>NZ_JBLHDK010000003.1:4800000-9600000 GCF_047337785.1 Streptomyces lacaronensis
CATTGGCCAGCACGGTGAGGCGCGCGGCGCGCTCCCACGCCGCGTCCCGCGCTTCGGACAGGTCGGCCACATAGCGGTCGACCTGCGCGGGACGGTAGCCACGGCCCCGTCCGCCGACGATGGTGAAGCCATGACGTGACACCGATGCGCCCATCCTTGGAACCCCTTTTGTCCGGTATGCAACGCGCTTCGGCGCACATCTTTATAGATGGCCTCTCATCCCCATAACGCGACACTCCGCCCATATCCGCGGCCGGGAGCGCCGCCGGTGACAACAACGACGAGGCGCCCGCCCCCGTCACGGGGGTCGGGCGCCTCGATCGCCATTCGTTCTCCGGTCGCGCGGTGCGTTCCGTGGCACGCGGTCAGGGCCGCGCGGGCGGGCTCACAACGGGCTCACAACAGACTTACAGCAGGCCGTCCCACATCTGCTCCAGCAGCACCGCCCACCAGTTGTCCGGCGTGGACAGCGCCGCCGGGTCCAGGCCCGCGAGCTGCGCCTGGAAGTCCACGGTCCAGCGGCCCGCCTGGTCCGGCGTCAGCCCGTACCGCAGCCGCCACATCCGGCCCAGCAGCGCCATGCACCGCACGAACTCCGGCAGCCCGGTGTTCACGAACTGCGGCGCGGCCGGCTGGGGCGTCGCCTCCAGCGGCACCGCCACGATGTTCGCCGTGCCGTACTGCACACACAGCTGACGGCCGAAGTCATTGCCCATGACCAGGTACGAACCCGCGTCCGGCGCGGGCTGCACCCCGCGCTCCGCCGCCAGCTCCGCCAGCGTCGGCACCGGGCGGCCCGCCTGAGCCTGCGCCCAGAAGAACGGACCGAAGTCCAGCGGCAGCCCCGCCCACACCAGCGTCTGCGCCACCACCTCCGGAACGCCCATCCGCGACACCGCGCGCTGGTCGAAGCGGACGATGCCCTGCGGCCCGAACGACTGGCCCAGCTCATGCGCCAGCCCCTCCGGCGGCACCGGCGGGATCGGCTGCACCTGGCTGGGATGCGGCAGCGGCACCCGGTTCGGCGCCGGACGGGCCGGGCCGTCCGCCACCTGGTGCAGCTCGCCCTGGTGCTCCAGCAGATGCCGTACGCCCTGCTGCCGGGTGGCGTGATCGCGTCCGTACGGAGCGGTGTGGCTGATCCGCACCTGCGGCCAGCTCTCCCGGATCATCCGGGCGCAGTAACCGCCGGGCAGATCACAGGACTCCAACTCGGTGTGGAGCTCCAGCACCTGCTGCGGCGGGACGTTCATCGTCCGCAGCTCATGCAGGATCTGCCACTCCGGATGCGGGGTCCCGGGCGCCGAACGGCGGATCAGCTGCTGCTCCGAGCCGTCCTGGGCGCGGTAGCGCAGCACCGCCATATAGCCCGGACCCACGGTCGGCTGACCGGGGGGCGGCGGCGGATACGCATAGCCGGGCTGCGGCGCCATCCCCGGCGCGGGCGCGCCCGGAGGCGGCGCCACCCCCTGAACGGGAGCGCCGGCGGGCGGCGGCATACCGGGGGCGCCCGGCGCGCTGGGGGCACCGGGTCCACCCGGGTACGGCGGCCCGGCCGCGCCCGGCGGGGGCGGCGGCGTGTGCGGACCACCCGCACCGGGGACACCGGGTGGGCCGGGCGGCTGCGGGCCGGACGGGGCACCCTGGCCCGGAGCGCCGGGAGCACCGGGCGGATGCGGGGTGCCCGGGGGCGCACCCGGACCACCGGCGAGCATCGTCGCGGCAGCGTGCACACCACCACCGGGCGTCCCCGGAGCACCAGGCGGAGGCGGCGTCTGACCACCACCCTGCCCACCAGAAGCACCGGGGGCGCCATGGGCGCCCGGCGCGCCGGGCGGACCAGGCGGCCCGGGGGGACCGGGCGGCCCGGGGGGACCGGGCGGGCCGGGCGGATGCGGGGTGCCCGGGGGCGGGGTCTGGCCGGGCACACCCGGACCACCGGCGAGCATCGTCGCGGCAGCGTGCACACCACCACCGGGCGTCCCCGGAGCACCAGGCGGAGGCGGCGTCTGACCACCACCCTGCCCACCAGAAGCACCAGGAGCACCAGGGTTACCGGGCGCACCAGGGTTAGCGGGCGCACCCGGCGCACCGGGAGGCTGCGGGGCGCCGCCGAGGCTGTCGGAGTCGAGCTGCGAGACCAGCTGCGTCGGTACGTATCCCCCGGCCGGAGCGCCGGGGGCACCGGGCCCCGACGGCGCGGGCGGCGGAGGCGTGGAGTCCGCACCCGGCCGGGCACCGGGCGCACCGGGCGCACCCGGCGCTCCGGCCGGGGCACCGGGCGGCGGAGGCGTGGGTCCACCGCCCGCCTTACGGGTGGCGGCGTCCGCGATGTCGCTCGCGTTGGGATTGGCACCCGGACCGGCACCCGGACCGGCACCGGGGCCGCCCTGCTGCCCCGGGAAGTCGAGGGACGGGGCGATGGCCGTGGGCGGCAGCGCGCTGCCGCCGGACATCAACTCGGTCTTGGCGTCGGGCCGTACGCCCGGCGCCGGGGTGTCCTCGTCGTCGAACCCCGCGAGCGGCGGGGCGAAGACCGTGGCGGGCGGGGCGACCGAGCGGTCGTCGTCATCGTCGCCCTTGATGTCCGTACCGGCCCACGGCGTAGCGTCGCCGGGCGTCGCCGCGTTGTCGGCCTGGCCCCCCGAGGAGGGCGTACCGGCGCCCGGCGCGGGCGGGGCCCACGGGCCGGTCCCACCGGGCGGGGGCGGGGGCGGCGCGTTCCGCCAGCCCTCACCGCCGGACGGGGCACCGGGCGCAGAAGGGGCACCCGGCGCGGGCGGGGCACCCGGCGAGGGCGGGCCGTCCTGCGGCCGGTCACCCGCGAGCGGACGCGCGACACCGTCGGACGGCCAGTCGTCCACGGCACCGCCCCGGTCCCGGGGCGCACCCGGAACGGGCCCAGGCGGAGCAGGCGCACCCGCAACAGGCGCGGGCGGAGCCGACGGCGCGCCCGGCGCGCTGTGCGGCGCGTCCGGACCGGCGCTCCGCGCGCCGCCGTCCGACGGCCAGTCGTCCACGCCCGGGGCCCGGTGTCCCGGCGCCCCGGGCCCGGTGGCCCCGGACCCGGCCCCGGGCCCACCGGCCGGCGGCCAGTTGTCCTCCGGCGGCAAGGGAGGCGAAGCGGCGCCAGCAGGCGGAACAGGAGACGCGGAAGGACCCGGAACCGAAGCGGAACCGGCGGACGCGGCGGCCGCATCCGGCCCGCCCCCGCCCGGCTCCGCCCGCTGCTCGGGAAGGTCCAGCCGCCCCTCGGACCGGCTGCTCATCGCGTCCGCCGCCTCCTGCAACCACTCCGGCGGAGTCAGCAGGAAGGACGTCGCGTTCAGGTCGATGCGCTGCTGCCGCCCGGTGGTGGACTCGTCGCGGGAGCCGTCGGTCGTGCCGTACCGCTCCTCGTAACGGCGGATCACCTCGCCCACCGGCAGCCCCGGCCACAGCGTGGTCTCACCGCTGTCGCGGGCGATCACCATCCGCGTGCCCTCGGCCCCGTGGCCCGAGACCGGTCCGTCCGCGCGGTCCTCGGCCCACACCACGAAGCCCAGATCGAACTCCCGGACCCGCGCCTCGCGCTGCTGATAAGCCGGCACATCGCCGTTGATCCAGAGTTCCGCGCGCTCCTGCGCCTGTGCGAAGGTCACCATCGCGCTCACCCCTCCACCGGGACGGCGTACGCGAATCCACCGTCCACCATCAGGTTCGCCACGGTCTCCAGCTCCGGCGGATTGCCCGCCAGCCGGAGCAGGAAGGCGTCGAAGTCGTCGCCGCACGGCAGCAACAGCCGCTCCACCCGCTCCTGGACCGTCCAGCCGTCACGGTCCCGCGCGTCGTCATACGCACAGAACCACACCGAGCCGATCGCGTCACCCTTCACCTTGACCGCGATCACCCCGCCCTGGACGAAGCCCACGCCCAGATAGTCCTTGGTGAAGTGGTCCCGCAGACACTTGTTGATATAGACGAGGTCATTGACCGCCGCCTCGTCGCGCACCGTGAAGAAGGGCTGGTCGATCAGCAGCCCCAGCTCCGGGTCGAGCGCCGTGCCGACCGGTGCGCAGCCCCCCGCCGCCTTGAGGAAGGCGCGGTACGAATCGGGCAGCCGGTAGCCGAGGTCCTCCTCGACGCCGAGCACCTGCTCCTCGGCGACGGAGATGCCCCGCAGCGGCAGGCCCACATGCATCGGCCGGGTCTCCTGCAGCGGGCGGGTGCCCCGCTTCTCCTGGTCGACCTGCGCCGTGGCGAGCCCTCCGTGGTGCCGCAGCAGCGCCTTGACCTCGACCGGGATCAGCTCCATGCGCCGGGTGCCGACGACGTGGTGCCAGGTCCAGCCGTGCGGGGTGGCCACCGCCGACGCCCCGTTCCACAGCTCGTGACCGGTGGCGTGCAGCGCCGCGTTCGCCGAGACGTAGTCCGTCAGCCGGAGCTCGTCGACGCCGAACCCCTCCGGGGGCTCGGCGATTTCGGCGGCCGCACGCGCATACGGCGAGAAGTCCGGAAAGCCGTTTTCGTCCACACGGACGCCCTTGGGGTGGCGCGCGGCCCGGACCGGATCCGGGAAGTGCACGACCTGCCCGGCGTAGGCCGTGTTCGGTGGCGCGGCATGCTGCCCGAGCCGACCTGTCGTCATGGCGGTTGCCCCCTGCTGATGCTGGCTACTGGGCACAGCCTATGCGGTGACGCAACCGTCCGAACCGGGCGGCCATCCACCCTCACGACGGCCTCCGTCCCCACCAGGTCGTTCAGACCCGGACTACCGCAGCGCCCGCGGGATTTGGCAATCTGATCATTGCAACCGGGGGATTGCACAGGGAGGGATCCACCACATGCACATCACGCAGAGCAACGGAGGCGGCGACGGCGCCACCCCCGCGGCCGGCGACCCCCGGCTGAGATGGAGCAGCGTCGACCCCGACGCCGGCCCACCACCGCTCCACCGCCGCCGCGACGGCATCCTGCCCGCCGTCGCGGCCGCGCTGTCCGTCCGCGGCGAGACGCTGACCTGCACCGGGGGCAAGGCCGACCAACCGCCGACACTCCATCCGCTGGTGCGGGAATTCCTCGACGCGCTCGCCAGCGGCCAGCGTGAACGATTCACCGGCCGCTGCCCCGAAGTGATCCTGCTCTCCCGCCATCTGGCGAACGTCGAGGCGGGCCGCTCCAAGCGCGCCTCCCGCAAACCGCTCACCCAGGGTGAGGCCCGCCGCTCCCTCAAACAGGCCAAACTCACCACTCGCCGGATCCGGGAGGCGGGCGACCCGCAACACGGCAGCTACGCCCCGCCCTGTCTGTCCTGCGCCGCGCTGCTGGCCCATTTCGGCGTACGGGTGGTGGGTGAGAGCACGTGAATCAGGCACATCAAGCACCACAAGCACCACAGACGGTCCAGGCCCCGCCGGGAACACGGGCACCGCAGCCGACACGCCCGGCGCGGCAGTCGATCGACCGCTTGGACGTCACCCGCTTCTCCGTCGCCGTCGACGCCGCCCTGCGCGAGGCGGGCTGGCAGCCCGGCCACTGGGACATGCGGCGCGCCGAGGTCTGGGCCGACACCCTGCGCGCCCACACCTCCCCCGCGGGCCACCGGCACGCCGTCTTCCCGGCGGCGGTCGAGGCATGGGCGGAGTTCGGCGGGCTGCACATCCAGCCGCCCGGCGCGGGCCGCGAGATCGCCCCGACCCCGTTCCGCATCGATCCCCTGCTCGGCCTCCACCTCGCCCGCACCCTCGGCGACCTGGGCCGGGCCCTGGAGACCGAGGTGAGCCCGCTGGGCGAGGAGGCCGACGGGCAGGCGGTGTTGACCATCGACGCGGAGGGACGGGTCTACAGCCTCGACCACACCGGGGACTGGTACCTCGGCCCCACCCTGGACGCCGCCCTCAGCACCCTCGTCACGGGCGCGCTCCCGGCCAGGCTGACCCGCGCGTAACGCGCGCCGTACCGCGCGCAATCCGACCGGGCGAAGGCGCCCCGTAGGGGCGCGGGGCTGTGTCGATACGCGGCTCCGCCGCGGCTGCGCCGATATGCGGCTCCGCCGCGTGGGCGACCAGCCACGACGGCGCCGCGGACGAACGACGGCGGCTCAGGGCACTTCCAGCGGAGCGCTCAGGCGCTCTTCGCCCGCTCCACGCCCCCGCCGCGGCCCTCGGCCGCGGCGCGGTCCGCACGAGACGTCCCGTCCGTGTGATCCGTGTCATCCGGACGGCCGGGGCCGTCCGGGCGGCCGTCCGTCCCGTCCGGGATGACCGCCGACACCCGGAAGCCACCCGCCTCCGTGGCCCCCGACACAAAGCCCCCGCCGAGCGTCGAAACCCGCTCCCGCATCCCCACCAGGCCGTTCCCCCCGCTCGGCAGCCCCGCGTCCGCCGCGCCGCGCTCCGACGGCCCGTTCTCGACCAGGACCGCGACCTCGGCGGTGCGGTGCGCCACCCGGACCCGGGCACTCGCGCCCGGGGCATGCTTGTGGACGTTGGTCAGCGCCTCCTGGACCACCCGGTAGGCCGTCTGCTCCACCGGAGCCGCGTACCGCCGCTCCTCGCCCTCGACCGAGAGCTCCACGGCCATTCCCGCCGCCCGGGACTGCCCGACCAGCGCCTCCAGCTCCGCCAGCCGCGGCCCCCCGGCCACCTCCACGCCCTTCCCGGCCGCCCCCGCGGCCTCGGCGGCCTCCGCGGCGGCCGAGGCCGCGGCCGCCACCCCCGCCAGCGGCCTCTCCTCGGCGGAGGACCCGGCAGCATCGGCGGCGCCGGAGGAGGAGAGCCCGGCGACGGCCGAAGACGAGGACCCGGCGGCGAACGCCGCCCCCGCCCGCAGACCGTCCTCCGACCGCAGGACCCCCAGCATCTGCCGCAGCTCCGTCAGCGCCTGCCGCCCCATGTCGCCCACCAGCGCCGCGTTCTTCGACGCCTTCTCCGGATCCTTGAGCGCCACCGCCTGAAGCGCCGCCGCGTGCACCACCATCAGGCTCACCCGGTGCGCCACCACGTCGTGCATCTCCCGCGCGATCCGGGTCCGCTCCTCGTTACGGGCCCACTCGGCCCGTTCCTCCGCCCGGTCCGCGAGCAGCGAGAGCTCCCGCTCCAGACCGTCCGCCCGCTCCCGCAGGCTCTCCACCAGCCGCCGCCGCGCCCGGACGTACAGCCCCAGCAGCACGGGCGGGGCGGTCAGCCCCAGCGTGAGCACCATGGCGAACATCGGGGCCTCCCACACAGAGGTCCCCAGACCACTCTGGGGATTGTCCCGGCGGAGGCCGATCACCGTGACGAGAAAGCTGCCCACCGCAGCCATTCCGGCCAGCACCGCCGTGATCCGGCGCGGCACCTCGGACGAGGCGAGGGTGTAGAGCCCCACGACGCCGAGCAACAGACCCATTTCGGCGGGGGTGACCGCGATCGATATCAGCACCACGGCGATCGCCCAGCGCCGCCGCAGCACCAGCGTGCCACCGACGAGCACGCCGATCAGCACCCCGGCGACCACCGGAATCCGGGCATCGTGGGCGAAACCGACACCCTCCGCCGCGCACTCGATCGACGACGCCCCGGCGAGCAGGACATCGAGCCCCATACTTCGCCGCCGCGCCCACCACCACGGCCCCGCGGGCGCGCCCCGCGCGCCCGCGGTCTCTTCCCCCGTCGAACTCATAGCGACCAGCCTACGGCCGGGCGCCAGCGCTTTTCCCGGGGACACGACGGCGCGGAGAAGACTCGAACATCAGGTAAAACCACCCATTTAACTCGAACGAATGAATCGCCCATGTTTTCGACCCACCGCGTCCGGATGTCGAACGACCCTGTGGCCATGAACGAACCACGGCGCCGCGACGGCGACAGCGTGGGCGGCCTGCTCGACGGAACGACCACGTTCGAAGAACTGAGGGAACGGGCGATCGCGTTACGGAAGCAGGGGATGAGCCGCAGACAGATCCGCGACCGGCTGAAGGTGAGCAACAACGACATCCTGAACCGCCTCCTGGAGGGCGAGCCGCCACCCGACTGGACCAAGCGCCCCAACGCCAAGGACGACCTACGGGCCAGGGCGCGCGAGATGCGACTCCAGGGGATGACCTACGACAGGATCCAACTGGAGCTGGGCTGCTCCAAGAGCTCCATCTCGCTCTGGGTCCGCGACCTGCCCAAACCCGACCGCCCGCCCCGCACCCGGGAGGAGGCATCGGCCATCGCCAAGCGGGGCTGGGAAGCGACGATGCGGCAGCGGGAGATCGAGCGGCAGCAGACGAAGCTCTCGGCGGCGCGGGAGATCGGCGCGATGACGGACCGGGAGCTTTTCCTGGTCGGCGTCGGTCTCTACTGGGCCGAGGGCACCAAGAGCAAGCCCCATCGCCTCAGTGAAGCCGTCGTCTTCATCAACAGCGACCCCGACATGATCCAGACCTATCTCGCATGGCTCAGCCTGCTCGGGGTCCAGCCGGAACGCATCCGCTATCGGGTGATGATCCACGAATCCGCTCAAGTGGCCGACGCGGAACGTTACTGGGCGAGCCTGGTCGGCGTGGGTGTCGACACCTTCGAGAAGACCACCCTGAAGAAACACAACCCTAAGACCGTCCGGAAGAACACCGGCGAGCACTACCGAGGGTGCCTGGTGATCCGCACCCTCAAAGGGGCTGACCTATACCGTCGCATTGAAGGCTGGTGGTACGGCATAGTGGTGGGAGCCAGGTCGACGATCTAGCGGGTTGTCCGATTTGGCACCTTTTGCCATCCCCTGTGGTGTAATGGGCAACACGTGGCGCTTTGGACGCTTTGTTCCAGGTTCGAGTCCTGGCAGGGGAGCTTCAAGTTCGGGTCCTGACTTCCCGGCTCGGGACCCTCCTTCCTTTCCGCCCGGAAACCTCTCGGTATCCTGCGGGTGTCCACCCCCGAAGCCGAAGGGCACACCCGTGAGCGCCAACCGCCCGGCAGCCGTCGTCGTCCTCGCAGCGGGTGAGGGCACCCGCATGAAATCGGCGACCCCGAAGGTTCTGCACGCCCTCTGCGGCCGCTCCCTCGTCGGGCATGTCGTCGCCGCCTCCCGTGAGCTCTCCCCCGAACATCTCGTGGTCGTGGTCGGCCACGCCCGGGAGCAGGTCTCCGCGCATCTGGCCGAGACCGACGCCGAGGTGCGCACCGCCGTCCAGCACGAGCAGAACGGCACCGGGCACGCCGTCCGGATGGGCCTGGAGGAGCTGTCCGACAGCGGGGTCGCCCTCGACGGCACCGTGATCGTCGTCTGCGGTGACACCCCGCTGCTGACCGGCGGGACGCTCCAGCGGCTCGCCGCGGCCCACGACGCCGACGGCAACGCCGTGACCGTGCTGTCCGCCGAGGTCCCCGACGCCACCGGCTACGGCCGGATCGTGCGGGAGGACGCGACCGGCGCCGTCACCGCGATCGTGGAGCACAAGGACGCCACCGACGCGCAGCGCGCGATCCGCGAGATCAACTCCGGGGTCTTCGCCTTCGACGCCCAGCTGCTCACCGACGCCCTCGGTAAGGTGCGCACCGACAACAGCCAGGGCGAGGAGTACCTCACCGATGTGCTCGGCATCCTGCGCGAGGCCGGGCACCGGGTGGGCGCGTGCGTGGCGGGCGACCATCGCGAGATCGTCGGGATCAACAACCGCGTCCAGCTGGCCGAGGCCCGCAGGCTGCTGAACGAGCGGCTGCTGGAGCGGGCGATGCTGAGCGGCGTGACCGTCGTCGACCCCGCCACCACCTGGATCGACGTGACCGTCACCTTCGAGCCGGACGCGCTGGTCCACCCCGGCACCCAGCTGCTGGGCGCCACCCACCTGGCCACGGACGCCGAGGTGGGGCCGAACTCCCGGCTCACCGACACCACCGTCGGCCAGGGCGCGGCCGTCTCGTTCACCGTCGCGGACGGCGCGGAGATCGGCGCGGGGGCGAGCGTGGGGCCGTACGCGTATCTGCGCCCCGGGACCCGGCTGGGGGCCAAGGCCAAGGCCGGCACGTATGTGGAGATGAAGAACGCCACGATCGGCCAGGGCACCAAGGTGCCGCATCTGTCCTATGTGGGCGACGCGACGATCGGCGAGCAGACCAACATCGGCGCCGCCAGCGTCTTCGTGAACTACGACGGTGTGAACAAGCATCACACCACCATCGGCAGCCACTGCCGGACCGGAGCCGACAACATGCTTGTGGCTCCCGTCACGATCGGGGACGGCGCATACACCGCCGCCGGATCGGTCATCACCAAGGATGTACCCCCGGGCTCGCTCGCCGTCGCACGCGGACAGCAGCGGAACATCGAGGGTTGGGTCGCCCGCAAGCGCCCCGGAAGCGCCGCGGCGCGAGCCGCCGAGGCCGCTCGTGGGGAGGACGAGGGCCGGCAGTGACATCTGCACAGGTACGCCGTGCGGGGCGTACGGTGAGAAGTGCACCAAAGTGACATCCAAGGAGACTTGTTGTGACCGGGATCAAGACGACCGGCGAGAAGAAGCTGATGCTCTTCTCCGGCCGCGCCCACCCCGAGCTGGCCGAGGAGGTCGCCCATGAGCTGGGCGTCAGCTTGGTCCCGACCAAGGCATTCGACTTCGCCAACGGCGAGATCTACGTCCGCTTCCAGGAGTCGGCACGCGGTGCCGACTGCTTTTTGATCCAGAGCCACACGACTCCGATCAATAAGTGGATCATGGAGCAGCTCATCATGATCGATGCGCTGAAGCGGGCCTCCGCGCGCTCGATCACGGTGATCGTTCCGTTCTACGGCTACGCCCGTCAGGACAAGAAGCACCGTGGCCGTGAGCCCATCTCGGCCCGGCTGGTCGCCGACATGCTGAAGACGGCGGGTGCCGACCGGATCCTCACGGTCGATCTGCACACCGACCAGATCCAGGGCTTCTTCGACGGCCCGGTGGACCACCTCTTCGCGCTGCCGGTGCTCGCGGACTACGTGGGCGCCAAGGTCGACAAGTCCAAGCTCACCGTGGTGTCGCCGGACGCCGGCCGGGTGCGGGTCGCGGACCGCTGGTGCGACCGGCTGGGCGCGCCGCTGGCGATCGTGCACAAGCGGCGGGACCCGGACGTGGCCAACCAGGTCACGGTGCACGAGGTGGTCGGCGATGTGCGGGGCCGGGTGTGTGTGCTGGTCGACGACATGATCGACACCGGTGGCACGATCTGCGCGGCGGCGGACGCGCTGTTCGCGAACGGCGCGGAGGACGTGATCGTGACCGCCACCCACGGTGTGCTGTCGGGTCCGGCCGCGGACCGGCTGAAGAACTCCAAGGTCAGTGAGTTCATCTTCACCAACACTCTGCCGACTCCGAACGAGGTGGAGCTGGACAAGGTGACCGTGCTGTCGATGGCGCCGACGATCGCCCGCGCGGTCCAGGAGGTCTTCGAGGACGGCTCGGTGACCAGCCTGTTCGAGGAGCAAGCGTGAGCGGCTTAACCTCCCCGAATCGGACGTAGAGGCCACTCCCGTCAGGGGGTGGCCTCAGCCATTGGTAGAATCGTTGAGTTGCTCGGCGAGGGAGGCCGCTTCTCACAGCGGCTGTCCGTTATCGACGCGCTCTTCGTAGCAGGTCTGTCGTGGGCCGGGTGACGCCCACACACCGTAAACGATCTACGAGGAGTGCCCCATGGCCGAGGTCAAGATCGCCGCTAAGCCCCGCACCGAGTTCGGCAAGGGTGCCGCCCGCCGCACCCGCGCCGCCGACCGCGTTCCCGGCGTGGTCTACGGCCACGGCGTCGAGCCGCTGCACGTCACGCTGCCGGCGCACGACCTGCTGATGGCGCTGAAGACCCCGAACGTGCTGATCCGTCTGGACGTCGAGGGCGGCAAGGACGAGCTGGTCATCCCGAAGGCCGTGCAGCGTCACCCGATCAAGATCGGCGTGCTGGAGCACATCGACCTGCTGCTGGTGCAGAAGGGCGAGAAGGTCACCGTCGAGGTGCCGATCATCACCGAGGGCGACCTGGCCCCGGGCGGCAACCTGCTCGAGCACCTGCTGAACGCCCTGCCGGTCGAGACCGAGGCGACCCACATCCCGGAGTCGGTCACCGTCTCCATCGCGGGCCTGGACGCGGGTGCCACCATCCACGCCAAGGACATCACCCTCCCGGCGGGCACCACGCTGGCCGTCGAGGAGGACGCGGCCGTGCTGCAGGTGGTCGCCGCCCAGGCCGAGGCTCCGGCCGAGGAGGGCGCCGAGGGCGGGGCCGAGGGCGCCGAGGCGTAATCTGCGCCTGCTCCCTTTTCGCTTCCGCGGCCGCCGTCCCGCCCCCCGGGGTGCGGGACGGCGGCCGTCCTCAAGGAGAGACATCAGATGACGGACGACACGAGCCCCTGGCTTGTGGTGGGCCTCGGCAACCCCGGTGGCGAGTACGCGGGCAACCGCCACAACGTCGGCTTCATGGTGGCCGATCTGCTGGCCGAGCGGATGGGCGCCCGTTTCAAGGCGCACAAGTCGCGGGCCCAGGTCGTCGAGGGCCGGGTGGGTCCACCCGGGCCGGCGAGCCGCCGCGTCGTGATCGCCAAGCCGATGTCGTTCATGAACCTCTCGGGCGGTCCGGTGACCGCGCTGCGCGACTTCTACAAGGTGCCGGTCGGTCATGTCGTGGCCGTCCATGACGAATTGGACATCGATTACGGCGCGCTGCGGTTGAAGATCGGCGGTGGTGACAATGGCCACAATGGGCTGAAGTCGATCACCAAGTCGCTGGGTGCGGACTACTGCCGGGTGCGCTTCGGAATCGGCCGCCCGCCGGGCCGGATGGATGTCGCGGCGTTTGTCCTCAAGGACTTTTCCGCTGCGGAGCGCCGGGAGTTGGACTACTTCGTGGACCGCGCGGCGGACGCGGTGGAGACGCTCATCGCGGACGGGCTGGAGCGCGCGCAGGGGACGTACAACTCCTGAAAAACGCCGTTCGCCCGTTTGTTCGGCGGAAGGTTGACCGGCGGCCCGGGGATGGCGAGGATCGCCGCCATGGCTTCCACCGGTGTGACCAAGCGCAGCCGTACACGGCGGGCGGGCGAGAGCGCGTACGGGTTCCTGTTGCTCGCGAAGAACGTGGCGATGACGCTCGTCGCGCTGCTGATCCTGGTCGCCGGGGTGTGGTCCTCCTGGGGCGACGCCAAGCCGTCGACGCTGACCAAGGGGCTTGAGCGCGGCACCGTCACGGTCTCCGACTGCGGCGACGAATGGTGCACCGGCTCCTTCACCCCGGCCCGCGAGGGCGGCAAGTCCCGTGGCCGGGTACGGATCGACGAGGCCGTCACGAACGGGACGGGCGACCGGGTGCCCGTCGCCCTCAAACCGGGCACGGACCACGCCGTCCGCACCGGCGCCGCCGGCATCCTCCACGCCTGGGTCCCCTTCGGCGGCTCCCTCCTCCTCAGCTCCCTGATCGTCGCGGGCGGCCTCGGCCTACGCCGCACGGGCTGGGCCATGGGCCTGCTGGGCGCGGCACTGCTCGGTGCCTCCTTCGCCACGCTTACGCTGTAGCGCTCACCGGGTCCCCCTCCTGCGTCCGGGCTCGCTCTTCGTCCCGGGACCACCTCGCCGTGGTACGACCGCCCTTCGTGGCTTGGGCAGTTCGGCACCGCCGGACACGACGGTGGGGGTCCTCGCCGTCGCGGCGGGGAAGAAAAGCCGTACCCGGCAGACAAGCCCCGTCCCCGAGCCGGGAAAACGTGCCCGGCAACGCCGAAGCGCACACGGGCAGTTCGGCACCGCCGGACACGACGGTGGGGGTCCTCACCGTCGCGGCGGGGAAGAAAAGCCGTACCCGGCAGAGAACCCCCACCCCGAGCGGGGACGTGCCGGGCAACGCGCGGCGGACCGCCGGGAGCGCGCGCCGACGAGCGGTGAAGCAAGGCGCGGCGTACCCGCCAGGGGGCCGGGCTTGGCAGCGGCGGAGCCTGGTGCCTGGCGAGGGGGCCGGGGGCGGAGCCCCCGGAAATCTCACTACCTCAGCGACACCATCGGGCGGGGCCCGCTCCGTCAGGAGTGGGCCCCGCCCGGTGTCGGGTGCACGCCGTCGTCAGCCGGTGTTGCGGAGGCCCGCCGCTACGCCGTTGACCGTGAGGAGGAGGGCGCGGGCGAGCAGGGGGTCAGGGTCCTCGCCCCGCTCGGCCGCGGTGCGCTGGCGGTGGAGCAGGGTCACCTGCAGATACGAGATCGGGTCGAGGTAGGCGTCCCGGACGTGGAATGTCTGCTTCAGCACCGGGTTGGAGTCGAGGAGTTCCCGTCCACCCGTGATCCGCAGCACCTCCCGCACCGTCAGCTCGTGCTCCTCCTGGATCACATCGAAGACATGCTTCAGCTCATCCGGGACGAGCGTGTCGACGTAGTGCCGGGCGATCCGCAGGTCCGTCTTGGCCAGCGTCATCTCGACGTTGGAGAGGAAGTTGCGGAAGAAGTGCCAGTGCTGGTGCATTTCGTCGAGGACCTTGTCGAGTCCCGCCTCGCGGGCGGCCTTGAGGCCGGAGCCGACGCCGAACCAGCCGGGGACGATCTGCCGGGACTGGGTCCAGCCGAAGACCCACGGGATGGCCCGCAGCCCGTCGAGCCCGGCGCCGGAGTCGGGGCGGCGGGAGGGCCGGGAGCCGAGGTGGAGTTCGGCGAGCTGGTCCACCGGTGTGGAGGCGAAGAAGTACGCGGGCAGGTCGGGGTCGTCGACGAGCGTGCGGTAGGCGCCGTGCGCGGCTTCGGAGACGGTTTCCATGGCCGCGTCCCAGCGGGCGAGCGCCTCGTCGGACTGGCGCGGGGCGGTGTGCAGGGCGGATGCCTGGAGCGTGGCGGCCACCGTCAGCTCCAGGTTCTCGCGGGCGAGCGAGGGCACGAGGTACTTGTCGGAGATGACCTCGCCCTGCTCGGTGACCTTGATCTCGCCCTCGAGGGTGCCCCACGGCTGCGCGAGGATCGCGTCGTGGGTGGGGCCGCCGCCGCGGCCGACGGTGCCGCCGCGGCCGTGGAAGAGCCGCAGCCGTACGCCGTGCCGGTGGGCGACGTCGCGCAGCAGCCGCTGGGCGCGGTGGATCTCCCACTGGGAGGTGGTGATGCCGCCGAACTTGGAGGAGTCGGAGTAGCCGAGCATGACCTCCTGGACGTCGCCGCGGAGGGCGACGAGCCGCCGGTAGGAGGGGTCGGCGAGCATCTCGTCGAGCAGCTTGTCGGCGATCTTCAGCTCTTCGGTGGTCTCCAGCAGCGGAACGATGCCGATCTTGGCCCAGCCCGCGTGGAGGTCGAGCAGCCCGGCCTCGCGGGCGAGGACGGCGGCGGCGAAGACGTCGTCCGAGCCCTGGCACATGGAGATGATGTACGACTCGACGATCTCGGGGCCGAAGCGCTCGAAGGACTCGCGGATGGTGTGGAAGACGCCGAGGGTCTTGGCACCGGCGGCGTCCAGCGGCGCGGGGGTGGGGGCGAGGGGGCGCCGGGAGCGCAGCTCCTTGGCGAGCAGCTTGCGGCGGTAGTCGCGCGGCATGTCGGCGTAGCGCCAGGACTCCTCGCCGAGCCGGTCGAAGAGCTGGCCGAGGGCGTGGTGGTGGGCGTCGGCGTGTTCCCGGACGTCCATGGTGGCGAGCTGGAGACCGAAGGCGGCGAGGATCCGGATGGACCGTTCGAGCCGGCCGTCGGCGATGAGCCGGCCGCGGTGGGCCCGCAGGGAGTCCTGGACGAGGTGGAGGTCGGCGAGGAGCTCACCGGAGCCGAGGTAGTCGCGGCCGGGCTGGTGGGGGGTGTCCCCGGCGAGCCGCTCGCGGGTGTTGACGAGCTTCTGCCGCATACAGGTGGCCTTGAGCCGGTAGGGCTCCTCGGCGTTGAGCCGCTTGTAGCGCGGGCTGATCTCGGGCAGCAGTTCGAGGTCGCGCTGGAGGGAGGCGAGGAGCTCCTCGGAGGCGCCGGTGTTGCGGATGGAGCTGGAGAGCGCGGCGCGCAGCTCGTCGACGATCTCCAGCGCGTCGGTGATGCCGTGCTCGTGCTGGAGGATCAGGACGTCGCGGGTCACCTCGGGGGTGACGTTGGGGTTGCCGTCGCGGTCGCCGCCGATCCAGGTGCCGAAGGTGAGGGGGCGGGTGGTGGCGGGCAGCTCGACGCCCACGCGCATCAGCTCCGCGGTGAGGTCCTCGAGGACGTCGCCGACGGCTCCTGCGTGCAGCTCGTCGAGGTAGTAGATGGCGTTGCGGGCCTCGTCGGCGGGCTCGGGGCGGGCGACGCGCAGCTCGTCGGTCTGCCAGAGCAGGTCGATGCTCTCGGCGAGCCGCAGGTCGGCGCGGCGGGCGTCGCCGCCGACGGCGAGGGTGTCGAGCAGCTCGGCGATGCGTCGGAGCTTGGTGAGGACCGTGCGGCGGGCGGCCTCGGTGGGGTGGGCGGTGAAGACGGGGCGCACACCGAGGTTGGCGACGGTCTCCCGGAGGTGCTCGGGGTCGGCGTCCTTGAGCTGGTCGGCGGTGCGGGCGAGGATGCCGCCCTCGGCTGCGCGGCGGGCGCGCAGCTCGCGGCCGCGGTGCACCTGCTCGGTGACGTTGGCCAGGTGGAAGTAGGTGGAGAAGGCGCGGACCAGCTTGGCGGCGGTCTCGAGGTCGGTGGAGCCGAGCAGCTCGGCCGCGGCCTCGCCGTCACTGCGGGTGAGGGCGCGGACGCGCTCGACGAGTTCGAGGAGGTCGTGACCCTCCTGTCGGACGAGGGTCTCGCCGAGCAGGTCGCCCAGACGGCGGATGTCGGCACGCAGGGCGGCGTTGGTGTGGTCGGCACTGCTCACAGGTGCGGGCTCCTTGCAGTGAACGGGATTCGAATCGCGGCATCAGAGGGTGCGCGGCGGGTGCCGCGGGCTGCTGACCCGGTGCTTTCGGCCATGTGCGGACCGCGCTGTCCGACGCTCACCAGGATAGGCGGCACGCCCCTGTGTGAGACCAGAGCCCTATTGCCCCGCTTCCCGGCCCTGCCATACTTACGACGCCGTAGGTTACGCATCCGTAGCCATGCCCCCGAGCCCCACGAGGGATCCCATGACTGCAAGCCCCGACGTGGTCAACGACACGCCGAAGGCCCAGGAGGCCCCGCTTCCCTCCGCCACGCTCGGCGGGGACAGCAAGCGCTCCATCGAACAGATCACCCTTCTCCTGTTCATCACCGTCCCCTTCGTCGCGCTGCTCGCGGCTGTCCCCCTGGCCTGGGGCTGGGGAGTCAGCTGGCTGGATCTGGCGCTGCTGGTGTCGATGTACTACATCGGCTGCCACGGCATCACGATCGGCTTCCACCGCTACTTCACCCATGGCTCGTTCAAGGCGAAGCGGCCGCTGCGGATCGCGCTGGCGATCGCGGGGTCGCTGGCGGTGGAGGGACCGCTGGTCCGCTGGGTGGCCGATCACCGCAAGCACCACAAGTTCTCCGACGCGGAGGGCGACCCGCACTCCCCGTGGCGGTACGGCGAGACCATTCCGGCCCTGCTCAAGGGGTTGTGGTGGGCCCATATCGCATGGATGTTCGATGAAGAGCAGACGCCGCAGTCCAAATACGCACCGGATCTGATCAAGGACGGCGCCATCCGGGCCGTCTCCCGGCAGTTCGTGGTGTGGACCGTGGTCTCCCTGATGGTGCCGCCGGTGATCGGCGGACTGGTGACCTGGTCCTGGCAGGGCGCGGTGACCGCCTTCTTCTGGGGGTCACTCGTCCGGGTGGCTTTGCTGCACCATGTGACCTGGTCGATCAACTCGATCTGCCACGCGGTGGGCAAGCGCCCGTTCAAGTCGCGGGACCGCTCCGGCAATGTGTGGTGGCTCGCGGTGCTCTCGTGCGGCGAGTCCTGGCACAACCTGCACCACGCGGACCCGACCTGCGCCCGGCACGGGGTGATGCGGGGGCAGCTGGATTCCAGCGCCCGGATCATCCGCTGGTTCGAGAAGGCGGGCTGGGCGTATGACGTCCGGTGGCCGAGCCAGGACCGTATCGATGCCCGCCGTCAGAAGGAAACCGCCGGAGCGGCATGATAGACGGCGTGGCGACCGACAGTAATACCAGCGGTGAAAGGGACCGGCCGCGCCGGGCCGGCCGGTCCTCCGGAGCCGGGGCCCGGCGGCCCCGCCGGGTCCGGATGACCGGCAAGGAGCGCCGGGAGCAGCTGCTGGACATCGGTCGCACGCTCTTCGCCGAGCGCGGCTTCGAGGGCACCTCGGTGGAGGAGATCGCGGCGAAGGCCGGGGTCTCCAAGCCGGTGGTCTACGAGCACTTCGGCGGCAAGGAGGGGCTGTACGCGGTCGTGGTGGACCGCGAGATGCGACGGATGCTCGACATGGTCACCACATCCCTCACCGCGGGCCATCCGCGCGAGCTGTGCGAGCAGGCCACCTTCGCCCTCCTGGACTACATCGAGGAGTACACGGACGGCTTCCGCATCCTCGTCCGGGACTCCCCCGTCGCCCAGTCGACGGGCACCTTCGCCTCCCTGATCAGCGATATCGCCACCCAGGTGGAGGACATCCTGGGCCTGGAGTTCAAGGCCCGCGGCTTCGACCCCAAACTGGCCCCCCTCTACGCCCAGGCCCTGGTGGGCATGGTCGCCCTGACCGGCCAGTGGTGGCTGGACGTCCGCAAACCCAAGAAGGCCGAGGTCGCCGCCCACCTGGTGAACCTGGCCTGGCACGGCCTGGACGGCCTGGAGCAGAAGCCCCGCCTGATAGGCCATCGCAAGTCCTGACCCTCCCGGGACTGGTCCGCGCGTCCCCCTGTCGGGATGATGGGGACCTTCGGGGGAGGGGGAGACAGGACATGAGTGCGGGGGAGCGGTCCGAGGCGCGCCGGAAGGCGGTGGCCGTGGGGCCGGGCGTCTGTCATGCGCTTGGTCTGATGATGCCGGCCATCACGGAGTGGGTGCGCGCCGCTGCCTCCGGAGCCGTACCCGGGCAGCGAGGCGCTGGGGACCCCCGTGGGAACTCCGCTGGGGAGCCCGCCGGGACTCGTCGGCGGGCGTGAAGCTCCGCTGGACGGGAGGACGCCGCCCGCGAAGGAGGTCTTGTCGTCCCCCTCGACCACCTGCGGCAGCACGAGCACGGCGAACGCGAGGGCGGCGGCCACCAGTATCCAGATGCCGCGCTGCCGCTGCTCCTCGCTGCCCCCGCCCATGCCCGGATCCGCCCCGCCCGACGCGCCGCTCATGGCCCTCCCCCGAGAAACGTGGCCACCGCTTTGTTGTTCAGCTTTGTTGTTCAGCGCGTCAACGGTCTCATGACATAGCGCTTCAGGGGAGCGCCGCGGAGCCTCAGTCGCGCCGGCGTCCCGCCTTCACCTCGCTGACGAACGAGGCGAAGGCGCCGGCGGGGAAGGTCAGGACGGGGCCGGTCGGGTTCTTGGAGTCGCGGACGGCGATGTGGGTGCGGAGGTCCGCGACCTCGACGCACTCATTGCCCTCCGGGCCGCTGTAACTGCTTCTGCGCCAGACTGCGGCTGCCATACCACCGGTGGATATGCGATCGCTCATGAAGAGAACTCCTGTCGCACGGTCCCCAGCAGCCGCAGGGACGCTGTCGAGTCGGCTGCCTGTGAACGAAGGTAATCGAACGACAACTTATAGGAAGACACCGCGTCCACGTCGTCAAGGTACAAGCCCCTGCGCCGCATCTCGATGTACACGACGGCCATGGAGTTGAGCGGGTTTCGTGCGTCGTCCCGGCCGAGGATGACGAAGTGCCCGGACCCCGCAGCATGGGCTCCAGCCGTGAAAGGGAGCAGCTGGATATCGACGTTCGGGCGCTGCGCCATGTCGTAGAGGTGGTCCATCTGCTCGGCCATCACCGCCTCATCACCCACGATGCGCCGGAGTACGGCTTCGTCCAGGATTACCCACAGGTGCAGGGGCACTTGCCGGTCAAGGATGCTCTGGCGCTGCATACGGGCGTCGACCATGCGCTCGACCTGCTCGTTGGGGGTGCGCAGTTCACTCGCCCGGTGGATCGCGGTCGCATAGGAACGGGTCTGAAGTAGTCCGGGCACGACGTTGTTCGCGTACACGTGCTCGTACTCCGCCTCATGCTCGAACGAGACCAGGGGATCGATCCACTCCGGTACCGCGCTGTTGCCGACCCACCAGCCCTCGGATTGCGACTTGACGACGCGCACCAGCGCGTCCCGTTCCTCTGCGGATGCCTCGCAGGCATCGGCCAGTGCCTTGACCGTGGCCCAGCGAATACGCGCGCGGTCCTGCCACGCCTCGTACCGGCTCACTGTCGCCTTGCTCACGCCCGCACGCTCGGCGACTTGCGTCTGCGTCAGGCCACAACGCTCACGCAGCGCGATCAGCCCCCGCGCGATCTGCATGCGTCCGGCCGGTCCCGTCATCGTGGCGGTCATCCCACGCTCCCTCCCGTCGAGTCCGCCGAGCGTATGCGGCGATGCACATCGAGTTGACTGCTCCAGCGAGTCAGTCACCCACACTGGTGAACTCTACTGACGTAAAGGCCAGTTGTTGGAATTCAATGGCAAGCTCCTCGTGAAGGTCGAAGATGCACCAGCCGAACGCCGCAAGGGAGCCACCCATGACACCGCACACCCCCACCGCCCTGGCCGTCGCCGCCGGAGCCCGGTTATCCGACGTCGAACGGGCCTGGCGAACCGGGCGGGCCGTGGAGGTGCCCATCGGGGCGGCGTGGAACGTCACGCGCGTGACCGGCACGATCGGGGCAGCCGCCCTGCACCGGCTGCGCGCGAGAGGCACCGCCCTCGGGCTCGTGCTGGACGTGCCGCTGCGGGCGACGGTCGAATTCCTCGCGCCGCCAGGCTGCTCCGCGAGCTGGCCGCCGCTGACCGGCACGCGCTGCGTCGCCTCCGGCGTCATGCGCTGGCCGTCACCCGTGGCGAACCTCCTCGCCGGTCGCCGGGCCGCCTGCGGGCGGCGCTGGATCGTGGGGCCGACCACGGCGGGCCCGCTCACCACCGACGGCGACGAGCTGTGCGAGGCCGTCGCCGCCGCGCTCGCCCATCTCGCCGGAGTGTGGCTCTCCGATGTCCGTACCAAGGGAGCCGGTCGTGGACCAATGCGCCGCGTCTCTTGAGGCGGTCGGCGCCGCGCTCGGCAGCGCCACCCGCCCGCAGACGCTCATCCTGTGGACGCTGCCCGGCGACGATCTCGCCTCCGCCTCCACGGCCCGTCGACACGTGGCCGGGACGGCGCGTTCATGGGGGTTGCCCAGGGAGACCACCGAGGCACTGGAAACCGTCGTCGGGGAACTCGCCGCCAACGCACTGGAACACACCGCCAGCCGCTCGGTCGCGGTCACGCTCGCGCTGGCCGGGCGCTCGGCCGTCGTCACCGTGACCGATGAGGGTGCGGGCGACATCCCGGTCACCGCTCTGCCCGAGGGGGACGACGAGCACGGCCGCGGCCTGTTCATGGTCGCGGCACTGGCATACCGCTGGGGCGGGCGACGCTCCCGCGAGGGACTTACCGTATGGGCCGAGGTGATCACGGGAACGCGACTTCCGCGGGAAGGGGCTACACCGTCACCCGGCTCACCCCGGACCGGAACGGCTGAGCGTCACGGCCTGACGATGGCCTCTCCGATGACGAAGCCCTTGGCGGGGCCGTCGGGGATGACGGCGTCGGTGCCGTAGGGCACGCGGTGCTCGTCGGCGTAGACGGCCTTGTCGGGGTCGGGCGCCGTGAGGATGACGACCGTGCCGTCGCCGTCGAAGTCGTCGATCAGGACGTAGAGCGGGATGCCCGCGCGGGCGTAGGCACGGCGCTTGCGCTTTCTGTCGCGGGAGCGGGCCTCGTGACCGGGCGAGACCACCTCAAAGGCCGCCTTGACCCCGCCTGCGTCCACTCCGAGATCTCCCTCGTCGGGGATCTCGTCGAGGTCCTCAGGGGCGATGAAGAGGTCGGGGATCCACACCTTACGGCGGTGGATGACATTTACGTCGTGGTACGTGACATCGTCGCCGTCTGCGAGATGGGCCTCCAAGGCCCGGCGGAGGCGATTGATGATCACGCCATGACGGCGACGACCGGTGGGCGACACCTCGATGAACTCCTCGATGATCTCGGCCCGGTAGCCCTCGGGGAGTTCCATGGCCTTCCACGCCTGCCACAGCACCTCGTCCAGGGACACAGCTTCCTGCCCGGCGACCGGGGGCAACCCGTCGTCCACGGCAGAGCACGGCTCATGCGCGAGAGCGGTCATCGTGAAGCACCTCCTCCATCAGTCTGGGCGCCGACGCCACTGCGGCACAAGCGACACCGTGACGCCATGCGTCCGCGAGGGCTCAATCACGGCAAACATCGAACTGATCATCCGATCGGGTGATATCACCCGATCGGCTCCAGGAACTCCAGCCGGTTGCCGACCGGGTCCTCGGAGTAGAAGCGGCGGTGCCCCGGCAGTTTCTCGTCCCAGACGACCTCGGCGCCGTGCCCGGCGAGGCGGGTGGCGAAGGCTTCTATGCCGACGACCCTGAGACCCGGGTGGGCCTTGCGGGAAGGGCGGAAGTCCGGGTCGATGCCCAGGTGCAGCTGGACCGGGCCGCGGGCGAACCACAGGCCGCCATTCGCGGCCAGGGCGGCCGGTTTGGGGGCCTCGGTCATGCCGAGCACCTCGCCGTAGTAGGCGCGCAGGGCGGATTCGCTGCCGGGTGGGGCGGCGAGCTGTACGTGGTCGAGGGCCGTGATCATCGGGGGGCCTTGTGGGCGACGACGAAGACGCGGCGGAACGGGAAGGCCGTGCCATGGGGGGCGGCGGGGTAGGCGTCGCGGAGGAGGGCGGCGTAGGTGGCCAGGAAGCGGTCGCGGGCGGGCGGGTCGTCGGCCAGGGCGGTCAGGACCGGGCGCAGGGCGGTGCCCTTGACCCAGTCGAGGACGGGGTCGGGGCCGGTCAGGATCTGCACATAGGTGGTCTCCCAGGCGTCGACCTCGCAGCCGAGCGCCGCCAGGCGCGCCAGGTACTCGGTCGGCTCCAGGACGCCACCGGGGTCACGGACGCGGTCGGCGAGGCGGTCGCGCCACTCGGGGGCGTTGCACAGGTCGCGCAGCAGGGTGTGGCTGGGGGCGGTGAAGTTGCCGGGGACCTGGAAGGCGAAGGTGCCGCCGGCGCGCAGTCCGGCCAGCCAGGTGGGGAAGGCGTCGGGGTGGCCGGGGACCCACTGGAGGGCGGCGTTGGAGACGATCAGGTCGTAGGGCTCGTCAGGCGCCCAGTTCCGCACATCGGCCTGCCGGAGGTCGAGGCGGCCGCCGCCGGTGGTGGCGCCCGCGAGGGGCCGGGCCTCGGCGAGCATCTCGGCGGAGTTGTCCAGGCCGGTGACCTGGGCGTCGGGCCAGCGGTCGAACAGCAGGGCGGTGACGTTGCCGGGGCCGCAGCCGAGGTCGGCGATGCGGGGCGGGCGGCCGGGGTCGGTGGGCAGCTCGGGGACGCGGGCCAGCAGGTCCAGGAAGGGGCGGACGCGGTGGCCGGCGTGGCGCAGATACTGCCGAGGGTCCCAGTTGGGCGCGGTGGTCATGATCGGTCCCCCTGCGGGTACGGTCGATACGAGGCGCCTGGGTCGCTTCCACGCGTCCCGGCGTCTTACCGTGCTCCACGTTATCTCTTGATGTCAAGAGACTTCATGTCGACAGACCCACTACACTGATCGCCATGGAGGACGAGGTCGATCGGCTGGTCGCGGCGTGGCGGCGGGAACGCCCCGACCTCGATGTGGAACCGCTCGAAGTGCTCAGCCGGGTCAGCCGGCTCGCCCGCCATCTCGACCGGGCACGGCGGATCGCCTTCGCCGAGCACAATCTGGAGCCCTGGGAGTTCGACGTCCTGACCTCGCTGCGCCGGGCCGGGTCCCCGTATCAGCTCTCCCCCGGGCAGCTGCTGACCCAGACTCTGGTCACCTCGGGCACCATGACCAACCGCATCGACCGGCTCGCCAAGAAGGGGTTGGTCGAGCGGGGGCCCGACCCCAGTGACCGGCGCGGTGTGCTGGTCCGGCTGACCGCCGAAGGGCGTGACCGCGCCGATCAGGCACTGGCGGGGCTGCTGGAACATGAGCACGCCATCCTGGCCGAGCTCTCCCAGGCCCAGCGCGCCGAACTGGCCGCGCTGCTACGCCAGCTGACCGCCCCGTTCGACAATCTCCCCGGCTAGGTCGACCGGGCCCACACCGGCGCGCCGGGCCAGCGCCACGGCCGCCAGCGTGGAGTGGACGCCCAGCTTGCCCAGCACGTTCTGCATATGGGTGCGGACGGTGTGCGGGGAGAGGAAGAGCCGCTCGGCGACCGCCTTACGGCCGAGCCCGGCCACCATGCAGCGCAGCACCTCCCGCTCACGCGGCGTCAGCGACTCGACCAGCCGCTCACTTTCGGTACGGTGCTTACGGGCGGCCGTCAACTCCCGCAGGACGCCGGTGAGCAGAGCGGGCGGCAGATGGGTCTCCTCCCGCAGCACCCCCCGGATGACCGCGAGCAGCCGGACCAGTGAGCAGTCCTTGGCGACCCAGCCGGACGCCCCGGCCTGGAGCGCCGCCGCCGCGCGGCGCGGATCGTCGCGCTCGGCCAGCACCACGGTGCGCACCCCCGGCTGGGCGGAGCGGACCGCGCCGACGAGCGATATGCCGTCGGCCGCCCGGCCGTTCACCGCCCGGGCGGGACCGCCATGGGCCCCACCGTGCGGCCCGCCGTGCGCGCCGACATGCGCCCCGCCAGGGGTGCCGCTGTGCGCCGTGCCGTTCGCCCCGCCGTACGGCAGCTCGGCCGGTACCGGAAGCGGTGGCCCCACACCGTCGGCGGCCGTGCCCAAGTCGGCGTCGACCAGCAGGATGTCGAAGCGGCGCCCCTCCGCCGCCCCACGCTCCAGACAGCGCAGTGCCGCCGGCCCACTTCCGGCCGCCGCCACGTCCACGTCCTGCTCCGCCGCGAGGGCGGCCGCTAAGGACTCGGCGAAAATACGATGGTCGTCGACCACGAGAACCCGAATACGTGCCACGAACAACCCCCCACGTCGCCGGATGAAAGATCCCGGATACACCGAGAAAAACAGTGCGGGTACGGCGCCCGACGCAAGGTCACCACAACCCGCACGGCCGCCGCCGTGCCCTGATTGCTACCCCACCCCGGGCGTCGTACCTGACTGTCTCGCCCCCTGATAAGCGTCGGCCCCCACCGACGCTGTACTCAGAGTAAGGCCGTGGTCTCATATAGGAAGCGGATTAGCGAAACTGACCGCTCTCGCCTGTTCACTGTGGGTTTCTTGTTCGCTCTTGGGGAGTACGAGATCCAACAGCGGCGAAAAATTACCGGGGGGCGATCGAGGGCCGGTGGGTACGGCCCCTTACAGCCGCCGCGCCCCCGCACTCGGCACCGCCGGGAAGATCCGCGGCGCCCGGTGCCCGGCCGCGCCGAACGCCTCGGTCACCGACTTGCTCACCGCCTCCGCGTCCGCCTCGGCCACCAGCACGATGGCCGAGCCGCCGAAGCCGCCCCCGGTCATCCGCGCCCCGAGCGCCCCCGCCGCGCATCCCGTCTCCACGACCAGGTCGAGCTCGTCGCAGGAGATCTCGAAGTCGTCGCGGCAGGAGGCGTGCCCGGCGGTCAGCACCGGCCCGATGGACCGGATGTCCCCCGCGTCGAGCCGCTCGATGACCTCCTCCACCCGCCGGTCCTCGGTCACCACATGGCGCACCCGCCGCCGGGTGGCCGCGTCGCAGCCCAGCCGCTCCAACTCGGCGAGCGTCGCGTCCAGCCCCTCGAAGGGCACGTCCCGCAGCGCCCGCACCCCGAGCGCCCGCGCGGCCGCCTCGCACGCGGCGCGCCGGCTCGCGTAGGCGCCGTCGCCCAGCTCGTGCTTGACGCGGGTGTCCACGACCAGCAGCCGCAGCCCCTCGGCCGCCAGGTCGAACGGCACCTGGCGCTGGGTGAGATCACGGGCGTCGAGGAAGAGGGCGTGCCCCTCGGTGCAGCACGCCGACGCCATCTGGTCCATGATCCCGCAGGGCACGCCCACGAACGCGTTCTCCGCGCGCTGGCACAGCTGGGCGATGCGCGGCGGGGTGAGCCCCAGCCCGTACAGATCGTTGAGCGCGGTGGCCGTGACCACCTCCAGCGCGGCAGACGAGGACAGTCCGGCGCCGGTGGGCACGGTGGACGCGAAGTGCAGATCCGCACCACCGGCCTCGCCCGTCAGCAGCCCCGCCTCGCGCAGCGCCCAGACCACTCCGGCCGGATAGGCGGCCCAGCCGCCGCGGTCGCCGCCGCCCGCGACCGGCGAAAGCTCCTCGACCCGCAGCTCGACGACCCCGCCCGGGACGTCGCCCGAGTGCAGCCGCAGCGCCCCGTCGGTGCGCGGGGAGGCGGCGGCCAGGCAGGTGTGGGGCAGGGCGAGCGGCATCACGAAGCCGTCGTTGTAGTCGGTGTGCTCGCCGATCAGATTGACCCGGCCCGGCGCCGCCCAGACGCCGCCGGGCTCGGTGCCGTAGACCTCGCGGAACTCCGCCGTGACCCGCCCGGGGCCGTGCTCGTCCGTCACTGACTCTCCCTCCGCTGCGCGAACTCCCATGCGTCCGCGACGATTCCGGCCAGGTCGGCGCGGGTCGGGCGCCAGCCCAGGCGCTCCTTGGCACGCTCGGCGGAGGCCACCAGGACCGCCGGGTCGCCGCCGCGGCGCGGGGCGGCGATCTCCGGGATGGGGTGGCCGGTGACCTGGCGCACCGTCTCGATGACCTCGCGGACGGAGAAGCCGTTCCCGTTGCCGAGGTTGCAGATCAGGTGCTCACCAGGATTGACTCCGCGGCGCGCAGCGCCTCCGTTGAGGGTGGTGGTGGGAGACGGGAGGGCCGCGTCGAGGGCGAGCAGATGGGCGTCGGCGAGGTCGGCGACGTGGATGTAGTCGCGGACGCAGGTGCCGTCGGGGGTGGCGTAGTCGTCGCCGAAGACCGAGATGGCCTCACGGCGGCCCTGGGCGACCTGGAGCACCAGGGGGATGAGGTGGGACTCGGGGTCATGGCGCTCGCCGTACGCCCCGTAGGCGCCCGCGACGTTGAAGTACCGCAGGGAGACCGCGGCCAGGCCATGGGCGGCGCACTCACCGCTGATCATGTGGTCGACGGCGAGCTTGCTGGCCCCGTAGGGGTTGGTGGGCGCGGTCGGGAGATCCTCGGTGATCGGGACCTGGTCGGGCTCCCCGTAGGTGGCGGCGGTGGAGGAGAAGACGAGGGTGCGCACCCCGGCGCCGCGCATCGCGGCGAGCAGCTCGGTGGTGCCGCCCACATTGTTGACCCAGTACTTCTCGGGGTTGACGACGGACTCGCCGACCTGGGAGAACGCCGCGAAGTGCAGTACGCCGTCGTAGGAGGGGTCGAGCCACTTGGCGGCGTCCTGGATGCGGCCCTCGATGAACTCCGCGCCCTCGGGCACCCCGGCGCGGTGGCCGGTGGAGAGGTCGTCCAGCACCGTCACCCGGTGCCCGGCTTCGAGCAGATGCGCCGCGACCACGCTGCCGACATAGCCGGCACCGCCGGTGACCAGGTACTTCTTCTGCTGCGCATTGCTCACTTGCTCGCTACCTCTCGCAGTCGCTCAGCCGCGGCCTCCGGCGGCACATCGTTGATGAACACATTCATGCCGGATTCGGAACCCGCGAGAAACTTCAGCTTGCCGGAAGTGCGGCGGATGGTGAAAAGCTCGAGGTGAAGTGCGAATTCACCGCGGTCGGCCATGCGGTACGGCGCTTGGTGCCAGGCGGAGATGTAGGGCGTGGGCGGCTCACCCTCCCCGAAGATCCGGTCGAAGCGCTTCAAGAGTTCCAGATACATCTGTGGAAACTCCGTGCGCGCGGCCTCGTCCAGCGCCGGCAGGTCCGGGACCCGCCGCTTCGGGTAGAGGTGCACCTCGTAGGGCCAGTGGGCGGCGTAGGGGACGAACGCGACCCAGTGCTCGCCGTCGAGCACCACCCGTCGCCCGTCGGCCAGTTCATCGGCGACCACATCATCGAACAGATTCCGACCGGTGGCCTCACGGTGCTCGCCAAGTGAACGGAGCATCAGCTGTGTACGAGGGGGCACAAAGGGATACCCGTAGATCTGGCCGTGCGGATGGCCGAGGGTGACGCCGATCTCCTTGCCGCGGTTCTCGAAGCAGAAGACCTGCTCGACGGCGGGGTGTTGGGCCAGCTCGGCGGTGCGGTCGGTCCAGGCGTCGAGCACCAGAGCGGCCTGTTCGGCGTCGAGGTCGGCGAAGGAGGCGTCGTGGTCGGAGGTGAAGCACACGACCTCGCACCGGCCCGAGTCACCGGCCAGCGACGGGAAGCGGTTCTCGAAGACCACGACGTCGTAGTCGGAGGCGGGGATCTCGCTGTGCCGCCCCTCGCGGGAGGGGCACAGCGGGCATTCGTCGGCCGGCGGGTGGTAGGTGCGGGCCTGGCGGTGGGAGGCGATCGCCACCCGGTCGCCGAGCAGGCGGTCGTGCCGGATCTCCGAGCGGGTCGCGATGGGGTCGAGCGGCCGCTGGTCGACGGCGTCGCGCACCGCGTCGTCGCGTGCGTCGTAATAGATCAGCTCGCGTCCGTCCGCGAGCCGCGTCGCCGTCTTCTTCACTCCGCCAGCTCCTGTCAGGTGCACCCAACACAACTCAACATAATGAACCACAAGCCAACAGCGGCGTCAATGCGCGGCGTAGGCGCTCGGACAAACCACAAGAATTCGGATACGTTCACCGAACGTTTCTGGTGCATTCCGTTCAGGCGATGAGGCGAGACCATGCACTATCTGGCCGAAGGGCTACGGCTGCCCACCAACGCACTCGACTACACGATCCTGATCCTCTATTTCGTCGTCGTCCTCGGCGTGGGATTCGCCGCCAGAGCGAGCGTCAAGACCAGCCTCGACTTCTTTCTCTCCGGCCGGTCGCTGCCCGCGTGGGTCACCGGTCTGGCCTTCGTCGCCGCGAACCTGGGCGCCCTGGAGATCCTGGGGATGGCCGCCAACGGCGCGCAGTACGGGGTGTACACGGTGCACTGGTACTGGGTCGGGGCGATTCCGGCCATGGTCTTCCTCGGCCTGGTGATGATGCCGTTCTACTACGGTTCCAAGGTACGGTCCGTCCCCGAGTTCCTGCTGCACCGCTATGGACCGTCCTCGCATCTGCTCAGCTCGATCATCTTCTCGGTCGCGTCGGTACTGATCGCGGGGGTGAACCTCTACGCGATGGCGATCGTGGTGGAGGCGCTGCTGGGCTGGCCGCAGTGGGTGGCCATCGTGGTCGCGGGTCTCTTCGTGCTCGCGTACATCACCCTCGGCGGACTCTCCTCGGCGATCTACAACGAGGTGCTGCAGTTCTTCGTGATCCTGGCCGCCCTGATCCCGCTCACCGTCGTCGGCCTCCGGCGGATCGGCGGCTTCGGCGGGCTCAAGGACTCGCTCACGGACTCGCACGGCCCCAACTTCGTCTCCGCCTGGGGTGGCACCGGCATCGGCTCGTCCAACCCGCTGGGGGCCAACTGGCTGACCATCGTGCTGGGCCTCGGCTTCTGTCTGAGCTTCGGCTACTGGACGACCAACTTCGCCGAGGTGCAGCGCGCCCTGTCGGCCAAGAACCTCTCGGCCGCCCAGCGCACTCCGCTGATCGCCGCGTTCCCCAAGATGTTCATCCCGCTGATCGTGGTGGTCCCCGGGCTGATCGCCCTGGTCATGGAGCCGGACATCGGTTCGAAGACGAGCGGGCTCCAGTACAACGACGCGATTCCGCTGCTGATGAGCGAACTGCTGCCCAACGGGGTGCTGGGGCTCGCGGTGACCGGGCTGCTGGCCGCCTTCATGGCGGGCATGGCGGCCAATGTGTCGTCCTTCAACACGGTCTTCACCAACGACATCTGGCGGGCGTATGTGCAAAAGGGCCGCCCGGACGGGTACTACCTGCTCACCGGGCGGGTGGTGACGGCGATCGGGGTGCTGGCCGGTATGGGCACGGCCTTCATCGCCTCCTCGTTCAGCAACATCATGAACTACCTCCAGACCCTGTTCTCGTTCTTCAACGTGCCGCTGTTCTGCGTCTTCATCATCGGGATGTTCTGGAAGCGGGCCACCGCCGCGGCGGGGTTCTGGGGGCTGCTGTGCGGCACGGTGGCCGCGATGATCAACTACTTCTGGCTCTATCTGGGGGATGTCATCGCCATCCCCAGCGACCAGGGCGCCAACTTCGTCTCCGCCATCGTGGCGTTCGTGGTCGGCGGGGTGGTGATGGTCGCGCTGACGCCGTTCACCAAGCCCAAGCCGGTGGAGTCGCTGGCCGGTCTGGTCTACGGCACCACGGCGCCCGGGGTGGCCGAGCCACCGGCGCCGGGCGACGAGGCGTGGTACCGCCGTCCGGCCGTGCTGGGCTGGAGCGCGCTGATCCTCGCGGCCCTGTGCTACATCCCGTTCTCCCTGTGACCCTTCCGGGATTAAGGAGCGTGCGCCATGAGTGAGGAGTACGAATACCGGCACGAGGTCGAGGAGCTGGAGCAGAAGTCGGCGACCGCGGCCCGGCTGTTCGATGTGCGGCGGATCATCGGCGGGCTGTTCGTGATCTACGGGATCCTCGTCCTCATCGCCGGGTTCACCGCCTCGGACGCGGATGTGAGGAAGGCGTCGGGCATCAACATCAACCTCTGGACGGGGTCGTGCATGCTCGCGGTCGGCCTGTTCTTCCTGCTCTGGATGAAGCTCAGGCCGCTGTCCGCGCCCGGCGCCGCACCCAAGCCGGAGCCCGCTCGGCCCGGGGGCGGCCCCGGTGCCGGGGGCGGGACCGGAGAGCCCGGGGGCCGGGAGCCCGGGTCCGGAGCGGGCTGAGCGACGCGGGCACCCGGCCACCGCGCCCGGCCCGGCACGGCGTGGCCCGGCACGGCACGGCACGGCTTGAGGTCTACGGCGCCGACGCGGGCGGTTGCGGCGCGGGAGGCGGCTGGGGCGGGGACGGGGCGGGGCGGCGCGTCGCCGCGCGGTCCAGCAGCCCCGTACGCGCCGCCAGGGCCGCCGCCTCCAGCCGCGAGCCCACCCCGAGCTTCATCAGCACCCGCTGCACATGGGTGCGGGCCGTACTGGGGGCGATCCCCATGCCCGCCGCGATCAGCCGGGTGTCCTCGCCCTCCGCGACCCGCACCAGCACCTCCACCTCGCGCGGGGTCAGCATCCGCAGCAGCCGGGCGCCCTCGTCGTCGGGCTGGGCCGCGGGGTTGAGCAGCTCCGCGAACGCCCCCTGGAGCAGCTGGGGCGCCACGGCCGCCTCGCCCGCGCGCGCCTTCATCATGGCGCGTTCGACGCCCTCGATCCGCTCGTCGTGGCGGACGTAGCCGGACGCCCCGGCGGCGAAGGCGGCGGCGATGCCGCGCGGGCTCGGCACCGGGCCCAGCACCACGACCGCGACCTGTGGCCGCTCCTTCTTGATCCGCACCACCGGGTCGAACACCCCCGGCTCGGCGGGTGCCGCCGTGCCCAGCAGGCACACCTCAGGTGCCCGGCTCACCACCAGGTCCGCCGCTCCCGCGCTCGGCGCCGCCGCGGCGAGCACCCGGTGCCCGCGCAGCTTCAGCGCCGAGGCGAGCGCCTCCGCGAGCAGACGGTGATCGTCGACCACCATGAGTCGCACACCCATGAGCTCCCCCCATTCGCTCAGGGGGGAAAGCTACACGCTTGTTCGACGTTGCGCGCCCCTTACCGGGCAGAAGCCCCCCGGAATGCCGAAATCCCGGCCATTCGTGCCTACTTGACGTCCGGTTGACGTCCCAATCCGATCGATGCGGCCGGGTTCCCAGGGGGCGCGCACCCCGGCGCTCCGCCCGAGCGGACAGCGGCGGCCCCGCCCATACGGTGTCGTACGGGCGGGGCCGCCGTGGGGTGGGCAGGCCGGGCGGACGCCGGAGCGTCAGCTCGCGCCGAAGATGATCGCCAGCGGGTCGTCCCGGTCGTAGGTGCCCGAGGGCTTGCTGGCGTAGACGTCGCTCATGTAGAGGTGCTCCCCGGAGTAGATGATCTCCGAGTAGCTGGGGCTGAACTTCTGCTCCATCTCATGGCTGGCGACGGGGTTCTGCAGCAGCTTGGTCTTGGCGTACGACTTGGGGTCGATCCGCCAGACCGCGCCGCCGGTCTCCCAGGTGCTCTCCTGGTAGGCGAGGACGGAGCCGTCCTTGTCCAGCCCGAGCGGGGTGAGGGCGGCGCCCTTGACCCCGTCGGTCTTCCCGATCGGCTTGCCGGTCTTCAGGTCGAAGGCCACGACCTCGTTGGCCGTCGCGGCGCTGGAGTCGGTGCGGTCCTCGGAGCCGAGGAAGAGGGTGTTCGCCGACTTGGAGACGGCGAGCTTCCGGCAGCCCTCGACGTTGGTCGACTCGCACTTGGCGTCGTACTTGCCGTTCTCGGTGCCGATCTTGCCGAGCACCTTGCCGGTCTTGGCGCTGTCGTCGATGGACAGGAAGTCCGAGACCGCCGAGCCGGTGGAGTCACCGGCGTCCAGGCCGATCACCAGCGGATCGGTGGAGGCGACATGGACGTAGTCGATGCCCTGCGAGACCTTGTAGGCCGACTTCACCGCGCCCGTCTTCGGGTTCAGCGTCTGGACCTGGATCTGCGGGTTGTCGTAGTCGCCGCAGCGGCGCACCGCGACCAGCTTGTCCTCGCCGCCCGCGTAGCCGTCGTCCGAGCACTGCTCGCCCGACTTGGGCTTCCACAGGGACTGGCCCGAGCTGGACCAGGCGGCGCCGCCGCTGGTGCCGCCCGCGGCCACGGTTCCGCCGCCGATGGTGACCTCGTCGAAGCGGATCTTCTCGTCACCCTCCTTGACGTTCCGGTGCCACAGCATCTTGCCGTTCTTCAGGTCCAGCAGCCCGACCTCGGTGCAGCCGGGGTACTTGTCCTCGGCCGACGGCTTGGCCTCCTGGTAGAGGACCGTGGTCAGCCCGTCCTTGGTGAGGTGGTCCGAGGACCAGCAGACCGCGCCGTCCAGCGGGATCGTCCACTTGGCGGCGCCGCCGCTCAGCGGATAGCCGACGATCTTGTAGACACCGGCCTTCACGAAGGTGTCGTCGGTGGTCCACATGCCCTCGACGGTGACCTGGTCGGAGACCTTGGGCATCGGGACCTTGTTGAGCAGCTTGGCGTCCACGGCCTTGGCAGGCTTGTCCCCGCCACCCGTGGTGCCGCTGGAGGAGCCCTGGCTGGACTGCTTGTCCTTGCCCTTGGCCTCGCTGCCGCCGCCGTCGTCGCCCTTGGTGGCGAACCAGATGCCGCCGCCGATGATCAGCGCGACCGCGACCACGGCGCTGACGATGATCGCCATGCGCTGCTTGGACTGACCGGAGCCACCGGGGCTGCCAGAGCCGGGGCCGCCGGGGTACTGGGCCTGCGGCGGCTGGCCGTACTGCGGCTGGCCGAATTGCGGCTGACCGTAAGGCTGCTGGCCGTACTGCTGCTGACCGTAAGGCTGCTGGCCGGATCCGTACGGCGACCCAGCGCCCTGGGTCGGCTGGCCGTGCGCCGGCTGATCCGGGTAGCCGTAGCCGCCGGCGCCCTGCGGGGGCGTCTGCGGCGGCGTCGGCGGTGCCGACGGCGGCGGAGGCGGCGGGGTCTGCGGCGGCTGGCCGGGGGCCTGCGGATAGCCGTAGCCCTGCTGGCCCGGAGGCGGCGTGGGCGGCTGCTGTGGGTAGCCGTAACCAGGTTCCTGCGGCGCACCGAAGCCGCCCTGCGGCGGCTGGTTTGGCGGCGGAGGCGGCTGTGACATGCGAATTCCTTCAGATGCGGGACCCATCGTCCGACCGGCCTCCCCCGCGATCCCGGTGGGTCAAAGGCCCCCGGGAAGGAGCGAATCGGACAGGGCACCCCGCCATTGAGCGGAAGGCAGGCGGGAGTTCTTTGTATCACCCGTAAGGGGCGCAATAGGGACCAGTGTCCAGGTCATCGATCAGCTGAGACCGGCCTGTGACGCGACCGTTGCCAGGGCGCGCGCCATCGCCGCACAACCTCTTCACACGATGCTTTCAGGCCACTCACATCACGCGTCGCCGACTCACGCGGCGTCGGCTCACGCGTCGCGGCTCATGCGTCATCGGCCAGCTCCAGCCAGCGGGTCTCCAGCTCGTCCCGCTCCCCCGTCAGCTCGCGCAGCCGCGTATCGAGCTCGGCGACCTTGGCGAAGTCCGTGGCGTGCTCGGCGATCCGCTCGTGCAGCTCGGACTCCTGCTCGCTGATCCGGTCCAGCCGCCGCTCGATGCGCTGAAGCTCCTTCTTGGCGGCGCGCTGGTCGGCCGCCGACCGCTGCCGGGCGGCCTGTTCGCCGGTCTTCTGCTTGCCGGGCGAGGCGGCGGCCGGGGCGGCCGCGGCCAGGGCCCGCTGCCGCCGCTCCAGGTACTCGTCCACGCCGCGCGGCAGCATCCGCAAGGTGGCGTCGCCCAGCAGGGCGAGCACCCGGTCGGTGGTGCGCTCGATGAAGTAGCGGTCGTGGCTGATGACCACGAGTGAGCCGGGCCAGCCGTCGAGCAGATCCTCCAGCTGGGTCAGGGTCTCGATGTCCAGGTCGTTGGTGGGCTCGTCCAGGAAGAGCACATTGGGCTCGTCCATCAGCAGCCGCAGGATCTGCAGCCGGCGCCGCTCACCGCCGGAGAGATCACCGACCGGGGTCCACTGCTTCTCCTTGGTGAAGCCGAACTTCTCGCACAGCTGGGAAGCGGTCATCTCCCGGCCCTTGCCCAGGTCGACGCGCTGCCGGATCTGCTCCGCGGCCTCCAGGACCCGCAGGTTCCGGTCGAGTTCGGCGACCTCCTGGGACAGATACGCGAGCTTTACGGTCTTGCCGACCACGATCCGGCCCCCGGCGGGCTGCTGTTCGCCCTCGCTGCGGGCGGCTTCGGCAAGGGCGCGCAGCAGCGAGGTCTTGCCCGCGCCGTTCACCCCCACCAGGCCGATCCGGTCACCGGGCCCCAGCTGCCAGGTCAGATGCTTGAGCAGCACCTTGGGCCCGGCGGTTACGGTCACGTCCTCCAGGTCGAAGACGGTCTTGCCGAGCCGGGAGTTGGCGAACTTCATCAGCTCGGCGCTGTCGCGGGGCGGCGGGACGTCCGCGATCAGCGCGTTGGCGGCCTCGATGCGGAAGCGGGGCTTGCTGGTGCGGGCGGGGGCGCCGCGGCGCAGCCAGGCGAGCTCCTTGCGCATCATGTTCTGCCGCTTGGCCTCCTCGCTGGCGGCGATGCGCTCGCGCTCGGCGCGCGCGAAGACGTAGTCGCTGTAGCCGCCCTCGTACTCGTGGACGGCGCCGCGCTGGACGTCCCACATCCGGGTACAGACCTGGTCGAGGAACCAGCGGTCGTGGGTGACCACCACCAGGCCCGAGCGGCGGGCGCGCAGATGCCCCGCCAGCCAGGAGATGCCCTCGACGTCGAGGTGGTTGGTGGGCTCGTCGAGGACGATCAGGTCCTGCTCGGCGATCAGCAGCTGGGCGAGCGCGATACGGCGGCGCTCACCGCCGGACAGCGGGCCGATGACCGTGTCCAGCCCCTGAGGGAAGCCGGGCAGGTCCAGCCCGCCGAACAGCCCGGTGAGCACGTCCCGGATCTTGGCGTCACCGGCCCACTCGTGATCGGCGAGGTCGCCGATCACCTCATGGCGGACGGTGGCCGCGGGGTCGAGCGAGTCGTGCTGGGTGAGCACGCCGAGCCGCAGACCACCGGCGTGGGTGACGCGGCCGTCGTCGGCGGGCTCCAGCTTGGCGAGGATCCGGATGAGCGTGGTCTTGCCGTCGCCGTTACGGCCGACGACGCCGATGCGGTCGCCCTCGTTCACTCCGAGGGAAACGCCGTCCAGCAGGGCACGGGTGCCGTACACCTTGCTGACGGATTCAACGTTGACCAGGTTGGTCGCCATCACACTCCATTACGCGGATCGATCGGCGTCCCAGGGTAGTCGCCGCGCGGGGCGCCGCGCTCAGGCGTCGACCAGCCGCGCCCCGGGGACCGGGCCGGAGGTCACGCGGACCGTGCGGCAGGTGCCCGAGGCGGCCAGCCCGGTCGCCACCGCCTGCGCGGCCTCGGTGTCCTTCGCCAGGAAGGCGCAGGTCGGACCGGAGCCGGAGACGAGGGAGGCGAGCGCGCCGGCCTCCGCGCCGGCGCGCAGGGTGTCGGCGAGCGCGGGGCGCAGCGAGAGCGCGGCGGGCTGGAGATCGTTGGAGACGGCGGCGGCCAGCGCGGTGGCGTCGCCGGTGCGCAGCGCGTCCAGCAGCGCCTGGGAGGGCTCGGGGTCGGGGACATCGGCGGCGCTCGCGCCCGCGCCGGACGCCTCGCGCAGCCGGTCGCATTCGCGGTAGACGGCGGGGGTGGACAGCCCGCCGTCTGCCACGGCGAACACCCAGTGGAAGGTGCCGCCGGTCTCCAGCGGCGTCAGCAGCTCGCCCCGGCCGCGGCCGAGGGCCACGCCGCCGACGAGGCTGAAGGGGATGTCACTGCCCAACTCTGCACAGATCGCGAGGAGTTCGGCGCGGGTCGCCTGGGTGCCCCACAGCGCGTCGCACGCCAGGAGCGCCCCGGCGGCATCCGCGCTGCCGCCCGCCATACCGCCCGCGACGGGGATGTCCTTGGCGATATGGAGATGCACGCCGGGCGCGATGCCGTGCCGCTCGGCGAGCGCGAGAGCGGCGCGGGCCGCGAGGTTGGTGCGGTCCAGCGGCACCTGGCCGGCATCCGCGCCCTCGACGGTGATCCGGAGGGCGTCGGCGGGGGTGGCGGTGACCTCGTCGTGGAGCCCGACGGCGAGGAAGACGTTGGCCAGGTCGTGGAACCCGTCGGGGCGCAGCCCGCCGACCGCGAGCTGGACGTTGACCTTGGCGGGCACACGGGCGGTCACGGGGCGGCTCACGGGGCTCCTCGGTGGGTTCGGGTGTTCCGGTGCGGCCATTGTCCCGCGGTGCGAGGGGGGCCTGCGGCGGCCTTGTCCCCCACCCCGCCCCTTCCCGAACCGGGAGCAAGCCCCCGGGTCGGGGTCCGGGGTGGGGCCCCGGTTACGGGAAGGGGCGGGGTGGGGAAAGCTCCGGTGCCTGACGCCTGCCGGTGTACGGCCGAAGCGAGCCCCGGCACGCGGTGGAGCCGTGCATCGGATGCTGCGGGGAGGGGCGGGGTGGGGTGGGGAGCAAGCCCGCCCGCGGGCGCGGTGTGTGGTCAGGTCCCGGGTCCGTGCTCGGCGATCGCGGCGAAGTCCTCCACCGTCAGCGACTCCCCGCGCGCCTGCGGCGAGACCCCCGCGGCCTTCAGGGCCTCCTCCGCGGCCCCCGCCGAACCGGCCCAGCCCGCGAGCGCCGCCCTGAGGGTCTTGCGGCGCTGGGCGAACGCCGCGTCCACCACCGCGAAGACCTCTTCCCGGGTGGCGTTGGTGCGCGGGGGCTCGTCCCGGCGGATCAGCGAGACCAGGCCGGAGTCGACGTTCGGGGCGGGCCAGAAGACGTTGCGGCCGATCGCGCCCGCGCGCTTGACGTGGGCGTACCAGGCGGCCTTCACGGAGGGGATGCCGTACACCTTGGAGCCGGGCGGGGCGGCGAGCCGGTCGGCGACCTCGGACTGGACCATGACCAGGGTCCGTTCGATGGTCGGGAACCGCCCGAGCATATGGAGCAGCACGGGCACGGCGACGTTGTACGGCAGGTTGGCGACCAGCGCGGTCGGGGCGGGGCCCGGCAGTTCGGTCACCCGCAGGGCGTCGCTGTGCACCAGCGCGAACCGGTCGGCGCGGTGCGGCAGCCGGGCCTCGACGGTCGCGGGGAGGGCCGCGGCGAGTACGTCGTCGATCTCGACGGCGGTGACCCGGTCTGCGGCCTCCAGCAGCGCGAGGGTCAGCGAACCGAGCCCGGGGCCGACCTCGACGACCACGTCGTCCGGGCGCACCCCGGCGGTCCGGACGATCCGGCGGACCGTATTGGCGTCGATGACGAAGTTCTGGCCGCGCTGCTTGGTCGGACGTACGCCGAGCCGCGCCGCGAGTTCGCGGATGTCGGCGGGGCCGAGCAGAACGTCGGAGTCGGTGGAGCTCACCCAGGAAGTTTAGGCCCCGTTTCAGATCCCCTTTTCAAGGCTCGGTCCTCTCACGGCTCGGTCCTCCCCCGGCTACCGCCGACACGTGCCCCCACCGGAGCGCATCAGCCTTCCCCGGCTACCGCTGCCAGGGTCCCCCGGCCGGAGGGCCCGAGCACCCTGGAATCGGGCCACCCGGCCGAGCCCCCATCACCGGTGAAGCTTCGAGCCACAGCTGGGCCAGGGGCTGGCGCCGCGTTGTTGGTAGAGCTTCTTCGCACGGTAGGTCTGCTCGGACGGGGGCGCGTCCTGGGGGCGGCCGTGGCCGCCGAGGGCGTGCCAGGTGCCCTGGTCGAGCTGGTAGAGGCCGCCGTGGCGGCCGGAGCCGTCGACCGCGTCGGGCCGGCCGCCCGATTCGCAGCGGGCCATCGCCCGCCAGTTGAGCCCGTCCGCCGGGCCGCCGACGCCGGCGGGCACGGTCATGGTGCCGACCCGGACGATCCTGGCCACGGGCGCCTTGACGACCTCGCTGCCGATCTTCCGCGGCCGCTGCCGGACGCCGTTGACGCTGCGCACCCGGTAGGTGATGCGCAGGGTGCCCGGCTCGCCGGGCCGGGCCACCAGCTCGGTGCCCTTGGGGAGCGTGGGGTCGGCGCGGTGCACGGTGGTGAAGGGCACCGGATGGTCCCGGACCTCCTTGCCGCCGGTGATCCGCATCACCGTCACCGTCTGGCCGTCGCGCGGGAAGCTGTCCCGCGGGACGGAGGTGGTGTCCTGGCCGCGCAGGGTGAGCCCGGCGGCGGCGAGGGCCTCGCCGATGGTGGCCGCGTTCGTGCGGACCACGTGGGGGCGCCCGTCGGCGAGAAAGGTGACGGTGCGCTGGGTACGGACGTGCAGGAGCAGCCCTCGGCTGGTGATGGCGGCGGAGCGGGAGGCGGACAGGTACGCACCCTCGGCACGTACGCCCAGTTGGCGCAGTGCGCCGTCAACCGTGCGGGCGGTGGTCCACACCCGGCGGCGCTCCCCGTCGAGGGTGAGGGTGACGGGACGGCCGTAGCGGACGGCGATCTCGTCGCCGTCGCCGAGCCGCTCCCCGGGCTCGGGGGCGACGATGTCGTGCGCGCCGACGCGGACGTCCAGGTCCGCCAGCAGCTCGCCCACGTCGTCGGCGTAGGTGTGCAACGTGCGCGCGTCGCCGTCGACGGTGAGCCGTACGGCCTTGTCCTGGGCGACAAAGGCGGAGGTGCCGCCGGCCAGGGCGGCGACCACCATCGCCTGCGGCAGCAGCCGGCGCATCGGATCGGTCCGGCCGGTGGCGCCGCGCCGGGCGGCTCGGCGGGCGGCGGCACGGCCGCCCGGGACGCGGTGGCTGGCCCTGCGGCTCACGACAACACTCCGGTAACACTCCACAAGTCCACTGGTCAGGCGTTGGATCCGGGACTGTAGCGGAGTGGGGGTGACTCTCCAAAGCGAGATCATCACGCAGTGTGATCACCGCCCTCGGATCGCCACCGCCCCTCAATAGCCGAAGACGCGCGCCGTATTGGCCGCCACGGCGGTCGCCAGGGTGTCCTCGGGGACGCCCTTGACCTCGGCCATGGCCCGCAGGGTGAGCGGAATCAGATACGGAGCGTTGGGCCGTCCGCGGTAGGGGACGGGGGTCAGGAAGGGCGCGTCGGTCTCGACGAGGACGAGGTCGAGCGGGGCGACGGCGAGGGCGTCGCGCAGCGGCTGGGCGTTCTTGAAGGTGATGTTGCCCGCGAACGACATGTAGTAGCCGCGCTCGGCGCAGATCGTCGCCATGGCCGCGTCACCGGAGTAGCAGTGGAAGACGACGGTGTCGGGCGCGCCCTCCTCGGCGAGCACCCGCAGCACGTCGTCGTGGGCCTCCCGGTCGTGGATGACCAGCGCCTTGCCGTGCTCCTTGGCGATGGCGACGTGACGGCGGAACGAGCGCTCCTGGGCGGCCATGCCCTCCGGCCCGGTGCGGAAGTAGTCCAGGCCGGTCTCGCCCACGCCGCGCACCTGGGGCAGCGCGGCCAGGGCCGCTATCTCGTCGAGGGCCGCGTCCAGGGCGGCGTCGCCGCCGGGCTCCCTGGCGCCCTGCCGGGACCAGCCGTCGGGGTCCCCCAGGACGATGCGCGGCGCCTCGTTGGGGTGCAGGGCCACCGTGGCCCAGACGCTCTCGTGCGCCGCCGCGATCTCGGCCGCCCACCGGGACCCGGCGAGGTCGCACCCCACCTGGACGACGGTCGTGACGCCGACCGAGGCGGCCTTGGCCAGTGCCTCCTCGACGGTGCCCGACTGCATGTCCAGGTGGGTGTGGGAATCGGCGACCGGGACCCGCAGGGGCTCCGGCGGCGGCGGGGGCGCGTCCTTTTCCTTTTGCGCGCCGCTCGCCTTGCCACTGCCGCCGGGGGTCGATGCTGTTTTCGCCATGGACGCGATTCTATGAATCCCGGTGAATGTGAGGTGAATCGCGTCCGGCCGCTCAGTTGACCGGCGCCCGGCTCAGGTGAACCGACTACAGAGCCGGCTCATGTGAAACAGCTCATATGAACCGGATCGTACTCAGTCGCGGTGGTGCTGAAAGGGATGCAGCAGATTCGGAAGGTGCCAATGGTGCCCACGGCGTCGCGCGGGGTCCTCGTTTTCCGGTGCGCGGTCCGGCGCGGCGTCCGCCTCGGTCTCCGGTGCGCCGGTGCCTTCCCCCCGGTCCCGGGTGGTGTGCGGCCTCCCGCGCCGCGCACTCTCCAGGACGGAGGAGACCTGACCCGAGCGCATGATCCGCACCAGATGCGCACCGCAGTTGACGCAGTCGGGGCTCGTCAGCGGGGAGGGGACGCGCCGGCCGTCGGTGAAGTAGACGACGAAGGCCCGGCCGTCGCCGTCCACGTGGTGTTCGATGTCGTACGACCGCTCCCAGCCGTGCCCGCACTTCATGCAGGCGAAGGCGTACGCCTCGTGGGCCACCTCGCCGGACTGATCGGAGGGGGTGTGGGCGGCTATCGGATGAGCACCGCTCGAGGTTCCCGCTATATCGCTCATGGCAGCTCCTCTTGTCACACAGGACAAGTCTTCCGGGATGGGATCGCCCCAGGTCTTCCACAACCAGTGGACGCCTTTCCCGGCGCCATCGCACGGGCTCTTCCCTCTCTTTGAGCGAGATTTGGCAACGGCGATGGAGAAACTGGCGAGCAACTGCCCGGCTACTAACCTGAGCTTTGCTTTTCGCTACGGGGCTTTACCTTCGCGTGGCATGCTTCCCGCGGCGTTCTTCGCCGCCACGACCGCGTCGAACACCTGTCGTTTGGGCACCCCGGCCTCCTGCGCCACCGCCGCGATGGCCTCCTTACGGCGCTCACCGGCCTCCTCGCGCACCGCGACCCGGCGGGCCAGCTCGGCGGGGCCGGCCTCCTCGGGTCCGGGCGCGGGGGCGCCCTCGACCACGATGGTGATCTCGCCGCGTACGCCCTCCGCCGCCCAGGCGGCCAGCTCGGCCAGCGGGCCGCGCCGCACCTCCTCGTAGGTCTTGGTCAGCTCCCGGCACACCGCGGCGCGGCGGTCCGGGCCGAACACCTCGGCCATGGCCGCGAGCGTGTCGTCCAGCCGGTGCGGGGCCTCGAACCAGACCAGGGTGCGGCGCTCGTCGGCGACCTCGCGCAGCCGGGTCAGCCGCTCCCCCGCCTTGCGCGGCGGGAACCCCTCGAAGCAGAAGCGGTCCACCGGCAGCCCGGACACGGCCAGCGCGGTGAGCACCGCGGACGGGCCGGGCACGGCGGTGACGGTGATCCCGCGCTCCACGGCGGCGGCCACCAGCCGGTAGCCGGGGTCGGAGACCGACGGCATGCCCGCGTCGGTGACCAGCAGCACCCGGGCGCCCCCGGCCAGCGATTCGACCAGCTCGGGCGTGCGGGCCGACTCGTTGCCCTCGAAGTAGGACACCACCCGGGCGGCCGGGCGCACGTCCAGGGCCTGGGTGAGGCGGCGCAGCCGCCGGGTGTCCTCGGCGGCGATCACATCGGCGGCCATGAGCTCGGCGGCCAGCCTCGGGGGCGCGTCCGCCGTGTCGCCGATGGGGGTCCCTGCCAGTACGAGCGTTCCAGTCACGCCCCCATCCTCGCAGCCGGGCGCGGCGGGCCCGGCGACCGGCTACGGCGTCGACCACGACCGGCTACGGCGTCGGCCACGACCGGCCACGACCGGCTACGGCGTCGACCACGACCGGCCGCGGCGTCGGCCGGGACCGGCCGCGGGCCCGGCCCCGAGGCGACCGCGGGCCCGGTCCCGGGGCCGCCGCCCCGGGCACGAATCCCCGTTCGCCGCCTTTCCCCGCCACACTCACAGACCCCTTCCCTACGATGGGCCGGTGAGCAGTGACACCGCGACCCACGCCCAGCCGGGCAAAGCCACCGGCCAGCAGCCGCCGGCCTGGCAGCGCCGGCTGCGCCGTTTCGGATACGCGGGCCAGACCAGGCCCGGCGTACGGGAGCGGCTGGTCCCGCCGTACGCGGAGCCGGGCACCCGGCTCTGGGAGATCCTCGGCGCGACCCCCTCGGCGGCGGCCAGAATCGCCCGCTGGAGCGGCTGGGGCGGTCCGCTGCTGGTCGCGCTGTGCGCCGGGCTGACCCGCTTCTGGCACCTGGGCAGCCCGGACAACGTCATATTCGACGAGACGTACTACGCCAAGGACGCCTGGTCGATCTGGGAGTACGGCTACGAGGGCACCTGGCCGAAATCCGCCAACGACCGGATTCTCGACGCCCCGCAGCACATCCCGCTCAGCGACGCGGCCTCGTATGTGGTGCACCCGCCGGTGGGCAAGTGGGTCATCGGGCTCGGCGAGCAGTTCTTCGGGCTGCATCCGTTCGGCTGGCGGTTCATGGTCGCGGTGCTCGGCACCCTCTCGGTGCTGATGCTGTGCCGGATCGGGCGGCGGCTGTTCCGGTCGACTTTCCTCGGCTGCCTCGCGGGCGCGCTGATGGCCGTGGACGGGCTGCACTTCGTGATGAGCCGCACGGCGCTGCTCGACCTGGTCGTGATGTTCTTCGTGCTGGCCGCCTTCGGCTGTCTGCTCGTCGACCGGGACCTGGCGCGCGCCAGGCTGGCGGCGGCGCTGCCAGCCAATGAGGATGGCGCGGCGCGGCCGGACCCGGCGGTCGCCCGGGGCCTGAGGCTGGGCGCGCGGCCGTGGCGGATCGCGGCCGGGGTGCTGCTGGGCCTGGCGATCGGCACCAAGTGGAACGGGCTGTACGTGCTGGCGGCCTTCGGCCTGATGACCGTCCTGTGGGACGTGGGCAGCCGCCGCGCCGCGGGCGCCCTCCGCCCCTACCGGGCGGTGCTGCGGCGCGATCTGGGCTGGGCGTTCGTCTCGCTGGTGCCTGTGGCGATCCTCACGTACATCGCCTCCTGGTCGGGCTGGTTCACCGCGAGCGGCAGCTACGACCAGGGGCGCGGCTGGCGGCACAGCGGCTATTTCCGCCACTGGGCCGAGTCCGCCAAGTCCGCCGGCGGCGGCGGCCACGGCACCGGCGGCGCCTTCGACTGGCTGCTCAACCCGCTGCGCAGCCTGTGGCACTACGAGTCCGAGGTCTACAAGTTCCACGTCAACCTGGACTCGCCGCATGTCTACCAGTCCAATCCGTGGAGCTGGCTGGTCCAGTCCCGCCCGGTCTCGTACTTCTACGAGTCCCCACGGGCCGGCCAGGAGGGCTGCCCCAAGGACGCCGCCGAGAAGTGCGCGCGCGAGGTGCTGGCCATCGGCACCCCGCTGCTGTGGTGGACGGCCTGTTTCGCGCTGCTGTACCTGCTGTTCCGATGGGCGCTGCGGCGCGACTGGCGGGCGGGCGCGATCCTGTGCGGGATCGCCGCGGGCTATCTGCCGTGGTTCCTCTACCAGGACCGGACGATCTTCTCCTTCTACGCCGTCGTCTTCGTGCCCTTCCTGTGCCTCGGGGTGGCGATGATGATCGGCGCGCTGCTGGGGCCACCGGGCGCGAGCGAGACCCGCCGGGTGATCGGCGCGGTCGGCTCGGGCGCCCTCGTCCTGCTGATCATCTGGAACTTCATCTACTTCTTCCCGCTGTACACGGGCCAGACGATGCCGATGGACGACTGGCGGGCCCGGATGTGGCTCGATACCTGGATCTGACCCCGCTCGGCCCCGGGCCCACCGCATGGATCCGGCCACGGCCCCCGCGCCCCCTACTGTGAGGGCGCGGGGGCTTCACGTGGTGCCGGTAGAGTGCCGGGCACCGCGGCCCTCATCGACTGATGGGGGGAACCGAGAACACAGTGTGGGGGTTCTGAAATGCGGAGTGGCGCGAGAGCCGCGATCGTCGGTGCGGTGTTCGCCGCCATGGTCGGTGTGGCCGGTTGCGGCAGCGGCCAGGACGATTCAGCCGGCCCGAAGGACGGTGCGAGCGCCGGCTCGGGTGACGACAAGCCGTCCCTGAAGAAGGTGAAGACCGGCCCGCCGAGCGCGGCCGAGGTCAAGACCACCGCCCACGCGTTCCTGGCGGCCTGGTCGGCGGGCAAGACGGCGAAGGCCGCCGCCCTTACGGACGACAGCGGCGCCGCCACCACGGCGCTGAGCGGCTATCGCACAAAGGCCAAGGTGGCCAAGGTGACGCTGGACGCGGGGCAGGCGAGCGGCGCCAAGGTGCCGTTCTCGGTCAACGCCCAGCTCTCCTCCGGCGGTGACAGCGTCCCCTGGACGTATGAATCCTCGCTGACCGTGACCCGCGACACCAAGACCGGCAAGCCGGTCGTCGCCTGGAAGCCCTCCGTGGTGCACCCCGACCTCGCCGAGGGCGACACGCTCAAGACCGGCGCGTCCGAGGCACCGCCGATCAAGGCGGTGGACCGCGACGGCAAGGAGCTGACCGCCTCCGAGCACCCGACCCTCAAGACCGTCCTGGCCGCGCTGCGCGAGCGGTACGGCAAGAAGGCGGGCGGCGAGGCGGGCGTGGAGACCTGGATCGAGCGCGCCAAGGGCTCCAAGTCCCCCGACAAGACCCTCAAGGTGCTCTCCAAGGGCACCCCGGGCACGCTCCGCACCACGATCGACGCATCGCTCCAGCGCACCGCCGAGCAGCAGGTGAGCAAGCGCACCAAGGCGTCGGTGGTCGCGGTCAAGCCCAGCACCGGTGAGATCCTCGCGCTGGCCAACTCCCCCGCGAGCGGCTTCAACACCGCCTTCCAGGGCTCGTACGCACCCGGCTCGACGATGAAGATCATCACCTCGACGACGCTGATGGACAAGGGACTGGCGGCGTACGGCAAGCCGCATCCGTGCCCGAAGTACTTCAGTTACGGCGGCTGGAAGTTCCAGAACGACAAGAAGTTCGAGATCAAGAACGGCACCTTCGAGCAGAGCTTCGCCCGCTCCTGCAACACGGCCTTCATCAGCCAGGCGGGGAAGCTGAAGGACGACGACCTGAGCAAGGAGGCCCGGGACGTCTTCGGCATCGGCCTCAACTGGCAGACCGGCGTGCCCACCTTCGACGGCGCCGTGCCGGTGCAGTCCGCGGCCTCCAAGGCCGCCTCGCTGATCGGCCAGGGCGGCGTGCGGATGAACCCGCTCAACATGGCGTCGGTCGCGGCCACCGCCTCCACCGGCACCTTCCGCCAGCCGTACCTGGTCTCGCCGTCGCTGGACGACCGGACGCTGGCCAAGGCGAGCAGGACGATGAAGTCCAGCACCCACGACCAGCTGAAGAAGCTGATGAAGCTGACGGCCACCTCGGGCACCGCCGCCGAGGCGATGGCCGGGATGAGCGGTGACTTCGGCGCCAAGACCGGCTCGGCCGAGGTGGACAACCAGGAGAAGCCGAACGGCTGGTTCAGCGCGTACCGCGACGATGTCGCGGCCGCCGGTGTGGTCCCCGAGGGCGGCCACGGCGGCGACACGGCGGGCCCGATCGTGGCGGCCCTGCTGCGCGCGGGCTGAGCCTGCGCGGATACGCCCCAGGAGCCGGGCGGGCGCATACGAGCGCCCGCCCGGCTCCTTCGCGTCCGGCCGGTCAGCAGTGGGGCATGTTGGGCCCGCCGACTGAGCGCCTTGGGCGGGCCGGGGGCGGTCGGCCGGGCGGTCGGCCGGGGGGCCGGGGCGGGTAGGCCGGGGCGGTCGGCCGGAAGTGCCGGGAAAAGTCCTGGCGAGGGGCGTGGGGGCGTCGATAGCGTCGTTCCATGGTCGACTCCACCCCTGACAGCGCCGCCCACCCCCGTTTCGCCGACGCCCTGCGCGAGCTCGGCCTGGCCGTCGAGGTGCGCCGGTTTCCGGACGCCACCCGTACCGCCGCCGAGGCCGCCGCGTCGATCGGCTGCGAGCTGAGCCAGATCGTCAAGTCGCTGGTCTTCGTGGCGGACGGACAGCCGGTGGTGGTGCTGATGGACGGGGCGTCACGGGTCGACGTCGAGCTCGTACGGCATGAACTGGGCGCCGGGAGCGTCCGCCGGGCGGACGCGGCGCTGGTGCGGGAGACCACCGGCTACGCCATCGGCGGGGTGCCGCCCTTCGGCCACCGCACCCGCACCCGCGTCCTGGCCGACCGCCGGCTGCTGGACCACGAGACCGTATGGGCCGCGGCGGGCGATCCGCACACCGTCTTCCCGCTCGACCCCAAGACCCTGATCGCGCATGCCGAGGGCACCCTGGTGGATGTGCGCGAGCGTTCCGCATGACCCCGCTGGTCGCGGCCGCGGTGCTCATCGCGGCCGTCACCCACGCCAGTTGGAACGCGATCGCGCACGGCATCAGGGACCAGTTGCTCGCCTTCACCCTGGTGGGCGGCGGCGGGGCGCTGTGCGGGCTGGCGCTGCTGCCGTTCACCCCGCTGCCCGCCGCGGACGCCTGGCCGTATCTGCTGGCGTCCGCGGCCATCCATGTGGTCTATCAGCTGCTGCTCATGCGCTCGTTCCACCTGGGCGACTTCGGCCAGATGTACCCCATCGCGCGCGGCACCGCCCCGCTGGTGGTGACCGTGGCCGCCGCGGTCTTCGTCGGCGAGCGGCCGGACCGCTGGCAGGCGGCGGGCATCGCGCTGGCCTCGGCGGGGCTGGTGGGCGTGGCGCTGTGGGGCATCAGGGGGGCGCGGCACGCCGAGCGCGAGGGGAACGGCGGGGGCGCACCGCAGTGGCTCGCCCTTACGGCCGCCATCGCCACCGGTCTGTCCATCGCCGCGTACACCGTCGTGGACGGGCTGGGGGTGCGCGCCTCCGGCAGTCCGCCCGCCTACATCGCCTGGCTGATGATCCTTGAGGGCTTCGCCATCCCGGTCTGCGCCCTGGCCATCCGGCGCGGTGCGCTCCTTCGGCAGCTGCGGCCGGTCGCGGCGCGCGGGCTGCTCGGCGGGCTGCTCTCGGTCACCGCCTACGGCCTGGTGCTGTGGGCCCAGACCCGAGCCGAGCTCGCCCCGATCGCGGCGCTGCGCGAATCGTCGATCATCGTCGGCGCGGCGATCGGGGCGCTGTTCTTCAAGGAGGGGTTCGGCGGTCCGAGGATCGCGGCGGCGGGGCTGATGGTGGCGGGCATCGGGCTGATGCTGCACGCGGGTTGACCCCGCCGTATCCCGTCGACCCCGTCCTACCGGTGACCGAATGCCCTGCGCACCGCCACGTTCGTGGTCGTGATGCCGCCGTCCACGGGGAGGGTGATCCCGGTGATCCAGGCCGCGTCGGAGGAGGCCAGGAAGGTGATGGCGGCGGCGATGTCGGTGGGTTCGCCGACCCGCCCGAGGGGGTAGACCTCGGCGGCGCGGCGCAGGGTGTCCTCACGGCCGTCCCAGCCGGGGGTGCGGATCGTGCCGGGGGCCACGAGGTTGACGCGGACGCCCCGTCCGGCGGCGTGGGCGGCCAGGGTGCGGGTGAGGCTGCCCAGGCCCGCCTTGGCGGCGCTGTAGGCGTGGTTGCCGAAGTCCTGGAGGCCGTTGACCGAGCCGACGTTGACGATCGCGCCCCGGCCCTCCGCGGCGGCCAGATGCGGCAGCGCGGCGCGGGAGCAGCGGAAGGCGCCGCTCAGGGTGACGTCGATGTCCTGCTGCCACTCGTCGTCCGCCTGGTCCTCGAACAGCGGGGTGTCGACGTGGCACGAGTGGGCGCTGTTGACCAGGACGTCCAGTCTTCCGAAGCGCCTTACGGCGTGCGCCACGGCCGCCTCGACGTCCGCCCGCCGGGCCACGTCACAGCCCAGCGACTCGGCCTCGCCGCCGTCGGTCCGTATGGACTCGGCGGCCTTCGCGGCCAGTTCACCGTCCCGGTCGGTGATCAGCACCCGGGCGCCCTCGTCGGCGAACCGGCGGGCGGTCACCTCCCCGATCCCGCGCCCCGCGCCGGTGAGCATGACCGCGTAGCCCTCGAATCTCCGCACCGTGTGCCCCTTCTCGTCGGCTCGGGGACCGCCGCCGCCCCATGGCGGCGGGTCCGCCGGGATCATGCCCGGCCCCGGCATGATCCTCCCGCGCGGGGCGTTGCACCATAAGGAGAAACACAAGCACACACGCTCGGTCGGCATGGCGGGAGTCGGACAGTGGTGGACGTCCAGGGCATGGTGGCGGACGGTTTCGAACCGGTCCGGGACGCCTTCGCGGCGAACTTCGCCCGGCACGGCGAGCGCGGCGCGGCCGTGGTCCTGTACCGGGAGGGCGAGAAGGTCGTCGATCTGTGGGGCGGTACGAAGACCCCCGAGGGCGGCCAGGACTCCGGCGGCCGTGAGGACTCCGACGGCGGCGAGGAGCCCGATGGCCGTGAGGGGTCCGACGACGGCCCCGAGCCCTGGACCCAGGACACCGCCCAGGTCGTCCGGTCGGTCACCAAGGGCGTGGCCGCCGCCGTGCCGCTGCTGCTGCACCAGCGCGGCCAGTTGGACCTGGACGGCCGGGTCAGCACCTACTGGCCGGAGTTCAAGGCGGCGAGCAAGGAGCGGGTGCTGGTGCGGCATCTGCTGGCGCACCGCACCGGCGTGCCCGTGCTCGACACCCCGCTGACCCCCGCCGAGGCCATCGACGGCATATCCGGGCCGCGGGCCGTCGCCGCCCAGCAGCCCGTATGGGAGCCCGGTACGGCGCACGGCTACCACGCCCAGACGTACAGCTGGCTGCTGGGCGAGCTGGTGCGCAGGGTCACCGGGCGGACCATCGGGCGCTGGATCGCCGAGGAGATCGCCCGGCCGCTGGGGCTCGACCTGTGGCTCGGGCTGCCCGAGGAGCAGCGGGGCCGGGTCGGCCGGATCGCGGCGGTGGAGGCGCTCGCCGCGCCCGCCGCCCACGGGCCGCGGCTGCGCCCCAAGCGGTCGGTGGCCGAGGCGTACCGGGACCCCGAGTCGCTGACCCGGCGGGCGTTCGCCGCGATCACCCCGCTGCCGGACGAGAACGACCCCGCCTATCTGGCCGCCGAGTTGCCCGCCTCGGGCGGGGTGGCGACCGCCGAGGCGCTGGCCCGCTTCTACACGGCGCTGATCGGCCCGCTGCCCTCGGCCCGTACGGCCCGCTCGGGGGGCAGGCTGTTCGCCCCGGCGACGCTGACGATGGCCCGTACCGAGGAGTCCGCGGGCCCTGACCGGGTCCTGGTCGTCGGCACCCGGTTCGGCCTCGGCTACATGCTGCACGGCCCGGCCTGTCCGCTGCTGGGGCCTGGCTCCTTCGGCCACCCGGGGCGCGGTGGGTCCCTCGCCTTCGCCGACCCGGAGGCGCGCATCGGCTTTGCCTACGTCACCAACGGTATGCGGCGCGGCGTCACCGCCGATCCGCGTGCGCAGGCGCTTGTGCGCGCGGTGCGGACAAGCCTGGCGGCGCTGGAGGCGTAGCGGCCCGAGGTGCCGCTGGTGCGGCGTGGCGGCGGGGCGGCGGGGCGGCGTGGAAGAGAGGGCGCCGCGCGCCCCCGGTATGCCTCCGAGCGCCCTCCCGTACCCCGCACACGCGGGTCCGCCCCCTAGCCCGTCACCTCACCGGCTAGCCCGTCACATCACCGGCACCCTGCCGGAAACACCGGCATCCTCACCTCACCGGCACCGTCACCGAGCGCGGGTCGAAGCCGAAGGGGAGCTCCAGCCGGTGCTCGCGCATCAGCTCCTCGTCGCACAGCAGCTCCTGCGTTCCGCCGTCCGCCGCGATCACCCCGCCGCTGAGCACCACCGAGCGCGGGCACAGCTCCAGCGCGTACGGCAGATCGTGGGTGACCATCAGCACGGTCACCTCCAGGGAGCGCAGGATGTCGGCGAGTTCGCGGCGCGAGGCCGGGTCGAGGTTGGACGACGGCTCGTCCAGGACCAGGATCTCCGGCTCCATGGCCAGTACGGTCGCCACGGCCACCCGCCGCCGCTGCCCGAAGGAGAGGTGGTGCGGCGGCCGGTCGGCGAACTCCGCCATCCCGACCCGCTCCAGCGCGCGGCGCACCCGCTCCTCCAGCTCCGCGCCGCGCAGCCCGGCCGCGGCCGGGCCGAAGGCCACGTCCTCGCGCACGGAGGGCATGAACAACTGGTCGTCCGGGTCCTGGAAGACGATGCCCACCCGGCGGCGGATCTCGGCCAGATGCGCCTTCGCCACGGGCAGCCCCGCGACGGTGACCGCCCCGGCGCCCGCCGTAAGGATGCCGTTGAGGTGCAGTACGAGCGTGGTCTTGCCCGCGCCGTTGGGCCCGAGGAGCGCCACCCGCTCGCCCCGGGCCACGGTCAGATCGACGCCGAAGAGGGCCTGATGGCCGTCGGGGTAGGCGTAGGCCAGACCGGACACCTGGAGGGACGGCGGGGTGGTGGCGGGGTCGGTCATGGCAGCATCCATCCGGTCAGGCAGACCGCCAGCGCGGTCAGCGGGAGGGCGGCGGCGTACATCCACTGGGTACGGGACGCCGTCACATCGTCGATCACCGGCATGGTGCCCGTATAGCCCCGGCTGACCATCGCCAGGTGGACCCGCTCGCCCCGTTCGTAGGAGCGGATGAACAGCGCCCCGGCCGAGGAGGCGAGCACCCCCCAGTGCCGCACCCCGCGCGCCTCGAAGCCGCGCGACTGGCGGGCGATCCGCATCCGGCGCATCTCATCGGAGATGACGTCCCCGTAGCGGATCATGAACGAGGCGATCTGCACCAGCAGCGAGGGCATCCGCAGCCGCTGCAACCCCAGCAGCAGGGCGCGCAGTTCGGTCGTGGACGCCAGGAGGACGGAGGCGGCGACGCCGAGGGTGCCCTTGGCGAGGATGTTCCAGGCGCTCCACAGCCCGGATTCGCTGAGCGACATCCCCAGCGCCTCCACCCGCGGGCCCTCCGCGATGAACGGCATCAGCACGGCGAAGGCCACGAACGGGATCTCGATCAGCAGCCGCCGCAGTACGTACCCGGCCGGGATCCGGGCCGCCACCGCCACTCCGGCCAGCAGCACCGCATACGCCCCGAAGGCCCAGACGGCCTCCCGGGGCGTGGAGACGACCACCAGGACGAAGCAGAAGACAGCGGCGATCTTGCAGTGCGGAGGGAGGGCGTGAACCGGCGACCGGCCCTCCCGGTAGAGCTTGTGCGCGTGTCCCGCACCCACGGTCAGCCCCGCTCGCTCTCGGCCGTCGCCCTGCGCCGCCGTATGACGATGAAGACCCCGGAGCCGACGGCGAGCGTGGCCCCGACCCCGATCACCCCGGCGAGCCCGCCGGAGAGCCGGGCGTCGGTGATGTCCTTGACGCCGTAGTCGGCGAGCGGGGAGTCCTTGGCGGCGTGGTCCTCCTTCTTCTGGTCGATCCCCTTGTCATGGGCGACCTTCTCCAGCCCGTCGGGGCTGGCGGAGGCGTAGAAGCTGACGACCCCGGCGCACAGCAGCGCGGCGGCGAGCCCGGCCCACCACACGGGCCGCGCCGACCGCCGCGGCGCGGCGGCGGGCTCGGGGGTCCGGACAGCCTCGGGGGTCCCGGCGGGCTCGCGGGTCCCGGCGGTCGCGGCGGCGGGTTCGGCCGCCGGGCCCTCGGCCCGCGCCACCGCCCCCGGGGCGGCCGGGGCCAGCGGGCTGCTGCGGATCTCCAGCGGACGCGCGGTCACCCCCCGCGCCCCGTACACCAGATCCGGCCGTACGGCCACGACGGCACCGACCGTCAGCGCGGTGATCGCCGCCTCGCCGATGCCGATCAGCACATGCACCCCGACCATCGCCGCGAAGACCTTGCCGATCGCCACATCGGCCGTGCCGCCGAGCGCGTAGATCGCCGTGAAGGCCACCGCGGCGGCCGGTACGGAGACCAGCGCCGCCACGAAGGACGCGACGGTGACCGTACGGCGGCGACGCGGGGCCAGCTTCACGATCGCGCGGAAGAGCGCGTACGCCACGACCGTGGTGACCAGGGCCATGTCGGTGATGTTGACGCCGAGCGCGGTGAGCCCGCCGTCCGCGAACAGCACGCCCTGCATCAGCAGCACCACGGAGACGCACAACACCCCCGTGTACGGCCCCACGAGTATCGCGGCCAGCGCCCCGCCCAGCAGATGGCCGCTGGTCCCGGCGGCCACGGGGAAGTTCAGCATCTGCACGGCGAAGATGAACGCCGCGACCAGCCCGGCCAGCGGCGCGGTCCGCTCGTCGAGCTCCCGCCGGGCACCGCGCAAACTGACCGCTACGGCCCCGGCCGCGACCACACCGGTCGCCACCGACACCGGTGCGTCGATGAATCCGTCGGGCACATGCATGGCGGGACTCCGCTCCTGAGCTGCAGCTACCGGCCCGATGGTAGCCCGTATCTGCAAGTCATTCGCAAGAGCGCCGACGTCGCGGAATCGCGCGGACTCCCGGAAAACGCCGAACGGCGGCCTTCCGGGAACGGAAGGCCGCCGTCGGGCCGAGGCGTGACGCCAGGTGTTCAGACGCGGGTCATAGGCGAGTCAGACGCGAGTCAGACGTGAGTCAGACACGGGTCAGCTCGGCGTCGGGGTCGGAGTCCCTGTCGCGCCGCTGGTCCGCGGAGGGCTGCTCGAGCTGCTTGCGCAGGCCCTCGCCCTCCACGTCCACGTTGGGCAGCGCCCGGTCCAGCCAGCGCGGCAGCCACCAGGCCGCCTTGCCGAGCAGCGCCAGGACCGCCGGGACGATGGCCATGCGGACCACGAAGGCGTCGAAGAGAACGGCGGTGGCGAGGCCGAAGCCGATCATCTTGATCATCGACTCGGACGAGCCGATGAATCCGGCGAAGACGCTGATCATGATGACCGCGGCCGCGGTGACCACCCGGGCGCCGTGCCGGAAGCCGGTGACGACGGCCTGGCCCGGGCGCTCGCCGTGGACGTACGCCTCCCGCATCCGGGTCACCAGGAAGACCTCGTAGTCCATCGCCAGACCGAACACCACACCGATCATGAAGATCGGCATCATGCTCATGATCGGGCCGGTCTCCTCGACCCCGAACAGGTCCGCCAGCCAGCCCCACTGGAAGACCGCGACCACCGCGCCGAGCGCCGCGACGACGGAGAGCAGGAAGCCGAGCGCCGCCTTGAGCGGGACCAGGACGGACCGGAAGACCACCATCAGCAGCAGGAAGGCCAGTCCGACGACGAGCACCAGATAGGGCACCAGCGCGTCGTTGAGCTTCTGCGAGATGTCGATGTTCATCGCCGTCTGGCCGGTCACCAGCACCTCGGCGCCGGTGTCGGACGTGAACCCGCTCGCCTTGTCCCGGATGTCGCCGACCAGGTTCTCGGTGTCGATGCTGCTCGGCTTGTACTTGGAGATGACGGTGAGCGTCGCGGTGTCACCGGCCTTGTTGAACGTGGCCGGGCTGACCCCCGCCACCCCGTCCAGACCGGTGATGGCCTTACGGACCTGCTGGGCCGCGCCCCTGGCGTCATCGCTGCCCTTGGCGTCGACGACCACCATCAGCGGACCGTTGTAGCCGGGGCCGAAGCCCTCGGAGATCGTGTCGTACGCCTGGCGCTTCTGACTGCTGACCGGCTGCGAGCCGTCGTCCGGCAGACCGAGCTCCAGGCTGGCGGCGGGCAGGGCGGCAGCACCCAGGCCGAGCACGGCCACCAGCAGCACCAGCACCGGGCGGCGCAGCACGAAGCGGGCCCAGCGGGTGCCCATGTTGGGCTTCTCCTCGGGGGCTTCCGCGCCGCTCGCGGCGGCCGCCGCGGCACGCTCCTCCATCCGCCGGCGCGCCCTGCGCCCGAACACCCGCTTGCCCGCGAAGCCCAGCACCGCCGGGATGAGGCTGATCGCGATGAGGACGGCGATGACGACCGTACCGGCCGCGGCGAAGCCCATCTTGGTCAGCATCGGGATGTTGACGACGGCGAGGCCGACCAGTGCGATGACGACCGTAAGGCCGGCGAAGACGACCGCGGAGCCCGCGGTGCCCACGGCACGTCCGGCGGCTTCCTCCCGGTCCCGTCCCTCGGCCAGCTCCGCGCGGTAGCGGGAGACGATGAACAGCGCGTAGTCGATGCCGACCGCGAGGCCGATCATCATCGCCAGTGTGGAGGTGGTGGTGGACAGCCCCAGGGTGGTGGCGAGCGCGGTGATCGACGAGATGCCGATGCCGACGCCGATGAGCGCGGTCAGCAGTGGCAGCCCGGCCGCGACCAGCGAGCCGAAGGTGATGGCGAGGACGACCGCGGAGATCGCGATGCCGATGATCTCGGTGGAGCCGGTCTCCGGCATCTCCTGGAGCGCGTCACCGCCGATCTGCACCGACAGCCCCGACTTCTCGGCCTTCTCCCCCACCTCCTTCAGACCGTCCTTGGCGGGGTCCTTCAGCTCCATGGCGTTGACCTTGTAGCTGGTCAGGATGTACGCCGTGGTGCCGTCCTCGCTGACGGCCCGGGTCTGGTAGGGGTCGGCGACCGAGGCGACCTGCGGCGAGCTGGCCTTGAGCTCGGCGACGGTCTTGGTGACCACCGCCTTGTTGTCCGGGTCGGTCATCTTCTCGCCACTCGGGGCGCGGAAGACCACACGGGCGGTGGCACCGTCCGCGTTACCCCCGGGGAACCGCTGTTCCAGCAGGTCGAATGCCTTCTGGGCCTCGGTGCCCGGAATGGAGAAGCTGTCGTTGGCGGGCTGGGAGGCGGTGGCGGCGCCGACGCCCGCGACCGCGAGCAGCGCCACCCATATCAGCGCGACGAAGCCGCGTCGCCGGAAGGCGAACCGGCCGAGTTTATAGAGGAAGGTGGCCACGAGAAGGAGTGCTCCCGTCGATTGTCTGTCAGGGCAGGGATGGGTGACCGAACCGGCGACGAGAGCGGCGCGCCGGCCGGGGCCTTATGTGGTTGTGCGGGGAGATCAGGGGGAGTGAGGAGGCGAGAGGAAGGGCTATGCGGCGCCGAGTGCGGGGAGGATCACGGCGTCGATGTACTCCAGGAGATACGTCTGGTCCGGCTGCTTGCCCTCGACGAGCGGTCGGGTGATGAACGCGCCGCACATCATGTGCACGACGTAGTTCAAGGCGGGCCGGTCCGGGGCGACTTCGCCGCGGTCGACGGCGCGCCTCAGCAGCGCGTGGAGCGCGTCGATCTCGGGGAAGATCAACAACTCTCGCAGGGCCTGATGAAGGTCCGGGTTGTCATGGCTTGCGTGGGCGAGTCCCCTCATCAGCGCGGCGTCCCGCTCATGGGCGGTCTCCGAACACCGCGCGATCTCCCGCAGGTCCCCGCGGATCGATCCGGTGTCGACGCCTTCGAGCAGAACGGGCTTGGTGTGGCGCAGTGCGGTCGCGACCAGCTGCGGCTTGCCTTTCCACTGGCGGTAGAGGGTGGCCTTGCTGGATCGGGTGCGGGCCGCGACGGCGTCCATCGTCAGACCTTCGTACCCGACCTCACCCAGCAGCTCGACCACCGCCTCGTACAGCTCCCGCTCGCGCTCGGGGGAGAGTCTGCTGCGGCGCACCCGGGCGGTGTCGCGGTCCTCCGTCGGCTGATCCGTGGCCCGCATGGGGTGTCGCCTCCCTCCGGACTTCCCGGCTTTCGAACATCCGAACTTCCGAACGAAACGGTTTCGTACCCCTCCAGCATAAGCCCGGCAGAATCGAAACTACGCCGTTTCGTTCGTGGTCTCGGTCACACAACCGAGTTGCTCCGAATGGCGTAGCTCGAAAACATGGGTGGGTGGAGCCTTACGCATGCGACGACGACCTGGCGTACCTGCGATTCCCGCATCTGCACGGCGACTTGCTGTGCTTCGCGGCCGAGGACGATCTGTGGGCCGCCCCACTGACCGCCCCGGGTGAGCCACCCGGGCGAGCGTGGCGGCTCACCGTGGACCGTACCCGCGTCGGGCCTCCCCGCTTCTCCCCCGACGGCTCCCAGATCGCGTTCACCACCTGGCGCAGCCTCGACCCGGAGATCTATCTCGTCCCCTCGGCCGGCGGCCCGGCCCGCCGGCTGACCTACTGGGGCAGTACGGACGCCACGGTCTGCGGCTGGACCCCGCCGGACCAGGACGGCGCCTCCCAGATCCTCGCGGTCTCCTCCCATGAGCAGCCGTTCTCCCACTTCTCCTGGGCCTACAGCCTGCCCACCGACGGCAGCCCCGGCGGGCGGCTGCCGTGGGGGCCGGTGGCCGACATCGCGGTGGCCGACCTCGACGGCGAGCGCCGCACCCTGCTGCTCACCGGCAAGCCGCCGCACGAGCCCTCCACCTGGAAGCGCTACCGGGGCGGTGCGATGGGCCGGCTGTGGCTGCACGGCACCCGGCTCGTGGAGAAGCTGAACGGCCATCTGGACGCGGCGATGTTCGTCGGCGGCCGGATCGCCTTCCTCTCCGACCACGAGGGCATCGGCAACCTCTACTCCTGTCTGCCCGACGGCACCGATCTGCGCCGCCACACCGACCACGCCGACTTCTACGCCCGGCACGCCTCGACCGACGGCTCCCGCGTCGTCTACCAGTGCGCGGGCGAGCTGTGGCTGGTGGACGACCTGAGCCCGGACGGCGAGCCGCGCAGGCTGGACGTGCGGCTCGGCGGCGCGCGCACCGGGCGGCGGCCCTACCAGGTGCCCGCCGCCTCGCACATCGACTCGCTGTCGGTGGACACCACCGGGCGGGCCAGCGCGGTGTGCGTCCGCGGCAGCCTGTACTGGCTCACCCACCGCGACGGTCCCGCCCGCACCCTCGCCGACACCCCGGGCGTGCGGGTGCGGCTGCCCGTGATGCTGGGCTCGACCGGCCGGGTCGCCTACCTCACCGACGCGGAGGGCGAGGACGCGATCGAGATAGCGCAGCTGCCCCGGGCCACCGGCCCCACCGAGCCGCGCCGACTGGCCGCCGGTCGGCTGGGCCGGGTGCACGAGCTGGAGCCCTCGCCGGACGGCGACCTGCTCGCGGTCGCCGCGGGCGACGGGCGGCTGCTGCTGGTGGACACCTCCCCCGACGGGGACGGCGAGGTCACCGAGCTGATCCAGTCGGACAACGGCCCGGTGGGCAACCTGGCCTTCGCCCCCGACTCGGCCTGGCTCGCCTGGTCCCACCCCGGGATAGGGCGCTCCCTGCGCTCTATCAAGATCGCGCGGCTGGCCGACCGGACCATTGTGGATGTGACCAATGGGCGGTTCGAGGACGAGGAGCCGGTCTTCACCAGCGACGGCCGCTATCTCGCCTTCCTCTCCTGGCGCGGCTTCGACCCGGTCTACGACGTGCACACCGGCGACCTCTCCTTCCCGCTGGGCTGCCGCCCCTATCTCGTACCGCTGTCCTCCGCCACCCCCTCGCCCTTCGCGCTGTCCCCCGAGGGGCGCCCGGCGGCGGGCGGGCTGGACCCGGACGTCAGCGGGGGCGAGAGCGACGGCGACGGCACGGTGACGGTCGAGGTGGAGGGGCTGGCCAGCCGGGTCACGGCCTTCCCGGTCTCCGCGTCCAAGTACTCGTCGCTGAGCCCGGTCAGCGGCGGCGGGCTGGTGTGGCTGCGCTGGCCGATCTCGGGCGCGCTCGGCGAGACGTTCGCCAGCCCGGACGAGACCTCGAGCCGCCCCACCCTGGAACACTTCGACCTGGCGAAGGCCAAGCGCACCGAACTCGCCGGTGAGCTGGACTGGTTCGTGGTCAGCGGCGACGGCACCCGGCTGGTGGCGTACGACGACGGCGATCTGCGCGCGATGCCCGCCACCGAGTCCGGCGACAGCGACTCCACCGTCCACCTCGACATGCGGCGGATCCAGCACACCGCCGATCCGGCGGCCGAGTGGCGGCAGGCGTATGACGAGGCCGGGCGCATCACCCGCCACTACTACTGGGACCCCGGGATGTGCGGTGTCGACTGGGACGGGGTGCTCGACCAGTACCGTCCGCTGGTCGAACGGGTCGCCTCGCCCGACGAGTTCACCGATCTGCTCCGCGAGACCCTCGGCGAGCTGGGCACCTCGCACGCCTATGTCAGCGCCGCGCGGCGCAACGAGGGGCCGTCCCACTACCAGCGCCCCATCGGGCTGCTCGGCGCCAACCTCACCCGCTTGCCCAAGGACGGGCGGTGGGCGGTGGCCCGCATCCTGCCCGGTGAGTCCTCCGACTCCCGGGCCCGCTCACCGCTGGCCGGTCTGGGGATCCGGGACGGCGCCGTGCTCACCCATGTCGACGGGCGCCCGGTGGACCCGGTCGCCGGTCCGTATCCGCTGCTGACGGCCGCGGGCGGCACGACGGTGGAGCTGACCTTCGAGCCGCCGGACGGCGAGGGGCCGCCGCGCCGGGTCGCGGTCTCCCCGCTGATCGACGACCGGCCGCTGCGCTACCAGGACTGGGTCGCCCAGCGCCGGTCCGTGGTGCGGGAGTTGAGCGACGGGCGGTGCGGCTATCTCCACATCCCCGACATGGGCGGGTCCGGCTGGGCGCAGTTCAACCGCGATCTGCGCCGCGAGATGTCGCTGCCCGCGCTGATCGTGGACGTCCGGGGCAACGCGGGGGGCAACATCAGCGAGCTGGTGGTGGAGAAGCTCACCCGCAAGGTCATGGGCTGGGACCTCACCCGCAACGCCCAGCCCGTGTCGTACTCCAGCAACGCGCCGCGCGGGCCGATCGTCGCGGTCGCCGACGAGGCGACCTCCTCCGACGGCGACATGATCACCGCGGCCTTCAAGATCCAGGGCATCGGGCCGGTGGTGGGGCTGCGCACCTGGGGCGGGGTGGTCGGGATGACCGGGCGTCACCGCCTCGGCGACGGCACGTCGATCACGGTGCCGATGAATGCCGCGTGGTTCGACGCCTACCGCTGGGGCGTGGAGAACCACGGTGTGGAGCCGGACATCGAGGCGCCGCGCTCCCCCGTGGACTGGGCGGAGGGCCGCCATCCGCAACTGGGGGTCGCCGTCCGTACGGCGCTCGATCTGCTGGAGCGGCATCCGGCCGCGACCCCGCCGGACTACTCGGACGTCCCCGACCTGCGCCGCCCCCAACTGCCGCCGCGCAACGGGAACTGAGCGCGGCGGACGCGGGCGGACGCAGGCGCGGGCGGCACGCAGGGGCGGGCGGCACGCAGGCGCGGGCACGGGCGGGCGGCACGCAGGGGTGTATCCCCATGGTCGACCATGGGGATACGCCCCTCCCGCCCTCTGTGCGTCACATCTCTTCGAAGGGCTCCTGGTCCATCGTCTCGTCGCCCACGCCCGGCTGACGTCGCTCACGACCCATCCGCTGGGACTGCCCGTGAGCCTCCGGCCGGTCCTGCTGGCCACGGCGCTGCCCCTGCCCCGGTTCCCGGCGGGCGCGCTCCTCCATACGCTCACCGGACTGCATGCGCTCAGCCGACTGCGTGCGCTCACCGGACTGCGTCTGCTGACCGCGCCGCGGCTCCTGGCTCCGCCTGCCCTGCTGCTTCCGCTTGGCCTGCTCAGCCTTCTCGTTCGACTGGTCCTTGGGGCCCATGTGTCACTCCTCATCGGATGAATGGCGTCGGGCCCGACAAGAGTTACACGCACCGACTTTCTCCGCATTCCGGACCGACAGAGCCGAAGAAAGTGCAGGTCAGGTCGGTTGACGGAGCGTTACTGGTGACCCTCCGTGCCTACGGTGCCCACGGCCCCCGCCGTGCGCGCCTTCTCGTCCGCCGCGCCGCCCTCGCCCACCAGACCGCCCCGCGCCTCCCGGGTGGCCGCCAGCCTAGGCTCGGCGCGGCGCATCTCGCGCCGCCCCACGGCGAGGATGAACGCGGGCAGATAGCCGCGCGTCGACTGCATACCGCGCAGCCACCACTGCGCGTACACATGCGCCGACCGGCGCTCGATGCCCGCCACCAGCCGCTCCACCGCCGGGCCCAGCGGATAGGTGCGGCCCGCGGGCCAGGGCAGCCGCTGCCGCAGCTCGCGCATCACCTCGTCCCGGTCGGCGCCGCGCACCATATCGGTGTCCGTCCAGCTCAGATAGCCCACGCCGACCCGGACCCCACGGTGGCCCACCTCGGCCCGCAGACTGTGGGCGAACGCCTCGACCCCGGACTTGGACGCGCAGTACGCCGTCATCATGGGCGCGGGCGCGATCGCGGCGAGCGAGGCGATCTGGAGCAGATAGCCGCGACTGGCGGTCAGCGCGGGCAGGAAGGCGCGGGCCGTGGTGGCGCTGCCCAGCAGATTCACCTCGATCACCCGCCGCCAGGCCCTCTCATCGGTGTCGAGGAACGGACCGGCCTGGGCCACGCCCGCGTTGGCACAGACGATGTCCACCGCGCCGAACCGCTCCACGACCTCCTCCGCCACCCGCGTCATCGCCTCGGCGTCGGTGACATCGGCGTGCCAGTAGGCGGAGTCGGTGGGCAGCCGCTCCGAGACCCGCTTCAGCTCCTCGGGCTCCAGGCCCACCAGCGCGACCCTCGCGCCGCGTGCGGAGAGCTTGCGGGCGAGCAGCTCGCCGACGCCCCGCGCCGCACCCGTCACCACCGCGACCTGGCCCTCAAGACCCCTGCGTGCACTCATGCCGTCTGCTCCTTCGCTGCCACTGCCGTGTGCCCGGCTTCCGTCGCTGTTGTGGGGTGCGATACCTGAGAGGGGGATTCCTGAGAAGTGGGCTGGGATTTCTGAGGGTGGGATTCCTGGGAGTGGGATTCCTGAGAGTGGGGTTCCTGAGAGTGGGATTCCTGAGAGGCTGTGAGATCAGTTTCCCGGGCTGTCCCGTACTCCTCGACCAGGCCGCGTATCACCCCGGTCACCGCCTCGGGATCCTCCAGCGGGGTCATATGGCCGAGCCCCGGGAGCTCGGTCAGTCCGGTGCAGTGCGGCAGTGCGGCGGCGAGGGCGTGAGCGTGCTCGGGCGGGGTGAGCCGGTCGGCGGTGCCGACGATGACGGCCGTGGGCACGGCCAGTTGACCGACCCGCGCGTCCAGTTCGAGGTCGGCCAGGACCCGGCCCCATCCGGCGCGTACGACGCGGGGGCAGGCGTGCAGGATCCGCGCGGCCACCTCCACCGTGGCCGGGTCGGTGCCGGGGCCCATCGCGACGTACCGCACCAGCCGCTTGGCGAGCGGGGTGACCGGGCCCAGCGGGGCGCGTGAGCCGAGCAGCAGGCGGTGCGCCCGCGCCCGCGCCCGTGGGGAGCGCAGCGGCACCACCCTCGACCGCTCCATCAGCCGTGAGGCACCGGTACTGCACAGCACCGCGGCGGCCGCGCGCTCGCGCAGCGTCGGACGGTCGGCCGCGGCCATCAGCGTCATCGCCCCCATGGAGTGGCCCGCCAGCACGGCCCGCCGACCGGGCGGAAGGGTCGCTTCCAGCACCGCCACCAGATCGTCGGCCAAGGCGTGGGTGCTGTAGCCGCCGGGTCCTGGGGCCGGGCTGCGGCCATGGCCGCGCTGGTCGTAGAGGATCACCCGGTGGTCGGCCGAGAGGGCGCGCAGCACCGGCGCCCAGAAGGCCGTGGAGCAGACCCAGCCGTGCGCGAGCACGACGGCCGGGGCGTCCTCGGGGCCGTGCAGCTCCGTATGGATCCGGCTCCCGTCGGCCGAGACGACCGTCAGCTCGCGATCCGGCACGGGCGGGACGTACGGCCCCGAAGGCGGCGAAGGAGCCCGCCTCACCGCGATCCCCTCCCCGCACCGGCCGTGGACACCGTGGCCTTGACCGGCCCGGTGCGCGGCCGCACCACCGTGTACTCGGCGAGGTCCACGCGCCGGGTGACCCTCCTCAGCTCGGACGTCGTACCGGGCCACAGGGTGGTGTTGCGGCCGTTGTCGAGGTACCAGCTGTCGCAACCTCCGGTGTTCCACACCGTGCGTTCCATCCTCTCTTGGATCATGTCGGTGTAGGCGCGCACCGCCGAGGGCCGGGCGTCCAGCGCCACCTTGCCGCCGAGGGTGTCCAACTGGCGCAGATAGTCGGCCATATAGGCCAGCTGCGCCTCGATGACGAGGATCATCGAGCTGTTCCCGAGGCCGGTGTTGGGCCCGATGATGGTCAGGAAGTTGGGGAAGCCCGCCGGGGTGGTGCCGCGCAGCGCCTCCATCCCGCCCCTCCACTCCTCCGCGAGCGTCGTCCCGCGCGCCCCGGTCACCCGCTGGGCTATGGGGACGTCGGTCACATGGAAGCCGGTGCCGAAGATGATCACGTCGGCCTCGGTCTCGGTGCCGTCCGCACCGACCAGGGTGCTGCCGCGCACCTCCTTCAACCCTGTGGGGACCACGTCCACATGCGGCTGGGCGAGCGCCGGATAGTAGTCGTTGGAGAGCAGGATGCGCTTGCAGCCGATGCGGTAGTCGGGGGTCAGCGCCGCCCGCAGCCCCGGATCCTTGACGGCCCGTCGCATATGGGCGCGGGCCAGCCGCTCCACGAACCGCATCTCGCCCGGCCGCTTGGTGAAGGCCCCGACCTGCAGCTCCCGGATGCCCCACAGCACCCCGCGGCGCAGCGACCGGGTGGCCGGGATCTTCGAGTGCAGCCATCGCTCGAGGCCGCTGATCCGGCGGTCCATCCGCGGCAGCACCCAGGGCGGTGTGCGCTGGAAGAGGGTGAGCCGGCCGACCTCACGCTGGATGGCGGGAACGATCTGGATGGCCGAGGCGCCGGTGCCGATCATCGCCACCCGCTTGCCGCGCAGATCGGTGGTGTGGTCCCAGCGCGCGGAGTGGAAGACGGCGCCGGGGAAGCCGTCGAGCCCCGGGATGTCCGGGATCCGGGGGTCGGCGAGCGGACCGGTGGCGCTGACCACCACATCGGCGGTCAGCGAGCCCCGCGCCGTGTCCACCTCCCAGTGCACCGCCTCGGTGTCCCAGCGCAGGGACCGCACCTCGGCGCCGAAGCGCAGGTGCGGCCGCAGCCCGAAGGTGTCGGCGACCCGCTCCAGATAGGCACGGATATGGGGCTGACCGGAGAAGTTCCGGGGCCAGTCGGGGTTGGGCGCGAAGGAGAAGGAGTACAGATGCGACGGGACATCGCAGGCACAGCCCGGATAGGTGTTGTCCCGCCAGGCGCCGCCGACCGCGTCCGCGCGCTCCAGCACCACGAAGTCCGTGATGCCCGCGCGGCGCAGCCGCACCGCCGCCCCCAGCCCGCCGAACCCGGCCCCGATCACCGCCACCCGTACATGCTCATGCGTCAGCCCAGCCATGCCGCCGCCTTCCACGAACGCGAATACGACCGTGCCAGCAATCACTGGCACGATGGGAGCGTAGGACAGGGATCTACCAAGCGGTAGGGGCTGTGGATAACGAAGTTACCGGCGGTCGCACCCGACCGGCCGGGGCATGGGCTTCGGCATAGGCTTCCCTCGTGGCGACGAGCGAAGCGGACGAGGTACGCGAGTACCGCATGGCGGAACTGGCCGAGAAGGCCGGGATCACCGTGCGGACCCTGCGCTTCTACCGGGAGCGCAAGCTGCTCCCGTCGCCACGCCGCGAGGGCCGGATCGCCTGGTACAACGACCACCATCTGGCCCGGCTGCGGACGATCGCGGCGCTGCTGGAGCGCGGCCACACCCTCGGCGGGATCGCCGAGCTGCTCGCCGCCTTCGAAAGCGGCCGCCGGGACGTCGGCGAGCTGCTCGGGCTGCCCGGCGCCGCCGCCTCCTGGCCCGCGGAGACCCCGGTCCGGCTCCGGCCCGAGGCGCTCGCGGACTACTTCCAGGGCGAGGTCACCCCGGAGAACCTCAGCACCTCACTCGACCTCGGCTACCTGGCCGTCGACGGCGACGAGATCGTCCACCTCAGCCGCCGCCTGCTGGACGTCTCACACACCCTGGTCGAACAGGGCGTCCCGCTGGCCGCCGTGCTCGGCGCGGCGCGCGAGGTGCGTGAGCATGTGGACGCGATCGCCGAGACCTTCGTCACCCTGCTGCGCGCCCATGTGCTGGCGGACGCCGTGGAGCGCGGCGAGGACGTCGGCGAGACCGTGGAGCGGCTGCGGCCACTGGCCACGAGCGTGGTGGACGCCGAGCTGACGATGGCCATGAACCGCCGGATGCGGGCGGAGCTGGGCGAGACGCCACCCAAGGGCCACTCCGGGAGTCAGTGAGCCCAAGGCGCCGACAAGCCCGCGGGGCGGGCGAACCCACGGAGACCGACGAACCCACGGAGACCGACGAACCCACGGAGACCGACGAACCCACGGAAGCCGACGAACCCACAGGACCGCCGCCCCCGCGAACCTCAGTGCGCCGGGCCGTAGGCCACCGTCACCGGGGCGTGGTCGCTCCACCGCTGGTCGTAGGCGGCCGCCCGCTCCACCACCGCCTTGACCGCGCGCCCGGCGAGCCCCGGGGTGGCGATCTGGTAGTCGATGCGCCAGCCCGCGTCGTTGTCGAAGGCCCGGCCGCGGTAGGACCACCACGAGTACGGACCCGCGACGTCCGGGTGCAGGGCGCGCACCACGTCCACGTACGCCGCCTCCTCGAAGACGCTGGTCAGCCAGGCGCGTTCCTCCGGCAGGAAGCCGGACTTCTTCTGGTTGGCCTTCCAGTTCTTGAGGTCGCCCTCCTGGTGGGCGATGTTCCAGTCGCCGCACACCAGCGCCTCGCGCCCACCGGCCGCCGCCCGCTCGCGCAACTCCTTCAGATACGGAAGGAACTCCGCCATGAAGCGCTCCTTCTCGTCCTGGCGGTCCGTGCCGACCTCACCCGAGGGGAGGTACAGGCTGCCGACGGTCACGCCCGGCAGATCGACCTCCACATAGCGGCCGCTGCCGTCGAACTCGGACGACCCGAAGCCGACCCGGACGCCCTCCAGCCCGCGCCGGGCGTACACCGACACCCCGGCCCGCCCCTTGGCCGCCGCTGGGGCGTGCACCACATGCCAGCCGTCGGGTTCTCGGACCGTCTCGGGCAGCTCCTTGGGCTCGGCGCGCACCTCCTGGAGGCACACCACATCGGCCGCGGTGCCGTCCAGCCAGGAGACGAAGCCCTTCTTGGCGGCGGCGCGCAGCCCGTTCACATTCACGGTCGTCACGGTGAGCACGCCCGGCACGATACGCGACAAAATCAACGGCCCCTCCCCCTGCATAGAAGTACGATCCATCGCATGGACGTTCGAGTCATTCGCTACGATCACCCTGACGCCCGCAAACTCGACGAGGAAGTGCAGGTGGAGTACGCCGAGCGCTACGGCGAGGGTGATCTGACGCATATGGACGCGGCCCACTTCGACCCGCCGCACGGCCTCTATCTCATCGTGTACGACACGGACGGCACCCCGGTCGCGAGCGGCGGCTGGCGCAGCCAGGAGCGGAGCGAGGAGGGCTACGAGGACGGGGACGCCGAGATCAAGCGGATGTTCGTGGTGCGCGCGGCACGCGGGCGGGGGCTGGCCCGGCGGATCCTGGCGGCGCTGGAGGACAGCGCGCGGAAGGCGGGGCGGGTGCGGATGGTCCTGGAGACCGGCACCGAGCAGCCCGAGGCCATCGCGCTGTACACCTCGTCCGGCTACGCACCGGTGACCAAGTTCGGGATCTACCGCTTCGAGGAGACCAGCCGCTGCTACGCCAAGCTCCTCACGGACGCGACGGGCTCCACGGACATGCCGGGCGCAGCGGGCACGACGGGCACGACGGACCTCACGGATGGACTCACGGGCGCACCCGTAAGCCCATGACGAAGGGCCCGCTCCGAACGCGGAGCGGGCCCATTGACGCCTGTCGCGTGTCTGCGAGCCGATCAGCCCTGACCGGCGAACTTCTTACTGATGGCCTCGAACACGCCCTTGGCCTCGGCGCCCAGATGCGGCCCGGCGAGCCAGGTGTGTCCGTACGAGCCGATCGAACTGTTGGACACCAGCACCGTCTTACCGCCGTGGTTGACGAACCAGCCACCGCCCGAGGTACCGCCCGTCATAGAGCAGCCGATCCGGTACATCGTCGGCGAGGTGGGCGAGAACGACAGCCGACCCGGCCTGCTGGTGCAGTTGAACATCTTCGCCCCGTCGTACGGCGGGGCCTGCGGATAGCCGTACGCGCCGATCGAGCTCACCCGGTCCGCCGACGGCGCCCCGAACCACACCGGCACCGAGGCCCCGACCGTCTCCTGCAGCGACTTGCCGCCACCGTTCTCGGGCTTCAGATGCAGCACCGCGAAGTCGTACGCCGACCCGACCCCGCCGGTCTTACCGCCTTGTCCGATCCACTCGGACGAGGTCTGCGACCAGTCCGCCCACCACACGCCGTAGGGGCTGACCTCGTTCTGCGCCGCCGACTGGGTCTGCTCGGCCGGCAGTCCGTTGTCGTTGTACGAGGGCACGAACACGATGTTGCGCATCCAGCCGCCCTGCTTACCGGAGTGCACACAGTGGCCCGCGGTCCACACCAGGTTGGACTTCCCCGGGTGGGCCGGGTCGTCGATGACCGTCCCGGAGCACACCATCGGCCCCTCGGGGCTGTCGAAGAACACCTTCCCGACCGGCGCCATGTTCTGGTGGTACGGCCGCGAGACCTGCTTGGCCGGCACGGCGGGCGGCTCGGGGTCGGTGGCCGCCTGGTCCTGGCCGGCGCTCTGCGTGGAGACGGTGTGCGACGAGTCCTTCGCCTTGGCCATCCGGGACGGCTGCCAGAAGTTCTTGATGATCGGATTGGCGAATTCCGATGCCTTGCGGGCCCACTTGTCCCAGTCCTTCCAGCCGCCCTCCTTCCACTTCTTCAGGTCGTCCAGACTCGTCGGGACGCCATCGGGCAGCTTGATCCCGTCCTTGGCCTGCTGCTCGGTGGACGCGGCCGAGGAGCTCGACGAGGAAGCCGCCTCGTCGTCACCGGGCCCGCAGGCCGAAGCGGAGACCACCAGCAGCGCGGTCATGGCCGCGGCCGCCACGGTGGAACGGCGTATGAGTGGCATGGAGCCTTATCCCCCTGTTGTGGTGCAGTTGTTGCGCTGTGATGTGTTGTGCCGCCCTCTGCCCTACGGCGCTTTCACGCCATGGAGCCGCAGGACCGGGCACCTACTATGCCCGTGCCCCTGGCCTGCGCCATCACCTGTCCCCCGGCTCGCACCAAACACGAACGCGGTAAGCACGATTCCATGACATCGCGCGCCCTCCCCCGGCGGCCGAACGTCCACCCGAGCGGATCAAGCCCGGTGGCGAGGCGCAGAGACCTCCTTAAGGCTTGACCGCATACGAACACGGGCCTCCTGTGCCAGGGGTCTGCTCTGCGGCGCTTTCGAAGGAGACACGCCATGGCCGCTTCTGGAGGTTCCCGACGTTCGGAGCGCGATGTCGCCGGATTCACGGCCTCGCCGCAGCTCGCCCAAGCGTTGCAGCAGATCGTGGTCGACCTCGTCGAACTGCACCTCCAGGGCAAGCAGGCCCACTGGAACGTGGTCGGCCACAACTTCCGGGACCTGCACCTTCAACTGGATCAGATCGTGGACGACGCCCGCGAGTCGGCCGACACCATCGCCGAACGCATGCGCGCCCTGGCCGCCATCCCGGACGGCCGCTCCGAGACCGTGGCAGCGACCACCACACTCCCCGCCTTCCCGGCGGGCGAGGCGAGCGTGAGCGCCGTCGTCGACCTCGTCACCGCCCGCCTGCGCGCCACCGTCGACACCCTCCGCACCCTCCACGACCAGGTCGACAGCGAGGACCCCTCCACGGCCGACCTGCTGCACGCGATCATCGACTCCCTGGAGAAACACGCCTGGATGGTCAGCGCCGAAAACCGCTCCGCCTGATCCCGCCACACAAAACCAGGCACCAAAAAGCCCCCGCCGAATATCCCCGGCGGGGGCTTTGAGCTGCGGTGGACCTGAGGGGATTTGAACCCCTGACCCCCTCGATGCGAACGAGGTGCGCTACCAGTCTGCGCCACAGGCCCTTGCAACGAGTGAAACTCTAGCATCCCCTCCGGGGTGCTTGGTAATCCGTTCCTCGCTGGTCAGTGAAGGGGCCGTCACTCGTTGGCAGCACGCGGCCGGTCCTCGTCGGCGTACTGGTCGAAGAGGGGGGTACGGCCGCGGTCGCGGGTGCCGCGGGGTGGGGCGGCGACCGGGTCCGGGGCCGGGGCGGGGTCATGGGCGGAGGCGGGGTCGACGGTGCTGGAGCGGGCCGAGCTCCAGGCGTCGGGGGCGGCCAGGTCGACGCTGCCGGTGGCGCGCGGAGCGACCGGGGCGGTGACGTAGGTGGGCAGCGGGACCGGCACCGGCTCCCAGCCCTCACCGGCGGCCGGGCCCCGCTCCCGCTCGCGCTCCTGGTCCACCCACTCGGCGTGATCGGTCTGCTCGACCAGCGCGCGGCGCCCGGCCGCGTGCGGCGAGGGCGCCTTCGCGGGGGCGGGCTCGGCCTCGGCGGGAGGGTCGGCGGGGCAGTCCTCGGCGGAGGGCTCCTCGGCGGACGGATGGGCCCGCGGACGGCGCTCACGCAGCCGCTGCGCGGCCTGCTCGGCGTGGCGCTGGTCCATGGTGAAGGCGAAGCGCCGGCGCTCCTGGGCGCGGAGATAGGCGATATAGGCGCTGAGCAGTATGGCCGGGATGCCCGGGGCCCACAGGAAGGCGAGGCCGCCGACGGCCGCGACGATCGCGCCGAGAGTGAAGGCGACGAAGAGGATCACGGTGGTGCGGCGGCGGCGCGCGAGCACTCGGGCGCGCCGTCCGCGGTCCAGCGCGCTCCAGCCTCCGCCGCCTGCCCCGCGTGCACCGCTCACGCTCCCGGCGCCCGCGCCCCGCGCACCGCTCGCACCTCCGGCGCCCGCAGCCCGCGCACCGCTCGTACCTCCGGCCCCCGCGCCCCGCGCACCGCTCGCGCCTCCGGCCGCCGGTGCCGACGCGCCCTCGGCGGGGGCGTCGGCGCCCATGGAGACGGGGGCACGCAGGGTTACGGGCTCGGCGAAGGCCCGGACGTCGACCGCGTCGGTCACCGCTTCCGGGTCGGCCGCGTAGCGCCCCGGCTCGGGGGCGCCACCCGTGGCGGGGGCGTCCGCGTCCTCGGCGGTGCGCTCGGCGGGGTCGTCCGCCGGGTCCCCGGGGCGCTCGAGGTCCACACGGCTCTTGGCGTAACGACGCTCCATGCCCGCCCGTCCGGACAGCAGCCGGATGGCGGTGCTGAAGCGTTCCGTCGGACGGGCCTCATTGAGCTCGTCCTGCCTACGAAGCCACATCGGCACCAAATAGGCGGCCCAGGCCCCGACGATGACTGCGTAGATGAGGCCACTGCTGCTCACGCTCACACGGTAGAGGGGTCCGCATGAGGCCATCTGCCAATTGGCGCGGTGTGTCGCACGATCTGGCTGATATCTCGAAAGTTTTTTGTGATTGTTGGGATGACCAGGTTGGAAATGTTCTCCCGATATTCGAACAGGTATTTTATTTCTGCGATGCTCCTGGTCGGGTCCGGTGCCACCGGTTCAGCAGTCCCTCGGACAGTTCCTCCGCCGTGAGCGCGTAGACCAGGTGGTCGCGCCATGCGCCGTCGATGTGCAGATAGCGCGGCCGCAGCCCTTCCTGGCGGAATCCCAGTTTCTCCACCACCCGGCGACTGGGCAGGTTCTCGGGCCGGATACACACCTCGATGCGGTGCAGTCCGACGGTGCGGAAGCAGTGGTCGACGGCGAGCGCCACCGACGTCGGCATCACTCCGCGCCCGGCCACCGCCTGGTCGACCCAATAGCCGACATGGCCCGAGCACATCGACCCCCAGGTGATCCCGGCGACCGTCAACTGCCCGGCCAGCCGCCCCTGGTACTCGATGATGAACGGCAGCATCCGCCCCGCGTGCGCCTCCGCCCGCAGATGGCGGACCATCTGCCGGTAGGTGGGCCGGTGGGTGACGGGGCCGCCCGGCGGGGGCGGCGGAATGGTCGCCTCCCAGCGCCGCAGCCACTCCCGGTTGCGCTGGTTGACCTCGCGCCAGGCGCGCTGGTCGCGCAGCTTTATGGGGCGGAGGACGGTGTCGCCGTCCGCCAGCACGACCGGCCAGGGGGCGTTCAGCGCGAGCTCCCGGCCTGCCCCGCGGGATCGGCGGGATCATCGGCGGAGGCGGCGGAATCGGCGGGTCTGCGGTGGTCCCCACCGTGGATCTGGTCGACCGCGTGGACCAGGAGGCGGCCGAGCACCTCAAGGCCGTCACGCACCCCTCCGGTGGAGCCGGGCAGGTTGACGACCAGGGTCGTGCCGGCGACCCCGGCCAAGCCCCGGGAGAGCGCGGCGGTGGGCACCTTGGCGAGCCCCTCGGCGCGGATGGCCTCCGCGACACCGGGGATCTCGTAGTCCAGGACCCGGCGGGTGGCCTCCGGGGTGCGGTCGGTGGGAGTGAGGCCGGTGCCGCCGGTGGTCACCACGACGTCGTACGAGGCCGCCACGGCGTCCCGCAGCGCGGCCTCAACCGGATCGCCGTCGGGCACCACGCGCGGGCCGTCCACGGCGAAGCCGAGGGCGGCCAGCCCCTCGGCGATCAGCGGGCCCCCGGTGTCGGCGTAGACCCCGGCGGCGGCGCGGTTGGAGGCGGTGACGACCAGGGCGCGGCGTGACGCCGCTGAGCCGCTCATGCCCGGCTCCAGTCGCCGGACTTGCCGCCGGTCTTCTCCTCCACCCGGACGTCGGTGATGACGGCTCCCTTGTCGACGGCCTTGACCATGTCGATCACCGTCAGGGCGGCGACTGAGACGGCCGTCAGGGCCTCCATCTCCACGCCTGTGCGGTCCGTGGTCTTCACGGTCGCGGTGATCTCGACGGCGTCGTCGGCGACCTCGAGGTCCACCGTGACGCCCGACACCGCGAGCGGATGACACAGCGGGATCAGGTCCGGGGTCCGCTTGGCGCCCATGATGCCCGCGATCCGGGCGGTGGCGAGGGCGTCGCCCTTGGGGAGGCCTTCGCCGCGCAGCAGTTCCACGACGCGCGGCGCCACGCGCACGCGGCCGCTCGCCCGGGCGGTCCGCGCGGTGACGTCCTTGGCAGAGACGTCGACCATGCGGGCGGCGCCCGACGGGTCGAGGTGGGTGAGATGGTCCTGGGCGCTGCTCATCGTTCTCCCGGTCCGGGCCAGGTGGCTCCTGTGTGGGACGACACCGTACCCGCCGCGGTCGGCGGCTAGGCCAGCAGGACGACGTCCACCTCGGCGCCGGGGGCGACCTGGGTGACGTCCTCGGGGACGACGATCAGCGCGTTGGCGTGCGCCATGGCCTTGATCAGGTGCGATCCCGCGCCGCCCACCGGGCTGACGGTGGCCGGCCCGTCGAGTGTGGCCGGCTCGTACCAGCCACGCAGGAACTGGCGCCTGTCCTTGGGCGAGGAGACGACACCCTCGGGGCAGACCGCCTGGACGGTGGTGCGGTGGACGTCTGCGCTCCCCAGCATGGTGCGGATGACGGGGCGCACGAAGAGCTCGAAGGAGACATACGAGCTCACCGGGTTGCCGGGCAGGGCCATCAGCGGGGTGTTCTCCGGGCCGACCCGGCCGAAGCCCTGGGGCTTGCCGGGCTGCATGGCCAGCTTGCGGAAGTGCACCTCGTGCATCGCCTCCTTGACCACGTCGTAGGCGCCGACGCTGACGCCGCCGCTGGTGACGACGATGTCGGCGCGGACCAGCTGGTCCTCGACGGCGGCGCGCAGCGTGGCGGCGTCGTCGGCCACCGCGCCCACCCGGTAGGCGATCGCGCCGGCCTCCCGGGCGGCGGCCGTGAGCTGGAAGCTGTTGGAGTCGTGGATCCGGCCGGGGCCCGCCTCCTCACCGGGCTGGACCAGCTCGCTGCCGGTGGAGAGCACCACCACCCGCGGCCGGGGCCGCACCAGCACGGTGGCGCGGCCGAGCGCGGCCAGCAGCCCCAACTGCGAGGCGCCCAGGACCGTGCCGGCGCGCAGCGCGAGCTCGCCCGCGTCCGCGTCGCTGCCCCGGGTGCGCACGTGCTGGCCCTCCCGCGCCGGGCGGAAGACGCGCACCCTGCCGCTGCCGCCGTGGGGGTCCGAGCCCCGCGCGGGCATATGGGTGACCGGCCCGCTGTCGAGTCCGCCGTCGGTCCACTCGACGGGGACGATGGCCTGGCCGCCGGGCGGGACCGGGGCACCGGTCATGATCCGGGCCGCCTCGCCCGGGCCCACGGCGGGCAGGTCACCGCTGCCCGCCGCGATGTCGCCGATGACGGTCAGCACCGCGGGATGGTCCTCGGTCGCGGCCGCGACGTCAGCGGTACGGACGGCATAGCCGTCCATGGAGCTGTTGTCGAACGGCGGAAGCGCGCCGGGGACGGTGACGTCCTCCACCAGGACGCAGCCCTGGGCCTCGAGCAACTGCAGCTCGATCGGCTCCAGCGGATGGACGTGCCCGAGGATGTCGTCGAGGTGCTCGGCCACCGTCCAGACCCGGTCCTGGTCCGGGCCGCGGTCGGCGGCCCGTTCTGCGGTGCTGCTCAAGGTGCTACATCTCCTCGGTGACGTAACTGCGAAGCCATTCCCGGAACTCCGGGCCCAGGTCTTCACGTTCGCACGCGAGTCTGACAATGGCACGCAGATAGTCGCCACGGTCGCCTGTGTCGTAGCGGCGTCCCTTGAAGACGACGCCGTGCACCGGGCCGCCGAGGTCCGGACTGGAGGCTAGCGCCTGTAGGGCGTCGGTGAGCTGGATCTCGCCACCGCGGCCCGGCTCGGTCTCGCGCAGCACCCCGAAGACGGCAGGGTCGAGCACATAGCGGCCGATGACGGCGTAGTTGCTGGGCGCGTCCGCGCGGTCGGGCTTCTCGACCAGGCCGGTGACCTGGACGACGTCGTCGTCCACGGTCGGCTTGACGGCCGCGCAGCCATAGAGGTGGATCTGCGCCGGGTCCACCTCCATCAGGGCGATGACACTGCCGCCGTGCCGCTCCTGGATGTCGACCATGCGGGCCAGTAGCGGGTCGCGGGCATCAATGAGGTCGTCGCCGAGGAGGACGGCAAAGGGCTGGTCACCGACGTGCGGGGCGGCACAGAGCACGGCGTGGCCGAGACCCCTGGGGTCTCCCTGGCGCACGTAGTGCATGGTCGCCAGGTCGCTGGACTCCTGGACGCGGGCGAGTCGGGTCTCGTCGCCCTTACGGGTCAGGGTCTCTTCGAGCTCGTAGTTGCGGTCGAAGTGGTCTTCCAGGGGGCGCTTGTTACGACCGGTGATCATGAGGACGTCGGACAGCCCGGCGGTGACTGCTTCCTCGACGACGTACTGGATCGCCGGCTTGTCGACGACCGGCAGCATCTCCTTGGGGGTGGCCTTGGTGGCCGGAAGAAAGCGGGTTCCGAGTCCCGCGGCAGGGATGACAGCCTTGCTGATCCGAGTACGCGATTGAGTCATGTACCGAACCCTATCCGGTGCCTTTGGGACAGATGATGAGCATTCGGTGAATATGGCATGAGACAGGGAGATTGCGCACCCAGTGATCAACACCGACGCTAGTAAGCGCGCGTTGCGGAGACGTCACCTGACGATGAGGTCCAGGTTGACGGCGGATGACATCGAGACGGCCGGCACCGCTCTGGCGTGTCGTGCCCTGGAGCTTCCCGAGCTCGCCGGGGCGGCCACGGTGGCGGCCTATGTGTCCGTGGGCGGCGAGCCCGGCACGCACGCCCTGAGGGAGGCCCTGCGCGCCCGCGGGGTCCGGGTGCTGCTTCCGGTGCTGCTCGAGGACGACGATCTCGACTGGGGCGAGGACGAGGGGCCCGGCCGGCTGGCACCCGCCCGGCGCGGCCTGCTGGAGCCCGAGGGGCCGCGGCTCGGCCCCGAGGCGGTGACCGGGGCGGACGTGGTGCTGCTGCCCGGGCTCGCGGTGGACCGGCGCGGGATGCGGCTGGGCCGCGGCGGTGGCTCGTACGACCGGGTGCTGGCCCGGCTGGCGGCGGCGGGGGCCGACCCGGCGCTGGTGGTGCTGCTGTACGACGGCGAACTGCTGGACGAGGTGCCCGGGGAGGCCCACGACCGTCCGGTGCACGCGGCGGTGACGCCGTCCGGCCTCCACCGCTTCACGCCGCGGCCCCGCTGAAGGCGCCAGGAGGCGCCTGTCGGCGAGGGCGCGAGGATCGAACGGGCCCGGGGCCGACCGGGAGCGGAAACGCCCCTCAGACGGCCACCGGGCCCTTCGGTGCCCCGTGCGGGGCCCTGGGTGCTCCATGGGCACTACGGGGTGAGCGCCAGCTCGTCCTCCGTCGCCTTGTCCACGGCGCTCTTGTTGAACGCCCAGGGCAGCAGCTCGCCCTTCGCCCACTTCTCGGTCTGGTCGGTGTAGTGCGCGTTGTAGGCGTGGCCGGAGGCGCCGGTGAGGTTGATCCAGCGCGACTTGTCCAGGTTGTCGAGGTTGACGATCATTCGCATCGAGGGGACCCAGGTGACGTCGTAGCCGCCCGCGGCGTTCCAGCCGGTGGCGTTGACCGCCGCCTCGCCGCCGGAGAGGTTCCACGGGCCCCGGTTGAGGAGCCACTGCACCACGCCGGGACCGTCGGTGCCCAGGGTCTGGTTCTTCAGCGTCAGCCGGTGCAGCCGGCCCCAGCTCCAGCTGTTGATGTCCTTGCCCAGCTTGGCGGTGAGCTCCGAGCGCGCGGCCCGCATGGCCTGCCCCAGCAACTCGTCACGGTTGGTGGCGCCGGGCTTGTTGCGGGTGCCCGCCGTCTTCCACCAGTCGTTCTTCGGGTCCTTGATGATCTTGCGCAGGACCTCGTACCAGCGGTCGCCGCCGTCGGGCTGGGCCATGTCGGGGTCGCGCTTACCGCATTCACGCACCAGCCGGGCGTTGCCGTTCAGATCCTCCAGCGGGCCCGAGTCGTCGGCCGGGCGCACCCGCAGGCACTCCCCCTTGACCCGCAGCTCCTTGGGGAGCTTGTCGCCGAAGGCCAGCTTGAGGGTGTTGCGCCAGACGGCGTTGAAGTAGGCGGCGGCCGCCGAGTCCGAGTCCTGGGTGTAGTCCCAGCTCTCCAACAGCTTCTGGGCCTGGCCTACGTAGTCGTCCTTGACGTCGATCTTCAGCAGATAGGGCGTCAGCAGCTTGGCGATCTCGCTGCTGTTGTCCATCTGCAGGGACTGCATGTCGTCCGTGGAGATCTTCCCGCCATCCTTGACCTTCGACTCGATGAGGTCGGTGATGCGCTGGCTCCGCGCGCCGTAGCCCCAGTCGTCGGTCAGCAGATACGGGTAGTTCTTCTTGTCTATGACGGCCTGGTTGGCGGTGACGATATAGCCGCGATCCGGGTTGAGCTCCCAGGGCAGCGCCGACTGCGGGATGTACTTGCTCCACTTGTAGCGCGAGTCCCAGCCGGGCGCCGGGTAGCGGCCGTCACCCTCGGAGCGCACCGGGATCTGGCCGGGCGCCTGATAGCCGATGTTGCCCTTGGTGTCGGCGTAGATGAGGTTCTGGGAGGGGACCGCGAAGTCGCGGGCCGCCTTGCGGAAGTCGCTGAAGTTCTTGGCGGTGTTGAGCCTGAAGACCGAGTCCATGGTGTTGGACGGGGTCAGCGCGGTCCACTTCAGCGCCACCGCGTAGCCGTCGCCGCGGTCGGGGGCCACGTCATCGGCGCCGGTGCCCACCGGGGCGCTCTTACCGACGCCGGTGAGCTCGTCGTCACGGTCGGAGACGATCGGGCCGTTGTTGGTGGTGCGGACGGTGATCTTACGGCTCGCGCCGCCCGCGACCTTGATGGTCTCCTCGCGGGTGGTGAACGGAACCTGCTTGCCGTCGTAGAGATAGCCGTCGGAGGTGACCTTCTCCAGGTACAGGTCACTGACGTCGGCGCCGAGGTTGGTCATGCCCCAGCTGATGTCCTGGTTGTGACCTATGACGACACCGGGCAGACCCGCGAAGGTGAAGCCCGCGGTGTCGTACGGACACGCGCTGCTGACCTGCTTGCAGTGCAGCCCCATCTGGTACCAGACGGACGGCAGCTGGGGCGCCAGGTGCGGATCGTTGGCGAGCAGCGGCTTGCCGGTGGTCGTGTACTTGCCGGAGACCACCCACGAGTTGGAGCCGATACCGGTCCCGTTCGGGCCCAGCAGCGCCGGAACGTCGTCCAGGGTCTTGGAGAGCGAGGACAGCTGCGTCTGCAGCCCCTGAGCGGCTCCGGTGGCCCCTCCGTCCACCGAGCCGGTGCCACCCGTACCGCTCGTGGAGCCGGCCGGGGTGCCCTTGGGGTCGAACTCGTCCGTGACCTCGTTGACGGCGCCGCCCTGGACGATCGGCTTGTTCCGGCTGTACGGGTAGGACGGGTAGAGCTCGTCTATCTGCTTGGCGCTGAGCCGGTTGGAGGCCAGGGCGCGGTCCACCTCGTCCTGCATGTTGCCGCGCAGGTCCCAGGCCATCGCCTTCAGCCACGCCAACGAGTCGACCGGGGTCCACTTCTCGGGCTTGTAGCCGTCGTTCTTGAAGTCCAGGGCCGCGTACTCGACGGACAGCGCGTCGCCTTGGTGGTCCTTGAGGTAGGCGTTGACGCCGTCGGAGTAGGCCCGCAGATACTTCTTGGTGGCGGCCGACACCTTGGTGTCGTACTCCTGCTTGGCGACCCGGTGCCAGCCCATGGTGCGCAGGAACGCGTCGGTCTCCACCTGGCCGGAACCGAACATCTCCGAGAGCCGGCCCGCGGTCATATGGCGGCGGACGTCCATCTCCCAGAAGCGGTCCTGGGCCTGGACGAACCCCTGGGCGCGGAAGAGGTCCTCGGGGGTGCCGGCGTAGATCTGAGGTATCCCGTAGCCGTCACGTTTGACCTGCACGGGGCCGGACAACCCCTTCAGCTGCAGCGATCCCGTGGTCTCCGGGAATGAGGCTCGAACTGTACTGATGCTCCAGTACGCGCCGTAGCCGACGCCCCCGACGAGCAGCAGCACGACTGCGATCACGATCAGGCGGAGACGTCGGCTCTTCTTCTTTTTGGGAGAAGAGCCGGTTGTGTTGGCGGGCATCGCTGTCCTTCGAGGGGCAGGGTGAACCTGGAGTGCTGGAGCAACCATAGGCGCAGCGCTGTCGCCGCCCCTACGCGGAGTCATGACTGACGCCCTGCACCGGCCACCGCCCGGGCTCCTACACCTCGGTGAAGCCTTCTCGTGGGAGGCTCGCGTCAAGATCCCGTAAAATGTTAGGTAAGGCAATGAAGTTCCGGTCGGTGGGGACCCCTTCGCAGCGTTCCCTCCGCTCCCGCGAGAAAGGGTCGGCCCCTGACTGTCCACCACCTCAATGAGCTGCTGTTGATCTGCTCCCTCGTCCTGCTCTTCGCGGTGGCGGCCGTAAGGGTGTCATCGCGCAGTGGACTGCCCACGCTGCTGATCTATCTCGGGATCGGTGTCGCCATCGGCACGGACGGGATCGGCGTCACCTTCAACGACGCCGAGCTGACGCAGATCCTCGGCTACGCCGCGCTGGTCGTCATCCTGGCCGAAGGCGGTCTGGGCACGAAGTGGGGCGAGATCAAGCCCGCCCTGCCGGCGGCCGCCGTCCTGTCCACCGTGGGCGTCGCGGTGAGCGTGGGGATCACCGCGGCGGCGGGGCACTACGTGGTGGGACTGGACTGGCGGCAGGCGCTGATCATCGGCGCGGTGGTGTCCTCCACGGACGCGGCGGCGGTCTTCTCGGTACTGCGCACGGTGCCGCTGCCCAAGCGGCTCACCGGCGTCCTGGAGGCCGAGTCGGGCTTCAACGACGCCCCTGTGGTGATCCTGGTGGTCGCCTTCTCCAGCCAGGGCCCCATGGAGTCCTGGTACTCACTGATCGGCACGATCGCCCTGGAACTGGCGATCGGCGCGGTGATCGGCATCGCGGTCGGCTGGCTGGGCGCCTACGGCCTGCGGCATGTGGCGCTGCCCGCCTCGGGTCTGTACCCGATCGCGGTGATCGCCATCGCGGTGACCGCCTACGCGGAGGGTTCGCTGGCGCACGGGTCCGGCTTCCTCGCCGTCTACCTCGCCTCGCTCATCATGGGCAACGCACGGCTGCCGCACTGGCCGGCGACGCGCGGCTTCGCCGAGGGGCTGGGCTGGCTCGCCCAGATCGGGATGTTCGTCCTGCTGGGGCTGCTGGTCACCCCGCATGAACTGGGCGATGACATCCTGCCCGCCCTCGTGGTGGGGCTGGTGCTGACCGTGGTGGCCCGTCCGGTGTCGGTCCTGGTCAGCACGGCGCCGTTCCGGCTGCCCTGGCGGGAGAAGGCACTGCTGTCCTGGGCCGGACTGCGCGGGGCGGTGCCGATCGTGCTGGCGACCATTCCGATGGTCAGCGATGTGCCCGACAGCCGCCGGATCTTCAACATCGTCTTCGTGCTGGTGATCGTCTACACCCTGGTCCAGGGGCCGACGCTGCCCTGGCTCGCCCCCCGGCTGCGGCTCGAGGAACCCGAACCGGCCGACCTGGGCATCGAGTCGGCGCCACTGGAGCGGCTGCGCGGCCATCTGCTGTCGGTGTCGATCCCCCAGTCGTCCAAGATGCACGGCGTCGAGGTCGGCGAGCTACGGCTGCCCCCGGGGGCCGCGGTCACCCTGGTGGTCCGGGACGAGACCAGCTTCGTACCGCTGCCCTCCACGGTGCTGCGGCGCGGCGACGAGCTGCTGGTGGTGGCCACGGACCCGGTGCGCGACGCGGCTGAGCGGCGGCTGCGGGCGGTTGGCCGGGGCGGCAAACTGGCGGGCTGGCTGGGCACGGGAGCGGGTTGAGAGGGCCCGCCGGAGGCCGCCTCGGGCGGTGTGTTCGATCACCGTATGTCTCGTCCCAGTGGACTGACGGGCGGGAATACTGCACTATGGAGCGTCGTTAGCACTCATCGAGTGAGAGTGCCAGGAGGAAGAACGTGCCGACCTACCAGTACCAGTGCACCGAGTGCGGCGAGGGCCTCGAGGCGGTGCAGAAGTTCAGCGACGACGCGCTCACCGAGTGCCCCAACTGCACGGGACGCCTGAAGAAGGTGTTCTCGGCGGTCGGCATCGTGTTCAAGGGCTCCGGCTTCTACCGGAACGACAGCCGCTCCTCCTCAAGCGGCGCGAGCGGCGGCTCCAGCAAGCCGGCGGCGAAGAGCGACAGCTCCGACTCGTCGTCCCCTTCGTCCTCTTCCTCGTCCTCGGACTCGTCTTCCTCGTCCTCGACGTCCTCGTCGTCGACCTCATCCTCGTCGTCTTCGTCGCCCTCGACGTCGAGCTCGGCCGCCTGATCCGGCCGCCTGGTTCTTCGGCTTCAACGACACCCCGCCGCCTCCCCCGGGAGACGGCGGGGTGTCGTTCGCGTGGGCGCGGGTGGCTAGGGTGATCACATGGTCGAGACCAGCAGGCAAGCAGACATAGGGGTCATCGGGGGATCGGGGTTCTACACGTTCCTCGACGACGTGACCGAGATCACCGTGGAGACTCCCTATGGGGCGCCGAGCGACTCGCTCGTCCTCGGCGACATCGAGGGGCGACAGGTCGCCTTCCTCCCGCGGCACGGCCGCAAGCACCATCTGCCGCCGCACCGCATCAACTACCGCGCCAATCTCTGGGCCCTGCGCTCGCTCGGGGTGCGACAGGTCTTCGGCCCGTGCGCGGTCGGCGGACTGCAGCCGGAGTACGGACCCGGCACTCTGCTCGTCCCGGACCAGCTGGTGGACCGCACGAAGGGGCGTACACAGACCTATTTCGACGGCGAGCAGCTGACGGACGGCCGGATCCCGAATGTGGTGCACACCACATTCGCCGACCCGTACTGCCCGGTGGGCCGGAGGGCGGCCGTGGACGCGGCGCGCGGACGCGGCTGGGAGCCGGTGGACGGCGGGACGATGTGCGTGATCGAGGGACCGCGCTTCTCCACCCGCGCAGAATCGCGCTGGCATGCGGCGCAGGGCTGGTCGGTGGTCGGCATGACGGGCCACCCGGAGGCGGTGCTCGCCCGTGAACTGGGCCTCTGCTACACCTCGTTGACGCTGGTCACCGATCTGGACGCGGGAGTTGAGACCGGCGAGGGCGTCACCCACACCGAGGTGCTGAAGGTCTTCGGGGAGAACGTGGGCCGACTGCGCGAGGTGCTCTTCGACGCGGTGGGCAGGCTCCCGGAGACCTCCGGCCGGGACTGCCTGTGCACCCACGCCCACGACGGCTGGGACCTGGGGATCGAGCTTCCGTAGGCGCGGCGCGGGAGCGGGTGTCGCTCGCGCGGGTGGCCGAGCTTTCCACAGGCCGGTGGCCGTCCACAGGCCCGAGCGGGATCGGGCGGGGACGGGCATGGTGAGGGAGCCAGAAGCACCCGGACCCTCACGGCAGGCGGTGATGTGCCATGTCCCATCCGTCCCCCACCCTCGCGTTACCCCGCTCCGCTCCCCCGGCCCGCGCGGTGCCCCGCTTCGATCCGGTGCGCACCGGACGCACCGGCGGATTCGGGCTGCGGCGGTCCGTGCGGCGACGCCGCCGTGCGATGGCGGCCGGGCTGGCGCTGACAGCCGCCGCACTCGCGGCCGCCGCACCGTCCGGCCGGGGGCACACGGACGCGGTGTCCTCCCGGGCGCCCGCGCCCGCGGGTGAGGAACGGCGGGGCGGCCCGCGCCCCGCGATGGTCTCGGCGCCGGTCCGGATCGCCGACGCGGCGGCGGTAGGGCTGCTGCACCCCGGCGACCGGGTGGATGTGCTGGCCACACCGCTTCCGGACGCCGCACGGACCCGGTCGTCCGGAACGGCGGCCCGGGTGGTCGCGCGTGGGGTCCGGGTGGCCGATGTGCCGGGGGCGCGGAGCGCCCGCGCGACGGACGGCCGAGCCGACGGCGGCGCACCGGGGCCCGATCCGGACGCGGATGCGAGCGGCGACGGGGCACTGGACGGCGGCGGGGCGCTCGACGGCGCGGCGATCGGCGGCGGGGCGCTGGTGGTGCTGACGGTGTCGCGAGCGGACGCCACCGTGCTGGCCGGGGCCGCTGCCGACTCCCGACTGGCGGTGACGCTATGCCGCTGCTGACTCCACCGGCTCCCCTGATGCCCCTCTCACCTGCGGGTGTAGGTTGCGGAACCGTCCGCTCAAGCACCGACGCGGCGAAAGAGAGGCAGTGGGTTGAGCCAGGAGAAGGTGACCGAGGAGAAGAAGAGCGTCATGGAAGGGTTCAAAGCCTTCCTGATGCGCGGCAATGTGATCGATCTGGCCGTCGCGGTCGTCATCGGAGCCGCCTTCACCGCCGTCGTGAACTCGATAGTGAAGGGCCTCATCAACCCCATAGTCGGAGCCTTCGGCACGAAGGACCTCGAGAAGTACCGCTCCTGTCTCAAGGCGCCCTGCGAGACCAACGCCACGGGCGATATCGTCCACGGCATCCCGATCCTCTGGGGAAGCGTGCTCTCCGCCGTGCTGACCTTCCTGATCACCGCGGCGGTGGTGTACTTCCTGATGGTGCTGCCGATGTCGCGCTATCTGGCGCGGAAGGCCGCCAAGGAGGCGAAGGCGGAGGAGGAGCAGGCCGTCGCGGACGCCGAGGAGATCATTCTGCTGCGCGAGATCCGCGACGAGCTGGTGGCACAGCGCGCCACCGCCCGCGACGGTGGCGGCAGCGGCTCCAGCGCCTAGGAACCCGTCAGAGGTGGTGGGGCGGCTTCTCGTCGAGGAACCGGGCCAGATCAGCGGCATCGTCGGCACTGTCGCCGCCGGGAACCCGCTCGCCCCACCCGTGGTCCGTATCGTCCGATGACCGCTGCGCGAAGGGATCGTCGAAGATCAGCGCGGCGGCCGGATCGCGCGGTCCAGGGGCGGGGGCGGTGCTCATGCCTCAAGAGTACGGCCCGGGCAGCGGCTCGGTGTACCGGCCGAGCTCGTCGTGCCACCACAGGTCACGCCCGGGCCTCCAGGACACCGGGCAGGCCAGCCGGTGGACCACCAGGACGGACCGCACCTCGGGACAGCCGGCCAGCGCCCGGTCGACATGCCGCTTGAGCGGCTGTATCTCCCCGCCGTGCTGCCCGGCGTCCGCGGTGATGACGACCTTGGCGCCGACCTCCCTGATCCGGTCGCGCAACTCATGGGGGCGCAGCCCCACGGGGAGGCTGGCGCGGACGACGTCGAGCCGGCCGCAGGCGAGCGTGGCGATCACGGACTCGGGCACCAGCGGCAGATGGACCGCCACCCGGTCCCCGGCGCTGACGCCGAGCCGGGTGAGCGCGGCGGCGGCCCGGGCCGCCTGGTCGAGCAGCTCGGCATGGGTGAGCTCCTCGGTGCAGTCCGGCTCGCTGATCCAGCGGAGGGCTACCCGGGCGGCCCGCCGAGGGTCGGCGGCCGGTGTCGGGAGCTCCTCCGTCCGAGACGTACGGGGCACGGCGGTCTTCTTTCGGACGGGGGCGAACGGCATACAGCTCAGATTGCTGCCACGCCATCAACGTCTGATGAACGCCCTCTATATGAGAGGCCCTCATCCCGTCCGGTGCGCTTCGGCGGTGATCGCGGAAGGGCGGATACGGGGGTGGTTCGCGCCTCGCCACTCGACCATGCCACGCCTTCCCGTGCTACGCATAGCTTCCATGGATGCCGAGCGGACAAACCCCGAATCAGTTCCCACCGGTCCGGCCGACGGCCTGACGGATATCCGCGGACTGCGGGTGGGGCATGCCCAGCGGTCCGGCGGCCGCCGGCTCACCGGGACGACCGTGGTGCTGGCCCCCGAGGGCGGTGCGGTCGCCGCCGTCGATGTGCGCGGCGGTGGGCCGGGCACCCGGGAGACCGATGCCCTCGATCCGCGCAATCTGGTCCAGCGCGTCGACGCCGTCGTACTGACCGGCGGCAGCGCCTTCGGACTCGACAGCGCCTCGGGGGTGGCCTCCTGGCTGGAGGACCACGGTCGGGGCTTCCGGGTCGGCCCCGATCCGGCGCAGGTCGTTCCGGTGGTCCCGACCGCCGCCCTCTTCGACCTGGGCCGGGGCGGCGACTGGCGGGCGCGCCCGGACGCCGCGCTGGGGCGCGAGGCGATCGAGGCGGCGGCCGGTTCGGAAACGGGGGCTCCGGTCGCGCAGGGCAATGTGGGGGCCGGCACGGGCGCGGTGGCCGGTGGGCTCAAGGGCGGCACCGGTTCGGCCTCCACGGTGCTGCCGTCCGGCGTCACGGTGGCCGCGCTGGTGGTGGTCAACGCCGCGGGATCGGTCGTCGATCCCGGTACGGGTGCGCTGTACGGGGAGCACTACAGGTCGTCGGAGGAGGGCGGGCCGCACCGGCCCGGTGCGGCCGTGCACGTGGAGGCGATGCGTCGGCTCGCCGCCGCGCGGGCCGAGTCGGAGCGGCGGCAGGCCGCGTCGGTGCGGCCTCCGCTGAACACCACGCTGGCCGTGGTCGCCACCGACGCCGTGCTCACCCGGGCCCAGGCGCAGAAGCTCGCGGGCACGGCGCACGACGGGCTGGCGCGGGCCATCCGGCCGGTACATCTGCTCTCCGACGGTGACACGGTCTTCGCCCTGGCCACCTGCGGGCGCCCGCTGATACCGGAGGGCGACCCCGAGGACGCCGGCGATCCGGCGTTCGGGGTGCACCGGGAGAGCGGTGCGCTGAACGAGATCCTGGCCGCCGGGGCGGATGTGCTGACCCGGGCGGTGGTCAAGGCGGTGCTCGCGGCCGAGACCGTGGACGGCCCGGGCGGTGTCTTCCCCGCGTACCGCGATCTCTACGGCCTCTGATCCGCGAGGGCCGGAGGAAGGAAGCGTCCGGCCGGAAATCCGCGAGGGCCGGAGGCCCGGCCGGGAGAAGCGGGCCGGAGGCGATAAAGAGAAGGGGGGCTTCGGATGGATGCGGATCTGCTGATCGTCGGCGGTGGCCCGGCGGGCTGCGCCGCCGCCGTGATGGCGGCGAGCGTGGGAATGGGCTCGGTGCTGATCGAGTCGAGCGGCGCCCTGTGCGGGGCGTTGCGGCGCATCCCGGTGGTGCGCAATGTCCTCACCGTCACCAACGGCCCGGATCTGGCGGCGGCGATCGAGGCCGACCTGGCTCAGTGCGATCTGTGCCGGGTGGAGCTGGGCCGCCGCGCCACGCTGATCGAGGCCTTCGACGACCGCATCGAGGTCACGGTCGAGCCGGTGGAGTCCGCGGAGCCGGTGGAAACCGCGGAGGCCGCGGGGTCCGATCGGGCTCCTGGCTCGCGGCTGACCGCTCCGTATGCGGTCGTCGCCACGGGGGTCGGGCCGCTGGGCCCCGAGGGAGCGGGATGGCTCGGGGCCGCGGCGGGCCGGGCGCTGCCGCAGCTGTGGGAGGCGCGACCGGACACGATCGACGACCGGACGGTGCTGGTCCTGGGGGCGGACCGGCCCCTGGGTACCGTCGCGCGGGCTCATCCGGAGCTCAGGGCCCGCTTTGTGGTGGCCTATCCGCCCGAGGACGCCTACAAGGCCGAGGAGATCCGGCGGGACCCCCGGGTGGAGCTGGTGGCCGTGCGGCGGCTGGAGTTGGGGCCCGGGTCCGCGTCGGCACCGGTCTCCGCCTCGGCACCGGTCACCGCCCAGGTCGAGACGGTGGGGGGCGAGCGGCGGACGCTCACGGCCGATCTCGCCTTCCTCAACCTGGGCAGCGCCCCGGCGCCCCCGGCCGGGGCCGTGGCCACCGACCGGTCCGGGTACTGCCCTCCCGGGAGCCAGCATCCCCGGGTCTTCACCGCCGGTGATCTGCGGTCGGTCCGCTTCCAGCGGATCGCGACCGCCATGGGGTCGGGTGGCGAGGCCGCACTCGGCGCCTACTACGCCTCGCGCGGTCTGCCCACCGAGACCGGCGCCCCGCCCACGGACGTGGGCGGGGCGCCGGGCCCGACAGGGGGTGGCTGAGATGCGGTCAGACCGCCACCGCCACCTTCGACTCGTCCTCGGTGGTGCCGCCCGTGGCAGCACCGCCGCCCGTCTGGCCGGTGGCCCCCGGCTCCGCCGTCTTCCGCAGCCCCTTGAGGAAGACCACCAGACCGGTCGAGACCACCGTGCCCGCCACGATGGCCAGCAGGTAGAGGAACGGCTGGCCGATCAGCGGGACCACGAAGATGCCGCCGTGCGGGGCGCGCAGCGTGCAGTCGAACGCCATCGACAGCGCACCGGTGACGGCACCGCCCACCATCGAGGAGGGGATCACTCGCAGCGGATCCGCCGCGGCGAACGGAATGGCGCCCTCACTGATGAAGGAGGCACCCAGCACCCAGGCGGCCTTGCCGTTCTCCCGCTCGGTCTTGGTGAACAGCCGTCCGCGCACGGTGGTCGCGAGGGCCATCGCCAAGGGCGGGACCATACCGGCGGCCATCACAGCGGCCATGATCTTGAGGCTTCCGGTGGAGGGGTCCGACACGGCGATACCGCCGGTCGCGAAGGCGTAGGCCACCTTGTTGACCGGGCCGCCCAGGTCGAAGCACATCATCAGGCCGAGGAGGACACCGAGGCCGATGGCGTTGGCGCCGGAGAGGCCGTTGAGCCAGTCGGTCATCGCCTCCTGCGCGGAGGCGATGGGCTTGCCGATCACCACGAACATCAGGACACCGACGATCGCGGAGGAGACCAGCGGGATCACCACCACCGGCATGATGCCGCGCAGCGACGCCGGGACCTTGAACCGCTGGATGGCCATGACGACCGCGCCCGCGATCAGACCCGCGACCAGACCGCCGAGGAATCCGGCCTTGATGGTGGTCGCGATGTAGCCGCCCACGAAGCCGGGGACCAGACCGGGCCGGTCGGCCATGCCGTAGGCGATATAGCCCGCAAGGACCGGCACCAGGAAGGTGAACGCCGCACTGCCGATCTGGAAGAGCAGCGCCGCCCAGCTGCTGGTCTCGGTCCAGACGAAGTGGTCCGCCACGGACTTGGCACTCGCGATCTCGTAGCCGCCGATCGCGAAGGCGAGCGCGATCAGCAGACCGCCCGCCGCGACGAACGGGACCATGTAACTGACGCCCGTCATCAGCCACTTGCGCAGCCGGGTGCCGAAGCGGTCACCGGCGGCACCGTCCGCGTCCATCGGCGCCGAGCCCTCCGCCGCGCCGTCGGCCGGTGCGGCGATCTCGCCCCGCGCGGCCTTCCCGCGCGCCTCGGCGATGAGCTCGGCGGGACGGTTGATGGCCGCCTTCACCCCGACGTCCACGGTCGGCTTGCCCGCGAAGCGGGCCTTCTCCCGCACCTCCACATCGTGCGCGAAGACCACCGCGTCGGCGGCGGCGATGGTGGCGGCGGGGAGCTTGTCGAATCCGGCCGAGCCCTGGGTCTCGACCACCAGCGCGACCCCGGCCTCGCGAGCGGCGTTCTCCAGCGACTCGGCGGCCATATAGGTGTGGGCGATGCCGGTGGGGCAGGACGTGACGGCCACGATCCGGAAGGGGGCCACCGGCTCCGACGCGGTCTGGGAGGCGTCGGAGGACACAGCCGAGTCGGGGGCGGCAGGCTCGGCGGGAGCAGGCTCCGCAGCGGCAGGCTCACCCGCAGCGGGCTCAGCCGCGGCAGGCTCAGCCGCGACGGGCTGCTCGCCGCGGATCAGGGCGGCCACCTGTTCGGGCTGGTCGGCCGAGCGCAGCGCATCGGTGAAGTCGGCGTTCATCAGCTGCCGCGCAAGGCTCGACAGGATCGTCAGATGGTCGCTGTCCGCGCCCGCCGGGGCGGCGATCAGGAAGATCAGATCGGCCGGTCCATCCGCCGCGCCGAAGTCGATCCGGGCCGCGCTGCGCCCGAAGGCCAGGGTCGGCTCGGTGACATGGGCGCTGCGGCAGTGGGGTATGCCGATGCCGCCGTCCAGGCCGGTCGGCATCTGCTCCTCGCGCGCCGCCACATCGGCGAGAAAGCCGTCGAGGTCGGTGACCCGGCCGGCCTCGACCATGCGTTCGGCGAGCGACCGGGCGGCGGCTTCCTTGGTGTCGGCGGACAGGTCAAGGTCGACCAGATCCGCGGTGATCAGCTCACTCATCTCGCGGCTCCCTTGTGTGCGGTGCCGCCCTGGGGGAGGCGGGCGGACGGAGTGGGGACTGGGGGGTGGGAGTGGGGTCGGCCGGTCACGCGGGCTCCTTGAGCACACGGTCCAGCGGGATGTCCGCCGTGGTGACCACGGCGGACGGGTCGAGGTCGGCCGGGGTCGGCATGGCGCTGCCCGGCAACTGCACCGCGGCCGCTCCATGGGCCACGGCCGAGGCGAGTGCGGCGGGCCCGGAGCCGCCCGCCGCGAGGAATCCGGCGAGCGAGGCGTCGCCCGCGCCGACGTTGCTGCGCACCGCGGTGACCCGGGCGGTGCCGAAGTACGCGCCGGTCTCGTCGACCAGCAGTTGGCCGTCGGCGCCCAGGCTGGCGAGTACGGCGCGGGCGCCCAGCCCGCGCAGTTCCTCGGCCGCCTTGACCGCCTCGCCCACGGTGACCAGCGGACGGCCCACAGCCTGGGCCAGTTCCTCGGCGTTGGGCTTCACCACATCGGGGCGCTCACGCAGGGCGGCGGTCAGCGAGGGGCCGGAGGTGTCCAGGGCGATCCGGGCGCCCGCCCGGTGGGCCCGCGCCACCAGCTCGGCGTACCACTCGGGCGCGAGCCCCCGGGGCAGGCTGCCGCAGCAGGCGATCCAGTCGGCGCTCTCGACCCTCGTCCGGACGGCCTCCAGCACCGCCTCGGCCTCGGCGTCGCTCAGTTCGGGCCCGCTCGCGTTGAGCTTGGTGAGGGTGCCGTCCGGTTCGGCCACGGAGATGTTGACCCGGGTCGAGCCCGCCACGGGCACACCCGCCGCCTCGATACCCAGCTCCTCCAGCAGCCGGGCGAGCAGGGCGCCCTCCGGTCCGCCGAGCGGCACCACGGCCACCGTGCGCTGCCCCGCGGCGGCCACGGCGCGCGAGACATTGACGCCCTTCCCGCCGGGGTCGACCCGGTCGGCCGTGGCCCGCAGCACGGCGCCGCGCTCCAGCGCGGGGATCTCGTACGTACGGTCCAGGCTGGGGTTGGGGGTGACGGTGAGAATCATGCGCGTGCCACTTCCGTGCCCCGGCGCTCGATGGCCAGGGCGTCCTGGGGGCTGAGCCCGGCGTCCGTGATGAGCAGATCGACATCGTCCAGGCCGCCGAACCGGGCGAAGTGCTCCCGGCCGAACTTGGCGGAGTCCGCGAGCAGCACCACCCGCCGGGCCGCCGCGATCATGGCGCCCTTGACGGCGCCCTCCGCGAGATCGGGTGTGGTGAGCCCGCCGTCCAGTGAGAATCCGTTGGTGGCGAGGAAGACCACATCGGCCTTGATCTCGCCGTAGCCGCGCAGCGCCCATGCGTCCACGGCGGCCCGGGTGCGATGGCGGACCCGCCCGCCGACGAGGTGCAGCGCGATACCGGGGTGGTCGGCGAGGCGGGCGGCGACCGGCAGGGCGTGGGTGACGACGGTGAGCTTGGCCTCCAGCGGGAGGGCGGCGGCGAACCGGGCCGCCGTCGATCCCGCGTCGATGATCACGCTGCCGTCGGACGGCAGCTCGGCGATGGCGGCCCGCGCGATCCGGTCCTTCTCATCGGCGGCGGTGGACTCGCGCTCGGCGAGATCGGGCTCGAAGTCCAGCCGTCCGGCCGGGATGGCGCCCCCGTGCACACGGCGGACGAGCCCCGCCCGGTCGAGGGCGCGCAGATCACGCCGTACGGTCTCGGCGGTGACCTGGAACTCCTCGGCGAGGGACAGGACATCCACCCGCCCGCTCTCGCGAGCGAGCCGGAGAATCTCCTGCTGACGCTCCGGTGCGTACATGTGGGTTTACGTCCCTTCCATGCCCGAACCTGTGATTTCGCGGCCAGGTTACGTGGGCGATGCAGGAAAGTAAACAGACTCGGGCATCAAACAAACCCGACCGGGCATATTTCGTGGCTCAATGCCTCAGCCCGGGCTGACCCGCCCCTGGCTGCCCGCCCATCGCCCCAGCGCACCGTCCGAATCCCGCCGGACTTCCGTGGCCCGCCCGGCCAGGATCTAGTCATGTCCCCCGGGACCACCGCAGAGCGGAATTTTTACCACATACCAGGACCACAAGAAATAGAGGAGAAGGCATGACACTCGACGGCAAGGCGGCCCTGGTCACCGGCGGCAGCCGGGGCATCGGCGAGGCCGTGGCGATCCGGCTCGCCGAGGAGGGTGCCGACGTCGCCCTGACCTACCACAGCCAGGCCGAACGCGCGGCGGATGTCGTCGACCGGATCAAGGCGCTCGGCCGCCGCGCCTGGGCCGTGCAGGCCGACGGCATCGACGCGCAGGCGGTGCGGGCCACCGTGGAAGGGACGGCCGCCGAGTTCGGCCGTCTGGACATCCTGGTCAACAACGCGGGCGTCGGGGTCCTCGGCCCCATCGCCGAGCTGTCGCTGGACGATGTGGACCGGGTGCTCGCCGTGAATGTCCGGGCGCCGTTCCTCCTGGCGCAGGCGGCCACCGCGCATATGGCCGACGGCGGGCGGATCATCAGCATCGGCAGCTGTATGGCGGAGCGCGTCGCCTTCCCCGGCGGCAGCCTCTACGCGACCAGCAAGACCGCGCTCACCGGCCTCACCAAGGCCCTGGCTCGTGAGCTCGGCCCGCGCGGAATCACCGCCAATCTGATCCACCCCGGCCCCGTGGACACCGATATGAACCCGGCCGACGGCGAGAACGCCGCCTTCCAGAGCGGCTTCACCGCCCTCGGGCGCTACGGCCGCACCACGGAGATCGCGGCGACCGTGGCCCATCTCGCGGGCGACAGCGGCCGCTACATCACTGGCGCGTCGATCGCCGTGGACGGCGGCTTCGCCGTCTGACCGGTCGCCCCTCCATCCCCACGGTCGCTCCTCCATCCCCACGGCCGCCCCTCCACCCCCATCGCTCCTCCATCCCCAGACCCCAACGGACAGACAGAAGCGAGCCCCGACGCCAGGGGGGGGAGGCGCCGGGGCTCGGTCTAGGGGTTCAAGGGGGTCTGGTGGCTGGGGACTGCTGGCCTGCGAACTCAAGCCGCTGCGTCGAAACCGGTCTGGCGGGCCATCTTCTTCAGCTCAAGCAATGCGTGCTTCTCGATCTGGCGGATCCGCTCACGCGTGAGGCCATGCTGCTTGCCGACCTCGGTCAGGGTGCGCTCCCTGCCGTCGTCGATGCCGTACCGCGCCTTGATGATGGAGGCGGTGCGGTCGTCGAGGCGGCCGATCAGATCCTCCAGCTCCTCGCTGCGCAGCAGCGTCATCACCGACTGCTCGGGCGAGACGGCCGAGGTGTCCTCCAGCAGATCGCCGAACTGGGTCTCCCCTTCGTCGTCGACCGACATGTTCAGACTGACCGGGTCGCGGGCCCAGTCGAGCACATCCGAGACCCGCTCCATCGTGGAGCCGAGCTCCTCGGCGATCTCGGCGTGCTCCGGCTCGCGGCCGTGCTCACGGTTGAACTCCCGCTGCACCCGGCGGATCCGGCCGAGCTCCTCGACCAGGTGGACGGGCAGCCGGATCGTACGTGACTGATCCGCGATCGAGCGCGTGATGGCCTGACGGATCCACCACGTGGCATAGGTCGAGAACTTGAAGCCCTTCGTGTAGTCGAACTTCTCCACCGCGCGCACCAGACCCGCGTTGCCCTCCTGGATCAGGTCGAGCAACGGCAGCCCACTGCGCGGATAGCGGCGCGCCACAGCCACGACGAGGCGCAGATTGGAGCGAATGAAGATGTCCTTGGCGCGGGCACCTTCGGCGGCTATCGCCTCCAGCTCCTCGCGGCTCGCACCTGCGGCAGGGGTGTCCTCAACCTCCCCGTCCAGGATCTGCTGGGCATACACCCCCGCTTCGATGGACTGAGAAAGCTCGACCTCCTTAGCCGCGTCCAGCAACGGGGTACGAGCGATCTCGTCGAGATACATGCCGACCAGGTCGCGATCGGCGATCTCCCCGCCTGAGGCGCGAACACTGTTGGCCCCATCAGCGCCACCACCGGCGGCGGACTGATTACGGGCGACGGCACGGGTTGCCATGCGTGCTCCCTTACAGATGGATCGGGCGCGGACTATGGACGGACTCTCCGGTGTCGGGTGCCCCGTCCGAAGGAAACAACGACTGGAATCAGGACAGAATTCCCATCAGGCCCCCACGTTTTTACGATCATGCAGTATCCTGTCCAGCCACACGCGGGTCAGCACACCGCCGAGACACCGGGAAGCGCAGGTCAGACCCCCTATGCGGTCGCCCGCTACGGCTTTCCCGCCCTTCTCTCATCTGTCAAGACGAATCTCGCGGGCCGCCGGTTGCCCGTACGGCCCATCGCGCCGGGTTGCCCGGCCCTCCGCATGGGTGTGCGCTGGAAAGTGACAGCCAGGGCGTGGACGCGGCGACGAGGAGGTTCCGCCATGAATGCCCCCACAGCCCCCACTGCCCCCACAGCCCCCGTGCGCCACCACCGCCATCCACGGCTCCCTCTCCAGCTGCACCCCTCCGCCTCCTGGGGCGTCCCGGCCGTTCTGGCGGTGCTCTACGGCGGCTGGGTGATGTTCGTGGCCCACAACCAGGGCTCCACCATCCCCACTGCCGCCATCTTCGGCGTGGTGTCGGCGGCGGTGGTCGGGGCGCTCTGCTACGCCCTCGGCAGGATGACGCCGGGCCTGATGCCGGAGATCCGGGCCGTGCTCTACGGGACGGTCCTCGGCTGTGCGCTCGGCTTTCTGCACTCCGTGAGCGGAGGCTCGGTGTACCGGTCCTCGGGGATCGGGTTGGGGGCGGGGCTCGTGATGCTGGGCATGTCGTTCTACGTCTTCCACGTATGGGCGGAACACCCTCGGGAGTAGCCCCCAGCCCCTCAGCCCCAGCTCTCAGCCCCCAGTCCTCAGCCCTCAGCCCCCAGCGAGCAGCGCTCGGGCCCGGCCCGGCTTAGGTCGTTGGTCCCCGCACGCTTCCGTCCCCGGTCCGTTCCGGGGCCGTCCGGCCCTCCCTAGCGTGAGGTCATGACAGACGACACGAGTGGAACTCTCGACGAAGCCCTCGAACGACTGCACGCCTCCGGCCCCGAGCGTCACGGATGGCTGAGCAATCACGCGCCGATGGCCGTGGAGGCACTGGTGCGCCACGGCCAGGGGCGCACCGTGCACCGCTGGCTGGACCGGTATCGCGAAAAGCTGGAGGAGATGCCGCGCTCGTACGCCGCGATCACCGAGGAGAACTGGCACGAGGCGCTCGGCGATCCACGCCGGCTCGCCGACTGGCCCGACTACTTCGACCGGGAACTCGCCGACCACTCCTGGCAGGACGTGCTCGCCGTGTGGTGGCCGCGGCTGCTGCCGGGCATCGCCGGCGGCGCGACACATCCGGCGATCCGCGTCGGCCACGCCGTACGGACCCTGCTGGACGACCCGGACACGACGGCCGCTCCCCGCACCGCCGAGCTGGCCCACGCCCTCGGCTACTGGGCCGCCCGCCACGCCCCGCTGCCGCCGCTCCGCCAGCAGCCGGGCCCCGCCTCCGGGTCGGCGGCCGACGCGCTGGCCGCCGTGGAGCCGATCGCCGACCAGAGCGGTGGCATACGGGAACGGCTGGTCCGGCTCACCGCCTTCCCCACCTGGCCGCCCACCACCCCGCAGCCCAGTCGGACGACCGGCACCGCGCCCGACCCCGGCCCCGACGGCCTCGCCGGCCTCCCCGACCAGCCCGAGGAGGCGCGCCGACGGCTGACCGAGCTCGTACGGGCCGCGACGCACCGCTACGCCACCCACGGCCACGGCGAACCGATCATGCTGGTCCACGCCGCGACCGCGCCCAACGCCGTCCTGCGCGTCCTGCCCGCGTTGCCGCGCGAGCTGTGGGCGCCGAGCCTGGACGCGGCATGGGCGGCGAGCGCCGCGGTCACGGCGGTGTACGCGCCGCGGGAGCCGCTCCCGGCCGACCGGCTGCCGTCCGTGGACGGGGAGGGCGTCACCCCCGAGGAGGTCTTCGCCCACGCCGCCGCGCACGGCGATGAGCACGCCATCAAGCTGACCGACACCGCGCTCGATGTCGCCCGGGGCACGGATCCGACGGCCCTGGCCGCCGCACTGCACGCCTGCGCGATGATCGACCCGGTGCTCTGACTCAGGAGCCCCAGCCGGGCCGTACTCCCTCGGCCACACCCCACCGAGCCGCCCCCGCCCCCTCACCGAACTCACACGAACTTGCCCAAACTCACCCGTAACTCACACGAACTCATCCGAACTGCAACGACCGCTTCGCCAGCCCCATCCAGAACCCGTCGATCACACTCCGCTGGCCGCCCAGCTCCGCCTCCGCCGCGCCCAGCGTGACGAACAACGGCGCGAAGTGTTCGGTGCGCGGATGGGCGAGCCCCGCCGCCGGGGCCGTGTGCTCGAAGTCCAGCAGCGCGTCGATGTCCCGCGCGTCCAGGGCCTGCTGCCCCCAGTCGTCGAACTCGGCCGACCAACTGGGCGGCATCGGGCCCGACTGCCGTAGCGCGGCCAGGTTGTGGGTGAAGAAGCCGCTGCCGACGATCAGGACGCCTTCGTCCCGCAGCGGTGCCAGCTTCCGGCCGATCTCCATCAGCCTCCGCGGGTCGAGGGTCGGCATCGAGACCTGGAGAACCGGGATGTCGGCCTCCGGATACATCTCGACCAGGGGCACATAGGCCCCATGGTCCAGCCCCCGGTCGGGGATGTCCTGTACCGGGGTACCCGCCGTGCGCAGCGTCTTGCGGATCCGCTCGGCGAGCTCGGGGGCGCCCGGCGCGGCGTACCGCACCTGGTAATAGTGCTGAGGGAAGCCCCAGAAGTCATAGACCAGAGGCACCTGCTGGGTGGCGCCGATCGCCAGCGGGGCCTCTTCCCAGTGAGCGGAGATCATGAGAATGGCGTTGGGTCGGGGCAGGCCGACGGCCCAGGCGGCGAGCTGTCCCGGCCAGACCGGATCGTCGGCGAGCGGCGGAGCACCATGGCTGAGATAGAGCGCGGGCATGCGCCCGTCGAGCGCGGACATGAGGACTCCTCGTCAGTCGACAGAGCTCGCCTAGATGCTTGAAGTCTCAAGCATCTAGTTATCACTGTAGCGCACAGTTATTTAAGATTCAAAGAGAATTCCCTAGAATGGACGCGTGGACGACGCCATGAAAACCCCCTCAGACGCCGACGAGCCGCGTTGGCTGACCGAAGACGAACAGCGCAGCTGGCAGGCGTATGTCCAGGCGAGCATGCTCCTGGAGGACCACCTCGACCGCCAGTTGCAGCGTGACGCGGGCATGCCCCACGTCTACTACGGCCTGCTGGTGAAGCTCTCCTGGGCACCGCGCCACCGGATGCGGATGACCGAACTGGCCGAGGCCGCCAAGATCACCCGCTCTCGGCTGTCCCATGCCGTCGCGCGCATGGAGAAGGACGGCTGGGTCCGGCGCGAGGACTGCCCCGACGACAAGCGCGGACAGAACGCGGTCCTGACCGACAAGGGGCTCAAGGTGCTGCAGGACACCGCCCCCGGCCATGTCACCGCCGTACGGACGGCCATCTTCGACCGGCTCACCCCCGAACAGGTCGAGCAGTTCGGCACCGCATGCCGGATCATCGCGGACGGCCTCCAGCCGGCGGGCGCCGACCTCCCCTGGCTGCGCTGACGCCACCGGGACCAACCGGCCGCGCACAAAGGCCCCGCTTCTCCTCGATGCTCGAGGAGAAGCGGGGCCTTCGTCTGACACAGGACCGCCCAGGAACGACAGTCCAGGAAGGACCGCCCAGGAACAACAGCCCAACCAGCAGGCCTCAGCGCATCAGTGCGCCATCACCGGAACAGCGTCCTCCGCCGCACCGTCACCGGAGCCGGCGACCGCGCCGCCGCCCTCCGGCTGTCCGGCGTTGATGAACGTGATGGCGATGACCGCGGCCAGTACCAGGATGCCGACCGCCCACCAGATGGCGGCGGTGTAGCCGTGCACCATCGACTGCAGCTGCAATGCCGTGCGGGAAGGGGCTCCCGCCGCATGCGACTTGGCGTACTCGGTGGTGGCGCTCGCCGCGATCGTGTTCAGCAGCGCGGTGCCGATGGCGCCGCCGACCTGCTGCGAGGTGTTGACCATCGCCGAGGCGACACCCGCGTCACGCGGCTCGACACCATGCGTGGCCAGGCTCATCGCCGGCATGAAGGCGGTACCCATACCGAGGCCGAGCAGCAGGAACCCGGGCAGGATCAGCGCCGGGTACGAGGTGTCCAGGCCGATCTGGGTCAGCAGCAGCATGCCGACCGAGGCGACCAGGAAGCCCGGCCCCATCAGCAGCCGCGCCGGGACGCGGGTCATCAGCCGGGCACCGATCTGCGTCGACCCGGTGATCATGCCCGCGACCATCGGCAGGAAGGCGAAGCCGGTCCTGACCGGGCTGTACCCCTTCACGACCTGCATGTAGTAGGTGAGGAAGAGGAACAGACCGAACATGCCGATGATGGCGAGGGCCAGCGAGGCGTAGACACCGCCGCGGTTGCGGTCGGCGACCACGCGCAGCGGCAGCAGCGGCGCCTTCACCCGCGACTCGACGACCACGAAGGCCAGCAGCAGCACGGCCGCGGCGACGAACAGACCGATGGTCGGGCCCGCGGACCAGCCGTCGGACTCGGCGCGGGTGAAGCCGTAGACCAGCGAGACCAGACCGGTGGTGGCCAGGATCACGCCGGGGACGTCCAGCCGGGACGAGTTGTGGCTCTCCACCGGCTCGCGGATCACGGCGACCGCGCCGATCGCGGCGATGATGGCGAACGGGATGTTCACGAAGAAGGTCCAGCGCCAGTCCATGTACTCGGTGAGCACACCACCGAGGATCAGACCGACGGCGCCGCCACCACCGGCGATGGCACCGAAGACACCGAACGCCTTGGCGCGCTCCTTGGGGTCGGTGAACATCACCGCGAGCAGCGAGAGCGCGGAGGGGGCGAGCAGCGCGCCGAACACACCCTGGAGGGCACGCGCGCCCAGCAGCATGCCGGTGTTCAGCGCGGCACCGCCGACGGCCGAGGCGGCGGCGAAGCCGATCAGACCGACGATGAAGGTCTGCTTGCGTCCCCACAGGTCGGCGATCCGGCCGCCGAACAGCAGCAGTCCGCCGAAGGCGAGGGCGTAGGCGGTGATGACCCACTGCCGGTTGCCGTCGGAGATGCCGAGATCGGCCTGGGCGCTGGGCAGCGCGATGTTCACGATGGTCGCGTCGAGCACGACCATCAGCTGGGCGAGGGCGATGAATATCAGCGCTTTCCAGCGCCGGGGATCCACGAATTTAGCCGTTTCAGGCATGGATGGGCCTACCTAGCGGTGCGGAGAGTGAGAAATGGGACGTAAGGGGCCGGTCCTGGTCAGACCGGCACGAGCCGTTGGGTAAGACGTAGCGAGAGGCGACGACGCACGAAGGGAAGACGTGTGAACGTGCGCGGAATAAGCGGTGCTCCGGGATCGACCGGGTGCGATTTATGTCACTGTCACGGCCGGTGCTGCAGATCCTCCAAGGTCACGGACTTTCCGGGTAGTTCCGAGTGCGCCGGGGTGTGCAGTCCGTCCAGGAACAGCTGCAGATGCCGGTGCACAAAGGGCTCGAAGTCCACACAGGCGCTGCCGGGCAGCGGCCGGGTGAGCTGGTTGAGCGCGACCATCAGGTCACCGACGCCGATGTCGGTGCGCAGTTTGCCGTCGGCTTTCGCGGCCCCCATCAGGGCTTCGACACCGTCCGCCAGACGGTCGCGGGTGGCGATGAGATCAGGGTGCTCCTTGTCGAGGCCGTCGGAGAGCAGCAGGCACAGCGCGCCGATGTGCTCGTCCGCCGCGGCGTGAACGAAGCGCCGCAGCGCCGAGAAGGTGTCGGTCTCCTCGGCCAGGGCGGATTCGGCCTGGTCGGCGACATGGGACATCACCGAGAGCGCCACATGGTGGATCAGCTCACGGCGGTCCGTGAAGTGCCGGTAGATCGTGGCATTGCCGACCCCCGCCCGTCGAGCGATTTCATCGAGGGGGATGTGCGCCCCGCACTCGACGATCACCTCTCGGGCGGCCGCGACAATGCGCTCCCGGTTGCGCAGGGCGTCCGCGCGCAGCCGGGGCTGCGCGGACTTCGCGGTCATCGTGTCGGCGGCCATCACAGCACTCCCTTCTGCGTACGGCTTCCACGCGTACGGTTCTCCGTGGCCGGTGCCGGCGGCTTGGCGGCGGCGCCACGCCCCGGCCTTGACGTTCGAGCTTCAACTTTTCCGGGGAGTGAGTCCCCGTTTATGCGGTCACTCGGTTTAAACGGGGAATGAGTCCCCGGAATTTCTGCGTCCGCAGGTGACCTGCCTCACACTTGCCCGGCATCCCCGCCGCCCGGACGGAGCAGGCCATTCCACCGTTCGGCGGCACCCCACGGGCGCCCCGGTCCGCGCCGTCACACCGTGGTCGGCAATGGACCAGACGCATGGGACCACCCGCCCCCGGATACGAATACGCCGGCCCCGCAGAGGCAGCGCGTTCGCCACCGCCGCCGTGCTCACGGTGGCGGTGGTCGCCCCGGCGGCGGCCCCGCGTCCCGAGCCCCCCGCACCCCCCGGGCTGGCCCCGGCGCCCTCCGCGCGCCCGGCCTTCGGCTCGCTGGCACCCTGCGCCCTCGCCTCAGGATCCGGGCTCCAGATGGCCGAGGGCATACCCACCGGCCGCGGCTACAGCCGCAGCACCGGCACCGTCCATGCCCTCAACCTCATGATCGACTTCCCCGATGTCCGTGGCCAGGGCACCGCCCGCCAGCGCTTCGAGGAGTTCTTCCCGCAGACCTCCCGGTGGTTCGCGCAGAGCTCGTACGGGCGGCTGGACTACCGCCCCGAGATGCCGATCACCCACTGGCTGCGGATGCCGCGCCCGTTCCACGCGTACGGCATCAAGCGCGGCAGCCCCTTCGACCCGGGCTATCGCAAACTCGTCGCCGACATCGCAAAGTCCGCCGACCCCAAGGTGGACTTCCGCCGCTACGACCTGGTGAACGTCCTGGTCACCCCGAACGCCGGGCCGCCGGCCGCGCATGCCGTGCTGTCCGTCACCTACGCCGACAACCAGCACGCCCCGACCGCCGACGGCGTTCCGCTGGCCAATGTCTCCTTCGTCTACAGCCGCCAGGACGACGGCTCCGGCTCGCTGCGCCGCACCGGCTTCCGCGTCCTGCCCCATGAGAACGGCCATGTCTTCGGGCTGCCCGACCTCTATACCCATGGCGGCGGCGACAAGGCGGGCCACTGGGATGTGATGTCCGAGGACTGGGGGCCCGGCAACGACCTGCTGGCCTGGCACAAGTGGAAGCTGGGCTGGCTCGGCCCGCGGCAGATCGCGTGCGCCGCCCGCTCCGGGGTCTTCGCCCACACCCTGTCCCCGCTGAGCCGCACGGAGGGGACCAAGCTGGTCTTCGTCCCCGTCTCGCCGTCCACCGGCTACGCGATCGAGGCGCGGGCGACCGGCGGCAACGACGAGGCCATATGCAAGCCCGGGGTCCTGATCTCCTGGGTGGACACCGGTGTCGACTCCGGCGGTGGCCCCGTCACCATCGTGGACTCCACCCCCCACGGCCGCGGCTGCACCCGGGAGCGCAATGTCCACCCCGGACTCAGCGACGCGGCCTACGCGCCCGGCGAGACCTTCGACACCGCGGCGAACGGCATACGGATCCGCGTCCGGGTCACCGGCCGGGACGCGGCCGGTGACTACGGCGTCGAGATCACACGTCGTGCCAGTGGCGGCGCCCGAGGCTGATCAGCAGCAGCTGTTTGCGCGCGGTGGCGGCCACCCGCCGCTCGTCCGCGGCCTCGGGATGATCGGCCTGTGCCTCCAGGAACGCCGTCGCCGTCATCACCATGTGGTCCACATACATCTCCGCAAGCATCCGGACATCTTCCGGTGGCCAGGATTCCGCCGGGAGCTGCCGGCAGAACGCGGTGGCCACCTCGTCCGCGAATCGGTCCAGCTCGGCGGCTATGGCCTGGCGCACCGGGCGCACCCCGCCATGCCGCTCACGTGCGATGAAGCGGATATGCGCGGGGTAGCGGCGGACATGCTCGGCGACCGCGCCGACGGTGGCCTCGATCCGCTCCTCGTCACCGTCCTGACCGGCGAGGATGGCGCCGATCATGTGGTGCAGGCTGCTCAGGCACTCCTCGACCAGCGCGACTCCGAGATCGCTCAGATCCCGGAAGTGCCGGTAGAACGCGGCCGGTGCCACCCCCACCGCCCGCGTGACCTCGCGCAGCCCCAAGCTGCTCAGGCTCTGGTCCTCCAGCAGCCCCAACGCGGCGTCCATCAGCGCGCGCCGGGTCTTCTCCTTTTGGGCCTGCCGGACCCCGGACGTGTGACTCATATCATTCAGTAAACAGCCGTTCGCTGAATTTTTCCAGGGCCCTGCGGGGTACTCTAGATCTCAGTGAACAGTTGTGATTCCAACTGTTCACCCAACAATTACCATCCGCACGCCAACCGCATCCGGATCGTCACTTCGAGAGAGGCACACATGCTCTTCATCGTCGCGGCACTCGCCCTGATGGGGGTTCTTCTGGGGGCGGCGGCGCACACTCCGCTCCCCCTGTTCCTCGCCGCCGCGGGCGCCATCGGCGCCTGGCTGCTGATCTTCTTCATCCGCGAACGCACCGGGCAGAAGGGGAGCTGAGACCCATGGCACTCACCGCACCGTCCCGCACCTCACCGGTCCGGGCGCGCCGGGACGCCGACGGCATGGCCGTCGCCTCCTTCGTGCTCGGTCTGATCGGTCTGCTGCTGTTCAACGCGGTCTTCGGGCCCTGCGCGATCGTCCTCGGGACGCTCGCCATCGCCCGGGACACCCGCCGCAGGGGCCGCGCGCTGCTCGGACTCACCCTCGGCATCGCCGATGTGGTCCTGCTGATCGTCCTGCTGACGCTGAATCACTCCGTCTTCTGGCAGTTCGGCGGCTGACCCGCCCGGCGGTCCACCGGCAGCACACCGCCGGCGGCCCACCACGGCACACCTCCCCGCGCGGCCCTTCCACTCAGTGGAAGGGCCGTTGCCCGTGCGTGACGGGCGTCACCACGCTGGCACGCATGACCGCCTTCGCGAAAAACCAGTGGTACGTCGCCGCCTACGGCCGCGAAATCGGCCGCGAGCTGCTGGGGCGCACCATCCTCGACGAGCCCATCGCCTTCTACCGCGCCGAGTCCGACGACAAGGTCATCGCGCTCGCCGACCGCTGTGTGCACCGGCGCTATCCGCTCACCGCCGGCCGTCTCGACGGCGACACGGTCGTCTGCGGCTACCACGGCTTCACCTACGACACCGGCGGCACCTGTGTGTTCGTACCGGGCCAGAAACGCGTCCCGCGCACCGCCCGGGTCCGCTCCTACCCCGTCGTCGAGCAGGACTCGCTGGTGTGGGTGTGGATCGGGGACCCGGCGCTCGCCGACCCCGGCGCGGTGCCGCGCGCCCCCTGGCTGGCCGATCCGCGCTGGACGACGGTGGGCGGCATGGAGCCGATCGACGCCGACTACGGCCTGCTCGTGGACAATCTGCTGGACCTCTCCCACGAGACGTATCTGCACGGCGGCTACATCGGCACCCCCGAGGTCGCCGAGACCCCGATCACCACGGAGGTCGACGAGGGCGCGGGCGTCGTGCGGGTCAGCCGGCACATGGACGACGCCGAGTGCCCGCCCTTCTACGCCCGCTCCACCGGCATCGAGGGCCGCATCACCCGCTGGCAGGACATCGAGTACCACGCGCCCTGTCTGTATCTGCTGCACAGCCGGATCGCCCCGGTCGGGGTACTGCCGGAGCCGGACGGCTCCGATCCGAACGCCTTCCATGTGGAGATCACCTACGCCATCACCCCGTCCACCGACCGCCATGTGTACGACTTCTGGGCCGTCTCACGGGACTTCGCACAGGACGACGAGGAGGTGTCCACCTTCCTCCACGACCTCAACCGGACCGTGGTGCTCCAGGACGTGGCGGCGCTGAACGTGCTCCAGAAGGCGCTGGACACCGAGCGCGAGGGCTACCAGGAGCTCAGTATCAACATCGACACCGGCGGACTGGCCGCGCGCCGCATCCTCGCCCGCCTCGCCGCCGAAGGGGAGAAGACCGCGCCGGTGGTGGCTGCGAAATGAAGCGCGAGCAGCGCGCAGCGCCTCCGTCAGCGCCTCCGTTGAGGGTGGCGGCGGGCGACGGTTGGGCGGCGGGCGACGGGCGGGCGAGCGGCACGCCCACGGCCGAGGTGTACCGGATCGACTGGCTGCCCGGCACCGATGTGCTGCACGGGGTCTGCCACTGCGGCGCCGAGCGCAGCGCGGAGGACCCGGTCGAGCTGTGGGAGTGGATGCTCGCCCATCCCAGTGGACATCACCCGAGCGGACACCGTCCCAGCGGGCACCATCCCACCGGTCCCCCTGAACACCAGCCCAACGGCCACGGTAAGGAGCCCCGTTCATGAACCCCGGCGGCGAGTACGAGGACACCCTGCTCGTGGCCCGCAGGGAGGAGGTGGCCTCGGACGTGGTGGCGCTGACACTGCGCCACCCGGCGGGCCGTGACCTCCCCGCCTGGGAGCCCGGCGCCCATCTCGACCTCGTCCTCGACGCGGGCCCGACCCGGCGGTACTCGCGGCAGTACTCGCTGTGCGGCGACCCCGCCGACCGCGCCTCCTGGCGCATCGCGGTGCTCCGCGCCCCCGCCGGGCGCGGCGGCTCCGCCCACGTGCACGACACCCTCGCCGAGGGCAGCACGGTGCGGGTGCGCGGGCCGCGCAACCACTTCGCGCTGCGCCCGGCGGCCCGCTATCTCTTCGTCGCGGGCGGCATCGGCATCACGCCCCTCCTCCCCATGACGGCCGCCGCCGAGGCCGCGGGCGCCGACTGGCGGCTCCTCTACGGCGGGCGCACCCGCGCCTCGATGGCCTTCGCGGACGAGCTCGCCTCCGCCTACGGCGACAAGGTGCGCCTGGTGCCTCAGGACGAGGAGGGGCTGCTCGACCTCGCGCCGTACCTCACCGCGCCGTATCTCACCGCCCCGGCCGGTCCCGGCACCCTGGTCTACTGCTGCGGCCCCGAGCCACTGCTCCAGGCCGCCGAGGAGGCGTGCCGCGACTGGCCGGAGGGGTCCCTGCGCACCGAGCGGTTCCAGCCCCGTACGGACGACGCGGGCACCGAATCGGGCGGCCGGGCCTTCGAGTTGGTGCTCACCCGCTCCGGGCTGACCCTCACCGTGGAGCCGGAGCGCAGCGTGCTGCGCACGGTCGAGGCGGCGGGGGTACCGGTTTTGTACTCCTGTGAAGAGGGCACCTGTGGGACGTGTGAGACGGACGTCGTCGAGGGGGAGGTGGACCATCACGACTCCGTGCTCACCGACGAGGAGCGGGCCTCGGGCGAGACGATGATGATCTGCGTCTCACGCTGCCATGGCCCGCGATTGGTGCTGGACCTGTGAATCCGCCCTGAACGGCCGTATGAGCCCCTCGATGTGAGGTTCGGAACGACCCCACCCACTGGACAAACAGGTTGGTTAGGCTAACCTAACTACGTCCTCGGGTTGCCGTCCCGTGACCACGCCCCTGTATGCATCGAGAGAGAGCACCTTCATGCGCCAGGCCAGAGCACTCCCCCTCTCCCGCCGCGGTCTGCTCACCGCTGGCGGCGCCCTCGGACTCGGAGCCCTGGTCACCGCCTGCGGGGACAACGGCGGTTCGGGCTCCGGCGGCCACGACGGCGGCGGCTCCTGGTCGTTCACCGATGACCGCAAGAAGAAGATCAGCCTCGACAGCCGGCCGCAGCACATCGTCGCCTACATCGCCGCGGCGGCCGCGCTCTACGACTTCGGCATCGAGAAGCAGATCACGGGCGTCTTCGGCCCGACCACACTGAAGAACGGCAAGCCGGACGTCCAGGCGGGCGACTTCCCCGTGGACCAGGCCACGTCCCTGGGCAACACCTGGGGGCAGTTCAACGTCGAGAAGTACGCCTCGCTCAGCCCCGATCTGCTGATCACCAACATGTACGACCCGGGCGCGCTCTTCTACATCCCGGACGACAGCAAGAAGAAGATCCTGCAACTGGCCCCCTGCGCCGCCATCTCCACCGGCCGGATCTCCATGCTCGAGCCCATCAAGCGCTACGCCGCACTGGCCGAGGCACTCGGCGCCGATCCGAAGGCCAAGAAGGTCACCGACGCCAAGGCGCGGTTCGAGAAGGCCGCCGAGACCCTGCGCAAAACCGTCAAATCGCACAAGATCAAGGTCATGGCCTGCTCCGCCAGCGCCGATCTCTTCTATGTCTCCGACCCGAAGGTCAATGCCGACCTGATCTACTTCAGCGAGCTCGGCGTCGACTTCGTCATCCCGGAAAAGCCCGACAAGGGCGGCTACTTCGAGAGCCTCAGCTGGGAGAACGCCGACAAGTACGACGCCGATGTGCTCTTCCTCGACAACCGCACCGCGACCCTCCAGCCCAAGGCCCTGGCCTCCAAGCCGACCTGGTCCAAGCTGACCGCGGTCAAGGCAGGTCAGATCACCCCCTGGAGCAGCGAGCCGCGCTTCTCGTACGCCGGCGCCGCCCCCCTCGTGGAATCCCTCACCAAGGCCATCCAGGACGCGAAGAAGGTCAGCTGACGGTCAGTCGACCGGCTGGCCCCGGCCTCCCCACGGCAAGCGAAGGGAAGACCCCCCTCCCATGACCACCGCAGCCATCAAAACCGCCACCACCACCGCCATCCCGTTCCGGTTCTTCGACGCGCGGGTCGTACGGACCCGCTCGCTCGGGCCCTCCATGGCGCGGATCACCTTCGGCGGCACCTGTCTGAAGGACTTCACCAGCGGAGGCCGCGACCAGCGCTTCAAACTCTTCCTGCCGCACCCCGGCCAGACCGCCCCGGTGGTGCCGGTCGAGGCCGGGGACGGCTGGTTCACCACCTGGCGGGCGATGGACCCGGCCGAACGCGGCATCATGCGCTCGTACACGGTGCGCCAACAGCGCCGCGACCCCGACGAGATCGACGTGGACTTCGCGCTCCACCACGACAGCGGCCCGGCCGCCCGCTGGGCCGCGCGCGCCGAGGCCGGCGACCGCGTCACCCTGCTGGGCCCGGTCGTGGAGGACAACGGCGGGGTGGACTTCCGGCCGCCGTCCGGGACCGACTGGGTGCTGATCACCGGCGACGAGACCGCGCTGCCCGCCATCGCGGGCATCCTCGAATGGCTGCCCGCCGCCTTCCCCGTCAAGGTGTGGCTCGAGGTCCAGCACGCCGAGGACATCCAGGAACTGCGCACCGAGGCGAAAGCCGAGATCACCTGGCTGGTCCGGGACGCCGTGGCCCCCGGCACCCCGCGCTCCGCCCTGCTGCTCAACGCGGTGGGCGCCGCCGAGCTGCCCCACGGCACGCCGTACGCCTGGATCGCGGGCGAGGCGGGAACGGTCAAGGCGCTGCGCCGCCACCTGGTGCGCGAGCGCGACTTCGACCGTAAGGCCGTCACCTTCACCGGCTACTGGCGCTTGGGCGCCTGTGAGGAGCAGCTCGTCGAGGAGGCCGTGTCGGGCACCGGCCCCGCGACCGACGACTGACCCCCGTCGCCGTGCCCGCTCGCCATCCCCACAGCCGCGACCCACAGCTGAATCCACGACCGTGTCGCACAGCTGAACCCACAACCGTGTCGCACAACTGAATCCATTTGAAGGACCGCAGAGAACCGACCGCTGGACGCCAGGCGGCCGACCTCTCGGCGCGCCCCCGCGCGCCCTGCCGCCACGTCCAGCGCCCCCGCACGCCCACCAGGCCATCAGGCCGTCAGGCCACGGGCCGCCCCTCCCCCACCCAGCCGCATGCCCGCGCCTTCCGCACGCCCGCATGCTCGTTCCAGAAGGGACTGACCGTGAGTTTCCTCGCGCAGACCGCTGAGGACCCGTCGCCGGAGCCGATACCCGGGGCGGCGGATGGCAGGGCCCACCTCTTCAACGGCCGTACGGCGGAACGCTATCGGCGCTCCGTGACCGACGGCGTCGGCCTGGTGGCCGCCACCGTCGCCCGCGCCGAGCGCCCCTTCACCGGCATCACCCCCGCCGAACTCGCCCCCGAGATCTCCGGAATCGACCTGGAGCGCCCGCTCGGCGACCCGGACGCCGCACTAGAGGAGCTGGAGAGGGTCTACCTCAAGGACGCCGTCTACTTCCACCACCCGCGCTATCTCGCCCACCTCAACTGCCCCGTGGTGATCCCCGCGCTGCTGGGCGAGGCCGTCCTCTCCGCCGTCAACTCCTCGCTCGACACCTGGGACCAGAGCGCCGGCGGCACCCTGATCGAGCGCCGGCTGATCGACTGGACCGCCGAGCGCATCGGCCTCGGAGAGGCCGCGGACGGCATCTTCACCAGCGGCGGCACCCAGTCCAATCTCCAGGCGATGCTGCTCGCCCGCGACGAGGCGTGCACCCTGGTCGAGAAGGAGGCCACCGCCGCCGGCGAGACGATCGCCAAATCCGCGATCCTGCCCCGGCTGCGCATCCTCACCTCCCAGGTCAGCCACTTCTCCGTCCAGAAGGCCGCCGCCATCCTGGGGCTCGGCTACGAGGCCGTCATCCCGGTCCCCTGCGACCAGGACCGCCGGATGCGGACCGTCTCCCTCGCCCATGAGCTGGACCGCTGCCGCCGCGAGGGTCTGATCGTCATGGCCGTCGTGGCCACCGCGGGCACCACCGACTTCGGCTCCATCGACCCGCTGCCCGAGATCGCCGAGTTGTGCGCCCGGCACGGCACCTGGCTGCACGTGGACGCCGCGTACGGCTGCGGACTGCTGGCCTCCCCCACCCGCCGCCACCTCCTGGACGGCATCGAGCGCGCCGACTCGGTGACCGTGGACTACCACAAGTCCTTCTTCCAGCCGGTCAGCTCCAGCGCCGTCCTGGTCCGCGACCGCGACACGCTGAGCCACGCCACGTACCACGCGGACTATCTCAACCCCGAGCGCAGCGCCCGGAACCTGATCCCCAACCAGGTGGACAAGTCCCTCCAGACCACCCGCCGCTTCGACGCGCTCAAGCTCTGGCTGACGCTGCGGATCATGGGCGCGGACGCCATCGGGGCGCTCTTCGACGAGGTGGTGGAGCGGGCCGCCGAGGCATGGGCCCTGCTCGACACCGATCCGCGCTACGAGGTGGTCACCGAGCCCCAGCTGTCCACGCTGGTCTTCCGCTACGTACCGCCGTCCGACGGGCGGTGCGACCCGGACCTCGTCGACCGCGCCAATCTGCACGCCCGGGACGCGCTGGCCGCCTCCGGTGCGGCGGTCGTCGCCGGAACCGTCGTCGACGGCCGTCACCACCTCAAGTTCACCCTGCTCAACCCCGAGACCTCGCTGAGCGACATCGCGTATGTCCTCGAGCTGCTGGCCGAACACGCCGGTCAGTACCTGGCCCTCCATATCGAGCCCGAGTTCGGCGGCCCCCGCCACTCGCGCGCCAGTTGAGCCCCTTCACCCCGCCGGAGACCCTCGTGCCCACCCCGCACACCCACGACTTCATCGCGGTCGGGCTCGGCCCCTACAACCTGGGCCTTGCCTGCCTCACCGAGCCGATCGACGAACTCCACGGACTGTTCCTGGAGAGCAAGCCCGACTTCGACTGGCATCCGGGCATGCTGCTGGACGGCGTCACCCTCCAGACCCCGTTCATGGCCGACCTGGTGACCCTGGCCGACCCCACCTCCCCGTACTCCTTCCTCAGCTACCTCAAGGAATCGGGGCGGCTGTACTCCTTCTACATCCGCGAGATCTTCTATCCGCTGCGCGCCGAGTACAACGACTACTGCCGCTGGGCCGCCGCGAAACTCCCGTCCGTCCGCTTCGGCCACCAGGTGACGAGCGTCGAGTACGACGAGGCCGACGGCCTCTACACGGTGCGCGCCCTGCGTGCCGCAAGCGGCGAGACCACCACCCACCGCGCCCGCCATCTGGTGCTGGGCACCGGCACCCCGCCGTATCTGCCCGAGGTGTGCCGGGGCCTGGGCGGCGATCTGCTGCACAACACGGACTACCTGGAGAACAAGCAGGCACTCCAGTCCAAGGAGTCCATCACCGTCGTCGGCAGCGGCCAGAGCGCCGCCGAGATCTACCAGGACCTGCTCTCCGATATCGACACTCACGGCTACCGGCTGAACTGGGTGACCCGCTCCCCGCGCTTCTTCCCGCTGGAGTACACCAAACTCACCCTGGAGATGACCTCGCCCGAGTACGTGGACTACTTCCACGCGCTCCCCGAGGACACCCGCTACCGGCTGGAAGGCGAGCAGAAGGGCCTGTTCAAGGGGATCGACGCCGACCTCATCAACGGCATCTTCGACCTCCTGTACCAGAAGAGCGTCAGCGGCCCGGTGCCCACACGGCTGCTGACCAACACCGCGCTCACCGACGCGGCGTACGACGAGCAGTCCGCCACGTACACCCTCGGGCTGCGCCATACGGAGCAGGAGCGGAACTTCTCGCTCACCACCCAGGGGCTCGTCCTGGCCACCGGCTACCGCTACCAGGTGCCCGCCTTCCTGGACCCGGTGCGCGACCGCATCCGCTGGGACCGCCACGGCCGCTTCGACGTCGCCCGCAACTACAGCATCGACACCACCGGGCGCGGCATCTTCCTCCAGAACGGCGCCACCCACGCCCACAGCCTGACCTCCCCGGACCTGGGCATGGGCCCGTACCGCAACTCGTGGATCATCCGTGAGCTGCTGGGACGGGAACATTATCCGGTGGAGAAGTCCATCGCCTTCCAGGAGTTCGGCGCACCGGAAGGAGCCGTGTCATGACGCCTCCGCCGATCTTCGAGCACAAGGACGCGCGCCTGGGCGCCTTCGCGCTGCGCGCCCTGGACCCGGCGGCCGACGCCGAGCTGCTGCACGGCTGGGTGACCCACCCCAAGGCGTCCTACTGGATGATGCTGGAGGCGGACGTGGCGGAGGTCGCCGCCGAGTACCGCAGGATCCACGAGCATCCGCACCACGAGGCGTTCATCGGCCTGCACGAGGGGCGCCCGGCGTTCCTGGCCGAGCGCTACGACCCGTCGCGGGTGGAACTCGCCGGTCTCTACCCCGCCCGGCCCGGCGACGTCGGCATGCACTTCCTGTGCGCGCCGACCGGCACCCCGGTGCACGGTTTCACCCTCGCCGTGATCAACGCCGTCATGGAGTTCTGCTTCTCCGATCCGCACGTCCGGCGCGTCGTCGTCGAGCCCGATGTGCGCAACGACGCGGTACACGCGCTCAACGCGGCCGTCGGCTTCGAGATCGTCGAGCAGATCGCCAAACCCGAGAAGGACGCGTACCTCAGCATCTGCACCCGAGAGCGGTTCGAGGCCGCGCGCACCGCACTGGCCGCCGATGCGGCACGGACCGCGCGGACCGACCGAGCTGACCGCGACGCCCGCACCGACGACGACCGGAACGACGACGACCGGAACGACGACGACCGGAACAAACGGACCGCCCGCGACGCCCAAGGAGTGACCCGATGAGCCCCCGCGACGCCGTCGCCCACCTCACCCCCGACCTGTGGGACCGGGCAGGCCGCCTCCTCATCCGCAAGGCGCTCGCCGAGTTCACCCATGAGCGCCTGCTCGCGCCCGAGCTCGGCCCCGACGGCCGCTACGCCGTGACCAGCGACGACGGGGCGGTGACCTACCGCTTCGCCGCCCGGGTCCTCTCGCTGGACCACTGGCTGGTCGAGGCGGACAGCATCACCCGCCACGACCGGACCGGCGCCGAACTCCCCCTGGACGCGCTGGACTTCTTCATCGAGCTGCGCGGGCGGCTCGGCCTGAGCGAGGACATCCTCCCCGTCTACCTCGAGGAGATCAGCTCCACCCTCTCCGGGACGGCCTTCAAACTGGCCGGCCGGCCGGAGGCCGCCGCCCAGCTGGCCAAATCCGGCTTCCAGGAGATCGAGACGGGGATGACCGAGGGCCACCCCTGCTTCGTCGCCAACAACGGCCGCCTCGGCTTCGGCATCCACGAATACCTCTCGTACGCCCCCGAGACCGCGAGCCCCGTCCACCTGATCTGGCTCGCCGCCCGCCGCGATCGCTCCACGTTCACCTCCTCCGCGGACCTGGACTACGACGCCCTGATCCACTCCGAACTGAGCGAGGAGACCCGGACCCGCTTCGCGCAGACCCTCACCGACCTCGGCCTGGACCCGGCCGACTACCACCTGCTGCCGGTGCACCCGTGGCAGTGGTGGAACAAGCTGTCGGTCAGCTTCGCCGCCGAGGTCGCCCGGCAGCACCTGGTGTGCCTGGGCCCCGGCGACGACGAGTACCTGGCCCAGCAGTCGATCCGGACGTTCTTCAACGCAAGCGACCCGTCCAAGCACTATGTGAAGACCGCGCTGTCGGTGCTGAACATGGGCTTCATGCGGGGCCTGTCGGCGGCGTACATGGAGGCGACACCGGCCATCAACGACTGGCTCGCGTCCCTGATCGCCTCGGACGAGACCTTCCAATCGAAGGGCTTCTCCATCATCCGAGAACGAGCCGCCATCGGCTACCACCACCGCCAGTACGAGACGGCCACGGCGAAGGGTTCGCCGTACCGCAAAATGCTGGCGGCCCTGTGGCGCGAGAGCCCCGTCCCGTCCCTGGAACCCGGCCAGCGCCTGGCCACCATGGCCTCCCTCCTCCACACCGACCCCGACGGCGCCTCCTTCGTCAGCGCCCTCATCGAGGAATCCGGCCTCACCCCAGCCACGTGGCTACGCCGCTACCTGGACGCCTACCTCACCCCGGTGCTGCACAGCTTCTACGCCTACGACCTGGTCTTCATGCCGCACGGCGAGAACGTCATCCTGGTGATCGAGGACGGCGCCGTCCAGCGCGTTATCTTCAAGGACATCGCCGAGGAGATCGCCGTCATGGACCCCACCGCGGTCCTCCCCCCGACCGTGGAACGCATCCGCGTCGACGTCCCCGAGGACAAGAAACTCCTCTCGATCTTCACGGACGTCTTCGACTGCTTCCTGCGCTTCCTCAACGGCATCCTCGTCAGCGAGGGCCTCCTGGAGGAAGACACCTTCTGGCAGACGGTCGCCGACTGCGTCCTGTCCTACCAGCACTCGGCCCCCCACCTCGCGGACAAATTCGCCCAGTACGACATGTTCGCCGAGGACTTCGCCCTCTCCTGCCTCAACCGCCTCCAGCTCCGCAACAACCGCGAAATGGTAGACCTCCAGGACCCGGCCGGCGCCCTCCAGCTGATCGGCACGCTGAAGAACCCGATCGCGGCGTTCGGGACGGGGGGCTGAAGCGGCCGGTGGCCCTTCGGACCAGGGCTCCGGGCCGGGCATCCCGGGGCCCGGGCCTTCGGCGGCCCGGGGCACCCGAAACGATCCAAGTGCACGACCCGCTACACTGTGGCGGTGCGACGCGGCGGCACCACCATGCCGCCCTGACGCCGGGCCTCCGTAGCTCAGGGGATAGAGCACCGCTCTCCTAAAGCGGGTGTCGCAGGTTCGAATCCTGCCGGGGGCACCAGCCAAAACGCCCCGAGCCGATCATGGCCCGGGGCGTTTGACATCCACTTCTGACATCAACGGCAGCGGTCAGCCAGAGCCGCCACCAGGGCCGGGACGCCGCTTGAGCAGCCGGTCCATGTGGCTGATGGCCTCCCGCTGGGTGTCCTGGACGACGTGCGTATACACGTCCATGGTGATGCTGATCTGGCTGTGCCCCAGGATCTCCATCACGACACGGGGAGCGACCCCGGCGGCTGTCAGCAAAGTGGCGCAGCCGTGCCGGGCGTCGTGCAGCCGGATCACCCGGAGCCCGGCGCTCTCAGCAACTCGGGTGAAGGAGCGGTAGATGTTGCGCGGCTCGACCGGGCGCCCGGTGCGGGTGCTGAAGACGTGCCCGCTGCCCTCCCACTTCTCCCCCGCACGTTCCCGGATCTGCGTCTGCCGCATCCGGTGCCAGCGCAGCGGAGCAACGCACATGGCGGGCAGCGGGACGGCTCGACAGCGCCGCCCTTTGGGGTCGTCGTACAGCACTCCGCGCCGCCGCTGCGTCTGCTGGCGGATGTAGAGCACGCGCTTCTCCAGCGTTGAACGTGGGAAAGGCAGCAGACCACTGGTCGCCAGGTTCGGCGGCATTCCGCTGCGACGGCAGAAAAACGCGGTCATCACCGACCGCCACCCGGGTCGGCTCACCTACCCCTGCCGGGAACTGATCGACCGGCTCCAACGGGGTAAATGCGAGCGCTGCCAGCACACGGGCGAGGTGGAAGTCCACCACACCCGTAACCTGAAGGAACTCGATCGGGCCGAACCCGCCCAGTGGAGACGCGTCATGGCCAAACGGCGCCGCAAGGCCATCGTGGTCTGCGCCGACTGCCACGACCACATCCACCACCGGGAATCCTCCCCACTCACGCAGTAGTCACCGGAGAGCCGGATGCCCGGAAAGCGGGCCCGTCCGGTTCGGAGGGAGGCCGCGCGGAAAAGGACCAGGACACCTGACACCTCGCCGCGCGGCCGACCCTACCCAGGCCGCCAAGGGCCAGGTCGGCCTCGACGATTACCAGGTCCGCAACTGGACCGCATGGCACCGGCACATCACGCTCGCCATGCTCGCCCTGGCTTTCCTGACTGCCGTCGCCGCCAGCGCGGCCCCGGACCGGCCCACCGACTCGCACCACCCCGCCCGCAGCAGCGATCCGATCCCGTTGACCGTCCCGGAGATCCGCCACCTGCTCGCCGCTGTCCTCAACCCACCGGCCGTGACCGCGACCAGACTGCTGCACTGGTCCAGCTGGCGCAGACGCCACCAGGCAACAGCTCGTCGCAGTCACTATCAACGGCGGTCCCTCGACGAACCTGCTGGGTAGATCACGAAACCGCACTGGAGTACTAGAGGGTGTCCGAGAAGCTCCGGTCAGAGCGTTCTTGCGGGTCAGAGCGGCCTTCCGACGGGGCGTGGCAGGAGCATCACGGCGGGCAGGTGGATCGCGGTCTCCCGGCCGGCGGAACCGGCGGCCGTACGAGCCGGGCTTCCGATTGAACCGCCGTCGGCACACGCCCGTTGGTACTGGAGACCGACTGTCCATCGCAAGTGGAGGACCTGGGCAATCCTGGCGTTCCCGTATCGCCGCCGGCTTCGCCATCGGTGCCGCCGTCGTCACCATTCCCCTGACCACGGGCACCGTCCGCCGATGACCCTGTTCCCCCGCTCCGCCCGGTCGCCGGCGGCTATGACTCGTATGCGGAGTGCATGGCGGACGGGGCGTCGTGGGATCCGGAGTGGGACTACTTCGAGTGCGCCAAGCAGCCGAGCGGCAACTACACGCTGTTCGCGCGGTAGGCGCCCCCGCACGGCAGTGACGTGCTTCTTCTGCCCGTCTCCGGACCGGAGGCGGGCAGAAGTTCGTCGGACGCCGACGCGGACGTCGGCGGGCCGTGGCGGTTACCCGGTCGGAGCGCGCCGCAAGTGAGCAGGCCATGATCGGCTGGGCAGCACTCCGAGACCCTGATCCACGCGTAGTCCCGATGCGAAGGCAGCGGCCCCTGTCCCTCGCGCGGGGGACAGGCCCCGCCTCGTGAGGGACGGGCACGGCGCCTGATGAGGGACAAGACCCGGCTCTGTTTGTCACCGGGATGCCTATGAGGCGACACTGCCCCAGGTATCCGAGTGCTGGGAGCCAGGAAAATATGGACGCATCCGACCGAGCGACGCCTTCGCCGGCGACCCCTCCGCTGCGCTTCGCCGTGCTGGGGCGAGTCAGAGCATGGCGAGGCGCCGTGGAGCTGGAGCTCGGTTCGCCACAGCAGCGGGTGGTGCTGGCCGCGCTGCTGCTGCGCAGGGGGCGGCCGGTCACGGTGGCCGAGCTGGTCGACGCGGTCTGGGGCGAGGAACCGCCGAACGCCGCCGTGTCCGTGCTGCGCACCTACGTGTCACGGCTGCGCAAGGTGCTGCAGCCCGGCCCGCGCGCTCCCGACGCCCCGCAGATAGTGATCTCGATCACGGACGGCTATTTGATCCACATCCCCGAGGGCGGCCTGGACCTGGACGTGTTCGAACGGCGGGTCGCCAAGGCGCAGAAGCTGCGCGCCGAGGGCGCGCTCCCGGCGGCCGGACAGCTGCTGCACTCCGCGCTGGAGGCGTGGGAGGGGGCGCCGCTGGCCGGGCTCCCAGGGCCGCTGGCCGAGGTCGAGCGCTCCCGGCTGGCCGAGGAGCGGCTGCTCGCGCTGGAGACCCGCCTGGAGATCGACGTCGAGGTCGGGTGCCTGAGCGAGGCGATCCCCGCGCTGGTCGCGCTGAGCGGTGAGCATCCGCTGCGGGAGCGGCTGAGTCGATTGCTCATGCTCGCGCTGTACCGGTCGGGCCGGCAGGCCGAGGCACTGGCGGTCTACCGCAGGACCCGCGGCACCCTGGTGTCGGAGCTGGGCGTCGAGCCCAGCGCGTCGCTGCGCGAGTTGCACGAGCGCATTCTGGCGGCCGACCCCTCATTGATCTCGTCGGCCTCGGCCCCGGTCCCGGATTCGGCAGCACCCCCCGGACCCGCACCCGTCCAAGCGCAGGCCACGGCACAGGCCACGGTCCTGGAACCGTCCCCGCAGCAGGATTCCAAGGCCGCCGCCCTCACGGCCAGGCCCGCACAACTCCCCGCCGACCTGCCCAACTTCAGCGGGCGCCAGGGCGAACTCGGGCAGGTCCTGGACCTCGCGGAGGACATCCCGTCGGGCACGCGCACCACGGTGATCTGCGGCATGGCGGGCATCGGCAAGACGACGCTGGCCGTGCACTGGGCGCACCGGATCGCCCACCAGTACCCCGACGGACAGCTCTACATCAACCTGCGCGGCTTCGACCCGACCGGCTCCGTCGTCGCTCCGGCGGAGGCCGTCCGGATCTTCCTCAACGCCCTCGGCGTCCCCCCGCGGTCGGTTCCGGACTCGCTGGACGCCCAGGCGGCTCTCTACCGCAGCCTGCTCGCCGGCCGCCGGATGCTGATTGTCCTCGACAACGCCCGCGACACCGAGCAGGTACGCCCGCTGCTGCCCGGCACTCCGGGCTGCCTGGCCATCGTGACGAGCCGCAGCCAGCTCGCCGGGCTGATCGCCAACGATGGCGCGCAGCCGCTGACGCTCGGTCCCCTGACATCCGCCGAGGCGCACGACTTCCTGGCCCGCCGCATCGGCGCTGCGCGGCTCGCCGCCGAGCCCGGCGCCGTCGACGAGATCATCGAGTGCTGCGGGCGGCTGCCCCTGGCCCTCGCCGTCGTCGCGGCACGGGCCGCGACGAACCCCGCGTTCGGGCTGGAGACCGTCGCCAGGGAGTTGCGCGAGTGCCAGGGCAACCTCGACGCGCTCACCGGCGGCGACCCCACCTCGGACGTACGCACCGTCTTCTCCTGGTCCTACGAGTCCCTCTCGGCACCCGCCGCGCGCCTCTTCCGCCTGCTGGGCCTGCACTCCGGGCCCCACATCTCCGCGCAGGCCGCTGCGGTGCTCGCCGGGCTCCCACCGCGCGAGGGCCGCGTCCTGCTCGCGGAGATCACCCGGGGCAACCTGCTCGACGAGTACGCACCGGGGCGGTACGTCCTGCACGACCTGCTGCGCGTCTACGCCGTCGAACGCGTCGCCGCCGAAGAGCCGGCGGCGGAGCGGGCGGCGGCCGTCGAGCGGCTGATCCACTGGTACCTGCACGCGGCGGACGCCGTCTACGTCCACCTCGCCCCGCGCCATCGCCCGCTGCCTCTCGAACCCCTGCCCGCGGAGTGCGAGCGCATGACGTTCACCTCGCGCGAGCAGGCCCTGCGGTGGTGCGAGACCGAGCGCCCCAACTTCGTCACCACCGTGCACCAGGCCGCCGAATCGCGTCGGCCCGACCTCGCGTGGCAACTGACCGCGTCCCTGTGGGGGTTCACCTTCCTCGGCGGCGACCTGCACGACTGGCTCAACGTGGCGCGGACCTCGCTGGAGGGCGCGATCGAGGCCGGCGACCGCAGGGGCGAGGCATGGGGCCTCACCGAAGTGGCCGCCGCGCTCACGGCGATGGGCCGTCTCGACGAGTCCATCGAGAACTACCGCGCGGCGATGCTGCTCTATCAGCGGATCGGGGACACCTACGGCAGCTCCCAGGCCGTGAGCGGCCTCGGCGTCGCCTATCTGCACTCGGGGCAACTCGACGAGGCCGTCAACTTGCTCAATCGCTCGCTGGCGCTCTCCCGCGCGAACCACGACGACTGGGCCGAGGCCATCGCCCTGGCGCATCTGGGCGACGCCTGCCAGCAGCTGGGCCGGGACGAGGAGGCCATCGCGTACCTGCGGCACGGACTGCAGCTCCTGCAGACCACCGGCAATTGCTGGTTCGAGGGCTCCACGCTCGCCGTGCTCGGCACCGTCCTGCACCGGCGCCGCCACCTCGACGAGGCTCTGGAGCGCTACCAGGAGGCGCTGGAGGTCCTCAGAGACGTCGGCAATCCCTGGGGCGAGGGCGACACGCTCAGCAACCTCGGCGATGCCCTCCTCGAAGCGGGCCGCCCGGAAGAGGCCCACGCTCGATGGCAGCAGGCGTTGGCGCTCTTCGAGGAGACCGGCCGTCCCGGCGCCGAGGCCATCCGCGACAGGCTCCACCGCCTGGAGACAGGCGAGTCGGCCCCGGGGCCGGCACCGCCCCTGCACCGGACCGCCGGCGTACGGCCCGCGCCGCGCGATTGAACCGTCCCGCGCGCTGCCCTGTTGTGACCGGCACCGGAAGGAAGGGCGGGGATGTCCGCCGAGCCGTGTCACGCCGCCGATGAGTACTGCTCGCTCGGCTCCTCGCCGGTCCTCTCGCGCTCGTCGGCGCCCGGGACCTCGTCGGTGTCCATCCGCGGCCGGTAGTCGTCGACGACGAGATCGCGCGCCACCCTGAACAGCCACGGCCACAGCGGTCGCCCCGACGTCAGGTCCTGGGTGCGCCAGCAGCGCAGCAGAGCCTCCTGCACCACGTCCTCGGCCCTGTGCCGGTCTCCGCCCAGCAGCCGTACGGCGTAGCTGTACAGCAGGCCCGCCTGCTCTTCGTAGAGCGCACGGATCGTGCGCTCCTTGTCGGTCATCTCGGTCATCGCTCCTGATGAGGAGCGCATCACGACCCAGCTCACGTGCAGTTCCCCCTTGTTCCGGTGGTCAAGAGGGAGTCTCGCGAGTGGGGTTCCACGCGACATTGACGTGTGATTGACGGGCGAAGCAACGGGTTCCGCTTCCCGTGGGCCTGCCGGGCGTGGGCGCCGGAAGCGGAAGCCCCGCGAAAGAATCGGTTCTGACCTGCTCTCTTGCATCTCCGACTGCCTCGGATCCGCTCGCCGGAGGCGCAGCGGGGCGTGTATACGGTGATTGACGCGGCTCCACGGCGCCGCCGCGCAGGCGGATGAAAGGCGCGCGGCACCGTCGTCCGCAGGTCCGGTTCTCACCTTCCGGAAATCCCGGAGAACGACGAGAAGGTGAATTCCACGGGAATCGCGGAAGAATGCGGTGAGGCCCTGGAAGTGCGAAAAAGAGATGCTCGGGGAGGGGTGAACCAATTGCCTGTCCCGGCCGTCATGCCTGGCGAAAGAGACCCCGACTTCCTCCTGGAGGTTATGCAATGTCCTCTCGCCTTGGTGGCCGCAGGACGCGCCGCGCACTGTCGGTGCTCGCGCCCGTTCTCGGCATCGGCATCGCCGTTCCGATCGCCCTGACGGGGCAGGCAGGGGCTGCCGAGCCGACGGCCACCGCCGAGGTCAACGAGTACGGCTGGCACCTGACCTACAAGGCCGCCGCGGGGCAGGCCAACGAGGTGGCTGTCTCCCAGACGTACACCGACGACCGCGCGAAGTTCCGTTACGTCATCGACGACTCGGTGCCCGTCGAGGCCGGGAACGGCTGCACCCACCCCGACAGCGCGGACAAGACGAAGATCTCCTGCACGGTCGAGGCCCCGGAGAGCCAGTCCCCGCTCAACTCCATGGAGATGGACCTCGGCGACGGCGACGACACGGTCGCCTTCGACAACGCCACCGACCAGGTCTTCTACTTCAACGACGTCGAGCTGGGCGACGGCGAGGACCACTGGACCAGCGACCCCGACCGGGAGGTCGACGGCAGCCACGTCCGCGGCGGCGCCGGCGAGGACACCCTCAAGGTCGGCGCCTACGCGCTCGCCGGGGGAGGGGACGACAACGACGTTCTCTACGCCGACGGCGGGGACGAGATCGTGGATGGCGGCGCGGGCGACGACGAGCTGCACGGCGGCGCGGGCGTCCAGATCCTGCGCGCCGACGACGGCGACGACACCGTCGAGGGCGGTGCCGGCGAGGACGAGATGTACGGCGGTAAGGGCGACGACGAGCTGCGCGGCGACGAGGGCGACGACCGCATGTGGGGCAACAGCGGCGACGACAAGCTCTACGGCGGTCCCGGCACGGACGAGATCTCCGGCGGCCCCGGCAGCAATGTGATCGTCCAGGACTGACGGACCGAAAGGGCGACGGCCGCCACCGCCGCGAATTCCCCTGCCCCGGAATACCGCCGGAGCAGGGGAATTCTGCCAGCCGTAGCCGTAGTCCCCGTGCGGCGTGACTTCGCGGAATTCCTCTCTGACATCTGCCCGTGGCCGGGCGAGGGGCAGGGCACGTTCGCCACACGATCCTGTGGCCGCCGATCCATTGGATGCTGGGCCGCCGGCCTCACTCGCCCTGCGCGCCGAGCGCCGCCTGAAGCTCTCTGCGGTCCTGGATACCCAGCTTGCGGTAGGCGCTGGTGAGGTCGCAGCCTACCTCCGTCTGGTCCCACTACCCGAAAGGCACTCGGCCGGCCTGTGCCGTTCGAACCCATCGCCCCTGGTCAGGATGCGTATCTGTACTCGTTGATCACACCCGAATAGTCGCCGAGGATCACGTGGCCTTCGCCTACCGTGTCCTGGCTCCCGCGACTTCCCCGCGATGGAGGCCGGTCGGCGAGTTCCGACGGTGGCGAATGAACCGCTGCGCGATTCTCCACGTTGTGGGTGGCGTTACAGAGGACGCGTTCACCTCGTCCCGCCACGGAACATGCCCTTTGCCGCCCGCGCCGTGCTTCTGCCGTCGACCGGCGGCCTGACCAGGCACAGAAAGCATCTATTCAATGGTCAATCTTGGACAGATAGTCGACGACTGCCTTCCGTTCGGCGGTCTGGGCGACTCCGCGCCCGCCGCGGCCTGGCCGCGCACGGACGGCGGTACGAACGCGTGAAATCCAGAATCGATCCGCTGACCGTCGCGGCGATGGCGGTCAATGTGGTCGCCTTCGCGGCCACCGCCCCTCTCACCGCCGTCGCTTCCGCCTCGCCGCTCGCCATGGCCTTCTGGCGCAACGCCCTGGGCTTCGTCACACTCGGGCCGTTCCTGCTGCTACTGCGCCGCCGCGAGGTGGTGCGTATCACGCGCGGCGAGCGCGGCCTGCTGCGCCGGGCGCAGTGGCGGCCTCTGGCGTTCGGGTTCCTCGCCTCCACGTCGATCGCTGTCCACTTCGCGACCTTCATGATGAGCGCGCAGATGACCTCGATCGCCATGTCCACGGCGCTAGTGAACACCACACCGGTCTGGCAGGCCCTCATCGCCGCGGGTCTGGGCGTTCGGGTCTCCGGCAAATCCTGGGCGGGTCTGACGCTCGCCGTAGTGGGAGTGGTTGCGGCCTCGGGTCTCGACGTACAGTCCGGTGGCACGGAGCTGATGGGCGATCTGCTCGCCGTCGCCGGAGGCATGGCTCAGGCCGGGTACAACGCCTTGAGTGAAAAGGCGCGCACGGATATCAGCACTCCTTTGTATTCGACGGTCGCCTCGCTGGTCTGCGGGGTGGAGCTCCTCGCCGTCTGCTGGCTGGCCGACGCCCCGCTCACGGGTTTGGACACATCTACGAAACTGTCGCTGCTCGGGCTGCTCCTCCTGCCTCAGCTCCTGGGCCTCGGCGCACTGAACTTCACGCTCGGCAGGGCATCGGCGACGACGGTAAGCGCCGTCCTCCTGCTGGAGGCTCCGGTGGCCGCGCTCGGCGCATGGTGGCTGATGGGGCAGAGCATCAAGCTCGCGTCCGTCCCGGGTCTCCTGCTGATCATCGTCGGCGTCGCCATCGTCGTAACAAGCGGCGGCGGCAAGCGGACCGAGCCACGGCAAGGCAAACACCGCAAAGATGTGCCGCCGTACCCGGCCCACACCCCGTACACACCACAACCGCCCTTCACGACCGGCGAATCCACCGCCGGTGAGCGCGAACACGACACGCCGGTTCCAGTTTTCGCGGCTACGCGGCCGACACCGCCACAGCCACAGCCGCTCGGGCACCACGCCAAACGGGACCCGAGAGTGCAATGGGCAGGACTCGGCCAGGACGACAGTCCGACGATCACGCTCACCGCTCACGGAGCCGGAGCGTTCGGAACCATGTTCGCGAGCAGACCTCATGCGGAGGAAGCGAGGGCGGCTTTCGACGACCCCACCGAGACATGACCGGACCGTGGTCGGTGGCCGTGATCACCAAACAGGTGTGGTCCCCACCGAATGTCACGTGGGCTCATGTCCGGCGTCGGAGCCGACTCCGGACATGAGCCCCTCCCCGGAAGGACACCGTGAAGACCGAGATCACCGGTGCTGACTGGCTCGCGCTGCTGCCGGAAGGCTTCGCCGTCGAGTTGCCCGGCAATGAACTCACCCGTGCAGACCGTACAGGGGAGTGTCGTCGACGCCCGGTTGCAGCGCAGCTACCTGGTGCGCCGTGCCGACCCGTGCGCCTACGCCCACCAGGAGCACGCTGTCGCCGTACGCGACGAGTACGACCAACGCGAGCAACATGACCAGCACGGGGGGCGCGGAAGTCGTCGAAGAATCCGTAGGCGCCGACCGGGAGGCCGTCATCGGTTCGTTCGACGGTGCGGTTGCCGTAGAGACTGTTCAGCAGCCAAGGCTGCTTGCGGGGGCTGAAGTCGCGGACCATGGAGGCCCCTTGGGCGACCCCATACGTGGCCACGGCGAGCTGCCCGGTATCCCGGAATCCGGCGTGCGAATCGGGCCGGAACGGTGTCCTTCATATGCTGTTTCCACAAGTGCACCAGAGAGAATTCGGTGACCAGGAACTTCTGTTCCCCTTCATGGGGAGAAAACCGCGTACCCAGCCCGCGGAGAGGTTCCGCCACTCGTTGAAGGACACGCTGCCGGGCTCCGAGTTGAAGTTCGCCCCCCAGTACACCTTCGGGAGTCCGCGGCGTTGATCGCGTGACACGAACTCTTGGCATCGCTTCCCCGTTTCCCTACCCGGCCAGGACTCCATCGGACTCATCGTTTGTTCGGCAGAGGCACGAGGAAGCGATGGTCGCGCACCTGATGCTCAGAACGGAATGTCCTCTCGAGAGAGCAGGCCCGCACGACGCCACTTCTCTATCCGGTCCATGAGTTCCACGTAAACGCTGAACGCGCTTGAGCCCCATACGGCAGAGAGCCGATCAGCGGCTGCTTGGGGGTCTCCCCCCTGCTCACACAGTGCAACCCACATGACTGTATCGTCTGGCCCGCACCACGTCCGCGCCGTGGGCGTCGCAAGCATCATTGCCCCGCTCTCCAGAATTTCCAGCTCAACCTCTGAGCAGGGTCGGAACTTCGACATGAACTTCATTTCTTGGTTCTCTTTCATCGAGTAGCCCTCCAGACGAGGCCGGACAACTCCAACTCGAAACGGCCAGGTTGACGCTGCCCTCGTCGCGCCCGGTGACCTCCACCCCTATGAATGCGGGCTTGGCGCAGCGACCGTGGGTGGCGAAGCCGCGGGGGTGTGTGCGGTCAGTGACGTGGCGGCGATCAAGTCGTCCTTGACCGCCTCGCATTCCGCGTCCCCACGTGAGGGGAGGGTGCGCTCATGAATTCGCCTCTCGCAGAAGCTACAGGTCGGCGGCGGCTTGGCTCGGCATAGTGGGAAGGAGGACGCTCACCAGTTGCGGCATGCGGACGCCCGGTCAGGGCACGGCCGTACATGGTGGCCTCTGCGTACGCCGTAACGCCTCAGCAGGAGAGATTGTCCCCGGGGGCGACGCCGAGGATCTGCGTGAAGCGGTGGTAGGAGTCCACGCGGCTCTGTACCTGGGCGGGGTTCCCGCCGCCGCATTCCAGGCTGCCGTTGATGGAGCGGATCGTCTGGCCGAAGCCGGCCTGGTTGACCATGGCGTCGTGCGGGGTCATGGTGCCGGCACCGGACTGGGTGTTCCAGTACCACAGGCCGGTCTTCCAGGCCACCGCCGCGTCGTTCTGCACCAGCCCGGGGTTGCCGAGCAGGTCGATACCCAACGCGTCGCCCGCCGCCTTGTAGTTGTAGTTCCAGCTCAGCTGGATCGGGCCGCGGCCGTAGTAGGCGTCCTGTCCCGCAGGGCAGCCATAGGGCTGGCCGGGGTCGCAGTATCCGGGGTAATTGGCTTTGTTCTGCTCGACGACGTGCACCATGCCGCCGGTCTCATGGCCGACGTCAGCAAGGAAGGCGGCGGCCTCCTGCTTCCGGACGGTATCGCTGCCGGTGGTAGCGAATCCGGGGTAGGCGTTCAACGCCGAGATCAGCCCATCGTAGGTGTAGAAGGAATTCCGGTTCGGGAACATCTCGTTGAACTGCTTCTCGCTCACGACGAAGCCCGCGTTCGGCTTCCGCGTCCGGGGAACGGAGTCACTCGGCTTCCGCGTCCGGGGAACGACATGGGCGGGTGTGTGCCGTGCCCCCGCGAGGGCAGTCCATTTCTGGTTCGCGGTACCCGCACAGGTCCAGATCTGCAAGCGTGTCCAGTTGGCGCTGTTGTTGTCACGCACGTCCAGGCATTTGTCCGCGGCCGGGTTGACGATGTCGTGGGCCTCGGTGACCACCCACTGCTGGCCGGGGCCGCCGTTGCAGTCCCACAACTGGACCGGCGTCCCGTCGGCGGTACCCCCACCGAGAACGTCCAGACACTTGCCGAGTACCCGCAGGGTCCCGTCACCTGGGTTGGACACCCGCTGGGCGCCGGTGCCGTTACAGTCGAAAAGCTGGACAGCGGTGCCGTTGTCCCTCTTCGCTTCCGCCACGTCGAGGCACTTGCCGGCCAGGCCGGTGACCGGCCCCTGAGACGCGGAGGCGCCGGACGCCGGGAGAAGCTTCTCGGGTGCGCCGCCGAACAACGTGACGGCGACGGCCGCCGCGACGGCGCCCGTCGCGAGAGCGACACGGGCGAACTGTCTGGGGAAGTGCCACCTGAGGCGGGGGGTGGTGGACATCATGGACTCACTCCTCGGTCCTGCCGTGAAGGCTGGGGCGGATCCGCGGGCGAAAGCGCCCCCTTGTTGCCTGACGCAGGTTCTACGGCCGTGAGGCATAAACGGTTCTGTGGCGTCGTCAAGTCGCCGGGCTCGTCCTGTACTCGCGGAACCCCCACCGTCGGGTCGGCGAGACGAACAGATCGTCGAAACCGGCGGCGTAGTCATCCAACAGCCCGGGCTCCGGTGGACACGGACGACGCGCTGTCATCTCGCCCCCTCGAACTCCGCCGCCCACAGCGGCGGGGGTGCCGCTGAGGACACCAGCCGAGGCGGTCGGCTTCGGACGGCCGAGGGGCTTCCGCGACGGTGGGGTGGTGGCCGCCCATTGAACCGCTCTCAGTGTCCATCCGTTCGTTCTCCACAGGTGGCCGCTCCGCGCGATGGAGCGGCTCGGTGGGAGGTGCTGTGAGCCACCTACGCCCCGGGTCTCCTGGGCGCACACCGCTTCCGAGTCGAGGGGAATGACATGGCACTGTTCGAGCATCCGTTCGTTGCGGCTGGTTCAGCCCGTCCGCCTGTAGGTGACACGGGGCGGATGATGCAGATGATGACCGGCTACTGGGTCACCCAGGTGGTGCGGACCGCGGCCGAGTTGCGCATCGCCGACCATCTCCACCCGGATGGGGCCACCGCGGCCGAGGTGGCAGCGGCGGAGTCGCTGGACCCCGACTCGACGTTCCGGTTCCTGCGAGCGTGCGCCTCGCTCGGCCTGGCCACATCGACGGACGGGAAACGGTTCGAGAGCACGTCCCTGCTCGACACCTTGCGTACCGACGAGCCCGGTTCCCTGCGTGATCTGGCGCTGTGGGGCGGTGCCGAATCGCACTGGCTGCCCTGGGGGCGGCTCGCCGACGCGATACGCACCGGCACCACCCCGGCGCGGGCCGCCCTCGGCGCGCCGTTCTTCGACTGGCTCGCCACCCGCCCCGGGGAGGCAGAGGTCTTCACCAACTCCATGACCGCCATGACACACAATCTGGCCCATCAGCTGGCCGATGTGATCGACATCAAGGACGCCGAGGTCGCCGTGGATGTCGGCGGCGCCGGCGGAAACCTCGTCCAGACCCTGATGCGGCGGCATCCGGGACTGACCGGGATGGTGCTCGACCTGCCACACGCGGGCACCGAAGCGGACGCCTCCGCCGAGAGTCTCGGCGTCACGGACCGGTTCGCCTTCGTGGGCGGCGACTTCTTCGATCAGGTGCCGACCGGCGATCTGCACCTGCTGAAATTCGTCCTCCACGACTGGGACGACGATGCCTGCGTACGAATCCTGCGCAACTGCCGGAAGGCGCTCCGGCCCGGCGGACGGGTGCTGGTGATGGAGCTGCTGATCGACGAGGTCGGCAAGCCGGGTCTGGAACCACTGATGGATCTGAACATGATGGCACTGTCGACCGGACGGGAACGCAGCGCCGAGGAGTTCGAGGCCCTGTTCCACCGAGCCGGGCTGGAACTCGTCAAGGTGTCGTCCTCCGCGTCCCTGGTCTCCGTGCTGGAGGCCGCGCCCGTATGACGTAAAGGTTGTCCCTTCCGGTTGGCCAGTGAAGACCATGGCAAAGCAGACACGCAGCCTGCGGACAGCAGGGACATGTACACAGTCCACACCATGTTCCGGCGTGAGTTCGACCGCTGCTGACCCAAGTTGGCAAGCCGGGGGGGCACAGGACGTGGCACCCATCGTTTCGGTGACGGCGTCCCGAGGAGAAGAGGGTGCTCCCCCTCATCGACCGGTATTTGACCGCCGATGAGTGGGCCGAGGTCGGCAACAAGGGGCTGGGCGACGTTCTCCGCGCGAAGATTCCCGTGCTGTTCGGAATGATGCTGCGGGATGCCTCCGACGACCACCGCGCACCGTTCAAGGAAGCCGTCACCCCTCCAGTATTCGCGGTGATGTCCAGGGTCGGCCCGATCGTCTTGAAGTGATACCAGCGCAAAGTCTTTGCCGCTCGGTGACACTTTTCTGGTACATAGTAAGGAGCCATGGGCATGAAAATTGGTATAGGACTGCCCAATCAGGTGCGCGAGATGGACCCGGCGATCATCCCCACATGGGCCACACGGGCCGAGAAGGCAGGATTCTCGTCGCTCGGAACTATCGGCCACATTGCGTACCCGGGCCTCATGGACACCGTCGCACTCGCCGCCGCGGCCGGCGCCACCAGCACGATTGGGCTGATCAGCCATATCATGGCCGCACCGATGTGGCCGGCGGTGCTCCTGGCGAAGGAAGTAGCCGGTATCGACGCGGTATCCGGCAACCGTCTCACTCTTGGCATCAGCGTCGGCAGCCGTTCCGACGACTTTCTCGTGGACGGGCTGGGGCCACGCGGCAGGGGCAAGCGGCTCGACCGCGATCTTAAGGTCTACCGGAGCATCTGGCGCGGAGAGACGGTCGGAGGCGCTTCGAATCCCCTGGTGCCCGCCGGCACACGCAGTGTGCCCCTGATGTTCGGCGGCGGGTCTCCCGCCTCCTTCGAGCGCATGGCACGCTGGGGTGAGGGATACATCGGCCCGTCGGCGCCCGTGGGGATGGCCGCCCAGATGTTTGACGCGGCCGGATCCGCGTGGAAGAAGGCAGGCCGCGAAGGATCCCCGCGGCTTGTCGCCATCGCGTACTACGTTTTCAGCGATGTCGCGCAGGGACGGGCCAACGTACAGCACTACTACAGAGCCTCCGGCCAACAGACCATAGACATCGTCGACAGTGGCATCTGCGCTGGGCCCGACGCGGTGCGCGACGCGGTGAAGGCTTACTCGGAACTCGGAGTTGACGAGATCATCTTCACCCCGGCGCTCGCCGACACCCATGAGGTGGGACGGCTCGCCGAAGTCGTCCTCTGAGCTTCGTGGGTCCCTGGTGGGCGGAGGAGATACGCGTAAAAGCCGCCACTTCATGACAGAGGGCGGTTGGTGTGGCGTCGCTGGAGCGGACGGCGTATCCGAGATTCAAGCGGTCGTTCTGCTCCGCTACCTGTCGGACTCGCAGCTGCGGGAACAAATCACCAGGGCGACGAACAAGGCCGAGGCATACAACGGGTACACGAAGTGGCTGCACTTCGGCGGAGACGGCTACCTGCGCTCCCGCGATCCCGAACTCCAGGAGAAAGCCGTCAAGTTCCTCGACCTGATGGCCAACAGCATCATCTTCTCCACCACCGTCGACATGACCGACGCACTACGCCAGATGGCCGCCCAAGGCTGGGAGGTGAACCCCGACGACATCGCCGCGCTCAGCCCGCACCGCAGGGACAACGTGCTGCGCTTCGGCGACTACATCACCGACCAACTCCACGTACCCCCACCCGCCTACAATCCAGCCCTATTTGCTACCACGTAGAAATCGTGGCTGAAGGACAGGTCCTTCGCCATCGTTCCTGTCCCCCGCCCTGCCAGCTGAAACACGCGGCTGGATATGCTTTGAGCAAGAAGAAGGAATTAAGGATGATAATTTCGGTTCGGCCGCCCGAGGAGACCATTGTGCGATACCGCGCGTCAGGGGTATGGCGCGAGGACACGGTGGTCGAGGACGTTTTCCAATGGGCTGCGCAGACTCCTGATGCGCCTGCGGTTCTGGCATTTCAGGAGCGGGATGGGTTGATCACGCTGACCTACCGGGAGCTGGCCGACTGGGTGGAACGGTTCACTGCTGCGCTGGCCGAACTGGGCATCGGGGCGCGTGACGTGGTGGCCATCCAATTGCCCAACTGGTGGCAGGCGCTGGCGCTGGAGCTGGCCTGCTGGCGCCGAGGCGCGGTGTTGGCCTCGGTGATGACCACGATCCGCAGCCGCGAACTGGAGCGGATCCTGGCAAGTGTGCAGGCCCGCGTGTTCATCACCACGGATGTATGGCAGGGCCACGCCTACGCCGCTGCGGTGGCCGAAATGGCGCCTCGGCTGCCGGCCCTCCAGCACCGGGTGGTGCTCGGCCAAGTGGCGGAAGACGGCGAGATCGATTTCGTTAATTTCTTTCAGGAGCCGTCGCGCTCCGCCCCGGTCACCCGTGCAACGGATCCCAACGCGGTGGCGACGGTGCTGTTCACCTCCGGCACCACCGGCGAGCCCAAAGGGATACTGTCCACGTTGAACAACTGGTTCGCCTCTATTTCTCCCATGCTGCCCAGCGACGGGACGAAGTTGCACCGGTACACACCCCAGTCATTGATGCATGCACTCGGATTGGCGTCCGTCTCACTGTCATTGGTCACCGGTGGCACCACGCTACTGGTCGACCAATGGGAGCCTCGGAGCGTTGCCCGACTACTGGCCGAGACCGGAATCGAGCAAGTGATCCTGGTCCCCCTGTTCCTGAACGAGCTCCTTGCCGCCATACGCAAGGACGACATCCGGCTGCCTCAGCTTCGCGAACTCACCGTAGCGGGCACCGCGATCTCACCCAAGCTAGTGACCGAAACGGCCGAGGTACTGGGTCTCCCCGTGCTGGCGCTGTGGGGAATGACCGAGGGAGGACTCATCCTCACCAGCCACGACGACCCGCCAAACTGGGCCGCACACAGTATCGGCCGCCCCGGCGTCGGCACCCAGGCCGAGCTGCGCCCGTTGAGCAAGGAGGCACAGGTCAACGAGGAGAACCCCGGCCGGCTCATGATCCGCGGCGCCGCAGTCTGCCTGGGCACCATGGGACGCGACAGCGGGACACTGCGGGTGCTGGCCGACCACGACGCGGGCTGGTACGACACCGGAGATCTCGCCGTCCCTGATGGACGAGGCGGATATCAGCTGGTCGGACGGGCCTCCGACCGGATCGGCGGCGCATTCATGATCCCGGTCGCCGACGTGGAGGACGCACTACACGCTCATGCTGACATCACCGACGTCGCTGTCGTCGGACATAAGGACAACCTCGAAGGGTGCGCGGTAATCGTGAGCACCGCACCGGTCACCCTGAACGACGTGCACTCCTACCTCTCCGACCTCGGCATGACCGAGTGGTACTGGCCGACCCGGGTGGAGCAGGTCGAGGCGCTACCGCGTAATCACATGGGCAAAGTGGAAAAGGCCAAACTGCGCGTCTGGCTCGCTGGCCGAGCCCAACCGTCGACCCCTGCCTGACTGACCTGCGGCCTGCCGGCTGGTGTGGGACCAGCACGGCTGGACGCCAAGAGCCGCGCGCCTTCAGACGTCACGCTGCGTATTCACCGTCAATGCGTCGACCCGACGCAACAGGCTTCGGGGCTTTGGAGGAGATACGTGCGGTAGCGCCCGGGGCATGCCCCGGGCGCTACCGCACGTATCTCCTCCAAAGCCCTCCCTTAGGTAGTGCTGCCAGAACGCACCCGGACAGCTCGTCACCCTGGGGTATTGGCCGAAGCGTTGAGCTGATCGCGTACGGGGAAAGGTGAAGCCCCTGGTAGACGGGTTGTCGCCCAAAAGCAACCTGTCGCGCTGAGCTTGGTGTGCTTATCCACCCGCCGCGAGTCCGATGCCCTTCCAGGGAACGACAACAGGCCCGGCCCCACCAACAGTTCAATCAGAAGCCCGGGTTTTCAGAGCCTCCATTGCCGCCCCGTCTCGGGACCTCGAAGCCCATCGCCCGGCGCGCTGGCAGTTCCTTGAGCCGCACCCAGCGTGTGCTCGGCGGCGATTCACAGCGTGCCCGCGTCGGGCCGATCCACCGCGCGGCAGAGCCACGCTTCCACGACGCCCTCATGGGTGCGCGCGGCCCCCGAAGAGGCCGCAGCCAACTCCAGGGTGGGTGGCTCGCGGCTGCGGAGTCTCAGCAGTCCTGCCCGTCGCGCCATCCGTAGGTCTACAAGAATTGACGTGTAATCAATTGGGCTCAGCGGTGAAGCGGCTCCTTGATCGCCGAACGGAGGGGTTCCAACAACTGGTTGGCCTCCTTGATCCCGTTCGGAGAGCCGAGGTTCGGGATGCTGCGGTGCGGAAGTACTTCGAGTGGTCCGTCCGCGCAGCCCGCGAGGCGGTCTCCGAAGAGCACCAGGGCCAACCGTGACAGGTTACGCCTCGAGCCCCAGATCATCCCCATCGCTTCGGGCGCCTGGGCCCGGATCTCCCGCGCCCAGTTGCGCGTGTCCCTGTAGTGCTTCTCTCCTTCGCCCTCCAGCAGGTTGTTGTCTTGGCAAACGGCGGCGAGGGCGGCTCCGGAGCACAGCGAAACCAGTTTCAACTCGCACCGGGTCCGCCTGCCGGACGGCTCGCGCCACGGCTTTGCTCGCTGGGGACAGTCCATCCGTGTGGTCTCCGGTCATGACTTCATGATGACCCCACACCTGCCGGATTAAGACCTTGATCTGCGTTCCTGCCAGAATTCGCCCGCCAACCGCCCGGGGATCGCCCAGTACCGGCCTTCTCGCGATCACTCGCAATGGAGATCGCGAGCCTGCTCTTCACGGAGACCTGATCCCTTTGCTGCGATAGCTGCAGACAGGCGAATCATGGTACGGCGTTGCCAGCGGAACGGGTCCTGGCAACTCGAGGGAGTCGCGCCAGGACCCGTCCCGCCGAGAGAACCGCTCGGGGGTAGCGGTATCACCACTCACAACGGGCTGAGCGGCCAAGTGGTTCACAGCGCTCCCGACACCTCGATGCCGCTCTACGGCGAGATGACACCGACCGTGTTCCGTCTTGGTCAGCGACATCAAGGCACTGGCCAGCATGGTTCTCAACTACAGCATCCGCCGCGACATCAGTCCGTGGTGCCCCCTCGCCACCCGACTCGACAACTGCCGAGCCCCCGGTGACCGAATACCACTGCGACACCAGCGACAGGGGCAATCAGCTCTGGTGGTTCGACAAGCGCCCAGGGGGCACGTACTGGATCCGCAACCAGAAGGGCGACGAAATGAGCCTGGACGTGTCAAGGACGGACAAGAAGGGGCCCGGACGCCAAACTCACGCTCTTCACGTGCTGCGACCACGACGACCACCAGTGGCGCTTCGTGAAGAGGTGAGCCGACGTCGGCCAAGGGATCCGGTCCAAGTGAACCGTTCCCCGTGTCGCTTCGTCGTCGGAGGTGACGCACGCGGAGGAGCCGACACCTGTCCTTCCGCGGCCCGGTATGCCACGCCCGAACGCCGCTGCGGGCCTCAGAACCGCTCAGCGGTTGCAACTGATGTCGCGTCCGAACCACCACCAAAAGGAAGTCGTCATGAACGTCATCCCCCTCCGCCGCACTCGCGGCGTCCGCATCGCCGCCGTCTCGATGCTGGCCGTCGCCGCCCTGTCACTCACCGCGTGCAGCGGGGACGGGGACAGCGGCTCGCAGACCAGCGGCAAGGCCGACTCCACGGCCCCCGCCGCGAGTGGCAGCGAGATCAAGGGACAGGCCGGCAAGTCAGACAAGGACCCGCACTCGATCGACACAGGCCCGACGAAGACGCTCGACGACTGCGACATCAACAAGACGGACTTCGACGTCCAGAAGGTCCAGCGGCCTGTCAACCACATGCTGCTCAAGGCGACCAACACGTCCGCAGTGGAATGCAAGCTCGTGGGCTTCCCGACGCTGAAGCTGGGCAAGAACGCGCAGGCCGCCACCGCGGTGATCGAAGATAGCAGGCCGCAGTCCGTCAAGCTCCTCTCGCCGGGGGAGAGCGCGTACGCCGGGATCACCACCTCCGCGACCGATGGCTCGGGCGATGGGGGCAGGAATGTCGACTACCTCGAGGTGTCCATCGACGGCAACGAGGCCGGCAAGAGCGTCGATCTGCCCGGTGGCTCCGTCTACACCGACAACGGCGCACGGGTCACCTACTGGCTGGACACCCCGTCCCTCGCGCTCAACTGGTAACTCTCCCCTCCCCCGGCCGCTCTGGCGGCGTTGAACCGTTCGCCCGATGCGCCGTCGTGCCCGTGCAGCTCAGGCAGTGTCGTCCCCGCACCCGCGGGGGTAGCTCCGTGTGGCAGCGACTCTTCCTCTCCTCTCTCCGGGTCGTCCGTGCCCCGGGAGGCACCGCGCACGCGGAGGAGAAGGCCCACGATGGGCGCGGCGACGGGTGATCTCGTCGAGGAAGGCTGGTTGCCGGTTGTCGGAGTGGACGGTGCACGCCGTCCGGCACCCGTGGGTGACGCTCCCCACCGGCCACCCCGCCCCACGGACTCCGACGATGCCGGCGGCCCCGGCACCGGCCACGACCCCTTCGCCCTGCTGGGCTGGTGAGGAACATGCCCTATCTGTCGAAGATCGCTCTCAACCCGCGCCGGCTTCACCATCCCCACCGCGGCGGTCGCGCCACCCGCCCCCCGGCCTGAACACCGACGGCGTCTCCCCCTCCGCTCCGCCCGCCGTCACGCTGATCGTCGACGACATCCCGCGCTTCCGCAAACGCGCCGACGGCCCCCGGATCACCATCGCCACCTTCCGGGGACGGCCCCGCGTCACCGACCCCGACGCCCTGCTGACCGGCATCGGCCCCGCCAAGGGCTACGGTCAGGGCCTGCTCACCCTCGCCCCGCTCCCGGCGGAGACGGCGCGTCCTTGAGCGGTGGGCACGCTTACCTTCGGGTAGGTGTGAGCCGACACCGAAGTCGGGCGAATGAACCGATCGCGGGGAAAATCCGTGTCGTCCTTGAGCGTTGGTCCCGTACGACACGGAGGAGGACACCCCTATGCCGCCTCCCCCAGGCTTGAACAGCGGCCCAGTCTCCAAAACCGCGTCGAGAACGGGCTCCTGAGATTCCTGCGCAAGCTGCGTGACAAGAGGCAGACGAAGGAGGAGCAGCGCGAGGCAGAGGGGTTCAGCCGATCCGGCGTCCGGGGACTTGTGTACGACGCAGCCAGTATTGCCCTGAACGCGGCGCTCGATTACGCGCTGAAGAGGTTGGACGAGCGACTGGAGCGCAGGGGACAGGAACCCTGGAAGCCCCCTCAGGGCCGACAGGACGGGCTTGAGGTGCCGCCGCACGCTCAAGAGACGCGGCCACCCCTCAATCGGGCGCCCTACGGGCCGAGCCCGCAGTCGTCGGCGGCGCTCAACTCCGCCCTGTCGGCCACGCGGCAGTCAAGGGCGGGCCAGGCGACCCGCCGTAAGCCCGTGGCGTCCCAACAGCCAGCGGGCCCAGCCAATCAGCCAGCCGGAACTCCCCATCCCGCTGCTGCTCCGAGGACCCCACTCCCCCTTCTAGGGACTGTCTCCGGTTGTGATCAAGCCCCGGGGTGGGGGCCGGTCCGATAAGACTGTGCTGTGACGCGTGCGCAACTCACCGACCTTGAGTGGGAGTTCATCGAGCCGTTCCTGCCGGTCGGCAGGTTCGGCCCGTACCCCGAGCGGCTGCGTGAGCAGTTCGAGGGGGTGATCTGGCGGTTCCGCACCGGCAGCCAGTGGAGAGAGATGCCCGAGCGGTTCGGCGCCTGGCAGACCGTCTACAACCGCTTCATGCGATGGCGGGACGCGGGCGTCTTCCAGACCCTGCTGGACGAAGCGATCGCCGAGGCCGCCCGCAGGGACGAGATCGACATGTCCCTGGTCAGCGTGGACTCCACCACCACGCGGGCCCATCACGACGCCGCCGGCATGCGGGTCAGCGAACAGACTCTGGCCGCACTCGAGGAGGCAGCCTCGCAAAAGGGGGAGCATCGCAGGGACAAGGCGGGCAGGACGGCGAAACCGATCCGGTCCGGGCCGAACGCCGGCGCATCCGCTTACGACAGCGGGCCCGGCTGAAGGCCGCCCTGCTCGGACGGTCGCGCGGCGGGCTGACCAGCAAGATCCACCTGGCTGCCGACCGGCGGTGCCGGCCGATGGCGCTCCTTCTGACCGCCGGACAGGCCGCCGACAGCCCGCAGTTCATCCCGGTTCTGAGCAAGGTACGGGTCCGTCTGCCGGTCGGCCGTCCCCGCACCCGGCCGGCTGCCGTGGCCGGTGATAAGGCCTACTCCTCCCGCGCCAACCGAGCCAATCTGCGCAAACGCCGCATCAAGGCAGTCATCCCGGAGAAGAGGGACCAGGCCGCCAACCGCAGGAAGAAAGGCAGCCGGGGCGGCAGGCCCGTCACCCACAATGCCGATCTCTACCGCGACCGCAACACGGTCGAGCGGGCCATCAACAGGATGAAGGACTGGCGAGGCATCGCGACCCGCTACGACAAGACGCCCGAGAGCTACCTCGCCGGACTCCATCTCCGCGCAGCGACCATCTGGATCAGCAGCATCCTGAAAGCCCAATGATCACAACTGGAGACAGTCCCTAGTGGCTAGCGTCTTGGATGAGACTCCCAGGGCCGCCCCCCGTCCCAAGCGTGTTCCGCCAGCGACTTCGCCCGGCCGGCCAGAGGCCAATACCCATACCGCGCCCCCGTCCAACACCACATTGGCCCAAGCGGCGGCGGCGCACTCCCCGGTCCCATCTGGACCGGGGAGGTCGGCCAGCGCCCCGCCCGGGACGCGGCCACGGCCCGGGGTGCCACAGAAGAATCTGCACACCCCGAGGTGATCTTCGTACGGGGAACGTTGCCACGTCCTGTGGCCCCGGCTTGCCAACTCGGTCCAGCAGTGGTCATCCTCAACCGCAGCCTGACCAAGCCCTACTACAGACTCGTCCCGATTCTCGCGCCGATTGAACCGATCAGTTTCCTACACGTTGTTGTCCGTGGAGGGCCTCACAGAACCCGTGAGGCGCGAGTCCGTTTCGCGAACGCTGTACCGAGCCCGAGTGCTTCGCGAGCACACGGTGGCACTTCCGTACCGCCGTTGGCGACAGAAGGAGGGGCAGGAAAATTACCTGAAGCGGAATTTTACACCCCGGATCAATTGAATGGGATGACTGAACTTGAGGAATTGCGCGAATCAAACTACGGACGAGGCGCGAACAGTTACTTGAGGGTCGCGGATGATGCAACGAAAGAGTTGTCCACCGATGCCGCTTCTGCGGAAGGGTATTTCCGGGGGACTGGACGCAATTTGGACCGGCTCTATGAGGAACCTGTACCGGAAGGGCCGCGTGGGTTTGCACGAAGGGGACGTGGTAATCAGGTTCCGACTCGGCGGGAGGCTTACGAGATAAGGCTCGAAACGGCCGAGAGCGAACATGCCAAGGCCACGGATAAGTGGCTGCGAAGGGGGTTTCGATACGAGCGGACGATGGAAGGGATCCTGGACCGGGCTGGGGTGCCGCGCGGCAATCCCTCGGCGGAGTGGGCCATGGCGACCCAACCAGAGCAGACGTCTGGCCATTCGAATTCTTACTCGCAGTCCAGCGGGCAGCAGGGTTACCACCACTCAAGCAGTCACTGGCAACGGCGGGGCCTCTGAAACTCGTAGGCTCGATCGTGCATGAGGGTCCGTCGGCTTGCTAGCCTCGATCTTGCATGACGGTCCGCCGACGGAGTCGGTGGACCGTTTCGTTTTCGGTGGCTGGTGAAGGGCAGACCAGGGGCCCGGGTGTCGCCTCGGGTGGGCGTCGGGTTCCACTGCACCGGACTGTGCTGGTGTTCTCGTAGGGATGGGAAAGTTGCTGTTGAATCGGGGTTGGGTAGGAGGGCGAGCCGTTCGAGGGCGCCTGTGATCTCGCTGGTCCAGGGCCAGTGACGGGCAAGGCGGAGGATGCGGCGTCGGCCGGTGGTGACGAGCTGGGCGGCTGCGGAGAACAGGCGGAATCGCAGGCGGCGGGGTTCCCAGAGTCGGGCCTTGCTGGTGAGGGCGAGCGTGGGCATCCAGGCCAGCAGGTCGAGGGCGATCTGGACGATCTCGAGCCAGACCTTGTTCTGGGCTGTTGTGTGGAGGGGCAGGTTGCGCAGGCCGGTGGCCCGGGCGGCCCGGATCCGGTCCTCGGCCCGGGCCCGCAGCCGGTGACGGAGCTCGAGTGCGGCGATCGGCTGGTCAGGGGTGTTGGTCGCGAAGCACGTGATCCGCATGCCGTCCGCGTCCGTGATCCTCAACTGGGCGCCAGGATGGGGCCGTTCCTTGCGGACGATCAGTCGCATGCCCTTGGGCCGGCCGTTAAGGATCTTGCCGGTGAGTTCGGCGACCCAGGCCCCGTCACGGGCGCCGCCGTCGGTTTCGACGGCCGGGGCCCAGGCTGAGGCGGGGACCTTCAGCACGTGTTCGTGGATCGCTTCGGTGATCACCATGCCGACCGAGTAGGACAGCCACCGTCCTCGCTGGGCGAGCCAGGAGACGAAGTCGTGGGTGCCGCCCGCGGAGTCCGTGCGGATCAGGGTCTGCCGCCCTCGCCGGTAGTGCTTGGGCAGTTGGGCCAGGGCGAGCTGGGCGGTGATGATGTGGTCGGCTGCCGTGTTCGAGCCCGCGTTCCCCGGTCGGAGGAGGGCCACGACGGGCTCACCGGTTCCGCCCGGCCCGTGGTCGACGAAGGCCGTCAGCGGGTGATGGCCGTAGGTCTTCTTCCAGGTCGCGGCCGCGTCCTCCTTGTCGGAGTGGGCGATCACGAGGACGCCGTCGAGATACGACGCCGGCTACGCGAAACTCGGCTACGAGTTCAACACGGGAGTCATGGAAGCCGCGGCCGAGGGGTGGATCGAGAAGCCCGCTCCGCAGAAGCCGGACGCCGGGTGTGACTCGGCTGAGAGCAAAGCCGGGCCGGGCTGGCGCGCGCTGGGCACCATCGCCCCCGGCATGACCCACCCCTCGGGCCGCACCGACCTCGCCGACTTCGACGGCGACGGCCGCGACGACTACGTACGCGTCGACCAGAAGAACCACACGCTGGCGGATTCCAGCGATCATCGCAACACGTGGTCAGTGTTAGGCGGCCGTGAGGAGTGTATGCAGGCGCTCGGCTGGGGTTTCCCAGCCGGGCTTTTTGCGTGGGCGGCTGTTGAGTTCGGCAGCCACGGCGTTGAGGTGTTCGCGGGTGTGGACCGTTAGGTCGGTGTCCTTGGGTGCCTCTGTGTTTGTCAAGCTCGTTGGGGTGGTGACGTAGGCTCGGTTTCGGCGGGTCCGGGAAGTGACTTGTCCGAAGAGTCGGCCGTCGGGGTTGGGCCGGCCGCGCTGGATGCTGTAGTCGCCCCCCGGTTGTCCTCCTGGGCCCGTCGTCTGGGTGCGGCGGCGTTCGTCGGCGACCATCATGCGCCAGACGTGATCGGCGAGGCGGCGTATCAGGCAGCGTTGCGCTTCGCGGGGTGTCTTGCCTTCGGTGATTTTGGCCTGGTAATAGGTGTGGCCGCGGGTCCCGTGCATGCGGATCTGTGTGATGGCCACGGTGTGGGAGTGCCGCGTTGAGCTGGCGGTCGCCGCGCCTGGACAGACGGTGGCGTGCGCGCTCCGCGCTGGCGATCTCGATGGGTGCGGTGCCGGCGTACTGCGCGAACGCGCTGGCGGTCGGGAAGCGGGTGGGGTTTCCGGTCCGGCCCAGGAGGCGAGCGGCGGTCACGGCTCCGATGCCCGGCGTGTCGATCAGCTGGCTTTCGGATTCGGTGACCAGCGCGGCCATGGCTTTTGCGTTGTCCTTCAGCTTTACGTCCCATGTCCGGATCTCGGCGATCAGGTCAATGGCGGGGACGTGACGGGTGAGTTCGGCGGAGCCGACGGGGACGACCGTCTCCAGCAGATGCTCGGCCTTGGCCGCCGACAGGTCGCGCGGCGCCCCTCCAGGCAGGAGTGCCCGCAGGAGCGCGTGGAACTGGTTCACTGCGCGGACTCTGACCTGCGCGAGCTTGCTGCGCCGTTCGTCCAGCAGCGCCAGTACATCCGTTGAGCTCTCGGGCAGCACGGGTCGTGCGTCGCCTTGGTGAGCGGCGACGCATGCCGCTGCGGCGGCATCGATCCGGTCGTTCTTGCGGCCTGCGCCGCGGGAGAACTGACGGACGCGGGCGGTGGCGCTGGGCGGGACGTCAACGACCTGTTCTCCCCGGGCGAGCAGCCATGACGTCAGGTGGTGTCCCAGGCCCCTGGCGTTCTCGACAGCCCATCGCCGCTGGGGCCACTGGCGGGCCCAGTCCAGCATGCGCTGGTACTCCTGAAGCGTCACGTCGATGCGGATCGATGCGTGATCACGGTTTGTTCCGGGATCGACGGCCGTGGCTGTGTGGGTCGACTTGTGTGGATCGATACCGATCAGCATCATCGGCGGTCCCCTCGCCGTACGCGTGAACGCGGCCAGTCACGTACGAGTGAAAAGGGCCGCTTGTTGATGCGGTGAGTCCTGTTGCTCGGCACCCTGCTGCTGGTTGGTAAAGGGCGGCGGAGGGCAGCTGACGATGGTCTTGGACCCGCAACGCTGGTTGGAGATCCGCCGATTCCGTGCGCTGTTCGAATCCGGTGCGGTGACTCTGACGGAGATCGCCAAGGAGACGGGCCTGAACCGGAAGACGGTCCGCAAGTACCTGTCCGGGCAGGCCCCGGCCGCACCGCCGAGGAGGACGTCGAACGGCCAGCCGCGAAAGAAAGCGGTGGACGAGGTCGCACCACTGATCGATGCGATGCTGAAGGCGGAGATCCTCATCAAGGGTGCTGTGGTGCACGAGCGCTTGGTGAAGGACTACGGCTCCACCATCAACTACCAGCGGGTCAAGCTCTATCTCCACGAGGCCCGCCCCGGATCGCCGAGGACCGACAGGGCGCCACGGCGGTCCCGCACACCGCAACGGGCTCCGTGGGGAAACGGTTCAAAACGGCTCAACTCCGCTCCGCGACCGTACGCCGCCTCCGGCTCGGTGGACGGACGCTGAACCATTTCCCGCCCCCGGCCGTGGCGTGCGGCAGCGCCGTGATCCAGATCATGACAAGGCCACAACGGGAGGTGTGTTGATGGTGAATGGTGCGCGCGGGGTGGCGGCGATGAGTGTCGTTCACTTCGCGGCGGTGGCAGCCAGCGGCCAACGGTACCGGTCTGGCCGACGGCTCGGATTGAGGAACGGCCCAGCCACCGTCGGCGGCACTCAGCGGACGCGGAGTACGCGCAGCGTGGTCACGGCCGGGATCGTGTTCGTCTTCGGGCTGGTCGGAGTCACGGGACGGGCGCGGGAGCAGCGGCGGGGTCCCGTTCCGTGTCCGGTGCCCGTCCGTCCAGTCGGCGGAGTCTCCCCCGGATTTCCTCGACGTCCAGATGGTCGAACTCCTCGAAGACCGCGAGCGCCTGCCGCCAGCTGGCGCGGGCCGCCTCCGGGTCACCCGCGGCAAGGAGGGCGTCGCCGAGGTGGCCGAGGGTCTCGCCCTCGTTCCAGCGGTTGCCGCCGGCCCGGTACGCCGTGAGCGCCCGGCGGTAGTCGTCGATCGCGTCGTCGTAGCGGTGGAGCCGGTGGTGGATGGTGCCGAGGGTGTCGAGTGTGACGCCTTCGCCCCAGCGGTTGCCGCTGGCGCGCAGGACGGTCAACGCCTGCTCCACGTGGTCGATGGCCTCGTCGAAGCGGCCGAGCCGCTCGTAGGCCTCGCCCAGCATGGCCAGGGCGAGGCCCTCCCACAAGGCGTTGTGGAGAGCCCGGGCGAGGGCCAGCGCGCGGCGGAAGTATTCGGCGGCCTTGCCGGGGCGGCCGAGCTGAAGGTAGGCATTGCCCAGGGCGCTTAGGGCAACGGACCCGCCGTACGTCTCCCCGAGCTCCCGGCAAAGGGCCGTTGCCGTTCGGAGATGGTCGATGGCCTCGTCGAAGCGGCGCACCATCGTCAGGGCGATCCCCACGTCGGTGTGGCTCGATGCCTCGCCCGCGGGATCGTAGGCGGCGCGGACGGCGTCCAGTGCGGTCCCGGCAGTGTCGAGCCAGTCGTGCAGATGGCCGCGGAGCCAGAAGAACTCCGACATGGTGACGGCCAGCCGCCAGGCGAGGTCCGGGCGGGATGCGGCGGCCTGGTGCACCGCGGCGACCAGGTTGGGGCGTTCTACGTCACACCACGTGAGGGCCGTGTCGTGTTCGGTGAACGCCTGGGGGTGGCAGCCGGAGGGTGGTGTTCCGAGGGGGATCCGGCGGCAGCGATGAGGGATGAGGTGGGCGTAGGCGCCGTCGGTGGTATGCAGGTACCAGCACAGCAGCCGCTCCACGGCCTGATCCCGCTCCTGCGGTGTCTCTTCCGCGACCACGCGTTCCGCGGCGTATACATGCAGCAGGTCATGCAGGGTGTAGCGGCCCGGTGCGTGCTCGGTGAGCAGGTGGGCGCGGGTGAGTTCCCGGAGCAGGTCGCGGGTCTCGCCCAGGGGCAGTCCGGTGAGGGCGGCCGCGGCGGGTTGGGAGATGTCCGGGCCCGAGTGGAGGCCCAGCAGACGGAACAGCCGGGCGGCTGGGGCGGACAGGGCCTCGTACGAGGAGGAGAAGACGGCTCGTACGTCCGCGGCGAGCTCGCCCCCGTCGAACGCGTCGAGATTGTCCCGGCTGTCGCGCAGTTCCTCGGCGATGGCTTCGAGCGGGAAACCGGAGCGGGTGGCGGCACGGGCGGCGACGATGGCGAGGGCCAGCGGCAGCCGGGCGCAGCGCGCGATGATCTCGTCCATCGCCTCAGGTTCCGCCGCCGGCCGTGCGGCACCGATGCGGCGCACCAGGAAGTCATGAGCCTCGGCCGACGTCAGCGGGTTCAGCATCAGCGGACGCGCCCCCTCGTTGACGATGAGGCCGGTGAGCTGGTTGCGGCTGGTGACGATGACCAGGCATCCGGGGGAGCCCGGCAGCAGGGGACGGACCTGCTCGATATCGCGGGCATTGTCCAGGAGGATCAGCACCCGCCGGTCGGCGAGCAGGCTGCGGTACAGCGCCGCCTGGGCCTCGGGGGATGCGGGTATGCGCTGCGAGGGAACGCCCAGCGCGTTGAGGAAGACGCGGATGGCCTCCCCGTGTGCCATGGCCGGACCGGTCGGGTCGAAACCGCGCAGGTTGAGGTAGAGCTGCCCGTCGGGGTAGCGGTGGGCGGTCCGGTGAGCCCAGTGCACGGCCAAGGTGGTCTTGCCGATGCCCGCCATCCCGCCGATCGTGCTGATCAGTACCGTGGCCGGAGGCGTTCCGTTTTCGGACAACAGGGCCTCGGCCTGCCGCAGTTCGGCGTGACGGCCTGTGAAGGTGGGCAGATCGGCGGGTAGCTGTGCCGGGGAGGTCCCGTGCCCGGCGGCCGGTGGCGCCCACGACTCGGTACCCCTCTCCGGCGGGGAGGAATCCAGTGACGCGTCGGCCTCCAGGATGCGATTGTGCAGCTCCTGTAGCGGCGCGCCGGGTTCGATGCCCAGTTCGGCCACCAGGGTGCGTCGCGTCCTGCGGTAGGCCGCCAGCGCCTCGGCCTGCCGCCCGGACCGGTACAGCGCCAGCATGAGAAGTCGGCACAGCCGCTCCCGCAGCGGATGCTCACCGGTCAGCGCGGTCAGCTCGGCGATCACCTCACTGTGGTGCCCGAGCTGGACCTCGGTGTCCAGGCGGGTTTCCAGCGTGGTCAGCCGCTCCTCGGACAGCCGGGAACGCTCGGCCTCGGCCAGCGGGCCGGGGAGGCCCGCCAGCGGCGTCCCCTCCCACCCGTCGAGCGCGGCGCGCAGCAGCTCCGCGGCGGCCGGCACCTCACCCGCGGCGCGCAGCCGCTTCGCCTCGCCGACCCGCTGCTCGAACACGCCCAGGTCCACGGAGCATTCCGGGACACGGACCAGATATCCGTCCGCCGCCGAGACGACCACCCGCGGGGGCTCACCGGCGTCACGCCCCGGTTCCAGCACCTTGCGCAGCCGCGACGCATAGGTGCGCAGCACGGACACGGCCGCGGGCGGGGGCTCGTCGCCCCACACCGCGTCGACGAGCTCGGCGACCGTGACAGGACGCCCACGTCGCAGGAGCAGCGCTGCCAGCACCACTCGTTGCTGCGGCGAGCCCAGGTCCAGTTCACGTTCACCGAGCCATGCCCTGACCGGCCCCAGCACCGCGAAGCGCAGGGATTTCTCGCAGGCCGCATTCATAGACCCGCCGGCGCTTTCTCTCGCGCGGTCAGTGTGCCGCTAGCCGTGAGCGGCCTGCTTGTCATGAGCACATCGCCCGCAGCCGCGGCGCGGTCCCGCGGCTCGTGGTACTGCCGCACCGGCCGCAAGCCCCTGCCGGCGAGCGCGACGGTCCATCGGACGCTCCACGCCATGATCAACGCTCCTTGTGGTCCTGATCCGCCAACGCGGACGCGCCGACGGCCAACCAGCCACATCTGTGCCCCTGCGGCACAGCAGACGCCGACACGTCGCCGCGTCGCCACCCCGGGGTGGCGACGCGGCGACGTATGAAGGTCTCCGGCCATGGGCTCGCCGTGGCCCTGGGATGGGTCACGGCGCCGCCCGGATTGTCCTTCTTCGAGTGCGGCAGTACGGAGTCGTCGTCGCCGAGCTTCACGGCCGGGTACGAGGTGACCCAGCATGGCTCGGCGCCCGCATTCGACGCGGTGATCAGCAGGTGATCGCCCTGCTGCCCGGCGAACCGGTGCACCGCGGTCACCCGAATCCCGTCGCCGCGGCACTGCTGGACGTCGGCCGTCGCGTCCTTCCTCGCGACCTCGTCCGACCCGCCCGAGCCGGTCGCCGAGCGCGCGCCCTCCTTGGTGTCACCGCCGCTGTTGGCCTGCTCCGAGCCGCCCTTGTCGTCCCCGTCGGACGCCGACCGGCTCTGCGCGGCACCAGCGGCGACATCGCCGCCCGCCGCCTTCGAGTCGCCGTCGGCATCGCCGCAGGCGATCAGGCCCAGCGCCGGCGCGGCGGTGACGGCGGCCAGGGTGACGGTACGAATCCGGGAGGTACGCATGCTCGGGTTCTCGTTTGCCTTTCGTGCGGGAGGTTCCTTTGACCGCTCTCGCGGTGTGGACATCAATGTTCCCGAGGCCACTGACGTTCTGGAAACGTCTCACTCGCGTCCCGCAAACACACCGCGCGCGAACGAGTGAGGCCGAGGCGCAGGTGGCCTGGAGTTCCGCACCGTGGACCTGGGCCCGCGCGCCGCACCGGACAGTCTCATCTGCCTTATGGCCACCTCCCGGTGGGTGATGTCCTGGCCGCGACCGGCCCACGCCCTCACCCACGCGGACCATCCCCCAGAGCCGTGCCAGAGGCCCGCGGTCCGGGCCCGACGACCTACGATGCGTCCGACGGAACAGCCGAGTGGCGTCGGACGGTCCGAGGACCTGGGTGGTGATCGCGACCGGTGACTGGGCGATCGAGCACGTCTCCGTCGGCGGACGCTCCCGCTTCGCGGGTGGCGGCACCGCGGTCAGCCCAAGGCGGAGTGTGTCCTGGGCCCGAGCTGAGGACGAAGGGGAACACCCGTCTACGGGCCCGGTTCGCCGAGGTGAACTGCCGATCCTGCCCGGACCGTGCCGCGCGAAGGCCCTCGTAGCGGAGCTACCTGGGCTTTCGCGCGGTGCGGCGACGCGGCGCGCCGGGCGTCGCGACGCCGCGGAGATCCGTCGGTGGTGTGCCCGTCGCGGAAGGTGCGGGTCACCGCCGTCCAGTCGCCCGGACGGTCGGGTCCGTGCCAGGCCAGTTCCCGGGCAGCGTCGATGGGGGTGTGGGCATCGGGGCCGTACGCCCAGGTGCCGCGGCGCCGTTTGAGGGCCATCACGAACAGCAGTCCGGCGCCGTCCAGTTCACTTCGGAAATCGTCCTGGTCGCCGTAGGCACAGTCAGCCGCTACCGCGCGGAAGTCCACTCCGGCCTGGGTGGCCCGGCGGGCGAGTCCGGCAGCGATCTGCAGTTTCGTGGCGAAGCCCGGATCGCTGCGGCCCTTGGGGAAGTGGCGGGCGGGGGTGTAGGGCACGGCGTGCAGCGGATAGTACAGCCGCTCATCCGCCCACAATGTCGTGACCGTGACGACCCCGCTTCGGTCTTGCCGTATCGGCCCAGCCACTGCCGGCCCACGTTCGCCGTCGCGGTCCCGTCCTTCCGGTCACCGGAGTCGTCGATGACCAGCACCCCACCGGCATGCGGAGCGGTGCGTGGATCATCCAGTAACCGCTCAAGACGACGGGCGTTGATCCGCTCCGCTCCCAGGGGGATTCGGAGAGGAAGAACTGGAGCCGCTGCACTGCGGGGTGCTGGGCTCCCGCTACCGGCTCGGCCCCGGCCAGGCATGTCAGCGTTTTGTTCCGCTCCCGCGGCGCCAGCAGCCCCGTGAGGTACTGACGAAAACCCCGACGCTGAGCCAGGGAGTCAATCAGATCATCGAAGCCGACAGCGTACTGCTCCAGTAGTCCCGGAGCCGGCGGACACGGACGACGAGCGGTCATCACACACCCTGCTCATCCTTCTACTGCGGTCCCGACCCGATGTCAACAAACCACCGCTAGTGTCCTGCGCCGGAGATCCGTCGGCAGAAGCGGGCGAGGGAGTCGAGGATTTCTTCGGCTGTCTTGGTCCAGATGAACGGCCTGGGGTCTTCGTTCCAGTTCTTGACCCAGGCGCGGATGTCAGCTTCGAGGGCCTGGACGTTCTTGTGTGCGCCACGGCGGATCATCTGGTCGGCCAGGAAGCCAAACCATCGCTCGACCTGGTTGATCCAGGAGGAGCCGGTCGGGGTGAAGTGGAGCTGGAACCGTGGGTGTTTGCCAAGCCACGCCTTGATCGCGGGGGTTTTGTGGGTGCCGTAGTTGTCCACGATCAGGTGGACCTGCAGGTGCGCGGGCACCTCTTTGTCGATGCGGATCAGGAACTTCTTGAACTCCGCTGCCCGGTGCCTGCGGTGCAGGGCACTGATGACCTCGCCGGTTGCGACATCGAATGCGGCGAACAGGGTGGTCAGTCCGTTGCGGACGTAGTCATGGGTGCGTCGTTCGGGCATGCCCGGCATTATCGGCAGCACCGGCTGGGACCGGTCCAGCGCCTGGATCTGGGACTTCTCGTCCACCGAGAGAACCACCGCGCCCTCGGGCGGGTTGAAGTACAGGCCGACGACGTCGTAGACCTTCTCCACGAACAGCGGGTCCGTCGACAGCTTGAACGTGTCCGTCAGGTGCGGCTTGAGCTGGAACTTCCGCCAGATCCGGCCGACAGTGGACTTCGACAGACCACTCCGGTCCGCCATCGACTTCCGCGACCAGTGGGTGGCGTTCTTCGGGAACTCCTCCAACGTCGCGACCACGACCGCCTCCACCTGGTCGACGTCGATCGTGGGCGGCCGGCCCGGCCGGGGCTCGTCGGCCAAGCCGTCCAACCGGTCGGCCAGGAACCGCCGCCGCCACTTGCGGACCGTGTCCGCGGCCACCCGCAGATCCCGGGCGACCGCGACGATCGGCGGCACCTCCGGCCCTGCGCACGCCAGCACGATCCGCGCGCGCAGGGCCAACGCCTGGGCCGATGTCGCCCGCCGCGCCCACCGCTCCAACACCGCCCGCTCGTCATCGGACAGCAGCAACGGTTCCAGCTTCGGGCCCCGACGAGGAACTGACGCACCAGCAGCAGAAGTCATGCAACTACTAACGATCAACTACTGGCGCAGGACACTAGTAGGGCTTGGTCAGGTTCATTTGTCGGTGGGCCGGGGTCTCTATCTGCGGGGACCGCTGCTGGATGGGCAGCGCACATCGGTGGAGCCGATGGCGGCCCGGCTGGGCAAGGACGGCAAGGAGGATGGCCCCGGCGATCAGACCGACCGCCTTGATCATCGATGACACCGGCTGTGCGCCACGAGGCGCTGGGAATCGAGCGGGAGGGAGACCCCGCCGCTGGTCATCGCAGTCACCGGTTGAAGCGGGAGGCAGGTGGAACCCCGGGTTGGGGGTGACGCTAGTGCCGCATCAGGCAATGTTCGCCCTGTTCCCGACCTCGCGGAGGCGTTCGTCGGCGGCGTGCTTGTTCACCGGTCCGCCGGGCGGGGCAACTCGACGCGCTTCTCCTCGGAGAGCACGGACATTGAACTGTCTGGCCGTGAGATCCGTCGTAACTCGCGTCAGCGCTGTCGCCGTATGAAGGGAAGGCCAGTCGTGCCCGAAGCCAAGCCGGGAAAAATAACCAAGGAACCCACGGCCCAGCACCTGGAAAAGCAAGCCCGGAGGCAGGAGCGGGAACAGGAAAAGCTGGCCCGGAAAATGGTTTACGGCTCTCTCAGGCGGGCGATCCGGGACACCGCACAGGAATTTAAGGGGTTTTTGGAGAACCCCTTTGTGCTCAAGGATCCTCCTGAGCCCAAGATGTCGAAAGCCCACGAAGGGAAGCTGAATAACGTAGCGGAAAAGGGTGGCGAGAAAGCCGTCGTGAACGTCACACGCGAGGTGTTGTCGCGAATCGACAAACAAGGCAAGACACCCCTGTGGGGTGAAGTCCCTAAGAGGGAGACGCATCTGGTAGGAAATGACTGGGAGCACCAACTGCTACTGAATAAACTGCTGGACAAACAGGAGCAACTACTCAACGAACAGAAGAACGGCCCGCAGGCCAGCCGTCCACCAAGCTTCAATCTGCCCAAGCTTGGCACGCTGCCAGATCTGCCGCCGACTGGCGAAGCACTGCTAGCGGCACACGCCGAAGGAGTGGCGAACGCAGAAGCAGCGGCGGAAAAGCTCATCAAGGTCACGGAGGAAGGGAGGTCACAGTGGGAGGCACTCACTGCACGCTTTAGCCGGCCGAGCAGTGACGCGGCACCGAGGCAGGACAGTGAAGCACGCCCGGTGAGCCCTTTGGACCCGAATGCCAGTCGGCCGTCGAGTCGCCCACCCAGTCCTCTCGGCACTGCCTCGCCCCCTCTACGCCCGAGGCAATCAGCTGACGAGTGGGCCGAAAAGCAGACGAGGGAGCCGCCTGAACTAACCACAGCTTCGCCGTCTCACTTGCTCCCGCAGGGCACGGCTCACAATATGTCGAACTCTTCTCGCCCCTCTCCCCGAGGATCCCAGAGTGCGTCCCCCTCACAGCAGAAAACGTATGGGCCAGGCCATGTACCCCGCTGAGCCTTCTCCCACCTGCGCAACCGGCCGACGGCACTGGTTGGGGTGATGTCCCCGTTGTCCACCCGGAAATCGTGCTCACCTTCACCGCACCGTCCTTGGCCAGACGGACCGCGCCGGAGCGGTGTCGACTGGCAAGCGGCAAAAACCAGTGGCTCGGCGACCGGCCGCCCTGGCAGCCTTCGGCATCATGGACCCAGACGTGTGGAACGAACATGTGGCCCAGGGCTACGACGAGTTGTCCGTCCACATGTACACCCCTGAAGTCCTGGGCCCCACCGTCGACTTCCTCGAACGCCGCGCGGGTTACGGCCCGGCCCTGGAGTTCGCCGTAGGGACGGGACGCGTCGCACTTCCGCTGAGCGCGCGAGGTATTCGCGTGGCGGGGCTGGAGAAATCGGAGCCCATCGCCCGGGAGCTGCGCGGGAAACCCGGCGGCGGCGACGTGGACGTGACCATCGGCGACATGGCCACCGCGCGAGCTCCAGGCAAATTCAGCCTGGTCTACGTCGTCTAGCTTAGCTAGTGCCGCATCAAGCAACGTTCGCCCCGTGGCGATTGAACTCGCTCTGCCTTGCGGCAGGATGCGGTTGAGGCTTGTCAGGACCCGGGCTATGAGCGTCGTGCTGCTCGTGCCAGGTACTCCTGGGCCGTGGTCACGTTGGAGGCCAGGTTAGTGATCGAATCGAGCACCAGTCAGTGATCCATCCAGGGTTCGTACTCGGCCCGCCGCTGCTGAACTGCTTCCCAGGTCGGTTCCTCGAAGCCCACGATGCCCCGGGATCCTTGCAGAATGCTGCGAGATGTGCGAATCCCGGACGCAGTTGGAAGTCCATCACGTCCGGAAGCTCGCTGATCTCAACCGGCCTGGACGGCGAGAGAAACCGGCGTGGGTTCATCTCATGGCTATGCGACGGCGAAAGACCCTGGTGATCTGCCGACGCTGCTATGAAGACATTCACGCCGGGCGGCTCACCGCTCTTAAACGGACGTGATCACTGGAGAGCGGAATGCGGGGAATCACGCCCGTTCCGTTCGGGAAGGGGCCGTCGGAAAAGGACCCACGCCACGGGCACCTCGTCGGCGGCCTACATCACTCGGCGGTCGGGGTTGGGAAAACCGACACCCGATAAGGTGCACGGCGTCCCGTCCCCGACCCAACTCCTCAAGGACGGCGACGCCTCGGCCTGTGTGTCGCGGCAGTACACCGGCACCGCCGGCAAGGTCACCAGTTGCCAGGCGGGCGTGTCCTTACACCTGGCCTCGGACACCGCCTCAGTAATGTGCTGTGAATACCGCTGAACAACTTCACCACGTCGTCCTCCGGCTTGCTGCCGTGCTGGTGACAGTGGATCGTCGCCAACCTGACTGCTGCGGCTGCTGCGGCTGCTGCGGCTGCTGCGGCTGCTGCGGCTGCTGCGGCTGCTGCGGCTGCTGCCCAAGCATCATGCGTCGGCGTGGCCACGGACTGCTCCGGAGCCGCGAAATCTCGCCACACCCCCTCCGTCCGTCACCTGGCTGGTGCGGTCCGTATGTCTCAGCCCATCCGGGACCGGGAACCAGTGCGAGACCTCCCCGGCACCCCCACACTGGATCCACGCCACAAACGGTTCAATCGACACCGCCCGACGGCTCCGCCGGGCGGTGTCGCCGGGCACGGCTACTTGTTCCACCTCTTGTTCGTGTTGTTGACCTCCAGCTCCGCCGCCGTCAGGTCCACGTGCAGCGGGATTCCGGGGCGGCTGCCGACCTTGATGAGGAAGTTGCCGAGGCCGGGTGGGTCGGCTCGGCGGCCGTTGGTGGCATCCCAGGCGGGTGGGGTTGACCAGTCCACCAGGAGTCGTTTCTCCGCCTCTGTCAGCTCCACGACCTGGGCCAGTTGCGGCATCTCGACGGGCGGCAGGCCACCGCAGATCACCATGCCGGCGCGTTCCACGAAGCCCTTCGCCTTGGTGCGGTCCTCCTCCGTGGGGAGGGCCAGGAGGTCGTCGATGGAGTGGGTGATCATGGCCAGGCCCACTCCGCGCTGGCGGTCCAGGCGGGTGAGGGCGTTGACCCGGTCGACCAGGCCTCGGCCCGCTTGGAGGACGCGCCAGAGTTCGTCCATGACGAGGAAGTAGTTGCGCTGCGGCTCCAGTCCCGCGTCCGCGAGCGCGTGTGCCGCGGAGACCGCGCCGAACCCGTACGACCAGCAGGACAGCAGGGCCGCCGCCTGGAGCAGGACCTCACTGTCGTCGATGCCGCTGACGTCGAAGCAGACCGGGCGGTCCAGCTTCATCGCCTCCGTCGTCGGCTGGGCGAAGGTGCCGCCCAGGCGGCCCTCACCGAGCAACGCGGTCAGCGACGCCTCCAGGTCTTCCGTGATGTCCCGGTAGCGGCTCATGTCGCCTCGATCCAGGGCGACCGACCGTACAGCCTCCGGGGCGTCCTTGATGACCCGCACCAGGTCACCGAGGACCGGAACGCGGCCCGAGCGGTCCGAGCCCGAGCCGTGGCGGTCGGCCAGGACGTTCAGCGCCGTCGACAGGATCGTCTCCTCACGGTCCGTCGGCGGCGCCGAACGCAGGATGGTCACCAGGGCGGACACCATGTGGAGGCGACGGCCGTGGATCTCGGCGAGGAGCCGGCCGCGAGCGTCGCCGGTGAGCCGGCCCGCGGCCTGGAGGGATTCGCCGGGGTCCAGGACGTTGAGGTTGCCGCGGCCCCGGCCCAGGCTGATGACCTGCCCGCCGATCGCTCTGATCAGGTCCACGTAGTCGGGCTTGAGGTCACCGAAGATCAGCGGGTGGACACCGTAGCCGGAGAGGCCGAGTGCCATGCGCCGTACGACCGTCGACTTGCCGAGTCCCGGGCGGCCGAGCACGAACATGGACGGGTTGGCCAGCAGCCCCGTGCGCATGAACCATGACACGGGGTCGCAGCACACCGTGGCCCCGGAGTCCAGGTCACGACCGAGGGGTACCCCGACCATGGGGGTTCCGGCGCCCGCGCCGAACGGCCACAGGCCGCACACCTGTACCGAGGTGCCGCGCCACTCGGGCGCGGGGTCGACATAGCCGACCATGCCGCCACCGTGGCCGGGCCAGCCACGGGCGGTGGGGTGCGGCGGGCGGGGTTGCTTGGTCTTGCGTGCCATCGGGTTCTCCGTAAGTTGTCAGCCGACCGACGTCACATCGCGTCGCGTACCGTCTGCGGCAGGGCGGTGTGCAGCGGCAGGACCAGGCCCAGGGGCAGCGCCGCCGCGAACGCCGCCGACTGCGAGCCGTAGACGGGCCGCACCGCGATGCGGGCGGCGGGGGCCAGGTGGTCGACGGCCGCGGCGGCCTTCGGCAGCTCCTCGGCGGAGTTGACGGTCGCGGTGATCAGCATGCCGAAGCGGATCACGCCGTGTCCCTGGGCCTGTTCCTCGGTGGTCCTGCGCGCCGCGGTCACCTCCGCGTCGTCGCGCGCCTGGCCGATCTGCGACTGCTGGGCGCTGAACAGCGCGTTCTTGTAGTCCTGCTGGACGACGCGGGCGCTCTCGGCCCGGCTGTGCGGGCGGTACAGGAGGGTGACGCGCTTGCGGGCGATGTCGCGGTTGGGCTGTACCAGCCCGGTCAGGACGTTGGAGAACACCTCGCCCTGCGGGGCCTCCGTCATGGCCCAGGTCACGCTGAACGCCCCGTCGTGACGGTAGTGCGCCCACGCCTCCTGGGCCGCCATGGGACCGGCTTCGCTCCAGGTGAGCCCGGTGCCGCCGGTGGCCTGCGCCTCCTCGACGAGAGGCGCCACGGCCGGGTCGTAGGCGACGCGCACCGCCTCGGCGAGTTCGGTCGCGGTCATCGGTACGGCCGTGCCGGCGCCGGTCATGGACAGCCCGGCGGTCAGGCCCGGCAGGCGGGTGCCGATGTGCACCGCCATGTCCTCGGCGCTGCGGCGGGGAGAGCCCGGGCGGGCCGCGCCGGAGTACGTCAGCGCGATCCGCGTGGTGATCTGCGCCGAGCCCGCGAAATAGTCGGTCACCACCTCGTTCAGCATCGACGAGGCCAGGTCGGGAGCGTCGGGCGCGGTGTTGGCGGTGATCTCCTGCTGGAGCCGGACTCCGGAGTCGGGGGCGGTCTCCACGGTGACGCTCGCGGCGACGAGGCCGGGCTCGGCGCTCAGCGCGGACAGCCACTGGCCCCAGTGGGCCACCCAGGTGTCGACCTGCCGCTCGTCGACGAGGGCGGCTCCGTCGGGGTTGCAGGAGATGACGACGGCGTGGTGGCCGGTCGCCGGAGTGGTGACCATGGCGAACGGGCGGCCGTAGCCGTCCCGCGCCTCGGTCAGCTTCGACGCGGCCGCCAGGCCGGGCAGTTCGCAGGTGCCGTACCCGGACCGGCCCAGCGGACCCGACCGGTACAGGTGGCCGCCGGACTTGGTGGTGCGCCACCAGGCCAGGCGGACCGCGCCGCGCTGCATCAGCGTGCGGCCGTGCCGGTCCTTCACCGCCAGCGGGGCCAGGAGCACGGCGAACGACATCGCCAGGCCCAGGGCGACCCAGATGGAGATCAGCGTGGCCAGCACCACGGCGATCATCCCGGCGAACAGCAGCATCGTCGCCCCGAGGGACAGACCACGCAGGCCGGAGCTGCGCGGCTTGCGGAAGTTGCCGTAGGTGCGCGGGGTGAGTTCTTCAGTGGCCACGGGGTGTCTCCTGCTGGTCGTCGGGATACTGCCGGACCGGCACCGGCAGCGGGGTCGCCGTCTCCTCCCGGTCCTCGGGCTGCGGCTCGGTGCTGTCCTTCGCCGTGGCGTCCTTCGCCGTGGCGTCCTTCGCCGCCGGCCGGGCGGGTGGGGTCATGGCACGCCCGCGGTCCGGCGTTCCACGGGCCCCGTCCGACGTCCCGCCCGTCCCGTCGGCGCCCCACGCGACCCTCGTGCCGCCCGCCCGTGCGCCGGTGGCCTCCCCGCTCACGGCGGCCCCCGCCACCGACCGGCCGGTGGCCAGGCCGCGCAGGTGCGGTACGGGCAGCGCCCCGGTGGCCGCGGCGGCCGGGCCGCCCGCCCCGGCGGACGCCTTCGCCGCACGGCCCGTGCCGGATACGGCCGCCTGGACGACCGGGGCGGCGAACCTCATCAGCGCGGGCAGGGTGAAGCAGGCGAGGACGATCAGCACGACCCCGGAGACCATGGAGACGACCTCGTCGTCCTGTTTCTGGCCGGTGATCGAGAAGGCGGCGGCGTACACGATGGCGGCGGCCGGTTTGTACAGCACGAAGGCGAGCAGCCAGCCCACGGACCTGCGGAACCAGACCCGTCCGGCGGGGGTGGAACTGGCCGCCGCCGACAGGGGCAGCGTGCCGGTGAGGATCACCAGCATGGCCATCCGCACGACCATCAGGGCGATCTGCGCCACGGTGGCGACGACCACCAGGATGGCCATGACGAGGACGAGGAACGACGAGTCCGTGCCGCCCAGGGCCAGCATGGCCGAGGTGCGTTTGTCGAACTCGGCCACGCAACTCGCGACCGGCTCCCCGGTGGCACTGGCCTGTCGGCACCCGGTGGACCTGTCGATGATCCAGACGCTGAACTTGTCCCCCGCCGAGGTCAGCAGGGAGACGGTGGCGACCCCGGCCGAGGAGACCACCACCAGGTTGAGCAGCCCCTGAAGAGCCTGCCGGGCCGGCTCGCCGCGGCGCTGCCAGGCGAGTTGCCCGGCCGCCACCAGCAGGCACAGTACGGCGGTGAACGAGGTGAACCACAGCGTGGAGCCGCGGAGGAACGCCACCGGTCCGGCGTCGTCGCCCAGATCGGGGCTGCCCAGGTTCATCCAGGCGCCGCCGAGCGCCTTGACGGTGATGCTCGCCGCCTTCGCGGCGCTCTCGGCGATGTCGTCGAACGCGCTGCCGCCGAGGTCGTCCGGGGACGTCCCCGTGCCGTCCCCCACGCAGTAGCCGCCCACCGAGGGAGCCACCCAGCCGAAGTCACAGCCCGCCATCACACACCTCCCCACTCGGCGTATCCGGCCAGGGAGTCGACGGGGGTGGCGGCGGCGGGGGCGGCCGGGTACTCCAGCCGCCAGTCGCCGCCCCGCCACAGCACCGTCGTGGTGGCGGCCTGCATCCGGCCGTCCGGGAACCGCCACACGGTCTGGATCACCGCCGTGGTGTCGTTGTACGTGACGAACTTGAATCCGGCGATCTGCCCGTGGGCGCCGCCGTCCCGGTCCGCGGACGCGCTCTCCTCCGCCTTCGTCCGCTCGGCGATGTACGCGTCGCGGCCCGCGCCGACGGTCTGGGTCAAGGTCACCTTCCGCCAGTCGTCGGCGGCCAGGTAGCGCACGCTGATCTGGCTGGTGGCCAGCAGGGCGCCGACGGGTGTGCGCGCGTAACAGCGCGCCACGTCCTCGCCGGCCACGGCCGGGCCCGCTGCCTTGGACGAGGGAAGGGCGACGGCGCCGTACAGGTCCCAGGTCACACCCCGGGGGGCGGCGGTGGGCACGTCCTGCCGCTCATCGGCCAGTCGGGGGCACGAGTCGTCGCCGTCGCCATCCCCCGGGGAGCGGGACGAAGGGGGGGCGACGGCGGCGCGGCCGGGGGACGGCCGAGAAGCGGTGGAGCTGTTGTCCTCGCCGGAGCCATCCGAGGCGGCGACGACCGCCCCCCCGATGACGGTCACGAAGCCGATGAACGCGGCGGCGAGGATGAAGCCGGTACGCAGCCACGGGCTGCGCGGCTCGTCGGACCCCGCGCGGGTGCCGGAGTCTGCCATGGTTCTTCCCCATCCTCATGGGTGGTTCGGTGTGGTGGTTGGCCGGACGGATGAGCGGCCTGTCTCGTCGGCGCCCGGGTCCGTCGGCGCCTACGTCCTGTCGGCGCCCAGGTCCCGTCGGCGCCTAGACGAGCGCGCCGACGATGCCCGAGGCGGAGCCGACGAGCAGGCACGCCCCCAGGACGAAGCCGAGTCCTCTGGCGTGTTCGCGGCCGCCTCCCCGGGAGTGGTCGACGGCCATCCGGGCGGCGACGCCGAAGATGCCCGCGACGCACAGGGCGGTGACGCTCCAGGCCACCCACTTCAGCACCGTCAGCAGGTCGCCTGCTCCGGGCGGTGCCTCACCCCCGCCGACGTCGGGTACGCCCGAGGGCTGCGGGGAGGCTGCGGTTATATGGGCCAGGTACGGGGAGGCGTCCGTCACGGCCGCCAACAAGCTGGACAACTCGATACCTTTCTAGGCGAGTTGGGTGAGTCGCTTCAGATCGCGCGCGAGGGCCACGCACTCCTTGGGCGGTTGCGGCAGATACGTCTCGCCGAGCCGCCAGGGCTCCACCCACGGGATTTCCCACAGCCGGGGCACGGCGCCGGAGACCAGCCGCACCCGGTCCCGCAGGATCCGGGGGCGTCGGCCCGGGGCGTCGGCCACGACGACCAGGCCCAGCAGGTCGACTCCGGTGACCATGCGTGAGGCCCACTGCTGAGCGGCGTTCTGCGCGGCTCCGAGGCCGTGCGCGCTGGAACGGGCGACCAGCACGACCGCCTCGGACTCCCCGGTGACCGGCCAGGCCCGGCCCGCGTCCCGGCCACCGGGCACGGCCAGCTCCAGCGTGCTGACACCGGCGCCGCCGTGCACGCCCAGCCACCACCACGCCAGCCCGTCGTCCGGCCGCGGTCGGGTGACGGGCAGTGCCCGCTCCGGCCGCGGGACTCCGGCGCCCTGAGGTGCCGCCGGGCCGGTGAGTCCGGTGGTCGTGCCTTGAACCGATTGCCGGGGTTTCCCGTTGGTGTCCCCCGGAGGGCCCGGCCGCAGCCAGGGATTGACCACCTGCGCATCCCCTGCCAAGGAACCTCCTTCGACCGCCGACACAACGAGCCGATCATATACATAAGTTGCTAATAATCCGCAAATATATATTTTGCAACTTAAGGAACATAAGGATTGATTCGCCCATGTCGGATCACAAGACTCTCCCGGAGGCCGCGGATCATGCGGGGTGCCACAGATGAACGGCCGCGCCGGCCGGGCGGGACCGGCGAGGCTGGTCACGGGATGCGCCGTCCTGGGGCTGGTCGGCTCCCTGGTCTGTCTGTCGGTGCTGGGGGCCGTGAGCCGGGAACAGGACTCCGCACCGGTGGGGTTCACCCCCGGGCTCAAACCCGGGCGCGTACCGCCCGAGTACGTGTCGTGGATCAAGCGCGCCGGCGAACTCTGCCCGGAGGTCAGCGCTCCGCTGGTGGCCGCGCAGATCGAGGCGGAGTCCGGCTGGAACCCCAAGGCCGTGAGCCCGGCCGACGCCCGGGGGCTGAGCCAGTTCATCCCCGCCACCTGGGCGACGTGGGGCGTGGACGCGGCCGGCAAGGACGGCGGTTCGCAACCGGACGGCACCGCCGACCCGTTCACCCCTGGTGACGCCATCATGACCCAGGCCCGCTACGACTGCGCGCTCGCGGACGAGGTCAAGGAGATGCGCATCGGCGGCGACCCCACCCGGTTGATGCTCGCCGCCTACAACGCGGGCCCCGCGGCGGTCAAGGAGTACAAAGGCGTGCCTCCGTACCCGGAGACCCAGAACTACGTCACCAGGATCATCACGGCGATGGCCCGGTACAGCGGCGGCCAACCGGGCGAGGCCGACGGCTCGTTCGGCAGCCGGGTGGTGGCCGGTGCCAAGAAATGGCTCGGCACCCCGTACTCGTGGGGCGGCGGCGGGCCGGAGGGCCCCGGGCGCGGATTCGCGCAGGGCGCGGACACGGTCGGGTTCGACTGCTCCAGCCTCGTGCAGTACGCGGTCTACCACGCCAGCGGCGGCGCGATCCTCCCGCCACGCGTCAGCCAGGCCCAGGTCACCTCCGGCAAGGCCGTACCCCGCGACGGCATACGGCCCGGCGACGTGATCGGGTTCCAGCTCGGCGACAGCTACGACCACATCGGCATCTACATCGGCCAGGGGCAGTTCATCCACGCGCCGAAGACCGGTGACGTAGTCAAGATCAGCAGCCTCGACGACCCCTACTACGCCGACAAGCCCCAGAAAGTGAGACGGTTCGGATGACGTCCTCCAGCCCGCGGGGTATCACCGCCGCGGCGGCGACGGTGCTCACGCTCACCCTCGCCGCGAGCGGGTGCGGTTCGGACATCAGCGGTGAAGGGCGCGCACGCTCGTCGACGCCGTCTCCCGCCGCGACCGGCACCGGCCCGTACCCGACCCCCTCCGCCTCCCGCACCGCCGCACCCGAATCCCCGAGTCCCCGGCCCACCGGCACGCCCCGGGGAGGCACACCCCGCCCCGGCGATGTCGAGCAGACCGACGCCGACGCGGTGAGCCGGGGCGCACTCACCGCACTGTGGACGTTCGACACCGCCGTCGACCGCGGTCCTCACGACGCCGAGTTGCGCGCGGTTGACGCGGGCTGGCTGACAAAAGCGTACGCGGACCGGCTGCGCTCGCGGCAACCCCAGTCGGTCCCCGGCGCCCAGTGGCAGGAGTGGGTCCGCCACCGTGCCTACGGCACCGTCGAGCTGGAGCAGGCCGAGGAGGCCGCCAAGCCCACCGACACCGGCACCGAGGCGTGGCGGCAGTGGACCGTCATCACCACCCCGTCGGGGCGCGATCAGTGGACCGGCCAGCCTGTCCCCGTCGCGGCATACGTACACCTCACCCGCGCGGCGGCCGGCACGGCATGGCGGGTCGCCGACGTCATCGTCCGTTAGCCCCGGACGTCTCCGTCCACCAGCACGAAGGAAACCGCATGCCCACGACGCGCGAGCCCGCGGACATACCCGCCTGGCCGGTCTACGACCTCACCGTGCACGACGACGGCCGGGTCCTCTCCTCCGGCCCGCTGATATCCACGTCGGGGCACTCCACCCGGGCCGCCGCCGTGGACAGGGTGGCCGGCGTGGCCGCCAGGCTCGGCCGTCCCGTGCGGGCCAGGGCCACCGAACCGGACGGCACCGTATGGCACCTGACCATCTCGCCCGACGGAGAAGTGAGCGAGGTCCCGGGCGATGGACCGCGCGCCGCGGCGCCGAGGAAGCGCCACGCGAAACGCGCGGCGAAGGCGGCTGCCACCGAGCCGGCGGCAGCGGCCTCCGACACCTCCGGGTTCGGATCCCGCGCACGGCCGCGGCCCAAAGCACACGCGGATTCCCTGTCCCAGGTGGTGGATTCCCTGTCCCAGGTGACGGACCACCTCGAGGCGGGCCGTGTCGACCAGGCCACCAGCCTCGTCGCGCGACTCGACGAGCAGGCCGCGAGCGCCCTCGGGGTCTCCCACCCCGACGCACTGCGCATCCGCGAGGTCCGGGCCCGGGTCACCGCCCTGGCCGGGGACCCGGTCGGCGGCGTCCGGTTGTACCGCGACGTGGCCGAGCGCTGGTACTACCAAGGGGACAGCGAGCAGGCCGAGGCGGTGGCGGGCCGGGCCGAAGCGCTGTGGCGGCAGATCACCGACCCGGAGCAGGCGCTGTCCGCCGGGGACGCCGTGATCCGGATGCGCAACCAGATCCCGGGCAGCGCCGGCGACGCGCTCACCGCCGCCGTGGCACACCAGGCGTGGCTGATGGAGGCCCACACGACCCGCAACGCACCCAATACGCCTCACGCGCCTCACGCGCCCAGTGCCCACGACGCGAACGGGCTCGGGACGCGGGAACCCTCCGTGGCGGAATCACCCGCGCTGCCAAGGCCCCGTCCCGTCCTGACCTGGGAGCGGCCCGCGGTGCAGGCCCGGCCGATGGGGTGAGCGAAGACCTCGAAACCCCCGCCCGGTCCCGCGTCACGCCGCGGACGGGTACGCCCACTCGGGCTTCTCACCGACCTCGTCGTCGGCGCTCTCGACGACGCCCATGGCCAGCCGCAGGGCACGTACCGCGTGATATGTCCGCGACTTGACGGTGCCCGGCGGAATACCGAGCAACTGGCCCGCCTCCCGCGTCGACCTGCCCGAGTAGTACGTCTCGTACAGCACTTCCCGGTGCTTGGGCGACAGTTGCCGGAAAGCCTCCCTGAGAAGCAAGGAGGAGAGCAGCCAGTCCACGTCGTCGGGACTGATCACCAGGTCGTCCAGCCAGGCCATGCCACTGACCTCCTGGGGGCGCGTCATACGCAACCGGTAGTCGTCGATGACGAGGTTGCGGGCCACCCTGAACAGCCACGGCCGCAGCGGCTGGCCGCCGTTCAGGTCCTGCGTGCGCCAGCAGCGCAGGAGCGTCTCCTGCACCACGTCCTCTGCCCGGTACCCGTCACCCCCCAACAGCCGTACCACGTAGGAGTACAGAGGCCCCGCCTGCTCGGCGTAGAGCGTGCGCAGCGCGTTTTCCCGGGCGCTCTCCGTCCCCGAGGAACCGATCATGGTCCAACTCACGTTCGTGCTACTCCCTCGATTCGTGACCTCATGGAGGCCATGCCTCCAAGCGGGGCTCGGAGGCCGCGATTCGGGGCGAGTGTTTCGAGCGGAGTTCCACATCAATTTGACGTTCGATTGACAGATGGAACAGCTGATTCCAGCGATTCGGAAGGCGGGATACCGCAGTGGCGGAGGCGGCTCTTCCACCACCTAAACGCCGCTGACCTGCGTCTTCCCTCTCAGCTTGCTCCGGTTTCCGGTGTGTCGGCCGCGGTGGAGAGGGCGTGTATACGGCGATTGACGTCGCGCATCAATTTGGCGTCCTCCGCGGCGTCACCGCCCTGTTCCGCAACCCTGGACCACACGGCGAGCAGCTCCCGCCCGTGGTCGGCGGCGGAGGCCGGGTCGTCGATCAGCCGCCAGGCGGCGAGCGCACGCATCAGCTCCTCATGGGCGCGGGGGTCACCCTGCCGGTGGCGGATCCGGGCGAGTTCGAGACACATGGCGGTCGCGGCTGAGTAATTCCCGCACCGGTGTGCCGTAAACGCGTCCAGCGCGTGGGCTTCGAGGGTGAAGGGGTGCTCATCGCCGAAGGTACGGGCCGCGTGTCCCCGCAACCGGAAGGCGAGCGCCGCAGCACGCTCGAGAGCACCGGCGTCCATGGCACGGGTGATGTGCGTCACGAGGTCGGCGAGTTGGTCCGGCACCGCCTGGACACGGGTGTCCCCTCCGGGACCCTGTTTACCGTCAGCGGACGGGATCGCGTCCGGGGACGGCCCGGTGGCCCAAGGCGGTTCAGCCAACGAGGGTTCGGCAGGCGGCGGGTCGACCAGCGCGGGGCCGGCCGGGAGCGGCTCGGCGTCCGGCGGGGGGTCGGCTCGGCGCGGCCCGGGGGGAGGTCCTGGAGCCGGCTCGTGCTCCTCTCGCTGTCCCTCGTACCACACGATCCGGCTCGAACCGTCGGGAGCGACCTCGATGCGGGTGAGGTCCCCCGCCTGCCGGTTGTCGATCACCGCCTCGACCGGTTCGCCCCGGGCCCGCGCGTGGCGGTGCAGCGTGTCGAGCACGGCGGTGTGGACCGGTTCGCCCTCAGGTACCCGGAGGGGATCGCCGTCGAGGACCACGGTGCCGTCGCGGCGCATCAGCACCTCGAAGGGGGAGGGCGACCGCCGCGATGTGTCGTCGTGTGGGGCGTGGTCCTGCCGACCCTGGCGGGCCCGTTCGCCGGACACGGTGCTGCTCCTCGCTCTGCTGGTCACTGGTCGTCCGTGGGACTCGACGACTCGCTGGGCTGGGGCGCTGGGCTCATGGTGGGGTAGTCCTCCCCCTCCGGCGGTTTCACGACACCGGCGTACAGGGCGAACGAGCTCCTCACGCCGACGACGTAGGTGTTCGCGTCGGAAGCTTCCGGAACGCCCTTCGCCTTCTTGATCTTGTCGAGGCCGACGTCGTACGCGGCCAGGGTCAGGTCGAGAGGGTCACCCTTGACCTTCTTGGTGTCGAGGAGCGTGTCGATCTGCTTGGCCAGCGAGCACAGGTACCGGCCCTGCGTCATGATCGAGTCCTCGGGGTCCAGGCCCGAGGTCTTGCCGTTGTTGTCGTCGTCCTCGCCGAATTCCTCGAACTTGTCCGGCGGCACCTGGGAGATGCCCTCTGCCCCGTCGGTGCCGACCAGCTTCTCGTTCCACCCGGACTCCTGCTGGATCTGCGCGGCGACCACGACGGGGCCGATCTGGAAGCACAGCGCCCCGGCGTCCCGGACGGTCCTCAGCAAGTCCGTGGGCACGGCCGGGGAGTACAACTCTTCCCTCCCATCGCCGTTGTTGACCTCCATGACCCGGTCGCCCTTCTCGCCGCCGTCGCCTCCGCCGTCGCCTCCGCTTCCACAGACGTTGAAAATGCTACAGAAGATCACAATGGGCCACATGTAGCGGTAAAGGAGGTACACGATGAGCACTCCTGCGAGAAAAAGCACCCCAATCATGGGCAATATGAGGCATCCGGTCAACGTCCCGAGGCTGGTAGCTATCAGCGCCGTGTTCGTCGATTTCGCATGGGCCTCCTCGTGCGACTCCCCAGAACTTCCGCTCACGACCGGCCACATCCCATTCGCTCAACTGTCCGAAACCCGACCCGCACGACACGCGTCCGCGGAGACCTTGAACCAGGTCACCCGATTTCCCGTAGTGGCTGCCTGACGGACCGCCGCGAGCCCTGCACGCCGCAACGGACACAGCGGCCCATCAGTTCAATGCGGGATCCGTCGGCATACGCGAAACGAGGGAAGGAGAGGGCGCACATGGGCGTCCCTTCGGCGCCATCCGGCGGCTCGCCGCTGTGGGTCCGCGGACCGAGCACACAGCAGGCTGCCCCGGTCCCGAGCGCGCCGGCCACACCAACGGCGCGTTCGGCGCCGGCCGCGCCGACCGCGCCGACCAAGCGCTCGGCACCGACCGCGCCGACCAAGCGCTCGGCACCGACCGCGCCGTCCACGCGGGAGGCATCGTCCGGACGCACGGCGCAGGCCGCGCCGTCCTGGCCCATCGCACTGGCCGAACAGGCGCCGACGCGGCACCGGGGCCATCAGGTCGCCTGGGTCAGCGCGCACGGCGGCGCGGGCGCGAGCACGCTCGCGCGCGTGCTGGGGGGCGCGGACGTGGGCCGCCGGTGGCCCGATCCGGCCCAGGGCGAGCCCGGCCGGATACTGCTCGTCGCGCGCACCCACGCCGCGGGTACGCGGGCGGTGTCCCAGGTGCTGAACGCATTGCGCATGGCGGAGCATCCCGCGGGGGTGCGGCTCATCGCCGTCGTGCTCGTCGCCGACGCGCCGGGGCGGCTGCCGCGCGCGCTCGGCAGGCGGGTACGCGTGCTGCGTTCGGCGGCCAAGGTCCACCGCGTGCCCTGGATCCCGGCCTGGCGCGCCGGTGAGGACGTCGACCGTCCGCCGAGGGAAGTGCGCACCCTGGCCTCGCTCGTCTCGGCGCCGTCCAGGCGTGTGGGGAGGCCGCTGTGAACCTGGCGGCGGACGATTGCGGCGGCCCCGAGGATGACGCGTCCAGGCCCCCGATCGACTACAAGCACTACGACCCCAAGGACTACGGCCCCAAGGACTTCCAGCCCAAGTGCGACTTCGACCCGTCACAGCACGGGGCCGACGATCTGATCGGCTACTTCGCGTGGGCCGTGACGGCCACCGCCGTGGCGGGTCTGATCATCATCGGCATCCGGATGGCCATGCAGCTACAGCGCGGCGAAGGCGCGGCGGCTTACAAGGGCGGGGTCATCATCGCCACCGCCTGCGTCATCGGAGCCACAGCGGGGCCGCTCGTCAAATTCCTCGTGGTGCCGTACCTCATCTGAGAGCCACGCGCACCTTCCGACACGACTCATTGCGACAACGGAGACCTCATGAAAGACGCCCTGCTCTCCCTCTACGTCTCAGGGCAGACGTACCTCGCCGACGCGAAGGTCCCCACCCCGGAGAAGGACGCGCCTCCAGAGCTTACTAAGGCGGTCGACACGGTGTTGGGCGTCCTCGCTTGGGCCGGCACCGCCGCCGGGGTGGCGGGCATCCTGGTCACCGGAGTGATGATGGCGATGTCCGTGAAGCGCGGAGAGGGCTCCGAACACCTCAGCCGCCTGGGCATGGTTCTGGGCGGCTGCATCCTGGTGGCCGCCGCGGGGCCCACCGTCCAGTTCTTCTTCAAGGCGAATCCCATAGGCGGGTAGTAGGCGAGCGCGGAAGAGGTAATCGACGTGTTCGCCGTGTTCGGCTCGCGACGAAAACGAGTCCCGCCCGACGGGCCCTTCTACAAACAGCGCGGCTGGATCAACTCCGCCGCGTTCCTGGGGTTTCTCGTGGGCATGTCGCTGCTGGCTCTCCTGACGATCGGGACGGACGGCCAAGGTGCCGACACCACGGCCGGCGGCCGGGACACCTCGGTCCCGGATCCCCTGGCCGGGGTCAGCGGCCCGCTGTCCCCCGGCGATCCGCAGCACCTCCGCCAGGGTCCGGACGGGCGGCCCAAGAACTGCCGCACCGACGACCGGGACACCTCGCGGCCGACCGCTGAGCCTGCGGACATGCGGTGGAAGAAGCTGGGCGCCATCATGGTGCCCAGCTCACCGTCGGCCGGGCCGCTGCGCACCGACACGGGGATGTGGTGGTGTTTCGCCCGCACGCCCATGGGGGCGGTTCTGGCGGCGCACATCATTCCCGTTCAGCTGAGCGGTGCCGCCTGGCGCACCGTCGCGGAACAGCAACTCGTGCCCGGCGAGCCGCGCGACAAGTTCGTCGCCGACAAGGCGACGGCTGACGAGACGAGCCAGGAGAGCAGCGCCATCGAGAGGTTCGCCGGCTTCTCCGTGTCCTCGTACTCACGCGAGACCGCGACCGTGCGACTGCTCACCGCAACTCCGATTGGCGGCTACCTGTCGATGTCGGTATCCGTGCGCTTGCGTGACGGCGACTGGAAGGTGGTACCCCAGGACGACGGTTCCCCCTACTCGCCCGCGAAAAAGGCGTCGCCCAGCGATTTCGTCATGTGGGGAGGTTGATATGTTCTTGGCAGCAGACGACAACAGATGCACTCATAAGACCAATTTGGGCGACCTGATCACGAACCCCGTCGGCGAGATGGTCAAGGTCGTGGCCCAGCTCGCGATGAGGAGTGCCCTCAACATCTTCAAGGGCATCGGGGGCCCCAGGTCGCACGACGTGACCTCATCGAACCTGATCAGCGCCGAGATACGGTGGCTCATCGTCTATCTCTCGGTCGGTTCGCTCCTCTTCGCCGCGGCCAAGATGGCTCTGGACCGCAAGGCCGACGCCGGCCGGACCGCGCTGAAGGGCATGGTGCGCGTCATCGTGATCAGCGCGGCCGGGTCAACGGTGATCTCCACGTTCGCCGTCGTCATGGACGCGTACGCCTCCCACCTGTTCGAGGCGGCCCTCGAGAAGTTGACGAACGGCATCGACTGCGGCGACAAGATCGGGAACATGCTGTTGCTGATCATCGGGTGCCTCCTAATCCTCGCCGGCATCGGCCACACGATCCTGCTGTACATCCGGCTCGGCGTGATGATCGTCCTGATGGGCACGCTTCCCCTGGCCGCCGCCGCGTCCATGACGGACTGGGGCGGCACGTGGTGGCGCAAGCACGTCGGCTGGATGGTCGCCTGGCTGCTGTACAAGCCGACGGTCGGTCTCGTGCTGTATTCGGGGGCAGTCATGATCGATTCCGCTGGGGGCGAGCAAAGAGACATCCAGATCGCGGGAATGGGCCTGCTGCTGCTTTCGGCCATCGCCCTGCCGGCGCTGATGAGAGTGATCGTCCCGGCGACGGCCGCTCTCGGCAACGACTCGTCCGGAAGCTCCGGGGGCACCTTGGGCAACCTCGCCACCGGAGCGATGATGGCCATGCCGATGGGCGGCCAACTCGCCGCCGGTGCTCGCGGTGGCGCCGCGGCCGGCGGCAAGAAGGCCGAGGGAGCCAGCGGCTCCAAGGGGTCTTCCGGCTCCGGTGAGTCTTCCGGCTCCGGTGGGTCTTCCGGCTCCGGCGGATCCTCGCGCTCCGGTGGGTCTTCCGGCTCCGGCGGTGGAGGCAGCCAACCCGCCGGCGGCGGCAACGAAGAACAGCACGAGGAAGGCCGCGGCGGAGGCGGCGGCGGAGGCGGAGGCCGCGGAGGCGCACTCAAGGGCATGGCGGCCAGCGCAGGGCCTCAGATTGCCGCCATGGCAGCGATCACGGCGGTGACCGTGGCGGCGCAGAAGGGCCAGGACGCCATGAATACCGCCAAGGGCGCGGTCGAGGACGCCGACGGGGAGAAGGGCCTGGGGGACCCGTCGGGGAGCCGCGGGGACCCGTCGGGGAACGGCTGACCGGGCCGGGTACGACGGCCTTCCCCCGAGTCCCGTCGTACCCGGCCCTCGTCTCCCGTCCACCGGCCGCACCGTCGGTCCGGTATCGCCGCACGAGGAGTGCGCGACGGGAAGGGGCGGCCGGGGCATGGCCCCGCTCGGCGTCGGCGGCCGGGGCGTGACCCCGGCTGCCGACGCCGGAATCGCCCTCACGAGATCCATCCACACGGAAAGGGAAAGCAGGTACTCCCATGTCCACCCAAGCCGCCACAGTCGACCCCACCTACGGGAACTGGCGCAGACCGCGGCGGCCCGGCCTGGGCCCGTTCGGACTCGTCGGCACCATCGGGGTATTCGGCGGGCTGGTCTTCGACCTGATCGTGTCGCTGATCTCGCTGCCGTTCGCGCTCATCGTCGTCGTGTTCCAGGTGTTCCTCCTGCTGCCGCTGGCCGTGCGCACACAGGACGGGCGCAACGTCTACCAGCTCATGGCGATGCGCATCGGCTGGTCCCGGCGCAAGGCCAAGGGGGCGACCACCTACGTCGCCGGTCCGCTGTCCCAGCGGCCGGGCGGTTCGTTCCGTCCGCCGGGACTGCTCAGCCGTGTGAAGGTCATGGAAGGCAGGGACGCCTACGACCAGCCGTTCGGCGTACTGCACCACCGCGGCCGCAACCTGTACACCATCGTGCTCGGCTGCGAACCCGACGGCGGGTCCCTGGTCGACCCCGAGCAGATAGACAACTGGGTCGCGGCATGGGGCCACTGGCTGGCCCGGCTGTCCAGCGAGCCGAACCTGCGCGGGGCCTCCGTGGTGGTGGAGACCGCCCCGGACACCGGAACCCGGTTGGCCGCCGAGGTGCTGCCGCGCATCAGCCCCGACGCGCCGGCGGCGGCGCGGGCCGTGATGGAGGAGGTGGTGGAGGCGTATCCGAGCGCGTCGTCGGAGATGCACACCTACCTCACGCTGACCTACGGCATGCCCCCCGGGCAGAAGCGCAAGAGCGAGGACATCATCGCCGACCTCGCCGTCCGTATCCCCGGCCTGCTGAACGGAGTGGTGGGCGCGGGCGGCGGACCCGCCTCCCCCTTGTCCGCCGAGCGCATCGCCGAAGTCGTACGGGTGGCCTACGACCCGGCCGTGGCGGGAGATGTCCTCCAAGCCCGCGCCGCTCACGGCGGCACCGGCCTGACCTGGAACGACGCCGGCCCCGCGGCGGCCGTCGAGAAGGTCGACGCGTACCAGCACGACTCGGGGGTGTCACGGTCCTGGATGCTCACCCTCGCGCCACGCGGCACGGTACGCGCCCAGGTGCTGCGCGGTCTGCTGGACGACTCGCCCGGCACCCGTCGCAAGCGGGTGGCGCTGCTGTACCGGCCCATCGACCCGGCGACCTCGGCGCGCATCGTCGAGGCCGACCGGCGCGCCGCGCAGTTCATGGCCACCTCTCGGCGCGGCATGGTGCAGGCGCGGGCCGCCAATGAGGTACGCGCCGCCGAGCAGACGGCGGTGGAGGAGGCGACCGGCGCCGGCCTGGTGGAGTTCTCGCTGATGGTCACGGTGACGGTCGACTCCGACGCCGACCTCGACGACGCGAACACCACGGTGCGCAATCTGCTGGCCGGAGCGCGGCTGTTGATGCGCCCGGCCGACCGGATGCAGGCGGCGGCGTTCAGCTGCACGCTGCCGGCCGGGATCCTGCCGTGGGAGTACACGCTGGTGCCGCGCGAGCTGAAGGAGGCACTGTGAAATCCAAGGACACGAGCGACACGCGCGACACGGGCGAGATCACGTACAAGGACGAGGACCCGGACAGGAAACCCGAGAAGAAGAACAAGGGGAGCAAGGGGAGCAAGAAGAAGCCCGTCAAGGTCAGGGACGACCCGTTCAACACGCGTGGCTGGCCCGGCCCCGGCGGCGGCCAGGTCGCCAACATGGACCCCCCGACGATGTGGCGGGCCACCACCGTGCAGGCGTGCGGACTGTGGCCGTTCGCGGCCGGGTCGGGCGCGCCCATGAGCGGTGTCCCACTGGGCCGGCACCTGTACACCGGAGCCACCGTGTGCGGCGACCCGCTCTCGTGGTTCACCCGCGCCCAGTACATCTCCAACCCCTCGCTGTTCATGCTCGGCATGCCGGGCCTCGGCAAGTCCACCCTGGTCAACCGCATGCTCATCGGGCTGGCCGCCACCGGTGTGGTCCCGTTGGTGCTGGGCGACCTCAAGCCCGACTACGCCGACACCGTGCGGGCGCTCGGCGGTCAGGTCATCTCCCTCGGGCGCGGGGTGGGCGGCATCAACGTCCTCAACCCCGGGGCCATGGGCGCCGCCGCGAAACGCATCGGCGGCGATGCCGGGCGCGAGCTGGCCGCCGAGACCCACGGCCGTGTCCTCAACATGGTCGCCGCGCTCATCACCATCGTGCGTGGCCGTGCCATGGACGACCACGAGCAGTCCGTGCTCTCCGCGGCGCTGCACCATCTGCGCGAGCGCACACCGGAGGACCGCCAGCCGCTCCTGCCCGACCTGCTGCGCATCCTCGCCGAAGGGCCGGACCGGGTGCGGGCGGTGACCCTGGACCGCGGGGACGAGACCCGCTACCGCGACGCCGTGGACCCGCTGCACCGGTCGCTGCTGGGCATCCTGGACGGGCCACTGGGTGACACGTTCGCCTCCGACACCTCCACCCGCATCGACCTCGACGCCACCGCGGTGTGCGTGGACATCTCCCGGATCGGGGAGGCGGACACCCAGCTCACCGCGGCGGCGATGCTGGCGGCCTGGTCCGACGGACTGGGCGCGGTGGCCGCCTCACACGCCCTGGCGGACGCCGGACTCCGGCCCCGGCGCTGGTTCTTCACCGTGCTCGACGAGCTGTGGCGCCCGCTGCGCTCGGCCTCCGGCATCGTCGACCGTATCGACGCCCTGACCCGGCTCAACCGCACCCTCGGCCTGGGCGACGCCAAGATCACCCACACCCTGAAGGATGCCGAGGCGCTGGGTACCGACTCCGACCGGGCCAAGGCACGCGGCTTCGTCGAACGTGCCGGCATGGTGGTGTGCGCGGGGCTGCCGCGCCAGGAGATGGAGGACCTTGGCCACATCGTCGGTCTCTCCCGCCGGGAGATCGAACTGGTCTCCTCCTGGTCCTCGCCCCCGGGCTGGGCCGGGCACGGGAAGCGCGAGGAGCCGCCCGGCCGCGGCCGTTTCCTGATCAAGGTCGGTGGCCGTCCCGGTATCCCGATCCAGGTCGCCATCACCGATACGGAGCGGCGTCTGCACGACACCAACAAGCGCTGGGCGGCGAACGAGACCGTCCTCAAGAAAGCGTCCACATGAACCAGGCCGCGGCCAAGGGCCGGATGTACGGCAGCGAGCTGGCGCCGTGGGCCGTCGTCCTGGTGGCGGGCGTGGGCCTGGTACTTTTCGGCGGCGTGTGGCTCGGCGGAACCCTGGGGGCCCTGCTGACCGGCTCGGGCTGGCATCCCCCGCCCTTCGCCCTGGCGACGTTCGCCACCCTGCTCACCGACGGCCCGTCGAGTCTCTGGCCGGACGCGTCGCCGGTCGCCGTGATCGCCGGTATCGTCCTGGTCTTCGGCGCGGCGGGCGCCCTCGGCGTACTGGCCGTGCGACGGGTGATGCGGTGGGCGTCCCGGTCCAAGGGGCTGGCCGGGAAACGGGAGCTGGCCGCCATGTGCCCGGAGGGCATCGCGGCGCGCGCCCGTGAGCTGCGTCCCTCGCTCAAGGGCCGGGAGCAGCTCCATCCCGACGAGACGGGCAACCTGCTCGGCGACCTCGATCCGAGCGGCCCGGAACTGCGCTCCTCGTTCGAGGACGTGGAACTGGACCTGATGGCCCCGCGGGCCGGCAAGTCCACCGGCATCGCCGTTCCGCGTGTGCTGCGCGCCCAGGGTCCGGTGCTGCTGACCTCCAACAAGTCCGACGTCTACGCCGTCACCCGGGCCGAGCGCGAGAAGGCCGGCAAGGTGTGGACGTTCGACCCGCAGGGCATCGCCCACGCTCCGCGCGAGATGTGGTGGGACCTCCTCTCCGACTGCCACACCATCGAGGGCGCCCGCCGCCTGGCCGGACACTTCGTCGCCTCCGTCAACGACGACCAGTCGAAGAAGGACTTCTTCATCTCCGCGGGCCAGAACACCCTCACCGCCCTGTTCCTCGCCGCCGCCCGCGGCAAGGCCACCGTGCCCGACGTGCTGGCCTGGCTCGCCAGCCCCGCCGATCGCACACCGATCGACCTACTGCGGGACGTCAACATGTTCGCCATGGCCGAACAGTTGCAGGGCACGGTCCGGGGCGCGGTGGAGACCCGCGACGGCATCTACGAGACCGCCCGGCAGTGCGTGGCCTGCCTGCTCGACCCGGACGTCCTGGCCTGGGTGACGCCCGATCCCACGCGTCCGCAGTTCAAGCCGCACATGCACGTGCTGGGCAAGGACACCTTGTACCTGCTGTCGAAGGATGGCGGCGGCTCGGCCGCGGGCGTGATCGCGGGCCTCGCCGACGCGACGATGCGCGCGGGCGTGGTCGCCGCCGAGCGGATGGGCGGTCGGCTCGACCCGCCGATGACCGCGGTCCTCGACGAGGCCGCCAACGTCTGCCGCATCTCCGACCTGCCCGACCTGTACAGCCACTTCGGTTCGCGCGGCATCAACGTGGTCACTCTGCTGCAGAGTTACCGCCAGGGCAGCCGGGTCTGGGGCGACGCGGGAATGGACGCCCTGTGGAGCGCGGCCACGGTCAAGCTGCTCGGCGCGGGACTGGACGACGCCGACTTCGTGGAGAAGGTCTCCAAACTCGTCGGCAACCACGACGTGCGCACCCCGTCGATCTCCAAAAGCAAGGACGGCACCTCCCGCTCCTACTCCTACCGGCTGGACCCGGTGCTGCCCGCCGACCGCATACGGGCGCTGCCCAAGGGCACCGCCCTGCTGCTGGCCACCGGTGTGCGGCCCGCCCTGATCCGCCTGCGTCCCTGGTACAAGGAGCCGGGCGCGGGCGCCATCTCGGCGGCGGCCAAGGCCGAGACGGCCGCCATCACCGAGCGGGCCGCCCGCGCCTGGGCTGGCACCCCGACGGCCGCCGACGCCTCGACCAGGTGGCAGCGGGGCGCGGTACGGCTGGAGAAGCCGTAGCCCGGGAGGCGTCAGGGCCTGCGTGCCAGCGTGGCCGCGCGCAGCAGCCACTCCGCCGGTCCGTACCGGACGCGGCGCAACAGCCACTTTCCGGTGGCTAGTTGCGCCGCGTACAGCACGAAGCACCCCGCCAGCACGGCCCCGGTGCCGTAGCGCCCGTACCAGCCCAGACCGTAACCGGTGAAGACCAACGCCATCACCAGGGACTGGGTGAGGTAGTGGGTCAGGGACAAGCGGCCAGCCCCGGCCAGGAGGCCTACGACGTGGCGGCCGGACCGGGTCCGCGAAAGGCGGCGCGACAGGAGCAGCAGGCCGCACGCGTAGGCCGCGGTCAGAGCCGGGGCGGTGAGCACTCCCACCGCCGAGCCGACTTCGTACCAGCGCGCGTCCAGCGGCCCGTTGCGGCAGATCGCCATGAACACGCCTCCGGCCAGGCCGACCGGCAGCCCCGTGACGGCGATCTGCACCATCCACGCGCGGTGCCTGCCGGTGTCGGCGAGCAGCCGACGGCGGCCCGCGGCAAGGCCCACCAGGAACGCCGCCAGCATGTCGGCGCCGTACAGGACGTTCCAGCCCAGCTCGTCGCGCAGCCACCGCACGTTGGCCCGCACGACCGACCCGGGGCCTCCCCGACGGTCCGCCGCCATCTCGTGCGCCGCGGCCGTGACGTCCTGCGGACGCAAAGGCTCCGCGACGGCGGCCGTGAACAGCCCCCAGGCCAGCAGGCACATCGCGACACCGACGACGAGCCAGGCCGCCGCCCGTAGAGCGGTGCGCGGCACGATGTCCCGGACCGCGAACAGGACGAGGCTCAGCGCCGCGTATTCCATCAGGATGTCCCCGGGGAACAGCAGGACGCCATGCGCGAGGCCCAGCAGGAACAGACAGCCGAGCCGCCGCAGATGCCGGGGCCCGAAGGGCACCCCCGCCCGCTCGGCCGACAGCCTCTGCAGGGTGAAGCTGTACCCGAACAGGAACGAGAAGAGCAGATAGAACTTGGCGCTGACCAGCGCCGTGACCAGCCACCCGGCCACCTCGTCCACCCACGACACCACCGCCTCGCCCCCCGGACCCACGTGCGGCCCGGCCATGCTCTGGACGTTGACCAGGAGGATGCCCAGTAGAGCGAACCCGCGCAGGACGTCGATGTCCCGTACCCGGTCGTGCCCGGACACCGCCTCAGCGCTGGACAAGGTCTGGATACGGGGCGAGAAGTGCACGGTGGGCCTCCGTGGCCAATGCGCCGGCAGGACGGGAACGGGAGGAGCCGCGACCGGCCTGGGGCACCCACCCACAGGCTCTTCGCCGACCGCGGTCAGGAGTTCACCACGGAAGCCCCTCGTCAACGGTTCAATCGGCGCCGTCCGGCGGGACCACTCGTCCCCCGGCCACCAAATCCGTTTCGCCAACCAGTTGAACCGATATGCACTAGCTCGCGTTTGTTCCTCAGAGCACAGATCCGACATAAGAAGGAGGTCGCGATGGATGGCTCCGGCTCAAGGTCATCTGGCGATTCAGAGGCCGAGAGGATTCTGAACGCGCGCATGTTCATTGACGGGCAACGCCCCATCGGGTACCCCCAGCCGTACACCGGCCAGCAGCCGGCCTACCCGCCACGCAACTACGGAAACCCCGGGCCAGCCCCACAGCCCCCCATCACGGGGCAGAACATCGGGAACCCCCAGCCGTACACCGGCCAGCAGCCGGCCTACCCGCCACGCGACTACCGAAACCCCGGGCCAGCCCCACAGCCCCCCATCACGGGGCAGAACATCGGGAACCCCCAGCCGTACACCGGCCAGCAGCCGGCCTACCCGCCACGCAACTACCGAAACCCCGGGCCACCCCCACCACCCCCCATCACGGGGCAGAACATCGGGAACCCCCAGCCGTACACCGGCCAGCAGCCGGCCTACCCGCCACGCAACTACCGAAACCCCGGGCCACCCCCACCACCCCCCATCACGGGGCAGAACATCGGGTACCCCGTGCTGACCCAGCCGCCAACCATCCCGCCACGCGACTACAGAAACCCCGGGCCACCCCCACAGCCCCCCATCACCCAGGAAGCGCGACGGCTACAGCCGAGCTACATGGAGCCGCAGCGGCAGCCGACATCGGGATTCAGCTCAGGCTCGGATGACGCCCCGCGTATGCAACGGAATCCCAGCAACCTAGTCAAGGGTCGGGGCCCCGGCCCCAAGAGGCCCTAAAGCTTCCTCCTGAGACAGCCGGTCGGCCGTTCCTTCGCGCTTCGAGCCCTCGAGCAACGTCGCGTGAGGGAATGGCCGCTGGTGCAGAGTCACGGCGCCGTCATTCAAGGCGTTTCCCCCTCGAAGAAGTCATGTCCCGCGCCAGAAGCGGATGCGACGTGTCGTCAGGGATGCAGGGTCGGCCACGGTAAGGTCGATCTGCTCTTCACAGCCCGCGCGCACTCGCAGGTAAAGGGCAGCACGACGTCCGAGCCATCCCCGAGCGCCCGTGCCCACAGTCGGGTGAAGCAGGTCTGGTACGGGACGACGAAGGCGCGGTTGGCGTAGCGGAGGAGCTGGCGTCGTCCCGCCGGGCTCGTCGCCAGCGGCCCACGGGCGAGCACATCGACGAAGTGGCCTTCGACCTCCTTGACGACGTGCTCCGGACCGCACGAGCCGTCGACCACCACCACCCGCCCCCCGAAGCGCTTCGCCTCTGCCGCGATCACTTCGCCCAGGTGCTGGTAGAAGTCCCGTACACCGGGGTGCAGGTCGCGCTCGTCGAGCCGGTCCCGCTGCGGCTCCGGGATCGGCAAGAGCCATAGGGCCGGGACCGGGCCTGCCGATCACCTCCGGCGTGATCGGCGTGCCCTCGGCGATCGTCAGCGGCGCGGCGGGCAACGCGCGCAAGTCGTCCCAGACCATGGGGCCGCGCACCTGGTGCAAGGAGATCGCGAGCCGGTCCTCCATCGGCGCCGACCAGCGGTCCGGGACGGGCATCTCCTCGTACCGGATCGCGGCCGGATGGCCCGCGGCGATCGCCCGGTCCCGGTGCTCCCAGGTGTGCGCGTCGGGGTTGTACCACCGCAGCCCGTGGCGGCGGGCGAGCAACCGGGCGACCGTGGTCTTGCCCACGCCCGGCGTTCCGCCCAGCCACAGCACGGATTCGAGGCCATTCGTCAACCAGCGCCCTCGAAGGCCGGGATCGACGGCCAGCCGCCGACCAGACGCACCAAGTCGGTACGGGCGGTAGGCGTCGTGCCCATCACCGGCAGTTCGCCGCGCCTGGCACCGTCCAGGAGCGCCCGGTCCGGCAGCAGCCCGGGGCAGGGGCCGGACGGGCCCGGCTCCAGGCGGCCGTCAGCGTGGAAGTCCAGGCACGGGGCAACCGTCCAGCCGCAGGACGGATCGGCCTCCAGGACCTCGGTATCGCGGGCGAGGGACATCTCGTCAGGCAGCAGATCGTCACAGTCGACGCAGCGCAGCAGCGTTCCGGTGGCGCGTGCCAACCCCATCGTGCGGTCCTGAGCGGCTCCATCCCAGCGGCCAGCGCCCGGCCCGTTCCCGGCACCCACCACGGTTCAACCGGCTCCGTCCGGCGGCCAGGCGAAACGCAGTCCGAACGCGCTGCCGCACCGACAAGGGGGATACGGCAGCGCGCCTCTGGCCATGATCCGGCAGAGGCCCCGGAGGCCAACGCCGAGGCCCGGGAGGCGCCTCGGCGTTGACGTGCCTCAGCTCGTGCCACGCACGTCACGGATCAGGGGTGATGCCTTGGTCCCTGGCTCTGACCAGGCCCGAACCCGTGGCTATGGTTCCCAGCGGGAGTGGAGGCCGAATGGCTGGGTGCACCCACCTGGCCATTCGGTCCGAGGGATTGGACAGTCCCAGCAGCAGGCTGCCTATCCGCCGGATAGTAACTCGCATATCCGGTCAATCGCTGGCCTGAAGTGAAGCTGTAGGCCGACGGATTCGCAGGCGCCTCTGGCCGTGGGCCTCAGCGAACGAGGGAATATTCGCCCTCCCGATCCTTGCGTTGGCTTGCTGATTCCTCGCCGCCGTACGGGCGCGCTGCGTCGACTCCGCAGCTCGTTGGTCGGCATACCTCGTCAGTTCAATACGCCCCGCCGACTCAAAATACGCAGCGTGCTGCTGCCACTGCCGGGCATCTTCGGCGGCAGGTCGCGAAGCAGCCTGCGACGGGGTCAAAAGGGCGGGTGGAATATTCCGCCGCCCGCTGGAAGGTGCCGCATTGCCGCCCGCTGGCGGGTAACCGCACCTTGATGACATTTCCGCACTTCCTCTCTCTCGACCGTTTTGCTTTCAAAAGCGACCAACCTCAGCCGGTCAGGGTCCGGGACGGAATTGCCCTGTCCGAGCCCTGTTTGCCCTCTGGCGCGCCACAACGGATATACAGCATCAACGGTTCAATCGGGGGTTGCCGGTCAGTGGTGCCGCCCCGATCACCGTTTCGTACTGCCTTCCGGCAACTTGCCCCGCTGCCGCTCGCTGAGTTGGGCGGGAGGCGGCTGGTAGTTCTGGTCAGAGCCCTGGGTCTGTTGGGCGTAAGCGGTGTTGCTGTTGTGAGAGCCGCTACTCGCTTGCGCGTCGACACCTTTGGCGTACTCCTCGGCGACCCGCTTGAGCCGCTCGTTGTCTACGGCGTAGTACGCATGCTCGCGACTCTGCGGGTGCTGACCGGAGTGCGTGTAACGCCCCACGTCGACGAGTGCCGTCCCCGTCGTCAGCACGTTGCCGGCGGCTTGCGTCCACTCCGCCGCGGTCTTCGCGTCATTCCCGTATTTCCTGTAGGAGCCTGATGGCGGAGCGCGTAGTTGCCTGGGCACATGGACCTGACGGAGGCGCGTGTCCCTTGTACGCGCGGCATTGACCGAGTTGGTGAAGCACTACGCGCACGACCAGCTGGTTGGAGTCTCGTGCATCGCGAAGGGTTCCGACACCCTGTTCGCCGAGGCCGTACTGGAGGCTGGCGGACGTCTGGTGGTGGTGCTTCCGTCGCAGGACTACCGGCAGGCGAAGTGAAGCCGGACCACGCCGAGGTCTTCGACCGGCTCGCGGGTGCCGCGAGCGAGGTGCTCGTCATGCCGCACGCTACGGCAAATCGGCAGGCGTATGAGACAGCGAACGCCGCCCTCCTCGATCGCGCAGACCGCCTCGTCGCCGTCTGGAATGGGCAGCCGCCCACCGGGAAGGGCGGCGGCACTGCGGATGTGGTCGAGCAGGCGCGGCAGGCGGAAGTGCCCATTGATGTCGTGTGGCCGGAAGGCGCAGCGCGGCGAAGCTGAGCAGCACGCCCCCTCGCCCGGTCCGAGGACCAGACGAGGGGCAGCGAGCCAGTCCGTCAGCGAGCGAGTGCGACGGTGATCTCCTCATCGGGACAGTCGGAAGCGAGCTGCCCCAGGGCCGCCGCCTCGTCGGCGCCGACGGACAGCTCTCAGCCGAGGCTGACAGAGCTGCCGCCCGCCCAAGTCTGGGCCCGGGAACTGGATGCCGGCACCTACTGGTGCTCGCTCTCGACGATGTACCGCATCCTGCGGACCGCCGGGCAGAGCGGCGGCAGCCGACGCCAGGCCACTCACCCGGCCGAAGCCAAGCCGGATCTGGCCGCCGACGGGCCCTCGCAGGTCTGGTCGTGGGACATCACCAAGCTCCGCGGGCCAGGCAAGGGCGACTGGTACCACCTATATCTGCTCATCGACATCTACAGCCGCTACGTCACCGGCTGGACCGTCGCCGCACGAGCACCGGCCCTCGGCCTGCACACCCCGGCCAGCGTCCACTTCGGCACCGCCGACCCCGTCCACCAGCAGCGGGCCGCCACCCTCACCCAGGCGTACGCCGCCCACCCCGAACGCTTCGGCCGACGACGCTGGACAATCATGCGCCAATCGCGTGGAACGCAGCTTCCGCGGAGACACATGGAACGGCAGGACAGGAGCGATCTGGGGCCGCGGGTGGCGAAGTCCCGCCGGTGGCGGGACTCTGACACGAACGACTGCTCACCATGTTCGATCTGTGGACCAACTACCGAACTGACCAGGGCGAGAGCCTCCGAAGCGGACCACAGTAGCGCCGTCGAACGATTGAACCATTGGAGCCGTCATGCCGTTGTTGCTCGCCAGTGAGTCACGCAAACCTGGTGACGGCGCAAGTCAGTCCATTCTGCATACAGTGGCGGGCCGCAGGTGCCCCGCAAGCAAATGGAAGTACGTCCGACACCGTTCCCATCGTCGTCGACACCAGAGGAAAGGAAGTTGAGATAAATGCCGACTTTGCTGCAACAATTGGACGAGCTCGAAACCCTGAGGACGTTCAACCGACGCTCCGGCTCGGATAGATTGCCGCATGACGAGACAACGGAGAATTTGCGCCAAAATTCAGAGCTTGCACGGAGAGCTTACCGTGACGCCGAAAACCGTCTCGGCGCAACCATGGGTGACTCGCGAAGCGGAAGAAACGAACTCGCTCGGGCTGTGACGAATCGTGATACCGCGGGGCGGGGCTGGCTGAACGTCGGGATAGAATACGAGAACCTCATGTTCAACAGGTTGATCAACCGACAGGAAGAGCAGGGGAATCCTGCGGCGCGCTGGGCGGAGGGCAGGTCGTCTGGGCAGGACAGGAGGCAAGATTATTCGCCGCCCCCGCCGGATCACTACCGGGGGAACAGTCGACGGAACGGCCACGGGCCACATCGCCCTAGGTGACCCGTTGGAGGTCTCGGCACTTGCCAAATCCGAGCAGAACCCAACTTTCGGTGACGGTCGAGAGCCCCTGCGGCCTGCTCGTTGATGCACACAGGCGTTGCGCGAAGCTCACGGGCGGTCCTTTCCTCGCGAGCCAGGTGGGGTTGGCTTAACCGATGACCTTTGTGTGGTGTCGGGCCTGGGGCTGACGTCGCCTCAACTCGCGGAGGGCGCGACCGGCTACATCACGCGACGAAGTCCAGTAGCCAACCCGCAGCCCGGGACACCATTGATGGTCCAGCGCCACTACCTGCCCGCCCAACCGGAAGGCAACGTCGAGACGTCTCAATCACTTCCCCGTGAAAGCCGAGGGCCGAAGGGACCGTTAGCGTTCTCGCCGCCGCGTAGCTCGCGCGGAACAGCTCCAGGGCGCGCTCCGCGTCGTTGGGTGTGTTTACGCAACCGCACCCGATGCGGCGGCACTTCCACGGCCTGGACGTCCGACCCGGGGTACGCCTCCAGCGGCCCGTACCCGGCGGCCGGATCAGCCGTTCGGCCCGTTCCGCTCGCTCGGCGGGCCCCTTGCGCCAGAGCTTCACTGGCGCCTCCTGGTCAGCCGGGGATCGCGGCGCGCAACGCTTCGCGGAGGACGGCCGCCTCCGTCAGGTACTCGTCGCCGGGAAGTACGCGCCAGTGCACGCCCGGCCCCTCCGTGAAGCGCTTGGGCGGCACGGCGATGTAGCCGACACTCCTGTCGGTGGTACGCACCACCGTGGCGTGACTGGTCTCCCAACTGTCGGCAGCACCCGGCTCCACGAACCAGTACAGCGCACCGTAGTGGCAGATCACCGCGCCCGTCCGCTCACCGAGGAGTTGCAGAATGCGGTCGCCGAGAGGCGCTTCGACGCGTACCGAATCCCACCACACGCCGGTGCGCTGCGCCTCGGGCTGCTCGGTCGGCGGTGTCCACCAACCGATGGCGGTCGTGTCACTGTTACGGATCACCGGACGGAGGCCACCGATACCGGCCAGTCCACGGTCAAGAGACAGCGGCACGCGGATTTCTCCGGTGCCGCTGTCGGTGGTCATCGATGCCCCGCAGCGAGGCGAGGCGTGCCACTGCATGATGCTGGCCATATGAGCCCCCGATCGGTAGACGCGCTGTCAGAGAGCCGTCACCGTAGGAGCGTTGCTGGTGAGGAAGGGGGACAAACTGTCCCTGGTATCTGCCTCGTCCCCCTCTACCCGACCGCCGTAACGCCGACTGCCTCAGCGAGCTGAGCGGCCTCACCACGAAGCGCACGGGGAGCCTTGCGCCACAAGTCTGCGGCCACGCTACGGCGGTCGGCGTGTAGGTGACAGTCTCAGCGCCGATGTCGTGGGCGAGCTTCATCACGTGCAGGGCGGCCGTGCGGTCGCCGCGCTGGAGATGTCCACGGGCCACCTCAACCCACAGGCGGGCCCGCCGCTCTCGTGAGGGCATGACGTCGGGGTCGATTTCGTCCGCCAGGCCCAGCGCGTGCTGAGCCTTCCGGAGGTCCGTTGCCACGGAGATCTCGTGGAAATCCACGTTCGCCCGTCCGAACACGGTGGAGGGGTGAACGTACGAAGCGGGCAGCGACTTCGCCACCTGGTTGCCCTTGTCCCAGAATCGCCACGCGTCGCCTTCGTTCCCCTCCCGAGCGTGAGTGACCGCCGCGTGCAGCTGGAGCGCGCCGTAGACACCGCGCCAGTCTTCGGGGGCGCTCTGGAGGTGCGGCCTGATCAGATCCGCAGCCTCCACAACCACTCCCAGCGCCTCCTCCGGGTACGAGGTCTCGCGAAGGATGTTGCCCATGTTCCACGCGGCGGCGGCGATCGCTGCGGGCTGGTCGGCCTGCTGGGCTGCGGCCGACGCCCGGTCGGCGACCACCCATGCCAGCTCGGCCGGGGCGACGTAGGCCGTCGCTTGCCCGGTCAGCCGGTACACGTCGGAAAGCGCCACGAGTGCCGCGCGGCGGTCCGCCCCGTGGAGGGTGCGGGCGGCGGCCTCGGCGTCCCGGATCAGGTCGGGCAGCAGCGCCCCGACCTCGGTGCGATTGCGGTTGGAGCTGTGCCACAGTCGCCATGTCTGGTCGACGCGGCCCTGAAGCGTGGCAGGCTCCAAAGGAGCCGACGGAGCTGGAGTCAGAGGCGGTTCATCACCGCCGTCCAAATGGCCGGCATGCCGGGGTGGTTGAGGCGCCCGAGCGGTACGGGCTGCGTCACGTCGGCTGGTCTCCCGGTGATGACGGAGAGGTCGGAGAGCTGGAGGGCAGCGGCCAGGCGGAGTAGCAGCGCGTGCGAGCGCAGTTCACGTTCGCCGGATTCGATCTTCTTCAACCAGTCGGGGCCGCGGCCGCACAGGTTGGCCAGTACGGAGCGGGACATGCCGCGCGACTCCCGCAGGACTTTGATGCGCTCACCGATGCTGAGGTCTTCGGGGATATCCACGTGTGCCCCTTCGTCTGGCGTCGTGCCGTCTCGATCAGGTTACGGCGGTCGTCGTTGTCTCGGCAGAGCCCAGCGCACACGAGAACGCCCCCTCGCCCAGGCCGAAGACCAGACGAGGGGCAGCGAGCCAGTCCGTCAGCGAGCGAGCACGACGGTGATCTCCTCATCGGGACAGCCGGAAGCGAGCTGCCCGAGGGCCGACGCCGGCGGGCCGTAGACCGGGCGGGTTGCTTTCCGGGTCCCCCGTCTTTGGGCGGATGCGGTCACCGACGGCCTGGCGGCGGGCAAGGACCCGGGCGGGCGGAGCCCTCTCTGTCAGCCTCGGCTGAGAGCTGTCCGTCGACGCCGTCGAGGCGTCGGCCTGGTGGCAGCAGCACTCGCAGCGGTAGGTCATCAGGAGCGAGCCGACCTTGGCCGGCGGTACCGGCGCGAGCCGTTGCGGTATGCGCTCGTTTCGCGCCCCACCACGATCCGACACCGCAGAGCCAACGCTGGCGACGGCATAAGTGGCGGCGCCCCTCGGTGTGCTTCCGGCGATGGGGACGACCTCGCCCCAGCGCTTGGACCCGCTCTCGGCCTCCGTCACTGCCATGACGCCAGCATTGAACCAACACCCCGCCAACGACGTTGTATCTGTGCAACCGGACGTGCACGTGCTCGCCAACACTGAACCCAGCAACACGCAGGACTCCTTGAGAAGCCGTCCTCCACCAGAAGGGGCAAGTGAGATGGCAGGAGAAGAATATAGCGCAGCAGGCCTCTACTACCCAATATGGGCCGAACCCCGCAGCCGCGGGGGATACAGGGCCCACTCGGGGGATCCTGGGCGGATCCCCCTTGTTGCGCCCGACCTCCCCGAAGGCGCCTATGACGGTGTCTACGAAAGCACCACCGATAGGTTCTACGCGCGGATGCTGTGGGACGGGGGCAGTGAATTCTACCGCCATAGGTCCCAGGGGGGGTGGGAACCAATACCGGAAACCAGTCAGAACGTTCATAACCTGGCTCAGGCCGCCTTCGACAAGGTGGACGAGGCCTATAGGAAACAGGAGCAACCAGACGACGCCCTGGAGCCACAGCAGAACACGGCGCAATCCATTAATCCGGCGGACTACGCGGAACAAGTCACCCAGAGTCAACACCAAACGTTCCATAACCAGGAGTATTACACAGGATACGCCGATGGCCAGAATCCCCAACCGTCCTATGACTATGGGGAATCCTCCACCATGGGACAATACGCCAGGCAGTATTCACCAGCCTCTGACAGCAGCGCGGCTTCCTTCGAGAGCTACACTTCCATGAGGTGGAGCGAATCAAGAAACCGCTGGGTAGTCGGGCGTGAGCCCGTATCGGACAACGCGCCCGAGATTCCAGAAGACACCGCACTCGCCGCCTTCGACGCGGAGCACGGCAACGCCTACATCTGGCGTGAAGGCCAAAAGATGCCCGAAACCCATGTCGGCGGTAATTGGATCCAGGCCACGTCCAAAACCATGGCCAAGACCACGATGCAGTTCCTGGAAAATTACGGGATGGTCGGCGTCAAAATCGCCGCGAATGGCGCGCCGACTCTCACTACTGCGGCCCTAAACTGGGCGAAGGTCAACCGTGCCGACGAGATTGGGAACTACGTAGGAGGCGGCTTCAATACGTTGGTTACCGGATGGTCCATTAAAGAGAGACTACAGAACGCCTTTAGGGGCGGACATACGGATGTGGCAGCCGCAGTCGGAGACGTACTCCAGATGGCAAGTGCAACGATGAGCATGGCCAGTGGTGGCACAAGTGGGAAAAATCCCGAAGCATCCGAAATGCTCAAGAATCTAAACTTGGGTACCACCGCAGCAGTGACCGCGGCTCAGGGAATCGTACAGACCCAAGAAGCCAGAGCAGAGGTGGCGGAAAAGGAAAGGCGTCGGAAGGGGAAGAATCCCATCGAGGGCGGTGCGCACCAGTACTCCGGTACTGGCAAATCCTCGGGACGGGGAAGCGGTCGGTCACGCCGCAAGGACCTGCCAGAACGACCGCAGGAGACCCATAAGAAAAGCAGCCGCCACTACCGGTAGTTCGTTAAATCCGGAGGTAGAGGTCAATTCCGTGTCCGGTGGTGACTGCGTCGATCAGGGCCTGGAGCTCGGAGGGTGGGTCCGTGTCCGTCCATGCCCGCCACCATCGGCTGAGGGTGGTGGCGGGGGTGAGCCAGGAACGAATGGACCGTAACGCCCGGGGCCAGCAGGGCTAGCGGCTTGGGGGCGCTCCTCCCCGACGAGATCGACCGTGCAGTCGGACACGGCGCCTCAGGGCGCCGCGCCCCCCCGTGTCCCGCACAGCCGGTGCCGAAGACCGGTGTCCTAAGTTGCGAGGCGGACGAGTCGCATATAGCAGCAGCTGGCTGCGGCGAGATCGAGAAAAGCCAGGTAGTTGCGGGGATGGCACGTGTAACGGGGCTGAGTCTCCAGTAGCCGGACAGCCACGACATCGTTCTCTCGATCACTCACCTGCGACAGCCTAGTCATGCGCTGGACTCGATGCCTTTGTGGGCGATCCGGACTCCAATACGCTTGCCGGGTAACCATATCCGCGGGTCGAGATTATGCCGAAACAGCCACCGGACGAACTCGTGCGTGCCGCCGGTGGTGCCGGTGTCGGCACGATCAAGGTCTTGCGTTAACGCCGTCACCGCTTGGTCAGGATCCGAGGCCACCGGCCCGAAGAAGTCAGGCTCGACTCGCAGTCCCTCGAGGCCGCGGCCGACCGGCCGGTGAACCGTATGGGGCGGGCGTACGTGGTGGCCAGGGCACCAGCCAAGTTGAAGCCGCCGAGAGAGAGCAGGACGGGCATGTCCACTGAGGCCCCCGAGGTGTCCGAGGAGGAGCGGGACGAGGCACCCGCCGAGGAGGAGGCCGATACGACGACGGACAGCGCCGCTCCTCAGGAGAAGGAGAGCCCACCGCCCCCGCCCAAGCCGCACTTCATCCTCTACATGGACGGGCCTGAATACGCGCGGAACCTGCGGCAGTTGACCCTGTGGACCCACCACGTCCTGCTGCCCGTCTACGGCAGGGAGGTCACCTCCACGGCACCCTGGTGCTCCCGCTGGTGGGAGCATCCGGAAGCGGTCGCCCAGCTCCATGGGCTGTGGCTGGCCTGGGGGGAGCTGACCGGGCCCGGTTCCGGGATGTGCGGGCCCGCCAACTGGCACCGCGACTACATGATCCCCGTCATGGGCGTCCTGCGGGACCCGAACGGCCCCTTCGCCGCCTGCAAGCCAGGAGCCCACCGCTCGATGGAGAAGCCTCCCGTCGACGCCGTCGACCCCTTCGGCCCGCCGCCTCCACCACCCCCCTAGTGCTGTGACCGCATAGGTTCGCCGGGTCGGCGGTGGTGGCGGTTGGATGTGTGGTGACATCCGATCCGACCGCTGGAGGCGCGGTGGCTGAGCCTGTCCGTGTGCGCAGACTGACCGACCAGGAGGGGCAGAAGCTGCAGCAGATCGTACGCCGGGGCAGCACCAGCTCGGTGCGCTACCGGCGGGCAATGATGCTGCTGGCCTCGGCGGGCGGGAACCGGGTGCCGGTGATCGCCCAGCTGGTGCAGGCCGACGAGGACACCGTCCGGGATGTGATCCACCGGTTCAACGAGATCGGCCTGGCCTGTCTGGACCCTCAATGGGCGGGAGGCCGTCCCCGCCAACTCAGCCCTGATGACGAGGACTTCGTCATCGCGACGGCCACCACCCGCCCCACCAAGCTCGGCCAGCCTTTCACCCGCTGGTCGCTGCGCAAACTGGTCGCCTATCTGCGGAAAGTCCACGGCCGGATCATCCGCATCGGCCGTGAGACCTTACGCAGCCTGCTCGCCCGCCGCGGTGTCACCTTCCAACGCACCAAGACCTGGAAGGAATCACCCGACCCCGAACGGGAGACGAAGCTGGACCGGATCGAAGAGGTCCTGGACCGCTTTTCCGACCGCGTGTTCGCCTTCGATGAGTTCGGCCCGCTCGGGATCCGGCCCACCGCGGGCTCGGGCTGGGCCGAACGGAGACATCCCGACCGGCTGCCGGCCACCTACCACCGCACCCACGGGGTGCGCTACTTCCACGGCTGCTACTCGGTCGGCGACGACCGCCTGTGGGGCGTCAACCACCGCAGGAAGGGTGCCGTGAACACGCTGGCCGCGCTGAAATCGATCCGTGCCGCCCGGCCCGATGGCGCACCGATCTATGTCATCTTGGACAACCTGTCCGCCCACAAAGGCGCCGACATCCGCCGCTGGGCGAAGAAGAACAAGGTCGAGTTGTGCTTCACCCCGACCTACGCCTCGTGGGCGAACCCGATCGAGGCCCACTTCGGACCGCTGCGGCAGTTCACCATCGCCAACTCGAACTATCACAACCACACCGTGCAGACCCGGGCCCTGCACGCCTACCTGCGCTGGCGCAATGCCAACGCCCGCCACCGCGACGTTCTGGCCGCCGAACGCAAGGAACGCGCCCGCATCCGCAGTGAGAGAGGCATCCGCTGGGGAGGACGCCCCCTCACCACCGCGGCCTGACCAGCCAACCCAGTGATCGTTTCCGACCGCAGCGCGAGTCTGCAGGGGAATTATGCCTGAGACCGACGCCCGCCCGCCCGCCTACGCCTCCGGCCCGGAACTACCACCCGCCATCGCCCGGTCCAGGATCGCCGCAACGACCTCGGACTTGGCGTCGGCGTAGTTCTGCATGTACTCCCAGGACTGCCGGGACAGCGACCGCTTGGCGTCCGCGTAAAGCTTGCGGTCGCCGCTGTCCGTGCGCAGCCGGTCGCGGAAGCGCAGCATACGGACGACTTCCTGGCAGCCCTCGGGCAGGACGTGCAGGTTGGCTGATTCGCCGCTCGGGCCGAGGCCGTGTTTGCGCAGTACGCGGTGCTCGTACCATTCGGGCTCACGGATGACGAGCGTGAAGCCAAGGCCCTCCAGGGCCGGTACGTAGCACGCCTCGTCGCCAGAATCGGGGACGGTCAGGAGCATGTCGATGACCGGCTTGGCGGGCAGGTCCGGCACGGACGTGGAGCCGACGTGCTCGATCCGGTGGTCGACGTGGCCAAGGCGCTCACGCATGCGGGCGGCCTCCCGTTCGAAGACCGCGGGCCACCGCGGGTCGTACTCCCGCAGCGTGACCTGGCCGTTGAGCTTGGGCGGCGCGACCACGTGGGCCGCCTCGATCTCCTCGGCGGTCATGGGGATGCGCGGCACTTCCTCTTCGGGCCGTTCGGACACGGGAGCTCCCGTCACTTTGAGGCCATGGCGCCAGGGCTCTTAGGAATGGATTGGTGGCTCGTTGGCCCCGGCACGGCTGGTGGCCATCGTTGCACCACCACACATCCAACCGCCACGACCACCAACCCGGCGAACCTATGCGGTCAGAGCACTAGCCGCCGTGGCTCCTCCTCGGGCGAGGAGGTCAGCGCCGACAGCGCGGTCACGCGTCATACGTGGTGAGCAGGGTGAAGCAGCCCTCGTCGGGCGGAAGCCAGAGCACCGCGGTGAGACCGGTGACTCGGCCCCCGCCGCCCAACAGAGCCGGGACCCGCACAGATTCACCCTCGGCGCCGCGGCCGGCGGTCGGTGAACCGTCCGCCGGCGCCGGTGCTCGACCACGCGCATCACGCGCCTCGCTCGGCCGCCCTGACCCTGCGTCCAGCCAGCTCGGACCGAGGACAGAAAAGGCGCACCACCTCCACGACAAGGGCGTCGGAGGAGTGATGACGCGCTCCACTCGCACACCGGCCCCGGGAAGCAGCACACCTTCAACGGTCTCCCTCGTCAGGGCAGGGAACCTCCGCCGAAATGATCCCGCGTTCCCTCCGCCGACCTGGGGTTCACGGAACTGTGGACCCGATACGCTTCTTCACCTGGAAAGTGCCTCCGGCGGTGTTGGGAACAAGGACCTCAGCAATCCTGATTCTCGCTGGTCAGAGGCACTTTCTGCCTTCTTGATCACCAGCCGGACAGCCCGCCTCGTGAAAGCGCGAGGTTAGCGAAGATGGAACGGCGGTTTCGGCACCCGGACCGCACGCTTGTCCCGGACCGACAGGTGCTGTGCTGGATCCTGTTCATTGTCCATACCGGCATCCAGGACCCGTTCCTTCATCGACCTCATCAGGCCCTGTCACCGGGAATTCTCCTCCAATTCCGCACGCAGCCCTGGCCTTCTGGCCTCCAGGAGTGTGCACGAGGCTCTGCCTCGGGTGCGTAGACACCTGCATTGGACACATTCCTGATTTTTGAGGCGTGATGGCCAACCGCAGTTTCCGGCTGTCGGCTCGTGGGGGCGCCGATTGAGGGAAGGAGGGCGGTTCAAGTGCGAGGTCAGTGGTGATGGGACTTCCCTTTTCCCTTTCTCTGCTGCTCGTGGTGGTTGTGGTGGTTGTGGTGGCGCGACTTATGTGACCTGCTCTTCTTGCCGACGGATTGGGCGAAATCGCTGGGTGGTCCGTAGTCAGCTACGGACACGTGGGATGGGTCAGTTATGGAATCCATCCAGTGAGCGGGCTGGTCATCATGATAGCCCGAGGGCTGGAACTGGTCGTCCGCGGTGTACGTCTGGGAGAAAGCCACATCCTGCAAGGCCGTCTCCTGAACGGGACCAGACATCGCCTGAGAGTGGTCGGCAGCCGGATACTGGAAGTTCTGGTCATACGGACTGAGCGGCGCGTGGTCCGCAACGGAACCCTGCCAGGAGGGGCCGGCCTCGGCAGAACCGTACTGGTCATACGGACTGAGCGGCGCGTGGTCCGCAACGGAACTTTGCCAGGAGGGGCCGGCCTCGGCAGAACCGTACTGGTCAGACGGGCTCTGCCGCGTGGAGCCCTGCGACGGAACTTCCTGTCCCCCGCTGAAATCTATAAGGTCCTGCCATGACTCGTCTTTCGACGGGGAAGCACTGGCCTGAGCAGTCTCCATGATGATTGGATCCACTTTCACCCGTTTCGCCTCTGGGTGAATCGTGTAATACTTGACTCTACCATCTCTGTCGTGGCGTGGCTTCAAAGGGATTTCCGCGGACCGCAGTACCCGCTCCAGTGGAACGGGTAGCTCCATCTGTTTGATCTGTGCGTTGTGCAGATATATCCCGAGAGGAGACCGGTCGTTAAATGGTAGCCGTCTTTTCGGTATCTGGGCGGTTTCCCCGTTCAGCCCATAAAGCCTCTCGAGGGCCGCAGCCCGCCCCTCCATCTTTTCCCGATTTTCGCGCTCGTAGACAGTTTCCACGTGTTTGGGAATTTTTACTACGTCTTCACCTTTTTTATTTCGTCGTTTCTCCAAGGGTACTTCTGCGTGGCGCGTCAGGGCTTGTGCCGCCAGTGGGCCTACCGCTCTGCCCTTATCCCTAAATTCCCGCAAAATCCGCGCAATATCATCCGCGCCACGGAATGGGGGCTTGTGGTAGTAGTTCGGCAGGTGTCCTTTCGGCACGAAGCCTCTCGTGTACAATTTTTCGACTCCATCGGCGATTTCCTGATCTGACGCCATGTTTGAGCGCTCCTTTGTGGACTGTACGAAGATGCTGGCTCCTCCCTCCACGTGCTCGGCGGCTGATCGGTTCAACTCGTCTCGGCTTTCAATGCGTGATGTCGTCCTGTTAGCCTCGATCTTTCGTGACGGTCCGTCGGTTTCTCTGGCGGGCTGTTTCGGCTTGTCCAGACGATGATGGGCAGGCCGGTGGCCCGGCTGTCGCGCCGGGTGGGCACCGGGTCCCACAGCTCCGGAAGTGGTCAGGTACTCGTCGGGATAGGGCGTTGTCGCTGGTCAACCGGGGTCGGGCAGGGCCCGAAGGTGGTCGAACGCGCTCGTGATCACGTCGGTCCAGGGCCAGTGGCAGGCGAGACGGAGGTAGCGGTGGCGGCCGGTGGTGACCAGCTGGGCGGCGGCGGAGAACAGCCGCAATCGCAGGCGTTTGGGTTCCCATCGGCGGACGGTCCCGGTCAGGGCGAGCAGGGGCATCCAAGCGAGCAGGTCGAGGGCGATCTGGATGATCTTCAGCCAGATCTGGTTCTGTGCGGCGTCGTGGAGGGGTAGGTTGCGCAGGCCGGTGGCGCGGGCGGCGCGGATGCGGTCCTCGGTACGGGCCCGCTGCCGGTGGCGCAGTTCGAGGGCGCCGATCGCCTCGCCCGCCGTGTTGGTGGCGAAGCAGGTCAACCGCATGCCGTCGGCGTTGGTGAAGCGCAGTTCGGCGCCGGGGTGCGGTCGTTCCTTGCGCACGATCAGCCGTAGCCCTTTCGGCCAGCCGGTCAGGCAGTCGCCGGCGAGTTCGGCGACCCACGCGCCGTCGCGGATCTCGCCGTCAGGTTCCACGGCTGGCGTCCAGGCCGAGGCCGGGACCTTCAGGACGGCCTGGTGGATGGCGTCGGTGATGGTCATGCCGACCGAGTACGACAGCCACCTGCCGCGCTGGGCGAGCCAGGCGACGAACTCGTGGGTGCCGCCGCCGGAGTCGATGCGGATCAGCGTCTGCCGTCCGCGCCGGAGCCGTTTGGGCAGCTGGGCCAGGGCCAGTTTCGTGGCCTCGATGTGGTCAGCGGCGGTGTTGGAGCCGGCGTTGCCGGGCCGCAGCGTGCCCCGACCGGTTCTCCGGACCCGCCGCAGCCATGGTCGACGAACCCCATCAGCGGGTGGTGCCCGAACGTCTTCTTCCAGGTCGCGGTGGCGTCCTGCTTCTCGGAGTGCGCCAGGACGAGGACCCCGTCGATGTCCACGATCACCTGCCCGCCCGCGTCCGGCGCTGCGGCACCGGCCAACCGCCATACGTGTTCGCGTACTTCAGCACGGGCTGTGTGCAGCGCGGCCAGGACCCGTTGTCCGCCCGCCGCCAGCTTGCTGATCAGCCGGGAGACCGTGGGGTCAGAGGCCACCGGCCCGAACACGGCCGACTCGCCCCGCAACATGCCCACATCGGCCAGGCAGTCCCCGCCCAGCGCCACCGCTAGCGCGACATCCAGCACGATCTTGCCCGGATCGTGCACCGTCCGCGGCCTGCGCCACGGCACAAGCGCCGCCGATATCGCCGCATCCAGACCGGACTTGCGGACCGTCTCGACCAGCAGCACCGCCCCGGCCTGCGAGACGACTCCACGACCGCCGCCCTCGACGCGGAGACGCGGGTAGGACCCGATACGCTTCTTCACCTGGAAAGTGCCTCCGGCGGTGGCGGGAACAAGGACCTCAGCAATCCTCATTCTCGCTGGTCAGAGGCACTTTCTGCCTTCTTGATCACCAGCCGGACAGCCCGCCTCGTGAAAGCGCGAGGTTAGCGAAGATGGAACGGCGGTTTCGGCACCCGGACCCGCACGCTTGTCCCGGACCGACAGGTGCTGTGCTGGATCCTGTTCATTGTCCATACCGGCATCCAGGACCCGTTCCTTCATCGACCTCATCAGGCCCTGTCACCGGGAATTCTCCTCCAATTCCGCACGCAGCCCTGGCCTTCTGGCCTCCAGGAGTGTGCACGAGGCTCTGCCTCGGGTGCGTAGACACCTGCATTGGACACATTCCTGATTTTTGAGGCGTGATGGCCAACCGCAGTTTCCGGCTGTCGGCTCGTGGGGGCGCCGATTGAGGGAAGGAGGGCGGTTCAAGTGCGAGGTCAGTGGTGATGGGACTTCCCTTTTCCCTTTCTCTGCTGCTCGTGGTGGTTGTGGTGGTTGTGGTGGTTGTGGTGGCGCGACTTATGTGACCTGCTCTTCTTGCCGACGGATTGGGCGAAGTCGCTGGGTGGTCCGTAGTCAGCTACGGACACGTGGGATGGGTCAGTTATGGAATCCATCCAGTGAGCGGGCTGGTCATCATGATAGCCCGAGGGCTGGAACTGGTCGTCCGCGGTGTACGTCTGGGAGAAAGCCACATCCTGCAAGGCCGTCTCCTGAACGGGACCAGACATCGCCTGAGAGTGGTCGGCAGCCGGATACTGGAAGTTCTGGTCATACGGACTGAGCGGCGCGTGGTCCGCAACGGAACCCTGCCAGGAGGGGCCGGCCTCGGCAGAACCGTACTGGTCATACGGACTGAGCGGCGCGTGGTCCGCAACGGAACTTTGCCAGGAGGGGCCGGCCTCGGCAGAACCGTACTGGTCAGACGGGCTCTGCCGCGTGGAGCCCTGCGACGGAACTTCCTGTCCCCCGCTGAAATCTATAAGGTCCTGCCATGACTCGTCTTTCGACGGGGAAGCACTGGCCTGAGCAGTCTCCATGATGATTGGATCCACTTTCACCCGTTTCGCCTCTGGGTGAATCGTGTAATACTTGACTCTACCATCTCTGTCGTGGCGTGGCTTCAAAGGGATTTCCGCGGACCGCAGTACCCGCTCCAGTGGAACGGCTAGCTCCGTCTGTTGGATCTGTGCGTCGTGCAGATATTTCCCGAGAGGAGACCGGTCGTTAAATGGTAGCCGTCTTTTCGGTATCTGGGCGGTTTCCCCGTTCAGCCCATAAAGCCTCTCGAGGGCCGCAGCCCGCCCCTCCATCTTTTCCCGCTTTTCGCGCTCGTAGACAGTTTCCACGCGTTTGGGAATTTTTACTACGTCTTCACCTTTTTTATTTCGTCGTTTCTCCAAGGGTACTTCTGCGTGGCGCGTCAGGGCTTGTGCCGCCAGTGGGCCTACCGCTCTGCCCTTATCCCTAAATTCCCGCAAAATCCGCGCAATATCATCCGCGCCACGGAATGGGGGCTTGTGGTAGTAGTTCGGCAGGTGTCCTTTCGGCACGAAGCCTCTCGTGTACAATTTTTCGACTCCATCGGCGATTTCCTGATCTGACGCCATGTTTGAGCGCTCCTTTGTGGACTGTACGAAGATGCTGGCTCCTCCCTCCACGTGCTCGGCGGCTGATCGGTTCAACTCGTCTCGGCTTTCAATGCGTGATGTCGTCCTGTTGGCTGGCGCGGGAGACGGGTGCCGGTGGTGCCTCCGTCGAGGACGTCATAGCGGTACCGGAGCTGAAGCAGGAACAACAGTCACCGTCACGACCAGCACGCTTGACATGCCGGCTGGCGTTCACGGCAGCCTCGCGCAGCAGGACGATGCCCACGGGGTTGTCGTGGATGTTCGCGGCGAGGACGACGACCGCGATGGCCTGGCCGGATGTCCACGGCCAGGCCACGCTTGCGGCCCGGTACCTGTTTGAGCCGGATGGTGTCCGGTCGTGGCGGCGGGGACCGGCGGCTGCGTGGACGCTCTGTATGTCCAGCATCGCCAGGTCCGAGTCTTCTCGGCGCCGGGCGCGTTCACGGACACGGCAGCGCAGGAGTTCATGGATGGTCTGGCCGGTTCCGTCGTCGCGCCAGGCGGCGAAGTAAGTAGGACATCGCGCTCTTGGGCGACACGCTGCGCGGGAGGGAGGTCCACCGGATTCCGGACCGGTGGAGGATCGGGTTCGCGGTTTCCCGCATGGCATAGGCACTCCTGATGTCCGCTCACAGACCGGTGCCGGTCCTTCCATGCTTCACCCATCCGGTCAGCCCACCAGACCACAGCCCTCGAACCGGAATAATCCACTCCGCACCCACACCATCAGGCGGTGGCAGATTACTCATTCACCCGCGAGCCGACGACTGGCAACAGCGGCGTTCGACCGGATCCGTCAGCACCTCGACCTGCCGGATTGTTATATGGGCACCTCTACGGGATCCAGCGCGCAGTGGCAGCGGCTCTGTCCAGAGCACGTTCGCCAAGCGGCGGTGTGTTGACGAAACGTGGTGCAACCGTGGCTGGCCGCCCAGCCGCTCCAGCGGCATCCACCCCGACTCCTTGAGGGTCGAGGTACTGGCGCGTTCATCTCAACATCTGAGGCGTGGTCGGCCTGGCATACACGCAGAGGTCCGGCACGACGACCGCATCCCGCCGACCGAGGCCTCCAACCCTGCGCGCCGACCAGTCCAACGGGCGCATGGTGCGCGATCGCCCGACCACCCATACTCTGAGTCGAAAAAAGACATGCTAGCCTCGATCTTGCATGAGGGTTCGTCAGCTTGCTGACGGACCCTTTGGGGTTGTCCGGGGTGGAGACTTTTGCAGGTGGGCAGGCTGGTGGCCCGGCTGTCGCGTCGGGTGGGCGCCGGGTTCCACGGCTCCGGGCGGGGTGGTGCTGCTCGTAGGGACGGAAAAGTGCTGGTCAGCCGGGGTTCGGCAGGGCCGCGAGCCGTTGCATGGCATCGGTGATCACGCCGGTCCAGGGCCAGTGCCTGGCGAAGCGGAGGATGCGATGGCGACGTGGTGACGAGCTGAGCGGCCGCGGAGAACAGCCGCAGCCGCAGGCGGCGGGGCTCCCACCGGCGGGCTGAGCCTGTGAGGGCGAGCATCGGCATCCAGGCCAGCAGGTTTAGGGCGATCTGGACGATCTCCAGCTAGATCTGGTTCTGTGCGGCCTCGTGGAGGGGCAGGTTGCGCAGGCCGGTCGCGCGGACGGAGCGGATACGGTCCTCCGCTCTGGCCCGCTGACGGTGCCGCAGCTCCAGCCCGGCGACCGGAGCGTTCCTGGTGTTGGTGGCAAAGCAGGTCAGGCGCATGCCGTCCGCGTCGGTGAAACGCAACTGGGCGCCGGGGTGCGGCCGTTCCTTCCGCACGATCAGCCGCATCCCCTCGGGCCAGCCCTTGAGGCAGTCGCCGTCGAGTTCGGCCACCCAGGCGCCGTCGCGGATCTCGCCGTCGGGCTCGACGGCCGGCGTCCAGGCCGACGCCGGAACCTGCAAAACTGCCTGGTGGATGGCGTCGGTGATGGTCATGCCGACCGAGTACGACAGCCACCGGCCGCGGGCGGGCAGCCAGCCCACGAACTCGTGGGTGCCCCCGCCCGAGTCCGTGCGGATCAGCGTCCGCCGTCCGCGCCGGTACTCCTTCGGCAACTGCGCCAGCGAGAGCCGGGCGGCTTCGATGTGGTCCGCAGCGGTGTTGCTGCCCGCGTTCCCGGGCCGCAGCAGCCCGGCCACCGGCTCACCGGACCCGCCCCGGCCGTGGTCGACGAACCCCATCAGCGGATAGTGCCCGAACGTCTTCTTCCAGGTCGCGGCCGCATCCTGCTTCTCGGAATGCGCGAGGACGAGCACCCCGTCCAGGTCCACGACCACCTGCCCGGACGCATCCGGCGCCACCTCCCCGGCCAACCGCCATACACGTTCACGGACCTGAGCGCGGGCCTGCCGCAGTCCGGTCAGCGCACGCTTCCCGCCCGCTGCCAGCGCGTCAATCAGCCGGGACACTCTCGGATCAGAGGCCACCGGCCCGAACACCGCCGGCCTGGGAGACCACCCCGCGACCACCGCCTTCGGTACGGACACGCGGGTAGGACCCTATAGGCTTCTTCACCTGGAGAGTGCTTCTTTCATGCGACGACCTGGACCCTCGACAAGTCTCATCGTTGCAGGTCAGGAGCACTCTTCGCGTTTCTGATCACCTACCGGACACACTGCCACGTGAAAGCGCGAGGTTAACGCCGTCACCGCTTGGTCAGGATCCGAGGCCACCGGCCCGAAGAAGTCAGGCTCGACTCGCAGTCCCTCGAGGCCGCGGCCGACCGGCCGGTGAACCGTATGGGGCGGGCGTACGTGGTGGCCAGGGCACCAGCCAAGTTGAAGCCGCCGAGAGAGAGCAGGACGGGCATGTCCACTGAGGCCCCCGAGGTGTCCGAGGAGGAGCGGGACGAGGCACCCGCCGCGGAGGAGGGCGGCGCGACGACGGACAGCGCCGCTCCTCAGGAGAAGGAGAGCCCGCCGCCCCCGCCCCGGCCGCACTTCATCCTCTACATGGACGGGCCTGAATACGCGCGGAACCTGCGGCAGTTGACCCTGTGGACCCACCACGTCCTGCTGCCCGTCTACGGCAGGGAGGTCACCTCCACGGCACCCTGGTGCTCCCGCTGGTGGGAGCACCCGGAAGCGGTCGCCCAGCTCCATGGGCTGTGGCTGGCCTGGGGGGAGCTGACCGGGCCCGGTTCCGGGATGTGCGGGCCCGCCAACTGGCACCGCGACTACATGATCCCCGTCATGGGCGTCCTGCGGGACCCGAACGGCCCCTTCGCCGCCTGCAAGCCAGGAGCCCACCGCTCGATGGAGAAGCCTCCCGTCGACGCCGTCGACCCCTTCGGCCCGCCGCCTCCACCACCCCCCGGGACATGACGGAGGCATGACGGACAGTCGAGAGCGGATATACGCACGGTGCGTACATCCGCTCTTCGCCGTCGCCGGGCCCGGCTCAGCTCTCGACGAAACTCCACTCCTGGTCTTCCGCTTCGCCGCACTTGGAGATCGTGACCTTGGAGTTCGCGCTCTTCTCCGTGGTGAGACACAGGCGGCTCTTCTGGTTGCGGAGCCGGTATGAGTCGTCGGAGCGCTTGCCGAGCCACCAGAGCTGGTTGTCCTTCTCCTTGCTGTTGTTGCAGCTGGACATGCCCATGTGTGCGCCCTCAGAAGCGGAGCCGTTGCCCGGCAGGTCCAGGCAGAGGTCGGACTTGGAATTGCGGATCAGATACTGGTCGGCTCTGCCGCCACCCTGGGAGACCACGTTCAGGACCCACCCCTGGTTGTCCTCGCTCTTGCAGGCGCCGTCCTGGACCTTGGTCTCCGGTGCGCTCCTGCCGGAGCCGGGAAGGTCCACGCACAGGCCGTACTTCTTGTTCCTGATCAGCATCCCGCCCTTGTAGGTTCGGGGATCCACCGCGGCCTTCGGGGCGTCCGTCGGCTTCGGCGCGGCGGATGGGGAGGCCGACGGGGACGGCGAGGAGGAACGCGAGCCCGAAGGCGACGGTGACGCGGACTTGGACGGCGTGGGCGGAGTCTTGTCCGCGCTCTCCGTCGCGCCGGAGGCCAGGTTCCGCTCCCCGCCGCCTCCCGAGCTGCCGATCACTATCAGCGGCACCACGACGACCGCCGCCAGGACGACACCTGCCACCCCGACGAACAGGGGCCGCTTGAGCAACCCGGGCGACTCGTACTCGTCATCGGACTGGTCCAGTTGCCTCCTGCGGACCGGTTTCCGCTCGAGACCCGAGCTGGGAACCGGGGTCGTGAGCGCCGACTGTGCGGGGCCCGGCGTCGAGACCGGTTCGTCGCCAAAGTCGTCGAACTCGTCGACAACACCGACATCGGGGAGGTCGGAGAGGTCGGAGACAGGGGGGACGTCAGAGGCATCGGGCGCATCGGGTGGCCCGGCCTCGACACCGGAGGGGCCGAGGTACGCGCCGGGCCCGGCGAATTCGCGCGTCTCGTCCCCGTCCGGTTCCTCCCCGTGCTGCTCCAACAGCCGGCTGGAACCGTCGGGCGCAACCTCGACGATGACCACATACCCCTCGGAGGGATCGGAGATGGTCGCCGTCACGGGGGCGTTCCGGCCGCGGGCATACCCGTGCAACGTGTCGAGAATCGCGGTGTCGACCTGCTCCTCCCCCACCACCGGTACCGGTACACCGTCGATGGTGGCGGAGCCGTCACCGGAGATGATCACGGCAAGCGGGGAGGACGTCTCGGGCGGCTCCCCGATGGACTCCGGCTCATCGAGATCCGCCGGTTCCCCCGCCGCGTGGCGCTCGTCCCCGGTCTTCGGCTTATCCGGTTCTTCACCCAGGCTCATGACCATCCCTTCCTGATATCGCCCGACCGCGTGGCCTCGGTCCGAGTCCGTCGCGGTCCTCAGGAAGCGGTCACGGACAGGGCGCCACGGCGGTCCCGCACACCGCAACGGGCTCCGTGGGGAAACGGTTCAAAACAGTTCAACTCCGCGCCGCGACCGTACGCCGCCTCCGGCTCGGTGGGCGGACGTTGAACCATTTCCCGCCCGGCCTTGGGCTCGCCGTGACCCGGGGGATGGGCCATGGGCCACGGCGAGTCCGTCTGCGATACGAGCAGCCGCTCACCAGGGGCTGCTACGGATCAACCCACGTCGCGGTAGGTGTTACCGCTGGCGTTCGGGGTGGTGCCGTCGTAGAGGCCGGTCGAGTTGGACTTGGTTTTGGAGAGGGCGAACCACGCGTAGCGCTTCACGTAGGGCAGGACTCCCAGTGCATCCGTCGACCACTTGATGAAGCGGGTCTGCTCCTTCTCGCTCGGGTAGCGGGAGGCGCCCTGTTTGCTGAAATCTTTGAGGGCGTACTCGGTCAGCCAGATCGGCTTCTTGTAGCGGTCGTGGATGCGCTCCAGGTAGTCGGCCAGTTGGTAGCTGGCGGCGGAGCTGAAGTCGGAGCCGTACCAGTGCACCGGGATGAAGTCGACGCGCAAGTGGCGTTTCGCGGCTCCCTTCATGAACTGGTCCAGCCAGGCGCCGGGCTTGTCCGCGTTGGCGGCGACCGCCGGGGCTCCCAGCTTCAGACCGGTCTTCTCCAACCGGGGCCACAGGTCAAGGGCCTGCTCGACCGACATGTTGGCCTGCGAGGACAAGTCGGGCTCATTGAAGGTGAGGAGGTTCTTCCCCTCCTTGGCGGCCTTGCCCAGCTCCGCGTCGTTGACCGAGCCGGGGCCCCAGATCGTCGGGACGAACTCGACGCCCTTCGGCTTGGCGACCTTGCCGGTGGAGGAGGTCCAGTTGTGGTACCAGGACACGCCGGAGTCCTTCAGCGCCTGGGCGGAGCCGTCGGCGGCGTTGACGCCGACGCCCTTGCCGGGCACGAGCGCGCGGTTTCGGCCGGGGTCCGGCTTGTCGCCGTGGCCGGGCTTGGGCTTGGGCTTGGGGTCGGACTTGGGCTTGGGCTTCTCGGAAGCGCCGTCGCCATGGAAGGTGACCGTCAGGCCGCTGCACTTGCTGCACTGGCGCACGACCTGGTTGCCGCCCTCCGCGTCGTGCTTGGACCATGCGTACGCCGTGGGGCACTTCTGGGTGAGCGCGTCGCTGTAGGCGGTCTTCGCGTCCCGGTTCGGGTTGACGCACACCAGCGGCTTACCCGTGCCCTGGGCCTTGGTCAGGTTCTCGGGCGGGCAGACGGCCAGCAGATCTGTGGGGCAGCCCACATCGGAACACTCGCCGCCGTTCTCGGGCGGCTTGGCTCCATCGGGGCTGATGGTGATGGGCGTCGAGACGGCGTTGACGTAGCTGACGTTGTACCAGGGCGCCGACTTGTCGCGCGTGTCGAAGTTGAACTCGGCGAGGCTGACGGGCTGTTCACCGGTGGAGCAGCGGTCGGCGTACGGCCCGCAGTCGCCCACCTCGCAGTGGAACGTACTGCCACTCTTCCCGGAGCAGCCCTGGCGTGGGAAGAGTTTGCCGCGCCAGTGCCCGGCGTCCGAGCGCTCGGGGATTTTGATGGTGGCGGACTTGCCCGGGTCCAGCGTCGGCAGCCCGGTGAGCGGGGCCGAGCCGTCGGCATTGACCCCCGCGCCGACCCAGATACGGCTGCTCGTCTCGTTCCGCACGGTGACGGTGTGCTCCGCGTCACCAGCTGCCGCTACCCCGGTGACCTGGTCCCGGTCCTTGCCGGAAGAGCCCTGGAACACCGCCGCAGACGCGGCTGTCACGCCGACGACGATCAGGAGGAAGGCGAGCAGTAGCGGTCGAAGTGATCGTGGGGTAAGTGATCGAAGTGATCTCACGCGCATAAATCAGCCTCTCAAGCCAGGGGTAGCCTGCGCAGGCACGACGTATGTGCGGAGCAAACGGTTCATCAGATGAGGACTGTGCTTGATCAGAGCTGATCGGCGGCCGACGTGGGCTCAGTTCTTCACGAAGCGCCACTGGATGCTGGCCGGGTGAGGGTGTCCGCCACTGTTGTGCAGGCGAGCCGGGCCACGGAGTGGTCGTCGCAATCGCCGCACGTGAAGAGCCTGAGCTTGGCGCCCGGGCCCGTCTTGTCCGTCCTTAACACGCTGGTTGTCGCTGCCCGACGCCTCACCGCCGGGATCGTCCTGCACCCTGCCGTCCGGCCGCCCCTTGCCCTTACCCTTGCCGGGGAGATCCACAAAGGCTGTCGCAGCAGGTCAGGCTGCTCATACTTCGGGTGATGCGGGCGGCGGCGTGCAGTAGCCGGTAGCGGAGTTTCTTCGGTTCGGCGTCGGCGAGTTCGCCGTCCAGCACCAGGGTGCGGGTCCAGGCGAGCAGGTCGATCGCGGTCAGCGGCAGCTCCAGCCACACGGCGTTGGCGGTCCAACGAGCCCACCCCAACGCGCTGAACCGTTCTTGGCTTCCATCCGTGTCATCTGTGCAGCCGACAGGGGACGGCGTCCGGTGCCGCGAGTGTCCGGCTTCCTGTCCCGGCTCGGCGTCCGGTGGTCGAGGACCGCCGACTCCCACCGGACGCTCCTCGCCTGCTTCCGCCGTAGGGTCTCGACCGGACCCGACGGAAGGGAGCGGCTCCGGCCCCGGCCGTCCATCGCGCCCCCGAGAGGACGGCCGCGACACGCTGGGGTCAACCCGGTGAACCGTCCATGCTCGGGCATCTGCTTCTAAAGGTCCACTCGCTTAGCCTCGATCCACCGGTCGATGGTGGGCCCAGTAGCCGGACATGAGGGCGCGGGTGTCCTCTGACCTGGGGTGATGGGACTTCCTAGAGTTCCGTTGCACCCGATTGAGAGAACACCCGCGAGATGCAATCTTCCCATGCCGCATCGACGGTCTCGGTCAGATTCGATGACCGGAACCTGGTCACGGACGCGGGGCTGCTTCCGGTGATACGGCTTGCCGAGCGGGGGCGGCTGTCTGCGCTGGTCCGCGAGTCGGTAGGCATCTGCGGTGCCGGCAACAGCGGCGGGGCGAATCCGGCGGCGAAGGTGACCTCGCTGGTCGCGGCGATGTGCGCGGGGGCGGACAGCATCCAGGACGCCGGCCGGCTGCGGCACGGGGCCATGCCGCAGCTCTTCGACCAGATACGGGCCCCTCGACGCTGGGCACGTTCCTGCGGTCTTTCACCCACGGCCACAGGCTGCAACTGCACGCGGTCCACCGCAGGTTCCTGCGGGAGGTGGCCGCTCACACCCCGCTGCTGCCCGACGCCGGGCAGGTCGCGTTCATCGACGTCGACTCCACCCACAAGCGGGGCTTCGGACCCGCCAAACAGGGCGCCCAGGTGGGCCGGTTCAAGGGCATCCGCACTCTGCACCCACTACTGGCCACCGTCTGCACCCCGACCACCCGGCCGGTGATCGCCGCCGTCCGGCCGCGGCAGGGCAAAGCCGCCGACTCCCGCGGAGCCGAACGCTTCGTCACCGAAGCCCTGGCCACCGCCGGAGAGGCCGGCTGCACCGGTACCCGCGTCCTGCGCGCGGACAGCCAGTTCTACAACGCCGACGTGGTCGCCGCCTGCCGCCGTACCGGAGCCCACTTCTCGATCACGGCCGGGATGAACCCCTCCATCAACCGGGCCGTCGCCTCCCTCGACGAAACTGCCTGGCAGCCCATCCGCGACACCACGGCAGTCGTCGATCCCGATACCGGCGAGCTGCTCTCCGACGCCCAGGTCGCCGAGATTCCGGCCTACACCGCCTTCACCGGCCGAAAGAAGGCCGAGCAGGTCACCGCCCGGCGATCGTGCGCCGGGTCCGTGACCTGGCCAAACCTGCCACCGTCGGTGAGCAGGGCGAGCTGTTCCCCGCCTGGCGCTACCACCCCCTCTTCACCGACAGCCCGTTCGGAACCCTCCAGGCCGAACGGCAGCACCGCCATCACGCGGTCATCGAGCAGGTCATCGCCGACGGCAAGGCCGGACCTCTGGCCCACCTGCCCTCGGGGAAGTTCAACGCGAACGCCGCCTGGCTGACCCTGTGGGCCATGTCCTACAACCTGCTGCGGGCCGCCGGCGCTCTGGCCTCGGTCTTCCACGCGAAGGCCACCACCACAACCCTCCGCACCCACCTCGTCCACGTCCCCGCCCGCCTGGCCCACTCCGCCAGACGCCTCACGCTCCACCTGCCCCGACGATGGCCCTGGCACGACGCGTGGATGCAACTGTTCGACACGATCCACCGCCCACCCGACCCAGCCTGACCCCGCCGTCCACCCGCCCCACCGGGCACGACCGGAACCACCGTGGAAAAGCTGGGCAGACCAGCGAACACCCCCTGCCCACACCCAGCCAACACCCCCCCGGAACCACCCTGCAAAGCTCAGAAGATCACGCCAAACCGCCACCGGTCGGGTGGCCGGAGGGAATCTCACCCTCCGGCTCCCACAGATCCCGGCGTGACAATCTCTCGTCACCGGGCTCTTGCCATCCTGGTCACCAGACGCGTGGCACCGAAGGGACCCACACCCAGTGCGCAAACATGCGGGGATACCGTTCGGTAATTCCTCGCCAGCACTCGATGGCCTTCTTCACGGCCCGCAGCCGCTTGTACTTGTTGCGGATCCAACGCACCAAGTAGGCGTTGATGCGCGATAGGAGCGGATACAGTGCCGAGCGATGAAATGCTCCGTAGTACTGCATCCACCCTCGCACGACCGGATTGATGCGCCGTGCGAGGTCGTAGAAGGTGTGGCCGGTGCGGTTATGCAGTATCCAGGACCGTACTTCCGCGCTCAGCTTCTTCAGGGCATCCTTGCTTATCGCGGGCAGGAAGGCGCTAAAGTTCTGCCCCTTCCTGTTTCGCGCTCTGCGCTGACGAAACGTGAACCCCAGGAAGGTGAACGACGTGTGCTCATATGAACCCCGCCGGTTCCCGTCCTGGCAGTACACTATCCGGGTCTTATCTGGGTGCAGACGCAGCCCAACCTGTTCCATCCTGTCGGAGATCGCCCTGGCTATGAATTGGGCCTGGGCTCTGCTAACGCAGTGCACCACCGCGTCATCGACATAGCGTTCAAAGCGTACGCCCGGGAATTCTCGGGCCATCCAGGCATCAAACGCATAGTGCAGGAACAGGTTCGCCAGCACTGGCGAAACCGCTGATCCCTGAGGGGTCCCGCAGCTCCGCTGCTGCAAGGCCCCGTGGGACATCTGTACTGGCGCGGCAAGCCACCGCTTCACGTACAAGATGACCCACGGCTGGTCGGTGTTGGCCTCGACCGTCTTGATGATGAGATCCCACGGCACGCTGTCGAAAAACTTCTGGATGTCGAGATCGATCACCCAGTCGTACTTCCAGCACCGTTCCCGGCATGCCGCCACCGCGTCCAGCGCCGACCTCTTCGGCCGGTAGCCATAGGAGTCCGGATGGAAGACCGGTTCGACCTTCTCTTCCAGCCTGCGGGCCACCACCGTTTGGGCGACGCGATCAGCAACAGTAGGCACACCGAGCACCCTGGTCCCGCCGCCGTGCGGCTTCGGTATCTCCACCGCCAGTACCGCGGGCGGAAAGTAACTCCCCGAGGACAGGCGATTCCACACCTTATAGAGATTGCCCTTCAACCGGGCCTCAAAGTCCTCGATGGAGCATCCGTCCACCCCAGGTGCCCCTTTGTTGGCCTTGACCTTCTCCCACGCCTCCCATACTTCCCACTTCGAGATATTAAACGGCTTGCCTGACGACTTCAGTTCGCTCACGCGACTCCTCCCAGAAAACATCCGGTTGATCGAACGAACAAACTACGAATGGCCTGGCCCCTTGGCTCCACTCCCACCGTGTCCGGCAGGAGCTTCACAGCTACTACGAGCCAGTCCGCCAGCGCACCCCGCATCGGTACTCAGTTCCTCACGGTTTCCGCCGCTTGGAACGCTTCCTCTTGCCCCTGGAAAACCAGGGTGGCGGTATCAGGGCACGCTTTCTCACGTTCCGTATAAGAGCAGCAGATCAGGCTCACGTCGCCTCTATGCCGGGCACCACCTGGCCGGTAAGCGGACACCCTCCAGGCCCTTCCCGGAGCTATCCACATGCTCCGGTTTCGATGCCAACCATGCCTCTTTCGACACTTCAATGGCTATGACACTCGTCTTCCTGATCCCTACCTGACGCATCTTGTGCGCCTTTTCCCACATCGCTCACCACGACAGTCTTCAGCTAACGCAGCAGTGGGCGGTTTGGAATCTGCCTCCGCAGGCCGATTCCGAGGGGCCAACCCTCATCTCTTACACAGCATCGCTTCGAGAAGCTCCTCCTACATCAGGCTCCTCTCGGCGTTCGTGACACACGTGGATCGAGGCTTAGCCGTCGCGGCAAGTCCGCGGTGCTGGTCCGCGATGCCGTGGGCGTCCTTCGCTCGTCCGTCGAAGGAGATGCGCGCGTAGCAGACGACGCACTTGAGGGCGGGGGCCGCTGCCAGCATCGCGTTGACCTCTGCCACTGAGGGCAGGTCCGTCGGGACCCCCGGAGTCCGCTGACTACCTCATCCGTGCTGCCACATCTCCCCCTCAGAGTCGGCTTCTTGCCGTCGGGAGAGCAATCTAGACATGGGTGGCTCTAGTAAGGTTCTACTCGATGAAGATCTCCCACGAGATCCGCGACCAGCACGGCGCCGACCTGTCGCTGTCGGAGGAGGAAGTGGAAGCCGGAATGGCAGAGAAATCCCGCGAGTTCGCGGAGGCGGGCAACCGCGTGTATCTGCCGATGGCGGAGTAGCTCCTGCCCCGTGTGACCCCTGCGCTGCCCCTGGTCCGCTGGCCGGGGGCAGCGTCGCGCGAAGGATGCCCTCAAGTACCGCTTGCGACTGAACCGTTGGCGGAGCGGATCCGTGGTGCTTCCGGAAGGGCAGCGGGGCGCCTTCCGGCCGGTACCGGCCGCTGCCCATGCAACCATCGAACCATCCATAGCTTGTGGGAGAACGTATGAAGTCCTGGCGCTCTCGAATCGCCACCGCCCTCGCCGTCGGCGCCGCAGCCATCACCATTCCGCTGACCGCGAGCCCCGCTCAGGCCACCCCCCCGCCGGCGGGCGAAGGCTGGGGCGAGCCGGTGGGCGGTGAAACGTACAACTCGTGGCGCAGCTGCATGCTCGATCAGACCCTCAGCGCGCCGGCCGGGGTCAAAGACGTGTGGTGCGATGGCGAGGGTCGCGGCCACTACGACGTCTATTACCGCTACTGACCCCCCTGAGGCACAGCGCAGGTCGGCCATCCCGGCGCGGCGCGCCCAACCGCCGATCCGGCCGCCCGCTCACGCACGTGAACGGGCGGCCCGTGCCTCCTTGATCCCCCTCGATCCATTCACCGCCCAGGGAAGCAGGGTCTGCCTGCCTGTTTCGGAGTGATCTTCTAGGCTGAGTGTCCCCCCGGAACGCTCCGGGGGGACACTCGGCTAAGCCTTGATCCACTGACCGGTCCGTTGTGGATAACGTCCGGGAAAACGTGCCGCGACCAACCCCGGGTTCGCGCTCGGCACCATCGCGTCGCCACGGAAGAGCCGCCGCAGGAGCGGGACCGGGCCGTGGAGCGGCTGATGCACTGGTACCTGCACACGGCGGCTTCCGTCTACGGCCACCTCTCCCCGGGCCATCGCCCGTTCTATCTCGGACCCCGGCCCATGACGTTCACCTCGCGCGACCAGGCACTGCGGTGGTGCGAGATCGAGCGCCCCGACTTCGTCGCCATGGTGCACCAGGCCGCCGAATCGCGTCGGCCCGACCTCGCGTGGCAACTGACCGCCTCCCTGTGGGGGTTCTCCTACCTCCGCCGCCATCTGAACGAATGGCTCAACTTCGCACGGACGTCTCTTGAGAGCGCCCGCCAGGCCGATGACCGAAGGGGCGAGGCACGGAGTCTCATCGAAGTGGCCGTCGCGCAAACGACGATGCGCCGGTTCGACGAGGCCATCGAGAACTACCGGGAGGCGATGGTGCTCTACCAGCAGTTCGGGGACAACTACGGCAGCTCCCAGGCCATGAGCGGCCTGGGTGTCGCGTATCTGCAGTCGGACGGGCTCGACCTTGCCTTGGACTACCTCAACCGCTCGCTGGTCCTCTCCCGGGCCAACGGCGATAAGTGGGTGGAGGGCATCGCCCTGGCCCAGTTGGGTGACGCCTGCCACCGGCTGGGCCGCTCCGACGAGGCGACCGACTACCTGCGGCGTGGGCTGAGGGTCCTGCACGCCACCGGCTACCGCTGGGTCGAAGGCGTCGCCCTCGATGTCCTCGGCGATGTCCTCTTGGACGCGGGCCGGCTATTGGCGGCTCGCGCCCGATGGCAGCAGGCGCTGGCGCTCTTCGAGGAGTCCGGCCGTCCGGAGGCCGAGGCGGTCCGCGGCAAGCTCCGCCGCCTGGACGCACGTGAGCCGGACCCGGACCCGAATCCCGCGCCCCGGGCCGAAAGCGCAGGCCAAATGGCCGACCGGGTCGGTCGGGCCGCCGTCGAGATCCGCGCCGAAGCCGCACGGGAGCCGGAGCGGCTGCTCCTACGGTAACGGCTCGCCGTTCCACCCTGATCACAGGGCAGGAACGGCGGCCGTTTCCACGCGTTTCCCGGGGAGGAGCCGAGGAGTTCGGGGAGCCGCTGGGAGTGCGGGACTCATCAACCCGTCAACACATGGCACGCCATATAAGACAGGAAACCCCAGCTCAGAGCCGATTCAAGGGATTCTCCCCAGCTCCGGGGCGGGTGGCTCGTGCCACGAAGGGGGAGGCATGGGCCACCCGTTCACGTGCGTGAACGGGTGGCCCGGTCGGGCGCGTGGCGCCCGCGCTGTGGCCTCAGCGACGGTGATACCAGATCTGGTACTGGTCGTGACCGCCGTTGCCATCGCAGTACAGGGGCGCAGGCCTTGTCCACGACCACATGGTCTGGTCGGCAGCGCGGTCGGCCCGACCGATACGGGGCGCCCGGATGTGCTCAAGCAGCGGGCATGCGCAGCTGCTGTAGTGGCGTTGCCCCGCGGCACCAGGGTCGCGAGCCGACGGCCCTTGCCGTCGCAGGCGAGGTGGACGTTGGTGGTCAGTCCTCCCCGGGATCCGCCGAAGTCGTGATCGTCCGGTTCGTCCTGTCGCCTCCGAGTGCCTACGCGGCCATGCTCCACGACGCGCTCTGCCCCTGGCCCTCCGGGCCGGTCTCGTCGGCGGCGCGGCAGGAGGCATCGGCGTCCAGCGCTCCATCCGACTCCCAGAGGAACACTTCCATGGACATCCGTGTCACCCTCGACGGCCGCCCCGTCGACGCGGCCTTGATCGACAGTCACGCCGCCCACGACCCGGTCACCCTGCTCCCACTCAGCATCGGAAGGTTCGGCGTCCCCTCCCACGACCAGCCGGACACGATCGCCGGCACACCGACGGCGTGCCGGCGGATTTCGGGACGCGTCGTGCGGTGCGTCCCGAACTGACGCGTCACTGACCGACGGACCGTCAGAAATCGTACGGCTTCTCGGTGCTCCAGTTCAGCACGTCGGCCTCGTTCCAGCTGAACTGCGGCTTCTCGCCCTTGGTGGCGACGGAGTAGAAGGGGCCGTCGTGACCGTCCGCGCCGCGCAGCGCCATGGCGAACGACTGCGCCGTCTGGTTCTCCGAGCCGTAGTCGAAGAGGTTCACCGCGCTGTATACCGTGCCGCCGGGCTGGAGCGTGATCTGCTTGTCGCCGCCCGGGTTGTCCTTCTTCGAGTGTGGCAGTACGGCGCCATCGTCGCCGAGCTTCACGGCCGGGTACGAGGTGACCCAGCATGGCTCGGCGCTCGCGTTCGACGCGGTGATCAGCAGGTGGTCGCCCTGCTGCCCGGCGAGCCGGTGCACCGCGGTGATCCGCATCCCGTCGCCGCGGCACTGCTGGGCGTCGGCCGTCGTGGCCTTGCTCGTGACCTCGTCCGACCCACCCGAGCCGGTCGTCGAGCGCGCGCCCACCCTGGTGTCACCGCCGCCGTCGGCCTGCTTCGCGTCGCCCTTGCCGTCCCCGTCGGACTCGGACCGGGTCTGCGCGGTACCGGCGGTATTGTCGCTGCTCGCGGCATTCGAGCCGCCGTCGGCGCCGCCGCAGGCGGTCAGGCCCAGCGCCAGCGCGGCGGTGACGGCGGTCAGGGTGACGGTGCGAATCCGGGAGGTACGCATAATCGGGTTCCCCCTGCGTTTCGTGCGGGAGTCTTCTTTGGCCGCTCCCGCAGTGTGGACACCACTTTTCCCGGAGCCACCGACGTTCTGGAAACGTCTCACTCACGTTCCGCAAACACACCGCGTGCGAACGGGTAAGGCCGGGCCGTAGGCGGCCTTGAGTTCCTCACCGTGGATCTGGGCCCGCACGCCGCACCGCACAGTCTCTTCTGCCTCATGGCCACCACCGGCGGGCAGCACCGTCCACGCTCAACTGGCCAAGTGCAACGAGCTGGAGATGGAACGTGATGTCTTCAAACGCTGCATGGCCTTGTGGGTGAAGCAGCTGCGGCGGACTCAGCCGCCGTGGCCGAGGTGATCAGCGACTGCAAGGCCGAACAGAAGATCCCGTACACCGTGGCCTGCCGCGCCCTGGGCGTGAGCGAGTCGTGGTTCTACAAGTGGCGCGACAAGCCCGTCACCGCCCGCGAAGTACGGCGCGGCCAACTGGCCGACGCGATCCGACACGTCTTCGACGCCTCGGGCGGCACCTACGGCTCGCCGAAGGTGTGGATCACGCTCGTGCGCGAGGGCTGGCGCGTGTCGGTGAACACCGTCGCCAAGGTCATGGCCGACCTCGGCCTGGCCGACGGAAGATCCGCCGACGCCGGAGCCTGACCCGGCCCGGCAAGCGGGCCGCCGCCCCGGACTTCGTGCGCCGCGGCTTCACCGCGGACTCCCCGACCAAGTGTGGTGCGGCGACATGACCGAGATCGTCACCAGTGAGGGCAAGCTCTACCTGGCCACCGTGATCGACTTGTTTTCGCGCCGCCTGCTCGGCTACGCGATGGGCGCGCCCACCACGACGCCGAACTCATCGTCGCCGCCCTGAACATGGCACACGCCACCCGCGGCGGCGACGTCAAGGGCGTGATCATTCATCCTCCTGGGCGCGGGGAGCAGGCTCCATGACCTGCATGTCTATCTGGCAACAGATCCCCCACGAAGCACTTTCACAAAGTCACGCATTCCAGGTATATGCATTTCGAGATCCACCCCGCAAATTCTTCAGCTTCGACACCGTCCAAATCATGTCGCAAGAACATGAGTCGCCCCCCCGCCATGGCGTGAAACGACACGAAGCAGCAACGCCGCCCCAACACCTGCGGAGGCCCCGCCGCAGGGCACCACAGAGGCCCTTCTACCTCGACCCATCCTCGCCCACACTGGCAACTTGGTGAGCCGGCTACGGAGTTGAAGAATCACTTTGGGCAGACGACGCCTCCATCGTCACGTTACCGATCCTTGCCGAGCGCACCATGGACACCAACATCCGGGACCTAGCCGCCCCACCGTGTAGTCGCTTCCGTAGCGTCTCAGATGAGATTGGCCGCTGATACGTCTGCCAATGCCACGCATCTTCTGCCACTGCACGCTCCAGAAGACCGTCCCCCATCAGCCGCGAGTTGACCGAGCTGACCATCTTCCGCCAGGACCCGGCCATACCGCTGGTCGCCATCGGCGCTCTCCTGCTTGACCATCACCGCAGCACGATCTTCGGGACACTCCGGGACATCTACCCTCTCGGACTCACGTGACGTCCGACCCCCGGCACCATTGATGGCCTGCAAAAAGCCCCGGACCCACCTCTGCCCAACCGATCAACAGCAACGGCCCAACCGCATCGAAAGCGGTCTTGCCATTCTGACCCGCCAGCAGGGGTCCGTCACCTTCAAAGCCAAGGTCATCAGGCTGGAGAAGACCAACAGCCGACGCGCCGGCCGGAGCTGCTCCCGACCGGCCACCGACGCGTGTCGACCTCTCGCCATTCATCGGCCCGCTCCGCCCCACGACACGGGTACGAAACTGGCCTTGGTCACCAGCCTGCCGACCAAATTCCGCAGGTCAGTGGGGTCATCCTGCTGTGTGGTGCCCTGCCGGGGGCACAGCAAAACGCCTGTTCAGAGGCCCTTCCGTCCGACGGACGGGAGGGCCTTCGTACTCGCAGCACACATATGGCACACATGCGGCTGCGAGCAGAGGTGGGGAGCTGTGCGAGACGCCCGAGAGGGACGAGCTGGCCCGGCGCCGGTACGAGCAGTTGGTCGACCGCTTGGAGAGCCTGATGCAGGCTTCACTGAAGCCTCGCTACCGGGGCTACCACGGGCAGCTGATCCTGAGCAGCGGCGATCTTGAGGAGATGGGCGAACTGAACGACGTCCGTCGTGCTGCACGCGAGGCGGGCCGCCGTCTCGGCTGGCAGCCGAAGACCCGCGTCGTCGACGCAAGACTCTTCGTGTACGACGACCGCGAGGTCCCCAGAGAGATCAGCGAGCTGGCCGCGAGGGATGCTGCTGACGCCGTCGACGCAGCACTCCGAAGGGACGAGTAGAAGCAAGTACGGTCGGCCATCGCCGCCCCACCTTTACTGAAGAGCTGCGCAGCATGCCGGAAATCTGTCGAGCCCGCCCCTGTGGTGGCTCTACCCTTCCCGCATGGCCCATGGAAAGACCTCGTACGTTTGCCTGCCCTGCCGGGCCTCGTACAAGCAGCCCTACCCCGGCCACCACGACCACGACCGAGTCTGTCCACGCTGCGCCGAACCACTGATCCACGTCGGCTCCGCCTTCGCGGCACCCAAGAGGCGGGACACCGCCGCCTGGCGCACCCTCTCCGTGCTGCTGCACGCCGGTGTGCGCTTCCACAAGAGCTGTTGCGGCGGCCCCGGCTACCGCCCACGCACCCTCAGCGAGGTGCGCGAGCGGATGGCCTACGCCCGGGCCACCGGAGAACCGTTCGCTCAGGCGTTGGTCCGCCGCGACCTGCCCTAGCAGCCCGAAAGCAGGGGCGTTCCGCCGCACCGCCGAAGCGACCCCTGCTGTCATACACAGCACGGATAAGGCACATATCACGCGCGGGATCCTCCAGGACGGCCACGGCCTCGGCAGCCTTGCGGGCTTTCTTCTCCGCTTTCTCCAACTTGGCCTTCGCCTTGGCCAGTTGCTTGGAGCGGCGCTTGTGCATCTTCTTCGATACCTCGTCCAGACGGTCCGGGAAGAGATGCCCGTACGTGTCCAGGGTCAGCGTCGCGGACGTGTGGCCCAGCATGGTCTGGACGACGTTGACGTCCGCGCCACTGGCGATGGCGAGCGAGGCCGCCGTATGACGCAGCTTGTGCGGGGTGACCTTGAGATGGTCCAGCCCGGCCTTTCCGACAGCCGGCGCGAAGAACCGCTGCCGGAAGTTCCGGGCCCGCAGTGGGCCGCCCTGCGGTGCCGTAAACAGCAACTGCTCGTCTCCCCGCCCCTGGACGTGCGGCTTCAACTCCTCGGCCAGGAAGCGCGGGATCGGTACTGACCGGCGCTCGTGGTTCTTAGGCGTGTCGAGGTAGAGCTTGCCGTCGTCCTCGACGTTGGACGGACTGCTGCACGCCGCTCTCATGAGGACCGGCGTGGAGCCGATCCCGGTGGAGAGTGCCGGCAGCCTGGCCGAGCCCGGGTGTACGACGGCGGCTGACCAGCTCCCGAGACGTCTGAATGTCAGATGCCGGCATGGGTGCAGACTCCCCGCAGACGCCCCTGCACGCGCTGCTGAAGGCGTCGTGACCAGGTTGTCTCGGGCGGGCTGTGACGGCGGGGCGTGACGGCGGATGGGTGTTCAGCCGACCGGAGTCCTTTCCCCGGCCCAGGCGGCCAGCAGCCGCAGCGCGGTGTGCGAGGACGAGCCTTCCTCCACGGTGTGGGCGATCAGGGCCTGGTCCGGGTCGTCCGGCAGACGTAGCGTCTCGAAGCGGAGGTCCAACTCGCCCACTATGGGGTGCCGGTAGACGTAGCGTCCGTGGGTCTTGTCCTTGAGGCGGTGCTCCGCCCAGACCTCCTGGAACACCGGGCTGGCGGTGGTGAGTTCGTCGAGCAGCTCCGCCGTGTGCGGATCGTCTGGGTGGCGTGCGGCGTCGAGACGGAGGTAGGCGGCCACGTCACTGGCCTTGCCGCGCCAGTCGGCGTACAGATCGCGCATCCCCTCGTCGAGGAAGACCAGCCGGGCCAGGTTCCGCTGCTGGGGAGGAAGCGCGCCGAAGTCGGTGATCAGGGCTGCTGCGAGACGGTTCCAGGCCAGGACGTCGGTGTTGCGGCCGACGATGTACGCCGGGACGTCAGGTGTCGAGTCCAGGAGCCGGCGCAGGCCCGGCCGTACCTGCTGAGGGCGGTGTTCGCCGTCCCCGCGCCCCGGTTCCGACCGGGGTACGGGGCGTGCCAGCCGGTACAGGTGCTCGCGCTCCACCGCTTCCAGACGCAGGGCGCGGGCGACCGCGTCCAGCACCTCCTCGGAGAAGTGCAGGGTGCGGCCCTGTTCCAGTCGGACGTAGTGATCCACGCTCACCCCGGCCAGCTGGGCCAGTTCCTCCCGGCGCAGCCCGGGCACCCGGCGGCGGCTCCCGTAGTCCGGCAGCCCCAGTTCCTCGGGCCGCAGCCGTGCCCGGCGGGAGCGGAGGAACTCGCCCAGTTCTGTACGTCGGTCCAGTGCCATGCGGCCAGTATTCACAGCCCGGCGCCGTGCGCGGGTGTCTTTGCCTGGTCATGCCGTGCCCAGGCATGGGCTGCCACTGGGTCGGCCCGGCGGCCGGCACCACAGTGGTGGACGCCGGAACGGTTCCGGCAGACCGGCGGCCCGCCCGGCCCCGGAACCCTCCAACCGTATGGGGAGATACGCGACATGAGCGCGACCAACCTGCCGGCCCTTCCGCTCGGCGCCACCGACATGGACATCACCCGCGTCGGCTTCGGGTCCTGGGCGGTGTCCGGCGCGGGATGGCGCTTCGCCTGGGGCGCCACCGACGACGACGAGTCCATCGCGGCCATCCGCCACGCGGTCGCCTCGGGCGTCAACTGGATCGACACCGCTGCCGTGTACGGGCTGGGGCACTCCGAGGAACTTGTCGGCAAGGCCATCGCCGACCTGTCCGAGGCCGAGCGCCCCTACATCTTCACCAAGGCCGGGCTGGTCTGGGACCCGGACAACCCGCAGGCCGCACCCCACCGGATCATGAAGCCGGCCAGCGTCCGCCGCGAGGTCGAGGACTCCCTCCGGCGTCTGGGGGTCGACCGCATCGACCTGTACCAGGCGCACTATCCGGACAGCGGCGAATCGCTGGAGTACGCGGGAGACGGCTACGGGTCCGTCTCCCCGAACGCCACCCCGCTGGAGGAGTACTGGCAGGTCATGGCCGATCTCAAGGCCGAGGGGAAGGTCCGCGCAATCGGTCTGTCCAACCACTCGGCCGAGCAACTCGACACCGCGGAGCGGATCGCCCATGTCGACGTCATCCAGCCTCCGTTCTCGGCCATCAACCGCTCGGCCGCGCCTGAGATCGCCTGGGCCCACGCCCACGGCACCGGTGTGATCGTCTATTCCCCGCTCCAGTCCGGCCTGCTCACCGGCGCGTTCTCGGCCGAACGCGCCGCGAGCCTGTCCGACGACGACTGGCGCTCCGCCCACCATGACTTCACCACGGGCCTGACCGCCAACCTCCGCCTGGCCGACGCGCTGCGGCCCGTCGCCGACCGGCACGGCGCCACCGTCGCCGAAGTCGCCATCGCCTGGGCCCTGGCCTGGCCGGGCATCACCGGCGCCATCGTCGGCGCCCGCACGCCCCGCCAGGTCGACGGCTGGGTCGCGGCCGGCGCGGTTCAACTGACGCGGGCCGACCTCGACGAGATCGCCGCCGCGATCACCGAATCCGGCGCGGGCACGGGCCCCGCTTGCCCGTAGCCGCCGTACTCCACAAGGACCGCCGTACCTCACAAGGAGATCGCCGCACATGTCCCTCGTCGTCATTGCCGAATGCCTGGCTGCCCAGGGCCAGGAGGACCGTCTGCGCACCGCCCTGGAAGCGATGATCGAACCATCTCTGGACGAACCCGGCTGTCTCGCGTACAGCCCTTACGTCGACCCCAACCGTCCGGCCCGCATGGTGGTTGTCGAGGAGTGGACCGGCCCGGGGGCTCTGCAGGGACATTTCACAACCGCCCACTTTCTGCATGTCAGGCAGGTCCTGGACCGTGTCCTGGCCGAGCCCATGACTGTGCGCACGCTGGTGGCTGCCCCCGCGGGGTGACGATGCAGCCCCACCTTCCCGCCATTCGATCCTCATGCGGTGTCACTGCCGGCCGCGGCAAGACCCACAGCGGCCCGGCGCGGCACGGATTCGGCACACATGAGGACGGGAAACCCCGCGAACACGCGAGAACCACGGAGGGGCCACGCTTGCGGCCCGGCACCCGCTTGGCCGGATCGTGGCCGGTCATCTGGGCGAGGACCCCGGCGGCTGCTGGGCGAGGACCCCGGCGGCTGCGTGGACGCTCTGCGTGGCCGGCACCACCAGGGTGGATGGCCTGGTCGGTTCCGTCGTCCCGCCAGGCGGCGAAGTAGTAGTACGTCGAGCTCACCCTGGCGTCCACGCCCGTGAGGGCCTGGACACCGTCGCAGCCAAACCCAACAGCCGACCACGCAAAACACTCGGCTGGGAAACCCCAGCCGAGCGCCTCGCTAGCTCCTGGCCAACAGCCAGTTGATCACTTGTGTTGCAACGATCCCTCGAATCCGCCGTGTGGCCGAGGGCCTTCAGGCCTCGAGGATGTTCAGCCTTTGCGGCTGATCAGACGGCGGTGACGTTGAGGCTCGCCTGGCCGCTCTGCAGGTTCGCCGCACCGTCCACCACGACGCTGTGGCCAGCCAGCTCGACGCCGCCGAGACCCTCCAGGTTGCCCGGCTGGCTCTGCAGGGCCAGCCCGCCGGCCGCGCCGCCGGCAACGCCGTCCAGGTCGGCGTCGGATATCTCGCGGGTCTCGATCTGGGCGTTGTACATAATGCACGCTTCCTTCGTCAGTGATCTCTTGTGTGAGACGACCGTGACCACAACCGCGGTCCGGCACCGGCGCGGACTCCGGTACGGGCAGGGCTCTCCGCCCGTACCGGTGACGGAAATCCGCAGTCACGGAGAACCTGTGGATCCAACTCGCCGGCAACCAGCCGCCTCACTTTCACTGCGCCACACGTCCCCCACGTGTCACACCCGCACCGGGCGGCGGACGCTTGCGGAGCACAGCGAGCAGCTGGCGGAACATCGACTCCCCTCGCTGACGCCATGGGTGTGCCGGGGGACCGGTCGGCCACCCAGCGTCTGAACACGGTCGAACGAGTCCTGTTCGGCCCGAGGATGGTTGGTTGGGTTCATGTCGGCGTCGATCACCGCGCCATCCGGCCCGACCAGCTCGGCGAGCAGCATGCTCGTCGCCCGCGACGCCCGCGACGGTGAAGTGGTGGACGGTTTTTGAACCGCTTCCGGTGTCCGTCCGTTCGTTCTCTACAGGTGGCCGCTCCGCGCAATGGAGCGACTCAGCGAGAGACGCCGTGGGCCACCGTACGCCCCGAGTCGCTCGGGGCTCACACCGCTTCCGAGTCGAGAAGTCGAGGGAATCACATGGCGCTGTTCGAACACTCATTCGTCGCGGCTGGTTCTGCCCGTCCGCCTGTAGGTGACACGGGGCGGATGATGCAGATGATGACCGGCTATTGGGTCACCCAGGTGGTGCGGACTGCGGCCGAGTTGCGCATCGCGGACCATCTCCACCCGGGTGGGGCCACCGCGGCCGAGGTGGCCGCGGCGGAGTCGCTGGACCCCGACGCGACGTTCCGGTTCCTGCGCGCGTGCGCCTCGCTCGGCCTGGCCACGTCGACGGACGGGAAGCGGTTCGAGAGTACGTCCCTGCTCGACACCTTGCGTACCGACACCCCTGACTCGCTGCGTGATCTGGCGCTGTGGGGCGGTGCCGAATCGCACTGGCTGCCCTGGGGGCGGCTCGCCGACGCGATACGCACCGGCACCACCCCGGCGCGGGCCGCCCTCGGCGCGCCGTTCTTCGACTGGCTCGCCACCCACCCCGGGGAGGCAGAGGTCTTCACCAACTCCATGACCGCCATGACACACAATCTGGCCCATCAGCTGGCCGATGTGATCGACATCAAGGACGCCGAGGTCGCGGTGGATGTCGGAGGCGCCGGCGGAAACCTCGTCCAGACCCTGATGGGGCGGCATCCGGGACTGACCGGGATGGTGCTCGACCTGCCACACGCGGGCACCGAGGCGGACGCATCCGCCGAGAGTCTCGGCGTCACGGACCGGTTCGCCTTCGTGGGCGGCGACTTCTTCGATCAGGTGCCCTCCGGCGATCTGCACCTGCTGAAATTCGTCCTCCACGACTGGGACGACGATGCCTGCGTACGGATCCTGCGCAACTGCCGGGAGGCGCTCCGGCCCGGCGGACGGGTGCTGGTGATGGAGCTGCTGATCGACGAGGTCGGCAAGCCGGGTCTGGAACCACTGATGGATCTGAACATGATGGCACTGTCGACCGGACGGGAGCGCAGCGCGGAGGAGTTCGAGGCCCTGTTCCACCGAGCCGGTCTGGAGCTCGTCAAGGTGTCGTCCTCCGCGTCCCTGGTCTCCGTGCTGGAGGCCGCGCCCGTATGACCTGGCCAAGGGCTGAGCTTCGCGGGCCCCTGGGGGCTCCCCGCCGGCCTCGGCGTCGGCGCTTTCGGGGACGCCCATGGCCAGCCGCAGGGCACGTACGGCGTGGTGCGCGCGCGACTTGACGGTCCCCGGTGGGATGCCGAGCAACTGGCCCGTCTCGCGGGTCGATCTGCCGGAGTAGTACGTCTCGTACAGCACCTCCCGGTGCTTGGCGGACAGTTGCTGGAAAGCCTCCTTGAGAAGCAATGAGGAGAGCAGCCGGTCCAGGTCGTCGGGCCCCATCAGCGCGTCGTCCAGCCAGGTGCCGGTGCTGACCTCCTGGGGGCGGGCCATGCGCGACCGGTAGTCGTCGATGACGAGGTTGCGGGCGACCCTGAACAGCCACGGCCGCATCGGCCGGCCGACGTCCAGGTCCTGTGTGCGCCAGCAGCGCAGCAGCGTCTCCTGCACCACGTCCTCGGCCCTGTGCCGGTCGCCTCTTAACAGACGCACCACGTATCCGTACAGAGCGCCGGCCTGCTCGTCGTAGAGCGTGCGCAGCGCGCGTTCCCGGGGGCCCACCGCACCCGAGGAACCCATCATGGTCCAGCTCACGTTCGCACTTCCTTGTTCCGTGACCCTGCGGGGGTACAGGTCTCGGGGCCGATCTCGGTGGTCCCGAGTCGGGGGAAGTGTGACGAGCGGGGTTCCACATCGCTTTGACGCTCGATTGACAGGTGGAGCCGCGGTTTCCGCCGCCCGGGAAGGTCGCGCACGGCGGCGGCGACGCGTTGCTGCCCTGGCGGGCGGGCCGTCGCCCGTTGTCCGGAAGGCCTGATGGCCCGCTGATCAGACGCCCTCTGCGTCCGGCCCGCGTTCGTCCAAGCGGCGGAGCCTGCCCCGGATCTCCTCGGTGTCGGGATGGCCGAACTCCTCGAAGACCGCGAGGGCCTGTCGCCATCTGATGCGGGCCGCTTCCGGGTCGCCCGCGGCCAGGAGGGTGTCGCCGAGGTGGTCGAGGGTTTCGCCCTCGTTCCAGCGGTCGCCGATGTCCCGGAGCGCTCCGAGGGCCTGGCGGTAGTGCTGGATCGCGTCGTCGTGGCGGTGGAGCCGGTGGTGGACGGTGCCGAGGATGTCGAGTGTGACGCCTTCGCCCCAGCGGTTGCCGCCGGCGCGCAGGATGGTCAGCGATCGCCTCAGGTGGTCGATGGCCTCGTCGAAGCGGCCGAGCCGCTGGTAGATGTCGCCCAGCTTGGCCAGGGCGACGCCCTCTCCCCAGGCGCTGCCGTGCGCCCGGTCGAGGACGAGTGAGCGGCGGATGTATTCGGCGGCCTTGTCGAGCCGGCCGAGCTGAAGATACGTGTTGCCCAGGTTGCCCATGGCCTGGGACCTGCCGGGGGTGTCCCCGAGTTCCCGGCAGCGGGTCATCGCCTGTTTCAGGTGGTCGATGGCCTCGTCGAAGCGGTGGGTCACGGTCAGTGCGACGGCCAGGTCGTTGAGGCTCCATGCCTCGCCCACGCGGTCGTGGGTGTCGCGGGCGGTGTCGAGTGCGATCCGGGTGGTGTCGAGCCAGTCGTGCAGATGGGCGCGCAGACAGAAGAATCCCCATAGGACGGCGGCGAGTTGCCAGGCGAGGCGGGGCCGGGAGGATGTGGCGGCCTGGTGCACTGCGGCGACGAGGTTGGGACGTTCGGCCTCGCACCATGTGAGGGCTTCGTCGTGGGTGGTGAAGGTCAGGGGGTCGCAGCCGGGAGGTGGTGAGAGGAGGGGGATCCGGCGGCGGTGGGGGGTGAGGTGGGGGTAGGCGGCGTCGGCGGTGTGCAGGTACCAGCACAGGAGTCGTTCGGTGGCACGGTCCCGTTCTTGTGGTGTCTCCTCGGTGGAGACGCGTTCGGCGGCGTAGGCACGCAGCAGGTCGTGCAGGGCGTAGCGGCCCGGTGAGTCTTCGGTCAGCAGATGGGCGCGGGTGAGTTCCGCGAGGAGGCCGCGGGTCTCGCGGAGGGGAAGCCCGGCGAGGGCGGCGGCGGCGGGTGCGGAGATGTCCGGGCCGGCGTGGAGGCCCAGCAGGTGGAACAGCCGGGCGGCCGGAGCGGACAGGGCCTCGTACGACGAGGAGAAGACGGCTCGTACGTCCATGGCGGGCTCGCCCCCGGCGAACGCGTCAAGGCTGCCCCGGCTGTCGCACAGCTCCTTGGCGATGGCTTCGAGCGGGAATCCGGGGTGGGCGGTGGCGCGGGCGGCGATGATGGCGAGGGCCAGGGGCAGCCGGGCGCAGCGGGTGATGATCTCGTCCGTCGCTTCGGGTTCCGCCGCCAGGCGTTCGGGGCCGACGCGGCGCACCAGGAAGCCATGAGCCTCGGCCCGGGTCAGCGGGGTCAGCGTCAGCGGATGGGCCCCCTCGTTGACGATCAGGCCGGTGAGCTGGTCGCGGCTGGTGACGATGGCCAGGCAGCCGGATGAGGCCGGGAGCAGGGGGCGGACCTGTTCCGCGTCGCGGGCGTTGTCGAGGAGGAGGAGCATCCGCCGGTCGGCGAGCAGGCTGCGGTACAGCGCCGCCTGGACGTCGAGGTGGGCGGGTATCCGCTGCGAGGGGACGCCGAGCGCGTCGAGGAAGATACGGATGGCCTCACCGCGGGGCATGGCCGAGCCGGTCGGGTCGAAGCCGCGCAGATTGATGTACAGCTGTCCATCGGGGTAGCGGTGGGCGAGGCGGTGGGCCAGATGCACGGCCAGGGTGGTCTTGCCGACGCCCGCCATACCGCCGATCGCGCTGATCAGCACCGTGGCCGGAGGCGTCGCGTCGCCGGGCAGCAGGGCCTGGATCTGGCTCAGTTCGGCTTCACGGCCGGTGAAGGTGGTCAGGTCGGCGGGTAGCTGCGCGGGGCGGGCCAGATGCCCGGCGGCCTGTGACACCCACGGCTCGGCCTCCGGCTCCGGCGAAGTGGGGTCCAGTGTGGGGTCGGCGGTCAGGATGCGGCCGTGGAGCTCCCGCAGTGACGCACTGGGGTTGATGCCCAGTTCGGCGGCCAGGGTGCCGCGCGTCCTGCGGTAGACCGCCAGCGCCTCGGCCTGCCGCCCGGACCGGTACAACGCCAGCATGAGAAGCCGGCACAGCGGCTCCCGCAGCGGATGCTCACCGGTCAGCGCGGCCAATTCGGCGATCACCTCACTGTGACGCCCCAGCCGGACCTCGATATCCAGACGGGACTCCAGCGTGGCCAGCCGCTTCTCGGCCAGCCGGGAACGCTCGGCCTCGGCCAGCGGACCGGGAAGACCGGCCAGCGGTGTCCCCTCCCACCCGTCGAGCGCGGCCCGCAGCAGATCCGCGGCGGCCGACATCGCACCCGTCGCCCGCAGCTTCTTCGCCTCGGCGACCCGCTGCTCGAACACACCCAGATCCACCGAACCTTCCGGCACCCGCGCCAGATAACCGTCCGCGGCCGAGACCACCACCCGCGGGGACTCACCTGCGTCCCGCCCCGGCTCCAGCACCTTCCGCAACCGCGACGCATAGGTGCGCAGCACGGACACGGCCGCCGGCGGCGGCTCATCACCCCACACGGCGTCCACCAGTTCGGCGACCGTGACCGGCCGCCCGCGCCGCAACAGCAACGCGGCCAGCACCACGCGTTGCTGCGGCGAACCCAGGTCCAGTTCACGTACGCCACGCCACGCCCTGACCGGCCCCAGCACCGCGAAACGCAGGGAATTCGCACGGGCCGCGTTCACGGTATCGGTCCGCGTGGTGGCCTGGACACGCTCATCCGTGAGGTGTTTCGGAGCATGCCCCGGCCAGTACGGCGCCCATCTCCGGGACGAGTCCGGCGACCGGATCATGGGTGAGCTCCGACATCCGTAGCCGCCCGCCGGTCGTGACGGCACCGAGAATGTGCTCGCCTGGCCTCGGTGGCACGGGCGCTCGACGGGGCATGCCGGGCGAGAGCCGCGGAACCGGTCTTCAGCGCGGCCGGTGTGCGCTGCTGGGCAAGCGATGCGCGGGTACGGCGGGAGAGCGTCCGGAAGTCTTTCGCGTCGTGAGCGGCGCTTCCCGGGATCAACCGCGTCTGCTCGACGGCGACGATGGCTTGCCATGGAGTGCCGTCGGCGGCTGTCTCGAGCGGGATCGTGTCTTCGGACACCCGGTACACGTCCTCGGGCGCGGCGCGGTCAACCGCCGCCCCGAGCAACGGATGCCGCTCCTGGAGCGAGAAATCGATGGACCGCTCGAACGCACCCAGCGGACGAACGACCATGTGGTCGGTGCTCATGCGCCCCAGCCGCCTCCGACGGCCCTGCTCGACAGGTACGAGTCGCGCAGCGCCTTGCGCAGACCGGGCACGGCGTCGTCGAAATGTGCGGCGAGGGCCTTGAGCGCCTGCTCGTGCTCACGGCGTTCCTTACCGGAGAACACACTGGTCACCTCGGTCTCGGCCGCGAACACGGCCATGGTCAGCTCCTCCATCGGCACCGCTGCCGGATCGGACCCGTGGAGCACGGCGTCGCGCACCCTCTCCTGCATGGCCAGTACCCGCTGCGGATCGTTGACGATGACCCGGTCGACGGCGAGCAGCCCCAGCCGCCTCTCGTGCCGGATCGTGACCACACCCGTCGCGGCAAGCTGCTCGCGGATGGGCTTCTCGGCGGTGTGCGCCTTGTTGTGGACGAGCGAAAGCCAGCTCTTGGGCTTCTCCGCGGGTACGTCGCGCCATACGTCGGCCAAGAAGGGATCGCTCGGCGGCTCTGTGGGCAGCCGGACGACCTTCTTTCCGGCGGCGCTGAGCAGCCCGTCGAGAGTCAGCACGGTCAGTGCCGCGGCGCGCAGCAACTGGCCGCGGCCCTGGAGATTGGTGAGTTCGAACTTCTCCTTGTCCACGGTGTAGCAGAGCAGGAACAGGCTCTGGGGCAGGGACTGGCTCTGGGGCAGGGACTGGCTCTGGGGCAGGGACTGGTCCATTTCTCTCCTCAGGGCTCCAACAGGGGTCGGCGGTCATGTCGGGGTCGGCGGTCAGGCCGATCGCGGGGGCCGCGGTCCTCCGGCCAGGGCCGTGAGTCGCTTGCCCGAGCGGCGGCCCGCCCACAGCACGACCAGGAAGGCCAGGGCGAGAAGGGGATAGCCCATCGCGATCTTGGCGAAGGCGAGCCAGCCGGTGGCGTCCTTTTCGTAGAGCCACTGCTGTACGGCGACCCGGGCGGCGAAGACGCCCACCAGGGTGAGGGTGGCGATGTCGTAGTAGTGGCGCGAGGGCTTGTCCTTGAGCCAGGCGGTGCCGGTGCCGTTGAGCGAGCCCCAGACGATTCCGGCCAGCGGCCGGCGTACGAGGACCGAGAGCAGGAAGAGCACGCCGAGTGCGACGTTGCCCCAGATGCCCGTCAGGAAGAAGCCCTTGGCCGATCCCGTCTTCCAGGCGACGAACGACGCGACGGCGACGCCGAACAGGCCGGAGAGCGCGGGCTGGATCGACTCCTTGCGCACCAGTCGCAACACGGAGATGGCCAGGGAGACGCCGACGGCGGTGCAGATGGCGGCGGTCAGCCCGTAGGAGGCGTTGGCAAGCACGAAGGCCACGACCGGCAGCATCATGTACACCAGGCCCGTGGTGCCGCCCATCTGCTCCAGCGGTGTCTGCTTCGTCTGGCCCCCCGGGGACCTGCCCGGCCCGTGCGGACCGGGCGCCGGGTCGGTGGGGCGTAGGGGCTGAGGTTCAGTCATGCGAGATCACTCACCAGGTAGGCATTGGTCTGTACGGCTGCGTCCGCACCGGCTTGCGGAGGCTGGGGCTCTTGAGCCACCGGCTGCTCGGTGCTCCCCTGCTCGCGCGGATGGCGGATGGCGGATGGCGGGCGAGGGGCAACGGGCAACGGGCAACGGGCAAGGGAAACGGCCGGCCGCGAGGTGGACGTCAGGCGGCGGGATCGCCGACGACTCCGCCGGTGGCCGTGCTGATCGCGGCGAAACGCCGGGAGACGGCGTCCCCCTCCGTCGCGCTTCTGCGTCGTGACCATGGCACCTCGCCTCCCGTTGGCGTCTCCCAACGACAGAATGTCACTTAGTGACGCCCCAGGCAAGGCGCGAGGCCCCAAGACCCCTCGGTTCGGTCGTCGACGTGAGCTTCTTGGGGTCGGCGGCAAGCCTGGAATCATCGTCGTGGCCGGCTCAGACGCTACGGATCTCGTGCCCTGGAGTCGTCCCCACGCGGCGGTCACCCGCGTGTGGCTCGCAGGAGGGACAGCCCCCACAAGATCCCTCTGACCGGCGACGACCTATCAGGACCAGTGGCGGCGACGGACTTCCCCGGCCGACTCCGTCAGTGCATCGGAACGTGCCCTCGACCCACGCCTCCCCTCACACCGATTTCCGCGCGCGGGGCATCCACAAGAGTGGGAGGCGCGTGGGGGCCGGGTCAGCGGGTGCGTTCGTAGTGGCGGCGCGCCTTTTCGCGGTTGCCGCAGACGGCCATCGAGCACCAGCGCGCGCGGTTGGCGCGGCTGCGGTCGAGCAGGAACAGCCGGCACTGGTCGTTGGCGCAGGGGCGCAGTCGGCCGGGCAGTCGCTCCTCGGTGGCGGCCCAGGCAAGGACCACCTCGACGGCCAGCCGGGCGTGCGGCGGAGTCCTGACCGTCCACCGAAGACCATCCGAAGTGATCTCCGGGATCTGGTGGACCCCTTCGAGCAGCGGGCTCAACGCGGCGGGCGAGCTTTCTCCGCGCACTACGCGCTGCAGGGCGTCCCGTGCTTCGCGCAGCAGCGCCAGTTCCGCGAGGCTGCCTTCGCCGCCGTGCTCCCGCGCCCAGCGCCTACCCCTGGCCGGGTCGCCGAGCGCGTCCCGTTCCTCGCCGTTGACCAGTGGCCTGCTGTTGAGCAGGTCCAGCAGCTCGTCCATCGGGCGTCACCCCATCTAACCAGATTGAATCCTTTGACAGGTTAGCTCAACTCATGCTTGCATGGCGAAGGACTAACCGGATCAAGCATTCAAAGGGGTTATTATGAGCTCGGTGCACCACCGGACCGCCACCGTCGGCGGCCACGAGATCTTCTACCGGGAAGCCGGCTCCGCCGACGCCCCCGCGATCGTCCTGCTGCACGGTTACCCGACCAGCTCGTTCATGTTCCGCGAACTCATCCCGCTGCTGGCCGACGACTACCATGTCATCGCACCGGACCACCTCGGCTTCGGCCACTCCGCCGCCCCTCTCGCAGGGGAGTTCACCTACACCTTCGACGCCCTCGCCGAAATCACCTCCGGACTGCTCGACCAACTGGGCCTGGACCGCTACGCCCTCTACGTCCAGGACTACGGCGCCCCCATCGGATGGCGCCTCGCGCTCAGGCACCCCGAACGGATCTCCGCCCTCGTCACCCAGAACGGCAACGGCTACGAGGACGGTTTTGTCGAGTCGTTCTGGACCGACGTCTGGGCCTACGGGGCGGACCCCGGCCCCGCCACCGAACCCGCCGTCCGCGCCGCGCTGGGCATCGACGCCATCCGCTGGCAGTACGTGCACGGCGTGCCCGACCCGAGCCTGGTCAGCCCGGACACCTGGGAGCACGACTTCGCCCTCGTCTCCCGCGAGGGCAACGACGAGGTCCAGCTGGCGCTGTTCCGCGACTACCAGAACAACCGTCCGCTCTACCCGCTGCTCCACGAGTTCCTGCGCACCAGCGAGGTCCCGGTGCTCGCCGTGTGGGGCCGCAACGACGAAATCTTCGGCCCGGCCGGTGCGCGAGCCTTCGCTCGCGACGCCAAGGACGCCGAGATCCACCTGATCAACGGCGGACACTTCCTGCTGGAGAGCCACCTGGACGTCGTCGCAGGTTACCTGCGCGGCTTCCTCGGGCGGGTGCTGGGCTGAGGGATGTCTCGTGCGTGGCCACCAACAGCACCCGTCAGGCCGGTGACGCGGATCGTCTCGGCGTGCGGGGTCACCCGCGGCCTCCAGCGGTGAGTTCGCTGACGAGGCCGTCAACGCGGGCCCGGATCTCGTCACGGATCGGCCGCACCGCCGCGACACCCCGCCCGGCCGGATCGTCGAGCTTCCAGTCCAGGTAGGTCTTGCCGGGGAAGTAGGGGCAGGCGTCGCCGCAGCCCATGGTGATGACCACGTCCGAGGCTTGCACGGCTTGGGCGGTCAGCACCTTCGGGATCTCCGCCGCGATGTCGATGCCGACTTCCGCCATGGCTTCCACCACGGCCGGGTTGACGTGCTCGGCGGGCGCCGAACCGGCCGAGCGGACTTCGACGCGGTCGCCCGCGAGGTGGGTGAGGAAGGCGGCGGCCATCTGGGAGCGGCCCGCGTTGTGGACGCAGACGAACAGCACGGACGGCCTCTCGGGGCTCTGGAGGTCAGACACGGGCGGAGCCTTCCTGGGCGGGGGCCTGCTCGGCGGTCGGGGCGGTGGGCCGGGGGAAGTAGCGGCGGGCGGCCAGGGCCACGTGGACGAGGCCGATCAGCACGGGAACCTCGATGAGCGGGCCGACGACTCCGGCCAGGGCCTGCCCGGAGGAGGCGCCGAAGGTCGCGATGGCGACGGCGATGGCGAGTTCGAAGTTGTTGCCCGCGGCGGTGAACGCCAACGTCGTGGAGCGCGGATAGTCCAGACCCACGGCCTTGCCCAGTGCCATGGACCCGGCCCACATCACGGCGAAGTACACCAGCAGCGGCAGCGCGATCCGCGCCACGTCCACCGGCCGTGAGGTGATCGCGTCGCCCTGGAGGGCGAACAGGACGACGATCGTGAACAGCAGCCCGTACAGGGCGAACGGGCCGATGCGCGGGATGAGCCTCGTCTCGTACCAGGCCCGGCCCCTGGCCCTCTCGCCGAGGCGCCGGGTGAGGAAGCCCGCGGCCAGGGGGACGCCGAGGAAGATCAGCACGCTGCGGGCGATCTCCCACACGCCGATATCGAGACCGGTCCGTTCCAGGCCGAGCCAGCCGGGCAGCACGGTGAGGTAGAACCAGCCGAGCGCGGAGAAGGCGATCACCTGGAAGACGGAGTTCAGGGCGACGAGGACGGCGGCCGCTTCGCGGTCGCCGCAGGCCAGGTCGTTCCAGATGATGACCATGGCGATACACCGGGCCAGGCCGACGATGATCAGGCCCGTCCGGTACTCCGGCAGGTCCGGCAGGAGCAGCCAGGCGAGCGCGAACATGACCGCCGGGCCCAGGACCCAGTTCAGCACGAGCGAGGGGACCAGGAGGCGCCGATCCCGGGTGACCGTGTCGAGGCGGTCATAGCGGACCTTGGCCAGCACCGGATACATCATCACCAGCAGGCCCAGCGCGATGGGCAGGGAGACGCCGGTGACGGTGACCTTCGCCAGGGCGTCGCCCAGGCCGGGGACGAGCCGCCCCAGGCCGAGGCCCGCCGCCATCGCCAGCAGGATCCACACCGCGAGGAAGCGATCCACGAACGTCAGGCGCGCACCAACCGGAGCAGCCGAAGACGCCGTGGGGTCGGCGGCCATCAGGCGTCCCCCGCCGTCCCGGCGGGCTCGGGCAGAGGCCGCCCGGCGGGGCGGGTGAGGATACCCGCGAGCCGGTCGGTCATCTCCGGCAGCAGCCAGTAGTAGACCCACGTGCCACGGCGCTCGCAGTCGATCAGCCCGGCCTGCCGCAGCAGCTTCAGGTGATGGGAGATCGTCGGCTGCGACAGGTCGAAGGCGGGAGTGAGATCACAGACGCACACCTCGCCTCCGGCCCGGGAAGCGATCATCGACAGCAGCCGCAGCCGGATCGGATCGCCCAGCGCCTTGAACACCTTGGCCAGCTCGACGGACTGCGCCTCGTCCAGCGGAGCGGTCAGCAGCCCTGGGCAGCAGCCGTCGACGCCGTCCTGGCCGAGCACCACAAGCTCTTGTTTCGACATTCCTCTATGTTGACGTTTTTCGATCCAAGGCGCAATGTTGCATCGAAGAACATCGATACAAACCGATGGGAGACCTTGCCATGTCCCGCGTGCAGCTCGCCCTGAACGTGCCCGACCTCGACGCTTCGGTGGCGTTCTACTCCAAGCTCTTCGGCGTCGAACCCGCCAAGCGCCGCCCCGGATACGCCAACTTCGCGATCACCGAGCCGCCACTGAAGCTCGTCCTGATCGAAGGCGAGGCGGCCCAGGAGACCCGGCTGGACCACCTCGGCGTCGAGGTCACCTCCACCGACCAGGTCACCGCCGCCACCGACCGCCTCAAGGACGCGGGGCTCGCCACCTTCGAGGAGAACGACACCTCCTGCTGCTACGCCCTCCAGGACAAGGTCTGGGTCCATGGCCCCGGCAAGGAGCCCTGGGAGGTCTACGTCGTCAAGGGCGACGCCGACCGGATGGGCAAGAGCGCGGCACTCGGCACCACCGACGCATAGGGGCCGCTACAGCCGATCTCGGTCCGGGTCCGACGTCAACGAGGTGTCGCCGTTCAGGTAGCGCCCCGGGGAGGTCCCGACGGTTCGCCGGAACGCCGCCAGGAACGCACTTGGCGTCGCGTAGCCCACGGTGTGCGCGACCCGGGAGACGGGCCGGCCTTCCGCGAGGAGGGAGAGGGCCGCGCGCAGTCGCGCATGGGTGCGCCAGCGGTCGAAGGTCATGCCGGTGTCGCGGACGAACAGCCGGGTGAGGGTGCGTCGGCTCACTCCCACGGCCCGTGCGTGCGCCTCCAGGCCGCGGGGGTCAGCGGGGTCGGCGAGCAGCGCCTCGGTGACGGCGCGTACGCGGTCGTCGGCCGGGGTCGGCACATTGATGGGTGTGCTCGGCAACGGGCGCAGCAGATCCAGTACGACTCCCTCGGCCCGCAGCCGGGCGTCGTCGGGGAGGTCGTTCCGGCTGAGGTAGGCGATCAGGTGGGCCAGCAGCCCGTCGACGCCGACCGGCGTGGGGTCGGACCAGTCCAGATGGCACCGGTCGGGTTCGAAGTACAGGCTGCACAGCACCGCGTCACGCGTCGCGCCGGTCCGGTGAACGATCCCCCCGGGCAGCCACAGCGCCCGGGTGGGTGGCAGAACCCAGTAGGCGTCGTCGACGGCGACGCCGAGTACGCCGCGCCGCGTCCAGGCCAACTGGTGTTGCGGGTGGGAATGCCGGGCGAACCACTGCCCGGACGCCAGCGGAAAATGTTCGACGACGATGGCGCCGACCCCGGGCGGTACGGGTCCCACGATGGCCTCGGTCATGCCGCCCAGCGTATGTCCCCAAGGCGTTATGGCCTGGCCTTGTAGCGCATCGCGGACAGAACGGCCCCTGCATAGCGTCGTCGTATGCCGATCCCTCATCCGCGCCGTGGGCGCCCCCGCGTGACGAACGGGTCGCCGGTTTCGGCGGCGGTCACCGCCACCGGACGCCGTGGACCGGCCCTGGTGGTGCTGTGCTTGGTGCAGTTCATGCTCGTCCTGGACGACAACGTGGTGAGCGTGGCGCTCCCCAGCATCCGCGACGATCTCGACTTCACCGCCGCCGGCCTGGCCTGGGTCGTCAACGCCTACTTCCTCGCCTTCGGCGGACTGTTGCTGCTCTTCGGCCGCATGGCCGACCTGTGGGGCCGCAGACGCGTCTTCCTGACCGGGGTGGCGCTGTTCGGCGCGGCGAGCCTGCTCTGTGGGCTGGCGCGGGAACCGTGGCAGCTTGTGGGGGGACGGTTCGTCCAGGGGGCGGGAGCTGCCATGGCCGGCCCGGCCTCGCTGGCGCTGATCACCCTCCTGTTCCCCGGTGACAGGGAGCGTGCCAGGGCACTCGGTGTCTGGGGCGCCGTCGCGGCTTTGGGCGGCACCTCCGGTCTGGTGATTTCCGGTGCGCTGACCGGCCTCGCATCCTGGCGCTGGATCTTCCTGATCAATCTGCCGGTGGCCCTCATGGCCCTTGCCCTGCTCCCGCGCCTGGTCCCGGAGAGCCGGACCAGCCGCCCGGTACGCCTCGACGTACCCGGTGCGGTACTGGGCACCGGCGCCCTGGTGTCCCTCGTCTACGGTCTGCTCCAGACCGAGTCGGGCTGGGGGCGCCCGGCCGCTGCCGGACCCCTGCTGCTCGCCGTCGTCCTGGCCTTCGCGTTCGTCACGGTCGAGGCACGCACCGCTGAGCCGCTGGTACCGCTGTCGTTCCTGTCCTTCCGCGTCCGCGCCGTCGCCAACGGGGCGACCCTGCTGTTCTCCGCCGCCTTCTTCGCGATGGCCTTCCTGCTGATGGTTCATCTGCAGACCGTGCTGGGCTATGGCCCCCTCGCGGCCGGCGTCGCCTATCTCCCCTACGGCGCCGGGATCCTCGCGGGTATGTGGTTCTCCTCCCGGGCGGTGGCCGGGCTCGGCATGCGCCGGACGCTCATCCTGTCGTTCCTGATCAGCGCGGCCGGACTGATGCTGCTGTCCGGAGTGGCGCCGAGCGACGGCTACGCCTCCGGAGTGCTGCCCGGCATGCTCGTCACGAGCCTCGGCTGCGGACTGAGTCTGCCCGCCCTGACCGTCGCCGCGCTCACCGGCACGACCGAGGAGAACGCCGGTCTCGGCTCGGCCTTCCTGAACTCGGTCCAACAGGTCGGTGGCGCGGTGGGCGTGGCGGTCCTGGTCGCTCTGGCCACCCGCCGCGGCAAGGCCCTGACCCCGACGGAAGGCCCCCGGCGGGCCGCGGCGGAGGGCTTCTCCCACGCGCTCTCCATCGCCGCCGCCCTCCTCGCGCTCGGCGCCGTCCTCATAGCCGCCCTGCTCGGGAAGGACCGCCACCCGGGTCGCGCAGTCGACGCCGAAGCAGCTCCGGCACGGCACGGAACCCGTATGTAACCGCCGCTTGCCGTGGATCGGACGCAGGTGAGGAGCGGCGAACGAGGCTGATCCCCGTCCGCCGCTCCGTCCCCGTCCATGGCCCGTCAGGCGGCCGCGGGCCGTGCCTCAGCCGCGGGCAGTGCCGCGAGGCGGCCGGTGCGGTGCAACCCGTACAGAGCCACGGCGCAGGCCAGGCCCAGTGCCAGCAGCGCGAGCCACGGCAGCGCGGACATCCCCGCCGCCCGGGCGGCGTCCAGCGCCGCACCGGTGAGCAGGTTGCCCAGGGTGATGCCGACCCCGCAGATGGTGTTGTACAGCCCGTAGTGTGTGGCCACGAGCCGGTTCCCGGAGAGCCGGACGATGGTGTCCATCTCGAACGGATAGGCGATCATCGTCCCCAGCGCGAGCAGCAATGCCGAGAGCGCGGGCGGGACGGAGGCGAGCAGCCAGCGGCCCACCCCACCGTCCGGCACCGGAACGGCGGTCGCGAGCAGCAGCGGTGCGAACGCCACACCCATCGAGAACAGCCCCCAGGTCAGCGCCTGCCCCGGCGCCATCCGGGCCTTGCACCAGGCGGTGACCTTCGTCTGCCCGAGGATGGTGCTCAGTCCCGAGACGGCGAACAGCAATGCCACCGCCACCGTTCCGGACTCACCCTCGCCGCCGAGGCGGCGCACTTCCAGCGGCAGGGCCAGATAGACCTGGAACGACAGGACATATGAGCCGATCATGGCAACCGAGAAGAGCAGGAAGGGCCGGTTGGCCACCACCTCTCGCCACTGCGACAACACGCTCTCGCGCCCTGTGTCCTGACCGGACTTGGTGTTGTGGCCCCTCCGGGGCGGCAACGCGCGGATCTGTACGACGCTGAGCAAGGCGAAGACCGCTGCCGCGACCAGGCAGGTGACACGGAAGTCGATGCCGGTCAGGACCATGCCCACCAGCGGGCCGAGCAGGATTCCCGCCTGGTAGAAGATGTTGAACAGTGCGAACGCCTCCACCCGGCGCTCTCCCGCGTCTGCCGCGAGGTACGCCCGTACCGCGGGGTTGAACAGGGCACCGGCCAGCCCCGTGGCCGCCGAGGCGGCGAGTAGCGCGGGCAGGGAGTCCACGAGCCCGAGAGCGGCGAATCCGACGGTGCGCAGAACGCATCCAGCGATGATCAGCGGCTTGTAGCCGAACCGGTCCGCCAGCGTGCCACCGACCAGGAACATGCCCTGCTGGCTGAAGTTGCGCACGCCCAGAATGAGTCCGACGAGCCAGCCGGCCAGTCCGAGACTGCCGGACAGGTGGGCGGCCAGGTAAGGCATGAGCATGTAGAAGCCCAGGTTGATGGTGAACTGGTTCACCATCAACAGCTGGACACTGCGCTCGTAGGAACGCACCTGTGTGAACAGCGACTTCACTACGCCACCTCCTCCTCGGGCTCCTCGGTGGCGTCCTGGAGGGTGAGGGGGTCGGCCACGGTGGTGCACCGGGTCCAGCGGTGTACCTCCTTTTCGTCCAGGCGGCCGATCAGGTCTGGTTCGGACGCGGGGGGTGAGCCCAGCAGGCCATGGGCGGCGCAGTAGTCGTCGTCGTATACCGTCCCCAGGTAGCGTTGTGGTCCATCGGGGAAGATCGCCACGATCCGGGCCTCCGCGGGCATGGTCCGGACGAGCCAGCCCGCCACCAGGGCGACCGCCCCGACGCTCCATCCGCCGGTGGCGTAGTGGGACGCGGCCAGTTGGCGGCAGGTCCACACGGCTTCCGCGGGGGCCACCCAGTGCACTTCCGAGAACTGGTCGTAGGCGACGTTGCGGGGGTAGATGCTGGATCCCAGCCCCCGCATCAGGCGGGGCCTGGCGGGTTGACCGAAGATCGTCGATCCGATGGTGTCGACTCCGACGACCGTCAACTCGGGGTAGAGCTGGCGCAGGACCCGGGAGACCCCGGCGGAGTGTCCGCCGGTGCCGACGCTGCACACCAGCACGTCGATATGGCCGAGTTCCCGGGCCAGTTCGAGCGCGAGCGGGGTGTACGCGGTGACGTTGTCGGGGTTGTTGTACTGGTCCGGGCACCATGAGCCCGGGTGCTGATCCTGCAGTTGCTGGACGCGGTCACGGCGGGCCTGCTGCCAGCCACCGGTCGGGTGGGGCTCGGAGACGACATTGACCTGGGCGCCGAACGCGGTCAGCAACCGGGTCATGGACAACTCCAGCCCCGGATCGGTGACCAGGGTCACCGGGTGGTGGTAGACCATGCCCGCCAGGGCGAGCCCCAGTCCCAGGGTCCCGCTGGTGGACTCGATGATCCGGCCGCCGGGCCGCAGGTCACCGCGGGCCCGGGCCCGTTGGACCATGTGCAGCCCGGGGCGGTCCTTGATGCCGCCGGGGTTGAAGCCCTCGAGCTTGGCCCAGAAGCCACGTCCCGCCGGGACGAGGGGCTCGGACACTCGCAGGAGCGGGGTGTTGCCGACCAGCCCGGAAAGGGCGGACCTGGCGGTCAGCTGACCGGTGTCGCTGGTGGTCGAGGAGTGCATCTCTCCGCTTTCTTTTCAGAGCGTGAAAAGCTGTCGGGTGGTCTGATCGCGTCCCGGCGAGACCCCGTAGCGCGCTTCCCGGATCCGGGGGCCGCTCGTTCAGGTACGCCGGCATGACGGCGGTGGCGGGCACGGCCTAAATACGCCACCTGCAGACGACCGACAGCCTGGAACTCCCGGCCAGCACCCGGCTGCTTCTCTCCTCCCCGGAGCGGGCCACGGCGCGGATGGCCGCCATGGCGAATGCCGGAGCTACCCCGACAGTCGGTACCAGCTCCCGCGAGGGCGCCGGTGGCCTCGGCACGGACAGACCGGCAAGGCCGTGTGGAGCGCAGGACTCCGCGCTGGGTACCGCCTCGGCATCCGAGTCCGCAGGCGATGCCGCCTGCGCGGACCCCCCGGACGCGATCGGCACCCGAGCGCTCGGATGGCCTGACGCCTCATGTGGACCGGCACAGTCCAGAACCGCCAGCAGCAACCCGCACAACACAACGGCGACGAGGCAGCGATACCAAGGAAACCCCGGTAAGGAAGGTAAGGAAGCAGGGCGGACATGAAGATGGAACGGCAACGATTCCTCCGCATGGGCCACCGCCCCCCGATGCGGAGCGGGGAGGGGCGGTGGACAGAGACCGGCAGGGCGGGATTCAGCGCCCCGAATGTCCCCGAACCAGCGTGCTGAACCAGCGGATCGGGGAGATCAGGAGCACCGCGCACACGCAGCACCGAGCCGGGCCAGGCGTATGGCGGGCATACGCCGACCGGCCGACGGTGCGGGGGCGCCTAGATCCGCAGAACCACGCAGGCAGCGGAGTCTGGCAATGGACATTCACTGGAAGCCAACTTGACCGGGCCGGTCATCCCCGATGGCGCGGCCGGAGGAGCCGACGCGCGGCTGAACACCGCCGGGCACGGGGCCACCCATCCGGAACCGTACTGCGGCTGACCCACCAGACACTCGTGCGCGGGGTGAGAGGAGTGATGGTCGCCTTTGCGGTGATCAACCCGTGACTCGACCCCGCGGTCGGACACCTTCTCGGCGGCGACGGACGCCGTCCCGGTGTCGCCCTGGCTCACGGTCGCGCCCTGATCCACCGCACCGAATGCGAGATGCCCGGCTACGCCTTCCGCGCTCACGCCGTGCGCGTACACGAGCCCGAGCAGAAGCGCCGCCACCCACAGCCCACGCAGCGGCCGCCGCGACAGGCGGCACCACGACATAACGGAGGGAAACCGGACCGTAACCATGCCGTGACACTAGCACTGGTGCGGGAGCGCCCGAGAAGGACCTGAGACTTCGCGCCAAGTTCGCGCACAGCACGCGAAATGGGCCCGATGCGACTCAGGCCCGCGACTCCCGGGGCGGAAAGCATGAGCGGCAGCGCGCACGAGTACAGCGGCTGGATGCGCACCGGACCGTCGTACGCGTTCGAACCTCCTACCCTGGCGTAGTGGGCAAGCAATGTTTTGCGGAGGTGAGATCACAGTGACCCTGGGGGCACTGGAAAGCGCGGTCATGCGGGTGTGCTGGGAGGTCCAAGCGCCAGTGACGGTCCGCGCCGTACTCAACAGACTCAACGAGGGCCGGGAGCGCCCGCTGGCCTACACCACGGTGATGACGGTGATGACTCGCCTCGCGGAGAAGCGCTTGCTCGATCGGGCCATACAGGGGCGTGGCTACGCGTACACGGCAACCGTCGCGGATGAGGCCGCGATCGCCGTACGGGAGGTGCTGCGGGCGCACGGGGACGCCGCGGTCGCGCATTTCGCCGCCGAGGCGTCACTGGATCCGCAGCTACGGGACCGTCTTCGGCGGCTCTTGGAGCAGTCACCGTGACCGGCAAGCGGGCCTTCTGGACTCTCGTAACGGTGTCCGTGACGATCCACATGGCGGTGGCCTTCCTCGGCTGCTGTCTGGTCGCAGCTCTGGCCTGGCAGTTCACCCATCACGGGATCGGTGCCGACCCGCGGTCGGGCGCCGCGTGGGCCGGCGCCACACTGCTCACCCTCTCTACGGCTGGAGCGATACGGTCCGCCCGGCGGCTTTGGCTTGGACTCAGCGCGACTCGGGCCATGGACCGCCAGGTCCGCGCCACGGCCGTCACCGATACGGCCATACGCACCACCGCCCGGCAGGCGGGCCTGACCGCCCGAGTGGATGTGATCGAGAGTGCCGGTAGCTTCGCGTTCACCCACGGCCTGCTGCGCCCCCGAGTGACGGTCAGCAGCGGGCTGATGAAGTCGGCGACTGCTGGGGAATTGCGTGCGGTTCTGGCTCATGAGGCCGAGCACGTCCGTGGGCGCGATCCGCTCAGAACGCTCGTGGCCGATTTCCTGGCGGCACGCCACATCGCGCTTCCGCTCCTGCGTCACCTGCGAACGGTGGTCGCCGCCGACCGTGAACTGGCGGCAGACCGCTGCGCGATGGCTCACTGCGGCGTCGGCGCCGTGGCCGGGGCACTGCTGAAGGCCGGCGACACTCCCCGATGGGCGGACACCGCCCCCGCCGCCGCGATGGGAGACCGCACGTTGCTCGCCGTCAGGATCACACAGCTCGAGGGCGCGATACCGCCGCCCGTACGTCCGGAACACCGGCAAGTGGCTGTCACGGTCGCCGGGGCCGCGCTCTACCTGTGGGCGATCACCGGCTCCGCCTGGCTGATGTCGACGACTCCGTTGGTCTGCTGGGGAGGAGGTCACTGAGCCTCGCCGGTCAAGACTCCCTATCTACTACGACCACATAGTAATTACTATGCGGTCGTAGTAGCCTCGGAGTCCTGCCGCCGAGAGGAGTCATACATGGCCGCCGCGACGGACCGCGAGAAGCCGATACGCCACGCGCTCTTCGCTCGCGTCTACCCGAGGATCAACGCCTTCGCCGAGGCCCACGGCGCCCTGGAACACCGGCGGGAACTGCTGGCCGAAACCACCGGCCGGATCGTGGAGATCGGCGCGGGAACCGGCGCCAACTTCCCGCACTACCCACCGAAGGTCGAGCAGGTCATCGCTGTCGAACCCGAGCCGCGCCTGCGTGAACTCGCACAGCGGTCGTCGACCGGGTCACCAGTGCCGGTAGAGGTCCGCGCAGGCCGGGCCGAGGCGCTGCCCGTCCCCGACGCTTCCGCCGACGGAGTCGTGGCCTCGCTCGTCCTGTGCACGATCGCCGACGTCCCCGCCGCGCTCAGGGAAGCCGCCCGTGTACTACGACCAGGCGGGCTTCTGTACTTCTACGAGCACATCCGATCGACACGCCCCGGCCTGGCAAGGCGGCAGCGGATCACCAACGTGGTGTGGCCACTGCTGGGCGGCGGCTGCAATCTCACCCGGAACCCCGAACCAGCCATCACCAATGCCGGATTCACGATCCAACGCGCACGGCACTTCGACTTCCTCATCAACGGCCGCACCACACCCAGCTCCCCGTGCGTCATCGGCGTCGCACGCAAAGCCGAGATCGCCGCCCAGGAGAACACCGCGTGGTCGTCCGATCGGCGCGCCAGGTAGCGCCGGCGGCCGGGCGGCCCCGGGAGCGGCGGTAAACTGACGGCCGATGCCGGAAACCCGCCAGCCCTCCCCGCCGCCCCCGACGACGCCGCGGAAGACATCACCCCGTAGCGGAGGAGGCTGGCTTCCGCACGGCTACCGCCTCGACACCCACTCCCACCCCCAGGGTCAGCTGGTGTACGCGGCCGCCGGGGCCCTGGCCACCACGACCGAGCGCGGGACCTGGGTCGCCCCGGCCAATCGGGTGACGTGGACGCCGCCCGGATTCGACCACTCGCATCGCTTCTACGGCAGGACCGACGCCCGGCTGGTCGTCATCCCGGCCGAGCTGTGCGACGCGCTCGTGGCACACCCCAGCGTGTTCGCGGTGAGCCCCCTGCTGCGAGAGGCGCTCCTGGCGCTGACCGATCGGCGGGAGGTCCGGCCCGGCGCCCATGAACGGCTGCGCGCGGTGGTGATCGACGAGCTCACCGCGACCCCCGAGCAGTCCCTGCACCTGCCCGAACCCCGCGACGACCGGCTGCGTGCCGTCACCGACCTTCTGCACGCCGACCCCGGCCGGACCACCACCCTGACCGAGCTGGGACGGGCCGTGGGAGCGAGCGACCGCACGCTGAGCCGTCTGTTCCACACCGAGCTGGGCATGAGCTTCCACCGGTGGCGCACCATTCTGCGCATCCACCACGCCTTGGTCCATCTCACCGACGGCCGGTCCGTCACCGACACCGCGACGGAGTGCGGCTGGTCCAACCCCTCGAGCTTCATCGAGGCGTTCACCGAAGTCGTCGGGCAGACCCCGGGCCGCTATCAGGCGGATCTGCGCGACGACGCGCAGTAGTTGGCGGCTTTTCGGTATTCGGTGTCCATTCATCAGTGGGCGGCGGCGACGGCCGGGTCCACAGTGGTGATCGACACCCAAGCTTCAAGGAGGCTCGGAAACACATGTCCGAAACAGTCGAGGACACCGCCGTAGTCATCGTGGGGGCCGGGGTTGCCGGACTTACGCTCGGCAATTTCCTGTTGCGCAACGGCATCGGCTGCGTCGTTCTCGAAAAGCGCAGCCGAGAATACGTCGAGCGGCGACAGCGGGCCGGGACCATCGACAGCCGCGGAGTGCGCATGTTCCGCGCGTGGGGGCTCGAAGAGGTCGTGGAGAGTTTCGGCGCCCCGGAGGAGTCGATAGGCTTCCGAATGGACGGGGAAGGGTTCACGAACGATCTCTTCGATGACGAAGACGGCGACTTCGACGATATGGTGTTCTGCCCTCAGCAGGTCCTCGTCCGGAACCTCACGGACGCTTTCCTGCGGGACGGCGGAGACCTTCGTTACGAGTCCGTCGGCATCTCCCTCGAAGACATCGACGGCGCGCGTCCGCGAGTCCGCTACCAGGACGCCTCCGGCGCCTCCGGCGCGACACGGGTCATCAACTGCGACTATCTCGCCGGCTGCGACGGCTACCACGGGGTCAGCAGGGAATCCATCCCCGCCGACGCCCTTACTCGGTACTCCTACGACTATGGGTACGCCTGGCTGAGCGTCCTGGCCGACGTGGCGCCGGACCCCGCGGCCATGGCGATCCATTCCCGCGGCCTGGCGGGAATCATCCCCCGTGGCACGACGGCCAGTCGTCTCTATCTCCAGTGCGCGCCGGACGACACCCTTGAGCAGTGGCCGGACGAGCGCGTCTGGAGCGAACTGGAGGCTCGTTTCGGTGTCCCCGTGGCGACCGGCCCGGTCCTCCACAAGCAAATCCTGCCGCTCCGGAGTGTGGTCCACAGCCCCATGAGCCACGGCAGACTGTATCTGCTCGGAGACGCGGCACACATTGTCCCCCCGATGAGCGCGAAGGGAATCAACCTCGCTCTCCATGACGCCGAAGTGTTCGCCCGCGCCGTCATCGCCCGGATCCAGAAGAACGATGCCGCCCTGCTCACCGGCTACTCGGAGACCTGTCTGCGTCATGTCTGGAACTACCAGGCATACGCAACGTGGATCACCGAGCTCATGCACAACTCCGGTGACGCCTCCTACGAAGGGGAATTCCGCAAGCAGATCGCCCGAGCGGAACTGGAGCGCCAATTCAACTCGCCCACGGCGAACCGCCTCTTCGGCGAACTCGCCGCCGGGGTGAATTAGGGCACGGGGCGGGGGTGAATGAGGGCTCCGGGCGCCGAAGCCCACCGCCGCCGTCGAGGTAGCGGGACACGGATGGGTCTGGGCGGACCTTCCGCCTTCTGTTTGAATGCCTCCTGTACCGAGCCGGTCCAGGAGGGACGGACATATGGTGTCCACGGAGAGCATTCTCGCGTTCGCGGCGATGTCGCTACTGGTGATCGTAATTCCGGGGCCGAGCGTGCTGTTCGTGGTCGGCCGGGCCCTCGCGTACGGCCGTCGCACGGCCCTGGAGACGGTCCTCGGCAACGTCGTCGGCTGCTATCTGCTCGTGATCGCCGTGGCATGGGGTCTCGGCGCGCTGGTGGCGAGCTCGGCGGCGGTGTTCACGGGCGTCAAGCTGGCAGGGGCGGCGTATCTCGTGTATCTGGGCGTGCAGGCGTTCCGCCACCGCGGGAACATGCGCGTGACGGACATGGAGGCCCCGGCCCGTGCGCAGCGCGGTGATCTGCGGACGATCCTGGACGGCATCTTCGTCGGCGTCACGAATCCGAAGGGCATCGTCTTCTTCGCGGCGGTGCTGCCGCAGTTCGTCAACCACTCGGCGGGCCACCTCCCGCTACAGATGATGGTGCTGGGCCTGGTTCCGGTCACCATCGGAATGATCACGGACACCCTCTGGGGCCTGGGCGCCTCCGCGGCCCGTTCCTGGTTCGCCCGCTCCGACCGGCGGCTGTCGATGGTCGGCGGGGCGGGTGGCCTCGCGATGATCGGCCTGGGCGTGACCGTGGCGGCGACCGGCCGCGCCGACTGAGGACTACATGGACGGGCTCGGGGTGGCTCACGCGATGGGCCGACTGGCCGACGTGACCGCCGGCCTCAGCAACCGCCTGAACCCCTGACACGTCCGGATTCGGCGTCAGCGGCGGATCACGCGCCCGGGCGGGGAGCCCGTAGGTGTTGGCGCTGGGCCAGTTCCTCGTCGTCGACGAGGGTGAGCATGGGCCGGCCCGGGGCGCAGAACATGGTGACGATGAAGCGGCTCCAGGCGTCCGTGCGGTTGTTTCCGTCCTGGTAGTGGATGACCTCGCCGCCCGGCTCCCAGAACGTCTCCCCCGCCCTGATCACCCGCTCCGGCTCGCCTTCCAGCTCGAAGAGCATCTCGCCCTCCAGCACGTAGCCGAAGGCGGGGCCCGAGTGGCGGTGTGGGGGGAGGCCGGGCTCGCCGGGCGGGTAGTCGACGCGGATGGTCATCCCCTCCGCCCCCTCCGGCACGAACGGCGGTTTGACCGACTGCAGCACGGTGATCGCCGAGCTCAGCGCCGCCAAGCGCGCTTGGCTCTCGGCGCTCCCTGCCATCTGCTCTTCGCTCGACATGGCGAGACCTCCAGGGATGGGCCGGGTGGTTCGGGAGAGCCCGTCGGCGTGGTCGACGGGTCCCCTTCCGCCGGGCGCCGACGGCTCATGGGTCCAGATTGCGACGGTGCGGGGCGGGGCGCACGCGGGCCGGGGGACATGGGGGGCTCACGGTCAGTGACGGACGGTGGCGGACGTTCGCAAGGGGGTCCGGCTTCTCCACCTCTGGCCTCAAGTTCCCTGTCCCGCAGGGAACTTGAGGCGCCCCTCGCGTTGATCACGACCCTGTCTCGTTTTCCTCCGGTTGTGCAACCGTTCAGCTTTAGGACAGCTCTCCTTCCATGACCCTTCCGTATCCGGCCGCCGGGGGAGACAGGTGGCGGTCGGGGCTCAAGGGCGACCGATGCGTTACTCATGGAGGACTTGTGCGCAATAGAACCCGAGGTGTGGTGGGCGTGGCGGTGGGTGCCGTCGTGACCGCCGCCGTGGCCGCCGGGGCCGGCGCCGTGGTGTCGAACGGCGACGGGACCGACCAGAAGCAGCCCTCCCCCACGACTGCCGCGGCGGGGAAGACCACACCGGGCGATATCGACGGCGACGGCTATGCCGACCTCGGTGTGGGCGCGCCCGACGGGACCGTTTCGGGGAAGTCCAAGGCGGGCTACGTGGGGGTGACCTACGGGGCCAAGGGCGGGGTCGACACCGCGCGGCACGGCACGTTGTCGCAGGCCAGCCCGGGGATTCCCGGCACGCCCGAAGCCTCGGACCACTTCGGCTCGGCCGTGGTGCGCGGCGATGTGGACGGGGACGGGTACGGCGACCTGATCATCGCCGCGAACTACGAGGCCATCGGCGACGCCAAGCGGGCCGGTTCGGTCACGGTCGTCTTCGGCTCGAAGGACGGCCTCTCCAGCGACGCCATCGCCTTCCACGCGCCGAAGGCCACCGCCTACGCGCTGTTCGGCGACCGGATGGCCGTGGGCGACTACAACCACGACGGCCGCGACGACATCGCCATCTCCGACGGCACCGAGGTCCAGGTCGTGAACGGCGCGGCGAACCTGCGCGAGACGGCCACCCCGAAGATGTCCAGCGTCACCCCGCCCGGCGGTGGCGCGGGCACGGAGCACCTGTCCTCCGGCGACATCAACGGGGACGGCTTCGCCGACCTGGTCACCGTCGCCTACCAGGACGACCCCGCCGACGAGGGCACGCTCGGCGTGCTGCCCGGTTCGTCCGCGGGGCTGAAGAGCACATCGCTGGGCGAGGACGTACCGCTGCCGTTCGCCTCGTACCGGGCCGTGGTGGGTGACATCAACGGCGACGGCAAGGACGACGTCGTCACGGACACCGGGTTCACGGACGGTCCGGACGACGCGCGTCTGCGGACGTACCCCGGCACGGCCGAGGGGCTCGACACCGCCAATCCGGTGAACTGGACGGGCAAGGCGCAGAACGGCATCGCCTCCCGGCTCACCGACATCAACGGCGACGGCCACGACGACCTCGTCGTCAGCGACACCGGCGCCGAGGCCCCCGGGGGCTACAACGACGCCGGTGCCATCACCGTACTCAAGGGCACCAAGGACTGGCTGACCGACGCGGGCGCGCAGACCTTCTCCCTGGACACCGAGGGCGTCCCCGGCGACATGACGGGCGGCGACTGGTTCGGCGACGCCATCTCGCCGGCCGACTACAACGGCGACGGCAAGCCCGACCTGGCCGTCGGGGTCCCGAACCGGACCGAGGGCGCGGGCGCGGTGGCCCTGCTGTACGCGGGCGCCGACGGGCTCACCGCCGAGGGCTCCGCCCTCATCGGACCGGGCGACCTCGGCTCCCCGGCGGACGACGCCGCGTTCGGCAAGGAGCTGTCCGGCCCCGCCACGAAGTAGCACCACCTGGTGGTTGGTTCGGTGGCCCGGCCCGCGTTCTTCCGGGCCGGGCCACCGCAGGACACCATCCACGCCGCCGAGGGCACCAGGAGGGTTCCCCTCCCGGACCGGCCTCCGCATGGGCACCGCTCCTCCTGCGCGCACCGCCTCAGCCGGCGACCTTGGCGATGATGCGGCCCATGTCCTCCCGTCCGAAGGCCCTCAGGGTCGTGGTGCGGACATTGCCCAACGCGCCGAGCTGGAGCGACGCCGCGGTCGCGGTCTCGTCGTCCGGGGCCTCTACGATGCACACGAGGTCGTACGGCCCATCCGTCCAGTAGATGTCCACGAGCCGCGCCCCGAGCTTGTTCAGCGACGCGGCGAAGTCCTCGGTGCGTTTGGTGGTGTCCTTGTAGGCGCGGACTCCCTGCTCGGTCCAGTTCAGCAGCGTGATGTACGTGGCCATGGCCCTCACCTCCACGAGAAGACTCACCGTGCGATCAATTCTGGAAGTAATGCCGCGAACCCGCACATCTGGTGCGTCGGCGAGCGGCCGGAGTGGTTTGCCGAACTGGCAACGGGTGTGGTCCGAGCCGCCGACGGCACGGCAAGCTCGGACCCATCGGCCGCCACACGGAATGTTCGGCGCGACCCGGGAGGGAACCATGCCGCAGACACCGCCCACAACCGACCTCACCCACCGTCTGGTGCCCTCACCCGCCGGGCGGATCCACCTCGTGGAGCGGGGCACCGGCCCGCTGGTACTGCTCGTGCACGGCTTTCCGGAGTCCTGGTACTCATGGCGCCACCAGCTGCCCGCGCTGGCCGCGGCCGGGTACCGGGTGGCCGCCCTCGATGTCCGTGGATACGGGCGCTCGTCCCGGCCCGCGACGGTGGACGCGTACCGGATGCGGGAGCTGGTGGCGGACAACGCCGCCGTGGTGGAGGCGCTCGGCGAGGAGTCCGCCGTGGTGATCGGGCACGACTGGGGCTCGCCCATCGCCGCCAATTCCGCCCTGCTGCGCCCTGATGTGTTCCGGGCGGTCGGGATGCTGAGCGTGCCGTACGCCCCGCGTGGCGGCCCCAGGCCCTCCGAGGTCTTCGCCGGGATGGGCGGGGACGAGGAGTTCTACGTCTCCTACTTCCAGGAGCCGGGCCGGGCCGAGGCGGAGATCGAGCCGGACGCGCGCGGCTGGCTCGCGGGGATCTACGCGGCGCTGTCGGGCGACACCATGCCCGGACCCGATCTGCCCGACCCGCACTTCGTCACGCGCGGCCGTACGCTGCGCGAACGGTTCCCCGCCGGACGGCTGCCCGCCTGGCTGAGCGAGGGGGACCTCGACGTCTACGCCGGTGAGTTCGAGCGGACCGGGCTGAGCGGAGGGCTGAACCGCTACCGGAACATGGACCGGGACTGGGAGGACCTGGCGGAGTACGACGGCGCGCCCATCACCCAGCCGTCGCTGTTCGTCGGCGGCGCCCTGGACGCCTCGACCGCCTGGATGGGCGACGCGATCAAGGCGTACCCGAGCACGCTGCCCGGGCTCGTCGGCTCGCACATCCTCGAGGACTGCGGCCACTGGATCCAGCAGGAGCGCCCGGAGGAAATCAATCGGCTGCTGGTCGACTGGCTGGATTCGCTTCCCGCGTGACGCGTACGGCCCGCCTGAATGCGGGGTGTGCGGAGATGTCCGTGAAGCGCGGGACCACGGTCATGGGGCTTGCCGCGGCCGCCGCCGCGCCGACGGCAGGGCCGTCGACGCCACCGACATCCGAGCGCCGCGTTCACCGACTACCAGGCGTCCCTGCGGCTGCGCTGCCGGCGCCGGGATATCGGCGGGCCGCCCACACCGGCCGACGCGTTCATGAAGCCTCCGGCGGCACCGGCGGTCAGGGCTCCTTCCCCATGCCCGTCAGCCTGGGCGCTGGAGGGCGCGGAAGTCGTCGAAGAAGCCGTAGTTGTGGGCCGGTGAGCCGTCGTCGGACGGCTTCACGGTGCGGTTGGCGTAGAGGCTGTTCAACAGCCAGGGTTGCTTGTCCGGGCCGAAGTTCCGGGTCATGGCGGCGCCTTGGGTGACTCCGTACGTGGCCACGGCGAGGCGTCCGGTGTCGCGGAAGTGGCGCACCTGGTCCCGCAGGAAGTGCTTGTTGTCCTCGAACCAGGGGCTCATGGCGAGGAAGTCGCGCCACTTCTCCTCGGGGAAGGGATGCTCGATGGCCTCCTTGATCACCTTCCACACCGGGGTGTCCGGCGGAAGGCGGTAGCGACGGGCGAAGCGCGCGGGGATCGTGTCGTTCAGGTGCAGCTTCCACAGCTGGACCAGGGAGAACTCGGTGACCAGGAACTTCTGGCCGGCGCGGAGGCGGGGCAGGATGTAGTCGAGATAGGGCTGTACCTTCTCCGGCGCGGACACATGGGGGTGGATGTCCACGCCCTCGATCTCCGGGGTCCGGCGGGTGAAGGACAGCCAGCGGTCGGTGGCCCGCGTCCGCTTGTCCGGCTTGTCGAGGTAGTTGAGTGCCCCCATGTGGAGGTGGGTCCGGCAGCGCGAGCCGAAGTGCTTCTTCCGGTACGCGATGATGTGCTCCGCGACGTGCTCATAGAACGCGTTCAGCGCGCCCGAGCGGCGGTCCTGGGCAAGGCTCTCGATGAACGGTTCGTTGCCGATGGCCAGGACGTCGACGGTGTCGAGGACGGTGTGCAGAACCTTGTCGACTCGGGCGAGTTCCGCGTCCATGGCGGAGCTGCCCGGTCGGGGTATCGGCCGGTGGTTGTAGGGGAACTTCAGCGAGAGCACCGTGCTGTGGCCGAGCCGATGGGCGTCCAGGAGCTTCGCGATGGCGCGCTGCTGGGAGGCGTCGTCCGTGACCTCGGGCATCGGAACGAAGCCCCGGAGCCAGTTCGCGGAGAGCTCGCGCAGTTCGCCGAAGGTCACGCTGTCCGGGTCCTCGTTGAAATTCGCTCCCAGCGCGCCGTCCGGCCCGTCGGCGGGGGTCCTGGCCTCGGGGGCGTGACTGGTCTTGTCGGCGGAACCTCGTTCGCCCTGTGTGCACCCCGCGGCGATGAGGGATCCGGCCGTCAGGGCCAGAACACGTCGCCGTGCGAGCGGCTTCTTCCTCTTCTCCGAATCCACGTGACGCTCCCCTTCCGTGCTGGTGCCCCGGGCGTTGCTGCCCGGACCGCCCGGAAGGATGCGTCGACGAAGCCCGCGCGTTGCCCATGCTGCCCACGTTTTTCGCGGAACCGCGTGCACGGGCGTGCCGCGCCGCCCGGTCAGCGGGTGATCTGCACGGTGACGGTGAGGGCCCCCTTGTTGTCGTCGAGGCAGCCCTCGCCGTCGTTGATGCGGAGTTGCAGGGTGCCCTGGCGGGTTGCCGTGAAGTGCCATGCGCGCCCTACGGCATGGGGGTTCCCGGGGTTTCCCGGGTAGCGGCCCAGGAGGGCGCCGAAGGGGACGGCGGGCTTCATCTTGCAGTCCTCCCAGGCGAAGTTGAGGGATTCGTCGTCGGCGCGGGTGTGGCCGGCCGGGCCGACGAGGGGGAGGTTGGCGGAGTCAACGGTCCAGGTGCCGCTGGTGTAGCGGACCGACACCTCGTCGCCCTTCTGGACCGGGGTGCTCGTCGCGGGCTGCCAGCCGCGCGCCGCGTCCACGGTCACCTTGCTGATGAGGGTGCCGGGCTGCGCCGCGTCGTCGTCGCCGTCGGACGGGGGCCCGAAGGCGAAGAAGAGCCCGGTGGCGAGGGCCGCCACCGCGAGCGCCGCGCCCGCCGTCCACCACCAGGTCCGGGCCCGGCCCCGGCCGCGGGGGCGAGGGGGTGGCGATCCGGCCGCCTGGTCGACGACGGTCGGTTCCCGGTCCAGGGTGGGGGTTCCGGCCAGCGTGGGGCTTCCGGCCAGGGTGTGAGGCGCGGTCGGCGCCGGGCTTCCGGCCAGCGTGTGGGATCCGGTCACCGTGGGGGGCGCCGTCATCGTCGGGGGGTCCGCCAAGCCCGTGGGGCTCTCCGGGAAGCCGCCCGGGGTCCCTGCCGTCCCCGCGGGCTCGGCCGGGGGCAGTGGGCCCGGGTCTTCCGCCCCGTCCGCCACGCGTCGCAGCGCGGCCCCGATCGTGGCCGCGGACGGGCGCTGGTCCGGTGACTTGTTCAGCAGGGCCTCGACGACGGGCCGCAGGGCGCCGACCCGTTCCGGGATCTCCGGGTCCGCGAAGGTGACCGCGTGCAGCGCGGCGGCCCCCGTGGAGCGCTGGAAGGGCGGGACGCCGGAGGCGACCGCGGACAGGGTCGCGCCCAGCGACCACAGGTCCGACGGCGGGCCGACCTCCTCCGCCGTCAGCCGTTCGGGCGCCATGTAGCCGATGGAACCGAGGAGTTCACCGGTGGTGGTGAGCGACTCGTCGTCTTCCAGGGCGGCGATGCCGAAGTCGGTGAGGACGGCGCTGCCGTCCCGGCGCAGCAGGATGTTCGCGGGCTTGACGTCGCGGTGCAGCGCCCCGGCGGCGTGCACGGCCTCCAGCGCGCCGAGCAGCTGCAGCCCGAGGGCGGCGGTGTGGCTGGGGGTGAGGGGGCCGTCGTCCGCGATCCGGCGGGCCAGGTTGGGGCCGTCGATCAGCTCCATCACGATCCACAGCCGGTCGTCGTGTTCGACCAGGTCATGGACGCCCACCACATGCGGGTGGCGCACCCGGGCGACGGTACGCGCCTCTCTCAGCGCCCGGCGCAGTCGTCGGTGGTACTCGTGGTCGTCGCTCGCGACGTTCAGCTCCTTGGCAGCGACCTCGCGCTCCAGCATCTGGTCGTACGCGCGCCAGACCGTGCCCATACCGCCTCGCCCCAACCGGTTGCCCAGCTGGTAGCGGCCGCCGATAAGCCGTACGCCGTCCCCATCCGATGTCACCCGATCTCTCCTGTTCTCACGCCCGGTGAGCATAGTCGGAAGTGTTCGAACATCATCGGGCACAACTGATGCATCAGTCAGCCCGCATCGCAATTCCTGGGTGAAATTCCCACGGATTTAGGTAGAAAGCGGGCGCCCTGCCATCACATTCATTGCGGTTATCTCAACGCATCCGTACCGTGTCGGCCATGCGGCAACAGTTCGACGTGGCGGAACGCGTACGTCAGGTGATCGGCGAGGCCGGTTGTACCCAGCGCGAATTCGCTCGGCGGGTCGTGATGGACCCCTCCAAGCTCTCGCGTTCGCTCAGCGGGAGCCGGCGCTTCACCGTGGCCGAGCTGGCGCGGATCGCCGACGCCGGGAACGTGGACGCCGGATGGCTGCTGGGCACCACGACGGCCGACGCGGCGGACGACGGAGCCGAAGGAGCGTACGGCGGTGCGGTCGGCAGGGCGGTGGGGGCGCCCAGGCCGCCCGCCCCCACCGCGCCCCCCGGCAGCGGACGGCCGCTCCAGATCGTGCGGGAGACGGTCCGGCTCATCGCCGAGCGCGGCTTCCACGCCGTACGCGTCGCCGACATCGCCGCCGCCTGCGACACCAGCACCGCCACCATCCACTACCACTTCCCGGGCCGCGCCGAACTGCTCGAGGCCGCCGTGCGCTGGTGCATGGACGAGGACACCGCGCGCCGCGCCGCCCGGATCGCCGCGGCCGACGACGCGCGCGAGGAGCTGCGGCAGCTGATCGCGCTCCAGGCGCCGTACACCGAGCGGCAGCGGCGGCAGTGGCTGGTGTGGATGGACCTGTGGGCCGAGGCCGCGCGGTCCACGGCCATCGGGCGGCTGCACGCCGACTTCTACCAGCAGTGGCGGCGGACCGTGGCCGAGGTGATCCGGCGCGGGATCGAGCAGGGGGTCTTCCGCACCGTCGACCCGGAGTTCAGCGCGCTTCGCCTGACCGCGCTGATCGACGGACTCGCCATCCAGGTGCTGGCCACCGAACCCGGTGCGGGCGGTACGAGCGCCGAGGCCATGGACATCGCCTGCAACGCGTACGTGGACACCGAATTGACCGCACGGCGCTCCGGCGCCGACGCGGCCGGACCGGCCGACCGGCCCGGACCGTAGCCGAGGCACCGCAAGAGTGCGGTGCGCCGCGAGAGAGGGAGAGAAGCCCATGCCCATGAACGACAGCGTCATCATCACCTGTGCCCTGACCGGCGCCGGTGACACCGTGGGCCGCAGCCCCCATGCCCCCGTCACCCCCGAGCAGATAGCCCGCTCCGCCGTCGAGGCCGCGGAGGCCGGGGCGGCCGTGGTCCACATCCACGTACGCGACCCCGAGACCGGCGCCCCCGCCCGCGATCCGCGGCTCTACCGCGAGGTCGTGGAGCGGGTCAAGGAGACCGGCACCGACGTCGTCATCAACCTCACCGCGGGCATGGGCGGCGACCTGGTCATCGACCCCGAGAACCCGCTCACCCACCTCCCCGGCACCGACCTGGTCAGCGGCCTTGACCGGCTCCCCCACGTCGAGGACCTGCTGCCCGACATCTGCACCCTGGACTGCGGCTCGCTCAACTTCGGCGACGGCAGCAACCTCTACGTCTCCACCCCCGACATGCTGCGCACCGGCGCCAAGCGCATCCAGGAGCTGGGCGTACGCCCCGAGCTGGAGATCTTCGACACCGGGCAGCTGTGGTTCGCCAAACAGCTGCTGGCCGAGGGGCTGCTGGACGACCCGACCGTCTTCCAGCTGTGCATGGACATCCCGTGGGGCGCCCCGGCCGATCCGGGCGTGCTCGCGTCGATGGTCAACATGCTGCCCGAGGGCGCCCAGTGGGCCAGCTTCGCGCTGGGCCGGATGCAGATGCCGTGGGTGGCGCAGTCCATCCTGCTCGGCGGGAACGTGCGGGTCGGTCTTGAGGACAACCTCTACCTCAGCCGGGGCGTCAAGGCCACCAACGGCCAGCTCGTCGAGCGCGCGGTCCAGATCACCGAGCTGCTGGGCGCGAAGGTCGCCACACCGGACGAGGCGCGGCAGCGGCTGGGCCTCAAGCCCCGCGCGTAATCCCCCCACCCGCTCCCCTCTCTTCCTCCTCTCCCCTCAGACCCTTCCTCCTCCCCCCTCACACTCTTAGGACCGCCATGCCCTCATCCCCCTGCACCCCCGAAGAGGTACGCCGCGTCGCCTGCGTCGGCGCCGGAGTCATCGGCGGCGGCTGGGTCGCCCACTTCCTGGCGCGCGGCTACGACGTCACCGCCTGGGACCCGGCCCCCGACGCCGAGGAGAAGCTGCGCCGTCTCGTGGCGGCCGCCTGGCCCGCCCTGGAGCAGATCGGCCTCGCCGACGGCGCCTCCCCCGACCGGCTGACCGTGACCGCGACCCTGGCGGAGGCCGTGGCCGACGCGCAGTTCGTCCAGGAGAGCGCCCCGGAGAAGCTGGAGCTCAAGCGGTCGCTGCTGGCCCAGCTGGACGCGGCGGCCCCGCCCGGGGTCGTCATCGCGTCCTCCACCTCCGGCTATCCGATGACCGATATGCAGACCGAGGCCGCCGGCCCCGGCCGCCTCGTCGTCGGCCACCCCTTCAATCCGCCGTATCTCATTCCGCTGGTCGAGGTCGTCGGCGGGAAGCAGACGGATGCCGCGGCGGTCGAGTGGGCCTCGCGCTTCTACGAGGTGGCGGGCAAGTCCGTCATCACCATGGAGCGCGAGCTGCCCGGCTTCATCGCCAACCGGCTCCAGGAGGCGCTGTGGCGGGAGGCGCTGCACATGGTGGCCAACGGTGAGGCCACGGTGAAGGAGATCGACGACTCCATCACCGAGGGACCCGGGCTGCGGTGGGCGTTCATGGGTCCGTGCCTCACGTTCGCCCTGGCGGGCGGCGACGGAGGCATGGGACATATGCTCGACCACTTCGGACCCTCGTTGAAGTCTCCGTGGACCCGTCTCGAGGCGCCTGAGCTGGACGACACGCTGCGTGCGGCCATGGTCGACGGCTGTGACGAGGCGGCGGGCAGCCGTACCATCGCGCAGCTCGTCGCGGAGCGGGACCAGGGCGTCATAGACGTCCTGCGGGCGACTGGCCGTCTGCCGCGGCAGCGCACCGAGGGGACGGACGGCATCGCACATACCCCCAGCACCATGGGAGACGAGAAGTGAGCAGCACGCTCCCCGACTACCGGCAGACCGTACGTCCCGAGTGGATCGACTACAACGGCCATATGAGCGAGGCGTTCTACGTCCTCGTCTTCGGCCACAGCACCGACGAGATGATGGTGGAGACCGGGCTCGACTCCGCCTACCGCGCCAAGACCGGCTGCTCCCTCTACACCGTGGAGTCGCACATCCGGTACCTGAGCGAGGTCGAGGAGGGCGCCGAGCTCACCATCCGTACGCGCGTCATCGGCGTGGACGAGAAGAAGGTCCGGTTCACCCACGAGATGCATGTGGGCGAGCCGGACGGCGCCCCCGTGGCCACGACCGAGCTGCTCGCGCTCCACATCGACCAGAAGGAGAGCCGCTCGGCTCCGTTCCCCGATGAGGTGCGGAAGCGGCTGACTGATCTGCTCGAGAAGGCCCCCGAGTGGGCGGGCCGGGCGATCGGCCCGGTTCCGGCCGAGGCGGGTTGAAGGACCGCCGTACCGCCTGAACGCCCCGGTCCCGGATTCGTCCGGGGGCCGGGGCGTTCGCCGTTCCGGATGGGGGATCGGGTGAGGTTGAATGGCGGTGGAACGCGATGGAAGCGGTGGGGGCGATGGGGGAAACGCCGAGGGACGCGTGTGCGAGGAGTGACGACGCCATGGCGGACGCCGGACCGGACGGTAACGGGAACAGGACCGGGAACAGAGCCGGGAACGGGGCCGGGGACGGCACGAGGGACGGCAACGGCGGTCGGCGCGTCGAGCTGAGTGAGGTCCCCGAGACCCTGCTGTGGAACCTCTATATGCGGGCCGCCGAGGCCCGCCGGGCGCGGACCGTGCTGGACGACCCCAAGGCCGTGGAGCTGGTCGACCGCGTCGACTACCCCTTCGAGGAGACCTTCGGAACGCCCAGCCCGCTGCTGGCGCAGGGCCAGGCGCTGCGGGTCCGCACCTTCGACACCGCCGTACGGGCCTTCCTCGACGAGCATCCGGACGGCACGGTCGTCACGCTCGCCGAGGGTCTGGAGACGCAGTACTGGCGGGTGGACAACGGGCGGGCGCGCTGGCTGTGCGTGGAGCTGCCGGAGACCGCCGAGGTGCGGCGGGCGCTGCTGCCGGACGAGGAGCGGCGGCGCACCCTCGCCCGCTCGGCGCTCGACCTGTCCTGGCGGGACGAGGTCGACCCGGCGCGCGGGGTGCTGATCACCGCGCAGGGGCTGCTGATGTATCTGCGGCCCACCGAGGTGAAGGACCTGATCGCGGGGTGCGCCGAGCGGTTCCGGGGCGGGGCGCTGGTCTTCGACGCGGTGCCGCGGTGGTTCAGCGCCCGCACGATGCGCGGCGAGATGCGCACCGCGCGGGGCTACAGCCCGCCGCCCATGCCGTGGGGCATGGACGCGGGTGAGCTGCCGAAGGTGCGGACGGCCCATCCGGCGATCACGGACGTGCGCGAGGTGCCGCCGCCGCGCGGGCGGGGGTTCTACTACGGGGTGCTGGCGCCGCTGATGCGGTGGCTGCCCGCGGTACGGAACCTGCGGCCGACGATGACGGCGATAGCCCGCTTCTCGTAAGGCTTGCCGATCAGCCCGCCGGTTCGGCGAGGACCTTGGCGAGCCGGCGCAGGACCGAGGGCCAGCCGCGCCCCATCCCGTCGAGCGCCTTCCTGCCCAGCGGGGAGTCGAGGTCGAACCCGGCGTGCTCGAGGAAGAGCCGGGTGCCCGCGCCCTCCGGTTCGAGGCGCCAGGTGATGGTGGTGTCGAGGGTGGTCCCGGCGAACCGGTAGCTCAGCAGCCGCTCCGGCTCGACGGCGATCACCTCGCAGGGCTGCTCTCCCCAGGGCCCCATGTCGAGCGTGAAGCGGTGGCCGACCTCCGCCCGCACATCGCCCGCGGCCCACCACCGCGCGTGCAGCCGCGGATCGGTGAGGGCCTTCCACACGACGGCCGGAGGGTGGGGCAGGAACTGGTCGCAGTGGATGGCGTCGGGCTCGGTCATGGGTTCTCCTCGTCGAGGACGTCGCGCAGCGCGTGGAGCCGGGCGCGCCAGTAGTGCTCGAAGGGATGCAGCCACTGCCGCACCTCGGCGAGCGGATCCGGCTCCAGGTGGTAGTACCGCTGCCGCCCCCGCGGCTCCTCCCGTACGAGCCGGGCCAGCCGGAGCACCTGGAGATGTTCCGAGATCGCCGGTCTGCTCAGCTCGAACTCGCCCGCGAGGTCGTTGACGGCGCGAGGGCCGTCCCGGAGGCAGTCGAGCAGTTTGCGGCGCACGGGGTTGGCGAGCGCGCTGAAGACGTCTGTGGGCACGGCTCGGAGATTACGTCGGAAATCTCCGACGCGTCAACGTTTCCCGACGCGTCGGGGTCCGGCTGACCTTGCTCCGCGCTCCACGCTTGGTTGGGGGCATGACGAAGCACACGTACCGCGAAGTCCGGCTGGCGGCCCGCCCCGAGGGACCGGTCAAGGATGACCTCTTCGAGATCGCGGAGGTGCCGGTCCCCGAGCCAGGACCGGGCCAGGTCCTCGTGCGCAACACCCATATGGGCGTCGCCGCCGTGACGCGCACGCTGATGGACGAGAACACCGACGTGCCGATGCCCTCCTTCGAGATCGGGGCACCGCTGAACGGACCGGCGGTCGGCGAGGTCATGGCCGCCCCCGGCACCGAGCTCACCCCCGGCGACCTGGTGGAAACACCGGCTCGGCCGGCGCGAGTACGCGCTGCTCGACGCGCATCAGGCGCGCCGCCTCGAACCGGGCCTGACGCCCGACCCGGCCGCCTGTCTCTCCCAACGAGGGGCAGCGGCGAGAATGGACAGGTGAGACGCCCACTGGACACCGCGCCCCCGATACGGCCCCGGCTGCCGTCCCCCGTGCGGGACGTGGCCGACCCATGGCTCGCCGACCGGGGCGTGGAGCTGCGGCTGAAGCGGGACGACCTCATCCACCCGCTGGTACCGGGCAACAAGTGGCGCAAGCTCACCCCGAATCTGCGCGCGGCCGTCGAGCAAGGCCACACCCGGCTGCTCACGTTCGGCGGGGCGTACTCCAACCACATCCGGGCGGTGGCGGCGGCGGGCGCCGCGTACGGGCTGTCGACGGTCGGGGTCATCCGGGGCGATGAGCTGGCCGACGCGCCGCGCAACTGGTCGCTGGCGCGGGCCGAGGCACACGGCATGGAGCTGGCCTTCGTCACCCGCTCCGCCTACCGCGAGACGCTGCGCGGCCTGGGTGAGGACGGCCCTGGCCCCCTGCGGGCGCTGGAGGAGCGGTGGGGGCGCGCCTACGTGCTCCCGGAGGGCGGTACGAACGTCCTGGCGGCGCGCGGGGCGGCGGAGCTCGTCGCGGAGCTGCCCGACCTGGGGCCGGCCGATGTGGTGTGCTGCGCGGTGGGCACCGGCGGCACGCTGGCCGGGATCGCCGCCGCGCTCCCGGCTGGTGCGCGGGCGGTGGGGTTCGCCGTCCTGAAGGGGGCGGAGGGCTACCTGGACCGCGAGGTGGCCGCGCTGCACGAGCGGGGGTGGGGGCGGCCGTTCGGCGACTGGCGGATCGAGCACGGCTTCCACGGCGGCGGGTACGGACGGGTCCCGGCGGAGCTGGAGGCGTTCGCGGCGGAGTTCGAGGCGCGGCACGGGGTCCGGCTGGAGCGGCGGTACGTGGCGAAGCTGCTGTGGGGTGTGTACGGGCTGGCGGAGCGGGGCGAACTGCCCCCGGGCAGCCGGGTGACGGCGGTGGTGACGGGGCCTCCGGATCCGGTGGGCCCGCCGGATCCGTAGAAGCGGGTGGGCCCGCCGGGCGGTAGGAGCTACGGCGGGAGCCGTGGCGGTCACAGTTCGACGCGCAGCCCGTCGTGGGCAACGTCCCAGCCGCTCAGATCCTCGGCCAGCGCCGTCGGGGACAGGTGGGTGAGCAGCAGCCGTCGGCAGGTGAAACGGTCACGGTGGCGCGCGAGCGTGTCGAGGTCGAGATGCCAGCGGATGGGGCGCGGGCTGTAGCCCTCGCACAGGAACAGCCCGACGCCGTCCGCCGCGTCGAGCAGGGCGTCGGTCCACTCGGTGTCGCCCGAGTAGGCCATCGCTCCGCTCGGCCCCTCCACCCGTAGCGCGTAGGCGGGAGCTCCGGAGGCGTGCCGCACCTCGAAGGGGGTCGCCCGCAGGGGCCCCAGCTCCCTGGGGCTCCGGTCGGCGTGCTCCACGACATGGACGTCGAAGCGCCGTCGCACCCCGCTAGAGCCGGGGAACAGCGCTTCCATCGCCCGCGTCAGCCGGTCACCGGTCCCGGGCGGGCCGACCACGGTCAGATCACGGGTGCGGCGCCGGAACTGCCCGTCGAGTACGAGGAACGGCAGACCGCCGAAGTGGTCACCGTGCAGATGGGTGACCAGGGCCGTGTCGATGTCGTTGGTCTCGATCCCCTGCTGACGCATCGCCGTCAGGCTGGTCGCGCCACAGTCCACCAGGACGTGGGGCGGCCCGGCCGGGTCGGGGGCCACCGCCAGGCAGGTCTGGAACCGCCCGCCCGAGCCGAACGCGTCACCGCTGCCCACGACCGTCACCCGCATCCGCGCATCGTCGCACGGCCGGGGCACACAGGACACGGGGTCGGCCGAAGGCGATCAGTCGGGGATGCGGAGGCGCATGACTCTCGTCGCCGCGTGGCGGACCGTGCCTTCCTGGCGGACCTCGACGGTCAGGTCCGGGGCGACGGGGCGGTAGGCGATCTCGGCGCCGACCCGGTCCAGGGCGGTGGGGAGTTCGGCGGGCGGGGGCCGGTGGTCCGGCAGGTCGCGCAGGGCCGTGCTGAGCTGGGCGCGGACGGCCGTGGAGAGCGGGGCGGAGATCAAGGGCACGTCGTCGCCGGGGAGCACCAGCGCGAGGGCGCGCGGGCGGAGGCGGGGGCCGACGACGCCGACGACCACGGCGTCACGGGTCTCCGAGTGGCGCACCTTCCGCCAGTGGCGGCCCGGCCGGTAGGGCTGGTCCAGCTCCTTGATCACCAGGCCCTCGATGCCGATCTCCAGGAGCGACTCGTACCAGGTGGCGGCGAGCTCCGGATCGGTCGTCATCGGCACGGCCTGGAGCGGTGGGCCGAGCGGTTCGAGAAGCGCCATCAGCCGGGCGCGGCGCTGTTCGTACGGATGCGGCCGCAGATCCTCCGCGCCGATCGCGAGCAGGTCGAAGGCGGCGTAGGAGGCGGGCAGTTCCCGGGCGAGCCGCCCCGCCCGTGACTCGGACGCGGCGAAGGCGCGCTTCTGGACGGCGGCGAAGTCCGTACGGCCGCCCGCCCACACCACCACCTCGCCGTCGAGGACCGTGCCGGGCGGCAGCGGCCGCGCGGCGGCCGCCAGGTCGGGGAAGGCGCGGGTGATGATGCGGCCGGAGCGGGCCTGCATCCTTACGGTGTCCCCCAGCCGGAAGATCAGCAGCCGATGGCCGTCGAACTTGGGCTCGTACGCCAGCCGCCGTCCGGGCGGTGCGGTGGGCAGGATCGGGACGACACGGGCCAGCGCCACGTCCACGGGTGGCTGAAGGGGCGGCTCATGGGAGGACGAGGTCATCGGTCGGCCACGCCTTCGTCGTCGCCCTGGCCGTTGTCCTCGCCCTCCTCGGCGACCTCCTCGCCCTCCTCGGCGTCGTCCTCGACGGCGGCCTCGCCCGTCGGCAGCGGGCGCCCCTCCGCCGGGTCCAGCAGCGGGGCGAGCAGATCCCCGTGGCGGTCGAGCCGCTCGGGGATGTCGTCGATCAGGAAGGTCAGCGCCGCGGGTTCGCCGCACGCCTCGACCTCCTCCCAGGTGACGGGCGCGGAGACGGCCGGTTCGGGGACGGCGCGGGGGGTGTACGGGGCGGCGGTGGTCTTCGCGGCGGCGTTCTGGCTGAAGTCCACGTACACCTTCCCGGGCCGCAGCGAGCGGGTCATCTTGCGGATGACCAGGTCCGGCATGGCGTTCGCGGCCTCCAGGGCCAGCCGTCTGGCGTAGGCGGTGGTCTGCCGGGAGGGGGTCGGCTCCACCGGCACCAGCAGATGCAGCCCCTTGGAGCCACTGGTCTTCGCGTACGCCGTAAGGCCGTCGGCGGCCAGCCGTTCGCGCAGCCATACGGCGACGGCGCGGCAGTCCACGATCGTGGCGGGCGGCCCGGGGTCGAGGTCGAAGACGAGCCGGTCGGCGATGCCCACGCCCTGGTCGATCCGCCACATCGGGGTGTGGAGCTCCACCACGAGGTTGGCCGACCACATCAGCGAGGGCAGATCCTGGATCACCACCTGCCGCGCGGTCTCCCCCTTATGGCGGGTGACCTCGGCCGTCGTCACCCAGGAAGGCGTGCCCGGAGGCGGGTTCTTGGTGAAGAACTTCTGGCCGTCGGGGCCGTCCGGGTAGCGCAGGAACGCCAGCGGCCGCCCGCGCAGATGGCCGAGGAGCGCGTCCGCGGTCGACGCCAGATAGTGCAGCAGCTCGCCCTTGGTGGTGCCGGTGGCCGGATGGATGACCTTGTCGAGGTTCCTGAGCGTGATCCGCCGCCCCTCCACCTCCGCGATCGGGGACATACGATAAGAATCTCACGAAAGGGATCAAGCATGCGATCTATCTGGAATGGGAACATTTCCTTCGGCCTGGTGAGCATTCCGATCAAGATCTATCCGGCCACCGAGGACCACTCGATCTCGTTCCGGCAGATCCACACCCGCGACAACGGCCGCATCCGCTACCGCAAGGTCTGCGAGCTCGAGGACAAGCAGGTCGAGTCGAGCGAGATCGGGCGGGCCTACGAGGACGCGGACGGCGCGCTGGTCCCGATCACCGAAGAGGACCTCGCGGCGCTTCCGCTGCCCACCACCCACACCCTGGAGATCGAGGCGTTCATCTCCGCCTCCGAGATCGATCCGCTCCAGATGGGCGACGCCTACTACCTGGGCACCAGCGGCGCCGCCGGGGCCAAGCCGTACACCCTGCTGCGCGAGGCGCTCAAACGCAGCGAGAAGGTCGCCATCGCCAAATACGCCCACCGCGGCCGCGAGCGGCTGGGGATGCTGCGCGTCGTGGGCGACACGATCGCGCTGCACCGGCTGCTCTGGCCGGACGAGGTACGCGAGCCCGCGGGGGTCGCCCCCAAGGAGAAGGTGACCGTGAAGCCGGCGGAACTGGACCTCGCGGACACCCTGATGGAGACGCTCGGAGAGGTGGATCTGAACGATCTGCGCGACGACTACCACGAGGCGCTGGAGGAGCTGGTCGCGGCGAAGGTGTCCGGCGCCACGCCCACCGCCGAGCCCGGTGAGCGGCCCGCGGGCGCGCAGGTGGTCGACCTCATGGCGGCGCTGAAGGAGAGCGTCCGCAGCGCCAAGGAGGCCCGGGGCGAGGGGGCCGGGGAGGCCGCGGAGGCCCCGGCGGGCGAAGCCGGGGAGGAGGCGGAGGCGACGGTCCACGAACTGCGCGGCCGTAAGAAGGCACCGGCGAAGAAGGCCGCGTCGGCGAAGAAGGCGCCCGCGGCCGAGAAGAAGACGGCGGCGAAGAGAGGCGGGACGAAGACGGCGAAGACCGCCAAGGCCGCGGAGGAGCAGCCCGCGGGGAAGGCCGCCGGGAAGAAGCAGACGGGGACGAAGAAGGCCGCGGCCAAGAAGACCACCGCGAAGAAGCAGACGGGCAAGCGCGGCACGCGGACCGCCTCCTGACACGGGCCCCACAGCGCACCTGCGGCGGGCTATCCCCTACCCGCCCCTTCCCGAACCATGGGCCTCCGCCCCCTGGACCCCGGACGGCTGATTTCAGCCCCTCCGGCGATTGAGGAGCGGGGTCCGGGGCGGAGCCCCGGTTGTGGGAAGGGGCGGGTCGGGGAAGGCCCGCCGCAGGCGCGACCCGGTGCACACCCGGGCCCCGGCGCCGGCGCGGTACGCGCCTCAGCGGAAGGCGGCCACGTGGTCCTCCACCCACTGGGCGAACGTACGCCCGGGGCGGCCCGTGATGCGCTCCACCTCCGGCGAGATCGCCTGCGGCCGGTCCACCAACTCCGCGAAGACCCGCAACAGCGAGTCCGCCATCTCCGGTGTGACGAACCCGCCGGACATCCGCTCCCGCGCCGCCTCGTGCGGGATCTCCTCGTACCGCAGCGGCCGCCCGATGGCCTCACCGATGACGCGCACCTGGTCGGCGAAGCTCAGCGACTCGGGTCCGGTCAGCTCGGGGGTCTTGCCGACCAGGTCGTCGGCGAGCAGGGCACGGGCGGCGACCGCGCCCATGTCGGCCTCGTGGATGAGCGCCATCTGCGCCCCGGCGTACGGCCCGTACACCACGTCCCCCGCCTTGATCTGGTCCACCCACTGCAGCGCGTTCGCGGCGAAGCCACCCGGGCGGACGAACGTCCACTCCAGCCCCGTGGCCTCGACCTCGTCCTCCAGGGCGCGGTGGCGGGCGCCGATCGGGTTCGTCTGGGGGTCGACGTCGTCCAGGACGGAGGACGAGGAGAGCATCACGATCCGCCGCACCCCGCCCTCCTTGGCCCGCTCGAGGATCTTCTCGGACCCGACCTGCCAGACCACCGCGGGGTTGAGGAACAGCGCCGTGGCGCCGTCCAGGGGCAGCTCGTCGGTGCGGGCCGCCCGCACGCCCTCCGGCAGCCGGGCCGCCTCGGGGTCGCGGGTGAGCGCGAGCACCTCGGCGCCCGCGTCGGCCAGGTGCTTCACCACATGGCTGCCGACGTTTCCGGTGGCTCCGGTCACCACGAACATGATCGATCTCCTTGCCTGTCCTGCGATCCCGTACGTAACCGCAGCCAGATTCATCCAAACGGATGAAGTTGTCAAACAGTTAGATGAGAGCATGGCGGGTACCCCGGCTAGCCTGTCCGGGCCGACAGCTGTCCGGGCCGAGGAAGAGGAGATGACGACGATGCACGGGACGCCCAGGAGGCCCCGCCGCGCCCCCACGCCCGAGGAGCGCAAGCAGTGCCCGGAGCGCTCCCGGCGGCTGCTGCTGGAGGCGGCCATGGACGAGTTCTCCGAGAAGGGGTTCGCGGGCGCGCGCGTCCAGGACATCGCGGACCGTGCGGGCCTCAACAAGCAGCTGATCACCTACCACTTCGGCGGCAAGGAGGGCCTCTACCGGGAGCTGGGCCGCGAGTGGCTGCGGCGCGAGGCGACCTTCAACGACCCCGCGGTCCCCTTCGAGGAGCTGGTCGTCCGCTACCTCCGGGAGGCGTTCGACGACCCCCGCGGCATCCGGCTGGCCATCTGGCAGGCGCTGACCGGCGAGGTGGGGGACGAGCCGCGCGAGGACCTGTCCGACATGCGGCGCCGACAGGCGGCGGGCGAGCTGGCGGACGACCTCGACCCGGCCGCCGTGCTGCTGATGTGCTACGCCATGGTCTCCGCACCGGCCACCATGCCCCACGCCGTCCGCCAGATCTTCGGCGTCGAGCCGGACTCGCCGGAGTTCCGGGAGCGGTGGGAGGAGCAGTTGCGCCGCGTCGTCCGCCACCTCGCCGCGTAACCGCGCGCCCTACCGCCGGCTTCGGCTCACTCGGTCACCCCGTCGATCTGGAACGTCTGCACCGACTTCTCGGCGAACGGAACGCTCAGCCGCTTCCCGTCCAGCGCCGTGTCCTGGCGCGCGGTGTACAGGTCGCCGGTGCCCGAGGTCTGCGTGGACCAGCGCGGCACCAGCCCGCCCGTGCCCCCGGTGACCTGGCCGAAGCGGGACAGATCGAAGGTGAGCGTCTGCGCGGCGCCGGGCCGGGCTGCAGCTGGGGGCTGGGGTCCATCACCTGCCATTGACATCCACGCCGCCGCAAAGTGCGACGTCCCCGCCTACCGCGCCGGTGTCGGCACTGGTTTCGGGTGGGTTCCCGCTTCGCCGCGCTGCGCCGGGATCGGAGATCCTGGTCTTACCTGCGCTTCACGGGCTGTCACCGCCAGTCCGGCGGCCTTGGCGACGTTAACCGCCGCGTTGATGTCCCGGTCCAGAACAGTCCCGCATGCCCTGCACGTCCAGAGACGGATGTGCAGAGGCTTGGGACCGTCCTTTGCTCCACACTGCGAGCACACCTGACTGGTGGGCTCGAACCGGCCGATGCGCACGAACGTACGCCCGTAGCGCGCGGCCTTGTACTCCAACATGGCCACGAACGCCGACCATCCAGCGTCACGTACCGACTTGGCCAGACGCGTGCGGGCGAGCCCATTCACCGCCAGATCCTCCACAGCGACCGCTTGGTTCTCACGGATCAGCCGAGTGGAGAGCTGGTGGTGGAAATCGCGCCGCGCGTCAGCAACCCGTGCATGAATGCGGGCCACCTTCCGCCGGGCCCTGTCCCGGTTTTTGCTGCCCTTCTCCTTACGGGACAAGGCACGCTGGGCCTTCTTCAGCCGCTTCTCCGCCCGGCGTAGAAAGCGCGGAGAGTCGACCTTCGTCCCATTGGATAGCACCACGAAATGCCCGAGCCCGAGATCGATACCCACCTCGTGGGATGTCTCCGGCAGGGCTGCCTCGGGGCCAGTCTCGACGACAAAGCTCGCGAAGTACCGGCCCGCGCTGTCCCTGATCACCGTCACTGTGGACGGCACCGACGGCAGCGTGCCAGACCACCTGACCGGTACGTCACCGATCTTCGGTAGACGCAGTTTCCGGCTTGGCGTAATGAACCAACGGGCATTTGCGGTGAACCGGACCGCCTGCCGGGTGTCCTTCCGCGTCTTGAACCGGGGCTCGCCCGTGCGGGGGCGCTTGTCCTTCAGGCTGTCGAAGAAATTCTGGTAGGCCGCATCCAGATCTCGCAGGGACTGTTGGAGGACGACAGCGGACACCTCGCCGAGCCAGGCCCGCTCGGGCGTGCGCTTCGCCTCGGTGATAAGCCGCTTCGATAACTCACTGGCCTTCGGGAAGGGCAGCCCCTGCTCACGGGCGGTCTTCCGCGCCCGAAGCGCGTCGTTGTAGACCACTCGTGCACACCCGAACGTCCGTGCCAGCGCCGCGCTCTGACCAGCACTCGGATAGAGGCGGAAGCGATACCGAAGCTGCACACCGATCACGCTACGCAACTGGCTCACGAATATCGACGGGAACGTCTGTTCCAGTTCTCATGCGCCCGAAATTCGGTTGCCTCCGCCCGCCCCCGTGTCCAGGATGTCCGCGACCTCACGTCTACGAGACATCTACGAACAGGAGCAACCGATGCGCCGATTCCTCGGAACGACTCAGCGCCCCCACCGGACGACCGTTTTCGAGGACCTCAGCATCCATGCCCAGCTCTCCACGGGTCTCCCGGACCCTCAACATCGGTGTGCTCGCCCATGTCGACGCCGGTAAGACCAGCCTGACCGAGCGACTGCTCTACGACGCCGGGGTGATCGACCGGCTCGGCAGCGTCGACACCGGGGACACCCAGACCGACACCGGCGAGATCGAGCGGCAGCGCGGTATCACCGTGCGGACCGCGGTCGCGTCCCTCATCGCCGGGGACACCCAGATCAACCTGATCGACACCCCCGGCCACTCCGACTTCATCGCCGAGGTCGAGCGCGCCCTCGGGGTGCTCGACGGCGCGGTGCTCGTGCTGTCCGCCGTCGAGGGCGTCCAGGCACAGACCCGTGTGCTGATGAAGACGCTGCGGCGGTTGCGGCTCCCGGTGCTGCTCTTCATCAACAAGATCGACCGTGCGGGCGCCCGCGACGAGGGGCTGCTCGCGGACATCCGGCGTGCCCTGGCCCCGCATCTCGTCCCGCTGACGTCGGTACGGGGCCTGGGCACGCGGAACGCCCGCGTCCGGCCGCGTTCCCTGGACGATCCGGGGGTGCGCACGGAGGCGGCCGAGGTGCTGGCCGAGACCGATGACGCGATGCTCGCGCGGGTCGTGGACGGTCCGCCCCCCTCGGCCGAGGAGGTGGGCGCGGCGCTCGCGGCCCGTACGGCGGAGGGGCTGGCGCATCCGGTCTTCTTCGGCTCGACGCTCAGCGGCGAGGGCGTCGGGGCGCTGGTCGAGGGGGTGGCCCGGCTGGTGCCGCCCGCGCCGGGCGGCGCGGAGCCGCGCGGCACGGTCTTCGCCGTGGAGCGCGGCGGTGGAGGGGGCACAGGCGGCGGCACAGGCGGCGCAAACGGCGGAAGCGGCACAGGCGGCGGAAGCGGCAGGGGCGGCGCCCGTGGCGGCCGTACGGCCTATCTGCGGCTGTTCTCCGGCGAGGTGGCGCTGCGCCAGCGGGTGACCCTGCACCGCCGCGAGCCCGGCGGCGCCCTGACCGAGCACACCGGGCAGATCACCGCGCTGGAGGTCATCGGAGCTGCGGGGTCCGCGCGCGGGCCGCTGACCGCCGGGAACATCGCGAGGATCAAGGGGCTGCCCGGGGTCCGGGTCGGCGACCGGCTCGGGGCCGTCCACGACGCCCCGTCGGACCGGCGGCACTTCGCCGCACCCAGTCTCCAGACCCTCGTCCGCGCCCGCGAGCCCGGCGCCGCCGCCGCGTCCCGGCTGCATACCGCGCTGCTGGACCTGGCCGACCAGGATCCGCTGATCCACGCGCGGGCGATGCCGGGCGGCGCCACCTCGGTGCTGCTGTACGGGGAGGTGCAGAAGGAGATCATCGCGGCCACGCTGGTCCAGGACTACGGCATCGAGGCGGACTTCGAACCGAGCCGTCCGGTGCTGGTCGAGCGCCCCTCGGGGGTCGGCGAGGCCACCCGCGAGATCGCCCGGGTCGGCCACACCGGGCCCTGGGCGACCGTCGGGCTGCGCGTGGAGCCCACCGAGCGCGGCGCCGGGGTGGTCTTCGGCTACGAGACCGAACTGGGCGCGCTGCCCCGGGCCTTCCACAACGCGATCGAGGAGACCGTGTACGAGACGCTCTTCCACGGGCCCCGTGGCCGCTCGGTGACGGACTGCCGGGTCGTCCTCGTCCGCTCCGGGTTCATCGGCCCGCTGAGCACCGCGGCCGACTTCCGGGACCTCACCCCGGTGGTGCTCGGGGAGGCCCTGGAGCGCGCGGGGTGGCGGATCTACGAGCCGTACCACGCCTTCGAGCTCGAGCTTCCGGCCGAGACGCTCGCCGCGGTCACCGCCCACCTCGCCGCCGCCGAGGCGGACATCGGCGAGAGTGCGGACGGTGCCACGGGGTGGCTGCTGCGGGGCGAGATCCCGGCCCGCCGGGTGCACGGTTTCGAGCGGGTCCTGCCCCGGCTGACACACGGCGAGGGGGTGTGGTGGTCCCGGCCGTGCGCCGACCGGCCGCTGCGCGCCGGGGTGGCGGCCCCGGGCCTCGGCTCCTAGTGCCGCGTCAGTCAAGGTTTGCCCGGTAGCGAGGCGTCCTGGTGCGGTCAGCTGCAAGGCGCCGAATCGGCCTCGTAGTGGGCCTACTCGGTCGGTTCGGCAACGCCGCAGATGGCCGTGGCAGGGCGGCGAGCGGGGCAAACCTTGGCTGACGCGGCACTAGATCCCGGGCGGTCCCACACGGGTGTGGACGACGGTGTTGCTGCTGCCCCCAGGCGTGATCACCTGTACGTTCACCGGCCCGGCAGGTCCGGACGGCGCGATGGCGGTGACCCAGGCGTCGGAGACGACGGTGAACGAGGCGGGCGTGGCGCCGAAGAGCACCGAACTGGTGGTGGTGAGACCGCTGCCGAAGAGTGTGACCGTGGTCCCGGCGTCGAGCGGCCCCTGCGTCGGCGACAGGCCGGTGAGGACGGGGGTGGGCACATACGTGTACGGGACGCCGTTGCTGGTGCCGCCCGGCGTCACCGCCGTGATCTGCACAGTGCCGCTTCCCGGCGGCGCCACCGCCGTGATCCGCGTGGCCGACACCACCGTGAAGGAGGTCGCGCTGACGGCCCCGAACCTGACCGCCGACGCACCGAGCAGATTGGTGCCGGTGAGCGTCACGGTCGTACCGCCGGAGGCGGGGCCCTGGGCGGGTGCGGCGCCGCTGAGGGTGGGGACGCCCACGTAGAAGTACGTGACCCCGTTGCTGGAGCCACCCGGCCCGGTCACGGTGATCTGCACCGGCCCGGCGGCCCCCGGCGGGGCGACCGCGGTGATCTGGGTGGCCGAGACCACGGTGAACGACAAGGCGGGCGCGGCGCCGAAGTTGACGGCGGTGACGCCCGTAAGGCCGCTACCGGTGAGCGTCACCGTGTTCCCGCCGCCGACCGGGCCCTGCCCCGGCGAGACGGACGCGACCACCGGCACCGCCACATAGCTGTACGCCACCCCATTACTCGTCCCACCCGGCGTCGTCACCGTGACCTGCACCGTGCCACTCCCCGCCGGCGCCACCGCCGTGATCTGCGTCGCGGACACCACCGTCACGGACGTGGCACTGACACCCCCGAACCTGACCGTCGCACCGAGAAGATTGCTGCCCGTCAAAGTGACCGTCGTACCGCCGACGGCGGGACCCATGGCGGGCGAGATGCCCGAGAGAGTGGGGGCGACGGCATAACCGAACGCCACCCCATTACTCGTCCCACCCGGCGTCGTCACCGTGACCTGCACCGTGCCACTCCCCGCCGGCGCCACCGCCGTAATCTGCGTCGCGGAGACCACGGTGTACGACAAGGCGAAGTTCGGGCCGAAGCGGACCACCGTGGCCTGGGTGAAGTTGCTCCCGGTCAGGGTGACCGGGGTCCCGCCGCCGGGCGAACCGGCGGCGGGGCTCACGGAACTGATCACAGGAGGGGACGACACGGCCGTCGAGGGACCGGTACCTGTACCTGCGGCTTGAGGGGTACTCAAGATGGTTCTCCTTCTGGCGGGTCGTCCCACGGGTGATCAGATGTTCGGACCGGCCACGTACTGGAACGGGGTCGGGGTGGTGGCGCTGCCTGCCAGGGTGGTGACCGTGATGTCGGCGGGGCCGGGCGCTCCGTCCGCGGTGGGCGGCGAGACCGCGGACAAGGTGGTGTCATTGATGACCGTGAACGGCGCCGCGATGCCGCCGAAGGTCACCGACTGGGTGGTGGAGAAGCCGGTGCCCGGGATGGTCACCGCCGTGCCGCCGGAGGCGGGCCCGGAGTTGGGGTTGGGCGTGCCGATGGTGGGTGTGTCGAGGTAGGTGTAGGAGAAGCCGTTGTTGGTGCCCCCCGTGGTGGTGACGCTGACCCCGACCGCGCCGGCCGCCGCGCCCGGCGGCACCGGAACGGTGATGACGCTGTCGGAGACGACGGTGGGCGTCGCGGTGTTGGCGCCGAAGTGCACGGCCGTGGCCGTCGACAGTCCGGTGCCGGTGATGGTGGCGATGTTGGTGCCCGCGACCGGTCCGGCGGTGGGGCTCAGCGCGGACTTGAAGGGCGCTCCGACGTAGAAGAAGTCCACCGGGTTGCTGGTGCCGCCCGGTGTGGTCACGGTCACGGGGACCACCCCGTTGCCGGACGGTGTGGTGACCGTGACCGAGGTGGGGGTGTTGCCCGCGATGGCGGCCGTCTTGGAGCCGAAGTGCACGACCGTGGCCCCACTGAGATTGTTGCCGTTGATGGTGACGGTCTGACCGCCGCCGCTCGAGCCTGAATTGGGCGTGATGGGCATGGCGCATGGCCTCCTGCGTGAGGACGGAGTGTGGAGGGGCACGGGACCGGGCGGGCTGGACCCGCTCGCGCTCCGGGGAGTCCGATGCGCGACCGCGGGCTTTGGGGCACCCGCCCGGTCCTCCTCGCGGTACGCCTGGCGCCTGGCTCCGGCGAGGACGCGGCGTCCCCAGCGCCGAAAGAATCGACGGGGTCCACCGCACATTTTCAGTAATCCATCCGACGTAGCCCACGACAAGAAGGGTGACGCTACGTCACCCGTTCGGCCGGGCGTGCGAGACCGGCGGGGCCGCACACCGTACGCCCGGGCCTGCCGTCCCGCCCCGTACGGCCCTGGCACGCCCCTCTCCGGCGCCGGGCCCCGCCCCTCACCCGTTCCCGTGACCCATCCGACGGACGGGTCACTTCCGTACGTCCCGGGCGTATGCTCTTGCCACATGGGGGCGGAAATGGGCATTACCGCCAATGCGACCTCCAACGGGGGTACATGGCGGGTGAGGATCCGTAGTTCGGCCGGTGACGTCCTGGGCGCCGGAATCCTCCTGGGCAGCGACACGGTGCTGACGTGCGCCCATGTGATCCCCGACGACGGGCTCCCGGTGCCCGCCACCGAGGTGCTGGTCGAGCTGGTCGAGGTACACGAGGCCCAGCCCGTCCCCGCGCGCGTCGCCGACGGCTGCTGGGTGCCCCAGCGCTCCGACGGCTGCGGCGATGTGGCGCTGCTGCGGCTGGGCCGGCCGCAGCCCGCCGAGCACGCCGCGCCGCTCTACCGGCTGCCGCCGGTGCTCGGCCGGCCGGTGTGGATGGGCGGCTTTCCCAAGGGGCTCGACAACGGCCACTATCTGCGTGCGAAGACCGCCGGGCGGGTCGGCCCCCGGGCGGAGTGGGTGGGTCTCGACCCCAAGTCGCCCAGGGACGTGGTCCGTAAGGGCTTCAGCGGCGCCGGGGTGGAGGACGAGGCGACCCGGCATGTCATCGGCATGGTCGTCAGCCGGTACGACGACCCCGTCGAGGTGCCCTCCGCAGAGCGCCTCAGCGTCTCCTACATGATCCCGGTCGAGACGATCGTGCGCCATCTGCCGGTGGTCCACCGCTGGGTGCGCGGGGACCCCGGGGTGGACCGGCCGCTGGTCTCCCCGCTGACCACCGGTGTCCAGGACATCGGCTTCGCCCAGCGGCTCGCCGTATGGCTGCGCCGGGAACCCCTGACCGGGCGCGCGGGCATCACGGACGTGGAGACCGTGGTCATCGAGGACGACGACCACGCGCGGTACGAGGCCCTCAGCCGCGCCATCACGCTCGCCGACCGCGAGCTGTCGGGCGGCGGCCCCGACGAGGCGGTCTCGGCCGCGCCGCACGGCACCGTACCGCCCCTGGGCAGCGTGGATCTGGCCATCGACGTCACCAAGCGCACCGACACCGAGGTCGCGCTGCGGGTCGCGGACCGCATGGATCTGCGCTCGCCCGGCGACACCTCCCCGCTCAGCCGGGTCCGGGCCAACGCCGTGCCGCTCACCATCGTGGCCGTCGGTGTGGACCGCGCCCGCGACCCGGATGCGCTGGTCGGCTTCATGAAGCTGCTCGCCGACCGGGGCAGCCGACTGCTGCTGGTCTTCCGCGACCCCCACTCGAGCGGACTGCGGCTGGCCGAGCGGCTGTTCCGCCCCGAGGCGGCCCGGATCGACGCCTGGCTGGACGAGCTCGCCGGGCGGGTGGCGCTCGCCGCCGACCGCGAGCACGAGACGGCCGGGCGCGGGGCGCGCCGCTCGTCCTTATCGGACGCCGAGGACGCCACGGCCCTGCGGATCAATCTGACCCGGCTGCGCTCCGACCCCGAGCTGCGCTCCCACCGCATCGTCGCCAAGCTGGCCGCGTTCGAGCACTCGGTGCGGGCGGTCGCCGAGCGGGCCGAGGAGACGCTGCGGGTGATCGACGCCCAGCAGCCGGCGGTCCAGGAGCTGAAGTGGCAGCTGGTGTCGTATACGGCGATGCTCGGGACCAAGGCCGAATCCGAGCGGGCCGAGCTGATCCCGCTGCACCGCGCCGCGGTGCGGCTGCTGGCCGAGGTGCCCTGCGATCTGCCGGAGGCCCGCCGCGCCGTCGACCGGTTCGTGGCCGCCGTGCACACACCGCCGGAGGGGGAGGCGCCATGACGGACCCGACGGATGGGGCGGTCTGCGACCGCCCGGACTGCCGCGGCGAGGGCCTGGGCCGGATCAACGCCCGGGGGTTCTGCTCGGAGTGCGGCCGCAGGCCCCCGCCCGCCACCCCGGATCCCGCTCCCCCATCCGCTGAGCCCGCCGCCCCTCTGGTGTCCGAGTCGACGGCGACCACGGCCCGTGCCCGCCGCCGCGATGTGGCGCGGAAGTTCACGGTGCGACCGGCGGGTGAGGGCCTGCTGGACCTGCCCCGCGTCGAACTCCCCTCGCTGCGCGACCTGGTGATGGACGATCCGCGTCCCCCCTCGCGCGGCCAGACCTGCGGCTGGGAGGGGTGCGACGCGGTCGTGGGCGCGCCCTACGCCGGACAGCCCGCGCTCTCCCGGGGCTACTGCCCGCGCTGCCGCCATCCGTTCGACTTCACCCCGCGGCTGAGCCCCGGCGATCTGCTGGGTGATCAGTACCGGGTGATCGGCTGCGTCGGGTACGGCGGGCTCGGCTGGGTCTATCTCGCCGAGGACACCCAGCTGGACGACCAGCCGGTGGCCATCAAGGGCCTGATCAACAACGAGGACGAGGCGGCCCTGCGGGTGGCGGTCGAGGAGCGCCGCTATCTGACCATGCTCGACCACCCGGGCATCGTCCGGATCATCAACTACGTCACCCGGCCCGACCCCCGCGACGACGGCGCGCTGACGGGCTACATCGTGATGGAGTTCGTCGGCGGGATGACCCTCGCCCAGATCAAGGACCACATCGCGGACGCGGTGCGGCCGTACGACGGGCCGCGGCTGTACGAGCACATCCTGGCCTATGGCTGTCTGGTGCTGCGCGCGCTGGGCTATCTGCACGGCGAGAAGCTGCTGTACTGCGATCTCAAGCCGAGCAATGTGATGCACCACGAGGACCGGGTCAAGGTGATCGACCTCGGCGCGGTGCGGCGGCTGGGCCAGCGGGACGGCGGGCCGCCGGTGATCACCGAGGCGTTCGCCGCCCCCGAGGTGCTGGCCCGGGGCGCCTCCGCCCTCACCGAGCGCCATGACCTCTTCGGGGTCGGCAGGACGCTCGAGGAGCTCTCGGACAAGGCCGCCCGGCAGACCCAGCGGCCGCCGGGCCTGGGCGCCGAGTCCTACCGCCGGGTGCTGGCCCGCGCCACCGCGGCCGACCCGGAGCGGCGGTTCGGATCGGCCGCGGAGATGTCCGAGCAGCTGTGGGGCGTGCTGCGGGAGATCCACTCGCTGCGGCTGAACCGGGAGCAACCGCAGCCGTCCACGCTCTTCGCCCCGACCTCGGCGCTGCTGGACTCCTCGCTGGGCCGGATCCCCGGCCTGGAGCGCTGGCTGGACGGGGAGCCGCGCCCGCTGCTGGCGTCCGGGCTGCCCCGGCCGGAGCGGGTGCCGCTCGGGCTGCCGGTGCCGTTCCCGGACGCGGCGGATCCCGGCGCGGCGCTGCTGGGCGTCCCCACCGACAGCGGACCGCGGCGGCTGATCGAGCAGCTGCACGCCTTCCCCCGCCCCTCCGCCGAGATCCGGCTGCGCGTCTGCCGCGCCTATCTGGAGCTGGGCGAACGGGACGCGGCGGCCGATGAGTTGGCGATCGCCGTCGAACTGATCGGCTCCGCCGCCCCGTACGACTGGCGGCTGTCCTGGCACCGCGCCCTGCTGCGGCTCGCGGACGGCGCGGTGGCCGACGCCCGGCGCGAGTTCGACGAGGTCTACAGCGCCCTGCCCGGGGAGTACGCGCCCAAGCTGGCGCTCGGCTACTGCGCCGAGCACCTGGGCGACCACGAGGCCGCCAAGCGGTTCTATGAGGCGGTGTGGCAGCGCAACCGCTCGCAGGGCAGCGCCGCCTTCGGGCTGGCCCGGCTCCGGCTCGCGGCGGGCGACCGGGGCGGCGCGGTGGAGATCCTCGGCGGGGTGCCGAAGGTCTCCCGCCACTACGACGCCGCGCGGATCGCCATAGTGCGGGTGCTGTCGGGGCGGCTGGGCCACCCCGACGCCCTGCCGACGGCCGAGGACCTGGCGGAGGTGCGCACGAGGCTGCCGCGGCTGTATCTGGACGAGGGACGCGAGTCCGGCCCGGCCCGCGACCGGCTGACGGCGGAGTCGCTGGAGGTGACGCTGGACTGGGCGGAGCGGCGGTCCGGCGCCGGGGAGCAGCGGGGTGCGCCCGCTGGGCACGCCCGTTCAAGGCGCTGGGGACGGAAGGGGCGCGCCGATCGGGGGCGCACCGATCTGGCGGCTGAAGTGCCCCGGAGGGGAACCGAACCCCGGTCACTGGTGTATGGGGAGTGGGAGGACGAAAGCGCGCTGCGCGGGGAATTGGAGCTGACGCTGCGCCGGGTGGCCCGGCAGGCGGACAGCCCCGAGGCGCTCGGGGCGCTGATCGACCGGGCGAACGCCGTCCGGCCCGTGACCCGCGTCTGACAGGGGGGATCAGATGAACGAGGACCGCGGAAAGAGACAGCACGGCCCAGGCCCAGGGGGCGCGGGCCCGGCCCTCACCCTGCGGGTGCACCAGAACAAGTACCTGCCCGCCTCCGCGGGCCGCATTGAGATGCACGCCATCGTCAGCGTGCGGGCCCACGGCCTGGGCCCGGCGGCGGCCCGTACCGCCGCTTCGGAGGTCATCGTCATCGACTGCTCGATGTCGATGAGCTGGCCGCCGACGAAGATCGCGGCGGCGCGGCGGGCCACCGCCACCGCGGTCGGCATACTGCGCGACGGCACCCGCTTCGCGATCGTCGAGGGCACCGAACAGGCCCAGGTGGTCTATCCGTTCACCGGCGGCATGGCGGTGGCGGGGCCGGACACCAAGGCCGCGGCCGCCCGGGTGGCGGCCCGGCTGCCCACGGTGGGCGGCACCGCGATGGGTTCCTGGCTGGACCTCGCCCGGCGGCTGCATCTGCGGCAGCCCGCCGCGATCCGGCACACCCTGCTGCTCACCGACGGCCGTAACGAACACGACCCGCCCGGCTATCTGGACCAGGTGCTGGACGCCTGTGCCCCGCATTTCACCTGTGACGCGCGCGGGATCGGCGACGGCTGGGACGCCACCGAGCTGAAGCGGATCGCCCACCGGCTGCACGGCCGGGCCGACGCGGTCCTGGAGGACTCCGCGCTGGCCGCCGAGTTCGAGGAGATGGTCTCCGCCTCGATGGCCAAGGCGCTGGCCGGGGTGCGGATCCGGATCCGCACCCGGGCGGGCAGCCGGGTCGGTTTCGTCAAGCAGGTGCACCCCACCCGGGCGGACCTCACCGATGAGGGCGTCCGCCCCGATGAGCGCACCTGGGAGTGGACCGGCAGGGCGTGGGGCGACGAGACCCGCGAGTACCAGGTGTCCGTGCTCGCCGATCCGCGGCGCGATCCGATGGGCGAGGACGTGGAGCTGGCCGCCGTGGAGCTGGTGGTGGAGGGCGACACCGCGCTGCCGTCGCCCGAGCCGGAGTCGGTGCTGGTCCAGTGGACGGACGATGTGCTGCTTTCATCCCGTATCGACCCCCGGCTGGCCCACTACGACGCCGACTCCGAGCTGGGTCACGCGATCACCGCGGGCTGCGACGCCTACGAGGCGGGTGACCGGGAGCGGGCCCGGAGCCAGTGGGGGCGCGCCGTCCAGCTGGCCCATCAGCTGGGCAGCGAGAAGATGCTGGCCCGGCTGAGCGGGCTGGTCCACATCGTCGACCCGGCCACCGGCGAGGTGCGGATCCGCGAGCCCATCCGGCCGCTGGACCTCAACTCGGTGATCGTCGTGTCGGAGGAGAGCGCCCCCTTCATGGGGCTGGAGCGCCCGGAGCCCGCCGCGCCGCCCGCCGCGGATGTCCTCTGTCCGGCCTGCGGGCGCAGGTCGCCCGCCACCGCCGGGTTCTGCCAGCAGTGCAACGCTCCTCTGAACGGCGAACCGGGTGAATCGGGTCAGGCGGGCGGCGCGACATGACCGCCACCCGGGCCTTCCTGGTGCGCCGGCTGATCGCCCTGCTCGTGGTCACGGTGGTGGCCGTGGCCGCGCTGCTGGCCGCGTACTACGGCGTCAGCCGCAACTCCAGGGCGGTGACCGACCGGTCCACCCCGGCGATATTGCAGGTGGCCGCCGCGATCGACGCGCTGAACGCCTCGTACGACGAGGCGCGGCGCAGCATCTCGAGCCCCACGGCGCAGTTCGAGGGGCTCAGCGAGGAGTACCGCGACAAGCTGTCGACGGCCAAGCAGAGCCTGACCCAGGTGTCCAAGAGCACCGTCGGGGGCGAGTCGGCGCGCGGGGCCCTGCGCACCTCGGCGGCGCTGGTGACGTCCTATGGCGACACCGTCGAGCAGGCGTACGCGAACCGCGAGAACCCGACGCTCAGGGATGCCTACCTACGGTACGCGGCCTCCATCCTGCGCCACGACCACAGCGGTGTCCTCGACCGTCTGAGGGCGGTGCAGCAGCGGCAGTTCGGCGTGCTCGACGACCAGACCTCGTTCGGCTGGCTGCTGACGTTCGCCTGGTGGCTGCTGGTGCCGGGGCTGTTCCTCACGCTGGCGGCGCTGCTGGTCCACACCCAGCGCTTTCTGCGGCACCGCTTCCGGCGGCTGGTCAATCCCTGGCTGGCGGCGGCCACCGCGCTGCTCGTCGCCCTGCTGCCGCTGGCGGTGTTCACGTACCAGACCCAGGACCGGCTGGAGTCCGCCCGGGCCAGCCTGACCCAATCGGACATCGGCCGCACCAGCGGCCCCACCGCCAGGGAGGTCGCGAGGACGATGCGGAACGCGCATTGGCAGGCCGGTGCGGTCGGCTGGATACCCGTGGGCGGTGCCGTGCTGGCCGCCCTGATCCTGGTGGGGCTCCAGCCGCGTATCGACGAGTACCGGTTCCAGCCCCGATGAGCGCGGCGAAGCGGTCCGGTCACGCCACGGCCACCGTCCTCGGGCTGTGGATGGTGCTGCTGTGTGTCGTGGGCGCGGGCGATACGAGCGGCTGGCAGTCGCGCGGCAGCGTCAGCGTGCTCGCGTCATGGACCGGCGACGAGGGCGAGGCGTTCCGGGCCCTGCTGGACACGTTCACCCGGCGCACCGGCATCCATGTGGACTATCAGGGCACCACCGCGCTGCGCGAGGTGCTGTCCTCGGAGGTGGCCTCCGGGACCCCGCCCGACATCGCCGTGCTGCCCAGCACGGGCGAGCTGGCCGCGTACGCCCGCCAGCGCCAGCTGACCCCGCTGGACGGAGTGATCCCGAGCCGGGAGCGCACGGCCTACGGAAAGCTGTGGACGCCCCGGCTGAGCGCCGACGGGCCGGTGTACGGGATCGCGGTCAAGGCCGATCTGAAGAGCATCGTGTGGTACGACCGCGACCGCCGCCCGGGCACCCTGCCCGCCCTCGCCGCCGACGGCCGCCAGTGGTGCGTCGGCATGGGCGACGACGCGACCTCCGGCTGGCCCGGCACCGACTGGATCGAGGATCTGCTCCTCCAGCAGCAGGGCAGATCCGTCTACCAGGACTGGGCCACCGGCGGTCTGCCGTGGACGGACCCCCGGGTGGAGCGGGCCTGGCAGAGCTGGGGCTCGCTCTTCGGCAGGGACACCGCGCGCACCGCGCTGATCACCGACTTCCGCGAGGCGGGCGCGAAGCTGTTCGGCACGAAGCCGCCGTGCGCGCTGGAGCACCAGGGGTCGTTCATCCGCGGCGGCTACCCCGACCCCGCCAAGGCGGCCTTCGCCTTCTCCCCCGGGCTCCTTCCCGACACCGACCAGCGATCCACCGCCCGGGAGGTGTCCGGCGACTTCGCCGCGATGTTCCGCGACACCCCGCAGGCCCAGGAGCTGATGCGCTATCTGATCTCTGCCGACGCCCAGCGGGCGTGGGGCGAGAAGACCGCCGACAGCAGCACCCACCCGTTCTTCGCCAACCGCGACGTCCAGTTGGACGCCCAGGGCGACGACGCCGTGGGCCGGAGCATCGCGAAGACCCTCCGGGACTCGGCCTCGCTGTGCCTGGACGCCTCCGACGCCATGCCCACGCGCATGCGGGTGGCCTTCCAGCGCGCCGCGCTGGCCTACCTCAGCGACACCGGCAAGCCGCCGGACGGGCTGCTGCGCAGCCTGGAGAGAATCCGCCAGAGCCTGCGCGACACCCCCGACCAGCCCTGGCTGTCGACGGTCTGCGGCTGACCGGGCTCAGGGCGCCATCTCGTCCGGGCAGGGCGTGCCGCGCGGCAGCTGGTACTTGCCCGTTATGCGGTAGATGCCGGGCCGGGGGGCGTGCAGCACCGTCCACTCGTCCTCCGGCTGGCCCTCTTCCCCGCCCACGATCTGCTTGGTGAGACAGCCCTCGCGGTTGATCGGCAGCCGGTCGTCCTCCCCCTTCGGGGCCCGGACGCTGTGCCCGTCCTTGTCCACCAGGCCCAGCCACGGCGAGTACGGGATACGGATGAGCACCGGGCCCTTGGCGCGGACCGACAACACCAGCTGGTCGGCGCCCGCGCGCCGCACGGTGGCGGGCGGGTCGGCGATCTGCGTCGGGTCCTTGACCTCGTACAGCTTCCAGTTCTCGTCCGACCAGACCTGGCGCAGATACGGCAGCTCGGTGCCGAGCAGCTCGGACTCCTTCTCCGCCGCGGTGTCCGGGTCGTCCGCGGGCAGCACCACATAGTGCACCGCCCAGCGCTTGAGCCATTCGTGGTAGCTGACCGGCGTGAGGGTGTCCTCGCCGTAGAAGATCGGGTTCCGGTCCAGGTCGCGCTGGCGGTTCCAGCCGCGCGCCAGATTGACGTACGGGGCGAGCGCGGAGGACTCGCGGTGGCTGCGCACCGGAACCACCTCGACCCGGCCCCGGTCGGCCTTCTCCCGCTTGAGCCGGTCGACCAGCGGCGCCAGCTCACGGGCCCAGGACGCCGAGGGGGCGGTGTGGATCACGTCGTCGGCGGTCTTGACCCCCTGCCACACCGTGACGGTCGCGAGCGCCAGCACCAGGACGGTCCAGCGGCGGCCCGCGCGCGTCGTACGCAGTTCGGCGCGCGGTGGCTTGCGCACCGCGGGCAGCGCGGCGATCAGCACCACACCGCCGAAGACCATGCCGAGCCGGGAGATATTGGTACCGATCTGGGAGGGAATCGCCCAGGTGAGCACCACTCCCAGGCAGTAGAGCCCGGCCCCGACCCGGACCGTCGACCAGGTGCGCGGCACACACATCAGCGTGGCGGCACCGGTGATGAACGGCAGGATCACCGATCCGATGCCCATCGGCTGCTCACCGGAGAACGGGAACAGCCACGCGGACAGGCCGACCACCACGGCCGGGGTGATCCCGAGCGCGTAAGCGGCGGGGCGCCGCTTGGTCAGCCAGAGCCCGGCGGCCACGACGCCCACGAACAGACCGGCCACCGGACTGGACATGGTCGCCAGCGCCGACAGCACGGCGGCCAGGACGAACCGCCCGGTCTTGTGGTGCCAGTGCCGGGAGCGCCACCGCCGGGGCCAGGCGAAGATCACGGCGACGGCCGCGAGCCCGAACATCGCGCCGAGCCCGAAGGTCACCCGGCCCGAGATGGCGTTACAGGTCAGCGCGAACGCGCCGTACATGGCCGGCCACATCGGCCGCCGCACGGCACGGCTGCGCACCAGCAGCAGCGCGAGCAGCCCCGCGGACAGCGTCCCCGCGACCATCATCGTCGAGCGGACCCCGAGGACCGCCATCAGATAGGGCGAGATGACGCTGTACGAGACGGGGTGCATCCCGCCGTACCAGGCCAGGTTGTACGCCAGGTCCGGGTGCTGGAGGGCGAACTCCGCCCAGGCGTCCTGCGCGGCGAGGTCACCGCCGCTGTTCGCGAGCAGCGCCACCCACACCAGATGCAGCAGCGCGGCGGCGGCCAGGGCGGCCAGAACCGGATGGCGCAGGGCCGCCTTCCGGGCCCGCTGCAGCAGCCCGCCCGAAGCGGCCTGGCGGCTCTCGCCCTCCGCCTCCGCCGGGCCGGTCGGCTCTTCCGGCCAGCGCTGCGTGGGTACGCGTATTCGTGCGGCGGTGCTCTCCTCCGAGCCCCCGCCTTCATCGGCCCGTGTCGGATCCACGGTGGTCACTGCGGCTCTCCCCGTCTTCCCCCGAGGTCTGCCCCATCGTCCTCAACCCCGCACCGGGTCACTCCGGTTCCGCGGTGGGTCCAGGCCGGGGACCCATCGACGCTAGCACGCTCGGGCGGCCCCGATCCGGCTCGGGCCCCGGCGGCGTTTCGCGCCGGGGCCGCTTCCTCTCGTCCCCTCTATCCCACTTCCCTCGAGGGTCAGCCGATACGGGTCAGTTTCGCGCCGAACGACGGCTCGGACAGATCCTTCTGAAGGGCCACCGGCGCCTTGAGCTGTCCGGGGCCCGTGCCCACGGTCACCTCGCCGACGACCGTGCCCGCCTTGGCCGAGTGCGGCACCTTCTCACCGCCGTCGCCGATCTTGATGTCGACCGTCAGACCGGACCAGCCGACCGCCTTCAGATCCTTGGTGGCGACGACCGGCGTGGTGCCGCCGAGGCCGTCGTCGACCTGGCCGACGACATCGCCCTTCTTGATGACGGTGGCCGAGGTGAGGGCGTCCTGCGCGGCGGTGATCAGCTTGTAGCTGTTGGTCTGCGCGAGCTGGAGGCTGGCGTCCAGCGTGGTGGTCGCGCGCTGCTCGAGGACCACACCGAGGATCCGCTGCTTCTTGCCGTCGATCGTCCGCACCGCGCCCCACATCAGCGCACCGCCGGCCGGGGTGGACGAACCGGTCTTGATACCGATCACACCCGGCTTCACCAGCAGATTGTTGTTGTTGTAGATGCGGTCGTCGAGCCCCGGGATATCGGTGTTGGGCGTGGCCACGACCGCCCGGAACGCATCGGACTGCATCGCCGCCTTCGCCAGCTTCAGCTGGTCGGCAGCGGTGGACTTGGTGGACTCCTTCAGACCGCTGGGGTCGGTGTAGGTGGTGTGCTTCATCCCCAGGCTCTCGGCCGCGTCGTTCATCTTCTTCACGAACGCGTCGAGCGATCCGGCGTCCCAGCGGGCGAGCAGCCGGGCGATGTTGTTGCTGGAGTTGATTAGCAGCAGTTGGAGCAGCTGGTGCTGGGTGAAGGCCTGCCCCTCCTTGACCTCCGCCCGCGACTCGTCGGCGGACTTCGCCTCCTCGGCCGCCTGCGCGTCGATCTTGATCTTCGGACCCTCCGCGTCGCCCTTCAGCGGATGGTCCTTGAGCACCACATACGCCGTCATGACCTTGGTGACGCTGGCGATCGGCACGGGCTTCTGCTCACCGGAGGTGCCCAGGCTGCCCACGCCCTCGACCTCGGCGGCCGACTGGCCCTGGTCGGGCCACGGCATGGAGAGCGCGCTGCCGCCGAAGCGGTAGGAGGCGTCCGAGGTGAGCTTCAGCGAGGGATCCGGCAGCGGCCGCAGCGCCTGGACGACGCCCAGGATGATCACGAGCAGCACGGCCAGCGGCGTCCAGATCTTGACCCGGCGGACCGCCGTCCGCAGCGGCGTCTCGGGCTTGGGCGGCGTGTTCGTCAGCTGCGCCAGCAGGTCGAGCGGCGCGGGCTGCTTGCCGTCCGGGGCCAGCGGCGGCAGCGGCTGCTGCTTGGTCCGCTCGGCCTCGGGCACCGCCGCGGGCGGGGCGGCGGGGGCCTTCGGCGCGACGGGCGGGGCGGCGGGCTTCGGCGGTGCCGGGTCGTCGGGGGACCGCAGCGGGACGAACTTGCTGGTCCGCTCGTTGTCCGACTCGCCGACGGGCTTCTTGCCGGACGTCTTCGCGTCGGACGCCTTGTCGGCCGTCTTGCTGTCGGCGGTCTTGCTGTCAGCGGTCTTGCTGTCGGCGGTCTTGCCGTCGGCGGTCTTGCCGTCGGCGGTCTTGCTGCCGGCTGCCTTGCTGTCAGCCGGGGGGCCGACCGCCTTGAAGGCGGTGGTCGGCTGGTCGACGCCCTTCTTGCTGCCCTTGTCGCCCTTTCCGCCGTCGCCGCCCTTTCCGGGCTTCTCCGGGAGCACGCCGAAGGCGGCCGTCGGGCGGTCGACCGGCTTGTCGGAGGCGTCGTCGTCCGCGGCGGACGCGGCGGCCTTACCGGACTCGCCCTTGGGCTCGTCCGCCGTGATCTCTTCCTTCTTCTTGGCCTCGTCCCTCTTGGGCCCGCTCTTCTTGGCCTCGTCCCTCTTGGGCCCGCTCTTCTCGGACTCGTCCTTCTTGTCCTTGCCCTCGGCGTCCGCCTTGGGCTTCACCGTCCGGAAGACAGCCGTCCGCTGATCCACCGACGACTTGGACGGCTCATCGCCGTCCCTGTCCGCCCCGGCCTCGGACGCGCCATCAGCCTTCGCGTCGGCGTCCGCCTTGGGCTTCACCGTCCGGAAGACAGCCGTCCGCTGATCCACCGGCGGCTTCGACGGCTCGTCACCGTCCTCCTCCGCCTCGGGTTCGGACGCACGCTCAACCTTCGCGTCGGCGTCCGCGTCATCAGAGTCGTCAGCGTCATCGGAGTCATCGGCGCCGTCCGCACCGTCCTCGTCCGCTTCTGCCTCCGCCTCTGCCTCCGCGCCGGGCTCGGCCGCATCCCCCTTGGGCGATTCGTCCGATGCACCGGCATCCGCGTCCGGCTCCGCCTTCGTCTCCGACGCCCCGGAATCTTCGCCCTGTTCACTATCGCGAACACCAGAAACATCCGCGTCGCCCCGGTCGGCCGCCGGTGCCTCTGGTTCCGCTTCCGCCTCCGCTTCGGCCTTCGCCTGGGAGGTCACCCCGGGCTCGTCAGGAGCCGACTCCGGCTCCTCGGAACCCGGCCGGAGGTCGTCGGACACGACGGCGACCGCCGTCGAGCCCTGGCCCGCCTCCGCTTCGCGCGAGATCGCGAGCCTCGGATCGCTCTCTCCCCTAGCCGTCTCCCCCGACGACTTCTGCTGATCCGACCTGCCGGGGGACTCGCCCGCCACCGATGCCTCCTCGATATGTGTCGCGGGACGCCCTACGCCCCATGGCGTCACGTCCCGCAGCCCAACCTCTACCAGTGTCCTGTGTGTCCGGCACGCGATCGCGCATCGCCACAGCCGGAGAGCGTCTTCAGGTGCCCGCCCACCTGCTAGACGAGAACGACATACCTACTGGTTCCCACCCAAACCCCCCAGGCACTCTCGACAGACCAATGTGAGAGGGGTCACCCTGTCATTCATCCACGCGGGGAGGCATGGATGGGCAGGAGCCGCAGAACAATTCCGGAGGAGCTTCTGCTGCTCGCTTTGGACCCGACCACGGGTACCACGGCGCAGCCGCAGTCGCTTGACCTCGGTCTTGCCGGGGCACAGCTAGTAGAGCTGGCTCTGGCCGGACGGATAGCCCCTGACGGGGATCGTATCGCCGTGGTGCTGCCACGGCCGACCGGAGATCCGACTCTGGACTCCGCGCTGGAACTGCTGCGCCGACGCGGCAGCCCGGTGCGCGCGGTCCACTGGATCGGCGGGCCCCGACTGGGGCTGCGCCAGACGTACCTCACGCACCTGGAGCGCTGCGGCATGGTGCATGCCGTCGCGGGCCAGATGTGTGGCGTACTGCCGACGACTCGCTACCAGGCGACGGACACGGCGATCAGCCGGGAGATCAGGGCCCGGCTGGACAGCGCGATCCGCACCGGCGTACCGCCGGACCCGCGGACCGCGGCGCTCGCCGCCCTGGCCCACGCGGTCGGGCTCGGCAAGCACCTGTATCCCGGGAACGAGGGGCGTTCCTCGCGCTCCAGGCTCCGGGATCTGATCCGGCACGACCCGATGGGCGGTCTCGTGGCGCACGCCGTGATGGACGTGCAGAACGGTGTCGCGGCGCAGCCACGGCGCGCACCGGCCGCGGGCCCAGGCCGACAGCCGGGCACGCGCGCCGCGGCGGAGCCCGCGGCCGGCGTTCCGGCGCAGCCGTCCCGTCGCGGGAGCATGGCCCGCGTCGGAGCGCGCTGAGGCCCCTTCGGGGCGCCATCGCACCAGTACGCACCACCCAGCCCGTCGAACGCACCAGCAGCCCGTTAGCGGGGCGGCGGACACCGCTCCCGGCACCGTCCGGGGCGGAGCGCCACCGTCCGGCTCCGAGCAGCGCCGAGCACCACTGACGCTCCACCGACCGCACCGCAGTCCCCACCGACCCGGTTCGGGAGCCGCTGAAGCGCGCGGGGTGGTGGGACGGCCGATTTGGACGACCGGCCGTCCCACCGCCCCGCGCGCGCGTTCGCCCACCGTTGTGCGGCCGCCCTTGTGCGGCCATTTCCCAGCGCGGCCCCGTCCGGTAGTGGCAGGCTGCTGAGCAGCATAAATCAGCAGTACGAAGCCGGAGGTGCACGTCCCGTGACATCGAACGTCGGCCCCACTGTCCGGCGACGCCGGTTGGGCCAGGAACTGCGCAGGCTCCGCCAGGAGAAGGGCATGACGGCGGAGGAGGTGGCGGAGGAGCTGATGGTCTCCCAGTCGAAGATCAGCCGACTGGAGAACGGACGCCGCAGCATCAGCCAGCGCGATGTGCGCGACCTGTGCCGCACCTACAAGGTGGAGGACAAGGCGCTGGTCGATTCCCTGATGCAAATGGCGAAGGAGTCGCGCCAGCAGGGCTGGTGGAACGCCTTCGGCGATGTGCCGTACAGCGTCTACATCGGCTTCGAGACGGACGCGGCGTCGCTGCGGGTCTACGAACCCCAGGTGATGCCCGGCCTCTTGCAGACTCCGGAGTACGCGGAGGCGGTGATCAGCGGCGCCCTGCCGGAAGCCCCACAGGACCAGATCGCCCAGCGGGTGCAGGTCCGGCTCAGGCGCCAGGAGCGGATCACCGATCCGCTGGCCCCGCTGCGGCTGTGGGCGGTCGTGGACGAGGCGGCGATGCGGCGGGTGGTCGGCAATTCCAAGATCATGGCCGATCAGCTGGACTATCTGGTCCGGATGAGCCATGAGCCCCATGTGACGGTGCAGGCGCTGCCCTTCGACATGGGGTCGCATCCGGGGATGAGCGGGCAGTTCACCATCCTGGAGTTCTCGGACGAGTCGGACACCAGCGTCGTCTATCTCGAGGGCGTCACCAGCGACCTGTATCTGGAGAAGCTCAGCGATGTGCAGAGCTACAGCATGATGTACGAGCATCTGCGGGCCCAGGCGCTGAACGCGGATCAGAGCCGCCAGTTCATCACCGAGATGGCCCAGGAGCACGCCCGCAGACACCAGGAGGAGAGCGAGGCGGCCCCGGCGGACTGAAGGGGGACGGAAACGCTCCGGCGCGAACGGCGAAGGGCGGAGGCTACACCTCCGCGCCTCGTCGCGGAAGGGGCCACGGGAATATGCCATCCGGTCGAGTGAATGGCCCGCTTTCCAGACGATGTTGCCGAGTAACGTCGGTGACGCCTCCAATCGGGGGTGCGTCTCATCTACACAACGCATCGGAGCAATCGTGTCCATTCAGCAGGGAAAGACGAGCATGTGGGTGAAATCCTCGTACTCGGCCGGAAACGGCGCTTGCGTGGAAATCTCCTCCCCGGTCATCAGCGAGATCGCCGTGCGCGACTCCAAGGACCCGCAGGGACCGACGCTCAACTTCGCCCCCGCATCGTGGTCGGCCTTTGTGTCCGACGTCAGCCGAGGCGCCTTCGACCTCGACTGATCTCCGCAACACCCGGCCGCGGTAACGCGGTCGGCGGCGCGGAGCGCCAAGCCCGCATCCGAGCCCTCTCGACCGGTCGCCGTCCCTGCCGAGAGGGCTCTTGCCGTTTCCGGCGCTTTCCCGCATCGCCGCTTCAGCGGAGTTCCGCCACGTATTGGTCCGTACCGGGAATCGTCGGAATGAACGGCGCCATGAATTCCACCCGGCCGAGACCGGCATCGGCCACTTCACCGTCCAGACCGGTGAAACAGGGGTCCCAGCATTCCCGGGGGTCGGCCTCCAGGAACCAGAGCAGGGTCAGCCGGGTGTCGACCCCCTCGACCTGCTTCACATACGACATCCGGTCCGAGGGCAGCGGGGTCGGCCGGAAGACCGTCACCATCGCGGCGGGCGAGCCCGCGAGCCGGCGCGGCAGATGTCTGGATCGGAGCCATGCGAGCAGTTCCTCCCGCTGCTCCGGGCCCTCGCTCTCGATCACCTCCAGTGCCAGCCCGGCGTAGGGGTGGTCCAGCGCGTGGTGGTCACGCGGCCCGGCCGCCCCGTCCCGGTAGACGGTGGCCTCGTGGTCCTGGAAGGCCGTGAAGATGTGCGTACGGTCCTGGTAGACCCGCCCGTCTCGCAGGAGCCGCTTGTTGATGCCGACCGTCCACCGCATGTGGTCCGCGTAGCGCCCCTCGGTGAGCCAGTAGACGGAGAGATAGCAGCCGGCGGTCACCGGCTGGGCGATCGCCGACTTCTCGGGGTAGCGCAGCAGTTGCAGCTCACGGGTGGCGACCCAGCGGCGGCCCGCGTACATCCAGGGCATGGCCATCGCGCCCGCGATGAAGTGGTCGTCCTCGTACCAGCGGTTGTAGGCGTACTCATGGCCCGGGTGCGGCTCGACCAGGGTGATCAAGGCATGGCCCGGACGCACCCCGTACGGGCCGACGGAGGCCAGTTCCGCGTACGCGTCGCTCGTCATGTCCCTCAGGTGTAGCTGACGTGACGTCAGTTGGGGAGGGGTGCGTACGAATCAAGTGCGCGGAATCGGACGGCGAAACGGGGCCGGCAGCGCTCTGGCCATCTCACGGCCGCGCCCCTAACCTGACGCGACGCCAGATACGGGAGGGATCGCCATGCCGCTGCAGGGCAAGACCGTCGTCGTCTCCGGGGTCGGCCCCGGGCTGGGAGCCCGGGTGGTGGCCGCGTGCGTCCGGGACGGGGCCCGGGTGGTGTTAGGGGCGCGGACCGAGGAGCGGCTGCCGAAGGTGGCGGAGGAGGTCGATCCGGGCGGTGAGCACACCGCCTGGCGGCCCACCGACATCGCGGACGAGGCGCAGTGCGAGGCGCTCGCCGCGCTCGCCCTCGACCGCTTCGGCGGGATCGACGCCGTGGTCCATGTGGCCGCGCTGGACAGCCACTTCGGCGGGCTTGAGGACGCCGACTTCGCCTCCTGGGCGCGGGTGGTGGACATCAATCTGTTCGGGACGCTCCGGATGACCCGCGCCTGTCTGCCCGCGCTGAAGCGGAACGGCGGGTCGGTCGTGCTGATCGGCACCCAGTCGTCGTCCGCCGCCCCCACCGAGCTGCGCCAGACCGCCTACGCCGCCTCCAAGGGCGCGCTGACCTCCGCCATGTACGCGCTCGCGCGTGAGCTGGGTCCGCACCGGATACGGGTCAACACCGTGCAGCCCGGCTGGATGTGGGGGCCGCCGGTGCAGGCGTATGTGACCTTCACCGCGCAGACCGAGGGCGTGGGCGAGGCCGAGGTGCTGAGCCGGCTCACCGACCGGATGGCCCTGCCGGAGCTGGCGACGGACGGCGACGTGGCGGAGGCCGCGGCGTTCCTGGCCTCCGACCGGGCCCGGGCGATCACCGGGCAGTCGCTGCTGGTGAACGCCGGTGAACTGATGCGTTAGCGCGACTCCTGTCCGGCCTTTCGGGATCCCGCTCCCGTACGACCCAGCGATCGGTGGGCGTGCGTCTGACGAAGTGCCCGCTCATCGTGGGCGTACAGGCATGCGAACGACAACGCCCCGTCAGGTCAAGAAACGGTAAATTCGTTCTTCTTTCTGATCTGCGTTCACATTCGTGACCTATAGAACCCTTGACCGGTCACCCGAACGAGCGGTTCAATCCCGGAAGTACCCCGCTCCCGCTCGGGGGAACCGCCCATGACGAACGTCGCGGCGGAGTGCGCTCCCGTTCATATGGCGGACCCTTGGGAGGGGACATGAACAGTCTCGACTGGGTTGTACTGATCGGCTACTTCGGTGTCATGGTCGGCATCGGCCTCTGGTCCCACAAGCGTGTGGACAACGTCAGCGACTTCTTCACCGCGGGCGGCAAGATGCCCTGGTGGCTGTCCGGGATCTCGCACCACATGTCCGGCTACAGCGCGGTGATGTTCACGGGATACGCGGCCATCGCCTACCAATACGGCATCACCTCCTATGTCACCTGGTCCTTCCCCATCGCCATCGGCATCGCGATCGGCGCCAACCTCTTCGCGCCGCGCCTGAACCGGGTGCGCAGCAAACTCAGGGTGGCCTCGCCGCTCGAATATCTGAAGAACCGCTACAACCTGCCCACGCAGCAGGCGCTGGCCTGGTCCGGGGTGCTGCTGAAGATCGTGGACGTGGGTGCCAAGTGGGCGGCCATCGCCACCCTGCTCTCCATCTTCACCGGTGTCTCGCTCAACCAGGGCATCCTGATCACGGGCGCGGTCACCGCCGTCTACTGCACCGTCGGCGGGCTGTGGGCCGACGCGCTCACCGAACTCGGCCAGTTCATCATCCAGTTCGTGGCGGGCATCTCGATGCTGATCGCCGTACTCAACGAGCTGGACGGCTTCAGCACCCTCTGGACCGTCTGGGACGACCTCCCCGACAGCCACCACCAGCCGACCGTCGGCCCGTACACCCTGGTCTTCCTGCTCGCGTACCTCTTCATCAAGACCTTCGAGTACAACGGCGGCATGTGGAACCAGGCACAGCGCTATATGGCGACCGACAGCGCCCACTCCGCCAAGCGCTCGGCCCGGCTGTCGGCCATTCTGTGGTTCGTCTGGCCGCTCGTGCTGTTCTTCCCCATGTGGGTCGCGCCGCTGATCATCAAGACGGACAAGCCCGCCGACTCGTACGCGGAGATGGCCGAACACCTGCTGCCGCACGGTCTGCTGGGCCTGGTGATCGTCGGCTTCTTCTCGCACACCATGGCGATGTGCTCCTCGGACGCCAACGCGATCGCGGCCGTGGTGACCCGGGACATCATGCCCGCCGTCTTCAAGTCGGTACGGGAATGGTCCTCCCGCACCGGGCTGCTCGCGGCCCGCTACACCACGCTGCTCTTCCTCGCCCTGTCGATGGCCATCGCCACCCAGGTCAACTCGGACTTCTTCGGGGACATCATCACCGTCGTGATCAAGTGGGTCGCCGGGCTCATGGGACCGATCGCGATCCCGCTGATGCTCGGCATGCTGGCCACCTTCCGCAAGTCGGGTCCGACGGCGGCGCTGGTCAGCTGGGCCATGGGCCTGATCGCCTTCTACCTGGTCAACTACCCGATCAACGACGCGATCGACGGAGGCGTGAACCTGGAGTACCAGATCTCCATCCCGCTCGCGGTCTCGCTCGTGCTCTTCATCGTCGTCGGCTACCTCAAGCCGGAGGACACCCCGGAGCGCGATGCCATCCTCGCCTCGCTCAACTCGGATGACGACGGGCCGGGTTCTGCGAGTGCCGCGCTGTCGGTGCCGGAGCAGGGCGACACGGACGACCGCAAGTCGGTCGCGGGCGCCACGGACTGACGACTTCCGCGCGGCGGCCATGACCCGGGCCGCCGGTCACCACCCTGTGCGGGGTGACCGGCGGCCCGGTTCTGTCTGTTCGTCGGTACGCGCCGTCTATTGACGCGCCGCGCGGGCCGTCAGGTCGCACTGCATGAGGTGGGTATCGATCCAGCGTCCGTGCTTGTGGCCCACCCCGGCCAGCAGGCCCGCCGGGCGGAAGCCGAAGCGCCGGTGCAGGGCGGCCGAGGCATCGCTGCCGGAGTCGGCGATGACCGCGACGACCTGCCGTACGCCCGCCTCGGCACAGCGGGTGAGCAGGGCGTCGAGCAGCCCGGCCCCGAGCCCCGCGCCGGTCCGGCCGGGGGCGAGGTAGATGGCGTCCTCGGCGGTGTGGCGGTACGCGGGCTTGGGACGCCAGGGCCCGGCGTAGGCGTATCCGACGACCGTAAGGCCGTCATCTTCGGGGACGGTACGGCCGTCGGCTTCGGGGGCCGCACGGCTGTCGTCTTCGGGGGCCGCACGGCCGTCGTCGACCTCGGCGACCAGGAACGGCAAGCCCCGGCCGGTCAGCTCCGCGAGCCGCCGCGCCCAGTCCTCGACGGTGGGCGGGGTCTCCTCGAAGGTGACGACGGTCTCGGTGACGTAGTGGCCGAAGATCGCGGCGATGGCGTCCAGGTCGGCGTGGGTGGCATCACGTATGACGGCGGCGGAGGCAGGCATCGGCCCACCGTACGGCCGACCGTTCCCGACGGGGCGGAAACGGAACGCGGGACCGGGGTGGCGATGGGGAGATCCCGCCTGTCCAGGCAACCTTTTGCTCACCAGCGGTTCGCATCCGGAACGTACTATGGTCGGCCGTCCGAGCCCACTTGTCACCGAACGCACCAACCGCACCGACCGCACCACCCGGACCCGACTCGCCCCGCCCCCGCCGAGCCGCCGTCCTCAAGGACCTCTGGAGCCCCCGTGACCGCCACCCAGACGATCACCGACTCCCGGATCCACCGGGCCCGCGCCCTCGTACTGCGCCGACCGCTCCTGTGCGCGGCGGTCTTCTGCCTGCTCTCCTTCACCGGGTTCTGGATCGCGCAGCGGGCCGCCCAGGTGTCGATGGTCGATCTGCTGGTCTATCGCGCCGAGGGATGGACCGTACGCGATGCGATGGATCTGTATGACATGCGGGCGACCGAGCACAATCTCCCCAATACCTATCCGCCGTTCGCGGCGCTGCTCTTCACCCCGCTGACCGTGATGAGCACGGGCGTCCTGCGGACCTTCGGGACGGCCGTCAACCTCGTCCTGATGGTCGCCGTGGCCCATCTGTCGCTGCGGCTGATAGGACTGCCCGCGCGGGTGCCGCGACCGGCCGCCGTCCTGGCCCTGGCCGCCGTCGGGGTGTGGTGCGAGCCGGTGTGGACGACCCTGCGCTACGGGCAGATCAATCTGCTGGTCACGGCGTTGGTGCTAGGGGATCTGACCCGCCGGGCGGGCCACCGCTGGGCGGGGGTCGGGACGGGCATCGCCACCGGGATCAAGCTCACCCCGGGGCTCTTCGTGGTCTTCCTGGGGCTGGCCGGGCTCTTCCTCGGCCTCCGGCGGCTGCGGGCGGCGCGGGCGGCCCGCAGCCGCGCCGGGCACGGAAGCGGCCCGCCACCACCGCGCTTCCTCAACGACCATCTGCGGCGCGCGGCCGTAGCGACCGCCGCCTTCGTCCTTACGGTCGCGTTCTCGGCCCTGGCGCTGCCGCACGACTCCCGGCGCTTCTGGACCGAGGTCGTCTTCGCGACCGACCGCCCCGGCGATGTCGAGGGCGCGGGCAACCAGAACCTCAAGGGCGCCCTCGCCCGTGTGCTGCACACCCCCGACCCGGGCATGTGGTGGCTCGCGGCGGCCGCGCTGGTCGGCTTGGTGGGCCTGGCCACGGCGGTGGCCGCCCAGCTGACCGACGACAGCCGCCTGCCGAACGCCCGCGCCTGGGCCGCCTTGACCTGCGCGGTGACCGCCCTCATGGTCAGCCCGGTCTCCTGGTCGCACCACTGGGTGTGGGCCGTCCCGATGGTCCTGCTGCTCGCGGTGGAGGCGGTGCGGCGGCGCACCGCGGCCTGGACGGCGTGCACGGTGGTGACCGGGCTGCTGTTCTGCTCCTTCATGGTCTGGTACGCGCCCCACAGCCGGCCGGCCCGGGTGGAGCTCCACCAGAACCCCGCCCAGATGCTGCTCACCGCCGTCTATCCGCTGATCGGCGTCGCCTTCCTGGGCGTGGCCGCGTATCTGACCGTGCGCGCCCTAAGGCGTCCATGGCGTCCCTGGGAGGGCATCGGGACCCTGGGGCGGCAGCGGACGGACGCGGCGCGGCGGCGGCCGGAGCGGACCTACGCGCGCGGGTAGCGGGTGAGCCAGGCCGGGGAGGAGCTGCCGGGGCCGTGCAGGGCCGGGCCCTGGGTCATCTCCATGGCGAAGTCGTCGGCCAGCTCCAGGATCGTGCCGCGCCCCTCGACCTCCGCCAGCCAGGCGGGCGGCAGCGCCGTCTCGCCGTGCAGCGCGCCCAGCAGATTGCCGCAGATGGCCGCCGTGGAGTCGCTGTCCCCGCCGTGGTTGACCGCGAGCAGCAGCCCATGGCGGACGTCCTCGGCGACCAGCGCGCAGTACAGGCCCATCGCCAGCGCCTCCTCACCGGTCCAGCCCTCGCCGAGCGACGCGACGCGGTCGGGGGTCGGCAGGCCCTGCCGTACGGCGCCGAGGGCGTGCCACAGCGCGTTCGTGGTCTCCTCGTGGCCGGGGCGGGTGGCCAGATGGGCGAGGGCGCGCTGGACGGCTCCGTCCAGCGCCTCGCCGCGCGCCAGGCCGTGCACGACGAGGGCGAAGGCACCGGCCGAGAGATAGCCGGTGGGGTGGCCGTGGGTCTGGGCCGCGCACTCGATGGCCAGCTGGAAGACCAGCTGCGGCTCCCAGCCCACCAGCAGTCCGAAGGGCGCGGAGCGCATCACGGCGCCGCATCCCTTGGAGTCGGGGTTCTTGGGCCGCTCCAGGGTGCCCATGGTCTCGTCGGCGAGCCCGGTGATACAGGCCCGGCCCGGGGACCGCTGGGCGTACAGCCACTCCTCGCGGGCCAGCCAGCCGGCGTCCTTACGGCGCTCATCGGGGCCCCAGTCGCGCTGGGTGGAGTACCAGCGGCGGTGGGCGGAGTGGATGTCGGTGGGCGGGTGCCAGGCCCCGGTGTCGCGGCGCACCTGTGCCCGTATCAGTCCATCCACGGTGAACAGCGTCATCTGGGTGTCGTCGGTGACCCGTCCGCGGCCGCCATAGGCGGGCAGGAAGTCCGTCACACCCTCGGGTCCGTGTGCCGCCCTGATCTCGTCCAGGGAGGCGAACTCCACGGCCGCCCCCAGCGCGTCCCCGATGGCGCCGCCGAGCAGACAGCCACGCACCCGGCTGCGGAAGTCCTGCTGTTCGGCGCGGCCCCATACGCCGGTCGCTGCGCTGGCGGTTGCGGTCACGACCCATGCCTCTTTTCTTCGCGTGCGTGAATGGCCCTGAACTGCCTTCGAACTGTAATGGACACCTAATGATCGCCTCTTGGCCGCCGCGGATTGTGAAGGCGTCATCACGGAGAAGACGACGGACGGTCGCATTCCGAGAATGCGAATTCCCTCACCGAATGTCGGCCGCGCGCCGAAAGCCCTTATCCGAGCGCCGTCCGGCCGTGCTCCGGACTCGCCCGGAGCTCGGCGAGCGGCGCGCGGAGGGCTGCGAACAGGGTGGGGTCGGCCCCGGGTATCCGGGCGAGTCCCGCACCACATGCGGAGCCGTCTCCCCCAGGGACGACAACTCCGCCCGCGTGATGCTTCACCGGGCAGGTCTGAACCCGGCCATGGGTGCCCCTTCCCCCCCGCTTCCCCTGGCGGCGTATCCGCGCGGGGCGCCCGCGAACCGTGCGCCGGGGTCAGTCCCCCAGCACCGGGAGCAGCTCCGGCAGATGGCCGTCCGAGGCGAGGGCGGCGGCCTGGCGGTCCTCGGGGACGGGGCCGTAGGTGGTGGTGCGGGCGCGGGCCGGGCGGCCGGCCAGCTCGGCGATGCCCACCAGGTCCTGGATGGAGCGGTACGAGCCGTAGGAGGAGCCCGCCATACGGGAGATGGTCTCCTCCATAAGGGTGCCGCCCAGGTCGTTGGCGCCGGAGCGGAGCATCTCGGCGGCGCCCTCCGTGCCCAGCTTCACCCAGCTGGTCTGGATGTTGGGGATGTGGGGGTGGAGCAGGATCCGCGCCATGGCCGTGACGGCGCGGTTGTCGCGGGTGGTTGGGCCGGGGCGGGCGATACCGGCGAGGTAGACGGGGGCGTTGGTGTGGATGAAGGGGAGGGTGACGAATTCGGTGAAGCCGCCCGTCTCCTGCTGGATCTCCGCGAGCAGCCGCAGATGGGCCAGCCAGTGGCGGGGCTGGTCCACATGGCCGTACATCATCGTGGACGAGGACCGGATGCCCAGCTCATGCGCCGTCTTGACGACCTCGACCCAGGTGGCCGTCGGCAGTTTGCCCTTGGTGAGGACCCAGCGCACCTCGTCGTCCAGGATCTCGGCGGCCGTGCCGGGGATGGTGTCCAGGCCCGCCTCGCGCGCCGCCGTCAGCCATTCGCGGATGGACATGCCCGTACGGGTCGCGCCGTTGACGACCTCCATCGGGGAGAAGGCATGGACATGCATGCCGGGCACGCGCTCCTTGACGGCGCGTGCGATGTCGAAGTACGCGGTGCCGGGCAGATCCGGGTGGATTCCGCCCTGCATGCAGACCTCCACCGCGCCCACGTCCCACGCCTGCTGGGCGCGGTCGGCGACCTGGTTCAGGGAGAGGGTGTAGGCGTCCGCGTCGGTGCGGCGCTGGGCGAAGGCGCAGAAGCGGCAGCCGGTGTAGCAGACATTGGTGAAGTTGATGTTCCTGGTGACGATGTAGGTGATGTCGTCGCCGACGGTCGCCCGGCGCAGATCGTCGGCGATGCGGCACAGGGCGTCCAGCGCCGGACCCTCGGCGTGGAGCAGGGCCAGCGCCTCGGGGTCGGTCAGCCGGGTCGGGTCGTCGGCCGCCTGGGCCAGCGCGGCCTTGACGTCGGTGTCGACGCGGGACGGTGCCATACCGGGGGCTGCGGCCTCGCGCAGCGCCTCCCAGTCGCCGTAGACCTCGTCGAAGTCCTCACGGCGGTCACCGGTGCGGCCCTCGGTGTCGATGGAGCGGTGCAGATCGGTGCGGCCGGAGGCGCTGAACGCCTCGTCAGGCTCCTGCCAGGGCAGCCCGGTGGGGATCGCGTCCTCGCGGGCCAGGCCGGTCCCGGGGTCGGCGAGGGCGGTCACATGCGGCAGCAGCCGGGGGTCCAGCCAGGGCTCGCCTCGCTGGACGTACTCGGGGTAGACCGCGAGCCGTTCGCGCAGCCGGAAACCGGCGGCCGCGGAGCGCTCGGCCAGCTCGTCCACCTGGGGCCAGGGGCGCTCGGGGTTGACGTGGTCAGGGGTGAGCGGGGAAACGCCGCCCCAGTCGTCGATACCGGCCCCGATGAGCTGCTCGTACTCCGCGTCCACCAGGTTGGGCGGCGCCTGGATGCAGGCGGACGGGCCCAGGATGTGGCGGGCGACGGCGACGGTGGCCACCAGGTCGTCCAGCTCCGCGTCCGGCATCCCGCGCATGGCGGTGTCCGGCTTGGCGCGGAAGTTCTGGACGATGACTTCCTGGATGCCGTGGTACGAACGGGAGACGCGGCGCAGCGCGAACAGCGACTCGGCCCGCTCCTCATGGTTCTCGCCGATCCCGATCAGCAGCCCGCTGGTGAACGGGACGGAGCTGCGCCCGGCGTCCTCCAGCACCCGCAGCCGCACCGCGGGCTCCTTGTCGGGCGAGCCGTAGTGGGGGCCGCCGGGCTCGCTCCACAGCCGCTCGGCGGTGGTCTCCAGCATCATGCCCATGGAGGGGGCGACCGGCTTGAGCCGCTGGAAGTCGGTCCAGGTCAGCGCGCCGGGGTTGAGGTGGGGCAGCAGGCCCGTCTCCTCCAGGATGCGGATGGCCATGGCCCGTACGTACGCGATGGTGTCGTCGTACCCCTCGGCCTCCAGCCATTCGCGCGCCTCGGGCCAGCGGTCCTCGGGACGGTCGCCGAGGGTGATCAGCGCTTCCTTGCAGCCCATTTCGGCGCCCCGGCGGGCGATGTCCAGAACCTCGTCGGGCGACATGAACATCCCATGGCCCGCGCGGCGCAGCTTGCCGGGGACGGTCGCGAAGGTGCAGTAGTGACACTTGTCCCGGCACAGCCGGGTGAGCGGGACGAAGACGCTGCGCGAGTAGGTGATGACCTCGGGGCGGCCGGCCGCCTCCAGGCCCGCGTCGCGGACCCGGGCGGCGGAGGCCATCAGCTCCCGCAGGTCGTCACCGCGCGCCTGGAGCAGCACCGCCGCCTCGGCGGTGTCCAGCGCCACGCCGTCGCGGGCGCGCTTGAGCGCACGGCGCATCGCGTTGGCTGTGGGGGCGGCGGAGCCAGTCGGGGCATCCGGTTCGTTTCCCTGCGCGCTCGTGGTCATCCTCCGAGCATACGAGCGGTGTGGGACACCGCCAGACGGCCCGGGCCTGCGGTTTTGTGGGTCTGATCACGGCGGCCGCGGGCGGTGGACGGGAATACGGCGCGGTGGAACGTGCGGGCTACACGCAGTGGGCGCCGACGGCCGTCGCCCGGACCGGACTTGGCGGCGGCGCGGATCGCCGGGCGGGAGTGGCGGGGCCGGGGCGGGGTCGTCCGTTCCCTCTCCGCCATGGAGTTATCCACAGGGCTTTCCGCGCGTGTCACCCACGCGTACAACGGTGTCACGCGGGTGTCGGACGGCACTCTCGACTCTGGGGGGCACCTCATGCAGCGACGCGATGTACTCAGGCTCTCCGCGCTTGCGGGCGCGGCGGGTGTGCTGACACTCGATCCCATGACCTTCACCCAGGCCGACGCGGCGGACACGGCCGACGGTCCTGAGCAGACCAGGACCCTCAGCGGCCATCTGTCCACCGGCGCGGCCGACTTCGTCTACGTACCGGTCGAGGTGGAGCGCGGAGTGCGCGAGATCGCCGTGTCGTACGCGTACGACAAGCCGACCGTCCCGGCCGGCACGCAGGGCAACGCCTGCGACATCGGCATCTTCGACGAGCGCGGTACGGAGCTGGGCGGCCGAGGCTTCCGCGGCTGGTCCGGCGGGGCCCGTACGGAGTTCGCCATCAGCGCCGAGGAGGCCACCCCCGGCTATCTGGCGGGTCCGGTCAAGGCGGGCACCTGGCATATCGTGCTGGGGCCGTACACGGTCGCCCCGCAGGGCCTGGACTACAAGGTCACCGTCACACTGCGGTACGGCGCGCCCGGCACCACGCCGAAACCGGTCTACCCGCCGCAGCGCGCGAAGGGCCGGGGCCGCGCCTGGTACCGGGGCGACTCGCATCTGCACACCGTGCACTCCGACGGCAAGCGCACCCCGGCCGAGCTGGTCGCCGCCGCCCGTGCCGCGGGGCTGGACTTCATCACCACCACCGAGCACAACACCACCTCGGCGCATGCCGCGTTCGAGGGTCTGTGGGGCGATGACCTGCTGATCCTCACCGGCGAGGAGATCACCACGCGCAATGGCCACGTGGTCGCCCTCGGCACCGACCCCGGCGTCTTCATCGACTGGCGCTACCGCGCCCGGGACAACCGCTTCGGCCAGTTCGCCCGCAAGGTCCGGCAGGCCGGCGGCCTGGTGATCCCGGCCCATCCGCACGGCACCTGTGTCGGCTGCAACTGGAAGTTCGGCTTCAACGAGGCCGACGCGGTCGAGGTGTGGAACGCGGACTTCACCCCCGACGACGAGATCACGATCTCCGAGTGGGACAACACGCTGGTGGCCGCCTCCCGTGGCGACGGCCGCTGGCTGCCCGCCGTCGGCCACAGCGACGCCCACCGCGAGCCCCAGGTCGTCGGCCTGCCCCAGACAGTGGTGCTCGCCGACGACCTCTCCCGCACCGCCATCCAGGAGAGCATCCGGGCCGGCCGCAGCTGGATCGCGGAGTCTTCCAAGATCGACCTCACCTTCGAGGCGGTCGGCGGACGCGGCAAGCACGCCGGAATCGGCGAGCGTCTGAAGGTCGGCGGCGCGGAGGAGGTCACGGTCCGCCTGAAGGTCTCCGGCGCGGGCCCGGACTGCTCGGTGCGGTTCATCACCGACCAGGGCCAGCTCTACGGAACGCCGGTCCCCGCCTCCGGCGAGCTCACCGCCGAATGGCGTACGACGGCGTCCTACGCGGCGTATGTCCGCGCCGAGATCCGCCATGCCCCGGCGGACGGCGGGGCATCGGGCATACCGGGCCCGATGGCGGCGATGACGAACCCGATCTGGCTGGGCGAGCGCTGACGGCTTCCTGACCGCGCGGCGCGGCGGGCGGTGTCAGAGGCGGCAGCTGATCTCCATGCCGTCCTCGATGGGGAAGCTGACGTTCTGGTAGCCGTTCGCCGGGTCGCGTACGTAGTCGAGGTACGGCCGCATGGGGCCCTCGAACTGGTCGATGTCGTCGGCCACGACGAGGGCGCCGGGCCGCAGGCTCGGTTCGAGCATCCGCAGCACGGGCAGGCACAGGTCCTTCCAGCCGTCGAGCAGGACCAGTTCCAGGGGACCCTCGAGGTCGGCGAGGGTCTCCCGGGCGTCCCCCTCCAGCACGGTGATCAGGTCGTCAAGACCGGTCTCGGTGAAGGTGCGGCGGGCCGCGGCGATCTTCTCCTTGCTCATTTCCGTGGTGACGACCCGTCCGGTGCCGTTGTCCCGCACGGCGGCGGCCAGATGGAGCGTGGAGATCCCGTAGGACATGCCGAACTCGACCACCGTGGCCGGGCGGATGGCGCGCACCAGGTTGTAGAGCAGCTTCCCGCCATCGGCGGAGATCGGCATATAGATCCCGGCCGCAGCGTCGGCGAGTTCCTGCGGAGCCATCGTTTCCAGCGCGCCGGGCGGCAGCTGCGCCTGGGCGGTCTCATCCTGCTCGGCCAGCGTGAACATGCGGCTGATGGCGTTCTCGACCCGGGGGTCGGCAAGGGTGTGAGTGAGTGTCATGGCGGCTAGCGTAGACGCTACGTTGCGTCTCGTCTAGCGAATACAGGGCTGCCCCTGGTCGGGGGACGTCGAGGAACAGGGGGCCATGTGTCCGGTCAGTCGATGCGGCGTGCCGCGCGGACGCGGCGGCCGCCGTCGACCACCAGGTCCGTGCCGGTGATCCAGGACGCCTCGTCCGAGACCAGCCAGCGGACCGCGCGCGCCACGTCCTCCGGTTCGCCGATACGGGCCAGCGGGAGCGTCGCGGCGATCTCCTGTTCGCCGGGCTCCCAGACGAAGCGGGCCATCTCGGTGCGGACCAGGCCCGGGGAGACGGCGTTGACGCGGACGGCGGGGGCCAGTTCTCCGGCGAGCTGGCGGGTGAGGCGGAGGAGGGCCGTCTTGGTGGTGCCGTAGGCGCCGACGTCCGGGCCGACGCCGTGGGTGCCCTCGGTGCAGATGTTGACGACCGCCCCGCCGTGGTCGCGCATCCAGGCCCGCCAGGCCGCCTGGGCCAGCCGCAGCGGGGCCTCCACGTTGACCGTGAAGGCCGTGCGCCAGGCGAGCGGGTCCACGGCCATCAGCGGGCCGAACGGGGCGTTGGTCGCGGCGTTGTTGACCAGGATGTCGAGGCGGCCGAACTCGGCCAGGGTGCGGGCCACCGCCGCCGACAGATGGGCCGGGTCGGCCACGTCCCCCGGGCAGCCGATGGCGCGCGGGCCGAGGCGGCGTACGGCGTCGGCCAGCCCCCTCGGGTCCCGCGCCGTGACGCACACCGCCGCGCCGTCCGCCGTCAGCGCCTCCGCGACGGCCAGCCCGATGCCCCGTGAACCCCCCGTGACCAGGGCGGCCCGGCCCGTGAGGGAGCCGCCTCCACCAGGCCCGGCCGCCGTGCGGGTCACCGCCTCAACCCCTCGTGCTCACCGTCTCCGTGTCGCGGCCCGACCGGAGCACCTTCCCCGGCACCGCGCCGGTGATCTCGTCGTCCCGGATGGTCTCCGCGCCGCCCACCCGGACGCTCACGATCCCCGTCGCGCGCGAGTCCAGCCGGGGGCTCTCGCCCGGCAGGTCGTGGACCAGCCGCGCCTGGCCCGCGTCGATCCGGTCGGGGTCGAAGAGGACCAGGTCGGCGTGGTAGCCCTCGGCGATCCGGCCGCGTTCGCGCAGCCCGAGCAGCCGCGCCGGATCGTCCGTCAGCATCCGTACCGCCCGCTCCAGGCCGACCAGCTTCCGTCCGCGCAGACAGTCGCCGATGAACCGGGTGGTATACGGGGCGCCGCACATCCGGTCCAGATGGGCCCCGGCGTCGGAGCCGCCGAGCATGACGTCCTCGTGCTCCCAGGTCTCCCGTCGCAGGCGCCAGCTGGCCGGGTCGTTGTCGGTCGGCATCGGCCACAGCACCGTACGCATCTCGTCCGCCGCGCAGATCTCCACCAGGCAGTGGAACGCCTCCTGTCCGCGCTCGGCGGCGATGTCGCGGACGACGCGCCCGGTCAGCCCGGCGTTGGCCTCGCTGTAGGTGTCGCCGATGACGTAACGGCCGAAGTGGGTGAGCCGCCGGAAGACCCCGGCCTCGGGGCTGCTCGCGCGGCGCAGCATCTCCTCCCGTACGGCCGGGTCGCGGAGGGCCGCGATCCGTTCCGGGACGGGCAGCCCCAGGATGTCGCCCCAGCCCGGGATGAGGTTGAGCGCGCAGAAGGTGCCGAGCGACATGTTCATGGGGGTGAGGATCGGCATCGTGAGGGCGACGATCCTGCCGCCCGCCTTACGGGCGCGTTCGCTGGCCTGGAGCTGGCGCGGCACCCGCTCCGGGACGGCCGCGTCGATGGTCAGCACGTTCCAGTTGAGCGGGCGGCCGGCGGCCGCGCTCATGTCCACCAGCAGCTCGATCTCCTCGTCGGCGAACTGGTCGAGACAACCCGCCACGATCGCCTCGATCTGCGTCCCCTCGTGGTCGCCGACGGCACGGGAGAGCGCCAGGAGCTCCCCGGGCCGGGCATGGCGGGAGGCGACCGGCCGGCCGTCCCCGTCCGAGTGGGTGGAGGACTGGGTGGTGGACAGCCCCCACGCCCCCGCGTCCATCGCCTCGTGGAAGAGCCGCAGCATCTCCTCCAGCTGCGCGGGGCTGGGCTGTCCGCCGATCGCGTCCTCGCCCATCACATGGCGGCGCAGTGCGCAGTGCCCCACCATGAAGCCCGCGTTGACGGCGATCCGGCCCTCCAGCGCGTCCAGGTACTCGCCGAAGCTGTGCCAGTTCCAGGGCGCCCCCCGCTCCAGCGCCACCAGCGACATGCCCTCGACCCGGCTCATCATCCGCCGGGTGTAGTCGGCGTCGCCGGGCCGGTCGGGGTTGAGCGGGGCGAGGGTGAAACCGCAGTTGCCGCCGGCCACGGTGGTCACGCCGTGGTTCATGGACGGGGTGGCGTACGGATCCCAGAACAGCTGGGCGTCGTAGTGGGTGTGCGGGTCGACGAATCCGGGCGCGAGGACGAGCCCGGTGGCGTCCTCGGTGGACCGGGCCGGTTCGGTGACGGCCCCGGGCTCGGCGATGGCCACGATCCGGCCGTCCCGGATGCCGACGTCGGCGACGTATGAGGGCGCGCCGGTGCCGTCCGCCACGGTGGCGCCCTTGATCAGGTGGTCGAGCACGGGTTCAGGTCCCTTCTCGCGGCTGCGGCTGGTGTCTGTGGCCTGTGACCGGTGGCCTGTGACCGGTGGCCTGTGGCCTGTGGCCTGTGGCCACTGCGTGACGGCCTGTGCGGCTACTGGGTGACGGCTTGGCGGAAGCGGGTCGTGCGGTGCACCGGATCGGTGTCGATCTTCGGGATGACGTGCTCGCCGATGAGCTTGATCGTGTTCATCGTGTCCTCGTAGCCGATCCCGATCGGCAGCCCGAACGACAGCTGGTCGGCCCCGGCCTGCTCCCACCGCTTGCACTGGCGGAAGACCTCGTCCGGGTCGCCGCAGATCATCAGCTCCTCGGCGATGAGGAGTTCGATGATCTCCTCGGTGTACTCCGGCAGCAGTTCGGGCCACTGCGGGATGCCTTCCGGGCGGGGGAAGGTGTCGTGGTAGCGGAAGAGCAGCGACTGCAGGTAGTTGAGCCCGCCGCCGAGCGCGACCTCGACGGCCTTGGCGTGGGTCTCGGCGCAGATCGCGGTCGAGGTGACCATCACGTTGTCGTTGACGAAGCCGCCGACCGGCTCGGCCTCCTTGATCGCGTTCTTGTAGGAGTCGAGGACCCACTCCATGTCGGAGACCTTCTGGATGGAGAAGCCGAGCACGCCGAGGCCCTTCTTGCCCGCCATCGCGTACGAGGGCGGCGATCCAGCCGCGTACCACATCGCCGGGTGGGCGGCCCCGTACGGCTTGGGCAGCACCTTGCGCGGCGGCAGCGACCAGTGCTTGCCGGTGAAGCCCTGGTACTCGTCCTGCAGCCACATCTTGGGGAACTCGGCGATCGTCTCTTCCCAGATCTCCTTGGTGGCGTTCATATCGGTCACGCCCGGCAGGAAGCCGAGGATCTCGTGGCTGCCCGCGCCCCGGCCCGAGCCGAACTCGAACCGGCCGCCGGAGAGATGGTCGAGCATCGCGACCTTCTCGGCCACCTTCACCGGGTGGTTGACCTGCGGCAAGGGATTGAAGATGCCGGAGCCGAGGTGGATGCGCTCGGTGGCGTGGGCGAGATAGCCGAGGAAGACGTCGTTCGCGGAGAGGTGGGAGTACTCGTCCAGGAAGTGATGCTCGGAGGCCCATACGTACTTGAAGCCCGACCGGTCGGCCTGGATGACGTACTCGGTCTCCTCGACGAGCGCGTGATGCTCGGCCTCGGGGTCGGTTCGGCGTCGGCTCTCGGGGACGTAGCCCTGCACGAAGAGTCCGAATTCCATGGAGGTTCACCGCCTCAGACGAACGTCGATCTGACGGATCGTCAGATTTTGATTGACTCTGGCACCGCGGGCACGGACCGTCAAGGGCCGGAGCCGGGCCGGCCCAGCGGCCGGGACTAGAAGACCGAGACGCCGGTCAGCCAGCCGCCGTCCACGACGAACGGCTGGCCGGTGACGTACGAGGAGTCCTCCGAGGACAGGAAGAGCGCGAGCCGCGCCACCTCTTCCGGGCGACCGATCCGGCCCAGCGGGACCAGCTTTCGGTAGAGCTCGTCGACCGCCGCCGTCGCCTCCGCGGTGTCGGCTTCCGGGTCGAGCTGGGCCGGGTTGGTCATGGGGGTGTCGACCGCGCCCGGGCACATCGCGTTGACGCGGATGCCCTTGTCCGCGAGCTCCATGGCGGCCACCCGCGTCATCCCCACCACCGCCGCCTTGGTCGCGGCGTACGCGGTGAGCAGGGGCATACCGGACAGGGCGACGTACGAGGCGGTGTTCACGATCGTTCCGCCGCCCGCCGCCGCCAGCTCCGGCGCGACCGTCCGCATCCCCAGGAACGTGCCGACCTGATTGACCTGGACCACCTCCAGGTACTCGGCCAGCGGGGTGCCCACCAGCTCGTTGAAGCGGAGGATCCCGGCGTTGTTGACCAGGCCGTCCACCGAGCCGAAGGCGTCCTTCGCGGCGGCGATGGCGGCGGTCCAGTCGTCCTCGCGGCCCACGTCCAGATGGACGAAGCGGGCGCACTCCCCCAGCTCCTTGGCCAGCGCCTCGCCCGGCTCGTCCAGTACGTCGCCCAGGACCACGCGCGCGCCCTCGGCCGCGAACAGCCGCGCCTCCTGCTCACCCTGTCCGCGCGCCGCCCCGGTGATGATGACGACCCGCCCGTCCAGCTTGCCCATTCCGATCTCCCTAGTCATCCCTGGTCATCGAGGTGCGGAGCGACATCGGCGGCGAAGGCCGCCATCTGGTCGGTCAGTTCGGTGTGGTCCCGGCAGCGGAACCGCACCTGGATCTGGTCCACCCCCATCGCGGCGTACGCGCGCAGGCTCTCGGCCAGCCGTTCCGGCGCGCCGGTCAGGGTCCGGCGCCCCACGTCCCAGCCGGGCGCGCCCACGTACAGCGGCTCGGTGATCGCGCCGATCTCGGCGGGCTCCTCACAGCCGCGATCGTGTTGGGACGCTTCCTTCCGCAGCTCGCGCAGCCGGGCGATCTGGCCGGGCAGCCGGTCCCGTGGGTCGCCCTGCGGCAGCCAGCCGTCGCCCCGGACCGCCGCCCGGCGCACCGCGGCGGGCGAGGAGCCGCCGACCCACAGCGGGGGCCGCGGCGTCTGGACGGGGCGCGGGGCCTGTCCGAGGCCGCTGAAGGCGAACCGCTCGCCGCGGAAGTCGGGGAACTCCTCCGGCCCCAGCGCCGCCTTCAGCGCGTCGACCGTCTCGTCCAGCAGCGCCCCGCGCCGGGCGAAGTCCACCCCCAGCGCCTCGAACTCCTCCCGGACGTGCCCGGCCCCGACCCCGAGGATCAGCCGGCCGCCGGAGAGGTGGTCGAGCGTGGCGTACTGCTTGGCGGTCAGCAGCGGATGGCGCAGCGCGGCGACCGCCACATGGCTGAGCAGCAACACCCGCTCGGTGGCCGCGGCGAGCCAGCCGAGGGTGGCCACCGGGTCGTACCAGACGGTGCCCATGGCCGCGGCCAGCCGCCGCGGGATCGCGACGTGGTCGCAGACGGCGAGGTACGCGAAGCCGAGCCGGTCGGCGGCGCGGGCGACCTCGAGCAGTTCGGCCGGGCCCGCCCCGGCCTCCCACGGCTCGGCATAGAGGGTGGACTGCGACTGGATCGGCAGCTGCATGCCGTAGCTCAACCGGCCCCGGGGCAGGACGCGCATGCCGGGCCTCCTTGTCGGTGGACCGTCATCGTCGTATCTGACGTCGGACATGGTCGTATCTGACGGTCCATCAGACAAGGGGTACGGCAGTCTCGTCCCGCCGCGCGACGCTTTGCTAGCGTACGGACGTTCGGACCTCGGGGCCCACGCCCGCCTCCCCGCCCAGGGGCCATCACGGGGCACAGGCGAGGAGGCACAACAAGAGGCATAACAAGGGGGCACGGCAAGGGGCACCCAGAGGGGCGCGTGATGATCGAGACGGTCTTCCGCTGCGAGGATCTGCCCAGAGCGGATCGGTTCGACTTCTGGCGCGAGCAGATGGCACAGCTCATGGCGCCGATGGAGATGACCAGCGACCACACCCGGGACTTCCGGGGAGAGGTGCGCATCCTCCAGTTCGGCGCCGCCTCCGTGTGGCCCACGAAATTCCGCGAGATGGACTTCCGGCGGACGCCCAAGCTCATCCGGCAGTCCGACCCCGAGCTGTACCACTTCTCGTTCATCCAGGAGGGAAACCTCCAGGTCTCCCAGTCCCGCCAGGAGGCCGCGCACAGCGCGGAGGGCCTCTATGTCGTCGACACCTCCCGGCCCTTCGACTGCCTGGCCTTCGGCGGACCTCCCGGAGGCGTGGGTCTGGAGATCCCCAAGGCCCTGATCCCGGTCGCCCACGACCGGATCGACCGGCTGCTCGCCCGGCCCATCCCGGCGCGCGAAGGGGTGGGCGCCCTGCTGACGGGGTTCCTCACCCGGCTCGCGGCGGACCGCTCCTTACGCCCCTCCGACGGACCGCGCCTGGGCACCGTGCTGATCGACCTGGCGGCGGCGCTGCTGGCCCAGGCGGTCGAGGCCGACGACGCGCTGCCGCCCGAGACCCACCGGCACACCCTCGCCCTGCGGGTACAGAGCTTCATCCTGCGGAACCTGTCCGACCCGGAGCTGTCACCGGCCACCATCGCCGCCGCGCACCACATCTCCGTCGGCTATCTGCACCGCCTCTTCCGGGCCCGCGACACCACGGTCTCCGCGTGGATCCGGCAACAGCGGCTGGACCGCGTCCGGCGCGACCTCACCGACCCCGGCCTGCTCACGGTCCGCATCCATGAACTCGCCGCCCGCTGGGGCTTCGCCCACCCCGCCGTCTTCAGCCGCGTCTTCCGCGCCGCGTACGGGATGCCGCCCAGCGACTACCGCCATCTGGCGCTTGTGTCCCGCGCGCCGGGCGCTACCCCGCGACGCCCGGTGCACAGGGACACCCGGCCCTCCGCGCCGCCCACGGCCCCTGTCACGTCGTAGGGGGTGGGTGACGGCGTGGGGAGGCGGGAGGGCCGATATGCCCCACAGCCTGCCGGAGGGTCCGGGGGTTGTCATTGACCGGCAGTGACCGCTTTCTTGCTCCTCCGTGACCAGCGCGGCCGCGGGACCGACGCTCCTCCGTGACCAGGACGACGGCGGGACCGACGCTCCCCCGTGACCAGGACGACGGCGGGACCGACGCTCCCCCGTGACCAGGACGACGGCGACGAAACCGACCCGCTACGCCCCCGGCGCCCCCGCCCAGAGCCCGTCCGCCGTGAGCCCCAGCAGCTCGATCGCGTTGCCGCGCACGATCCGCTCCACGACATCCGGCGCCAGATGCCCCATCTGCGCCTCGCCGACCTCCCGCGACTTGGGCCAGGTGGAGTCCGAGTGCGGATAGTCCGTCTCGTACAGCACATTGCCGACCCCGATGGCGTCGAGGTTGCGCAGCCCGAAGGCGTCGTCGAAGAAGCAGCCGTAGACATGCTCGGCGAACAGTTCGGACGGCGGGCGCAGCACCTTGTCGGCCACTCCGCCCCAGCCCCGGTTCTCCTCCCACACCACATCGGCGCGCTCGAGGATGTAGGGGATCCAGCCGATCTGGCCCTCCGCGTACATCACCTTCAGGTTCGGGAAGCGCTCGAACTTCCCGCTCATCAGCCAGTCGACCATCGAGAAGCAGCAGTTGGCGAAGGTGATCGTGGAGCCGACCGCGGGGGGCGCGTCCGCGGAGGTCGAGGGCATCCTCGAGGAGGAGCCGATGTGCATCGCGATGACCGTGCCGGTCTCGTCGCACGCGGCCAGGAGCGGGTCCCAGTCGTCGGTGTGGATCGAGGGCAGCCCCAGGTTCGGCGGGATCTCCGAGAAGCAGACGGCCCGCACCCCGCGCGCCGCGTTCCGCCGCACTTCGGCCGCGGCCAGCTCGGCGTCCCACAGCGGGATGATGATCAGCGGGATCAGCCTGCCCCGGGCCTCGGGCCCGCACCACTCCTCCACCATCCAGTCGTTGTACGCCCGGACCCCGAGCAGCCCCAGCTCGCGGTCGGCGGCCTCGGTGAAGGTCTGCCCGCAGAAGCGGGGGAAGGTCGGGAAGCAGAGCGCGGACTGGACGTGGTTGACGTCCATGTCCGCGAGCCGGTCCGGCACCGAGAAGGAGCCGGGCCGCATCTGCTCGTAGGTGATGGCCTCCAGCTTGACCTCGTCCCGGTCGTAGCCGACGGCGGTGTCCAGCCGGGTCAGCGGCCGGTGCAGCTCCTCGTACACCCACCAGTCCGCGAGCGGCCCGTCGTCCCCGGGCGCGCCCATCTTCGGGGCGAACTTGCCGCCGATGAAGGTCATCTCCTTCAGCGGCGCCCGGACGATGCGCGGCCCGCTGTCGCGGTACTTCGACGGGAGCCGGTCCCGCCAGACGTGAGGGGGCTCAACCGTGTGGTCGTCCACCGAGATTATCTTCGGGAAGCTCTCCATGACTGCACGGTAGCGCCGATCTGACGGATCGTCAGCTACGCGGGCGTCTCCCGCGATGTTCGATGGATGCCCCGGACACGTCGCACTCTTTACTGACGTACGAGCCGCGGGCACGGCAGACTGGCCGTACAGCGAGGAAGCACGTGCGGGGGGCACCATGGCCGGCGACGAGCGCCTGGGGCGGCAGGAAGGTTCCACCGGTTCCGTACCGGACCGGTCCTGGCACGGTGAAGAGGCGAGCCTGGCCCTCGGCGAGGACCCGGACTCCGCCCTCGGCCGGACACGGCTCGAACTGGAGCTGGAGGGCGGCTACCGCGCCGATGTCGTCCGCGAGCTCCGGCCACACGTCCCCGCACGGTCCGCCACCGCGCTCTCCCGGCCCACCGCCGCCGGCCGCCCGCGACGCCCCATGGCCGACACCACCGTCGTACGCCCCGCGCAGCTGCCCGCGGCGGTGGCGGACTTCACCGGCCGCGATGACCTCGTACGGGAGCTGAACGACCGGCTCGCGACCTCCGCCGACCGGCCGGCCGCCATCGCGATCGCCGGTATCGGAGGCATCGGCAAGACCGCCCTGGCCGTTCATCTCGCGCACACCGCCCGCCACCGCTTCCCCGACGGCCAGCTCTACGTCGACCTCGGCGGCGCGGGCCCCTCCCCCGCCGACCCCGAGACCGTGCTCGGCGCCTTCCTGCGCTCACTCGGCACCTCCGACGCCGCGATTCCGGACGGCACCGAGGAGCGCGCCGCGCTCTACCGCGCGTGCCTCGAGGGCCGCCGTGTCCTCGTCCTCCTGGACAACGCCCGCGACGCCGCCCAGGTCCGGCCGCTGCTCCCCGACGACGGCGCGCCGGACAGCGTCGCGCTGATCACCAGTCGCACCCATATGTCCGACCTGGACCGCGCCCACCCGGTCGACCTGGACGCGATGAGCCCGCCGGAGGCGTTCGCCCTCTTCGCACTGATCGTGGGCCAGGAGCGGGCGACCGTGGAACGTGCCGAGGTCATGGACGTGGTGGCGTCCTGCTCCTACCTGCCGCTCGCGATCCGCATAGCGGCCTCCCGGCTCGCCTCCCGCCGCACCTGGAGCGTCTCCGTTCTCGCTCGCAAACTCGCCGACGAGCGCCGGCGGCTGGACGAACTACGGGCCGGGGACCTGGCGGTCAAGGCCACCTTCGAACTCGGCTACGGACAGCTCGACCCGGCTCAAGCCCGCGCCTTCCGGCTGCTGGGCCTGGCCGGCGGCCCGGACATCTCCCTGTCGGCCGCGGGCGCGGTGCTCGGCCTCGACGCCACGGAGACCGGCCGGCTCCTCACCTCCCTCGTGGACATCTCGCTGCTGGAGTCCGCCGTACCGGGGCGCTACCGCTTCCATGACCTCCTACGCCTCTACGCACGGGCATGCGCGGAGCGGGAGCGGCGGGCGGCGGTGGAGCGCGAGGAGGCGCTGTCCCGGCTGCTGGACTTCTACCTGGCGACGGCGGCGCGGGTGTACGCCCTGGAGCGGCCCGGGGACCGCATGGTCGAGCACCTGGAGCCCACCGGCCATCCCGGACTGCTCTTCGAGACCTCGAAAGCCGCGCTGGACTGGCTCTTCGCGGAGGCCGACTGCCTGCTCGCCTGTGTGCCCAAGTGCACCGGGGAGAGCACCCGCCGCCGCACCGGGGACCTGCTGCTGGGCGCGCTGGACCTCGCCGAGTCCGGTGCCCGGCCGCGGCAGTACGAGGCGGTGGCACAGGTGGTCTGCGACGCCGCCCACGCCGCCGGGGACTCCCGTACCGAGGCCCGCGCCCGCTCGGCACTGGGCCATCTGTACAGCTTCACGGGCCGATACGGCCACGCCGAGCGGGAGCTGCGCCGCGCGCTGGAGCTGGACGGCGACGATCCGGTGGTCGCCAGCCGCGCCTCCAATCAGCTCGGCATCGTGGCCAACGGGCTGGGGCGGCACGAAGACGCCGAGAGGTACCTCGGACAGGCCCTCGAGGCGTTCCGCGCCGATGCCAACGAGGCGGGTGAGGCGAGCGCCCTGGCCAATCTCTCCCGGCTCCACGTCAGCCGGGGCCGCACCCGGACCGGTGTGGAACTGGCCGAGCAGGGGCTCGCCATCTACCGCAGGCTCGGCGCCCCCCTGCGGCTCGCCAACGGGATGTACACCGTCGGCATCGCGCTGACGCGCGCCCACCGGCTGGAGGAGGCGTCCGTCCACCTCACCGAAGCGCTCGATCTCTTTCGCGAAGCCCGTCAGCCGCTGTGGGAGGGCATGGCACATTTCCGGCTGGCCGAAATGCATCTGGCCGCGCAGCGCCCCTCAGAGGCGGTGGCACACGCCGAACAGTCCCTCGCCCTGGGCGGTCTCGGCGGCGAGTGGCGGCGCTTCTCCTTTCTCACCGTTCTGGCGAAGGCCCTGATGGCAGCCGGGCAGCGAACCCGGGCCCAGGACTGCTGGAGGCAGGCGCGGGCCCTCCGGGAACGGCTGGGCTCACCCGAGCCCGAGGAGGTACGGCAACTGCTGTCCACATCGGCGCCGGATCTCCCGGCGGCCACGGATCCGTATACCGGCCATCGCGACGCGTACGGAGTCGGCCCTCCGGTGACCGAAAGCGACCCCTGGACCTGACGGTGCGTCGGCATTCCGAGGGCTGTGAAGTGTGGCAGGCCTTGTGGAGAGGTCCGGTCCCTACTGACGTGAGGGGTGTCGGCAAGGCAAACTGGCCCGTGCAACTGGGAGCAGAGGCAGGGGGAGACCATGGCCGGCGAGAAGGAGCGGGCACAGGAGCAGCCCTTGCGCTTCACCGTGCTCGGACCGGTACGGGCCTGGCGGGGCGACGAACAGGTGAACACCGGATCACCACAGCAAAGAGCCCTGCTCACCGCTCTCTTGCTGCGGGGCGGGCGCACCGCCACCGCCCCCGAGCTCATCGACGCCCTGTGGGGTGACGACCCGCCGGACGCCGCCATCGCGGCGCTGCGCACCTACGCCTCCCGGCTGCGCAAGGCATTCACCCCGCAATCGGACGTCCTGGTCAGCGAGTCGGGCGGGTACGCGGTCCAGGTGGGCCTCGGGGCCCTGGACACCGACGTGGCCGAGCGCCTGGTGGCGGAGGCGGAGAAGGCACGGCACTCGGGCGACCGGCCGCGGGCCCATGAGCTCATCGGCCAGGCGCTGGGCCTCTGGGACGGTGAAGCCCTGGCCGGAGTGCCGGGACCGTACGCCGTGACCCAGCGCGCCCGGCTGTCGGAGTGGCATCTCGTCCTCACCGAGACCAGGCTCGATCTCGATCTGGAGCTGGGCCACCACACCGACGTGGTCTCCGAACTCACCGCCCTCACCGCCGCCCATCCGCTCCGGGAGCGGCTGCGCGAACTGCTGATGCTGGCGCTCTACCGCAGCGGCCGGCAGGCCGAGGCGCTGGCCGTGTACAACGACACCCGGCGGCTGCTCGCCGAGGATCTCGGCGTGGACCCCTGCCCGGAACTCTCCGAGCTGCACCAGCGCATTCTGCGGGCGGATGCCGAGCTGGCCGCCCCGGTGGACGACCGCGCTCACGCGGGGCCCAGCTTCGTACGGCCGGCCCAGCTTCCCGCGACGGTGGCCGACTTCACCGGCCGGGTCGCCTTTGTCGACGAGCTGAGCGATCAGCTCGCCACCGCCCAGGGGCATGTCATGGCCGTGTCAGCGGTGGCCGGAATCGGGGGTGTCGGCAAGACGACGCTCGCCGTACACGTCGCCCACGCGGCCCGCCATCAATTCCCCGACGGCCAGCTCTACGTCGACCTCCAGGGGGCGGGCCCGGTACCGGCGGAGCCCAACGCGATCCTGGGCGCCTTCCTGCGCGCCCTCGGCACCCCGGACAACGCGATCCCCGAGGGTGTCCAGGAACGTGCCGCGCTCTACCGCTCGATGCTGGACGGCCGCCGGGTGCTCACCCTGCTCGACAACGCACGCGACGCCGCACAGGTGCGGCCGCTGCTGCCCGGTACGGAGGGCTGCGCCGCGCTGATCACCAGCCGGACCCGGATGGTCGACCTGGAGGGCGCCCACCTGGTCGACCTGGACGTGATGAGCCCGGAGGAGGCTCTCGCCCTCTTCACGCGGATAGTGGGCGAGGAGCGTGTCACCAGCGAGCGGGACGCGGCCATGGACGTGGTGGCGGCGTGCGGCTTCCTCCCGCTGGCCATCCGGATCGCCGCCTCCCGACTGGCCTCGCGCCGCACCTGGACCGTCTCCACGCTGGCCCACAAGCTCGCCAACCAGCGCCGCAGGCTGGACGAGCTGCGGGCGGGCGACCTGGCCGTGCGGGCCACCTTCGAGCTGGGCTACGGCCAGTTGGAACCGTCACAGGCGCGGGCTTTCCGACTGCTGGGGCTCGCGGACGGGCCCGACATCTCGCTCGCCGCGGCGGCCGTCGTCCTGGACATGGACACCCTCGACGCCGAGGAGCTCCTGGAGTCCCTGGTCGACGCCTCCCTGCTGGAGTCCGCGGCGCCCGGCCGCTACCGCTACCACGACCTCGTACGTCTCTACGCGCGTGACTGCGCGGAGCGGCACCAGTCGGCAGCGGACCGTGAGGCGGCACTCTCCCGGCTGCTGGACTTCTACCTCGCCACGGCCGCCCGGGTGTACGCCATGGAGCGGCCCGGCGACCGCCTGGGCGACCACTTGGCCCCCGCCAGCCACCCCGGCCTGGTCTTCCCGCATCAGGACGCCGCGCTGGACTGGCTGTTCACCGAGGCGGACTGCCTGCTGGCCTGCGCCCAGCAAGCCGTCTCGGGCAGCACCCTGGGCGGGGCGGCGGATCTGCTGCTCGCCGCGATGGACCTCGCCGAGTCCGGCGCCAACGCCCCCCGCTACGAGGCCGTCGCCCGCGTCGTCAGCGAAACGGCACACACGGTCGGCGACACCCGGGCCGAAGGCCGGGCGCGTACCTGCCTCGCCAAGGTGCGCAACCTCACCGGCCGGCTCGAGGAGGCCGACGCGGAGGCGGAACGCGCCCTGGTCCTGGGCTCCGCGGTCAAGGACCATGTCGCGATGGGGCGCGCCCTCACCGAGCGCGGCATCATCGCGCATCTCAGCCGTACCCGCTGGGACGACGCGGAGCGGCATTTCCTCCGGGCCATCGACGCCTACCGGGCCGTGGACGACCAGCCCGGAGAGGCCAGCGCGCTGTGCAACCTCTCCCGTGCGTACGTGGAGATGGGCCGCATCGACAGCGCCGTGGACCTGGCCCGGCAGGGCGTGCGGATCTACGGGAGCCTGGGGCGCACCCTGCGCCTGGCCAACGGTAAGTACGCGCTGGGTATCGCCCTGACCGGGGCGGGCAGCCTCACTCAGGCGCTCGAGCAGCTCACCGAGGCCCTCGGCCTGTTCCGTGAGCACCGCCAGCCGCTCTGGGAGGGCATGACCCACCAGCGGTTGGCCGAGGCGCATCTGTCGATCGGACGCCCCGCGGAGGCCGCCACCCACGCCGAACAGGCTCTCGCCCTGCGGGGCATCGGGGGCGAATGGCGCCGGGCCATCGTATTGACCCTGCTCGGCAAGGCGCTGCTGGAGCTCGGCCAGAACGAGCGCGCGGACGCCTGCTGGCGTGAGGCGCTGTCAATTCACCAGCGGCTGGGGACGCCTGAGGCGGAGGACGTCCGCAGGCTTCTGACCCCTGCGGCCGCCGCATAACGGCGCGGCTCGCCGACCGTTCATCAATCGTTTATCGCCGTCCGGGAGTCTTAGTAGCGGTCGACCCGTCCCCGCGGGGGGCAGACGGGTCGGTTGCGAGGTCACACCGTAAGGTGGACGGCCCTTTTGAGACATCCGTCCGGCGACCCACGGGGGAGTCGCCGGGCGGGTGTTAACGGCCTATACCGACCAAAGCATCCGATGGAGTTGATCGTGACAAGCACGGACAAGAAGCCCGAGTCCGACACCTACCGGCCACTGGAGCCCGACCCGGCGCCCTTCAATCCTCAGGACGAGGGCCACACACCGGCACCTCCACAGGTGACCACCCAGGGCGAAGGCCATACGCCCGCTCCGCCCCAGCTGATCACCCAGGGGGAGGGGCACACGCCCGCCCCGCCGCAACTGAGCACCAAGGGCGAGGGCCACACGCCCGCGCCACCGCAGCTGAGCCCCGCGGGCGAGGGCCACACGCCCGCGCCGTCGGAGCTGAGCACCAAGGGCGAGGGCCACACACCGGCACCGCCGCAGCTGAGCGCCGAAGGGGAGGGCCACACACCTTCAGCGCCCCAGTAGGAACACACGAAGCGTCGCTCATTTCCATGAGGTAACACCGCGGGGCCGATGTCGATGACGCGGAGGGGACGTCATCGACATCGGCCCCTTTGCGCGGGCCACCTCCCGGACGAGCGCCCCGGCACCACCGGGCGCACCCCTTTCCGCCAAGCTTCGGCCAGTTCCGGCCAGATGGCCGAACACATGTACCCCTCATTGTTAATTTGCAGTACAAAACAGATAATCACCCCCCGTAACGGAGGAACCGGAATGACTCGCACTACAAAGGGCATTGCGACCTTGATTATCGCCATAGGTGCCGCGGTCGGAGCCACAAGCCAGACAGCCGCATTCGCGTCTGCAAGCGATAGTCACACCCCCATCGCCGGTATGGACAGTGGTGAATCCACCACAGCTGCCGCCTCGGGCCCTCAGGGCGAGGGCCATGCCCCCACCAGCCCGCAGTAGGCGCCACGAGACACTCGTGAGCACCAAGGGGGGCCGGGCGAAACCGCCCGGCCCCTTTGCGCTGCCCCGCCCCAGGGACACGTATCGGAGTGCACCCCCTCAGCGACCGTGCCCCGGACACAGGCTGACCACATCGCACTGCAGGATCACCTCGTAGGGGCCGCCTTGGGTCTCCGCGCCCTTGGCATGCCCGATATCCGGCATGAATCGCCATTGCGAGGGCTTGACATGCCGGGTCCCGTTGGCCTTCTCCACGCGGATCTGCAGCGTGCGGGCCTCGGGGTCGTTCGTCTCGACCAGCACTTCGTCCGCGTCCAGCGGAAAATGGTCGTGCAGCAGACACAGGCCAAAACGGTCGAGGTTGCCGTGTTTCTCCAGCACTGCGACGAGGTCGCGGACGAACGCCGCGTCCCGTGGGCCCAGCCCTTCGGCTTCCTCGAACCGGGGAAGTGCAGGCCGTTGATGGGTCGCATTTTTACCGGCCATAAGCCCTCTCCTATGGTCAACGGATCAGCTTATGCATTCTTAAGGATGGTAAGTCGCCATGCGAGGTGCCGCAATCCAGAGCTGACCGCCCACCATGCGGCCAACCGATTGGACCTTTGCCTCTCGTTGCGCGTCTACACCGGTCCTGTGGCTCCCGGATGAGTAGGTATGCGCACGGCAGGTCAATCATGCGTGTGTAGCGGAGCGAGCGTATGGCGGCAAACCGGTGGCGGCGCTGGATCGGACTGTTGGTCATGACGGTGGGGTGGTGGGGGCTGTGGCCGACGGAGGCGGGCGCGACCACCTCGGACCGCTGCAAAGTTGCGGAAGCCGGAACGCCGGAGGTCGAGGCGGCGATTCGGTTCTTCCACCACGGTCAGACATTCGTCCAGGCACAGACGATCACGACCATCACCCTGCAGAGTTCATGGCCTCTGAGCGAGAAACTGCCACTCGGCGAGAAATCCGATCTGCATCAACAGGCAATGCGCTGCCTGCTGCGCGGGGAGAAGGCTTCAAAGCCCAAGGCCAAGCCCTTTTGGAAGGACGAGTGGCGCCTCCATAGTCCGGAGGTGACGAACGCGCGGAAGCAGGGGGTTACGGTCCGCTACAAAGCATTTGCCTTGATCACTCATATCGGAAAGACCTGGATCGGACCGTGGCAGATCAATGTAAGGAAACCCCGCGACCAATGGAGTGTCACTTTTCACCCGGACATACTGGGCAAGGTGCTGGCAACCGCCTACTGGAAGCAGGTGAAAGTCCGGCTTGACGGGCTTGAGGCGGGCGACGTGGGCCCCAAACCCGCCTACACGGGAAAGGGCTCCTGGATGTGGACCAAACCCTCCGACGTACGGGTCGATGTGTTCCCACCCTGGCACGCTTCCTTCGCGTTGGAGAATCGTGGGTCCACCCTCAGCACACTAGGCATCGTCTTGTGGTGGGTATGCGGCTCGGTGGCATTGGCGCTCGCGGCGCTCCGCGCCGCTCCGGGCTCGCCTTCCGCGCCGGAGCCGTCGGGGCGGTTTCGCCTGTGGTCGCCATGGCGAGCCCCTGACATCAGCGAGAGCCCCAAACGGGGCCTCACCAGGACAGCCTTGTGGTGGGCCGGGCTCAGCGCGGCTCTGGGCCTGGCCCTCGCCCTGCTGGCCCCGGGGGCGAGGACCTTCAGTCTGTGGCCCACCCTTGCCAGCATTGCCGCAGGCCTGATCCTCAGCCTCGCGGCGCGCCCTTGGCTCCCCGACCGATCAACGGATACGCCAACGTCACCGGTCGGCGAGCTGAGCCATCGGGGCCGGGCATTGACCCGCAATGTGTTTCTGACTTCCCTTGGTCTGACCGCCCTGGGCCTGGTGGCCGTTCTGACTCCTGGCGCCATGGGTCTGCCGAAAGAACTGGCACCACCCGACGGAAACGCCGCCAGGCTGATGCTGCTACAGCTAGTGATGGTGTGGGTGTGGCTGACGGCGATGGCGGCATGGTCCTGGCGCTTCATGAGAGACGGAGGGCTGGTCCGCGCGTCCTGGACAACGGCATGGGACACCGCCACCATCCGTTTCATGGCGACTGCCGTGGCCGCGTTAACTGTGGTCTCCGTGGTGATGCTGTATTCGTACCAGTGGTCCGTCGACCTGAATTGGCGACGCACCAACTGGCTCATGGAACATGACGGCAGTCATAACCGAGCACACGACCAGAATCTGGATTACAATTTGGCTGGCTTCGGGTCGATCAGTCTTTCCTGGGCCTACACCCAGACATGGATCCTGACTGGTATCGCGCTGGTAGCCCTGCTGAACAGCCGTGCCAATGTCGTGCAGTCCGGGCCGAATAAGGAGCAGGTCTCGCTGGGGCCCTCGCGCAACGATATGCGTTTGACCTCCGTGGTCTTCGCCCTCGTCGTGGCGACGCGGGTCTATCTGTTCGCAGGCTCCTCCTTGCTGTTGGCCGTCTGGCTGCTGCTGAATATCGTGGCCCTCTACACCGTGCGGGCGGTGGGCCGACGATGGTCAGTGCTCTGCCAGGCGGGCGGAGACTTCCTCACCGAGGAGTTGGGCACCGCGCAAGGCCGGCGAGACATGCTGGAGAAAGCACACCAGTACCGTAACGTCCATCAACAGTTGCGCTTCGTGGATCAGGGCCACACAGAACAGGACACCACCCGAGAGGCACTGGAGCACCGACTTCGACGGCTGCGACATTGGCGCCCTCCCGGGTATGAGCGGAACTTCCTCCCCGATCAGGTCTCTGTCGTCGATGTGGCCCTGAGCTGGGGACCGCACGACAAATGGTGGGACAACGCCTTGCACGGTGCACGCATCGCATTCCTCTTCGGAATTCCCTGCAGCGTCGCCATTGTCTGGGCGAATTACCTCAAAGACCCCAAGCAGTTCATGCTCACGAGCGCGAGCCCCAGCGGGCTGCTGGAGATCGCCACGTGGTTCCTCACCTGGCAGATCGCATGGGCCGGGGTCGGCCTGGTCCTGGGCGCGCTGTGGCGCGTGATGCCCGGCCATCGTGGGCCCATGCGTGCGTTGAGCCTGACCATCGCCTATGCCATCCCCATCGGCGTCGGCGCCCTGGTCAACCGCATCACCGATACAGAGCTCGGCAATGCGGTCCTCAGCATCTCCCTCATGCTCATCGTTCTGACCCTCACCAGCCTCTGGATGGACATGGCGACCTTCAGCGGAGAGAGACAACTGTGGCCGACGCGGCTGAGTCTGCTGCTGTCGATCTACCAGGTGCGCACCCTGTCCGTGCAGGGCGCCTTCCTCATCGGCCAACTGGCCCTCGCGGCTGAGATCTGGAACAACCTCGCGGGCCCACCACTCAAGCCTTAGCGGCCCCGTTCCAGCCCGCCCGCAGCTTCGCCTTGAGGACCTTGCCGCTCGCGTTGCGCGGCAGTTCGGGGAGGAACTCCACCTGCCGGGGCACCTTGTAGTTGGCCATCTCGCGGCGGGACCAGGCGATCAGGTCGTCCGCCGTCAGCGTCGAGTCCGGGCGGCGGACCGCGTAGGCCTTGGCCACCTCGCCCAGGCGCGGGTCCGGGATGCCGATCACGGCGACGTCGGCCACGTCCGGGTGGCGGGCGATGAGTTGCTCGATCTCGGCGGGGTAGGCGTTGAAGCCGCCGACGATGAAGAGGTCCTTGATGCGGTCGGTGATGCGCAGATTGCCCTGCTCGTCGAGCACCCCGACATCGCCCGTCCGCAGCCAGCCGTCGGAGGTGATGGTGCGGGACGTGGCGATCGGATCCTCGAAGTAGCCGGGTGTGACGTGGTAGCCGCGGACCCAGACCTCGCCCGCTCGCCCCGGGGGGAGTTCGCGCCCGGCGTCCGTGGCGATCTTGATTTCGGTGTCCGGGATCGCGCGGCCCGCCGTGCCTGCGACCACCTCGGGCGGGTCGCCGCGGCGGCACATCGTGACGGTGCCGGACGCCTCCGTCAGACCGTACGCCGTCAGCACGGTGGCGACCCCCAGATCCGAGCGCAGGCGCTCCACCAGCTCCAGCGGGACGACGGCGGCGCCGGTGACGACCAGGCGCAGGGTGGACAGGTCGTGGGCGGCGCGGGAGGGGTGGTCGAGCAGGGACTGGTGGAGGGTGGGCGGGCCGGGGAGGACGGTGATGCGCTCGGCCGCGATATTGGCCAGGGCCGTCTCCACGCTGAAGACCGGCTGCGGCACCATCGTGGCACCGCGGCTCAGACAGGCGATGATGCCCGCCTTGTAGCCGAAGGTGTGGAAGAACGGGTTCACGATGAGATAGCGGTCGCCCGCCGTCAGCCCCGTGATCTCGCTCCAGGTGTCGAAGACCCGCACGGTCTGGGAGTGCGTGGTCACCACGCCCTTGGGGTGGCCGGTGGTGCCGGAGGTGAAGGTGATGTCGGAGGGGTCCGCGGGGCGCACCGCCTGCGCCCGGGAGCGGACCTCCCCCGGCGGCACGGCGTCGCCCAGCGCCAGGAAGTCCTTCCAGGTGCGGAAGTCCTCCGGGCCGTTGTCGGCGAGGACGACCACCTCCCGCAGATAGGGCAGGCCCGGCAGCGGGCCGTGGCCCGGCCCCTCCCCCGCCGCCCGGCGCAGCGACGCCACATACGAGGTGCCCAGGAAGGTGCCGGTGATGAACAGATGCGTGGCCCGGGTGCGGCGCAGCACATACGCCGCCTCGCCGCCCTTGAAGCGGGTGTTGACCGGGACCAGCACCCCGCCCGCGGTGACCGCGCCGAGCGCCGCCACGATCCAGTCGGTGGTGTTGGGCGCCCAGATCGCGGCGCGGTCGCCCGGTTCGAGGCCCGAGGCGACGCACGCGGCCGCGGCGCGCTCGATCCGGGCGCCGAGCTCCGCGTACGAGATCCGGGCGCGGCCCTCGACGACGGCCTCGTCCGGGCCGTACCGCTCGACCGCCGCCCGGATCAGGGCCGGGATGGTGTGCCCCTGCCGCATCTGTTCCATCGGACCGCTCCCCTCCCCGGAACCCGGGACGGACGACCCCCCACTAGCTGACTACCCGTCAGATTAGCGGTAGCCTTCCCCGCTGTCAGCACCGGTGAACGCGACCACGGAGGTGGCCATGGGGGCGGCAAGGGCGACGGCGACCTTGAAGGACGCGACGGCGATAGCCGGTATCGGGCAGACACCCTTCGCCAAACACCTCCCGGAGTCGGAGAAGACCCTCGCCTGCCGGGCGATCCTCGCCGCGCTCGACGACGCGGGCATCGCCCCGTCCGAGGTGGACGCCTTCGCCTCGTACACCATGGAGGAGACCGACGAGGTCGAGATCGCCAAGGCCATCGGCGCCGGGGATGTGACCTTCTTCGGCAAGGTCGGCTACGGGGGCGGCGGTTCGTGCGCGACCGTCGCGCATCTGGCCGCCGCGATCGCCACCGGGCAGGCGAGCGTCGGGGTGGCCTGGCGGTCCCGCAAACGCGGCAGCGGGCCGCGTCCCTGGACCAACACCCAGGTGCAGCTGCCCACCCCGGCCCAGTGGACCCGGCCGTACGGGCTGCTGCGCCCGGCCGATGAGATCGGGCTGCTGGCCCGGCGCTATATGCATGAGTACGGCGCGACCCGCGATCACTTCTTCAATGTGGCGCTGGCCTGCCGCAACCGGGCCAATCAGAACCCCGCCGCGATGATGTACGACCGCCCGCTGACCCGCGAGATGTATATGACCGCGCGCTGGATCAGCGAACCGCTCTGCCTCTTCGACAACTGCCTCGAGACCGATGGCGCGCTGGCCTGTGTGCTGGTGTCGGCCGAGCGGGCGCGCGACTGCCGGCAGCGGCCGGTATACGTCCACTCCGCCGCCCAGGGGCTGCCCGCCCAGCACCACGGAATGGTCAACTACTGGAACGACGATCCGCTGACCGGCCCCTCCTGGACCGCCGCCCGCCGACTGTGGAAAACCGCCGACTTCGGACCGCAGGACGTGGATGTCGCACAGATCTACGACGCGTTCACCCCGCTGATCCCGCTCTCCCTGGAGGGCTACGGCTTCTGCGCCCGCGGCGAGGGCGCCGCCTTCACCGAAGGGGGCGCACTGGAGATCGGCGGACGGCTGCCGCTCAACACCGGCGGGGGCGGCCTCAGCGAGGCGTACGTCCATGGCTTCAACCTCATCACCGAGGGGGTCAGACAGCTGCGCGGCGCCGGCACCGCCCAAGTCCCCGGCGCCACGACCTGCCTGGTCACGGCGGGTGAGGGAGTTCCCACATCGGCCCTGCTGCTGAGGAGTTGAGGGACGGCATGACACAAACGGAAACGACTACGGCCGCGGGTGGCGGGGGCGACCGGACCGAGGCCGACGGGCTGCTGGCGCCCGTGCCCGACGACGACGGGGCGCCCTTCTTCGCCTACGCGGCGCGCGGCGAACTGCGCGTCCAGTGCTGCGCCGACTGCGGCGAACCGCGCTTTCCGCCCCGGCCCTGCTGCCCTCACTGCCAGTCCTTCGAGAGCCTGTGGAAAAAGATGAGCGGCCGTGGCCGGATCTGGTCGTATGTGCTGCCCCATCCCCCGCTGTTGCCCGCCTACGCGGCACAGGCGCCGTACAACGTCCTCCTCGTGGAGCTCGCGGACGCCCCTCGCATCCGGCTGGTGGGCAATCTGGTCGCCTCCGCGGACGCCGCGCTGAACTCGGTCCCGCCCGAGCGGATCCGTGTCGGCGCGCCCGTGAAGGCGGCCTTCCATGAGACGGACGGCGGGCTCACGGTGGTGCGCTGGCTGCTGGAGCGGCCATGACGGTCCGCATACGGGTGGAGCAGGACGGCGTCGCGGTCGTCACCCTCGACCGGCCCGAGCGGCACAACGCCATGGACCTGGACACGGCCTCGGAACTGACCGCCGTATGGCGGCGCTTCCGCCGGGACGACGCGGTCCGGGCCGTGGTCCTCACCGGCGCGGGCGGCCGGGCCTTCAGCACCGGCATCGACCGCTCGGTGGAGGTCGCGCAGCCGTCGTCGCCCTACGCGATGGACGATCCGCTGCGCACCGTCGGGCCCAAGGCGAACGACCTGTGGAAGCCGGTGGTCGCTGCGGTGGCCGGGATGGCCTGCGGCGGGGCGTTCTACCTGCTGGGCGAGGCCGAGTTCATCGTCGCCGACGAAACGGCGACCTTCTTCGATCCGCACACCAGCTATGGGATGGTCAGCGCCTATGAGGCCGTCTATATGGCGCAGCGGATGCCCATGGGCGAGGTCGCGCGGATGGCGCTGATGGGGACGGCGGAGCGGCTCTCGGCCCGACGGGCGTATGAGACGGGCCTGGTCAGTGAGGTGACCCCGGCCGGTGAGGCCCTTACGGCGGCCATCCGTGCCGCGTCGGTCATCGCGTCGTACCCGACGGAGGCGGTGCAGGGGACCGTAAGGGCGCTATGGGCGGCGAAGGAGGCGGCGCTGGCCCAGGCGCTCGCACAGGCCCCGCAGTTGATCGCGCTGGGCAATCTGCCGCCGGGGCGCCAGGCCGCGCTCTTCGCGGCCCGTACGCCCGGCTTCCGCACCCGGTGAGGCCGTACGCCTCGGATCGATCGGCTCGGGCCTCAGGTGGAGCTCGGGTACTTGAGCGCCGAGGTGACCTTGCAGGTGAAGGACGTCTGCTCGGTGAGGGTGCGGTAGGAGGTGGCGCTGAGGGTCTGACTGCTGCCGGACGCCACGGTGACGGACTTGTAGTCGGAGCCCAGCAGGCTGCCGCCGTTCTGGTCCTCCCACTCGATGGTGATCGAGTAGTGCATGGACTGCGTCTCGGGGTTCCTGAGGTTGAGGGTGTACTGGAACGAACGGGTCGACTCGTCGTAGTCGCAGCCGGTGGCGGTGATGTCGTTCGTGCCGTCCGAGTTGTAGGTGGGCGGCGCGGAGTAGGTGTAGGAGGGCGTGGGGGCGTCGTAGGACGGCACATCGGAGGGTGCGCCGCTGGGCAGATCGGTGGGCACTCCGCTGGGGAGGTCGGTGGGGCCGGACGCCGGGTTGTCGTTGCCCCCGCTCCCGCCCGAGACGAACCCCCCGAGGCCGCCGTCGTGGCTGCCGCCCTTCTTCTTTCCGCAGCCGGTCAGCGCGATGAGCCCGACCAGGGCGACGGCACATATGCGCATGGAGCGGCGTTGCATGGTATTACCCCCGTTGAAAAGGCACATTCAAGCCAACCGTGGCCGGTTGACAAGTGCACGCCACCCTAGCAACGGGTTTTGCTACCCCAAAGTCACCTGCGGACGTGCCTGTCCCGGCTCTCAGAGCACGGAGACGACCTCACACCGCACTACGGTTCCCACGACCGAGGGATCGTCGAGCGGCACCCTTACGGTCCGCGTCTTCCCCGCGGGGACCCGCGCATCGGCGCGGCCGGAGGTGAGGGTCGTGCCGTCCTGGTCCTTGAAGTTCATGTCCACGAGGTAGGTGTCGGCCGCGCCCGAGCGGTTGCGCACCTTCACGGTCGCCGCCGGACGGCCATCCTTGTCCTCGCCCTTTTCGGCGTCCTTACCCTTTCCGGCGCAGCTGACGACCGTCGCCTGAGGCTCGTGGGGCGACGCCGAACCGCCCGAGGAACCGCTGGAGGCGCTGTCGCCGTAGTCGTCATCGTCGTAGTCGCGGTAGCGCGAACCGCCGGAGCCCGCACCGGTTGTGGAGCTCTCGTCGTCGGAGTCCGAGTAACCACCCGAGCCGGAACCGGAATCGGAGCCCGACCCGGACGAGTGGTGCGAGGACGAACTGGAGCAGCCGCCTCCGCCACCCCCGTGGCCATGGCCACGCCCCTTGAACCCGGTGAGCGCCACCAGCACCACGGTGAGCACGGCCGCCAGCCGTAGACCACGCCGCATGACAGACCCCGTTCCCCCGAAGACCGCGCAGAGTTACCCATCGACCTCCCGGCTCCCAGGAGGTCGATGAACGCCCGCAACCGTAGCAGCAATTGTCAGGGACACGGCCTGCGACCTGCTGTCTCCGGCGCGTGGCAGCGTCACCGCCACGTCGCGCCGCACCTGCGACCTGCCGCCTCGCCGCGTCACCGCCACGTCGCGCCACCCCGGGATCGGTCTGCCACGCCGCGCCGCCCCGGGATCGGTCAGGCCCGGCCGCCCGACGGGCGGGACTGGCCCGTGCCTTTCACCGCGTCCAGCGCGTAGACGCAGCGGTCCTTGCTGCACGCGTACACCACGCCCCCGGCGGCCACCGGGGATCCGGTGATCTCGCCGCCAGTCGCCAGCTTCCAGCGCAGTTGTCCACCCGCCGCGTCCACCGTGTAGAGGCAGTGGTCGGCCGAGCCGAAGTGGACGCGGCCGTCGGCGACCACCGGCGAGCCGATGACCTCGCCGCCGGCCGCGAACCGCCACTTGGGCGTGCCGGTGACCGCGTCGAGCGTGTAGAGCGCGCTGCCGCTGCCCAGATGGACCGAGCCGTCGGCCACCAGCACCGGCTCGATCGACTGCCGGGCCTCGGTGGCGATGCGCCAGCGGTCGCGGCCGTTCGCCGCGTCCAGCGCGTACACCGTGCCCAGATAGTCGGCGATGTAGACGCCGCCGCCGGTCACCGCGGGCCCCGGCGCGTACGCGGGGGCGCACAGGAAGACGGCGGGCGCCTCGAAACGCCACCGCACATCCCCGCGGGCGATGTCGAGCGCGAGCACCCGCGTGCCCGCCGAGACGTAGACCACCCCGTCGGGCGCCGCCAGCAGACGCAGCGGCACCCCGCCGCACGACGCCGCGTCGCCCACCGGATACGACCAGCGCTCCGCGCCGGTGCGCGCCTCCAGGGCGCGCAGCCGCGCGTCCGCCCACACATACACCGTGCCGTCGTGGACGGCAGGGCCCGACTCGGGCGTCTCGAAGTCGGTCTGGAGGCCCTGCATCTCCCACAGCAGCTCGCCGTTGGCCGCCTCCCACGCCTGGACGCCACCGCCGCGCGTGCCGGTGACGACCGTGCCGCGGTCGACCTTCAGGGAGTAGACCCAGCCCTCGGTCGACAACCGCCAGCGCTCGGCGCCGTCCTCCGCGTCCAGCGCGTACAGCGTCGGACCGTCGGAGGCGTGGATCCGGCCGTTCGCCACGGCCATCGCCCATGCCACGTCGCGGGTCTTGAACTGGCGCCGGCCGGTGCCCACGTCCAGCGCGTGCACCTCGAACGAGGTCACGTACAGCAGCTCACCGGCGACCGCGGGGGTGCCCCAGACGTCGTTGGACATGCGGAACCGCCACGGGCGCCAGCGGCCGTGCCCGGCTCCGCCGGGCGGCTCGGGCGGCTCGGCCGACGGGGAGTGGGTCGGCGGCGGGACGGCGGCCGTGCCATCGCCCCCGTTCAGCCCTCCGCTCGTCACCCCGGCCGGCGGGCGCACCCAGCCGGTGGCGGGTCCGGTGCCGTGCTGCGCCTGCGGGTCGCGCGCGTCGGCGGCCCGGAGCCCCGGGCCGATCGGCACCTGCGAACCGGGCAGCCGCACCGACCCGTCGGCTCCTGCGGGCGCCGGGGCGGGCGCCGCGGCGGCGGACGGGGCCGCGTGCCGCCCGGGCCCGATGGAGCCCAGCGCGCCGGGCGGGCTCGCGGCCTCCGGCGCGCGCAGGCCGCCACGCGGATCGCCCACGCCCACGGGCTCCCAGCCACTCGGACCGCCGGGTCCGCCCGGGGCCGCGCCGTGCCGCCCGCCATGGCCGTCCGCGGCGGCTCCCGCGGCCGGGGCGTACGAGGGCGGCGGCGTGGGCGGGCGCTCCGGCGGAAGCGGCGCGGAGGGGCGGCTGCCCGCGCTCGCGGCGCTTCCGGCGTTCCCCGCGTCTCCGGCGTGTCCGCCGGGGCGGCCGCCTCCGGCCGCGGGCCGGGAGGAGCCGCGCACCTGGTTGCGGCCGCTGCGCTTGCGCTCGATGAGCGCGACGGCACCGGGCGGCAGCCAGGCCGAGGCCGTACCGCTGTCGTCGGCGTTGGAGGCGAACAAATGCGGGGCCAGCTGGGACTGGAGATCGGCCGGGGACGGCCGCCGCTCGGGCTCCATCTGCATGCACGACTCGATCAGCGGCCGCAGCTCGTCCGGCAGCCCGGCCAGATCGGGGCCCTCGCGCAGCAGCATGAACACGGTCTCCACCGGGTTGGCGCCGTGGAAGGGCGCGTGTCCGGTGGCCGCGAAGGTCAGGGTCGAGCCGAGCGAGAAGATATCGCTCGCGCCCGTCACACTGCGTGAGTCGCGCGCCTGTTCGGGGGACATATAAGCGGGGGTGCCGACCGCGACGTTGGTCATCGTCAGCCGGGTGTTCGAGACACCGGAGGCGATACCGAAGTCGATCACGCGCGGGCCGTCCTCGACGACCAGCACATTGGACGGCTTCAGATCCCGGTGGACCAGGCCCGCGCCATGGATGGACTGCAGCGCCTCGGCGACCCCGGCCGCCAGCCAGCGCACCGCCTGGGCCGGCATCGGCCCGCACTCGTTGACGATTTCCTCGAGGGAAGGCGCCGGCACATAGGCCGTGGCCAGCCACGGCACCGCGGCGCGCGGATCGGCGTCCACGACGGCGGCCGTGTAGAACCCGCTGACCGCGCGGGCCGCCTCCACCTCACGGGTGAATCGGACACGGAACAGCTGGTCCTCGGCGAGCTCGGTCCGGACCGTCTTGATCGCGACCCGTCGGCCCGAAGCCGAGCGGGCCAGATAGACCAGCCCCATGCCGCCCGCGCCGAGACGTCCCAGCACCTCGAAAGGGCCGATCCGCCTCGGATCGTGCTGCGTCAGCTGCTCCACCACTTGCCTGCCACCTCCCCGTGGGGGCTTGAAAAAATACAGCCCCGTGCAGCGTCTCACCGACAAACCAACCGGCGGCACGCATCCTGCATTCTCTCTGGCGAAGGCGGCGGTTGCGAACCCGGGGGCGAATCGTCGTGTCATCGGGCGATACGGAGCCGGGGTCCGTCCGGTTCGACCGGGGACCATCCAAGTGCCCGCAGGCCCGTATCGCCCAGTTATTCGCCCCGGGTTCAGCCCGCCGTCGAGGTGTCGATGACGGCGAAGGCCGCGCCCTGATTGTCCACAAGGACCGCGAAACGCCCGTACGGCGTATCTTCGGCGGCCTTGAGAACCCGCCCGCCCAGCCTGTGGGCCGTACGCAGCGCCTGATCGCAATCCGCCACCACAAAGTACGTCAGGAAGTGGGCGGGCAGAACGGCCGGGTACTCCTCACCCATCACGACGCGTCCGCCGATCGCGTGACGGGGATCGGGGGGCTCTCCGCGCGGCGTCCACAGGACCACGTCGGCCGGTGAGCCCTCGGCGGAGGGCGGTGCGGGGGACGCGCCCGGGGGCGGCGTGGAGGGCCCTGCGGACGGCGGTGCGGCGGGCGTCATCTCGTAGCCGAAGACCGCCCGGTAGAAGGCGTCCACGGCGCGCGGCTGACGCGTGTGGACCTCGGTCCAGCCGTACGAACCGGGCGTGCCGCGCCGCGCGAAGCCGGCGTGGCTGCCCGCCTGCCAGATCCCGAAGACGGCGCCGCCCGGGTCGGCGGCCGTCGCCATGACGCAGAACTCGTCGATCCACACCGGCGGGGTGATCACCCGGCCACCGGCCTCGCGGATCCGTACGGCGGTCGCGGCGGCGTCCTGGGCGGCGAAGTAGATGTTCCAGACCGTGGGCATCCGGCCGTCCGGCTTGGGCACCAGCCCCGCGACGTCCTTACCGCCGAGGAGGGCCCGGGTGAACGTGCCGTATTCGGTGGCGATCTCCTGGAAGGTCCAGCCGAAGAGCTCACCGTAGAAGCGCCGGCCCGCCGCGAGGTCGGACAGCAGCACATCCGCCCAGCAGGGCACGCCTTCCGCGAATGCCGCCATGGCCCGGATCCTCCCGCGTCCCTCGGTCCTCGGTCCTCGGACTTGCTCGCCTCGGACTTGCTCGCCTCGGAGCCCGCTCACCTCAGAGCCCGCTCACCTCGGAACTTGCTCACAGTCCGTTTGGAGGTAGTTGGCGCGTGTTTGGAGCCGCTTGGTTCGTTCACCTCACTTGCCACGCTAACGGGGGATCGCCCGGTCTGCTCGCCCCGGAACTCGAAATATTTGGCCAATCCTTTTGGCTCGGAGACGGATCCGACCTCGTCATCCACCGTTGTTATCCACAGGCTGTTGATAACACGATTCACACGCGTGGGTGAGCGGTGATTGAGGGCTTGACGACTGTGGACAGGGGCCGGAATCAGCCATTCCAGCCTGCTCAGCGAGGTTCACAAACCTCCTCATCCCGCCCTAACCCCATTTGCACGCAGCCGAATCGCGCTCCGATCACCCCTCGGTAAGCTGACGGCATGACAGGACAAGTACGCACAGTCGACGGGCGGGTGGCCGGTCGTCGCGGGCAGGCGACGCGGCAGAAGCTGCTCGACTGCCTCGGCGAGATGCTCAGCACCTCCCCGTATCGAGACGTCAAGGTCATCGATGTCGCACGTAAGGCAGGGACCTCGCCTGCGACGTTCTACCAGTACTTCCCCGATGTGGAAGGCGCGGTCCTCGAGCTCGCCGAGGAGATGGCGAAGGAGGGCGCGAGCCTCACCGATCTGGTCGCCGACCGCTCATGGGCCGGCAAGTCGGGGGCGACCACGGCGGAGGACCTGGTCGAGGGGTTCCTCTCCTTCTGGCGCAAACACGACGCCATCCTGAGGGTGGTCGATCTGGGTGCCGCCGAGGGTGACAAGCGGTTCTACAAAATCCGCATGAAGATCCTCAATTCCGTCACCAACTCCCTGACGGACGCCGTCAAGGAGCAGCAGGCCAAGGGCCGGATCGACGGGGACCTCAACCCTGGGGCCATCGCGGGCTCGCTGGTCGCCATGCTGGCGGCGGTCGCGGCGCACCAGAAGGGCTTCCAGAGCTGGGGCGTCAAGCAGGCCGACCTCAGGCCGAGCCTGACCTGGCTGGTCCACCTCGGCATCACGGGCCGCAAGCCGCCGAAGTAACGAATCCGCACCCTCTTCCCCAGCCTCCCTCCTCCCTCCCCCGGCCTCCCTTCCCCGGCCCCTTCCGGCCGCCTGCCCGGCCGGGCCCGCACGTCCTGTCACGCCGCGGCGGATCACTCTCCAGTGATCCGCCGCGGCCCTTTGCGGTCACTGGTTGGTCGGCCCGGACGGACCGGCTCCGCCCGCCTCGACGCGGTGGAGGCGGAAGAGGCGGATCTCGCGGTCCACCCGGGACTGGTAGGTCGCATAGGGAGGCCAGAAGGCGAGGACCGCGGCCCAGGCCGCCTCGCGTTCGGCGCCCTCCAGGAGGCGTGCCCGGACGTCGATGTCCCGGCCCCGCCAGCTGATCTCCGCTTCGGGGTGTTTCAGGAGGTTCGTGGTCCAGACCGGATGGCCCGGACGGCCGAAGTTGCTGCCGATCAGGATCCAGGTACCACCCTCCTCCGGCATGCAGGCCAGCGGCGTACGGCGGGGAAGCCCCGACCTCGCGCCGCGCGCCGTAAGGATCACGCCCGGCAGCATCCGCGCGCTCGGCAGCACCTTGCCGCGGGTCAGCCGGTGGACGGTGCGGTCGAACGCGGGGATGACATGGGGCGCGACCTTGGCGAAGGCGCGGGTCGAGGACACCTTGCGGACCAGCTTCACGCCGTAACCGGCCATCAGACCGTCACCGCCTTACGCAGCCCATCTCGCCCGTCCGGCCCATCTCGACCGTCACTCCCGTCGCGCCCGTCCGGCTCATTGTGCCTGCCATCCCCGTTGGGACCGCCGCGCCCGCCGCTCCTCCCGCTTCCGTCGCTCCCTTCATCGCCGCCGTAAGGAGCGCGATCAGCCGCGCCGAAGAGTCCCTCCCGTTCCGCGGCCCGGGCCCGCAACCGGTGGACGGGGCCGAAGAGCAGCTCGTCCGAGGCGGCCCGCTTGAAGTAGAGATGCGCGTCATGCTCCCAGGTGAAGCCGATACCGCCGTGCAGCTGCACCGCCTCGGACGCCGCCGTGCGCTGCGCCTCCAGCGCCTGCGCGAGCGCCAGCCCGCCCGCCACCGCGGCTTCCGTACCGCCAGTACCGCCAGTACCGCCGGTACCGCCCGTACCGCCCTCGGTCGCGGCCCATGCCGCGTAGTACGCCGCCGAACGGGCCGCCTGCACCGCGACGTACACGCCCGCCAGCCGGTGCTTGACCGCCTGGAACGAGCCGATGGGACGGCCGAACTGCTCACGCGCCCGCACATACTCGACCGTCCGCGTGAGGGCCGCGTCCGCCGCCCCCACGGCCTCGGCGGCTAGCACGGCCCCGGCCGCCGTACCCACGGCCGCCAGCGCCTCGGCCACCGCTTCCCCGCTCCCGCTCCCGCCGTCGTCCACCCCCAGCAGCTCGGCCGAGACGTTCCGCAGCTCGATCCGGCCCTGCGGCCGGGTCGCGTCGAGTGCGGTCAGCCGGGTGCGGGCCAGGCCGTCCGCCCCGGCCCGGACGAGGAACAGCAGCGTCCGCCCGCGCGTATAGCCCCCGGCGCGGGCGGCGACCAGCAGCAGTTCGGCGCTGTGCCCGCCCGGCACCTGCTCCACCTGCCCGTACAACCGCCACCCCGTGCCGCCGTCCCGGTCCGGGCGCGCCTGGACACCTCCCGCGCGCCCCCCACCGGCCCACGCGCTGTCCCGCGCTCCTACGAGCCCCAGCGCTTCGGGCAGCGCGCGCCCCGGCACCGCGAGCGCCGCCGTAAGGGCTCCGTCCGCGATGCGCGGCAGCAGCTCGGCGCGCTGCGCCTCCGTCCCGAGCGCTGCGACCAGGGGCGCGGCGAACACGGCGGTGGCCAGGAGCGGTGAGGGGAGCAGCACCCGTCCGGTCTCCTCACAGGCCAGCGCCAGTTCGGTGACGCCGCAGCCGACGCCCCCGTACGCCGTCGAAAGGGCGAGACCCGGCAGCCCGAGCGTCCGGGCGAGCCGCCGCCACAGGGCCTCGTCATAGCCGGGCGCGGTCTGGACCGCCGCCCTGACCTCGTCCGGCCCGCACCGCTCCCGCAGCAGAGTGCGCAGCGTGCGGCGGATCTCGTCCTGTTCCTCGGTGAACGCGGCGTCCATCGGCGAGCACCTCCGTTTTCTGACGGGCCGTCATACTAGGGACGAGCTCCGGACTTTCCCACCCCTCCCGCCCCATCCACGGCTAAGCTGCTGCCGCCCCACCACGTTCCTCCCCGCATCCTCCGCCGGAGCGCGACCGGACCGGCGGTGGCCCTGTCCTCCGGGGCCTGTCGGAGGAGCGAGGAGGGGTAATGGACGATCGGAGCACGCAGGAGACAAGCGACGCCCGGTGGACCGGCCCGGACAAGTGGCAGGTCGTGATCGGAGTGCTGAGCCTTCTGGTGGCGATCGCCGCTTGCGTGGGGCAGTTCCTGCGGTAACCGGGCGCCTCACGCGTGGTCCGGACGGGGCTTGCGCTCGGGGCACGAGCACGGCCATACGGGAGATCGTCCGGACCACCCCCTTCCCCCTGGGCCTCGGCGCGCTCGCACATGCGCCCCCTTCCGCTCCAGCAAATCTGATGTACCGTCAGATTCATGCCGCCCGCAGCGCAGCGCAACCGTAAGGTCGCCGTCGTCGGCGTCTCCCTCTCCGACTGCGGCCGCGTCGACACGGCCACCCCCTATGCCCTCCACGCCCAGGCCGCCCGCCGGGCCCTCGCCGACTCCGGTCTCGACCGGACGGTCGTCGACGGCCTCGCCTCGGCGGGGCTCGGCACCCTCGCGCCGGTCGAGGTTGCCGAGTATCTGGGGCTGCGGCCGACCTGGACCGACTCGACGGCCGTCGGCGGCTCCACCTGGGAGGTCATGGCGGCGCACGCGGCGGACGCGATCGCCGCCGGGCACGCCCGCGCCGTTCTGCTCGTCTACGGGTCCACCGCCCGCGCCGACATCCGCGCGGGCCGCCGCACCGCGAACCTCTCCTTCGGGGCGCGCGGACCGCTCCAGTTCGAGGTCCCGTACGGGCATACGCTGGTCGCCAAGTACGCGATGGCCGCGCGCCGCCATATGTATGAGTACGGCACCACACTCGAACAACTGGCGGACATCGCCGTTCAGGCGCGTATCAACGCCGGACACAATCCGGACGCGATGTTTCGCGAACCGATCACGGTCGATGACGTCCTGAGCGGCCCGATGATCGCCGACCCCTTCACCAAACTGCACTGCTGCATCCGCTCGGACGGCGGCTGCGCGGTGCTGCTCGCGGCCGAGGAGTACGTGCCGGACACGGCGAAGGCCCCGGTATGGGTGCTGGGTTCGGGCACGGCCGTCTCGCACACCACCATGTCCGAATGGGAGGACTTCACGGTCTCCCCGGCCGCGGCCTCCGGCCGGGCGGCCTTCGCGCGGGCGGGCGTCCAGCCGTCGGAGATCGACGTGGCCGAGCTCTATGACGCCTTCACCTATATGACCCTGGTGACGCTGGAGGACCTCGGCTTCTGTGCCAAGGGCGAGGGCGGGGCGTTCGCGGAGAAGGGGCGGCTGACGCGGGACGGCGAGCTGCCGACCAACACCGACGGCGGCGGCCTCTCCGCCTGCCACCCGGGGATGCGCGGGCTGTTCCTGCTGGTCGAGGCGGTACGTCAGCTGCGCGGCGAGGCCGGGGAGCGCCAGGTGCGCAAGGCGGGCGGACGGCTGCCGGAGCTGGCCGTGGCGTCGGGCACGGGGGGCTGGTTCTGCTCGGCGGGCACGGTGGTCCTGGGCCGCGGCTGACGGGCCCGCCCCGGCCGTACGTACGCCCCCCGCTTGCCCCGGCCCCTCACGGGTGATCGGATGGGGAGCCGATGAGCGAGAACGAGGATGAGGCATTCCGCGCACTGCTACGCGGCCTGCGCGTACCCCATGCGGGCGAACTGCCCGTCTTCGACCCGGCCACGGCCCCGGACGCACCGCTTCCGCTCTTTCGGCGGTGGCTGCGGGAGGCCGCCGAGGCGGACGAACCCGGACCGCACACCATGACCCTGGCCACCGCGGGCGCCGACTGCCGCCCGTCCCAGCGCACGGTGATGCTGCACGACGCCGACGAGCGCGGCTGGCACTTCGGCACCCATCGCACCAGCCGTAAGGGCCGAGAGTTGACCGAGCGGCCGTATGCCTCGCTCGCGTTCCACTGGATGCGCTCGGGCCGTCAGGTGCGCGTCAGCGGGCGGGTCCGCGAGGCCGGACCGGAGGAGAGCGCGGCCGATCTGCGCGGCCGGTCCCCCGCGGCGCTCGCGGCGGCGCTGGCCGGGAGCGGACGGCAGAGCGAGGTACTCGGCTCCTACGAGGAGCTGCTACGGGCCTTCGAGGCGGCGTACGAACGGGCCGAACGCGAACCGGACGCGACCGCCCCCACCTGGACCCTGTACGTCCTGGAGGCCGACGAGATCGAGTTCTACCAGGAGGAGGCCCTGCGGCGGCACGTACGGGTCCGCTACCGCCGCACCCCCGGGGAGCGCGGCGGCTGGCGGCGGGAGCTGCTGTGGCCATAACGGCGGCGCGGCCGTACGGCGACGACGGCCGTAAGGCGTGCACCGTTGAACAGCACGGCCGTAAGGCGGCCATGCCGTGCGACTAAGCAGGCACCGGCCGGAAGACAGGAATGACCGGCAGGTCCCCCTCAGCCGCCCCGGCGGCCCCCACCGCCCGGAACGCCACCCTGAGCCGCATCCCCACCCGCGGGCCACTCTCCGGGACCTCGATGAGCTCGGTCATCATCCGCGGCCCCTCGGCGAGGTCGACGACGGCGGCGGTGTACGGGACGCGGGCGCCGAACGGCGGCAGGTCATTGCGGTGCACCACGGACCACGTATAGAGAGATGCGGCGCCGCTCGCCGCCTCCCAGGCGACGTTCTCGCTCCAGCAGTACGGGCAGAACTCTCGCGGGTAGTGATGGGCCCGGCCGCACCCGCCGCAGCGCCGGATCAGCAGCCGGCCCTCGGCGGCGGCGTCCCAGTAGGGGCGGGTGAAGGCGTCGATCTCGGGCAGGTCGAAGCGCGGAGCGTCCGCGGGCGGCGGCGTCGGACTCACAGGAACAGCCCCCATGCCTCGTCGAGCGACCAGGTCTGCCAGCTCATGCCGAAGAGCCCGACGACGGAGATCAGCACCATCATCGAGTTCTGCCCCTGCTCCGCCCAGTCGTGGATCATGAGCAGGAAATAGAGCAGATTGAGCACGATCGCGCCGATCAGCGCTATGGGGGTCAGAAAGCCGAGCGTCAGCCCGAGGCCCAGGGCGAGTTCCGCGTAGACGACGACGTACGCCATGACCTTGGGACGGGGTGTGACCACCGCGTCGAAGCCGCCTCGGACGAACGCCCAGCGGTGCTTGGCGGCCACGCCCACCGCCCAGCCGATGCCGGTGCCGCGCTCGAACCAGTCCTTCTTGTCCTTGTGCCGCCAGCTCTCGAGCCACCACAGGCCGAGTCCGATACGCAGTACGGCGAGCCATTCGGCCCCGTCGAGCCCGATCGTCCGCATCGTCCTCCACCCTCCCGTCCCGGCAAATCTGACGGTACGTCAGTTTCATGGGCCGGGCACGGCCGGCGCAAGGGGTCGCACCGGCGGAACGGAAACCGACGGGACATCGCGCCGACAGTCCGGCGCCGACCGACCGTGACCTCTCCGCAACCCATCCGGAATCACTTTGACCGGATCGTTTGACCGAAACCCGTCAAATACCCGACTACGCTCACCCGCATGGCCGACCGCTCCCCCGAGAAGTCCTCACCCGTCTATGTGATCGGCGGCGGACCGGGCGGACTCGCCGCCGCTGCCGCGCTCAGCCACCGCGGGATCCGCGCCGTCGTCCTGGAGAAGTCCGACGCGGTCGCCGCGTCCTGGCGAAACCACTACGACCGGCTGCATCTGCACACCACGCGCAGACTCTCCGCGCTCCCCGGACTGCCGATCCCCCGGTCCTACGGACGGTGGGTCGGGCGCGACGACGTGGTGCGCTATCTGGAGCGCTATGTCGAGCACCACCGGCTGGAGATCGTCACGGGCGTCGAGGTCTCCCGCATCGACCGGTCGCCCGACGACACGGAGTGGGTGCTGCGCGCCACGGGTGGCCGTGCGCTGTCCTCACCCGTGGTCGTCGTCGCGACGGGCTTCAACCACACCCCACGGCTGCCGGACTGGCCGGGCCGCGCCGGTTACACCGGCGAGCTGCTGCACGCCGCCCACTACCGCAACGCCCGCCCCTTCGAGGGCCGTGACGTCCTGGTGGTCGGCGTCGGCAACACCGGCGCCGAGATCGCGGTCGATCTGATCGAGGGCGGCGCGGCCCGGGTGCGGCTGGCGATCCGCACCGTGCCGCATATCCTGCGCCGCTCGACGGCCGGGTGGCCCGCCCAGGCCACCGGCATCCTGGTGCGCAGGCTGCCGCGGCGCGCGGTGGACCGGGCGGCCCGGGTGATGTGCCGGGTGAGCATGCCGGATCTGACCGAGCACGGTCTGCCCTGGCCCGACACCGGGCTCTACACCCGCGTACGGGAGGGCGCGATCCCGGTCCAGGACGTGGGGCTGGTCGACGCGGTACGGACGGGACGGGTGGAAGTGGTCTCGGCGGTGGACTCCTTCGATCAGGACAAGGTGATCCTGGCCGATGGCTCGCGGATCAGCCCCGAGGTGGTGATCGCCGCGACCGGCTACCGGCGTGGCCTGGAGGAACTGGTCGGCCATCTGGACGTGCTCGACGACCGTGGCCGCCCCCTCCCGCACGGCCGACGGACCCTGAAGGGCGCGCCCGGACTGCACTTCACGGGCTATACGAATCCGATCAGCGGGATGCTGCGCGAGCTGGCCATCGACGCCCGGAAGATCGCCAAGACGGTCGCCCGCACGACGGCATGACGGCAGGGCGGGACGAGCCGCGATTCCGCCGCCCCGCCGTCACCCTGCGTGTTCCTCGCGCCCCGAGCATTCCTGACAGGCCGTCAGTTCAGTAACCTGACTACTGGGTAATGTGACTTGGCGTCAGTTTTGCTACGGCGGCCGGCGCCGAATCCCCTGGTCACGTACCCGGTTATTGGCCAACGAGCAGGAGTGGCGGATACCGATGCTTGGATCGACCTACGGCACCCTGACCACCAACTCCCGTCATGCCCGCGCCGTCGCCTGCGGTCAGGCCCCCGGCCCCGCCGTGCATGTCCACAGCAGGGCAGCGGCGGGCGGGACCGCCGAAGGCGTGGACGACGTGGACGTCAGCGGGCGCCCGCTGACCTCCGCCGTCCCCGATCTGGACCGCTTCTTCCATCCCGAGTCGGTGGCCCTCATCGGCGCCTCCGACGCGGACGGCCGCCCCAACACCGGTATCACCCGTCAGCTCCTGGCCTGGGCCGAACGCGTCGGCGCCCGGTTGCACCCCGTGCATCCCTCCCGTCCCGCCGTCTTCGGCATTCCGTGCGTACCCTCCGTGGCCGCGCTGCCCGAACCCGTCGACCTCGCCGTCCTCCTCGTCCGCGACCCGCTCCCGGTGATCGAGGAACTCGACGGGAGCAAGGTGAGGTTCGCCGTCGTCTTCGCCTCCGGCTTCGCCGAGACCGGCCCCGAGGGCGCCGCCGCGCAGGCCCGGCTGGCCGCCGCGGCCCGCGGCGCCGGGCTGCGGCTGCTCGGCCCCAACACCAACCTCAACGCCTTCGAGAAGTTCCGCGACGACCTCGACGGGCCCGCCATCGCCCTCATCACCCAGTCAGGCCACCAGGGCCGCCCCGTCTTCACCCTCCAGGAACTCGGCATCCGGCTCAGCCACTGGGCCCCGACCGGCAATGAGGCCGATCTGGAGACCTCCGACTTCATCTCCTACTTCGCCACCCGGCCCGAGGTCGGCGCCATCGCCCTGTACGCGGAGGGGCTGAAGGACGGCCGCGACTTCCTTCTCGCCGCCGACCGGGCCGCCCGCGCCAAGGTGCCCGTCGTCGCCGTAAAGGTCGGCCGCACCGAGACCGGCGCCCGCACGGCCGCCTCCCACACCGGCAAGCTGACCGGCTCGGACGCGGTGGTGGACGCGGCCATGCGGCAGTTCGGCGTGATCCGCGTGGACGGCCTGGACGAGCTGCAGGACACGGCGGCGCTGCTCGCCCGCGCCCGCCCGCCGCTCGCCGAGGGCGTCGTGGTGTATTCGATCTCCGGGGGCACCGGGGCTCACTTCTCCGACCTCGCCACCGCGGCGGGCCTCACCCTGCCGGCCCTCTCCCCCGAGAAGCAGACCGAGCTCCACCAGTGGATACCCGGCGATCTCAGCGTCGCCAACCCGGTGGACAACGGCGGCCACCCGGTCGGCGACTGGCGCGGCCGGAAGATCATCGACGCGATCCTCGCCGATCCCTCCGTGGGCGTGCTGATCTGCCCGATCACCGGCCCCTTCCCGCCCATGAGCGACAAGCTGGCGCAGGACCTGGTGGACGCGGCAGAGCAGACGGACAAGCTGGTGTGCGTGGTGTGGGGCTCGCCGGTCGGCACCGAGGACGCCTACCGCACCACCCTGCTGGGCTCCTCCCGCGTGGCAACCTTCCGGACGTTCGCCAACTGCATCACCGCCGTGCGCGCCTATCTGGGGCACCACCGCTTCACCGCCTCCTACCGCTCCCCCTTCGAGGACGCCCCGCGCACGCCGTCCCCCTCCCTTCGCAAGGTGCGCGATCTGCTGCGCCCAGGAGACCGCCTGAGCGAGCACGCGGCGAAACAGCTGCTGCGGGCGTACGGCATCCGGGTGCCGCGCGAGCAGTTGGTGACCAGCGCGGCCGCGGCCGTCCGCGCCGCGGGTCTGGTGGGCTACCCCGTGGTCATGAAGGCGTCCGCGCCGCAGCTCGCCCACAAGACCGAGCTGGGGCTGGTCCGGCTGGGGCTGACCTCGGCCAGCCAGGTCCGCGACACCTATCGGGAGCTCACCGACATCGCCCGCTACGAAGGCGTCGAGCTGGACGGGGTGCTGGTCTGCCAGATGGTCGAGCGCGGGGTGGAGATGGTGGTCGGCATGAGCCACGACCCCCTCTTCGGCCCAACCGTGACCGTCGGTATAGGGGGCGTGCTCGTCGAGGTCCTCCGTGACGCTGCCGTACGCGTCCCCCCGTTCGGCGAGGACCAGGCGCGAGCGATGCTCGCCGAACTGCGCGGCCGTGCCCTCCTCGACGGTGTGCGCGGCGCTCCCCCCGCCGATGTGGACGCGCTCGTGGAGGTCGTGCTGCGGGTCCAGCGCATGGCCCTGGAGCTCGGGGACCACCTCGCCGAACTGGACGTCAATCCGCTGATGGTGCTGGAACGTGGCCAAGGTGCCGTGGCACTGGACGCCCTGGCGATCTGCCGCTGACGCATGGAGCGTTGCCATGACCTCTGCCCCCCTTGAAGATTCCCGTGACTCCGTTCTACGGCACACCACTGACAACGGCGTCTCGTGGATCACGCTCAACCGCCCCGCGGCGATGAACGCCATCACCCCTGACCAGCGAGAACACCTGATTTCGCTGCTGGACCACGCCTCCGCGGACCCGGCCGTCCGGGCCGTCGTGCTCACCGCCACCGGCAAGGGCTTCTGCGCGGGAGCGGATCTGCGCGGCGCGTCCGACGGGGCGGAACGGGTCGCGGGCGATGTCGCCCGGCTGATCCGCGGCGGAGCGCAGCGGCTCATCGCCGCCGTCCTCGACTGCGAGAAGCCGGTGATCGCCGCCGTCAACGGCACCGCGGCCGGGCTCGGCGCCCATCTCGCCCTCGCCTGCGATCTGGTGCTGGCCGCCGAATCGGCCGTCTTCATCGAGGTGTTCATCCGCCGCGGTCTGGTCCCCGACGGGGGCGGTGCGTATCTCCTCCCCCGGCTGATCGGCCCACAGCGCGCGAAGGAGCTGATGTTCTTCGGCGACGCGCTGCCCGCCGCCGAGGCCGAGCGGCTGGGGCTGGTCAACCGGGTCGTCCCGGACGACGACCTGGCCAAGACCGCCCGTGCCTGGGCCGAGCGCCTCGCCGCGGGGCCCACCCGCGCCCTGGCCCTCACCAAGGCGCTGGTGAACGCGTCCCTGGAGGCCGACCGACCGGCCGCGTTCGCCGCCGAGGCGGCGGCGCAGGAGATCAACATGACCACGGCCGACGCTCAGGAGGGCGTCCGCGCGTTCATCGAGCGCCGGCCGCCCGGCTACCGAGGCCGCTGAGGCTGCTGAGGCTGCTGAGGCTGCTGAGGCTGCTGAGGCTGCTGAGGCTGCTGAGGAACCGCTGTCAGGGAACCCGGGACAGCGAGGCATAACCCGAGCAAACGAGAAACCCGAGCAAACGAGAAAGGGGGACGGGGCCATGATGGGACACGCCGGTATGGCCGCCACCGCCGTCCGCTACCTCCGGGCGGTCGGCTCGCCGACCGCCTCCGTACGACCGGTCGACCCGCTGCCCCCGCCGGAGCTGCGCTGTGTGCGCGACGATGAGCGGCCCCCGGTCGACCCCGTCGAATTCCGCCGCGTACTGGGCCACTTCGCCAGCGGGGTCACCGTGATCGCCACCGTCGACGAGAGCGGACCGGCCGGCTTCGCCTGCCAGTCCTTCGCCTCGCTGTCCCTGGACCCGCCGCTGGTCGCCTTCATGGTCGCCCGCACCTCCACGACCTGGCCGCGCATCGCCCGCGCGGGCGTCTTCTGCGTCAATGTCCTGGGCGCGCACCAGGGCGAGCTGTGCCGCTCGTTCGCGGTCAGCGGCTCCCGGCGCCCCGACAAGTTCGCTGGCGTCCGCTACGAGGCGTCCCCGGTCACCGGCTCACCGCGGCTCGCGGACGTCCCGGCGTGGATCGACTGCGCGATCCACGCCGTGCACACGGGCGGCGACCATCTGGTCGTGGTGGGCCGAGTCCGGGCGCTGGGCGCGGACGAGCCCGCGTCGCGATCGGGGCCACTGCTCTTCCACCGCGGCTCCTTCGGGGAGTTCACGGCGTCTCCGTAGGGCCGCCCATTTGCGTAAGCCTTCGTGGCCCGCATCCGTACACCCTCAGGGCCAGTCTCCGTGAGCGCGCGGCGCGCATCCGTACGCCCTGATGGCCCGTCTCCGTGAGCCCGCGGCCCCGCGGGGGTGTCCGGCGGATCGTTCCCCGCCCCGTCCCGCAGCACCGATATGCGGCTCCGCCGCGTGGCAGGGCTTCGGCCCCTGGACGCCGGGGTCTGGGGCGGAGCCCCAGTTGTGGGAAGGGGCGGATAGGGGAACAGCCCGCCGCAGGCGCCAAGATCTCTCGGACGCGCCCTATGCCGTCGCCGACGCGGCCTTCGCGCCCGGCACGCGCTGGATGACCAGCGACATCAGCGCGGCGATCGCACACAGCGCCCCCGCGCCGTACCAGACCAGGTCGTACGAGCCGAAGGCGTCCCGCGCCGCACCGCCCACGAAGGCCACGACCCCGGCCCCCACCTGGTGGGAGGCGAGCACCCAGCCGAAGACGATCGCGCTGTCCTCCCCGTACTGCTCCCGGCACAGCGCCATCGTCGGCGGCACGGTGGCGACCCAGTCGAGACCGTAGAAGACGATGAAGAAGAGCATCGGCGGATGGACCGCGTCGTCCAGCAGGATCGGCAGGAACATCAGGGAGAGCCCGCGCAGCGCGTAGTACACGGCCAGCAGCCGTCGCGCGTCGAAACGGTCGGTGAACCAGCCAGAGGCCACCGTCCCCACGATGTCGAAGACGCCGATGACGGCGAGCAGGCTCGCGGCGGCCGTCACCGGCATGCCGTGATCATGCGCGGCGGGCACGAAGTGAGTTTTGACGAGGCCGTTCGTGGAGGCGCCGCAGATCGCGAAGGCGCCCGCGAGCAGCCAGAAGGAGCCGGTGCGCGAGGCCGAGGCGAGGGCCTTGACGGCCCTCCGGGCCGCGCCGCGCCGGGGTGCGGGCCGTGGGGCGGGCGGCCCGTCGGCGCCGTACGCGGCGAGGCCCACGTCCGAGGGGTAGTCGCGCAGCAGCAGCCAGACGAGGGGGACGATCGCCAGCGCGGCGACCGAGACGGTCACCGTGGCGGGCCGCCATCCGTGCCGTTCGACGATCCAGGAGAGCAGCGGGAGAAAGATCAGCTGCCCGGAGGCCCCGCCCGCCGTAAGGATGCCGGTGACCAGCCCGCGCCGGGCCACGAACCACCGGTTGGTCACGGTCGCGGCGAAGGCCAGCGCCATGGAGCCGCTGCCGAGGCCGACCAGCACACCCCAGCACAGGATGAGTTGCCAGGGCTCGCTCATGAAGACCGTAAGGCCGCCACCGGCCGCGATCACGACGAGGGCGGCCGCGACGACCTTACGGATGCCGAAGCGGTCCATCAGGGCGGCGGCGAAGGGCGCGGTGAGCCCATAAAGGGCGAGGTTGACGGAGACCGCGAACCCGATCGTGCCGCGCGACCAGCCGAACTCCCCATGGAGCGGATCGATGAGCAGACCGGGCAGTGAGGCGAATCCGGCCGCGCCGATGATCGTCACAAAGGCGATGGCGGCGACCGACCAGGCGCGGTGCGGTAGGCGTAGGAGGGCCCGCCGTGCGGGCCGGGCGGGCTGATCCGGCCGTTCGTCCTGTTCGGGGGCTTCGGAGAGCTCAGTCGTCTGCGTCACCGGACCAGCATCGGGCAGCGGGTCGACATGGACGAGTGGCCCGAGGGACAGCATTCGCTAGGATCGGGCCACGGCCCTTTCTGGCCGCGTCCGAACCACGGGAGGCCGGAAGTGTCCCCACCCCAGTCCCAATCGCCACCCCATTCCCCGCCCCATTCCTCGCCCTGGACCGCCGACGCGCGCCATCGCGTCGCCGTCCTCGCCCTCCCCGGCGTGATCCCTTTCGAGCTGGGCATTCCGTACCGGATCTTCGGCAAGGCCCGCTCCGCCGACCGCCGACGGCTGTACGAGGTGGTCACCTGCACCCCCGAGCCCGGACTGGTGCCCACGGACGCCGACTTCCCGATCGCCGTGGAGCGGGGCCCGGAGGCCCTTGCCGAGGCCGACACCATCGTGGTGCCCGCCTCGTACGAACTCGGCCCGGTCCACGAGGAGGGCCGGATGACCGAGCCGCTCGGCGCCGCGCTGGCCCATGCCCGGCCGGACGTGCGCTGGGTGTCCATCTGCACCGGTTCGTTCGTGCTGGCCGCCGCCGGGCTTCTCGACGGCCGCCCGGCCACCACCCATTGGTCCAGCGTCGACCACTTCCAGCGCCTCTTCCCGACCGTCAAGGTCGATCCGAACGTGCTGTTCGTGGACGACGGCGATGTGCTCACCTCGGCCGGTGTCGCCTCGGGCATCGACCTGTGTCTGCATCTGGTGCGGCGCGACCACGGCACGGCCGTCGCCAACGACGTGGCCCGGCGCAGCCTGGTGCCGCCCCATCGCGACGGCGGCCAGGCCCAGTACATCCCGCGCCCGCTGCCCGAGGCCCAACAGGCCACCACGACGGCGGCCCGCGCCTGGGCGCTCGGTCGGCTGAACCGGCCCATCTCGCTGCGGGAGCTGGCCGCCCAGGAGTCGATGAGCGTACGGACGTTCACCCGCCGCTTCCGTGAGGAGGTCGGCGTCAGCCCGGGCCAGTGGCTGACCCAGCAGCGGGTCGAGCGGGCCCGTCATCTCCTGGAGGGCACCGATCTGTCGGTGGACCAGGTGACGCGCGAGGCCGGCTTCGGCTCCCCCGCGTCCCTGCGCCAGCACTTCCAGGCGGCCGTGGGCGTCTCCCCCACCGCCTACCGCCGCACCTTCCGCGCGGGCGCCGAGGCCGGTACGGCTCCCGGCACCGACGCCCGCGCGTAAAGCCCGCTCAGCCCGTCACAACCGCGTAAAGCCCGCACGGCCACTCTCGCGCCGTCACGGGGCCACTCCCGCCGTCACGCGGTCGCCTCGGCGCCATGGATCCGCCAGCTGGGAAGGCAGGGTGAACAGCCCTCGTCGTCGGACGCATCGGGCGCCGCCCGTTCAGAAGGTGAGCACGGCGCGCGCCACCCGGCCGTGGTGGGCGTCGTCGGCGGCCTTGGCGAAGTCCTCCAATGGATAGGTCCTGCTGACGAGTTCGTCCAGCAGCAGCCGCCCCTGCCGGTAGAGGTCGGCGTACAGCGCGATGTCGGCCTGTGGCCGTGAGGAGCCGTAGCGGCAGCCCAGGATGGACTTGTCCAGATACATGGAGGAGACGCGGAAGGCCGCCTCGGCGTCGGCGGGCGGCACCCCGAGCAGCACCGCCTGGCCGTGCCGGTCGAGCAGGTCGACGGCCTGGCGGATGAGCCGGGTGGAGCCGACGCATTCGAAGGCGTGGTCCGCGCCGGTCGGCAGGATCTCCCGTACGGCGTCGGCTGAGGGGACGAAGTGGGTCGCGCCGAACCGCCGGGCCATCGGCTCCTTGGCGGGGTTGGAGTCGACGGCGACGATGGGGGACGCCCCGGCGATCCGGGCCCCTTGCAGCACATTGAGCCCGATGCCGCCGCTGCCGATGACGACGACCGACTCCCCGCGGTCCACCTTGGCACGGTTGAGCACGGCGCCGACGCCGGTGAGGACGGCACAGCCGATGAGGGCGGCGGGGACGAGCGGAATGTCCTCGGGGATCGGCACCACCTGGACGGCGGTGACGAGGGTGCGCTCGGCGAAGGCGGAGTTCGAGGCGAAGTTGTACAGCCGCTCGTCGCCGCGGCGGAACGGCCGGGTCGGCCGGCCGATCGCCGCGCGGCACATGGTGGGACGGCCCCGGGCGCAGTCGGCGCAGGTCCCGCAGTTGGCGAGGGTGGAGAGCGCCACATGATCACCGGGTGCGACATGGGTGACGCCCGGCCCGACCTCCTCGACCACGCCCGCCCCCTCGTGGCCGAGGACCACGGGGAGGGGGAAGGGGATGGTGCCGTCGACGACCGACAGATCGCTGTGGCACAGCCCGGCGGCGGCGATGCGCACCAGCACCTCGCCGGGGCCGGGGTCGCGCACCTCCAAGTCCTCGACCACGCGCGGCGCGGTGCCGTCGAAGATGACGCCTCTCATCCTCATCACCCTTCCGGTGCCTCAGGCGACCCAGACCAGCGACTGGAGTTCGCTGTACGCGTGCAGGCCGAACGACCCGCCGTCGCGGCCGACTCCGCTTTCCTTGAAGCCGCCGAACGGTGTCTCGGGGTGGCGCTGGGCTGTGTTGATGCCGACGTTTCCGCTGCGCAGACGGGCGGCGAGGGCCCAGGCGCGGCCCGCGTCGGCGCTGAAGACGTAGTCGTAGAGGCCGTAGGGGGTGGCGTCGGCGATCCGCACCGCCTCGTCCTCGTCGTCGAAGGGCAGGGCCACGACGACCGGGCCGAACAGCTCCTCGCGCGCGACGGTCATCGCGGAGTCGGCGTCGGCGATCAGGGTGGGGGCCGCGTAGAAGCCGGGCTTGAGCGCCGGGCGTTCGCCGCCCACGACGATCCGGGCGCCCTGCTCACGGGCGCCGGAGACATACGCCTCGACGCGATCGCGCTGTGCGGCGGAGATCAACGGGCCGACGACCGTGGAGTTATCCACAGGGTCCCCGATCTTCAGTGACTCTGCGTAGTGTGTGAGTGCGGCGATGACCTTCTCGTACAGCGATCGATGTACGAGCACACGGGTCGGCGCCGTGCAGATCTGTCCGCTGTGAAAGGAGAAGGTCGAACCGACCGCCCCGACCGCCGACGCGATCACTCGCTCGTCGGCGTCCCCCAGGACGATGGCCGCGCCCTTGCCCCCAAGTTCCATCAGGGTGCGCTTCATCGACCGCCCCGCGGATTCGGCGATCTTCTTCCCCACGGCGGTGGATCCGGTGAAGCTGACCATGTCGACACCGGGGTGCGCGACCAGCGCCTCGCCGGCGGCCACGCGCGAGCCGGTGACGACATTGAAGGCACCGTCCGGGAGCCCGGCCTCCTTCAGCAGGGGGCCGAGCTCGAGACAGCACAGCGGATCTTGCGGCGCGGGTTTGGCCACGACTGTATTGCCCATGGCCAGGGCCGGGGCCACCTTGCCCGCGAGATTCGTGAGAGGGAAGTTGTAGGAGGTGATGCAGCAGACGACACCCAGGGGACGGCGGACCGCTGCCGCTCCGATCAGCCCGCCGGGCGCCAGCGGGGTGGCGGCCAGGGGCAGCGGGGCCAGCGGCACGGTGTCCGGTTCAAGGGCGCCGCGCGCATAGCGGCGGAAGCGGTCGATCGCCGGGGGCACCTGGAGGGACGAGGTGACGCGCAGCGTCGCCCCGGTCTCCGCCTGGACGAGGGGCACCAGGTCCGGGGCGTGCTCGGCGAGCAGATCGGCGGCCCGGTCGAGTACGGCGGCGCGCTCTTTTGGGGCGGTGCGCGACCAGCCGTCGTACGCGGCCCGGGCGGCCCGGACCGCGGCGTCCACATCGGCCGCGTCGGCCTCGGGGGCATGGCCGACGGTTTCCTCGGTGGCGGGGTTGATGACGGGGTAGTGCCCGTTCCCGGGAGCCCGCCACGAGCCGCCGATCCAGTGCGCGTAGGTCTTCGTCATCGGCGTGATTCCTTGGGGAGGTGAAGTACGCGCTCGGCGATGATGGTGCGCTGGATTTCGTCCGAGCCGCCGTAGATGGTGTCGGCGCGGGAGAAGAGGAAGAGACGCTGGAAGGCGTCGAGTTCGTACGGCCGGCCGGCGGTCCAGCGCGCCGGGCCGAGTGCGGCCGCGGCGCCTCTCACCTCCACGGCCAGCTCGCCGAGCCGCTGATGCCAGCCGCCCCACAGCAGCTTGGCGACGCTGGGCGCACCGGGATCCTGCGGTCCGGAGTGCTGCGGTCCGGAGTGCTGGGGGCCGGGGGCAGGTGAGCCGGGGTCGGGTGAGCCGGGCGCCTGGGGGTTCGCGCTCCCTGGGGGGAGGTCATGGGGGACGGCCTTCCGCGGGGCGGGGCCCCGGGCGGGCCGGGCGGAGTTCGGGGCGGGGCTCTGTGCGCTGCCCAGGGTGCGCAGGGCGTTCCAGCGCATGGCCTTGAGCTCGGCCCACTGCCGTATGAGCCGGTCTCGCAGGACGGGCTCCTCCGCGGCGCCGGTCTCCAGGGCCAGCCGCACCACCCGGCTCAGCTCATGAGCGAAGCCGATCTGCTGGACCAGGGTGGAGACCCCGCGCTCCACCGCCAGCAGGCTCATGGCCACGCGCCAGCCGTGGCCCGCGCCGCCGACGAGGTGTTCGGCGCGGGCCACGGCCCCGTCGAAGAACACCTCGTTGAACTCCGCGGTCCCGGTCAGCTGCCGGATCGGCCGCACCTCGATCCGTCCCGGCTGGTCCATCGGCACCAGCAGAAAGGAGAGTCCATGATGGCGCTGTGAGCCCTCCTCGGTGCGCGCCAGCACAAAGCACCAGTCGGCCTCATGGGCGAGGGAGGTCCAGATCTTCTGCCCCGTGATGCGATAGGTGCCCTCGCCCGGGTCGCGGACGGCGCGGGTCCGCAGCCCGGCGAGGTCCGAACCGGCATCGGGTTCGCTGTAGCCCTGGCACCACACCTCCTCACCATGGGCGATGGGCGGCAGAAAGCGGGTGCGCTGGGCGGAGTCGCCGTGGGCGAGCAGAGTGGGCCCGAGGAGGTTCTCGCCGATATGGCCCAGCCGGCCGGGCGCCCCGGCGCGGGCGTACTCCTCGGCCCAGACGACCTGTTGGGTCAGCGTCGCGGCGCGGTTGCCGTACGCCCCGTCCGTACGGTCCCAGCCCAGGCCGATCCAGCCGGCCGTGCCGAGCTCGCGCTCCCAGGCGCGGCGGACGGCCATGTCCCCGTGCGCCTCGCCGGGGTGGCCGCCGGTCTGCTGCTTGAGGGCGGCGAACGGTCCGGTGAAGTGCTCGGCCAGCCAGTCGCGCGCCTCGGCGCGGAACCGCTCGTCCTCCGGCCCGAAAGCGAAGTCCACAGCCTCTCCCCTCGTCGGCCCTGGTGGGTGTTTCCGGTACGCCCCGCCGTTGCCAGGGTCAGGCGTTGGGGCGTTGGCCGTCTGCGGCGGCCTGGGCCATGGCCTCCAGCTGGGCCAGCATCGGCATGGGGTCGGTGCCCACCGTGCCCGGGAGGAAGTCGGCGATCTTCTCCGGGGTCCAGGCGCCCTCGGCGTATCCAGCGCGCAGTTCACGGGGCTGGGCCCAGACCGCGATCTTGGGGCCCGCGATCGTATAGACCTGCCCGGTGATCCGCTCCGCGCGGGCGCGTTCGCTCAGCAGATAGACGACCAGGGCCGCCACATCCTCCGGCTCGCCGATCTCCTTGAGCTCCATCGGTACGTTGGCGGACATCCGGGTGCGGGCGACCGGGGCCACACAGTTCGCCGTGACGCCGTACTTGTGCAACCCCAGCGCGGCGCTGCGCATCAGGGAGATGATCCCGCCCTTGGCGGAGGCGTAGTTGGCCTGGGCGACGCTGCCCTGGTGATTGCCGCTGGTGAAGCCGATCAGCGTGCCGGAGCGCTGGCGGCGCATCACCGCCGACGCTGCCCGGAAGACCGTGAAGGTGCCCTTGAGATGGGTGGCGACGACCGGGTCCCACTCCTCCTCGGACATATTGAAGAGCATCCGCTCGCGCAGGATCCCGGCGACGCAGACGACTCCGTCCAGCCGTCCGTACCGCTCCAGTGCGGTGTCCACGATCCGCTGGCCACCGGCCATGGTCGAGACGTCGTCGGCGACCGCGGCCGCCTCGCCGCCCGCCGCCGCGATCTCCTTGACCACGGCCTCGGCGACCTCGCTGCTCGGTTCGCCGCCCTCGATCGAGACCCCGTAGTCGTTGACGACGACCTGCGCCCCCTCGGCCGCGCAGGCGAGGGCCACCGCGCGTCCGATACCGCGTCCGGCCCCGGTGACGGCGACCACCTTGCCGTCCAAGAAGTTGCCCACGTCGCATCCCCTCCCGGAGTTTCTGACGGTCCGTTAGATTTTTGAGCAGACGCGGCCCGAGTACAAGCCCCCGCACACAAACGTCGGCCGGGAACACCGAAGGAGACGCCATGCCGCTGCCAGCCGAGTTCCACGAGATCGCCAAGCGGGTCAACAACTGGGGCCGCTGGGGGACGGAGGACGAGATCGGCACGCTCAACCTGATCACCGATGCCGTGGTCCGGGAGGCCGCCGCGACAATACGGACCGGTCGTCGCGTACCACTCGCGGTGCCGCTGCGACAGGACGGCATCCAGACCGGGATGATCCCCGGGCGGGTCAACCCGCTGCATACGATGATCGCGGTCAACTTCGAGATATTCGGCCCGGGCACGGTGGCGACCAGCGACGACGCCGTGACGATGGGGCTCCAGGCCGGTACCCACTGGGACGGGCTGACCCATGTCTCGCACTCCGGAAGGATCTACAACGGCCGCCCCGCCGACTCCATCACCCCCCATGACCGCGCCGCCTTCAGCGGTATCGACAAGGCGGGGCCCCTCGTCTCACGCGGGGTGCTGCTCGATGTGGCCCGGGCCCGGGACGCCGAGCGGCTGCCCGAGGGGCATGTGGTCACCCCCGAAGACCTCGACGCCGCCGAGGAACTGGCCGGGACGAGGGTGCGCTCCGGCGATATCGCGCTCGTCCGCACCGGGCAGATCCAGCGCTATCTGGCGGGCGAGAAGGAGGCGTACGCCTTCCCCTCACCGGGCCTGTCCCTGCGCACGCCCGAGTGGTTCCACGCCCGCGATGTGGCGGCGGTCGCCAATGACACCCTGACCTTCGAGGCCTTCCCACCGGAGATCGAGGATCTCTGGATGCCGGTTCACGCCCTCGACCTGGTCGAGATGGGCATGCTCCAGGGCCAGAACTGGAATCTGGAGGAACTCTCCGAAGCCTGCGCCGAGGAGGGGCGCTACGCCTTTCTCCTGTCGGCCCCGCCGGAGCCGTTCGTGGGCGGCACGGGCTCGCCCGTCGCACCCGTCGCGATCCTCTGAAGGCTTGACGGCGCCGATGCCTTGACGTCTCCGACGCCCGTGGAGGGGACGGCGGGTCGATCTCTTTCGGGTGGCGGTGCGCTCATGCGCGCCCCGAGCACGGCACCGCGCACCGCCACCCGGCTCCCGACGCTGAGCCCTGTTTCAGCAGCGGGGGCGCGACCCGCACTCGCCAAGGAACGTCCCCGTGAACACACGGTCCACAGAGACACCACAGCCCTCGGCGTCCCCTCGCGACGAATCGCTGATCCTAGAGTGATCAACCGAACACGTCACGTCAACACCTGGTCTGGACTTTGCCTGATTCGCCCCATGTGTGACGGCGCATGGGAGGTCGCTCGCTTCTTGGAGAGCGACTCCTCGCCCTTCGCGCGGTCGATTTCACACCAGATCCGCTTCCCGGAGCCCTCCGGCTGCCAGCCCCAGCGGTCGGCGAGACCGTCGACCAACTCCAGACCACGCCCATGAGTGTCCCCCTCGTCGGCGCAGCGCTGGCACGGAGCGCGGTCACTGGCGTCGGCGACCTCGACCCGGACCGTTCCCACACCGGCACCCCGGCTCGTGAACGGCCCCGGCGTCCCGCCACCGGCACCACCCCCGCCGCCCATCGACTGGGCGGGGAAGAGCATCCGCAGCACGGCCGGACAGCCGGTGTGCACCACGGCGTTGGTGACGAGTTCGGAGATGAGCAGAATCAACGTCTCGGCGAGTGGCTCATCGGCTCCGATTCCGGACCCGACAAGCCGCGAACGGGCCCATCGACGGGCACGACTCACCTCCGCCGGGTCGGGATTGACCTCCATCTGCGCCTGAAGCACCTGCACCGCTCACACCATCCGAACCGGCAGACACATCGCCTTGTACCTCCAAGAGGTCACGGACCGTGACACTCCCCCAGCTACCGCTGGGAGGTACCCCCGTGCGCGACAGCATGGTTGACGCACAGTCACCCCAACAAGCGCTTCGGTCATATTCCAACGCCAAGGAGTATGCGTGGGGCATACTGTGCGACACGCGTCCTGAGGACTCGAACATCGAGGCTGGGGCGTCGCACACCCCGGGCGAACGGGGCACATCGTCATGCCCGGAATCGCCCCATGGGCAACGCCGGGCTTCTCGCACCCCATAAGCGCTCGCACCCCACGGAGAGTACCCGAGCCCGGGCCCGACTCCACCCTGTGACGAGTCACGCCTAGGAAACAACCTGGTATCAACGCTCGGTCACCTCAGAAGCTCTGGGGATCTCCCCAGAGAATGCGACATCCCAACAATTCAGGCGTATCCATCGAGCCCGGCTACAAACATGTTTCAACGGTCGACACGAGCCCGGCCGCCAGTTCCTCCTCCGCCGCCGCCCCGGACAGCCACTGACCTGCCCGCACCCAGGCCCGCTTGAGATGGAGATGGACATCCGCCTCCCAGGTGAAGCCCATCCCGCCATGGACTTGCAGACAATCGCGGGCATTGTGGACAGCGGCCTCATCGGCGAGCAGCTTGGCGGCCGCGATGTCACCCGGGTCTTCTGTGACCGCCGCGGCATACACCACACTTCTGGCTGATTCGGCACGAACCAGCATTTGGGCGCACAGATGCTGTACGGCTTGGAAAGCGCCGATCGGCCGACCGAACTGGGTGCGGTGCTTGGCATGGTCCACCGCGAGCTCGACCGTACAGGAGGCGCTGCCCAACTGTTGGGCCGCGGTCAGCAACGCCGCCTCGCGCCGCAGCCGGGCCGCGAGCCCCGAACGGCCCGGTCCCGCCTGGTCCAGCCGGGTTCGGCTCGGGGCGGTCCGGTGCAGCGGGGTGGCCGGGTCGACGGAGCGCATCGGCCGCGCCGAACGCGCCGCCTCCTCCGCCGGAATCACCTCGACCGCCGTCGGCCCCAACGCCAGCACCACATCGGCGGAGGCCAGATGCTCGACCGGCGCACCGCCCTCGTCCAGCGCCGTCACCACCGTCTCGCCCTGGGCCGCACCCGCCGCCAAAGATTCCGAAAGCCCCGCCGCCAACTCCGTCGCGACCAGCGGTCCCGGCAGCAGCGCACGGCCCGCCTCCTCGAAGGCCAGCACCACCTCCGGCAGCCCCAGCCCCACCCCGCCCGCCGACTCCGGCAGCCGCAGGGCGAAGAGGCCCGCCGCGCCCAGCTCCCGCCACAGCTCCCGGTCCAGCTCTCCGCCCCGCCTCGTGTCCCCATCACCCCGCGCCGCGTCCCGGTCGCCCCGCCCCGTGTCCCCGTCCACCACGGCCCGCAGCCGGGTGCGCGGAAAGCGCCGTTCCAGCAGTTCGCGCATTCCGGTCCGCAGTGCCCGCTGGTCGTCCGTGAGCTGGAAGTCCACGCCCGCTCACCGTCCCTTCGGCAGGCCGAGGATCCGCTCGGCCACGATGTTCCGCTGGATCTGCGAGGTTCCCGCCGCGATGGTGTACGAGAGCGAGGAGAGCCGGTCGGCGACCCACTCCTGACCGGCGTCCAGCGCGTCCGGCCCCAGCACCTCGGCCGCGGCGTCGTACAGCTCCTGCCGCACCTGCGAGAAGCGCAGTTTGAAGACCGAGCCGCCGACGCCCGGCACCCCGCCGGTGCGCTGCGCCTCGCTCACGTTCCACTGGGTGAGCCGCCACAGCGCCGCGCACTCCGCCGCGAGCCGCCCCAACCGGCGCCGCAGCACCGCGTCGTCCCAGCGCCCGTTGGCCTGCGCCGTCCTGGCCAGCGCCGCCAGCACCCGCCTACAGGCGACCACCTCACCCACGAAGGCCGTACCGCGCTCGAAGGAGAGGGTCACCATGGTCACCCGCCAGCCGTCGTTCTCCTCCCCGACCCGGTGGCCGACCGGCACCCGCACCTCGTCCAGGAACACCTCGGCGAACTCCGCCGTCCCGGCGAGGGTCCGCAGCGGCCGCACCGTCACCCCGGGCGCGTCCATCGGCATCGCAAGCCAGGTGATGCCCCGGTGCTTCGGCGTGTCGGCGTTTACCGGCGCGGTGCGCACCAATAGTTCGCACCAGTCGGCGATCTCGGCGTGCGAGGTCCAGATCTTGCTTCCGCTGATGACGTACTCATCGCCGTCCCGTACCGCCCGGGTGCGCAGCGACGCCAGGTCGGAGCCGGCGTCCGGTTCGGAGAACCCCTGGCACCAGACCTCGTCCCCGCGCAGGATCGGCGGCAGCCAGCGCGCCCGCTGTTCGGGGGTGCCCTCTGCGGCGATGGTGGGGCCCGCGTGCAGCAGTCCGACGAAACCCGCGCCCACATAGGGCGCACCGGCCCGCTCGGTCTCCTCCAGGAAGATCAGATGCTGGGTGGGCGTCGCGCCCCGGCCGCCCGCGTCCTCGGGCCAGTGCAGCCCGGCGTAGCCCGCGTCGTGGAGCATGCGCTGCCAGCCGCAGTCATAGGCGCGGCGGCCGGGCCAGTCGGCCGGGTGCGGGCGGTCCGGCAGCTTGGGCAGAACCTCGGCGAGCCAGGCGCGCAGCCGGTGCCGGAAGTCCTCCTCGTCCTCCGTGTAGGTGAGATCCATCAGCCGCCGACCTCCCTTTCTGATGGTCCGTCAGACACGATGGGCTTCCGCAGGCTAGTCCGCACCCCCTGGACCGACAAGGCGCGCGCCCTTACGCTTCGAGCACTATCTGATGGGTCGTCAGCTACCGTCCCACGGGAGGCCGGGATGACCGACATCGCGCATGAGCTGGGCGGTTCGGCGACGCTGTGGGAGCTGCTCGAGCGCCGCGCCGCCCTCACACCCGACGCCCCCGCCCTGCTCCAGGCCACCGCCTCCGCCCGCCACGACCGGCGGCTGACCTTCGGCGCCCTGCGCACCCGCGCCGAGCGGACCGCCGCCGGGCTGTACCGGCTGGGGATAGGCCCCGGCAGCCGGGTCGCCTGGCAGCTGCCCACCCGGATCGAGACGGTCGTGCTGACCATGGCGCTCGCCCGCCTGGGCGCCGTGCAGACCCCGCTCATCCCGTACTACCGCGACCGCGAGGTCCGGTTCGCGCTCCGCGAGTCCGGGGCGCGGTTCTTCGCCGTACCCGGCCGGTGGCGCGGCTTCGACCACACCGCGATGGCCCGCCGCCTGGCCGCCGAACTGCCGGAGCCGCCGACGGTCTTCGAGGCGTACGACACGCTGCCGGTGGCCGACCCCAAGGCGCTGCGGCTGCCGCCGCCGCCCACCGACGGACGGGCCGTCCGCTGGATCTACTGGACCTCGGGCACCACCTCCGACCCCAAGGGCGTGCTGCACACCGACCGCAGCCTCATCGCCGCCGGTGCCTGCCTCGCCCACGCGCTGCGGCTCGGCCCGGACGACATCGGGTCCATGGCCTTCCCGTACGCCCATGTCGCGGGGCCCGACTACACCGTGATGCTGCTGCTCTACGGCTTCCCGGCCGTGCTGCTCGAGCACTTCTCGCTGCCCGAGTCGCTGCCCGCCTACCGGCGGCACGGGGTGACGGTCGCGGGCGGCAGCACCGCCTTCTACTCGATGTTCCTGGCCGAGCAGCGCAAGGACCCCTCGCGCCGGCTCATCCCCACCCTGCGGCTCCTCGCGGGCGGCGGCGCGCCCAAGCCGCCCGAGCTCTACTACGAGGTCGTACGGGAGCTGGGCTGCACGCTCACCCACGGCTACGGGATGACCGAAGTCCCCATGATCACCATGGGAGCGCCGGACGACACGGACGAGAACCTCGCCACCACCGAGGGCCGGCCGCCCAAGGAGATGGAGATCCGGGTGGTGGACGGTCAGGTGCGGCTGCGCGGCGAGGCGGTCTGCGCCGGATATCTGGACGAGGCCGAGACCCGTAAGGCGTTCGACACGGATGGCTTCTTCCTCACCGGCGATCTCGGCCACCTTACGGAGAGCGGCCATCTGGTGCTGACCGGCCGTGTCAAGGACATCATCATCCGCAAGGGCGAGAACATCTCGGCCAAGGAGATCGAGCAGCTGCTGTACCAGCACCCGGACGTGGGCGATGTGGCGGTGATCGGCCTGCCCGACCCGGACCGGGGCGAGCTGGTCTGCGCCGTCGTGGAACAGCCGGCCGGGGCGGAGGCGCTGACGCTCGGCCAGGTCGTGTCGTATCTGCGGGGGGCCGGGCTGTCGGTGCACAAGCTGCCGGAGCGGCTCGAGGTGGTGGACGCCCTGCCCCGGAACGAGACGCTGCGGAAGGTGCTGAAGTACCAGCTGCGGGAGCGGTTCGCGGAGGGAGTCGCCTAGGGTCCTTCTGACGGATCTCCGTGGGAGAAGGAGCGGCGTCCGGTGCGTGCTCTCGGCGTGCCGCGCGGAGGCCCTCGTAGCGGAGCTACTTGGGTTTTCGTGCGGTGCGGCGAGAGGGCGTGCCCGGGCGTCGCGACGCCGCGGAGATCCGTCAGAAGGGCCCTAGGGGGTGTCCGGCGGGTCGTGGCGCCTGCGGCGGGCCACGCGGCGGAGCCGCATATCGGTGCTTCCCCCCTCCCCGCCCCTTCCCACAGCTGGGGCTCCGTCCCAGACCCCGCTCCTCAAACGCCGGAGGGGCTGGAAGTTCGCCCTAGCCGTTGGTCGTGCTGTACGTGGCCGTGGCCTGGTCGAAGTACTGGTTGACCGCCCGGCGCTCATCTGACGGGCCGATGACCAGGACCACGTGGTAGCGGCCGTCGATCAGCATCGCGAGGTTGCGCGCGTACACATTCCGCCCGCTGCTGTCGCGCCAGGTGAACGCGCCCTCCGCCATCGCCGTACGGCCGACGTCGATCCGCCGCAGCCCGGAGGACGAGGCCCAGGAGGAGCCGCGGAAGGCGGACAGTTCGGCCTCGCGGTCCTGCTGGTACGCCATCGGGTCGCCGCCGAACTCGGACATCTTGTCCCGCCCAGCCACGACCACCAGCTCGAAGTCGCCGCCGATGTAGCGGATCTGGCCGCGGCCGTTCTCGCCCCGGCGGGTCCAGCCCTCGTGGACGGCTACCTTGAAGCCCTTGGGGTCCTTACGGACCGCGAAGCCCTTCGCCAGCCCGGCCGGGTCGGTGGACTGCGGCTCCTGGTCGCCGGGGTCGGAGGGGTCGGAGGGCTTTCCGGCCTCCCCCTCGTCGCTGTCGCCCTTGTCGCCGTCCGCGGGGTCGTGCGGCGCCGCGCTGGGCGCACCGGCGGAACCCGTACGCTCCTGGCCGCCGTCGTCCTTGGAGCGCGGCATGAACATCATCGCGTAGAGCACCGCGGCCGCCAGCCCCAGCAGGATCAGAAGCAGCAGGATGCGCCCCAGTTTGCGCGGCTTGCGCTGGGTGGGGGGCGCCGGAGGCGCCTGCCGGGTCTCCCGGGGCTCTCTCTTCTCCCGCTTCTCGCGCTTGTCCCGCCGGTGCCGCGCGTGGCCCACCGGCGCGTCGGCCGCCGCGGCCGGGCGGCGGCCCCGGCCCCTGCGCACCAGCCAGCCCCGCCTGCGGACGATCGGCAGCCGCCGGGGGTCGGACGCGCCACCGGAGCCGAGCGAGGGCACCGTGACCGTGCTGATGCCGACGTCCGGCTCGGGCGCCGACCGGATCAGGGACCGCAGCCAGCCGCGCAGCTCCTCGAAATCCGGGCGCTCGGTGGGGTCCTGGCGCATCAGCGACTCGACGACGGGGCGCAGCGGACCGCACTCCTCCGCGTACGCGGGCGCCTCCCCACAGACCATCTGCACCAGCTCGGCGGCGCTCTCCTCCGGGTACGGGGCATGGCCCTGCACCGCGCGGAACAGCAGCACGCCGAGCGCCCACAGATCGGCGGCGGGGCCGACCGGGGGCGCCAGCCGCCAGTTCTCATGGACCGGGCCCGCCTGCTCGGGCGCCCACCGCTCGGTGACGGCGCCGACCACGACGATACGGGCCTGGCGGGCGCGTTCGGCGGCGAGCGCGGTGGCGGGGCCGCCGCCGGTGGCCCCGCCCGAGTCCCAGGAGCCGCCTCCGGGGGCGGACGGGACTTCGGAAGCGGTCGGCTGGGCGCTCTCCGCGGCCTCCGGCCGACCGGGCCAGCGGGCGCCGCCGGTCACCGGTCCCGGGTCGGGCTCGGGTGCGGGCGTCGGGGCGGGTTCGGGGGCGTGCGGGGAGCGGGTGGCCGCGTCGACGTTGGCCCGTGCGGCGGCTCGCGCGCCCGCCGCGTAGGCGGCGATGGCGCTGGCCCGCGCCGCCCGCGCGGCCGCGTTCGGCGCGTCGGCGCCGGCGCCGCCCCATTCACCCTCCCGGTCCCCCGGCTGTCCCGGCTGTCCCGGCTGTCCAGCTCGCCGAGGCCCGGGCAGCCCACCGGCGGCCGCCTGGTCCCGGTAAGGCGCCATGGGCCCACCGCCCCCCGGACCGAACGTCACTTGATCCCGGTACACCGGACCACCAGGGCGGGACCTCACCGGACCACCGGCGCCCGCGCCCACGTCCGCCGGACCGCCCGCGCCCGCTGGACCGCCCACGTCCGCCGGACCGCCCGCGCCCGGCCCCGCCGAGTCATCTGCGCCCGGTCCCGCCGAACTCGCCGCACCCGGCCCCGGACTCGCCTCCATCGCCCCGTGGTCCCCGTAAGGTGACCGCGGCTCGGGCAGGCCCGGCGATGTGCCCTGTCCGCCGTGTTCCCGGCCCTCGGCATCGGGCCAGGCCGCCCCCTCGGGTTCGTCGGGCCAGGCCACGCCCGCGGGCTCGTCGGGCCGTGTCGCGCCCGCCGGTTCATGGCCACCGTAAGGACCGCCCGGCGGCCGGAAGCCGCCCGCTGCGCCCTGGTCGTGGTAGCGCGGGCCGCCGTGCGGCCGCCCCTCGCCGCCCTCGGCCGTACGGGCCCCGGGGATGGCGGCGCGCCCTTCGGCCCCTCGCTCCGCCGGATCCTGGGCAGCCCCGTCCGGATGATCTCCGGAACCCGCCGGGCCCGGCGGCAGGGCGGCCGGGGCGTCAGCCGACGGTCCATCCTCAGAGGCGGACACAGCGGGTGAGGACGCGGGGGCCGGAACGGGGTCGTAGCCGCACAGCGCCTCCTCCGCCGCGCCCGCCGCCAGCCCCGTGAGCATCGCGCGCCCGTCGTCGCACAAGAGCACCGTACGGGCGGTGATGTTGCGGTGGACCCAGCCGTGGGCGTGCAGGGCGCGCAGCGCCGTAAGGATGTCGTTGGCGACCTCGGCGGCGCGGTGCGGGGACAGCGTGCCCTCCGCGAGCAGCGCGGCCAGCGGGCGGCCGGAGACCAGTTCGCTGACGATCCACAGGCTTCCGGCCTCCGCGAAGACATGGAAGACCTGGCCGAGCCTGGGGTGGTCGGGGATCTGCGCGGCGGATGTCGCCGCGGCGATGGCGCGCCGGACGGCCGGGTCACCGCCGCCCCGGGCCGTACGCCCGGCACCGGCGAACGTGCCGTTCCGCCCCGACGGCCCGCCACCCCACCGCGTGTCGTCGCCCACGACTTCCGCGTCGACGACCTCCGGCAGCGGTATCTGCCGCAGATGGACTTCCTGTCCGCTGTAGGTGTCGAAGGCGCGGGTCTCGACAAGTTCGTACTCGTCGGCGGGCGGCAGGGGCAGGCGGTAGCGGTCGGCCAGCACCCGGCCCGCGTACTCCTCCACGACGCCTCCCCAAGCGCGCGACCAACGCCGCCCTCATCAGTGGCCGGCGCAGGCTGAAACCCTTCAAATATGGTCGTTTTGGCAGGTTCCTGCGGCTGCGCACAGTCTAGGGCCTCTCACGATACGTGCCCGAACGACGCTTCGCCGACAGGAGTGTTCAGTCCGTAATCTTGAACGTGTCGAAGGCGGTCTGCCGGAGAGTGACGCACTCCTTGTCGTCCCACTTGCTCGCCTCGCAGGTGATCAGTATGGCGAAGCCATGGCTGCCGTCCGCCTTGAAGCCGCGGTTGAGCACCCGGACCCGCTTGCCGTCCTGGTCGCGCTCGAACTCCCAGTCCGCGACGGTCGGATAGCCGCGCCAGTCCACCGACTTGATGCCGAGACCCTTGTAGCCGGACATGGTGCGGCGGGCGTTCTCCTCGCCGTTGCGCCAGTCCGCCTCCGCGTCAGACTTCGGCGCGTTGGTGAAGTCGATCTGAATACGCGGAATGCTGGAGCCGCCGTAGTACTTACGGCTTCCGGAATAGCTCCCGGAGTGGACCGACCAGCCCTCCGGCATGGCCATGCTGAACGGGAAGTCGGAGCTCTTGACGGTCTTGTAGCCGTCGGGCAGGCCGCCCTTACCGCCGTCGCCCTTGCCCTTACCGCCGTTGTCGCCACTTTCGCCGCCCTTGCCCGAGTTGTCGTCCGAACCCTTGGAGGCATCCGGCTGACCGCTCTGCTTGCCGCCGGGGTCCCCCGCCTTCGGCGACTCGCCCCCCGACTGGCCGGTCTTGTCGGTGCCCTTGCCCTGGTCCTCCTTGGAGCCCCCCGAGGCCCCGGCGGAGGTGGACTTGTCGCCGCCGGAGGAGCCCTTGGCCTTGTCGCCGCCGTCCCCGCCGTCGTTCAGGACGACGGCGAGCACGGTGGCCACGATGGCGAGCACCACGACCACCGCGATGATGATCAGCGTGCGCTTGGGGACCACATCGGTGATCGAGGCGCGCGGCGGCAGGGAGGGCCGCGGGGCGGGCGCGGCCTCGGGCGTCGCGGCGTCCGACGCGGAGCCCGCCGCTCCGGACTTCGCCCCGGACTTCGCCCCGGACGTCGCCCCGGGCTTCGCTCCGGACTTCGCCCCGGACTTGGCACCCGACGTCGATGCCGACTCCGACTCCGACTCCGGCCCCGACTCGCTCTTGTCCCCCACCTTCTTCGCGGCCGCGGCCGCGGCCGCGTTGCGCACCGACTTCAGCGCGCCGCGCCTGCGCTCCGCGGCGGCCTTCTCCTTGGCCTCGGCGGCGGCCTCGTCCTCCTTCGACGGGGCGGGCGGCAGGCTCATCGTGCGGGTCGCGTCGGCGGGGGCCTTGGTCAGCTCGGGCCCGTTCACCACGTGCTCGAGCAGCGCCCGCGCCCCGGCGTCGTCGAGCCGCCGGTCCGGGTCCTTGGTGAGCAGGCCGTAGATGACCTCCTCCAGCGGGCCCGCGTTCTTCGGCGGCTCCACCGGCTCGGTCATCACGGCGGTCAGGGTCGCTATGGCCGTGCTCTTGTCGTACGGCGGCACGCCCTCCACCGCCGCGTACAGCAGCCCGCCCAGCGACCACAGATCGGCCGGCGGGCCGGGCTTGTGGCCGCGGGCCCGCTCCGGGGAGATGTAGGAGGGCGCGCCGACGAGCATGCCGGTCGAGGTCACCGACGGGTCGCCCTCGACCTGGGCGATGCCGAAGTCGGTGAGGACGACGCGGCCGTCGTCCGAGATCAGCACGTTGGAGGGCTTCACATCGCGGTGCAGGATGCCCGCCTGGTGGGCGGCGCGCAGCACGTCGAGGACGGCGAGCCCGACCTCGGCGGCGCGCTTGGGGGTCAGCGGGCCGTCGTCGCGGACGACGTCGGCGAGGGAGCGGCCCTCGATGAGTTCCATGACGATCCACGGGCGGTCGTCCTCGTCGACCACGTCGTAGACGGTGACGGCGCCGTTGCTGCGGATCCGGGCGATCGCCTTCGCCTCGCGCAGCGTACGGGTGATGAGCCGTCTCTTCTCATCCTCCTCCACGCTGGACGGGAAGCGCAGCTCCTTGACCGCGACCGTACGGCCGAGGGTCTGGTCACTCGCACGCCAGACCGTGCCCATGCCGCCCTGACCGAGGATCTCCCCGAGCCGGTACCGCCCGGCGAGGAGGCGTCCAGTCGAACCCTGCGTCTTCTCAGCCTCCGACATGCGACCCCTCTGCAAATCTACCCACCCTGAACCCACCCTGGGAGAGCGTCCATTGTCTCTCATCCGCGGACCCGGAACCGCCCCGGGTCCGGGGCACGGCGTGGCGGCCGCCGCGGTACCTGCGACCATCTGGAAGTACGCAGGAAACGGAGGTCCGTGTCATGCCCATCTCCGCCATACGATGGCACAGGCGGAGCCGTATGCCGACCGCCGTGGCGCTCGCGACCGCCCTCGCACTCGTCCTGTCCGGCTGCGGCGCGGCGGCCACCGAACCGGGCCGCGACGCGAACCCGCGGCCGAGCGCGAGCCCGGGCGCCGGGGGCGGACGTGACGGCGTCCTGCGCGCCGCCGTACGGCGGTTGGCGGCCCAGGGCGACGCGCCGGGGGCCGCGGTGCTCATCCGCCGGGAGGGCGGCGGCACGCGGTATCTCGCCTCGGGGGTCGCGGACGTCCGCACCGGACGCCGGATCCACCGGAACGACCACTTCCGGGCGGGCAGCCTCACCAAGACCGTCATCGCGGCGGTGACGCTGCGTCTCGCCGCCCAGGGGCGGCTCGGCCTCGGCGACACGGTGGAGGAGCACCTCCCGGGGCTGGTGCGCGGCCGGGGCAACGACGGCCGGGCCATCACGATCCGTCAGCTTCTGAACCAGACCAGCGGGCTGTTCGACTACACCGCCGACCCGGTGCTGGCGCGTCAGCTGTCCGCCGCGGCCGACCGCACCCGTGCCCCCGCCTCCCTGGTGCGGACCGCCGTCACGCACCGCCCGTACTTCGCGCCCGGGGCCGGCTGGCGCTACTCCAACACCAACTACGTGCTGCTAGGCATGGTCGTCCAGCGGGTCACCGGCCGCTCCTACGCGACCGAGGCCCGGCGCGACGTGCTCACCCCACTGCGGCTGCACGGCACCTCCTTCCCCGGGGCCCGCACCACCCTCCCGGACCCGCACGGCCGCGCGTACACGCAGGACGGCGGGGCCGGGGACGGTGGCGCCCGCCGCGATATCACCGACCTCAACCCCTCCTCGGCCGGGGCCGCGGGGGAGCTGATCTCCACGCTCGGCGATCTGACCCGCCTCCTCCCCGGTCTGCTGCACGGCAAGGTCGTGCCCCGGGCCGAGCTGCGGCAGATGCGGAACACCTCCGCCTCCGACGGCCGGTACGGCATGGGGCTGTTCCCGGTGCGGCTGGCGTGCGGGGTGACGCTGTGGGGCCACAACGGCGAGATCAACGGCTCGTACGCGCTGGCCGTGACCGCCCCCGACGGCCGTCACAGCCTCGCCTACCGGCTCAACAGCACCGCCGTCTCGGGTCTGACCGCCGAAACGTCCCTGCTCGAGGCCGAGTTCTGTCCTCGCCGTCCTCGCCAGTAAGACACCCGGCCTCCTCCTACAGCGGGATGATGTCCGGCGCGCCCAGCCGGGCCGCGTCCGCCGTCAGATCGTCCGGCTGACGCTGCGACTCGCGCTCCGCCTCCACCCGCTTCTCGTAGTGCTGGACCTCGCGGTCGAGCTGGTCCTCGGCCCAGCCCAGCACCGGCCCCATCAGCTCGGCCACCTCGCGGGCGCAGCGCGTACCGCGGTCGAAGGTCTCGATGGAGATGCGGGTGCGGCGGGTGAGGACGTCGTCCAGATGGCGGGCCCCCTCGTGCGAGGCGGCGTAAACGACCTCGGCGCGCAGATAGTCCTCCGCCCCGGCGAGCGGCTTCCCCAGCGAGGCGTCGCCCGCGATCAGGTCCAGCACCTCCTGCGCCGCCGAACCGTAGCGGTTGAGCAGATGCTCGATCCGCGCCGCGTGCAGCCCGTGCTGCCGGCCGATCCGCTCCCGGGCGTTCCACAGCGCCTTGTAGCCGACGGCGCCGACCAGCGGGATCTCCTCGGTGACACAGGGCCCGACGCGGCGGTCGAGGCCGTGCACCGCCTCGTCCACGGCGTCCTTGGCCATCACCCGGTACGTGGTGTACTTGCCGCCCGCGACCACCACCAGGCCCGGCACCGGATGGGCGACGGTGTGCTCGCGGGAGAGCTTGCTGGTGGCGTCCGACTCCCCGGCCAGCAGCGGGCGCAGCCCGGCGTAGACGCCCTCCACGTCGTCGCGGGTCAGCGGCACCGCGAGGACCTCGTTGACATGCTCCAGCAGATAGTCGATATCGGCGCTGGAGGCGGCCGGATGGGCCTTGTCCAGGTCCCAGTCGGTGTCCGTGGTGCCGATGATCCAGTGCCTGCCCCAGGGGATCACGAACAGCACGCTCTTCTCGGTGCGCAGGATCAGCCCGGTCGTGGAGTGGACGCGGTCCTTGGGGACCACCAGATGGATGCCCTTGGAGGCCCGGACGTGGAACTGGCCGCGCTCCCCGATCAGCGCCTGGGTCTCGTCGGTCCACACCCCGGTGGCGTTGACCACCTGCCGGGCGCGGACCTCGAACTCACCGCCCTGCTCCAAGTCGTGCACCCGGGCGCCGACCACGCGCTCGCCCTCCCGCAGGAAGCCGACCACCCGCGCGCGGTTGGCCACATGGGCGCCGTATTCCGCCGCGGTGCGCACCAGCGTGGTGACGTAGCGGGCGTCGTCCATCTGGGCGTCGTAGTACTGCAACGCCCCGACCAGCGCGTCCTTCTTGAGGCAGGGGGCGACGCGCAGTGCGCGCCCGCGGCTCAGATGGCGGTGGGCGGGCAGTCCGCGGCCGTGCCCCGAGGAGATCGACATGGTGTCGTAGAGCGCGACGCCCGAGCCCGCGTAGAACCGCTCCCAGACTCGGTGTTTCAGCGGATACAGGAACGGCACCGGCTTGACCAGGTGCGGTGCGATCCGCTCCAGCAGCAGCCCGCGCTCCTTCAGCGCCTCGCGCACCAGTGCGAAGTCCAGCATCTCCAGATAGCGCAGTCCGCCGTGGATCAGCTTGCTGGACCGGCTGGAGGTGCCGGAGGCCCAGTCCCGCGACTCGACCAGACCGGTCTCCAGGCCCCGCGTCGCGGCGTCAAGCGCGGTGCCCGCGCCGACCACTCCGGCGCCCACGACCAGCACATCGAGCTCACGGTCCGCCATTCGGGCCAGCGCCTCGCCGCGCTCGGCCGGTCCCAGTGCCGGTGTTTTCACCGCTGCCTCCCGTTGTGATCGACGCCACGCCGCCCTGCCGATTTTCCTGGCTTTCTCCCCTCCATGCCATGCCGCTGCTCCGGCCATCGACGCGACACCGTGCCAACACCCCTCACCAATACTGAATACGAGTCATATTTCCGCTTAGTCTGCCTTTGCGCCATCCGACATCGTCCCGGGAAGGACGACACGACGTCATGCCCGCAGATCTCGCCGTCATCGGACTCGGTCATCTCGGTATTCCTCTCGCCCGGGCGGCCACCGCCGCCGGCATCCGCACCGTCGGCTACGACCCCGATCCGCGCGCGGCCCACGACCTCCGGGCCGGACGGCTGCCCGCCGGCTCGGGCGAGGGCCTGCTCTCCGCCGCCGAGCTGCGCCGGATGGCCTCCCAGGGCTTCCGGATCACCGCCGACCCCGCCGAGCTCGGCCGCGTCCGCACCGCTGTGATCTGCGCCCCGACTCCGCTCGGGGACGACCGCAGACTGGATCTGTCGGCGGTCGGCGAGGCGGCCCGTACGCTCGCGGCGAGGCTGCGCCCGCACACCACCGTTCTGCTGGAGTCGACCGTGTACCCCGGCACCACCCAGGAATTCCTCCGTCCACTTCTCGAGGAGGGATCCGGGCTGCGGGCCGGGCGCGACTTCCACCTCGCCTACTCCCCCTGCCGCCACGACCCGGGCAACCGCGCCCACGGCCCCGCCAACACCCCCAAGGTCATCGGCGGCCTCACCCCCGCCTGCACCGAGGCGGCCGCCGCCTTCTACGGGCGCTTCACCGAGAAGGTCGTCCGGGCCCGCGGCACGCGCGAGGCCGAGACGGTCAAGGTCCTGGAGACCAATTACCGGCACGTCAACATCGCCCTGGTCAACGAGATGGCGGTGTACTGCCATGACCTCGGCGTCGATGTGTGGGACGTGGTCCGCTGCGCCGAGACCAAACCGTTCGGCTTCCAGTCCTTCCGCCCCGGCCCCGGCGTCGGCGGCCACGGCGTACCGGTCGACCACGGGCACATGGCCGACCCGCAGCGCGGCCTCGGCATCCCCCTGCGCATGGTGGAGCTCGCGCAGCAGGTCAACGGGCGGATGCCGGGCTATGTCACGCGCCGCTGCACGGCCCTGCTCAACGAGTACGGGAAGTCGGCGCGCGGCGCGCACGTACTGCTGCTGGGCGTCGGCTACAAGGCCGACGTCGCCGACGCCGAGGGCTCGCCCGCGCGGGAGATCGCCTCCCGGCTGATCGAGCTGGGCGCCCGGCTCAGCTACCACGATCCGTACGTCACACGCTGGCGGGTGCTGGGGCGCGAGGTGGAGCGCGCCGACTCGGTGTACGAGGCGGCGGCCGACGCGGACCTGACCGTCCTGCTCCAGCCGCACCGCACCTACGACCTCCAGGGGCTGTCGGTGAAGGCCCAGCTGCTGCTGGACACCCGGGGCGCGGGACCGGCGGGGACGGCCCACCGGCTGTGAGAGCCGCCCGGACCGGGTTCGGACCCCGCCGTCACCGGGTCCGGGTACGCCGCAGCCGGAACGCCACCGCCAGCACGATCAGCGCCGTCCCGCCCAGCACGAAGATCACCGCTCCCGACGGCACCGACCGCACATCCGCCGTGAACGTCATCGGCGCGCCCCAGGGACGGCCGTCGGTGGTGGTGTAGAGCTGGGCGGTCAGCCGCACCGGCCCGTTCGCGTACGCCTCCACCCGGATCCGCACCGTACGGCTCACCGCCCGCGACGCCTGGACCGGCATCGCGCGGTCCCGGGCGGTCAGCCGCTCGGGGCGGCTGGAGAGGACCCGGAGCTCCACCCCGGTGAGGCCCTGCTGGAGGCCGTTGTCGACGGTGACCGGAATGGTCGCCGAACCCCCGGTCACCACCACCGTGGACTTCGGCACCAGCCGCACCGACGCGATCGAGGCGGTCAGATAGCGGGACACCCCCCGCTGGTACGAGGCGGCGCCCGCCTGGTCGGCTCGCCAGGCGGTCGCGACGGAACGGGCCAGCGCGGCCCGTACGGACGCGGTGGTGGCCCGCGCGTCCGACAGCACCTTGGCCAGGGCCCGCATCCGCAGCCGGTCCCGGACCACCACCGCGAGCAGGGCGGGCGGCAGCTCGGAGGCGTGGCGCGCGAGCGGATAGCCGTCGAAGCCCCGCAGCCGCCCCGCCGTGGGCTTGCGCAGCGCGGCCGCGAACCCGGCCGGCTCCAGCCAGCCCGCCTTACGGCCCTCGGCCACCACCGTGAGCAGCACCCGGGCGACCGCGAGCGGCATCCGGCGCGGCGGCACCATCACCAGCTCGCGGCGGGCGTACGGCAGCTCCCGCGCGGCCGTGAGGGTCTCGGCGAGCAGCCGCTGGCGCAAGCGCAGCCGGGCGGGCGCGCCGGAGGCGCCCGCGGCCGGGTGGCTCGCGAAGAGCTGGGCCGCGATCGCCGCGTCGTAGCGCAGCGCGGTCGTGCCGCCCTCGAGCGAGACGGCGCCGTCGTCGGTGGCCCCTTCCGAGACCAGCTCACCGGCGGAGGCCACGCCGGCGCCCGAGGCGAGCACCGTGTCCAGGCCGAGCCCCTTGGCGTACCGGGCGATCCCGTCGTCCAGCTCGCCGCCCGCGGGCCAGCCCACACCGGCGCGCGCGTGGACGCCCAGCGCCCGGTCCACCACGCTCCGGCCGGTGCGCGAGGCCCGGCGCAGCAGCCCGGCGAGCGGGGCCCCGCCGCCACGCGCGAGCGAGGCCAGATCCGGATCCGCGTACGGCAGCGCGACCACCTCCCGGCCCCGGACCGCCGCCCGGAGCGCGGCCAGCCAGCCCGCCGCCGCCTCACCGCCCTTCCCCTCGGTGGCCCGCTGCGGATCGGTGTCGCCCGGGGTACGGGCCACCCGGTACCCGGCGACCATGGCCCGCGCCTGGACGATCAGATCCGGATCGAGGACCCATGTGACCGGCTGCCCCTTGCCCATCTCGACCAGCCGCCGCAGCCGCCCGCCCGGCCCGAAGGCGGCGGTCAGCTGGTCGTCGCGGAAGACCGGCAGCACGCTGTCCTGGGTGCGCAGGGTCAGCGCCTCCATCCGCGGGGCGTCCAGCACCGGCCACAGCACGGTGGTGCGCAGCGGCTCCAGCCGGGTGGCGTCGGGGTACGCGGACAGATGGGTGCGGGTCAGCCCGAGCACGGCCCCGGCGCCCGCGCCGTCCGCCCGGACGACCTGCACGGTGAGCGCGTACGCCCCGGCGCCGTCCAGCTCCAGGTCGGGGACGGGCACGGTGAGCCGGAAGCCCCGCTCGGCGCCGGTCGGGAGCGGGGCGAGGCGGGCCGTGCGGTCGGCCACCTCGGGGCCGTCGGCCCGGGTCAGGGGCGTACGACGGGCCACGGTGGCGAGCCCGCCCCGGGTGTCGATCGCCCCGGAGGCCCCGATCCGCACCCCGATCCGCGCGGCCCCGACCCGCCGCCCGGAGGTATTGGTGACCCGCCCGCTGATCCTCAGCTCGCCGCCCTGACGGATCACGGCAGGGGTGAGGGAGGCCAGCTCGACGGACACGGGGTACCGGCGGGAGGGGGCGCGGGCCATGGGGGCGCCGTCAGACCCACGGCCGCGCGGCGTGGCGGCCCGAGCCTCTCGGCCGTCCGCCGTGGTACCGCCATGAGCCCCATGGCCATCCGCCGGAACAGCGCCGTAATGCCCACGGCCCTGCGGCGTGGCGGCGCGAGTCTCCAGGCCGTTCGCCGGGGCGGCGCTGTGAGCCCCACGGCGCCGCGCCGTCGTGGCGCCCTGAGCGCCGCGGCCGTTCGCCGGAACGGCTCCGTACGGCACGCGGTCCTGCGCCGTCGCCATGGCCGCGCCGTGAACCTCCCGGCCGTCCGCCAGGACCATCGCCGCTGCCCCGGCGGGCGTCGACAGCATGGAAGTGATCGCGGCCAGGATCGTGGTGGCGGTCGCGACGACCGCCCGCCGGTACGTCCTGCCGCGCCCCACGACCACCACCTCGACGCCCGCGCCTGTCGTCCGCCCGCGCCGCACCAAACCGACGCGGTGTCACCAGCCCACCACGCCGGGGACGAGGCCGCACGCTCAAGGCCGCCGCCCCGGGGAGACCCGCCGGGCCACCCGGGGCGGGGGCGGCCCGGGTGGCCCGGACGTCAGACCCGCACGACGTCCGGCCGACGGGGCCGTGCGTCCATCGCGGTGCGCAGGGAGGCGAAGTCCTCCACGCAGCGGCCGGTGCCGATGGCCACGCAGTCCAGCGGGTCGTCGGCCACCAGCACCGGGATGTTCAGCTCGCGCCCCAGCCGTACGTCCAGGCCGCGCAGCAGGGCCCCGCCGCCGGTCAGCACGATGCCGCGGTCCATGATGTCGCCCGCCAGCTCCGGCGGGGTCTCGTCGAGCGTGGCCCGTACCGCCGCGACGATGCTGTCCACCGGCTCGGCGAGGGCGTGCCGCACCTCGTCCGAGGTCAGTTCGAGCACCCTGGGCAGCCCGGTCGCCTGGTCCCGGCCGCGGATGGTGCAGCGGTCCGGCGGCAGCAGCGCCTGGGTGTCCTCGTTGTCCTCGCTCTGGCCCGGGATGAACACCTCGACATTCCGCTCGGGCCGCCGGACGGACTCCGAGACCCGCGGTACGGACAGCGGCCCGGTGGGCGAGGCGGATCCGATGGAGACCTTGATCTCTTCGGCGGACCGCTCACCGATCGCCAGCGCGTACTGCTTCTTCACATAGGAGCTGATCGCGACATCCATCGCGTCGCCCGCGGTGCGCACCGACCGCGCGGTGACGATGCCGCCCAGCGAGACCACGGCGACCTCCGTCGTACCGCCGCCGATGTCGACGACCATGCAGCCGGTCGGCTCGCTCACCGGCAGCCCCGCGCCGATCGCCGCCGCGATGGGCTCCTCGACCAGATGCACCTGACGCGCCCCGGCCTGGGTGGCGGCCTCCATCACCGCGCGCCGCTCAACGCCGGTGATCCCGGAGGGCACACAGACCACCACACGGGGCCGGGCCAGCCGACGGCTGCCCATGACCTTCTTGATGAAGTACCGCAGCATGCGCTCGGCGATCTCGAAATCGGCGATCACGCCATCGCGCAGCGGCCGCACGGCGACGATGTTCGTCGGTGTCCGCCCCATGGTCTCCTTGGCCGCCGAACCCACCGACAGCACACTGCCGTCGACTGTGTTCACGGCCACAACCGACGGCTCGTTGAGCACGATGCCCCTGCCCCGGACGTACACCAGTGTGTTGGCGGTGCCGAGGTCGATACCCATGTCACGCCCATTGAACGACTTGTTCTGCGCCATAAGTTGACATTATTGCTTATGCCGGATTCTGTCCCGGCACCGATGTCATTCGCACCACCGTGCGGCCATGCCACTGCTACCTTGCGGGCATGATCGTGTCCGCTTCCTCCGCAGCTCAGGCCCCACGTCCGGCCCGTGGCCTCGCGGCGGGCATCGCGGCGGCCCTGCTCGGAGCCCTGGTCTTCGGCTTCATCCAGGGCAAAATCGGCCACCGCGGCCAGGAGGTCGGCTACTGGGCGCTGTGCATCGGGCTGTTGACCGGCGCCGCACTGGGCAAGCTGGGCGGCCGGGCGCCGCTGCTGGCGCTCATCGGCATACCGCTGGCCGTGGTCAGTGTCTCGCTGGCGCAACTGATCGGCGCCGCGGTGCTGATGGGGGACGAGAGCTCCTGGCCCACCGCCGACACCCTGATCAAGCACTTCGGGCTGGTGGCGGACTATTGGCGCGATCACATCCTGGGGCGCAACGACATCACCTTCTACGCCGTGGCGGGAGCGGAAAGTTACCTCGTCGCGAAGCGCGTCACCGAATAGCGGCGACGAATCCGCATATGCCGGGCCAACGTGTCTCCGTCCGGTCCCAGCCATGTCACGGACGTCAGACACGACTTGTCTGATTGTCATGCCTGCCTGTTAGTTTTATGGCTCGATAGTTTCCTTCCGCGTTCCCAGCCCGCAGCCGCTCATCAGCCGAGCTGTCCACGGAACGCGGTCTCAACACCTTCATCCCCGGGGGAATTCCATGAGCCAGAACTGGCAGCAGCCACAGCAGCCAGGCGGGTACCCGCAGCAGCCGGGTGGCTATCCGCAGCAGCCCGCCCCGCCCCAGCAGGCCGGTGGGTACGGCTCCCCGCAGCAGCCCGGCTACGGCTACCCGCAGGGCCAGCCGCAGCAGCCCCAGCAGCCTCAGCCGCAGTACGGCGGCGGCTTCCCGCCGCCCGCGCCGCCGGCCGGCCGGCCCGGTAACCCGCTGCTGGCCGTGGGCGCCGCCCTCGTGGCCACGATCGTCGGCGCGTTCCTCTACGCGTTCCTGCTGAGCGCGATGGCGGACACGGACAAGACCCCGCCGGAGGTCACGCAGTTCGCGTACGCCGGTGTGGTCGTCGGCGCGCTCATCGGTCTGGCGGTCGCCAAGCTGGGCGGCCGCAACACGGGACTGTGGGTGGTCGGCGCGGTGCTGGCCCTGGCCGCGGTGTTCCTCGGCGAGCTCTACGGCTACGCCATGATCCTGCACGATGTGATGAGCAACTACGCCGACAAGATCGGCGGCGGCGCCAGCAGCCAGGTCCTCTCCTCGAACGAGATCTTCTTCGACCACTTCAGCGACCTGTGGAAGTCGTGGAAGGAAGACTCCGACGCGCTGACCTACATCTTCATGGCGCTCGCGCCGGTCGCGGCGGTCAGCACCGCCTACCGGATCAGCAACCGCTGAGCCCGCGAGCAACACAGCAAGGGGAAGGCCCCGACCGCGAGGCGGTCGGGGCCTTCCCCTTGCTCAATCGGTTGCCGAACCGGTTGCGGGAACCGGCCCGTGAAGAACGCTCAGCGCTTGTCGCGGGCCGACGGGGCGACCGTGACCTCGACCCGCTGGAACTCCTTCAGCTCCGAGTAGCCGGTCGTGGCCATCGCGCGGCGCAGCGCGCCGAAGAAGTTCATCGAACCGTCGGTGGTGTGCGAGGGGCCGAGAAGGATCTCCTCGGTGGAGCCCACCGTGCCCAGGTTCATCCGCTTGCCGCGCGGCACCTCGTCGTGCACGGCCTCCATGCCCCAGTGGTGACCGCGGCCCGGTGCGTCGGTGGCCCGGGCCAGCGGGGAGCCCATCATCACCGCGTCCGCGCCGCAGGCGACGGCCTTCGGCAGATCGCCGCTCCAGCCGACGCCGCCATCGGCGATCACATGCACATAGCGGCCACCGGACTCGTCCATGTAGTCCCGGCGGGCGGCGGCGACATCGGCGACCGCCGTGGCCATCGGCACCTGGATGCCCAGCACATTGCGGGTGGTGTGCGCGGCGCCGCCGCCGAAGCCCACCAGCACACCGGCCGCGCCGGTGCGCATCAGGTGCAGCGCGGCCGTGTAGGTGGCGCAGCCGCCCACGATCACCGGGACGTCCAGCTCATAGATGAACTGCTTGAGATTGAGCGGCTCGGCGGCGCCGGAGACATGCTCGGCGGAGACCGTGGTGCCGCGGATCACGAAGATGTCGACCCCCGCGTCCACCACGGCCTTGGAGAACTGCGCCGTGCGCTGCGGGGACAGGGCGGCGGCGGTCACCACGCCCGCGTCCCGCACCTCCTTCAGGCGCTGGCCGATCAGCTCCTCCTTGATCGGCTCGGCGTAGATCTCCTGCATCCGGGTGGTCGCGGTGCGCTCGTCCAGCTCGGCGATCTCCGCCAGCAGCGGCTCCGGGTCCTCGTAACGGGTCCAGAGCCCCTCGAGGTTGAGCACCCCGAGGCCGCCGAGCTCACCGATGCGGATCGCGGTGCGGGGCGAGACCACCGAGTCCATCGGCGCGGCCAGGAACGGCAGCTCGAAGCGGTAGGCGTCGATCTGCCAGGCGATCGAGACCTCCTTCGGGTCCCGGGTGCGACGACTCGGCACAACGGCGATGTCGTCGAACGCGTACGCCCTGCGGCCGCGCTTGCCGCGCCCGATCTCGATCTCAGTCACGTGGGTGCCTTTCCCTGTTCACGAACAGCCGTCCCAGTATCCCTGCCCGCACCGTCGCGAGATCGCCCGGGTGAACGGCGCGGACGGCGCGGACAGCACGGATCAGCGGACAGCGTGGATCAACGGCCGGAGTAGTTCGGCGCCTCGGTGGTCATCTGGATGTCATGCGGGTGGCTCTCCTTGAGGCCCGCGGCGGTGATCCGCACAAAGCGGCCCTTCTCCTTCAGCTCCGCCACATTGGCCGAGCCGACATAGCCCATCGACGCCCGCAGACCGCCCACCAGCTGGTGCGCGACCGAGGCCAGCGGACCGCGGTAGGGCACCTGGCCCTCGATGCCCTCGGGGACCAGCTTGTCCTCGGACAGGACGTTGTCCTGGAAGTAGCGGTCCTTGGAGTACGAGCGGGCCTGGCCACGCGTCTGCATCGCGCCCAGGGAGCCCATGCCCCGGTAGGACTTGAACTGCTTGCCGTTGATGAAGACCATCTCGCCCGGCGACTCCTCGCAGCCGGCCAGCAGGCTGCCCAGCATCACGGTGTCCGCACCGGCCGCGATCGCCTTGGCGATGTCGCCCGAGTACTGCAGACCGCCGTCGCCGATCAGCGGCACCCCGGCGGCGTGACAGGCGCGGGCGGCCTCGTAGATCGCCGTCACCTGCGGTACGCCGATGCCCGCGACCACGCGCGTGGTGCAGATCGAGCCCGGGCCGACTCCGACCTTGACCCCGTCCACCCCCGCGTCGATCAGCGCCTGGGCACCGTCCCTGGTGGCGACATTGCCGCCCACCACATCGACCGCGATATTGGACTTGATCTTGGCGATCATGTCGAGGATGCCCCGGCTGTGGCCGTGCGCGCTGTCCACGACCAGGAAGTCGGCCCCGGCCTCGACCAGCGCCTGCGCCCGCTCGTACGACTCGTCGCCGACGCCGACGGCGGCGCCGACGACCAGCCGGCCGCCCGCGTCCTTCGCCGCGTGGGGGTACTGCTCGGCCTTCACGAAGTCCTTGACCGTGATCAGGCCCTTGAGCACACCCGCGTCGTCGACCAGCGGCAGCTTTTCGATCTTGTGGCGGCGCAGCAGCTGCATCGCGTCCTCGCCGGAGATCCCCACCTTGCCGGTGACCAGCGGCATCGGGGTCATGACCTCGCGGACCTGACGGCCCCGGTCGACCTCGAAGGCCATGTCACGGTTGGTGACGATGCCGAGCAGCTTGCCCACGGCGTCCGTGACCGGCACACCGCTGATGCGGAACTTCGCGCACAGCGCGTCCGCCTCGTGCAGCGTGGCGTCCGGCCGGACCGTGATCGGGTCGGTGACCATACCGGACTCCGACCGCTTGACCAGGTCGACCTGGTTGGCCTGGTCCTCGATGGACAGATTGCGGTGCAGCACGCCCACGCCGCCCTGCCGGGCCATGGCGATGGCCATCCGGGACTCGGTGACCTTGTCCATGGCGGCGGACAGCAGCGGCACATTCACCCGCACGTTCCGGGAGACCCTGGACGAGGTGTCGACCGCGTTCGGCAGCACCTCGGAGGCGCCCGGCAGCAGCAGCACGTCGTCGTACGTCAGCCCGAGCATGGCGAACTTCTCAGGCACTCCGTCGACGTTGTCAGTCATGACACCCTTCCAATGGTCTTGCCCCAGCGCGGACTCCCATGCTAACGGGCTCCCCGAGTGCCTCATTCCGCCCTGTGGATAACTTCTCAGCGAGCTGCTGAATGCGGAAGGCACAACAAGGTAACGAGCCGATCGGAACTCCGGTGGGCCCGGGGCTCACTGCTCGGCGAGCGCGCGCAGCCTGCTCAGCGCCCGGTGCTGGGCGACCCGCACCGCTCCGGGGGACATCCCGAGCATCTGCCCGGTCTCCTCCGCCGTCAGCCCGACCGCGACCCTCAGCAGCACCAGCTCGCGCTGGTTCTCCGGAAGGTTGGCCAGCAGCTTCTTGGCCCACTCCGCGTCGCTGCTGAGCAGCGCCCGCTCCTCGGGTCCCAGCGAATCGTCCGGCTGCTCCGGCATCTCGTCCGAGGGGACGGCCGTGGAGCCCGGGTGGCGCATGGCGGCCCGCTGCAGATCGGCGACCTTGTGGGAGGCGATGGCCACGACGAACGCCTCGAAGGGCTTTCCGGTGTCGCGGTAGCGCGGCAACGCGCACAGCACCGCGAGACAGACCTCCTGCGCCAGGTCGTCCACGAAGTGGCGGGCATCACCCGGAAGTCGGGACAGCCTCGTACGGCAGTAACGCAGGGCCAGCGGGTGAACCAGGGCCAGCAGATCGTGGGTGGCCTGCTCGTCCCCCTCGACCGCGCGCCCGACGAGGGAGCCGATCGCCCCCGTGCCCCCGGGAGCTCCCTTGGGGGCTCCTGGGCTCTCGTCGTCGCGCGGCATCCATCCATGGTGCCTCGGGCCCGGGGGCTCCGTGGCATCGCGTCCGTAGTTGTGCGCTGAAGCGTTATGAGCAGGTGCGCCGGCTGTCGTCACGTCCTGCGCTCTCCCCTCACGCCCGACCGACTCGTCCCCGAGGAACTCCACACCTTCAAGGATGCGGCATAGCGCGGGGAACTGATACAGGCCACCACCACAGCGCTCGCCGCGCACGCTTTCGCCCCGCCCGCCAACCGACGGGCGGGGACCGTAGCGCCCCCGCTGCGCAGCACGTCAGAACGGTCGTGGCCGGATCAGCGGACCAGACCCCAGCGGAACCCGAGGGCCACCGCATGTGCCCGGTCGGACGCGCCGAGCTTCTTGAACAACCGGCGTGCGTGCGTCTTGACCGTGTCCTCGGACAGGAACAGCTCGCGGCCGATCTCCGCGTTGGACCGGCCGTGGCTCATACCCTCGAGGACCTGGATCTCCCGCGCGGTGAGCGTGGGCGCGGCGCCCATCTCGGCCGAGCGCAGCCGGCGCGGGGCCAGCCGCCAGGTGGGGTCGGCGAGCGCCTGGGTCACGGTGGCGCGCAGTTCGGCGCGCGAGGCGTCCTTGTGCAGATAGCCACGGGCACCGGCCGCCACGGCCAGCGCCACTCCGTCCAGGTCCTCGGCGACCGTGAGCATGATGATCCGGGCGCCGGGGTCGGCGGAGAGCAGCCGCCGCACGGTCTCGACCCCGCCGAGACCGGGCATCCGTACGTCCATCAGAATCAGATCCGAGCGGTCGGCACCCCAGCGGCGGAGGACTTCCTCGCCGTTGGCCGCCGTCGTCACACGCTCGACGCCGGGCACGGTCGCCACCGCGCGGCGCAGCGCCTCTCGGGCAAGCGGGGAGTCGTCGCAGACGAGGACGGATGTCATGGCCGCCCTCCGCAGCTGATGCGCGTCACCTTGAGCCTCCAGGCTGGTACATATCGTCACCTGAGCGATTGACAGCCCCGGATGTCTGTCCGAGAGCTTTACCCATCAACCGCCTCCGCACTCTCAACGACGGTCACCCGAAAGAGTTACGGGGTTCGGCGGCCACCTTCGGCACTCTACGTGAGGGCTTGGACACGGAGCAGCTTCGTCGCGCCGGTCGCGTCCCTCGCGCCTCCCCCATAGGGCAGCCCCCGAGGCAGTCCCTTCGGTGGCATTTGGCGACCTTGCTTCCAATTTGGTGGTCTGTGTGGCTAGATTCGCAATGAGTCATATTTACATCTACTTACACCCCAGGTGTACGACCCAGGACACAGCGTCCGCAGCCGATCGCTTCGAGGAGATAAGGCAATGGCAGATTTCTCCCGTCTTCCCGGCCCGAATGCCGACCTGTGGGACTGGCAGCTCCTGGCCGCGTGTCGCGGGGTCGACAGCTCGCTCTTCTTCCACCCGGAGGGGGAGCGCGGCGCTGCCCGCAGCGCACGCGAGATGTCGGCGAAAGAGGTGTGCATGCGCTGCCCGGTACGGGCGCAGTGCGCGGCCCACGCCCTTGCCGTACGCGAGCCCTACGGAGTGTGGGGCGGGCTGACCGAGGACGAGCGCGAGGAGCTCATGGGGCGGGCGCGGCATCGCGCGGTCGCCGGCACGGGGGCTCCGGGATCCTGATCGCGGCTTGATCACGGTCAGCTGAAGAAACGTTCCTCCTGTCACCACCCGGCCTGTCACCACCCGGCCTGTCACCACCCGGCGCATGCGCGGACGGCCCGCGGGGAGTGCGCGCGCCGCTCATCTGCGGGCGGCCCGCTCCAACCGGTCCAGCGTCGCCGCCACCGCCGGGACGCGGGCGAGGTCGGGCAGGGTCAGCGCCACCACTTCCCGGCGCACCGCCGGTTCCACCTCCAGCGTCGTGGCGCCCTTGGTCCGCACCGACTCCAGCGCCAGCTCGGGCAGCACGGCGACCCCCAGCCCGGCCCCGACCAGGCCGACGACCGTCGGATAGTCGTCCGTCGCGAAGTCGATGCGCGGGGTGAAGCCCTCGGACTCGCACACCTCCACCAGATGCCCCCGGCAGCGCGGGCAGCCCGCGATCCACGGCTCCCCGGCCAGCTCGGCGATGCCCACCGCCCCGGCGCCCGCCAGCTTGTGCCCCTCCGGCACCACGCCCACCAGCCGATCGCTCAGCAGCGGCCGCAGGACCAGGTCGTCCCACTCGCCGCCGCCTCCCGAAGCCGCCTCCGCCGCCGCGCTCACCTGCGGATACCGGAAGGCCAGCGCGATTTCGCAGTCGCCCGAGCGCAGCATCTCCACCGAACCCGGCGGCTCGGCCTCCACGAGCGAGACCCGCGTCCCGGGATGCGCCGCGCGCATCTCGGCGAGGGCCATGGGCACCAGGGTCGAGCTGCCGCTGGGGAAGGACACCAGCCGCACCCGGCCCGAGCGCAGCCCGGCGATCGCCGCGACCTCCTCCTCGGCGGCGGTCAGCCCGGCCAGGATCCCGCCGGCGTGCCGCACCAGCGCCCGGCCCGCCTCGGTCAGCCGCATCTCGCGTCCGCTGCGGATCAGCAGCGGGGTGCCCGCGGCGCCCTCCAGGGCCTTCATCTGCTGGCTGACGGCGGGCTGGGTGCAGCCGAGCTCACGGGCGGCGGCGGAGAAGGAGCCGGTGGCGGCCACCGCGCGCAGCACCCTGAGATGGCGGGCCTCGATCATGCCTTGAGCATAAGGGACCCTTGGGTACGGGCCGGGATATTACGTCGACGGTTTGACCCCCGCTGTCCTACGGTGCGGTCATGCCGCATACTCCACACCCCTCAGCCGTCCTCACCGTGAACATCGGCCGCGCGATGCCGAGCGCCCACACCGACTGCCCCGCCGGCACCGGAATCGACAAGCGTCCCGTCGACCGACCGGTACGGGTCGCGGCCCCCGGGCCGAAGGGCCGGGCCGGAAGCGGTCTGGCCGGTGACTCGGTCTGCGACCTCCGCCACCATGGCGGCGACGACCAGGCCGTCTACGCCTACGCCCGGGAGGACCTCGACGTCTGGGAGCGGGAGCTGGGCCGCGAGCTGGTCAACGGCGCCTTCGGCGAGAACCTCACCACCAGCGGTATCGACGTCAACGGCGCCCTCGTCGGCGAGCGCTGGCGGGTGGGGAGCGAACTGCTGCTGGAGGTGACCTCACCGCGGATCCCGTGCCGTACGTTCGCCGGGTGGCTGGGCGAGCGGGGGTGGCTCAAGCGGTTCACCCAGGCCGCCGTCCCGGGTGCCTATCTGCGGGTGATCGAGCCCGGCGAGATCCGCTCGGGCGACCCCGTCGAGATCGTGCACCGGCCCGACCACGAGGTGACGGTCGCGTTCCTCTTCCGCGCCGAGACCACGGAGCGGGAGCTGCTGCCGAGGGTACTGGCGGCCGGTGACGCGCTGCATCCGGAGGCGCGGAAGACCGCCCTGAAGTACCGGTCCACGCAGGCGATCTGACGGAAGTGGACTGACGGAAGCGCTCATTCCGGCGCAGATCGCCCGTGGCGCCGCTCGGCGGTCCGCCGGGGCCCGCCGTGGCCGATAACGTGCGCGTATGACGACTGCATTGATTACCGGAACCACCGCGGGCATCGGCGCCGCCTTCGCGGGCCGGCTCGCCGCCGACGGGCACAATCTGGTGCTCGTCGCACGCGATGAGAAGCGGCTGCGGGAGCAGGCCGCGGATCTGCACGACCGGCACGGCGTGGAGGCGGACGTGCTGGTGGCGGACCTCTCCGAGGATGACGGGATCGCTGCGGTCGAGGCCCGGCTGAAGGACCGTACCCACCCGGTCGATCTGCTCGTCAACAACGCCGGTTTCGGCAACCGCGCCCGCTATCTGGAGGTGCCGATCGCCGATGAGCTGCGGATGCTGAAGCTGCACTGCGAGGCGGTGCTGCGGCTGACCAGCGCGGGGGCCGGGACGATGCGGGACCGCGGACGCGGCGGGGTGATCAATGTGGCGTCGGTCGCGGCCTTCTTCCCGCGCGGGACGTACGGGGCGAGCAAGGCGTGGGTCGTGCAGTTCACGCAGGGCGCGGCGAAGGACCTGGCCAGCTCGGGGGTGCGGCTGATGGCGCTGTGCCCTGGGTTCGTCCGTACGGAGTTCCACGCGCGGGCGGGGATCAAACACGACAGCGTGCCGAGCTGGATGTGGCTGGACCCGGACCGGCTGGTCACGGCGGCGCTGAAGGATTTCGCCCGGGGCAAGTCGCTGTCCATCCCGGACCCGCGCTACAAGGCGATGTCGAGCCTGGCGAAGCTGGCCCCGCGCTCGGCCCTCTCCTCCATCTCCTCCAAGGTCGGCCGCCCCCCGGCGAAGGGGTAGCCGCCCGGCGGAACCGGAACACGCGAAGGCGCGGCCGCCCAGCCGGGCGGCCGCGCCTTCGCGCTGCTTGTGGCAGAACGCCGGAGCGTCAGTGCGCGTGACCGTGGCCGTGGCCCGCGGCCTCGGCCTCTTCCTCGGCCGGCTTCTCGACCACCAGGGTCTCGGTGGTGAGCAGCAGCGAGGCGATCGACGCCGCGTTCTCCAGCGCGGAGCGGGTGACCTTGACCGGGTCGATGACGCCGGCCTTCACCAGGTCGCCGTACTCCTCGGTGGCCGCGTTGTAGCCGTGGCCCTTCTCGAGCTCGGCGACCTTCGAGGTGATCACGTAGCCCTCGAGACCGGCGTTCTCGGCGATCCAGCGCAGCGGCTCGACCGCGGCGCGGCGGACCACGGCGACACCGGTGGCCTCGTCGCCCTCCAGGCCCAGGCTGTTCTCCAGCACCTTCGCGGCGTGGACCAGCGCGGAGCCACCACCGGAGACGATGCCCTCCTCGACCGCGGCGCGGGTCGCGGAGATGGCGTCCTCCAGGCGGTGCTTCTTCTCCTTGAGCTCGACCTCGGTGGCCGCGCCCACGCGGATCACGCACACGCCGCCGGCCAGCTTCGCGAGCCGCTCCTGGAGCTTCTCGCGGTCCCAGTCGGAGTCCGTGGACTCGATCTCGGCCTTGATCTGGGCGACGCGGCCGGAGACCTCGTCCGCCTTGCCGCCACCGTCGACGATCGTGGTGTCGTCCTTGGTGACGGTCACGCGGCGGGCGGTGCCCAGCACGTCCAGGCCGACCTGGTCGAGCTTGAGGCCGACCTCCTCGGCGATGACGGTGCCGCCCGTAAGGGTGGCGATGTCGCCGAGCATGGCCTTACGGCGGTCACCGAAGCCCGGGGCCTTCACCGCGACGGCGTTGAAGGTGCCGCGGATCTTGTTGACGACGAGGGTGGAGAGGGCCTCGCCCTCCACGTCCTCGGCGATGATCAGCAGCGGCTTGCTGGCGTTGGCCTGGATGATCTTCTCCAGGAGCGGCAGCAGGTCCTGGATGGAGGAGATCTTGCCCTGGTGGATCAGGATGTACGGGTCGTCGAGGACGGCCTCCATCCGCTCCTGGTCGGTGACCATGTACGGCGAGAGGTAGCCCTTGTCGAAGGCCATGCCCTCGGTGAAGTCGAGCTCCAGACCGAAGGTGTTGGACTCCTCGACGGTGATGACACCGTCCTTGCCGACCTTGTCCATCGCCTCGGCGATCAGCTCGCCGACCTGCTTGTCCTGCGCGGACAGCCCGGCCACGGCGGCGATGTCGGACTTCTCGTCGATCGGGCGGGCGGTGGCCAGCAGGTCTTCCGAGACGGCCTTGACCGCCGCGTCGATGCCCTTCTTCAGGGCGGCCGGGGAGGCACCGGCGGCCACGTTCTTCAGGCCCTCGCGGACGAGCGCCTGGGCCAGCACGGTGGCGGTGGTGGTGCCGTCACCCGCGATGTCGTTGGTCTTGGTCGCCACCTCCTTGACGAGCTGAGCGCCAAGGTTCTCGTACGGGTCCTCGACCTCGACCTCACGGGCGATCGTGACACCGTCGTTGGTGATGGTGGGGGCACCGAACTTCTTGTCGATGACGACATTGCGGCCACGGGGGCCGATGGTCACCTTGACGGTGTCCGCGAGCTTGTTGACGCCGCGCTCGAGGGCGCGACGGGCGTCCTCGTCGAACTTCAGGATCTTCGCCATGAGTTGCGTATGTCCTCTCAAACAAGCCGTGCCCCGACCCCGGTTTCAGATGACACGGGCACCGGGACACGGCTCATAGGCAAAACTTCGGTGATTACTTCTCGACGATCGCGAGAACGTCGCGAGCCGAGAGGACGAGGTACTCCTCGCCGCTGTACTTCACCTCGGTACCGCCGTACTTGCTGTAGAGCACGACGTCACCGACGGAGACGTCGAGCGGAAGGCGCTTGCCGTCCTCGAAGCGGCCCGGGCCCACGGCCAGGACGACGCCCTCCTGGGGCTTTTCCTTGGCGGTGTCCGGAATGACCAGGCCCGAAGCCGTGGTCTGCTCGGCGTCGAGCGGCTGGACCACAATGCGGTCCTCGAGCGGCTTGATGGCAACCTTGGAGCTGGTGGTCGTCACGATCCGACCTCCCCCTTCGGAGATCTCACGGGGTCAACTGTCTGAGGTGGCGACCAGGTGGATCCGTCGTCGCGGGTGCCGGACCTGCCCGTCGCTGTATCCCTGGCACTCATCGGTCCCGAGTGCCAGCCTCGACATTATGACGCGGTTAGCACTCAGTCAACTAGAGTGCCAAGCGACGTGGCGGCGGCTTCCGGGGCAGCACTCCGGGCGGCACTCCCGAGCCGTTCCCCGGAGGGCCCTCATACGTAGTCCTCCAGCCGCCCGATCGTGAAGCCCTGGGCCTGGATCGCCCGCACCAGCCCCGTGACCATGTCGGTCATCGACTGGCCCTCGAGCTGCTCCGGCCCCCGGAAGTGCGCGAGCACGATGTCCCCCGGCAGCAGATGGTCGCCGGAGCGGTAGGCCAGCCCGTGGGTCTCCATCTCGGCGCGCCACAGCACCACCGTCCGCACCCCGCAGAAGGCCGCCGCCCGCAGGGTCGTGTCGTCGTACTCCCCGAAAGGGGGACGGAAGAGCTTCGGCTGTTGACCGAAGCGGTGCCACAGGATGTCGCGCTGGCCGCAGATCTCCCGCACCTGGTCGTCATAGGCCATACCGGCCAGGCTGGGATGGGTCAGGGTGTGGTTCTCCATGGGGTTGCCGAGCCGGCGCAGCTGGTCGAAGTAGTCGTAGTGGTTCCCGATCACGTCGTCGGTCAGGAACCCGGTGAACGGCAGCCCGAGCTCGCGGGCCTGCTCCACGAAGCGCGGGTCCTTCTCGATCCCGTCGTCGATCGTCACGAAGACCACCCGCTGGTCGGTCGGCACCCGCCGCACGATCGGCGGCAGCCCCCACTGCTGCGGTCCGGACCGTCCGAGCGCGGGCTTGACGTCGGGCGGGGCCGGGGGCCGCGCCAGCGGCCGGTCCAGCCCCCAGCGGCGGTAGGCGTCGGACGCGCCCGCCGGGGCCGAGCCGGGCGGCCCGGCGGCCGGGGCGGACGCCCGGGTGCCACCGGAGGGCGACGCGTCCCGGGCCCGGCCGTACGCGGCCCCTCCGTCGCCCCTCTCGCCCTCTTCGTACCCCTCGTACCCCTCGTACCCCTCGTCTCCCTCTCCCCCCTCGCCCCCTTCGTACCCCGGCCCGGACGACGCCGGTGGCCACTGCTCCGGCTCCCGTCCGGCGGGCGGCTGCGACGCCGCCGGGGGCGGGTCGTCCAGCCGTGCGGCGAGGGAGGCCGGTGGCATGGGAGCGCCGTGGCGGGAGCCGGTGTGCGGCTCGGGGGCGGCGGCGAGGGATCCGCAGGCCGTGAGCACGGCCGCCGCGCCGACGAGAACCAGACAGCGAGGAAAACCAGTCTTGATCATCATCACATAAGTGATCTTCGGTCCGAGGGGGCGCATATGCGCGCCGTGCGCGGGCGAATGCGCTCGCGGGAGCGGGGAGAATGGGCCATGTGGACGTTGACGCCTTCGATGCACTGCTCGGCGACGAGGGGCAGGCGCTGCTCTCCGCGCTCCGCGACTACGACCCGGCGAAGGAGCTCGCCACCGCGACGCGGCTGCGCCGCGACCATCCCCCGGCGCTGGTCTCGGCGGCCCTGACCCAGGCCGCGCTGCGGCAGCGGGCGGTGGCCAAATTCGGCCCCGAGGACGCGCACCGCATGTACTTCACGCCGAACGGTGTCGAGCAGTCCACCCGCACCTCCGTGGCCGCGTACCGCGCCTCCCGCTTCGCGGAGTTCGGCGTCCGCCGCATGGCCGATCTGTGCTGCGGCATCGGCGGCGACGCGATCGCGCTCGCCCGCGCCGGGATCTCCGTGCTCGCCGTCGATCGCGACCCGCTGACCTGCGCCGTCACCCGCGCCAACGCCGAGGCGCTCGGCCTGGCCGATCTCATCGAGGTCCGCTGCGCCGATGTCACCGAGGTCGACACCCGGGACTTCGACGCGGTCTTCGTCGACCCGGCCCGGCGCGGCGGTCGCGGCCGCGTCTTCGACCCCGAGGCGTACTCCCCGCCCCTCTCCTGGGCCATCGAGGCCGCCCGCACCACGCCGCGCGCCGCGCTCAAGATCGCCCCCGGTGTGCCGCACGAGGCGGTCCCCGAGGACGCGGAGGCCGAGTGGATCTCGGACCACGGCCATGTGAAGGAGGCCGTCCTGTGGTTCGGCACCGCCCGCCCCGGGCTGCGCCGCGCCACGCTGCTGCCGAGCGGCCACTCCCTCATCGGCACCCCGCTCCTCCCCGACCCCGAGCCCGGCCCGGTCGGCCGCTGGCTCTACGAACCGGACGGCGCCGTCATCCGCGCCCATCTCGTGGCCGATGTCGCGGCCCGCGTCGGCGGCCGTCTGATCGACCCGACGATCGCCTACATCACGACGGACGAGCTGCGCCCGACGCCGTTCGCCACCGCGTACGAGATCACGGATGTGCTGCCGTTCAACCTGAAGAAGCTCAAGGCGCTGCTGCGGGAGCGGGGGGTCGGCATCGCGACCATCAAGAAGCGCGGTTCGGCGGTCGAGCCGGAGCAGCTGCGCAAGAAGCTGCGGCTCGAGGGTGGGAACGCCTGCACGATCGTGCTGACGCGGTCGGCGGGCTCTCCCACGATGCTGCTGGGCCACCCGGCCCAGGCCCCGTCCGACGGACCGTAACGCCTGCGGCGGGCTGTCCCCTCCCCGCCCCTTCCCGAAACCGGGGCTCCGCCCCAGACCCCGGGCGGAGGAAGCGACGCGGGGCGCCTCAAGCGGGTATCGCGCCGACCCCGGCCGACCAGGACGGCGGCCGCGATGTGCACATCGCGCTGCCCCGCACCCAGGTCCGGGCCCTTCAGGAGCCGTCCTGGGCCGGGCGGTTCCACCGTGACGCGGATTCCGGCGAGGCATTTCCGCTGACCTTTGTCGTGGCCGGCTAAGCCTCGTCCTCCTCCTTGCCCGCGAGTTCGAACCAGACCCCCTTGGCGTACATGCCCACCCCGTACCCCTCCGCCGTCCCCCACGCGTGGGCCAGGGCTGCCACCAGCCCGAGGCCACGGCCGTGGAGGCGGTCCCCCTCGGGGAGGCAGGCGGCGGTGGGGAGCTCGGCGGAGGCGTCATAGACCAGGACGCGGAAGCGGGGCGGCTCGATCACCACGCGCAGCATCACGGAGTCGCCCTCGGCGTGCAGAAAGGCGTTGGTGGCCAGCTCCGAGGTGCACAGCGTCGCCGTGTCGACCAGCTCCTCCTGCCCCACGGAGTTCAGGACGCAGGCGACGAAGTCCCGGCAGACCTTGGCGGAGGTCGCGTGCCGACTGCTCTGCAGGGTGTAGACGTACGGATCCCTGGAGGGAACGGGCGGGCGGCGTGGGGGACGGTCGTCGGACTCGTGATCGGAATCCATGAGGCAACTCCCTGTGAAGGGGCCGACAGCGCGCGTACCGTTACGGCGATCAACGCACAGTAGCGGCAACGACACCTACGGTAGGGCAGCGGTGCAAACAACTGCTACGGTCCCGTTGAATTTCCCCGACGATTACTCCTTAAGGGTTACGGAGGACCATGCCACCCAGGAGCGTCCCGACCGCGCGTCAAGTCAGGCTCGGCACAGAACTCAGGAGGATGCGCGAGGGCGCGGGGCTCAGCATTCAGGAGGCCGCCGACCGCCTGGGCATCAACCGCACCCACATCACCAACCTGGAGCTCGCGCGGTTCGGCGTGAGCGAGGAGCGGGTCCGGGCCCTCGCCGCCATCTACGCCTGCCCGGACAGCGCGTACGTCGACGCGCTCGTCGCCATGGCCCGGGAGCGCAAGGGTGGCTGGTGGGAGGAGTACCGGGGCTATATCGCCACCGGCGGGCTCGACCTGGCGGAGTTGGAGTACTACGCGACGAGCCTGCGCGTGCTGGAAATCATGCACATGCCCGGCCTGTTGCAGACGGAGGAGTACGCGCGAGCAGTGCTCGCCTCCACCGTCCCGCAGTGGTCCGCCACGGACCTCAGACGCAGGCTCTCCCACCGCATGAAGCGCCGCGACATCCTGGACCGGGACGACCCGCCACCGTGCACCTTCATCATCCACGAGGCGGCGCTGCGCATGCGGTTCGGGACCGACCGCGTCCTGCGGGCGCAACTGGACAGCCTGCTGGAGTCCTCCGAGCGGAAGAACGTCACCGTGCGCGTGCTGACCTTCGAGGCCGGAGGGTTCCATGTCCCCGGGCTCTCGGTCACCTACGCCCTGGGAGCCGTGCCCCAGTTGGACACCGCGCAGCTCGACGCCGCCCACGGCCCGGTCTTCCTGGACGCGCAGTCCCAGCTCGTCAACCATCGTGGAGTCCTGGACCGCACCACCGAGGCGGCCCTCTCCGTGAAGGAGTCACGTGATTTCATTCGTGACATCGCTCAACAGACATGAAGGCGTGGAGATGACCGAGGTCAACTGGCAGAAATCGTCCTATTCCAGCGCGGGGGACGGGAACTCCTGCATAGAGCTCGCCTCCATAGGCATCACCGTCGCCCTCCGCGAGAGCGACGACCCCCGTACGGTCCTCACCACGAGCCCCGCGAGGCTGGGAGCCCTGCTCAAGTCGATCAAGGCGGGCGCGCTCGATCACCTCGCGGCGGTGCCGGAGACGAAAAGGACGGCGTAAAGGACCTACGCCCAAGGGACCAGGCGCGGCCCCCACCATGAGCGGAGGCCGGTACCGGGGATCCGGCGTTACGGTCGGCAGTATGGAACCAGCCCGTATCGCCCTTGACCTCGACGCCTATCTGACGCGTATCGGCTGGACGGGCGACCGTCGCCCCGCCCCCACCGTGGAGACGCTGCGGGCGGTGCACCGGGCGCACCTCACGTCCATACCGTTCGAGAACCTCGACCCCCTCCTCGGCTCGGCCCCCTCCCTCGCCGTCCCCGACCTCGAGGCCAAGCTGGTCCACAGTCGGCGCGGCGGTTACTGCTACGAACACAACACGCTGCTGACCGCCGCCCTCACCGCCCTCGGCTTCCGTGTCACCGGCCTCACCGCCCGCGTCCGGGTCGGAGCTGCCCCCGGGACGGTCCGTCCGCGCACGCACATGCTGCTGCTGGTCGGGATACCGGGCGAGGAGCGGCGGTACGTGGCCGACGTGGGCTTCGGCAGCGTCGGCAGCCTCCTGGAGGCCGTACCGCTCGTCGCCGACACCGAGTTCCACGACGGCACCCGCCGCCACCGCTACGTCCGCGAGCCGTACCCGGAGGGGCTGGAGGACCTGTGGGTGTTCCAGTCGTTCCTCGACGGCTCCTGGCAGGACCAGTACGCCTTCACCCGCGAGCCGTTCGAGGCGTCCGACTACGGGGTCATCAACTGGCACGTCGCCACCAACCCGCGCTCGCCCTTCCAGCACACCCTCCACGTCCAGCGCACCACCCCGGACGGCCATCTCCTCCTGTCCGGGCGGACTCTCGTCGAGACCTACTCCGACGGCAGCCGTAAGGAGCGCGAACTCGCCGACAACGACCAGGTGCTGCGCGTTCTCACCGCCGACTTCGGCATCGAGCTGCCCCCGGGCACGGTCCTGCCGGACTGACGGCAGAGGAGTTACCCGGGTGACTCTCCACTCCGGCCCCGGTCATGGCACGATCATCCCGCTAATGGGCCGATGGGAGGGTGGCAGGGACGGATGGAACATGAGTAAAGACAAACTGTCCGTATCGGACCAGGATCTGTCGGATCTCATCAAAGACCTTGAGGGAATGCTCAGTTACCTTGAGGAACAGATCGAGCGTCTCGGCCATCTGAGGCAGTCGGTGGACCCCGACGATCACAAGGGCCCGGCCGCCGCCGCGTACAAGAAGCTGGAGCGCGACGCCTATACGGATGCCGTACGGGTCAGGCAGCTGCTGACCCGCATCGAGGAGGTCGCCAAGGAGCGCGGGGAGACCCCGGGTGAACGGTACGAGGAGCTGCGGACCCGCTTTCAGTCACTGCAGAAGCCGTCGTCGGAGAAGCCGTCGTCGGAGAAGCCGTCGTCGTAGCCGGACTCCGGACGGCGGGCGTCCGGACCGCCGGTGTCGGGGCGGAGGGGTCGGAGTTCCCGGCTGACCAGGCGGTAGTAGTCGATCGCCTTGGCCATGCCGAGCGCACCGGCGGCCGCGAAGACCAGGCCGATACCGGCGACCGTGCCGACGCTCTCCGTGCCGATGTCCGAGAAGACCGCGAACCCGCCCAGCGCCAGCCCCAGGCAGGTCAGCACGATGGACGGGCCCAGCCAAAGGAGAGCGCCGCCGGAGACCCGCCAGTGCGGCAGCGACTGGGGATCGCGCTCCAGCTCCGCCCAGTCGCGGAGGCACGCGCCCACGAAGACATCGCGCCGGATGCCGGAGGCCACCCCGAGGCTGGAGGGGACCGTGGCGCCCAGGGCGAGGCCCAGGAAGATCATGCCCAGGACGTGCTCGATGATCTCGCCCTTCACCAGGAACTGGAACCCCGAGACCGCGAGGCTCCACCCCAGCGCGAAGACGAGCGCGGACAGCCACAGCAGCAGCGCCCGGTGCGGCGCCAGGTACCACCGCGCCAGCGCCCCCATCGCCCGCGCGCGCTCATCGAGCAACCCGGCGCGGTCCTTCCACGGCCGCTCGTCCGGGGCGGGCGGCGGTGGCGGAAGCTCGTTGGGCAGCGTCATGGCGTCCTTCCTCATGGCACTCATGGCACTCATGGCACTCACGGCACGCAGGGCACGCACAGCACTGCGGTGTACGCCGACGCAGTCTCTCAGCTCACGAGGGCACGCCACTTGACCTTCTCACTTGTGTGAGGGTTTCACGATGTCCACCGAGCGGAGCCGAACCGCCGTACCGCTGAGCCGCACAGATGAGGTGAGCCCTGATGGACAACCAGCTCTTCGACTACAGCCCCATCGTCGAACGCGCCCCGATCCACTGGCCCGACGGCGCCCGGGTGGCCTTCTACGTCGGGCTGAACGTCGAGCACTACGAAGTTGACCGCCCCTCCACCAGCATCTTCCCCGACACCAGGGCGCTGGCGCCCGATCCGCTGAACTACGGGTGGCGGGACTACGGGCCCCGGGTGGGGATCTGGCGGCTGATCGAGAGCCTGGACCGGCACCGGGTGCGGGCGAGCGTGATGCTCAACTCCGATGTCGCCGAGCGCTACCCCCAGATCATCCGGGCCGGGCGGGAGCGGAACTGGGTGTGGGCGGCGCACGGCAAGAACAACTCGATCCTCCAGGCGGACATGTCGCCCGAGGAGGAGCGCGCCTACCTCACCGAGGTGATCGGCACCATCGAGAAGGCCACCGGCCGCAGGCCGCGCGGCTGGCTGGGGCCGGCGCTGACCGAGACCTTCCGGACCCCGGAGCTCCTGGCCGAGCTGGGGCTGCGGTACGTGCTGGACTGGGCCAACGACGACCAGCCGTACCGGCTGAACGTGCCGGGGATGCTCAGCGTGCCGTACTCGATCGAGGTCAACGACATCCAGCTGTTCGTCGGCAAGAGCCTCAGCGGGCCGGACTTCGTCCGGATCGTCAAGGACCAGCTCGACCAGCTCTACGCGGACTCGGCCGGCAGCGGGCGGGTGATGTCGCTGGTGCTGCACCCGTTCGTGATCAACCAGCCCTTCCGGCACAGGTATGTGGACCAGGCGCTGGAGTACGTGGTGAACCACCCCGGGGTGTGGGTGACGACCAGCGACGAGATCGCCGACCACTACTCCGGGACCTCCCAGGTCGGCTAGCGGGCGAGGAGTTCCCGCAGCACCTTGGCGATGTCGGCGGGTGCCTCCTCGGCCATGAAGTGGCCGTAGCCGACCGTGTAGTGCTCCAGGTCGTCGGCCCAGGCGCGCCACAGCGCCGCCGCGTCATAGCCGAGGGCGGCGCCCCAGTCCTGCTGGATGACGGTGAGCGGCATCGTCAGCCGGCGCCCGCCGTCCCGGTCGGCCCGGTCGTGATCGACGTCGACACCGGCGGAGGCCCGGTAGTCGGCCACGATCGACGGCACCGCGGCGCGGCAGGCGTCCAGATAGGCGGTACGGACCTCGGCGGGGATGGCCCGCGGATCGCCCGCCCACAGGTCGAGGAAGTGGCCGAAGAAGTCGTCGGGGCAGGCGGCGATCATCCGCTCGGGCAGCCCGGGGGGCTGCGCCATCAGAAAGAGATGGAAGCCGACCGCGGCGGTGGTGCCGTGCAGCACGTCCCACATGTCGAGGGTCGGCAGCACGTCCAGGCAGGCGAGATGGGTGATCGTCGCGGGGTGGTCGAGGCCCGCCCGGAAGGCCACCAGGGCGCCGCGGTCATGACCGGCCAGCGCGAAGCGGTCATGCCCGAGCGCGCGGGCCAGGGCGACGATGTCGGCGGCCATGGCGCGCTTGGCGTAGGCGGCGGGGTCGGCGTCGGTGTCCCTGTCGGCATCGGCTGCCGGTTTGTCGCTGGCGCCGTAGCCGCGCAGGTCGGGACAGATCACGGTGTGATCGGCCGCGAGGTCGGCGGCCACGTGCCGCCACATGAGGTGGGTCTGCGGGAAGCCGTGCAGCAGGACGATGGGGCTGCCCGAGCCCGCGACGGCCACGTTCAGGGACACGCCGTCGGCGACGGGGACGCGGCGGTAGTCGAAGCCGGGAATGACAGGGGCCATGGGTCAGCGCGCTTTCTGTAGACGATCCGGGCGACCGGATGACGTAAATGAAGTAGATGACGTGGATGACGTGGGCGACCAGTAGGCGACCAGGTGGCTGTCAGCCTGCCGGGTGCGGATGAGCATCCGATCAGCGCGCTACCGTGACCGCATGCGGGTCGGTTTCGGGGTGCTGGGGCCGGTGGTGGCCTGGGACACGGACGCCGACGGGCGCGCGATCGCGCTCAAGGGGCCACGGCACCGCGCGGTGCTGGCCCGGCTGATCGTCGCCCGCCGCCGCGTCGTACCCGTCTCGCGGCTGATCGAGGACCTGTGGACGGAGCCGCCCCCGGGTGCGGTGGGCGCGGTGCGTACGTTCGTGGCCGCGCTGCGCCGCGCGCTGGAGCCGCAGCGCCCGCCGCGCACCCCGGCCCGGCTGCTGGTCACCGAGGGCCCGGGGTACGCGCTGCGGGCCGATCCGGACGCGGTGGACGCCTGGCGCTTCGAACAGGACGTGGCCGCCGCCGCGACCCTGCCGCCGGACGGTGCGCTGCCCCGGCTGGAGGAGGCGCTGAGCCGGTGGCGCGGGCCCGCGTACGCGGAGTTCGCCGACGAGGGCTGGGCCCGGGGCGAGCGCTCCCGGCTGGCGGAGCTGCGGCTGCACGCCGTGGAGCGGCAGGCGGAGGCCCGGCTGGCGCTGGGCCGGGCCGCCGAGGCGGTGCCGGACCTGGAGGCACATCTGGCCGAGCACCCCTGGCGCGAGGGCGCCTGGCAGGCGCTGGCCCTCGCGCTGTACCGCACCGGCCGCCAGGGCGACGCGCTTGCGGTACTGCGCCGGGCCCGCACGCTGCTGGTCGAGCAGCTGGGCGTGGACCCCGGCCCGGAGCTGCGCCGCCTGGAGACGGACATCCTCGGCCAGGCGCCCCACCTCGACCCCACCCCGGTGCGGGGCGGCGCGGCGGCCCAGGTGTGGGCGGACGCGACCGCCGCGTACGACCGCACCGTGGCCTCCGGCGCCCGGACCCGCCTGGAGTCGACGGCCGCCCTGCTCCGCGACCTCTCGATGACCGGGGGCGGCGGCCTGCTGACGGCCCGGCGACAACGCGTGACGGCCGTCGCGGCGGCGGAAGAACTGGGCGACCCCGAACTGACCGCCCGCGTCATCGGCGCCTACGACGTCCCCGCGATCTGGACCCGCCTGGACGACCCCGAACAGGCGGCATCGATCGTAAGGGCGGCCGAACGCACGCTGGCCGCGCTCGCGGCCGGTTCCGGGCCGGTCGGCCATGACGCGATTCGCGCCCGGTTGCTGGCGACGATCGCCGTCGAGTCACGGGGTGGGCGGTCCGAGCGGGGGCGGCAGGCGGCTCGGCAGGCTGAGGAGATCGCTCGGCGGCTGGACGACCCCGGGCTGCTGGCATTCGCGCTGAACGGCGTCTTCATGCAGAGCTTCGAGCGCGCCGGGCTGGCGCCGCGCCGGGACGCCACCGGGGCCGAGCTGATCGCCCTCGCGGCGCGGCACGGGCTGGTCGCCTTCGAGGTGCTCGGCCATCTCATCCGGCTCCAGGCCCGCAGCGCGCTCGGGGACTTCGCGACGGCCGACCGGCACGCGGCCGCCGCCGAGCGTCTGGGTGAGCGCCATGAGCGGCCGCTGGTGGGGGTGTTCACCGCGTGGTACCGGGCGCTGCGGCTGGCCGCGACGGGACGGGCGAACGAGGGCGATGCCGAGGCGGTGGTCGAGGCAGCGGTCGAGGCGGCCTACCGGGACGCCGCCGCGCGCCTGGACGGCGCCGGGATGCCCGGCCTGGAGCGCGGTCTGCTGCCGCTCGCGCTGCTCTGTCTGCGCGTGGAGCGGGGGCGCCCCGCCCCGACCGACGCGGACCTCGACTGGGGGCCGTACGCGCCCTGGGCCCGCCCGCTGGTGCTGCTGGCCCAGGACCGCCGCGGCGAGGCCGCGGCGGCGCTGCGCAACGTCCCGGTGCCGCCCCGCGATCTGCTGCTGGAGACCCTGTGGTGTCTCACCGGGCGGGCGGCCATCGCCGTCGGCGACCGGGAGACGATCGCGCGCGCCCACGCGGCGTTGACCCCGGCGGCGGCCGAGCTCGCCGGGGCGGGCAGCGGTCTGCTCACCCTGGGCCCGGTCTCCCGGCACCTGACCGATCTGGCCGAGGCCCTGCGGTAACGGCACGGCCGAGTGCCGCTACCGCTACGGGGCGCCCGCCGAACCACGCGGCGCAGCCGCATATCGCGGCTTCCCCCCTCCCCGCCCTTCCCGCGCAGCATCGATACGCGGCTCCGCCGCGTGGCAGGGGCTCCGCCCGTGGACTCCGGGGGCTGAGGCGAAGCCCGGGCCTCGGGGTCTGGCGCGGAGCCCCGGTCCGGGGCCTGGGGCAGAGCCCCAGTTTCGGGAAGGGGCGGGGAGGGGAGCAGCTCGCCGCAGGCGGCATGATCCGCCGGGCGCGCCCCCTAGCCCCCCTCCGCTACCGCCTCAAAGCGCCAGCGGTGCACTGCCCGCCGTACCAAGTCCTCTCCCGGCTCGGGGAGTTCCGGCAGGCCCTGGGTGTCGTAGGCGCCGTCCCACCAGGTGATGACGAGGACCCGGTCCTCGGGTGCGCGGAAGGTTTCGCGGCGGAGCGGGGGCGGGTCTAGGGGCTGGTGGGTGGCCCAGGTCAGGAGTTCCTCGCCCTTCCCGGCCACGGCCCGGGCTTCCCACATCAACGCGACGGTCATGCGTACAGGTTCTTCCGGCTCAGCTCGTGCACATGGTCGTGGGAGTGGGAGTGGGAGTGCGCGTCCGGGTCCGGGACGTGCGGGTCGGTCACCGGCAGGGAGGAGTCGGCCGACAGGTCCCACGCCGACGCCGACCGCCCCCGCACCACCATCTCCGCGCCGAGCGCCGCCACCATCGCCCCGTTGTCCGTGCACAGCTTCGGCCGCGGCACCCGCAGGGTGAGGCCCGCGTCCTCGCAGCGGCGTTCGGCCATCGCCCGCAGCCGGGAGTTGGCGGCGACGCCGCCGCCGATCATCAGGTGCTCCACGCCCTCGTCCTTGCAGGCACGGACGGCCTTGCGGGTCAGCACGTCCACGACCGCCTCCTGGAAGGAGGCCGAGACATCGGCGATCGGAACGTCCTCGCCCGCCGCCCGCTTCGCCTCGATCCAGCGGGCGACGGCGGTCTTCAGCCCGGAGAAGGAGAAGTCGTACGCGGCGTCCCGCGGACCGGTCAGCCCACGCGGGAAGGCGATCGCGTCCGGGTCGCCCCCACGGGCGATGCGGTCGATGACGGGGCCGCCGGGGAAGCCCAGGTTCAGCACCCGTGCGATCTTGTCGAACGCCTCGCCCGCCGCGTCGTCGATGGTCGAGCCGAGCGGGCGGACGTCGGCGGTGATGTCGGGCGCGAGGAGCAGCGACGAGTGGCCGCCGCTCACCAGCAGCGCCATCGTCGGCTCGGGCAGCGGACCGTGCTCCAGCTGGTCGACGCAGATGTGGGAGGCGAGGTGGTTGACCCCGTAGAGCGGCTTGCCGAGCGCGTAGGCGTACGCCTTGGCGGCCGAGACGCCGACCAGCAGCGCGCCCGCGAGCCCGGGGCCCGCGGTGACGGCGATGCCGTCGAGGTCGGAGGCGGCGACCCCGGCATCCTTCAGCGCACGCTGGATCGTGGGGACCATCGCCTCCAGATGGGCGCGGCTGGCGACCTCGGGGACGACGCCGCCGAAGCGGGCGTGCTCGTCCACGCTGGAGGCGACGGCGTCGGCGAGGAGGGTGTGGCCGCGGACGATGCCGACGCCGGTCTCGTCGCAGGAGGTCTCGATGCCGAGGACGAGGGGTTCGTCAGCCATGGGTCTCGGTTCCTTGTACTGATGAGGTCGCGGGGTTCGCGGGGTTGGCTGTGTGCGCGGTGGACGCCGTGTTCGCGGTGGGTTCGACGGGCTCGCCGGGGCCGCCGTTCGCGGTCGTCGCGGCACTCGCCGTCGCCACGCTCGCCGTCGCCGGGTCGGCCAGCCGCATGACCAGGGCGTCCACATTGCCGGGCTGGTAGTAGCCCTTGCGTATGCCGATGGGTTCGAAGCCGAAGCGCTCGTACAGCCGCTGGGCGCGGGCGTTGTCCACCCGCACCTCCAGCAGTACCTCTCGGCACTCGAAGGCGGTGGCGGCCGTAAGGAGGTCGGTGAGGAGGCGGGCGCCGAGGCCGGTGCCCCACTGGTCGCGGGCGGCGGCGATGGTCTGGACGTCGCCGGTGCGGTCGACGACCGCGAGCCCGGCGTACCCGACCAGCCGAGGCCCGTCCTCCGCCACCACATAGTGACGGGTGGCGTCCCGGCCCCGGGCATGGGCGAGCTCGGACCAGAACATCCCCCGCGACCAGGCGTCCTCGGGGAACAGCTCCTCCTCCAGCTCCATCACCCGCTCCAGGTCCCACCAGCGCATCTCGCGCAGGGTCAGGGTCGTGCCGGTGCCGGTCACTTCGGGGTGACCACCTTGTAGTTGGCGGGCACCTTGGCGTCGGGGCGGCGCAGATACAGCGGCCGGGGCGGCGGCAGTTCCTCGCCGCGCGCCAGCTTCTCGGCGGCGAGCGAGGCGAGTGCCCCGGCCGACTGGTGCTCCGGCATCCCGGGCGGTACGTCCGCGAAGGCCGCCGGGTAGAGCAGCGCGCCCGCGCCGACCGCGGGCAGCCCGGCCACCCGCTCGGCGAGATCGGCGGGGTGGTCGACGGCGGGCTCGGTGACGCGGGTGCGGGCGTCGTCGTAACGCGCCCAGTAGACCTCCTTGCGCCGCGCGTCGGTGGCCACGACGAAGGGGCCCTCCAGACCGGCCTGCCCGGCGGCGTACGCGATCCCGTCCAGCGTGCACAGCCCGTGGACGGGGACGCCGAGGGCCGTCCCGAAGGTGGCCGCGGTCACCAGGCCCACGCGCAGTCCGGTGTACGGGCCGGGGCCCGCGCCGACGACGATCTCCGTCACCGCGCCCAGCTCGGTGCCCGCGGCTTTCAGCGTGCGGTGCACGGCGGGCAGCAACAGCTCGCCGTGGCGCCGGGCGTCCACGTCGGCGGACTCGGCGATCACTGCGGAGCCGTCGTGCAGGGCGACGGTCACGGCGGGGGTGGCGGTATCAAGAGCGAGCAACAGCACGAGAACAGCCTACGGCGCGCCGGGAGGTCGTTCCTTCGTACCGGCGTCGGTACCGGCCCTGGAACCGAAGCCGGTACCGGCTTTCGTACCGACGGTGGAACAGCTCGGTCACCGGACGGCCGGAGCGCGGCCGGGCGGCGGACGCCGGTGCTACCGTCACCGTAAGTGCGTACGGGCCGTCAGCACATACTGACCGCAGGAGAGGGAAGCCGCCGTGCCAAGGAGCAGTACCGGGCCAGCTGTGGCCGTACTCACCGCCGCCGCGCTGGGCGTCGTCGGGTTCCTCGGCTACCAGGCCGCCGCGACCGCGCCCGACCATCCGACCCAGGCCCGGCCGGGGTCGCACTCCGCCGAGTCCAAGAAGAAGGACAAGGACGACGCGGGGTCGAAGAAGAAGTCCACCGCCCTTCCCGCCCGCTCCGGCACCGGCGTACGGGTCGTCTACGCCCTCGGCGACAAGCGGGTCTGGCTGGTCGGCGCCGACGGCAGGGCCAGCCGCACCTTCGAGGTGGGCCCGAGCCCGGCCAGCCCCGCCCCGGGGACCTACACGGTGACCTCGCGCAACAAGGGCGGGGTCGGATCGGACGGAGTGCAGGTCGAGCACGTCGTCGTCTTCCACTCGGAAGGGGGAGTCGTGTTCGGTTTCAGCGCGGCGGTGGACGGGTCGATGCCGGACCCGAACGCGCGCAAGCGGACCGGGGCCGTCCGGGAGAGCCGGGCGGACGGTACGGCGATGTGGGAGTTCGCCCAGGTCGACACGAAGGTGGTCGTCGTCCCCTAGCGGACCCGGCCCGGGCCGGACCTGGATGACGTAACCCGGATGACGCACCCGGACGGCGCAGCCGTGCGCGGCTATGCCGCGTCCCGCTCCTCGTCATCCGCCTCGGGCTCGACGGACGCCGGGGTCTCCTCCTCGGCCGGCCGCGGGGGCGTCGAGACCGCGCTCGCCGCCGCACACGCCGCCAGGAGCTCCGACATCGACGGTGACCGGTCATCGCGTGCGGCGCCGGTCCCGGCCACAGGGTCGTGGGCCGACATGGATGCCTCCTGAGGGTCCTGGGGCAGTCGAGCGGAGTTAGGTAGACCTAACCCACGCTTTCTCCCACCATGTGACCACGGGTGATGCCCGGAATGCAACAGCATGCCGACGGCTTGTCGGAAACTACCCGGCATCTGCACGCGAGCTCTACCAGCGGCTTGACCGTTTGACCGGATAGCGCTGCCCGGCAGCGCCGGCCCGCCGCGCTACCCCGCGAGCGACGCCAGGTCCTCCCCCGCCCAGCGAGTACCCACGCCCGTCACCACCACATCCCGTACGTCGTCCACGTCGGCGGCCATCGTGTCCGTGACGGCCATGTCGCTGCCCACCGTCCGCTGGATCACCACATGCAGCCGGTCCTCCGCCAGCCCCTCGACCTTGCCCTCGCCCCACTCCACGGCCACCACCGAATCGGGCAGGGAGACATCGAGGTCCAGGTCCTCCATCTCGTCGAGGCCGCCGTTCAGCCGGTAGGCGTCGACATGGACCAGCGGCGGGCCGTCGCCCAGCGAGGGGTGCACCCGGGCGATCACGAAGGTGGGCGAGGTGACGGCGCCCCGGACGCCGAGGCCCTCGCCGAGGCCCCGCGTCAGGGTCGTCTTGCCCGCGCCGAGTTCACCGGTGAGCAGCACCAGATCGCCGGGGCGCAGCAGCTTGGCGAGTCTGCGGCCCAGGTCCCGCATCTGGTCGGGAGAGGTGACGGTGATGCGCGTGCCTACGTCCATACTCGCCGATGGTACGGGCCCGAAAAGCCCGCCGCGGACCAGCGTGCGGCCACTCCGAACGCCCCGCCCGGACCGCCGGAACGGCCGCGGAACGGCCGCGGAACGGCCGGGCAGGGGTACCGCTCGTCAGCCCGTCACGCCCCGCCCCGCCCGGTCGCCGATCCCGTCCACCGACCGCGAGAGCAACTCCGTCAGGTGGCCGTTGACCACCTCCGGGTGCTCGAGGATCACCAGGTGTCCGGCCTCCTCGAGGATCACCAGCTCGGCGCCCGGAAGCAGCTCCGCGATCGCCTCGCTGTGTTCCATCGGGGTGATGAGGTCCTTGTCGCCCGCGAGGACCAGCAGCGGCAGGCCGTCGAAGTGCGGCAGCGCCGCCGCCTTGTCGTGGGCGATGAACGCCGGGTAGAACTCCGCGACCACATCAATCGGCGTGGCCTCGATCAGCCGCTCGGCGAACCGAGCGACCCCCGGGTCCACGTCCTTCGAGCCGAACGAATAGCGCTTGATCAGCCCCGCGAACAAGTCCGCGGTCGCCCGCCGCCCGCGCTCGACCAGGTCGGCCTGCCAGCCCAGCGCCTTCAGCAGCCCGGGCAGCACCCGCCGCACCGCGTTCACCCCGACCACCGGGAGGCCGAAGCTGACCTCGCCAAGACGGCCCGCCGAGGTGCTGATGAAGGCCGCGCCGATCACGCGCTCGCGGATCAGGTCGGGGTACTGCGCGGCCAGCGCCATCATCGTCATGCCGCCCATGGAGTGGCCGACGAGCACCAGCGGCCCCTCGGGCGCCGTCGCGTCGATCACCGCCTTCAGATCGCGGCCGAGCTGGTCGATGCTGATCGCCTCGCCGTCCGCCTGGGCGCAGCCGCGCGCCGAGCGGCCGTGGCAGCGCTGGTCCCAGTAGACGGTGCGGACCACCTCGCGCAGCGCGGAGCGCTGGAAGTGCCAGGAGTCCTGGGCGAGGCAGTAGCCATGGCTGAAGATCATGGTGACGGGGGTGGGGGCGCGGCGCCCGAACCGCCGCTTGCGCCGGGGCGAGGGCGTGGCGGCGTTCTCCCGCATCTCCTCGACCTCGTAGTAGAGCTCGGTGCCATCGTCGGCGACCGCCGTCCCCGGAGTGCCGCGCAGCGTGCCGTACGGGCCCTCGGCGTCCAGGGCGAGCCGGGCCTTGCGCCGTACGCCGCGGCCGACCGTCAGCCGCTCGAGCGCGACACCCGCCGCCGCCCCCGCCGCCAGCACACCGATCGCGGCACCCGCGAATCCGGCGCCCCGGCGCCAGCTCACGGCTGTGGCCCCCGCCGCGACTCGTGTCGCCATCTCTGCCGTGCTGACGGCCGTGGTCTCGTCGCCCATGGTCAGTTCCCTGTGCCCCCGTCCTCACCTACATAAACGCGGGGAATACGGGCCGAGATCCTGGTCACGATCTCGTAGCCGATCGAGCCCACGGCCCGCGCCCAGTCCTCGACGGTCGGCTCGCCCCGGTCCCCCGGACCGAACAGCAGCGCCTCGTCCCCCGGGGCGGCGGTGTCGCCGCCCAGATCCACGACGAACTGGTCCATGGCGACCGTGCCCGCGATGGTCCGCCACTTTCCCGCCACCAGCACCGGGCCGGTGCCCGAGGCATGGCGCGGGATGCCGTCCCCGTAGCCGACGGGCACCAGCGCGAGGGTCGTCTCGCCGGGGGTCACATAGCGGTGCCCGTAGGAGACGCCGTGCCCGCCCGGCACCCGCTTGACCGAGGCGAGCGCGGCGGACAGCGTCATCACCGGGCGCAGCCCGAAGTCGGCGGACGTGCCGAGTTCGGGGCTCGGGCAGATGCCGTAGGTGGAGATGCCGGTCCTGACGAGGTCGAAGTGGGAATCGGGCACGGTCAGGGTCGCCGGTGAGTTGGCGATGTGACGCACCTCCGGCCGCAGCCCCGCCTGTTCCGCGTGGGCGATCACCTCGCGGAAGACCGACAGCTGAGCGGCGATGGACGGATGGCCCGGCTCGTCCGCGCACGCGAAGTGGGACCACAGCCCCGTCACCCGGATGGCCCCTTCCGCCTCGGCGGCGCGCGCCTCGGCGACCAGGGCGGGCCAGTCGGCGGGCTGGCAGCCGTTGCGGCCGAGTCCGGTGTCCGCCTTCAGGTGCAGCCGCGCGGTACGGCCGCACGCACGGGCCGCGGCGACGGCCTCGCGCACCGCCCACAGCCCGCTGGCCGAGACGTCGATGTCCGCCTCGATGGCCTGCCGCCAGGGGCCGCCGGGCGTCCACAGCCAGCACATCAGCCGGCCCGTGTCCCCCGCCGCCCGCAGTGCGAACGCCTCCTCGGGCGTGGCCGCGCCCAGCCAGTCCGCGCCCGCCGCGCGGGCGGCGCGCGCGCACGGGACCATGCCGTGGCCATAGGCGTCCGACTTGACCACGGTCATCAGCTCGGCCGTGGGTGCCGCGGCGCGCAGCGCCCTCACGTTGGCCCGTAGGGCGGCCAGATCGACCACGGCACGGGCGCGCATCGGTGTCTCGTCCATCTCCGTCAGTCTCTCAGGCCCGTCCCCCGACCGGAGTGTGTGCTCCTGCGCTTCCGCGCCTCTACGCTTCCGCGCTTCTGCGCTTCTACGCCTGGAGTGCCTCGCTTCCACGCAAGGAGTGCCCTCAGTTCGGGAGACTATGGGCATGAGGATTGCCTACAGCGTCGAGACCGTACGGGCCGCCGAGCGCGAACTGATGGCACGGCTGGCCGAAGGAGCGCTCATGCGGCGCGCGGCGGCGGGACTCGCGGCCGCGTGCGCCGATCTGCTGGGCCGGGTGTACGGCTCCCGGGTGGCCCTGCTCGTCGGCAGCGGCGACAACGGCGGCGACGCGCTCTACGCGGGCGCCCGGCTGGCCCGCCGCGGCGCGGGCGTCACGGCGGTACTGCTCAACCCCGACCGGGCGCACGGGGGCGGCCTTGCCGCCTTGCGGGCGGCGGGCGGGCGCGCGGTGGCGGCGGACGGCGGCGCCGAGGCGGCCAACGCGGACGGCGGCGCCGAGGCGGCCGTGGCCCGCGCCGATCTCGTCATCGACGGCATCGTCGGCATCGGCGGCAAGGGCGGGCTGCGGCCCGACGCGGAGCGGCTCATCCGGGCGGTACGCGGGATCGTCGTCGCCGTGGACCTGCCCAGCGGGGTCGACGCCGACACGGGCGAGGTGCGCGGCTCCGCCGTACGCGCGGACGCCACGATCACCTTCGGCGCGTACAAGCCGGGGCTGCTCATCGACCCCGCCCGCACCCACGCGGGCGCCCTGCGGCTGGTCGACATCGGCCTGGACGCGCACCTCCCGGCCGACCCCGACGTGGAGGCGTTGCAGCACGAGGACGTGGCCGCGCTGCTGCCCCAGCCCTCGGCGGAGAGCGACAAGTACCGGCGCGGCGTGGTGGGCGTGGTCGCGGGCTCCGCCCGCTACCCGGGCGCGGCCGTACTGGCCGTCTCGGGCGCGCTGCGAGGCGGTGCGGGGGCGGTGCGCTACGTCGGCCCCGGGGCCGACACGGTCATCGCGCGCTTCCCCGAGACCCTCGTCCACTCCGGGCCCCCGGCCAAGGCGGGCCGGGTCCAGTCGTGGGTCGTCGGCCCCGGCCTCGGCGACGGCGCGGCGGCCCGGCACTCCCTGGAGGACGTCCTCGCCTCCGATGTCCCCGTCCTGGTCGACGCCGATGGACTCCACCTGCTGCCCACCGGCAGCGACCTGCGCAAACGCGAGGCGGCCACGATCCTCACCCCGCATGCGGGCGAGGCGGCGGCGCTGCTCGGCGTGAGCCGCGAGGAGGTCGAGGCGGGCCGGCTGGCCGCCGTAAGGGCGCTGGCCGAGCGCTACGGCGCGACCGTACTGCTGAAGGGGTCGACCACGCTGATCGCCGCCGAGCACCATCCGGTACGCGTCAACCCCACCGGCGTCGGCTGGCTGGCCACGGCGGGCAGCGGCGATGTGCTGTCCGGCCTGATCGGCTCCCTGCTCGCCACGGGCCTCCCCGCCCGCGACGCGGCCTCGGCGGGCGCCTATCTCCACGGCCTGGCCGCCCGCCGCACCACGGCCCCGCATGGCGCGCCCATCGCGGCGTACGACGTGTCGACAGCGCTGACGGACACCTGGCGGGACGTACTGGCCTGAGGGTTCCGCGGGGTCCGCTGGGTGCGGGTGCGCCGGTCTGACGGGTGCGGGTGCGTGGGTGGTGCGCCCGCTGTTCGTGGTGGGTGCCGGGGGCGGGGCCTCCGGGGCGGCGCCCTGGACCGCATATTTACGGCGCCGACGGACGATGATCGTTGGGTTGGCCGGAGATAGGCGCCACAAATATGCGACAGCGTCCAGGACACCACCCCTCCGACCCCACCCCCTCCCGCCGTCTCGCGACTCCCCACCGGCGGCAGCTCCCGTGTGTCCTCTCCGGACCCGAGGAGTTGAAGCATGGGCTGCACCGGAGCTGGCACTTCCGGGTCAAGTCAAGCCACAGAAACCCGGTGTCCATGGCAGGGGTGGCAGCAACGACGGTCGTCACAGTCGTGTCCTTTCTTCTTCGGCCGGTGTCATTTCGGGAGGTCGAGTCGCGGCTCGGGTGTCAGCAGGACGGTCAGGTCTGATTCCGGACCGAAGTGTTCGCTGCTCCACGCGGTGACGAACGGAACGACGATTGGGCGGGCGATGAGCGGGGGCATCAGGGGCCACTCTTGGCGTGAAGCTCGGCCCAGACGATCTTTCCCCAGGTGCGGTATTCGGTGCCCCAGCGGTCCGACATTGCTTCGACCAGCAGCAGACCGCGGCCGGACTCGTCGTCGCAGCACGGCGCCTGAGCGGTGGGCGGCTTTGGGCATTTGTCCGTAACGGCGAGACGTACGCGCTCCCGATCGGGCAGCCGGACGCTGACGCGCAGAAGGCGACACCCGCTGTGGCGAGCGGCGTTACCGACCAGCTCGGAGATGATCAGCGTCCCCTCGTCGATGAGGTGGCCGAGGTTCCAGGTGTTGAGTGCTGCGCGGACGAGTCGGCGAGCGCGGCTCGCTGATGTCGGCTCGCACGGCATGGTTTCGCTGTAGCCCGGAGCGCCGATGGCGTTTGGTCTCGTCATGGTCATGGACGGGGTCTTTCTTCCGGGGCGGGGTACCGCCAGCCCGGCGGCTCTGTCGTCTGGCCGGTGGCTGGCGTCTCGCCATCACGACCGCATCCTGTGGCGGCTCGCGCCGGTTCTTGATGCTGACAACGTCAAGGGAACCGTTCCGAGCAGGTGCGCTCCACTGCATCCATGCGGCAGATGTGACGCAGAAGCGTGCAGGGTGTGCACCCGTCGAATGGCGGTCCGCGGAGCGGGGAAGGGGAGCCCCCATGGGGTTGGCTGAGCGGCGGAAAGCACTGGGGTACAGCCAGGAGGGGCTCGCTCACGTCGTCGGTGTGGACCGCACAACGATCAGCCGCTGGGAGAGCGGGAAAACTGAGATCCAGCCCCAGCTGCGCCCACAGTACGCAGCAGCGCTGCAACTCGACCTTGCCGAACTGGACGCCTGGGTTACCAAACCCCGAGCCACGTTCCAGGAGCCCGTAGTGTCGTGTTCAGTCGACCACTACGGCTCGGGGGATACCGACGACATGATTCGACGCGAGTTCCTGCGCGTACTTGCCGTTGCCGGGGCACTGGCTGGTCTGCCGACCGAGGAGTCGGAGGCCCTCACGGAAGGAGTACACCGCCGAGCGTCCGGCGACTTCATCCGAATGAACAACCACCTGTGGCAGGTGTATCAACTCGCCCGCGCTAAAGAGGCTGTTCAGCCCATCATCTCCGGCCAGCTCGCTGCCCTCGCCAAAGCCCTGGACGGACACTCCGGCAAGGACGGGCAAGCTCTGTGCGGTGCTGCGGCGGACCTCTTCCAGCTTGCCGGCGAGCTGGCTTTCGACGGCAACCGGTATACCGACGCAGCGGCTTCGTACACGCTCGCCGCGTCAGCCGGTAAGGAGGCAGCGGCGTTCGATCTATGGGCTTGTGCTCTCATTCGGCATGCGTACGTCGACGTGTACGAGCGTCGCTACCGGGAGGCCACGGACATCTTGTCGGTCGCTGAGCGCATCGCTCGCCGAGGGGACAGTTCCCTGTCGACACGACACTGGGTCGCTGCGGTACAGGCTGAGGCGTTCGCGGGGCTGGGAGATCTGACCGCGTGCGAAAGTGCACTCGAACAGGCCGAGAAGGTCGCGGGCATGACCGGATCGGCACAGAACGGCGGGTGGCTCCGCTTTGATGGCTCCCGGCTCGCGGAGGAGCGCGGCGCCCGGTATGTCCAGCTGGGTCGGCTCGACCTCGCTGAGCAGGTGCTTCAGAGCGCCCTTCGGCAAGGTGCCCTGGCAGAGGGCCAGTCCTTTCGGCGCCGAGGTGCCGTACTCGCGAATCTGGCCGCGATCGGTGTCAGGCGCAAGGACCCGGAGCAGGTTGTCTTCTACGCCCGCAAGGCGATCCACCTGGCGCGGGAATCATCCTCCGGTTACGTCGCTCGTAGACTCCAGGCCCTGCGTACGGACTTCGGCTCCCTCGCTCGCGATGTGCGGGTTGCCGAGTTGGATGCCGCGATCAAGGCACTGAGCATGAACTGACGAAAGGGGCAGGGATGTCGCGGACCGAAGGTGCCCGGCTGTTCCGGGAGGCGTGGATCGCGGGGGTGCGGCGGCACTTTCCCGGGGAGCCCAAGCCGGGTTATGTGACCCCCTGGGAGGAGACTCCGCAGTGGGAGCGAGCGGCTGCCGGGGCGGTGTACGAGCAGGTGCGGCAGTTCCTTCAGGTGAGCGAGGGGCACGCGGGGCGACTGACGCGGGAGCAGAAGGGGCGCTTCGTCGCCACGTGCTGGACCGCGCAGATGTACCGGCACTTCGAGGACCCGAAGCCCGGGTACGTCGCCGACTGGCCGGATCTTCCCGGCTGGCAGCAGGAGACGGACGCGGACATCTTCGAGGCGATCGAGAAGGACGTCAGCTGACGCGCGTCCTCGCTTCGGCTCACCCTTGTCGTGCAGCCAGCCTGCGAAGCGCTTGCTCAGGTCCTGGCCGGGCAGGGCGGTGAACTGAGTCGGGTCACGGACGGGTGGTCGCCAATGATGCGGAGGGGCGGATCGCAGGCCCCGCCGCCCTCCCCGGCCTCACCCCTCCGCGATCACCACCGCCGACGCGACCCCCGCGTCATGGCTCAGTGAGACATACAGCCCCCGCCACCCAGCCGCTCCGCTGAAGGGGTCGACCACGCTGATCGCCGCCGAGCACCAGCCGGTACGCGTCAACCCCACCGGCGATGTGCTGTCCGGCCTGATCGGCTCCCTGCTCGCCACGGGCCTCCCCGCCCGCGACGCGGTCTCGGTGGGCGCCTATCTCCACGGCCTGGCCGCCCGCCGCACCACGGCCCCGCATGGCGCGCCCATCGCGGCGTACGACGTGTCAACGGCGCTGACGGACACCTGGCGGGACGTGCTGGCCTGAGGGTTCCGCTGGGTGCGCGGGGTGCGGGTGCGCCGGTCTGACGGGTGCGGGTGCGTGGGTGGTGCGCCCGCTGTTCGTGGTGGGTGCCGGGGGCGGGGCCTCCGGGGCGGCGCCCTGGACCGCATATTTACGGCGCCGACGGACGATGATCGTTGGGTTGGCCGGAGATAGGCGCCACAAATATGCGACAGCGTCCAGGACACCACCCCTCCGACCCCACCCCCTCCCGCCGTCTCGCGACTCCCCGCCAGTGGCACAGACCCCGGCCACATTCCCGGTCGCCCGGTGGCGGGCATTGGGCGGGGTGGTACGACCCCGGTCGCCCGGCGACGGGCTCTGGGGGGGTGGGTACACCCCCGTCCTCTCCCGCCTCGCGCTGCGGGTGGTCGAGAGCAGACCAGACGACTGCCTGTCCACGACGAGGGCGGCGACCGAGCGACGGATCGGGCCGGGCCGACCGGCGGGTAGCCGCAGACGGGGCGGGGGCGCAGGGGCCCCTGCGCCCCCGCGTCCGCCACTGGGCGGACCGGGCACCACGCCAGGGACCGAGGCCACCGGCGGGGAGCCGCTGGTTGGTGGGGTCGTAGAGGCCGGGCAGGGGTCCGGCGAGCATTTCCAGGACCAGGCCGTGGGCGGTGAGGTGGTCGGCGAGCGCGGTGAGTTCGGCAGCGTCGCGGCCGAGCCGCTTCATCTCGTGCACGGTGATGATGACCCGGCAGTGCGGGGTGAGCGCGTCGAGCTGGGAGTCGAGTTCCTGGCTCAGGTGCGAGCCACGGGCGTAGCCGATGCGAATGTCCGCGCCCGGGGCGTGCTCGATGACTTTCTTACCCCAGATCGGCGAGGAGGCCGTCCAGGGCCTTCTTGAGGGCTGCGGCGTTGGCCGGATCGAACCAGGTGGTGCGGATGCGCTCGTTGTTCCCTTGGGGTGTCTCGTGGTCGCTGGCGAGTTGGCGCAGAGGGCGGGTCTCGTCGCTCAGGGAGCGACCGACGTTCTGGAAGAGGCCGCGCACATACCGATCGGCGGCGTCGGGGGCGATGCCATGGCCGGTGGCCCACGAGGTGAGCGTGGCGAGGTAGGCGTAGTGGGCGGTGAGCGTCCCGGTCAGTGCGGAGAAGACGTTGAAGGCGCCCTCGTCCGCGACGGGGAGCGCTCCGCCCAGCTGCTCGAAGAGGGAGTCCACCACCGGGTGCGAGGGGCAGGTCACGGTGACGGAGCGGCGCTCGCGCACGGCGGGCAGCGGGATAGCGCGGACGATCGGGGCGCCGGTGCCGAGTGTTCGGCGCAGGTCGTCGGTGGCGACGCCGGCCATCAGGCTGACCACGGTCTTGTCGTCGTCCATCTTCAGCCCGGCGAGTGCCTCGTGATGGTCCTGGCGGCGCACGGCGATGATCACAACCTCGGAGCGGTCCAGCACCCCCTGGTTGTCGGCGCACACATGGACACCCTCGAAGCGCTCGGACAGTTCGGCGGCGGTGCGGGCCCCCCGGGGAGAGAGGAAGACGTCTGGGGACGCACCGCCCCCGTTGCGCAGGCCCTCGACGATGGCCCGGCCGATCTCGCCCACTCCGATGATGCCGATGCGCTGCACGGTGTCTTCCTCCATGGTGGGCGGTGGTCGTGACCTGTGCTGGTGCGGATCTGTGCGGTCGCCGTCGGCTCCTCACGTGCGGAGTCGAACGGAGCCGACGTCACGTCAGTCTCGGTCTTCTCCACAGCAATGTCACCGCGACGAAGCCCGCCAGGCAGGGGATCATCCCGGCCCAGCCCAGCTCCGGCGGCAGTCCGGTCGCGCCGGAGGTGTCCTTGGTCAGCAGCCCGGCCAGTCCGACGCTGGTGCCGAGCATGAACATCACGGTCGCGGCGGGGCGGGCCCACCGCTTGCCTGCCTTGACAGCCCAGGCCGTCGTGAGCCAGGCAAGGACGCCGAGCGCTCCGATGACGGATAACACGACCAGGTAGGTGGTGACGGCGGAGTCGACCCGCGCCTGGGGGTAGCTGGGATAGCCGGCCCGGATGTGGTCGGCCAGCAGATGGGTGGTGCCGCGGTCGACGTACGTGGCGATCGTCGCGAGGACAGTGAGCGCAAGGCCCGCGTACATCGCTCCGAGCGGCCCTCGTGCATGGGGTGGTTTCGTCATCAGGGTGCTTCTCTCTTCATTGGTCGATCAGGGCGATGCCGTGGTCGCTGTATAGGGCCCCTGGGCCCCGGTGTCGGGGACGGCGGCGTCGACGATGGCCTGGTTGGCCTTGAGGTCGTCGCCGTTGTTGCGAGGAGCGGTGGCGCGGAAGTCGCCGGGTTCTTAGCGCGTGGTGGCGCGGACGGCCCCGGTGACGCCCGAATCGAGGGCCTCCAGCGGAGTGGCCGCGGCCTCGTGCGGATCAGTGGGGCCGTAGGTCAGGGCCGCGCGGAGGAACGCGAGGATCTCCGCCCGGGCGGCCTCGGCCTGTGGTTCCACGCCGGGCATGGCGAGGAACGCGTGCTTTGCTCCCGGGTATTCGGAAAGCCGCACGGGGGTCCCTGCCTCGCGCAGCCGCTCGGCGTAGCGGCGACCGTGGTCGGCGACCGCGTCCTGGGTGGGCACCACCACGAGCGCCGGGGCGAGCCCGCCCAGGTTGTCCGCGTACAACGGCGAGAATGCGCTGGCGTCGGCTCCCGACGGGACGGCGAGCCGCTGGAAGAGCCGCAGTTGCGGCAGGGCCCGGGTCGGGCTGTATGCGTACTCGGCGATCGACGGGTAGTCGAACATCGTCTCGGTCACGTCGACTGCCGGGTTGACCAGCACCTGCGCCGTGAGCTCCAGGCCGGCTTCCCTGGCCCGGATGGCCGTCAGCGCGCTGATCAGCGCGCCGCAGCTCTCACCGAAGACGGCTGCACGCGCCGGGTCAACGCCCCACTGCGCGGCGTGCCGCACCACGTGCTGGAGCACGGCCCAGCCGTCGTCCGCGGCGTTCGCGAGCGGGCTGCCGGGGGCGAGGAGGCGGTGCTCGACCGAGATGACGAGGGCGGGCAGCTCCGCGACGAGGTGGCTGTTGGTCCAGTCGCACTGCACCGCCGTGCCCACGAAGCCGCCTCCGTGGACATGGACCACGAGTGGCAGGTCGGTTCGGGCAGCGGCTTCGTCGTCTCCCGTCGGGGCCGGCCGGTAGACCCGGACCGGTAGGTCGCGGCCGGGCAGCGCGATCTCCTGCCAGACGATCGAGGCGCCGGTGTCCGGCTCTCCGAGGATCGTCCGCGCCGCGCTGGAGGCCCGGAAGCGGTTCTCCGCCTCGCGGTAGGCGCGCAGTTCCTCGGTCGTGATCGCCGAGAAGTCCGGCTCCGGCGGCCGTGTCGCGGTAGCGGTCTCGCCCATGTGTCCTGCTCCCCTCCCGGCCGGATGCCGGGTGTGTCGTTGTGCCCGGACAGTGCGTTGCCCTCATTATGCACGCAGTGCGTGCATTGCCAAGTGCATAGGTTAGGCTGAGTCCGGACGAGAGGGGCGAGATGACTGGCCGAAGGCGATGGTCGACCGAGGAGATCCTGGACGCGGCGGCGGAACTGCTGCGCACGAACGACGCCGAGTCGTTCAGCGTGCGCAAACTCGCCGCAGCGCTCGGGACCGACTCCTCCAGCCTCTACCGGCACTTCCGGAACAAGACCGAACTGCTGCGCGCGGTTGCCGACCGGATCCTGCTGGCCGCCATGGACGGCTACCGCCCCGAGGGCAACTGGAAGCAGCGCATCACCGCCCTGGCCCTGCGCCTGCGCGAGGCCTTCGGCGAGCAACCCCAACTCGCCACGGTGTGGGGACGCTATGCGTCCGGCGGCACCGGATCCCGATTGGTCATGGAGGAGCTGCTGCAGGCCCTGCGCGCGTCCGGCCTGCCCGACGAGCAGGTCCCGGTGCGATACCACCGCATCGTGATACTCCTCGCCGCGCTGATCGCCTCCGAGGCCGGTATCAGCACCATCACCCCCAAGGAGTACGAACAGGGCATGGAGCAGTTCCGCGTCGCGGTGCTCGGCGCCGACCCCGAACGCTTCCCCGCCCTGGCCCACTTCGCCCGCGACATCCGCCCCCTCGGAGCAGACCGCCGCGCCGCATTCGGAGAAATCCTCGCCGCCCAACTCGCCCACATCGAGGCCCAGATCCCCTGACCTGCCGGATCACGCGATGCGGTCGGGTCGCACCGCTGCCGCGGGCCCGGTGCCGGAGGCCGGGTGTAGGAGTAGCGGCCGAGGAAGTTGATGTGGTCGTACCGGAGCGAGGAGAGCCGGGCGGTCGTTCGGACCGCCGACTGGGCAGTGGACACGCCGGGCGCGGCCTCTTGCTCAGCGGACAGGTACCCAACAGGCATGCCGAGGACCGCAGAGCTCGCCGACCAGGAACCCTCAACCCTCCGCGATCACGACCGCCGACGCGACCCCCGCGTCATGGCTCAGGGAGACGTGCAGGCCCCGCACCCCCAGCCGTTCCGCGCAGGTGGCGACCGTGCCGCGGATCGAGAGGCGGGGGCGGCCGCTCGGCTCGGTGAGGATTTCGGCGTCGGTCCAGCGCAGGCCGCCGGGGGCGCCCAGGGACTTGGCGAGGGCCTCCTTGGCCGCGAAGCGGGCGGCCAAGGAGGCCGTGCCGCGGCGCTCCCCGCTCGGCAGCCACAGCTCGCGCTCGACGAACAGGCGGTCCGCCATCCCGGGAGTGCGCCGCAGCACGTCGTCGAAGCGGTCGATCTCGGCCACGTCGATGCCGACGCCGATGATCACGGCGTCACGCGGCGAGTCCGACCACTCACCCGGCTCCGCCCACTCACTCGACCGTCACCGACTTCGCCAGGTTCCTCGGCTGGTCGACCTCGTTGCCGCGCGCCGTGGCCAGCTCGCACGCGAAGACCTGTAGCGGCACGGTCGCGACCAGGGGCTGGAGCAGGGTGGGGGTGGCGGGGATCTCGATGAGGTGGTCGGCGTACGGGGCCACCGTCTCGTCGCCGCGCTCGGCGATCACGATGGTGCGGGCGCCCCGGGCCCGGATCTCCTGGATATTGGAGACGATCTTGTCGTGGAGCACCGACCGCCCGCGTGGCGACGGCACGACCACCACGACCGGCACGTCCTGCTCGATCAGCGCGATCGGCCCGTGCTTGAGCTCACCCGCCGCGAAGCCCTCGGCGTGCATGTACGCGAGTTCCTTCAGCTTGAGCGCGCCCTCCAGGGCGACGGGGAAGCCGACGTGGCGGCCGAGGAAGAGGACCGTGTTCTTGGAGGCCAGGGTGCGGGCCAGCTCCCGGACCGGCTCCATGGTCTCCAGGACCTCGTCCACCTGGGTCGCGATCTCCGACAGTTCGCGGATCACGGAGAGGATCTCGTCGCCCCATTTGGTGCCGCGCACCTGGCCCAGGTAGAGAGCCACCAGGTAGCAGGCCACCAGCTGGGTGAGGAACGCCTTGGTGGAGGCGACGGCTACCTCGGGACCGGCGTGGGTGTAGAGCACCGCGTCCGACTCACGCGGAATCGTGGAGCCGTTCGTATTGCAGATGGCCAGCACCTTCGCGCCCTGCTCACGAGCGTGCCGCAGCGCCATCAGGGTGTCCATGGTCTCGCCGGACTGCGAGATGGCGATCACCAGCGTCCGCTGGTCCAGGATCGGGTCGCGGTAGCGGAACTCGCTGGCCAGCTCCGTCTCGCAGGGGATCCGGGTCCAGTGCTCGATGGCGTACTTGGCGATCATGCCCGCGTGGTACGCGGTGCCGCACGCCACGATCACGACCTTGCTGACCTCGCGCAGCACCGAGGCCGGGATGCGCACCTCGTCCAGGCAGAGGTTTCCGGCCAGGTCGATCCGGCCGAGCAGGGTGTCCGCGACGGCCTTCGGCTGCTCGGCGATCTCCTTGAGCATGAAGTAGTCGTAGCCGCCCTTCTCGGCGGCGGAGGCGTCCCAGTCCACGTGGTAGGGGCGGACCTCGGCCGGCGCCCCCTCGAAGTCGGTGACGGTCACACCGTCCCGGCGGGCCTCCACGACCTGGTCCTGGCCCAGCTCGATGGCCTCGCGGGTGTGGGCGATGAAGGCGGCGACATCGGAGGCGAGGAACGCCTCCTCCTCGCCGACGCCGACGACCAGCGGCGAGTTGCGGCGTGCCCCGACCACCACATCGGGCGCGTCCGCGTGCACCGCGACCAGCGTGAAGGCCCCCTCCAGCCGACGGCAGACCTGGCGCATCGCCTCGGCGAGGTCGCCGCAGGACGAGAACGACTCGGCGAGCAGATGCGCCACGACCTCGGTGTCGGTCTCGGAGACCAGCTCATGGCCGCGATCGGCCAGCTCGGCGCGGAGCGCGGCGAAGTTCTCGATGATGCCGTTGTGGACGACGGAGACCCGGCCCGCGTTGTCCAGGTGCGGATGGGCGTTGGCGTCGGTCGGGCCGCCGTGGGTGGCCCAGCGGGTGTGGCCGATGCCGGTGCCCCCGGTGGGCAGCGGGCGGTCGGCCAGCTCCTTCTCCAGGTTGCCCAGCTTGCCCGCCTTCTTGGCCGCCGCCAGCCCACCGTCGGCCAGCACGGCGACGCCCGCCGAGTCATAGCCGCGGTACTCCAGCCGCTTGAGCCCGGCGAAGACGACATCGAGGGCCGACCGCCCTCCCACATAACCAACGATTCCGCACATGGACGCAGCGTACGACCCGAGGTCGGCAGGCCGACCACCGGCCACGCGTAGGCCCCCACGTGCCGTGCATAATGCGCACGAGCGGCCGGGGGGGCCGCCCTTTCTATCTCACCCGGACCGATCCCAAGGGCCACTGGGCGGTCATCGACCGCGACAAGGCCAGGGCCCACTCCCTGCTGCGGGCCCCGCTGAACGACCCCGAACACGTCCTGCGCCAGGCATCGGCCATCCGCGATGTCTCGGACCGGGGCACGACCACGATCGACGGCCGTCCGGTGCACCTCTACGGCGGCACGCTCGACTACCGGACGCTCACCCTCGGCCTGGCGGACGGGCGCCGCAGGCAGCTCGACACGGCCCGGAAGGCGATGGGCGGCGGGCTCCAGGGCCACCCCGACCGACTCCGTCTCGGGCGTGCTCCCCGGATGACATCCCCCCGGATCCGGCCCGGGGTGACCGAACCCACGCCTCGACACCGCTCCCTCGGCCGGTCCCTGCCATGACAATGAGGGGGTGATCACGTCTACCGCGCGCGCGGCGCGCACCGTGCGCGGCCCGCAGCGGCGGAGCGGCGAAGCGACCCCGTACGTCGATCTGTCCCGCTCCGAGTGGAGCGCGCTGCGGGACAAGACGCCGCTGCCGCTGACCGCCGACGAGGTCGAGAAGCTGCGAGGGCTCGGCGATGTCATCGACCTCGATGAGGTGCGGGATGTCTATCTGCCGCTGTCCCGGCTGCTCAACCTCTATGTGGCCGCCACCGGCAATCTGCGCGGCGCGCTCAACACCTTCCTGGGCGACACCAAGCGGGGCAACGGGGCCCAGCCCGGTACGCCGTTCGTGATCGGCGTGGCGGGGAGCGTCGCGGTCGGCAAGTCGACCACCGCGCGACTGCTCCAGGCGCTGCTGGCCCGCTGGCCCGAGCATCCGCGGGTGGAGCTGATCACCACGGACGGCTTTCTGTACCCCAACGCCGAGCTGCGCCGCCGTGGGCTGATGTCCCGCAAGGGGTTCCCGGAGAGCTACGACCGCAGGGCGCTGACCCGCTTCGTCGCCGATGTGAAGGCGGGCCGGGCGGAGGTATCGGCGCCGGTCTACTCCCACCTGATCTACGACATCGTGCCGGACGAGCGGCTGACCGTGCACCGCCCCGACATCCTCATCGTCGAGGGCCTCAATGTGCTGCAACCCGCGCTGCCGGGGAAGGACGGGCTGACCCGGGTCGGGCTCGCGGACTTCTTCGACTTCAGCGTGTACGTGGACGCCCGGACCGAGGACATCGAGCGCTGGTACCTGGGCCGCTTCAAGAAGCTGCGGGAGACGGCCTTCCAGGACCCGTCCTCGTACTTCCGCAAGTACACCCAGGTCTCGGAGGAAGAGGCGCTGGACTACGGGCGGATGATCTGGCGGACCATCAACCAGCCCAATCTGAAGCAGAATGTGCAGCCTACGCGGGGGCGGGCGACCCTTGTGCTGCGGAAGGGGCCGGATCACAAGGTGCAGCGGCTGTCCCTGCGCAAGCTGTGAGGAGCGTCGGGCCATGCTGCACTTGAGGTTGATCGTCCCCGCCGACCGCACCGAGGACGTGGTGCGCACGATCGGGAAGACGGTCGGCGCCACCCATCTGGTGGTGCTGCCGGGCGCCGCCCGCGACCCCGCGGGGGACGTCGTCATGTGCGACGTGGCGCGCGAGGCCGGGGACGCCCTGCTGGGCGACCTGCGTGAGCTGGGTCTTGACGAGGCCGGTTCGATCGCGGTGGAGAACATCGACCTGTCGCTGTCCAAGCGCGCCGACAGGGCGGAGGAGGAGGCGCCCGGCGAGGGCGCGGACGCGGTCCTGTGGGAGCACCTGGTGGACGCCACCCACGAGGAGTCCACGCTCTCGGTCACCTATCTCGCCTTCCTCGTCATCGCGACGATGATCGCGGCATGCGGTGTGGTGCTGGACAACGCGATCCTGATCGTCGGTGCGATGGCGGTCGGCCCCGAGTTCGGCCCGCTGGCGGGGCTGTGCACCGCGCTGGTGCGGCGCGCGCCGCGGCTGGCCGCCCGCTCGGCGGTCGCGCTGCTGGTCGGATTCGCGGCGGCGATGGCGCTGACCACCGGCTTCAGCATCGCGATGGACGCGGTGGATCTCTTCGGCAAGGACATGCTGGAGCGTGCCCGGCCGAACACGGACTTCATCTGGAAGCCGGATATGTTCTCATTCGTGGTCGCCGTGCTCGCGGGGATCGCCGGGACGCTCTCGCTGACCTCGGCGAAGTCCGGCGCGCTGGTGGGCGTGGCGATCTCGGTGACCACGGTGCCGGCGGCGGCCAACGCGGCGGTGGCACTCGGGTACGGGGATATCGACCAGATGTGGGGCTCGACGAAGCAGCTGCTGCTGAACCTGGTGGGGATCGTGGTGGCGGGGACGCTGACGCTGATGACGCAGAAGGCGTTGTGGGGGCGGCGGGCAGGATCCCCTCCCCCGGGGTAGGGTCCCTACCCCACCCCGCTCCTCAAGCGCCGGAGGGGCTGGAAAATCCAGCCCCTCCGGCGCGAGGAAACGAACGGGACGGCCTCCGTGTCCCGGCAGCGAGCGCGCGGCGCTCAGCCCAGGGCCGACTTGACCGCATCCGCCAGGCGGCCGGCGACCGAGCGGGCCTGCTCGATGTCGGCGGCCTCGACCATGACCCGCACCAGCGGCTCCGTGCCCGAGGGGCGGAGCAGCACCCGGCCGGTCTCGCCCAGCTCGCGCTCGGCCTCGGCGACGGCCGCGGCCAGGTCCGCGCTGGAGGCGACGCGGGACCTGTCCACGTCGGGGACGTTGACCAGCACCTGTGGCAGCCGCTCCATGACGCCCGCGAGGTCGGCCAGGGTGCGGCCGGTCGCGGCGACGCGGGCCGCCAGCAGCAGGCCGGTGAGGGTGCCGTCACCCGTCGTGGCGTGGTCGAGGACGATCACGTGCCCGGACTGCTCGCCGCCCAGGGCGTAGCCGTGGGACTTCATCTCCTCCAGCACATAGCGGTCCCCGACCGCCGTCTGGACCAGCTCGACGCCCTCCCGCCGCATGGCCAGCTTGAAGCCGAGGTTGGACATCACGGTGCCGACCACCGTGTCCCCGCGCAGGTCACCCGCCTCGCGCATGGCCAGGGCCAGGACGGCGAGGATCTGGTCGCCGTCGACCTCGCGGCCCGTCGCGTCCACCGCGAGACAGCGGTCGGCGTCCCCGTCATGGGCGATGCCGAGGTCGGCCCGGTGCTCCACGACGGCCGCCTGGAGGCGGGCGAGGTGGGTGGAGCCGTAGCCGTCGTTGATGTTGAGCCCGTCCGGGTCGGTGCCGATCGTCACGACCTCGGCCCCGGCCCGCGCGAACGCCTCCGGGGAGACCCGGGCGGCGGCGCCGTGCGCCCCGTCGATGACGACCTTGAGGCCGTCGAGCCGGTTGGGGAGGACGGCGACCAGATGGGCCACATAGGCGTCGAAGCCCTCGTCGTAGTCCCGGACCCGGCCCACCCCGGAGCCCGTCGGCCGGTCCCACGGCTCACCGGAGGCGTGGGCGCGGTAGGTGGTCTCGATGCGGTCCTCCAGCTCGTCGGCCAGCTTGTGACCGCCGCGGGCGAAGAACTTGACGCCGTTGTCGGGCATCGGGTTGTGGCTCGCGGAGAGCATCACCCCGAGGTCCGCGTCCAGCGCCCCGGTCAGATGCGCGACGGCCGGTGTGGGCAGCACGCCGACCCGCAGTACGTCCACCCCGGCACTGGCCAGCCCCGCCACCACGGCCGCCTCCAGGAACTCCCCGGACGCTCGCGGATCCCGCCCGACCACCGCCACCGGCCGATGGCCCTCGAAGGTTCCCGCCTCGGCGAGCACATGCGCCGCCGCTACCGACAGGCCGAGCGCCATCTCAGCCGTCAGATCGGCGTTCGCGACGCCGCGCACACCATCCGTACCGAAGAGTCGTCCCACTGGTGTCCTCCGAAGTTACGAGCTGGGGGGCTGAAGCTTGCTTGTAGGTATACGCCCCCCGGTGGCGATAGCCGAACGCCCCGGAGGCACAGGTGGTGCCGCCGGGGCGTTCGGGTGAAGCAGCGGTGCCGCGATGGGCGTCAGCGCTTGCTGTACTGCGGCGCCTTGCGGGCCTTCTTCAGACCGGCCTTCTTACGCTCGGTGGCACGGGGGTCACGGGTCAGGAAGCCGGCCTTCTTGAGGGGGGCGCGGTTGTTGTCCACGTCCGCCTCGTTCAGCGCCCGGGCGATGCCCAGACGCAGCGCACCGGCCTGGCCGGAGACGCCGCCACCCGCGATGCGGGCGATGACGTCGTAGCGGTCGTCCAGCTCGAGCACCTTGAAGGGCTCGTTGACTTCCTGCTGGTGAACCTTGTTGGGGAAGTACTCCTCAAGAGTACGTCCATTGATCTTCCACTGCCCGCTGCCCGGCACGATGCGGACACGCGCCACGGCGTTCTTGCGGCGGCCGGTGCCGGCGGCGGGCTGCGGGTCACCGAAGCGGGAAGCGAGCGACTCGGAGGTGTACTCCGACTCGACCGTCTCAACGCTCTCGGTGGTGTACTCCTCGACATCGAGGGGGGTCTCGGCGGTGGTCTCGGCCACGATGCTCCTCAGATTCTCTTCGTCGTAAGGGGTGGCCGGGACTACTGCGCGACCTGGGTGATCTCGAACGGAACCGGCTGCTGAGCGGCGTGCGGGTGCTGGTCGCCCGAGTACACCTTCAGCTTCGAGAGCATCTGACGGCCCAGGGTGTTCTTGGGGAGCATGCCCTTGATGGCCTTCTCGACGGCCTTCTCCGGGTTCTTCTCCAGCAGCTCGTCATAGCGGATGGAGCGCAGACCACCCGGGTAGCCGGAGTGGCGGTACGCCATCTTCTGGGTCCGCTTGTTGCCGGAGAGGTGCACCTTGTCGGCGTTGATGATGATGACGAAGTCACCAGCGTCGACATGCGGCGCGTACACCGGCTTGTGCTTGCCCCGCAAAAGGGTGGCGGCCTGGGTGGCCAGACGGCCCAGAACCACGTCGGTGGCGTCGATGACATGCCACTGACGCTGAACGTCGCCGGGCTTGGGGCTGTACGTACGCACGGTCGTAGCCTTCGCTTCTTCAGTGAGTGGAGTCTCCCCGGACCCGCGAGGGCCGGGAGGACAGGTCCGGACAAGGCCACCCGGACGATCACGACAGCCGTGGCCGCACCTCGGTGACGCATGCCGAGTGCTTGCCGCTGGTCATCGGCCCGGTGGACCGGCGTAACGGCCTCTCACGTGAGAACGAGCAAGCCAATACGCATAACGAACTGGCAGAATACCGGCCCGCCCCCACCCGGGTCAAAACGCCCCCACGCCTCCCCACGCCCGCCTGCGGCCCGCCGTCCGAGACCGGGGCCCCGGCCGAGCCCGGACGCCTCACGCGGGCCTCGGCCACTGGCCGGAGGTGCCTGCCCGCAGGGGCGGCCGGGGCCCTCGCGCCGATCGTGGCATCAGCACCTCGTGCGCGAGGCGGGAAGGGTTCGGGGCACCCGCCCACGCCGGTCAAAACGCACCCGCGTCGCCGCGCACCCGCCCGCGCACCGCGTCGGGGCCCGGGGCCCGGCCGTGTCACACGCGGCCCGGCTGCCGCCGGGAGGGCTTCGCCGGGTGCCCGCGCGCGGCCCGAGTCGGGCGGGGGCAGCGGCCGAGTGGGCGTGGGGCGGAAGGAAGAGGGACCCGCCGGCGGGTCCATCCCGTCACTCGGCCGGTCTAAGATGCGCGCCATGAGCTTTGGGCAAGGGGGGCCTTACGGGCCCGGGGGTTCTCAGCCGCCTCAGCCGTCGACGCCGGACTGGGCGGCGCTCGCCGATCAGTCCGCCGCGCGCAACCGCCGCCGCAAGCTGCTCTTCATCGGGGGCGGGGCGCTGGCGACGGCCGCCGTCGCCGCGATCGTCGCCACCGCCGTGGTCAGCAGCGGTCACAAGGACAAGGGGGGCGGCGATTCGGCCGGTGGGCTGCCCACCCCGCAGGACCTGCCCAGCGAGTCGGCGACGCCCGAGCCGTCCTTCTCCAATGTGGCGCCGCCCGCGCCGCCGAAGCCGCTGGACATCATCTCCAGCGCCCGGCGGGACAAGGCACCGCTGAGCGCGGGCAGCCTCTTCCCCGACAAGAGCGCCGCCAAGGACGACCGGTCGTACACCAAGGCGGCGTCGGCCTCCACCACCAGCTGCTCGGCCGCGACCCAGGGGGCCCTCGGCTCGGTCCTGGTGAACAACGGCTGCCGCAAGCTGCTGCGGGCCACCTTCACCCGGGACGGTGTCGCGGTGACGGTCGGCGTCGCCGTCTTCGACGGCAAGGCGGCGGCCGAGAAGGCCAAGGACCGGTACCAGCCGAACATCGCCTCGCTCTCGGGCGGGGGCGTCCCGACCTTCTGCCGCCGGACGGCCTGCCAGAGCTCGGCCAACGCGATCGGGCGGTACGCCTACTTCACGATCTCCGGCTATACGTCGGGCAAGGCGGTCACGTCGTCGGACACCGCCACCCTCCAGGCCGGCCGCGATGTGGCCGACTACACCTTCCGCCGGATCCTGGCCCGGGGCAGTGCCCAGGCGTCGGCGGAGGCCGCCTCGGCCGCCTCCGCCACCAACTGAGACCGGGCCGCAGGCGGAGGCCCCGGGCCGCCGGGCTCAGGACGCGGCGCCCTTCGTGGCCTTCTCCACCTTCGCCACCTGGGCGTCCACCAGCGCGGGCGGGATCTCGGACTTCGCGGGGTCCGCGATGTTCACCCCGAAGAACACCGTCACCTGCGGCCCGGTCCGCACCACCGTGAACTTGATGACGGCCTTCGCCTCGCTCGCGTCATGCAGGCTGAAGGACAGCGCCTCGTCCCCGGCCTTCGGCGCGTCCAGCGGTGTCACCTTCTTGACATCCGCCTTGTCGCCCGAGCCGTCCTCGGCGGGGAAGCCGCCCTGGCAGGCGGTGACGGCCTCGCGCAGGTCCTTCACCGTGCGCTCGGCGTCGCCCGGTCCGTAGGAGGAGATCCGGATCAGACCGGTACCGCCGACCTTCGCCTTGGTGAGGTCGGTGGCGTAGGCGCGGTGGACGCTGGCCTTGGGGGCCGGGTCGTACTGGCTCCCCATCAGCGCGGCCATCGGCTGGCACGCGGCCTTGCCGGTCTTGGCCGAGCCGCCCTCACTGACCTCCTTGTCGGTCATCTTCTGCACCTCGAGCCCCTTGACCTCGCCGTTGGTCAGGGCGGCCCGCTCCAGGGCGGAAGCGGAGAGGGGCTTGGCGGCCGGGTCGGAGCTCGCGGCCTCGTCGCCCTGCTTGGCGCCGTCGCCCTGCTCGGCGCTGCCCGCCTGCTTGGCGCCGTCCGCCTTGCCGTCGCCGGAGTCGCTGCCGCATCCGGTCATCAGCCCGAGCGCCGCCACCACCGCGATGGCCGCACCCACGGTCCGCTTCGCACCGGAGTCGTTCATTTCTCTGTCCACCCCTGGTCGGTATCGATCCCGTACGGCCTCCGCACGGACACCCCGCAGACTCCCAGAACCCGGGGAAGGTTGTGGTGCCTTTTCCGAATGTGGTGGATCCCATATCACCACACGCATAAGCAACCTTCGCGGCCCCAGCCAGTCTTACCGACCGACTCGGTCCTTACTGGCTTCGCCTCGGAGGGGAGGGCGTGTCGCGGCGGTTCTGCCCCGCCGCGCGTACATCACCATGAAGATTTCTTTCCTGCTCCACAACGCCTATGGCATCGGCGGAACCATCCGGTCGACCTTCAATGTGGCCGGGGCGCTCGCCGCCCACCACACCGTGGAGATCGTCTCCCTGATCCGCACCATCGACACCACGAACCTCCCCCTCCACCCCGCCGTACGGCTCAGACCCCTGATCGACCTGCGCCCCCAGGAAGACCCGCCCCGCGCCGGGCGCCGCGCCGCCGACCTCGGCCATCCGCTGCTGACCCGGCCCAGCGCCCACATCCCCGCCGCCGAGGCCAGGGGCACGACCAACTTCAACGCCCTCACCGACGAACGCGTCGCCGAGTACCTCGACCGCACCGACGCCGATGTCGTGATCGCCACCCGCCCCGGCCTGGTCATCTATCTCGCCGCGCTCGGCCGCGCCGGCCGCTTTCTGCGGATCGGCCAAGAGCACCGCCTCTACGGCACCCACCGCGCCGAGATCCGCGCCGCCTGCGACGCCGCCATACCCCACCTCGACGCGTACACCTCCGTCTCCGAGGCCGACGCGGCCACCCACCGGGCCCACCTCCCCGGCGTCACCACCCGGCTGACCGCCCTGCCCAACGGGGTGCCCGCCACCGGGATCGAGCCCTCCGACGGCCGCGCCAAACTCGTCGTGGCCGCGGGCCGGCTGATCCCCGTCAAGCGCTACGACCTGCTGGTGGCCGCCTGGGAGACGGTGGCCGCCAAACACCCCGACTGGCGGTTGCGCGTCTACGGGCGCGGCCCCCAGCTCCCCGCGCTGCGCCGCCAGATCGACGAGCTCGGGCTGGCCGGTCACATCACCCTGATGGGCGCCCACTCCCCCATCGAGACCGAGTGGGCCAAGGGCGCGATCGCCGCCGTCACCTCCCGCGAGGAGTCGTTCGGCATGACGATCGTCGAGGCGATGCACTGCGGGGTGCCCGTGGTCGCCACCGACTGCCCGCACGGTCCGGGCGAGATCATCACCGACGGCCGGGACGGACTGCTGGTGCCGGTGGGCGACGCGGACGGGATCGCCAAGGGGCTGCTGACCCTGATCGAGGACGACGAACTGCGCCGCTCGATGGGCGCGGCGGCCCGGATCTCGGCGGAGCGCTACGCCCCCGAGCGCGTGGCGGCCGGCTACGAGCGGCTCATCGAGGAGCTCCGCACCGCCCGCTCCACCACGGCCCCGGCCCACCGGCGCCGTACGGCCACGCCGTTATGGGGCCGGCCGGCCGGAGCGCCGCTGACCGGCACCCTCAAGGACACGGTCAAGCACCTGATCCGCAAGCCCCTGCGGCCTATCGCGTCCTGCCGGGTCACCGCCGAGGGCGATCTGTCGGTGCTGCTGGAGCCCGCCGGTGTGCACGGCGGCGAGCTCGAACTGACCGTCACCCGCCGCAAGAGCGACGAGCCTCCCTTCCGCGTACCGCTGCTGCCCCCGGTCGGCGCCGCGCCGTCCGCGCCCTGGACGGCCACGCTCGACCGCGCGACGCTCGACCTCGGCGAGGGCCGCTGGGACCTGCATGTGGTCCGCCCCTCCGACGGCGTCCGACGCCGGGTCGGCTGCCGCTTCGCCGAGGGGCGGGGGCTGCTGGGCCTGGAGCCGCTGCCCGGCTCCCCGTTCACCTGGTGGATCCCCTACTCCACCGTGGACGGCTATCTCGCGCTGCGCGCCTGGCGGCGCCCGGCCCACGCCGAGGCCCGGGTGATCCGCCTGGACGCCGAGGGGATCGCCGTCGAAGGCACCCTGCACGGGGCGCGCTTCGGGCCCGACGCCACCCCGGCCGCGGTGGCCACCCCGTCCAAGGGCCCGGCCCGTCCGTTCCTCACCGGGGTCACGGCGCTCGACGGCGGCCGGTTCCGCTTCACCGTCCCGTACGAGCGGATCCGGGAGGCCCATGACGGCGAAGAGGGCACCGCGGGCTGGACCCTGACGCTCCATAAGTCCGCCCGGGGCGGGACTCCGATCCGGATCGGACGCATCGTCGGCGACATCGTGGACCGCGATAAAACGGACCTCTTCCCGATCACTCACGGTGTTCGCCCCCACCTCACCCGCACCGGTGACCTCGCCATCATCTCCGTCACCACAGGGAATTGAGGGAATCGGTCCAAAGGTGCCGTGTTTGCCGCCGGTATCACCGGTAACACTCGGTGATATCAGCCTCGAGCGAGGAAAATCTCTGCGGAAGGCACAGCGATGTCAACAGTCACGCTCATCATCCTGCTGGCGGTACTGGCCGCCATGGCCGGTCTTGCGATCGCCCCCTCGGTGCGGCAGGGCCGCAAGGGCGAGCTGCCGGTCCGAAGCCTGCCCTCGGAAGCCAGGGAGCAGTACGCGGCACGGTGGGCGGGCCTACAGGAGCGGTTCGTGGACTCCCCCGGATGGGCCCTGCGCGAAGCCGACCGGCTGATGGGCGCGTTGGCCGTCGACCGCGGCTATCCGGCCGAGTCCGAGGAGAAGCGAATGGACGCGCTGTCCGTCCGTCACCCCGAGGAGACCGACGGCTACCGCCGCCTGCACGCCATGGCGGCGCGGGTGCACGACGGCGAGACGGCCACGGAGCGGATGCGGGAGGCGCTGGTCGCGGCGCGTCCCCTGTTCGAACAGCTGGTCCGTGCCCAGCCGCACGACGAGCGCCCGCTCCCGCCTCCGGGCCCCCGTCAGCGGGACCTCGAGCGGGGCCGTGTCCCTCGGCAGCGCCTCGGCCCGGCCGCCGATCACTGACCGGTGAGCCGCACCGCCAGCGCGAGGGTGTCATCCGGATGGAGGATCACCGTGTGCATATCCTCCGCGATGGCGCCGGGAACCTCCTCCGTCGGGCTCTGCAGATGCTTGTGCGCGGCCTCGATCAGGCGCTTCTCGCCCTCGATCGGGTCCCGGCGGCTCTCGGTGAGACCGTCGGTGTAGAGCAGGAGGAGGTCCCCGGGCGCCAGCCGCTCGGTCAGCGGGGTCTCGCTGCCGGGCAGCGGAAAGCCGATTCCGCGCCCCCGGGCCTCCAGATACCGGGCCGACCCGTCGCGGCACAGCAGCAGCGCGGGCGGGTGGCTCCCATTGGCCAGCCACAGCTCACCGGTGGCCGGATCGATCCGGGCGAGCTGCACGGTGGCCATCACGGACCGGTCGAAGGGGCGCAGGATCTCGTCGGTGCGGGCCACGATCGACTCGAGCCGGTGGCCCTCCAGGGCCAGGGTGCGCACCGCGTGGGTGACGTTGAGCGCGCTGCGCGTACTGGTCACCCCATGGCCCAGGGCATCCACGATGGTGATGTGGACGGTGCCGTCGGGCAGCACGAACCAGTCGTACAGATCCCCGCCGGTCGGCGCGTCGGTGCCGGCCGGCTCGTAGTGCACGGCGAGTTCCAGACCGTCGGCCTCGATGGGCGCCGGGCGCAGCGCGTCCTCCAGCTCCCGCAGGGTCTGGCCGTGCGCGGTGCGCAACTGCTTGTCCCGCTCGTCGAGCTGGACGTAGAGCGCGAGCACCCCGCTGTTGGTCTCGGCGAGTTCGTCCTTGAGACGGCGGTGCTCGGAGGTGAGCGCGTCGGCGGCGGCCACGACCGCGCGCAGCTCCTCCGCGGCGAGGGCACCCTCGTCGGGCGCCTCGTCCGCGGCGCCGGACGGGGGTGACGCCGGGAGGCGCCAGACCATCCGGCCCCCGGTCACCTCGTCGGGGGCCATCGGGAGATCCACCGCCACCGGACCCGTGTCGCCCGGGGTCCGCAGCACCACCGTGAGCAGCCCCCCGGCCGGTTCGTAACCCCACTCGAGGCCCGTCTCCCGCCCGGCGCGCAGCGCCGCCCCGGCGGCCTCGGCGGCGGACAGCACCAGGCGCGCCCGGACCGCGGGGTCCAGGGCGTGCTCCCGGGCCAGCGCCCGAACGGCCCGGCTGAGCCCCGCCGTCGTGGCGCAGATGAGGTTCCTCGTCGTCATGGCAGCCTCAAGGGGGACCTGGCCGCGAGCACCGTGGCGTCGTCGCGGACGCGGCGGTGGCCATGGGCGAGTGCGGCGGACAACAGGGGCGGCGGGAGGCGGAGTACGGACGGGGGCGGGTCGAGCGACCAGCGGGCGTCGATGCCGTCACTGTGCAGCACCGCCGTACCGCCCTGGGGCAGCGGGAAGTCGTGGACGCGAGGGGTGGGCATTCCCCAGCCGACGATACCGGGCTGCCCGATCAGCCGGTGCCGAACCCGGTCGTGGCTCAGGGCGAGGGCGCGGATGTTGCCGATACCGCAGTAGTCGGCGTGCTCGGGACGCAGCCGCAGCACGCCCACCGCGGCCCCTCGGGTGTGCCGCAGGGCCCGGTTCATCCGGGTGAGCACCTCCGGCAGCGGCCGGTCGGGATCGGCGTGGAAGGTCCGCAGCGCCGCCTGGGCCGCCTCGGCGGCGGGCCGGCCGTGGCCCAGACCGTCCAGGACGACCGCGGTGCGGGCGGAGTCCGTGTCGACGATCGCGCAGGCGTCGCCGCAGCCCTCCTCCCCCTCGGCGGGCAGACAGACCGCGCCCACCCCCTGCCACTCCGGCCGCTGCTCGCCCGGCGCGGTGAGCCGGGCGCAGGCCCAGGTGCCCGCGTGGGTGCCGTCGGCGCTGCGCATATGGAAGTGGGTCGCCATCCGCTTGACGGCGCCGAGCCCGGCCCCCAGCGTTCCGGAGGTGGTGTAGCCGTCCGCCAGACAGCGCTCGGGGTCGTGCATACCGGGGCCGCGGTCGGCGGCGAGGATCTCCACCCCGCGGCCCAGCGGCAGCGGCTGGACGTAGAGCGTGCCGTCGTCGGCGTGCTTGTCCAGGTTGGTCGCCAGTTCCGAGGCGATCACCGCCGCCTGGTCGGGCAGCGCCCCCGGCAGCTCGCACGCCCGCGCCACCTCACGCGCCGCCTCGGCGGCCAGATGCACGGCGCTGCGGTGGTCGACGCGCACCTGGACGGTGGGCGCCGTGAACGTATGGGTCACCGCGCCGTCCAGCGGGTGACGACCACCACCGTGCCCTCACCCGGGCCGGTACGCGCGGAGAACTCGTCCATCAGCCGCCGGGCGCCGCCCAGCCCGTGGCCCAGGCCCGAGCCGGTGGTGAAGCCGTCGGTGAGCGCCGCGTCGAGGTCGGCGATCCCCGGCCCCTCGTCCTTGACGACCAGCCGCAGCCCCCGCCGTCCGCGGGGGTCGCGCGGATACTCCAGGGTCACCGTGCCGCCGCCCCCGTGGACATAGGCGTTACGGGCGAGCTCGCTGGCGGCCGTGACCACGCGGGTCTGGTCCACCAGGCCGAAGCCCACCTCGACGGTGGCCGCGCGCACGGCATGGCGGACCGTCAGCAGATCCTCCTCCGTGCGCACCGGGTACGAGGCCGGCGCGGGCGGGCGCCGGCCATCCGTCCGCGAGGGCGTCTTGGGCCCGCGGGAGGCGAGGGTGAATTCACCGGGCAGTGCCACGTCGGGCCCCTTCCAGGGGCTGTGGGGCCTGACGCCACCCCAGCGCGGCCAAGCCCTGCTCCGGATTGAGTGCGGTCTCCACGCCGACGAGCTCGATCCCGAGCTCGACCAGGGTGATCGCCACCGGCGGTCGCATCCCGGCCACGATCACCCGCGCCCCCAGCAGCCGGGCGACCGTGGTCAGCTCCATCAGCGTCCGGGCCACGAAGGAGTCGATGACCTCCAGCCGGGAGATGTCGATGAGCACCCCACGGGCGCCCTCGGCCGAGATCCGCTCGGTCAGCTCCTCGGTGAAGGCGATGGCGGTCCGGTCGTCGAGTTCATTGAGCAGGCCGGTGACCAGGACGTCTCCCAGTCGCAGAATCGGAACGCCGGGCTGGGGCTGACCGGTCACCGGCCGTCTCCTTCGTCACCGTCGGGCCCGGGCCCGTCGATCATCTTGATCGCGGCGGCCAGCGCGTCGGCCAGCGTCGCCCGCGTGAGGATGGTGGACAGATCGATGCCGAGCTGGGCGATGGTCTGGGCGATCGAGGGGCGCACCCCGCTGATCACACAGTCCGCGCCCATCAGCCGCACCGCGTTCACGGTCTGCATCAGATGCTGGGCGACGGCGGTGTCCACCGTCGGCACACCCGTGATGTCGATGATCGCGACCAGCGCCTCATGGTCCTGGATGGCCTGGAGCAGATTCTCCATCACCACCTGGGTCCGGGCGGTGTCCAGCGTGCCGATCAGCGGCACGGCCAGCACCTGTCGCCACAGCCGCACCACCGGCGTCGACTGCTCCATCAGCTGCTGGCTCTGCCGGCGGATGATCTCCTCCCGGCCGTCCACATACGTCTCGAAGGACAGCGCCCCGGCCACATCGAGCAGCCGGTTCATGAAGACGGCCGAGGCGAACAGCTCCTCGGCGTCCCGGGTGTCCCGCTGCACCGCCGTCAGCAGCGCCTCCTTGAGCGCCAGCACCGCGAGCGAGGTCGCCGTCGGAGTGGCCCCGGCCCGCGCCCGGCGCAGCGACAGACCGACCACGGCCTCGTGCAGCCCCGGGCTGGAGGTCACCACGCGGTCCGCCGGCACACCGCTCCGCAGTCCCGGGACCAGCGCCTCGATCAAGGCATCGGCCTCCTCGTGGAGTTCGGCCTCCCCGATGTCGGTGGCGAGCAGGGCCTGCTCCATCTGCAGCTCGACCCAGCGATCGGCGATCTCCTCGCCGCGTTCGTGGAGCGCCCTGGTCAGACGCTCTCGCACAGCGGCCTCGCTGGTACTCACGCGGTTCCCTTCGCGGTCGGCGACCGTTCTCGGTTGGCAAATTTTATCGATCTTCCGGGTGCCCCGGAAGCCGCATCATGCCGATCGCCGTGGCCCCCGGCAGGGAGCGCTTGTTGCGGGACTCGCGGTTACGGGCCGCGAGTTGGTCGTCGGCCGGGTAGCCGACCTCCTCGAGGGTCAGGCCATGGGGGCGTACGACATGGACGGCGGAGTCGCGCAGCCCGGCGGAGAGCACCTTGGCGGGCCAGTCCGGCGGGCGGTGACCGTCACCGACGAAGAGCAGCGCGCCCACCAGCGAGCGCACCATGTTGTGGCAGAAAGCGTCCGCCCGCACCGTGGCCGTGATCACGCCGTCCGCCCCGCGCACCCAGTCCAGCCGCTGGAGGGTGCGGATGGTGGTGGCACCGTCGCGCTTCTTGCAGTACGCGGCGAAGTCGTGCTCGCCCAGGAGCCGTGTCGAGGCGGCGTTCATGGCGTCCACGTCCAGCGGCCAGTCGTGCCACAGCACATGGCCGCGCAGCAGCGGGTCGACCCCGCCGGGGTGGTCGGTGACCCGGTAGGCGTAGCGCCGCCAGATCGCGGAGAAGCGGGCGTTGAACCCGGACGGGGCCTCGGCGACCTTCCAGACCCGTATGTCATGGGGCAGCCGGCCGGCCAGCCGCCGCAGCAGCCTGTCCCGGTGCTCGGCCCACAGCGCCTCGGGCAGATCCACGTGCGCCACCTGGCCGCGGGTGTGGACCCCCGCGTCGGTGCGGCCGGCGACGGTCAGCTCGAAGGTCTCCGCGGAGCGCGTCACCGTCCGCAGCGCGCTCTCCAGCTCGCCCTGTACGGTGCGCCGCTCGCGCTGCTTGGCCCAGCCCGAGAAGTCCTTGCCGTCGTAACTCAGATCCAGCCGGACCCGTACGAAACCGGGCGCCGCCTCGTCACTCACCCAACCGTTCCTCTCCATGCGGAACGGGCCCGCTCCCAGGATCTGGGGGCGGGCCCGTCCGTACGACGAAAGCCGTCGAACGCCTCAGGCGTCCTTCGACTCCTCGGCCTCTGCCGGAGCCTCGGCCTCTGCCGGAGCCTCGGCGGCCTCGGCGGCCGGGGTCTCCTTCTTGAGGTCCGCGACGGCCTGGTCACCGGCAGCGTCCTTGGCGGTGCGCTTGGTGGCGGCCTCGGCCTCGCCGACCGCCTCCTGCTGCACGGTCAGCGCCTCGACCAGCTCGATGACCGCCATCGGGGCGTTGTCGCCACGGCGGTTACCGATCTTGGTGATGCGGGTGTAACCACCCGGCCGGTTCTCGTAGCGCGGCCCGATCTCGGTGAAGAGAGTGTGCACGACGCTCTTGTCGCGGATGGTCTGGAGCACCAGACGGCGGTTGTGAAGGTCGCCCTTCTTCGCCTTGGTGACCAGCTTCTCCGCGACCGGGCGCAGGCGGCGGGCCTTCGCCTCGGTGGTGGTGATCCGGCCGTGCTCGAACAGCGCGGTGGCGAGGTTCGCCAGCAGGAGCCGCTCGTGCGCAGCGCTGCCGCCCAGACGGGCGCCCTTGGTGGGCTTCGGCATGTCTATCTCCTAGATGTCTGCACCGGCCGTATGAGGTACCGGTGTCAGTGAACAAAATCCAGCCCGTCCGGCGATTGAGGACAACGCCTCAGCCACAGCGGACCAGCAGGTTCTAGTACTGCTCGGTCTCCACGAAACCGGCATCCGCGTCGTCATCGGCGCCGAAGGCGTCAGCGGCGGCGGTCGGGTCGAATCCGGGCGGGCTGTCCTTGAGCGCGAGGCCCATACCGGCCAGCTTCGCCTTGACCTCGTCGATCGACTTGGCGCCGAAGTTCCGGATGTCGAGCAGGTCCGCCTCGGACCGCGCCACGAGCTCACCCACGGAGTGGATGCCCTCGCGCTTCAGGCAGTTGTACGAACGAACGGTGAGCTCGAGCTCCTCGATCGGCAGCGCCAGGTCGGCGGCGAGGGCGGCGTCCGTCGGGGACGGACCCATGTCGATGCCCTCGGCGTCCACGTTCAGCTCGCGGGCCAGGCCGAACAGCTCGACCAGGGTCTTACCGGCCGACGCCATGGCGTCACGCGGCCGCATGGCCTGCTTGGTCTCGACGTCGACGACCAGCTTGTCGAAGTCGGTGCGCTGCTCGACACGGGTCGCCTCGACCTTGTAGGTGACCTTGAGCACCGGCGAGTAGATCGAGTCGACCGGGATCCGGCCGATCTCCTGGCCGACCTGCTTGTTCTGCACGGCGGAGACATAGCCGCGACCGCGCTCGACGGTCAGCTCCATCTCCAGCTTGCCCTTGCCGTTCAGCGTGGCCAGGACCAGGTCGGGGTTGTGCACCTCGACACCGGCCGGCGGCGCGATGTCGGCGGCGGTGACCAGACCCGGGCCCTGCTTGCGCAGGTACATCACGACCGGCTCGTCGTGCTCCGAGGAGACGACCAGCTGCTTGATGTTGAGGATCAGGTCGGTGACGTCCTCCTTGACGCCCGGCACGGTGGTGAACTCGTGCAGGACCCCGTCGATCCGGATGCTGGTCACAGCCGCACCGGGGATCGAGGAGAGGAGCGTACGACGCAGGGAGTTTCCGAGGGTGTAGCCGAAGCCCGGCTCCAGCGGCTCGATCACGAACCGGGAGCGGAACTCGTCGACGACCTCTTCGGTCAACGAGGGACGCTGAGCGATCAGCATGGGTTTTGCCTCCAGTCTTCGGCGCCCGCTATTTGACGCCGAACCCTTCAATGGTACGGGCGGTACGTGCCAAACGGCTCCGTACCGCCCGTATCGTCATCGCTACTACTTGGAGTAGAGCTCGACGATCAGCTGCTCCTGCACCTGGGTGTCGATCACCTGGCGCTCGGGCATCGAGTGCACGAGGATCCGCAGCTGCGACGGAATGGCCTCCAGCCACGCCGGCACCGTGCGCTCGCCCGCCTCGGCCTGAGCCACCTGGAAGGGGGTCATGGTCCGGGACTTCGGACGAACCTCGACGATGTCGTTCACGGTGACCCGAGCCGACGGAATGTCGGTCTTGACGCCGTTCACGGTGAAGTGACCGTGGCGGACCAGCTGACGGGCATGGTCGCGGGACTTGGCGAAGCCGGCCCGGTAAACCACGTTGTCCAGTCGGGTCTCGAGGATGCGAAGAAGGTTCTCACCGGTCTTGCCGGACTTCTTGTTCGCCTCCGCGTAGTAACCACGGAACTGCTTCTCAAGGACTCCGTAGATGCGGGTCGCCTTCTGCTTCTCACGGAGCTGCAGCAGGTACTCGCTGTCCTTGGTGCGCCCGCGACCGTGCTCACCCGGGGGGTAAGGACGGATCTCGATCGGGCACTTCGCGCTCTCGCACTTGCTCCCCTTGAGGAAGAGCTTCTGCTTCTCCCGACGGCAACGCTTGCAGTCGGCCCCGGTGTAACGCGCCATTGTTTCTGTTGTCTCCTACTTCAGCCGGTCAGACACGCCGACGCTTGGGCGGGCGGCATCCGTTGTGCGGAGTCGGAGTGACGTCCTGGATCGAGCCCACCTCCAGGCCGGTGGCCTGGAGGGAGCGGATCGCGGTCTCACGGCCGGAGCCCGGACCCTTGACGAACACGTCGACCTTGCGCATGCCGTGCTCCTGCGCGCGGCGGGCGGCCGACTCGGCGGCCATCTGCGCGGCGAACGGAGTGGACTTGCGCGAGCCCTTGAAGCCGACGTGGCCGGCCGAGGCCCAAGAGATCACATTCCCGGTCGGGTCCGTGATCGAGACGATGGTGTTGTTGAACGTGCTCTTGATGTGAGCGTGCCCGTGGGCGACGTTCTTCTTTTCCTTGCGGCGCACCTTCTTGGCGCCGGCCGTCCTGCTCTTCGGAGGCATTCTCGAAATCTCCCGTGGAGGTGGTCGGTCCTACAGCTCGGACCGCTTGACAGCGTCCGGTGCGGACTACTTCTTGCCCGGCTTCTTCTTGCCGGCGATCGCGCGACGCGGGCCCTTGCGGGTGCGGGCGTTGGTCGACGTGCGCTGGCCGTGGACCGGAAGGCCGCGGCGGTGGCGCAGACCCTGGTAGCAGCCGATCTCGACCTTGCGGCGGATGTCGGCCTGGATCTCGCGACGGAGGTCACCCTCGGTCTTGATGTTGTTGTCCACGTACTCGCGGATCTTGACCAGGTCCTCTTCGGCCAGGTCGCGAACGCGGGTGTCCGGGTTCACACCGGTGTTGGCGAGCGTCTGCTGGGCAAGGGTGCGACCGATGCCGAAGACGTAGGTGAGGGCGACCTCGACGCGCTTTTCGCGCGGGAGATCAACGCCTGCGAGGCGTGCCATGAATCTGGCTCCAGATGGTTGTCGGAGGTCTTCCGCAGCACCACTCCCGGCCGCCGTACGGGACGGCTCCCGGGTCCCCGGCCTCCGACCGGGGGTGTCGTCCCCGCCAGGCGGGAACGGGTGACTGCGTATGTACGCAAAGTTATGACGTCGCGCGAAGATACTGCGAGTGGTGCAGGATTTCGGCCGGTGTGCGTCAGCCCTGGCGCTGCTTGTGGCGCAGGTTGTCGCAAATGACCATGACCCGGCCGTGGCGGCGGATCACCTTGCACTTGTCGCAGATCTTCTTGACGCTCGGCTTGACCTTCATGGGTGTGAGGTTCTCCGGGTCGTGAGATCTACTTGTAGCGGTAGACGATCCGTCCGCGCGTGAGGTCGTACGGAGACAACTCCACGACAACCCGGTCATCGGGCAGGATGCGGATGTAGTGCATACGCATCTTGCCGCTGATGTGCGCGAGGACCTTGTGACCGTTCTGAAGCTCCACCTTGAACATCGCGTTCGGCAGAGACTCGATCACGGTGCCCTCGATTTCGATGGCGCCTTGCTTCTTGGCCATGTCCTGCTTTCGGGATCGGCTACCTTGATCGGCTCGCGACATGCGGGAGGGCATGCGAGAGCCGACGTGTCAGTCTACGTCAGGGCATCCCGAAACACGAATCGGGGGCATCATGCCCCCATTTTGAGATCTTTATGCCCACGGAGATCGTCATGCCAGCGGGTCGGGCGCGGTCTCCACGCCCAGCTCGGCCAGCTTGGCCTTGCCGCCGTCCACGGCGGTCAGCACCAGTGGGCCCTCCTCGGTCAGCGCGACCGAGTGCTCCCAGTGGCTGGACCAGGTGCCGTCGTCCGTCTTGACCGTCCAGTCGTCGGCCAGCACATGCGTCTTCGCGGTGCCCAGGCTCACCATGGGCTCGATCGCGATGCAGAAGCCGGAGACCAGCCGGGGGCCCTTGCCGCGCTTCTTGGAGACGTAGTTCAGCAGATGCGGGTCCATGTGCATCTGGGTGCCGATGCCGTGGCCGCCGTAGTCCTCGATGATCCCGTACTTGCCGGAGGCCGGGCGGGGCTGGCGGCGGATGTAGCCCTCGATCGCCTTGGAGATGTCGACCAGCCGGTTGCCCTTGCGGACCGCCGCGATCCCGGCCCACATCGACTCCTCGGTGACCCGGCTGAGCTCGTACAGCTCCGGGGCGTGACCGGTGCCCACGAAGGCGGTGAAGGCGGCGTCGCCGTGCCAGCCGTCCACGATCGCGCCCGCGTCGATGGAGATGATGTCGCCGTCCTTGAGGACGGTCTCCCGGTCCGGGATGCCGTGCACCACGATGTCGTTCACCGAGGTGCAGATGGTGGCGGGGAAGCCGCCGTACCCCAGGAAGTTCGACTTGGCGCCGTGGTCGGCGATGACCTTACGGGCGACATCGTCCAGATCCTTGGTGCTGGCGCCGGGGACGGCCGCCGCCCGTGTCGCCTCGTGAATGGCGGCGACGACCAGTCCCGCCTCACGCATCTTCGCGATCTGCTCGGGAGTCTTGATCTCCACCATGGGGCCTTCCGGAGTCGGTCTCTGATGCGGTCCGTGCTGTGACGTATCTGCTCAACGATACGGCCGCGGTGCCCGTGCCGGGCACCGCGGCCGTTCCGTACAGGTCCTGGCGGCTCTCAGGCCGCCTTCGCCGCCAGGGCGTCCATCGCCCGCTGGGTGACCTCGGACACCTTGCCCAGCGCCGAGATCGTCACGACCAGGCCCTGGGTCTTGTAGTAGTCGATGATCGGCTCGGTCTGGCTGTGGTAGACCTCCAGCCGGTCGCGGACCGTTTCCTCGCTGTCGTCCTCGCGCTGGTACAGCTCGCCGCCGCAGACGTCGCACACGCCCTGGGCCTTCGGCGGCTTGTACTCCACGTGGAAGGTGTGCGAGCTGTCGTTGCGGCAGGTACGACGGCCCGCGATGCGCTTGATCACCTCGGACTCGGGGACCTCCAGGTCCAGCACCGCGTCCAGCGAGACACCGCGCTGCCCCAGATAGGTGTCCAGGGCCTCGGCCTGGATCTGGTTCCTCGGGAACCCGTCCAGCAGGAAGCCCGGCTGCGCGTCGTCCTGGTCCAGCCGGTCCTCCGCCATGCCGATGGTGACCTCGTCCGGTACCAGCTGTCCGGCCCGCATGTACTCCTGCGCCTGCTTGCCGAGGGGGGTGCCCTGGCTGATGTTCGCGCGGAACAGGTCGCCGGTGGAGATATGCGGGATCGACAGCTTCTCGGCGAGGTACGCGGCCTGCGTACCCTTGCCGGCTCCCGGAGGCCCGACGAGGACGATTCGCATCAGCGGAGGAACCCTTCGTAGTGTCGCTGCTGAAGCTGGCTCTCGATCTGCTTCACAGTCTCCAGGCCGACACCCACGATGATCAGGATGCTCGTGCCGCCGAACGGGAAGTTCTGGTTGGCGTTGAGCGTCACCAGCGCCACCGTGGGCACCAGGGCGATCAAGCCCAGATAGAGCGCACCGGGCCACGTGATGCGGTTCAGCACGTAGCTCAGATACTCCGCGGTGGGACGACCAGCCCGGATACCCGGGATGAACCCACCATACTTCTTCATGTTGTCGGCAACTTCTTCGGGGTTGAAGCTGATGGCGACATAGAAGAATGCGAAGAAGACGATCAGCAGGAAGTACGTGGCGATGTAGATCGGGTGGTCGCCCTTGACGAAGTTCTGCGAGATCCAGGTCGCCCAGCCGGCCTTGGAATTGGAGAACTGGACGATCAGCGCCGGGATGTACAGCAGCGATGAGGCGAAGATCACGGGGATCACACCCGCCTGGTTCACCTTCATCGGAATGTAGGTGGACGTACCGCCGTACGAGCGACGGCCGATCATGCGTTTGGCGTACTGCACGGGGATCCGGCGCTGGGCCTGCTCGACGAAGACCACCAGGCCGACCATGGCCAGACCACAGAGGATCACCAGGCCGAACTCCAGCCAGCCGTCCATGATCTTGCCCTGCTGCCTGATGCTCCACATCGCGCTCGGGAAGCCGGCGGCGATGGAGACGAACATCAGGATCGACATGCCGTTGCCGATGCCGCGGTCGGTGACCAGCTCACCGAGCCACATGATCAGCGCGGTGCCCGCGGTCATCGTGATGACCATCACGGCGGTGGTGAAGATCGAGTCGTCCCGTACGATCTGACCGCCGACCGGGCAGCTCTGGAAGAGCGAGCCGCTGCGGGCGGTGGCCACCAGGCCGGTGCCCTGGAGGATCGCCAGCGCGATGGTCAGATAGCGGGTGTACTGCGTGATCTTCCCTTGACCGGCCTGGCCCTCCTTCTTGAGGGCCTCAAGGCGCGGGATCACCACGGTCAGCAGCTGCAGGATGATGCTCGCCGTGATGTACGGCATGATCCCCAGCGCGAAGATGGTGATCTGGAGCAGTGCGCCACCACTGAACATGTTGACCAAGCCGAACAGCCCCTGCTGGCCCTTGGCGAGGTCCATGCACGTCTGGACGTTCTTATAGTCGATGCCCGGGATCGGGACATGTTGCCCGAGCCGGAAGAGCACGATGATGCCCAGCGTGAACAGCAGCTTCTTGCGCAGGTCGGGCGTCTTGAACGCCCGGGCGAACGCGGTGAGCACGGTGCCTCCTGCGCCCCCCGCGTCGCTTCGCGAGAGGTGACGGTCTTGAGGATCGACGGATACTTATCAGCCAGGACCCGCGCGGAGACGTACCGCGCGGAAGGTAACAACGCCAGCCACCTTACCGGCGACCCGGCCCCGCTTGGAACGACCAACCGGGGATGCCCCGTATCTGGGGCACCCCCGGTCAGAAACGCACCGTGCTCAGACGAGCTCGGTGACGGTGCCACCGGCGGCGGTGATCTTCTCCTTGGCGGAGCCGGAGACGGCGTCGACCGTCACCTGGAGCGCCACGGAGACCTCACCGGAGCCCAGCACCTTGACGAGCTGGTTCTTGCGAACCGCACCCTTGGCGACCAGATCGGCCACCGTGACCTCGCCACCCTCGGGGTAGAGCGCGGCCAGCCGGTCCAGGTTCACGACCTGGTACTCGGTGCGGAAGGGGTTCTTGAAGCCCTTGAGCTTCGGGAGCCGCATGTGGAGGGGCATCTGCCCACCCTCGAAGCGCTCCGGAACCTGGTAGCGGGCCTTGGTGCCCTTGGTGCCACGACCAGCGGTCTTACCCTTGGACGCCTCACCACGACCGACACGGGTCTTGGCGGTCTTGGCGCCCGGGGCGGGCCGGAGGTTGTGGACCTTCAGCGGGTTGTTCTCCGCCATGTCAGTCGACCTCCTCGACCGTCACGAGGTGCCGCACGGTCTGCGCCATGCCGCGGAACTCGGGGCGGTCCTCCTTGACGACCACGTCGCCGAGCCTCTTCAGCCCGAGCGAACGCAGAGTGTCGCGGTGGTTCTGCTTGCTGCCGATGTACGACTTCGTCTGCGTGATCTTGAGGCGGGCCATGCTCACACACCCACCCCGGCACGCGCCCGCAGCAGAGCGGCGGGAGCGACGTCCTCGAGCGGCAGACCACGGCGGGCGGCGATCTCCTCGGGGCGCTGAAGGCCCCGCAGAGCGGCCACCGTGGCGTGCACGATGTTGATCGGGTTCGAGGAGCCGAGCGACTTGCTCAGCACGTCGTGGATGCCCGCGCACTCCAGCACGGCGCGCACCGGGCCACCGGCGATCACACCGGTACCGGGAGACGCCGGCTTCAGCAGCACGACACCCGCGGCCTCCTCACCCTGGATCGGGTGCGGGATGGTGCCGGCGATCCGGGGGACCTTGAAGAAGTGCTTCTTGGCCTCCTCCACGCCCTTGGCGATCGCGGCCGGCACCTCCTTGGCCTTGCCGTAACCGACACCCACGGTGCCATCACCGTCGCCCACCACGACCAGCGCGGTGAAGCTGAAGCGACGACCACCCTTCACAACCTTGGCGACGCGGTTGATCGCGACAACACGCTCGACGTAAGCGGTCTTCTCGGCGGCAGCGCCACCGTCCCGCCGGTCCTTCCGGTCCCGCCGCTCGCCGCCACCGGCGCCGCCACCGCGGCGCTGGGGTCCAGCCATTGGATTTACCTCTCTCGTTTCCGCTTTGCGTTGGAACCGGGGCTCAGAACTTCAGCCCGGCCTCGCGGGCGGCGTCCGCCAGAGCGGCGATGCGCCCGGCGTACTTGTTGCCACCGCGGTCGAACACGACGGCCTCGATGCCCGCGGCCTTCGCCCGCTCGGCCACCAGGGCGCCGACCTGCTGCGCCTGGGCGCTCTTGTCGCCCTCGGCCGCCCGGATGGAGCTGTCCAGCGTCGACGCCGAGGCCAGGGTGTGGCCCGCGATGTCGTCGATGACCTGCGCCACCATGTGACGGTTGGACCGCGTCACCACGAGGCGGGGGCGGACCGGCGTACCGGAGACCCGCTTGCGGACGCGGATGTGACGCCGCTTGACGGCAGCGGCCTTGCGAGCGTTGCCCTTGGCAATCTTCACACCGTATGCCATGGCTTACTTACCAGCCTTTCCGACCTTGCGGCGGATGACCTCGCCCGCGTACTTCACGCCCTTGGCCTTGTACGGGTCGGGCTTGCGCAGCTTGCGGATGTTCGCGGCGACCTCGCCGACCTTCTGCTTGTCGATGCCCTCGACGCTCAGCTTGGTCGGGGACTCCACCTTGAAGGTGATGCCCTCCGGGGCCTCGACCAGGATCGGGTGGCTGTAGCCCAGGGAGAACTCCAGGTTGGAGCCCTTGGCCTGGACGCGGTAACCGACACCGCTGATCTCGAGCGCCTTGCTGTAGCCCTGGGTCACGCCGGTGATCATGTTCGCCACCAGCGTGCGCGACAGGCCGTGCAGGGCCTTGTTCTGACGCTCGTCGTTCGGGCGGGTGACAACGAGGGCGTTGTCCTCACCCTTGGCGACCTCGATCGGCGCGGCGACGGTGTGCGAGAGAGAGCCCTTGGGACCCTTCACGGCGACCGTGCGGCCATCGATGGTGACGTCCACACCAGCGGGAACCTGGATGGGCAGCTTGCCAATGCGCGACATGTGCTTCCTCCGTTCCCTGGTTACCAGACGTAGGCGAGGACTTCCCCACCCACGCCCTTCTTGCCGGCCTGCTTGTCGGTGAGGAGCCCGTGCGACGTGGAGATGATCGCCACGCCCAGGCCGCCGAGCACCTTCGGCAGGTTGGTGGACTTTGCGTAGACCCGCAGGCCCGGCTTCGAGATCCGCTTGATGCCGGCGATCGAGCGCTCGCGGTTCGGGCCGAACTTCAGCTCGAGGATGAGGCTCTTGCCGACCTCGGCGTCCTCGACCTTCCAGCCGGTGATGTAGCCCTCCTGCTGGAGGATCTCCGCGATATGCGACTTGATCTTGCTGTGGGGCATCACGACGGAGTCGTGGTACGCCGAGTTCGCGTTTCGCAGACGCGTCAGCATGTCTGCGATCGGATCGGTCATGGTCATGATGGCCTTCGGCCTCTCTCGCCGGGGTTTCCTGTATGCGCCATCCCTCTCACCCGCTCAGTGGCGGGCACGGGTGCGGCGCGGGGACCTACGGCGTAGTAAGGATTCTGGGCGGCGAGCGCCCAACCCTTCTACTCTACGCGAGCGGAAGGGCGGGCCTCGCCATCCATTTGCTTACCGAGAGCCCGGTATCAACCCGTAAGGGTCGATTACCAGGAGCTCTTGGTCACGCCCGGCAGCTCGCCGCGGTGAGCCATCTCACGGAGGCACACGCGGCACAGGCCGAACTTGCGGTACACGGAGTGCGGACGTCCGCAGCGCTGGCAGCGCGTGTACCCACGCACGCCGAACTTGGGCTTGCGGCCGGCCTTGGCAATGAGAGCCTTCTTCGCCACGGCTCACGCCTCCTTGAACGGGAAGCCGAGGTGACGCAGCAGGGCGCGGCCCTCGTCGTCGTTGGTCGCCGTGGTCACCACGGTGATGTCCATACCCCGGACGCGGTCGATCTTGTCCTGGTCGATCTCGTGGAACATGACCTGCTCCGTGAGACCGAAGGTGTAGTTGCCCCGGCCGTCGAACTGCTTCGGCGACAGACCGCGGAAGTCGCGGATGCGCGGAAGCGCGAGCGACACCAGACGGTCCAGGAACTCCCACATGCGGTCACCGCGGAGGGTGACGTGGGCGCCGATCGGCTGGCCCTCACGCAGCTTGAACTGCGCGATGGACTTACGGGCCTTGGTGACGGCGGGCTTCTGGCCGGTGATCGTGGCGAGGTCGCGGATGGCGCCCTCGATCAGCTTGGAGTCGCGGGCGGCGTCGCCCACACCCATGTTGACCACGACCTTGGTCAGACCCGGGATCTGCATGACGTTCTCGTAGGAGAACTGCTCCTGCAGCTTGCCCTGGATCTCTTCGCGGTAGCGCGCCTTGAGGCGCGGTGCAATGGTGGTGGCAGTCATCAGATGTCCTCACCGGTCCGCTTGGCAACGCGGATCTTGTTGCCCTCGTCGTCGAAGCGGTATCCGACGCGGGTGACGACCTTGTTTCCGTCCTTCTCCACCACGAGCTGCACATTGCTCACGTGGATCGGGGCCTCGGTCGTCACGATGCCGCCGGTCTTCGAACCACGAGCGGTCTGTCCGGCCTTGGTGTGCTTCTTGACCCGGTTGACACCCTCGACCAGGACCCGGTCCTCGCGCGGGAAGGCCGCGATGACCTTGCCCTGCTTGCCCTTGTCCTTACCGGTGATGACCTGGACCAGGTCGCCCTTCTTGATCTTCATCGGTTACAGCACCTCCGGCGCGAGCGAGATGATCTTCATGAACTTCTTCTCGCGCAGCTCACGGCCCACCGGGCCGAAGATACGGGTGCCGCGGGGGTCGCCATCGTTCTTGAGGATGACGGCCGCGTTCTCGTCGAAGCGGATGTACGAACCGTCCGGGCGGCGGCGCTCCTTCACGGTGCGCACGATGACCGCCTTGACGACGTCACCCTTCTTCACGTTGCCACCGGGGATCGCGTCCTTGACGGTGGCGACGATGACGTCACCAATGCCCGCGTAGCGGCGACCGGAGCCACCGAGAACACGGATGCAAAGGATCTCCTTCGCGCCCGTGTTGTCGGCGACGCGCAGTCGCGACTCCTGCTGGATCACGTCTATCTCCTGATCGTCTGCCGGTTCCCGGCGGGCCGTGCGCAAAACGTTTCGCGCACGGCCCGCCAAGCCTGGCGGAACTGTCCTGCGGGGGAATCCCCGCAGGAATTACTTGGCCTTCTCGAGGATCTCGACGACGCGCCAGCGCTTGGTCGCGGACAGCGGCCGGGTCTCCATCAGGAGGACGCGGTCGCCGACACCCGCGGCGTTCTGCTCGTCGTGCGCCTTGAGCTTGTTGGTACGGCGGATGACCTTGCCGTACAGCGCGTGCTTGACGCGGTCCTCGACTGCGACGACGACGGTCTTGTCCATCTTGTCGCTGACGACCAGACCCTCACGGGTCTTGCGGAAGCCGCGGTTCTGCGTTGCGTTCTCAGTCACATTCGTCTCGCTCATCAGGCGCTCTCCACCGTCTCGATGCCGAGCTCGCGCTCCCGCATCAGGGTGTAGATCCGGGCGATGTCCTTCCGGACGGCCTTCAGCCGGCCGTGGTTCTCGAGCTGTCCGGTCGCCGCCTGGAAGCGGAGGTTGAACAGCTCTTCCTTGGCCTCACGCAGCTTGCCAACGAGGTCCTCGTTGTTCAGCTCACGCAGCTCGGACGCCTTGGTACCGGCCGCCATCACGACTCACCTGCCTCGCGCCGAACGATCCGGCACTTCATCGGGAGCTTGTGAGCAGCGCGGGTGAGCGCCTCACGCGCAGTCTTCTCGTTCGGGTAGGACAGCTCGAACATCACCCGACCGGGCTTGACGTTCGCGATCCACCACTCCGGCGAGCCCTTACCGGAACCCATGCGGGTCTCAGCAGGCTTCTTCGTCAGCGGACGGTCCGGGTAGATGTTGATCCAGACCTTGCCGCCACGCTTGATGTGGCGGGTCATCGCGATACGAGCGGCCTCGATCTGACGGTTGGTGACGTACGCCGGGGTGACGGCCTGGATGCCGTACTCGCCGAACGCCAGCTCCGTACCGCCCTTGGCCATGCCGGACCGCTTGGGGTGGTGCTGCTTGCGGTGCTTGACCCTGCGAGGGATCAGCATGGGGTCAGCTCTCCTTTCCGGCTGCGCTGGGCTCGGCCGCCGCCGCGGCGGGCGCCTCGGCCTTGCCGGCCTCGGCGGCGGGCGCGGCGGACTGCTGCGGCTTACGGCCACGGCCACCGCGCTCGCCACCACGGCGCTGCGGGCGGTCGCTGCCACCACGCGACGGGCGGTTGCCGGCGCGGGCGGCGGCGTTCTCGGCGCGGACCTCGGCGATGTTCTTCACGTCGCCCTTGTAGATCCACACCTTGACGCCGATGCGGCCGAAGGTGGTCTTGGCCTCGAAGAAGCCGTAGTCGACGTTCGCGCGGAGCGTGTGCAGGGGCACGCGGCCCTCGCGGTAGAACTCCGAGCGGGACATCTCGGCGCCGCCGAGACGGCCACCACACTGGATCTTGATGCCCTTGGCACCGGCCTTCATCGAGCTCTGCATCGACTTGCGCATCGCACGACGGAAGGAGACGCGGGAGGAGAGCTGCTCGGCGACGGCCTGGGCCACCAGCTGAGCGTCCACCTCGGGGTTCTTCACCTCGAGGATGTTGAGCTGCACCTGCTTGCCGGTGAGCTTCTCCAGCTCGCCACGGATACGGTCGGCCTCCGCGCCGCGGCGGCCGATGACGATGCCCGGCCGGGCGGTGTGGATGTCGACGCGGACGCGGTCACGGGTGCGCTCGATCTCCACCTTGGAGATACCGGCGCGCTCCATGCCCTTCGTCATCATCCGGCGGATGGCGACGTCTTCCTTGACGTAGTCCTTGTACAGCTTGTCGGCGTACCAGCGCGACTTGAAGTCGGTGGTGATGCCGAGCCGGAACCCGTGCGGGTTTACCTTCTGGCCCATTACCGGGTTCCTTCCTTGCTGCTGACGACCACGGTGATGTGGCTGGTCCGCTTGCGGATCCGGTAGGCGCGGCCCTGGGCACGCGGACGGAACCGCTTCAGAGTCGGGCCCTCGTCGACGTATGCCTCGGAGATGACGAGGCTGTCGGCGTCGGTGTGGTCGTAGTTGTGCGCGGCGTTGGCGATGGCGCTGTCCAGCACCTTGCCGACCGGCACGCTCGCGGCCTGCGGGGCGAAACGCAGGACCGCCTGGGCCTCCGTGGCACTCATGCCACGGATGAGGTCCACCACGCGGCGGGCCTTCATGGGCGTGACGCGGATGTACCGCGCCTGGGCCCTGGCTTCCATGGTTGTCCCTTCGGTGTCTGTCATGAGTCTTTTCCGCTGATCAGCGACGACGCGACTTGCGGTCGTCCTTCTCATGGCCGCGGAAGGTGCGGGTCGGCGCGAACTCGCCGAGCTTGTGGCCGACCATCGACTCGGTGACGAACACCGGGACGTGCTTGCGGCCGTCGTGCACCGCGATCGTGTGGCCGAGCATGGCCGGGACGATCATCGAGCGGCGGGACCAGGTCTTGATGACGTTCTTGGTGCCTGCTTCGTTCTGCGTGTCCACCTTCTTGATCAGGTGGTCGTCGACGAAGGGCCCCTTCTTGAGACTGCGCGGCATCTAAACCCGCTCCTAGCGCTTCTTGTTCGTCTTGCGGCGGCGGACGATGTACTTGTTGCTGGCCTTCTTCGGCGAGCGCGTACGGCCCTCCTTCTGACCCCACGGCGAGACCGGGTGGCGACCACCGGAGGTCTTGCCCTCACCACCACCGTGCGGGTGGTCGACGGGGTTCATGACCACACCACGAACGGTCGGGCGGACGCCCTTCCAGCGCATGCGGCCGGCCTTGCCCCAGTTGATGTTCGACTGCTCGGCGTTGCCGACCTCGCCGACAGTGGCGCGGCAGCGGACGTCGACCAGGCGGATCTCACCGGACGGCATGCGGAGGTGGGCCATGGAGCCCTCCTTCGCCAGCAGCTGCACGGAGGCACCCGCGGAGCGGGCGAACTTCGCGCCGCCGCCGGGCCGCAGCTCGATGGCGTGGAGCGTGGTACCAACCGGGATGTTGCGCAGCGAGAGGTTGTTGCCGGGCTTGATGTCGGCGCCCGGGCCGTTCTCGATCCGGTCGCCCTGCGTCAGGCCGCGCGGCGCGAGGATGTAGCGCTTCTCGCCGTCGGCGTAGTGCAGCAGCGCGATGCGCGCGGTGCGGTTGGGGTCGTATTCGATGTGCGCGACCTTCGCCGGGACGCCGTCCTTGTCGTGACGGCGGAAGTCGATCACGCGGTACGCACGCTTGTGACCGCCACCCTGGTGGCGGACCGTGATGCGGCCGGCGTTGTTACGACCACCCTTGCTGTGCAGCGGGCGGACCAGCGACTTCTCCGGCGTGGACCGCGTGATCTCGACGAAGTCGGCGACGCTGGAGCCACGACGGCCCGGGGTCGTCGGCTTGTACTTGCGGATACCCATTTCTCAGTCCTCGGAAGATTCCGGACTTCTGGACGTTCCGACCCCCGTCAGGAGGTCGGGCCGCCGAAGATGTCGATGCGGTCGCCCTCGGCGAGGGTCACGATGGCGCGCTTGGTGTCCTTGCGCTTGCCGAAACCGGTGCGGGTGCGCTTGCGCTTGCCCTGGCGGTTGATCGTGTTGACCCCGGTGACCTTGACCGAGAAGACCGCCTCGACGGCCTGCTTGATCTGGGTCTTGTTCGCGCGCGGGTCGACGATGAACGTGTACTTGTTCTCGTCCAGCAGCGCGTAGCTCTTCTCCGAGACCACCGGCTTGACGAGGACGTCGCGGGGGTCGGTGAAGGTCTTGCTGGTGACAGCGGTCGCCTCACTCATCAGGCGGCGCTCCCTTCGGTCTTCTCAGCGGCCTTGGGACCAGCCACGAAGGACTCGAAGGCGGCCTTGGTGAAGACCACGTCGTCGGAGACGAGCACGTCGTACGTGTTCAGCTGGCCCGGCTCCAGGATGTGCACCTGGGGCAGGTTGCGGGCGGACAGCCACGCGGCCTCGTCGCTCCGCTCGGCGACCAGGAGCACGTTCTTGCGCTCACTGATCTTGCCCAGCAGGGCCTTCGCGGCCTTGGTGGAGATCTCACCGTCGACCACGCCGGTCACGACGTGAATGCGCTCGTGACGCGCCCGGTCGGAGAGGGCACCGCGCAGCGCGGCGGCCTTCATCTTCTTCGGGGTGCGCTGGCTGTAGTCGCGCGGCACGGGGCCGTGCACGACGCCACCGCCGGCGAACTGCGGCGCGCGGGTCGAACCCTGGCGCGCGCGGCCGGTGCCCTTCTGGCGGTACGGCTTCTTGCCACCGCCGCGGACCTCACCACGGGTCTTGGTCTTGTGCGTGCCCTGGCGGGCAGCGGCCAGCTGGGCGACGACGACCTGGTGGATCAGCGGAACGCTGACCTGCGCGTCGAAGATCTCCGCGGGGAGCTCGACGGACCCGGCCTTGTCGCCTGCCGGCGAAAGGATGTCAATGGTGCTCATCGGTTACCTCAGGCCCCCTTGGCCGCGGTACGGACCAGGACGAGGCCGCCGTTCGGACCAGGAACCGCTCCCTTGATCAGGAGCAGACCCTTCTCCGCGTCAACGGCGTGGACGGTCAGGTTCTGGGTGGTGACCCGCTCATTGCCCATGCGGCCGGCCATGCGCAGGCCCTTGAACACGCGGCCCGGGGTGGCGCAGCCACCGATGGAGCCCGGCGAGCGGTGCTTGCGCTGGGTGCCGTGGCCGGCGCCGAGGCCGCCGAAGCCGTGGCGCTTCATGACACCGGCGGTGCCCTTGCCCTTGCTGGTGCCGGTCACGTCGACCCTGACACCGGACTCGAACACCTCGGCCGTGACCTCCTGGCCGAGCGTGTACTCACCGGCGTCGGCGGTACGCAGCTCCACCAGGTGGCGGCGCGGGGTCACATCCGCCTTGGCGAAGTGGCCCTTGAGCGGCTTGTTCACCTTGCGCGGGTCGATCTCGCCGAAGGCGATCTGGACGGCGCTGTAGCCGTCCGCGTCATCGGTGCGGACCTGGGTCACGACGCAGGGACCGGCCTTGACGACGGTGACCGGGACGACGCGGTTGTTCTCGTCCCACACCTGCGTCATGCCGAGCTTCTCGCCCAGGACGCCCTTGATCTGCTTAGCCATCTCGCGCGTCACCTCAGAGCTTGATCTCGATGTCGACGCCGGCCGGCAGGTCGAGACGCATCAGCGAGTCAACCGTCTTCGGCGTGGGGTCGAGGATGTCGATGAGGCGCTTGTGCGTACGCATCTCGAAGTGCTCGCGCGAGTCCTTGTACTTGTGCGGCGACTTGATGACGCAGTACACGTTCTTCTCTGTGGGCAGCGGCACCGGGCCCGCGACCGACGCACCAGTCCGGGTCACCGTCTCGACGATCTTCTTCGCCGAGGAGTCGATGACCTCGTGGTCGTAAGCCTTGAGCCGGATGCGGATCTTCTGTCCCGCCATGGCTACTTCGTAGTCCTGTCTCTCGTAACGCTCTGGGACCCGATGGCGTTCGCGTCCTCCTCCACCTCACTCCCGACCCACGCGGTCGGGCGTGTCGCGCCCCTTCCCGTAAATCTCCGCACGGAGATCCCTGATGAAGGGGGTTGCTGGGGGAGAAAGTCACCCACCGGGCGCCTGGCTGGGGCCCCGCTGACGCTTCCCGGAAGATTCCCGTACTTCCGCCCCTGATCAGGGGCGACGAGTACTGTGGGACTCGCTTCCGGTCCTCCCGGCGGGAGGCGCGCAGCATCGGCACTCAACCGAGCAACCTGGCTAGTGTGCCATAGCGGCTGCTCCGGACGCCAATCAGGGGCCCGGAAGCGTACCCCTCACGGGGCACGCTTCAAACTCGGCGCGGACCGGAAGGCCGGGGCACAGTGTCACATGCGACTGTGCTACCCAATGTGCCCCCGCGCACAGCAGGGCACAAGCCCCAACCGGTCACCCTCCCCACACGTCTCTCCAGGGGAACACACGACACACTCGCACTCCGGGGCACCGACAGCTCACGCGCATGCGCACGCGGCCGATTCACCCGCCCCGCTGACACCCCCTGGAAGCGCCCCCATGACCTCCACCGCGCAGGCCCCCGGCCCATCCACCTCACCACCAGGACGACGGGGGCGCACCACCCGGAGCGCCCGCCTCCGGAACGTGGCGGTGGCACTGGCCGCCGGTGCGGCCCTGATCGCCGGGGTCGTGTTCGCGTTACGCGACGACGGCGACGACGGCACGGCCCGCGCCGCCCACGCGACACCTCCGCCGCCCGACGCCATCTCGGCCACCTCCAGGCCCCCTCGCCCGGGCTCTCCCACCACCGCGACCGGCGAGTTCGTCACCGCGAAGTCCTCCGGCGCGGTGATCGGCAAGGGAAGCGATCTCCGGCGGTTCAAGGTCATGGTGGAGAAGGGCACCGGCGCCGACGCGAAGCGGGCCGCGACAGAGATCTCGGCGATCCTCGCGGACAAGCGCGGCTGGACCAACGACGGCAAGCACTCCTTCCAGCTGGTCGCCGACGGCCCCTCCGACTTCGAGGTGAAGATCGCCACCCCGGACACGGTCGACAAGATCTGCGGCGCCGTGGGCCTGGACACCCATGGCGAGGTCAACTGCGACGCCGGCACCCAGATCATGGTCAACCTCAAGCGCTGGAACACCGGCTCACCGGAGTTCTCCGGCCCCATCAGCGGCTACCGGGCGCTGATCGTCAACCACGAGGTCGGCCACCGCATCGGCCACGGCCACGAGACCTGCCCGGGGAAGGGCAAGAGGGCGCCGGTGATGATGCAGCAGATATACGGCTTGAAGGGCTGTGTCGCGAACGAGTGGCCCTACGACGCGGAGAGCAGGTACATCGAGGGCCCGGCGGTCTCATAAGGCCGAACCGCCCAGCAGGCCAATCCGGTGACAGCCCCAACCCAGGGCCCCGCTCGCGCCCACGGCCGGAACCATCCGTGTCGCTAGCATGGCTGCGAGGTCTTCCCGTCGCCCGACGCGGCACGCCGCCCGAGAGAGGAGCGAGCGCCATGACGATCGCCCCGGATCACGCCGACCGTGACGCACTCCGCTACCAGTCCATGCGGGACATCGTCGAGCAGATGCAGGAGAGCGTTCCCGGAAAGCTGGAGATCACCAAGGAAGGGATCGTTCACGACATGATGTCGCCGGGGGGGCCACACGAGCTGACGGCGGCGCGTATCAGTCGTCGGCTGGAGAAGGTCATGCCGGACGGTCTGCTGGCCCATACCGGTACACCGGACGTCGAGGACCCGAACTCGGGCGTGCTGCGCCACCCCGACGTGATCGTGATCGCCGAGGCGGACATGGACGTCGAAGGGGCCCTCGACCCGCATACGCTCCTCGCCGCCATCGAGGTCGTGTCGCGGTCCAATCCGGACAATGACTGGGTGGGCAAGGCAAGGGATTATCCACAGCTCGGCATCCCCGTTTATGTGATCTTCGATCCCCGAACGGGCGAGGGCTCCGTACTGTCCGACATCCACCCCACCGCTCACGGTCCTCGCTACGCGACCCGAAAGGACTTCGTCTACGGGGAGGACATCACGATCGGCGAGTGGACCGTCTCGACCGAGAACCTGCCGCGCTACACATAGGCGAGCACCGCCCCCGGGAGGCACGGTGGTGCGGCGACCGAGCCCCGTGATCGCCGCCGTGGTCAACGATCCCCCCAACGACGCCTCCGCCGGGGCCTCGCGGCCGCCACCGCCTTCTGCCTCGGCAAGGAGGGCGCGGGCGGCTCCCTCGGCAAGGGGCCGGCGGTGATCATCGCGGTCATCGGCATCGGATAGTGAACCGCCGCACTGCTGATCGCCGACTGACGTAACCGAAAGGGCCGAACCCCCGGCGAGATGCGTCGGCCCCGTGGCGACGGTGTGCCCGATCTGTGACCGATACCTCCCGGCCATCGGACAACCTGTCAAGATCACCAACCGTCCCTTCACTCGGAGCAGCCGGAGACTACGCGCTGCCGAAGTGACAGGGTCACCAAATTGAACAGTCGATGGACATCGCGGGGGGCGCGGACCACCCGCAGGCAGACGCTCGCCGCGCTGGCGGCGCTCACCGCCGGGGGAGCCGTGGGGGTTGCCGGGGTCACCGGGATCGCCGGATGCGGGGCAGGACATTCGCGCGGCGCGGCGGCCGGGCCGACGCGGGCCAGTGAGCTCGGGGCCGCGGAGCCGTTCACCTCGACGGTGGGCGACAAGCGGGCGCTGCTGCTGCAGATCATGGCGCACCCCGACGACGATCTGTACTTCATGAACCCGGACGCCGAGCATGTGCTGCGCTCCGGAGTCCCGGTGGTGTGCGTGTACGTCACGGCCGGTGAGGCCCGGGGGATCAACCATCAGGCGGGGACGCCGGTCCCGCACGCCGACAAGGCCGCGTACTCCGCCTCCCGCCACCAGGGGCTGCGGCAGGCGTACGCGCAGATGATGGGGCTGAACCAGTTCGCGCCCTGGCAGCGGTCGGTGCTGCGGCTGCCAGGCGGGGTCACGGCGGAGACCAACACCCTGGCCAACGGCGCCCGCAGCGCCCGGCTGATCTTCCTCAACATCGCGATGCTGTCGGACGGCGGCGTACGGATCCCCGCGCTGTGGGACACCCCGGGCACCGTGATGCGCACCCTCCTGGCCACCGGCTCCCCAGTGGCGCACCCCAGTTCGTACGGCCATCGGACGCTGGTCGACGTGCTCGCCGGGATCATGGACCGCTATCGGCCCACGCTGATCCACACGCTGGACCCGGACCCCGACTTCCAGGTGCACGACGTGCTGCACCCCAAGGACAACGATCAGCCGGGCTGCTCGGACCACCGCGACCACACCCCGGTCGCGCTGTTCACCTGGAAGGCGATCGCCCAGTGGGTGGCCGCGTCCACACAGCGCGACAAGCACGCCCCGCGCTTCACCACCACCGCGTTCCGCGGCTACTACAACCAGCGCTGGCCGCACAATCTGCCGCCCGCGGTGCTCGCCCAGAAGGCGCGGGCGATCAAGTCCTACGGCGGTGCGCCGGACTGGGACTGCGGCAACGCGGCCGGCTGCGGCGACTACAGCCAGGGCGGGGTGCGCCCGCTGCGGAACCGCAAGGGCTGGATCCGCTCCACCCACTACCGCTACCCCACCTCGCTGCCCGCCCCCACCACCGACGCCCAGGGGCGGCTCGTGGCGTACTGCGTGCTCGGTGCCCAGGCCGTGCGGTGGCGCGAGACGGCGCCCGGCAGCGGGCGGTTCGGGGCTCCTCAGGGGCTCGGCGGGGGACCGCTCGCCCCGGCGCTCGCCGCGGTGCGGGACAGCGCGGGGCGGCAGGTGCTGTTCGCCCTGCGGTTCGCGGCGCTGGCCGGGCAGGGCGCGGGCGACCTCCGCGAGATCGTGGTGCTGGAGCAGCGCCGCCCGGACGGCCCGTTCCGCGCCTGGACCGGGCTCGGCACCCCCGAGACCGACCCCGAGCACGGCCGCCGGGTCGGCTGTCCGGCGGCGGTCGCCACCCCGGACGGCCAGGTGCACCTCTTCGTACGGACCGCGGACAAGAGCCTGGCCACCCGGGTACGGGACGCCGACGGCCGCTGGGGTCCCTGGCAGCGGCTCGGCGGCGCCGAGATCCAGGACGGGCTGACCGCGCTGCTGGACGCGGAGGGGCAGGTCCATGTCCTCGCCCCCGGCCGCGACACCGTCCACCACTGGGCCCAGGAGTGGGCCGGCGGCCCGGTCGCCCTGCGCCCGCCGTCCGGTCTGCCGCGCCCCGGCGGGGATCCGCTGGGCGCCGCGGTGGCGCCCGACGGCACGCTCGCGCTGATCTACCGCACCCCCACGGCCACCGTGCCCGCCGTCCACGGCGAAACCTCCCTCACCGTGCGGCACTTCGAGGGCTACGGAGCGATCGCCGCCCACACCGTGGCCGAACCGTCCGGCCGCCACGAGGCGAAGACGCTGCTCCTGGCCGGGCGCGACCTGGGCGGGGAGGTCCAGGTCCAGTACGGCACCAGCCCGGACGCCAAACCGCTGCGCTCCCCCGGCCATCTGACCCCGGTCGGCGCGCCGGCCCTCCTGGCGGACGACGGCCACCAGGGCGTCTGCGTGGTGGGCCTGTCCCCCGACGCCACCCCGTGGATCTGGCGCCCCCGTCCCACGAAACAGGCCTGACGGCCCGGCTTACCACCGGGTGAGGCGGAGCCGGGGGCACCGTCCGCGGCCCGCGTGATCCGGCCCCCGCCCCCCGGCGCCACATCCGGGTGGCGCCGGGTCTGCCCCGGCCGATTCGCGTTCGCCGTGCGGTTTCGCCGATGGGCGGGCGGCATGGGCGGGCCCCACCCGGCGTCGTGCGTCTGAGTGGGGCCCGGTCGTGTCCGGCGGCCGCCGGGGGTGCTCAGGAGCGGGCCGCGGCGGTCGCCGGGGGTGCTCAGCGGCGGGCCGCGGCGGTGCGGCGGCCGGGCTCCTCCTCGAGCTCCTCTTCGGGCTCTTCGGGCTCCTCGGACTCCTCATACGCCTCATACGCCTCGGCGTCCTCGGGTTCCTCTTCCCCGGGCTCGGCGCCTTCGGGCTCCTCCTCGTACTCATCCTCAGCCCCAGCCGCCTCGTCCGGCTCATCGGCCTCTCCCCCGGTCTCCTCGCCCTCACCGGTCTCATCGGCCTCGTCCGCCTGCTCTCGGTCTTCCTCCTCCACGGCCGTCCCGTGGTCCTGCACGACCTCGCCGTCCCGGATCTCACCGCGCCAGCCGTCCGTGGCCTCGCCGCGCATCATGATGAACTTCCGGTAGAGCTTCAGATCGAGGCGGGCCCGTCGGCCCTGGGCCCGCCAGATGTTGCCGGTCTTCTCGAAGAGGCCCTTGGGGAAGTACTCAAGAACCAGCAGCACCCGGGTGAGGTTGTCACCGAGCGGGTGAAAGGTGACGACGCCCTTGACGGTTCCCTTGGCGCCCTCCGTGGTCCAGCCGATCCGCTCGTCGGCGACCTGCTCGGTGACGTTCGCCCGCCAGCTGCGGGTGGACTTGGCGACCTTCACCTTCCAGTCGCTGCTGGTGTCGTCGGCCTTCTCGACGCTGACGACCCCCTTGGCGAAGGTGCTGAACTCCTGGAACTGGGTCCACTGGTTGTACGCCTCGCGGACCGGCACCCCGACGTCGATGTCCTCGACGACCGTCACGCTCTTGGACTTGCCGCCCCCGCTCTTGCCCCGGCCGCCCTTCCCGAAGGCACCTTTGACCTTCTCCTTCAGCGACTCCTTGAGCGAGTCCTTCAGCTGGGACGTACCGGCCTTCATCAGGGCCTGCCCCGGAGACTTGCCCTCGGAGAGGGACTGCGCGCCCTTGGCGAGGCCCGAGCCGAGGCCGGAGATCGCATGGGTCGCCCGTGCCTGGACATAGTTCCGCAGCTCGTCCTTCAGACGGTCGGTGGCCGGATCCTTGACGATGTCGTCCTTGAGCTTGCCGAGCGTGTCAGCCATTGCGGCCCCCCGCGGTCCTGGCGTTCTTCTTCGCCGCGTTCGCCTTCGCCGCGGTCTTCTTCCCCGCTGCCTTCTTCGCCGTACCGGAACCGGACGCGGCGGTCTTCTTCGCCGGGCGGGCGGGGGCCTTGGCCGCCGCCTTGCGCGGAGGCCTCGACGGCTTCGGTTTCCGCTTCGGCTCGGATTCCGCCTCGCCTTCCGGCTCCTCGGTGTCGGCCTCCTCGCCCTCCTCTCCGTCCCCGCCTTCACCGCGCAGCAGCGCCGTGCGCTCGTGCAGCGAATCGGCGAGGCCGTTCACCCGGTCGGAGACGGCCTTGGTCGCGGCCTGCCGTGTGGCGTCGGCGAGCTCCTTGCGCACTTCCGAGTTGAGGCCGCTCAGCAGCGGCGCCTGGGCGAGGGACTTCTTCAGCTGCTGCGGATCCAGCGAGATCTTCTTGCCCGCCAGCAACATGCCCAGCCCGACGGCGAGTTTCGCCTTCTTCGTACGCCCGAGGAGGTAGCCCCCCACGACCGCGACCGTGATCTTGCCATTTGTCATCATCTATTCGCTCCCGAAGTCGAACGCGGCTTCGATGTGGACGGCCGGGTACCCACATACGAAAGAGCCCCACCCGCAAGAAGCGGATGGGGCTCTCTGCTCCGGGGAGCGTCAGGTCACTTGTTGATCTTGGTGACCTGGCCGGCGCCGACGGTCCGGCCACCCTCACGGATGGCGAACTTCAGGCCCTCCTCCATGGCGACCGGCTGGATCAGCTGGACGGACATCTCGGTGTTGTCGCCCGGCATGACCATCTCGGTGCCCTCGGGGAGGGTCACAACGCCCGTCACGTCCGTGGTACGGAAGTAGAACTGCGGACGGTAGTTGTTGAAGAACGGCGTGTGGCGACCGCCCTCGTCCTTGGACAGGATGTACGCCTGGGCCTCGAACTCGGTGTGCGGAGTGACCGAGCCCGGCTTGATGATGACCTGGCCGCGCTCGACGTCCTCGCGCTTGATGCCGCGGAGCAGCAGACCGACGTTCTCACCGGCCTGGCCCTCGTCGAGCAGCTTGCGGAACATCTCGATACCGGTGACGGTGGTCGAGGTCTTCTCCTGCTTGATGCCGATGATGTCGACGTTCTCGTTGACCTTCAGCACACCGCGCTCGATACGGCCGGTGACGACCGTACCGCGACCGGTGATGGTGAAGACGTCCTCGATCGGCATCAGGAACGGCTTGTCGACGTCGCGCTCCGGCTGCGGGATCGACTCGTCGACGGCCTTCATCAGGTCGAGGACGGACTTGCCCCACTCGGCGTCGCCCTCGAGCGCCTTGAGCGCCGAGACCTTGATGACCGGAACGTCGTCGCCCGGGAACTCGTACTCGGAGAGCAGCTCACGGACCTCGAGCTCGACGAGCTCCAGGATCTCCTCGTCGTCCACCATGTCGGCCTTGTTCAGGGCGACGACGATGTACGGCACACCGACCTGGCGGGCCAGGAGCACGTGCTCCTTGGTCTGCGGCATCGGGCCGTCGGTGGCGGCGACCACGAGGATGGCGCCGTCCATCTGCGCCGCACCCGTGATCATGTTCTTGATGTAGTCCGCGTGACCGGGGCAGTCAACGTGCGCGTAGTGACGCGACTCGGTCTGGTACTCGACGTGCGCGATGGAGATGGTAATACCGCGCTGGCGCTCCTCAGGAGCCTTGTCGATCTGGTCGAAGGCCGAGGCCTCGTTCAGGTCCGGGTACGCGTCGTGCAGCACCTTGGTGATCGCAGCGGTAAGCGTGGTCTTACCGTGGTCGATGTGACCGATGGTGCCGATGTTGACGTGCGGCTTAGTCCGCTCGAACTTCGCCTTCGCCACTGGGGTCCTCCTGTGGAGTGGTTCTGTACGCATCCACGCTTTGCGGATGGGTTCAGGTGGTCTTACCGAACCGGCCAGGACCCCGAGGGGGATGCCCTTCGCCGTATTCGTCTGGGGAAACGGCGCCCGGGGCCCGCCATGAAACGCGGTGAACACGCTCCACGACGGATTGCCCCGATGCCTTGTGCTTCCAGCCTAAAGGGTGAGGAATGCGGATGAACCCGCCTTACTCGCCCTTGGCCTTCGCGATGATCTCCTCGGCGACGTTCCGCGGAACCTCGGCGTAGGAGTCGAACTGCATGGAGTAGCTGGCGCGGCCGGATGTCTTGCTGCGCAGGTCGCCCACGTAGCCGAACATCTCCGACAGCGGAACCAGGCCGGTGACCAGCTTGGCGCCGCTCCGGTCCTCCATGGACTGGATCTGCCCGCGACGGGAGTTGATGTCGCCGATCACGTCACCCATGTAGTCCTCGGGCGTGGTGACCTCGACCTTCATCATCGGTTCGAGCAGGGCCGGGCTGGCCTTGCGGGCGGCCTCCTTGAAGGCCATCGAACCGGCGATCTTGAACGCCATCTCGGACGAGTCGACCTCGTGGTAGCCACCGTCGAGCAGGGTGACCTTCACACCGGTCAGCGGGTAGCCCGCGAGCACGCCGAACTCCATGGCCTCCTGGCAGCCCGCGTCCACCGACGGGATGTACTCCCGGGGGATGCGGCCACCGGTGACCTTGTTCTCGAACTCGTAGCCATCACCCTCGAGCGGCTCCAGCGCGATCTGCACCTTCGCGAACTGGCCGGAACCACCAGTCTGCTTCTTGTGCGTGTAGTCGTACCGCTCAACCGGCTTGCGCAGCGTCTCGCGGTAGGCCACCTGCGGCTTGCCGACGTTGGCCTCGACCTTGAACTCACGGCGCATGCGGTCGACCAGCACATCGAGGTGCAGCTCGCCCATGCCGGAGATGATCGTCTGGCCGGTCTCCTCGTCGGTCTTGACGCGGAAGGACGGGTCCTCCTCGGCAAGCCGCTGGATCGCGACGGCCAGCTTCTCCTGGTCGCCCTTGGACTTCGGCTCGATGGCCACCTCGATGACCGGGGCCGGGAAGTCCATCGACTCCAGGATCACCGGGTTCGCCGCGTCGGAGAGGGTCTCACCGGTGGTGGTCTGCTTCAGACCCATGACGGCGACGATGTCGCCGGCACCCACCGAGTCGATCTCCTCACGCTTGTTCGCGTGCATCCGGTAGATCTTGCCGATGCGCTCCTTCTTGCCCTTCACGGAGTTCAGCACCTGGGTGCCGGCGTCCATGCGGCCGGAGTACACACGGATGAAGGTGAGCTTGCCGAGGTGCGGGTCGCTCGCGATCTTGAACGCCAGGGCCGACAGCGGCTCTTCCTCGGACGGACGCCGCTTGATGACCTCGTCGGGGTCCTTGACCGAGTGGCCCTCGATCGCCTCGATGTCGATCGGCGACGGCAGGTACCGGACGACCGCGTCCAGCAGGGGCTGCACGCCCTTGTTCTTGAACGCGGTGCCACAGAACACGGGGGTGACGGTGGTGCCGCCGCCCTTGCCGGAGGCGATGGTGATACGGCGGATCGCCGCGTACAGCTGCTCCTCGGTGGGCTCCTCGCCCTCGAGGTACAGCTCCATCATCTCTTCGTCGTTCTCGGCGACGCCCTCGAGCAGCTTGCCGCGCCACTCGTCGGCGGCCTCGGTGTGGGTGTCCGGGATGTCGACGGTGTCGTACATCTCGCCCTTGGTGGCCTCGGCGGACCAGACCAGCGCCTTCATCTGGACGAGGTCGACCACGCCCTTGAAGTCGGCCTCGGTGCCGATCGGCAGCTGCATGACCAGCGGCACCGCGCCAAGGCGGTCCGTGATCATGTCGACGCAGCGGTGGAACTCCGCACCGGTGCGGTCGAGCTTGTTGACGAAGCAGATACGCGGAACGCCGTAGCGGTCCGCCTGACGCCACACCGTCTCGGACTGCGGCTCGACGCCGGCCACGCCGTCGAACACCGTCACGGCACCGTCGAGCACGCGCAGGCTGCGCTCCACCTCAACGGTGAAGTCGACGTGCCCCGGGGTGTCGATGATGTTGATCGTGTGGTCGACGTTCTCGAGCGGCCAGTGACAGGTCGTCGCGGCGGACGTGATGGTGATGCCGCGCTCCTGCTCCTGCTCCATCCAGTCCATGGTGGCGGCGCCATCGTGGACTTCACCGATCTTGTAGCTCACGCCGGTGTAGAAGAGGATCCGCTCGGTGGTGGTCGTCTTGCCCGCGTCGATGTGGGCCATGATCCCGATGTTGCGGACCTTGGCCAGGTCAAGTGAAGTGGTGGCCATATGGCTCAGTCTTCTCTCGGTTCTCGATGGGGTAGCGACTACCAGCGGTAGTGCGCGAAGGCCTTGTTGGACTCGGCCATCTTGTGGGTGTCCTCGCGACGCTTGACGGAGGCGCCCAGACCATTGCTGGCATCCAGCAGCTCGTTCATCAGGCGCTCGGTCATGGTCTTCTCGCGACGGGCGCGGGAGTAACCCACCAGCCAGCGCAGCGCGAGGGTGGAGGAGCGGCCGGGACGGACCTCGACGGGCACCTGGTAGGTGGCGCCACCGACACGGCGGGAGCGGACCTCGAGGGTCGGCTTCACGTTCTCCAGCGCGCGCTTGAGGGTGATGACCGGGTCGTTGCCGGACTTCTCGCGCAGGCCCTCCATGGCGCCGTAGACAATGCGCTCGGCAGTGGAGCGCTTGCCGTTCAGCAGGACCTTGTTGATGAGGGACGTCACCAGAGGAGAGTTGTAGACCGGGTCGATGATGACCGGGCGCTTCGGGGCGGGACCCTTACGAGGCATTCTTACTTCTCCTTCTTGGCGCCGTAGCGGCTGCGAGCCTGCTTGCGGTTCTTGACGCCCTGCGTGTCGAGGGAGCCGCGGATGATCTTGTAACGAACACCCGGCAGGTCCTTCACACGACCGCCGCGCACGAGCACGATGGAGTGCTCCTGCAGGTTGTGCCCCTCACCCGGGACATAGGCGGTGACCTCGATCCCACTGCTCAGCCGGACACGCGCGACCTTGCGGAGCGCCGAGTTCGGCTTCTTCGGCGTCGTGGTGAACACGCGAGTGCATGTACCACGGCGCTGCGGCGACCCCGCGAGGGCGGGGGTCTTGTTCTTCTCGACCTTGTCCTGGCGGCCCTTGCGGACCAGCTGCTGGATCGTAGGCACCGTTTCTCCGGTTTCTGTGTGCCAGTCTCGGTAAAGCTAACCTGGAGTTTCTCCGACCCACGCGGTCGGGTGTGTCGCGCACCGCAGCCCTCTGCGAAAGTCAGAGAGTGCAGATTGTTGGTGTCGACACCTCGGGCCCCCGAGCGGTCTGGAAGCGCGCACAGGAGCCCAGGGACACCCCAGGCACAAGGTCAGAGCGTACCTATAGCATCGGCTCCGGTCAAAACAAATGCACACGCGCTGGACACACCAACCCGGAGCATAGCCGCAGGGCGGCCACCCCCGCCATGGGGTGACCGCCCTGTGAACGTTTACCAGCCGTCCGCGGACCTACTGGTTGTACGGACCGTAGTCGTAGTCCTCCAGCGGAACCGCCTGGCCGGAGCCCGTGCCGAAGGGCGAGTAGTCGATGTCGTCGTAGCCGACGGCCGAGTACATCGCGGCCTTCGCCTCCTCGGTCGGCTCGACCCGGATGTTGCGGTAGCGGGACAGGCCCGTACCGGCCGGGATGAGCTTACCGATGATCACGTTCTCCTTGAGGCCGATCAGGGAGTCCGACTTGGCGTTGATCGCCGCGTCGGTGAGCACCCGGGTCGTCTCCTGGAAGGACGCCGCCGACAGCCAGGACTCGGTCGCCAGCGAGGCCTTGGTGATACCCATCAGCTGCGGACGGCCGGAGGCCGGGTGGCCGCCTTCCTGGACCACACGACGGTTCTCACCCTCGAAGCGCGAGCGCTCCACGAGCTCGCCCGGCAGCAGCTCCGCGTCGCCGGACTCGATGATCGTCACACGGCGCAGCATCTGCCGGATGATGATCTCGATGTGCTTGTCGTGGATCGACACACCCTGCGAGTTGTAGACCTTCTGGACCTCGCCCACCAGGTGCACCTGGACGGCGCGCTGGCCGAGGATGCGCAGCACGTCGTGCGGGTTGACGGCACCCACGGTCAGCGGCTGGCCGACCTCGACGTGGTCGCCCTCGCCCACCAGCAGACGGGACCGCTTGGAGACGCCGTAGGCCGTCTCGTCGGAGCCGTCGTCCGGGGTGACGACGAGCTTCTTGGTCTTCTCGGTCTCCTCGATCCGGACGCGGCCGGCCGCCTCCGAGATCGGGGCGACGCCCTTGGGCGTACGGGCCTCGAAGAGCTCGACGACACGCGGCAGACCCTGGGTGATGTCGTCACCGGCCACACCACCGGTGTGGAAGGTACGCATCGTCAGCTGGGTGCCGGGCTCACCGATGGACTGGGCGGCGATGATGCCGACCGCCTCGCCGATGTCCACCAGCTTGCCGGTCGCCAGCGAGCGGCCGTAGCACATGGCGCAGGTGCCGACGGCGGACTCGCAGGTGAGCACCGAGCGGGTCTTGACCGTCTCCACGTTGTGGCGGACCAGCTCGTCGATGAGCACATCGCCCAGGTCGGTACCGGCCGGGGCCAGGACCTTCCCGTCCACGACGATGTCCTCGGCGAGGCAGCGCGCGTACACGCTGGTCTCGACGTCCTCCGTCTTGCGGAGCACGCCGTCCGCGCCCTTGGACGCGATCGCCAGCTTGAGGCCGCGGTCGGTGCCGCAGTCCTCCTCGCGGATGATCACGTCCTGCGAGACGTCCACCAGACGACGGGTCAGGTAACCCGAGTCGGCGGTACGCAGGGCGGTGTCGGCGAGACCCTTACGGGCACCGTGGGTGGAGATGAAGTACTCCAGCACGGAGAGACCCTCACGGAACGACGCCTTGATGGGCCGCGGGATGGTCTCGTTCTTCGCGTTGGACACCAGACCACGCATACCGGCGATCTGACGCATCTGCATCATGTTTCCGCGCGCGCCCGAGTTGACCATCATGAAGATCGGGTTGGTCTTCGGGAAGTTCGCGTTCATCGCCTCGGCGACCTCGTTGGTCGCCTTGGTCCAGATCGCGATCAGCTCCTGGGTGCGCTCGTCCTTGGTGATCAGACCGCGCTCGTACTGCTTCTGGACCTTCTCGTCCTGCGCCTCGTAGCCCTCGATGATGGCCTTCTTGGCCTCGGGCACGACCACGTCGGAGATGGCGACGGTGACACCGGAGCGGGTGGCCCAGTGGAAACCGGCCGCCTTCAGGTTGTCCAGCGTCGCCGCGACGATGACCTTGGGGTAGCGCTCGGCGAGGTCGTTGACGATCTCGGAGAGCTGCTTCTTGCCCACCGAGTAGTCGACGAACGGGTAGTCCTCGGGCAGCAGCTCGTTGAAGAGCGCGCGGCCCAGCGTGGTGCGCAGCCGGAAGCTGTCACCGGGCTGCCAGGCAGGCTCGCCCTCCTCGGCCACCGGCGGGGTCCAGCCACGGGGCGGGACGGTGCCGATCGGGAAGCGGATGTCGATCTTCGCCTGGAGCGAGAGCTCCCGGGCGTCGAACGCCATGATCGCCTCGGCGGTGGAGCCGAAGGAACGGCCCTCACCGACGACCTCGCGCTCCTCCTCATCGGTGGTGAGGAAGAACAGGCCCAGCACCATGTCCTGGGTCGGCATGGTGACCGGACGGCCGTCGGCCGGCTTGAGGATGTTGTTCGAGGACAGCATCAGGATGCGGGCCTCGGCCTGCGCCTCCGCGGACAGCGGCAGGTGCACGGCCATCTGGTCACCGTCGAAGTCCGCGTTGAACGCGGTGCAGACGAGAGGGTGAATCTGAATGGCCTTGCCCTCGACCAGCTGCGGCTCGAACGCCTGGATACCGAGGCGGTGCAGGGTGGGCGCACGGTTCAGCAGCACCGGGTGCTCGGCGATGACCTCTTCGAGCACGTCGTACACGACCGTGCGGCCGCGCTCGACCATGCGCTTGGCCGACTTGATGTTCTGCGCGTGGTTCAGGTCCACCAGGCGCTTCATCACGAACGGCTTGAAGAGCTCCAGCGCCATGGCCTTGGGCAGACCGCACTGGTGCAGCTTGAGCTGCGGGCCGACGACGATGACCGAACGGGCCGAGTAGTCGACGCGCTTACCGAGCAGGTTCTGACGGAACCGGCCCTGCTTGCCCTTCAGCATGTCGCTGAGGGACTTCAGCGGACGGTTACCGGGGCCGGTGACCGGGCGGCCACGGCGGCCGTTGTCGAAGAGGGCGTCAACGGCCTCCTGAAGCATGCGCTTCTCGTTGTTGACGATGATCTCGGGGGCACCGAGGTCCAGGAGCCGCTTCAGCCGGTTGTTCCGGTTGATCACACGGCGGTACAGGTCGTTCAGGTCGGAGGTCGCGAAGCGGCCGCCGTCCAGCTGCACCATGGGACGCAGGTCCGGCGGGATCACCGGGATGCAGTCCAGCACCATGCCGTTGGGGCTGTTCCGGGTCTGCAGGAAGGCGGAGACGACCTTCAGGCGCTTGAGCGCACGGGTCTTCTTCTGGCCCTTGCCGGTCCGGATGATCTCGCGGAGCTTCTCGGCCTCCTCGTCGAGGTCGAAGGACTCCAGGCGCTTCTGCAGCGCCGCGGCGCCCATGCCGCCCATGAAGTACGTGCCGAAGCGGTCACGCAGCTCGCGGTAGAGCAGCTCATCGCCCTCGAGGTCCTGGACCTTGAGGTTCTTGAAGCGGTTCCACACCTCGTCGAGACGGTCGATCTCGCGCTGGGCGCGGTCGCGCAGCTGCTTCATCTCGCGCTCGGCGCCCTCGCGCACCTTACGGCGCACATCGGCCTTGGCGCCCTCGGCCTCGAGCTCGGCGAGGTCCGCCTCCAGCTTCTTGGCGCGGGCCTCGAGGTCGGCGTCGCGGCGCTGCTCGATCTGCTGGCGCTCGACGGAGACATGGGCCTCCAGCGAGGGCAGGTCGCGCGTGCGGCGCTCCTCGTCCACCCACGTGATCATGTAGGCGGCGAAGTAGATGACCTTCTCGAGGTCCTTCGGGGCGAGGTCGAGCAGGTAGCCCAGACGGCTGGGCACGCCCTTGAAGTACCAGATGTGGGTGACGGGAGCGGCCAGCTCGATGTGGCCCATCCGCTCACGGCGCACCTTGGCGCGGGTGACCTCGACACCGCAGCGCTCACAGATGATGCCCTTGAAGCGGACGCGCTTGTACTTGCCGCAGTAGCACTCCCAGTCCCGGGTCGGACCGAAGATCTTCTCGCAGAAGAGTCCGTCCTTTTCGGGCTTGAGGGTGCGGTAGTTGATGGTTTCCGGCTTCTTGACCTCACCGTGGGACCACTGACGGATGTCATCAGCGGTGGCGAGGCCGATCCGCAGCTCGTCGAAGAAGTTGACGTCGAGCACTTGTCGTCAATCCCTCTTTCAGGGTCGTGTCTTCGGGTCTGACTGGGGGTCCGGGGAGAGACCGGGGCGCTCTGTGGCGAGTGCCCCGGCCAGACCCGTCAGACCTCTTCGACGCTGCTCGGCTCGCGCCGGGACAGGTCGATACCGAGCTCCTCCGCAGCGCGGAAGACGTCCTCGTCGGTGTCGCGCATCTCGATGGACATGCCGTCGGACGACAGCACCTCCACGTTGAGGCACAGGGACTGCATCTCCTTGATGAGCACCTTGAAGGACTCGGGGATGCCGGGCTCGGGAATGTTCTCGCCCTTGACGATGGCCTCGTAGACCTTCACGCGGCCGGTCACGTCATCGGACTTGATGGTCAGCAGCTCCTGGAGGGCGTACGCGGCGCCGTAAGCCTCCAGCGCCCACACCTCCATCTCGCCGAAGCGCTGGCCACCGAACTGAGCCTTACCGCCCAGCGGCTGCTGGGTGATCATCGAGTACGGACCGGTGGACCGGGCGTGCAGCTTGTCGTCCACCAGGTGGTGCAGCTTGAGGATGTACATGTAGCCGACCGAGATCGGGTCCGGGAACGGCTCACCGGAGCGGCCGTCGAACAGCCGGGCCTTACCGGACGACTGGACCAGGCGGTCGCCGTCGCGGTTCGGGATCGTCGAATCGAAGAGACCGGCGATCTCGTCCTCGCGGGCACCGTCGAAGACCGGGGTCGCGACGTTGGTACCGGGCTGGACCTCGTCCGCGCCGATCGCCTGCAGCCGCTGCATCCACTCCTCGGAGCCCTCGACCTTCCAGCCCCGGGAGGCCAGCCAGCCGAGGTGGATCTCCAGGACCTGCCCCGGGTTCATTCGGGACGGGACACCCAGCGGGTTGAGGATGATGTCGACCGGGGTGCCGTCCTCCAGGAACGGCATGTCCTCGACCGGAAGGATCTTGGAGATGACGCCCTTGTTGCCGTGGCGGCCGGCGAGCTTGTCACCGTCGGTGATCTTGCGCTTCTGCGCCACGTAGACGCGGACCAGCTGGTTCACGCCCGGCGGCAGCTCGTCGCCCTCCTCGCGGTCGAAGACGCGCACGCCGATGACCTTGCCGGTCTCACCGTGCGGCACCTTCAGCGAGGTGTCACGGACCTCACGGGCCTTCTCACCGAAGATCGCGCGCAGCAGGCGCTCCTCCGGGGTCAGCTCGGTCTCACCCTTCGGGGTGACCTTGCCGACCAGGATGTCCCCGGCGATGACCTCGGCGCCGATGCGGATGATGCCGCGCTCGTCGAGGTCGGCCAGGACCTCCTCGGAGACGTTCGGGATGTCCCGGGTGATCTCCTCGGGGCCCAGCTTGGTGTCCCGGGCGTCGACCTCGTGCTCCTCGATGTGGATCGAGGAGAGGACGTCGTCCTGCACCAGACGCTGGCTGAGGATGATCGCGTCCTCGTAGTTGTGGCCCTCCCACGGCATGAACGCCACCAGGAGGTTCTTGCCGAGCGCCATCTCGCCGTCCTCGGTGGACGGGCCGTCGGCCAGCACCTGGCCGGCGATCACCCGGGCACCCTCGTCCACGACGACCTTCTGGTTGAAGGAGGTGCCCTGGTTGGAGCGGGAGAACTTGGCCACCCGGTAGGTGGTGTAGGTGCCGTCGTCGTTGGCCACCGTCACGTAGTCGGCGGAGACCTCCTGGACGACACCGTCCTTCTCGGCCTTGATGACGTCGCCGGCGTCGACCGCGCAGCGGTACTCCATGCCGGTGCCGACCAGCGGGGACTCCGCCTTGATCAGCGGCACGGCCTGGCGCATCATGTTCGAGCCCATGAGCGCGCGGTTGGCGTCGTCGTGCTCCAGGAACGGGATCATCGCGGTCGCGACCGACACCATCTGGCGCGGCGAGACGTCCATGTAGTCGACGTCGTCGCCGGGGATGTAGTCGACCTCACCGCCACGGCGGCGGACCAGGACGCGGTTCTCGGCGAAGTGCAGATCGTTCGTCAGCGGCGCGTTGGCCTGCGCGATGACGAAGCGGTCCTCCTCGTCGGCCGTCAGGTAGTGCACCTCGTCGGTGACCACACCGTCGACCACCTTGCGGTACGGGGTCTCGATGAAACCGAACGCGTTGACCCGGCCGTACGAGGCGAGCGAGCCGATCAGACCGATGTTCGGGCCTTCGGGCGTCTCGATCGGGCACATGCGGCCGTAGTGCGAGGGGTGCACGTCACGGACCTCGAAGCCCGCCCGCTCACGGGAGAGACCACCGGGGCCGAGCGCGTTCAGACGGCGCTTGTGGGTCAGACCCGACAGCGGGTTCGTCTGGTCCATGAACTGCGACAGCTGGCTGGTGCCGAAGAACTCCTTGATGGAGGCGACGACCGGCCGGATGTTGATCAGGGTCTGCGGCGTGATCGCCTCGACGTCCTGAGTGGTCATGCGCTCGCGGACGACGCGCTCCATACGCGCCAGACCCGTGCGGACCTGGTTCTGGATCAGCTCGCCGACGTTACGGATACGACGGTTGCCGAAGTGGTCGATGTCGTCGGTCTCGACGACCACGGACTGGCCGTTGTCCCCGACGGTCTCGGTCTCACCGGCGTGCAGCTTCACCAGGTACTTGATCGAGGCGATGACGTCCTCGACCGTCAGGACGCCCGCGTCCAGCGGAGCGGCCGAACCCAGCTTCTTGTTGACCTTGTAGCGGCCGACCTTCGCGAGGTCGTAGCGCTTCGGGTTGAAGTAGAGGTTCTCCAGCAGCGTCTGCGCGGCCTCCCGCGTGGGGGGCTCGCCCGGACGCAGCTTGCGGTAGATGTCGAGCAGCGCGTCGTCCTGGCCCTGGGTGTGGTCCTTCTCCAGGGTGGCGCGCATGGACTCGTACTCGCCGAACTCCTCGAGGATCTGCTCGGTGGTCCAGCCGAGCGCCTTCAGGAGGACGGTGACGGACTGCTTGCGCTTGCGGTCGATGCGGACACCGACCATGTCGCGCTTGTCGATCTCCATCTCCAGCCAGGCACCACGGGAGGGGATGACCTTGACCGAGAAGATGTCCTTGTCGGACGTCTTGTCGATGGAGGAGTCGAAGTAGACACCCGGCGAGCGGACCAGCTGCGAGACGACGACACGCTCGGTGCCGTTGATGCAGAAGGTGCCCTTGTCGGTCATGAGCGGGAAGTCGCCCATGAAGACCGTCTGGGACTTGATCTCGCCGGTCTCATTGTTGGTGAACTCGGCCGTGACGAAGAGCGGAGCGGCGTAGGTGAAGTCACGCTCCTTGCACTCGTCGATCGAGTTCTTCGGCGGCTCGAAACGGTGATCACGGAAGGTCAGGGACATCGACCCGGAGAAGTCCTCGATCGGGGAGATCTCCTCGAAGATCTCTTCCAGACCGGACTTGGTGGGGACGTCCTGACCGCTGTCCAGCGCAGCCTCGACGCGAGCCTTCCACGCGGCATTGCCGAGCAGCCAATCGAAGCTCTCGGTCTGCAGCGCGAGGAGGTTCGGAACCTCGAGAGGCTCCTTGATCTTCGCAAAGGAGATGCGCAGCGGGGCGGTGCTGGCGCCATTGTTCGTATTGGCAGTCGAGGCGTTGCGCGAGGCGGCCAAGAGGGGGTCCTTCCGAGGGCTCGGACTCACTACGCGCGTACCGGTCCCACCGAGAGCCCATGGATGAAATCCCTGGTCAGGGACTATTCATCGGTAGTGCTCGAAGGTAGGTATGCCCCTGGTGACGGGCAGGGAGCAGCTAACAGGCAGCGCAAAGGGTCAGTGTAGCCACTTGGCACACTGATGTCCAGCGCCGAGTTTCTGAGACCGGCAGTGCCAATCTCTCCCTCCGGTGAGGGGGCCCGCCCCTCGTTGTCTTCTCACGCCCTGTCGGCAGCCCGCGCTGTCGATGCGCATATCGATACTGCCCGCTTCGCCGACGATCCATGCCTCGGACTTTTGGATCGGTGTGACGTCGCGTCCTGAGAATTGCGCGCTGCGTGCCGTTCGTCAAGGCCCCCCACTCCGGCGAGATCGTCACAGGGCGTGGCGACAGGCAACGAAGATCACCCTACCTCCACAAACCCATAAGGCAATGTAACCGTCACGGGAACGCCGAAGGGCGACCACCCGAACGGGTGATCGCCCCTGGCTTGGAACCGGGCCGCGCCGCCGGACGTCCTACGGGCGTGTGGCGGCGGGCCGCGAGGTCATCCGACCTCGAGGGGTCACTTGACCTCGACGGAGGCGCCGGCGCCCTTGAGGGACTCGGCGGCCTTGTCGGCCTGCTCCTTGTTGACCTTCTCGAGGACCGGCTTCGGGGTGCCGTCGACGAGGTCCTTGGCCTCCTTCAGACCCAGGGAGGTCAGCTCACGCACGACCTTGATGACCTGGATCTTCTTGTCGCCGGCGCCGGTGAGGATGACGTCGAACTCGTCCTTCTCCTCCTCGGCCGGGGCAGCGGCGCCCGGGGCACCCGGGGCGGCGGCGACCACGGCGGCCGGGGCGGCGGCGGTGACGTCGAACTTCTCCTCGAAGGCCTTCACGAACTCGGAGAGCTCGATGAGGGTCATTTCCTCGAACTGCGCGAGCAGGTCGTCCTGGCTGAGCTTCGCCATGGTGGCGGTCCTTCCACTAATTCGGCAGGTGGTGCCGGATGTACATGTCGGCGGGCTTCCGGGCCCGCTGCGACCGGGGCCTGATTACTCGGCGGCCTCGGCCTCGGCGGGAGCCGGGGTGTCGGCACCGCCCTGCTCGGCCTGCTTCTGCCGGAGCGCCTCGGCGGTCCGGACGAACTTCGACAGCGGGGCCTGGAAAAGCGCGGCAGCCTGGGACTGCTTGGCCTTCATCGCACCCGCCAGCTTGGCGAGCAGCACCTCACGGGACTCAAGGTCCGCGAGCTTCTTGATCTCGTCGGCGGACAGCGCCTTACCGTCAAGGACACCGCCCTTGATCACGAGAGCGGGGTTGTCCTTGGCGAAGTCACGGAGACCCTTCGCCGCCACGACCGGGTCACCGGTCACGAAGGCGACGGCCGACGAACCCGAGAACAGGTCGTCGAGCTGGTTGATCCCGGCCTCGTTGGCCGCGATCTTGGTCAGCGTGTTCTTCACCACACGGTACTGAGCGTTCTCACCGAGCGAACGGCGCAACTCCTTCAGCTGCGCAACGGTGAGACCGGTGTACGCGGTCACAACGGCCGCGTTCGCGTTGCGGAACTTCTCCCGCATCTCGTCGACGGCTGCGACCTTGTCAGGACTCGCCATGAGCCTCGGCCTCCTTCCGGGTGATGAGGACCGCTTCGGTCTGAAGGAAGGAGACTGGACAATGCGAAAACGCCCCGGCGCAGGCGCTCGGGGCGTAACTCGACCGACACGGACCCACGGCCCGTTCGGGAGTGCAACCTTAAGTCACCTACGCGGGTCGCCCGCAGCTAGCGGATCCTTCAGCCACCGGATCCCTTGCGGGACACGGCGACAACCAGCGGTCTTTGGCTTCTCTAGGAGGTTACGCGAACGGGCCGCGGCCAGGCAAATCGGCTCTACTGCTGGAGCATGTCCTGGAAGTCCACGGTGTCCGAGGAGGACGGCTCGGTGACGGTCACACTGGTGCCGTAGTCCGAGTAGAAGACCGTGGAGTCGTAGGCGCCATTGTTGCTCTGCGCCTGCTCACGCTTCTTGACCAGCAGGTTCTCCTCGTCCACCCACAGGTCGATGGTCTCGGTGTCCATACCGGAGGACTCCAGCTGCTTCTGCAGCGCGTCCAGGTCGGACTTGCTGAGCTCCTTGGACTGCATCTTGGTGATCTCGGAGACCTTGACCGTGCCGGTGTAGTGGGTGGCCTTGACGCCCTTCACGTCCTCGCTGCCCACGCTCTTGACCTTGCCCGTGGCGAGCAGCAGCTCCACCGAGCGCGACGGGTTGTTGTTCTGCATCTGGTCCTTCAGGAAGGCGCCCGAGGGGCCCGCCTTCTGGGCCAGCACGTCGTAGTCGTACTTCACCCAGTGCTTGCCGCTGCCCGCCTGAGCGGCGAACTCGTCGCCCATGTTCAGGAACATGGCGTCCGGGGTGTACTTGGCGTCCATCGGCTTGCCCGCGATCGGGGAGGAGGCGATGGCGCCACCGTTCTGCGTGATGGACATGTTGGCCCGGATGCCGTTGGCCCAGTCCATGTCGCCGGACATCTGCGAGTTCTGCTCGCCCATCTTGGTGGTGCCCTCGACCTTGGCCGAGTTCTTCTTGTCCGTCTGCTGCGAGGCGAGCTTGAGCGCCGCCAGCGGGCTCATCGCGGACTGCCCGGACTTGTCGCCGCCGGTCTTGTCGCCGGCCTTGTCGTCATCGGACTTCTCGCTCCCGCACGCGGTGAGGCCGACCATCAGAACGAGGCTTCCAGCGGCTATCGCCCATCGCGCACCGACATGAGTACCGCGCACGGCTCCCCCTAGTTTTTATTTCTCTTTTACGTCTGCAGGCTGACTCTAGCGGAGGGGGCCGACAACGGAAGACGCCGGGCCCCCGCACCTTCGACGCGGTGCGGGGACCCGGCGGTTGCACACCAAGGTGTGCTGATCAGGGACTGCCTCAGATGGCGTCTTCCTCGACCAGCAGGTTGCGGGTGCGGTTGGCGTCCAGCGGGATACCGGGGCCCATCGTGGTGGTCAGGGTCGCCTTCTTGATGTAGCGGCCCTTCGCGGCGGACGGCTTGAGACGGTTGACCTCCTCGAGCGCCGCGGCGTAGTTCTCCACCAGCTTCGTCTCGTCGAACGAGAGCTTGCCGATGATGAAGTGCAGGTTCGAGTGCTTGTCGACGCGGAACTCGATCTTGCCGCCCTTGATGTCCGTGACGGCCTTGGCCACGTCCGGGGTGACGGTGCCGGTCTTCGGGTTCGGCATCAGACCACGCGGACCGAGCACCCGGCCGAGGCGGCCGACCTTGCCCATGAGGTCCGGGGTGGCGACGACGGCGTCGAAGTCCAGGCGGCCCTTGGACACCTCGTCGATGAGCTCGTCGGAGCCGACGATGTCGGCGCCCGCGGCCTCCGCGGCCGCAGCACGGTCACCGGTCGCGAAGACCAGGACCCGGGCGGTCTTACCGGTGCCGTGCGGCAGGTTCACGGTGCCACGGACCATCTGGTCGGCCTTGCGCGGGTCGACGCCCAGGCGCATGGCGACCTCGACGGTCGCGTCGAACTTGGTGGTGGAGGTGTCCTTCGCCAGACGGACGGCCTCGAGCGGGGCGTATGCGCGCTCCCGGTCGATCTTGGCGTCCGCAGCGCGGAGGGTCTTGCTGCGCTTGCTCACTCTTGCTCCTGATGTCTGTGGAGTTCGTGGTCCGGGCCAGCGCTTGGCCCTGCCACAGGTGGCCGCGGGGCTGTCGGCCCTCGCGCGTGAGGTGTCAGCCCTCGACCGTGATGCCCATGGAACGGGCGGTGCCGGAGATGATCTTCTCGGCGGCGTCCAGGTCGTTGGCGTTCAGGTCGGGCATCTTGGTGGTGGCGATCTCACGCACCTGGTCGCGGGTGATCTTGGCGACCTTGGTCTTGTGCGGCTCGCCGGAGCCCTTGTCCACGCCCGCGGCCTTGAGGATCAGCTTGGCGGCCGGCGGGGTCTTGGTCACGAAGGTGAAGGAGCGGTCCTCGTAGACCGTGATCTCCACCGGCACGACCATGCCGCGCTGCGACTCGGTCGCGGCGTTGTAGGCCTTGCAGAACTCCATGATGTTGACGCCGTGCTGACCCAGCGCGGGGCCGACCGGCGGGGCCGGGTTCGCGGCGCCGGCCTGGATCTGGAGCTTGATCAGCCCCGTGACCTTCTTCTTCTTGGGAGGCATGCTCTCTCCGGGTCCTAGTGAGAGGGTGTTCGCCTCCGAACCGGATCATCCGGATGGAGGCATACCGCACAACGATAACGGGTATAGCTGTGCGCCTTAAAACCGAGCAGGTCAGACCGGCCGCGAAAGCCCGTCTGACCTGTCGGAAGTTCTCGTGAAGAGACTCAGTCCTGAAAGACTCAGTTCTTCTGGATCTGGTCGAAGCTCAGCTCGACCGGGGTCTCCCGGCCGAAGATCTCCACCAGGCCCTTGACCTTCTTCGAGTCGGCGTTGATCTCGTTGATCGTCGCCTGCAGGGTCGCGAACGGGCCGTCGGTGACCGTGACCGAGTCGCCCACCTCGAAGTCCAGCACCTGGACCTCGACCTTGCGGCTCGGCGCCGGCACACCGCTCTCCTCGGCGGCGGCCTTGGCGGCCTTCTCCTCGGCCTCGGGGGCGAGCATCTTGACGATCTCGTCCAGGGTCAGCGGGTACGGGTCGTAGGCGTTGCCCACGAAGCCGGTGACGCCCGGGGTGTTGCGGACGACGCCCCACGACTCGTTCGTCAGATCCATGCGGACGAGCACATAGCCGGGCAGCTTGTTCTGCCGGACGTTCTTGCGCTCACCGTTCTTGATCTGGACGATCTCTTCCTCGGGGACCTCGGCCTGATAGATGAATTCCTCGACGTTCAGCGAGACGGCACGCTGCTCCAGGTTGGCCTTCACTCGCTTCTCGTAGCCCGCGTAGGTGTGGATCACGTACCACTCACCGGGCAGCCCGCGCAGCTCCTCGCGGAGCGCCTCGACCGGGTCGACCTCAGCCTCGGGCTCGACCGCGTCAGCCTCGGGCTCGACCGCGTCGTCCGCCTGGGCCGTCTCGGTCTCGAGGGCGTCCTCGTCCTCGACGCCCAGCGCGTCCTCCTCGGCGGGAACGCCCGCCGAGGCGTCGGCCGCTTCAGCCTGGTCGGAGTCCGCCGCCTCGACGATGTCGAGCTCGTCCTCACGGGACTCGACGGGCTCGGCGGCGTCGTTCAGGTTCGGGTCAGACACTGTGGCTGCTTCTTCCTGGCTTCAAAGGGGTGGAACGTGCGAAAGAGGCGACGCCGGGACAGCGGTCGCCTTTCGCGAGGGTCTCAGCCAAAGACGTACTTGATGGCGTTGTTGAACCCATAGTCAATCACGGTCACGATGCCAATCATGATGAGGACGAAGACGATCACCACGCTGGTGTACGTGGACAGCTGGCTGCGCGTGGGCCAGACGACCTTCCGCAGCTCAGCGATGATCTGGCGGTAGAAAAGCGCGAGTCGGCCGAAGGGCCCCTTCTTCGCACGCTTACCGCCACGACGACCCCGCTTGGTCGTCTCCTCATCCTCGGGACGACCGCTCTCAGGCGTCGCGGTGGAGCCCAGGGCTTCCGTCACTCGTCCTCACCTGAATCCGGGTCGTGGCCGTGCCGCGTCCGGCCCGGCCGCACAGCGGTGCTTGTCCTTGCGTACGCATGCACGCACCCTCATCACAGTGCGTGTAGCAGGGCCGGAGGGACTTGAACCCCCAACCGCTGGTTTTGGAGACCAGTGCTCTACCAATTGAGCTACGACCCTTTGCGGCACTCCCAACCTACCGCATCCACCCGGCTGCACGGAGTGTGCGGTCGGATCCGGCTGTTGATCGGCCAACGACGGATGAGTGTACGTGCTTGACGGCCGGGCGTCGAACGAGAAGCGCGCGAAGTCCCCGCAAACCCGTGTGCCACCCATTTCGCCCGTCTGCGACGATGCATCCATGACCGCTGCTACTCCCCCAGTACAGTCCCCGACCGACCGGCGGGTATCGGCCCGGATCGGCTCGATCTCCGAGTCCGCGACCCTCGCCGTCGACGCCAAGGCCAAGGCCCTCAAGGCCGCGGGCCGTCCGGTGATCGGCTTCGGCGCCGGTGAGCCCGACTTCGCCACGCCCGACTACATCGTCGACGCCGCGGCCGCGGCGTGCCGCGACCCGAAGTACCACCGCTACACCCCGGCCGGCGGCCTCCCCGAGCTCAAGGCCGCGATCGCCGCGAAGACGCTGCGTGACAGCGGGTACGAGGTCGAGGCGGCCCAGATCCTGGTGACCAACGGCGGCAAGCAGGCGATCTACGAGGCGTTCGCCGCGATCCTGGACCCGGGCGACGAGGTCATCGTCCCCGCGCCCTACTGGACCACCTACCCGGAGTCGATCCGGCTGGCCGGCGGTGTCCCGGTGGAGGTCGTCGCCGACGAGACGACCGGTTACCGCGTCTCCGTCGAGCAGCTGGAGGCGGCCCGCACCAAGAACACCAAGGTGCTCCTCTTCGTCTCCCCCTCGAACCCCACCGGCGCGGTCTACAGCCGTGAGCAGGTCGAGGCGATCGGCCGCTGGGCCGCCGACAACGGGCTGTGGGTGCTGACCGACGAGATCTACGAGCACCTGGTCTACGGCGACGCGGAATTCCACTCGCTGCCGGTCGTGGTGCCCGAGCTGCGCGACAAGTGCATCGTGGTCAACGGTGTCGCCAAGACGTACGCGATGACCGGCTGGCGGGTGGGCTGGGTCATCGGCCCCAAGGACGTCGTCAAGGCCGCGACCAACCTCCAGTCGCACGCCACCTCGAATGTGAGCAATGTCGCTCAGGTCGCCGCGTTGACCGCCGTCTCGGGCGACCTCGACGCCGTGGCCGCGATGCGCGAGGCGTTCGACCGCCGCCGCCGCACCATGGTGCGGATGCTGAACGAGATCGACGGCGTGGAGTGCCCGGAGCCGGAGGGCGCCTTCTACGCCTACCCCTCGGTCAAGGGGCTGCTCGGCAAGGAGATCCGCGGCAAGCGGCCGCGGACCACCGTGGAGCTGGCCGAGATCATCCTGGAGGAGGCCGAGGTCGCCGTGGTGCCGGGTGAGGCGTTCGGCACCCCGGGCTATCTGCGGCTGTCCTACGCGCTGGGCGACGAGGACCTCATCGAGGGCGTCTCCCGACTGCAGAAGCTGCTGGGCGAGGCGGCCGCGTAAGGCGCCTGGCCTTCGTACACACGACCCGTGCGCACGACCCGTACGCACGGAAGGGACGGGCCGGAGTCCGCGGGGGCGGATTCCGGCCCGTTCGCGTGCGCGCGCCTCCCGTTCGGGGAAAGCGGTACCGACGGGTCCGGACGTGCGGCAGTATCTGGAGATGGCACGCGATGTACACCTGCTCCCCAAAGCGCATCTGCATCTCCACTTCACCGGCTCCATGCGCCCCGCAACCCTCCTCGAACTCGCCGACAAGTACGGCGTCCATCTCCCCGAGGCACTGAGCGGCGGTGAGCCGCCGAAGCTGCGCGCCACCGATGAGCGCGGCTGGTTCCGCTTCCAGCGGCTGTACGACATCGCACGCTCCTGTCTGCGGGAGGCCGACGACATCCGGCGGCTGGTGCGCGAGGCGGCCGAGGAGGACGTGCGGGACGGGGCCAAGTGGCTGGAGATCCAGGTGGACCCCACCTCGTACGCCCCGCGCCTGGGCGGGCTGACCCCCGCGATGGAGGTCATCCTGGACGCGGTCGGGAGCGCCTCCGCGGCGACCGGTCTCGGGATCAGGGTGGTGGTCGCCGCCAACCGCGTGAAGCATCCGCTGGAGGCCCGCACCCTGGCCCGGCTCGCGGTGCGCTTCGCGGACCGCGGCGTCGTCGGCTTCGGCCTCTCCAACGACGAACGGCGCGGATTCGCCCGCGACTTCGACCGGGCCTTCGCCATCGCCCGGGAGGGCGGGCTGCTGGCGGCGCCGCACGGCGGCGAGCTGTCGGGCCCCGGCAGCGTGCGGGACTGCCTGGACGACCTCGGCGCGGCCCGGGTCGGCCACGGGGTGCGCGCGGCGGAGGACCCGCGGCTGCTCGCCAAGCTCGCCGAACGCCAGGTGACCTGCGAGGTGTGCCCGTCGTCGAACGTGGCACTCGGGGTCTACGAGAAGCCGGAGGACGTCCCGCTGCGCACGCTGTACGACGCCGGGGTGCCGATGGCGCTCGGGGCGGACGACCCGCTGCTCTTCGGCTCGCGGCTGGCGGCGCAGTACGAGCTGGTGCGCGAGCACCACGCCTTCACGGACGCCGAACTGGCCGAGCTGGCGCGTCAGTCGGTGCGCGGCTCGGCCGCGCCGGAGGAGGTCCGGCGGCGGATGCTGGCGGACATCGACGACTGGCTGGCGGGCCCAGCCTCCTCACGTGAGCAGGTTGGGTCAGAGGCTCACGAGTAGGTTGGGTCAGAGGTTCACGCCGACCGTCACCGGCTCGTTGACCAGCCGGATCCCGAACGCTTCCTCGACCCCGGCCACCACCTCGCGGGCCAGCGCCAGCAGATCCTCGGTCGTGGCCTGACCCCGGTTGGTGAGGGCGAGCGTGTGTTTGGTGGAGATCCGGGCCGGGCCGGTGCCGTAGCCCTTGGTGAAGCCCGCCCTGTCGATCAGCCAGGCCGCGGAGGTCTTGATCAGGCCGTCGCCCGCCGGGAAGGCGGGCGGCGCGGTGTCCGGGCCCAGGCGTTCGGCGACGCGGGCCAGGAAGGCGGCGTGGGCGTCCTGGTCAAGCACCGGGTTGGTGAAGAACGACCCCGCGGACCAGGTGTCGTGGTCCTCGGGGTCGAGCACCATGCCCTTGCCCGCGCGCAGCCCCAGGACGGTCTCGCGGGCGACGGCGGCCGGTACCCGGTCCCCCACCCCGACGCCGAGCACCCGCGCGGTCTCGGCGTACCGGACGGGCGCGGAGAGCCCGCCCGCGTCCTCCAGTTCGAAGCGGACCCGGAGCACCACATGGCGGTCGGGGTCGGCCTTGAAGCGGCTGTGGCGGTAGGAGAAGGCGCAGTCGGCGTTCGGGATCGTGACGACCTCGTCGGCGCGGCGGTCGTAGGCGATCACCTCGGTGATCGTGGCGGAGACCTCCTGGCCGTAGGCGCCGACGTTCTGTATGGGCGTCGCGCCCGCGGAGCCGGGGATTCCGGCGAGGCATTCGATGCCCGCGAGCCCCGCCTGGACCGTGCGGGCCACGGCGGCCGACCAGTTCTCGCCCGCGGCGAGCTCCAGGCGGCTGCCGTCGAGCGTGAAGCCGCTGGTGGCGATGTGCAGGGCGGTGCCGTCGAAGCCCTTGTCGGCGATGACCAGATTGCTGCCGCCGCCGATCACCAGCAGCGGGGTCCCGGCCGCGTCGGCCGCGCGGACCGCGGCGATGACCTCGTCGTCGGTGGTGGCCGTGAGCAGCCGGTTGGCCGGTCCGCCGAGACGGAAGGTGGTGAGGGGCGCGAGGGGGGCGTCGTGGAGTTCCTGCACGCGCTCAAGAGTACGGGGGCGCCCCCTGGGCTCCTGGAGGCGGCCGCCCCCGGTGTGGGGAATCCGGGGGCCGGCGGGCTTGCGGGCCGTAAGGGGCTCGGACGGGCCGCACGCGCTCCGGCGTGCTCTCATCCGCCCGGGGCCGCATCAGGCGCGGTCGAGGGGCTCAGACGAGCCGTACCACGGCGCGGGCCCGGCCCAGCACCTTCTGACCGGCGCTGGTCGCCGTGATGTCGAGGCGCACCGTACGGGCCTCGTCGTCCAGCTTGGCGGTCACCTTGGCGCCGATCTCGATGACCGCGCCCTTGTCGTCGTTGGGGACCACGACCGGCCGGGTGAAGCGGACGCCGTACTCGACGAGTGCGCCGGGGTCGCCGGCCCACTCGGTCACCACCCGGGCCGCCTCGGCCATGGTGTAGGCGCCGTGCGCGATGACGTCGGGGAGGCCGACCTCTCTGGCGAACTTCTCGTTCCAGTGGATCGGGTTGAAGTCGCCCGACGCGCCCGCGTAGCGCACGAGGTCGGCGCGGTTCACCCGGAACTCGCGCGTCGGCACCTCGGTACCGACCTCCACGGCGTCATACGAGATCCTGGCCGTCATCTGCTCTCCTCCACCTCTGCGTCAGCGGCGCGGGCCACCAGCGTCGTGAACGACGTCGCTACATGATCACCCGCCTCGTCGTGGACCTCGCCGCGGACGGACAGGATGTCGTTGCCGGCCAGCGACTTGATCGAGTCGATGATCGAGGTGACCTTCAGGCGGTCCCCCGCGCGGACCGGGCGGGTGTACTCGAACCGCTGGTCGCCGTGGACCACTCGGCTGTAGTCCAGTCCCAGCTGCGGGTCCTCGACAACCTGCTTCCCGGCCGCCTTGAAGGTGATCGTGAAGATGAACGTCGGCGGGGCGATCACATCGGGGTAGCCGAGGTCCCAGGCCGCCCCGGGGTCGGTGTAGACCGGATTGGCGTCACCGAGGGACTCGGCGAATTCCCGGATCTTCTCCCGGCCGACCTCGTACGCGGCGGTGGGCGGGTAGGTCCGCCCCACGAAGGACTGGTCGAGCGCCATCGGCGCACACCTCCTGCGATTGAATTACCAACGAAACGAGGCCGCCCCCCGCGAGTGGGGGCGGCCTCGAATGAGAGTTTATTGCTATCGCGTCTCACGGTGCGCGGTGTGCGCGTTGCAACGCGGGCAGTGCTTCTTGATCTCAAGACGATCCGGGTCGTTGCGCCGGTTCTTCTTGGTGATGTAGTTCCGCTCCTTGCACTCCACGCAGGCCAGCGTGATCTTCGGGCGGACGTCGGTGGCAGCCACGTGAGTGCTCCTTGACGAACGGATTAGGGGATTAACGCAGAAAGAGTAGCCGATCGAAGGACCGACCCCACAATCGGCTACTGTCAGTAGCGGTGACCGGACTTGAACCGGTGACACAGCGATTATGAGCCGCTTGCTCTACCGACTGAGCTACACCGCTGTGATGCGAGTGACTCCCCGCTCAACCAGCGTAGCGGAACGGGAAGCCTCACACATCAGAGCCCCAATACGGAATCGAACCGTAGACCTTCTCCTTACCATGGAGACGCTCTGCCGACTGAGCTATTGGGGCGAGCGATGAAGACATTACACGGTCGGCCGCCGAAGGTGAAATCCGTATCGGCCCCTCGTCACCCTGGTCTCACGCACCACACCGGTACGACTATTCGGCTCCTCCGCGAAGCCGCCCCCACCTGGTCCTAGGCTTCGCTTCGCACCCACGTGATCTTGGCTGCGCACGCATCCGACGCGTGCCCGGCGCGTCACCCGTCGCGTGCTCGGCGAATCCCAGGAGCGCGATGCCCGAGAGCCAGCAGCAGCCGCAACAGCCGCCCAGGAACGGCGGAGCGGCCCCCGGCGAGCCCACCGCCCTGGTGCTCGGCGGCGTCCGGCTCGCCGACGGACGCACCGTGGACGTCCGGCTCAGCGGCGGGCGGATCGAGGCCGTGGGCACGGCGGGCAGCCTCGTCCCCGGCACCCGGCTGGACCTCGGCGGCTATCTGCTGCTGCCCGCCCCCGCCGAACCCCACGCCCACTGTGACACCGCCCTTACGGCCGACATGGCGGGCCCGGTCCCGTACGCCGCCGGGGACGTCCAGCGCCGCACCGTCGAGGCCGCCCTGCTCCAACTCGGCCACGGCGCCACGGCGCTGCGCACCCATGTCCGCATCGGCGGGGTGCACGGCCTGCGCTCCCTGGCCGCGGTCCTGGAGGCCGGACGGGCGCTGCGCGGGCTCACGGAGCTGAGCGCGGTGGCGGTGCCCCGGGTGCTGACCGGCGCCGCCGGGGCGGACGGTCTGGCGATGCTGCGGGACGCGGTGGAGATGGGCGCGTCGGTCATCGGCGGCTGCCCCGACCTCGACCCGGATCCGACCGGCCACGCCGAGGCCGTCCTCGACCTCGCCGCGCGCCACGGGTGCGCCGTGGATCTGCACACGGACGGTGACGACCCGGCCCGCCTCGCCCGGTTCGCGGCGATGGCCGGGGGCCTGCGGCCGGGGGTCGCCATCGGCCCCTGCGGCGGGCTGTCCCGGCTGCCCTCGGAGTCGGCGGGGAGGATCGCCGAGCGGCTGGCGGCGGCCGGAGTGGCCGTCGTCTGCCTCCCCCAGGGCGACTGCGCCGGGCTGGAGCACCAGGGCATGCGGGGAGCGCGCACCCGCGCCTGCGCGCCGGTGCGGCTGCTGCGCGCCGCGGGCGTCCGGGTGGCCGCGGGCAGCGGGGCGCTGCGGGACGCGGTGAACCCCGTGGGGCGCGGCGATCCCCTGGAGGCCGCCTTTCTGCTGGCGTCCCGGAGCGAGTGGCGGCCGGAGGAGGCGTACGAGGCGGTGTGCGCGCGGGCGCGGGCCGCGATGGGGCTTGCCGAGGTGCGGGTGGAGGCCGGGTTCCCGGCGGAGCTGCTCGCGGTGCGCGGGGACGGCCTCGCGGGGGTGCTCTCGCTCGCGTACAGCAGGGTCGTGGTGCACCGTGGGCGGGTGGTGGCCCGTACCAGCGCGGTGCGGGAGTACTGCGACTCGGCGGCCGCGGCGGCGCTGGATCTGCCCCGGCAGGCACGGCCGCAGAGCGGCGGCGAGCAACAGTAGGCCGCACGGCGTACGGTCGGGATCATGCGCATTGTCATCGCTGGTGGACATGGACAGATCGCGCTGCGGCTGGAGCGGCTGCTCACCGCGCGCGGAGACGAAGTGGCGGGCATCATCCGCAAGCCGGAACAGGCGGGCGACCTGCTGGCGTCGGGCACCGAACCGGTCGTCTGCGACCTGGAGTCGGCCTCGCTGGAGGACGTGGTCAAGCACCTGGAGGACGCGGACGCGGCCGTCTTCGCGGCCGGAGCGGGCCCCGGCAGCGGTGTCGCCCGTAAGGACACCGTCGACCACCGGTCCGCGGTGCTCTTCGCGGACGCGGCCGAACGGGCCGGGGCCCGGCGGTTCCTGATCGTCTCCTCGACCGGCGCCTCCCACGAGCCGCCGCCGGACACCGACCCGGTCTTCGCCGCCTATCTGCGCGCCAAGGCCGCGGCCGACGACGACATCCGCGCCCGGGACGGCCTCGACTGGACCGTGCTGCGCCCGGGCCGGCTGACGAACGACCCGGGCACGGGCCGGGTCAAGCTGGCCGAACGCACCGGCCGCGCCGAGATCACCCGCGACGATGTGGCCGCGGTCCTGGTCGCCCTCCTGGACGAGCCCCGTACGGCGGGCCGCACGCTGGAGCTGATCAACGGCGACACGGCGGTGGCGGACGCGGTGGCGGCGGTCGCCGAGCGGGGGTGAGGGCGCGGTCGCCCAGCGGGGGGTGAGGGGCCGGTCGCCCAGCGAGGGGCGAGGGCCGGGTGGGCCCCACCCGACCGCTCAGAAGTCCACCCGGGCCGGGGCGTCGGCCCGGGCCACGGACTCCTGGGCGTACTGGCGCTCGTACGCCGTCCGGATCCGTTCGATCCGCGAGTCCTGCGCCCCCGCCTCGGAGGCCGGGTAGAGCAGGACCACCTCGTACGAGCGCTCCCGCTCGATCGTTCCGCTCTGGTCCCGCCACTGCCCCCGGCCGTCGTGGATCGTCAGGCCGGAGGGGAAGCGCGGGGTGATCCGCCGGTCCACGAAGGCCAGGAACTGCTTCTCGGTGACGGGCGGCCCGCCGTCGGGGCGCTCGGTGCCGAAGAAGAGCCGGGTCTCGACGTACGGCTTGCCCCGGCCCACGGCGCCGGAGGCCGCCGCGGCGGGCGGGTCGTCCAGCGCGGCGTAGGCGGCGACGGGGGTGGCGGCGGCGAGGGCGAAGGCCGCCCCGACGGCGGCGAGACGGACGCGTGGCTTCATGGTTGGCATCGTCCGATCGTCCCGACGCCGGGGGCCCTCGGGAAGGGCGCCTTACGGTGCACATCCGTGCGAGGCGCGGGGCACGTCCGCGCGAGACGTGAGGCACATCCGCGCGAGACGCGGGGCACATCCGCGCGAGACGCGGGGGCCGGCCCGCCCCGATGTCAGGCGGCAGCGGGCCGACCCGGGGCCCGGCCCAGGACGTCGCTCAGACCCTGCGCCACCGGGCCACCGCGAACACCGCCCCGCGGGCCACCCCGCCGCAGCTCCCCAGCGCTTCCACGGCCCGCCGTGTCCGCCGGGACATCGCGCCTACCTTGAGGTGCTTGTGGAAGCCGCACCGGATCGCCCGTACGGCGATCCACGCCCCCGCCACGGCCACCGCGGCCCCGTCACGGCCACCGCCCCCGGCGGCTGCGACCAGCCACCGGCCGTACGGCAGGTCGAGCGCGCGTGCCGTCACGTCCTTCGGCTGCCGGTCGCTGGAGCCGCTGCCCTGCTCGCCGGTGGCGAAGGAGGGCACCGAGTACGCGACGACGCCGTAGAAGACCGCGCGGGCCGCCCCCGCCGGCCGCTTCCGCGCCGCGCCCCCGTCCGGCCCCGCGGCCGCGAAGACCGCCTCGGCCGGCCGCCACAGCGCCATGCAGACCAGCCCGACGCCGACCGCCCAGACCAGCGCCGCTCTTGTTGGTTGAAGCGATCCGCCCTACGCTGCCGCCACCGAATCTGACGAACCGTCAGATCGAATGGAACGGACAGGACCACCACGAGGCGACCGGGGAGAGATGGCGAGATGACCGGCGAGACGAACGTCACCACCGAGCTGCCCCTGGTCATCAGCGTCGATGACCATGTGATCGAGCCCGCGCACCTCTTCGAGACCTGGCTCCCGGCCAAGTACCGGGACCGCGGCCCCAAGCCCCTTACGGCCGGGATCGGCGAACTGGCCTATATCGGCGGCAAGTACAAGTTCACCACCGACCCGGAGGGCCAGCTCACCGACTGGTGGAGTTACGAGGGCGACCTCTTCCCCTACAAGCGGATCATCGCCGCCGTCGGCTTCTCCCGCGACGAGATGACCCTCGACGGCATCACCCGCGAGCAGATGCGCCGCGGCTGCTGGGACCCCAAGGACCGGCTCGCCGATATGGACCTCAACCATGTCGAGGCGTCCCTGTGCTTCCCGACCTTCCCCCGCTTCTGCGGCCAGACCTTCGCCGAGGCGAAGGACAAGGAGGTCGGGCTGGCGTGCGTCCGGGCGTACAACGACTGGATGGTCGAGGAGTGGTGCGGCGACAGCGGCGGCCGCCTCATCCCGCTCTGCCTGATCCCTCTGTGGGACGTCGACCTCGCCGTCCAGGAGATCCGCCGCAACGCGGCCCGCGGCGTCCGCGCGGTGACCTTCAGCGAGATCCCCACCTACCTCGGGCTCCCCAGCATCCACAGCGGCTACTGGGACCCGTTCTTCGCCGAGTGCGAGGCCACGGGGACGGTCGTGTGCATGCACATCGGCTCCTCGTCCCAGATGCCCGCCGCCTCCCCCGACGCCCCGCCGGCCGTCCAGGCCGCGCTGAGCTTCAACAACGCCATGGCGTCGATGATGGACTTCCTCTTCAGCGGCGTCCTGGTCTCCTTCCCGCGCCTGAAGCTGGCCTACGCCGAGGGTCAGATGGGCTGGATCCCCTACGCCCTGGAGCGCGCCGACGACGTCTGGGAGGAGCACCGCGCCTGGGGCGGCGTCCGCGACCTCATCCCCGAGCCGCCGTCCACGTACTACTACCGGCAGATCTTCTGCTGCTTCTTCCGCGACAAGCACGGGGTCGCCTCGCTGGACACGGTCGGCGTGGACAACGCCACCTTCGAGACCGACTACCCCCACGTCGACTCCACCTGGCCGCACACCCGACGCATCGCCGCCGAGCATGTGGCCGGCCTCTCCCCCGAGACCACGTACAAGATCCTCCGCGGCAACGCGATCCGCATGCTGGAGCTGGACCTCGACCGGGGGCGGCGGGCGGGGGCGGGCGGCTAGCCCGGCCAAGCCATGCGCGGCGGCCAGGCCATGCGCGGCGGCCAGGCCGTGTGCTGCGACTAGGCCGTGCGCGGGGGCTCGCTCGCGTGCGGCTGGGCCGAGCCGCAGTAGCGGCACTTGCGCGCCGCCTCGGGGAGATCCTCGGTGAGGCACTCCGGGCAGGTCTTGAGCGGACCCGGCTCCCCGAAGACCTCCGCGCCCCGGCGGCGCTGGGTGTACTTGTACGGCAGGACGATCAGGAAGTAGACGACGCCCATGAAGATGACGAAGTAGATCAGGGCGGAGATGAACGACCCGATGTTGAGGTACGTCGGGTTGTTCCCCTGGTCGCCGAGCTGCCAGCCCAGCCCGGCCGATTTGCCGCCCTGGAGCCGGGCGATGACCGGGTTGATCACGGAGTCGGTGAACGCCTTGATCAGCGTCGAGAACGCCAGCGCTGTGACCAGGCCGACGGCGACAACGATGACATCACCGCGCATGAGGAAGTTCTTGAAGCCCCTGAGCACGATCCGCCCTCTCTGTCCTGATACGGGGGATCACCACCCTAGGAGCGGCCTCACGGAGCCCACGGTGCGCCACGACGGACGGCCGCTCGTACGGCGGCAGACCCCCGCGCACAATGCCGGAACTGGCAGCATCCGCGCCCTGCAGCACGCCTTCCGCAGACACCTGGACACCCACGCCGAAGCGAAAACGGCCCCCGACCGCGTTTCCGCAGTTCAGGGGCCGTTTCTTTGGTGTGGCGGCGCCAGGATTCGAACCTGGGTAGGCTAAGCCGACGGATTTACAGTCCGCTCCCATTGGCCACTCGGGCACACCGCCTGGGATGTGGCCAGGTGCCCCGCTCTCGCGGCGCTGCTCCCTGGCAACGACGTAAACAATACCTGATGTGCGGGGGTGCTTCGCCACCCGGTTGATCGCCGCTCGATCATGGCCGAGATCGCTAGGCTGGCCGGAGCGGTCCGCTGGGCCGTGCCACTGACGGATCTACGTACGAGGAGCCAACTCAAGATGGCCGACTCCAGTTTCGACATCGTCTCGAAGGTCGAGCGGCAGGAGGTCGACAACGCTCTGAACCAGGCGAGCCGCGAGATCTCCCAGCGTTACGACTTCAAGAACGTCGGTGCCTCGATCGCGTGGTCGGGCGAGCGGATCGAGATGCGAGCCAACTCCGAGGAGCGGGTCAAGGCGATCCTCGACGTCTTCCAGTCCAAGCTGGTCAAGCGCGGGATCTCGCTGAAGGCCCTGGACGCGGGCGAGCCGCAGGCGTCGGGCAAGGAGTACAAGATCTTCGCCTCGCTGCAGGAGGGGATCTCGCAGGAGAACGCGAAGAAGGTCGCCAAGATCATCCGCGACGAGGGCCCCAAGGGCGTCAAGGCGCAGGTGCAGGGCGAAGAGCTGCGGGTGACCTCCAAGAGCCGGGACGACCTTCAGGCCGTCATCGCCCTGATCAAGGGCAAGGATCTCGACTTCGCGGTGCAGTTCGTGAACTACCGGTAGGCAGCGCCCGGACCGGTGCGGCAGGGGCGGCGCGGCGTTGCCGTGCCGCCCCTTGGTGTTGTCGGCGTCCCCGGTCAGCGGTGGGCGAAGGGCCGCTCGGTGGGGACGATTTCGTGGCCCAAGGGGGCCAGGGAGATCGGGATGAGCTTGAAGTTGGCCAGGCCCAGGGGGATGCCGATGATCGTGACGCAGAGGGCGACGCCGGTGAGGAGGTGGCCGAGCGCCAGCCACCAGCCCGCGAGGACGAGCCAGAGGACATTGCCGACGCAGGAGGGGGCTCCGGCGTCGCGGCGGGGGACGGCGGTGCGGCCGAAGGGCCACAGGGCGAAGCCCGCGATGCGCCAGGAGGCGATCGCGAAGGGGATGCCGATGATCGTGATGAAGAGCAGGACCCCGGCGAGAAGATAGAGGATCGCCATCCAGATGCCGGAGAGGATCAGCCAGATCAGGTTCAGGAGGGTTTTCACGGCCGGCGGCCTCCTGCCATCTGTTCGAGGCGGGCGATGCGCTCCCGCATGGGCGGGTGGGTGGAGAAGAGCTTGGCCATGCCCTCACCGGCGCGGAAAGGGTTGGCGATCATCAGGTGGCTGGCGGTCTCCAGCCGGGGCTCGGGCGGCAGCGGAAGCTGCTTGGTGCCCGCCTCCAGCTTGCGCAGGGCGCTGGCGAGGGCCAGGGGGTCGCCGGTGAGCTGGGCGCCGGAGGCGTCCGCCTCGTACTCGCGGGAGCGGCTCACGGCGAGCTGGATGATGGAGGCCGCGAGCGGGCCGAGGAGCATGATCAGCAGCATGCCGAGGAAGCCGGGGCCCTCGTCGTCGTCGGACCGGCCCATGGGGATCAGCCAGGCGAAGTTCACCAGGAACATGACGACGCTGGCGAGCGCGCCCGCGATCGAGGAGATCAGGATGTCGCGGTTGTAGACATGGCTGAGCTCATGGCCGATGACCCCGCGCAGCTCGCGCTCGTCCAGCAGCCGCAGGATGCCGTCGGTGCAGCACACCGCCGCGTTACGGGGGTTGCGGCCGGTGGCGAAGGCGTTGGGGGCCTCGGTCGGGGAGATGTAGAGCCGGGGCATCGGCTGGCGCGCGGCCGTGGAGAGCTCGCGCACTATCCGGTACAGCCCTGGCGCCTCGAACTCGCTGACGGGGCGGGCGCGCATAGCGCGCAGGGCCAGCTTGTCACTGTTCCAGTAGGCGTACGCGTTGGTCCCGAGTGCGACGATCACCGCGATGATCAGTCCGGTACGGCCGAAGAGGCTGCCGATGACGATGATGAGCGCGGACAGGCCACCGAGGAGTACGGCGGTCTTCAGCCCGTTGTGCCGGCGGTGCACGGTGTGCCCTCCCGATGTGCCGCAGGGGAACCCTTTGCCTGGTGTCTCCACCTTCCAGTGGACCCTCCTGAAAAAGTCAACGCCAGGCGAAGGGCACCAGTTCCCTTGTGCACATGGGCGCGGACCCGTGGGGCCCGCGGGGATGCCTACAGCAGGGTGCTCGAGGCGAATCGCAGTACGAGTTGCGGTGCGCCGGAGAGGGCGATGCCGGCGGCCGCGGTGAGGGCGATGGCGGCCGTAAGAGGGACGGCGCGGGGACGGGTGACGGCCGCCCCTGCGGCGGGCACGGGCTCCGTCTCCGCGGCGGGCTCCGATGTGCGGAAGAGCACCGTCGTCCACTGGAGGTAGTAGTACAGCGCCACCACCACGTTCAGCGCCATCACCACCGCGAGCCAGCCCAGCCCCGCGTCCACCGCCGCCGAGAAGACGGTCACCTTGGCGAAGAGACCGATGACGCCCGGGGGCAGCCCGGCCAGACACAGCAGGAAGAAGCCCAGGGCCAGGGCGGCGGCCGGGCGGGCCGCGTACAGACCGCGGTAGTCCGTGAGCCGGTTGGCCGGGCTCGTACGGGCCACCAGGGCGGCCACGGCGAAGGCACCGAGGTTCACGACCGCATACATCAGGGCGTACGAGACCGTGGAGCCGATGGCGCGGGACGCGCCCTGGTCCGAGTCGGCGTAGCCGGCCGCGGCGATCGGGACCAGCAGATAGCCCGCCTGGGCGACGGAGGACCAGGCGAGCAGCCGTACGGCGCTGAAGGAGCGCTCCGGGCGCTGGCGCAGCGCCGCGGCGTTCCCCGCGGTCATGGTGAGGGCGGCCAGGACCGCCACGGCCGGGCCCCACACATCGGCGTAGGAGGGGAAGGCGAGGACGGTCACCAGGATGAGGCCGGAGAACCCGACCGCCTTACCGATGACGGACAGATACGCCGCGACGGGCACCGGCGCGCCGACATAGGTGTCGGGCACCCAGAAGTGGAAGGGCACGGCGGCCGTCTTGAACGCGAAGCCGACCAGGGTGAGCACGACGCCCGCCTGGGCGAGCGTGTCCAGCCGCGGGTCGACATGGGTGAGGGCGTCGGCGATCCGCGACAGGTGGAGGCTGCCGGTGGCGGCGTAGACGAAGCTGACGCCGAGCAGCATCACGGCCGTCGCGGTGACCGAGGAGAGGAAGAACTTCAGCGCGGCCTCGGAGGAGAGGCGGTCGCCGCGGCGCAGGCCCACGAGGGCGAAGGCCGGGAGCGAGGCCACTTCGAGGGCGATGACCAGGGTGGCCAGATCACGGGAGGCGGGCAGCAGGGCGGCCCCGGAGGCGGAGGACAGCAGCAGGAACCAGAACTCGCCCGCGGGGAGTTTGAGGTCGTCGAGGGCGCTGAAGGACAGCAGCGCGGTGAGCAGCGCCCCGCCGAGCACCAGGAACTGGATGACGAGGGTGAACGTGTCGGCCGTGTAGCTGCACGCGTGGGCGCCGGTGGTCAGGCAGAAGGTGGAGCGGTCGCCGTCCAGCAGCGGCAGCAGGGCGAGCGCGGCCAGGGCCAGTCCCGCTATCGCTCCCCAGCCCAGCAGGTGCTTCCTGTGCTCGGGCAGGAAGAGGTCCGCGACGAGGACGGCGAGGCCGGCCAGGGCCGCGATGGTGGGCGGTGCGACGGCGAGCCAGTCGACGGACTGGACGAGGCTCGTGGCGAGGCTCGAGGCGTTCGAAGTCATCGGGTGCCTCCCGCGAGGAGCTGCTGCACGGCCGGGTCGGTGAGGCCGAGGAGGGCCGCGGGCCACAGTCCGGCGAGGACGGTGAGGGCCACCAGGGGGCTCCAGGCGGCGAATTCATGGCCGTGGACGTCGGCCAGGGCGGGCCGCTCGGCCTCGGTCCCGGTGCCGGGCTCGATCGGATGGTCGCCCATGCAGACGCGCCGTACGACGACGAGCATGTAGGCGGCGGTGAGCAGGGTGCCGAAGGCGGCGAGCGCCATATAGGTGAGATACGCCGGGCGGCTGAGCCCGTCGGCGGGGTCGAAGGCGCCGAACATGGCGAGCATCTCGCCCCAGAACCCGGCGAGTCCGGGCAGCCCCAGGGAGGCCACGGCACCGAAGGCGAGCAGCCCGCCGAGGCGCGGCGCCCTGCCGTAGAGGGCGGCGCCGCTGGTGCCCGAGAGCTGGTCGAGGTCGGTGGTGCCGGAGCGGTCCTTGAGGGCACCGACGAGGAAGAAGAGCAGCCCGGTGATCAGGCCGTGGGCGATGTTGGCGAAGAGCGCGCCGTTCACGCCGGTGGGGGTGAGGGTCGCGATGCCCAGCAGCACGAAGCCCATATGGCCGACGGAGGAGTAGGCGATCAGCCGCTTGAGGTCGCCCTTGGCGCCGATTCGGGCAAAGAGCGCGGAGCCTCCGTTGAGGGTGGTGGTGGGAGACGGGAGGGCGAGTGCGAGGCAGGCGAGGGATCCGTAGATGATGCCGACCACGGCGAACGCGGCGAGGTAGGGCGCGTAGGTGTGGGCCGCGCCGGGGGTCATCGGCAGCACGATGCGGACGAGGCCGTACGTGCCCATCTTGAGCAGCACGCCCGCCAGCAGCACCGAGCCCACGGTGGGGGCGGCGGTGTGGGCGTCGGGCAGCCAGCTGTGCAGCGGCCACATCGGGGCCTTGACGGCGAGTCCGGCGATGATGGCGAGCGACGCGATGAGCTGGGTGGTGTGGCTCAGCCCGGAACCATTGTCGGTGGCGAGTGCCACCATGTCGAAGGTGCCGCCCTTGAGCCCGACGAGGAGGAGGCCGAGCAGCATGACGACGGAGCCGAGCAGCGTGTAGAGGATGAACCGCCAGGCGGCGCGCTCTCGTTCGGCGCCTCCCCACCGGTTGATGAGGAAGTACATCGGGATGAGGACCATCTCGAACGCCAGGAAGAACAGCATCAGGTCCAGCACCGCGAAGCTGGCCAGGGTGCCGGACTCCAGGAGGAGCAGCAGCGCCACGAACGCCTTGGGGGACGGCCCGGAGGGCCGGTTGAAGTAGGCGTAGAGCGCGCTGAGGAAGGTCAGCAGCGCGGTCAGCACGAGCAGCGGCAGCGAGACGCCGTCCACACCGAGGTGGATGCGGATGTCCAGGGCCGGGATCCAGCCGATGTCGGTCTGGGCCTGCATCCTGGCCGGATGGTCGTGGTCGAATCCGGCGGCCAGGGCGATGGCGGCGGCGAGCACCACGCCGGTGACGGTCACGCCGTGGCGCATGACGGCCTGGTCGGGCCCGCGGCCGCGCAGCCCGGGCGGGGCCGGGAGCAGGGCGGCGACGGAGCCGAGCAGGGGGAGCACGACCAGGGCGGCGAGGAGGAGTTGCTGGACGGTGTGGTTCACGGGTCAGGCTCCCGCTGCGACGAGGACGGCGGCCACGGCCAGGACGAGGGAGCCCGCGAGCAGCGCGCCGAGGTAGGTCTGCACATTGCCGGTCTGGGCGCGGCGCACGGCCGCGCCGAGCAGCCGGGGCGCACCGCCCGCGCCGCGTACGTACGTCTCCACGACCTCGCGGTCCAGGAAGTGGACGAGCCGGGCGGCGGCCCGCACGGGCCGGACGAACAGGGCGCTGTAGACGGCGTCGAGGTGGAAGCCGACGGCCGCGTGGCGGTGCAGCGGGCCCAGGAGCAGCCGTCCGGGGTCGGCGGGGTCGCTGGCACCCGCGATGGAGCCGTAGGCGGCCTCGTGGGTGGCGATGGCCTCGGCCTCGGAGACGGCGTCGGCGGCCTCGGGGTGGGCGGCCACCGCGCCGAGCGGGACCCGGCGGGCCCGGGCCGAGCTGTGCCGCCAGGCGCCGTACATGACGAGGGCGCCGCCGAGGGCCAGCCCGGTGCCGAGGACGGAGGTGGTGAGGGTCGGGGTGAGGGACTCGCCGTCGAACCAGTCGGGCAGCGTGCCGTAGGCGAGGCCGAGGGCGGCCGTGGGGAGGAACAGCACCCACAGGACGACGTTCATGGCCACCGGCTGCTTGCCGTGGTCGGGGGCGGGCTCGCCCTGGCCGCGGAAGGCGAGCAGCCACAGCCGGGCCGCGTATCCGGCGGTGAGGAGCGCGGTGAGCAGCCCGGCGAGGAGCACGGTCCAGCCGACGCCCTCCGGGACGCCGGAGGTGTGGCCGGTGGCGGCGTGCTCGGCCGCGCCGAGGACGGCCTCCTTGGAGAAGAAGCCCGCGAAGGGCGGGATGGCGGCGAGCGCGAGCAGCGCGACCGTCATCGTCCAGAAGGCGTCGGGGACGCGCTGGGCGAGGCCGCTCATCCGGGACATGGCGGCCAGGGAGTTGCTGCCCGCGGCGTGGATCACCACGCCCGCGCCGAGGAAGAGCAGCGCCTTGAACGCGCCGTGGGTGATGAGGTGGAAGACGGCGGCGCCCCGGTCGTCGACGGCCAGCGCGCCCGTCATATAGCCGAGTTGGCCGACGGTCGAGTAGGCGAGGACGCGTTTGATGTCGTCCTGGGCGAGCGCGGCGAGCGCCGAGCCGACCATCGTCACGGCCGCCATGGCGGCCAGGACGGCGAGCGCGGCGGCCGAGGAGGCGAAGACGGGCAGCAGCCGGGCCACCACATAGACACCCGCGGCGACCATGGTGGCCGCGTGGATCAGCGCGGAGACCGGGGTGGGACCGGCCATCGCGTCCGGCAGCCAGGTGTGCAGCGGGAACTGCGCGGACTTGCCCGCGACCCCGGCGAGCAGCAACAGCGCGATCAGGGTGGGGTGGTCCAGCGGCACTCCGGCGGTCTCGGAGGTGAGCCGGGTGTGGATCTCGCTGATGCGGAACGTGCCGGTGTCGCCCGCGAGCGCGAAGATGCCGATCAGGAACGGGACGTCGCCGAGCTTGGTGACCAGGAACGCCTTCAGGGACGCGGAGCGCGCGGCCGCGGTCTCCCAGTAGTGGCCCACCAGGAAGTACGAGCAGATGCCCATGATCTCCCAGCCGACGAGCAGCACGATCAGGTCGTCGGAGTAGACGACGAGGAGCATCGCGGCGGTGAAGAGGGAGACGAGCGCGGCGTAGGAGGGGTAGCGGGGGTCGTCCCGCAGATAGCCGGTCGAGTAGATCTGCACACAGCAGGCGACGACGGCGACGAGGACCGCGACCAGGGCGGCGAAGCCGTCGACCTGGAGGGCCAGGTCGACGGGGACCGAGCCGGTGTCGGCGAGCCGGGTCGCGGCGGTGAGCGGCGGGGCCGTGCCGCCGCCCGCTCCGCCGCCCTGCCGCACGGCGACGAGCACGGCGAGCCCGGCCGCTGCGAGGGTCGGCAGCACCGCGAGGGGGCGGACGAAACCGGGGGCGCGGCGGCCCAGGAGGAGCCCGGCGACGGCGCCCAGGAACGGCAGGAGGGGGACGAGAACGGCGGCGGTCGTGGTCGTCACGCGGTCTGCCTCCGGGCGCGTCGTGCCTGGTCGGCGTCGTTGTCAGTGGGGGCTGCGATGCTGTCGTCCATCGGGTCCTGGCCGGCCGACGGGGGGTCGGCCAGGTCCCGCAGCCGGTCGACGTCGGAGGTGCCGCGGTTGCGATACACGAGCAGGACGATGGCGAGGCCGATGCCGATCTCGGCGGCGGCGATGGCGATGGTGAAGAGGGTCAGCGCCTGGCCCGCGTGCAGGGTGTCGCGGAGCCAGACGTCGAAGGCGACGAGGTTGAGGTTGACGGCGTTGAGCATCAGCTCGACCGACATCAGCATCAGGATCGCGTTGCGGCGGGCGAGGACGCCGTACAGACCTGTGCAGAAGAGGAGGACGGCGAGCACGGCGGGGTAGGCGAGGTGCATCAGCGCTTCTCCTTGCCGTGGCCGGGGCCCCGGCCACTGTCGGCGCCGCTCTTGCGGGAGAGGACGATCGCGCCGACGAGCGCGGCGAGGAGCAGCACGGACAGCGCCTCGAACGGCAGCACCCAGTGGCGGAAGAGGCTCTCACCGGAGACGGCGGTGGAGCCCTGCACGCCCTTGTCCAGCTCGATCCAGGTGGTCCGGAAGGCATCCACGACCACCCACACCAGGACGCCCGCGGCGGCCACCGCCACCGCGAGCGCGGCCGGGCGGTTGCCCGAATCGGCGTCCGGGGAGCGGCCGATGGGCGCCTTGGTGAGCATCAGCCCGAAGAGGAGGAGGACGACGACGGAACCGACGTAGATCAGCACCTGCACCCAGGCGATGAACTCCGCCGTGAGCAGGAGGTACTCCACCGCGAGGCCGCCGAGCGCCACCACCAGCCACAGGGCGGCGTGCACCAGCTGCTTGGTGGTGACGGTGACGACGGCCGCGCCGAAGGTCGCGATGCCCACCAGCAGGAAGGCGATCTCGACTCCGGTCGGTGACAGGAACCCGTGGCCGGTGGCGGCCAAGTGGACCGCAGGGCTCACGAGGCGGCTCCGTTCCCGGTCCCGCCGGTCCCGCCGGATCCACCGGTCCCGCCGGATCCGCGTTCGGCCTCCGCCTGCGCGGCCTCGGCGGCCCGCGCGGCCTCGGCGGCGGCGAGCTTGTCGGCGGCCTTACGGGCGGCGGCGAGCTCCTTGGGCTCCTCCGCGCGCGGGTCGAGCGCGGGCGGCGCGGGCACCGTCCACATCCACTCGCGGAGCTTGTCCCGCTCATGGGTGAGATCGCGGATGTCCTCCTCCGCGTACTCGAACTCCGGCGACCAGAACAGCGCGTCGAAAGGGCACACCTCGATGCAGATACCGCAGTACATGCACAGCGCGAAGTCGATCGCGAACCGGTCCAGCACATTGCGGCTGCGCTCGCGCCCGCCCGGGGCGGCCGGGGGCACGGTCTCCTTGTGCGAGTCGATATAGATGCACCAGTCCGGGCATTCGCGGGCGCACAGCATGCAGACCGTGCAGTTCTCCTCGAACAGCCCGATCACCCCACGAGTACGGGGCGGCAGCTCGGGCTGCGCGTCCGGATACTGCGCGGTGTGCGACTTCCGGGTCATCGTGCGGAGGGTGACGGCCAGGCCCTTGGCCAGACCGGATCCGGGGATGCCCATCAGGAGATCACCACCTTGACGACGCCGGTGAGGGCGATCTGGGCCAGTGAGAGCGGAATGAGGCAGGTCCAGGCGAACCGCTGGAGCTGGTCCTCGCGCAGCCGCGGATAGCTGACCCGCAGCCAGATCACGACGAAGGCGAGGACGGCCGTCTTCAGCAGGGTCCACAGCCAGCCGAGGCCATCGGCGGACGGACCGTGCCAGCCACCGAGGAAGAGGACCGTGGTCAGCCCGCACAGGACGACGATGCCCGCGTACTCGGCGAGGAGGAAGAGCGCGAACCGCAGGCCCGTGTACTCGGTGTACGCACCGAAGATGATCTCGGAGTCGGCGATCGGCGCGTCGAACGGCGGACGCTGGAGCTCGGCGAGACCGGCGGTGAAGAACACCGCCCCGCCGACGATCTGCCACGGCACCCACCACCACTCGAACGCGTCGAGGATGCCGGGCAGCGAGACCGTGCCCGCCGCCATCGCCACGGAGGCGGCGGTGAGCAGCATCGGCAGCTCGTACGCCATGAGCTGGGCGGCCGTGCGCAGGCCGCCGAGGAGGGAGAACTTGTTCGCCGAGGCCCAGCCCGCCATCAGCGAACCCAGCACCCCGACGCCCATCACGGCGAGCACGAAGAAGATGCCCGCGTCCAGGACCTGGCCGACCGCGCCCTCGGCGGGACCGATCGGGATCGCGACGAGGACGAGGAGGTACGGCAACAGGGCGACGGCGGGCGCGAGCTGGAAGATCCGCCGGTCGGCTCCGGCCGGTACGACGTCTTCCTTCTGCGCGAACTTCACGCCGTCCGCGACCAGCTGGGCCCATCCGTGGAAGCCGCCCGCGTACATCGGCCCGAGGCGGCCCTGCATATGGGCCATGACCTTGTGCTCGGTCTGCCCCACGACCAGGGGCAGCACGAGGAAGGCGAGCAGGAGGGCGAGCAGTCGCAGCGCGACGTCGAGGACGTCGTTCACCCGGTGCCTCCTGGCTGGTCGTCGGTGTCGTTGGCGGGGGTGGTGCCGGGGGTGCCGGGGGCGTCGGGCCCGGGTTCGGGTTTCGCGCCGGGTCCGTCTCCGGCCGCCTCGGTCTCCGCTTCCGGTTGCGGTGCCTGCGGCTCCCGCGGGGCCTCGGCGTCCTCGTCCGGCGCGGGGCGTGCATGGTGCCAGGGAGCGTCGGACGAGCGGCGCTGCGGCGCGGGGCGCCGCGGACGGGCCGGAGCCTCGGACGCTGTCGGCTCGGCGGGGGCCGACGGCTCGGCGGGGGCCGACGGCTCGGCGGGGGCCGACGGCTCAGCGGACGCGGTCCGCCCACTGGCGGCCGCGTCCGCGGCCGCAGCCTCCGCGTCCGCCGGGCGCTGGCTCGCCGAACCCTCGCTCGCACTGCGCGCCCGCCGAGCCGGGCGCTCAGCCGCAGAGGCGGGAGCCTCCCCCGCCGCACCCGCCGGGCGCTGACTCGCCGAGCCCGCCGTCGCGCTGCGGGTGCGGCGGGCGGGGCGCTCGCCCGCGGCGGCGCCCGCCGCGCGGGCTCCCCGCGCCGGGCGGGCCGGGGCAGGGGGCAGTTGGCCCTTGAGCGGGCCCCACTCGTTGGGGTCGGGGACGCCCGGCGGCAGCATCTGCCGCCGCTTGGGGCCGCCGTGTTCCGACTCCCCCGGCTCCTTCGCACCCGGCCACGCCTTGACGACCCGGGCCGCCAGTACGAAGTCCTTGCGCAGCGGATGCCCCTCGAAGCCGTCGGGGAGCAGCAGCGGCGCGAGGCCGGGATGGCCGGGGAAGCCGATGCCGAACATCTCGTGGGTCTCGCGTTCGTGCCAGGCCGCCCCGGCGTAGACGCCGGTCGCGGTCGGCAGCGCGGGGGCCTCGTGCGGCACGGTGGTGCGTACCAGCAGACCGCGCACCGCGAGTCCGGCCCCGGGCCCAGGCCCAGGCGTGGCCCCGGGGGCTCCCAGGGCTACGACGCGCGCGGCCACCCGGAAACCGGTGCCCGGCTCGTCGACCGCGCTCAGCCAGTCGAAGTAGGTGCAGCCGAGGGTGTCGCGGGCCGTCTCCAGCGCCGCGATCCAGGAGTCGGCGGGGACGTCGACGGTCAGCAGGCCGTACGCCTCCTCCGCCGTGGCACCCTCGCCGAACAGCTCGGCGGCGGAACGCGGCAGCCAGCCCACGGGCGGCGCCGCCTCTGCCGCGGGCTCCGCCTTGGGAACCTCGGCCCCCGGGGCCTCCACGGCCTCGGCCGCCCCGGTCGGCTCGCCGGCCTCGTTGCGCTCGGTCATCGCGTGTCTTCCCGCCCCGGAGGCGTGACCAGCCCGCTGCGCAGCGCGGCTGCCGACGGACGGCCCGCAGCCGTAGACGCGGCCGTCGAAGCGGCGCCGGACCCGGAATTTCCGTAGCGCTCGCCCAGCGACTCGCGCGCGATCTTCTCCTGGAGCTTGAGGATGCCCTGGAGCAGCGCCTCGGGCCGGGGTGGGCAGCCGGGGACGTAGACGTCGACGGGGATGATCTGGTCGACGCCCTTGGTCACGGCGTACGAGTCCCAGTAGGGGCCGCCGCAGTTCGAGCAGGCTCCGAAGGAGATCACGTACTTCGGCTCCGGCATCTGCTCGTACAACCGCTTCACCGCTGGCGCCATCTTGTCCGTGACCGTGCCGGAGACGACCATCAGGTCGGCCTGGCGCGGCCCCGGCGCGAAGGGGATCACGCCGAGCCGGATGAAGTCGTGGCGGGCCATCGACGCCGCGATGAATTCGATCGCGCAGCAGGCGAGCCCGAAGTTGAAGACCCACAGGCTGTAGCGGCGGCCCCAGTTCAGGACCACCTTCATCGGCTCGGGGGCCAGCCGGGCCAGCGGGCCGAGGCGGCGCGGCTCCGGCAGGTCCACCGGGGCGGGCGCGGGGACCGGCGGCCCGGAGGCCGTCGTCGGCGTCGGGTTCGGTGTCACGTCCACTCCAGGACGCCCTTCTTCCATGCGTACAGCAGACCTACGGCGAGGAACCCGAGGAAGATGAACATCTCCACCAGCGTGACGGCCCCGAAGCCGGGCGCCGCGAAGACCGTCGCCCACGGGAACAAGAAGATCGAGTCCACGGCGAAAATCACATACAGAAAAGCGTAGACGTAGTAGCGGACCTGGGTGTGGGCCCAGCCCTCGCCCACGGGGTCCACTCCACACTCGTAGGTCAGCAGCTTCTCGGGCGTGGGCACGACGGGCCGCAGCAGCCGCCCGGCACCGAAGGCCACGGCGACGAAGATCACGCCGATCGCCGCCAGCAGTCCGACCACCGCATAGCCGTGGAAGTAGTCGGCCGCGAGCTGGACGCTGGTGACGCTGGTGGTGCGTACGGTCGTCGCCTCCGGCACGTCCGCCCCTCGCTCCCTGGTCTCGTGGTGCTTGTCCGCTCCTCGTCGACCTCGCGTGTTCGACGATCCGTACGGACGGGAAGTCTAGGCCCTGCCGCCACCCGGACGGGCGGCCCGTCCGCCATGCGGTGGGGGTAGCCCCATGGCGGAGCCCCCGCGGGGCCCGGCAGTCTTGCTTTCATGACCTCCAGTTCCCCCGTCGACGGGTCCGTCGACGGCCCCGACGGCGGCGGCCGTGGCCGCGCCGACGAGCGGCTGCCGCGCCCGCCCGCGTTCGCCTTTCCCACGCAGACCTGGAAGGAGATCGCGTATCTCCTGGCCAATCTGCTGGTGGGCATCGTGTGCTTCGTCTTCACCCTGGTCTGGCTGGCCGTGGGCCTGGGACTGGCCGTCACGGTGGTGGGCCTGCCCCTGCTGGCCCTGGGGCTGCGGTTCAGCCGGCTGCTCGGCCGGTTCGAGCGGAACCGCGCCAGGGCGCTGCTCTCGGTGCACATCGATGAGCCCAGCCCCCTGCCGTACCAGCCGGACAGCAGCTTCCTCGGCAGGCTGTGGACAAATCTGCGGGACCCGGTCGGCTGGCGGGCCACGCTCTACGCCCTGATCCGGCTGCCGTGGTCGGTGGTCACCTTCGCGATCACGCTGACCTCGCTGCTCGCGGCCTGGCCGGTGCTGCCGTGGATCGCCCGGGGGCTGACGCATGTGGACCGGGCGATGGTGCGCGGGCTGCTGTTCCCCTCCGACGAGCTGGAGCGGCGGATCGCCGAGCTGGAGTCGGACCGGGGCACGGTGGTGGACACCGCCGCCGCCGACCTGCGCCGGATCGAACGCGACCTCCACGACGGCGCCCAGGCCCGGCTGGTCGCCCTCGCCATGGGGCTCGGCCTGGCGAAGGAGAAGCTGGAGGAGGACCCGGAAGCCGCCGCCAAGATGGTCGACGAGGCCCACGGCGAGGTGAAACTCGCCCTCCAGGAACTGCGCGACCTCGCCCGCGGCATCCACCCCGCCATCCTCACCGACCGCGGCCTGGGCCCCGCCCTCTCCGCGCTCTCGGCCCGCTGCACCGTGCCCGTGAAGGTGTCGGTCGAGCTGCCCGAACGCCCGGCACCGGCCATCGAGGGCATCGCCTACTTCACCGTCTCCGAACTGCTCCAGAACATCAGCAAGCACAGCGGCGCCCGGACCGCCGAGGTCGAGCTGTGGCGCACCGAGGACCGGCTGCTGATCCAGGTGCGGGACGACGGGCGCGGCGGGGCGTCCACCGACAGGGGCACGGGGCTCGCGGGCCTGGCGGAGCGGCTGGGCTCGGTGGACGGGCTGTTCGTGGTGGACTCGCCGTCCGGTGGGCCGACCGCCGTGACCGCCGAGCTGCCCTGGCGCCACCGGACCGGGTCGGCGGCGGGCGCGGCGGTGGCACGGCCCCGGCGAAAGGTCTGACCCCCTGACCTGACCCCCCGGCCTGGCACCGGCCTGCCCCTGACCTCACCCCATGAGGTCCTGACCGCACCCCATGAGGTCCTGACACCCCACCCCTCGAGGTCCTGACCACACCCCTCGGGGTAGGGCTAACCCCCCGGTGAAGATGCCGACCCACCCGATGGCCCGGCCGACCGCGCTCCGGGACTCTTGGGGATACGCAGAAGCGCGACCGATCAGGCCCCGGAGGACGGACGAGACGATGGCCACCGCATACCGCCCCTACGAGCCGGGGACCGAGCCCCGTGGCCGGCTGGTGCCCGCAGTGCTGAAGGCGCCGTTCCAGGGCCGCGTGTGGCGCGAGTTCCTCTATGTCCTGATCAGCCTGCCGATGGCCATCCTCACCTTCGTCTACACGGTCACGATGATCGCCCTCGGCGCCGGGCTGCTGATCACCTTCCTCGGCGTCCCGGTGCTCGGCGCCGCCCTCGCGGGCTGCCGGGCGCTCGGCGTCGTCGAGCGGGCCCGCGCGCGGGCGCTGCTGGGGCTGGAGGTGGCCGAGCCCGAGCCCGTGCTCGGCCGGAGGGGCGGCCGCGGGGGCAGGCGCGGACCGGTCGCCTGGGTGGGCGCGCTGCTCAGGAGCGGCACCTCCTGGCGGCATGTGATCTACGCGCTGGTCCATCTGCCGTGGGCGGTGCTCTCCTTCGGCTTCGCGGTGACGTTCACCTTCTACGGCTGGGGCTTCGCGACCTATCCGCTGTGGCGCTGGGTCTTCCCCCGGTACCTGGACGAGCCGGGTCTACAGATCTTCGGGGACGACCGCGGGCACAACTTCTATCTGGACACCCCGTTCGAGATCGCCGTGACCTGCGCCGCCGGGGTGCTGGTCCTGCTGCTGACCCCGTGGATCATGCGGGCGCTGACCTCGGTCGACCGGATCATGGTGACCGGACTGCTCGGCCCGTCCCGGCTGGCGAGCCGGGTCTGGGAGCTGGAGTCGGACCGGGGCACGGTGGTGGACACCGCCGCCGCCGACCTGCGCCGGATCGAACGCGACCTCCACGACGGCGCCCAGGCCCGGCTGGTCGCCCTCGCCATGGATCTCGGCCTGGCGAAGGAGAAGCTGGAGGAGGACCCGGAAGCCGCCGCCAAGATGGTCGACGAGGCCCACGGCGAGGTGAAGCTCGCCCTCCAGGAACTGCGCGACCTCGCCCGCGGCATCCACCCCGCGATCCTCACCGACCGCGGTCTCGACCCCGCCCTCTCCGCCCTCGCCGCCCGCTGCACCGTCCCGGTGAAGGCGACCGTGGACCTTCCGCAGCGGCCCGCGCCCGCGATCGAGGGCATCGTCTACTTCACCGTCTCCGAGCTGCTCCAGAACATCAGCAAGCACAGCGGCGCCCGCACCGCCGAGGTCGACGTCTGGCGCACCGAGGACCGGCTGCTGATCCAGATCACGGACGACGGGCGGGGCGGGGCCGACACCTCTACCGGTTCGGGTCTCGCCGGGCTGGCCGAGCGGATCGACGCGGTGGACGGGGTCCTCGTGGTCCACTCCCCGGCGGGCGGCCCGACCACGGTGACCGCCGAGCTCCCTTGGCGCTGACGCCGCACGACCCTGGCACTGACGGCGCAGCCCCCTGGCGCTGACGGCGCACACCCCTCCACTCGTACGCGGCCCGTACGCGGCCGGTTCTGCGCGACGCGATCGGCCGAACCCTGTAATGCTGGTCCCGACGAACCGAGTGAAACGGGGGCCGAGCATCGTGGCGGACAGAGTACGGGTGGTCATCGCCGAGGATTCGGTGCTGCTGCGGGAGGGGCTGACCCGGCTGCTGACCGACCGCGGCCATGACGTGGTCGCGGGCGTCGGGGACGCGGAAGCGCTGATCAAGTCGGTGCGGGAGCTGGCCGACGAGGGCGCGCCACCGGATGTGGTGGTGGCCGACGTCCGGATGCCGCCCACGCACACCGACGAGGGGGTGCGGGCGGCCGTCCGGCTGCGCCGCGACCATCCTGGCCTGGCGGTGCTGGTCCTGTCGCAGTACGTGGAGGAGCAGTACGCCACCGAGCTGCTGGCCGGGAACAGCCGGGGCGTGGGCTATCTGCTCAAGGACCGGGTGGCCGAGGTGCGCGAGTTCGTGGACGCGGTGGTGCGGGTCGCCCAGGGTGGCACGGCGCTCGACCCGGAGGTGGTCGCCCAGCTGCTGGGCCGCAGCCGCAAGCAGGATGTGCTGGCCGGGCTCACCCCGAGGGAGCGGGAGGTCCTGGGGCTGATGGCGGAGGGCCGTACCAATTCGGCCATCGCCCGGCAGCTCGTGGTGAGCGACGGCGCGGTCGAGAAGCATGTGAGCAACATCTTCCTGAAGCTCGGTCTGTCGCCGAGTGACGGGGATCACCGTCGGGTGCTCGCCGTCCTCACCTATCTCAATTCCTGAGACTCTCAATTCCTGAAAGCAGACTCCCGCGCGCCAAAGCGGGGCCAAAGGCTGAACGGGGGATCAGCGGAAATGACAGCACGGGGGGAGGGACACGTCATGCCAAACCAGGACATATATGGTTCTTCTTTCGGCGTCCACCATGTGATCCGGCCAAGGAAGGCCACCCTTACCGACGTACGATGGTCGTGGGACAACAACCGGTCGGCACCGACTGTCCAGGAGCGCCGCCTCAAGGGAGGTCCGAAGCAGTGACCAGCCAGGTCAGCAGCCCGGCCGAGCAGGCCGAACCAGCCGATCAGCAGGGCGGGCAGACGCCCGCCGGGGGACAGCGATCAGCAGACGGTGGCAAGGAGGTCCGCCGTCTGGACCGGGTGATCATCCGGTTCGCGGGGGACTCCGGTGACGGTATGCAGCTCACGGGTGACCGGTTCACCTCGGAGACGGCGTCGTTCGGAAACGACCTGTCGACCCTGCCGAACTTCCCGGCGGAGATCCGCGCCCCCGCCGGCACGCTGCCCGGAGTGTCGAGCTTCCAGCTCCACTTCGCCGATCACGACATCCTCACACCAGGTGACGCGCCGAACGTGCTGGTGGCGATGAACCCGGCCGCGCTGAAGGCCAACCTCCCCGATGTGCCGCGCGGGGCGGAAATCATCGTCAACACCGACGAGTTCACCAAGCGCCCCATGGCCAAGGTCGGCTATGACCAAAGCCCTCTGGAGGACGGCTCGCTGGACGGCTATCGCGTCCATCCGGTGCCGCTCACCACGCTGACCATCGAGGCGCTGAAGGAATTCGGGCTGTCCCGCAAGGAGGCCGAGCGCAGCAAGAACATGTTCGCGCTCGGGCTGCTGTCGTGGATGTACCACCGGCCGACCGAGAACACCGAGAAGTTCCTGCGCCAGAAGTTCGCCAAGAAGCCGCAGATCGCCGAGGCGAACGTGGCCGCCTTCCGGGCGGGCTGGAACTTCGGCGAGACCACCGAGGACTTCGCCGTCTCCTACGAGGTCGCCCCGGCCACCACCGCGTTCCCCACCGGCACCTACCGGAACATCTCCGGAAACCTGGCGCTGTCGTACGGGCTGATCGCGGCCTCCCGCCAGGCGGATCTGCCGCTGTTCCTGGGGTCGTACCCGATCACCCCGGCCTCGGACATCCTGCATGAGCTGTCCAAGCACAAGAACTTCGGTGTGCGCAGCTTCCAGGCCGAGGACGAGATCGCCGGGATCGGCGCCGCGCTGGGCGCCGCCTTCGGCGGCTCCCTCGCCGTGACCACCACCTCCGGCCCCGGTGTGGCGCTGAAGTCGGAGACCATCGGGCTCGCGGTGTCGCTGGAGCTGCCGCTGCTGGTGATCGACATCCAGCGCGGCGGCCCCTCCACCGGGCTGCCCACCAAGACCGAGCAGGCGGACCTGCTCCAGGCCATGTACGGGCGCAACGGCGAGGCCCCGGTGCCGATCGTGGCCCCGAAGACCCCGGCCGACTGCTTCGACGCCGCGCTCGACGCCGCCCGGATCGCCCTGGCCTACCGCACCCCGGTGTTCCTGCTGTCGGACGGCTATCTGGCCAACGGCTCGGAGCCCTGGCGGGTGCCGGACGTCGGCGAGCTGCCCGATCTGCGCGTCCAGTTCGCGGCCGGCCCCAACCACGTCCTCGCCGACGGCACCGAGGTCTTCTGGCCGTACAAGCGCGACCCGGAGACCCTGGCCCGCCCCTGGGCCGTGCCCGGAACGCCCGGTCTTGAGCACCGGATCGGCGGCATCGAGAAGCAGGACGGCACGGGGAACATCTCCTACGACCCGGCCAACCACGACCACATGGTCCGCATCCGCCAGGCCAAGGTGGACGGCATCGCGGTGCCGGACATCGAGGTGGACGACCCGACCGGCGACGCCCGCACCCTGGTCCTGGGGTGGGGTTCCACCTACGGCCCGATCACCGCGGCGGTGCGCCGTATCCGCACGGCGGGCGACCGGATCGCCCAGGCCCATCTGCGCCATCTCAACCCCTTCCCGGCCAACCTCGGCAAGGTGCTGGAGGGTTACGAGAAGGTCGTGGTGCCGGAGATGAACCTGGGCCAGCTGGCGACGCTGCTGCGCGCCCGCTATCTGGTCGACACCCGCTCGTTCACCCAGGTCCGCGGACTGCCCTTCAAGGCCGAACAGCTCGCCACCGCCCTCAAGGAGGCCATCGATGACTGACACCATCGCCGAGGGCGCGGCATCGGCTCGGCACGCGCTCTCCCTGGTTCCCAAGAGCGACACCAAGCAGACGATGAAGGACTTCAAGTCCGACCAGGAGGTCCGCTGGTGCCCCGGCTGCGGTGACTACGCGATCCTCGCCGCCGTCCAGGGCTTCATGCCCGAACTGGGCCTGGCGAAGGAGAACATCGTCTTCGTCTCCGGCATCGGCTGCTCCTCGCGTTTCCCGTACTACATGAACACCTACGGGATGCACTCCATCCACGGCCGCGCCCCGGCCATCGCCACCGGCCTGGCCGCCTCCCGCCGCGATCTGTCGGTGTGGGTCGTCACCGGTGACGGCGACGCGCTGTCGATCGGCGGCAACCACCTGATCCACGCGCTGCGCCGCAATGTGAACTTGAAGATCCTGCTCTTCAACAACCGCATCTACGGCCTGACCAAGGGGCAGTACAGCCCCACCTCCGAGGTCGGCAAGATCACCAAGTCGACCCCGATGGGCTCCCTGGACGCGCCGTTCAACCCGCTGTCGCTCGCGCTCGGCGCCGAGGCGGGCTTCGTGGCCCGCACCGTCGACTCCGACCGCAAGCACCTGACCGAGGTGCTGCGGCAGGCGGCGGCCCATCCGGGCACCGCGCTGGTGGAGATCTACCAGAACTGCAACATCTTCAACGACGGGGCCTTCGAGGCCCTGAAGGACAAGGACCAGGCCCAGGAGGCCGTGATCCGGCTGGAGCACGGGCAGCCGATCCGCTTCGGCACCGACCAGTCCAAGGGCGTCGTCCGCAACCAGCGCACCGGCGACCTCGAAGTGGTCACCGTCACCGCCGAGAACGAGCACCAGGTGCTGGTGCACGACGCCCACGCGGCCTCGCCCACCACGGCGTTCGCGCTGACCCGGCTCGCCGACGCCGACACCCTCCACCACACCCCCATCGGGGTGCTGCGCGATGTGGAGCGCCCGGTCTACGACACCCAGATGTCCGACCAGCTCGACAACGCCGTGGAGCTCAAGGGCAAGGGCGACCTCGGCGCGCTGCTCGCGGGCGGCGACACCTGGACCGTCGTGGGCTGACCCCGTACAGCGCGCCCACCGAGCGCGTTCGTACATATGGGCACAGGCGGGTGCCCGGCCGGAGCGTCTGACCACGCCCCGGCCGGGCACCCGCTCTCCTATGCCCATGGCCGACACCGCCGCCCCGCTCCAGCCGCCCGACCGCCCCGGCTACCGCCTCAAGCGGCTGCTGCTCGGCCCGCCCCTGGTCACCGAGCGGATCCGGCGAGAGAAGCTGAGCAACCCGGCCGCGCTGGGCGTGCTGGCCTCCGACTGCATCTCCTCGACGGCGTACGGCAGCGAGGAGATGCTGCGGGTGCTGGTGCCGGTCATCGGGGTCGCGGCGTTCACCATGATCCTCCCGGTGACCGGGGCGATCCTGCTGGTGCTGCTGCTGGTCACGCTCTGCTACAGCGATGTGGTGATGATCTACACCCGGGCGGGCGGCTCGTATGTGGTGGCGCGGGAGAGCTTCGGCCCGGACGTCGCCCAGATCGCGTCCGTGGCGCTGCTGGTGGACTACATCGTCACCGTCGCGGTCCAGGTCTCGGCGGGCACCAACGCGATCATCTCTTTCGCCCATCTCGTCGGCGGCACCTGGACCGGTATCGACCATCTCCAACTGCCCCTCAGCGCCCTGGTGATCCTGATCCTCGCCTACGGGAATCTGCGCGGACTGCGGGAGGCCGGGCGGGTCTTCATGGTGCCCGCCTACCTGTTCATCCTCGCCGTCGGACTGATGCTGGTGGTCGGCGTGGTCCGGGGACTCACCGGGACGCTGCCGCACGCCGATGTGCACGCCACCGGAGCCGTGCACCTCGGCACCGCGGGCGACGGCTGGCTCTACGGCGCCTCGCTCTTCATCGTGTTGCGCTCGTTCGCCAACGGCGGCTCCTCGCTGACCGGTCTGGAGGCGATCTCCAACAGCGTCTCGGTCTTCCGCGACCCCAAGGGCCGCAACGCCCGCCGCACGCTGGTCACGATGAGCTGCGTCCTGGGCACACTGGTCCTCGGGGTCTCCGCCCTGGCCCACTTCACCCACGCCATCCCGTACCGGGACGGCACCCCGACCGTCCTCGCGCAGGAGGCCCATCTGGTCTTCGGCGGCGGGGTGCTGGGCGCCCTGGGGCTGGCGTTCGTCCAGCTGGCGACCGCGCTCATCCTCTACACGGGCGCCAACACGCCCTTCACCGGCTTTCCGTTCCTGGCCAGCTTCGTGGCCGAGGACCGCTTTCTGCCCCGGCAGCTGACCCGGCGCGGCCACCGGCTGGCCTTCTCCAACGGGATCGTGTCGCTGGCCGTGGTGGCGCTGGCGCTGCTGGTGGTCACCGAGGCCAATGTGGACCGGCTGGTGGCGCTGTACGCGATCGGGGTGTTCACCGCCTTCACCATGGCCGGGTCCGGGATGACGGCCTATCACCTGCGGCGCCGGGAGCCGGGGCGGACATGGAAGGTCGTGGTGAACCTCATCACCGCGGTGGTCTCCGCCGCCGTGGTGCTGATCTTCGGGATCACCAAGTTCACCGAGGGCGCCTGGCTGGTCGTGGTGGTCTTCCCGCTCGGGGTCTGGGCGCTGATCCGGATCAACCGCGAGTACCGCGCGGAGGCGGCCGCCCTGGAGGCGGTGGAGCGCCCCGGGAACGACGTCCCGCGCTGGCGGCGCCATGTGGTCTTCGTCCTGGCGGACAGCATCGACCTCGCGACGGTCAAGGCGCTGCGGTACGCGCATGAGCTGCGGCCCGACGAGGTCCGCGCGGTGCACTTCATGGTGGACGAGACCCACGCCCGGCGGCTGATGGCGCGGTGGGAGGCCACGGCGGGGGTGACGGTGCCGCTGGAGGTCGTGGAGTGCCCGGACCGGCGGCTGCGCCACGCGGTGATGGAGCTGGCGGCCCGTACCACCGAGGACGGGTGGACCGCGCTGACCCTGCTGGTGCCGCGCCGCACCTACGCCTCCCCGCTGGGCAAGCTGCTGCACCGGGGCACGGCGGAGTCGCTGGCCAAGGCGCTGGAGCGGCTGCCGGGCGTCGCGGTGACGATCCTGCCGTTCGCCGTCAGCCTCGCGGCACGGGAGCGGGAGGCCGGGGAGCGGGGGCCCGGGGAGAGGGACACCGGGGAGCCGGGGCCCCGGGAACGGCCCGGCCCCGAATGAACATACTTACTTAACCGGAAGTACCTTTCCTTTGGTTAGCGCTTCCCTTAGGGTGGGTGTGCCGATACCGAACCAGGAGAGTCACGCATATGAGCATCGTCGTCACCGGAGCCACCGGCCACCTCGGCCGCCTCGTCGTCGAAGGGCTGCTGGAGAAGGTTCCCGCCGAGCGGATCACCGCGGTCGTGCGCGACACCGCGAAGGCCGCCGACCTCGCCGACCGCGGGGTGCGGCTGCATGTGGCCGACTACAACCGGCCCGAGACGCTCTCCGGCGCCTTCGCCGCCGGGGACAAGGTGCTGCTGATCTCCGGCAGCGAGGTCGGGCAGCGGGTGCCGCAGCACCAGGCCGTGATCGACGCCGCCAAGGAGGCCGGTGTCGCGCTGCTCGCCTACACCAGCGTCCTGGGCGGCCCCGACGCCGACTTCTCCCTGGCCGATGAGCACAAGGTCACCGAGCAGGCGATCACCGACTCCGGTCTGCCGTACGTGCTGCTGCGCAACGGCTGGTACAACGAGAACTACACCGAGAACCTCGCCACCGTCCTGGAGCACGGCGCCGTGGTGGGCGCCGCGGGCGAGGGCCGGGTCGCCTCCGCCGCGCGCGCCGACTACGCGGCGGCCGCCGTCGCCGTCCTGACCGGTGAGGGCCACGAGGGCAAGGCGTATGAGCTGTCCGGCGACACCGCCTGGGGCTTCGCCGAGTACGCCGAGGTGGTCGCCCGGCAGTCCGGCAAGGAGATCGTCTACGGCGCCGTCTCCCCCACCGAGTACCAGTCCATCCTCACCGGCGCGGGCGTCCCCGAGCCGCTCGCCGTGATCCTCTCCGATGTCGAGGCGGCCATCGGGCGCGGCCGGCTGGACGCCACCCCGGGTGAGCTGTCCCGGCTCATAGGCCGTCCGACCACGCCCATCGCGGACTCGGTGGCGGCCGCGCTGAAGGGTTGACCCGCCCCGTACGCACCGCGGCCCGCCTGTCATCACCGTATTCCGATACGGGAATGACAGGCGGGCCTCACCAGCGCTACCTTCGGACCCTCGGAACGGGCCCGCCGGGGGGTTCGTCATGCCGTCGGGGAGGGTGCCGTGACGCCGCAGAACCAGCAGGACCGCGTCGATCGCGCCGGTCTCCTCTACGGCTTCGCGGCGTACGGCATCTGGGGTCTGGTGCCGCTCTTCTGGCCGCTGCTGGAGCCCGCCGCGGCGATGGAGATCCTCGCCCACCGGATGGTGTGGTCCCTGGCGGCCGTCGGTCTGGTGCTGCTGGTGCTGCGCCGCTGGAGCTGGATACGGCCGCTGCTGCGGCAGCCCCGGCGGCTGGGTATGATCGCGCTCGCCGCGACCGTGATCTCGGTCAACTGGGGTCTGTACATCTGGGGCGTCAACAGCGGGCATGTGGTGGAGACCGCGCTCGGATACTTCATCAATCCGCTGGTCAGCATCGCCTTCGGGGTGCTGCTGCTGCGTGAGCGGCTGCGGCCCGCGCAGTGGGCGGCGGTCGGCGTCGGAGTGCTGGCCGTGGCCGTGCTGACGGTGGGCTACGGCAAGCCGCCGTGGATCGCGCTCACCCTCGCCTTCAGCTTCGCGACATACGGGCTGGCCAAGAAGCGGGTCGGTCTCGACGGGCTGGAGTCGCTGGCCGCCGAGACCGCCGTACAGTTCCTGCCCGCGCTCGGCTTCCTGATCTGGCTCGGGGCGCACGGCGGAGCCACGTTCGCGAGCGAGGGCGCCGGGCACGCCGCGCTGCTGGCGAGCTGCGGCTTCGTCACGGCGCTGCCGTTGATCTGCTTCGGGGCGTCGGCGGTGCGGCTGCCGCTGTCGACGATCGGGATGCTCCAGTACGTGGCGCCGACCTTCCAGTTCATCCTCGGGCTCGCCGTCTTCCACGAGTCGATGCCACCCGAACGGTGGGCGGGCTTCGCCCTCGTCTGGCTCGCACTCGCGCTGCTGACCTGGGACGCGCTGCGCACCGCCCGGCGGGCGCGGCGGGCGCTGGCCGACGCCGCCGCGCGGGCGGGGGCGCTGTCGGCGACAGTGGAGGCCGATGTGGTTCCGGACGCCGCGGTGTCCGATCTCCGGCCGGGACCGATATCCGGCGGGTGATGTCCGGTTTCCGCCCTTGACGCGGAGTCAGCCGCGCCCGGAGCATCAGCACGTTCACCGCTCCACCGCCCCACGGGCACGTGCACCACACAGCGTCACGTCATTCCGTCCTGTCCACGTTCGGAACCGGAGCCCCCTATGTCCTCCTGCGCGCAAACCCGCCCCCGAAGATCCCTGATACGGCGTACGGCCGCCATGGCCGCCGCCGGTACGGCGGTCGCCGCCCTGGTCTCGGCCGCCCCCGCCACCTCCGCCGCCGCATCGGCACGGCACACGGCGGACGCCCGTACCGCCCTCGCGGCGCCCGACATCTCCGTGGCCAATGTGAAGGCCCATCTGACCCAGTTGCAGTCCATCGCCACCGCCAACGGCGGCAACCGCGCCCATGGCCGCCCCGGCTACAAGGCGTCGCTCGACTACATCAAGGGCAAGCTGGACGCCGCCGGATACACCACCACCGTGCAGCAGTTCACCTCCGGCGGTGCCACCGGCTACAACCTCATCGCCGACTGGCCCGGCGGCGACACCAACAACGTGGTGTTCTCCGGCGCCCACCTCGACTCCGTCACCGCGGGCCCCGGGATCAACGACAACGGCTCGGGCTCCGCCGGGATCCTGGAGACCGCGCTCACCGTGGCCCGCCAGGGCGCGAAGCCCACCAAACATCTGCGGTTCGCCTGGTGGGGCGCCGAGGAGCGGGGGATGGTCGGCTCGACCTACTACATCAACAACCTGCCGTCGTCCGAACGGGCGAAGATCGACGGCTATCTCAACTTCGACATGATCGGCTCGCCCAACCCCGGCTACTTCGTGTACGACGACGACCCCGGGATCGAGTCGGTCTTCAAGGCGTTCTTCTCCGCCAAGGGCGTGCCCACCGAGATCGAGACCGAGGGCGACGGCCGCTCCGACCACGCGCCGTTCAAGAACAAGGGCATCCCGGTGGGCGGCCTCTTCAGCGGCGCCGACTACATCAAGACCGCCGCCCAGGCCCAGAAGTGGGGCGGCACCTCCGGTCAGGCGTTCGACCGCTGCTACCACCGCTCCTGCGACACCTCGAGCAACATCGACGACACCGCCCTGGACCGCAACAGCGACGCCATCGCCTACGCGGTCTGGACGCTCGGCGGCGCCTGATCCCGGATGATGTGCTGTGCTGCCGTGTTCGGCTCCACCGGCTCCGGCCGCCCAGGTCGCCCAGGTCGCCCAAGCCACTCAGGCCGTGATGTCCTTCGCGGTGAACCGGGCCCAGGCCGCCGAGCCGAACACGGCCACGTACAGCCCCTGCAAGCCCAGATTCTTGACCAGCTCGTCCCAGTAGACCGGCTCACGGAGGAGATCGGCGAAGCTGAGCCAGTAGTGCGGGAAGAGGTACGGGTGGATCGCGTGCAGTTGCGGGATGGTGTCGAGGATCTGCGCGGTGACCACCAGTCCCACGGTCGTGGCCATGGCCGCGATCCCGCTGTTGGTGAGGGTGGAGATGAACAGCCCCACCGTGGCGATCCCCACCAGCGACAGGGCCACCAGGGCGGCCACGCCGAGCGCCCGGAGCAGCGCCTCCTCGAACGAGACGGTGATGCCCGAGATCAGCGTGACATCGCCGAGCGGGAACAGCAGCGCCCCCGTCACCAGGCTCGAGAGGGCCACCACCAGCGTCGCGATCAGGCAGAAGGCCATGGTGGTGGTGAATTTGGCCAGCAGCAGACGGGTCCGCCCGGCGGGAGCGACCAGCAGATAGCGCAGCGTCCCGGAGCCCGCCTCACCGGCGATGGCGTCACCGGCGATCACACCGATCACCATCGGCAGGAAGACCGGCAGCGTCGCCGCCAGTGACGCGAAGACCAGGAAGATCCCGTTGTTGGTGATCTGGGGGAAGAAGGCGGGGCCCACCCCCTCTTCCCCACGGCCGCCGCCGAAACTGCCACCGTCGCTCGTCTCGATCTTCACCGCGACGCCGATGAGGATCGGGATCAGCGCGAGCACCCCGAGCAGGGCCAGGGTCCGCCAGCGGCGGAGGGTGGTGGTCAGCTCGGAACGGAAGAGCGCCAGGGCCCACAGGGGGCTCGGGCGTGGCGGGTTCGCGGCCCTGTCGGCCGGTACGCCAGTGTGGGCCGTCTCTGGTACGCCAGCATCGGCCATCCTCGTTTCGTCAGCCCGCGACATCGAAGCCCTCCCCGGTCAGCGCGACAAAGGCGTCCTCGAGCGAGGCGCGTTCGGCCCCGAAGGCCCGGACCCGCACCCCGGCGCGTACCAGGGCGGCGTTGAGATCGGCCAGCTCCAGCGGTGCGTCTTCCACGCCGGGGCCGGGCACCGGCAGCTCGCCGGAGACGCGCTCGTCCAGGACCACCAGATCCGTCACCCCGTGCTCCTTGAGCACCCGGACCGCGTCCACCGGGTCCGGGGTGGTGACGGCCAGCCGGCCGCGGCTGCCCGCCGCCAGCTCGGCCACCGTGCCCTGGGTGATCAGACGGCCCTGGGCCATCACGGCGGCGTGCGTGCACACCTGTTCGATCTCATCGAGGAGATGGGAGGAGAGGAAGACGGTGGTGCCCTCCTCGGCCAGCTCGCGCACCAGGGCGCGGATCTCGCGCATGCCCTGCGGATCGAGGCCGTTGGTCGGCTCGTCCAGCACCAGCAGCTCTCGCGGCTGGAGCAACGCGGCGGCCAGGCCCAGGCGCTGCTTCATGCCGAGCGAGTACGCGCGGGCCTTCTTCCCGGCCGCGGCGGCCAGCCCGACCCGGTCCAGGGCGGCCGCCACGCGGGGTGCGCGGGTGCGGGGGTCGGCGGTGGGGTCGGCCGCGTCGTAGCGCAGCAGATTGTCGCGGCCGGTCAGAAAGGGGTACAGGGCGGGGCCCTCGATGAGGGCGCCCACCCTGGGCAGCACGCTCCGGGCGGCGCGCGGCATCGGCTCGCCGAGCAGCCTGGCCCTGCCCGAGGTGGGCTCGATCAGGCCCATGAGCATGCGGATGGTCGTCGTCTTCCCCGAGCCATTGGGCCCGAGGAAGCCGAAGACACTGCCCCGCGGCACGGACAGATCCAGCGCGTCGACCGCGAGCTGTCCGCCCCGGTAGCGCTTGGTGAGCCCGCGGGTCTCCACCGCGGCGTCGTCCCCCTCGGTGGACCGCTGCTCCACGGGCTCCCCTTCGTTCTCCGTCGTATCCGCGCCCTACGTCGTCCGTCAGCGCGCCCTATGCGCCCAGTGGGCTCACTTGGCCGCGTTGGCGGCCTTGACCAGGGCGTCCTTGTCGACCGCGCCGACGAACACCTTGCCGTCGTCGGTGAGCAGCGCGTTCACCAGCCGGGTACTGACCACGGTGCCCGAGCCGAACTTCCCCTTGACCTCCTTGCCGAAGCCGCCGAGGAGGCCGGAGGCAGCGCCCGGGCCGCTGTCGCCGCCGGGTGCAGCGGCGCCGCCGGGGGTGTCGAGCCGGGCAACCGAGTCCCAGCCCTCGCCGACGACCTTCAGCCCGGACAGGGCGCCCTGGGCGTCCTTGAAGTCCTTGCCACCGAAGTCCTTCGGAGCGTGCTTGCGGTCGGCCTTGGGCTCCTCGGTGACCTTGGCGCCCTTGGGCGGCGTGAAGTCGAAGGTGCTCGCCTTGGGCTTGCCGAAGTCCACCTTGGTGAAGCCCACGTCGACGATCGCCTTGCCGCCGCTCTTCGGGGAGAGCGTGAACTTCAGCGGGACACCGTTGTCCGCGTCCACCGCGATGCGGACGGACCCGATCGTGGAGTCGCTGTTCTGCTTGGGCTTGATCAGCAGGTCGTAGGCGTCCCGCCCGGCGACCCGGGAGGTGCCGTCGACGGTCACATCGGTGGTGTCGTCCACGGAGGAGAGCACCGTCTTGGCCAGCTCCTGGGGCGTGGCGTCCCGCAGGTCCTCCGGCACCTCCTGCCGGTGGTCGCCCTTGGCCTTCGCGTCCTTCGGGGCGGTGGCGTGGTAGGCGGAGTTGCTCCCGCTGTCGTACGCCCAGACGTCGTCGCCGTTGTGGATCATGCTGTACTCGGCGGCGTTCTCGACGATCGACACCCGCTGCTTGTCGGGGCCGTCGGCGGCCACCCGCAGGGTGTGGCTGCCGGAGATCAGCTCCATCAGCTTGGACTCGGGCGCGGCGGACGCGTCACCGCCCCGCGCCCCGCTGAGGTCGGCGATGGAGCCACCGCCGGGGAGCGAGGGGATGCCCAGATCGGTGGTGATCTTCACCGACCCGGACATCTGCTGGGCGTCCGATGCCGCCATCTTGCTGATGAGCTCTTGCGCCGAGATCTTCGGCAGATCGGGGTCGCCGGTGCTGGCGAGCGCCGGGACCAGTCCTATGGTCGCCGCCGCGATGCCCGCGACGGCTACCGGAGCGGCGTACCGGGCGGCCTTCTTCCCTCGTGATGGCCGCTCTTCATCCCAGAAGCCGTCGTCGGCGACCTGTGTCGGTCGGATCCGTGCCATGTGTGCTCTACCTCCGTCGTCGGCGGCGGTTCGTCAGCTTGCACTCGTCCACCTCTCGGGCCATTGTCACCCGATCCCGCCATGTGGTGGTCTTTTCATCCCACCAAATCGTTCGACGTGGCGCGTCAGCCCGCAGGATCACCTCGGCGTACTGCTCGGGTATGACACCGCTCCACCGGGAGTCAGGGGCAGTCTCCCCGGGGTCAGCGGCGGATCGGGGTGGAACGGGCGCCGGGCGGGGGGTCACCCGGCCCGGTGGACCACCGCGTCGCACAGCCCCTCGAGGGCCGCCTTCGCCGGGCCCTCGGGCAGCGGCGCCAGCATCGAACGGGCCTCCGCCGCATAGCGGACCGTGACCCGGCGGGCCCGCTCCAGCGCCGGATGGGCACGCAGCCGCCGCAGCACCTCGGCATGGCGCGCGTCATCGGTGAGATCGCCCGCGAGCAGCGCGCACAGCCCGCGGTCCTCGGCCGAACCGGTCGCCTCGGCCTGCTCCCGCGCATACAGCACGGGCAGGGTGGCCACGCCCTCGCGCAGATCGGTGCCGGGGGTCTTACCGGACTCATGGCTGTCGCTGGCGATGTCCAGTACGTCGTCGGCGAGCTGGAAGGCCATGCCGAGCCGCTCGCCGTACTGGGTGAGGATGCTGATGATGCTCTCGTCGGCGCCCGACATCATCGCGCCGAACCGGCCGGAGACGGCGATCAGGGAGCCCGTCTTGCCGGCGAGCACATCCAGGTAGTGCTCGACCGGGTCACGGCCGTCGCGGGGGCCCGCCGTCTCCAGGATCTGGCCGGTGACCAGCCGCTCGAACGCCTCGGCCTGGATCCGCACCGCCTCGGGGCCGAGGTCGGCCAGGATGTGCGAGGCGCGGGCGAAGAGGAAGTCGCCGGTGAGGACCGCCACCGAGTTGCCCCAGCGGGCGTTGGCGCTGGAGACGCCGCGCCGCACCTCCGCCTCGTCCATCACATCGTCGTGGTACAGCGTCGCCAGATGGGTGAGCTCGACGACCACCGCCGAGGGCACCACTCCTGGCGCGTGGGGGTCACCGAACTGCGCGGCCAGCAGCACCAGCAGGGGCCGGAACCGCTTCCCTCCGGCCCGCACCAGATGCTGGGCGGCCTCCGTGATGAAGGGGACATCGCTTTTGGTGGCCTCCAGCAGGCCCTCTTCGACCGCCGTCAGCCCCGCCTGGGTGTCGGCTTCCAGAGTCCGGTCCCGCACGCTCAACCCCAAGGGCCCGACGAAGCTCACGGGGTACTCCTGTCTGCCTACGAATGACGCGAATGTCGATGTGTCGCTGCCTCCACCAACAGGCAGCGTATCCGGTCGGGTATCAATCACTGTGGGCGCCTTCCCGCCTTGTGCGCCTCTCACCGTTCTCTCCCGAACCGACCGCTTCACATCGCAGTACCGCGATCGCAGCAGATCATTCATGCCCCGGACCCCACCCGTCCGCCCGACCGGACCTCTTCCATCCGCCCGGCCGGGCCGCCGGACGGTCCGCCGGACCGGCCGTCGAGCGGGGCCGGTCACCGGCCGGTGCAGGCCCTCCGGCGCTGCCCCGGCCACCCGCATTGCCCTGGGCCTTCCCCGCGCTCCCCGCGCCTTAGGGTGTGCTGCGTCCCACAGTGACGAGGAGAAGGCGAGGCAGCCCCGATGCCGCAGCGATCCCCGCTGGACCTGCCCGAAGGCGACCCCTTCGGCCCGCACAACCTCCCCTATGGCGTCTTCACCGCGCCGCACGCTCCTCAGCTGCGGAAAATCGGGGTGCGCTACGGAAACCATGTGCTGGACGTGGGCGCCGCCGCGGCCGCCACCGCCTCCCCGCACGCCGAGCCGCTGGGCGCCGACACCCTCAACCCGCTGATGGCCGCCGGCCGCCCGGTCTGGCAGGCCGTGCGCGCCGAGGTGCTCGACTGGCTCACCGACCCCGCGCACCGCTCGACCATCGAGCCCCTGATGCATCCCCTCCCCACCGTGGCGCTCCATCTCCCCTTCGAGGTGGCCGACTACGCCGACTTCTATGCGAGCGAGCACCACGCCACCAACACGGGCAGGATCTTCCGCCCCGACGGCGATGCGCTCACCCCCAACTGGAAGCACATGCCGATCGGCTACCACGGCCGGGCCGGCACCATCCTCGTCTCGGGCACGCCCATCGTCCGCCCGCAGGGCCAGCATCTGCCCCCGGCCGATACCTCCGCACCACACGCTTCCTCCCCCACTCCGGTCTTCGGCCCCTCCCTGCGCCTCGACTTCGAAGCGGAGGTGGCCTTCGTCGTCGGCGCCCCTTCCACTGTGAATACACCGGTGCCGCTCTCCGGGTTCCACGACCACGTCTTCGGCGTCTGTCTGCTCAACGACTGGTCCGCGCGCGACATCCAGGCGTGGGAGTACCGCCCGCTCGGCCCCTTCCTCGGCAAGTCCTTCGCCACCTCGCTCGCCGCGTGGGTCACCCCGCTGGACGCCCTCGTCGCGGCCCGTACCGGCCCTCCCGCCCGCGACGTCCCGCCCCTCCCCTACCTGGACGACAGCGCCGCCGAGCCCGGCGGGCTCGATCTGCGCCTGGAGGTCGCGCTCAACGGCCACCCGATCTCCCGCCCGCCCTTCTCCGCCATGTACTGGACCGCGGCCCAGCAGCTCGCCCATCTGACGGTGAACGGCGCCTCGCTGCGCACCGGCGACCTCTTCGCCTCCGGAACGGTCAGCGGTCCGCGCCCGGACGAGCTCGGCTGTCTCCTCGAACTCACCTGGGGCGGCCGCGACCCCCTGCGGCTCCCCGACGGCGCCCGCACCTTCCTGGAGGACGGCGACGAGGTGACCGTCACGGCCTGGGCGCCGGGCCCGCAGGGGACCCGTATCGGCCTGGGCGAGGTGACCGGCCAGGTGGTCCCGGCCGCGCCCTGACGCGGCTGCTAATTTGTCGTGCTCCTGCCCTGACGATCCCGGACGATCGAGGAGAAGCACGTGAAGAAGGCAGTGAGCATCGCCGGCACGGCGGCGGCGGCCGCCCTGCTGCTGACCGCATGCGGCAGCGACGGTGGCGACGACAAGAAGGACACATCCAAGGACCCCTCCTCCGCGTCGAGCGCCCCGGCGGAGGGGGGCGCGGACACGAAGGTCTCCGGCACCTATGTGGCGAAGGCCGGTGAGGGGGCCGTCATCCTGTCCATCAGCGGCAAGAAGGCCGTCCTGATGGCCGACAAGCACATCTGCAACGGCGAGTACGCCGACATGGGCGGGAAGATGCTCATGCTCAAGTGCGCCGACGGAAACACCGACCGCAGCGCGGGCAAGGTCACCGCGAGCGCGGACGGCAAGACTCTCACGGTCGACTGGGACGCGCTCGCCAAGAACGACACGTTCATCAAGGCGACATCGCCCGGCGACCTCCCCTCGGGCCTGCCGACGTCGCTGCCCTCCGGCCTTCCGACCGATGTGCCGACCGACCTCCCGACCGGCTGAACCACGGCGCCGGACCCCCTCCGGCACCCGGGCCCCTGGCGCGCAGGCGCGCCGGGGGCCCGTCGCGCACCGTGGCAGATCTTGCCGCCGCGGACACGAAACCGCAGGCAGAAGCCCGGCGAGCCGTCTCACCGCGCCTCCGCCTGCCCTTCGGCCCGTGCCTCCGTCGGCACCTCGGTCTGGGCGTGTGGCAGGCGGCGGACGGACGGATAGGCCAGGGGGAGCAGGGCCGCGGCCGCGTAGCAGAGGGCGGCGCAGGTCGCCACGTCGAAGCCACCGAAGGCGTGCGCGAGCGGGCCGACAGAGAGCTGGCCGATGGGATTGGAGATGTAGGAGAGCAGATCGTTGTAGGCCGCGACGCGGGAGAGGACGTGGGATGGGATGTGCTCCTGCATGGAGGTGTCCCAGGCGGTCCCCGTCAGCGAGGTACCGAGCCCGGCCAGGAAAGCGGCGGTGATCAGCCAGGGCTCACGCAACTGCGCGCCGATTGCGAGAAGCGGGAGAGCGCCGAGGGCGCAGGCGAGCAGACCGGCGCGGAGCAGGTGCCGGACCGCGAGCCGATAGATCAACGTGCTCATCAGCAGCATGCCGGCTCCTCGGGCGCTGAGCAGGAAGCCCCACGTCGCCTCGCCGCTGAGCTGCTTGGTGAGTTCCGGGCCGAGGACCTGCCACGTACCGGTCTGCACGAGGTTGATCACGCAGAAGGAGAGGGTGACGGACCAGACCCAGCCGGTTCCTCGGAACCGCGCCCATCCCTCGCGCAGGTCGCGCCGGAGCGTGACCCGGCGTGCCGCAGGGATGGTGGTCCCCACGGCGGCCGGGAGCCGGGCGAGGCAGCCGGCAGCCAGCAGGTACGTCAGCGCGTCGAAGCCGATGGCCGGTCCGCCGCCGACCGCGACAACCAGCAGTCCTGAGATGCTCGGCCCGAAGACCTTGGTGCCGTTGCGCACGGAGGCCAGCAGCGAGTTGGCCTGCCGGAGTTCGCCCTTGGCGACCAGCTCCGGGACCAGTCCGCGCAGCGCGGGCGTGGTGAATGCGGCGAGCACCCCGTTGAGGAACTCCAACCCGGCCACCACGGGCAGTGAGTAGTGACCGGTCAGCAGGACCGCGGCGACACAGCCCTGGGTGAGCGCGGAGCCGAGGCTGGCGGCTACCAGGACGGTCCGCCGCGGCAGGCGGTCGGCGGTGGCGCCCCCGATGAGGAGGAAGACGAGCAGCGGCACCATGCGCGCGGCCAGCACCGCACCGAGGTCGCCGGCCCGGCCCGACGCGTTGAGCACCGCGAGGGACAGCGCGACGGGCGCCATCGAGCTGCCGAGCAGCGACACAAGCTGTCCGGTGAAGAACCAGCGGAAGTCTGTCTGCCGCAGAAGGGGAGGAAGCACCGCTGGAGTCTGCGGGACCGGTGCGGGCGGACACTATCGTTTCGGCAGAGGGCGAAAGAAGAGCCATGGGGAAAGGGCCGATGGACGGATGGTGCTGCTGCGCTTGGACTCGATGGCCTTGTCGCGATCACGCTTCGCCCTGTCGCCGCTCGCGGAGACGCTGGGCTCGATGATCGTCCTCAGCCGGCCCTGTACGGACCCGTGGCTGTCCGCCTGGCACGGCCGCCATCAGGCGGTGTTCCGTGCCCGGCTGAACGCGGACCCCTTCGCCAAGGGCCTGGTCCGGCTCATCGGCTCGACGAAGTACCTCCCTGACCACCTCACGCTGCCGCCGATCGGGGGCATGGGCACTACGCTGGAGTCCGAACTCGCCGAGGTCGTACTGATACCGGACGAGACGGTGCGACACGGCTTGGAGAAGGCGGTGGCTCACAGCTGGAAGGACCACAACCTGGCCTGGCTCTCCGGGCGCGACTGGTCGACCCGCACGGCCGAACTATTCCGCGACGTCTGGCGTGACCACCTCGCCGACGAATGGCCGCGGCGCCGGACGCTGCTCGAACGCGACGTCACCTACCGTGCGGGTCTACTCGCTGCGTACGGTTGGCCGCGGGCCCTGCAGCAGATGAGCCGTCGCAGCGCCTGGGTCGGCGCGGACGCGATCCGCTTCAGCGACCGCCCGGGGCCGGACCGCATCGTCGGCGCCGACGGCATGCTCTTCGTCCCGGTCACCAAACAACGCGGCAGCTGGCTGTGCAAGGGGCCGTCAGGCCCATACGCACTCGTCTATCCGGCACGCGGTGCCGGTGAGACGGCCGGCCCGGGCCGCCCCGCCCGCGCGCTCGCCCGCTTGCTCGGCCCAGGCCGCGCCACGATTCTGCGTGAACTGGAACGCCCGGCGACCAGCAGCGAACTCGCCGCGCAACTGGGTCAGTCGCTCGGCACGATCGGCGGTCACCTGGCCGTGTTACGGGAGGCGGAACTGGTAGTCGGTACACGAGTCGGCCGCCGCGTGGTCTACCGTCGCACTGAACTCGGCGACCAGCTGGCCGGAGACCAGATGAGTAGGTCTGATAGATCGCGGGCCCCCGCCGGACCGTGTCTGGTTTGCCCCTGATCTTCGTTCTCATCACCTCACCGAACCGGCCGCCGCGGAGCTGGAGGTGAGGACCCCCGCCAACCGCGGACCCGGCCGCGCGTGGGACATGGGCCCGGCCATCGAGGCCGCCGTCCCGGAGGCCGCGACCGCCGCCCCGGAGGCCGCGACGAAACCCACGGGGGTGGCCCGGACGTCCTTGTCCGGGCCACCGCCCTGGAGGCCCTGGCCTCGGCGGGGTGCCCGGCGCCGCTGGACGCCGAGACGGTGGCGGCGCTGGGCAATGCCGCCTGGCAGGTGCGGAAGGGGGCGGCGACGGCGCCGTCCGCCGCCGGGCCGGGGCTCGGCGGCCCGGCGTTGGCCCGTGCGCTGGGCGACGCGCACGCTGACGTCCGTAAGGCGGCGGTGCCGGCGCTGCGGCCGCTGGCGGAGCGGGAGCCGGGGGTCCGGGTCGGGAGGCCCTGTTCTCGGTCCGCTCCGATCCGGACGCGGATGTCCGTGCCGACGCGGCCAAGGCGGCGGCCCAGGGTCGCGCCTGCGGCGGGCTGCCCCCATCCCGCCCCTTCCCGAAACTGTGGGCGCCGCCCCCCAGACCCCGTTTTCAGGGGGGGCTCCGCCCCCGGGCCCCCGCCGGGGCTCCGCCCCGGACCCCGCTCCTCAATCGCCGGAGGGGCTGTAATTGCGCCTCCCACACCGGGACCTACGCGCCCCTGCGTCCGGGAAGGGGCGGGGAATGACTCCGGCCGGGCACGGGCACCGTCTCGGTGGCCGTGCCCGGCCGGGGGCCAGGGAGCCCCCTGGTACGAGAAGGGGCGGGGTGGGAATGGCTAGCGGACGAAGACGCCCGCCTGGCTCGCGAGGTCCAGGAAGTACTGCGGGGCGACGCCCAGGACGAGCGTGACCGCCACGCCGATCGCGATGGCCGACGAGGTCAGCGGGCTCGGCACGGCCACGGACGGGCCGTCCGTGCGCGGCTCGCTGAAGAACATCAGCACGATCACCCGGATATAGAAGAACGCGGCGACCGCCGAGGAGATCACACCGACCACCACCAGCGCGCCCGCCCCACCGTCGGCCGCCGCCTTGAAGACCGCGAACTTCCCGGCGAAGCCGCTGGTCAGCGGGATACCGGCGAAGGCCAGCAGGAAGACCGCGAAGACGGCGGCCACCAGGGGCGAACGGCGGCCGAGTCCGGCCCACTTGGACAGGTGGGTGGCCTCGCCGCCCGCGTCCCGCACCAGGGTGACCACCGCGAAGGCGCCGAGGGTCACGAAGGAGTACGCGGCGAGGTAGAAGAGGACGGAGGAGATGCCGTCGGGCGTGGTGGCGATGACACCGGCCAGGATGAACCCGGCGTGGGCGATCGAGGAGTACGCCAGCAGCCGCTTCACATCGGTCTGGGTGATGGCCACGATCGCGCCGCCCAGCATGGTGACGATGGCGACGCCCCACATCACCGGCCGCCAGTCCCAGCGCAGTCCCGGCAGCACCACGTACAGCAGCCGCAGCAGCGCGCCGAAGGCCGCGACCTTGGTGGCCGCCGCCATGAAGCCGGTCACCGGGGTGGGGGCGCCCTGGTAGACGTCGGGGGTCCACATGTGGAACGGCACGGCGCCGATCTTGAACAGCAGCCCCATCAGCACCATCGCCCCGCCGATCAGCAGCAGCGCGTCATTGCCCATGGTCCCGGCGAGCGCCGGGGTGACGTTCCTGACCTGGCCGTCGACGACGTCCGCGATCCCGGAGTAGGCGACCGTGCCCGCGTAGCCGTACAGCAGGGCGATGCCGAAGAGCAGGAACGCCGAGGAGAAGGCGCCCAGCAGGAAGTACTTGACCGCGGCCTCCTGCGACAGCGCGCGATGGCGCCGGGCCAGCGCGCACAGGATGTACAGCGGCAGGGAGAAGACCTCCAGCGCCACGAAGAGCGTCAGCAGATCGTTGGCGGACGGGAAGACCAGCATGCCGCCGACCGCGAAGAGGACCAGCGGAAAGACCTCGGTGGTGGTGAACCCCGCCTTGACCGCGGCCTTTTCGGCGTCGCCGCCGGGCACGGCGGCGGCCTGGGCCGCGAAGGAGTCGACGCGGTTGCCGTGCACCACCGGATCCAGCCGCCGCTCGGCGAAGGTGAACACCGCCACCAGCGCCACCAGGAGAATGGTCCCTTGCAGGAAGAGCGCCGGTCCGTCGACCGCGATCGCGCCCATGGCCGCGACACGGGCCTTGCTGGTGCCGTAGTCACCGGCGGCGAGGCCGATCACGGCGGCGAAGGCCGCGGCCAGGGCGACCACCGAGACGAAAAGCTGCGCCACGTACCGCTGGCGGCGCGGAAGGAGCGCCTCGATCAGGACGCCGACGATCGCGGCGCCCAGCACGATCAGCGTGGGCGACAGCTGCCCGTACTCGATATCGGGCGACGGGATCTTGTCGGGCGCCGCCGCCGCTGTTGTCCACAGGCTGTGGACAGTGGCCGCGTGGGTCACTTGGCACCTCCGGAAGCACCGTCGTGGGGGGCACCGCCGTGGTTGGCGCCCTCGGGCATCGGGCTGTAGCTGAACCAGCCCGCATCGGTCACGGGGTGATCGGGCTTGGGATCCTTCTTGTCCACCACGGACATCGTGTGGTCGACCGCCGGGTTGACGATGTCGGCCAGCGGCTTCGGATAGACCCCGAGGAAGATCAGCAGCGCGATGAGCGGGGCCACGACGACCAGCTCACGCACCCGCAGATCGGGCATGGACCGCACCTCGGCCTTCACCGGACCGGTCATGGTGCGTTGGTAGAGGATCAGGACGTAGAGCGCCGCCAGCACTATTCCGACGGTCGCGATCACGCCGAACGCCGGGTAGCGGCTGAACGTGCCGACCAGCACCAGGAATTCGCTGATGAACGGCGCGAGCCCGGGCAGCGAGAGGGTGGCGAGCCCGCCAATCAGGAAGGTGCCGGCGAGCACCGGGGCGACCTTCTGCACCCCGCCGTAGTCGGCGATGAGCCGCGAACCGCGCCGGGTGATCAGGAACCCGGCCACCAGCATCAGCGCGGCCGTGGAGACGCCGTGGTTGACCATGTAGAGGGTGGCGCCGCCCTGGCCCTGGGTGGTCATCGCGAAGATGCCCAGGATGATGAAGCCGAAGTGGGAGATCGAGGCATAGGCGATCAGCCGCTTGATGTCCCGCTGGCCGATCGCCAGCAGCGCTCCGTAGATGATGCTGATGAGCGCCAGGATCATGATCGCCGGGGTGGCCCACTTGCTGGCCTCCGGGAAGAGCTGGAGGCAGAAGCGGAGCATCGCGAAGGTGCCGACCTTGTCGACCACCGCGGTGATCAGCACGGCGACGGGGGCGGTGGACTCCCCCATCGCGTTGGGCAGCCAGGTGTGCAGCGGCCACAGCGGCGCCTTCACCGCGAAGGCGAAGAAGAAGCCGAGGAAGAGCAGCCGCTCGGTGCTGGTCGCCATGTCCAGATGGCCGCCCGCCCGCGCCTGGACGATCTCCTGGAGCGAGAAGGTGCCGGTGCCGAGCTGATCGGCGGTGACCGCGTACAGACCGACCACCGCGGCGAGCATGATCAGCCCGCCCGCCAGGTTGTAGAGCAGGAACTTCACCGCGGCGTACGAGCGCTGAGTGGCCGTCTCCTCCTCGGAGCGGCCCCCGGCGCGGTCCCCGAAGCCCCCGATGAGGAAGTACATCGGGATCAGCATGGCCTCGAAGAAGATGTAGAAGAGGAAGACGTCGGTGGCCTCGAAGGAGATCACCACCATCGCCTCGACCATCAGGATCAGCGCGAAGAAGCCCTGGGTGGGCCGCCAGCGGCGGTTGGGGCGGGCGCCTTCCAGCGGATCGGCGTCATGCCAGCCCGCCAGGATGATGAAGGGGATGAGCACGGCGGTGAGCGCGATCAGCGCGACCGCGATCCCGTCCACGCCCAGTTCGTAGCGGACGCCGAAGTCCTTGATCCAGGCGTGGGACTCGGTGAGCTGGAAGCGGGCGCCGCCGGGGTCGAAGCGGACCAGCACGATCGCCGCGAGGGCGAGGGTGACCAGGGAGAAGCCCAGCGCCACCCACTTGGCGGCGGCGCGCTGGGCGGCGGGCACGGCGGCGGTGGCCACCGCGCCGAGCGCGGGTACCACGGCCATGGCCGTCAGCAGGGGAAATGACATGACTCAGACCGCCCTCATCAGCAGGGTCGCGGCGATGAGCACCGCCGTACCGCCGAACATCGAGACCGCGTACGTACGGGCATAGCCGTTCTGCAGCTTTCGCAGCCGGCCGGAGAGCCCGCCGACGGAGGCCGCGGTGCCGTTGACCACCCCGTCGACCAGCTTGTGGTCGACGTAGACCAGACCGCGGGTCAGATACTGGCCTGGTTTGACGAGCGCGACATGGTTGAAGTCGTCCTGGAGCAGATCGCGCCGGGCGGCCCGGGTGAGCAGCGATCCGCGGGGGGCGGTCCGCGGCACCGGCCGGCGTCCGTACTGCGCCCAGGCGAGGGCGACACCGATCACCAGCACCACCATCGTCCCGGCGGTGACCGCCGCGGCGCTGAGCGGGGAGTCGCCGTGGCTGTGGCCGGTGACCGGCTCCAGCCACTTCAGGAACGCGTCGTTCACGCTGAACAGCCCGCCCGCGAAGACCGATCCCACGGCCAGGACGATCATGGGGATGGTCATGGACGAGGGCGACTCGTGCGGATGCGGCTCGGCGTGCGCCCCGGCCGACTCGGCGGCGGGCTCGGCGCTGGGCTCCTCGGGCGAGGGCGTGGTGCCCCAGCGCTTCTCGCCGAAGAAGGTCAGGAGCATCACCCGCGTCATGTAGTACGCGGTGATGGCCGCGCCCAGCAGGGCCGCGCCGCCGAGGATCCAGCCCTCGGTGCCGCCCTTGGCGAACGCCGCCTCGATGATCTTGTCCTTGGACCAGAAGCCGGACAGCCCGGGGAAGCCGATGATCGCGAGATAGCCGAGCCCGAAGGTGATGAAGGTGATCGGCATGTACTTTCGCAGGCCGCCGTACTTGCGCATGTCGACCTCGTCGTTCATGGCGTGCATGACCGAACCGGCCCCGAGGAAGAGCCCCGCCTTGAAGAAGCCGTGGGTCACCAGGTGCATGATCGCGAAGACATAGCCGATCGGGCCGAGCCCGGCGGCCAGGATCATATAGCCGATCTGCGACATGGTGGACCCGGCCAGGGCCTTCTTGATGTCGTCCTTGGCGCAACCGACGATCGCACCGAACAGGAGCGTGACCGCGCCGACCGCGACCACCGCGGCCTGGGCGTCCGGCGCGGCGTTGAAGATCGCGCCGGAGCGGGTGATCAGATACACGCCCGCGGTCACCATGGTCGCCGCGTGGATCAGGGCCGAGACCGGGGTCGGGCCCTCCATCGCGTCCCCGAGCCAGGACTGGAGCGGCACCTGGGCCGACTTGCCGCAGGCCGCGAGCAGCAGCATCAGCCCGATCGCGGTGAGCTTGCCCTCGCCCGCGTCACCCGCGTCGGTCAGCACCGGGGCGAAGGTGAAGGTCCCGAAGGTCGTGAACATCAGCATGATCGCGATCGACAGGCCGACGTCGCCGACGCGGTTGACGATGAACGCCTTCTTCGCCGCCGTGGCCGCGCTGGGCTTGTGCTGCCAGAAGCCGATGAGCAGGTACGAGGCGAGGCCGACGCCCTCCCAGCCGACGTACAGCAGCAGGTAGTTGTCGGCGAGGACGAGCAGCAGCATCGCCGCGAGGAAGAGATTGAGATAGCCGAAGAAGCGGCGGCGGCGCTCGTCGTGCTCCATATAGCCGATCGAGTAGATGTGGATCAGCGTGCCCACACCGGTGATCAGCAGGACGAAGGTCATGGACAGCTGGTCGAGCTGGAAGGCGACGTCCGCGCGGAAGCCGCCCACCGGGATCCAGCTGAAGACCTTGCTGTGCAGGGCCCGGTCGTGCTCGCCGCGGCCGAGCATGTCGGCGAAGAGCACCGCGCCGATGACGAAGGAGGCGGCGGCGAGCACGGTGCCGATGTAGTGGCCCTTGCCGTCCAGCCGCCGCCCTCCGCACAGCAGCAGGGCCGCGCCGAGCAGCGGGACCGCGACAAGCAATCCGATGAGGTTCTCCACTTGAACGCGACCCCTTCTAGAGCTTCATCAGGCTGGCGTCGTCGACCGAGGCCGAGTGGCGGGAGCGGAAGATGGTCACGATGATCGCGAGACCGACCACAACCTCCGCCGCGGCCACGACCATCGTGAAGAAGGCGATGATCTGGCCGTCGAGATTGCCGTGCAGCCGGGAGAAGGTGACGAACGCCAGGTTGCACGCGTTCAGCATCAGCTCGACGCACATGAAGAGGACGATCGCGTTCCGCCTGATGACGACGCCGGCCGCACCAATGGTGAACAACAGGGCGGCCAGGTAGAGGTAGTTGACCGGATTCACTTGGCGACTCCCCTCGGATTCGGCGCACTGCCCGCGCTCTCGCCGTCTTCGCCGTTTTCGCCGTCCTCGGAAGCGCCCGGCTTCCCGGGGCCCCCGGACGGCTTGCCGGTCTCGTTCTTCCGGCCCAGCCAGCGCTGCGAGCGCTGCTCCAGCGCCGCCAGCTCGGCCAGCGCCTCGCTGGAGACGTCCCGGATCTGACCGCGGCCGCGCAGCGTGGCGTTGACGGTGAGGTCGGACGGGGTGCCGTCGGGGAGCAGACCGGGGATGTCCACCGCGTTGTGCCGCGCGTACACACCGGGCGCCGGCAGCGGCGGCACGTTCCGGCCGGTGCGCACCCGCGCCTCGGACTGCTCGCGCTGGGTACGGGCCCGCTCGGTGCGCTCGCGATGGGTCAGCACCATCGCGCCGACCGCCGCGGTGATCAGCAGCGCGCCGGTGATCTCGAAGGCGAAGACGTACTTGGTGAAGATCAGCGACGCCAGGCCCTCCACATTGCCGCCGGAGTTGGCCTGGCCCAGGCCGTTCCACGTCTTCAGCGAGGCATTGCCGATCCCGGCGCACAGCAGGATGCCGAAGCCGAGCCCGCAGAGGGCGGCGAGCCAGCGCTGCCCCTTCAGGGTCTCCTTGAGGGAGTCGGCGGCGGTGACACCGACCAGCATCACCACGAAGAGGAACAGCATCATGATCGCGCCGGTATAGACGACGATCTGGACGACGCCCAGGAAGTACGCGCCGTTGGCGAGGTAGAAGACCGCCAGGACGATCATGGTGCCCGCCAGGCACAGGGCGCTGTGCACGGCCTTGCGCATCAGGATCGTGCACAGCGCGCCGATCACGGCGACGGTGCCGAGCACCCAGAACTGGAGGGCCTCACCGGTGGAGGTGGTGGAGGCCGCCGCGGCCAGAGTGCCGCCGCTCATGCCTGCACCCCCTGCTGTCGCTCCTGCGACTCCTCGTTCCCCGCGGCCTGGTCGGACAGGGTCTCGCCCTTGCTGACCGCGGCCTGCTGGGTGGTGCCGGGCGCGGCCTCGGTCACCAGGCCCCGGTAGTAGTCCTGCTCGTCGGTGCCGGGGTAGATGGCGTGCGGGGAGTCGACCATGCCGTCCTCGAGGCCCGCGAGCAGCTCCTCCTTGGTGTAGATGAGCGATTCGCGGGTGCGGTCGGCGAGCTCGTACTCATTGGTCATGGTCAGCGCCCGGGTGGGGCACGCCTCGACGCACAGGCCGCACAGGATGCAGCGCAGATAGTTGATCTGGTAGACGCGGCCGTAGCGCTCGCCGGGCGAGTAGCGCTCCTCGTCGGTGTTGTCCGCGCCCTCCACATAGATCGCGTCGGCGGGGCAGGCCCAGGCGCACAGCTCGCAGCCGATGCACTTCTCCAGCCCGTCCGGATGCCGGTTGAGCTGGTGGCGTCCGTGGAAGCGGGGCGCGGTGGGCTTCTTCACCTCTGGGTACTGTTCGGTGAGCCGCTTCTTGAACATGGCCTTGAAGGTCACGCCGAAGCCGGCCACCGGATTCTGGAAGTCAGACACCGTCGGCCTCCTTTCCGTCACTGACAGTGTCGGGGCCACCACTGACAATCAACTCACGCTCGGTGCGCGGACGTCGGCGGGGGACGGGCGGCAAGGTCTGGCCGGGCAGCGGTGGCACCGGGAAACCTCCCGCCATCGGATCGAAGGCGGGCTCCGGTCCCTGTTCCGCTCCGGCCTCGGCCTGCGCCGAACGGTCGCGGAAGAAGTCGACCACGAAGGACAGCAGCAGCAGTGCGATCACCGCGCTGCCCACGTAGAGCACGATGTCCTGGTAGTCGTAGTTCTCGTTGCGCAGCGCCCGGACGGTGGCGACCAGCATCAGCCAGACCATCGAGATCGGGATGAGCACCTTCCAGCCCAGCTTCATGAACTGGTCGTAGCGGACGCGCGGAAGCGTGCCGCGCACCCAGATGAAGACGAACAGCGACGTCACGACCTTGCCGACGAACCACAGCAGCGGCCACCAGCCGTGGTTGGCGCCCTCCCAGAAGGTGCTGATCGGCCAGGGCGCCCGCCAGCCGCCGAGGAAGAGGGTGACGGCGACCATCGAGACGGTGACCATGTTGATGTACTCGGCGAGCATGAACATCGCGAACTTGATCGAGGAGTACTCGGTGTTGAAGCCGCCGACCAGGTCGCCCTCGGACTCCGGCATGTCGAACGGCGCCCGGTTGGTCTCACCGATCATCGAGACGATGTAGATGAGGAACGAGACCGGCAGCAGCACCGCGTACCAGCGGTCCTGCTGCGATTCCACGATCTGCGAGGTCGACATCGACCCGGAGTAGAGGAAGACCGCCGCGAAGGAGAGCCCCATCGCGATCTCGTAGCTGATCATCTGGGCGCAGGAGCGCAAGCCCCCCAGGAGCGGATACGTCGATCCGGAGGACCAGCCCGCCAGCACGATGCCGTAGATGCCGACCGAGGCGGTGGCGAGGATGTAGAGGACGGCGATCGGCAGATCGGTCAGCTGCATCGCGGTGCGGTGCCCGAAGACCGAGACCTCGCCGCCGGCCGGGCCGAACGGCATCACCGCGACCGCCATGAAGGCGGGGATGGCCGCCACGACCGGCGCCAGGACGTAGACCACCTTGTCCGCGCCCTTGACGACCACGTCCTCCTTGAGCATCAGCTTCACGCCGTCCGCGAGGGACTGGAGCATGCCCCAGGGGCCGTGGCGGTTGGGCCCGATGCGCAGCTGCATCCAGCCGACCACCTTGCGCTCCATGACGATGGAGATGAGCACGGTCACCATCAGGAACGCGAAGCAGAAGACGGCCTTGATCACGATCAGCCACCACGGGTCGCGGCCGAACATCGACAGGTCCTCTGCGGCGAGAATCCTCACTGGGTCACCTCCGTCGCGGGGGCAGTGATCGTCACGACATCGCCGGGGCGGGCCCCCAGATCACGCTGGACACCACCGCCGACGGAGGCCAGCGGCAGCCAGACCACCCGGTCGGGCATCGCGGTGACGCTCAGCGGCAGTTGGACCGATCCGGCCGGGCCGGTGACGCGGACCAGCTGACCGTCCTCGACCCCGGCCTCGTCCGCCGTGGCCGCCGACAGCCGGGCCACGGCCGCGTGGCGGGTCCCGGCCAGCGCCGGATCGCCGTCCTGGAGCCGGCCCTGGTCGAGCAGCAGCCGATGGCCGGCGAGGACCGCCTCGCCCTCGGCCGGCCGGGGCAGCGGACCGCCCGTCTCCAGCGAGGCGGTGGCGCGCGGGCCCTGCCAGGTGCCGAGCCGGGTCATCTCGGCCCGTACGGCCTCGACGTCCGGCAGGTCCAGGGGCGCGTCCAGCGCGTCGGCCAGCATGTGCAGCACCCGGGCGTCCGGGAGCGTATGGCGGCGGGTCATCTGGTCGGGCTTGAGTGCGGCCTCGAACGGCCGGGCCCGGCCCTCCCAGTTGAGGAAGGTGCCGGACTTCTCGACGACCGCCGCGACCGGCAGCACCACATCGGCCCGCTCGGTGACCTCCGAGGGCCGCTGCTCCAGGCTGACCACGAAGTCCACCGCGGCCAGGGCTTCCAGGGCCCGCGCCGGATCGGGCAGATCGGCGACCTCGACGCCCGCGACCACCAGCGCGCCGAGCCCGCCGACCGCCGCGGCCTCGATGATCTGGCCGGTGTCCCGGCCCACCTGGTGCGGCAGGTCGACGGTGCCCCAGACGGAGGAGACCTCCTCACGGGCCCGCGGGTCATGGGCCGGGCGGCCGCCGGGCAGCAGCCCGGGCAGCGCCCCCGCCTCGATCGCGCCCCGCTCCCCCGCGCGGCGCGGGATCCAGGCGAGCGTGGCCCCGGTGGCGGCGGCGGCCCGTACGGCGGCGGTGAGCCCGCCCGCCACGGACGCCAGCCGCTCGCCGACGATGATCACCGCGCCCTCTTCGCGCAGCGCCTCGGCGGCCCGCTCCCCGTCCGCGTCCAGACCGGTGCGGCCCGCGATGGCGTCCAGCCACTCGGTCTCGGTGCCCGGGGCGGCCGGCAGCAGAGTGCCGCCCGCCTTCTCGAGGCCCCGGGTGGCGTGGGTGGCGAGCGAGAAGGTGCGCTGTCCGTGCCTGCGGTGCGCCTTGCGCAACCGCAGGAAGACGCCGGGCGACTCCTCCTCGGCCTCGAAGCCGACCAGCAGCACGGCCGGTGCCTTCTCCAGCGCGGTGTAGGTGAGTCCGCCACCGTCCAGGTCACGCCCCCGGCCCGCGATGTGGGTGGCCAGGAAGTCGGCCTCCTCGTCGCTGTGCCGGCGGGCCCGGAAATCGATGTCGTTGGTGTCCAGGGCGAGCCGCGCGAACTTCGCGTAGGCGTAGGCGTCCTCGACGGTCAGCCGGCCGCCGGTGAGCACGCCGGTGCGGCCGCGCGCCATGCTGAGCCCCTCGGCCGCCGCGTCGAGCGCCTCGGGCCAGCTCGCCGGCTCCAGCTTCCCCGTCTCGCGGTCGCGCACCAGCGGGGTGGTGAGCCGCTCCGGCAGCTGGGCGTAGCGGAAGCCGAAGCGCCCCTTGTCGCAGATCCACTCCTCGTTGACCTCGGGGTCGTCCGCCGCCAGCCGCCGCATGACCTTGCCGCGCCGGTGGTCGGTGCGGGTGGCGCAGCCGCCGGCGCAGTGCTCGCACACACTCGGCGAGGAGACCAGGTCGAAGGGGCGGGAGCGGAATCGGTACGCCGCCGAGGTCAGGGCGCCCACCGGGCAGATCTGGATGGTGTTCCCGGAGAAGTACGATTCGAACGGGTCGCCCTCGCCGGTGCCCACCTGCTGGAGCGCGCCCCGCTCCAGCAGCTCGATCATCGGATCGCCCGCGATCTGGTTGGAGAAGCGGGTGCAGCGCGCGCACAGCACACAGCGCTCGCGGTCCAGCAGCACCTGGGCCGAGATCGGGACCGGCTTGGCGAACGTCCGCTTCTGGCCCTCGAACCGGCTGTCGGCCTGTCCGGCGCTCATCGCCTGGTTCTGGAGCGGGCATTCACCGCCCTTGTCGCAGACCGGGCAGTCCAGCGGGTGGTTGATCAGCAGCAGCTCCATCACCCCGCGCTGGGCCTTCTCGGCCACCGGCGAGGTGAGCTGCGTCTTGACCACCATCCCGTCGGTGCAGGTGATGGTGCAGGAGGCCATCGGCTTGCGCTGGCCCTCCACCTCGACGATGCACTGGCGGCAGGCGCCGGCCGGGTCGAGGAGCGGATGGTCGCAGAACCGCGGGATCTCGATGCCGAGCAGTTCGGCGGCTCGGATGACCAGCGTCCCCTTGGGGACGGAGATCTCGATCCCGTCAATCGTGACGGAGACCAGATCTTCTCGCGGCACCGCCGCCTCCCCGCCCGACGAGGGTGCGTTGGTGGTCACGGTCATGCGTTCACCCCCAGGTGAGTGGAGCGCGGCTCGTCGGCCCACACAGTGGACTTGGCCGGGTCGAACGGACAGCCTCCGCCGGTGATGTGCTGCTCGTACTCCTCGCGGAAGTACTTCAGCGAGGAGAAGATGGGGCTGGCCGCGCCGTCGCCGAGGGCGCAGAAGGACTTGCCGTTGATGTTGTCGGCGATGTCCGCCAGCTTGTCGAGGTCCTCCATGCGCCCCTTGCCGGCCTCGAGGTCGCGCAACAACTGGACCAGCCAGTACGTGCCCTCGCGGCAGGGTGTGCACTTGCCGCAGGACTCATGCGCGTAGAACTCGGTCCAGCGGGTCACGGCCCGCACCACACAGGTGGTCTCGTCGAAGCACTGGAGCGCCTTGGTACCCAGCATCGACCCGGCCGCGCCCACGCCCTCGTAGTCCAGCGGGACGTCGAGGTGCTCATCGGTGAGCAGCGGGGTGGACGAGCCGCCCGGGGTCCAGAACTTCAGCCGGTGGCCGGGGCGCATCCCGCCGCTCATGTCGAGCAGCTGGCGCAGGGTGATCCCGAGCGGGCCCTCGTACTGTCCGGGGTTGGCCACATGGCCGGACAGCGAGTAGAGCGTGAAGCCCGGGGACTTCTCGCTGCCCATCGAACGGAACCATTCCTTGCCCTTGTTGAGGATCGCGGGAACCGAGGCGATGGATTCGACGTTATTGACAACAGTGGGGCACGCGTACAGACCGGCGACCGCGGGGAAGGGAGGCCGCAGCCGGGGCTGGCCGCGGCGGCCCTCCAGCGAGTCCAGCAGCGCGGTCTCCTCACCACAGATGTACGCACCGGCGCCCGCGTGCACGGTGATGTCGAGACCGGGCAGTCCGTCCACCCCGAGCTTCCGCCTCCGCTGTTCCGCGGTGCCGAGGTAGCCCTCCTCGTACGCCTCGCGCACGGCCTCGTGCAGCCGCCGCAGCACGGGGACGACCTCGCCGCGCAGATAGATGAAGGCGTGTTCGGAGCGGATGGCATGACAGGCGATGATCATGCCCTCGATGAGGGAGTGCGGATTGGCGTAGAGAAGGGGGATGTCCTTGCAGGTGCCCGGTTCCGACTCATCGGCGTTGACGACGAGATAGTGCGGCTTGCCGTCGCCCTGCGGAATGAACTGCCACTTCATCCCGGTGGGGAAGCCGGCGCCGCCGCGGCCGCGCAGACCCGCGTCCTTCACCAGCGCGATCACCGCGTCGGGGTCCATCGCGAGGGCCTTGCGCATGCCCTCGTAGCCCTCGTGGCGCAGATAGGTGCGCAGGGACCAGGAGTTCGGCTGGTCCCAGAACGCGGAGAGCACGGGTGCCAGCAGTTTCTCGGGGCTGTGCCCATTGATCTCGGTTGTCACGGTCATCACTCCCCCTCCTCGGCGACCGGACCGGCCGGGTGGTGCGGATCGGAGGCGGAGGTCCGCTGCGGCGCGTCGTGCGAGCTGGGATGCGTCGGCGGCGCCTCGTCCTGCGGGGCGTCCGCGGACCTCGGCGAGACGACCCGGCCGGGGGCGACCTCACCCTTGGCCAGCCGCAGCCCGACCAGCGAGGCGGGCCCCGCGGAGCCACCGGCCTCGACGGCGCCCGGACGGGCGTCGGGGAAGCCGGCCAGGATGCGGGCGGTCTCCTTGTAGGTGCACAGCGGCGCGCCCCGGGTCGGCTCGACGGTCCGGCCCGCCCGCAACTCGTCAACCAGCGCCTTGGCGGATTCGACGGTCTGGTTGTCGAAGAACTCCCAGTTGACCATCACCACGGGTGCGTAGTCGCAGGCCGCGTTGCACTCGATGTGCTCCAGGGTGACCTTGCCGTCCTCGGTGGTCTCCCCGTTGCCCACGCCCAGGTGGCTCTGCAGCTCCTCGAAGATCGCGTCGCCACCCATCACCGCGCACAGGGTGTTGGTGCACACCCCCACCTGGTAGTCGCCGGAGGGCTTGCGCCGGTACATCGTGTAGAAGGTGGCGACCGCGGTGACCTCGGCGGTGGTCAGGCCCAGCATCTCGGCGCAGAACCGCATGCCGGTGCGGGTGACATGGCCCTCCTCGGACTGCACCAGGTGCAGCAGCGGCAGCAGCGCGCTACGGCTGTCCGGGTAGCGGGCGATCACCTCCCGGGCGTCCTCCTCGAGCCGGGTGCGCACCTCGGCCGGGTAGTCGGGGGCCGGCAGCTCCGGCATCCCCAGCTGGACATCAGTCACCGGTCCACTCCTCCCATCACGGGGTCGATGGACGCGACGGCGACGATCACATCGGCGACCTGGCCGCCCTCGCACATCGCCGCCACGGCCTGCAGATTGGTGAAGGACGGGTCGCGGAAGTGGACGCGATACGGGCGGGTGCCGCCATCGCTGACCACATGGGCGCCCAGTTCGCCCTTGGGCGACTCGATCGCCGTGTACGCCTGTCCGGGCGGGACCCGGAACCCCTCGGTCACCAGCTTGAAGTGGTGGATCAGGGCCTCCATGGAGGTGCCCATGATGTTCTTGATGTGGTCAAGGGAGTTGCCGAGGCCGTCCGGGCCGAGCGCGAGCTGCGCGGGCCAGGCGATCTTCTTGTCCGCGACCATCACCGGGCCCGGCTCCAGCCGCTCCAGGCACTGCTCGACGATCCGCAGCGACTGACGCATCTCCTCCAGCCGGATCAGGAACCGGCCGTAGGCGTCGCAGGTCTCGGCGGTCGGCACCTCGAAGTCATAGGTGTCATAGCCGCAGTACGGATCGGTCTTGCGCAGATCGTGCGGCAGCCCGGTGGCCCGCAGTATCGGGCCGGTGACGCCCAGCGCCATGCAGCCGGCGAGGTCGAGGTAGCCCACGTCCTGGAGCCGGGCCTTGAAGATCGGGTTCCCGGTGGCGAGCTTGTCGTACTCGGGCAGGTTCTTCCGCATCGTCTTCAGAAGGGCCCGGATCTGGTCGACCGCCCCCGGCGGCAGGTCCTGGGCGAGCCCGCCGGGCCGGATGTACGCGTGGTTCATCCGCAGACCGGTGATCAGCTCGAAGACGTCCAGGATCAGCTCGCGGTCCCGGAAGCCGTAGATCATGATGGTGGTCGCGCCGAGCTCCATACCGCCGGTGGCGATGGCCACCAGATGCGAGGAGAGCCGGTTGAGCTCCATCAGCAGCACCCGGATCACCGAGGCGCGGTCAGGGACCTGGTCCTCGATGCCGAGCAGCTTCTCGACGCCCAGGCAGTACGCCGCCTCGTTGTAGAAGGGCGTCAGATAGTCCATGCGCGTCACGAAGGTGGTGCCCTGCGTCCAGTTCCGGAATTCGAGGTTCTTCTCGATTCCGGTGTGCAGATAACCGATTCCGCAGCGGGCCTCGGTGACCGTCTCACCGTCGATCTCCAGGATCAGCCGGAGCACCCCATGGGTGGAGGGGTGCTGCGGACCCATGTTGACGATGATCCGCTCGTCGTCGGCCTTCGCCGTGGCGGCCACGACCTCGTCCCAGTCGCCGCCGGTGACGGTGTAGACGGTGCCTTCTGTTGTCTCGCGCGCGGAGGCGGAAGGCGTTGCGTGGGGGGCAGTCATCAGCTGTACGACCTCCGCTGGTCCGGAGCCGGGATCTGGGCGCCCTTGTACTCGACGGGGATGCCGCCGAGCGGGTAGTCCTTGCGTTGCGGGAAGCCCTGCCAGTCGTCGGGCATCATGATCCGCGTCAGCGCGGGATGACCGTCGAAGATCAGGCCGAAGAAGTCGTAGGTCTCGCGCTCATGCCAGTCGTTGGTCGGATAGACATCGACGATCGACGGGATGTGCGGGTCGTCATCCGGAGCGCTCACCTCCAGCCGGAGCATCCGGCCATGGGTGATCGACCGCAGGTGGTAGACGGCGTGCAGCTCACGGCCCTTGTCGCCGGGGAAGTGGACTCCGCTGACGCCGGTGCACAGCTCGAAGCGGAGCGCCGGGTCGTCGCGCAGGGTCCGGGCGACCCGCGGAAGGTGCTCCCGGGCGATGTGGAAGGTCAGCTCACCGCGGTCCACAACGGTCTTCTCGATCGCGTTCTCCGGGAGCAGCGACTGCTCCTCGAGCGCGCCCTCGAGTTCGTCGGCGACCTCGTCGAACCAGCTCCCGTACGGCCGGGTGGCCTGGCCTGGCAGCCGTACGGGGCGCACCAGCCCGCCGTAGCCGGTGGTGTCGCCGCCGTTGTTGGCGCCGAACATCCCGCGCTGGACGCGGATGGGCTCGCCCTGGTCGCCGCGGCGGCCGGGGAGGTTCTCAGCGTTGAGGTCCTTGTCCGGGTTGACCCCGTTGGCCCCGTTGGCCTCGCTCACCGAAGCAGCCCCTTCATCTCGATCATCGGCAGCGCCTTCAGCGCCGCTTCCTCCGCCTCACGGGCCGCACGCTCGCGATTGACGCCGAGCTTCTCCTCGCGGATCTTCTCGTGCAGCTTGAGGATCGAGTCCATGAGCATCTCGGGCCGTGGCGGACAGCCGGGCAGATAGATGTCGACCGGGACGATGTGATCGACGCCCTGCACGATCGCGTAGTTGTTGAACATCCCCCCGGAGGAGGCGCAGACGCCCATGGAGATGACCCACTTCGGGTTCGGCATCTGGTCATAGACCTGGCGCAGCACCGGGGCCATCTTCTGGCTGACGCGCCCGGCGACGATCATCAGATCGGCCTGGCGGGGCGAGCCGCGGAAGACCTCCATGCCGAAGCGCGCGAGGTCGTAGCGCCCCGCGCCGGTGGTCATCATTTCGATGGCGCAACAGGCCAGGCCGAAGGTGGCCGGGAAGACGGAGGACTTACGGGCCAGCCCGGCGGCCTGTTCCACGGTGGTGAGCAGGAACCCACTCGGGAGCTTCTCTTCGATACCCATGCGATGTTTCCCCTATCTCCTCTAGAGCCCCTTTAGTCCCACTCCAGGCCGCCACGCCGCCACACGTAGGCGTAGGCGACGAAGACCGTGAGCACGAAGAGGAGCATCTCCACGAGCCCGAACAGGCCGAGGGCGTCGAAGGTGACGGCCCAGGGGTAGAGGAAGACGATCTCGATGTCGAAGACGATGAAGAGCATCGCCGTCAGGTAGTACTTGATGGGGAAGCGCCCACCGCCGGCCGGATGCGGAGTCGGCTCGATGCCGCACTCATAGGCTTCGAGCTTGGCCCGGTTGTAGCGCTTGGGGCCGATGATCGCGGCCATGAAAACCGAGAAGATCGCAAAACCTGCCCCGAGGGCTCCCAGTACGAGGATGGGCGCGTATGCGTTCACCGTCCTCGCTCCCTTCAGTCGACGATGACTGCTTGGCGGACCGCACGGACATGCCGCCGCCCCACGAAGATCGCGCACATGTGAGGCAGTTCACAAGCCCGTTTCGCCTGCATCCTATGCCCGTCGGTCTGTGATCTGCGACACGGGGTACGACAACGTCTTTGTGATCTCCACCACCTGACGAAGGATCATGAAGTCGGATGAGCGGTGATCTTGTACGCGAAGCATCCGAACGACCACGAGAAGTGACATTCGGAGACGTCATCACAGGTGAGCGCGTTGCGCCCCTACCAAGACATGGTACATACATGCAAATTTGCTCTGGACGACGTCGACTGATAAGCGCCTTCCATCCTCATGGGTGACCTTCGTCCCGGGGCGATCGATCACGGGTTCGCGGCCGTTCATGATCACCGCTCCGCGCACGCGTTCACGAGCGGGTCGGAGCGAGTGAGCTATCCCACGCCCAGACGGGTTGTGGATCTAGATTTCACGGGAATCCTTTGTATGCGGGCCAGATCGGTGGTAGGTCCCGCGCTGCCCTGGTTTGGCCGTCAAATGCCGTGCGTAGACACATGATCGCGAAATGCGGGCAAGCCGACTGAGTGAGCCGCGGAGATCATTTGGCCCGGTTTTTGGTCGTGTGCACGCCAAATGTGGCGCACCCCACTTTTGTTGATCTGGGCCTTAGGGCCCTGGTAGCCAGTGACCTATGTCCCCAGTCGCACACATACCCAGCCACCGGAAGCCCCGCCGTGCCACGTCGACGCGTGCGCTCCGCGCAGGGGTGACCGGTGGCTTCCTCACCCTCGCGGTGGCCGGTGCCGCCGTGCCCGCCTCCGCCACGGAGAACAACGCCGCTCCCGCCGAGTCCACCCTGGAGATGCCGACCGTCAGCGCCACGCTGGCGAGCACGGCCGCCCAGACCGCGGACGCCACCCAGCAGGCTGCGTCCGACTACGAGCTCCAGGCCCAGAAGGACCAGGCGGCCGCCCACGCGAAGATCGCCGCCAAGAAAGCCAAGGCGGAGGCCGACCGCAAGGCGAAGGAAGCCCGGGAGGAGGCTCGTAAGGCAGCCGCCAAGCGGGCGGCCGAGGCCAAGGCCCAGGCGGCGAAGGCGTCGCGCTCCGCCGAGCGCACCACGCTCTCCACCACCAGCGTCAGCAACGCCTCCGGCAATGCCGCGACCCTGATCAGCTTCCTCAAGGCGCAGTTGGGCAAGGCGTACGTGCTCGGCTCCAGCGGTCCGTCCTCCTACGACTGCTCCGGGCTGACCCAGGCCGCCTTCAAGCAGGTCGGCGTGAGCCTGCCGCGGGTCTCGCAGGACCAGTCCACCGCCGGCACCCCGGTCTCGCTGGACTCCCTGCAGCCGGGCGACCTGCTCTACTGGGGCAGCGCGGGCAGCGCGTACCACGTCGGCGTCTACGTCGGCGGCGGCAAGTTCATCGGCGCCCAGAACTCGAGCACCGGGATCGTCGAGCGCCCGCTGGACTACGACATGCCCACCGGGGCCGTGCGCGTCCTGTAAGACGCCCGGACGCCCGCCGGTCATCTCTGGATCCTGAGGCCGCCGTTCCCGCCGTGGACGGCGGCCTCACGTCCTTCCCTCCCTACTGCGCGTACACCTTCTCCACGAACTCGCCGAGGAGGTCGTCGCTGAGGTGATGGGCCAGATCCGCCTCGGAGATCATTCCGACCAGCCGCTTGTTCTGGTCGATCACCGGGAGCCTGCGGATCTTGTGCTCCTCCATCTCCCGCAGGACGTCCCTGACATCGGCGTCCGCCGGAATCCAGCGCGGGGTGCCCTTGGTGAGCGCCCCGACGGGCGTCCCCGAGGGGTCGGCGCTCTCCGCGATGCAATCGACGACGATGTCGCGGTCGGTCACGATGCCGCACAGCCGCTCGTTGGCGTCGCTGACCGGCAGGGCCCCCACACCCAGCTCCCGCATCAGCTGGGCGGCACGCAGCACCGTCTCGTTCTCCGGTATCCACTGCGCGCCCGGGTGCATGATGTCCGCTGCCTTCGTCATGGTGTACCTCCTGCCAGGCCCACCGGCGGTGGATCCGGCCCTGTGGGCCCCTCGGTCCGGCGTCGCCGCGGCTGGCGCACACGGCGCCCCCTGCCTTCATTGTCACCACCGCCGCACGGCGACGTCATGTCGAGCCCGGCGGCGGCTGTCGGTACCCGGTGCCAGACTGAGTAACGAGGCAATCCCGGACAGAACGAGACCACCTCCGGCAGAACACTCCGGCAGAACTCCCCTGCGCCTTCGCGCCCGACCGTCGAAGGAGCGCCCCATGCTCACCACCGATTACGTCCCCGGCGCCCCCAACTGGCTCGATCTGGGCGCCTCCGACACCGAAGCGGCCGTGGCCTTCTACGGCTCCCTGCTGGGCTGGCGCTTCGAGTCGGCAGGCCCCGAAGCGGGCGGGTACGGCTTCTTCACCCTGGACCGTAAGACCGTCGCGGCCGTCGGGCCGCTCACCGAGGAGGGCGCGCGCTCCGCCTGGACGCCGTACTTCCACACCCCCGACGCCGAGGCGACCGCCAAGACCGTCGAGCAGGCGGGCGGCACGGTGCGGCTCGCTCCGTTCGACGTCTTCGAGGAAGGGCGGATGGCCCAGTTCACCGACCCCGGCGGCGCCCGCTTCGCCGTCTGGCAGCCCGGCAGGACGGCGGGGCTGGACGCGGTCACCGACCCCGGCACCCTGTGCTGGACCGAGCTGCACTCCCCCGATCCCGCCAAGGATCTCGCCTTCTACCGCAAGATCTTCGGCTGGGACACCGAGGAGATGTCCTTCCCCGGCGGGTCGTACACGGTGCTGATGACGTCCGGCGCCGGCCGGGAGGGCTCCTTCGGCGGCGTCGCCCAGCTCCAGGAGGGACATTCGACACCGCCGCAGTGGCTGCCGTACTTCGAGGTGACGGACTGCGACGCGGTGGTGGCCAGGGGGCAGGATCTGGGCGGTTCGGTGCTGATGCCGGCCATGTCGGCCGAGGGAATCGGCCGGATGGCGTGGCTGACGGATGCGGGCCGGGCGCCGTTCGGCGTCATAGCGAGCGGCGGCCCCGGCGCGTAAGCGCTCCGCTGGGAGGGCCGCAATACATACGTCGTCGAGCCATCTGCGGCGCCGTCGTGGCTGGTCGCGCCCCCGCGGCGGAGCCGCATATTCATACAGCCCCGCGCCCCTTCGGGGCGCCGGCCGCCCTCGGTCGAGCGAGGCCCTTACGGGGCCGTCAGGCGCGCGGGGTCACCTTCGTCAGGCCGTTGATGATGCGGTCCATGGCGTCGCCGCCCGTCGGATCCGTCAGATTCGCCAGCAGCTTGAGCGTGAACCGCATCAGCATCGGATGCGTCAGCCCGCGCTGCGCCGCCAGCTTCATGACCTTCGGGTTGCCGATCAGCTTCACGAAAGCCCGGCCCAGCGTGTAGTAGCCGCCGTAGGTGTCCTTGAGGACCTTCGGGTAGCGCTGGAGGGCCAGTTCGCGCTGGGAGGCGGTGGCGCGGGCATTTGCCTGGACGATCACATCCGCGGCGATCTGCCCGGATTCCATCGCATAGGCGATGCCCTCCCCGTTGAACGGGTTGACCATGCCGCCCGCGTCCCCGACGAGGAGCAGCCCGCGGGTGTAGTGCGGCTGGCGGTTGAAGGCCATGGGGAGCGCGGCGCCGCGGATCGGGCCGGTCATGTTCTCCGGGGTGTAGCCCCAGTCCTCCGGCATCGAGGCGCACCACGCCTTGAGCACCTCGCGCCAGTCGAGCTCCTTGAAGGAGGACGAGGTGTTGAGGACGCCCAGGCCCACATTGCTCGTGCCGTCGCCCATGCCGAAGATCCAGCCGTAGCCGGGCAGCAGCCGGTCCTCCGCGCCGCGCCGGTCCCACAACTCCAGCCAGGACTCCAGGTAGTCGTCGTCATGGCGGGGCGAGGTGAAGTACGTCCGCACGGCCACGCCCATCGGACGGTCCTCGCGCCGGTGCAGCCCCATGGCGAGCGAGAGCCGGGTGGAGTTGCCGTCGGCGGCGACCACCAGGGGCGCGTGGAAGGTGACAGGCGTCTTCTCCTCGCCCAGCTTGGCCTCGACCCCGGTGATCCGGCCGGTGCGCCCGTCGATGATCGGGGCGCCCACAGTGCAGCGCTCGTACAGCCGCGCCCCGGCCTTACTGGCCTGCCGCGCCAGCTGCTCGTCGAAGTCGTCGCGCTTACGGACCAGGCCGTAGTCGGGGTACGCGGCCAGCTCCGGCCAGTCGAGCTGGAGCCGCACCCCGCCGGCGAGGATCCGCAGGCCCCGGTTGCGCAGCCAGCCCGCCTCCTCGGAGATGTCGATGCCCATGGACACGAGCTGCTTGGTGGCGCGCGGGGTCAGGCCGTCACCGCACACCTTCTCGCGCGGAAAGGCCGTCTTCTCCAGCAGCAGCACGTCCAGCCCCGCCTTGGCGAGGTAGTACGCGGTGGTGGAGCCGGCCGGTCCGGCGCCGACGACGATCACATCGGCGCTGCGCTCCGAGAACCTGGAGGACGCGCTCTCGGTGGGTGCGGTCTCGCTCACGCGGGGTCTCCCCAAGCCTCGGTAACGGCGTGCCGGTCGCGCCGGGCACTGGACAGCTGCAGTCTATGGGGGGCGATACTCCGGCACTCGCGAAGGGCCGCTCTGTCCCGGTTACCGGCCGCCTTACGGCTTGTACGCCCGGTGGAGGGCCACCACGCCGCCGGTGAGGTTGCGCCAGGCCGGGCGCTCCCAGCCCGCCGAACGCAGCCGGGCGGCGAGACCGGGCTGGTCCGGCCAGGCGCGGATGGACTCGGCGAGGTAGACATACGCGTCCGGGTTGCTGCTGACCGACGTCGCGATCGGCGGCAGCGCGCGCATCAGGTACTCGGTGTAGACCGTGCGGAACAGCTGCCATGTGGGATGGCTGAACTCGCAGATGACGATCCGTCCGCCGGGCCGGGTCACCCGCAGCATCTCGCCCAGCGCCCCCAGGGTGTCCTGGACGTTCCGCAGGCCGAAGGAGATCGTGACGGCGTCGAAGACCCCGTCCGCGAAGGGCAGCCGGGTCGCGTCGCCCGCCGTCAGCGGCAGCCTGGGATGGCGCTTCTTGCCCTCGCGGAGCATCCCGAGCGAGAAGTCGCACGGCACCACGTACGCGCCCGCCTCCCGGAACGGCAGCGAGGACGTCCCCGTACCGGCGGCCAGGTCCAGCACCCGCTCACCGGCGCGCGCGTCCACGGCCCGGGCGACGGCCTTGCGCCACAGCCGGGCCTGCCCGAGCGACAGCACATCGTTGGTGAGGTCGTATTTGGCCGCCACGTCGTCGAACATGGCGGCGACTTCGTGCGGCTGCTTGTCCAGGGATGCTCGGCTCACGCCCCCATTGTTCACCTCGCGGGCCCCGCGCCCCCGGCCGGGGCCCGGCGTGCCTCAGCGGCGCCGGTGCACCAGCCGCCCGGCCACCACCGTGGCCAGGCAGGCACCGTCCGCGTCGAAGACGGCCAGGTCGGCTCGGACCGCCGGGGCGAGGGCGGGCGGGCGCGGCCGGTCCAGGACGGCGATGCCGCCCCGGTGGGCGGCCGCGCGCAGTTCGGCGTCGCCGAGGTGGTGGGCCAGGACGGCGGTCGCGCCCCGCCGCAGCAGTGCGTGGATCCGCTCCCGCGGGCTGGGCGCGTCCGGCACCGGGCCCTCGTGGACCAGGGCCGGGCCGAGCTCCCCGGGCCACTCCCGCACCCGGGCCCGCGGATAGGTCTCCCGCAGCTCCGCCAGGGGGCCGATGGCCGCGATGCGGTCGCCGTCGACCGCGACGGCGGCGTCGTGCAGCGGCGCCGCGTCGCCGGGGGTGGTCCGGACGACGGGCGCCGCGTGGAGCGTGAGCATCAGGACGCCTGGATCACCGTCAGCTCGGGGTGGGCCGTGCCACCGTCGATCGCCGTCGAGGACAGGTGCGAGACGACGTGGTCGTCGACCGGGTCGTTCGCCGGGTCGTCGTGCACCACCAGGTGCTCGTAGGTCGTGGCGCGCTGCGCGGGGACCCGCCCGGCCGCGCGGATGAGGTGGAGCAGCTCCATCCGGTTGGACCGGTGGCGGGCGCCCGCCGAGGAGACCACGTTCTCCTCCAGCATCACCGAGCCCAGGTCGTCCGCACCGTAGTGCAGGGCCAGCTGGCCGGCTTCCTTGCCGACGGTCAGCCAGGAACCCTGGATATGGGCCACGTTGTCGAGGAACAGCCGGGCGATGGCGATCATCCGCAGGTACTCGAAGACGGTGGCCTGCGTACGGCCCTTCAGATGGTTGTTCTCGGGCTGGTAGGTGTACGGGATGAAGGCGCGGAAGCCGCCCGTCCGGTCCTGTACGTCGCGGATCATGCGGATGTGCTCGATCCGCTCGGCGTTGGTCTCGCCGGTGCCCATCAGCATGGTGGAGGTGGACTCCACACCGAGGTTGTGGGCGATCTCCATGATCTCCAGCCAGCGCTCACCGGACTCCTTCAGCGGCGCGATGGCCTTGCGCGGCCGCTCCGGGAGCAGCTCGGCGCCCGCGCCCGCGAAGGAGTCGAGACCGGCCGCGTGGATGCGGCGGATGGCCTCCTCGGCCGAGACGCCCGAGATCCGCGCCATGTGCTCGACCTCGGAGGCCCCCAGCGAGTGGATCACCAGCTGCGGGAACGCCTGCTTGATCGCCGAGAAGTGCTTCTCGTAGTACTCCACCCCGTAGTCCGGGTGGTGGCCGCCCTGGAACATGATCTGCGTGCCGCCCAGCTCGACGGTCTCCGCGCAGCGGCGCAGGATGTCGTCGAGGTCGCGGCTCCAGCCCTTCGCGGTGTCCTTCGGAGGGGCGTAGAAGGCGCAGAACTTGCACGCCGTCACGCAGACATTGGTGTAGTTGATGTTCCGTTCGATGATGTACGTCGCGATGTGCTCGGTGCCCGCGTAGCGACGGCGCCGGACCGCGTCGGCCGCGGCCCCCAGCGCGTGCAGCGGAGCCGAGCGGTAAAGGTCGAGCGCCTCTTGCGGGGTGATCCGACCCCCGTCGGCGGCGCGGTCGAGGAGTGCCTGCACCTCTGCGTTTGCGGTCACCGGGGCGTACCTTTCGGAGGTTTATGGGTGGACCGACCCAGACTACGCCAGGGCCTGTACGCCTGTACGAGTACGTGCCAGGCACATCTGTAGCCCCCGGCACTCACCGCATTCGTCGCTCCGCGCTCACTTGAGCTTGCGGAGGGTGCCCGTGGGATCGCCCGCCTGTTCGTCCTTCGCCTTGTAGCTGATCGTTCCGTCGGACGTGAGGGTGAACCGCTCGTCCGTCGAGGCGTCGCTGCACCCCTGCTGGGGCTCGGAGCCCTTGAGGCGCGCGTCGAGGTGGAGTTGTTTCGGGGCCGCCGAGACCAGCTTCCATGTGAAGTCGCAGCGCAGCACCGACAGCTTGACCCGGCCACTGGCGACGTCCCGCCCGGTGGGCCCCTGCCGGAAGGTGATGGTCAGGGTGCCCACCGGGATGCCCGAGTCGGAGGTCAGATCGCCCTGCCAGGTGCCGATGAACCCCTTGGGCACATCGCCCTTCCCGGATCCGGTGTCCCCGGCTCCCGGCCGCTGTTCCGTGGCGGACGGACGGGGTTTGCTGCCGGCGTTCTGGTCGGAACTGTCGTCGGAGCCGCCGGGGAGCACCTGGAAGAGCACGGCGGCGGTCGTCGCGGCGGCCAGCGCGCCCGCGACGGACAGCACCAGCGTGCAGCTCAGCGCCTTGGGGCGCTTCTTACCGCCGACGGCGGCGGAGAGCGAGACACTGCGGCCGCCGCCCGGCTTCGACGACGGCGGGGCGGGGAGCGGGTGGGCGGCGGACTGATCCTCCTCCCCCCGCGGCCTGTCGGCGTACGACGGGTCGGGCGGGCCGAAGGCGCCCAGCACGGGCGCGGCCGGGGCCGGTCCCAGGGCCGGGGTGGGCGGCGGGGTCGGACGGTCCTCGACGGACGGCGTGGCGTCGGAGGGCTCGGCGGCGGGCGGCTCCGTGACGGACGGCCGGGCATCGGACGGCTCGGGCGCGGACGGCGGGGCCACGGCCTCGGCCTCCAGGTCGAGCAGCTCCACCACCTGCCGGCTCACCCGCTCGACCAGCGCCCCCGGCAGCCAGCCCGGCCTCGCCAGCCCCGAGGCGCCGTCCTCCGGGGCGAGGCGCCGCACGATCTGCTCGGGGGTGGGGCGGTCGGCCGGGTTCTTGGCGAGGCACGCGGCGACCAGATCGCGCAGTTCCCCGGTCAGCTCGCGGCCGAACCGGGGCTCGTCGTGCACCACCTTGTACAGCAGCGCGGCCGAGGTGTCGCCCGGGAACGGCGGTTCACCGGTCGCCGCGTACGCCAGCACCGCGCCGAGCGAGAAGACATCGGCCGCGCCCTCGACGTTCTCGCCCAGGATCTGCTCGGGCGCCATATAGCCGGGCGAGCCGATGGAGGCACCGGTCGTGGTCAGCGACACCGTGCCCTCGGTGGCCCGGGCGATGCCGAAGTCGATCAGCCGCGGACCGTCGAGCGCGAGCAGCACGTTGGACGGCTTGACGTCGCGGTGGACCAGGCCGAGGGCGTGCACCGCGGCCAGTGCCTCGGCGAGTCCCGCGCCCAGCGCCCGCACCGACGACTCGGGCAGCGGCCCCTCGTCGGACACGGCCTGGTTGAGCGGAGGGCCCGCCACATAGCCGGTGGCCACCCACGGAATGCGTGCTTCCGGGTCGGCGTCCAGGACCGGCGCGGTGAAGGCGCCGCCGACCCGGCGCGCGGCGTCGACCTCGCGCCGGAAACGGGCGCGGAACTCCTCGTCCAGCGCGAAATGGGCGTGCACGACCTTCACCGCGACCGTGCGCCCGCCCGCGCTGCGGCCCACAAAGACCCGGCCCATACCGCCGGAACCGAGCCGACCGAGCAGCCGATAGGCGCCGATGACCTGCGGATCGTCCGCTCCCAGCGGATCCATCGCGTTGCCTCCCCCTCCGTGCGCCGGTCCAGCTTAGGGGGTGTTCCGGCCATCCACCGCAGGTCGTGCGGTCGGGAAGGTCAGCTCAGCAGCTCGACCCGGACGTCCGCGGGGTATCCGGTCGTCGGCCCCGTACGGCGGGCGAACTCGGCGATGCCCTCCAACTGCGCCTGGCCGAGGCTGAAGTCGAGGGTGGTGAAGTACCGCTCCAGCACCGATGCCTCGAGCTGCTCCCAGCGCGCCGCCTGCTCGGCGACCTTGCCGACCTCCTCCAGGGAGAGGTTCCGCGAGGACAGGAACGCCTCGTGGACCTGCCGGACGATCTCCGGCTCCCGCTCCAGGTACTCGCGGCGGGCGGCCCACACCGCGAAGACGAAGGGGAGTCCGGTCCACTCCTTCCACATCTGCCCCAGGTCGTGGACCCGCAGACCCAGCCGGGGCGCGTCATGGAGGTTGGCCCGCAGCGCGGCGTCGCCGATCAGCACCGCCGCCTCGGCCTCCTGCATCATCAGGCTGAGGTCGGGCGGGCAGGTGTAGTAGTCGGGGGCGAGTCCGTACCGCTCGGCGAGCAGCAGTTGGGCCAGGCGTACGGAGGTACGCGAGGCGGAACCGAGTGCGACGCGCGCCCCGTCCAGCTGCTCGAGCGGCAGCTGCGAGACGATCACGCAGGACATCACGGGCCCGTCACAGCCCACCGCGATGTCCGGGAGCGCGACGAGATCGTCGGCATTGCGCAGATACTCCACCAGGCTGATCGGGCCGATGTCGAGATCACCACGGACCAGCAGGTCGTTCAGGGCGTCGGGAGACGCCTTGGTGAGGTCGAAATCCAGGAGCGATCCGGTCCTGGCGAGGCCCCAGTACAACGGCATGCAATTGAGGTACTGGATGTGCCCCACTTTTGGCCGACTCAGCCGATGACCGCGGGGCGGTCTGAGGCTTTCTGAGGCGTCCTGTGTACTCCGCGAGGGGGAACTCGGTGAATTGTCCACGTCTCGGAGGCTAGCCCCGCTCGCCCCGGGTAACGGCGGCGGGGTGGACCGGTAGCCTTGTGCTGACTGGCACGTAGGCGCTCGACCTGCGATCTTATCCACCTCAGAGGCCCGGGAAACCCCTCGTTTTCGTGATCTTCGGCTCTTTCCTCGCGCACACGGAGCGTGCTAGGCTCGCCGCAAGTTGCAGTTTGGTTTCCTTGCAGTACAGAGCCTGCGGAGCATGTAACCGCAGGCTTTTGTAGTTTTCAGACTTCTTGCAGGTTCTGGAGCAGGGCAACCCTTTGGCCCAAGGAGGGCTTATGGCTACCGGAACCGTCAAGTGGTTCAACGCCGAGAAGGGCTTCGGCTTCATCGCCCAGGACGGCGGCGGCCCCGATGTCTTCGTTCACTACTCCGCGATCAACGCGACCGGCTTCCGTTCTCTTGAGGAGAACCAGGCCGTGACCTTCGACGTCACCCAGGGCCCGAAGGGCCCGCAGGCGGAGAACGTCAGCCCCGTCTGATCAAGCAGCACCACCCAAGGAGCCCTGCTCCCCGCGCAGCGGGGAGGCGGGGCTCCTGCCTTTTGGGGCTCGTGGCTCGGGCCCCCTGGCTCTGGGCCCCTGGCTCCGGGCCCTGTGCCTGGATGTGATCAGTCCTCCAGCAGCCGGAAGTCGGCGAAGTCGAAACCCGGAGAGACCACACAGCTCACCAGGACCTCCTCGTCCGTCTCCGGACGGGCCGCCTGCCAGACGCCCGGCGGGATGACGGCCTGGGGGCACTGGCCGGAGGCGACATCGGGGCCCAGGAGCACCTCCGTTGGAGCCGCCTCCGGGGTGTCGCCCGTACCGCCCAACCGGAGCCGCAGCGGGCCGCCGCTGTGCCACAGCCACAGCTCTGCCGAGCGCACCACATGCCAGCGTGACTCCTCACCGGGAGTCAGCAGGAAGTAGATCGCCGTGGCGGTCGCGCGTTCGCCGTCGTAACCCGGCGGCCGCACCGTGACATCGCTGCGCCAGGTCTCCCGGTACCAGCCGCCCTCCGGATGCGGCTCGAGACCGAGCCATTCGGCCGTCGCGGGCCGTCGGGTCGTGGCCATGTCGTTCCCCGCTCTCACACGTCCGTCCGGGCCCGTCGAGGATAGCCCGTAGGCCGCACGCCCTTCTCAAGGCGCTCACACACCGCCCCTGAGGCGCTCATGTCGTCCTTACGGTGCTCACGGCGTGTAGGGACCCGGCGACGCACCGCTGACGCGGTGTGCCCGCGCAGGCTACGGTTTTGGCCATGGGGCACGGGCGGCGGGCGGTGACGGTGCACCATGTGCGGGCCGCGCTGCGCGGTGCGCAGCGGCTCGGCCTCGACACCGTCCCCCTGCTCCAGCGGGCCCGGATACCCCCACTGCTGCTCACCGACGACCGCGCCCGCGTCTCCCCCGAGCAGTTCGCCCGGCTGGTGCGCGCCCTGCACCGGGCCACGGGGGACGAGTTCCTGGGGCTGGGGACCGTCCGCAGCCGGCCCGGCACCTTCGCGATGATGTGCTACGCCTCGCTGGGCTGCCCCGACCTCGGCACGGCGGTGGAGCGCGGCGCCCGCTTCTACCGGCTCTTCCCGGGCGGCCCCAATCTGGCCCTGGAACGCGGCGCGGGCCAGTGCCGGGAGGCGGTGTTCGCCCTGCGCGGCGGGCTGGGCCCGCATGAGGACGCCCTTACGGCGGCCGAGAGCCATATCGTCGCCGAATGGCTCATGCTCATCTGGCACCGGGTCGCGGGCTGGCTGATCGGGCGCCGGATCCCGCTGCTGTGGGCCCAGTTCGCGTACCCCCCGCCCCCGTACGCCGATGACTACGAACCGCTCTTCGGCTGCCCGCCCCGCTTCGGGGCACCGCGCACCGCGGCCGGTTTCGACCGCCGCTGGCTGACCGCCCCCGTCGTCCAGGACGAGTCCACGCTCCGGACGCTGCTGCGGCACGCGCCCGCCGGGCTGCTCAGCCGCCGCGACTACGGCACGACCGTCGCCGAGCAGGTACGGCACGCGCTCACGGGTGCGCTGCGGACGCGCGGCGGCCCGGCCGACGTTCCACGCGCCCGGCACACCGCGCGGCTCCCGGAGTTGCCCGAGGTCGCCGCCCGGCTGGCGGTCAGCCCGGCGACACTGCGGCGGCGGCTGCGCGAGGAGGGCACGTCCTTCCAGGAGCTGAAGGACACCGTGCGGCGTGACGAGGCGGTCAGCAGCCTGGCCGAGGGGGTCGAACCCATCGCCGATCTGGCCTTACGGCTGGGCTTCTCCGAGGACACGGCGTTCCACCGGGCGTTCCGGCGCTGGACCGGGACAACACCGGGCGCATACCGACATGAGATGTGGAGTCAGCACATCTGAGCGCCCCGGTCAGCCACAGACGCCTCGCTCGTCCCTACGGTCCTCGCAGAGCGACTCACCACCACCAACAAGGCGCACCACCCGCACCGTTGGGAGAGCCGTATGCGCGTCCGCACCACCGTGCTCGCCGGCCTCGCCGCCCTCGCCCTGACCTCGGCGCTACCCGCCGCCCCGGCCGCCGCCGCATCGGGCACCTCGGCCGCCGGCACCGGCAGACCCGGCGACATCGTCACCTCCGCCCCCACCGCCTTCCACACCCAGCCAGGGGTGCCGGCCGCCACCAAGGCATGGCACATCACCTACCGTTCGACCACCGCCACCGGCCGCCCCGACGTCGTCTCCGGCACGATTCTCGTCCCCGACGACGGCAAGCAGGGCTCCCGGCCGCTCCTCACCTGGGGCATCGGCGCGGTCGGCCTCGCCGACGGCTGCGCGGTGTCCGGCCGGTTCCCGCGGGGCACCTCGGGCGAGGCCCAGTTGATCGACCTCGCGCTGCGCCGCGGCTGGGCCGTGGCCGTCACCGACTACGAGGGGCTGGGCACCCCGGACGACCACACCTATACGGCCGGCCGGTCCGAGGGCCACGCCGTCCTGGACGCTGCGCGCGCCGCCCAACGGCTTCCGGAGGCCGGGCTCTCACCGGACGCGCCCGTGGGCATCATGGGCTACTCCCAGGGCGGCCAGGCGGCCGGCTGGGCCGCCGAACTGCACGTCTCCTACGCCCCCGAGCTACGGCTGAAGGGCACGGTCGCCGGAGGCGTGCCCGCCGACCTCCCCACGACGCTGGAGTACAACGACGGCGGACCGGGCGCCGGGCTCGCCCTTATGGCGCTCACCGGACAGGACGCGGCCTTCCCCGCGCTGCGGCTCGACTCGTACCTCAACGACCGGGGCCGCGGCTATGTGGAGTTCATGAAGCGGAACTGCGTGCCGCTCAGCACCATCGGCGGGCTCTTCCGGCACAGGTCCGAGGTGACCGTAAGGGATCCATTGGCCAGCCCGGCCTGGCAACTGGCGCTCCGCGCCTCCTTCTTGGGCACCCGCTCCCCCGACCACCCCGTCTACCTCTACCAGGGCACGCTGGACGAGCTGATCCCGTACCGGGTCGGCGCGGCGCTGCGCGACCGCTGGTGCGCCCGGGGTGTGCCGGTGGAGTGGAGGGACTATCCGCTGGACCATGTCACCACGGCGGTGACCGGGATACCGGCGGCCCTGGAGTGGATGGCCGGACGGCTGGCGGACGAGCCGACGCGGGGCGACTGCGCCGCGTGAGGCCCCGCTGACGGGCCCGGCGCGGGCAACCGCGCCGCGTGAGGCCCGGCGGACGGACCCGGCACGTGGGCAACCGCACCGCGTAAGGCCCGGCGGACACCGTACGACGCCGCCCATCCGTCAGCCGACCCGCCCTTCAGCCGACCCGCTCGGGCGACCACCCCTGCCCCTGGAGCAGGTTTCCCAGCCCGGCCCAGGCGAAGTTCATCAGGGTGGCCGCGGCCTCCTTGGCCGACGGCCCGCCCGCTCGCCCGTCCGCCGTCCAGTCCGCGAGCGACTCGGCCGCGCCCACCAGCGCGTGCGCGAGCCCGGACACCTCGGTGCCCGCGAGGGTCCGGGCGCGCGCCTCTCCGCATGCCTGCTCCCGCGCCGCCGCGCCTATCAGCTGCGTCACGAACGCCACGATCTCCGCCCGCATCGCGACCACTTCACGGGCGAAGGACCGCCCCTGCGTACGGGCCTGCACATGCAACAGCGTCCAGCCGTCCGGATGTTCGGCCGTGTGCGCGAAGAAGCCGCTCAACCCGCTCCACAACTGCCGGTCGGCGGGCGCGTCCCGCTCCACGGCGGCCCGGACCGCGGTCACCAGCGCCGCTGCCTCCCGCCGTATGCACGCCGTGAACAGCTCGTCCTTGGAGTTGAGATAGAGATAGACCAGCGGTTTGGAGACCCCGGCCAGCTCGGCGATGTCGTCCATCGAGGCGTTCTGATAGCCGCTGCGCGCGAAGGCCCGCACCCCCGCGTCCAGCATCTGCTGCTCCCGCACCGCCCGCGGCACGCGCTTGCTCCCCGTCGCCCCGCCCACGCAGGCCGCCCCCTTCGATCGTGCCCCCGCACACATATCGCGGACAAGCCTACGCGGGACCACCGTCAGCGCTCTTGCCACGGCCGCCCGACGACATCAAAGTTTCAACTGACCACGCACCGTGCCCCGTTCAGCTCCGTAACGCAGTGCCGCGAAGGAGAACGAACGATGCCGAACCGCCGTCGCACGCTCGCCGCGCTCACCGCGCTGGCCGCCGCACAGCTCCTCCCCGCCCGCGCGGAAGCCCGTTCCCCGGAGCCCGGCTCCTCGAAGGCCCGGTCCCCGGAAGCCCTTGCCGGACGCGCGGCGTCCACCCGCGCGCGCCTCATCGCCGCGGAGCGGGTCGGCGAGCGCGTCCTGGACCTGACGATCGACTCGCCCGCCCTGGGCCGCGAGGGCCACGCCCGTGTCCTCCTCCCCACCGGCTACGACCGCAGACCCCACCACCGCTGGCCCGTCCTCTACCTGCTCCACGGCTGCTGCGACCCGGGCCCCGGCTGGGAGGCATGGACCCGCAACACCGATGTCGAGGCCATCACCGCCGCCACCCCGGCCCTGATCGTCTCCCCCGAGGGCGGTCCCGCCGGCTTCTACTCCAACTGGTGGAACGGCGGCCACTACGGCCCGCCCGCCTGGGAGACCTTCCACCTGGCCGAACTCCGCCCCCTGCTGGAGCGCGCCCTGCGGGCCAACGGCCGCCGGGCGATCGCCGGTCTGTCCATGGGCGGCTTCGGCGCCCTCTCCTACGCCGCCCGCCACCCCCGCCTCTTCCGCGCGGCGGCGTCCTTCAGCGGCGTCATCCACACCACCCTGGACCCCGCCGGCATCCAGGCCATCCTTACGGGCCAGGGCGCCGACCCGACGGCCCTCTGGGGAGACCCCACCGCCCAGTCCGCGCTCTGGGACGCCCACAATCCGTACGCCCTCATCCCCCGGCTCCCCCGCGGCTACCCGCTCTACGTCGCCTGCGGCAACGGCACCCCCGGCCCCCTCGACCCGCCGGGCCGCCCCGAGGACGGCCTGGAGCGCGGCCTCGGCGAGATGGCCCAGCGCTATGTGCGCCGCGCCCGCGCCCACGGCCTGGCCCTCACCGCCCACCTCTACGGCCCCGGCACCCACACCTGGCCCTACTGGGAACGCGAACTCACCCGCGCCCTCCCCCTGCTCACCGCCCGGCTCGTCTGACACGGGAGGTTTGCTACGGTCGGGAGGACCCGACGAGACGCGCCGTACCGGGACCCGCAAAGACGACGCACCCCCGTAATCGAGAGACTTCACGGAGGTGCCGTCATGGCATGGGTCCTGCTGCTCACGGCCGGGCTGTTCGAGATCTGCTGGTCGATCGGCATGAAGCTGAGCGACGGCTTCACCCGGCTGTGGCCCAGTCTGTTCACCGTCGCCGGTCTGATCGTGAGCATGGGGCTGCTGAGCGCGGCGGTGAGGAGCCTGCCCATCGGCACCGCCTACGGCGTCTGGGTCGGCATCGGCGCGGTCGGCACCGCCCTGCTGGGCATGCTCCTCTTCCATGAACCGGTCACCCCGGCCCGGATCTTCTTCCTGCTGCTGCTGGTGGTGGCCATCGTGGGCCTGGAGGCCACGGCGGGCGGGTGAACAGCACGGTGCCCCCGGACCGAGGAGAGGTCCGGGGGCACCGCCTGTCGCTCGGCAGGTGTTACGCGGCGGCCAGCTGGGGCTCCGGCTCGTCGCGGTCGTCCAGCGGGGAGGCGCTTGCGTGGGCGTACGCCTCGTGGTCGAGGATCTTCTCGCGGGCCGAGACGATCACCGGTATCAGCGACTGCCCGGCCACGTTGGTGGCGGTCCTCATCATGTCCAGGACCGGATCGATGGCCATCAGCAGGCCGACGCCCTCCAGGGGGAGGCCCAGGGTGGAGAGGGTCAGGGTCAGCATGACCGTGGCACCCGTAAGGCCGGCGGTGGCGGCGGAGCCGATCACCGAGACGAAGGCGATCAGGAGGTAGTCGCCGACGCCGAGGTTCACGTCGAAGATCTGGGCGATGAAGATCGCGGCGATCGCGGGGTAGATCGAGGCGCAGCCGTCCATCTTCGTCGTCGAGCCGAAGGGCACCGCGAAGGAGGCGTACTCCTTGGGGACGCCCAGCCGCTCGGTGACCTTCTGGGTCAGCGGCATGGTGCCGACCGAGGAGCGGGAGACGAAGGCGAGCTGGATGGCGGGCCAGGCGCCCTTGAAGAAGTTCAGGGGGTTGACCTTGGCGACCGTCGCGAGCAGCAGCGGGTAGACGCCGAACATCACCAGCGCGCAGCCGACGTAGATGTCGGCGGTGAAGGTCGCGTACTTGCCGATCAGGTTCCAGCCGTAGTCGGCGATGGCGGTGCCGATGAGGCCCAGGGTGCCCAGTGGGGCGAGCCGGATGACCCACCACAGGGCCTTCTGGAGCAGTTCGAGCACCGACTGGCTCAGGGTGAGGATCGGCTGGGCCTTCTCGCCGAGCTGGAGGGCTGCGACGCCCGCGACGGCGGCGATGAAGACGATCTGCAACACGTTCAGCTCGGTGAACGGGGTGATGACGTCCGTCGGCACGATGCCGGTGAGGAAGTCCAGCCAGGAGCCCGCGTGGTCGGGCTTGGCGCCGTCCTTGGGGGTCAGGTCGGTGCCCGCGCCCGGGTTGGTCACCAGGCCGATCGCCAGGCCGATGGCGACGGCGATGAGCGAGGTGGCCATGAACCACAGCAGGGTGCGGGTCGCCAGCCGGGCGGCGTTGTTGACGTTCCGCAGATTGGTGATCGAGATCAGGATCGCGAAGAACACCAGCGGGGCGACGGCCAGCTTCAGCAGCTGGACGAAGATGGTGCCGATCTTGTCGAGCGTGGTCACCAGCCAGCCGACATCACCGCTGCGGGCGATCCAGCCGAGCACCACACCGAGGACGAGGCCCAGCAGGATCTGCGCCCAGAAGGGCACCTTGGGCAGGCGGAAGGATGACGACCCCTGGGGGGACGCCTTGAGGGCGGACGACAACGGACACACTCCGGTGGAGGTAAGAGGGGGAGAAAGCCAGGAGTCCGTACGGGATCTCCGGCCGCTGTGCGCGAAGTGGATCAGCGGCGACGACAGGCCGCGGACAGGCAGCGGCAAAGATCGATGTGCAGGCGCGCCACGAGCGGAACGCTCGCTGCGATGTGGGGCGCGGCTGCTGTCTTCATGACAAGTACGTTAACACCGGCCCTTTGGGGAACTCAAAGGAAATCTTTGACTTCCGGGAAGGCCCGAGGGTCTCCGGGGGCCTCCGGCGGGCTTCTGAGGGGCCGAAAGACATCAACGCCCCTTGCGCCAGCGGAAGCTGGCACCAGGGGCGTTGATGGAGTGTGTGAGCTGGTGTGAGGAGGGTTACAGCCCGGCGCCGGTCAGACGCCGTCCTCCTGGCTCTGGTTCGCCGCCAGCCGCTCCTTGGCGCGATCCACCTTCTCCGCGACCTGGACGGCGACGGCGTCCCGCTGCTTGCGCAGCATCACCCAGCTGAGCGGCGCGGAGACGACCAGCGCGAGCAGCGCCACCCAGAAGAGGTTGGACTTGCCGAGGCCGGAGGGCAGCACCCGGAAGTAGACCAGGGCCCAGATGGCCAGGAAGGAGCCGACGAAGATTCCCAGGCGCATGAGGGTGTAGCGGAACATGGCACTCGGCGTGAAGGACACGTCTCGTCCTTTCTCCTGGGAGTTCTGTGGGGAGTTCTGCTGCGAGGCCTTCCGGGGGCTACCGCCGGAAGACCTGTCCTCCCAGTGAACCACGGCCGGTTTCTGATCAATTCAGCGGCAGCCACATGGTGACGTCGTCCCGGAAGTCGTCGTCCGCGACCTTGATCGCGCCGGGCACCCGTCCGACCTCCTTGTAGCCGCACCGCTCGTAGAAGAGGTCCGCCCCGCTGCCGCCGCGGCAGGTGAGCCGTATCCCCCGGATGCCGTCCATATCGCGCGCGGCGTCCTCGGCGGCCGCCATAAGGGCGCGGCCGTACCCCTTGCCCTGATGGGAGGGGTGCACCATCACGGTGTAGAGCCAGCACCAGTGGCGCATCAGCCGGTGGGTGTTGAAGGTGAAGAAGGCGGTGGCGGCCACCGCGCCGTCCTCGTCGCGGCCGAGGAGCAGACGGGTGCGGCCCTCCGTCATCGCGGCGAGGTGCTTGAGCAGCTCGAGGCGTATGTCGTCCTTGACCACGGGCGGTACGAAGCCGACGGCGCCCCCCGCGTTCGAGACGTCGGTCCAGAGGGCGCAGACGGAGTCGAGCAGCTCGGGGGTGGTTTCGGGGTCGAGTTCACAGCGCAGGGGCATGCGATCGACGATACCCAGGGGGTCTGTCAGCGCCCCCTCGCCCCACGCCCCTCGCCCCGAGACCCGCGCCCCGAGACCGTACGCACTGCGGTCCGGCCGCTCAGCCCAGCGCCTCCGCCGCGACCCTCAGATCGGCCACCAGCCCCCCGTACACCGCCTCCCGGTCATCGGCCCGCAGCACCGCGGAGGGGTGGATCGTGGGGACGATCAGGGCGCCGCGCGCCGGGCCCGACGGGGCGCCCTCCAGCCGCGTGCCGCGCTGCTTGGTCACCCGGAACGACGAGCCCAGCAGCGCCTTCCCCGCCGTGGCGCCGAGCGCCACGACCACTTCGGGCTCGATCAGCTCCAGCTCGGCCTCCAGCCAGGGCCCGCAGGCGGAGAGCTCGCGCAGGCTCGGTGCCTTGTGGATGCGCCGCTTGCCGCGCTCGGGGACGTGGGTGAACTTGAAGTGCTTGACCGCGTTGGTGATGTATGTCTCGTCCGGGTCGATCCCGGCCTCGTCCAGGGCCCGGTCGAGGACCCTGCCCGCCGGGCCCACGAAGGGCTTGCCCTGCCGGTCCTCCTGGTCGCCCGGCTGCTCGCCGACGAGCACGACCCGGGCGTCCGGGTCCCCGGCGCCGAAGACGGTCTGCGTGGTGTCGCGGTACAGCGGGCAGCCGTGGCATCCGGCCGCCGCTTCCCGGAGCGCGCCCAGGTCGGCGCCCTCCGGGACGAAGGGGGCGGCGGTGTACGCGTCCTCGGGGCTCTTCGTACCGGCCATGGCCCCCGAGTGCCCCGATCGGCGGCCGTCAGACAACGAACCGCCGGGCGGAGGGCGATACGGGTCACACCGGCGGCACGCCCGCGATGTGCGTCATACGCCCCGTACGGATCACACCCGCATCGGCTGCGGGGCCTCGCGGCGGGCCGGGTCCGGGCCCTCGAACTCGCGGATGACCTCGTAACGGGTGTTCCGCTCCACCGGCCGGAACCCGGCGTCCCGGATCAGGTCGAGCAGATCGTCACGGGTGAGCTTGTTGGGCGTCCCATAGTCATCGGCGTCGTGGGTGATCTTGTATTCGACGACCGACCCGTCCATGTCGTCCGCGCCGTGGTTGAGCGCGAGCTGTGCGGTCTGCACGCCGTGCATCACCCAGAAGACCTTGACGTGCGGCACGTTGTCGAAGAGCAGCCGGGAGACCGCGAAGGTCTTCAGGGCCTCCGCGCCGGTGGCCATGGTGGTGCGGGCCTGAAGGCGGTTGCGGATCTTGCCGTCCTTCATGTCCACGAAGTCGTGCTGGTAGCGCAGCGGGATGAAGACCTGGAAGCCGCCGGTCTCGTCCTGGAGCTCACGCAGGCGCAGCACGTGGTCCACCCGGTGGCGGGGCTCCTCGATATGCCCGTAGAGCATCGTGCAGGGCGTCTTGAGCCCCTTCTCGTGCGCGAGCCGGTGGATGCGCGACCAGTCCTCCCAGTGGGTCTCGTGGTCGACGATGTGCTGCCGGATCTCCCAGTCGAAGATCTCGGCGCCGCCGCCGGTGAGCGACTCCAGTCCGGCGTCGATCAACTCGTCGAGGATCTCCGAGGCCGGCATGGAGGAGATCTTCTCGAAGTGGTGGATCTCGGTGGCGGTGAACGCCTTGAGGGAGACCTGCGGAAGGGCCTCCTTGAGCGCCTTGAGCGACCGGGGGTAGTAGCGCCAGGGGAGGGTCGGGTGCAGGCCGTTGACGATGTGGAGCTCGGTGAGGTTCTCGTTCTCCATCGCCTTGGCGAGGCGGACGGCCTCCTCGATGCGCATCGTGTAGGCGTCCTTCTCGCCGGGCTTGCGCTGGAAGGAGCAGTACGCGCAGGACGCGGTGCACACGTTCGTCATGTTGAGGTGGCGGTTGACGTTGAAGTGCACGACGTCGCCGTTCTTACGGGTGCGCACCTCATGGGCGAGACCGCCCAGCCAGGCCAGATCGTCGGACTCGTAAAGGGCGATGCCGTCCTCCCGCGAGAGCCGCTCGCCCGCACGGACCTTCTGCTCCAACTCCCTCTTGAAACCCGCGTCGTGTGTGGTCCCCGTCACCCCGGTCGCCTCCCAATACGTCTGCTGATGTCAGCCTTCGCCGAGACTACGCCTCGATGTCCTCGGGAAGCTCGCCGACCCGGTTTTCCCACTTCGTGGACAGCACGATCGTGGTCCGGGTGCGGGAGACGCCCTTGGTGCCGGAGAGCCGGCGGATCGTCCGCTCCAGGCCGTCCACGTCGGATGCGCGCACCTTGAGCATGTAGGAGTCGTCGCCCGCGATGAACCAGCAGTCCTCGATCTCGGCGAGCTCGCGCAACCGGTGGGCCACCTCCTCGTGGTCGGTGGCGTCCGAGAGCTGGATGCCGATCAGCGCGGTGACGCCGAGCCCCAGGGAGGCGGCGTCCACGGTCGCGCGATAGCCGGTGATCACCCCGGCGGCCTCCAGGCGGTTGATCCGGTCCGTGACGCTGGGCCCGGAGAGGCCGACGAGCCTGCCGAGCTCCGCGTAGGAGGCCCGGCCGTTCTCCCGCAGGGCCTGGATGAGCTGCCTGTCCACCGCGTCCATATGCACGTACGCCTTCCATTATTCAAAGTTTGAGCGAGATTACATGTAGAATCTAAGGCATCAGGGCCACAAGCCCTGTAAATCTTTTAGGCGATCGACCATCCCTCAGGAGATGAGACTCACCGTGTACACGATCGAGGGTCTTGAGGCCCGCATGCTCGAGCTGCGGGACCTGGCCAACCGCTCGCGTGCAGCCCGTACCACCGACCGGCCCGTCTCCCGCGCGGCCCGCCGTGCGGCCGTCGTCGCGGCCCGCACCGCGCGCACCAGGCGGCGCTGGACCCGCTAGGGCCTGTCGTCAAAGGGGGCACCCTGCTCCCGACGCCTGGCACGGCCGCTCGCCGCGTTGTCGCGTCGCCCAAGTACGCCCAGTACGAGGGCGACGCTCCGCCTTGCGATCGACCGCACCAGACTCCCCCAGCTACCGCCGGGAGGTGCCCCCTGCTCGCGGCCGGGCGCACCCTTTGACGACAGACCCTAGGCCGTTCCCCGGTCCCGGTCCCCACCGAGCTCCCCCTCCCACCGGCGGTACAGCTTGTGCGGCACCCCTGCCGCGTCCAGCACCCGCCCCGCGACGAAGTCCACCAGATCCTGGATGTGCGTCGCCCCCGCGTAGAACGCCGGCGAGGCGGGCAGCACCACCGCGCCCGCCTCGTCCAGCGCCACCAGGGCCTTCAGCGTCTGTCCGCTCAGCGGTGTCTCGCGCACCGCCACCACGAGCTTGCGCCGTTCCTTGAGCGTGACGCTCGCGGCCCGCTGGAGCAGATCCTTCGACAGCCCGAGCGCCACCCCGGCCACACACGCGGTGCTCGCCGGGACGATCAGCATCCCCTTGACCGGATACGAGCCGGAGGACGGCCCGGCCGCCAGGTCCCCGGGCGCCCAGTGGGCCACGTCCGCCACCTCGGCGGGCACCTCGAAGGCGTCGGGCGTGCCGTCCGCGCCACGCGCCAGCCAGCGGCGCAGATCGTCGCGCCAGTGGGCGTCCCGGAACCCGATCCCCGTCTCGTCCAGCAGCGTCAGCCGTGACGCCCGGCTGACCACCAGGTCGACCGCCTCCCCCGCCGCCAGCAGCGCGCGCAGTACCGAGGCGGCGTACGGCGTCCCGGACGCGCCGGACACACCGACCACCCAGGGACGGCGCCCGCCCACTTCTTCGTGCGGCCCGTACGGCCCATGCGGCCCGTATGGCTCGTGCGGCGTCTCCACGTCACCGAGCCTATCCGGCGGGTCTCACAGGCCGAGGCCCCGCACCACCAGGTCGAGGAGCGCGCAGCAGAACAGGGCGATCCCGATGAAGCCGTTGACCGTGAAGAAGGCGCGGTTCAGCCGGGACAGATCGCCCGGCCGCACGATCGTGTGCTCGTACGCGAAGGCCGCCGCGACGATCGCCAGCCCGACCCAGAAGAACGCCCCGGCGTCCGTGGCCAGCGCGTACCAGACCAGCAGGGCCGTGGTGACCACATGGCAGACGCGCGCCCCGTAGAGCGCGCCCGCGATGCCGAACCGGGCCGGCACCGACCGCACCCCGTGCGCCCGGTCGGCCGCCACGTCCTGGCAGGCGTAGATCAGGTCGAAGCCGCCGATCCAGACGCCGATCGCGAGCCCCAGGATGGCCGCGTCCCACGACCACTCGCCGGTGACCCCGATCCAGGCGCCGACCGGGCCGATGGCCTGGGCCACGCCCAGGATGGCGTGCGGATAGTCGGTGAACCGCTTGCCGTACGGATAGACCACCATCGGCACCACCGCGATCGGCGCCAGCGCCAGGCAGAGCGGGTTCAGGAGCGCCGCCGAGCCCAGGAAGACGGCGAGCGCGATGAGCGCGCCGGTCCACGCGGTGCGCACCGACACGGCGCCGGTGACCAACTCGCGGCCGGCGGTGCGCGGATTGCGGGCGTCGATCTCGCGGTCGATGATCCGGTTGCAGGCCATGGCGAAGGTGCGCATGCCCACCATGGCGATCGTGATCAGCAGCAGCCGCGTCCAGTGGACGGTACCGTCCCACAGGTGCATCGCGGTCAGCGCGGCGATGTAGGCGAAGGGCAGCGCGAAGACCGAATGCTCGATCATCACCAGCCGCAGAAACGCGCGGACCCGGCCGGGCGGCGCCGGTTCGGGGCCGAAGAGATCGGGGGTCGCGGAATCGGCGCTCACAGCCCGTACTCCTTCCATCGCTTTGTCACCCGATCGGCGGTCTCCGGATCGGACATGACCATGCGCGGCCATCCGCCGTCGCGCGTATAGCCCTCCTCGGGCCATTTCGCGGTGGCGTCGATCCCCGCCTTGCCGCCCCAGAACTGCTGGTACGAGGCGTGGTCGAGATGGTCGACGGGGCCTTCGACCACGGTCAGATCGCGGGCGTAGTCGGTGTTCCCCAGAGCTCGCCAGGAAACCTCGTGCAGATCGTGGACATCGCAGTCGGCGTCGACCACGACGATCAGCTTGGTGAGCGACATCATGTGGGCGCCCCAGATGGCGTGCATCACCTTCTGCGCGTGCTTGGGGTACTTCTTGTCGATCGAGACGATCGCACAGTTGTGGAACCCGCCGGACTCGGGGAGGTGGTAGTCCACGATGTCCGGGATGATGATCTTGAGTAGCGGGAGGAAGAACCGCTCGGTCGCCCTCCCCAGCGGCCCGTCCTCGGTCGGCGGACGGCCCACCACGATCGACTGGAGCAGCGGCCGCCGCCGCATCGTCACACAGTCGATGGTCAGGGCCGGGAACGGCTCCTGGGGCGTGTAGAAGCCCGTGTGGTCGCCGAACGGGCCCTCCGGCAGCGTCTTCCCGGGCTCCAGCCAGCCCTCGATGACGACCTCGGCGGCCGCCGGGACCTGGAGTGGCACCGTCTTGCAGTCCACCATCTCGACCCGCCGCCCCTGGACGAACCCCGCGAAAAGGTACTCGTCGATGTCGCCGGGCAGCGGCGCGGTCGCGGCGTAGGTCACGGCGGGCGGCGCGCCGAAGGCGATCGCCACCGGGAGCTTCTCCCCGCGCCGGGCGGCCACTTGGTAGTGGTTGCGGCTGTCCTTGTGAATCTGCCAGTGCATGCCGATGGTGCGGTGGTCATGGCGCTGGAGGCGGTAGAGGCCGAGGTTGCGCACCCCGGTCTCCGGGTGCTTGGTGTGGGTCAGACCGAGGTTGAAGAACGATCCGCCGTCCTCGGGCCAGGTGAACAGCGCCGGAAGCTGGTCCAAGTCGACGTCCTCACCGGTGAGGACCACCTCCTGGACGGGCGCCTCCTTCACCTTCCGCGGCGGCACATGGGCCACCGAGCCCAGCTTCCCGAACGCCTCGCGCAGGCCGACGAACCCCTGCGGCAGTTCGGGCTTGACCAGCCCGCCGATCTTCTCGCTGATCTCGTCGTACGAGCGGAGCCCCAGGGCCTTCAGGAGGCGGCGGTCGGTGCCGAAGACATTCATGGCCAGCGGCATCGCCGAGCCCTTGACGTTCTCGAAGAGCAGCGCGGGCCCGCCCGCCTTGTTGACCCTGTCGACGATCTCCCCGACCTCGAGATAGGGATCGACCTCGGCCTTGACCCTCTTGAGGTCGCCTTCCCTGTCGAGCGCCCGCAGAAAGGAACGAAGATCGTCATAAGCCATACGTCCCAGTATCCGGTACGCACTACCCTGGTCCCGTAACTGGGGGCTCGAGCCACCGCCCCGAACACCACACGCAGGGGGAATCGCCTCATGCTACGGGTGCTGATGATCCTGGTGCCGCTGGCACTGAGCATCTACGCGTTCATCGACTGCATCACCACCGACGAACAGGACATCCGCTATATCCCCAAGCCCATCTGGGCGATCCTCGTCCTGCTGTTCCCCGTCGTGGGCTCCGTCTCCTGGCTGATCGCGGGCCGCAAACGCGCCGTCCCCGGAGGCGCCGGCCGGCCCGGCGTCCGGGGCACGGGCGGCGGCGGGGGCGGGGGCGGCTGGGTCGCCCCTGACGACAACCCCGAGTTCCTCAAGTCCCTGAACGACAAGGGCCGTAAGGACGACGCGAACGAACCGGCCGACACGCCCGGCGACCGCGAGAGCGACGAGGAGCGGCTGAAGGACTGGGAGGCCGACCTCCGCCGCCGCGAGGAGGAGCTGCGCCGCAAGGGCGAGGGGCCGGGCTCCGGTTCGGGTTCCGGGTCCGGGTCCGGTCCGGAGGACACCCCGCCGGCCGCGTCCTGAAGAACGGCCGCGTCCTTTAGGAGCGGCCAGGCGGCCGGAGAAGCGCGCCAACGGCCGGTTCCCTGACCCGGGTCAGGGAACCGGCCGTCGCGTTGTCCGGTGTCAGACCCCGGCGTAGGAGTGCTTGCCGGTGATGAAGATGTTGACGCCGTAGTAGTTGAACAGGTAGCAGCCGAAGGCGATCAGCGCCAGGTAGGCGGCCTTGCGGCCCTTCCAGCCGACGGTGGCGCGGGCGTGCAGGTAACAGGCGTAGGCGACCCAGGTGATGAAGGACCAGACCTCCTTGGGGTCCCAGCCCCAGTAGCGGCCCCAGGCGGCCTCGGCCCAGATCGCGCCCGCGATGATCGTGAAGGTCCACAGCGGGAAGATCGTGGCGTTGATCCGGTACGCGAACTTGTCCAGCGACGCCGCCGAGGGCACCCGCTCCAGAACGGACTTGGCGAACCGGCCGAACTGCTTGCCCTCCGGGTTCTCCAGCTGGACCTCGTAGCGGTCGCGGAAGAGGTAGAGCAGCGTGGCGACGGCCCCGATGTAGAGCGAGGCGCCGGAGACGATCGCGCAGCTGACGTGGATCCACAGCCAGTACGAGTGCAGGGCCGGAACCAACTGGTCGCTCGCGGTGTACAAGACAGAGACGGCGAGACCGAGGTCGAGGAGGACCGTGGTGACGAGGGGCAGCCCGATCCAGCGCACATTCTTCTTCAGCGCCAGCAGCACGAGATATGTGGCCACCGCGACCATGGCGAAGGTCGTGGAGAACTCGTACATGTTGCCCCACGGGGCCCGCTGCACCGACAGCGCGCGGAAGAGGACGCCCGCGGCATGAAAGAGGAAGGCCAGTACGGTCAGGCCCACCGCGATCCGGCCGTACACATCGCCCTGTTCGGTGCCGCCGGCGGCGCCCGGCCCGTCCGGGACGTCGCGGCTGCCCGCCGCGGAGCGGGTGACGATCTTCGGCCGGTCCAGGACGGCGGTGCCACCGCCCTGCCCGCCGACCCGCACGGTCACCTTGGGGCGCTGGGCGGCCTCGGCGTCGGCGGTGATCGCGGCGGCGGTGCGGCCGACGGCGCTGCGGCTGCCGAACACCCACTCGGCGATATGCGCCAGGAAGGCGAGGGTGTAGACCGCCATCGCCGAGTAGATCAGCACGTTGCTGTAATGAGCCAGGTTCTCGTTGACTTCGGCGGCGAGGTTCACGCGCGCGCTCCTTCGGCAGGATCTGCGGGATCTGCGGTGTCGGATGCGGATTCCGAGGCGGAGTCCTCGGTGGATTCCTTGGCGGAGGATTCCTTGGCGGAGTCCTTACCGGAGTCCTCGGTGGAGTTCCGGTCGGGCTCCGGGTCGGGTTCCGCTTCCGGGGCCGGGGGTGCGTCCGCCTGGAGACGGACGGCCAGATCGGCGAGTTCTTCGGGCAGCTTGGCGTACTCACTGCGGCCGAGCCCCGCCATCTCGACCACGGTGCTGCCGTCGTGGCCCGTCACCGCGCGCACCCACACCCGGCGGCGCTGGATGAACAGGGAGGCGGCCAGGCCCACCAGGGCGGCCACGGCACCGATGAGGGCGCCCTGGTCACCCGGCTTGTGCGAGATCTGGAAGCTGGCCCATTCCTTGACGCCGTCGAACGACAGCGTTCCGGCGCCGTTCGGCAGCTTCATGGTGTCGCCCACCTTGAGTGCCCGGGCGAACTTGGTCTTGCCGTCAGGCTCCAGGAACTGCTTCATCCGCGACTTGTCCAGCTGGTACACGCTCTGCGGAGTGCCGCCGTCCACGCCGAGGCTGCCGTGGTAGGCCGTCAGGACCAGCGTCGGATTGTCCAGCGCCGGGAAGACGGAGAACATGCCCTGGCTGCGCACCCAGGTCGGCAGGAACTGCCCCTGGAAGCCGATTTGGTCCTTCTTGCCGTTCTTGTCCCTATAGTCCGGGACCTTGATGACCATGCTCTCGGTGAGGTTGGCCCCGTCGATCGGCAGGCCGACCACCGGGCCCTGGTGCACCACCTCGCCCTTGCCGTCCCGGATGGTGACGACCGGCGAGTAGCCGTGGTTCAGCAGGAAGACCTTGTAGCCGGCGATCTCCAGCGGCTCGTTCACCTTGACGGAGGTCTTGTGGCTGGCGCCGTCCGCGCCGTCCCAGTAGGTCACATCGGCGCGGAAGGTGCGCGGGGTGCGCATCTGCGGACCGCTGCGTTCATAGGTCGCGGTGAAGCGGTCCAGCTGGAAGCCGAAGGGGGCGAGATCGTCGCTGTTGAACAGCTGCCCCGTCTTGATGTCGTCGTACTGGGTGAGGCTGTTGGAGAAGCCGCCGCCCTCGGTGATCAGGCTGCTGCCCTCGGTCTTCCACAGCTGCCCGGCGGCGAAGGACACCAGCAACACGATCAGCGCGGTGTGGAAGAGCAGATTGCCCACCTCGCGCAGATAGCCCTTCTCCGCGGCCACCGCGTCACCCGAGGCCTCGATGCGGAAGCGGCGCCCCTTCATGATCTTCCGGGCGGCCGCCAGCACCTGCTCCGGCTCGGCCTCACTGCGCCAAGTGGTGTACGCGGGAAGCCGGGTCAGCCGGCGGGGCGCGGCCGGCGGGCGGCCGCGCAGCTGGCCGATGAACTGCCAGGTGCGCGGCACGATGCAGCCGATGAGCGAGATGAACAGCAGGAGGTAGATCGCCGAGAACCACACCGAGCTGTAGACGTGGAACAGCTGCAGCTTCTCGTAGATCGGAGTGAGCGTCGGGTGCCGATCCTGGAAGTCCTGCACCTTGAGCTGGTCGATGCTGGTCTGCGGGACCAGCGAGCCGGGGATCGTGGCGAGGGTGAGCAGCAGGAGCAGCAGCAGCGCCACCCGCATCGAGGTCAGCTGCCGCCAGAACCACCGGGCCCAGCCGAGCGGCCCCAGCGAGGGGACGCTGATCTCCTCGGCCGGGGCGGTGGACAGCTGCGACCCCGCGGCGCCGAGCTCGCGCTCCTCGGCGGTCGCGCCACCCTCGGGCGGCGGGCCGGCCTCCTTGCCGGCCGCGGTGTCGGTATCGGTGGTGGACATCGATCAGATCCCAACGTTGAAGCCCTGAGCCCAGGTCTGCATGGAGCCCATCATGGTGTCCCAGACACCTGTGAGCAGCAGCACCCCCAGGGCGACGAGCATGCCGCCCCCGGCTCGCATCACCCAGACGTAGTGCCGCTTGACCCAGCCGAAGGCACCCAGCGCCCGGCGGTAGGCCACGGCGACCACCACGAACGGCAGCCCGAGCCCCACGCAGTACGCGGCGGTGAGCAGGGCCCCGCGCCCCGCACTCGCCTCATTGAACGCCAGGGCGTTGACGGCGGTGAGCGTCGGCCCCAGGCACGGCGTCCAGCCGACGCCGAACAGGGCGCCCAGCACCGGCGCGCCCGCGAGCCCCAGCGTGGGCTTGATGTGGAAGCGGAACTCCCGCTGTCCGAAGCCCCCCAGCACCCCCATGAAGGCGAGGCCCATCACGATCGTGACGACCCCGAGAATCTTGGAGATGGTCTCCTTGTGCTCCTGGAGCGTCCAGCCGAAGTTGCCGAAGAGCGCGCCCCCGGAGACGAAGACCGCGGTGAAGCCGAGCACGAAGAGCGAGGCACCCGCGACCATCCGGCCGCGCTTGGCCTCGGCCAGATCCGTGCCCGTGACCCCTGTGACGTACGACATATAGCCGGGCACCAGCGGCAGCACACAGGGGGAGAAGAACGAGACCAGTCCACCGAGCAGGGCGATCGGAAGCGCCAGCAGCAGCGCCCCGGTCAGGACGGTCTGGTTGGGATCGGTCGCGGCGGCCAGCGTGTTCACGAAAGGTCACTTCTCCGCGATCAGCGGGGTGACCATCGTGCGCAGGCGCTCCTCGCTGAGCGGCGTCAGAGCGCGGGCCGCGATCCTGCCCTCCCGGTCCAGCACGATCGTCGAGGGGATCGCCTGCGGATTGAGGCTGCCCTTGGGAAAGCGCAGCATGAGCTTCCCGATGGGGTCGTACAGGCTCGGGTAGTCGACGCCGTATTCCTTCTCGAACCTGAGCGCGGGGGCGCGGTTGGAGTCACGGGTGTTGATCCCGATGAACCGCACACCCTTGGCCTTGGTGTCCTTGGCCACCTTGGCGAGGTTCGACGCCTCGGCCCGGCAGGGGGCGCACCAGGAGCCCCAGACGTTCAGGACCACGATCTTGCCCTTGTAGTCCGCCACGTCCAGCGGCTTGCCCTCCAGGGTCTTCCCCGAGAGCTGAGGTGCGTCCTTACGGTTCTCCTTGGCGACGGTGTCCACGCCGCCCTTGCCCTGGACGAACTTGGTGTCGGCGGAGCCGCCCGAGGTGCCGCCTCCGCCGCAGGCGGTCAGGGACAGCGCGGCAACCGTGGCCCCGACGGCCAGCACGGTTGCGCGACGACGGGTCGCGAGGCCCCGAGGGGCACGGCAGGCACTCATGTGAAAAGTTTCGCATGGCCCTTTTGGGGATCTTCGCCACCCCCCTCCGGGCGCCCCGCCGTGCCCCGCGGGGCCTCGCCCCCGGCTCACCCCTGGCTCGCCCCGCGCCCACCGGCGCCGTCAGCCGCCGTTCGCGCTCCACGCCTGGCCCACACCGAGCCCGCGCAGCTCGGCCAGGACCGCGGGGTCCTGGGCGTCCAGCCAGTCGGTGAGCTGCTTGAAGGAGACCAGGCGGACGTCCTTGTGCTTCTCGTCGGCCATGTGCTTGAGCGCCTCCTCGACGGCGTCCATATAGATGCCGCCATTCCACTCCTCGAAGTGGTTTCCGATGAAGAACGGGGCGCGATTGGTCTCATAGGCCCGCTTGAAACCGGCTATGTACGCCTCGGCGGCCTGCTTGCGCCAGCCCGGGTAGTTCGCGGGCGGGGCATTGGTGGAATTCTTCGACTGGTTCGCCAGGATGTTGTAGTCCATCGAGAGCACCTCGAAGGTGTGCCCCGGAAAGGGAATCTGCTGCAGCGGGAAATCCCAGACGCCCTGCTTCTTCGACGGCCACACCTGGAGTCCGCCGGGCGAACTGGCGTCATAGCGCCAGCCGAGTTCCCGGGCCGTCGGCAGCAAATTGGTCTGGCCCTTCAGACACGGAGTGCGGCCGCCGATGAGCTCCTTGTGGTAGTCGAAGGGCAGCGGATCCACATCGGTGAAACGCGTATTCGTCTTCCACTCCGTGACGAAGGACATGGCCTGGTCGATCTCGGACTTCCACTGCGCGGACGTCCAGTTCTCCACCGAGCCGCTTCCGGAGCAGAAGTGGCCATTGAAATGGGTGCCGATCTCATGGCCCTCGAGCCACGCCTCGCGCACGTTCCGCAGCGTGGCCTTGATGTGGTCATCGGTGAGATAGCCGATGTCGGAGGCGCCCACCGGGTTGTTCGGCGGCCGGTAGAGCGACTTCTTCGACTCCGGAAGGCAGTAGATACCGGAGAGGAAGAAGGTCATGCTCGCGCCGTGGTCCTCGGCCAGCTTGCGGAACCGCGGGAAGAGACCGTTGCCGACCTCTCCCGCACCGTCCCACGAGAACACCACGAACTGCGGCGGCTTCTGCCCCCGTTCCAGCCGCTCCGGCTTCGGGGCCTCCTTACGCCGCTCACCGTGCGAAGTGGAGCCGTCACCGATCGGCTTCGCCTGGGTCGTCTTCTCGGGCTTCGGCGTACCGGAACCGGACCCCGAGGAACAGCCGGCGACGGCCAGTGATGCCGCCGCTCCCATACCAAGACCGAGGATCCCCCTCCGGCTGACCTCACGCATAACGTCCTCAATTCGCACTCGCCGTTCTGATTGCCCGGGGCGTCCGGACAACCCTGGAGATGGCGAGGCGAATAGCGAGGTTCCGAAAGAACGCGGTCAATTACACGGCGGACACAAAGTCTCCATTCGGTGCCACACCCCACGGCCCAACGGCCATGCGCCCGTCACGCACCCCGCGGGCCGCCCACCGCGAGCCACGCACCGCGGGCCGCACCCCCGGACCGACCGCGGCCGGGCGCACCACTCAGGCGCCGTAGCCCTTGGAGGCCCCCTTCACCGGCTTGGCGCCGGCGCGCAGATGGGGCGGAACGAGATCACGGGCCGGTTCGCTGTAGCCCACCGAGACGATCCGGTCGCCGCGGAAGGTGAAGCTGGTGAGGCTGGCCAGGGTGCACTGCCGCCTGCGCGGGTCGTGCCACAGCCGCCGCCGCTCCACGAAGCTGCGCACGATCCAGATCGGCAGCTGATGGCTGACGCACACCGCCTCGTGCCCGCGCGCGGCGTCCCGCGCCCGGCCCAGCGCCGCCATCATCCGCACCACCTGGTCGACATAGGGCTCACCCCAGGACGGGCGGAACGGGTTGGTGAGATGGCGCCAGTTGCCCGGTTTGCGCAGCGCGCCGTCGCCGACACCGAAGGTCTTGCCCTGGAAGACGTTCGCCGCCTCGATCAGCCGCTCGTCCGAGGCCACGTCCAGGCCGTGCGCCTTGGCGATCGGCGCCGCCGTCTCCTGCGCCCGCTCCAGCGGGGAGGCGACCACATGGGTGATGTCACGGTCGGCGAGGTGCTCGGCGACCCGGTCGGCCATCTGCCGTCCCAGATCGGAGAGGTGGTAGCCGGGCAGCCTGCCGTAGAGCACGCCCTCCGGGTTGTGGACCTCGCCGTGGCGCATCACATGGACGACGGTGATGTCGTTCTCGCTCTGTGTCATGTCATCCATCATTCAGTGGCCTCGGCGGCGGCCCGCGCCGCCCCCGGCAGAGCCGCCGCCACCCGCTCCAGCGCCTTCTCGTCGTGCGTCGTGGAGACGAACCACGACTCGAAGGCGGACGGCGGGAGGTAGACGCCCTGGGACAGCATCGAATGGAAGAAGGCGGTGAAGCGGAACGCCTCCTGCGCCTTGGCCTTCTCGTAGTCGGTGACCTCGTCGGCGGTGAAGAAGACCGAGAACATGTTGCCCGCGACCTGGACCCGGTGCGCCACGCCCTCCTTGGAGAGCGCCTCGGTCACCATCGCCCGCAGCCGCTCGGAGGCCGCGTCAACCCGTCCGTACGCCGCGTCGTCCAGCAGCCGCAGCTGGGCGACGCCCGCGGCCGTGGCGACCGGGTTCCCGGACAGGGTGCCCGCCTGGTAGACCGGGCCGGCCGGGGCCAGGCGCTCCATGACGTCGGCGCGCCCGCCGAAGGCCGCGGCCGGGAAGCCGCCGCCCATGACCTTGCCGAAGGTCATCAGGTCAGGCTCCACGCCGTCCAGCCCGAACCACCCGGCCCTGGAGACCCGGAAGCCGGTCATGACCTCGTCGGAGATGTAGAGCGCGCCATGATCGACGCAGAGCTGCTTGAGACCCGCGTTGAACCCGGGCAGCGGCGGCACCACGCCCATGTTGCCCGCCGAAGCCTCGGTGATCACACAGGCGATCTCCCCGGGGTGCGCGGCGAAGGCCGCCCGGACCGCCTCCAGGTCGTTGTACGGCAGCACCACGGTCTCCCCCGCCTGCGCTCCCGTCACCCCCGGAGTGTCCGGCAGCCCGAAGGTCGCCACCCCGGACCCGGCCGCGGCCAGCAGGGCGTCCACATGCCCGTGGTAGCAACCGGCGAACTTGATCACCTTCGACCGCCCGGTGAACCCACGGGCCAGCCGGATCGCCGACATCGTCGCCTCGGTGCCGGAGGACACCAGGCGCACCTGCTCGACCGGGGCGACCCGCGCCACGATCTCCTCGGCGAGTTCGACCTCGCCCTCACCCGGCGTGCCGAACGACGTACCGCGGGCGACGGCGGCCTGCACGGCCGCGGTGACCTCGGGGTGGGAATGGCCGAGGATCATCGGTCCCCACGAGCACACGAGGTCCACGTACTCGCGTCCGTCGGCGTCGGTGAGGTACGGACCGTCCCCGGACACCATGAACCGGGGCGTACCTCCCACGGCGCGGAACGCCCGCACCGGAGAGTTCACGCCGCCGGGCGTCACGGCGGCCGCGCGATCGAAAAGCGTCTGCGAAACTGGGGCTGCGTACGGATAGCTCACGCACGCCATGTTGTCAGAGGCGGACGTACTCCCGCGGCCGGGCGTTTCACAGCTCTATGGTGGGGGAGGTCTCTGTGAACAGAGATCGGGTTGCGCGGTAGTGGCCGCGAGTGGTCGGGTGGAGATATGCATCGCGGTGGCGAACTGGGTGAAGGGACTGACGACCGAGGCCCCGAGCGTGCCCGGCCCGGACGCCATCGGCGGGACGAGGCGGGCAGGGCAGGCAGAAGCGGGGGCCGCATGGGGGTGACCTACAAGTACTTCGGTGCGCCGGACGGCGCCACCGCGGCCAGGGTCCCCATCTCCATGCGCCCCGAGGAGCTCGGCGGCGACGAGCTCGGCCACGGCATGTTCACGAAGATCAAGCCGGAGACGGTGGCGGCGATGGTCCTCACCGGCATCGAGGGTGTCCCGCTGCACAAGGTCCCTCCGCTCGAACTGGTCGTCCTCCACCCGGACTACGCGGTCGTCAAACTCCCGATGACCGCCGTCGATCCGCTGCGCGGCGTGGGCGAGGAGGCCGTGGGCGCCGCGGCCTTCATCTGGTCCACGGTCCCCGACCGCGGCGGCCCCCGGGACGCCTTCACGGTCTATCAACTGCTCCACGAGTGGCAGGACTTCAGCCACCGGCTGCACGAGGCGGGACACCAGCCGTACTGCCTGGTCTGGCCCTGAGCCGGGGGCCGTGGCTCCAAGCGCGGAGGGCCGAGCCCGGGGCCGTGGCTCCGAACGCGGGACCGTGGCCCTGAGGCCATGGTCCCTATGACGCGGAGGCGGCGCGCAGCAGGCGGAGTTGGCCGATCTCGGTGGTGTTCTTCATCAACTCGGCGTTCACCCAGGCGGCCATGTGAGCGATGGTGTGCTCGGGATCCCGGTCCCAGGGGAACGGCGCGATGGCGTCCAGGTCCTCCTCGGTGAGCCGGTCCAGTACGGCCGTCCACTCCCCCCGCAGACCGCGCAGCCACTCGATGGCCGCCTTACCGTCACCGGGCCAGCCGACCTCGGTCCGCTCCCGCGGCTCGCGTCCCTCCGCGTGGTCGATGGTCACGCTCCACCACCAGCCGATGTGCCAGCTCAGCCATCCGATGGTGGGTACGGGCACGGGGTCGGGCTCGGTCTCCGCAAAGTCCGGCAGCCACGACCCATCGGCGCCCTGCCGCACCGTCCAGCAGTGGGCCGTGGGCTCCCACAGAAAGTCCTCGGGCTCCAACCGCTCCAGGTGGTACTCGAAGAGCGACCAGGTCAGGTCGAACTGCCAGCGGAGTAAGGCCCGGCGGGAGGTCGTCGGAGTCGTCATCGGCCGACCCTGGCACAACGTTCGGTCCGAGCGCTTCTTCCAGGACGCGATGACCTCGTCCGGGCCGGCGGCCGAGAAGCCCGTACCGTCGAAACCCCCGCGGTCCATGGCCACTTCCATGGTGTCGAAGTCGCCCCGGCACGCCGCGTTGTGCACGGAGTCGACGGATGGCTCACGGCGTTGGGTGCCGTCTCCCGAGTCGAAGGTCTCGTCGGCTGCGAGACGACCGTGCAGCGCTCCTCGGGGAGGCCCCACACCTCGGGGTCCCGGAACAACTCGGCCAGCCGGCGACAGCCCGCCGCCACGGACGGCCGGTCGTCCAGATGCCGCTGCCGGTCCCGGGAGGCGGGCCCCGCGCCCCGGGTGAAGGCATGGGCCTCGATGAGGACGGCTCGGGACGCGGCGGGGTCGGAGAGGCGTGCCGCCGGTGCCGTGGTCTCTCCCGTCGTACAGGAGGTGCGGGAGGTGCCGGAGCGCCAGGTCATGCCGGGTTCTCGGGGTGGTCGGAGTACCCCGGGTGGTCGGCGTTGTGCAGGCGGCCGGAGGTGTCGGGGGAATGGGCGGGCCGTACCCTTCCCCCCATGCTCACCGCACGTTCCATCGCTCTGTTCGCCGTGGCCGCGCTCCTGGAGATCGGCGGCGCATGGCTCGTCTGGCAGGGCGTGCGTGAGCACAGGGGGTGGGCGTGGATCGGCGCCGGGGTCATCGCCCTCGGTGCCTACGGGTTCGTGGCCACGCTCCAGCCGGATGCGGAGTTCGGCCGCATCCTCGCGGCGTACGGCGGCGTGTTCGTCGCCGGATCGCTCGCCTGGGGCATGGTCGCCGACGGCTACCGGCCGGACCGCTTCGATGTGCTCGGAGCGCTGATCTGTCTGGCCGGAGTCGCTGTGATCATGTACGTGCCTAGGAGGTAACCATCGGCCGGCCGTGGCCGCCCTTGCCCTCATGGTCGCCGTGGTTGTCCTTGCCCTGCTTGCCGTGGTCACCGTGGTGGTCGTCCTGCTCCTGCTCCGTGCCAAGGACGCAGCCGGTGTCCGGGTCGATGAAGACGGTCGTGATGGTGTGGTCGCACTCGACCTCCACGACCCACACCTGCTTGACCTCCTTCTTGTGCGGGTCCTTGTGCTCGTCCTTGCGCTGCTTGTCCTTGCGCTGGTCGTCGTGGTGGCGCGGGTCCTTGCGGTCGTCCTTACGGCCGTCCTCGTGCTTGCCGTTGTGGTGCGGGTCGTCCTCGGGGCAGTCCACCAGCTCGGCGCTGACCGCTTGGCCGCCGACCTCGCACTCGGCGATCTCGACCGCCTCGGCGAGCGTCACCGGGTCGTTCTTCTTCTGGTCCTGCTGCTCCTTGTGCTCCTGGCCGTGGCGCGCCTGGTCGTCCTCGTGGACGGGGACGGCGACGGGACGGACGGCACCTCGGTCCTGGGCCTCCTCACCGGACTGGGCGGCCTCATACGGCTGCGCGGCCTGCTCGGGCTGAGCCATCTGCTCGGACTGAGCCGCCCGCTCCGGCTGCCCGGCCTGCTCCGGCTGCCCGGCCTGCTCCGGCTGCGCTACCTGCTCGGGGCGCGCCGCGCTGCGGCCCTGGATGCCGTGCCAGTACTTCCCGGTGGGGAAGTAGCGGGTCGGGTCCTGACGGCCCTGGTCCTCGCGCTGGCCGCTCTCCTCCTGGCCGCTGTCTTCCTTGCGGCTGTCTTCCTTGCGGCTGTCTTCCTTGCGGCTGTCCTCCTTGCTGCCGCTGTCCTCACGACCGCTGTCCATCTTCTCGTCGTACCGGCCGTGGTCCTCGCGCTGGCCGTGGTCCTCGCGCTGGTCGCTCTCCTCGCGCGGGTCGCTTTCCTTCTTCTCGTACCGCCCGCCTTCGTCGTGACGGCCGCCCTCGTCGTCCCGGGCCTGGTCATCGTGACGGCCGCCGTTGGGGTCCTCGTGGCTGTTCGCCTCGTATCGGCCGTTCTCGTGGCCGTTGTCCTCGTGACGGCCGTTCGGGTCCTTCGCCTCGTAGCGGCCGTGCTCGTGCTGGCCCTTCCTGGCCTCGTGGCGGCCGTTCTCGTGGTTCCCCTTGTCGTGGTTCTCCTTGTTGTCACCGTTGTCACCGTGCGCCCGGTCCTGGGGACAGTGGTTGCCCTGCGACGAGTGCGGGTCGGGGGTGCTGCCCGAGGCCCATGCGGTTCCCGGGGCGCCGGCGACCAGGGCCGCCGCCGCGATGGCGCCCGCTGAGGCCACGCCCCAACGCCGGAAAGATCGACGGGACCGCTGAAGGAATCTGCTCTGCTGGGTCATTACCTGAATTCACTCCTTGGGCATGGGTACTCCGACTACCGGCGCCGCGCCGGACGCAGTGCACCCTTCCCCGAGCCCGAGAGCCCCTAGCGGATTCCTATCTTCAGTCCCCCGGTTGGAGGTAAATCGGGCCGTCATATCCTGCATATGGATCATGCGCACACACCACCGTTTGCGCCACGTCGCCACTGGAGGGCCGATGACCACCCGTACCGCAGTCATCACCGGCGCGAGCAGCGGGATCGGAGCCGCGACCGCGCGCCGCCTGGCGGCCGCCGGATTCCGCGTCGTCCTCGCCGCCCGCCGTAAGGAGCGCATCGAGGCGCTCGCCGCCGAGCTGACCGAGGCGGGGCACGACGCCGAGGCGTACGTCCTGGACGTCACCGACCGCGCCGCCGTGGAGTCCTTCGCCGCCGGTCTGGACCGCTGCGACGTCCTGGTGAACAACGCGGGCGGCGCGGTCGGCGCCGAGACCGTGGCCACCGCCGACCCGGCCGACTGGCGGGCGATGTACGAGGTCAATGTGGTGGGCGTGCTCCAGGTGACCCAGGCGCTGCTGCCCGCCCTCACCGCCTCCGGCGACGGCACGATCGTCGTGCTGTCCTCCACGGCGGGCCATGTGGCGTACGAGGGCGGCGGCGGGTACGTGGCGGCCAAGCACGGCTCCCACGCCATCGCGGCCACCCTGCGCCTGGAGCTGTGCGGTGAGCCGGTGCGGGTGATCGAGATCGCCCCGGGCATGGTCAGGACCGACGAGTTCGCGGTGAACCGCTACCGCGGCGACGAGAGCCAGGCCGCGGCCGTCTACGAGGGCGTGGCCGAGCCGCTGACCGCCGACGACGTGGCCGACACGGTCGAGTGGGCGGTCACCCGCCCCTCGCATGTGAACATCGACATGATGGTCATCCGCCCCCGCGCCCAGGCCGCCCAGCACAAGGTCCACCGCGAGCGCTGAGCCCGTCCGCCCTCGCCCGCCCTCGTCCTCGCCCTCCGCAGCCCCTACACAGCACCTTGCGGGGGCTGTGGAGGAGCGACCGCGGTGGCAGCCTCCCGGGCGGCCCTCTCCGATGCCCTGATGTCGCCCGCGTCACTGCGCCGCAGGACAAAGATTTTCGCGAGGGCGAGGAGACTCGGCCCGCACAGACATGCCGACAGCCACGGTTGAGTGGGCGCGACCACGACACCGGCGCTGAGCAGCGCCAGCGACAGCACGACTCCGGATATCAGCCCGCTCATTCGGTACACATGATTACGTCGCCGCTCAGCGTCACGAGCGGCTCGTTCCCCCGCGGCCTTCTCCACCGCGGCCGCCCGACTCGCGGCAGCTTCGGCCGCGGCATGCTGCTGCGCTGCCAGGGCACGCTCATTGTCGAGCTGCTTCATGCGCGCCTGATGCTCACGCTTGAGCTGGGGTTCAAGCGCCTTCAAAGCGATTTCGAGTTTTTCCGCCCCAAGGGCCTCGCCCCATTGCGCGGCGATGGCCAACCCAACATTGATGCTCGGATCTGGATGGTTTTCAGCCGGGTCTGTCACTCCTGTGCCCCTCCATCATCAGACCCCACAGGGGTGAATTGAAGACCCGTCGGCTCGGGCGGGGGGCCCAGCCGAAGGAAGAGTCGCGCGAGCGCACTGTCCAGCGAATCAGCGGCCGGGATGATGTCTTCGGCTTCATAGCCGCCGCGGGTGCCTTGGCCGGAAGCCGGAGCGGAGCGCTCGGGGCCTCGCGTGTCCTGCTGATGGCCTCGCGCGTCCTGCTGATCCATGCCGCGGGTGGGCGTTGGCTCCTCGGTTTGCCGGTAAATGACGGTGGTGGTGCCCATGACGATTCGCGAACCGTCGCGGAGCGTAGCGCGGGTGGTGTGCCGCCCGTCCACCACGATGCCGTTGGCGGACCCGAGATCCTGGATCGTCGAGGGCGTTCCGATCCGGATCTCGCAGTGCCGACGGGAGACGGCGAAGTCGTCGATCCGCACATCGGCTTCGACGCTGCGGCCCAGCACCACCGTCGGGCGGGAGATCGGGTGGCGGGTGCCGTTGATCTCGATCCAGTGGCGCGCCTGGGCGCGGGACCGCGCCGAAGGAGGCGGGGAGTCGTAGCGGTCGGACTGGGGGGCGGCCGGGGCAGGCCCGGGAGACTGCCGGTCGGTGGAGCTGACGAGCGTACGGCTGCGCACCCGGTACCGGCCGGTGTCGAGGCCGTCCGCCTTCTCCAGGCGGACCTTGACGGGGCCCATGAAGGTGTACCGCTGCTGATTGGCGTAGTCGCGCACCATGTCGGCGAGCTCGTCGCCGAGCCGGTCGGCGTAGGGACTGAGGCGCTCGCTGTCCGGAGCGCTCAGCTCCACGACGAAGTCGTTGGGTACGACGGTCTGGTCGCGGTTCCAGATCGTGGCGTTGTCGTCACACTCGCGCAGGAGCGCTCCCGCGATCTCGACGGGCGGGAGCCCGGAGTTGAAAACCTTGGCGAAGCTGCCGCTCATCAGACCTTCGAGACGCTGCTCGAAGCGTTTCATCCCTCCCAATGAGCACCTCCCTGGCCCAGCGCTGCCGGCCTCCTGCTCACCCGACGATGTGTCATCGCCGCCAGACTCGGACATACCCCGGCCGCCGCCGGCGGGAACGCGGTGCCAACACCACAATCGCGCACCACGTCGTAAGGCACTCCGCCCGAGCAGGCAGAAGCCCCGGACCGTCGCCGGTCCGGGGCCTGTCGATCACGTACGGTCCTGAGCTCAGCCCTTCACGCACACCACCTGCTTGAGCCTCGCCACCACCTCGACGAGGTCCCGCTGCTGGTCGATGATCTTCTCGATCGGCTTGTACGCCCCCGGGATCTCGTCCACGACACCGGAGTCCTTACGGCACTCCACACCCCGCGTCTGCTCCGCCAGATCCTGGATCGAGAAGCGCTTCTTCGCCGCGTTGCGGCTCATCTTCCGGCCCGCTCCGTGCGAGGCCGAGTTGAACGACGCCTCGTTCCCCAGACCGCGCACGATGTACGAACCGGTGCCCATCGAGCCCGGGATGATCCCGTAGTCCCCGCTCCCGGCGCGGATGGCGCCCTTACGGGTCACGAGAAGGTCCATGCCCTCGTAGCGCTCCTCGGCCACGTAGTTGTGGTGGCAGCTGATCACCGGCTCGAAGACCGGACGGGCCTTCTTGAACTCCTTGCGCACCACGTCCTGGAAGAGCGCCATCATGATCGCGCGGTTGTACTTCGCGTACTCCTGCGCCCAGAAGAGATCGTGCCGGTACGCGGCCATCTGCGGGGTGTCCGCGATGAAGACGGCCAGGTCGCGGTCGACCAGATTCTGGTTGTGGGGCAGCTTCCGGGCCTCGCCGATGTGGTGCTCGGCCAGTTCCTTGCCGATGTTGCGGGAGCCGGAGTGCAGCATCAGCCAGACCGAACCCTCGTCATCGAGACAGAACTCGATGAAGTGGTTACCGGATCCGAGCGAACCCATCTGCTTGACGGCCCGCTCCTGGCGGAACCTGACCGCTTGGGCCACTCCCCCGAACCGGCTCCAGAAGTCGTCCCACCCCGTCGTCGGAAACGCGTGCAGCCGCCCCGGGTCCACCGGGTCGTCGTGCATTCCGCGCCCCACCGGGATCGCCTGCTCGATCCGGGACCGCAGCCGCGAGAGATCGCCCGGAAGGTCGTTGGCGGTCAGCGACGTCTTGACGGCCGACATCCCGCAGCCGATGTCCACCCCGACCGCCGCCGGGCACACCGCGCCCTGCATCGCGATCACCGAGCCGACCGTGGCACCCTTCCCGTAATGCACATCCGGCATCACGGCGAGGCCCTTGATCCAGGGCAGGGTGGCCACATTGCGCATCTGCTGCATGGCCACGCCCTCGACCGTCGAGGGGTCGGTCCACATCCGGATCGGCACCTGCGCGCCGGGCACCTCGACATACGACATGATGTACTCATTCCCCCGTAAAAGCCTGAAAACGCAAAAGCCGGGCCATTGCCTCATAGGCGGCGGGCGACCGGCAGGCACGGCAGTGCGTGCGATAGACATTGTGTCCAGCCACCGCCCGCGGGCGGCAAGGAGTTTTCCGTCGCTCGAAGGGACACGGACAGTGCAGCCAGCGCAGCGAAGGGCGTACGGACGGCGGGCCACCCCGGCCGTAGCCGTGCTCATCACCGTGCTCGCCGTCGCGGGGCTCGGCGGATGCACCGGCTCCGATTCAACGACCGACCCGGACGACGGCGCCTCCGGCGACTCCGGGACGGCCGTCTCGGCCGAGCCCGGCCGCTATCGCACGCTGCCCGAGGCATGCGGCGCGGTGAGCCGCAAGACCCTCCAGGCCCTGCTGCCCGGCGCCGAGCAGGACGACAAGGTGTACGACGGCCAGGCGGCCGTGACGTATGACATAGACCGCCGGGACGGCTGCCGCTGGAAGGTGGAGACCACGAGCGGCACGCGCTATCTCACGATCGACTTCCAGCGTGTGGTCTCGTACGACCCCTCGGTCAGCGATGACGACCGGGCTCAGGAGACGTACGAGAAGAAGGCCGCCGCCGCCGATATCCCGGACGCCACGAGCTCTCCCTCGAGCCCCTCCGGCTCGGAGAGCGGCGCGGGCGACGAGAGCGGCGCCAGCAGCGACGAGAGCGGCTCGTCCGCCTCCGCCAGTTCGAGCGCCGATGAGCCCGGCCAGAGCGGCAAGGGCGACAAGGGCGATGAAGCCGGTAAGGGCGACAAGGCCGACGAGGGGGGCAAAAGCTCCGATAGTCCCTCCGCGGGCGCCGACGCGAGCGGCGGAAGTGACGAAAGTGACACCGCCTCGGAGGACATCACCCCGCGTCGGCTGGACGACCTCGGTGACGACGCCTTTCTCAACGACCAATTGATCACCAAGGACTCGGGTATCCACCGCGACATCACCGTCGTGTTCCGGTCCTCGAATGTGATCGCCACCATTGAGTACGACCAGTGGACGACCGACAAGAAGCACATTCCCAGCAGCCAGGAACTGCAGGAAAGCGCCCAGGACTTGGCCGATGAACTGACCGGTCGCCTCAACGAATAACGGGTCCTCGCCGCACCCCCGTGAGCGCCCCGGCCCCTCCCCGCGGAGACCTCGGAAATTGGGACGCCCGCGCGTCGGCCGCGTACCGTGCCGACTAATGACGCGGGCGGCACGTCCGCCCATCGACAGAGAATGAGCGAAGGACCCATGCACCGTTCAGCCCCGCGACTCGCCCGAATACTCGCCTGCGCGACCGTACCGGTGGTGCTCGTCGCCGGCTGCTCCTCCGGCTCGGACACGAAGGACGACAAGAACGCCGGTGGCTCAGCGAGACCCAGCTCGCCCAGCGCTTCACCCACCGTCGCGGCGGCGAAGTTCAGCAAGCTGCCCGATGTGTGCTCCACGCTGTCCGGGAAGACGATCGACGATCTCGTCCCCAAGGCGCAGAACAAGAAGGGCAAGGCCCTTCCCTCGGCCGACACCAATACGTCGGCCAGCTGCCTGTGGAGCGGCCTCGACAAGTTCGACTACCGCTCGCTGACCGTCTCCCTGAAGCTGTTCCGCTCCGACCCGGGGCTCGGCTCCGGCGACAAGCGCGCCGGGGAGTACGCCGCACAGCAGGCGAGCAGGGCCGCCACCGCCGGCAAGGTGACCGACCCCAAGACCGAGAAGGTCGCGGGCATCGGCGACGAGGCGACCACGGTCAGCACCAAGGAGAAGAAGGACGGCGACGACTTCCGCGACCAGACGGTCGTGGTCCGCACCGCCAATGTCGTCATCACCCTCCAGTACGACGGCGCGGGCTATGAGACCGCCAAGGCCCCGGACGCGGCCGACCTGCTCAAGGACGCCAAGTCCGCGGCCAAGGAGGCCGTCGGCGCCATCGGTAAGGACGCCAAGAGCGGGGCCTGACCCGCCGACACGACCCCTTCCCGCCCATGAGCCTTGACGTGTATGCGACGCTGATGCGGCTGTTGTTGAGGACGGGGAGGGGTCGCGGGTGGCCGCGATGCAACTGACACGGATGCACCGAGTACTGGCCGGGGTGGTCGTCACCGGGGCGGTGGTGATCGCCGGGATCGGCTTCGCCGGTTCCTACGCCGCGGTGCGCGATCTCGCCCTCGACAAGGGCTTCGGCAAGTTCGCCAATGTCTTCCCGATCGGCATCGACGCGGGGATCGTGGTCCTGCTCGCGCTGGACCTGCTGCTCACCTGGATCCGCATTCCCTTCCCGCTGCTGCGCCAGACCGCCTGGCTGCTGACCGCGGCCACCATCGCCTTCAACGGCGCGGCGGCCTGGCCGGACCCGGTCGGCGTCGGCATGCACGGCGTGATCCCGATCCTGTTCGTCGTCTCCGTCGAGGCCGCCCGGCACGCGGTCGGCCGGATCGCCGACATCACCGCCGACCGGCACATGGAGTCGGTCCGCATCGCCCGCTGGCTGCTCGCGCCGGTGCCCACCTTCCGGTTGTGGCGCCGGATGAAGCTGTGGGAGCTGCGCAGCTACGAGGAGGTCATCAGGCTGGAGCAGGACCGGCTGGTCTACCAGGCCCGGCTGCGGGCCCGCTACGGACGGTCCTGGCGCCGTAAGGCGCCCGTGGAGTCGCTGATGCCGCTGCGGCTGGCGCGGTACGGGGTGCCGCTGGCGGACACCGCACCGGCGGGGCTCGCGGCGGCCGGTCTGGACCCGTCCACGGTGTCGGCGACCGCGCTGCCCCCGGGCCGGTCGGCCGCGGCGGACGGGACGGGGCCCAAGGGCGCGTCCCTGGAGGCCCAGCCGGGCCCGTACGGCGCGCCGGGGGCCGTGGCGGACCTGGGCCCGCAGCAGCACCCCCAGCAGCCCCAGACGCAGGAGCTGCCGCTCTCGCTGCCCCTGCCGGTGTACCAGCAGCCCGCCGGGCAGGGCCATGACGGCCGGAACTCCGTGCCCTTCGATCCGGCGGCCGCCCACCCCGCGCCGGTCGAGCAGCAGCCCCAGCAGCTCCAGCACCCGCAGCAGGCACAGCAGCCCCAGCCGCAGGACCAGCAGGTCCCGGGTCAGGCGCCGCAGCCCGAGCAGCAGCCGCAGCAATTCCAGCAGCCCCAGCCACAGCAGCCCCCGCAGCCCCAACTGACCGTGCCGGTCGGGCCCGGCGGCCGGGTGCGGCCGCTCGGCGGTGAGGGCGTGGGGAGCCATCAGGGCGTCTACGTACCGGAGCAGCGCGAGCCCGAGCGGTTCGCGTACGAGGAGCCGCAGCCGGAGCAGCGGCTGAACCAGCTGCCGGACGACGTGCCGCGCGAGGAGGTCTACTACGCGACTTTCCGCCAGTTCCTCGCCGACCACAGCCGGTACCCCTCCGCGTACCAGTTCGGGCAGCGGCTTCGGGAGACCTACGGCGTGACCGACCTCAGCAAAAGCGAGCTGGCCGGGTACGTCGAGGACTTCAAGGAGCGCGTCCGCCTGGAGCGCGAGGCCATCCCATAGCCGCCCCGCAGTCACTAGCCGTCCCGCAGCCACTAGCCGCCCCGCGAAGCCGGAACGCCGGGCAGCGGCCGTAAGGCCGTCCGCCCGGCGCCCGGGAGTCGCGGAGGTCAGGCCGCGAGCAGCTTGCGCACCCGGTCCGCCCCCACCGCCAGCAGCAGCGTGGGCAGCCGCGGGCCGGTGTCCCGCCCGACCAGCAGGGTGTAGAGCAGCGCGAAGAACGACCGCTGGGCGACCTTCAGCTCCGGCGTCGGCTTGGCCTCCGGCGACAGCCCCGCCTGGATCTTGGGCACTCCGTAGACCAGCGTGGTGAGGCCGTCCAGCGACCAGTGGTCGTCCAGGCCGTCGAGCAGCAGCCGCAGCGACTCGCGCTCGGTGTCGCCCAGCGCGGCCAGCCGCTCCGTGTCCGGCTCGTCCCGGACCCGGGTGCGCTGATCGGCCGGGACCTGGGTGGTGATCCAGCGCTCGGCCTTGTCGAGCCGGGGCCGGGTCTCCTCCAGGGACTTCACCGGGTTGTCGGGGTCGAGCTCGCCGAGGATGCGCAGCGTCTGCTCGTCATGGCCGGTGGTGATGTCCACCACCGAGGCCAGCGTGCGGTACGGCAGCGGGCGCGGGGTGCTGGGCAGCTCGCCCGTGGCGGTGCGGGTCGCGCGGCGGTACGCGGCCGCGTCCGCGGGCTGGGCCGTGGACTCGGTGATCTTCCGCTCCAGCGCGTCCCACTCGTCGTAGGTCCGCTGGATCTCCTGGTCGAACGCGATCTTGAAGGACTGGTTGGGCCGGCGGCGGGCGTACAGCCAGCGCAGCAGCGGCGCCTCCATGATCTCCAGCGCGTCGGCCGGAGTGGGCACACCGCCCTTGGAGGAGGACATCTTGGCCATGCCGCTGATGCCCACGAACGCGTACATGGGCCCGATGGGCTGCTCCCCGCCGAAGACCTCGCGGACGATCTGGCCGCCGACCACATAGGACGAGCCCGGCGAGGAGTGGTCGACGCCCGAGGGCTCGAACACCACGCCCTCGTACGCCCAGCGCATCGGCCAGTCGACCTTCCAGACCAGCTTGCCGCGGTTGTGCTCGCTCAGGCGGACGGTCTCGCCGTGGCCGCACGCGCAGGTGTACGTCAGCTCGGTGGTCTCGTCGTCGTACGAGGTCACCGTGGTCACATCGCGCTCGCAGACCGAGCAGTACGGCTTGTACGGGTAGTAACCCGCCTCGCCCGCGCTGCCGTCGTCCTCGGCGGCCGCGCCCGAGCCCTCGGCGGCGGCCAGCTCGGCCTCGTCCACCGGCTTCTGCTGCTGCTTGGGCTTCTTGGCGCCTGGCTTGTCCTTGGTGCGGTACCGGTCCAGGACGGCGTCGATCTCCCGGCGGTGGCGCATCGCGTGCAGGATCTGCTCCCGGTACGCCCCCGAGGTGTACATCTCGGTCTGGCTGATGGGGTGGAACTCGATGCCCAGCTCCCGCAGCGCCTCGGCCATCGGCGCCTTGAAGTGCTCCGCCCAGTTCGGATACGCGGACCCGGGCGGGGCCGGGACCGAGGTGAGCGGCTTGCCGATGTGCTCGGACCAGGAGGGGTCGATCCCGGCCGGGACCTTGCGATACCGGTCGTAGTCGTCCCAGGACAGGATGTGAACGCATTCGCGGCCCCGGCGCCGGATCTCGTCGGCGACCAGGTGCGGGGTCATGACCTCGCGCAGATTGCCGAGGTGGATCGGGCCGGACGGGCTGAGTCCCGAGGCGACGACGACAGGTTTGCCCGGGGCGCGGCGGTCCGCCTCGGCAATGACCTCGTCGGCGAATCGGGAGACCCAGTCGGTCTCGGTGCTCTGAGCCACGGTCGGCACTTCCTTCCTAGCGGTCATGGCATCGCCCATTGTCCCAGACGGAACGAACTCCTCCGGATTCGCCCACAGGGCCCGCCGGGCGAGCCCGGGTTGTCCACAGGCCGGGGAAATCGTTGGACCCGCCGTGAAATACTGGGTTGTCCATACCACCACTATCGGAATGGCACCTCATCCATGGCATCGGTCCTTTCCCTCGCCGCTACGGTCCATCAGCGCGTCGCGGACGCCCTCTCGGCTGCTCTGCCGGAGGCCGGCTCCGCGGACCCGCTGCTGCGACGAAGCGACCGGGCCGACTTCCAGGCCAACGGGATGCTGGCGCTGGCCAAGCAGCTCAAGGGAAACCCCCGTGAGCTGGCCGCCAAGGTAGTGGCGCACCTTCCGGTCGCCGCCACCTCGGCCGACCCCGATCCGGTGATCGCCGACATCGAGGTCTCCGGCCCCGGCTTCCTCAACATCACGATCGCCGACTCCGCGATCACCGCGACCCTCGCCGCCCGCGCCGCCGACGACCGCCTCGGCGTGCCGTTCGCGCAGGCGCCCGGCACCACCGTGATCGACTACGCCCAGCCCAATGTGGCCAAGGAGATGCACGTCGGCCATCTGCGCTCGGCGGTGATCGGCGACGCGGTGGTGCGGATCCTGGAGTTCGCGGGCGAGCAGGTGATCCGCCGCCACCACATCGGCGACTGGGGCACCCAGTTCGGCATGCTCATCCAGTATCTGATCGAGCACCCGCACGAGCTCGACCACAAGGACGCCTCCTCCGGCGAGGAGGCCATGTCCAACCTCAACCGGCTCTACAAGGCCGCGCGAGTGCTCTTCGACTCCGACGCGGAGTTCAAGGAGCGGTCCCGGCGGCGGGTGGTGGAGCTTCAGGCGGGCGACGAGGAGACCATCGCCCTGTGGCGGAAGTTCGTGGACGAGTCGAAGATCTACTTCTACTCGGTCTTCGACAAGCTGGACATCGAGATCCACGACCCCGATGTGGTCGGCGAGTCGGGTTACAACGACATGCTGGCCGAGACCTGCCGGCTGCTGGAGGAGTCCGGCGTCGCCGTGCGCTCCGAGGGCGCCCTGTGCGTCTTCTTCGACGACATCAAGGGCCCCGAGGGCAATCCGGTGCCGCTGATCGTGAGGAAGTCCGACGGCGGCTTCGGCTATGCGGCCACCGACCTCTCCGCGATCCGCGACCGGGTGCAGCATCTGAAGGCCGACACCCTGCTGTATGTGGTGGACGCCCGGCAGTCGCTGCACTTCAAGATGGTCTTCGAGACCGCCCGCCGGATCGGCTGGCTCAATGACCAGGTGCACGCCGTGCAGCTCGCCTTCGGCACCGTGCTGGGCAAGGACGGCAAGCCGTTCAAGACCCGCGCGGGCGAGACGGTGCGGCTGGAGGACCTGCTGGACGAGGCCACCGAGCGGGCCGCGGCCGTGGTCCGGGAGAAGAGCGAGAAGCTCGGCCTCACCGAGGAGGAGATCCTCGAGCGCGGCGCCCAGGTCGGCGTCGGCGCGGTGAAGTACGCGGATCTGTCCACCTCCGCGTCGCGGGACTACAAGTTCGACCTCGACCAGATGGTCTCGCTCAACGGGGACACCTCGGTCTACCTCCAGTACGCGTACGCCCGGATCCAGTCGATCCTGCGCCGCGCCGACGAGGGGCAGCGGGCGCTGGCCCACCCGGAGCTTCCGCTGGCCCCGGCCGAGCGGGCGCTGGGCCTGCACCTCGACCAGTTCGGGGAGACGCTGCGCGAGGTGGCCGCCGGGTACGAGCCGCACAAGCTGGCCGGGTATCTCTACCAGCTGGCCTCGCTCTACACGACCTTCTACGACCAGTGCCCGGTTCTGAAGGCGGAGGGCGGCCCGGCCCAGGTGGAGAACCGCCTCTTCCTGTGCGACATCACGGCGCGCACGCTGGGGCAGGGCATGTCCCTGCTGGGCATCCGCACCCCCGAGCGCCTCTGAGCCACCGCGTGTGAAGAGCCCCGCTCCGGCTTCCCGGGGCGGGGCTCTCCGCGTTCATCGGTGGCTCGTCACAGGCGTCACCGGCAGAGCACGTCGCGCTTCGGCCGCTCGCCGGTCAGCAGGAAGTCCGTGACCCTACGGTCCGCGCAGGCGCTGCCGTTCTCCCTGTACGCCGCGCCATGCCCCATCGCGTCCACGCTGACCATCCGGGCCCGGTCTCCATAAGAGCGCCGGAGGCCCAGCGCCCCGCTGTACGGGGTGGCCACATCGCGCTTGTTCTGCACCAGCAGGACGTTCGACGGCCCCTGGTCGGTGATCCGCACCGGCTTGTCCCGCGGCTCGTCATGCCAGAACGCGCACGGCGTGACGTTCACCGGCATTCCCGCGGTGAGCGGGTGGCTCTTACGGCTGGCGGCGACATCCCGTGCGTAGCCGGGCAGGGAGGTCGGCCACTCCACGTCGTTGCAGATGGTCGCGAGGGACACGGCCGCGGCGTCCTGAGGGGGGTCGGCCGGTGCCTCGGCGGACACCTTGCCCGCGTCCGCGTCGACGATCAGCCGGGCCAGGCTCTCGAAGTCGTCCCGGGAGTACAGGGCGTCCAGCATGCTCTGGCGCAGTGCGTTGCCGTTCAGCTCGGGCGGGTTGGCGCCGGGCCACGGCAACGGCTTCGCGTCCAGCCGGGCGGCGAGCTCCAGGACCCGCCGCCGCACCCCGTCGGGGGTCTCGGCGAGCCGCACGGGGCTGCCGGGGGCGGAGGCCCAGCGGGCGAAGTCGGGGAAGGTGTCCTCGACACCCACGGCGTAGTTGGCCAGCCAGCCGTGCTCCACCCGCTCCGGGTTCGGATCGTCGTTGCTGTCCAGCACCCAGCGGTCGGTGTGCTCGGGGAACATCTGCGCGTAGACGGAGCCCACGTACGTCCCGTACGAGACGCCCCATGCGGACAGCTTCCGCTCGCCGAGCGCCCGGCGGACGCTGTCGATGTCCCGCGCCTCGTTGACGGTACTGATGGTGCGCAGCAGTTCGCCGCCGTTGCGGGCGCAGGTGTCGGCCATGCGGCGGCCGGTGGTGATGTTCCGCGCGATGTCCCCGCCGGGGGCGGGCCAGGGGCGGGAGGCGAGCAACGAGAGATCGTCGGGGTTCAGATCGCATCCGGTGTGCGTGGACTTCCCCAGGCCGCGCGGGTCGAAGCTGACGATGTCGTACGCGTCCCGCACCGATTTCGGCAGCCGCTTGCCGAGCGTGCTGGGCCGGTTCAGCCCCGGCGATCCGGGGCCGCCCGGGATCAGCAGCAGAGTGCCCCGGCGGGCCCGCGGCCGCTCGCTGGGGATGCGGGAGACGGCGAGGGAGATCCGCTTGCCGCCGGGGTCGCGGTAGTCCAGCGGCACCTTGAGCGTGGCGCATTCCTGACGGGGGTCGAGCCCGGTGCCCTCGCAGATGCCCCAGTCGGGCGCGGCGGCGGTCGGGTCGGCCGGCTGGTCCGGGGTCGCGTTCGCGGACCCGACCCCGAGGAGGGAGGCGGTGGCGGCGGTGGCGAGGGCCAGTGCGGCGGTTCTGCCGGTCGTCGGTCTCATGTGCGCAAGCCTTGTCGAACCGGCCCCACGGTCCCATCCGGGCAACCGGTCGACCCGCTCGGGGGAAAACCCCCGGGCGACTTCCAGGAGCACCCTCCGCGCACGTAGCATTCCGGACACATTTCCCGGACCGGGACAACCTCTCACCGCCCCGGCCCGTCCAACCCCGTGAATCACCTGTCATCAACAGACAACAGACATTGGGGGCTTGACCATGCGACGGTGGGGGACCGCACTCGCGGCGACGGCGCTCGCGGGCGGCGCGCTGGCGGCGACGGCGGGGACGGCCGGGGCCGTCACGCCGACCGCGGCCAAGGCGGCGACGACCTGTGAGACCGGCTGGGGCAGCGGCGAGAAGACGGCCCAGCCGGCGGGACACGCGCCGCTGGGGAACATCAGGACGGGCCGGCACGCGTGCTACGACCGCATCGTGTTCGACGTGAAGGGGGCCACGGCCGCCGACCGCGTCGGCTACCGCGTGGGGTATGTGAACACCCTGTACCAGGACGGCTCGGGCGAGGAGATCCCGGTCCGCGGCGGCGCGATCCTGGACATCCATGTGTCCGCGCCGAGCTACGACCCGGGCAGCGGCGCGGAGTCGTACCCGGGGCGGGCGCGCAAGCCGCTGCCGGGCGTGGACATCTCCGGCTACCAGACCTTCCGGGACACCCGCTTCGGCGCCAGCTTCGAGGGTGAGACCCAGGTCGGCCTGGGCGTGCGGGCACGGCTGCCGTTCCGCGCCTTCCAGACCGACGGGCATGTCGTGGTGGACGTGGCGCACTCCTGGAACGCGGTGCGCTGAGCACGGCGCGAGGGCCCTGACCGCGGGCCTGCCCCGCGACCCGATGGGTTCGCGGGGCAGGCCCCTTGCTGTGTTACGGGTGACGGCTACCTGCTGAAGCCGTAGTCCATCAGCTTCTTCGCGTCCTTCGTGCGGTTGTCCACCGAGGTGGAGGCGAGGACGGTGCCGATCATCGTCTTCCCGCTCCGGGTGGCGGCGAAGACCAGGCAGTACTTGGCCTCCGGACCCGAGCCGGTCTTGACGCCGATGGTGCCCGAGTAGCTGCCCAGCAGGTTGTTGGTGTTGGTCCACGACATGTAGCGGTAGCCGCCGTTCTTCGTGGTCACCTTCTGCTTGGTCGACTTCGTCTTCACGACCGAGCGGAACGTGGAGTACTTCATCGCGCTGCTGGCCAGCTTGGTCAGATCGCGCGGCGTCGAGTAGTTGGCGCCGTGCCCGATGCCGTCGAACGAGTCGAAGTGGGTGTTCGTCAGCCCGAGGGACTTTGCGGTGGTGTTCATCTTGCCGATGAACGACTTCACCCGCGCGGCCCGGGTGGAGCCCGTGCCGAACTTGTCCGCCAGCGCGTACGCCGCGTCACAGCCGGACGGCAGCATCAGCCCGTACAGCAGCTGGCGGACGGTGACCTTGTCGCCGACGATCAGCTTGGCCGAGGAGGCCCAGTTGTTGTCGACGATGTAGTCGCTGTACGCCTTCTGGACCGTGACCTTGGCGTCCAGGTTGAGGTTCGGCTGCGCGAGCACCACCCGGGCGGTCATGATCTTGGTGGTGGAGCCGGTGGAAAGACGGGTGTCCGCGGCCTTGGTGAACAGGCTCTTCCCCGTGGCGTTGTTCATCACGAACCCGCCCTTGGCGGCGATCGTGGGACTTGCGGTCGTCGCGGCCTGCGCGGAGGCGGTGAACGCCCCCGCCGTCAGCACGGCTCCAGCGGTGATCGTGACCGCGGATACGCGACGTAGACCCTTCATGCCGGTTTTCAACGTGAATATCTCCCAATGCCCCTGGCCTGCGGCCGCATCACAGGGCCGCTCCCTGATCAGACGTCCGGGAGGGCCCGATGGATGTGCCCTCTGCCGAGATTTCCTGGAAATTCCCCCGCGTGCGCCTATGCGCCGGGGGCGTCAGGCCAGGTAGTGGATCGTGCCGTGCAGCGCGGGCTCGACGCCCTCGCGGTACTGGATGAACGTGGCAGCGAGCGCGCCGATGTCGCCCGCCGCGTCGTGCGAGAGCTCGTTGCCGGAGACGCCCACGTCGATATGGCCGACGCCGGTGCCCGCGACGGTGAAGAGGCTGGTGGAGCCGGTGTGGACGTCCGACCGGCCGCCGCCCAGCGGATCACCCGCGTCGCTTTCGGCGGTGCCGGTGGCCTCGAGGGTGTCGGCGGGCGCGGTGTACGACCCCGTCTCGCCCCGGCCGACCCAGTCGCCGCGCTCGCTGGTGTCCGTGTAGGAACGCGAAGGGAGCGAACGGCCTTGAGCTAGCGCGCGGGATACGACAGTTGGCAGTCACCGCAGTTGGGAGTCGACCGCCGCCGGGTCGAAGAGGGCGTCCGCGACCATATGGGCCGCGCCGGTGACGCCCGCGCGGGTGGCCAGCGGGGAGAGGACCACCCGCAGGTCCCGCGTGGCCAGGGGCAGCGAGCGGCGGTAGGTGACCTCCCGGATACCGGCGATCAGATGCTCCTGGGCGTGGGCCAGGCCGCCGCCGACCACCAGGATCGAGGGGTTGAGCAGGCTGACCGCGTCGGCGACGCCCTGCCCGAGCAGGCGCCCGGCGTGGCGCAGCAGCCGTACGGCGTCGCCGTTGCCGGAGCGCACCAGGCGCGCCACATCGTCGGTGGTGGCCACCTCGTGCCCGGCGGCGGTGAGGTCGCGCACCAGGGCCCAGCCGCCGGTCACCGCCTCCAGGCAGCCGGAGTTGCCGCAGCGGCACAGGGGCGCGTCCGGGGAGGTCTCGTCGAGCCCGGGGGCGGGGATGTGGCCGATGTCGCCCGCGGCGCCCTGGGAGCCGTGGTGGAGCCGGCCGCCGAGCACCAGGCCGGAGCCGATGCCGGTGCCCGCCTTGACGAAGAGCAGATGCTGGACGTCGGGCCAGTTGACCCGGTGCTCGCCCAGCGCCATCAGATTGGTGTCCTTGTCGGCCAGCACCGGGCAGTCGTAGGGCTCGCGGAAGAAGTCCGGCACCGTGTAGCCGTCCCAGCCGGTCATGATGGGCGGGCTGACCACCCGGCCGGTGCCCGACTCGACCGGGCCCGGCACGCCGACGCCGATCCCGCGCACCCGCCCGGCGGGTTCGCCCGCCTCCTTCAGCAGCCGCCGGAAGTCGGCGGCCACCTGGCCGAGCACCACCTCGGGCCCCTTGGCCACATCGAGGTCCCGGCGGTGCGAGACGAGGACGGCGCAGGCCATGTCGGCGAGCGCGGTGTGCACATGGCTGCCGCCGATGTCGGCGACCAGCAGCACACCCGAGTCGGGGCGCAGCCGGAAGGAGCCCGCCGGGCGGCCGCCGGTGGAGTCGGCCGCGCCGGACGCCTCCAGATAGCCCGCCTCGGTCAGCGCCTCCAGCCGGGTGGCCATGGTGGACCGGGAGAGCCCGGTGGCCGCCATCAGCTGGGCGCGGGTGGTGGCCCGGCCGCCGCGGATGAGCGCCAGCACCGCCCCGGGGCCCGTGGGATGCGCCTGCGCTGGCTGACCTGCCGAGACCGCCTCCGTCACTGGGCCCTGTCCTCCGCTGTTCACGCTCTGTTCGGTACCGCCCACACCGTACCTCCCTTTACGACCGATCCCAAGAAGACTTATGTATTGCCTTCATGCAAAAGATGCGTAACATCAGGCGGGCAACGCCGCACAGCACGCCCGAAGGGCAGGCAGGAGAAGGGATCGCCATGAACGACCTCGGAGTGCACGCACTCGTGTGGACCGGCGACTGGACGCCCGAGGGCGCCCGGACCGCCGCCGCCCGCAGCCGCGAGGCCGGATACGACCTGGTCGAGATCTCCCTCCACGACCCCGGGATCGTCGACGTGAAGGCCACCCGCGAGGTGCTCGCCGCGCATGAACTCGGCGTCGCCTGCTCGCGCGGCCTCGCCTTCGACTCCGACGTCTCCGCCGAGGACCCCGCGACCGCCGCCCGCGGTGAGGCACTGCTGCGCCAGGCCCTCCACCTCACCCATGACCTGGGCGGCCACTACTTCGGCGGGGTGCTCTACGGCGCGCTCGGCAAGTACGGCCACCCCCCGACCCCCAAGGGCCGCGAACACGCCGTCCAGGCCCTGCGCGGGCTCGCCGCCGAGGCCGACGGGCTCGGGGTGACGCTCGGCCTGGAGGTCGTCAACCGCTACGAGTCCAACCTGGTCAACACCGCGCGGCAGGGCCTGGAGCTGATCGACGAGATCGGCGCGGCCAATGTGGTGGTCCACCTCGACACGTACCACATGAACATCGAGGAGGAGGACTTCTCCCGCCCGGTCCGCGCCTGCGGCGACCGCCTCGGCTACGTCCACATCGGCGAGTCCCACCGCGGCTACCTCGGCTCCGGCACCGTGGACTTCCCCGCCTTCTTCCACGCCCTCGCGGACATCGGCTACCAGGGCCCGATCACCTTCGAGTCCTTCTCCTCCGCCGTGGTCGCCCCCGGCCTCTCCCACGACCTCGCCGTCTGGCGCGATCTGTGGGCCGACGGCGCCGACCTCGCCGCCCATGCCCGCTCGTACATCGCCGACCAGCTCAAGGCCGCCCACGCGGCGGTCTGAGCACGTCCGAGCACCCCGCCCCCCGTCATCCGCGTCCCGTAAGCGTCCGAGCACCCCGCCCCGTCATCCGCGTCCCGTAAGCTCCCCGAACCCGCCGAAAGCGCCCGCTATGACTCCCCAGCACCTCCTTGAGCGCGCTCAGCGCCTGGCCGACGCAGGCGGCCGCCGTCTGCTCGGCATCGCCGGACCACCCGGGGCCGGCAAGACCACCCTCGCCGAGCACCTGGTCGACGCCCTCGGCGCCGACCGGGCCGTCCTGGTGCCCATGGACGGCTTCCACCTCGCCGACGCCGAGCTGCGCCGACTCGGCCTGACAGGCCGCAAGGGCGCGCCGGAGACGTTCGATCCGTACGGCTACACCGCGCTGCTGCGGCGGCTGCGGGCACCGCGCACCGAGGAGATCGTCTACGCGCCGGGGTTCGACCGGGAGCTCGAGCAGCCGGTCGCGGGCACCATCCCGGTTCCGCCGGAGATCCCGCTGGTGATCACCGAGGGGAACTACCTGCTCCTCGACGGGGCGCCCTGGCGCCCGGTGCGCGAGCTGCTGGACGAGACCTGGTGGGTCGACCTGGACACCGAGGAGCGGGTGCGCCGGCTGATCGAGCGCCATGAGCGGTTCGGCAAGCCGCACGACGAGGCCGAGCGCTTCGTCCTCGCCTCCGACGAGGCCAACGCCCGGCTGGTGGCCCCCGGGCGGGCGGCCGCCGACTTCGTGGTCAGGGGCCGGTGATGACCGGCACGCTCAGCCTCGGGGCCATCGACTGGTTCCTGCTCACCGTCTACTTCGCCGCGATCATCGCCATCGGCGTGACCACCAAGCGGGCCGTCCACACCACCGGTGACTTCTTCCTCGCCGGGCGCTCGATGCCCGCCTGGATCACCGGCATCGCCTTCATATCCGCCAACCTCGGCGCCCTGGAGATCATCGGCGGCGCGGCCAACGGCGCCCAGTACGGCGCCGCCGCGGTGCACTTCTACTGGCTCGGCGCCATCCCCGCGATGGTCTTCCTCGGCGTCGTGATGATGCCGTTCTACTACTCGACGCGGGTCCACAGCGTCTCGGAGTATCTGCGCCGCCGCTTCAACAACCAGACCCACCTCCTCAACAGCGTCGTCTTCGCCGTGGCGCAGATGCTGCTGGCCGGGGTGAACCTCTTCGCGCTGGCCCTGATCGTCAAGCTGCTGATCGGCTGGCCGCTGTGGCTGTCCATCCTGCTGTCGGCGGTCTTCGTCCTCGCGTACATCACCCTGGGCGGGCTCGCGGGCGCGATCTACGGCGAGGTGCTCCAGTTCTTCGTGATCCTCGCCGGGCTGATACCGATCGTCGTCATCGGGCTGCACTACGTGGGCGGCTTCAGCGGCCTCAAGGAGGCCGTGCAGGACCCCGGCCTGCTGCACACCTGGCAGGGCACCACACCGGGCCACTGGACCAACCCGCTGGGCGACTGGATCGGCCTGGCGATGGGCGAGGGCTTCGTCCTCGCCTTCGGCTACTGGACCACCAACTTCGCCGAGGTGCAGCGGTCCCTGGCCGCCAAGGACCTCAACGCGGCCCGCCGCACCCCGCTGATCGCCGCCTTCCCCAAGATGGCGCTGCCGCTGTTCACCGTGGTCCCCGGCATGATCGCGCTGGTCGTCATCCCCAAGCTGGGGAAGCCCGGCGGGCCCACGTACAACGACGTGATCCCCGAGATGATGCAGCGCTTCCTGCCCAACGGCGTGCTCGGCATCGCGCTCACCGGGCTGCTGGCGGCCTTCATGGCGGGCATGGCGGCCAACATCTCCGGCTTCAACACGGTGTTCACGTACGACATCTGGAAGCCGTACGTCGTCAAGGGGCGCGACGACCGCTACTACCTCAAGGCCGGGCGCTACGCCACGGTCGCGGGCATCGCGGTGAGCGTGGCCGCCGCGTTCGTCGCCTCCGAGTACAACAACATCCAGAACTACATCCAGCTGCTGTTCTCGTTCTTCAACTCGCCGCTCTTCGCGACCTTCCTGCTGGCGATGTTCTGGAAGCGGGTCACCCCGTGGGCGGGCTTCTGGGGCATGCTCTCCGGCACGGTCGCGGCGGCCGCGGCCCATCTCTCCGCGTACCACATCGGCTGGTTCTACCCCGGCGGCGAGGTCGGCCCGCACGACACCATCAACGCCCAGATGGCCAACTTCTACGGCGCGCTCTTCGCCTTCGTCGTGGACGCGGTCGTCACCGTCGCGGTCACCCTCGTCACCAAGCCCAAGCCGGTCGCCGAACTGGCCGGTCTGGTGTGGGGCCTGCCCGACCCCGACTCGCCGGACGCCCATGAGGCGCTGGTGCGGCAGCCGTGGTGGAAGTCCCCGGTGGTGCTGGGGAGCGTCATCCTGACCCTGACAGCGGCTCTGAGCGTCTGGCTGGTGATCGCGGTATGAGCGACATGAAGAGGGGCGAGGACCCCATGACCCCGGGCAAGACCTTCGATGTGCGATGGCTCATCGCCGGGCTGCTCGGCCTGTACGGCGCGGTGCTGACCGTGCTGGGCCTGACGGACAGCCCCGCCGAGGTGGCAAAGGCCGACGGGATCCGCATCAACCTGTGGATCGGCCTCGGTCTGCTGGCCGTGGCGGCGGCGTTCGCGGCCTGGGCCAGGCTGGCCCCCGCGCGGCGCGAGGACCGGTGACGGATGAGGCCGGGGGCTCCGCGCCCCCGGCCTCATGGTCGTTCCCCGCGCTGGGGTGTCACTCCCCGCGGTTCAGCCGCTGGGCCACCTCGGCCGCCCAGTACGTGAGGATCATCCCCGCGCCCGCGCGCCGCACCGAGGTCAGGGTCTCCATGATCGCGCGGTCGCGGTCGATCCAGCCGTTGGCCGCGGCCGCCTCGACCATCGCGTACTCACCTGAGATCTGGTACGCGGCCACCGGCACGTCCACGGCGTCGGCGATCTGCCGCAGGATGTCCAGGTACGGCAGGGCCGGCTTGACCATGACCATGTCCGCGCCCTCGGCCAGGTCCAGCTCCAGCTCGCGCAGCGACTCGCGGGCGTTGGCCGGGTCCTGCTGGTAGGTCTTGCGGTCGCCCTTCAGCGAGGAGCCCACCGCCTCGCGGAACGGGCCGTAGAAGGCGGAGGCGTACTTCGCGGTGTAGGCGAGGATCGAGACGTCCTGGTGCCCGGCGCCGTCCAGCGCCTCGCGGACCACCCGGACCTGCCCGTCCATCATCCCGCTGGGGCCCACGGTGTGGACGCCCGCGTCGGCCTGGGCGCGCGCCATCTCCGCGTACCGCTCCAGCGTGGCGTCGTTGTCGATGCGGCCCTCGGCGTCCAGGACCCCGCAGTGGCCGTGGTCGGTGTGCTCGTCCAGACAGAGGTCGGACATGATCACGAGGTCGTCGCCGACCTCGGCGCGCACATCGCGGATCGCCACCTGGAGGATCCCGTCCGGGTCCGTGCCGGGGGTGCCGACCGCGTCCTTCTTGGACTCCTCCGGCACCCCGAAGAGCATGATCCCGCCGAGCCCCGCGGCGACCGCCTCGGCCGCTGCCTTCCGCAGCGTGTCCCGGGTGTGCTGGACCACGCCCGGCATCGACTGGAGCGGCACCGGCTCACTCACACCCTCGCGGATGAACGCGGGCAGGATCAGCTCGGCCGGGTGCAGCCGGGTCTCCGCGACCATGCGCCGCATCGCGGGCGTGGTGCGCAGCCGCCGAGGCCGCGTACTGGGAAAGCTGCCGTACGAGATGCTCAAGAGCGTGCCCTCCTTCGGGAACCAGGCCGTCGCTCGCTCGGGCGGGTGACCGGGTCCCCGGCCTCGATCGCGGCCTGCCGCCGCGCCGCCCCGAAGTCCGCGAGCGCCTCGGCCAGCTTGAGTACCGAGGGCTCGGGCGACAGCACGTCCACCCGCAGTCCGTGCTCCTCCGCGGTCTTCGCGGTGGCCGGGCCGATACAGGCGATGACAGTGACATTGTGCGGCTTGCCCGCGATGCCGACGAGGTTCCGCACGGTGGACGACGAGGTGAAGAGCACCGCGTCGAACCCGCCGCCCTTGATGGCCTCCCGGGTCTCGGCCGGCGGCGGCGAGGCGCGCACGGTGCGGTACGCGGTCACGTCGTCGACCTCCCAGCCCAGCTCGATCAGCCCGGCGACCAGGGTCTCGGTGGCGATGTCGGCACGCGGCAGGAACACCCGGTCGATCGGGTCGAACACCGGGTCGTACGGCGGCCAGTCCTCCAGCAGCCCGGCCGCGGACTGCTCGCCGCTGGGCACCAGATCCGGCTTCACCCCGAAGTCGATCAGCGACTTCGCGGTCTGCTCGCCCACCGCCGCGACCTTGATCCCGGCGAACGCGCGGGCGTCGAGCCCGTACTCCTCGAACTTCTCCCGTACCGCCTTGACCGCGTTGACCGAGGTGAAGGCGATCCACTCATAGCGCCCGGTGACCAGGCCCTTGACCGCGCGCTCCATCTGCTGCGGGGTGCGCGGCGGCTCCACGGCGATGGTCGGCACCTCACTGGGCACCGCGCCATAGCCGCGCAGCTGATCGGAGAGCGAGGCGGCCTGCTCCTTGGTGCGCGGCACCAGGACCTTCCAGCCGAACAGCGGCTTGGATTCGAACCATGACAGCTGATCGCGCCGGCCGGCCGCGCTCTGCTCGCCGACCACGGCTATCACCGGCTGGGCACCCTGCGGCGACGGCAGCACCTTGGCCGCCTTCAGCACCTGGGCGATGGTCCCCAGCGTCGCGGTCCAGGTCCGCTGGCGGGTGGTGGTGCCCGCGACGGTGACGGTGAGGGGGGTGTCCGGCTTGCGGCCCGCGGCCACCAGCTCACCCGCGGCGGCGGCCACCGTCTCCAGGGTCGCGGAGACCACGGCGGTCGCGTCGGACGAGCCGATCTCGCTCCAGCAACGCTCGTCGGCGCTCAGCGCGTCCACGAAGCGCACATCCGCGCTGTGGGCGTCCCGCAGCGGCACCCCCGCGTAGGCGGGCACGCCCACCGCGGCGGCCACACCGGGCACCACCTCGAAGACGATGCCCTCGGCCGCGCAGGCGAGCATCTCGTCGGCGGCGTATCCGTCGAGGCCGGGGTCGCCCGCGACCGCGCGCACGACCCGCTTGCCGCCGCGCGCGGCCGTCATGACAAGATTGGCCCTGTCCCTGAGTACCGGGACGGTGGCGGTGCCTGACGACCCATCAGCGTCCGCCTGCTGCGGCGTGCCCTGAGCCTCCGCGGCCACCCCCGGCCTGACGTGCTGGCGCACCACGTCGAGCACTTGAGGGTCGGCGATCAACACGTCCGCGGTGGCGAGTGCCTCCACGGCGCGCAAGGTCAGCAGGCCCGGATCTCCGGGGCCCGCACCGAGGAAGGTGACGTGTCCGCAGCCGGGGTGATTCGGGGCGGTGGGGTTCAAAGTGCTCGCTCCCCCATAAGACCGGCCGCACCCTTGGCGAGCATCTCGGCGGCGAGTACGCGACCGAGGTCCGCGGCCCCACTGGGCGATGCGGGTACGGGACCGGTGGTGGACAGCTGCACCAGCGTCGTGCCGTCGAGCGTGCCGACGACGCCGCGCAGGCGCATTTCGGTGACAGCCTGACCGTCGCCCAACAGGTCGGCCAGCGCACCCACGGGTGCGCTACAGCCGGCCTCCAGGGCGGCGAGCAGGGATCGCTCGGCGGTCACGGCGACCCGTGTGGACGGATCGTCGATCTCGGCGAGCCGGGCAGCGAGCGCCACGTTGGACGCGGCACACTCCACTGCCAGGGCCCCCTGGCCGGGGGCGGGCAAAACATGGTCGGCATCGAGCAGCTCGGTCGCCTCGCCGATCCGCCCCAGACGGATCAGACCGGCGGCGGCGAGCACCACGGCGTCCAGCCGTCCCGAGCGGACGTAGCCGATGCGGGTGCCGACATTGCCGCGTATCGGCACGGTCTCGATGTCGAGGCCGAAGGAGCGGGCCCACGCGTTCAGCTGGGCCGCGCGGCGCGGGGATCCGGTGCCTATCCGGGACCCCGGCGGAAGCTGGGCGAAGGTGAGCCCGTCCCGGGCGATCAGCGCGTCGCGCGGGTCCTCGCGGCGCGGGACCGCGGCCAGCGTCAGCCCCTCCGGCTCCGCGGTGGGAAGGTCCTTCAGCGAGTGCACGGCCAGGTCGATCTCGCCCCTGAGCAGCGCCTCGCGCAGCGCCGAGACGAAGACGCCGGCGCCGCCGATCTGTGCGAGGTGCTCCCGCGAGGTGTCGCCGTACGTGGTGATCTCGACGAGCTCGACGGGGCGCCCGGTGACCTCGCGGACCAGGTCCGCGACCAGGCCGGACTGGGCCATGGCGAGCGCGCTGCGGCGGGTGCCCAGGCGCAGCGGCGGAGCGCCGCCGGAGGCGGCGGGTGAGGGGGTGGGGTTCATGCCCGGCCTCCCTTCGGTTCGTTCGGTTCTGCGGTACGGGCCGAGCCGTCGGCGCGGCTGACGGCGGCGACCGCCTGCGGATCGAGGTCGAAGAGTTCCCGCAGCGCGTCCGCGTAACCGGCGCCTCCCGGAGTGCTCGCGAGCTGCTTGACCCGCACGGTGGGCGCGTGCAGCAGCTTGTCGACGACCCGGCGCACGGTCTGCGTGATCTCGGCCCGCTGCTTGTCGTCCAGATCGGGAAGTCGCCCGTCGAGGCGGGCGATCTCACTGGCGACGACGTCCGCCGCCATGGTACGCAGCGCGACCACCGTCGGGGTGATGTGCGCGGCGCGCTGGGCCGCCCCGAAGGCGGCCACCTCCTCGGAGACGATGGTCCGCACCTTGTCCACGTCGGCGGCCATCGCCCCGGCGGACGAGCCCGGCGCGCCGGACGGCTCGGCGGCCGCCTCGGCGAGGGACTCGATGTCGACCAGGCGCAGCCCCTCGATCCGGTGCGCCGCCGCGTCTATGTCGCGCGGCATCGCCAGGTCGAGCAGCGAGACGTCCGCCCCGGCGCGGTGCGCCCCGGGCGGGCAGGCCGCGCGCTGGGCGAGCGCGGTGCGCAGCTCGGCGGCGGTCAGGACCAGCCCGGTCGCGCCCGTACAGGACACGACGATGTCGGCGTGCGGCAGCTCGGCGGAGACCCGGTCCCGCGGCACGGCGCGGGCCACCAGGCCCTCGCGCAACGTTTCCGCACCGGCGGAATCGGCGGGCGTGATCGCGACCGGGGTGGCGGCGTGCTGCTGGGCCAGGGACTCGGCCAGGCGCAGCGCCCGCTCCAACGTCCTGTTGGCGATCACCAGTTCTGATACACCGGCGCGCGCGAGCGTCGCCGCGGCCAGCGAGGACATCGAACCGGCTCCGATCACCAGAGCGCGCTTGCCCCGGGCCCACTCCGCCACCGGCGCGCCCTGGGCCAGCTGCTCCAGGCCGAAGGTGACCAGCGACTGGCCCGCCCGGTCGATCCCGGTCTCGCTGTGGGCCCGCTTGCCGACCCGCAGCGCCTGCTGGAAGAGATCGTTCAGCAGCCGCCCGGCGGTGTGCAGCTCCTGCCCCAGCGCCAGCGCGTCCTTGATCTGGCCGAGGATCTGGCCCTCGCCCACGACCATCGAGTCCAGCCCGCAGGCCACCGAGAACAGATGGTGGACGGCCCGGTCCTCGTAGTGGACGTAGAGGTACGGGGTGAGCTCGTCCAGTCCGACGCCGGTGTGCTGGGCGAGCAGCGTGGACAGCTCGGCGACCCCGGCGTGGAACTTGTCCACGTCGGCGTAGAGCTCGATGCGGTTGCAGGTGGCCAGCGCCGCGGCCTCGGTGGCGGGCTCGGCGGCGAGGGTGTCCTGCACCAGCTTCGCCTGCTCGTCCCCCACCAGGGCGGCGCGCTCCAGCACGCTCACGGGCGCGCTGCGGTGACTCAGTCCGACGACGAGGAGACTCATGCCGGCATCACGGCGGGCACGTCCCCGTCAGGTCCTTGCCGGCCGCTGTCGGCGCCCGGGGCGCCCGGGGGCGCTCGATGGGGCGCCACGGGCGGCGGCGGAACCGCCCCCGCGGCCTCCTCCGGGGCGCTGACCTCCTCGCCCGCCTTGCGCTGCTCGTGGAAGGCGAGGATCTGCAGCTCGATCGAGAGATCGACCTTGCGGACGTCCACCCCGTCCGGAACGGACAGCACGGTGGGCGCGAAGTTGAGGATCGAGGTGATCCCGGCGGCCACGAGCCGGTCGCAGACCTGCTGGGCCGCGCCCGCCGGGGTGGCGATGACGCCGATCGAGACGCCGTTGTCCGTGATGATCTTCTCGAGCTCGTCGGTGTGCTGCACCGGGATGCCCGCGACCGGCTTCCCCGCCATCGCGGGGTCGGCGTCGATCAGCGCGGCGACCCGGAAGCCACGGGAGGCGAAGCCACCGTAGTTGGCGAGCGCGGCGCCGAGGTTACCGATGCCGACGATCACAACCGGCCAGTCCTGGGTGAGCCCGAGCTCCCGCGAGATCTGGTAGACGAGGTACTCCACGTCGTAGCCGACACCACGGGTGCCGTACGAACCGAGATAGGAGAAGTCCTTGCGCAGCTTGGCCGAATTGACGCCCGCCGCGGTGGCCAGCTCCTCCGAGGACACTGTGGGCACCGAACGCTCGGAGAGAGCGGTCAGCGCACGCAGATACAGCGGTAGCCGGGCGACGGTGGCCTCGGGGATCCCTCGGCTGCGGGTCGCCGGTCGGTGAGTTCGGCCAGTTGCCACGGTGCTCCTGCGGGTAGAGCGAGGCTGCGGGCGGCCGGGTGTTTCATGACCGCCCCATCGACAGCAGGCTATGTCTTTGTGAACGCGTGCACAAAGATGGTGTCCGCTTTGTCCGAGCAAAGTGACCGGTGTCACGCGCCTTATCGAGCCAGCCGCGGAACCACTACCTGCGTCGCACCGTTTCCCGCGGGCACACTCGCCCCGCTGGGCCGCCGACGGGAGCACAGGCCCTCACTCCTCACCTTTTTACCCCCGGACAGCAACAAAACGCCCACGATCGTAATCGACCGAGAGCCCACTTCCGAACTCGTCGGGAGCGGGCCCGCCGCTCGCGCGGACGGGCAGAATGGTGAACATGAGCCCGTTGCTGCGCCGCACCCCGCGGAAGAAGCCCACCGAGCGCACGGTCACGCTGATCGGCAAGCCCGACTGCCATCTGTGCGAGGACGCCGAGGCCGTGGTCGAGAAGGTCTGCGGCGAGCTGGGCACCCCCTGGGAGAAGAAGGACATCACCCAGGACGAGGAGCTGTACCGCGCCTACTGGGAGCAGATCCCGGTGGTGCTGATCGACGGCGAGCAGCACGACTTCTGGCGGGTGAACCCCCAGCGGCTGCGCACCGCGCTCGGCGGCTGATTCCGGCCCCCGCACCGGGCCGTGCCACTCTTGCGCGCCTCCCTTTCACGCCTCACTTGCGCGCGCCCCTTTCGCGTAACCTGAATCGGCCCGACACCCGGGCGTAACGGGATGCGCCGGAGCGCTGGCTATGCTCGCCCCATGGCCGCACTGGGATGGTTCACCCGACGCCGACGACCCGCCACCGAGCGGAGTGTCCTCGCCGGAGAGGCATCGGCCGAGGCCGCGCGCAAGTCGTCGGCCGAGACCCCCGCGGCGCGGCCCCCCGCCGAACCGGAGTTCCCCGTCGTCGGGGACGAGCGGGCCGCCGCCTTCTTCGACCTGGACAACACGGTCATGCAGGGCGCCGCGCTCTTCCACTTCGGCCGCGGCCTCTACAAGCGGCACTTCTTCCGCAAGCGCGAACTCGCCCGCTTCGCCTGGCAGCAGGCCTGGTTCCGGATGGCCGGGGTCGAGGACCCGGCGCATATGGAGGACGTGCGCAGCAGCGCCCTGTCCATCGTCAAGGGCCACCGGGTCTCCGAGCTGATGTCGATCGGTGAGGAGATCTACGACGAGTACATGGCCGACCGCATCTGGCCCGGCACCCGGGCCCTCGCCCAGGCCCATCTGGACGCCGGGCAGCGGGTCTGGCTGGTGACCGCCGCGCCGGTCGAGACCGCGACGATCATCGCCCGGCGACTGGGGCTGACCGGGGCGCTGGGCACGGTGGCCGAGTCGGTGGGCGGCGTCTACACCGGCCGGCTGGTCGGCGAGCCGCTGCACGGCCCGGCCAAGGCCGAGGCCGTACGGGCGCTGGCGGGGGCCGAGGGACTGGACCTGACCCGCTGCGCGGCCTACAGCGACTCCGCCAACGACATCCCGATGCTGTCGATCGTGGGCCATCCGTACGCGGTGAATCCGGACACCCGGCTGCGCAGGCACGCCCGTGAGCACGGCTGGCGGCTGCGCGACTACCGCACCGGGCGTAAAGCGGCCAAGATCGGCATCCCGGCGGCGGCCGGGGTGGGCGCGGTGGCGGGCGGCACGGCGGCCGCCGTGGCCCTGCACCGCCGGCGCCACTGACCACCGGCGGCCGAGTCCCGCTCAGGCCCCCGTCCGGCCCCTGATCCCCCGCCTGACCTCCCGCTGAACCCCTTCCGGAGTGCCCCGTTCGGGCGGTGCTGACCGCCTGCGCACGACCGTGACCGAGGGCGGTCACGACTGACCGCCGATCGCGCTCCGTGACGACGTGCCCATCGATACACAGCGTCACCAACCGAACGCGCCCGCCCTGTTTCGGTCATTCCGCACTTCCTACCCCACAGCGCCCCCGCCAGTCCCCTTACCGCCGCTTTGTCACAACACGCCACACAATCGCACAACCCACGAACGGTTCCGGTCAATTGGCGGTACGCATTCGATACTTGATGCGTCATCAATCCATAACAGAGCGAACGGAAACGATGATTTGAGCAACTGGGTGTAGTGCCGCCTGTACGAAGCGTTATCCTCCTTAAACGCAAACCGGTACCCACGCGTCCCTACGGCGGGTGACGGTCCCGTACTGCACGTGATGGAAGCTCTGCCTCTGGGAGTCCCGTGTACCCACACGTCGGGGTTGACGCCTCGGGCCTGGCTACGCTGCGCGCAACGGTCCTCGACTGTCTGCGCGGCTTCGTCCCCACCGCGTATGCCGTCCCCGCCCTCGCCACCCCACAGCCCGTCAGCCCAGCCGTCGGCACGGTCGACCGCCCCGGCCAGGCCGGTCCGTGCTACGCCCTGGCGGACGGCGGTGCCGCGGTCAGCAGACGCTCCCGCGGCTCCACCCCCACCGCCCGGCGCCCCGGCGCCGACAGCGACAGCCGCCGCATGATGGACCTCGTCGAGCGCGCCCAGGCCGGGGAGGCCGAGGCGTTCGGCAGGCTCTACGACCAGTACGCCGACACGGTCTACCGCTACATCTACTACCGGGTGGGCGGCCGGGCCACGGCCGAGGACCTCACCAGCGAGACGTTCCTGCGCGCCCTGCGCCGCATCGGCACCTTCACCTGGCAGGGCCGCGACTTCGGCGCCTGGCTGGTGACCATCGCCCGCAACCTCGTCGCCGACCACTTCAAGTCCAGCCGCTTCCGGCTGGAGGTCACCACCGGCGAGATGCTGGACGCCAACGAGGTCGAGCGCAGCCCCGAGGACTCCGTCCTCGAATCGCTGTCCAACGCCGCCCTGCTGCAGGCGGTGCGCAAACTCAACCCGCAGCAGCAGGAGTGCGTGACGCTCCGCTTCCTCCAGGGCCTCTCGGTCGCCGAGACCGCCCGGGTCATGGGGAAGAACGAGGGTGCGATCAAAACGCTTCAGTACCGGGCCGTACGCACCCTGGCCCGGCTTCTCCCGGACGACGCCCGCTGACCGCCCGTAGCCTCCGGGCCACGGTCCGTCCGCCAGTGGGGAGGGCCCTCGGGGAGGGCGTAACCCGGGTGCTGCGCCGCTCGTTGTGGGGGATGCAGGCGCCTTGTGGTCGTACCCTGCCCGTGATCCACTCACCCGATCGGGTGGATGCGCGCATGGCACGGAACCCTCGGGTGTCCTGGGGAGTCGACCGTCACGACGAGAGGAGGTGCCGCCTGTGATCGCGAACGTATCGGCACACCGGCGGGCGAACGCCTTCGCCAAGGCCCTGGAGGCCCTGGAGGCCCTGGAGAGCAACCACCAGGCCGCCCGGGACGAGACGCCGCAGCAACAGCCAGGTTCCCCACCGGCGGAGAGCGCCGAGCGGAGACGGCTGCTGGCCCTGGCGAGCGGGCTGGGCGAGCTGCCGGCACCGACATTGGACCCGGAGGTCCGCGCCACCCAGCGGGCGCAGCTGGTCGCCGCCATGGAGGCGGCCTTCGCCGAGGGGGCGCCGCGCGTGCCCGAGCAGCGCCGCCGCCCCAGCGGCGCCCACCGGGCCAAACCCCCGGTGGCAAGATTCCGCCCCCGTTCCCGCTGGTCCAAGGGGCTCGCGGCCGGGGGGCTCACGGTCGGCGTGGCGGCGGGCGCGTTCGGCGGCGTCGCCACGGCCAGCTCGAACGCGCTGCCGGGCGACACCCTCTACGGGTTCAAGCGCGGTATGGAAGACCTCAAGCTCGAGATGGCGGACGGCGACGCCGACCGGGGCCGGATCTATCTGGACCAGGCGTCCACCCGGATGAGCGAGGCGCGCCGCCTGATGGAGCGGACCCGCACCGGCGATCTGGACCATGACTCGCTGGGCGAGATCCGCCGGGTCCTGGCCGGGATGCGCCATGACGCCTCCGAGGGCCACCGGCTGCTGCACCAGGTCTATGAGCGCGACGGCTCGCTCGGCCCGATCCAGCAGCTGTCCACCTTCTCCCAGGCCCACCGCGACGGCTGGAGCCGACTGCGCGGGCAGCTGCCGGTCCAGCTCATGGACGTCGGCGACGAGGTGAGCTCGGTCTTCGACGCCATAGACCAAGAGGTCGGTCCGCTGCGGGCGTTGCTGCCCACGAAGAAGGAGCAGCAGGCCCAGTCCGGCCCGCAGACCGGCCACACGCCGCAGCGCGCGGGCGGGATGGACCCGGACGACCGCCCGGCGTCCGCCTCGGCCACCCCGAGCGGCAGTCGCACCGACGAGAAGACGGCCCCCCACCCGCGCCCGTCGACCTCGGCGATCACCCACAGCCAGAGCGGCGGCCTGGTGGGCGGGGCCGGTGACCTGCTGGACCCGCCACTCGGCGGCGGATCCAGCCCCAGCCCGTCCACGGGCAAGGGCGACCCGGGCAGCAAGCCGTCCCAGCCGGACATCACCATCCCCCCGCTGCTCCCGGACCTGCTGCCGGGCCTGAGCATCGACGGCGACGACACGAGGTGAAGAAGCCCTGGGGGGTGGTGTACGGCGCACACCACCCCCCAGGGACCAAGCCGTCAGAAGAACACCGACCGCCGCTGGACGAGCAGCTTATAGAGCGTGTGCTGGATCGTTTCTCGTACCTGGTCGGTCAGGTTGAACATCAGCATCGGGTCGTCCGCCGCCTCCGGCGGATGCCCGTCGGTGGGGATGGGCTCGCCGAACTGGATGGTCCACTTCGTCGGCAGCGGCACCGCGCCCAGCGGCCCGAGCAGCGGGAAGGTCGGCGTGATCGGGAAGTACGGAATGCCGAGCAGCCGGGCCAGGGTCTTCGCGTTCCCCACCATCGGGTAGATCTCCTCCGCGCCCACGATCGAGCACGGCACGATCGGCGCCCCCGCGCGCAGCGCCGTCGAGACGAAGCCGCCCCGCCCGAAGCGTTGCAGCTTGTACCGCTCCGAGAACGGCTTGCCGATCCCCTTGAAGCCCTCCGGCATCACCCCGACCACCTCGCCGCGCTCCAGCAGCAGCTGGGCGTCCTCGGCGCAGGCGAGGGTGTGCCCGGCCTTGCGGGCCAGCTCGTTGATGACCGGGAGCATGAAGACCAGATCGGCCGCGAGCAGCCGCAGATGGCGCTTGGCCGGGTGGTTGTCGTGCACGGCGACCTGGAGCATCAGCCCGTCCAGCGGCAGTACCCCGGAGTGGTTGGCGACGACGAGCGCGCCGCCGCTGTCGGGGATGTTCTCGATCCCCTTCACCTCGACCCGGAAGTACTTGCCGGACAGCGGGCGGAGCAGGGACATCAGCACCTGCTCGGTCAGATCGCGGTCGTAGCCGAAGTCGTCGACCTCGTAGTCCCCGGTGATCCGGCGGCGCAGAAAGCTCAGCCCGTGGGCCAGCTTGCGCTCCCAGTCGCCGCTGCCCGGGGCGGGCTTGGGCGAGCCGGGCGGCAGGGGCGGCACGGCCGCGGCCGCCGTCTGGGGGCGCTGCTCGAGCGCCTCGTCGCGCTGCTGCGGTACGGGCTTGAGCGAGCCCTGGGAGCGGCCGCCGCGGCCCAGCCGGGGGACCTTCTTCCGGGACGACCGGGGTTCCTCACCGAACGGAATGACCTTGGCGTCCGCCATGGTGGTTGCGCTCCTTAAGGCTGGGCGCCGACGGGCAGCAGCGCGGCGAGCCGGTCGATGTTACGGGCGAGGGTCTCGGGCGGGAGCAGCCCGGGGCCGCGGCTGTGCGCGTAGTCCGCGAGGGCGCCGGCGGTGGTGTGCTCGGGTTCGAATCCCAGGGTCTCGCGCATCTGGGTGGTGGCCACGACCCGGCCGTGGGTGAGCAGCCGGATCTGCTCGGGCGAGAAGTCGGTGATGCCGAGGGACCGCAGCGCGGTGCGGGCCCAGCGCAGGGTGGGCAGCAGCAGCGGCAGGGTCGGGCGGCCGAGCCGCCGGGCGGCCTGGGAGAGCAGCAGCACCCCGTCCCCGGCGATGTTGAACGTGCCGCTGTTGAGCGTGGACCGGCGCGGCTCGGAGGCCGCGATCCGCAGTACCTCGATGGCGTCCTTCTCATGGACGAACTGGAGCCGTGGGTCGTAGCCGATGACGGTGGGCAGCACCGGCAGCGCGAAGTACTCGGCGAGCGGGGAGTCCGCGCACGGCCCCAGGATGTTGGCGAAGCGCAGCACGCACACCGCGACATCGGGGCGGCGCCGGGCGAAGCCGCGGACATATCCCTCGACCTCGACGGTGTCCTTGGCGAAGCCACCGCTGGGGAGCGATTTGGGCGGGGTGGTCTCGCTGAAGACGGCGGGGTCGCGGGGCGCGGAGCCGTACACATTGGTGCTGGACTTCACCACCAGCCGCTGCACCGACGGGGCCTTCTGGCAGGCGCCGAGCAGCTGCATGGTGCCGATGACATTGGTCTCCTTGACCGAGGCGCGATTGCCGCGCGCGCCCAGCGGAGTGCCGTTGATATCCATGTGGACGACGGTGTGGACGCCGTATTCGGCGAGCAGTTTCCCGATCGTGGGATGACGGATATCGGCCCGGACGAAGTCGGCGCCGCCGAGGTGGTGTTCGGGGGACACGGCGTCCACGCCGATCACCCGCTCCACATCGGGTTCGCGCTGTATGCGCCGGACGAAACGGCCTCCCAGCCGGCGAGCGACTCCGGTGACGAGCACGACCTTTCCCAAGATCAGCGCCTTCCTTCCCACCCTCGTCCGAGCTGGGCTGTGCCGAACACCGTAACCGTTCGATGTTGCGCTGTGATGACCACTCGCCGCGCGGTGCGACCTTTTGAGCCGGGGCCAACGGGGCGGACGTGGCTTCAGGCACTTCAAGCCGGTGCCACCCACGCACCGCAGCCCTCCCACCGGTGGTGGAAGGGCTGCGGGACGAACACAGCGTCGCTTGCTTACTTCTTGTTGCGACGCTGGACGCGCGTGCGCTTGAGCAGCTTGCGGTGCTTCTTCTTGGCCATCCGCTTGCGCCGCTTCTTGATAACAGAGCCCACGACTACCCTCGCTCACTTCGATTCACTCGGTGCGGGGCGTCCGAGCCCACACGACCTACATCGGGCCAGCCTACCCGGCGCCGAGCGAACCACGTAATCCGAGGGTCCTCCCCGGGCCCGGAAACGGCCTAGGCGGACTCCACCCCCACATACGATTCGCGGAGGTATTCATGAACCGCTTGCTCTGGGACCCGGAAAGACCTGCCCACCCGGATCGCCGGCAGATGACCACTGTGCACCAAGCGGTACACGGTCATCTTGGACACTCGCATCACCGAGGCGACTTCCGCCACGGTCAGAAACTGAACCTCGTTCAGAGGCCGTTCGCCAGCAGCCATGACAACACCTGAACCTTCCGCACATGTCGGGCACCGGCTTCCCCTCCGGTGACTCCTGGTCGCATGCGCGCTCCACCCCAGGTTAGGGGCGGGTGATGCAAGTGGGGAAGAGGAGTAGCGATCGGACGCCTACTGTGACAGACACGCTCGATTGAGTACATAGCGAGTAATCGGCCGGTAGTAACCAGACCGCACACCGTCATCAAGCGGAACGGCGACGGACACCCGTCCCTCGGCCTCCCCGACGAACAGCGCGGGGTCGTCCGTGTCCCCTGGCCCGATGGCCTCAAAGCCCAGCTGACCTGCTCCGCAGACCCATCCGTGGTCCCCGATCACGAGCCCCGGCAGGGGCCCGCCGGACTCCGCCGCACAGCCGAGCGCGACCCGAACCGGGAGCGGCGAATGGCTGTGGGCGCCCGGCTCACTCGCGGTCGGGCGAGCGCCGGGCGCCCGCACCATCGCGACACCTCGTACGTAGGTGAGCCGGTGGGTACGTACGCCGAACCGCGTCGTTATGTCGATACATCTACCCTGCGCGGGAGTGAGGACACGGCAGCCCGCCGCCGAGAGCGCCGACGCCAACGCGGCGTAGAAGCCGAGGAGGCGGTGGGGATGGCCGGTGCCGAGGAGCACCGGGAGCCGGTCCCGGACGGCACCGCGCAGCCGGTCCGCGAAGGCGTCCAGCGCGGCGATCGTCAGCTCCGGATCGATCACATCCGGCCCCGAAACATTGGCCGGATCGATCGAAACTCCGCATTTCTCGCCCATTAGGCCGAGCAATTCCATAAAGGACCAGTCGTGTTCGGGCTCCAACCCGAGCAGCACCCGGGGGTCCCGGGCCGCGAAGAGCCGATAGCGGCGCAGGCTCTCCTCCCGGCTCGTGGACACGGGCCCGGCGAGCCGCGCCGCCAGCAGATGCGCGCGCAGCGCCGCGGTACTCAACACCCCACCGATGCTGGCGGACCCACCCCCTCGGCCGCCCGGATACGCGGACAGACCCCACGGTTGGCGTAACGGCCGCTACGGGGTGTCCGCCGCGTGGCAGGGGCTTCGCCTCCGGACCCCGGGGGTCCGGAGGCGGAGCCCCAGTTGCGGGAAGGGGCGGGGAGGGGAACAGCCCGCCGCAGGCGTACGCGTACCGTCGCACACCCCCAGGGCGCGGCCGTCGTACGGGGCGTTCTACGGCAGCAGCCCGTGGTGTGGGAAGACGGCCCGGCGCGTCGCCAGGATCGCCTGGTCCAGCCGGTCCGCGGGGTCGTACCCGGCCTCGTGGAAGTCCTGCCAGTCCGGCTCCCGCCCGTCCGTCATCCGCCGCGGCGCGTCCATCCGGGTCCGCCGGTACACCTCCGCGCGCCACTCCTCCGGCACCGGCGTGGTGGCCTCCACCGGCCGCCCGGCCGCGATCGCGACCAGATGCGTCCAGGACCGCGGCACCACGTCGACCACCGCGTAGCCTCCGCCCCCGAGCGCCACCCAGCGCCCGTCCGCGTGCTCGTGCGCCAGCCGGTGACAGCTCTCGGCGACCGCCCGCTGCGCGTCGACGGTCACCGCCAAGTGGGCCAGCGGGTCCTCGACATGGGTGTCGGCGCCGTGCTGGGTCACCAGTACCTGGGGACGGAACGCCGCCAGCAGCTCCGGCACCACCGCGTGGAAGGCCCGCAGCCAGCCCGCGTCCGAGGTCCCGGCCGGGAGCGCCAGATTGACCGCGGAGCCCTCGGCGCCCTCCCCGCCCGCCTCCTCGGGCCAGCCGGTCTGTGGGAACAGCGTCCGGGGGTGCTCGTGCAGCGAGATCGTCAGCACTCGCGGATCGTCCCAGAAGACCGCCTGCACCCCGTCCCCGTGGTGGACGTCCACATCCACGTACGCGACCCGCTCCGCCCCCAGCTCCAGGAGCCGCGCGATCGCCAGCGCCGCGTCGTTGTAGATGCAGAACCCGGACGCGCCCCGCGGCATGGCGTGGTGCAGCCCGCCCGCGAAGTTCACCGCGTGCAGCGCCTCCCCGCGCCAGACGTCCTCGGCCGCGCCCACCGACTGCCCGGCGATCAGCGAGGACGCCTCGTGCATCCCCGCGAAGGCCGGATCGTCGATCGTCCCGAGGCCGTAGGAGCCGTCCGCCGCCTCAGGGGCGGCCGAGGCGCGTCGTACCGCCTCGATGTACTCCTGCCCGTGGACCAGGCGCAGCGTCGACTCCCCGGCCGGCTTGGCGGCCACCACCCGGACCGCCCGGTCCAGTCCGTACGCCTGCACCAACCGCATGGTCAGCGCCAACCGCACCGGGTCCATCGGATGCCCGGCGCCGAAGTCGTATCCGGTTACTTCCTCATCCCACATCAACTGTGCGCGGCCGCTCATGCCCGTCACCGTATCCGGCTGGTACAGGGCTGAACGACCTCGCGTACCGGATCGTCATCAGCACGAGCGCCATCGGCACCAGCATCGCCGCACGGTAGTTCCACGCCCCGCCGAGCGCGCCGACGAGCGGGGAGCCGATGAGGAAGCCCACATAGTTGAAGATGTTGAGGCGCGCGACGGCGGCATCGGACGCCCCGGGGAAGAGCCTCCCCGCGGCCGCGAAGGTCTGCGGCACCAGTACGCACAACCCGAGCCCCAGCAGCGTGAACCCGGCCATCCCCACCCAGGCGCCGGGCGCCGCCGCCACCACGGCGAAGCCCCCGCCCGCGAGCAGCGCCCCGGTCCGGACCATGGCGACCGCGCCGAAGCGCCGCACCCCGAGGTCGCCGAAGGAGCGGCCGAGCAGCGTGGTGACCATATAGACGTTGTACGGGACCGTGGCCAGCTGCTCGGAGCTGTGCAGCACGTCCTCCAGATACTTGGCGCTCCAGTTGGAGACGGTGGAGTCGCCGATGTAGGCGAAGGCCATGACGAGACAGAGCGGCAGCAGCGCCCGCATGCTCACGGTGGTCTCGACCCTCACCGCTTCGGTCGGCTCGGCGCCCTGGTGATCGACGTACCAGCGGCTGGCGATCAGCGCGACGGGCACCAGGGTGGCCACCAGCGGCGCATAGAGCGTGGGCAGCGGCAGGTCCCAGTGCGCCCCCGCCCAGGCGAGCGAGGCCCCGGCGATCCCGCCCAGGCTGTACGCGCCATGGAAGCCGAGCATGATGCTGCGTCCGTACGCGCGCTGGAGGCTCACCCCGAGCATGTTCATCGACGCGTCGAGCGCCCCGACCGTCAGCCCGAACACCGCGAGCGCCACGGCGAGCTGCCACACCGCCGTCCCCGATCCGGCGGACAGCAGGGCGAGGGAGACGATGGGCTGCACCACGCGGAGGACCAGCCCCGGACGCATCCGCTTGACGAGATGCTCGGTGGCGACGCTGCCCACACCGGCGAGGATCGGTACGGCGGCCAGGAAGAGGGGCAGCAGCCCATCGGATATCCCGTACCGGTCCTGGAGCGCGGGTATGCGCGTCACCAGCAGAGCGAAGATCGCGCCCTGGACGAAGAAGCTGATGGCCAATGAGGCCCGGCCTTGCCGGAACCGGCGGCTCGGACGCGAATCCGTCATGGCCGTGGAGCGTACGGCCCCGGGCTACTTGTGGGTAGAGGTGAGCACCCCTCGCAGCTCGGCCATCTCCATGAAGAGGCCCCGGGCCGCGGAGAGTTTGGCGGCGGGTGTCATGGCCGTGTAGCCGTACACATCCATCCCGGCGGCCAGGGCGGCCCGCACCCCCAGCGGGCTGTCCTCGACGACGGCACAGCGCTCGGGCGCCACGCCCATGCGCTCGGCCGCGTGCAGAAACAAATCCGGGGCGGGCTTGCCCCGGCCCACGTCCTCGGAGCTGAAGATGTGGTCCTCACCGAAGAGGTCGTACAGCCCGGTCGTGCGGAGGGCGACGCGGATGCGCTCATGGCTTCCGGAGGAGGCGACACAGTACGGAACGCCGTCGGCCCGCAGCTTCTCCAGAACCTCGGCCACACCGGCCACCGGCCGCAGCTCACGGCGGAAGGCGTCGAAGACCCGGCCGTGAAAGGTGCTGTCGAAGTCCGGCGGAAGCCGCCGGCCCGAGCGCTCGAGGACCAGGTCGTGGATGCGATGCATGGCGGAGCCCATGTAGTCGCGTATGGAGTCCTCGTAGCTGGTGGGGTGCCCCAACTCCGTGAGGTAGGCGGCGAGAAGCCGGTTGGAGATGGGCTCGCTGTCGACGAGCACTCCGTCGTTGTCGAAGATGACCAGGTCATAGCGCATACGGTCAGCCTACAAACAGAAATGAGAAAAGCCCGATTGAGAGCCGAAGCTCCCAACCGGGCTTTTCGTAAAATTTGTTCGGCGGCGTCCTACTCTCCCACAGGGTCCCCCCTGCAGTACCATCGGCGCTGAAAGGCTTAGCTTCCGGGTTCGGAATGTAACCGGGCGTTTCCCTAACGCAATGACCACCGAAACACTATGAAACACCAAACCGGACCCATACACATCCATACGCATATGGGGGTCGGACGGTTCGTTGCTTCAGAACCAACACAGTGGACGCGAGCACCTGAGGACAAGCCCTCGGCCTATTAGTACCAGTCAACTCCACCGGTCACCCGGCTTCCATATCTGGCCTATCAACCCAGTCGTCTACTGGGAGCCTTAACCCATCAAGTGGGTGGGAGCCCTCATCTCGAAGCAGGCTTCCCGCTTAGATGCTTTCAGCGGTTATCCCTCCCGAACGTAGCCAACCAGCCATGCCCTTGGCAGAACAACTGGCACACCAGAGGTTCGTCCGTCCCGGTCCTCTCGTACTAGGGACAGCCCTTCTCAAGACTCCTACGCGCACAGCGGATAGGGACCGAACTGTCTCACGACGTTCTAAACCCAGCTCGCGTACCGCTTTAATGGGCGAACAGCCCAACCCTTGGGACCGACTCCAGCCCCAGGATGCGACGAGCCGACATCGAGGTGCCAAACCATCCCGTCGATATGGACTCTTGGGGAAGATCAGCCTGTTATCCCCGGGGTACCTTTTATCCGTTGAGCGACGGCGCTTCCACAAGCCACCGCCGGATCACTAGTCCCGACTTTCGTCCCTGCTCGACCCGTCGGTCTCACAGTCAAGCTCCCTTGTGCACTTACACTCAACACCTGATTGCCAACCAGGCTGAGGGAACCTTTGGGCGCCTCCGTTACCCTTTAGGAGGCAACCGCCCCAGTTAAACTACCCACCAGACACTGTCCCTGATCCGGATCACGGACCCAGGTTAGACATCCAGCACGACCAGAGTGGTATTTCAACAACGACTCCACACTAACTGGCGTCAATGCTTCACAGTCTCCCACCTATCCTACACAAGCCGAACCGAACACCAATATCAAGCTATAGTAAAGGTCCCGGGGTCTTTCCGTCCTGCTGCGCGAAACGAGCATCTTTACTCGTAATGCAATTTCACCGGGCCTATGGTTGAGACAGTCGAGAAGTCGTTACGCCATTCGTGCAGGTCGGAACTTACCCGACAAGGAATTTCGCTACCTTAGGATGGTTATAGTTACCACCGCCGTTTACTGGCGCTTAAGTTCTCAGCTTCGCGGAGCCAAAACCCCACTAACCGGTCCCCTTAACGTTCCAGCACCGGGCAGGCGTCAGTCCGTATACATCGCCTTACGGCTTCGCACGGACCTGTGTTTTTAGTAAACAGTCGCTTCTCGCTGGTCTCTGCGGCCACCACCAGCTCAAGGAGCAAAGTCCCATCACCAGCAATGGCCCCCCTTCTCCCGAAGTTACGGGGGCATTTTGCCGAGTTCCTTAACCATAGTTCACCCGAACGCCTCGGTATTCTCTACCTGACCACCTGAGTCGGTTTAGGGTACGGGCCGCCATGAAACTCGCTAGAGGCTTTTCTCGACAGCATAGGATCATCCACTTCACCACAATCGGCTCGGCATCAGGTCTCACCCACATGAGAGACGGATTTACCTACCCCTCGGGCTACACCCTTACCCCGGGACAACCACCGCCCGGGCTGGACTACCTTCCTGCGTCACCCCATCACTTACCTACTACCACCTTGGACCGGCGGCTCCACCACTCCCCTTCACCCGAAGGATCCAGGACGGCTTCACGGCCTTAGCATCAGAGGATTCGATACTGGGCGTTTCAAAGCGGGTACCGGAATATCAACCGGTTGTCCATCGACTACGCCTGTCGGCCTCGCCTTAGGTCCCGACTTACCCTGGGCAGATCAGCTTGACCCAGGAACCCTTAGTCAATCGGCGCACACGTTTCCCACGTGTGTATCGCTACTCATGCCTGCATTCTCACTCGTGAACCATCCACAACTCGCTTACACGGCTGCTTCACCCGGCACACGACGCTCCCCTACCCATCACAACGGCCGTTGGACCACATGCTGCAATGACACGACTTCGGCGGTACGCTTGAGCCCCGCTACATTGTCGGCGCGGAATCACTTGACCAGTGAGCTATTACGCACTCTTTCAAGGATGGCTGCTTCTAAGCCAACCTCCTGGTTGTCTCTGCGACTCCACATCCTTTCCCACTTAGCGTACGCTTAGGGGCCTTAGTCGATGCTCTGGGCTGTTTCCCTCTCGACCATGGAGCTTATCCCCCACAGTCTCACTGCCGCGCTCTCACTTACCGGCATTCGGAGTTTGGCTAAGGTCAGTAACCCGGTAGGGCCCATCGCCTATCCAGTGCTCTACCTCCGGCAAGAAACACACGACGCTGCACCTAAATGCATTTCGGGGAGAACCAGCTATCACGGAGTTTGATTGGCCTTTCACCCCTAACCACAGGTCATCCCCCAGGTTTTCAACCCTGGTGGGTTCGGTCCTCCACGAAGTCTTACCTCCGCTTCAACCTGCCCATGGCTAGATCACTCCGCTTCGGGTCTTGAGCGCGCTACTAAACCGCCCTATTCGGACTCGCTTTCGCTACGGCTTCCCCACACGGGTTAACCTCGCAACACACCGCAAACTCGCAGGCTCATTCTTCAAAAGGCACGCAGTCACGAGACACCAGCAAGCTGATGTCCGACGCTCCCACGGCTTGTAGGCACACGGTTTCAGGTACTATTTCACTCCGCTCCCGCGGTACTTTTCACCATTCCCTCACGGTACTATCCGCTATCGGTCACCAGGGAATATTTAGGCTTAGCGGGTGGTCCCGCCAGATTCACACGGGATTTCTCGGGCCCCGTGCTACTTGGGTATCGCACAAGCAAGTTGCTGACATTTCAGCTACGGGGGTCTTACCCTCTACGCCGGGCCTTTCGCATGCCCTTCGCCTACATCAACAATTTCTGACTCACCCAGCCGCCGGCAGACGACTGAAGTACGAACCCACAACCCCGTACGCGCAACCCCTGCCGGGTATCACACACATACGGTTTAGCCTCATCCAGTTTCGCTCGCCACTACTCCCGGAATCACGGTTGTTTTCTCTTCCTGCGGGTACTGAGATGTTTCACTTCCCCGCGTTCCCTCCACATACCCTATGTGTTCAGGTATGGGTGACAGCCCATGACGACTGCCGGGTTTCCCCATTCGGACACCCCCGGATCAAAGCTCGGTTGACAGCTCCCCGGGGCCTATCGCGGCCTCCCACGTCCTTCATCGGTTCCTGGTGCCAAGGCATCCACCGTGCGCCCTTAAAAACTTGGCCACAGATGCTCGCGTCCACTGTGCAGTTCTCAAACAACGACCCGTACCCCGTCACCCACACTCAAAAACGTGGTACACCGGGACCGGCCGAAGAAACAAGCATTCCTGCCCGTACCTTCAGACACCCAACAGCGTGCCCGACATCGCCTGTCCGCTTACCCTGTGTTCCACGCCGAAGCAGTACTAACAGAAGAAACATCCGAAACAATGCCGAATAGTCAACGTTCCACCCATGAGCAACCGTGCAGGACACTTGCCTGCAGTCGGCTATGCGCTCCTTAGAAAGGAGGTGATCCAGCCGCACCTTCCGGTACGGCTACCTTGTTACGACTTCGTCCCAATCGCCAGTCCCACCTTCGACGGCTCCCTCCACAAGGGTTGGGCCACCGGCTTCGGGTGTTACCGACTTTCGTGACGTGACGGGCGGTGTGTACAAGGCCCGGGAACGTATTCACCGCAGCAATGCTGATCTGCGATTACTAGCGACTCCGACTTCATGGGGTCGAGTTGCAGACCCCAATCCGAACTGAGACCGGCTTTTTGAGATTCGCTCCACCTCACGGCTTCGCAGCTCATTGTACCGGCCATTGTAGCACGTGTGCAGCCCAAGACATAAGGGGCATGATGACTTGACGTCGTCCCCACCTTCCTCCGAGTTGACCCCGGCAGTCTCCTGTGAGTCCCCATCACCCCGAAAGGCATGCTGGCAACACAGAACAAGGGTTGCGCTCGTTGCGGGACTTAACCCAACATCTCACGACACGAGCTGACGACAGCCATGCACCACCTGTACACCGACCACAAGGGGGACCCTGTCTCCAGGGTTTTCCGGCGTATGTCAAGCCTTGGTAAGGTTCTTCGCGTTGCGTCGAATTAAGCCACATGCTCCGCCGCTTGTGCGGGCCCCCGTCAATTCCTTTGAGTTTTAGCCTTGCGGCCGTACTCCCCAGGCGGGGAACTTAATGCGTTAGCTGCGGCACGGACAACGTGGAATGTCGCCCACACCTAGTTCCCAACGTTTACGGCGTGGACTACCAGGGTATCTAATCCTGTTCGCTCCCCACGCTTTCGCTCCTCAGCGTCAGTATCGGCCCAGAGATCCGCCTTCGCCACCGGTGTTCCTCCTGATATCTGCGCATTTCACCGCTACACCAGGAATTCCGATCTCCCCTACCGAACTCTAGCCTGCCCGTATCGAATGCAGACCCGGGGTTAAGCCCCGGGCTTTCACATCCGACGCGACAAGCCGCCTACGAGCTCTTTACGCCCAATAATTCCGGACAACGCTTGCGCCCTACGTATTACCGCGGCTGCTGGCACGTAGTTAGCCGGCGCTTCTTCTGCAGGTACCGTCACTTGCGCTTCTTCCCTGCTGAAAGAGGTTTACAACCCGAAGGCCGTCATCCCTCACGCGGCGTCGCTGCATCAGGCTTGCGCCCATTGTGCAATATTCCCCACTGCTGCCTCCCGTAGGAGTCTGGGCCGTGTCTCAGTCCCAGTGTGGCCGGTCGCCCTCTCAGGCCGGCTACCCGTCGTCGCCTTGGTAGGCCATCACCCCACCAACAAGCTGATAGGCCGCGGGCTCATCCTGCACCGCCGGAGCTTTCCACCACCAGACCATGCGGCCGGCAGTCATATCCGGTATTAGACCCCGTTTCCAGGGCTTGTCCCAGAGTGCAGGGCAGATTGCCCACGTGTTACTCACCCGTTCGCCACTAATCCCCGGCCGAAACCGGTTCATCGTTCGACTTGCATGTGTTAAGCACGCCGCCAGCGTTCGTCCTGAGCCAGGATCAAACTCTCCGTGAATGCTTCCGGGCTATCCCGGCAACACATCACGAGAGCGGAACCACCGGAGGAATAGTCCGATGGTTCACAGCGTCCTCGCTGTGTTTTTTCTTCAAAGGAACCTCGTCCAAAATGGACGGGGTATCAACATATCTGGCGTTGACTTTTAGCACGCTGTTGAGTTCTCAAGGAACGGACGCTTCCTTCGAAACCATTTCACCGGCTTCTCCGGGCGCTTCCCTTCGGTGTTTCCAACCTTACCAGATCCGATTTCCGGTCGCTTCCGATCCGAATTCCGTTTCCGGCCCCCTGCTGGAGCGGGGTCTTTCGCGCCTTCCGGCGTGTCCACTACTTTAGCGGATTCCCCCGGATGCTCATAATCGAGATCCCCGGTCCGAATTCCGGCATGCCGAAATCCATCCCGATGAGGGGCCGTGCAGTAGTGGTTTGCCGCCGGTGCGGCTCGATGGTCGCCGCGTTTCCCCGCAGGGCTCCGTGGCAACCCGGTGAACACTACACGACGCCCCGAGGACCATCAAACCCATGGCCGGACCCCCCGTCAGGGCGTACTGTCCATGGCATGACGAGTGCATGTGTTCACCCACGGTGGTGGGCCGCCTGACGGCGGCCGCCCCTTATCGAGCACATGCGCAACCACGGCCGCCGCTCCGGCGGCCGTTCGCGTTTCTCCCTCCCGCGAATCCCGGCCGACCGGGTCGGCGGTCCCGACACAGCGGGAGACGCGGAGAGATGACAGAGACGAAGACGGCACGGCGCCGGATCTTCAGTGGGATCAAACCGAGCGGGCATCTGACCCTCGGCAACTACCTCGGGGCCGTACGCCGGTGGGTTCAGGAGGACCAGCACCGCGCCGACGCGCTGTTCTGCGTCGTCGATCTGCACGCGCTCACGGTGGAGCACGATCCGGCGCGGGTGCGGCGACTGACCCGGCAGGCCGCCACGCTGCTGCTGGCCTCGGGGCTCGACCCCGAGCTCTGCACGCTGTTCGTCCAGAGCCATGTGGATGAGCACGCGCGGCTGTCCTATCTCATGGAGTGCACGGCCACCGACGGCGAGATGCGGCGGATGATCCAGTACAAGGAGAAGTCCGCGCGGGAGCGGGCGAGAGGGGGGAGCGTGCGGCTGTCGCTGCTCACCTATCCGGCGCTGATGGCGGCCGACATCCTCGTCTACGGAACGCATGAGGTGCCGGTCGGCGAGGACCAGACGCAGCATGTGGAGCTGGCCCGGGATCTGGCGCAGCGGTTCAACCAGCGGTACGGACCGGTCTTCACCGTGCCCCGCGCCACCAGTCCGCGCGTTTCGGCGCGGGTGATGGATCTGCAGGACCCGACCTCGAAGATGGGGAAGTCGCACGCGGAGACGGCGGGCATCGTCTATCTGCTCGACGAGCCGGATGTGGTGCGGAAGAAGGTCATGCGGGCGGTCACGGACAGCGGCACCGAGGTGCGGTACGACCGGGCGGAGCAGCCGGGGGTGGCCAATCTGCTGGATGTTCTCGCCTCGTGCACCGGTGGCAAGCCGGAGGTGCTGGCCGAGGAGTTCAGCTCGTACGGGGCGCTGAAGGGGGCCACCGCGGAGGCGGTGCTGGAGGTGCTGCGTCCGCTTCAGGCCCGGCACGCCGAGCTGTGCGCCGACCCGTCGTATGTGGACGGGGTGCTGCGGGCCGGGGCCGAGCGGGCGCGTGGGCTGGCCCGGCCCCGGGTGGACGAGGCGTATGCGGCGGTGGGGCTGCTGCCGCCCGCCTGAGCGAAGCGGCTCTTCGTCAGGCTCTCCGTCAGACTCTTTGTCAGCTGTTGCCGGAGGCGAGCTCGCGGCTGCGGTCGCGGGCCGCCTCCAGCGCGGCGATCAGCGCGGCGCGCACCCCGTGGCTCTCCAGTTCGCGGATGGCGTTGATGGTGGTGCCCGCCGGGGAGGTCACGGCCTCGCGCAGCTTGACCGGGTGCTGATCGCTGTCGCGCAGCATCACCGCCGCGCCGATGGCCGCCTGGACGATCAGGTCATGGGCCTTGTCGCGGGGCAGGCCCAGCAGGATGCCCGCGTCGGTCATCGCCTCGACGAGGAAGTAGAAGTAGGCCGGGCCGGACCCGGACAGCGCGGTCGCGGCGTCCTGCTGGGACTCGGGGACGCGCAGCGTCTTGCCGACGCCGCCGAAGATCGCCTCGGTGTGGGCGAGGTGCTCCTCGGTGGCGTGGCTGCCCGCCGAGATGACCGACATGGCCTCGTCGACCAGCGCCGGGGTGTTGGTCATGACCCGGACGACCGGGGTGCCGGCGGCCAGGCGTGCCTCGAAGAAGGAGGTGGGGATGCCGGCGGCACCGGAGACGACCAGCCGGTCGGCGGGGACGTGCGGGGCGAGCTCATCGAGCAGGGCGCCCATGTCCTGCGGTTTGACGGTGAGGATGAGGGTCTCGGCGGCCTTGGCGGCCTCGGCGTTGGAGACGGCCTCGACGCCGTAGCGCGACCGGAGTTCCTCGGCGCGCTCGGGGCGGCGGGCCGTGACCAGCAGGTCGGACGGTGACCAGCCGCCTCGGATCATTCCGCTGAGAAGGGCTTCGCCGATCTTTCCCGTGCCGAGCACGGCGACCTTCTCCGTCATGGTGCGGCTCTCCTCATGCCTGTGCGGCTGGTGCGGGTGCTGCGTAGGTGTTCTCCGCCATCCTCGCACGGGCGGCCCATTCCCCCTGGCTCTTATGCATTTATTATTCATTGTTCGATGAATTAATTTTTACCCGCCACCCGGCGTGCCGGGGAAGCGGCTTTGCGCCCGCGCCAACCAGGGCGCCCGGAACGAAACAGTCCTGTTCGATGACTCCGAGTTCACAAGTTGGTTACATATCGACTTGCAAATGGTCACGGTCTCATGGACACAATAGGGGCCGGTGTCTATACGTACGGGAGGGGGGCGATGGTGAGGACGATCCGGTATACCGCTCACGCACTGGTAGCGGCGGTTGCCGTATTGCTTGCCCTCTTCATCGCGGCTGATTCCGCGTCCGCGCAGGTCATCCATCCCGAGACGGTCAGCGTCACCACATCAGCCGAGCCGCGGCCGACCACCGAATCATTGGTATCCGCGCACGGCGACCACGGAACCGAAGATTGCAAGGGGCTCCGCGGAAGGGCCCCGCTCACCGCTCCCACCCCGAGCGGCAAATACGGATGTGTGTGCGGTTGCGATGCCGGTGTTCCGGTGCCGCGTACCGCCATCTCCACCTCGGTCACCGGACGGCAAGCCGTTCCGGTGTCGAGATCGGGCGAATTGCCCGTCATCCTCCAGATCTTCCGCTGCTGAGAGCTACACCGTCGTAGTCGGCGGTCCGTCTCACGCACTTCTCAACGCTTTTCACGCGTCTCGCAGCAAGCGATCTCAACCGCCAGCGACCGATTCCATCGATCCCACTGACGTAGCGCTATGCCGTGCCCCCGCCTGCCCATGAGCCGGTGACGGGGCGCACTGGAGGCAACCCTCATGCGAAATCTTCTTGACCGTTTCCGTGGTGCCGGAGGCACCTCAGGCTCATCCGGCGCCGGAACCTTCCGCGCCGACTTCACCGCTTCTCTCGTCGTCTTCCTGGTGGCCGTCCCCCTGTGCGTGGGGGTGGCGGTCGCCTCCGGTGTACCGGCCGAGCTCGGCCTGATCACCGGCATCGTCGGCGGGCTGGTCACCGGCTTTCTGCCAGGCAGCAGCTTGCAGGTGTCCGGCCCGGCCGCCGGTCTGACCGTGCTGGTCTACGAGGCCGTGGAGCAATACGGCGTCGCCGCGCTGGGCGCCCTCGTCCTCATCTCCGGACTGCTCCAGCTGGCCATGGGCGCGCTCGGCCTCGGCCGCTGGTTCCGGGCGATCTCCATCGCCGTGGTGCAGGGCATGCTCGCGGGCATCGGCCTGGTGCTGATCGCCGGACAGCTCTACGCGCTCGCCGACGCCAAGGCCCCGAGCAGCGGGCTCGACAAGATCTTCAGCATTCCGGGGCTCATCGGGGATGTGGCCGGTTCCTCGGACGCCCTGAAGGCGGTCGCCGTGGGCGCCGGGACGATCGTCGTCCTGGTGCTGTGGCCGCGCTTCCGCCAGGGCGCCAAGGTGCTGCCCGCGCCGCTGGCGGCCGTCGCGCTCGCCACGTCCGCGACCGCGATCTTCGACCTGCCGATCGCGCGGGTCGAGGTCAAGGGTCTGCTGGACGCCATCCAGCCGCCCGGCGGCAGTGAGTTCCAGGCCCTCGCCGAGGTGGGCGTCATCGGCACCGTGCTCGCGTTCACGCTGATCGCCTCCGCCGAGAGCCTGTTCAGCGCCGCGGCGGTGGACCGGCTGCACGACGGTCCGCGCACCGACTACGACAAGGAGCTGATGGCGCAGGGCGCGGGCAACGCGGTGTGCGGTGTGCTCGGCGCGCTGCCGATGACCGCGGTGATCGTGCGGAGCGCGGCCAATGTGCAGGCCGGTGCGAAGACGAAGGCGTCGCGGGTGCTGCACGGGGTGTGGCTGCTGGTCTTCGCGGTGCTCTTCCCCTCGGCGCTGGGCATCATCCCGGTGGCGACGCTCGCCGGTGTGCTGGTGTACTCCGGCTGGAAGCTGATCCCGACCAAGGATCTGGTGCCGCTGTGGAAGGCCCACCGGGGTGAGGCGATCATCCTGATCGTCACCGCCGGCGCGATCGTGATCACCAATATGTTCGAGGGCGTGATCATCGGTCTGCTGATGGCCGTGGCCAAGACCGCCTGGGAGACCTCGCATGTGCATGTCGAGGTCACCGGGCGCGAGGACGACGCCGGTGCCGGCTCCGGCTCCGGCTCCGGCGAGAAGCCCCTGCACGTCCGGGTGCGCGGCAACGCGACCTTCCTCCGGCTGCCCAAGCTGCTGGACGAGCTGGAGGGGCTGCCCCGTGAGCGCGAGGTGGAGCTCGACCTGACCGGGCTGCGCCATGTGGACCACGCCTGCGAGATGGCGCTGGCCACCTGGACCGAGCGGCACAACGCGGTGGTCAAGCGGGGCGCCGCGCTCGAGGAGCGGATCCCGGCGTAACCCATATATAAGGGGGAGACCCCCTTCCGTCGCCCGGCCCCCGGCGCCGCACTCGCGGTGCCGGGGGCCGGCTGCGCTCCGGCCGGGCGCGTGGGTCAGCCGCAGGGCACGGTGACGAAGCCGTCGCTGCCCGTCTTCACATACACGTCGGAGACGTACTGCCCCGGGGCGATGTTGTCCCAGATGTCCGACGTGCCGTACGGGCCCGAGACCTTCTGGCCGTGCCGCTGGCAGCGGATCGGGACCCGGCTGTTGTACGGCAGCACCTTTACGAGCCGGTAGCTGGTGCCGGGACCGCTGCGGACGTTCAGCTGGTAGCCGGGCGCGACCGGATAGGTGATCGCTCCGGCGGTGGTTTCCACCGAGTCCGCGACGGTGTCCGTGGCGTCGGTGGTGGCTACGGTGTCCGCGGTCTCTTCGATGGCCATGACGGCCCCTCCCCCGTTGAACTTCTTTCCGAAGTTGTGCATATGTCGTGTGAAGTGACACGACATGCGGAGGCTAACAAGGCTCGCACGTGTCATCGACTAGGCTCGCCGAGTCGCGAATGCGGCCGAATTCACGGGGGTGGGGCATGCCGCCGGTGCGCAGAGCCGGGACCGGCCCGGAAGCGGAGGATCCGGAGTACGCCGGGCAGTACCAGCTCGACGCGCGCCTCGGATCCGGTGGCATGGGCGTGGTCCATCTGGCCCGCTCGCACTCGGGGCGGCGGCTCGCGGTGAAGGTCGTCCATGCCGGGTTGGCCGAAGACCCCGAGTTCCGGGCGCGGTTCCGGCAGGAGGTGGCGGCCGCCCGCCGGGTCAGCGGCGCGTTCACGGCGCCCGTGGTGGATGCCGACCCGGAGGGGCCGAGGCCCTGGATGGCCACCCTCTACATCCCCGGCCCGACGCTCGCCGAACACGTCAAGCGGAGCGGGCCGTTGGCGCCGGACGAGATGGTGCGGCTGGCGGCGGGGCTCGCCGAGGCGCTGCGGGACATCCATCGGGCGGGCGTGGTGCACCGCGATCTCAAGCCGAGCAATGTACTGCTCGCGGCGGACGGCCCGAAGGTCATCGACTTCGGCATCTCCCGGCCGTCCGACAGCGAACTGCGCACCGAGACGGGGAAGTTGATCGGCACCCCGCCGTTCATGGCACCGGAGCAGTTCCAGCGGCCACGGGCGGTGGGACCGGCGGCCGATGTGTTCGCGCTGGGGTCGGTGCTGGTGCACGCGGCCACCGGGCGGGGGCCGTTCGAGTCCGAGAGTCCGTACATCGTGGCGTACCAGGTGGTGCACGACGAGGCGGATCTGGCGGGGGTGCCGGATGAGCTGCTGCCGCTGGTCCAGCGGTGTCTGGCCAAGAACCCCGAGGACCGCCCCACGCCCGACGCCCTGATGACCGTCCTGCGCGCCGTACGCGGACCCCGGTCGCCGGTGGCGCGCGGACCCGTTCCGCTGGTGCCGCAGCAGCGGACGCCGGAGCCGCACTCGCTGCCGGGTGTGCGCTGGGGGCAGGACGACGGCGCCACGGATACGCATGTGAAGGCGGCACCTGCCGCCCCCGCCGAGACGGCGGCCCGTGATCACGCGGATCCCGGTCCTGCGGATCCCGGTCCTGCGGATCCCGGTCCTGCGGATCCGGATACGCATGTGAAGGCGGTTCCCGAGCCGGAACCGGCCGCGGACCAGGCCGAGTCGGGGGCGGACCAGCCCGTGGCGCGGCGCCGGGGGTTCCGGCGGTGGGCCCTGTCCGGTCTCGCGGCCGTCGTACTGCTCGGCGCGGGCACGGTGGTCGCACTGCGCCCGTTCGACGGTACGGACTCCTCCGGCGGCGGCCGGCCGCGGATCAGCGCGGCGACCGCCGAGGCGTGGCGCCCCTGGACGGCCGGGCTGGATGTCGGAAAGGCCGCTGGCTCGGGGGCGCGGCCCGCGTTCTGCTCGTACGGAGCGGGCGCGCTGTACTGCGCCCGGCACGGTGTCGAGACCGCCCGGGTCGATCCGGACGACGGCCGCGTGGTCTGGTCGCGGCCGTCCGCGGCGGCGCGCCCCGGGGACGGCGCGACGATCTCCGCCCCCGTGGTCGCGGGCGGTCTGGTGCGGACGGTGTCCCCGGACGGCGGGCGGCTGCGGGCGCTCGACCCCACGACCCACCGCGTCCGCTGGACCCGCGATGTGTCCCGCTACCAGGGCGGGGTCTACTCCTCGGGCGACACCGTGCTGCTGGTCACGCCGGACGGCATGGTCACGGCGGTGAACGGGGCGACGAACAAGGAGCGTTGGAGCCATCGGCTGCCCGGCCACGCCCGGCCCGCCTTCTTCTCGTACGGCGACGGCCGCACCGCGTACGCCGTGACCACCGCGGGCGACGGCTCGCACACGCTGGTTACGGCCGTGGACACGGTGCGCGGTACGACGCGCTGGCACGCCTCGCTCGGCGGCAACCTCACCCCGGCCGGAAGCGGCCCCGATGGCGTGCTGCTGCTGACCGAGGCGGACGCCCGGACCAGTACCACCGCTGTCGTGCGCTATGACCCGGAGCGGCGCGCGGCGCGGCGGGTCGCGCTGTCCGCGCCGGTGTCCGCGATCAGCGCCGTCACCAGCGGCGACCGGGTGTATGTACTGGGCACGGACGGCGGGTTGGTGGCCGTCGACACCGCGCCCGAGGGCACGGCGCGGGCACGGCTCTGGCGCCTGGAGACCTCGGTCTCCAACGCCTCGCCACTGGTGGCGGCGGACGGCAGGCTGTACTTCTCGGCGGCGGACGGCAGGCTGCTGGCCGTGGACGCCCGGCGGGGCGAGGTGATCGGCGAGACCCGCTCGCGCGGGGGCGCGGCCGGTCAGGGTTTCCTGGATCTGATGCCCGCGCCGGTGGTGGCGGACGGCAAGGTGTTCGCGACGGCACCGGACGGCACGCTCTTCGCCGTGGACGGGCGGAATCCGGCCGGTTGGTGAGCGGCGTCACGGGCCCCCGGCGCGAGCCGGGCCTAGAGTGACCGCCGGATCGTGGGTCGGTGGGAGAAGGCAGGAATGGCACTGCGCGCCGGGGACCCGGAGTCCATCGGAGGCTACGCACTCGAGCGGCGGCTCGGCCGTGGCGGGATGGGCACGGTGTATCTGGCCCGGTCGCCGTCGGGGCGGCGGCTGGCGCTGAAGGTGGTGCATCAGCAGTTCGCCGACGACGACGAGTTCCGGGTGCGGTTCCGCCAGGAGGTGGCGGCCGCCCGGCGGGTCAGCGGCGCGTTCACCGCGGCCGTCGTGGACGCGGACCCCGATGCCGTGCTGCCGTGGATGGCGACCTCGTACGTCCCCGGCCGGACCCTCGCCGAGCGGGTCGCGGCGGGCGGTCCGCTGCGCGGCGCCGAGCTGCGGCGGCTGGCGATCGGGCTGGTCGAGGCGCTACGGGACATCCACCGGGCGGGCGTGGTGCACCGGGATCTGAAACCGGCCAACATCGTGCTGTCCGACGAGGGCCCCCGCGTCATCGACTTCGGCATCTCCCGGGCGGCCGACCACCAGACGCTGACCATGACGGGCCGGGTCATGGGCACGCCCCCGTTCATGTCGCCGGAGCAGCTGCGCGATCCGCGCGAGGTCGGGCCGGAGTCCGATGTGTTCTCGCTGGCGACGGTGCTGGTGTACGCGGCGACCGGCCAGAGCCCGTTCGACGCGGACAGCCCCTATATGACCGCCTATCACGTGGTGTACGAACCCCCGGCGCTGGACACGGTGACCGGGCCGCTGCGTGACGCGGTCGCGGACTGCCTCAGCAAGGAACCGCCCGCGCGGCCCGGGCTGGACGAGCTGCTGGAACGGCTGCGGTCGCTGCCCGAGGACGACGACGGTGACGACGGTAAGGGCGGTAAGGGCGGTGACGACGACCGTAAGGACGTCACGGACGCGGACGGCGGCATCGGCGAGGGCGACGAGGGCGGCGCCGCCGTGCCGACCGAAGTCGGCCGTGCGCCGGGCCGCGGCTATCTGACGCGCCGTCCCCTGATGCTCGCCGCCGCGGCCACGGGCCTGGTCGCCGCGATTGTGGGGACGATCGTCTACCTCGGGTCCGGATCCGGACCCGAGGGCGAGCCGGATGCCCGCCCCACCACCCGCTCGTCGGCGAACGGCTCGCTCCCGTCCGGCTGGCGCCCCTGGCAGCGCACCCTCGCCGGGCCCGGCACCGACATCGTGACCAGCGCCAATGGCGCTCCGCGCTCGGTCAGCGGGCCGACCGGCCGCCGCTGTCTGCCCTCGGGCACGGATCTGTACTGCGCTGGTTCCGGGATCGCCCTGACCCGGCTGGACGTCCGGGGGCGGGTGGCCTGGCACCGGTCGGCGAAGCCGAGCGAGCTGATCGGAGTGGCGGGCGGTCTTGTGCTGGGCACCGTGGAGAAATCGGACGGCACGGCCCGGCTGGAGGGCTATCGCACCAGCGACGGTGAGCGGGTCTGGCGGACCGACATCGGCAGCGCCTACCAGGGGGCGGTGTTCCAGCGAGGGGACCACCCGGCCGTGCTCACCCAGAGCTGGGACGAGGAGACGTTCCAGGCGGTGGACGTGCGCACCGGCCGCACGCTCTGGTCGCGCCGGGTCGGCCACGGGCTGAGCTGCGGTCCGGATGTGGTGGCCGGACGCCCCCTCGCGGACTGCGGACCGCTGGAGGACCGGGGCGACCCGGCCGTTCCGAGCGGGCTCTACACCCTCTCCCCCACCACGGGAGCGCCCCGGCGGATCGGCACCCTGTACGTGGGCTCCTTCCTCGCCGAGCGCTCGGGCGAGCTCCTCTGTCTGGAGCAGCGCGAGCACGACACCGACGACTACACCGATCTGCTGTTCCTCGGCACGGACGGGGGACGGCAGCGCCGGGTGAAGCTGCCCGAGGGGCTCTCCGCCCAGCAGATCACGCCCGCGCTGGTGGGCGACACGCTCTACTTCGTCCGGCAGAACGGCGAGGTCACCGCCGTCACCACGACCGGGAAGCGGCTGTGGAGCAAGGCGACGCAGGTGGAGTGGCTGGGCCCGCCCGTGGTGTCCGGGCGCCGGAACGCCCTGTATCTGGCCACCGCCGCGGGCCGGGTCATCGCGCTGGACCGCCGGGACGGCCGGGTGCTGTGGCGGACCAAGGCGCGTACCGACCCCGGTGGCATCCCCGCCGAGCTGACGCTGAGCGGGGACGCCCTCACCACGATCTACGGATACGACACCCTGGAGGCGTCCGGGATGGACGTCAGCCGGGGCGGCTGAGGCGGAAGGACGGCGGCCGAGGCGGCTGCCGCGCGAGGTCGGCCGAAGCGGCTGATTCGGCGCGACGGCAGCCGAAGCGGCCGATGCCGCGCGAGGTCAGCCCAGCTGGCTGATGTCGCGGACCGCGCCCTTGTCCGCGCTGGTGGCCATCGCCGCGTAGGCGCGCAGCGCGGTGGACACCTTGCGCTCGCGGTCCTTCGGGGCGTAGACCCCACCGAGCTCCTCGCGGCGGGCCGCCAACTCCTCCTCGCTCACCAGGAGATCGATGGAGCGGGCGGGGATGTCGATGCGGATCCGGTCGCCGTCCCGGACCAGGGCGATCGTGCCGCCGGACGCCGCCTCCGGCGAGGCGTGGCCGATGGAGAGGCCCGAGGTGCCGCCGGAGAAGCGGCCGTCGGTGACCAGCGCGCATGCCTTGCCCAGGCCCCGGCCCTTGAGGAAGGAGGTCGGGTAGAGCATCTCCTGCATCCCGGGGCCGCCCTTGGGGCCCTCGTAGCGGATGACGACCACGTCGCCCTCCTTGACCTGCTTGCCCAGGATCCGCTCGACGGCCTCCTCCTGGGATTCGCAGACCACGGCCGGGCCCTCGAAGGTCCAGATGGACTCGTCCACGCCCGCGGTCTTCACCACACAGCCGTCGACGGCCAGATTGCCCTTGAGGACGGCGAGCCCGCCGTCCTTGGAGTAGGCGTGCTCCATGTCGCGGATGCAGCCGCCGGCGGCGTCCGTGTCCAGGGAGTCCCAGCGCTCGGACTGCGAGAAGGCGGTGGCGGAGCGCTTGCAGCCGGGGGCCGCGTGCCACAGCTCGACGGCCTCGGCGGACGGCGAACCGCCGCGCACGTCCCAGGTCTTGAGCCAGTCGGCGAGCGAGGAGCTGTGCACGGAGTGGACGTCCTCGTTCAGCAGTCCGCCGCGGAACAGCTCGCCGAGGATCGCCGGGATGCCGCCCGCGCGGTGCACGTCCTCCATGTAGTACGTGCCGCCGGGGGCGACGTTCGGGGCGACCTTGGCGAGGCACGGCACCCGGCGGGAGACCTCGTCGATGTCCTTGAGGTCGTAGTCCAGACCGGCCTCCTGGGCGGCGGCCAGCAGATGCAGGATCGTGTTGGTCGAGCCGCCCATGGCGATGTCGAGCGCCATGGCGTTCTCGAAGGCGGCGCGGGAGCCGATGGAGCGCGGCAGAACCGTCTCGTCGTCCTGCTCGTAGTGGCGCTTGGTGATCTCCACGACCGTGCGGCCCGCGGTCTCGTAGAGCGCCTTGCGGGCGGTGTGGGTGGCCAGCACCGAGCCGTTGCCCGGCAGGGAGAGGCCCATCGCCTCGGTCAGGCAGTTCATCGAGTTGGCGGTGAACATGCCGGAACAGGAGCCGCAGGTCGGGCAGGCGTTGTTCTCGATGCGGAGGATGTCCTCGTCCGAGACGCTCTCGTTGACCGCGTCCGAGATGGCGTTGATCAGGTCCAGCTTGCGGACGGTGCCGTCCACGAGCGTGGCCCGGCCCGCCTCCATGGGGCCGCCGGAGACGAAGACGGTCGGGATGTTGAGCCGCATCGCGGCCATCAGCATCCCGGGGGTGATCTTGTCGCAGTTGGAGATGCAGATCAGCGCGTCCGCGCAGTGCGCCTCGACCATGTACTCCACGGAGTCGGCGATCAGGTCGCGGGAGGGGAGGCTGTAGAGCATTCCGCCGTGGCCCATGGCGATGCCGTCGTCCACGGCGATGGTGTTGAACTCGCGCGGAATGCCGCCCGCCGCGTGGATCGCCTCGCTGACGATCCGGCCGACCGGCTGGAGGTGGGTGTGGCCGGGCACGAACTCGGTGAAGCTGTTGGCGACGGCGACGATCGGCTTGCCGAAGTCCTCGCGCGCTACGCCGGAAGCCTGCATAAGGGCGCGGGCGCCCGCCATGTTACGGCCGTGGGTGACGGTGCGAGACCTCAGCTCGGGCACGGTGCTCGGCTCCCTCGTGATACGTGCGTCCTGCGGATCGGATCGGAGTCTTCTGAGCCTACGCCTGTGTCCACGGATCCGGATGGTCCGTCCGGATCCAGAGACGGCCGGGTCACTGAGCGGAACGGGTCGATCAGCTCTCGGTCAGCGATGGGGCCGTTCACGCCGTGCCGGACAGGATTTCGATCAGCTCTCGGTCAGATAGCGCTGGAGAGTGGGCCCCACCATGGCCACGATGTCGTCCGCCTCCGCCGAGGCCATCGGCTCCATCCGGATCACATACCGCAGCAACGCGATCCCGATCAGATGCCCGGCCGCGAGCTGGGCCCGGAACTCGGGGTTCGGGACGTCCAGCTCACCCGCCATCCGCACCAGCACCCGGCGCTCGATCATCCCGCGCAGCACCGCCGCGGCGGTCTCGTTGGTCAGCGCCGAGCGCATCACGGCGAGCAGCGGCAGCCTGCTGACCGGGTTCTCCCAGATGCCGAACATATAGCGGGCCATCCGCTCGCCCGCGCCCTCCCGGCTGCCGTGCACCGCGTCCGGAACGCCCATGGCGGGGGCGAAGATCAGCTCGATGGCGGCCTCGAAGACCTGCTCCTTGGTGCCGAAGTAGTGGTGGACCAGCGCCGGGTCCACCTCGGCGGCCTTGGCGATGCCGCGGATCGAGGTCTTGTCGTAGCCGCGCTCGGCGAACTCGTTGCGCGCCGCGATCAGGATCCGGTCGCGGGCGGCGGGGCCGTCGGACGCGCTCGTACGGGCCGGGCGGCCGCGCTTGCGCGGGGGTGTGGCGGACCCGGATGCGGCGGCGGTCATGAACCGGGCACCGCCCTGCTCCGCCGGTTGGCCGAGGCCGGCGAGGCGAGGTGCAGCCTGGTGAAGGCCAGGGCCTCCGCCAGATCGGCCTCGCGCTCGGTCGTGGACATGGCACGCCGGGTGTTGACCTCGACGACCACATTGCCGTCGAAACCGCCGACCGCGAGCCGTTCCAGCAGCTCGGCGCAGGGCTGGGTGCCGCGCCCCGGCACCAGGTGCTCGTCCTTGTTGGAGCCCTGGCCGTCGGCGAGGTGGAGATGGGCCAGCCGGTCGCCCATGCGGTCCACCATCCCCAGCGCGTCCGTACGGGCGGTGGCGGTGTGCGACAGGTCGATCGTGAAGTGGCGGTAGTCGTCCTGGGTGACGTCCCAGCCCGGGGCGTACGCCAGCATCTCGCGGTCGCGATAGCGCCACGGGTACATGTTCTCGACCGCGAACCGCACATCGGTCTCATCCGCCATCCGCCAGATTCCGCGGACGAACTCGCGGGCGTACGCCCGCTGCCATCGGAACGGCGGGTGGACCACGACGGTGGACGCGTCGAGCTTCTCGGCGGCCGCCCTCGCCCGCTGGAGCTTCACCCACGGGTCGGTCGACCAGACCCGCTGGGTGATCAGCAGACAGGGGGCGTGCACGGCGAGGATCGGCACCTGGTGGTAGTCCGAGAGCCGACGCAGCGCCTCGATGTCCTGGCTGACCGGATCGGTCCACACCATGACCTCGACGCCGTCGTAGCCCAGGCGTGCCGCGATCTCGAAGGCCGTCGCCGTCGACTCCGGATAGACCGAGGCTGTGGACAGCGCGACCTTCGCATCCGGGATGCGCACCACTGGCTCTGTCACGAGGGACAGCGTACGGCGGCTGCTCTCCGCAACCGAACCGCGGCCGCCTTTGCGGTTGAACGGCCGCCGCTTTCCGGCCCCGGTCACGCTCCTCGGGTCAGGTCGGCAGATGGTCCAGGCGGCGGAGGATCACGCCCTCGCGCAGCGCCCACGGGCAGATCTCCAGCTGCTCCACGTCGAACAGGTCCATCGCGGCCTCCGCCACCAGCGCCCCGGCCGTGAGCTGCCCGGCGCGGCCCTCGGAGACCCCGGGCAGCTCGGCCCGCTCCTGGGTGGGCATGGCGGCCAGCTTCGGAACCCACTCCTCCAGCGCCCGGCGGGTGAGCCGGCGCTCCACGTACAGCCCCTCGGCGGAACGCGCGGCGCCGGTGATCCTGGCCAGCTGCTTGAAGGTCTTGGAGGTGGCCACCACATGGTCCGGCGTCCCATGACGGCTGAAATCGCCGACGCTCCGGGCGATCTCGGCCCGCACATGGCGCCGCAGGGCCCGTACGTCCGCCGGGTCGGGCGGATCGCCGGGCAGCCAGGACCCGGTCAGCCGGCCGGCCCCGAGCGGCAGCGAAACCGCCGCGTCGGGCTCCTCGTCCATGCCGTACGCGATCTCCAGCGAACCGCCGCCGATGTCCAGGACCAGCAGCTTCCCCGCGGACCAGCCGAACCAGCGACGGGCGGCCAGAAAGGTGAGCCGCGCCTCGTCCGCGCCGCTGAGCACCTGGAGCCGTACCCCGGTCTCCTCGGCGACCCGGGCCAGGACCTCATCGGCGTTGGACGCCTCGCGGACGGCGGAGGTCGCGAACGGCAGGACGTCCTCGACACCCTTGTCCTCGGCCGCCTCCAGCGCCTCCCTGACCACCGCGATCAGGCGGTCGACGCCGTCGGGGCCGATGGCCCCGTGCCCGTCGAGGAGTTCGGCCAGCCGCAGCTCGGCCTTGTGCGAATGCGCGGGCAGCGGGCGCGCGCCGGGGTGGGCGTCCATCACGAGCAGATGAACCGTATTCGAACCCACGTCGAGGACACCGAGTCTCATAACGTGAACGCTACTGCTCCCAGTTCGGTGTCATGCACAGGTCCCCTACGATCTCGCACCTGAGCCGCGCCTGAGCCGCATCTGAGCCGCGCCGGGGACGTGCGCGGTCCCCACCTCCGGGTTTTCGCCGAAGGCGCCTACCCTTGCACCGTGGCAAAGACGAAAAAGGCGAAGCAGGACAAACGCCGGAAGGCCGCCCTGGAGTGGGCGGCCGGGGAGCCGATGCCGTCCGGGGCGGAGCCTGGGGCGGAGACCGGGGCGGAGGGCGCCGAAGACGCCCCGAGCGCCGAGGACGAGGTCGGCCTGGACTTCGCCCGCGCATGGGTGGAATTCCCCGATCCGGCCGACGACGAGCAGCTCTTCCGATGCGATCTGACCTGGCTGACCTCCAAGTGGACCTGCATCTTCGGCCAGGGCTGCCAGGGCATCCAGGCGGGGCGGGCCAGCGACGGCTGCTGCACGCTGGGCGCGCACTTCTCCGACGAGGACGACGAGGCGCGGGTCGGACGCCATATGGCCCGGCTGACCCCGGAGATCTGGCAGTTCCACGACGAGGGGCACGCCTCGGGGTGGGTCCAGGAGGACGACGACGGCGAGCGGCAGACCCGGCGCCACAAGGGCTCGTGCATCTTCCAGAACCGGCCGGGCTTCGCGGGCGGCGCGGGCTGCGCGCTGCACATCCTGGCGCTGCGGGAGGGGCGCGAGCCCCTGGAGACCAAGCCGGATGTGTGCTGGCAGCTGCCGGTGCGCCGGTCCTACGACTGGATCGACCGGCCGGACGACACCCGGGTGCTGCGGATCAGCATCGGCGAGTACGACCGGCGCGGCTGGGGGCCGGGCGGCCACGATCTGCACTGGTGGTGCACCTCGGCCACCTCGGCGCACGGGGCCGGGGAGCCGGTGTTCCGGTCGTACCGGCCGGAGCTCACGGAGCTGATGGGCAAGGCCGGGTACGACCGACTGGCCGAGCTGTGCGAGCAGCGCATGGCGTCGTCGCTGCCGCTGCTGGCGCCGCATCCGGCGGATCCGGTTGCTCCGGTTGTTCCGGTGGATCCGGCGGACCGGGTGGATCCGGCAGGCCCGGACGTTCCGGTGGACCTGGCCGATCCGGCGGACCCGGCGGACCCGGCCGACTGACGCGGCTGTGCCGGTGTCATGGGCGGACCCTGGTGCCCGCCGCGGGCATCACGACCCGGCGCGCCCAGGGGGTGTCCGGCGGGCCACGCGGCGGAGCCGCACATCGTTGCTTTCCCCTCCCCGCCCCTTCCCGTTACCAGGGGGCTCCGCCCCCTGGACCCCGAAGTCTGGGGCAGAGCCCCGGTCCGGAGCCTGGGGTCTGGGGCGGAGCTCCCCGCCCGAGGCCTGGGGCACAGCCCCGATCCGGGACCTGAGGCGGAACCCCGGCCCAGGACCTGGCACGCAGCCCCCGGCCAAAGACAGAGGCGCAGCCTCATCCGGGGGCTGGGGCGGAGCCCCGGCCCAGACCCAAGGACGCAACCCCAACCCCGAACCTGAAGCAGAACCCCGGCCCAGAACCCGGCACGCAGCCCCCGGCCCAAGGACAGAGACGCAGCCCCATCCAGAACCTGGGACACAGCCCCGGCCCAGTACCTGAAGCAGAACCCCGGCCCAGAACCCAGGACGCAGCCCCCGGCCCAGGGGCTGAGGCGCAGTCCCATCCGGGGGCTGGGGCGGAGCCCCAAGCCCGGACCTGAAGCGGAACCCCGGCCCAGGGCCTGGCACGCAGCCCCCGGCCAAGGACAGAGGCGCAGCCTCATCCGGGGGCTGGGGCGGAGCCCCGGTTTCGGGAAGGGGCGGGGAGGGGAACAGCCCGCCGCAGGCGCCACGGCCGACGCGTCCGGCCCACCCAACACCGCATCGCGTCACCGCATCGCGGCAGGCGAACCGGACGGCGTCGGCGACGGGCCGCTCGCGGCCGGGGTCGGCTGGCCGGAGGGGCCCGTGGGGCTGGGCGTGGGCTCGGGGGACGTACCCCGGCCCTCGATCAGCACCACCGCGCCCGCCGGATCCACCGAGACCCGCGCGCTCCAGTGCCCGGCCGGCTCCCGGTCGTGGTCCACCGAGACCGTGATGGTCGTGGAGTCGCCGGGCCGCAGCACCCCGGCCGGGTGGTTCAGCTGGAGCCAGGGCGCCCCGGCGGAGGCCGACCAGTGCACCGGTGAACCGCCGGACGCGGTGAGAGTGATGATCGTCACATCGCCCTCGGGGTGGGCCGTGACCGTGAGCCGCCCCGGCCCTGGCGCGGGCCGGGAGGGTCCGGAGCCGTCCCCGGGGCGGCCGCCACCGGCCGGGGAGCCGTCCGGGCGGGACGCCTCGCCGCCCCTGTGCCCCGGCCGCTCCACCACACCGTCCGCGTCGATCACCTCGACCGACACATCCGACGCCCCACGGCCCGCCTTGGCGCCGCGCGGGCCGGAGCCGATCCGCGTGCCGGAACGGTCCTGCGCACTGCCGGTCTGCTCGTACGAGCGCCGGGCGGGCCGGTCCTGACCGGCCGGGGCCTGGTCCGCGCCGTCCGCGTCGGCGGCGGCCACCGAGTCCGTGTCGCGCTCGTCACCGGCGAGCGGGGCGCCCCGGTAGGCGGCCCACAGGGCGAGCACCGGGGCCGCCACCACCGTGGCGACCACCGTCGTGGTCATCACGCGGCTGCGCATCCGGCTGCGGCGGGCGGCCCGGTCCTGGGGTTCCAGCGGAAAGCCGCGCCGGTCGAACCGGGGTCCGGCGCCCGCGCGGGCGGGCCGTCCGCCCGGCGCGCCCAGCAGCGCGGCGTGCACGGCGGCGCGGGGAGCCTCCACCACCGGCAGCGCGGCGGGCGCGGCCGCCGTACCGGGCCAGGGCCCGTCGGCCGTGGCACGCTCGGCCATCCGGCGGCACTCGCGGCAGTCGTCCACATGGCGCACCAGCTCACGGCGGAGAGCGGCGGAGAGCAGCACCTGAGTGTCGCCCGCGAGCCGCGCGACCACCGGGCAGTGGCCGAGCTCGACGACGGCGAGCGCGGCGCGGGTCCGCTCCACCTCGCAGGCGGCGCTGGAGAGCAGGGCGCGAGTCTCCTCCTGGTCCTTGCCGAGCACGGCGGCCACCTCGGAGGGGCCCAGCCGGTGGCGCACCGCGAGCTCGAGCGCCTCGCGCTGCTCGGCGGAGGTCCCGGCGGCCTCCGGCCAGGCCAGCGCGGCCAGTTCGCGGCGGCGCTGGGCGGCGAGGGGCTCGGGCAGCTCGGCCCCGGCGCCGTCGCCCGGGGTGTCCGTCCCCGTACGGCCGCGGCGCTCGGCCAGCTTGCGCAGACAGGCCCAGCGGGCGACCGCGTAGAGCCACGGGCGGGACAGCTCACCCTCCGCGGTCACCCGGCCGCGCCCCCGGCCGGTGCGGCGCTCGGCCACCGCCAGTACGTCGCCCACCGCGACGGCCGCGGCGTCGTGTTCGCACAGGGCCGACAGGCAGTACGTGAACAGGCCGTCCAGGTACGGCTCGTAGCGTTCCGGAGGCCGCTGGGGGCGGGTGGTGGTGGAGCGGGGCGCACGGCGCCGCGCCCGCTGTGCGCCGGTGGTCTGTGTCGAGTGCTCGGACCTGCTGCTCATCACCCGGCGACGGTAGGCGGATGATGCAGACTTCCTCGTGCCACTTTCGCTGTTTTAACCCTTACGGGTGACCATCTCGCTCATAAGGGGACAGGTGTCCCCCTCCGGTGGCCACAACCTGATATGCGCCCGGCGCGGTTCGGCTCTGTCGGTGGGCGACGCTAGCGTTACGGCATGGCTGCCCGTAGCTCCTCCCGCTCATCCGCCAAGGACCGGCCCTCCTACCGCTGTACGGAGTGCGGCTGGACCACCGCCAAGTGGCTCGGCCGCTGCCCGGAGTGCCAGGCGTGGGGCACCGTCGAGGAGTACGGGGCGCCCGCGGTGCGCACCACCGCACCCGGCCGGGTCACCTCGGCCGCCCTGCCCATCGGCCAGGTGGACGGCCGTCAGGCCACCGCGCGGGGCACGGGCGTGGACGAGCTCGACCGGGTGCTCGGCGGCGGGCTGGTCCCGGGCGCGGTCGTGCTGCTCGCCGGGGAGCCCGGGGTCGGCAAGTCCACGCTGCTGCTGGACGTGGCGGCCAAGGCCGCCTCCGAGGAGCACCGCACGCTCTACATCACCGGTGAGGAGTCGGCGAGTCAGGTGCGGCTCCGCGCCGACCGCATCGGCGCGCTGAGCGAGCACCTCTACCTCGCCGCCGAGACCGACCTCTCCGCGGTCCTCGGCCATCTCGACTCGGTCAAGCCCTCGCTGCTCGTCCTGGACTCGGTGCAGACCGTCGCCTCGCCCGAGATCGACGGCGCGCCGGGCGGGATGGCCCAGGTGCGCGAGGTGGCCGGGGCGCTCATCCGCGCCTCCAAGGAGCGCGGGATGTCCACGCTGCTGGTGGGCCATGTCACCAAGGACGGCGCCATCGCCGGGCCCCGGCTGCTGGAGCATCTGGTCGATGTCGTGCTGCACTTCGAGGGCGACCGGCACGCCCGGCTGCGGCTGGTGCGCGGGGTGAAGAACCGCTACGGGGCGACGGACGAGGTCGGCTGCTTCGAACTGCACGACGAGGGCATCACCGGGCTCGCCGACCCCTCCGGGCTGTTCCTCACCCGCCGCGCCGAGCCGGTGCCGGGCACATGTCTGACGGTCACCCTGGAGGGCCGCCGGCCGCTGGTGGCCGAGGTGCAGGCGCTCACCGTGGACTCCCAGATCCCCTCCCCGCGCCGCACCACCTCCGGTCTGGAGACGTCCCGGGTCTCGATGATGCTGGCCGTGCTGGAGCAGCGCGGCCGGATCAGCGCGCTGGGCAAGCGGGACATCTACAGCGCCACGGTGGGCGGCGTGAAGCTGTCCGAGCCCGCCGCGGACCTCGCCGTGGCGCTCGCGCTGGCCAGCGCGGCCAGTGACACCCCGCTGCCGAAGAACCTGGTGGCGATCGGCGAGGTCGGGCTCGCGGGCGAGGTCCGGCGGGTCACCGGGGTGCAGCGGCGGCTGGCGGAGGCGTCCCGGCTCGGCTTCACCCACGCCCTGGTGCCGGGCGACCCGGGCCGGATCCCGGACGGGATGCGGGTGCTGGAGGTCGCGGACATCGGGGACGCGCTGCGGGTGCTGCCGCGGCGCCGGGAGCGGGGCGAGAAGGCGCGGGTGGAGGCGGAGGACCGGGGCTGACATGGTGGGGGGCCGGGCTGACATGGTGGGCGGCCGGGCTGACATGGTGGGCGAGGCGTCACCGGAGCGGTGGCCGGAGCGTGGCCGAGTGCCCTGGTGAGGGCGTACGGCAGGGGCCGGTGGGCCGGGTGGCGCGCCGCCCAGGGGGAGTCGTGCTCCGCTTCGCCCCTACGGGCGTACGCCGGGAGACCCCACGGGAGGCCGGTGGCCGCCGGTAGACTTTGCCCTGGTCTCGCCCATACGTGGCCTCGCGCACCGGCATGGCAGGGCGACTCGTGGCACCGACAGACCTTGCGACGGAGGAGTGCAGTGGCAGCAGGCGACCGGGCAACGGCACCCGGCAAGGCCGACGGTCTGATGCGTGCCTCCCTGAGCGCGGTCGCGCCCGGCACGGCGTTGCGCGACGGCCTCGAGCGCGTTCTCCGGGGAAACACCGGCGGGCTGATCGTGCTCGGCACCGACAAGACCGTCGAGTCGCTGTGCACCGGCGGCTTCGTCATCGACGTCGAGTTCACCGCGACCCGGCTGCGCGAGCTGTGCAAGCTGGACGGCGCGCTGGTGCTCGACAAGGACATCACCAAGATCGTGCGGGCCGGGGTGCAGCTGGTGCCGGACGCGGCGATCCCCACCGAGGAGACCGGCACCCGGCACCGGACCGCGCAGCGCGTCTCCATCCAGACCGGCTTCCCGGTGGTCTCGGTCAGCCAGTCGATGCGGCTGATCGCGCTGTATGTGGACGGCCAGCGGCGGGTCCTGGAGGACTCGGCGGCGATCCTCTCCCGCGCCAACCAGGCGCTGGCCACGCTTGAGCGGTACAAGCTCCGCCTCGACGAGGTGGCGGGCACGCTCTCAGCCCTGGAGATCGAGGATCTGGTCACGGTCCGGGATGTGAGCGCGGTCGCGCAGCGGCTGGAGATGGTCCGCCGTATCGCCACCGAGATCGCGGAGTACGTGGTCGAGCTGGGCACCGACGGCCGGCTGCTCTCCCTCCAGCTGGACGAGCTGATCGCGGGCGTGGAGCCCGAGCGCGAGCTGGTGGTGCGGGACTACGTGCCCGAGCCGACCGCCAAGCGCACCCGTACGGTGGCCGACGCGCTCGCCGAGCTGGACCGGCTGACCCACGCCGAGCTGCTCGAACTCCCCATCGTGGCGCGCGCGCTGGGGTACACCGGCTCGCCCGAGACGCTCGACTCCGCCGTCTCGCCGCGCGGCTTCCGGCTGCTGGCCAAGGTGCCGCGGCTGCCGGGCGCCATCATCGAGCGGCTGGTGGAGCACTTCGGGGGCCTGCAAAAGCTGTTGGCCGCGAGCGTGGACGATCTGCAGATGGTGGACGGCGTGGGCGAGGCCCGGGCGCGGTCGGTCCGCGAGGGGCTGTCGCGCCTGGCGGAGTCGTCCATCCTGGAGCGGTACGTGTAGCTCCGCGGGCCGCAGGTCGTGCGGGGTCGGGGCACGGCGGCTCCCGCCCCCGCGAGCGGTGCCTGTGCCTTCCGGCCGGGTTGATCGTGGCGGCCTTGTCTGCCAGGACCCCATCGGCCGGGTGTGGGGCCGCCCTCGCGGCACGACGGCCAGGGGCCGCCGTGCCGCGAGGGGCACTTGGTGGTCGGTCCGCCCGCCGGGGCCCCTACGCGCGGGTCCCGGCCGGATGCGCCGCCCGCCTCACATCCAGGCGGTCGAGCCGTCGGAACGTATGGGCACCTTCCGCTTCCACGTGACCCAGTCGTCCGTCATGAGCGCGGACTCGTCGATCTCGATGCCCCACCCCGGCCGGTCCGGACGCAGGTCGAGATGTCCGTCGACGGGGAGATAGGGGTCGGGGCACCACGGCGCGTCGTCCGGCTTGTACTCCAGGATGGAGAAGTTGGTCGTCGCGGCCGCGAAGTGCACGTTCGCCGCGGTGGCGAGCGGGCCGAGCGGGTTGTGCGGCGCGACCGGGACATAGTGCGCGTCGGCGATGGCGGCGATCTTCACCATCTGGGTGAGACCGCCGACGACGCAGATGTCCGGCTGCACGATATCGGCTCCGCCGGCGCTCAGCAGCGCGAGGAACTCATGGGGGGAGTACAGGCACTCCCCCGTGGCCAGCGGCACCGCGATCTCGGAGCGGAGCCGGCCCCAGGCGGGAATGTGCTCGGGCCGTATCGGTTCTTCGAGGAAGAGCGGCTGGTTGGGGGCGAGCGCGGCGCCGAGGTCGACCGCCTGCCGGGGTTCCCACAGACAGGCGTGCGCGTCGAACGCGAACTCCCACTCCGCGGGGTGTCCGGCGCGGACCTCACCGAAGTAATCGCCCAGTTCACGGACCAGGAGCCCGAACCGGGTGCGGTGCGGTTCCCTCCGGTAGGGGCTGAGTTTGAAGGCGGTGACACCGTACCGTTCGTGCAACGCCGCGGTGGCCCCGGACAGTTCGCCGATGTCCGGGGCGGAGTACAGACCGGCGTAGACCCGCACCCGGTCGCGTACGGCGCCGCCGAGCAGCTGGTAGACCGGCACCCCCACGGCCTTGGCGGCGATGTCCCACAGCGCGTGGTCGATGGCGGCGATGGCGGCCAGGCCCAGCGCGCCCTGGGGGAAGCGGCCGGACTGCAGCAGGAACTGGTTGATCCGGGCGGGGGACCGGGCGTCCATGCCCTTGATCTGCTCGAACAGATAGTCGAGCAGGGGCGGATACGCCAGGTCGGGGCCGTGGTTGTACACCTCCGACCACCCGTCGATCCCGTCCTCGGTGGTGATCTTGACCAGTACCCGGGGCCGGTCGCCCACCCGCTGCCGGAAGGTCCGCAGGGAATCGATTCTCATGCCACCCGCTCCCCGGCCGTCTCGGGCACCAGGGAGTGCCACTGCGCCATGGACTCGGCGACCTCGCGGGCAAGGGCCGGGGACACCGGGTGGCTGGGAGGACGGACGTCCCGCCGGCACAGCCCCATCTGGTGCATGGCCTCCTTCACCACCGACACGTTGTCGGCGGAGTCATCGCGGGCCCGCAGCTCCTCGAAGTGGCGGATCCGCCGCCAGACCCGGGTGGCGGTGCCGTAGTCCTCGTCGCGGAGCGCGGTGAGCATGTGCAGGGACACCGCCGGGGCGATGTTGACCAGGCCGGAGGTGAAGGCCCGGGCCCCCGCCTGCCAGTAGGCCGGGGCGTAGGACTCGGCCAGGCCCGCGATCCACAGCAGTCCGTCGGCGGCCTCCGCCCGCGTGGTGGCGAACGCGACCGGGTCGGGGACGGAGTACTTCAGCCCGACGATGTTCGGCGCCCGTTCCACCAGGCGGGTGATGTGTGCTCCGGTGACCGCGCGCTTGGTGAGGTAGGGCAGCACTCCGATGTCCGGTACGGAGCGGGCGATCCGCGCGTTGTACTCGACCCACCCGTCCGCCGACAGATACGGCAGGACGGGCTGATGGATCATGATCGCGTCCGCACCCGAGTCGCGGGCGAAGCGCGCGTCGGAGACGGCCGTTCCGACGTCGAGCCCCACCCCGGCGACGATCACCGTGGCCTCCGCCGGGGCGTCCGCCGGGGTGTCGGCATGGGCCTCACGAGCGGTGAGGACGCACCTCAGCACCTGACGGCGCTCGTCCGGGGAGAGAGCGTAAAATTCGCCGGTGTTGCCGTTCGGCGTCAGCACGGTGACTCCGTTGCGGATCAGACGTGCCGCCAGCGAGACGGTCAGATCGTGGTCGACGGCGCCCTCCTCGTCGTACGGGACCACGGGGATCCCGATGACGGTGCCGAGCCGTTCGACCAGGCGGGCGGTGCTGAACGAGGCGTTCACGAGGTGGTCCCTTCATGCTGTGCGACGGGGCCCGCGGGGTCGTCGTGGGGCCGGGTGACAGGCTTGACGCGCACCCAGAACAGGTAGATCGCCGCGCTGGCCAGACAGCTCACCGCCGCGCCGAGCAGCGGGCCCACATAGGAGCCGCCGCTGGACGCCAGGAACAGTCCGATGGCGATGGGGCTGAGGAGGTTGCCCACCTGGGAGCCGAAGTTCTGGAAGCCGGCCACCACGCCGACGCACTCCGAGGAGCGCGCCACTTCCGCCGGGAGGCTCAGGATCGCGGCGCCGGCGAAGGAGTGGGCGGCGCTGCTGACGGTCAGGATCACCATCAGCACCACATTGCTCTCGATGAACGGGGCGAAGCCGATGCAGGCGCTCAGGCCGAGCCCGGCGACGATGGGCACCTTCCGGGCCAGGTTCGGGGAGGCTCCGGAGGCCAGCATCCGGTCGGACACGATGCCGCCGAGCACGGTGGAGCCGATCGCGACGAGCGACGGGATCCACCCCACCATGCCGAAGTCCGCCTCGGAGAATCCGCGGTCGTCGAGCAGATAGCTGGGATACCAGGTGAGGAAGAACGCCCCGGCGAGCGAGCGGAACACATAGCCGACCATCAGCGCCCACACCTGGGAATCGCTCAGCAGGTCGCGCCACGGCACGGTGACGCCGGCCGCCGGTTCCACGGGCTCCTCCTCGCCCTGGTCGGACCGGATGTGGGCCAGTTCCGCCGCGGAGACGCGCGGATGGTCCCCGGGGTCGCGGTATACGACGATCCACCCCACGAGCCAGAGGAGACCGACCGCCCCGATCACGGCGAAGGACAGGCGCCAGCCACCGAACACGGTCAGCGCCGTCACCACGGGAATCGACAGCGCCGTGCCGATCTGCTGGCCCATGTCGAAGAGGCTGGAGGCGAAGGCCCGTTCGCGGCGCGGGAACCACCGTGAGACGACCTTGACGTTCGCCGGCTGCACCGGCGCCTCGCCGATACCGAGGCCGAGGCGGAACACCACGACCGATCCGATGCCGCGCGCGAAGGCCATCAGGGCCGTCCAGATCGACCACCAGCCGACCGCGACCGGGTAGACGACCCTCGGGCCGAAGCGGTCCAGCAGCCAGCCGGAGGGAATCTGGAACAGGGCATAGGTCCAGAAGAACGCCGAGAGCATCACCCCCTGCACGGCGGAGCTGATGTGGAACTCATCCGACATGTGGGGCATCGCCACACTCAGCGCGGCGCGGTCGAGATAGGCGATCGTGAGGCCGAGCGCCGAGAAGCCGACGATCGTCCATCGCATGTGGCTGCGTTGCCGAGGCGGTGACGCCGGGGCTCTCCCGGCCTTGGACAAGGGCACGCTGGACTGGGGCACCATCGCTCCCGAAGTTGGATAGGCTCCCCCACAGAGGGAGCATGCTGACTCTCTGTCGCGGCCCGGGATCTTGGCGGTGAACGGGCCGCATCTCACATCGTCAGTGGATGAGCGGCTGCTGCCTGATCAGTTCAGTCAGCCCAACTGCCGGCCGGCGCGGCCTGTGCACCCGAGGCGACCCCGCAGCGTAAATGGACATTGGGTCCCTAATCCGGGCATTGCGCCTCTCATATATGACGTATGATGCACGACGCGATGAAGGTAGGAGCGCCCAGGGCTATTCGTCAACGCTTTTGACAAACTCTGCGGCTGATGCCCCGTCACCGATTCGGGCAGCACACAGCGACACCAACGCCCCCGGCAGAAGCAGCCGGGGGCGGATTCGATCCGTGGCGGGGGACCCAGCCCTTGGCGGGGGCCCAGTCCTTGGCGGGGGCCCAGTCCTTGGCGGGGGCCTAGTCCTTCTCGAGGACGAACGACACCTTGGCCGTCCCGAGCCCGTCCACCTTCACCTCGACCAGATACGTGCCCGGCTTGGCCGACGCGCTGCCCGACGGCGTGGCGCAGTGCTCGGCGCTGCGCTTGCGGTCCCATTCCACGGTGCGCTTGGTCTGGCCGGAGCCCGGCACCTCGACCAGCGCGGCGGCGCTGCCCTCGGGGCAGTCGTCGGAGGCCCAGACGTGGGCGTTGTGGGCGTCGGTGATGGTCAGAGAGGCCGCGGCGCGCCCGAAGTCGACCTTGCACGAGCTCGACTTGGTGTTCTTCACGACGATCTCGAAGTTGGGCTTCTCCCCCGGCGCCCAGACGTTCTTGACCTTGGAGTCCTTGACGCTGCGCACCGTCAGCTCCGCGTCGCCGGGGCGGCAGTCCCGCAGGCTCGACCCGGCGGGCAGGCCCTGCCCGGTCCCAGTGCCGATGCCACCACCCGAGGAGCCGCCGGCGCCGCCCGCGCCGCCGGAGCCGCTGCCGCCGACCGCGCCACCGCCGCTCGCGTCCGCTCCGCCGTCGTCCGAACCGCCGCCGCCCCCGCTGCCGCCGGAGCCGCCCGAGCCCGAGCCGCCGCCGTCCGACTCATCGCGCCCGCCCGGCCGTTCGCTGTTGACCGGCCCGGAGGAGGAGGGGCCCGGGGTGATCGTGCTCGCGGGTCCCCCGCCGCCCGATCCCTTGCCCTCGTCACTTCCGCCGCCGCCCGAACCACCCCAGCCGAAGGCCCAGATGACCACGAGAACGATGGCGATGAGCAGGGCCAGCGCAACGGCCCTCCGCCGCCAGTAAATGGAGGAGGGAAGCGGCCCGATCGGATTGCGCAGAGATCCCACGCGGAAACTCTACGAGAGATCGGGAGCACTACCGGCCAATAACCCCCGCTCCGGGCCCTACTTTTCTCATGATCCGACCGGATCCGGCATATGAGGGGTCCCACAGACGTCCACAAGGCGCCCCGAGGTCACCCCAGGGGCACCGGGGACCGCACCCGGGCGCGGCAAGCGGCCATCCGTTCCCGTACGGGCGCCGTATCGCACGATTTGGCAACGCCCGGCGCGGCTGAAACCCGAACGCCCGCGCCCTGGGCCCCGCGAACCGTCCCGTCATGTCAGGATCGGATGCGATGACTGCCATTTCCGCTTCCGCCGTCCCGGCCGCCGCATCCTCCGACCCCGACGGAGCCGTTCTGCACCGGCCCGTCATCGACTGGTTCGACGCGCACGCGCGCGACCTCCCCTGGCGCCGCCCCGAGGCGGGCGCCTGGGGTGTGATGGTGAGCGAGTTCATGCTCCAGCAGACCCCGGTGAACCGGGTGCTGCCGGTGTACGAGCAGTGGCTCGCCCGCTGGCCGCGCCCGGCCGACCTGGCCGCGGAACCGCCCGGTGAGGCGGTCCGCGCCTGGGGCCGGCTGGGCTATCCGCGCCGGGCGCTGCGGCTGCACGGCGCCGCGGCCGCCATAAGGGAGCGGCACGGCGGTGACGTACCGCGCGAGCACGCCCAGTTGCTGGCGCTGCCGGGGGTGGGTGAGTACACGGCGGCGGCCGTGGCCTCGTTCGCGTACGGCCAGCGCCATCCGGTGCTGGACACCAATGTCCGCCGGGTGTTCGCGCGCGCGGTCAGCGGTACCCAGTACCCGCCGAACGCCACCACCGCCGCCGAGCGCAAGCTGGCCCGCACCCTGCTCCCCGAGGAGGAGCCGACCGCGGCGCGCTGGGCGGCGGCCACGATGGAGCTGGGCGCGCTGGTCTGCACGGCCCGCACCCCCGACTGCGCCCGCTGCCCGATCGCCGCGCTGTGCGCCTGGCGGCAGGCCGGTTCGCCGGAGCACGAGGGACCGCCCCGGCGCGGCCAGACCTACGCCGGTACGGACCGCCAGGTGCGGGGCAAGCTGCTCGCGGTGTTGCGGGAGGCTGTGACACCGGTGCCGCAGACGACGCTGGACCAGGTGTGGGACGAGCCGGTGCAGCGGGCCCGCGCGCTCGACGGACTCGTCTCCGACGGACTGGTGGAGCCGCTCTCGGGCGGCCTCTACCGGCTGCCGCTGACCTGAGAACATCCCTCGTCACGGCCTGTCTGTGACAGACCTGTGACACGCCCAGGACCCGGTTCTGACACATCGTCGGGCCGGGTTCCGTTGTTACACAACCTATGGGTAGCTGTGCGTTTGCCGAGGCGTAGTTGCGTATGGCGCCGCAACAGCCCCTCCGTAGCGTCCTTCCCGTGCCGAGCGAGAAGCCGGACACGTCAACGGCGGGGAAACAGCGGGATGGAGTCGGCATCATGAGCAGCAGCAATGTTCTGGACTTTGAGGAGTACGTGCGGAATCGGCAGGACGCGCTGCTGCGCAGCGCCCGTCGGCTGATCCCCGACCCGGTCGAGGCACAGGATCTGCTCCAGACCGCCTTGGTGCGCACCTACGGCCGCTGGGACGGCATAGCCGACAAGTCGCTCGCGGACGCCTATCTCCGACGCGTGATGATCAACACCCGTACCGAGTGGTGGCGCGCCCGCAAGCTGGACGAGGTGCCCACCGAGCAGCTTCCGGAGGCGAGCGTCGACGACGGCACCGAGCAGCACGCCGACCGCGCCCTGCTGATGGACATCCTTTCGGTGCTCGCTCCCAAGCAGCGCAGTGTCGTGGTGCTGCGACACTGGGAGCAGATGACGACCGAAGAGACCGCGGAGGCGCTCGGAATGTCGACCGGAACGGTCAAGAGCACGCTGCACCGGGCGCTGGCCCGGCTGCGGCAGGAGCTGGAGAGCCGCGATGTGGACGCCCGCGCGCTCGGCCGTCGGGACGCGGACGCCAAGCCGGCCACCAACGTCCGGCAGCACACCGGTCGGGTCCGGCGCGCCCGCCAGGAGCGGGGGCAGGAACGGTGCGCGGCCTGACCAGGGCCTCTCCCAGCAGGACCGTCATGCTCACCGGCGGTGCGGTCGTGGGCCTCGCGGCCGCCGGCGGCTGGATGCTGGCCGGATGCGGTGACGCGAGCCAGGGGGTGCGCAAGGAGGGACCGGCGAACACCGAGTGGGCCTCGGCCGCCGCGGACTCCGGCGCGTACGCGGGTGGCCGTGGATCGGGCCGGCCGTCACCGGCTGCCGGGAAGAAGGTCGACGTGATCAAGCTGGTCAAGGCGGATCCGCGGGTCAGCGGCGATCTGAAGACGAGCCTCAAGCCCTGCCCCACGGCCAAGGAGCGCGAGTCCAAGCAGGAGATCAAGGGCTATCCGGTGGACGTGACGTCCGGCCGGCTGACCGGCTCCGCCGATTCCGACCTGGTCATCAACGTCATGAGCTGCACCGACGGCTTCGGCATCGGCTCGTATGTGTACCGCAAGGTGGGCAGCCGGTACGAGAACGTCTTCAGCGACGAGCAGCCGCCCGTCTACGCCGACGTCGCCAAGGACGAGTTGCGGGTGACGAAGCTCTCCTACACCTCCGGGGACTCGGTCTGTTGCCCTTCGAGCGAGACCGTGATCACCTACGGCTGGTCCGGGGCGGACCGCTCGTTCACGGTGCGGTCCCGCGAGCGCACCGACTACAGCAAGAATGTGCCCAAGGAAGAGGCGACCCCGGTGCCGACCGCGCGCGCCGACGACGGAACGGAAGGCTGAAGCGAGGCTGTGGCCGAGACCCATGTGCTCTTCGTCGAGGACGACGATGTCATCCGTGAAGCCACGCAGCTCGCCCTGGAGCGCGATGGCTTTCTCGTGACGGCCGCGCCCGACGGGCTGACCGGCCTCGAGCGCTTCCGGGCCGACCGCCCCGATATCGCGCTGCTCGATGTGATGGTTCCGGGCCTGGACGGGGTCAGCCTGTGCCGCCGGATCCGCGACGAGTCCACCGTTCCCGTGATCATGCTTTCCGCGCGCGCCGACTCCATCGATGTGGTGCTCGGCCTCGAAGCCGGCGCCGACGACTATGTGACCAAGCCCTTCGACGGTGCGGTGCTGGTGGCCCGCATCCGGGCCGTACTGCGCCGCTTCGGCCATGCCAGCGGCCCCGGCGGGCGGGGCGCGGAGCCCGCCCCCGAGGAGCCCGACGGCGGAGTGCTGCGCTTCGGCGATCTGGAGGTCGACCCCGAGGGCATGGAGGTCCGCAAGGGCGGCCATCAGGTGGCGCTCACCCCGACCGAGATGCGGCTGCTGCTGGAGTTCTCGGCCGCGCCCGGCACCGTGCTCTCCCGCGACCGGCTGCTGGAGCGGGTCTGGGAGTACGGCTGGGGCGGGGACACCCGGGTCGTGGACGTCCATGTGCAGCGGCTGCGCGGCAAGATAGGCCAGGACCGCATCGAGACGGTCCGCGGCTTCGGCTACAAGCTCAAGGGCTGAGCGGCGTTGCGGCGGTTGGCACTGCGCACCGGCTTGCGGTGGAAGGTCAGCCTCGCCATCGCGGCCGTGAGCACGCTGGTGGCGGTGGTGCTGAGCCTCGTCGTCCACAACGCGGCCCGCGTCTCGATGCTCGACAACAGCCGCACCGTGATGGACGAGCGGGTGAAGGTCGCCCAGCGGTGGTACGAGCAGTCCCGGGTGCTGGGCTTCGGCGCCAAGCTGGACGACCCCCATCTGCCCGAGCAGCTGAAGAAGGAGGCGTGGCGCGGCCAGCGCGCCACCTATCTGGAGGACTCCGGCACCGGCACCCCCGAGGTGTGGGCCTCGGTGCCGCTGCGGAACGGCAAGGTGCTGTCCGTCCACACCAAGTTCCAGGACCGGTTCGCCGTCCTCAACGACCTGGACCGAGTGCTGATCATCGGCTCGGTGGCGGTGGTGCTGGGCGGTATCGCGCTCGGCGTGCTCATCGGCGATCAGCTCTCCCGGCGGCTGCGCAAGGCGGCCACCGCCGCCCGCAAGCTGGCCGAGGGCGACTCCGAGGTGCGGGTGCGCGAGTCGATCGGCGGCCGGGTGCGCGACGAGACCGACGATCTGGCGCGTGCGGTCGACGGCATGGCCGAGGCACTTCAGCAGCGGCTGGAGGCGGAGCGCCGGGTCACCGCCGATATCGCCCACGAGCTGCGCACCCCGGTCACCGGGCTGCTCACGGCCGCCGAGCTGCTGCCGCCGGGCCGCCCCACCGAGCTGGTACGGGACCGGGCGCAGGCGATGCGCACCCTGGTCGAGGACGTCCTGGAGGTGGCACGGCTGGACGGCTTCGCGGAGCGCGCCGAGCTCCAGGAGATAGCCGTGGCCGAGTTCATCACCCGCCGGGTCCGGGCGGTGGACCCCGACGCGGCGGTCAACGTGGTGCGCGACGCCCATGTCTCCACCGACCCCCGGCGGCTGGAGCGGATCTTGGGCAATCTGCTGGCCAACGCCGCCCGGCACGGCAAACCGCCCTTCGAAGTCACCGTCGAAGGGCGGATACTGCGCGTACGCGACCACGGCCCCGGCTTTCCGGAGGAGCTGCTGAAGGACGGGCCGAGCCGGTTCCGCACCGGCAGCAAGGACCGCGCGGGGACCGGGCACGGCCTGGGACTGACCATAGCCGCGGGCCAGGCGCGGGTGCTGGGCGCCCGGCTGACGTTCCGCAACGCCGATCCGCTGCTGGACAGCGGCGACGAGCCGGACGGGGAGTGCCGGGGCGCGGTCGCCGTGCTCTGGCTGCCGGAGTCCGCGCCCACCAACACCGGCAGCTTCCCGATCATCGAGGTGCCGGACTGAGCACTGGCCGAGGCACTGAGCTCGGCTCGGAGTACGGAGCACTCGGCCCGCGATACCCGGCGCTCAGCTCGAGGTGCAGCCGTCCCAGGGCTTGCTGAAGTCCATCTCCTCGCGGGGCTGGGTGAACGAGAACCAGTTGCCGGAGTCGTCGCGGAAGAGCGCCTCGGTGCCGTACGGACGCTCCTGGGGCTCCTGGACGAACTCCACGCCCTTCGCCTTGAGCGCCTCGTAGTCCCGGTGGATGTCATCCGTGGTGAACACCCCGGCGCCGAGCACCCCCTTGGCGACCAGCGTCCGCAGGGCCTCGGCCGACTCCGGGTCGAGCCCCGGCGAACTGGGCACCATCAGGGTCAGCTGCACATCCGGCTGGTCCTTGGCGCCGACCGTCAGCCAGCGCATACCGCCGCCCTCGCCGTCCCCGCCGATGCTCATGTCGGTGCGGACCTCGAAGCCCAGCTTCTCGGTGTAGAACTCCTTGGCCCGGTCCTGGTCGAGGACCCAGACGGTGACGATGGACATCCCCTTGATCATTGCTGCCTCCGGAGCTATCGGGGTGGGCGTGGGCCGCGCGCGTCGTCGCGACGTGGCTACGGTAGGCAGCGGCGGATTCATTCCGCTTCTTGAGAATTGCGGTCCTTGGAGCCGGGGGCGCGGGCGTCGCGCCCGCCGTACCACAGCATCGCGTAACACCCCGGGATGACCGCCGCGGCCCGGCCGATATGCAGGTCCCGGTAGGCGCTGGGGGTGAGCCCGGTCTGCTTCTTGAAGCTCGTGGAGAAGGTGCCCAGGCTGCTGAAGCCGACGAGCGAGCAGACCTCGGTGACCGAGAGATTGGCCGAGCGCAGCAGCTCCTCGGCCCGCTCGATGCGGCGCCGGGTCAGGTACTGCCCGGGGGTGGATCCGTAGGCACCCTTGAAGGCGCGGATGAAGTGGTAGCGCGAATAGCCGGCGTGCGCGGCGACCGCGTCCAGGTCGAGCGGCTCGGCCCAGTCGCGGTCCATCACGTCCTTCGCGAGGCGCAGCCGGCGCAAGTGCGCCAGCCGCGCCTCGTCCGGCGAGGTCACCATGGGCCCGATGCTGTCATGCCCCACCGACAGCGGCCCCCTGATGGCGACCCCGCTCACCCGGACCGTTGGTCAGACGGTCTCGGCGATCGGTGCCGTCTCGGCCGCGGCCTCGTCACTGTCGGCCGACTTGGCGGCGGCCCCGCGCAGCGGGACCTCCTTGACGAACCAGGCGGCGACGGCGCCGACGATGCTGATCAGCGCGCCCCACAGGAACACCTGGTGGGCACCGCTGGCCACCGCGTGGGTGTACGCGTCCCGGATGGGCGGCGGCAGCAGCTTGAGGCTGGCCGGGTCGAGCTGGGCACTCCCGGAGGTGATGGCCGCGGCCTTGCCCCCACCCCGCTCGGTCATGGTGTCCCGCACCTGGTTGGTGAACAGGGCGCCGAGGATGGCGACGCCGAAGGAGCCGCCCAGGGTGCGGAAGAGGGTGGCGGAGGAGCTGCCGACGCCCATGTCCTTCATCTCGACGCTGTTCTGCGCCACCAGCATGGTCGTCTGCATCAGGCAGCCCATGCCCATACCGAGCACCGCCATGAAGAGACCGGAGGTGAAGCGGGTGGTCTCGGTGTCCATCGTGGACAGCAGGAACATCCCGACGGTGATCAGGAGGCCGCCGACTACGGGGAAGATCTTGTACTTGCCGGTCGAGGTGGTGACCCGGCCCGCGACCAGCGAGACCACCAGCATGCCCAGCAGCATCGGGAGCAGCAGCAGCCCGGAGTTGGTGGCCGTGGCGCCCTGGACGGTCTGCTGGTAGAGCGGCAGGAAGGTGGTCGAGCCGAACATCACGAAACCGGTGAGGAAGCCGATCGCGGTGACCAGCGAGAAGTTGGGGTTCCGGAAGATGTGCAGCGGCAGTACGGGCTCGGCGACCCGCGTCTCGACGTACAGGAACGCGACGAGCGAGAGGACACCGACCGCCCCGAGCCCGATGATCTGGCCCGACCCCCAGGCGTACTCGTTGCCACCCCAGGTTGTGATCAGCACGAGCGCGGTGATGCCCACGGTCAGCAGGGCCGCGCCGGTGTAGTCGATCCGTCCCTCGGACCGCTTCTTCGGCAGGTGCAGCACCGCGGTGATCGCCGCGAGGGCGATGGCACCGAGCGGGAGGTTGATGTAGAAGATCCAGCGCCAGCCGAGGTGGTCGGTGAGAGTACCGCCGACCAGCGGGCCACCGATCATGGCCACGGCCATCACGCCGGCCATGATGCCCTGGTAGCGGCCACGCTCCCGGGGCGGCACCAGGTCACCGATGATCGCCATCACGCCGACCATCAGACCGCCCGCGCCCAGGCCCTGGATGGCCCGGAAGCCGATCAGCTCACCCATGCTCTGCGCCATACCGGACAGCGCCGAGCCGCCGAGGAAGATCACGATGGAGGTGAGGAAGACGCCCTTGCGGCCGTACATGTCGCCGAGCTTGCCCCAGATGGGGGTCGAGGCGGCGGTGGCCAGGGTGTACGCGGTCACTACCCAGGAGAGGTGGTCGAGGCCACCGAGCTCGCCGACGATGGTCGGCATCGCGGTGCCCACGATCATGTTGTCGAGCATCGCGAGCAGCATCGCGATCATCAGCGCGAATATCACCACACTGGTGCTGCGCTGCTTGGGCTCGGCCTTGGCCGGGGGCTGCTGGGCCTCCCGGGCGGCCTGAGCCGGTGCCGAAGCGGATGACGCTTCGTCCTCTGATTGTTTACGGACCATGTTCTCCGTCTCCCCCTGGATGATGAGAGCCCTGACGCACACTTACTTGCCGCCCGGCTAGTTCAGTACAGTAGAGAAGGTAAGGCGCCAACTAGCCGGGCGTCAAGTAAGTTACGTTCGGCCTGCCGACGGCAGCCACACCAGCATCAGGAGAGCACCATGGGCAGCACACCGCGGCGGGGCGACACCCGTCAGCGCATCCAGGACGTCGCCCTGGAACTCTTCGCCGAGCACGGCTACGAGAAGACGTCACTGCGAGAGATCGCCGAGCGGCTCGAGGTCACCAAGGCGGCCCTCTACTACCACTTCAAGACCAAGGAGGACATCGTCCACAGCCTGTTCCAGGACCTGGGACGGCCGATGGACGAGCTGATCGCCTGGGGCGAGCAGCAGCCGCGCACCCTGGAGACCAAGCAGGAGCTGCTGCGCCGCTACAGCGCGGCCATGGACATCGGCGAGCCGCTGATGCGCTTCATGCAGGAGAACCAGGCGACGGTGCGCGAGCTGAGCATCGGCCAGATCTTCAAGAACCGCATGCTCGCGATGTCCGCCCTGATCCGGGACCCCGAGGCGCCCCTGGTCGACCAGGTCCGGAGCATCACCGCGCTGTTCAGCATGCATGCGCGGATGTTCGCGCTGCAGACGGTCGAGGGCGACCCCGAGGACAAGCGGAAGGCTGTCCTGGAAGTCGCCCTCGATCTGGTGAAGCAGGCGCATACGCCATCGACCCACGGATGACGCATGATGCGTCCGGTGTGAGCGTCAGACCTTGACGGCTCAGACCTTGACGGCTCAGACCTTGACGCCGTGGTCGCGGAGGAACTTGAGCGGCTCGACGGCGGAGCCGTAGTTCGGCGTCGTACGGATCTCGAAGTGCAGATGGGGACCGGTCGAGTTGCCGGTGCTGCCGGACAGGCCGATCTGCTGGCCGGTGCTCACGGACTGCCCGATCCGGACGTCGATCCGGGACAGGTGGGCGTACTGCGAGTACGTCGCGTTGTCGTGCCTGATCACGATCGCGTTGCCGTACGCGGGGCCGTCACCGGCGCCGTTCGGGCCCGCCTTGACGACCACACCGCCGTGCGCCGCGTGCACCGGGGTGCCGGTCGGCACGACGAAGTCCTGACCGCTGTGGTTGTGCGACCAGAGGTTGCCCGCCAGGCCGAAGGCGGCGCCTATCACGTACTTGTCGACCGGGGTCTCCCAGGCGTTCGCCGCCTTCGCGGGGGCCTTCGGGGCGGGTGCCTTCGCGGCGGCCCGGCTGACGGACGGGGCGGAGGCGGCCGTACCCGTCCCCACGGCGAACGCCGTGCCGGCGCCGAGCGCGAGCGAGGCCCCCAGACCCATGGCGACCACGGCGGCGCGCCCCCTGGACACGGACGTAAGCGAGAATCGGCGGTTTGTGGCGCGCGGGGCCATGGGAAGTACCTCCAGAAGCGTCTTCGGAACGCCCCTTGTTATCCCGTTCTCGTTAATAGGCCAAGGCGTTCTTCTACTAAGTGACTACGTAGCGAATTGCTTATGGGAGCCGTATCCCATGCGGAATTCCCAGAAACTCCCGTCACACCTCTGACCTGCGAGATCCCCTATTTCCCGTAGTAGACCCGGGGCCGCCTGTGTGGGATCTCACCTTCGCCGGGACTTTCGGATGTCCGGTTCGGGACCAAGGACCCTGACCCCGCTACCCCGCTGTACGCTGTCGGCGGCCCTCCGCGGCCGGGGGTACACAACTACCGGGGGGAATGGGACGTGGATCCCGCAACCATTGGCGCTCGCCTCGCGTCGAGCGTCGTCGCACCGCTCATCAAGAAGCTCTTCGTCAAGGAGGGGCCGGGCGCCGGGCTGGTGAACCAGCCGGTCCGTATCTCCTCCCTCATCTCATTCCGGGGCGAGAAGCGCACCCTGACCGAGAAGGACCTGAACAGGCTCGCCGCCGAACTGGTCGCGCAGGCCACCCGGCTCGCCGGGCCCGGCGAGCGGCCCTGCCCCGCCGACGAGGACGAGCTCGTCGCCGAGAAGCTGGCCACCACGCTGTACGCGCTCGGCGACCTCGATATGAACGACGTCCAGGCGGTGCGGCTCGGCCACCGCGGACTGGCCCGTGCGCTGATCGACGCCACCCTCGCCAAGGGCGAAAGGCTGTTCCTCAGCCAGGGCGGCACCGTGCTCTACCAGCGTCTGCTGGACACCGCCTGTCTCCATATCCTGCACTTCTTCACCCAGCGCTCGACCTTCGTCGGCCGCTCCCTCGTCGAGCAGAGCGGCCAGCTCAGCGAGCTGATCACCAAGATCGACATCCTGATCGAGCGCATCCCGTCGCAATCCGCGCAGGACGCGGGGTTCGAGCGCCGGTACGCGGAGTACATGATCGGCAAGCACTCCACCCTGACGATCGTCGGGATCGACCTCAGCCACGCGGAGGCCACATGGCCGCTGGACGCGGCGTATCTCAGCCTGGAGGCGGTGTCCTCCGGCGAGGAGCGCCCACTCGACTCATTCGCCGATGAGGCCTCCACCGCGCCGCAGCACACGGTCCTCCCCACCGCGTTCCCCGCCGACCGGGCGCTCTCCGGCCATCAACGGGTACTGCTGCGCGGAATCGCGGGCTCCGGCAAGACCACGCTTGTGCAGTGGCTCGCCGTGTGCGCCGCGCGACAGGAATGGCCGCGCGGCCTGGAGCAGCTGATCGGCCGCGTCCCCTTCGTCCTCCCGCTGCGCACGATCGCCCGCCAGGAGTCGCTGCCCTCCCCGGCCGCCTTCCTCGCGTCCGTCCACAACCCCCTGGACGGCGCCCAGCCGCCCGGCTGGGCCGACCGCGTCCTGACCGCCGGGCGTGGGCTGCTGCTGATCGACGGCATCGACGAGATCCCCGAACGCGACCGCGAGCGCACCCGCGCCTGGCTGGCCGACCTCCTCATCGCCTACCCGGACAATCTGTGGCTGGTCACCTCCCGCCCCTCGGCCGTGGCCGACGACTGGCTGGGGGCACAGGACTTCGCCGAGTTCACGCTGTCCCCGATGAGCCGCGAGGACATGGCGGCGTTCATCGACCGCTGGCACGAGGCGGCGCGCCAGACCTGCCGTACGGAGGAGGAACGGGCGGAGCTGAACGCGTATCAATCGGCCCTGCACACCGCCGTCCGCACCAAACAGGACCTGACCCGGCTCGCCACCAACCCCTTGATGTGCGGCCTGATCTGCGCCCTGCACCGCGCCCGCCGCGGCTATCTGCCGCCGGGCCGCAAGGCGCTGTACGACGCGGCGCTGTCCATGCTGCTGACGCGGCGCGACACCGAGCGCCACATCTACGCGCCGGGCGACGTCCAGCTGGACGAGGAGCCGCAGATCCAGCTCCTCCAGCGGCTCGCCTACTACCTGATCCGCAACGGCGAGGCCGAGCTGGACCGCGACCGCGCGGAACACCTCATCGAGGAGGCCCTCCCCTCGGTCCCCGCCGCCCGCGCCCTGGGCGACGCCCCCGCCATCCTGCGCCATCTGCTCCTGCGCAGCGGGCTGTTGCGCGAGCCCTCGGTGAGCACGGTGGACTTCGTCCACCGCACCTTCCAGGACTACCTGGGCGCGAAGGCGGCGGTGGAGGCGTGGGACATCGGCCTGCTCATCCGCAACGCGCATGACGCGCAGTGGGAGGACGTCATCCGCATGGCCGTCGCGCATGGGCGGCCGCGCGAACGGGCGGATCTGCTGCGCAAGCTGCTGGAGGTGGCACGGCACGAGAACAGCGCCGAGTCGGCCCTTCGTCTGTTCCTGCTGGCCATGGCCTGCCTGGAACACGCGCCCGATCTGGACCCGGCGATACGGGACGAGGTCACGCGGAACGCGATGGAGTTCGTCCCGCCCTTGACCATCCCGCGAGCCCGGGAGCTGGCCACGGTGGGCCCGCTGGTGCTGGAGCTTCTTCCGGGACCGGAGGGGCTGACAGACGAGGTGGCGGAGTGCTGCGTGGTGACGGCCTCACGCATACCGGTGGACGCGGCGATCCCGTATCTGGCGACGTTCGCCGACCACCCGGCGGTCGGGGTGCGGGCACAACTGGCGTCGAGCTGGGGGCGGTACGACACCGAGCGGTACTTCCACGAGGTGATCCTCCGCCTGGACCGGGACGACCTGTACGTCGTGGCCGAGACCATGGAGCAATTGCGCATGCTTTTGGATACGGGTCCGCGTCCTTGGCTGATCCTGCGAGGAGATTTCACGGAGGCCGAGATCAGGGACAACCTCAAGGGGGAGGAGGTGACCCGGCTGCGGCTGAATAGAAACGACGTGGTCGGCGACCTCGGCGCCGCGATCGGCCACCTGGCGAACCTGGGTACGCTCTATCTGACCGGCTGCTTTGCGGCCCGCGACCTCTCCCCCCTGTCCGGACTCCCCCTCCACACCCTGGTCTACGAACCGCCGGGCCCCGGGGGCGGCGCCTTCTTCCCCAAGGGCCTGGGGGAGCTGACGGCCCTGGAACGGCTGAAGATCACCATCGGCCGGCCAGGTATCCACCCCCGGCACTTCCCACCCGGCGTCACTTGGCTGGATCTGCAGGTCAGGGCCGAGAGCCTGGACGCCACCTGGCTCGCCTTGGTGTTCCCCCGACTTCGTCATCTGAACGTCGCGTTCCTCCATGGCGCCGGCCGCCCCATCGACCTGTCCCCGCTCGCCGCCCTCCCCGACCTGGAGACGGTCACCATCAACGCGGAGATCAGCGGTACCGCATCCCTGCCCCGCGTCACGGTGACAACGCCCGGCAACGCGCTGGATCAGGATGCTTCCGAGACTCGGCTGAAGAGCCGGCCCGCGAGGTCGACGCCGGTGACCACGCCGTTGACGTCGCGGGAGAAGTAGCCGCGCTGCCCCCTGAGGCCGCCTTCGGTGACGATGTACTCATCGCCATCGCCATCGCCATCGCCATCGCCGTCGGCGGGAAGGAAGCCGATGGCCGCGGCCGGGTAGTCCGGGGGCATCTCCTCGTCCGATGCCTCGCGGATCTCCGGCTTGATCCCGACCGCCAGGGTGAGACGGGTGCCGTCGGTGACGATGTCGAGGTTCATGGCGTCGATCTCGTAACGGCCGACGACCTGTTGGGCCTGTCTCCGGTCGTACGGGACGGGCTCCACCGGCTTCTCGACGATGCCGAGGCAGTGCTCGAGTGCCCACCGTACGACGGATTGGTTGAAGGGGTAGCCGTCCGGGCCGGCGTTGGCCAGGGAGACCACCGCGAAGTCGCGCTCGGGCACGATGAGCAGTTCGGCGAACTGGCCGTTGCCCGAGCCGCCGTGGCCGATCCCGTGGATACCGTCCAGGTCGTGCAGGAACCAGCAGATGCCGAAGCCGTCGCCGAGCGTGCTGGCGCGCAGCTCGATCGTCCGCTCCCGCATCCGGTGCAGCGCTGAGGCGGGCAGTACGCCTTCGCCGTCGCCCAGTTGGAAGCGAGCCCAGCGCAACAGGTCGCTCACCGAGGAGGCGAGGCCGCCGCCGGGGTTGTCGCCGCGCGCGCCCTCCTTGAACGCTCCCCAGGGCCGGGCGGCTCGCAGTTCGCCGTCGCCGCCGCGGTTGTAGCCCACGGCGAACTTGCGGACCATCACCTCGGACAGGCCGTACACGGTGTCCGCAAGGCCCACCGGCTCCAGGACGAGTGCGGCCATGGCCTGCTCGAAGGGCAGGCCCGTGATCTTCTCGATGATCCGCCCGGCCAGGTTGTACCCGGCCTGGCTGTACGAGGCGCGGGCCCCGGGCGATGCGATCAGCGGCAGCTGGGGCAGCTTCGCCACGAGCCCGGCCAGGGAACGGTCGCCCTCGCCGTCGTCGATCACGTTCCAGTCCAGGCCCGCGGTGTGGTTGAGCAGGTTCAGGACGGTGATCCGCGCCGCGGCCTCCTCGTCGGCGAGCTTCAGCTCGGGGACGTAAGTCCGCACCGGCGCGTCCAGGTCCGCCTTCCCCTCGGCCACCAGGCGCATCAACGCGGTCGCCGTGAAGGTCTTGGACACAGACGCCAGAGGGAACAGCGTCTTCTCGTCGACCGGCAGCGGGTTGCTGAGGCTCGTCACGCCGTGCGCAGCGTAGATCTCCTGGCCGTCCAGGAACACCCCGACGGCGACACCAGGAATTCCCAGCTCCGTGGCCTGCGCCGTGACGAACTCCGACAGCTTCTCCTGCGACATGGCTCCCCTTCCAGAGACTTGAACTAAGTACGAGAGTGAGCGTAGGCGACGGCCTGAACTAAGTGCAAGACCCGGCATGAACTAAGTGCAAGTAAGGTGGTGGCCATGGGGCGAGACACACTGACCGCAGACCGGATCATCCGTGCGGCCATCGAACTGCTCGATGACGAGGGACTGGACGGCCTCAACATGCGGAGCCTGGCGAAACGGCTCGACTCGGCCGCCACGGCCGTCTACTGGCACATCAAAACCAAGGACGACCTCGTCCGACTCGCCAGCGACGCGATCTGGCATGAGGTCGAGCTGCCCGATCTCGACGCGACCGACTGGCGCACGGCCGCCACCGCCCATGCGTCCGGCATGCACGCGATGCTCATCCGGCACCCCTGGCTCGTCCAGGCATTCGGCAGCCACTTCCTGTACGGACCCGGCCAGGCCCGGCACAACGACCTCAGCCTCTCCATCTACGAAAAGGCGGGCTTTGCCGCCGCCGACGCGGACCGGGCGGCCGCCACCGTGCTCACCTTCGTCCTCGGCAGCGCGCTCGGCCCTGCCGCACAGGTCTCGCTGAACCGCCGGCTGAGCAAGAAGGGCGCGGACGCCGGGCAACTGATGGCCGACGCCCTGACACAGGCCCAGGAGACCGCCATACAGTTCCCGCGCCTGCGCGAGCGCCTCGGCACCACGGCCGCCACGGAGTACGCCGCGGCGCCCGACAACACCTTCACGTTCGGCCTCCAGTCCGTCCTGGACGGCTTCGAGGCCCACCTCACCGCCGACCGCGCCAGTCGTCGCGAGTGACCGCCAAGGACAACACACCCTCCTCATCGCTTGCCGGATGGGGCACCGAACTGGTATGGCCCCGGTGCACGATCTGCTGCGGCTTCTGCCTTCCAGATCGGTCAGTCCGCGCACCCGGACAGGCTCGGCCACCACACCCCCAGCCATCGAAACGAACGGCATGCCCATCCGACCCCTCCAACCACCAACCCGGCGAATCCAATGCGGTCACAGCACCAGGCGTACCGGCCGCCCGGCTGACCCCACCGGCCCCGCCACAACCGACGTATCGTGAAAGGCCGACTTCAGTACGGATGAGGGAGTGGGATGGAGCCGCAGCTGGCAGATCTCGCGCGGACGGCCGGGTCCACCGTGGTGGCTCTCATGGCCACCGATGCGTGGCAGCACGCGCGGGAGCGGATCGTCGCGTTATGGCGCCGGGCCCAGCCGGACCGCGCCGACGGAATCGACGGCGAACTCGAGACCACGCATGCAGACCTCCTGGCCGCGCATGACGCGGACGACGAACAGGCCCGGCACGAACTGGGCGAGGAGTGGGCGGGGCGCATGCGGCGGTTTCTCGCCGCACACCCGGAGGTCGTCGATGAGTTGCGCCGGATCCTGGACGAGTTGAGACCGGCCCTGCCGGGCAACGATCAGGCCATGAACACCACCATTCGTCTGCGCGCCGAGGCGTCCGGCAGCGGCCGGGTCTATCAGGCGGGCCGCGACCAGCACATCACCGAACGGTGAGCGGTCCGCCGCCCCCGTACACGGAGGGCCACGCCTCGGGGCAGGGCCGGGTCTTTCAGTCGACCGGCGACCAGCACATCACCGAACACCATCACCACTACGCGCCGGGCCCCGGCGCCTCCCTGTTCGCCGAGACGGCCGCCCCGTCGTCTCCGTCGCTCTCCGCCACCGGGATGGGCCCGGACTCCGTACGGATCCCGCTGGTCGGCCGGGCCCCGTCCGTCCTGCGCGACCGCGCGGACCTGATGCGGCGATTACGGACGGCCGTGGACGGCGACGGGGGACAGATCCACGTACTGCACGGCATGGGCGGCTGCGGCAAAACGACGGTGACCCATGCACTGTTCACCGAAGCCGTCCGCGACCAGTCCCGGATCGGATTGTGGGTCAACGCCTCGGAGCGGCTGTCCCTGCGCGCGGGCATGCTGGCCGTCGCGGCCGACCGGGGCGCGGGCCTCGGCGAACTGGCCGCCGCGCACAGCGGACAGCGCGCCGCCGCCGACCTCGTATGGCATCACCTGGACCGCTCCACGGAGCCCTGGCTCCTGGTGATCGACAACGCTGACGATCCGGCGATCCTGGAGGAAGGCGGCTGGTTACGCGCCAGCCCTCGCGGCACGGTGCTGGTCACCACGCGATACGCGACCTCACGCGCGTGGCGGGGCGCGTTCCTCCACCCCGTCGACGTGCTGCCGAGCGAGGACGCGGCCCAGGTCCTCTGTGACCTCGCGCCACACGCGGGCACTCCGGCGGCGGCCGAGCAGGTCGCCATCCGCCTCGGCTGCCTGCCGCTCGCCCTGACCCTCGCGGGTTCCTACCTGCACCACCAGCTCCTGGAGTCCTGGTCCATGGACGACTACCGAACCCGGCTCGAAGACGACCCGATCGGCCTCATCGACCAGGGAGCGGCCCTCGACTCCGGCCGCCCCGAATCCCGCCACCTGGTCAGCCGCACCTGGCAGCTGTCCCTGGACGCCCTCGCCGACCAGGGCTTACCTGAAGCAACCACGCTGCTGCGGCTGCTGTCCTGCTGGAGCGCGGACCCACTGCCGCTCGCCGTTCTGGCTCCGGCATCGCTGGGCGGAACGGACCTGATGGACAGCGCACGCGTCGAACCGGCGCTGCGCGGGCTGATCGACCACTCGCTGGCCACGATCGTCTCCGCGCCTCCGGGCGCGGACGGCGAACGGCCGGTGCGCTGCGTCCAGGTGCACGGGGTGCTCCTCGACAGCATCTCCTCGGGCATCCCCGCTGACCAGCGCGCTGCTCTCACCGAGGCTGCGGCGGCGCTGCTTGAGGCCGCACTTCCGGCGGAGGCCGGGGGTGGGAACGGGGACAGGGGCGGGTATGTGGCACTGCTGGTCCCGCACGCGGCGGGACTGCTGCGGCGCCTGGACGGTGATGCGGCGGAGCGGGTGGTGGATCTGGCCGTACGTCTCGCCGAACGCATCCACGAGACCGGTGACTACGCCGCCGCCCTGGCCTTGGCCCAGGAGGCCGCCGGGGCAGGGGAGCAGGTGCTGGGCGCTGAGCACCCTCTGACGTTGAGCGCACTCCAGCGCACGGGGCGCTCTCTGTTCCGGCTCGGTCGCATCGCGGAGTCGGAGGATGTACACAGCCGGGTGCTGCGCATACGTGAACGGGCCTTGGGCCCTGATCACCCCGACACGCTGGAGTCCTGCCACGGACTCCAGCAGCCGCTCTTCCGAATGGGACGACGGCCTGAAGCGCTGTCTTTGCTGCGTCGCGCGGCGAATGGGCTGCGGAGCGCTTTGGGCGTGGAGCATCCTAAGGCGCTGCGCAGTCGGGCGATGTTGATCGAAGAACTGGCCACATCTGGCAAAGGCGAGGAGTTCGCGCGCGTATCGCCCAAGATCGTCGTCGATTGCGAGCGGTACCTTGGCACGGATCACCCCATCTCCCTGTCCGCCCGGCACGCATACGCCTTTGGCGTCTCCCGACTCGGCGACCCCGAGGAAGCGGAACCGCATGTCCGCCGAGTCCTTGCAGATCGGGAACGCGTTCAGGGCTATACCCACCCCATGACGCTCGGCGTTGTCGTACTGCTCAGTCAGGTGCTTGCGAAGCGCGGGCGCTGGGACGAAGCGGTTGAACTGACCCGCCGAGCCATCGCTGGACGTGAGGAAGTGCTCCCAGCCGATAGCCCCGTTCTGGTGGAGAACTACAGCCAGTTGGCCGCCCATCTTGCTGGCGCGGGGCGGACGGCGGAAGCCGAAAGCACGGCGTGTACAGCCCTTCCGCTATGTGAGCGCATCCTCGGCCCCGATCACCCCGAGACACTTCGTGCTCGTCGGATTCTCGCGACGCGAGAACCAGGCGACGCTTAACCTCTCCGCTGCCGGCGGACCCGCTCGGCCTTCAGCAGGCGCTGGTACTCCGTGAGTACGCGCAGCAGCGCGAAGCCGGTGCCGAGGGGGACGGTGCCGAGTCCCAGTTGCGGTTGGTGGGGGTCGCCGAGGTCGGCCCGTATGTCGGGGAGCCGTACGCCGTGGGCGGCGAACTCGTCGCGGAGGGTCGCGGCGACTCGCTCGGCGGGGGTGGCGTTCATGCGGTGCTTTTCGTGTGTGCGGGCGGGACGTTGAACTCGAACCAGACCGCTTTGCCGGTGCCTTCGGCTGGTTCGTCGATGGTCATGCCGCAGACGTCGGAGAGGGCCGTGACCAGGAAGAGGCCGCGCCCGTTGGTCTCATCGGTCGCGGCTCGGCGGGGCGAGGGCAGTTCGGGGCTGTCGTCGTGGACGGTCACCCGGACGCGGTCGTGCTGGACGGTGGCGGCCATCCGTACGTCGCCTTTGCCATGGCGGTGGACGTTGGTGACTAACTCGGACGTGCAGAGGGCTGCCGCCTCGGCGAGTTGATCCAGTCCGGATGCGGTGAACACCCCGCGCACGAAGTCGCGGCACAGCCGGGGTGAGGTGGGGAGAGCGGGGGCGGAGAGGGTGTAGCGGTGTGGATGTTCCGGGTGTGCGTGTGCTCCCATGCGACGCCTCCGTGGCGCTTCGTGAACGGGCATCGTGCGGCCCAACACAGCTCCGCTGTGTGACTGCCACCACACACACGGTAGAGACAAGGGATGACAAGTTCAACCTGCTCGCGAGAATGAGTGGACCGGCCCACCCCCTGACGGCAGACTGTGGCCCACACCCTGAGGAGAGACCCCGTTGGCACTGCGAACCAACCCCACCGAGAGGCAGCGCCGCCTTGGCGCAGAGCTGCGAAGGTTGCGCGAGCAAGCCGGGTTGACGTTGCATGAGGCGGGCGCGCTCATCGACATGGGCCGTGTGCACCTGACGCATATCGAGGGCGGTCGCACGGCGATTCCGAGCGACCGACTGCGTCGTCTTTGCAAGGGCTACGGGTGCACAAGTGTGCCCTTCGTCGAGGCACTCGTCAGCCTCTCGGAAGACAAGGGCAAGGGCTGGTGGAGCGGCTACAAGGGCCGCCTCGTGCCGTCAGCGCTGGACTTGGCCGAGCTCGAGTCGCACGCCAATGAGCTCCACTCGTACGAGTCGCTGTTCATCCCGGGGCTGTTCCAGACCGAGGACTACACAGCCTCGATCTTCCGAGCGGACGACGAGGCCAACACGCCGGATCACGTCGGCACGGCGGTTGGCTTCCGCATGCAGCGGCAGGCGATCCTCCACGAGGAGAGTCCGCCAGAGATCCATGCGGTGATCCATGAGGCGGCACTGCACATGCGGTTCGGCGGGCCCAAGGTGATGCGGAAGCAACTACTACGCCTCATCGAGCTAGCTGGCCTGCCGCATGTGAGCATCCAGATCCTGCCGTTCGCCGCTGAGGGGGTCTCGACCCTGAGCACGCCATTCTTCATGCTCACCTCGCACGGCCGAGCACTTGAGACGGTACTGCTGGAAAGCCCTGGCCAGTCATCGTTCCTGCACGACGAGCCCTCGATCACGAAGTATCAGCGGCAGTTCCAACGCCTGAGCACAGCGGCGCTGCCGCCCGTCGATGTGACGGTCGCTCCGTTCGCTCACGACTCGCGGGATTCGCTCGGCCTGATCCAGCACGTCCTGTACACGCTCTAGGAAGGGCGGTCATGTCCCAGCTCAATTGGCGAAAGTCCACGTTCAGCGAGAACCAGGCCAACTGCGTGGAACTCGCCGTCGTCACCGACGGCATCCGCATACGCGAGAGCGACCAGCCGGACGCGGTGATCCGTACGACGCCCGCCGCGCTCGGCGTCCTCATACGTGCCATAAAGACTGGCCGCCTCGACCGCACCCTCTGAGCGCGGGCCGGATGTCAGGCGCGGGTATCGTCTCGCGCGCTTCGCGCGATTGAGCAGCGGGGCAGGGGGCCGGGGCGCAGGGCGCGTTGCCGGCCGCCGGGCCGGTGGGGGCCCGCGCCGTGACGGCAATCGCACCCGGGGGGCCGATGCCGATCCGGAGCGCGGCCCAGTGGGGCGACCCCTCCGGGTACCCCCTCCGAAAACACTTGATCTGAAGCAACTACCTTGTCAAGGGTTTTCGGGAGAGGTACCCCCTGCGGCGTCGAGGGCGACGGTGGACCGTCCAGGCACGGCTGACGGGTGGTCCAGCGTCGCAGTGGATGCGGAGTCCGGCGGTCCGGCGACGGACCTCGCCCCCTGCACACGGATGCCGCCACCGGCGGTCGCTCCCACTGGCCCGGCGGCCGGCAACGCGACCCGCGCCCCCGCCCCCTGCCCCGCTGCTCAATCGCGCGAAGCGCGCGAGACGGCGCCGCACCCGACCCATGCGCCGCACCCGACCGATGCGGCACCCCCGGCGGAGGCGGCCCGGCGGGCGAGCGGGACGGCTCCCGGCGAGCGGGACGGCTCCCGGCGGGCGGGGCGGTGCTCCGGCTACGCGGCGGGCAGGGGCCACGCAGCCGAGGGATCGCCGAGCCACACCCAGTGGCCGTCGGCCATGACCGTCAGCCCGAAGTCGAACAGCTCCGGCCGCCCCGCGCCCTCCCACCAGGTGAGGGCCTCGGCGGTCTCGTCGGCCAGGTCGCGCGGACCCCACTGGCGCACCGCGCCATCCGTCGCGTAGGCCCACGAGTCCCGGGTGCACCACCAGTGATCGCCGTCCTGCGGCCAGTGCGCCACGTCGGCGAGCCTCAGCCCCACCGCGAACTCGGCGTGCGGGTCGGCGAGCGCCGTGACGTCCAGATCGGTCTTGCTCTCGCGGCTCTCCTCCCAGGCCTCTGTGGAGAAGACGGCATCGATGCGCGGACGCGCGCGCTGGCCACGCACCGTCATGAACGTCACGGCGCCCGCGAACCGGCCCTCGGCGCGGCCGTCCGAGACGGTCAGCCGGGCGAGGCCGTGCGAGCAGAACGCGGTCCGGAAGGGGGCCAGGATCAGGCCGCCGGGCACCATCTGCTCCACCCACGCCCAGGGGATCGACGCCACCGAGGCCGTCGCCACCAGCCGGTCGTACGGCGCGCCGCTGCGCCAGCCCTGCTCGCCATCCGCTTCGAGCACCGTCACCCCGCCGTACCCGGCCCGGTGCAGCGCGCCCCGTGCGCCGTCGGCCACGTCTGAATCGATCTCCAGGGTGGTCACCCGCCCGGCGCCTGCCCGCTCGGCCAACAGCGCCGCGTTGTACCCGGTGCCCGCCCCGATCTCCAGCACCCGATGCCCCGGTCGCAGGTCCAGCTCGGCGAGCATGGTCACCACGGCGGCCGGTGCCGAGATGGAGCTGGTGGGAACATCGCCGCCGCCGGGGGCCGGGGCCCCGTCGTCCACCTGGGTGGCAATGGCCTGCACGGGGTCGTACGCCATGCGGGCCCACCGGTCCGGGTCGTCCTCTCGGCGGAGCGGCCGGTACGCGCCGTTGTCCACCACCCATACGGTGCCGGGGACGAACTCGTGTCGCGGGACGGCCTCGAACGCGCGCCGTACCCACGGCTCGGTGATGTCGAGCGTCTCGGCCGCCCGCGCGTGAAGCCCTTCCAGGCCGGTCACTTGCGGTGAGTCCCACCGCCCGGCCTGGAGACATCCGGGTGCTGTCCGTCCGAGTCCCGCGGGCTCGGCTGCTTCGGCTGCGGGTTCGGTGTGGGTGGCTTGCCGTGCGTTCCCATGTCGGGCCCCTCGCATCGTTGGTCGAACAACCAGTGTGGGCTTCGCCCGTTGAGGGGCAGTAGAGCGCGTACGCACCAACCGGGGGCAGACGGTGCCGACATGCGCCTGCTCCCCGGCAAGGGTTGGCCGGAGGGGGCCTCCGGTACTTGCTTCTGACGTTGACGTCAGGTTTTAGCTTGGCCGGGCCGCGCGATCCGCGTGGCGATGACGTCCGGTCAAGGAGTATCCACGTGTCCATAAGCAGGAGTGCCGAGCGCGCGGCCCAGGTTCTGTCCCGCCCGTTCACCGTGGGTGGGCTCACCGTGCGCAATCGGATCGCCATGGCGCCGATGACCCGCATGTTCTCGCCCGGGGGCGTGCCCAATGCCGATGTCGTGGCGTACTACGCGCGCCGGGCCGCCGCCGGGGTGGGGCTGATCATCACCGAGGGGACCTACGTCAACCACCCCTCGGCGGGGCTGAGCGACAGCGTGCCGCGCTTCTACGGGGAGGACGCCCTGGCCGGGTGGACCGAGGTCGTGAAGCAGGTGCATCTCGCGGGTGGGCGGATCGCGCCGCAGATCTGGCATGTGGGGGTTTCGCGGGAGGAAGGGGCACCCCCGTACCCCGAGGCGCCCGTGCTGAGCCCGTCCGGTGTCGGGCTGGACGGGCGGCCGGTGGGGCAGGCGATGACGCAGGGCGACGTGGACGCGGTGATCGCCGCCTTCGCCGACGCGGCCGCCGCCGCGGAGCGGATCGGTTTTGACGGGGTCGAACTCCACGGGGCGCATGGGTACTTGATCGATCAGTTCCTGTGGGGCGCCACGAACCGCCGTACCGACGCCTACGGCGGCGACCCGGCGTCCCGGGTCCGCTTCGCGGCCGAGCTGGTGGCGGCCTGCCGTAAGGCCGTCTCCGCCGAGTTCCCGATCATCTTCCGTACCTCGCAGTGGAAGCAGGACCATTACGACGTGCGCATGGCTGAGACCCCGCAGGAGCTGGAGGCGCTGCTCACGCCGCTGGCGGAGGCGGGGGTGGATGTCTTCCACGCGTCCAACCGGCGCTACTGGACGCCGGAGTTCGAGGGCTCGGACCTGAACCTCGCGGGCTGGACGAAGAAGCTCACCGGGAAGCCGACGATCACGGTCGGTTCGGTCGGCCTCAACCAGGACTTCCTGCCGACATTCGTGCCCGGGACCGGCAGCGGGCCGGTTCAGGTGGCGGACATCGAGAATCTGCTGGACCGGCTGGAGCGGGACGAGTTCGATCTCGTGGCCATCGGGCGGGCCCTGCTCGCCGACCCCGAGTGGGCCGAGAAGGTGCTGACCGGACGCGCGGACGCGCTCGTGCCGTACTCCGTGGAACAGCTCGGCACGCTGTACTGAGCCGCATGGGATGACCGGTTCAGCCCATGCGATTGGCCGGTTTCGTACCTCACTGAGAAGATTGAACCGGTTCGCTCCTCTGGGAACCACGGAGAACAAGGAGAGCCGGTCATGTCCAAACGACTGCATGTGGGCAACTTGAGCTATCAGACGACGACACGGGACCTGGCGACCCTGTTCGGGCAGTTCGGCGAGGTGCTGGACGCTACCGTGATCACCGACCGGGAGAGCGGCCGCTCGCGGGGGTTCGGGTTCGTGGAGATGGACGAGGTGGCCGCGGAGAAGGCGATGGCCCAGCTCGACGGCTGCGAGATGGACGGCAGGGCGGTGACGGTCACCGAGGCGCGGGCGGTCTCACGTGGCACGCGCTGAGAAACGGCACGTGTACGGAAGGCAAAAACGGAACGTGCCGTTCGCCACGTATCGCCGCTAGGGCTTGCGGGCTGGGCAGTGTGCCGTGGTGGTATTGATTGATGCGATCCCCCACACGCATACCTTCACCCCAGTCCTCGTATCCTCACAGCGGTTCACCTGGCGTTCACTACCGGAACCCCTACGAGGAACTCGGCGAGCTGGCCGACCCGTACGATCCGGACGACCCGCTGGGCCTCGGCCTGACGTCGGACGATGACGACGACGCCGACCTCGGCGGGCGCAGAGACAAGCCGGCCGCCTCGGGCTCCGGGGACGACGACGCGCGGTGGTCACCGCCCAACCACCGCCGCTCGTCCCGGCGTCGGCGCGGCCGCTTCCGGGCGGTGCCGCGCACCGCGAAGGCGCTGATCGGGCTGGTCGTGCTGGCGCTGCTGCTGGTGCTGGGCGACCGCTTCGCGGTGATGTACGCCGAACGCAAGGCCGAGCAGGAGCTCCAGAAGAAGCTGAATCTGGCCACGGCACCGAACGTGACCATCCACGGCTTCCCGTTCCTCACCCAGGTGCTGGGCAAGGACCTCCAGCAGGTCGACATCGCCGTGCCGGACGTGGCGGCCGACCGGGTCTCGCTCGCCGAAGTGCGCGCCCAGGCCCAGGACATCCGGATCGTGGGGGATCTGCCCAGCTCCTTCAGGGGCGCGACGGTGGGCCGGATGAAGGGCGATGTGCTGCTGTCCTTCGAAGATCTCAGCCGTGAACTGGGCGCCTCCCAGGTGCGGTTCCGGGCCCTGGGGCCCAGCTCGGTGCGCGCGGACGGGAAGCTGCCGGTCGCGGGCCAGCAGGTGTCGCTGCACGCCCAGGCACATATCGGACGCCAGGGAGACCGTGGGATCTCCACCAGCGTCACCGATATGCGGCTGGACATCCCCGGGATCGCCACCTACCGGCCCGGCCCCGAGCCGCGCCCCGGGCTGTATCTGCACAAGAAGGCGGCCAAGCAGATCAGCGAGGACTCCGAGAAGGCGCGGGCGCTGCTGTCGATCCCCTCGGTGGCGGAGAAGCTCGGGGTGTCGCCGGTGGAGGCGGGGCAGGCGCTGAACGACGAGCGGAGGCTGGACGAGATCACGGACTCGCCGCGGTTCGTCCCCGCGCTGCTCGCGGTCAACCTCGTCCAGGCGGCCAACGACCATCCCCAGCTGGCCAGGAAGCTCGGCATCGACCCGACGGTGGCGGCGGCGCTGGCGCGGATAAAGGTGCCGGAGCTGACAAACAAGCTGGAGCTCTCCTTCCAGCTGCCCGAAAAGGCCAAGGGCATCCGGTTGGCGAACATCGGCGTGTCCCCGGAGGGGATTCGGGCCGACCTGACCGGTGCGGGGCTGAATTTCGGAAAGACCCGCTAAAACCGGCTGAACTCACCGGACACGCTCTCGTGAAAGGGGCTGGCGGCCGTGCGCCACCAGCCCCTTTCCCATGCCCACATAGGCCCCCTGGGCAGGCGCTTCGTGCGAGACGCGGCAGGCCACCGCGTGGTTCCACCTTCCGCGTAAACATTCCTTGAGACCGTTCTGGGCAAACGCACAGCTCAGTCCGATCTCCCTCACGGATATCGCTCCTAATGTCTTCCGTGTCGAAGCCGAACGGCTCCGGCAAAGGAAAAGAAACAGCGAATTCCGAAAGGCACCATCATGAGCTTCCACAAGATCGTCCCGGTCAAGCCCGCCCGCAAGGCCGAGCCGAAGAAGAAGCACCACGCCCCGAAGCCGGCCCCGAAGAAGGGCCCGAAGAAGCCCCACCGCCGCCCCATCGGCGGCTGACCCACACACGAGAGGCGGGTCCGCGGCAGCGCGCCGCGGGCCCGCCTCGGCCTTGTCCGGAGCCGAGCGGGAGAGACCGACCGTGACCCCATACGAAGACCAGCCCACCATGCAGCTGCGCGCGCTCGGGTCCGACCCCGCGGCCACCGGCCTGGGACGGCATCGGCGCCTCGGGCGGCCGCGTCCTTACGGCCGTCATCAGCCGAAGGCCGCCCCGCGGTTTCCCGAGGAGTACCCGCCCGTGGACGCGGGGGACGGCGAGCCCGGCGGCGAGGGGGCCGCTCCACGGCTGGCCGCGCGACAGGCGTTCCGCCGGTTCTGGCCCCTCACCAGGGGCGACCGGCGCCGGCTCGTGCTCATCTGCGCCTGTGTCATCGCCGCGGCGCTCGCCGAGACCGCCGCGATCCTCCTCTTCTCCGATCTGACCGACAACGCCCTGCGGCAGGGCTCGCTCAGCGCCTTCTGGGTCCCCGCCGCGCAGTGGCTCGTGGTCGCGGTGCTCGGCGCGGGCGTCGGCTATATGGGCAACTCGCTCGCCGTATGGACCGCGGAACGGTTCGTACTGCGGCTGCGTGCCCGGGTCTTCGCACATGTGCAGGATCTGCCGCCGCACTTCTTCCAGCGCCACCGCCAGGGTGATCTGGTCGAGCGGCTCACCGGGGACGTGGAGTCCATCGAGCAGATGGTGGTCTCCGGGGTGGTGAGCACGGTCTCCGCCGTCTTCAGCACCGTGTTCTTCTCCGTGGCGGCCTTCCGGCTGCGCTGGGACCTGGCGCTGGTCACCTTCGTCCTGGCGCCGCTCTTCTGGCTGGCCGCGCGGCGCTTCTCGGGGCGGATCAGCTCGGTCGCGCGGGACGAGCGGGTCGCCGACGGCGCGATCACCTCCGTCGTCGAGGAGTCGCTCGGCAACGTCGTGCTGACGCAGGCGTACCACCGTAAGGACGCCGAGGAGCGGCGGCTGGACCGGGAGGCGGGGGCATGGCTGCGGGCGTCGGTGGCCGGTGCCCGGATGAGCGAGCTGTACGAGCAGTTGGTCGAGGTCATCGAGACGCTGTGCGTGCTCGCCGTGATCGGGCTCGGCGCCTGGGAGATCTCCCAGGACCGGATGACCATCGGCCGGCTGCTGGCCTTCGCCGCCTTCCTCGGCTACCTCTACCCGCCGATCCGCAACCTCGGACAGCTCGGTCTCACCCTTACGGCCGCCACCGCGGGCGCCGAGCGGCTGGCGGAGATCCTCGACGCCGAGCCCGCCGTGAGCGATCCGCCGCCGGGGGCCGCGATGGCGCCGTGGCGGGTGCACGGCACGGTGGAGTTCGACGGTGTCGGCTTCCGCTACCCCGGGGGCGACCGGCGCACTCTGGCCGGGGTCTCGTTCACCGCCCGGCCGGGTGAGTTCGTGCTGATCACCGGGGCGAGCGGGGCGGGCAAGTCCACCGTCTCCAAGCTGCTGACCCGCTTCTACGACCCGGCGGAGGGGTTCGTACGGCTCGACGGCGTACCGCTGTACGCGATGCCGCTGGGTTTTCTGCGGACGCATGTGACGCTGCTGCCGCAGGAGACCCTGATCCTGCACGACACCATCCGCGAGAACATCGCCTGCGGCCGCCCCGGGGCCACCGAGCACGAGATCGTCCGGGCGGCGCGGGACGCCGCCGCGCACGACTTCATCGCGGCACTGCCCGAGGGATACGACACCCGGATCGACCCGCATACGGCGCGGCTGTCCGGCGGGCAGCTCCAACGCATCGCCATCGCCCGCGCGATGCTGCGCGACGCGCCCGTCCTCGTCCTGGACGAGCCCACCACGGGGCTGGACGCGCCGGCCGCGCGGCGGGTGGTGCGGCCGCTGCGGCGGCTGATGTCCGGCCGCACCACGATCCTGATCACCCACGATCTGAACCTGGCACCGGACGCGGACCGCATCCTGGTGCTGGACCACGGGCGGGTCGTGGAGACGGGCACACATCACGAACTGCTGGCGCTGGGCGGGGCGTACGCGCGGCTGCACGGCTCCGGGGACGGCTCGCTGACCGAGACGGGCCCGCGGCCGACGCTCCGGCTCGGGCCGCTGTGAGGGAGGCGCCCCGACGGGGGGCCGGGCAGCCCGGAACGGGCTGAGCCGGATCGAGCCGCGCTCAGCCGAGGTCGATCCCCGGCGGAGCCGTAGGCGCGCCCGGGAGTCTGAGCCAGGCGACCGTGCCGGCGCCCGGGGCCGGTTCCAGCCCCACCTGGCCGCCCGACTGCTGGACCGTACGGGCCACGATCGACAGCCCGAGGCCCGAGCCGGGCATGCTGCGGGCGGACGGGGAGCGCCAGAAGCGCTCGAAGACATGCGGCAGTTCCTCGGCGGGGATGCCGGGGCCGTGGTCGCGCACCCGTACCTCTCCGCTTCTGAGGACGACGTCGATCACACCACCCGAAGGGCTGAACTTCACGGCGTTGTCGAGCAGATTGACCAGCGCCCGCTCCAGGGCGGTCGCCTCGCCGCGGACGTACCAGGGCTCGATCGAGGCGTTGATCGTGAGATGGGCGCCGCGCAGCCGGGCCCGCTCCAGGGCCGTCCGCACCACCTCGTGCAGGGCGACCACCTGCGGGGGCCCGCTGCCGGGCAGCGCGTCGGGGCGGGACAGCTCCTGAAGATCGCCGATCAGCGCCGCCAGCTCGGTCATCTGCGCCTTGACGCTCCCCATGAGCGCCTTACGGTCGGCGGGCGGCAGCGCGCGGCCGGTCTCCTCGCTGCGCGCGAGCAGCTCGATATTGGTCCGCAGCGAGGTCAGCGGGGTGCGCAGCTCATGCCCTGCGTCCGCGATCAGCTGCTGCTGACGGTCGCGGGAGGAGGCGAGCGCCGCCGTCATGGAGTTGAACGACCGGGACAGCCGGGCGATCTCGTCATCGCCCTCAGTCGGGATACGCACGGCCAGATCCTCGGTGCGGGCCACATGCTCGACCGCCTCGGTCAGCCGGTCCACGGGCTTGAGCCCGGTCCTGGCGATCCACAGGCCCGCCGCTCCCGCGCCCACGACGCCCACCCCGGCGACGAGGGCCAGGACGAGCGCGAGCGTGCCCAGCGGATGCGCGACCTCGCTCAGCGGGCGCGCCATGGAGACGGCGATCCCGCGCGGCAGCGGGCTGCCGGGGCCGGAGGCCGGCCGGTAGGTGAACACCCGCATGTCCTCGCCGCCCGCGCCCGTCGCGTCATGCAGCGCGCTCGGCCGCTCCCCGACGGCCACGGCCACATCGGCGGTGGTCACCGGCAGCTTGGTCGCCCCGGGCTGGGTGCAGCGGCTCCCGTCGGCGAGCACGATCTGCACGGAGTACGAGCCGAGGGCGTGCGGGGTGCGGTCGTCGGCGCCGTCGGGGCTCTGGCACGCCTCCAGGATGCTCAGCACATTGCGCTCGTCCACCGTGACGTTGCGCAGGGACGAGTCGAGTTGGGCGCTGAGCTGCTCCCGGACGATCAGCCAGGACGCGAACGCGGACACCGCCACCGCGACCGCGACCGCCATGGCGGTCAGCAGGGCCAGCCGCGAGCGCAGCGGCAGTCTGCGGAATCTCACGAGGGCTCGCCCTCCGCGGGCCGCAGGACGTACCCCACCCCGCGTACGGTGTGCACGAGCCGCGGCTCGCCGCCCGCCTCGGTCTTACGGCGCAGATACATCACGTACACGTCCAGCGAGTTGGACGACGGCTCGAAGTCGAAGCCCCACACCGCCTTGAGGATCTGCTCACGGGTGAGCACCTGGCGCGGATGCGCCAGGAACATCTCCAGCAGGGTGAACTCGGTCCGGGTCAGCTCGACGCGGCGCGCGCCCCGGACGACCTCGCGGGTCGTCAGGTCCATCCGCAGATCGCCGAAGGCCAGCACGTCCCCCTCGGGCAGCGCAGCGCCCTGCTGGGCGGCGTAGGAGCTGCGACGGAGCAGGGCGCGGATGCGGGCCAGCAGTTCGTCCAGTTCGAAGGGTTTGACGAGGTAGTCGTCGGCGCCCGCGTCGAGTCCGGTGACCCGGTCGCCGACCGTGTCCCGCGCGGTGAGCATGAGGATCGGCAGCGTCACCCCGGTGGCGCGCAGCCGCCGCGCGGCGGTCAGCCCGTCCATCCGGGGCATCAGCACGTCGAGCACGATCAGCTCGGGGTCGTAGGAGCCGACCTTGCCCAGCGCGTCCAGTCCGTCCACGGCGGTCTCGGTCGCGTAGCCCTCGAAGACGAGGCTGCGCTGAAGGGCTTCCCGGACGGCCGGCTCGTCGTCGACGATCAGGATGCGGGCCGGCTGGTCGCCGTGGTCGGCGGGGCTCATGGGTCGGTTTCCTCAAAGCGGGTGACGGTGGGGCGGGGAGGTGGCCGCGGCGGGCTGTGCGGCGCTGCTGCCAGCCTCGCACGTCCATCAGGTGTTGCTGTCGCTTCCGCCCGCGCGCAGGGAGGCGAGATCGGACTTGACGGTGTTGACCGGGATCGAGAAGCCGAGGCCGACGCTGCCCGCGCTGCTGGAGCTCTGGCCCGAGGCCGCGGAGTACATCGCGGAGTTGATGCCGATGACCTGGCCGCTCATGTTGATCAGCGCGCCGCCGGAGTTGCCGGGGTTGAGCGAGGCATCGGTCTGGATGGCCTTGTAGGTGGTGGTCGAGGAGCCGACGTCGCCGTTGTACCGGCCGCCGCCGAACTCGAACGGCCACTGCCCGCCGCCGCCCGGCCCCTGACCGCCCTGGCCCTGGCCCTGGTCCGTGGAAACGGTGACATCACGGTCGAGCGCGGAGACGATGCCGCTGGTGACGGTGCCGGTGAGGCCCTCCGGCGAGCCGATGGCCACGACCTGGTCGCCCACCGTGACCTTGCTGGAGTCGCCGAGGGACGCGGCCTTCAGCCCGCTCGCGCCCTCCACCTTGATCAGGGCGAGGTCCTTCTTGCTGTCGGTGCCGACGACCGTCGCGGTCTTCTTGCTGCCGTCGCTGAAGGTCACCTTGATCGCGTCGGCGCCGGAGACCACGTGGTTGTTGGTGATGATCTCGCCGCCGCTGGTGATGACCACGCCGGACCCGGTGGACTGACCGCTGGTGCCGCTGGCGCTGACCTCCACGATGCTGGGGCTGACGGCCGCCGCGACGGCCGAAACCCCGCTGCGGCTGGTGGAGTTGGCGTTGACCACGGGGGTGGAGACCGTGGTGTCGGACTTCTGGGTGGCGTTGGTGACCAGCGCGGCCGCCCCGCCGCCCACGAGCGCCGAGACCGCCGCCACGGCCGCGATCAGCGCGACCGGCCGCGAGACCCGCGCCCTGCGCCGCCCCCCGCCCCCGTGCGCCCCCTCACTCGCGAACGCGCCGCCGCCCTCCCCCGTACCGCTCCCGCCACTGCCACTGCCACTGCCACTGCCGTCACCCGGCCATACGGTGACCCCGGACGGCGTGGTGACCGGCTGCTGAGGCTGATACGCGGGCGGATCGGGATACCCCTCGCCACCGCCGTACGCGTAGGGATAGGGCTCGTCTGCGCCGCTGCGGCGTGTGCTGTCCGTCATGTCTATGACTGTGCGGCCGGAGTATGAGAGTCCCGTGAGTGCCCGCTGAGAACCCCACCAGAAGTCGGTATGCCCGACATAAGGATGTCGCCGCGGGTCAGCCGCGCACCGCGGCCAGGCACTCGTCGTACAGGTCCAGGATGTCGCCCTTACCGTCGTTGTCGACCCACGCCATCGATGCGGCGTCCAGGCATGCGAACGCCGTCGCGATCACCGCGCGGGCCCTCGGATCCGCACTGCCGACAGCGGCGCCCATGCGCGCCTCGACGAGCGGCAGCAGCTCCTCCTGGAACCGCAGCCGCTTCTCGAGCCAACCAGCGCGCAGCGACGCGGTGTTGTGCAGGAGACGGAACCGCTCCAGGGCCTGTTCGCGGCCGTCGTGCAGGGCCAGTACGGCGGCGACCCCCGCGCGCAGGGCCTCCCACACACCGGCTTCGGCGGGCTGTTCGCCGATCGCGTCCGTCAGGACTTGCCCGAACCGGCCCTGGTCGCCACCGAGAAGGTCTTCCTTGGTGCCGAAGTAGCGGAAGAGGGTGCGCTGGGAGACACCGGCCTCCCGGGCGATCTGGGCGATGGTCGTCTCGTCGTAGCCCTGCTCGGTGAACAGGCGCAGAGCCGTCCCGAGGATCTCCTGGGAGGCCAGCTGCCGGGTCCGGTCCCACAGCGTGGCCGGCGCGCCCGTCGCCGTCTTGCCTTCCTGCTTCATGCCACCAGGTTAGCCCAGCACTGCCAGTCTGACACTCACATTACTTCTGGCAGCCTCTGCCAAGCTGGCGTACGCTGCCAATGAATGTCTCCCAGGAACACGCAAAGGACCGCATCATGTCCGCACCCGCAGCTCTGATCACCGGTGGAACCAGCGGCATCGGTAAGGCGACCGCTGAACTGCTCCACTCCCGCGGCTATCGCGTCATGGTCACCGGCGTCGGCAATGTCGCCAACGCCGGACTTCCCGAAGACGTCATGGTCGTCCGGGCCGACGCACGGTCCCTGCCGGACCTCGACCATGCGATGGACCGGGCGCGCCGCCGATTCGGCTCCCTCGACCTGCTCTTCCTCAACGCGGGCATCTCCCGTCCCGGCCCGCTCGAGTCAACCGACGAAGACGCCTTCGACGCCCTGTTCGACATCAACGTCAAGGGCACCTTCTTCACCCTGCAAAAGGCCCTCCCGCTCCTCAACGAGGGGGCCTCGGTCGTGTTCACCGTGGGCGCCGGCGAAGGGATCGGAGCCGCCATGACGGCCGCCAAGGGCGCTCTGCTGCCCCTCATGCGGTCCCTCGCGCTCGAACTCGCCCCCCGCCGCATCCGCGTCAACGCCATCAGCCCGGGAATGATCGACACCCCCGCCTACAGCAAGTTGGGTGTCTCCCGGGAAATGATCGACTCCTGGGCCCGGGACGTCCCGCTCGGCCGCGTCGGCGCTCCCGCCGACATCGCCGAAGCCGTGGCCTTCCTCGCCTCGGACGCCGCCGGCTACATCACCGGCGACAACCTCACCGTCTCCGGCGGCATAGGTGTCCATGCCCGCCCCTGACGAGCAGTGGCGCCAAGGGCTATGCGCAGCCGCAGGAGTGGCGGACCACCAGGGCCGAGGGGAACTGCTTGACGCGTTCGCGGCGGGAGCCGGAGAGGCGGACGCCGTCGTCCAGGACGAGGTCGACCGCGGCGCGCGCCATCGCGGGGCGGTCGGAGCCGACCGTGGTCAGCGGAGGGTCGGTGAGGTGGGCTTCCTTCACGTCGTCGAAACCGGCCACCGCCAGCTCCCCGGGGACGTCGATCCGCAGCTCACGCGCCGCACGCAGCACCCCGAACGCCTGGTCGTCGGTGGCGCAGAAGATGGCCGGGGGCCGGTCGGGACCGGCGAGCAGATCGAGCGCGACCTTATAGGCGTCGTACCGGTTGTAAGGAGCCTGGAAGAGCCGCCCGTCGGTCGGCCGCCCGGCCTCGCGCATCGCGCGGCGCCAGCCCTCCACGTGGTCGGTGACCGGGTCGCCGACGGTCGGGGTTATCTCGGTGCCGCCGAGGCAGGCCACATAGCCATGGCCGTGCTCCAGCAGATGCCGCACCGCGAGCTGCGCGCCCCCGACGTCGTCCAGCACCACCGCCACATCGTCGATCGCCTCGGGCCGCTCGTGCAGCAGCACCACCCGGGCGTCCCAGGCCTCGATCTCGGCCGCCGCGTTCTCGCTCGGGCCCTGGCTGATGAGGATCAGCCCGGACACCCGCATCCCCAGGAAGGCGCGCAGATAGTGCACCTCGCGCTCGTCCAGGTAGTCCGAGTTGCCGACCAGCACCATCTTTCCGCGCTCGGCGGCCGCCTGCTCGACGGCGTGCGCCATCTCCGCGAAGAACGGCTGCCGGGCGTCCGGAACGATCAGCCCTATGAGATCGGTCCGGCGGCTCGCCATCGCCTGTGCGACCCGGTCCGGCCGGTAGCCGAGCTCCTTGATCGCGGCGAGCACCCGCTCGCGCGTGGCCGGGGCGACCGGCCGGGGTCCGTTATTGATGACGTAACTGACGACCGCGGTCGACGTTCCCGCAAGCCTTGCCACATCATCCCGCGTCACCTTGGCCACGCGCGAAGTCTACGCGGGTCCAGCTAGCCGTTGGCCGGTCGTGCGGCAGCGGTCCTCGCCGCGGAGCCGGCAGAGCCCGCGGAGCCCGAGGAGTCGGCCGCGCCGTCGGGTTGCCCGCCACGCGCCGCGCCGCCCGCTCCGGCGTCCCGCGCCGCCGCCTTGGCCCGGGCCTCCTCCGCGGCGCGCTCCACCTTCTCCGGCGCGACGAACCGGTAGCCCACGTTCCGCACCGTGCCGATCAGGGACTCGTGCTCCGGGCCCAGTTTGGCGCGCAGCCGCCGGACGTGGACGTCCACGGTGCGGGTGCCGCCGAAGTAGTCGTAGCCCCAGACCTCCTGGAGCAGCTGCGCCCGGGTGAAGACCCGGCCCGGATGCTGGGCGAGGTACTTCAGCAGCTCGAACTCCTTGAATGTGAGATCGAGCACACGCCCCTTGAGCTTGGCGCTGTAGGTGGCCTCGTCGACCGACAGATCGCCGTTGCGGATCTCCATCGGGCTGTCGTCGGTGGTGATCTGCTGACGGCCCATGGCCAGCCGCAGCCGGGCCTCGACCTCCGCCGGGCCCGCGGTGTCCAGCAGGACGTCGTCGATGCCCCAGTCGGCGGTGACGGCGGCGAGCCCGCCCTCGGTCACCACCAGGATCAGCGGACACCCGGGGCCGGTGGACCGCAGCAGCTGACACAGGCTGCGCACCTGTGGCAGATCGCGGCGGCCGTCGATCAGGATGACGTCGGCGCCCGGGGTGTCCACCAGGGCCGGGCCTTCGGCGGGGGCCACCCGCACGCTGTGCAGCAGCAGGCCGAGGGCGGGGAGCACCTCCGTCGAGGGCTGAAGTGCGTTGGTCAGCAGCAGGAGGGAACTCATCGTCCATCACCTGCCCTGGCCGTCTTCTCGAGGTTGTGCACGCTTCGCTCGCCCATTACGTCGGTTCCTCCTCGGTCCCTTGCGAGAGGGGCACCTCCCGGGCCGTGCCCGGGGGAGTCTGCGGCTACTACTTCGTACGGTCACGCTCCGCGCCCTTGGAGCGACGGTGCGCTCAAACGCGCACTGTCGCTCTGAAAGCACAAAAGGACCCGGGGGCTACGTTGCCCGGATCCTCTTCACGACAGAATAACCCACATGACATGCGCTGGAGAGGCTCAATCTGCTCCCCGTTGTCCTTCCACGGTCACCGCGGGGGAGCAACGGGCCATGCTGCTGACCGATGACGGGGTCTCGATCGAGGCGCGCTACGCACCTTCCCCGGAGGGCGGCGCCGAACCCTACGACCACCTCGCGCTGGTGGTCGGGCACGGCTTCTCCGGTGCCCTGGAGCGCCCCGCGCTACGGCGGGTGGCATTGGCGTTTCACCAGCGTACGGCCGTGATCACGTTCTCGTTCCGGGGCCATGGACGGTCCGGCGGACGGTCCACGGTCGGCGATCGCGAGGTGCTGGACCTGGCCGCCGCGGTGCGCTGGGCGCGCCGGCTCGGACATCGGCGGGTGGCCACGGTCGGCTTCTCGATGGGCGGCTCGGTGGTGATCCGGCAGGCGGCGCTGTACCGGAAGGCCGATGTAATCCAGCCGTTGCAAGACGTACACCAGGGGGAGCGCACGGGGCGCTCAGCGGGGCGCACGGACGGCGTACTCGGGACCCCCGGGGACGTACTCGAGACGCCCGGGGACGTACTCGGGACGCCCCGGGACGTACTCGGGACCCCCGGGGAGGTGACCGACGCGTCCGCCGGGTCGGCCGACGGCGCCGCCCCCGATGCCGTGGTCGCCGTGAGCTCACCCGCCCGCTGGTACTACCGGGGCACCGCGCCCATGCGGCGGCTCCACTGGGCGATCACCCGGCCGACGGGGCGGCTGGTCTCCCGCTACGGCCTGCGCACCCGGATCGACCCCCGCGGCTGGGCCGTGGATCCGCTGTCCCCGGTGGCCGCGGCGCCGCTGATCGCGCCGACGCCGCTGCTGATCGTGCACGGCGACCGGGACCCGTACTTCCCGCTGGACCATCCGCGGATGCTGGCGTCGGCGGCGGACCCGTCCACCTCGGAGCTGTGGATCGAGCCGGGCTACGGCCACGCCGAGACCGCCGCCTCCCCCGACCTGCTGACCCGCATCGCCGACTGGGCCGCGGCCCACGCCTGAAACCGTTCCCCCAGCGGCTCGCCTATTCGGTTTCCGCCACCGGCTCGGCGAACTGGGACGCGTAGAGCCGCGCGTACGCGCCCCCGGCGGCGAGCAGCGCGTCGTGCGAGCCCTGCTCCACGATCCGCCCCGACTCCATCACCAGGATCACGTCCGCGTCCCGGATGGTCGACAGCCGGTGGGCGATCACAAAGCTCGTACGGCCGCTGCGCAGCGAGGCCATCGCCCGCTGGATGAGGACCTCGGTACGGGTGTCGACCGAGCTGGTGGCCTCGTCCAGCACCAGGATCGACGGCTCGGAGAGAAACGCCCGCGCGATCGTGATCAGCTGCTTCTCACCGGCGCTGACGTTGGCGCCCTCTTCGTCGATCACCGTGTCGTAGCCGTCCGGCAGCATCCGTACGAAGCGGTCCACATAGGTGGCCTCCGCCGCCGCCACGATCCTCTCGGAGCTCGCCCCCTCCGCCCCGTACGCGATGTTCTCGGCGATCGTCCCGCCGAACAGCCAGGTGTCCTGGAGCACCATCCCGATGTGGGAGCGCAGCTCCTCCCGTGACATCTCGGCGATGTCCACCCCGTCCAGCGTGATCCGCCCGCCGCTGACCTCGTAGAACCGCATCAGCAGATTGACCAGCGTGGTCTTCCCGGCGCCGGTCGGCCCGACGATGGCCACGGTCTGGCCCGGCCGCACCGACAGCGACAGACCCTCGATGAGCGGCGTGTCCGGCTGGTAGCGGAAGGAGACCTCCTCGAACGCGACCTGCCCGCGCACCGCCTCCGGCCGCCGCGCGTCCACCGGCTCCCCGCTCTGCTCCGGCGCGTCCAGCAGCTCGAAGACCCGCTCGGCGGAGGCCACGCCCGACTGCACCATGTTGGCCATGGAGGCCACCTGGGTGAGCGGCTGGCTGAACTGCCGGGAGTACTGGACGAACGCCTGGACATCGCCGATCGACAGCGCGCCGGAGGCCACCCGGAGCCCGCCGACCACGGCCACCAGCACATAGTTGAGGTTTCCGATGAACATCATCGACGGCTGGATCAGGCCGGAGATGAACTGGGCCCGGAAGCCCGCCCCGTAGAGCTTGTCGTTCTGCTCCCGGAACGCCTGCGCGGACTCCTTCTCCCGCCCGAAGACCTTCACCAGCGCATGGCCGGTGTACATCTCCTCGATATGGGCGTTGAGCTTGCCCGTGGTCTTCCACTGGGCGATGAACTGCGGCTGCGCGCGCTTGCCGATGCGCGTCGTCACCCACACCGAGACCGGGACGGTGATCAGCGCCACCAGCGCCAGCAGCGGCGAGATCCAGAACATCATCGACAGCACGCCCACGATCGTCAGCAGCGAGGCCATGATCTGGCTGAGGGTCTGCTGGAGCGTCTGCTGGATGTTGTCGATGTCGTTGGTGGCGCGGGAGAGCACCTCGCCGCGCGACTGCTTGTCGAAGTACGCCAGCGGCAGCCGCGCCAGCTTGTGCTCCACGTCCTCGCGCAGCCGGAAGACCGCGCGCTGGACGACGACGGTCGCCACCCGCGCCTGGAACAGGTTGAGGACCGAGGCGGCCACGTACAGCGCCGTGACCCACAGCAGCACGGTGCCGATCGCATGGAAGTCGATGCCCTGTCCGGGGGTGACGTCCATGGACGCGACCATGTCGGCGACCGTGCCCTGGTCCTTGTCGCGCAGCCACTGGACGGCCCGCTCCTTGCTGACGCCGTCGGGCAGTTGCCGTCCGACGATGCCCGCGAAGATCAGGTCGGTGGCCTCTCCGAGGATCTTCGGACCCACCACCGAAAGACCGATGCTGACCGTGCCCAGCGCGAGCACCAGCAGCGCGATACCGCGCTCGGGGCGGAGCCGGGCCAGCAGCCGGCGGCTGGAGCCGCGGAAGTCCATGGACCGCTCGGTGGGCTGCCCGCCCATGAAGCGGCCGGGCCCGGCGGCGGGCGCCGGACCCCTGCGGGGCGCCGAAGTGCCGCTCATGCCGCCTCCTCCTCGGTGAGCTGGGAGAGCACGATCTCGCGATAGGTCTCGTTGCCGGCCATCAGCTCACCGTGGGTGCCGGCGCCGACGATCCGCCCCGCGTCGAGGACCACGATCAGATCGGCGCCCCGGATCGTGGACACCCGCTGGGCGACGATGACCACCGTCGCGTTGTCCGTCTCCTCCGCGAGTGCCGCCCGCAGCCGGGCGTCGGTGGCGTAGTCGAGTGCGGAGAAGGAGTCGTCGAAGAGGTAGACGGACGGCTTGCGGACCAGGGCGCGGGCGATCGCCAGCCGCTGCCGCTGGCCGCCGGACACATTGGTTCCGCCCTGGGCGATCGGGGCGTCCAGACCGCCCTCCATGGCCGCCACGAACTCCCGTGCCTGGGCGGTCTCCAGGGCCCGCCACAGCTCCTCGTCGGTGGCGTCGGGATCGCCGTACCGCAGGTTTGAGGCGACGGTGCCGGCGAACAGGTACGGCTTCTGCGGGACCAGCCCTATGGTCCGGGTCATCACCTCGGGGGCGAGGTCGCGCACATCCACCCCGTCGAGGTGGACGCTGCCGTCGGTCGCGTCGAACAGCCGCGGCACCAGCCCGAGCAGGGTCGACTTGCCGCTGCCGGTGGAGCCGATGACGGCGGTGGTCCGGCCGGGCCGGGCGGTCAGCGAAACGTCGCGCAGCACGGGCGCGTCGGCGCCGGGGTAGCGGAACTCCACGCCCCGCAGCTCCAGCAGCCCCCGTCCGGCGTCGGCGGGCGCGGGCGCGACGGGCATCAGCGGCGGTACGACACTGGTCCCGGTGTCCAGCACCTCCTGGACGCGCTCGGCACACACCTCGGCTCTCGGCACCATCATGAACATGAAGGTGGCCATCATCACGGACGACAGGATCTGCATCAGATAGCTGAGGAACGCGGTCAGCGCGCCGATCTGCATCCCGCCGCTGTCGATGCGGTGCCCGCCGAACCAGACGACGGCCACGCTGGAGACGTTCACCACCAGCATCACGGCCGGGAACATCAGCGACATCAGCCGCCCGGCACGCAGCGAGACATCCATCAGCCCGGTGTTGGCGTCGGTGAAGCGGTCGCGCTCATGGGTGTCGCGGACGAAGGCGCGGATGACCCGGATCCCGGTGATCTGTTCGCGCAGCACCCGGTTGACGGTGTCGATGCGCTCCTGGACGTCGCGGAACAGCGGCCGCATCCGGCGGACTATGAGCGTGACCACGAGGCCCAGGGCCGGAACGATGAGCAGGAGCAGCCCGGACAGCGGCACGTCCTCGTTGAGCGCCATGACCACGCCGCCGACGCACATGATCGGCGCCGAGACCATCAGTGTGAAGGCCATCAGGCACAGCATCTGCACCTGCTGGACGTCGTTGGTGGTGCGGGTGATCAGGGACGGCGCCCCGAAGTGGCCCATCTCCCGGGCGGAGAAGGACTGCACCCGGTCGAAGACGGCGGCGCGTACGTCGCGGCCGAGCGCCATGGCGGTGCGGGCGCTGAAGTAGACGGCTCCCGCGGCGCACACGATCTGGACGAGCGTGACGGCGATCATCAGCCCGCCGACACGGAGGATGTAGCCGGTGTCGCCCTTCACCACTCCGCTGTCGATGATGTCCGCGTTCAGTGCGGGCAGGTAGAGCGTGGCGAGGGTCTGCACCAGCTGCAATAAGACGATCAGCGTGATCGTTCGGGTATAGGGCCTCAGATACGCCCTTATCAGTCGTACCAGCACACGAAAACCTTAAGTGACGCACGCCCCGAACCGGCCGTATTTTCGAGGAACCGCGTGTGGTCCCGGGCGCGGTCCCGCACCCGTCATCATGGAGGCGGCAGATGACGGGAAAGGGATCGCGATGGCGATGATGAGCACGCCCGCCGGGACCATCCGGTACTGGGCCGCGGCCCGCGCCGCGGCCGGCACCGCGGAGGAGCCGTACACCGCGTGGACGCTGGCGGAGGCGCTTGACGCGGCCCGGGAGCGGCACACCGCGCGGCCGGAGTTCGCACGGGTCCTGCTGCGCTGTTCGTTCCTGGTCGACGGAACCCCGGCCGGCACCCGTGACCACAAGACGATCCAACTCGCCGAGGGCGGCACGGTCGAGGTGCTCCCACCGTTCGCAGGAGGGTGAACCCCGAGCTCATGAGCAACCAGCCGCACCAGCCCAACGAGCCTCACCAGCCCCACGAGCCTCATCAGCAGCAAGATCAGCAGCCGTACCCTCCGTACGGGTCGTACGAGGCTCCTTATGGGGGATACGACCAGAACGGGCATCCTTACGGCGGCCATGGCGGCCATGGCGGCCATGGTGACCGCCGGCAGGCCGAATGGCAGGGGTACGCGGGGTATCCGCAGCAGCAGGGGTACGCCCAGGCCCAGCCGCCGCAGTACCAGCACCCGCAGCAGCAGTACCAGCAGCAGCCGTACGCGGACCCCTACGCCGCCGCCCAGCAGGGCCACCAGGGCCACCAAGGACATCAGGGGCATCAGGGGCATCAGGGGCATCAGGACCAGTACGCCCAGGGCTGGGCTCAGCAGCAGCGCCCGTACCACCAGCCCGCCGACCCGTCCCAAGCACCGCCTCAGGCCCCGGCGCAGGCACAGGCCGCGACCGCGACCGCCGAGCCGCCCGCCCCGCAGCCGGACCGGCCGCTCACCGCCGCCGAGAAGGCCAAGGCCGAGGGCCGTCCGCAGATCGTCCACCCGGGGTTCGTCCCTGCCGCCCTGACCTCCGTGCTCGCCGCCCTGCTCGCGGCCACCGCACCGCTGGGCCGCCCGGCGGTCGCCGTCGCGGTGGCGGCGCTCCAGGCGGTCACGGCGGCGGGCTGGTTCCGGCTGAACGGCATGTGGCCCGCCCGGCAGGGCATCGCGCTCGCCTTCGCGGGCGGTCTGGCCGCCGACGTCGGCCTGCTCGCCACCGAGCCGTCACACGCCCCTACGGTCGTCATCGGCACCATCGGCGTCTGGCTGCTGCTGGTGCTGATCCTCCAGCTGCGCAGCCACGCCTCCCCGGACGAGCGGCTGTACGGCCTTACGGCCGCCGTGGCGGCCACGGCCCTCGCCGTGCTCGCGGCCGGCCATCTGGCCGCCGTCGCCGAGTCCTCGGACGCCGTGGTGGTGGGGGCGGCCGCGGTCGCCGTGGCCGTGCTCGTCCGGGCACTGCCGCTGCCGACCGCCGCCGCTGTCGTGGTCGCGCTGGTGGCCGCCACGGGCGCCGGGCTCGGAGCCGGGCGGCTCACCGGAACGGGCACGTCCACCGCCGCCCTGCTCGGGTTCGCGGCCGGGGCGTGCGCACTGATCGGCCACCGGGTCGCCAGCTACGACTACCCCTCGCGCTTCGTCCACATGACGGCCGGTGTGGCGCTGCCGCTCGCGGCCGCCGCCCCCGTGGTCTATGTGATCGGCCGCGCTCTGGGCTGACTCCCCGGCTCCCGCTCACCCGCTCCGGATAGGCTCGCAGCCTCAGGCGCGAGGGCCTGAGCGAGAGCCTGGGGGACCCACGCACATGCGCGCACTACGCATCACACTGATCGTCGTCGTGATACTCGGCGGCCTCTTCGTGGCCGCCGACCGCATCGCGGTGTACATGGCCGAGTCCAAGGCGGCCGACAAGATCAAGAGTTCTCAGGGCCTGACCACGACGCCCAATGTCTCGATCAAGGGCTTCCCGTTCCTCACCCAGGTCGTGGGGAAGGAGCTGGACGAGGTCGACGTCGGCGTGGACGGGCTGACGACGGACGCGGGCGACGGCCGCAGCGTCCGGGTCACCGAGCTCGACGCCCAGCTGCACAACGTCCGCATCTCGGGCAACTTCTCATCGGCCAGCGCCGACCGCGCCACCGGCTCGGCCCACATCAGCTACGCGGACCTCTCACAGGCCGCCGGTCCGGGGATCACGGTCGCCCACGACCCGTCGGGCAGCAACAAGGTCAAGATCACCGGCAGTCTGCTGGGCTTCAGCCTCACCGCCCACTCCCAGGTCACCATCGTGAACGGCAACACCATCCGGCTGCACGCCGAGTCGATACCGGGCGGCAGCATCCCCCAGTGGGAGGACAAGGTGCGCGAGAAGGCCGACATGGAGCGGAAGATCGAGGGACTGCCCACCGGCATGCGGCTGGACAAGGTGGAGACCTCCAAGGACGGCATAGACGTCTCGGTCACGGGTAACAACGTCCAGCTGACGGGCTGACGCGATCAGTACCAGGGGCGTCGGATCACGCCCCTGGTCCATTCACTGAGACGATCATGTCCGCGCATATGGAGGTTCCTGCCCGCCGCTGGCCCCTCCGGCCGCCCCTCCCGGCCGTCCACGCTTCTCTCATCTCACACTCCGGACGATAACGTCTCATCATGCGACACGCCGGTGACATGCCCGCCTGTCCGTCCCTACGATCGGACCCATGAAGCGACAGGCGGATCTCACGAAGCGGCGGGCAGTCGACCTGTGCCGCGTCGCCGCCATGCTCTGTCGCCCCGTCTGAATGGGACGTGGTCCGTACACGCCACGGACCGCCCCCTCTTCGGCCCGTCAGCCGGACCTTCCCGCACCTTCGCCCGTACGCTCGCCGCACGCCCCCGCGCGGCGCCGCGTCGTGAGCGTGCCCGTACCGCCGCAACTGCCCCGGAGGAGAGAAACATGAGCCGCAGTGACGTCCTGGTGGACGCCGACTGGGTCCAGGCCCGTATCGACGACCCCAAGACGGTCATCGTCGAGGTGGACGAGGACACCTCGGCCTACGACAAGAACCACATCAAGAACGCCATCCGGATCGACTGGAAGCAGGACCTCCAGGACCCGGTGCGCCGTGACTTCGTGGACCAGGCCGGCTTCGAGAAGCTCCTGTCGGAGAAGGGCATCGGCAACGACGACACGGTCGTCCTCTACGGCGGCAACAACAACTGGTTCGCGGCCTACGCCTACTGGTACTTCAAGCTCTACGGCCACCAGGACGTCAAGCTGCTCGACGGCGGCCGCAAGAAGTGGGAGCTCGACTCCCGCGACCTGGTCGCCGAGGTGCCGACCCGCGCGCGGACCGAGTACAAGGCCAAGCCGCAGGACACCGCCATCCGCGCCTTCCGCGACGAGGTCGTGGACGCCATCGGCTCGCTGAACCTGGTCGACGTGCGCTCCCCCGACGAGTTCTCCGGCAAGCTGCTCGCGCCGGCCCACCTCCCGCAGGAGCAGTCGCAGCGTCCGGGCCACGTCCCGAGCGCCCGCAACATCCCGTGGTCGAAGTCGGCCAACGACGACGGCACCTTCAGGTCCGACGACGAGCTCAAGGAGATCTACGAGGGCGCGGGCGTGGACCTGTCGAAGGACACCATCGCCTACTGCCGCATCGGTGAGCGCTCCGCTCACACCTGGTTCGTCCTGCACGAGCTCCTGGGCCAGACCAACGTCAAGAACTACGACGGCTCCTGGACCGAGTACGGCTCGCTGGTCGGCGTGCCGGTCGAGCTCGGCTCCGACAGCTGACCCCTCTCCCTCGAACGTAAGGACAGACATCCATGTGTGGAGCCAAGGCCGGCGGCCCCGACGCCTCGACGATCAAGCCCGGTGAGACCACGATCCAGGGTTCGGTGACCCGCGACGGCGAGCCCGTCGCCGGTTACGTCCGGCTGCTGGACAGCACCGGCGAGTTCACCGCCGAGGTCCCCACCTCCGCGACCGGGCAGTTCCGCTTCTACGCCGCGGAGGGCACGTGGACGCTGCGCGCCCTGGTTCCCGGCGGCACCGCGGACCGCACCGTCGTCGCCCAGAAGGGCGGGCTGGCGGAGGTCGCCATCGCCGTCTGACGCGCTACGGCGCGTCGTGACTCACGGCCGGAGGGCCGCACCCCGGGGTTGGACGCCTCGGCGGGGTGCGGCCCTTCGTCCGTCGGTGCGGGGGCTTTCGTCCGTCGGCACCAGGGTCTTTCGTCTGTCGGTGCGGCGGTCGCGGACGTACCCTGGACATATGTACGCGCGACGCCGCCACGCATACTTCTTCCTGATGGGCGCGTGTCTGACGCTCTTCATCTCGGCATGGGCCTTTGTGCGCCTGTGGTCGGTCCCCGCCGCGGTCGCGATGTGCGTCGTCGCCATGGTGATACCGCCCCTGGCGGCGATCGTCGCCAATCGCCGGGGCCCCGACGACCGGTGGTGGGACGAATCGGGGGACGAGGAGTCCGACCGGTGGTGGCGGGAGCTGGACGAGCACAACCACCGGCATTGACCACGTCCTCCGAAACCGGGCTTCGCCCCTGAACCCCGGGTCTGGGGAGCCCTGCCTTCCAGCCCCTCCGGCGATTGAGGAGCGGGGTCTGGGGCGGAGCCCCCACGCGGCGGAGCCGCACATCGACGCTGCGTGGGAAGGGGCGGGAGGGGAACAGCCCGCCGCAGGCGTCAAGAGCCGTCAGAAGGACCCTAGTACACGAGCGCCTGGACGCCGTCCGGCACGATCTCGCTCACGAAGACCTGAGCGCCCGCGATCCGGGCACCTTCGATCAGATCCTTCTCCTCGATCTCCCGCCGAGCGGCGCACTGTGTGCACACCGTGATCGTCCCGCCGCCCGTAAGGATGCCGTCGATCAGATCCGGAAGCGGCGCGGCATGCGGAAGCTCGAACTCCGCTGCCCGGCCGGGCAGCGCGAACCACGTCGACTCCCCGGTCAGCCAGAGCGAGACCTCGACGCCGCTCGCCGCGGCCACCGCCGCCACCGTGAACGCCTGGGAGCACCGCTCGGGAGCGTCCGCGCCCGCCGTCACCTTGATCACCAGCTTCTTCGCCATGCGTCAACCTTAGGCTCGGCACCCAGGGGTCCGGCGCCGCACGGCCACCTGTCTCCACCGGCCGTCCCGGCGGCGACTAGACTCGGTGCCGTCCGTCATCTGTTCCGAGGAGCGCGCCCGTGCTTGAGGCAGTCTTCACCACCCTGATGATCCTGGTCGCCGTGGCCACGCTCGGCTTCGCCGCGCTGACCTGGAAGAAGCTGTACCAGGGCCAGCGCTGAACCGTTCCCGCCCCGCCACCACGGCTCGACTCTCGACAGATCGCCTGAATTCATGATCCAGATTCCGTCCGACCTCCACCCGGACCTCGTGCCGCTCGCCTTCCTCCTGGGCAACTGGGAAGGGGCCGGCGTCTCGGACTTCCCCGGGGCCGAGAAGTGCAACTTCGGCCAGGAGGCCACCTTCACGCACGACGGCCGTGACTTCATCGAGTACATCTCGCACACCTGGGTGCTGGACTCCGAGGGCAAGAAGGTCCGCCCCCTGGAGACCGAATCCGGCTACTGGCGGATCGACAAGGACCGCAAGGTCGAGGTCGTGATGAGCCGGGACCAGGGCATCATCGAGGTCTGGTACGGCGAGCTCGCGGAGGGCAAGCCGCAGATCGACCTGGCGACGGACGCGGTGGCGCGCACCGCCCACGCGGCCCCGTACTCGGGCGGCAAGCGGCTGTACGGCTACGTCAACAGCGATCTGATGTGGGTCGGCGAGAAGGCCACCCCCGAGGTCGAGTTGCGCCCGTACATGTCCGCGCATCTGAAGAAGGTCGTGGACCCCCGGGAGTGGGCCAAGGACCTCAAGGACCTGCCGGACGACGGGATCGCGTTCTTCCGCTGAGCCCCCGCTGAGCCCACGCTGAGCCCCCCGGCTCGCGCCTTCCGCCCTCCACCGAGTCGGGCTCCCGCGTACCGCGTCCGGTTCTCCCCTGTGCGTCCGGCCGGTCACTCCGGGCCCGCCTACACTTGCACCGTGGCGACCACCGACTGGAAGAGCGATCTGCGGGAGCGCGGCTACCGTCTGACCCCGCAGCGCCAGCTCGTGCTCGAAGCCGTCGATCATCTGGAGCACGCCACTCCGGACGAGATCCTCACCGAGGTGCGCCGCACCGCGAGCGGCGTCAACATCTCCACGGTCTATCGCACGCTGGAGCTGCTGGAGGAGCTGGGCCTGGTCAGCCATGCCCATCTCGGCCACGGCGCCCCCACGTACCACCTGGCCGACCGGCACCATCACATCCATATGGTGTGCCGGGACTGCACGGATGTGATCGAGGCCGATGTCTCCGTGGCCGACGCCTTCACCCGGCAGCTCCGGGCGGACTTCGGCTTCGACACCGATCTGAAGCACTTCGCGATCTTCGGCCGGTGTGCCTCCTGCTCCGCCCGGCAGCGCGCCGGAGAGGCTGGGGGAGACCCCGGACAGCTCGCTGGAGACGGCGTCGAAAACCGCTCCGGTGAGGGCCGGGCCCGCAGGTCGTAGGCTGAGTTCATGAAGAGCCCTTTGCTGTCGCTGCCCGGCGCCGTCCCCGGCGAGGGCCCCGACGAAGGCGTCGCCGCCCACTACGGCGACCTGTTCCGCGAGCAGCGCGCGCTCGCCGACGGCACCGGCTTCGTGGACCTCTCGCACCGCGGAGTGGTCACGGTCAGCGGTGCCGACCGGCTCAGCTGGCTGCATCTGCTGCTCACCCAGCACGTCAGCGAACTACCGCCGGGCCAGGCCACCGAAGCCCTGATCCTCTCCGCCCACGGCCACATCGAACACGCGCTCTACCTCGTCGACGACGGCGAGACCACCTGGGCCCATGTGGAGCCCGACAGCCAGGGCGATCTGATCGCCTACCTGGAGAGCATGAAGTTCTTCTACCGGGTGGACATCGCGGACCGCACCGACGAGTACGCGGTCGTCCACCTCCCGGCCGGCAGCATCACCGAGGCCCCCGAGGACGCCGTCGTCCGCGAGACCCCGCACGGCCGGGACCTCTTCCTGCCCCGTGAGCGCCTTACCGCCTTCGCCGAGGAGAGCGGCCCGCCGATCGGAGTGCTGGCGTACGAGGCGCTGCGGGTCGAGGCCCACCGGCCGCGGGTCGGCCTGGAGACCGACCACCGCACCATCCCGCACGAGCTGGGCTGGATCGGCTCCGCCGTCCATCTCCAGAAGGGCTGCTACCGCGGCCAGGAGACCGTCGCCCGGGTGCAGAACCTGGGGAAGCCACCGCGCCGGCTGGTCTTCCTCCACCTCGACGGCAGCGAGGTGACCCTGCCGTCCCACGGCGCGCCCATACGGCTGGCCTCGGAGGGCGAGGAGGGCCGCCAGCTGGGGTTCATCACCTCCTCTGCCCGCCACCACGAGCTGGGGCCGATCGCCCTGGCGCTGGTCAAGCGCAATGTGCCGGTGGACGCGGACCTGATCGCGGACTCCACGGCCGCCGCGCAGGAGACGGTCGTGGAGCCGTGAACCCACCGCCGGTCCGCCGGGCCGTGAACCCACCGCCGGTCCGCCGGGCCTCGCGGTTCGGCTAGACCTCGACGAGCACCGTGAACGGGCCGTCGTTCGTGAGCGAGACCTTCATGGCCGCTCCGAACCGGCCCGTTTCCACGTGCGCGCCCAGCTTCCGCAGCTGTGCCACCACCTCGTCGACGAGCGGTTCGGCGACCCCGCCGGGCGCCGCCGCGTTCCAGGTGGGACGGCGCCCCTTACGGGCGTCGCCGTAGAGCGTGAACTGGCTGATGACCAGCAGCGGAGCGTCCAGGTCCGAGCAGGACCTCTCGTCGCGGAGCATCCTTACGGACCACAGCTTGCGGGCGAGCTGGGCCGCCTTCTCCGGGGTGTCGTCATGTGTCACCCCGACCAGTACGCACAGCCCCTCACCGACGATCTCGCCGACCGTCTCGCCGTCCACGACGACGCTCGCCCCGTCCACTCTCTGTACCACAGCACGCATGGCGACCATCATGCCGTGCGTCCATCCGGGGCCGATCGGGTGGAGAGCCGCTGCACAGGGAGCATCACTGGTGGCACGATGCGTGCAGGCGGTGCAGGCGGGCAGGAACTGCGAGAACGACGCATCGCTGGAGGGGACGGACACCAATGACCACATCGGGCACCGGCCAGCCCACGGCCACCGAGGGCCTGCTGCCGCCACGGCCGCCGAGCCAGCGCGGCGGGCGACTGGCCGACTCCGCCGCCGTGACGGCGCCGGCCGTGACATCCACGTCGGCGGCGGCGAGCGGTCTGAACGCATTGCAGTTGCCGGAGCTGCGGTCGCTGCGCCGCTCGGTACAGCGTGAGGAGGCGGATCTGAGCTATCTGCGCAGACTGCTCCAGGGGCGGATCGACATCCTCCGCGCCGAGCTGGGCCACCGCCGTGACCCGGCGCCCGCGGCGGCAGCGGCCCAGCCGCCCGCCGCGCTGGTGGACCGGCTGCCGGAGATCCTCGCGGATCTCCCCTCACGGCACCGCTCCTCGGCCCGGCATGTCACGCTCGGGACGCCACAGGACGCGGAGTACGAGCGGCTGGCCGAGGAGATGCTGGCCGAGGTGGGCCTGTCGGATCTGCGGGCCCGTACGGACGAGGAGCTGCACGGCGCGATGGCCCGCCTCGTCGGCCATGAGCGGCAGGTGTCGCGGCGGCGGCAGGAGCTGCAGCGCACGGCGGACGGCTGCAGCGCGGAGATCGCCCGCCGGTACCGCGAGGGAGAGGCACAGGTGGACGACCTGCTGGCGTAGGCGGCGACGGGCCGTCCGGCGGGGTGCTCGCGGAGTGCTCGCCGAGCTGTCCACAGGGTGCGGTGTGATGAAAGTACCTGGTCCGAGGGCTGTGGAAATCGGCGTGCGGCCGGTGGCGGCCGACGCTTAGCGTGTGCGCATGGCCCTCGAACTCCGCACCCCACTCGCCGATTCCGACCTCACCAACTGGACCGTCGCGCTCAACACCGGCTTTCTGCGTCCGCCGGAGGCGCCGAAGGAGGAGGTGGAGCTGCGGCGGGAGCAGATCGATCTGTCCCGTACGCAGGGGGTCTTCGACGGGGGCCGCTGCGTGGCCACCTTCCGCAGCTTCGCACAGCGGCTGACGGCGGTCGGCGGGGCGGATGTCCCCGCCGACGCGATCAGCAATGTCGCGGTGTCGGCCACCCACCGCCGCCGGGGTCTGCTCAGCCGGATGATGGAGCACGATCTGCGCGCCGCCAAGGAGCGGGGCGAGGCGGTGGCCACCCTGATCGCGGCCGAGTACCCGATCTACGGGCGGTACGGCTTCGGTCCGGCCACCTGGATCACCGAATGGCAGGTGGACGTCCCCCGGGCCGGTCTCGACCCACGCCACTCGGCTCCGGTGGACGGCGGCCGGGTCGACTTCGCCGACGCCGACGAGGTGCGGAAGCTGGGCCCCGCCCTGCATGAGCGGCTGCGCGCCAAGCAGCACGGCGCCATCGACCGCCCGGACCACTGGTGGCGGACCAACACCGGTCAGCGGCAGTACCCCAACCGTCCCTGGACCGAGCCGTTCTATGTGTTCTACCGCTCCCCCGACGGCTCGGTGGACGGACTGCTCGCCTACACGGCGGACGACCGCTGGGAGGGCAACAAACGACCGCACAACACCGCCACCGTGCACGAGCTGACCACGGTCACCCCGGCCGCCGAGGCGGCGCTGTGGCACTTCCTGCTCTCGGTCGACTGGGTGACCCGGGTCAACACCGGCCGGCGCGCCCCGGACGATCTGCTTCCGCTGCTGCTCGGCGACCCCCGCGCGGCCCAGGTCACCATGTATGCCGACTGGCTGTGGCTGCGCCCGCTGGATGTGCCCCAGCTGCTGGAGACCCGTACGTACCCGGCGGAGGGCTCTCTGGTGCTCGAGCTGCGCGACGCCGCCGGGCTGGCCGGGGGGCGCTACTTCCTGGAGGCGGGCCCCGACGGCGCGGCGTGTGCGACCACGGGCCGTCCGGCCGATCTGACCATGGACATCGGCGAGTTGAGCACCCTGTGGCTGGGCGACGAATCGGCGGTCCGGCTCGTCTCACTGGGCCGGATAGCGGAGGAGCGGCCGGGCGCCGCGGCGCTGGCGGACCGACTGCTGCGGACCCCGCGCCGCCCCTGGTGCCCCGACGGCTTCTGAGCCGACCGGTGCTCAGCAGCCGGACTTCAGCAGCCGGCGCGCGCCCGTGCCCTGCTCGCCCAGCCGGTCGTAGGGGTTCGCCAGCGCGCACTTGTCGATCGACAGACAGCCGCAGCCGATGCAGTCGGTGAGGTGGTCGCGGAGGTTCTCCAGCTGCTCGATGCGCTCGTTGAGATCCGCGCGCCAGCACTCCGAGATCCGGGCCCAATCCTCCTTGGTGAGGACGTGGTCCTCGGGGAAGAGCCCGAGGACTTCCCGGATCCTCGCCAGCGGGATGCCGACGCGCTGCGAGGAGCGGACGAAGGCCACGCGGCGGAGGGTGTCGCGGGTGTAGCGGCGCTGGTTGCCGGAGGTGCGGCGGCTGTGGATCAGCCCCTCGCGCTCATAGAAGCGCAGCGCGGAGGCGGGCACCCCGCTGCGCTGTGCGAGATCGCCGACCGTGAGCTCATGGGTCTTCCAGGTCAGTTGCGTCATAGTGCCGAGAGTAGCTTGACTTCAACCTTTGTTTAAGTCCGAGGCTCGTCCCATGACGACAGACACCGCCGTCCTGACGGCAACCACCACGCCCGCGTCCGCCACCGACACCGACTCCCCCATCCGGCTCGCCATCATCATCGGCAGCACCCGCGACGGCCGCTTCGGGCCGAAGGTCGCGGACTGGTTCGCCGGTCATGCGACGCTCCGCTCCGATATGACCGTCGACATCGTGGACCTGGCCGAGACCCCGCTGCCGACGGCCCTCACCCACCGTCCCGGCCCCGAGGACGTCGCGGCCCTGGAGGCCGTGACGCCCCGGCTGGACGCGGCCGACGCGTTCACCGTGGTCACACCCGAGTACAACCACAGCTACCCCGCTTCCCTCAAGAACGCGATCGACTGGCACTTCACCCAGTGGCAGGCCAAGCCGGTCGGCTTTGTCTCCTACGGCGGCATCTCCGGGGGCCTGCGCGCGGTCGAGCATCTGCGGCCGGTCTTCGCCGAGGTCCACGCCGTGACCGTCCGCGACACGGTCAGCTTCCACAACGCGGGCGGGCTGTTCGGAGAGGACGGCCGGCTGAAGGACCCCGAGGGCCCGGACACCGCCGCCGGGGCGATGCTCGACCAGCTCACCTGGTGGGCGCGGGCCCTGCGCACGGCCCGCACCACCCACCCGTACGGCAGCTGATCCGCCCGGCGGCGCCGACCCCCGTCGACGGCGCCGCCGGGAACGCGGCTCAGCGGCTCATAGGCTCAGGCGGTGCGGCGCCTCCGCGGCTCAGCCGGTGCGGCGGCTCCGCATCTCAGCCGGTGCGACGGCTGCGCGGCTCAGCCGGTGCGACGGCGGAAGAGCACGCCCGACAGCCCGGTCGCCACCACCAGGATTCCGCCGCACCAGACCAGGGCCTGCCAGGCGCTGTCGCCGACCGGCCGGTCCAGCAGCAGCCCTCGCAGGGCCTCGATGACCGGGGTGATCGGCTGATGCTCCGCGAACCCGTGCAGCCAGCCCGGCATGGTGTCGATGGGCACGAACGCGCTGCTGGGATACGGCAGGAACATCATCATGAAGGTGAACCCGCCCGCCGCCTCCGGCGACCTGGCGATCAGGCCGAAGCAGGCCGACAGCCAGGAGATGGCGAGGATGAACATCAGCAGGATCCCGGCCACGGCCAGCCAGTCGAGCGGACCGGCGGCCGGACGGAAGCCGATGAGGAAGGCCACCCCGAAGACGATCGCGGTCGCGACCGTGTTGCGCAGCACGCTCGCGGCCACATGGCCCGCCAGGATCGGGGTGCCGCCGATGTCCAGCGACCGGAAGCGGTCGATGATGCCACCGGCCATGTCATTGGTGACGGTGACTGCCGTATTGGCCGAGCCGAAGCCCGCGCACAGCAGCATCACCCCGGGGACGACATAGGTGACGTACTCGGTGCCGGTGTGGATGGCGCCGCCGAAGAAGTAGACGAAGACCAGCATCAGCATGATCGGCAGCAGCATGGCGGTGAGTACCGCGTCGAGATTGCGCCTGCTCAGGCGGATGGTGCGGCCGGTCAGGACGATCGCGTCAGACACCGGCCGTCTCCTTCTCCCCCGCGGCGCTCTCTCCCCTGGCGCAACGGCTCCCGCCCCCGGCGTCATGGCCGGTCAGGGCCATGAAGACATCGTCGAGCGTGGCGCTGTGCACGGTGAAGCGGTCCACGGCGCGGCGCTCGGGGTCGATCTCGTCGAGCAGGGTCCGCACATGGGCGGCGCTGCCGTCCGTCGCGACGCCCAGCGTCAGCCGGTCGGCGTCGCTCCAGACGAGCCGTACGCCGAGTTGGCGCGCGGCCGTCTCGTACGCCGCGACATCGCCGAGCGTCAGGTCCAGCCGCTGCCCGGCCACGCGCTCCTTCAGCTCGGCCGGGGTGCCCTCGGCCACCACCCGGCCGTCGTCCACCACGGCGACTCGGTCGGCGAGTTGGTCGGCCTCCTCCAGGTACTGGGTGGTGAGGAAGACCGTCACCCCGTCCGTCACCAGCCCCTTGACCACCTCCCACATGGCCTGTCGGCTGCGCGGGTCGAGTCCGGTGGTCGGCTCGTCGAGGAAGATCACCTCGGGGTGGCCGACCAGGCCCGCGGCGAGGTCGAGTCGGCGGCGCATCCCGCCCGAGTAGGTGCCCACGGTGCGGCGGGCGGCGCCGGTGAGGTCGAAGCGCTCGAGCAGTTCGTGTGCCCGGCCGCGGGCCCCGGCGCGGTCGAGCCGGGTCAGCCGCCCCATCATCCGCAGGTTCTCCTCGCCGGTCTGCGCCTCGTCCACCGCGGCGTACTGCCCGGTGAGGCTGATGGCGCGGCGGACCCGGCGGCGGTCTGCGACGACGTCGAAGCCCGCGACGCGGGCCCGCCCGGCGTCCGGTGGCGTCAGCGTGGCCAGGATCCGCACGGTCGTGGTCTTGCCCGCCCCGTTGGGGCCGAGCAGCGCGAAGACGCTGCCGGGCGCGACCGACAGATCGACGCCCCTGAGCACCTTCACCGCCCCGAAGGACTTCTCGAGGCCGCTCGCCTCGATGACTGGTCGTTGGGCCATGATTCCCCCCGCTCCGCTTTCTGCGTATGCCATACACACTACTGCGTAGGGTATACACAACTCTAGGATGGCGGTCAATCGAGCCACCATCAGCGCACGTAGATACGGAGGGTCCCGAGGCCATGGCCACCGAGGACAGCGGCACCGGCCTGCCGGCGAGCATCGAGGCCGCCTGGGGACTGCGGGAACGCCCGGGCAAGGGGCCCCGCCCCGGTCTGACCCTGGGCCGGATCGTCGACGCCGCCGTCGGTATCGCCTCGGCGGACGGCCTCGGCGCGGTCTCCATGAGCCGGGTCGCGTCCGAGCTGGGCGTCTCCACGATGTCCCTGTACCGCTATGTCTCGGCCAAGGACGAGCTGCTGACGCTGATGGAGGACGCGGCCTACGGCCCGCCGCCGCCCGGCGAACCGGCGAAGGACTGGCGGACCGGGTTCAGCGACTGGGCCTGGGCGCTGCGCGCCGCCTACGCCCGCCACCCGTGGGCGGTGAACGTCCCGATCAGCGCCCCGCCCTCGACGCCCAACTCGGTGGCCTGGATGGAGCGCGGGCTGGGCTGTCTGCGCCACACCAACCTCAGCGAGGGCGAGAAGGTCTCCGTGCTGATGCTGGTCAGCGGCTTTGTCCGGAACGAGGCGCGGATGACCTTCGACCTGCTGGCGGCCCACCGCCGCAAGGGGCAGAGCCTTGAGTCCTCGATGACGTCCTGGGCCAAGCTGCTGGAGAAGCTGACCGACGCCGAGCGCTTCCCGGCGGTGACGGCGGCGCTGCGGACGGGGGAGTTCGACACCCCGGGCGGCCCCGACGACGAGTTCGTCTTCGGCCTGGAGCGGATCCTCGACGGAGTGGAGGCGCTGATCAGCGCGCGGAGCTGACCGCCCGGATCAGGGACTGGCCAGATTACTGGCCAGATCCTTGTACATCCTGGCCATCCGGCCACTCGTCGGCTCCGGGGCCGATTTCCGAGCATGGTGGGCATGAACGTGCTGTGGATATTCGCCCACCCCGAACAGCGCTCCCTCAGCGGGGCGTTGCGCGACGAGGGGCTGCGCGCCCTGCGCGAGGCGGGCCATGAGTACCAACTGTCCGATCTCTACGCGATGCGCTGGAATCCCGTGGTGGACGGCGCCGACTTCCGGCATGACGCGGACGAACGCCTCATCGTCGGGGCCGCCTCGCGGCGCGCCCATGACACGGGGACGCTCAGCGAGGACATCCGCGTCGAACAGGAGAAGATCGCCTGGGCCGATGCGCTCGTCGTGCAGTTCCCGCTGTGGTGGTACGGCATGCCCGCCATCCTCAAGGGCTGGTTCGACCGCGTCTTCGTCAAGGGTTTCGCCTACGGGGTCATCGGGCCGGACGGCCGCACCCTGCGCTACGGGGACGGCAAGCTGGCCGGTAAGCGCGCCATGGTGGTGCTGACCGCCGGGGCGCCCGAGGCCACCATGGGCCCGCGCGGTGTCAACGGCGAGCTCGGTGATCTGCTGTTCCCGCTGCACCACGGCACCTTCTGGTACAGCGGGATGTCCGTGCTGCCGCCGTATGTGGTGTACGGCGCGGACCGGGTCCCGGCCGAGGCGTACGAAACCCATGTCGCCGAGCTGCGGAAGCGGCTGGCCGCCCTGCCGACCGAGGAGCCGATTCCGTTCCGCCGTCAGAACGGCGGGGACTACGACGAGCGCCTGGTGCTCCGCCCCGACCTCCTGCCGGGCCGCACCGGCCTCTCCGTGCACTACGCACCACCCCGCACCCCGGCCGCCGAAGGCGCCCAGGACACCGGGAGCGCCCTGAACGGCTAGGGTCCTTCTGACGGATCTCCGTGGAGGAAGGAGCGGCGTCCGGTGCGTGCTCTCGGCGTGCCGCGCGGAAGCCCTCGTAGCGGAGCTACTTGGGTTTTCGCGCGGTGGGGCGAGAGGGCGTGCTGGGCGTCGCGACGCCGCGGAGATCCGTCAGAAGGGCCCTAGGAGGGCGGCCACAGCTCCAGCCGCCAGTCGTTGCACCGCATCATCGTCCCCACCGGATACTCGAACTCGCACTCGCCGAGCAGCGTGAACCCGGCCTTGCGGCACACCCCGTTCGACGCGGGGTGGCCGACGGACGGATAGGCGTGCAGATGCCGATGGGTCCGCTGCGCCGCGGCCGCCCGCGCCACCTCCCCAGCGGCCGCGGCCGCGATCCCCCGCCCCTGGAACGGCGGCAGCACGGCCCAGCCGGTCTCGTACACCGGCTCACCCCGCCACTCCCGCTCCCAGTACCCGATGCTGCCTGCCGTCTCGTCCCCCTCCGGCAGCACGATCCGGTACATCCGCCCGGCGCCCGGCCCGGTCAGCTGGGCATACCGCCGGTGGCGGACCAGGATCTGCTCCTCGCTCTCCGGTCCGCCCAGGTAGCTCGTCATCTCCGGGCCGTTGACGCGGCGCAGCAGCTCAAGGCAGAGCACGCTGTCCTCCCACGGCTCGAGCCGCACCCGCACCCCGCTCGTCCCACCGGGCATCGCCCACCTCCCGCCGTCGGCGCACTCCGCGCCCACCTTTCGTTCATTCGACCACGGGGGTACGACAACGGCCCCGCGCCCAGGTCACGGCCCGTCCCGCCGGTGCCGCCCGGCCCGCCCGCCCCGCGTCAGCCCGCCCCGCCTCGCGTCAGCCCGCCGACGCCACCGGCCTCAGCAGCGCCATGTCGTCCTCGTCGAGGGCGATCCGCGCCGCCGCCATGTTCTCCTCGAGGTGGGCCAGTGAGCTGGTGCCGGGGATCTGGATGATCGCGGGCGAGCGGGCGAGGCCCCAGGCGAGGGCGATCTGATGCGCGGTCGCGCCGTGCCGCTCCGCGACCGTCCGCAGATTCTCGTCGTCCAGGCCGGTGTGGCCGCCGCCCAGCGCGAAGAACGGCATATAGGCGATCCCGGCCGCGGCACACTCGTCCACCAGCGCCCCGTCGGCCTGGTCGAGCACCCCGAACCGGTTCTGCACCGCCGCCACGGGCGCGATCGCACGGGCCTCGGCGAGCTGCTCGGCGCTCACATTGCTCACCCCGAGCTCCCGCACCAGCCCCTCCTCCCGCAGTGCGGCCAGCGCGCCGAACCGCTCCCCGATCGGCACCCCGCCCACCGCCTTGAGCCGCCCCACCCGCAGGTGGACCAGGTCGAGGGCGTCCACGCCCAGCTGCCGCAGGTTCTCCTCCACCAGCCCCCGCAGCTGCTCCGGCCGCGCCTCCGCGTACATCTCCCCGGTCGCGGTGCGCAGCGGCCCGATCTTGGTGGCGATGGTGAGGTGCCCGGGGTACGGGTGCAGGGCCTCGCGCAGGATGTCGTTGGCCCGTTCGGTGGCGGAGAAGTAGAAGGCGGCGGTGTCGATATGACGGACGCCCAGCTCCACGGCGCGCCGTGCGACCTCCACGGCCATGGCCCGCTCGACGGCGGGGCCGCTCCACCGCCCCGGCAGCTGCATGGCCCCGAAGCCCAGCCGATCGGCCGGTGACGAGAGACGGGAAAACGAAGACGAGGAGAGCGCGGATGAGGAAGAGGATGAGGTCATGGGGCAGCATGCGCACCTTTTCGCCCCAACCACAAGATCAGCCCAGACCGTAAGATCAACTCAATCCGACGAGATCGGACCAGCCCGACAAGATCAGCTCAGACCGACGACCGTTCCAGCCCGACAAGAGCTCAGACCGACGACCGTTCCAGCAGCAGCGCCCGCTCACGGGCGTTACGGGTCAGGGCCGCCGCGCGGGCGAACTCCGCCCGGGCCTCCTCATGCCGCCCCAGTCGCTCCAGCAGATCCCCGCGGACGCTCGGCAGCAGGTGGTAGCCCTTGAGGGCCGGTTCCTCCGCCAGTGCCTCGACCAGTTTCAGACCCGCCGCGGGCCCCTCCGCCATCGCGACGGCGACCGCCCGGTTGAGCTCGACCACCGGGGACGGGGTCAGCGCCATCAGCCGGCCGTAGAGGGCGGCGATGGCCGTCCAGTCGGTGTCCTCGTACCGGACCGCCCGTGCGTGACAGGCGGCGATGGCGGCCTGGAGGGAGTACGGACCCTGACCCGCCCGCTGGAGGGCCTCGACACCCCGGCGGATGAGCAGGCGGTTCCACTTGGTGCGGTTCTGGTCGGCGAGCAGCACCGGCTCGCCGCCGGGGCCGGTGCGCGCCGCGATCCGGGAGGACTGGAACTCCAGCAGCGAGACCAGGCCATGCACTTCGGGCTCCTGGGGCAGCAGCCCCGCCAGCACCCGTGCCAGGCGCAGCGCGTCCTCGCACAGGGCCGGGCGCACCAGATCGTCGCCCGCGGTCGCGGAGTAGCCCTCGTTGAAGACGAGGTAGACGACCTCCAGGACCGAGGAGAGCCGGGCGGTTCGGTCCTCGCCGTACGGCACCTCGAAGGGGACCTCGGCCTTGGCGAGGGTCCGCTTGGCCCGGACGATGCGCTGGGCGACCGTCGACTCCGGGACCAGGAACGCGCGGGCGATCTCCTCCGTCGTCAGCCCGCCCAGCAGCCGCAGCGTGAGCGCGACCCGGGCCTGCGTGGACAGCACGGGATGGCACGCGGTGAAGATCAGCCGCAGCAGATCGTCGTCGATGTCCTCGGCGGTCCGGGCGAGGTCCGCCGGGTCGGGCGGTGAGATGTCCTCCAGAGCCCGCCCGACCTCCGCCAGCTTGCGTGCGTAGGTCTCCTTACGGCGTACGAGATCGATCGCACGGTGCTTGGCGGTGGCCATGAGCCAGGCACCCGGATTATCCGGAACACCCGACTCCGGCCACCGCTCCAGCGCGGTGACCAGGGCGTCCTGCGCGAGTTCCTCGGCCAGTCCGACGTCCCGCACGATGCGGGCGACGCCTGCGATGATCCGCGCGGACTCGATCCTGAAGACCGTTTCGACCGTTCTGGCGATGTCAGCTGTTGCGCCGCTCCGAGCGCTTTCAGCCGCTTTCGCCGCATCGGCCGGGCTTGCTGCCGTCACGGCCACCATCAGAGCAGCCGCAAGGGGACGGAGCAAGCGTTACCGGCTCAGGGCTCGACAACCTCACGGACCTCGCAGGTGATGGTCCAGTACTCCTCATGGACCCGCAGGAACCGCTTGGTCCACTCCAGCGCCTCGGCCTTGTCCTTGGCCTGGAGCAGGGCGTAGCCGCCGATAACCTCCTTGCTCTCGGTGAAGGGGCCGTCGGTGCAGCTGATCTTTCCGCCGGACCAGGTGACCCGGGTGCCGTCGGAGGTCGGGGTGAGCCCGGCCGTGTCCAGCATGACCCCGGCCTTGGTCATCTCTTCGATCAGCTCGCCCATCCGCTCCATGAGCTCGGGGCTGGGGCCCTCGGCGGGGGCGTTCTGCTCATCGACGCGGATCATCGACAGATAGCGCGGCATGGTGACTCCTTGCGAAACGAGATCGAGATTTCGGGGCGGAGACCGGGGGCTTGCCCTGCCTCTCACCCCTGCGTCGAACGAGCTCCGCCCGGATCGACAGACCTCACGAAAATTTCTTTCACGAAGTCGCACCGACGAGATCGCACCCGACCGGACGACCCGCTGGGGCCACACCGACCGGGTCACACCGACGGCCCCCACATGACACGCACCACTATTGCAAGCAAATGCTTGCAATAGTTAGCACACCTGTTGCAGCATCGAGGCATGGCATCACTCAACGTCGGCAACCTCGGCGGGTTCCTGCGCGAGCAGCGGCGCAGCGCGCAGCTGTCGCTGCGGCAGCTGGCCGATGCGGCCGGGGTGTCCAATCCGTACCTCAGCCAGATCGAGCGCGGGCTGCGCAAGCCGAGCGCCGAGATCCTGCAGCAGCTGGCGAAGGCGCTGCGGATATCCGCCGAGACCCTGTACGTACAGGCGGGGATCCTCGACGAGCGGGACCGCGAAGAGACCGAGGTGCGCAGCGTGATACTCGCCGATCCCTCGATCAACGAGCGGCAGAAGCAGGTCCTGCTGCAGATCTACGAGTCCTTCCGCAAGGAGAACGGGCTCCAGACCGCCTCGGACGACGCCTCCGACACCCCCGACACCGGCGCCGACGTCGCCGCACCCTCGAACTGATCCGGGAGGACCATCACCATGGCCATCACCGACGACGTACGCAAGACCCTCACCGACCCGACCCCGCTGTACTTCATGGCGGGCACGGCCGACATCGCCGCCCAGAAGCTCAAGGAGGTGCCGTCGTTCGTCGAGAAGATCGTCGCGGAGGCCCCGGAGCGCCTGAACGCGGTGCGCAACACCGACCCCAAGGTCATGCAGGAGCGGGTCTCCCAGCAGGCCAAGGGCGCCCAGAACAAGCTCACCGAGATGCTGGGCACGCTCGACACCGACATCAAGCGGCTGCGCGACACGGCGCAGGAGCTCGCCCTCCAGGGTGTGGGCCGGGCCGCCGAGCTGGCCGTGAAGGCGCGGGAGCGGTACGACGAGGTGGCCGAGCACGGCCAGGACGTCGTGCGGACCTGGCGCGGTGAGGCGGCGGACGAGGTCGTCGACATCGCCGACGCGATCGAGCCCAAGGGGGAGCGGGACGGCCACGCCGCCCGGTCCAAGGCGCCGGCGCAGTCGGTCGCCATGGACTCGTCCAAGGAGGCGCCGAAGTCCCCGGCCAAGCCGGCCACCCCGGCCGCGTCGAGCGGCTCCGGCCACTCGGGCGCCCAGGCGTCCGCGGCCTCGTCGGCCTCCCAGGCCAAGAAGGCCCCGGCCCGCGGCAACAAGCCCGCCACCGCCGCCAAGAAGCCGGAGCCGAAGTCGGCCGGCTGAGGCGCGCACGTCCACGACCGGGCCGGGTACGCCGGGTATACCCTGCGTGCCCGGCCCGGTGGGCGGGTACGGTGGCCCGCAGAGACGCTTCCCATACATATCTTCTAGGCGGTGGACGGCGTGCTGGTTGAAGGCTTCGGCAAGCTGATGTACTGGGTCTCCTGGGCCCTGCTCCTCTTCAGCCTCTTCGCCTTCGTCGACTCGGCGATCCGCCGGGAGGACGCGTATCGAGCGGCGGACAAGCAGACCAAGGCATTCTGGTTGATCATCCTCGGGCTCGCGGCCGCGGTGAACTTCTTCATGGGAATCCTGGACTTCCTGCCGATCATCGGGCTGATCGCGACGATCGTGTACATCGTCGATGTCCGCCCCGCGCTGCGGCAGGTCTCCGGCGGTGGCCGTCGCTGGCCGCGCGGCCGTGGCTCCAGCTCGGACGGCCCTTACGGACCCTTCAACGGCCGATAGCGGCAACGGCCGACAGCGGGCACGAGCGACCTCATAACGGGCCGCGGCCGGTCAGCCGCGGTCCAGCAGCAGCACCGCCAGATCGTCGGTCAGCTCCCCGCCGTTCAGCGACCGTACCTCGGTGACGGTGGCGTCCAGCAGTTCCTCACCGCGCCGTCCCTCCGCGACCTGGCGCGCCACGATCTCGACCATCCCCTCCTGGCCGAGCCGCTGCACCCCCTGCCCGACGCGGCCCTCGATCAGCCCGTCGGTGTACATCATCAGGCTCCACGCCCCGCCGAGCTCGACCTCGCGGCGCGGCCAGCGGGCGTTCGGCAGCAGGCCCAGCGCCGGGCCGTTCTCGTCGGTCGGCAGCAGCCGGGGCGCCATGCTCGGGCGGATGGCCAGCGGTGAGGGGTGCCCGGCCAGGCAGACCCCGGCCCGGTGGCCGTCCGGGGTGATGTCGACCGTGCACAGTGTGGCGAAGATCTCATCGTCGGGGCGTTCGTTCTCCAGCACCTGCTGAAGGGTGCCGAGCAGCTGATCGCCGCAGAGCCCGGCGAAGGTCAGGGCGCGCCAGGCGATCCGCAGCTCGACGCCGAGGGCGGCCTCGTCCGGGCCGTGCCCGCAGACGTCGCCGATCATCGCGTGGACCGTACCGTCCGGGGTGCGGACGGTGTCGTAGAAGTCGCCGCCGAGCAGGGCCCGGCTGCGGCCGGGCCGGTAGCGGGCGGCGAAGCGCAGCCCCGAGCCGTCCAGCAGCGGGGTGGGCAGCAGTCCGCGCTCCAGCCGGGCGTTCTCCTGGGCGCGCAGCCGCGACTCGGTGAGCTGGCGCTGGGCGAGGTCGGAGCGTTTGCGCTCGACGGCGTAGCGGATGGCGCGGCTGAGGATCCGGCCGTCCAGCTCGCCGCGGAAGAGGAAGTCCTGGGCACCCACCCGCACCGCCTCGGCGGCGCGCTCGGCGTCGTCCTCGGCGGTGAGCACGAGGACGGCGTGCGAGGGCGCGAGCCTCAGCACCTCGCGCAGCGTGGCCAGCGAGTCCACGCCGTCGTGGCACGGGCCCGGCAGGGCCAGGAGGATGCACTGCACCCCGTCGGTGAGCAGCCGGGTGGCCTCGGTGAGGTTGCGGGCCGTACGGATGCGGACCCGGTTACCCTCGGTGTCCAGCATCTCGGGAACGTTGAAGGCACCGGACGGATCGTCCTCGATCACCAGCAGGGTGAGCCCGTTGTCGGGCAGGGTGGCGTGACCGGCCGACTGGGCCGGTGCCTCCCGTTGCCTCGGCACGGGTACGGACATCGCTCGATTCCTTCCCTCCCCCCGAGGGCGCGCCCCGCCGACGGTGGAGCGCACATGGGATCCCGGTACGCACACCGACTGGTCGGTTTCAGCGACGCCGGAGCGCGGGTACCGGATACTGCCAGGCGACCTTAGCGCTAGGCGGCCGTTTCACGGAATGACCTCCAGGCACGGACTTTTGTCATATGCCCCACGTCATGCGGCACTTGGCGGCCCGGGAGACAATCCCGAGATGACGAACATCACGCTAGTGCTGGGCGATATCACCGAGCAGAGCGTCGACGCGGTCGTGAACGCGGCCAACTCCTCCCTGTTGGGAGGGGGTGGCGTCGACGGAGCCATCCATCGGCGGGGCGGATCCGACATTCTGGATGAATGCCGCGATCTGCGCGCGTCTCGCTACGGCAAGGGCCTTCCGGCCGGTGAGGCGGTCGCCACCACGGCCGGCCGGCTGCCCGCCCGCTGGGTGATCCATACGGTCGGGCCGGTCTTCTCCGCGACCGAGGACCGCTCGGCCACCCTCGCCTCCTGCTACCGCGAGTCACTGCGGGTCGCCGATGAACTGGGCGCCCGTACGGTCGCCTTCCCGGCCGTCTCCACCGGCGTCTACCGCTGGCCCCTCGACGACGCCGCCCGGATCGCGCTCACCACCGTGCGCGATACGGACACTTCGGCCACCGAGGCCCGTTTCGTCCTCTTCGACCAGCGTGCGTACGACGCCTTCGAGACGGCCCTGAACGAACTTCCGCCGGCCTGAGCCCTTGGTGGCCGGTGCCTACTTCGCGTCCGGCCGCACCACGCCCAGGATCGGCATCGAGCCCGCGCCCGCGACCGTCACCTGGCGGCCCGGGCGGGGGGCGTGGATCATCGCGCCGCTGCCCACGTACATCCCCACATGGCTCGCGTCCCGGAAGTAGATGATCAGGTCGCCCGGGCGCATGTCCTTCACGCCCACCTTCGGCAGCAGCCGCCACTGCTCCTGCGAGGTCCGCGGGATCGCCCGGCCGGCCGCCGCCCACGCCCGCTGGGTCAGCCCCGAACAGTCATAGGTGTTCGGGCCCACCGCGCCCCACACATAGTCCTTGCCGAGCTGGTCCTTCGCGAAGTCGACCGCGCGGCCGCCCCTCGCGGTGGCGCCGCCGCCGAGCTCCCGCAGTATCCCGGTGTCCAGCCACTTCGCCTGTGCGCCACGGGCCTTGTCCTCCTCCAGCCGGCGCAGCCGCTCCCGCTCGTCCTTCGCCAGCCGGGACTCCAACCGCTGTGCCCGGGCCAGCTTGCGCAGGATCTCCTTCTTCGCGGCCGCCTTCTTCGCCCGGCTCCGGTCCAGCCGTTCCCACTCCTGCGAGGCCGACTCGGCGTAGCGGTCCAGCGCCACCTGGGTACGCGCCAGACGGCCGATCAGACCGTGGGTCGCCTTCTCACCCTTGCGCGCGAGCGTGACGCCGTCGAGGAAGTCACCCGGGTCGCCGTTGAGGAACAGCCGCGCCTCCGCGGGCATCCCGCCGCCCCGGTACTGGGCCCGGGCCATCGCCCCGGCCCGCTTGCGCAGTCCGGCCATCTCCTTCTGGGCCTTCACCACGGCTCGGGCGATCCTCAGGATGGATTTCTCCTGCCGGGCCTGTTTCTCCCGTGCCAGGTTGTACGCGTCGGTGGCGGACTCCGCCTTGCGGTAGAGCCCCTCGACCTCCTGACGGACCGCCTCCAGGCTCCGGTCCCCGCTTCCGCCACCACCGGTCCCGCCACCGGCCCCGCCGCCCGGCGTCGGCCCCGGCTCGCCGGGCGCGGCGTACGCCGTCTCCGGCACGGCCGACAGCCCCAGCGCGCAGACGAGTGCGGTGGCCGCGGCGACGCTCACACCCCTCCCTCTCCCGTCCCGCCTCACTCCCGGTCTCCTCTCGTTCGGTTCCGGCCGTGCGCGCTCCTGTCGCTCTCGCGCGCCAGACCTGACGTACCGGCACGTAGGGACGGATAGTGACATGCCGTACCGCAATCCGACAGAGACACGCGGCGGTTACGCCAGCAGCCACCCCGATCCGGTTCACCGGACGGGTGCCGCACAGGTGTCCGACGGGCCTCGGGCGACCTCCGCGGGGAGGTCGTCCACGCTGCGATCCAGCCGTGACCTGGCCGTGACATGGCCACCACACTGACGGCCGAGGTTCACCGTCCGTTAACTCACCCCCTCAGGCCGCTTCACCTGATCTGCCTAATTTCGGCCCTACTGAGCGTGAGCCGAGAACGGCTCCGGCGCACGCCGCAACCAAGTGCGCTCCACCCATCTCGCGCGCCGTCCCCCAACCGGCGGCTTCTGGAAGGAACTCCCGAAAGTGAAGCTTCAGCGCAAGAACCGGCTTCGCGCCATCGCCGCCGGTGCCCTCGCTGTCTCCGGCGCCCTTGTCCTCACGGCGTGCGGCTCCGACGACAACAGCGGTGGTGGCGGCGGTGGCGGCTCCAAGGCCGCCACCAACATCAAGTGCGACGGCAAGGGGCAGCTGCTGGCCTCCGGCTCCTCCGCGCAGAAGAACGCCATGGACCTGTGGATCAAGACCTATGGCGAGGCCTGCAAGGACACCAAGCTCAACTACAAGGCCACCGGCTCGGGCGCGGGCATCCAGGAGTTCCTCCAGGGCAAGACCGCCTTCGCGGGTTCCGACTCGGCGCTGAAGCCCGAAGAGGTCAAGTCCTCGGAGAGGATCTGCAAGGGCGGCAAGGCCATTGACCTGCCGATGGTCGGCGGCCCGATCGCCGTCGGCTTCAACGTGCCCGGCGTGGACAAGCTGACGCTGAACGCCGAGGTCCTCGGCAAGATCTTCAACTCCGAGATCAAGAAGTGGGACGACCCCGCGATCAAGGCGCTGAACAAGGACGCGAAGCTTCCGAGCCTCAAGATCCAGGCGTTCCACCGCTCCGACGAGTCCGGCACCACGGACAACTTCACCAAGTACCTCAAGGCCGCCGCGCCCAAGGCGTGGCCGCATGAGCCGGGCAAGGCGTGGGAGGGCGAGGGCGGCCAGTCGGCCGACGGCTCCTCCGGTGTCTCCTCGCAGGTCAAGCAGGTCTCGGGCTCGATCTCTTACTTCGAGCTCTCCTACGCGACCGCGAACAGCATCAAGACCGTCGACCTGAACACCGGCGCCTCCGCCCCGGTCCAGGCCACCGTCGAGAACGCCTCCAAGGCCATCTCCGAGGCCAAGGTCAAGGGCACCGGCAGCGACCTGGCCCTGGACCTGGCCTACGACACCAAGGCTGACGGCGCCTACCCGATCACCCTGGTCACCTACGAGATCGCCTGTGACAAGGGCAACAAGGCGAGCACCCTCGCCGCGACCAAGTCCTTCCTGACCTACGTCGCCAGTGAGGACGGCCAGACCTCGCTGAAGGAGCTGGGCTACGCCCCGCTGCCGACCGAGATCGCCAACAAGGTCCGCGAGAGCGTCAAGAGCCTCTCCTGACCCGAGTGCGGCTGACTCCGTCGTGGTGATCGCCACGACGGAGTCAGCCGCATCGTCCGGTGCACCGCCGCACCAGGAGCCTCCTCCGCGGCAGGCTCCGCAGACCGGAGAACCCATGAAAACGGATATAGAACCCACGTCATCAGCCGCAGAGTCACCATCAAAGGTCCGGAACCGCTCCACCGGCCGCGCCGGTGACAAGATCTTCCTCGGCCTCTCCCGGGGTTCCGGTATCGCTCTGCTGGTGATCATGGCGGCCATCGCGGCCTTCCTCACCTACCGCGCCGCCATCGCGATCTCCAAGGACGAGGCCAACTTCCTCACCTACTTCGAGTGGAACACCGGCTCCTCGCCGATGCGGTTCGGCATCGCCGTCCTCGCCTACGGCACGGTGGTCAGCTCGATCATCGCCATGGTCATCGCGGTCCCGATCGCGGTGGGCATCGCGCTGTTCATCTCGCACTACGCGCCGCGCCCGCTGGCCACCCCGGTCGCCTATGTGATCGACCTGCTCGCCGCGGTCCCCAGCATCGTCTACGGCCTGTGGGGCGCGCTCTTCCTCGTGCCGCATCTGACCGGCCTGTACACCTGGTTCGACGACTACCTGGGCTGGACCGGGATCCTCAGCTACCAGGGCGGCCCCGCACGCTCCCTGTTCACCGTCGGCATCCTGCTGGCGATCATGATCCTGCCGATCGTCACCAGCGTGAGCCGCGAGGTGTTCCGGCAGGTCCCGAAGATGCACGAGGAGGCGGCGCTGGCGCTCGGCGCCACCCGCTGGGAGGTCATCCGGATGGCCGTCCTCCCGTTCGGCCGCTCCGGCATCATCAGCGCCTCCATGCTGGGTCTGGGCCGCGCGCTCGGCGAGACCATGGCGGTCGCCACCGTGCTGTCCCCCAACTTCCTGATCGAGACCAGCCTGCTGGACGGGGGCGGAGGCACCTTCGCCCAGAACATCGCCAGCCGCTTCAAGGAAGCCGGTAACGACGGCCGTGACGCGCTGATCGCCTCCGGTCTGGTGCTGTTCGTCATCACTCTGCTGGTCAACGGCGCCGCGCGAATGATCATCGCCCGCCGCAAGGAGTACTCGGGGACCGCCGCATGAGCACTGTCGTTGACAAGAACGCGCACCACGGCTCGAGCCTCCAGCAGGCCCGGCTGCCCGGATGGGCCCCGTACGCCCTGGTCGTGGTCTCGCTGGCCCTGGGAGCGGGCATCGGCACCGCCCTCGGCATGGGCAATCCGTTCCAGATGGGCCTGCTCGCCGCCCTGGTCTTCATCATCGCCTCGTACGCCGCCGGCGCCGTGGTCGAGGGCAGTCGGCAGGCCAAGAACCGGCTGGCCACCAGCCTGGTCTGGGTCTGCTTCCTGCTCGCCGTCGTCCCGCTGCTCTCCCTGATCTGGGAGACCATCGACCGGGGCCGGACGGTGCTCGACGGCTACTTCCTGGCCCACTCCATGGAGGGTGTGCAGACGATCCTGCCCGGCGGTGGCGCGTACCACGCGATCATCGGCACCCTGGAGCAGGTCGGCCTCGCCGCGCTCATCGCCGTGCCGATCGGGCTGCTGACCGCCATCTACCTGGTGGAGTACGGGCGCGGCCGGCTCGCCAAGGCCGTCACCTTCTTCGTCGACGTGATGACCGGCATCCCCTCGATCGTCGCCGGTCTGTTCATCCTCAGCTTCTGGATCATCATTCTCGGCTTCAGCTACTCGGGCTTCGCCGGTGCCATGGCGCTGGCCATCCTGATGATGCCGATCGTCGTCCGCTCGACCGAGGAAATGCTCAAGCTGGTTCCGGACGAGCTGCGTGAGGCGTCCCTCGCGCTCGGCGTGCCCAAGTGGCGCACCATCCTCAAGGTGGTGCTGCCCACCGCGATCGGCGGGATCACCACGGGTGTGATGCTCGCGGTCGCTCGTATCGCCGGTGAGTCCGCGCCCATCGTGCTGCTGGTCTTCGGTGCCACGGGGATCAACAACAACCCGTTCGAAGGCGCCCAGTCGTCGCTGCCCTACTACATCTACGAGCAGTGGCAGCTCGGCAACGAGGCCTCCTTCAACCGGGCCTGGGCAGCGGCGCTCGTGCTCATTGCCTTCGTCATGATCCTGAACCTGGTGGCCCGCGGCATCGCCCGCTGGAAGGCCCCGAAGTCCGGCCGCTGAGGCCGAGAAGAAGAGAAGTGATTCACATGGCCAAGCGCATCGACGTCAGCGGGCTCACCGCCTACTACGGCAGCCACAAAGCCATCGAGGACATCTCGATGACCGTCGAGCCCCGCTCGGTGACCGCCTTCATCGGCCCGTCGGGCTGCGGCAAGTCCACCTTCCTGCGCACCCTCAACCGGATGCACGAGGTCACCCCCGGCGGCCGGGTCGAGGGCAAGGTGATGCTCGACGACGAGAACCTCTACGGCTCGGGGGTGGACCCGGTCTCCGTGCGGCGCACGGTCGGCATGGTCTTCCAGCGCCCCAACCCGTTCCCGACGATGTCCATCTTCGAGAACGTGGCCGCCGGGCTGAAGCTCAACGGCTCGTACAAGAAGAGCGAGCTCGGAGACGTCGTCGAGAAGTCCCTCAAGGGCGCCAACCTGTGGAACGAGGTCAAGGACCGGCTCAACAAGCCGGGCGCCGGGCTCTCCGGCGGTCAGCAGCAGCGGCTGTGCATCGCCCGCGCCATCGCGGTCGAGCCCGATGTGCTGCTGATGGACGAGCCCTGCTCGGCGCTCGACCCGATCTCCACGCTCGCCATCGAGGACCTGATCGGTGAGCTCAAGGAGCGCTTCACGATCGTCATCGTGACGCACAACATGCAGCAGGCGGCGCGCGTCTCGGACCGTACGGCCTTCTTCAACCTGGCCGGTGTCGGCCAGCCGGGCAAGCTCATCGAGATCGACGAGACCGAGCGGATCTTCTCCAACCCGTCGGTGCAGGCGACCGAGGACTACATCTCCGGCCGCTTCGGCTGACCCAGGCCCCTCGCACGACCGGCGAGGACAGAACGTCCTGCGGTGCTGCATGGCGGTGCCACCGCAAGACGAAGGGCCCGCCCCTGGCTCCCGGGGGCGGGCCCACTCCATGTGCGGTGTCGGCGCGGGGCGGTCAGCCGAAGGCCAGGTTGACGATCCAGTAGCTGAGTGCGGCGACTCCGGCCGCCGCGGGCATGGTGATGAACCAGCCGAGGACGATGTTCTTCGCGACCCCCCAGCGGACCGCGCTCACCCGCTTGGTCGCCCCCACGCCCATGATCGCCGAGGTGATGACATGGGTGGTCGAGATGGGCGCCTGGAACATGAACGACGCCGTGTACATGACGCCTGCCGCCGTGGTCTCCGCCGCGAACCCCTGCGGCGGGTCCAGTTCGATGATCCGCCGTCCCAGCGTGCGCATGATGCGCCAGCCGCCCGCGTAGGTGCCGAGGGACAGCATCGCGGCGCAGGAGATCTTCACCCACACCGGAATCGCGTCACCTTCGTCCTCGACACCCCCGATGACCAGGGCCATCACCACGACACCCATCGTCTTCTGGGCGTCCTGGAGGCCGTGGCCGAGCGCCATGCCCGCCGCCGAGACGGTCTGCGCTATCCGAAAGCCGCGCTTGGCCTTGTGCGGGTTCGCGTTACGGAAGATCCAGAGGATGACCACCATCACGAAGTAGCCGAGCACCAGGCCGACGATGGGCGAGAGGACCATCGGGATGACGATCTTCTCCAGCACCCCGTCCCAGTGGACCGTGCTCGCCCCCGCGAGCGCCGCGCCGACCAGCCCGCCGAACAGCGCGTGCGAGGAGGAGGACGGCAGACCGTAGTACCAGGTCACCATGTTCCAGGTGATCGCGCCGACCAGTCCGGCGAACAAGATCATCATGCCTTGGCCGCCGGTGGGGGTGGCGATCAGGCCCTCGCTGACGGTCTTGGCGACACCGCTGCCGAGGAAGGCACCCGCGAGGTTCATCACGGCGGCCATGGCGAGCGCCGCCCGTGGGGTCAGCGCCCGGGTGGAGACCGAGGTCGCGATGGCGTTGGCCGAGTCGTGGAAGCCGTTGGTATAGGTGAAGAACAGCGCGACCGCGATGGTCACGACAAGCGCGAAGGTGTCCATGCCCGGGCTCAGGACTCCTTGACGGCGATGGTCTCGACCGTGTTGGCCACATGCTCGAAGGCGTCCGCCGCCTCCTCCAGCACATCGACGATCTGCTTGAGCTTGAGCACCTCGATGGCGTCGTACTTACCGTTGAAGAGGTGGGCCAGGAGCTTGCGGTGGATCTGGTCCGCCTGGTTCTCCAGCCGGTTGACCTCGATCCAGTACTCCGTGAGGTTGGTCATGGTGCGCAGATTCGGCATCGCCTCGGCGGTCAGCTCGGCCGCCCGCGCCAGCACCTCGATCTGCTGCTCGACGCCCTTGGGCAGCTCTTCGACCTGGTAGAGGACGACCAGGTCGACGGCCTCCTCCATGAAGTCCATGATGTCGTCGAGGGACGAGGCCAGGGAGTAGATGTCCTCGCGGTCGAACGGCGTGATGAAGGAGGAGTTCAGCTGGTGGAAGATCGCGTGCGTGGCATCGTCCCCCGCGTGCTCCGCGGCCCTCATCCGCTCCGCGATCTCGGCACGAGCGGAGGAGTCCGCCCCGAGCAGTTCCATCAGGAGCTTGGAGCCGGTCACGATGTTGTCCGCGGACGCGGCGAACATGTCGTAAAAGCTCGTCTCCCTGGGGGTCAGACGAAAGCGCACTGGGGATCCTCGGAATGCAGCGGATGGGGACTCGACGATGCTAGGCGCATCTTCCGGCCACGGTAACCGGCGATCCCAGTGTCGCCCATTGGGCAGAGTGCTCAGCACGGGGGCCCGGTTCGACCGGAAAAGGCGATACCATATACCCACTGGGGGTATATGTGGACATAGCGCAATCAACGGGAGGAAGCCATGACGACCTCGGCGGCCGACACCACCGCGCCCACCGACGGCGACGAGCGGGGCCAGGCGTCCGGGCACACCTCCGCCCAGGACTCCGTACCCCACAGTGGGCATGGATACGCCAAACAAAAGGATCAGCACCTGAAGCGGCTGCGCCGGATCGAGGGCCAGATCAGGGGATTGCAGCGGATGGTCGAGGAAGATGTCTACTGCATCGACATACTCACCCAGGTCTCGGCCGGCACCAAGGCGCTCCAGTCCTTCGCCCTCCAGCTGCTCGAGGAGCATCTGCGCCACTGCGTCGCCAGCGCGGCCGTGGAGAGCGCCGCCCAGGGCGAGGCGGAGGGCACGGGAGAGGTCGACGCCAAGGTGGCCGAGGCCACGGCGGCCATCGCCCGGCTGCTGCGGACCTGAGCGCGCGTGCGGGCCGACGGCCGGTTCGGGGCGTTATGGGCCGTTCCCGGATGGGCACAGATGAGGGCGGTCTCCGGGTCAGCGCCGGTGCGGGCCCGTTCGCGGACGTGGGTATGAGCGTACGCTCGCCTCTCGCCGGACGGGGCCACCGGGCGCCCGCCGGCGAGACGGCGGCATGGACGTTGTCTGAGGGCGTCCGCTACGGGGCGTCCGGGCTCCCGGCACCGGACTCCGGAGCGGCCCTCGCCTCCTCGGCGCGCTTCGCCCTCTCCGCGCGCTTGACCTTCTCGGGGCGCTTCCTGTCCTCGGCGGCCTTCCCGTTTCCCTTGGCGCCCGTGGCCCCCTCGGCCGAATCCGATCGGTCGGCCCGCACCCGGAGCACCTCGTCGATACGGTCCGTACTGAGCCTGTCCTCGTCCGCGCTCGACGCAGCGATCATCAAGTCACCATAGAGATCGATTTCGACGAGGGCCACGGGGTCCGGGCCCGACGAGCCGCGACGCGCAACCACGTGTTTCACCTCCTCCAGCGAGCACCTGCGAGCACTTTCGAGCAGCGGCTTCCCAGCGTAGGGATCGGTACACACTCCGCGCATGGCACGGATGGGCCATTTCGAAGGGCAAAGCAGGCCCCTCCGACTACTTCTGAGGCGATCCGACCTTTCCTGTGTAGATATCCGTGGGCTTGGGGAGCCGAACCTCGGCGGGGGTCCCGAAGTCGTACAACTCCGTGGTGGAGGCGACCCCCAGTTCCCCGCGCCGCCCCCCGGCGGCGCCCGGGCTCTCCCCCGCCTTCTGTCCGTCGGCCCGGCTGGTCACCGTGAACCGGTGACGCACCTCGCGCAGCCGACCGAGCCCGTCGAGATACGCGTCGAAGCGCACCGTGCTCTCGTCGAACCCCCTGGCCGCGGCCACCAGCGCCCCCCGTGCGCCCTCCGACGCGGCCCGCGCCGCCCGGCCGATGTCGGTGGTGCCGCGGTAGTGGCGCACCAAGTCTCCGCCGAGCCCTTCCTCGCCGACCAGGCTGGCCTCCCGCACCCCGCGCAGCAACTCGGCGGCGGTCAGTGGATCCGTGGCCCCGCCCGTGACCAGATTCCCGTCGGGAATGTCCGTCGTATCCACCCGCACCCATTTGTCGCGGGGAATGCCCGCACCGCGATTGCGCATGAAAAGCGCCCCGGAGGTGAGGAGTTCGGTGATCGGCGCATGCTCGGCGGCCCCCATCGCATCCCTCGGCAGCAGCAGCCGCAGCCGTCCCAGCCGCTTCTCGAAGTCGTACGCGCCGGCGCCCCGGATGGCCACGCGGGTGCCGCCCGTCGCCGTCTCCATGGTCGTACGGACCCGTGAGCTGCCCGACTTGACCAGCACCTCCGCGGCCCGGTGCAGGACCGTGACCGCGCTCTCGCGTGGGGTGCCGCCCGGTCGTTCATCGGCCGCCGTCTCGGTGGAGCAGCCGCTCACGGTCGCGAGCGACACGGCCAGCAGGCCACCCGACACCGCTCCGGCGACCACTCTCACCCGTCTCCGTACGCCGAGCCCGCGCTGCTGGAACACCATCGACCGCCGACCCCCTGGCCACGCTCGTCCCGCTTGGTACTTGTTCGTTTAACGATTCACACCGGTGGCTCGTCACGGCCAGGTAGCGTGGTCATGTGCTCGACTCAGGCGACATAGGCCCCGGCCAGAACCGCACCACCACCGTGGAGCGGGGCTCGTTCTCCATCGCCCGCTGCACCTGCGGCTGGTACGGCCCGGCCCGTCGCGCCAGAGCACTCGCCCGCGATGACGCGGCGGATCATGCGACGGCCCGTCACACCCCGTCCGATACAAGCGATTCAACGGACTCATCCGATTAGTCCGGATCAGGCTCGTCCAATTGGCGCGAGTTGTCCGTCCCCCGACAACTCTTCGGCCACGAGCGGAACCACACCCCCCGGTCGACCCCTCTGACCAGAAGACCGGGCCCGCTTCGCGGTGGCCCGGTCGACGGTTGAGAGCAGCGTCGACAGGGAGGGGACACCGCCATGAACCGGCGGACACTGCTGGCAGCGGGCACGGGGCTGGCGGCCACCGCCACAGGGGTCACCGCGTGCGACGATGACGCGGGGAAGGCCGGCGGTGACACGAACCCGGTCGGCTCCTCCGCTGCGTCGGACGCCCGCTCGGCCTCGGCGAGCGGCAGTCGCCGCGCCGTCGACGGCAAGCCCAAGTCCGCGGACTGGAGCGCGCTCGGCAAGGACCTCCAGGGCGGCCTGGTGCGCCCCGGAGACTCCGACTACACCTCCGCCAGCCGGCTCTACAACACCCGCTTCGACCATCTGCGCCCCGCCGCCGTCGCCTATATAGGGAACACCTCGGACATCTCCGCCTGTCTGGACTTCGCCCGGCGCCATGGCGCCCCCGTCGCGATCCGCAACGGCGGCCACTCCTACGCCGGCTGGTCGAGCGGCGACGGCCGTCTCGTCATCGACGTCTCCGCGCTCTCCTCGATCCGTACGTCCTCCGGCGAGGCACGGATCGGCGCCGGGGCCAAGCTCATCGACGTCTACACCAAGCTGGGCGCCCGCGGGGTCACCGTCCCCGGCGGCTCCTGCCCCAGCGTCGGCATATCCGGACTGACCCTCGGCGGCGGCCACGGCGTGGTCTCCCGGGCGTACGGACTGACCGCCGACAGCCTTACGGGGGCCACCATCGTCACCGCGGACGGCAAGGCGCTGGAGGTCTCCAAGAGCCGCGAGGCCGAGCTGTTCTGGGCGCTGCGCGGCGCGGGCAACGGCAACTTCGGCGTCGTCACCGAACTGCGCTTCCGTACGCATGACGCGGCCGACGGCGTGACCTGTTATATGTCATGGCCATGGTCCAAGGCCGCGAAGGTGCTGAGCGCCTGGCAGAAGTGGGGCCCGGACCAGCCGGACGAGATCTGGTCGGCGCTGCATCTGTCGGCCGCCCCCGGGCGCACCCCCACCGTCTCCATCAGCTGCTTCTCGCTCGGCACCTACGGCGCGCTGCAGAACGCGGTGGACAAGCTCGCCGACGGACCCGGCGGCCCCGGCCCCGCCGCGCAGGTCAGCCTGCGCCGCCGCGGCTACGTCGACGCCATGCGGATGTACGCGGGCTGCGGCGACACCTCCACGGCCAACTGCCATCTGCCCGGCGACAAGCCCGGCCGCAGCACCTCCGGGGTGCTGAACCGCGAGACCTACGCGGCGCGCTCGGACTTCTTCGACCGCTCGCTGAGCCAGGCGGGCGTCCGGGCGATGCTGGACCAGCTGGAGCGCTACGGGCGGCGCCCCGGCGGCGGGGGCGCGGTCAGCATCGCGCTCACCGCGCTCGGCGGGGCGGTCAACCGGGTCTCGTCCACGGCAACGTCCTTCGTCCACCGGCGCTCGCGGTTCCTCGCGCAGTACACCGCGTCCTGGGCGGCGGGCGGCTCGGGCACCGCGGGCAACGCCTGGCTGGACGGCGCCCATGGGGCGATGCGGCGGTACGCCTCCGGGGCGGCGTACCAGAACTACACGGACGCGTCGCTGAAGGACTGGCGCTCGGCGTACTACGGCTCGGCCGCCGACAAGCTGACGCGGGTGAAGAAGCGTTACGACCCGGACCGGCTCTTCGACTTCCCGCAGGCGCTGTGAGGTCTTCCGCCGGGGACGCGCGGGGCCCGGCGGTTCGGCAGGGCTGATCCGCGGAACGGCGGTTGATCCGCGGAGAAGGCGGGAGGCCCGCGGAGATGGCGGAAGGCCCGGGGGCCGCCGGGCCTTCCGCGTATCCGTTCGTGGCGTCCGTAAGGGTGCCGCTAGGCCGCCAGATCCTTGTTCCCGTGGTCGCCGCCCACCGGGCGGGACTCGGCGAGCTCCGCGCGCGCCTCGTCCGCGTCCTGGTCGGCGGGGGCGGGCTCGGCCCGTATCAAGCGGCCGACGCGCGAGCCCGCGACGGCCGTGGTCAGCGGGGTCAGCAGCATCATCGCGAGCGGCGCAAGCAGCAGCGTGACCGCCGTCCCCAGGGCGAACCCGCCGATCACATCGGTCGGGTAGTGGACACCCATATAGACGCGGCAGAACCCTTCCAGCAGCGCGAGCCCTATGGCGGCGGCCCCATAGGCGCGGTGGGCCATGAAGACCCCGACGGCGACCGCCATGGTCAGCGTCGCGTGGTCGCTGACGAACGAGAAGTCGGTCTTGCCCGCCACCAGGACGTCGAGCCCTTGATGGTCCTTGAAGGGTCTGGGCCGCTCGACGAAGCCGCGGATGGGGATGTTGGCGACCAGCGCCAGCCCGGCGGCCAGCGGGGCCCACACCAGCCCGGCCACGGCGGACGGCGCCTCCTGCGGCCGCTTCCGGGCGCTCCACCAGGCGGCCAGGGTCACCAGGGCGAGCCCGATGATGATCCCGTACTCGCCGACGAACTCCATGACGCGGTCGAACCAGTGCGGGGCGTCCTTCGCAAGCCCGTTGATGTCGTAGAGAAGGCTGACATCGGGGTTCGACCCGTCCAGTGCGAGTCCAGCCATATGCCGTGGCCCCTTATCTCTTGCCTGTCACTACGTGCAGCTGCCGACCCCCCGTAATGCCTTGCGAGCCGTGGCAGCGCGACCGGCGCCGGAGAGTCCGCCGTCGATCCACGCTGATCCACGCCTCGATCCACCTCCAGGGAACGCCCTCTTCTCGCCAGGGGTTCCGTACTCCACCCAACGATCACCGGGACGTTATCGAAGGGTGACCGATCGTCGCAGCTCAGAGGGAATCCTTACGCGGGGTTCGCCCGCGGCAGCGCTTTCGCGCCATCCTGAGTCACCCGTGTAGCACCGATGTAGTCCGGCGAGTCGATCTTGTCAAAACGGATCACCGCACCGGTGTAGGGCGCGTTGATCATGTAGCCGCCGCCCACATAGATCCCCACATGGTGGATCGATCTCGGATCGTCGAGGTCATAGGCGAAGAAGACCAGATCCCCGGGGAGCAGTTCGCTCCGCTTGGGGTGCGGTCCGGCGTTCCACTGGTCGTTGGCGACGCGCGGCAGATCGATGCCGACCGTCTTGTACGCCGCCTTCGTCAGCCCCGAGCAGTCGAACCGCCCGCCCTCCTCCGGCGTGCCGTTCCCGCCCCAGAGATAGGGCTTGCCGAGCTGCTTCTGCGCGAAGTAGATCGCCCCGGCCGACTGCTGGGAGGGCTGGACCTTCTGAATCGGCGCCTCGAAGCTCTTGGCGAGGGTGGTGATGGTCTTCACGTAGTTCTTGGTCTCGCGGTAAGGCGGCACCCCGCCGTACTTGATCACGGCATAGGCGCCCGCGTTGTACGAGGCCAGCATGTTGTGCGTCTGATTGCCCGGCACATCCTTGACGTACTTGGCGAGCGAGCAGTCATAGGCGGCCGCCGACGGGATCGCGTCCTGCGGGTCCCAGATGTCCTTGACGCCGTCCTTGTTGCCGTCGACCCCGTGCGAGGCCCAGGTGGCGGGGATGAACTGCGCTATCCCCTTGGCGTTGGCCGGGCTCTGCGCCTTCGCGTTCCAGCCGCTCTCCTGGTAGAGCTGCGCGGCGAGGAGCGCGGGGTTGATGGCCGGGCAGGAGTTCCCATACCGCTGGATGAGCGGTTCGTACGTGGCGGGAACGGCACCTTTGGCCAGCCCGACGGCCTTACCACCGGCACCGCCGACGAGGTCCGCCGCGACCATGTAGGTACCGACGACGAGCAGCGCGACGAAGGAAAAGGAGACTCCGAGACCGACACTGACACCCAGCCAGACCTTACGCACCCGGCCATCCTCCCCCATTCACCCGCCATGCGAACGCGTTTCCGCTCGCACGGCGAAAATCAGCCGCTCCCCAGCCGAAACCATACGATCGCCGCCGGCGCGCGCCCCCTTATGCGCCGCCGACCCGCCCCGCACGCCTCACCGCCCCGTCTCGGCCGCCTCTCGCGGGGCCGGGGAACGCGTAGAGTCCAGCCGTCCGAGCACCACGACCCTGGGGACCGCAGATGACACGGCTCGACTGGCAAGAGCTCGACTGGCAGCGGGCCGCACCCGCCGACCTCCCGGAGGGCGCCGCCTACCTCGAGGTGGCCGTGGGCCCCGACGACCAGATCCTGATGCGCGAGAGCAACGACCCGGAGACCGTCGTCGTCACGACCCGGGCCAAGTGGGACGCGTTCATCAAGGGCGTCAAGGCGGGCGAGTTCGACGACTTCGCGGACCTCACTGAGGACGACTCCGCGGACCTGGCGGAGACGGACGAGCCCGCGGAGAAGTGAGCGGGCGGGAGCGCTGGGCGCAGGCGCGCCGACGACCTCAGCCGAGGGCCCACCCGTCAGCCCCTCACGGATCGTTGCCCGACGCTCACCCGCGTGATACACAGAGTGACCATACGACACTCCGTTGACATGCCTCCCACGGCCGCCGGACGGGCGTGTCCCACAACACGCACGAGATCCGCCAAGAAATGCCGCCAAGTCGACATGCGGAAGCGGATTCATCAGCGAAGATAGAGGCTGACGCACGCCATGCCGGCGAAGAGACACAACAACCCACAAGGGGCGGTGAGTTCATCATGTTCCTAGCGGCCGAAAAGGGCGACATCAACACCATCATCGGCGGAATCGCCCCAGACTGGGGTCCGTTCGGCAGCCTGGGCAGCGAGGCCCGCGTCATGATCGAGGTCGTGATGGCGGTCGCACTGCTGCTGTGCTTCGGCATCGCCATCTGGGGCGCGGCCAAGCAGCGGATCGGCGCGACGGCCCTGCGGGACACCTTCAGCGCGGAGCAGGGCAAGGGGCTGATCGTCGCGGGCCTGACCGGTGTGTTCATCATCGGATCGCTGGGCACGCTCTTCACGATCGTGTACGGCATGGCCATCTAGCCGCGTCCCCCGCCCGCCCCCGAGCCGCCCCTCCACGCGGGGCGCACACCCCTGGCCGCAAGCCTCCGCTCCCGATTCCCCCTACCGGCCCCGCACCCCGTACCCGAGGCTGCTCCCTGATGCCCGCTCCCGCTCACCACGCTGAGGTCGTGTCAGCTTGATGTCCACTCACACCAGCGCGCCCGAGCGTCAGTCCTCGCCGTTACCGTCGTATGCGGGTGACGGAAGAGGGACCATGGATGACGCGGTCGGCAGAATCGGCGGGATCGACGGGATCGGCAGGCTTGGCAGGCTCGGCACGGGTGAAGGGGCGTACGCAGGATGAGTCTCGGCGGCGACGACGGATACGGCGGTGACTACGAGGGCCATGAGGCGCGCCGCGGACGCGGCGCGGCCCCCGAGGGTCACCTGACGCGCACCCGCCTGCCCGAGGGCGACGGCGACCCCTACGGCCCACCCCGTCGAGCCCCCGGCCGCGCCAAGCCCAGCCGCAACCTGATCACCGTGGTCGGCGTCATCGTCCTCCTCCTCGCGGCCATCGCCTTCGTCAACCGCGGCGACGGCAAGGACAGCGACTCCAGCGGCGGCGACACCAGCGGGGGCGGCACCAAAGCCCAGCCCACCGCCCCCACAGGCGAGCGCCCGGTCGACGGCAAGAACGCCACGACCGACATCGCCTCGGGCTTCGCCAAATCGGAGCAAGGCGCCCAGAGCGCGGCGGCGAACTACGCGGTGGCGCTCGCATCTGCCGACATGACCAAGTCGGACCGCCGTCACCAGCTCGTTTCCCAGATCTTCACGAGCGACAGAGTGAACGGGCTGCAGAAGAAGCTGGACCAGGCCTACTCCAAGAGCTTCCTGGAGAAGCTCGGCCTGGACGCGAACGGCAACGCGGGAGACGGCATGACCTATGTCTCGCGCGCCGCCCCCATCGGCACGAAGACGACCACTTCCACGGATACCGCCGCCACCGTCGAGGTCTGGTGCACCGGCGTGTTCGGCACGGCAGGAGAGGGATCGAAGAACCCGGTAGCCAACGACTGGTTCACCATGACCGTCAAGCTGCGATGGGTGAACAAGGACTGGAAGGTCGAGAGCTACTCCCAGAAGGACGGCCCTGCCCCGGTCAACAGCGACAACACCGCATCGACGGCTGATGAGATCGCCAAGGCTGTGCAGCAGTACGGAGGGTTCACGTATGCCCGGTAAGCCGCGCAAGCGCATCGTCACGGTCGCTGGGGTGGTGGCGGCGGTCCAGGCCTCTGCTGTGCTCCTCGCCACGCGGGCCGCCGCCGCGCCGTCGCCGAGCCCGTCCGACGACAGCGACTGCAATCTACTCACAGGCTCGGCCAAGAAGTACTGCGAAAAGGGCGACAAGAGTGGCGGCCCCCCCGACCCCTCCAACCCCCTCGACCCCGCCGCCTCCCTCGCCCGCGGCTGCGCCGACGCCGCCTCCTGGCTCGTCGGCAAGCTCTCCAAGCTCGTCAAGGAGACGGCCACCGTCGACTTCACCAACGAGGCCTTCCTCCGCCAGTACGCCGTCGTCTTCGCCGCCTCCACCGTCCTCACCCTCATCCTCTGGCTCCTCGCCGTCGCCAAGCGCGCCATCCGCGGCGTCCCCCTCGGCGAGGCGCTCTCCGAGGCCATAGGTTTTCTCTGGCTGACGGTCCTGGCCTCCGCCTTCACCCCCCTCATCCTCTATACGGTCGTCACCGCGACCGACGCCGTCACCGACGCCATCGCCTCCGGCACCGGTGCGGACAACGACGCCTTCTTCGGCTCGTTCTCCCAAGCGCTCAAGCGGGACGAGGACATCGGCGGCGGCCCGATCATGCTGATCGTCGTCTCGCTGGTGACGATCCTCGCCGCCGGCGTCCTCTGCCTCGAGCTCGTCATCCGCGCCGCCCTCCTCTACGTGGGCGCGCTGCTAGGCACCGCCGTCTACGCGGGCCTCGTCGACAAGAACATGTGGGGGCATGTGCGCCGCTGGGCGGGGATCATGATCGCCGTGATCCTCGTCAAGCCGGTGATCATCACCGTCCTGGCCCTCGCCGGCGCGCTCTCCACCAACGGCGACAAGCCCGACGCCTTCTCGGCCGTCGTCTCCGGGCTATCCATCATCATCCTCGCCATCTTCGCCAGCGCGATGATCTACCGCTTCGTGCCCGGCTTCGGCGATGAGATCGTCAAGGCCCGCAGCGCCAGCTCCGACCCCGCGTCCCGCCAGGCCGCCGCCGTCATCACTTCCCCCGCCGCCCTGGTGAAGCAGGGCATCAACACCCACAGCGCCCGCGGCGGAGGCGAGACCGGCGGGGGCGGCGCCGCCCCGGGGCAGGCCAAGCCCGCCAACCCCGTCTCCGGCGGTGTGGCGGCCCACTCCACCCGCACCAGCGGCGGAGGGGGCGGGGGAGCCTCCCCCGCGCCAACCAGTCGCACCGGCCACACCGGAGGCTCCGGCGGCGGCTCCGCCACGAACCGCGGCTCCGGCAACAACTCGGGAGGTGACCGGCGGTGACGATCGACGCCCAGTCGCACCCCATCGCGCCCCGTCGCACATATCTGATCGGGCGCCCCCGCCCGAACGCGATCGTCGGCAAGAACCGCGAGACCGGCGAGATCGGGCTGATCATCGCGGGGGCGTTCATCGGGATGATGTGCGGGCTGCTGGTGCCGGTGCTGATGTTCCGCATCACCGCCCTGGTCGGCTTCCCCACCCTCGCCCTCGCCGCCGTGTACGTCCCGTACAACGGGCGGACGTTCTACCGCTGGTTCGAGATCAACCGCTCCTACAAGCGCAGCGTCCGTAAGGGCACCACCGCCTACCGCTCCGGCGCCGCCGAAGCCGGCACCCGCCTGGACGGCCGTGAGATCGAGGTCGGCCCGCCCCCCGGCATCGGCCGGATCAACTGGCTGGCCGCTCCCTTCGGCCCCGACGAGATCGCCGTGCTCCTGCACGCCGACCGCCGCACCGTCACCGCCGCCATCGAGATCGAGGGCCCCGGCGTCGGACTGCGCGACAGCGAGGACCAGGAGGCCCTCGTCGACCGGTTCGGCACCCTGCTCAAGCATGTGGCCAACGGCGACGGCTTCGTGACCCGCCTCCAGATGCTGGCCCGTACCCTCCCCGCCGACCCCGACGCGCACGCCAAGGACGTCGAGCGGCGCGGCGACGACCATGCCCCCAACTGGCTCAAGGACTCCTACGACCAGTTGCAGTCCATGGTCTCCACCTCCTCCGAGCAGCACCGCGCCTATCTCGTGGCCTGTATGCACTACACCCGCGACCTGGCCGCCGAGGCCCAGGCCATCGCGCGCGCCGCCCGCCACAGCGGCGGCGGCCGGCGGCTCGACAAGGACGCGGGCCTCGCCGTGGTGATGGCCCGTGAGCTGACCGACATCTGCGCCCGGCTCGCCGAGGCCGACATTCGGGTGCGCCAGCCCCTGGGGCAGGGGCGGCTGGCCTCGCTCATCCACTCCATGTACGACCCGGACCACCCCATCGACCACATCCAGGCGATGACCAAGCGGAACGCCTGGCCGGCCGAGCTGGATGCCATGGAGCCCACCTACCTCCAGGCCAAGACCCGGGAGTCGAGCACCCGTGAGCCCTGGTGCCACTCCACGGCCTGGGTGAAGGAGTGGCCCATGACGCCCGTCGGGGTCAACTTCCTCGCCCCGCTGCTCGTCCACACGCCCGATGTCATCCGTACGGTCGCCGTCTGTATGGACCTCGAGCCCACCGAGGTCGCCATCGAGCGGATGCTCACCGAGAAGACCAACGACGAGGCCGAGGCCAGCCGCGCCGCGAAGATGAACCGCACCGTGGACCCGCGCGACATCGCCGCCCACGGCCGGCTCGACCAGCGCGGCGAGGACCTCGCCAGCGGTGCCGCGGGCGTCAACCTCGTCGGCTACATCACCGTGTCCTCCCGGTCGCCGGAAGCCCTCGCGCGCGACAAGCGGACCATCCGCGCCTCGGCGGGGAAGAGCTACCTCAAGCTGGAGTGGTGCGACCGCGAGCACCACCGGGCCTTTGTGAACACGCTGCCGTTCGCAACCGGCATCCGCCGATAGAGCAGACAGAGCAGACAGAGCCGATACAGCCCATAGAGCTGATAGACACGACTGGGACGACAGGGACGATAGGGGCTCCGCCGTGGCCGATCCGATGAGCGCCATCACCGATGCGTTCACCAGCTTTCTCTTCGGAAAGGTGGAGACGACTCGGCTGCCCGTGCGCACCTCCACCGGCCAGGCCCAGGCGGTCTATCTCCCCACCGCGGCCCCCGGCCTCGGCGACTCCGGCGTGGTCATCGGCCGCGAGGTCTACTCGGGCAAGGGCTATATCTACGACCCCTTCCAGCTCTACGGCCAGCAGCTGCCGGCTCCCCACTGGCTGGTGCTCGGCGAGTCCGGTAACGGCAAGTCGGCCCTGGAGAAGACCTATGTCCTGCGCCAGCTGCGGTTCCGCGACCGCCAGGTGGTGGTGCTGGACGCCCAGGGCGAGGACGGCGTCGGCGAATGGAACCTCATCGCCCAGGAGCTGGGGATAACGCCCATCCGGCTCGACCCCATGGCGGCCCTGGACGGCGGTATCCGGCTGAACCCCCTGGACCCGGCGATCACCACGACCGGGCAGCTCGCCCTGCTCCGCACGATCATCGAGGTCGCGATGGGGCACGGGCTCGACGAGCGCTCCGGGTTCGCCCTGAAGGTCGCGCACGCCTACGTCAACGAGACCGTCGTCGACCGCCAGCCGGTGCTGACCGACATCGTGGAGCAGCTGCGCCACCCCGAGGAGGAGTCGGCGGCGGCGATGAACGTCGATATAGACGACGTACGGGCCTGGGGCCTCGATGTCGCCCTGGTGCTGGACCGGCTGGTCGACGGTGATCTGCGCGGTATGTTCGACGGCCCCACCACGGCCGGAATCGATCTGGACTCACCCCTGATCGTCTTCGACCTGTCCCATATCGATCGCAACTCGATCGCGATGCCGATCCTGATGGCCATCGTCGGCGTCTGGCTGGAGCACACCTGGATCCGTCCCGACCGTAAGAAGCGCATCTTCCTGGTCGAGGAGGCGTGGCACATCATCAACTCGCCCTTCGTCGCCCAGCTCTTCCAACGACTGCTGAAGTTCGGCCGACGGCTCGGCCTGTCGTTCGTCGCCGTCGTCCACCACCTCTCCGACGTGGTGGACGGCGCGGCGGCGCGGGAAGCCGCAGCCATCCTCAAGATGGCCTCCACCCGGACGATCTACGCCCAGAAGGCGGACGAGGCACGGGCCACCGGCCGCGTCCTGGGCCTGCCCCGCTGGGCCGTCGAGATCATCCCCACGCTGTCGCCCGGTATCGCGGTATGGGACGTCAACGGCAACGTACAGGTCGTCAAACACCTGATCACCGAGGCCGAGCGGCCCCTCGTCTACACCGACCGGGCCATGACGGAGGACGCGCTGGCCGTACAGATGGCGGTCGAGGCGGAAGCCGAGGAGCGCGCCGCCGCGGCGGTCGAGGCGACGGAGGCGGACCCCTACGGCGGGCCGTCGTACGGATCCACGGTGGCGTGAGATGGCAGCGGGACAGAATCACGGCGAGCCCGCGGAACGCGGCATTCCGGACGGCCTGCTGGTCGGCGCCATCGCCCTCCTGCTGGGCACGCTCGGCCTGATGTGGTCGGCGACCGGGCTGGCCGGGCTCTTCGCCCGCGGCGCCTGGCCGGACAACCTGACCTTCATGCGCGCACCGGTCGCGCTGCGCCATCTGCTGCAGGAGCCCCAGGACCTGGCGGCGGCCTGGCCCGACACCCCGAAGGACCAACTGTCGGGGTACGGGCTGTTCTGGGGCATCTTCATCAGTGAGCTGATGGTGCTGATCGTCCTGACGATCTTCGTGATGGGCACACTGGCCCGCTACCGGACGGTCCGCGCCCAGCGCCGCGCCGCCCGCGCGACCGCCCGCGCGGAGGCGGCGGAGGCGAAGCGGCTCGGCCTTACGGACTCAAGGACCGCCAAGGGCGGCACCGAGCCCACGCCCGTCAACGGGGCGGGCGTGGAGACGACCCCTGGCGTGGAGGCGCCGCCTCCACCCGTACCCGGCCCTGGAAGCACCTCAGCGGCCCCAGGAGCCGCCCCCGCCAGACCTTCTGAGGGCCCGTCCGGCACCGCCGCTCCGAACCACCCCGGCGGGCTTCCCGCACCCGCACCGGCCGAGGCGGTCCCCGGCGACGGTGTCATCGCACCCGTCACCGGTCACCGCCACCCGACCGAGGCCGTCGCCGCCGAAGCGTCCGCCGGAACGGGCCCCGAACCGCACCCGTACATCGCCGAGCAGAGAGCCGACACACAGGTCACCCCCGCCGGGAGCGCCACCACTCCCCCGGCCCAGGACGACCTGTACGCCCCGCTCGACCCGACATCCGCACCACAGCCGCTCCCCACCCCCCGCGGCGGCCCGCTGACGTCGGCCGCTCTCCCCGACGGGGAGCTGGCCCGGTCCCGCGTCCTCTTCGGCGCCCAGCGCGGGGAGTCCGCGGCCCACACCGTCCTGGAGGCCGCCGGCCCCGTCCTCGTCGTCACCAGTGATCCCAAGCTCTGGGCCACGACCAAGGACGCCCGCGCCAAGCTCGGCCCCACCCAGGTCTTCGACCCGTCCCATCTGCTCGACACCCCCGCCCGGCTGCGCTGGAACCCGGCGGCGGACTGCGGCTCCCGCGATATCGCGGCCGCCCGCGCCACCGCCCTCCTCGCCCCCGTACGGCCCATGCACGCCATGGACCGGCCCCTGGCGGAGGCCGCGGAGACGATGCTCCGCTGCTGGCTGCACGCCGCCGCGGTGGACGGCCGGCCGTTCCGCCATGTGCACCGCTGGGCGCAGGGCAGCTCGGCCCACGAGCCCGTGAAGATCCTCCGTACGCATCCCAAGGCGGCGGGCGGAGCGGCCGGCGAGCTGGAGGCCACGCTCACCGCCCACGGCGAACGCCGCGACATGGCCCAGGAACTGACCGCCCGTGCCCTCGGCGCGCTCTCCTCGATCCACATCCGGGACGCCTGCAATCCGGGACGCGCCGACACACTCGCACTGGAGTCATTCGTCGCCGAAGGGGGAACGCTCTATCTGATGGGCGAATCCATCGAGGACCCGCGAACCCAGCCGGGTGCGATGCCGCTGTTGACCGCACTCGCCTCACACGTGGTCGAGCACGGCCGGCGCATGGCCGAACGGTCATCCTCCGGTCGGCTCGACCCACCACTGACCCTCGTCCTGGACGACGTCGCAGCCGTGGCCCCGCTCCCGGCACTCCCCGACCTCCTCGCCCAGGGCGCGGACCAGGGCCTTCCCACACTGGCCCTGATGCGCTCCCAGGAACAGGCCCGAGCCCGCTGGCCGCACGGCTCCCTGGTGGGCCACGAGTCACACTGACGGCCGGCCGGTCCTCCGGTCGCCACCGAGCGCACGGCGTCGGCGAGCTCCCGCGGCGGGGTGTCCTAGAGCAGGAATCCAGCGGCTCCCGAGCGCAGCGCCAGATGCACGTAGTCGTCGAGATGGAAGGTGGTCAACACGAAGACCTGGGGCGGATCCCGCAGACGGCCGATGCCCTGGAGAGCGGCCAGCCCGTCGAGGCGGCGGATCACACGGGCTCCCCTTCCACGGCCGCCCGCTCCTGAGCGCGCGCATCCTCGACGCGGGCGGCCCGCACCCTCCAGGTGCTCGGCCCGCTCCCGCCGGCCCTTGAGGACGTCACGGCGCGCACAGATCCACAGCCCATCACCAACGGGGGCCAGACGAAGAGCGCGGACCCGGCCAGCGTGCCGAGCAACAACCGCGACCAGTCGGGCCCCTGCCGGTAGTACGCCATGGCGACCAGATCCGGCAGGGCACGGGCCATCTCGCGGCCACCGCGTGGACGACCGTATGGCGCACAGGTCCGAAGACACCAGGCCAGGAGAGCGCACGGCAATCACCCGCGCAAAGGTCGCCACGGCATCGTCCGATCGTGCCCACTGGTGCGTCTCTTTCGTGCACAGCTGGGACGGAAATAGGAGCTGAACGCAAAAATGCCTCGGTCCCAAGCACATAGTGCTCGGGACCGAGGCTAAAAATTGTTCGGCGGCGTCCTACTCTCCCACAGGGTCCCCCCTGCAGTACCATCGGCGCTGAAAGGCTTAGCTTCCGGGTTCGGAATGTAACCGGGCGTTTCCCTAACGCAATGACCACCGAAACACTATGAAACACCAAACCGGACCCATACACATCCATACGCATATGGGGGTCGGACGGTTCGTTGCTTCAGAACCAACACAGTGGACGCGAGCACCTGAGGACAAGCCCTCGGCCTATTAGTACCAGTCAACTCCACCGGTCACCCGGCTTCCATATCTGGCCTATCAACCCAGTCGTCTACTGGGAGCCTTAACCCATCAAGTGGGTGGGAGCCCTCATCTCGAAGCAGGCTTCCCGCTTAGATGCTTTCAGCGGTTATCCCTCCCGAACGTAGCCAACCAGCCATGCCCTTGGCAGAACAACTGGCACACCAGAGGTTCGTCCGTCCCGGTCCTCTCGTACTAGGGACAGCCCTTCTCAAGACTCCTACGCGCACAGCGGATAGGGACCGAACTGTCTCACGACGTTCTAAACCCAGCTCGCGTACCGCTTTAATGGGCGAACAGCCCAACCCTTGGGACCGACTCCAGCCCCAGGATGCGACGAGCCGACATCGAGGTGCCAAACCATCCCGTCGATATGGACTCTTGGGGAAGATCAGCCTGTTATCCCCGGGGTACCTTTTATCCGTTGAGCGACGGCGCTTCCACAAGCCACCGCCGGATCACTAGTCCCGACTTTCGTCCCTGCTCGACCCGTCGGTCTCACAGTCAAGCTCCCTTGTGCACTTACACTCAACACCTGATTGCCAACCAGGCTGAGGGAACCTTTGGGCGCCTCCGTTACCCTTTAGGAGGCAACCGCCCCAGTTAAACTACCCACCAGACACTGTCCCTGATCCGGATCACGGACCCAGGTTAGACATCCAGCACGACCAGAGTGGTATTTCAACAACGACTCCACACTAACTGGCGTCAATGCTTCACAGTCTCCCACCTATCCTACACAAGCCGAACCGAACACCAATATCAAGCTATAGTAAAGGTCCCGGGGTCTTTCCGTCCTGCTGCGCGAAACGAGCATCTTTACTCGTAATGCAATTTCACCGGGCCTATGGTTGAGACAGTCGAGAAGTCGTTACGCCATTCGTGCAGGTCGGAACTTACCCGACAAGGAATTTCGCTACCTTAGGATGGTTATAGTTACCACCGCCGTTTACTGGCGCTTAAGTTCTCAGCTTCGCGGAGCCAAAACCCCACTAACCGGTCCCCTTAACGTTCCAGCACCGGGCAGGCGTCAGTCCGTATACATCGCCTTACGGCTTCGCACGGACCTGTGTTTTTAGTAAACAGTCGCTTCTCGCTGGTCTCTGCGGCCACCACCAGCTCAAGGAGCAAAGTCCCATCACCAGCAATGGCCCCCCTTCTCCCGAAGTTACGGGGGCATTTTGCCGAGTTCCTTAACCATAGTTCACCCGAACGCCTCGGTATTCTCTACCTGACCACCTGAGTCGGTTTAGGGTACGGGCCGCCATGAAACTCGCTAGAGGCTTTTCTCGACAGCATAGGATCATCCACTTCACCACAATCGGCTCGGCATCAGGTCTCACCCACATGAGAGACGGATTTACCTACCCCTCGGGCTACACCCTTACCCCGGGACAACCACCGCCCGGGCTGGACTACCTTCCTGCGTCACCCCATCACTTACCTACTACCACCTTGGACCGGCGGCTCCACCACTCCCCTTCACCCGAAGGATCCAGGACGGCTTCACGGCCTTAGCATCAGAGGATTCGATACTGGGCGTTTCAAAGCGGGTACCGGAATATCAACCGGTTGTCCATCGACTACGCCTGTCGGCCTCGCCTTAGGTCCCGACTTACCCTGGGCAGATCAGCTTGACCCAGGAACCCTTAGTCAATCGGCGCACACGTTTCCCACGTGTGTATCGCTACTCATGCCTGCATTCTCACTCGTGAACCATCCACAACTCGCTTACACGGCTGCTTCACCCGGCACACGACGCTCCCCTACCCATCACAGCGGCCGTTGGACCACATGCTGCAATGACACGACTTCGGCGGTACGCTTGAGCCCCGCTACATTGTCGGCGCGGAATCACTTGACCAGTGAGCTATTACGCACTCTTTCAAGGATGGCTGCTTCTAAGCCAACCTCCTGGTTGTCTCTGCGACTCCACATCCTTTCCCACTTAGCGTACGCTTAGGGGCCTTAGTCGATGCTCTGGGCTGTTTCCCTCTCGACCATGGAGCTTATCCCCCACAGTCTCACTGCCGCGCTCTCACTTACCGGCATTCGGAGTTTGGCTAAGGTCAGTAACCCGGTAGGGCCCATCGCCTATCCAGTGCTCTACCTCCGGCAAGAAACACACGACGCTGCACCTAAATGCATTTCGGGGAGAACCAGCTATCACGGAGTTTGATTGGCCTTTCACCCCTAACCACAGGTCATCCCCCAGGTTTTCAACCCTGGTGGGTTCGGTCCTCCACGAAGTCTTACCTCCGCTTCAACCTGCCCATGGCTAGATCACTCCGCTTCGGGTCTTGAGCGCGCTACTAAACCGCCCTATTCGGACTCGCTTTCGCTACGGCTTCCCCACACGGGTTAACCTCGCAACACACCGCAAACTCGCAGGCTCATTCTTCAAAAGGCACGCAGTCACGAGACACCAGCAAGCTGATGTCCGACGCTCCCACGGCTTGTAGGCACACGGTTTCAGGTACTATTTCACTCCGCTCCCGCGGTACTTTTCACCATTCCCTCACGGTACTATCCGCTATCGGTCACCAGGGAATATTTAGGCTTAGCGGGTGGTCCCGCCAGATTCACACGGGATTTCTCGGGCCCCGTGCTACTTGGGTATCGCACAAGCAAGTTGCTGACATTTCAGCTACGGGGGTCTTACCCTCTACGCCGGGCCTTTCGCATGCCCTTCGCCTACATCAACAATTTCTGACTCACCCAGCCGCCGGCAGACGACTGAAGTACGAACCCACAACCCCGTACGCGCAACCCCTGCCGGGTATCACACACATACGGTTTAGCCTCATCCAGTTTCGCTCGCCACTACTCCCGGAATCACGGTTGTTTTCTCTTCCTGCGGGTACTGAGATGTTTCACTTCCCCGCGTTCCCTCCACATACCCTATGTGTTCAGGTATGGGTGACAGCCCATGACGACTGCCGGGTTTCCCCATTCGGACACCCCCGGATCAAAGCTCGGTTGACAGCTCCCCGGGGCCTATCGCGGCCTCCCACGTCCTTCATCGGTTCCTGGTGCCAAGGCATCCACCGTGCGCCCTTAAAAACTTGGCCACAGATGCTCGCGTCCACTGTGCAGTTCTCAAACAACGACCCGTACCCCGTCACCCACACTCACCGTGCAGTACACCGGGACCGGCCGAAGAAACAAGCATTCCTGCCCGTACCTTCAGACACCCAACAGCGTGCCCGACATCGCCTGTCCGCTTACCCTGTGTTCCACGCCGAAGCAGTACTAACAGAAGAAACATCCAAAACAATGCCGAATAGTCAACGTTCCACCCATGAGCAACCGTGCAGGACACTTGCCTGCAGTCGGCTATGCGCTCCTTAGAAAGGAGGTGATCCAGCCGCACCTTCCGGTACGGCTACCTTGTTACGACTTCGTCCCAATCGCCAGTCCCACCTTCGACGGCTCCCTCCACAAGGGTTGGGCCACCGGCTTCGGGTGTTACCGACTTTCGTGACGTGACGGGCGGTGTGTACAAGGCCCGGGAACGTATTCACCGCAGCAATGCTGATCTGCGATTACTAGCGACTCCGACTTCATGGGGTCGAGTTGCAGACCCCAATCCGAACTGAGACCGGCTTTTTGAGATTCGCTCCACCTCACGGCTTCGCAGCTCATTGTACCGGCCATTGTAGCACGTGTGCAGCCCAAGACATAAGGGGCATGATGACTTGACGTCGTCCCCACCTTCCTCCGAGTTGACCCCGGCAGTCTCCTGTGAGTCCCCATCACCCCGAAAGGCATGCTGGCAACACAGAACAAGGGTTGCGCTCGTTGCGGGACTTAACCCAACATCTCACGACACGAGCTGACGACAGCCATGCACCACCTGTACACCGACCACAAGGGGGACCCTGTCTCCAGGGTTTTCCGGCGTATGTCAAGCCTTGGTAAGGTTCTTCGCGTTGCGTCGAATTAAGCCACATGCTCCGCCGCTTGTGCGGGCCCCCGTCAATTCCTTTGAGTTTTAGCCTTGCGGCCGTACTCCCCAGGCGGGGAACTTAATGCGTTAGCTGCGGCACGGACAACGTGGAATGTCGCCCACACCTAGTTCCCAACGTTTACGGCGTGGACTACCAGGGTATCTAATCCTGTTCGCTCCCCACGCTTTCGCTCCTCAGCGTCAGTATCGGCCCAGAGATCCGCCTTCGCCACCGGTGTTCCTCCTGATATCTGCGCATTTCACCGCTACACCAGGAATTCCGATCTCCCCTACCGAACTCTAGCCTGCCCGTATCGAATGCAGACCCGGGGTTAAGCCCCGGGCTTTCACATCCGACGCGACAAGCCGCCTACGAGCTCTTTACGCCCAATAATTCCGGACAACGCTTGCGCCCTACGTATTACCGCGGCTGCTGGCACGTAGTTAGCCGGCGCTTCTTCTGCAGGTACCGTCACTTGCGCTTCTTCCCTGCTGAAAGAGGTTTACAACCCGAAGGCCGTCATCCCTCACGCGGCGTCGCTGCATCAGGCTTGCGCCCATTGTGCAATATTCCCCACTGCTGCCTCCCGTAGGAGTCTGGGCCGTGTCTCAGTCCCAGTGTGGCCGGTCGCCCTCTCAGGCCGGCTACCCGTCGTCGCCTTGGTAGGCCATCACCCCACCAACAAGCTGATAGGCCGCGGGCTCATCCTGCACCGCCGGAGCTTTCCACCACCAGACCATGCGGCCGGCAGTCATATCCGGTATTAGACCCCGTTTCCAGGGCTTGTCCCAGAGTGCAGGGCAGATTGCCCACGTGTTACTCACCCGTTCGCCACTAATCCCCGGCCGAAACCGGTTCATCGTTCGACTTGCATGTGTTAAGCACGCCGCCAGCGTTCGTCCTGAGCCAGGATCAAACTCTCCGTGAATGCTTCCGGGCTATCCCGGCAACACATCACGAGAGCGGAACGGAACCGGAGGAATAACCCGGCCCGTCCACAGCGTCCTCGCTGTGTTTTTTCTTCAAAGGAACCTCGTCCAAAATGGACGGGGTATCAACATATCTGGCGTTGACTTTTAGCACGCTGTTGAGTTCTCAAGGAACGGACGCTTCCTTCGAAACCATTTCACCGGCTTCTCCGGGCGCTTCCCTTCGGTGTTTCCAACCTTACCAGATCCGATTTCCGGTCGTTTCCGATCCGAATTCCGTTTCCGGCCCCCTGCTGGAGCGGGGTCTTTCGCGCCTTCCGGCGTGTCCACTACTTTAGCGGATTCCCCCGGATGCTCATAATCGAGATCCCCGGTCCGAATTCCGGCATGCCGAAATCCATCCCGATGAGGGGCCGTGCAGTAGTGGTTTGCCGCCGGTGCGGCTGGAGTGCTGACCGGAAGAACCGTAAGGCTCCGTGGCAGCTCGGAGTACATTACGGATCGCCCGTACCGGTGTCAACCTCGGCTGGGCCAAATGCCTCAGTCGAGGTCGCTCAGCCGTCCCTCGGCGTCGGGCTGGTCCTCCTCCACCCGGCGCAGCACGCGGGTCAGCATCTCGCCGAGGGCTCCGCGCTCCTCGCTGGAGAGGTCCTGGAGAAGGTCCGCTTCGAAGACCGTGGCCTGGCGCATCGCCTCGACCCACTTCTCCCGGCCGTCCGGGGTCAGCTCGACGATGACGCGGACGCGGTTGTCCGCATCACGCTCACGGGTGACCAGACCCTCGTTCACCATGCGATCGATGCGGTGGGTCATGGCGGCGGGGGTGAGGCCCAGCCTCTTGGCCAGGTCGCCGGGGCCCAGGCGGTAGGGAGCCCCGGAGAGGACGAGCACCTTGAGGACTTCCCACTCGGAGTTGCTGATCCCCAGCGTGGCCGACTGGCGGCCGTAGGCGACGTTCATTCGCCGGGTGAGCCGGCTGAGCGCGCTGACGACCTGCTCCACCTGAGGATCCAGGCCCTGGAACTCGCGCTGATAGGCCGCGATCTGCTCTTCGAGGCTCAGCAGGTCGTCCGGGTCGGGGGTCTCCGCCATGTGAAGAGTATGACACGAAACTCGTTGGCGCTGAAGTCCTTCGCTCTGTACTCTTAAGCATTGAAGTTTAGCTTCGAAGTCTTCAGAGATCGATCCTCCGGGCTGACCCGCAGGTCAGACCCGTTGTCCTTTGACCCTCCTCGACCTAGGTAGGTGAGTGTGACCACCGCGATGGGCGCAGCGCTGCGCCGTATCCAGCTGGGCAACGCGCTGAGCGCGTTCGGCAACGGCTTCACGGTCCCGTTCCTCTTCGTCTATGTGGCGCAGGTGCGGGACCTCGGTGCGAATACCGCGGGCATGGTGCTCGCGACGTTCGCCGTGGCCGCGCTTGCCGTGCTGCCCTTCATCGGTCGGGTGATCGACCGGCGAGGGCCGCTGTCCGTTGTGGTCGTGGGCGCGGTCGCCGCCGCTGTCGGATCGATGGGGCTCGGGCTGGCCGCGAGCGAGCCGCTGGTGATCGCCGCGGCCGGAGTGCTGGGCGCGGGCATAGCGGCCATACAGCCGGCGCTGGCCACGCTGATCGTCTGGTGCTCGACGCCGGTCACCCGGTCGCGGGCCTTCGCCACCCAGTTCTTCCTCGGCAATCTGGGCCTCGGCGTCGGCGGGCTGCTCGGCGGGCTGCTCGTGGACACCTCCGCCGCCTCGAGCTTTGTGCGGCTCTTCGCGATCGACGCGGTGATGTTCCTGGTGCTCGGTGCGGCGGTGGCGACCGTAAGGCTGGAGCGGACGCCGGTGTTCGACGACCCGGTGCCGACCGTCGATGAGCGGCTCGGCGGCTCCGGCGGCTGGCGTGCCCTGCTCGGCCACCGCGCCATGGTGCAGCTGTGCGTGCTGGGCTTCGTGATGTTCTTCGCCTGCTACGGCCAGTTCGAGTCCGGGCTGTCGGCGTTCGCGGTGGACGTCGCCCGGATATCGCCGTCGATGCTGGGCATCGCCCTGGCCGCGAACACGGCGGCGATCGTGCTGGCGCAGTTCGTCGTGCTCAAGCTGGTCGAGCGGCGGCGGCGCAGCCGGGTGATGGCGCTGGTCGGGCTGGTCTGGACAGTGGCGTGGTGCGCCGCCGGGACCGCCGGGCTGATACCCGGGAGCCAGGCCGTCGGCGTCACCGCGATCATCTCGGCGTACGCGCTCTTCGGGCTCGGTGAGGCGATGCTGTCGCCGACCGTCGCGCCGCTGGTCGCCGATCTGGCGCCGCCGTCGGCACTCGGTCAGTACAACTCGGCGTTCGCGCTGGTCAAGCAGCTGGCCCTGGCGGTGGGCCCGGCGGCCGGCGGGCTGATGGCGGGCTCCGGGCTGTATGAGGCGTACATCGTGACGCTGGTCGTCTGCTCGCTCGGTATCACCGCGCTCGCCCTGATGCTCGGCGGGCGGCTCACGGCCGAGCAGGACAATCCGCTGCGAGCCGTCGCCGGGGCCGCGGTGCCCGCGCCGCGGGCGACCTCGTCGGACGAGGTGGCCACCGCGGCCTGAGCCGCCCATCCACTCCGCCATCGCCCTGGCGCGGCGAAGGAGCCGGTCGGCTCCGCCGCGCCAGGGCGATCTGTGGGTCGGGGCGGCCGTGTCCCCGCTCAGGCCCGTGCTGCCGAGCCGCGTGGAGCTAGCCCGCGGGCAGGGCGAACTCGCACCACACCGCCTTGCCGCCGCCCGGGGTGCGGCGCGAGCCCCAGGCCGAGGCGATGGTCGCGACGATCGAGATACCGCGTCCGGCCTCGTCCACCGGTTCGGCCCGGCGGCGGCGCGGCAGATGCTCATCGCCGTCCGTCACCTCGATGATCAGGCGGCGGTCGGTGCGGCGCAGCCGGAGCCGCATGGGCGGCGTGCCGTGCTGGAGGGAGTTGGCGACGAGCTCGCTGGCGGCGAGCACGCCCAGATCGCGCAGCTCCATGGGGAAGCGCCAGCTGGCGAGGACCCCTGAGGCGAAGGCCCGGGCGCGCGGTGCGGCTTCCACCCCGCCGAGGAGCTCCAGCGCGGCGTTGTGGAAGAGCTCCGCGTCATGCCCCGTACGGGCCGGGTGCTGGAGCACCAGCACCGCCACATCGTCGTCGTGCTCCGCGGTGATGCCCAGGGCCCTGATGAGGCGGTCGCACATCACCTGGGGCGAACCGGTCGCGCCCGCGAAGACGCGCTCAAGCGCGGCCACTCCGTCGTAGATGTCCTTGTCCCGCCGCTCCACCAGACCGTCGGTGTAGAGGACCGCGCTGGCCCCGGGGCCGAGCGGGACCGAACCGGTGGTGTGCAGCCAGCCGCCGGTGCCGAGGGGCGGTCCGGTGGGCTCGGAGGCGCGGCGCACGGTGCCGTCCGGGTCGCGGACCAGGATCGGCAGATGGCCCGCGGAGGCGTAGACGAGGCGGTTCTCGTTGGGGTCGTGGACGGCGTAGACGCACGTGGCGATCTGGTGGGGGTCGATCTCGGCGGCCAGGCCGTCGAGGAGTTGCAGCACCTCGTGCGGCGGGAGGTCGAGCCGGGCGTAGGCGCGGACGGCGGTGCGCAGCTGGCCCATCACGGCGGCCGCCCGCACACCGCGGCCCATGACGTCGCCGATGACGAGGGCGGTGCGGCCGGCGCCCAGGGTGATGACGTCGTACCAGTCGCCGCCCACCGCCGCGTCGGTGCCGCCGGGCTGGTAGGTGGCGGCCACCCGCAGATCGTCTGGCTGCTCCAGCCGCTGGGGGAGGAGGCTGCGCTGGAGGGTGACGGCCGCCTCGCGCTGGAGGCGCTCGCTGGCGCGCAGCCGCTCCGCGGATTCGACCTGGTCGGTGACGTCGGCGCCGAAGACGAGCACGCCGCGGACCGGCTCGGTGACCGTGTCGGTGCCGGTGTCGGTGTCGGCGGCGACGGTCTCGGTGGCGACCGCCTCCGGCACGGCGACGGCCTTACGGGCGACGTCTTCCCGGACCGAGCCGTCCACCGGCGTCCCGCCGACCGGCGATCCGCCCACGGGCGATCCGTCCACCGGTGTTCCGTCCACGGCCCCCTCCCCCGCCCGCTCGTCCGTCGGCCGCGCGGGGGCGACGGCCCTCGGCGCGGCCATCTCGATCGGGGAGCAGGTGAAGGTGTAGTAGCCGTGGCGGGGCCGGCCGGGGCCGGGGGCCGCGCCCTCCCGCCGCGGCCCGGGCGTGGTGGCCGGGCCGCCCCCGGGCACCCGCCGGGACTTGACCGTACGGGGCTTGCCACTGCGCAGGACCTGGTCCATGAGCGGCAGCAGCCCCAGCTCTCTCAGCTCGGGCAGGGCCTGGCCGGCGGGTGTGCCGGGGGGCCGGGAGCCGAAAAGCTCGACATAGGTGTCGTTGAGATAGGCGATGCGGTGCTCAGGGCCGTAGACCACCGCGACCAGCGCCGGCACCTGGCCGAGGAGGTCATGGGCGGACAGCCCGTCAAGGGTCGGGACGGCGGCGGGCGGCGCGGCGTCGGAAGGGGCGGCGGCGGGAGGCTCACCGTTCCCCGACGGGTCGGCGCTCTCGCCCCGGGCCGCCGGGACGGAGCCGCCGCCCGCGGCGGCCGCGGGCTTCGGCCGCCGCCCACCGCGGTCTGCCCGGGCGGCGATGCGTCGCTGGGTTCGGGGGAGCCGGGCGCTCCAGCGCGTGAAGTTCACTGCGGATTACCTCGTGGGGTGGTGGCTGAGCGGCGCGCCGGCGCGGGATCGGGGAGATGGATGCGGGTACGGGGGACGACCCCCAGGGGAATGCAGCAAACTTCCGAATCCTCGCGATTGTCACTCTTTGCAGATACGAGCCCACCCATGGTCACACGACCAGTGTGGCCGACCGGACTGACATCCGTGAGACGCCGATCGTGGGAGGGGAGTTCCCGGCTCCGCCCCGATCGGCTCAACTGGCCCCGGGATGGCGACCGGTGTCCGCGGCGAGCTTGAACTCGGCACGCGGGTTCTCCAGCGACCCCAGCGAGACGATCTCGCGTTTGAACAGCCCCGACAGAATCCATTCGGCCAGCACGCGTGCCTTACGGTTGAACGTCGGCACCCGGCTGAGGTGGTAGACGCGGTGCATGAACCACGCCGGGTAGCCCTTCAACTTGCGCCCGTAGACATGTGCGACGCCTCTGTGGAGCCCAAGGGAGGCCACGGAGCCCGCGTACTTGTGCTCGTAGTCCGTGAGCGGCTGACCCACGAGCGCGGCGGCCACATTCTCGGCGAGGACCTTGGCCTGGCGCACGGCGTGCTGGGCGTTGGGAGCGCACTCCGCACCGGGTCGGCCGGCCGTCAGGTCGGGCACCGACGCGGCGTCCCCGGCCGACCAGGCGTGCTCCACGCCGTCAACCTGGAGGGCCGCGGTGCATTTGAGCCGGCCGCGCTCGTTCAGGGGCAGATCAGTGGAGGCGAGGATCGGGTGCGGTTTGACGCCCGCGGTCCACACGAGCGTGCGGGTGGGGAAGCGCGAGCCGTCACTCAGTGCGGCGATCCGGTCGACGCAGGAGTCCAGGCGGGTCTCCAGCCGCACGTCGATATTGCGGCCGCGCAGCTCCCGGACGGCGTACTTGCCCATCTCCTCGCCGACCTCCGGAAGGATCCGGTCGGTGGCCTCGACCAGGATCCACTTCAGGTCTTCGGGGGCGATGTTGTGGTAGTAGCGGACGGCGTACCGGGCCATGTCCTCCAGTTCGCCGAGCGCCTCGACGCCCGCGTATCCGCCGCCGACGAAGACGAAGGTCAGCGCGGCATCACGGACGTCCGGGTCCCGGGTCGAGGAGGCGATGTCCAGCTGTTCGAGGACGTGGTTGCGCAGGCCGATGGCCTCCTCGACGGTCTTGAAGCCGATGCCGAACTCGGCGAGGCCGGGGACGGGGAGGGCGCGGGACACGGATCCGGGGGCCAGCACCAGCTCGTCGTAGTGGATGTCGACCGTGCCGGTGCCCTCCTCCTCCGTGGCGAGGGTTCTCACGGTCGCGGTGCGTTTGCCGTGGTGGATCGCGGTGGCCTCGCCGATGACGACCGTGCAGTCGGGCAGGACCCGCCGCAACGGCACCACCACATGGCGGGGCGAGATCGATCCGGCCGCCGCCTCGGGCAGGAACGGCTGGTAGGTCATATACGGCTCGGGGTCGACCACGATGATCTGCACCCCGCCGTGCCTCAGCTCCCGCTTCAGCTTTCGCTGGAGGCGCAGCGCGGCGTACATCCCGACGTAGCCACCACCGACAACGAGAATGCGCGCTGGTTCCTTCACCCTCCCATGAGGCACGCGCGACCGCGGTTTGTCCACAGGCCCGACGAATTGTGTGACCGGACGGCTCGCTCGGCCCCGAGCCGCGGAATCGGTTACACGTGCGAAATGTCCGCAGGTCAGCCCCGGGATAGGTGGGGGCAAGCGGGCGGATAGCCGGAAAGAGGTGGTCTGCTGCTCTGATCGGGGGGCGTTCTGTCCCGAGCTACCCTCTTCTTTCTTGACCTGCGCTCAACTATGTTCGTACTTCGTCGGGGTTGTGACTGCCTCGACAGTCTGGGCGGGGAGTCTCCGGGGGGAGACATCATTACCGGGGGATCACTTATGCACCTTCAGGGTTCGTCATGGTCCGCAGCCGTCGCGTCGTCGGACGGAAACGGCGGACGGAACACACCGCTGCGCGTGGACGCGCAGCGCAATCTGGAGCACGTCCTGCGGGCGGCGCGCGAGGTCTTCGGTGAGCTGGGGTACGGGGCTCCGATGGAAGACGTGGCGCGCCGGGCGCGAGTAGGGGTGGGCACCGTCTATCGGCGGTTCCCCAGTAAGGACGTGCTGGTGCGCCGGATAGCCGAGGAGGAGACGGCAAGGCTGACCGATCAGGCGCGAGCGGCGCTGGGCCAGGAGAACGAGCCGTGGTCGGCGCTGGCCCGGTTCCTGCGTACTTCGGTGGCGTCCGGCGCGGGCCGGCTGCTTCCGCCGCAGGTGCTGCGGGTCGGGGTCGACGTGGAGACCGAGATCCGGCTGCCGCAGCAGCGGCAGGCGGCGTTAGCCGCACCGGCTCAGCCGGAGCTCCGGCTGGTCGAGCGGCCGATGGTCGCTGAGGACGAGCCGGACGACGCGGGCGCCGCGGCGCTGCTGGAAGTCGTCGGGCAGCTGGTCGAGCGGGCACGGGCCGCGGGTGAGCTTCGCCCGGATGTCACGGTCGCCGATGTGCTGCTGGTGATCGCCACGGCGGCGCCCTCGCTGCCGGACGCGGCACAGCAGGCGGCGGCCTCGGCCCGGCTACTGGACATCCTGCTGGACGGGCTGCGGTCACGCCCCATGGGGTGATGCCGTCGGCCCCGGAGCGAGACACGTTCTCGTCTTCGCGCGTCGGTTTCAGGGGTGAGCGGCGCATCCCGCCTCCTCCATATGAGTGACGACATGTGACGGTCGCCGGGGCGTCGCATCTGCTGCTCGTGCCCGCATCAGCGGGCGGGCGGCGGTGCGGCGCTCCGGTCGGCGGCTTTGGGGGCCACGTCGGCGGTTGCGGCCGGGTCAGCGGTTACGGCCCGATCGGCGGTTGCGGCCGGGTCGGCCTAGTCATCGACGGCGTCAGAGACAGCGGCATCGGCATCAGTGGCATCGGCATCGGCGACGTCCGGACAGCTCAGCGCCTCGTCGAGCAGGCAGAGCGCCTCCTCGGGGGTCAGGGTCGTGCTCTCGGTGCGCAGCTTCTCCACCGCGTCCTGGCCCAGTGCCTCGCTCGCACGCGCCGCGGTCGCGCCGACGTCCCCGGCCACCAGCGGTGAGCGCGGCAGCCGGCCGCGCCAGCCGTCGGCTGCGCCCAGCAGCCGCGCGGCGAGCCGCTCCTGTCCGCATCCCGCCAGGAGCTCGGCGGCCGCCTCCGCCTGATGGGCCAGCAGCAGCTCCATGGAGTTCACCGCGAGGCCCTCGCTCAGCGTGTTCCGCAGCTTGCGCAGTCCGCCGGCCAGATCACCCGTCAGGCCGGTGATACGGGCGTCCAGGCCGGTGGCCACGACCCAGAACTGCCGTGGCGAGGTGCCGCGCAGCGCACGCTGTCGCGCGGCGTCGCAATACGTCCTGGCCCGCGCCAGATCACCGCGTACCAGCTCGGCCTCGCTGCGCACGATGTCGTTGAAGGCCAACACGTCCTGGGTGCCGCAGCGCTCCGCCTCCTCATCGGAGCGCTCCACCAGACTCAGCGCGCCGTCCACATCCCTCTCGTGGACGGCGAGGTCGGCGAGGCGGGTGTAGAGGAACGGCACCTCGGTGTGGGCGCCGAGCTCCTGCGCGAGCCGCGTCGCCCTCTCATAGGCGGCCCTCGCCTCCCCGAACCGGCCACGATGGGTGGCGATCTCACCGTGCGCGCCCTCCACCTGGGCGAGCACCCAGCGGTCGCCGACGCCGGCGGCCAGCTCACGCAGCTCGGCCAGGTCGTCGCCGGCGCTCTCGACGCCGCCCGGCATGTCGATGGCGAGGTGGGTGCGGTACATCAGCGAGACACCGAGCGCCCAGTCGTCGCCATGGGCCCGGCAGTCGGCCACGGTCCGGTCCATGAGCGGCAGTATCTCGCCGCTGAAGCCCTCGATGACGAAGGCGGTGAACGGCCACAGCAGACCGGGGAAGCATGCGCGGCGGGGCCCTGGATGGCTCGCGTAGGCGTCGCGCATGCGTACCGCGGCGTCCCGGATCTCGGGGTCGGCCAGGTCCGGGCCGGTGCCCTGCTCGGCGAGCAGGAAGAAGAGCAGCAGCCGCAGGTCCATGAACTGCCAGTACCGGGTGGCTTCCTCGTCGACGCCGTCCTCGCCGTCCGGTACCCGGGCCGGGATGAGCGGGAACTGGTCGAGGGGATGGTCGCCGCCCGGTGCCCGATCCGCCTCGCCGTCCGTGCCATGGGTGCGGCTCTCCAGGGCCAGGGCACGGCCGACCCATGCGGCGCCCTCGTCCCGGTAGTTGCGCAGCCACCAGAACCACGCCAAGTCGCGGATGAGCGCGAAGACGGTGCCCTCGTCCGCGGTGGTCAGGGAGCGGTGCAGCGCTGCCCGGATGTTGTCGAGGTCGGTCTCGACCAAGCGCAGCCAGGGCAGTTGTCCGGCGGAGCGCAGACGGGGCTCGGCGGTGCGGATGAAGTCCCGGAAGTGGGCGGTGTGACGGGCCATGGCGGCCTTGTTGTCGGCGCGGGCCGTGGCGTCCTCCGTGGCGCGCTCGCCGACGTACTCGTTGATGGTCTCCAGCATCCGGTAGCGGGGCTCGCCGCCCGCCGGGCCGGAGGACTCCGCCGCCGAACCGTGCGACGGATGGTCGACGATCAGCAGCGACTTGTCGACCAGCGCCCCGAGCAGTTCCAGCACCTCGGCGGGCGCGATCCTGGTCTGGGGGCGCGTATGAGAGCGCATGGGGGCGCGCGTCTCGGCGTACGCAACCGTGTCGCCCAGCGTGGGCGTGCCCGCCGTCGCATCCGTAAGGGCGTCACGAATGCCGACGCCGTCCTCGATGACTCCATCGGCGTCCGTGCCGTGCGTGTGATCCGTGCCGTCCGTGTGATCCGTCCCGTCCGTAAGAGTGCTCGCGCCCGGCGGGGCGTCCGCGCACACCGCCTCGGCCGCGGACAGGGTCCACCCGCCCGCGAAGACCGACGCGCGGCGCAGCACGGTGCGCTCGCGCTCGTCGAGCAGGTCCCAGGACCACTCGACGACGGCCCGCAGGGTCTGCTGGCGGGGCAGCGCGGTTCTGCTACCGCTGGTCAGCAGGCGGAAGCGGTCGTCCAGCCGGTCGGCGATCTGGCGTGGGGTCAGCAGCCGCAGCCGCGCCGCGGCCAGCTCGATCGCCAGCGGCAGACCGTCCAGGCGGCGGCAGATCTCCGCGACCGCGGCCGCCGTGTCCGGGTCCGCCGCCGGGTCGAATCCGGACCGTACGGTGGCGGCGCGCTCGGCGAACAGCTGGTGGGCGGGGGCGGGCGGCAGCGGCTCCACCGGCCTTACGGTCTCACCGGGCACCCCCAGCGGCTCCCGGCTGGTGGCGAGCACGGTCACCCCCGGGCAGTGCGCGAGCAGGGTCTCGGTGAGCCGGGCGGCGGTGTCGATGACGTGCTCGCAGTTGTCGAGCAGGAGCAGCAGCCGGCGGTCGGCGCAGTACTCGACGAGGCGGCTCGTCGGATCCCCGCCGTCCGCGCCCGTGGTGCGGCTCTCCAGCCCGGAGGCGAGCAGCATGGTCTCGCGGCGGCCGACCGCGCTCAGAACGGCGCCGGGGACGGCGGAGGGCTGGTCGAGCGGGGCGAGTTCGGCGATCCAGACGCCGTCCGGGTAGCCGTCCGTCACGGCCCCGGCGGCCTCCTCGGAGAGTCGGGTCTTACCGGAGCCGCCGGGGCCGGTGAGGGTGACCAGCCGGGCGCCCTCCAGGTCGCGGAGGATGTCGCCGATCTCCTTCTGGCGGCCGACGAAGCTGGTGAGGCGGGCTCTGAGGTTGCCGTGCGGCAGAGGCGGCACGGCGGTGCGCGAGCCCGCCTCCCGGCCGTCGGCGCGGCTTTCGGCCCCGCCGTCGGTTCCTCCGCCCCCGGCCCGGCCGTCGAACGCGTTCCCGGCCGCCCCGCGGCCGCCGATCGCGGTGCCGTCCGCCCGGATCCCCTCCCCGCTCCCCTCATGGCCGTCGGCCCTCGGCGGGGCGGCCTGCGCGGCGGGCCCCCCGCCGCGCGGCTCCTGGAGGGCCGACACGACGTCCGTCGTCAGCAGCCGTCTGTGGAGTTCCTTGAGCTCCGCTCCCGGGTCGGTGCCGAGGCGGTCGGTGAGGATCCTGCGGACGTCTTCGTACGCCGCGAGGGCGTCGGCGGAGTGACCGGCCGCCCGCAGCGCGCGGATCAGCTGGGCGTGGAATGTTTCGTCGAGCGGATGGTCCGCGACGAGCTCGCGCAGCTCCGGTATGACATCCGTGGGGCGGTCGAGCGCGAGGTCCGCGTCGATCCGGCGGTGCAGCGCGGTCAGCCGGAGCGCCTCGGGGCGGGCGGCGGCCGCGTCCCGGTTCGGCAGGTCGGCGAGGGCCGGGCCGCGCCACAGGGCGAGCGCCTTACGGAGGGTGGCGGCGGCCGTCTCGAGGTCGTCGGCGCCCAGAGCGCGTATGCCCTCGTGTGTCAGCCACTCGAAGCGCAGCAGGTCGACGTCGTCCTGGGGCGCGGCGGTCGCGAGCCGGTAGCCGCCGGGTGAGGAGACCACGGCGTCCCTGCCGATGGTCCGGCGCAACCGGCCGACGAGCGCCTGGAGCGCGGCGGGCGCGTCATGCGGAGGGTCGTCGGCCCACACCTCGTCGATCAGGACCTCGACGGAGGCCGGGGCGGTGCGTGCGGCCCTTACGGCGAGCGCGGCGAGCAGCGCGCGGATCCGGGGGCCGCCGAGGGGGAGCGGGTCGCCGTGGTCGTCGCGCGCTTCGGTGGTGCCGAGGATCAGATACCGCACAGGGGCCATTCTCCTAGGTCGCGGATTGCCGCTGGGGAGATGGTGCGGAGCGGCGGCGGAGGGGTCCATTCGTTTTCGCCCGCCGTAAGGACACCGGCTTCCCACCACCCGTAGGAACGCCGGCCTCTCGTTCCCGTGAGAACGCCGAATTCCGGCACCCGGCAAGCACTCTGGCTCCCTGAGCGCGCCCGGCAAGCACCCTGGCTCCCTGAGCGCGCCCGGCAAGCACCCTGGCTCCCTGAGCACGCGGGGCCAACGCCCCCGCTCCCTGAGCGCTGGGGCACCCCCTCCCTGAGCGCTGAGGGCAAGCACCTCGGCTCCCTGGGCGTCAGGGGCCATGTCCCGTAGGACTCCCCGGGGCGAGATGTCACAAGGCGGCCTCGTGCCGCCTCGGTGCGGAAGCCGTCACAGGCTCGGCCGCGGCACCACTCCGCCCGCCACCGCCCGCTGGCGTGGCGCCGCCGTGCCCGTCCAGCAGGTGCCGCGGCGGGCCAGCAGGCGCCGCAGCCAGACTTCGGTGGAGACGAGCTCGGCCAGGCCGTCCAGGGGCAGCCGCTCCCCCTGTGCGGCGGCGCGCAGCGCCTTACGGACGACACGGGCCTCGATCAGGCCCGCGTCGGCCAGCAGCGGCGCGTCGAAGAGGGTCATCAGCTCGCCCGTCCAGGTGCGCATGCCGGTCCGTACGGCGGCGGTGTGTGCGGCGTGGGAGGTGGCTCCCCAGCCGGGGGGAAGTTCCCGGATGCCCGCTCCGGCGAGGACCGACCGCAGCACGGCGGCGCGCGCCCCCGGTTGCACCCGAAGCGCCTCGGGGAGCGCGCGGCAGGCCCGTACGACCTGGTTGTCGAGGAAGGGCGCGTGCAGGCGCTGGCTGCGGATCTCGGCGGCCTGCTCGAAGACGCGGTGGTCCGCCGCGTAGCGGGCGAGGGCGGCGTCGGCGCGGCGCTCCCCGGGGCGGCGCAGCAGCACGGGGCGCACGGCCGCCTCCTCCAGCCGGACGGACACCTCGGCGAGCGTCTCCCCGGTGAGCCATCGGGCGGCGGGCCCGGGGCGGCACCACGTCAGGGCGGCGAGAGAGGCGGATACGGCGCCGGGGCCGTGTAGCGCCTGTTCGTCGATGAAGCGGTGCTCCATAAGGCGCGCGGCGGCCTCCTGGACGCCGTCGCGGTAGGAGGTGCGGGCCAGCCGCCGGGCGGCCCGGTAGACCGTGAATGGCACGAAGAAGGACTGCGTGGAGGGGCCGTCGGCCTTGGCGAGCGCCGTTGCGGGGCGCAGCAGATGTCGTCTGCGGCGGTCGAGCAGCAGGTCCGCGAGGCGCGCGGGGTGGGCGTCGAGCACCTGGCGGGCGCCGTGCCCGATGAAGTGGTCGGCGCTGCCCGCGGCGAGCCGGCGCCGGTGGCGTTCGGCGATGACGAGGGAGGGGCCGGGCTCGTCGGTAAGGGCGCCGGTGTCGAGGCCCGCGTACGGCAGGGCGTCCTCGCCGGCGGCGACGACCACATGGTGCAGTCGTGGGTTGGCGGCGATGGCTCCGGCCCGTTCGAGTTCGGCCTCGCGGGTGCGGGCACCGCCCGCCGTGGCGAGGTCGTTGAAGGTGACGGCCAGGAGCCGCTCGCCCGCCTCGGTGCCGTGCCCGAAGAGGGTGCCGGGCATTCCGGGGAGACCGGCGGCGAGCAGGGCGAGCGTGGCGGAGGCGCTGCCTCCGGACAGATCGGCGCCGATGCCGGGGGCCGGGGCGCCGCGGGCGGCCCGCCGCTCGGCGGGCCCCATCCCGGGTACCGGGCCGGGGTCGAGGTCATCGGTCTCGGGGGCGTGGCGCGGGGCGGTGAGCCGGGCCCGTACGGCCTCCACGAGGGCGTCCCGGACCGCGTCCACGGCCTTGTCCTGGTCGAGTGGGGGCGCGGCGACGGCGAGGGACGCGGTGGGCTCGTAGCCGGTGATGTCGCGGGCGCCGTCGCGCAGGATCAGCGCATGGCCCGGGGGGACGCGTCTGACGCCCATATAGGGCGTGCCGTCGCCCATGGCCTCCGGGGAGTCGGGGCAGGCGAGCAGCGCGCCGAGGTGGCCCACGTCGAGCTGGGCCTCGATGAGGTCGGCGAGCGGGAGCGCGGCCGTGGCGTAGGCGGTACCGCCGCCCCAGTCGGTGTGGAAGACGGGCCGGGCGCCCGCGAGGTCGCCGACGATGGTGACGCGGCGGCCGACCTGGGCCACGGCCGTGTAGCTGCCGGGCCAGGCGGTCAGATGGCGCAGGGCGCCGCCGCGGGCGGCGAACAGCCCCACCCGCAGCTCCGCGTCGGAGGCGCCGCAGCAGCCGAAGACGGCGAGGCGGGTGAAGGGGTCGGTCTGGACGACGCGTACTTCATCGGGGCGCCAGTCGCCGACCGCCCACAGCGGATCGGGGTCGGACCACAGGAGTTGGGCACCGACCGGCTGGATCGCTCGTCCCTCCGAGGAGACCGGGCCAGATGCGGTACTGCTCCACCCCACCAACCACCGCATCGCCGCCTCCACAGGCTGTGGGCATCCAGGGCAACCAAGAAGTAGGTGCCATCATGCACAGCATGTTGACGGTTTCGGCATCGAACCGGACAACAACATGGATCTCCTGGATGTCCTGTGACCACAGATGACCGCAGGAATCGCAGAGTTGATCCCAGGGGGTGGCGCCTCTCACGAAGGCATCCATAAGGAGCCCGCCGAGGGAACCACCGCCGGTAGCGACCCACCGTTCCGCCATGGCCCATGCTGCCACGATTGGGGCGCGCAAGAGCGCAAGGGCATCGATGAGTGTGCGGAACGGCGCACAAAAGGCGCACGAAGGGGCGCACGGAAAGAGCGCCGCCCGAGCGCCAATCCGCAGACCAAAGGGGGGCCTTACCGCTCCGTGCCACGACGGCCACCACGCGCGGCGACATCCGCGGGATGTGCTAGGTGGCTCACCGCTCCGGGGGAGAACTGGGCGGAATCCGTGCCGAATCCGGGCGCGATCTACGCGGAAGAGGGCTTCCCGCGTCGGACCTCCCCCTCCCCGGCCCGACGCGGGAGCCCGGCCGTGAGGGGCGATATTCAGCCAAGTTGCCGTGGCGCTCTCGTTGGTCTTGCGGACGACCTGTAAGGACTTGACTTCCGCCTCTCGCGCCTCCCGACACGACAGTCCGGGAGGCGGCATTCGCCTCCCGGACCGTTCCGCCACCCGCGGGGAATGAGGCGGCGGCGTCCCCCAGCCCACTGGATCCAGTACAGCGGGCCGACCCACGCAGGACCCATCGAAACGTCCCCGCCGCGACTGAGACAGAGCGCACACACGGGCGCACAGCCACACACACCGGGAGCACACGTCACGCCCCGCACGCCCGTTCGTACAAGAATCTCGCCATCCGGGACACCACCTCTTAACGGTCGGGATGCGGCGAACTACGCTGGGTTTACGAACGCCCCGCGCTTATGCCGGGGCGGCCGTCGGTGCTGTCGAGGGGTGCGCATGTCCAGGGAGCCACGCGGGCCGAACGAAAAGCTCGGCACCGTTCTCGCCCTCGCTGGGATCAGCAATGCCGGGCTCGCGCGCAGAGTCAACGACCTCGGCGCCCAGCGTGGCCTGACACTTCGCTACGACAAGACCTCCGTCGCGCGCTGGGTGTCCAAGGGCATGGTGCCCCAAGGCGCCGCGCCACACCTCATTGCGGCTGCGATCGGGAGCAAACTCGGCCGCCCCGTCCCCCTCCACGAAATCGGCCTGGCCGATGCCGATCCGGCCCCCGAGGTCGGACTTGCCTTCCCGCGCGACATCGGCCAGGCCGTCCGCTCCGCGACCGAGCTCTACCGGCTGGATCTCGCGGGTCGGCGCGGTGGCGTCGGCATCTGGCAGAGCCTGGCCGGATCTTTCTCAGTGAGCGCGTACGCCACCCCGGCCTCACGCTGGCTCATATCCCCCGCCGACAGTTCCGTGGCCCGCGAACCCAAGGACGCCGAGGACGGAACCACCGCCGCGAGCACCACGGGCGCGGCGGCGCCGGACGCCATACCGCCGCAGCGCGTCGGCCACAGTGACGTCACCAAGCTGCGCGAGGCCGCCGAGGACGCGCGCCGCTGGGACTCCAAGTACGGCGGCGGCGACTGGCGTTCCTCCATGGTTCCCGAGTGCCTCCGGGTGGACGCGGCGCCCCTGCTGCTCGGCTCGTACAGCGACGAGGTCGGCCGCTCCCTCTTCGGCGCCACCGCCGAACTGACCCGGCTCGCCGGGTGGATGGCCTTCGACACCGGCCAACAGGAGGCCGCACAGCGGTACTACATCCAGGCGCTGCGCCTCGCCCGCGCCGCGGCCGACGTCCCCCTGGGCGGCTATGTGCTGGCGTCGATGAGCCTCCAGGCCACCTACCGGGGCTTCGCCGACGAGGGCGTGGACCTGGCCCAGGCCGCCCTGGAGCGCAACCGCGGCCTGGCCACGGCCCGCACCATGAGCTTCTTCCGGCTCGTGGAGGCGCGCGCCCAGGCCAAGTCCGGGGACGGGCCCGCCTGCGGGGCGGCCCTGAAGTCCTCGGAAGGCTGGCTGGAGCGCTCGCGGGCGGGCGACCCCGATCCGTCCTGGCTCGACTTCTACAGCCATGAGCGGTTCGCGGCCGACGCCGCCGAGTGCTATCGCGATCTCCGGCTGCCGCGCCAGGTGCGGCGCTTCACCGAGCAGGCGCTGGCCCGGCCGACGGAGGAGTTCGTACGGTCGCACGGGCTGCGGCTCGTGGTGTCCGCCGTCGCCGAACTGGAGTCCGGCAATCTGGACGCGGCCTGTGCGGCGGGCGCCCGTGCCGTGGAGGTCGCGAACCGGATCTCGTCCGCGCGCACCACGGAGTATGTGCGCGACCTGATGCGACGCCTCGAGGCGTACCGCGACGAGCCGCGCGTCGCCGAGCTGCGCGAGCAGGCCCGGCCGCTGCTGGTGACGCCGGCGTGAGCGGCATGGGGGCGGAGGCGAGCGATATGGGAGCGGGGGCGAGCGGCACGGGATCCGATGCGGGCGACACGGGAGCGGACGCGAGCGGCACGGGAGCGGATGCGAGCGACCGCGATGAGTGGTGAACGGCCGGGATGAGCGGCGAGGCGAGAGCGGCCCGGAATAAGCGATTCAGAGGCGTGTCGCCCGGAACGGCCGATTCGGCATGAATCGATCCACATGACCGGTCGACCTAGCCCGGGCCCTAGTCCTCACATGGGTTTCGGGACGTTGTCAGTGGCGCAGGTCATGATAGGGATCGACGGTCGGGCGACTGGACGGTGTGGCGCGTGGGGAGGTGACATGGCGTGACGGCGTTGGACTGCGACGTACTGGTGATCGGGGGCGGGATCGTCGGCATGTCGACGGCGTATGCGATCACGCGCGCCGCGCCCGGCACCCGCGTGACCGTGCTCGAGAAGGAAGCGGGCCCGGCCCGCCACCAGACCGGGCGGAACAGTGGCGTGATCCACAGCGGTATCTACTACCGGCCGGGGTCGCTCAAGGCGCGGTTCGCGGTGCGTGGCGCCGCGGAGATGGTGAAGTTCTGCGCCGAGCACGGCATCCCGCACGAGGTCACCGGCAAGCTCATCGTCGCCACGGAGCGCTCCGAGCTGCCGAGGCTCCACGGCCTCGTCCAGCGCGGCAGGGAGAACGGCATTCCGGTGCGCGAGCTGGGCCCCGCCCAGATCGCGGAGTACGAACCATGGGTGCGTGGCCTCGCCGCGATCCATGTCGGCACGACGGGCGTCTGCGATTTCGGCGCGGTAGCGGCCCGGCTGGCCAGGCTGGCCCAGGACGCGGGCGCCTCGGTGCGGTACGGGGCGCAGGTGCGCACCATAGGCCGACGCCCCTCCGCGGTCGCCGTGCGCACGGCGGACGGCACGGTGCTGCGCGCGCGGGCCCTGGTCAACTGCGCGGGGCTGCACTGCGACCGCGTCGCCCGGCTGGCGGGCGACGATCCGGGCATGCGGATCGTGCCCTTCCGCGGTGAGTACTACGAGCTGGCGCCCTCCCGCGCCTCGCTGGTGAACGGTCTGGTGTACCCGGTGCCCGACCCGGCGTTCCCATTCCTCGGCGTCCATCTGACCCGCGGCATCGACGGCGGCGTCCACATCGGGCCCAACGCGGTGCCGGCTCTCGCCCGCGAGGGGTACGCCTGGCATACGGTGCGCCCGCAGGAGCTGGCCGGCACGCTGGTGTATCCCGGCTCCTGGCGGATCGCCCGCCGCCACTGGCGGTACGGGGCGGGTGAGCTGCGGCGTTCCCTGTCCAAGCGCGCCTTCACCGACGCCGTGCGCCGCCTGCTGCCGGATGTGACGGCCGACGACCTGATAGCGGCCCCGGCGGGCGTGCGCGCACAGGCGGTGCTGCCGGACGGCACGCTGGTGGACGACTTCCTCATCTCGCAGTCACCCCGGATCGTCCATGTGCTCAACGCCCCGTCGCCCGCGGCCACGGCCTCCCTGCCGATCGGCCGCGAGGTCGCCCGCCGAGTGCTGGACACCCTGCGGACGGGGTGACGGGACGGGTGGGGTTGAGGGGGTAGGGCCGGGACCCAGCCGGCCGGGGGCCCACCGCCGCCGTACGGCCGGGGGCCCACCGCCGCCGTACGGCCGGGGCCCACCGCCGCCGTACGGCCGAGGACCTGCCACGACTGTACGGCCGGGGGCCGTTGCCAAGGCACGGGCCAGGGACTGCGGGCCTGGCCCGTGCGGGCCAGTGAGCGCCACCGTACGGTGGGCCAAGCACCGCCGCCGTACGGAGGAGCCAAGCCACGCCGCCGTACGGGCCGAACCCAGCCGCCGAGGCACGGGCAGGACCCAGGCAGGACCCAGGCAGGACCCGGCCACCGACCCCCACCGGGTGGGCACGGCCGAGCCTCCACGCCCCCGCCTCCACCTCCACCCCGCCCGTAGAATCGAAGCACTGTGTCCGAGAAGCCCACCGCCCCCGATTCCCACGTGGAGCGCGCTCTGCCCGCCCCCCGTGACCGCAGCGAGCCGATGTTCCCCGGCGGCCCCGCGGCCGACCCGGCGGGCTCGCACCACGAGCGCCGCATCCGCTCCTTCCGACCCCGCCGCGGCCGGGTGACCCCGGGCCAGGGCGAGGCGCTGCGCCGCCTGTGGCCGCAGTGGGGCCTGGACATCGACGGGCTGAGCCGTATCGACCTCGGTGAGTTGTTCGCCACAGAGGCGGGCCCGCGCCCGGACCTCCCCATCGTCCTGGAGATCGGCTTCGGTATGGGGGAGGCCACCGCGCAGATGGCCGCCGCCGACCCCGGCACGGGCATCCTCGCCGCCGACGTCCACACCCCCGGCCAGGGCAATCTGCTCGCGCTCGCGGAGCGGAACGGCCTGGACAACGTCCGGGTCGCCAACGGCGACGCGATCATCCTGCTCCGCGAGATGCTGGCCCCCGCCTCGCTCTCCGGGCTGCGGGTCTTCTTCCCCGACCCCTGGCCCAAGAAGCGGCACCACAAGCGCCGCCTCATCCAGCCCGAGTTCATCGAGCTCGCCGCCACCCGGCTGAAGCCCGGTGCGCTGCTGCACTGCGCGACCGACTGGGAGCCGTATGCGGAGCAGATGCTGGAGGTGCTCTCCGCGAGCCCCGGCTTCGACAACTCCCAGGCCGACGGCGGCTACACCCCACGCCCGGACTTCCGGCCGCTCACCAAGTTCGAGGGCCAGGGGCTGGACAAGGGACACCTCGTCCATGACCTGATCTTCCGCCGCAACGACACATAACGACCCCAAGGGGATGGGCATAACCCCTGAGTCCCCCTCCCCCTTTCGTTAGGGTCGGTTGAGTGCATCAGTCCCCGCCCCCGCAAGAGCCGCCCGAACCACGACCGGCCACGCCGCCGTACGAGGCGCCGCAAGGAGCGCGGCACGAGGCACCACACGGCGTGCCGCACGAGGCACCACACGGCGTGCCGCACGGGACACCGAAGGACGACGCCGTACACGGGACACCACAGGACGACGCCCCACACGGGGACGCGCCGTACGAAGCGGCACAGTCAGCGCCGCACACCGGCGCCCCGTACGGCACGCCCTACGGCTCTCCGTACGGTGACCAGCACCCGTGGTTCCACACCGGCGCCGCACCGGCGGGCTGGCCGCAACCGCCCCGCCAGCGGCTGTGGGGGCCGGGCGGCCGCCTCGCCCGCGTCTGGCACAACAAGGCGCTCCGGGCCACCGCGCTCACCGGTCTGCTCTCGCTCTCCGGCCTGATCATCCTGGCGCTGGTGCGCGAGCAGACGGGCACCAAGGGCTTCCTGGTGGGGCTCGGCCTCGCCGTCCTCCCCGTGCCGCTGATCATCGCGGTCTTCCGGTGGCTGGACCGCGTGGACCCCAAGCCGTGGCGAAACCTTTTGTTCGCCTTCGCCTGGGGGGCGTGCGCGGCGACGCTGGTCGCGCTGATAGCCAACGGCTTCGCCACCGAGTGGCTCATGACGACCGTGGACTCCTCGTCCCCGACCGGCCAGGCCGACGCCGACGCCTGGGGCGCCACCTTCATCGCGCCGTTCGTGGAGGAGAGCGCCAAGGCGGCCGCCGTCCTGCTGCTCTTCCTCTTCCGCCGCCGTGACTTCAACGGGCTGGTCGACGGGGTCGTCGTCGCCGGAATCACCGCCACCGGTTTCGCCTTCACCGAGAACATCCTCTATCTCGGCTCGGCCTTCGTCAGCGACCAGACGCTCGGCTACTCCGGCATCCGGTCGACCACGGCCGCGACCTTCTTCATCCGCGCCGTGATGTCCCCCTTCGCGCACCCGCTGTTCACGTCGATGACGGGTGTGGGTTTCGGCATAGCCGCCGCGGCGGCGCGGCACCAGCGCGTCCGCCGCGTTCTCATACCGATCGCGATGCTGCTGACGGCGATGGTCCTGCACGGCGTCTGGAACGGCTCGGCGACGCTTGGCGGTTACGGCTTCCTCATCGTCTACGCCCTGTTCATGGTCCCCGTGTTCGGGTTGCTGGCCTGGCTGACGATCTGGTCCCGCACCAGGGAACTGCGCGCGATACGGGAGCAGCTCACCGCCTACCAGACGGCCGGCTGGCTCACCCCGCCCGAACCGCTCGCGCTGTCCTCGATGCGCGCCCGCGGGATCGCCCGCGACCTCGCCCGCCGCACCCACGGCGCGGCGGCGGCCCGTACGGTCGGCGAGTACACCGCCTTCGCGACCTCGCTGGCCCTGCTGCGGCGGCGCGCGTACCGGGGTACGGCGGGGCCGGACTTCACCACGCGCGAGAAGGAACTGCTGGACCGGCTGTGGGAGCGGCGGGAGACGGCCCAGCCCGCCCTGGCCCACGCGGCACTGTCGGTGCCGCTCCCCCGGCCCCGCCGCGTACCCCGGCCGGCCCCGGGCACGATGCCCGCACCGTTCTGGCCCGCGGGGCCATACGGCGGCGGGTACGCATACGGCTACGGAAGCGGTCAGGGCTACGGCTATGGCAGCCCCGCGTCCGGCTACGGCTATGGCAGCCCCGGATCCGGCACCGGCCAGGGGAGCCCCGGGCTCGGGCCGGGCCCCGGGTCCGGCCACGACCCCGGCTCCGGCGCCCAGGCGCGGTACGGGCCCCACCCGACCTACGCACCGTGGGGCGCGCCCGCCCCTCCCCCGCACGGCCCGCAGCCCCCGCGAACACCGCAACCACCGCAGAACCAGCAACCACCGCAGACCCCACGGCAATCGCAGACCCCGCAACCACCGCAGACCCCACGGCCATCGCAGACCGCGCAGCTACCGTGGAGCCCGCTCCCGCCCGCGAACTCGGCGACGCCCCACACCTCCCCCGTGCCGTACGGATCCGGCGGCCCCGAAAGTCGTCTGTAACCTCCCGCCTCTTTCGGACGTGTTCCTACATAGAAGCGGGGAACACGCGGGGGCGCGGGGGATTCATGTCAGGACCATCACCTTCATCCACACCATCCGATTTCGACCAGTTCTATACGGTTACGGCGAAGCGGCTCGTGGCCGCGGTCTACGCGGCGACGGGCGACCTCGCCGAGGCCGAGGACGCGGTGCAGGAGGCGTATGCCCGGGCCTGGCAGCGCTGGGACCGGCTGACCGCCGAGGGTGATCCCACGCCATGGGTGCGAACCGTCGCCCTGCGCCTCGCCGTCAGCTCCTGGCGCCGCGCCCGTAACCGCATGCGGGCCCACTTCCGCCATGGCCCGCCCCCCGATCTCCCCGATCTCGCCCCGGACCGGGTGGCGCTGCTCCATGCCCTGCGCGGGCTGAAGCCCGAGCAGCGTACGGCCGTGGTCCTGCACCACCTTCTCGATCTGCCCATTGAGCAGGTGGCCCGGGAGACGGGTGTCTCCCCCGGAGCCGTGCGCACCCGGCTGAGCCGTGCCCGCAAGGCCCTCGGCTCCCATCTCGCCGACCCCGAAGCCGATGCGGACACCGAGGCACCGAAACCGACACCAGCACCGGCTCCCCATCCGCCCGTCTGCCACCCCAAGGAGGTGCCCTCCCATGGCTGATCTGGACGAGCGCCTGCGCGATATCGCCCGCGATGTCGAGCCCTCCATACGTCTGGCGGGCCCGGAAGCCGTGCGTGCGCGGGGTCGTCGGCGCCGCACCCGGCAGCGCACCGCGATCGCCGTTGCGGCCGTCCTGGCGGTCGCCGCCGTGACCGCGGGGTCCTGGCGGCTGCTGCCGGGCGACGGCTCCACCCGTACGCTCCCGGCGGCCCCGCCCGCACCGCGAACGGACCGCGTCCCGGGGGCGCCGATCCCCGCGAGCGCCCTCCTTCACCCCTCGGCGCTGCCGTTCGACGCGATGATGCGCTGGAAGACGGCCGACTCCACCATCAACCTCACCGACAACGGCCGGGCACCGCTGCTCGACCTGTCCCCCAGCTGTCGCCTCGACGGTCCCCGCCCCCTCGCCCAGCGCACCCGCGACTACCAGGGCCGCGAGGCGGAGCAGGCGCGTCACACCATCAACGCCTATGCGAGCGACGGCGAGGCCGCGAAGGTCTTCGCCTCCCTCGAGGAGACGCTGAAAGACCGATGCGCCCGTCCCAAGGCGCTGGGCACCAGCTCGTCACCCAAGCTCGCGGCCGACGAGCCGACCACCATGACCTACGGCTGGCACTCGCCCCGCGCACCGCATGACGCCCAGGTCGTCCTGATGCGCTCGGGCACCCGGGTCGGGGTCTTGCAGGCCGGAGGCATCGGCAGCCCGTCCGGCGACTACACCGACGGCCCCTCCGCCTACTGCATATCGGTCTCGCTGTGGCGCCTCGATCCCGCCGCCACCGCATCCCCCGGCCCGTACCGGGCCAACCCCGAGGAGGTGAAGAGGCGTTGCTGACCCGCTCCTCCCCACCCACCACCGCCCCTCACCCCGACTCCGGCAAGAGGTCCTCTGTGCTCTCCGTACGCTCCCTGCGCACCCTCACGGTGCCCGCCATCGCCGTCGCCCTGCTCGCCGGATGCCAGTCGGCGTCGAAATCCGCCTCGGTGGACCCGGCCGACGCCAAGCCCGCACGGATCACCATCACTCCTGGCAGCGACTCGGCGGCGATAGCCCCCGACGCCCCGGTCAAGGTGACGGCCTCCCACGGCACCCTCACCAAGGTTCGCATCGCCCCCGACGGCGCCGGCTCCCAGGCCGTCACGGTGACCGGCGCCCTCTCCCACTCCAAGACCAGCTGGCGCTCCAACCGCACCATGACCCCGGGCACGACGTACACCGTCGAGGCCACGGCCACCAACGCCGTCGGCAAGACCGCCGTCCAGCACTCCACCTTCCGCACCCGCGCCGCCCAGCAGATCAACGGCGTCACGGTCACCCCATCCAAGAGCTCCACCGTCGGCGTTGGCCAGCCGGTCTCCCTGGCCTTCGACCATCCCGTTACCGACAAGGCAGCGGTGGAACGCAGCCTCTCCATCTCCACCAGCCCGAAGGCCGAAGGCTCCTGGGGCTGGGTCAAGGACCCCCTCACCGGCATCGAGCGCGTCGACTGGCGCCCCAAGACCTACTGGCACAAGGGCACCAAGGTCACCCTCCGAGCCCACCTCAGCGGCGTGAACACCGGCGATTCCCGCTACCTCCGCCGCGATGTCTCAACCACCTTCACCATCGGCACGCCCCGGATCTCCAAGGTCGACATCAAGAACCATACGATGACCGTCTACGAGGACGGCCAGAAGCAGAAGACCATCCCCATATCCGCCGGCCAGCCCTCCTACCCCACCTGGAACGGCACCATGGTCGTCCTCGACAAGGCCCCCATGGTCAACATGACCAGCGAGTCCGTCGGCATAGCCGATCCCTACAACAAGGACGTCCCCTGGGCCGTCCACCTCACCACCTCGGGCACCTACGCCCACGCCGCCCCCTGGAACGAGGGCCTCGGCTACTTCGGCCAGAGCAACCAGAGCCACGGCTGCGTCGGCATGTCCCTGACCGACGGCAAGTGGTTCTACAACCGCGCCACCCGAGGCGACATCGTCCAAATCACCGGCTCCACCCGCGCCACGGTCTCCACCGGCAACGGCTTCGGCGACTGGAACCTCCCCTACCCCTCCTGGCAAAAGCTCAGCGCCCTGCGCTGAGTCCCCACACATAGCTGTGCTGTGCCTCTCCCTACTGTCTCGGTAGGGAGAGGCACAGCCCTTGCACGCCATGCATGCACGCACCACCCGCACTCGCATCGGCCACGTGGCCTCTGCGAAGCTGGTTTCATGTCCGACTCTGAGCAATGGGTGCCGCCGCCGGGTTCGTGGGCTTCCTCCGCAGCACGGCGCCGGAACATGCAGGCGATCAAGGCACGGGACACCAAGCCTGAACGTGTCATTCGCCAGCTGCTCCATGCTCAAGGATTCAGATACCGCGTGGCCGCGCGCCCGCTAACCGACCTGCGTCGGACGGCAGACATCGTCTTCCGCCCAGTACGAGTCGCCGTGTTCATCGACGGCTGCTACTGGCACGGCTGCCCCGAACACTATGTTTCCCCGAAGACCAATTCCGGCTACTGGTCAGAGAAGGTCGCGCGCAACATGGCGCGTGACCGCGACACCGACAAGAACCTCACCGAGGCGGGGTGGCTCGTTCTCCGGTTCTGGGAACATGAACCTTCAGAGACGTGCGCCGACAAGATCGCCGCTACAGTCATCGCCCGCCGGGCGATGGGCACTAACGGTAAGGGCTGAGATGGGGAATGCCTCCACCTGGTAAGAAACGGAGTCTTGACCAGCGGATTCCTCCGCGTCTTCCATCACATAGCCGTTGAGCAACGTCTCACGCTCCTCCGGCCGCAATACGGCTGCAATGGCACGGCCGACAGCTTCCGCGACGGGCGGCGGGAAAGCATTCCCGACCTGCCTATACCGCGCCGTCTTCCCCCCCCGGAACTGCCAGTCCTCCGGGAATCCCTGAAGCATCGCAGCTTGTTGGACAGTCAGCATCGGGCCAGCCGGGCGGAACAAGTCACGCTCAGGATCACAGTCCTCAAGGTCATTGGCCACTCCTGTGGCATCAACACCCATGGCTGCCCACGCTCGCTTAGCCCTAGTGGGCCCCAGGTCCGCGCCGCCATGCTTCCTGGATCCTCCCACGAGCGTCGGTGCGATACCCTCAGTGGAATTCGCCTCGGCCTTCTCAGCCAACTCCAGCCAAGTGTTGAAAACCTGACGCCCCGTACGCTGCTTACCCCGGGCACGCTCACCTTGGTAATTCTTGTTCCAGAATTCTTTACAACGCTGAAGCATACTGTCATGGAGAATTTTTCTGACCGAGGCAACATCACCTTTTACCCTCTTCGGCCAGACAAAATCTCCACCATTCGGGACATTTTCATGAATGACCACCAGGATAGCCCGAGGCCGCAGTTGAGGAACACCAAAGTCACGAGCCTCGAGAAGCCGCCAGACGGAATTCATGGCCTCTTCTTGCCGCTCAATAGGCCAATCCGGATCAACCTCGGGAACGAGATATCCCAGACTTCCCAGCTCAGTCAAAATTCGCCTGCGATAGTCAATGAAAACATGCGGAGGCTCCAGGATTCCACGCACGTTTTCAATCATTACCGCTTTCGGTCGAAGCTCCTTGACAATTTTGAGCATCGCCGGGAAAAGATCACGCTCATCGTCTTCACCAAGGCGTTTCCCGGCTAGCGAAAACGGGGGGCACGGAACGCCGCCGGCAAGGAGAGCAAGGCCCTCTTCCCCAAGTTCGAGACCCTTGTACTGATCAGATTTGAGGAAATCGTTGACGTCCTGAGACTTGAGCTCCTCAGCTCTTCCTGAGTCCCACCAAGGCCAGTTTTTCACGTTGGCCTTGAGGGTCTCCACCGCATGCGAATCCCACTCGACGAGAGCCCGGTGCTCAAAGCCAGCCTTGTGCAGCCCAACGGCCTGGCCACCAGCTCCCGCGCAGATTTCGACTGAGGTGAGAGGCAGGCTGTCCTGCGGACTGCGTGGGGGGCTGGCGCCCATGGACGGTCCTCCTGGCTGAGACACGCAAAGTTGCTACGTTACCAGGGGACAGCGTAGACGCTAACGGATCAGGCGGCCCACAGCATCCGTCTACTGCCGAACAGTTCCGCTTCTACCGATATGGCGGATCAGGGCCTCCACGTCGCTGGGCGCGAGTCCTGCCGCAACCGAAGGTTCTTCCTGCAGGTCAGAGAGTTGCTGCACCGATGGATCATCCAAGATCTTGCCCATAAACTCCAACTTCAGATTGAGCCGTGCCTCGACCACCTCGTCAATCGTGTTCCGCACCGCGAGCACAGTGACCTTGGTGTCGGTGCCGGGAGCAAGGCCGAGGCGGTGGATACGGTCAAGGCTCTGCAGGAACCGTCCTGCGATGAAGTCACGGTCCACGTATACGGCGTCGTGGCACACATGGTGAAGGCTGATGCCCTCGCCCAGCGTTGCCGGGTTGGAGATCAGCACCTGACACCCCGGATCCTCGCGGAAGCGGCGGAGCTGTTCATCACGGTCGGGAGTCCCGCCGTAGACAACCGCAGGGCTGTACTTCTCCAGGAGTTGCGCCAATGTGGTGAGACTCCGAACGAACGTCGTCCAGACCAGGGTCTTCCGGCCACGCTCGGCGTTCTCCGCGACAATCGCCAAGGCTTCCTTGTACTTGGGTGAGAGCTCGTAGTCCGGGAGGTTCTGCATGAGCGTGTACAGGGAACTGCCCTCCGGGATCTCCAGAGGCGGCAGCTGGTAAGCCAGAGGCTCGTAACGGGTAGCGCCCTCAAGGAGCAGGGCCGGACTCGTCGCCGCCATCAGCAGCCTCAGCGCGGTCTTGCCGAGGGAGCTGAGGTCCTCGCGAGCGTCCCCCGCGGCTATGCCCCCGACCAGCGAGCTATAGATCTCGCTGTGGAGTTCAGGCAAGTCCACATACCTCATCCGCAGTTCCATCGGCGGCAGCCCAAGCTCCTGCTTGGTCGTCCGAGTGAACAGCGGCCGCAGCACCGTGCTGGCGTAGGCGAGGTCTCCGCCGGCCACCGCGTTCGATACGGAGCGCTGACCGTGGCCCGGCCAGACAAAACCCAGCAGGTTCTCCAGGTCCTTGGATCCATTGGGAGCGGGGGTACCCGTAAGGATCAGTCGCCTCTGTGAGAGAGGACCCAGCGCCATGCAGGCTGCTCCATAGGTGCCCCGTGATCCGAGCTTCATCCGGTGGGCCTCGTCAAGGATGATCATTGCGGGGGCTGACTTCAGCCATCCCGCAAGAGTCGAGAGCGAACGGTCCAGCCGTTCGTAGTTGACGATCAGCACCTCCGCCCACTGGTCAAGAGACCGGTCGAGGACGTGCGTGCGGAGCGGATGGCGGAAGCACACAGCAGTCTCGTACTGCCAGGATTCATAAGCGGACTTGGGGCAGACCACCAGGACGCGGCTCACCTTCCCCTGGGCCTTCTGCGCGGCGTAGACCGCCAGAGCCACGCGTGTCTTGCCGGCACCTGGAACGCTGAAGTTGGCCCCGTGCTGAAGGGACAGCAGCTTGGCGATGTCCCGCCGCTGGAACTCGCCCAGCTCAGCGTCCCACTCAGCGCCGAGGAGGCCGAGAACATCGTCAGGATCGACTTCGCCGACGTGGTCACGGCTGTCAAGCCGCTTCTTGACCGTCTCCGCGTCCTGAAGGATCCCCACCACCAGCGACTGGAGGTCCGGGGCCCATTCCACGCCAACGGGGTGGGGCCAGGTGCTTATCGCGTTCAGCTTCCCCAGAAGATCGTCGAGTTCCACCGAGGCGGTCAACGGGCCAAGCTGGCCGCCCGTACGGAAACGGGCGGCCAGCTGGACAAGATCCTGCCTGTACTGCTCGGTAGTCCTCAGCACAACCTTGGTCCGCGTCTCATCAAACCCAAGGTGCAAGGAAGTCCCGGCCGAGGCCTCCGCCATCAGGAGGCCTCCGCGGCCGCGGCATCGATGAGCCAGGAGACGCCGTCGCCGGGGTGCGGCATACCGCGACCTGCCTGCTGGGCCAGCTTGCGGAGGCTCTCGCGCAGTTTCAACACAGCCTCGTCGAAGGCCTCCTCGTCAAGGGAGCGCGAGGCACGAGCCTGGACGAGATCCACCACGCACAGATCGATATCGGCACAGGCATCAGCGAGACGTGCCGGCGCCATCTGCTTGCGCTTGCGGAGCCGGGCGTCGCGGCCCGCGGCGTCGATCGCTGCGTCGAAGGCCTTTTGGGCGTCATCGAAGACAACTTGTGCGTTGCTCTTCTCACTGTCAGGCACCTGAGGATCGGTGCTCAGCGCGGCTGCCTTGGCCCGCAGTACGTGGTCATTGAGTGCACGGGCTGCCGAGACAGTCACCGACGCGCCCGGAACCGAGACGCCTAGCCCCGGAACAGCCACCGCCTCCTCTTCGACGGCTACTGAGCTCAGGCTCGCCGGCAGCTTAGGACCGAGGTACCGATCCTGGAATCCCTCCTCGACAAGACGCACATCGGTCTTGGCGAATCCGAGCATGATCGCGGCCATCCGCACTTCCTTGAGCGCTTCGGCCTGGTCCGGGTCGCTAGCAGCAAGCTTCTCGTAGGCGCGGTGAAGCTCCTTCAGCTTCTCCTGGTGATCCTCGAAGTCCACGAGACGCAGGGCTACCCCGCCGCCACTGCGGCTACGCTCGATCATGTCCTGGATGGTGCTGAGGATCCAGCGCTCCTGGTGATACGTAGATGCCTTGATCCGGAATTCCTTGGCGATGGCTTCCGGAGTCCGCCCCAGCGCAGCCTGTTCCTCCATAGCCAGCAGGCGGTTGATGTAGGAGTATTCACGGCGGTGGTCCTTGCGCAACTGCAGCGAGAGCTCAATCGCGTTGATGTCTGCCCAAGTGAACGATTCCGGCAGAACTCCTACCCGCATCGACTGGGCACCGATCTTCCGGAGCGCGGCAGCGCGTGTGTTTCCGTTCACCAGGATTCCCTGGTGGGTAATCAGGCCAGGGTCGTTCTGGCCGAACTGCTTCAGGCTGTCCATCAGCTTGTCAAAGTCCGGGTCCCTGCGACTCGGGTTAGCCGGCTCCGACTGAAGCAGAAACTTCAAGTATTCCTGGCTCTCGCCACTCCACGGGTCCTTGTCTAGCGCCTCGTCCCGTGCGGCATCGTGACTGCGTTGGGCCCGGATTCGATGGGTGCCTGGGTTGAAGTACAGCCCGGCAAGCGGGAGGTCAACGACCTCCACGTGCAGCGGCTGCCCGTTCCAGTCGACGGTGACCGTCTCGCGGGTACCCCCTGCGTTCCTGACCTCCTCCAGCCTCTTCTTGATCAGCTCACTGAACTCCGCCGCGCGGGGCGGCGCCCCGAACTCTCGCAGCACTGCTTCCCTCCCCTTCTTAGTTGCTCTCGCCGTCCACAGCCTGCTTGACGGCCTCACGTGATTCCGCCGGCAGCGTCCGGAAGACCCCCCACAACTTCTCAAGCGGACTAAGCGTCCGACGATCAGCCTCGATCCAGCCCGCGAAGACCTTGCGCTCAAGCGGGGCCAGAGCCTGGACCGTACTCAGGACCTCGCCAAGGTCCGCCTGACGTTCCCCAGAACCGTTACCACAACGCTTGCACTCGGTAACCATCTGGACTTCTACTGTCCCGTCCGGCAACAGCACGTTTCGGCGAGCCACATTCAACTTCGACAGCTCAATGCCGTCGCCGTACGACTCACCCATGCCGATGCCACACGTACGGCAGAGGAAGTTGTCCTCCTGCCACACCTTGATGCGCTGCGTTGCCGTGAGGCTGTTCTTGTGCTTGGCAATCTTCGACTGCCCCGGAATCCAGACTTCCGCTCCCTTGCTGACGTACCGCTGCTCCTCCTGCTTCAAGGCAGGGTCGTCGCGGCTCGTGTCGATCCGCCAGCCGTGATCGCGGAGGTCCCGCAGCCGCCGGTCAATCTGTGCTACGTCCGGGAAAGCCTGCCGCAACTGCGCCTTCGTGAAGATATTGCCTTCCCCCACCTCCGTCTCCAGCCACAAGGCCGCGCGGATCTTGCCTCCGAACTTCCCGTCCTGCCACGACGGCAACGTCGCCATCCTCTGTCTCCAATTCAGCCATACGGCACGCCAAAGAAACGCCATGGACACGACATACACGGCGTTCCGCCCCGATCTCCGGCGGTCACACCATTGAGCACCGTTGGCGAGCGGACGTCCAGAGCAAATCGATGTTGCGCGAAAACGCGTCAAACTCCAGTGCTGCACAATGAATCAGGTGGACCGGCGAGAGAAGAGGTGCCGTTACCGAATGGCCAGGAAGCGAGTTGGTTCCAAGATCAGCGACGAGCTGCCACCGGGGAGGCGCAGGCTTGCCGAGCTCCTGCGAACCTTGTACGAGCACTTGGGTCAGCCGACGCTGGCGGCGTGCGCCAGGCATCTTGAGCACCGTGGATTCAAAACAAATCCGGGCGTAATCTCCCGTTATGTCAATGGAGACCGCCTACCGCCGGAAGGTTTCATCACCCACCTCCACGCCGCTGCCGTTGAACAGGCAGGAAGCGAGGAAGCAGTCGGCATCACCCGCGAGGAGGCTCTTGCCGCGCGTGCAGCCGCGGAGTCGTGGCGCTGCAAGACATGTCCGGAGCTTCGCCGCACGAACCATGGTTTGCAGCATGAGGTCCGGGAACTCCGCCGGACGAAGGCCGGCTTAGAGAGACGGCTCATTGCCGCCCAGGAGCGAGTGGCGCACCTGCCGGTCCCCTCCTCGCAGGGGGACCGGCAGCAGAGAGCAAGCGGAGTGGCTGCCGCCACGCAGATCGCCGCCATGGCCGAGATGCTGAAAGAACGGGGTGACGTTGAGGCGGCGCTTGCCATGGTGCTGGAGTCCGCCGAGGTCCTGTCCCCTCCTGAGAGTGCCGCATCCCTCGCCCTGCTCCGGCAGAAGCGGCACGATGAACTCGCGGACACGCTGATACAGATCTACGGACGCGACAAACCGGAGAAGCTAGTCATCCGCGCGGCCCTAGAACTCTATGAGTACGGCATGGCTGACGATGCCGGCGCAATGCTTCGAGCCGCCGCCGACTGATACGCCGGCACAGGCAAGCCCTCGCGTCACGGGTGGTCAGCCCGGGAGCCCGCTAGACCGGTCACGGAATGTCGTCGCCGCCCATCTTTGGATCGTGGAACGTCGCGCTCAGCCGCACCTCTGTGTGTTGCTCCATGCAGTCTCATGACGGGTCTGGGCGCGGTCGAGGATGTCGTCGGCGTCGAGGCCGTGTGCGGTGAGCCAGTGCAGTAGGTCCAGGACCAGACTGGTTGCCGACTCTTCCAGGACGGGACGGTGAGTGAGTCGCGTGGTCGGCCTGCCGGACGCATGGCCGTAAGTCTCCATCACTTTCGTCGCACGTTGGATGCGGCGGCGGGATTCGTCCGGAGCCAGGGGCAGCTCGCACCAGACCGCCTTGCCGGCCACCGTGCGGGTCGTGCCCCAGGCGGCTGACAGGGCGGCGAGGAGTTGCAAGCCGCGGCCGGACTCTTCCTCGCATGTGGGGTGGAGACTCTGGGGTTCCTTGTGGCTGTTGTCGTGCAGTTCCAGACGTAGCTGATCAGTGCCCGCGTCGAGGACGAGCGTGGCCGCGGTTCCCTGGCCGACGTGTTTGATCACATTCGCTGCCAGTTCGGTGGCGATCAGCTGGGCCTCTTCCGTGAGCGCCGACATCCCCCAGCCGACGAGCTCGGCTTTGACGGCTCGGCGAAGGTCGGCCAGTTGGGGTGGCTCGGCGGCGAAAGGGAGGATGCAGCGGCGGGGGTGGGGTTCGGTGACTGAGAAGCGGTACATGGCCACACTCCTTGGGCGCTACGTCAGCGCTGCACCCAGCCGCGTCCGTACGACTGCGCTGCGTAGCCTCGCTGGTGCGAGTATGACACCGAGAAGTCTCGCCATGTAACTTCTCACAGAATCTCGGAAGAGTGAATCTGGTGGTCTGCCAACTTCAGGCGCCCATAGCCTTGTTGTCGCTGATCTCCGTCACAGGTCGGCTCAGAAGGAAGAGGTAGTCGTCATGCCAGTGCGGGCCACTACTCGTCGGCGCCAGCTCGGCGTCATGATGCGCAAGCTCCGAGCCCGTAAGGGAATGACGCTGGAGGAGGCAGGTCGCCTCGTCGGGGTTTCGAAGGCGACCGTCAGCCGGTACGAGACGCAGGAAGGGCCCGTGAAGTGGCCCATCGTGGATGCGCTGTGCCATGAATACGGAGCGAGCGAGGCGGAGCGGAAGGCCGTGGTCGGCCTTGCCAAGGACGCCAAGCGTCAGGGGTGGTGGACCTCCTTCGCGGATTCCCTGCCGGAGAGCATGAATCTGCTCTTCACGTTGGAGGACGAGGCCGTTCGAGAGGATCACTTCGCCTGTCTGTATGTGCCGGGACTGCTACAGACTCGCGGCTATACGGAAGCGGTGCAGCACGCGTCGGAGATGAGGCTGTCCGCGGAGGAGATCGCGCGCCTGGTCGACCTCCGGATGAAGCGGCAGGAGATTCTGAGCCGACCGAAGCCACCACACCTGTGGGCCATCCTCGACGAGTCGGTGGTCCGGCGCGTGGTCGGTTCGCGTGAGGTGATGCGCGGCCAACTGAGTCACTTGTTGCGCGCCAACGAGTCACCTGACATCACGCTTCAGGTGCTGCCATTCGCCAAGGGCGCCCACTCAGCGGCCATGGGGAGCTTCGTGATCCTCGGGGGTGCCGAGCCCTCGCTGGACGTCGTGTACGTCGACATCCACGTCGGCTCGCTCTTCATGGAGAAGGACGAGGAACTGGAGCGCTACCGGGTCGCGTTCGACTACCTTCGCGCTCAGGCGCTGGACATGGCCTCGTCCTCCGCCCTCATCGAACGCGTCCGTGAGGAGATCTGATGCGCGAGCCCTGCATATCCGACAGAGACGGTGGGTGGTTCAAGTCCTCCTACAGCGGTGCCGGCAACACCGAATGCCTCGAAGTGGCCTTCCTATACGGCGAACAGACTGGCGTACGGGATTCCAAGGTTCCAGGTGGCCAAGTGATCCGGATCCCCAACGAAGCCTGGGCGCGGTTCCTCCTAGCCGTACAACGCGGCCAGCTAGCCTGATCCGCGCGCCCAGACGAGGGTCGCCTCAGAATTAGGGCACCCTGGGCGTCGGGATAATCGCGTCGTCAGCGTGCCGCGAGTCCTTTGCTTGGAAGCGGACAAGACGGCGTGTGGAGTCGATCGCTGACTTGGGCGGGACCAGGGTAAATGCCATGACTACTTTTGATGGGTCAGCCTTGCCGAGTTGAACAGCAGCCCTCACGTCTGCCTCATTCTTGCCGTCGACGACCGGATACAGCAGTGCCACACCGGTTCGCGGCCCTACCAGTGAGTTCGCGGGGGCATCAGCAGCAGCTTCAATGAGGTGAAGAGCCGCCCGCAGGTGCTCCACGCTCGAGATGCGGCTGAACGATGGCTTGCCCTCTTGCCTTCTGCGGCGGACCAGCGAGAGCGGAGCCGAGTCCGAGACCGATGCCTCCACCCGATTGTCCTGGGTGAGCTGCGGAGCAATCACCAGCCACTCATCAACCGTAGCCAGACGACCGTCGAGCTGAGCCAAGTAGCTCAGGTGCGGCCGGAAGATTCCTTCGCGTTCCCACTCAAGTCCACTCAACACCGCAAGGAGCTCAGCATGACCAACCCTCACGGTACGGACTTGAAAACTCCAGTCTGAGCCGTTACCCCCCACAGATCGGTCGGTGAGGTGAACCGACTGCGCGGGAATGGTCTGGAGAAGGGGACTCCAGCGCTCAGTGTTGCGGCGCAGGGCACCGGGATCCGTCGGATAGGCCGCTGGCTCGATGGGCTTGCCGGGCGAACGTACCTCTACGAGTTCGGCGTTGAACATCTTATTGCGAGCCGATGGCTTGACCCACGGCAGGTGTTGCGCGACCAACGGTGGTACCTGAGCTGGTGTGACCTGAGGCTTGCCGTCGACTAGTTGGGCGTACTGGGTCAACTGTTGACGGAACAGCTCCTCATCGCGACAGATGGCTTCGAAGGCTTCGTATAGATCAACGGTAGATGTCTTGGTCAGCTGCTCCTCGCGGCCAATGTACAGACGCACTAGGTCGCGGTATCCCGGCCGGAACCCAAACCAGCGGCCCATCTGCATGAGTGTGTCTGCTTGGCGAGCGGTACGGCGGTAGTAGGTGACGGTGAGGCCCTCCACTGTGAAGCCTCGGGACAGCTTGGTACCGCCCACGAGGATCTTCCAGACGTGGGGGGTACGATCAAAGTCGAGATCGAGCTGCTCGAAGTACCGGTCCGAGTCGCCGTTAACGATCACGACTGCGTTGCCTCCGGCCCCGATGAGCTGGCGGGCGCGGCTTACATACGACCTCAACTCGTCGTACGAGGCCGGGTTCGGGAGATCTGCCGCACGCGCCGAGGACACCGCTGCGAAGTCGGACTCCCACAGCGCCGCCAGACGACCATGCCCTTCTGAAGATGTATACCCGGCCTGGTGCCACATCGCGTTGATTTGATCGGCCAGTACGGCGTGGTCTCGTGTCCGCACGGACTCATGGATGAGCATGGTGTGGTGGCGGAACGGCCCATCGGGTACGCCGTGGTCGGCGCGGAAGAGCTTGAGTGCACCGGTGAGGACGAAACTGTCCATGGCCTCTCGGAGTCGGTCGCCTCCGTCGCCGCAGATACCTCGGACGTAGGCCTTCTCCTGAGAGTTTGCGACTGTGCGCTCAGGCCCCTTCACCATTGAGTCGAAGTCATGGAAGTCCTGGACCCCCATGTAGCCCTCGGGGCGGGGAAGAGAGATCAGGAAATCGCTGGGGAAGATGTCACGAGCATCTCCCGGGTCGACGAAGACGTTCGCGAACGGTGTCGCTGTGTATCCGACGTACTGACCACGCGGCAGAAGACGCAGTAGCTGCGAGATGAGGCCGTTTATGGCTGTGCGCTCGATGGCCCCCCTCTGCCATTTCTCGGGGTTGGAGGTGTTGACAGAGGCCTGATCGGACTCGTCGTCGATGATCAGAGCAGGAAGCTCACCAAGAATCCCGTGTACCTGCTTCAGGTCCTTGACCAGTTTCGTCAGAACGCTCTTATTCTTCTTGACAACCATTACACGCGCCGCCGCATAGTGCAAATTGGCGGGATCATACAGCGGGAGCGTCGGCTCCCGCTTTTCGAACTCCAGGGTGCGAATGCCCCGATCAAGGCTCTTGTAATCCTTGTCGCGCGTGGTGAGACGCTCGATGTCGAATGCACGCTGTGCAGAGGGGCGACCTCCGTGCCGTACAAACTGTGGCCAGTCGGCGTCATCGCCCACATAGTCAATGCCGACAAGGGAGTCCATATCGCTGAGGTCGGCTCCGCGCAGGATATTCTCTTGGCCGATCAGCTCCATATCAAGCCGACGCTGCGTTTGGGCTCTCAGCAGGTTGAGAGTGCCGCCAAGGACGATGACGAGACGATAGCCCGCGTCAATCGCCTTTGCTATAACGCCCGTGAAATTAGCCGTCTTACCGGACTGCACATAGCCCACGACGAGGCCCTTGGCTTGACGAAACTCACTCTGCTCAGGATCGACGAGGCGCTCGACCACTGCCCGACTAGCCTGGTCGAGACTGGCGATTGACGGTTCGGGCCACCCCTTCTCCCGGAGCTTGTGCTCATAGGCCTGCCAATAGAAGGAGCGTGCCGCGGCTCGTTCTGACGTGTACCAAGGGATGTGTTCGTTCGCAATAACGGCAGCACCCGGCACATGAGCAACCGGCACTATCGCATCGAGTACTTTGCGCAGGTCGGCATCAAAACGGAGCCGATCGTAAACCGCGGCGCGGCGATCATCGGTACGGGGCGCTGTATCCGGCGACCAGCGCGGCTCCTCCGCGAAGTCCCAGACTGTCAGCGCCCGGGACCACAGAGCAACGAGCGCCCCGCCATGAGGCGCTTCCTCGGCGAGACGTACACGGAAGGTCTCCTCACTGAGGTCAGCGTCGGGGAAGTCCTCTTCGGCAGCGACTTCAGCCCACTTCTGGAAGTGACGGGGACTGGCGCTCATGCCGTTCAGGACTTCGGTGTGGATCAGCAGAATGGCGTCGGTCACGTCAGTTTCCTCTGGTCAAAAAGGACAACGCATCAGGAGCTAGGCCGGTTGCGGCGCTCACGCTGAGCGTGGACGGCGGCGAGTAGAATGCTGTTCCAGTACTCGATGCGATCTGCTCGCTTCTTCTCCCAGCGGCCGAGACCGAAGCAATCCTGGAGCAGTAGGTACAGCAGTGTCTTAGTGACAGGAGCGTCGTTCGCGCCGCCCCTCCGCCCGTCGTTGAAGTCTTCCCGGAACTCCTTGTTGAGCAGGAGGGCGTGATTTTCGCGGTCTAGCTGGAAGAACTGCTCTTCGGGGAGAGCCGTCCACTCGACGCGGATGGGGTCCTCAGCACACTTGAGCGGCAATTCTTCACGCACGGCCCGCTTGACCTTGGGATCAAAACCCTTGCCGGGTTCGATGACTGCCGGCCTTTCGATAACCGAACGTGACATCCCCTCCCGGTACGCAGCCTGAGCGTCAGCGAGATACGTCCGAAAGGTATCGCCAACTGCGTCAACAGCTTCATCCACCCCACTGGTGAACGCTGGCGTCACCTCGACGCCGTCCTTCTTCACCGTGAGGCTGAAAACGTCGTTCTCTTCCACAGGAAGATCCACTGCTATACGGGCAAGGACCATATGCCCTTCAGGGCCCCGGAAGTTGCTCCAACCACCTGCCTGCACCAACCGGTCGTTACGGTAGAAATAGAAGCCCTGCCTGTCGCTTACAGTGCCGATCTGCCGGAACCCCGCCAGATTCGACTTGGCGGGCCAGATATGTGCCTCCAGGTCCATCGGGCCAACGCCTTCGACATGTGCCAAGAACTTCTTCGGGTAGCCAGCCTTTCCAGGCACCTTATAGCCGAAAGGGTCAAGCGCGTCCACACTGATGTGGTCCGTTTCCTCTCCGGTGGCCACGTCCCATACGGCGATATCCAGGTTGAGTCCGCGGCCGAGGAAGCGATGCAGATACAGCCCAAGATGCGTCTCTAGCCGGGAAATGGCCTTGGACAGGAACTGCTCGCTCTGCCCAGGCGCCACGGTCTGAAAGGCACGCACCCGATCCCAGCGCACGATCGTTCCGTGCCACTCGATCAGACCGTCATATACGTCGATCTGCTGTTGCGCGAACGCTGGCTCGACCGTGTCGCAGCGGAAGCCGTCCTCGATACCTTCCACTGTGAGCTTGCGGCCGACCGCTCGGGTGCGTTTGGTGCGGCTAATGACGGTGAGCGAGCGGGCCTGTGACAGCGAGGCGGCTTTCAGGCCGGTGCCGTACATGCCGAGAGCTTGCCCCCCGTAGTCGCGGCGGCGCCCGACCGTCATGGCACTGTCCAGGCCTGCGTCGTCCATCCCGCGGCCATTGTCGAGGACCAGCAACGACACAATGCGGTCGTGTGCGCGGAGGAAGTGCACGACGATGGCGTCGGCGGCAGCGTCGATCGAGTTGTCCACTAGATCCGCGACCGCAGCCTCGAAGCTATACCCCTGGTTGGTTAACGCCCTGGCGTATCCAGCGTCTGGAGGCAGGTGCACACTTCCGCTGGTAGGGACGTCGTACTGCCAACTGGCAGGAAGGGAAGTGGAAGAAGACATGCACTCCGTTCCTTATCCACAGGTAGGGCCCGTGTGGGGGAACGGCGGCCCATCGCTAACGATGCGCCATTCTACGTACACGCCGGGTGTAGAGGACGAGTTCAACTATCTCGGTTCGGCATCTACGTAATCTTCACATATAGGCACAGACAGGGCAGAACAACGCTTAATGCCCCACACTGCGGGAGAGGACGAGCTGTAACAGCCCAGGCAGGCAGACTGCGGTCATTGCGCGGGCTGATGCGTAGGGTCGGGGCCAGGAGATCCTTGGAGTGGGAGGTATGGGGATGGCTGGAGTGCCGGCGGGGGTTGTGGCTGCGGGTGGGTTGGTCGGGGGGTATTCGGTGGCTCGGTGGACCAAGAAGCGGCCCTTGGGTGGTGTTGCGCTGGCCGCTGCCGGGGCGGTGGCCGCTCGGGGGTGGCGGGAGAAGGCGGGGAACGGGACCGCCGCCGCGCTCAGTGCGGCGTATGTCGCCGCGTTCGCCGGGTCGCATCCGCTGGCGAAGAAGATCGGGGCCTGGCCGTCCGTCTTCGCCGTCGCCGGCGGCGTTGCCCTCGCGTCCTGGGCCCTTGCCGATCGGCGGCACCCCTCGACGGTCGGCGCGTAAGGGCCCTGGGGCGTACGTAGCGGTCACGTATGTGCGGGTGGCTCAGGCGGGCGGGGCTCCAATATCGCCCGCCCGCCGTCCTACGGCCCGGTCCCGCCCCGTCTTCCGCTCAGTCCGACGCCGACGTCAGCAGGTCCAGTTCCGGCTGGGTCAGCTTGAGGTCGACCGAGGCCAGGAGGGCGGGGAGCTGGTCGGTGGAGCTGGCGCTGGCCAGGGAGGCCACGACTGTGGGCTGGGCGAGGAGCCAGGCCAGGGCGACCGTGGCGGGCTCGGTGCGGTGGTTGGCGGCGACGTCGTCCAGGGCGGCGAGGACCTTCTGGCCGCGCTCGGTCTCCAGGTGCTTGGCCGCGCCCGTGGAGCGGGGGCTGTCGACGGCCGTGCCCGGACGGTACTTGCCGGTGAGGAAGCCGGACGCCAGGGAGTAGTAGGGAATCGTCGCCAGGTCGTGGCGGGCGGCCACCTCGGACAGCTCGCCCTCGAAGGTGTCGCGCGAGACCAGGTTGTAGTGCGGCTGGAGGGCGACGTAGCGGGCCAGGTTCTCCCGGGTGGAGAAGGTCAGCTGGGCCTCCAGGCGGTCCGCGCCGACGTTGGACGCGGCGATCTCGCGGACCTTGCCCTCCCTGACCAGCTCGTCCAGGGTGGTGATGATCTCCTCCACCGGCACCGACGGGTCGTCGTAGTGGGTGTAGTAGAGGTCGATGTAGTCGGTGCGCAGCCGCTGGAGGGATTCCTCGACGCCCGATTTGATGGCGGACGAGGTCAGCCCGCGTGGCTCCGGGGAGCCGCCGCCCACCTTGGTGGCGAGGACGATGTCGGAGCGGTTGCCGCGGGAGGCGAACCAGTTGCCGAGAATGGTCTCGGACTCGCCGCCCTCGTTGCCCGGTACCCAGGCGGAGTAGACATCGGCGGTGTCGATGAAATTGCCGCCCGCCGCCACGTAGGCGTCGAGCACCCGGAAGGACTCGGCCTCGTTCGCGGTCCAGCCGAAGACGTTCCCGCCGAGGGAGAGCGGGAAGACGGACAGGTCACCGATCTTCTGTGTGTTGTCAGCCATACATCTTTACAACGGTTGGCTGGACGGGGTTGTTCCGGCCTGTTGTTCCCGCGTGCGTTCCTGGGGGGGCGGCCCCGTCGGGACGTAAAGCCCCCTCGGCGCGTAAAGCCCCGTCGGCACGTAGAGCCCCATGGACCATCGGGACGTAAAGCCCCATCGGCACGTAAACCGGCGGCCCTGGCGTCAAGGGGGGAGAGAGCGCCAGGGCCGCCGGGGTATCAGGGGTTCAGCCCGTGCTGGCGCAGCCAGGGCATCGGGTCGATCGGCGAGCCGCCGCCCGGCCGGACCTCGAGGTGGAGGTGCGGGCCGGTCACATTGCCGGTGGCGCCGACGCGGGCGATGACGTCGCCCGTCGACACCTTGCCGGAGGTGACCACCATCGACGACAGGTGGCAGAACCAGAGCTCGGTGCCGTCGCTCAAGGTCAGCACGATGCGGTAGCCGTACGAACCGGCCCAGCCCGCCTGGGTGATGGTGCCGCCGTGCAGCGCCTTGACCGGGGTGCCGGTCGGGGCGGCGAAGTCCTGGCCGGTGTGGTCGGCCGACCACATGTCGCCCGCCTGGCCGAAGCTGGCGGTCAGGGTGTACGACCCGACGGGGAGGGTGTACGCGGCGGCGAGTCTGGCCTGGCGCTCGGCCGCGGCCTTCTTCTCGGCCGCCTCCTTCGCCCGCTGCTCGGCGGCCTTCTTCTCCGCCGCAGCCTTGGCCTTCCGCTTGGCGACCGCCTCCGCGGCCTGGTCGGCGGCCTTGTCCGCGGCGGCCCTGGCCTCCTTGGCGGCGGCCTGCGCCGCGGCGGTGCGGCTGTCCTCGTCCGCCGCGTTCTGCTGGTTCTCGGCCTGCTGGAGGATGCGGGCGCGGAGCGCCTCACCGGCGTCGGTGGTGCCGCGCTGCTCGTCCTCGCTGGTCAGACCGGCCTGGGAGAGCGGGGCGGCGGCGGTCTGCGCGCCGCTGCTGTCATCCGACGCCCAGGAGCCGATCCCCGGCAGATCCTTGGCGTCGGGCAGGCTGGCCTTCACCTCATCGGCGACATGGCCGAGGTCCGGCATGGATATGGGGAGCGCGGGACGGTCCTTGGCGCTGGCCATACCGCCCGCACCGACCGCCGCGATCACGCCGACCCCGAGGACGGCGCCGCTGCGTGCCATGGTCCCGCCTCGCTGTTTGGCAACGCGGTGCCGGCCGCGTACGGGAGCGATGGACTCCTCGGTGGGGTTCCACTCCTCCCAGGTCTCGGCCTCGAATCCGGCACCCGGGCCCTCGGAGGCGCCCTCATCCGCATAGCGGTCGTCGGGGGCGAACGCGTAAGGGTCGTCGGGGGCGAGTCGGCCGTCCCCTGAGCTCATCCCGCCGCCGGCGTCGAAGCCGGGGCCGTAGGCGGTGGCGGTCCCCAAACCGCCTCCCCGTGTTCGATACGGGGCCTCGTCCAGGACAGACCTGTTGGACGCCACGGAGGCGCACTCCTTTCCTTCCCTCTCGCCTACCGGGTTAGCTGACGGGTTCGGAGCAGGAAGGTCTCCTACGGGTCAGGTTCGACCCGATTCACCCCAAGGTTGTTGGTTCCCCGGTTCCCTTGGTGCTGCTGGTGGTGCGGTACTGCCGCTGTGCGTACGGGATTCGGCGACGGCGCACGGTGCCGCCCTTGCGACGGTTGTGACGACCGCGCTGCGTTATCGAACGTTAATAGAGAGCGCGATGTGATTCCAAGCTGTTCCGAGGAATCCGCGCACCTTTGGCATGAACTTAGCACTCAAGAGGGGACAGATAGGGGCGAGTCGACGTGCTGGGCAAGACTTGGCAAAACCGCATACGGATCGATCGTGCGTCAATTGTTATGCGGAGGGGGCTCGGCCGGTTACGCACGGTGTGCGGCGTGGTGCGATGCGATGCGATCGCGGTGCGGTTGGTTGGTCGGTTGGTTGGTTGGTCAGTCGGCTACGACGGCGTGGGGTTCGCCCTGTCGTTCCCCTCACCGTTGTCCCGCCTACTGTCCCGCGCGCTGTCCCGCCCGTTGCCGCGAGCCGGGGTCCGACGGACCGCCAGCAGCGCCATGTCGTCCGGCGTTCCGCCACCCGTATGGCGCTCGACATCGGCCACCAAGGCGTCCAGCAGCTCCTGCGGACCGTCGAAGCGGCGACCGCGCAGCCGCTCCTCCGGGTCATAGAACTCGCCATGGCGGTCCCGGGCCTCCGTCACCCCGTCCGTGAACAGCAGCAGCGTCTCGCCCTCCGCGAACATCAGCTCCATCACCCGGTCCGGCCAACCCGCCAACTCCCCCATCCCCACCGGCAGCGCCGACGCCTCCGGCTCCAGGGCACGCACCGCGCCGCCCTCCTCCAGGAGCAGCGGCGCCGGATGGCCGCGGTTGATCAGCCGCAGGGTGGAGTCGCCGCGCGGAATTTCGGCCACCACGGCCGTCGTAAACCCCTCGACCACCTCCAGGTCGGCCCGCCGGGCGCCCTCGCGCTGCAGCGCCCGCTCCAGGCGGCCCACGAGCGCCTCCAGGGTCGTCTCCTGCTCCGCCGCCTCCCGGAAGCAGCCCAGGAGGATCGCCACGACCTCCACGGCCCCCAGCCCCTTGCCGCGTACGTCCCCGACGGTCAGCCGTACACCGTGCGGGGTGTCCTGGACGGCATACAGGTCACCACCGATCGCCGCGTACTTCTCCGCCGGTACGTAACGCGCGGCGATCTCCAGTCCGGCGAGCCGGGCGGGCGGCGCGGGCAGGACGGCGCGCTGGGCCGCCTCCGCGATACCGCGCGCCGAGGCGAGCCGGTGGTAGCCGCGGCGTACGACGCGGTTGATCACCACCGCCAGCACGGTCACGGTCGCCACCGTGATGATCTCGGTGGCCGCCTGGGTCGGGTCCCGCACGCCGTGCAACTCCGCCAGCAGACAGGTGGCGAGGACCGCGACGACGGCCGTGCCGATGGTCTGACGCAGCGGTAAGAGCGCCGCGGCGACCAAGGGGGCGGCGGCGAAGAAGGGCGAGGCGGTGTAGCCGGGCGGGGCGGCCAGGTCGAAGGCGATGCCGCCGAGGACGAGGACGGCGGGGACCCAGCGGGCCATACGGCGGCCCGGGGGCTCCTTACCGCTCTCCTCGCCCGGAGCCGGCCCCGCGGCGGACCCGGCGGACGCGTCGGCGGCGGCACCGGCCGCGGCGCCGGTGTCGATGAGCGTACGGAGGCGGGTGGCGGGTCGGCGGGCGAGCGGGCGGCTCAGCCGGGGCCAGGCCGTACGCCGCTCCGTACGGCCCTCGGTACGGCCCTCCGTACGGGCGCCCGTACGAGCCCTGCTCCCTCGCACCCGCACCGGCTTCTCTCGCTTCCCTGGTCCGCGTCCCAGCCGCCGTCACAGCGGCACGGCGGCGCGGTCGTCACGGCGTCACCGCCGTCACCGCCGTCACCAGGCTTCCGGCTGACGGGCCGCCAGGCGAGCCGGTGTCGGCCAAGCGGGTGCTGGGCGGGTGGGGACGCGTGCCGAGCGCCGCACGAGGCGTCTCGTCGACCCCACGCATGCGGGGGTGTGAGCGCGCCAGGACCCCGGTCGGCGGGCTACGGACGGGCTACGGAAGCGTCAGATACCGCGTACGTCAGAGGTCCTGCGTACGCCAGAGGCCCCGCGTACGCCAGGAGGTCCCGCGTACGCCAGGAGGCCCCGCGTACGTCAGAGGTCGACGCCCAGCGCGCGGGCGTGGCGGTCCGCCGCGAGTTCCGCCGAGACCTCGTCGAGGTACACCTCGCACACCAGCCGGCCGTCACGGGTCAGATTGTGCTCCAGCTCCCACAGCACGATCTCGTCCCCTCCGGCGAGGAGGAAGGCGTGCTCATAGAAGCGGCACCAGGTCGCGTCGGGACCGCCGGAGCGGCGCCGGGGCTTGGGCGCGAGGGCGATGTCATGGGCGAACGCGGTGGCGAGCAGCCGCTCGGTCTCCTCGCCCGGGCGGTCGGCGTTCTCCGCGCGGCGCAGGACGCGACGGGCGTGGTCGGCCGAATCGTCGGCCACATACGCACGGGAGCTCTCCACCGGCTCGGCCGTGTGCAGCAGCTGGTCCGGGAGCCACAGCGGTAACCCGTCGAGCTCCTCCCAGCGGGCGCCGCCGAGGCGCTCATGGACGCGGCGCTCGGCCAGCGTCAGGGCGTCCTCGTCCTCGTAGAGCTCGTACAGCGGGCGGCCGCCCTCGCCCGTGTTGTGCTCCAGTTCCCACAGCAGCAGGCTGCTGCCGTCGGGGAGCAGGAAGACATGCCGATAGGTGCTGTACCCGAGCTGGCCGCACCGCTCATTGCACTGCCGACAGGACCGCAGCTCGGACTGGTGCATCAGGGCGCTTCGCGCCTGGGCCAGCACCGCCTCGCCGATCTCGAAGCCGTTCTGCGCACGGGCGAGCAGCCCGTCCATCAGCTCGGAAGGGGTCCCTTCCCCTCGTGAGTGCCCCATGTCTCTCCTCCCGCCTCCCGGCGTTGATTCGCCGCGCCCCCCGGGCGACCACTTCGCGCACTTAGCGTAGCGGCGTGAACACGCGCCGCGCTGCGGTTCGGCGAAGCTGTCGGTGTGACTGTGCCTCATTCACTCCTGCGTCGTAGAGCCTGGATGTATCACTCGTCCGACCGGTCGAACAAGTCCCGGGGCGGGGGCAGGGCGGCCCGGTCGGTCGGCGCGAGGCCGTCTCCCGGCCGTCACATGGCCATCGGTGCGCTGCCGCCCCGTCACCCGCCTCCGTCGGGCGGCCGTTGCCCGGCAGCCGAGCGTCCGCGGACCATCCCCGTGCCTCCGCCTCGTCCCGCCCCAATCGCGGCCCGGCAGCCAACCTCCTCCCCTCCTCATAAAGGGGATTCAGATTCCGCTGGGCCAAATGGAGCTCGCGTTGGTCCCCCTTAGCGGGATTCTCGGATAACACGCACCGGAAGAGCCGCACTATGCCGGACGGGTGAAGCTGACTGGCGGCCCGAAGCCTTAACTGATGAGCTTCGTTGTGTCATGCGTCCGTGAATTCGCGGAGCAACCCAGACGGAGGATTTAAGTGAACATCGGCAAGAAGGCAGTTCTTCTGACCGCGGCCGCCGGCGCTCTGGTCATCGGTGGCGCGGGCGGTGCCCTGGCCCAGAACGACGACTATGCCTACCAGGGCAACCACTGTGACACGGCCACCGGTGCCACCAGCAACCTCGGCGGCACCGCCGCCACCGGCGACATCGACCTCGGCTCGGACTGCGTCAACTTCACCAACAGCAGCGGTTCGGTCTACCAGGGCAACGACTGCGACACGTCCACCGGCATCACGCTGGTCACCGGCGCCGCCGCCCCGACGGGCGACACCTACGTCGGCTCCAAGTGCGGGAACATCGCCGTCGACGACACCCCCTGAGTCGCTGACCCTTTCATGGTGTTCCCGCCCGCGGTAACACCATGAGGCATCCCCCCGTTGGGAATCGCGGCCCTGGAAGCCTCTTCCAGGGCCGCTGCCATGAGAAAGGCTTTTCGGTGACGGTGCTGAGTGTGCCGCATCCGAAGCCCGATTGGAGGCTCTTTATGCACAAGCGCAAAAGGACGGCGCTTCTAGCGGCGACCGTGGGCGCGCTGCTCATCGGCGGTGCGGGCGGAGCCGACGCCACCGAAACCGGTCCCAGCCGCTCGGCGGGCGCCAACGGCGGGACGCAGAGCAATCGCTGCACCACCAGTTCCGTCATCGGCACCGTCACCGTGGTGGCCGGCCCGACCGAGATCAGCAATCAGACCGACTGCGTCAACACCGCCGAATCGGGTGTGACGACGCAGGAGAACCGCTGCCGTACCCACTCCGTCGTCGGTCCGATCACCGTCGCACTGGCTCCCGGATCCGAAATCAAGAACGGGACCAACTGCGTCAACGTCAGTGAGTCGGGCGGGGTCACGAAGCAGACCAACAACTGCCGCACCACCTCTGTGACGGGCCCGATCACGATCGGCCCCGGCTCCGACGTCACCACCGAGACCAACTGCGTCAATGCCGCAGGCACCGACCCCCAGGACGGAACTGAGGGGAAGAGCGCGAACGGCAAGAAGAGCGGCAAGAGCGGTGGCCAGGGAAAGCGTCAGCGGTCCTGAAACACCGAATTCCGGAACCCGCCACCGAGCTCCGGACACATCCGCTCGGCATGAACACGGCCTTGGGGAAATTTCCCCCGGGGCCGCGTTCATTTTTTCGTTTCCACGGACGGCTGAATATACCTTTACTGTGGCGGATGGGTGATGCTTCGAGTATTCCCGGATCCAGGCCTCTGGAAATATCGTTCAAGAGGTGTCTGCGGATTTATTCGCGGAGAACCCGATATGGAGGCACCAGAACAATGCAGATCGGTAAGAAGGCAGCTCTCATGGCCGCGGCGGCCGCGGGCACAATGGTGGTCGGTGGCGCAGGCAGCGCGAGTGCCCATGGCCTCTTCCCGCAGTCCAGCGGGGCTCAGCGAAACCTCTGTGAGACGGCGACCGGCGCCACCAGCAACCTCGGCGGCGCCGCCACCACCAGCGACATCAACCTCGGCTCGGACTGCGTCAACTTCGCCAACAGCAGCGGTTCGGTCATCCAGGCCAGCGACTGCGGCACGGCCACCGGCACCACCCTGGTCACCGGCGCCGCCGCCCCGACTGGCGACACCAACCTCGGTTCCAACTGCGGGAACGTCACCCTCGCCGAGCCGGACCCGGTCGTCGTCGTGAACACGGACCCGCCGAAGAAGCAGCACAAGGCCAAGAAGCACCACAAGGCCAAGGACTCGCACAAGGCCAAGGACCCGCACAAGAAGGACAAGTGCGAGCACAAGGCGAAGAAGCAGCACAAGGCCAAGACCTCGCACAAGGTCAAGGCGAAGAAGAAGGACTGCAAGCACTGACGGTCGAGCAGGCGGTCAGGCAGGCGGCGCCCCCGGAAGAACGGCTTCCGGGGGCGCCGCGGCGTTCAGCAGGGTCGTTTCAGCGGTTGTCACGCCTTTTTCAGCATCCGGCGAGGGCCGGTACGCACTGATTCGGGTTGTTCCCGGTGACCGTGGTCGCGGTGAGCGCGATCGAGCCGCCGTCGGTGAAGATCCCGCCGCCCTGGCCGCCATTGGCCGTATTACCGGTCACGGTATCGCCGGTCATTTGTGTGGTGCCCGCGTGCTGGAACACACCGCCGCCATTCAGCGTGGCGGTATTCCCGTTCACCGTGGTGGACTGTACGCGCAGTGCGCTGCCCATATTGGCGATACCGCCACCGAAACTGCCGGCGGTGTTCTCGGTCACCCGGCCGCCGTTGATCGTGAGATCTCCGATCGAGGTGGAGATACCGCCGCCCTCGAAGTTGGTGGTCCTGTTCCGCGCGACCGTGACGGCGCTCAGCAGCGTCGTTCCCCAGTTACTGACGCCGCCGCCCGAGCTGTCCGCGGTATTGTCCGAAATGTTGCCGCCCGAGACGCTGAGGGTGGCCGACGTATTGATGTGAATACCGCCGCCGTCTCCCGCGGAATTGTGCGTCACATCCGTGCCCGAAAGCACCGCCGAGCCGCCCGAGGCGACCTCGACACCCCCGCCGACGTTGCTCGCGGTGTTGCCCGTGACCGTGGACTGGATCAGCCGCAGCGAGCCCCCGTCGAGGATGCCGCCGCCGTCGGTGCCCGCCCCCGAGGTCGCCCGGCCGTCCGAGAAGGTCACGCCGTTGACCGTAAGGCTTCCGCCGGGCGCGATCTCCGCGATCCGGAAGTCCGCCGCGGACGCACTGCGTCTGATGGTCGCCAGGGTCCCGCTGATGGTCACGTCACGGGTGATGAGCGGCAGTCCATCAGCGCCGTTGGGGCCGGTGTACGCCGCGGAGCCCAGCGTGTACACACACCCCGTGGTCAGGACGACGGACCCGCCCGAAGGGGAGCTGTTGGCCTCGCTCACCGCGTTGACCAGCGCCGCCGCGTCCCCGCAGGGCACGGGGGCCGCCTTCTCACCCTCCTTTCCGCCGCCTCCCTTTCCTTCGGCGGACGCCGGAGCGGAGACCGCCCATGCCGATACCGCCAGCGCCATGACGGGGATCAAACCCCGGATCGTTGTCGCGAGTCGCACGAGGAGTCTCCTTAAGCGTTTCCGAGCAGCGGACCAGACGCAGCAGGTTCAGACTCTGCGGTCGAGTACTGCTCGGCATCCGCTCAAGCGCCGGTCGAGTGAGACTCGATCTTCTGTACGACGGGGGTGAGAACTCCCCGCTCCCGGGCCGCGGAAGGCCGTGCGGCGGGACCCTCAGAAACGAGGAAACCGCAGGTCACCGATGGCGCCTGCGGTTTCCGAAGTGGGTCATCAGGGGCTCGAACCCTGAACCAATGGATTAAAAGTCCACTGCTCTGCCACTTGAGCTAATGACCCGCGTGATCCGAATGGTATCCCGCCGTGTCATCCAGTCCAACTAGTCTTTTCCAGTGCAGGTCACTGGGGGCGCGCCCTCTTCGTCATGTCCATTCCATGCGCTCCAGTCCACCCCGGTCCAAGACGTCCGGTGGAGCAACGGTGGAGCACGGTGGAGCGGAAACCCGCCTCCCACCTGCACGAACGCGGGCCCTCCATGAGCACCAGGACCAGGGTCTCACTCGGCCGCCCGCCGCTTCGCTCGGGGCACGATCCGGGCCGCGTTCTCCGCCGCCTCCCGGTCCACCTCGCGCAGGAGAGACGTGTACGTGTCGGAGGTCAGTTTGATCGTGGAGTGTCGCAGCGTCTCTTTGATCGTGTGGAGGTCCGCGCCGCCGGCGTGAAGGATCGTCGCCGCGACGTGCCGGAGGTCCCGCAAGTTGATCGGCGGGAGGTCCGGCAGCCGGTCACAGATCCGCTGAAAGGTCTTGGACACCGCGTCCGGGTGGAGCCAGGCGCCTTCCTCGGTCGTCCAGACCTTCCCCGTCTCCTCCCACTTCGGCCCGGCGGCCAGCCGCTCCCGGAGCTGCTGTGCCCGGTGCTCGCGCAGGACCTGGACGGTGCCCTTGTCCAGGGAGATGGTGCCCACGGACCCGGCCGTCTTGGGGACCGTCTCCACGGGCGTCCAGCCGTCCACGACGATCTCCTTCGACACCGTCAGGAGCGCGTCATCCAGGGATATGTCCTCCCACCCCTGGCCCACGGACTCACCACGGCGGAGGCCGCGGAACCCGATGACGTGGAAGAGGGAGTAAAGCCGCTCACCCTCGGCCTCATCCAGAAAGGCACCGAACTGCGCCGGGGTCCAGACCATGACGGGGCCGGGTTTCTCCCTGGTGAGCCGCCACCGCTCCACCCGCTCCGGCGTCCACAGCATCGGCTTCGGCCGGCCCGCCGTCTCCAGCTCTACGAAGGAGGCCGGGTTGAACGTGATGAGCTGCCGGGCAATGGCCGCATTCAGCGCCGTGCGCAGCGTGCGCCGGATCGCCTGCTGTGACGACTTCCCCGTGACCTTCCGGTAGGGCGGCATCTCCGCCAGGCGGGCCCGCTCCTCCGCCAGCCGCGCCCGGTCCTTCGCCTTCGGGGCACCGGGCCGGCCGAGCGTGCACCGCGCCTCCTGCTCCCGACGCGCCGCGTTCTCCGCCACGACGGTTTCGTTCTGGTCGTCGATGGCAGCGAACATGTCCTCCAGATGGCCGATGTTGATCCGGTCCAGCCGGAGGTGGCCGAGGTGCGGTTTGAGGTGGACGCGGATGTGGCTGCCGTACCCGTGGTTCGTTGTTGCCCGCGTCTTCTTGCTGGCGAGCCAGGTGTCCAGCCAATCCGCAACGATCATCTTGCCGTCCAGCGGGACGCCGACGCCGAGCTTCCGGGACACCTCCGTGGGGTCCGGGATCTTGCTGCGTTCCTTCTGCACGGCGGCCAGGAGATCCCCGACGCGGACGAGCTGGTCCTCCTCATCCCCGGCCAGGTCGAGGATCGCCCGAATACGGTCCAGGTCCCTCTGTGCCTCCTTGCTCTCGGCGTAGCCGGTGCGCTCGAACCTCCGGCGCTTGCCGTCTTCACCGGGCGGGAGCTCCTGGATCACCCGGAACTTCCCGTGGTTCCGTTTCTCCAGTAGCGGGCACGACCCCGCTAGCCTCCGCCCGTTCTCACCGCGGCACTCGCACCGCTTACTGATTCCGCCGGCGCGGCGTGATGCAGGCATGTCACCCCTTCCCCTTACGTGCCCTTGGGTTTGTCCAGGCCCGGGAGCGGCGGGACCTCCAGGCCTCGCGCGGTCATCTCCTCCCGGAGCTCCTGGAGCTGGTCGGTGAGCTCGCGCGCCATCTCCCGGCCGGCCTCCGCCTCCGCGTCCTCCAGCTCCACGCCGTACCGCTGCTCCGCTATGCCCTGCTCCCAGATACGGCGGTAGACGCCGCGGACCCGGCGCTCCAGGTCCCGGTGTCGGCGCGCGAGGGCCAGGGCGGAGTCCTCCGCCCCTCCCTGGCCGCCGAACCAGTCGGTGGCCTCCAGCGGCGCGGCCGACTGCCCGGGTAGGTACTCCACCTCCGCGACGTACCCGGCCGGGAAGATGAGCGCCGCCGGCGCTACCTCGAGGGCCGCCGCCAGAACCAGGACGTCCGCCACGGACACGTCCCGGCGGCGGCCGTTCTCAATGTTGGAGATCACCGTCCGTTGAAGGGCGGGATGTCCGAGACGCGCGCACTCGTCCGCGAGCTGTTGGGCGCTTATCCCCCGCTCCGTACGGTGCCGCCGCACTTCCCGGGCGATGGTCTGGCTTACGCTCGCAGGCCACTCCACTGATTGCTCCACGACGACTCAAAGTACAGGTGGTCTTGCGCAGTAACAACCCATGCCATACAGTCCACGAAAACGACCCAATGATGAGCAGGAGTTGAGCGGAAATGACTCAAGAGGTCGCCGAGGTGACGAAGTCCCTCACGGTGCGGGACCTCCTGGACCTGCCCCCCGTGGTGGACGTGGAGACCGCCTCCCGCGCCCTTGGGATCTCCCGCTCCCACGGCTACAACCTGGCCCGAGCTGGTGAGTTCCCGTGCCGCGTGGTACGCGCCGGCCGCTCCTTCCGGGTCGTCACCGCAGACCTCCGGCGCGTTCTCGGCCTCGGGGACCAAACCGCCGCCAACGAGACCACCGCGGCGGCCTGACAGACCACCATCCCTCCCCCAAACTGGCGGCCCGGCCCTCCCTCCCTTCCGGGCCGGGCCGCCACCCCCCGACCAGCGGGCCCGGGCTCACCCCTGGAGCCGGTCCCGCTACCCCGAGTGGGCCCGTGCCTCCCTCCCCCCCGGAGGCCGGGTCCACTCGCATGTGCGCGCATGTGAGAGGGGCCCCGGCCGCCGCTCCACGGGAAGCGACGACCGGGGCCCGGCCCGGGCGCCCGCGTTCAGCCTTGCGGCGCGGGGATCACACGGTCCACCAGCGCGTCCAAACGCTCCTCGAACGTCTGCCGTGCGTCAGGCGCGATCGTGTCCAGGGCGACCATGCCCGTCACGATGAGGTCCACGAGTTCCTTCTCCACGTCCTGCCAGGAGTGTGAGTGGCCCTTCCGGGGGTTGGCGCCGAGCGCACCGTGTAGAGCCTCCGCGATCTCCCCGTACTCCTCCCCCACCTTCAATACGCGCAGCAGCCGCACGTCTGCCGGCGTGGCGTCCGGGGCCTCCTCGTCCAGCCACTTCCGAATTCGGCCCACCTGCTCCCAGGTGCGTTCTGCCATTGGCTCCTCCTCGCTCATCGTTCTCAGAACAGGGCGGGCACCGCGTCCGAGGCCCGCATTGGGTCAGTCACCGGTAGGGGCCGCGTCGGCTGGAGGCACAGCGACATGGACAGGGCGGAGTGGTCCGTCAGCCGCTCCGGCCCGGTGCGCACCTCGTGGATGTACGAGCAGCCGCGCAGCGCGGGCACCAGGCCGTGGGTGAGGTGGGCGTGGTCGTAGCGGTAGCCGTCTCCGGTCCTGCCCACCCACGAGTACTCCGCGGCCTCGGGATGGAGGGCGCGGAAGGCGTCCCGGTACCGGGCGGTCCCAAGCCAGGTGTAGAAGTCGTACTCAAACCGCTGAAAGAACCGGTATGCCGGCCGGTGGTCCGGCTCCAGGATGTTGAAGTCCCCGATGACCACCTCATGGCGGCCCGGGGCCGTAGGAAGGCCGCGCTGGCAGGCGTCGAGGAACGTCCGCTTCCTCGTCGTCTTCGCCTCCGTGGCGTCCCGGGAGGGCACGTACAGGCCCACGATGGACACGGGCCCGTCGTCAGTCTCCACGATGACCGGCACGGCGCGGTGGGGGAGGTAGTCCGTGACCTGCCCACCGGGGTCGGTGACGAGACGGCTGACAACCATGACCCCGCGCTCCCCGCGCTCCGGCCGAGGGAACGTCACGGAGTACCCGGCCGCCTCGAACCTCCGGGCGAGGAGATCACACCCCGCGCTATCCGCCGTCTCGGTGAGCACGAGCACCGGCTCCGGGCGGGCGGCCAGGTAGGCCAACTGCCGCTCCGCCCGGTCCCTGCTCGGGTTGTTCAGGTTGAACGTCAACACGTCCAGGGTGGTCGTCACGAGCTACCCCTCGTCCACAGTTCTCTCATCGCCGCGACCACGGCGCGCGCGACGTCCTCCGGCCCGACGGTTGAGGCGTCCAATTGGAGGACGCGGACGCCGGCGGCCATGAGGAACCTAGCGGCTTCGTAGTAGAGCGCGCACTCCCGCTCCGTCCCCCCGGGCTCCCGTTCATACCGGCTGTGCCTGGTCCCCCGGGTGTCCAGCCGTTTCATGACGACGTCCGCCCGCGCGTTGACGATCACGGCCAGGTCCGGCATGTCCGCGTGTCGGTTGAGCTCCCACACCACGTCACGGGGGACGCCGTCCATGACCTGGAGGACCAGGGAGGAGGGTACGTACCGGTCGCACACCACGATCTCACCGCGGGCGAGCGCCGGCCGGATCTCCTCCTCCACGTGCCGGTACCGGTCGGCGGCGATGAGGCACGCCATGCTCATACCTCGGTACTCCTCCGTGCCGTGGCGGGCGAGCTCCCCGAGCGGGCTGCCGCTCGGCTCCCGGGTGGCGTACACCGGTAACCCCTCCTGCGCGCGGAGCTGCTGGACCACGGCGGCCGTGACGGTCGACTTCCCCACACCACCCGGGCCATCCAGCGTGATGAACCGGCCGCTCATGAGACGCCGACCACGGGAAGGACGCGGGAATGTCCGGGCACGGTGGGGCAGAGCTCCGTGTCCACCGCGCCGATCCGCTGCCCGGAGGCCACGACGGCGGCCGGGCACCCCTTGCCGCAACCGTCGCTCAGGGAGCACCCGCCACAGGTCGGGTTGTCCCCGACCGTCCACCGCTCATGGAACCGGTAGCCGTCGAGGCGCGCGGCGATGTCGTTGTGCTCCCACACGTTGCCCACGATGAAATCCGTATCCGGATGCTGGCTCACCCGCGTCCGCGCGGCGAACACCAGGTATGGGCAGACGGTGACCTCCCCCTTGGTGAAGACGTAGATGATCGTCCCGGCGTCACAATTGGCCAGCGGCTTGGAGTCGTTCGGGAAGCGGATGTGTACCAGTTCCAGGTCCTCATCCGCGAAGGGCATGGTGAGCTGCTGAATGTGCCGCATGTGGTCATCCGGGCGGCGAAGCTTCTGCGCCCCCCGCGCGGCGCCGCGACCCATCTCCCCGAGAGGGTTCATCAGCACATACGTTGCACCCTGCTTCTTCGCGAAGGCGCAGAGTGCCGCGTACTCCTGGTCCTCCGCGAGGTTGTTCGGCGTGCACAGCAGCCCCTGGAGGATGCCGGCCCGGGCGAACCGCTGGACGGTCTCCACGGTCTCCTCGAACCCCTCCGGCCGGCCGCGGAACACCCCGTGACTTTCCGCGGAGAACCCGTCCAGGGAGACGTTCAGGTGGGCGCCGATCTCGGCGAGGTAGGTGATCTGCTCGTCCGTCACGAGGGTTGCGTTTGTGCAGATGCCGACGCCCATACCGGCGTCGTGGAAGGCGGCGGTGACTTCGAGTAGGTCCTCGTGCATGAACGGCTCGCCGCCGGTGAGGGTGACGCGGTTGACCCGGGCCTCCGTGAGCTGCGGGATCAGCCGCTCCCGGACGGCCTTGAGCGGCATGTACTCCCCGCGCTTCGTCGCGGACACGAAGCAGTGCCGGCAGCTTTCATTGCAGGGCTCGCAGACCTGCACGAGGGCCTTCCGGTGTGGGTGGTCGACGCTTGTTCGGAAGTAGCAGGATGCGGCCTGTCCACTGTTGATGATCGGGCGTGCGGTCATCTGATGACCTCCGTTGAGGGTGGTGAACCCGCGCCCCGACCATGGACGGCTGGGGGCGGAAGTCTTGATCAAGCTGGGACATACGTCAGAGCGGCGCGCACTTGTCCTCCAGGCGGCGTATGTACGATTCGCAGACGTGGAGCGGAGCCGCCTGGTCGGCTCTTTCCATCGCGCCGAGCCGCAGGGTGGGGACGTCGAACCGCTCGCACCACAACCAGCAGGAACGATTGACCCATCGCCGTTGCACGGGTACGGACCCCCTTCCCCCTGCCCTGCGGTAACGGCTATGGCCGTGGTGCTCCGCCCCAGTGGACCGTCCTCACCGATAGGGCAACCGGGGCGGAGCTGCCCGCCTGCCTCCGGCGGGCGTTGCCGGGACGGGCGGACTTGCGGAACCCTGCGTCAAATGAGAGTCAACGCCTGGGGTCTCGCAGCCGTGACGGCTCAGGCCGCCATGGCCTCCAGCGACTCACGGCCCCGGCGGGTTCGCCGGAACAGCACCGTGTTGAACAGCTCGGGCGCCTCGGGCCCGTTGATGTAGCGCAGGGCGATCATGGAGGCGAGCACGGCACCGACGAGGTCGTTGGACACCTCCGCCCAGTCATGGTCGTCGTCGCACGTCGTCAGGCCCTTGATGCCGTGCAGCGCGTGCATGGCCTCGCCGGCCTCCTCGGCCACCTTGCCGACCTGTAGGGACCTCAGCTCCTCCTCGGGAAGGTGAGCGCCCGCGCTGGCGCAGACGTCTGAAAGGCTTCCCACGATCGTCCACAGCTCGGCCAAGGTCGTGTCACCCGTGATCTGCATGCTCGGCTTGTTCACGGTTGCTCCTCCACTCCACGCCGACGCGGTCCTTCCGCCCCGGCACTCCCTCGCCCGGGCGGGCGCGGGAAGTCTCGACTACAGGGGCTGACGCGAGGGGCGGCCGAGCTGGTGGACTGTCCAACCGGCGCCTACCCACCACTCCGTGTTCAGGACGTTCCGCAAGTCCACGGCCACCCGGCCCGCCGCGACCGCGGCCAGCGCGGCCGGGTCCGCCTGCCGGAACTGGGGCCACTCCGTGCCCGTCACGATGACGTGGGCACCGCGCGTGGCCTCCTCGACAGTGGCCGCGTACTCCAGTTCTGGGTGTCGCTGCGCGGCTGTCTCCAGGGCATGTGGGTCATGGACAATGACGTGTGCCCCGCAGTCGTACAGGCGACTGGCCACGGCCAGTGCTGGGGACTCGCGCACGTCGTTAGTGCCCGCCTTGAACGCGGCACCCCACATGGCGATTCGCGCCCCGGTCAGGGGCCGATCAAGCGCGCCCTCGACCAAGCGCACGGCCATGTCCGGCCGGGCCTCATTGACCGCCTCGGCGGCGAGCAGCAGCCGCTCAGCGTCCTTGACGCCCAGTTGGTGCGCGGACGCGGTGAAGGCGCGCACGTCCTTGGGCAGGCAACCGCCGCCGAATCCGATGCCGGGCATCATGCCCTTGGCGCCGATGCGCGGGTCGATGCCCAGCGCCTCCACCAGCGTCATTACGTCCGCCCCGGCTGCGGTGCACATCTCCGCCACCGCGTTGATGAACGACAGCTTGAGACCGAGGAAAGTGTTCGCGGCCCCCTTGATCAGCTCCGCGGTTTCCGGGGTCGTCACGATCAGCGGCACCTCATCGGCGAGGATCGGCGCGTATACCTCCCGGACGGCTCGCTCCGCGCGCTCGCTGGTGACTCCGGCGACGATGCGGTCCGGCCGCAGCGTGTCCTCCACGGCGTGGCCCTCTCGCAGGAACTCCGGGTTCCACACCACCTCTACGTCGGTCCCGGCCGGGGCCAGGCGCTGTACCAGCGTGGTCAGGCGGGACGTCGTCCCAACGGTCACCGTCGACTTGCCCATGATCGTGCACGGGCGGGTCAGGTGCGGGGCCAGCGCCCGAGCGGCACCAAAGACCTGGCCGGTGTCATAGGAACGGCCATCGTGGGCGATCGGGGTGCCCACAGCCAGAAAGTGCACATCCGCGAAGTTGGCGGCCTCTTCCATGCTCGTGGTGAACCGCAGCTGACCGCTGCTGGTGTTCTTGGCCAGCAGGTCAGGCAGTCCGACCTCATAGATTGGGGCCTCGCCCCGGTTGAGCTGGGCGACTCGCTCGGCGTTCAGCTCCACGCCCAGGACCTCGTGCCCGAGGTGGGCCATGCCGGCGGCGTGCGGGATTCCAAGGTGCCCGCAGCCAATGACGGAAACGCGCATGCGTGTTGATCTCCTTCAGGGACGGCGGCCCCGGAGTGGAGCCGCGCGCAACTCGCTGAAGCTACGGGCGTCACGCGCGGCTCACCGAAACGTAAAGGTCACACGGCCATGTCGGCGGCCCGGTGGACGCCCAGGACATGGCACAGCCGGCGCAAGGCCGGGGTGGCGGAGGAACGCACGATGACGTCACCCTCACGCGCACCCTCAATCAGGTACGGGCGGTACTCGCCGGCCTCCTCCAGGCCCTCCGTGTCCAGGAAGAAGACCTTCATCCCGCGCCCCCTGGCCCGGGCCTGGACCGCGCGCCGGTCCGCGTGCAGCCCGATCACCAGCAGCGCCTTCGCGCCGTCGATGAACGGCACGGGCGGCACCTTCTGGTCGTAGCGGCGCAGGAAGCATTCCGGGAGCCCGGCCCGCGCCGCGAGCAGATCGAAATTGTGCTGGAGCACCGGGCCGACGAAGTGGCCGGCGTCGTGCAGCGCCTTAAGCGAGTGGTGAGCCGCGGTCGGCTGCGCGAGGAAGCACGCGCGGAACATCTCGACCAGTTGCTCCGCCTTCGCGCCCGGCACGAGCAGCAGCTCCTCCACCAGCTTGTCCGCGGCCGGCGTCATCGTGAAGGCGTGGTCTTGCGTCATCGCGTTGTCCTTGCGCTGCGTCACCCGGTACACCTCGTGCAGGAAGTGCAGCGGAGGCACACTGGCCTCGATGCTCGTGCCGCAGCCGATTTCCACCTGGAACGGCAGGAGGTCCGCCAGCGCCGATAGGTCCGGCGCGTACTCCGGGTTGCCGCGCGCCTCCTTGACGCGCATGCCGCCCGCGAGGACGTTCCACGGCAATTGACGCACGTCCCTGGTGACTTTGAAGTCCTCGGTGATGAACGTCAGATCCACGGACCGGAAACCGGCAGGGGTCTCCCGGCTCGCGCGCTCGTCCTGCGGATGCTCCTCGTGCTCAGCAACAGTGACCTGGAGGTCACCGAGCTGCCATGTGTCGTCGCCCTTCTGGCGCCACCGGCCCTCGGCGAGCCAGCCGGTGATGGCGTCTCGGTAGGTCTTGATCTCGTCTGCCGGGGCCATGATCGAGTGGTACAGGTATAGGTCCGCCAGGACCAGCCGCGGAACCGGGAAGGTGTAGTCCAGGTCATACCGGTACCGGTAGTGGACGATGCGGCGGCGGCCCTGGGAGTCCTCGGACCAACCGGACTGTTCGGCGTTCGTCGGGTCCTGGGTCCGGCGCCAGATGCCTTCTTCGATCGAACGCGGCCGCTCGTGGCTGCCGCCGGCGAAGTGCTCGATCCACATAGCCACCTGCTCGTCGGTGAGGTGGTCGATGACGCTGTGAGGTAGGAACACCGTGTTCCCCTTGGGGATAGTTCGGATGTTTCGGTGTCGTCGAGGTTGCCGACGCGTCATGCGGCCCGCTGGTCTGCGCGAGCCGCCTTCCCCGGCCGCCCCTCGGGTGAGGCGCGGCCGGGACTGCCCCTCTGGCTGTCGTCACTCCCCCACGGAGGGGCAGCCAGGGAACTGGGCCCGCCCTAGTCCGGGGACCACACGACGGGGTGCGCGGGTCCGGGCATTGGAGCCGGATGGACTCGTGCCGCTACCGGTCCGCTGCTGTCAAACGGCCAAGGAAGATCCGAGTGGCGTCGCCTGCGCGCCATGCGCTGAGGGTCATATGTGCCTCTCTGGACGGGTGAGGGGACTCCGGCCCGCAGTTCCCGGGTCGGGGCCGGAGTCCCTGTCCTGCGGCCAGCAGCCGCGCCTGGCCGCGCCGACCGCAGGTTGTCTGAAGGGTGGGCCGCCAGCGCGAAGTCCAGCCCGGGGCGGGGAGCCCGGGCCTCCGACGGCCCACCCGGTCTATGGGTCCGGGGTGCTCGCGATGCAGAGGTAGACGGCGAGCACCAGCAGCGCGGGGACCAAGGCGGTCAGCAGGGCCGTCCGGGCGGTGCGGAAGGCGAGCAGCCCGGCCCGCGCGGCAGGTGAGCGCCGACGATGCCTCATCCGGCGTCACCTCCCGACCGTGCCTGTCGTGCGGCTTCCTCGTAGGTACGTAGCAGCCGCCCGCCCTCCAAGCAGACGGCGCCGGTCGTGCGGCAGGCCGGACAGCCTGCGGCGTGCTCCAGGGCGGCGCGCCACTCGGTCTCGGCGGCTGGGCCCAGCAGACTCGCTGTCATGCCGTCAGCTCCTCCAGGAGAGGATCGGATTTCGGGTCCGGGTCCTTGTCCAACTGCTCGAACCGCCTGCGGGCTATATCCAGCAGCTCGGCGCTCGCCTGGGGGTCTTTGGCCGCGGCGAGCCCGGCGGCCAGACGACGACGCGCCGCCTGGCTGTCCGCTCCGGTGGTGTAGATGGCGCTCCAGGTCTCCTCGGCGAAGACCTCTTGGTCGTGGAGTTGGAAGCGATACAAGCTGCCGTGCGGCGGGATGGCTCCAGCCTGGAAAGGCACCACCAGGACCCGCGTGCCAGAGGTCCCCAGCCGCTGTAGATAGGCCATCTGCGCGGCCATGGCCGCCGGGGCCGCGAACGTCCTCACGAGGATTGCCCCGTCGAGGATGACGGTGACGTCCTGCCGTGTCTGGTCCGGGAGCACGGTATGCGGTGTGACCCGGGGCGGCTGGGTGGCCGTTGTCCGCAGCGTCAGAAGGTCCACGGGGCATCCGGTGGTCTGCACGATGCGCGGGATGGTGGCCGAGGCGTAGACGCAGATGGCGGATGCGTGGTGCTCGCACGCGCGCAGTCGGTCCACCCAGCCTTCGGCGTTGTCGTGGATGGTGCTCGCCCGGCGCTTGGGGTCTCTCGACTGCCAGCCTGACCACCGCAGTGTGTCCACGATGGTGGACCAGTCGGTCATCCCGTAGACCCTGGCCAGCGTGGATACGTCTTCCCAGCGCTGTGCCACCTGACCGGTCTCCATGCGGCTCAGTTTGGCCTCCGAGCCGCGGATCGCCTCGGCGGCCTCAGCGGGCTTGATGCCCTTGGCCAGCCGGAGCGAGCGCAGGTAGGCGCCCAGTACTAGGGCTGCGGGGCCGCGGTCGGGGATGGTGGTCATCGGGACCGCCGCCCCTCGTGCTCGGCCGCCGTCGCGCTGGTGAGGGGCCGCGGTCGGCGTCTGGTGTAGAGCGGCGCATGTGGGGGGCAGGCATAGGTGACCTTGCCGACGTCGCTGCGGCCATCCTCCACGTCGACCGGGATCGGCTCGTCGGTGGGCAGTTGGCAGCGGTAGCAGAGTTGGCGGCCTACCGGCATGCGCCCGTACTCGGCGCGGTCGGCTTCGGCCAGCGCCTCCCACAACTCCCCCGCGTCGGTCAGGTAGCGGTCGGCCGATAGCGGCACGCGCCAGTGAGTGCGGAGGCCATCCGTCCAGGAGACGGGCGGTACGCCGAGGTAGGTCCTCTCGTCGGCGAGTTCGGTGAGGACGCGGACTTGCCGGAGGTGCCAGCTCGTGGCCGATCCCACCTTGACGAGCCAGTACAGGGGTCCGTGCTTGTCCTGGATGACGGCGCCGGTCTCGTCACCGAGGGCCTTGAGGGCGCGTTCGCCGATGTTCGACGGGGCCTTGACGGCGTCCCACCATTTGCCGACGGGTAACGCCTCGACGTCCACAGCAGGCGGCGGTGTCCACAGCGCGAGTGTTCTGGGTTGGATCTGCACGGGGTCCCCCGGCGTCATCGGTGAGCAAGTGATGACCGACCGTAAGGGTGTGGCGTGGGGCACAGAGGTACACCCTGTACCCCCTCGCCGAGGGGTACGGTTCGTACCCCTCACGCGGCCATCGGCAGCCCCATCTCCCTACGCAGGCGCTCGGCATCGCGCCGGACCGTAGCCGGACCGGACTCGGCTAGGTCCGCGATGGTCGATCGGGCGAAGAGGTTGTAGCGCGCAGTCTCAACCGACTCCTCGCACGCCTTACCCAGCAGATGCACCACCGCGACCGGCTCCCGCTCCAGGCTGTACGCCCGCGCCGACTCGATCAGGTGGAAACTGCGTCGCGTGGCCGACTCCATCGGCGACACGTCCACTCGCCCGGCCGCCTCGACTGCCCCGCGCCCGCTCACAAGGTCCGCTTCCATGGTGATCGCGTAGGCGTCGACCATGCCTTGCCCGAAGATCAGGTACGGGTGGGCATAGCCCTTACCGAGCTTCTTGGCCGCCTTGTCGGCCCGGTCCCAGAAGCGCTCTGCGTCGCCACGCCTACCGACTTTCGCGTAGGACAGGGCCGCCGCCAGCTGGAGCAGCCCCCATCGCGCGAGGTCTTCCCCATCGTCGTCGGGGCGCAGCAGATCGGACGCTTTCATCGCCAGATCAACGCGTGCATCATGCCGCTCTCCCGCGTCCCGGAACACGTGGTTCATGTACCAAGCTGCGCACGCGATAGCTTTCGGACTGTCCGCGTCCTGTGCTGCGGACATCGCACGATCACCGGTGAGCATCACCAGTTCGGGAACGGGCTGGAAGGACAGGTACAGCTGTACGAGATGGTACGTCTCGGCGAGAGCGACGAGCACGCGCCGCCGGTCCGTGCCTTCGTAGACGCGTGCCGCGTGCTGGAGATCAGCGAGGAGGTCCGGCAGCACGACGGCGATGCGCGTCCTGTGCTCGCCGATGCCGTGCCACAACTGCCACGCCTGGCGCACGTTCGACAGAAGGACGTCGATTGCCTCGGGTTGCTCATCGTGGTCGTTGAAGTGGTAGTTCGTGAGCGCTGCCTTGACGGCGGGTAGGGCGTTGTGCGCGGCCTTGGTGTAGCTGGAGGTGGTCAGGCGCTCGTCGCCGGTCAGCTCTGCGAGGTCTTCCACGCCGAGGACATCGGCGAGGCGGAGCAGCAGCGGGAGGCGTGGGACGCCGAGGCGCCCGGTCTCGATGGCCTTGACCCACTCCGCGCTGCGCCCGATAAGGCCGCCGACGACGGGGCGTGTCTGTCCGTTGCGTTCGCGGCGCTTCTTCACGCGTTGGCCGAATGTGGTGGGGACGCTTGGGGTGTTGGTGCTGTCGGGCATACTGGTCTCCTCGTTCTCAAGCTCGCACTTGGAACGGTACCCGCGGTCGACTCCGCTGGTACGGCTGAACGGCCCCCATTTCGGTGGGGGCCGTCGCGCTTCGTTGACACGACGAAAGCCCCCTCGCCCGGCCCAGAGGCCAGACGAGGGGGCGACCAGCGACCGGCTTATGATCCGGCCGTGGACATCCCCGACAGACTCATCTCCCTCCAGACAGCCGCCGACGCCGAGCACGCCAAGCTCACCGGCCGCGACGGCGACGAGCACACCACCCAGTGGAAGACCTGGTTCGAAGCCGCGGCCACCGTGCAGGCTGCCGTCACCGAGCACGCGAAGGAAGCCGGGCTCAACCGCTACGAGCTGGAGGCCGCGCTCAAGAAGGCCGTACGGCATCCCGACGACGGAGCATGACGAAACGCCTCCTCCGGCCGAAGCCAGAGGGAGCAGACCTTAACGAACGCTGTGAAGATTTCACGCCTGGAGTTAAGGGTGAGAGACGGCGCCGATCGGCAGTGAGCGCCGCCGGGCTGGTCCAGTTTCGCTGACCTGGCCCGGCCTGGTGGGCCCGTCATCAGCGCTGCTCGATATTCACCTGTTCGAGTGAAGCCGTGATCCGGGACCGGGGAGGCTCGGGCCCGCCCCGGGGCAGACGAGGGGTGGGCGCTCGGCCAGTGGGTCGGGCCGGTCAGGTGCCAGGGACGGCCGGGGGACGGTCGGGCCGGTCCGTGTCCCCCGCGTCCCCCGTGGTGTCCTCGCTGGTCACGTCGGGTTGTTCCCCCGCTGTGTCCCCGGACCGCGGCGCCGTGTCCCCGCCGGTGTCCCCTGGGGGGACAGCCGTCCCCGGGGTGCCGGGTGCACACTCCTCCGGGCACAAGACGGCCAGCCGCGCGTTCGCCAGGTCCACCGCGTCCCGCAGGCTCTCGCCGCTGTTGGGGTAGAGCTCGTGCATGACGCGGGCGAGGCCTTCCTCCAGCACGCCCATACGGCCCTCCAGGCCCACCATGCGCTCCATGACGCCGGGCCGGGCCGGGACGCCGGGCCGGGAGGGTTCCCCCTGCCAGTCGTCAATGAACTCGTCCACGCGGCGGCCGAGCCGGACTACTCCGCGGACGCCACGCCATGCCACGGTCACCAGGCCCCCGGCGAGGGATACCGCCCCGCCCCATACCAGGACCGTGTCCAGGGCGGGGATGCCCGTCTCGGCCGCCACCGACTAGACCCCCTTCGCCAGGGAAGCGGAGTTCGTCGCGCCGCGGAGTCGGGCGAACAGGCCCTTACCGAAGGCCAGGACGGCGCCCACGCCCCCGGCCAGGGCCGCGTACCACATGGACCCATTGAGCGGCTGCGTCACCACCACACCGCCGATGAACGACTGGAGGAACGTCGTGAGCACGCGCTCCAGGAGGTCCCGGGCGTAGGTGCCGGCCGTCTTGATGACGGTCTCGGCGCGGGGGAGTTCGGGAAGGCCGAGGCCACTGGACATGAGCGGTCCCCTTTCAGGAGTGGAGGAGCTTCCAGGTCAGCGGGCCCGGGTAGCCGTCCGGGTCCGAACGGAGCTCGGCGCGGGAACGCTGGAAGTCCGCGACGTTGCGCCGGGTGTACTCGGTGAAGCGCGGCCCGGGCTGGTAGCCGTTGCCGTCGTGGTGCTTGTTGAAGCCCTTCGCGATGAGCCGACGGTCCAGCTCCGTCACGGCCGGGTTGCTCTTGCCGAGCACGAACGCGCCCGCGCCGGGGAAGGGCGGCGCCTCCTGGCCGCCGCCGCTGGAGCCCTCCGGGATGTGGAGCTTCTGGCCCGGATAGATCGTGTACGGGGCGCGGAGGCCGTTGACCTTCGCGAGGTCCTGCCAGGAGACGTCCAGGCGGCGGGCGATGACGGCCAAGGAGTCCCCGTGCCGCACCACGTAGACGTCATCCGGCGGGGCCGGTGCCTGGCCGCCCGGCCGCGGGGCGCCTTTCTGCACCCACGCGTACAGCTTGTCTCCCGGGCACTCGGTGGAGTAGCCGTCCCGGTGGCCGCCGATCCAGTCGCCGGCGTCCCCGTCCCGGCGGAGCCAGTCGATCGCGTCCCGGAGGCCGTGGAGCATGGCGTCCGGCGGGGTGGTGAGTCCCTTGGAGCCGAGGAGGGCGCACACCGCGTAGTCCCGGGAGTTGAGCGCGGCCGTGCCGTTCGCCCCCGTGCGTTTGTGGGAGCCGCGCCCCTCGAACACGTACCCGTGCTCACAAACGAGCGCGGTGTACGCGATGTCCACGTAGTTCTCCGCGGTGTTGGCCAGGTGGGCGGCCCGGATGCTCCTCACGTAGTCGTCGCACTTGCTGTGCACGCGGGAGCTGTACTCCGTCCCCAGGTAGTGGATTTTCACCCCCCGTGCGGACGGGAGATAGGAGGCCGGGGATGACGCCGGAGCGCCCCAGTCCTCACGCTGGACGAACTTCACCGTGACCACCTCCAGGCGGGCCGGGCGGAAGAGTGCAGGGGTGTGAGGCGGACGGCCGTCACGGCCGCCGCCTCATGGATGGATGAGGAGCTGGTGGGGGCGCCGCTCGAGACGGCGTGAGCCGCCTGGTGGCTTTCGGTTGCCAAGAGGTCTCCCGTGAGGGGACGTTCCTTGGCCCGGCCCAGAACCAGCGGCTACCGGGAGTGTAGCTGTGGGCCGGGGATGCTCCCCGGCCCTCGTCAGGGGCCGCTACTCGGCCGGCTCCTGGCCCTCCTGCGACGGGTGCACGCCGGCCTTGTCGAAGAAGTAGCGCAGGGTCAGGGCCCTTAGCGGGTCATCCGCCGGTGGGCTCCGGGCCCTGGTAGCCGGAGAGGGTCCGGGCCACGGCATCGGAGAGTCCGGCCGTCCGGAGCTCGCCGTACGCCGCCTGTGCCGCGGCGGTTTCCGCCTGGAGGATGGCGGCCCGGCTGGACTCCACCGCGGCCTGGATGTCGGCCCGGGCGGTCTCGTACTCCTCCGCGGTCACCAGGCGGCCCGGCTTGGACAGGAGGGGTTCCTCACCGCTCGTGGTCTCGATCAGGCCAGTTGACCCGTCTTGGAAGATCACGTAAAACACCGTGGCCTCCGGGACCTCAGCACCTTCGATCAGCACGTCACGGCTCCTTAAAGGGTGAACATCAGGGCTCGTATGAACACCTGGATTCGGTTGTAACTGGCGCCTCCGCTACCGCGGCCGACCGAGACGGGGAAGTTGATCGTTGCCGTGGCGCCCACCGCGAGGGAGGCGGTGTGCCGGAAAATCTTGGTGTTCTGGACGTGCTGGTCTGTGATCGCGGTGGTGCCCGTGTTCCGGAAGTAGCTCATCTCGTCCGTGTCCTGGCCGGCCGCCGCGCCCGCGCCCGCGGGGAGGTCAAAGTCCACGTCGGACTCCCGCTCCACGATCAGCATGACCGGGCGGCACGGGTCGGGGTTCGCCACGGGGAAGGTGAAGGTGTCCGCCACCACATCGAACTCGGCGGGCACCGTGACGTTGGCGTAGTCCCGCATCTCGGTGTACTGCGCAAAGTAGGCCTTGCCCGCGGGCTCACCACGCAATACGCCGTTGGCATCGCACGTGACCACCGTGCCGTTGGTCTCCGGCGGACACGCGAATGGCCACGCTGCGGTGGCGACCGCCAGCGGAGCGCCGCCGGACCCGTCACCGGTCAGGCCGCACCCGGCCGTCACGGTGGCCTCGCCGGCCGGCACGTAGAGGCTCCCGTCCGGGTTGATGGTGAGGTTGTTCCCGGCCTGGCCGGAGACGTTCGCGCCGATCACGCCGGTTGCCGGGTTGTAGGTGGCGCCGGGCCCGGCCGAGAAACACGGCCTCACCTGGTCGCAGGTGACCGTGCCACCGCCGCCGTCCGCGCCGATGACGTAGGGGGCTGAAGGTGAGCCGTTGCCGGTGACGGTGACGCCCGGGCCGGCGGTGACCTGGCAGGTACAGCGGGAGCCGCCACATCCGAACTGAGCCATGGGAGCACTCCGGGATTACGGAGGGGTGATAGCCCGGCCCACAACCAGCGGCGATGTACGTGAGTCTATCTGCGGCACGTGGCCCCGATAGGGCGTCAGGCGGTGGCCGGCGGCTCCTGCGGGGGCTGGTAGCCGGAAAGCCGAGAGGCCACGGATGCCGGGATGTTGGCGGCGATCAACGCGTCATACGCCTCCTGCGCCTCCCGCTGCCACTCCGCCTCCTCCGCGGCGATACGTTGCGCGTTCGCCGCGTTGATCCTTTCCAGCTCGGCCCGGTACTCGTCCTCCGTGACCACCCGGCCCGGCGAGGGCAGCGCCGGGGAGCCAGGCTGGTCCGCCTCCCATGACGTCATGTAGATGCTGCCGTTGTCGAGGATCGCGTACAGGGTCTCCATGGCCGGGGCGCCCGGCTCAGCGGGAGCGGTCATCAGGCGTTCTCCTATGCCGTGAAGAAGAAAGCGCGCAGGATGGCCTGCACACCCGTGATGTTCGTGGTGCCCTCGGAGCGCCCGGCGGTGGCGTCGAAACACACCTGAATGTCGGCACCCGGCGCCACGATGCCGCCGCCGAGGACCTTCGTGGTCTGGTCGTGCCACCCCTGGTAGGTCTGGTTCGAGAGGTTTCGGATCCGGGTCATGTTGTCGCCCGTCTGCCCGGTCTCAATGGCGGCGCCCGGGCCGAGGTCCACGGTGATGTCCACCTCGCGGGCCAGGAGGAGCGTCGCCGGGCGGCACGGGTCCGGGTTCGTGAAGGTGGCACAGAACGTGGCGATGACCTCGTTGGGCGCGGTGGGCCCGGCCAGGGGCGGGCTAAACGTCTGAGTGAAGAACTGCGAGTTCGACGAGGAGTACGGTTTCGGGTCCCCTCGTAGCTGGCCCGTTGCCGGGTCACAGTAGATGCCGCTGCCGTTGCTGACGTCGCACGCGTACGGCCAGGCCGCCACGGCGGCCGTGAGCGGAGCCCCCGCCGTACCGTCGCCGGTCAGGCCGCACCCGGTCTCCAACGGCGCCGGGCCGGGCACCAGGAGGCCGCCGTCCGTACCGATTTCGAGGGTGTTCCCGGCGTCCGTGGAGGGCCGCGCCTCAATCACGCCGGTTGCCGGGTTGTAGGAGGCACCGGGCCCGGCCGAGATGCACGGGCGGACCTGGTCACACGTGACCGTGCCGCCGGTGCTGATGACGTACGGGGCGCCGTTGGAGCCGTTGCCGGTGACCGTGACGCCCGGGCCGGCGACGACTTGGCAGGTGCAGCGGGAGCCGCCACATCCGAACTGAGCCATGAGCAAATCTCCGGGGTGCGGAGGTGGAGGCCCGGCCCACAACCAGCGGCTATGTAGGGAGTCTAGCTACGCGCTGCTCGTGCTGGAGGTGGCCGCCGGGCCGGTGTAGCCGGAGAGGCTGCGGGCGGTCGGCTCGGGGACCCCGGCCGCGGTGAGGTCCTGGTACTCCCGCTCCTGGCGGGCGGCCTCCTCCTCCGCCATCGCCTCCAGGCGCGCCGTGTGAGCCTCCGCTATGGCCGCCGTGAGCCGGTTGTACTCGTCTTCCGTGATGATGCGGCCCGGCCGGGAGAGCTCGGGGAGGTTCCCTCCGGTCACGATGAGGGAACCGAGGGAGCCATCCTCGTACTGCACCCACGCCTTCACCGGCTGCGGATTGGGCTCGTAGTCCGGCCACGGCCACGGCCAGGGGATGCCAGGGATTTCGGTCATGACGGGACCTCACAGAGCCAGGAGGAAGACGCGGAGGATGTAATTGATGCGGTAGTAGTACGCGCCGCCGGAGCCCTTCCCGACCGAGGCCCCGAAGCCGACCGACACCGACGCTCCCGGAGCGAGCATCCCGCGCGAGAGGAGTTTCGTGGCCTGCGAGTGGACACCGGTCATGGTGCTGGTGCCGGTGTTCCTCATGTAGAACGTCTCATCGCCGTCGAAGCCGGTGGCCCCACCGGCGCCGGCCGGGAGAGCCATCCACACGTCCACTTCTTGCTCCGCCAGGATCATGGCCGGACGGCAGTCGCTCGGGTTGGTCACGGACGCGCTGTAGTTGTCCACGACCGCCACGGACCCCGATGGGATATCGCGGTCCGGGAACGTCCGCTCCTCGGAGAACGTAGTGAAGGAGGCCACCGGGCGCGGCTCGCCGCGTAGGACGCCGGACGAGTCACACGCGATGATCGTCCCCGCGTCATCCACGGGACAGGCGTACGGCCACGGACTGGTGGCCGCCTGGACGGGGGAGCTCGCGGAGCCGTTACCGGTCAGGCCGCACCCGGTGAGGACCTGGCCGCCAGCTGTGGGCACCAGGAGCCCGCCGTCCGGCCCGATGATGAGGTTGTTCCCGGCCTGGCCGGAGAGGTCCGCCGCGATTTCGCCCGTGGCCGGGTCCAGGTCGATCCCGGGCCCGGCGGTAAAGCACGCCCGGACCGTCTCGCACGGGATCTCCGCACTCACCCGGTAGGGGTTCGCCGGGGACCCGGTGCCGCTCACCGTCACGTTCTCACCGGCGACCACCGCACAGTTACACACGCCGCCGCCGCAGCCGCATCGAGCCACAGGAGCCCACCGTCCTCACGGGAGAGTGTCCTTGGCCCGGCCCACAACCAGACGGCGCGCACCGTTGAGTCTATCGACGCACCGCCCACCAGCCGCCGGACCGCTGGTCAGGGTCAGCCGTAGAGCTCCACAAACACGGCGCCGTTGTTGCCCTTGGTGCCGTTCGTGGAGTTGCCGTCCCGGGCGAGGCCTCCGCCCGCGCCGCCGCCGTAGCCGCGGGCAGCGCCGCCGCCACCGGTGGAGGCCCGCTGGAAACCGCCGTGCCCCATGTGCGACTCCCCGCCCTCACCGGCCAGGCCCTCATTCCCGTTGATGCGGAACGCGCCGCCACCGGCGCCGCCGCCCATGGTGATCTGCCCCGATCCCGCCAGGGGGCCGGCCGTACCGGAGTAGCAGACGGGCGTGTTCCCGGCCGACATGACGGCCGTACCACCCCCGCCGCCGTTGGCGGTGACCAGGCCGCCGAAGCTGGAGCCCCCGCCGTTCCCGCCGTCCGAGTTCGGGCCGCCGGCGTCCCCGCCGTCGCCCACGATCACGGTCTCTACCGGGCCGAGGGAGGCGGCGGAGAGCAGGGACTCCGAGTAGCCACCCCCAGCGCCGCCCGGCTGGCACGCCAGGAGGTTTTGCCCAGCCGACGCCCCGGCCGCGCCACCGCCGGCCGCCTGGCAGCGCACCCGCACGCGGGCCAACCACGGGTAATCCGCCTTGCGGAACTGGTACGTACCCGGCTCGTTGAAACGGAGGATCTGGCGGAGGCCGAGGCGGCCGGGGATGAGGCAGAGCTCCCCGGTGTCAGTCACCGTGAAGTAGTCGTCACACACGCACACGCTGGCGATGGAACTCACCCCTTCGGGAGAGAACGACGGCCCGGCCCACAACCAGCAGCGCGACCAGCAGAGTAACCGGGCGCGCCGGGTGCGGTGGGCGGACGCTCAAGTGCCGGGCGCGTACGCGGTGAGGTGGACACGGACGCCCTCCCCTACCGGGGAGGAGACACCCGTCCCGCGGCGCGGCCGGGTCCTCCACACCCGGACGACGGCGTACGCCGCGGTGACCTCCTCCAGGGCCACGGACACCGTGCGGTCCTCGTCCTCCGGCGCCGGGTCGATGGCCACGGCGGCCAGGACTGGCGGCGCCGCGAGGGGGGCCGGGTACGTCCAGCGGGCGCGGCCGTCCTCGCCCGTAGCGACGACCGCGGCGACTGGCCCGGACGGGAGCACCGGCGGCGGAGGCGGGAGCGGCGGTAGCGGCGCCTGGCGGCCCTCCCCAGGCTGCCCGGCGGGCGGGGTCGGGCGGCTCCTCCTGGTGGTGCTCCTCGTGCGCCGGTCCAGGTCCCGGAGCATCCCCCCGAGCGGGTTGCCGGTCAGGCGCCGCGCCGGTCCTCCACGTGATGCCACTACGCCGCCTCCGCGCCGGTCGCCGCCAACTGCACTTGCACGCTCTCCCGGCCCGGCTCGTTCTCCCCGCCGCCGGTCTCCGAGACCTTGAGCCCCACGATCTTCATGCGCTGCGCCACCGTCCGGCACGTCGCCGTGGAGGTGATGTCCAGGCACCAGCCCGGGACCAGCTTCGCGACGTCCACCGCGGCGTCCGGCGATAGCGTCACCTGCTCCGTGTCAATGAACACCGGCGCCGGGACGGAGGCCCGCAGCTTGGAACGGGCCGCGGAGATCGCGGAGGCCTGGCTCTTGATGGACGTCTGCTCCACGTACCGCTCCAGGAGCCCGTAATACGAGTCCACGCCGCCCTCCTCCGCCATCACTCCGGAGTCCTCGTCCCCGGCCACGATCCACCGCGTGATGAGGTTGGAGCCGTCCTGGCCGATCACCAGCTCCTCCGGGAAGTCCGCGTCAGTGAGCCGGCCGACGCTCCCGGTGTGGTCCTCGGGGAGGAGGATGATCGTGGAGCCCACGGCCGTGTAGTCCAACCCGGTTTCCGCCAGGTCCCGGAGGTGGTCCCCGGTCTGTCCCACGCTCCGCGTGTACGCCCGGCCGCCGGTCACACCGGAGGGGCCCACGGCGTAGATGTCGTGGCCCGGGTCGTCCGGCTCAAATCCGTCCGTAATCAACCAGGTGGCAATGTCAGTGAGGTCGGAGTCCCCGAACGTGATCGACTGGTGCGGGACCCTACGGTCCAGCCACGCCAGGATGTCCGCGGCGAAGATTTCGATCTGCCCGGCGCGCCACTCGGGTTGGATGATGGGCCCGTTCCACACCGGCTGGCCGTCCCGGAACACGTGGAGCTCGTGCCGCCAGGCTTCCACCCGCTCCAGCCGGTTGCAGCAGTCACCGGAGGGGTTGATGAGGACGCGGGCGCTGGAGAACTCGTCCAGCTCGCGCGTCCACTCACACTCCGCGAGGACGTCCGCCTCCGCCACGGTGGCGCCGTCCCGGTCCACGATGCGCGCCTGGTGGGTTCCGCACCCTGCTACCGACACGTCAGTACCCCCGTCCCGAGACGCCCACGGAGATCACCGCTTGCGGTGAGGGCGGGTTGGCTACGTCGCTTTCGATGCATAGGCAGTACGTCGCGCACGAGAGCGGCGTGAAGGATACGGGGAGTCCGTCCCGGCCGTAGACGTCGGAGCTGGTCTCACACGCGCCGCCGCACTCCACGGTGGCCCGGCCGATCTGCCCGTCGAGGGTGAGCGCCCCGCCGGCGGGGAGGTAGCGCACGTGGTAGACGGAGTGCGGGTTGCAGCGCTGGAGCTCGGCCATGTCCTCACACGTCAGGGTGTCGTCCCCGGGGGTGCGCTCGTAGAACGTCAGGGTGAGGTTCCGGATGTCCTGGTCCTCCGCCCGGATGGTGATCATGGGGACGTCCACGGACCAGGCCGGGCGGTCTGTGAAGTCCACCTCGTAGCACTCCCGCTCAACCGCCAGCGGCACGCAGAAACACGTGTCCGGCATGTTCGGCACCGGCGGCGCCGGCGGGCGGCATAGCGGGTCTGCGCACGCCGCGGTGGGGTCCGGGCACGCGGCCAGCCGGCACGCCCCCTCACACCCCTCCTCCCCGCTCCCGTGGAGGCACCAGGTGACGCACTCCGTGGACGGGTCCACGGGAGGGGCCACCTCGAGCACGGGCATCGTGTCCGTGTAGAACCACGGCGTGGCGGCGGAGAGGACGAACTCCACTGTGATGATGTCCGCTCCGCTGGAGCACGCGCCGCGCGTGCAGCCGTCTCCGTGCCGGGCCGTCACGGACGGCCCGTCCACCAGGGCCACGCGGCGGACGCTCCGCCGGTGCCGCTCCGCGAAGGTCTCCGGGTCCAGGTCCTCCGAGGGGCAGCAGTTGAAGAGGGTCAGGCAGTCGCCTTCACACTCGCCGGTGGTGCAGCCGGTCAGGACCTCAGAGAGCCAGTGGAGGCCGTAATCGACCGCGCAACAGGTAGCGCCGAGGAGGACCGCGGTGACGGTGATGGTGCGTGGCATGACCCGGGCCGGGCCGAAGGAGCCGCCGCCGGTTACCGCGTTCGTCACGGACCGCTTCACCGGGTGCGTGTCGAGGCCGTCCACGGAGAGGACCAGGAGCCCGGCGAAGTCGGCGGACTCCGGGACGCTCTCGTCGTACCAGGGCGCGGCGTCCTCGGCCGGCGTCGTGTACGGGAGGTCCCCGACCAGTTCCGCCGTGAGCGTGTCGCACCGGCATGGCTCCGCCGACGTCAGGCCGGACCCCACCGTCTCCAGGTAGGTGGCCAGGCGAGCGTGGTTGGCGACCTCCACCCCGCCCAACGTGATGTAGTCCGTGAGCATTTAGAGCAGGCCTCCCGCCACCGCGAGGCGGGACGTGACGCGGTGCGCCGTGGTGCGCGCGTCCCCAACCTCGTTGATCGTCACGTACTGGTTCACCGTCCCGGCGGCCGGCGCGGCCCCCTTCCGGTCCGGCTTTCCGCCGGCGCCGAGGATGTCCAGGAGCCCGGACTCCTCCGCGAGTTGCCGGGCACGCTGCGGCCGGGTGAGGGGGATGATGACCTCCGGCCCGGCCTCACCGACGAGGCCGACCACGGGACGGTTGATGATCCCGCCGTCAGCGAAAGGGAGCACTTTCCGCACGGCAGACGGCAGCCCACTTTTGATCTTCGACATGAGCCGGCCGCCGATGTCACCAACCGCGCTCACGATCCGGCTCGGGAGGCCCTGGAAGAGGGACACCACGCCGGTGATGAGGGCGGACGCGGCGCTCCGGGCACGGCTCGCGGCACTGCGGAAGATGCCGGCGACCCGGCCCGCAAGACCACCCAGCGCACTGGCCACGCGGCCGGGTAGACCACGGAAGAACCCGACTACGCGCGAGACCCCGGAGGAGACCGTGGACACGGCGCGGGCGAGCATAGACGTGAAGACGGCGGGGAGCCGGGAGGCGAGCGACGCCACGAAGCCCATGACGCGGGAAATCATGGACGAGAAGAACGAGATCATGCGGGACGTCGCGGCACCGATCCGGGACGCTGCGGCGGTCACCGCGGCCCAGAGACGCCCCATCCACCCAATGACCGTCCCCACCGCCCGGTTGATAGCGAAGAACTGGGCAATCACCGCCACCAGCGGGGCCACGAGCTGGATAAACGGCGTGATCAGACGGAGCACCCACGCCACGAGTTGACCAATGAGACCGATGAGCGGGGTAAGTAGCGGCGCGAACTGAACGATCACGTTCAACACCGGGTTGAACGCGAGGAAGAGTTGAACGAGGGCCGGAGCCAGGGCCGCCAGGATCGGCCCGAGCGCTTGAATGACCGGGACCAGTGCGGCGCCTATGGCCTGGCCGAGCTGGACAACCGGCCCGAGGAGCTGGATGAAGACGGGCAGCAGCGCCTGAATGACCGGAACCAGCGCTCCGGCCAGCGTGGACACCAGTGTGGCGATGACCGGAACGAACTGCTGAAACGCCGCAACGATGGGCGCGATAAGCGGCGTGATGGCCTGGAGGATCGGGGCGAGCGCGGAGGCCAGGATGCCGGCCAGTTGCCCGAAGATCGGGAGCAGCGGGGCGAGCGCGGCAAGGATCTGGCCGATGGCGGCGCCGAGCGGGGCGAGGGACGGCCCGACCGCGGCGAAGGCCTGCGCCAGGCCCTCAGCTACCGCCTGGATACCGGGCATGATCCCGGCGATGGCGGGGCCGAGGGCGTTGATGACTCCGACGATGGCGGGCCCGAGCGCGGTAAGGATGGGCCCGATCGCGGGCGCGATGGCGCCCACCTGCGTGACCAGCGCGGAGAAGATCGGCCCGAGCTGTGCCGCTACCTGAGCCAGCGTGCGGAAGAGGGCGGTGATCGCCTCCTGTCCCGCAACCGAGCTGACGAACCGGGAGAACGACGCGGTGATCGTCTCCAAGTTCCCCACGAAACCGCCGCCTGCCGCGCCGGCGGCCTTGAAGACACCGGAGAGGATGTCCCCGACGTTGGACGCGATCCGCCCGAGCTGCGCCAGCGTCGATAGGGCGGCGGAGACTTTGTCCACAGCCTCCCCGGACGCCGCGAGCGTGGAGAGCCACGTCCCGAACCGCGCGCCAAGGTTCCCGATGGCCGTACCCGCGCGCTCACCGAACGCCGCGGCAATCGCGGCCCCGATGTCCAGAAAGCCCTTCGCCACCGGCGCGATAGCGGTCTGCAAACCGGACACCGCCTGGCGGGTGCCCTGGAGGAGAGCTTTGAGCGGCGCCGCGGCCTGCCCGGACGCCGCGAAGTCCAGGGCGGCGGAGGCGGCCTTACCGAACTCCGCCGCGATCCCGGACAGGCCCGCGCGTAGCGGCCCGGCGAGCGCGTTCGCCGCGGTGGTGATCTGGCCCGCAAAGCGCTCAAAAAACGCGTCCTGGACGGAGTTCCGGAGCTCTTCAAAAGCGGGCTTGAGGGCGCGGACCTCCTTCGCCGCTTTCTGCGCGGCGGGGGACAGGTTCTCCAGGGACTTCGTGAACTCCTCACCAGTCCCGGTGAGGGCGGCCTTAAAAGCGTCCTGGACGCCCATGAGGGCGAGCCGGAGGGTTCCCAGTGCGGCCTGCCACCCCAGGATGAGCGCCGGATAGGCGGCGAAGATCCCGCCCAGGGGGGCGAGCGCGCCCACCAGGCCGCCCACCGTCGTTGCCGCACTGGCAGCCGCGATACCAACGGCGCCGAGAACCAGGAGCCCACGGAGCGCACCGGCCACCCGGCCGGCGATCCCGCCGAGTGCGCCGAGGGTACGCCCGAGCCGGTCCGTATCGGCATTGACGTTGACCGTGACGTCCGGCGGACGGTGCGCCCGTAGCCGCGCGTCGAACTGAGAGAGGTCCGGGAAGACGGGGATGTTGATCCCGTCGATATCGGAGAGGCCGGCCACGAGCCGGGCCTCGAACTGCGAGAGGTCCGGGTGGATCGGGATGTTGATCCCGTCCAAGTCGCGGAGGCCGGTGATCAGGCCGCGGTCAAACCGGCGTAGGTCCGGGATGACGCGGACCTGGAGCTCCAGGCCGCGGAGCTCCTGGCGCAGCGTCGTGGCGAACCGGGAGACGTTCGGCGCGACCCGGACGGCGAAGTCGCCGAGGGTGCGGAGCTCCCGGCGTAGCGCCGTGGCGAACCGGGAGAGGTCGGGGACCAGCCGGACCGAGGCGTCCGCCAGGGAACGGAGCTGTGCCCGGAGGTTGGTCTCAAACCGGGCCAGGTCCGGGGTGACCCGGACCAGCGCGTCCGGGAGGGAGCGGAGCTGAGCGCGGAGGCTGGTCTCGAACCGGGCGACGTCGGGGGCGACGCGGACCGGGACATCCGCCAGGGCGCGGAGCTGCGTGCGGAGGTTGCGCTCGAACCGGGAGAGGTTCGGCTCCACCCGGACCGACGCGGTGACGTCCCGGAGGCCGTCACGGATGTTGCGGGCGATGGTCCGCCCGATGTTGCGGGTGGACCGGTCGAGGGCGCGCTCAATACGGGCCCCGACGTCCCGGGCGTCCGCTACCGCCTCGCTGTCGTCCAGCTCGATGCGGATGCGGGCCGCGCCGTAATCGACCTCGTCCTCGGCCACGGGGCAACCTCACGGAGTGCGTGATGGTCGCCCGGCCCAAAACCAGTCGGCGGCGGCCCGCTCACCAGGGCGGGCCGCCTCCAGACTAGCCGCTAGCGGCCCCCGGCCAGGCGGGCGTCCTCCGCCGCGAGCTGCGCCATGATGGACTGCGCCTGGCCCATGGACACCCCGTCACCCATAGAGGGCGGTGAGTCGCCCGTACGGGCTGCCCGGGACGCTCCCATGGACCGGGCGGGACGGGCGGCCCCCGCCCTGGCCCCGGGCCTGCTGGCACCCGCACGGCCCGCCCCGGCCGGCGGGGCGTAGAGCTTCGCGCGGTTGCGGGCACGCTCGGCGTCGTCCTCCGCGGCGGCGTCGATGGCGGCCTCCGCGGCATTCAGCAACCGCCGGAGAGTCCAGGAGTGGAGGTCTACCCCTTGGAGCGAGAGGTGGCCGTCCCACGCCTCGTACCCCTCGGCGATGGAGAGGAGGAGGCGGTGGACGACCCAGTAGGGCGCTGCCCGCCTCCGTAGAGCTCGGCGATCCACTCCAGGATCTCCATGAGGACGCGTAGCGGGAGCTGGAGGGATTCGTCCCGGACGGTGGCGCCCGTGACACCCTCGGCGGCGGACTCAGCCTCCTCGCGGGTCAGGTAGGCGCCGGCCTCCTGGCCGCCCTTGAGGACGACGAAGCGGGAGAACATCTCCTTCGACTCCGGCATGAGGAGGTTGAAGAGAAAGCCGCGGAGTTCCCGGATGATCTCGGCGGCCTTCCCGAAGTCCATCCCGGAGAGGTCGTTCGCGGAGCCTTCCCCGAGCCCCCGGTAGGTCTCCTGGAGCTGAACGTACCCCTCCAGGAACTCATCCCCCATGACCTCCGGCTGGAAGTGGAGCTCAAGGCCGTCTCCGAGCTCCGCGACGTGCGGCGTCTTGTTGAGTGTGAATGACCGGCGTTCTCCCACGGCAGGGGTCCTTTGCTCCCGTCCGCGCCATCGCCCGGCCCACAACCAGCGGCGTACGCGTACCAGGGAGGAGGGTAGCCGCGCCCGGCCCGGGCGGGAGACGGCACGGAGGCCGCTCCCCGCCCTCCCGGCATGAGGGGCCCCCGGCCAGGCCGGGGCAAGAGGAGCGGCCTCCGCCGCTGCACTGATCAGCTCCCGGCAGGCTGGCACGCGCCACCCGCCGGGTCAACTACCGGCCGAGCCGGAGCGCGCGGCCCATGAAATCGTTCGGGTCCGTTCCCGGGTGCCGGACGACCTTCCGAAAGAGGACCTGTCCGCCGACCTCGAACCGGAGGAACTTCGCCCGGCGGGCCCGGATGAGGTGAGGGCGCGTGCCGTCCAGCACGTAGAAGACGGCCGGGTGATCACACGTCACCACGCCCTGGAGGCCGCGCGGCCCCTCCTCCACCCGCCAGTCCACATAGGAGCCCATGGAGCCCGGCGCGCCGGCGGCCGCGATGTCGGCCACCCGCCGCGTCCTTGCCCGGAGGCGCCGCTCCGCCGGCCCTCCACGGGCGCGGAGGAGCCGCGCGAGTCGGCTCGGATCCACCGTCACGCTCACGCTCATGAGGTCCCGTCCTCTCCCGGGCACTTCCCGCAGCCCGGCAACGCTACGGTGACCCGTTGCTCCAGGCCCACGCAACCGCCCTCCGGGCCGATGACGCGCTGAGCTCCCATCACGAACCGGTACGGACGGCGGGGGTTGGGGCCGAGCTCGGGGAGGCAGCACCACAACGCGCTGTAGACCGTGCTCATGTCCACGTGGAGGACCCGGGCGGCCTCCGTCTGCTCCTCACACGTCGGCGGACACCCGCCCTCGTCCATGACGGGCGCGCACCGGAGGAGGGTGATCACCAGCTCCAGGGCGGTGAACGGCGCGACCTGGCAGCCGCGGACGCCCTGGACGGTGCGGTCCTCCGCGGGGAAGTTCTGCCCGGCCGGGAAGAGACGGGACGCGGACACGGTGAGCTGCCCCGGCTCACCGCCCGGCCCGCAGTCCTCGGGACCGCACCCGTCCCACGCCACCACACCGGGCACCACGCAGGCGCGGCACGGGCAACCGGGCTGCCCGGGCACGTCCTCCGCCACGGCGTCCAGCGCGGCGCACACGCAGCCGAGGACGGCCTCCGCCAGGTCGTGGACGGAGTACGGGGTGAGCGGCATGAGCGGGCCTCCTACGGCCAGGTGGTGACGCGTGGGCGCTTGAAGTCCGGGGAGTACACCCGGCCCGGCGAGCGGAGCCGGTATGGGTTCACGGCCATGAGCCACATGTCCACGACCGGTAGCCCGGTCAGGCCCTCGGCGTAGAGGAGCGTGACGTCCTGGCGTTCCATCTCCACGCCCAGGCGCGTCATCCGCGTCATGCGGGGGTTGGCTTTGCAGCCGCAGGAGCCGCCGCTCCCGCACCCCTTGAGGTAGTGGCACACCAGCTCCGACACCGCGGCCACCGCGGCATCGTCCAGGGCCAGGCCCCACCGGTAGGTCACGGTCAGGGTGCCCGGCGCGCCGGGCGGCTCGGCCATCTCCTGGCACTTCGGCCAGTGCTGGCCGCCGAGGCGCACCAGGCGGCCGGGTGCGTCCACCCGGTACTCCAGGCCGGGGATGAGGATGTGGCCGCCGTCGTTGACCTCGACCACGTCGAACACCGGGCCGGGGAAGTAGAGCTCGGAGAGCTCGGAGCAGGAGCAGGAGCTCTTACAGCCGCACAGGGACGCGTTACGCCAGACGCCGTCCGCGCCGATGTACGGCACCCACCCACCGGTGGACGCGCCCGTGGAGGCCTGGAAGGAGATCGGGCCGGTCGTGTCCAGGCACGAGCGGGCGCACGGCCTCACGGTCACCGGGCACGGCCCGTAACGCATCCCGGAGAGGTGCCAGAGGATCGTGGACGCGACCCGCGTCCAGCGCGCCACGTCGGCCGGGTCCCGGTCCTCCACATCGCAACAGAGGTCCACCGGCCAGGGGTCACACGGCCCTACCTGGAGGCTCACGGGCGCCGCCTCCTCGTCTCATACGGACCCGGCCGGCGGAACGTCTCGCGGATGAACCGGCCCACGTGCCCGTTCGTGAAGGAGTCCGGCATGGTCGAGAGGAACGCTGCCTCCCGGTCGAAGGAGGGGGCGCGCTGGAGGACCTTGACGTCCCTCATGCGCGTGCCGCCGATCCCGGCGAGGTTCCCGTACATCGAACGCTTGTGGAGGACGTCCAGGTGGGCGCCGATCTCCAGCGCGGCCAACATGCCGCGCTTCGTGACGGGGAGCGGGACGTGGAGCTCGTAGGAGAGCGGGTCCTCATGGCCGAGGCTCGCCAGGAGGTCCCGGGTTTCCCGGAGCCCGCGGAGATAGGAGCCGTTGCCGCGGGTGGCGTAGTAGGACTCCACCTCCCGGACCGGCCCGCGGTGGAACACGGGCATGGACTCCTGGCGGCGCATCACGAAGAAGTCGTCATTGACGGCCAGGAACGTGTCCGACACGTCCGGGTGTTCGCACGCGGCGCGCATGGCCAGGGTCGTGTTCCGGTACTTCGTGTTCCCGGCCTGGTGGGTCGGGATGTGCTCCACACCGGTGGCCCACGGCGGCCGGTAGCCGACCAGCCACACCCGCCGGTGCGGGAGGTTGACCGCCCACGAGCGGAGCGCGTAACGCAACGCTTCGTTGGCGGCGCCCTCCCGCACCGGCACCACGATGTCGAAGTCGCCCATCGTCAGGACGCCATGCAGAACTCGCCGGCGACCGGGACGTACGTGGTGGACGGCTCCGGCGGGGCGATGTTCGTGATGAACATCCGGCGGTGGCACGTGGGGCCGAGCGGGGTGAGCATCGGGCCCGGGGTGGCGGCGGCGTCCTGCGCCTGGACGTCGTAGGGGCCGGTCCCCCACCGGCCTCCCGCGCGGGTGGCGCCGGTGAGCTCCAGGTTCACCGCCTCGTTCGCCAGCTCCAGGTCACCGATGACGCCACCGGTCACCCACGGGAGGAGGAAGTACACCCACGCCCCTTCGGCGGCCTCGTCGGCGCACACGTCCTCCCCGAGGACGTCCGTCCAGACTTCCAGCGCGAAGCCGGAGTTACAGGGAATGGAGCAGGAATCGAATCCGATCGGCTGGCCGGCGTAGTCGAAGTACACCGGGGACCCGGTCATGATCTCGATCAGCTCGGGCGAGGCCTGGAAGAACGTGAAGGTGAGGTCGTAGCCGTTGAGCGTGGGGCATCCGCGCTTGAACCCGCACTGACGCCCGTTGGCGGCGGTGAAGACGATGTCTTCACCGTCCTCGATGTTCGCCTCCATGCTCACGGAGGCGAAGCAGTCGGTGACGTATGCGGAGTCCTCACCACAGACGGGACGGCCGCAGCCATCCACGCGGGTGATCCGGACGGTAGCCGCGTTCGAGATGAGGGGAGCTGCCACTGTGGCCCTCCAACAAGGGGGTTGGACGGCTCGGCCCACAACCAGCAGCAGGGAGACGGCGTGTGCGTCTCGGCCCGGCCCAGAACCAGCGGCTACCAGGAGTCTAGCCGCGCCCCCCCTTCCCCGGCGGGACGAGTTACCCGGCGGCCAGGTCCCGGATGACGTCCACCCACGCCTGGAGCTCCGCCCGGCTCTGCCGCTCCAGGAGCGCGGACCGCTCCCGCGCGGCCGTGGTGAGGCGAGCCCGGCGGGTGGTCGCCTGATGGAGCTCCCGGATCATCGCCGTCCAGGCGCGGGTGTCGGCTCGGTCCAGGAACACCGCGGCGTCCCCGAGCGCTTCGCGTAGGCCCGGAGTGGGGTGGGCGATCACGGGGATACCGGAGGCCAGGGCCTCCACCGCGGCCAGGCCGAACGACTCGTACACGCTCGGCATGAGGAGGACGCGGGTGTGGGCCCACACGTCCCGCCGCATGTCGGAGGTCTGGCCGATGATCCGCGTGTTCGCCAGGCGGGGGCGGAGGACCTGCGGGCCGTGCCCTCCGGTGACGCCGAGGAAGGGGAGCCACGGGAGCGCCCGGGCGGCGGCGCGCCAGGTGTCGACGCCTTTGTCTCTGTTGAGGTTGACCAGCGTCACGTGACGGCCCATCCCGGGGGCGCGGTGCTCGCCGGGGTCCACCGGCGGGTGGACGACCAGCCGCGGGACCTGGTCCACCTCGAGGTAGCGGGCCGCCAACGACTTGAGGACCCATTCCGTGTTGTAGACGGCCAGGTCCGGGCGCGCCATGAGGCCTTGTGCCGCGATGTCAAAATCTGAGTGGACCAGGAGCACCGAGCGGGCGCCGATGGTCCGGGCGTGACCGATGGCGCGGGCGGCGTAGTCGTGGTGGGTGACCACGACGCGGGGGCCGGCGGTGCGGAGGAAGTCCTCCGCCGCCTCCGCGTCAGCGTGAAGGTAGGGGACGCCGTCCACCTGCCAGGAGGCGGGCGCCTCGGGCATGTTGGAGCACACCACGGCCACGCTCACCCCGGCCTGGTGGAGGGCCCGCATCATCGTGTGGAGCATCGTCTCCGACCCGGCACGCCGGTACGGGACCCCGAAGTGGACCCACGCCGCCACCTGGACCCTGGAGGGCACCTCTCCAGGCACGGACAGGGTGGGCGCCGGCCGCACGGGCGCGGGAGCGGGGGCGGGGGCGGGGCGCCGGGCGGCGGCGGTGGGGCGGACGAGGTCCGTGCAGGCCCGTTCGAACGCGGCCACGTCCGCCACGTAGTCCACGCCGCTGGTGTGCGCCCGGGCACGCTCCGCCGCCGCGGCGTAGGCCGCCTCGTCGTCCAGGCGGCGGATGGCGGCCACCCACGCGTCCGGGTCCTCCCGCGGAAGGTAGGCGGCACCCTCGCCCAGTGCCTCCCGGATGCCGGGGAGCGGGGCGGCCAGGACGGGGATACCGGAGAGCATGGCCTCCACCCCGACCCGGCCCCACGACTCCGTCACGGAGGGCATGAGGAGCAGCCTGGTGCGGGCATACACGGCGGCCGGCTCCGTACGGTCGATCACCTCCACGTTCGCCGGGAGCGGGACCTCCTCATGCCACGGGGTGCGCACCGCGAGGAACCCGCGCTCCGGCATCCGCTCCGCGACGGCGGCCAGGACGTCCGCGCCCTTCGCCGCGGTCGTCCCGTTGAGCGTCACCAGCTCCCCCGGCATGGTGCGGTAGCGGGCCGGGTCCACCGGCGGCGGGAGCACCACCGCCGCGCCCTGGTAGGGGTAGTGGTCGGCGCACGCCCGGGAGGGGAACCAAGCCAGGTCCGGCCGGCCCAACTCCAGGCGCGGGGACATGCCGTGAACCATGAGGATGCGGCGCACCCGGCGGGGGAGCTCGGCGACCATGCGGACCGCGCGCCGGTCCCCGTGGTGGGAGATCACCAGCTCCGGCCGCGCCTCCCGCACCGCGGACCGCCATGACTGGAGCGGCCACACGGTCACTCCGGCCTCCGTGTAGCGCCGGCCGGGGTCCCGGGAGGAGGTGACCACGTGCACGAGGTGCCCGGCCGCCGCCAGGCCGAGGGCGTACTCCCGGGTGGTGATGAACGCCCCGGCCGCCGGCACCGCACCCCACGCGGGGAGGACCACCAGGACGCGAAGGCGGGGAGCCCGGGCAGGGCGGGGCAGGCTGCTGGTCATGGTCCCTTCCAGTGGGTTTGAGGGGGGCCGGGTCAGGCGGCGTGGACGGTGACGCCGACGGCGGCCGTGCCCCCGGGCAGGAGGCCGGGCCGCTGGTAGCTCCCGGATGTGCTCATGCGATGCGCTCGAACCTGAGCGTCGTACGGCCGTTAGCGTCCGAGATGACCCGGGCCACGCTGGAGTTACCGCCAGCGACGTTGCGGACCGCCTGAAGGCGGATGACGCGTGAGCCCGGCACCGTGTACGGCACGAGGACGGCCCCGGACTGGTTGCCTCCTTCGGTAACCGCGGTGGTGGCCGGGGTCACCGTGTTGGCGATCTGGTAGACCAACACCTCACTATCCGGCACCACCACCCCCGCCGTGACGTCCCACAACCGGGCGCCGATCCATACGTTGACGCCGTCCGCGGCGGTGAGGGTGGCGCGGACCGTGGCGTCCAAGTGGTAGGTCCCGGCGGCCGGGAGGGTCACCTGACAGCCGGTGTTCGTCCACACTCCAGTGCCCACCGGCTGGAGGTCCACGGCGGCCGGGAGCGTGTCGAAACCGCGTTCCGAGATGCGGATGCTGCTTGAAGTCCCCATGGCTCAGTCCCAATCCGTGTAGACGTGCTCGGTCCAGTGGACGAGGAAGTCCGCGCCCGCGGCCGTGCCGGTGAAGATGAGGGACCCGTCCAGGGCGAGGTCATAGGAGTCCCCGTCCACGCCCCACGAGAGCGTCACCCCGGCCGGCACCGTGACGTCGTCCTCGAATGTGGTTGGCGCGCCGCCGTGGGAGGAGCCGGAGCCTGCGGCCTGGACGCGGACGGCACCCGCGAGGACGGTGAGGGTGACGGACTGGATGTCTGAGGGGAAGGCGTCGATGTTCCCGGCGGTGACGGCGCCCGTGTAGCGCTTGATGCGGGGGCGTACCCGGTTCGTCGGGGAGGTCCGCGCGTCGGGGACGGCCTGGACGGAGCACTCCACGATTTGCTTCGGGTCCGGGGCCGGGACGGTGGCGCCGGCGTCGTTCACCCACCGGACGGTGGTCTGGCCGTCGCAGTCCACTTCCGTGATGCGGCGGAAGAACTGGTCAGGGACCACGATCTCCGCCGGGGTGAAGGTGATCGTCTCGCCAGTGTCGTTGTCCACGAGGGTGATGACGCCGTAGTCCGTGCCCGTAGGCGGGAGCGCCCGGGAGCGGATGTGATAGGCGCACAGGTCAGAGACGGCCGTGGCCCAGTTCCCACCAAAAGGGTCCCACGTGTTGAGGGCCGCGGCGAGGTCGGAGAGCAGCGGTGCGCCGCACTCGTCCAGCCCGTCATTGAACGGCGTAAGGACGTTCCGGCCGTTGATGATCCACGACACGAACTTGACGTTCGGCCGGTCACAGACGCCGCCCGGCGTCCCGTTGATGGCGGAGACGCCGCACGGTGTGGTGGCAGAGTTGTCGTACGACATGTACCGGAACCCGGGGATCTTCCAGCACTCATTCGCGAGGGTCTGCGGGCACTCAATGGATAGCCCTGCTGCGGTTCCGGTCATGCTGGTGTGTCTCCCGTCGGTCCGATCCAGTGCATGGAGATCCGCGTGCGGCCGTCCGCGTTGGAGATCACGGAGGCGGTGCCGGCCTGGCCGATGCGGTACGCCCATAGGGTCACGACGTCGCCCGCGGCGAAAAAGTGGAGGAAGGAGAGGCCGCCCGTCGCATTGTTGGCGCTACCCGCCCCGGCGGTGCCGATGATCAGGGCCTCACTCCCGACGATTGCCGCGCCGTTCTTGTAGAGCGCGGTGGTGACGTACTCGGCGCCCGCCGTGGCCGCGGGCATCGCGACGGCGCCGCGTGCGTTGTAGTCGACCTCCCACACTCCGGCGCGCGGGATCGTCAGGTCCGGGATCTCCGTCACCTGCTCATAGACCCGGTCTGCACCGTCCAGGGCGTGGGTGAAGGTGAGCGTGGAGTTCTGCGCCCACGAGCCGTCAGCAGCCAGCTGCCACACGGCGGGACACGCCCCGTCCGCCGGCGGTGTGACCGTGATGCCAGGGCCGGCCTGGAGCTGGACCTCCGGCACGAGGAGCCCGGCCGCCGTCTGTGTGAGCGCGTTGCACGAAGACTCCACCAGCCGGGGGTCCACGCGGTAGATACGCCCGCATCCGCCTGCCATCAGTCAGCCACCTTGACCCAAGTTAGAAACGACGCGCCCCCGACGAAGCGCGATGTCTGGATGGTCGACCCGCCGGTCAGGCCGTCACCGGCGCCGCCGCCCTGCAAAATCGCCTGCACGCGGATCGTCTTCGTGCCCTGTGCCGCCGTCACGGTCACCAGCCCGGAAAGAGACGTGGTGTTGCTCATGCAGTGCTGGAATCGGGTCTGGGCGTTGGTTGAAAACTGGTGCTGCGATCCCTGGCGCGGGGCGAGCTCAACGGCGCCTGACTGCGCGTGGATCAGGCGAACCATCGTCCACAGGTTCGTGGTGCCCGCGGCGTCCACGGTGGCGCAGATCTGCGTGTCGATGTCGGCGGTGATGAGGTACACCCCGGGATCGGGGAGGACCGCGGTGAGCGCCGTGGTCACCCACGCGCCGCTGGTCCGGGAAGGGAGGAGGTTGGCGTCCGCCACGGGCCCGGCCTCACCCCTAAGCGGCGTGAGGTACGCCTTCACGGTGTACGTCTGCGGGCAGGCGTTTGCGGCCGGGGCCGTGACCACCACGTCCACCGACTGAAGATCATTCGCGATCCGGCCGGGCGCGGGGCCGAGCGTGCCGACCACGCTCGTCTCCGGGACGAGGAGCCCGGAGGCCGTACAGGTGAGCCCGTTACACGGAGCGGGATGGATGACCGGCGTTGCGCGGAGCGGCGCGCCGGCGGAGCCGTCCCCGCTGACCGTGATGCACGTGGTGCTCGCAAACTTCGGGGTGACACCGTCCTGGCCGTCCGCGCCTGGCGGTCCGGGAGGCCCGGGAGGGCCGCCGGGTGTCCCCGGTGGGCCTGGAGGGCCGGGCGGTCCCGGCGTTCCGGCACAGCATGCTCCAGCCATGTCAGGTCACCCCCTGTAGGTGAAGTGGAGGAGGACGTCCGAACCGGTGCCGACGCTGCCCCCGGTCCATGTGGTGAGGGCCTGGTCGGTGTCCTGCGACACGGACCAGGAGAGCGTGACGCCGGCCGGGATGGTCGCCGTGCCGTCGTCGGTGGTCACCGTCCCCTGACCGGCGAGGACGGTGAGGGTGGCGGACTGGAGGCCGGGGTGGATGCCAGAGAGGTTCACTACCTCGTCCCCAGAGGTCCGGCGGATGCCGGTGAACAGGGGCTCCGGCTCCTCCAGGCTGGCCGTGCACTCCCCTGGCGCAACCGGGGTGTACGGCTGCGTCAGGTCGCCGTCCCGGTAGGTGCCGAGGAGCGCCGGGGCATCACCGCCACACGGGTCCACGGCCCACAACTCCGTATACGTCACCTCACCGATGCCGTCGCCGTCGGCATCGTCGCAACCGCACCTCTCAATGACCTGCTTCGCGCACCCGTCCGGAGCAGGGCACACCGCGAAACTTGCGCCGGCGGGCGGGGTGGCTGGTGCGCCGGTCACCGCGTCGACGTAGCGGGTTTCAGTGCGCGCTCCGGTGGCGTCGTAGACGACCTCCGCGCGGATGTTCTGCAAGACGTTGCCGGTGGCGTCATCGATGAGGCACAGCGGGATCGTCTCGACGTCAGCCTCGGCCGGCGTCGCCTGCGGGGTACAGGTGCCGACGATGCCCGCCGGCGTGTAGAGGGCGCCGTCCAGGGCGTAGTCCGTGTACCCGTTGATCTGGCCGGACACGTCGCGCCAGTAGTCCCGCACGAATGCGGTCACGGTGCCGTCCGCGGCGGTGTCGCATAGGACCACGGCGTCCGACTCCGGCTGCTCCGGCGTAGCGGCGGGCTCCGCATCGCAGGCCGTGACCTCGCCTGTGGGGACGTATGGCGTTGTCCCGTCCAGGGCCGTATCCGTTGTCGATGTCACGGCGCCGGAGCAGTCACGGCAGATCGTCCGGAGGAAAGGCACGGGCGTGACAAAGGGCGGGTCTACGGGGTCGGACGGGGACTCCGGGACCAGGTCACAGAGCGTCAGAGTCTCGCAGCCGTGGCACGGCTCCGCCTGGCAGTTTCCAACAGTGCCGGACGGCGTGTAGGCCGCGCCGTCCAGGGTGTAGTCCGAGTGACCGGTGATCGCGCCGAGTTCATCCCTGCGGTAGTCCCGGATGTACGGGGTCACCGTGCCGTCCGGTGCGGTGTCGCAGAGGACCGCGAGGTCCTGCTCCGGCTGCTCCACCCCGGCCGGGCACACGCTGATAGTGCCTTGCGGTGTGTAGGTGGAGCCGGTGGTGGCATCCACGAGACGCACGCCGGAGATCGTGCCGTCCGCGGCGTAGCTGTACTCGATGAGGACCAGGCCGAGGACGGTCCCGTCCGGGGCGAGGTCACAGAACGTACCTGAGACCTGGACGGACTGGCCCTCCCCGCAAGCGATCGTGCCCGCGGGCGGGGCGCCAGCGGAGAAAGCGCCGGTGCGGAGGTTGACCCATCCTTCCTGCGTGGTGACGCCTTCGCAGTCCCTTACGACGGTGACGGCGATCGGTGTCCCGTCCGGGAGGCACAGGCCCACGGTGGCGGTGGGCGTCGTCGGCTGCTCGCAGTCCGGGGCGGTCGGGCAGACCTGGACCGTGCCCGTGACGGTGTAGGCGGCGCCGTCCAGGGTGCGGTCCAGGGTGGCCAGGAGCGCGCCCTGGCAGTCGTACGTGGTGGCCCGGGTGAACTGGACGGCGGTCCCGTCAGCCTGGACGTCACAAAGGACCTGCGCCGCGGTGGTGGCGTTGCAGCCGTCCGGGGCGCACGGGCCTAGGGTGCCCACGGGCACGTAGGCGTCACCGGTGACCGGGTCCACAATCCGGGTGGCGAGACGGTCCCCGCTGGTCGCGTCGTAGACCGGCTCCACGAGGGCGACGCCTGCCACCGTGCCGTCCGGGAGGACGTCACAGAGGAGGACGGTCGCCACGTCCAACCGGGAAGTCGCGGCGGGCGTTCCGCTGATGATGACGGGCCCCTGACCACAGCATCCGCTCACAGCTGGACTCCTCCAAGGGTGTAGGTGACGGTGACGATTCCGCCTGTGGCGGTGATGATCAGGGGGCCGGTCAGGAGCGCGTCCCCTTCCCTGCTCGTGGACCAGGTGACGGACTCGCCCTGGAAGAGGGTGGAAGTGCCGTCGCTGGTGGTGATCTGGCCCGGCCCGGTGTGGGCGGTCGCCGTGACGGACTGGAGCGCCGCCACGGAGTCCGCATTCCAGGAGGCACCCACCGCGAGCTGGACGCGGCCAGGCTGGACACCGAGAGCCGGGTCCGCGCCCTCGGCGCCCGCGTCGCAGTCCACGGGCGCTACGGGCGTGTACGGGGCGGCCAGGTCCGGCGTGTAGGTGCCGATGCTGGAGAGCGCTCCGGCGCAGTCCACGGTCAGGAGCTCCGTGTACTCCGTGTCCGCGATGCCGTCCCCGTCCGTGTCGTCGCATCGGCACGCGCTGAGGACGTTCTGTGCCTCACACGGCACGGGTTCCTGACCGGCGGCCGTCTGGCACTGGCCGACCGTCCCGGACGGTGTGTAAGGCGCGGTCCCGTCCAGCTCCAGGTCCTCAGTGCTGGCGACCTCGCCGGTGCAGTCGAATGTCAGGCGCCGCACGAAGGGGGTGACCGTGCCGTCCGCTGCGGTGTCGCACAGGACCAGCGTCTCCGTGTCGCCGCACGGCGCGGCCGAGCCACCGGACCCGCCCCCGCAGGCCATGTATCCGTCCGGGAGGCCGCCCTCGTACCGGTTGCCGTCCGGGTCGATGAACGTGGTTGTACCGCAGTCGCGGTACTCCACCGTCCAGTACTCCGGTACGCCCGGCACACGGTAGGTGAGGGTGACGTCGAGCAGGACTCCGCCGTTACTCCCGGGGCCTGCCTCGGTGACGCGGACGGCGAGGCGGTTGATGCCCCGTATGGCGCCGGCGATGCGGTGTTCCGCTTCGCGGTAGGGCGGCTGGTTGAACCACGTCCCCGCCTGCGGGTTGGTCCGCGTCTCCGCCGCGCCGTTGAGGGCGTACCCCGGTACGGCGTTGTCCGCGTTGAGCGTGTCGATCTTGATGGTGGTGGCGTCCAGGACCGCATCGTCCGGCAGCTCGAACGTGGTGACCATGTAGTAGTCGACCGGGGCCCCAGCGGGCAGCGGCGTGGTCATCGTGCTCGGGGTCAGGGACACCCACCCGCCGCCGGGGGGATGCGGAGTCGTCCAAGCCGCCGGTCCGGCAACGTCGTAGACGGGGCGGCCTCCGGCCGGGGTCATTCCCCAAGTCCAGGCCGGGTCTACGCGCCCGCTGGCGTTGCCGGGGTTGGACACCACCCGCTTGGACGTCGGCAGGAGCGGGGTGACACACACGGCTTCCCGTGTGGTCTCGCAGCACTCGCCAAGACGCGTGCCCGCCGGCAGCGTGTACGGGGCGCCGGTCATCGCGTCGACGAGCCGCGTCGTCACCGCCTCACCGTTGCCGTCGTAGACCGTCTCACGGCGGACCCGGGCGACTGTGACACCCGTGACGGCGTTCACGACGCACAGGGGCCAGGACTCCACGTCTGCCGTCTCAGGCTCGGAGCAGACACCAACGGTCCCGGCCGGGGTGTACGGGGCTCCGCCGAGGGTGTAGTCCGTGTGCCCGCTGATCTGCCCGCTCGCCGGATCGCGCCGGTAGTCCCGGACGAAGGCGGTGACCGTGCCGTCCGCCGCGGTGTCGCAGAGGACCGCGATGTCCTGCTCCGGCTGCTCCTCAGTGCCGGCGGGGCAGTGCCGTAGCTCGCCCTGGAGGGTGTACGTGTTGCCGGTGGCCGGGTCGACCAGGCGCACGCTCGCCAGGCTGCCGTCCTCGTTGTAGGCGTACTCCACGAGGACCAGGCCGAGGACGTCCCCGGTGGCCGGGTCGGTGTCGCAGAGGAGCCCGGCGAGTTCGAACGCGCGAGCGTCCCCGCACGCGGCGGCCCCGGCCGGTGGCGGGCCGCTGGTGTAGGCGCCGGTGGTGAGGTTGAGCCACCCCTCTTGTGTGGTGACGCCGTCGCAGTCCCGGGTGATGACCACAGCGAGCGGGGTCCCGTCCGGGAGGCAGAGGCCGAGCGTGGCCGCCGGCGTCGTCGCCTCCGCGCACGGCGTGCCACCGCCGCCGGTCCCGGCGCACGTGGTGACGGTGCCGTTCACGACGTGCGGGGTGAGGCCGTCCAGCTCGAAGTCCACATAGGTGGCCGCGCCGTTGAGCCAGGTGTAGCGACGGAGGAACGGGCCGCCGTCATCGCAGAGGGTCAGAGTCTCCGACTCCTGACACCCGTACTCGCAGTCCACCGGCGCGGCCGGCGCGTACGGGACGCTCGGGTCGTCCTGGTAGGTGAGGACCAGCTCCGCCGAACCGTCCGCGCGGATGCACCAGAGCTCCGTGTACGTGGCGTCCGCCTGGCCGTCCCCGTCCGTGTCGTCACAGCGGGTCCGGCACACGGTGTCCACGCACCCGGCGTCACACGGCCCGGCCCCCTCCGGCGGGGGCCCGGCCGTGTAGAGGCCGGTGGTGAGGTCGATCCAGCCCTCTTGGGTGACCGTGCCCGCGCAGTCCCTCACCACGGTCACCGCGATGGGCGTTCCGTCCGAGAGGCACAGGCCCACCGTGGCGACCGGCTCCGTGGGGTTCGCGCACGTGGGCACGTCCGGCCCGCAGTTGCAGTTCGTGAAGTTGCCGCTGACCGCCATCAGTCCGCCGCCTTTCCGCTCATGACTCGTCACCGCATCCCGCCGACAGCCACGAGACGTAGACGGCGCTGCCCTCCGGCACTTCGATGCGGAAGGTGTCGCACAGCACGCCCGGCCGGCATTCGGTCCCCGGGGCGGCCCACTGGAGGCTGACCCCGCATTCGTTGATCTGCACGCCGTCCGTCGCCCCGGCGCACGGGTAGACGGTCACGGGCCCGCACGCCACGGAGAGACTGACGCTCTCGGTGGCGGGCGGGATGGTCCACGTCTCCGGCCCGGTCAGGCCGACGAAGCCGGGGCACATCGGCTCCGGCTCGCACCGCTCGCACTCCTCGCAGTCCCCCACCGTCCCGACCGGCGCGTACGGGGTGACGCCGTCCGTGGTGGTGTCCACGCTGCTGGTGACGGCGCCGGTGCAGTCGTGGATCAGGTGCCGTAGGAACGGCGCACAGGTCTGGTCGCACAGGCGGAGCACCGTGACGGAGGCGCAGTCCTCCGCGCCGCACGGGCCGGTGTCCGCGGGAGCCGGGCCGGGTGTGAAGGCGCCGCTGGCCGGGTCGAGCCAGCCGACGACTTCCGGGTCCCCGGCGTCCTGGCCGCACTCGGCGCAGCCGGAGCGGACCACCAGGAGGACGGTGGAGCCGTCCGGGCGGCAGAGCGGGACGGAGGTGATGGAGGGGGAGCAGCAGCCGGTGACCTCACCGGGCGTACCGCCGCCGGGCGCGCAGGGGATCGGTTCGACCGGCACGGCTCACACCTCCGGGTGCGCGCGGCGGAGGTGGACCTCCAGGCCGCGGGATGAGTCGAAGGAGCGCGGACAGTGCGGGCACGGGAAGGGCTTCGTGGGTGAGTCGCTTGAGTCGCTTTCCCCGCCGGTGTCCCCGCTGTCCCCCCGGGTGTCCTCGCTGGTCACGCCCGGTGTGACGCCGTCCGTGACCTCCCCTTGTGCGAGGCCGTCTTCACCCGTGTCCCCGAGGGGGACAACCGTCTCCGGGCTGGCTTCCCCGATGACCAGGAGCTCCCCGGCCTCGTAGGTGGGGGCGTCTTCCAGCGGTGCGAAGTCGGGCGGCGGGAGGGGGACGGAGTCTGGTCCGTACTCGGCGGGTGGGACCTCCGGGAGCGGCTGGCCCGGTGCCGCGTCCCGGAGGCCGTCAACGGTGGCCACGCCCAGCAGCTCCGGCGCGCCGACCGGGGCCGGCGTGCTCGGCTCGTCGTCCACGGGCACGTAGGGGTGGCCGTCGACCACGGAGCCGCGGAGCAGGTCCTCCGGCATGTCGGTGAAGAGGCGCGGCGGGACGCCGAACGCGGACTCACTGACTGTGCCGACCTTCGGCCGTTGGGCGACGGCCCACCGGGCGAACGCCACCCGGAGGTGCCGGGCCGGCTGGATACGGATGAGCTCGTTCACGGGCACACCACCACCTGGATCGCGCACGCGGTGCACGTCGTGCCCACCACGTATGTCCGCTCCAGCAAGATCCGGCGGTCGTTCGTGCGGATGTTCACGGACGCGGACCGGTCGGGGATGACGTCGAGCGGGCCGCGCCGGATCTGCACGGGCCCGGTGATGTAGAGCCAGGTCGTTCCCGGGTCCGCCGGGATGCCGCCGGGGCCGGTGTTCATGGCGGAGTACCCGGCGCCGATGATGGCGCAGTTCCCCGCCAGGGTCCGGAGTTGGCCGGTGGCGGGGTCCTCGTGGAGGAGGTTGCAGCACCCGAGGAGCGCGGCGGCGCCGGCGGGGACGTGGAGGACGCCGACGCCGCCGTAGGACTCCGCGAGGCACCCCTCCAGCACCGCGAGGCCCTGCGCGACGGAGACCGGCCCCTCCGGCGGGGTCAGGTCCACCACGTCCTGAGTCAGGCGGGTGTTCCAGAACGCGGCCTCCAGGCCGTGCTGTTCCCCGAGGTCCATCGTGGCCCGGGCGTGGGTGACGGCCTCCTCATGCGTCCAGCCGAGGGTGGAGCACTCCGCGCCGGCGTAGAGCGTGATGGGGACGGCGTGCTCGAACTCTGGCCGGCAGAACTCCTTTGCCGGGCGCTCCCCTGGTGACTCCTCCCCGGGGGACTCCTCGGTGAGGCACGGGTCCTCCCACTGACGGACCGGGCAGCACCCGAGCGCCATCCACTCCACGCCCATCAGCTCATGGACGTCCTCCACGTCCACGACCGTCGTGCACGCGTTGAGGATGCCGTGCGGCAGCGGGACGCCCGGAATGGGCTCTACTCGTTTCCGCATCGCTGCGGGCATGGCTCCACCTCCGTGGACGTGATCGGGCGTGGCGGGCCCGCGCTCAGCTCACGGGCCCGCCACGGACCAGGGGGGTGGAGGGTCAGGACGTCGCGCCGGCGGACTCACCCGCGGCGCACACCATCTCCAGCTGTGCACCGGTCGCGCCGTCCGGGCAGACCGGGACGGTGACCAGGCGGGTGTCCACCGACCTATCGACCAAAGCGGTGCATTCCTCCGCGAAAAGGGCGGTATAGTCATTGAACCTGAACTTCGTTGAATCATGAATTACACCCAAATTCACCTCCTCGCCACGGCCGATGACCAGGCTCCCGCTCGGGTAGATCATGAACTTGACCGAGCCCGGGAACGCGGTGGCCGGGGTGGCGCCGCCGATCTCGTCCGGCACCGCCGGGTTGAGACCGCGGGCGAACTGGACGCGGACGCCCAGCTTGGAGAACGTGTCCTGCACGCACCCCGGGTCCAGGTCGCAGATGTTGACGCCGTTCTGACGCGCCAGGTCCGCGAGGAAGAGCTGACGGGACCAGTACGGGAACACGACCTCCAGCGCCGTGGACTCACACAGCGAGTGGCGTTCGATCATGTCCGCGCTTTGCAGAGCGACCGCGGAGAACACGGCGGACAGCGCGCCGAACGTGGGCTCCAGCGTGACCGGGGTCGCGGCGTTGAGGGCCTGCTGGAACAGGTACTGCTTCACGCGGATCTCATGAGCCACCATCGCATTGCGCAAATACCAGCTCACGAGCTCCGGGAAATGCCTCTGCGTGAGGATTCCCGCCTCCAAACACACGCCGATGGCGTCACACCGGACCTCCACCGGGTCCGGGCACGGGATGCGGTAGCAGGGCTTTTCCGCGCCGCTGATGTCGTCGGCCTCTGTGTGGACCCACGTCATGGCGGCCACGTCCAGGGAGAGCGGCTTGTAGTACCTCAAGCCTCCGCGCGCGAGTTGGATCTCCGGGGCGTCCCAGAGGAGGTCCGGGCACGCGGTGTCTGTGAGCTCGTAGATCGTCTCCGAGGGGGCGCACCAGCCGCCGGAGGCGGTCAAGTCGCCTTCCGGAAGGCGCCGCTGATTGGAGGCCGTGAGGGAGACGGTGGTCCCCTCCGGGGCGGAGGAGGAGTCCGTGACGATGAGGTCCTGCGAGTACGGGTGGCGGTAGGAGATCACCTGGCCCACGCCCCCGCCAGCCGTTTTCAACGCGTTGGCGCGGCTGATGATGCCCGCGGTGATGTCCCCGAAGTCCAGCGGTGCGCCCGGGGTGTAGCCGGGGACATCCACGGCCGCGGTGATCCGGGTGGTGGGGGCAGGTGCCTCGGGGAGGACGCGCGGCTGGACCCGGCGCACGGCGGAGAGGTTGAGGGGCGGACGGGCGACCGCGGCGGCCGTGGTCGTGGGTGCCGGGGCCGCGGGCTGCTCCGGCACGGCCGGGGCGGCGGGCGCGGCCGGGGTGGTCTCGGCGGACGCGGCGGCCTCCTGGCCCTCCGCGCCCTCGGCCGGGGTCTCCTCCGTGGTGAGCTCGTCACCGCGGACCCGGGCGGCCATAGCTTCGATCTCGGCGGCGGCGGCCTGCGCGGCCTCGACGCGGCCACGCTGCTCCACCCGAATCGCCTCGGATCCGGCGGCCAGGGCGCGCATCTGCTGGAGGGAGTCGTCCGTGATCTCGTCCTGTGCGGCCAGGGCCGCGAAGGTCACGGATGAGACGTTGAGGGCGTCCCCCAGATCATCGTCCGTGAGCGACGTGAGGAACGCGGAGTCAGAGAGCTGGTTGAGGTCCTGCGGGAGCTCGAACTCGGCCATGGGGCGGGTCTCCAGGGTGTGAATCCCAGTGACCCGGCCCATAACCAGCGGTGCTAGGGGTGAATAGTAGCCGCCTACCAGGTGTGGCGGCAGGACGCTACCGGGTGGCCGGCGCCGGAGGGACGGCGGCCGTGAGGGTGGAGCCGGAAGCGGTGAGCGCGGACGGGAGCGGGTAGACCACGGCACCGCCGCCGGCCACACGGACCACGGCGCCCTCCGCGGCGCGGTCATCCGCGGTGGCCTTGAGCGGCACGCGGTCACCAGCGTTACGCACGGCGGTGGCGGTGACGACGACCGGGCCCTCACCGCCGTGGAGGGCGACCTCGTAACTCCCCTTCGGCCAGGCGAAGTAGACGGCCTCCCCCGTCTTCTTATCCCGGACCACGCTCTGGGGGTAACGGTCGGCCACGGCCTCCGCCGTGCCCTGGCTGCTGGAGGTGAAGGCGGCCCGGGTGGCCGCCCCGGCGTTCGGGATGACCTCGTACGTCTGGCGCTTGTTCTGGCACGCGCACGGCATGACTGGTGCTCCTCTCGGGGGTGGGCTTTTAGAACCGGGCCGGGGTACCGGCCGGCATGGCGGCGAAGGCGGTGGATAGCCGCTCTACCTCCTGGCGGCGTTCCTCGTCCCGTTCGGTCTGGCGGCGGGTCAGGGCGTCCAGGAGGCCGTCCAGGAGCTCCGGGCGCTCCAGGAGGGAGGCGGCCACCTCTTCCAGGCCTCCAGGCCCGGCGGGCGGCGCGTGGCCGGTCGAGGCGGGTGGGGTGGCGGCGTTCAGTGGGACCGCGGAGGACGTGGGGGCGGCCTCCGGCTGCGCCGGTACCTCGAGGGACGGCGCGCTTGGCGCGGGGGCGACCGCGGCGGAGGCGGCCAGGGCCAGGTTCGAGCGTTCCACCGCCGCGGCGATGAGCGGGGAGGAGTGGCCGGGGACGGGGACGGAGAGGACGGCGCGGAGCTGCCAGCGTCCGTCCGGGGCCTGCCGCATGTGGTAACTCGGCTGGCAGGCGGCGAACACCGTGCGGTCCCACGCCGACAACCAGGGAGCGGCGGCGCCGGAGAACCAGAGTCCGCGGTCGTTGAGGCCGCAGGTGACCACTCCCGCCACCGTGCGCGTGTCATCGAATTGACAACTGGCCGTGTCGCATTCGGCGCCGTCCCGGGAGTGCGGGACGTTCATCGTGTACGCCCCGGCTCTCACGAACGTGCCGTCGTCCAGCTTGAAGCGGGCCCGGAGGAAGTGGGTCATGTCGAGTTGGCCGAGTGATTCGATGGTGAGGTTCCGGCCGGGGTAGCCGGCGTGCGGCTCACCGGCCTGTGCCACCCAGCCGTAAATCCGGCCGCCGGAGTAGTGAACGCCGCCGCTCCCGGGCGGAAGTTCCTCCACGGTGGGCTCAGCGAACCAGGCTGCGGGCATGGGGTCCGCGTCCTGCATGGCCGTCCAGGCGGACGCCGTGAGCTCCCTCATGACGTCGTCTGAGACGGGGTGGGTGTGCGGCACTCCGGCGGGCTCCAGGGGCGCGCCCGGCACGGTGGCGGAGGCGGCCACCTCCTGACCCTCGGGCATGGACGAGGCGCCGGCGTAGAGGCCGGGGGCCATGCGGAGCAGGTGCCCGGACCGTACGGCGCGGTTGAGGTGGTCCCGGGCCGTCTTCACGGCGACGCCGACCGCGCGGGCCACCTCCGCCGCGCCCACGGGGGCCGGGCAGCCGCGCACGTACGTGATGACCCGCTGGTGGGTGTCCCCCGTCGCCGCTGTCACCGGCTCCACCACGGTCCCGGCCGCGGAGGCCGCGGCCTCCTGCTCCTCGTCCACGGGGTCCAGGACGATGCGGGCGCGGTCATAGGCCGGCATGGCTACGAGGGTGGCGCCGCGGAGCCGGGCGCGGGTGATGCGGAGGAGGAGGTCCCCGGCGGACTCGGAGTGCACGACCACGCCGGTGTCCAGGTCGTCCGGGTCACCGGCGGCGGCGGTGAGGACGCCGGCGCCCTCGAACGCGGCCCGTACGGATGCCGCGGTGACGGCGCCGCCGGGGCCGGTGATGAGCTGTGAGGTGTGGCGGATGCGGGCGGGGTGGCCGCCGGATGCGGTCCAGGCCGGGGCGGTGGAGGCGGTGAGCATCCATCCGCCGTCGTCCAGGCGCAGGAGGGACGCGGAGGCCAGGGAGGCGGCCAGGACTAGGCCGCCGTCCTCTCCATCGGCCATGGTGCGGTCCACGAACTCCACGTCAACGTCGTCCAGGTCGACGGAGACGCCGAGGGGTGCCCCCTCCTCCAGGAGCATGGTGGCCTCGGCGCCCGCGCGCTGTGAGAGGTAGAGGACGCCCTCACCGGTGATGCGGTCGCCGTCCCGGCCGAGGCTGGTGATGGACGCGGCGAGCTCGGCGCCCTCATGGCCGCGGAGCATTTCGTCCGCGTACTGGAGGGGCCAGGGGCCGGGGCCCTCCCAGTAGAGGGAGCCCGGCGTGAACACCCTTCCATCGCCGGTCTCTTGGTTTTCGTAGGCCAGGGCGGCGTCTCCGGGGGTGGACCAGGAGCGGGTGGGCATCCCCGCCGCGGTCTCCTCTTCCGTCATGGGCTCCTCCTCAGTCAGGGGGATGTCGATGTAGTCGCCGCCGAACGCGAGCCGTAGGCGGTCGAAGGTGATCGGGCCGAGCCGTTCCTCAAGGGCCTCCAGGAGGGCCGGATCGTCGCTGTACGCGGCGCAGACGTGGGGGACCCATGGGGAGTGTTGGACGGGGATCTCCGGCCGCTCGTGGGTGTCCTCCAGGGCGTCCGTGACCATGGCGTGGGCGCGCACGAGGGTGGGCGCGTCCGCGTCCTGGTCGCGGTCGTCTCCCACGGCCCACACCCATGACGGGGAGTCGGTGCCGGCGTTCCAGTGGTTCGCGCCGAACGCGCGGCCGGTGACGTTGCCACCGAGCTCGCCCACGCGGGCGCGGACGCCCTCCGCGAGCTCGTTCCGCTGGTCCGGCGTCCAGTCGGCGCCGTTGTCGCCGAGGAAGTAGAGGGTGAGGTGGAGCTCCCCGGCGTCCTCCCCGCCATCGATGGCGAGGCGCGCGGCGTCCTCCTCCGTGGGAATGAGCGCGATCATGCCGCCCATGAGGTGGCTCCCGTCCGCTGCGGCGGTCATGGGCCCTGGATCCGTAGGCGTCCCCATGGGGACCTCCTCGGAATGGAAGACGTGGACCCATGCGGCGTCCTTCGGTTCACCGGCTGCGGCGTTGCGGTCCTCAGCGCGGGCCAGGGCCAGGACGCAACGGCAGTTGATGACGAGCTCCGGCGGCGCGGTGGGGTCACCCGGCGCTTGCATGGCCACGCCGGCCACCGTGAAGGGCTCGCCAATGAGGCGGAGTTGTCCCTCCACGGCGTCATGGGCATCCCGGACCACCAGGTCCCTTCTGGTCAGCCACTGCTTCACCAGCGGCCGGTCCGGGCCTTCCAGTGCGCGGGCGGCCTCCAGCGTGGCCGTGTTCCAGGCGCGAGTGGCCTCGGTGCGGGCGGTGCGCTCCTCCCGTACGCGGCCGAGCTGCGCGCCGTCCGCGGCGAAGCGGGCGCGGAGCCGGTCGCGGAGCTGGTCCACGTCCTCCCCGGCGTCCAGTCCCGCGGCGAGCTCCTGACGGGCGGCCTCCGCCAGGCGGTCTCCCACGGCGCGGAGGAGGTGTTCCGTGGTGGTGGCGTACTGGCCGAGCTCGCCGGGGAGCTCCTGGCCCTCCTCATACCGTGCGGGGAGGCCTGTCCAGGTGTCGTCCAGCTCCCCGCCCACCGCGTCCGCCGCGGCGTGCGCGCCGTCCTCCACCACGCCGAACAACCGGCGCACGATGCGGGGGACGCGGGAGCTCCACATGCGGGCGATGCGGCCCACGGAGAACCGGGCGGCCACCAGCTCATCCGCGCCGGAGACGGCGTCCGCGAACTCGTCCGCGACCTCGCGCAGGACCTCGCGGACGGTGAGGGCCATCTCCCGCTCCGCCTCGTTGACGCGGATCAGGTCCTCATCCACGGCGCTCCCCCTCCTCGGGCTCGTCGCATATCTCGCACCCGGCGTACGCACCGATGACGGACACCCCGGCCGGGGTGAGGAGGAGGACGTCCCCGGTGACCCGGGTGTAGGCCTTGCAGACGTGGCACCAGTCCGGGCGCGGCGTCCCGGGCAGGACGTAGACGGTGATCACGGGCAGGGGCGGCGGTACGGGCGGGCGGCGGCGGGGGGTCATGCGGCCACCGCCAGGCATGAGGTGCGCAGCGCGCCGGGGGTCAGGTCGAAGTCATGGGCGATGCCGGCGGCGATGAGCTCCCGGCAGTAGTCCTCCAGGGACGCGGCCAGGCACTCCGCGTCCAGGCCGTACCGGGAGGCCACCTCCGGCAGACGCGGCCAGGCGCCCTCCAGGAGCCGCCATTGTTCGACCTGGCCCGGCTCCACGCGGAGCACGGTGTGGAGGCGGGCGGGCTCGATCTCCCGGGCCTTCGACCGCTCCGAGCGCGGGCACGCCGGCGTCTTGCGGAGCTTTTCCCCGGCCGCCGCGAGCGCGGTCCAGATCAGGCCGTCCGCGGCCTCCAGCACCGCCGCCGGGAGACCGCCCGCGGCGGAGGCCGGGAGCGTGCTCGGCTCGCCCTCGGCCTCGTCCACGGGGAGATCCGTCTCCTCCGCGTCCGTGTCCTTGCCATCCTGTCCGGGCTGCTGCGCCTGCTCGGCCTGGCGGCGCGCGGCGGTCTCCTCCGCGGTGGGGGCGTCGCTCTCGTCGAACCCGGTCTCCCGGCGGAGCGCGGCGGCGGAGATGGCGCCGGCCTTGAAGACCTCCAGCGCCGTTTGTGACCGGTTGCCGCGGACGCGGAGGCCGCTGGTGTCGGTGGCGACCACGAAGCGGTCCGCGTCCTCCACGTTGTCCGCCATCAGGAGCGGGCGGAGCCACTGTGTGGTCAGGGCGTAGGAGACGGTGTCCAACCGGGGCTGTACGCCGAGGGTGACGGCCTCCTCCTTCATGGCCCACACGCCCCAGTGGTTCAGGGCGTCCATGCCGAGGAGGATTTCCGCGGGGACGTCCAGGCCGGTGGCGAAGCGGCGGATTGCCTCGTCCCGGAGGCGGAGGGCGAGCTCGTCAAAGTCGCTCTCGAACGTGAGGCGCTTGATGGCGGCGATGTGCTCCGCGGGCACTTCCAAAATGATCGGGACCGTGGCCGCCGCGGACTCCGGCTCACGGTAGGCGGTCTCCGCCACCTCCATGAACACCTCAATGAGGTCATCCTCCGCGTCCCCCTGCACGGGCGTGGAAGGGAAGCGGGTCCCCTGTGGCACGAGGAGGACGCCCCGGCCGGTGAGGCGGGAGCGGGCGATGGCGGCCACGGCGGCGTTGAGGAGGTGTAGCTCCTCGAGGAGGCCGATCGAGGCGCGTACGGGGGAGTCAGCCTCCAGGTAGCGGCGGGGGTGCGGCTGCCACACGCGGATAGCGATGGGGTCGGAGTCGTCCGCGGCGGTGCCGTCCGGGTCCGCCGGCGGGATCTCCACGGGCTCCCCGTCGATCTCCGCAATGAGTTTCTGCCCCTGCTGGCGCATCTCCTGGACGGAGAGGACGTGCCAGGCCTGGCCGCCGTCCTCCTGCGGCTGGATCACGAGCCATCCCTCACCGGGGACCACGAGGTGAGGGCCCATACGGCCCAGTAGCTGCGCCTGGCCTTCCGGGCCGCCGGCGATCTGCGCGACGATCTCCGCGGCCCGGGAGTCGTCGGGGGCGGGCTCGATCGTCTTACCGTCATCGGCCAGGTATCCGGCGTAGAGGGTGGCCGCGCTCATGGCGCCGGAGATCCACTGTGCGGCGAACCGGACCTCCGGAGTGGAGTCGTAGAACGTCCAGGCGCGTTCCTGCCAGCCGGAGTCCGGGGCCTTCGACTGGCCGCCGCCCCCCTTGAGCTTGCGGGAGGTGTAGCGGGAGGCGGCGGCGGTGATGACCCGACGCGGCGGCGCGGCGGTCACGAGGAGGCCTTACGGGAGTCATCCCACCGGTTGAGGAGGGCGGCGGCGCCGGCCACGGCGAACCACATCACGCCGACCTGCACCACGCGGTTATCCGGCCAGAGGAGCCAGGCCGCGAGCACGGCGCCGTTGAGCCACCAGCCGAGGCAGTAGATACAGCTGATGAGAGTCACGATGAACGCCCGGGCGGAGGACTCCGGGCGGCGGGTCTGCCAGTCGAACACCCGGTCACGGACGGGGTCCAAGATCGAGTCATGGACGCCGAGCTGTGTGAGCCGGTACCCGGCGAGCGCCAGGAACACGAGCTCATGAATTCCGATCATTTCTGCCCCTTGCATGATCCGCCATCGGTCGGCGGAGCATCATAGGCCAATGCAGCGGAATTCATGGCGGACGTTACACCTGGTCAGAGCCATGATTTAGATCAATGCGGGGGTTTAGCGCGTAGTAATTTTGATCAATTCGACACAGGGTTTCAGGGCGAATACGGGAGGAGCACGCGACGGGGCCCCGGCAGTTATGCCAAATGCAGCGCCCGGGCAGCGTGGGAATGCGCCTGGCGGCAGCCCGCCCCACGGTACGAGTCTCCGGCCGGGGCCTGTGCTGTCCTCCCTCGCAGCCGGTCAGTTACGCGCTATGGTGGCCATGCCGTCGGGGTGCGCCCCGGGACGGTGCCTCTTAGCCGCTGGTAAAGGGCCGGGCGAGAGGCGGCCTCCACGCTGCTGGTTACGGGCCGGGCTGGAGGCCTCGACACTTCCGGGAGAGTGTGGCCTCATGACCACCCCCGCCCCTCATGGTGACGTCGCAGCCCTGATCCACGGCGTGCGCGCCGGCGGTATCCCGCACCGGGCTGAGTCTCTGGAGACTGCGCTCCGCCAGGCCGCCGGGCGCCCGCTCACCGTGGAAGAGCTGGAGGCGGCCGCCCTCCTCCAGTGGGACCGCCTGACGTACGAGGAGCAGCGGCGTATGAACGCCGAGGAGCGCCCGGTCTCCCCCGGCGTGGAGGCGGTCGGCTTCGCCCGCATCTACCCGCCGAAGCAGGCCTCCGCGCTCCCCGGACAGGCGCCGGCCTACGGCGTGGCCGCCTCCTGGTACGGCTGGCTCCCCGGCATCTACGCCACGCGGACGGCCGCGCTCATGGCGTACGGGTACTTGCTCGGCGGGGAGGAGGCCGGGCTCCTTGAGGAGCTACGGGACCAGATCCTCCGAGGGGAGCGGCGGCCTATCGAGGTCCACGATCTGATCACGTTCTCTGAGAGGACGAGCCGGGGCGAGTAGGGCGCGGCGCGCGGCCGGGAAAGGTACGGGATCGGGCCAGCCGCTGGTGACGGAGCTCGAGGCGCAGCCCCGGGGCGTGGGAGCCTGGCGGCATGACGATGAGCACCGAGGCCCTGGACGAGTACCTGACCGCCAACCCGGAGGCCGCCCGGTCCGCCCTCCACGATGCCGAGTTCGCGGCCGAGGTGGCCCGTATGCGGGTCGTCTTGGAGCGGCTGGACGCCGGCCTGGAGGCCGAGGGCCTGGACGTGGAGGCGCGCCGGCGGGTCGGCGTCCGCCTGGTGACCGACTGCCTCCAGACCGACGAGGCGCGGGCGAGGGTGGCGGAGGCCCACCGGCTCGCGCGAGAGCTCTCCGACGGGCCCATCCGCCTGTAGGCCGGCCCGGGGTCAGCTGCGCGTGGCCTCCGGAGCGTCGCACGGGTCCGGTGTCCCCGTGGTGCTCTCGGGCGCCGCCTCGGCAGCGGCGGCGGCACGGCGGGTGCGCCACTTGTCGTAGGCCACGGTCCCGGCCACAGTGGCGCCGGTGATGGCGGCGCCGATGATGACGCCCTGGACGCGGTAGAAGTACCGGAGCGCGTCGGGGCCGCCGCGCTTGCCGGCTTCCTGGGTGAGTGCCGCGTAAACCCACGTCATGGTGCTGCCTCTGCTCGTGTCGCTCGCTCGGGGACGGGTCGATGATCGCAGGACGGCGCGCCGCGGGTGGAGCAGTTCGCGACTTCCGTCCCTCACCGGGTGCGGGTCCCGCCGCCGAGGGTGCGCCCGTACCGGGACGCCGCCCGGGCCGCCTGCCCTCCGCCGGCCTGGCCGCGCCGGGCCGGGGAATGGACGGCGGAGGCTTTCATCCACTCCGCGCTGTACGCCATGACCACGGCGTCTCCCTTGTCAGGTGAGCGGCCGAGCCGCTTCACCAGGTCCTCCTTCGGCTCCACGCGGATGCGGGGCGGGACGCCGGTGGTGGTGTCCCACATGGGGGCGGTGAGGTCGGCCAGGAGCTCATCGTCCGGCGGGAGCATGACCTCCGGTTCGTACGCCGGGTCCAGGAGCTCCCGCATCCGCCAGTACGCGGCGGAGCGGGTGTTGACGAACCCCCATTCCCCGTCTCGGGTGCGGGCGTTCGTCTTTGCGGCGCCGGTGTAGGCGAGGACGGGGACGCCGAGCTCCCGGAGGCGGTCCACGACGCCTCCGCCGACGCCCATGGAGTCCACGACCGGGATGGACTCCCCGTCCTCTCCAGTGGCCGCCTGGACGCGCGCCGTGGTGCGCATGGTGTCCTCCCGGTCGTGGGTCTCCAGGTGGGTGACGGCGGCGCCCCACCGGTGGGCGAGGACGGTGGAGTCCCCGCCGGCCCGTGCGACGTCCACGCCGGTGAAGCGCCGGCCCTCCAGCTCCGGCCGTCCGGCCTGGTCCCACTCGTGCCACCGCTCCACGGCGGCCTCCACCCACGCCAACGGGATCACGGAGTCCTCATCCGAGGAGTGGAACTCCCCCTCCACGCGGTTGGCGTACATCGCGGAGTCCCGGCCCCACTGGCGGGCGCGCTGCTCCGCCCACTCGCGGGAGATCCGCCCCGCGGCGATGGCTTCGGCCAGGGTGACGTGGCGGACGTACCAGTCCTCCAGGCCAGGGGCGCGGCGGTGGATGTCATAGAACCGGCCGGCGGGCGGGCCGGGGGTGGAGATGGCGAACGCGAAGGCCTCCGGGAGTCGCCCGGGCGGGCCGTCCGTACGACCGCCGGAGAACGCGCCCTCCACCGCATCCCATGTCGCGTCCGGGACGATCTTCGCCTCATCGATGAGGTACAGGAGGGAGTCAGCGTGCGCGCCCTCGATCAACTCGGCCTTATGGGAGGCCACCGGGGTGGCGGCGCCGTGCTCCAACTTGAGGTTGAGCGCCAGGAGCTCCGTCCGCTCGGAGAACGGTTCCCGCCCCACGGCGTCCCACTGGATGCGCTTCGCCCACTTCCTGAGCTCGGGCACCAGGTAGATCGCGAGGTGTCGCCACGCGGAGGCGGTCATGATGACCTTCCAGTCGATCCCCGCGGCCTCCCTGGTGGTGGAGAACCATAGGACGGTGATCGCCGCCTGTGCCGTCTTCCCGAGGCCGTGAGGACCGCGCACGGCGACGCGGCGGTGCACGGGGATCGCGCCGAGGACGTCCCGCTGGTAGGCGGTCAGGCCCTCCCCGTCCTCCCAGGCGATGCAGTCCCGCGCCCACCCGACCGGGTCATACATGTACGCCAGGACGCGGCGGGAGTTCTTCCGCGCCCGGGCCTTCCGTACGGCGTCCCTCACCTCCCGGAGCGCCATGACGTCCCCGGCGCGGACCAGCTCCAGTACCTCCCGCTCAATGTCCTCCCGGGCCCTCACGGCCCGTCACCCGCGCCCCCGTCGTCGCCCTCCAGGAGCGCCAGGATCTCGTCCCCGAGGCGCTGCGCCTCCACGTTGACCCGGGTCGGTGCCTCCGTGCCCTGGAACCGGGCCTCTTGCTTGATGCACTCCAGCACGACCTTCGCGGCCTTCGGATCCTTGTCCTGGATCGCGAGGGGCCAGAACGCGGCCTGTAGCCGGTTGACCTTCGCCAGGCCGAGCGCGCGGAGCTCGTCCACGTTCTGGTCCTGCTCACGGAGGTTGGCTTTCAGCGCCTCGCCCACGGCAGTGCAAGCGGCGCCGGCGGAGGCGTACCCGACGCGCTCCGCGATCGTCGCCCAGTCCACACCGGCGATACGGAGCGCGGTTGCCTGCGCTCTCTTCTTCGCCGCGGCGGCGCGCTGTGCCTTTGATGCGCCCATGAGGCCCCCTCACTTTCCAGAGTCTTATGGGTTCCAGAGACGAACGCGCCGGGTGGGCCTCCCGGGCACGCTGTGGGACGGGTGGGTCAGATGCCGGTGGGGGTAGCGAACGCCCCGAGGACGCACCAGGAGTGCCAGCGGAACAGGACCTCCGGGCAGCACCAGCCAGCGTCCTGGACGGCCTGAACGAGGGTGGACTCCGGGTAGGGCTGGAGGACGCCGCGGAGCGCCCGGGCCTTCGCGCGGATCGCGGCATCGGTGATGCCGTGGGCGGCCTTCCAGTCGTGGGAGGCGTCGCACGCGATCTCCGCCCAACGGGAGTCCGGCGGCCGTACCTTCTCCGCGACGATGAGGGCGCCGGTGGAGGAGGCGGCCTGGCGGGCGTTGCGGAGGACCTGGACGCGGTCCGCCACGGGGAGGAACTGGAGGGTGAAGAGGGCCAGGGTGAGGTCCGCGTCCTCATGGCCGAGGGGGGAGCGGCGGATGTCGGCCTGGACGTAGTCCACGTGGAGGCTGGAGACGCCGGCCAGGGTCTCCGCGGCCCGGTCCAACATGGAGCGCTCCTGGTCGTAGAGCGTGACGTGGAGCTGCCGTGCCGGGTGGCGGGTGGCGATGCGGTGGGCGGTGGTGCCGGTGGAGGCGCCGAGGTCCACCACGTGGCCGACATCGGGGAGGAGCCAGTCCGAGGCCTCCGCCACGAGGTCCTGGATGGCGTCGTAGAACGGGACGGAGGCGCGGACGTGCTCGGGGAAGACGTCCGCGACTTCGGGGGTGAACTCCCATGCGCCGGTGGTGAAGCGCTCCGCGATGTCCCCGGCCGGGGCCGCGGTGTCTGGGTTAGCCGTAGAGGCGGGAGTGTTCAGCACGGTAGTACCTCACGGGGTTGGGAAGGGCGCGGGTGATCACTTGCTTGAGGCCGAGGCCGTCCTGAAACGCGACCTTGCCGCGGCGGGTGACGGAGGCCGGGAGCTGGTCGGCGTAGGCGGCGGAGAGGACGGCTTTCCGGCCGGCGGGGGTGTCGGCGTCCCGGACGACGTCCACGGGCATGGAGAGCGCGAGGGTGACCAGGTCCGGGTCCAGGAAGGGGAGGCGGCCCTCCACGCTGCTGCTCATGAACGCTTTGTTCACGCGGGGGAAGTTCCGCACGGCCTGTGCGGCGATGAGGTCGCGGCGGTAGCCGTACCAGCCGGACGCCTTGATACCGCGGTACGCGAACCCGTAGGACGCCCAGAGCTCGTCCGAGCCCTCCCCGGAGTAGGTGACGCGGTAGCCGTCCGCGCGCATGGCGGCCGCGAGGGCGAGGCACGGCCAGGCGATCTCCACCTGTGCTTTGTAGGGCTGCTCGATCACCGCCAGGGCGTGGGTGAGGTCGTCCGCGGTGGGCGGGGTCACGGGGACCTCCACGAGCTGGACGCCGAGCGCTTCGGCGGTCTCCCGCGCGTGGCGGAGGTCCGCGGAGCGCGGGTCCAGTACAGCGGTGTAGGTGGTGAGGCCGGGGTGGTGCCGGACGAGCTCCGCGACGATGGCGGCGGAGTCAATGCCGCCGGAGAGGAGCGCGCACACGGGCACGTCCGCGATCACCCGGCGGTCCACGGCGCGGGCCAGGGCGCGGCGGAGTGCCGGGGCGGCGGTCTCCCGGGTGAGCTCAGGGGTCGGCGTCGCGGTGAGCTGGTGGTAGGTGTGCCGGGTGAGTCCGCCGGCGGGGTAGAGCTCCCACCACTCCCCTGGCGAGACGTCGACCACGGCCTTACCGCAGCGCCGGCCGAGCGCGCGGAAGGCCTTGATCTCCGAGGCGACGAGGAAGGGGAGGGCGCGGTGGACGTGGAGGGGGACCTCGCCGTGGCGGTCCCGGGCGGCGTGGAGGACGCCGGGGCGCCGCTGGTCGGTCCAGACGAGGCCGTACATGCCGTCCAGCTCTGGGAGCGCCACCTCGGGGCCGAGGACGGCCAGGGCGGCGGCCACCACCTCCGTGTCCCCGGTGGTGGACCAGGTGCGGCCCGGGTCGGCGGCCTCCACCAGGGCGCGCACCCGCGGGGCGTTGAACAGCTCCCCGTTGTAGACCAGCGTCACGGGGCCGTCCCGGTACGGCTGGTCTGAGCGGGCGCCGGGGTCCTGGATCGCCAGGCGGGTGTGACCGAGGGTCACGCCCGGTTCCTGGACGACGGCGGCGGCATCCGGGCCGCGGTGCGCCAGGGCCCCCACAGCCGCCGTGAGGTCTACGTGGCCGGTGGCCGCGATGATGCCGCACACGGTCAGATCACCCCGCGTTCGCGGAGCGGGTAGAGGACCTGGTCCCGTACGGCGGCCGCGATGTGGCCCATCATCACCGGCGGGACGGCGCGGCCAATGCGTTCCGCGCGCTGCGCGTAGGTGCCGGTGAGCTGGAAGTCGTCCGGGAATCCGCCGAGGCGGCGGAGCTCGGGGAGCGTGAACTTCCGCGGCTCCGCCCAGTGCGTGACGCCGGAGGCCCGGTGCGGGCCGCTGCTCTCCGCTGTGATCGTCCTCGAGGGCTGATCCGGGTGGGATCGGCTGAGGCTGAAATACCGCTCAGAACTACTGCCCGGCGGAGTGGCACGCCAGGCCTCTCCTGCCGCGAACTGGCTGATGTCGATGTCCTCTCGCGTCTCCGGGTCGTGGGTGGTCCCCGCCGGGGTGGCCAGGCTGTTGGTCGCTTCGCTCGCTGTGTACTGGTAGGGCAGCGGCCGGGGGAACGCCGGTGCCATGTCCAGGTCCTCCCGAACGCCCACGAAGATGAGCCGTTGCCGGGACTGCGGGACGCCGAGGCGGGAGGCGTCCAGGAGGCGGGCCTCCACGCGGTAGCCACAAGCCTTGAGCGCGGCCAGGATCTCCAGGAAATAGCCCTTCGCGGTGCCCTTGACCAGGCCGGAGACGTTCTCCGCAACGAACGTGCGCGGCTGGAGCTCGCGGAGGAGACGGGCGTACTCAAAAAAGAGGTCATCGACGCGTTGCCGGGTTCCGCTGTACGGCTTGACCTCGCCCCACCCGGCTTCGCGGTTGCCGGTGGTGGAGAACGGGGAGCACGGCGGGGAGCCGTCGAGGAGGTCCAGCTCCCCCACCGCCATGCCGCACGCGGCCAGGACGTCCGCGGCGGCCACCTCGCGGATGTCCCGGGTGTCCAGGACGGTGTACGCCGCGGCGTTGGCACGGTAGGTGTCCTGCGCGGCCGGGATGAACTCGGAGGCCCATCGGACGCGGTAGCCGGCCATGCGGTAGCCGAGGCTGGAGCCGCCGCAGCCGGAGAACGTGGAGGCGGTGGTGAAGCCGTTCCAGGGAAGGGCGGCGATCTCGGCCATGGTAGGGACGCGGTACGGAGGACGGGCGGCGGTCATCAGATCACCCCCCGTTCCCGGAGCGGGGTGAGGACCTGGTCCCGTACGGCCGCAGCAATGTGGCTCATCATCACCGGGGGGACGGCGCGGCCGATGCGTTCCCACCGCTGTTCGTACGTGCCGGTGAGGATGAAGTCCGGGGGGAACCCGCCGATGGCGCGGAGTTCCTTGAGCGTCAGTTTCCGGGCCTCGGCGTAGTGGGTCACGGAGGCCTTCGTGACGTTCCCGCCCTCCGCGGTGATCGTCTGTGAGGGGCGGTCCGGGTCGATCCGCTTGAGGCTGAAAAACCGTTCCGAGCTCCCGCCGGGCGGGGTGTCGCGCCAGGCCTCACCGATGGCGTAGCGGCCGATGTGGATGTTCTTCCCGGTCTCCGGGTCGTGGGTGACCTCCTCGTGGTCCTCGGGGTCCAGGACGCGGAAGTGGTAGCTGTTGATGGCGTCCGTGCCCACGGTGATCGCGGGTGACGGTTTGTCGGTGACGTCACCCTGGCCGCGGTTGCCGGAGGTGTCGTGCACCAGGCGGGGGACGGCGGGGAGCGCGTCGCGGACGGTGTACTGGTACGGGAGCGGCCGAGGGAACACCGGCGCCATGTCCAGGTCCTCCCGAACGCCCACGAAGATGAGCCGTTGCCGGGACTGCGGGACGCCGAGGCGGGAGGCGTCCAGGAGGCGGGCCTCCACGCGGTAGCCACAAGCCTTGAGCGCGGCCAGGATCTCCAGGAAATAGCCCTTCGCGGTGCCCTTGACCAGGCCGGAGACGTTCTCCGCAACGAAGGTACGCGGCTGGAGCTCCCGAAGGATGCGGGCGAACTCGAAGAAGAGATCGTCAACGCGCTGGACGGTGTCGGAGTACGGTTTGACCTTCCCCCACCCGGCTTCGCGCTTGCCCATGGTGGAGAACGCGGCGCAGGGCGGGGAGCCGTCATAGAGGTCCAGCTCCCCCACGACCAGGCCGGTGGCGGCGCAGATGTCGGCGGCGGTCACCTCCCGAATGTCCCGGGTGTCCAGCACGGTGTACGGGGCGGCGTTCGCCCGGTAGGTCTCCTGCGCGGCCGGGATGAACTCCGACGCCCACAGCATGCGGAACCCGGCCATGCGGTAGCCGAGGGAGCTCCCCCCACACCCGGAGAACGTGGAGACGGCGTTGAAACCGTTCCACGGGAGGGCGGCGATCTCCTCCATGGAGGGGACGCGGTACGGCGGTTTCGGCGCCAGAGCGGCGGCCGGGGTCGTGGCCGGCGGACGGCGGCGCGGGCGGTGGCGGTTAGGCACGTGGCCTCCACTTGTATCCGTAGACGTCGGGGACGGGACAGTGGCCGATCCACTCCAGGAAGGGCGCGGAGTCCAGGACGATGCGGTGGCCCTTCCCGAAGCGGCCGACGCGGGCGCGGCAGTGCTGGAGCTGCGCGGCCAGCCGCTCCACCTCCTCCAGGGCGAAGCCGTCCGTGGAGAGCCGGATGACCGGCTTTGTCCCCGGGGATCGGCGGTCTACCGCCAGGTGGCCGTCTCCCAGGTACCAGTGGAGGGCCATGAGGGGCGTCACCCGGAGGTCCAGCGGGACGCGCTTGCGGCGGTGGGCGGGGCGGGCCGGGTCATACCAGCGCTCGAACAGCGGGAGGAGCCCGGCGTACGTCCGGGTCTGGAGGACGAACGCCGTCCCGGTCTCCGGCTTGTAGGGGCCGAAGATCGTGTGTTCCAGGCCGGGAAGCTGCGTGACCAGCCACTCCAGGTACGCGCGATCACGGGCGTGGTGGAGGTACTGAGCGGCGTACCGGGTCGTCCCACGCACACGGGAGACCAGGGAGCCGTCCCCCAGTAGCTCCCCCTCGATCACCTCCAGCGTGCGCGCGGGGAGTTCGTCCGTCCGGGCCTGGCGGAGCGCGGCCGTCTCCGACACGGGGCGGGACGCCACTCCATACCGGTCCTTCCAGCGGCGGACCGTCTTCTCATCGCACCCGGCCTCCGCCGCCACGGAGCGGATGGTGGCTCCAGGCTTCGCGAAGGCCTGCGCAAGCCATACCGGGTCAGACACGAGTCGTGATCGTTTGTTCGCCATGACCGTGAGTTTAGGTCGCATTACGGACAGTTCCTCAAGGCGCCTAGCTCGGCTTTCCTGACCAGCTATATTCGCAGCGGGGGCATTTGTACTCGGTGGGTACGTCCTCGTCGTAGGCGGGGAACTCCTCCTCCCCTGTCTCCAGCGGGGGGACGGCGTGGGCGAGTTGGCGGACCTCGGCGTCCGTGTAGCCGGTGCCCTCGTAGCCGTCCTCGTCGAGGTAGGACAGGAGCTCCGCCAGGGCGTCCCGGTCGTAGTCGCCAGCGTCGTTGGCCCGGTTGTCGACCAGGTTGATTCGGCGCGCGGTGTCGTCGTCACAGATGATCACCTCACAGCGGGCGGAGGGGACCCACTCCTGGCCGTGGCAGACGCCGCACGGGCGCTCCTCTCCGTCCACGGTGGTGCGGTAGTCGCACGGGCCGGGGCCGTGGGCCTTGAGGGCCAGGGCGGTGTGGTTCCCGGCGAGGATGACCTCCGGCGCGTCCTCGTTCTGGACGTCGCGTACGACCAGTCCCCTGTACTGCCCGTTCCGCTTGAGGCTGGAGAGGATGAGGTCCACGTCTCCGCGGCGGGCGTTGCCTGGGAAGTGGACGAGCTGGTCCAGGGGGATGACGGCGGTGCGCACATGTGTGGCGGGCGGCATGGGCGTTGCTCCTGGTCGCGGAGGGGTCGGCGGCCCTGGAGGATAAGCGCCCTGCGTGATCACTTTGACGGTGTGCCAGGGGGCCCGTGCCGGGCGGGCCCTGGCCTGGCGTCAGGCCGTGCGGCGGCGCGCGGCGCGGCGGGCGTCCTCCTCCGCCTGCCACTGGCGGAAGGTGCGGCCGGCCTGGCGCTTGCGGAAGGCGGGGATGTTGTTCGCGGGGATGCCTACGGGGGCGGGGCCGAGGACGGCCAACAGGTCGGAGGCGTCCTGGCTGTGCCAGCCGTCCGCGCGGATGGCGGCCTCGTCCGGGTAGACGTCGGCCACGCGGTCCACAGCCGGGTCCAGGAGGTGGTCCTCCTTCCCGCCGTAGGAGAACACCCACCGGAAGTTCCGCGGCGGGGCGGGCTCCACGTACTGGCGGAAGAGGCTCACCTCCTTCGTGTAGCAGTAGAACCGGACCTCTGGGCGGAAGTGCATGAGGCGGAGCCAGGCGGCCAGGTAGCGGGCGGAGAGGAAGTCTCCGCTGTCGTGGATGCGGACCCATCCGCCGCGGTGGCGGGGGTGGGCGAGCTCTGCGGCCATCTGCCGTGTCCAGCCCGGGAGGTCGTCCAGGACGTACGCCAGGTTCTCCTGATGACGGCGCCGCGTGGTGGGGATGTTGAAGGTCCCGTTCCTCGCGTAACAAGCCAGGGCACAGACGCCGGCGGAAGGACAGGTGAGGACGCCGCGTCCGTCCGGGAGGCGCGTGGCCAGGGCCGGGAGGGTCCAGTTCCAGACGCCGTCCTCCCTCAGCTCGCTGTTCTGCGTCAGGAGCCGTTCCGGGCGGCGGGCTCTCCAGCGGCCGTCCATGCGGAACCGGGGGGCGGGGAGTAGGGCGGTGCTCATGCGTTGAGCCCGGCGGCCTTGAGGAGGGAGGCGACGGTGACCACGCCGTCCGGGGAGTGCCGGGAGTCGATCACCGCGACCAGGGCGCGGAGCGCGCGGAGGACGATCTCCGAGGACTCCAGGTCCGGGAGGACGTCCCGGGCGGCCGCGATGAGGCGGGCGGTCTCGTCCCGGTCGGCCACGGGGTAGGTGAGGACCATGGACGCGTGGCCGGGCGGCGGCTCCGCGGGCGTGTGGTCGCCGCTGGTGGCGGCGGTGCTCGAGTTGGCCGGCTCACCGGCCGTGGTGGTCCCGGCCGGGGAGCTGCCGGTGGGCGCGGGCTGCTGGTCCTCCGGCTCCTCGTACGGGTCCTCCTCCTCGGCCTCCTCCTCCAGGTACTGGAGCATGTCCTCAAGGTCGTTGTCCGTGTAGCCGGTACCGGCCAGGTCCCCGTCCATGCCGGCCAGGAGCTCCACTAGGGCCTCGTCGTCGTAGTCGCCGGCGTCGTGGGTGCGGTTGTCGGCCAGGACGATGCGGCGGGCGGTGGCGTCATCGCACTGGTAGACGGCGCACTGTGCGATGGGCTCCCACTCCTGGCCATGGCAGACGGCGCACGGCCGCTCCTCCTTCCCGACGCGGGTCACCAGGCCGCACGGGCCGGGGCCGTGGGCGGCCAGGGCTTGCAGGGTGTGCTTACCGGCGAGGACGACCCGCTCCCCGTCCTCCTGCTCCCGGACGACGAGCGGGCGGAACTGCCCGTTGGCGGTCAGGGACTCCAGGATCATCCCGACGTCACCGCGGCGAGGGTTGCCGGGGTAGCCGGTGAGGTCCCCGATCGGGTACGTGGCGAGCCGTTTGAAGACGGCGCCGGCGGGCTCGGTGGTCGTGGTCACGGGTCACTCCTGGTGGGGCGGGGGTCAAGGGCCGCAGAAGGATAGGCGCCCGCCGTGATCACTTCCGGAGGTCTGGTCACTCCCGTCCCACCAGTCACGGAAACGTGTATCCGGGCGCGCTGGTGGTCTCCAGTGGCCGACTGGTGCCCTACGGGCCTGTAGAGGGGCCGTCCGGCCCCCAGCACACGGAGGAGGGGTTCATGAAGGATCGCCAGGATCAGGACGGGCCGCCGGCAGACGCGGAGGAGCACTACGAGGAGTGCCCGCACCGGAAGTCCCGGCGGGAGCGGTGCCGGTGCGAGGCGATCAACGCGGAGGCGGAGGCGTACTACGCGGAGCCGCCGGACATGTTCGCCCGGGAGTGGGGCTCCTACTAGTCCTGGACGCGGAAGGGCCCGCCCGGCGAGGGTGCCGGGCAGGCCCTACAGAACATGGCGGCGGACGGGGTCAGGACATGCAGGTGGCGCACCCGCCGCAGTCACACGGCCGGGCGTGGACGATGGCCGGGGCAGCCTGGCGGGTGGCCAGGAGGGCGTCCGCGGCCTGGAGGTGGTGGGCGGCGTGCTCCTCGCGGAGTTCGTCCAGGGGGCGGCCGTCGTAGAAGCGGGCGAGGACGTCCGCCACGCGGCGCCGCTCCTCCTCCGGGGTGGGCGGCCGGTGCTCGGCCACCACCGTGTGGAGCCAGGAGGGCCAGGGGAGGGTGAAGTCCGTCCGGTACGGGACCTCCTCCTCCGTAGTGAGGACGGTGATGTCCTGGAGGTCCTGGCCGCGGTAGACGAGGCGGACGCCGGTGACGGGTCCCTCCTCCTCGTCCGGGGCGCCGGTGACGGTGAACTCCAGCTCCACGAGCGGGGATGCGGGGCGAGTGGGGGCGGTGGTGACGCGCAAAGGTCCTCCAGTTGTTCCGGGTTGTTCGGGGTTGTTCAGGCGGCCCGAGCCGTGGTGACCCGGGCCGAGGTGGCCCGGGCCGAGGTGGGCGTCAGGAGGCGGGGCGGGTCAGGACCATGCGCACCGGCCAGGCACGGCGAGGGCCGTAGACGGCCTTCGCGTGGGCGGTGGCGGCCGTGAGGAGGTCACGGGTGATGCGCTGGTGGATGGTGAACGCCATGGGGATGGCGCGGCCGGCGATGGGCATGACGTCGTACTTCGACCGGCCGCCGTTGTGCATGAACACCAGCTCCGTAACGCTGCCGGGCTCGTAGGAGCGGTCGGCGGTGGCGAAGACGAGGGCGAGGGTGTCCGCGCCGGGCTCGGGGGCGGGGGCGGAGGGCTCCTCCTCGGGCCACACGGCGGCGACGGTGGCGGCGACGTCGGCGGCGTCCTCCGGGGCGAGTGCGGCCAGGACCTCGTCCAGGCCGACTACGGGGAGTCCGTGGCCGATGTCGTCGGCGGTGCTGTGGGCGAGGTGCGCGGTGGTGGTCATGACGTTCCTTCCCGGTTGGGCCCCGTGCCCTCCCTGCACCTCGATCCTGGCACGGTGATTTTGTAAAGTCAATATGTTTCATGAGTAGTGGGGACACCGAGCCGGGGACGGTGTCCCCGCAGGCCCGGCCCGGTGTCCGTCGGTCAGGCAGCCAGGGCGTAGCGGCCCTCACGGAGGGCCTTGAGCCGCTGGAGCTGGTAGCCCATGCCGCCGGCGCCTTCCAGCGGCGCCGTGGCGGTGGGCCAGACCTGGCGGGCAGCGGCGGTGTACGCGGAGCCCGCGAGGACGACCACCTCCGTGGCGCGGTCCATGCCGAGCTCCCGGGCCTGCGCGCGGAGTTGGTCGCCGGTGACGGAGCCGGGCTGTCCCATGCGGAGGTCGTACGGGTCCAGGACGCGGTCCAGGGTCACGAGCCCGTAGAGGGCGGAGAGGACCAGGACGGTGGTCCCGGGCCGTGCAAGGGCGTCCGCGGCTCGGGCGCACGCCCGGTGAAAGCTGCCGATGTAGAGCTCCCCAGCCGCCGCGGCGTGGGGGAGCTTCGCGGCGCCGCACGGGATGACGATCACACGGGCCGGGCGAACCGTGGCGGGGATGACGGCCGGGGCCGGGGTGGGGAGGGCCAGGCGCGGGAGCTGGACGGCGGCGGGCCGGGCGGTGAGGGCGTGGCGGGCGGCCACCTCCACAGCGGCGGGGGTGAGGCGGGCCAGGCGGGCGGCGCGGCGGGCGGCGGCCCGGGCGGCGGCGTGCTCCAGGTGGGCGGTCAGGGTCCAGCGGGTCCACTCCGGGTAGGCCGGGAGCGGGCGGCCGGCCTGGAGTGCGGCCACCATGGCGCGGACGTCGGAGTCCAGGTTGAGGTGGGCCACCGGGTTGACGCGCATGTGGTCCAGCGGGGTACGAACATCCCGGTCCGAGCCGTAGGGGCGCCACCGGACGCACTTCGGGCCCACGGAGACGATCACCCCGGAGTCGCAGTGGCGGACGCGGGGGCCCGGGCGGTGCTCCGGGAGGCACGTGACGTGAATCCCCGGCTCCACCACGCCCGGGCCAGCGGTAATGCCCGGCTTACCGTCCCACGTGCGCTCCACCTCGGCGGCGGGGGCGGCGGCCTCCGGCGCCTCCTGGACGGCCTCCGCGGCGGCCGGGGCCGTGCTGGTCTCCCCCGGCTCCACGGCGGCCTCCGCGGCGGTCTCTGCGGCCAGGCGGGCGGCCTCCTCCTCCAGCTCCGCCACGAGCTCCGGCCGGATGTAGAACTCCGCCACCTGCTCCGGCGTGGGCGTCCACCCGGCCGGACGGCGGGAGAACGGGTTGAGGACGCCCTCCACCTCCGCCCACACGGCACGGAGCCGTTCCTCCCGTTCCTCCGCGGCGCGGCGGAGGTCGTGTGCGGCATACCAGGCCTCCCGCTCCGCGGCGCGCCGCTTGAGGTCTGCCTCGAACTCCGCGGCGCGGCGCCGGTGCTCCTCACCGTCCAGGAGAGGCAGGAGGTCCGCCCGTCCCTCCTGCTTGCGGCTGATGACGGCCGGGGTGGGGCTTTTGCGGTCCCACACCTCCAGGGCGCGGCGGCCGTCCCCAGTGACCTCTACGCGGTGGCGGCCCTCCTCGTCCAGCTCCCCCAGGGTGATGAAGCCGGCGGCGGCGAGGGGGCGGAGGAGAGCGAGAGCCACGCGGCGGCCGGCGCGGCCGGGGATGGTGACACGGCGGAGGTCATCTGGGCCGTCCATGCGGAGCTCCCCGGCGGCGGCCCACCGGACCACCTCGGCGTGGCGGGTGGACCAGCCGAGGGCCTTCGCCTGCTGCTCCTGGAGGTAGTCCTCCGCACAGGAGACGACAGGCTCCGGCTCCGGCGCGACCTGGACGGCGAGCTCCGCCGCGGCGGGCTCCTCTGCGGCAGGGGCGGGCTCCTCCACCACGGGCTCCGGCTCCGGGACCTGGGCGGTCTCGGGGCGCTGCTCGCCCACGAAGTAGCGGCCCTCCACCAGGAACGGGTAACCGCGCTCCCTGCCCTCCAGAACGGGGAGCCGTGCGTCCCGGGCGGCCTCCAGGTCGTGGCCCTGGCGCTCCGCGAGGAAGTAGAGGCGGAGGAGGCGGCGGCCGGTGTCCGTGATGACGAACTGTCGGCCGCCGCAGCTCAGGCCGTACACGCCGACCAGGCCGGCGGCCCACAGACCGGAGATGCGGGGCCGAGCCACGCGCTTGTTGACGTCCGGGCAGTCCGGGGAGACGTCCAGGGCCCAAACGCCGTCCTCGAACTCCTGCAAGTCCCCATACTTCGCCCACCACATGACGCGGAGCTGTGCGGCGGAGAGGGGCCAGCGCTCCAACTCCTCCAGCTCGGCCGGAGTCAGAGCCTCGTCCGCGGAGCGGTGCTCCAGCTCGTAGTGGGAGCGGGCGGCCAGGACGGCGTCCCCGCGGTCGTCCCACTCGCCGGTCAGGGAGGTACGGACGCCCGGGGTGCAGCGAGCGCACTCGACGCCGAACCAGTCGCGGTAACGGGTGGAGGGGAGCGGGATCACGTAGAGGCCGGGCGGGCAGGAGGGCGCCTCCGTGAGGTCCGCGGTGGCGGCGGGCTCCTCGGCAGCCTGGACCGGTGCGGCGGCCTCCTCCACGGTGGGCTCCTCCGTGGCCGGGGGGACCTCGCGGACGCGCTCGCCCGGGCCATTCGTGATGTCGATGAGAGGGGAGCGGCCCATGTACCGGATGGAGACCTTGAACGGGTAGCCGGACTCATCCGCCCACCGTTCGATGTCGTCTGCCCGTTCGACGATCATGGACTCAGCGCGGGCGGAACGGATCTTGATGTATGTGAACTTGCGTTCCCCGTCACGGTATCGGCCCTTGACCTGGAAGTCCTTCTCCTTGCCCTGCTCCAGGCCGGCGCGCTTGAGGGCGCGAGTGATGGCGACGGTGGGGGAGGTGGCGGGGCCAATGAGGGTCATCCGGTGCTCCTTCGGTGTGGTGTCTTGCGTGACCCATACTGACGGTTTGACTTTGCAATGTCAATTAGTTCAGCCGCGATGGAGACAACGCGTCCTCGCAGGTCACGCGGCCAGGCGGCGGGCGGCGGAGCGCATGTGGCGTAGGCACGTCTGGCAGGAGGGGGGGCGGCCGTCCGTGGTGGGCTCCAGGTAGGCCAGGTTCCGGGCGTTGCTCGGGGTGTGGCAGAGGGCCACCCCGGCCTCCCGGTGGAGCCGGCCGAAGTGGAGCGGGTCCAGGAGGTACACGTGGTCCGCGCCCTGCGTGTAGAACTCCAGGTGACGGTGGGAGGTGTAGTTGTGCCGGACCTCGACGCGGACGCCGGCCTGGCGGAACGCGTCAACCAGCTCCCGCCACTCCTCCTCGCGGCGCGCGGCCTCCTCCGCAGCGGCGCGCCGGACGGCCTCCTCCCCCAGCTCCCGGGCCGCGCGGGCGGCCGTCGCGCGCGGCGGCGGGGGCGGCGTGGGCTCGACCTGGACTGCGACGTGGAGGAGGTAGAGCTCCGGCCAGGTGAGCGCGTGGGGGCCGCCGTACGGACGTCCCAGGATCTCCGCGGCCCACTCCGCGATATGGACCCGGACCGCGGCCTGGACACGCGGGTCCACGAAGGGGCCGGCCTCCCGGGCCGCACGGGCGCGGAGCTCATCCAGCTCCTCCGGAGTGAGGGCGGTTGCCCGAGGTTCGCTGCTGCTCATCTCAACTCGTCTCACGGGTAAGGCCGGGCGCCGTGAGGGGACGACGCCCGGCCGGGACGGTGGCGGGAGCCGCGGTCAGGGCCGGGCGTGCGCGGGGTAGCGCAGCACGAACAGCGCCTTATCCATGGACGTCGAGGAGCGGACCAGCTCGGAGTGTTGAGCTCCGCCCCATACGTGCCACCGGTCGCCGTCCAGCCTCGGGGACCAGGCGAGCAGGAACGTACGGCCGTCCTCGACGGTGGCCCACCACTGGCCGCGCTGCGTCGTCTTGAACGTCACGCCTGGCACTTCGGGGAGCTCCGGCGCGGGCCCGAAGCGGCGTGCCTGCAAATCGAGATAGGCGCGCGTGGGCACGATCGCCACCCGGGCCGCCTCGGGCCGCCCAGCGTCCACCATGGCGTCCCGGCGGGCGTAGGGCTGCCAGTAGGCGCCTCGCGCGCAGTTGAACCCACGCTTGGCGAGGATGAGCCCGGCCGCGTTCCACACCTCCTCCTCCATCGCGTGGGCGTGGCGACCTTCCAGCGGGACCGGCTCCCACACGCCGGGGCAGTCCCTCCCCTCGGCATCCAGCCACCGCAGGGAGGCGGTCCGGGTGATCGGGGACACGTACACGTAGGCGGCGGTCGGCCGGTAGCGCTCCTCCGACTGGCGGGCCAGCTCCAGCGCGCGGTCAACCGGCATCGTCAGGGCGGGCCGCTCCTCGGGCCGCTCCTTCGCGGCGAGCCGGTGAGCCGCGCGCCGTCCCGCCGCGGAGACCTGCGCGACGCCCCCGCTGTCGCTCTGCGCCGGGATCTCGGCCGCCCGCGCCTGCTCCTCGTCAGCCACGATGCCGGCGTGCGCGGCGAGCATGGCCTCCGCCACCGTCACGCGTCCGTGGTCGCGGTCGTGCTGCGCCTCGGCCCTCTTCCGCTCCAGCCGCATGCGGATCTGCTCGTGGGTGAGGCCCTGCGCGCGCATGTCCGCGACGGCCTTCGCGGTCACGGCGGCCGTGATGCGAGGCAGGGCGCCCGTGAGCCGGTCCCGGGCGATCCTCCCGGCCTGCACCTTCCGCCCGACCTCGGCGGTGGCGGCGGCGACCGCGCGGACGCCGACGCCGGGAGCGTCCTGGATGTACTCGCGGACGTCCTGGAGGACGGCCTCCTCCTTAGCGGAGCCCGCCGGCGCTACCGAGGTCCGCGCGACCGGGGCCGCGACCGGGGCCGGGGCGGTCTGCTGGCGCTCCTGGCGGTCCTGCTCGGGGTCGGTCGCGGTGAGGATGTAGAAGCGGTTCGAGTGGATGTGTACGGTCCACTTCTGGCCCGGCGTGTTCTCGATCAGGGTGGCGCGCTTGTTGGCCTGCCAGGCGTCGAACGCGCGGGCCGGATCGACGGTGATCATGTGCCCGGTGCTGGACTCATAGGCGCGGCAGAACTTCGCGGCCTCCTGGATCTTGCCGATGCGGTTGGTCCAGTTCCGGCGGATGGTCGTGGTCATGGGTATGCCTCGTTTCTCGGTGGTAGAGGGCCGGGCGCCGTACGGGCGCCCGGCCGGGGCGGGGTGGGTCAGTCCTGGTCCGCGCGGATGATGAGCCGCGGGGTGATGTCCGGGGCCTCCTCCGTCTCGTCGTAGGGGCGGGAGGTGACCGCCGTCCCGTCGATGTAGGCGACGGAGGCGCCGTGGATGTCCGCTTCGCTCCGGGCGAGGCCGGACGCGGCGATGAGGTGCGCGTGGTCCTCGTCCCGGATGGTCCAGCCGGCGGCGCGGACGAGGTCCCACACGGCGTTCCGGATCTCGCCCGGTGTGCGGGCGGTGCGCTCCTCGTCGGGGCGGCCAGCGCGGGTCAGGGTCAGGCGGTACATGGCGGTCTCCGTTCGTTCAGCGGGGGCCGGGCGCCGGTGGGGCGCCCGGCCGGGGCGGGGTGGGTCAGGCGGCGATGGTGAGGACGGCGGCGGCCTCCTCGTTGGCGGTGGCCAGGTCCGCGAGGAGGGCGGTCGCGTCGCACTTGAAGGTGGTCCGGGTGGCCTTCCGCGGGGGGACCTCGCCGCGGTCGGTGTAGTCCAGGGCGACCTGTGCGCCGTCCAGGACGGAACGGCCCGGGGTGCGGTTGATGACCACGCGCCCGTAGGTGCCGTTCGGGAGGCGGCGCAGCCAGGTCTTTTCGGCGTCCGCGAGCTTCGCCAGGTCCTTTGCCTGGCGGTCCAGCTCGGTGTACCGGGCGGCGTGCGTCTCGATCTCCGCCAGGGTGGGGAGTTCGTCGGCGGCCAAGAGGCGGTCCGTCTCGGGGGCCGGGGCGAGGGAGGTCTCACCGAGGGCGGCGGTGATCTTCTCGACGGAGCGGGTGGCGGCCAGGGCGGCGCGTCGGCTGATGCGCTCCACCCGGCGCTCCGCGGCGCGGCGGGCGCGGCGGGCGGTGGTGGCCTCGGCGCGGGCGGTCCGGGCGGTCTCGTCCAGCTCCAGGACGCGGGCCTCACGGGTGGCCAGGCGGCGGGCGGCGGCCGCGATGCCCTTCCCGGAGCGCTCGGCGGCGCGGAGGGCCTTCCGGGCCTCGGTGCGGAGGGTGCGGGCCTTGATGACGCGGGCGGTGGCGCGCTCGGCGACACCGGCGGCGCGGGCCTCCTCGCGGCGGGCGGCGGTGAGGACGTCCTCCGCCTCGACCAGGCGGGCCATGGTGCGGGCGGCGGTGGCGGTGGTCTTGCTGCTCATGTCCTCGTCCCTCCGTTCTCGGCCGGGCCTCTCGCCCTGCCTGCACCTCGATACTGACACAGTCACTTTGCAAACTCAAGTTGCTAGGTGGGTTTGCTCGGTCGGTTACGTAGCCGTGACAGAAACGCCAGGGCGCCCCGGCCTCCAAGCGGGAGGTGGGGCGCCCTGTCAGCGTTGGTCAGGCGGTGGGCGGGTAGGCGGTCACCACGCGCCGGCCACCGGGCACCACGTCCCACCCGGCGGCCGCGAACTGGCGGCGGATGTCCCGGAGCTGCGCCGTCCACGGGCGCCCGTTCGGCGTGACGTACCGGCCGCGCTCCACCCAGTAGGCGGTCACGTGCCCGTTGTTGGCCGGCTCGACCACGAGCCCGGTCACCCTCGGGTCATGGTCGTCCGCGCCCTCCTTCGCGTTCGGGTTGAAGTCCCGGGGGACCTCCGCGAAGTGGCAGGCGGCCAGGACCTCCAGGGCAGCCCGTACGTTCTCGTCCAGGACGTAGCGCGGGTGGGTGCCGCGGGTGCGTGCGGCGCGGTCGCGGAGGCGGTCCAGGGCCTCGCGGAGCTCGTCCAGGGAGGCGTGAGCGAGGGCGTCCACGACGGAGGTGTCACCCTCGCCCCGGGCAGTGAGGGTCAGGACGGTGGATGCGGCGTCCTCCTCCGCCTGCCACCGGTACACCGCGGCGGCGTGCTCCGTGCGGAGCCGGCCGCCGGCCAGGACCCACCCGTAGCGGACGTCATGGCCGTAGCCGGTGCGGTACGTCCAGGCCACCGGGACGGTCGCGCCGCGGTGGTGGACCGGCTGGAAGCCGTGCGCCCGGCCGTCATGGGCGAGGACCACGAAGTGGGCGGCGATCTCCTCCCGGAGGGCGCGCTCCTCCTGGTCCTCCACCGGGGCAGTCGGGCGCTCCAGCTCCTCCAACTCCTCCAGCTCCCGGGCGGCCTCCGCCTCGCCGCGGGCCAGGCCCTCCAGGATGGCGGCGTTGGTCTCCGCGACCTTGAGGAACGCGTGGGTGGCGCTGAGGTCCGCCAAGGCGGCGCGCCACTGCGGGTCATCCGGGTCCGCCTGGCGGACGCGGGCGGCGGTGGCGTGGGAGGCCTGGCGGGCGCACGCGAGGTCCGCGGGGTTGGCTCGGCGGCAGTTGGCGGCGATCCACTCCGTGCCGTCCTCCACCACGACGTGGGCGGGCTCTCCGGGGATGAACGGGGCCATATGACGGACGGTGCGGGCCACGCCGTCCGCGCACACGACGCGGTCACCCTCCTGGAAGAGGGGGCCGGCGGCGGGAGTGATCTGGTTGCTCATGCGGTCCTCCGTGGTCGTGGTGCGGACGAGGCGTCCGGGCACCCTCCGGGCCGCCCGCCGTGGCGGGCGGCCCGGGGCGTGCCCGGGCGGCTCAGGCGGCCTCCACCAGGGCCTCCAGGGCGGTAACGGAGCCGGGCCGCACGTGCCGGGCGACGACGAACCAGACGTCCAGCGCGTACAGCTGGTAGCCGTCGCACTCGAAGCACTCGCACTCCTCCACGCGGAAGGTGCCGCCGCGCAGCTCCTCCACGGAGCCGTGGTAACGAACCTTGGTGCCCTCAGCGAGCCACACCGGGCGCGCCGGGGCCTTGACCGGCTCCGGGACGACGTCCACGGGCACCCCGTGGCCCGCCGCCTGGCGGGCGTCCACGACCCGGGCGGCGCCGTGGCGGAGCTTCGCCGCGTACCCGGCGGAGAGGAAGTCACCGGCGGCCGGGTCGTACCACTCGACGTGAACGCGAGTGCCGGCGCCCTGGAAGAGGAGGCCGATGACGCCGGCCTCGGGGTGGATGACCTTCCAACCGTTCACGGTCAGGCGGTGGATCTCCTCCTCCAGGCCGATGTTGAGGGCGTCGGTGGCCCACTCCCATTCGGCGATCTCGGCGCGGGTCATGCCCTGGAGGGTCACGGTGACGTCCCCGAGGTGAGTGAGGGTCATCTCGCCTGCGGCGTTGCGGTGGCCCTCGGTGACGTTGCGGATGGTGAAGGTGTGGGCGGCGGTGGCGGTGGCGGCCATGTCTTCCTCCTGGTTTTTTGGGGCCCGGTGGCCCCTGCACCACCAATGTAAGCCCAGTGACTTTGCAATGTCAATGTGTCTGATGGAATGGAAGCAGCGCGCCCGGGTGGGTCAGTAGGTGAAGACGGTCGGGTCCAGTCGGGACAGGCGAGCGGCCTCCGTGACGTGCCGGTCATAGAGGGCCAGGACGGCGGCCAGGCCGCCGGTGGTGAAGGCGTCGCGGGCCTCGGCCTCGACCTCGTCCCGGCGCTCCGGGGCGTAGCGCCATACGGCCGTGCCGAGGCGGTTGGCGTGGCCGTCCGCGACGGTGGCGGGGTCCTCGCCGGCCTCCATGCGGCGCACGAGGTTGGCGCGGAAGTCCTGGAGGCGAGGGAGGGCCCACGCTGCGCGGTCGCGGAGTTCGGCGCGACGCTCGATGGTGGCTTGGAGGTCGGCGGCGCGGGCGGCACGGCGTACGGCGTAGGAGCTGATCGCCAGGGCGGTGGCGGCGCACCCGGTGCCGTAGTAGGTGACCTCTCCGTCCGCATTGCCGTCGCGGTCCAGCGGCTGGAGGGCGACCGTCTTACGGAGGCCTCGGCGGTTACAGCAGTCACACGAGGTGACGTCAGCGGTGGTCCCCATGATCTTGAAAGCGGCGGCCATGTCGCGCTCCTCCCTCGGGGACCCGGCGTCCCCTGCAGGCACCATGTAAACAAAGTGACTTTACAATGTCAATATGAAACGTGAGTGGCGCCCGGCATTGCGACTATGCAAAGTGACATGTCATAGTGCCTGCCATGACCTCCTCCCCGTCGCCGCCGTCCTTCCGCAAGCTGGACTCCCTCACCAGGAAGTTCCACGCCCAAGAGACCGCCCTCGCCGAGGCCCGCACGGCCCTACAGGAGGCGATCGTCCGGCACCTCAAGGCCCGCAACGCCCGGCCCGGAAAGGTCGCGGACCATAGCCCGTGGGACCGCGTATGGGTTGGGGAGCTCGGCCGCCAGGGCGGCGTCCCGCCGCTCAAAGGACCGAACGCCGTGGGCCCGCCCCCCAAGTACGATCCGGAGGTCCAGGCCGCCGCGCTCGCCGAGCTGGACGCGCTCACCGCGGCCTACACGAAAGCGGAGAACGGCCTCGACAAACTCACCCCGCCCATCTATGAGGAGATCGGCCGGCTCTACAAAGAGGGCGTCTCCCCCACCGAGATGGCGCCGCACACGCCGTATGACTCGAACTGGGTGGGGGAGATCGGCCGCGGTGCTAAGCCCGGGCAGCATCCGCGGGCGGCCGGGCGGAGGGCGTCCGCGCGGAGATCGTCATCCCGGAAGTCCGCTTCGGAGTAACCACCGCGGACGGCCGGCCGCCTCGAGGTCGCGGGGGCTGAACCACGGAAGGGCCGCACCCGGTGAGGGTGCGGCCCTTCATCGTGCCCGGCGCGGAACACTAGATGACCTTGAAGACGAGGGACACGAGGATGAGGGCCAGGATGATGGCGCCGATGATGCGCTGCTCCGTGGGGAGCTCCGCCAGGCTCATGCGCTCCGACTGGAGGACTACCTCGCCATCCGGGATGAACCCACCGTGTGCCTCCATCCGGTGGGCGTAACGGACCTCGTCCAGCTCCCGCCGGCTGTAGACCTCCGGGGAGGTCTCCCCGCACCTCTCACACCGGTACGTCCTCGGCGCCCACCACACGGCGACCCTCCTCCCGTCCAAATCTGTTCACCTCCTAGAGTGCCCGCTCCGTGGTCCGGATGGCGCCGTTCCGGCCGAGATCACAAACCGCTCCATACGTTCGAACCCGCCGGGGTTCGCGGTCAGTCGTGGGGGATGATCTTCCACGAGGACGGGCCGCGGTCGGTGTCCGGGATGACGTCGAACGTGTACGCCCGGCCGGGATCGCTGCCCTCTGCATCCAACCCCTCTCGGGGCCCCTCTCCCAGTGTTGTTGGCGTTGTTGTTGGCTGCTGACCTGCGACAACACCGGACCCCGGGGACCCCTCTCGGGGAGGGGGAAGGGGCGGGAAATCCCGGCGGTTGACGCCGGGCCCGTTCCCACCCACCGCGCGCACCCCCGGGCGGGAGGGGATGTTGGCCGCCTCCAGGGCCTCCCGGACGGCCCGGGTGGAGGGGTAGCGGAGGCGGTCGCGGAGGGCCGTGTGGAGCACCCCGGAGGACCCCCCGACGAGGGCGTGAAGTGCCCTCACGATGTCCTCCCGGGAGGGGGCCGCCGGCGCCTCCACGGAGGCCTCCTTCGCCACCTCTCCGGCGGCCTCCACGGAGGCCTCCTTCGCCACCTCTCCGGCGGCCTCCGCGGAGGGCTCCTCCGCGGCCTCGGGCGAGGCCTCCGCCGGCGCCTCCGGGGAGGCCTCGGGGGAGGGCCGCTCCAGGGCGGCCGCGAGGCGCGCGGCGAAGGACCGCGCGGCACTCTTCCCGGAGGCCTTCGCCGCGCCCTTCCCGGTCGTTTTCCCGGAGGCCTTCGCGGGCTCCTTCCCGTCCTTCCCGGAGGCCTTCGCTTTCGCTGCCCGCTGGACCTGGCCAGCGGCCCACCGCTGTGCGATCACCGCCAGGAGCGGCCAGGCCGCCACGAGGAGGATCGGGGACCGCGGGTAGGTGGCCACCGTCTGGGCCAGGCCGGCGATGAGCACGAGCGGGCCGAGGAGGAGCCGCCATAGCGGCGGGACCTTCGGCGCGAGTTCCCCGGAGAACCAGCCGCGGAGCACCAGGGCCAGGACGGTGGTCCCGGTGCGCAGGGCCCACCACAGGCCGCGGGCCACGGGGGCCAGGCCGCGCCGGACCCGCGGGGCGGTGGTGCGGGTGACCTCTGCGGCCAGGAAGCCGAGCTCCTTCGCCGTGGCCCGGTTCACGGTGACGTACGGGCGGAGGTCGGGGAGTGCCAGGGCACGCCGCGGGCCGCCCTCCTCCAGCTCCCCCGACTCCTCCTCGTCGCCCAGGCCCTCCGGCTCGTCCCCGGCCTCGGCGGCCCGGTCCTCCTCGACCTCCTCCGGCGGGTAGGCGGGGGCGGGGATGGCGGCCAAGCGCTCCACAGCAGCGGCCCCCTCCCCCGACGCCGTGACCGCAGCCGGGGCCCTGGTGGGGGCGTCGTCGTGGTCAGGGACCGCGTGGAGGTGGGCCGCGTTCATGCCGGAAGCCTCGTGGCAATGGTGGAGATCCGCTCCGCTACCTGCTGGAGCGGGCCGCCGGATTGGGAGCCCACGAACACCAGGAAGATGCACAGCATGGCGATACCGCGGCGGGTGTTCTTACGGAACGCCAGGATCGCGACAAGGATGAGGCCGAGGGCGGGGAGGGTGAGCTCCGGGATCGCCACGCCGATGATGCCGAGGATCTCATTGAGGAGGCCCGCGATGATGTTGAACGGGAACCCGCCCGCGGCCTGGTACGAGGCGCCGGCCAGGAGGGAGAGGGCGACGACCCACCCGAAGGAGAGCGCGCCCATCTTCCCGCCCTCGTTGTCCTTCGTGCCGAACCACAGGATGACGGTGAGGAGGGCAGCGAAGCCAAAGACGCCGACGCCTTGCAGGAGACTCATGATCCAATCCGGGGGTGTGAGGGGCGGGCTAGAACATTTGGGAGATAGGGGTGGGGTCGCCGTGCATACACACGCCGACGACCAGGGAGACGGAGGGGATGCGGGCGAGCCACGCAATGGGGAGTAGGAGCCACCGACCGCGCCGCCGGTCCAGGAGCCCGGAGGCCCGTGAGTCCAGGACGAACACGCCGACCGCCAGGCCGTAGCAGGTGAAGGAGTAGGTGTCCGTGAGCGAGGGGTGTTCGGTCACCAGGAACTCGGCACCGTCCCTCACCCACTGCGGCCACCCGAGGTAGAACCCGGCACCGAGCGCGCTCCCGGAGAACAACATCCACTTGACGTGACCCGGGGTGGAGCGGACGACGTCCACGAGGGAGCGGCGTTCCTCCGCGCCCCGCATGGGGACCGGGAGGCGGGCGCCGGAGAGCCGGTGCCAATGGCTTGGCTTCTGCGCCCGGCCGGCCGGGCGGCCCTTTCCCCGGGGCGCCGGGGGCCTCTTGGAGACCGGGCCGCCCGGCCGGGGACCGCGGTCCCCCGCGGTGTCCCCACCGTCCTCCTCGTCATCCTCACCCGCGTCCCCGGCGTCCTCCGCGTCCCCGGGGACGTCGTCCTCCGTGTCCCCGCGGTCCCCGGCGTCCGCGGCCGGGCGGCGGCGAGACGTCACGGCGTCCTTCCACGTGCTCACGCGGCCACGGACGCCCGGGCGGCCAGAGTCCTCCTCCGGCTCTTCCTGGTCATCCTCCCCCACGTCCTCCGGCTCCTCGGCCGGCTCCTCCACGGAGAGGTCCGGCTTATGCGGGCTCCACCAGTCCGGAAGGCGCAACGTGCTTCGCCGGGGCGCCGGGACGGCGGCCTCCTCCTCCGCCGCGGGCGCGGCGTGCTCGAGGTGGTCCTCCTCCCCCGGCTCCCGCGCCGGGGCGTCGCCCGGCACGGGAGCATAAGAGACGCCGAGCGCCAGGAGGCGGTCACGAGTCTGGAGCTCGTCCTCGTCCGGCTGAATGCTCACCACTGCCCCCACAACATGATCAGAAACACGGCGGAGGCGGTGGCGACCACTTCACCGGCATTCCGGTGGTCCACGCTGCGCCCGGCCAGGCGCAGGCCGGCGCCCACCAGGAACCCGATGCAGGCGGCGTAGATCATGAGGCCTTCCCTTCGATACGGCTACGGAGGCGCCTTACGTCCTTCCGCAGGTTGGGCTTGTCGCCGAACGCTTTCCGGACCCGGTCCGTGAGCTCGTCCAACGTGAGGGCGGGGTCGGCCGCGATTTCGGCCGCGATGAAACCGGTCTTCGTCATCTGGCCGCCCACGACCTGGAAGTGCGGCCAGGCGGCCTCCGCAGGCTCAACCGGCGGCGCGGCCGGGGCGGGCGCGCCGCCCGGGTGGTCCAGGGGCAGGGCGAGGCTCTTGAGGACACGCTCCCGGGCGGTGTCCTCTGCGGCCGGGGACACCGGGGGGACAGGAGCCGGGGGGACCGGCGCGGCCTGCGGAGACACCGGGGACGCGGTGGGCGCCGCGGGAGCGGCCGGGGTGTGCGGGAGGGACACCGGCGCGGAGGCTGAGGGGACGCCGGGGACGGCCGGGGACACGGTGGGCTCCGGGGCGGCCATGCCGGACTCGATCCGGGCCACCTGGGCATCCCCACCCTGCTGGCCGTAGAGCAGCCGCTCATACGCCTCCATGGCCGCGAGCTCCCGCCGCTCCTTCCCCAGCGCGAGCTTCACCGCGATCCGCCGGCGGCGGGTCAGGAGATGGTGAGCCATACCCGGGTCCAGCGGCACGGCGTAGTAGCCGAGCACATTGATCCACATCGCTTTCGCCAGGCCGGAGACGGCGGCCCCGACGAGGCCGGAGGCGAGCTCACCCAACACGTACCCGTGGACGACGATCGCGGCCATGGTGACGATCAGAGCGACGTACCCGAACCGGCGCGGGATCTTCGCACGCTCCGGGTCCCGGCGGTCCAGCCACTCCCGGGCCTGGCAGGAGAGCCAGGCCACGTCAAAGATGACGGCCACGGAGTAGGCGGCGATAGCGGAGGCGGAGAGGGCCAGGAGGCCGCCGATGCTGTTGGTCGACCAGATGAGGGAGAGGGTGGTGACCAGGAGCGCGCCGCCGATGAGGCCGCGGACCAGGAACAGGTCCCAGTCCCGCGGGGGCGCCGGGACGCGGATGGTCCGCTCCACCTCGCGGTAGGTGGTTTCCCCGTCCAGCGTCGTGGCCTCCAGGTCGTAGACCGTCCGCTTGACGTAGCGGACGCCGGGGATCTGCATGTCCGGCTGGTGCTGGTTGTCGGTGCTCACCGGTGGTGCCCTCTCATCTCTCGCTCAGTGCTCCACAGCAGGCGCCGGACCCGCGGTGTACGGGTCCGGCACCTGCGGTACGGGGGGTCAGAAGAGGCGGGCTCCGCTGCCCTCCCGGGCAAGCCGTCGCTTGTGCGCGCGGGCGTTCTTCTTGCGCTCCGCCTCCCGCGCCTCCGCCTGCCTCTTCGTGCGCTCCTCCGCGCTCTGCCGGAGTTGCGCAGCCAGGGCACGGTCATCGCCCGGCCGGAGGGACCGGAGGAAGTCACGGACTGCCATCACGGCCTCCACATCTCGCGGCGGAGGGCGTCCGCGCGGTCCATGCCCTCACGGATGTCCTGGCCGGTGCGGTAGTCCTCCGCCGCTTGCCGCTGGTGCTCCGCCACCCGGGCCTCCCGGCCCCTCGGCTGGCTCTGCTGCTGCGTGGTCACGGGCGACGACCTCCGGCAGCGCCGGCATTCACCTGGGCGTGGGCCTTCGCCTCCACGCGCTGAGTCATGGAGTCGGCCTGCCGGACGTCCCGCTCCTTCGGGGTGCCGCGGTCCTCCTGGCACGCGTCCACGGTCGCGGGGGCGTCCACGATGCTGTTGGGCTTGATGTTGCTCACCGGCCGGACCTCCCCGCGGAGGGGCGCTGGCCGGGGACGCCCGGGCGGCGGGCCGGGGCTGCCGGCTTCGGCGCCGGGCGCGCGGCCGGGACGGTCGGGATGGCGCGCTCGGTCTCGTCCTCGATCCAGCCGTACGCGGCGGCCTCCTCACGGAGGCGGTCGGCGTACTGGCGGCGCGTGGCGGCGGGCTCCGACTCCGGGAGCGCGTCCACGACAGCGCTCAGCAGCGGGGCAGCACCGCCGAGGACGCTCCGGCCGGTGTGGATGTAGACCTCCGCGGAGGCGCACACCGCGAGGGCGTCCGGGGTGAGGAGTTCGTCAGGGCGGTTGGCAGTGAAATGGGCGGCCATGGCCGCCAAGACCGCGGCGACCGCGGCGCGGTCCACGGATTCGGCACCGTCTGAGGCGCCGCTCCGGGTCTGATCAGTACTCTTGGGCATGCGTCAGCTCCTGTGCAGGCAGGTGTCTGGCGGGCCCCCGGTCGGCGTTTCTCAGGCCCCGACCGGGGGCCAACTTGTAGGCGCGGAGTGGCGCCGATTGCCCAAATTACGGGACTCCCGTAATTTGGGCAACCGGCCATGACAGATTGGGACCAGATGGCCGATCAAGAGACGGGCGGTGAGGAGGTCCAGCGGGTGCTCGATGCCCTGGACGCGCTGGCAGCGATGGAGGACCCGAAAGCCCGGGCCGCCGCGATCAGCGCGTTTCTGAAAGTGCAGCAACCGCGGCTGAGGGAGCTCAGCAAGCTACGCCGGGCCTACGTCCTGGAGCAGCGCGCGGCGAAGGTCTCGCGCCGACAGATCGCCGAGGACATCGGAGTCTCCCCCTCCACCGTCCAGGACATCGAATTGGGCTACTCCGGGTCTGGGAAGACGCGAGGGCCCATCGGGAAGGGGAAGCAGCGTGCCACAGACAGCGGCGAAGATGAGGACGGCGGGGAGGAGTAGGCCGGCGGCACAGATGGCCCGGGGAACGCTCACTCACCCGACAGGGCCGGACGATGTGGCGGTGTACCGCCTCTACAACTCGGCTGGGGAACTGCTGTACATCGGGATCAGTAAGGACCCGCTCCACCGATGGGCCCAGGGGCACCGGCACACCTCTTGGTGGCGTGAGGTCGCTAGCTTCACGTGGGACTGGTACCCCACACGCCAGGCGGCCCGGAAGGTGGAGCAGGCAGCCCTAGCCGCGGACGCCGCCCTGTGCAACATCCACAGCACACCGCGCCACGGGGAGAACCAGCGCGCGCAACGCGCGGCGATGGCCTGACGCGGCCCGAAGGCGTTCTCACCCTGACGTACTTCGACCCGATCCACCCTGCCTGACGCCGGAGGCTCTGGGATGCGCGCGCCCGCCCACCGCCGCACGCTGGAGACATGGCCGGGGTGCCTCGCATCGTCGTCCAGCCACCCTCACCGGGCGGCGGCCGGCGGGTGCGCGTGAACGGCACGATCCTGGGCGTGGCGTACGGCCTCGCCGACTTCTTGGAGTTCCTTCGCCGCGCCGGGCTCGATGCCGATGACATTGACCTACAGGACTCGGCGCTGATCACCTGGCGCGGCGGCGGCCCCTCCGTCTGGTGATCTCGTGCGGATCAGTGGGGCGATCAGCCCGTCACGCGTCGCTGGGGCCCTCCTCCAATTCGGGGCGGTGGGGGTGGAGCTCGCGGTCCAGGAGCTGGAAGGCCTCCGTAATGGCCGCGGGGACCTGGCCGCGGCGCACGGTGGCGGTGTAGGCGAAACGGACACCGTCCCCCCGCCTGTCCCCTCCCGCGTCCCCGGTGTCCTCCGGATGGGGAAAGACGGGGACACCGCTGGTCAGGTCGCATCCGGTGCCGTCTCCGGGGACCGGTATACGCACGCGTCCCCCGACCGCCAGGACGGTGTCCTCCACCGTGTCCCCGGCGACGGGGACAGCGTCCCCGGAGGCGCGGACAGTGCCCGCGGTGGGGCCCGCGGGGTTGGCAGTGGCCTGGGGGTCGGCTGCTGAGCTGGTGATCTCCGGGGGCTCGGGGAGGGTGATGGTGGCGGTGACGGTGAGGCGGGTCCCGGGCGGGAAGTTGTCCGCGAGGGCCTGGAAGCCGGGGCCGGAGACGGACCCGTGGCTGGCCCGTTGGCCGGGCGGGCCCCAGAAGTAGCCGAGGAGCCGGGGCTCCCCGCCGGACCGGGACGAGTTGAGATAGCGCGGCTGGAGCTCCAGGACGGCCGTCGTCTCCCGGTTGCTCGGGGTCATCCACTCGTCCGGTGCGGCGTGGCGCAGGCACTTCCAGTCCTTCGCGACGTGCTCCAGCTCCCGGCGGGCGGTGTACTCGATCACGCTGGTTTCCGTGCAGGGGCCGGGGCCGGAGCAGCGGCGCGTGAAGGTGCGGCGGCGCGGGCTCATGAGTCGATCCCGGTGTTGTCCAGGGCGTACGCGAGCTCCCGGGCGGACGGTCGCTCGGGGAGCTCCGGCTCGGCGCCCACGGCCTCATGCCACTGGTAGCGGCACCGGTCGCACTCACGGAGGTGACGCTCCGGGAGCGGGCCACGGACCAGGGCGCCGTTTATCTCGATCATGACGTGCCCGGAGTGGGGCCGCCGGTACTCCGTGGAGATCAGGTCATGGCCGCACTTCTCGCAGCTTGCCGTGTCCCCGGTGTACGGCGGGAGTTCTGGGCGCTGCGAGGCGGGGAGGGCGCCGGCGGCGGTGAGGGTGGCCTCCGCCCGGGCGCGGCCGTGGTCGTTGGTCTCCTGGTTGAACGTCCACGGCTTGCCGTCCGGGGAGGCGAGGAGGTTCCAGCCGGTGGCCTGGCCGTCCTCGTCCACGTAGAGGGCCAAGGCCACGCCGCGGGGGTGGAGGACCCGGTGGTTGATGAGCCAGAGGAGGCCGGACTCCCGGAGCTCCTGGAAGGCGCGGAGCGGCGGCTCCTCCTGGCTCTCAGAGGCCGGGGCGGTGGAGGTGGTGGTGTCGGTCATGAGGTTCCTCGTTGGATGGGAGTGACGGTGGCAAGGGGGGCCACCCGGTAGGGGCGGCCGTGGTGGGGACAGGTGGCGTCCGGGCGGTAGATCCAGGGGGCGCCGTCCGGGTGCCGGACCCATGGGCACGGGCAGCCAGCAGGTAGCCCGGTGCCGGTCCTCGTACTCATCGCGGGCGTTCCTCGCGAGCCGGGCGGCTGGTGCGCCTCATGCCTCGCCCTGCGCTTCCCGGTGGGCGCGGACCACCTCGGTACTGGTGGCAACGGCCATGCCGTAAAGGAGGCCAATGGCGTCCCCGAGGTCCGGTGAGCCGGTGCGGTCGGCCTCGCCAGCGAAGGTGTCGAAGAGGGCGCGGGCGGTGTCCTGGTCCCGGTTGGCCCACGCCGTGACGAACTGCGCGGTGAACCGGAGCGGCGGCGGGAGGACGTCCACGGACTCCGGCTGGCCGGTGGCGATGTTCTCCACGGGGAGGCCGAACATCGTCCCCGGCCGCTGGTTCTCCAGCGCGGTGCAGGCGGCCACCTCGGCCAGGCCGGCGAGTAGGGCGTAGGTGGAGCGGGGGCCGGCGTCCACGAGCGGCTGGAGCAGGGCCACACCCCGCGGCTGATCCCCGGCCACTCCGTGGGAGACGGCCTCCGCGATGAGCCGCACCCGCCAGGCCTGCGCGCTCATGACGTGCTCCCGCTGGTGGCGGGGGTGCTCGAGGTGGCCCGCTGCGCGGGGTGGTCGGCGGCCTCGGTGACGGGGCCGTGGTCGGCGACCAGGACGCGCCACCGAATCCAGTGGGAGCCGGTGCAGGTCCACCGGGTGGTGTTCCGGGTCCACATCCGGCCGCGGTTGTCGCGGACGGCGTGGACGCCCTCGGGGGCCTGGAAGCTGCCGGGGCCGTCCGGGCGCCAGGTACGCGCGCTCACGTGGGTGGTCCTCCTATCGCGGGGAGAGGGACCGCCCCGCCGGGGTGCGGGGTGGCCGGGTTGGGAGCGGGTCATGCGTCGGCCGTTTCGCTGATGAGCTCGGGGAGGTCTCCGCGGGGGACGTGGGCGCCGTACGCGGTGGCGGTCACCGGGCCGTGCTCCTCGTCGGCGCGGTCCAGCGGTACGGGCTCGTTGCTGGTATCGCCGTTGAGGAGGAGGACGAGGCAGCCGCGGGAGTCGACGCTCACCGGCGCCCACCAGTCCCCGTCACCGTCGCGGTACCAGACGGCGGCCGGGTAGGTGCGGCCCTGCCAGCGGACGTAGGCCTTGATACAGCCCGGGGCGTGGCTGGTCGGGTCATAGCAGCGGCAGCCGTGGGCCTCCAGGTCCGCCACCCGGGCGTGAAGGAGCTCCACCAGCTCCAGGAGCTCCGGGAGGAGCACGCGGGCCGTACGGATCACCCACTCATCCGTGAGGTCCGGAAACGCGGAAGGGCCGGCGGTGATGACGCGGACGGCCTCGCGGACCCGGTCCATACGGCCGGGCTCCCACGTGATGCCGTGGACCTGTTCTGGCTCACCCCACCCGAGGGCGTTCCGGATCTCGGCCTGACTCAACGTGCCCTCCGAGACCAGGCGGCCGTCCCGCCAGTGCTGCCGGGAGCGCATGAGCGCGGCCAGGCGGGCCGGGCCGGGCGGGGCCGAGTCGGTGCGCACGGCGGCAGGGAGCTGGAGGGCGTGGGCCGTGTTCTGCGGCCAGTGCGGCTCCGGCTCGGTGATCGGCTCCAGCCGGTCCCGGCAGTCCGCGCACCGGCGGTGCTTGACCCACCCGGCCGGGGTGTCGCGCTCGCTGGTGACCTCCCATGAGGTGTGAGCGCACGGCGGGTCCATGAGGTGCGGGGTGATCTGGTGGGCGGCCTCGGTGACGGCGCGCTGTCCGTCCGGGCATAGCTCGGCCAGGCGGGCGCCGCGGCGGCATATGGTGCAGCCGGAGGCGATGTGCGCCTCCGCGGCGCGGCCGGCCGCCGCGGCGGCGTCCATGAGCGTGGGTCTCATGCGGGGTGTGTCCTCTCGGGTGGTGCGTCAGATGGCGCCGAGCCAGCCGGCCAGTTCTTCCGAGGCCTCGGCATGGGCGCGGACCAGGTCCTCCCGGTCCGCCAGGAGTTCCAGGAGGGCCGTACGGACATCGGCCAGGAGCTCCCGGACCTCGCCGTCCTCCTCGGGGAGTCCGGTGGTGAGCCGGGCGGGGAGGAGACGGATCTCCTCCAGGCGGCCCGGGTCGAGCTGGAACCCGGGGTCCGGGGTCATGGGCTCACTCACCGGCGGCCTCCCGGCGGTACTTCAACGGGCGGTTGGTGGTGGTGCCTCGGCCGACGGTGGCCAGGGCGCGGGTGACGGGGCGGGGACCGTAGCGGCGTACGGCCTCGTGGTGGCCGTGCTCCTCGATGGCGGAGAGCACTGTTTCCATGGGCACGTCCGCGGGTGTGGCGGCGGAGGCCGCGCGGTTGCGGGTGTTGCACAGGAGGCATCCGCCGGCCTCGCCGTCCACCGGGCCGTCCGGGTGCTCCCGGCAGTTGGTCACCGGAAGGTTCCCGACCGCGGCGACCAGTCGGCGGGCCAGGGTGAGGCCCTGGTCCAGCTCCTGGAGGAACTGTGGCGTGGCGTCCCGGGCGTTGAGGCGGTCCTCGTAGCCGTGGAGCTCGGTCAGGGCGGTGCGGAGGTCCTGGAGCATGGTGAGGTTCACGCGTTCACCGCCTCACCCGCGGCGGCGGTGCGGCAGGGGAGGCACATCCCGGCCGGGGCCGGGGCCGGGACTGTGCGGCGCATCCGCCCGCAGGGGCCCTCACACTCCCGCAGGACCAATCCCTGTGAAGATCGCTGAGGGGGTGTCTGAGCAGCCGGGGCGGCGTCGGCCGGGCCGGAGGGCACCGGGACCAGGATCGTGCCCTGAACAGGCCGCTGAGCAGCCGCACGGCGCTGCTTGCGGTCTTCGGCCTCCCGCTCACAGGTGCGGCAGCGGTCGCCGGTGTCCAGGTCCCGGCCGTCATCACACCGGATGGAGGGGCAGTTGCCGCGGCGCACCAGGGCGATGGCCACGCCCACCGGACGGAGGATGCCGGGGCCGTCCGCGGACTCCGTGTCCGCCTCGTAACCGTGGTTCCACCAGCGGCGGTCCACGCGGGTCACAAGCTGGTCCGCGGTCAGGCCACGGGCGAGCTCGGTCCGGATGGCGTCCTGGACGGCCCGCGGCACCGGGGTGGGGAGCTGGTTCCGCAGACGGCCCGGGAGGAGCCCGAGCACTACCCCGATGGCCGCCGCCTCCACTCCATCGTCCGCCGGGTCCGCTTTTGCTGCCGCGGCGGAGCCGCCCGCGCTCGCGCCCCCACTACCGGTAGTAGGCCTGCGGCCGTCACCAGAGGTTCCGGACGGTTGAGTGGACGGTTCAATGACGGTTACGGCGGCACTGAGTGCGTGACGTCCGCACTCAGACTGCGTGACGTCACGCACTTCGGATGTGTGACGTACGTCGGCAGAGTCCGTGACACCGCTCTCCGTCACGTCGTCAGAGTCCGTGACGGTCACGGCGTCCGTGTTCGTGACGGCCGCCGCGGCGGCGCGCTTCGCGCGGGCCTTCCGCTGCCGCTCCTTCGCCGCCTCCTTGTGCTGCTCCTCCTCTTCCAGGAGCTCCGCCCAGTCCGAGGCGGGGCGCGTCAGGTGGAGGGCCAGGGCGTACACGGTGTTCTCGTGGTGCTTGCCGGTGGCCTTGATGAGCTCGGCGTCCTCCAGGCGGCGAAGTGCCCGCTGCACGGTGCGTCGGTCATAGCCGGTGCGGTACCGGAGTTTGACCACGGACGGGCGGGCGTTGCGGCCCCGCTTGTCGGCGTGCTCAGCGAGGGCCTGGAGGACGCCCCGGGCTGTGGTGTCCGGTCGCCCTTTTTCGGTGCGCAGCATGGGCGCGTCGTCCATGGCCCACGTGACCGCTTCGTGGCTCATGCGGCGGTCCACCTTCCATCAGTGCAGATCAGTGCGGGTCCGGCCGGGTCGCCGTTTGCCGGGGCGCCCCGCCCGAGATCAACACCTTGGCAAGGTGAGTTTGCAAAGTCAAGCTGCACTGTCACGCAGTTAAAAGCCGCACAGGAACGGGTCACGCCGCCCCCGTCTCATCCGTCGCGCGGTCGAGCTTGCGGAGCCATGCCTCGAACGGCCGCGCCCGGGCCAGGACCACCGGGTCCACCACCCGCACCACCCGGGCCGCCGGCACCTCGAACGACACCCCCGGGACCAGGCAGTCCGCATCCGCCACCAGCTCCCCCACCGGCTCCACCTCGTAGAGCGCGCCGTCCGGAAAGAGCGCGGCGTAGACGCGGGCCACCTCCCGCCCGGTCGTCACGTACACCCGGTCCCGCCGCGCCACGCCGCCCATGTCGAGGACGTCCGCGGTGAGCGTCCACTCCGTGCCGGTCATCTCCGGCGGGAGGAGGAGGCCGCCAGGGGCCAGGCCGGGGACACCGCCGTGGAAGTACCGGACGGGGTGCGGACGGGGAGCGGACACAACGGTCTCCAGGGGAAGGGGTCAGGCAAGAGAGGGCGGGCCAGGCCTCGGCGTCGATGTCTCTGGAGGCCCTGGCCCGGTGGGAACGTCAGAAGACGTCAGGGAGCCGGCCGAACCAGAAGACGAAGGCCACCACGAGCGCGGCCATGTACCACCAGTCCCGTACCGGCTCCACGGCGTACACCAGGACACCGGCCGCGCCGCCGGCCACCAGGCCGTAGATGAAGCGCTCCATCACCGCACCGCCTTACAGCGGGCCGTACGGCTTGGGGGGAAGAGGCCAGCCGTGAGGAGCCCGAACGGCTGGGCGCATGAGCGTGGTCCGCGATTGCTCATGGCCGGGCCACCCGTCCGCCGCGCCCGCGAAGCTGAACCTTCGCCTCCAGGAGGAGTTTCCGCACCGTGCCGTACGACATGGACCGCTCCGCGGCCAGAGCCCGGATCGTCGCGCCGGCGTGGTAGTCCCGGCCGAGACTGGACGCGAGGGCCTTCCGCTCCGCGCCCTTGATGCGGGGCTGGTACGTCATCCCGACCCGGGGGGAACCGTGCTGTACCTCGGTGCTCATTGCTGGCTCAACCTCTCGTTCTCATATCGCTGTTGCTCCGCCTCCACCCACCGGCGGGCGGCCTCCTCCGCGCACGTTTTGTGCGAGGGCCGCCCGTACATGTCGCGAAGGTTGGTCATGTCCGGGCAGTACCGGCACTGCGCCCGGACGTCGGACCAGTGGCCGTACCGCCAGTCCAGGAGCCCTCCCGGGATCTTGGGGAGCTCAGGCGGCTGGAGCTTCGGCCGCTTCCGCCGCGGTGGCATCCGCCGCCTCCTCCCGCTTCCGCTCGGCACGACGGCGGGCGGCCCGCTCGCGCTCCCGGCTGCGGCGGAGGAGGAGGCGCCGCTCCTTCTCATCCAGGCCACCCCACACGCCGAAGGGCTCGTTACGGGCCAGGGAGTCCGCGAGGCACCGCTCCTGCACCGCGCACCGCGCGCACCAGGTCTTGGCTTCCGCGGTCACCATGAGGACCACGCCGGCCTCTCCCTCCGGGTGGAAGAGGTCCGGATCGGCGTCCAGGCACGCGCCGTCTTTCGACCAGTGCGCCGGCCGCGGGAGGGTGTCCGGCGCGTACCGGCTCCGTCCGTGTCGTGCCATCACCCGCCCCCTGTCCCCGGCCAGTGGGACACCCGGGGATCGGTGTCCCCGCAGGTCACGCGACGGGGGGCGAGGGTGTCCTCCCCCGCGTCCTCCCTGCTGTCCTCCACCGCGAGGACAGTGGGGACAGGGGGGACGGCGTCCCGGCACGTGTCCTCCGCGTCCGTCCCCCACGTCACCCGGGCGGCCTCGGTGAGTAGAGCGACGGCCACCAGGAAGAGGACCGGCCCCCACACCGGGAAGGCCTCCAGCGCGCTTATCACCGGCCCCACCATCACCAGGACGTCCACGGCGCTCACCCCTCCGCCCGCTCCGGCTCGACGGGCCATAGGCGGATCACGCACCCGGACACCTCCATCACGTCCGGCATCCGGCCGTGGTCGGTGTGGTAGCGCTTCATCAGCCGCCGGTACTCGACCACCAGCGCGTCATCCCGGTAGATCCCGGCCGTGGTGAGCGCGTCCTCCGTCGAGCGCGCCAACTTGGAGAGGTCCGGCACCCCGGCCGGGAGCGGCGGCGCGGACGGCCGGACCCGCTCAGCGTTGCGACCCGTCCCGAAATGCGTCTTCGGCCGGGTGAGCGTGAACACCATCTCCGCGGCCAGGGGCCCGGTGACCGGCCTCCAACCGCGCCCGCGGGCCTGGAGCGAGGCGGCCACTACGTCATCCCGCCAGGGCTTGACGTACTTGGACGACTCCACCAGGTGGATACGGTTGGTGTGCTTGTTCCGCTTCGGGCTCTTGCTGCCCTGCGGCGCCGGCGCCCCGTACACGGTGACCTCGAACACCGGGACCTCGAGAACGCCCGGCTCCGCCGGGTCCTCCCCGGACACCTCGTCCAGGAGGACGGAGGCCTCGCCCAGAGCCGCGGCCTCCTCCACTGCCGGGGCCGCGGTGGTCTCCTCGACGGCCGTGGCCTCCTGCTCCCACAACGGGACCTCAATCACCGCCGGGCCCCTCTCCGTCCGGCAACGGCAGCGCGGGCCGCCGGCGGATGCCGGTGAGGACGATGTCCTCCTGGCGCTCCGCGTCCGGGTTGGCGGTCACGTCCAGCTCCAGGCCGGGGAGCTCAAAGGGCTCCAGGCCGGTGACACTGGCGAGCTGGTCCAGGAGCACGGTCACGGACTGGTCCGGCCGGCATAGGTCCACCAGGACGCGGGCGGTGTTGGCCTCCGTGTCGACCGTCGCCACTCGTGCCCGGGCGAGGACTCGGCGGCCGTCCCGCGCGGCCAGGTAGGCCCGGCCGAGGTCGGTGACGGCCAGTAGGTCACCACGGGTCTGGACGAACTGGCGGAGCCGAAGCGCGAACAGGAAGCCGTGAGGGGCGTCCACGTCGGTCTCACCGGCGGCCAGGGAGCGGAGGACGGCCTCTATGGGGTCCGGGAGCGGGAGCTCCACGGCCTGGAGGGTGGCGGTCACCATTCCGGCCCGCCACGCCGCGGTGCCCTCCGTGGTGGCCGCCGAGCACGGGCATCCGGACACCGTGGCCCGGGTATCGGCGTGGGTGCAGCCTGCGCACTCCAGCACGTTGGCGCGGCCCTTCCGGCACAAGGCCGCGGAGCAGCACAGGCAGTGCGGGCATTCATCCTGCGCGGGCTGGAGGTATTCAGGGCCGAAGGGTTCGAGGGTGACGGAGGTTGTCACGTCTGGTCACCTGCCGTTTCAGTCTCGCACTCGCAGCACGTACGGCTGCCGTCGCTGTGGAGGAAGTGGGGCGTACGGCGCCCCTCGGCCGGGCAGTGGGCGAAGTCGGCGCGGTCAGCCGCGAGGAGGTACACCGTGTCCGAGTCCGGGCCACCGGCCTCCTCCTGGTCCTCCACCTCTGGCTGGAGCGGGAGGACGGAGGGCTCCGGAGTGGTCTGGACGAGCGCGGCCTCCGTGCCGTGCGGGAGCTCCGGGGCGCTCGTTGTCACCAGGAGTGCCCGGGCCGGGGCCGGGGCGCGCCGCGGGCGCCGGTGGCGGCCGTGGCCGGACAGCCACAGCAGCCACACCGCGGCCACCAGGACGGCCAGGCACACGGCCAGGACGGAGCTGCCTATGACGACGCGGGTCACCGGGTGCTCACCGGCTCCCGGAACGGCAGGAGCGGCCACTCCAGCCGGACGTCCCGCGCCCACGCCTCTTTACCGGGCGTCCGCGCGAAGTAGTCCCGGAGGCTTTCGTTCTGCTCCCGTGCCCACCCCACCTGTTCCCGGTGGAGCTGAGCCACGGAGAGACGGCCGAGGCTCCGGTACCGGAGACCTATCTTCCGCACCAGGGCGCACGCCGCGGTGGCGTCCGCCTCCGAGCTGTGCGCGCCCTCCAGCGGCACCACGTAGTGGCGGCACAGGTCCGCCAGAGTCCGCCCGCCGCGCCGGAACTGCCTCACGTGCCGGTCCATCACGTACGGGTCCAGGACGGCCGGAGAGACGCGGTCGAATAGCGGCGTGACGCCGTACCGGCGGGCCTCCCGGTCCAGGACGGTGAGGTCATAGGTGGCGTTCATGACGACCAGCGGGCGGCCCTCCTCCACGGCGGCCGCGAGCTCCGCGGTGATCTCCTCGACCACCACGGAGGCCGGGCGGCCCGCAGAGCGGGCCGCCTCGGTGGTGTATCCGTGAATCCGGGTCGCGTCGGTTGGGATCTCCGCCCCGCCGACGTCGGAGAGCCAGGTCCGCCCGGTGGTCGGCCGGCCGCCGCCGTACTGGACGACGGAGCCGGTGACGATCCGGGCTTCGTGCGGGTCCGTACTGGTGGTCTCCAGGTCGAACCCCGATAGCCGGTGGTATGGCCAGTTGAGTTGGGACGGGCTCATGACCGCCTCCCCGCACGGCCCTTACGGGCCTTCCGTGAAGTGCGGCGTGGCTGGTTCCGCTTGAGCCCGGATCGCTTGCGCGGGAGGGCGGGCGGAGCCTGATCCTGCGAGGCCTCCGCCGACTCCCCGGCCGCGTCGGCCTCCGCCTCCAGGGCGGCGGCCTCCGGGTCCGGGGTGTGGAGGACCTGGACCCGGCCCTCCTCCCCGGCCCGGTCCGCCTCCACCAGGGCGCGGACCTCCGCCGAGAGCGGCACCACCTTTTCGAGCTGCCGCGCCGCCGACTTCCACCACATCGCGTCAAAGTGCGTGTGCCAGAACGAGTCCCGCTTGCCGGAGACCTCCGCCTCCATGTACGCCCGGGAGTGCTCGTCCCGGATCGCCTCCGCCTCCTCCCGGTTGACGGTGACCACCTGCGAGCGGTGGCCGCTGGTGAACCAGGCGAAGGCGTAGGCGAAGCGGGGCGCGCCGCGGTCCTTCTCCGTCCGGGCCGGGTCCTGCCGGTGCGTGAAGTCCAGCGGGGACGGCGCGGACGGCTCGTAGGTGTACTCGTCGCCCTCGTAGACCATGCCGACCCGGACGGACGCCACCTGGCCGGAGCGGTGCATGAGCGCGATGTAGCCGCGGTACGTCGGGATCATCACGGCCCGGCCGAACTCGTTCGTGATGACGGCCTCCCGGCCGTCCGGCACCAGCCCGAACCGGGCCGCGGTGATGGTGGCCTGGAGGATGCTCGCCGGGTTGCAGGAGCGGAGCTCCGGGAGGACCGCGCGCACGGCCGCCAGGAACGCGCCCGGCCCAATGTGGCTCGGGAGGGCATCCGTGAGGTGTCCCTCATACCGGCGGAGCCAGCCCATGACGGCGTCCGCCGACTCCTGGACCTCGTCCTCCGCGGCGGCCTCCCCCAAGGTGGCCGGCACCGCCGCGGTGTCCTCCTCCACGGTGGAGGAGGTGGGGGCGGGGCGCCCGCGCGTGGCGGGCGCCTCCGTGATGTTCGCCAGGACGCGGTCCCGGAGAGTGGTGAGCGCCATGGGTTACAGCTCCTTCTTCGGGATGACGAGGCGGCGGCCACGGCACGCGTTGTAGGCGTCCGCGTGCTCGGCCTTGAGGAGGTCCAGGTCCAGGGCCTGAAACGTCTTCGTGCACTTCGCCACCACGTCCGGGTAGTTGGCCCGGAGGTCGGCCTCGTTGAGGTTTCCGTTCTGCTTCCAGGTCCAGGCCGTGGCGGCCCCGACCCGGACGACCTCCGCGTGTCCGGCGAGGTCCCGCATCTCGTTCTCTACGGCGGCCTTCTGCTTGGAGAGGGCCTTGATTTGGGCGTCCAGATCGGCGCGCTGCGCGCGGAGCTCCTTCGCCTTGCGGAGGTCCACCTCCGCGATGGCCTCTGGATTCACCTTGTAGAGGCGGCCCAAGAGGTCTTTAGTGGCCTCCAGGCCGTCCACCGGCGGCGGGAAACCCTCCACGATGTGGCGCTGGTACCACCTCCCGCAGTAGTCCAGGAGGTGGCCGATCATCTCCTCATCACGGTTCACCTGGTGCCAGCGGAGTTTGTTGCCGCCGACCAGCGCGGCCACATAGCCGATGTCGAACCCGCCCACGGCCATGCCCCAATGGCACTGGAGGGCGGGGGCGTCCGGCGGGCCGTCCTCGGACTCCCACTCCTCCAACTGGTACTCAGACCGGTTCTTGCACTCGACCGGCCCGGCCACCGCGCCCGTCTCCGGGTCCCACAGGGCGTAGCGGTCGATGTTGACCATGGCCCACGCGTGGTCAACGTGGGCGAGGGTGCCGGGCGGGGTGGCGATGGGGACGCCGGACCTCTTGGAGAACAGGCGGGCGATGAAGTCCTCGATCTCCCGCCCGATCTCCATTGCCTCGTTGTCCCGGGTGATCTCCCGGCCGTGCTTCTCCTCGTACACGTGCCGGGGCCCGCGGTACTTGTCCAGGCCGACGATGGCGGCGACGTCGGAGCCGCCGATCCCGAGGCGCCGGACCATCCCCCACCGCTCGCGGTACGTCGGGTCATTGAGGTCCCCGGCCGGGAGGACCAGGCGCGCCGTGGGGGCCACCAGGTCTCCCGGCGCCGGGGCGGTCAGGGTGATGCTCATGCGTTCGCCTCCTGGCGGGTGTTGCTCGCGGAGCGGCGGGAGGCGCCCTCCACGGTGAGGAAGTGGGCGGCCTGCTTCGCGGAGAGGTGGCCACGCTCGGCGCGGAGCTTGTTCTCCACGAGACCGGCGGCCTCCTGCTGGCCGCGGAGCCGGAGGAGCGCGGCGGCCTGCTTCGCGTGCATCCCGCGGGTGTTGGCGGCGGCCTTGAGGACCAGCTCCACCGCGGCCTGGAACTCCCCGGCGCGGGCCGGGTCCGCCACGTGGTGGCCCATGCCGCGCGAGGCGGCCGGATCCACGGCGGGCGGGGTCCGGCGGGCCTCCTCCAAGACGTCCGCGTACACGTCCGGGTGGCCGCACGGGTTGGCCCACCGGTCCACCACCACCGTGACGTCCTGGAGGCGCATCTCCACCGGCTGGACGCGGTCCCACCCGCGCGGGCCGCCGCAGGTCTGGCAGTACGGGAGGACGGAGACGGTGAGGACACCGACCTCCCCGAGCCCTGGACCGGTGCCCGCCGGGATACGGACGCCCATCCGGTCCGGGATCGGCGGGAACGTCCCGCCCTCCACGCACCGCACCCACAGGACGGGCCCCTCCGTGGTGGTCACGGCGTACGCCTCGAACGCGGCGGCGGGCTCGTAGTTGGGCATCCGCTCCGCGAGCGGCACGCGCCGGGCCGCGCTGTCCGCGCTCGCCAGGGAGGCGTACAGGGCCGCGCGCACCCACATGCCGGGCTCAGTGCGGGCCGCCGCCGCAACGGCTGCGTGGTCAACGCGGGTGCGGTGGACGGATTTGACGGCGCCCCTCACAGCTCACCTCCGCGGCCCTGGCGGGGAAGGGCGGAGAGGGCCTGGCGCACGTCCCGATCGGCCAGGCGCCGGACGATGACGGCCGACGCCACCAGGGTGATGAAGAGGACGGCCCCGAGGAGCCGGAGGAGGAAGTCCTCAAACGGGCTCACCGGCCGCCCCCGTTGAGGACGACCAGCGCGCCGAGCGGGCGCGGCGCCTCCGGGGCCCGGTAGGTCTCCCACACCTGCACGGGGACGCCGTGCCAGACGGCGGCGAGCTCCGCGAGGATCACACGGTCCGGGCCGTGGAGAACGGAGGCGCGCACGGGCGTTGCGCCCATGACCTTCGCGCACTGGTCTACGGCCCGGCCGCCGTCCGCCGCGTCCCGCGTCTCTGCGTGGATGACGCCGGCGGGGGTCAAGGTCCACGTCAGGCCGGAGGCCTCCGGGGTGAGCTCCGGGTGTGTGGCGAACAGCTCGGTGAGTGCCACAGCGGGCGCCACCACGGGCGCCGGGTGACTACAGTTGGCCGCCATCGGTTACCTCGATTCACGGTTGAGGTGTCTGGTGAGTGGCCGTCGAGGACCGGGCCTGGTCCGGACGGCCGAGCCGCCGCCGCGGGGTGGTGCGTGGTGTCCGTCCGGGCGTGAGGGGCAATCTCCGCCCGGCGGACGCACCGGCCCCCGTCAGGCCGCCGGCGGATTCGCGTCATGCGCGGGATGAGCGGGACCGATCCGCGCCAGATTTGCGCTGGGCTCCGGCTTCGCCTGGAGGACGACCACCGGGCAGTTCAGCTCCGCGGCCATCCGCTCCAAGAGGTCCGGGGGCGCGTTGCGCCGCCCGGCCTCTATGTCGCACATCAGCTGCTCACTGATCCGGAGGGCTTCGGCCAAAGCGCGCTTCGTTTTGCTGGCGGCTTCGCGGGCGAACGCGACGCCTTCCGGCGAGTGATCCAGCGGAGCACCCCGGGGACGCCGCTTTCGCCTGCGCTTTTGCGGGTCAGTCATGATTGAAAGCTAGCGCGAACTAGCGCGTAGAGCAACTACTTCTCGCTAGTTGCGTAGGAGTGCGAAGTTACGCATAAGAGCGCTTGACGCACCCCCATACGCCGGGGGCGCTAGCCAACTAGCGCGTAGTCTGCGAAGCTGCGGACATGATTAAGAGCACGCGACCGGAGCCCCCACGCGAGGCCGCGCTCATCGAAGCGGCCCGCAAGAGGGCACGTCTTTCCATCCGGGAGGCCGCCCGCAGGGCCGGGCTCAGCGACGCCCGATGGCGTCAGATCAAAGACGGATACCAGTCCGTCAGCGGTGAAGCCATCGCCGTCAAGGGGCCACCGGAGACGCTGGCACGCATGGCACAGGTTGTCGACGTCAGCGCGGAGGAGCTGGCCCGCGTCGGCCGCCAGGACGCCGCGAAGGCTCTGGAGGAGATCACTCCGGACGCCTCAAAGGCACCGCCGGCCGCGTACACCCCGCCCGTGGACGCCGTTTACGCGATCATGGCGGCCCTCCCGCCGGAGGCCCAACAAGAGGTAATTCGACGTCTCACCCGCGAGAATCCGGCGCCCGCACAACCCTCGAAGGGGCATGAGCGCCAAGCCGGATAGTTCAATCACAGTAAGGTCACGAATTCGATCAAGACTTGGTACTTTCCCGCCAGTAACTGAGGATTCACGGTATGTCACCGCATCACGTCTAGGGGACTCTCCGTGACTGACCTCGTGCTGGCCTTAATGGCTGCATTATTAGGGGCCGCAACCCTGGCCATCGTTCTGCTCTACCGCGGGTGGAAAACGCACAGGGCACAGCTCACACAGCTACAGGCCCAGATCGCCACCCAGCAGATCGCCGCCCTCACAGGCAGCGGCCCGATCCCAGAACTCGAAATTCAAGACACCGCCGAGCAAGAGGAGCCGGTCCGCCGGAAGCGCCATCTGGCGCTCTACATCGGCGGTAGCGTCATCGCCGCTTTCGCCTCCCTCGGTGATCGCCTCCGCCGCCTCTGGCGCGACCACCGCACCCTGGCCACCACCGCCGTGGCCACCGTAGCCACCGTGGGCACCGCCGCCGCGCTCTACATGGCCCCGGCCGGGGACTCCGGGGACTCCGGGGACTCCAGCAAGGAAGGCCGCTCCGACAAGGTTGCCTCCGCCCCTGAGCGCCCAACGCCCGGCAGCTCCGGCCGCTCCATTGATTCGGAGGGCTTCGGCGCCGAGGACACAGGAGTCGGCTCCGCCCTGTCGACCAACACCACCCACATACCCGGCGCCAGCGGCACGCGGGAGCGCTCTCCCTCCGGGGCGACTGAGCCGAGCTCCAGCGGCCAGACCGCCGCGCCCGGCGAGGACGACGGTGGGGACGGTGCTGAGGACGGGTCAACTCCGCCCACGGATCAGCCGAACGCCCCGACTCCTGATCAGCCGCCACAGGCACCTGAGCAGCCAGGAGACCCGTCGCCCCCGGGCCAGCCGAACCCCCCGACTACTGATCAGCCGCCACAGGCACCTGAGCAGCCGGGAGACCCGTCGCCTACGGGGCCCGCTCAACTCACGGTCGGCACGCCCGTCCGTAAGGCCACGGACAAGCGCTGGTGCGAAGACGTCACCCTCGGCTTCCACAACACGGGCGGCTCACCGGTGACGTCAGGCACGGTCACCTTCGGGACGCATATCCTCGGCCCGCTCGGTGGAGACTGGAAGACGATCACGCAGACCCGCGAGCTCCCGGTGCCCCTCCAGCCCGGAGAGAGCACAGAGGGGAGCTGGACTCTATGCGTCCCCTCCTGGCGGGTGCCGATCGGATGGCACATCGAGACACGAGACGTCGCGGTCGCACTCGGGTAGAACACTCGGTTCCCTCTCCCCCCGGGGGCACAGCACGGAAGGGGCCTCCGCCACGCGGGGGCCCTTTGTGCTGTGCCCCCGTCACATCTCCCCGGGGCGAACGGCCCCAGGCGCCCCCGCGACATCCTCGGGGACGCGCTTTCGCGACACGCCGGTTAGCTCATGTCACGCGTGTGTCACGATCGGTTGCATCATTAAGGTTTGTCGCCCCCCGCAACGAATCACGCACGTTACGTCGGAATCTGCATGTCAAGGGGGATTTCGTGACAGACCTGGTGCTGGCCTTTATGGCCATGTGTCTGGGGGCCGCACTCCTTGCGATCGTTCTGCTCTACAAGGGATACAAGAAGAACCGGGACCAGATAACTGAGCTCCGCGCACAGTTAGCCGCCCAGCAGATCGCAGCCCTCACCGGCGGCGTTTCTGTCTCTCATGACGACGATGACGACGATGACGACGGGGGCCACGGGCCGATCCGCCGTAAGCGTCACCTTTCGCTGTTCATGGGTAGCGGCGCCGTCGCCGCGGTCACGGCCCTCGCGGACCGCATCCGCAACGCGGTCCGGAGCCACCGCGCTTTCACCATCACGGCCACGACGACCGTAGCCACCGCCGTTGGAGCCGCCGCCCTCTACATCACGTCCAACGGCGACACGAGCAACAACGGCGCCGCGCCCACTTCTCCCGGGCCGGGGCAGACGCGGAGCTCCCCACCCGCTCCTGGCCCCACCTCCCCGCCGCGAGACCCCGGGCCGACGCGTGGAGGAGAGCCCTCCGGCCTCCCCACCCTCCCTCTCCTATCCGTGCCCGGACTGGACGACCGCACCCGGGAGGAGCCAGCACCGAGCACCAGCGGACCCCGGAGGGACCAGGAACCGGGAGGCTCCGCCCCCAGCAGCACGGAGGGCCCCTTAACCCCGGCCCCGAGCACGCCGACGCCTGAACAGCCGCCGACCCCGCCGGAGCCCGAGCCGACCGGCGGCCAGGAGGGCGACAGCCTCCTGTGCATCTCCGTGCCGCCGCTCATTGAGCTATGTCTACTGGATAAGCGCTAACTCCCAGCTCCGCTCCTCGGCCAGGAGGTCCCCGTGAGGGAGCACTGTTACCTACGCCGTCCCCGGCCACAACGCCAGGAGGTAACGAGGGAAGGGCCCCCGGGAAACCGGGGGCCCTTCGCCGTTCCCAACGCCACCCCGGACACCCGGCGTTGCGTGCACTCGGTGGAGCTTCGGTGGAGCTAATGATCTTGAAATGACTTCGACCCCCGGTCAGATGGCGTCTGACCAGGGGTCGAACGGTAGGCCGTGTGGGACTCGAACCCACAACCCTTGGATTAAAAGTCCACTGCTCTGCCAATTGAGCTAATGACCCGCACCCCCGCAGCATAGCTCGGCGAGGGGCCAACACCCGAGCCAATACCCTCCGGGAGCGAAAGGCCGTGCAACAGCGCGGTGTTGCACGGCCTCCAGCACGGCCCGATCAGCCGTTGCGCTTCCAGCGCGGCTTGTCGGCACGGCGGTCGAAGGAGCGGTCGTGCGAGCTGTGGGAGCGCTCGTACGAACGGCCGCCGCCGGTGGCACCGCCCCGGTGGTCGTCACGGCGGGCCGGACGGTCGTCGCGACGGTCCCGGTTGAACGGACGGTCCCCGCCACGGTGGTTGTGGTCGCGGCGCTCGAAGGAGCGGCCACCACGGTCGTTGTTGTCCCGGCGGTCACGGCCGAGGCCACGGTCGTCGCGGCGCTCGTACGGACGGCTGCCGCCACGGTCGTCACGGCGGTTGAAGCCGCCACGGTCGTCCCTGCGGTCGCGGCCGAACGAGCGGTCGTCACGGCGGTCCCGGCCGAAGCCACGGTCGTTGTCCCGGCGGTCCCGGTCCCGGTCGCGGCCGAAGCGGTCGTCGCGACGGTCATCCCGTCGGTCGTCGCGCCGGTCGCGGTTGAAGCCGCGGTCCCGGTCGCCGTCCCGGCGGTCGTACGAACGGCCACCCCGGTCGTCCCGGCGGTTGAAGCCGCCACGGTCGTCGCGGCGGTCGTCGCGCCGGTCGCGGTTGAAGCCGCGGTCCCGGTCGCCGTCCCGGCGCTCGAAGGAACGGCCACCCCGGTCGTCCCGGCTCCGGTCGTTGTCCCGGCGGTCGTACGAGGAGCGGCGCGGCGCCTCGCCGGCACCCGCGCCCTCGACGGCCTCGGCCCCCGCGCCCTTCACGGCGGGCACGGTCGCGGGCTCCGCCGTACGCTGCGCGGGCAGCGTCACGGTGGCGGCCTCGGTCACCGTCTCCGCCCCGGCCTCGGTCGCGGACTCCGCCGGTGTCACGGTCTCGCCGCGCTCGCGCGCCACCCGCGCGGACAGCCGGTCGGCCTCCTCGCGCAGCTCTGCCGCGCGCCGCTGCGCCCGCTCCAGCTCCCGGGTGAGGTCCTGCGCCTCGCGCTCGGCCTGCTTGGCCGCGTTCGAAGCCGCATCCGCCTGCACCTCGGTGAGTGAACGCGCGCCCGTGATCTGGGCCACGTCCTCGTCGAAGGCTCCGCCGCCGCCGACGATGTGGCGCGAGGCGTCGACGCCCGCGTCCTCCATCAGCCGGAAGATCTGACGGCGCTGGTGCGGCAGGGCCAGCGAGACGACGGTGCCGCTCTGGCCCGCCCGTGCCGTACGGCCGGAGCGGTGCAGATAGTCCTTGTGGTCACCGGCCGGGTCCACGTTCAGCACCAGGTCGATGCCATCGACGTGGATACCGCGCGCGGCGACGTCCGTGGCGACGAGCACATTGACGTACCCGTCCTTGAAGTCGGCCAGGGTGCGGGTGCGCGCGCCCTGCGTCATGCCGCCGTGCAGCGCGTCGGCGCGTACGCCCGCGTCGCACAGCTGCTCGGCGACCCGGTCGCAGCCGAGCTGGGTGCGGACGAAGATGATCGTGCGGCCCTTGCGCGCCGCGATGGCGGCGGTGACCGGCGCCTTGTCCTTCGGCTTCACGATCAGCACATGGTGGGTCATGGTCGAGACGGCGCCCGCGGACGGGTCCACCTCGTGGGTGACCGGGTCGACCAGGTAGCGCTTGACGAGGCTGTCGATCTCGTTCTCGAGCGTCGCGGAGAACAGCAGCCGCTGCCCGCCCTGCGGCACCAGGTCCAGGATCTCGGTGACCTCGGGCAGGAAGCCCATGTCGGCCATCTGGTCTGCCTCGTCGAGGACCGCGATCTGGACCTTGTCCAGGGACGCGGCACCGCGCTCGATGATGTCGCGCAGCCGCCCCGGGGTGGCGACCAGGATGTCCACGCCGCGCTCCAGCGCGTAGATCTGATTGCCCATCGAGGTGCCGCCGCAGACGACCTTGAGCTTGAGGCCGAGAACATCGCCGTACGGCTGCAGCGCGTCGCTCACCTGCATCGCGAGCTCGCGGGTCGGGGTGAGGATCAGCCCACGGGGACGCTTCTTCTCGGTGTGGCCGCCGGCCAGCGTGGTCAGCAGCGGGAGGCCGAACGAGAGGGTCTTGCCGGAGCCGGTACGGCCGCGGCCGAGGATGTCGCGTCCGGCGAGGGCGTCGGGGATGGTCGCGGCCTGGATCGGGAAGGGCGTGGTGACGCCGTTCTGCGCCAGCTTGCGGACGATCTGCTCGGTGAGGCCGAGGTCGGCGAATGTGATGTCGGGCGCCTTAGGGGTGTTGGGGGCTTCCGTGGCGGCTTGCTCGTCCTGCTCCGACGGCTCGAACGGCTCGGCCGGGGCGGTCAGCTCAACCGGCTCGCTCGGAGCGGTGAGCTCGTTCGGCTCGCTCGGAGCGGTGAGCTCGCTCGGCTCGCTCGGAGCCGTCAGCTCGCTCGGCTCGTTCGGAGCGGTCGGCTCGTTCGGCTCTTCGTGAGCGGGCATGACGGCGTGGTCAGTGGAAACGGACATGCGAAATGCGAAACCTTCCGGAGTCTCGGCACGCGCCCAAACTCCGTGTGTTGTCGCAAACGACCGCCTCTATGCGGTCAGCCACGGGATGGCAAGGAACGCGCCTCGCGGCGCACTTCTACGGGGCGCCGGGCAAATGGGATCAAACGATCTACCACCATACGCACCTTCACCCCTCAAGGGCAAATTCGCTCCATCCGCGCTGGCCGGCGACGGCTGGGCCCCATCCCGCGGGCTGATCCCGCGGCCCTGTCCCGCGGGTCCAGCGGGCTCATCCCGCGGGCTGGTCCGAAGGGGAGGCGGGCGCGGTCGGGGGCTCGGGAGCGGTCGGCTTCGGGTCCGGTGCGCTCGGCGGCGGGCTCGACGGCCGGGGCGCGGGCGGTGCGTCGGACGTGGTGGCGCCGCCCGGCTGCGGCGGGGCGGAAGGGGCCGGGCGGTGGTGCGGGGCGCCCTTCTTGCCGGGCGGGGCCGAGGGCTCGGCCCCGGGGTCGGTCGCGGAGGCCGAGGCCGACCGGTCCTCGCCGTCCTTCTTCTTCCCCTTCTCGCCCTTCTTGCCCTTCCCGTCCTTCTCGTCCCGGTCGGAGTCGGCGTACGGCCGCCCCCTGCCGTCCGACCGCACCACGGCGCCGCCCGTGTCCGCCCCCTCGCCCTTCTGGTGGGAGCCGCGGTGTTTGTCCGGCCGCTCGGGGTCGTCGGAGATGCTCATACAGCCGCCCAGCGCCAGGGCGACGGCCACGAGCGCCGCGACCGCCGCCCCGCGCACGGCGGCACGGGGCGCGCGCCGGGAGGGCCAGGGGGACCGGGGGGAACGGGAGGACCGGGGGGTGCGAGGAGCGGGGGATCCGGGCACGGGGGATGGGGATCCGGGCATGCGCGGGACACCTCCAGACGGCAGGGATGTGACGCCCTGCTCAACTGGCCCCACCCCGCCCAGGACACGCATGCGGTGCGGACCCGGCCCGTCGCGTAGACCGCGCGTCCGGCGTCGGTCGTAGGCGGGGGCGGGTGTGGGCGGGGGCCGGGACGGATATGGGCGCGGCCCAGCGGGCCCGGGGGCGCCGGACGCGATCAGCCGTACCCCAGCGTGTGCAGCCGCGCGTCGTCGATCCCGAAGTGGTGCGCGATCTCGTGGACCACGGTCACCTCGGTCTCCTGGACGACGTCCTCCCGCGTCTCGCTCAGCCGCAGCGTCGGCCCCCGGTAGACGGTGATCCGGTCCGGCAGGACGCCCGCGTACCACTCACCCCGGTCGGTGAGCGGCGTCCCCTCGTAGAGCCCGAGCAGCTCGGGATCGTCCGTCGGTGGCTCGTCCTCCACGAACACGGCGACGTTGTCCATGAGCCGTGTCAGCTCCGGTGGGATCCGGTCCAGCGCCTCGGCGACCAGTTCCTCGAACTCCTCGCGCGTCATCTCCAACACCAGGCCATTGTCGGGCAGCCGGGCCCGGAAAGGAGCCGTCGGCGCCGAGCTATCCGCGCCGGACGTCTCCGGCCGCCCGGCGCACCGCCCCCGGCGCCGCCCCACCCAGGCGCACCGCCACCCGGCGCCGACCCGCCCCGGCGCCGCCCAGGCATACGCCCCCGTGCGGACGGGCATACGGGACCAATGGCCCGCGAACCGCTCCGGCTGCTCCGTGCCACCGCTCAGCGCGCGGGCACCGCGGCCGCCTTCCCTCTTCGCCGCTTCCGCCGCGCTTCTCTCCGCAGCCTCCGCCGCGCTTCTCTCCGCCGCTTCCGCCGCCCCTCGCACACCCCCTCCCCCGCCGCCTCCTTCGACCCCACGGCGCTCGATCCCACCGCGCCCGCCGGCCCCCTCGTCCGCGCCGCCGGGCTGGCCGCCGTGACCGTCCTCGGCGCCTGGATCGGGCTGCTGGTGGTCGGCAGCGTCCACATCTCCGTGGGCCCGATGGACACGCGGATGGCGCTGCGGCCGTCCCTCACCGGCGGCACCAAGATCAACGTGGCCCCGCTGGGCGCGCTCGAGCTGAACAGCCACCACGCCCCGCTCCGCCTGGACGTGGACGTGGACCGGCTCGACCCCATACGGTCCCAAGCCCTTGTCGACCACCCCGAGCGGCTCTCCGGGCTCCAGGACGAGGTCGCGAGCGACATCACCCGCGGCACCCTCGGCCTCGCGGTCCGCTCCTGCGTCGCCGTGGTCTTCGGCGCCACCGCGCTGGGCCTGGCGGTCTACCGCCGCCCCCGCCGGGCGCTGGCCGCCGGAGGGCTCGCGCTCACACTGCTGACCGCCTCCGGCGGTGCCGTCTACGCCACGTGGAATCCGAATTCCGTACTGGAGCCGCGCTACTCCGGGCTGCTGTCCAGCGCCCCCTCGGTGGTGGGCAACGCGCGCAGCATCGTGACCGACTTCGACGTCTATCAGCGGGAGTTGGCCCGGCTGGTGACCAATGTCACCCAGCTCTACGAGGCGACCTCGACGCTCCCCGCGTACCAGCCCGATCCGACCACCATGCGGGTGCTGCACATCTCGGACGTCCATCTCAATCCGGCCGCGTGGCACATCGTGCAGTCGCTGGTGCGGCAGTACAAGGTCAACGTGATCATCGACACCGGCGACACGATGGACCACGGCACCTCCGCCGAGAACGGCTTCCTCGACCCCGTCTCCGACCTCGGCGCCCCCTATGTCTGGGTGCGCGGCAACCATGACTCGGCGTCGACCCAGCGCTACCTCGCCAAGCGCAAGGGGGCGCATGTCGCGGACAACGGCGAGGTGGTCACCGTCGCCGGGCTGCGGATCGCGGGCATCGGAGATCCGCATTTCACCCCCGACCGCTCCGCCGCGGCCGCCGGTGACGCGGCCGAGCACAGCGCCGGACGGCAGCTCGCCGAGGCGATCCGGGACCGCAAGGCCGCCGGCGCCCCGGTCGACATCGCCCTCGCCCACAACCCGATCGCCGCCCGCGAGACCGACGGCACCGTGCCGCTCGCCCTCACCGGTCATGTCCATCACCGCCGTACGGAGGTGCTCCCCGGCGGCACCCGGCTGATGACCGAGGGGTCGACGGGCGGCAGCGGACTGCGCGCGGTGGACGACGGCACACCGGACACGGTGCAGGCGTCGGTCCTCTATCTGGACCGGGACACGCGACGGCTCCAGGCGTGGGACGAGATCGATCTGGGCGGTCTGGGCCTGGCGAAGGCCGAGGTCAGCCGACATCTGCCGGCCGAGAACCGGCCGGGCGCGACACCGACGTCCCCCACTCCGTAAACCGTTTTGGCGAACCTCACCGGCATCCCATATGCTTCTCGCGTCCCCGAAAGCGCCGCAAGGCGCCCAGGTGGGCCATCGGCCCTCATCGTCTAGTGGCCCAGGACGCCGCCCTTTCAAGGCGGTAGCACGGGTTCGAATCCCGTTGGGGGCACCACCTTCTTTGAGTCACCGCAGGTCGGAACGTACCTGCCGGTGACTTTTTTCATGGCGGCGCCGCACAACGACTCCCGTAGCTCTCGTAGCTCCCGCGGCCCCCGCAGCCCCGCAGCTCCCGGAATGCCTCCCTCCGCCACGCGGTTGAACATACGCAACGGCACCGGACCCGCCGCAGGCCCCACGCTAGGGAGCGCAGATGACCGTCCAGGACGTCGACCGGGTGAGCTTCGCGCAGGAGTGGGAGCGCTGGCACCGCACCCATGAGCAGGCGCTCGCCGACCCCCATGGATTTCTCGCGATCACCAGCCTGCGCTGGCTGAGCCCGGAGCCGACCCGCTTCGAGGACGCCCCCGGGGCCTGGTCCAGCGGCCCGGAGGGCGTGGTGGTCGAGCTCGCCGACGGCGAGGGGCTGACGATCGACGGCACGGCGGTGCACGGGCGGTACGTCTTCGGGGCGATCGCCGAGCGGGCCAGCCTGTACGCGGGGTACGGCGACGCGGTGATCGAGATCGCCAAGCGCGGCGGCCACGACATCGTCCGCCCCCGCCACCCCGGCAACCCCCTCCGCACCGACTTCACCCGCACCCCCGCCTACGCCCCCGACCCCCGCTGGGTCCGCCCCGGCCGCTACCTCCCCTTCGACGAGCCGCGCGCGATCACCGTGGGCGCCGTGGCGGAGGGTCTTGAGCACGTCTACGACGCACCCGGACAGGTCGAGTTCGAGCTGGACGGCGAAACGTTCCGGCTCACCGCCTTCAACGGCAAGCGGCCCGGTGCCCTGATGGTGCTCCTCACCGACACCACCTCGGGGGTGACCACATACGCCGCGAACCGCTCCCTCCAGATCGACGCCCCCGACGAGACCGGCCGCGTCACCCTCGACTTCAACCGCGCCACCAACCTCCCCTGCGCCTACACCGACCTCGCGACCTGCCCCCTGCCGCCCACCGAGAACCGGCTGCCGGTCGCGATCGAGGCGGGCGAAAAGATCCCCCTGGAACGCGGCGGCCGCCCCTGATCCGGGCCGGGACGGACAGAACTCCGACCGCGCCCCGCCGCTCACCGACCGAGGCCCGGCCCGCCCGGTGAGCGGTCAGAACACGGCCGGAGTTCTGATACGCTGATCCAGCGACAACGACGCGGCGGAGAGAAATCAAGGCCCCGGTTCGAAAAGATCGCAAGGAGTGCGAATCCACGGCGGGAAATTCCGTTGGGAGCGCACCCCACATGTGCGAGACTCGTGCTCGTACACGCAAGGTCCTGTGGAGCAGTTTGGAGTGCTCGCCACCCTGTCAAGGTGGAGGCCGCGGGTTCAAATCCCGTCAGGACCGCTGCGGCTGGGTAGCTCAGTTGGTACGAGCGTCCGCCTGAAAAGCGGAAGGTCGCCGGTTCGACCCCGGCCCCAGCCACCGCAGCCCTCACCAGGGCAAAGCCCCCTCCCGGTCCGCCCGGCAGGGGGCTTCTTCGTTGCCTGTGACGCCTACGGCTGACACCAACGGCGCCGGATCACCGGATCACCGGATCTACGCCAGCCGGTCCTCCAGGCGGCCGAGCGCCTTCCGCTGCTCATCGAGCGAGGCATGGGCGTAGACCTGCATGGTCACCCCGTGATCGCTGTGCCCGGCGATCTGCTGGACGACGTGCACAGGGACGCCAAGATCCAGCAGCAGCGTGATGCAGGTGTGGCGGAGATCATGAAAACGCAGATCCAGGCCGAGCCGCTTCCGCACCGGGTCCCAGCTCCGGCGCAGGTTGTCCGGCTCGTACGGCGTCCCGATCCGGGACGGGAAGACCAGCCCGTGTTCCCGCCAGGTTATGCCGGCCGCCGCCCGCTCCTGCGCCTGACGCTCCTGGTGGGCACGGAGCGCGGAGACGGCGAGGGGCGGGAGAGGGATGGTGCGCTCGGAAGACCGCGTCTTGGGGAGGACAAGCCGCAGCTCTCCCCCGACGCGCTGGAGGTTGGTCAGCACGGTGAGGGTGCCCCGCTCCAGGTCCACCGCCGACCAGCGCAGGCCCAGCAGCTCACCGCGCCGCATGCCGAGAAGCAGCGCCAGGACGTAGAGAGCGTGCAGGCGATGATCCCGGAGCTCCTTGAGCACCAGCTTGGCCTGAGCCGGTGAGAGCCCCTTGCCGGTCCGGTAGGAGGGCGCCGGGGTCTTCACGAGCTTGGCGACGTTCCGCATGATCAGCTCCTCGCGTACGGCGTGCTCCAGGGCGTTCCGCAGCACGGCGTGAATCGACTGGACCATGCGGGCCGACAGCTTGCGCTCACAGCAGCGGCGAGCGGCGCAGCACTGCGGCTTTGCCCGTTCCTTGTCCCAGCCGTTCTTGCAGCACTGGCACTCTTCGCGCACCCGGTTGAGCCAGACCCGGACCTCTTGGGCGCGTAGGTCGCGGAGCTTCTTGCCACCCAGGCCGGGGACCAGGTGGACGCGCACGACGCTTTCGTAGCCCTGGTACGTCTTGGGTCGTCGGCTGGGGGCGACTTCTTCGGCCAGCCAGTAGGCCAGATACTCACCGAGGGTCGAATCGGTATCGGGCAGGGGCACCCCCTTCTGATTTTGGGACTGGAGATCGATCAGCTTGCGGTGCACCTCCTCCCACGTCTCGCCGTACACGGACTTGCGCTTGCGTATGCCGGACGCCGTGATCACGTACGCCCGACCGTGGTACCGGCCGTCCTTACGCTTGCTGATCGTTCCGGCCCCGTTGGGGTTGCGCTTGCGCTGCGATGGCATCAGGCGGCCTCGGCAATCTGGTGGTCGATGAAGTCGCGGAGTGCGGCGGCCGGGACGCGCCGGGCACGGCCGATGGTGATGGAGGGCAGGCGCCGGGACCGGATCAGGTCGTAGACCGTGGAACGGCCGATCTTGAGCCGGGCCATCACCTCCGGCACGGTGAGCAGTTCGTCAGCCATGGGTTGGTTCTCCTTCCGTTCCGGGGGCGGGGGTGACGGTGGCGGCCAGCCATTCCTCGGCGGGGGTGAGGCCGTTACCGACGTAGGCCCAGTTGGCGAGGACCAGCGTGGTCTCGGCCGGGCTGGAGTCGACGGCTGCGGCTTGGGCACGTCGCCAGGCCGCGCGGGCGTCGCGGAGTGCGCCGAGGGTGGTGGAGTAGCGGCGGGATTTGGTGGAGAAGTGGCCTCGGAAGCCGAGCATGTGAGCCCAGGCACGGAGACGGAGGTGTTCCAGGTCCTTGCGCGCGCCGAGAGCCCAGGCGGTACGGACGAGGCGGCGGGCGTGCTCGCTGATGTCGAGCTGGGCGACTTCGGCGATGAGCCGTATCGGCCGATCGAGGGCCCCGGTCGCTGTCTCGGCACCCTTGGTGGCGTACTTGGCGATGTACGCGGCGACCGCCCGGTCGGTCAGTTCCGTTCCGCCGTCCAACTCGGGCCCACGAATGGGCCGCACGTCGAGCTGATGACCGAAGGCGAAGCGGTGGGTCCGGTCGTCGATCACAGGCCCTTTCACCTCCGCTTTGGCTGCGGCAGCGCGGATGGCGTCGGTCAGCAGATCGGTGGTGGCCCAGGCTGGCGGCGGGGTGTCGCCGCCTTCCGGGCCGTCAAGCCGGATGACCGCGTGGAAGTGGACGGCGCCGCGCTTCTGGTACTCGGCGACCTTGGCAAAGGACAGCCGGGCGTAGTCGCGGAAGGCCCGTTGTGTGAGCCCGGCCCGCTTGGCGACCTCCCGCCGCAGGTAGATCGAGAAGCGCCGCCACAGCAGGCCAGCGTGAGCGTTCCAGAGCACCGCGGATTCGTAGTCGTAGGTGCCCGGGGCGAGTGGCGTACCAAGCGCGTCGTCCTCCTGGCTGTGGTGGACACCGCACCGGCACGGACGGCGAACACCGGCTGGGCCTGTGGGTCGGTTGTGTACCGGGCCGAAGCTGGGTGCGGTGAAGGTGGCGAAGACGCGGGGGTGCGTGGCTACCTCCTCAGGCGTGCCTTTGCCGCCGCGTAGTCCGGCGGTGATCAGGTGGAAGGTGTCGCGGCGGTAGGTCTCGGCGCAGGCCGGGCACCGGGTGGTGCGGCGGTTGTTGCAGCGGACCAGCAGATGCCCGGCGGGCAGCTCGGCGGAGTCCAGGTGTCGGAGGACGCGGCCGATCTCGCCGGTGTCCTGGTTGAGGTGGTGTTCGGTTCGGTGGCCGTCGAGGCGGATCGGGGTGGTGCAGCCGCCGAGGCCGGAGAGCTGACGGAGCAGTGCGGGCATGGTGCCGAGTGCTGCCAGGCTGCGGAGTTCGGGCAGCGGTGGCGGGGTGGTGCGGGTGATGATGGGGTCTCCTCTTTCGGCTCTTGGGTCGGGGAGGGGTTGGGCTGCCGGGACGGCGGATGCTTGGCGGTATCGAGGCCGCCCCGGCAGTCGTGTTCGAGCGGGATCAGCGGCGGCGCTGGCTGGCCAGCAGCGAGCGCATGACGACGGCGGCCACGGCGACGGATATGGCGGTGACCGCGACAGCGGCCAGGAGCGCGGTCAGGACGATGCCGACCGTGACCACGGCGCCGACCGTTCCGGCGTTGAGCCCGCTCAAGACCCCGGCCGGGCGAGCTGGAGCGGGCGCGGGGGCGTGTTGGCAGGAGCAGGCCGGGGCGTGACTGTGCTGGGCCGCCGGGACGGCGTTGGGCACATGGACGATCGACGGCGTAGGGGCTTCGGGGTACTTCGGACGGAACACGGCGATCTCCTCTCAGCTATTCGTCTAGTCGTGTTGGTCGTTGACGGAGTCGACGCCGGAGCGCGTACCGGACTCCACGGACGGCGCAAGCCCGGTGTGAGCGAGCCAGAAGCCGAACAGCGCGATGACGACGGCGACCCACAGGCGGACGCCCATGAACTTGATCGCGATCCAGGCGACGGCGCCGAGGACGAGCACCAGGGGCAGGCTGACGGTCACGGGCGATCTCCTTTCAGCGGACGGGGCAGCGGTGCGTACGGGCGGCCAGCTCGGCGGCGGCACGGGTGTCGTAGTCGGCGGAGAAGTCGCAACGGGGAGCGGTGCACACAGCGGTGTGCTTCACCCGGCCCCGCTGATCGTTCGCGGTGCCGACCCGGACCGGGCCGATACGGATGACGTTGCGGAAGCGGCGGAGCATCGTGGACTCCTTCAGAGGCGGGATGCGATGGCGTCAGCCAGCGGCGCGGGAACGCCGAGACGGGCGCGCAGGGTCTCGGGGTCGATGGGCGATCCGGTACGGGCGTGGTGATCGTCGGCGAGCTTGCGCGCGTGGGTGACGAGCGCGGCCGGAACGTGCGGCGCGGACTGTTGCGGCGCAGGCTCCGGGGTAGTGGTTGGCCCCGCGGTTTTCGGTGCCGCCGGGACCGGGACGGCTTCAGTGGGTTCGGCCGAGGCCGACGCGGTTTCGGTCGCTGGTGCGGTGTGGGCAAGGAGCGTTCCGCCGAGGAAGGCGACGGCGGGCCACCCGGCGACGAGGATCCGCAGCCAGTCCGGTACGTCGGCGAGGTCGAGTAGCCCGGCGGTGGCGACGTTCGCCCCGAGCGACGCGGCCAGGGCGACGACGAACCAGCACCAGCCCGCCGCCTTGGACGCCCCCGACCGCAGCCGACGCCAGGCCGCCACAAGCAGCAGGTCAACGGAGACCGGGTATGCCCACGCCTTCCACCCGTCCTGTCCGGCCGCCGAGGCCAGGTCATGCAGGTGGGCGAAGGACAGCGCGGCAGCGATGACCGCTTGCACCAACACCGCGTCAACCCGCGCCAGGTAAGCGCGCATGGGTGGGAACTCCTTCCGGTCCAGTCAGCCGTCTGCGGTGAGTTCGTCGGCACGGGCGCGAGCAGCGGCGGCGACCTCAGCGGCCTCAACGTCATCGGGCTGGGCAGCGGCGATGCGCTCCAACAGGTCCGCTTTGCGGTGCATCAGCTCGGCGCGGCTCCCGGCCCCGCATGTGCGGAAGTCGGCCAGGTCGGCCAGGAGCGCGGAGACCTCGGAGATGGTGGGACGGGACACAGGGACTCCCTTTCGCTTTCAGGCATGGCGGGGGTAGGGACACGGCGCGGGTACGGTGCGCCAACCGTCAGACGGGGTGGATTACTCGGCAGCCGGAAGCGGCTTGAGCAGGGACGCCGGAGCGCTCACCGGAACGGCCGGCACGTCGGGCCGGAACGGTTCGAGCGCGGGCATGTCCGGCACAAGATGAGCGGTCTCGCGGCACACTTCGGCCGCCTCAGCCAGCGACAGATACGGCGTACGGATACGGGACCAGCCGCCGGACGTATCACCGGCGACCGCAAGACCGGGCCGTTCGGGGGCGATGGCGCAGGCTGCGCCGACCGCTTCGGGGGCGATGTCGCCGAGCGCCATCTTGGCGGAGGCTTCATCGTTCACGCGGTGGCAGACGCGGCCGGTCAGCTGAGCCCGCAGCATCGTCGCCCCCTTGCCCAACTCGGCGCCGAACCGCTGCCCGCAGACCTCCAGGTAGATGCCTGCCGCGCGGCCGAGTTGGGCGAGCCGGATGAGCTGGGTGACCATCTCATCCCGCCGATCCTCGTCCTTCCGAGTGGCGACCAGGAACAGCTCGGCCACCTCGTCCACGAGCAGCACCACCGGCACCGGCCGCTCATCCTCCGGCAGCCCCCAGATGTCAGAGGTGATCTCCTCGTCCGGGGTACTGGGCGCGATGCCCTGCCGGGCCTTGATCAGGTCGTACCGGTCCTCCATCAGCCCGACCAGCACCGGCAGCAACTCCGCCGCCTGCGCAGGATCGGTAGCCAACGCCGACAGCCGTGGAGCGAAGGGCCCAGCTCGACACCCCGCTTGCAGTCGATTCCGACCAGCGCGACCCGTTGCCGGGCGAGCCCGGCTATCAGATGCCGCAGGAACATCGACTTGCCCGACAGCGTGGCGCCCAGGGTGAGCTGATGCGGGATGGCCCGGTAGTCCCGGACGAACGGCGTCGCGTCCTCCCGCAGCGCCACCGGCACCTTCAGGAAGCCGCCACCGGTCTTGCGCGGCATCCGCACCTTCCGCAGCACATCGAAGCCGATCAGCCGCAGCTCAACCACACCCGGCTTGACCTCCTCCACGTACGCGCCGTGAACTCCCCAGGCATGCCGCAGCCGTTCTGCCGAGGCCGCCACGTCGGCAGGCTCCTGCCCCGGCGCCAGCCGCAGCCGAACCCGCAGCCCGGTCGACGACGGACGGATCAGCCCCCGACGCGGAGGCACCGGCCGCACCTCCCGATGCGTGAGCGTCTGGACCGCCCAGGCCCGCAGCCGCGATGGCGGCACGGTCAGCCCGCACGCGTCCATGACGGACCCGTACGACCCCAGCAGCCGGGCCGTCGAGATGGGCATCCCGACCGTGGACCAGTAGGCGGCCGGGTGCCGGGCCCGGAGGTAGGCGGCCCCGCCGACCGTCGCGGCGACCGGACCACCCACCTCCATCAGCGTCATCACGTCAGCCATCAGGTTCGGGCCCCCGCACCGACCGATATGGCGGCCGGGGCGATGGCCTCGGCCCGGAAGGCGATGCCGTGCCGCTGCTGCCCGTTGAACACGGTGTCCCAGGGCCGGGCAATCAGGCCGATCAGCGTGACCGGCGCACCGAGGGCCAGCCCCTCCGTCACGCCGCTCTCCGGCACGGTGACCTGAAGCAGCGAGGACTCCCCGCCGTCGATGTAGACGACGCCGAGCCGCATCAGCGTCTCACCGCTCTGCGCGTCCTTGGCGATCTCGCCGGTCTGCCGGTCCTTCACCTTCGGCTCCGGCGCCTCGGTCAGCAGAACCGTGGCACCGGAGGTCTCAACTCGAATGGAACGCAACTACTTCTCCTAATCTCACGACAATGCACCTAGTTGTGTAGATGAGTTGCAGCCTTCGAACCCGAACGAGCGGGAACGGGGGCCACCATGCCACATGACTTAGCCACTCATCTATACGAGTATGCATCTTCGTGTGTACGAGTCAGAAGAAGCAGCCCGGGGCCACCACGCCCCGGTCATGCGTCAGTTGGCAGGAAGCTGGTAGGCGAGGACGTACGCATCGGCGGCCATCACGGTGTCGCACACCTCCACTGCCCGCCCCTCGCTGTCGTAGGCGGTCCGGACCAAGTGGATCACTGGCACACCGGAGGCAAGCTGGAGCGTGCGCACCTCGGCGGGAGAGGGCATCCGGGCCCGGATCTCCTCATCGAAGTGGTCCAGGCGGTGCCCCATCTCCTCCAGCCGGGCGTAGATGCCACCGGGGCCGGGGTTGGGCTGCGCGATCGGAGTGTTCCGCGCCAGGTCGAGCGGCAGATAAGAGGTGGCGAACTCCACCGGCCGCCCATCCAGCAGATACCGGCGCCGCCGGGCCAGCACCTTACGAGGCGAGCCCAGCCGGGCCGAGATATCCTGCGACGGCCGCTCCTCCTTCACCTCCAGGCTGTCCACCTCCGGGCGACTGCCCGCCGCTTCCGCCTCCACCGTGAAGGCCGCCTTCCCCTGATCCCGATGCCGCCGCGCGAAGCGATCCGAGGCCAGCCGCCGCACAGGCGGCCGGGGCCGCACGAAGACCCCCTTGCCATGCTCAGACACAGCCAGCCCCTCTTGCTGGAGCAGCGACAAAGCGTTGCGGACGGTCATCCGCGAGACACCGAAGTGCTCGACCAGCTCCGTCTCCGACGGCAGCTTGTCGCCCTCCCGGAAGCGGCCCTTGTCGATCGCTTCCCGCAGCGCATCGGCGATCTGCCGGAACACCGCCCGGTCGCTCGTCGGGTCCAATACACCCAGAACAGAGGTCAGAGAAGGCATTCGCACATACTCCTTTAGGTATCTAGACGAGCGGCTGACCCGAATTGCTACGGTGGAGAGCCTAGCCAGCCGAGAGGGCCGAGGAACGTGAGCACTGAGCGCCCGCACTCCGTGAGCGTCGCCGGAGTCATCGTCGACGACGCTGGCCGTGCGCTGCTGATCAAGCGACGCGATAACGGTAAGTGGGAACCGCCCGGCGGCGTGCTCGAACGCGAGGAAACCATCCCCGACGCCCTGCAACGGGAAGTCCTCGAAGAGACCGGCATCAAGATCGCGCATCCCGCGACCCTCACCGGCATCTATAAGAACATGACCGGCCTGATCGTCTCCATGGTCTTCCGCTGCGAGGCCATCGACGGCACACCGACCACCGGAGCGGAAACCCGCGCCCTGCTCTGGGCCACCCGCGACGAGATCACCGAGCTCGCCGACGAGGCATACGCGATCCGCGTCCTGGACGCGCTCGACAACACATCCCCGCCGGCCGTCCGTGCCCACGACGGCGTACGACTCATCTAGCACGCACCCACGACCCATAGTCCCTACCAGCATGAAGGAACTTGTATGGACGAGTATATGAGTGCTCTGCGAGTTTGGGGCCTGATGTGCCCAGGATCCCGAGAAGAAGTCACCCGCGCCCGCCGCTGGACCCGCGACATCCTCAGCAACCACCCCTGCGCCGACGACGCCGAGCTGATCGTCAGCGAACTCGGCAGCAACGCCCTCACCCACACCGCAAGCGGCACCGCCTACGGCACCTTCCAGCTCACGCTGTCGCTCTCACCCCGCACCGTCGCGATCTCCGTCACCGACGAGGGAGGCCACCCCGAAGAACCCCGCCACACGGAGGCCGACCCGGACGACACCCACGGCCGCGGATTAACCATCGTCATGGCACTCGCCCGCCGCCTCGACATCACCGGCAGCCAGCACGGCCGCACCGTCACCGCCCAACTCGTAGCACCCGAGACAGGAGCAACCACATGCTGAGGCCCCTGCTACGCCCCGGCTACTGGTGCGAATGCTGGACCCGTTCACCAGCCACAGGACCCCGCTCGGTCCTACTCGCCTCCATCGAAACCAACAGCCCGAACGAGGCCACCCGATGGATCCGCATCACCGTGCGAACCATCGCCTCAGCACTCGACCGGAAAACAGCCCACAAGGCATGGGATTGGATCACCTACGGCTACAAAGAAGCCGAAGACGCCCTCACCAACGGGAAAGCGGCCACTTTCGCCCTCACCCAGCAAAACACCCACATCGAATGGATCCTCCGCCCGGTCACCTTCCTACCCCTCGCCCACCGCGAAGCTCAACGCCTACCGGCATGCGCCGAACAGTTCACATGCCCCACCACCCACAAGATCGCCCGACACCAGCCCAACAGCTACTGAGTTACAACCTTCTCTACGGGTTCAAGGCGGCCCGCTTGCGCGGGCCGCGCGCGCTGGCGGCCGTGGCCGCCACCCGCTCCTGTCTGCCGCCCCGCTCAGCGGCACCCCCGGCTCACTCAGCGCGCCACCCCAACTCAACGCCCCACCAGACACAGCCAGCATCCGGAGCAGCCGTCTCGGTGCGTCCCACCGGCCGCAGCGGATGTGCCGAGGCAGCAACACGACCAGGACCACGTGCGCAACTGACCGGCCGTCGAAGGGCGGCTACGCAGAGCGGCTTACATGGCCAGCCGTCGGCCGACTGCGTGCATCGCTGTTGTGCGCGCAAAGAGGCCAGCGGGGAGAGGGGGCGCCCGGCCGGGGGCATGTCGACCATCGACCCCGGCCCGATGTGGCCGACCGCCGTACTGCCGCCGTCACGGATGCGGCCGCGTGAGCAGACGTACCGCTCCGGACGTGGCGGGTGGGGAGCAGCTGCTGCCGCGCGGTGGCTCAGCCCGCCGTGGTCGCGCCGCGTCGGTTCCCGTATCGCTCTGGCTGGACAGCGTGTCGTAGACGCTTCGGGTACCGCGAGCGTCGAACCCATCTCGCCCTGTCTGTCTCGCACTTGTCGCCATCCCTTTCTTCACCTGGACTCATCCGGGGCACGGCCCCGGCGCTGGCGCGAGCTTCGGGCGCTCCGTTGAGGTTGCAGGTCAGGTCGGCGTCCTACCAGTCCCAGGGGGCGGAAATAGAACGAGGCGCCAACGGGGTGAACCGAAGGCGCTGCGAGACCGTTATAGCTCACTGCAATGTGAACACCTTGTTCGGATCAGGGGAGCTGAAATGCCATCAAAAAGTTCCAGGGAACTGGAACAGAAGCTGGAAAGCATAGAAGATGACATGGAACGCGTCGGACGGCGGCAGCAGGGGCACTTTGAGGAAATGACAGAGATGGGACAGGCTTTCGACTACCTGGGGGATAACCGGTTGCGCCAGGTCTATGATGCGGAATGCGCCAGCAGACAGCAGTACCATGGAGCCAAACAAATTTCTGATTCCCTCCGCGAGAGCGACAGGCAATGGGGGGCAGACTACCGGGATGGACTGGCGTCACTGGCGGACGTACAAGAAGCCCATACCCTGTACACCAAGTCTTTGGGTAAAACGGTGGAGGCGGCTCGCAGTCACGAACACAACATGCGCGCGCACGAAAAAGTCCAAAAAAAGCGCGTAGAGACGACAAGGGATAACATATTGACTGAGGAGGAAAGGCAGCAGCAGATGGAAAAACAGGCATGGCTCGCCTTGCATGCGCAAGAACACCAACCCGGCTTCGACAATTCACACCGCCCGGGAGGGCCTTCGTCCAGCCGTGGCCATGACCCGAATTCCCGCGGGCATGGCAAGAACAAGAAGAGGCACCACAGATAAGCGGTAGGGGGTGTGTAGCAGCACTGCCTGGAGAGCTCCGAGCCGCTGCCTGCGCACCTTCTCACCGCGCTCGTCGTAGTCCATCGGCCGCTCCGGGGTGACTTCGGGGCCGGTGAGCTCCAGGGCAATGAGCTCATACCGGACCAGCGGCCCCCGGGGGTGCGGCGGCAGCGACAGCTAGGTGCGGATGTATCCCGCCTAGAGCGGGCAGATTCAGTTGCTTTGGTGCGAGCAGCTAGACAATTCAGGGATGCACTCTGGACACCTGAAAGTGATCCAGAATTGTCGTGTCTCCTGCTGGTCTCGGCAAAGGAGGCCCCCGCGTCGTGTGATGCTATTTCATAAGGGAGCCCTACTGAAGTCCCGACCGTGGAAAAGCCGGGCCTCGCTCGTAAAATAAAGGAAGCGGGAGGGGAATGTTTACTGAAAGGGGTCACGAAGGAACCGGTAAGCATAATTAAGGCTGCGAATCGATTTCTGAAATTTACAGAGAAATTCTGCCCAGGGTCGCCACGGAAGAGGGCCCCGGAGTATGCGCAAGTTCCGTGAGGTGAAATTCGAAAGAGAGTGAGTCGAGTTTACTCGCGGCCAAGGATCTTCCGACGCATCTGCATATGTTCGGTTACATAGCACGTGGGTGCATCTTGAAGTGGTGGGATAGTGTGACTCGCCCCGTTGCCTGATCCCATGGTCGTGGGCTGTGGCGTGGGCTTTTGATGGTCGGGGACGTGGGCGTGGCACAGGACGCTCGCCGGTGGGCCGGTGTGAGTACGAGGCTGGGCCGCTTCCGTGATCTGTGCCAGGGGCCTGCTCGAACTGGTTGTCTGACGGCAGCCGTTGACGGCAACGGGGGCGCACATCGCCGTATCGCGTGAGTCGTCCGCGCACCGGGCAGGCTGGAGCGCGGTGCGGCCGGACCGATTGCCACATCAGTGGCGACGAACTTGTAAGGCGGTGGTCAGCGAGTGCTGTACAGCAGCGGAGTGCAGCAACCAGCAAGACCGCGACCGACCTTCAGCCTCTCCAGGCGCCCCCACTGGCACAGCCCAGCAGACCCCAGCAATCGCCCCGCCCGACGTTCGGGCGAAGAGGTCACCTGACGCCAGTCGTGACGCCAACGGCCGCGTACGCCGACGCCAGCGGCGGACGTCAGCGGACCGCCGGGCCGGGCGAAACAGGCGCCGGGCGTCGCCGTACCCCGCCTGAAAAGCGGAAGGTCGCCGGTTCGACCCCGGCCCCAGCCACCGCAGCCCCTACCAGGGCAAAGCCCCCTCCCGGTGCATCCGGAGGGGGCTTCTTCGTTGGCCGGGGAGGGGAGGGCTTCGGGATCACCGTGTTGAGCGTGACAGCGGCGTGTTAGCCGTGGGTTAGCCGATCGGCAGCGGCGGCGAGCAGGGTTGTTTCCAGGACGCGGAACGCACCGTGGACAACGCGCCGCGTCCTCGGCCCACACGTCAACCATCCCTGGGGGGATCCCATGTCGCGCACGACCGTTCTCCGTCGCACCCGCACCGTCGCCGTCGCCTCGCTGATCGCCGCTGCCGCGTTCTCGCTCACGGCCTGCGGAGGCGGCGAATCGGACAGCGACGCCAAGGGGGGCTCGCCCTCGGCGACCGCGAACGGCACGTCGGGGGGCTCTGGCGGTGGCTCGGGCTCGACCGGTGGCTCCGGTGAGGACATCGACGCCAAGGCGGGCAGCGCCTCGGGCGGCTCCTCGTCGGCGAGCCGCTGCACCAGCGACCAACTGGAGGCGGCGTGGTCGAGCTTCGAGGGCGGTCCGGACATGGAGTACGACGGGCAGCAGACCGCCCGGGTGGTGCTGAAGAACACCGGTAGCTCCGACTGCGCCATGGTCGGCTTCCCCGGCGTCCAGCTCCAGACCGAGCACGGCGAGACCTGGGACCTGCGGCGCACGGACGACAAGCCGAAGCCGGTCCGGGTGGAAGCCGGCGGTCGGGTCACCTTCGACATCACCTTCCTGGCGTCGACCCGCGACGACGACAAGAAGTTCGCACCGGATCAGGTCGTGATCACCCCGCCGAACGAGGAGACGAACCTCTCGCTGGACTGGCCGTACGGCGGTGCGCTGCTGGACCAGTCGGGCGCCACCCGCCCGGGGACCTTCGTCGGCCCGGTCAGCGCGCCGGAGTAAGCCGGCCACCGCCGCTCCTACCAGGGCACAGCCCCCTCCCGGTGTATCCGGAGGGGGCTTCTTCCTTGTCTGCGACGCCCACGGGGGCGCCTGTCCCGCATGAACGATCAGACGTAGGCGCAGATCGCGAAGACGCTGATGCCCACGTTGTCGGTGGAGGTCTGGCGGCCCAGCCCGATCCAGCCCCGTGCGTCATTGGTGGGGAAGCTGCCGACGAGGATGGCGGTGTCGCCCCGGGCCTCGGCACCGCCGCCGATGACCTTCTTCCCCGGCGGGCAGTACACCGTGCGCCGCTGGAAGTTCGGGACGTTCTCATTGGGCAGGGTGACCACCTCGTAGCCGGGCACCCCCTCGTCGGGGCGGGGGGCTTCGTGGGAAGCGGTCGCCTCTGAGCTCTGGGAGGCCGTCGACTCGTGGCTCTGGGAATCGGTCGCCTCGTCGCTCTGGGCGGCCGTCGCCTCGGAGCCGGCGGAACCGGTCGCCTCGGAGCCCTGGGACTCGGTCCCCTCGTAGCTTTCCGACGTGGTCGCCTCGGAGCCGTGCGACTCGGGCCCCTCGGAGTCTCGGGGCTTGGTCGCCTCGGCGCTGTAAGAGCCGGTCGTCTGGTCGTCGCCGTCCTGTGTCGCCGACGCGACGCCTGGCGTCAGCGCCATGGTCAATGCCGCGGCAGCGATGACGAGCCTTCCACGCATGTGTGTCTTCCCTTCGTCACGGGCCCCCGGACGGGACCCCCACCGTGAAGGCGTGACCAGGCCAAGCGGAGAGTAAGGCATGAAAGTATGCAAATCCCACGAACGTGGGACGTGGGAGAGGCGTACGGGTGCAGCTCTCCTGAACGGCCGAAGGCGGCCGGTTCGCGTCCTGTCCCGGTGAGCGGAACGCCGCCATTCCCGCCATGGGAACCAGATGCGAACAATCCCCCAACACACCCGAGCCGCAGGTCTTGATCCCATCCGAAGCGGCCATTGGAGAGCCGACATGGCAGACGTGAAGGACACCCAGCGCGAAGTCCGCAAGGCGGCGATCGCAAGTTTGTTCGGTAGCGCATTGGAGTGGTACGACTTCTTCCTCTACGGCACGGCCGCCGCGCTCGTCTTCAACTCCCTCTTCTTCCCGACCTTCGATCCGCTGGTGGGAACGATCGCCGCCTTCGGCACCAACGCGGTGGGGTTCCTCTCCCGGCCGCTGGGCGGCATCATCTTCGGGCACTTCGGTGACCGGATCGGCCGTAAGTCGATGCTGGTGACCACTCTGGTGATCATGGGCGTCGCGACCTGTCTGATCGGCCTGCTGCCCACGTACGCCACCATCGGGGTCTGGGCGCCGGTGCTGCTGATAACGCTGCGAATCGTGCAGGGCATCGCCGTCGGCGGTGAGTGGGGCGGTGGGGTGCTGATCGTCAGCGAACACGCGCCGAGCCACCGCCGCGGCTTCTACTCGGCCTGGAGCCAGACCGGTGTCGGGCTCGGGTTCGTCCTCTCCGCCTCCGCCTACGCACTCACCCAGTCGGTGACCACCAAGGAGTCCTTCCTCGCCTGGGGATGGCGCATTCCGTTCGTGGTCGGCATCCTGCTCACCGCCGTCGGGCTGCTGATCCGGCTCCGGATCATGGAGACGCCCGCATTCCGGGAGACCGAGTCGGAACCGGAGAAGTCCCGTCCGCCGCTACTCGACGTCATCCGCACCCACCCCAAGTCGATACTGATCGCCTTCGGGGCGCGGGTCGCCGAAACCGGTGCGAGCTATCTCTTCCTCACCTTCAGCCTCTCCTACGCGGCCGAGGTCGGGGTGGGCAAGGGGGTGGTGCTGGCCGCGCTCGTGGTGGGGATGCTGTTCGAGTCGTTCGCGATGCCGGTGTTCGGGGCGCTCTCCGATCGCATCGGACGCCGCCCGGTGTATATCGGGGGCGCGATCGCGGTGATCGTCTGGGCCTATCCGTTCTTCGCGATGTTCGACTCGCGCAACCCGGTGCTGATCTTCGTGGCGATCTTCGTGGCGGTCGTCATCGGCCACGGGGCGATGATCGGTACCCAGCCGGCGTTCTTCACCGAACTCTTCGCCAGCCGGGTGGCCTACAGCGGGCTCGCCCTGGGGCATGAGCTCGCGTCGATGATCGTCGGCGGGTTCTCCCCCATCATCGCCACCGCGCTGCTCGCGTGGTCGGGGGCCTCCTGGCCGATCGCGCTGTTCCTGGTCATCATGGGCGCGGTCACGGTCTTCGCCGTGGCGGCCGCTCCCGAGACCAACCCGGCCGTTCTCAAGCGCCGCAAGGGTCGGGAGGAGGCGGAGGAACCGGACGAGCCCGAGGGGGCCGAGGCGAAGTCCCAGACCGTCTGACGGACCCGTCGACCTCGTTCCCGTATCGCCGCCTGGGTGTGTCGCACCCAGGCGGCGCGCGTCCTGGTTGACCCTCGCTGACCTGCGCAGACTGGGTCGGGATTCGGGTCGAATCCCGGGTCGCGGAGCGAGACGAGGAACGGAGCACCCATGTCCGGACGCCTGCACGGCAAGGTCGCGCTGATCACCGGCGCGACGGGCGGGATCGGCGCGGCCACCGCCGAACTCTTCGCACAGGAGGGAGCACGGCTGCTCCTCACCGATGTGGCCCCGGAGCCCCTGAAGGCCCTGGAGGAACGGATCGAGGAGCGCGGCGGCGGCGACGTGGCCTCGGCCGCGCTGGACGTCGCCTCGGCGGAGGCGTGGGGCGATGTGATCGCCACCGTACGGGAGCGCTTCGGCCGTCTGGACGTGCTGGTCAACATCGCCGGGATCCTGGACTGGCCGGGCATCGAGGGCACCGATGAGGCGTCCTGGGACCGCGTCATCGAGGTGAACCAGAAGGGCACCTGGCTGGGGATGAAGGCGGCCATGCCGCTGTTGCGCGCGAGCGGCAGGGGGTCGGTGATCAACACATCCTCGGTGCTGGGGCTGGTGGGCAGCGGTGCGGCGGCCGCGTACCAGGCGTCGAAGGGCGCCGTCCGGCTGCTGTCGAAGACCGCGGCGGTCGAGTACGCCCGCGACAACGTCCGGATCAACTCACTGCACCCGGGGGTGATCGCGACCCCGATGATCCAGGACCTCCTGGACGAGCAGGGCGATCAGCAGCCGGACATCGTACGGACGCCGATGGCCCGCGCGGGCCGGGCGGACGAGATCGCACCGGCGATGCTGTTCCTCGCGAGCGACGAGTCGTCGTTCGTCACCGGCTCGGAGCTCGTGGTCGACGGCGGGCTCACCGCACACTGACGACCGCGGCACTGACAAGCACGGCACCGACGACAGCGTCTCGTACGACGGAATTGTCCGTTCCCGCCGTACGCTGGGCGGATGACGCGGCTGATCGTGGCGGGCGGAGGAGGCGGGGACGCGGTGGCCGCCGCGGTGCTCGACCGGGTTCTGTACGGGCGCGGGACGGGCGATGACCGGGCGGTGGTCCTGACCTACGCCTGGGACCGACTGCTCGTCGACCCCGTCCCCGGGCCCCGGGCAGCGGCCGACTTCACCGGTCTGCTGGCGCTGACGCCGAGCGTGTACGCCGTGCCCGGGGACGCGAAGCCGGTGGCGCCCGCCGGGTCCACACTGCCCCGGCTGGCCGCCGAACTGCCGCACACCTTCGCCCTGCTCGACCCCCACCACGGGGTGGAGGGTATGGTCCGGCAGTTGGAGGAGCTGATCGAGCATCTGGCCCCGGCGTCGATCGACCTGCTGGACGTGGGCGGCGACATCCTCGCGCACGGCGATGAGCCGACGCTGCGGAGCCCGCTCGGCGACGCGCTGTCGCTCGCCGCGTGTGCGCAGGTGAACGCGGAGATCCGGCTGCTGGTCGCCGGGCCGGGGCTGGACGGGGAGCTTCCGGTGGAGGTGCTGCACGAACGGCTGGAGCGGGTGTTCCATACGCTGACCGCCGGCGATGTCGCGCCCATCGGCCCCGTCATGGAATGGCATCCGTCGGAGGCCACCGGCATGCTCACGGCCGCGGCGCGGGGAGTGCGCGGGCTGTGCGAGGTACGGGACGCGGGGCTGACCATTCCCCTGACGGACGACGGCGCCGTGGTCCATGAGGCGGATCTCGACACCGCGTTTCGCCGGAACCGGCTGGCCGGAGCCATCGCCGACACCACCGGACTCGCCGAGGCCGAGCGGCACTGCCGGGAGATCTGCGGCTACTCGGAGATCGACTACGAACGGGAGAAGGCCGCGCGGTTCGGGGCGGCGCCCGAGGGTCCGTTCCGGCCCAGGGCCGTACTCGCCGGGGTCGCCCGCTTCGCGGAGGAGGCCCGCGCCCGCGGGGTCAGCCACACCACGTTCCGCCGTCTCACCGAAGTCCTCGGGCTGAGCGGGGTCCAACGCGCCGATCTGCGGGCCCTGCTGATCGGGACCCAGCCCGAGCGGTACGACGCTCCGCTGTGGCGGCTGTGACCCCCCGGATGGGGTATAGTTGATCTCGCAACGCCGCCCCGGAGGGCGGGAGTTGATGCGTCGGTCGTCTAAGGAAAGATACTCGTCTCCAAACGAGGGATGTAGGTGCAAGGCCTGCTCGGCGCTCCTTGAAAAAAGTCCCTCCCCTGATCGCGGGGGAGGGACTTTTTCGTGTGTCCGTGCACCCCATCGCCTGCCCCCTTACGGCCGCCCCCCTCAGCACCGCGTCGGTGTCGCCCTAGGCGGTCGTCCGCCCGGGTGGCGGTGGCGCCAGGTCCAGAAGACCACGGCGGACAGCAGACACCAGGCCACCAGCACCAGGAACGGAAAGGCGTGCTGGTGGGCGCGGAAGTAGATCGCGGTGTGCTGGGCGTTGACCGAGGCGCCCGGTGGGAGCCAGCGGCCGACGGCGCCGAGGAGGGAGGGGAGCAGGGGCCAGGAGACGGCGCCGCCGGAAGAGGGGTTGCCGAGGAGCACCATCAGACCCCAGGTGGGGATGAGCGCCCAGCGCCCGAAGAGGACGTTGAACATCGAGAACACCAGCCCCGAGGTGAACATCGTCAGCGCCAGGATCGCCCAGGACTCCGGGAAGGGGAGCTGGAGCGCGCCCAGCCCCTGGTCGACGATCACCGCGATGGTGAACCCGCCGAGCAGGGCGTACGCGATCATGAAGGCGATCCGCTCGGCCGGGTTGAGCTCGGAGGCGTTCACGCTGAGCTGGATGGCGCCGAGGAAGCCGATGATCGTGGCGGCCAGGGAGATGTAGAAGACCGCGAGGCCGCGCGGATCGCCGGGCTGCAGCGGTTTCACGTCCTTGACCGTGACCGGCACCCCGGAGACCCGGCCGACCTTGCCCGCGGCCTGGCCGAGCACCTGGGCGACGGTCGCCCCGGCCGCGCTCGCGACGTCCATCCGCACGCCGCGGCCGCGTACCTGAAGGACCGCGAAGACCCGCTGCTCCTCCAGGGACCAGCGGGCCTCGGCGTAGGTCGGGTAGGGACGCAGCCGGAGGGAGGCGTTCAGGGCCTGCTCCATCCCGGCGAGGAACCGGTTCAGCGGGGCGGCGCCGTGATCGGGGACCACGACGGCGGTGGGGACGTTCCGGGGGGTGGGGTTCGCGAAGGCGTAGGTGTACGAGCCCGCGAAGAGCCCCGCACCCGCGGAGATGATCAACACGATGACGGTCGCGGGGAAGCAGGGGGACCGCTTGAAGGCCCTCCACCACCATCGCGGTGATCGGCGTTCGGGGTCGGGGCGCTGCGCCAGGTCATCGGCCATGAGATCACGCTAAAGCGGTGAACCCGTACGTATCGCACATATCGCACGACGCGGCGCGGACGGAAATGGTTCGCCAGCCGTTTTCCGGAGGTGAGATCCTGGGGTCCGTATGTCCACCACGCCTGCCCCCGCCCTGCCCGCCCTGCTGGAGCGGCTGCCCGAGCTGATGCTGCGCGACCAGCAGCGGCTGGGACGCCGGCTCGACGGTGCGCGCCGGATCCGTAAACCCGAGGCCCGTGCGGCCGTGCTCGGCGAGATCGCCGAGGAGATGACGCGTGCCGAGCTGCGGGTCGCGGACCGCCGCGCCGCGGTGCCGGCCATCACCTATCCGGAAGAACTGCCGGTCAGCCAGAAGAAGGACGCGATCCTCGAGGCCGTCCGGGATCACCAAGTGGTGATCGTCGCGGGTGAGACCGGCTCCGGGAAGACCACCCAGATTCCGAAGATCTGTCTGGAGCTGGGGCGCGGCGTCAAGGGCCTCATCGGCCATACGCAGCCACGCCGGATCGCGGCCCGCACCGTGGCCGAGCGCATCGCCGAGGAGATGCGGTCGCCGCTCGGCGAGTCCGTCGGCTGGAAGGTCCGCTTCACCGACCAGGTGGGCCAGGACACCCACGTCAAGCTGATGACCGACGGCATTCTGCTCGCCGAGATCCAGACCGACCGCGAGCTGCGCCAGTACGACACGATCATCATCGACGAGGCCCATGAGCGCAGCCTCAACATCGACTTCCTGCTCGGCTATCTGGCCCAGCTGCTGCCCCGCCGCCCCGACCTCAAGGTCGTGATCACCTCCGCCACCATCGACCCCGAGCGCTTCTCCCGCCATTTCGGCGACGCGCCGATCGTCGAGGTCAGCGGGCGTACATATCCGGTCGAGGTGCGCTACCGCCCGCTGCTCGAGGAGGGCGGCGAGGACAGCGACCGCGACCAGATCACCGCGATCTGCGACGCGGTCGACGAGCTCCAGGCCGAGGGCCCGGGCGACATCCTGGTCTTCCTCTCCGGCGAGCGGGAGATCCGCGACACCGCCGACGCGCTGAACAAGAAGAAGCTCCCGGTCACCGAGGTGCTCCCGCTGTACGCGCGGCTGTCGCACGCCGAGCAGCACCGGGTCTTCCAGAGACACACCGGCCGCCGGATCGTGCTGGCGACGAACGTGGCCGAGACCTCGCTGACCGTCCCCGGCATCCGCTATGTGATCGACCCGGGCACCGCCCGGATCTCCCGCTACAGCCATCGCACCAAGGTCCAGCGGCTGCCCATCGAGCCGATCTCCCAGGCCAGCGCCAATCAGCGCAAGGGCCGCTGCGGCCGGACCAGCGACGGCATCTGTATCCGGCTGTACTCCGAGGACGACTTCGTCACCCGCCCGGAGTTCACCGACGCCGAGATCCTGCGGACCAACCTCGCCTCCGTCATCCTCCAGATGACCGCCGCCGGCCTCGGCGACATCGAGAAGTTCCCCTTCATCGACCCGCCGGACCGCCGCAACATCAAGGACGGCGTCCAGCTCCTGGAGGAGCTGCACGCCCTGGACAGCAAGCAGAAGGACCCGCGCAAGAGGCTCACCCAGGTCGGCCGGAAGCTGGCCCAGCTGCCGGTGGACCCGCGGCTGGCCCGGATGGTGCTGGAGGCGGATCGCAACGGCTGTGTCCGCGAGGTCATGGTGATCGCGGCGGCGCTGTCCATCCAGGACCCGCGGGAGCGCCCCTCGGACAAGCAGCAGCAGGCGGATCAGAGCCACGCCCGCTTCAAGGACGAGTCCAGCGACTTCCTGGCCTTCCTCAATCTGTGGCGTTACGTCCGGGAGCGGCAGAAGGAGCTGTCCTCCTCCGCCTTCCGCCGGATGTGCCGCCATGAGTACCTCAACTACCTGCGCATACGCGAATGGCAGGACATCTACAGCCAGCTGCGCACGGTCGCCAGGACCATGGACATCCACATGTCCGAGCAGGACGCGGCGCCCGACCGCGTCCATACGTCACTGCTGGCCGGGCTGCTGTCGCACGTCGGGCTCAAAGACACCGAGAAGAACGAGTACGTGGGCGCGCGCAGCGCCAAGTTCGCGGTCTTCCCCGGCTCGGCGCTGTTCAAGAAGCCGCCGCGCTGGGTGATGTCGGCCGAGCTGGTGGAGACCTCCCGGCTGTGGGCGCGGGTCAACGCGAGGATCGAGCCGGAGTGGATCGAGCCGCTCGCCCAGCACCTGGTCAAGCGCACCTACAGCGAACCGCACTGGGAGCAGAAGCAGGCCGCGGTGATGGCGTATGAGCGGGTGACGCTCTACGGGGTGCCGATCGTCGCCCAGCGGAAGGTCAACTACGGCCGGATCGACCCCGAGACCAGCCGCGATCTGTTCATCCGCAACGCCCTGGTGGAGGGCGACTGGCGCACCCACCACCAGTTCTTCCACGACAACCGCAAGCTGCTGGGCGAGGTCGAGGAGCTGGAGCACCGCGCCCGGCGGCGCGACATCCTCGTGGACGACGAGACGCTCTTCGACTTCTACGATCAGCGGATCCCCGAGCATGTGGTCTCCGGCGCCCACTTCGACTCCTGGTGGAAGCACAAGCGGCGCGAGGAGCCGGAGCTTCTCAACTTCGAGAAGTCGATGCTCATCAACGAGCGGGCGCAGGGCGTCACCAAGGACGCCTATCCGGACTCCTGGCGCCAGGGGAAGCTCAAGTTCAAGGTGACGTATCAGTTCGAGCCGGGGGCGGACGCGGACGGTGTGACCGTCCACATCCCGCTCCAGGTGCTCAACCAGGTCACCCCGGACGGCTTCGACTGGCAGATCCCGGGGCTGCGCGAGGATCTGGTCACCGAGCTGATCCGCTCGCTGCCCAAACCGGTCCGCCGGCACTACGTCCCGGCGCCCAACTACGCCAAGCGCTTCCTGGAAAGCGCTGTCCCCCTCCAGGAGCCGCTGACGGCGGCGCTGGGGCGGGAGCTCCAGCGGATGGTGGGCGTGACGATCGAGCCGGAGGACTGGGACCTGGCAAAGGTCCCCGACCACCTGAAGATCACCTTCCGGGTGGTGGACGAGCGGCGCCGCAAGCTGGCCGAGGACAAGGACTTGGAGGCGCTGCGGCAGCGGCTGCGGCCCAAGACGCGGGCCGCGATCTCCAAGGCGTTCGAGTCCTCCAAGGAGGCCGTGGGGATCGAGCAGCGCGGCGGGCTGACCCGGTGGACGGTCGGCACGCTGCCGCGCACCTTCGAGACGCGCCGCGGCGGCCAGCCGGTCAAGGCGTATCCGGCGCTCGTCGACGAGGGCTCCTCGGTGGCCGTACGGCTCTTCGACACCGAGGCCGAGCAGCGGGAGGCGATGTGGCGGGGGACGCGTCGGCTGATCCTGCTCCAGCTGCCGTCCAACCCGGCGAAGTTCGTCCAGGGCAAGCTCTCCAACCAGGCCAAGCTGGCCCTCTCCAGCAGCCCGCACGGCAGTGTGCAGGCGCTGTTCGACGACTGCGTGGCCGCGGCGGCCGACCGGCTGATCGCGGCCCGTGGCGGCCCGGTCTGGGACGAGGAATCGTTCCGCAAGCTCTTCGACGCCGTCCGCAGCGACATCATGGACGCCACGCTGGACACCGTGCGCAAGGTCCAGGAGGTGCTGGCGGCCTGGCAGTCGTGCGAGCGGCGGTTGAAGGCCACCAGCAGCCCGGTGCTGCTGACGTCCCTCACGGACATCAGGGAGCAGCTCTCGGAGCTCATCACGCCGGGTTTCGTGACCGCCCACGGCGTACGGCGGCTTCCGGACCTCATGCGCTATCTGGTGGCCGTGGACCGGCGGCTCCAGCAGCTTCCGGGCAACGCCGAGCGGGACCGCTCCCGGATGGCGAAGGTGCGGGAGATGCGCGACGAGTACGCCTGGCTGCTGGAGCAGTTCCCGCCGGGGCGCCCGGTGCCCCAGGAGGCGCTGGAGATCCGCTGGATGATCGAGGAGCTGCGGGTCAGCTACTTCGCGCACGCCCTCGGCACGGCCTATCCGGTGTCCGACAAGCGCATCGTCAAGGCCATCGACGCGGCGGCTCCGTAAGGGTGTCCCGGGGTCCCGGCGGGCCGCCGGGACCCCGCCGGGCGCGAGTTCGACCGCACCCCCTGACCTGCTGTAGAGTCTGCATCGCAGCGCACACGGCGCGGCGCACGGCGGCGAAGCCGCAAGCGTCACTGTTGGTCCTGTGGAGCAGTTTGGAGTGCTCGCCACCCTGTCAAGGTGGAGGCCGCGGGTTCAAATCCCGTCAGGACCGCTTACCCGGAAGGCCCGGATCCGTATCTGGATCCGGGCCTTCCGCGTCTTGACGGCACACCACGCACAGAGGTACCCAAACTAAAAGGGGTGCGCGGGAGGTGCGGCGTATGACGACGTCCGCGAAGCATGAGACCAGGGCGCTGCTCCGCGCCCATCTGGCGGCCGCCGCGGGCAACCGCCACTTCACCCGGCACTGTCCGATCTGCCATCGCCTGCTGCGGCTGGCAATGGAGCACTCGGCGGCCGACGAGGCGGCTGACAGGGCCGAACACGAGAAGCCCGAGGAGGCGACGGCGGCCTCGCCACCGCCAACTCGGTAAGCCCTTACCGCAGTTGCCTTTTAGCGCAACTACTGGGCACGGAGCAAGGGTTGGGGAGTGTGACGGGAGTCACCGAATGAGTTTCCGGAGTGAGGGAACTTACACCCCGCTCACCATGGGTCAATTTAATATGTGCAATTGCACCCTCTGTCCATGACCCTCGCGAGCCCCCCGAAAGCGCTCCGCGAGCTTCCCCGAGCCCCTTGCGGACCACCCCGCACAACCCGAACGATTGCGCTTCCAAGGGCACTTGAGGCCCCCTGGATCCACCCTCCGGAAGGCCGTCCCCAGGGCATAAAAAGATCGCGCCGGACCCGGCGGAGTCCAGCGCGATCAACGACGCACCCATGTCGAGCGGTGGAGGGCCTGTTGGGGCAGGCACCCGTCGTGGTGGAGCTATACAGGCGAAAGCCGGGCTGGGGGGCCCGGAAATGCCCGGTTATGCGGTTGTTCAGCCCTCGCTGCGCTGCTGCGGGATGCCCGCAAGAAGAGCACGGACCTCCGCTTCGCGGTAGCGCCGATGCCCTCCGAGCGTACGAATCGACGTGAGCTTGCCTGCCTTCGCCCAGCGAGTGACCGTCTTCGGGTCCACGCGGAACATCGTGGCAACCTCAGCCGGGGTCAGCAGCGGCTCGGCATCAGGGGTGCGAGCGGTCATGAGCGGCCTCCTCGGGAGAACCGAACCATCACGGTTCTTTCCTCTAAATTCTGCACCTTGACCCACGTTGCCCGAAATGGCGGACGCGGGCCGAGTCGGTTATAGGACGAACGGCTTGTCCTCGGCACTACAACTACACCATCTGTCCAGCCCCGTCGGCCAAACCGATGGAATTGCCCTCTCAGGTGACCAACCTCGACGGAAGCCGATGGACCATGCCATAACGGACTGTCACATGGCCGTGACGATCAGTCACAACAGGATCAGGGGTCATCAGATCCGTCAAGGAGTGCAATACCGATGAATCCGCCCATAGTTGGACGGAAGGAGCCCCTACCGGACTCCTTGTCCTATTTTGACACGAGGGTGGGTGATTACCGCAAGGCCCGAAGTCAGTGCTTTAGGTCACGATTGAGGCAATGGCCCGGATCGGGACCTACGTCCCCTCTGTTCCGGCGAACCGCTCAACCGGTCACCCGGCGCCCGTTCGACCGGGCGTTCAGCTCGCGTTCTGCCGCCCGCGGACCACGCTCCAGCGGTCGGTCAGCCGCTCGTACGCGACGCCCGCACGCTCCCCGTCCCCGTCGCGGAGCGCCGCCAGGCCCTCCGCCACATCCGCAGCCGAGTGGTCGTCCTCCAGTTGCCCGGCCGGCAGCGCGTGCACCAGGCCGCCGTAGTCCAGCTCGACCAACGACCGGGGGTGGAACTCCTCGAGCCACCGGCCGACGTCCACCAGCCCGTCGATCAGCGGCCCTTCGCCGAGGGCCTCCTTGAGCACCTTAAGCCCACGCGCCACCCGGCGCCTGGCCTGGACCATTGGAGTGCGGTAACGGAGGATGAGACCGTCGTCACCCTTGGTGAACTCGCGCTCCTCGTCCCCGAAGAGCACGAACCAGCGCACCGGCACATGCCAGGTGGCCGAGCGGATCCACGGCCGGGCGTCCGGATTCCGCTCCAGCCACCGCTCGAAGTCGGCCACCGCCTGCCGGCGCACCACCGGGGGCAGGGCCGCGTCCAGAAGGGGCCCGGGGAGGCGCTCCGGCAGCTCCTCCAGGGCCAGCCAGCCCCGCAGCCGGGTGCGCCACGGGCAGACGCAGGTGACGCCGTCCACGAGCGCCACGAAGGCGTCCGCGCTCTCGTGCACCGGAACCGCCACCGGGGGGACCGGCAGCAGGTCCGCGAGCGAGCGGCGCAGCTCGTCCTGCGCGCCGGGCAGGTCGTCGCGCTTGGCATACCGCGCCCAGTGCGATCTCTCCGGCTCCGGGAACGCTGCCAGTGGCTCATAGACCCGGAGATACGCCGCGTACGGGACAATCACCGAAGACGCCAAGGTCACACGCGCTCCCTCAAGGCTGAGACCACCGCCAGGGGCTCCCTTACCCCCGCCTGACGGCATCGTCCCATGCCCGGCATACGGACTCGTCGGGGACATGGCCGATCCGCCGGGCCCCCAGGGCTTACTCTCTTGCCCACGGCCCTCCCCACCAGCCAGGAGGGCGTCTTCCCCGACCTATGGGAGTCACCACCGTGACCGACGTACGTCACACCGTCAGCGCCGACGGTCCGACGGAGAGTCGCGTGCCGAACCCTCTCTCACCTCTTTCGACACTGTTCCGCTCCGATCTCGGCGGGCATGAGCAGGTGCTGCTGTGCCAGGACCGGGAGAGCGGCCTCAAGGCCGTCATCGCCATCCACTCCACCGCCCTGGGCCCGGCCCTCGGCGGCACCCGCTTCCATGCCTACGCCTCCGAGGAGCACCCCGAAGAAGCGGCGCTCCTCGACGCGCTCAACCTCGCCCGCGGCATGTCCTACAAGAACGCGCTCGCCGGGCTCGACCACGGTGGCGGCAAGGCCGTGATCCTCGGCGATCCCGAGGAGATCAAGACCGAGAAGCTGCTGCTCGCCTACGGCCGCTTCGTGGCCTCCCTCGGCGGTCGCTACGTCACCGCCTGTGACGTGGGCACCTATGTGGCCGACATGGACGTCGTCGCCCGCGAGTGCCCCTGGACCACCGGCCGCTCCCCCGGACGCGGCGGCGCCGGGGACTCCTCGGTGCTGACCGCCTTCGGCGTCTTCCAGGGGATGCGGGCGAGCGCCCAGGCGTCCTGGGGCGCGCCCACGCTGCGCGGCCGCCGGGTCGGCATCGCGGGGGTCGGCAAGGTCGGCCGCCACCTGGTGGAGCACCTGCTGGAGGACGGCGCCGAGGTCGTGGTCACGGATGTGCGCACCGACTCGGTGGACCGCGTGCTGGCCCGCCACCCCCGCGTCCAGGCGGTCCGGGACACCGAGGCGCTGATCCGCGCCGACCTGGACGTCTACGCCCCGTGCGCGCTCGGTGGCGCCCTGGACGACGCCACGGTGCCCGTCCTGACCGCGAAGGTGGTGTGCGGCGCGGCCAACAACCAGCTGGCCCACCCGGGCGTGGAGAAGGACCTGGACGGCCGCGGCATCCTCTACGCGCCGGACTACGTGGTGAACGCCGGTGGTGTCATCCAGGTGGCCGACGAGCTGCACGGTTTCGACTTCGACCGGGCCAAGGCCAAGGCGGCGAAGATCTTCGACACGACGTTGGCCATATTCGATCGGGCACAGGCCGACGGCATCCCGCCCGCCGCGGCCGCCGACCGGCTGGCCGAGCACCGGATGGCGGAGGGCCATGACGCCTGAACCGTGGCCTGGCAGATGCCACGGGCATGGGCCACGGGGCGCCCGGGGGCCGCTGGAAGCGTCTGAGAGCCCCTGAGGAGCGGTGTGAGGCCGCGCGGACGGGCGGTGCGGGACACCTGCCGGAGGCCGCCGTACAGGGGACATGAGAGCCCCCTGGAGGCCACCGGGGAGAGATCCCTCACGGCCCGTCGGCGGGTCGGCGCACAAGACACGTTAAAATCGCAGCTGACCAGCGAGGAACGGGCTCCTCGCGGGTTCTGCCTCGTGGCACGTCGTGTGGGCGACGTACCGTATGGCCACAGAAGCAGGTACCGTTGAAGCCCTACGGACCGGTCTCTCTTCTGAGAGTCCGCTCTGATTTATGAACGTGAACGCGTGTCAAGACTCTGGGGCCGTCGAGCCCCGTCGTTGAGGGGGTCGAGCCATGGGGCGCGGCCGGGCCAAGGCCAAGCAGACGAAGGTCGCCCGCCAGCTGAAGTACAACAGCGGTGGGACGGATCTCTCACGCCTGGCCGAGGAGCTGGGCGCATCGCAACCGAGCCAGCCGCCGAATGGCGAGCGGTTCGAGGACGATGAGCTGGACGACGACCCGTACGCACAGTACGCGGATCTGTACAACGACGATGAGGACGAGGACGACGAACAGTCCGATCCGTCCCCGCAGCGTCGCCGCGCCTGAACCACCCGTTCCAGGCGCTCGGCTTTTCGCCGCACACCTCCCCCGGTCCGAGGCACCCGCCTCGGACCGGCTTCCGTGCTGTCTGCCCGCGCACGCGGCGCGGCCGTCTCAGCCCGCATGGTCACCGGTCAGCGCCACCGCTTCCGTGTCCGGGGCCGTCCGCTCGGTGATCTCACCGCTGACCCAGGCCTCGACCCCGCGGTCGGCGAGCGTGGTGAGCGCCACATCGACGGAGTCCGCCGGGACCACCGCCATCATGCCGACACCCATATTGAGGGTCTTCTCCAGTTCCAGGCGCTCGACCGAGCCGGCCTCGCCGACCAGCTGGAAGATCGCTCCGGGGGTCCAGGTCGAGCGGTCCACGACCGCGCGCAGCCCGTCGGGGATGACTCGCGCGAGGTTGTTGGCGAGCCCGCCGCCGGTGATGTGCGAGAAGGCGTGCACCTCGGTGGTGCGGGTGAGGGCCAGGCAGTCCAGCGAGTAGATCCGGGTGGGCTCCAGCAGCTCCTCCCCCAGCGTCCGGCCGAGCTCCGGCACCTCGCGGTCCAGCGCCCAGCCGACCCGGTCGAAGAGCACATGGCGGACGAGTGAGTACCCGTTCGAGTGAAGTCCGGACGATGCCATGGCGATCACCGCATCACCCGTTCGGATGCGATCCGCGCCCAGCACCCGATCGGCCTCGACCACGCCCGTACCGGCTCCGGCGACATCGAAGTCATCGGCGCCCAGCAGCCCCGGGTGCTCGGCGGTCTCGCCGCCCACCAGGGCGCAGCCGGCCAGGGTGCAGCCCTCGGCGATGCCCTTGACGATGGCGGCGACGCGCTCCGGGTAGACCTTGCCGACGCAGATGTAGTCGGTCATGAACAGCGGCTCGGCACCGCAGACCACCAGGTCGTCCACGACCATGCCGACCAGGTCGCGGCCGATGGTGTCGTACACGCCCATCCGCCGGGCGATGTCCACCTTGGTGCCGACCCCGTCGGTGGCGGAGGCGAGCAGCGGACGCTGGTAGCGGGACAGGGCGGAGGCGTCGAAGAGCCCGGCGAAACCGCCGAGGCCGCCCACGACCTCGGGTCGGCTCGCCTTCTTGACCCACTCCTTCATCAGCTCGACGGCGCGGTCGCCCGCCTCGATGTCGACGCCCGCGGCGGCGTAGGTGGACCCGGACTCGGACATGACGTTGAGATCTTTCGTATCGGGGATGACGGGCAGGCGGCGCTCAGGGACGGCGCAGGGCGTCGCCGCCGCCGACACCGGCGGTCAGCGTCGTCACACCGTCGGCGTCACCGCTGCTCTGCCCTTGCGTCTCGGACTCCAGGAGGTGCTTGCCCAGCAGCTCCGGATCCGGCAGGTCCATCGGGTACTCACCGTCGAAGCAGGCACGGCACAGATTCGGCTTGGCGATCGTGGTCGCCTCGATCATGCCGTCGGTGGAGATGTACGCCAGCGAGTCGGCGCCCAGCGACTTGCCGATCTCCTCGACCGAGAGACCGTTGGCGATCAGCTCGGCGCGGGTGGCGAAATCTATGCCGAAGAAGCACGGCCACTTGATCGGCGGGGACGAGATCCGGATGTGGACCTCGGCGGCCCCGGCCTCGCGGAGCATCCGCACCAGGGCGCGCTGGGTGTTGCCGCGGACGATCGAGTCGTCGACGACCACCAGGCGCTTGCCCCGGATGACCTCCTTGAGGGGGTTCAGCTTGAGCCGGATGCCGAGCTGCCGGATGGTCTGCGAGGGCTGGATGAAGGTCCGGCCCACATAGCTGTTCTTGACCAGCCCGGAGCCGTACGGAATCCCGCTGGCCTCGGCGTAGCCGACGGCGGCCGGGGTGCCGGACTCGGGCGTCGCTATGACCAGGTCGGCCTCGGCCGGGGCCTCCTTGGCCAGCCGGCGGCCCATCTCGACGCGGGAGAGGTACACGTTCCGCCCGGCGATGTCGGTGTCGGGGCGGGCCAGGTACACGTACTCGAAGACACAGCCCTTGGGCCGGGCCGCGGCGAAGATGGTGGAGCGCAGCCCGTTCTCGTCGATGGCGACCATCTCGCCGGGCTCGATCTCACGGATGAAGGACGCGCCCACGATGTCCAGGGCCGCGGTCTCGGAGGCCACCACCCAGCCGCGCTCGAGGCGGCCGAGGACCAGCGGGCGGATGCCCTGGGGGTCGCGCGCCGCGTACAGCGTGTGCTCGTCCATGTAGACGAGGCTGAAAGCGCCCTTGACCTTGGGCAGCACGATGGGGGCCGCCTGCTCGACGGTGAGCGGCTTGCCGTCCTCGTCCACCTGGCCCGCGAGCAGGGCGGTGATCAGGTCGGTGTCATTGGTGGCCGCCACCTGGGTGGCCCGGCCGCCGTCCCGGGGCAGGGCCGCGACCAGTTCCGCCAGCTCGGCGGTGTTGACCAGGTTCCCGTTGTGGCCCAGCGCGATCGAGCCGTGGGCGGTGGCCCGGAACGTCGGCTGCGCGTTCTCCCACACCGAGGCTCCGGTGGTGGAGTAGCGGGCGTGACCGACCGCGATATGGCCCGTCAGGGAGCCGAGGGAGGTCTCGTCGAAGACCTGTGAGACCAGGCCCATGTCCTTGAAGACGAGGATCTGGGAGCCGTTGCTCACCGCGATGCCCGCGGACTCCTGTCCACGGTGCTGCAGTGCGTACAGCCCGAAATAGGTGAGTTTGGCGACCTCTTCTCCCGGTGCCCAGACTCCGAAGACGCCGCAAGCGTCCTGGGGGCCCTTCTCACCGGGGAGCAGGTCGTGGCTGAGTCGTCCGTCACCACGTGGCACGTCATCGAGTCTAGGCCAGTTCAGCGGTGCCTCCGAACGAGGGACCCGTCAGGAGGGCGTAAGTCACATTCTCCGCACCCTCTCCGGCCCCCCGGGACCCGCGCCCGACCTGCGCACGGCCAGGGGCGAAGGTGCCCGTCCGAGGCAAGGATCACATCTCGGGCCCGTCAGCCGAGCACGGGCAGGTGGGCGGAGAGGTCGGCGCGGTCGCCGCTCGCGGTCAGCGGCCCGGACTCCAGGGCCTCGGCCCAGGTCAGACGGCCCGTGGCGAGGCGGATCCAGGTCGGCGGATCGGTTTCGACGACGTTCGGCGGGGTGCCGCGGGTGTGCCGGGGACCCTCGACGCACTGGATCACGGCGAACGGCGGGACCCGGACCTCGACCGAGCCGCCGGGCGCCTTCGCCGCGAGGGCGTCGGCGAGCACGCGGGTGGCGGTGGCCAGCGCCTGGCGGTCGTGGGAAACGGGGACGCCGGTGGCGGCCGCCAGGTCGTCGGCGTGGACCACGAGCTCCACACAGCGGGTGACCAGGTAGTCGTCCAGCCGCATCGCCCCGACGCGGGCGGCCAGCAGCCGGTCGGCGGGCGCGACGGCGGCCACCTCGGCGAACCGCGCCTCGGCGCGCCCCAGCAGCTCACCCGGTTTCGCGTCGGCCGCGAGGGCGCGGGTCTCCTCATCGATCGGCCCGGAGTGCCCGGCCACCGCCGACGCCCAGCCGGTGACCGTGACCTCGCGCGCGGGCGGCGCGGGCCGCTCCAGGAGCCGTACGGCGGACGTCACGGCCATCGCCAGATGCGCGATCAGCTCCCGGACCGTCCAGTCACCGAGCCGGGTGGGGGCGTCCAGGGCGGTCTCGTCCAGCCCCTCGGCCGCCTTCCGCACCTGCCGGAGCTGCGCGATCACGGCGGCCCGGGTCTTGGCGGGGTCATAGCTGCGGGTACGGGCACGAGGCGGCATGGCGCCGAGCCTATCGACAGCCCCGTGGGGCGGGCGGAGGATGGATAAGGGGGCGAGAGGTATTAACCAGGACGAAAGGTGTGAATGACCATGGGCGAGCACCCCGACGCCGCCGTGGTGCGCCGCGCATGCACCGCGTATCAGCAGGGCGACCTGGACACCCTCGCCACGCTGCTGACGGCGGACGTCATGCAGCATGTGCCCGGTGACAACATGATCTCCGGGCACCACAAGGGCCGGGACGCGTGCATGCGGCTGTACCGCACCGAGTTCGAGGAGACCGGTGGCACGCTGCGGGTCGATGTGGAATCGGTGATGCCCGACGGGCGCGGTCATGTGATCTCCGGCCACCACGTCCGTGCCGAGCGCGGCAACCGCACGCTGGACATGAAGACCGGGCTGTTCTTCACCATCGTCGGCGGGAAGATCAGCGACATCGACCAGTGCGTCGAGGACATCGACGCCACCGACGCCTTCTGGGGGAAGTGAGCCCCCCAAGGCCCGAACGGACGTACGGTCCGCCCCCTGACGTCAGGGGGCGGACCGTACGGCATACGTTCTCAGGCCGGCCTCGGCCCGGTCCTCAGGCCAGCAGACCCGGGATCGTCGCCTCGTACGACTCCCGCAGCTCGGCCAGCGGGATGGAGAACTGCCCCTGGACGTCGATCGCGTCGCCGTCGACCACGCCGATACGGGCCGCCGGAAGCCCCCGGGCCCCGCACATGTCGTTGAAGCGGACCTCCTCGCTGCGCGGTACGGCGACGATCGCCCGGCCCGCGGACTCGGAGAACAGCAGGACGAAGGGGTCCAGACCGTCGGGGACGACGATCCGGGCGCCCTTGCCCCCGCGCAGACACGACTCGGCGAGCGCCTGGATCAGACCGCCGTCGGACAGGTCGTGGGCCGCGTCCACCATGCCGTCGCGCGAGGCCGAGATCAGGATCTCGGCGAGCAGCCGCTCCCGCTCCAGGTCCACCTTCGGCGGCAGTCCGCCCAGGTGGTCGTGGATCACCTGGGACCAGGCCGAGCCGCCCAGTTCCGCCGCGGTGTCGCCCAGCAGATAGAGCAGCTGGCCCTCCTCCGCGAAGGCGATCGGGGTGCGGCGGGCCACATCGTCGATCACGCCGAGGACGGCGACGACCGGTGTCGGGTGGATGGCCACCTCACCGGTCTGGTTGTACAGCGACACATTGCCGCCGGTGACCGGGGTGCCCAGGGTCAGACAGCCGTCCGCGAGGCCGCGGGTGGCCTCCGCGAACTGCCACATGACCGCGGGGTCCTCCGGCGAGCCGAAGTTGAGGCAGTTGGAGATGGCCAGCGGCTTGGCGCCGGACGCGGCCACATTGCGGTACGACTCGGCGAGCGCGAGCTGGGCCCCCGCGTACGGGTCCAGCTTGGCGTAGCGGCCGTTGCCGTCCGTGGCGACGGCCACGCCCAGGCCGGTCTCCTCGTCCACCCGGACCATGCCGGAGTCCTCGGGCTGGGCGAGCACCGTGTTGCCCTGCACGAAGCGGTCGTACTGGTCCGTGATCCAGGACTTGGACGACTGGTTCGGGGAGCCGATCACCTTGAGGATCTGCTCGCGCAGCTCCTCCGCCGTGGCCGGGCGCGGCAGCTTGCCCGCGTCGTCGGCCTGGAGGGCGTCCTGCCACTCGGGGCGGGCGTAGGGGCGCTCGTAGACCGGGCCCTCGTGGGCGACGGTGCGCGGCGGAACGTCCACGATCTGCTCGCCGTGCCAGTAGATCTCCAGCCGCTCGCCGTCGGTGACCTCACCGATGACGGTGGCGATGACGTCCCACTTCTCGCAGATCTCCAGGAAGCGGTCGACCTTCTCGGGCTTCACGATCGCGCACATGCGCTCCTGCGACTCGCTCATCAGGATCTCCTCGGGGGAGAGCGAGGAGTCGCGCAGCGGCACGGTGTCGAGCTCGACCCGCATTCCGCCGGAGCCGGCGCTGGCCAGCTCGCTGGTGGCGCAGGACAGCCCCGCGCCGCCGAGGTCCTGGATGCCCTCGACCAGGTCCTCCTTGAAGACCTCCAGGGTGCACTCGATGAGCAGCTTCTCCTGGAAGGGGTCGCCGACCTGGACAGCGGGACGCTTGGCGGGCTTCGAATCGTCGAAGGTCTCGGAGGCCAGCACCGAGACACCGCCGATGCCGTCGCCGCCGGTGCGGGCGCCGTAGAGGATCACCTTGTTGCCGGTGCCGGACGCCTTGGCGAGGTGGATGTCCTCATGCTTCATCACGCCCACGCACAACGCGTTGACCAGCGGGTTGCCCTGGTAGCAGGGGTCGAATACGACCTCGCCGCCGATGTTGGGCAGGCCCAGGCAGTTGCCGTAGCCGCCGATGCCCGCGACCACACCGGGCAGCACCCGCTTGGTGTCGGGGTGGTCGGCGGCGCCGAAGCGCAGCGGGTCCATCACGGCCACCGGGCGGGCGCCCATGGCGAGGATGTCGCGGACGATGCCGCCGACGCCGGTGGCCGCGCCCTGGTAGGGCTCGATGTACGAGGGGTGGTTGTGCGACTCGACCTTGAAGGTGACCGCGTAGCCCTGGCCGACGTCGACCACACCCGCGTTCTCGCCGATGCCGACGAGCAGCGCGTCGCTCTCGGGGGCCTTCTCGCCGAACTGCCGCAGATGGACCTTGCTCGACTTGTACGAGCAGTGCTCGGACCACATGACGGAGTACATCGCGAGCTCGGCGCCGGTGGGGCGGCGGCCCAGGATGCCGCGGACGCGCTCGTACTCGTCCTGCTTGAGACCGAGCTCGGCCCAGGGCTGCTCGGCCTCCGGGGTCTGCGCCGCGTGCTTGGTGGTGTCCAGGGTCATGCGCTGACCAGCCTCTTGAGGATCGAGGTGAAGAATCCGAGACCGTCGGTGCGACCGGTGCCGATCAGCGGTTCGACGGCGTGCTCGGGGTGGGGCATGAGGCCGACGACATTGCCCGCCGCATTGCAGATACCGGCGATGTCGCGGAGCGAGCCGTTGGGGTTGAGCTCCTGATAGCGGAAGACCACGCGTCCCTCGGCCTCGAGTTCATCGAGGACGCGCTCATCGGCGACATAGCGACCGTCGATGTTCTTCAGCGGGATGTTGATCTCCTGGCCCCGCTCATAGGAGCGCGTCCAGGCCGTCTCCGCGTTTTCCACCCGCAACTTCTGATCACGGCAGATGAAGTGCAGATGGTTGTTCCGCAGCATCGCACCGGGCAGGAGATGGGTCTCGGTGAGTACCTGGAAGCCATTGCAGATGCCAAGCACCGGCATACCGGCCTTCGCCTGGTCGATCACCGAGTCCATAACCGGGGAGAAGCGGGAGATCGCTCCGGCCCGCAGATAGTCGCCATAGGAGAAGCCGCCCGGCAGGATCACCGCGTCGACCTGCTTGAGGTCCTTGTCGCGGTGCCACAGCGGTACGGCTTCCAGCCCGGCGGTGCGGACGGCGCGCTGGGTGTCGCGGTCGTCGAGCGTGCCGGGGAAGGTGATGACTCCGACGCGTGCGGTCACGACTCCGCCTTCACGGCAGTGGCGTCGGTACCCTCGCCGATCTCGACCTTCACGGAGAAGTCCTCGATCACGGTGTTCGCCAGAAAGGTCTCGGCGATCTGGTGGATACGGGCGAGGGCGGCGTCATCGACCGGGCCCTCCACCTCGAGTTCAAAGCGCTTGCCCTGACGGACGTCGGCGATCCCCTCGAAACCGAGGCGGGGCAGTGCTCGCTGCACCGCCTGGCCCTGGGGGTCGAGGATCTCCGGCTTGAGCATGACGTCGACTACGACGCGTGCCACTGGCACTCCCGGTGGTGTGGTGCTGGTGCGTAAGGCGGTGCCCAAGCGTACCCCGGGCAAAAATCTACGCGAGTAGATATGCAAGGGTTCGGTCACGTTTAAGCATCGTCGGCGGCAACTGACGGGGAAAGGTCGGGGAAAAACGTACGGTCCCGATCACGGCGTGACACGCGGATGGAATTACTGGGGTTCACAATGCAATGCCAGTCACTGTACAAATGAAAAAGCATTGTTGGACACAACTGGACAGCTGACATCTTTGCACGTCAACGCAACGATGCAGCCCGAAAGGACCGATATCCGTGGCGCAGCGCGTAGTAGTCACGCTCTCCGACGACCTCGAAGGAGGCGAAGCGGAAGAGACGGTCACGTTCGGACTCGACGGCAAGTTGTACGAGATCGACCTCAACTCTGCCAATGCGTCGAAACTGCGCGACGCCCTCGCGCCGTACGTGGAGGCCGGCCGCAAGCGGGCCCGCTCGGGCAAGACGTACCGCCGCACCGCCGTCGCCCCGGACCCGGCCGCGGTGCGCGCCTGGGCCCGGTCGAACGGCATGGAGGTGCCTCCGCGCGGCCGGATCCCCAAGAAGGTCTACGAAGCCTTCGACGAGTCGGCCTGAGGCACCCGCCTTCAGCCCGAGGCACCCCCGTTCAGCCGAGTTGCACACCACCCCGGGTGATCCGCTAAAGTCTGGAGCACGCCGAGGGGCGAGGCCGAAAGGCCGAAACCCGAGGAAGACACCATGCGGGTGTAGCTCAGTAGTAGAGCGCCCCCTTTCCAAGGGGGAGGCGCAGTGTGCGATCCCTGTCACCCGCTCTCATCGCCTATCGGCCTCGTGTTGACGAGGATCAGGTAGAGTGATGCGCGCGCCGATCGGTGAAGGCCGGTCGGAGGCATGCGGACGTGGCTCAGTTGGTAGAGCATCACCTTGCCAAGGTGAGGGTCGCGAGTTCGAATCTCGTCGTCCGCTCCAGATCTGAGGCGCCGGTCGAATCGACCGGCGCCTCAGACGTTTTTCGGGGGTGGAGGCGCTTTGAGCTGCTTCACCGCCCCCCGGAGCACCCCCGGAGCGGGCTCGACCCCCGGGGTGGTAGTTCATGGGCCGAGGGTTTGGTTATAGTAGAGGCGCGTCGAACCGGAAAAGTCCGGCGCAGGCGGACGTAGCTCAGTTGGTAGAGCGCAACCTTGCCAAGGTTGAGGTCGCGAGTTCGAGCCTCGTCGTCCGCTCAGTGAACGCGAGGGCCCCGGCCGATTGGCCGGGGCCCTCGGTCGTTCTTCCGTCCCTTGGCCCGCCCCCGGCCTACTTCCAGCTGGTGCCGGTCAACAGCTCGTAAGCCTCCGCGTACTTCCGTTGCGTCCGCTCGACGACCTCCGCCGGGAGCGGGGGCGGCGGCTGCTCGCTCTTGCGGTCCCACCCGGAGGCCGGGGAGGTCAGCCAGTCGCGGACGTACTGCTTGTCGAAGGACGGCTGCGCGTGGCCGGGCTCCCACTGGTCGGCGGGCCAGAAGCGGGAGGAGTCCGGAGTCAGAACCTCGTCGGCGAGCACCGGCTCGGCGCTCTCCACGCCCAGGGTCGCCTCCGCGTAGCCGAACTCGAACTTGGTGTCGGCGAGGATGATCCCCCGGGCGCGGGAGATCTCCCGGGCCCGGTTGTAGACGGCGAGGGTGGCCTGGCGCAGCTGGGCGGCGGGCTCGGCGCCGATGCGGTGGGCCACCTCCTCGTACGCCACGTTCTCGTCGTGCTCGCCGACGGCGGCCTTGGTGGCCGGGGTGAAGATCGGCGAGGGCAGCTCGGAGCCGTCGGTCAGCCCCTCGGGGAGGGCGATCCCGCACACGGTACGGGTCTCGCGGTACTCGGCCAGGCCGGAGCCGGTCAGATAGCCGCGCGCCACGCATTCGACCGGGACCATCCGCAGCGATCTGCACACCAGGGTCCGGCCCGCCCAGTCGGCGGGGGCGCCGGCGGGCAGCTCGGTGGACAGGACGTGGTTGGGGACGAGGTCGGCGAGCAGATCGAACCACCAGAGGGAGAGCTGGGTGAGGATCTTGCCCTTCTCGGGGATCTCGGTCGGCAGAACCCAGTCGTAGGCGGAGATCCGGTCGCTGGCGACCATGACGAGCTCACCGCGCTCGTTCCGGTAGAGGTCGCGCACCTTGCCGGTGTGCAGGTGCTGAAGGCCCGGAACCTCGACCGGCTCGGGCTTCTCGACGAATCCGGACACGCTTCCTCCTGGTGTTTTTGTCCAAGCCCCCTCGATTCTGCCGCACTGAACGGCGTCGACCTGCGGCGGGGCGCGGGGCCGCAGGGGTGCGGCGTCCCGGGTTCCGCTTCCGCCCGGTTCGAACACGTCGTACGAGGAACTCGTACGGCAGGACACAGACCAGGGCACACATGGGGGCGGTGGGGAGGTGCGGGATGGCCGACGCGGCGATCGTGGGCAGCGGGCCCAACGGGCTCGCGGCCGCCGTCACCCTGGCCCGCGCCGGGCTGCGGGTCGAGGTGTACGAGGCCGCCGCCGACATCGGCGGCGGGCTGCGCACCCAGCCGCTCTTCGACCCGGAGATCGCCCACGACATCTGCTCGGCGGTCCATCCCATGGCGCCCGCCTCCCGCTTCTTCCGCGAGTTCGGCCTGGCCGCGCGCGGGGTGGAGCTGCTGACGCCCGAGGTCTCCTACGCCCATCCGCTGGACGGCCGCCGCGCCGCGCTCGCCCACCACGATCTGGAGACCACCTGTGCCGGGCTCGGCCCGGACGGGGAGCGCTGGCGGCGTCTGATGGCGCCGCTGGTGCGGCACAGCGAGGGCGTGGTCGACTTCATCCTCTCCGGGCAGCGCGCCCTCCCCCGCGATCCGGTGGCACCGCTGCTGCTGGCCCCCCGGATCCTCGTCCACGGCACCCGGCTCGGTGCCGCCCGCTTCACCGGTGAGGCGGCGCCCGCCCTGCTCACCGGGGTCGCCGCCCATGCCGTGGGCGAACTGCCCAGCCTGGCCGGCGGCGCGGTGGCGGCCCTGCTCGGGCATCTGGCCCACGGCCCCGGCTGGCCGCTGCCGCGCGGCGGCAGCGCCCGGATCGCCGACGCCATGGTGGACGACATCACCGCGCACGGCGGCACCTTCCACACCGGGCGCGCGATCGCCGACCTCCGTGAGCTGGACGGATATCGCGCGGTGTTGCTCGACACCGGTGTTCCGGGGCTGCTGGACATCGCCGGGCGCGCGCTGCCCGACCGCTACGCGCGGGCGCTGCGGCGGTTCCGCTACGGCCCGGCCGCCGCCAAGGCCGACTTCCTGGTGAGCGAGCCGATTCCGTGGGCCGACCCCGCCGTGGGTCGCGCCGGGACCGTACACCTGGGTGGCACCCATGCGGAGCTGGTCCGGGAGGAGAACCGCACGGCGCGCGGGGTCCGCAGCCAGGCGCCCTTCGTGCTGCTCGTCGACCCGGCCGTCACCGACCCCGGGCGCGCCCGGCCCGGCAGGCGCCCGGTGTGGGCCTACGCCCATATGCCGAACGGCGACGACACCGACCCGGTGGAGCTCATCCGCTCGCGGATCGAGACGTACGCGCCCGGCTTCGGCGACACGGTGCTCGCGGCGCGCGGGATGTCGGGGCGGGACCTGGAGGCGTACGACCCCAACGACGTGGGCGGGGACATCGGCTCCGGCGCGATGACGATCCGGCAGAGCCTCGCCCGCCCGGTGCCCCGCCTCGACCCGTACCGCACCCCGCTGCCCGGCCTCTACCTCTGCTCATCCGCGACCCCGCCGGGGCCGGGGGTCCATGGGATGTGCGGCTACCTGGCGGCCCTGTCGGCGCTACGGCATCGATTCGGCATCCGGCAGCCGCCGCTTCTGGCCCCGGTGGCGTAGGGGCTGCCCAGCGGACCGCGACGCCCGCGGCGGGCTGTCCCCCACCCCGCCCCTCCCCGAAACCGGGACTCCGCCCCAGACCCCGGGACCCAGGGGCGAAGAGCCTCCCGCCACCGGCCACGGGCCAAACGGCGCCCGGCGGGACGTGACGCATGCGGCGGGCTGAGCATCGATATGCGGCCCCGCCGCGTGGCAGGCCTCCCCCCAGACCCCGGGGGTCCAGGGGCGAAGCCCCTGGTAACGGGAAGGGGCGGGGAGGGGAAAGCTCCCCGCCACCGGCCACGGGCCAAACGGCGCCCGACGAGTCGTGACGCCAGCGGCGGGCTGAGCATCGATATGCGGCTGCGCCGCGTGGCGGGCCTCCGCCCCGGGTCCCGGAGGGGCCAGGGGCTGGGAGGGAGAGCATCCGTGGTTCGCCGGATACCGCCTCACCCCCGTTTGCAGATCCGATCCAGCAGATTCGCCGTCGCCCGCTGAACCCGCTCATCCGTATGCCCCGGACGATCCAGCGCGGGCGACCACGCGAACGTCCCCGACGCGAAGACCAACGCGCCGCTCGGAGCCCGGTACAGCGATGTCTCCTGGTGGCGGACCGTCCCCTCCGTGTCCTCGTACGGGGAGTGGGCCAGGAGGATGCGGCGGAGGTGGTCGGGGAGGGTGGTGCGGGGGAAGTAGCGGTCGGCCTCGCCGGCCACCAGGCCGGGCAGTTCGTCCCCCTCCTCCGCGCCCGTTGCCTCCCACAGCCAGTGGCCGGCGTTGCGCACGATCAGCGGGCTCGGCTCGGGCACCCGGCCCGCGTACTGAATGCCGATCAGCTGCTGCTCGGGCGCGGTCTCCCGCCAGAGCGACGAGCGGCCGGGACCGCGGCGCTTGCGGCAGGTCAGCAGGCGGGCCGGGCCGGAGGGCGAGGGGGCGAGCTCGACCTGCCAGTACATGGTGTTCGCGGAGAGGAAGACCAGCGAGGTGCCGCTGTCGCGGGCCGCCTCCACGGTGTGGCGCATCGGCGCCGACCAGTACTCGTCATGGCCGGGGAAGACCAGCCCCCGGTAGCGGGCGGGGTCGACGCTGCCCGCGTGCAGGTCGCGCATCTCGGCGTAGGCCAGGTCGTAGCCGTAGCGCTCGGCCCAGCGGATGAAGTCGTAGGCGTGCCCCACATGGAGGGGCAGCCCAGCGCCCGCGTACGGCCGGTCGAAGGAGACCGTGATGGCCGCCTCCGACTCGCCCAGCAGCTTTCCCCGCTCGTCCCAGGCGTGGTAGAGGCTGGCGCCGGTCCGGCCGTCCTCCGGGTAGAGGTTGTACGCCTGCCAGGTGAGGTCGGGCAGGACGAGGAGGAGGTCGGCGGGGCGGCTGTCGCGGACGGTGAAGGGGATGTGGCTGCGGTAGCCGTCCAGGGTGGTCAGCACCGCGACATACGCGCCGAGCTTCCAGTACGAGGGGATCTGCATCCGCCAGGACAGCCACCAGTGGTGGCAGGAGACGGTGCGGTCGGCGGTGAGCGGGGGCGGCTGGACGATCCCGGACAGCCGGGGGCTGGTGGTGATCTTCAGCGCGCCGGCGCCGTCGTAGTAGCCGATGCGGTAGATGTCCACGCTGAACTGCTGGGGCGGGTCCACCGTGATCCGGAAGTCGATCGCCTCACCGGGGGCCGCCGCGGAGGTGGAGGGGAAGCCCTTGATCTGCCGGTGGACATCGTCGGCGGTGCGCGGTCCGGGGATCCTGGCGGGGCCCCTCACGCCGATCCGCTCGGCCGCCCGGACGTCGGCCCCGGAGAGATGGACGTCGTCGACGTACCACGGGACCACCCGGCCGGTGTCGTCGAAGTAGTTCTCACTGTCGCGCAGCCAGGGCAGCGGGCCCTGGCCGAAAGGATCCGTCACCGCGTGAGCGAGCGCTCCCGACTCCCAGCGCCGGATCTGGTCCGTCCCCACAACTGTTCCCCTCCCCTGCGTACCCGGCGGCGCCACGCCTCGCTGTCCTCGCACACCGCACCGCCGCGGGTCCGGCCTTGTGGGCCGGGCTGCGGGGCCGGTCCTGCGTTCGGGCCGGTTGGGCCGGAACTCCTGGGCCGGGTGACAGCGACCGGCCCAAGCACATCACATTACGCACCTACTCCGTCACCGATAGTCGCTAAAATGCCCGGAACAGACACCGAACGCGCGAGAGGGTGGACATAGGAGCGGTATTCGGCGGACTCCGCGCCGCTACCCCAGCCGGACGGGCTTCTCCGGGCGGACTCCCACCTCGCCGAGCCAGGCGCGCAGCGGCCCGTCGTCGCCGTCCTCCACCAGGCTCAGCACCGGATGGGCCAGATCGGCCCGCCGCCGCCCGCCGACGAGCAGCGCGGGCCCGTCCAGCCAGTCGAGGCCGGGGGCCGCGCCCGCGGTGTCCATGGCGGCGCAGCAGACCATGGCGGTGACATGGTCGGCGAGCAGCTCCCGGCCGGTGCGGGGCGGCTGGAGCGGGAACGCCGGGGCGAAGCCGTCGATCCACGGGTCGCCGCCGGAGCCGCCCACGGGCCCCTCGGCCCCCGCTGCGGGGCCCTGACCGTGCACCCGGGTGGCGGCGGCCTCCTCCCGGGCCACCTCGACGCTGAGCCGGGCGGCGAGGCGGGGGGCGTCGCCGTGGGAGCCGCCGTCGGAGCCGCCGTCTGAGCCGTCGGCGGGGTGGGCAGGGGCGGCGGTGAGCCGGTCGATGACCCGGGCCAGGGTGGCCGGGGCGGGTCCGCCCGCGCGGGCCGGGGCGGGGGCGGCGCCGACGGGCTCGTGGGCGTCGTCCCGCTCGTCCAGGAGCCGGTTCAGCCGGGCGGCCTCCTGCCGCCACTTGCGGTCCACGACCTCCTCCGGATACGCGCCCCAGTCGACCGGGTACCAGTCGGGGCCCGGCTCCGCGGGGCCGCCGTGGAAGAGGCGGGCGGCCAGCAGCGAGGTGGCCTCGTCCATCACCCCGGGCTCCTCCAGCAGGTCGCAGGCCGGGCGCTCGCTCAGCCGGGAGGTGAACCCCTCGGCGAGCCGGTCGCGGCGGGAGAGCTCGGTGAGCGCCGAGACCACGCCCGCGTCCAGCCGGGAGGGCCAGCGGCCCATCCGCCAGGCGGGCAGCGCGACCCGGGTCAGCAGCCGGTCCCAGCCCGCGTAGGCGAGGCCCACCTGCTCCTGGGCGACGATCCGCAGCCCGTAGTCGACCATCTGGGCCCGCTCGGAGGCGGCCGCGGCGACCGCGCGCTCCATCTCGGCCGCCTGGTCCCGGCAACCGCGCAGCAGCAGCCGGGCCACCCAGCCGACGAAGCCGAAGGCGGGCCGGCGCACCGCCGCCACCAGGGCGGGCGCGGGCCCGGACGACGGCTCGCCGCCGCGGGCCGCGACGGCCACGGCGGCGTCGAGACCGCGCACGAAGCGGCGGGCGGCGGCTATGTCGGGGTGGACGGACGGGCCGGTGCCCGCCACCACGGGGGCGAGCAGCGCGCGCAGCTCGGCGACCCGCATCCACCACAGGAACGGCGAGCCGATCACCAGCACCGGCGCCCGCGGGGCGCGCCGCTCGGGACGGTCCACGACCCGGTCCGCGCCGACCCCTCTGGCGCCGCGTACCGGACGGGGCTCCTCGACCGCGAGGGCGCCGCGGTCCCGGCGCCCCCGGCGCTGGGTGTGCGCCGGATGCGTACGGTCCTCCAGCCAGCTGTCGCAGTCGGGGGTGAGCGCTATGGCCGAGGGCGCGGGGACCTCCAGGCGGTCGGCCAGGTCGCGGACCAGCTGGTAGAGGTCGGGCGCGGTCTCCTCGGCGATGGGCACCGTCGGGGTGTGCGCGGGCCTGGCCCGGACGACCACGGCGGCCACGGCCGCCGCCAGCAGCAGGACCACCAGGGCGCCCCCGGTCACCACCCAGCGCAGGGCCGTCCAGCCCTCGTCCTGGGAGCCGCCGATGCTGCCGGTGGCGCTTCCGGCCAGCAGCACGACGGCGGCGGCGGCCGGGAGGAGCGCGACCGCGAGCGCGGTGCTCCGGATGCGCAGTACCGCGAGGGCGCGGGCACGCGCCTCCAGGGCACCTGCTTCGGTACCTGCCACGGTTCTCATCACCCCCTACTGTCCGGCCGGTGTTTGAACAGCGGACGACGGCGGCGTTGTTTTCTCCCCACCCACTGTCGCACCGGCCGCCGACTCCGCAATGCCGGTGGGCCAGTTGCCGCACCTCGCCTGAGCGGCACACTAGTTGGGGGCCGGGCGTGCGTCAGCAGGATGCGGAACCGCTCACCCAATGGAATGGCCTTGGGTAAAACCGGGAACTTCGCGATGGCGACGCCGGGCCCCGTGTGAACAGGCGGAAGCGGCCTTCCGGACCGTTCACCGGCCCGCTCGGGCCCCCGGTTGAGACACTTCTTACAGCCGTCCCCGGTCCTGCTTGCGAACCCGCTGTACGAACGCGCTCTACGAATCCGCTTCGGCGGCCGCCTTCGCCGCGATGTCGGAGCGGTGGTGGGAGCCCTCCAGGCCGATCCGGCCCACCGCCCGGTACGCCCGCTCGCGCGCCTTCGCCAGGTCGGAGCCGGTCGCGGTGACGGAGAGCACCCGGCCGCCCGCGCTCACCACCTCACCGGACGCGCCGTCCCGCCTGGTGCCCGCGTGCAGGACGTACGCCTTGGGGCCGTCCTTCTCGGCCACCTCGTCCAGCCCGGTGATCGGGTCGCCGGTGCGGGGGGTGCCCGGGTAGTTGTGCGAGGCGAGGACCACGGTCACGGCGGCGCCGTCGCTCCAGCGCAGCGGCGGCTCGGCCTCCAGACGGCCGGTGGCGGCGGCGAGCAGCACCGCGGCCAGCGGGGTCTTCAGCCGGGCCAGCACCACCTGGGTCTCCGGGTCGCCGAAGCGCGCGTTGAACTCGATCACGCGCACGCCGCGCGAAGTGATCGCCAGGCCCGCGTACAGCAGCCCGGAGAAGGGCGTGCCGCGGCGGCGCAGCTCATCGACGGTGGGCTGGCAGACGGTGGCCACGACCTCGTCCACCAGGGCGGGGTCCGCCCAGGGCAGCGGGGAGTACGCGCCCATGCCGCCGGTGTTCGGGCCCTCGTCGCCGTCGTGGGCGCGCTTGAAGTCCTGGGCGGGCTGGAGCGGGACCACGGTCTCGCCGTCGGTGATCGCGAAGAGGGAGACCTCCGGGCCGTCCAGGAACTCCTCGATCACCACCCGGCCGCAGGCCAGCGCGTGTGCGCGGGCGGCCTCGACGTCCTCGGTCACCACGACGCCCTTGCCCGCGGCGAGGCCGTCGTCCTTGACGACGTACGGCGGGCCGAAGGCGTCCAGCGCCTCGTCGACCTCGGCGGGGCTGGTGCACACATAGGCGCGGGCGGTGGGCACGCCCGCCGCCGCCATGACGTCCTTGGCGAACGCCTTGGAGCCCTCGAGCCGCGCGGCCTCCGCGGACGGCCCGAAGGCCGGGATCCCGCGCTCGCGCACGGCGTCGGCCACCCCGGCCACGAGGGGGGCCTCCGGCCCCACGACCACCAGGCCCGCCCCCAGGGAGGCGGCGAGGTCGGCGACGGCGGCACCGTCGAGCGCGTCGACCGCGTGCAGCTCGGCCACCTCGGCGATGCCGGCGTTGCCGGGGGCGCAGTGCAGTGCGGTGACGTCGGGGTCGAGGGAGAGAGCGCGGCACAGGGCATGTTCGCGGGCGCCGCCGCCGATGACGAGGACCTTCACGGTAGGCAGCCTATTGCCTGGGGCGGCGGGCGCTGTGCGGCGGGGGCCGCGGCGCGGTTCGGACGGGAGCCCCGTGCGAGCCCCTGCGCCGTGAGCGGGGCCACTCTTTTGGGTGAGGAGTAGGCGGTCCTATACCCGATGGGACAGCCCTTACGGGCTGAAATCCGGTGATCGAGTCCTCGTGGCCAGCCGTTCGGCGGTAGGAATGGTGGTCGCGCGTCAGCCGCGCGCAGGAGAGACGCCGCCGCAGAGGGAGTCGCACGGTGAGTCAGCCGGAGATGCAGCCCGAGGGGCTCCCTCGGCCGGAGGGTGCGAGAAAACAGGGTGACCTGCTCGGCCGGCCCTTCCCGCACGGCGACTGGGGGGAGCCCGCGGGGCGGCTCGACGAGTTGTACCAGTGGGTGGAGGAGGGCGCGCTGGAGGTCGCCGGGTGGTACCTCGCCGACCGGGTGTGGAAGCGGCGGGCCGCCCGGGTGCTGCGGGCGGGGGCCGCGGTGGCGGGGGTCGTGGGGGCCGTACTGCCGCTGCTGGATCTGAACGGAACGCTGGACGGCGGCGCCGGATGGGGCGCGCTGGCGCTGCTGCTGGCGGTCGCGTGCGTCGGCGGCGACCGGTTCTTCGGGCTGACGTCCGGCTGGATGCGGGACATGGCCACGGCGCAGGCGGTGCAGCGGCGGCTGGAGGTGCTGCAGTTCGACTGGGCGTCGGAGAGCGTGCGGGAGGTGCTGGGCCCGACCGAGGGCACCGCGAGCGAGGCCGTGGAGCGGTGTCTGTCGGTGCTGCGGCGGTTCTGCGAGGACGTGTCGGAGCTGGTGCGGGCCGAGACGGCGGGCTGGATGGTGGACTTCGGATCCGGTTCCGCGCCGCTGGTCACCCAGTCGCTGATGGCCCAGGGCTCCCGTCCGGACAGCGGGAGCCCCGCGAGCCGCTTTCCGCTGCCGCCGGGCCCCGCCCGGCCCAATATGCCGCGGCAGCGTCCTCCCGAGCCGCCCCGCTGATGACGGCCGCGGGGCCGTCGGAGACCTCGCTGATGACGGCTGCGGGGCCGCCCGGAAACGGCGGTCGGCCCGGCGGTCGGCCCGGTGGTCAGCCGTTGGTCGGCCCGGCGGTCCGCCCAGTGGTCCGCCCGGCGGTCAGCTGAAGACGATCATCGAGCCCTGGCCGAGGCTGCGCGTCGCCGCCGCGTGCAGGCCCAGCCACACATGGCGCTCCCGCGCGAACGGGCTGTCCTCGTACGGGACCGACGCCGCCGGCTCCTCCAGGCTCGTGGGGCGGGCCGGGGGCGCGGGGGCGGCCGGGGGGTTGGACGGGTCGATGCCGAGCGCCGGGGCGACCGCCTCCAGCTCGCGCAGCAGTCCATGACTGGAGCCCAACGGGCCGCCGCCCTCGAGGAGTTCGTCGTTGGACAGCGGACTCTGGAAGTCGACGGGGACATACGCGCCCGCGTGGTCGTAGTGCCACACCAGATGCGACTGCTGGGCCGTGGGCTCGAACATCTCCAGCAACTGCTCGTAGTCCCCGCCGAGTTCGTCCACGGGCGTCACCGCGAGTCCGCACAGCTGGAGCAGATAGGCACGGCGGAGGAAGTGCAGCGCGTCGTAGTCGAAACCGGCCACCGGGGCGACATCCCCGGAAAGACCCGGCATATAGCTGAAGACGGGCACGGGCGGCAGACCGGCGTCACTGAGCGCCTTGTCGTACGCGGCGATCTCTTCGGCGAAGGGGTTGTCGGGGCTGTGGCACAGCACATCGACGAGGGGGACCAGCCAGAGGTCACATGCCACGCGATCTCACTCTCGTATCCGTACGGTCGATGGTCGGCCCAGCGTAATGCCCCACGTACGCGGCGCGAAGAGTGCAGGACGCCGGGCCTGGAGGGCGGGGCCCATGGACCAGGTGGAGTTCGCGAAGAGTTCAGGGGGAGATCAGGGGGAGTTGACTTCCGGCTCGGTCGCCGTCCGGTTCCGCGAGCGCGTCTCCTCCTCCGTCACCAACCGCTCGATCAGCGCACGGAAATGCGTGTTGTACGCCGCTATGAGCTGCTCCGAGTCATGGCGGTCCCCACGGGTGACCGCCGCCGTGAGCTCGCAGTGCCCCGTCCACAGCAGGCCCCGCAGATCGGGTACGCGGCGCAGATACGGCACCGTGAACACCCAGGTCTGCACCCGCAGCCGCTGCAGGAAGTCCAGCACGTACGGATTGCCGACCAGCCCGCAGATCTCCCGCCAGAAGCGCAGGTCGTAGCCGATGAGGATGTCCAGGTCACCGGAGCGGGCGGCCCGTTCGGCCTCCTCGGCCCGCCGCCGCACCGAGGCCATCACCTGCGGGGTCATGCCGCTCAGCGTCTGCTCGACGTCGTGCCGGAAGACGCCCTCCACCACCATCGTGCGGGCGTCCACCATGTGCCGGAAGTCGGCGATGGTGAACTCGTGGACCTTGAAGCCCCGGTGCTCCTCGACATCGAGCAGCCCCTGGGAGCACAGGTCCAGCAGCGCCTCCCGGACGGGGGTCGCGGAGACGCCGTACTGCTGGGCGATCTCCTTGACGGTGAACTGGCGCCCCGCAGGGAGCCTGCCCGCGAGCACCTCGTCACAGAGCGCGTCGGCGATCTGCTGCCGCAGGGTGTTCCGCTTGACCGGGCTGGTGCCGGGCACGGGCATCGAGGACCGTCTCCTTCCACGGCCGTCGGTGTAAGAAAGCGGACGGCCCTCGCATCACGATATGCGAGGGCCGTTGCGCGGAACACGCAGAGTGCGGCGGTGGTCTACACCGGGCAGCCGTCGGGCGGCGGTCGGGCCGCGTCCAGAGGCAAACGGGCAGCGCCGGAAGCCGGTACCGGCAGCCGCTACGAGGCGTGCGCGTCGGCCGCGTTCAGCGCCTCGTCCAGGATCGCCAGGCCCTCCTTGGCCTCGGCCTCGGTGACGGTGCACGGCGGCACGACATGGGTGCGGTTCATGTTCACGAAGGGCCACAGACCGCCGCGCTTGCAGGCCGCCGCGAAGTCGGCCATCGGCTGGTTGTCCGCTCCGCCCGCGTTGTACGGCACGAGCGGTTCGCGGGTTTCCTTGTCCTTGACCAGGTCCAGCGCCCAGAAGACGCCGAGGCCGCGCACCTCGCCGACCGAGGGGTGGCGCTCGGCGATCTCCCGCAGCGCGGGGCCGATCACGTTCTCGCCGATCGCGGCGGCGTTCTCCACGATCCCCTCCTCCGCCATCGCGTTGATCGTCGCGACGGCCGAGGCGCAGGCCAGCGGGTGGCCGGAGTAGGTGAGCCCGCCCGGGTAGGGGCGCTGGTCGAAGGTCGCGGCGATCTCGGCGGAGATCGCGACGCCGCCGAGCGGCACATAGCCGGAGTTGACGCCCTTGGCGAAGGTCAGCAGGTCCGGGGTGACGCCGAAGTGGTCGGCCGCGAACCAGTGGCCGGTGCGGCCGAAGCCCGCCATGACCTCATCCAGGATGAACACGATGCCGTGGCGGTCGCAGATCTCCCGGACCCCGGCCAGATAGCCGGGCGGCGGAACCATGATCCCCGCGGTGCCGGGGATGGTCTCCAGGATGATCGCGGCGATGGTCTGCGGGCCCTCGAAGGCGATGGTGTCCTCGAGGTGGCGCAGCGCGCGCTCGCACTCCTGCTGCTCGCTGTCGGAGTGGAAGGGCGAGCGGTAGAAGAACGGCGCCCAGAAGTGCACCACACCCGCAGAGGCGGTGTCGGAGGGCCAGCGGCGGGGGTCGCCGGTGAGGTTGATCGCGGCGGCGGTGGCGCCGTGGTACGAGCGGTAGGCGGAGAGCACCTTGGCGCGGCCGGTGTGCAGCCGGGCCATGCGGACCGCGTTCTCCACCGCCTCGGCGCCGCCGTTGGTGAAGAAGATCTTGTCGAGGTCGCCGGGGGTGCGCTCGGCCACCAGCCGCGCCGCCTCGGACCGCACGTCCACGGCGAAGCCCGGCGCGATGGTGCACAGCTTCGCGGCCTGCTCCTGGATCGCGGCGACGACCTTGGGGTGCTGGTGGCCGATGTTGGTGTTCACCAGCTGGCAGGAGAAGTCGAGGTAGCGGTTGCCGTCGTAGTCCCAGAAGTACGAGCCTTCGGCGCCCGCGACGGCGAGGGGGTCGATCAGGCCCTGCGCGGACCAGGAGTGGAAGACATGCGCGCGGTCGGCGGCCTTGACGGCGGCGCCGGCCGCGTGGTCGGGGCTGGGCTGCACGGACACGTTCGTACCTCGGATCGCTCGCGGGTCGGGGCGGGACCAGCGTACGGACCCCGGCCCCGCGCCCGGCACCGACAGCCTGTCCGGGTTTCGGGTCGTACGCCGACATCCTGCCGGGCGGCGGGGGCCCGTGGCCGTCGCCGGTGGTCGGGACGCGGCTGTCCGGATTTCGCTCCTGGCCGTCCCCTCCGGAGCTCCGGGATTCCGTTCTCCGGCTCGGGAGTGACACAGGACGGATACGGAACCGATAACGGATCGTCCGCGTCGTCCACTTCGCTCTCAGCCGCCCTTATTCTCTCCGGGGGGCTGATCAGGGGGATTCACGGGGAAGGGACGGTCGACGCATGGAAGACCTGGGGGCCGAGGACCCTCGCTGGATCGGTGAGTACCGGCTGCTCCGGCGCCTTGGCGCGGGTGGCATGGGCCGGGTGTTCCTGGCTCATTCATCACGCGGACGCACGGTGGCGGTGAAGCTCGTCCAGACCGAGCTCGCCCAACAGGCCGAATTCCGGCGGCGGTTCAAACAGGAGGTGCGGGCCGCGCAGCGGGTCGGGGGCGCATGGACCGCGCCGGTGCTGGACGCCGACACCGAGGCCGCCACCCCATGGGTCGCCACCGGCTACATCGCCGGTCCCTCCCTGCACGCGATCGTCGCCGAGTCGGGCCTGCTGCCCGAGCGGACCGTCCGCATCCTGGCGCACGGCCTGACGCAGGCGCTCCGCGACATCCACGACGCCGGTCTGGTCCACCGTGACCTCAAACCGTCCAACGTCCTGGTCACCATCGACGGTCCGCGCGTCATCGACTTCGGTATCGCACGGGCGCTGGAGACCGTCACCGACGGCATCCTCACGCGCAGCGGCGCCGTCGTCGGATCGCCCGGCTTCATGTCGCCCGAGCAGGTGCGCGGTGAGCGGGTCACCCCCGCCAGCGACGTGTTCTGCCTCGGCTCGGTGCTCGCCTACGCGGCGACCGGACGTCAGCCCTTCGGCACGGCCGACAGCGGGGTGCACGCGGTGATGTACCGCATCGCCCAGGAGGAGCCGGACCTGGAGGGACTGCCGGAGGGGCTGCGGGACCTCGTCACCGACTGCCTGAAGAAGGCCCCGGACGACCGGCCCTCGCTGGAGGCGCTGCTGGAGCGTACGGCCGGGGCGGACGACGACGGCGAGCCGTGGCTGCCGGGCACGCTCGTCGCCCAACTCGGGCGGCACGCGGTGCAGTTGCTGGAAGTGGAGACGCCCGCCGGGCCGGGGGTGCCCGCGCGCCCCGCCGTACCGCCCGTGGCCGGGGCGTCGGGCCCCGCCGTCCCGCCGCCGCCCGCCGCGCCGCCGTCGGCCACGTCGTACCCCCTGGCCCCGGCAGAACCCCCCACTCCGCCGCCACCGACCACCCCACCCCGCCCCTCGGCGGCCCCACTCCCCCCGGCTCCGTCCGCTCCGCCCTCGACGGGCACGGCACAGGGCGCCCCCGGCCAGCCCGGCGGGCACCCGGCCGCGCCGCAGGCGGGCGAGGACCAGGGGAACCCCGACCCGGCCGCCGGGCCACAGGCAGGCGGCACACCGTCGGCCGACCCGCGCCGGTCCGCCGACCCGTCCGGCGCCCCGCAGGCCGCCGCGCCGGACCCCAGCGGGGCGGCCGCAGGCCCGCAGGACGCCACGCCATCGGCGGGTACACCGCAGACCGGAGCGGTCCACGGCGCACCCGGAAGCGCCACCCCGCCGCGGGCAGGGGCGACGGGAGGCGCCACCGCATCGCCCAACGCGTCCGGTGGCGCCGCGCCCGCGGCACCCGGCGGACCTGCCGCCGCACCGCAGGCGGGTGCACCGCAGGCGCCTGGGGGCGCCGCGCCAAGCCACGGCACCCCGCACGCGGCCCCACCCGCCACGCCCGGTGGATCCCCCGCCGCGCCTCAGGCAGGCACCGGGCAGGCCGGGCCGGATCAGGGCACCCCGCACGCGGGCGTACCGGGCCATGGCGCGCCCGGGAACGCCACTCCGCCACAGGCAGGGGCGGCCGGAGGACCCGCCACCCCGCCCAACGCGCCCGGCAGCGCCGCACCCGGCCACGGCACTCCGCACGCCGCCGCGCCCGGAACACCCGGCGGACCCTCCGCCGGGCCGCACGCGGGCACGCCGCACGCGGGCACGCCCGGCCATGGCGCACCCGGAAGCGCCACCCCGCCGCAGGCAGGCCCGGGTGCCGCCGCACCCAACTCGCCCGTTTCCGGCGGGCCCTACGCCCACGGGGCGTACGGCTACCCGTCGCACGCCACGCCGTCGCAGGCGTCGCAGGCGGGCGCGGAGGGCGAGCCGCCGACGCCATCTCATGGCTTTGGGCCGCCCGCGGTCACCTCGTTCGGGGCGGCCGCCGGGTCGCCTTCCGCCGGGTTCGGCGGACCGGGCGGACCGGGCGGACCAAGCGGACCAGGTGGACCGAGCGGACCGGGAGGGCAGAGTGGGTCAGGGACGCCGAGCGGGCCCGGAGGCGGCTCGGCGCAGACACCCCCGAAGCCGAACCGACGACGCCGTAAGACGCTCATCGTCGTCTCCGCCGCCGTCGCCACCGCCCTCATAGCCGGCGTCGCCGCGCTCGCCATCGTCAAGGGGAACGACGACAAGGGCGACCGGGCCAAGACCGACTACGACAAGATGACCCACACCCCGCCCGACCCGGGCGGATCGGGTGGATCGGGCGGCGGCAACTCCAAGGGCTCCGCCGGGGGTTCGGACGGCCCCGATCCGTCCGCGACCAAGCTGGAGACGTCGGGCGACGTGCCCACCGAGTATCTGGGCGCCTGGGAGGGCGAGATCAAGGAGAGCGGTGAGTCGACCGGCAAGATCCGCCGGGTCGTGCTCTCGCAGGGGCCGGTCGGCGCGGTCGTCGCCGAGACCCTGACCTCCGACTCGGACTCGTTCTGCCAGGACTCCGCCAAGCTCAAGTCGGTGGACAGCCTGCTCCTCATCGAGGACGAGGAGGTGTCCACCAGCATCCCCGAGGACAGTTGCAGCGCGGTCGGCGAGCAGACGCTGCGGATAGGCAACGACGGCACCCTCGCCTGGAGCACCACGGACGGCTCCTCCGAGGCGACGCTGCGCCCCTCCAAGAGCGGCGGCAAGCCCATCCCCGCCGGGTACGTGGGCACTTGGCTGGCCAAGGACGCGTTCGGGAAGCCCGACGCCACGCTGAAGATCACCATCAAGCAGGGCGCGATCGGCTCCGTGGTGGGCCAGGAGGTCGCGGACAGCAAGAAGTACCACTGCGAGGGTGACCGGATCCTGGCCTCGGTGGAGAAGGGACTGGTCCTCAGCCCTTCGAAGTTCACCGGGGGGACTCCCAAGAATCTCTGCGGACCCGGCACGTCACTCACGTTCACATCTTCCGGACATGACAAGCTGCGTGTCGAATATGACGACCCGGACGATTACAGCGATGAGACGATGACACAGACGTTCACCCGCCTCGACTGATCGGCCGATCGGCAGAGGGACTATCGGCACAGGGACAGGAGCCACACCGCGATGGAGAACCTCGGGGCCCAGGACCCGCGGTGGATCGGCGAGTACCGGCTGCTCGGCAAGCTGGGCGAGGGCGGAATGGGCCGGGTCTATCTCGCCCGCTCCGCCCGCGGCCGCACCGTAGCGGTGAAGCTCGTACAGGCCGAACTCGCACGCCAGACCGACTTCCGCGGCCGCTTCAAGCGGGAGGTGGAGGCGGCGAGACGAGTCGGCGGGCAGTGGACCGCGCCCGTGCTCGACGCCGACACCGAGGCCGAGGTGCCATGGGTGGCCACCGGCTACATCGGCGGTCCGTCCCTGCACAGCGTCGTCGCCGAGGACTTCGGGGCGCTGCCCGAGCGCTCGTTGCGGATCCTGGCGAACGGGCTGGCCCTCGCGCTGCGCGACATCCACGGCGCCGGGCTGGTCCACCGCGACCTCAAGCCGTCCAACATCCTCGTCACCATCGACGGTCCGCGCGTCATCGACTTCGGCATCGCGCGTGCCCTGGACGCCATGGGCACCACTACGGGCGGCAATCTGACGATGACCGGCGCGGTCGTCGGCTCGCCCGGGTTCATGTCGCCCGAGCAGGTGCGGGGCGAGCCGGTCACGGCCGCGAGCGATGTCTTCTGCCTCGGCTCGGTGCTCGCCTTCGCCGCCACCGGACGTCAGCCCTTCGGCAACCTGGACAGCGGCATCCACGCCCTGATGTACCGAATAGCCCAGGAGGAGCCCGATCTGGTGGGGCTCCCGGACGGCGCGCGCGGGCTGGTCACCGCGTGCCTGAACAAGGACCCGGCCAAACGGCCCTCGGTGGACGAGCTGGTGGCCGCCACCCAGCCGGTGACCGATGACGGCGAGCCCTGGCTGCCGGGCGGACTGCTCGCCCGGCTGGGGCGGGACGCGCTCCAGCTGCTGGAGGTGGAGGCCGAGAACGCGCAGCCGGATGCCGTGGCGCCGCAGCAGGGCCCGTCGGCGTACGGCCACCCCCAGGCCGCCGCGCACACCCCGCCCGGCCCCTCCGCGTACGGCACGCCGACGCCGTCCGCGTACGCGACCCCCCAGGCCCACGCGGCCGGTGGTCCCCCGTACCAGATGTCCCAGCCCACCACCCAACCCTGGCAAGGCGGCTATCAGACGCCGATGGGCTTCCCCGCCCCGGGCACGAGCCTGAGGCCGATCCGGGGTCTGGCCACCGCGTTGATGAGCATGTTCGGCATCTGGCTGGTGCTGACGCTCCTCGACATGGCGCTGAACATCTCGCTGCTCGACACCTACTTCGCCCTCGACTCCGGCGTGGTCTCCAATGACCTGCTCTACAGCAAGCGGAGCGATGTCGAGGCGATGGACAGCGGCACCGGTGTCGCCGCGCTCGTGCTCGTCGTGCTGTGGCTGGTCTGGTTCCGCACCGCCTACATCAACTCCACGGTGCTCAACCCCGGGCGACAGCGGTTCGGCAGCGGCTACTCCGTGGGCGCCTGGTTCATCCCGATCGCCCAGCTGTGGCTGCCCAAGCAGATCGCCAACGACGTCTGGACCTCCAGCACTCCGCCGGGGCCCGGGCGCCGCGGCCGCGCGGTGCTGCACTGGTGGTGGACGTTCTTCGTGATCATGTTCCTGATGTTCCCGGTGAACGGGATCAGCGAGATCGTCGCCGACAACGTCCGGGAACAGCGGCCCAGCGTCATCATCAGCATCGTCGACGACTCGATCGGCATCCTGACCGCGCTGCTGGCCATCGCCGTGGTGCGCCGGATCACCAAGATGCAGGAGCAGCGGGCCTCGCGGCCCGCCGGTCAGCCGCAGCAGCCCGCCGGGGTGTTCGGCCCGCCCGCGGCGTAGTGACGCCGGCGCGCGGGGCGCTCCCGAGAGCCGGGCTCCCGGGAGCGGCGCTCCCGCCGAGGAGTCAGAGGAACGAGTTGATCTGGATGGTCTCGTCACGGCCCGGCCCGACGCCGATCGCCGAGATCGGGGCGCCCGACATCTCCTCCAGCGCCTGGACGTACTTCTGCGCGTTCTTCGGCAGCTCGTCGAAGGTCTTGGCCTGGGTGATGTCCTCCGACCAGCCCGGCAGCGTCTCGTAGATCGGCTTGGCGTGGTGGAAGTCGGTCTGGCTGTACGGCAGTTCCTCGACGCGCTTGCCGTCGATCTCGTACGCCACGCACACCGGGATCCGCTCCCAGCCGGTGAGCACGTCCAGCTTGGTGAGGAAGAAGTCGGTCAGGCCGTTGACCCGGGTCGCGTAGCGCGCGATGACCGCGTCGAACCAGCCGCAGCGCCGGTCGCGCCCGGTGGTCACACCGCGCTCGCCGCCGATCGTGCGCAGCTTCTCGCCGTCCTCGTCGAGGAGCTCGGTGGGGAACGGGCCCGCGCCGACGCGGGTGGTGTACGCCTTCAGGATGCCGATCACGCGGCTGATCTTCGTCGGGCCCACTCCGGTGCCGGTGCAGGCGCCGCCCGCGGTCGGGTTGGAGGAGGTGACGAAGGGGTACGTGCCGTGGTCGACGTCGAGCAGGGTGCCCTGCCCGCCCTCGAAGAGCACGACCTGGCCCTGGTCGATGGCGTCGTTGAGCAGCAGGGTGGTGTCGGCGACATAGCCGCCGAGCCGGTCCGCGTAGCCCAGCAGCTCCTCGACGACCTGGTCGACCGCGATGGCGCGGCGGTTGTAGAGCTTGGCCAGCACCTGGTTCTTGTAGTCCAGGGCCGCCTCGACCTTCTGCCGCAGGATCGACTCGTCGAAGAGGTCCTGGACCCGGATGCCCACCCGGTTGATCTTGTCCGCGTAGGCCGGGCCGATGCCGCGGCCGGTGGTGCCGATCTTCCGCTTGCCGAGGAATCGTTCCGACACCTTGTCGAGGGTCGTGTGATACGGCGTGATCAGATGGGCGTTACCGCTGATCAGCAGCTTGGACGTGTCGACGCCTCGGTCGGCGAGACCGCTCAGCTCGGAGAGCAGGACCGCGGGGTCCACGACGACGCCGTTGCCGATGACCGGGGTACACCCGGGCGAGAGGATTCCGGACGGGAGGAGGTGCAGCGCGTACTTCTGGTCGCCGACCACCACCGTGTGGCCCGCGTTGTTACCGCCCTGGTAGCGCACTACATAGTCCACGGAGCCACCGAGCAGATCGGTGGCCTTTCCCTTGCCCTCGTCACCCCACTGAGCACCGAGCAGCACAAGTGCGGGCACAGGCGTACACCCCTTCCGGGCGGGGCATGTCCAACGTGCATGGTGACGTACGCCACCACAAGAGCCGTCGAACCGGTGCCCCGGATAGACGAAGCCCCTGGCGCAACAGCGACAGGGGCTCTTGCACCGAGAGATTACCTGAGGAAGGACCGAGGTGTCGGCTCCAGATCCCCGGCCCCCCGCGCCGGACACCGCCCGGGGGCGCCCGCTGCTCATGGTCATCGACCCCAACGCCCGCCGCACGGACGGCGAGTCGGTGCGGATCGCCAAGGATGTGCTGTGTGCGGGCGCGCAGACGAAAATCTGCCTGCCGGAAGGCCCGGAGGAGGTCGAGCGGGCGCTGGCCCGCCGGGGCGCCCGCCGGCCGGTGCTGGTGGGCGACGACCGTGCCCTGCTGCGGATGGTGGAGCTGCTGCACCGGCGGCGGGAGCTGGCGGACGCCGCGCTGTCGGTGGTCCCGGTCGGTGGCTCCGCCACGGTCGCCCTGGCCCATTCGCTCGGGCTGCCCACCGACGCGGTCGCGGCGGCCCGTACGGTCCTCGACGGGACCGCGCGCCCGCGTGACCTGCTGGTGGACGAGAGCGGCGGAGTGGTCCTCGGCGGACTGCGGATCCCCTCCGGGCTCGCTCCTCACGGTGCGCACGACGGGATGCCGGGCGGCGGCTGCGGCGCGGCGGCCGGGCCGGACGGAAGCGACGCGACGGACGGGACCGACGGGACGGGCGGGCGCGGCCCGGGGCCGCACGGCGACGGGGCGAGGGGCCGGGACTGCGGCTGCGACCCCTGCGCCCACGACCCCCGCCGGGCCGAGGACGGCGAGGACGGCCGCGACGGCGCGGGCCCGCCCGGCCATGACCGGGACGGCCCCGACGGGGAAGGCGATGGCCACCGGCCGTGGTGGAGCCCGGCGGCCCGCACCGCCCGCACGGCACTGACACTGCTCTCGCTGCCGGTGATCGGCCTGGCGGGCGGCGCCCGGCGGCCGGCGCATCCGCCGCCGCAGCGGCTGCGGATCGAGGCGGACGGGGTGCTGCTGACCGACCTGGACCGGCCGGTGGAGCGGGTCTCGGTCTCGACGGCCGCGCCGGGCGGCGGGCTGGCCGAGATCGTGGTCCACCCCCATGCGGCGGGCGGTCCACTGCGCACCCGGGCACGGGCCGTCACCGTCTCCGGCCCGGACTTCCGCTACCACGCGGACGCGCTGATCCGCGGCCCGGTCCGCAGCCGCACCTGGACGGTCCTGGCCGAGGCCTGGAGCCTGATGCTCCCCCACCGCCCTTGAGCCCCACTCGCGCCGCCCCCGGGCCCGGTGGGGCCGGGCGGCGGCGCGAGTGGGGCGTCAGCCCGCCTCGGCCTCGCGGGCCTCGGCGGCGCGGCGCTCGGCCTGCTGGGCGCGCCAGCGCTCCAGCATCTTGGGCAGCTCCCGCTGGACGAACTCGAAGAAGTCGGCGGTCTCGGTGATCCGCAGCCCCGCCGGGGTGCCGGGGCCGAGCACCTTCGCGCCGTCGCGCATGGTGCTCTCCCAGCGGGCGACGATCTGGTCGCGGCGGGTCAGCGTCTCGTACCAGACCTCGTTGTAGAGCCGGTAGCGATCGCGGCGGGAGCCCGGCTCGCGCTCCCGCACCACCATGTCCACCTGCGACAGATAGCGGATCGCGCCCGAGACCGCGGCCGGGCTGATCCGCAGCCGCTCGGCGAGCTCCGCCGAGGTGAGCGCCCCGGAGTCGGAGACGAGAAGCGCCGCGAAGACCCGCGCCGCCATGCGCTGCATCCCGGCCTCGGCCAGATCGGCCGCGAACCGCTCGACGAACCTGGACACCGCCGCCTCGTCACGCGCCGCTTCACCGCGCGTGTCATCGGGCGCGCCCCCCGGTTCGTTCGTGTCCCTCACCGCTTCATCATCTCCTCTCTTCGTCACATCATCATAAGTTTATACGGTTCCTTAACTTCACAAATTTGTGAAACTAGCGTAGCTTCGAAATCATGAAAACGGCAATCTCCGTGTCCGGCCTCCACAAGTCCTTCGGCCGGACCCACGCGTTGGACGGCCTCGACCTCGAAGTCGAGGCAGGTGAGGTCCATGGCTTCCTCGGGCCGAACGGCGCCGGGAAGTCCACGACCATCCGGGTCCTCCTCGGACTGCTCCGCGCCGACTCCGGCGCGGTGCAGCTGCTCGGCAAGGACCCCTGGCACGACGCGGTCGACCTCCACCGCCACATCGCGTACGTCCCCGGAGACGTCACCCTGTGGCGCAACCTGAGCGGTGGAGAGGTCATCGACCTGTACGGGCGGCTGCGCGGCGGTCTGGACACCGCGCGCCGCGCCGAGCTCCTGGAGCGGTTCGAGCTCGACCCCACCAAGAAGGGCCGTACGTACTCCAAGGGCAATCGCCAGAAAGTCGCCCTGGTCGCCGCGTTCGCATCCGAAGTGGAGCTGCTGATCCTCGACGAGCCGACCTCCGGGCTCGACCCGCTCATGGAGGAGGTCTTCCGCGAGTGCGTCGCCGAGGAGCGCGACCGCGGGCGTACGGTGCTGCTCTCCAGCCACATCCTCAGCGAGGTCGAGGCGCTCTGCCGGAGGGTGAGCATCATCCGCAAGGGCCGCCGGGTGGAGTCCGGCACCCTCACCGAGCTGCGCCATCTGACCCGTACGTCGGTGACCGCCGATCTCGCCGGCGAGCCCAACGGCCTGTCCGGCCTCCCCGGTGTGCACAACGTGGACATCCAGGGCAGCCAGGTCAAGCTCCAGGTCGACTCCGACAAGATGGACGCCGTGCTGCGGCAGCTCACCCAGGTCGGGGTGCGCAGCCTCATCTCCACCCCGCCCACCCTGGAAGAGCTCTTCCTGCGCCACTACCAGGAGGACATCACGCGCACGGAAGCCGAGGCGATCGCCCGATGACCGCCGTAGCCGACGCCCGGGTCTCCCCCCGCGCCCGCGGATCGGCCCATGATCTGGCGGGCACGGGCACGCTGCTGCGACTCGCCCTGCGCCGCGACCGGATCATGATGCCGGTGTGGGTGCTGTGCCTGGGGCTCACGGCCAGCAGCACCGTCGGCCGTCTGAAGAGCGCGTACGACACCCCCGCCCGCCGCGCGAGCCTCGTCCACGACATGAACGGGAACGGCTCGACCCGGGCCCTGTTCGGCGCCGCCTTCGACGATTCGCTCGGCGCGCTCACCGTCTGGCGCGTGGGTGCCTTCCTCACGGTGTTCGCCGCGATCATGAGCCTGCTCATCGTGATCCGGCACACCCGTGAGGAGGAGGAGACCGGCCGCCAGGAGGCGCTCTCCGCGGGCATGGTCGGCCGCCGCGCGGGGCTCACCTCGGCCCTGCTCGCCGTGGCCATCGCCAACGGCGCGGTGACCCTGCTCATCGCGGGCAGTCTCGCGGGCCAGGGCGGCACCGGCGCGCTGGCCCTCGGCCTCGCCGTCGGGCTGTCCGGTATGGCCTTCGGCGGTCTGGCCGCCGTCGCCGCCCAGCTCACGGAGAACGCACGGCTGGCCCGGGGCCTGAGCTCCGCCGCGGTCGGCGTCGCCTTCGTGCTGCGCATGGCGGGTGACGCCGCCGAGGACGGCAGCAAGGGCTCCGGCCATGTCCTGGTCTGGCTCTCGCCGCTGGGCTGGGCCGAGTACGCCCGGCCGTACGCGGACGAGCGCTGGTGGCCGCTGCTGCTGGTCGCCGTGCTCGCCGCGGCCTCGATCGCCCTCGCCTACTCCCTCGCCGGGCGTCGCGACGTGGGCGCCAGCTTCTACGCCACCCGTCCCGGCCCGCCGGCCGCCGGCCCGCTGCTGAGCGGCGTCTACGGCCTGGGCTGGCGGCTCCAGCGCGGTGCCCTGCTCGGCTGGGCCGCGGGCTTCGTCTTCGCCGGCGCCATCTTCGGCGGCATCTCCGACGGTGCGAACGACTTCCTCGGCGACAGCGACAAGACCCGCGACATCATCCAGCGGATGGGCGGCGCCCAGGGGCTCAACGACGCGTTCCTGGCCGCCATGGTCGGCGTCCTCGGCACCATCCTCACCGTCTACACCACCACCTCCGTGCTGCGGCTGCGCGGCGAGGAGACCGACCAGCGCGCTGAGCCCCTGCTGGCCAACGCCGTCGGCCGGTTGCGCTGGGCCGGGAGCCACCTGGTCATCGCGTACCTCGGCCCGGTGGTCATCCTGGCGATCGGCGGTCTGGCGCTGGGGTTGGGCTACGGCGTCGCGGCGGGCGATCTGGCCGACCAGCTCCCGCGCTGCCTGGGCGCCACACTCGCCCAGCTCCCGGCGGTGTGGGTGCTCACCAGCGTGACGCTTTTCCTCGTGGGCGTGGTGCCGAAGTACTCGGCCGCGGCCTGGGCCTTCGTCGGCTGGGTGGTCGCCCTGGGCTGGATGGGCCCGGCGCTGGAGCTGTCCGACTCCGTCATGGACACCTCACCCTTCAGCCATCTGCCGAAGCTGCCGGGCGACGACGTGACGGCGGCGCCGTTCCTGTGGCTGCTGCTCCTCTCGGTCGTTCTCGCCGCCGGAGGACTGGTGGGTATGCGCCGCCGTGACATCGGCGGCTGACCCCGTCGGCCCACCACGTTCCGGCAATCGCCCCCTGTTGTCCACAGGCTGTGGACAACAGGGGGCTCGTCCGTCCCGGCCGCCTTCCCCCGGCTCCGCTCAGAGCTCGACCTGGAGCTCCCGCAGACCGCGGATGACGAAGTTCGCCCCCCGCTCCGGCTCCTTGACCAGCCGCAGTCCGGGCGCCTTGCGGAGCAGGGCGCCGAAGGAGGCGATCAGCTCCAGCCGGGCCAGCGGGGCGCCCAGGCAGTAGTGGATCCCGGCGCCGAAGCTGATGTGGGGGTTGTCGGTGCGGGAGAGATCGAGGGTGTCGGGGCGGTCGAAGCGGGCCGGGTCGCGGTTGGCCGAGCCGAAGAGCAGCGCGACCTCGCTGCCGCGCGGGATGAGCGTGCCGCCGACCTCGATGTCCTCCAGCACCCAGCGCTCGAAGAGCTGGAGCGGGGTGTCATAGCGCAGCAGCTCGTCCACGGCGGTGGGCAGCAGCGCGTCGGGGTCGGCACGGAGCAGGGCGAGCTGCCCGGGATGGCGGAAGAGCGCCCACCAGCCGTTCCCGGTGGTGTTGACCGTGGCCTCATGGCCCGCGTTGAGCAGCAGCACACAGGTGGAGATCATCTCCTGCTCGGTGAGCCGGTCGCCCTCGTCATACGCGGCGATGAGCCCGCTGATCAGATCGTCCCCCGGGGCCTTGCGGCGCGCCTCGATCAACTCCCGCAGATACGCGGAGAATTCGACGGACGCCCGCACGGCCCGGCGCGCCGTCTCCTCGCCCGGACTCAGCTCGTACATCCCGCAGATATCCGCCGACCAGGGACGCAGGGCGGGGCGGTCGGCGGGCGGAATGCCCAGCATCTCGGCGATCACGGCGACCGGCAGCGGTTCGGCGACCGTCTCGATGAGATCGCCGCCGCCCGAGGCGACGAGGGAGTCGACGAGTTCCTCCGCGAGCCGCTGGATCGTCGGTACCAGCGCCTCGACCGTCCGCGGGGTGAACGCCTTGGAGACGAGCCGGCGCAGCCTGGTGTGGTCCGGCGGTTCCAGGTCGAGCATGCCGTGGTCGTTGAGGGTGTGGAACGGCTCGTGCTCGGGCGGCGGCGCGGTGCGGCCGAACTCCTCATGGCCGAAGCGGTGGAGATAGGTGCGGCCGAGCCTGCGGTCCCGCAGCAGGGCGCCGACATCCGCGTGACGCGGGATCAGCCACTGGCGGGAGGGCTCGAACCAGTGCGCGCGGCCGCGCTCGCGCAGCTCGGCGTAGGCCGGATACGGGTCCGCGACGAACGACGGCCGCCAGGGGGCGAAGGCGGGGACTTCCGCACTGCTGCTCATCCCCGGACGGTACCGCCGGTCCGGCTCGCCCTCCAGAGGTCGCCAGCCGCCCCCAGAGGTCGCCAGATGCACCAATGGGTCGCCAGATGTACCCAGGGGCAGTTCCGGGGGCTCGGCGGGCCGGTCGGCGTCAGCCTCCGGGCGTCACCAGGCGGACCTCGTAGGCGAACACCGCCGCCTGGGTGCGGTCGCGCAGCCCCAGCTTCACCAGGATCCGGCTGACATGCGTCTTCACCGTCGACTCGGCGACGATCAGCCGCTCGGCGATCTCGGCGTTGGAGCAGCCCTGGGCGACCAGCACCAGGACCTCGTTCTCCCGCTCGGTCAGCTCGGCCAGCCGCCCCCGTGGGGAGGGAAGCGAACCACCGAACCCGGCCGCCTCACCGATCCGCGAGAACGTGCTGATCAGGCGCTTGGTGACGGCCGGGGCCAGCAGCGCCTCGCCCGCCGCGACGACACGTACCGCGTCGCCGAGCTGACGGGCGGAGGCGTCCTTGAGCAGAAAGCCGCTCGCTCCGGCACGCAGCGCCTGGTAGACGTACTCGTCCAGATCGAAGGTGGTCAGGACGAGCACCTTGGCGTCCGCGTCCGCCGCGACGATCTCGCGGGTGGCCTCGAGGCCGTTGACCTCCGGCATCCGGATGTCCATCAGGACGACATCGGGGCGCAGCGCGGCCACCTGGGCGATGGCCTGGCGCCCGTCGACCGCCTCGCCGATGACCTCGATATCGGGCTGGGCGTTCAGCAGCACGGAGAAGCCCTCGCGGACCATCACCTGGTCGTCGGCGATCAGCACGCGGATGGGAGAGGGGAGGGAGGGGGCGTCGGCGGTCATGGCTTCATCGTCTCCCCCTCCGGGGCGGGCCCCTTCTTCAACCCCGGCTTCTTCAACCCCGGTGCCTGGTCCGATGGATCCGGAGCGGGCCCCTGCTTCGGTGCCGATGCCTCCGCTCCGGACGCCTCCGCTTCGGGGATCGCGGCGGCCGGGATGAAGACCGCGACCTCGTACCCGCCGTCCTCCTCCACCGCGCCCGCCGTCATCTCCCCATTCAGCATGGCCACGCGCTCCCGCATCCCGAGCAGCCCATGGCCCATGCCCGGCGAGGGCCGTACGGCCTGGGTGGGCGGGCCGTTGACGATCCGCAGGCCCAGACCGCCGAGGACGTACGCGACTTCGACGCGGGCGATGCTGCCGGGCGCGTGCCGCAGCGCGTTGGACAGCGCCTCCTGGACGATCCGGTACGCGGACAGCTCCACCCCGGAGGGCAGCGGCCGCACGGCGCCGGTGGTGATGTGCTCGACGGTCAGCCCCGCCGCCCGGACCCCCGCGAAGAGCGTGTCGAGCGTGGCGAGGGTCGGCTGGGGCGCCTCGGGGTCGGCGTCGGCGTAGGCGTCGGGGTCGTCGGCGCGGACGACGCCGAGGACGCGGCGGAGTTCGGTGAGCGCGGCGACCGCGTTCTCCCGGATGGTCGCGAAGCTGGTGGCCAGCTCCTCGGGCGGATTAGCCACCCGGTAGGGCGCCGCCTCCGCCTGGATGGCGATCACCGACATGTGGTGCGCGACGACGTCGTGCAGCTCACGGGCGATGGTCGCGCGCTCCTCCAACAGGGTGCGGCGGGAGCGCTCCTCGTGGGTGGCCGACTCCTGCACGGCGACCTGCTGCTTGGTCTCGCGCAGACTGCGCCGGGCGACGACGGCGCCCACGATGACGCAGGAGGTGGCCACCATGGGGAAGGCGTTCGTGTGCCCCCCATCGGCGCTGAAATCGCAGACGATTCCGAACGCTGCCGTGAGCAGCAGCATCTGCCCGGCCACCCGCGGGAGGTTCTGGCTCGCGACGATCGCCATCACCGCGACATGCGAGGCGAAGAGGGTCGCCGGCCAGGGCCACATGCTGCTCCCGACCGGTTCGGGGACGGCCAGGCCCCAGAAGACGCTCGCCGCGAAGGACAGCCACCAGGCGCCGATCGGCCGGTAGAGCGCCAGCAGCAGGGGTACGGCACTGAGCAGTGCCAGTCCCATGCTCTCGGTTTCACTCGCCACGGCCATGAGATAGAAGGCGCCGGCCACGATCACGGCATGCGGCAACCACGGCGCGTACGGCCGCACCGCCCGGGGCATATGGCGCACCAGCGGATGCGTGGCGGACAGCGGCGGCACCGGGCGGAGGGCGAAGGAGCCGGTGATCAAGTCCTTCCGCAGATCGGAGAACGCCTGGCGGATGGTGCGGAGTTCGGTCCGCGGAATCGTCTCAGTCACGCCGTCCACGGTAGGGAGCGGGCGCCGCGGCGTCGTCCCCGGGAATGTGGATTGTGCGGTGTCCGTCTCAAGTACTAGGCGGCCGCGTCCGTCCCCGCCAGGCGGTCGATCTCGTCGGCGACGGTGTGCGCCGCGGGCGACGTGGGGTCGATGGGCGGGAAGTGGCCGCCGTCGGTCCTGATCAGCCGTACGTCCTGTCCGGCACGGGCCGCCGCCTCCGCGAAGGCGTCCGCGACCGCCGGTGGCACGTCGATGTCGGTGCCGCCCTGCACGATGGTGGTGGGGACCGCGGTGGGCAGCAGCGCGGCGGGGTCGGCGAGGCCCAGCCGGACCGTCAGCTCATCGCCACCACCACCGCTGCCAACACCGCCCGCGCCTTCGCCTTCGCCGAGGAGTTCGTCGACGGCGCCGGAGCAGACGTCCAGCGCACGGGCGGTGGCGAGGTCGGCGATGGGGGCCAGGGCGACGACGCCGCGGAGCGGGGAGGGGGAGGCCAGATGCCAGGGAGTGCCGGACGGCAGCCGGTGCCGGGCCGCCGCCCACAGCACGGCGTGCCCGCCCGCGGAGTGCCCGGTGAGCACCACGCGGTCCGGGTCGGCCCCGGGGAGTCCGAGGTCCCGGACGAGGCCCGGCACGGAGTCCACGGCGGCCGCGATGTCGTCGAACGTCTCCGGCCACCGCCCGGCCCGCGCGGGGTCCGCCCCACCGCGCCGGTACTCGACGGACGCCACCGCCAGGCCCCGCCCCGCCAGGAAGGCGGCGAACGGCGAGACATGGCGGCGGTCGTAGGGGGCGCGCCAGGCGCCGCCGTGGAAGAGGAGGACCAGCGGGGCGGGGCGGGCGGCCCTGTCCGTCCCGGGTGGCGGAAGGTAGAAGTCCACCACCTGGTCCGGGTGTTGGCCGTACGCGGCGGTACGGGCCGGTTCCACGGGCGCGAGCCCGAAGACCGACGTCTCCTCGGCCGCCGCCCCCGTCGCCCCGCCCACCGGTCAGCCCTCCTTCAGCACATCGGCCAGCACCCGCGCCGCCCGCTCCACCTCGGCGAAGCCCGTATAGAGCGGGGTGAAGCCGAAGCGCAGCACATCGGGGCGGCGGAAGTCGCCCACGACACCGCGCCGCACCAGCTCCGCCATCACCTCCCCGGCCTCCCCCGCCGCCGCGCACCGCAGCGCCACCTGGCTGCCGCGCTCGGCGTGTGCGGCGGGGGTGATCGACCGGACGCGGCCCGCCGGGACGTAAGTCTCGACGCAGCGGAGGAAGAAGTCCGTCAGGGCCAGGCTCTTGGCCCTGACGTCCTCGATCGGCACGTCGTCCCACACCTCGAGCGCGGCCTCCAGCGCCAGCATCGAGAGGATGTCCGGGGTGCCGACGCGGCCGCGGACCGCGCCGTCGGCCGGGGTGTAGGCGGAGGCCATGCCGAAGGGGTCGGCATGCGAGTTCCAGCCGGGCAGCGGCGAGTCGAAGCGGGGCTGATGGGCCTGGGCGACATACAGATACGCGGGCGCGCCGGGCCCGCCGTTGAGGTACTTGTACGTGCAGCCCACCGCGAGGTCCACCCCATGGGCGTCCAGCCCGACCGGCAGGGCTCCCGCGCTGTGGCACAGGTCCCACACCACGAGCGCGCCCGCCGCGTGCACGGCGGCCGTGGTCCCGGGCAGGTCGTGGAGGCGGCCGGTGCGGTAGTCCACATGGTTCACGAGCGCGACGGCGGTGCGCGCGCCGACGGCGGTCGGGACGTCGCCCGCGGCCACCGGCCGCACGGTGCAGCCGGTCATCCGGGCGGCGGACTCGGCGATATAGCCGTCGGTGGGGAAGGTGGCCTCGTCCACCAGGATCTGATCCCGGTGGGCGCCGCGCTCCTGGGCGATCCGTACGGCAGCGACGACCGCCTTGAAGACGTTCACGCTCGTCGAGTCGCCCACCACGACCTGGCCGGGGGCGGCGCCGATGAGCCGGGCGACGCGGTCGCCGATCCGCTCCGGCGCGGTCCACCAGCCGCTCTCCTCCCAGGAGCGGATGCGCAGCTCACCCCATTCGCGGGCGACCACGTCGGCCAGCCGGGGCGGGACGGCGCGGGGCAGCGCGCCCAGTGAGTTGCCGTCGAGGTAGATCGTGTCGTCGAGGGTGAAGGCGTCGCGCTTGGCGCGCAGCGGGTCGGCCGCGTCGAGCCTGGCGGCCTCGTCGGCCGGAGCGGCCTTGGGGAGACCGTTCATGGACGGGCCGGGCTCGGTCGGCTCGGCATCAGCCGACCCCGTGGGAATCGTCGCGTCAGACATGGCTGCGCGCCGTCCACAGCTCGGGGAAGACGTTCTTGGCCGCGCGCTTCTCCAGCCAGGCGACCCCGGCCGAGCCACCGGTGCCGGTCTTGGAGCCCATCGCCCGCCGGGTCGCCACCAGGTGGTCATTGCGCCAGCGCCACACCAGCTCGGCGACCTCGGTGAGCGCCTCGCCGAGCCGGATCAGCTCGCTGTCTCCCGGGCCTGAGTAGATCTCCTCCCAGACCCGCTCCACCCCGGGGTCCGGTTCATGGCGCAGGGCGGGGTCGCGGTCCAGCACCGCGGCCGGGACGGCGAGGCCGCGGCGCGCGAGATGGCGCAGCACCTCGTCGTAGAGGCTGGGCTCGGTCAGCGCCTTCTCCAGCTCGGCGTGGACCCGCGGCGCGCCCCGGTGCGGGACGAGCATGGACGCGGACTTCTCGCCGAGCAGGAACTCCAGCCGCCGGTACATCGCCGACTGGAAGCCGGAGCCCTCGCCGAGCGCGGAGCGGTACGCGTTGAACTGGCCGGGGGTGAGATGGGCCAGCGGTGTCCACGAGGCGTTGAGCGACTCCAGCTCGTACGCCGAGCGCTGGAGCGCGGCCATCGCGGTGGGCAGATCGTCCTCGCGCAGCGCCTGCGCGGCGGTCTGCCACTCATGGACGATCACGGTGAACCACAGCTCCATGACCTGGGTGGTGACCAGGAACACCATCTCGCCGGGGTCGTCGGAGAGGGGGTGCTGGAGGTGGGTGAGCACGGACGCCTGGACGTAGTCCTCGTACGGCGTGGTGCCGTCGAAGTCCAGATTCGGGGCGTCGGACTCGGCGTGGTGAGGGACAGGCTGCTGCGACATCGCAATCTCCTGAGTACTGCTCGCTACCGGGTAGCGGTCCGCCCCTTCCCTTCGGTCTCGGAGCCCCGGTCCCCTCGGGGCCCACAGCCGAAGGGGCCCCGCACCGCATCATCCGCGCAGCGCGGAGGTTCGGCAAGTACGGAAGGGGCCCGTGGGGCATATGACACCCCACAGGCCCGGTGCGCCTCGCCCTGTCCCAGCGGATCAGGCGAGGCGAGATCAGGAGATGTGGATCAGGAGACGTGAATCAGGAGAGCGTGTCCGCCGCGGTCGGGGAGCTCTCACGCAGGAAGGTCGAGCAGCGCTCGTACTCCTCCTGCTCGCCGATGGACTGCGCGGCGCGCGCGAGGGCGTGCAGGGCGCGCAGGAAGCCCCGGTTGGGCTCGTGCTCGAAGGGCACCGGACCGTGGCCCTTCCAGCCGCTGCGGCGCAGCGCGTCCAGCCCGCGGTGGTAGCCGGTGCGGGCGTACGCGTAGGACTCGACCACCCGGCCGGCCTCGAACGCCTCGTCGGCGAGTTGCGCCCAGGCGAGCGAGGAGGCCGGGTACTTCGCGGCGACCTCGGCCGGGGCCGCGCCGGAGGCGAGCAGCTCGCGCGGCTCCGGGTCGTCGGGCAGATGGGTCGGGGGCGGTCCCCCGAGCAGGTTCTCGTGAATGGCCATGGGTTCCAGTCTGCCTGGTCCGGGGCCCCACCCGACACGCTCAAGCCATGAGGAGGACGCGGGTCAGGTGCGTTGGCTTCGGTCGCCCGGGTCCAGGGGCGGCGCGGACACCCCGCAGTGGTAGGCGCACTCGGGGCGGCACGGCGGCCCCGCCGCCCGCGCGGCGCCCTCGGCGCCCTCCGCCGGCACCGCGGCCCCAGCCCTCTCCGGCTCCGCCCCCGCCTCCGCGCCCGCCTGCTCCAGCGCGTTCGAGCCCACCGTGCGCCAGGCGAGGAGAGCCCCCAGCACCAGCACCCCGGCGCAGATCGGCATCGCCCGCCGGAAGGTGCTCGAGAAGGCGTCCGCCGATCGGTACGCCTCCGGGCCCATCCCCGCGAGCAGCGGCAGCGCCGCCACCGCGACCAGCCCGGCCGCCCGCGCCGCCGCGTTGTTCACACCGCTGGCCAGGCCCGCGCGGGCGACGTCCACCGAGGCCAGGACGGTCGCGGTGAGCGGGGCGACCACCACGACCATGCCCAGGCCCAGCACCAACAGCGCGGGCAGGATGTCCCGCCAGTACACCGCCCCCACCCCGGCCCGGGTCATCAGCAGCATCCCCCCCGCGCACAGCAGCGGGCCGACGGTCAGCGGGATCCGCGGGCCGATGCGCTTCCCCAGCTCCCCCGAACGGGCCGACAGCAGCAGCATCAGCGTGGTCGTGGGCAGCAGCGCGGTACCGGCGGCGAGCGCGGAGTAGCCTACCACCACCTGGAGGTCGAGCACCGAGAGGAAGAAGAAGCCGCCGAAGGCCGCGTAGACGCACAGGGTCACCACATTGACGGCGCTGAACTGTCGGGAGGCGAAGATGGACGGCGGCAGCATCGGCTCGCGCAGCCTCCGCTCCAACACGATGAAGACCGCCCCCAGCGCCAGCCCGGCGACGCCCGGAACCACCACGGCGGGCGAGGTGCCCTTCTGCGGCGCGGCGATCAGCGCATAGGTGACCAGGGCGAGGGCCGCCGCCCCCAGCACGGCGCCGAGGACGTCGAACCGGCCGCGCGGCCGCGGATCGCGGGTCTCCGGTACGTGGCGCAAAGCCACCGGCACACACACCGCCGCCAGCGGCACATTGATGAAGAACACCCAGCGCCAGCCGGGCCCGTCCACCAGCCAGCCGCCGAGGAACGGCCCGATCGCCGCCCCGATACCGCCGAAGCCGGACCACAGTCCGATCGCCCGCGCCCGGTCATCGCGGTGGATCACCGACTGGATCAGCGCCAGCGACCCGGGGGTGAGCAGCGCCCCTCCGATGCCCTGGAACGCACGCGCGGCGATGAGCACCCCGGCGTTCGGCGCCAGCCCGCACGCCAGCGAGGCCAGCGCGAACCACACCACCCCGATGACGAACACCCGCCGCCGCCCGAACCGGTCCCCGAGCGCCCCGCCGAGCAGGATCAGCCCGGCCAGGGTGAGCATGTAGGCGTTGACGGTCCACTGGAGTACGGGCAGATCGGCGCCCAGGTCGAGGCCGATACGCGGCAGGGCGACATTGACGACGGTGCTGTCGAGCAGGGCCATCGCGGAACCCAGCACGGTGGTGAACACCAACCACCGCCCGGCCGGCACGGACAGTCGCACACCTGCCATACCTGGATCATGCCCCGGGCGGCGCCCCCGGGGCCAGCCCAGAACGCAAACGGGCCCGGCAAACTCGCCGCAAGGCGAGGAGCCGGGCCCGAAGGGGCGAGCCGGAGAACTACTTCAGCTTCGTCCCGGTGGACCGAAGATGCCCACAAGCCTCGGTGACCCGCTCGGCCATCCCCGTCTCGGCCAGCTTCCCCCAGCTCCGCGGGTCGTACGTCTTCTTGTTGCCGACCTCGCCATCCACCTTCAGCACCCCGTCGTAGTTGCGGAACATGTGGTCCGCGATCGGGCGGCTGAAGGCGTACTGGGTGTCCGTGTCGAGGTTCATCTTCACCACGCCGTTCTCCAGCGCGGTGCGGATCTCCTGCTCCGTGGAGCCGGAGCCGCCGTGGAAGACGAAGAAGAACGGGTCCTGCTTGCCGTACTTCGCGCCGACACCGTCCTGGAGGTCGCGCAGCAGCTCCGGGCGGAGGACGACATTGCCCGGCTTGTAGACACCGTGGACATTGCCGAAGGAGGCGGCCAGCAGGTAGCGGCCCTTGTCGCCCAGGCCCAGAGCCTCGGCGGTGCGCAGGGCGTCGTCCACCGTCGTGTACAGCTTGTCGTTGATCTCGTGCGTGACGCCGTCCTCCTCGCCACCGGTCGGAGTGATCTCGACCTCGAGGATGATCTTCGCCTTGACCGCCTCGGCCAGCAGCTCCTGCGCGATGTCGAGGTTGTCGGCGAGCGTCTCGGCGGAACCGTCCCACATATGCGACTGGAACAGCGGGTTCTGGCCCTTGGCGACGCGCTCCTGCGAGACCTTGATCAGCGGACGGACATAGCCGTCCAGCTTGTCCTTGGGGCAGTGGTCGGTGTGGAGGGCGATGTTGACCGGGTACTTCTGGGCCACGACATGCGCGAACTCGGCGAGGCCGACCGCACCGGTCACCATGTCCTTCTTGTACTGGCCACCCAGGAACTCGGCACCACCGGTGGAGATCTGGACGATGCCGTCGCTCTCCGCCTCGGCGAAGCCGCGCAGGGCGGCGTGCAGAGTCTGCGTCGAGGTCACGTTGATCGCCGGGTAGGCGAACTTGCCCGCCTTCGCCCGGTCGAGCATCTCGTTGTAGATCTCAGGGGATGCGATGGGCATCTGACCGCTCCTTGTATGTGCGGGTTAGTCGTACTTGGCCCTGACCTAGGGGCGACGTCATCGTCGGGGCCATAATCCCAGACTCCGCCGATTGCTCCACACGGCGCACGCCGAGACCACACGGACGGGGGTGGGCGGTTTCACGTGAAACCGCCCACCTCCCAGCCTGCATGATTCAGCTCAACCCGAGGTCGGTGAGCGAGTACGCCGGGAGGTACGGCAGCCCGGCGTCCGCGATCGCGGGCGCGGCGCCGCGCTCGACGATCGTCGCGACCGCGACGACCTCCGCGCCCGCCTCCCGCGCCGCCTCCACCGCGGTCAGCGGCGAACCGCCGGTGGTGGAGGTGTCCTCGACCACCAGCACCCGGCGGCCCGCGATGTCCGGACCCTCGATCCGCCGCTGCATACCGTGCGTCTTCTGGGCCTTGCGGACCACGAAGGCGTCGAGCCGGCGGCCGCGCGCGGCGGCGGTGTGCAGCATGGACGTGGCCACCGGGTCGGCTCCCAGGGTCAGCCCGCCCACCGCGTCGTACTCCAGATCGGCCGTAGTCTCGAGCATGACCTGCCCGACCAGCGGCGCGGCCTCGGCGTCCAGGGTGATCCGGCGCAGGTCGATGTAGTAGTCGGCCTCACGCCCGGAGGAGAGGGTCACCTTGCCGTGGACCACGGCCTTGTCCTTGATCTGCTGCAGCAGGGCGTCACGCGCATCGCTCATGCGCCTGAGCTTATGCGGTGGCCCTCGGAACCCCCCAAGCCACTCCGTACCGTGAGACCGACACGTCATCCCGACCACGTCAGGCCAGTGCGCGCCAGCTCCAGGTCATGGCGATCTCCAGCGGCTCGATGGGGGTGACCAGGCGCGGCAAGAGGTTGAGGCCGTTGGGCGGGCCGGACTGCGGTTCGACGCACACCGCCTCCGCCTGCTCGTCGTAGACGACCACCCACTCCGTCCGACTGGTGACCTTCAGCTCGAGCCGGCCGGGCCAGGTGAGCGTGACATCCACCCCCTGCGGCATCCCGAAACAGTCGTCCCAGGGGCCGGGCTTCGGCGCGATCCGGCGGCCGGTGGGGAGGTGGTCCTCGCCGCGCTCCTCCTGCCATGCGGCATCGAAGGCGATCTCGACGTCGGGGCCGATCTCCGCATCGGGGCCGATCTCGGCATCGGCGCCGCCGTCGTCCAGGTTCCGCCGGAACCACGGATGCCAGCCCGCCTGCGCCGGGAAGGAATCGCCCTCGGTCTCCACGCTCATGGTGACGGTCAGGCTGTCCGGGGAGAGCTCGAAGGTCTGGGTGACCCGGCCCTCGTACGGCCAGGGGTCGGCGAGGTCATAGGTGAAGGCCGCGCTGGACTGGCCCGTGGCGACGGGGGTCCATTCGACGTTCCGGCCGGTCCCGTGGATCGCGTGCGGCGGGGAGTTGATGGGCAGTTGGTGGGTCCGCCCGCCGTTGCGGAACCGGCCCAACCCGGTCCGGCCGCACCACGGCACCATCGGGAACGACCCGAACCGCGGGCCCTGCCGCAGCAGCTCCGTACCGCCGATGCGCAGTGAACCGATGCGGCAGCCGTTCTCGGGCGAGACGGTCAGCTCGGCGTCCCCGGCGGTCAGCCGTACGCCCTTGGTCTCCGTTGTGTCTTCGGTGGTCACAAACACCGAGCCTATGCGCCCAGGCTCATCGGCGGCGGCGAAGTACGCGACGGCCCACGACGACGACGGAGGCGAGCACGACGGCCGCGGCGGGCGCGGCCCAGCGCAGTGTGGCGCTGGTGGAGACGGTCTCGGGCGCGGGGACCGGGGCGTAGCGGCCGCGCGGCGGGGCGTGGTCGACCTCCTCGGTGGAGCGGCCGATCATCGTGCGGCGGGCGTGGGCGGCCTCGGCCGGGGGCTCCTCGTCCAGGTCGTCGAGATCGCCGAAGCCGACCGGCTCCTCGACGCCGTCCACCTCGTCGAGATCCTCGAGGTCGCCGACGTCCTCGATGTCCATGTCGTCGGCCGACAGCGGAAGCTCGGCCTCGGTCGGCAGGCCGGTCTCGTCCGCGGCGGCGGCCGCACCCGCGTCAGCGGCCGCGTCGGTGGTCTCGCCGGTGGCCTCGTCAGTGCTCTCGTCGGCGGCCTGGCCGGGGGCCTCGTCCTCCGTGGGCGCGCCGATCGGGGACGTCTCCAGCCCGGCCGTGAGCGCCGCGGCGAACCGGTCCAGCATCCGGCGGGCCACGGTGGTGGCCGCCTCGTCGTCGAACTCGGCCAGCCGTCCGTCGCTGTGGACCGTCCCGGAGCAGTTCAGCTGCGTACCGCCCTCGACGGGCTTCGGCGTGATGGTCAGCGCGAGCTTCACCGAGCCGCTGCCGCGCGCCTCGCCTCCCTCTCCCTCGACCTCGAAGGCATCGGCGCGCCGGACGACGCGCAGCGCGCCGCGATAGGTGATGGTGGATCCGCCGATGCGCAGCCGCAGCCGACCGGCGAGCGGACCGGCGGCCTCATCGGCGTCCTGCTGGAGCCCGGGAACGCAACGAGCGACGCGGGCGGGCTCCGCGAGCGCCAGCCGGACGGTGTCGACGGGAAACGGAACGAACACCTCATGCTCCATAGGTCAAGACAGTACCCATCACACGTTCGCTGAGACCCGTTCCCGCGCAACTTTCACGCGCGCCGCTGACGCACGCCGCCGACGCGAGCCCCCCGGCGCGCGGACATGCCCCGCACGCGGCTGGGCGCCCACCGCCGGGCCCGCCGCCCACCGCCGGGCCCGACGTCCGCCGCCAGGCCCGACGTCCGCCTCCGGACCCCGGGGCGTCACTCCCCATAGCGCGGACGCATGAGCGTCGACGGGGGCAGACCTCCCTCTCGAGCGCGCTCGGCCGTGCGGCGGGCCGCCCGCAGCCCCTCCTCCGTCAGCGAGCGCGGCCGCGGCCGGTGCGGGGCCAGCCGCAGCGCCACCGGGGAACGCGCCGCCAGGACGAAGCCCCAGTCGTGCGGGCTGCCGCGCCCGGGGCGCGGTGCGCCGATCACATACGCAGTGGTCCGCAGCCCGACCGAGCGCATCGTCGCGTCCACCGTCCAGAACGCCCGCGGATCGGGCCGCAGCGGCCCGGCGTGGGCCACCAGCCGACCGCCGGGCGCCAGCACCCGCTCGGCCAGGCCATAGAACTCCTGGGAGTAGTACTTGGTGCTCGGGGTGAGCTCGGGGGCGGGCAGATCGCACACCACCACGTCGTACGCCATGGACCGGCGCAGCCAGTCGAAGGCGTCCGCCGTCACCGCCCGCACCCGCGGATCACGGTAGGCGCCGCCGTTGAGCGCGGACAGCCCGGGATCGCGCCGGGCCAGCCGCACCACCTCCGCGTCGCGCTCCACGACGGTCACCGAGCGGACCCCCGCGTACCGCACGATCTCGCGCACCGCGAGCCCGTCGCCCCCACCCAGCACCAGCACCCGGGCATGCGGTCCGGCGGCCATCGCCGGGTGGATCAGCGCCTCGTGGTAGCGGACCTCGTCGCGCCCGCTGACCCGCAGCCGCCCGTTGAGGAACAGCGACAGCGGCCGCCCGCTGGTGCCCCCGCCCACCAGCACGATCTCCTGCTCGCCGGTGCGCAGCGCGACCCGCACCCCCGGTCCGTAGACGGCGTGTCGGGCGGCCCGCTCGAAGGAGGGGGTCAGCACGGCACCGGCGGCCAGCGCGGCGAGCACCAGCCCATTGGCGACGATCAGCGTCCACCGCGCCCGTACGCTCAGATCCCGGCGGAACAGCCAGAGCACCAGCGCACCGCCCGCGACCGCGTTGACCGCGCCGGTGACCAGCGCGCCGGTCAGCTGGCCGAACGCGGGCAGCAGCAGAAAGGGAAAGGCGAGTCCGCCGACCAGCGCGCCCACATAGTCCGCCGCGAACAGATCGGCCACCGCGCCGCCCGCGTCCTGCCGGCGCACCCGCTGGATGAGGGTCATCAGCAGCGGCACCTCGGCCCCGATGAGCACACCGATGGCGAACGAGAAGCCGACGAGCGGGGAGCGCGAGTGACCGCCCCACGCGAAGCACGCGTACAGCGCCATCGCCGAGCAGCCGCCGACGAGCGCGAGCACCGCCTCGACGGCGCCGAAGCCCACGGCGGCCCGGCAGCGCAGCCGCTTGGCCAGCAGCGAGCCGACGCCCATGGCGAAGACCATCACGGACAGCACCACGGATGCCTGGGTGACCGAGTCACCCGCCAAGTACGAGGCGAGGGCGACGAGTTCGAGCTCGTAGACGAGCCCGCAGGCGGCGCAGACGAAGACCGTACCGAGCACGAGAAAGCGGCCGAGCCCCGCCCGCACGGGCAGCCGCGCCGGAGGGCCGGATTCCGACGACGACGGCGCATCCGAGACGACGGACGTGGGCGAATCGATCACAAAGGGAACGCTACGTCACATATCGCTTACGTCTCGTCCCCCACACGAGTGCATTGCCGTTCGCACATCTGGCATCGATGGCCTCTCGCCACGCGCGATCCCCTTCAGACGCAGGGGACTTGGGGCGCCGCTTCACCCGACAGCCCGTCCGACAGGCCGCTCGGCAGCCCACCCGGCAGGCCACCGGGCAGGCCACCCATATCGAGCCCACCCGCGCCCGGCGGCCGGAGCGCGGCCGGCACCCGGGCCCCCACACAGGTGCGGGTGGTGACCAACCGCCCCTCCTGGGGGTAGGCATGCCAGGTCCGCCAGCCCACCGTGCCCTCGTTCCACTGCGCGAGCAGCGCCGTGAAGGCGTTCGGGCTGCCGGGGAACGTACCGGCCAGACCGTGCGGATGGTCGGCCACCAGCGCGAGCAGCTCCTGCGCTCGCCCGGCGAAGGCCCCTTGCGACAACTCCTCGACGCGCGCCGCGAATTCGTATTCGCGGCCGTCGACGAGGGTGGAAACCCCCAGCGGTAAGGGGGTGCTGTTGCCGGACATACAGGCCACGGTCTCCGAGCAACGGCTGCCCTCCCCTTCGAGGAGGACTTGGTGCGAGGCTCCCAGAAGCCTCAACTGAACGGCGAAATCATGGAGTTGAAGATCGAGCACAGCGAGGGCGGGAAGCGGTTCCCGTCCCAGGCCCCAGGCGAGGTCAGCGGCGCGGGTATCGGTGTAGGCAGTCTTGAGGGTCGTGAGCATGGATCGGCTCCGCAAGCACGCAGTGGAAAAAGTTGGGCCAGCTCGCCCCGCGGGGGACCAGGGGCATGCGCATACGGCGGCTCGTGCCCACGTGGGGCCGTAAGGTCGATTGGTGGTATACGGAATCATGAAATGCTGGGCGCCACATCGTTTTTACCCATCTTCGCCGGGTTTCCACCCCCTAGGGCGCTCCCTAGGTCAAGTGTTCAACAAGCCAGCGCCCGGCGCACGTTGGCGCGCCGGGCGCTGGCTCATCGCTTCACGGCCGTAGGGACGGCCTGGCAACCGTAAGAAGGACGTGGCAACCGACATGGCAACCGTAAGAACGGCGTGGCGGCCGTAAGGCCGCGCGGCGACCGTAAAGGCCGCGGGGACCGGGTCAGCCACCCCCGCCGCAGCCACCGCCACCACCGCCGCCACCGCCACCGCAGCCACCCCCGCCGCCGCAGCCGCTTCCGCCGCCGCAGCCACCGCCGCCGTGGTGACCACCCCCGTGATGGCCACCACCGCCGTCGCCACCGGCCCACCAGCCGCCACCGGCGGCCCCGCTGGAACCGGCCCCCCAGGACCGCTTGCGCCGCCCGCTGTACCCCTTCGACCGGCCGGCGCCCAGCGCGGCGAGCGCCGCGAACGTGAACGCCAGGACGACAAAGATGACAACAGGACCCATGGTCCTCACTCTCCTTCCAATCCCCCGTAGCGAGGTACCGCTTCGTACCTGCCGGGTCCCATGCCCGACCTCATGCGGGGTCAAAGCGGAGTTGAGGAAGTCCAGAGGTTCGGCGCGCGTCCTAGGCGCGGTCGGCGGCCTGGGAAGTGACGCGCTCGATCGCCCGCACGGCGACATCCGGCTGGTCGACGTAGATGTAGTGCCCGCTGGTCTTGGCGGTGCTCAGCTTGGAGCGGCTGGAGACCGCGAGCCACTTGCGCTGGCCGTTGGTCCACGCCCGCTCCAGGCCCGGCCCGTAGTCGGGCACCTCCGCGAGGTACTGCTTCCCGTGGTGGATCACCTCCACCGGGATGTCCCCGGCGGAACGGACCTTCCCGTCCGGCACCGTGAGCTTTTCCGGCTCCCCTCCGTGAAGGATCGCCAGCGTCTGCTCACGCAGTTCGACCGCCGGGCCGGTGGCGGACTCGGGGATTCCCTTGTTGAGATCGGCCGTCTGGGTCGGCGAGGTGGCGTCCATCAGGACCAGCCCCTTGATCCTGTCCTGATGGTCGGGGGCGTACCGGGCGGCGATCAGCCCACCCAGCGAATGCCCGGCCAGGACGACCGGGTCGTCACCGGCGACCCGGTCGAGCACCGCGGTCAGCACCTTCCCCGTGCTCTTGAGGGTCTGCGGCCCGTCGGGCTCGTCGCTGGCGCCTTCGCCGGGCCGGTCGTAGGAGCAGACCCGGTTCTTCTTGCTCAGGGTCTTCTGGATCCCGGCCACCTTGTCCAGCCCGTCGCCGCCCCCGGCCATGAGCATGATGACTGGCCCGCCGTCCGCCGAAGTCCCCGAACAGGACACGTTCACCAACTGGCCGCCGACCTCGATCTTCTTGGTGCCGGTGAGCAAGTCCTGCTCGTCCGCCTTCTCCGAAGCGGCGGCGGACGTGGTGGCGGACGTCTCGGAATCCGCCTTCGTGGAATCCTCACAGCCGACCAGCCCCACACCGGCCACGGCGCAGGACAGCGCGATCACAGCGGACACCCGGGCACTGCGGATCATCGTTCTTCCCCCTGAGAGAGTCTGGGTCACCCGCTCCCCGCGGGCGTCTCAGACGCTATGGACCCGGAGCCCCGGAATCGTCACCACCCGGAGCGCACCCGCACGTAGCTCGCCCGGGGGACAACCGCTGAGCGCCGGGCAGAGCGATGCGCGGCTCCGCCGCGTGGGCGACCAGCCACGACGCAGCCGCGGACGAACGACCGGCGGCTCGCGGCACTTCCCGCGGAGCCGCTCAGCGGTGCTCCCAGTGGACGGGGTCGGCCTCCAGGACCGCGCGGTCCCAGTCGGCCAGTTCGGCGGTCGCCTCATAGGTGCTGTGCAGGAATTCGCTCAGCGTCCGGTCCGGATCGGGCGCGGTGGCGACCGCCTCGTAGGGCAGCACGAATTCGCCGATATCCCGCCGGTACGAGGCCGTCGCGGGCCGGACCGGCTGGTCGGCGAAACCGGCGGGCTCGGGGTAGGCGTAGGAGTAGAAGCCGCCCTCCTCCCCGCCGCCGGGCCAGAAGCCGCAGCTGGACAGCTCGACGGAGTACGCCTCCCGCGTCACCCGGTCCGGCAGGTTCGGCACCCCGCCGGGGGGATGCGGCGGCGCGGTGCGGCCCGAGAAGCGGGTGACGGCCAGGTCCATCGCTCCCCAGAAGAAGTGCACGGGGCTGGCCTTGCCGACGAAATGGGACCGGAATTCCCCGAACACCCGGTGTGCGTTCAGCAATTGCCCCCAGAAGAGCCGTGCGGCGTACGGGTCGTACGCCACATGCCGGTGGTCCTCCGGGAACGGAATCGCCACGGGCACCTCGTTCGGCCGGGGGTGCATCCGGGTCTGGATGCCCAGGTCCCCCAGCAGGCCCATGATCTCCGAGTAGAACTGGGACACCGGTTTGGACTCCAGCGCCAGCTCGCGCCGGCTTCCGTCGCTGACCCGGACCCCCAGCCGGTGATCGATGAAATCGAACTCAATATCGAACGCCCCGGTCCCGTACGGCACCGTGGACGTGCTCAGCCCGCGCGGGGTGACATACAAGGTCACCTGCCACCACTGATTGGCCGGTGGCGCGTGGTCCAGCCGGATCTTGCCGACGATCTGGGTCCACATGTGCAGGGTGTCCCGGGTCTCGGCCCAGTCCTCCAGCCGGAGCCGCGGCCAGGCGCCGGCCTGCCGTGTCCTCTGCTCGGCCATCTCGCCTCCCGCGGGACTCACCGCTCTGGCGTCAACGCGCGGACGATGGATTCCGGCCGAGTACCCGCCCATCCGGCCACTCAAAACCAGCGCAGAAAACCAGCGAGTGTGTGCCCCGTTTCCCTCAAAAGCCCAGCTCATCAAATGCCGGGTTTCGAAAACACCAGGTCAGCGGCGTGACACGGTTGTTGCCGTCCGGATCTGTGCCCACGGCCACAGCGAGTGGGTTACACGTAGGCTCATACTGAACCATGACAAAGCCTGCGGCACCGAAGCGTCATTTGCCTACCAGCCCCTTCAAGGCCCCGGTCACACCGGCTCCCAAGCACTTCGCCATGGGCGACCAGGTCACACACGACATGTACGGCCTCGGCCGGGTGATCGGCATCGAGAGCGGAATCGCGGCGCTCGTGGATTTCGGCTCGGCGCAAAGGCGGATCTTGAGCCCGTACGCCAAGATGACCAAGCTGTAGGCCGCTGTGCCCGGTCACGGCACACCAGGCCCCATCAGGGACCTGTAACGAAAGGTAGACCTCTCATCAACCCGACGTCGCTGTTCTCCGCCCTGGAAGGGCAACCCCGCCGTTCCACCGCGGTATCGCCGCCTCCGACGACAACCCCCTTCCAGGCCCCGGACTTCGAAGAAGACGAGACCTTCTGGTCCGAGGACGCGCAGGAGCCCGCACCGGGAACGCGTGCGGCGCGGCCCAAGGCTGCCTAGCGGTGGTTCCAACAGCTACCCGCGGGCTGTCATCGTTGCTGCGGTGAGGAAATCAGTCATGCCCGCGAGCGTAGCCCTGAAGCCGAGCCCGTCAGCCACCCGTCAGCCGGCCGCTGCACGCGGCAAGCGTGCCGCGACTGGCTGACGGCTCAAGGGGGTAGTTGCCGTACATGCATCGGAGCCGTGTGTACGCCGTCTTGCTCGACACGCCCGAAGCCGAGGCCGCCCGGGCGACCGCCTTCTGGTCGGCGGCTCTCGGCGTCACCGCTGAGCCGTTTCCGCCGGAGCCGCAGTTCACCACGCTTCATGAGGCTCTGCCGGGGCTGGTCACCGCCGTCCAAGCGGTCGACGACGCACCCCGTATCCACCTGGACATCGAGACCGACGACGTCGAGGCGGAAACCACGCGCTTGCTCGCCCTGGGTGCCGAGCAGATCTCGCGGTGGCAGGAGTGCCGGGTGCTACGAGTTCCTGGTGGCCACCTGGTGTGCGTACTGCCCGTGGAAAGCGAGCCCGAGGCCTTTCGGGCACGGGCCAACGTCTGGGCCTGACGTCGCCCTTCACCCCACGCCGGGCAGGGGGAGAGTTGATGGAGGCCGATGGTCCGGCGGAGTATGGGCGCCATGGGACGACCGCCGCTCAACCGCCGACTGGCCGCCTTCGGCACCACGATCTTCGCCGAGATGTCCGCCCTCGCCGTGCGCACCGGCGCCATCAACCTCGGGCAGGGCTTTCCGGACACCGACGGCCCCGAGGAGGTGCGCGAGGCCGCCGTACGCGCGCTGCGGGACGGTCGGGGGAATCAGTATCCGCCCGGCCCCGGCGTGCCCGAGCTGCGGACCGCCGTCACCGAGCACCAGCGGCGCTGGTACGGCCTGGGCTTCGACCCCGACACCGAGGTGCTGGTCACCGCGGGCGCCACCGAGGCCATCGCGGCGTCGCTGCTGGCGCTGGTGGAGCCGGGCGACGAGGTGGTCGCGCTGGAGCCGTACTACGACTCGTACGCCGCCTGTGTCGCCATGGCGGGCGGCGTCCGCGTGCCCGTCACCCTGCGCCCCGACGGGGACGCCTTCCGTCTGGACCTGGACGAGCTGCGCGCCGCCGTCACCGACCGCACCCGGCTCATCCTGCTCAACACCCCGCACAACCCGACCGGCACCGTGCTCACCCGCGATGAGCTGGCCGCGGTCGCCGAGCTCGCCGTCGAGCGCGATCTGCTGGTGGTCACCGACGAGGTCTACGAGCACCTCGTCTTCGGCACCGAGCACACCCCGCTCGTCTCCTTCCCCGGGATGCGCGAGCGGACGGTCACCATCAGCAGCAGTGGAAAGACGTTTTCGTTCACGGGCTGGAAGGTCGGCTGGGTGACCGGCGCTCCCGAGCTGGTCACGGCGGTGCGCTCGGCCAAGCAGTACCTCACCTATGTCTCGGCGGGCCCCTTCCAGTACGCGGTGGCCGAGGCGCTGGCCCTCCCCGACGCCTATTTCCACGGCATCCGGGACGATCTGCGCGCCAAGCGCGATCTGCTGGCCGACGGCCTGACCGACGCGGGCTTCCACGTCTTCCGCCCCTCGGGCACCTACTTCATCACCACCGACATCCGCCCCCTCGGGGAGACCGACGGCTTCGCCTTCTGCCGCTCCCTCCCCGGGCGGTGCGGTGTGGTCGCGGTCCCGAACGCGGTCTTCTACGACCACCAGGACCAGGGCTCCCCCTTCGTCCGGTTCGCCTTCTGCAAGCGCGAAGAGGTCCTTACGGACGCCGTGGCCCGCCTCAAGACCCTCGCCCAGGGCTGACGCGCCGCGGCCGGTCGCCCCGCTCCCCCGGTTGGACTTCCCCGGTCGCGGGCGTCCGCGGCCTGGCGGATGGTCGGTGTGTCCGCCGAGCCCCCTGGTCCGTCCCCTCCCGGGGGCTCGGCGCAGGTCCGTCACATGCCCGTAGTGTGCCCGTCGTGCGCCCGCACCGGAGGTCTCCGTGTCCGCCGACACCGCCGCGTCCACACGGACCCCGGAGCCGCCCCGGCGGCAGACGGGACGGCGGCGGGTGCTCGGGCGGGTCGGTGCGTCGCTGGGGCGGGCGTGGCTCGCGCTCGCGGTGTACGCGACGGTGCGGGCCGCCGGGATCGTCTGCGTGGCGCTGGGCGCCTGGCACGCCGGGATGCATCCGCGGACGCGGCTCGGGCACTACTGGGACAGCCTCTGGTACGTGGGCATCGCCCAGCACGGCTACGGCACCAGCCGCCCCTCCGCCACCCACCCCGGCCTGAGCTTCAGCGATCTCGCGTTCTTCCCGCTCTACCCGGCGCTGATCCGGGCCGTCACCGACATCGTCCCCGTGAGCGCGGTGACGGCCGGGCTGCTGATCGCCTGGGCCGCGGCCGGGCTGGCGGCCTGGGGGATCCACGCGGTCGGGGAGCGGCTGTACGGACGGCGGGTGGCCTTGGCGCTGGTCGCGCTGTGGGGGCTGCTGCCGCATGCGGTCGTCGAGTCCATGGCGTACACCGAGTCGCTGCTGACGGCGCTGGCGGCCTGGTCGCTGTACGCGCTGCTGACCGGGCGCTGGTTGTCGGCCGGGGCGCTCGCGCTGTGCGCGGGGGCCACCCGGCCCAACGGGCTCGCGGTCGCGGCGGCCGTGTGCGTCTGCGCGGCCGCCGAGATCCGGCGGCACCGCGGGCGTACGTCCTGGCGGGTGTGGGCGGGGGCCGCGCTGTCACCGCTCGGCTGGCTCGGCTACGCCGCGTGGGTGGGGGTGCGGCGCGGTACCTGGCGCGGCTATCTGGACGTCCAGGCCGACTGGGGGACGTATCTCGATCTCGGTGCGAGCGGCTTCCGCTCCGCCCGCTCCCTGATCATGGGGAGCGGCTATCTGTCGTACTACATGGCGCTGCTCGTCGTCGGCGCCTCGGTGATCTCCCTGGTCGGGCTCGCGCTGCGGCCACCGCCGCTGCCGCTGGCCGTCTACACCCTCGCCCTGGTGTTCATCGCGCTCGCCGGCGCCAATTACTTCGCGTCCAAGCCGCGCTTCCTGCTGCCCGCCTTCCCGCTGCTGCTCCCGGCGGCGCTGGCGATGGCAAGAGCCCGGCCGCGCACCGCCGTCCTGGTGGGCGGCGCGCTGGCCGGGCTCTCCTGTCTCTACGGGACGTATCTGCTGACCATGGCGGCCAGCCCGGTCTGACCGACACGGCCGACGGCCTCGCCGACCGAGGTACGGCCGGGGTACGGCCAAGGTGACGCCGGGGTACTGCCGGGCCCGCTCAGGCCTCGTCGTCGCCCGGCTTGTCGTCGCCGTCCGACTCGATGTCGGCCTCCAGACCGAGCTGTTCGACCAGCCAGCGGTCGAACTCGATCGAAGCCCGCACCCAGCTGACCGTGGAGGACACGAAGTGCTCCAGGCTGACGCCGGTGCCGATCAGCATCTGCGCCTCGCCGATCAACCGGACCGTGCCGTCGTCATTGGTGTGGCTGTAGACCTTCGGCCACAGGGTGCGGCGGTTCCAGTCGTCGATCGCCTCGAGCAGCCGCGGCTTCTCATCGATGCCATGCGGACGGTCGTAGAACGTGCGGACGGAGAAGACCTGCTGCTCCTCCTCACCGCGGAACATGAAGTAGGTGCGGAACTGCTCCCACGGCGCGGCGAGGTCCCCCTCCTCGTCGACGACGTACTTCAGCTCCATCTGCTCCAGCAGCTGCTTGACCAGGTCCTGGTCTGGCAGCACAGGGCCGCTCGGACCCGTCGGTTCGGGCTCGGGCTGACCCCCGAAATTCGGAATCGAGGACGGGTCGATGCTCACCGTGGATTTCCCTTCGTATGGAATACCGCCATCCTCCCTCACACCCGCCCCCGCCGTGCAACCCCGGCCGTACATTGCCCGATCCGGCCGAAACGACCGCCGCGAGGACCGGCCGGACCGGGGGTGCCGAGCGGCCCCGGGCCGCTATTGCGCGGGGCCCACCAGCAGGTCGCCACCGACCCGGTCCACCCGGACCTTGTCGCCGTCCCGGACCTCCCCGGCGAGGATCTCCTTGGCCAGCCGGTCGCCGATCGCGGTCTGGATCAGCCGGCGCAGCGGGCGCGCCCCGTACGCCGGGTCGTTGCCCTCCTCGGCGAGCCACTCCAGCGCGGCCGGGGTGACGTCGAGGGTGAGCCTGCGGTCGGCGAGGCGGCGGGCCAGCCGGGCGATCTGGAGCTCGGCGATCCGGGCCAGCTCCGGGCCGCTGAGCGCGGAGAAGACCACGAGGTCGTCCAGGCGGTTGAGGAACTCGGGCTTGAAGGAGGTCCGCACGGTCTCCAGGACGCTCTGCTTCTTCTCCTCCTCGCCGAGCAGCGGATCCATCAGGTACTGGCTGCCCAGGTTGGAGGTGAGCACGAGGATGGTGTTGCGGAAGTCCACCGTCCGGCCCTGGCCGTCGGTGAGCCGCCCGTCGTCCAGGACCTGGAGCAGGATGTCGAAGACCTCGGGGTGGGCCTTCTCCACCTCGTCCAGCAGCACCACGCTGTACGGGCGGCGGCGCACCGCCTCGGTGAGCTGGCCGCCCTCCTCGTAGCCGACGTAGCCGGGCGGGGCGCCGACCAGCCGGGCCACGCTGTGCTTCTCGCCGTACTCGCTCATGTCGATGCGGACCATGGCCCGCTCGTCGTCGAAGAGGAAGTCGGCGAGCGCCTTGGCCAGCTCGGTCTTGCCCACGCCGGTGGGGCCGAGGAAGAGGAACGAACCGGTGGGCCGGTCCGGGTCGGCGATGCCCGCCCGGGTCCTGCGCACGGCGTCCGAGACGGCCCGTACGGCCTCGTTCTGGCCGATCAGCCGCTTGCCCAGCTCGTCCTCCATGCGCAGCAGCTTCCTCGTCTCGCCCTCCAGCAGCCGGCCCGCGGGGATGCCGGTCCAGGAGGCGACCACATCGGCCACGTCGTCCGGGCCGACCTCCTCCTTGACCATCGTCGGGCGGTCCCCCTGGACCTCGGCCTCGGCCTCGGCCTCCGACGCCTCGGCCAGCTCCCGCTCGACGGCCGGGATCTCCCCGTACAGCAGCTTGGAGGCGGTGTCGAAGTCGCCGTCGCGCTGGGCGCGCTCGGCCTGGCCGCGCAGCTCGTCCAGCTTCTCCTTCAGCTCACCGACGCGGTTGAGGCCCTGCTTCTCCTTCTCCCAGCGGGCGGTGAGGCCGCGCAGCTCCTCCTCCTTGTCGGCGAGGTCGCGGCGCAGCTTCTCCAGCCGCTGCTTGCTGGCCTCGTCGGTCTCCCGGGCGAGGGCCATCTCCTCCATCCGCATCCGGTCCACCGACCGCTGGAGCTCGTCGATCTCCACGGGCGAGGAGTCGATCTCCATCCGGAGCCGGGAGGCCGCCTCGTCCACCAGGTCGATGGCCTTGTCGGGCAGGAAGCGGGAGGTGATGTACCGGTCGGAGAGGGCGGCGGCGGCCACCAGCGCGCCATCGGCGATCTGCACCTTGTGGTGGGCCTCGTAGCGGCCCTTGAGCCCGCGCAGGATGGCGACGGTGTCCTCGACGGTCGGCTCGGCCACCAGCACCTGCTGGAAGCGGCGCTCGAGCGCGGCGTCCTTCTCGATCCGCTCGCGGTACTCGTCGAGGGTGGTGGCGCCGACCATGCGCAGCTCACCGCGGGCCAGCATCGGCTTGAGCATGTTGCCCGCGTCCATCGCGGAGTCGCCGCCGGCGCCCGCGCCGACCACGGTGTGGAGCTCGTCGATGAAGGTGATGATCTGGCCCTCGCTGGACTTGATCTCGGCCAGGACGGTCTTCAGCCGCTCCTCGAACTCACCGCGGTACTTCGCGCCCGCGACCATCGCGCCGAGGTCGAGGGCGACCAGGCGCTTGTCGCGCAGGCTCTCGGGCACATCGCCCTTGACGATCCGCTGGGCGAGCCCCTCGACGACGGCCGTCTTGCCGACGCCCGGGTCGCCGATCAGCACCGGGTTGTTCTTGGTGCGCCGGGAGAGCACCTGCACCACCCGGCGGATCTCCTGGTCCCGGCCGATGACCGGGTCCAGCTTGCCCTCGCGCGCGGCGGCGGTGAAGTCCGTGCCGAACTTCTCCAGGGCCTTGTACGTGCCCTCCGGATCGGGCGTCGTCACCCGCTGTCCACCCCTGACCTTCTCGAACGCGGCGAGCAGCTTCTTGGCGCCCGCCCCCTGCTGGTCGAGCAGCTCCCCGGCCTGGCCGCCCTTGGCGGCGATGCCGATGAGGAGGTGCTCGGTGGAGACGTAGTCGTCCCCGAGTTCCCTGGCCCGCTGGGTGGCGTCCGCGATGACGGCCAGCAGGTCGCGGCTGGCCTGCGGCGGGGCCACGGTGGAGCCCTGGACGCTGGGCAGGGCGGCGAGCAGCCGCTCGGCGCCGTCGCGCACCAGGGCCGCGTCGGCCTCGACGGCGGCCAGCAGATCCATCACGTTCTCGTTGTCCTGGCCCTGCAGCAGGGCGAGCAGAAGGTGCGCGGGCGTCATGTCCGCATGCCCGGAGGACACCGCCCGGTCATTGGCGGCGCTCAGCGCCGCCCGGCTCTTGTTGGTCAGCTCGGCATCCACGTCCCTGTGCTCCTCCTCGCTCCGATCTTCCCATCCCTGCCCTACCCAACCTCCGTAAAGTTGAGTCTATTCCACTCAACCTCGCGAACGCCACTCCTCTGGCCGTAGGTTCTGGACCATGCCCGTCGATCCCCGCAACCCCGATCCCGAGTACCTCGCTTTCTGGCGCGAACGCCATGTGTGCACTCTGACCACCCCACGCCCGGACGGCACTCCGCATGTGGTCCCGGTCGGCGTCACCTACGACCCCGAGGCCGGGCTCGCCCGCGTCATCGCGAACCGTCACAGCCGTAAGGTCGCCCATGTCCGGGCGGCGGCGGGCGAGGGCGGTGCGCGGGTCGCGGTCTGCCAGCTGGCGGGCAGGCGGTGGGCCACGCTGGAGGGGCTCGCGGTGGTACGGGAGGAGCCCGAACTGATCGCGGACGCCGAACGCCGCTACGCCGAGCGCTACCAGCGCACTCCCCGCCCCAACCCGGACCGCGTCGTCATCGAGATCGCCCTCACGCGGGCCATGGGCCGGGGCTGAGGGCCGTCACCCCTCCTGGCCTGAGGGCCGTCACCCCTCCTGGCCCTGAGGCCCGTCACTCCCCTTGGCCTGAGGCCTCTCACTCCTCGTCCTCCTTCCGATGGCCCGCCCCCGCCCAGGGGTGGCGCAGCCGGATCCAGACGTCGCGGGCGCGCCGCCCGGCCTCCGAGCGGCTCTCGGCCACCGCCGTACGCGCCTGCTCCTCGGTCTCCACCATGGGCCCCGAACCGCGTAGCGGCTTCCCCGCCGTCTCGTGCAGGAACACCGTGGCGATCAGCCCGATCACGCCCGCCACCATCAGGTAGAAGGCGGGCACCAGCGTGTTGTGCGTGGTGGCCACCAGCCACGAGGCCAGCAGCGGCGTGGTCCCGCCGAACAGCGACACCGAGAGGTTGTACGAGATCGACAGCGCGCCGTAGCGCAGCCGGGTCGGGAACAGCGCCGGGAGCGTCGCGGCGCTCGTCCCCGCGAAGGTGACCAGCATCGCGCCCAGGATCAGACAGCCGATCGCGGGCAGCAGGACACCGCCCTCCCGGATCAGCAGCACCGCCGGAACGGCCAGCACGATCATGCCCACGCTGCCGAACAGGAACAGCGGCCGCCGCCCCCAGCGGTCGGATGTGCGCCCGACCACCGTGATCGCCAGCACCACGAACAGCATGGTGCCCAGCACCAGCACCTGGGCGGTGGTGGCGTTCTGGCCGAGCGTGGAGCCCATGTACGTCGGCAGGTACGACGTCACCATGTAGTTGGTGACGTTGTACAGCAGCACCAGACCCATGCAGACCAGCACCGCCTGCCAGTGCCGCGTGAAGATCTCCTTCAGCCGCCCCCGCCCGGACTGGCGCGCCTCCTCCACCGGCCGGGGCTCGCCATGGGCCGCCGCCGCCTCCGCCGCCTCGGCCGCCCGCTCGGCCTCCTGCTGGAACGCCGGGGTCTCCTCAAGACGCAGCCGCATGTACAGACCGATCAGCCCCAGCGGCCCCGCCACCAGGAACGGCACCCGCCAGCCCCAGTCCACCATCCCGGTCTCACCGATGGCGGCGGTGAGCACGGTGACCAGGCCGGAGCCCAGCGAATAGCCGATGAAGGTGCCGAAGTCGAGCCAGCTGCCGAGGAAGCCACGGCGCTGATCGGGCGCGAACTCGGCGATGTACGTGGTCGCCCCCGCGTACTCACCGCCGGTCGAGAAGCCCTGCACCACCCGGCAGGCCAGGAGCAGCAGCGGGGCGGCGAAGCCGATCGCGTCGTAGCCGGGCAGCAGGCCCACCGCGAAGGTGCCCGTCGCCATCATGATCATGGTGGTGGACAGCACCCGCCGCCGCCCGATCCGGTCGCCCAGCGGCCCGAACACCAGCCCGCCCAGCGGCCGCACCAGGAACGCCACGGCGAAGGTGGCGAACGTGGAGACCACCTGGGTGGCGGGGTCGTCGGCGGGGAAGAAGACATGGCCGAGGGTGACGGCGACATACGCGTAGACGCCGAAGTCGAACCACTCCATGGTGTTGCCGATGGCCGTCGCCGCGACAGCGCGGCGCATCCCCGGCTTGTCGACGACGGTGACGTCCTCGATCGCCAGCGACTCCTTGCGGCGGCGCAGCAGCGTGCGGATCAGCTGGTCGGTACGGGCACTGCCGTGCGGCCATCCACCGCGGCGGGGGCCGCGCGGTGGTCTCGGACCGGTAGTCATCTCGTCCCCTGCCGCCGGCTGAACCGCTACCCGACGCCACTCCCGCCCCCGGGCTCACGCCCCGGCATCGCTGGACTTCGCGTAGGTCTCCGCCATCTGCCCGCCGACGTCGTACACCACGACCTGCTCATCGCCGATCACCCAGGCGTCATGGCCGGGCGGCACCACGAATACGTCCCCGGGCCCCACCTCGACCTCCGCGCCATCGGCCGTACGCAGCCGCATCCGGCCCTGGACCACGATCCCCCTGTGGTGCACCTCGCACAGATCGGTCCCCACGATCGGCCGCACCGACTCCCGCCAGCGCCATCCGGGCTCGAAGGTGCCCACGGCGAAATCCAGCCCGGTCAGACGCAGGGCCTCGATATGGCCTCCGGGAAAGTCACGCCGTTCGTCCGGCTTCTCGATCGTCTTGACTTCCACCATTGGGATACCTCCTCCCATATCTCCATGGTGCGCCCGAGCCGCGCCATCGGCGCGCCCGGCCGGAAAGCCCCCGGGCAGTCATCGGGCCTGTCCCGGGCATGCGAAAAGCCCGGTGGCCGTAGGGACGGTCACCGGGCCCGCGATCAAGCCGCGCACAGGCCGCTGCACAAGCCATGCGCAAGCCACGCGCCGGGCGCTACTCCGGGCGCTTGGGGCGCCAGACCACCAGGGCGCTGCTCTGCTGGATGTCCTGGTAGCGGACCAGGTCGCGGCGGTAGGAGGCGTGGACCTGGGCCTCGCGCTGCTGCATGGCCGTCGCTGCGCCCTCGACCGCGGCCTGGAGCTCGGCGACCCGGGCCTGGAGGGCCGCGACCTGGTGCTCCAGTTCGATGATGCGCTTGATCCCGGCGAGGTTGATGCCCTCGTCCTGGGACAGCTGCTGGACCTGGCGGAGCAGCTGGATGTCGCGCGCGGAGTACCGCCGGCCGCGGCCGGCGGTACGGTCCGGGGAGACCAGGCCGAGGCGGTCGTACTGACGCAGGGTCTGCGGGTGCAGCCCGGAGAGCTGGGCGGCCACCGAGATGACGTAGACCGGCGAATCCTCGGTCAGCTCATAGGGGTTGCGGGGTCGGCCAGCGGCCCTGCCTCCGATTCCTCCTCGGCCGTCCATCTCAAACTCCCTTCGCGGCCTTGAACAGCTCCGCCCGTGGGTCCTCTCCCACGGTCGCCTCGCGATACGACTCCAGCGCGTCACGCGCCGGGTCGCTCAGGTCCTTCGGCACCGTGACCTCGACGGTGACCAGCAGGTCTCCGCGGGTGCCGTCCTTGCGCACCGCGCCCTTGCCCCGGGCGCGCATGGTCCGTCCGTTGGGCGTGCCGGGCGGCAGCTTCAGGGTGACCGGCGGGCCACCCAGGGTCGGGACCTTGATCTCGCCGCCGAGCGCCGCCTCGGGAAGGGTGACGGGCACGGTGACGGTCAGGTTGTCGTCCTTGCGGCCGAAGACCGGATGCGGGTCAACGTGCACGACCACGTAAAGATCGCCGGCCGGGCCGCCGGTCTCGCCCGGAGCGCCCTTGCCACGCAGCCTGATCCGCTGGCCGTCGCTGACCCCCGCGGGGATCCGGACCTGCATGGTGCGGGCGGAACGGGCCCGTCCGCTGCCCTTGCAGGTCTCGCACGGGTTCTGCGCGATCAGCCCGCGGCCGCGGCACTCCACGCACGGGTCGGTGAGCGAGAAGCCGCCCCCGCCGCCCCGGCTGACCTGGCCGGTGCCGACACAGGTCGGACAGACCCGCGGGGTGCCGTCCCGGTCGCCGGTGCCCGAGCACGCCTTGCACGGGGCCTGGCTGGACATCCGCAGCGGGACCGTGGCCCCCTCGACGGCCTCGGTGAAGCTGAGCGTCACCTCGGACTCGATGTCCTGGCCCCGGCGCGGCTGGGCACGGGTGGCGCCGCCGCGGCCGAACAGCCCGCCGAAGACATCCCCGAGCCCGCCGCCGAAGCCGCCGGCGCCGCCACCGCCCTGCGCGCCGCCGCCGAAGAGGTCGCCCAGGTCGAAGTTGAAGCTGCCGGTGGAGCCCGGTCCGCCCGGCCCGGGGCGGAAGCCCCCGTTGCCGAACAGCGCGCGGGCCTCGTCGTACTCCTTGCGCCGCTTGGGGTCCCCGAGGATGTCATTGGCCTCGGAGATCTCCTTGAACCGGTCCTCCGCCTTGGCGTCGCCCTTGTTGGCGTCCGGGTGGTACTCGCGGGCGAGCTTCCGGTACGCCTTCTTGATCTCCGCCTCGGTGGCGTCCTTGGGGACGCCGAGAACCTTGTAGTAGTCCTTCTCCACGAAGTCCTTGGTGCTCATCCCCGACGTCCCTCCTCTCCTGCTGCTCTCGCGGTCACCGTCACGTCAGCCCTCTTCCGGGCCACCGCTCTCCTCGTCCGACGCCGCGCTCTCGCCTTCCTTGCCGGAGGTGGCTCCCGGCTGGGGCTCGGCGACGGCGACCCGCGCCGGGCGGATCGTGCGCTCGCCGATTCGATACCCCGGCTGCAGAATCTGCACGCACGTGGTCTCGGTGACATCCGGCGCGTACGAGTGCATCAGGGCCTCGTGGATCAGCGGGTCGAAGGGCTCGCCCTCCTTGCCGAACTGCTGGAGGCCCAGCTTGGCCACCACCGCCTCCACGGAGTCGCCCACCGACTTGAAGCCGCCGACGAGCTCGCCGTGGTCACGGGCCCGGCCGATGTCGTCGAGCACGGGCAGCAGCTCGGACAGGAGGCTCGCCACCGCGATCTCCTTGACCGTCACCCGGTCCCGCTCGACCCGGCGCCGATAGTTCTGGTACTCCGCCTGGAGCCGCTGGAGGTCGGTCGTCCGCTCATTGAGCGCGGTACGGACCTGGTCCAGCTGTGCCTGAAGGGCCACCTGCTCGAGGTCCCCGGCCGGGTCCGCCGGGCCCGCCTTGTCGGCGGACCCGGCGCCCTTCGCCGCGTCGTCGGGGGTCTGCGCGGCTTCGGAGGGGACGTCGGGCTGCTCCTCGAAGCCCGGGGTCTCCTCCGTCACGCGGCACCACCCTGACCCTTGTCGGCCTTGTCGTCGTCGACGATCTCGGCGTCCACCACATCGTCATCGGCCTTGGCCTGGCCGCCCTCGGCACCCGCCGCACCGGCGGCACCGGCGTCGGCCGCGCCCGCCTCGGTGTTGGCGTACATGGCCTGGCCCAGCTTCTGGCTGACCGCGGCGACCTTCTCGGTCGCGGTGCGGATCTCGGCGGTGTCCTCGCCCTCGAGCTTCTCCTTCAGCTCGGTGAGGGCCTCCTCGACCTCGGTCTTGACCTCGCCCGGGACCTTCTCCTCGTTGTCCTTGAGGAACTTGTCCGTCTGGTAGACCAGCTGCTCGGCCTGGTTGCGGGTCTCGGCGGCCTCGCGGCGCTTGTGGTCCTCCTCCGCGTACTGCTCGGCCTCGCGCATCATGCGGTCGATGTCGTCCTTCGGCAGCGCGGAGCCGCCGGTGACGGTCATCTTCTGCTCCTTGCCGGTGCCGAGGTCCTTCGCGCCGACGTGCATGATGCCGTTGGCGTCGATGTCGAAGGTGACCTCGATCTGCGGCACGCCGCGCGGGGCCGGGGGCAGCCCGGTCAGCTCGAACATCCCGAGCTTCTTGTTGTACGCGGCGATCTCGCGCTCGCCCTGGTAGACCTGGATCTGCACGGACGGCTGGTTGTCCTCGGCCGTGGTGAAGATCTCCGAGCGCTTGGTCGGAATGGTCGTGTTGCGCTCGATCAGCTTGGTCATGATGCCGCCCTTGGTCTCGATGCCGAGGGACAGCGGGGTGACGTCCAGCAGCAGGACGTCCTTGACCTCGCCCTTGAGGACACCGGCCTGGAGGGAGGCGCCGATGGCGACGACCTCGTCCGGGTTGACGCCCTTGTTGGCCTCCTTGCCGCCGGTCAGCTCCTTGACGAGCTCGGCGACGGCGGGCATACGGGTCGAGCCACCGACCAGGACCACGTGGTCGATCTCGGACAGCGAGATGCCCGCGTCCTTGATGACGTTGTGGAACGGGGTCTTGCAGCGCTCCAGCAGGTCGGAGGTGAGCTGCTGGAACTGGGCGCGGGTGAGCTTCTCGTCCAGGTGCAGCGGGCCCTCGGCGGACGCCGTGATGTAGGGCAGGTTGATGGTGGTCTCGGACGAGCTGGAGAGCTCGATCTTCGCCTTCTCAGCGGCCTCGCGGAGGCGCTGCAGGGCCATCTTGTCCTTGGACAGGTCGACGCCGTGGCCGTTGTTGAACTGCTTGACCAGGTAGTCGACGACGCGCTGGTCCCAGTCGTCACCACCGAGGTGGTTGTCACCGTTGGTGGCCTTGACCTCCACCACGCCGTCGCCGATCTCCAGCAGCGAGACGTCGAAGGTGCCGCCACCGAGGTCGAAGACCAGAATGGTCTGGTCGTCCTTCTCCAGCCCGTAGGCGAGCGCGGCGGCAGTAGGCTCGTTGACGATACGCAGGACGTTGAGGCCCGCGATCTCACCGGCTTCCTTGGTCGCCTGGCGCTCGGCGTCGTTGAAGTACGCCGGGACGGTGATGACCGCGTCCGTGACCTTCTCGCCCAGGTACGACTCCGCATCCCGCTTGAGCTTCTGCAGGATGAAGGCGCTCATCTGCTGCGGGTTGAAGTCCTTGCCATCGAGGTTGATCTTCCAGTCCGTGCCCATGTGGCGCTTGACCGAGCGGACGGTGCGGTCCACGTTGGTCACCGCCTGGCGCTTGGCGACCTCCCCGACCAGCACCTCGCCGTTCTTCGCGAACGCCACAACGGACGGCGTGGTCCTGGCGCCCTCGGCGTTGGTGATGACGGTGGGCTCACCGCCTTCGAGAACACTGACGACGGAGTTCGTCGTACCCAGGTCGATGCCGACCGCACGTGCCATTTCGGGATCCTCCAGCTACAGCATTGAGTGGAACAGGCTCAAGCGTGCATCACCCGATCTGTCGCTGTCAACAGACCTGAGTCGACAGGGCTCAAGTTTTATATGAGGCTTACGCCCAAGCGGGCGCGGAAGAGGCGGAGGAGGGACCAAGTGGGCGAGTGGAGGGGCCAAGTGAGCGACACAGATCACCGGCTCGTCGACTACATGGGTGCCCGTCCGGGCGGGTAATCTCGGTCAAGCCACATTAAGTTACTGCTTAGTAATCGAGTACTGCTTAGTAATCCAGCTCTCGCAGGTTCGAGGAGCCCCTTATGCAACTCGCCGCGATCATCGTGTCGCTGGTCCTCACCGCGGTCGGCGTTGCCCTGCTCGGCCGGGCCGTCGCACAGTTCGTGCGCTTCTTCAAGCTCGGCGCGCCGGTCCCGGCAGGGGCCAGGACCGACAATCCCTGGCAGCGCAGTGTGACCCTGGTCCGGGAGTTCCTCGCGCACACGCGCATGAACAAGTGGGGCGTCATCGGCGTCGCCCACTGGTTCGTGGCGATCGGCTTCCTGACCCTGCCACCGACCATCATCAACGCCTATGGCCAGCTCTTCCGGGCGGACTGGACGCTGCCGATCCTCGGCGGCTTCCTCCCCTACGAGCTGTACATCGAGTTCATCGGCACGATGACCACGCTGGGCATCCTGACGCTGATGGTGATCCGGCTGCTGAACCTGCCCAGCCGGGCCGGCCGCAAGTCCCGGTTCGCGGGATCCACCGCCTGGCAGGCGTACTTCGTCGAGTACGTCATCCTCATCATCGGCCTGGCGATCATGGCACTGCGCGGCACCGAGGGCGCACTGCACCACGTCGACCATTACGAGCCCGCGTACTTCGCCTCGTATCCGCTGGTCCAGCTCTTCGACGGGCTCAGCGTGGACACCGTGCAGAACCTGACCTACTTCTTCGCGATGATCAAGCTGGGCACGACCATGATCTGGATGATCACGGTCAGCACCAACCTCGACATGAGCATCGCCTGGCACCGCTTCCTCGCCTTCCCCAACATCTGGTTCAAGCGCAACGCGGACGGCGAGGTGGCGCTCGGCGCGCTCCAGCCGATGGTGAGCGAGGGCAAGCCGATCGACTTCGAGGACCCGGACGAGGACGCCCAGTTCGGCGTCTCGCAGATCGAGCACTTCTCCTGGAAGGGCATCCTCGACTTCTCCACCTGCACCGAATGCGGCCGCTGCCAGTCGCAGTGCCCCGCGTGGAACACCGGCAAGCCGCTCTCGCCCAAGCTGCTGATCATGGCGCTGCGCGACCATTCGCACGCCAAGGCCCCGTATCTGCTCGCCGGTGGCGGCAAGACGGCCGACGGCGAGGAGAAGGCGAGCGAGGAGCAGCTCGCCGGTGTGCCCGCGGCCGCGCTGGCGGAGGCCGAGCGGCCGCTGGTCGGGATGCTGGAAGAGAATGGCGTCATCGACCCGGATGTGCTGTGGTCCTGCACCACCTGCGGTGCGTGTGTCGAGCAGTGCCCGGTGGACATCGAGCATGTCGACCACATCGTGGACATGCGCCGCTACCAGGTGATGATCGAGTCCTCGTTCCCGTCCGAGGCGGGCACGATGCTCAAGAACCTGGAGAAGAAGGGCAACCCCTGGGGGCTGGCCAAGAAGCAGCGGCTGGCGTGGACCAAGGAAGTCGACTTCGAGGTGCCGGTCGTCGGCAAGGACATCGAGGACCTCACCGAGGTCGACTACCTGTACTGGGTCGGCTGCGCGGGCGCCCTGGAGGACCGGGCCAAGAAGACCACCAAGGCCTTCGCGGAGTTGCTGCACATCGCGGGCGTCAAGTTCGCGATCATGGGCGGCGACGAGGCGTGCACCGGGGACTCCGCCCGCCGCCTGGGCAATGAGTTCCTCTTCCAGCAGCTCGGCCAGCAGAACGTCGAGATGCTGAACATGGCGTTCGGCGAGGACGCGGACGAGGGCGTCGTCGTCGAGAAGTCCAAGAAGAAGATCGTCGCGACCTGCCCGCACTGCTTCAACACCATCGCGAACGAATATCCGCAGCTGGGCGGCGAATTCGAGGTCATCCACCACACCCAGCTGCTCCAGCACCTCATCGACGAGGGCAAGCTGGTCCCGGTCACCCCGGTCGAGGGTTTGATCACCTACCACGACCCCTGCTACCTGGGCCGTCACAACAAGGTCTACACCCCGCCGCGCGAGATCATCGCCAAGGTGCCGGGGCTGCGGAACGAGGAGATGCACCGCCACAAGGAGCGCGGCTTCTGCTGTGGCGCGGGCGGCGCCCGTATGTGGATGGAGGAGCGGATCGGCAAGCGCATCAACAACGAGCGCGTGGACGAGGCGCTGTCCCTCAACCCGGACATCGTCTCCACCGCCTGCCCGTTCTGCCTGGTGATGCTGACCGACTCCGTCAACGGCAAGAAGAACGATGGCGTGGTGAAGGAAGAGCTCCAGGTCGTGGATGTGGCGCAGTTGCTCCTGGACTCGGTGAAGACCCCGGCCGCGCCGGAGGACGGCGGCAAGAACGCCGAGGAGCCGGAGCCGGCCCCGGCCAAGTAGCGCCGTAGACGTTCCGGTCTCGACGACGCGCTGAAGCCCGCCCACGGAGTCCGTGGGCGGGCTTTACGCTTGCCGGCGCTTGCCGGCGCTTGCCGGCGGCCTTATGGAGGCCATGGCGGCGTTACGGCAATGGCGCCCTTATGGCTTTCATGAGGGCCTTACGGCTTCCATGAGGGGCCCCTACGCCCGAGGCTCGCCGTTCTTCGACAGCGGCAGCGCCTGCTCGGTCCAGATGACCTTGCCGTCAGCGGTGTAGCGGGTACCCCAGCGGTCGGCGAACTGCGAGACCAGGAAGAGCCCCCGGCCGCCCTCGTCCGTCGTCCCCGCGTACCGCAGATGCGGGGAGGTGCTGCTGGTGTCGAAGACCTCGCAGATCAGACTGCGGTCGCAGAGCAGCCGCACCCGGATCGGGCCGGTCGCGTAGCGGATCGCGTTGGTGATCAGCTCGCTGAGGATGAGCTCGGTCGTGAACGCGACATCGCCCAGGTCCCACTCCGCGAGCTTCCGGGCCACCGCGGCACGCACCCCGGCCACCTGCGCCGGATCGGACGGCACCTCCCAGTCGGCGGTCAGACCGGGCTCGAGCACCCTCGTACGGGCCACGATGAGCGCGATGTCATCGCTCGGGCGATCGGGCAGCAGCGCGTCCAGCACCGCCGTACAGGCGTCCTCAGGCGTCCGGCCGGGGTGGGCGAGGGCGCCGCGCAGCATCTCCAGCCCGGTATCGATGTCCCGGTCGCGCTTTTCGATCAGCCCGTCCGTGTAGAGCACCAGATGGCTGCCCTCGGGCAGCTCCAGCTGCGCCGTCTCGAACGGCAGCCCGCCCAGGCCCAGCGGCGGCCCGGCGGGCAGGTCCAGGAACTCCACCGAGCCGTCCGGACGCACCAGCGCGGGCGGCGGATGACCGGCCCGCGCCATCGTGCAACGCCGCGTCACCGGATCGTAGATCGCGTACAGACACGTGGCTCCCGTGATCCCCTCACTGCCACCGCTGCCGTCACCGTCCAGGCCACCAGGGCCCTCGTCCTGGTCGATCCGGGCGATCAGATCGTCCAGGTGGGAGAGGATCTCATCGGGCGGGAGGTCGAGCGTGGAGAAGTTGTGCACCGCCGTCCGCAGCCGCCCCATCGTCGCCGCCGCGTGCAGACCGTGCCCCACCACATCGCCCACCACCAGCGCCACCCGCGCCCCCGGCAGCGGAATGACGTCGAACCAGTCGCCCCCGACCCCCGACTCGGCCGGGAGATAGCGGTACGCCACATCCAGCGCGTTCTGCTCCGGCAGCATCCGGGGCAGCAGGCTGCGCTGGAGGGTCACCGCCATGGTGTGCTCACGGGTGTAGCGGCGGGCGTTGTCGATGCTGACGGCGGCCCGGGTGACCAGCTCCTCCGCGAGGGAGACATCGTCCTCCTCGAAGGGCTCCGGCTTCTCCGCGCGCATGAAGCTGGCAACGCCCAGGACGACGCCCCGGGCCCGCAGCGGGACCGTGATCATCGAGTGGATGCCGTAGTCCACGATCCGGCGGGCGTGCTCGGGGTCCTGCTCCTGCCAGCCGCCGAAGTCGCCCAGGACCGGCTCGACCGTGACCGCCCCGCTGCGGAAGCCACGGGCCTGGGGCGCGCTCGGGCCGAACTCGATCAGCATGCCGAGGGGGTAGAGCGGGCCGTCGTCCCGGATGCCGCTGAGGGCCGTACGGCGCAGGACCGTACGGCCGCCATCCGCGGTCGCCACGGATGCCCACGAGGCCGCGTCCAGGCCGCCGAGGCCCGAGACCCCGTCCGGGAGCGAGACCCCGACCCCGTCCGGGGGCGAGACCCCGGCCCCGTCCGGGGGCTCCTCGCCGCGCAGCACCGAGTCCGCGAGGTCCACCGAGACATAGTCGGCGAACCGGGCCACCGCGTACTCCGCCAGCTCCTGGGCAGTGCGCACCACGTCCAGCGTGGTGCCGATGGAGACGCCCGCGTCGTACAGCAGCTTGAGGCGGTTGCGCGCGAGGTCGACCTTGCCGGACAGCGCGCGCAGCTCCGTGGTGTCGCGCAGGGTGGCGACGCTGCCGGGCGGACCGCCGTCGCGGTCGGTGGGACGGTGGCTGACGGACAGCAGCCGCTCACCCGCCGTATGGACCTCGTCGGTGGCGGGGCGCCCGGACGCCAGCAGCGCGGCGGTGTGCGGATCGAAGCCGAGCTCGGACACCAGGCGACCCTCGGCGTCCGTCGGGAGGTCGAAGAGCCGGCGCGCCTCGTCGTTGGCCAGCACCAGCCGCCCGTCGCCGCCGACGATCAGCACGCCCTCGCGGACCGAGTGCAACACCGCGTCATGGTGCTCGTACATCCGCGTCATCTCGGACGGGTCCAGCCCGTGGGTCTGGCGCCGCAGCCGCCTGCTGACCAGGGCCGTGCCCGCCGTGGCGAGCGCCATGGCGGCCGCGGCCGCGCCGAACAGCAGCGGCAGCTGATGGTCGGCGGCGCCGCTCACCTTCTTGATCGTGATACCGGCCGCGACCAGGCCGACGACCTTCCCCTGGGCGTCCTTGACGGGCACCACGGACCGTACGGACAGGCCGAGCGTGCCGGTGAAGGTCTCCTGGACCGTCCGGCCCTCGGCCGCCGGGCGGATGCTGCCCATGAAGTGCTTGCCGATCCGGGCGGGGTTGGGGTGGGTGTAGCGGATCCCCTGCGGCGTCATGGCCACGACGAAGTCGACCCCGGAGCCCTTACGGGCCCGCTCGGCGAGCGGCTGCAGCACGGCGCTGGGATCGTGGCCGCGCAGCACGCTCACCATGCCCGGCGCGTTCGCGAAGCTCTCGGCGACCGCCATGGAGCGGTTACGGGCCTCCCGCTCGCTGTCGTAGCGGGACTGCAGGACGAGCGCCACGACGGCGGCGACGACCAGCAGCAGCACGACGCCGACCTGGAGGACGAAGACCTGGCCGGCCACGGTGCGCACGCCGCGCACCGGGCTCCAGCGGTGCCGCCGCCCATAGCCGCGGCCGTTGGGATCGCCGGGACCACCGCCGGAGCCAGGGCCGGAGCCGGGGCCCGATCCACGGCCGTTCCAGCCGGTGCGCACCGACGGCCGCCCATGCGGACTCAGCTGGGCGTACGCGCTCTGCCGACCCTGCGGACCCCAGCGGTCATGGGGGCCCGGCGAGCCCTGCGGATCGGCTTGAGCGCGCCGATCGCGCTGATCCCACTGATCGCGCTGATGCCGCTGACCTCGCCGGTCTCGCTCGTCTCGCTGACCTTGCTGGTCTCGCGGGTCCTGCTGGCCCTGTCGGTCCTGCTGGTCCTGCTGGCCCCGTTGGTCCTGCTGGTCCTGCTGAACCCGCCGCCCACGTCGCTCCCATGCCGAACCGGGCCCCTCACGCCGACCGCGTGGGCGCCAGTCGGTCATCGTGCGGGCCAGCGGAACCCGTGGTCGACCGTAAAGTCCGGCCATGTCGCTATTTTTAGCACCCTCGCTCAGCGGCAGGCGAGCGGCGTCCTCCGCCGCCGGCCGAGCGCTCCCGTCCGACATCGCGACTACACCCCGCCCGCGCCCTCTTTCACCGGTCTCGTCGCCTCACCCGTCATCCGCACACCGTGCGTTAAGCACATGGTTGCCCCCGCTTTTCCGCATCGAAGTTCCCCGCCGGACGTACCGATACTGGCCGTGAAGTATCCCTTCTCACAACGATGTTGCGAATTCCCTACAGGATCATGCCCAACGCGGCATCCGTAAATGTCCTGGACGGCCCTTGTGCTCCAAAGGTCATCTTTACAGTCAAGCGGACTGGTCGATCCCGCATCATCCGCAAAGATCACCGAGGCGCGGCCCGCCGGAGCGCCAGGCATCACCCTCGTAACGAAGTGCCGTGCCCCATGGCCTCAGCCGCCCTGATGGGTTGAGGTGGCCCGATGACGCCAGCACCTCCCCCCACAGCACCACCCGGCCGCGTCCCGGGCCCCCGACGCCGCTCTCTCCCCCGCGTCCCCCACGTCCCCCGCGTCTCCACCGCCTCAGTCGCCGCCTCTGCCGCCTCTGCCGCCACTTCCCTCACCACCGCCGTCGCCGCCGGTACGGCCTGTCTGGCGCTGCTGCTCACCGCCTGCGGCCCCGACGACGGCGCACGAGGCGAGCGCGACGGCTCCGCCACCGGGTCCGTCATCACCCCCACCGCGACCGCGCCCGTCCCCCACGGCAAGGGCAGCCGGCTGCCGGACGACGTCAACGGCGACGGCTACCCCGATCTGCGCGTCCCCGTCCCGTCCGGCAAAGGGGGGCTGCCCAGCCGGATCGCCTTCGTCCACGGCTCGCCCCACGGCCTGAATCCCGCCACCCGCACCGTGCTCCGCCACCGCGACCTCGGCCTGCCGTCCCAGGACGTCACGGTCGCGGGCGCGACCGAGGTGGCCACGGCCGACCTCGACGGCGACGGCTACGCCGACGTCACCACCACGGCGGGCGAGGCGCTCGGCAAGCAGGAGACCGAGCGCACCCAGGCCACCGTCCGGACCGTCCCCTACATCTCCTGGGGCGGCCCCGGCGGCCCCCGCGGCACCCGCTCCGCCGCCCGCGTCCAGCTGACCGGCCCGGACGACGGCGTGGACGCCCAGCGCCCCACCGTCGGCGACTTCAACGGCGACGGCCACCACGACCTGGCCCTGGTCCGCGCGGACCGGCACTCGCTGCTGGTGCTGTACGGGCCGTTCAACCGGGCGGGCAGGGCCGCCCGGACCGTGCCGTACGCGAGCCCACTGGAGGGCCACGGCGAGATCGGCGATCTCATCGCCGACACGATCGCGGACACCGCCGACGGCCACCGCGCCACCGATCTGGTGGTGCACGCGCTCAACGACAACGACCAGTCCGGCTCCACCCTCCTCGCCGCCGGGTCCCACGGCCTCGGCCACACGGGCCGCGGGCTGCGCGAGGGCAACTCGATCGCCTTCGGCGACTTCGACGGCGACGGCCGCCGCGATGTCGCGGTCGGCGACAGCGGCACCCGTAACGACGAGCCGGGCGTGGAGACGGAGCGGCCGGACATCGGCAAGACGGTGAGCGTCTACCACAAGGGGGCGGCGCGGACGTCCGGTTCGGTTCCGCGCCCCCTCAAGGTGCCCGGGATGTCGGGCACCCTGGCCGCCGCCGATACGGATGGCGACGGCACCGATGAACTGGCCGTCTCGCTCGGGCGGGGCGGCGTCGAGCTGCTCACCCTGCGGGGCTCCCACCCCGCCACGACCCGCATCGCCGGGCGCCACCTGCTGACCCGCGCGGCACCCGCCGTCGTGGACGGCAAGACCATCCGTAAGGGCGAGCGCGCGGCCCGGCTCTACGGCGTCGCGGACTTCGATCACGACGGTAAGGACGAGGTCGTCCTGGCGTGGGGCCCCGGTCTGGCCTTCTCGCGGTACGGCGAACGCCCCGAGTGGTGGTGGATCACGGACGGCACGGCGGACAAGACGGCGTTCAGCAGCAAGCCGTTCGCGGCGGACGCGAACTAGGACGCGTACTAGGACGCGTACTAGGACGCGGACCAGAACGCAGACAGAAGCAGACAGAACGCAGACCAGGACGCAGACAGGACGGGCGAACGCCGGACCAGCGCCGGACCAAGGCCGGAGGCACACCGGCTGCCCTCACCCACCCCGGCGTCCTCGTCAGCCGTGCCCAACGCCGGGGGCATACCGGCTGCCCCCACCCACCACCGGGGGAAAACCCATAAGGGACCCCCTAGGGGATGTCACAGCTCGGCCGCAATGCCTGGTCCGCTCACACAGCTCCCGCACCCGGCCCGCGACGACCGGGTACGTTCGAATGGTGGCTGGATTCAGGATCGGACGCGGACGGGACTCCCACTCCGCGCAACAAGGGCAGCGGCAGCGGCCGCCGCAGCCGCCGTACGGACAGAACGACCCGTACGGCGGTCAGCAGCAGCCGCAGTGGCAGCAGCCCTCCTCACAGGGAGAGCCGGAGTATTTCGGCGGCCAGGACCCGCACTACGGCCCCGGGCCCGGGCAGGGCCCCGGCCCGGGAGGCTACGGCCAGGGGCAGAGACCGTACGGCCAGGGCGGCGGCCCGTACGCCGACGACAACTCGGGCCATACACAGCAGTTCAGCGTCGGCGAGGCGCCCGACGCGTACGACCCGTACGGCCAGGGCCCCGGTTCGTACGGCGACGGCTACGGCGGGCAGACATACCGCGCAGGCTCCTCCACGGCCCCGCCCGCCGGCCCCCGGCTGCACTGGCAACAGCTGCTGAGCGGCATCGTGCTGCGCCCGTCGGCCACCTTCTGGCAGATGCGGGACTACGCGGTGTGGGGCCCGGCGCTGATCGTGACCTTCGTCTACGGTCTGCTGGCGGTCTTCAGCTTTGATGACGCCCGTAAGGACGTCCTCAACGCCCCCATGTCCAACAGCATCCCTTGGGTGCTCACCGCGGGCGTCGCCATGCTGATCAGTGGGCTGATCCTGGGCGCCGTCACCCACACGCTCGCCCGCCAGCTGGGCGGCGACGGCACCTGGGCGCCGACCATCGGCCTGTCGATGCTGATCATGTCGATCACGGACGCGCCGCGGCTGGTGTTCGCGCTCTTCCTGGGCGGGGACAGCTCGCTGGTGAAGGTGCTGGGCTGGGTGACCTGGCTGGCGGCGGGCGCGCTCTTCACGTTGATGGTGAGCAAGTCGCACGATCTGCCGTGGCAGAAGGCGCTGGGCGCGTCGGCGCTCCAGCTGATCGCGCTGCTGAGTCTGCTGAAGCTGGGAACGCTGTGAAACTGGGACCGCGGTAGTGCTGGGAACGCGGTGAAGCCCGCACCACAGCCCGCATGACCAAGGGGCCCGCACCGGCGGGCCCCTCATCTACGCGTCATCGCCGCAGCTACGCGTCATCGCCGCCGGTGTCAGGCGTCCCGCACTTGCCCCTCCCGCCGCACGACGGGCGGTTCCACGCTCCACGGGAAGTTGATCCACTGATCGGTGCGCTGCCAGACGTACTCGCACTTCACCAGCGACTGCGGCTTCTCGTAGATCACCGCACTGCGCACCTCGGCGACCGTGCCGAGGCAGAAGTCCCGGACCAGCTTCAGCGTCTTGCCGGTGTCCGCCACGTCATCGGCGATCAACACCTTCTTGTCGGAGAAGTCGATCACGTTGGGCACCGGCGCGAGCATCACGGGCATGTCGAGGGTGGTCCCCACGCCCGTGTAGAACTCCACGTTCACCAGGTGGATGTTCTTGCAGTCGAGCGCGTAGGCCAGCCCACCGGCCACGAAGACCCCGCCGCGGGCTATGGAGAGCACGACGTCGGGCTCATAGCCGTCCCCGGCGACCTTCTCCGCCAGCTCGCGGACCGCGACCCCGAACCGCTCATACGTAAGGTTCTCGCGCTGCTCACCCACTCCGCTCACACCTTGGTCCGGTGGAAGCTCTGGAACGACCGCGAGGGCGTCGGCCCGCGCTGTCCCTGATAGCGGGAGCCGTAACGGGCGGAGCCGTAAGGATGCTCCGCGGGCGACGTCAGCCGGAACATGCACAGCTGCCCGATCTTCATCCCCGGCCACAGCTTGATCGGCAGCGTCGCGACATTCGACAGCTCGAGCGTGACATGCCCGGAGAACCCCGGGTCGATGAACCCCGCCGTGGAGTGCGTCAGCAGCCCCAGCCGCCCCAGACTCGACTTCCCCTCGAGCCGCGAGGCGATGTCATCCGGCAGCGTCACGACCTCGTACGTCGAGGCGAGCACGAACTCCCCCGGGTGCAGGATGAACGCATCCTCACCCTCAGGCTCCACCAGCCGCGTCAGATCGGGCTGCTCCACCGCCGGGTCGATATGCGGATAGCGGTGGTTCTCGAACACCCGGAAGAACCGGTCCAGCCTTACATCGATACTCGACGGCTGCACCATCGCCGGATCGTACGGATCAATCCGCACCCGCCCTGCGTCGATCTCGGCCCGGATGTCCTTGTCTGAGAGAAGCACCTGAAGAGGATACGCACATCACAGGCACCCCCACGGCACAGGCCCGGTCCCACCGGACCGGGCCCGCACCCTGCGACTTCATCAGCTACCGCTCACCGCTTATCGGCTCCCACCGGCACCGCGTGCCGGAGCCGAGCGCAACGCGGACACCGCAGCAACCGGCCGGGGCCGATGCGATCGACGGTGAGGTGCTGCATCGGGAACGAGGAGGTGCTGAACACATGCCCTTCAGCACAACGGACGACGGTGCGCTCCATTGAGTCCCTTCCCCAAGAACGTGGACGGCGTGGACGACAAAAGCCACATTAGGGGATCAACCACCCACCACTCCACGCGGCGCTCCGCACCCCCACCGTACGCCCAACTCCCGCACCCCAACAGCCGCTTCCACCCCATGGACACCCCCGAAAATCCACCCCAAAACCACACCAAGCCCCCCTCAAAACACCCCCGAACCCACCCCACCTCACCTCCGCCTTGGCCCCGTCTTGACCCCGACCGGACCCCGAACAGCACGAAGACCCCACGACGAATGCGCCGGGGGTCAGCCATGGGGTAAAGTGTGCGACGATGCGGCGCCAGAGAATCAGGCGCCTCTCGCGGGTGTAGTTTAATGGTAGAACATGAGCTTCCCAAGCTCAGAGCGCGGGTTCGATTCCCGTCACCCGCTCCACAACGAAGGCCCAGGTCAGCGATCTGGGCCTTGTTCATTGTCTAGACCGCGCTAAGCGTCTTACACCAGATCCGCGCCAGAAGGCCTCGTCTCTCCAACCGGGTGGGCACACCGACCCGGCACGGGTCGACAACTCCGCACGGGAGAGGGCGGACTGTCCTTCGAGGCCCTCCGCAGCGCGTGTCGGACTTCAGAGGGGTAGATCGTCAGGCAGGACGCGGAAGGCCTTGTGATGGCCGAGGGGGCGTACGGCGCGGAAGTCTCGGCGATCTAGGGTGAGGATCGCGTCGGTGTCGTAGTCGGCCGCCAGGGCGACGTTCACCACGTCGGTGAGATCCAGGTCGAGCGCCAGGTAGCGGGATCGGACGGTCTGGGCGATGCCGAGGTGGCCCTCAGTAATCTCCGGTACGGATACCCGGCCGCGTCGCATCCAGCCCCGGATGTCGTCGATCGCGCTCACTGCGGCCTCGCGGCCGAGTTCGCGGGTTGCCACGTGGTCGAGCTCAGCAAGCAGCAATGGAGACATGACGAGCAGCCCGGCAGCCATGATGGCCTCCTGCGCCGCGTCATGCTCCGGGTGCGTGGAATCGAGCGCTGCCAGCAGGCCGGAGGTGTCAGCGATGACGACGATCACGCAGCAGTTCCTGAACCGGTTTCGCGCTGGGCAGCGTCAGCAACGACATCACGCACCTCGCCCTTGGTAAGAGTGCGCCCAGGGCCGGGGAAAGTGCGAGAGAACAACGGCTCGTCCCACACGCGATTGGCCATGGCAGCAAGATGGATGCCCTGCCGGATGATCTCGGCCTCACTGATACCGCGACGCTTGGCGGCCTCCTTGATGATGGCGAGGTCTTCCGGGTCGGCATAGACGTTGGTGCGCTTCATGGACATGTACCTAGAGTAACATATGTACCAATGCGGTGTATGTCAGCGTTCGATCCCCTCGGCGTAACACGCTGGTCACCCCGTCTCGGCCGTGCCCGATGTGTGCCCGCTGGAGCGGCGAACCACGGTCAATGACGGCGTGGGGCCAGCCCGGACGTGACTCAGCACAGCACCCGTTCCAGCAGGTGAGAGCCGGTTCCGCGCCCACCACGCCCCGTGATCCCAAGCTCAGAGCGCGGGTTCGATTCCCGTCACCCGCTCCAGCACAAAGCCCCAGGCCAACGGCCCGGGGCTTCCTTATTGCCCAGACCGCTCAAAGGTCACCGTGCCCGTTCCGTGCCAGAAAGCTGTCACACGTGTCCGGCGGTCACGTTCACTCCCCCGTGCCCTGATCCGCACTGTCGATGCGTTCGACAGCCCCCATCAGGCATGCTGGATCCATGAGCAGGTATGCAGCGGCGAAGCCGTACGTACTGCCGGAGTCGCTCGACGAGCTGTGCGGGCCGACGGTCGGCAGTGTCACGTTGCCGCGCCACATCGACTGGGGTCCGCGCTACGTTTACGACCTGACCGACGAGGCCGACTTTCGGCTGATGTACGAGCGGGTCATCCGCGAGGCCCAGACACGCGACGACCTCAACGCATACCTGAACGCGATGCCCCTGCGGAGGATGTGGCGCGACCTGTTCCTCCCCCTCCCGGTCAAGACGGCGTGGGAAACCCGGTTCCCCGAACTCCGCGAACCGGGCGCCACGACCGCGGCCGCCTAGTGGACGAGCTGCACCGCCAACTGATCCGCATCGGGCTGGAGGCGCTCGCCAAGGACTACGGATACGCCCTCGCGGGCGGCTACGCCGTCCAGGCCCACCACATCGTCAACCGAATCAGCGACGACGTAGACCTCTTCGCCCCCTTCGAGAGGGCGAGGCGGGAGATGAGCCAGGCCGCGGAGCGGATTACCACCGCCTACGAGGCCGCTGGATACACCGTCGAGCAGGTCCACCTGACTCCCACCTACACCAGGTTGAACGTCACCGACCCAGCTTCAGGCACGCAGAGCAAGGTGGAGCTCGTTGCCGAGTTCCTGCACCACACACCAGTCGAATCCGACCTCGGCCCGGTACTCCCACCGCGACGACGTCGCCGCAGGTAAGACCAGCGCACTGTTCACCCGAGCCGAGGTCCGCGACGCCATCGACGTCGCAGGGCTGTTGAAAGCCGGCTACACCCGCGAACAGCTCATGGACCCTCGCCGCTCAAAACGACGCGGGCTTCGACCACCGCATGTTCGCCGACTCGCTCGGCCGCATCCACCAGTACACCGACAAGCAGTTCGCCGCCTACGACCTCACCCCTGAAGAGGCCGCCGCGATCCGCGGCACCTTCGCCGACTGGCAGCAGCAACTCCTTTGAACCGGCGCTCTTCCCCCGGCAGCGCGGACCGCCGCTCCTATCTCCGCCGCGCTCCAACGCGGCCTCCATGCCTCGCGACAACAGCCAGCGCCTTGGCTAAGGCTCGCATCGGGCAAGGCCAGGGGGCCACTCGCGCACAAAGCAGGCAGGCCCAAAACCTGCCCAAGTCGCCAAGCAGCGTGCGGCCTTTGGCCATGCCCGACCCCAAAGCGGACAGGCCACCGCCCAAGCCCACTCCGCCGACCTCAACTGCGCCGCCCCGAGCAGATCACTTGCCGAGACCCCCTCGGTCTATAAAGCATGACCGTTATGGAGGCGGAGGTAGTAGCAGGGTGGATCGCTGGTCTGGCAGGACTGGGCGGAGCAGTCGTCGGCGCGGCGGGGGCACTAGCAGGCGGATGGTTGCAACAGCGCCAGCAAGAAAAGGCAGCAATCAAGGAAAGACGAGAAACATACGGCAGGGATGCAGCAAAGGCCGCCCTAACTAAATTCATGCAGTTGGATTACGAGCTCAGTGATTACATAGTGGGAACAGTAACGCCAGAAGAATACTGGTTGCACGATACCCTACAAAAGATACGAGCCGCAGAAGTAGCTGCTTTACAGGTGCCCAGCGGGGATGGCCTGAGAGAGCGACTCGACTCCGCCTTCGACACATTCAGGAAATACTATATGACCGGCTGGAATCCAGTTACTCAACAGACCTGGTTCTCCAGCATGACACGTGAAGCCATAGAATTGCTTGCTGCTTTCCTCCGTGGGGACCCGCTTCCCCCAGTGAGCGACGTATTTAAGCAGCTCAGAGCGCGGGTTCGATTCCCGTCACCCGCTCCAGACAGAAGCCCCAGGCCAGCGGCCCGGGGCTTCTTCGTTGCCCGGGGCCGCTGGCGTCTCCGGCAACTCGTGATGACGCACCAAGATCAGCACGACGCGATCGCACTTGGGCCAAAGCGATCAAAACACGTCGGGTGTTGTGTCGCGGACGAGGCGCGGGCGTAGGCTCAGCCGAGCGTCCGCAACAACGGCCAGGCTCACGATGATCACGCAGACCGCCGCCCAGGAGACGTTCCGATGACCGAGCAGCCCTCTGCCCCCGACGGGCCCCTGATCCCCATGCCGGCGCTCACTCCGGCAGCGCTCCGCGCAGCGGTCGCCCAGATCGCCCCCGCCCAGTTGCCTTCCTTCGTCGAGCACCTCGACCGCGCGGTTGAACAAGCCGCCACCCAGAGCACTATCGCTCCGCTGCGTACCTTCCTCCTTTGGTGGGGAGAGTTCGTTGCCATCGAGCGCTACCCCGCGCGAGCGGCCCGCCTGCGTGAACTGGAAGCCGTAGCGGAAGAAGCAACGGACCGCGAGGCCCTGCGTTCCGCACTCGCCGAGATGCGACAGATCACAGACCTGGCGCAGCGCGAGATCTCCGCGTGAGCGATGACTGGACCTGGGTCTACGACCCCGATGCCGAGCATGTCGTAGGCGGCCTGCCTCACGAAGTCGTGGCCGAGGTAGAGCGCTTGGCTGAGCAGCTGACGGTCCTGCGCCGCGACGCGGTCGACGTCGGCCGCGGAAATCGGCACGGCGGAGGCCTGCGGACACAGGACATTTTCGGAGGACGGGGCTTCTTCATGTTCATGGCTCTGGAGCGGCTCGAACTGGTTGTGATCACCCGCGTCACATGGCTCGGCTGATCGGCGACTACGGCGCCAGCCTGCATGCGATCGGCCCGCTGGCTGCTTGGAAGGTGAGCCAGGGTGGGGGCGCCAGGACGGAGCCTGAGCGACTACGTAGCGTCCCCCCACCAGAAGCGCACCAGATACGGCGGTCAAGAGCGGTCGATGACGGGAGCTGCGGAAGGTCAGCGACTTGCCGCCAGTGCTCGTTTGCGCGGTCAATGGCGTGATCAGCACCGAACGCCCGGGATTCCCAAGCTCAGAGCGCGGGTTCGATTCCCGTCACCCGCTCCAGCACAAAGCCCCAGGCCAGCCTCCCGTTCTAGTGGTGAGTAATTGTCAAGACCTGTGGATTGGCGACCCAGCGGGGAGACTGAGGTTGAGTCTCCCGTAGGGGGAGGCGCGAGAGTGCGGGCATGGACGGCGACACGCTCTTCACGATCGGTGACCTGGCCCGGCGGACCGGGCTGACCGTCAAGACCATCCGGTTCTACTCCGACACCGGGATCGTGCCGCCGACAGACCGCAGCCCGGCTGGCTACCGGCTCTACGACATCGGCGCGCTCACACGTCTGGACCTAGTGCGCACCCTGCGTGACCTGGGCCTCGACCTTGCTGTCATCCGGCAGGTGCTGGACCGGGAGGTCTCGGTGCCCGAGGTCGCGGCCGCGCACGCCGATGCCCTGGAGGTGCAGATCCGCACTCTGCGACTGCGGCGCGCTGTGCTGCGCGCGGTGGCCAAACGCGGCTCCAGCCCCGAGGAGATGGACTTCATGCACAAGCTCGCCAAGCTTTCCGACGACGAACGCCGACGCCTGATCACCGACTTCATCGACGACACGTTCGGTGGGCTCGACGCCAACGCCGACTTTGTCGACATGATGCGCTCGGCCATGCCCGAACTGCCGGACGACCCTGAACCCGAGCAGATCGACGCCTGGGTGGAACTCGCCGAGCTCGCTCAGGACCCCGACTTCCGCGCCGCCGTCCGCCGGATGGCGGAGTATCAGGCAGCCGAGCGCGCCCAAGGCGACGTCACCGGCTTGCACCACGACCTCACCGAAACCGTCCGCGACAGCGTCGGCCGCGCGCTCGATGCCGGCATCGCTCCGGCCTCGGCCGAGGCCGCACCCACCATCGACGCTCTTACCGCCCGCTACGCGCAGACCTTCAGCCGCGCCGACGACGCCGACTTGCGCCACTGGCTGCTGACACGCCTGGAGATCGCCGGCGACCCCCGCGCGGAACGCTACTGGCACCTGCTGGCCGTCATCAACGGATGGCCCGTCCCGCCCAGCTTGGCACCGGTATTCACGTGGTTCACGCAAGCCTTGCGCGCCCACACCGGACAGCAGTCCCGCGTGCAGTAGTCCCGCGCCTGGCAGCCGGCCCGATCCTCGCGGCTTCGATCATGCCGCGAGGGTCTCGGGGCGTTCGACAAGGCGGCCGCCCTCGAAGCGGGCTCCGGCGCGGACGAGGGCGACGAGGTGGGGTGCGTTCACCGCGCGCCACCGCTGCTGGGCGGACTCGACGAGTTTAAAGACCATGGCCAGGGCAGCGATGCGGGAGCCGGCACCGCGGGTGACCTTGGTCCGCAGCCGGACGGTGGAAGAGGTCGACTCGATGGGGTTCGTGGTCCGCAGGTGGATCCGGTGCTTAGGTATTGAGCATTGCTCTCTAGTGGTCGTCGCAACACCCCAGCTCAAGGGATGCGATGGACTTCAAGATTCGAGAGAACCGAGGGCCCCAGAGGAGTCGCCGTCTGACTCGTGAGCCGGAGGCATACTCCCAGCTCATGAAGCAGGGCACAGCAACGCGGAAGCCTGCCGGGTCCTCGGTATCAACCGGCGGACCGGCAAGAGATGGCGCAACGGCTGGCACACGCCGAACAGCGGGAAGCCGAAGCCTCCGATCCACATGGCGGCTTCGGCTTCTTCCGGCCCGTCCAGGTACCTGCGCGACGAGGATCGCATCCACATAGCCGACCGGCTGCGGGAGAAGGCGTCGATCCGCACTATCGCCACAGAGCTGGGCCGCAGTCCGTCCACCATCAGTCGGGAGATACGCCCCCTACGGCGCCCTGTGGCGGGGCACCCAGTGGACCTACCGGCCCCACGCCGCACACCGCCGCGCGGAACAGCGCCGTCTCCGCCCCAAGCCCGGGAAGATCGGCCAGAACACCGAGCTACGCGAGTTCATCCAGTGCCACCTCGCCATGCGGTGGAGCCCTGAACAGATCTGTCACGCTCTGCGCAGGCTCTTTCCCGGCTGGCCGGAGATGTACGTGGCGCACGAGACGATCTACCAGGCCCTCTACGGCGTCGGCACTACTGGTAGCAGGGCGGCGACGCCGTTCGGCCCCGTCTGAGACAGGCGCAGGCGCATGAGGCGTCAGGACGTGCCGCGGCGTTCCTGCCCTGTCTGCGGGCCTTCCGCGCCGATCGGGTGGGCTCGGCCGGTGCCGGTTCCGGTGTCGATGAGGATCTGATCGGCCGGCACGAGGTTGTCGGCGCGGACGGCCCGCGCCATCGCCGCGCGTGCCGCGTCCGGCGTCGCGTGCGGCGGGACCACCAACAGGGAGAAGAGGTCTCGATCGCCTCGGGTGACGAGGATGGTGTCATCACCCACCGGAAACGAGTCGATGTGCACGATCCGGTCGTCGATGATCAGTCGTGTCGGCAGTTCTTCCCATGCGTCGGAGTCCAGGCCGACGCGCACGACGGGCCCGAGGTATTCGGTCAGCGCGGTGACCAGGGCGGGAAGCTCAGCGCCTATATCGCGGGAACGGGGCCACCACGCACCGTCGAGATTGCTCTCACGGGTATGTGTCGTCACCAGTCGCAGCAGGGCCGTTCCGGGTTTCACGGCGTGGTGGATCGCGTCCGGCAGAAGATTCATTTCACGCGGGGTGTCGGCGTCGGACATGTTCTGCTCACCCTCCGCGGGGGTTCGGTGGGCGGTGGGCGGTGGGCCACCGGTTTCACCGAATACCGCCGGTTTCACCGACAACCGTCCCGTTTCACGGTACTCCGAGAGCCCGTGCCCAGGCTCATCCGCGCCCCGCTGATCCAGACCCGGGATTCCCGAGGAAGTGGCTGATCACGCGGGGGCTCAGCGGGCCACGCCCGGAGTACAGTAAAAACACCGGGAGTACTTCGCACACCGGCATCCGCGCGGGTGTCGTTCTCGGCGAGCGACAACACCGGGACGCGTGCCCAACCCTCACCCACGTGCGGGACGCACGCTGGGGCCGGATTGCGCGCGTCTCCGTGAACCCGGTCCACTGGCCGGTGATCCCGCGCAAGGCGCCGGTGATGACCGAGCGCACGGGGCACGTGGCTGGTTCACTGACGAGCAGGACCCGCACCGACCGATCCTGCTCTCCCGCACCGCGGGCCGGTGGGACCTTCTGGTGATCCCACCGCAGACAAGTGCGGCAGCCGCCGCCCGACTGATGTACGTCGCAGCGACCACGGGCGCCCTCCTCACCGCCAGCGGCCCGATGGCGAGCGGGACCGCCTCCGGGAATGATGGCCTTCTCCTGCCCCGGGCCGGTGGGCGCGAAGCGAAGCTCCACGCCCACCGCCACTTCCTCCTGATGAGCGAGGTCACCATGGACCCACGGGAAACACCCTCGGCAGGGCGCGCCGAGGTACGTATTGTCGCCGCGTGCCCCGAGGCCGCCCGTCAGGTCGCGGAGGTGCTCCGTCGTTGCTTCGCCGGCACCGAACAGCGGAGCTACCCCGCCGGCGCGGACGGCGGTACCCGGCTCCATCTCACCGTGGACACCACGCACACGGCAGAACCGGCGCGGTCCTGGCTGCTGGCGAGTCGGTCCTCCGGGCAAGGTCCCACACAGACCGACGAAGTCTGAAGGAATGCCCCTGAGCGGGTGCGGGTACGGGTACGAGCAAGGGCCTGCCTCTGCGCCAGGGCCCTTGTGCCGATGTGCCGACGTCGGCGCGACGGCAGGGAGCACGCCATACATGAACGGCAGTGTCACCGGCGCGCTGCAAGCGATCTACTGCGGTTCAAGGCATGCCGAGGTCATGCCCGTCGTTCGGACCGCAGTGGCGCTCCCACCGCGTGGAGATGGCGCAGTGCCTGTCGGTACGAGTCCACCAAGCCCGTCTGTGCGTAGGGCAGGGCGAGCTCGGCACAGTAGGCACGGATCAGGGGCTGGGCCGCCGGCAGAGCGGTTCGGGGCATGCTGGGGAACAGGTGGTGCTCGATCTGGTAGTTCAGGCCGCCGAGCACGAAGTCGATGACACGCCCGCCCCGTACGTTGCGCGAGGTGAGGACTTGGCCGCGCAGGAAGTCCGGTCGGTCATGCTCCCCCGGCATCGCCATCCCCTTGTGGTTGGGGGCAAAGGAAACTCCCATGTACAGGCCGAAAAGGGCCTGCTGGAGCATGACGAACGCCAGCGCCTTCAGCGGCGAAAGGACCAGGAGCACAACGGTGAGATAGGCCGCCACGTGCACGAGCAGCGCCAGTACCTCGACCGCGAGAGGAGCGGGAGCACTCGTCCGGCCCCTGCGCAGCGCCCGGAATGTGGCCACATGCAGTGCCCAGCCCTCCAGCAGCAGCATGGGGAAGAACAGGGCAGCCTGGTGACGGGTGACGAAACCCGCCACCCCCGTGCGCCCACGAGCCTCGTGATCGATGAAGACCACGGCGCCGGTCTCGATGTCGGGGTCGCGGCCGATTTGGTTGGGATGGGCGTGGTGACGGTTGTGCTTGGCCACCCACCATCCGAATCCGAGGCCGATGAAGAGATTGCCGAACACCAGGCCTGTTGCGTCGTTTGCCCGCTTGCCGTGGAACAGCTGGCGGTGGCCCGCTTCATGGCCGCGGAACCCGCACTGGGTGAAGGCGAAGGCCAACACCGCGGCGACGGTCAGCTGCCACCAGGAGTCGCCGATCAGGAGGAAGGCCGCCCAGCCACCGGTCAGGAGGAACAGCGTGACAGCCAGCGCCGTGACGGAACGCAGTGGCCGGTGCCGCAGCAGTCCCGCGCTTCTGACCTGGCGGGAGAGCGCCGCGTAGTCACTGCCTGGGGATCGATCACGGACCGTCGTAGACCCGCCCGGGATGTTTCCGGAGGGCTCGCCCCGTGGAGCCGAAGGGCTTGAGGAAGGCGAGGAGGTTTCAGCCGGCCCCGCGCCGGCGCCGGGGTGCTGAATGAAGTCTGAGGACGCCATGGATCTCGATCCTGATCGGTGTCAGCTGTCAGCACTCAGCTGTCAGCGGCACGCGGATGCGGGCAGTTCGTGCGGTGCCGTCGGAGCGGCAGCCCTCGCAGGCCACCGGGGAGGGGACAGCCATCGTGCGGATCAGCGGTTCGCTTGGCCGGTGCTCGGACCACGTCGTCCGTAGCCCTGACGCGGACGCCTTGAGCTGTGTATACGCCCTTCCCGAGCCCGTGGATCAGGATCGTGTCGTGAAGCGCAAAGGATCGTGAATCGCGAAGGACGGCTGGCTATGGCGGGGCAACCGCCATTCCGGATCGCCCTTGGTCCTCTTCACCGTACTCCCCGCACGCCGAGCAGGTATGTTCCCCCGCGTTCCGGCGGCCGCAAACCTCGATCCGGCGGAGGTTCGAACGCCACCCTGGGTGGGGCTGAGGCGCCGGTCGGCATGACATCCTCTGCAACCTGACGGGTTCCGTCGAGTGACGTCACCTGCGCGTGAAGCGAGAGAGAACCATCCGACCGGACCTCCGCATACGCGCCCACGGGTACGCTGCGTCCGCCATGCAATTCGGCCAGCAATGCGCGCTCGGCCCGTACCTGGGCGTCGACTACGAGATACCCCGCAGTGGACAGGATCTCCTGAATCGCCTTGCTGTCCTCTCGGACCTGAATACCGAGGGCGCCTTGACCCGGCGACGGCGGAAAGAGATCGACTGGCAGAACCACGGCGTCAAGGCCCATGGTCTCGATCTTCCGGCGAGCGTGGACCCGCACAGGGCATCGCGTGCGTCCTCTTTGTCAGGAGTTGACCGCCGTGGATCGCCATTGATGTGCCATTGTGCGGACCGATTGTCGGGTCAGTTCCTGCCGGCATCGGCCTTGACGTCTTCCATTGCGGCCGTCTGTGGTGGCTTGGCGGGGTGGAGCACGGAGCGGGCCGTGTCGGTGTCGAAGTCGTTCTCCCATCTGCCGATGACGATGGTGGCGACGGCGTTGCCCAGGACGTTGATGAAGACACGGCCCTCGTTGAGGATGCGGTCGACGCCGACGATGAGTGAGAGGGCGGCCAGAGGGATGTGGCCGACCGCTGTGACGGTGCTGGCCAGGACGATGAACGCGCCTCCGGCGATGCCCGCGGTGCCCTTGCTGGTGAGCATCATGACGCCCACCATGACGAGTTGCTGCTGCCAGGAGAGGTCGATGCCGACCGCCTGGGCCAGGAACATGGAGGCCATCGTCAGATAGACCGCGGAGCCGTCGAGGTTGAAGGAGAACCCGGAGGGGATGACGATGCCCACCACGGGGCGGCCGATGCCGAGGGTCTCCAGCTTGCGCACCAGCTGCGGCAGGACGGCCTCGCTGGAACAGGTGCTCAGGGCCACGAGCAGCTCGGCCTTGAGGAACCGGATGAGGGCGAACAGGCTCAGCCCGCAGGCACGCATGATGGCGCCCAGCACCACCAGGACGTAGACGACGCAGGTCGCGGTGAACAGGATGATGAGGTAGCCGAGTTGTTTCAGGCTCTCGGCTCCATAGGTGGCGACCACCGTGGCGAGGGCACCGAAGGTGCCGACCGGGGCCAGGCGCATGACCCAGCCCACGATGCGGAAGACCACATCGGACAGGGCGCGGATGCCGTCGACGAGTGGGGCCGCCTGTTCGCCGGACATGTTCAGCGCGACACCGAACACGATCGACACCATCAGGGCGGCCAGGATCGCGTCACCGGTGATCGCCCCGAACAGCGAGGCGGGGATCAGCGAGGAGACGAATCCGGTGAAGGTGGCGTGTTCCTGGGCGGTCTCGGGCACGTCGTCGGCGTTCAGCGTCGAGGGGTCGACATGCAGGCCGCTGCCGGGATGGAAGACGTTGGCGACCACCAGTCCGATGAGCATGGAGGCGAGCGACAGCACGAGGAAGTAGCCGATCGCTTTCACGCCGATGCGGCCCGCTTTACGCAGGTTGTCCATGGAGGCGATGCCGGTGGCCACCACACAGAAGACGACCGGAATCACGATCATCTTGACCAGCGCGATGAACCAGTCGTTGAGCGGCTTGAGGCTCTCCCCGAAGCCGGGCGCGACGATACCGACGGCGACCCCGAGGGCAGCGGCCAGCACCACCTGGAACCACAGCTCACGCATCAGTCGGCTCAGCCGCGATCGCCGCGGGCGGCCGGGGGTGACGGTGGTGGATGTCATCGTTGGTGCTCCCTTGCACGACGATGGTGAAAAGTCCCTGTCCCGTGGGGGGTTGGGGGGAGGCGACATCGACCGCGTCCCCATGGGTGACGTGCACGGCGTACGGACCCTTCCGCTCCGCCGGCTGGGCTCAGCTGTGCAGGTCGCGGAGCACCTTGTAGAAGTCGGCCTTGCGCTCGAACCCGATGCCGGGAGTGTCGGTGAGCGCGACCCGGCCCTTCTCGACGACGGCGTCATCGGCGAAGCCGCCGGTGGGCTGGAACTCTCCCGGGTAGGACTCGTTGCCGCCGAGCTTGAGGGCGGCGGCGATGTGCAGGGAGAACTGGTGTCCGCCGTGCGGAACGCAGCGGCGGGAGGACCAGCCGTGCCGGCGCAGCATGTCCTGGATGCGCACGTACTCGACCAGGCCGTAAGCGAGGGCGGGGTCGACCTGGATGATGTCGCGGTCGGGGCGCATGCCGCCGTAACGGATCAGGTTGCGGGCGTCTTGCAGGGAGAACAGGTTCTCGCCGGTGGCGATCCGGCCGGAGTAGTGCTCGGCGACCACGGCGTTGAGCCGGTAGTCCAGGGGGTCGCCGATCTCCTCGTACCAGAACAGACCGTACGGCTCGATGGCCCGTCCGTACTCCAGGGCGGTGGGGAGATCGAAGCGGCCGTTGACGTCGACGGCCAGCCGGGAGCCGTCCCCGTCCAGGACGTCGATGACGGCCTCGATGCGTCGCAGGTCCTCGGCCAGGTCGGCGCCGCCGATCTTCATCTTGACGACGTCGTAGCCGAGGTCGAGGAAGCCGCGCATCTCGTCCTGGAGGTCGGTGAGGGTCTTGCCTGGGGCGTAGTAGCCGCCGGCGGCGTAGACGAACACGGAGTCGTCGGGCCGGCCGTCGCCGTAACGCTCCGACAGCCACCGGTACAGCGGCTTGTCCGCGATCTTGGAAGCGAGGTCGAACAGCGCCATGTCGACCACGCCGACCGCCACTGAGCGCTCCCCGTGCCCTCCGGGCTTCTCGTTGCGCATCATGATCTCCCACGCCCTGGCGGGATCCAGCTCGCCCTGTTCGTCCAGCAGGCTGCCGGGCTCGGCGTCCATCAGGCGCGGCAGTACGCGCCGACGCAGGATCTCGCCCGCGCTGTAGCGGCCGTTGGAGTTGAAGCCGTAGCCCACGACCGGCTTTCCATCACGGATGACGTCACTGACGATCGCCACGATCGAGCAGTCCATCGTGCTGAAGTCGATCCAGGCGTTGCGGATCGACGAACTGATCGGGACGACGCCCTCGTAGACAGCAGTGATCTTCATCTGGCCTCTCTCATATCTTATAAGTTGCAAGCGGTGCTAGAGTGAGGCGCCTGAACAGGCACTGTCAAGGGGTCACCGGCCCGGGAAGGATTCGCAGGGGGCGATGGCAGGTCCGAACCTATTCCTCAGCAAGAGCGATCTCGCCTACGCCGAACTCCGCAGCCGGATCCTCTCCGGCAGCCTGGCGGCCGGTTCGCGGCTGGCACAGTACGATCTCGCCGAGTCCCTCAACATGAGCATCACGCCGCTGCGCGAGGCCATCCGCCGCCTCAGCAGCGAGGGTCTCCTCGATGTCGACACCCATCGCGACGTCCGCGTGTCCGCCATGAACTCGGACGAGGCGCGCCAGCTCTTCGAAGTCCGCCTCTCCCTGGACCCGACCGCCGCCGAACTCGCCGCGGCGCGGCGCACCGGCGATGACATTGCCGCCATGGAGGCCGCGGTCGAAAACCTGCTCCCGGTCACGCGCCAGTGGGGCGAGGAAGCGCTCACGGCGCACCGCACTTTCCACCAGGCGCTCTACCGGGCATCGCACAACGACATCCTCATCCGCCTCCTGGACGACCTGTGGGACAAGTCCGACCGCTACCGCCGCCTGGGCCTCGAACTCCCGCCCGGCGACGAGCCCCGCACCCGTGACCTCGAAGAGCATCACCGCCTCGTCGTCCTCATCGCGGACGGCCGGGCCGCCGAGGCCGGCCAGCTCATGCGCGACCACATCACCCACAGCCTCACCGCCACCGCCATCAGCGCCCTCGAAGACCGCGAGAGCCATCGGCACGGCTGACTCGAGAGCGGTGGCGGTGGCGATGACGCAGGCCCAGGGCGGCGGCCTGGGCAAGGCGCCTTCACGGATGAAGAGCTGGCCGAAGCCCGTGCCAAGGTCTTCGGCACTGCCGACCGTGCCGGCCATACGGATGCCGCGTGAGTAGCCACCTTGAGACCGTCGTCCTGGACTCCCAGGGGCTGTCCGCCTGGGTTGCCCAGGACCGCAAAGTTCTCGCGATGTTCCAGGTGTTCCACGAGATGGGAGCCGATCTCGTCGTCCGCGCCGAGGCGGCACTACGCCAGCCGCCGCCGGTCGCCGTAGTCACCTCCGACACCGACGATATGGCCAAGCTCTGCGATGACCGCGTGCGCCTGATCGCCCTGTGAGGTGCGGGCCTCTCAGGACAGGTGGGGGCTTCAGAGGGGTAGATCAACAACCGGCTCGGCCAGGTCGCCCGGCCCGGCCCAACGACCCTGCGGGCACGGCGACTGATGGCGCGTCAGCGCTTCGTTAGTGGGGCGCTAATGGAACGGTAGCGGTCAGCGGCAGGGTGGGTGGCACACCGAGCGAGACGTCGCCGGGCGCAATACTCCGCTGATGACGAAGAGGGTCATTCCATGCTTATCAACCGCTCCCGGATCCGTACGTTCGCCGGTGCGAGTCTGCTGGTGACGGCCGCGATGTTCGCCACCGCTTGCCAGAACTCGGATGACACGAGCAGTGGGTCCGGTGACTCGTCCGCCTCCGCCGAGGCCACGGCCAAGGCCTCGACCGGGGCGGAGGACGGCAAGGACAACGCCTCCGGCTCAAACGACAACGCCTCCGGCTCAGAGGCCGGGTCCTCCGAGGGGAAGGACAAGGGGTCCCAGGATGGTTCCGGCGCCGACACCGGGAATGGTGAGCGGGGCAAGGTCGGGCAGACGTGCGGGGCCAATGACATCTCCTGGAGCACCAGGCTGGAGACGCAGGCCGGTGGATACATCCTGGTCATCGCGAAGGCCAAGCCGGGGATCACCTGCACTCTGCCCGCCGGGCTTCCCACGGTGGCCTTCGGGTCGGGCGGCATCGAGGCGGGGCCCGCGGAACAGGCCGTCGGGCCCGCGATCACGCTGGGCAAGGGGACGAGGGCCTACGCCGGGGTGAACCCCAAGACCACCAAGGAAAACGGTGGCAAGGAGTTCGAAAGCGTCATCGTCGGGATCGGTAATGAGGACCCCAACCCGGTCTCCCTGCCGGTCGGCCACACCACCGTGGAAGAGCCCATCGTCACCAACTGGCACACCTCCGCCGCGGACGCCGTCCCCTTCGATGGAACGGACCAGTAGCCCATAGAGGGGTCGGCTCTGCGCCGCGGTTTTCTTGCAGCACCAACATGAGGAGTTCGTAGATGCTTCGCAAAAGGTCACGTCTGATCGCCGCGCCGATCGCGGCTGTCGCCCTGACCCTGACTGTCGCCGGCTACCACGCCAGTGCGGCCGGGTCGTCACCGTCGGGTGGCGCGGAACAGCCGGGGAAGGTCACCAAGGCGGCGGGCCCGTGTCTGGCCGATGCCACGACGCTGGTCGGCGATCTCGACGGTGACGGCAACCCGGACAAGATCGCGAATCCTGGGCACACCGGCACCAAGATGACGATCCAGTGGGGGACCGCGGACGGCTCGTTCGGCGCGAAGCAGTCCGTCAGCGAACTTCTCGGCGCGAAGAAGGGGGAGGTCGCCTCCGCCGCGGTCGCCGACTTCCGACACGACGGCACCCTGGACATGATCGTCAACATCGTCGAGCCGTCCGGCGGGGACGACCCCTCGACGGCGCGCCTCGCGGAGTACCGCCCCGGCCCGCTCAAGCGGTCGAACCTGGGCTCCGCCGACTCCCGGCACTCCGACATCGGCGACCACGGCGAGGTCCAGCAGCTCCGGATCGCCAACTACGGCGACGACCCGTACCCGGACCTCGCGATCCTCAACAACTCCGGTGACGGGCAGCTGGACCGGGATGTGCGTCTGTCGTACGCGGGCAGCGGCCCCGGGGACTTCGACTACGCGCTGAAGCAGAAGTACGGCGAGTTCGGGAGCACGGCCGAGCCGCCGGCCATGCCCAGCGACGGTTGGAAGCAGTTCTACGAGCCCTGCTCCTGATCCTGACCGCGACGGGGCGCCGCCGGGGCCTGTGGGCACCGGCGGCGCCCCGTTGGCGGGGGTGGGCAGCCGCGATCCGCACTCCGCCTCGCGGCGGCCGGGCCCGGGGAGTCAGGATCGCCTCGGCAGCGACCGCGACGACCGCGAGCTGTCGCGACTCGCACGCGGTGGCCATGCCGCGTCGGAAGCCGATCGGGGTGTCCTCCCCCTCACCAAGGGTGATGCGCTCACAGTGCGCGTGCTCTCCTTCGGCGGATTCAGCGGACATCGCGTGGTCCGTACGGAGCGGCGTACAGGACTACGACGCGCTCAGGCGCCCGTCAGGCGTTCCGCCAGCAGAAGACCGCCCATGCCGATCATCATGGCCTGGGTAGCCGTGCCGTCCACCGATCGGTGGACGGGAAGTTCAACCGGGTACCTCTGTCGGCCAACCGCGCTGCCCGGCAAGGCTTTCGGGCATGAAATCACTCACTGTGCGCATGGCGCGCTGGAGCGCTCGGCACCCCTGGCGGGCCATCCTCGGCTGGCTGGTGTTCGTGGCGCTGTGCCTGGGGGTCGGCAGTGCCGTCGGGACACACAGCGCGACGACGGCCGACTACCGGGTCGGCGAGGCCGGGCGGGCGGAGGCGATGGCCGCCGAGGGGGGCCTGGAGCGCCGGGCCACCGAGCAGGTGCTGATCTCCGCCCGGTCGGGCGCCCTCGACCGGGACGCGGCCGAAGCCGCCGCCGGGAAGCTGACCGCCCGGATGGAGCGGCTGCCCGAGGTCGCGGGCGTCGCCGACCCGCTGCTGTCCGGGGATCGCCGGATCCTCATGGTCGAGGTGGCGCTGAAGGGCGAGGAGCGGGACGCGAAGGACAAGGTCGACGCGCTGACCGGACAGACCGGCGCCGTGGCGAAGGCGTATCCGGAGCTGCGGCTGGAGGAGACCGGAAGTCCCTCCATCAGCAAGGGGGTCGACCAGCAGCGCGGCGACGACCTGGCACTCTCCGAGAAGATCACGCTTCCCATCACCCTGATCACCCTGCTGGTCGTCTTCGGGTCCGTGACCATGGCGGGGGTGCCGCTGCTGCTCGCGCTGTCGTCGATCGCGGCGGCCATCGGGCTCTCGATGGTGGCCTCCCATGTGTCCCCCGACGCCGGGGTCGGCACGAACGTCATCCTGATGATCGGCCTCGCGGTCGGCGTCGACTACACGCTTTTCTACCTCAAGCGGGAGCGCGAGGAGCGCGCCCGCTCGGGCGGCCGGCTGAGCTCAGAGGCGCTGGTGGACATGGCCGCGGCGACCTCGGGCCGGGCCGTCGTGATCTCCGGGCTCGCGGTCGTGGCCTCCACCGCGACGCTGTATCTCGCCTCGGACGTCATCTTCTCCTCGCTGGCCACCGGCACGATCGTGGTCGTCCTGGTCGCGGTGGCCAGCTCGCTGACGGCGCTGCCCGCGATGCTCGTCAAGCTGGGAGAACGGGAGGAGCGCAGGGCGCGGCGCCGTGCCGAGCGGGGAAAGCCCGCGCGCCGGGCCCGGGGCAACGGCGGAGGCCGCGTATGGGCCGCTCTGCTGCGCCCCGCGAGCCGGCACCCCCTGGCCACTCTGTGCGTGTCGGTACTCGCCCTGCTCGCGCTCGTCATCCCGTTGGCCGGGTTGAAGATCACGGAGATGAGCCGGGACACCCACTCCCGCGACATCGCCGCCATGCGGGTGTACGACCGGCTCAACGAGGCGTTCCCGGACCAGCGGGTCACCCACCAGGTCGTCGTACGTGCCGGCGCCAAGCAATCCGGCGAGGTCGGCGGGGCGCTGCGGGAGGTGGCCCGGCGCGCCGACGCCGACCCGCTGTTCTCCGGCGCCTCGCGGGTGCGGACCTCCGCCGACCACCGGATCAGTACGCTCGAGCTGAAGGTGCCGTACCTGGGCAACTCCGACCAGGCGTACGACTCCCTCGACCACCTGCGTGAGGACTATCTGCCCGCGACCGTCGGCCGGGTCGACGGGGCGGAGTTCGGAGTGAGTGGCGACGTCGCCCGGTACGCCGACTATCCCGCGCACCAGAACGGCAAACTCCCGCTGGTCCTCGGGGCGTTGCTGCTGGTGACCTTCGCGATGACCGCGTACGCCTTCCGCTCGCTGGTGCTGGCGCTGATCGGGGTCCTGCTGAATGTGCTGTCCGCGGCGGCCGCGCTCGGTCTGCTCGTCCTGGTCTTCCAGGGGACCTGGGCCGAGGGGCTGCTGGACTTCCACTCCACCGGTTCGATCGGGTCGCGCGTACCGCTGTTCCTCTTCGTGATCCTCTTCGGGCTCTCGATGGACTACCAGGTGTTCGTGGTGAGCCGGATCAGGGAGGCCGTACTCGCGGGCGCGTCCACGAGGCAGGCCGTGCTGGACGGCATCCGGAGGTCGGCGAGTGTGGTGACGAGCGCCGCGGTGGTGATGACGACCGTCTTCGTGAGCTTCGTCTTCCTCCACATCATCGAGATGAAGCAGATCGGCTTCGTCCTCGCGGCGGCCGTGCTGCTCGACGCCTTCATCGTCCGGATCATGGTCCTTCCGTCGGCGATGCTGCTGCTCGGTGAGGCGAGCTGGTGGCCGTCGCGGGCGGCGGGTCGCGCGACAGAGCGGGCAGCGGCTTCGGCCGACTCGGCCGACGGACGACCGGCGGTCGACGTACGTTGATCGGTATGACCGCTCTCGCCACCCCCTTGGCCGACGCCTTCTGGGCCACGTCGCTGCGCCGGTGGAACGCCGTGTGCTGGGTGCTGTTCGGTGCGATGGCCGTCGGCCTGGTGACGACGGTCCCGGCCAGCGGGAGCAAGTACGAGGCGCTCGCGCTGCTCAGCTCCGTGGTGCTGTGCTACGCGGTGCTCGACCGCTTCCCCGGGAACCCCGTCGTACGGCCGCGGGTCTATCTCTCGGCGCTCGTGCTCGCGCTCGGCGGGCTGGCCTATCTGGGCAGCAGCTATGCGGCGCTGTTCATGGTGACGCTGCCGCACTACTGGATGTTCGGGCGCACCCCGCGGGTCTCGATGGGGTTCCTCGGGCTGGCCACCGGTGCCACGCTGGCCGGGAGCCTGATCCGGCAGGGCTGGACCGCGGAGTTCTTCGGCGAGACGATGGTGTCCACCCTGATCGTGGTCGCGGTGGGCGTACTGATCGGCCTGTGGGCGCACTCGGTCGTCGCACAGAGCAGTGAACGGGCGCGGCTGATCGAGGAGTTGGAGCGCACGCAGGCGCAGCTGTCCGAGGCTCACCAGCGGCAGGGCGCGGCGGACGAACGGGAACGCATCGCACGGGACATCCACGACACGCTCGCGCAGGGCTTCGCGTCGATCATCGTGCTCGCGGAGGCGGCCCAGGCGGGCATTCACCACGATCCGGTGACCAGCGCCCACCAACTGCGGTCGATCGAGTCCACCGCCCGGGAGAACCTCGCCGAGGCCCGGGAGTTGGTCGGCTCGGCACGGCAGCCCGGCCCCGGGCAGGTGGCGAAAGGCTCGGTGGCGCAGACCCTGCGCCGTACGCTGGACCGCTTCGCGGAGGACACCGGGCTGGCGGTGGACGCCGACCTGGCGGACCTCGAATGCGATCAGCAGACCCGTATCGCGCTGCTGCGCTGCACCCAGGAGTCCCTGGCCAATGTGCGCAAACACGCGCGCGCGTCCATGGTCGGCGTGGTGCTGGCGCGGCGTCCGCACGGAGTGGAGCTGGAGATCACCGACGACGGAACCGGGTTCCTGGTCGGGGAGTCGGCGGGCTTCGGACTCGACGGCATGCGCAAGCGACTGGCGGAGCTGGGCGGGAGGCTCACGGTGACGAGTTCGGTGGGCGACGGGACGCGGATCCTGGCGATGATCCCCATGGCGGGCGAGGTGGAGGCATGAGGGACATGGGCGAGGTAGGTCTGCGGATCGTGGTCGTGGACGATCACACCGTGATGCGGGCCGGGGTGATCGCCCTGCTCGCCGCCGAGGACAGCATCGAGATCGTCGGCGAGGCGGGTGACGGACGCGCGGCGCTCGAACTCGTCGAGCGGTACGACCCCGACGTGGCCCTGGTCGATCTGCGGATGCCCGTGCTGGACGGGGTGGCGACGACGGCCGAGATCGTCGCCCGCCATCCGCGCACCCGGGTGCTGATCCTGACGACGTACGACACCGACACGGAGATCGAGCGCGGGGTGGAGGCCGGTGCCATCGGCTATCTGCTCAAGGACACCACCCGCGAGCAGCTCGTCGACGCCATCCACGCGGCGGCACGGGGCGAGACGGTGCTCGCCCCCCGGGTCGCGGAGAAGCTGGTGGCGCGGATGCGGCGGCCCGTTCAGGACCCGCTGACCGAGCGCGAGACGGACGTCCTCAACGCCGTGGCGGACGGTCTCACCAACGCCGAGATCGGACGACGCCTCGTGATCGCCGAGGCCACGGTGAAGACGCATCTGCTCCGGCTGTTCGCCAAGCTCGATGTGAACGACCGGACGAGGGCGGTGGTGGTGGCCATGGAGAGGGGGATCCTGGAACGGCCTTAGCGGGCCACGCCGCAGAGACCGGCGCCCCGATCGAACGGGCGGCCCTCTACAGAGGGTTCTTCCGCAGCCAGGTCAGCACCTGGTCCGCGTGCTCGTTCGGCGGGAAGATCGGATAGAAGACGTACTCGATCGCGCCGTCGCGGATGATCAGCGTCAGCCGCTTGTAGAGCGTCAGCCCGCTCACCTCGAACGTGGGCAGACCGAGCGTCCGCGCGAGGTTCCGCGTGGGGTCGGAGAGCATCTCGAACGGCAGGTGGAGCCGCTCCACGACCTCGCGCTGATAGTCGGTTTCCTGGCTGGACAGCCCGAACACCCGGACCGCGCCGGCCGTGAGCAGTTCCTGGTAGTGGTCGCGGAAGCCGCACGCCTCGGGCGTACAGCCGCGCGCGCCGGGGATCGCGTTCCAGCCCTCGGGCAGGTCGGTGCCCGGACGGCCGGTGAGCGGGTAGACGTAGATCACCGTACGGCCCGGGCCGAGGGCGTCGAGACGGACCGTCGTATCGCCGGTGCTGGGCAGTTCCAGGGGCGGCGCGGGCGTCCCGGGCAGATGGGCGGCCGCGCCGTCGTCCTCGGGTACGGGCAGGTCGGGCGGCAGGCTGGTGTAGTCGGTCATCAGGCGCTCTCCTTCGTCGGTGGCCGGGACACGGCTGTTGCGGTGGGCGGCCTGCTGAAGGTGGGTGATCAGCGCCGCCCGGCGCGCGGTGAGTCCAGCGATGCGCCGGGAGAGCTCGTCGATCGCCTCCCGGTACTCGGCCAGTGAGGCCGGGCAGTCATCGGCGTGCTGATGGCCGACCGCGAGGCAGTCCAGGAACGGCCGGGTGCGCTCAACGGGCAGCCCGAGCCCGCTGAGCGCCCGGATCTCCCGCACGAGCCGCACATCGTGCTCGCCGTAGTCCCGGTAGCTGTTGGCCAGCCGCTCGGGCGTCAGCAGCCCCAGCGATTCGTAGTAGCGCACCGCTTTGGTCGTCACACCCGCCCGCCGGGCCAGCTCGCCGATTCGCACGTCTCTCACCTCGAAGAACGCTAAACCTTGCCCCCGAGGGTAAGGTCAAGACGGCGTGCCGATGCCCCTGGGCAGTGCATCGTCGGTGGCGGCCCAGCTGCTGCTCACACCGATCTCCACCCGGTTCGCGCGATCGGTCGGCCTCAGGGCGTCGATCACGGGCGGGCTCTTGCTGATGGCCAGCGGAATGATCGTCCTGACGGTGCTGCCCGCGACGGCGCCGGTCTGGGCCGTGTCCGCCCTGATGATCCCCGTCGGTCTCGGCGGCCCGCTGATCATGCCGCCGCCGGCCGCGCATCTGCTCGATCATGTGCCCGGCCATCGCGCGGGCGTCGCCAGCGGAATCCTCAACACCGCCCGCCAGATCGGCGGCACTCTGGCCGTCGCCGTCTTCGGCTCCCTGCTGGCGGACCACGGCCACGCGGAATTCCTGCACGGTCCGCGCACCAGCCTGGTCATCACCGTCGTCGTCCTGCTGGCGACCACGGCGGCGACCCCGCTGCCGTCCCTTCACCGCTCGTCGGACGTTGGTCCGGTCATGCGCTTCCGGTAGTGGACGCGGTCGTACTGGCCGTCCTGGCGGCGCTCCGTCACCTCGTATCCGTGCCTCGGGTAGATCTCCTGGTTCTCCCACATGAGGGCGTTGGTGTAGAGCCGGATCTCCGGCAGGCCGAGGGCGCGTGCGTGGGCTTCGGCGAAGGTGAGCAGATGCCTGCCCACGCCTCGGCGGTGGGCTTCGGGGTGTACGGCGATGTTCTCCAGGACGAGGTGGTCGGGCTCGGCCACCAGGACCAGCACGCCCACGACCGGGTCGCCGGTGACGAAGACGCGACCCGCCGCGATGTCGGCCGCGTGGTCGGCGTCCATGGGCGCCGGGCGGAGTCCGATCCGGGCGACGTAGGGGCGGTATGCCGCGTCGACCACGGCCTTCACGGCGTCGGCTTCGGCGGCCGTCGCGAAGCGGATGTGGTGGTCCATGGCTCCACAGTGTGCGGCATACGGACGTCGAGGTGTACTGGTCGCGGGGGTTAGATGTGCTGGTCGCGGGGGTCAGGCGGCTGGTCGCCGGCGGGGCAGGCGGCTGGTCGCCGGGGGGCAGGCGGCTGGTCGCCGGGGCCGCGTCGGTCAGGCGGGCTGGTCGCGGGTCCTCGGGGGTACGGCGTCGGTCAGGCGGGCTGACCGCGGGGGCCACGGCGGGTTTGGGCCAGCCATTCCGGGGCCGGTTCGGGGTCGCCGTACGCGTCGTGCCAGTTCCACCACTCGTACGGCGGGGTCTGGGGGTAGCCCTCGGGCGAGTCCTCCCACGTCTCCTGCCGCCCGAGCGCGGTCATGTCGAGGTAGCTCCAAGTGCTGCCCAGCGCCTCGTCGCCGCGGGCGTTGATGAAGTAGGTGCGGAACACGCGGTCGCCGTCGCGGATGAACGCGTTCGTGCCGTGCCACTCGTCCACGTCGAAGTCGGCGTCGAAGTCGTCGGTGATCGTGTACCACGGCATCTTCCAGCCCATCCGCGCCTTCACCCGCTCGATCTCCGGCTGCGGGGCGCGCGAGGCGAAGACGAGGGTGGTGTCGCGGGCATTGAGGTGGGCGAGGTGGCCGACGTGGTCGGCGACCATGGAGCAGCCGCGGCAGGCGTGCTCGGGCCAGCCGTAGACGATGGGCTCGAAGAAGGCGCGGTAGAGGATCAGCTGACGACGCCCCGCGAACAGGTCGAGCAGGCTCACTCTGCCCTCGGGTCCGTCGAACGCGTACGCCTTCTCCACCGCCAGCCACGGCATCCGCCGCCGCTTGGCGGCCAGTGCGTCACGGGCGCGGGTCAGCTGCTTCTCCTCCCTGAGCAGCCGCTGACGCGCGGCCTCCCACTCCTGCGCCGAAACGATCGGGGGTGTCTCCATCGTGACGTTCACCTTCCAGTCCGGTTCGCACTCCGCCCCCCGCCATCCAGGGTCGGCCGTCGTGGACGAGGGCGCACGCCGGTGCGCCGGAAGGTGAACGTTCGATCGATCAGGCAGTCTCGTTACTCATAGCAAAGCCCCAGGCCAGCGGCCCGGGGATGCTTTGCTGTCTGTGGTTGTCGAGATCCCTGCGACGGTGTGCGCGCCTACTTGCCGGTGCCGACCGGGTCCACCTTGATGGCGGAGGCGGAGCCGTCGGTGACGGGGACGTTGATGCTCACGGGGAGGGAGTGGGCGTGGGTCTCGTTGGGCGGGGTGACGACGAGGGTGGTGAAGGTCTCGCCGCTGCCGCCGGAGTTGTTCGGCGGGTAGTAGAGCGTGAAGCGGGTCTCCTCGCCCGGCTTGACCTTGGTCTTCGGCGCCGCGAGGTCGCTGCGCTCGGCGCTGATCGAGCCGTTCTTGCTCTTGAGGTCCACGCCGGGGAAGCCCTGGAGGGTGCAGGGGGCGGACCCGTTGTTCTTGAGGTCGACGATCAGCGTGCCCTCACCCATGCCGTGCGAGCTCCTGAACCCCAGCTGCGAGGTCTTGCAGGCGCCCGCACCGGCGCCGCCACCGCCGCCCGCACCGCCATTGCCCTGGTCGCCTCCGGCCGAACCCGAGGAGCCCCCGTTCGAGGAGCCACCGTCCGACGAGCCCCCGTTCGACGAGCCGGAGGAGCCGGAGCCCGAGGAGCCCGAGGAGCCCGAGTCCGAGGAGTCGCTCGCGGCCGAGGAGGACGAGCTTCCGCTGGCGTCCGTGTTGTCCTGGCACGCGGTCAGACCGAGCGCGGCGACAGCGACGACCGCCGCGGCGGCGACCTTGCGTGCATGGCGAAGGGTGGTGGTGCGGTGCGACATCAGTCCCCCTGTTGTCGTGGGCTTCGACCCCGTTCGCCGGGGCCGTGACAACAAGACTGTCCGCCGCCGCTGACGATCTACTGCCGCGTCACTAACGCTCTGTTAACGGGCTGGCAATGCTCTGACCTCGCGCTTTGTCGTCCCGGACGCCTTGTAGAACGAACTCGCGCAATATGGGGGTGAGTTATGGCATGCACCGCATCGCCCTTTTTGTCTGACCGGGTGTCACGGGCGCTGAATTGATCCGGAAAGGTCCCGAAAGTTTTCGGTGGCGAGATCCTGGAAGTGATCTCTCGACCTCTCCCTCCTATCGATCACTCTTGAATTCGATCAATCAGGACGGGGTTGAACAGGAGATACTTCCCCTCAAGAGATCACCATCCAGAGCAGAATTTCCGTAATCCTTGCGGAAACTGTTGACACCCCACGGCGTCGGTCCAACACTGACGCACCAACAGGCCCCCACCACAACCGAGGAGGAGGAAGCATGCACCGGGACGACACCCCCGCCCGGCCGATCAGCCGCAGGAACTTAATCGGCCGGGCCGGCGCCCTGACGCTGGTCACGTCCGGGCTGACGCTGCCCAGTATCGGAACCGCGAGCGCCGACACGACCATCACCACGAACCAAACCGGCACCAACAACGGCTTCTACTATTCGTTCTGGACCGACGGCGGTGGGTCGGTCTCCATGACGCTTTCGTCAGGCGGCAGTTACCGGACCTCGTGGACCAACTGCGGGAATTTCGTGTGCGGTAAGGGCTGGAGCAACGGCGGCCGCAGGAACGTGCAGTACTCGGGCAGCTTCAACCCGTCCGGCAACGGATATCTGTGTCTCTACGGGTGGACCTCAAACCCGCTCGTGGAGTACTACGTCGTCGACAACTGGGGTACATACCGGCCCACGGGGACGTACAAGGGCACCGTCACCAGCGATGGCGGCACGTACGACATCTACCAGACGACGCGGTACAACGCCCCTTCGGTCGAGGGCGTCCGGACGTTCAACCAGTACTGGAGCGTCCGGCAGTCGAAGAAAACGGGCGGAACCATCACCACGGGCAATCACTTCGACGCATGGGCCCGTTCCGGAATGGGTCTGGGCACCTTCAAGTACTACATGATGCTCGCGACTGAGGGATATCAGAGCAGCGGGAATTCGAATCTCACCGTGAGCGGCTGAACGTCCTGACCAGACACGGGCCAATTCGCTTGGCCCGCTCCTCCGGAAGCCCCAGGCAGGCGGCCTGGGGCTTCTTTCTTGTCCGGACCACTCCAGGGGGAGGGAACCGACGCGAGTTGAACGAAAGTCCGTGTCCGAAACCCGCACAAGAGATCAACGGGGGGGTGCCTCTATGTCTTTCGTCAAGCGAGGCGGGGGGTTCTGGGTTCGTAGAAGGTGCCGTCGCGGAGCATGGCGAACAGCACGCTGATGCGGTGGCGGGCCAGGCGGAGGAGGGCTTGTGTGTGGGTCTTTCCTCGGGCCCGGCACCGGTCGTAGTAGGAACGGGAGGCGGGATCGTGCAGGGCGGCGAACGCGGACAGGAACATGGCCCGTTTGAGCTGTCGGTTGCCGCCTCTGGGCGCGTGTTCGCCGTGGATCGAGGTGCCCGACGACTTCGTTGTCGGGGCGAGGCCGGCGTAGGAGGCCAGGTGGGCGGCGGTGGGGAAGCTGGTGCCGTCGCCGACGGTGACCAGCAAGGTGGCGGCGGTCCTGACCGCGACCCCCGGCATCGAGGTCAGGACCTGGGAAAGAGGGTGCTCCTCCAGGAGGGCCGCAATCTGCGCTTCCAGAGCTTGCCGCTGTTCGTGAACGGCGGCGAGCGAGCGGGCCAGCGAGGGGATCACGACGTCGAGGGTGCCCGTGCCGGGGACGGTGACGGTCTGCTCGTCGAGTGCGTCGAAGACTTCGTCGATCAGGCGCTGGGCCATGCGTGGGGCCTTGGGCCGGATCACCTCGATCAGTCTGCGTCGACCGGCCTTTCGCAGGGCGGACGGGGATCCGTAGCGTTCCAGCAGCCAGGTCACAGCATGGTGGTCCAGGCGGGGTCCGAGGACGCGCTCCAGGCTGGGGTGGAACTGGGTGAGCAGGCCGCGTATCCGGTTGGAGGTGCGGGTGGCCTCGGCTGCCAGGTCCTGGTCGAAGCCGACCAGCACGGTCAGTTCGGCGGTGATCTCGTCGGTCACCTGAAGCGAGCGCAGGGTGTGCGGCATGGTGCGGGCTGCGTCCGCGATCACCGCGGCGTCCTTGGCGTCGGTCTTTGCCTCTCCCGGGTAGAGGTCGGCGATTCGCCGCATGGACAGGCCCGGCAGGTAGGCGACCTGGCAGCCGGTGTCCCGGGCGACCGTCAGGGGCAGGGCTCCGATCGAGGCGGGCTGGTCCACGATCACCAGCACGGTGCCGAACTTCGCGGCCAGCTTGTCGAAGACGGCCCGCAGCTTGGGCTCGCTGTTGGGCAGCTGCTTGTCGAAGACCTTCTTGCCGGCCGGGGTGAGGCCGTGCCCGTGGTGGGCGCTCTTGCCGACGTCCAGGCCGAGGAAGACGCCCACGTCGTCGATGTCGTCCAACCCATCCTCCCAAAGCGGGGTTCGTGCGGTGCTGGCCAGGGCTTCGGGGCCGTACGCGCGCATCCACGTTATGCAGACCTGCCGCCCGCAAGCGGCCTGGCGTTGCGCCAGGCCGGGCGGTAGTCGGACCTCTCATCAGCGTCTCCAACGGCACCCCTCGGGTCCGGTGACACCACCCCCCAGGTCATCCCTTCGACAGGGGGGAACAGTCATGCCGGGCCCGGAGGCCAGCGGTCCCCTTGCAGGACCGCGAAGAAGATAACGGGGGACGCCATGTCGGCGTTGAGCACGATCCGGCTGTCGTGCCGGGTGGGCGCCGGGTTCCACGGCTCCGGTCGTGGTGATGCTGCTTGTAGGGACGGGACGCTGTTGGTCAGCCAGGGTTGGGGAGGGTAGCGAGCCGGGCGAGTGCGCTGGTGATCACGTTGGTCCAGGGCCAGTGTGCTGCGATGCGGAGGATGCGGCGGCGTCCGGTGGTGACGAGCTGGGTAGCGGTGGAGAACAGTCGCAGGCGCAGGCGGCGGGGTTCCCAGAGCCGGGCGGCGCTGGTCAGGGCGAGCATCGGCATCCAGGCCGGCAGGTCCGGTCAGGCAGTCGCTGCCTGCGTCGATCTCGGCGGTCCAGGTGCCGTCGCGGATCTCACCGTCCGGCTCGACAGCCGGAGTCCACGCCGAGGCCGGGACCTTCAAAACGGCTTGATGGATGGCATCGGTGATGGTCATGCCGACCGAGTACGACAGCCACCGCCGCGCTGGGCGAGCCAGGCCACGAACTCATGGGTGCCGCCGCCGGAGTCGGTGCGGATCAGTGTCTGACGCCCCCGCCGGAGACGTTTCGGCAGCTGGACCAAGGCCAGTTTCGTGGCCTCGATGTGGTCGGCGGCGGTGTCGGAGCCCGCATTGCCGGGCCGCAGCAGCTGTCCGCCGAGCACCGCATGACCATCGGGACTTCTCAGCGACCTCCCGCCCTTGGCGATCGGTTCTCCGGACCGGATGAGGACCTTGTGCTGCCCTACGGGTGCGTGGCGATGGGTGAACCGTTCGCGATCAGGGTTCGTTGGAGGTCAGCAGTACAGAGTTTGGGAACGAGAGTAGGCACACACAGTGGAGGACGAGCGGGCTGCCGGAACCCCCGAGCAGCATCGGACGCGACGTACTGTCAGCGACTTTGGCGGTCCGGGGCCGGTCGGACGGCAATCCAGCAACGATGACGCAGTACAAGAAGGAGGTCGCGTTCCGTCCCGCCCGGAAATGCAGGCGAACGACCGCGATCTGTCGGACAGGAGTCTGACGGCGCGGCCCGTGCATAGCTTCAACGTCGTCGTGAGCAGCGCGGACATCTTCGTGGTGCGCGGCCTGCATTGGATGGTTGAGCACCAGCTGCGGAGCGATTCCTCAATAAGCGTGACCGAGGCCACTACGCTCACCGAGGCAGTTGCGGCGACTACGAAAAACCACCCAAGGGTCGTCGTTCTGGATATGGGGCGAACTCCGGCACAGTGCTTTGCCCATCTGCCTGCTCTCACCCAGTACAGCCAGGTTGTGCTGATCTCCAGGCGCCACGATGCGAACTTCGCACGGCTTGCGCGACATCGGGGAGCGGCTGAGGTCCTCGTGTACGACGAGTCGTCGGATGCTCATGTTGTGCGCGCTGTACAGATTGCCGCCGCAAGCACATCCTCGACGGGGAAGATCGCTTCTATTCCAAGCCCGTTGCCATCGGATGCGCGGAATATTGGTGGCACACTGCCGAGCCTGCCGAAACGGGCTAGTGGACCGCAACGCAATGCCGGCGCGCGCGCTCATCGATTGCATCTGGTGGGTGATCCGCCCGACCGGGCGTCCGGTGTGCAGGCGGCCTTGTCGCAGAGGGAAAGCGAAGTGATGAACCTGATTGCCGGTGGGCAAACCAACGGCGAGGTAGCTGCTTCTCTGGGGCTTACGGAGAAGACGGTCAAGAATCACATCAACCGCATCTTCTCGAAGCTCAATGTGCAGACACGCGTCCAGGCCGTGCTGGCATGGACTTCGGGAACTGACCATTAAGTATCCAGGTGTTGTAGCCATTCTTCTGAGTGGTCGCAGAGGTCTTGTTCATGGACACGATGTACGGCGAGTTGGGCCGGTCGTCATACACCTGCCTCATGCCGCATCGAGGATTTGTTGCAAGGTGGCGTCGACCTCCAGCCACGACTCCTCTTCGCCTACCGGAACTGCATCGTAGGTGCTCTCAAGGAACTCCTCGATCTCCGGCAGAGACATCCACATGGACGCCTGCTCTGCATCGGATCCCAACTGCAGCAGAACGAACTCCGGTGTGGCTGGAGTGATCTGCACATTCCCCAGGCCCGCTGGCACCAGCAACCCTTCTGCCAGCATGCTGCGGCTCAATACCCAAACCGACGGATGGCGGCTGTCCCGGATTTCCAGTTCCATAGCCACCGCATAAGGGTCCCTGGTGTCATACACCAGTCCCACGTCCACCGGTGCGGTTCCGTCCGGCTCGACGATTTCGAAAACCGTCTCTGCGCACACCCGCGTGTGAGGCTTTCCCATGGCTGTGGCTCCATCTTGGTAGTGGTGACTGACCCGGAGTTGTGCAAGTGATCTGCGTCGTGCTTGCCCCAGGAGGCGGCCCCAATCGCCAGGCCGTGCCGCTCGCCGAGCCACTTGAGGGGCATTGGTTTTCCGGAAGAGCTTCATAGGAATCCTACTACTGTTCGGATGAGGCGGAAGTGGCGGAGGCACCCACTGTCCGGTCCGAACCGGTGCGCTGAGTCGGCAGGGTACGCCGGGCAGTGGTGGTCTTGGCGTGCTTGGCCATATCCATGTGCCGCACGCTCCGGGAGAGGAAGACGCCCAGTACCGCGCCGTAGATGAGGTGGCCCAGGAGACTGAGCACAAGAATCGGCGCCGTTGGGACGAACAGGAATTCCTCGCCGCGGGGCAGGAGGACGACGGTGGCTATCAGCCCAAGCCATACGAATACTCCGTAACCAACAGCCAGAGTGACCGGGCGGCGGCAGACCAGGGAGGGCCAGATGTTCATCAGCGCACCACAGAAGACGAAGAAGGCAACCGCGATTCCACCACCGTCACCGATATAGCGCCAGAGATACCCGACCGGCACGTTCCCGGAATGGGTTTCCATGATCCAGCCGCCGAGGCGCGGGATGAAGTCGGGCCAGAGGCCTGAGAGATAAGCCATCGGAAGCCGCAGCCCATCGTAGGCAGTCACCGCAACAAGGCCAGCAACCATTCCCTGGCCGGCCCACCGGCCTTCCGGTGAACCCCGCTTGATGAGGACGGCCTTTGCCGCCATCAGAGGAATCACCAGGAGCGCCGCCCAGCTCATAGGCAGAACGCCGAGGACGTAAAGAGGGATTGCCGATACCGGCAGGGCTCCCGCGGCCATCAGCACCCCAACCCGGATCCAGTTCGTCTTCTCGCGCTGAGGAAGACTACGAGGCAGTGATACAGGGCGCCTGGTCTCGGGGCGTACGGAAACGGGCTGAACCGGTGAGGGCGCCTCGGTACGCTCGACAAATTCCGTGAGTGCCACCGAAAACTCCTCCTGGTCTGCCTTTGGCTTGGCCCGTGTCATCCCGCGGCTCTTGCCTTCTACTGAGCTGCGCTGCCGCTCAGCGCGAGCGACTGGTAAGAGACTCTCGGAAGTGCGGAGCCCGGAACAGGGCCCACGGGCCCAACGCGGCCATGAAGAAGGGGGCGGCTCTCCTGGGGGGGCGTCGATGCGAGGGTAAGCGTCTTAACCCCGATCTTTCGTGACGGTCCGTCGGATTCTTTGGCGGGCCGTTTCGGTCGTCCGGGCTGATCACGGGCAGGTCTGTGGCCCGGCTGTCGCGTCGGGTGGGAGCCGGGTTCCACCACGGCTCCGGTCGGGGTGGTGCTGCTCGTAGGGACGGGAAGCTGCTGGTCAGCCAGGGTTCGGCAGGGTCGCGAGCCGTTGCCGGGCTTCGGTGATCACGTCGGTCCAGGGCCAGTGCTTCGCGAGGCGGAGGATGCGGCGCCGGCCGGTGGTGACGAGTTGGGCGGCGGTGGAGAACAGCCGCAGCCTCAGGCGCTTGGGTTCCCACAGCCGGGCGGGGCCGGTCAGGGCCAGCATCGGCATCCAGGCCGACAGGTCGAGGACGATCTGGACGATCTCCAGCCAGACCTGGTTCTGCGCGGTGTCGTGGAGAGGCAGGTTGGTAAGGCCGGTGGCGCGGGCGGCGCGGATGCGGTCCTCGGCGCGGGCCCGCTGGCGGTGCCGCCGTTCCAGCGCCGCGATCGCGGCGTCCTGGGTGTTGGTGGCGAACGCCGTCAGACGCATGCCGTGCGGCCAGCCGTCCAGCACATCTCCGGCGAGTTCGGCGACCCGGGCACCATCACGGACCTGGCCGCCGGGTTCGACGGCCGGCGTCCACGCCGAGGCGGGGATCTTCAGCACCGCCTGATGGGTCTGCTCGGTGATGGTCATGCCGACCGAGTACGACAGCCACCGACCGCGCACGGTGAGCCAGTCGAGGAACGTGTGGGTAACCGCCGGCGGAGTCGGTGCGGATCAGGGTGCGCCGACCGCACCGGAACTTCTTCGGCAGCTGGGCCAGCGCCAGGCGGGTCGTCTCGATGTGGTCGGCGGCGGTGTTGCTGCCCGCCCTGCCCGGCCGCAGCAGCCCCGCGACCGGCTCTCCGGTGCCGCCGCGTCCGTGGTCGACGAAGGCCATGAGCGGACCATGGTCGACGAAGGCCATGAGCGGATGATGCCCATGGGTCTTCTTCCAGGTCCGTGTGGCGTCCTCCGTGTCGGAGTGGGCCAGCACCAGCACGCCGTCGATGTCCACGATCACCTGCCCGTCGGCGTGCGGAGCGTCCGGCCCGGCCAACTGCCCGACGTGGTTGCGTACTTCGGCCCGTGCGGTGCGGATGGCGGCCAGTGCCTGAGAGCCCACTGCGGCGAGCGTGTCGACCAAGCGGGAGACGGTCGGGTCGGAGGCCACCGGCCCGAAGAGGGCCGGTTCGGCCCGCAGCATCGCGACATCGGCCAGGCAGTCCCCGCCCAGGGCGGTCGCGAGCGCAAGATCCAGCAGGATCTTGCCGGGGTCGTGCACCGCCCGCGGCTTGCACCACGGCGCGAGCACCGCCGACAACGCAGCATCCACGCCGCTCTTGCGGACCGTCTCCACCAGCAGGACCGCCCCGGCCCGCGAGACCACCGCACGGCCGTTGCCCTCGATTCGGACAGGCGGGTACGACCCGCTACGCCGGCCCAGGTCTCCGACTTGGGCCTTGGAAAACCCCGCGCCGCGGGCGGGCTGGCGTCGTTAGGATCCGCGCATGGCCACAGCCGATCACTCAGTCCTCAATGTCCTTACGGGCTACCGGCCGAAGACCACCGCGGAATGCGCCGACGTCGAGCGGGTGCGCGGCGTCATCGAGGCGGGCGCGCCCTGGGACCGGACGAGTCCCCTCCATATCACCGCCTCCTCCCTGATCGTGCACCCCGACAGCGGCCGTGTGCTGCTGCGCTGGCACCAGCGCCACCAGTCGTGGCTGCTGGTCGGCGGGCATGGCGACCCGGGTGAGCACGACCCGCTCGCCATCGCGCTGCGGGAGGGGCGGGAGGAGACCGGGTTGCCCGATCTGACCCCGTGGCCGGACGCGGAGGTACGGCATCTGGTGATCGTCCCGGTCCCCGCGAACAGCCGGGAGCCGGCGCATGAGCACGCCGACGTGCGCTTCGTGCTGGCCACCAGCGTTCCCGAGGCGGTACGCCCGGAGAACCCGGACGCGCCGCTGCGCTGGCTGACGCCGGACGAGGCGCGGATGGCGATCACGGAGGCGAACATCCTGGACACCCTGTCCCGGGCGGAGCCCCTGCTCGCACGCTGATCGCTTCGCCCAATGGCCCGGCATCATGTCTGCGCGTCACGCGTATGTGTCATGCCTGCGCGTCATGCCTGCGGCACGTCGAATGCCTGGGCGACGGCGAGGCTGTCCTCGTAGACGTGGTGCCGGGTGACAAGGCCGTCCTCGAGCGTGAGATGCAGGGCGAACCGCGCACGGTAGGCGCGCCCGGTGGACCGGGCGGTCTGGCGGATCTCGCCCAGCACGACCGCGTCGTCGCCGTCGACGAGAATCCGCTCGATCTCGGTGGCCGCTTCCCCGGGCACATGGTGCCGGGCCAACTCCCTGAAGTGGTCGACCACATCCGCGCGGCTGGACCGATGCCGAATCCACGGGGTGGCCGCGCGGCCGTGCTCGCCCTCCGGCCAGTCCAGCTTCCAGTCACTGCGCTCGGCGTACAGCTCGGCGATCCGCTCGGGGTCGCCCTCACCGATGCGGCGCAGCAGTTCCTCCACCAGAGCGCGGGTGGTCATGGGCACGGCCAAGGACATGGTGGTCCCTCCGATCGGAAACCTTGCGGGGAGCGATCACCATGCTGCCCAGCGCAGCGGTTCGATGCGATTACGTCCGAGGTAATGCGCTCCCGTCCCCTGGCGGCGGGCCGCCTTTCAGGCCGCACGCCGCGCCGCGTCACGCCACATGCCTCGCCGCGACTCGGGCGAGCAGGGCGTCCCGCACCGTGGGCCATTCGTCCGCGAGGAGGCGGACGCGCCAGCGGTACGGCGGCCAGGGGGCCGATGGCGGGGTCAGTGCCAGAGGGAGATGGCCAGGCCGAGGCCGCCCAGGGCTATGGCGATTCGGAGGGGGGTTTCGGGGAGGCGGCGGACGGCCAGGGGGCCCAGCCAGCTGCCCAGGAGGGCGCCCAGGCCGAGGGTGAGGGCGGCGGGCCAGTTGACGGGGGCGACGGCTACGTAGGCGACTGCCGCCGTTACGTTGGCCGCGCCGGTGGCGATGTTCTTGACGGCGTTGGTGACCGGGAGGGGTTCCGTGGCCGTCAGGGAGAGCACTGCCAGCATCAGGACGCCCGAGGCCGCGCCGAAGTAGCCGCCGTAGAGGCCGACCAGCAGGACCGCGCACGCCAGTGGGAGCGTGGGGCGGGCGGTGTGGGCCAGGGGGTGTGGGCGGGAGGCCATGAGCCGGCGGAGCGGGTCGCGGACCAGGATCAGTACCGAGCCGAGGGCGATCAGCCACGGTACGACGGCCTCGAAGGCGGAGGACGGGGTGCCCAGCAGCAGTGCGGCCCCGACCGCGCCGCCCAGTGCCGCGATGGCGGCGAGCCGGAGGAGGCGGTCGCGCTGGCCGCGGAGTTCGGTGCGGGATCCGGCCGCGGTGCCGACGGTGTTGGAGAACAGCGCCACCGTGTTGGTCACATTCGCGGCCACCGGCGGCAGTCCTACCGCCAGCAGCGCCGGATAGCTGAACAGCGAGGCCAGCCCCGCGATCGAACCGGCGAGCCCGGAGGCCACACCGGCCGACACCAGCAGCGCCGCGGAGCCGATGCCCATCCGTTCCCCACCCCTGTGCCTTTGCCTGTGCGCCGCGTCGGCGGCGCCACCTCATCCTCCAGGGACAGCTGTCTTCTATGCAAGACAGTGTTCATGTATGTGTCCCATAAGGCACCAGGGTGCTTGTGCGCGCGTTACCAGCTCAGGGCGGTCTGCGCGTCCGTCTGCCAGTACGTGACCTTCGCCGCGCTGTCGACGTAGACCGAGCCGCCGGGCAGTTCGACCGGCTTGGGGTCCTCGCTGCCGTCGATGAAGACCTCGAGCGAGTCGACATCGCCGCCCTCGTAGCCCGAGCCGTCCGCCGCGGAGGTGGTGATGCCCGCGTAGGCGCTCTCGCCCGGGGCGAGCATGACCACGGCCTGCGGCTTGCTGTCCTCGTTCACCGGGGTGGCGGCCTGCGCGTTGGCGCCGAACTTCAGGCTCGGGTAGCCGACCAGCTTGCAGTCCACACCGGCCTTGTTGGTCGCCTTGAGCAGCATGTGGTTGATGGGGCTCTTGACGTTCTGAACGGTGATGACCGTCTTGTTGATGTCGCAGTCGCCGACCGGCTCGGCCTCGGAGCCGCCCCCGGACTTCTGGGACTGCGACTTCGCGTCCTTGACGCCCGCGGCACCGCCCTCCTCGCCGCCCTGGCTCCCCTGGCCGGCCTGGCTCCCCTTGTCGGCCTGGCTCCCCTTGTCGGCCTGGCTCCCCTTGTCGGCCTGGTTCTCCTTGCCGGTCTCAGCCTTGTCCGCGCCCTGTTCGTCGGTGGCGGACGCGTGGGCCGTGGCCGACGAGTTCGCCTTGCCCGCGTTGTCGGAGCCTCCGTCTCCGCCCCCGCCGCACGCAGCGGTCAGGCTCAGGGCGGCAGCGGCCACGATGGAGGCGGCGATCGTACGGACGGTGCGGCCGCGGCGGTAAGCGGTGACGTTCATGGCGGGCTCCCCCAATGGGTGGGCGGTCCGGCCGGTGTTCCGCACCGGCCCTCGGTATGGCCATGAGCTTTCCGTGGTCCGCTGCCGTCCCACTGCCGTCCCGACACCGTTCCGCTAACGCGCCGCTAACAGAACTTCCCCGCCCGCACCGGCCCGTTCACCCTCGTGCGCCACCGTGGCGCACATCACCGTTCCGCCACGTCCTGGACCGCATGGTCCGCCGAGGCCCCCGCCGACCTAATGTAGGTCTTCGGTAGGGCCGTTCGAGACGCGAAAAAACAGCGCGGGAGAGGCGCGGGAGAGGGGATCGGCGATGCCGCTGGCCACCGGGGATCCGGAATCCATAGGCGGCTACGCCCTGCTCGACCGGCTCGGGGCGGGCGGCATGGGAGTCGTCTATCTCGGGCATGCGGCCTCGGGGCGGCAGGTCGCGATCAAGCTGATCCATGAGCAGTACGCGCAGGACGAGGAGTTCCGCACCCGCTTCCGGCAGGAGGTCGCGGCGGCGCGCCGGGTGAGCGGGGCGTTCACCGCCCCCGTCGTGGACGCCGATCCGGAGGCCGACCGGCCGTGGATGGCCACCCTGTACGTACCGGGGCGAACCCTCTCCGAGGTCGTACGGAGGAACGGCCCCTTGAGCGGGCGGGAGTTGCGGACGCTCGGCCTCGGGCTGGTCGAGGCGCTGCGCGACATCCACCGGGCCGGGGTGGTGCACCGGGACCTGAAACCCGCCAACATCCTGATGGCCGAGGACGGTCCGCGCGTCATCGACTTCGGCATCTCCCGCGCCGTCGACAGCCAGACGCTCACCGTCACCATCGGGCGGGTGCTCGGCACCCCGCCGTTCATGTCGCCGGAGCAGCTGCGCAGCCCTCGGGGCGTCACGGGGGCGTCGGACGTCTTCTCGCTGGGCTCGCTGCTGGTGTTCGCGGCGCGGGGCAGCAGCCCGTTCGAGTCGGACAGCCCCTATCTGTCGGGCTACCAGGTGATGTATGAGCATCCGACGCTGGAGGGGGTCCCGGAACCGCTGCGGCCCATCGCCGAGCGCTGTCTGGCCAAGGAGCCGGAGGCCCGGCCGGAGCTGGACGAGCTGCATCGGATGCTGCGCGAGCTGTCGGACTTCCCGGCGGCTTCGGCTTCCCCGGCGGCTTCCCCTTCGGCTGCCGAAAGTTCCGCGACGGCCGCCGTTTCCCCTCCTCCCGTCCCCCCGGCCCCGGCCCACGCCCACGACCCCGCCCCGACCCACGACCCCCAGCCGCCCGCCTCCCGGCGGACCGTACCGAGGCGAGGCGCCCGGCGGCGGCTCGTCGTCACCACCGCCGGGGTGGCCCTGGCCGTCACCGGGCTGACCGTCGCCGCGGCGGTCTTCGCCCCGGACATGACGGACTCGTCGGGCGATGCGTCCGCCACCGCCGACGCCGCGCACTCCCAGCAGCCCGCCTCGCTCCCCAAGGGCTGGCAGCCGTGGCGGACGGAACTGCGGGTCGGGACCGACGGGCCGCCCCTCGTCTACGACGAGCCCGGATGCGCCCCCGAGGACGGCCGGACCCTGTACTGCGGCGGCAGCGGGTTCACGGTCGCCAGGGTCGACGCCGCCACCGGCCACGTCCAGTGGCGGTGGGGCACCCGCCCCCAGCTGGCGCGGCCCATCGGGGTGCGGGACGGAATCGTCTACACCTACCGGGAGTCGGAGGGGGACGGCGAGCGGTTCGTGGTGGCCCTGGACGTCGCCACCCGGAAGCAGCGATGGGAGCGGAGCATCAGCGACTCCGCCTCGGTGCGCATGTTCCGCGGCGGGGTACTGACGCTGTCGCCGGACGCCCGGGAGCTCGTCGCCTACGGACCGTCGGGGGCGCGGCTGTGGCAGTCGCCGGCACCCGAGGGGAAGTTCTGCGAGCCGACGACGCTGGGCGGCGCACCGTACGGCCTGTGCGCACCCACCAGCTCCGACGGCCTGGCCGCCGAGGGCCCGTACGACCTGCTGCGGCTCGAGCCGCCCGACGGCGGGCAGCAGCACCTCACCACCCTCCCGCGGAAGGCGCTGACCCTCGGCGCGGTCAAGGGCAAGCCGCTGTTCCTGATCCCGCAGACCGCGAAGGAGGTGTACGACTCGGGGTACGAGCGCCCGTACAACGCCATGGTGCGGGTGGATCCGCGCACCGGCGAGATCACGCGGATCCCGCTGCGGCGTCCCGTGCTCGGCAGGCCGACCCTGCTGCACGGCACCGTCTACTTCGTCCGTCCCAATGGAACGGTCACCGCGGTGGCGGCGGACAGCGGCCGGGAGCTGTGGCAGCGGGCGACGGAGACGGAGAGCCTGTCCGAGCCGGTGCTGTCCCAGCGGTACGGGCAGCTGTACTTCGCCAACCGCTTCGGCCGTCTGCTGGCGCTGGCCGTGGACGACGGCAAGGAGGCGTGGCGCACGGCCGCGCTGAACGACCCCGGGACGGCGGCGCAGGACGCGGAGCCGAGGGTGGTGCTCGTCAAGGACGCGATCGTGGCGACGGCCGGGGACACCGCGTTCTCCGTACGGCCGGACCGTCCGTCGGTTCATCCGTCGGTCCGGCCGTCGGGCAGGCCGTCGTCCTGAGCGGCGCGGTTACGTCCCTGGTCGGTCCGGCCGTCGTCCTGAGCGGCGCGGTTCACATCCCCACGAGTTCGTCCAGGACGTCCGTCATCGTGACGAAGCCCAGGACCGCACCGGTGTCGGCCGTCACGGCGGCCAGATGGGCGCCGGTGGCGCGCATGGTGGTGAGGGTGTCGTCCAGCGGGGTGTCGGCACGCACGCGGGGGACGGTGTGGACGGCGCTGCGAGGGAAGGGGCGGTCCCGGTCGGCGATGCCGAGGGTGTCCTTGATGTGCAGATAGCCCAGGATGGCGCCGCCGGGTCCGGTGACCGGGAGGCGGGAGCAGCCGGAGGCGGCCGCCGTGCGTTCCAGTTGGGCGGGGGTGACGCGGTGGTCGACGGTGACCATCTCGTCGAGGGGGACGAGGATGTCGCCGACCCGCCGGGTGCCCAGTTCCAGGGCGTCGCGCAGCCGTCGGCCGCCGGACTTGTCGAGCAGCCCGGCGTCGCTGGAGTCCCGTACCAGCCGGATGAGTTCATCGTCGGTGAAGACCGACTCGACCTCGTCCTTCGGCTCGACCTTCAGCAGCCGCAGCAGCGCGTTGGCGAACGCGTTGACGCCGAAGACGACGGGGCGCAGGAGGCGGGTGAGGGCCACCAGCGGTGGGCCGAGGAGGAGCGCGGTGCGCTCGGGCGCGGCGAGGGCGATGTTCTTGGGGACCATCTCGCCGATGAGCATGTGGAGATACGTGGCCGCCGTGAGCGCGATGACGAACGCGATCGGATGCACCAGGGCGTGCGGGACGTGAACGGCGTCGAAGCCGGGCTCCAGCAGATGGGCGATGGCCGGTTCGGCGACCGCGCCCAGCACGAGGGAGGAGATGGTGATGCCGAGTTGGGCGGTGGCCATCAGCGCGGACAGGTGCTCCAGCGCCCACAGCACACCGCGCGCCCGCTTCTCCCCCGCCTGCGCGCGCGGTTCGATCTGGCTGCGGCGCACGGAGATCAGGGCGAATTCGGCGCCGACGAAGAAGGCGTTGGTGAGGAGGGTGAGGGCGCCGATGGTGAGTTGGACAACGGTCATCGGGCGGCCTCGGGGTACTCAGTGGTGTGGGCGGCCTGGGGGGACTGGGTGGTGTGGACGGTCTCGGGGGACTGGGTGGTGTGGACGGCCTCGGCGGCCTCCGTGATCCGCAGGCGGTCGGCGCGGTGGTGGTCCACCTTCAGGACCGTGAGCTGCCAGCCGTCGTCCGTCTCGAAGGTGTCCCCGGCCGCCGGGATGCGCCCCAGGGCGGTGGCCAGCAGGCCCGCGACGGTTTCGTACGGGCCCTCGGGGGCGGCCAGACCGATGCCGGTGAGCTCGTCCAGCCGTACGCCGCCGTCCGCCTCCCAGGCGCCGGGGCCGAGGGGCACCAGGCCGGGGGGCTCGTCGGTGTCGTGTTCATCGCGGACGTCGCCGACGATCTCCTCGACGATGTCCTCCAGGGTGGCGATGCCCGCGGTGCCCCCGTACTCGTCGATGACGACGGCCATGGTGTGCGCACGGCGCAGCCGGTCCAGCAGCCGGTCCACCGGGAGGCTGTCGGGCACCAGGAGCGGGGGCGTGGCCAGGTCGGTGACGGGGGTGGTGGCGCGGCGGGCGGCGTCCAGGGCGAGGACGTCGCGGATGTGCACGGTGCCGACCACCTCGTCCAGGGTGTCGCGGTAGACGGGGAAGCGGGACCGCCCGGTGGCCAGGGTGAGGTTGGCCGCGTCGGCGGCGGTGGCGTGGGCCTCCAGCGCCTGGACGTCCACGCGCGGGGTCATCACGTTCTCGGCGGTCAGCTCGCCCAGGTGGAGCGTGCGGACGAACAGCTCGGCCGCGTCCTGCTCCAGCGCGCCCTCGGCGGCCGAGTGGCGGGCCAGCGCGACCAGCTCGTCCGGCGTACGGGCGGAGGCCAGCTCCTCGGCGGGCTCCAGGCCCATGCGGCGCACCAGGCGGTTGGCCGTGTTGTTGAGGTGGTGGATCAGCGGGGCGAAGGCGGCGGTGAAGGCGCGCTGCGGGGAGGCGACCGCCTTGGCCACGTGCAGGGGGCGGGAGATGGCCCAGTTCTTGGGCACCAGCTCCCCGGCGACCATCAGCACCACCGTGGAGACGGCCACGCCCAGCACCACGGCGGCCGTCGACGCCACGCCCTCGGGCAGGCCGGTCGCGGTGAGCGGGGTTTCGAGGAGGACGGCCAGCGAGGGCTCGGCGAGCATGCCGATCACCAGGGAGGTGACGGTGATGCCCAGCTGGGCCCCGGAGAGCTGGAACGTCAGCCGGCGCACGGCCGTCAGCGCGCTGTCGGCCCCGCGCTCACCGGCTTCGGCGGCGCGCTCCAGGGCGCCGCGTTCGACGGTGGTGAGGGAGAACTCGGCGGCCACGAAGAGCGCGCAGGCGAGGGTGAGGGCCAGCGCGAGGAGAAGCAGCAGGATCTCGGTCACCGTGCCAGTCCTGTCTGCCCCATGAGGGGTGCTCTGGTGAGGGGCGGGCGGGGTGTGGCACGGGTGGTACTGGGAGGTTCGCCCATTGCGGGTCCGGTGCTCCTTACGTCGCTGGGAGAGGGCTGGGAGGGCGCTTGTAGGTCAAGTGTCCCCACATGCATAGTAAAGGTACAGTAAAGGGGCGCATCCGCCGGGCGACCGCTACGGCCCGCGCCGAAATCGGCTCCGCGTAACCTGCGGCTTTCCCGCGTCGGCTCGATTGGCCCCGGGGCTGCCTGTCGTCGGCACAGGTTTATCGGCAATACTTCCGGCCGTGGAGCAGAGCACTGGACCGATCATCCCGCCCATGCACACCGCCGGGACGGATCCGGGGTACATCCCCGGCCTGACATCCCCGCGCCCTGCCGATGAGGAGGAGGACGCCCCGGACAAGGCAGCGGCGGAGCGACCGCCGGAGGAAATCACCGCCGAGGACGAGCCGGAGCTCGACGAGCTCGACGAACTCGGCGAGGAAGAGGGCGTCGAGGCCGAGGCGGAGTCCGACGGCCAAGCGGACGCGCCGAAGGACGTCGTCGCGTCCGACGGGGAAGCGGACGGCGACGAAGAGGCCGAGGACGCGGACGAGGACGGCGGGGCCGTCTTCGAGGTGTCCGACCGGCGCGGTGCGATACGAGCCGGGCGCCGAGGGGTCACCTTCGAACTCGACGGCGAGAAGGCCGAGTTCGGGTGGGACGAGATCGGCGCGGTCGAGGTCGACACCCCGCGGTTCGGCAAGCGCTTCGGGATCACCGTCTATACGACCAACCGGCGCTGGTACACCGCCGACGTCGAGGCACCGGCCCGCAAGCTCCTCAAGGAATGGACGGCGGAGCTGGACGCGGTCCTCGACGCGTACTTCGAGGACTCGGAGGACGGCGGGGCCGGGGCCGAGACCGAGACCGAAGCCAAGGACACCGACGGTAAGGACACCGACGCCGAGGACACCGACGCCAAGGACGCCACCTCGTAGCGGCCGCCCACGCGGGTGGCGGTTCACCCGATCCCCGCTGCGCACAACCGTATCCGGCGCCGGGAAAACGGTCTAACGTCGGATTTCAGCAGCGGAACGACGGGGGGCGGCTGCCGCATGACACCGGATGATCCTGTGATCGGTCGCACCGGGGTGCTGCTTCTCGGCACCCGTGGTGCCAGTGGTCCCGGCGAGGTCCTGGTGCGCGTCAGGGGCGGCTCGGAGACGTTCCTCGCCTGGTCCTCCGACCCGCTGCCGCAAGGCGCGTCCGTCCTCGTGATCGACTTCCGCGGCTCCCGCCAGGTCGACGTCATCGAGTGGACCGATCCATTGAACGCGTCGTCCGGCGGGGCCGGCGGCGCCGGTTGAGGAGACGAAGGATGTTCGGTTACCGCGTGCCCGCACCCGACCAGGCGATGTTGATCTCGGGTGGCAGGCGTGGACATGGGGGTGCGCCGTTTCGCGTGGTGACCGGGCACGGCAAGTTCGTGCTTCCGGTCTTCCGCAAGGTCCGCTTCCTGACGCTGGCGATGTGTGAGGCCGAGGTCGCGGAGAAGTGCGTCAGCCGGCAGGGCATAACGCTGACGGTGCGCGCGGTGATCGCGTTCAAGGTGGGCAACGACACCGAGTCCATCGTCAACGCGGGCCAGCGGTTCCTCTCCGACCAGGAGCAGATGGCGGTGCTGACGGGGCGGATCTTCGCGGGTCATCTGCGGTCCATCATCGGCTCGATGACGGTCGAGGAGCTCATCACCGAGCGGCAGAAGCTGGCCACCGAGGTGCTGGACACCTCCAAGGCGGAGATGGCGAAGATCGGTCTGATCGTGGACTCGTTGCAGATCCAGTCGATCGACGACGGCGACACCGGCTATATCGACGCGATGTCCGCCCCGCACAAGGCCGCCATCCAGCGGCAGGCCCAGATCGCCCAGGCGCAGGCCAGCCAGGCGTCGGCCGAGGCGGAGCAGGAGGCGGCGCGCAACCAGGCCGAGTACGCGCGGCAGACGGCGGTGGTGCAGGCCCAGTACAACGCCGAGGTGGACCGCGCCCAGGCGCATGCCGCCCAGGCCGGACCGCTGGCGGAGGCGCACGCACAGCAGGAAGTGCTCTCCGCGCGCACGGAGTTGGCCCAGCGGGCGGCCGATCTGCGGCAACAGCAGCTGGTGGCCGAGATCGTGAAACCGGCGGAGGCGGAGGCCGAGCGGATCCGGGTGGTGGCGCTGGCCGAGGCGGAGCGGATGAAGATCCAGGCCGAGGCCGCGGCCTCACACGGCCGGGTCGCGCTCGACCGCATGCTGATCGACCAACTGCCGCAGATCGTCAAGGAGGCCGCCTCCGGGCTCTCCGGGGCGAACGTCAACGTCCTCAACGGGGCGGACGGGCTGGGCGAGATCGCGGCGGGTCTGGTCGGCCAGGGGCTGACCATCCTGGACGCGGTACGGCGCAACATGGGCGCCCCGGGCGCGGAGGACGAGCCGAAGCGGGGCGACGAGCCGAAGCGGCGGGGCGGGGCGGACGACGGCGCGGTCGAGGTTCGTTAGCGGGTGTCCGGCGGTACGCGTACGCCTGCGGCGGGCTGCTCCCCTCCCCGCCCCTTCCCACAACCGGGGCTCCGCCCCCTGACCTGACGTACGGCTCGCCTCGTCCGACGGCCGTTTGGACGGCCGGTTTGGACGGCCGGTTTGCGTATGGCTCACGTCGCGAGCAGCCGCGTCAGCTCGTCCGCCACCGCCCGCGCCGCCGGGCTGGTCCAGCGGCGGCGGTGGCGGGTGAGCTGGACGGGCACCGGGGGGATGGCCGGGCCGTGAACCTCGGCGAGATGGCCCTCGGCGAGATGGCGTTCCACCGTGGCGCGGGGGAGCAGCGTCAGGCCGAGGCCCGCGGCGACGCAGGCGCGGGCGGCCTCGATGCTGCCGAAGCGGGTGAGGCGCGGTGCCGGGCCGGGGAGGGCGAGGAGGGCGCGGACGAGGTGGTCGCTGTAGGAGCAGCCCTGCTCGTGGACGAAGAAGCTCTGCCCGGCCAGTTCGTCCCAGCCCGCCTCGCGTCCGGCCAGCGGGTGGCCGGGGGCGGCGACGTAGACGAGGGGTTCGCGGGCGATGGGGCGGGCCACCAGGTCGGCGTCGGTCACGTCCTGTTCGAGGAGCAGCACGAGGTCGAGCCGTCCCGTACGCAGCCCCTCGACGGCCGCCGCGCTGCCCGCGGGGTGGAGGTGGAGGTCGATACCGGGGTGGCTGCGGCGCAGCGAGGCGATCACGCGGGGGAGGTGCGAGGCGCACAGGGACTCGCCCGCGCCGAGGGCGACCGGGCCCTCCACCGCGCCGTCCGCGCCGTCGCCGTTCCCGGCCGCCGCCACCGCGCGCAGCCGGGCCTCGGCGTCCAGGACCTCCTCGGCCTCCGTCAGCAATCGGCGTCCGGCGCTGGTCGGCAGGGTGCCTGAGGGCAGCCGGTCGAAGAGGCGGGTGCCCAGCTCCCGTTCCAGGGTGCGTATCTGGACGGTGACGGTGGACTGGGCGAGGTGGAGCTCGGTGGCGGTCGCGGTGAAGCTGCCGGTTCTCGCCAGGGCCGCGAACGTCTTCAGGAGTCGTGTGTCCACGAGGGTCAGGATAGGTGGCCTCCGGCCTGCTCCCATTGGATTTCTCGATCGACTCCAGCGAAAGGAATCGTTGGACGCGATATCGGGTGCGGTGGAACCGTGAACGGCATGACCGCACCCACGGAACCCACGGCGCCCGCCATCAGGTCCACCACCGGGGCCACCCCAGACATCGGCGTTCTGCACTACTCCGCCTTCACCACCCATCCCGACGGCGGCAATCCCGCCGGTGTGGTCCTCGACGCCGCGGCCGTCGCGGACGACGACGCGGCCATGACCGCCATCGCCGCGCGGGTCGGCTACTCGGAGACCGCGTTCATCACCGAACGGGACGAGATCGCGCGCCGCTACCGGCTGCGGTACTTCAGCCCGCTCGCCGAGGTCGCGTTCTGCGGACACGCCACGATCGCCACGGCCGTGGCTCTCGCCGAGCGCGACGGCCCGGGTGAGCTGGTCTTCGACACGGCCTCGGGCGAGATCCGGGTCGAGACCACGGCCGACGGCGACGGCCCGCCCCGCGCCACGCTCACCAGCGTTCCCACGCGCTCGCGCCCCGCCGACCCGGGCACGGAGATCGAGCCGACGCTGGCGGCGCTGGGCTGGTCCGCGGACGACCTGGACCCGGCCCTGCCCCCGCATGTCGCCTTCGCGGGCAACGAGCACCTCGTCATCGCCGCCGCCACCCGCGAGCGGCTGGCGGACCTCGACTACGACTTCGACGCGCTGGACGCGGTGATGCGGCGGCGCGGCTGGACGACGGTGCATCTGGTGTGGCGCGAGACGGCGGACGGCTCTACCGGGAACGTGGCCTTCCACGCCCGTGATCCGTTCCCGGTCGGCGGAGTGGTCGAGGACCCGGCTACTGGCGCCGCGGCCGCCGCTTTCGGCGGCTATCTGCGGGTACTCGGCCTGGTCGACGGCCAGACCAGGATCCGTATCCGCCAGGGCGAGGACATGGGCCGCCCCAGCGACCTCCTGCTCGACATCACGCCCGACGATCCCCGGGCACGGGTCAGCGGCCAGGCCGTCCCGATCCCGCGGACCGCGTGAGAAACCGCGTGAGAACGTGAGAAAAGGAACGGTGTGATGAAGACGCGCTACTACCACCTGCCGCGCCTCACCGGCCTGGACGCCCTCCGGCTGGACGAGCGCGAGGTGCCCGCCCCCGGGCCGCGCGAGGTGCTGGTCCGGATGCGGGCCTGGTCGCTCAACTACCGGGATCTGATGATCGCGTCGGACGCGTACGGACGTGCCCTGAAGCCCGATGTCGTACCGCTGTCCGATGGGGCGGGCGAGGTGGTGGACGCCGGTTCCGAGGTCACCCGGTGGCGGGAGGGCGACCGGGTCGCCGGGATCTTCATGCCCGGCTGGCTCTCCGGACCGCCCACCGCGCGGAAGACGGCGGGCGCGCTGGGCGGCCCGACGGACGGGGTGCTCGCGGAGTACGTCCTCTTCGACCAGGAGGCCCTGGTCGCCGCCCCCGCGCAGCTCGACTTCGCCGAGACCGCGACGCTGCCGTGTGCCGCCGTGACCGCCTGGCACGCGGTGGCGGCCACCGGCGGACTCGCCCCCGGCCAGACGGTGCTGACCCTGGGCAGCGGCGGAGTGTCCCTGTTCGCCCTCCAGTTCGCCGCGCTCGGCGGGGCGAAAGTGCTCGCCACCTCCAGCGACGACGCCAAGCTGGAGCGGCTGCGCTCGCTCGGCGCCACCGACGGCCTCAACTACGCCCGCACCCCCGACTGGGGCCGCGTGGTGGCCGAGGCCACCGGCGGCGGCGTCGACCACGTCGTGGAAGTGGGCGGCGCGGGCACCCTGCCGCAGTCACTGGAAGCCGTACGCGTCGGCGGGCGGATCAGCCTCATCGGCGTACTGTCCCGGGACGGCGGGGCCGACCCGTCCTCGGTGCTGCTCAAGGGCGTCACGCTGCAGGGGATGTTCGTGGGCAGCCGGGAGATGTTCGAGCAGATGAACCGCGCGATCGAGCACCACCGCCTGCGCCCCGTCGTCGACCGCGCCTTCCCCTTCGCCGAGGCGCCCGCCGCGTACCGGTACTTCGCGGGGCGGGGGCACTTCGGGAAGGTGGTCATCACGGACGAATGACGACGAACGCCGCCGGCGCGGGCGTCGGCGCTGCCGCCAGGGGCCGTTCTCGTGGAGAGGTTCAGAAGCCGCCCGTGGTCGCCGCTGCGCCACGGCGGAGGGCCCTGTGTGTATCGGGCCCTCCGCCGTGGCGCGGGTACGAGATCGAGAAGGGGGGCTTTCAGTGCTTGGTGGTGCTGTTGAACAGCGAGCGCGACCAGATGTAGCCGACGAGGGTGATACCGGCGCACCAGGCGAGCGAGATCCAGCCGCTGTTGCCGATCTGCGAACCGGTGAGCAGGCCGCGCAGCGTCTCGGTCATCGGCGTGAACGGCTGGTTCTCGGCGAACCAGCGCAGGCCCGGGGCCATTGAGTCGGCCGGTACGAACGCCGAGCCCAGGAACGGCAGGAACTGGATGAGCAGCGGTTTGTTGCTCGCCGACTCGACCGTCTTGGAGATCAGGCCGAGCGCCGCCGACAACCAGGCCACCGCGAACGCGATGGCCGCCATCAGCCCGGCCGCCGCCAGCCACTCCAGGGGGTTCGCGTCCGGGCGGAAGCCGAGCGCGAGCGCCACGCCCACCACCAGGGTCAGGCTCACCACCGTCGTGATGACGCTGCCGATGACATGGCCCGTCATAAACGACGAGCGTGTGATGTTCATGGTTCGGAAGCGGTTGATGATGCCCTCGGTCATGTCCTGGCAGACCGCGATCGAGGTCGACATGGCGCCTGCGGCCACACCCATGATGATGACGCCGGGCGTCAGATACTCCAGGTACGCGTCCCGGCCGCCGCCCATGCCGACGCCGATCGAGTCCCCGAAGGCGTACACGAAGAGCAGCAGCATCAGGATCGGCATCATGGCCGGGCCCAGGGACACGGCGGGATAGCGCAGGGCGTGCTTGAGGTTGCGCCGCAGCATCGTCATCGAGTCGTGCACGGCGTAGCTGAGGGTGCTCATCGCTGGGTCTCCTTGACGTGAAGCGGAGTGGCGGCGGTGCCGTCGCCGGTCAGGGCGAGGAACACGTCGTCGAGGTCGGGGGTGTGCACGGAGAAGTCGGCGGCCCGGACTCCGGCCGCGTCGAGCCGGTCGAACAGGGCTCGCAGCGCCTCCATACCGGCGTCGCCCGCCACGCGCAGGGCGAGGCCCTCGTCGTCACGGGCCGCTCCGGGGAAGGCGGCGGCCGCGCGCTCGTACTCGGCGGGCTCGGTGAACCGCAGTCGCACATGGCTGCCGGGGATCTGCGCCTTGAGTTCGTCGGCGGTGCCCTCGGCGACGATCCGGCCGCCGTCGAGCACGGCGATCCGGTCGGCCAACTGGTCGGCCTCTTCGAGGTATTGGGTGGTGAGGAAGACGGTGGTGCCGCCCGCGACCAGCGAGCGCACGGTGTCCCACATGGTGCGGCGGCTGCGCGGGTCGAGCCCGGTCGTCGGCTCGTCCAGGAAGATCACTTGGGGGTCGCCGACCAGCGTCATGGCGAGGTCGAGCCTGCGCCGCATGCCGCCGGAGAAGGTCGCGGCGCGGTTCTTCGCGACGTCGGCGATGTCGAACCGCTCGAGCAGTCGCGTGGCCCGCTTCCTGCCCTCGCGCTTGCCGAAGCGCAACAGGTCGGCCATGAGGAGAAGGTTCTCCTCGGCGGTGAGCAGGTCGTCGAGCGCGGCGAACTGCCCGGTGACGCCGATCGCGGCGCGTACTCCGTCCGGTGATGTGGCGACGTCGTGGCCCGCGACCTGGGCCTGCCCGCCGTCGGCGGCGATGAGGGTGGACAGGATCTTCACAGTGGTGGTCTTGCCGGCGCCGTTCGGTCCGAGGAGTGCGAACACGGACCCGGCCGGGATGCGCAGATCGATGCCGTCGAGGACGGTCTTGTCGCCGTACGACTTGCGCAGATCGGCGGTGGAGACGGCGGGGGCGGCCGTGCTGTTGGATGTGGGCATGACAGATACGCGCATGGAGCCCTCCGGCTCGGAGTGTGAAGTGGTGGGAGGTGAAGGGGGGCGGGAGCTTGCGGGTGCTCAGGCCTTGGCGCGGCGGATGTCGATGTCGCCCCAGCGGGTCCGGGCGCGGACCTTGACGGTCTTCTCGGTCTGCGCCGGGGGCGCGGCGTCGGCGAGGGCGTTGCGCACCTGTCCGCGCTCGGCGCTGACATCGAGCCAGGCGGCGGTGCCCTCGCGGACGCCGATGTCGATGGTGCCGTAGGACGTCTCCAACTGGACGTCACCGGAGGCGACTTCGGTGGCGCGCAGAGAGCCGTGGGCGGTGGTGGCGGTGACCGAGGCTTCGGCGCGCAGGATGTCGATATCGCCGTGGGCCCCGCTGGCACGCAGCTCGCCGAGGGCGGCGGCGATGGTCGTGGTGCCGTGCGAGTTCTTCAGGGTGGCGGGGCCGTCGACGGTGCCGACGCGCACGCTGCCGGAGCTGGTGGTGATCTCGGCGGCGCCCTCGACCCGGTCGACGGCGATCGAGCCGTGCGAGACGGTCAGTTGGATCGGCCCGGTCGCGTCGAGGCGGACGTCCCCGCCCGAGGTCTTGATCCGGGCCTTGCCGAGGCGGCCCTCGCTCCCCACGTGGGTCCAGGAGCCGGTGACGTCGATGTCCGAGCCCACGGGCAGGTCGACCGTCACGTCGACGGCGCCAGAGGGGCCGATGAAGCGCCGCTCCTTCGTCCTGATGGTCAGCACACCTTTCGCGTACATGACCTCGGTCTGCTCGGCGGCCCGTACGTCCTTGTCCCGCTTGGGGCTGCCGGGCCGCACCTCGACGGCGGTGTCGGGGCGGTCGCTCGCGGTGAACCGGAGCGAGCCTGCGCCCACGTGTGCGGTGACCGTGATCGGTTCGGGGGTGTCGAAAGAAGGCATGGCTGTACCGTCCTCTTGAGTCCTTGGGACGTCCCCGCTGGTGGGACGTGATGTGAGTGAAGTGGTGCGGGCGGGGGCGCGGCTAGCGCACCCAGCCCGTGAAGCTCTGTCCGGAGGTGCGGGTCTTCTGTGGCTGTGGCGTACGGGGCTGCGTACCGCCGTCGACCGCCGCCGAAACGGCGCGCACCAGCCAGGCGTTGACCGACAGACCCTCGCGGGACGCGGCCTCCTCGGCGCGCGCCTTGAGATGGGCCGGCAGACGCAGATTGACCCGGGCGGTGCCGCCCTCGTCACCGTCCACGGGGGCCGGGGGCGCGAGCGGTTCGGCGGGGGCGGGCGCGGTGTCGAGGTAGTCGGCGTCGCGGGGCGGCAGCGTCACGACGAACTCGGGGTCGATGCCGCGCAGTCGTACGTCGACCGAGCCGGGGGCGAGTTCGCGGGTGATCTCGTCCATCGCGGCGGAGAGGGCGCCCAGCAGGGTCAGCCGGGCCGCCGACTCCAGCGGAGCGGTGAGCCGGTCGGCCAGCTCACGCGCCTCGTCGCCGCCGGCCTCGGCGGCCACCGCGAGTTCGCTGCGGAGGGTGTCGACATACGGGGTGAGGTCCATGACGTCATCATGGCATCACCATGGCGCCATACGCAACCCTGGATGGCACCTTGCGGCGGGCGGGCTTGACTGCACCGTACTGACCTGCGAAAACGAGGAGGGATAGACCTGAGCCATGGTGGCACCATGAGCACTCATGCGCTTCTGGGGCGCGTGATGGCGCTGGGCGGCACTGCGGTGGCACTACCTAGCACCAGACGGCGCCACCCCGGCATCATGTGGCGCCATGTGACGCCAAGGGGGTGCACACCGCGGCGCCACCAGCCACCACGTCGGGCAGACCGATGGCGCGGGACGGCCGACGTGGTCCCGCAGTACCGCGAAACCACTACGGGAGGCCGTGCAGCTTGGCGATCAGCCGCCGCAGCAGGGCCACCCGGTCGTTGCCGCGCGGCCGGCAGTCCTCCAGGCGCCGGACGACCCCCGGCGGCACGTCCTCGACCCCGACGGCGTCCACGACCTTGTCGAGCGCGTGGATGCCCCAGTACTGGCTGAAGGCGAGCGGCTCCTTCACGACGGCGTCCGCGAGGGCGGCCAGCGCGTCCGCGTCCGGCACCGCGTACAGCCGCGCGTACGCCGCCAGGCGCAGACCGCCGTCCGGCGAGGTGAGCCAGCCGTCCAGATCGGGGTCGGCGACCCGTTGGGTGGCGCGCACCAGCCGGGCGAAGATGCCGTTCATGCGCTGCGTACGGGCGGACCCGCTGAACATCGACGTACGGACCTCGAGGTATTCGGCGGCCAGCCGGCGCACGTCCCGCAGGGCCGTGGCGCCGCCGTCGGTCTCGGGTCCGTCGTCGCCGCTCCCCACGAGGGCGGCGTCGGCGATCCGCTCGGCGGCCTCGATGCGCCGCTCGACCGCCTCCTTGAACTCCAGACGCACCCCGCCCGGCAGTTCGATGCTGTTGAGCAGATCGCGCAGCCACGGCACGACGGCGACCACCAGGAGCGCCACGGTGACGTTGTCTATCTTCAGGTCCGGCGCCAGCACGTGGGTGACGGCCACCGCGATGGCCACGCAGCTCACCACGGACGCGACGATGTACCGCCGCCTCCCGGCCCGCCCCGAATACCCCTCGCCCTCCCCGGGCTCCCCCTGCCTCATGTGCCCCAGCATGCCCCAGCGGAGGCGGGATCAGGCAGGTGCGGATGCCAGACGCTCTCGTCGTTTCACCGTGCTTTACCCTGCCCGCATGCTGCGCGCAGTGGTCTTCGATGTCGGCGAGACCTTGATCCGGGATGACCGCGGATGGGCCGCGTGGGCGGACTGGCTGGACGTCCCCCGCCATACCCTCTCCGCGCTCGTCGGCGCGGTCGTCGCTCAGGGCCGCGACAACGCCGAAGCCCTACGGCTCATTCGGCCGGACATCGACATCGCGGCCGAGCGAGCCGCGATGGAGGCCGCGGGGGCGGGTGAACGACTGGACGAAGCCGATCTCTACCCGGATGTGCGCCCGGCCCTCGCGGCCCTCCGTAAGGGCGGGCTCCGCATCGTCATCGCGGGCAACCAGACCGCTTACGTCGGCAAGTTGCTACGCGATCTCGACCTCCCCGTTGACGAGATCGCGACCTCGGGCGAGTGGGGCGTGGCCAAGCCCGACCCCCGCTTCTTCACCCGTGTCCTGGACCTCACCGGCACCCCGCCCGACGAGACGGTGTACGTGGGGGACCACCCCGCGAACGACATCCGCCCGGCAAAGGCGGCGGGACTGCGCGTCGCGCATCTGCGGCGCGGACCGTGGGGCCATCTGTGGTCCGGCACCGCCGAGGCGACCGCCGACTGGCAGATCGACTCGCTGCACGATCTCGTGCGGCTCGCCGCCGGATGAGGCAAGCGGCCCCGCTGCCGCAAGGCCGCTCGCTACCGTTTGGAGTGGACGCGCCGAACGGAGCACCGGTATGCCCACCTATCTCGGCAAGCGTGTGGCCTATCAGCGCCGCATCGCTCGCATGACTCAGCAAGAGCTGGCAGACGCCGCAGGCGTGCACGTCGGCACCCTGCGAAAGATCGAACGCAACGCCCGGGGCGCCAGCGACAATGTGGTGGAGGCCCTCGCGGCTGCTCTCGGCGTCGATCCATCCCTCTTGCTGGGAAGCCGAGACCGGGCCGACGTCCGCGTGCACGCGGCGATGCCGTCCCTTTCGGCCGTCATCGCGGCGTACGAAGTGCCTGACGACGGACCGGTGCGGCAACTCAGCGAGCTGCGCACAGCAGTGGACGAGGCAGTGACCTGGCGTCTGGCCTCCCAGTACGTCCGGATCGCCCACCACTTGCCCTCGCTCATCGGCGAGCTGACGCGCGCCTTCCACCTCGCTTCGGCTGAAGAGAAGCCCGAGACCGCAGGCCTGCTTGTCGCTGCGCTCCGAACCGCTGACGCTGTGGCGTACAAGTACGGTGCCCTGGACCTGTCTGCCCGTCTGGTCGACCTGATGCGCTGGGCAGCGCCGCATACCGACGACCCGCTCGTGGACGCGACCGTTGCATACGTTCGCACCGAGACCTTTTTCGCCGCCCGTGCGTTCGCCCCTGGGTTACGCGCGCTGGAAGCCGCGTTGGACCGCACTCCCACGAGTGATGACGACGCGGCGGTGGCGGCCCGAGGCGCGCTGCACATGCGCGCTGCTGTCATCGCCGGGCGCGCCGGTCTCGTGAAAGCCGCAGACAAGCACCTTGCGGAGGCTCGGCGCCTGGGGGACGCCGTGTCTGAAAGCGTCTATCAAGGCACAGCGTTTGGGCCGGACAGCGTACGCGTCCATGAAGTGTCCGTTGCGGTCAGCCTCGGTGGTGACCATGTGCGTCGTGCCCTCGACGTGGCCAACGATTGGGCCCCGCCGCGGAGCCTTCCCGCCGAGCGCCGCAGCGGGTTCTACATCGAGGTGGCCCGTGCGCAATTGTGGTCAGGGCGGGCCCGCGATGCTTTCGAGTCGCTGAAGGCCGCGCGCCACATCGCTCCGCAACACACCCGTGATCATCCGTGGGTGCGAGAGGACGCCGCAACCCTCCGCCGCCTGCGACGCGGAGATGCTGAGAGCTTGAGCAATTTCGCGGAGTGGTGTCACGCGGGTGAGTGACCCCGACTGACCCTCTCTGGGTCACTTGCCGCCCTTGCAGGGGAGAACCATCTACCTGTCCACACCAATCAGGCAGATGGGACAGCACCAGCCATGGCAGCCGACTCTCTCAAGTCCGAACCATGGGCGCCACCGAGCGGCGCCGACGTGCAGATGGTCCAGGTCGGCCCGCACTGGGACGCCGTGCGGGCGCCCGAGGCGCTCGGTGAGCGGGTCCTGGTCTTACTGGGCGGGGCGACCGGTGCCGTTATCGCCGACTACAACCTCATGTACTGGCTCATCCGCCCAGGAGCCGCGCAGCACTGGCGACGCATCCGGCAGGTGCAGACGCTCGGCACGGGCCGCGTTGAGACCTCGTACCTCGGCGTTCCGCCCATTGACCGGACCAGCGGGCCGTATCTGCATTGGCACGTTCCGCTCGGGCCGGGGCGGTGTCTCACCGACGCCAATCGGCTTCGCGAAGCGCTGGTTCGGGCGGCTGTCGCCGAGCTCGGGATCGGTATCGGGGAGGAGGACGAGCGGTGACCGACGGCCGTCCAGTCGCCCAGCAGTCGCTCGCGGCAGCGCACCGCATCGGGATGCCGGATCCGGAGACGCTGACCGGGCCCCAGTTGGAGGGCTGGCACTGTGCGCTGTGCGGGCGGCGGTTGCTCGCGGATCAGTTGCTCGGGACGGTCGAGTGGACCTGTGGCAGCAGGACGCGGGAAGTCGAGTTGTGGGTGTGTCGGCCGCTCTGCGTGTAGGGCGGGGCGGGGCCTGCCGGGACCCGCTTATGCCGGGTATGCGTGGGTCTGGGTGGCCTTCAGCGTGGCCCACACCGGGCGGCCCGGGTGGAGGGACAGTTCGGCTACCGCCGCCGTCGTGAGGTCGGCCAGGAGGGGGAGTTCGCCTGTGAGGTCGACGCGGATCTGGTCGCCGTGGGACTCCATACCGGCCACCTCCAGCCGCCACAGGTTGCGCGCGCTGGAGTCGGGGCGGTCGCGGTGGAGGGTGACCGCGGCGGGTGGGAAGGCGACGAAGACCGGGCCGGTGAGGTCCTCGGTGATGGTGATGGTGGTGGTGGCGCCGCCGTCGAGCGTCACGGTGTGGCCGTCGGCGCGGCCCTGGTAGAGGTTGAGGCCGACGAGGCTGGCGATGTAGTCGGTGCGGGGGCGGCGGGAGATGTCCGCCGGGGCGCCCTCCTGGACGATACGGCCGTCCTCCACGACCACGAGCCGGTCGGCCAGCACCATCGCGTCCAGCGGGTCATGGGTGACCAGGACGGCCACCGCCTCGAAGTCGGCCAGGTGGCGGCGGAGTCCGGCGCGCACGTCGAGGCGGGTGCGGGCGTCCAGCGCGGCCAGGGGCTCGTCCAGGAGCAGCAGGCGGGGGCGGGTGGCCAGGGCGCGGGCGAGGGCGACCCGCTGGGCCTGGCCGCCGGACAGGGCGCGGGGTTTGGCGCCCGCGCGGTCGGTCAGACCCATCCGGTCCAGCCACTCGGCCGCCTGCGCGCGGGCCTCCGCCTTCGGCACCCCGTGGCAGCGCGGGCCGAACGCCACGTTGTCGAGCGCGGTGAGGTGCGGGAAGAGCAGATAGTCCTGGAAGACGACGCCGACCGGGCGGTCCTCGGGCGGCGTCCGCAGCCGACGCGACGGCTCCTCCAGGGTCCGGCCGTCCAGCCGCAGCGCCCCCTCGGTGAGCGGGGTGAGCCCGGCCAGGGCGCGCAGCGCGGTCGTCTTGCCCGCGCCATTCGGCCCGAGCAGCGCGACCACTTCGCCGGGCGCGGCGGCCAGCCGCAGGTCGAGCCGGAAGCTGCCCCGGTCGACGACGAGCCGGGCGTCGAGGCCGTCGGCGTGCGGCGCGGCCTCCTCGGTGGGGGAGGTGTCCGTGTGGGTCATGAGGCGGCCATCCAGCGGTCGCGCAGCCCGGCCAGGACCGCGATGGAGACGGCGAGGAGGACGAGGCTGAGCGCGATCGCGGCGGCCGGGTCGCTCTGGAGCGCGAGATAGACCGACAGCGGCATCGTCTGCGTACGGCCGGGGAAGTTGCCCGCGAAGGTGATCGTGGCGCCGAACTCGCCCAGCGCCCGCGCCCACGCCAGCACCGCCCCGGCCGCCACACCGGGCGCCACCATGGGCAGGGTGACGCGCCGGAACGCGGTGAAGCGCGAGGCGCCGAGCGTGCTGGCGGCCTCCTCGTAGCGCGGATCGGCGGCCCGTAGCGTGCCCTCGACGCTGATCACGAGGAACGGCATCGCCACGAACGCCTCCGCGACCACCACCCCCGCCGTGGTGAACGGCAGCGTCACACCGAACGCCGAGTCCAGCCAGCGGCCCACGATCCCGTTACGGCCCAGCGCGAGCAGCAGCGCCACACCGCCCACCACCGGCGGCAGCACCAGCGGCAGGGTCACCAGGGCGCGCAGCAGCCGGCGGCCGGGGAAGCGGGCGCGGGCCAGCAGCCAGGCCAGGGGCACGCCCAGGACCAGCGCCACGGCGGTGGCGGCGGTCGCGGTGATCAGCGAGAGGCGGAGCGCCTGCCACACCGCGACGCTGGTCAGCTGGTCGGGCAGGGTCCGCCAGGGCGCGCGGACCAGCAGCGCGAGCAGCGGTAGCACCAGGAAGACCAGGCCGGTGAGGGCGGGGAGCAGGAGCGGCAGCGGGACGCCCGCGCGGAAGCGGGGGAGACGGGGGGTGCCCCGGCGTCGCCCTTTGCTGCCGCTCAGAACCTCTCGGGGGCCGGTTGCCCCCTCTGGCTCCGCCCCGGCGTTCCGCTCCGTCACGGCTTGAGGAAACCGGCCTGGCCGAGCACCTTCTGGCCCGGTGCGGACTTCACCAGGTCGATGAAGGCCGTGGCCGCCTCCGCGTTGGGGGCGTTCTTCAGCAGGGCGATCGGATAGTCGTTGATGGCCTGCTTCGACTCGGGGAACTCCACGCCCGCGACCTTTCCGCCCGCCGCCTTCACATCGGTCTTGTAGACGACGGAGGCGTCGACCTCCTTCAACTGCACCTTGGTCAGCGCGCCCTTGACGTCCTGCTCGTACGAGACCGGCGTGAGCCTGAGCTTGGCCGCGGTCAGCGCCTTCTGGGCCGCCGAGCCGCACGGCACCTCCTTGGCGCACAGCGCGACCTTCAGCCCGGAGCGGGTGAGGTCCTCAAGCGTCTTGATCTTCTTCGGGTTGCCCGGGAGGGTCGCGATCTCGAGCTGGTTGCGGACGAAGGTGGCCGGGGTGCCCTTCGCGTCCTTGGCGTCGGTGACGGTCTTCATGGTCTTCGGGCTCGCGGCGGCGAAGACGTCGGCGGGCGCGCCCGAGGTGATGCTGGCCGCGAGGGCGTCGCTGCCGCCGAAGTTGAAGGAGACCTTGGTGCCGGGGTGCTCCTTCTCGAAGGTCTTGCCCAGTGCGGTGAAGCTCTCCTTCAGCGAGGCCGCCGCGAACACGGTCACGGTGCCGGACAGTTTCTCGGAGGAGGAACCGGAGCCGGACTTCTTGGAGGAGTCGCCGGAGTCGCCGGAGTCACCGGAGTCACCGGAGGAGCAGGCGGTGAGCGCCACGGCGGCGAGCGCGAAACCGCCCACCGCACGGAGCGTCCAAGGGGATCGGGACCGGGATCCGGAACCGAATACGGAACGGGTCGTCATGGGGTCTGTCTCTCCCTCTCTGCGACTGCTGCCTGTGCCGCTGCCCTCGGCGCGCGTGTTCACGGCGTTTCCACGACCACGTTGGTCGACTTGATCACGGCGACGGCCGGAACGCCCGGCTCCAGCTTCAGCTCCTCCGCCGACTCCCGGCTGATCATGGACACCACGCGGAACGGGCCCGCCTGGATCTCCACCTGCGCGGACACATCGCCGAGGATCACCTCGGTGACGATCCCCGGGAAGCGGTTGCGGGCCGAGGAGCCGGGGTGGTCGCGGTCCGTGCCGCCGGCGACCTCCCGGGCGAACGCGGCGAGCGCCGGGCCCGGGATGATCCGGCGCCCCTGCTCATCCCGTTCGGCGGTCAGCCGTCCGCTGTCGACCCAGCGCCGCAGGGTGTCGACGCTGACCCCCATCAGGGCCGCGGCCTCACCGATCCGGTACGTATGCATCCGCCGATGGTAGCGCCGCATCTGCGAGCCAGTACATGCCGATCAGATGGTATCCGTCCAACGATTCGGGTACGGAGGCTGGTATCTGCGCGCCACACTCCGGCTCGGCGTCGCAGGTCAGGGCTCCTCGTCCGGGTCGTCTGCCGACTCCGCCAGTTCCCCCAGCGTCACCGGCGCCGCGAACGGCCGTGCCGAGAGCGACCGCAGATCCTCCGCGGTGGCCGGGCGGCCGGTCAGCGACGCCGTGACGGCGGCGACCGCGAAACCGCAGATCCGGCCCTGGCACCGGCCCATCCCCGGGCGGGCCAGGAGCTTCATGGTGCGGGGGTCCTCGGCGCCGAGTTCGGTACGGGCGCGGCACAGCTCCCCGTAGGTGACCTCCTCGCAGCGGCAGACCACCGTGCGTTCGGTCAGCCGGTCGGTCCACCCGTCGGGCACGGGATAGGTGCGGTGCAGCGCGGCGGCGAAGGCCCGGCCGTGGCGGATCGCGGCGCGCAGCCGCCGTACGGCGCGCGGATCCACCGGCAGCCCGTGGGCCGCCGCCAACGACAGGGCGGCCAGCCGCCCCTGGGCGACAGCCGGCGCGGCGCCGCCGACGCCCGTGGTCTCCCCCGCGGCCAGGACGCCCGGGACGGTGGTGCGCTGCCGGGCGTCGACCACGGCGACGAGGGAGCCGTCGAGGTCGCGGCGGGTGGCGGCGCCGACCATCAGGGGCAGTTCGAGGGCGGGGGTGAACCCCCAGCCCAGCGCGACCAGATCGGCCTCGAGCAGCTCGCCGCCGTCGAGCCGCACCCCGCGCACCCGGTCCTCGCCCAGGATCTCGGTCACCGTGGCCCGGGTCCGGTACGGGATGCGGTGGCGGGCCATCAGCGCCGCGTACCGCACCGCCTCGGCGGACTTGGCGGGCGCCCGCACCGCCCCGTCCAGGTGGCGCAGCCAGCCGTGCGCCGGGTTGGCCTCGCACACGGCGATGACCCGCACCCCCGCCTGCGCCAGGCCCGTCGCCACCGGCAGCAGGAACGGGCCCGTGCCCGCGACCACCGCACGCCGACCCGCCGCCGCCCGATGCCCCTTCAGCAGCGCCTGGACGCCTCCGGCCGCCATCACCCCGGGCAGCTCCCAGCCGGGGATCGGCAGTTGGCGGTCGTAGGCGCCACAACAGAGCACCAGCGCACCGGCCCGCACCCGGTCCCGCTCGACGGGGGCCGTGTCGTACGGACCGTTCAGGCGCAGGGTGAACGGTCCGCTGTCCGGGCGGGCGCGGTCGATCAGCCAGACCTGGTGGCCGGGGAGGTAGTGGAGACGGCCGAGGTGGCGCTGGTGGTCCAGCCGGGCGCGGAGGCGGGCGAAGAGCCGTCCGTGCTGGTGGCGAGGGGGCGTCGAGTGCTCGTCGTGGCGCCAGTACTGGCCGCCGGGCAGGCGCCCGGCGTCGATGAGCACCACGTCCAGGCCCGCCTCGGCGGCCCCGACGGCGGCGGCGAGCCCGGCGGGGCCCGCGCCCACGACGGCTACGTCGTACTTCGGCCGATCAGTCGCCATCGCCGCCATCACCACCGCCGCCATCACCATCGCCGCCATCACCACCGCCGCCATCACCACCGCGATCGCCCTCCGCCGACAGCCGCATCCCGTCCCGCGCCGGGACCAGACACGCCCGCTGTCCTGGGCGCCCGTCCACGGTGATCAGGCAGTCGAAGCAGACCCCGATCCCGCAGAACAGCCCGCGCGGTCCGCCCTCGCGCCGCGTGGTCCGCCAGGCCACGATCCCGGCGGCCACCAGCGCCGCGCCCACGCTCTGGCCGGGCAACGCGGTGACCGTCGTGCCGTCGAAGGTCAGCCGGTACGCCGACGACCCCGTGCGCTCATCACTCCCCGCGTGGCTCATCCGCACCACCCTCCTCGAACCGTTCGGGGGCGAACGGCGTCAGGTCCAGATCCGTCGCCTCCCCCGTCAGCGCCTGCGCGATCAGCTTCCCCGTCCCCGCCGCGAGGCCGATCCCCGCGCCCTCGTGGCCGCAGGCGTGCCACAGCCCGGGGGCGCGCGGGTCGGGGCCGATGACCGGCAGATGGTCGGGGCAGTACGGCCGGAAGCCCGCGTAGACGCGCATCGCCCGCACCGACGCCAGCATCGGGAACAGCCCGATCGCGCCCCGGGCCAGCGCCCGTACGGCGGCGGGGGACGGCCGCCGGTCGAAGCCGACCCGCTCCCGGGTGGAGCCGATCAGTACCGTGCCGGCGCCCGTGCCCTCAACGACCGGCGACGCCTGGAGCTCCGCGTCCGAACTGGCCACGGCGTCCACGTAGTCGGCCGCGTAGACCTTGTGCCGTACGGTCGCGGGCGGCAGTGGTTCGGTGACGAGGACGAAGCCCCGGCGCGGCAGCACCGGCAGCTCGACACCCGCGAGCCCCGCCACCGCACCGGCCCAGGTGCCCGCCGCGTTCAGGACGGCGGGGGCGCTGACGGTGCCGTGGGGTGTCCGTACGCCGGTGACCGGGGCACCCGCACCGCCCACCGACGTGACCGGGCCACCCGCACCGCCCACCGACGTGACCGGGCCACCCGTACGCCCTCCCCGCCGCCGGAGGAGCCCCACCACCTCCGTCCCCGTCCGCACCGCCGCCCCGCGCCGCCGCGCGAGCCGCAGCAGGTGGGCCGCCGCCAGCATGGGCTGGACCTGGGCGTCCTGCGGATACAGCGCGCCCCCGGCGGCCTCGCGGGTCAGCTGCGGTTCGAGGGCGTGGAGTTCGTCCCCGGACACCTCCCGTACGACGACCCCACGGGCCCGCTGCCGCTCGGCCAGCGTCCGCAGCGCGCCCAGGGCGGCGGGCGTGGAGGCGACCACCAGCCCGCCCTTCTGCTCGAATTCCCACCACTCGCCGTACGGGCCCAGGTCCGCGCCCCACACCTGCCGCGAGTACCGCGCGAGCTCGAGCTCCGGGCCCGGCTCCTTGTCCGAGACCAGGACGTTTCCCTCGCCCGCGCCCGAGGTGCCGCCCGCGATGGCGCCCCGGTCGACCACCACGACCCGCAGCCCGGCGAGGGTGGCGAACCAGGCGGCGGCCGCGCCGACGACCCCGGCGCCGATGACGACGAGGTCGGCGGTCTTCGGCAAGTCCTGGTGTATCGAGTCGTTCCCGCCCGGAGTCACGGTCCACCGGCCCACAGCCCGCGCACATGGCCGATATGGCGATGCGTCATGGCCTCGGCGCCGCGTGCGTCCTCCGCCTCCACGAGGTCGAGAAGAGCGTGGTGTTCGGCCGCCGACTGGCCGAGCCGTCCGCTCTCCAGCAGCGGGATGAGCCCCAGCAGCCGGGTCCGGGAGCGGAGTTCGGAGACCACCTCCACCAGCCGCCGGTTCCCGGCATAACCGAGCAGGGTGAGGTGGAAGACCCGGTCGGCCTCGATATAGCCGATGAGGTCGCCGCGTTCGGCCGCGTCCACGATGGCCTGGGCCAGTTCCCGCAGCGCGGGCAGGTCTCCGGGCGGGATACGGGGCACGGCATCCCGTACGGTGGGCGGCTCGATGAGCAGCCGGATGGACGCCAGGTCGTCCAGATCCTGCTCGGAGACCTCCGTGACCCGGAACCCCTTGTTGGGCACCGATACCACCAGCCCCTCCTTCACCAGGTCGAGCATCGCCTCGCGGACGGGCGTGGGGGAGACGTCGAAGCGGGCGCCGAGGGCGGGCGCCGAGTAGACGGCGCCGGGGGCGAGTTCACCGGAGATGATGCCCGCCCGCAGGGCGTTTCTGACCCGGTCGCGCAGGCTTTCGCGCTTGTCGAGTGGCTCGATACCGGTGCGGCGGCCACGGGGAGCGGACCCGGTCATGTCCCATCCACCACCGATCTCCCCTCTCTACACCAGGAACCCGGCCGGGAACGGATCCTCGGGGTCGAGATGGAACTGCGCGGTGCCGGTGACCCACGCCCGCCCCGTGATCGAGGGCACGACGGCGGGCAGCCCCGCCACCGTGGTCTCCTCCAGCAGCCGCCCGATGAACCGCGTCCCGATGAACGACTCGTTGACGAACTCCTCGCCGAGCCCCAGCTCACCGCGTGCGTACAGCTGCGCCATCCGCGCGGAGGTGCCGGTCCCGCAGGGGGAGCGGTCGAACCAGCCCGGGTGGATGGCCATCGCGTGGCGGGAGTGGCGCGCCGTCGAACCCGGGGCCTGGAGGTAGACATGGCGGCAGCCGGAGATGTCCGGCCGCTCGGGGTGGTGCGGCGGGTCCTGCTCGTTCACCGCGTCCATGATCTTCAACCCGGCGGTCAGCAGCTCCTGCCCCGCCGCCCGGTCAAACGGCAGCCCGAGGGCGTCCAGCTCCACGATGGCGTAGAAGTTGCCGCCGAACGCGATGTCGTAGCGCACCTCGCCGAAGCCGGCCACCCGCACCGTACGGTCGGTGGCCGGGCAGAACGCGGCCACGTTCCGGATCGTCACCGAGGTGGCGGCCCCGTCGCGCACGGCGACCTCCGCGACCACCAGACCCGCCGGGGTGTCCAGACGGATGGTGGTGACCGGCTCCCGCACCTCGACCATCCCGGTCTCGACCAGCACGGTGGCCACGCCGATGGTGCCGTGGCCGCACATGGGCAGCACCCCGGACACCTCGATGAAGAGCACACCGTGGTCCGCGTCCGGCCGGGTCGGCGGCTGGAGGATGGCGCCACTCATCGCGGAGTGGCCGCGCGGCTCGTACATCAGCAGGGTGCGCAGATCGTCGCGGTGCTCGATGAACCACTGCCGGCGCTCGGCCATGGTCGCGCCCGGGAGCGTCCCCACCCCGCCGGTGACCACCCGGGTGGGCATGCCCTCGGTGTGGGACTCCACGGTGTGCACCACCCGCCGCGACCTCATCGCCGCCCCCTGACCCGCGCCCCGGCCCTCACCCGTACGACAACCCTCACCGACGCGGCCCTCACCGGTACGACAACCCCCACCGACGCGGCCCTCACCGGTACCCCAGCGCGAGCACCGTCTCGGTCTCCCGGACGACGCGCGCCGCCACCTCCCCGGTCAGCCGCGAACGCGGCGGGCGGCAGGATCCGCCGCGCAGCCCGGCCAGGTCCATGGACGCCTTGATGGCCTGGACGAACTCGGTCCTGGAGTCCCAGCGCAGCAGCGGATGCAGCGCGCGGTACAGCGGCAGCGCCTTCTCCAGATCCGCACCGGCGCCCGAGGTGGCGAGCCGATACAGCTCCACGGTGGCGTCGGGAATCGCGTTCGGATACCCGGCGATCCACCCCACGGCCCCGGCGAGCCCCAGCTCCAGCAGGACGTCATCGGCGCCGATCAGCAGATCCAGCCCGGGGGCGCGCTCGGCGATCTCGTACGCCCGCCGCACATCCCCGCTGAACTCCTTGACCGCGACGATCAGCCCCTCCCCGTGCAGCTCGGCCAGGAGCTCCGGGGTGAGGTCGACCTTGGTGTCATGGGGGTTGTTGTACGCCACCACCGGCAGCCCGGCGCGCGCCACCTCGCGGTAGTGGCCGACCACGGCCTCCCGGTCGGCGCGGTAGCTGTTCGGCGGCAGCGCCAGCACCGCCCGCGCCCCGGCCTCCCCCGCCTGCTCCGCCCACCGCCGGCTCTCCAGCGCCCCGTACGCCGCCACCCCCGGCATCACCCCGAACCCCTCGGGCGCCGCCTCCACCGCCACCCGCACCACCCGCGCCCGCTCCTCGTCCGTCAGGGTCTGGTACTCCCCCAACGACCCATTGGGGCAGACCCCGTCACAGCCATGCTCGGCGAGAAACCGCACATGGGCGGCGTAGCCCTCGTAGTCGACCGACAGTGCGTCATCGTCATGGAACGGAAGCGCCGTGGCGACATGAACGCCATGCCAGGGCGCGGAGAGATCGGGCATACGGAACCTCCTGGAGGAGGGGACCAGGCCACCGGATTTCCCTTTGACGATAGCAGTGCAATGTCACACCGCACAGCCCTCGACGCGAGGGGGTCCGCTCACCGGAAGTCACCGAAAACGCACAGGAGTTCACAGAGCGAACTGTGCGGTCTATACCTTTTGCGGGTATGCCCATTGTGTCGCCAGCGGCAATGAACGTGACTACTATTCACGTTGCTTCGGCCCGGCCCCATGGCTTGTCAGGTGGCTCATCACCCAAAACGGGGACTGCTCTTCGTCTCTTGTCAGCCAGGTCACCGGCGTGAAAGGCTCGGCCCGCCCCGTAAGGGGAATCCCCAACTCCGAGGCATCGCTGTGCTGTTGGCTGAACACCCCGCAGCCCGTTTGTGAGAGGGTTGCCCCCGGCGGGGGCGCCGCTGTTCGTGAGTGAGGAATTGCCTCCATGCCCGACCACTCATCTCCCAGGGAATCGCCCGGGGACGGCTCCCCGACGCGCCGCGGGGTCGCCGAGGCGCCCGGCGAGGATGTCGATGGCGCGGCCTCCGCTACGGCGTTGCTGGGCGCGTACTGGGACGCGGTCGCCGATTACGCGGAGCTGTGCACCACCACTCCGGAAGACGGGATGCGGCTCGCCACCGAGGCGTTCCGGCGGGGCATCCGGGAGACCCGCAACCGGCGTACCCGGGGCTTCGGCAAGCGCCTCCCGTGGCTCCCGCTCTTTCTGACCGCCGTACGGAAGACCGCCGCCGAGTGGGACGCCCACCGGCACGGGGACCGGCTCAACCCGGAGTTGCGGACCTGGCTGGCCTCCGACCTCGCCGCCCGGTTCGCCGCACCGCCCCGCGACCAGCCGCTCGCCCTGCGCGCGCTGCGGGACCTGCCGGAGGCGGACGGGGAGCTGCTGTGGCTGGTCGAGGTGGAGGCGCGGTCCACGGAGGCGGTGGCCCGGCAGCTGGGGTACGACCCGGAGTACGCCACCGAGGAGATCGCCCGGGTCCGCGCGGCCTTCCGCGAACGCTGTCAGCGCGCCCATGTGGACACCCTCACCGACGAGGAGTGCCGCAGCTACGCCAAGCTGCTGGACGCCGCCACCCGGGCGCCCGACTCCCCCTCGCCCGCCGACCTGTGGCAGCACCTCGCCCGTTGCCGGACCTGCAGGCACGCCGCCACCTGCATGTATGTGGACGGCGCCGGGCTGCCCGGCGCGCTGGCGGGCGGGGTCATCGGCTGGGGCGCCCACCTCTACCTCAAGCGGCGCCGCGCGCTCGCCGAGCGGGCCCCGGGCGCCACGCCGAGCGCCCGCGCCGCCGCGCCCACCGCGCACGCGGTCCGCGCACCGCTGTGGGAGCGGCTGCGCGACCGGGTCCTGGACGTGGTCGGGGCGCGGCGGAGCAGACGGGCCGGTGGTGTGGAGGGCAGAGCCGGGGGCAGAGCCGGCGCGGGCGGGGCCGATGGGGCGAGCGGGGCTCGTTCCGGGGGGCACCGGGTCGTCCGGAGCCGCGCCGCCCGCCGCAGGTTACGCAGAGCCCGTACGACCGTCATCCTCGCGGTGATCGCCGTCGTCGCCCTCGCCGCACTGGTCGCGATGACCAGAACCGCCGCCGACTCCGACAACCGAACCGGCGGTTCCACGGGCCCCGAGGTGACCCCCGGCAGTCTGGCCCCCGCCACCTCCTCGCCGTACAACCCCGGCGCCCCCGCCTCCCCCAGCCCCTCGAAGAGCAAGGGCGGGCAGAACGGGAAGGGCTCGGGCAAGGGACACCAGAAGAAGCCCGGACGCTCCCCCGCCCCGTCCTCCTCGTCCGCGAAGGGCGACTCCGGCTCCGGCCCCGCGTCCGGCCACGGCGGCAAACCGCCCTCCGACGACCGGAAGCCCGGCGACGACGCCGACTGCACGGCCCGTTTCCAACTGGTCAACGAATGGCCCGACGGCTTCCAGGCCGCCGTCACCCTCACCTCCCGCGAATCCCTCGATGACTGGCGGGTCACCTGGACCTTCCAGGACTCCCAGCGGGTGACGCAGATGTGGGACGGGGAGTTCACCCAGCACGGTTCGAAGGTGACCGCCACCGCGGCCGACTACAACAAGCGCGTCAAGGCCGGTGGCTCCCTCTCCATGGGCTTCCTCGGCTCCTGGAGCGACGGCAACCGGCCGCCCGGCTCCTTCACCCTGAACGGCCGCCCCTGCGCGGACTGACGGCGCCGCTCCCCCGGCCGAACGGCGGTCCCACCCGGATGGCGGAACAAGACCTCCGCCTCCGGGGGAATCCATCTCGGAATGAGCAGTGTCCTCAGCGGCATCGTGACCCTGCCCCCCGACGCCCCCGCCGGGCGGGCGGCGCGGGTGGTGGTGGAGGTGCGCAACGTGTCGCGCTCCGACACCCCCGAGTCGATCGTGGCCGCGCAGGTCCTCACCGATGTGCCGCTGAGCCCGGGAGGCCATGTCCCGTTCAGCGTCACCGTCCCCGGTGAGCTCGTCCCCGGCGACAACTACGGGCTGCGGGTCCATGTGGACGTCAGCGGCTCCGGGGTCATGGAGGACGGCGACCTGGTCAGCGCCGAGGCCGGCCCCGTACCGGCCGGATCCACCGCGGGCCTGATCGCCCCGGTCACGACCGTCTGAAGGACGGGTCCCGGCGCGGGGCCGCGCGCCGGGACCCGTCGGCTCAGTTGTCGTTCGCCGCGTCGGAGTCCGCCCTGTTCGCCGCCGACTCCGCGTCGTTCACCAGCTTGTTCAGCTCATCCAGCTCGGAGGCGGACGGAGCCGGTGCGGTGGCCGACGGGGCGGACGCGCCCGATGAGCCGTTCGCGTCGTCCGAGCCGTCCGAGCCGCCCTTGCCGCCGCCGCAGCCGGTGACCAGCGCGGCGCAGAGCAGCGCCGTCGCGGCCACGGCCCAGGGGCCGCGCTTCACTTGACCGATTCCTTACCGCTGCCGGAACCGCTGCCGGATCCCTCGCCGCGCGCGGCGCACCACTTCTGGACCTTCGACAGGTCCTTCTGCCGCTGCTCGAGCGTCGGTACGAGGGACCTGCGGAAGGTGAGCTTGTGGTTGAGGAACGTCTGGACCTCGGTGTGGTCCGCCCTCTTCGCCCGCTCGACCCGCTTCGTCAGCCGGGCCACGGACCCTCGGACGGTCGCCGGGCCCTTCAGCCGCTTCAGCGCGCGGTCCAGCCGCTTGTCGATCCTCTTGGCGCGCTTGCACAGCCCCCGGGAGCCGTCCCCCGCTCCCTTCGGCGCCTTCGCGCTCGGGGAGGCGGCCGGTGCCGAGGCCGGGGCGCTGCCGTCCGCCGCCGCGATGCCCACCGGACCGAGCAGGGCGGCGGTGGCCGCGCACGCCACGAGGACGCTCTTTCCACGGTGCATGGTGCTCTTCCTTCCCTTGGAGCCGGACGGCCGGGGAGGGGCCGGGCCGTCCCGGACTGGGGAAGAACCTAGGAACCTTCTTTGTGGAAACTCTGTGGACCGGAGTTACCGCGCTTCGGTGGGCCGCAGGACGAACCCCACACCGCGCACCGTGTGCAGCATCCGCGGCTTGCCGCCCGCCTCCAGTTTGCGGCGCAGATAGCTGACAAAGGTGTCCACGGCGTCCGTACGGACGTCGAAGTCATAGCCCCAGACGCGATCCAGCAGCTGATCGCGGGTGAGCACGATCCCGGCGTTGCGGGCGAACACGTCCAGCAGCTCGAACTCGCGCCGGGTGAGCCGCAGCTCCACCCCGTCCAGCCACGCCTCCCGGGCCTCCGGCACCATCTCCAGCGCACCGGCCCGCACCCGGTCGGTGGCGGCGGGCGGACGGCGGCGCAGCAGGGCGTGCAGCCGCAGCACCAGCTCCTGGAGCGCGAAGGGCTTGACGAGATAGTCGTCGCCCCCGGCCTGGAGCCCGGCCACCCGGTCCGCGACCTCGTCGAGCGCCGAGAGCATCAGGACGGGCACGTCATTGCCGTCCGCGCGCAGGCTGCGGCACACCTCGATCCCGCTGAGGTCCGGCATGGAGATGTCCAGGACCACCACATCGGGCGCCCCGTCGCGCAGCGCGGCCAGCGCGGCGTGGCCGCCGTCCGCGAGGGTCACGGCGAACCCGTTGAGCCGCAGCCCGCGCTCCAGGGACCGCCGGATGGCCGCGTCGTCGTCCGTCACCAGGACGCGACCGCTGCCCGTGCCTGCCATGTCCGTACCTCCTCCGGCCCGGCATGGTACGTGCCCCGCCGTGCGCGCGGCCCGTGCCAAGGGACCGGGCCTGGCCTTTGGGCCACCCGGGCCTGGCCTTTGGGCCAATTGACTCCGCCCCGTCCGCGCCGTGGGATTGGTCTGGTTCACCCTTTTCCCGCCGCGCCCGCCCAGGAGCCGGTGTGTTCCGCGCCCGCGAAGGAGCCAGCGTGTCCCAGCCCACCACCGCCCCGGATGCCCTGGACAGCCCGGATGCCCTGGACGCCCCGGATGCCCTGGATTCGCTGGACGCGCTGGGGCCCAAGGGGCCCTACCGCTCCCGCCACCGCCTCACCGTCCACGATGTCACCGGCGCGCCGATGGCCGAACTCTCCCTGGTGCCCCGGCTGTTCGTCACCCGGGCGCTGGCCGCCCTGCGCGCCGCCGACACCCTGCCCCTGGAGGAGCGGCTGGCCGCGCTGAAGCGGGCGGGGGAGCTGTTCGCCACCGGCACCGTGGCCAGGATGCCGGCCGAGGCGTACGAGGGCGCGGTGTGCCGCATGTCGGGCACCCCGCTCGCCAATGTGCGGATCGCCGTGGAGGCGATACGGCTCAGCGCCACCGAGGCGTACCGCAGCGTCCAGGCGGCCCGCCCGGTGGGGGCGGTGGGCGATTGGCGCGATCCGTACGCCCGGAGCGGCACCGCGGTGTGGATCCGGCGCGGCGATGTCTTCGCGGTGCACGCCGCCGGCAACCACCCCGCAGTGCACGCCCTGTGGCTGGAGGCGCTGGCGCTGGGCTATCGGGTGGCCGTACGCCCCTCCCGCCGTGAGCCGCTCACCCCGTACCGGCTGGTCAGCGCCCTGCGCGAGGCGGGTTTCGGGACGGATCAGGTGGTGCTGCTGCCCACCGACCACGACGCGGCGGGCGAGATCCTGCACGGCGCGGACCTCTCCATGGTCTACGGCGGGCAGGAGGTCATCGACCGCTACGCCGCCGATCCGGCCGTGCTGCCCAACGGGCCCGGCCGCTCCAAGATCCTCATCACCGCCGACCGGGAGTGGCGCGACCATCTCGATGTCGTCGTCGACTCCATCGCCCGCCACGGCGGCACCGCGTGCGTCAACGCCACCGCCGTCCTCGTCGAGGGGGATCCGGCGCCGGTCGCCGAGGCGCTGGCGGAGCGGCTCGCCGCGCTCCCCAGCCTGCCGCCGCAGGACGAGAAGGCGGTGCTGCCGGTCCATCCGCTCGAGGTCGCGCGCGGCTTCGAGCGCCTGCTGCTCGGCAAGGCCGCCGGCGCCCGGGCGTGGCTGGGCGGCGACGGCGTGGTGGACGACCTCGGCGACGGCAGCGCCGCCCTCCGCCCCGCCGTCTTCCAGCTCGACGATCCGCGGGACGCGCGGCTGGGCGTGGAGCTGTCGTTCCCCTGCGTCTGGGTGGCCCCCTGGACGCGGGAGGCGGGCGTCGCCGCGCTCCGGGACAGCCTGGTGGTCACGGCGATCACCGGGGACGAGGCGCTGCTGGACGGGCTGCTCGCCGAGCCGTCCATCAAGAACCTCTACATCGGCGACCATCCCACTCACTGGATCGCGCCGGGCATCCCGCACGACGCGTATCTCGGCGAGTTCCTGATGCGTACGAAGGCCGTCATCCGCGGCTGACTCCCTTAGCCCGCACCCCTGCCGCCATCCGCGAGGAGCATCCCGTGCCGCCAGCTTCCCTTTCGGTGCTCGACATCCCCTTCGACGAGCGCCCCGACCCCGATGAGTACATCCGCGCCGCCATGGAGTGGCACTTCGGCCCGGACACCGGCTCCCCGTTCTGGCTGCGGAAGGCGGAGACGCTGGACTTCGATCCGCGGCGGGACGTCAAGGGCGTCGCCGATCTCGCACTCTTCCCCAATGTCACCGGCGAGTTGCGCGAGGTGCCGGTGCGCGATCTGATCCCCCAGGGCTACGGCGCCGACGCCCGGATCGTCGGGGTCTTCGAAAGCGGCGGCACCACCGGCGCGCCCAAGCGGATCGTGTGTCTGCGCGACTGGCTGGACCGCCTCACCCACGGGCTGAGCGCCGACCTCGACGGGCTCGGCATCCCGCGCGGGGTGGACTGGCTCGCCATCGCGCCCAGCGGCCCCCATATGGTCGGCGAGATGGTCGCGGGCACGGCCGCCCGGCACGGTGGGCTGATGTTCCGCGTCGACATGGATCCGCGGTGGGTGAAGAAGCTGATCTCCGCCGGGAAGGCCGAGGAGACCGACGCCTATGTGAACCATCTGGTGGAGCAGGCGGCGCACGTCCTGCGCACCCAGGACATCGGGGTGCTGATGACCACCCCGCCGCTGCTGGAGCGGCTGGCCCGGCACGACGACCTCATCGAGCTGATCGGGGAGAAGGTCAAGGGCATCATGTGGGGCGGCGCCCATATGGACGCCGACACCCGCGATCTGCTGCGTACCGAGGTCTTCCCCGGCTGTGAGCTCTACGGCACCTACGGCAACACCATGATCCTCGGCGGTGCCACCGAGCGGCTGGGGCTCGGCCCGGACGAGCCGTGTGTCTTCGATCCGCGTACGCCGTTCGTCATCTTCTCGGTGGTGGACCCGGCGAGCGGGCGGCCGGTGCCGTACGGCGAGCGCGGCCAGGTGGTGATGAACCACGTCAGCAAGTCCGCCCTGCTGCCGGGCAACCTCGAGCGCGATCTGGCGATCCGCGTCCCGCCGCCGGAGGGCGGGGTCGGGGACTCGGTGGCCGATGTGGGGCCGGTGGCGATGTTCGACGACGAGGTCGTGATCGAGGGCGTCTACTGACCCGGAGGGCGTCTGCTGACCCGCGCCTCCTGAGGGGCGTCCCTCCACGGTCATCCGGACGCCGGGGGTGGCGGCGCGGCTGACACCGGGCCGCCACCAGCTGCTGACACCGGGCCGCCACCAGGCGTTTGCCGCGTTCCGCCATGGACCCATTCAGTCGCGACAGTCGCAGTGGTTACGATCTGGCGCGATGGGCAGAGGGCAGCGCGGAGGAGAGCCCCGCATACGGAGGGGCCACATACGGAGGGACCCGGTGCGCGGCACCGTGCCTTCCGTCCTCTGCCGTGCCGTGCTGCTGCTCGCCGCGGCGATATGGGTGGCGCCCTCGTGCGTCCATCCCGCCGCCGGCCACGACGCCCTGTCGACGGGGTGCCCGCACCCCCTGGCGGAGACCGCGCGGGCCCAGCCGCACGAGGACCCGGTCGCGTATCCGGCTCCGGGGCACCGCCCGTTCGACACCTCCGGCTCGGGCACCGGAAGCGACAACTGTGTCGCGGGCCCCCAGAGAATCGTCCAGGCCCTGGTGCCCACGCCCGTACCCCCGCCCTCCCTCGCCGAGGTTCCGCCGCCCGACGGCCGCCCGGACCCGGACTCCGCCCGGGCGCCGCCGGACCGTCCCGTCCGCGCCCTCGGCCTCCACCAGCTCCAAGTACTTCGGACCTAGGCCGACGCCGGTCACCGCGATGCACCGCTCCACCCATCCAGTGTGCGAACAGCGCGAACTGCGCGAACTGCGAGGTTGAGGACAGCCATGGGCTCCAAGGGATCGAAGACGAAGGGCGCGGCGGCCGACCGCCGCGCGAAGATAGAGGAGTTGCGCCGCGCCGAGAAGGCGCGCGAGCGCCGGTACCGGATCATCACCATCACCTCGGTCACGGTGATCGTCGCCGGACTGGCCGTCGGGGGCTACTTCCTCGTCGACGCGAGCGACAAGAAGGAGAAGAAGGAGGCCAAGGTGGTCTCGTCGGTCGTGAAGACCGGCGAGTTCAAGGGCATGAAGACCTGGAAGAACCTGGGCCGGACACATGTCCAGGGCTCGGTGAAGTACGCGATGTCGCCGCCGGTCGGCGGAAACCACAACCAGGTCTGGCAGAACTGCAACGGCGATGTCTACACCAAGCCGCTGGCCAAGGAGAACGCGGTGCACTCGCTGGAGCACGGCGCGGTGTGGGTGACGTACACCGACAAGGCGTCGAAGGAGGACGTCGCCGCCCTCTCGGCGCGGGTCAAGAAGACCCCGTACTCGTTGATGAGCCCCTACCAGGAGCAGGACGCGCCGATCGTCCTCAACGCCTGGGGCAATCAGCTCGACGTCCGACAGGCGTCCGACCCGCGGGTGGCCGACTTCTTCAAGAAGTTCGTCCAGGGCAAGCAGACGCCCGAGCCCGGCGCCTACTGCACCAACGGGAAGACTTCGTGAGCGACGGGACAGCCGTCGGACGCGCCTCCCGCCAGCCGCTGGTGGCGGGAATCGCCGCCGCCCTCGCCCTGCTGACGCTGGTGGCGGTCGCGGTGCTGTGGCTGACGAGCGACCGCTCGGAGGGCTCGACCGACACGGGGACGCCGAAGGACACCTCGGCCGAGGCCGGTTTCGCCCGCGACATGTCCGTCCACCATCAGCAGGCGGTGGAGATGTCGTTCATCGTGCGCGACCGCACCGGCGACGACGAGGTGCGGCGGCTGGCGTTCGACATCGCCAGCACCCAGGCCACCCAGGCCGGGATGCTCCAGGGCTGGCTGGACATGTGGGGGCTGGACAAGACGTCCGAGGACCCGCCGATGACGTGGATGAAGCACGCGTCGTCGGACGGCATGGAGGGCATGGACCACGGCTCGATGAAGGGCATGGGCTCCACGTACAAGCCGCACGACGGCTCGCTCATGCCGGGCATGGCCACCAACAGCCAGCTCGACGAGTTGCGCAAGGCCAAGGGGAAGGCGGCCGAGGTGCTCTACCTGAAGCTGATGACCGCCCATCACAAGGGCGGCGTCGAGATGGCGAAGGGGGCGGTCGAGCTGGTCAAGGACTCGACCGAGAAGCATCTGGCCCAGACGATGGTCCAGGGCCAGCAGTCGGAGATCCAGCTGATGGCCGACATGCTCAAGGCTCGCGGCGCGTCCTCCTGACGCCCGCCGATGGCGCCCCTCGCCCCCCGGGGTCCGCTCCGGGGGCCGCGGGGCGCCATCACCCCTTCCGCACGAACACCCCGGACCGGGCCGCCTGATACGTCGCCTCGACGGTGGTGTGCACCAGCCGATCGTCGATGGACCCGCGCAGGATGAGCACCCGGTAGTAAAGCGGCGCCCCCAGCGAGGCGATGACCTCCCACGCGTCGGTCTCCTCGGGGATGTCCCCCCGCTCCACCGCGTTCCGCACGATCAGGGTCACCTCCGCGGTCCGCCGGACGAACGCGTTACGGACGATCTCCTCGACCCGGACGTCATGCGCGGCGGCCGCGAGCAGCCCCTGCATGACATTGCGGTTGCGCAGGGCGTTGTTGAAGTCCGCGATGGCCTGGGTGAGTTCCCTCAGGTCCCGGTGGAAGTCACCGGTGTCCGGGGTGGGCAGCGTCGAACTGCGCTCGGCCAGCAGATCGACGACCACCCCCTCCACCGTGCGCCAGCGGCGCCGGATGGTCGACACATGCACCCCCGACCGCCGCGCGAGCCGATCGAGGGTGAGCTCGGCGAACGAGTCGCGGTCGAGCTCCTCGTAAGCGGCCGCCAACACGGCGGCCCGAGTCCGGGCCGTACGCCCCCCGGGGCGAGCCGACCCATGCGGTGGTCGCTCTGTCATGACGCGCCGACTCTACGGCCCCTCCACCTTCGTGAGCACCAGATCTTCACGACGTCCGGGCGCCGAACGCCCGGTAACCCATTGCACGGCGTACACACCCCTCGCTAGTGTGACACCCGTTACTTAATGCGCGCGACAGCGCATTAAGCCAACATGGCGCAGAGTTTGCCGGACCTTCCTCACGAGGGGAAGGAAGGTCCTGCACGCTCCTCTTCTTGCTCATGGTCTTCAGGGCGGGGCGGCCGGGTGAGGTCAGCCGTAGGAGGCCGACCACTTGCCCCGCGTGAAGTGACACACGCCGTCAGGCGTGATGTGGACGCGGCTACCGTAGATCGGCAAGCCGCCTTCAGCGTTCAGCCGGTGCCGGATGCGTTCGAGCACGGTCCACAGGCGCCGCGGGCCGCCTTGGTGGACCGTGGGCGGGTCGATCCACGTCGCCGAAGCGCGCGCCCATGAGCCGTCGGCGTGCACGAGCCATGCCGTGCGCTGCTCGCCGCGCTCCTCGTAGTGGGTCTCGACACCGGGCGCGGTGAGTTCGAGCATGGCGCGCACGTCCCACGCCTCCGCGACGTTGAGCACCGGATAGCGGCCCTCGATCGTCTGCTCGCCCTCGCGGTCCCGTACGGCCGCGAACAGCTCTTCCGTCCCCGGCGGGTAGTCGGCCCCGGTGCGGGTGCTCATGAACCCGGCCCGGTCCCACTCGACGACCCCGCGCGCGCAGCCGTCGGCGTCCTTGTCGGCCGTGACGATCACGCTCATACGGGCGAGCGTGGTCACCAGGCGCCCGCCGGGGCGCAGCGCGGCTGTCACGCTGGCGAGGTTGCGCAACGCCACCATCGACACGATGCGGTCGAAGTCCCCCGGGAGCGGCCGCGTGACATCACAGGTGACCACTTGGGGGGACAGGCCCAGAGAGGCAAGCCGATCGGCCGCCGTCCCGGTCAGGTACGGGTCCACATCCATGGCCGTGACATGCTTGTCCCCGAGACGCCGCGCGGCGAGGGCGGTACTGGCCCCGGTACCCGTGCCGATGAGGCCGAGGTCGGCGCCGTCGTACAACAGCCCGTGGCGCAGCATGCGCACCACCAGGCTGGGCATGGTGCTCGACGATGTGGGCACGCCGCGCGGCCGGTCATCGGGGCCTGCCCGGTCGGCGTGCAGCGGGCCGACGCGGGTCACCAGGGACGTGTCGGAGTAGGCCGCACGCAGCCACGCAGCCTCGTCCGCCGGCCCGTCGCGCAACGCCCACGTGCCGCCGCTCGCCGGTTCCCACCACCGGGGCACGAAGAGGTGCCGGGGGGTGGAGGCCACCACGTCTCGCCACCGAGAGACGGGCGGGGCCACCTCGGCCGCGAGACGTTCGGCGTGGGGCTTCCAGTCCATGAACCGCCTCATTCGTCGTACTTCGGGTCGCATGCTTCCTGCTCGGCGGGCGAGCAGTCGCCGCCGTCCGACGCGGGCTTGCAGTCAGGGTCACACGGACCTCCCCCAGCGCGGGCCGGAATCGCGCTCAGCGTCTCGGCCCATGCCTCGCCGCCCAGGATCGCGGCCAAGCCCCGTTCCCGGACGTTGCCGGTGGTCAGCCACCGCGCCATCACACACGGGGTCACGTCGCCCGAGGGCAGGACGGCCACCTGTCCGTGCCCGCACCGCCCGCACAGCTCCGCCGTGTCCGCCCCCGCCCCGGGCAGCGAGGCACGGCCGAGGCGCCGCAAGCGGTCCGTGCGTATCGCCGTCACGCCGAGCGCTTCCAGCTCCCGACGTGCCTCGCCCACACGCTGACCCAACAGCACGGACACGATGCCGACACGCAGCGGGATACCGCGCCGAACAGCCTCGGCGATGTTCGCCCGGGTGCGTTCGTAGCTGCCCGGTCGGGTCGTGATGGCGTCGTGTTCCTCGGCACGGTCACTGTAGTAGCTGGTGGCCAGCTTCACGCCCTCGCGGGCCAGCAGGCGCCACCAACCCGGCTTGATGTGGAACAAGTTGCTGTAGACCTCGACGTGAAGACCGAGACTCAGCGCGTGGTCGACCAATCCGGCCCATGCCGGATGCGTGGTCGGCTCACCGCCGATGAGCTGCACCTCGCGCGCGCCCAGTGCAGCCGCGTCGCTGATCACCCGACGCCAATCGTCGGCCGTCATCGCGCCGCGCGTGCCGGTCGGCCCCGACTTGGCAAAGCACTGCGTGCATTGGAGCTGACAGGCTCCGGTGATCTCCAGCTCGACCACCCTCGGCGCGGTCGTCGGGGAAGCCGCCGGGCTCTCTAATACGGTGCTCATTGCCGCTCCCTTGGTGCCGTTGTGCTGAACCGAAACGGCCCGCCATGGGCCGACGCTCGCGGTGGCGCCCGGCCCCGGTCCCACCGGCCTCACCCCTCGAGCCCACATCTCAACTCCCCCCACACTCGCCTCCCCCCAGGGCAGCGGATCGACCTCCCATCGCCAGGCGGTCGCCTCCACCACGGCCAGGCCCCGTCCCCGCTCGTCGTCGGACCACTCCTGGTCCGCGACGCGGAGGAATGACCGGTCGTCCGAGGGGCAGAGAGGGTGACGTCCGGGATGCGGTCGAGGAGGACTTCGACGACTCGAAGACGGGGCTGCCAGGGGCCACGTTGGGCCTACCCTGCGCCCGGCTCCGCTCAGTGACCGCCCTCTGAGCCCGCCCGAGGTTGCGCTGTCGGCGGCATCCACACCATGTGGACGTCGTTCACGGTGTGGAAGCCAATCTGTTCGTACAGCACGTGCCCTTCGGCCGAGGCACGAAGCTGTACGTGTGAGCAGTCGTGTTCGGCGAGCCACTGCACGAGGGCGATCAGGCAGGCCCGCCCATGGCCTCGACGCCGGTGCGAGGGGTCGGTGATCACGGAGTGCACGTGTCCGACGTTGGCGGCGGTGGATCGAGGGCTGGGGAGACGTCTTGTGTATTCGCCAACGGCACAGGACAGCAGTGGTCCGGAGCCGGGGACACCGATCACGAACGCTACGAGCGACGGATCGTGCTCCAGTCGCTCGGCGAAGGCACCCAGGCACCTTCGCGTCCACGTGTCGTCCGACGGCACGGGCCCCAGACTGGTGAACATGACGTGCCGCAGTCGTACGAGCTCCTGTGCGTCGGCACTCGTGGCACGCCGAGCCCTCACGAGGTCATTCCTGCGAGGATGGCCGTCAGTTCACCGGACGTGGGGCGCTTGTGCGGATCCGGGTGCAGACAGGCCATCAGAGCCTCTTCGAACGCCGGGAACGGCCACGGTCGCACCAAGGCGAGATCATGAGTGATTCCCTCGGCGATATCCCGCAACCTTTCTTGTCGCGGACCGCTCGGCTCGCGATAGGGCACGGGCCGCTGCCCCGTCCAGCACCAGAACAGCGACGCGCCCAGCGCCCATACATCGGATGCCGCTGCGACGGGGATGTGCTCGGACTCGGAGGTGTCCAGCACGGCCTGGGCGATTTCCGGAGCCGTGGTGTGAGTGAGGGCCCCTCGGTACGGCACGCGGCCGGTCTCCAGGTCCGGTCGACCGGGAGTCACAGGACCGCACGCCAACGCATAGTCGATCAGCGTGGCCGTTCCGTCCTCGGTGACCAGCGTGTTGGTGGGCTGGATGTCGGCATGGACCCATCCGGCGGCGTGGAGGGCCGCTCCGGCACTCGCCATCGACCGGGCGCATGTGGTGAGGAGGCGACGAGTGTGCGGGCTGCCGTCGTGCCGAGCCGGGGCGAGGGCGTTCCACATGGGGGCGCCCGGCGCCCAGGTCACCGCCAGCCAGTGGCCTGCCTCCCAGTGCCCGGCCCCGACCAGGTAGCCGGACGGGATGGCGGCCAGACGATCGAGTTCGGCGATGACGCGCGCCTCCCGATCGAGCTCGGCGCGTTTGTCGCGCTCCACGTGGTCTCCTTCGGCGTTGGCCTTCAGCGCGTACCGGCCGTTTGCCGCCACTACCTGCCATGCCCTCGACCCACGCCGGTCGGAAACCCTCCGGGCGCCGGTGACCTGTTCACCACGCTCGGCCAGATATGCGGCCAGGGCTCTTACGGGAGCCGCCCACGGCGCTCTCTCATCCGTCATGGGGTACCTCTCCTTCAGCTGATGAGCCGCCCAGGACCGCATTCGCGACCATGTCACATCAAGGTCCCCACTCAGCCCGCCGACCACGGCGAAGACGTCCCGGCCATCGTCTTGGGCGTGCCCGACGACGGCGGCCAGGCGCGGCGTGCGGGATAGAAGTCCGGCATCCACGGCGGGCACCGCAGCGCGCACCGCGAGCAGTGGAAGCGGTGGCGGGACCACCGGCCGTCCCCTGCGGTCGGTTGCCGTCTGCTCCGGCCAGAACTTGCCCGCCACGACGCCGACCGGACCGTAGGCGGCCTTAAGAACCCAGTGCGGCCAGGTCAGCACACGTTGGCCGAGGTGCGGTGCGATTTCGACCGCAATCACGGCGCACGCCAGTCGGGCACCTGCCGCTCGGCGCCTACGCACATCCTCGGCGGCTTCCACAGCGATGGCGAACACCTCGGACGCAATGGTCTCCAGGCCGGTGCCCGGAGTGGGCCGGTAACGCATCCCCCGTGTCTGCCCGGTCCGCGTCGCCAGGGACAGATATGGGCAGTTTCTGGCCACCGCGTTCATGTACGGGCAAAGACCCACCGCTGCGGGATCGCCGACGTTCACCTGGCTCAGTAGAAGAGGAGAGGGCAGGGCCCTGGCGGATTGGGTCCACGCACCCCGAGCCCTTGACCGGCGCGTGGCCGACGGGGATGCCCGCGTAACGGTGGCAGAACGAGGCCAAGGCCGCCGAGTCGGTTGCCAGACGGTGCCATGCGGCATCGATGCGGGCGGAGAACATCGGCATCACACGGTCATCACCGCGTGACTGGCGTTCGGCGTAGAGGGCAAAGAACTTGCCGAGCTCGTCGAGTTCGGTACCGGCGGTGCTGGTCGGCACGTCCATGGCGTTCCCTTTCTTCACGGAGAGGGGCGTGGGAACAGGTTCAACGTCGCGCCGCCTCTCGGAGCGGCGCCGCGCATGGCAGGCGCTGGCTGCGTGTGGTCGTCGCCAAGGGGGAGGCAGCGCCGTCCCCCTATTCGCTGAGTCGCCGACAGGCGACTACCGGTGGTCGCCTTGTCCGTCCCATTCCTCGCGGAGCACTCCATAGACGATGGAGTCCCGCCAGGCCCCCCGTACGTGCACGTGGCCGCGGATTCGACCCTCTTCTGTCATGCCTGACGCCAGGAGCGTCTTCTCCGAGGCGACATTGAGGGGAGCCCGAGCGGCCCAGACCCGGTGGAGGTTCAGGTCGGCGAAGGCGAGGTTGAGGAGGAGGCGCACGGTCTCTCTGCCATAGCCCACTCCCCAGCTGTCGGGGCGCAGCGCGAATCCAATGGTGGCTGCACGTTGTTGATGCGGGTCGAGAGCGAGGCGGGCGAATCCGATCAGTTCGCGTCTGTCCCGTTCGACGACAGCGAGTGCGTATTGTTGGCGTGGGGTCACCGTCGCCGAGTCCACCGACCGCTCGACGATGCCGCTGACCTCGTCGCGTGAGCGCGGTGTGAAGCTCAGGTGCTCGGTGGCGGCGGGGCTTCCGTAGATCGCCAGGACCGCGTCCACGTCATCGACGGTGAGTTCGCGAAGTGAGAGGCGAATGCCGTGGCGAATTACCGGATACATGGCGGGACTCTACTCTCGACGCTCAGCTCGGCAGGGCAAGTGTCGGCCGACTACTGAACGCTGCGATTTCCTCGCGCAACTCCTTGGCTGCCCGCGCGTCTCGCACCATACCGCGCATGAGAGAGCTCCTGACCCGCTGAAGGGAGCCGATGATGCCGGCGTTGCGTTGGCTGGGCGGAAGGTCGAGTACGGGTTGAACTGCTTCAACTGCGCCGTCCAAGTCCCCTGTGCAGAGCCGGGCGAGGGCCAGGTCCGCATGTGTACCGGCCTGATCGCCGAATGCCCAGTGAGGAGCTTCGGGGTCGCTATAGCTTCGCACCGCATCCTCCGCGCGCCTTACGAGGTTGCTGCTGCCGTCTCCGAGCAGGACACAGGCTTCGACGTCGTAGTACGCCTGCTTGGCTTGCGGGAAGTGGAAGTCTCCGCCGAATGCGTCCAGGTCGTCCGGCACGGTGCGGTCCCGCAGTTCTTCGGCGCGGCGGTTGGCTGCGTGGACAGTCTCCGCATCACCCACCAAAGCGGCGGCCCGCGCTTCCAGACCGGCAAGCCAGATGGTGATGCTGCCTCGTAGCCCGGTTCCCGTGGAGGTTCCCTGACGGGCATAGTGCAGGGCGTCCTCGGGCCGGTCGGCCCAATACGAAATGAGGGACTGAAGCCCTCGAACCCAGGCACTCATGCCTCGATGCTCGGCCTGGTCGGCGCAGACCACCGCGGTGCGGGCCTGCATCATGGCCGACTGCGGATCCCCCAGATCGTGGCTCGCTTTGGCGAGCATCCCGGACTGGAGTGAGCCCAGGAGATAGAGGTCCCGGACATGTGACGGCTTTGCGTTGCCGCTCTCCAGCAGACGGAACGTCTCGTTCTGGTTGTGGATGAGGTCATCCAGGATGGTCCCCAGGGGGACGCGAACGTAGATCTCCGCGATGCGACGGGCCTCGTCCTGGAGGTAGCTCAGGGTCTCCTGCCCCACCTCGCTGCGCTCCGCGCCCATGGCGAATCGGATTGCGCGCCTTGCGGCCATGGCTGCGTGCCTTTCCATCCAATACGGATCCGCGTCATGGTCGGCGCGGAGTTCGGTATGCGGCGCGCCGGGGCTGACCGCACCGTAGTCCAGGGGTGGCGGCTCGACCGGATGGGGAACGTCGGCGAGAAGCTGGTTGATCGGCCGCTTGAACAGGTGGGTGAGCACTCGTCGGGCGTCATTCTGCGGCGTCACTTTCCCGAAGTACCAACGCTCGAAGGTGCTCTCGGAGAGCGTGAGTGTCGCCAGGGACGCCTCGCCCGTCTCCTGAGCCAGGCTTCGTGCCGCCAGTCGGAATTGATGGGCGAAGCTCGCGTAGTTCTTCCAGCCCTGCTGGTCCAACAGGACTCGGAGGAGCGTTGCCATCGATGCCCCCTTGTGCGGTGTATCCAGCGCGTGGTCACGACGCTACGGCAGGGATTCCCTCGACTCGAACCGTTCATGGGTGATTGAGGGACTCTGACCCGACTCTGACGTCAGTCTGCTCAAAGCTGTGCATGAGGTCGTGGTCACTGTGCCGACCCTTTGAGGGTGGATCTGCGCCGAGATGCCCGTCACGCTTGAGGCGTCAAGCCGCTCTGCGTTCGCCGTTGCGCTGACAGGGGTCGGCCTTGGAGGGCATCTCCGCGGCGAGCACTTCGTGCCGGGCAATTCGGCATTCTCCGCTGTTGACGTGTGAAGGACACGCTATGACGCATGCCTTGCTGACTGCGATCGCTCCCGAAGCGAAGGCGTTGCGAGCCTTGATACGGGCCGACTCGGGACACGCCGCCACGCAGCGCATACCTCCCGCGCGATCGACACATGGAACAGCCCCGCAAGGTTGCCTGGGAGAGGCATGGACCAGCCCCACCACATCATCGTGTCTTGCCATCGGACCCCTCAACAGGTGGCGCGACTCCGACACCTCGGTGCCGCCCGCCTCCGACGGTGGGGGCTCGCCAACTGTGTGGAAACGGCCCAGTTGCTCATCAGCGAGCTGGTCACCAATGCCGTCCGATACGGGGAAGGGGATGAGGTCGGTCTTTCCCTCTCACACGAGAAGGGCGAGGTCCGCATCGAAGTGAGTGACGGTGCTCCAGGTCATCCGACGGTCAAGTGTCCCGCTCCAGGCGAGGAGAGTGGTCGAGGGATGTTCATCGTCGACGCACTCGCCGAGGATTGGGGCACCAGCCAGGACGGCAAACGGACGTGGTGCACGCTCAGTGTCCCGGAGCCGTGAAACCACTGTCCAACAGGGATCAGCGCGGGCAATGGTTCCACTCGGTCCAGGACGTCCTGGCCGTCCCGGTCCCCCGGTGGTGCGGCGCCCACCGGGGGACGGCGGAGAGTCAGTGCAGGTGGGCCGGGGTGAATTCGGCGGGGAGGGCGGCCACGCCGCGCATCATCAGGGTGACGTGCCATTCGAGCTCGTCCGCGGGGACGGAGAGGGTGACGTCCGGGAGGCGGTCGAGGAGGACCTCGATGGCGGCGGTGGCGATGACCTCGGCGATTTCGCGGGCGGCCGGGGGGCAGCCGTGTTTGCCGTGGCTGAAGGCCATATGGGCCTGGTTGCCGCCGGCGCCGGAGTGGAAGTCCGGGCGGACGTCGGGGTCGGCGTTGGCCGCGGCGAGGCCGAGCATCAGGCAGTCGCCCTTCCTGATGCGGCGGCCGCCGAGCATGGTGTCCTGGGCGGCCCAGCGGCCGATCCAGAACGGGACCGGGGTGTCCTCCCACAGCACCTCGTTGAGCGCCTGGCCGACGCTGCGGCGGCCGCCGGAGAGGGTGATGGCGAACCGTTCGTCCGTCAGCATCAGCCGGAGGGCGTTGCCGATCAGGTCGCTGGTGGGCTGCTGGACGGCGTAGATGGAGCCGAGCAGGTCGTTGATGATCTCGTCGTCGGTGAGCCCGGCGGGGTGGGACACCAGATGGGCGGCGACGCTGAGCTGGTCGGGGTTCTCCCGGACGCGCTTGATCAGCGTCTCCATCCGGGTCTGCATCTTCTGCAGCGCGATGGGGGCGTCGTTCCCGGTGAGGTGGAGCGAATCGTCCTGGATGGCGGCGGCTTCGGTGTCGTCCAGGCCGTAGAGGCGGGTCACCACCCGCAGCGGGATCTGGCTGGCGTACTCGGCCACCAGATCGGCCCGGCCGCTGCCCGCGAAGGTGTCGATCAGCCGGTCGGCTACGCGCTCGCACTGTGCGCGCAGCTCGAACTGGTCCACCGACGCGAGACCGTCGCAGATGGCCTCGGACCGCCGCTGGTGATCGGCACCCTCGCTGAAGAGCATGGTGGGGCGGTAGCCGACGAAGGTCGTCAACTCCCAGTCGGGCGGTACGAGATGCCAGGAGTGCCAGCGGCGGGAGTCACGGGCGAAGAGGTTGGGGTCGGTGGTGACCCGGACCACCTCGCGGTAGCCGAGCACCGTCCAGACGGGGATCTTGCCGTCCAGCAGGACGGGCACGACCGGGCCGTGGTCCCGGAGCAGTTCGCGGTAGAGCCCCATCGGTTCGTCCCGGAACCGCCCGTAGTCCAGCGGCACCGACCCGGGGGGCACCACCCCGTCGGGCGGTGCGGGGGCCGATGGGAAGACGGGCTCGGGTGCGGCCCCGGGCAGGGCATCCAGCGGGGACGTGGGGTCAGGGGTGGTCACGCGGTGGTCTCCCCGGCGGAGCCGTTGGTGGACAGGGAGTAGAGGTAGCGGGCGAGCGCGACCAGTACGGCCTTGCTGGAGTCGCGCTTGCGGGCGTCGCATTCGATCATCGGCACCTCGGGCGGGAGGTCGAGGGCCTCCCGCACCTCCTCCAGCGTGTGCTGCGGCTCGGTGAAGTTGTTGCGGGCCACGATGAACGGGGTGCCGTGGTGCTCCAGCCGGTCCAGCGCGTACCAGGAGTCGGAGAGCCGGTTGGTGTCCACCAGGACGACCGCGCCCAGCGTCCCGGAGAACAGCCGGTCCCACAGGAACCAGAACCGCTCCTGGCCCGGGGCGCCGAACAGATAGAGCACCATCTGCTCGTCCAGGCTGATCCGGCCGAAGTCGAAGGCCACCGTGGTGGTGGTCTTGTGGCGCACGAACGAGGCGTCGTCGATGCCGATGCCCGCCTGCGTCATCGTCTCCTCGGTGCTGAGCGGGCGGATCTCGCTGACGGACTGCACCATCGTCGTCTTGCCGACGCCGAACCCGCCGACGATCACGATCTTCAGACCGTTGCTCGCGCTCTCCTGCAGCGGGGCGTGCCCGGCGCCGCCGGGGAGCGCGGTGCTCACGGTGGTCTCAGAGATTCTGGAGTGCAACGAGCACCTTCTTCAGGGTTTCGGGACCGGGCAGCCGGCCGCCGGGGCGGGCCGCATGCGGATGGCGCGCGGTGATCCGGCCGGTGTCCAGCAGGTCGCACAGCAGGATCTTGACCACGCTGACGGGCAGTTCCAGATACGAGGAGATCTCCACGACCGACAGGGGGCGGCGGCACATCCGCAGGATCTTGACGTGCTCGGACTGCATCCCTGGGGTGGGATCGCTTTCGCTGACGATCAGCGTGACCATGTCGAACCGGCTCTCGTCGGCCCGGCTGCGGCCGCCGGTGACGGTATACAGCCGGTCCGGCCCCTCCTTGTCCAGCGGCCCTCGGATCATGCCTTCGCCCCGCCGCCGCTGCCGCCCGCTTCCACCCGCGGAGCGGCCCGGAGATGGTCGCCGATCTGCTCGACCAGCTCGTTCATGTTGTGGCCGATGATGCCGACATCGGCATCGTCATGGGCCACCACGGCGAGATGGGCGCCTTCGCCGGCCTCGACGATGAACAGAATTCCCCCGTGGAACTCCGTCATCGACTGCCGTACGCCGCCGCTTCCGTCGCCGAACTCGATGGACGCGCCATGGGCGAGGCTCTGGATGCCCGACGCGATGGCCGCCAGCTGATCGGCCTGGTCCACGGACAACCCGGAGGAGAGACACAGCTTGAGGCCGTCCCGTGACAGCACCAGGGCGTGGCGCGAGCCCGGGGTCTTCTCCAGCAGGTTCTCCAACAGCCAGTCCAAGCTGCGGTCGGTGGTGTTCATCGGCGTTCCTTCTGTCACGGCTTGTCGTTCCCGGCAGGCTCGGCGGACTCGGCGGACTCGGCGGACTCGGCGGACTCGGCGGACTCGGTGTGATCTGCGGATACCGAAGGCTCGGTGTCACACGGGGCACCGGCGGAAGAAGTACCGCGGGCCGCCTGGCGGAAGGCGCCGAAGCGGGCTCCGGCTTCCTCGGGTCGTGGACGGCTGGTCTTGGGCTTGGGTTCCGTCTCGGCCGCCTGGGTGGCCGCGCGGGTGGCGGCGGCCAGCGTCTCGCCACGGCGCCGCTTGGGCAGTCCATTGACCCGCGAGGGCTGCGCGGACGGCTCCGGCGCGGACGACGGCGCGGCGGCCGGAGATGCCGGAGCGGTCTCCGGCGACGCGGACGGCGCGGCGGCCGGAGCGGACGCGGTCGGGGCGGGCGCGCTGGGAGCGGGCGCGACCGTGGCGGTGGACGCGCTCGTGGCGGTCGACGTGGCGGACGTCCGCCGGGGGACCCCCGTGCGGACGGTGCCCGGCGTGTCGAGGACGACGGCGTCCTGGTTGATGTGCGTGACCAGCTGCTGCGGGATCAGGACGACGACACCGGTGCCGCCGCGCGCGGACGGCCGGAAGGAGACGGTGAGCCCATGCTTGCGGGCCAGACAGCCGACAACCGCGAGGCCCAGCCGGGTGCCGGACAGGGTCATCAGGTCCAGGCTCTCGGAGGAGACGGCCTTCTGGGCGCGGTCCAGGGCGGCCGGGCCCATCACCAGGCCACCGTCCTCGACGGTCACCACGACGCCCGCGTGCGTCTCCTCGACGTACACATGCACCTCCTCGGTGGGAGGCGAGAAGCTGGCGGCGTTGTCCATCAGTTCGGCGAGGGCGTGCATGACGCCCTCGGCCGCGTAACCGGCCACCGCGGCGTTGCTGGTCGAGTGGACCCGTACCCGCTGGAAGGCGCTGATCCGGCCGATCGCGCCACGCAGCACGGACTCCATGACGATCGGCTTGGTCCAGCGGCGCCCGGAGCGGGCACCGGTCAGCACCGCGATGCTGTCCGCGATCCGGCCCGCCTGGGCGGTGGTGTGGTCCAGCTTCAGCAGATCGCCGAGGACGGTCTCGTCGTGGCGGTTCTCCATCTCCCGGAGGTCGGCCAGCATGCTGGTGGCCAGCGCCTGGACGCGGCCCGCGGCGTTGGCGCACGCGGCCATCGCGGAGGCGCGCATGCGCTCACCGTCGCCGATCTCGCGCAGCAGGGTCCGCAGCAGATACTGATGGGCCCGGCTGGTGGGGCGCTCCATGCGGGTGACCACGGTTTCCACCGAGCCCCCCTCGCGCAGTTGCCGCACCGCGGACGGAATCGTTTCCTCGGCGAGCCGGGTGGCCTCGATCTCCCGCGCGGCGGCCGCGGTCTCCAGCGAGGTGACCCGCTCCTGGAGACGGGCGATGGTCCGCGAGCGGTTGGCGGCGACGGCGAGCGCCACCCCCAGCAGCACGGCGGCGGCCCCGCAGAAGACGGCGACGAAGGCGCGCTGGGCGGATGGCACCGCGGTGGTCACCCACAGTCCCGCTCCGGCGGCGACGACGGCTGCCAGCAGGGGGACGGTCAGGGCCCCGCGCGTCACCGAGGGCCCTTTGTACGGATGGCTGGATATGTGTGCTGACATCTATCAGGTCCTCATGGGCGCGTTGAGGGATTTTGGCTGGACCACGCGGACATCAAGCCGTGGGCGCCACATGTTAGTAGAGTCACGTCGGTTTGACCGGGCCCTCTCAGCACATGGATCATGACGGCCCGTCAAATCGAGAGGCTGTGAAGCGTCATGTTCCGGACGCATATGACGCTGCCATTGACTCCGCCATGTGCGCCGCCACTGACTCCGCCATGTGCGCCGCCATTGACGCCGCCGCCGCCGGTCCGCCCGGCGACGCTACGGAATCGCCAGCTCGGCCCAGATGACCTTGCCGTCCGAGGTGTAGCGGGTGCCCCAGCGCTCCGCGAACTGCGCGACCAGGAACAGCCCCCGGCCGCCCTCGTCCATCGTCGCCGCGTATCGCAGATGCGGAGAGGTGCTGCTGGTGTCGGAGACCTCGCAGATCAGCGCGCGGTCGCGGAGGATCTGCACCCGGATCGGGCCGGTGGCGTGCCGGATGGCGTTGGTGATCAGCTCGCTGAGCACCAGCTCGGCGGTGAACGCGGCCTCGTCCAGCCCCCACTCCGCCAGCTTCCGCATGACCTCGGCGCGCACTCCGGATACGGCGGCGGGGTCGGACGGCACCTCCCAGGCGGCCACGCGGTCGGCGCCCACGACCCGGGTCCGGGCGGCGATCAGGGCGATGTCATCGCTCGGATTGCTGGGCAGCAGCGCGTCCAGCACCCCGGTGCAGATCTCATCGGGGGTCCGGCCGGGGTGGGACAGGGCGCGGCGCAGCATCTCCAGACCGGTGTCGATCTCCCGGCGGCGGTCCTCGATGAGCCCGTCCGTATAGAGGACGAGATGGCTGCCCTGGGCCAGCTCGACCTCGGCGGTCTCGAACGGCAGCCCGCCCAGGCCCAGCGGCGGCCCGGCGGGAAGTTCCAGGAACTCCACCGAGCCGTCCGGACGCACCAGCGCGGGCGGCGGATGACCGGCCCGCGCCATCGTGCAACGCCGCGTCACCGGATCGTAGATCGCGTACAGACACGTGGCTCCCGTGATCCCCTCACTGCCACCGCTGCCGTCACCGTCCAGGCCGCCAGGGCCCTCGTCCTGGTCGATCCGGGCGATCAGATCGTCCAGGTGGGAGAGGATCTCATCGGGCGGGAGGTCGAGCGTGGAGAAGTTGTGCACCGCCGTCCGCAGCCGCCCCATCGTCGCCGCCGCGTGCAGACCGTGCCCCACCACATCGCCCACCACCAGCGCCACCCGCGCCCCCGGCAGCGGAATGACGTCGAACCAGTCGCCCCCGACCCCCGACTCGGCCGGCAAATAGCGGAAGGCCACGTCCAGGGCGCTCTGGCTGGGCAGGGCGCGGGGCAGCAGGCTGTGCTGGAGGGTCACCGCCATGGTGTGCTCGCGGGTGTAGCGGCGGGCGTTGTCGATGCAGACCGCGGCGTGCGAGGCGAGCTCCTCGGCGAGGGACACCTCTTCCTGCTCGAAGGGCTCGCGCTGCTTCATCCGCCAGAAGTTGACCACGCCCAGCAGCACGCCACGCGCCCGCAACGGCACGGTGACCAGCGACCGGACGCCGTACTCGATGACCTTGGCGGTCTGCTCGGGGTCCTGGGCCTGCCAGCCGGTGGCCTCGGAGAGGTCGGACTCCACGACCGGCTCGCCCCCGCTCAGCCCGAACGCCTGGGGCGAGGACGGAACGAACGAGAACACCTTGCCGACCGGATAGAAGGGGTGGTTGGGCCGGATGCCGTGGGCCGCCTCCCGGCGCATCTCGACACCGCCGACCGCCAGCGGCTCCTCGCCGCGCGCCACGGTCTCCGCCAGGTCGACCGTGACGAAGTCGGCGAAGCGGTCCACCGCCACCTGCGCCAGCTCCTCGGCGGTCCGGACGACGTCGAGCGTGGTGCCGATCTCCACGCTCGCGTCGTACAGCAGCTTGAGCCGCTTCTGGGCCACTTCGGCACGGCCGGAGAGGGCGCGCAGCTCGGTGGAGTCGCGCAGGGTGGCGACGCTGCCGGGCGGGCCGCCGTCGCGGTCGGTCAGCCGGTTGTTGATGGCCAGCAGCCGGTCGCCGGCCACCAGCACCTCGTCGGTGACATCGCGCCCGGAGGCCAGGACGTCGGCGACATGGGGCTCCAGGCCCAGGTCGTCGACCAGCCGCCCCTCCGGCCGCGGCGGCAGGTCGAGCAGCCGGGACGCCTCGTCGTTGGTGAGCACCAGCCGCCCGTCGTCGCCGACGATCAGCACGCCCTCGCGCACCGAGTGCAGCACCGCGTCATGGTGCTCGTACATCCGCGTCATCTCGATCGGGTCCAGGCCACGGGTCTGCCGCCGCAGACGCCTGCTCACCAGCGCGGTGCCGCCGGTGGCGAGGACGAGTGACGCGGAGACGGCGCCGACGAGGAGCGGCAGCTGGCGGTTGGCGAGCCCGCTCACCTTCTTGATCGTGATCCCCGCGCCGACCAAGCCGACGACCTTGTGGTTTCTGTCGAAGATGGGTGCCACGGCGTCCATCGCCTCGCCCAGTGTGCCGGGGCCGGTATCGACGGTGGTGTGCCCGTGCAGCGCCGGGCCGATGTTGCCGACGTAGTGCTTGCCGATCCGGTTGAGCTTGGGGTGCGTGTACCGGATGCCCTTGTCGTTCGTGACCACGACGAAGTCGAGCCCGGTTCTCTTCCGGGCGGCCTCGGCCTTCGGCTGGAGCACCTTGGTGGGGTCGGGGCTGTGCAGGGCCTGGACGATACCCGGGGAGTTGGCGAAGGACTCGGCCACCGCGACGGACCGGCTGCGGGCCTCGTCGGTGGCGTCGTGCCGCACCTGGAGCACCAGGGCGACGGTGGCCGCCGCGCCGAGCAGCAGCACGATCACGAGCTGGAGGATGAAGACCTGCCCGGCGACGCTGCGAACGTTCGGCCGCCATTGAAAGCGCCGGCCCGCCACCTCCGGACGTTCCCGCCGCCGACTCCGTGGGCGCCGACCGGGGAACATGCGGGCAGCCCACGATCGACCCTTAAACCGGGCCATACACATACATCTACACCGGGAATTCTTGGATGGCGAATCTCCCCTTCCGGCGGCCCGGCGGCCCTCACTTTCCGCATATGATGTGCGACTTTCCGTTTGCATGGCGAACTCGGAGCGAGCCGATGGCGGACCCACGGTGGGCGAGATGCCGAAGACGGACGTCTATGCAAATCTGAGAAAAGGGTAATTCACCCTTATTACCGCGAATCGGTGTCGTGGCGGCGCCGATCGCGCCGGACGAAGGAGCCCGACATGGCCAGTCACGCCGGTGGAGTTCAGACAGGGGCCGCTCCGGGCCATATGCACCGGGCGGTGAGCGGATGGCTCGTCTTCGCTGGGGTCATGATGATCTTCGGCGGTCTGATGAACCTGGCCCAGGGCATCTCGGCCATCCGGACCGACCGGGTCTTCCTGGTCACGCAGAGCTATATCTTCCAGTACGACCTCGCCGGATGGGGCTGGGTCCACCTGGCCCTCGGGATCGCCGTGGTGGTCGCGGGATTCGCGGTGTTCACCGGTGCGATGTGGGCCCGTGTCACGGGCGTGGTGCTGGCCGGGCTCGCGCTCATCGCCAACTTCCTGTGGCTGCCGTACTACCCGCTCTGGGCCACGGTGCTGCTCATCATCGACGCCCTCGTGATCTGGGCGCTGTGCGCCGGGCCGAGCCGTGGCGGCGCGGGACGCGCGGAGACGGGACGCCCCGAGACGGGACACCCCGAGGCTGGCCGCACCGCCTGAGGGACGTGATGCCTGGCTTCCCGGCAGGGCGCGGGGCAGGCTGGAGCCATGCTGCTGGCTGATGTCGCGCTGACCTCCCGCCAGGTCGCGGCCACCTCCGCCCGCTCGGAGAAGATCGCCGCGCTGGCCCGGCTGTTCCGGCGTACGGAACCGGCCGAGGCGGCCGTGGTGATCACCTACCTCGCGGGCAAGCTGCCCCAGCGCCGCACCGGAGTGGGCTGGTCCACCCTGCGCCACCGGCGGGAACCCGCCACCGAGCCGACGCTCGCGGTGCTCGATGTGGACGAGGCCCTGAGCCGGGTCGCGGCGATCGCCGGCACCGGTGCGACGGCGGCCCGCAAACGGCTTGTGGGCGAACTGCTGTCGGCCGCTACCGAGGAGGAGCAGGGCTTTCTGCTCGGCCTGATCGGCGGGGAGCTGCGGCAGGGAGCGCTGGAGGGGCTGGCCGTGGAGGGGCTCGCCGAGGCGGTCGGCGCACCGGCCGCCGAGGTGCGGCGCGCGGTGATGCTCGGCGGGTCGCTGGGCGCGGTGGCCGAGGCGCTGCTGGCGCGGGGCCCCGAGGCGCTGGCCGACTTCCGGCTCGAGGTGGGGCGGCCGGTGCTGCCGATGCTCGCGCAGAGCGCCAAGGACCTCGACGAGGCCATGGACCGGCTGGGGGCGTGCGCGGTCGAGGAGAAGCTGGACGGGATCCGGGTACAGGTGCACCGGGACGGCGAGGAGGTACGGATCTACACCCGCACCCTCGACGAGATCACCGATCGGCTGCCGGAGGTGGTCACGGCGGCGCGGGAGCTGGCGGTGGACCGGGCGATCCTCGACGGCGAGGTGATCCTGCTGGACGCGGAGGGGCGGCCCCGGCCGTTCCAGGAGACCTCCGGCCGGGTCGGCTCGCGGCTCGATGTGGCCGGGGCGTCGGCCGCGCTGCCGCTGTCCCCCGTCTTCTTCGATCTGCTCGTGGTGGACGACCGCGATCTGCTCGACCTCCCGACCCGTGAGCGCCATGCCGAACTGGCCCGGATCGCCCCCGGGCCCCGGCGGGTGCGGCGGCTGGTGGCCGAGGACCCGGCGGATCCGGAAACCCGGCGGGCGGCCGGTGAGTTCGCGGCGGACGTGCTGGCCCGGGGGCATGAGGGGGTGCTGGTCAAGGGGCTGGAGGCGCCGTACGGCGCGGGCCGGCGCGGGGCGTCCTGGCTGAAGGTCAAGCCGGTGCACACGCTGGACCTGGTGGTGCTGGCGGCGGAGTGGGGGCACGGCCGCCGCACCGGGAAGCTGTCCAACCTCCATCTGGGCGCGCGGGCGCCGGACGGCACGTACGTGATGCTGGGCAAGACGTTCAAGGGGCTGACCGACGTGATGCTGGAGTGGCAGACGGAGGCGCTGCTGGGGATCGCGGTGAGCGACGACGGCTGGGTGGTGCGGGTGCGGCCGGAACTGGTGGTCGAGGTGGCCTTCGACGGGCTCCAGCGCTCGTCCCGCTATCCGGCGGGCGTCACGCTGCGGTTCGCGCGGGTGCTGCGCTACCGGGAGGACAAACCGGCGGACCAGGCTGACACGGTCGAGGCGGTGCTGGCGCTGCGCGGCGGCGGGTGAGCGGGGCCCTCGGGGTGCCGTATCCGGTGTGGGTCACCTTCTCAGTCGTGCACGGCCGAGTTTGTTGCGCTCGGCCGTGCACACCTCATCGCGCTCCCGACTACCCCCTACGACAGGACGGTCACGGGTCGCATCCACCCAACCCGAGCAGTTGTCAGGGGTGGGGTGCGGGTGCGGGTGCGGTGACAAACACCCACGCCGAGCGTGCGCGATCGCGCACATTGACCCCGGCGACGACATCGGCGAGGCCAGCGAGCCCACACCGACGACAGCGAAAACAGTCCCGATCGGGCCGGTTGGCCCGCTCGGTGTGCCCACAGCGCGGACAGCGCTGCGAGGTGTAGGCCGCATCCACTTCGAGGAACGGCACCCCGGCCTTGCGGCACTTGTAGGCAAGGTGCTGTCCCAGCTGGTGGAAGGGCCAGGAGGAGAGGGCGCCCCGCTGGTCGCGGCGTAACCGTACCCGCTTGCGGATCCCGCCGAGATCCTCGACGGCGAAGCCGCGCCCGGTGCGTTGCGCGACGGACACGATCTCCTTGCTGACGCGATGGTTCACATGGGCGGCATGACGCTGTTCCTTTCGCTTACGGCGGGCCAGACGCCGCCGGGCAGAGCGGCTTGTCTTCCCCTGGAGTTCGGCGCGTTTGCGGGCCTGCCAGCGCCGGTAGCGGGACAGGCGGCGGCCCTGGTAGTTCGTGCCGTCGGATGTGGTGGCGAGGTTCACGATGCCCCGGTCGACTCCGATCCAGTCGACCGGTTCGTACACCTCCGGGTCGGGCAGGTCGCAGGTGGCGATCAAGAACCACTTCCCACCCCGGCACACCAGGTCGCTCTCGCCCTTGCGATGGGCGACGAGCATCTTGAGCTGGTCGGGCGAGCAAGCGAACCGGATGCCGCGCATCCGCCCGGCCATCGTCCAGATCGATACCGTGCGTGCGTCGTACTGCCAGGACAGGCAGCGATCGTCGAACGGCTGGGCCGCCTCCGGACGAAAGCCGATGGGGGCGCCGATGGCCTTACGGTAGCGCTTGGATGTGGGCGGGCCCAGGGTCCCCGCCCACAGGTTGGCCCTCAGCGTCGCATAGGCATCGACGACCTTTTTCACCGCCCGCACCGCCGGTTGGGCCGACAGCCCGAATCTCGCCTTCAGATCCGCGTACACCTCCTTCTGGAGGCCGTTGCGGTCCTTCAGCTCCTTGGCGAAGGCAACCTGCGAGGCGTAGGTGGCGGCCCGGTTACAGACGCGCAGGGTCGCCTCCAGGACCGACGCCTGCTCCGGCGTCGGCAGCAGCTTCACCTGCACAACCAGCTTCATGACATCGGACCGTAGTACGACCACCACACACACGACCGCCGCTTCCCCAACGATCAGCCGCCCCAGCGACCCATGAGACAACTGTTCGCTTGCCCGGCGTGAACGTCAGGGCCGCTCGCCAATGCGTACGAGAGAATGTGCGCCCCCCGATCGAGAGGCCCAGCGTGGAGACGACAGTCGCGGAGGACCAAGCCGCGGGCCCCGGCCGCCCACCGGCACCACGCGGCGCCCGGGGCGCCGTCGCCCGGCTGCCGCGCGCCGTCGCCCGGCTGCTACGGCTCCCCGGCGGACGGGCCCGGCGGTGGGCGGCCTGGTGCGCGGTGCCGCCCCTGGCCGTGGTCAGCGTGGTGGTGCTGTGCCGGGCCGCGGACACCGACGGCATCACCCCCATACCGCAGCTGCTGGCCTTCCTGCCCTGGCTGCTGGTCCCGGCGGCGCTCGGGCTGCTGCTGAGCACGGCCGCGCGCTGGCCGCTGGGGTGCGGCTGGGCACTGGCGGCAGCGGCGGCCACCGGGTGGTTCATCCAGCCGTACGACGGCGGCTCCCCGCCCGAGCCGCGCGGACCGGTCCTCGCCCGGCTGCGGGTGATGACCGCGAACCTCGAGTTCGGGCAGGCCAGGGAGGGGCTGCTGAGCGCGCTGCGCCGGGAGCGGCCGGACCTGGTCGCGGTGCAGGAGTGCGATACGCGGTGCGCCGCGGCGCTGGACTCGGCCGCCGTCCGCAGGGCCTATCCGTACCGGAGCGTCGCCCTCGGCGACAGCGCCGCCGCGGGCTCGGCGATCCTCAGCCGCCATCCGCTGACCCGGGCGGAGGGGGTGCGCGGAACGCTGCGGATGCCGGGCGCGGTCGTCCGGGTCGCGGGGCAGCGGCTGCGGATGCAGGTCGCCCATCCCATGCCGCCGACGCCGGGGCAACTGGACCTCTGGCGCACCGAGCTGGGGCGGCTGCGGGCCCACGCGGACGGGCGGGGCGGGGAACCCACGCTGATCGCGGGCGACTTCAACGCCACCCAGGACCACGCCGCCTTCCGGGCCGTCCTGGACACCGGGCTGCGGGACAGCGCACGGGCCACCGGGGAGTCCCGCACACCCAGCTGGCCGAGCGCCACGACCCCGTTCCTGGGGGCGCAGATCGACCACGTCCTGGTCAGCCGGGGCTTGAGGCCGCGCACGGCCCGCTTCCTGGATCTGCCGCACACCGACCACCGGGCGCTGCTGGTGGAACTGGACCTGTACGGGCCGCAGAGCTGAGGGTCGACCAGGGGCTCACGGGCTGACCGGGGCCTCAAGGACTGACCGGGGGCCTCAGCTCTCGCTCGGGTCGTAGGAGTTGGCCAGCTCGAACGGATCGGGCTCAAGGCCCGCCGTGGGCCAGCGCTGCTCCCGCTGCCAGCGCGCGTTCTCCTGCGCGAGCGCGTCCCAGAGCAGATTGAGCGGATGGGCCGGGTCATACGACGCGCGCTCCCCGCGCCGGGTGAACGCGCCCAGCAGCACCTCCAGCCGGGGCCCGGTGTCATTGACCAGCTCGACGGCGCGCAGCCCGCGTCCGTAGACCACCCTCGGATCGCCCGCCGCGTCCGCGACCCCCTTGGTGACCAGCATGCTGCCGCGCAGCAGCCCGGAGCGCAGCAGCTCGAAGCCGTAGTTGACGGTGTCGATCTCGGCGGCGATGCGCAGCTTGCCGCGGTAGTCGCCGCCGAACCAGGTGTGCAGCACCCCGGCCATCAGCCCGCTCGCCGAGACCACCAGCGGCAGAGTGCGCAGCGCGCTGGTCGGGGCGGTGGGGCCGGGCAGCTCGGCCTCGGAGAGATTGGTCAGCAGCGAGACCCCGCTGCGCCGCCACTCCATCACATCGAAGGCGGCGAGCTCATCGTCGCCCTCGGGCCTGGTCACCACGGAGCCGCACACCAGGTCCACATCCTTGGCGCGCAGCTTGGCCAGCACGTCCCGGGTGCGCACATGGCCGACCTTGAGCTCGATACCGCGCTGCCGGAAGTCCTCGGCCACCCGCTCCCCGGCGCCCGCCAGATAGCTGAGGGTAAATCGGGTGGTGCCCACCATCAGCGTTTTTCCCAGGCGGCGCCGTGACTCATGGATGCCGTCCAGCCAGTCGCCGAGAGTTCCGCGCGCCAATTCGACCAGGGCTTCTCCGGTGCCGGTGAACAGCACGTCCTTGCCGCGCCCCTGCTTGAGTATGAGGGGTTCGCCGCAAAGCTCGCGAAAGTTCCGGTTCATGGTGTCGATCTGCTTTTGCACACTGGACTGTTCGCGGCCGAGAATCCGTGCCGCGCCCAGCGCCGTACCGGCCTCATGGACCATGATCAGGGTGCGCAACTGGTCCATCGTGGTGTCCATCAGCGCGAGCGGGCTCTGCGCCCAGCGGCCGCGCCGATCCGTCGTCGGCGGGCCGAGCGAACCTGGTCTCACCATGATTTCCCCCGCTTTTCAACTTCTCCCGTTTTCCTGACTCCAGAGTTTAGTCAGCGATCCATGTGGTTACCCGAGTCCGATATGAGCGAGAAGCGGACCGATGCACGGAACGTCAGGACCGGGGGCCACACCGTACGAGTCAGCCGGCCGGAAAAAGAGCTGTTCCCCGACGACGGGATCACGAAGTGGGACCTCGTCGAGTACTACCGGTCGGTCTCCCGGCGCGTCATTCCGCAGTTGCGCGGCCGCCCTTTGATGATGGAACGCCATCCGGACGGAATCGGCGGCAAGCCGCTGATGCAGAAGAACGCACCCGACTACTTTCCGGACTGGGTGCGCCGCGCCGTACTCCCCAAGGAGGGCGGTGAGGTCACCCATGTGGTCTGCGACGACACCGCGACTCTCCTCTACCTCGCCGACCAGGCGTGCGTCACCCCGCACCGCTGGCTCTCCCGGGCCGACCGGCCCGACCACCCCGACCGGCTGGTCTTCGACCTCGATCCCCCCTCGTCGGGCGAGTCGGGCTTCGAGGAGGTGCGCTGGACGGCCCGCCGCTGCTGCGGGCTGCTCGGCGAGCTCGGGCTGCCGGGGCTGCTGATGACCACCGGCTCGCGCGGACTGCATGTCATCGTCCCGCTGGACCGCCGCGCCGACTTCGACACCGTGCGGGCCTTCGCCCGCGACGCCGCCGATCTGCTGGCCGCCCGCCACCCCGACCGGCTCACCACCGAGCCGCGCAAGGCCAACCGGCGCGGCCGGCTCTACCTGGACACCCAGCGCAACGCCTACGCCCAGACCGCCGTCAGCCCGTACGGGGTGCGCGCCCGGCCCGGAGCCCCCGTGGCCACACCCATCGACGCGCGGGAGCTGGACGACCCGGAGCTGAGGGCCGACCGCTGGACGCTGCGGACGGTCGGCGAACGGCTCGCGGACGACCCCTGGGCCCGTACGGACACCAGGGGCCGTTCGCTGCGCGGCCCCCGCGAGCGGCTGAAGCGGCTCGCGGAGGGCGAGGGCTGAGCGCTCCGCGTCAGGCGCCGATGTCGCCGCCGTCGCGCCGCCAGACGCTGATCACGGACGGCCGGGTCAGCTTGCCCGGCCCGTCGGGCCAGGTGGACGCGGGCTTCTCCACACTCGCCCCGTCGATCTCGCCCGGGTGCTGCACGGCCACCAGCACCCGCCGGTCCTGCACGATCGGACCGCAGGTCTCGGCGCCGTTCGGCACGGTCAGGAACTGCTTGACCTCACCGCGGCGGCTGCCCGCGGTGGCCACGCCGAACAGCCCGTCGTGGTTGCCGAGCGCGTTGCCGTCGGTGGAGATCCACAGGTTGCCGTACGCGTCGAAGGTGATGTTGTCCGGGCAGGAGATCGGGCTGACCTGGTCCTTGGGGAAGCCGCCGAAGTAGGTGCTCGGGTCCTCGGGGTCGCCGCAGACCAGGAACAGCCGCCAGTTGAAGCGGGTGGAGCCCGCGTTGTTCCAGCGCTCGGTCAGCTCCAGGATCTGGCCGTGCTTGTTGCCGTTGCGCGGGTTCGCCTCGTCGGCGGGGGCCTTGCCCTCCTTGCCGCGGTCGGTGTTGTTGGTCAGCGCGATGTAGACCCGGCCGGTGCGCGGGCTCGGTTCGACGTCCTCGGGGCGGTCCATCTTCGTCGCGCCCGCCTTGTCGGCGGCGATGCGGGTGTAGACGTAGACCTCCTCGGCGGTCATGCCCTCCACGAAGGAGCGGTCGCCGCAGGCCAGCGGGATCCACTCACCGGCGCCGTCGAACTCGCCGTCCTTCGGCAGCTTTCCGGAGCCGTCGATCTCGGCGGACGGGCTGTCACCGGTGAACTTGGCGACGTACAGCGTGCCCTCGTCCAGCAGCGTGCGGTTGTGCTCGCGGGCGACGCGGCTGTTGCCCTTCATCATCCGCTTGGCGGAGACGAACTTGTAGAAGTAGTCGAACTTCTCGTCGTCACCCATGTAGAGGACCGGACGGCCGTCGGTGGTCAGCCGGGGCTCGGCGGCCTCGTGCTTGAAGCGGCCCAGCGCGGTCAGCTTGCGCGGGGTGGACTCGGGGTCGAACGGGTCGATCTCGATCACCCAGCCGAAGCGGTTGGTCTCGTTCGGCTCCTTGGCCGCGTCGAAACGGTCGTCGAACCGTTCCCACTTGCGCTCGGAGGCGGCACCGGTGATGCCGTACCGCTTGAGGCGGGCCGCGGTGGCCGGGTCGGTGACCGAACCACCGTTGGCGAAGTACTGGTTGAAGTTCTCCTCGCCGGAGAGCACCGTGCCCCACGGCGTGATGCCGCCGCCGCAGTTGTTCAGCGTGCCGAGGATCCGCTTGCCGGTCGGGTCGGCGGAGGTGCGCAGCAGCTCGCTGCCCGCCGCCGGGCCGGTGACCTCGAACGGAGTGGTCGCGGTGATACGGCGGTTGAGGCGGTGACGGGACAGCGCGGTGAGCCGGCCAAGACCGCGCTCCTCGGCCGTCACGACCACGGACAGGCCGTGCGCGGCCCAGCCGATCTCGGCCTGCTCGCGGGTGGGGTTCTCCGGGTCGTAGCCGGAGAACATCAGCACCTCGTCGGTGTACTCATGGTTGACCACGAGCAGCTGATGGTCCCGCTCGCCGGGGACGTCCAGGACCGCCATGTAGTCGTTGTTGTAACCGAACTGGGCCGCCTGGGCCTTGGCGCTCTGCTGGTCCGGGTCGAACGCGGGCGCGCCACGCAGAATCGGGTCGCCCCAGCGGATCACCACGTTCTGATCGTGGCCCTCGGCGACGACCACGGTGTCCTCGGTGTTGGGGGCGACCGGCGCGAAGCGGAGGCCGCGGGCGGCCTTGCTCTTCGCGGCGGCCTTGTGCTCGGCGGCGGCGGCGCCGCCCGTCGCGGCGGACGCCCGCGGCGCCCGCTCCACCGCCACCGCGCCGGTCGCGGCCGCCACGGTCACCACGGCACCGGCCCGCAGCAGGGCACGGCGCGAGGCGGCACCGGCGATGACATCGCCCACATAGGCGTTGTCGCTGGTGTTCGGCGTCTCGTGAAGGCAGGCGTCACCACAGCGGTACCGGCACGTCAGTGCGGAACGACCGCCCGGGTGTGAGCTGATGAGCGGCAGGAGGTTGCGCACGTCTTCCCCTCCGTAAGGGTGTTCACGTATGGGCTTCGCCGGGCCTCGCATGGGCATTACTCCGACGCGGTCCGGGCCGACATGACGTCGGGATCCTTTGGCGGCGAAGCTATGGGCGTAGAACCGCATGGTGGCGACGAACGCCTGAACCAGAGGTGAACGAAGCGCGAGCGGAATCGGCGGAAGAGGGCCGCCGAAGGGCCCGCTAGCCTTTCGGCACCACGGACATGCACCGCCATGCACCGCACTCGACACGTGAGAGGTATCTCCCATGGGCATACGGGACCTACTGCGCAAAGTTTTCGGCCGCTCCCGAACCACGGGGGTGGACGATTCTTCTGCTGCGCCGGAGGCGGCGGTTGTCCCGGACCCCCAGCCGGAGTCGGCGGAACCCACATCGGCGGAGCCGACGGTGGACCAGAAGGCCGAGCGGAAGCCCGACTCGGACGCCGAGCCCGAGCCCGCGCCGGAGCCGGAGCCCGCGCCGGAGCCTGCGCCTGAGCCGAAGGCTGAGCCGGAGCCGGAGCCCGAGCCGACCACGGACGCGGACGCGGTCACCAAGGCCCCGGCCTCGGACTCGGCCCCGGCCTCGGCCCCGGACTCCCGGGACGACGAATCCGGGCACGACCCGGCCCTGTCCGCCCCGCTGAAGTCCCTCGACGAGATCCTGAAGTCCCCCGCGCACGAGGACACGTCGACGGGCGCCGAAGAGACTCCGGTTGAGGCAGCGGCGGCGACCGACGAGAAGGAAGCACCCGCCACCAAGTCGGAGGCCGCGTCCGACGCTGACGCCGAGCCCAGGCCCGCGGCTGGTGACGACACCACGGCCCCCGCAGCCGACGTCGAACCGGCGGCCGGGGCCGAGGCGGAGGCGGAGCCCGCCACCGCGCCCGAGGCGGCCACAGCCGCCGAGGCCCCGGCGGCGGAGGCGAGTGCCGACGCCGAGCCCAAGGCCGACGACAAGCCCGCCGCGGCGGAAGCCGAGCCCGCAGCCGCGAGCACCCCCGAGGCCGAGGTCGAGGCCGAGGCCGAGGTCGAGGTCGAGGCTCCCGTGGCGGGGGCCGACACCACGCCCCAGGCCGAGGTTGCGGAGGACCCCGCGCCGGAACCCGCCAAGGCGGAGCCGGAAGCCGCCGCGACGACCGAGGCGGCAGCAGAGCCCGCCGCGCCCGAGGGTGAGGCAGCGGCAGAGGCTGCCGACGAGGCCACGCCCGCCACCAAGGGCGACGACAAGTCCGCCACGGCAGAGGCAGAGGCGGAAGCCGAACCGGAGGCCACGGCGGAGGCCACGCCCGCAGCCGCGAGCACCCCCCAGCACTCGGTCGACGGCGATGCCACGGCGGCTCCGGCGGCGGAGGCAAGTGCCGACGCCGAGCCCAAGGCCGAGGCACCCGCCGCCGCCATCCCCCTCGCCGACCTCACGTCGCGGGCGCCTGGGCTGGTCGGGGCGTACGGCGCGGCCGGGGAGGCCCTTCAGGAGAGCGGGCTGGGTGGGCAGCGGGCGGTCGTCTACCTCGTGCTGGACCGGTCCGGGTCGATGCGGGGGTACTTCAAGGACGGCACCGTGTCGCACCTCGCCGAGCAGGCCCTCGCCCTGTCGGCGCAGCTCGACACCAGCGGCACTGTGCCCGTCGTGTTCTTCTCCACCGACATCGACGGCACCGCCGACCTCGAGCTGGACCAGCACACCGGCCGGATCGAGGAGCTGCACGGCTCGCTCGGGCACATGGGGCGGACGAACTACCACACGGCCGTCAACGCCGTCATCGAGCACTACAAGGCGTCCGGCACCACCGACCCCGCGTTCGTGATCTTCCAGACGGACGGCGCGCCCACCACCAAGACCGCTGCCGAGAAGGCGCTGTGCGAGGCGGCGGGGCTGCCGCTGTTCTGGCAGTTCCTGGCGTTCGGGGACCCGGAGGCGAAGGGGTTCGACTTCCTGCGGAAGCTGGACACCTCGCCCGCCCTCGCCGTCCCGGAGAAGCGGGCCGTCGACAACACCGGCTTCTTCCACGCCGGGCTCGACCCCCGTACGGTCGCCGACGCCGAGCTGTACCGGGAGCTGCTGAAGAAGTTCCCGGGCTGGCTGGCCGCCCGCGAGCAGGACTGACGAACGGCCCCACCCGATCCGGCGCCGCACCGGCGCCACCCCGGCGCCACCCCGGGGGCCATCCGCCGCGGAAAAAACGCCGCGCGGGTGGCCCCCGTCGCTCCGATACGATATTGGCGGCTCAACAGAGCGAAAAGTCACTTACCGTATCGACTCGGGAGCAGCCTGCAATGGCTCGACACCTCATCACCAGCGCCCTTCCCTACATCAACGGGATCAAGCACCTGGGCAACATGGTGGGGTCCATGCTCCCGGCCGACGTCTACTCCCGCTATATGCGCCAGCGCGGCCATGACGTCCTCTACATCTGCGCCACCGATGAGCACGGCACCCCCGCCGAGCTGGCCGCCAAGGAGGCCGGGCTGCCGGTCGACGAGTTCTGCGCCCAGCAGCATGAGGCGCAGAAGGCGATCTACGACGGCTTCGGGCTGGCCTTCGACTACTTCGGCCGCAGCTCCTCCGCGCAGAACGTGCAGATCACCCAGACGATCGCACGGGAGCTCAAGGCGAACGGTTTCATCGAGGAGCGCTCGATCCGCCAGGTGTACTCCAACGCCGACGGCCGCTTCCTCCCCGACCGCTACATCGAGGGCACCTGCCCGCACTGCGGCTACGACCGGGCCCGCGGCGACCAGTGCGAGAACTGCACCCGTGTGCTCGACCCGACCGACCTGATCGACGCCCGCTCCGCGATCAGCGGCAGCAGCGATCTGGAGGTCCGGGAGACCAAGCACCTCTTCCTCCTCCAGTCCAAGCTGGCGGACGAGGTCGCCGCCTGGGTCGACGAGCACGGCAAGGACTGGCCGACGCTCGCCTCCTCAATCGCCCGCAAGTGGCTGAACGAGGGGCTCCAGGACCGGGCGATCACCCGTGACCTGGACTGGGGCGTGCCGGTGCCGGCCGACACCTGGCCGGAGCTGGCTGCCGAGGGCAAGGTCTTCTACGTCTGGTTCGACGCCCCGATCGAGTACATCGGAGCCACGAAGGAGTGGGCGGACCAGGACCCGGCGAACCGCGACTGGAAGTCGTGGTGGTATGACGTGGACCGGACGGTCCGCTACACGGAGTTCATGGCCAAGGACAACGTCCCGTTCCACACGGTGATGTTCCCGGCCACCCTCCTCGGCACCCGGGACGTCTGGAAGAAGGTCGACTACGTCAAGGCGTTCAACTGGCTGACGTACTACGGCGGGAAGTTCTCCACCTCCGCCAAGCGCGGGGTGTTCACCGACGCCGCGCTCGAGGTGCTGCCCGCCGACTACTGGCGCTACTTCCTGATGGCGAACGCCCCGGAGTCCGACGACACCTCCTTCACCTGGGAGCACTTCACCGCCACCGTCAACAAGGACCTGGCCGACACCCTCGGCAACTTCGTCAACCGCGTGCTGTCCTTCTCCCGCAAGCGGTTCGGCGACGAGGTCCCGGCCGGGAAGGCCGCCGGGGAGGCGGAGGAGCGCCTGGGCGAGGAGATCGCGCGGCTGCTGACGGAATACGAGGAGCACATGGACGCGCTCCAGTTCCGCAAGGCCGCGGCGGCGCTGCGCGCCCTGTGGAGCGCGGGCAACTCCTACCTGGAGGAGAAGGCCCCCTGGCTGGAGATCAAGACCGACCAGGAAGCCGCGGCCCTCACCCTCCGTACCGCGATGAACCTCATCCACCTCTACGCGATCGTCTCCGAGCCGTTCATCCCGGCCTCGGCGCGGGCCATGCGGTCGGCGTTCGCGCTGGGCGAGGACACCGCGACCTGGGTCGCCCAGGAGGAGGCGAAGGCGCTGGCGTCGGTCCCGGCGGGCACGGCCTTCACGGTTCCCCCGGTGCTCTTCGCGAAGATCACCGAGGAGGACCTGGACGCCTTCCGGCAGCGCTTCGGCGGCGATGAGCAGAACGGGAACGGCGCCGCGTAGCCAGGGCGACGGACGGATCGCACCGCCTGCGGCGGGCTGTTCCCCTCCCCGCCCCTTCCCGTAACTGGGGCTCCGCCCCAGACCCCGGCGGCTGAGCCCGATATGCGGCTCCGCCGCGTGGCGGGGCTCCGGGGTCCAGGGGCAACGCCCCTGGTTCGGGAAGGGGCGGGGAGGGGAAAACACCCCCACGCACGTGTTGATCGCGCGGCAACCGTTCGTTTAGCCCCCTCGAAGACCCTGTGGAGTCCATAGCCACCGGGAAATCGAGGAACACAGTGCCGGACGCGCGTGTCACGGTGACGGTCCACGGCCCCGACCCGCTCAGCCGGGCCGGGGTCGTGCGTCATCTGCAGCATCAGCCCAGCGTCGAGCTGGTCGACCGGCCATGCCCGCTCGGCGACGATCCCCGCGGCGCCGTCGCCGTCATGCTCGCCGAGCGCCTCGACGACCGCGCCGGGGCGGAGCTGCGCCGTCTGGTGCGGGGCGGTCGGCAGCGGGTGGTGCTGATCGCGGGCGAGCTCCGGGAGACGGAGCTGATGGCGGTGATGGAGTACGGCGTCCAAGCCGTCTTATGGCAGCACCGGACCACGCCGAAGCGGCTGCTGCGCGCCGTGCACCGGGCCGCCCGCGCGGACCGGGGCACACCGTGCGGCGTGGACCGGAGGCTGTGACCCCAGGGCTCAGAGGACCACAGGGCTCAGACGGCCCCAGGGCGTCAGAGGTCCGTGCCGTCGTGAGTCGCGTCGGGGTCGACCCCCAGCGTGAGGCTGCCGACGACGCCCTTCTCGATCCTTCCCTTGCGGTACTTCAGGCGCAGCAGCCCGCCCCGCGCGCCGTTGCCGGGGTAGATCCCGTCCTCGTCGAGGGTGGTGCGCTCGGTGGTGCTGGTGTTGTACGGGGCCACCTTCGCCGAGTCGAGCACCGCCTCCTCGGCGAAGAAGAGCTGACCGGTGTGGCAGGTGTGGCCGCCCTCGTAGCCGTCGTCCGTGAGCTTGCCGCCAATGTGCACCTTGGTGTGGACATGCACACAGCGGCCCCGGTACCAGCCGGGGAAGACGGTGGTGAATTCGACGAAGCCGTGCCGGTCGGTCAGCTGGGTGCCGCGCAGATACCGCTTGTCGTCGGTCGGCTCCTGGTGGCCGCCACCGGGCGGGGCACCGGTCGGCGCGCCCGTCGGGGCGTCGGTGGGCGGGGTCCCGGTCGGCGGGGTCCCGGTGGGCGGGGTGCCACCGCCACCGCTGCTGGAGCTCTCGTAACCCGAGTAGAGACCGAGCGCGTCGCAGTGCCAGATGTCGACGGCCGCCTTGGCCACGGGTTTGCAGCTGTCGGAGTCGATCACTTTGAGGCGGAGGGTCATCGGAATGCCCTCCTTGCCCTCGGTGATGTCCTTTCTGATCTTGTCGGCGTCGATGTAGTACGGCCCCTCGGTGGTCTCCGAGGTGAGCCGGTAACAGACCTCGCCGGACGGGGACGACGTGGCGGCCGAGGGGGTGGCGGAGGCGGAGGTCTCGCCCGCCGAGGCGGTGGTGGCGACGGCCGTTCCCAGGCCCGCCGCCGCGACCGCCGCGCCGCCCGCCACCACGACTCGCCGCCTCGTCATGTCCCGCTGGGGCTGCGGCTCGAGGCCGTTGCTGCTCTGCTGTTCGGTCATGGGCCGGGACAGTAGGGAGGCAACCTGGCAGCCCCATGGGTACCGGCTGTGAATGGCTGTGCGAAGAGCGGCATTCGGCCATCCCCCCACACACGGGGCGGGGGCGCGCCGTTCGGCACGCCCCCGCCCCGTGGGTCTCGTCCGGCCCCGCCTACTCGGCGGGCTTCTCGGCCTTCTCGCCCGTCTTCTCGGCCTTCTCCGCCTGCTTGACCTGCGGCGGCTTGCGCAGCGACAGGTGCAGCTCGCGCAGCCGGGTGTCGTCCACCTCGCTGGGCGCGCCCATCAGCAGATCCTGGGCGTTGCCGTTGAGCGGGAAGGCGATGGTCTCGCGGATGTTGGGCTCATCGGCCAGCAGCATCACGATGCGGTCGACGCCGGGGGCGATACCGCCGTGCGGCGGGGCGCCGAAGTGGAACGCCCGCAGCATGCCGCCGAATTCGCGCTCGACCTCTTCCCGGGAGTAGCCCGCGATCTCGAACGCCTTGTACATGACCTCCGGCTCGTGGTTCCGGATGGCACCGGAGGACAGCTCCACACCGTTGCACACGATGTCGTACTGCCACGCCAGAATGTCCAGCGGGTCCTTGGTCTCCAGGGCCTCCAGGCCGCCCTGCGGCATGGAGAAGGGGTTGTGGGAGAACTCGATCTGCCCGGTGTCCTCGTTCCGCTCGAACATCGGGAAGTCCACGATCCAGCAGAACCGGAAGACGTTCTCTTCGAAGTGGCCGGCCCGCTTGGCGGCCTCGACCCGCACCGCGCCCATGATCTTGGAGACCTCGTCGAAGTCGCCCGCGCCGAAGAAGATCGACGTGCCGGGCTTGCCCCCGACCTCGGCGATCAGCTTCTCGACGTCCTCGTCGGTGAGGAACTTCGCGATCGGGCCGGTCAGCTTGGAGTCCTCGCCGAGCCGGACCCAGGCCAGCCCCTTGGCGCCCTGCAGAGAGGCGAACTCACCGAGCTGGTCGAAGAACTTCCGGGGCTGCTCGGCGGTGTCCGGCACGGCCAGCGCGCGCACGTGCTTGTCCGCGAACGCCTTGAAGCCGGAGCCCTCGAAGATGTGGCTGACGTCCCGCAGCTCCAGCTGGGCCCGCAGATCCGGCTTGTCCGAGCCGTACTTGAGCATGGCCTCGCGGAACGGGATCCTGGGGAACGGCGAGGTCACATGGCGGCCGCCGCCGAACTCCTCGAAGAGCTCGGTCATGACCTTCTCGATGACGCCGAAGACGTCCTCCTGCTCGACGAAGCTCATCTCGACGTCGAGCTGGTAGAACTCGCCCGGCGAGCGGTCGGCGCGGGCGTCCTCGTCGCGGAAGCAGGGCGCGATCTGGAAGTAGCGGTCGAAGCCCGCGATCATCAGCAGCTGCTTGAACTGCTGCGGGGCCTGCGGCAGCGCGTAGAACTTGCCCGCGTGCAGCCGGGAGGGGACCAGGAAGTCCCGGGCGCCCTCGGGGGAGGTGGCGGACAGGATCGGGGTCGCGAGCTCGTTGAAGCCCTGCGCGGTCATCTTCTGCCGGATGGCGGAGATGACGGCGGAGCGCAGCATGATGTTGCGGTGCATGCGCTCGCGGCGCAGGTCCAGGAAGCGGTACTCCAGCCGCCGCTCCTCGCCGACCCCGTCCTCGGGGAAGACGGTGAAGGGCAGCGGGTCGGCGGCGCCGAGCACCTCGACGTCGGCGACCTCGACCTCGATCGCGCCGGTCGGCAGCTCGGGGTTGACGTTGTCCGCGCCGCGCTCGATGACCCGGCCGTCCACCCGGACGACGGTCTCCTTGCTGATGGAGCTCAGGGCCTCGTTGGCGGGGGTGTCGGGGCGCACCACCAGCTGGACCAGGCCATAGTGGTCGCGGAGATCGATGAAGAGGATGCCGCCCAGGTTCCGTCGATTGTGGAGCCATCCGGAGAGCCGGACGTCGGTGCCGACGTCAGCGGCGCGGAGCTGACCACACGTGTGGGACCGGTACCGATGCATCATTCATCCAAGTCGTGTCGATCGGGAGGCGTACGTACCCTCGGGAAGCTTCCGGCCAAGCCTACCGGCGCCGCGACCCTCACTGGTAAGCGGTTGGCAAATCCCCATAAGGTAGCGCAATGCGCACCGAGGACCTGCTGGCCGCCATAGCGACCGGCCTATGGCGCTGGGACAGTGTCTCGGGCGCCGTCGCCTATGACGCGGAGGCCGCCCGGCTGGTCGGCCTTCCCGCCGAGGCCGTCACCCTCCCCGAGGCCGCCGCCCGCGCCTGTTTCCACCCCGCGGACTGGCTGGAGGTCAAGGCGATAGTCCAGCTCGCGGTGGCCGAGGGCACTCTGGCCGAGGCCCGGCTGCGCATCGTGGACGAGAAGGGCACCGTACTGCGGACCGTGCGCACCCGCTCCCGTCCCCTAACGCGGGGCGGCAGCGACGACGGCTACTACCTGCTCGGCACCCTCCAGGAGGTCCCCGACCCGCTGCCGGGCACCTCGGCGGGCGGCCCGCCGATCACCGGCGACTGGCGCCGCAACCGCGAGGTGTTCCTGCTGGACGCGGGGCGGGCGCTGGCGGAGGCGATGTCCACCGCCGAGGTGCTGCGGGTCGCGGCGGGGCTGTCGATGCCGGGCTTCTCCCCGGACGGGCTCGCGGTCTTCGGCGTCGAGGGCGAGCGGATCTCGGTGATCGGCCACCACGGGCCGCGGGCGGGCACCGACCGTCCCCTTCACGACATCGCGCTGAGCACCGACCATCCGGCGGCGGAGGTGGTGCGCACCGGCCGGGCGGTCTATCTGCCCACACCGGAGGAGTACCGCGGCCGGTTCCCGGCCGGGTGGTCGCCGGGCCGCTCCCGCATCCGCCGGTCCTGGGCGTTTCTGCCGCTGATCGTCGCGGGCCGCACCATCGGCGCGTGGATGGCCGGATTCGCCCATCCGGTGTCGTTCTCGCCCGATGAGCGCTCGGTGCTGACCACCATCGCCCGGATGCTGGCCCAGGCGCTGTCCCGCACCGCGCTCCAGGAGACCGAGCGGGAGCTGGCGGACGGGCTCCAGCGCTCGATGCTGCCCGCCGACAAGCCCGACATCCCGGGGCTGACGGTGGCCGCGCGCTATGTGCCGACCGGCGGCGGGCTCCAGGTCGGCGGCGACTGGTACGACGTGATCGGGCTGCCCTCGGGGCGTACCGCGCTGGTAATCGGCGATGTGCAGGGCCACGATGTGCGCGCCGCCGGGATCATGGGGCAGCTGAGGATCGCGGTCCGGGCGTACGCCTCCGAGGGCCACCATCCCGACGCGGTGCTCTCCCGCGCCTCCCGCTTCCTGGCCGGTCTCGCCGAGCCCGAGGGCCCGGACGACCGCTACGACCCGAGGTTCGCCACCTGCCTCTATATGGAGGTGGACCCGGTGGCGGGCACCCTGGACATCGCCCGCGCGGGCCACCCCGACCCCGCGGTCCGGCTGGCCGACGGCACGATGATGCTCCGGCCCACCGCGGGCGGGCTGCCGCTGGGCATCGACCCGGACACCGACTATCCGACCACCCGGGTGGTGCTGGAGCCCGGCGAGACGCTGCTGATGTGCACCGACGGGCTGATCGAGACCGGCGGGCACGATCTGGAGACCGGCTGGGACCGGATCCGGGAGGTCTTCGAGCGGCCCGCCGCCCCGGACGCCGGCTCCGGCGGGCTCGACTCGGACGACCTCGAGATCCTCGCCGACTCCCTGGTGCAGGCGGTGCACGGGCCGCCCTCCCACCACACCACCGGTCCGCTCGCGGACCGGCGCGAGGATGACATAGCGCTGCTGATGATCCGCCGGGAGGCGGAGGTGTGCCTGGTCGGGCCCGGTTCGGCGCCGGTGCGGCGTACGGCGGTCACGGTCGCGCAGGCCGAGCCGGAGCGGATAGCGGGCGCCCGCCGGCAGCTGCGCGACATGCTGCACGACTGGGCGGACCCGGACCAGGTGGAGTCGGCGGTGCTGATGCTCTCCGAGATGGTCACCAATGTGCTGGTGCACACCGACGGGGACGCCCTGCTGGTGGCCGAGGTCAGCGGGCGGCACGGGACCCGGCGGCTGCGGCTGGACGTCGCCGACAGCAGCGACGAGCTGCCGCACCGCCGCCGCCCGGGCGAGCTGGCCTCCTCCGGGCGCGGCCTGCTGCTGATGGAGCTGCTGGCCGACAACTGGGGGGTGGATCCGCGCGGCGACGGCAAATGCATCTGGTACGAGCTGTACGAGGCCGCGCCGGACGGCGCGGCCTCGTCCTCGCCCGACAGGGCCTAGCCCTCGGCCGGAATGGCGCCGGGGCGGCCGGGCCGTTCAGCGGAAGAGCGGGGAACCCAGCCGGTGTTGTTCGTCGAATCCGGGAAGTATCAGGAAGGTCGCACTGGCGGTCGTGGTCGTGAATTCCAGCAGGGCGTCGGAATTGTCCATGCTGGTGAGGGTGTTGGTGAATGTCCGAATGTCGTTCTGGAAGCTCATGAAGAGCAGGCCGGGGGCGGGTCCGTCGATGCTGTAGGAGCGACGGAGCATGAGGCCGACGCCGACCGCGGTGGAGTGCGCCCTGCGGGCGTGGGCGTCCACCGGGACGAGGTAGCGCCCGTCCGGCGTTTTGGCGCCGAGGTCCGGGCCCGAGGCGATGGTGCCACCGGAGAGGGGCACACCAGTGGCCCGGCGCCGGCCGAAGACCGCTTCCTGTTCGGCGACGGACAGCCTGGTGAACCGAGGCAGGTCGAGTTCCATGCGCCGGAGTACGGCGAGGGTGCCGTCGGCGACTTGAGCCGGTCCGGCCAACCACAGGTGGCGTTGTTGTTCGGCCTTCGTATGGGGGCCCACGATGCCGTCGACGAAACCGAAGAGGTTCCGTGGCGCGGCAAGGTCCCGATCCACCGGCACGTTCGCACCGCGGACTCCGGACTGCCGCCAGCGTTCCCGTATCCGGTCACCGGCCTGCTCCAGAAGCGCGGCGGCCACGACCGGTATCACCAAGGCGTCGTCGGCGCAGATCTGTATCAGCAGGTCGCCGCCGCGTGCCCGGGAGGCGATCTGTTCGCGGGAGAACCGTGGGAGGTCCTTCGCGCCGGGCAGGGCGGGATCGACCTGGCGCACCAGCCGGGGGCCCACCCCGACCGTCACGGTCAGATCGCCGGGCGGCAGGCCCATCAGTCGTGCGTCGGTCCCCGCGGTGAGGGCGCGGATGGCCTCGCCGAGTTCGGCCAGCAGCGGACGGACGGCCGCGGCATCGACGTCAACGAGGTCGGCCACCACGGCCAGCAGGTTCCGCTGGGCCGGTCGCGGAAGCGTGATGCCCGCCTGGTACCGGCCCGTCGGTGACACCGGCGGGGTCGGCGCGGGGGCATCGTCCCGGTCCGGCGGGGCGGAACTCGATTGGCACCCGGCGGAGAGGCCGACGGCGGTCACGGTGCCGGTGGCACCGAGAAACGCGCGGCGTGACGGTTGGGAGTCGGCTGGACGCACAGTGTGAACTGTGCCATATCCATATCAGCGCCTGCGACGTCGGCGGCCTCCGTGCCAGGATGAGGCCATGCCTCGTCTCCGTCTTCGCCTGATGGCCGCGGTGCTCGGAACACTGGCACCCGTACTGGTCGGCTGCGGCGCGGACGATGACGGATCGGACCAGGGCCGACGACCGTCCGGTGCGCGCGTGACGATCAACGTGCCGGCCGACGCCCCGACGATCTCGGCCGCGGTGTCCCTGGCCCGGCCCGGCGATCTCGTGCTGGTCGCGCCGGGCGTGTACCACGAGGCGGTGAGGATATCGACGCCTCGCATCACCCTTCGCGGCGAGTCCCGGGCCAAGGTCGTCCTCGACGGGCGGTTACGGCAGCCGAACGGCATCGTCGTCGCCGCCCCCGGGGTGGCCGTCGAGAACCTGACCGTGGAGAACAACACACAGAACGGGGTCCTGGTCACCGGTTCGGCGAAGGCGGCCGCCGGAGCGCCGGGGCAGTCCGGCGGCTACGACACCGGCGATGAGCCCGTCACCTTCCTGAAGTCGTTCCTGGTCTCCCACGTGACCGCGACCCGCAACGGGCTGTACGGCATCTACGCGTTCTCCGCGCAGAACGGTGTCATCGAGCACTCGTACACGTCGGGCTCGGCCGACTCGGGGATCTACGTCGGACAGTGCAAGCCCTGTCGCGTCGTGGTGCGGGACAACATCGCCGAACTCAACGCGGTCGGTTACGAAGGCACCAATGCCAGTGGCGACATGTACGTGGTCGGTAACCGCCTGGTCGGCAACCGGGTCGGACTCACCACCAACTCCGACCACCAGGAGAAGTTGCTCCCGCAGCGGGACGCCGTCATCGCGGGCAATCTGATCGCGGCCAACCAGCAGGCGGCCACCCCCGAACAGGCCGACGGCGGGTGGGGCATCGGCATCGGCGTCGACGGCGGCAGCGACAACCAGTTCGTCCGCAACCGAATCGCCGGCAACAGCAACGCCGGGATCGTGGTCACCGCCACCGCTGACATACCGCCGAACGGCAACCGGGTCCTGGACAACACCTTCGGCGCCAACGGCGTTGACGTCGGCTGGACGTTCCCCACCGCCACGAAGGGTCGGGGCAACTGCCTGCGCGGCAATGATCTGCGCACGACGGTGCCCGCCCGGCTCGCGACAACCGCGCCCTGCCCGCGTCCCGCCCGGTCGCCCTCGCCGTCCGGCACCTGGGAGAAGCCGACGGCACCCGGCGGTATCCCGTTCACCGATGTGGCGGCGCCCAAGCGGCAGCCGCAGTTCCCGAACGCCACGACCACGGGCGCCACCGCTGTTCCGGCCGTTCCGGCGCTGCCGGACACGGCGGGCTTCCGGCTGCCGTCGGCGTCCCTGCTCGCCGCGGGCGCGCGGGTGCTGACGTCCTGAGTGGCGGCTACCGCGCCGGGGTGACCCCCGGTACCGGCCGGACCGGAACGTACTTCTGGGTGTCGAAATCGATGACCACGGGCTGCGATGCGGAGGCCACGCCGACGCGAACCCGGTACATGGTGCCGTCCGAACCGATCCAGTAGCGCACGGCACCCTCCGGACCGGACGCCCCCGCCGTACCGGGCGTGGCACGGGCGGCGCTCGGCCCGGTCATGATGTCCACCTGACGGCCGTCCAACCGGTCCCGTCCCACCCAGGCGGCGCCGTTCTGCGGCAAGAGTTCGGCGTTGTCCGGCCGGTCGCTGCCGAGCTTCAGCGCGATGGCCAGCGAACTGTCCAGCGAACTGCCGTACCTCTGCAGCGGACGGCTGGACCAGCCCGACTCCGGCGGCCGTGCCGGTGCCTTTGCCGGGGTGTTCGCCATCGGGTGGACGGACACCGTGGTGGCCGTCCACTGGATCAGCCCGTCGCTGGACGAATCGCGCCCGGTGCCGTGCACCGCGCCGTAACCGATTTTGCGGCGGTAGTCGATGGATCCGGTGATCATCAGCCCACCGGCGGTGCCCGGCACGTTGATCGTCATGGCGCGCCCGCCCTCCTGGAAGTTGAGGAACCGCGTGACCGCCAGACGGCCCGCCTGATCCGAGGTCAATTCCCTTGGACCGGTGGGGGCGGAGTCGCTGTCGGCGACCAGGAACGTGGCCACCGCGACGGCCACACCGCCGATGGCCGCGGCCACCACCCAGCGTGGCCGCGGCCATCGGCGCCGACCGGCCGCGCGCCGCGAGAAAACGTGTCTGATTTTCAGACTCCGTACCCGGCGCATCGCTAACCCGTTCCGCTTATTCATTCCCTACTCTCCCCCCGATCTTGGGTCACACCCGCTACAGTATCGCTGCTGGTGGGGCGGTTCAGGATGACAATTCAGACTGTTGTGCTTTTTCCATGTGGGAAGCGAGGCCAAGTGCGGCTCGTCTGGGAATGGCACTCCCGAGTCCCTGAATTCGCCACATCCGCCAGAACGACCAAGAACGACCGGGCCCACCGAAACAGCGGTGGGCCCTTTTCATGACCGACGTGTCACCCGGGACCGGGAAGCGGATACACGGCCGGAAACGGGTGGTCGGTTCACATCACGAGGGGAGAGTGATGGCTGTGCGAAGAGTATGTGGAAGGTTACGCCGGACAGCCGGGAAGCGTACGGGTCCACTGGCACGAGTGAGTCTCTGCACTTTCGTTCTGCTGGGCAGCGCCATGGGCGCGACCGCCGGGACGGCCACCGCCTCAACTGGCGACGGCACCCTGACGGTTCAGGTCCTGCGGGATTTCTTCGGCACCGGCGTGATCAACACGACCATGGACGTGCCGCAGCGGGGCATGAAGGTCAAGGTGTCGGACCCGGCCGGCCATCGGGTCACCGGCACCACGGATGCCACCGGAAAGGTGGTGGTCTCGAAGTCGACCGAGCTGACCGGCGGCCAGTACCGCGTCGACGTCACCGTCCCGGCGCCGTACAACAAGTATCTGCGGGCGGCACCGGCCTCGACGGCAAAAAACCACTTCGACAGCTTCACGACATTCGTGGACGTATCGGAGGGCAAGGACGACTCGGTCATTACCGGGGTCTGGAACCCGGCCGATTACGCGCTGCCGGACTCGCGGTATTTCGTGCCGATCCAGAACACCGCCGACGGGAAAGACACCCGGGCACTGGTGGCGTTCGGGACGGACAAACGAGGTACGTGTCCTGACCAGACGGCGTGCCCGACCACGCTCAACACGCAGGCCCAGGTGGGCACGACGTTCGCGCTGGCCTACGACAAGGACCGGAAGCGGATCTTCCAGGGCGCGTTCGCCCGGCGGTACACCCCGTACGGTCCGGAGGGTGGTGACGCGATCTACACCACGCCGACCGACGGTGGGAGCGCGCCGACCCTGTTCGCGAAGGTGCCGGGCGCCACGGCGACGTCGCACGACGCCTCCAACATGATCAAGGACGCCGGGTTCACCGATGCGCCGGGCAAGGAGAGCATCGGCGGCCTGGCCCTGTCGGAGGACGGCTCGACGCTGTACGCGGTGAACCTGCTGACCCGGAGACTGGTCAGCTTCGACGCGACCGGCACCACGGCATCCGCACCCGAAGCGACGGTGCGCATCCCGGACCCGGGCTGCGCGAGCCCCGGTGACTGGCGGCCGTTCAGCCTTCAGGTCCACGACAACAAGCTCTACGTCGGTGGCGTGTGCAGCGCGGAGAGCACACAGAAGCGCGAAGACCTGAAAGCCGTCGTCTACACCTACGACGGCGGACAGTTCGACACCGTGCTGACCCAGCCGCTCACCGCCAAGCGCGGCTCCGTCTTCGGTTCCGACGACGTCGTCCAGGCCAACCACTGGAACCCGTGGAACACCTCCCTGGCCACGTGGGACGAACGGAAGGTGGGCAACGTCTTCATCGATCCGCAGCCGGAGCTCGCCTCCCTCGCCTTCACTCGCGACGGTTCGATGATCCTCGGTTTCCGCGACCGGTTCATGGACGTCGTGAGCTGGGGTGGACTGGACCCGAGGCCGAACGACAACAGCCCGGAAAACGGCATGGCCGGCGGCGATATCACCATGGCCTGTGCCGCTCCCACCGGTGGGTACGAGTGGGAAGGCACCGGAAGCTGCCCCAACCACGCCACGCCCGCCACCAATGGCGGCCAGGCCAACGATGTCGTCGAGTACTTCCCGGGCGACTTCTTCCGCGGCGCGCACTTGGAGACCGCGCTGGGGTCGGTGGCCTACATTCCGCAGCAGCAGTGGGTCGTCAGCACGGAATTCGACCCGACCGTCAACGTGGCGACCTCCGGGACCGGTTACCACGACGTCACGACCGGTCAGGGCCCGGGCAACGCTCCGGACGCCAACGCGTACCAGTTCGTCAGTCGGGAGCAGAGCGGGTTCGGAAAGGCCGGTGGGCTCGGCGATATCGCGTACGAGGCGGCGAACGCGCCGATCCAGATCGGCAACCGGGTGTGGTTCGACGGCGACCACAATGGGATCCAGGACCCCGAGGGTCGCAACGAAGTGCCGCTGCCGGACGCGACGATCAACCTGCTGGACGCCGACGGCAAGCAGGTCGCCACGACCAAGACCGATGCCGCGGGCGAGTACTACTTCGGTGGCGTCGGCGCCGCCTACGAACTCAACCCGGGTGCGAAGTACACGGTCCAGTTCGACGTGTGCACCGCGGACACCGACAAGGTGCCGACCCAGCCGCCGGCCACCAAGCTGCGGTTCACGCTCCCGCGGGCCGGTGCCAACCGGGCACATGACTCGAATGTGACCCCGCCGACGACCGGGCGGCCGTGCAACGGACGCGCGCCTGTCACGGCTCCGGACAAGCCGGGAGAGGTCGATCACACGATCGACGCCGGCGTGTACATCCCCAAGCAGAAACCGCCGACTCCCACGCCGACTCCCACGCCGTCCTCGCAGCCGCCCACCTCTGAGCCGCCCAACGAGCCAGGCCCCCAGTCTGGCGGAGGCTCCGGGACAAGCGGAGGCTCGGGGACAAGCGGAGGCTCGGGCACCGGCGGAGGCTCCGGGACAAGCGGAGGCGGTGGTTCGCTGGCCAACACAGGTACGTCCGGCCTGCTGAAGATCATCTCCCTCAGTGCCCTGCTGGCAGGTGCGGGCGCGGCAGCCGCGTTCGTGACCCGGAAGCGTCGCGCCGGGCAACACTGAGACAACACGGAAAGACGGGTGAGCCGCCCGTAAGCGCCGACGAGCCCCGTCCATATCCGGACGGGGCTCGTTCGCATCTCGTCCCGGCGAGCCTTACATCCCGCCCTCGGACATCCCGTGCACCGCGGGGATCGTGCCGAGCCGACCCTTCTGGAAGTCCTCGAACGCCTGCTGGAGCTCCACGCGGGTGTTCATCACGAACGGCCCGTAGTGCGCCATGGGCTCACGTATCGGCCGGCCACCGAGGAGGACGACCTCCAGGTCCGGCGTATGGGAGTCCTGCTTCTCGTCCGCGCGCACGGTCAGCGCGGAACCGGCTCCGAAGACGGCGGTCTGGCCCAGGTGGACCGGACGCCGCTCGGCACCGACGGCACCGCGGCCCGCGAGCACATACGCGAGGCCGTTGAAGTCCTCGCGCCACGGCAGGGTGATCTCCGCGCCCGGAGCAAGCGTGGCGTGCACCATGGTGATCGGGGTGTGCGTGATCCCGGGACCGGCGTGACCGTCCAGCTCACCGGCGATGACGCGCAGCAGCGCGCCGCCGTCGGGGGAGCTCAGCAGCTGGACCTGGCCACCGCGGATGTCCTGGTAGCGCGGGGGCATCATCTTGTCCTTGGCCGGGAGGTTCACCCACAGCTGGAGGCCGTGGAAGAGGCCGCCCGACATGACCAGGGACTCCGGCGGGGCCTCGATGTGGAGGAGGCCGGAGCCGGCCGTCATCCACTGGGTGTCACCGTTGGTGATCGTGCCGCCACCGCCCTGCGAGTCCTGGTGGTCGAAGATGCCGTCGATGATGTAGGTGACGGTCTCGAAGCCGCGGTGGGGGTGCCAGGGGGTGCCCTTGGGCTCGCCCGGCGCGTACTCCACCTCACCCATCTGGTCCATCATGATGAACGGGTCGAGGTGCTTGTAGTCGATACCGGCGAAGGCCCGGCGCACCGGGAAGCCCTCGCCCTCGAAACCGCTGGGAGCGGTCGTGACGGTGAGCACGGGGCGCTGTAGTGCCTCGGCGGGTGCCGCGACGCGCGGCAGGGTCAGCGGGTTCTCTACGGTCACTGCGGGCATGACGGCCTCCTCGGTCGTTCACCATTCAACTTAATTGAACGGTGAACGACCCGCAAGAGGGCCTTTATTTCCGCCCGAGCACCTTAGGGGGCAAATGGCGCTTTTCGGACGTATGCGGGTCTAGCCGTACATGCGGCGCATGGCGAAGTCCACCATCTGCTCCACCGCCTTCGCGTCGAAGACGATCCGGTGCTCGCCCTCCATGTCGAGGACGAAGCCATAGCCGGTGGGCAGCAGGTCGATCACCTCGGCGCCGGTGATCACGAAGTACTTGGACTCCTTGCCCGCGTACCTCCGCAGCTCCTTGAGCGAGGTGAACATGGGGATCACCGGCTGCTGGGTGTTGTGCAGCGCCAGGAAGCCGGGGTTGTCACCGCGCGGGCAGTAGACCTTCGACCCGGCGAAGATCTGCTGGAAGTCCTCGGCCGACATCGATCCGGTGGTGAAGGCCCGCACCGCGTCGGCGAGCGACGGCGGGGAGGGCTCCGGGTAGAGCGGCTGCTGGCCGTACCCCGCACCCGCCGCGTGATGTGACGCATGCGGCTGCTGTTGCGGCGGAGGTGGCGGGGCGGCGTAGCCCTGCCCTGCGCTCGCGTTCTGGTCGTAGCCGTACATGCGCAGAAGCGTACTGAGTCACAGTTACCCGGTTGAGGGTTGCCCTTTATTACCCACGGGTAGCATCATGGCATCAGCTGATCTGATACGCGTCAACGCAGAGGTCCTGGCCTCCCGATCCTTACGGAGCCGTCGCCATGGGGCACTACAAGTCGAATCTCCGCGACATCGAGTTCAACCTCTTCGAGGTGCTCGGGCGCGACACGGTGTACGGCACCGGCCCGTTCACGGAGATGGACGTCGACACCGCCAAGAGCGTGCTTGCCGAGATAGCCCGGCTCTCCGAGCACGAGCTGGCCGAAAGCTACGCCGACTCCGACCGGAACCCGCCCGTCTACGACCCCAAGACCCACACGGCGCCGCTCCCCGAGTCGTTCAAGAAGAGCTACCGGGCCTACATGGAGGCCGAGTGGTGGCGGCTGGGCGTCCCGGAGTCGCTCGGCGGCACCGCCTGCCCTCGCTCGCTGCTGTGGGGCTCGGCCGAGACCATCCTCGGCTCCAACGCCCCGATCTGGATGTACGCCTCGGGCCCGGCCTTCGCGGGGGTGCTCCACGACGAGGGAACCGAGGAGCAGCTGAAGATCGCCCAGCTGATGGTGGACAAGCAGTGGGGCTCCACCATGGTGCTGACCGAGCCGGACGCCGGTTCCGACGTCGGCGCGGGCCGCACCAAGGCGACCCAGCAGGAGGACGGCAGCTGGCACATCGAGGGTGTGAAGCGGTTCATCACCTCCGGTGAGCACGACCTCTCGGACAACATCATCCACTTCGTGCTGGCCCGCCGCGAGGGCGCGGGGCCCGGCACCAAGGGTCTGTCGCTGTTCGTCGTCCCCAAGTACGACTTCGACTGGGAGACCGGTGAGCTCGGGACGCGCAACGGCGTGTACGCCACCAACGTCGAGCACAAGATGGGTCTGCGGGTCTCCAACACCTGCGAGCTGACCTTCGGCGCCGACCACCCGGCCAAGGGCTGGCTCCTGGGCGAGAAGCACGACGGCATCCGCCAGATGTTCAAGATCATCGAGTTCGCCCGGATGATGGTCGGCACCAAGGCCATGGCCACCCTCTCCACCGGCTACCTCAACGCGCTGGAGTACGCCAAGGAGCGGGTGCAGGGCCCGGACCTGGCGGCCTTCACCGACAAGACCGCCCCGCGGGTGACCATCACCCACCACCCCGATGTGCGCCGCTCGCTGATGACGCAGAAGGCGTACGCGGAGGGCCTGCGCGCGCTGGTGCTCTACACCGCCTCGGTCCAGGACGAGGTCCTGATCAAGGAGGCAGCGGGCGAGGACGCCTCCGCCGCCAACCGCCTCAACGACCTGCTGCTGCCCATCGTCAAGGGCTACGGCTCGGAGAAGGCGTACGAGCAGCTGGCGCAGTCCCTCCAGACCATCGGCGGCTCCGGCTACCTCCAGGAGTACCCGCTGGAGCAGTACATCCGGGACGCCAAGATCGACACCCTGTACGAGGGCACCACCGCCATCCAGGGCCAGGACTACTTCTTCCGCAAGATCGTCCGGGACCAGGGCCAGGCGCTGACCGTCGTCTCGGAGGAGATCAAGAAGTTCCTGGCCGAGGCCGCCGGGGGCGAGGACCTGGAGGCCGCCCGCGACCAGCTCGCGCAGGCCGCGGTGGACCTGGAGGCGATCGTCGGCGCGATGCTCACCGACCTGGCCGCCACCGAGCAGGACGTCAGCTCGATCTACAAGGTCGGTCTCAACTCGACCCGGCTGCTGCTGGCCTCCGGTGACGTGATCATCGGATATCTGCTGCTCAAGGGCGCGGCCGTGGCCGCCGAGAAGCTGGGCACGGCCTCCACCAAGGACCGGTCCTTCTACGAGGGCAAGATCGCCGTCGCGAAGTTCTTCGCCCATGAGGTGCTGCCGGGCGTCTCGGTGCAGCGCTCGCTGGCCGAGTCGGTCGACAAGGGGCTGATGGACCTGGACGAGGCAGCGTTCTAAGGGCTTCCCTCATAGCGTCCAGGGGGTCGGCCGTCCCATCCTCCAGCGGGGCGGCCGGCCTCCTGGTCTGTGCGCGTGTCATGTCGTCACCGCTCCTGGTCGCCGGGCGGTCGCTCCCGCAGCGCCCGTTCGACCTCCTCGCGGGCCCATCGCCTGAGCTCCTCGCCCTGTGCGAGGAGCTCGTCGATCGACTCGCCCCCGCCCTCCGGCGGGCGCGGGCGGGCCCTCAGTTTCTCCAGCAGATCCCGGCACGCCTCGTCCTCGGTGGCGAACCGGCTGGTGTCCCGGTCCAGGGACCGCTCCCGCAGGCCGGTCTCCCAGCCGCCGTCCGGCGCGGGCCGCAGGTAGTAGTACGCGTCCGGCTGCACCGGGATGTCCCGCACTCCCGGGATGTCGTACAGCGCGTCCGGCACCTGTTCGTCGCGGAGGGTCCGGACGAGTTCCGTTCTGTCCACCGGTCCAGGATCCGCCCTCAGTTGAGCGGGCGGAGATTGCCGGCCGCGACGAGTTGGGGGATCGAAGGCCCCGTCAGATACTGGAGCCCGAAACCTGGTTGGCCGAACCAGGGCCGGATGGGACCGCCCTCGACCAGGAAGGGTTCGGTGACCTCGTAGAGGTGATAGCCGTGCGGATACGCCGGGTCGAGGGTGTTGAGGTTGCTGGGCGGCAGCGCGCGCTCCGCGTAGGGCGTGCCCGCCGGGGCCAGGAAGTGGCCGAAACCGCTCCCGAACAAGTCGACCTTCTGGCCGACCTTCAGCTGGACCGTGGTGTGCAGGGGTGAACCGTTGAGCAGGACCCAGCCGTCGGGGTAGGGGTACCACCAGCCGTTCGTCCGCTCATTCCAATAACAGTTGAGGAACGAAGAGGCGGTGGGGAAGTGGTCGAGTCGTTCATAGCCTTCGAGCATGCGCCCGATCGCGCCGTAGCGGGGGAGCTGAGCGGGTCCGAGCCGCCAGTCGCCCTTGTAGTAGCGGTCGAGCGGAGGATTCGGTGCGGTGTTGGTCCCCCCGATGCGGTTCGTGCTGGGACAGGGAGGGTGACCCTTGCCCTCGCCGTCCCCGCCGCCTCCCGGCCGCGGGCCGGGCGAGGGCGCCGCCGCCGGCTCCGGGGAGGCCACGGGAGCCAGCCCCGCGGTGAGGTCCGTGACGGGCTTGGCCATGGCCGGTCCGCCGGCGCACAGCAGCAGCAGCGACCCCAGCACGACAAGCAGGTGTCGAAGAACGCGCATCCGGTATCCCCTCGAGTTACGACTCAGTGCGGCGTTGCTTGATCACGAGGAATATCGACCGATTCGCCCGACTTCTCGCCTTAGCTGACGAGCTTTCATCAGATTGGATCAACGTGGCCCCACGGATGGCCGCCGCTCCCGTACCAGGGCGAGCCGCCCCCCGGCGAATCTATGCTGAGCACATGAGCGCACAACCCGGCATCGACCGCGGCCACACCGATGACCTGATGTCCTTCCTCCGCGCCAGCCCCTCGCCGTACCACGCCGTGGCGAGCGCCGCAGAGCGACTGGAGAAGGCCGGGTTCCGCCGGATCGAGGAGATCGCGCCCTGGGACGGGGCGGCCGGTGGACGGTTCGTGCTGCGCGGTGGCGCGCTCATCGCCTGGTACGTCCCCGAGGGGGCGGAGGCCGCCACTCCGTACCGGATTGTGGGCGCTCACACCGACTCTCCCAATTTGCGCGTGAAGCCCATTCCCGACACCGGTGCGCACGGCTGGCGGCAGATCGCCGTCGAGATCTACGGCGGGGCGCTGCTCAACACCTGGCTCGACCGCGACCTCGGGCTTTCCGGCCGGATCACCCTCAGGGACGGCTCCCACCATCTCGTCACCGTCGACCGGCCGTTGATGCGCGTCCCCCAGCTCGCCGTGCACCTCGACAGATCGGTCAACACCGAGGGCCTCAAGCTCGACAAGCAGCGCCATATGACGCCCGTCTGGGGGCTCGGCGGCGTCGAGGAGGGCGACCTGATCCGCTTCGTCGCCGAGGAGACCGGGGTCGCGGCCGAGGAGATCGCCGGCTGGGACCTGATGACCCACAGCGTCGAGCCGCCCGCCTACCTCGGCCGGGACCGCGAGCTGGTCGCCGGGCCCCGGATGGACAACCTTGTCTCCGTGCACGCCGGTACGGCCGCGCTCATCGCCGCCGCCCACCAGGAGCTGCCGTACATCCCCGTACTGGCCGCCTTCGACCACGAGGAGAACGGCAGCCAGTCCGACACCGGCGCCGACGGCCCGCTGCTCGGCACGGTGCTGGAGCGCTCGGTCTTCGCCCGCGGCGGGGGGTACGAGGAGCGGGCGCGGGCCTTCGCGGGCACCGTCTGCCTGTCCTCCGACACCGGCCACGCCGTTCACCCCAACTACGCCGAGCGCCATGAGCCGGGCCACCACCCGCGCCCCAACGGCGGACCGATCCTGAAGGTGAACGTCAACCAGAGATATGCCACCGACGGCGCCGGGAGAGCCGTCTTCGCCGCCGCCTGCGAGCGCGCCGGTGTCCCCTGGCAGAGCTTCGTCTCCCACAACTCGATGCCGTGCGGCACCACCATCGGGCCGATCACCGCCGCCCGGCACGGCATCGCAACCGTCGACATCGGCATCGCGATCCTTTCCATGCACTCGGCCCGGGAGCTGTGCGGGGCACAGGACCCGCGGCTGCTGGCCAAGGCACTGCACGCCTTTCTGGGGGCTTGAGTTGGACTTCTCCCTGCTGGGTCCGGTAACCGTCACGGCGGGCCCGCAAGCAGCACCCGTCGAGCTTCCGCTGGGGCCCGCCAAACGGCGCAGTGTGCTGGCCATGCTGCTGCTGCGGCCCAACGCGACGGTGTCCGTGGAGCAGTTGATATCCAGCCTGTGGGAGGACGAGCCCCCCGCCCACGCCCGGACCGTCATCCAGGGCCATGTCTCCCGGCTCCGCGCGGCCCTGGCCGAGGGCGGCGCCGAGGACAACGGTGTCGAGCTGGCCACCCACAGCTCCGCCTATCTGCTGCGCATCCCCGAATCCCTGATCGACACCCAGCGCTTCGACCAGCTGACCGCCCAGGCCAGCCCGGAGTCCGCCCCCGGCGAGGCCGTCCAGCTGCTCCGGCAGGCGCTCGGCCTGTGGCGCGGCCCGGCGCTCACCGGGACCGTGGCCAGCCCGCCGTTCGCGGCGGCCGCGCACGCCCTGGAGGAGCGGCGGCTGAGCGCCGTGGAGGCCCTGGCGCGGGCCCACGAGGGCCTGGGCGAGCATGAGCAGGCGGTGCGCGCCCTGCACCCCGCCGCCGTCGCCAACCCGCTGCGCGAGGGGCTGATCGCCGCCCTGATGCTCGCGCTGTACCGCTCCGGGCGGCAGTCCGACGCGATCGCCTGGTTCCACCGCACCCGGCAGCTGCTCGACGACGACCTGGGGGTCGACCCGGGCCAGCGGCTGAGCGCCGCGTACCAGGAGATCCTGCGGGCGGCCCCCACGGCGGACGGACCGCGGGGCGGCGCCGAGGCCGCCGGGCAGCAGCCGGGTGCCGCCGGGCAGCCGGGCGCACAGCAGGCCACCCCGCATCAGCCGCTGTCCACGGCCGCCTCGGCGCCCGCGCCCGTGCCCGAGCTGCTCCCCCGGCCCCCGGCGGGCTTCCACGGCCGGGGCGCGGAGCTGGCCGAGCTCACCCGGCTGACCCTGGGCACCGCCGAACCGGCCCAGGGCGGCGCCGCGGGCGGCTCCGGCGGCTACCCCCAGGAAGGCGGTATCGCGCTGCTCAGCGGGCCCGCCGGGGTCGGCAAGACCGGTCTGGCGGTCCACTGGGGCCATGCCCACGCCGCAGCCTTCCCCGACGGACGGCTCTTCGCGGATCTGCGCGGCTTCAGCGGCGGCGAGGCGGTGGTGCCCGCCGAGGTGCTGCGCGAGTTCCTGCTGGCCCTCGGCACCCCGGCCGAGCAGATCCCCACCTCGACCGAGGCCGCGTCCGCGCTGTACCGCTCGCTGGCCGCCCGCCGCAGGCTGCTGGTGGTGCTGGACAACGCGGGCAGCTCCGCCCAGGTGCGCCCGCTGCTGCCCGGCGGCCCCCACTGCGCCACGCTGGTCACCAGCCGCAGCAGGCTGGACGGGCTGATCGCCACCGACGCCGCCCGACCGGTACGGCTGCACGCCCTCGGCCCCGAGGACGGGGTGGGCCTGCTGGGCGCGCTGCTGGGGCCCGCCCGGGTCGCCGAGGACCCGGAGGCCGCGCGGGAGCTGGTGGCCCTGTGCGACGGGCTGCCGCTGGCGCTGCGCGCCGCCTCCGCCCAGCTGATGGCGCGGCCCCGCTGGCGGCTGGCCCGGCTGGCCACCGCGCTGCGCGACGAGCGCCGCCGGCTCGCGCTGCTGTCGGCGGAGGACACCGGAGTGGCAGCCGCGCTGCGCAACTCGGTGGCCCGGCTCTCGGCGGACGACGCACAGCTGCTGCGGGCCCTGGGCGCCGGTTTCGCGCGGGAGGTCAACACCGCCGAGGCCGCCGCGCTGTCGGGCGCGGACCCCGAGCTGATCCAGGACTCCCTGGAGCGGCTGGCGGAGATGCACCTGCTGGACGAGGAGGCCACCAACCGCTACGTGATGAGCGATCTGGTGAAGCTCTTCGCCCAGGGTGACGGCAGCGACCGCGAGCCCCCGGGCGAGGCGTCCGGCGGAACTGCCGATGGACCCCCTGGCGGATCCCCTGGCGGGCCGTCACAAGGGGGCTGAGCAGTGGCGAACAGCGGGGCGTTAGCGAGGCGTTAGCGGGCGGCAGCGGTTCACCAGCCGAACGGCAGCCGGTCCGGACAGGCTTGAGCCGTACCGGAAAACGCCCTAACGCCCGCTGAGGGGAGACCCGCCATGCCGCTCACCACCGCTCGCCTCGCCCACCGCGCCGGCACCCTGCGCTCGGTCGCTGCCGGACTGACGGTCGTCGCCGCGGGCATCACCCTCGCGGCGTGCGGCACCGCCGACGCGTCCGGCGTGCGGACGGCCGGCGCGGCGGAGAGCATCGCCCCGGCCGTCCCCGCCGCCCATGAGGACGGCCTCCAGGACGGCGTCCAGCGGGCCCCGCGGGACACGGCGGCGGGCGGGGCCGACGCCGGGGCCCAGGGCGGTCTGCGGACCGCCGGCGGCGCCGAGGGGGAGGCCGGGGTCTGCCGCCTCGACACGATGTCGGTGAGCGTCACCTCCGTCCCCCGCCCGGCCAACCACCTCCTGCTGGAGATCACCAACCAGTCCGGCGGGACCTGCCGTCTCACCGGCTTCCCCGCGGTGCGGTTCGACGACGCGAGCCCGGCCGTGCCGGAGGCCGCGGACACCCGGCCCCAGACGGTCGTCACGCTGGCCCCCGGCGAGAGCGGCTACGCGGGCCTGACCACCTCCGCGGCGGACGACCCGGCCGACGACCGTGAGGCCACCGCGCTGACCGTCTCCGTCCACGGCGAGGACGGCCGCCGCTCCGTCGACCTCCCCGGCGACTCGGTGGAGGTCGGCCGCGGGGCGGAGGTCGGCTACTGGCAGAGCGACGCCTCCGACGCCCTGCTCTGGTGACCGCCCCGTCCGGTGGCCGTCCCCGTCCGGTGACCCCCACCGCCCTTCCGCTCCGGTGACCGCTCGACTCCGAGCCACCCAGCCGGACAGGTAGCCGCCTCCCCCCGGCTACCTGCCCCGGACGGCCCCCGCTCCGGCGGGGGCCGTCTCGTCATGTCCCACGGCACGGCCTCCCCCGTCCCGCACCCGGCCGTCCCCATGGGCGTTTTGGCAGGTCGTCAGGGTGGGCCCGGATGGGACGTCCCAAAGGACGGCTCGGCCCCCGGAATACCCCGCCGCGCGGCCCAGAGTGGTTCCCGTCGCCGCGGCGGACGGCCGCCGCGGCCGGGACCGAGCGGTGCCGACATCCCGCCGGCACGCTCACCTAGGGGGAATCCAGATGACGCACTCCATCGGCCGCAACCGCCGGACCCTCCTGCGCAAGGTGCTCCCCGCGATCGCCGCGGCGGGCATCGGCGCCACCGGGCTCGTGGGCTGCTCGGGCGGGGACGACACGGCGCGCCATGACACCGACAAGGCGGAGAAGGCCGGGAAGGTCGCCGAGAAGGGCGCGACGAGCCGCGACACCTCGGCCAAGGGCTCGGACAAGGGCGGGGGCGCCGCGCTCAAGCTGAAGACCACCACGGGCGAGTTCGGCACCAAGGCCGCGGCCACCGCCGACTTCCCCACCTGGGGCACCCGCTGGGTGGTCCACCAGACCGCCGACACCGGCTCCCCGTCCGTGGGCATGCTCAACAAGACCGCCCCGGGCCAGGACCGCATCACCGCCGACTTCCAGGTCAACACGGGGAAGAAGGTCTGCGAGGACGGGGCCTGCTCGACCTATATGGCTCATATCACCGGGCCGGTGAACGGCTTCGTGACCGTCGTCGCGGTGGACATCCCGCAGGACTCGCTCCCCGGCGTCCCGGTGCAGAACGGCGGCGGTGAGCCGCCGCGCCCGCCGCAGCCCGGCGGCAGCCGCGCCGAGGCGCTCCAGCGGGCCGCCACCTGGCTGACCGCCAACAACGGCGGCCGGGTGCCCTACAGCCAGGCCAAGGTCTGGAAGGACGGCTACCGCCAGGACTGCTCGGGCTATGTCTCCATGGCGCTGGGCCTCCAGGCGCCCGGCACCAACACCGTGGGCCTCACCGGCTCCAGCATCACCAAGCCGATCGCCCTCAACGACCTCCGGCCCGGTGACCTGTTGATCGACGCCTCGGGGAACAACAACACCCGGCACGTCGTGATGTTCGAGAAGTGGAACGACGCCGCCCACACCTCGTACACCTCCTACGAGCAGCGCGGCGACTTCGGGACGGATCACGCGACCCGTCGCTATGGCCTGGAGCCGGGCAGCGAGTACAAGCCCTACCGGCCGCTGAAGTTCACGGACTGACGCGTTCGGCGACCCGGTTCCGGTAACGAGCGGCACGTCCACCTCGGGGGTGTGGACGTGTCGCTCGGCATGTTCATGATCCACGTGCTGCAATGGTGTACGTGCCAGCGCATCCGAATCGCCCAGAGAACCCACGACGAAAGCCACTCGCCCCGCTTCCCGAGGAACTCTCCGGCCCGGTACGGGAATTCGTGACCGCACTGCGCCGGATGCACGGCGAACTGGGACTCAGTCTCAAGGAACTGGAGGGGCGGCTGCCCGCGAGCCGGTCCTCCCTCTCCCGCTATCTGCGCGGCCAGAGCCTGCCCGACGAGCGGCTCCTGATCCAGTGGGGCAAGCTCTCCTTCACCGCCGAGGACCGGCTGCCCGAGCTGGTGACCCTGCTGCACCGGGCCACCGAGGCCGAGGCCGCCATCGAATCCGCCGACGGGCCGACCGCGTCCGGCGATCCCTCGCCGCCCCCGGAGGCGGTCCGGGCGGGGTCCCCGGAGGACCGGCCGTCCCGGCGCCGGCTGCGGCTCACGCTCGCGGCGCTGGGCACGGTCGTCGTCATCGGCGGGGCCACGGCCGGCGTGATCGCCTTACGGTCGTCCGACGACGACTCGTCACCGGGCGGCGCGGCGGGCTCCTCGCCCCTGGGCAACGCCCGGATCACCGTCTACAACGCCGAGAAGACCTGCCAGCACAAGCGCGTCCGCGAGTGCTCCCTGGGCCTGGCCGAGGACCCGTACCAGGCCTACCGCCCGTCGAACATCACGGGCCGGGCCTGGCACGGCGATGTGCTGCGCGCCGACTGCCGCATCGCCAACGGCGTCACGGTGACCGACGAGGCGGGCGGGCACAGCAGCATGTGGTTCCGCGTCGCCAAGGACGGCAAGCGGATGTGGGTGCCGGGCATCCGGATCCGCCAGGACCAGGTGCAGTACTCCACGCTGCCCAACTGCCCCGACTGACCCCCGGCCAGGAACTCGGCCGGGCGGTGTCAGCCCCTCAGGTTTCAGTGGTCCATCCCGGCGAGCACCAGCGGCAGCCGGTTCGCGCCGCCCTCGGTGATCCGCACCGGAACGCCCCAGTCCTGCTGGTGCACATGGCAGGCGGGGTACTCGTTGGCTGGGTCGTCGTCACAGGAGGCGGCCATGGCCGAGACGTGCAGCACACCCTCGGTCACGCCCTCCGTAAGGACGAGCTCACGGCTCAGATCCATCCCCGCGCCGTCGCCCCCGGCAAGCAGCTCCGGCGGGGTGGAGCTGACCAGTAGCCGGGTGGAGGGACCGTAGCGGGTGTCCAGCTTCTGCCCCTCGGGCGCCTGGAAGACCACCTCAAGCCGGAGCGTCCCCGGGGCGATGTCGGTCGCGGCGCGCTGGGTGCGATGGGCCACCGCCTCGACCCTTACGGCCTCCTCCGGCAGCCGCAGCCGGGTCAGCCGGTGCCGGGCGGACTCCACCACGACGATGTCCCCGTCGACCAGGACCGCCCCGGAGGGCTCGCGCAGATCCGTGGCGAGCGTGGAGACCTCGCCGGTGGCCGGGTCATAGCGGCGCAGCGCGTGGTTGTAGGTGTCCGAGATCGCCACCGAGCCGTCGGGCAGCGCGGTGACGCCCAGCGGATGCTGGAGCAGCGCCTGATCGGCGGCGCCGTCCCGGTGGCCAAAGTCGAAGAGCCCGGTGCCGACGGCCGTACGGACCGTGAAGCCCTTACCGTCGCGTTCGACGTAGCGCACCGCGGAGGTCTCGGAGTCCGCGATCCACAGCCGGTCCCCGGTCGCGGCGAGCCCGGAGGGCTGGGCGAACCACGCCTCCTCGGCCGGGCCGTCGACCAGGCCCTCGTTGGTGGTCCCGGCGGCGACCCGTACGGTCCCGGCCTCCGGGTCGTACGCCCACAGCTGGTGGACGCCCGCCATGGCGATCCACAGCCGGCCGGCGAACCAGGCCACGTCCCAGGGGGAGGACAGGTCGACCTCGCGGGCGGGCCCTTCGGTGGGCGACCCCTGCCACCACTGGCGGCCGGTCCCGGCGAGCGTCGTGACCTCGCCGGTGGCCGGGTCGAAGCGGCGCAGCGCGTGGTTCACGGTGTCGGCGACGGCCACGGTGCCGTCGGGGAGCAGGGCGAGCCCCTGGGGCTCGCTGAACCGCGCCCGCTCGCTCGTGCCATCGGTAAGGCCGCGCTCGCCCGCGCCGATCCGCCGCACCACGCTCTCGCCGTCCGCCGCGAGTTCCACCAGCTGATGGCGCGTGGTGTCCGAGACGAGGAAGGTGCCGCCGGGCAGCAGCAGCGCCTTACCGGGGAAGCGCAGCTCGGTGGGGACCGGCTCCGGGGGCACATACGGGCCGTCGCCGCGCCGCAGGGTGCCCTTGGCGGCGTGTTCCGCCTCCAGCTGCCCCACGAGGGTCTCCAGGGCGTGGGCGTGGCCCTCGCCCGCGTGCTGGGCGACCACATAGCCCTCGGGGTCGATGACGACGAGGGTGGGCCAGGCCCGGACCGCGTAACTCTTCCAGGTGGCCAGCTCGGGGTCGTCGAGTACCGGGTGGTGCACCTCGTAGCGCTCGACCGCGTCCACGACCGCCTGGTGGTCGGCCTCGTGGACGAACTTCGGCGAGTGCACCCCGACGATCAGCACGGTGTCCCGGTGCTTCTCCTCCAGCTCGCGCAGCTCGTCCAGGACATGCAGGCAGTTCACACAGCAGAACGTCCAGAAGTCCAAGATCAATGTGCGACCTTTGAAGTCCGCAAGGGACAGGTCCTTGCCGCCTGTGTTGATCCAGGCTCGTCCTTGCAGCTCAGGGGCGCGGACGCGGGCTCTCTTGCTCATGCCGTCAAGGGTGCCACTCGTGCCGACGGTGAGCAGCGGCTACCCCTCACGGGTTACCCGAGCATGATCGGTCACGACACGTCGGAACAGGGCGTGACCGGTGCGCCCCGTGTGCCTCAGCGCCCAGTCCTGAGCCGCTTCCTGCTCATCCTGGGGTCCGGATTCGCCGTCGCAGCCGACTGTGACGCAGAACGCTTCGTAGGTGACGCCACCCTCCGGAGCGCGCCGGATGGTGTGGGGCACGTACCGGTACACGGCGCGGCGGCTCATTGGTGACCCTCCGGGTGTCGCTTCATCAAGACGTTGCAGTCGGTCACCGTGGTCATGTCGCCAACGGCACGGGCGCGGACCCTGACGTTGGCGAGTTCAGCGCATCCCGCGCAGTCCTCAACCGGCGTCGGCTCCCGCTCCAAGTGCGGCGGCAGGTCGATCGGCGTGGTGCGGTTCCTGGTCAACTCATCCATGCCGTCAGCATCGGACGAGTGTGAATCTCTGGCGAGCGGCCCTGTGTCGGCCAACTGTCGGCCACACTTGCCCTATGGGCAGCAGCGTCGGGGCCAACATCCGTCGCCTGCGTGAACAGCGCGGGTGGAGTCAGGCTCGCCTGGCGCGAGAAACCTGCCGTGCTGCTGGCGTCCAAGGCGAGCCGATCGGGCGGCAGGAGATCAGCCGGTATGAGAGCGGCAAGCGCACCCCTCGTGAGTGGCTGCCGTTCATCGCTGACGCTCTCAGTGTGCCCGTGGAAGCCTTTCGGACGTCGTCAGCGCCACCGGAGCCGCCTCCGCCGACACTGGCCGACTATTTGCCCGAAGGCGCCCCTCTCGCCCCACTCAGCGCGGCTCAGGGGCGACGCGTCGGTGTGGCTGCCGTGGCGGATCTTCAGCAGCGCGTCCACGGGCTCCGGCTGGCGGACGACGTGATCGCCGGGGGTGACTTGCTGCGCCCCGCCCTCCGCGAACTCCGCTCGGCCGTGAAGCTTTTCAGGGAAGGCAGCCATACGGAGGCGATCGGCCGATCCCTCCTCCAGGCCATCGGCGAGCTGGCACAGATCGCCGGATGGATCGCCAGCGATGCCGGGCAGCACGATGGGGCCGAACGGATCTACCGGCTTGGTCTGTCGGCAGCGCATACAGCGGGGGACGCGACATTAGCGGGCAACCTGCTGGGCTCTCTGGCCTATCAGCGGACCAACACGGGGGACGTACGGGAAGGGCTCGCCATGGCCCAGGCAGCGCTGGAGAATGCCTCTGAAGCCCCGCCACGGGCGCGCGCCCTCTACTTCGACCGCGTCGCATGGGCACACACCAAAGCCGGGGAAGCTCAGCCCGCCATGCGCGCGCTGAGCGAAGCGGGCGAAGCGCTGGCTCGGCATGGTGACGAGGAAGACCCTGCCTATCTGTACTGGGTGGACGCCGGGGAACTCCGGGTCATGGAGGCCCGCGTCTACACCGAGCTACACCGTCCCCTCCGCGCCGTCCCGCTCCTCCGGGACGTGCTCAGCCGCTACGACGCGACCCACACGAGGGAACTGGCGCTGTACCTCTCCTGGCTCGCCGTCGCACTCGCCGACGCCAACGAACCGGAAGAGGCAGCCATCACGGCGGAGCGAGTCATCAGCCTGTCGAGCGACATCACCAGCGAGCGCACAGCGGAGCGGGTGCGGGTCGTACTCACACGGCTGGAAGCCTTCCAGGATGTTCCCGAAGTCCGCGCCCTGCTCGACAGCGCGGCGTAACGGGCGCCATCTGGCGGGGAAAGCGGATCACCCAACGTCGGCAAGTGCCCGGTACAGGGTGGCACGGGACACCTTGAGCGCCTTGGCGATGACCGTCACGCTCTCACCCTGAGCCTTGCGAGCCTTGGCCGCAGCGAGCTTGTCAGCGTCCATCACTGTCGGCCGTCCGCCCGTACGTCCCTGAGCTTTGGCGGCCTCCAGACCGGCGCGAGTACGGTCCTTGATCAGGGAGCGCTCGAACTCCGCCATCGCCCTGACCACCTGAAGCATCAGGCACCCGTCCGGCGTATTCGGGTCGATGCTGGCGAGAGCGCCCGTGAGCACCTTGAAGCCGATGCCACGGGCGGCAAGACCGTCCACCATCGTCACCAAGTCGATCAGCGAGCGAGCGAAGCGATCCAGCTTCCAGACGCACAGGGTGTCACCGGGGCGCAGGTAGTCCAGAGCAGCGGCCAACTCGGGGCGGTCCGTGTTCTTCCCACTCGCCTTGTCCGTGAAGATCCGGGCGCAGCCCGCTTCCGTCAACGCGTCGTGCTGCAACTGCGCTTCCTGGTCGTCGGTGGAGACTCGCGCGTACCCGATGAGGTGCCCCGTGTTCGCATCCATGACGAGACTGTCTCATAACTCGTCTCAGAATCACAAGGACTTCGCAGAGTTTTTGAGACGGGTTATGAACGCCGCCCCACCACCTCCCGAGCATCCAGTAGCCGAGTCTCACAAACCATCGTTTCCGAGACGCGCGACCTCCGTCACGCTGCGCCACCCTGGAGAGCCGTACAGGGAGAGCGGGCGCGCCACTCATCGATCAGGAAGCCGCCTCCCCAGGGGCGGCCCCCTGCCTGGCGCCGCATACCCCCATGACCAGAATCGAGGTCAAAGTGTCAAATTAACCCCCTTTTTCCAAACCTTCTTAACGCGTAGAGAAGGGTTTAGAAATAAGGGTCCAGTTTGACACTTTGACCCCTTGAAGGCACCCACAGTGACGGAAGGGGCCAGGTTCGTCACCTGACGTAACGAGACCCAACTCTGTCAGCGGAACTTACGCACCCGCGTCGTCCGTAGGCTCGGCCCACGCGATCCGACAGCGTTCGTCACCGTCGAAGCGGACGCCCACCCGCCCCTTACTGACTTCGACGCGGTCAATCGCCAGCCGGAGCCGTTCACGTCTGCCCGTCACGTCGTCGGCTTCCCATGCTTCTTGCAGAAGTACACCGTCCAACAACGGCGTCAGATCCACAGCAGGCGTCGGCAAACTCGCCAGATCAGCGCGCAGACCGTCAATGCGGCCACGCAGCCTCCCGGCAAGACGGTTGTAGCGGTCCACGGCGTCCGCCCCATTGAATTCCCCGCGCACGTAGCGAGCTTCCTCAAGGTCAGCAAGGCGGGCTTCTTCCTCCTGAATCTCCGCGTCAATGGCGTCGCGCTTCGCGAAGACTTCCGGGTCTTCCTTCTTGACCCAACGGTCGGCGATGGCGGCCAGAAGGGGGTCCTCAGGTCCCAACGCGGGCAGTCGGGACAGGAATGCTTGCGTCACATAGACGTCAAGGCTCCCGACTCGCACGGACACGCCTCCGCAGCCCCGCCCCATGCGGTTACTGGCACACGCGTATGACGTTCCCGCCTTGCTCATCCGGGACCCGCACAGGCCGCAGCGCGCAATGCCCGTGAGCAGCGACGTCCCCTGCTTGTGCCCGTGACGCTTACCGGCAAGCGGGAACGTGCGCGATTCGAGCTGTCGGATGATGAGCTCACGCTCCCCGACCGTGATGATGCCTTCGCCGATGCTGACGGTGTCCAACGTCTCGGGGTCGCGGTACGGCACTACCTTGCTGTTGTACTTCCGCGTGCCGTCCGCTGCCTCCGTGTACTCCGTCAGTGGCATGAGACCCGCGAACGCGGGAGCGCGGAGAAGCTGCATCACGCTGGACGAGTTCCACTCACCGCCACGGGGAGACTCGACTCCGTGCGTGTTCAGAAGCCGAGCGACGTGAACGAGCGCCTTTCCTGAGAGCGCTTCGTCAGCGATCAAGCGGGCGTACACGGCCGTCTCCGGGTCGTGCACAAGCTTCTTCGTCTGCGGGTCCACCTTGAGCCCGTACGGGGGCTGGCCGCCAACCCATTGCCCCTTCTGGCGCAGATACCGTTTCGCGTTCCCGACCCGCATCCCCAGGTTGCGGGACTCGTTGCGGGCAAGCTCGGCGAGAAGCGCGATGGTGACCCGGGCGCTGTCGTTGTTGGTGTCGAGACCATCCATGACGGACACGAGCCGTCCACCGACACGGTTGATGTCGTCCAGCGCCTTGCCGACTTCACCGATGCCCTTGCGGCTCAGACGGTCCAGCTTCCACACGATCAGCACGCCGACGACACCAGAGGCGACAGCGGTGATCGCCGCGTCGAAGCCCTTGCGGCTGACGCTCTTATAACCGGAGCGCCCTCGGTCTATGTGCACCTTCCGCACGGTCAGCCCGTTCCGCTCCGCCCACGCGCGGCAGTCGGCTTCCTGTCGGTCGATGGCAGTCTTGCCCTCCCTGTCCAGCGACAGGCGAAGGTATAAGTCGGCGATGGTGTGGTGGTGCACAACAGCCCCCCTGGAAGTTACCTCAATGGTTCAAGACTTCCAGAAGTCGAGGATGACGATGCGTCCTCGCAGGTGGGTGAGGGTGAGGTCGGTACCGCCGGTGTTGAGCCAGCCGCCCCGGCCGATCAGCTCGGGGGCGCGGACGCGTGCACGTGAAGCCATATCCCCATGAAACAGCAGCCCCGGTCGTGCCATTCCCCCGCCCCCCGACGGCTTTCCACCATTGCGTACGGGTAAGTCCGGAGATAAGGCCGGGGCGGGCGCACACTACCATCACGGGCAGGCCGCGAGCCGCCGATCCGGGCCTACGATCGGACCGGAAAGCACTGCCCGTGCGCTCGTGGGCAGCGTAACTTGAACGCACACACCAGCACCCAGCCCGCGCACCAACCGCCCGAGGGGTCCCGTGACCGTCCATCCCAGCCTTCAGACCTCCATCGACGCCTGGACCCACTCCATCGACGCGATAACGGAGTTGGTCGACCCGCTAGCGGAGAGCGAGTGGAACCGCGCCACCGAGTGCCCGGGATGGTCGGTGCGGGACGTCGTATCGCATGTGATCGGCCTCGAATGCGAGATGCTCGGCGATCCCCGCCCCATCCACACCCTGCCGCGCGACCTCTACCACGTCACCAACGAGCTGTCGCGGTACATGGAGGTCCAGGTCGACGTACGGCGCTGCCACACCGCGCCCGAGATGACCTCCGAGCTGGAGTACACGGTCATCCGGCGGGGCCGCCAGCTGCGGAACGAGAAGCGCGAGCCGGACGCCATGGTGCGCTGGCCCGGCGGCACCGAGGTGGCGCTGGGGGAGGCCCTGACGCGGCGGGCCTTCGACGTCTGGGTGCACGAACAGGATCTGCGCCGGGCCCTGAACAAGCCGGGCAACCTCGACTCGCCGGGCGCCACGATCACCCGTGATCTGCTGCTGTCGGGGCTGCCGAAGGTGGTCGCCAAGGACGCGGGCGCGGCGCCCCATTCGGCCGTCGTCTTCGATGTGCACGGCCCGATGGAGTTCATGCGGACGGTCCGGGTCGACGCGGACGGCCGGGGCACCATCGACGGCAGCGTCTCGCTGGGGCCGACGGTGACCCTCGCCCTGGACTGGGAGACCTACGTCCGGCTGGCCTGTGGGCGGGTGCGGCCCGAGGCGGTCGCGGAGCGGCTGAAGATCGAGGGCGACCAGCAGCTGGCGGACGCGATACTCCAGAACTTCGCGGTCACGCCGTAGCGCTCCGGGGACCGGAGGGCCACGGCGTCACGCCGGTACGTGCACCGCCTCGACGCGGCTCGCGACCACGCGCTCGCGCTCCCGGCGGTGCGCCCGCCCGCGCAGCCGCAGGATCTGGGCGACGCCGAGCGCCTGCAGCACGAACACCGAGGCGAACGCGATCCGGAAGTTCTCGCCGGTCAGGTCCAGCAGGACGCCGACGGCCAGCAGAGTGGTCATCGAGGCCGTGAAGCCGCCCATGTTGACGATTCCCGAGGCGGTGCCGATCCGCTCGGGCGGATTGGCGGGCCTGGCGAAGTCGAAGCCGATCATCGACGCGGGCCCGCAGGCGCCGAGCACCACGCACAGGACGATCAGCAGCCACATCGGCGCGTGGGCGGACGGCCAGAGCAGCACGGTGCCCCACAGCAGCGCGGTGGCACCGGTCGTGCCGAGGGCCAGCGGGGCGCGGGCGGCGTGGTGCCGGGCGATGACCTGCCCGTAGACCAGGCCGACCGCCATGTTGGACAGCACCACCAGGGTCAGCAGCTGACCCGCGGTCGCCCGGGACAGCCCCTCGGCCTCGACCAGGAACGGCATCCCCCACAGCAGCAGGAACACCATCGCCGGGAACTGGGTGGTGAAGTGCACCCACAGGCCCAGCCGGGTGCCGGGCTCGCGCCAGGCGTCCGCGATCTGCCGGCGGACGTAGTCGGCGCCCATGTGCGAGACGGGCGCGGGCTCGAAGCCCTTCGGGTGGTCCTTGAGGAAGAGCAGCACCAGGACGAGAACGACCACCCCGCCGAGCGCGCTGCCCGCGAAGGTCGTGGTCCAGCCGGCGCTGTGCAGCGCGCGGGCGATCACCAGCGTGGAGACCAGGTTGCCCGCCATCCCGAAGAGCGCGGCGACCTGGGCGATCATCGGCCCCCGACGGGCCGGGAACCAGCGCGAGCCGAGCCGCAGCACGCTGATGAAGGTCATCGCGTCACCGCAGCCGAGCAGCGCGCGGGAGACCAGCGCCATCGGGTACGAGTGGGAGAGCGCGAAGCCGAACTGCCCCAGGGTGAAGAGCACCACGCCGAGCATGAGCACCTTACGGGTGCCGAGACGGTCGACCATGAGCCCGACCGGTATCTGCATCCCGGCGTAGACCAGCACCTGGAGGATGGAGAAGGTCGACAGCGCCGAGGCGTTGATGTGGAAGCGCTCGGCGGCGTCGATACCGGCGACGCCGAGGCTGGTGCGATAGGTGATGGCGACGAAGTAGACGGCGACGCCCAGGCCCCATACGGCGACGGCACGACGTCCGCCGGGTGGATCACCGGGCAACTGGGCCGAGGTCATCGCGCCTCACCCCGGGCGAGGTTGTTCACCCAGCTGATGTGGCGCTGCACCAGCCCGGACGCGAAACCGGCGTCCCCGGCGCGCAGGGCCTGGAGGATCTCCGTGTGCTCGGTGATGTTCTTGGCGATGCGGTCGGGCTCGGCGTGCATGGTGGCCACGCCCATCCGCAGCTGGCGGTCCCTCAGCTGGTCGTACAGCTGCGCCAGGATGGCGTTTCCCGCCGCCCGGACGATCGCCGCGTGGAAGCAGCGGTCGGCGGCGGCGAAGGCGGCCAGGTCCCCGGCCGCGGCGTGCACCCGCTGTTCCTCCAGCAGTTCCTCGAGCCGGGCCAGCAGCCGCCCACCTGCCGGGACGACCTTGGCGACCGCGTGCTGCTCCACCAGCAGCCGGGTCTCGACCACGTCCGCGATCTCCTGGGAGGAGACCGGCAGCACCAGGGCGCCCTTCTTCGGATAGAGCTTGAGCAGCCCCTCGGCCTCCAGGCGCAGCAGCGCCTCCCGGACGGGGGTGCGGGAGACGCCGACGGCGTCCGCGAGTTCGCCCTCGCTCAGCAGCGTGCCGCCCTCGTAGCGGCGGTCGAGGACGGCTTGTTTGACGTGGTGGTAGACGCGTTCGGCGGCAGGGGGCGGCTTGGTGGCCGTATCGGCGGGACTCATGATGCGCACATCATAGATACAAGATGCATGCGCGCTCATCCCCCGTCCGCGATGCGGACGGGGGATGGGTTTCAGAAGGTGATCAGACCCAGGCGATCAGGCCCAGGTGATCAGGCCCAGGTGATCAGGCCCAGGTGATCAGGCGCTTCGGGCGCTCCAGGACCGCCGCGACGTCCGCGAGCACCTTGGAGCCCAGCTCGCCGTCGACCAGCCGGTGGTCGAAGGAGAGCGCCAGCGTGGTCACCTGGCGCGGCTTGACCTCGCCCTTGTGGACCCACGGCTGGAGCTTGACCGCGCCGAAGGCGAGGATCGCGGACTCCCCGGGGTTGATGATCGGGGTGCCCGCGTCGATGCCGAAGACGCCGACGTTGGTGATGGTGATGGTGCCGCCGGACATCGCCGCCGGGGTGGTCTTGCCCTCACGGGCGGTGGAGACCAGCTCACCCAGGGCGGACGCCAGTTCGGGCAGGGTCTTGGCGTCGGCGTCCTTGATGTTGGGGACGATCAGCCCGCGCGGTGTCGCCGCCGCGATGCCCAGATTGACGTAGTCCTTGTAGACGATCTCCTGGTGGTCCTCGTCCCAGGTGGCGTTGATGTCCGGGTTGCGCCGGATGGCCACCAGCAGGGCCTTGGCGACCAGCAGCAGCGGGTTGACCCGCAGCCCGGACAGCTCCGGGTCCTGCTTGAGGTCGGCCACGAGCTTCATCGTGCGAGTCACGTCGACCGTCACGAACTCGGTCACATGCGGGGCGGTGAAGGCACTGTGGACCATCGCCTGCGCGGTGGCCTTCCGTACGCCCTTCACGGGCACCCGGCGCTCCCGGGCCGGGGCGGCGGTGACGGCCGCGGACGGGGCCGTCACGGGCGTCTCCCGGGCCGCCTGGACGGCCTCGGCGGCCGCGTGGACGTCCTCGCGGGTGATGATCCCGTCCGCCCCGCTCGGGGTGACCGTCTCCAGGTCGATGCCCAGATCCTTGGCCAGCTTGCGGACCGGCGGCTTGGCCAGCGGCCGGGCGGTCCGGCCGCTGCCGTTCAGCGAGGGCGCGGGCGCGGGCGCGGGCGAGGGCGCGGCCTCGGGGCGCGCGGGGGCGGGCGCGGCCTCCTGGCGCGCGGGCGCGGGGGCGGGCTCCTGGGGTGCGGGCGCCCCGGCGGAGGGGGCGGGCGCGGACCGCTGGAGGCCCGGCAGCGGCTTGCGCGGACGGCGCTTGGTGGAGGCGGGCGCCGCCCCGTAGCCGACCAGATTGGCCTGGCGGCCCTCCTTCTCCCCGGGCTCGGCCGCGGCGGCCGGCTTCTCGGCGGCGGGGGCCTCGGCCGCGGTAGCGGCCTGGGGCGCCGCCTCCCCCGCTCCGGGGTTGGTGTCCACCGAGATGATCGGCGTGCCCACGTCCACGGTGGCGCCCTCGTCGAAGCGCACCTCGTGCACCACGCCGTCGAAGGGGATGGGCAGCTCGACGGCGGCCTTGGCGGTCTCGACCTCGCACACCACCTGACCGTCGGTCACGGTGTCGCCCGGCGCCACGAACCACTTGAGGATCTCGGCCTCGGTCAGCCCCTCGCCCACATCGGGCATCTTGAACTCACGGAAGCGCTGTTCGACTGCGGTCATCGTCACGATCTCCTCAAGCCCTTCAGTACGCCAACGCGCGGTCTACGGCGTCGAGCACCCGGTCCAGTCCCGGAAGGTACTCGTCCTCGAGCCGTGACGGCGGGTACGGCGAGTGGAAGCCGCCGACCCGCAGCACCGGGGCCTGGAGGTGATAGAAGCACCTCTCGGTGATGCGCGCGGCGATCTCCGACCCGGTACCCAGGAATACCGGTGCCTCGTGGACGACGACCAGCCGCCCCGTCCGCTCCACGGAACGCTGGATCGAGTCGAAGTCGATCGGCGACATCGACCGCAGGTCCAGGACCTCGATCGACTTGCCCTCCTCGGCGGCGGCCGCGGCGGCGTCCAGGGCGACCTTCACCATCGGGCCGTAGGCCGCGAGCGTCAGGTCCGCCCCCGGCCGCACCACCCGGGCGGCGTGCAGCGGGCCGGGGATCGCGGCGGTGTCGACCTCGGACTTGTCGTGGTAGCGGCGCTTGGGCTCGAAGTAGATCACCGGGTCATCGCTGTCGATGGCCTGCTGGAGCATCCAGTACGCGTCGGAGGCGTTGGCCGGCGAGACCACCTTGAGACCCGCCACATGCGCGAACAGCGCCTCCGGCGACTCGCTGTGGTGCTCCACCGCGCCGATGCCGCCGCCGTACGGAATGCGGACGACGACCGGCAGCTTCACCTTGCCGAGCGAGCGTGCGTGCATCTTGGCGAGCTGGGTGACGATCTGGTCGTAGGCGGGAAAGACGAAACCGTCGAACTGGATCTCCACCACCGGGCGGTAGCCGCGCAGCGCGAGCCCGATCGCGGTGCCCACGATGCCGGACTCGGCGAGCGGGGTGTCGATGACCCGGTCCTCGCCGAAGTCCTTCTGGAGCCCGTCGGTGACGCGGAAGACGCCCCCCAGCTTGCCGACGTCCTCGCCCATGATCAGGACCTTGGGGTCGGTCTCGAGGGCCGTCCGCAGGGACGCGTTGATCGCCTTGGAGAGCGACATCTTCTCGGCGGCCATGTCAGATGCCTTCCTCAGCGGTGACGAACGAAGCCTGGTACTCGGCGAACTGCGCCCGCTCCTCGTCGACGAGGGCGTGCCCGTCGGCGTAGATGTGCTCGAACATCGCCATGTCCTCGGGGTCGGGCATGGCCCGTACGGCGTCCCGAACCCGCTTGGCCAGCGCGTCGCTCTCCCGCTCGAGGTCGGCGAAGTACGCGTCGTCGGCCAGGCCCTCGCGGGTCAGCAGGGTGCGCAGCCGCAGGATCGGGTCCTTGGTCTCCCACAGCTCCCGCTCCTCGGGCGAGCGGTAGCGCGTGGGGTCGTCGGAGGTGGTGTGGGCGCCCATGCGGTAGGTGAACGCCTCGATGAGCATCGGGCCCTGCCCGGTGCGCGCCCGCTCCAGCGCGGCCTTGGTGACGGCCAGACAGGCGAGCACGTCATTGCCGTCCACCCGCACCCCGGGGAAGCCGAAGCCCTGGGCCCGCTGGTACAGCGGCACCCGGGTCTGCTTCTCGGTGGGCTCGGAGATGGCCCACTGGTTGTTCTGGCAGAAGAAGACGACCGGGGCGTTGTAGACCGCGGAGAAGGTGAACGATTCGGCGACATCGCCCTGGCTGGAGGCGCCGTCACCGAAGTAGGCCAGGACCGCGGCGTCCGCGCCGTCCTTGGCCACGCCCATCGCGTAGCCGGTCGCGTGCAGCGTCTGCGAGCCGATCACGATGGTGTACAGGTGGAAGTTGTTGCTGTTCGGGTCCCAGCCGCCGTGGTTCACCCCACGGAACATCCCCAGCAGATTGGTCGGGTCGACGCCCCGGCACCACGCCACACCGTGCTCGCGGTAGGTGGGGAAGACGTAGTCGGCGTCGTTCAGCGCCCGGCCGGAGCCGATCTGCGCCGCCTCCTGGCCGAGCAGCGAGGCCCACAGGCCCAGTTCGCCCTGGCGCTGCAGGGTGGTGGCCTCGGCGTCGAACCGCCGTGTCAGCACCATGTCCCGGTACAGACCGCGCAGCTCCTCCGGGGTGGGGTCGATGGCGTACTCGGGGTGCTCGACACGCTCGCCCTCGGGGGTCAGCAGCTGTACGAGTTCGGTCTGGCCCGCAGGCTGCTTCTTGGTGTCCCGCGCGGTGGTGCTGCGCTTGGCTCCGCTGCGGCGCGGCTTGCGCGCGGCAGTGCTCTCCACGGTCACGTGTGCTCCTCCGTCTGTCCGGCCCCCGGGATCCGCCGGCGGCCAGTTGCGGCTCGCCCGTTCCGCCACGGCGCACGGGGTGGGTGCGCCGGAGCATGACCGGGCGTGACAGGTTCCCGGCGGCTGGCCCTGCACAAGGCACGTTACCCAGTGCGTCGCATGTCTGCGAAACCCCACCTGACCTGCAATTTTGCTTGGATTTCCAAGTAAATCGCGTGAGTGGGGAAACTTCCACTGGTCACAGCCCCGCAGGCCGCCGGACAAGCGCACGGTATCCCGCTCGACAACGACGCGGGAAGACTTCGTGTGTGAGACTGGATCCGTGCGCGAAGAAGGAAAAATAAGGATTTTCCTGGTCGACGACCATGAAGTCGTCCGACGCGGCGTACGAGACCTGCTCGCGGGCGAGCCGGACATGGAGGTGGTCGGCGAGGCGGGCACCGCGGCCGACGCGCTGGCGCGCATCCCGGCCGCCCGCCCGGACGTCGCCGTCCTGGACATCCGGCTGCCCGACCGCAGCGGGGTCGAGGTCTGCCGGGAGATCCGCGCCCGCCACGAGAGCGTCCGCTGCATGATGCTCACCTCCTTCGCCGACGACGAGGCGCTCTTCGACGCCATCATCGCGGGCGCCTCCGGCTATGTCCTGAAGGACATCCGCGGCGACGAACTGCTCGCCGCCGTCCGGGACGTGGCCGCGGGCCGGTCGCTGCTCGACCCGGTGGCCACCGCCCGGGTACTGGAGCGGCTGCGCGGCCAGACGGCCGCCCAACCGGACGACCAGCTCGCCGCCCTCACCGAGCAGGAGCGCCGGATCCTGCTGCTGATCGGGGAGGGGCTCACCAATCGGGCGATCGGCGAGCGGCTGCACCTCGCCGAGAAGACGATCAAGAACTATGTCTCCAGCCTCCTCTCCAAGCTGGGCATGGAGCGCCGCTCGCAGGCGGCGGCGTACGTCGCCCGGATGCAGGCGACGCAGGCGCAGAAGCGCTGAGCGCTCCGCTGGAAGTGTCGCGATGCGCCGTCGGCCGACTGCGGCGCCGTCGTGGCTGGCCACGCGCGGCGGAGCCGCATATCGACACCGCCGCGGCGGAGCCGCATATCGACGCAGCCTCGCGCCCCGTCGGAGCGCTGCCCGGACCGTAGCGGACCCTCTGACCTGCTCAGCCCTGGCGGGGGGCGACGCGGGCCGAGACATGCTGACCCCACGGGCAAGGGCGGCGCAAGCCCGGAAGCACTGCCCCTTGGCGGAGGCGCGGCGCAGGCCCGGGAGCGCTACGGGATGTCCGACGGACCGCGGGGCGGAGCCGCATATCGACACCGCCGCGTGGCGGGAGCTTCGCCCCTGGACCCCGGGGTCTGGGGCGGAGCCCCCACGCGGCGGAGCCGCAAATCGACGCTGCGTGGGAAGGGGCGGGGAGGGGATCAGCCCGTCGCAGGCGCCAAGACACCTCGCCCCCGGCGCGGTCAACCCGCCGTGCCCCAGGGCGCCGTGCCCCGACTCCATGCGTGCTGGCGGCGATGTCCGGTGATCTAACATCTGGCAGGTGCCGCGCTCACATGTATGCTCCGCCGAGGCCGCTCCCGACGGGGAAACCCTGAGCGCCCTGCTTCGCCGCTATGAGACCGCCGGTGAGGCCGTCTCCTGCGAACCGCTCACCCAGGGGCTGCTCAACCGGGGCTACCGCCTCGCCACCACCCGCGGCCGGTTCTTCCTCAAACACCACCTCGACGGCGACCGCACCGCCATCGCCCGCCAGCACCGCGTCACCCAGCGGCTGGAGGCGCTCGGGGTGCCGGTCGCCCCGCCGGTCCCCGACGCCGACGGCCGTACGGTCGCCGTCATCGGCGGCCGCTGCTACGCGTTACACCCCTGGATCGACGGGCGGCACCGCGACGGCGGTGAGCTGACCGCCCCGCAGTCGTGGCGTCTTGGCGGGCTGCTCGGGCTCGTCCACACCTGTCTGGAGCGCGTCATGCGGGCCCGTACGGGCGACCGCAGGCCGCCCGTGGAGGCCGCCGCCGACCCCGAGGACACCTTCGCCGTCATCGACGAGCTGGTCACGCTGATCCGGGGGCGCCGGAACCGCGACACCTTCGACGAGCTCGCCGAGCATCGGCTGGTAGAGCGGCGGACGCTGGTGGAGCGGCACGCCCACCGCCGCCCCGAGGCGGACGCCGTCCCCGTCGCCGGCTGGGTGCACGGCGACTTCCACCCCCTGAACCTGCTCTACCGCGACACGGAACCGGCCGCGATCGTCGACTGGGACCGGCTCGGGGTGCAGCCACGCGCCGAGGAGGCGGTCCGGGCCGCCGCGATCTTCTTCGTACGGCCCGACGGCACCCTGGAGCTCACCAAGGTGCGGTCCTACGCGCGGGCGTACCGCTGCGCGGCGGGAGCCGGGACCTCAGAGATGGCCGCCGCCGTGCACCGGGTGTGGTGGGAGCGGCTCAACGACTTCTGGATGCTGCGCTGGCGCTACCAGCGCGGGGACCGGCGCGCCGATCCGCAGTTCCCGGCGGCCGCCGCGCTGGTGGTGTGGTGGACCCGGGAATACGACGCGGTCCGCGACGCCTTCTGCGGGTGACGAGGGCGCCGTGGGGCGCCCCCGGCCGTCAGGGGGTGCCGCCGGCGCCGCCGTCCGTGGCGCCCGCCGTGCCACCGGTGGGCTCGGTGGTGCCCGGGTCGGTCTCCGGGTCCGTCGGCGGGGTGGTCTCCTCGTCGCCGCCCGGGGTGGTCTCCTCGCCGGTCGGCTCGCCGGTGCCCGGGTCCGTCTCCGGGTCCGTGGGCTCGCCCGTGGGGTCGTCCTGGTACGTCGGCGTCGGGTTCGCGGTCGGGGTGTAGTCGCTGCCCGTGTCCCCGGAGGTGTTCTCGTCGTCGCTCGGGACCGTCTCGTCGCCCGAGTCGTCGCTCGGCTCGTCGGTCGGCTTCTCCGTCTTCTCCTGGGTGACCGACGTCTGGTGCTTGCCCGGCTGCTTCCCGCCGTCCTTGTCGCCCATCTGGAGGGCGAAGGCGACCCCCGTCGCGACCGCGATCACCGCGAGCACCGCGATCAGCCACATCCTGCCGCGGCCCTTACGGCGGCCGGAACCGCCGTGGTAGCCGCCGCCACCGCCGCCGGAGCCGGTGACGATCGGCTGCTGGGAGGTCTCGCCATGGCCCGGGTGCGGCAGTGCGGTGGTGGCACCGACGCTCGGCATGCCCATGGCGGGGGTGGCGGCGCCCAGGTGCTGGGTGACCGGGCCGGTGTTCCACATGCCGGTGTGGCCGCCGGCCTCATGGAGCATCTGGAGCGCGTACTGGACCAGTCCGCGCATCTCCTCGGCGCTCTGGAACCGGTCGTCCGGGTCCTTGGCGAGGGAGCGCATGACCAGGCCGTCCAGCTCCGGCGGCACGGTGCCGGAGGTCTCCGACGGGGGCACCGGGGTGTCCTGGACGTGCTGGTACACCACCGACAGCGGGGTCTCCCCGGTGAACGGCGGGCGGAGCGCCAGCAGCTCGTAGAGCAGGCAGCCGGTGGCGTAAAGGTCGGAGCGGTGGTCCACGGCCTTGCCGAGGGCCTGCTCCGGCGAGAGGTACTGCGGTGTGCCCATGACCATGCCGGTCTGGGTCATCGTGGACTGCGCGCCGTGCAGGGCGCGGGCGATGCCGAAGTCCATGACCTTGACCGCGCCGCTGTGGGTGATGATCACGTTGGCGGGCTTGATGTCACGGTGCACGATGCCGTGCTGATGGCTGTAGGCGAGCGCCTCCAGCACCCCGGAGACGATGATCAGTGCCTGGTCCGGCGGCGGCGCCTCGGCGTTGAGCAGCAGATCGCGGATGGTCCGGCCCTCGACCAGCTCCATGACGATGTATGGCACGGTGTTCTGGCCGACCGTGTCCTCGCCGGAGTCGTAGACCGCCACCACGGCGTGGTGGTTCAGCCCGGCCACGGACTGTGCCTCGCGGGTGAAGCGGGCCTTGGACACCGGATCCTCGGCCAGATCGGCGCGGAGCAGCTTCACCGCGACCGTACGGCCGAGCCGGAGGTCCTCGGCGGCGAACACCTCCGCCATACCGCCGCGGCCGAGTCGACTGGTAAGCCGATATCGACCATCGCCGACAAGGCCTCCATTACCCCACACCTCGGGCGTATCCGGCATACCGGACCCGCTGGCGTCAGGTTCGGAGGGCCCCTGGGCGCTCTGGGTCTGTGCCATCGGTCCTCGCCGTCTCGTTCTCGGTGGGGGTCGGGTCGAGATCGCCCCGCCCACGGGCGGTACGGTTCCCGCTAGGCACGCTACAGCCTTCGCGCCGTGTATCGGTTGGTGATGGACCGGCCATCAAACCTGTTGACGGTGAAGCGATGCAAATCGCGTGACGGGTTCTTGCGCATCCGGTCACGGAACGGGCAACGCGGCTTGACGTGTCCGTGGCCTGGGGCAGACTTGGCCACGATATCCAGAACATCAAGATCAATGCGTCGAAACGTGCGCGTCAGAGTAGTGAGTGCGCCTAGGGGGAAGTACGAAATGAGCCAGTACGGCGCATCGGGCAGGTATCAAGGCCACTCTCTGGCGAACGGCCGCTATCAGCTGCGTGACCTGCTGGGCGAGGGCGGCATGGCCTCCGTTCACCTGGCCTATGACACCGTGCTGGACCGCCAGGTCGCGATCAAGACGCTCCACACCGAGCTGGGGCGCGAGCAGTCCTTCCGCGAGCGGTTCCGCCGCGAGGCCCAGGCGGTGGCGAAGCTCACGCACACCAATATCGTCTCGGTCTTCGACACCGGCGAGGACGCCATGGACGGCTCCCTGATGCCGTACATCGTCATGGAGTACGTCGAGGGGCAGCCGCTGCGCTCGGTTCTGGACGGCGATGTCCGGCAATACGGCGCGATGCCGACCGAAAAGGCACTGAAGATCACCAGCGATGTGCTGGCGGCGCTGGAGATCAGCCATGAGATGGGGCTGGTCCACCGCGATATCAAGCCAGGTAACGTGATGATGACCAAGCGTAATGTGGTCAAAGTCATGGACTTCGGCATCGCCCGCGCCATGCAGTCCGGGGTCACCTCCATGACCCAGACCGGCATGGTCGTCGGCACCCCGCAGTACCTCTCGCCCGAGCAGGCGCTGGGGCGCGGCGTGGACGCCCGCAGCGACCTGTACTCGGTCGGCATCATGCTCTTCGAGCTGCTGACCGGCCGGCTGCCCTTCGACGCGGACTCGCCGCTGGCCATCGCGTACGCGCATGTCCAGGAGGAGCCGGTCGCGCCCTCCTCGATCAACCAGTCCATTCCCCCGGCGGTGGACGCGCTGGTCGCCCGGGCCCTGAAGAAGAACCCGAACGAGCGCTTCCCGACCGCCGAGGCCATGCGCGACGAATGCGCACGAGTCGCCCGTACCGGGCAGACCGGCGCCTCCCCGATCATCATCAGCGGTGGCCCCCCGGCCCGCAGCGGCGCCGGTGTCGGTTCGGCGGTCTTCCCGCCGATCGACCAGCAGACGCCCGCGCCCGGCCCGGGCAGCGTCCAGACGCCGTACCAGCCGCAGCACACCCCCGGGCAGTTCGGCGCCTTCGGCCCGTCCACCCCGCCGCCCCCGGCCGGCCAGACGCCGTCCACGGCACCGCTGGGACAGGCGGGCTATCAGACCCCGACGCCGTCGTACCAGGGCCCCAGCACCCCGCCGCCGTACAACGTCTCGCCCTCGACGCCCTCGACGCCGTCGACGCCGTCGGGGAGCGGAGGCGGCAGGGGCAACAAGGGCGTGATCATAGGCTCGGCCGTCGTCGCGGCCATCGCGGTCATCGCCGTGATCCTGGTCATCGCGCTCAGCGGCGACGGCGAGGGCTCCAAGGACGAGAGCAAGGGGGGCGGTGGCGGCAAGTCGGCGTCGCCGTCGGCCTCCGACACCGCCGCGGGCTTCCGCATGGGCGACAAGACCAAGACCATCGACCCGAAGAAGTGCACCGACGCGTACGAGGACACCGATGAGAAGGGCACGTACTCGGTGCCCGACTTCCAGAACCTCTACATCGACTCGGTGAAGAAGTGCATCCGCGCGGCGGGCTGGAAGTACCGCGTGGTGCCCCAGGACGAGAATCTGTGGGGCAAGGGCACCGTCCTCAATTACACGTACCGGAACTACGAGCCGTACAACCCCAAGACGGACACCATCGAGCTGACCGTCTCGACCGGCAACCCGGAGTAGGAGCGGCTCCCGCCCGCTCCGCTTCCGGCACGACGACGCCGCGGGCCTCATCGGAAGGTGAGGCCCGCGGCGTCGTTTCGTTATGTCCGGTCGTTATGTCCGGTCGTTGTGTCCGGCGCGTGTCCCGGTCGTTGTGTCCGGCGCGTGGCTCGGAGGGCCGCTCAGCGGCTCAGAGGTACGGCCCCGAGCGGGCGCCGCCCGGCTTGGGCACGGCCTCGTCCTCCTCGCCCCCGCCGATCCCCGGCGGCAGCGCCCTGCGCATCTGCTCCAGCTGGGCGCGCGCCGCCATCTGCTGGGCGAACAGGGTGGTCTGGATGCCGTGGAACAGCCCCTCCAGCCAGCCGACCAACTGAGCCTGGGCGATGCGCAGTTCCGCCTCGGTGGGCACCGCCTCGTCCGTGAAGGGCAGCGACAGCCGCTCCAGCTCCCCGATCAGCTCGGGCGCCAGCCCGTCCTCCAGCTCCTTCACCGAGCTGGAGTGGATCTCCTTGAGCCGAACCCGGCTGGCCTCGTCGAGAGGTGCGGCGCGGACCTCCTCCAGAAGCTGCTTGATCATGCTGCCGATCCGCATGACCTTCGCCGGCTGTTCGACCATGTCCGTCACGGGAACCTCGCGCGACTCGTCGTCACCACTGCCCTCGCCGGAAGCAGGAGTGACGCCGCCGAGTGCCATGCCGTCCGGACCGACGACCAGGACGTGCGGGCTCTCCTGCGCTCGTTCGTTCATCGGCTGGTTCATACCCCTATTGTTCCGCACCGGCACCCGGTGCGACGGGTGAGGGTCGAGGATTCGGTGGCGATCACCGGCGAAGGCCGTCAGCGGCGGCCATCAGATCAGTGGCGGTGATCGGCGACGGGGATCAGCGGCGCCGCAGCCGCAGACCGAAGAACGCCAGGCCGAGGCCGAGACCGGTGAGCGCGAGACCGGTGCCCAGCGGCAGCACCCGCATCGCCCGCCCGCTGGGCTCGGCGGCGGTCCGCTGAGCACTGTAAGGCTGTCCGGACGGAAGCGATTCGCGCGCCTGGTGCCGGTCCGGCCGCTGCGGGACGGGGAGGGAGGACGGCGTCCACTCGGGCACCACCGAGAACCGCCCGGTGCCCTCGTCATCCCCGGTGTCGGCCGAGGGGTCCCCGTCCGGCGACGTGGGGGGCGGAGTCCCGGTACGGCCGGGGTGCGCACGGCCCTCGCCCGCGTGGGTGCCCGCCAGCCCGCCACCGCCGTCGTCGGCGGGAGTGGTGGGAGTGGCGGGAGTGGCGGGAGTGGCGGACGCGGCGGGGGCCGCGGCCAGGGCGGTACCCGCCAGCAGGGCCGCCGCGGGGAGTGTGCGAAGCGTCGCAGGGTTCACGGTGGTCACCCTCCCGTGCCGAACCGTTGCGTAACGGGATCAGCATCACATGAGGGTAGGGACCGGGCATCCTGAACGCCGCCGTATGGACTCCGGTACGACCGTAAGGACCGCGGCGCCCACCGTGACCACCGTAAGGACTGCGACGGCGCCGTAAGGGCCGTGGCGGCTCCGTAGGGATCGCGGCGGCGCCGCCGTACGGACCCGTGGCGCTCAGGTCGTCAGGAGGATCTTGCCCACATGCGTGCTGGACTCCAGCAGCCGGTGGGCCTCCGGGGCGTCCCGCATCGGGACGGTGCTGTCGACGATCGGGCGGACCCGGCCGCCGCCGATCAGCGGCCAGACATGCTCCCGTACCGCCGCGATGATCGCCGACTTCTGCGCCAGTGAGCGGCTCCGCAGCCCGGTGGCCGTCACGGCGGCGCTCTTGGACAGCAGGGTGGCCAGGTTCAGCTCGGCCTTCACCCCGCCCTGGAGCCCGATGATGGCCAGCCGTCCGTTGAGGGCGAGCGTCTCCAGATTCCGGGCGAGGTACTTCGCACCAACGATGTCCAGGATGACGTCCGCGCCCGAGCCGTCGGTGGCCCGGTGGATCTCCTCGACGAAGTCCTGCTCGCGGTAGTCGATCAGGATGTCGGCCCCGAGCTCCTGGCAGGCGGCCAGCTTCTCCGGGCCGCCCGCGGTCACCGCGACCCGCGCCCCGACCGCCTTCGCGAGCTGGATCGCCATGGTGCCGATACCGCTCGATCCGCCGTGCACCAACAGCGTCTCGCCCGGCCGGAGATGGGAGATCATGAAGACGTTGGACCATACGGTGGCGGTCACTTCTGGCAGCGCCGCGGCCGTGACCAGCTCCACGCCCTCGGGGAGGGGCAGCAGCTGCCCCGAGGGAACCGCCACCTTCTCGGCGTATCCACCGCCCGCGAGCAGGGCGCACACCTCGTCGCCCACCACCCAGCCGGTGACGCCGGGGCCGAGCGCCGAGATGCGGCCCGAGCACTCCAGACCGGCGTAGGGCGAGGCTCCGGGCGGCGGCGGGTAGTGGCCCTGGCGCTGGAGCACATCCGCGCGGTTGACGCCGGCGGCCGCCACGTCGACCAGCACCTCGCCCTCACCGGGCACGGGATCGGGGACCTCCGCCCATACCAGGGCTTCCGGGCCACCGGGTTCGGGAATCGTGATCGCATGCATGGCCGCGAGGCTACTCCTGGACCATCGGCGCGCGAACGATCGTGATCAAGCGGTCGGCCGCCTGCAACGGACTGGCGTCGGGGTCGTCGTACGCGAGGAGGCGATGGCCGCGCAGCACGGACACCACGAGATCCTCCGTGTCCCGCACCGACTTGCCCACCTCGGCCTTCACCACCGTGCGCTCCACCAGGTCCAGGCCCGTGCCCTGCTGGATCAGATCCTCGATCACCGCACCGGCCGTCGGACTCTGCACGCTCATGCCCAGCAGACGGCCCGCCGCGCTGGCGCTGGTGATCACCGCGTCGGCGCCGGACTGGCGCAGCAGCGGAGCGTTCTCCTCCTCCCGCACCGCCGCCACGATGTTGGCGCCCCGGTTGAGCTGCCGGGCCGTCAGCGTCACCAGGACGGCGGTGTCATCGCGCTGGGTGGCGATCACGAACTGGCGGGCGCGCTGCGCCTCCGCCCGCAACAGCACATCGCTGCGGGTCGCGTCGCCGACCACCCCCGCGAACCCCTCCGCGTTGGCCGCCTCGATCACCTTGTGGTTGGGGTCGACCACGACCACCCGGTTCTTGGGCAGCCCCGTCGCGCAGAGGGTCTCCACCGCGGACCGCCCCTTCGTACCGAAGCCCACTACGACGGTGTGATCGCGCAACGCTGACCTCCAGCGGTTCAGGCGGTACTGCTCGCGGGTGCGTTCGGCCAGGACTTCCAGGGTGGTGCCGACCAGGATGATCAGAAAGAGCACGCGCAGCGGCGTGACCAGCAGGATGTTACTGAGCCGCGCGCTGTCGCTGTACGGCACGATGTCGCCGTATCCGGTCGTGGACAGCGTGACGGTCGAGTAGTAGACGGAGTCGAGGAAGTCGACCTGCTCGTCGGCGTTGTCGTGGTAACCCGCGCGGTCGGCGTACACGATGGCCACCGTCAGCACCAGCACCAGCAGCGCCAGCAGCAGCCGTCGGGCGACCTGGCGCAGCGGGCCCGCGGGGAAGTGGGGCAGACGGACGCGGTGGCCGCCGTCCCCGGGGGTGCGGGCGGCCGCGTCATGGCTGGGCAGCTTCACGCCGGGCCCTCCCGGGGGGATATGTCCTCGCCGTCGGTCGCCCGGTCGGTGCGTTGGCGCGCTTGGTCCGCGTGGCCCGGTTGCTCTGTCGCGCTCGCCGACCACGGGAGATCCAGTACGTCGACCTCCATGCCGCGCTTCGCCCCGCCGGGCGGGATCACGGCGAGGCCGTCGGCCACCGCGATGCCGCGCAGCATCGCCGGGCCGTTGAAGCGCAGCGGCACCGCCGCGTCCTGCCGGAAGGTCACGGGGACCAGCCGGGTGTCCCGCGGATGCCCCTGTACGGCCTCGGCCAGCGGGGCCGGGGCGGGTCCGGGGGCCGGGCGGCCGGTCAGCGTGCGCAGCAGGGGCTCGGCGAGGGTCAGCAGACCGGAGACCGCGGCGAGCGGATTGCCCGGGAGCCCCACCAGATGCCGGACGGACCGGGATGGGCTTTCGGGGCTTTCGGGGCTTTCAGCGTTTTTGGGGGCTTCGGCACTTTCGGGGCTTCCGGGGGTTTCGCGGTTTCCGGAGTTCTCGCGGTGCCTGGGGTTCTCGCGGTTTGTGGGGTTCTCGCGGTTTGCGCGGGCGAGACGGGCCAGCAGCATCGGGTGGCCGGGGCGCACCGCCACCCCGTCCACCAGCAGTTCGGCGCCCAGGCGGCGCAGCGTGGGGTGAACATGGTCCACGGGGCCCGCGGCCGTGCCCCCGGTCGTCACGACGACGTCGGCGGACGACTCGGCCACCGCCGCGTACACCGCGTCCGCCTCGTCGGCCAGCCGCCGGGTGCCCAAGACCTCGGCACCGAGCGCCCGCAGCCACGGCCCGACCATCGGCCCCAGCGCGTCCCGGATCCGGCCGTCGTGCGGCAGCCCCTCGGTCAGCAGCTCATCGCCGAGCACCAGCACCTCGACGCGCGGCCTGCGCACCGTCGGCAGCTCGTCGTACCCGGCCGCGGCGGCCAGACCCAGGACGGCGGGGGTGACCAGGGTTCCGGCGGTGAGCAGCTGATCGCCGCTGCGGCACTCCTGGCCGCGGGTGCGGATGTCCTGGCCGAGGACGACGGGGTGGGCGGGGGACGCGTGGAGCCAGCCGTCGCCCGCGTCGGTGCCGTACTCGCTGCGCAGTACGGCGGTGGCGCCGGGCGGGACGCGGGCGCCGGTGGCGATGCGGACCGCGTGGCCGTCGGGGAGGGGGGTCGTCTCGCCGTGTCCGGCCAGGATGCCCTGGTGGCCCTGGTCCTTCGAGCCGGTTGGCAGCCGCCAGGGGCCGGGGCCCGAGAGCGCCCAGCCGTCCATCGCGGAGGTGTCGAAGGGCGGCAGATCGGTGAGCGCGGCGAGCGGCGCGGCCAGGACCTGGCCGAGCACCTCGGACAGCGGCCGGATCACCGGGGCGGCGTGGGCGGCCTCCTTGACGGCGGCGCGGGCGGCGATGGCGCGGGCGTCGGGCCAGGAGGTGGGGCTGCGGTGCGATGCGTTCATGGAGGGGTGCGGGTGGGGCGTCGGTGCGCCGGAGGCGCGTTTCGGGTGCGGGGCCGGGGCCTGATGGGCGGGGGCCCTGGACCGCGTGTCCTTGGTGCCAGTCCCCTCCGACATGGGACTACCCGAAGATCGGCTCCTCGAATACACCTCTGGCCTTCGGCGTACGTGACCCTGGGCATCCAGGGCCGCCGCTGGCTCTTCCGCCGCCCCCCGGGCCAGGTCGAGCGCGGTCTCGACCCAGTCGGTCCGGGTCGGGTCGCCGGTGTCGGCGATGCCGTCGAGGTCGCCCGTGTTGCCCATGTTGCCGATGCCGTCGGTGTCGTCGGTGTCGTCGGGCTCGCGGATGCCGTCGGTGTCGCCGGGGCTTCGCTCCCGGGTGGGTTGGGCCGGGCGGTCATTGGCCAGGCTGAGGGCGGCGTCGGCCCAGTCCTCCTCCGATCCCGTTCCGGGCGGCTCCGGGCCCTGCGGCGGCGATTCATTGGCCAGCGCCAGCGCCTCGTCGACCTCGCGGTCGAGCGGGTCCCCGTCCCGGGGGCGGCGAGGTGTCACTGTTCCTCGGCCCAACGCGCCGCCAGCGCCGCGGCCTTCTCGGTGGCGGCGGCCAGCGCCTCGGGGCCGCCGCCCTTCTGGGCCGCGGCGTAGCCGACGAGAAAGGTGGTCAGCGGGGCGGCGGGCCGGGCGACGCCATGTGCGGCGTCACGGGCCAGATCCAGTAGGGCCGCGGTGTCGACATCCAGGTCGATCCCGAGCTCGGCCTTGACTGCGGCAATCCATTCGTCCAACACGTGTCCATGCTCCCTGATGCGCGCTCGAGCCGTGGTGATGTCTTCCCAGGTGTCGCAGTCGAACGACGCGGTGGGGTGCTGGAGGCGGGCCAGAGCCAGCTCGGAGACGAGGAGGCGGAGGGGCAGCCCGCCGAGGCCGCCGTGTTCGGTGGCGAGGAGGGCGATCTCGCGGCGCAGCGGCTCGGCGCGGTAGGCGGCGACAAGGGGCTGCTCACGGCCGTCGGGGTCGATGAGCACGGCCCCTTCGGCGCCCTGGAGACCGGTGAGGAGGGTCTCGACGGTCTCGTGGGTGAGAAAGGGCAGATCGGCGGAGAGGACGAGGACGACCGGAGCCGCCGTCTGCCGGATGCCCGCGTCGACGGCCGCGACCGGGCCGCCGCCGGGAGGCTCCTCCCGGGCCCACCGCACCGGCCGCGCCGTGGGCCTGCGCGGGCCGACGACGACGATCCGCCCGGCGTCGCGGCATGCGTCGAGCACCCGGTCGAGCAGGGCTCGACCGCCCACCCGAAGCGCCGGCTTGTCCACCCCACCGAGCCGCCGAGCGGCGCCCCCGGCCAGGATCACCGCGTCATACGCACCTGGAGTCACCCCATGAGTATGGCGCCGCCGGGCATCCGCTACAGCCGCCGCAACAACACCAGGGGCTGCTCCACGCAGTCGGCCACGAACCGCAGGAATCCGCCGGCGGTGCCCCCGTCGCACACCCGGTGGTCGAAGGTGAACGACAGCTGCACCACCTGGCGCACCGCCAGCTCGCCCTGGTGCACCCAGGGCTTCGGGGAGATCCGCCCGACCCCGAGCATCGCCGCCTCGGGGTGGTTGATGATCGGCGTCGAGCCGTCGACCCCGAACACCCCGTAGTTGTTCAGGGTGAACGTGCCGCCGGTGAGCTGCGCGGGGGCGAGGGTCCCGGTCCGCGCGGCCTCGGTCAGCCGGGCGATCTCCTCGGAGAGCCCCTCTATGGTCCGTGTGTGGGCGTCGCGCACCACCGGGACCACCAGACCCCGGTCCGTCTGCGCCGCGAAGCCGAGGTGGACGTCGGAGAGCCGGATGATCTCCCGGCCGGCCATGTCAACCGTGGCGTTGAGCTCGGGGAAGCGCGCGAGGGCCGCCGTGCAGATACGGGCCAGGAGGGCGAGCACGGAGACCTTGGCGTCGCCCGCGGCGTTCATCGCCGCGCGGGCGGCCAGCAGTTCGGTCGCGTCGGCGTCCACCCAGCAGGTCGCGTCGGGGATCTCGCGCCGGCTGCGCGCGAGCTTGTCGGCCACGGCGCCCCGCACCCCTCGCAGCGGAACCCGCTCCCCCTCCGGGGCGTGACCCGCGGAGACGGGCGCGGGCGCGGCAGGGGCTACGGGTGCGGGTGCGGCGGGGGCTACGGGTGCGGGTGCGGGCTCGGCGGGGGCGGGCGCCGTGCCCGCGACCGCCCGCTCGACGTCCGCCCGCAGAATCAGCCCCTCGGGGCCCGAGCCCCTGAGCCGCCGCAGATCGACATCGTGTTCCCGCGCCAGCCGCCGCACCAGGGGCGAGATCACCGGAAGGGGCCCGGCGGAGGCCGCCATCGTCCCGCCCCCCGGCCCGGCGGAGGCCGCCGCCTCGCGTACAGGCCCGGCGGAGGCCGCCGCCTCGCGTACGGGCGCGGCGGGGGCCGCCGCCGTGTCCGGCAGCGGTCCGCCGGGGGCCGTGGGCATCTCGCGCAGCGGCCCGGGGGAGGGCCGTACGCGGCGGCGCCGTGCGGCGGGACCGGCCGTGCCATAGCCGACCAGCACATTGCCCGACGCGCCGTCGATCGCGCTCTCGGCCACCGGCGGACCGGATCCGTCGTCCGAGCCCTCGGGCACGGCGACCGTGATCAGCGGCGCCCCGACCGGCACCTCCGCGCCCTCCTCGCCGTAGCGGGCCGTCACCACACCGCCGTAGGGGCACGGCACATCCACCATTGCCTTGGCCGTCTCGACCTCGACCACCGGCTGGTCGACCGCCACCACATCGCCGACCTGGACCAGCCAGCGCACGATCTCGGCGCCGGTCAGCCCCTCGCCCAGATCGGGCAGGGTGAACTCCCTTACGACAGCCATCAGACCGCGCTCCCCTCGGTCCACTCCGACTCCCACTGGAGCCGGGCGACGGCGTCCAGCACCCGGTCCACCCCGGGCAGATGGTGCCGCTCCAGCATGGGCGGCGGGTAAGGGATGTCGAACCCGGCGACCCGCAGCACGGGCGCCTCCAGATGGTGGAAGCAGCGCTCGGTGACCCGGGCGGCGATCTCCCCACCGGGCCCGCCGAAGCCCGTGGACTCATGGACGACGACCGCGCGGCCGGTGCGGCGCACGGAGGCGCACACCGTCTCGTCGTCGAAGGGAACGAGCGAGCGCAGATCGACGACTTCCAGGTCCCAGCCCTCGGCCCGGGCCGCCTCGGCGGCTTCGAGGCACACCGGCACGGAGGGGCCGTAGGAGATCAAGGTGGCGCTGCACCGGCCTCCGCTGCCGGACCCGCGCACCACCGCGCGCCCGATGGGCGGCACCTGCTCGGGGGCGTCGGCCGACCAGTCGGCCTTGGACCAGTACAGCCGCTTGGGCTCCAGGAAGATCACGGGGTCGTCGGAGGCGATGGCGGCGCGCAGCAGCCCGTAGGCGTCGGCGACGGTCGCGGGGGCGACGACCTGGAGGCCGGGGGTGGCCATGTAGTAGATCTCGGAGGAGTCGCTGTGGTGCTCGACGCCACCGATGCCGCCCCCGTAGGGCACCCGGACGGTGATGGGCATCGGCATCGCGCCCCGGGTGCGGTTCCGCATCCGCGAGACATGGCTGATGAGCTGCTCGAAGGACGGGTAGGCGAAGGCGTCGAACTGCATCTCGACCACCGGCCGCAGCCCGTACATCGCCATGCCCACGGCGGTGCCGAGGATGCCCGCCTCGGCGAGCGGCGTATCCGTGCAGCGGTCCTCGCCGAACTCCTCGGTGAGCCCGTCGGTGATCCGGAAGACGCCGCCGAGGGTGCCCACGTCCTCGCCGAGGACATGGACGGACGGGTCGGCGGCCATGGCGTCGCGCAGCGCGCGGCCGAGGGCCTGGGCCATGGTGGCGGGCTTACGGGCGGTGTCGGCCCTGATGGCGGTGGTCATCACTCCCCCTTCCCGGTGTCCGCGGCCTCGGCGTCGAGCTCGGCGCGCAGCTGGGCCGCCTGCTCGCGCAGCTGGCTGGTCCGGTCGGCGTAGACGTGCTCGAAGAGCGCCATGGGGTCCAGGACCGGGTCCTGGTGCATCCGCGTCCGCAGATCGGCGGCGAGCCGCTCCGCGGACTCCCGCGCCGCCCGGACCCCCTCGTCGTCCAGCAGATGGCGGTCCCGCATGGCCTCCTCCAGGAGCGCTATCGGGTCGTGGGCGCGCCATGCCTCGACCTCGGAGTCGGGGCGGTAGCGGGTGGCGTCGTCGGCGTTGGTGTGCGCCTCGATGCGGTAGGTGACCGCCTCCACCAGGGTGGGGCCGCCTCCGCCGCGGGCCCGGCGCACCGCCTCCGCCAGGACCTCGTGGACGGCGACCGCGTCATTGCCGTCGACGAGACGGCCGGGCATCCCGTATCCCACCGCCTTGTGGGCGAGGGAGGGCGCCGCGGTCTGCTTGGCGAGCGGGACGGAGATCGCGAAGCCGTTGTTCTGGACGAGGAAGACGACCGGGGCGTGCCAGACGGCCGCGAAGTTGAGGGCCTCGTGGAAGTCGCCCTCGCTGGTGCCGCCGTCGCCGACCAGGGCGAGGGCCACCACATCGTCGCCCTTGAGGCGGGCGGCGTGAGCGAGGCCGACGGCGTGCGGCAGCTGGGTGGCCAGCGGGGTGCACAGCGGGGCGACGCGGTGGGTGTGGGGGTCGTACCCGGAGTGCCAGTCGCCGCGCAGCAGGGTCAGGGCGTCGACGGGATCCAGCCCGCGGACGACGGCGGCCAGGGTGTCGCGGTAGCTGGGGAAGAGCCAGTCGCGGTCCTCCAGCACCAGCCCGGCCGCGACCTGGCAGGCTTCCTGCCCGGTGGAGGAGGGGTAGACGGCCAGCCGGCCCTGCCGGGTGAGGGCGGTGGCCTGTGTGTTGTACCGGCGGCCGCGCACCAGCTCGCGGTGGAGCCGGGTCAGCAGATCGGGGGAGACGTCGGCGGCAGCGGCGGTGCCCAGCAGGCGGTACGGCTCCGCGTCGGGCAGCAGCGGCGCGGCGTCGACGCGGGGCTGCCAGCCGGGCGGGGGAGTGGGCCGGTAGGCACCGGGCTGCTCAAGGACCGTCATGGTGCGACCTCCTGGGCGTGGCGTACGGCGGGAGGGCGGGGCGTGCCGGGCGGCATCGCCCTCCCCTACCGATTGTTCGGTCGTTGACGCATTTTGGCTACAGGCGACCCAAGCCTGTGGACAAACGGTTCTGCTGCGCCTGAGATGAAGACAGGACGTCCATGAAGGGGAGGCAGGGCGATATGCCGGGCGAACAGATGGCCAATCCGGACGGCAAACCCCGGGCGCGCCCGCTGGACGACATCGACCGCGACATCCTGCGTCTGCTCCAAATGGACGGCCGCGCCTCCATACGCTCCGTGGCCGAGCAGGTGCACGTCTCCCGCGCCAATGCCTACGCCCGGATCAACCGCCTGATCGACGATGGAGTGATCCGCGGCTTCAGCGCCCGGGTGGACCAGGAGCGGGCCGGGCAGGGCGCGTCCGCGTACATCACACTGAAGATCGTCCAGAACTCCTGGCGCACCGTGCGCGAAGAGCTCCGGCAGCTCCCCGGGGCCACCCACATCGCCCTGGTCAGCGGGGACTTCGATGTGCTGCTGCTGGTGCACACCGAGGACAACCGCTCACTGCGCGAGCTGGTCCTCACCCGGATCCAGGCCATACCGGAGGTGCTGAGCACCCGGACACTGCTGGTCTTCGAGGAGACGGACCTGGACTCCGAGCCGTAGCGGGGCCGGAGCCATAGCGGGGCCGGGGCCGGGCGCGGGTGTGGCGTGCCAGAACCGGGCGCGGGGGTACCGTCCCGCGGGTGTCGCGCGTCAGGTCTGGGTGCGCAGGCCCGCGAAGGCCGTACGGATCACGGCCTCGGCCACCTCATGGGAGGTAGCGGCCCCGCCGCGGCCCGGCCGGTACCACTCCACAATGGAGTTGATCATGCCGAAGAGCAGCCGGGTCGCCAGCCGGGCGTCCACGTCGGACCGCAGGTCTCCGTCGGCCGCCGCCCGCTTGAGCAGCTCGGCGACCTGGTGGTCGAACTCCCGGCGCCGCTCCATGGCCCACCGCTCGGTGTCCGTGTTGCCCCTGACGCGCAGCAGCAGCGTGACGTAGGGCAGCTCCTCCATCAGCACCTCGGCGGTGCGCCGGGCCACGTGCTCCAGCCGCCCGATCGCCCGTCCCTCGCGTGCGGCGGGCTCCTGGAGGATGCCGAACAGCCCGTCCAGGGCACGGCTTATGGCCAGCCTGAGCAGTTCCTCCTTGCCCTTCACATGGTGGTAGATGGAGGACTTGGAGATCCCGGCGGCCCGGGACAGGTGCTCCATGGAGGTGCCGTCGTAGCCGCGCTCGTTGAACACCTCCACGGCGACCGCGAGCAGCGATTCGGGCGTGTAGGTGTCGCGCTTGGCCATGGTCATGATTAGAGCAGCCTCTCATCGGCGGCCGCACGCCGGATCAGCGCCTGGGAAGGGGCGTAGCGGCCGGTCGGACAGGCGTGGTGGAGGTTGCGCAGGGTGTCGCGCACCCAGCGGGCGCCGAGCGCGCGCCCCCAGGCCAGCGGTCCGCGCGGGTAGTTGACGCCCGTCAGCATGGCGGTGTCGATGTCCTCGGGGCTCGCCACCCCGCGGGCGACGGCGTCCTCGGCGAAGTCCACGACCATCGCGACCGTGCGGGCCACGACCATGCCGGGGACGTCCTGGACCACGCTGACCTCCTTACCGAGCGCCTGGAACAGGCCGATCGCGGACCGCAGGGACTCCTCGGGCGCGGCTGTGGACGCCGCCAGGGCGACGCGGGTGGCGGTCCGGTAGTCCAGCGCCAGGTCGAAGCGGACCGACGCGGCGAAGGGGTCGTCGGTGGCCGTCGTGCCGTCGGCCAGGGACAGGCGGGTGCCGTCGGGCAGTGCGAGATGGGCCCCGACCGGCTCGCGGGTCACCGGGATGCCCGCCTCCTCGAGGAGGCCGACCAGCCCTTGCGCGGGCCCCAGGTCGCCGTGGAAGACGACCTTGCCGGGCGGCTCGCACGGCTCGGCGGTGTGCGGGGCGGGCCGTCCGACGCCCTCGGCGTGGTCGTACCAGCCGTGACCCGTCTTGCACCCGTGCCGCCCGGAGGCGACGAGCTGCCGCTGGGCGAGGGACGGGGTGAATTTCGGATCGTGGAACAGCGCTTCCCACACGGATCGGGTGACGGCCTCGTTCACGTCCTGGCCGATCAGGTCGGTGAGCTCGAAGGGGCCCATCCTGAAGCCGCCGGACTCGCGCAGCACGGCATCCAGGGTGGCGGGGTCGGCTACGCGCTCCTCGTACGCCCGGAACGCCTCGGCGTAGAAGGGGCGGGCGATCCGGTTGACGATGAACCCGGGGGTGTCGGCGCAGCGCACCGGGGTCTTCCCCCAGGCAGCGACGGTGGCGTGGGCACGGTCGGCGGCGGCCTCGTCCGTGGCGGCGCCGCGCACCACCTCCACCAGCGGCATCAGCGGGGCCGGATTGAAGAAGTGCAGACCGAGGAGACGGCCGGGGCGGCGCAGGACGCCCGCGACGGCGGTGACGGAGAGGGAGGAGGTGTTGGTGGCGAGCAGACAGCCGTCGGAGACCACCGACTCCAGCGCGGTGAACAGCTGCTGTTTGGCGTCGAGTTCCTCCAGGATCGCCTCGGCCACCAGCTCCGCCTCGGCCAGGTCCGCGAGGTCGGCGACGGGGGTGAGCCGGCCGAGGGCGGTGTCACGGTCGGCGGCGGTGAGGCGCTCCTTGACGACCAGTCGGCCGAGCCGGTCCGCGATGGCGTCGGCGGCCCGGGAGGCCCGGCCGGGCGCGGCGTCGTAGAGCCGCACGGGGTGGCCCGCGACCAGCGCCACCTGGGCGATCCCCTGGCCCATCGTGCCGGTGCCGACGACGGCGACGAGGCCGGCGCGGTCGATCCCACGGTCGATCCCAGTCATGCCGCAGATCCTTTTCGACGAAGTTGTCCACAGGTTCGCCAGGCCCTCTTGTCCCGACCGATCGTTCGGTTACTCTAACCCTGTCGCCCATTCCAGCCCAGCCCCAGCTCGACGAGGAGTTGGTCAGTCGTGACCGCCGCACTCACCACCGCGCAGTTGACGCAAGAGCACCGCCCCACCCTCGACCAGGCCCTGGAGGCGATCCGTACCCGCGCCTATTGGTCCCCGCACCCCGAGCACCCGAAGGCCTACGGCGGCGAGGGCCAGGGCGGGCGCCCGAGCCTGAGCGTCGCCGAGGGCCAAGCGGCGTTCGAGGCGCTGCGCGGCAAGCGCTTCGAGCTGGAGCAGCCGGGCACCGACGGCTGGACGGGCTCGGAGGTCTCTCCGTTCGGAGCGGAGATGGGCATGGAGTATCCGCATCCGGACATCGAGGTGCTCCTCCCGGCGATGCGGGCGGGGATGCCCGCCTGGCGGGATGCCGGTCCCGAGACGCGGGCCATGGTGTGCCTGGAGATCCTGGCCCGGATCGGCGCCCGGTCGCATGAGTTCGCCCAGGCCGTCATGCACACCAGCGGACAGGCGTACATGATGGCGTTCCAGGCCGGTGGCCCCCACGCCCAGGACCGCGGCCTGGAGGCGGTGGCGTACGCGTTCGCCGAGCAGACCCGCACTCCGGGCGCCGCGGACTGGTCCAAGCCGCAGGGCAAGCGCGACCCGCTGCGCCTGCGCAAGACGTTCACGGCCGTGCCGCGCGGTGTCGCGCTGCTGATCGGCTGCAACACCTTCCCGACGTGGAACGGCTATCCGGGGCTCTTCGCCTCGCTCGCCACCGGCAATCCGGTGCTGGTCAAGCCGCACCCCCAGGCCGTGCTGCCGCTGGCGCTGACCGTCCAGGTGGCGCGCGAGGTGCTGAAGGAGGCGGGGTTCAGCCCCGATCTGGTGGCGCTGGCCGCCGAGCGGCCGGACGAGGGAATCGCCAAGGTCCTCGCCGTCCGCCCCGAGATCCGCGTCATCGACTACACGGGGTCCACCGCCTTCGGCGACTGGCTGGAGACCCACGCCCGCCAGGCCCAGGTCTTCACGGAGAAGGCGGGGGTCAACACGGTGGTGATCGACTCCACCGACGACTACCAGGGCATGCTCGCCAATCTGGCGTTCTCCCTGTCCCTCTACAGCGGCCAGATGTGCACCACCCCGCAGAATCTGCTGATCCCCCGCGACGGCATCACCACCGACGCCGGTCCCAAGACCTATGACGAGGTGGTGACCGACCTGGCGGCGGCGGTGGACGGGCTGCTGGGCGACGACGCACGGGCGAGCGCGCTGCTCGGCGCGATCGTGGGCCCGCGGGTCCAGGAGCGGCTGGAGGCCGCCCCCGGCCTGGGCGCGGTCGCCCTCGCCTCCCGTACGGTGACCCACCCCGACTTCCCGGGCGCCACGGTCCGCACACCGCTGATGGTCAAGGCGGACGGCGCGCGGAAGTTCTGGGAGGGGGCGGACGCGGACGCGCCCTATCTGGCCGAGTGCTTCGGCCCGGTCTCCTTCGCCGTCGCCGTCGCCTCCACGGAGGACGCGGTCGCGCTGCTGCGCCGGACCACCCGGGACAAGGGCGCGATGACGGTCGGGGCGTACACCACCTCGCCGGAGGCGGAGCGGCTGATCGAGGAGGCGTGTCTGGAGGAGTGCGCCCAGCTGTCGCTCAATCTGACCTGCGGGGTGTATGTGAACCAGACCGCGGCCTTCTCGGACTTCCACGGCACGGGCGGCAACCCGTCGGCCAACGCCGCGCTGTGCGACGGGGCGTTCGTGGCCGGCCGCTTCCGGATGGTCGAGGTCCGCCGCCCGGCGGAGTAGCGGGCCTAGGCCGGGCGGTCGGGGCCGCCCCAGTGGAAGAGGGCCATGGCCACGCTGGTGGCCAGGTTGTAGCTGGACACCTGTGGCCGCATGGGAAGGGCCACCAGCCTCGTGGCCCGCTTCCGCAGCTCCGGCGAGATCCCGTGCCGCTCGGAGCCGAAGGCGAGCAGCGCGTCATCGGGGATCGTCAGGGACCGGATGTCCGCCCCCTCCGGATCCAGGGCGTACAGCGGCCCCTCCGGAAGCGCGTCGCCCGGCAGCCGCTCGACCGCGGTGGCGAAGTGAAGCCCGGCGCCCGAGCGCACGGCGTTCGGATGCCAGGGGTCGATATCGCCGGTGGTGACCACGCCCGTGGCCCCGAACCCGGCGGCGAGCCGGACCACGGCCCCGACGTTCCCCAGGTTGCGGGGGTTGTCCAGGACGACCACCGGGGCCTGCCGGGGCCGCCGGGACAGCTCGTCCAGATTCGCCTGGCGGCCGCGCCGCACCGCCAGGGCGGCGACCCGCGTGGGATGCACCCTGGGCACCAGATCGCGCAGGGTCCCGGCATCGACCTCCACCAGAAGGTCCGCGATCGCCTCGGTGAGGTCGTCGGCCAAGTCCTCGGCGAGTTCCACGGCGGCCGCCTTGTCGCTGGTGACCGCGGCACGCACCGCCGCGCCGAACCGCAGCGCGTGCTTCAGCGCGTGGAAGCCGTCCAGCAGCACGGTGTCGGGGGCCGTCGCGCGCCAGTGCCGTACGGCCCGCGCGGACTCGTCATCGATCATCCCCTCAGCGTACGAGGGTGCCGGCCGGGGTCTCCTCGTCGCTCTCCCGCGCTCGCTGCCCCGGCAGCCACGCGGCGCGCGCCGCCAGCCGGTCCCGGGCCCGGCCCAGCCGCGCCTCGGCCCAGCGCAGGACGTTCGTCGGCAGGAAGACCGAGTCCGCGGCGATCACGGCGAGCGAGAAGAAGGGCAGCCCCAGCATCACGGCGATGCCGAGGTGCTCCATCATCAGCAGGACGAGCATCGCGTTCTTGGCCCGCCGGTTGAGCAGGGTGAACGGGAAAGCCACCTGGACGATGACCGTGCCGTAGGTCAGCACCATCACCAGCGTGCCGCTGGACGCCATGATGTCGGCCAGCCAGGGCCAGGGCGAGAAGTAGTCCAGATGCAGCGGGTAGTAGAGGGCGGTGCCGTCCTGCCAGCGCGAACCCTGGATCTTGTACCAGCCGGCCGATGCGTACAGCAGACACACCTCGGCCATGATCACCAGCAGGGCGCCGTTGTGCGCCACATTGGCGAGCGCGTCCAGAACGGTGCGCGGCTCCCCCGGCGCGTAACGCCTGACGAACCACCATCCGGCCTGGACGAGCCACAGCCCCCACAGGACGGTGCCCCAGCCCAGCCCGGGCAGCGGGCCGTCGGCGGTCAGGGAGAGCCGGGCCTCGGTGAACAGCTGCGCCCAGAGCAGGGCGGTACCGGTGACGGCCCACAGCACGATTCCGGTGGTGTCGCGCGGCGGCCATTCGCGGTCCGCGCGCCCGGACGCCCGGCGCGCGTCCAGGGACCACACCTGACCGCACCGGGTCAGCACCAGATACATCGACATCAGATGGATGAGGTTGTCGCCGCCGTCCCCCACGAAGATGCTGCGGTTCTGCAGCGACAGCACCCCGATCATGAACAGCACGGACATGGTGCGGGTGCGCCAGCCCACCAGCAGCAGAGCGCTGGAGACGATGGCGAGGGCGTAGACGGTCTCGAACCACACCGTGCTGTCGGACCACATGAGCGCGGTGAAGGCGCGGTTGCCGTCGATCAGCCGCGCGGCCATCTCCCAGTTCCACGGGCCGTCCGGCCCGTACAGCTCCCGGCGGTGGGGCCATTCGCGCACCAGGAAGAGCAGCCAGGTGAAGGAGAAGCCGATGCGCACGACGGCGCTCTGCCGGGAGCCGAGCGCGGACGCGGTGACGCGCGTGTAGCCACGCGCCACGGCGGTCTGGAGGCGGGCGGAGGGGGTCACCGGCGCTTCGCCTCCGGGAGGTCATCGGAGGTCACGGTCCACCACGGCAGCGTGCGGTAGACGGTCTTGGTGTCGATCTTCTCGTCGCTCCAGGACGGCGGGGGCACCGGAGTGGTCGCGGAGCGCACCTGTATTCGCTCCACGCTGCCGCCGTCCTCCTCGCGGCCGAGGCGGAGCATCACGATCCGGCGGATGTACTGCTCGGAGAGGCTGCCGCGCGTCCCCTGCGGCCGCTCCCGCACATCATGCGAGCCCACGTAGAACTCCCAGCCGCGGCGCAGTTCGTTCTGCTGGGTGTGGCTGGGCAGCGGGTTGTGGTGGATGGCCGCGCCGTCCTGGGCGGAGAGGTCGCGCCAGCCGGTGGTCGCGGTGCCGCCGTCGGCGGTGCGGATCTCGGCGCGGGCCTGGACGGCGATGTTCTGCTGGAGCGGGTTGGGGGCGAAGAGCTTCCAGACCCGTTCGAACTCCGGATAGACGTAGTCGTCTATCGCCGCGCCGTGCCGCTTGGTGAGGGTGTTGGGCGGTGAGACGTTCAGGAAGGCCGCCGAGAGATGGATCGCGGCGGCGACGGCGGCGACCGCGATGGCCACCGCGATGATCAGCTGTGCGGGCAGGGAGAGCGCGGTGAGCGGTTCCGCCGCGTCGCCGTCCGGCGCCGATGCCGCCGGCTCCGGGTCCGCCGGCTCTGATTCCCCCCGCTCCGGGTCCGCCGGTTCCGGGTCCGTCGGCTCCCGTTCCGCCGGTTCCGGCTCCGTGTCCGCCATACCCCGCCCCGCTCCCGATGGTCCAGGTCTTCGCGCACGCCGGTCGACCGCGCGCCCCCGTGGCCCCCACGCCCCCGGCACCGTACCGATGCGGAACCACTCGGCACAGCGTCCTCAGCGTTATCCACAGGGTTGACACCCTACGTTCCTCAGCACACCATTGAACCGAACGATCGGTCGGTCGGCTGGCCGGTCGGCGGAGACGAACGGCGGAGGGGCTTCGCATGACGACGATGGCGGCGGACGCGGGAGCGTACGAGGCGGTGTTCGACGCCGCCCTGGCCGCGGACGAGCGCATCGAGCCGCGTGACTGGATGCCCGATGAGTACCGGGCCACGCTGGTGCGGCAGATGGCCCAGCACGCCCACTCCGAGATCATCGGCATGCAGCCGGAGGCGAACTGGATCACCCGCGCCCCCTCGCTGCGGCGCAAGGCGATCCTGATGGCCAAGGTCCAGGACGAGGCGGGCCACGGCCTGTATCTCTACAGCGCGGCGGAGACCCTGGGCACCAGCCGGGACGAGCTGCTGGACAAGCTCCACAGCGGCCGCCAGAAGTACTCCTCGATCTTCAACTACCCCACGCTGACCTGGGCCGACGTCGGCGCCATCGGCTGGCTGGTGGACGGCGCCGCGATCACCAACCAGGTCCCGCTGTGCCGCTGCTCCTACGGGCCCTACGCGCGGGCGATGGTCCGCATCTGCAAGGAGGAGTCCTTCCACCAGCGCCAGGGGTACGAGCTGCTGCTGGCCCTGAGCCGGGGCACCGAGGCCCAGCACGCCATGGCACAGGACGCGGTGGACCGCTGGTGGTGGCCGTCGCTGATGATGTTCGGTCCGCCGGATGACGCCTCGGCCCACTCCGCGCAGTCCATGGCCTGGAAGATCAAGCGCCACTCCAATGACGAGCTGCGCCAGCGCTTCGTCGACATCTGCGTCCCCCAGGCCGAATCCCTCGGCCTCACCCTCCCCGACCCCGAGCTGCGGTGGAGCGAGGAGCGGGGGCATTACGACTTCGGCCCGATCGACTGGGACGAGTTCCGCGAGGTGCTGCGGGGAAACGGGCCGTGCAACGCCCAGCGGATCACCCAGCGGCGCCGGGCCCATGAGGAAGGCGCCTGGGTGCGCGAGGCAGCCGCGGCGTACGCGGCAAAGCACGGGGAGGCACAGGCATGAGCGGCAGCCCGAGCGCCGAGTGGCCGCTGTGGGAGGTGTTCGTCCGCAGCAGGCGCGGACTGTCGCACACCCACGCCGGATCCCTCCACGCCCCGGACGCGGAAATGGCTCTGAGGAACGCACGGGATCTGTACACCCGCCGCTCCGAGGGCGTCTCGATCTGGGTGGTGCCGTCCGCCGAGATCACCGCCTCCTCCCCGGACGAGCGGGATCCGTTCTTCGAGCCGGCCGCCGACAAGCCCTACCGCCACCCCACCTTCTACGCGATCCCGGAAGGGGTGCGGCACCTATGACCGCGGCCCTCGCCCTGGGCGACGACGCGCTGGTGCTCTCCCACCGGCTGGGGGAGTGGGCCGGGCAGGCGCCCGTGCTGGAGGAGGAGGTCGCGCTCGCCAATATCGCCCTCGACCTGCTCGGCCAGGCCCGGGTGCTGCTCTCCCTCGCCGGCGACGAGGACGAGCTGGCGTATCTGCGCGAGGAGCGGGCGTTCCGCAACGTCCAGCTGGTCGAGCAGCCCAACGGGGACTTCGCCCGGACCATCGCCCGCCAGCTCTACTTCTCCACCTACCAGGAGCTGCTGTACGAGCGGCTGGCGCGTGGCTCCGGCCCCTTCGCCCCGCTCGCCGCCAAGGCGGTCAAGGAGGTGGCCTACCACCGCGACCACGCCGAGCGCTGGACCCTGCGGCTCGGCGACGGCACGGAGGAGAGCCATGAGCGGATGCGGCGCGGGCTGGACGTGCTCTGGCGCTTCACCGGTGAGCTCTTCGAGCCGGTCGAGGGGTGCGAGGTGGAGTGGCACACCCTGCACGACGCCTGGCTGACCCGGATCACCTCGGTCCTGGAGCGCGCCACCCTGACGGTGCCCGAGGGGCCGCGGCGCGACGGCTGGGCGGCCGGCGCGGGGCGCCAGGGCATCCACAGCGAGCCGTTCGGCCGGATGCTCGCCGAGATGCAGCATCTGCACCGCAGCCACCCGGGGGCGACATGGTGACGCCCACGCCCCCCGCTGCGCCCACTCCCCCCGCGTCCGGCCCCGGCCTCACCCCGCTGGAGGAGGAGCTGTTGCGGCTGGCCGGATCCGTGCCGGACCCGGAGCTGCCGATGGTGTCCCTGGCCGAGCTGGGGGTGATGCGCGGGCTGCGGCTGCTGGGGCCGGGCCGGGTCGAGGTCGAGTTGACCCCCACCTACACCGGCTGCCCGGCGCTGGAGTCGATGGCCACCGATATCGAGCGGGTGCTCCATGACCATGGCGTCCCCGAGGTCGCCGTGCGTACGGTCCTCTCCCCGCCCTGGACGACGGACGCGATCAGCGCCGAGGGCCGCCGCAAGCTGGCGGAGTCCGGCATAGCGCCGCCCGCGCCGCTCGACGCGACGGCGGGCGGCCCGGTTCCGGTGGCCCTGGCCGTGCGCTGTCCGCGCTGCGGCTCGACCGAGACCGAGCTGCTCAGCCGCTTCTCCTCCACCGCCTGCAAAGCGCTGCGCCGCTGCGCGGCCTGTGGCGAACCGTTCGACCACTTCAAGGAGTTGTGATGGCCGCGGAGGCGGTGAAGCGGGTCACGCCCCGCCACGGCGCGTTCCACCCGCTTCGGGTGGCGGCGGTCGACCGGCTCACCGATGACGCGGTGGCGGTCACCCTCCTGGTGCCGCCCGCGCTGCGGGAGACATTCCGGTTCGCGGCGGGGCAGCACATCGCGGTGCGCCGGTTCGCCGATGGCGCGGAGATCCGCCGGACGTACTCGATCTGCACCCCGGCCCCGGGCGCGGAGGGCCCGGAGTTCCTGCGGATCGGGGTGCGGCTGGTCGAGGGCGGTGAGTTCTCGACCTATGCACTCAAGGAGCTGGCGGTGGGCGAGGTCATGGAGGTGATGGCCCCGGCGGGCCGTTTCGTCCTGGAGCCCCGTCCCGGTCACTTCGCGGCGGTCGTCGGCGGCAGCGGTATCACCCCCGTGCTGTCCATCGCCGCCACACTGCTCAGCCGACAGCCCGAGGCGCGTTTCTGTCTGATCCGCAGCGACCGCACCGCGGCCTCGACGATGTTCCTGGAGGAGGTCGCCGACCTCAAGGACCGCTGGCCCGACCGGTTCCAGCTGGTATGCGCGCTCTCCCGGGAGGAGCAGCAGGCCGGGCTGGTGTCCGGGCGGCTCGGCGAGGAGCGGCTGACCGGGCTGCTGCCGGTGCTGCTGCCGGTCGCCTCGGTGGACGGCTGGTTCCTGTGCGGGCCCTACGGTCTGGTGCGCGCCGCCGAGCGGGCGCTGCGCGGCCTCGGGGTCTCCCGTGGCCGGGTCCACCAGGAGATCTTCCATGTGGACGCCGCCCCCGCCGAGGGCGTCCCCATACCGGGCGCGGCCCCGGCCGCCTCGCACAGCTCGGTCACGGCGACCCTGGACGGCCGCTCGGGCACCTGGCCGGTCCAGGAGGGTGAGCCGCTGCTGGAGACCGTGCTGCGCAATCGGTCCGACGCGCCATACGCGTGCAAGGGCGGGGTCTGCGGCACCTGCCGGGCCTTCCTGGTCTCCGGCGAGGTGCGGATGGACCGGAACTTCGCGTTGGAGCCGGACGAGGTGGAGGCGGGCTATGTGCTGGCCTGTCAGTCCCACCCGGTGGGCGAGCGGGTGGAGCTGGACTTCGACCGCTGACATGCCCCGGCGCGGCACCGGCGTTCCCTTCTTGTAGAACCTGTTCTATCTTGACGGGCCGTCAGATATAGCCGCGGCGCGGGAGGTACGGACAGTGGACTTCACCTTCACCGAGGAGCAGCAGGCGGCCGTCGAGGCGGCGAAGGCCGTCTTCTCCTCCGTCACGCCGGACAGTGTGCCCAGCCCCGCGCTGACCGCGGGCGCCGTCGCCGACGACCTCGACCGCGCGCTGTGGCGGAAGCTCGCCGAGGGCGATCTGCTGGGCCTGACCCTCGACCCCCGGCACGGCGGCTCGGGCCTGGACCCGCTTGCCCTCTGCCTGGTGCTGCGGGAATGCGGCCGGGTGCTGGCCCGGGTGCCGCTGCTGGAGTCCAGCGCCGCCGCGCTGGCCGTGCAGCGCTACGGCGGGGACGAGCTGTGTGCCGATGTGCTGCCCCGGGCCGCCCGCGGTGAGCTGGTCCTCACCGCGGCCTCCAGCGGCCGCACCGGCCACGGCCCGGCCGAACTCGCCGTCCAGGCACGGCGGAACGGCGAGGGCTGGGTGCTGGACGGCGTCCAGACCGCGGTCCCCTGGGCCCATGGCGCCGATCGCGTGCTGATCCCGGCCCACACCGGGGAGGGCGGTACGGTCCTCGCCCTGGTCCCCCGCGACCATGAGGGCGTCACGCTCGAGGAGCAGATCTCCACCAGCGGTGAGCGGCAGGCCGAGGTCCGGCTGGACGGGGTGCGGCTCGCCGACCGCGAGATGCTGACCGCGGACGGCGCCTGGGAATGGCTGCGCGATCTCCTCACCACCGGCACCTGCGCCCTCGCCCTGGGCCTCGGGTCGGCGGTGCTGGACCTCACCAGCTCGTATGTGAGCAATCGCGAGCAGTTCGGCTTCCCGCTCGCCACCTTCCAGGCGGTCGCCGTGCAGACCGCCGACCGCTATATCGATCTGCGGGCCATGGAGGCCACACTGTGGCAGGCGGCCTGGCGGCTGTCCCTGGACGAGGAGCGGCCCACGGTGAGCGGGGCGCTGCCCATCGGGGGAGACGTCGCCGTGGCCAAGATCTGGGCCGCCGAGGGCGTGCGCCGCGTCGTTCAGACCGCCCAGCATCTGCACGGCGGCTTCGGCGCGGTCACCGACTACCCCCTGCACCGCTATCACGCCTGGGGCAAGCAGCTTGAGCTTTCGCTGGGATCCGCCGCCGCCCATGAGGAGGCACTGGGCGAACTCCTCGCCGCCCACCCCCTCGGCTGATCGCCCGCCACTCGGCCGACGCCCACCCCTCGCCTGATCGGCGCGCCCCGCCGATCAGCGGGGAAGGTCAGGGGGAAGATCAGTAGGGGAACTTCTAGAGCACAAAGGCCCCTTCGGCGGTGCCGTCGGGGCCGCTCACCATCGGCCGGCCCGCCGCGTCCCAGGCGAGCATCCCGCCGTCCACGTTCACCGCGTCCAGCCCCTGCGCGACCAGATACTGCGTCACCTGCGCGGAGCGGCCGCCGACCCGGCACATCACATGCACCCGGTGTCCCTCGCCAACCGCCGCGGTCAGTTCGTCGAACCGCGCCACGACCTGGCCCATCGGGATGTGCAGCGCGCCCTCGACATGCCCGGCCGCCCACTCGTCGTCCTCCCGGACGTCCAGCAGAAGGCCATCGGCCGGTACCGCCGCCGCCTCCACCTGGGGAAGCTGGGCAAAATGCATCGAACACACCTCTCACACGACATCGGCAACTGCGGCAAACCTACTACCGCACCAGCTCCGCGAGCCGGGCCTCCTTCTCCGAGGCCTGGGCCAACAGCTGCTCGGCGATCTCGTCCAGCAGCCCATCGGGGTCCTCGGGCGCCATCTTGATCATCGCGCCGATCGCGCTCGACTCCAGCTCCGTGGCGACCGCGGCCAGCATCTCCTTGCGCTCGGCCAGCCACTCCAGCCGGGCGTACAGCTCCTCGCTGCGGCTCGCCCGCCGCTCCGGCGGCGGCGGACCGGCTTCCCACTCCTCGGCCAGCGCCCGCAGCGCCTCCTCGTCCCCGGCCGCGTATGCCGCGTTGACCCGCACGATGAAGGCACCGCGCCGCTCCCGCTCGGTCTCCTCCTCGGCCAGATCGGGATGGGCCTTACGGGCCAGATCCCGGTAGATCCGGCGGGCCTCCTCGCTCGGCCGCACCCGCGGCGGCGGCTGCACGGGCCGCTCGGTGAGCATCGCCGCCGCCTCCGGCGAGAGCCCCTCCGAATCGATCCAGCCGTGGAACAGCTCCTCCACACCCGGCATCGGCTGCACCAGCCCCCGCGCCTCACGGGCCTTGCGGAGGTCTTCCGGATCGCCGGTACGGGCCGCGAGCGCCTCGGCGATCAGCGCGTCCAGCTCGTCGAGGCGCGAGTACATCGGCCCGAGCCGCTGGTGGTGCAGCCGGGAGAAGTTCTCCACCTCCACCCGGAAGGTCTCCACCGCGATCTCGAACTCGATCAGCGCCTGCTCGGCCGCGCGCACCGCCCGCTCCAGCCGCTCGGTGGCCTGAGTCTCCTCCTGCGACCGGTCGTGCGACTCCGCCTGGGGCTCCGCGTCCGACATCGACTGCCGTGCCTGCTGCTGCGCTTCCGGATTCGTCACCCGCTCAGACTACGTCCGGCGGTGATCGGCGACGGAGGTCACACCCCCGCCCGCGCCTCACACCCCCATCTCGGCCGCTATCCGTCCATTGCGCACCGCCCTGACCAGCGCGGAGTGATCCGCTTCCGTGCGATCGGTGTACGCCACCGCGAAGGCGGCCACCGCCTCGTCCAGCTCCTCCCCCTTACCGCAGTAACCGGCCAGCATCCGGGGGTCCGCGCTGTGGGAGTGCGCCCGGGCCAGCAGGGCCCCGGTCATCCGCCCGTAGTCGTCCATCTGGTCCGCGGCCAGGGCCGCCGGGTCCACGCTTCCCTTGCGGTTGCGGAACTGCCGCACCTGGTAATGCCGCCCCCGCACCGTGGTCCACCCCAGCAGGATGTCGCTGACCACCTGCATCCGCTTCTGGCCGAGCACCACCCGCCGTCCCTCGTGTGTGACATCCGGCACCTCGAAGCCGGCCTTCGCCAGATGCGGCAGCAGCGCGGAGGGGCGCGCCTCCTTCACCTGGAGCACCAGCGGCTCGCCCCGGTGGTCGAGCAGCAGCACCACATAGGAGCGGGTGCCCACACTGCCCGTGCCGACGACCCGGAACGCCACATCGTGCACCTCGTACCGCGAGAGCAGCGGCAGCCGGTCCTCCGGCAGCGTGCCCAGATACCCGGCGAGCGACGAGGCCACCGCCGCCGCCTCCTCGTCCGGCACCCTTCGCAGCACCGGCGGCGCGTCCACGAAGCGCCTGGCCTCCGGCCGGCCGGATGAGCCCTCCTCGCCCGGCACGGGCTCGGTGGACCGGGCGGCGTACCGCGCGCTGGTGTTCCGCCGGGCCTTCTCGGAGATCCGCTCCAGCGTGCCCACCAGATCCTTGGCGTCCGTGTGGGAGACCAGCTCCTCGTCCGCGATCGCGTTCCACGCCTCCGTCGCCGGGAGCTTGGCCAGCAGCCGCACCGTGCGCCGATAGGCGCCCACCGCGTCCTGGGCGGCCGCCCGGCAGGTGTCCTCGTCGGCGCCCGCCTCCCGTCCCGCCAGCACCAGCGAGACCGCGAGCCGCTTCACATCCCACTCCCACGGACCGTGGACGGTCTCGTCGAAGTCGTTGAGATCGATGACCAGGCCACCGCGCGCATCCCCGTAGATCCCGAAGTTGGCGGCATGGGCATCGCCACACAGCTGGGCCCCGATACCGGTCACCGGCGTGGTCGTGAGGTCGTGCGCCATCAGCCCGGCGGCCCCGCGCAGAAAGGAGAAGGGGTTGGCTGCCATCCGCCCGACCCGGATCGGGGTGAGCTCCGGCAGCCGACCGGCGTTGGACCGCTCGACCGCCGCCACCGGGTCCGGCCGCCCGGTGTCCCTCGGCGGCTCGGCATGCGCCGAGCGCGGCACGCTCTTGCGCAGCGTCTTGCCCTGCTGCCGGGGAGAGGGGCCCTCACCGTGCCACACGGCGAAGCCCGGAACCGGCGGCAGCCGCCGGGCCGCCCCGCCCGCTCCATCCCCGCCGCTCGGCGCCCGCTCGCCGCCTCCGTCGCCCTCAACGCTCCGGTCGTCCGTCATCGCGCCCCCGCCCTTCTCGCACACGACATCGACTGAATCGACTGAGCCGACCGTACCCCCTGTCGCCCCACCCCGTCAGAGCCTGTGGAAAACCTTGACGATCATGACGAAACCCCAGATCAGAGGCGGCTCCCGGACCGGAAGCCGGGCCCGAAGCCGGAAGGCGAACCCCGATCAGAAGCCGGGCCCCCGAATCAGAACGTGATCCGGCTCAGCCCCGGAACTGCTTCGGGCAGTCCTCGCCGCCCGAGGGCAGGTGGTTCTCCGCCCACCGCGACAGTTCCTTCAGCGCGGGCTCCAGCGCGTTCCCCGCGTCCGTCAGCCGGTAGGCCACCCGCAGCGGCGGTCCGGCGTCGACCTCCCGCACCACCAGGCCCGCCGTGGCGAGCTCGGTGAGCCGGTCCGACAGCATCCGCTCGCTGATCCCCGGAATGGCCCGCCGCAGGTCGGCGAAGTACGCCGCCCGCTCCGTCAGCACGGCCACGATCAGCCCCGTCCATCGCTTGCCGAACAGCTCGAAGAACCGCGTCATCTCGCCGTCGACCTGCTTGCAGGCCTGCTCGCTGTGGTCCCCACGATCCTTCGCCATGGAATACAGAGTACTGCGTTCTGGTTCGGGACTACGAAAAAGTAAGCTACTGTGCCTTCTGTAGGTACGTAGGTATTACTGGCTCCTTCCCGAGCCTTGTCATTGGAGGCATCCATGCCGACTCTTCTGCACATCGACACCTCCGTCTTCCCCGGCGAAGCCTCCGCTTCCCGCTCGGTCACGGCCACCTTCCGCAAGGAATGGGAAGCCCAGCACCCGAACGGCACGGTGATCTATCGCGACCTGGCCGCCGAGCCGCTGCCGCACCTGGACGGCCTCGCGGCCGCCGCCGGTTTCGCCGCCCCCGACCAGCGCTCCCCCGAGCAGCACGCCGCCTTCGCCCTGCGCGAGACCCTTGCCGGCGAGCTCGAGCAGGCCGACGTGGTCCTGATCGGCGCTCCGATGTACAACTTCACGATTCCCTCCACCCTCAAGGCGTGGCTGGACCACGTGATCATCATGGGCCGCACCGCGGGCGCCGAGGAGACCACCACCTCGGGCACCCCGACGATCGTCGTCGCCAGCCGCGGCGGCGGTTACGGTCCGGGCACCCCGCGGGAGAGCTTCGAGTTCGTGACGAACTACCTCGGGAAGGCGCTGGGCGACGGCCTCGGCCTCGATGTCACCTTCGTTGTGCCGGAACTCACGTTGGCCCGCAGCAATCCGGCCATGGCCGACCTGGTCGAGCTCTCGGACGCCTCCAAGGCGAAGGCCCATGAGGACGTCGCGGCCAAGGCCAAGGAGCTCGCCACGCGCTTCGCTGCCGCCTGATCCGACCGATCGGCCCGACCCGACTGATCCGGTCCCACCGGAGATCAGGTCACGCCGGACATCAGGCCGCAGGGGCCTCCTCTTCCCCGGGAGGCCCCTGCCGCTTTCTCAGGAAGCCTGTTTCCCAGGAAGCCTGGAAGACTCCTGCCACAAACGCGAAGCGGGCCCCTCCGAGCGACTTTCGTCACTCCGGAGAGACCCGCTCCGACTGGTGCGCGAGGGGGGAGTTGAACCCCCACGCCCTTTCGGGCACTGGAACCTGAATCCAGCGCGTCTGCCTATTCCGCCACCCGCGCATGGGTGCTGCCGTCCGGCCACTCTCCCCGCTCCCCGGCTCGATGTTCTTGATCCGTCCGGTTCGTGTGGAGCGCCTTCCGACATCCAGAACATTAGCACGCCCCTCGGGGTGCAATCACACCCGTTACCGAGGCCCCCGCCCCCACCCGTCCGTAGAGCGTCACGGTTGCGGGACACTGTCGTCAGGGCACCTCTACGATCCCTGTGAGAGGTGACACTGCTCCACAGGGCCAGGAAGGGGAACCACCCGATTTCCCGACGCGTGGATACGATCAGTAAGCAGTACCAGGACGACCCAGAGCACGACTGAGGAAGGAGGTGCCCGGTGGGAGTACTGAAACGCTTCGAGCAGCGTCTCGAGGGCCTCGTGAACGGCACCTTCGCCAAGGTGTTCAAGTCCGAGGTCCAGCCGGTCGAGATCGCCGGGGCGCTCCAGCGCGAGTGCGACAACAACGCCACGATCTGGAACCGCGACCGGACGGTCGTCCCCAACGACTTCATCGTCGAGCTGAGCGCGCCCGACTACGAGCGGCTCAGCCCGTATTCCGGACAGCTCGGCGACGAGCTGGCCGGTATGGTCCGCGACTACGCCAAGCAGCAGCGATACACCTTCATGGGCGCCATCAAGGTGCATCTGCAGAAGGCCGAGGACCTCGACACCGGCCTGTACCGGGTGCGCAGCCGGACCCTGGCCTCCAGCGAGTCCCAGAGCCCGGAGCAGGCGCCGGGCCGCGCCGGCGCCGGAGCGGCCCCGCAGCAGCGCCCCGGCGGTTACGGCTACCCCGCCCAGCCCGCCGGTGCCCCGCCGATGCCGTCCGCGCCCCCCGGCGCCCGTCCGGCGCCTCGCGGCGGCGGAGCGGCGGCCGGCGTCGGAGCCCAGCCGCAGGGTCAGACCCGCCGCTGGATCGAGATCAACGGCACCCGCCACCAGATCTCCCGGCCCACGCTCGTCCTGGGCCGCTCCACCGACGCTGACGTGCGGATCGACGACCCCGGTGTCTCCCGCAGACACTGCGAGATCCGGGTCGGAACCCCACCGACCATCCAGGATCTCGGGTCGACGAACGGCATCGTGGTGGACGGACAGCACACCACGCGCGCTACGCTCCGCGACGGCTCGCGGATCGTCGTGGGCAGCACCACCATCGTTTACCGGCAAGCCGAAGGGTGAAGCGGGGGCAATGTCAGAGCTGACCCTCACGGTCATGCGGTTGGGTTTCCTCGCCGTACTGTGGCTGTTCGTCATCGTGGCCGTCCAGGTCATCCGCAGCGACCTGTTCGGGACCCGCGTGACCCAGCGCGGTTCGGCGCGGCGCGGCGCCCCCGACCGGCCGCAGGCCCAGCAACAGCAGCGGCAGCAGAGCGCGCCACCGCCGCAGCGCCAGCAGTCCGGGGGCCGCCGCGGCCGCGGTGCCCCCACCAAGCTGGTGGTCTCCGAGGGCACGCTCACCGGCACCACGGTCGCCCTGCAGGGGCAGACCATCACCCTCGGCCGTGCGCACGATTCAACAATCGTGCTGGACGACGACTACGCCTCCAGCCGGCATGCCAGGATCTACCCGGACCGTGACGGCCAGTGGATCGTCGAGGATCTCGGGTCCACCAACGGCACCTATCTCGACCGGACCCGACTCACCACACCGACACCGATTCCGCTGGGTGCGCCGATCCGTATCGGCAAGACCGTCATCGAGCTGCGGAAGTAGTAGGACCATGACGACCGGAGGGTGGGCAGCGTGGTTGGCAAGGGGCTGTACCCGGAGCCGACGGGCGAGGTGCGCATGAGTCTGTCACTGCGTTTCGCGGCCGGATCGCACAAGGGCATGATCCGGGAGGGCAACGAGGACTCCGGCTACGCCGGTCCCCGGCTGCTCGCGATCGCCGACGGCATGGGTGGCCAGGCCGCCGGCGAGGTCGCCAGCTCCGAGGTGATCTCCACCCTCGTCCAGCTCGACGACGACGTCCCGGGCTCGGACATTCTGACCTCCCTCGGCACCGCCGTGCAGCGGGCCAATGATCAGCTGCGCGTCATGGTCGAGGAGGACCCGCAGCTGGAGGGCATGGGCACCACGCTGACCGCCCTGCTGTGGACCGGCCAGCGGCTCGGTCTGGTGCATGTCGGCGACTCGCGCGCGTATCTGCTGCGCGACGGGGTGCTCACCCAGATCACCCAGGACCACACATGGGTGCAGCGCCTGGTCGACGAGGGCCGGATCACCGAGGAGGAGGCGGGCACCCACCCGCAGCGCTCCCTGCTGATGCGCGCGCTGGGCAGCGGCGACCACGTCGAGCCCGATCTGTCCATCCGCGAGGTCCGGGCCGGTGACCGCTATCTGATCTGCTCCGACGGCCTGTCCGGCGTCGTGAGCCACCAGACCCTCGAGGACACCCTCGCCAACTACCAGGGCCCGCACGAGACCGTGCAGGACCTGATCCAGCTCGCGCTGCGCGGCGGCGGCCCCGACAACATCACCTGCATCGTCGCCGACGTCCTGGACGTCGACGGCGCCGACACCCTCGCCGCCCAGCTCAACGACACTCCCGTGATCGTGGGCGCGGTCGCCGAGAACCAGATCCCGCTCGGGGACGGCGGTGCCGCGCACACCCCCGCGGGCCGGGCCGCCGAGCTCGGCCGGTCCGTACCGCCGCAGCAGGGCGACGCGCACGGCGGCTTCGGACCGCCCGGCAGCGGCGATCCGGCCATCGGCGGTGTGCCGCAGGGCAGTTACGGCGACTACGCCGACGGCGACTTCACCAAGAAGAGCGGCCGCAAGACATGGGCCAAGCGGTCGCTCTTCATCGTGCTCGGCCTCGCCGTGATCGGTGGCGGCCTCTACGGCGGCTATCGCTGGACCCAGACGCAGTACTACGTGGGCTCCAACGGCGACCATGTCGCGATCTACCAGGGCATCAGCCAGGATCTGGCCTGGATCAAGCTCAACAAGGTCCATGAGGACCACCGCGAGATCGAACTCAAGTACCTCCCGCCCGACCAGCGCGGCCGTGTGGAGGACACCATCACGGTCAGCGGACTGGGCCAGGCCCAGGACAAGACCAAGGACCTCGCCACCCTCGCCAGCGCCTGCAAGAAGGCCGATGCCCAGGAGAAAGCCGAGGAGAGCCAGAAGGACCTCACCGGCGGTGACAAGGGCAAGGGCGACAAGTCACCCAGTGGCGGCGCCTCCAACAGCGCCGACCCGTCCGGGAGCAGCAGTGGCAAGCCCGGGGACCAGAAGACCGAGAACCAGCTCGGGACGCGCGCCGCCAAGGCCACCACCAAGCCCACGCCGACGACGTCTCCCACTCCGAAGCCCGGCCCCACCCTCTCGGAGGAGGAGAAGAAGTTGGTCCCGCAGTGCAGCAGCGCCCAGCAGTGAAGCCGTAAGGGGCCGTCCACCCATGAGCAGTAGTACGACCAATACGACGACGATCAGTACGGCCGGGCCGCCGAGCAGGCGGAACACCGAGCTGGCCATGCTCGTCTTCGCGGTGATCATTCCGGTCTTCGCCTACGCCAACGCGGGCCTGGCGCTCAGCGACGAGATGCCCTCCGGCATGCTCAGCTACGGCCTCGGGCTCGGTCTGCTGGCCGGCGTCGGCCATCTGGTGGTCCGGAAGTTCGCGCCGTACGCGGACCCGCTGCTGCTGCCGATCGCCACGCTCCTCAACGGGCTGGGGCTGGTGCTCATCTGGCGGCTGGACCAGTCCAGGCGGCTGGCCCAGCGGGCGAAGGACGCCGGGCTGGCCTTCGCGCCCTCGGCCCCCAACCAGCTGATCTACTCGGCGCTGGGCGTCGCCCTCTTCGTCGGCGTGCTGATCCTGCTCAAGGACCACCGCCTCCTCCAGCGCTACACCTACATCTCCATGGTGGCGGCGCTGATCCTGCTGATCCTTCCGATGTTCTTCCCGGCGCGTTTCGGCGCCCGCATCTGGATCACCGTCGGCAGCTTCTCCATCCAGCCCGGTGAGTTCGCCAAGATCATCATCGCCGTGTTCTTCTCCGGCTATCTGATGGTCAAGCGGGACGCGCTCGCCCTGGCCAGCCGCCGCTTCATGGGGCTGTACCTGCCGCGCGGCCGCGACCTCGGCCCGATCCTGGTGGTCTGGGGGATGAGCATCCTCATCCTGGTCTTCGAGACCGACCTGGGCACCTCGCTGCTGTTCTTCGGCCTCTTCGTCGTGATGCTGTACGTCGCCACCGAGCGCACCAGCTGGATCGTCTTCGGTCTGCTGATGTCCGCGGCCGGAGCGGTCGGCGTCGCCACCTTCGAACCGCACGTCCAGTCGCGTGTGGACGCCTGGCTCCAGCCCTTCGAGGTGGCCAAGAACGGAGGCAGTGACCAGATCGCCCAGGCGCTGATGGCCTTCGGCTCCGGCGGCGTCTTCGGCACCGGCCTCGGCCAGGGCAACTCCGACCTCATCGGCTTCGCCGCCAACTCCGACTTCATCCTGGCCACGGTCGGCGAGGAGCTCGGGCTCGCGGGCACCATGGGGCTCCTGCTGCTCTACGGCCTGATCGTGGAGCGCGGTGTGCGCACCGCCCTCGCCGCCCGTGACCCGTTCGGCAAGCTGCTCGCCATCGGCCTGTCCGCGGCCTTCGCCATCCAGGTCTTCGTCGTCGCGGGCGGTGTGATGGGCCTCATCCCGCTGACCGGTATGACCATGCCGTTCATCGCGCAGGGTGGTTCGTCCGTCATCGCCAACTGGGCGCTCGTCGCCATTCTGATCAAGGTCAGCGACACCGCGCGCCGCCCGGCGCCGGCGCCCGCCCCCACCACTGACGCCGAGATGACCCAGGTGGTCCGACCGTGAACAAGCCCCTGCGCCGAATCGCGATCTTCTGCGGACTCCTCGTCCTCGCCCTGCTGGTGCGGGACAACTGGATCCAGTACGTCCAGGCCGACGAGCTGAAGAACCGCGACGGAAACCACCGGGTTCTGATCGCCCGTTACAGCCAGCCGCGCGGCAACATCATCGTCGACGGCCAGCCGATCACCGGATCCGCCGAGACCAACGGCATCGACTTCAAGTACAAGCGCACCTACAAGGACGGCCCCATGTGGGCGCCGGTCACGGGCTACGCCTCGCAGGCGTACGACGCCAACCAGATCGAGAAGATCGAGGACGGCATCCTTACGGGCAACGACGACCGCCTCTTCTTCAACCGGACGATCGACATGATCACCGGCAAGAAGCAGAAGGGCGGCGACGTCATCACCACCCTGAACCGCAAGGCCCAGGAGGCCGCGTTCAAGGGCCTCGGTGAGAAGAAGGGCGCCGTCGCCGCGCTCGACCCGCGCACCGGCAAGATCCTGGCCCTCGCCTCCACCCCGAGCTACGACCCGTCGAAGATCGCGGGCGCCACCTCCAAGGACAAGGAGGCGTGGATCGGGCTCCAGCCGAAGAAGTCCAAGGACGACCCGATGCTCAACCGGGCGCTCCGTCAGACCTACCCGCCCGGCTCGACCTTCAAGGTCGTCACCGCCGCGGCCGCGCTGGAGAACGGCAAGTACACCGACATCGACGCGCCGACCAACTCGCCGGACCCCTGGAAGCTCCCGCTGTCCACCCAGCCCCTGCCCAACGAGGGGAACATCCCCTGCAAGAACGCCTCGCTGCGGCAGGCACTCCGCTACTCCTGCAACACGGTCTTCGGCAAGCTCGGTGACGACCTCGGCAAGGAGGAGATGCGGAAGGAGGCGGAGAAGTTCGGCTTCAACGAGACGGTCGACACCCCCGTCCGCGCCTACTCCAGCGTCTACCCCGAGGACATGGACCGTCCTGGCAACGCGATGTCGGCCATCGGCCAGTTCGACAACCGGGCCACCCCGCTGCAGATGGCGATGGTCGCCGCCGCTGTCGCCAACGACGGCAAGCTGATGAAGCCGTACATGGTCGACTCGCTGCGCGCCCCCAACCTCAACACCATCGAGCAGACCGACCCGGAGCAGATGAGCCAGCCGCTCAGCTCGGAGAACGCCCAGAAGCTGCAGAGCATGATGGAGACCGTGGTCAAGGAGGGCACCGGCACCAGCGCCCAGATCCCGGGCGTCACGGTCGGTGGCAAGACCGGCACCGCCCAGCACGGCGTCGCCAACAGCAAGAACCCCTATGCGTGGTTCATCTCCTACGCCAAGGGGGACGACGGCTCGCCGGTCGCGGTCGCGGTCGTCATCGAAGGGTCCGACACCCTCCGCGGCGACATCGCCGGTGGCAAGCTGGCCGCGCCGATCGCCAAGAGCGTGATGCAGGCCGTACTGGAAACCGAGCGCGACAAGTGACCCCCGTCACGTCCGGATACCAATCCCGCACGTCGCCGTACCGGTCCGGTATCAGATAGCCACTGAGGCCGGGTCCCGTAAGACGTGCCGGGTACGGTATGCGCGAGCAGCACTTCGCCGGCCCGCAGGTGCGGCCGGGAACCACGGAAGAGGGCTGGAGTAGCTATGGAAGAGCCGCGTCGCCTCGGCGGCCGGTATGAGCTGGGCTCAGTGCTCGGCCGCGGTGGCATGGCGGAGGTCTACCTCGCGCACGACACCCGCCTCGGCCGTACTGTCGCTGTGAAGACGCTCCGGGCGGACCTCGCTCGCGATCCGTCCTTCCAGGCCCGGTTCCGCCGAGAGGCCCAGTCGGCCGCCTCGCTCAACCATCCCGCGATCGTCGCGGTCTACGACACCGGCGAGGACTACGTCGACGGCGTCTCGATCCCGTACATCGTGATGGAGTACGTCGACGGTTCCACGCTGCGTGAGCTCCTCCACTCGGGCAGAAAGCTGCTCCCCGAGCGCTCGCTGGAGATGACCACCGGCATCCTCCAGGCCCTCGAGTACTCGCATCGCAACAACATCGTCCACCGGGACATCAAGCCTGCCAACGTCATGCTCACGCGGGACGGCCAGGTCAAGGTGATGGACTTCGGCATCGCCCGGGCCATGGGCGATGCCGGTATGACCATGACGCAGACGGCCGCCGTCATCGGCACCGCCCAGTACCTCTCCCCCGAGCAGGCCAAGGGCGAGACCGTCGACGCGCGCAGCGACCTGTACTCCACCGGCTGTCTGCTCTACGAGCTGCTGACCGTAAGGCCGCCGTTCGTGGGCGACTCCCCGGTGGCCGTCGCCTATCAGCACGTGCGGGAGGAACCGCAGCCGCCGAGCACGTACGACCCCGAGATCACCCCGGAGATGGACGCCATCGTCCTGCGGGCGCTGGTCAAGGACCCCGACTACCGCTACCAGTCGGCCGACGAGATGCGCGCCGACATCGAGGCTGCCCTGGAGGGCCAGCCGGTGGCCGCCACCGCCGCCCTGGGCGCGGTCGGCTACGGCTCCGACGACCAGCCCACCGCGATGCTGCGGCCGCAGAACTCCGGCGCCGGGGCGCAGACCTCGATGCTTCCGCCGATGCGCGAGGACGACGGCGGCTTCGGCTACGACGAGCGGCCGGACCGCGGCCGGGGGCGCGGGGGCCCCGGCAAGAAGAGCAACCTCTCCACGATCCTGCTGATCATCGCCGGGATACTGGTGCTGGTCGGTGCGATCTTCATCGGGAAGTCACTGTTCGCCGGCGGTAAGAACGACGACATGGTCCCGGTCCCCAATCTCGTCGGCAAGACGCTCGAGGACGCCAAGAGCCAAGGGGAGAACGGCGACTTCAAGGTCAAGAACGTCGGCTCCAAGTTCTGCGAGAACGCGGACAAGAACACCGTCTGTGAGCAGACCCCCAAGGGCGGCAGCGAGGTCAAGCGGTACGGCACGGTCGAGCTGACCATGTCCAAGGGCCCCAAGCCCGCGGCCAGGGTCGAGGTTCCCGACGTCCTGAACGTGCAGTACGAATCGGCCAAGCAACAGCTCGAGGCCAAGGGCTTCAACGTCGAGCAGAAGACCGAGCAGTCGGACCAGACCGCCGGCAAGGTGATCGACCAGGACCCGAAGGGCGGCAAGAAGGTCGCGAAGGGCGCCACGATCACCCTGACCGTCGCCGAGGCCCAGCAGAAGGTCGTCGTCCCGGACGTGACCACGCAGAAGGTCGAGGACGCCACGAAGTCGCTCCAGGGCAAGGGTCTCAAGGTCCAAACCCAGGAGGTCGAAAACGGCGACGTCGAGGCCGGCACGGTCACCGACCAGACGCCCAAGGGCGGCCAGGAGGTCCTGCCCGGTTCGACGGTCACGCTGACCGTCGCCAAGGAGCCCGCGCAGGGCGAGAACGTGCCGGTGCCCAACCTGGGCGGCCAGAAGCTCAAGGACGCCAAGAAGGCACTCCAGGACCTGGGCCTCAACGTGGGCAACATCGCCGGTCCGCAGGACGACAACGCCTCCGTGGTGGCCAGCCAGCCCGGCGCGGGCACCCAGGTGCCCAAGGGCCAGTCCGTGAACCTCATTACCGTCGCCGGCCAGGGTGGCAACGGCGGGAACGGCGGTGGTGACAACGGCGGAGGCATCTTCGGCGGCCAGAACGGCTTCTAGCCGGCCTCCGGGCACCGTGACACGGGGAAGCCCCCGGCACCTTCTCAGGGTGCCGGGGGCTTCTCCGTGTGCGGGGCCTGCCGGGGGCTAGCGCAGTTCCTCGGGCGGCGTGCGGTCCGCGTCGACCTTCTCGGTGCGCTCCAGCTCGCCCCACACGATGTAGCGGTGGCGGGAGGTGTAGACGGGGGTGCAGGTCGAGAGCGTGATGTAGCGGCCCGGCCGCTTCCGGCCCGACTCCTTCGGGACCGCGTCCAGCACGTCCACGTTGTACTTCGAGGTCTCCGGAAGCGTCGCGTAGACCTTGTAGACGTACCAGGTGTCGCGGGTCTCGAAGACCACCGGGTCGCCCTCATGGACCTTGTCGATGTTGTGGAACTTCGCGCCGTGCCCGTCCCGGTGCGCGGCCAGGCTGAAGTTGCCCTTCTTGGCCCACGGCATCGCGGACTTGACCGGCTTGGTGTAGTAGCCGGCCACACCGTCGTTGAGGGTCTCGGTGGCGGTGCCCTTCTTGACCAGCACCTCGCCGTTGTGCATGGACGGCACGTGCAGGAAGCCGATGCCGCTCTTGGTGTCCAGCTTGCCCGGCCCCTGCTGCGCCCAGTGCTTGCGCACCTGGTCGCCCTGCTTCTTCGCCTCGCGGTCGGCCAGGACGTTGGTCCACCACAGGGAGTAGACGACGAACAGGGCGAGGATGATCCCCGCGGTGATCAGCAGCTCGCCGAAGACGGCGATGGCCGCGGCCACCCGTCCACGGCCGGGACGGCGGCTGGGCGTTGCGGGCGGGCCGGGGTGCCGGTCCCGCCGCTCGTCGTGGTCGGTCCGTGCCACCGCGTCGTACCCCTTTTTTCTGGTTACCCGGCTGTTCCCGCTCATTCGACCAGCGCGTCCGGCTTTCCCTTGCTACGCGGCCGTTCGTCGACCATCTTGCCCCAGACGATCATCCGGTAGGTGCTGGTGAACTCCGGGGTGCAGGTGGTCAGCGTGATGTACCGCCCCGGTTCGGTGAAGCCGGAGCCGGGCGGCACCGGCTTGATGACGCCCGTGTTGGACGGCGACGTCTGCGGCAGGATGCTGCTCATCGCATAGGTGTAGTACCGGCTCTGCGTCTCGACGACGATCTCGTCGCCGGGCTTGAGGCGGTTGATGTAGCGGAACGGCTCGCCGTGGGTGTTGCGGTGCCCGGCGAGCGCGAAGTTGCCCTTCTTGTCCCACGGCATGGCGGTCTTCAGCGGCCTCTTCCCGTAGTGGCCGACCATGCCGCGGTCGAGGACCTTGTGCTTGTCGATGCCCTCCGCGATCGGGGCCTTCACATCCAGCTTGGGGATGTAGATGATCGCGAACCCCTGTCCGGGGGAGAAGGTGCCCGGGTCCCGCTCGTCGCCGCTCTCGTCCCACTTCTTCTGGAGGTTGTTCGCGGCGCCGTTGGCCTGCTGATGGGCAAGGATGTTCGTCCACCACAGCTGATAGGTGACGAAGAGCAGCATCACCACGCCGAGCGTGATGAACAGCTCGCCGACCACCCGGCTCGCCACCACCCCGGGGCTGTCCTTGCGCGCCCGCGCGGCGCGCCTGGCCTCCATACGGGTGCGGGGCCGGGCGTCCCCGGCGCTCCCCGCGCCCTCCGCGGCCCGTGTGGCGTCCGCTTCCGCCGTGCCGCCCCGGGCGCGGGAGCCATGCCTTCCGGCGCGCTTCCCGGCCCCCTGGGCGGCCCTACGGCGGGCGGCCCGGCCGCCGGGCGCGGGCTCGGAATCGCCGTGCCGGTCCGCGTCGACCTTGCGCAGCAACATGGTCTGGTCGGCGGGCGGTGCCTCCACCGCGCGCAGGGCGACCGTCTCGTCGTCGCCCCGGGGCGGCACCTGGGGCAGGACGGCCGTCTCGGCGGCCTCCGGGGCGCGTGCGGATGCCTCACCGGACCGTGGAGACGTCTCGCCGGAGCGTGGAGACGTCTCGCCGGAGCGTGGGGAGGGCCCTGGGGCGCGGGTGGGCGGCTGAGCGGTGTGTGCGGCCCCTGAGGGCCCCGAGGGGGCCGTACGGGCGCGGCGGCGCCCGGTGGGCGGCCCGGCCGCCTCAGCGGCCTCCTCCGGCCCCGAAGGGGCCGTACGGGCGCGTCTGCGCCCCGTGGGCGGCCCGGCCGCCTCCTCGCCCGAGGGGACGGTGCGAGCACGGCGACGCCCCGTGGGTGACCCAGCCGCCTCAGCGGCCTCCTCCGACCCCGCGGCGGCCGGGCGGGCACGTCGCCTGCGGCCGGTGGGCGGCGGCACGGCGAGCGACGCGGTGCCCACGGCGTGCCCCGTGGGCCCGGCCGGGGCGGAGTCCGGCAGCGGGTCGGTCAGCGGGTCCCGCGGGCCCTCCGCAGCCGCCGTCTGGAACGCGTCCGGGTCCCCATGGGCGCCATGCGCGCCAGGGGCGGCGTGCGCGCCAGGGGCGGCGTGATGCTCATGAGCCCCGTACGGCGCGTACGGGGCGGGCTCCCGGGCGCCCTGGGCGGCGCCCTCGCGCTCGGGGCGCGGTCCGGTCACTCGCCGGCCTTACCGCCGACCGCCCCGACCACCGGGGCGAGCCCCGCGGACCGCCCCACGGCATCCGTGTCCCCGCACTCCACCAGCCAGTTGGCGAGCATCCGGTGGCCCCATTCGGTGAGGACCGACTCGGGGTGGAACTGGACGCCCTCGACCCGCAGTTCACGGTGGCGCAGACCCATGGCGATGCCGGTCTCCGTCCAGGCCGTGATCTCCAGCTCGGGGGGCACCGTCCCCCGTTCCACGGCCAGCGAGTGGTAGCGGGTGGCGGTGAAGGGGGTGGGCAGCCCGCTGAAGACGCCGGTTCCCTCATGGGTCACCAGCGAGGTCTTGCCGTGCAGCAGCTCCGGGGCCCGTCCGACGACTCCGCCGTACGCGACGGCCATGGACTGCATCCCCAGGCAGACGCCGAACACCGGTACGCCGGTGCCCGCGCAGTGCCGCACCATGTCCACGCAGACTCCGGCCTCTTCCGGGGTGCCGGGCCCGGGCGACAGCAGGACCCCGTCGAAGCCGTCCTGGGCGTGGCCGAGGGAGACCTCGTCGTTCCGCACCACCTCGCACTCGGCGCCGAGCTGGTAGAGGTACTGGACGAGGTTGAAGACGAAGCTGTCGTAGTTGTCGACGACCAGGATGCGCGCGCTCATCGCGGACCCGCCATTCCCTGGTCGACCGTCACGTCGTTGAACGGCAGCAGGGGCTCCGCCCAGGGGAAGACGTACTGGAAGAGCACGAAGACGATCGCCAGCACCAGCACGAGCGAAATCAGCGCCCGCACCCATGCGTTACCCGGCAGATGCCGCCAGATCCAGCCGTACATGCCATCCCTACTCACCGATGACGAAGTCGATTGCAGCACCGGAGTGCAGCACCAGAGTAAGGGGCGAGGGGTGGGGCCGGAGGGTCAGCTGTACAAAGCCTTGGGCTTGCCTTGGGCTACGGATTGTGTCGCGTCGAGGTGTGCCCAGGCGATCAGCCGGTGACTGTGGCCCCACTCCGGCTCGCAGGTCGTCAGCGTGAGATAGCGGCCGGGGCGCCGGAAGCCGGACGCGCGCGGCACCGGATCGATCACCCCGGTGTCGGTCGGCAGGGTGCGGTAGGGCCGCCGGTCGACGCGGTAGGTGAACCAGGTGGTGCCGTCGGTCAGCACCACCGCGTCACCGGGGCGGAGCTCGGGGAAGTCCTTGAAGGGGTCGCCGTAGGTGCGCCGGTGCCCGGCGACGGCGAAGTTGCCGAGGGCGCCGAGGCGGGCGGTGCGGGAGTAGTGGCCGAGCCCCTTCTTGAGGGTGCCGGTGGCGGTGCCCTCCAGGACGGGCTTGGCCCAGTCGGCGCCGAACCGCGGGATGTACATGATCGAGAAGGAGGCGCCTGGCTCGTAGCGGCGGGGCTTCGACGAGGGCTCGGCGCCCGCGCTGACCGTGCCGCTGGCCCAGCGGTCCTGGAGGTGGTCGATCTCGCCGTCCATGGCGCGGTCGGCCCGTACGGAGGTCCAGTACAGGACGTAGACCACCAAAAGGATGATCAGAGCTCCGACGGTGACGCAGATCTCACTGAGCGTCCTGACGATCAGCCGCGTTCTCATCGGCTCCCCACTGTCCGCCCGGCTGACCCGGCGCCGCACGCCGGTCCGCCGGTGCTATCCGATGGGCTGTGCCTGGTGCAGATCCACTGTGCCGGAGTAGCCGGGAAGAGTCACCGTGTCGTGCTGGTCGACTTTCCAGCCGAGGCCGTACGCGTCGACATAGCTGCGGTAGTTCTGGATCGCGGGTGAGGCGGCGAGGGCGGCGCCCAGCTTGTCCCTGTCACCCACGGCGGTGACCTTGTAGGGCGGCGAGTAGACCTGGCCCTGGAGGATCAGGGTGTTGCCGACGCAGCGCACCGCGCTGGTGGAGATCAGCCGCTGGTCCATGACCTTGATCCCCTCGGCGCCGCCCTGCCACAGCGCGTTGACCACGGCCTGGAGGTCCTGCTGGTGGATGACGAGATCGTTGGGCTGGGGATCCGGGACGCCGGGGATCTGCGGGGTGGCGTTCGGCGGGGCGTCGGTGAGGGTGACGGTGAGCCCGGGGCCGGTGAGTTTCTTGGTGCCGGCGGCCTCCTCCAGCTCGGCCAGCTTGCGGCGCTCGGCCTGGGTGCTGCCGTTGTCCCGCCGGGCGAGGGCGTCGACCTCGGAGCGTATTTTGGCGGTGCTGTCGTCCAGGGTGCCGTTCTTACGGCTGCGCTCCTGGATGAGGTCGGAGAGCCGCAGCATCGATTCATCACTGCGGAGATTGGTGCCCTGAGCCGTGTTGAAACTGGTCCAGAAGATCAACCCGGCCAGTGCGAAGACCGCTCCGGTCAGCAGCCGTACGGGGCGGAACCGGGGGCGGCGGGACGCCGGGGCGGGGGAGTCAGCGGAATTGCTCAACGTACCCTTACTCCTTACGACGCCGCGGAAGGACTACGCTAACGGACGTGTGGGGGAGGGACGTGGTCCCCGTCGCTGTCCCGCCCCGGCGCCGTCCGTACACATCCCCGCGCGGTCACGCAGCGCATCGACAGGAGAGTTCCTCGTGCCGAAGTCACGGATCCGCAAGAAGGACGACTTCACGCCGCCGCCGGCGAAGCAGGCAGCCAGCATCAGTCTGAACAGCGGCCGCCGGTGGGTGGCGCCGCTGATGCTGGCCATGTTCCTGATCGGCCTCGCGTGGATCGTCATCTTCTACGTGACCACGGGGGACATGCCGGTCGAATCGCTGGGCAACTGGAACATCGTGGTCGGCTTCGGCTTCATCGCCGCGGGGTTCGTCGTCTCCACCCAGTGGAAGTAATCCGGCGGTCCCCACGCCCGTCCCCAGGTTGTCCACAGAGTTATCCACAGCCGGGGAAAACTCAGAAGATCTGTGGATAACCCCTGCCGTGTTGACGCCGGTGTGACCGGTGACGGGCATCTGTTCGATCGTTCATACCCCCGCCTTCCTGCGAAAACGCAGGTCAGTCGGGGGGTGTACGCAAGTTCTCCACAGGTTGCGTAAGATCCGCCACGCGCTGTGGACAACTGACCAGGTCCAGCTCGTCCCAGGTGGCCTATGGCCGACCGCTCATCGGTCGGCCGCTCCGCTCGGTCGATGAGCTTCAGCCGACGGTTTCAGCCGGTGAGCTGCACCGTCCGGATCCACACCACCGCGACGATCGCGAGCAGCACCAGGACGCAGGTCCCCCGCTGCACCAGTGCCCGCTTCTCCCGGGGCGCGTGCACCATCCCGTACGCCACCACCGTGCCCGCGACCAGACCGCCGACATGGGCCTGCCAGGCGATGCCGGACCAGGTGAAGGTGAAGAGCAGATTCAGCGCCAGCAGCGCGATGACCGGCCGCATGTCGTAGTTCAGCCGACGCATCAGCACGGCGGTGGCGCCGAGCAGGCCGAAGATCGCGCCGGAGGCACCCAGCGACGGCTGGTTCTGGGCGGCCAGGAGATACGACAGCGCGCTGCCGCCCAGCCCCGACAGCATGTAGAGCACGATGAAGCGGACACGGCCGAGCGCGGCCTCCAGCGGGCCGCCGATCCACCACAGCGAGAGCATGTTGAAGGCGATGTGCATCAGCTGCTGGTGGAGGAAGACCGAGGTCACCAGCCGCCACCACTGGCCCTCGGCGACGCCGACGATCTGCACCGTGCCGGGATCGTAGGCCCGGCCGACCAGGTCGAGATCGTTCACCAGCCGGTCGCCCGCGGACAGCGCGGCGAGCCATACCGCGATGTTGATGGCCACCAGGATCTTGGTGATCAGCCGGGGGTCCGAGGCCATCGTGCCGCCGGCCAGGGTGCGCGGCTGGGCGGCGCGCGGCGAGGGGCCGGCGGCCGGGGCCCCGGATCCGGCGGACGCCCGTCCGCTCACGCACTCGGGGCACTGGAACCCCACAGACGCGCTGATCATGCACTCGGGGCAGATCGGGCGCTCACAGCGGGTGCAGCTGATGCCGGTCTCCCGCTGAGGGTGCCGGTAGCAACAGACCGCCTGGTCCTCCATGGTGTCCCCTCGCCCCTTGTCCACTTCTGATCGGGCGTTCCCCCGCCCCGCTTGTTCACACGGACACTTGTTCACACGGACAAGCGGGGCATGAAAGTTCCCCGTACGGGTTCAGCCCCCCGTTCGGGTTCAGCCCTCGCGCGTCTCCACCACGACCGACTCGATGACGACGTCCTGGAGCGGACGGTCGGTGCGCGGGTTGGTCGCGGTGCCCGCGATCGCGTCGACGACCTTCTTGCTGCCCTCGTCGACGACCTCGCCGAAGATGGTGTGCTTACCGGTCAGCCACGCGGTCGGGGAGACCGTGATGAAGAACTGCGAGCCGTTGGTGCCCGGGCCCGCGTTGGCCATCGCCAGCAGGTACGGCTTGTTGAAGGCCAGGTCCGGGTGGAACTCGTCACCGAACTCATAGCCGGGACCACCGGTCCCGTTGCCCAGCGGGTCACCGCCCTGGATCATGAAGCCACTGATCACCCTGTGGAAGACGGTGCCGTCGTAGAGCTTCTCCTTGGCCTTCTTGCCAGTGGCTGGGTGAGTCCACTCACGACTGCCTTCGGCCAGTTCGACAAAGTTCTTGACCGTCTTGGGCGCGTGATTCGGCAGCAGCCGGACCACGATGTCGCCGTTGTTCGTCTTCAGGGTGGCGTATAGCTGCTCGGCCACGATCAACCTTCCATCGTTTTCACTTACGTCTCCTGATCCTCGCACGGACGCAAGGTGGACGAGTAGCCGCTGAGGCGGCGCCGGGCGCGCCGATCCGCGTGGTTTCCACGAGAATCTTTCCTATGACCCAGATGCCCGATCACACATGCTGGTCATGGATCGAACGGGCATGATCTTCACAAACAGGCATGATCTTTCTTGGGATGGAAACACGAAACTCGGCAGATGGAGCGCGCAACAAGAACGCACGACTCTGAACCCCGGAGCTTGACCACGCCACCGAGGAGGAGGATCCCGTGACCCGCATTGACAGCGTGCGAGCCGCGACCGGCACAGCCAAGGGCAGCGTCCTGCACGCCGCGGAGGCGGTGGCGCCCTATGCCGGCACGGCCAAGGACACCGCGACGCGCTACGCGCACGAGGCCCGCGTCCGGCTGGCGCCGAAGGTCTCGACCGCGGCGCACCAGGCCCGGTGCACGGCCGGTGCTCAGTACCACGCCCATATCGCGCCACGGCTCGACCAGGCCCGCGGCACCCTGCCGCCGAAGGTGGACCAGGCCGCCACACGGGCCGCCAAGCGGACCCGTAAGGCGGCACGCCATGCCGCCGACTACACCGGACCGCGGGTGGAGCAGGCGATGGCCGGGGTGCGCGCCGCCGCGGGACCGGCGCGCGAGGAGGCGACCGTCCGCACGGCGGCGGCCATCGCGGCGCTGCGCACCCATGTGACAGCCGCGGAGATCGAGAAGCTCGCCCGGAAGCACCGCCGCCGGGCCCGGGCCGCCCGCTTCGCCAAGCGGGCGACCTTCATCGGGCTGGTCGGCGCGGGCGTCTACGCCGCGTGGAAGTGGTGGGACAAGCAGGCCAACCCCGACTGGCTGGTCGAGCCCCCGGCGGCGACCGAGGCGGGCGACCGCGAGCGGCTCTCGGCGGTGGACGGCAGCGACCAGGACGCCCTCGACCCCGAGGTGCGGGCCAAGCAGGCCGAGGCCGAGGCCCGCAGGGACGACGAACGCTGACGGCGCCGCTCACGGCGCCCGGCGCAAGCCCTCCGCGAGGGGCGGGAGATCGCCTGATCTCCCGCCCCTCGTCCTTTTCTCCGGGGCGGCTCCTTCTCCGGGGCCGCTCCGGCTCAGTCCGCCGGGTCCTCTCCCTGGGAGCGGCGCTGCCGCCGCTCCAGGAAGATCTCGGTGAAGACCGAGACCTTGGCCCGCAGCGCCCAGGGGTCGAACGGCTTGGCCATGTAGTCCACCGCACCGGCCGCATAGCCCCGCGAGGAGTGCTCGGGATCGGAGCCCATCGCGGTGAGGAAAATGATCGGGATGTCGCGGTTACGGGGGCGCCGCTTGATATGGGCCGCCGTCTCATAGCCGTCCATCTCGGGCATCTGCACATCCAGCAGGATCACCGCGAAGTCGTCGTGGTCGAGCAGCGCCTTGAGGGCCTCCTGCCCGGAGGTCGCGGTCACCAGCTCCTGGTCGAGCGTGGCCAGCACGGCCTCCATGGCCAGCAGATTGTTCTGCTGGTCGTCCACCACGAGGATCTTCGGCCGCGGCCCCATGGCCCGCTGGGGCGCGGGCCCCTCCCGTCCCATCGGCTCCTCCTCCTGCTGTGGCACCGCGGCCGGGCGCTGGGACTCCACCATGGCCAGCTGCCGCTCCAGGACCAGACAGCGCTCCTCCGCCAGCCGCCCCCGCAGCCGCACCTCGTCCAGCTCCTCGGTGAGCCGCCGCACCTCCTGCTGGAGCAGATCCCGCTCCTTGATCAGCTCGTCCCGGTCCGGGATGTCCCGCTCCAGCGCGTCCGCCCGGGCGCGCTCCGTCGCCCATGCCGCCTCGGCCTGGTTCAGCCGCACCTCGAGATCGGCGATGCGGTGCTTGAGGTCCAGCAGCGCCTCACCCAGCACATCCTGGTGCGCCATGGAGACCCGGGCGTCCCGGTCGGCGTCGGCCAGCTGGATCTGCAGGATCTCCATGGCATGCCCGGGGGAGCGGCTGGTGCGGACCGCGGCCCGGTGCAGCTCCCGCACCAGCTCGATGGCGGCCGGGGTGGGGGCGACGCCCCGCCGCTCGGCGAGATCGGTGAAGAGATCGAAGACAAACTCCCACGGCGGGATGCGGGTGCCGTTCAGGAATCGCGAGATGGTGCTCGGATCCCGGTGCCGCCGCACCGCGTATCTGCGCACCGAGACCCCGAGCCCCAGGAACAGCTTCCTCAGCTCCACAGCGAACGCCCGGCACTCCTCGGGCAGGTTCTCGCCCAGTGGATGCAGCACACTCATCGTGTCCCCCTGTACGGCGCACCGCGCCGATCAGACGACTCCCGGGCGATCTGCCCGAGTTATGGAAAACACCCTGGAGCATCCCGCGGGTGTTGCGCCGGGCAATGACAAGAGTGGCAACACCGATATCAGGGGCGAAAACGGATCAGCCAGGACACCGGTCCGGCGTCCTGGCTGGTGATGGAGATGGAGGTGGAGCCTAGGAGAGTCGAACTCCTGACATCCGCCATGCAAAGACGGCGCTCTACCAACTGAGCTAAGGCCCCTTCGCCGATCAGGATACCTGGTACCGACCACCATTCCCGACCGGGTATCGCTCGCGCGTAGCGCTCTCCGTAGGATGCCACGCAAGATTCGCGGCAGCGAAGCGAAGGGGAGAGCGAGATGGACGCAACACAGCAGGATGCCACCGCGCGCGCACGGGAGCTTCAGCGCAGCTGGTACGGGGAGCCGCTGGGGGCGCTCTTTCGCCGTCTGATCGACGATCTCGGTCTGAACCAAGCCCGTCTCGCCGCCGTCCTCGGTCTGTCCGCTCCCATGCTCTCGCAGCTCATGAGCGGCCAGCGCGCGAAAATCGGCAACCCCGCCGTGGTCCAGCGGGTGCAGGCGCTGCAGGAGCTGTCCAGCCAGGCGGCCGACGGCAGGGTCAGCGCCGCCGAGGCCGCCGAGCGCATGGAGGAGATCAAGAAGTCCGCGGGCGGCTCGGTCCTCAACTCCACCCAGACCACGGCGAGCACGGGCGCCCCGACCGTACGGCGAGTGGTGCGCGAGATCCAGTCGCTGCTGCGGTCCGTGGCGGCCGCGGGGGACATCATCGATGCCGCCGACTCCCTCGCCCCCGCCCACCCCGAGCTGGCAGAGTTTCTCCGTGTGTACGGCGCCGGGCGGACCGCCGAGGCGGTCGCCCACTACGAGGCGCACCAGAGCTGACGGGCTGAACTGCTGACGAGTCGATGACGGGGCGGGCACGGCGCGATGGGTGAGATCTTCGCGGGCCGGTACGAGCTGGTGGACCCGATCGGGCGCGGGGGCGTGGGCGCGGTATGGCGCGTCTGGGACCACCGCCGCCGACGGTACGTGGCAGCGAAGGTGCTCCAGCAACGTGACGCCCATACGCTGCTGCGCTTCGTCCGGGAACAGGCCCTGCGGATCGATCACCCCCATGTGCTGGCACCGGCCAGCTGGGCGGCCGACGACGACAAGGTGCTGTTCACCATGGACCTGGTGGGCGGCGGCTCGTTCGCCCATCTGATCGGGGACTACGGCCCACTGCCGCCCCGCTATGTGTGCACCCTGATCGACCAGTTGCTCTCCGGACTGGCCGCGGTGCACGCCGAGGGCGTGGTGCACCGGGACATCAAACCCGCGAACATCCTGCTGGAATCCACCGGGACCGGGCGGCCGCACGTCCGGCTGTCCGACTTCGGCATCGCGCTGACCAAGGGCGAGCCGCGCCTCACCGAGGCCAACTACGTGATGGGCACGCCCGGCTACTTCGCGCCCGAGCAGATGATGGGCGACGACCCCGACTTCCCGGCCGACCTCTTCGCCGTCGGGCTGGTGGCGCTCTATCTGATCACCGGGCACAAACCGGACGGGGAGGCGCTCGTCAAGCTCTTCGAGCAGGGGGTGCCGAACGCGCCCACCGGGGTGCCCGAACCGCTGTGGCAGGTGATCGCCGGGCTGCTGCAGCCGGACCCCGAGAACCGCTTCCGCACCGCCACGGGCGCACGGAAGGCGCTGGCGACCGCGGTCGACCTGCTGCCCGAGGCCGACCTGGACGACGATGCCATCGAGGTCTTCGACCAACTCGGGCCGCTGCCCACCGGATTCGGCCCCGATGGCCCCACCCGGCCGCGCCGCCGCCACGCGAAGGCCGACCCGGCCGCTCCCCAGCAGCCAGCCGCGCCGCGGCCGTCCATGTCCGACACCGGCAGCTTCACCCTCCCGCCGCCGCTCCCCCGGAACGAACAGCCGCGCGCCCCGCACACCGAGACCCCCGGAACTGCTGGGGCTCCGTCCTCCGGTGCCCCGCCCGCCGAAGTCCGGCACCCCGAAGTCCAGCACCCCGAACCCCCGCCCGCCCAGTCGCCCCTGAACCGGACCCCACCGCACCAGACCCCACCGACGCCGACGCCCCCGCCGCCGACCGCCCAGCCCGCGACTCCGCCCCCGCCGGTCCAGCGGCCGTCGATACCCCACCCGCTGACCCCGCCGACCCCTTCGACGGCGGCCCCGATCCCACCGGCCCCACAGCCGCCCGTGCGCCACCCGCACCACGCACAACAGCAGCCACCACACCCCGTACAGCCGGTGCAGCATCCGCACCCGCATACGCCCACCCCCGCTCCCGCTCCGAACGCGGCTCACACGCCGACACCGACGCCAACGCCAACGCCCACACCGGCGCCGACGCCGACGCCGACACCAACGCCGCCCCCGCGTGACTTTCCTTCTACTCGTCCATACACCGCGGAGCGGCCGCGGGTTCCCTCAGCGGCTGGGCGGCGCCCCGGACCGTCCCGGAAGGCGACGCTCTCGATCCTGATCGTGGCGGCGCTGTGCTTCGCCATCGGCGCATGGGCCCTGGTGGCAGCGGGCTGACCCGCCCCCCCCAGGCCGACAACCACGAAGCAGGCCCCGGACCCGCCCCCAAGCGGGCCCCAGGCGCCAACTACCAAGCAGGCGGCGGCCCGTACCGCTGCCGCGCCGAGGCCCGCCGCCGGGCGGTGAGCGTCCACGCCCCGAGCCCGAGCACCAGCGCCGTCCCGGTGCCGATCCCCGCGTACCCCACCACCCGCAGCGCGTCCTTCGAGTCGGCGGCGCCGGAGCCGGAATTCGCCATCGGGTCGCCGTCCGCCGCGAGCGGATGGCGCTTGGCCGCCCGCCGGTCGGCCGCCGTGAGGCCGAACCCCGCCTCGACCGGGTCCTTGTCGTAGGTGGGCCCGCCGCGCGCGTCGCCCGCCACCCGTACCCGCAGCACGACCGGCACCGAGCTGTTCAGATGCGGTGCCACCTGCGGCGGGTTGAGGGTGACCGCCAGGAAGTACCCACCGCTGAAGCTCATCGCGCGGACCGTGGAGCCGGTGTTCGCATACCGGTTTCCGTAGTCCACCGGCGCGGTGGCCACCTGGGTGCGGGGCGGCTCGCCGTCCTGCGCGGCGGGGGTGCCGCGCTTCGCGAGCCCGCGCGCCGGGTTGTAGGCGTGCAGCGCCAGGGCGCGGTCGAGCAGACGGGTGCTCTGGTCCTTGCCGTCGGCGGACAGTTCGGCGACGGCGGAGAGGCGCTGCCCCCAGTCCACGGGCACCCGGTAGAAGTGCGTCTCCCCCGGCGTGATCTCGTCCCTCCACACCCCGGTCCCCAGGGTCGGCGCGTCGGTGAAGCCGCGCCCGCCGCGCCTCGGCAACGGAGTGCCGTCCAGCGGCTCGGGCGACGGCGAGCTCGAACTCCCCTCCGGCGCCGCCCCCGTGGCCCCGCCCTTCACCGGTGGCTCCACCATCAACCGGAGCTCCACGGGCCAGCGCTCCGGGTCCGGCGATCCGTCCTGGCGCTCCACGGTCACCACATAGCGCCCCGCCTGGTGGCAGGAGGCCGGGCCGGAGTCGATCTGGCGGGAGGCGTAGTCGGCCAGGGGATAGGCCACGCCGCTCGTCTCGATCTTCGGGGAGGCGGTGCCGCAGATGCCCCCGCCCGGGCTCTCCAGGGTCACCTTCACGCCATCGCGGTACGAGGTCACCTCCGCGCCCGGCCGGGGTGCCGCGACCGCCGAGACATAGGCGGCTGACTTCGAGTCGAGCGTCACGCCGTAGTACCGCTTCTCGCCCGGTCCGACGCTGTCGACATAGGTGCGGCCGGCCGCCAGGGAAGGGGCCCCCGCCTCACCGTCGGAGCCGGATATCCGGGTGCCGCGGGTCTCGTACGCCCGGGCCCCGGCGGCGCCGTCGGCGAGGGACGTGCCCGGTGCCGCGGCCACCGCGCACAGCGCCGCCGCCGCGGCGAGACCGGCCCTGACCTTGCGGCGGTCCTTCATCGCGCGTCACTCCTCGTCGTACCGGCCGGTCGGCCCGCTCAACCCCGGTCTGGTCGGCTCGTTCGCCCCGGCCCGGCCGGCCCGCTCAACTTTGCCTGTGCAAGCTATTCGTTTGCGAGAGTGAAACACGAAGGCCCCCGTCATCCCATCCCCCCGACACCCCCGTCATGCCATCCCCCGAAGGCCCCGCCGCTTCCCCGCCACGGCGCCAGTAAAGCCGACGGGGCCCCGACCGCTCCAGCGGTCGGGGCCCCGTAACGGGACTGTTGTAGGAGCTCACACACCCGAACCTGCGGGTACGGAGTCGGTCGCCTCCGTCCACAGATCCTGCTCGGCGCGATCCGCCTGGATCTGGCGGTACACGAGGAGCCCGCCGATGGCGGCCAGTGCGACCAGGAGCAGCTTCTTCACCGCGCTACCTCGTCTCTTTCTTGACGTAGGGGACCTCTGGCGCCTGATGATACACACCGACCGATACCGATCGGTGACCTATGACCGGCATTGGCCGACGAGAAACCGGGAAGGAAGCGGGGATCAACTCCCTGCCCCCATACGACATCAGCCTGGACGAAGAAGATCTCCATCCAGGCTGATCGCGACGGTGGGGCTAACAGGACTTGAACCTGTGGCCTCTTCCTTATCAGGGAAGCGCTCTAACCGTCTGAGCTATAGCCCCGCGCTGCACCGAAAGATTAGCGCACCACCTGCCCTGTCCCAAAATCGGTAACGGGCGGCCCGCTACTCGTCCTCGGCCAGGGTCAGCTCGACGCCGCCCACGAAGCCGGCCGACAGGTTGTAGATGAAGGCCCCGAGCGTGGCCAGCGCGGTCGCCAGCACGACATTGATCACGGCGATGATCCCGGTGAACCCCAGGACACGCGGAAGCGACAGGAAGGACTGCAGGTCGAACCCGCTGCCCTCCTGCGATTCCGTGGCATCGCTTATGGTGCCGCCCACCGCGCTGAAGACGCCCATGGCGTCCATGACCATCCACAGCACCGCCACCGCGATCACGGTGCAGATCCCCAGCGCGATCGCCAGCAGGAAGCTGACCTTCATGACCGACCACGGATCGACCCTGGCGACCCGCAGCCGCGCCTTGCGGGTCCGCGGCGCCGGACGGGCCCCCGCGGACGTACGGGGGCGGCGGACGGCCGTGGCGGCCTGCTGGTGCCCCGTCTGGGCGGCCTGGGCCGACTGCCCGGGCACCGCGGAGCCGCCCCGTCCGGCCCCGTCGCCGGGCGGCGGGGCGTATGCCTGCGGCGGGTGGTACGGCTGCGCGGGCTGGGCGGGGGCGGGACGCTCGTTGGGGAGCGGGCTGGAGTACTGGGGCTTGGGGTGCGGATCGCGCTGCGGCCGCAGCTTCCGGGTCTCCGTCACCGCCGCGGCGGAATCCCCGGCCGGGCCACGGGCGCCGTCCCCAGCGGTGTGACCACCCGTCGGGGCTCCTGATCCCGGACGCCCTCCGGCGTCCGCACCGCCGCCCGCGGCACCCGTGGCTCCACTCACGACTTACTCCTCGGTCTCGTCGGCCGGGGGCGCTGTGCCCTCGGCCGCCTCGGACTCGGCCTCCTCGGCTGGCGCGTTCACGGTCGCGGTTTCTTCCTCGACCTCTTCAGCCTCACGACCGGCCTCGGCGTTCCGGGCGATGCCGACGACGGCATCGCGCTTGCCCAGGTTGATCAGTTGGACGCCCATGGTGTCACGGCCCGTCTCCCTGACCTCATTGACCCGGGTGCGGATCACGCCACCGCTGAGCGTGATGGCGAGGATCTCATCGGTCTCCTCGACCACCAGCGCCCCGACCAGGGAACCGCGGTCCTCGACGATCTTCGCCGCCTTGATCCCGAGACCACCGCGCCCCTGGACGCGGTACTCATCGACATTGGTCCGCTTCGCGTACCCGCCGTCGGTGGCGGTGAACACGAACGTACCGGGCCGGACGACATTCATCGAGAGGAGTTCGTCACCCTCGCGGAAGCTCATGCCCTTCACGCCGGAGGTCGCGCGCCCCATCGGCCGCAGCGAGTCGTCGGTCGCCGTGAACCGGATCGACTGGGCCTTCCTGCTGATCAGCAGCAGATCGTCCGCGGAGGAGACCAGCTCGGCGCCGATCAGCTCGTCCTCGCGGCCGTCCTCCATCTCCCGGAGGTTGATCGCGATCACACCGCCCGAGCGGGGCGAGTCGTAGTCCTTCAGCGGGGTCTTCTTCACCAGGCCGGACTTGGTGGCCAGCACCAGATACGGCACCGCCTCGTAATCCCGGATGGCGAGAATTCGCGCGATCTTCTCATCGGGCTGGAAGGCCAGCAGATTCGCCACATGCTGGCCGCGCGCGTCACGTCCCGCGTCCGGCAGCTCGTACGCCTTCGCCCGGTAGACCCGGCCCTTGTTGGTGAAGAACAGCAGCCAGTGGTGGGTGGTCGAGACGAAGAAGTGGGAAACGATGTCGTCCTGCTTCAGCTTCGTCCCGCGCACGCCCTTGCCGCCGCGCTTCTGCGAGCGGTAGTCCTCGGTCTTGGTGCGCTTCACATAGCCGCCACGCGTGATCGTGACGACGATGTCCTCCTCGGCGATCAGGTCCTCGATGGACATGTCGCCGTCGAAGGGCACCAGCTTGGTGCGCCGGTCGTCGCCGAACTTCTCGACGATCGCGGTCAGCTCCTCGCTGATGATCTGCCGCTGCCGCTCGGGCGAGGCCAGGATCGCGTTGTACTCGTTGATCTTGGCCTGCAGCTCGTCATGCTCCTGGACGATCTTCTGACGCTCCAGGGCGGCCAGCCGCCGCAGCTGCATCTCGAGGATCGCGTTCGCCTGGATCTCGTCGATCTCCAGCAGGCCCATCAGGCCCTCGCGCGCGATCTCCACCGTGTCGCTGCGCCGGATCAGCGCGATGACCTCGTCGATCGCGTCCAGGGCCTTGAGCAGACCGCGCAGGATGTGCGCCCGCTCCTCGGCCTTGCGCAGCCGGAAGCGGGTCCGGCGGACGATGACCTCGACCTGGTGGGTGACCCAGTTGCGGATGAACGCGTCCAGCGAGAGGGTGCGCGGCACACCGTCGACCAGGGCCAGCATGTTGGCGCCGAAGTTGGTCTGCAGATCGGTGTGCTTGTAGAGGTTGTTGATGACGACCTTGGCGACCGCGTCCCGCTTGAGCACGATGACCAGGCGCTGGCCGGTGCGCGAGGAGGTCTCGTCCCGGACGTCGGCGATGCCGCCGACCCTGCCGTCCTTCACCAGGTCGGCGATCTTCTGCGCGAGGTTGTCCGGGTTCACCTGGTACGGCAGCTCGGTGACCACCAGGCACTGCCGGCCCTGGATCTCCTCGACCTCCACCACCGCGCGCATGGTGATCGAACCGCGCCCGGTGCGGTACGCCTCCTCGATGCCCTTACGGCCGACGACCAGCGCCCCGGTCGGGAAGTCCGGGCCCTTGATCCGGTCGATCAGGGCGTCGAGCAGCTCTTCCTGAGTGGCCTCGGGGTTGGCCAGGGCCCACTGGGCGCCCTCGGCCACCTCGCGCAGATTGTGCGGCGGGATGTTGGTGGCCATGCCGACCGCGATCCCCGCCGAGCCATTGATCAGCAGGTTGGGGAAGCGGGCCGGCAGGACCGTCGGCTCCTGGTTACGGCCGTCGTAGTTGTCCTGGAAGTCGACGGTCTCCTCGTCGATGTCCCGGAGCATCTCCATCGACAGCGGCGCCATCTTGCACTCGGTGTACCGCATGGCCGCCGCGGGGTCGTTGCCCGGGGAGCCGAAGTTGCCGTTGGAGTCGACCAGCGGCATCCGCATGGACCACGACTGGGCCAGCCGCACCAGCGCGTCGTAGATCGACGAGTCGCCGTGCGGGTGGTAGGTGCCCATGACGTCGCCGACGACGCGGGCGCACTTGTAGAAGCCCTTCTCGGGGCGGTACCCGCCGTCGTACATCGCGTACAGCACCCGGCGGTGCACCGGCTTGAGGCCGTCCCGGACGTCGGGCAGCGCACGGCTGACGATCACGCTCATCGCGTAATCGAGGTACGAGCGCTGCATCTCCGTCTCGAGGCCCACCGGCTCGACGCGGAGGGCGGCGCCTTCGGCGAGTTCGTCGGGGGTCAGGTCGTCGGGCGTGTTCGGGGTGTTCTCGTCGGCCATTGCTGGTCAAAGTCCTTCTGTCGTCTGCGGCTGGGGGCCGACTCAGATGTCGAGGAAGCGGACATCCTTGGCGTTGCGCTGGATGAACGAGCGCCGTGCCTCGACGTCCTCACCCATGAGGACCGAGAACAGGTCGTCGGCCTGGGCCGCGTCGTCCAGCGTGACCTGGCCAAGAACGCGGTGGTCCTGGTCCATCGTGGTCACCCGCAGCTCTTCGGCGTTCATCTCGCCCAGACCCTTGAAGCGCTGGACGGAGTCGTCCCTGATGCGCTTGCCCTGCTCCCGGCCGGCCTGGATCAGCGCGTCCCGCTCCCGGTCCGAGTACGCGTACTCGACCTCGTCCCGGCCCCACTTGATCTTGTAGAGGGGCGGCCGGGACAGGAAGACATGCCCCGCCTCGACCAGCGGGCGCATAAAACGGAAGAGGAAGGTCAGCAGCAGGGTGTTGATGTGCTGACCGTCGACATCGGCGTCCGCCATCAGGATGATCTTGTGATAGCGGAGCTTGGCGATGTCGAAGTCCTCGTGCACCCCGGTGCCGAAGGCGGAGATCAGCGCCTGGACCTCGTTGTTCTGCAGGATCTTGTCGACCCGGGCCTTCTCGACATTGAGGATCTTGCCTCGGATCGGGAGGATCGCCTGGTACTGCGGATTACGGCCGGACTTGGCCGAGCCGCCGGCGGAGTCACCCTCGACGATGAAGATCTCGCACTTCGACGGGTCGTTGGACTGGCAGTCGCTCAGCTTGCCCGGCAGCGAAGCCGTCTCCAGCAGCCCCTTGCGGCGGGTCAGATCGCGCGCCTTACGGGCCGCGACCCGGGCCGTGGCCGCCTGGATCCCCTTGCGGACGATGTCCGCCGCCTCGTTGGGGTTGCGGTCCAGCCAGTCGGCGAGATGCTCGTTGACGATCTTCTGGACGAAGGTCTTGGCCTCCGTGTTGCCCAGCTTGGTCTTGGTCTGGCCCTCGAACTGGGGCTCGCCGAGCTTGACCGAGATGATCGCGGTCAGGCCCTCGCGGATGTCCTCACCGGTGAGGTTGTCATCGCGCTCCCGGAGCAGCTTCTTGTCGCGCGCGTACTTGTTGATCAGGTACGTCAGCGCGGCGCGGAAGCCCTCCTCGTGCGTGCCGCCCTCATGGGTGTGGATGGTGTTCGCGAAGCTGTAGACACCCTCGGTGTACTGCGCGTTCCACTGCATCGCGATCTCGAGGGAGAGCATCCGCTCCTTGTCCTCGGCCTCGAAGCCGATCACCGTGGGGTGGACCAGCTCGCCCTTGCGGGAGTTGAGGTAGGTGACGAAGTCGACGATGCCGCCCTCGTAGTGGTACTTCACGGAGAGCGGCTTGCCCTCCTCGTCCACATGGGCCGCACGCTCGTCCGTCAGCGAGATCGACAGGCCCTTGTTGAGGAACGCCATCTCCTGGAAGCGCCGGGCCAGCGTCTCGAAGGAGTACTCGGTGGTCTCGAAGACGTCCGGGTCCGCCCAGAAGGTGACCGTGGTGCCGGTCTCCTCCGTGGCCTCGTTCCGGGCCAGGGGCGCGGTCGGCACTCCCGTCTTGTAGTCCTGGGTCCAGCGGTAACCGTCCGTCCTGACCTCGACTGACACCTTCGACGAGAGGGCGTTGACGACGGAGACGCCGACGCCGTGCAGACCGCCGGAGACGGCGTAGCCGCCGCCGCCGAACTTGCCGCCCGCGTGCAGCACGGTCAGCACGACCTCCACGGCCGGCTTCCCCTCCGAGGGGACGATGCCCACCGGGATACCGCGGCCGTTGTCCACGACGCGGACGCCGCCGTCGGCGAGGATCGTGACCTCGATGGTGTCCGCGTGACCGGCCATGGCCTCGTCGACGGAGTTGTCGACGACCTCCTGGACGAGGTGGTGCAGGCCGCGCTCACCGGTGGAACCGATGTACATACCGGGTCGCTTGCGGACCGCCTCCAGCCCCTCCAGAACGGTGATCGCACTGGCGTCGTACGACGGCGGAGCCAGGGCCTCGCCGTCGGGCGTGGACGGGATGTTTTCGATGGGGTTGCCGGAATCGGCCACGAAGCGCCCTTTCTGGCACAGCACAAGCCGTCTCCGGGCAGGCGGGAGCGGCTGCGTCGTTCAACATGTGTCCGCAAGCGCTCGGTGCGCCAGCGGCGACGGTGTACGGCCCCAGTCTACCGGTAGCGCCGACAAGAATGGGGGCTTGCTGGCGCCTGAGTCCGCATGTGCCGCCCTGAACCGGCCGCCGCCGACTCCCCATATGCGGGGACGGGCTCCAAGAGGCTCACGCCGCCACTCAGCGCTTCGGGCTGTCAACCACCGGCTACCGTGACCGGGGTCTCAGCAGTCACCCTGTTACCCCCGGTCAGCACAGGGCTCGAACCCCCGGTCAACCGTAGGTGTCCCCCGTGCCCGTGGAGCCCGGGGAGCGCAGCGGGCCGTAGCGCCGGGGCGGGCCGCCGGGGCCCAGAACCTTGATCAGCTTCACCGTGCCCTGGCCCAGATCCGCGTTGAGCCGGGCCACGAGCTGGGGCGCGAGCAGCCGCAGCTGGGTCGCCCACGCCGTGGAGTCACAGCGCACCGTGAGCACCCGGGCGTCCTCGTCGTAGCGCTGAGGCTCGCAGTGCTGGGCCACCTCGGGGCCCACCATCTGGGGCCAGCGGCCCATCACCCCGCCGACCGCGGCCGGGGTCTCCCAGCCACGCTCGGTGATCAGCCGGTTGATCGCCGCACCGAGCGGAAGCGGATCGCGGCCATCGGCGCGCGCGCCGGAGCGCAAGCCCCCTCTGCGCGCCTGCTTCTTCTGCTGGGCCGCGGCCCCCCGGGCGCGCGCCTGCTCCTTGGCGGCGCGCAGCGCCACCCGCGCGAGATCGACGCCTGAGGGCTCCGGCACGGGCGAGGGCCCGGACGCCGACGAGGGCCGCGCGGGCTGGTCCATCCCGTCCGTCATACGCGCCGCACCTCGCCCTCGGACACCGCATAGCGGGTACCGGTCAGCACCTGCGGGACGTCGTCCTCCACCGCCGCGGTCACCAGCACCTGCTCTCCGGGGGCGACCAGCTCGGCCAGCCGCTCCCGGCGCCGCTCGTCCAGCTCCGCGAAGACGTCGTCGAGCACCAGCACCGGCTCGCCCGCCTCGGTGCGCAGCAGATCGTAGGAGGCCAGCCGCAGGGCGAGGGCGTACGACCAGGACTCGCCATGACTGGCGTAGCCCTTCGCCGGGAGCCTGCCCAGCTTGAGCACCAGGTCGTCGCGGTGCGGGCCGACCAGCGTGACCCCGCGCTCGATCTCCTGCTTACGGGCCTCGGTCAGGGCCGCCATCAGCAGCTCGTACAGCTCCTCGCGGCTGCCCGCGCCGGCCAGCCCCTCACCGGCCGAGCCGCGGTACTCCAGCAGCACCGGGCCCCCGCCCGGGGCGAGTTGCTCGTACGCCTTGTCGGCGAGCGGCTGGAGTACGGAGATCAGATCGAGCCGCTGGGCGAGCAGCTCGGCACCGGCCCGGGCCAGATGCTGGTCCCAGACGTCGAGAGTGGACAGGGTCGTGTCGCCGCCTCCGCCGCGGGACCCATGCCGCCGGGCCAGAGCGGCCGTCTTCAGCAGCGTGTTGCGCTGCTTCAGCACCCGGTCGTAGTCGGAGCGGACCCCCGCCATCCGGGGCGCCCGCGCGGTGATCAGCTCGTCCAGGAACCGGCGGCGCTCGCCCGGATCGCCCTTGACCAGGGCCAGATCCTCGGGCGCGAACAGCACCGACCGCAGTATCCCCAGCACATCGCGCGGTCTGACCTGCGACGATCGATTGATACGGGCGCGATTGGCCTTGCCCGGGTTGAGCTCGAGCTCAATCAGCTGCTGCCGGTCCCCCTGGACGACCGCGGCCCGGACCACGGCCCGCTCCGCGCCCATGCGCACCAGCGGGGTGTCGGAGGAGACCCGGTGGCTGCCGAGGGTGGCGAGATAGCCGACCGCCTCGACGAGATTGGTCTTGCCCTGGCCGTTGGGCCCGACGAAGGCCGTGACGCCCGGGTCGAGCGCCACCTCGGCCCGGGCGTACGAGCGGAAGTCGGCGAGCGAGAGATGCGTGACGTGCATAGTGGGCTGCGCCGACCTCCCCCGGCAGTACCGCTTGCTTCCGACCCCGAGGGGTGGTTACTTCTCGTTGCTCTCGACCGCGTGGCCACCGAACTGATTGCGCAGCGCGGCGACCATCTTCATCTGCGGTGAGTCCTCCTGGCGGGAGGCGAACCGGGCGAAGAGCGACGCGGTGATCGCGGGCAGCGGCACGGCGTTGTCGATCGCGGCCTCCACCGTCCAGCGGCCCTCACCGGAGTCCTCCGCATAGCCCCGCAGCCTGCCCAGGTGCTCGTCCTCGTCCAGGGCGCGGACGGCCAGGTCCAGCAGCCAGGAGCGAATGACGGTGCCCTCCTGCCAGGAGCGGAAGACCTCGCGGACGTCGGTGACCGAGTCCACCTTCTCCAGCAGCTCCCAGCCCTCGGCGTACGCCTGCATCATCGCGTACTCGATGCCGTTGTGGACCATCTTGGCGAAGTGGCCCGCGCCGACCTTGCCGGCGTGGACGGCGCCGACCTCGCCCTCGGGCTTGAGCGCGTCGAAGATCGGCTGGACCTGGGCCACATGGTCGGCGGCGCCGCCGTACATCAGCGCGTAGCCGTTCTCCAGACCCCAGACACCGCCGGAGACACCGCAGTCGACGAAGCCTATGCCCTTGGCGTTGAGCTGCTCGGCGTGCTTCTCGTCGTCGGTCCAGCGGGAGTTCCCGCCGTCCACGACGACATCGCCGGGCGACAGCAGCTCGGCCAGCTCGTCGATGGTGATCTGGGTGGGGACGCCCGCCGGGACCATGACCCACACCACTCGCGGGCCCTTGAGCTTGTTGACGAGCTCATCGATGCTGTGAACATCGGCGACGTCCGGGTTGCGGTCGTATCCGATGACGGTGTGGCCTGCGCGGCGGATGCGCTCGCGCATGTTGCCGCCCATCTTGCCGAGGCCGATGAGACCGAGCTCCATCAGTGATCCTTTGTGCCGTAGTCCGTTGCGTTTCGCGGTGAATCCGAGCCTACGCCCGCGGGTAGCCGCACAGATGTGGGCTACACCCGCTCATTCGCTCGGCTTTCAGCCACTCAGTCGGACCGGCATGATCAGGTACTTGTACGCCTCGTCCGCCTCGGCGTCCATGGCGGGCTTGCCACTCAGCAGGGCGGGCTTGGTCGAGGTGGTGAAGGACAGCTGGGCGACCGGCGAGTCGATCGCGCTGAGGCCGTCCAGCAGGAACGTCGGGTTGAAGGCGATCGAGATGTCGTCGCCGTCGAGCTGGGCGTCCACCCTTTCCACAGCCTGTGCGTCGTCGCTGGAACCGGCCTCCAGGATCAGCACGCCCTGCTCGAAGGTGAGCCGCACCGGGGTGTTGCGCTCGGCGACCAGGGCCACACGCTTGACGGCCTCGACGAACGGGGCGGTCTCGATCACCGCGACCGAGTTGAACTCGGTGGGGAAGAGCGTGCGGTACTTCGGCAGGTCGCCCTCGAGCAGCCGGGTGGTCGTACGGCGCCCGGCGCCCTCGAAACCGATCAGGCCCTCGCCCGCACCCGAGCCGGAGAGCGCGAGCGCGACGGTGTCACCGCTGGTCAGCGACTTGGCGGTGTCGAGGAGCGTCTTGGCGGGCACCAGCGCGACGGCGGAGATGTCGGGGGTCTCGGGCTTCCACAGGAACTCGCGGACCGCGAACCGGTAGCGGTCGGTGGAGGCCAGCGTGACGCTGTCGCCCTCGATCTCGATCCGCACGCCCGTGAGCACCGGCAGGGTGTCATCACGGCCGGCGGCGATGGCGACCTGGGCCGCGGCGGCGGCGAAGACCTCGCCGGGGACGGTGCCGGTCGCGGTCGGCATCTGCGGCAGCGCCGGGTACTCCTCCACAGGCAGGGTGTGGAGGGTGAATCGCGAGGAGCCGCAGACCACGGTCACCCGCACACCGTCGCTGGAGATCTCCACAGGGCGGTTGGGAAGGGCTCGGCAGATGTCGGCGAGAAGGCGGCCGGAGACGAGGACCGTGCCGTCGTCCTCGATGTCGGCCTCCACCGAGACACGGGCCGAGACCTCGTAGTCGAAGCCGGAAAGGCTCAGCGCGCCTTCCTCCGCCTTCATCAGGATCCCCGCGAGGACGGGCACCGGCGGTCGGGCCGGGAGGCTGCGGGCCGTCCAGGCCACCGCCTCCGCGAGTACATCGCGCTCCACCCGGATCTTCACCGTAAGCCGCCTCCTGCTGTTGCTGGCTCGCCCTGCTGGCCTTCGTCGTCGGCTGTGTCGCCGGAGACCAGTCTGACGCACGCCGCCGACAGTCGGTGCGGCTCGGGGTCAAGTCGGTGCGCGGGGTGTCGGGCTGCTCGGCCCGAGGTTGTGCACAGGCCCCACTTCGAAGCGATTTCCTCGCTATCTCTAAGTGGTCGTAGTAGTAGGCCCTGTGGAAACCGTGGAAAACTCGATCTGCCCTGGTCAGAGGCGATTTTTTGTCCACCGGGCCTGTGGGCGGAGGCGGTGGACAACCAGGGCTTTCTGTGGACGCCGAAGAGTTCTGCACATGCGATGCACAGACATCGCCCGGTTCTCCCCAACGTCGTCCCCAGTTTTACCCACCTTCCCCACAGCCCAACCCGCCTCTTCGGTGTGACGCCTTTCACTCGGTCCGGTGACCGTGGCTGTTTCGTTGCCGAACAGTGGACAGCGGTGTGGAGAAGCTGTGGGCAACGGGCCTTCGGCTGTGGGTTGCCGGTGGACAAGCTGATGCGAGGCCTGTGGGCACCTCGATCGTCCACAGTCTGTGGACTTCCGTTAGCCACAATTCCACAACCGGCTGACCTCGGGAGATCCCCTTTCCACCGGACAGCCTGTGGACGCGATCGGGACAACTCCCATGTCCCCAGGGTGTGGACGGTGGATGAGCTGTGGATCTGTGGAGAACCGGGCCGGCCGGGCAGGGAATCGAACAGCCTCGTAGCGATGAACGACGAGGGACGGCGACGTAACGACGGAGGACGACGAAGGGCGCCCCGGGAGATGTCCGTCCCGGAGCGCCCTTCAGCGGTTCGCGGTGGCCCCGCGAGCCTCTCTCAGCCGTTCTTGATGCGGTTGGTCAGTTCGGTCACCTGGTTGTAGATGGAGCGCCGCTCGGCCATCAGCGCCCTGATCTTGCGGTCGGCGTGCATCACCGTCGTATGGTCGCGGCCGCCGAACTGCGCGCCGATCTTGGGCAGCGAGAGATCGGTCAGCTCCCGGCAGAGGTACATCGCGATCTGCCGCGCGGTGACCAGCACCCTGCTGCGGGAGGCGCCGCACAGATCGTCGACCGTGTGCCCGAAGTAGTCGGCGGTCGCGGCCATGATCGCGGTGGCGGTGATCTCCGGGGCCGCGTCCTCGCCGCCGGGGATCAGATCCTTCAGCACGATCTCGGTGAGCCCGAGGTCCACCGGCTGCCGGTTCAGGCTCGCGAAGGCCGTCACTCTGATCAGCGCGCCCTCCAGCTCACGGATGTTGCGGGAGATCCGCGAGGCGATGAACTCCAGCACCTCCGGCGGCGCGTTCAGCTGCTCCTGTACCGCCTTCTTACGGAGGATCGCGATGCGCGTCTCCAGCTCCGGCGGCTGCACATCGGTGATCAGGCCCCACTCGAAGCGGTTGCGGAGCCGGTCCTCCAGGGTGACCAGTTGCTTGGGCGGCCGGTCGGAGGAGAGCACGATCTGTTTGTTGGCGTTGTGGAGCGTATTGAAGGTGTGGAAGAACTCCTCCTGCGTCGACTCCTTGCTCGCCAGGAACTGGATGTCGTCGACCAGCAGGATGTCCATGTCGCGGTAGCGCTTGCGGAACGCGTCCGCCTTGCCGTCGCGGATGGAGTTGATGAACTCGTTGGTGAACTCCTCCGAGCTCACATAGCGCACCCGGGTTCCGGGGTAGAGGCTGCGCGCGTAGTGCCCGATGGCATGCAGCAGATGGGTCTTGCCGAGCCCGGACTCGCCGTAGATGAACAGCGGGTTGTAGGCCTTGGCCGGCGCCTCGGCGACGGCGACCGCCGCGGCGTGCGCGAAGCGGTTGGACGCGCCGATGACGAAGGTGTCGAAGAGGTACTTGGGGTTCAGCCGCGCGGTCGGCTCACCGGGGCCGGACGCGGGCGCGGGCTGAGCGGCGAGCGGACCGGGGGCACCGGTCTGCGAGGGCAGCACGGGCGGTCCGCCGCGGGCGCGCTCGAGCGGGTCGGGCAGATCGTGGCGCTGCTCGTACGGCGGGCGCTCGGGGCTCGCCCCGGGGCGGGGGATGCCACCGGGACCGCCGCCGGGGCCGTGGCCCGGCCCGGGGCGCTCGGCGCCCGGACCGCGGTAGTCGCCGCGCGGCTGCTCGTAAGGCTGCTGGTCATAGCCGGACTGCTGGTCATAGCCGGACGACGCGCGCTGGGAGGCGTACGGATCACTCTCCGGGAAGCCGCCGAGCCGGGGCTGCTGCCAGCCGTAGTCGTCACGGCCCCGCGGCCAGGCGCCCGGTTCGGGGCGTGACTGCTGATACCCGGGGTACGCGGGGCGGGCCGACGGAAGATCGTCCGGCGCCTGGCGGCCATAGCCGTCCCGGCCGTCGTAGCTCTCGTAGGACTCGCGCTGCTCGCGCTGGGGCTGCGGGGGGACGATCGGTTCGCCGGCGGACTCGTCCACGGTGATCGCGATGCGGATCGGGCGGCCGCACTCCCGGCTCAGCGTTTCGCTGACGACGGGGGCCAGCCGGCCCTCCAGCACGCCCTTGGCGAATTCATTGGGGACAGCGAGCAGCGCGGTGTCGGCGACCAGCGCGAGGGGCTGGCACCGCTTGATCCAGTGTTCGTCCTTGGCCTCGACGCCTTGTCCGCCCTGCCCGGAGCCCTCTCCCAGCAGCCGCTCCAGCACACGTGGCCACACTGCGGCAAGATCGGCGGGTACGTCAGCCACAGGGCACGCTCTCTCACTCGCTGGGTGGGGGACGCCGACAGGTCCCACGAATGCGTGGTTCTCGGGACGGGCGTGAAGGAATCGGAGCCCAGCCACGGTAGTCAGGCCGGGGTACAGGGTTCAAGTCGTTGTCCACAGGGTGTGTACAAATGTGCCATGCGATGTCGCCGGGCGTTCCCTTGCCCCTAGGCTGTGGGGGGATAGCGCGCTGTCAGGGTGTCGGCCACCGGTTTGACCGGATGGCGTAACCGCGCGTACCGTAACCAGGTCGAGTTGTCGATGGCTGCTGCCGCCTGCCTCCGATGGGCAAGGATTCACGGGTTGATGATCCGTGGTCGTGAAGCGGTGCACTCGGGCGTATTGCGAGCTACTCGTGGGCGCACGGTGACAGCCAAGCGATAGACCGCCACCATCCGATTCATTTCTGGAGCCCCCGAGTGAGCAAGCGCACCTTCCAGCCGAACAACCGTCGTCGCGCGAAGACCCACGGCTTCCGGCTGCGGATGCGCACCCGTGCCGGCCGCGCGATCCTCGCGTCCCGCCGTAGCAAGGGTCGCGCCCGCCTGTCGGCCTGAGCAGCCTGACTCAAGGTCCATGACGTGCTGCCTACCGAACATCGGCTGAGGCGGCGCGAGGACTTCGCGGCCGCGGTACGCCGAGGACGCAGGGCCGGGCGCCCGCTCCTTGTCGTGCATCTTCGTACCGGCCTCACCAGCGGTGATACGGACCCGCACGCATCCGGGGAGAGTGCTCCTCCGGCGCGTGCGGGTTTCGTCGTAAGCAAGGCGATCGGCGGTGCCGTCGTCCGCAATCTGGTGAAGCGGAGACTGCGCCATCTGATGCGGGACCGCATCGACCGATTTCCCGCAGGTAGCCTTGTCGTCGTACGGGCGCTGCCCGGCGCGGGAGAGGCGGGTCACGACCAGCTGGCCCGCGATCTTGACACGGCAGTGCAGCGGCTACTGGGAGGGGTGCCGCGATGAAGTACCCGCTGCTGTGGTTGATCAAGCTGTACCAGTGGACCATCAGCCCGATGCTGGGACCGGTCTGCAAGTACTACCCGTCGTGCTCGCACTATGGCTATACGGCCATCAACCGGCACGGCGCGGTAAAAGGAACGGCGCTGACGGCCTGGCGCATCCTGCGCTGCAACCCATGGTCACTCGGTGGCGTCGACCATGTCCCGCCCCGGAAGCGTCCGGTGTGGCACCAGCGGCTGCGGAACCGCCTCGGCGGGCATCCGGCTGTGGAGCCTGCCGCACAGCCCGAGACCCAGCCCAAAGCCCAAGGAGCCTGATTCGTGGACACGATCCTCGGTCCTCTTTATGACGTAGTTTCCTGGATCATCGTCCAGTTCCACTCGTTCTACAGCTTGATCTTCGATCGGGACAGTGGCTGGGCGTGGGGTCTGTCCATCGTTTCGCTGGTGGTGCTGATCCGGATCTGCCTGATCCCGCTCTTCGTGAAGCAGATCAAGTCGACGCGGAACATGCAGGCGCTCCAGCCCAAGATGAAGGCGATCCAGGAGCGCTACAAGAGCGACAAGCAGCGCCAGTCCGAAGAGATGATGAAGCTCTACAAGGAGACGGGTACCAACCCGCTCTCGAGCTGTCTGCCGATCCTCGCGCAGTCGCCGTTCTTCATCTCGCTGTACCAGGTGCTCAACCACATCGCGAACAACAGGACGGTCGGTGTCATCGACCAGTCGCTGCTGGACAGCGCCCGTAACGCCCACATCTTCGGCGCTCCGCTATCGGTGAAGTTCATGGACTCGGCCTCGAAGGTCGAATCCCTCGGCGCCTCGCTGACCGACGTCCGCATCGTGACGATCACCATGATCGTCCTGATGTCGGCCTCACAGTTCTTCACCCAGCGCCAGCTGATGACCAAGAACGTCGACCTCACGGTGAAGACGCCGTTCATGCAGCAGCAGAAGATGCTGATGTACGTCTTCCCGATCATGTTCGCCGTCTTCGGCATCAACTTCCCCGTCGGTGTCCTCGTCTACTGGCTGACCACCAACGTCTGGACCATGGGCCAGCAGATGTTCGTCATCCGCCGGAACCCGACCCCGGGCAGCGTGGCCTTCAAGGCCCGCCAGGAGCGGCTGCGGGCCAGCGGCAAGCTGAAGGAGGAGCCGGCCGAGGTCGCCGCGAAGGAGGCGGCCGAGACGGCGCGCGCCAACCGTCAGCAGCCCAAGCGCCAGACCAAGGCAAAGCGCTCCACGACCGGTCACAGCAAGGCCAGCTCGCAGCCGGCTTCCTCGGCCTCCCCGGAGAAGTCCACCGAGGACAAGCCCGCCGCGAAGCCGGGACCGGGGCAGAAGAAGGGCGCGCAGGGCGGCAAGCCGGCCGGCGGCGGCTCGGCCTCCGGCTCCTCCCGTGGCTCGAAGTCCGGTCAGCGCAAGGGCCAGCAGCGCCCCAAGCACCCGTCCAAGAAGTAACGAAGGAGTCCATCCGTGACGGAAGGCACCACCCCGGCAGCCGAGGGTGTCGACACCCTGACCCGCCTTGAGCAGGAAGGGGAGATCGCGGCCGACTACCTCGAGGGGCTGCTGGACATCGCGGACCTCGACGGCGACATCGACATGGACGTCGAGGCCGATCGCGCAGCGGTGTCGATCATCAGCGATTCGACCAGCCGTGATCTGCAGAAGCTGGTCGGCCGCGATGGCGAGGTGCTGGAGGCCCTTCAGGAGCTGACCCGCCTCGCGGTGCACCGGGAGACCGGCGACCGCAGCCGGCTGATGCTTGACATCGCCGGTTACCGGGCCCGTAAGCGTGCCGAGCTGACCGAGCTGGGTACCAAGGCGGCCGAGGAGGCGAAGGGCACCGGGCAGCCGGTGAAGCTCAAGGCGATGACGCCCTTCGAGCGGAAGGTGGTGCACGACGCCGTGGCCGCCGCCGGGCTGCGCAGCGAGTCCGAGGGCGAGGAGCCTCAGCGCTGCGTGGTCGTGCTTCCGGTCTGAAGCGGTTCCGCCTCGTGATCCATACGGCCCCGTCTGCACGCAGACGGGGCCGAATCTTGTCAGCCTTACATCATCGTTCAGCAGAGTGTTCGGTACGGAAGGACGGTCCCCGTGACGGAAGCAGCGGAGCTCCCCCCGGCGCCCCCCGAGGCAAGGGACGTATTCGGTGACCGTTTTCCGGAGGCCGTCCGCTACGGCGAGCTGCTGGCTGATGTGGGAGTGACCCGCGGGCTGATCGGCCCACGTGAGGTGCCGCGGCTGTGGGAGCGGCATCTGCTGAACTGCGCCGTGCTCTCCGAAGTGGTGCCCGAGGGGGTCACCGTCTGCGATGTGGGCTCGGGGGCCGGGCTCCCCGGTATTCCGCTCGCACTGACCCGTCCCGATCTCCGGATCACGCTCCTGGAGCCCCTGCTGCGCCGGACGAACTTTCTGCGGGAAGTGGTGGAGCTGCTGGGGCTGGAGCATGTGACGGTGGTGCGCGGTCGCGCCGAGGAGGTCCTTGGGAAGCTGACCCCGATGCATGTGGTGACGGCTCGGGCGGTGGCCCCGCTGGACCGGCTGGCCGGCTGGGGGGTACCGCTGCTGCGCCCGTACGGCCAGATGCTGCTGCTGAAGGGCGACACCGCCGAGGAGGAGCTGAAGCAGGCCCGGGCCGCGCTGGGCAAGCTGGGCGTGGTGGGGACCTCGGTGCTGCATGTCGGTGAGGGAGTGGTGGACCCGCCGTCCACGGTGGTGCGGGTCGAGGTCGGGGAGAGTCCCGGGGGTGTGCGCTTTGCGGCGAAGCGGGCCAAGGCGGCTCGGCGGTCGCCGCGCCGTCGGCCCTGAATCAGGGGCATTGCTCCATACAAGCTGGCAAAACTACGCATACCGGAGTGTCGCGACCCATCGACGAGTCCTCCCGTGCATCGTGTTTCACGTGAAACGTCGCTCCCTGCTGCATGGAATCATCAGTCGCGGTCGCGCGGCGGCTTTGCCCCGCGACCGCCGACCCCGTAGGAACGTGGATTCATCCACAGGAGAACAGGCCTCGCTGGTTCACAACCCCAAAAGCATGGCAGGCTCTGCTTATTGCGAGCCTGATGTCGAGGAGAGTGAATCCTTGCGGTCCGACGCCAACATCGCGGGGCCGATGACCGATCCGGTCCCCGGCCCCCGTACCGAATCGCCGGGGGAGGATGTTTCACGTGAAACGCCGCCTCCGATGGACGACACCCCTATTGGCCGTGCCGCTCAGCTGGCCGTCGAAGCCCTGGGCCGCGCCGGTGAAGGGTTGCCCAGGCCGGAGCAGACCCGGGTGATGGTGGTCGCCAATCAGAAGGGCGGGGTCGGGAAGACCACGACCACGGTCAATCTGGCCGCCTCGCTCGCCCTGCACGGTGGTCGTGTGCTGGTGATCGATCTCGACCCACAGGGCAATGCCTCGACGGCGCTGGGGATCGACCACCATGCCGAGGTTCCATCGATCTATGACGTGCTGGTCGACAGCAAGCCGTTGTCCGATGTGGTGCAGCCGGTCCCGGACGTGGAGGGCCTCTTCTGCGCTCCGGCCACGATTGATCTCGCCGGTGCCGAGATCGAGCTGGTCTCCCTGGTGGCCAGGGAGAGCCGGCTTGAGCGGGCCATCGAGGCATACGAGCAGCCGCTGGACTACATCCTGATCGACTGTCCGCCCTCGCTGGGCCTGCTGACGGTCAATGCGCTGGTGGCCGGCGCGGAAGTGCTGATCCCGATCCAGTGCGAGTACTACGCACTGGAGGGGCTGGGGCAGCTGCTGCGGAATGTGGATCTGGTGCGGGGCCATCTCAACCCCAAGCTCCATGTCTCGACGATCCTTCTCACCATGTACGACGGTCGCACCCGGCTGGCCTCCCAGGTCGCCGACGAGGTGCGGAGCCACTTCGGCGGTGAGGTGCTCCGGACGAGCATTCCCCGATCGGTGCGCATCTCCGAGGCCCCCAGTTATGGGCAGACCGTCCTCACCTATGACCCGGGGTCGAGCGGGGCGCTCTCCTATCTGGAGGCGGCCCGCGAGATCGCCCTCAGAGGTGTTGGCGTGCACTACGAAGCCCCGCACGCCCATGCCTTGCCCGAGCTCAGCCAGCACGACCAGCACAGCAGCATGCAGGAGGGGATTCAGTGAGTGAGCGACGCAGAGGACTGGGCCGTGGGCTCGGTGCCCTGATCCCTCCCGCGCCGAAGGGGGCGGACAATGCCGCGTCCTCGGCGGGGGCGGGAACGGTCACGACGACCGGGGCCACCACCTCACCTACCGCGGTCCCGGTGCTCACCCAGGAGCGCGGAGTGGCGGCGGCCAAGGTGGCCGGACTGGCCACGCACACCGTTCCACAGGAAACCGAGCCCGCGCCACGGGAGCAGGAGCCCGAGGCCGTCGCCCCGGAGGCGATGCCGGAGGAGGTGGCCGGGGCTCACTTCGCCGAGCTGCCGCTGGACTTCATCACCCCCAACCCGCGGCAGCCCCGTGAGGTTTTCGACGAGGACGCGCTGGCCGAACTGGTCACCTCGATCCAGGAGGTCGGTCTCCTCCAGCCCGTCGTCGTACGACAGTTGGCGCCGGAGCGCTATGAGCTCATCATGGGCGAGCGCCGCTGGCGGGCCTGTCGTGAGGCCGGGCTGGAGAAGATCCCCGCGATCGTCCGGGCCACCGATGATGAGAAGCTCCTCCTGGACGCGCTGCTGGAGAACCTCCACCGGGCCCAGCTGAATCCGCTGGAAGAGGCGGCGGCGTACGACCAGCTGCTGAAGGACTTCAACTGCACGCATGACGAGCTGGCCGACCGTATCGGACGCTCGCGTCCGCAGGTCTCCAATACGCTGCGGCTGCTGAAGCTCTCCCCGTCCGTCCAGCGCAGGGTGGCCGCCGGGGTTCTCTCCGCGGGCCATGCCCGGGCACTGCTCTCCGTGGACGACCCGGAGGAGCAGGACCGGCTGGCCCATCGCATCGTCGCCGAGGGGCTCTCGGTGCGTGCGGTGGAGGAGATCGTCACCCTGATGGGGTCGCGCTCGGGGGGTACGACCAAGCCCAAGAGCCCGAGGGCGGGTGCGCGGGTGTCCCCCGCGCTCACGGATCTGGCCTCACGTCTCTCCGATCGGTTCGAGACGCGGGTGAAGGTCGACCTCGGTCAGAAGAAGGGAAAGATCGTCGTCGAGTTCGCCTCAATAGAGGATCTCGAGCGGATCCTCGGCACGCTGGCCCCTGGCGAGGGGCCGGTGCTGGAGCAGCCGCTCTCCTCCGAGGACGGAGCGGCGGACGAGGACGAGTGAGGCGCCGCCCGTGCGGTTCATGCCGTACGGAAGGGCAGCGCGGGGCGGGTCGCGTTCCGACATGGTCGGCACGCGACCCGCTGTTTGCCCAAGGGCGGTATCGGTGCAATCTCGGCACGGATACGATGCGGTCAGGTAGGACGGATCCATGTGGAGGCGCCGCATGTGGAGGGCAGGGCCATGCGATCGGTGAGCCGCACCGGACTGTTGGCCACAGGATTGGGCCTGGGAGCTGTCGGCGGTTTCGTCGGCAGTCTGCTCAGGGAGCGTAGTGCGCTGTCAGCCGCGCGTGGCGCGGCTGGCCACGGAAGTGAAGGACTGGCTTCATGGGGCGTCGGCTCGTACCGCTCACGCTGGACAACCTCCCGGACCTCCCCAAGCGCTGCCGCGCCTGTGTCTTCTGGGAGCTCGATCCGGTCAGCGGCGAAGCAGCCGTAAGGGCCGGCCGGCCGGAGCTGGAGAAAGAGGCATGGATCTCCGCCGTGCTGCTGGAGTGGGGATCCTGTGGCCGGGTGGTCTATGTCGATGAGGTCCCGGTGGGCTTTGTGCTGTACGCGCCTCCGGCGTATGTACCGCGCTCCACGGCCTTCCCGACGAGTCCGGTCGCGGCGGATGCCGTCCAGCTGATGACGGCATGGCTGATGCCCGGATACCAGGGGCAGGGGCTGGGCCGGGTGATGGTGCAGACCGTCGCCAAGGATCTGATCCGCCGGGGCTTCAAGGCGGTGGAGGCGTTCGGGGACGCCACGTGGAAGGAACCGGCGTGTGTGCTGCCCGCCGATCATCTGCTGGCCGTGGGCTTCAAGACCGTACGGCCGCATCCGCGCTACCCCCGGCTGAGGCTGGAGCTGAGGACGACGATCTCCTGGAAGGAGGATGTCGAGCTGGCGCTCGACCGGCTGCTCGGCGCCGTCCAGAAGGAGCCGGCGCTTCGGCCGCTGTAGCGGGTTCCACGTGAAACACGAAGGGGCTGCCCCGATGGGCAGCCCCTTCGTGTATGAGGGCGACGCGTGGTGCGCTCAGCCGATGAAGTCGGCTAGGTCGCGCTCGATGGCGGCCTTGGGCTTGGCGCCGACGATGGTCTTGGCGACCTCGCCGCCCTGGTAGACATTGAGCGTCGGGATGGACATCACGCCGTACTTGGCGGCGGTCGCCGGGTTCTCGTCGATGTTGAGCTTGGCGATAACGATCTTGTCGGGGTGCTCGGCCGCGATGGCCTCCAGGGAGGGGGCGATCTGGCGGCACGGACCGCACCAGGCGGCCCAGAAATCGACGAGTACCGGCTTGTCGCTCTTGAGGACCTTCTCCTCGAAGTCGGCGTCCGTCACGGTGACCGTGGCACCGGCCATGGCAATCTCCTTAGTGAGTTGGTGCAGAGGTGGGAAGCGGAGTCAGACGGTGGCGTCGCCCTCGCCCAGCGAGGCGAGGTACCGCTCGGCGTCCAGTGCCGCCGAGCAACCGGTGCCGGCCGCGGTGATCGCCTGACGGTAGGTGTGGTCCACGACATCGCCGGCGGCGAAGACGCCGGGCAGGTTGGTCCGGGTGGTGGGCGCGTCCACCTTCAGGTACCCGTCGTCGTCCAGGCCCAGCTGGCCCTTGAACAGCTCGGTGCGCGGGTCGTGGCCGATCGCGATGAACAGTCCGGTGACCGGCAGCTCGGAGGTCTCGTCCTTCTTGACGTCGCGGATCGTGAGACCGGAGAGCTTGCCGTCTCCGTGGATCTCCTCGACCACGCTGTCCCAGATGAACGAGATCTTCGGGTCGGCGAAGGCCCGCTCCTGCATCGCCTTGCTGGCGCGCAGGGTGTCCCGGCGGTGGACCACCGTGACCGACTTGGCGAACCGCGACAGGAAGGTCGCCTCCTCCAGGGCCGTGTCACCGCCGCCGATGACGGCGATGTCCTGGTCCTTGAAGAAGAACCCGTCACAGGTGGCACACCAGGAGACACCGCGGCCGGAGAGCTCGTCCTCGCGCGGCAGACCCAGCTTGCGGTGCTGAGAGCCGGTGGCCACGATGACGGTCTTGGCGCGGTGGACGGTACCGGCGGAGTCGGTGACGGTCTTGATCTGCTCACTGAGGTCGACCGCGGCCACGTCGTCCGGAACGAGCTCGGCGCCGAAGCGCTCGGCCTGGGCCCGCATGTTGTCCATCAGGTCGGGGCCCATGATCCCATCCCGGAAGCCCGGGAAGTTCTCCACATCGGTGGTGTTCATCAGGGCGCCACCCGCGGTCACGGAGCCTTCGAAGACCAGTGGCTTCAAGGAAGCGCGGGCGGTGTAGAGCGCGGCCGTATAGCCCGCGGGCCCGGAACCGATGATGATCACGTTGCGGACGTCGCTCACGGATGTCTTCCTTGTCTCTGCCGACTGCCGGACTGCTGACTGGGCGGGCGGCTCCGGGTCTCCCGGAATTCCGCTGCCATCCCACCCAACGGATCCTACGGGTCAGGCATTCCCGAGCGCTGTCAGGCAGGGCCCCGGTGTGCGGTGTGCCTCAGCGCCGCGGGTAGGTCCGGGTCACCAGGAGCTCCCCGGGAGTCGTCGGGGACGCCGAGACGCAGGACGCGTCGATCACAAAGGCATCGACGCGCGAGCTGTCGGAGGGGTGCGGGAGGACGACGATATAGGCGCTCTGGCCGTCGTAGGTGTCCTGCTGTGCCGCGAGAGCCGGCTCCTTGCGGCCGGTGCCGCTCTGTACGCAGGAGGGCACCTCAGGGTCGTCATCGGCGCGCAGCGGGACATCGGGTGAGTTGCCCTGCCCGGTGACGCCGTTCGACGCGGTGGACTTCCGGTCGGCGAGCAGCTCGTGCACGCGGTCCTTGAGTGTGCCCGAGGAGAGGGTGGACTGCCCTGTGGAGCTCTGGCTGGCGTGCGTCTGGGCGTCGCTGTCGCCGTGATCGCCGGAGGAGCCGCTCTGGAGGAAGAAGGATCCGATGCCGATCACCGCGGCGGCGCATGCGCCGCCGAGGACGGCCTTGCGCCAGCGGCGGGCGCGGCCGGGGCGGGTGCCGGGTCCGGCGGTTCCCCGCCCAGGACCGGTGGCCCCACGCGGGCGTCCGGCAGGCCGGTCCGCCGCGATGGACGGCTTGGCCGTGGGCTCCACGGTGTCGGAGTCGGAGTCGCTGGAGGCGCCATCGGCCGTTTCACGTGAAACAGGCGGGTGCGCGGCGTCCGGATCCGGGGTTTCACGTGAAACATCGGCCACGCGCTCGGGGGTGGTCGCGTCGAGAAGCGCTTCGGCGGCCAGCGCCGCGTCGATGCGGCCCGCGATATCGGCGGGCATCCGCACCGGCCCGGGGAGAGTCCCGAGCAGGGAGCGGATCTCGTCCAGAGACTCCCATACGTCCGCACACAGCACGCAGCTCGTGAGGTGAGTGCGCACATCGACGGCGCGGGACGGAGAGAGCAGACCCTCGGTGAGTGCGGAGATCTCCGCGACTTCAGGGTGCTCTTCCGTGTCCGTCGAGGATGTCACGCTCGCCCACCTCCGCCCTTCACGGCATCTGTGTCGTTCGGTCCTGCCGTCGGTGGGACGGACGTCCCCTGCGTCCGGTTCCTTCCCATGCTCGAGGGTGAGCTATCCCTCCCACTGGGGTGGAGATGTGAGAGGAGGGGCAGCAGTCGTGCGCGGCCCCGGGCGCAGCGGCTCTTCACGGTGCCGGTGGGAACGTCCAGTACCTTCGCTGCCTCCGCGACGGGGTAGCCCTGCATATCGACCAGCACCAGGGCCGCGCGCTGCTCGGGAGGGAGGGTGCGCAGCGCCTGGAGCAGTTCGCGGTGGAGGTCACCGCGCTCGGCGGGCGCGGCGGCCGACTCATGGGGTTCCAGAAGTTGCTCGAGCCGCTCGGTGTCGTCGACGGGGGAGGTGCGACGGGAGGCGGCCTTGCGGGCCCGGTCCAGACAGGCATTGACCGTGATGCGATGCAGCCAGGTGGTCACGGCGGACTGGCCCCGGAACGTGTGGGCGGCGCGATAGGCGGAGACGAGCGCGTCCTGGACCGCGTCGGCCGCTTCCTCGCGGTCGCCGAGGGTGCGCAGCGCCACCGCCCAGAGTCTGTCGCGGTGGCGCCGCACTATTTCGCTGAAGGCGTCCGGGTCGCCGTCGACGTGCCGGGTGAGGAGCTCCCCGTCGCTCGCTCCGCCGATGGTGGCGTCGTCCAACGTTGAGCCCCTCCCCTCTCGGCCGACCGTAGAGGGTCAGCCCTTGACCTTGATCTCCGAGATGCCGCCACGGTAGCGATCGGGGGTGCTGGCCGGAAGCTCCGTGATGTGGACCAGGACGTATCGCGTCCGTACCGGCTTGTCGAGAACGGTGGACAGCTTCTTCCCGACGCTCTTCAGATCGGTGAGGTGCTTGGAGAAGGCGCTGAGTGAGGTGGGGTCGGAGGCGGAGGGATCGGCGGCGAGGACTTCCACCTTCTGGCCGGCGCGGTAGAAGTCGATGTCGAGGCTCGAGACGCTTTTGGCGCTGCCGAGGTCGACGATAATGCCGCTGCCCTGCTTGCGCCCGGGCAGATTACCGAAGTTCGGGTAGTTGTAGAACAACTTGGTCACCCAGGCGGTGTCCGTATCGCCGTCGACGGCGCCATCGACCTTGTCCGGGGCGAAGGGCGCGTCCAGCGGCGAGAACTCCGTGGCGCTCTCGATGCTGAGCGGCTTGCCCACGGGCTTCAGGCCCTTGCCGTCGTCCTTCTCACCGGTGGACTTGCCCGGGCTGGACTTGTTCTCCTCCTTGAGGAGGGTGTCCGCGAGCTGCCAGCTGCCGAGGCCGAGAGCGGCGATCAGAAGGGCGGAGACGGTCCACTTGAGGGCCTTGCCCGTGCGGCTCTGCAACGGCGGCGGAGGCGGCACGGGAGCGGCCGGACGGGCCGGGTGCGCGGTGCCGCCGCGGTTCGGCTGCTGGCCGTACACACCCTGTTGGTACGTGGTGCGCTGGTACGCCTGGGAGGGGGTGAAGGCGGGCTCCGGCGGCCGGATGCGCGGCGTCGCCGCGACGGCCTTGGCCAGCTCCTCGGGGGTGGTGCAGGGCTGGTCCTGACGGGAGGCGGTGGCCCCGTCGTTGACCAGCGCGCGCATCGCGAGCTCGGACAGACCGCGGTGCACTCCGGCACGGACCTGGTCGGGGGCGATCAGGCCCACGCCCTTGGGCAGCCCGGAGAGGCCGTAGGCGTCGGCCTCGTACGGCCAGCGCTGAGTGAGCGCCGCGTACAACAGCGCGCCGATCGCCTCGGTGTCGGTGCGCTGGGGGTGGTCGACGCTGATACCACGCAGGGCGGCCATGACGGCCAGTCCGCGGATACGGTACTGACCGGACTCGGTGCGCAGTACGGAGCCGGGGTTCAGTCGCAGATGGGCCAGGCTCTCGCGGTGGGCGGCGGCCATGGCCTGGGAGACCTGGCTGACCAGTTGGTACGCGTCGTGTGGCTCGAGCGGCCCGGCGGCCAGCACGGCGGTGAGCTCGGTGGCGTCGGGAAGCCACTCATGGACGACATAGACGAGATCGTTCTCCTCGACGGCGTCGAGGACCTGGACGAAGCGGGGATCGCCCAGCAGGGCCGCCGAACGGGCGGCGGCGAGCACCGACCTGGCGCGCGGATGGTCCGCGGGCACGACATGCACCCCGACGGCACGCCGCAGTTTCTCGTCCACGGCACGCCAACTGCTGAATCCGTCCAGACGGGTGACGCACTCCTCCAGACGGTAGCGTCTGGCCAGCTTGTGACCGCTGTGCAGTTCGAGCGGGTTCGCTTCGGCCGCGGCGCCCGTATCGTCGGCGACCGCGGCCTCTGTCCCCTTGCCGACCTTCTGTTTCGTCCCCGCCCCGTCGGCCGTGGCCTTACCCGCCTCGGCGGTCAGCGGCTCCTCTCCACCGCTGTCGGCCACGTCGACGGCAGCCGTGCTCCGTTCCGCCACCGTCGTTCCTGCCTCCCCATCCGTTGCGCCTACTCCGAGCCAAGACAATTGTGCCCACAGTCCGCCGCTATGCACGACACACGGTGGCGGACGATGGTTGTGCTCAATGATCAGCGTCCGAGTCGTCCGCGCACCATACCGACCATGGCCGTCAGCTCATCAACGCGCATCCGTTTCGCAGCAATGTAGAAGACCGCGATAAGAACGAGACCGCCGCCCAGCAAAGCCGCTACGGAGCCGACGACGCCCATTCCGAGGGTCTGCATGATCGTGTAGGCCGACCCGCCGCCCAGGAGGGCGGCGGGGATGCTGGCGCCGACGAGGCGGGTGTAGGTGCGCACGACGCGGGGGCCGTCCAGATCGCCGCCCAGCCGGTTGCGCAGCCGCTTCCAGGCCACACCCACGCCGATGGCGTAGGCCAGGCCGTAGGCGGCCGCCATGCCGGCGACGGCCCAGCGGGCGGGGAGCAGGAGATAGGCGAGTCCGGATCCGGCGGCGTTGACGGCGGCGATGATCACCGTGTTGTAGAAGGGGGTGCGGGTGTCCTCGTATGCGTAGAAGCCGCGGAGGACGACGTACTGCACGGAGAAGGGGATCAGCCCCAGGCTGAACGCCATGAGGATGTAGCCCATGGAGACGGCCGCATCGGTGCCGGAGGCGCCGAACAGCAGCGTGCACATGGGGATGCCCAGGGCGATGAAGCCGAAGGCGAGCGGGACGATGGCGACCGCGGACGTGCGCAGGCCCTGCGAGATGTCGTCGCGGACCGCTCCGGAGTCCCCGTCGTGGGCCGCCCGGGAGATCCGGGGCAGCAGCGAGGCCATGACGGAGACGGTGATGATCGCCTGCGGCATGCCCCAGATGAGCTGGGCGCTGGAGTAGCCGACGAAGCTCATGCCGGGCGCGTTCTGGTTCTCGGCCTCGGCACCGGCCGCGGTGGACAGCTGGGTCACGACCAGCACGCCCGCCTGGTTGGCGAGCACGAACAGGACTGTCCACTTGGCCAGCTTGGCGGCCTTGCCGAGGCCGTGGCCGCGCCAGTCGAAGCGCGGCCGGAAGCGGAAGCCGGTGGCACGCAGGTAGGGGAACATCGCCAGGGACTGGACGACGAGCCCCAGCAGGGTGCCCATGCCCAGCAGCCGGATGCCTTCGGCGGTGATGGTCGTGGTGTCCATCTTGGAGCTGCCGGCGGTGCCGAACACCCAGATGAACAGGCCGAAGGTGAAGATTATGACGATGTTGTTCAGGACGGGGGTCCACATCATCGCCCCGAACCGGCCCCGGGCATTGAGGATTTGGCCGACCACCACGTGAATGCCCATGAAGAAGATGGTGGGCAGGCAGTAGCGGGCGAAGGTGACCGCGACCTCGTTGTCGGCGGGGTTGTCCGCGATGGTCGGCGACATCACGCGGATCAGCACCGGCGCGGCGAGCACGGTCACCGCGACCAGGAGGCCGAGTACCACCATCACCAGGGTGAGCAGCCGGTTGGCGAATGCCTCGCCGCCGTCGTCGTCCTCCTTCATCGCGCGCACGAGCTGCGGGACGAACACGGAGTTCAGACCGCCGCCGATGGTGAGGATGTAGACCATCGTCGGCAGCGTGTAGGCGAGGGCGTAGGTGGAGCCGAGGGTGGCCGCGCCCAGGCCCGCGAGGACCACCATCTGCCGGACGAAGCCGGTGAGCCGGGAGACCAGGGTGCCCGCGGCCATCAGCGCGCTGGACTGAAGCACGCTGGACGTGCGGCCCTTACTCGCTGAGGGCTTCTTCGCCTCGGGCTCGGTCGCGGGGGCGGTCACCACCGGGGCGGCCACCGTGGGGGCGGCGGCCGTCGCGCCGGTGGGCTCGGATCTGGGCGGTCCGGGGAACGGCGCCTGCCCCTGAGCGGGCGCCTGGCCCTGGGGGTAGCCCTCCGCGCCCTGTGGGTAGCCCTGGCCCTGGCCGGGCCGGGGGTCATAGGGCTGCTGATCCCGGTAGAGGTGCGCGAAGGCGTCCCGCTGCGGCTGCTCCCCCGCGCCGTAGCCGCCGTCGGCCCCCGGATAGCCCTGGCCCGCCTGATCGGCGGTGTACGGCTGCTGTACGGCGCCCTGGTGGCCGGCGGTGGCCTCGGGGGACCAGGCGCGCGGGTCGGGACCCTGCGGCGTGGGCGGCTGCTGGTAGTACTGCTGCTGCTGGTAGCCGTCCTGCTGCGGTGCGTGGGAGGAGCGCCGGTCGTACAGGGGGTCCGTCAGCGGATCGTGGGCGTACCGATCCTGCGTCGGATACGGGTAGGGCGTGAAGCTGCCCGTCGCGTACGAGTCGTCCAGGTACGGATCCGGTGCGTAGTACTGCTGCTGGCCGTACGACTGGCGCGGATCGGCCGGGGGCGCTTGGTGGGCGTCGCCCAGATACGGATCCCGTTGGTGCGGTTCCTGTCCGTAAGGGTCGTGGGGGCCGTGAGGGGACGGCTGTGGCGGCGGTGGCACTCGGCCATCACCGTCATACGGCGCGTTCATCGCTACCCCACCTCATCGTCCACTGCGGCCCACCGGCCCCGGCATTGCTCAATGGTCCACTTTCTCACCCGAGCCGGACGGGCCAGCGCTTTGCGATCCGGTGTCCGACGCCGGGTCACTCGGCTGCTCGGGCACGAGGGCGTGTGCGGGGTCACACCGGTCGGTCTCCGGGGCCTCGCTGCCGTCCTCATCCTGCCCGTGCGCCTCCTCGGCGTCTTCCCCGTCCCCGCCGTCCTCATCACTCCTGGCGGCCGCGCGCTTGCGCTGCACATAGATCCGGACACCGGCGAGGACCAGCAGCAGCACACCGCCGGCGATCACGAGAATCACGGTGGACGTGATTTCGGTGACATTCACCTCGAACCGCATCTCGTCGCCGTACGGCTGTCCGTCCGGGGTGTAGAGCTGGGCCGAGACCCACACCGGGCCGTTCGCGTTGGCCGTGGTCCCGAACTTCACGGACTGGCTGTGGCCGCCCTCCACATTGACCAGCTGGGGATCGCTGATCGCCAGCCGGTTGCCCTGCTGGGAGCGGAGGACGAGCCGCAGATCGACGCTTTGCACCAGGTTGTTCTGCACGGTCACCGGGACGGTAGCGCTGCGCCCGGAGAGGGTCATGTTCGTCTTCGGGACCAGGCGCACCTTCTTGGTGAGCCCGGAGAGATAGGTCTGCACATCGTGCCGGAAGCCGGTCGCGTTCTGCGCCTCGCTGCGCCACGAGGTCGACATCTCGCGCCTGATCGCGTTCCCGAAGGGGGTGACCACGCGGTATTCGGCGGTCAGGATCGGCTCGAAATTGTCCAGGGTCTTCTGGGTCTCCTGGATCCGGTCGAACGCCTCGGTGGGCAGCTCCCGCGCGCGCAGCGACCGGGGGTAGGAGCGGGTGCTCGGCACCCGCTGGGTGGCGCTCGGGTCGGGCTTGGCCTTCGCGGCCTGCCCCAGGCTCAGCGGCTGCGTCCACTGCCCGGAGAGGCCCTCCATGGCCGCCGCCATCGCCTGCGCCTGGCTGGTGGTGGGCGTCCGCTGGGGGGCGACCACGATGCTGCGCTGCCTGTCCGGCGCCTGGAGGTTGATCATCTGGCTCTGGGCCAGGAACCGCTGGATGGCGAGGGTGGAGTTCTCCGCCTTGGACATGTCGCCGGTGAAGGCCGTCGACAGCCGCGCGTCGGCGACCACCGCCGTATTGCCGCCGCCGATCTGGCGGGCCGCGGTCGGGGTGTAGGAGAGCCCGCCGGTCTCGCGCAGGCTGTCGCTGCGGGCGATCACGTTGTGGGCGCCCGCGGAGGTGGCGACGTCCACGATGGAGGAGTCGACCGCTCCCTCGACGGGCCAGGCGAAGTCCGTGCGCGGCCGCGCCCCGAGGATGGTCTCCACGGTCGTCGAGGCGAGCTCGGTGGAGCCCTGGAGGTGGCTGAGGGCGCCGGTGACGTTCTTACCGCGGTGGGCGAGCGAGGCGAGGTCGGGGTCGGCGAACGGCAGCGCGACCACCTGCTTGCCGTCCACGGCCTTCTGGAGGGCGTCCAGCCACTGCTTGGCGACGGTCTGGCCGCGGCCCGCCCTGGTCCCGTTGCCCGAAGGGTTCTGGACCTCGTACTTCTTGGTCATCGCGTCGACCGTGGCGAGCAGGTCGGGGTCGACCACCCAGGTGATGGGGAGGTTCTTCCCCAGGGCGACCATCTGCTGCAGCCGGCCGCCCGGGGCCAGCTCCTTGACCAGGCGGTCGTCCCGGAAGATCGGGGTGCGGTCCTCGTCGTTGTCCGTGCGGGCGGTCACATGGGTGGCGGAGATCAGCGGCCACAGATAGGTGAGCTGGGACTTCTTCTGGGACGGGCCCGACTGCCAGGGCAGGAAGGTCCGCTCGATGCCCAGCACCTGCGGCCAAGGCTGACGGGAGGTGCCACCGGTGAGCGAGACGCCGAGCTGATAGACGCCGTCCTCCCCCAGATGCAACTGATCCACCGGTATGGAGAGGGAGAAGTCACGGCTGATGCCGGCCGCCAGCTTGCCGATCTTCTTGGCGTATTTGCCGTCGATCTCGGTGCCGTCGAGCCCCTCCGTATAGCCGGTGCGGTGGGCCGTGGTGTCGATCGCGCTGCGGCCGTTCATGGTCGGGCCGACGCGGAGGCCCACCCGGGCGTCCGAGACCGTGCCCTTGGTGTCGTTGGTGACGGTGCCGCTGACGGTGAGGGTGTCGCTCTTCTTCGGCGCGGTGGGGGTCAGTGAGGTGATGGAGACGTCCACCGATCGCGAGCCCGTGGCCTTGCTCTCGGCGTGGGCGGCGGGTGCCGCCGGAATCTGTGCCAGGCCCGCGAGCATCGGCGCCGCGGCCAGCAGGGCCGCCGTGCGCCGCAACCATCGCCGGGCACGAGCGGAAGTTGTCCCCCGGAGGTCTGCCGCATCGGCCACGCGCTCGCCCGTCCCTTGTCGTCAGTAGGTCGTCAGTGGTCGTCGCAATGTGCGTCCACGAAATGGTAACGATGCCCGCTGTGACGAAGTGCTGTGGACGGCTCCACAAGATCGTTACGCAGTGGTGGCCCCGTCGGGGTGGAGTATCGGGGGCGCACGGCCACGTACCCTGTTCTGTTGTGCCGAACGCCAACAATGACAGCCGATCCCCGCAGTCGACCAACGAGCTCAGCCAGGTGCAGCGCCGCGCCGTGGGCGAGCTCCTGCGGGTCTCTCCCGTTGCCGACGATCTTGCCCGTCGTTTCCAGCAGGCGGGTTTCCGCCTGGCCCTGGTCGGCGGCTCGGTACGGGACGCGCTGCTCGGCCGGCTCGGTAACGATCTGGATTTCACGACGGACGCACGGCCGGACGAGGTACTGAAGATCGTACGGCCCTGGGCGGACGCGGTCTGGGACGTCGGCATCGCCTTCGGCACGGTCGGCTGCCGAAAGGGCATGTCGCCAGAAAGCGGGTCGGACCAGGGCTTCCAGATCGAAATCACGACTTATCGGTCAGAAGCCTATGACCGGACGTCTCGGAAGCCCGAGGTGTCCTACGGCGACTCCATCGAGGAGGATCTGGTCCGTCGGGACTTCACGGTCAACGCGATGGCGGTGGCGCTGCCGCAGAAGGAGTTCATCGACCCGCACCGCGGTCTGGAGGATCTCGCCGCCCGCGTGCTGCGCACTCCGGGGACGCCCGAGGAGTCCTTCTCCGACGATCCGCTGCGGATGATGCGTGCCGCGCGCTTCGCCGCGCAGCTGGACTTCGAGGTGGCCCCCGAGGTCGTCGCCGCGATGACGGCGATGGCCGAGCGCATCGACATCGTCTCGGCGGAGCGGGTGCGTGATGAGCTCAACAAGCTCGTCCTGGCCGATCACCCCCGCAAGGGGCTGCGCCTGCTGGTGGAGACCGGGCTCGCCGACCGCGTCCTGCCGGAGCTTCCGGCGCTGCGCCTGGAGCGCGATGAGCACCACCGCCACAAGGATGTCTACGAGCACTCGCTGACGGTGCTGGACCAGGCCATCGACCTGGAGGCCGAGGGCCCCGATCTCACGCTGCGGCTGGCCGCGCTGCTGCATGACATCGGCAAGCCCAAGACGCGCCGCTTCGAGAAGGACGGCCGGGTCTCCTTCCATCACCACGAGGTGGTGGGGGCCAAGATGACCAAGTACCGGATGACGAGGCTCAAGTACTCCAATGAGCTGATCAAGGACGTCTCCCGCCTGGTCGAGCTGCATCTGCGCTTCCACGGCTATGGCACGGGTGAATGGACCGACTCCGCGGTCCGCCGCTATGTCCGTGACGCCGGGCCGCTGCTGGACCGGCTGCACAAGCTGACCCGCTCGGACTGCACCACGCGCAATCGGCGGAAGGCAACGGCGCTCTCACGTGCGTACGACGGTCTCGAGGAGCGCATCGCCCGGCTGCAGGAGCAGGAAGAACTGGATGCGATCCGCCCGGACCTGGATGGAAACGAGATCATGAAGATCCTCGGCATCCCCCCGGGGCCGCAGGTCGGCAAGGCGTACAAGCATTTGCTGGAGCTGCGGCTGGAGCACGGCCCCATGGAACGGGACGCCGCGATCTCCGCGCTCCAGGAGTGGTGGGAAGCCCAGCCGGAGGGCTGAGCTCCTCACGTTTCACGTGAAACATCGACCCGCTCGGCGGTCTGACGGTCATGTTTCACGTGAAACCTCACCAGGAGCGCGGTGGCCGCGTAGAGCAGCGCCACACAGATCAGTAGCGCGGCCGATCTGCCATCCGGCGGCAGTATCACCGCGGCGACCGCCGCTGCTCCCACGAAGGCGACATTGAACAGCACGTCGTAGAGGGAGAAGATCCGTCCGCGGAAGTCATCGGCGATGGCGGACTGCACCACGGTGTCGGTGGCGATCTTCGCGCCCTGGGTGATCAGCCCGAGGACAAACGCGGCGATCAGCATGGGGGCGGGCTCGAAGGGCAGTCCGAGCCCCGGTTCCAGGAGGGCCGCGCTCCCGGCGCACACCATCACCCAGGAGAGCCGGCCGTCCGGCCGGGAGGAGGGTGTACGGGCAGCGAGCCGGGCCACCGCCCATGGTGTGATCACGGCCGCCGCGAAGAAGCCCCCGCCCGAAACGCCGACGGCCAGTCCCAGAAGCGCGAGCCCCTGGGACTCGGTTTCGGCCCATGCGTAGCGGCAGAGCATCAGCACCGTCACCGTGAGCGCGCCGTAGCAGAAGCGCATCAGCGTCATCGCGGTCAGTGCCACGGTGGGATCCCGCCGCTCCAGCAGATGGCGTACGCCCGCGACCAGGCCCCGCGCGGTGCTCATCAGGGCCGCGGAGAGGCGGGGCTGAAGGGCCGCGGGATCCGGCCCCAGCAGACCCGGTGCCATCAGCAGGGCCGTGAGCCCGGCGATGAGATAGAGCGCGGCGCCCACCAGGACAACCAGTGCGTCCGAGGAGGTGCCTCCCGGGCCCGACAGTCGGACGATGAAGGCGAGGCTGCCCCCGGCCGTGGCGGCGAGCGTTCCGGCCGTGGGTGAGAGGGAGTTGGCCATGACCAGGCGCTCCTGGCTGTCCACGACCCGGGGCAGGGCCGCCGAAAGACCGGCCAGCACAAAGCGGTTGACGGCCGTCACCGACAGGGCCGAGACATAGAAGAGCCACTCCGGCACCTGGCCCAGCACCAGCACGGCGGTTCCGACGGCCAGCCCCGAGCGCAGCAGATTGCCGTAGAGCAGCACCTGCCGCCGGCGCCAGCGGTCCAGCAGTACCCCGGCGAAGGGGCCGAGCAGGGAGTAGGGGAGCAGCAGGACGGCCATGGCGGAGGCGATGGCCGCGGCGGAGGTCTCCTTCTCCGGGGAGAAGACCACATAGGTGGCGAGCGCCACCTGGTAGACGCCGTCGGCCGATTGGGACAGCAGCCGGATGGCCAGGAGGTGGCGGAAGTCCCGCAGTTGCAGCAGTACGCGGAGATCACGCACAACAGGCATGGCGTCAGCCTCACACACCACACGGGCCTCCGGGTGTATTACCCGGAGGCCCGTGATCACGCGGCGGGAATCAGCGCATGGCGCTTCAGCGCTCGACCTCGCCCCTGATGAACTTCTCCACGTTCTCCCGCGCCTCGTTGTCGAAGTACTGCACCGGAGGCGACTTCATGAAGTACGAGGAGGCCGAGAGGATCGGGCCGCCGATGCCGCGGTCCTTGGCGATCTTCGCGGCGCGCAGCGCGTCGATGATGACACCCGCGGAGTTCGGGGAGTCCCACACCTCGAGCTTGTACTCCAGGTTCAGCGGGACATCGCCGAACGCGCGGCCCTCCAGGCGGACATAGGCCCACTTGCGGTCGTCCAGCCAGGCCACGAAGTCCGAGGGGCCGATGTGGACGTTGTCGGCGCCCAGGTCGCGGTCGGGGATCTGGGAGGTGACGGCCTGGGTCTTGGAGATCTTCTTGGACTCCAGGCGCTCCCGCTCGAGCATGTTCTTGAAGTCCATGTTGCCGCCGACGTTCAGCTGCATGGTGCGGTCCAGGATGACGCCCCGGTCCTCGAACAGCTTGGCCATCACGCGGTGCGTGATGGTCGCGCCGACCTGCGACTTGATGTCGTCACCGACGATCGGCACCCCGGCCTCGGTGAACTTGTCCGCCCACTCCTTGGTGCCGGCGATGAAGACCGGGAGCGCGTTGACGAAGGCGACCTTCGCGTCGATGGCGCACTGGGCGTAGTACTTGGCGGCGTCCTCGGAGCCGACCGGTAGGTAACAGACCAGAACGTCGACCTGCTTGTCCTTGAGGACCTGGACGACGTCGACCGGTGCCTCGTCGGACTCGTCGATGGTCTCGCGGTAGTACTTGCCGAGTCCGTCGAGCGTGTGGCCGCGCTGGACCGTGACACCGGCCGTCGGCACGTCGCAGATCTTGATGGTGTTGTTCTCGCTGGCGCCGATGGCGTCCGCGAGGTCCAGGCCGACCTTCTTCGCGTCCACGTCGAAGGCGGCGACGAACTCCACGTCCTTCACGTGGTAGTCGCCGAACTGCACGTGCATCAGACCCGGCACGCGGGTGTCCGGGTCGGCGTCCTTGTAGTACTCGACGCCCTGCACCAGCGAGGCGGCGCAGTTGCCCACACCGACGATGGCTACACGAACCGAACCCATTCCGGTTGCTCCCTGTGTGTACTGGACGAGACCCCGCGGATGCCGGGCCTCACTTGGCGGTGTCATCGGACGGATCCGGCCGGGAACCACCCCGGTGCCGGGGCGGGCCGTCCGCATCTTCTGACTGGTCCTGCTGTGGCGGCCGGTCCTCGTCCCGCTCGGTCGTCCGGACCTGCCCGGCGGTGTCCTCGCGCCGATCGCGCCCGGCCCGCTCGCTCTCGATCAGCTCGTTCAGCCAGCGCACCTCGCGCTCCACCGACTCCATCCCGTGTCGCTGCAGCTCGAGGGTGTAGTCGTCCAGACGCTCGCGGGTACGGGCCATGGCGGCGCGCATCTTGTCCAGGCGCTCCTCCAGGCGGCTGCGCCGCCCCTCCAGCACCCGCATCCGAACGTCTCGTGACGTCTGGCCGAAGAAGGCGAACCGGACGCCGAAGTGCTCGTCCTCCCAGGCGTCCGGCCCGGTGTGGGAGAGCAGCTCCTCGAACCGCTCCTTCCCCGCCGCCGTGAGCCGGTAGACGATCTTCGCCCGGCGGCCGGAGAGGGGCGCCGCGAGAGCGTCCGGGGAGGCGCTGCCGGATTCCTCGATCAACCAGCCGTTGCCGACCAGCGTCTTGAGGCAGGGATAGAGGCTGCCGTAGCTGAACGCGCGGAACACCCCGAGTGAGGTGTTGAGCCGCTTCCGCAGCTCGTATCCGTGCATCGGTGACTCGCGCAGCAGGCCGAGAACGGCGAACTCCAGGACGCCCGAGCGTCTGCTCATTCCCCGCCTCTCCTCTCCTCCGGGCCTGCTATGTCGAGCTGATGTATCGACTCGATACATCAAGACGATAGAACCGTGTGCGGGAAGGGACAAGAGGGACCACGGTGAACGCCGTCACATCACCAATTCGAGACACTCAATCTGACGGTTATGGAGTGAAGGTGGCGGCTGGGCGGGTTTTGACCGTGCGTACTCTGTTCGCCATGCAGACCTATGGGAACCAAGTGACGCCGCGATGCGTCCTCGTCCCGGATGCAGTGCGTCCGGTTGCCTTGTGCGACCGGATCGCACATTGGGGGGACCGGAAGCCATCTGCCGCTTTCAGGCGATAGCGCCTGCCCGAGGAGAAGTCGTTCCATGAGCGAGCACCGTCGCAAGCCGCCGCAACCCCAAGGCGGCGGACGAGCAGCGGCCCGGCGAGCCGGACAGCAGTCGTCCGGCCGCCGCGCAGCACCGACGCACAACGCCGCAGCCGGGTCGGGCGCCACCCCGCAGGGGGAAGAGCGCCCTTACGGTGGCCGCGCGGCGGCCCGCCGCGCCGCCCAGCGCAGCGGTGGCCGTAGACGAGGATCCGACGCGAGCGCGTCCGGCGCGGGCCCCGGCGGTCGCGGAGGCGGTCGGCGGGGGACCGGCGGCGGGCGCGGACGTGGCCCGGGGGGTGATGGGCCCCCCGGCAAGAAGCGCTTCATCGACTACCCGCGCGGCGGGCGGTCGGGGTTCCGGCGCTGGGTTCCGTCCTGGAGGCTGGTGACGGGAACCTTCATCTTCTTCTTCGCGGTGCTGCTCGGCGCCGTCGGCATAGGGCTGTGGCTGGTGGAGGTGCCGAGCGCCCAGGCCGCGTCCCAGACCCAGAAGAACGTGTACTACTGGGCGGACGGCAAGCAGATGGTGGTCTCCGGCGGTGGTGACCTCAACCGCCAGATCGTCCCCCTCAGCAAGATCCCCAAGTCCATGCAGAACGCGGTGATCTCCGCGGAGAACGCCAGCTTCTACGAGGACAGCGGCGTCGACCCGATGGGTATCGCCCGCGCGGTCGTCAACATGGCGAAGGGTGGGGCGACCCAGAGTGGTTCGACCATCACCCAGCAGTTCGTGAAGAACACCTACCTGGACCAGTCGCAGACCGTCACCCGTAAGGTCAAGGAACTGTTCATCTCCGTCAAGGTCGGAATCAAGATGGACAAGGACGACATCCTCGCGGATTATCTCAACACCGCGTACTACGGCCGCGGTGCCTACGGCTGCCAGGCGGCCGCCCGCGCCTACTTCGACCGGGACTGCTCGAAGCTGACGCCCAGCCAGAGCGCCTTCCTGGCCTCGACGCTCAACGGTCCCAACCTCTACGACCCCAACGGCGGCTATGGCGCCACCGCCACCAAGGAGGCCAACACCAAGCGCGCCAAGCAGCGCTGGGAGTGGACCCTGCGGCGTGAGGTCGCCGTGCACAGGATGCCCAGGGCCGAGGCCCAGAAGTGGATCGACAAGGGCTTCCCGATGCCGCAGAACCCGAAGGTGGCCACGAACAAGCAGGGCCAGATCGGCTACCTCACCGACCTTGCCGACAACTACATCATCGCCAACACCGGCATCAGCAAGTCACAGCTGGACAAGGGTGGCTACCAGATCCACACCACCTTCGACCGGAAGAAGATCAGTGAGCTGACCCGGGCGGTCGAGAAGGTCTCCAAGGAGAACCTCAGGCCGAAAGATCGCGTCGAGGACAAGCACGTCCAGTTCGGCGGCGCCTCGGTGGAGCCCAAGACGGGCAAGATCCTGGCCATCTACGGCGGCAAGAACGCGCTGGAGCACTACCGCAACAACGCCGACTACACCGGTGTCCAGGTGGGCTCGACCTTCAAGCCCTTCGTGATGGCCGCCGCGATGACCAATGGCGCCCGCGATCCGAAGGGCCCACGGGAGCAACCCGATTCCGAGCGCACCCTGGTCTCGCCGAGCAGTGTCTACAACGGCGACAACAAGGTGACCCTGCGGGACTACGACGGAACCGTCTGGCACGACAAGGACGGCAAGGAGTGGCACCAGCGGAACGACGGTGACGAGGACAAGGGCCCGATCAGCCTGCGCACCGCGATGCAGTACTCGGTGAACACCCCGTTCATCCAGCTGGGCATGGACGTCGGCACCGACAAGGTGCGGGAGGCGGCCCTGGCCGCGGGCCTCAACAAGGAGCAGCTGTCCTCGATCACCCCGACGTTCTCGCTCGGCACCTCCGCACCCAGCGCCATCCGGCTCGCCGGGGCGTACGCCACCTTCGCGGCCAGCGGTCAGCAGGCCGAGCCGTACTCGGTGGAGCGGGTCGAGGACAAGAACGGCACCGTCTACGACCACAAGCAGGACGCCGAGGTCAAGCGGGCGTTCGACTCGAACGTGGCGAACAACGTCACCGACGTCCTGGAGAACGTGGTCCAGCGCGGCACCGGCACCTCGGCCAAGATCGGCCGTCCGGTCGCGGGCAAGACCGGAACCACCGACGAGAACAAGTCGGCCTGGTTCTCCGGCTACACCCCGCAGCTGTCCACGGCGATCGGCATGTGGCGGGTGGACGACCAGGCCAAGAGCCAGAAGTTCCTGTCCATGCGCGGTGTGGGCGGTCAGAAGACGATCCACGGTGCGTCGTTCCCGGCGGAGATCTGGGCCGACTACATGCGCGGTGCCCTGAAGGGCGTGCCCGTCAAGGACTTCCCCGCGGCCACTCCGATCGGCCAGAAGGTCTTCGGCGAGGACGCCAGCCCGAGCCCGACCCAGACGACGGACAAGCCGTCCGAGTCCCCGTCGGAGTCGCCTTCGGAATCTCCGTCGGAGTCCCCCTCGGAGTCGCCGTCCGGCAGCCCGACCCCGACGGACACCTGTGACCCGCTGGACCTGGACTGCCAGGACAACGGCGGTAACGGCAACGGCGGCAACCAGAACGGCGGTCCGGGAGGTCCGTCCACGTCGCCGACCACGGAGGACCCGGGCGGCCCCGGTGGCATATTCGGCGGCCCGTCCGGGGCCCGCAGGGAGGAATAGCCCGCGGTCCCGTACGACCCGTTCACCTCTCGTCGGCCGCGCCGGAGCGAACCCGCTCCGGCGCGGCCGACGCCGTTCCAGGCCCTGGACGGCTCTCTGCGCCTCTGGTCCGCCTCTCCCCGACCGGAACCCCGCCCGGCGTCCGCGGCGCGCTCAGCGGCCGCTGGGGCGGTCCTGACTCCTCCGGAGGGACTCGTACGGCAGGATGGGGGCCATGAGCGTGCGCGAGGACCCACAGGCCCAGCCCGTCAGGCCGACCTCCGAGGACCCGGTGGCCGCGGCCGGCAGCGAGCTGATCGGTGGGCCGACCGGGCGCCGGGCCCTGCTGGGCACGAGCTGGTGGACCCCCGTGCGGATCGTGGCGATCGTCGCCATCGGCATGTTCGCTCTGGGCATGGTGCAGAAGCTGCCGTGCTACGACGGCGGCTGGTTCTACGGGGCCACCGCCCAGTACACCCACGCCTGCTACTCCGACATACCGCACCTCTACAACGGCCGCGGCTTCGCCCTCGACCTCGTCCCGTACTTCGACCGGATACCGGACAAGGTCTCGGGCGGGATGCAGTACCTGGAGTATCCGGTCCTCACCGGCCTCTTCATGGAGGTCGCTTCCTGGATGACCCCGCACGGCGGCTCCATCCAGGACCGGGAGCAGATCTACTGGCTGGTCAACGCGGGCATGCTGATGGTCTGCACCGCGGTCATCGCGGTCTGCGTGGCCCGTACGCACCGGCGCCGCCCCTGGGACGCGCTGCTGGTCGCCCTCGCCCCCGCCTTCGCGCTCACGGCCACCATCAACTGGGACCTGTTCGCCGTCGCCCTTACGGCCGCCGCCCTGCTGATGTGGTCCCGCAGCCGCCCGCTGGCCGCCGGTGTGCTGCTGGGGCTGGCGACGGCCGCCAAGCTCTACCCCGGGCTGCTGCTCGGTCCGCTGCTGGTGCTCTGCCTGCGGGCGGGGCGGCTGCGGGCCTTCTGGACGGCCGCGGGCGGGGCCCTTGCCGCCTGGCTCGTGGTGAACCTGCCCGTGATGGTCAGTACGCAGGGCGGACTGCACATCCGCGACGGCTGGAAGACCTTCTACACCTTCAGCCAGGAGCGGCCCGTGGACTTCGGCTCCGTGTGGCTGATCATCTCCCAGCGCACCGGGAACTCCCTGGAGGACGTCAACACCTACGGGACCGTGCTGATGGCCCTGGCCTGCCTCGGAGTGGCGGCGCTCGCCCTGTGCGCCCCGCGCCGTCCGCGCCTGGCCCAGCTGTCGTTCCTGATCGTCGCGGCGTTCGTGCTCACCAACAAGGTCTACTCACCGCAGTACGTGCTGTGGCTGATCCCGCTGGCCGCACTGGCCAGGCCGCGCTGGCGGGACTTCCTGGTCTGGCAGGCGTGCGAGGTCATGTACTTCCTGGGGATCTGGATGTACCTCGCGTACACGGGCAGCGGCGACCAGCACCGGGGCCTGCCCGCGGAGGGCTATCAGCTGGCGATCGCCGTACATCTGCTGGGGACGCTCTATCTGTGCGCCCTGATCGTCCGGGACGCGCTGGTGCCGGAGCGGGACCCGGTGCGCCGGGACGGGTCGGACGACCCCGGGGGAGGCGTGCTGGACCGGGCTCCGGACGCGTTCGTGCTGGGAGAGGCGCGGCGCGCTTCCCGCTATGAGGGCGCGGCGCTGGTGGACTGGGGCGTCCACCGGGAGTGAGCCCCGGACGGGAGCCCCTCCCAGTGGCGTGGGTTCAGCGGTCGAGCAGCCGGTCGAACTGCGTTGTGGTGTGCCGCAGATGCGCCACCAGCTCATCCCCCACCTGGGGCGCCTGGACATCGCTGGGCACGAACAGGATGGACACCTGCATGTGCGGCGGCTCGGCGAACCACCGCTGCTTGCCCGCCCACACGAACGGCGAGAGGTTGCGGTTGACGGTCGCCAGACCGGCGCGGGCGACCCCCTTGGCGCGGGGCATCACCCCGTGCAGCGCCTTGGGCGCCTCCAGGCCGACACCGTGGGAGGTGCCGCCCGCGACCACGACCAGATGGCCGTCGGATGCGGCCTTCTGCTGTCGGTAGCCGAAGCGGTCGCCCTTCGCGACCCGGGTGACGTCGAGCACCGAGCCCCGGTACTCCGTCGAATCGTGGTCGCCCAGCCACAGCCGGGTGCCGATGCGCGCCCGGAAGCGGGTCTGCGGGAACTGCTGCTGCAGCCGGGCCAGTTCCTCGGCCTTGAGGTGGCTGACGAACATGGTGTGCAGTGGCAGCCGCGCCGCCCGCAGCCGGTCCATCCAGGCGATGACCTCCTCGACCGCGTCCAGGCCGTCGGTGCGGTCGAGCGGGAGGTGGATGGCGAACCCCTCCAGCCGGACGTTCTCTATCGCGGCGTGCAGCTTGGGCAGGTCCTCCTCGGTGACGCCGTGCCGCTTCATGCTGCTCATGACCTCGATGACCACGCGCGCGTTCACCAGGCCGTAGACGCCGTCGACCGACGAGACCGAACGGATCACCCGGTCCGGCAGTGGCACCGGCTCCTCACCGCGGCGGAAGGGGGTGAGCACGAGCAGGTCACCGCTGAAGAAGTCCTTCATCCGGGCGGCCTCGTACGTGGTTCCGACCGCGAGGATGTCGCTGCCGAAGCGGGCGGCTTCCTCGGCCAGTCGCTCATGGCCGAAGCCGTAGCCGTTGCCTTTGCAGACCGGGACTATCCCCGGGAACTGCTGGATCACCGTTTGCTGATGCGCCCGCCAGCGAGCGGTGTCGACGTAGAGGGTGAGCGCCATTGACCGGTCCCGGAACCTTTCTCGTAGCCGCGGTGTATTGGAGGTATGGGAGACAGCGAATCGTGGTCAGCGGCGCGACATGTAGATGTCGAGCGCCTTGTGCAGGAGCTTGTTGAGCGGGAAGTCCCACTCGCCGAGGTATTCGGCAGCCTGCCCGCCGGTGCCCACCTTGAACTGGATCAGGCCGAAGAGATGATCCGTCTCATCGAGGGAGTCGCTGATGCCGCGCAGGTCATAGACGGTCGCGCCCAGTGCGTAGGCGTCGCGGAGCATCCGCCACTGCATCGCGTTCGAGGGCCGGACCTCGCGCTTGTGGTTGGCGGAGGCGCCGTAGGAGTACCAGACATGGCCGCCGACGATCAGCATCGTGGCGGCGGCCACGGCCTCGTTCTCGTGCATCGCGAAGTACAGCCGCATCCGGTTGGGGTCCTCGGTGTTGAGGGCCGTCCACATGCGCTGGAAGTAGCTGAGCGGGCGGGGCCGGAAGTGGTCGCGCTCCGCGGTGATCTCATAGAGCCGCTGCCACTCGGCCAGATGCTCGTAGCCGCCCTGGACGACCTCGACACCGGCCTTCTCGGCCTTCTTGATGTTGCGGCGCCACAGCTGGTTGAAGCCCTTGTGGACATCCTCGAGGGAGCGGTTCTCCAGCGGCACCTGGAAGACGTATCGCGGCTGGACGTCACCGAAGCCGGCCCCGCCGTCCTCGCCCTGCTGCCAGCCCATGCGCCGCAGCCGCTCGGCCACCTCGAAGGCGCGCGGCTCGATGAAGGTGGCCTCGACATCGCGCAGCCGCTTGACGTCGGGGTTCTGGATGCCGGACTTGATCGCGGCGGAATCCCAGCGGCGGATGATGACCGGCGGGCCCATCTTCACGGAGAAGGCGCCCTGCTGCTTCAGATGCGCGAGCATCGGACGCAGCCAGTCCTCCAGGTTGGGGGCGTACCAGTTGATGACCGGGCCCTCGGGAAGATAGGCGAGATAGCGCTTGATCTTGGGCAGCTGACGGTAGAGGACGAGACCGGCGCCGACGAGCTGACCCGTGGCGTCGAACCAGCCGAGGTTCTCCGAGCGCCACTCCGACTTGACGTCAGCCCATGCAGGCACCTGCATGTGGCTTGCCGCCGGCAGGCTCTGGATGTACGCCAGATGCTGCTCTCGGCTGATCGTCCTCAGGGTCAGGCTCATGTGGGGCGCTCCTCGGCAGGTTTGTCCCCAGGGTCGGGGCTCCGGCTCTCGCGCCGAAGCCTACTGCGACCGGGACACGCCCCGTTCGGGCCCGGGGAGAACCGGGCTCCGGGCCGGCTCAGCCCAGCACGCCGCCGAAGAGCCCGCCATGTGCCATGCCGAGATAGAAGCCGACCCCGGCGGCACCGAGCCCGATGATCAGCAGGAACCGCTCACCAGTGGTCACGGACCTCAGCTGGCCCCAGGCACCGCTGATCATCCCGATCAGTCCGACCCATGAGCTGACCAGGTGGAGATGGGGGAAATGAGCCGTGACAAAGGCGATCACGCCGATCACCACGGTCGCCACGGCGACCGTGTTCTCTACGGGATGCGACTTGCCGTCGGTGTCCAGGAAGGTGAACAAGCCGTGGTGGGATCGTGCTGCCTGTGCCATGGGGCACCTCCAGGTAGGCACATAGAGCAAGGCGGCGAACTGTTACGCCGCTCACACCCGATGTGTACAGATTGCGGGCCGAGACGCCCGGATTTCAAGCGGGCGGCCGGAGCCGGGTACTGTGTACCGTCCGCGGTGGTGTCTGCACTGACGCCGAAGCGGATACGCATCACGACCCTCCTGCCACGGAACGACCGTGGCCGCTGAGTCCAAAGGAGGTGGGTTCCACATGCGTCACTACGAGGTGATGGTCATCCTCGACCCCGATCTCGAGGAGCGCGCTGTCTCCCCGCTGATCGAGAACTTCCTTTCCGTCGTCCGTGAGGGCGATGGCAAGGTCGAGAAGGTCGACACCTGGGGCCGTCGTCGTCTCTCGTACGAGATCAAGAAGAAGCCCGAGGGCATCTACTCGGTCATCGACCTGCAGGCCGAGCCCGCGGTCGTCAAGGAGCTCGACCGCCAGCTGAACCTGAATGAGTCGGTCCTCCGGACCAAGGTCCTCCGTCCCGAGACCCACTGACCGCGTAAGCGTTCAGCGGTCATCGGGGCCGAATCGCAACGAGTAGCAAGCAGCCCAGCAGTACCCGCCGAGAGGTTCCCCCAATGGCAGGCGAGACCGTCATCACGGTCGTCGGCAATCTCGTCGACGACCCCGAGCTGCGTTTCACCCCGTCCGGTGCGGCGGTCGCGAAGTTCCGCGTCGCGTCCACTCCCCGTACCTTCGACCGGCAGACCAACGAGTGGAAGGACGGCGAGAGCCTCTTTCTCACGTGCTCGGTGTGGCGGCAGGCCGCGGAGAACGTGGCCGAGTCCCTTCAGCGCGGCATGCGCGTCATCGTGCAGGGCCGTCTGAAGCAGCGGTCCTATGAGGACCGCGAGGGGATCAAGCGCACGGTCTATGAGCTGGATGTCGACGAGGTCGGCGCCAGCCTGCGCAACGCCACAGCCAAGGTCACCAAGACCACCGGTCGCGGTGGTCAGGGTGGTTACGGCGGCGGTGGCGGTGGCGGCCAGGGCGGCGGTGGCTGGGGCGGTGGCCCCAGCGGCGGCGGCCAGCAGCAGGGCGGCGGCGCTCCGGCCGACGACCCGTGGGCGACCGGCGCTCCTGCCGGTGGCCAGGGCGGCGGTGGTGGTGGCTGGGGCGGTGGCTCCGGCAACTCCGGGGGCTACTCGGACGAGCCGCCCTTCTAGACCCGAGGCGTTGTTTCACGTGAAACAGCGCGTGGTCTGGTCAGGGCGACCAGCACACACTTCTTGATCACACTGGAGAGAGACAATGGCGAAGCCGCCTGCTCGCAAGCCTAAGAAGAAGGTTTGCGTGTTCTGCAAGGAGAAGATCTCCTACGTCGACTACAAGGACACGAACCTGCTGCGGAAGTTCATCTCCGACCGCGGCAAGATCCGTGCCCGCCGGGTCACCGGCAACTGCACCCAGCACCAGCGTGACGTCGCCACGGCCGTGAAGAACAGCCGTGAGATGGCGCTGCTGCCCTACACCTCCACCGCGCGATAAGGGAAGGGTGACTGACTCATGAAGATCATCCTCACCCACGAGGTCTCCGGCCTCGGCACCGCCGGTGACGTCGTGGACGTCAAGGACGGTTACGCCCGTAACTACCTGGTTCCGCGTGGTCTGGCGCTCCGCTGGACCAAGGGCGGCGAGAAGGACGTCGAGCAGATCCGCCGCGGTCGTCGCATCCGCGAGATCGCCACGATCGAGCAGGCCAATGAGGTCAAGGCTCAGCTCGAGGGCGTCAAGGTGCGGCTGAAGACCCGTGCCGGCGACGCCGGCCGGCTGTTCGGCTCCGTCACCCCGGCCGACATCGCTTCGGCGATCAAGGACGCGGGTGGCCCGGAGGTCGACAAGCGCCGCATCGAGGTGCAGGCCCCGATCAAGACCCTGGGCGCGCACCAGGTCTCGGTCCGCCTGCACGCCGAGGTTGCCGCCAAGGTCGGCGTCGAGGTCGTCGCCGCCTGACGACGGCCGTGACGGTCGCCGTCGGCACCGTGCACAGTGCACTAGAGGGCCGCACCCCTGTTGTGGGTGCGGCCCTCCGCCGTGTCGGCCCTCCGCCGTGTCGGCCTTCTACCGTGGTCCGCGTCAGCCCTCTTCCGTGTTGCCCTCCGCCGCGCCGGGTGCTGAGTGGCGGGGCGTGGGCTCAGCCTCGTACCGCGCCGGTGACGATCCAGCGGCCGGAGCGGGTGCGCAGCCACAGGGTCGCCATCCGGACCGCCATCATCAGCGCCATGGTGCACCACAGCGCCGTCAGGCCCCCACCGAGCGAGGGCACCAGCAGTGCCACCGGGGCGAAGACGGCCAGCGTGGCGATCATCGCCCACGCCAGATACGGCCCGTCCCCCGCGCCCATCAGCACGCCGTCGAGGACGAAGACCACACCCGAGACCGGCTGGATGAGGGCCGTGACCAGCAGGGCGGGCAGCAGGGCGTCCCGTACCGCGGAATCAGTGGTGAACAGGGGGATGAACAGCGGCCGGGAAGCCACCACCAGCAGGCCCAGCGCCACGCCCGAGGCGATACCCCACCGCACCATGCGACGGCAGGCGGCCCGTGCCCCCTCCTCATCGCCCGCCCCCAGATAGCGCCCGATGATCGCCTGGCCCGCGATGGCGATGGCGTCCAGGGCGAACGCCAGCAGGTTCCACAAGGTGAGCACGATCTGATGGGCGGCGATATCGGTGTCGCCGAGGCGAGCCGCAACGGCCGTCGCGATCAGCATCACGGCGCGCAGCGAGAGCGTACGGATCAGCAGCGGTGCCCCGGCGTGGGCACAGGCCCTGATGCCCGCGGCATCGGGCCGCAGCGACGTGCCATGGCGCCGTGCGCCCCGGATGACGACGGCGAGGTAGACGGCGGCCATGGCGTTCTGGGCGATCACCGTGCCCCAGGCCGAGCCGGCGATGCCCAGCCCGGCCCCGTAGACCAGGACGGCGTTCAGCGCGGCGTTGGCACCGAAGCCGCCGATGGCGACATACAGCGGGGTCCGGGTGTCCTGGAGACCGCGCAGCACACCGGTGGCGGCGAGCACCACCAGCATCGCGGGGATGCCGAGGGTGCTGATCCGCAGATAGGTGATGGCGTAGGGCGCGGCGGTGTCCGAGGCGCCGAAGAGGTCGACCAGGGCGGGGGCGGTGGGAAGGGCGACGGCGATGACGGCGGCGCCGAGCAGCAGGGCCAGCCAGATGCCGTCCATGCCCTGCCGTATCGCCCCGGCGAGGTCGCCCGCGCCGACCCGGCGGGCCACCGCCGCGGTGGTGGCGTAGGCGAGGAAGACGAAGACGTTGACGGCGGTGGCGAGCAGGGCCGCGGCGACGCCCAGACCGGCCAGCTGGGCGGTGCCCAGATGGCCGACGACGGCACTGTCGACCATGACGAAGAGGGGTTCCGCCACGAGTGCGCCGAAGGCGGGAAGCGCGAGTGCGATGATCTCGCGGTCGTGGTGGCGCGGGGTGCTCCGCGCGCTCGTGGGGGCCTGTGTCATGAGGGCAATGTAATCGTCCACAGGTAAGAGACACAAGCTGCCTCCGATCCTTACAAGGCGGCGCACGGGACGATCTTCTCTGCGCCCTTTGTCGTGATCTTGCGCTGGGGGCGGAAGTTTTTCTTCTGCACAGCCACTGGATAGAGAAACCGCAGGTCAGACCTGGAGCCTCGGGGTGATTGTGTGTTTGTCCACAGCACTGTCCCCCGGCCCGTGCACAGGTTCGCGCGACTTACCCACAGGATGGATCCCATCATCCACATGCCCTGTGGATAACCAAGTTGGCTGGCGGTCCCGACGGGCCTAACGTGGTCCGGCGCCCGCCACCCGATCCGGCCCTGGAAGCCCCAGCCTCCGATGCGCCGTGTCCGGAAAGCCGGCCGCTCAGTTGTGTCATAGCCGTGCCGTAAGAAGGACGGGCACGGCGAGGTTCGCTTCGCGGACGGGAGGAGGTGACGGGGTGAGCGTGCCCGAGCCCATGGACGACCCATGGGCGGACTCCGGCCCCTCCGACCGGTTCCCGTCCCCCCGCTTCCGCCGCGGTGAGGGCGGCGGCCGGGGCCGCGACGGCCAGGACCGCGACGGAAGCGGCGGCTCCCCCTGGGAGGGCTCCGGCTTCGAGCGCGTTCCGCCCCAGGATCTCGACGCCGAGCAGTCCGTCCTCGGCGGCATGCTGCTCTCCAAGGACGCCATCGCCGATGTGGTGGAGGTCCTCAAGGGCAATGACTTCTACCGGCCCGCTCATGAGACCGTCTACCAGGCCATCCTGGACCTCTACGCCAAGGGCGAGCCGGCCGACCCGATCACCGTCGCCGCGGAGCTGACCAAGCGCGGCGAGATCGCCCGGGTCGGCGGCGCCTCGTATCTCCACACCCTCGTCCAGTCGGTCCCCACCGCCGCCAACGCCGAGTACTACGCGGAAATCGTCCACGAGCGCGCCGTGCTGCGCCGCCTCGTCGAGGCAGGCACCCGCATCACCCAGATGGGGTACGCGGCGGACGGGGATGTCGACGAGATCGTCAACAACGCCCAGGCGGAGATCTACGCCGTCACCGAGCAGCGCACCAGCGAGGACTATCTGCCGCTCGGCGACATCATGGAGGGTGCGCTCGACGAGATCGAGGCGATCGGCTCGCGCAGCGGACAGATGTCCGGCGTGCCCACCGGCTTCACCGATCTGGACTCCCTGACGAACGGGCTGCACCCGGGCCAGATGATCGTCATCGCCGCCCGCCCCGCGATGGGTAAGTCCACCCTGGCCCTCGACTTCGCGCGCGCCTGCTCCATCAAGCACGCCATGCCGAGCGTCATCTTCTCCCTGGAGATGGGCCGCAACGAGATCGCGATGCGTCTGCTCTCCGCCGAGGCCCGGGTGGCGCTCCACCACATGCGCTCCGGCAGCATGACCGACGAGGACTGGACCCGGCTGGCCCGCCGGATGCCGGATGTCTCCCAGGCCCCGCTCTTCATCGACGACTCCCCGAACCTGTCGATGATGGAGATCCGCGCCAAGTGCCGCCGCCTCAAGCAGCGCAATGACCTCCAACTGGTCGTCATCGACTACCTCCAGCTGATGCAGTCCGGCGGTGCCAGGCGCCCCGAGAGCCGTCAGCAGGAGGTCTCTGACATGTCGCGAAACCTGAAGCTGCTGGCCAAGGAGCTGGAAGTACCGGTCATCGCGCTCTCCCAGCTGAACCGAGGCCCCGAGCAGCGCACGGACAAGAAGCCAATGGTCTCGGACCTCCGAGAGAGTGGATCCATCGAGCAGGACGCCGACATGGTCATCCTGCTCCACCGCGAGGACGCCTACGAGAAGGAGTCGCCGCGCGCGGGCGAGGCGGACCTGATCGTGGCCAAGCACCGTAACGGCCCGACGGCCACGATCACGGTCGCCTTCCAGGGCCACTACTCCCGCTTCGTGGACATGGCCCAGACCTGACAACCGCTGCCTGGTCTGCGGCGCTTTGCCGTTCCCGCAAAGAACTTTGTCAGACTTTCCTGGGCGGGGGCAGGTTGGTGGGCATGGACAAACAGTTCTGGGACGACAGGTATGGCAGTCGTGACCAGCTCTTCAGTGGGGCGCCCAACGGGGTGCTCGTCAGCGAGGTCGCCGAGCTGCCGCCGGGGCAGGCGCTTGATGTGGGGTGTGGGGAGGGTGGCGACGCGGTCTGGCTGGCTCGGCGGGGGTGGCGGGTGACCGCGGTGGACATCTCCCGGGTCGCCCTGGAGCGTGCCGCCGCGGCGGCCGCGGACATCGAGGGCCGGGTGGCGTGGAGGCGGGCCGATCTGACCAGTACGCCGCTCCCGGCCGCGGCGTTCGACCTGGTGTCGGTCCAGTACTTTCCGCTCAAGCGGCAGCCGGACCACGGCGCGCTGCGTGGCCTGCTGGCTGCCGTAGCGCCCGGGGGCACGCTGCTGTTCGCCACGCATGACCTCGCCGATCTGGCCCCGCACCCGGAGCAGGGCTTCGACCCCGGGGACTACTACCAGCCCGACGACGTCGCCGGGGTGCTCGACGACGACTGGGCGGTTGTGGTCAACGAGACCCGGCCACGCACCGCTCCCGCCCCCGCCGGCACCCACCACACCCATGACACCGTGCTACGCGCGCGACGGCTGCGGTAGGCGGTAGCCGGGGGCGGTCAGGGCTGGAGCTGGTGGCCCAGGGCCGTCGCCTTCTCCACGCGGCGGGCGAGAACCTCCTCATGACGGTCCGCCATCTGCCGCAGCGCGTCCTTGCGGTCGCGCTTGGAGAGCCGGTCGATGTAGAGGTGCCCGGAGAGGTGGTCGGCCTCGTGCTGCAGACACCGGGCGAAGTAGCCGGTGCCCTCGATCACCAGCGGGTTGCCGTCCTTGTCGACGCCGCGGACCACGGTGCGGTCGGTGCGCGGTACGTCCATCCGCGCGCCCGGTACGGACAGACAGCCCTCGGCCTCCTCGATGAGCAGCCGGTGGGCCGGGTCGGGCTGGTCCAGGACGGGGTTGATGATGTGGCCGATATGCCGTACGCCGTGGTCGTCCGGGCAGTCGTAGACGAACAGCCGCAGATCGACGTCGACCTGATTGGCTGCCAGCCCGGCGCCGTCGGCGATGTACATGGTGAGGAACATGTCGTCGATGAGGGCGCTCAGCTCGGGCGTGCCGAACTCGGTCACTTCGCGGCAGGAGCGGCGGAGCACCTCCTCGCCCACCTCGGTGATCCGGCGCGGGGAACCGCGTCCGGCCTCGGGAGGCAGCGCCGGATAGGAGTCGACGGGTTTCCCCTGCACCAGGACGCGCACCGCTGATCTCACCTTTTCCGCCCCCACTGCCGGCCGCCTGATGGCCGCTCACGGCCGCTGAGGCCGCCCCCGCTGATGGTCATGTCCGGCCAACGTAGCAGGGGCGGTTCGGCCGCGGCTCCGGCGCGCGTCAGATCGCGTCAGGTACGGGGTCAGAGCGCTTCGCCGAGCTCCTCCAGCAGCCGCCGCTTGCTGCGGGCCCCGACCAGCGACCGCACCGGCTCGCCCGCCCGGAACAGCATCAGGGTCGGCATCGAGAGCACCCCGTACGCGTTGGTGGTGGACGGGTTCTCGTCCACGTCCAGGGACACCACCTTCAGCCGGTGACCCTCCTCCTGCGCGATCTCCGCCAGCACCGGCGCGATCATTCGGCACGGCGGGCACCACGAGGCGGTGAACTTCACCAGCACCGGCAGCTCGGCCGCCAGCACCTCCTCCGCGAAGGTGGCGTCCGTGACCGTGGCCACTCCGCCCATGTGTGTCAGTGACATGTCATATCTCCCTTGGCGTCTTTGTCGTGCGGGTGGAGCTGTTGTGGTTACGGCGGGCTCAGGGGCCGGGCGGTGCCAGCTCGCAGCGCGGCTCCGGGGCACCTTCGGGCGCCGTCGCCGCGGCCTCCAGCTCCACGCGCGCCCGCTCCGCCTGGACGAGCTGTGTTCCCACCCGCTCCCGGATCGCGCTCAGCCGGGCGATGCACTCGTCCAGCTCGGCGAGCTTGCGCCGGTATACCTCCAGCGAGGCGGGGCAGGAGTCACCGGCCGGATGGCCGGAGCGCAGGCACTCGACGAACGGACGCGTCTCCTCCAGCTCGAAGCCGAAGTCCCGCAGCGTGCGGATCTGCTGGAGCAGCCGCAGATCCTCCTCGTCGTACGACCGGTAACCATTGCCGGTGCGGCGCGCGGGCAGCAGCCCGAGCGACTCGTAATAGCGCAGGGTGCGGGTGGTCGTACCCGCCCGTTCGGCCAGCTCTCCGATCCGCATGACTTGACGGTAGACCTTGACCCCGGCGTAAAGGCCAGAGCGCGGTGCGGGGCTGGGCGGTACCGGCGGCCGACCGATGACTGACCGTTGTCGGACCCTCGCCGTAGAGTGCCGATATGACCACACCCGACGTGGATGAGTTCGCCGAGCCGCTGCCCGCCACCCGCCGTGCCCTGCTGCGGCGCCTCGCCCGCGGTCAGGCGGAGGGCCGTGCCCCATCCCTGGTCGGGGCCGTGGTGCGGGAGGGGCGGCTGGTGTGGACGGGTTCGCGCAGCTCCGTGGACGGAACCGCACCGGACACCGACACCCAGTACCGCATCGGCTCCTTGACCAAGACCTTTGTGGCGGTGCTGGTGATGCGGCTGCGCGACGAGGGGCTGCTGGACCTCGGCGATCCGCTGGCCAAGCATCTGGACGTGCCGGAGGCCGAGGGCGCGACCGTGGCCCAGCTCCTCTCCCACACCTCGGGTCTCGCCGCCGAGACCCGCGGCCCGTGGTGGGAGCGCACGCCCGGGGCGCTGCGGCCCGAGACCGCCGATATCTTCGGCGAGCGCCCGCTGATCCACCCAGCGGGCCGCCGTCACCACTACTCCAACCCCGGTTTCGCGCTGCTCGGCGCGCTGGTCGAGCGGCTGCGCGGAGCGCCCTGGGGCGAGGTGCTCGCGCATGAGGTGCTGGAGCCGCTGGGGATGGGGCGTACGTCGCTCGAGCCGCGGGCGCCGCACGCCGGGGGATGGGCCGTGCATCCCTGGGCGGATGTGCTGCTGCCGGAACCGGCCGAGGACACCGGGCGGATGGGCCCGGCCGGGCAGCTCTGGTCGACCGCCGGGGATCTGGCCCGCTTCGCCGCCTTCCTGCTGGACGGGGACGACCGGGTGCTCGGCGCGGAGTCGCTCGCCGAGATGCGGGAGCCCGCCGTCGCCCCCGAGGAGGGGGACTGGGACGGAGGCTATGGCCTGGGGACACAGCTGGTCCGGCACGGCGGGCGGTTTCTCCACGGCCACACCGGCTCCATGCCCGGCTTCCTGGCCTCGCTGTGGGTGAGCGCCGAGGACCGGCTGGCCGGGATCGCGCTGGCCAACACCACCTCGGGGCCCGCGATCGGTGGCATCGCCGCCGACCTCATACGGATCGTGGCGGAGCGTGAGCCCCGTATCCCCGAGCCGTGGCGGCCGCTGACCGAGGTCGATCCGGCGCTGCTGGCGCTGACCGGCCCCTGGTACTGGGGCCCCCGCGCCTACCACCTGCGGCTGCGCGCGAACCGCGGACTGGAGCTGTCCCCGGCCACCGGGGGAGGCCGGGCCTCCCGCTTCAGGGCCGAGCCGGACGGCACCTGGACGGGGCTCGACGGCTATTACGCGGGGGAGACGCTGCGGGTGGTCGAGGGGGAGGGCGGCGCCCCGGCCCATCTGGACCTGGGCACCTTCGTGTTCACCCGGGAGCCCTACGCCCCGGGCGATGTGGTGCCCGGCGGGGTCGACCCGGAGGGCTGGCGCGCGCTCTGAGGGGGAGACGGCGGGGCGGGAGCGGGGTGCCGCGTTCCGGTGGGGTGTCGAGGATCCGGCGGCCGTAGCCTGACCCCGCCGGTGGTACGCACGGCTGGGGGCTGGGTCGGCGATGCGGTGGGCGGCAGGTTGGTCCAAGGGCCCGATCCGACCCACTCATCCTCCCCTCCCCCAGGAGCTCCGCCGTGCGCACGTCCACGCTTCGTCTCAGCACCTCCCTGCTCGCCCTCAGCACCGTCATGGCCGCATCCATGGCCGGCTCCGGGACGGCCACCGCCCGGCCCGGCAGTCCGGCGGTCGGCCGCGACCGGCCGGGGACCGCCTGGTCGGCCGGGTGGGCCGCCCCCGTCCAGCGCCCCAGCTCCGGCTTCGAGAAGAACTGGGCCGAGGACGGCTTCGCCGAGCGCGCCGCCCAGACCCTGCGTCAGGTCGTCAGGGTCACCGGCGGTGGCACGGCGGCCCGGATCAGGCTGTCGAACCGTTACGGCACCGCGCCGCTGCGGATCGCGGGCGCGACCATCGCCCGTACCGCGCACGGCGCCTCCGTCCACCGCGCGAGCCTGCGCGCGCTGACCTTCGGGCACCGGCGATCGGCGGAGATCCCGGCGGGCGGGGAGACGGTGAGCGACGCGGCCCCGCTGCGGGTGGCGGCCCGTCAGCCGGTCACGGTCACGCTGTACTTCGACCGCCCGACCGGCCCCGCCACCTTCCACGCCCAGGCGTACGCCCGCAGCTTCCGCGCGGACGGCGACCACCGCGCCGACCGCGCCGGGGCAGCCTTCGCCGAGGCCACCAACTCCTGGTACTACCTCTCCGATGTCGAGGTCATCGGCGGTCCCCGGCACCCGGGCACGGTGGTGGCCTTCGGCGATTCGATCACCGATGGCTTCGGCTCGACCTACGACGCCGACCACCGCTGGCCGGATCTGCTGGCCGAGCGCCTCGCGGCCGTGGGCACCCCGCGCCCCGTCCTCAACTCCGGGATCGGCGGCAATCTGCTGCTGCACGACTCGGCCTGGTACGGCGACCGGGCGGGTGCCCGCTTCCGGCGCGATGTCCTGGACAAGCCGGGCGTACGGTCGGTGATCCTGCTCGAGGGGCTCAACGACATCGGTTTCAGTGAGGTCGAGCTGCCCACCTACAAGCCCAATCCGCAGGTGTCGGCCGATGAGGTGATCGCCGGTTACCGGAAGCTGATCGCTCTTGCCCACGCCCGCGGGATCAAGGTCATCGGCGGGACGATCCTGCCGTTCAAGGGCGCCGAGTACCACACCCCGCGCTCGGAGGCGAAGCGCGCCGCGATCAACGACTGGATCCGCACCTCGGGCGCCTTCGACGCGGTCGTCGACTTCGCGGAGGTCATGGCCGCGCCGTCCGATCCGCTGCGGCTGAACCCGGCGTACGACTCGGGCGACTTCAAGCACCCGAACGACGCGGGCTACCGGCGGATGGCCGAGGCCGTCGACCTCGCGACGCTATGAGGCCGCCGGCGGGGAAGAGAGACCAGAGCAGTTCAGGCCAGCGGCAGTTTGAAGCCGATGTGGCTGGCCTCGAAGCCGAGCCGCTCGTAGAAGCGGTGGGCGTCGATACGAGTCGCGTCCGAGGTGAGCTGCACCAGTACACACCCCTCGCGGCGCGACTCCTCGACGGCCCATTCGATCAGCTGGGTGCCGAGCCCGCCGCCGCGCTCCTCGGAGTGGATCCGGACGCCTTCGATGATCGAGCGCGTGGCGCCGCGCCGCGACAGCCCGGGGATCACGGTCAGCTGGAGGGTGCCGACGGTGCGGCCCTCCCGGACCGCGACGACCAGCCGCTGCTGGGGATCCGAGTCCAGCCGCTCGAAGGCGGCGCGGTACGGGGCCAGGTCGTCCGGGGACTCCCGGCGGGCGCCGAGCGGGTCGTCCGCCAGCATGGCCACGATCGCCGGGATGTCATCGGCGGTCGCGCGCCGTATCTCGAAGTCGCTCATGCGGTGGAGCCTACGCCGGGGCCGACGAGCCCCGGACGGCGGCGAGGGACCCACGGCCATGGGGGATCAGACGTCCCGGAATCAGTACGTCCGGCCCATCAGCACGTGGTGCCGGTGAGACCCTCCACAGCGGCGACGAGGGGCGCCAGTTCCGGCCGCCGGGCGGCCTCGGCGAGGGCCTCGCGCAGCGCGGTGTCATGCGTCGGCCGCGCCTCCTCCAGGAGCTTCAGCCCCTCGTCGCTGACGTCGGTGTAGATGCCGCGGCGGTCGCCGGGGCAGATGTAGCGGGCGAGCAGACCGCGGTCCTCCAGCCGGGTGACCAGCCGGGTCGTGGCGCTCTGGCTGAGCACGACGGAGTCGGCGAGCTGCTTCATCTGCAGATGTCCGCCGTCGCCGTCGTGCTGCCCGCTGAGTACGTTGAGCACGGAGAATTCGCGGACGCTCAGATCGTGCCCGGCCTGCAGCGCACGCTCGATGTGCGTCTCTATCCGGCCGTGCAGGGAGGACAGGGCGCACCAGCCCTGGGCCAGTGCCTGTCCTGCGGGCGGGGCGACGGCGCCGTGCGGTTCGTCCGGCATGGAACCCCTCCTAGATGGGTGAGCGGAGTCCAGGATAGTCCAGGGATGAAATAGACCGCGTATGCAATTATCGGCGCTTTGTCGCCCGCAGCCGCCGTCCCCGGGCGGTCAGTCCCCAGGGCTTGATCACCGAGATCGCGGTGAGGAAGGTATAGACGCCCAGGCTGACCGAGGGCGCCAGGATCAGATCCGTGGTCGCCCCGACCGCCCGCCCGGCCACGACGTCGGCCATCGCCGAGTCGATCCGGGCGCGCAGGGCGAACGCCGTGGCGGCGGTGGTGATCATCGTCAGCCAGAACTTCACATACACCCACCGGTGGCGCGCCAGCCCCCAGGGCGTTCTCAGCGACAGCACGATCCCGCTGACCAGCGACAGCAGGCTGATCGGAATCAGCAGCCAGTCGCCCAGCACATTCATGGACCGGTACGCCGCCCCGGCCTCTTCGGCCGAACCGGCCATGGCCCCGGTGATCCCCAGGGCCAGCACCCCGAGGGTCAGCCCGAGCCATCCGACCGAGACGACGACATGAACGACGAGGAGGCCCCGGCGCACGGGGCGGGTGAGTTGCCGCATGCCCCCACCGTGGCGGCGCGGCGGCCCCCGGGGCGTCTGACGCCGGGAGTATCCGCGCGTACTCCCGGCGGCGCGGGCGGACCGGCGCGGATGGCGAGGGGCCGGGGCGACGGGGGCCGGGCCAGGCCGTTGGCGTCCGGCCGGGGCGACAGGGGCCGGGCCGGGGCGGTGGGGGTCGGTGGGTGCATCTACGCTCGGGTGGTATGACCAGACTGCATCTGTTCGATCTGGACGGGACGCTCATCCACGGCTCGGCCGCCGCGATCGAGATCTCCCGGCAGCTCGGTCTGGGGCGGGAGATCGCCGCGCTGGAGCGGGAGTTCGCGGGCGGTGAGCTGACGACGGCCCAGTTCGCGGAGCGGGCCTGTGCGCTGTGGGAGGCGCTGACGGAGGAGCATGTGGCGGCGGCGTTCGAGGGGGCGCCGTGGCTGGCCGGGATCCGTGAGGTGTGGGCGGACATCCGGGCGCGGGGCGAGCGCTGTGCGGTGATCTCGCTCTCGCCGGGCTTCTTCGTGTCGCGGCTGCTGGAGTGGGGCGCGGACGCCACGTACGGCTCGACGTGGCCCGCCGTGCCGTTCCGGGAGCCGGTGGATCCGGCGGGGATCCTGACCCCGGCCGCCAAGGTCCGGATCGCCGATGAACTCTGTGCGAAGTTCGGCTTGACCAGGGATCACTGCGTGGCCTACGGGGATTCCCTCTCGGACGCCGAACTGTTCGCGGTGGTGCCGGTCTCGGTCGCCGTGAACGCCGACCACCATGTGAGCGAAATCGCATCCCACGCCTATACCGGTCGTGATCTCCGAGAGGCTTACGAATTGATGGGTAACCACACGTAACTATCGGTAATTACGCGAGTTGGTGGGTGTAACAGATGTGGGGCACTTGGGGCTTGTGAATTCATCCGGGGCCGGTAGGGTCGGGTCCGGTTCCGTGCGGCGTGCTGTAACGGGGGCAGAACGGGCATCCCAGGCCAACCAGCATAACGGGAACGCAGCCCCCGTTTCCCGGACTTCGGGCTATGCGCCCGGGACGGGGAACGAGCATGGCATGCTGCCCGCAAGAGAGTTACGGAGAGGGTCGGCACGACCATTCTCGCTTGAACCAGTGCACCAGGACGGGGAATTGCGGGCACATTCCGGCAGCGGAAGTGCGAAGACCGACAGAAAGATGTTCGAGGCGAGGCAACCATGGACGCTCCGACCACCACATCGTCGGCCGGCAGCGACGGCTCCGGCGGAAACAGTGGCGACTGGGGCTGGTTCACCCCGAGCAGGAAACCGGCCGATGACCGCAGGGCCCCGGACCAGCAGAGCGATGAGCGCGCGCCCAGCCGCCCGGTGAACCCGATACGGCCGGTCGGCACCGAAGCCGACCGCCGTACGCCCGCGGAACCGGTCCCCGCGCCCGGCCCGGGAGCGGGCGACCGCCGCAGTGACGACCGTCGCCCGGACGACCGTCGCCCGGACGACCGCCGGGCCCCCGGCCCCGCGGGTCACGCCCCTGCCGCCCCCACCCCCGGCCCCGCGGCCCGCGGACGCGAGGAGCATCAGCGCCCCGACGAGGTGCCCCCGGCCCCCCAGGACTTCCGGCCCGGCCCCGACTCGCCGTTCGCCGTCCCCGAGACCGCCTCGCCCGACGCGATCCTGCTGCGCCGCACCATGGCCGAGGTCGAGCCCATCAGCGACAAGGTCACCTCGTACTTCTACGCGCTGCTCTTCGTCCAGCACCCCGAGCTGCGGCCGCTCTTCCCCGCCGCGATGGACGCCCAGCGCGACCGGCTGTTCAAGGCGATCCTCACTGCCGCCCGGCTCATCGACGACCTCGACATCCTCACCGAGTTCCTCTCCCGGCTCGGCCGCGGCCACCGCAAGTACGGCACCCAGCCCGAGCACTACCCCGCCGTCGGCGAATGCCTGATCGGCGCGCTCACCCGCTACGCCGTCACCACTTGGAGCGACGAGGCCGAGGCCGCCTGGGTGCGGGCCTACACCGCGATCTCCCAGATCATGATCGACTCGGCCGCCGAGGACGAGCTGATCGCCCCCGCGTGGTGGCAGGCCGAGGTGGTCGGGCATGAGCTGCGCACCCATGACATCGCCGTGATCACCGTCCGCCCGGACCAGCCGTACCCCTTTCTGGCGGGCCAGTACACCTCACTGGAAACGCCCTGGTGGCCGCGGGTCTGGCGGCACTATTCATTCGCCGCGGCGCCGCGCTCCGACGGGCTGCTCTCCTTCCATGTGAAGGCCGTACCGGCAGGATGGGTATCCTCCGCGCTGGTGCACCGGGCCCGTCCCGGCGATGTGATCCGTCTCGGGCCCCCCGCCGGTTCCATGACGGTCGACCACGCCAGCGACAACGGGCTGCTCTGCCTCGGCGGCGGCACCGGTATCGCGCCGATCAAGGCGCTGGTCGAGGACGTCGCCGACCACGGCCGCAACCGTCCGGTCGAGGTCTTCTACGGCGCCCGCAACGATCACGATCTGTACGACATCGACACCATGCTGCGGCTGGCCCGGCAGCATCCGTGGCTCGCGGTCCGTCCCGTCGTCTCCGACGGCCCGACCAACGGCCTCAGCGGTCGGCTGCCCGACGCCGTGCGGCAGTACGGCCCGTGGAACGCGTTCGACGCCTATCTCTCCGGGCCGCCCGGGATGATCCGCAGCGGCGTCGACGCCCTGATGGGCATCGGTATTCCGTCGCACCGCATCCGGCACGACTCCATCGAGGAGCTCGCCGCGGCCGCGGAATAGGACGCGGGCACGGACGGCATACGACAAAACACCAACACTGGGCAGGCATTCCGGCGATTCCGGACGGCGAATCAGGACGGGGACGAGAACCGTGGACAGTGCGGAGCACCTGGACGACCGCGCGTGGCGTCCCGGGAGCGACGGCGAACACCATATGCAGCGGCGACTGGGCACCGTCGACCGCGCCGACCGCTTCTACGACGACCAGGTGCTGGATCACCTGAATGTCCGGATGCGGGAGTTCATCGGGCGCCAGGAAATGTTCTTCCTGGCCACCTCCGACCGGCACGGGGAGTGCGACAGCACCTTCCGGGCCGGTCCGCCCGGCTTTCTGAGAGTGCTCGACACGCGCACGCTGGCCTATCCCGAATACCGGGGGAACGGCGTCCTGGCCAGCCTCGGCAATATCCAGGAGAACCCCCACCTGGGCATTCTCATGGTCGACTTCTTCCGGGACCGGATCGGGCTGCATGTGAACGGCCGGGCCCGGGTGGTGGAGGACGCCGAGATGCGCGAGGCGCACTCCGGGCTGCCGGTGGACCCGGTGCCGGGGCGGCGCGCGGTGGTGTGGGTCGAGGTGACCGTCGAGGAGGCGTACATCCACTGCGCCAAGCACATTCCGCACCTCCAGAAGGTCCCGGCGCAGCGGCGCACCGGCGGCGACGCCGCCCGGCGCCGGGGGCCCTCCGGTGACCAGGCCCTCGAACACGACCGGGAGCGGGACTGGGGGACGGACGACGTCAAGCGGAAGGGCGGCGACTTCTTCGGCGCCGCGGCCGAGGCCCGTGAGGGCCGCAGGGTCCCGCCTGCGCCGCCCGTTCCGCCTGCTCCATCTGCCACTCCTGCTCAGTCCGTTCCGCCCGCCCCTCCTGCCCAGCCCGTTCCTCCTGCTCCGCCCATCTCACGGCCCTCGTGGGCGGTGGACCTGCCGGGCCAGGTCGCCTGGCCCGTTCCGGCAGCTCAGGCCGAGCTGGGGGCCTCGGTCCCGCAGGCTCCGGCCGCCCCGGCCGCTCCGGCCGCCCCGGACCCCCAGCCCCTGACGGACTCGGACACTCAGGTTCTGGCCATCCCTCCGGCCCCGCCCACGTCACCGGTCTCGTGGCCGGTGGGCCTGCCTCCCCAGACCGCCCCGACGGTCCCGACGGCCCCGGCTGCTCAGGACATCCTGGGCCCTCAGGCTCCGGACGCCGGACCGTCGGCACAGCCCGGACCGCCGGCACAGCCCGAACCGGCGGCACGGCCCCAGCCGATCGCACAGCCCCAGCCGATGGCGCGGCCCGAACCGGCCGCGCGGCCCGAACCGGCCGACCTCGCTCGGCGGTCCGCTGAGCCCTCCGCGATGCGTGATCTCAGCCCGGCCCTCCGGCGGCCGGTCCGTCCCGACGGGGGGCCCGAGGACTGGCGGGAGGAGGCCGAGCGGGTGCTGGCCGAGGCGCGGCAGCGGGCGGCCCGGAAGACCCAGCAGCCGTTCAGCGGCTGGTTCCGTTAGGTCCTGCCCCGACAGAGCCCAGCCCGCTGGTCCTGTTCGCGAAGATCCGCCCGGCAGGGCTTCGCCTCGCTCAGCCGAGGTCGTCCGCGAGCAGGGCCAGCACGCCCTCGATGTTGGCGTCGAGATAGGCCCGCAGCGAGGGCGGCACCACCTCGACCGAGGCGATCCCCTCGCGCGTGAAAGGGACGCTCACCACGTCGTACTCCCCGCACGGCTCGTCCACCTCCGGGCCGTGCCGCCGGGTGAGGTCCATCGAGGCGAGTCTGCAGACGAAGAAGTGCTGCACCTTCACACCGGTCGCGCCCACACCCCCAGAGCCCGCTGCGCCCTCCGCGCTCTCATCGGGATGCGGGACGGTGTCGACGAAGGCGGGCACCACGTCCGTCACCTTCGCGCCCAGTTCCTCGTCCACCTCGCGGTACAAGGCCTCGACGACGGTCGCGTCCTCGGGCTCCATTCCGCCGCCCGGAGTGATCCAGTACGGCGCCTGGCCGGGCTTGGTGCGCTTGATCAGGATCATGCGGGGCGCGGTGTCGCCCTCGAGGAGAATGGCACGGGCGGTGCGCTTGACCACGGGTCGTTCGGTCATGCAGGACATCTGCCGCACCCTTGGTCCCGCGAAACCACTTACTCACCAATCGACAGCCGCGCGCAACAGCCACTCGTGCGCCCGCGCGATATGCGGCAGCGCGAGTGCCCCCGTCCGTACCACCAGGAAATAGGTGCGCAGCGGCGGCACCGGCGGGTTGAGCAGCGCCACCACCTCCCCGGCGTCCAGCGCGTCCATGCACAGATAGCGCGGCAGGACGCCGAGCCCGGCGCCCTGCGCGACGCAGGCGAGCACCGCGCGCAGATCGGGCGCGATGATCGTGCCGGCGGTGACCGGCCGGGTGTCGAAGACGGCCGACCAGTAGCGACTGATCAGCGGCAGACTCTCATGCACCTCGACGACGGGCAGCGCCTCCAGCGCCTGTACGCCCTTGACCTGGAGCACCGCTGGGCCGCCGAGCCGGGCGGCCCAGCGCGGGGCCGCGACCAGCACATGCTCCTCGTCGCACAGCGGCGTGGCGGCCAGCAGCCGCCCTCGCGGCCGGGCGGTGGTGATGGCCAGGTCGTGATGGCCGGCGCCCAGCCCCTCGAACAGCTCCTCGGCGCTGCCGAAGGCGCAGCGCACCGCCAGCCCCTGGGTGACCAGGGTGGTCAGTGCGGGCAGGGCGCGCAGCGCGGTGAACTCCGGAGGGCCCGCGAGATGCAGGGTGCGCAGCGCCGAGCGGTCGTCCAGCCCCGTCTCGGTGATCTCCACGAGGGCGTCGAGATGCGGCGCGGCCTTGTGAGCGAGTTCGTCCCCGACGGTGGTGGGGACGACGCCGCGCGCCGTACGGAGGAACAGCGGGCGGCCGAGCTGCCGCTCCAGGGTGCGTATCTGGCCGGTGACGGCGGGCTGGGAGAGCCCGAGCAGCCCGGCGGCGCGGGTGAAGGACCCGGCGCGGTGAACCGCGACAAAGGTGCGTAAGAGGGCCAGATCCATGCGGTTCCCCTCGCCTCGGCGCGCCCCGCACGCATGCCAACTATAAATATGCCGATAGGTTCATGTCGCTACTGTGATTGGACACTGACGCTGAGTCAACTAGCCTTGTTCGAGCGGTTCTCCACGAGAGAACCGGGGCGTCTCAAGCCACGAGGGGGGAGGCTTGAGACGCCCGCACAGGCATACCCGCTTTCAGCCACCCGTCCTGGTGCTTGCCGTGCCCGATGCCGCGTCCGTGTCGGGTGCCGCGTCCGTTCCCGATGCCGCCTCTGTGCCGGATGCCTTATCGAGCGCCCGCAGCACATCGGCGATCAGATCGTCCGCGTCCTCCGCGCCCACCGAGAACCGGATGAAACCCTCGGGCACCGCGTCGCCGCCCCACCGTCCGCGCCGCTCCGCCGTGGAGCGCACCCCGCCGAAGCTGGTGGCGTCGTCCACCAGCCGCAGCGCGGTCAGAAAGCGCTCCGCGTGCTCCTTGTCCGGCAGGGTGAAGGAGACCACACAGCCGAAGCGCCCGCCGCGCATCTGCCCGGCCGCCACCCGGTGGGAGGGATCGGTCGGCAGACCGGGGTGGCGCAGCCCGGTGATCTCGGGACGGTCGCGCAGCGCCTCGGCGAGGGCCAGGGCAGTCGCCGCCTGGCGGTCGACGCGCAGCTGGAGGGTGGCCAGGGAGCGGTGGGCGAGCCATGCCTCCATGGGGCCGGGGATCGCGCCCACCGTCTTGCGCCAGGCCCGCACCTCAGCGGCGAGCCGTGGATCGCGGCAGGTCACATAGCCGAGCAGGACATCGCCATGGCCGGTGAGCGCCTTGGTGCCGCTCGCCACGGCGAAGTCCGCGCCGAGCTCCAGCGGGCGCTGGCCGAGCGGAGTGGCCAGGGTGTTGTCGACGGCGACCAGCGCGCCCCGGGCGTGCGCCGCCTCGGCGAGCCGACGGATGTCACAGACGTCCAGTCCGGGATTGGACGGGGTTTCCAGCCACAGCAGCTTCGTCCGGTCGCCCAGCGCCTCCAGGGCGGCCAGCTGGGCGTCCTCGCCGGTCGGGGCGGTGCGCACGGTGACCCCGTAGCCCGCCAGCCGCTCGATCAGCGCCGGGAGCAGCTGATAGCCGTCGGACGGCAGGACGGCCGCGTCGCCCTGGCGCGGCTGCGAGAGCAGTACGGCCGAGATCGCGCCCATGCCGGAGGAGAAGACGACCGTCTCGGCGTCGGTGCCCGGCGACTCCAGCTCGCTGATCGCCCGCTCCAGCAGGGACCAGGTGGGGTTGGCGTCCCGGCCGTAGGTGTAGGGGCCGACGGCGTCGCCGGGGAGGTGGTAGTGGGCGGCGAAGACCGGGCCCGGCAGCGTCGGCTCGTACGCCTCGGCCTCGGGCAGTCCGGCCCGTACGGTGCGGGTGCCGTCGCCGGTCATGCGGATTCCTTCCCCGCGTCCGGGCCATCGGCGGCCGACGCGTGCTCGACAGTGAGGCTCTCCGCACTCTTCTCCGAGGCGTCGATGGCCTCGGCGACCGCGTCCAGCAGCCCGGTGCTCGCGGCCTCGACCATCTCCAGGCACTCCTCGAAGTCGTCCAGCCCGCCGAAGTACGGGTCCGGCACATCGAGGCCGCCCAGCGCGTCGTGGTCCGCGTCCGGGTCGTAAGCCCGCAGCAGCCGCACCTTCGCGGCGTCGTGCGGGGTGGGCGCGAGCGCGCGCAGCTCATGCAGATGGCCGCTGTCCAGGGCGATCACCAGATCGAGGCGATCGAACCACTCGGTCCGGAACTGGCGCGCGATGTGATCCTGCTCATAGCCATGGGCGGTCAGTACGTCGATGGCGCGGCGGTCGGCCCCGTCGCCCGCGTGCCAGGGCCCGGTGCCCGCGCTGTCCACCTCGAGGAGGCCGTCCAGCCCGGCCTCCGCGGCATGGGCGCGGAAGACGGATTCGGCCATCGGCGAGCGGCATATGTTGCCGGTGCAGACAAAGCAGACACGGTAGGGCGACGGGTCTCTCATGCCTTCCATCATCTCCGTCCGTGATCAGTCCTTGTCATCGGGCAGCACGACATGCAGGGCCCACGCGACTATGGAGACGATCAGCCCACCGAGCACCGCCGTGCCGAAGCCGTCGACGTCGAAGCTCAGGTCCAGCTTTCCGGCCAGCCAGGAGGTCAACAACAGCATCAAGGCGTTGATCACCAGCGTGATCAGCCCGAGGGTCAGGATGAACAGCGGGAAGGCCAGCAGCTTGACGATCGGCTTGACCACCACGTTCACCACGCCGAAGACCAGCGCCACGAGAATGAGGGTGAGCGCTTGGCGGCCGGTGTTGTCACCGGTCAGCGTGATGTCCTTGAGCAGCCAGATGGCGACGCCGAGGGCGCCGGCGTTCGCGATCGTCTTGACGAGAAAATTCTTCATGGTTGAGATCGTCGCAGACAGGCCCCGGCGCAGGCAGGGGCACCGCAGGCATGGGTCAGGCAGGGGTGGAGAGGCGAATGAAGGCGTTCCGGCTGGATGAGCTGGAGGCGGAGCGGGCCGCGAACGACGGCGCGTATCTGCAGTTCCTGCGGGAGCGGAACATGTCCGTGGGGCTGTACGCGCTGAACGCGGGCCAGGCCGACCCGCAGTCGCCGCACGGCCAGGACGAGGTGTACGTCGTGATGAGCGGCCGGGCGTCGGTCACGGTGGGGATGGAGACGACACAGGTGGGGCGGGGCAGTGTGGTGTACGTCCCGGCGGGCACGGCGCACAAGTTCCACCACATCACCGAGGATCTGCGGGTGCTGGTGGTGTTCTCGCCCCCGGAGAGCTGAGGCCGTCCGACCGGTCCCGTAGGGGTCCGGTCAGGGGAGGACGGGGGGCGCGGGCCGCCCGCGCGCCTCCGTCCCGTCCTAGCATCGACGGCAGGGAAGACCGGCCGTCGGCGTCCGGACCCACGGCTCGGAGAGAAAGCAGGGAGTCACGTGACCACGAAGGGGATATTCCGGGGCTTGCCGTGGTGGGTGACCTGGATCGCGATACCGGTCCTCGTCCTCGCCGTGTTCGGCGGCCTGATCATGAGCGTGATCGGGTTCGTGGTGAGCCTCGTCTTCAAGGCGCTGCTGCTGGTGGTGCTGATCGCCGGGCTGATCTACGTCGTACGGAAGTTCACTTCCTGACCCGCCGCGCGGCGCCCGCCGCGTCACCCAGGGCCTGACGCGTCCCCGCAGGCCCTGAGGGATCCTTCCGCGCGCGGATACGCCGCGCGAGGGATACCGCCGGGGCGGGAGCACCGCCCGGCGCCACCCCTGCCGTTACAGTGCGAGTCCTCGGCGCTCTTCTTTCGGCGTCTGCCTCGCAACAACACCCCGGGGGTGCCTGTTGACGACAGCGATCTTCGATACGGCCGGTGCGCCGGCCCCGATCTCCCGCCCACCGGGCCCGCGCCGTCCGCGCCGCCCGGCCCCGCGGGTCTCCTCACGGCAACACTGGCCATTTTCGTTCCCTCACACGAGGCAAACCGACTCCGCACCGCAATCGAGTCGCTACGCTCCAGAGTCGGCGAAGCGCAAACAACCCGGGGCGGCGAACGATGCGTGAGATGCGTGACACAGTTCAGGCGGAAGTGACGATGACCTTCCTGGTCTCGCAGGATCTCTCCTTCCGGATCCCGGTCGAGCTGTCCTACGACAGCGGCGACCCCTATGCCGTCGAGATCACCTTCCATTTGCCCGGTGACGCGCCGGTGAGCTGGGCCTTCGCACGGGAGCTGCTGCTGGACGGGTTGAGCAGACCCACCGGCGAGGGGGATGTGCGGATCGCCCCCGCCTCCCCCGAGGGGCTTTCGGACGTCTTCATCAGACTCCAAGTGGGTTGTGAACGGGCCCTGTTCCGGGCCGGTGCCGCTCCGCTGGTGGCCTTCCTCGATCGGACGGACCGGGTGGTGCCTTTCGGCCAGGAGCCGGCGGCCTGTGACCCGGTCGGCGATCTCGATGCCGAACTCCACCGCATCCTGGCCGAGGACCGGTACGCGGGCTGAGAGCAGGATGCGCGGCGGGCCGAGGGCCGGTGCTGTGCCATGGCCTGCGGTGCCATGGCCGAGCTGACGGGTAGCGTGCCCATCGCCTCAGCGCCCCTTCGCCCGGCGGCGCCGACCGCGTCCGCCCCGGCCGGTCCGGGCCGCCTGGGTCGCCTTGGTCGCCTGGGCCGTCTGTGGCGCCCGTGCGCCGCCCGCGTCGGCCACCCGCTCCGCGCCGCCGTCCGCCGCCGGGGCGCGGTCCGCGGAGACCACGAGCACCGCCAGCGCGGTCGTCACCGGCACCGAGGCGACGAGCCCGATGCTGCCCACCAGCGTCCGTACGATCTCCTCCGCGACGATCTCGCTCGTGGCGACCGTGCCCACCCCGCTGTCCGCGATGGAGAACAGCAGGAGCAGTGGAAGCGAAGCGCCCGCGTACGCCAGCACCAAAGTGTTCACGACGGAGGCGATGTGGTCCCGCCCGATCCGCATCGCCGCCCCGTAGAGCTTGCGCCGGGACGTGGTCGGGTCCGCGTCCCTCAGCTCCCATACCGCCGAGGTCTGGGTGACCGTCACATCGTCCAGCACGCCCAGCGAGCCGATGATCACACCCGCCAGCAGCAGCCCTCGTATCTCGATGTTCGGATAGAGGCCGTGCACCAGCCCGGTCTGGTCGTCCGTGTTGCCGGTCAGGCTCGCCCAGCCGATGAACAGCGAGCCCAGCACCCCGATCAGCAGCAGTGACACCAGTGTGCCGAGCACGGCGACCGATGTACGCGCAGTCAGCCCGTGGCACATGTACAGCGCGAGAAGCATGATCGCGCTGCCCCCGACGACCGCGACCACCAGCGGATTGGAACCCTGGAGTATCGCCGGGAGGATGAACAGCGTCAGCACCCCGAAGCTGATCGCCAGCGCCACCAGCGCGAACACCCCGCGCAGCCGCCCCACCACCACGACCGCGAGCGCGAACAGCCCCGCCAGCAGCGCCATCGGCATCGACCGGTCGACGTCGGACACGGAGTACTGCAGTTCCTTGGGCGCTTTGGGGGCGTACGCCAGCTTCAGCTCCTGCCCGGCGCTGAGGTGACGCGAGGCGTTGGGCTGGACGATTTCGGGGAACGTGCGGCCCTTGTCCTTGCCCGAGGTGACCTCGATCGTGGCCTTCTCGCAGACGCTCTTCTTCCCGCCCTGCCCTGGGCTCCCGCTCTGCCCTGGGGCGCCGTTCTGGGCGGCGCCGCCTTGGCCGGGCTCGGTGGGCGCCTGCGGCTGGGCGTTCACATCGGCGCAGTTCACCTCCTCGACCTTCACCACCCGTCCGGCCACGGTCGTCTGGTCGAAGCCGAGACCGCTGCGGCCATGCGCCTTGTGGTCGGGCGTGCCGCCCGGCCAGAGCACGATCAGACCGGCCACGACGGCGACGGTGAAGGGGATGAGCACCGCCGCGATGATCTTGCGGAGGCGTGCGGAGACGGGGGTGGCGGGGCCATGGCCATGGGAATGTCCGTGGCCGTGGCCATGCGCCTGATCGGAGGGGTGGGGCTGCTCGGGCGGGTGGTCCTGCTGGATGGCGGTCACGGACGCATCATCGCAAGGGACGTGGGCCCCCTGTTCAGCGCTGTGGATAAACCGTTAGCGTGGTGACGAACCTTTGCAATCGCGGGAGCTCGGAGCACCGGGCTGAGAGGGCGCTGACGCTGCCAGCTGCGCCGACCGCTGAACCTGTTACCGGGTAATGCCGGCGTAGGGAGTGGGTCTCATGACTCAGCAGGATGCACCATCGCGCGCCGAGACGGCCGAATTCGGCTGGCATAAGGGATATGTCACGGGTTCGCGCCCGGACCTCCGGGTCCCGGTCCGCCGCGTGCACCTCACCAACGGCCAGGATGTGACGCTGTACGACACCTCCGGCCCGTACACCGACCCCACCATCGAGACGGATGTCCGCCGCGGCCTGGCGCCGCTGCGGCAGAACTGGATCACCGGCCGCGGCGACACCGAGGAGTACGCGGGCCGTCCCGTCCGCCCCGAGGACGACGGGCTCAAGCACACCTCGCCCCGCGGGGGGCTGCGCAACCTCGACGCGGTCTTCCCCGGCCGTCCGCGCCAGCCGCGGCGCGGCCGCCCGGGCACCCCCGTGACCCAACTCGCCTATGCGCGGCGGGGTGAGATCACGGCGGAGATGGAGTACGTGGCGATCCGCGAGAACGTCTCCCCCGAGGTGGTCCGGGAGGAGATCGCGGCGGGCCGTGCCGTCCTCCCGGCCAATGTGAACCACCCGGAGATCGAGCCGATGATCATCGGCAAGCGATTCCTGGTGAAGGTCAACGCCAACATCGGCAACTCCGCCGTCACCTCCTCCATCGAGGAGGAGGTCGAGAAGATGACCTGGGCGACCCGCTGGGGCGCCGACACGGTCATGGACCTCTCGACCGGCCGCAACATCCACACCACCCGCGAATGGGTGCTGCGCAACTCCCCGGTCCCCATCGGCACCGTGCCGCTCTATCAGGCGCTGGAGAAAGTCGACGGCAGGGCCGAGGAGCTGACCTGGGAGATCTACAAGGACACGGTCATCGAACAGGCCGAGCAAGGCGTCGACTACATGACCGTCCATGCCGGCGTCCGGCTGCCGTACGTCCCCCTGACCGCCCGCCGCAAGACCGGCATCGTCTCCCGCGGCGGCTCCATCATGGCGGCCTGGTGCCTCGCCCACCACCAGGAGTCCTTCCTCTACACCCACTTCGAGGAGCTGTGCGAGATCCTCGCGGCGTACGACGTCACCTACTCGCTGGGCGACGGACTGCGCCCGGGATCGATCGCCGACGCCAACGACGAGGCCCAGTTCGCGGAGTTGCGCACCCTCGGCGAGCTCAACCGCATCGCCAAGGAGCACGGCGTCCAGACGATGATCGAGGGTCCGGGCCATGTCCCGATGCACAAGATCAAGGAGAACGTCGACCTCCAGCAGGAGGTGTGCGAGGAGGCCCCCTTCTACACCCTGGGCCCCCTCACCACCGACATCGCCCCCGCCTACGACCACATCACCTCGGGCATCGGCGCCGCGATGATCGCCTGGTGGGGCACGGCGATGCTCTGCTACGTCACCCCCAAGGAGCACCTGGGCCTGCCGGACCGCGATGACGTCAAGACCGGCGTGATCACCTACAAGATCGCCGCCCATGCGGCCGACCTGGCCAAGGGTCATCCGGACGCCCAGGCATGGGACGACGCGCTCTCCGACGCGCGCTTCGAATTCCGCTGGGAGGACCAGTTCAACCTGGCCCTCGACCCGGACACGGCCCGCTCCTTCCACGACGAGACCTTGCCGGCGGAGCCGGCCAAGACGGCGCACTTCTGCTCGATGTGCGGGCCGAAGTTCTGCTCGATGAAGATCTCCCAGGACATCCGCCGGGAACACGGCGGCGCGATGGACGCGGCGGAGGCGGAGGCCGGTATGGCCCAGAAGTCCAGGGAGTTCGCGGAGGCGGGCAACCGTGTGTATCTGCCGATCGCGGACTGAGGCGCGGACGGGTAGGCCGAGATCGCGGGTGGATCCCGGCAAAGCAACACCTGCGGATTGAACCAGGCGATACGCCGCGGGGCGGGTCCGAAACCGCAACTTCGATTTGCGACTTCGGACCCCTTCTCGTGAGGCTACGCGGGCGGAAGCCCAGCCATGTAGACCGGGTTGCCGTCGTCCGTCAGCCCGTTCTGACGGATGCAGCGGTGCTTCTGGAGAAAGCGCAGACAGTCGTGCACCGCGATCTCGGGAGACTCTCGCCGCTCCTCCGGCACATGGTCGAGCAGGGCTTTTCGCGTCGTGGTGTAGCCGAGCTCTCGGCACACATCGGCAGTAGGCGGAAGTTCGCTCGATCGGCTGGTAATCGGTCAATCTGGGAACGAACCGCCCACCAGTGCTAACCCGGCTGAGGCTTCAGCCATGTTTCACGTGAAACGTCCCATCGAGTGCGGCTTGCCCGCAGGGGCCGGGGGATTCATGCGGTGAGTGCGGCGACGACTCGGTTGGTCATCTCGTCCTGTGTGGTCAGCGGCGTCGGGGTGTACGACAGGACAAAGCGGAGGCTCAGGTCGCGGGTGGCGAATATGCGGGTGCGGTAGCCGGCGGTCTCGCCGGTCTTGCCCCAGAACGTCACGCCGTTCACGGTGGCCGTCTGGGAGCCCAGGCTGTAGCGGGCGGGGCTGCCGTCCAGCATGCGTACGGAGTCCGGGGGGAGGGTGAAGAGCTTGTCCAAGGCGTGGGGCGGCAGCAACGTGCCGGAGAACAGGGCTCGCTGGAAGCGGAACAGGTCGTCGACGGTCGAGACCAGCTCGCCTTCGCCCCAGGCGGAGGACTGGTTGTACACGGTGACATCGCGCAGCGAGCCGTCGGTCATCCGTAGATAGCCGTGCACATGCGGGCCGTGGAGGCGGGGGTCCTGGCCCGGCAGCAGGGTTCGGGTCAGGCCCAGCGGGTGCAGGACGCGGGTCTGGATCTCCTGGCCGTAGGGGCGGGCGGTCAGCTTTTCGATGAGCAGGGCGAGCAGTACGTAGTTGATGCCCCGGTACTCCTGTTTGGTGCCCGGGGCGAACTTGAGCGGATCGTGCGTCACCGTCTCGACCCACTCCCGCGGTGTCCACCGGTCCCATCGGTGTCGCAGGACCGCTTCCGGAGTGCTGTCGTCCGGAATTCCCCGGTGGTCGGGGAGCCCACTGGTGTGGTTGAGCAGTTGGGCCACGGTGATGCGGCGGGCGAAGGCGGAAGGAAGCAGGTCCGGGAGGTAGCGCCCGATGGGGGCGTCGAGCTCCACCCGGCGCTCGGTCCACAGTTGAAGCACCACGGTGGCCACGAACGCCTTGGTGACGCTGCCGGCGCGGAACCGGTCGTCCGGGCACACGGCCCGTCCGCTCGCGATGTCCGCCGCACCCGCCGTGCCGTACCAGTGATCTCCCTGGCGGTCGACGCGCAGTTGGGCCGAGGTGGCGGGCGGGTGGGCGAGATCGCTGATCGCGGCCTGGAGGGCGGCGTCGTCGGACGCGGTGGTCGATGCGGTGGTCCTCGTCGCCGCGCGGGCGCCGGTGCTCCCGGCCGCGGCCAGCAGCGTCCCGGCCGCGCAACCGCCCATGAAGGTACGTCGGGTCAAGGAAGTCATGGTCAGCCATGCTGCCGAGGCCGCCGTGCCCGAGCATCCGGGATGACCCGCACGCACACCCGGACCGCACCCGGAGTCGTACCCCCGCCCGGACCCACCCGGACCCCGCCCGGACCGCGCCCCGCGTCCGGGGCTAGTCCGGCTGGTGCTCCGGTCCGCCGTAGTCGGGGCTGGTGTAGTCCGGGCTGCTGTAGCGGGGGCGGGCCTTGGGGCCTTCGCCGTCGGTGCTGAAGCCGGGGCGGCTGTAGCCGAGGTGCGGGGTGCGGCCGACCGCCTCGGGGTTGATCGGGACGTACGCGGAGGGGGACGGGGCCGAGGGGTTGGCCAGGGCCTCGCGGAGGAACGGCAGGATGCCGCGCTCCAGCAAGGCATCCCGCCAGACCTCGCGCGCGCGGTCCACCTCCTCCAGCCGCTCGCTGCGCGCCTCGCCGCGGATCGCGCTGGAGCCGTTGCGCAGCGCGGTCAGGAGCAGTCCGACGGCGGCGATCAGGATGGCCGCGGCGGTCAGCGCGGCGAAGAACCAGCCCGCGGTGACCATCGGCTGGGCGATGGACGGGGCCGGGTCCAGGACGTTGAGGACATAGCCGACGATGAGGAAGATGATCGCGGCGGTGCCGGCGAGCACCGGGGCCAGTACCGCGAGCATGGCCACGAGCCCCGCTCCCGCGGCGTCCTGCATCGCGCCGGCGAGCCCCACCGTGCCGTCCGGCTGCTCGCGCCCGGCCACGTCCCCGGCGAGCGGGAAGAGTGGGGCGGGCTCGCGCAGCTTGGCGCGAGTCTCGCGGTAGATCTGGTACTCGTCGGCCGCGCATGCCGCTATCGCGGTCGATGCCCCGAGGGCCATCGTGCGCAGCTGCTCGGCAGTGAGCCGCTGCCCGATAGCGCTGAGATCCGGGCGACGGTCCGCGGTGCGCAGTGCCTCGTCGAGAACCCGCTCGAACTCCGGGCGGTCCTCGGTCAGCAGGTGCGGAGCGCTTTTCATGGTGCATCCCCCGATGCTCCGTAGGGCCGTGACGACCGGCTTTTGCCGGGCAGTCGGGCGGAAACGGAGGAGAGCCTGCGACGGATAAGCCGATGGTAGAGCCGATCCGGCGCGGGGTGACAGCAAGTTTCCCGAATTGCTCCCGCGCCGGTGAAACTCTCTATCTGCCCGGGACAGCGTCCGCTGAATCCTCAGTTCGCCAGGGGAAGTTGAACGACCAGCAGTTTTCCGGCCATCGTGATGCCGCCGTCCATGGCCACCGCGAGATTGTCCGCGTAGAGATGCGGGCCCTCGACCGCGGGCGCGCCGCCGTCCTCGCCGTCCTCGGAGCCCACTTCGCCGAGCAGATACGGGATGGGGCTGTGGCCGTGGACGATGCGCTCCCCGCCGTAGGTGACGAGCAATTCGCGAGCCGCCGTGGGCCCGGCGTCCTCGTCGCGGAAGGCGAACCGCTTGGTGAATTTGCGGAACAGGTCCCAGCACTCGTCGGCGTCGCTGCGCTGCAGCGTCTCGGTGACGGTGTCGTTGACGGCCTCGATCGAGTCGCCGTACTCCAGATAGGCGGTGGTGTCGGAGTGGACCAGCAGATGGCCGTCCTCCTCCGCCATCGCGTCAAGCCGGGACATCCACTGGAGGTGGTGGTCCTCGAGCCGCTCCATATCGCTGCGCTGACCGCCGTTGAGCAGCCAGGCCGCCTGGAAGGAGGCCGTTCCGGCACCGGAGTTGACCGGCGTGTCGCCGAACCGCTTGGCGCCGATCAGCAGCAGCTCATGATTGCCCATCAGCGCCTTGCAGTAGCCGCCCGCGGCGGCGGCCTCGGCGGAGAGCTGCATGACCAGGTCGATGACGCCGATGCCGTCCGGGCCGCGGTCGGTGAAGTCGCCGAGGAACCACAACCGGGCGTTTCCCGCGGACCAGTTGCCCTTGGCGTCGATCAGGCCCTCGGCGGCGAGCGCCTCGCGCAGCTCCTCGTGGTAGCCGTGGACATCGCCCACGACATACAGCGGGCCGGGGCCCTCGTCCTGGGCCAGCGGGCCGTCCTCGGGCTCGGGCACCGGGGTCAGCGCCACGGTGGGGCGGTCCTGCGGCGGGACGAGCTGGGTGTCCTTGATGGTGTGCCCCGGGCCCAGGACCGGGAGCCGCTCGGTCGGGGTGTAGTCGGCGGGCAGGGGCAGCGGCGTGGGCGTGTCCGGCGCGGGTGCCCCGGGCGCCGGCGCGCCGGGAGCGGGTGCGCCCGGAGCCGGTGCGCCGGGCGCGGGTGCGCCGGGCGCGGGTGCGCCGGGCGCGGGCGCGCTGTGCGGCACGGGCGCGGCGGTGCCCGGCGCGCCCGGCGCGGACCCGGGCGGCACGGCTCCGGGCGCGACCATGCCGGGCGGGGTGTGCGCCCCGTACGCGGGCACAGGAGGGATCGCAGCCGTGGTCCCTGCCGTGGCTTCCAGACCGGCCCCCTGAGTCATCGACCCCTCCACCATCACGCCGCCGTGCCACCTTGTGGACCTTGCCTGGTCGACGGCGGTCCGCGGTGTCGTCCGCCCATCATAGGAATGACCGTGAGGGCTTGTGACGCACCAGGGTGCCGTCAATCGCTGCTCGCTCCTGCTTCGTCGGACTTTTATCCCGGATTGGCCCAGTAGGGGAAGCCCATTGGCCTCAGGTCCTCCTCGGGTAATCCTTGAGTCGCCCTCAGGTCAGCCTCCAGCGCGGCTGCGCGGGGCGCTGACCGTCGTACGCGGCGGACGGCGCTGCGAGGACGTCCGCACCATCAATTCGGTGGGTATGACCTGCTCAACGGGGCGGTCGGTGTCAAGGCCCTCGATGGCGTCGATGAGCAACTGGACGACCGCCGTGCCGATCCGGCGGGGTTTGAGTGAGAGGGTCGTGATGGGCGGTTCGGTGGTGCGGTAGACGGTCGATTCGCTGCAGCACACCAGCAGCAGATCGTCGGGGACCCGCAGTCCGTAGCGGCGGGCGGCGGCGAGCAGATCGGTGCCGTTGGGGTCGAAGAGGCCGTAGACCGCGTCGGGGCGGTCCGGGCGGGCGAGCAGCCGGTCGGCGGCGATGGCACCGGCACAAGGGTCGTGGGCCGGGTACGCCTCATAGACCGGATCCTGTCCCACCCGTTCGCACCACTGCAGGTACGCCGTGGTGGACAGCCGGGTGTAGGTGTCGGTGGAGGTCCCGGTGAGCAGTCCGATCCGGCGGGCGCCGGCCTCGGCGAGATGGTCGAGCAGTCCCAGCACCGCCGCCTCGTGGTCGTTGTCGACCCAGGCGGTGACGGGGAGGGCGCCGGCGGGGCGGCCGTCGCTGACGACGGGGATGCCCTGGCGTAAGAGCTCGGTGACGACCGGATCGTGGTCGGAGGGGTCGATCACCACGGTGCCGTCGAGGGCGACGTTGGACCACACGTCGTGGCGGGAGGTGGCGGGGAGGATGACGAGGGCGTAGCCGCGGGCCAGCGCGGCGGAGGTGGCGGCCCGCGCCATCTCGGCGAAGTAGGCGAACTCGGTGAAGGTGAAAGGTTCATCCCCGTACGTGGTCACGGTCAGGCCGATGAGGCCGGACTTGCCGGTACGGAGCGTGCGGGCCGCTGCGGACGGGCGATAGCCCAGCCGCTCGGCGACCTCGCGGACATGGCGGCGGGTGGCCTCCGGGAGCCGGCCCTTGCCGTTGAGCGCGTCGGAGACGGTCGTGATGGAGACCCCGGCGGCGGCGGCCACGTCCCGGATGCCCGCCCGCCCTAACCGGCGGCCGGCCGACCGGCTCACCTGGTGCTTCCCTGCTGCTGTCATGGCCAGCCGATAGTAGGGCGCGGGTGGGAGGGTTGCGCGATTCCGCCATCGGTATTCGGAAGGCACGTTTCTGCATGAGCGCCTTCCTCAATTCCCTTGGAAGTGAAGCCAGTTGGGGGTCCAGCCGGGCCTCTGATCGCCCCTGGCATATCCACGCCTGGTGATTGATACATGTCTCGAAGAGGTCTCAACTCACCTGCACGGGGGATGCGCGCCACGGCGCTCGCCACCGGCGCGCGCGAAAACGCGGGGCGCTCCCCCCGGTGGGTACGCGGGGCGCCGGGGGCGGATACGCGGCGGCGCCCGGCGGGTACGCGATTCGGGGGAATCCTCATAAGGTGTGCAGTATTGCCGTGTGCGAACGCTGTGCACGGTCCGAGACAGGATGGGTCGAGGAGGACTGTCGGTGACCGAGAAGAGCCCCAAGCTGCGCGCCGCGCTGGACGGCATTCCGACGTACAAGCCCGGCAAGCCGGCCGCCGCGGGCGGGCCCCTGGCCTTCAAGCTCTCCTCCAACGAGAACCCCTATCCGCCGCTGGCCGGGGTGCTTGAGACCGCCGCGAACGCCGCCGCCTCCTTCAACCGCTACCCGGACCTCGCCTGCACCGCGCTGATCGCCGAGCTGGCGAGCCGCTTCGACGTACCGCTGGAGCATCTGGCCACCGGGACCGGCTCGGTCGGCGTGGCCCAGCAGCTGGTCCAGTCCACGGCGGGGCCGGGCGATGAGGTGATCTACGCCTGGCGGTCCTTCGAGGCATATCCGATCATCACTCAGATCGCCGGGGCGACGTCGGTGCGCGTCCCGCTGAACGACGCCGAGGAGCACGACCTGGAGGCGATGGCGGACGCCATCACCGACCGCACCCGGCTGATTTTCGTCTGTAACCCCAACAACCCGACCAGCACCGTGGTGCGCCGGGCCCAGCTGGAGCGGTTCCTGGAGCGGGTGCCGTCCGATGTGCTGGTGGTGCTGGACGAGGCGTACATCGAGTTCATCCGGGACGAGCGGGTCCCCAACGGGATCGATCTCTACCGGGACCGGCCGAATGTGTGTGTGCTGCGCACCTTCTCCAAGGCGTACGGCCTGGCCGGGCTGCGGGTCGGCTTCGCGATCGCCCATGAGCCGGTGGCGGCGGCGCTGCGCAAGACCGCGGTGCCGTTCGGCGTCAGCCAGCTCGCCCAGGACGCGGCGGTGGCCTCGCTGCGCAGCGAGGACGCGCTGCGGGAGCGGGTGGACGCGCTGGTCACCGAGCGGGGACGGGTGTGGGAGGCGCTGACCGCCCAGGGGTGGACGGTCCCGGACTCGCAGGCGAACTTCGTCTGGCTGCGGCTGGGGGAGCGCACGGCCGACTTCGGAGCGGTGTGCGAGGCGGCGGGTGTGGTGGTCCGTCCGTTCCCGGGTGAGGGGGTGCGGGTGACCATCGGTGAGCGCGAGGCGAACGAGATCTTCCTGCGGACGGCGGCGGAGTACCGCAAGGAGCTCTGAGCCGCACGGGTCGGCCACTGCGTGGCACGGCCGCCGGGTGAGTGCCTCGCAAGGGCCCAGCGGCCCTTTCGAGAGGTGCGCAGCATACCCATACGTGTCCCATTCGCCCCCTACCACCCCCGGTGGGAGGGGGCGAAGCCATGTGCGTATCATTGCTTGTGAATGTGAATACGTTCACAAGCTCGCTCCGCGGGCAGGCACGACCGTAAGGAGAGATTCAGGTGAATCTGGCTCTGGCGCCGGAGACGCTGGCCCGATGGCAGTTCGGCATCACGACCGTCTACCACTTCCTCTTCGTGCCGCTGACGATCTCTCTCGCCGCGATCACGGCGGGTCTGGAGACCGCCTGGGTCCGCACCGGCAAGGAGAAGTACTTCCACGCCACCAAGTTCTGGGGGAAGCTCTTCCTGATCAACATCGCGATGGGTGTGGTCACCGGCATCGTGCAGGAGTTCCAGTTCGGGATGAACTGGTCGGACTACTCCCGCTTCGTCGGTGATGTCTTCGGCGCCCCGCTCGCGATGGAGGCCCTGCTGGCCTTCTTCTTCGAGTCCACCTTCATAGGTCTGTGGATCTTCGGCTGGGACAAGCTGCCCAAGAAGATCCACTGCGCCTGCATCTGGATCGTCGCGGTCGGCACGATCCTCTCGTCGTACTTCATCCTGGCCGCCAACTCCTGGATGCAGCACCCGACCGGCTACACGATCGACAAGGCCACCGGAAAGGCCCAGCTCACCGACATCTGGGCGGTGCTGACCCAGAACACCACCCTGGTCGTGGTCTTCCACACGCTGACCGCGGCCTTCCTCACCGGCGCCGCCTTCATCATCGGGATCTCCTCCTTCCATCTGCTGCGCGCCAAGCGCCGCCGGGAGCGCGGCGAGGAGCTGGGCGAGCAGCGGAAGCAGCAGATCGGGGCCATGCGGGCCTCGCTGCGGGTGGGTCTGGTCGTCGCGGTCATCGCGGGGCTCGGCACGGCGATCAGCGGTGACCAGCTCGGCAAGGTGATGTTCGAGCAGCAGCCGATGAAGATGGCGGCGGCCGAGGCCCTCTGGGACACCCAGGCGCCCGCGCCCTTCTCGGTCTTCGCCGTCGGCGATGTCAGCAAGGGGCACAACAGCGTCGAGCTGGAGGTTCCCGGGGTGCTCTCCTTCCTGGCGCACAGCAACTTCACCGACTCCGTCCCCGGTATCAATGACATCGCCCAGCGGGAGGCCGACGCCTACGGCGGTCAGCCCGATGACTACATCCCCAGCATCTTCATGACCTTCTGGGGCTTCCGGCTGATGATCGGCTTCGGGATGACCTCGTTCGTCGCCGGGCTGATCGGGCTGTGGACGACCCGCCGCAAGCGGTGGCTGGCGCCCGCCTTCCGCACCGGCGAGGACGAGGTGCCCCGGCTCATGCTCACCAAGAAGCGCGAGATGGGCCCGCTGCTGTCCACCTGGTCCTGGCGGATCGGCATCCTCACCATGGGCTTTCCGCTGATCGCCAACTCCTTCGGCTGGATCTTCACCGAGATGGGCCGACAGCCCTGGGCGGTCTACGGCCTGATGAAGACCTCCGACGCGGTCTCCCCCGGCGTCAGCCAGACCGAGGTGCTGATCTCGCTCGGCGTCTTCACGCTGCTGTACGGGGTGCTCGCGGTGATCGAGGTGCGGCTGCTGACCAAGTACGCCAAGGCCGGACCGGACACCGACGAGAAGCCGCCCGTCAAGGACCCGAAGCTGCGGCTGCCCTCGAGCGGCCCGGGGGGCCGGGGCGGTCCGGGGGGCCGGGGCGGTCCGGACGGTGGGGCCTCCGCCGAGGACGAGGACGCCGACAAGCCGCTGACCTTCGCGTACTGACGGCCGTAGAGGATCACCGGAGAGGATCATGCACCTTCACGACTTCTGGTTTCTGCTGATCGCCTTCCTGTGGACGGGCTACTTCTTCCTGGAGGGCTTCGACTTCGGCATCGGCGTGCTGACCAAGCTGCTCGCCCGCGACCGCACCGAGCGCCGGGTCCTGATCAACACGATCGGGCCGGTGTGGGACGGCAACGAGGTCTGGCTGATCACGGCGGGCGGGGCGACCTTCGCGGCCTTCCCCGACTGGTATGCGACGCTCTTCAGCGGCTTCTATCTGCCGCTGCTGGCCATCCTGGTCTGCCTGATCCTGCGCGGCGTCGCCTTCGAGTACCGGCACAAGCGCCCCGAGGACCGCTGGCAGCGCAACTGGGAGCATGCGATCTTCTGGTGCTCGCTGCTGCCCGCGTTCCTCTGGGGAGCGATCTTCGCCAATCTGGTGCACGGGGTGCCGATCGGCCGGGACGGGAACTACGCGGGCGGACCGTCGGATCTGCTCACGCCGTACGCCCTGCTGGGCGGGGTGGTCACGCTGGTGCTGTTCACCTTCCACGGCGCCGTCTTCGCCGCGCTCAAGACGGATGGGGACATCCGGACCAGGGCGCGGCGGTACGCGGCCCGGCTCGGTCTGGCCACCGCTGCGGTCGCGGTGCCGTTCATGGTCTGGACGCAGGGTGAGAGCGGGAACGCCCGCAGCCTGGTGGCGGTCGTCATCGCCGTTCTGGCGCTGGCCGTGGCGCTGATCATGAACCAGCGGGGGCGTGAGGGATGGGCGTTCGGGCTGTCCGGGGCGGCCGTCGCGGCGGCCGTCGCGATGCTCTTCCTGGCGCTCTTCCCCGAGGTCATGCCCTCCTCGCTGGACCCGGCGTGGAGCCTGACAGCGGCGAACGCTGCCTCCAGCCCCTATACGCTCAAGATCATGACGTGGGTCGGCGCCATCATGATGCCGCTGATCATGGCCTACCAGGCGTGGACGTACTGGGTCTTCCGTAAGCGCATCGGCACCCGGCACATCCCCGCCGCCCACTGACGCGGGTGCGGTGTTTCACGTGAAACCAATCGACCCCAGACTGCTGCGGTACGCACGGGCCACCCGCTTCTTCCTCGCCGCCTCGGTGGCGTTGGGCCTGGCCGGGGCCGGACTGGTCATCGCGCAGGCGATGCTGATCGCCGAGATCGTGGTGGGTGCCTTCCAGCGGGGCGACGGCGTGACGGCGCTGACGCTTCCGCTGGGGCTGCTGGCGCTGGTCGCCGTCGGCCGGGCGGTCGTCTCCTGGCTGACCGAGCTGGCCGCCCACCGGGCCGGTGCGGCGGTCAAGTCGGAGCTGCGGCTGCGGCTGCTGGAGCGGGCCGTACGGCTCGGGCCGAGCTGGCTGGACTCCCAGCGGACCGGTGAACTCACCACCCTCGCCACCCGGGGCGTCGACGCGCTGGACGACTACTTCGCGCGCTATCTGCCCCAATTGGGGCTGGCCGTGGTGGTGCCGGTGGCCGTGCTCGCCCGGATCGTCACCGCGGACTGGATCTCCGCACTGATCATCGTCGCCACGCTGCCGCTGATTCCGCTGTTCATGATGCTCATCGGCTGGGCCACCCAGTCCCGGATGGACCGTCAGTGGCGGCTGCTGTCCCGGCTGTCCGGGCACTTCCTCGATGTCGTGGCCGGGCTGCCCACCCTGAAGGTCTTCGGGCGGGCCAAGGCCCAGGCCGCCTCGATCCGTGCGATCACGGGCGACTACCGGCGGGCCACACTCAAGACGCTGCGGCTGGCCTTTCTGTCCTCCCTGGCCCTGGAACTGCTCTCCACGGTGTCGGTCGCGCTGGTCGCGGTCGACATCGGAATGCGGCTGGTGCACGGCGAGATGGACCTCTTCACCGGGCTGGTGGTGCTGGTGCTCGCCCCCGAGGCGTATCTGCCGCTGCGGCAGGTGGGCGCGCAGTACCACGCGGCGGCAGAGGGGCTGACGGCGGCGGACGAGGTGTTCGCGGTGCTGGAGCGCGAGCCTTCTGGGGCGGGCGGCGCGCTTTCGGGGGCGGGCGGCGCGCTCTCTGGGGCGGGCGCCGCGCCCGCGCCCGACGCCCGGGGTGCCGCGCTGGCGCTGGACGGCCTGGTGGTCCGCCACCCCGGGCGCATCGAACCGTCCCTCGCCCGGACCTCCTTCGAGATCCGCCCGGGGGAGACGGTCGCCGTCGTGGGCCCCAGCGGCGCCGGGAAGTCGACCCTGCTGAACGCCGTGCTGGGCTTCGCCGCACCGCACGAGGGCCGGGTGCTGATCGGGGACCGGGACCTGGCCTCCCTGGACCCGGAGAGCTGGCGGCGCCAGATCGCCTGGGTGCCCCAGCGCCCGTACCTCTTTGCCGGGACGATCGCGGAGAACGTCCGGCTGGCCCGGCCGGACGCCGACGACGAGGCGGTACGCACCGCGCTCCGCGACGCGGACGCGCTGCGTTTCGTCTCCGCGCTGCCGGACGGGCTCGAGACCCGGCTGGGTGAGATGGGCGCCGGACTCTCCGCGGGCCAACGCCAACGGATCGCCCTCGCCCGCGCCTTCCTGGCCGACCGCCCGGTGCTGCTCCTGGACGAGCCGACGGCGAACCTGGACGGCGAGACGGAGGCGTCCGTCGTCGGGGCGGTGCGTCGGCTCGCCGAGGGCCGCACGGTCCTCCTGGTCGTCCACCGCCCGGCACTGCAGCCGCTGGCGGACCGGATGCTGCGATTGCCGGGGCCGGGCCGGGGCTCTGGGGCTGCTGCCCCTGGTGGGCCGGCCGCTCTGCCCGCGGTTGAGCGCGCGTCGGCGGCGGGCGGCGTACGCCCCGGGCCGACGGTCGCTCTCCGGCCCGACTCTCGCGGGGACGGCGCCTCTCGTGGGGACGGCGTCCGCCTGTCCGTCGCGTGTGCGGACGGGGATCCGGGTGCGGAGGCGGACGTATCCGCGCCGGACGCGGAGGCGCGGTCCGGCTCCGGGGCCGCCGGTTCTGGTGGGGCGCCCCCGCTGCCCGTGGATCTGCCCGCGTCGGTGGTGGATGTCGCGCGCGCGGCCGGGCGCCCGCGCGCACAGGCGCGTGCGTCCGCGCCGGAGGCGTCTGCGGGCGCGGACGAGCCGACGGCGGACACCGGACCGGATCGGCGGCTGAGCGAGATATGGCCCGGGCCGGACGGCACGGGCCTGAGCGCGTCGGGTGGCCCCGTAGCGCCGCACGGCGCGGCCGCGTCGCACGGCTCGGCCACCCGCGCCCGCCCCCGCCGGGGTGCCTTGGCGCGGGTGCGGGGTGCCGCGCGTGGGGGGCGGGGGCGGTTCGGGCTGGCGTTGTTGCTCGGGAGCCTCGCCCTGCTGAGTGCGGTCGGGCTGATGGCCGTGTCCGGATGGCTGATCTCGCGGGCCGCGCAGCAGCCGCCCGTGCTCTATCTGATGGTGGCGGTCACCGCGACCCGGGCGTTCGGGATCGGCCGGGCCGTCTTCCGCTACGCCGAGCGCCTGGTCTCGCACGACGCCGTGCTGCGGGTGCTGGCCGAGCTGCGGGTCGCCGTCTACCGGAGGCTGGAGCGGCTGGCGCCCGCCGGGCTCGGCCGGACGCGCCGCGGCGATCTGCTCTCCCGGCTGGTGGCCGATGTGGACACCGTGCAGGACTACTTTCTGCGCTGGCTGCTGCCCGTCGGCACCGCGCTGACCGTCGGCGCGGCCTCGGTGGGCTTCCTCACCTGGGTGCTGCCCGAGGCCGGGGCCGTGCTGGCGGCGGGGCTGCTGGTGGCGGGGGTCGTGGTGCCCGCCGTGTCCGGGGCGCTCGCGCGGCGCGCGGAGCGGCGGCTGGCACCCGCGCGCGGTGCCCTGTCGGCGCAGGTCGTGGACCTGCTCGCGGGGACCGCCGAGTTGACCGTCGCGGGCGCGCTGCCGCGCCGGCTGGACGCGGTCCGCCGGGCCGACGCGGTGCTCACCCGGATCGCCCGGAGGACGGCGGCCGCCGCCGGTACGGGCGCCGGGCTGTCCGCACTGGTCTGCGGTCTTACCGTGGCGGCCGCGGCGTGGGTCGGAGTCCCGGCCGTGGCGGACGGCCGCATCCACGGGGTATGGCTGGCGGTCGTGGTGCTGACCCCGCTCGCCGCCTTCGAGGCCGTCGCGGGGCTGCCGCTCGCGGTGCAGCACCGGCAGCGGGTGCGGCGGGCCGCGGAGCGGGTGTACGAGGTGCTGGACGAGCCGATTCCGGTGCGCGAGCCCGATGAGGCGGGACGTGAGGAGGTGGCGCGCGAGGAGGTGCCGAGTGCGCCGTATCCGCTGGTGCTGCGCGGGATCACCGCCCGCCACCCGGGGCAGTACGTCCCCGCCCTGGACGGGTTCGGGCTGGAGCTGCGCCCGGGCCGTCGGGTCGCGGTCGTCGGAACGTCGGGGGCGGGCAAGACCACCCTCGCCCAGGTGCTGCTCCGCTTCCTGGACACCGAGGGCGGCACATACACCCTGGCGGGTCGGAACGCCGCCGCCCTGGACGGGGACGCGGTGCGGCGGCTGGTCGGCCTCTGCGCCCAGGACGCCCATGTGTTCGACAGCTCGCTGCGCGAGAACCTGCGGCTGGCGCGCCCCGGCGCGAGCGATGACGAGCTGCGCGCGGCACTGGCCGCGGCCCGGCTGCTGGACTGGGTGGACGGACTGCCGGACGGCCTGGACACGCTCGTCGGTGAGCAGGGGGCACGGCTCTCCGGCGGCCAGCGGCAGCGGCTGGCGCTGGCCCGCGCGCTGCTGGCGGACTTCCCGGTGCTGGTCCTGGACGAGCCCGCCGAGCACCTGGACCTGCCCACGGCCGACGCCCTGACGGCCGACCTGCTGTCGGCGACCCAGGGGCGCACCACCGTCCTGATCACCCACCGCCTGGCGGGCCTGGACGCGGTGGACGAGGTGATCGTCCTCGACGGCGGTCGCACCGTCCAGCGCGGAACGTACGAGGAACTGGCCTCGGCCGACGGCCCATTCCGTCGGATGCTGGAACGCGAGGCGGTGGAGGGCGGAGTCCTGGTGGGTGCTGGGCAGCCGGGCGTGGGTTAGGGCTTGCCCGGCGGAGCTTTGCGGGGCCGGGATGTGTGGTTCGGCGCTCCGTGCGGAGTCCTGATGGGTGCTGGGCAGCCGGGCGTGGGCTTGGGGGCTGTCCGGCGCATCTTGACGCCTGCGGCGGGCTGCTCCCCTCCCCTTCCCACAACTGGGGCGCCGCCCCAGACCCCGGGGTCCAGGGGCCAAGCCCCTGCCACGCGGCGGCGCCGCATATCGATGCTTCATGCGCGCCCCCGCACCGGATGCCGCGGGCCCGCGCTGTCTGCCGCCGGTGCCACTGGCGTGCGGCCGGACGGGAGCATGAGCTGCCGCATGGCCGACCCTGGCCCGTGTGGGCCGCCCTACGGCACGGCCGCCGCGGCGTCGCCGCCCCGAAGCGGCGGAAACGGTGCCCAGCGCTCACAACAGGGCGTTTACCTGCGGCATTCATTAGGCTCGACGCATGGCGGCCGCTGCCCCCTCCCCCGAGCCCCTGGATGCGGCCGCGGAGGCGACCCGCGGTCTGCGGGGGCTGTCCACCGAGCTCACGGCGCGGCTGCCGCGGCTGCTGGAGGCGATGCGCTCGCTCGGCACGGGGCCGGACGCGCACACCGTCCTCGACCGGATCGTCCGTACCGCGGCCGAGCTGGTGGGCGCGCGCCGCGCCGCGATCGGGGTGCACCGCGCCGGGGGCGACGCCGCCGCTGGCCAGGGCCTGGCCGATGTGGTCACGTACGGCCTGACAGGGGCCGACCGGGAGCGGTGCGCGGAGCTGCTCGCCGACGCATGCCGCACCGGAGCGCCCTCGGCCGCCGAGCCGCCGGGCCCGTCCCGGCCGCCGGGCTGGTCCCGGCCGCCGGGCCGGTCCCAGCCGTCGAGCGCGTATCTCACCGTTCCGCTGCGCGTCGGGGAGGAGATCTTCGGCGTCCTCTGTCTCGCCGAGAAGCGGGACGGTGGTCCGTTCACCGACTCCGAACGGCATCTGGTCGAGGTGCTGGCGACCGAGGCGGGGATCGCCATTGGCCATACCCGCGTCCACGGGGCCACCCGGCAGCGTGAGCGCTGGATCGAGGGGTCGGTGGCCGTGACCCAGGCGGTGCTGTCCGGTGGCGCCGGGGAGGGACCGGCCGTGGTCGCCGAGAAGGCCCGGGAACTCGCGGACGCGGCGGTGGGCATCGTGCTGCTGCCGGAGGACGGCGGTGATGGGCTGAAGGCCGTGGCGGTGGCCGCCGATGAGCGGTCCGGGCTGCTCGGCGCGGTGCTTCCGGCCCGCTCCCCGGCCGTACCGAGACTGCTGGCCGGGCAGCCGGTCCTCATCGAGGACCCGGCCGCCGACCCGCTGCTCGGCACCGGCGTGCCCTGGCGTTACGGGCCGAGCATGATGGTGCCGCTGAGCAGCGGGGACCGGGTGCTCGGCGTGCTGGCCACCGCGCGGGAGCGCGACGCCGACCCGTTCACCGCGACCGAGCGCACCCTGGCCGCCCAGTTCGCGGCGCAGGCGGCGGTCGCGCTGGTGCTCGCCGAGGCGCAGCGCGACCGGGAGCGGCTCGCGGTCCTCGAGGAGCGTGACCGGATCGCCCGCGACCTCCACGACCTCGTCGTCCAACGTCTCTTCGCGACCGGGATGCTGCTGGAGAGCGCGGAGCGCCAGTCGGACGCGCCGGAGGTGCGGGAGCGGATCGAGCGGGCCGTCGAGGAACTGGGCGCCACCATCCAGGAGGTACGGATGGCGGTCTTCGCGTTGCAGCAGACCCCGCCTGAGACGCCGCCCGGACTGCGCGGCCGGGTGCTGCGGGAGGTCAGGGCCGCCGCCGTGCCGCTGGGCTTCCAGCCGTCGCTGACCTTCGTGGGTCCGGTGGACGACCTGGTCGTGTCCTTGACCGGCGCCCATCTCGTCGCGGCACTGCGCGAGTCGCTGTCCAACGCCTTCCGGCATGCCCGGGCCGAGCGGATCCAGGTGGTCGTGGACGCCACCGCCCGGCTCGCGGACGGACGGCCGGCGGTCCGGCTGACGGTCGCGGACGACGGGGTGGGCGTGCCCGCGGACGGGCGGCGCAGCGGTCTGGCCAACCTGGCACGGCGGGCCGAGGCGCTGGGCGGATCGAGCATCTTCGGCCCCGGCCTCGGAGAGGACGGCCGCGGCACGGCAGTGGTGTGGGAGGCACCCCTGCCGAGCGAGGACGCCTGAGGCGCTGCTGCCGGGTGAGGGCGCCCGAGGGCAACTGCCGAGCCGGGGGCGAGCCCCGGGTCGAGCCCGGGGCTTGAGGCGCCGTTGCCGGATGAGGGAGCCTCACGGGCCGCCGTCGGGCGGAGGGGCCTGACAGCCGTCGGCCGGGCCACCGGGCCTGGAGTGTCGTTGCCGGATGAAGCCGCCTGGCGGGCCGCTGTCGGGTGGGGCGCCGCTGCTGGGCAGGAAGCCCCGAGCGGCCACTGCCGGGGCCGGGGCTCTCACCGCCGCTGGCCGGGTGGGGACGTGAGGCGCTGCTGCCGAGCGAAGGTGGCCGTGGGGCTGTCGTCGAGCGAAGGTGCCTGAGGCGCTGTTGCCGAGTGAAGGCGGCTGTGGGGTCGCTGCCGAGCGAAGGTGCCTCTGGCGCCGCTGCCGAGCCGCGGGCTTGACCGGCCGGTGGCCGAGCCAAGGGTCGGCGGGTGCTGGGCCGGTGACAGCGCGCCGTGGGGCGGGGGTTGTCGCCCGGCCGGCCCAACGGCTCACCTACGCGGGCCAACTAGCGCCTCGTCAGAGTGCGGGTCGTAGTGGCCGACGGTGGGATGAGGCTCGCGGGCCGTTCGGTCCTTCGTATCCCATCGCACTCCGCGACAGATGTTGGCCCGACCGCGGGGAAGGAAGTCATGACGTGAACAGCCAGAGTCCCACTCCCAAGCGATCCCGGACGCGGCGCCGGGTTCTGTTCGCCTCCGTCGCGGCAGTCGCCGCCATCTCCAGCCAGATGCTGACCATGTCTCCCGCGGCGCAAGCGGATGACCCCACGGGGCTCGGCCGTCCCAAGCCTCCGAAGCCTCCGACCGTCCTCCACGGGGTGCAGGAGTTCACCGCGGACGGCACCTTCACGCCGCCCCCGGGGGTCACCTCGGTGCACATCCAGGCATGGGGTGCGGGCGGTGGCGGCGGTGGAGGTGGCGGTGGTAGCAGCACCAACGTGGGTGGGCCCGGCGGTGGTGGTGGGTCCGGCGGCTTCACCTGGTGCGTCATCCCGGTGGCGCCGTTCGCCACCTACACGGTGGACCTGGGTACCGGCGGGACCGTCGGTACCGGCGGTCCCGGTGGCACCACGACCGGCACCGCGGGTACGACCGGCGGTAACGGCACCTCGACGACCCTGGCCTCCACCAGCGGGACCCAGCTCACCGCCACGGGCGGTGGCGGTGGCGGTGGCGGTGGCGGCGCCACGACCGCCCCGGGCACTCCGGGCACGGCGGGCACCGGCGGCACCGGCAGTAGCTGCAACAGCATCTATGTGGTCAACCGGACCGGTGAGAACGGCGAGTCCGGCGTCCTCGGCGGCGAGGGCGGCGACGCGGTCGACGGCATCGTGGAACTGCCCCCGACGAACACCAGTGAGGGCGGCAACGGCGGCGCCGGCGGGGGCGCCGGCGGCGGCACCGCTCCGGGAGGCGCGGGCGGCAATGGCGCCGCGGGCGGCAACGGGTACGCCGTCATTTTCTGGTAAGCCGACTGGTGAGCCGACTCCGGTCGGACCCGAACCCCCCCGGCTCTCGGCCGGGGGCGTTCGCGGTGTCAGGTGTCAGGTGCCGGGGGCGGGGGCGGTTCCGTGTCGTCGTCCGGTTATCCGGCCAGGATTCGCTCTATGACGACGGCGACGCCGTCCTCGGTGTTGGCGCCCGTGCGGTGGGTGGTCGCGGCGAGCACCTCCGGGTGGGCGTTGGCCATCGCGTACGAGGTGCCCGCCCACATCAGCATCTCCAGGTCGTTGGGCATGTCCCCGAACGCCACGACCTCCGAGGCCGAGATCCCGCGCTCGGCACAGCACCGGGCCAGGGTGCTGGCCTTGCTGACCCCGAGACCGCTGACCTCCAGCAGGGCGGACGGGCTGGAGCGGGTGAAGTCGCCGTGGGCCCCGGCGACCGAGCGGGCCAGCTGGAGGAAGTCGTCGGGCGCCAGCTCGGGGTGGTGGGCGAGCAGTTTGAGGACCGGCATGTCGGCGTGCGCGAATCCGTCGTGGAGCAGTTTCTCGGCGGGGGCGACGATCGCGCCCGGGTCGAGGTGGAAGGGCGGGTACTGCGGTTCGTAGAAGATCCCGCCGCTGCGTTCGACCGCGAAGGACGTGCCCGGGGCCGCCTCGCGCAGCGCCTCCACGATGGCGAGGGCCCGGTCCGTGGCGAGCGGACGGACCTCGACCGGCAGCCCGCCCTGGTGCAGATCGACCACGGCGGCGCCGTTGGCGCAGATCGCCAGGCCGTGGCCGTGCACATGGGCGCTGACGACGTCCATCCAGCGGGCCGGGCGGCCGGTGACGAAGAACACCTCGATGCCCGCACGCTCGGCCGCCGCGAGCGCCGACACGGTGCGGTCGGAGACCGTCTTGTCGTCCCGCAGCAGGGTGCCGTCGAGGTCGGTGGCGATCAGCCGGGGCCGGGCCGGGACGGGGCGGAAACGCTCTGGGGCCGGGGTCTTCGGCCGGTCGGTCGCAGGAGTCACGGCAACCATCCTCCCGCATATGCCACTCATCGATGAGGGCACGGTGCTCGGGTGAGCCTGCTCGGGTGCGCTTGTTCCGGTGGGCTCGTCCGGGCGTCTCGTCGGTACGGGCCGGTACAGCCCGGTACAGACCGGTATAGCCGGGTACGGGTCAGTGCGTCTCGGACGGGCCGGTACGTCTCGGACGGCTCGGCACGGCGTTGTCGCACCCACCGCTTAGGCTCGCGGTATGCGAGTGAGCACCGTGATCCTGCCCATCCACCGCTGGTCCGAGGGCGGCCGGAAGACATGGCAGCGCGCCGAGGAGCTGGGTTTCCACGCCGCGTACACCTATGACCACCTGTCCTGGCGCAGCTTCCGCGACGGCCCCTGGTTCGGGGCGGTCCCCACGCTGACGGCGGCCGCCGCGGCGACCTCGCGGCTGCGCCTGGGCACCCTCGTCACCTCCCCGAACTTCCGGCATCCGGTGACGCTGGCCAAGGAGCTGATCACGCTGGACGACGTGTCCGGTGGGCGGATCACCCTCGGCATCGGCGCGGGCGGCTCCGGCTTCGACGCGACGACGCTGCTGCGCGGCGGCGAGGAGCCGTGGTCGCCCCGGGAGCGGGCGGACCGGTTCGGCGAGTTCGTCGAGCTGCTCGACCGGCTGCTGACGCAGGACGCGGTGACGTACCAGGGCACGCACTACAGCGCGTACGAGGCGCGCGACATCCCCGGCTGTGTGCAGCGGCCGCGGCTGCCGTTCGCGGTGGCCGCCACCGGTCCGCGCGGGCTGCGGCTCGCGGCGCGGTACGGCCAGGCGTGGGTGACCACGGGCGATCCGAAGGTCTCCGAGACGGGCACCCCGGCCGATTCGCTGGCCGCCATCGGCGGCCAGATCGACCGGCTGGGCAAGGCGTGCGCGGAGGCCGGGCGGGGCGCCGGCGACCTCGACAAGATCTTTCTCACCGGCTTCACCCCGGATGGCACAGGGCCGCTGAGCTCGGTGGACGCCTTTGTGGACTTCGCCGGACGCCATGCCGAGCTGGGCATCGGGGAGATCGTGCTGCACTGGCCGATCCCCGATTCGATCTTCGCGGCCGACCTCGGGGTCTTCGAGAAGATCGCCATGGAGGGCGCGGCCCAGATAGCGGGGTAAACGGCCCGGACCGCCGGACACAGCAGCTCGCCGGACCGCCGGACACAGCGGTCCGCCGGATAACCGGACACAGCGGTCCGCCCGGGAGCCGGACACAGCGGTCCGCCCGAGAAAGGGCGCCGGCGCGCGGCGCGGATCGCCCGATAAGCGGCAGAATCGGGTATAGAGCCTTTGGTGTCGCGTCACTCGGGAGGCATCGCATGCCGCATACCCGCTATGCCCCGGACCGTGGGCTGACCACGCGCATGGTCACGACGATGTTCTTCATCGGGCTGCTCTATGTGGTCTTCATCGGTGCGCTGCTCGCCCTGTTCAAGGGCGCCTGGCCGCTGATCGTGATCATCGCGGGAGGGCTGTTCGTGGCGCAGTTCTGGTTCAGTGACCGGATCGCGGCGTTCAGCATGGGCGCCCGGGAGGTCACCCCCCAGCAGGCCCCCGAGCTGCACGGCGCGGTGGACCGGCTGTGCGCGCTCGCGGACATGCCCAAGCCCCGGGTGGCCATCGCCGACACCGATGTGCCGAACGCCTTCGCCACCGGCCGCAACCAGCGCAACGCGCTGGTGTGCGCCACCACGGGCCTGCTGCGGCGGCTGGAGCCGGAGGAGCTGGAGGGCGTGCTCGCCCATGAGCTGTCGCATGTGGCCCACCGCGATGTGGCGGTCATGACCATCGCCTCCTTCCTGGGCGTGCTGGCGGGCATCATGACCCGCGCGGCGCTGTGGGGCGGGCTGAGCCGTGGCAGCCGTAACAACAACATGGGCATCGCGGTGCTGCTCATCCCGCTGATCAGCGCCGTGGTCTACGCGATCAGCTTCCTGCTGACCCGGCTGCTGTCCCGCTATCGCGAGCTGTCCGCCGACCGGGCCGGTGCGCTGCTGACCGGGCGGCCCTCGGCGCTCGCCGCCGCGCTCACCAAGGTGACGGGGCAGATGGCCCGGATCCCGACCCGGGACCTGCGCAAGGTCGAGCCGTACAACGCGTTCTTCTTCGCGCCCGCGCTCTCCGGCGAGAGCGTCAGCCGGCTGTTCTCCTCGCATCCGACGCTGGAGCGGCGGCTCGACCAGCTCGCCCGCGTCTCCACCCAGCTGGGCCAGGCGGGAAGGGGCTGAGGCATGAGGCTGCTGGACGCCATCCTGGGCCGCAGCAAACCGGTGCGCCCGGACCTCGACCGGCTCTTCGGGCTCCCGGGGGCCGCGGTCAGCCTGGAGGCGGGGGCCGGGTTCACCCCGACCGGCCGGGGCTCGGTCTGCTTCGCGAGCGTGGAGGGCGGCGCCTTCTCCCAGCTCCAGCGGGATGTGCGGGAGCTACTGGACGCGGACACGGACCGGGGCGGAGTGCCCGTGGAGTTCAGCCAGGACGCGTACGGCTACACCTGGCTGCTGGCCCGGCAGCGGCCGGACGACGTGCCCTCGCTCGTCAACGATCTGCACGCGGTCAATTCGCTGCTCCAGGACGGGGGCTTCGGCCCCCAGCTGCTGTGCTCGCTGATCGGCTTCCAGGACACGGCGGGGCGTTCGCTCGCGCTGGTGTACCTCTACAAGCGCGGCACCTTCTATCCCTTCGCGCCGCTGCCGGGCGCCGCGGAGAAGCGGGACAACGCGCTGGAGCTCCAGATGCGGGCGCTGCTCGGGGACGATCTGCGGATCGAGGAGGACCTGAGCCGCTGGTTCCCGGTCTGGGGCGCACCGGGTCTCTGACGTTCCCGTTCCCGGCCGGAAGGTCCGACTCCGGCCGGTCGTCCGCGTAACTCCCCCTCCCCGAAGGGGAATCCACGGGCCGGGCAGCGCATCAGGCATAGGACTGGGCTCGCAGGGCACGTTCTACGTTCGACATCCCACGACGAAATGTGACCTGACGCCCGGGGGAGAGTCACATGAGTTACTTGCGCGGATTCCTGCCCTGGATCGCCCTCGCGATCGTCTCCACGCTGGGCTGGCAGTGGGGCGCCCTGGCCGGGCTGGTGCTGGGCGCGGCGATGCTGATCCGGGCCCGTCGGGCGGGCCTGGCCGCCGACGCCCTCATCCTCGAGTGCAGCACGGTGGCCTTCTTCACCGCGCTGACGGTCTTCGCCTTCGCCCGCCCCGGCAGTGGACTCAAGGACTACGTCGGCGCGCTGGCGCTGGGCTGGCTGGCCGTCACCGCCTGGACGACGCTCGCCGCCGGGCGGCCCTTCACCACCGGTATCGCGCGGCGCCAGGCACCGCCCGAGGTGTGGGACACCTATGCGTTCCGGCACATCAATGTGGTGATCACCCGGGCCTGGTCCACCGCCTTCACCCTCTCCGCCGCGGCCATGGTCGTGGTCGTCTCCGCCGGTCTGGGCGTGGTGGCGGCGCTGGCGGCGCAGTTCGCCGGGTTCGTCCTTCCGGCCCTGTTCACCGCGTGGTACCCAGGATGGGCGCGGTCCCGGCCGACCCCCGCGGCACATCGGGCATAAGCCCCCGCACCGGCTGTGGATACCCTCGGTAATCCCCTCCGGTCGGGGCCTGTCCCCTACGGGCGTGTCAGACCCGAGGACGAGGTGAATCCCACCGTCTGGAGTGACGCCGCCTGTGTCTCACACCACTACCGTCGAACACGTGACTGTGATCGCCACCGAAAGTCTGAGCAAGCGGTTCCCCCGCGTCACCGCGCTCGACCGGTTGTCCGTCGACATCGCACCAGGGGTCACCGGCCTGGTGGGTGCCAACGGCGCCGGTAAGTCCACGCTGATCAAGATCCTGCTCGGGTTGTCCCCCGCCAGCGAGGGCCGCGCTTCCGTGCTCGGCCTCGATGTGGCGAAGGACGGCAGCGCCATCCGCGAAAGCGTCGGCTACATGCCCGAGCACGACTGTCTGCCGCCCGATGTCTCGGCCACCGAGTTCGTCGTCCACATGGCGCGCATGTCCGGGCTGCCGCCCTCCGCGGCCCGCGAGCGCACGGCCGACACCCTGCGCCACGTCGGGCTGTACGAGGAGCGCTACCGCCCCATGGGCGGCTACTCCACGGGCATGAAGCAGCGGGTCAAGCTGGCCCAGGCCCTGGTGCACGACCCGCGCCTGGTGCTGCTGGACGAGCCGACCAACGGACTGGACCCGGTCGGGCGCGACGAGATGCTCGGGCTGATCCGCCGCGTGCACACCGACTTCGGCATCTCGGTCCTGGTCACCTCGCATCTGCTCGGCGAACTGGAGCGCACCTGCGACCACGTCGTGGTCATCGACGGCGGCAAGCTGCTCCGCTCCAGCTCCACCAGCGACTTCACCCAGGCCACGGCCTCCCTCGCGGTCGAGGTGACCGATACCGCCGACCACCCGGACGGCACCACGGCGCTGCGCACCGCGCTCGACCGGGCCGGGCTCACCGTGCAGCCCGCAGGCCGCGGCGCCGACGGGTCGCCCGGCTCCGACCATGTGCTGCTGGTCGACGTCGCGGGCGAGGAGACGTACGACACGGTCCGCGACACCATCGCCGACCTCGGCCTCGGCCTGGTCCGCATGGAGCAGCGCCGCCACCGCATCGCGGAGATCTTCCGGTCCGACGACGAGGACGCGCACGCCGCGGAGGCCGTGGACGCCGCGAACGCCGCCGCGGCTGCCCAGAAGGGCACAACGCCGTCCGGCGGACCGGCCGCCGCAAGCGCACACGGGAACGGAGGTGCCGTCGATGCCGCCTGAGACCGTGATCCAGCAGCGCGCCGACGTCATTCACAACATCGGCTACCGCCACTACGAGGGCCCGCGCCTCGGTCGCGCCTACGCCCGCCGCTCGCTCTTCTCCCAGAGCCTGCGCGGCGCCTACGGCCTCGGCCGCTCGGCCAAGTCCAAGGTCGCGCCGATGCTGCTGTTCGCCGTGATGTGCATGCCCGCCGCGATCATCGTCGCGGTGGCCATCGCGACCAGCGCGGATGAGCTGCCCGTCAAGTACACCCGCTACGCGATCATGTTGCAGGCCGTCATCGGCCTCTACACCGCTTCCCAGGCACCGCAGTCCGTTTCCCGGGACCTCCGCTTCAAGACGGTCCCGCTCTACTTCTCACGGCCCATCGAAACGATGGACTACGTGGTGGCCAAGCTCGCCGCCATGGCCTCCGCGCTGTTCATCCTCACCGGCGCGCCCCTGCTGATCCTCTACGCCGGGGCACTGCTCGCCAAGCTGGACTTCGCCGATCAGACGAAGGGCTTCGCACAAGGACTGGTCTCCGTGGCTCTGCTCTCGCTCCTCTTCGCCGGCATCAGCCTGGTCGTCGCCGCGCTCACCCCGCGCCGCGGCTTCGGTGTCGCCGCCGTCATCGCCCTGCTGACCATCTCCTACGGCGCGGTGTCCGCCGTCCAGGCCATCGCCTGGGACCAGGGCAACACCGGTCCGGTGAGCTGGATCGGGCTGTTCTCGCCGATCACCATCATCGACGGGGTGCAGACGGCGTTCCTCGGTGCCACCTCCTCCTTCCCCGGCGGGGTCGGCCCCGGCACCGGTACCGGGCTCGTCTACGTCCTCGTTCTCCTCGGCCTGATCGCCGGCTCGTACGGGCTGCTGATGCGCCGCTACCGAAAGGTCGGCCTGTGACCACGATCGCCATCGACAACGTCTCCCGCTGGTTCGGGAACGTCGTGGCCGTCAACGACGTGACCATGGACATCGGTCCCGGTGTCACCGGGCTCCTCGGCCCCAACGGCGCCGGCAAGTCCACCCTCATCAACATGATGGGCGGCTTCCTGGCCCCCTCCACCGGGTCCGTGACCCTCGACGGCGCCCCGATCTGGCGCAATGAGCAGGCGTACCGCCACATCGGGATCGTCCCCGAGCGGGAGGCGATGTACGACTTCCTCACCGGCCGCGAGTTCGTGATCGCCAACGCCGAGCTGCACGGGCTGCCCGATCCGCGCGCCGCCGCCCGTAAGGCGCTCGACACCGTCGAGATGGACTACGCGGGCTCCCGGAAGATCGCCACGTACAGCAAGGGCATGCGCCAGCGCGTGAAGATGGCCTCCGCGCTGGTGCACGAGCCGTCGGTGCTCCTCCTGGACGAGCCGTTCAACGGCATGGACCCCCGGCAGCGGATGCAGCTGATGGATCTGCTGCGGCGGATGGGCGCCGAGGGCCGCACCGTGCTGTTCTCCTCGCACATCCTCGAGGAGGTCGAACAGCTGGCGGCGCATATCGAGGTGATCGTCGCGGGGCGGCACGCCGCCTCCGGCGACTTCCGCAAGATCCGCCGGCTGATGACGGACCGTCCGCACCGCTATCTCGTCCGGTCCAGCGACGACCGCGCGCTCGCGGCCGCCCTGATCGCCGACCCGTCGACCACCGGTATCGAGGTCGACGCGAGCACGGGCGTCGACGGCGGGCTGCACATCCAGGCGGTGGACTTCGCCCGCTTCACCGAACTGCTGCCCCGGGTCGCCCGTGACCAGGGCATCCGACTCCTCACGGTCTCGCCCTCCGACGAGTCCCTGGAGAGCGTCTTCTCCTACCTCGTCGCGGCCTGAAAGGAGCCCACAGCGATGTCCTCGCTCTACCACCCCACCGTCGCGCGGCTCACCTACCGGGCCCTGCTCGGCCGCCGCCGTGCGCTGATCCTTTTCACCCTCCCCGGTCTGCTGCTGATCATCTCGCTCGCCGTACGGCTGCTGACCGGCGCGGACGACGACACGGCCGATGCGATCCTCGGCGGCTTCGCGATGGCCACCATGGTCCCGCTGATCGGCGTGATCGCCGGTACGGGCGCGATCGGCCCGGAGATCGACGACGGCTCGGTCATCTATCTGCTGGCCAAGCCGGTGAAGCGGCCGACGATCATCATCACCAAGCTGATCGTGGCGATCGGCGTCACGGTCGCCTTCTCCGCGATCCCCACCCTCCTCGCGGGCTTCGTGCTGAACGGCAACGCGAATCAGCTGGCCGTCGGCTACGCCGTCGCCGCCGCCGTGGCCTCCGTCGCCTACAGCGCGGTCTTCCTGCTGCTGGGCACCGTGACCCGGCACGCGGTGATCGCGGGGCTGGTCTACGCCCTGGTCTGGGAGACCTTCTTCGGCAGCCTGGTGGCCGGGGCCCGCAAGCTCAGCGTGCAGCAGTGGGCGCTGGCGCTCGCGCAGAAGGTCGCCGACGGCGATGTGATCACGTCGGACGTCGGCCTGGCGACCGGCGTCATCCTGCTGCTGGCCGTGACCGTGGCCGCGACCTGGTACGCGGGCCGCAAGCTGCGCACACTGACCCTCGCCGGGGAGGAGTGAGCCCGGAGTGACCACCGGCGCGAGGTGATGCCCCCGAAGACCGCCCAGCGGTCCGTGCACGCCTTACGGTCGCCATCGCGCCCGAACGGCGGAGCGGCCGCAGATCGTCTCCGCGGTGGCGGCGGCCGTCGGAATGACGGCCGCCGCCACCGCGTGTGCGGGGCCGCGTCGGCCGCCGCTCAGGACCGGATCCTGCGGTCGCGGCCCGGGCCCAGCCCCAGCACCGCCAGCGCCCCGCACACCGCCAGCATCAGCGTGAGCGGCAGCGCCCAGCCGCCGGTGATCCGGTGCACCACGCCGAGCGCCAGCGGGCCCACCGCGGCGAGCAGATAGCCCCAGGCGACCACGAGGCGAGCGAACCCCGCCAGCCGCCGAGCGCGTTCTCCAGGGGCACGGCGGAGGCGGCGGAGACCGTCGCCCCGCCGATCATCGAGGTGGTGTAGAGCGCGGTCATCCCGGCGGCCCGGTGCGGGAAGCCCCGCTTGACCAGGCCCGGCATCAGCACATTGAGGAACGCGATCCCGCTGCCGACGAGGGCGCCCCCCGGCGAAGACCGCCATGACGGGCGGCGCCACCCGCAGCAGTATGCCGCCGAGCAGCAGCACCAGCGCGCTCAGCAGCACCGCCTCGGTGCCCCAGCGCCGGGCGAACCGGGGCGCGAAGGGCGAGGCAAGGCCCATGAAGATCAGCGGAATGGTGGTGACCAGGCTGCCCGTGGTCGCGGACGGCCCGAAGTGGCCGCTGATCTCGCCGAGGAGCGGGGAAACGTCGGCGAGCGCGGCCCGCATGTTGAGCGACGCCAGCACGATGCCGATCAGGACAAGCGCGGGGTGGGCCCGCAGGGTCCGCCGCGCGGCGGTCACCTCGAGGGTCGGCCGCAGATCCGTCTCGGCCTCCACGAGCAGGGGCTCGGCCTCGGGGCCGGGGGTGTGCGGGCGTGGCAAGAAGAACACATCCCGGATCCCGGCGCGCCGCACATCCCGCATGACCTCGGCAGGGCGAGACCACGAAGGTGCCCTCGCCCTGCCGGGACCGCAGCATCCCCGCGTGCTACAGCTCGGCTGCGAAAAGCCCGGTGGGCGGGTCGCCACCCCGACCACCGAGCTTCTCCGGTCCCCTACGCGCGCCGCCGCTTGGCTCGCCGCGCCCGTCGCTGAGCCGCCTCGGCCTTGAGCGTGGCGACGTCCCTGCGGACCTCGGTCATGTCCTCGCCGAGATCACAGAGCCGCTCGCTCATGGCGCAGATGACCCGCCCATGTGCGTCGAGCCGCCGGTCCATGCCGTCCAGCCGGGCAGAGACCCTGGCCATCCACGGCGCCAGCTCCCGCAGCGTGGAGCCGACATCCGCCAGACACGCCTCGACGGCCTCGAGACGTGTCCCGATCGGCCCGGCCAGCGTCCGCTCGGTGAGGATCTGTTCGAGCGGAAGCCGTTCCGCTCCGCCTGCCGGTCCGCTCCGGGTCGACTCCTCGACATCGAGGAGGTAGGTGCGTACCCGCCTGGCGATATCGCTGTCCCGCAGCAGCATCGCCATATTGAGCACCGCGCGGCGGGGGTACAGGGTCAGGTGGGCGCGGCCCTGTGGATAACTCGAATCTGAAAGGTCCAAGTTGGACCTTTCAAAGACTTGCAGCTCAGAGCCTCGGAGGATACGCATCCCGTTGCTCTGGAACTCCTCCCGATGCCGCTTGGCCAGACTCTTGACGGCTTCCTCCCCAACCTCGAAGTACTCCGCGACCATGCGCGTAGTGATATGCAGCCCATCGGGCAGCGTGATCAGGACCTTGACCTTGTCGAGGACATCCGTCCGTTCGATGACGCTGTCGCGCAGCGCGCGCGACTCCAGTAGTGCGATCTCGGGTGGCATAGGTGTGCCTTCCGGTGTGGATTCGAGTGGTGGTCACGCCCCACCAGCCAGGGGCCAGGCCGCCCGTATCCAGGGACCAGGAGCGGAGGCTGCCAACCTCTTTCGGACCCAATCGCCGTGACATCGCTGCCCGTCGATCCGTCGCCCGGCCGAGGCTCCAGCTCGCGTTGCCTCCGCGCATAACGCGTATATGGAACAACGATCCGATCGCGGGAGGGTTACTCGCACCGCGCTGCGTTGACGGATGTCGGCCTCAACGCCGCGAGGGGCGGGCGCCGTCGGGCGCCCGCCCCTCGTTGTAGCGAGTCGTATCGTGTCGGCCGCCGCTCAGACGTGGACCGGCTCCGGCGGGGATTTCTCGGGGGTCGGCTTCCGGGGCGTGCCGCCGGGGCCGCCACGGACGACGGCGAGGACCAACAGGCCCGCCGCCAGGGCGGCGATGCCCGCGATGACGCAGATGCGGTCGAGACCGGCCGCGAACGACTCGTGGACCAGGGCGCGCGCCGCGTCCGCCCGGGCCGGGGGTGCGGCGGCGATCACGGCGTCGGCGTGGCCGCCGCTGATGGCCTCCGCGGCCTGCCCGGCCGCGCGGGCCGGGACGGTGTCGCCGCCGTCCACCATGTCCCGCACCCGGGTCGCGAACACCGTGCCCAGGACGGCGATCCCCAGCGCATAGCCCATTTGCCGGAAGGTGTTCACCGCGCCGCTGGCCATGCCCGCCCGTTCCGGCGGGGCCGAGCCGAGGGCGGCCGAGACCAGCACCGGCATGGCCAGGCCGATCCCCAGGCCGGCCAGGGCCAGGCCGGGGACGAAGGCGGTCCAGTCCGAGTCCGGGGTCACCATCGACGCGTTGACCAGCGCCCCCGCGCCTACCAGCAGCAGTCCGCCGCCGAGTGCCCGCCCGGGGGCGACCCGGTCCAGCAGCCGTCCGCCCGCCGCGCCGACGACCAGCGAGATGCCCGCCATCGGCGTCACCGCGAGCCCCGCCCGCACCGGGCTCATCCCCAGCACCGACTGCAGCCACAGCCCGGCGTAGGTGAGGTACGGGAAGGCCGCCGCCTGGAGCAGCAGGGCCGCCGCCATGAGCACCGCGAACGTCGGTCGGCGCATCAGCCCCAGGTCCAGCAGCGGCTGCCGCTTCCCGCGCTCCAGCAGGACGAAGGCGACCAGCGCGACCGCGGCCGCCACCAGCGCGGTGACCGTGCCGGTGTCGGCCCAGCCCTCCTCGCCGCCCCGCATCAGCCCGTACGTCAGCGCCCCGGCGCACACCGTGAACGAGGCGGCGCCCGGCCAGTCGATGCGCACCCCGGCCGCCCCGCGCGACTCCTCGATGGAACGGACCGTGATCCACACCGCGATCGCCGTCAGCGGCAGATTGACCAGGAAGATCGCACGCCAGTCGACATACTCGGTCAGCACCCCGCCCAGCACCGGGCCGACCGCCGCGGCCGCCCCGCTCGTACCGCCCCACACGCCGAAGGCGATTCCGCGGTCGCGGCCGGAGTACGTCGCCATCAGCAGCGGGGTGTTGGTGGCGAACATGGCCGCGGCCCCCACCCCCTGCACGGCGCGGGCCGCGATCAGCATCCCGGCGTCCGGTGCCAGGCCGCAGACCAGGGAGGAGATCGCGAACACCGCGAGGCCGACCAGGTACAGCCGCCGCCGTCCGAAGAGGTCCGCCGCCGATCCGGCCACCATCAGCAGCGCGGCCAGCGCCAGCGCGTAGATGTCCATCACCCACTGGAGGGAGGTGAAGGACGCGTCCAGCCCCCGTGCCACCTGGGGCAGCGCGGTGTTCACGATCGTGACGTCTATCAACAGCATGAAATTGCCAAGGGTGATGGCGGCGAGCGGCCACCATGATCTGCGCATGACTGACTCCGGGATCCGGCACATTCCGACAATGGGAGGCGGGGCCGGCCCCGAGGGCGGTTCCCGCGGCTCTTACGGTCGCCCCGACCCGGTTGGTTCTCCCAGCCGGCCCCGACCCCGGCGGCGATATCCGACAGCCGCTAGCTTGGTGCGGTGGAATCCGACGCGTACGACGACCTGGACCGGGCGCTGGTGCACGCCCTCCAACTCGACGGCCGGGCCCCCTTCAGCCGGCTCGCCGAGGTGCTGGGCGTCTCCGACCAGACCGTGGCCCGCCGCTACACCCGGCTGCGGACGACCGGAGCGATCAGGGTGCTGGGGCTCACCGACCCGGCGGCGGTCGGCGACGTGGTCTGGCTGGTACGGGTGCGGTGCCTGCCGGACGCCGCCCTGCCGGTGGCCGAGGCGATGGCCCGGCGGCCCGACACCTCCTGGGTGCACGTGCTCTCCGACGGCACCGAGGTCGCCGCGTCGACACGGGCGGCGTCCGGCCAGGACAGCGACGCCCTGCTGCTGCGCAAACTCCCGCAGACCCCACGGGTGGTGGGGGTGAGCGCGCACTGTGTGCTGCATGAGTACTTCGGCGGGGAGCAGGGCCTGGTCAACAAGTCCGACACGCTGACGGCCGAGCAGATCGCGCGGCTGCGCACGCCCGCCCCGGACCGGTCGAAGGGCCCGCGCGGGCCGGTGAGCGCCGGGGACCGCAAGCTGCTGGACGTCCTCGCCGGGGACGGGCGGGCGCCGCTGGCCGAACTGGCCGCCGCCACCGGCTGGTCGCAGTCCACGGTGCGCCGCCGGCTGGCCGATCTGCGCGCCGACGGCACCCTGTACTTCGACGTCGACTACTCCCAGCGGCTGTTCAACCAGGGCATCACCACCGCGATATGGCTGTCGGTACGCCCGTCGGAGCTCGCCGTCACCGGGCAGACGCTCGCGAACCACCCCGAGGTGGCGTTCGCATGTGCGACCACCGGAACGAAGAATCTGCTGGCGACCGTGGTCTGCGCCGATGTCCCGGCCCTCTACGCCTATCTGACCACCCGTATCGCCGAGCTGACCTCCGTACGGGACATGGAGACCAGCCCGATCCTCCGCCGCGTCAAGGGGCCGGGGCCGCTGCTCACCCCTCCCTCCCGGGTGCCCTGGCGTCCCTCCTGAACGGCCCGTTCCGCAGCGGTAGTTGGAGGAAACTCCGAAACTCTGGTGGTCGAACTCTGTTCATCTCTACGTCGATGTAGATCTTGACGGTTGTCAGGGACCTGGCGAACTCTTGGCGTGCGCTGGATCACACCGCGCCGCCCCCTCCCTTGGCCACGAGCTTTTGAGGGGGCGTCAGCAGTGAAAACGGAGGGAATCCCGAATGCGCCGTCTCGTCACGAGTCTCGCCGCCACAGCCGTCACCGCGGCCGCCACCATCGCCCTGGCCGCACCCGCCCAGGCCGTCCCCGCGGACAAGCAGCAGGTCCTCGCCAGCTGGACCCAGACCAGCGCCAGCAGCTACAACACCTGGCTCGCGGCGCGGAACAACCAGGGTGCCTGGGCCTCCTACCAGTTCGACTGGTCCACCGACTACTGCAGCAGCTCCCCCGACAACCCGTTCGGCTTCCCCTTCCAGACCGCCTGCGCCCGGCATGACTTCGGCTACCGCAACCACAAGGCGATGGGCATCTTCGACGCCAACAAGGCGCGCATCGACAGCGCCTTCTACGAGGACCTGAAGCGGGTGTGCAGCGCCTACAGCGGTGCCACCAAGACGTCGTGCGACGGCACGGCCTGGACGTACTACCAGGCGGTCAAGGTCTTCGGCTGATCATCCGCGCCGCGGGCAGACCATCCCCGCGACGCCGAGCCCGGATGCCGGGCGGTCCGCCGAGGGGCCGCACCGGCGTCCGGCCGGTTCATCTGCTCGTCGCCGCCGGGAAGAGCCGCTCCAGCACCACCGCGATGCCGTCCTCCGTGTTGGACGCGGTGACCTCGTCGGCGACGGCCTTGAGGTCCTGGTGCGCGTTGGCCATCGCGACCGCGTGCCTGGCCCAGCCGAACATCGGGATGTCATTGGGCATGTCGCCGAAGGCGATCGCGTCCGCCGCGGTCATCCCCAGCCGTCGCGCGGCCATCGACAGGCCTGTGGCCTTCGTCAGCCCCAGCGGCAGCAGCTCCACCAGTCCGGTGCCGGCCATCGTCACCCCGACCAGGCCCCCGGCGGCCGTCCGGGCGGCGTCCGCGAGCGCGTCGTCGCCCAACTCGGCGTGCTGGATGTAGAGCTTGCTGATCGGCTCCGACCACAGCTCGGCCGGCTCGGTGAACGGCACCAGGGACATCCCCTCGTGGTCCATCCGGTACCCCTCGCCGAACAGCACCTCGCCGTCCAGCCCGTCGCGGGCCGCGGCCAGGAACAGCGGGCCGATCTCCGCCTCGATCTTCTCCAGCGCCAGCAGCGCCACCTGCCGGTCCAGCGTGACGGAGGTCAGCAGCCGGTGCTCGCCCGCGTGGTAGAGCTGGGCGCCCTGGCCGCACACCGCGAGCCCCTCGTAGTCGAGGTCGTCGAGTATGTGCCGGGCCACCGGGACGGTCCGCCCGGTGACCACGATGTGCGCGGCGCCCGCCGCGGTGGCCGCGGTGAGCGCGTCACGGGTCCGCGCCGAGACGGTGTGGTCGGGGCGCAGCAGCGTCCCGTCGAGATCGGTCGCGACCAGTCGGTACGGAAGATCGTCGCCGCCGCTCACCGTGCGACCGGTTCCAGGACCTCGCGTCCGCCGAGGAATGGCCGCAGCGCCTCGGGCACCCGCACCGACCCGTCGGCCCGCTGGTGGTTCTCGAGGATCGCGACGATGGTCCGGGTGATCGCGCACAGCGTGCCGTTGAGCGTGGCCAGCGGACGGACCCGCTTGCCCTCGCGCATCCGGATCGACAGCCGCCGCGACTGGAACTCGGTGGTGTTGGAGGTCGAGGTCAGCTCGCGGTACTTGCCCTGCGTCGGGATCCACGCCTCGCAGTCGAACTTCCGCGTCGCCGACGAGCCCAGGTCGCCCGAGGCCAGGTCGACCACCCGGAACGGCAGCTCCAGCGAGGTCAGCCACTGCTTCTCCCACTCCAGCAGCCGCTGGTGCTCGGCCTCGGCCTCCTCCGGCGTCGTGTAGACGAACATCTCGACCTTGTCGAACTGGTGCACCCGGAAGATCCCCCGGGTGTCCTTGCCGTACGACCCGGCCTCACGGCGGAAGCAGGAGGAGAACCCGGCGTAGCGCCGCGGCAGCTGGTCCGCCTCCAGGATCTCGTCCATGTGGTACGCGGCCAGCGGCACCTCGGAGGTGCCGACCAGGAAGAGGTCGTCCTTGTCGAGGTGGTAGACGTCCTCGGCGGCCTGGCCGAGGAAGCCGGTGCCCTCCATGGCCTTCGGCTTGACCAGCGCCGGGGTGAGCACCGGGGTGAAGCCCGCCTCGGTGGCCTGCGCCATCGCCGCGTTCACCAGGGCGAACTCCAGCAGGGCGCCGATGCCGGTCAGGTAGTAGAAGCGGGAGCCGGAGACCTTGGCGCCGCGCTCGGTGTCGATCGCGCCGAGCAGCTCGCCGAGCTCCAGGTGGTCCTTGGGCGCGAAGCCCTCGGCCTCGAAGTCGCGCGGGGTGCCGACGGTCTCCAGGACGGCGAAGTCGTCCTCGCCGCCGACCGGGACCGCGGGGTGGACCAGATTGCCCAGCTGGAGCAGGAGCCGCTGGGTCTCCTCGGCGGCCACGTCCTGCTCGGCGTCGGCCGCCTTGACGGCGGCGGAGAGCTCGCCCGCCTTCTTCAGCAGCTCGGCCTTCTCGTCACCGGAGGCCTTGGGGATGAGCTTGCCGAGCGCCTTCTGCTCGGCGCGCAGCTCGTCGAAGCGGACACTGGAGGACCTGCGCCGCTCATCGGCGGTCAGGAGCGCGTCGACGATGCCGACGTCCTCTCCACGAGCGCGCTGGGAGGCGCGCACACGATCGGGGTCCTCACGGAGCAGGCGAAGGTCAATCACCCCCCCAGGTTACCGGTGTGACCTCGGGTGCTCGACACGATATTCCTTTGCGTCCTGCTTTGCCCCCTTTTGGGGCTGTGGGTAAACCGGGGAATTCCTGTGACGGCCACCGTCAAGGAATGCTTCCGCATTCCCCGAAAAGGGGCAAAGAGGCGGCGCCGAGTCGACCTTCTGTCCTTGTGGGCAGGGTGAGTTGGGGGCTGGTTGTCCACAGGCATGGGGGGATCCCCGAAGTTATCCACAGGCTGTGTGTGAGATCTGTGGATGCCGCAGTGATCGTTAAGGCCGCCCAGATGCTCGGCGATGGATTCCCCTGTCAAACCGCGTTCACACGCTCCACAAGAGAGGAATCCCTCACTCCAAAGAGTTGGCCGAGCGAATTGAGCTGACAAGTGAGTGATGTCCGGCAATGACAGTCAACGCGAAGAATGTCGCGATACGCCCGCTGCGCCTGATTGATGATGTCGACTTATCCCCAGCGCGAGACATCAGCCTGTGGATAACTTTTCCGCAGCGATTGTGTTGACGGGCTCCGGCGCGGGGCCGGGGAGACCGCTCCGGGGCCGCTCAGGCGCGGGTCCGGCGCAGGCCCGGCTCAGGCCCGGCCGTCCTGGCAGCGGGCCAGCCACTCCGCCGCCTCCGTGAACGCCTCATCCGACGTCCCGGGCCGCAGCGGCGCCATGTCGTCGGCCGTCACACCCGCCCGGGGGTACGAGCCCAGGAATCGGACCTTCGGACAGATCCGCTTCAGCCCCATCAGGGCCGAGCCCACCCGCCGGTCGGTGATGTGCCCCTCACAGTCCACCGAGAAGCAGTAGCGGCCGATGCCCTCGCCGGTCGGGCGCGACTCGATTCGCATCATGTTGACCCCGCGCGCGGAGAACTCCTGGAGCAGCTCGAGCAGCGCGCCCGGGTGGTCGTCACCGAGCCAGATCACCACGGAGGTCTTGTCCGCGCCCGTCCGGGCGGCGGGCCGGGCGGGGCGTCCGGCCAGCACGAAGCGGGTCATCGCGTTCTGTGCGTCGTGGATGTCGGTGACCAGCGGCTCCAGACCGTATCTGGACGCCGCGAACTCGCCCGCGAACGCCGCGTCGTACCGCCCCTCCTGCACCAGCCGCGCGCCGTCCCCGTTCGAGGCGGCCGACTCCCACACGGCGTCCGGGAGGTTCGCCGCCAGCCAGTTGCGCACCTGGGGCTGGGCCACCGGATGCCCGGTCACCGTCTTGATGTCCGCGATCGCGGTGCCCGGCCGCACCAGAAGCGCGAAGCTGATCGACAGCAGTACCTCGCGGTAGATCATCAGCGGTTCGCCGGTGGCGAGCTCGTCGAGGGTCGCGGTGACCCCGCCCTCGACCGAGTTCTCGATGGGCACCAGGGCGGCCGCCGCGGCTCCGGAGCGCACCGCGTCGAGCGCCACCGGCACGGAGACCATCGGCACCAGCTCCCGGGTGGCGGCCTCCGGCATGGACCGCAGGGCGGCCTCGGTGAAGGTGCCCTCGGGGCCGAGGTAGGCGTAGCGGCTGGCCGACATCACGGTCGCTCCCTGTGATCAGACGAGACCGCCACGATACCCGCGTCGGCCGGGGCCTCCGACCCGCATGGTGGACACCCGTATGGACACCCCTTGGACGCGATGCCCTGGGGCGGCTCGTCCCCTTTTTCCTATCCCTCCAAGAGTGCCTGACCCACGTACTCTCCCGGGGCGCAGCCCGGAGGCACCGCGAACAGGGCGCTGGCCTCGTGCCGCAGGAACCGCGACAGATCGTCGCCCAGGTCCAGCTTCCGCTGCACCGGCACGAACCCCTTCATCGGATCCGCCTGCCAGGCGATGAAAAGCAGCCCCGCGTCCGGCGCCCCGTCGTCGCGGAAGCCGTCGTGGTACGAGAAGGGCCTGCGCAGCATCGCGGCGCCCTGGTTGGACGCGGGCGCCGCGACCCGTACGTGGGCGGCGCCCGCGATGGCCAGCGCACCGTTCTTGTCGACCTTGTCGAGCTGAACCGGGGTGGTCTCGGTGCCGCCGGACAGCGGGGCGCCGTCGGACTTGCGGCGGCCGACCACCTTCTCCTGCCGTTCCAGGGAGAGGTTGTCCCAGGAGTCCAGCAGCATCCGGACGCGCCGGACGACCGCGTAGGAACCGCCCGCCATCCACGCGGGCTCGCCCCTCTCCGGTACGAAGATCCGCCGCTCGAAGTCGTCGTCGGTCGGCTTGGGGTTGTTGGTGCCGTCGATCTGGCCCATGAGGTTGCGGGTGGTCATGGGGCGACCGGTGGCGCCGGGGGACCGGTTGAAGCCGTTCATCTGCCAGCGTAGGCGGGCCGTGTCCGCGGCCTCGCGCTGCAGGGCGCGCAGCGCGTGGAAGGCGACCAGCGCGTCATTGGCGGCTATCTGGATCCACAGATCGCCGTTGCTGCGCTTGGGGTCGAGCGCGTCCGAGACGAAGTCGGGGAGCGGGGCGAGCGCCTCCGGCAGCCGGTCCTCGACCCCCGCCTTGCCGAAGAACGTCCGGCCGAAGCCGAAGGTGACCGTAAGGGAGGAGGGACCGGCGTCGAGCGCGATCCCGGTGTCATCCGGTGGGGCCTCGCCCGCCATCAGCTCCTTGGCCGTCCGCGACCAGCGGCGCAGCAGTGCGGCGGCCGCCTTACGGTTCGCACCGGGCACCAGGTCGAAGGCGAGGAGATGCCCGTGGGCCTGGAGGGTGGTGGTGATGCCCGCCTGGCGCCTGCCGTGGAAGGGCACGGCGGTCGCGCCCAGCGAGCTGAGGGGCGCGGGGGCCTCCCGCGTCGCCTCGGACGCGTAGGCTCCGGCGGCTCCGCCGACGACCAGTCCGGCCGCTCCGGCGGCGCCCGCCGAACCCAGCAGACGCCGCCGGGAGATGCCGGACGAGGGTGGTTGCTCTGTGGTCATTGCGCGACTTTCACGTTCCTGGTCTCCGTCACCTGGTCGATGTCGGAGGTTCGTACGGTCAGGGAGAGCTGCCAGGTGCCCGCCATGGGGAGCTGGACGGTCTTGGCGCTCCAGTGCCCGGTCGAGAGGCGCTCGAGCGGGATGCGCAGCGGCCCGATCCCCTTGCCCTTGAGCGTCAGCGACAGCTTGACCTCGGGCACGTCCACGGGACGGTCGGCCAGGTCGGTGGTGAAGACATGCAGCGCGTTGTCACCCGGCAGAGCGGGTTCGATCATCACCACGGCCTTGCCGCGGCCGCTCTTGGGACCCGTGTTGTAGGGGATCAGCACGCTCACCGGGTCGACGTTCAGCTGGTCGCCGGGTGTCCTGGCCGGGGCGCTTGCCTGCTCGGTTTCGGCCCGGCCGGGCTGGGTGCCGCTGAGCACGGTGGCCACCGCGAGCAGCACGACGGCCACGATGGTCTCGGCGAGCACCGAGCGGCGCAGCCCGCTGCGCTCGCGGTCGGCGTCGCGCTCCCGCAGCGTGGCGGTCTTGTCCTTGGCGGCCCGCTGACGGGCGAGCTGGGCGGTGCGTACGGGATCGTCATCGGCGGCGCCGGTACCGGAGTCGTCGCCGGGCCCGTCACCGGACTCGGCGTCGTCGGCAGAGGCGTCGGCAGAGGCGTCGGCGAGGTTGCCGACCGCCGCGTCGGCCGCACCGGTACGTACCGGCCGCGCGGCCTTCACCGCGGCCTTGGCTCCGGCCTTGGTCTCGGCCTTGGCCTTGGTCTCGGCCTTGGCCTTGGTCTCGGCCTTGGCCGTGTCGGCCGTGGCTTCGACATCGGTCTCGGCGTCGCTCCCCGCCTTGGCCTCCGCGTCCGCCTCTGCCTCGGCCGCCTCCGTGCCATCCGTAAGGCGCCCGGTCCAGCGGCGCGAGACGGCGGCGATGCCCACCAGCACCGCCACCAGACCCACCTTGACCAGCAGCCATCGCCCGTACTCGGTGTCGGTCAGCGCGCCCCAGGAGCCCACCTGCCGCCACGACTGGTACAGCCCGGTGACCACCAGGGCGACGACCGAGCCGAAGGCCAGCCGCGAGAAGCGGCGCACGGCCGCCCGCCCGATCGGCTCGCCCGCCCGGAGCGTCACCGCGAGTGAGGCCAGACCGCCCAGCCAGACCCCGACCGCGATCAGATGGATCACGTCCACCGGCATGGCCAGCTGCCGCTGCAGGCCCACCGAGGCGTGCTCGGCCATCGCCCAGGTGGCGGCGAGGCCCACCGCCATCACGGTGCCGCCGAAGCCGAGCCCGAAGGCGAGGTCCTGGCGGCGCCGCGCGTCCGCCTCCCCCTCCCCGGTGCGCCGGGTGTACGAGCCGAAGAGGACGGCCAGGAAGACCGCCGCCGCGCCGAGCAGCAGCAGCCGGGACAGCAGCGCCGCGCCCGGCTTGGTGGACAGCACATCGCCCAGCCTGCCGAGGTCGAGGATCCCGCCGATCCCCTCGCCGTCGGTGTACGGACCGCGCAGCAGCAACAGCAGCAGGCTGGCCGTGAAGACCGTCACCCAGCCGCCCACGGCGATCTTCCGCACCGGGCGCGAGGACCGGCAGACCCCGGCGAACACACAGCCGCCCACGAGCGCCGCGAAACCGCCGTAGGCGGCGTACCGGCCGATCCCGTAGAGCGTGCTGACGGTGGAGTCGGACGCCTCGCCCGTGGGCACCTTCGCCTCGGTCTTGGACGGGGCGCCGATGGAGAAGGTGAACGCGCCGCTCACCGGGTGGCTGTCCTCCGAGACCGCCTTCCACGCCACCGTGTAGGTGCCGTCCGGCAGTCCGGAGTGCAGCCCGGCGGCGGCGGTCGACGACTTGCCGTCGACATGGGCGGTCTTCCCGGTGTCCACGCGCTTGCCCTTGGGGTCGAGCACGCGTACCGAGTCGCCGGAGAGCAGCACGCCCTCCGAGAAGTTCAGCGTGACCTCCCTGGGGGCGGTCTTCACCACCGAGCCGTCGGCGGGGTCGGTCGAGGTGAGCGCGGCATGCGCGGACGCGGAGCTCGCGCCCACGCTCAGCGCGCACAGCAGCGCGGCGAGCAGGGTGCCGCAGACCGCCATCAGCCGCCGGGCGGTCGCGGTGGTCCGGGTGCGAGTCGCGGTGGGCCCGGCGGGGGCCAGGGAGGTCAGCGAGGGCATCGGGCGTCAGTCCTTGGGGCGGTACGTCGTCGGCTCGACCGGGACTTTGATCTCGATGGGGTCGGAGGTGGCGAAGTGAAGGGTGAAGCTGACCCTCTCACCGACCTTCGGCCGGTGGGTGAGGTTTGTCAGCATCAGATGATCTCCGCCGCTGGTCAGCTCGAGCCGGCCGTCGGCGGGGACATCGAGCGAGCTCACCTGCTTCATCCGGTTGCCCTTGGTGGTGTGCAGGGTGACCTCGGAGGCGAGCGGGGTGGTGACGGAGGTGAGCTCGTCGGCGCCGCCACCGGCGTTCCGTACGGCCAGGTAGCCCGCCGCCATGTCGTCCATGGGCGGCTGCGAGACATAGGCCCCGCTCACGGACAGCTTCGGGGCGCCCTTGTGGCCCGCGTGCTCCCCGCTGTCCCCGCCGCCGCTGTCCTCGCTCCCGCAGGCGGCGAGCGCGGCGGACAGCCCGACGGTGAGGACCACGGCGGTCGCCTTACGGATGCCGGGGCCGGTCACCATCACGGGTTCCGCCCCTCGATGATCTTTGGCAGATCCTTGGCGTAACGATCCGCCGTGGCCTCCGTCGTGTAGATCCAGTGGCCCTTGTCGTCCTTGGGCGAGAAGCCGATCACCTCGGCGCCGTGGCTGACGGTGATGCTGCCGTCCTTCTCCTTCTTCGGCTTCTCGATGTAGATGCCCAGCGGTCGCGCGGCGGCCTCGATGGTGTTGAAGTCGCCGGTCAGGCCGACGAAGTCGGTGCCGCCCTGGGCGTCCAGCCAGGAGCGGATCCGCTTGGGGGTGTCGCGGGCGGGGTCGGTGCTGACGAAGACGACCCGCAGCTTCTCCCGCTCGGCCTTGGGGAGCTTCTTCACGGCGATGCCGACGTTGCTCATGGTCAGCGGGCAGACGTCCGGGCAGTGGGTGTAGCCGAAGAAGAGCAGGGTGGGCCGGCCCTTGGTCTCCTTCAGCAGGTCGTACTTCTTGCCGTCGGTGCCGGTCAGGACGAGGTCCGGCTTGGCCTTCGCCTGGTCGAGGACGATGGCCTGCCCCGACCTCTGGCCGCCCTTGACCTCGGCGGCGGCGTTGTCGCCCTTGCCCCCGTCGTCCGAGCCGCCACAGGCGCTGAGGGTGAGCGCGGCGGCGGCGACGAGCGCGGTGGCCAGGATTTTGGTGCGCATGGAGCTGTTCTCCCAAGAGGGGTGGATCGGTGGCGCGCGGGGGCGGCGGGCACGAGGGCCCGCCACCCCGCCGGGATCACGCGGTCGGTTCAGGACCCGTGGTCACCGGCGGTCACGCGTATGCGGTCGAGTGGTCGGTGGTCAGGCGGAGCGGCGGCGGCCGGCGATCACGCCGAAGACGACACCGGCGGCGCCGATGACGATGCCCGCGATGCCCAGCACCCGGGCGGTGGTGTCGCTGCCGTCCTCGTCGTCCGAGGCGTCCTTGGAGGCGGAATTCTCCGCTCCGGCCTTCTCGGAGTCCTTTTTCTGGCCGGACGCCGCGGCGGCGCCATCGCCGTCCGCGCCCTCGGCCGGGGCGACCAGCTTGAGCACCGGAGCCGGGTTCTCGGGCTCGGCGGCACCCTCCTTGGGCTCCTCGATCCAGCGCACGACCTCCTTGTCGTCGTACGTCTGGAGGGCCTTGAAGGCGAGCTGGTCGGCGTCGTCGGGCAGCTGGCCGACCGAGAGCGGGAACTGCTGGAACATCCCCGGCTCGATCTTGCCGCCAGTCCAGGTGACCTTGGTGACCGCCTCGGTGATCTTCTCGCCGTGCATCTCCATGGGCTTGGGGAGCTTGGACTTGGTGACCTTGACGTCCCAGCCGGGGACCGGCTGGGGCATCACCGAGGCGAGGGGGTGGTCGGCGGGGAGGGTCACCTCGAGCTTGACGGTGGAGGAGTCGTCGCGCTCGTTGGGCACCTTGAAGTTGATGGTGCTGTAACCGCCCTTCTCGGCCTGGCCGGGCTGCACGCTCACGTGCGCGAAGGCCGGGCCCGCGGTGAGCAGCACCAGCCCGCCCGCGGTGAGGGCTCCGAGGACCGGCAGACGGCGGAGACGCATGGCGTTCATGTCAACACTCCAGGAACAGGAATGATCAGATGAGGGGGCGCGCGTGCGGCGACGTCGCGGCCGCCCTCCGGTCCCGCTGGAGGAGCGTCGCGTCGGTCAGGCCGCGAGGTCACAGACCGGCGGTCCCCGCCTGATCACGCTGTGCTGGAGGACGAGGGCCGTCGTCCCGCCCTCGTCCCGCTCGGCCGTGCGCGGACGGCACGGCCCGCCGTAAAGCGCCTGCGAAGGGGCCAGGAGCACCCGTACGAGCCTCAGGGCGGCGCGCAGCGCCCGTACGAGCGCGGCCTCGGCGACCCCTCGGGCCCCGTCCACCGACAGCCGCACGGCCCGCCATACGGCCATCTCGCCCCGGCGCAGCAGCCAGCCGATGGCCAGCGCGGCGAGCAGATGGCCCAGGGCCATGGGCAGCGACGGCAGCAGGCTCTCCATCCCGGCCGCCTGCCCCGCCGGGGCGGTGGACGCCGGCATGGCGTGCGGGCCGCCGTGCGCGGCGGACGGGTCGATGCCCGCGTGGGCGACGATCCGATGGGCCGACGCGGCGTCGAGCCGTCCGGGACCCGAAGCGCACAGCAGCCTGGCGGCCAGGCCGATCACGCGGCCCTGGGCGGCGTCGGCCCGCTGGGCGGCCTCCTCGGCCGCCGCGGCCCGGTCCTGCCCGAGCGCGAAGAGCGCGTGCAGCGCCAGCTGCCCGACGGCCAGCACGGCCGCGATCCCGGGCAGCGACCGCTCCCGCCCGGCCAGCGACAGCGCCACCGTGAACATCGCCGCGCAGCCCACGCCCAGCGTCCACAGCGGCACGGTGGCGCAGGAGCCCAGTACATGCCCCGCCGCGGACAGCACGACGCAGACCGCGGTGAAGACCGCGGCCCGCAGCATTCGCAGATCGGCGCCGGCACGGGCGACAGGGGTGGCCATGGCCGCGCCATCATCCCACTGGGTGGACGCGTTCCCTACGGCGGGTGGGGCGTACCGGCGCACACCCGGACAGGCTCATACACCGGTTCGCGCATCGAGCGCGTCCGCTGAATGAGCGGAGTCACGTCAATAACACGCTTACGGACCATGGACCCAGGCAATACGTAACGGTATGTCGAGCCGCGGCCGGGAGGCTGGAGCATGAGCATCTGGTGGTCACTCCATTTGCCCCGCGAGGCGGCGAGCGTTCCGCTCGCACGACGGCTTCTCCTCGGCACCATGGAGACGGCCGGAGTGGATCCGGAGATCTCCTACGATCTGTCGGTCGCCCTCTCCGAGGCGTGTGCGAACGCGGTGGAGCACGGGGGTCGCGACGGCACGGGCGGGGATTATCGAGTCACGGCCTATATCGACGGCGATACCTGCCGTATCGAGGTCACCGACTCCGGCCCCGGCTTCGCCGGACGCGGCACCGTCCGCCGCGAGGCCCGCACCCGGAACGAGCGGCGTCCGGCGGGCGCGCCGAGACCACAGCAGCCGCGCAGTCCGGCCCCGCCACAGGCGGAGCACGGACGGGGGCTCTTTCTCATCGAGGCCCTCACCGACCATGTCCGCTACCGCGACCGTCCGGGCCGCGGCGGGGTGGTGGTGAGCTTCGACAAGATTCTCAAGTGGCGTGAGGGAGCGCTGCTCAGGGCGTCATGATCGCCTGAACGTCAGGGAGCCGCCTGAAACGCCAGGTGGCGGCCGCACCGTCAGGGAGCCGCCTGAACGCCGGTGGCGGCCGCAACGCCAGGGAGCCGCCGCGACCTCAGGTGGCCGTCCGTTCGGGCGGCAGAGCGCGGCACAGCGCGTCCAGCGCCCCCGCGAACGAGTGCTCGGGCGGGGTCGCGTAGCCCACCACGAGCCCGTCGCGATGGGGTGTGGTGGCGTCCGGGTGGCGGTAGCCGCCGAGGCCGTCGAGCGCCAGCCCCTGCCAGGCGGCGGCGCGCAGGGCCGACCGCTCGGTGCCGGGCGGCAGTTCCAGCACCGCGTGCAGACCGGCCGCGATCCCCGAGACGCGGATATGGGGCGCGCGTTCGGCGAGGGCGGCGACGAGTTGATCCCGCCGACGGCGGTACTGCTGGCGCATACGGCGCACATGGCGGTCGTAGCCGCCCGAGTCGATGAAGTCGGCGAGGGTCAGCTGGTCGAGGACGCCGGTCCAGCCCTCGCGTTCCCCCTTGGTGGCCAGCAGGCCGTCGACCAGATGGTCCGGCAGCACCATCCAGCCCAGCCGCAGCGCCGGGGAGAGGCTCTTGCTGACCGAGCCGAGGTAGAGCACCCGGTCGGGGTCGAGGCCCTGGACGGCGCCCACCGGACGGCGGTCGTAGCGGAACTCCCCGTCGTAGTCGTCCTCCAGCACCAGACCGCCGCTCTCCCGCGCCCAGGCGACGGCCGCGGCCCGCCGCTCGGGGTGCAGCGGACCGCCGGTGGGGAACTGGTGGGCGGGGGTGAGCAGGACCGCCCGTACACCGTCGAGGCCGGCCAGTCCCTCCGTAAGGGCGCCATCGGCGTCCAGCGGGAGCGGGACCATACGGATCCCGGCCGATCTCAGCAGCGAGCGGTGGAAGGCCAGGCCGTAGGACTCGACGGCCATTCGGGGCCGCAGCAGCCGGGTGTCGCTCAGCAGCCGCACCGCGTGCGCGAAGCCCGCGCAGACGACGATCCGCTCGGGGTCGGCGCGTACGCCGCGGACGCGGGCGAGGTAATCGGCCAGGGCGCGGCGCAGCTCCGGACGGCCGCGCGGATCGCCGGGGCCGAAGGCCTCGTGGGGCGCGGCGGCCAGGGCGCGGCGGGCCGAGGCGAGCCAGGCGGTGCGGGGGAAGGAGGCGGCGTCCGGCTGGCCCTGGAGCAGGTTGTGCGCCGGGCGCGGGGCGGGCCAAGGCCCGCGGCGGCCGCCGGTCGCCCCGGACGGCCGCCCGCCGCGCTCCCGGCCGGGCGCGCGCCGCCGGGGCGGGGGCGACGCGGGGCGGGGCGCCACCCGGGTCCCGGAGCCCTGGCGGGCGGTGAGCCAGCCCTCGGCGACCAGTTCGGCGTAGGCGTCGGCGACCGTGTTCCGGGCGATGCCCAGGTCGGTGGCGAGGGAACGGTACGGCGGCAGTCGGGTGTCCGGGGCGAGCCGCCCGTCGCGGATGGCCTCCCGCAGCGCGGCCATCACGGCGGTCCTGCGGCTGCCCGCGCGGGTCAGCTCCAGATGGAGGTCACTGCCGAGGATCTCCGCCGAATTGACCCATGAATCCGCCATGGAAATGCACCCTACAGAGGGTCGCTTAGCGGCCTAATTTCATTCCCATGACGACTTCGACACCGATACAGACGGCGACAGGGACGGCGGCCCGGACCGCGACGGCGGCGCGGCGGACGACCGGGCGGGTCAACTTCGCGAAGGCCGCCCCCAAGGCGTTCAAGGCGCTGATCAGCCTGGACGCGGCCGCCCGCGAGGGCCTGGACCCGGCCCTGGTGGAGCTGGTGCAGATCCGCTCCTCCCAGCTGAACCACTGCGCCTACTGCCTCCATATGCACACCACCGACGCCCATGAGGCGGGCGAGAGCAAGGAGCGCATCGCCCTGGTGGGGGTCTGGGAGGAGGCCGGGGAGGCCGGGTTCTACACCGAGAAGGAGCAGGCCGCCCTGGCGCTCACCGAGGCGGTCACGCTGCTGCCCGGCGGCGTCCCGGACGAGGTCTACGAGCGGGCCGCCCGGCACTTCGAGGAGCGGGAGCTGGCCCAGCTCATCGCCCTCATCTTCACGATCAACTCCTGGAACCGGATCGCGGTGACCACCCGCAAGGTGCCGGGGCAGAACTGAAGGCACCGTGGGGAGCGGCGCCGCCGCTCCCCACAGGGACCCACACGATCAGGCGATGAGCCGCCGCATGGCTCGCCTCAGCCGGTGAGGCGGGCCATCCACGCCTCGACGTCATCGGCGGTCCGCGGCAGCGCGGCCGACAGCACGCGGTTGCCGTCCTCCGTCACCAGGATGTCGTCCTCTATCCGGACGCCGATGCCCCGGTACTCCTCCGGCACGGTCAGGTCGTCGGGCTGGAAGTACAGCCCCGGCTCGACCGTCAGGCACATGCCGGGCTCCAGGGTGCCGTCCACATAGGTCTCGGTGCGGGCCGCGGCGCAGTCGTGGACGTCCATGCCGAGCATGTGGCCGGTGCCGTGCAGCGTCCAGCGGCGCTGCAACCCCAGCTCCAGCACCCGCTCCACCGGGCCCTCGACCAGACCCCACTCGACGAGCTTGGTGGCGAGGACGTGCTGCGCGGCGTCGTGGAAGTCGCGGTACTTCGCACCCGGCCGGACCGCGGCGATGCCCGCCTCCTGGGCCTCGTAGACCGCCTCGTAGACCTTGCGCTGCAGCGGGCTGTAGGTGCCGTTCACCGGCAGGGTGCGGGTCACATCGGCGGTGTAGAGGGTGGTGGTCTCCACGCCCGCGTCCAGCAGGAGCAGATCGCCGGAGCGGACCGGGCCGTCGTTGCGCACCCAGTGCAGGGTGGTGGCGTGCGGGCCCGCGGCGGCGATGGTGCCGTAGCCGACGTCGTTGCCCTCGACCCGGGCCCGAAGGAAGAACGTTCCTTCGATATAGCGCTCCGATGTCGCCCGCGCCTTGTCCAGAACCTTGACGACGTCCTCGAAGCCGCGGGCCGTCGAATCGACCGCCGCCTGCAGCTGTTCGATCTCGAACTCGTCCTTGACCAGGCGCTGCTCGCTGAGGAAGACCCGCAGCTCCTCGTCGCGCTCACCGGTGACCTTGTCGGTCAGGGCGGCCTCCAGTCCGGCGTCGTGACCGCGCACGATACGGACCGGGCCGGTGGCGTCCCGGAGCTCGTCGGCCAGCTTGCGGACGTCCCTGGCGGGCAGGCCCAGCCGCTTCTCGGCCTCCGTAAGGCTGAGCCGGCGGCCGACCCACAGCTCGCCCTGGCCGTCCAGCCAGAACTCGCCGTTCCCCCGGTCGGAGCGCGGCAGCAGATACAGCGTCGCGGTGTGGCCGCCGCCCGCCTCGGGCTCCAGCACCAGCACACCGTCCTCGGTCTGGTCGCCGGTGAGGTACGCGTACTCGGTCGAGGCGCGGAAGCTGTAGTCCGTGTCGTTGGAGCGCGTGCGGAGATTGCCCGCGGGGATGACCAGGCGATCGCCGGGGAAGCGCGCGGAGAGCGCGGCGCGGCGGCGGGCGGTGTGCGGAGCCTGTGCGAGGGGCTCCAGGTCGTGCTGCTCGGTGTCCGCCCAGCCGGACTTCATGCTCTCGGCGAGCTCATCGGAAACGCCTGGGTACAGGCCGTTCTTCCGCTGCTTGATGGGCTCCTCGCCTTCCGGGGTCTCCGGGGCTTCGGAAGTGGGCTCCTCGGTCACGTCTTCCTCCTCGAACTGGACCCCTCCCATCGTATGTGCGGGGCCTGATGGCCGGGAGGGCCCGAGGCGCCGGGTGACCACGGCTCCAGCGGGGGCCGTGGTCGCGCTCGAGTCGCGGCCGTGAGCACCCGTGAGTGTCCGTAAGGGGCCCCGCTGAGTGTCCGTAAGGGGGCCCCGCGTCAGTCGAAGTGCGCCACGAGCAGGACGAGATCCTCCGTGCCGTCCTCCGAGGGCCGCCCCACGGCGGCCGCCGGGCCGTCGGGGAGCACCGTACGGAGCACATGGTCGGCGAAGGCGTCCGGGTCGCCGCGGACGCCCTTGGGAGCGCTCGCCGCGGCCGTGTGCAGCCGGGCGAAGGCCCGGTCCATCGGCTCCCCGGTGCGGTGGAGCAGCCCGTCGCTGTAGAAGAGGAGGGTCTCTCCGGAGGACGGCGCGACCTCCACGCTGGGCGCCTCCCAGCACGAGAGCATCCCCAGCGGCGCGGACAGGGTGGTCTCCACGAACTCGGTACGCCGCTCCCCGGCGAGCAGCGGCGGGCAGTGCCCGGCCCCGGCCAGCACCACCTTGCGCGTGCCGGGCTCGCAGTAGGCGAAGAGGGCGGTCGCGGAGCGGGCGGGCTCGGTGAGCCGCAGCAGCAGCTCCAGGTCGGACAGCACGGCGACCGGGTCCTCGCCCTCCATCACCGCGTACGCCCGCAGCGAGGCCCGCAGCCGCCCCATCGCGACCACGGCGCTCGGCCCGGAGCCGGAGACCCCGCCCACCGAGAGCCCGAGCGCCCCGTCCGGCAGCGGCAGCGCGTCGTACCAGTACCCGCCGCCGCGCGGACCGGGGTGGTGGCGGACGGCCAGGCGCACCCCGGGGACGCGGGGCAGCCGGGTGGGCAGCAGCTCCTCCTGGACGGTCGCGACGGCGGCGCGGGCGCGGGAGAGCTCGATCAGCCGGGCGATGTGGGCGGCGGCGTACTGGCAGTACAGGCCCACGAGATGGCGCTGGCGCTCCGCGGGCTCGGCGGGCTCGTCGTAGAGCCAGGCGGCGCCGCCGAGCCGTCCGGAGGGGCCGCCGGCGCCCATGGCGGCCCCAAGGCCGGGTGAAGGCGCGGTGGCCGGTTCACCTACCTGGCCGATGCCGGGGACGCGCGGGGCGTCGGTGACGCTTGTCGTTCCGGGGGCGGGGACGCCGGGGGCCGGGTGGTCGCCCGCGCCCGCCGGGGAGCCGGTGCCGGGGCCGGACCCGTCCCCGCCGGGGGCGGGCGCGGGGATGGCGGAAAGGCCGGGCGTGGCGCGGGGGCCGGCGCCGAATGGGTCCAGCGGCACGGCGTAGCTCGCGGAGAAGCCGAGCCGCGCGGCCACCTCGCGGTGGCGCGGGTCGAGGTCGGCCTCACTGGCGATATCGGGATGGGTCACATCGGCGCGCCGCTCGCCGCCCGGCTCCGGCAGCCCGTCCAGGAGATGACCGGCGGAGGCGGAGCCGCGCGGGATGGTCTCGATCTGGCCGAGGTCGGCGTGGCCGAGACCGAGCCCCACGGTGATCACCGGGCCGAGCCCGTCGGCCGGTTCGAGCGCCACCAGTCCGCGCCGGGCGCCGACCAGGGACGCGCCCGCGCGCAGCAGTTCGCGCAGCGCCTCGTCGAGGGTGTCGGTCCGGACCAGCCGCTCGGTGAGCTCATGAAGGGTGGTGAGGTCCGAGACCCAGCCCGCCAGCCGGTCCTGGACACCGGAGTTGGGCGGGGCCAGGGGCGGTGTGACGGGGTCGGCAGTTTGCGTGGGCGAGGGGAGGGAAGGATCGATTCCAGCCACTTTCGGCGCGTGGGGCGAGTTCATGGCCCGCTGCCTTCACCCGCCGGGTCCGGCTCGCTCAATAGCATCGCAAACCCCCTGTCGTGCTGCGCCGCTACTGTGCCGCTACTGTCTCCAGATGTACACGGAGCGCAGATGCGATGTCCAGCATTGTCCCGGTGGTCTTGTTGGTGTCTGGGGGGAATTGAACTTGGCCGAAAAAAAGTCGTTAGGCTGTCCCTTCGAGGTCGACTGACGTCGTTCGACAGCGCGTCGTCTCCACCGCGGCGGGTACACATCGGAGAGGGGCAGGGGCAGTTCGGATCGCCCCGGAACCCCGCGGCCGGTCCAGGCGTCATAGACCACAACGGCCGCGCCCATCCCCGAGTGGCGAGGAAGGCACCAACCGGACGGCAAGCGCCATGCGCGCGCCACCCCTCGCCACGTTCCACGCTCGGCCTGCGGCGTGATGCGCTGGCTTGTACGCGCAGTGACGTGTGATCCACCTGCTGTGACGGGCCGAACGATGCCGGACAGCGCCACGTAAGTCCAAGTGAAGTGCCATCTGAAGTGCGATGTAGTGCGACGGACAGCCCTCGGCGTTAACGGAAAGGAACGAGCGCTCATGCGCGAGATCCTCGGAAGGCGACGCAAGTTCTCGCTGCGGCGCGGCGCGCGGTCGCCGCTGCTGCGCGCGGCGCTCACCTGCGCCACCGAGTGGCAGTGGCCCGTGGTCCCTGGCGTCGGACTCCGGTCCGGCGGCGGACGGCCGCGAGTGTGCGGCTGCCCCGACCCGGAATGTGCGGTTCCGGGTGGACATCCGTTCGACCCTGTTCTCCTCGCCGCCACCACGGACGAGCGCATGGTGCGCTGGTGGTGGGGCAACCGGCCCTCCGCGCCCCTCCTGCTGGCCACGGGCGGCCACGCGCCCTGCGCGGTGAGCCTGCCGGCGGTCGCCGGGGCGCGGGCGCTGGCGGTCTTCGACCGGGCGGGTGTGCGGCTCGGCCCGGTGGTCGCCACGCCCACCCGCTGGTCGCTGCTGGTGGAGCCGTACTCCCTCGAAGACCTCGGCGAGCTGCTGAACCAGCAGGAGTGGGTGCCCAGCTCGCTGCGGTTCCACGGCGAGGGCGGCTACGTGGTGCTGCCGCCGTCGCAGACCGGCTCCGGGCGGGTGCGCTGGGAGCGGCCGCCGCTGCGCCGTTCCGGGCGGCCCTGGCTGCCCCAGGTGGCCACGGTGGTGAACGCCTTGGTCGAGGCCAGCACCAGCGCGCCCGATGGAGGCAGCCGGCTCGCCTACTGAGGCGGGCCCCGGGCGCGGGGGTTCGGGGGCCGCTGAGCGCGGCGGACCGCTGAGCGCGACGCTCGCGGGTGTGTGAGGGCTCGGAGGCCGGGGAGGCGACTTCCTGGACTCCGGGCCTGTCCTGGCTCCGGCCTGTCCTGGCTCCGGCCTGTCCTGGCTCCGGGCCGGGCGTTTTTCGTGGGCGCAGGGCACTGAGAGCTTTCTGCGCGAGCCAGTGCCGCGCACCGTGGGTCCCGCTGTGCCTGTGGGCCCGGGGCAACTCCCTTACCAGGCCTACCGGGCCCCGGGAGCAACTCCCACGCTGCCGACGGCAGTTGGTACGTACCTCACCCGCCGTCCCACGCCGCCGTCCGGACGTGGACATGGAAGCGCCCGGTCGCTGGCGACGGGGGATGCACCAGCGACCGGGCTTTTAGAACCGTAACAAGAGATCGGCCGATAGCAAATTCGATCGCGGATTTCCGGACGTTGATTTGCAGGGCGTAACAGTGAGTTGTGAGCGGCGTCACGTACTCCCGCGGCGCCCTCCGGCCGTCCGGGGGACGTCAGCTCAGCGTCACCTGACGGTTGGTGAGACCGCCCCGGGCGCGCCGCTGCTCGGGCGTCAGCGGGGCGTCGGAGGCGAGCGCCTCCGCGAGCCGTTCGGCGAGGTCCACGGCCGGCTTCTCGGTGTCCTCGGCGCTCATTCCGCGTGGCAGATCCCACACCGGCACCGTGAGCCCATGGGCCCGGAAGGAGCCCACCAGCCGGGTGTTCTCGCCGAGCGAGGAGACACCCGCGGCGTGCAGCCGGGCGAGCGCGTCCAGCAGCTTCTCCTCGGGGTGGGACATCACCCAGCGCAGGTGGTTCTTCTCCGGCGTCTCGCACCAGTAGGCCGCCTCCACGCCGGTGAGCCGGGCGGTGGGGATCGCGGCCGCGTTGGCCCGTTCCAGGGACGCGGCGACCTCTCCGGTCGCGTTCGCGGCGTCCTCGAGCCAGAACTCGAACCCCTCGTGCAGGGTCGGCGAGAAAGTGCCCTTCGGGTCGAGCAGATCCTGGAGCCGCGGACCGTCGCCCGGAGCCCGCTCGGCGGCGACCGGGGTGCCCGGCTCGGCGGTCAGCGCGCGGCGCAGGGTGTCGGCCAGGTCGCGGCTGATGTCGCCGGAGGGCGTGTCGTTCTGGAGGCCGAGCAGCACGGTGCCGTTGTCGCGGCGCAGCGCGGGCCACGCCATGGGCAGCACGGTCGCCAGGGTGACCGACGGAACCCCCTCGGGCAGCCCCTCGGCGAGGGTCAGCTCGACGGTCGCGGCGGGCACCAGCTCGCGCAGGGCCACCCAGTCGCATTCGCCGGGGAGCCCCTCGAAGGGGCGCTGCACCAGCTCGGTGACGGCGTGTGCGGCTTCCCTGCCGTGACAGGCTTTGTAGCGACGGCCCGAGCCGCACGGGCAGGGCTCCCGCGCGCCCACCACGGGGATCTCGCCGTTGGCGACCCGTGGGCCTGCGGCCTTCGTCTGGGGGCGGCGCTTCTTGGCCATGGTGAGGCTGTCTCCCGATCGTGCGGCTCAGGGCCTGCTCGTACGCCTGTGGCGGTCTGCGTACGCACGCCCGTGACGGTCTGCGTACGGCCGTGGCGTTGCTCTCCTACGGCGCGTACGACTGGTTTACGGGCGCGAGCCTAGCCCTTCGGCCGAACCGCGTCGGCTCCCTGACCCGCGTCGGCTACGCGAGCTCGTCCAGATCGGCGAAGTCCAGCTCGCGATCGAAATCGGGGTCGATGTTCGCCTCGATGTTCGCCTCGATGTTCGAGCCGAGGCCGGGGCCCAGGTCGGCATCGAGGTCCGAGCGAAGGTTCGAGCCGAGATTCGCGTCGAGACCGGCGTCCAGACCGGCCTCGAGATGCGTGTTGTCGAGGCCCGGACGCGGCCCGGAAGCCAGTTCCGCGCCCAGGTGGGGATTCAGCTCGAGGGAGAGATCCGAGGGAATCGTGACGCGGCGGGCGAATTCGTCGTCGGGCGGGAGAAGGGCCCATACGGTGACTTCGCCGATGTCGTCCCGCACGCCCCATTCCTCGGCCAGCGACATGATGATGTTCAGTCCTCGGCCGCCGCGCGCGGTCACCGACGGTTTGGCCGGAAGCGGCCTTGTGGGTCCGCCGCCATCCGTCACCTCGACCATCAGCCGGTCGTCCTCGTCAACGGTCCACGCGGCCCGGACCATGCCGCCACCATGGTCGGAACGCCAAGGGCGGCCATGTCGCCATGCGTTGCTGAGCAGTTCTGAAAGGATCAATACAGCGTCGTCTATGACCGAATCCGATACCCCAGTCCTGCCCAAATCGATGCGCATCCGCTGTCTTGCCGCACGGACGCCCGCAGGACCATGGGGTACGGCCATGGTCGACGACGTCGGCACCTGCCGTGCCACCACCAAAGCCACCCCCGAGACCTCCTTAGCCCCACGCCACGGGATGAATGCCCCGCGGTGCTGGAGCGGAAACCGGCCAAGTGGCATCGCGTGACGCACTTGTCACGATCGAATACGTACCGAACGCGCCGGTGCACGCCTTGTAATGCCCATTATGAGCGTCCGAGTTGGGACAGTACCTGTTTGGGGCGATTGGTGATCAGCGCGTCAACGCCCAGGCGGACGCACAATTCGACGTCCTCCGGTTCATCGACGGTCCAGACGTGCACTCGGTGCCCCTCGCGCTGCAGCCGCGCCACATAGCCGGGGTGGTTCCGTACGATCCGGATGCTCGGCCCCGCGATCCGCACCCCGGGCGGCAACTGCCCGTCCCGGTGGCGCGGCAGTATGAACTGCATCAGGTAGACGGTGGGGATGGCGGGGGCCCCGCTGCGGATCCGGTGCAGGGAGCGCGCTGAGAAACTCATCACACGGATGGGTGAAGGTTCGCCGGGTGGCGGCGCGTCCAGGCCGAAGCGGCGCAGCAGCCCGAGCAGCCGGTCCTCCACCTGGCCCGCCCACCGGGTGGGATGCTTGGTTTCGATCGCCAGTTCGATCCGGCGTCCGGCGTCCGAGACGAGCCCCAGGAGCCGTTCCAGGGTGAGGACGGAGATGCTGTCCCGGCTGTCGCGGTCCGGCTCCTCCCTGTCGGTGGCCCGGCCCTTCCAGGAGCCGAAGTCCAGAGTCGCCAGGTCGGACAGCTCCAGCGCCGAGACCGCGCCCCGGCCGTTGGAGGTCCGGTCGATGCGGCGGTCGTGCACACAGACGAGATGGCCGTCGGCGGTCAGCCGGACATCGCACTCCAGGGCGTCGGCACCGTCCTCGATTGCCTTACGGTAGGCGGCCAGGGTGTGCTCCGGGGCGTCCTCGGAGGCCCCGCGGTGGGCGACGACGGAGACGATGTGCGGCCCGGGGTGGCCGTCCCGGGCAGGGCGCGCATAGGTCACCGCGTTATGGTGCCACCGCCCGGTGTGAGCCGGTGGACGCGGCCCCATCCGTTCGTTCGCACGGAATGGCGGTGGGGTGAATTGTCCGGGATAAAGGGTGGTAGTCCGCGGGGCTGTCGCTCCTTACGGCGGTCTGACGCGCTGTGGGAAAAGCTGACGACGGTAAGACGTAACGGAAAGACGTACACGCAGGCCGTCGAGGAAATCTGTCGTGCACCTGAGGAGAGAGCTGTGAGCACCGAGAACGAGGGCTCTGCCGTTCCGCCCGCGCCCGGGCCACATCCGGCCCCTCCGGCGCCGCACCCGAACCCGGCGGTGCCGCCCGCGCCGGACTACGAGCCCACCGCGGGCGCCGCACCGGACGGGCCCATAGGCACGCCCGACGCCGCAGGGTCGCCGGGAGCCCCCGGCCACGCGCCGTCGGCGCCCCCCGCCCAGCCCCCGTCGACGCCCCCGCCCGCGTCACCGGCCGCTCCCGCGGCCGTCTCGGCGTCGGCCGGCGCGGGCGACGGGTCAGGCGGCGGCGCGCCCGGTGCCCCGGGTCCCGGTTCCGGCCCCGGCCCGGACGCCGGGCAGTCCGGCGCGTGGTGGTCGGCCGAGGGCGGACAGCCGCACGGCGGCCAGGGCGACGGACAGGGCGGGCAAGGAGGCCCGGGCGGACCGTGGGGGACCGCTCCCGTGCCGCCGTCCTCCGGCCCCTTCGAGCGCAAGCCCCGCGGGCTGGTCGCCGCCGTGCTGGCCGCCGTCCTGGTTGCGGGCGGCATCGGAGGCGGCGTCGGCTTCTGGGCCGCCGACCGGGAGAGCGACGGCGGCGACACCACCACCGTCTCCGCCTACGGCAACCCCAAGACGGAGAGCCGCGCGCCCGGCTCGGTGTCGAGCATCGCCAACAAGACCCTGCCCAGCGTCGTCACCATCGAGGCCCAGGGCAACAACGGCGAGAGCGGCACCGGTACCGGCTTCGTCTACGACAAGCAGGGCCACATCCTCACCAACAACCACGTCGTCGCCTCGGCCGCCGACAACGGCAAGCTGACCGCCACCTTCTCCAACGGCAAGCGGTACACCGCCCAGGTCGTCGGCCGCGCCCAGGGCTACGACGTCGCCGTGGTCAAGCTCAAGAACGCCGCGGGCGCCAAGCTCGACCCGCTGCCCCTCGGCAACTCCGACCGGGTCGCCGTGGGCGACGCCACCGTCGCCATCGGCGCCCCCTTCGGCCTCTCCGGCACCGTCACCACCGGCATCGTGAGCGCCAAGAACCGCCCGGTCGCCTCCAGCGACGGAGGCGGCGGCAACGCCTCGTACATGAGTGCCCTCCAGACCGACGCCTCCATCAACCCGGGCAACTCCGGCGGCCCGCTGCTCAACGCGGACGGCGGCGTCATCGGCATCAACTCCGCCATCCAGTCCGCCGGCAACGGCAGCGGCCTCGGCGAGTCCCAGCAGTCCGGCAGCATCGGCCTCGGCTTCGCGATCCCGATCAACCAGGCCAAGAACGTCGCCGAACAACTGATCAAGACGGGCCAGCCCATCTACCCGGTGATCGAGGCCACGGTCAGCACGAAGGACTCCACCAACGGCGCCACCATCGCCTCCAACGGCACCGGCGGCAGCCCCGCCATCGTCCCCGGCGGCCCGGCCGACAAGGCGGGCCTCAAGTCCGGAGACGTGATCACCAAGCTCGACGACACGGTCATCGACAGCGGCCCCACCCTCATCAGCGAGATCTGGACCCACCAGCCGGGCGACAAGGTCACCCTCACCTACAAGCGCGGCGGCAAGGTGTCCAAGGCGGACGTCACCTTGGGGAAGCGCAAGGGTGACAGCTGACGCGCTAGGCTGATCCCCGCGCCATCACGAATGGCGCGGGGAGGCTTGCCCGAGCGGCCTAAGGGAACGGTCTTGAAAACCGTCGTGGCAGCGATGTCACCGAGGGTTCAAATCCCTCAGCCTCCGCGCAGGTAGGAAAAGCGCAGGTGGGAGGGGGCTCCGGGAAATCCAGAGCCCCCTCCCACCCGCTTTGTGTCTCAGCCTGTCCCACCTGAATCCCAGCGTTGACCAGCGCGTGCGGCCAACCTGCGGCCAAGCATCACGGTGGCTCAGCCTCGCCCTCGTGCTCGGCCAACCCCCGCTCGTCAGGGCGTTCACCTTGGCGTCCTCGCCGTCCAGCACCTTGGCGTTGTAGCGCTGGAGCACAGCGACGCTCTGCCTGGCGCGCCAGGCGTTTCGGCGTGGCTCACTCCGCACGGGAGCCAAAACGACATGCAGGCGTGGCGCAGGCCGTAGGGATGTGGGCGGGTGATACGGCGCCGTATTCCTGCGACCGGACCGGGCCACCACGGGGCCGGTGCCCCGTCCTCGGCCGCTTCCTGCTGCCCACGCGGCGAGCGTTCTAGATGTGGGAGGCGGAACGGGCGTGCATGCCCGGTGGCTTATCGAGGATGGCTACAAGGCCGAGCTGATCGACCCGTGGCTCGGCACATCGAACAAGCAGTGGCCATCTGCCCAGTCTCGCTGGGCGACGCCCGTGCGCTGAGCGCCACAGAAGCGAGCTACGACGTGGTACAGCTATTCGGCCCTCTCTACCATCTGCCCGCTCCGGAAGACCGGCGCCAGGCTCTTTCCGGAGGCGCGCCGCGTGGTGAAGCCCGGGGGATTGGCCGCCGCCGCGATCAATCGATACGCGTCCCTCTTCGCCAGCTATGCCCGTCTGCAGACGGAACGCATGTAAGCGTCTATCTCCAAGATCCTCAACACCGCTGCGCACGACGGCAAGGGCTTCACGCTGGCCTACTTCTACCGCGCCGAAGTCGCCGACGAACTGCGCGTGGCAAGGCTGAGTGAGGCGCGGGTGTTCGGCATCGAGGGTCCCGCGCGGTCGCTACTGAAGGCGAGTCGAACAGCAGCCCGGGAACCCACTCACGGACGACTTGTTCGCCTCCGTGCTGACGGCCGCGCGAGTGGCTGAGCCTTACCCGGAGCTCTTGGCTGCAAGCTCCCACTTCCTGGCGGTTGGCAGGGCGCTAGCGTGATGCGCGCCGAGCCGCCGCCCATCGCTTCAGCGGAGGCTTGGCCAATCTGTGGCCATACGAGGCGCGGTACCGGGCCATGACTACTCAATCCGCAGGTCAGAGGTCACCCCGCGTCTGAGCTGATACCTCATCCTTAGCCCTCGTTGCCCTGATCCATGCCCAGTGCGTAGCCAGACGTTTCTGTCACCTCTATACGGCCCGAACGAACCCTTACGAGAGTCGGTCGGACGCCACTATGATGTTGGAGGTGCCGAATTGGGGAGGGGCAAGTGACAACGGCAAAGCAGCTAGTGTGCTTAGCGAATTCTCGCAAACTCGGTGAGAGGTGCATCGCGGGGATCGAGAGTGGGGAGGGAAAGTGGATTCGTCCCATCAGTAGCCGTGACGGTGAAGCTGTTTCTGAAAGCGAGCGAAGGTATGCGAGTGGAGCGGAACCGCGCGTACTTGACCTCATCTCTATGCGGCTTATCGAGCATCGACCGGACGGCTTCCAGTGCGAGAACTGGCTCGTTGATCCCACTGTCCGTTGGAAAAATATTGGGCGGATCGGCTGGGATGACCTCTACTCTCTAGAGCAGCATCCCGCGAGCTTATGGCACAATGGCCATAGCTCGAGCGGAGGTATAAATGATCAAGTGCCAGCTACCCAGCAGAACGCAGTGTTGGACTCGCTCAAGCTAATTCGGGTAGATGCTGTAGAGATACGGGTGGATCCCGCGTACTCTCAGGCTGGAAATCAAAAATTCGATGTACGCGCTCACTTTCGGTACGCAGGTTCCTGGTATGTGCTGAAAGTAACCGACCCCATATATGAAGAAAAATGCAGAGAAAGGGGTTTAGGGCGTTATAAGTTGACTGAGTCCTTTCTGACAATAAGCCTAGGGAAGGAATTTAATGGTCATCTCTACAAATTAGTGGCGGCCATCATTGAACGCACCGAAGTGGAATCGAGTGGAAGGTTATGACTTCCAACATAGTGATGACGATCGGTCATTCTACCCATGCGTTTCCAGCATTGATGCAGCTGCTTTGGCAAAACAATGTCACGGCAGTCGCCGATGTTCGATCGATCCCCGCCAGTCGCTTCACGCCGCAGTACAATCAACGCTCGCTAAGGCGGGGACTGCGCGAGGCGGGCATCAAGTACGTCTTCCTGGGTGAGGAACTCGGGGCGCGTACAGAGGACGCCACTTGCTATGTCGACGGACGAGTACAGTACGGTCGCCTTGCTCAGACGCATGCATTCCTGCGTGGTATTGAACGCTTGGCAAAGGGAGCAGAGACCGAGCGCATCGCCATTATGTGTAGCGAAGGTGAGCCTTTGGACTGCCATCGGACGGTTCTCATTGCGCGGGTGCTCTCCAAACGTAGCATCACTATTGAACACATCCATGGCAGCGGGCGGGTAGAGAGCCATGCCTCGGCAATGAATCGCCTCATGGTCAAGTTCGGGTTGGCTGAGGCAGAGCTATTCCGCACGCCGGAGGAACGCCTGGAAGATGCCCTTAGACGTCAAGAAGATCAGATCGCTTATGTAAATGAGGCTTTTCAGGCCGGTAGAACGGCGGGCGTATGAAGATTCACACCATCGGATTTACGAAGAAAACTGCCCAAAGGTTCTTCGGTCTGTTGCGTATGTCGGGAGCGACGACCCTCGTTGATGTCCGACTCAACAACATCTCACAACTGTCAGGCTTCGCAAAACGGGATGATCTCAAGTATTTCTTGGGTGAACTTTGTGGAATGGCGTATGCTCATCGGTCTGACCTGGCACCGACGCAGCCCATGCTCGATGATTATAAGAAGCAGCGAACCGGCTGGGCGGCGTACGAAGACAGATTTTTGGAACTCATGAAGCAACGGGTCATCGAAGACGCCGTCCCACAGGAACTGCTCGACAATGCGGTATTGCTTTGCAGCGAGGAAAAACCGCATAACTGCCACCGCCGGTTGGTCGCGGAGTATCTCGCACGGTGCTGGGGTGGCGTCACAATCGAGCATCTAGTCTGATAGCCGTTTCACGCATACCGCGATGCCTAAGCGTGCTCGTCACGGCGTCTGTAGCCTACAGACGCCGTGAGTGTTCGCCGACGTCCAAGAGGCGGGGCTATGGAGCTACATCCTGAGGAGTGAAGGGAACGTAGGGCTTCTTCGGTATACCCCTCCCACGTTGACCAGCGCGTGCGGCCAAGCTGTGGCCAGACGGAGGGCTGCTGCGCTCCGTCATCCGGCCTCGTCAGACGTGCTGTTGAGTGCATCGTCGATCAGCTGGTTCGCCCGGTTCTGCTGCCCCCGCAGCAGCTTCGCGTAGAACTTCCAGAGCACGGCGATGCTGTGGCCGGCTCGCCGGGCGACCTCCACCGGGTCCACGCCCGCCTTGATCCACAGCGAGATGCCCGCATGCCGCGCTGAGTACGGCACCTCGGCGAGCAGCGAATTGAAATCGGTGTGGGGAAGAGCCTCGCGTCGAGCGTCCTGCCATACCTCCGTGTACTCCGTCGAGCGCACCCGACCGCCGCGCACGGCGCGGAAGAGCCGCCCGTCCGGGGCGGTCCCGTACTCGTCCAAGTGCCTTCGAAGCAGATGCACGAGCGCCGGCGGTATGGGCACCGGCCGAGTGGTATTCCGCGCCCGCCGCTTCAGCCCGCGCACCTCGTACGACTTGCCGTCGTCCGTCCACCCGGCTCCCACCTCCGGGCGGCTCGCCGCGAGGATCAGCTCGCCCCAGCCGGACTCTGGCAGCTTGCAGTCTCGCTCGGTCAGCGCTGCCGCCTCCGAGGGGCGCATCCCCGCGTAGTACAGGCAGCCGAAGAACGCGTGAAGGTGCTCCCCACGCGGCCCCTGGGCCCTCACGGCCTCCAGGAGCTCCCGCATCAACTGGGGGCCGGGAACGTAGCGGAAGTCCACCTCGTCGTCCGTCTCCGGCGGGTCCCAGTCGATCCGGCTCAGCGGGTTGACGGTGAGCAGGCCCCGCTCGATTGCGTAGCGCAGAGCGTTGCTCAGGACGGTCCGCTTGCGCCGGAACGTGTTGTCCGCCGATGACGTGCCGTCCAGCTTGGTGGAGAGGGCACGAAGGGCCCGGCGGATCCGGACCGAGTCGTCCATGTCCACGACCTTGACCGAGTGCTTCGCCACCCATGCCAGCGCGGCCGCGATCTCCTCCGGCGGATCCCCCACGTCCTTCCGGGCCGCGAACTCGCCCTCGTCGTCGCGGACGCACTGGAAGGCCCATACGCGCAGCGCCAGGCGCAGAACCTTGGGGTCCGGCGCACCCTTTTTCGGCCCGGAGAGCAGCACGGGCATCATGTTGGTCAGCGCCTCGGCGATGCCGGCGCGGTGCTTCGCCGCGACGTTGGGCCACTTCATGAGGGCGTAGTCGCAGGCGTGTTCGTACCAGGTTGGAGAGTTGAGCTCGCGCAGTTCGGATGCGGGCAGGCCCGTCTCCACGTCGAACTGCTCGCCCTTCCGTATGGCCGACATGAGTTCGGCCCGGCGCCCATCGGCGAGCGGCTGGCTCTGGAACGGCTGCTGATGCGTCTCACCGCCTACCAGCCACCGAAGCTGGTAGGGGGCGCTCTTGCTGTTGCGCTTCCGGATGCCCCAGATCCGTACGTCGTAGGTCAACACGCTGTGTCTCCTGAACAGACAGAAGGGGCGCGCCGTGGCGGCGCGCCCCTGGAACGGACTTGGGATCAGACGGACGCTTCCTCGTTCGCCTCCCACCAGGCGTCGAGGTCCGCACGGCGGACCCTTATCTGCCCGTTCGGGAGCTTGACGCACTTGGGCGCCTTGCCCTTGGCCCTCATCCGGTAGAAGGCCGACCGGGACATGTCGATCTCCGCCAGAACCTCGGGGAGCTTGAGCCTCTGGTTGCCGTTCTTGGTCGCGGCCGACGCCGCGGACGTGCTCCTGGTGCTCTTGCGCACAGGGGTCCTCCTGCTGGAGTGGTGTTGGGATGGGCGAGCAGGGCGGCGGGCTGTCCTTGGTCGGGGGCCGCTGCCCTGAGATCGAGGGGATGCCGTTGCTCGTATCTGTCCGAAGCGCGGGATTCTGCGTCACCGCGTCATCAGCGTCATTCGTGTTCCTGGCCTGGGGTTTTGGGTGACGCAGAGGTTTCGGGGTGCGTCATCGGGTGACGCAGGCGTGCGTCATCGGTGACGCGGGTGACGCGGGGTGACGCAGCCCCGGCCGTCCTGCGTCACCGTTGTAGTGGCAGGTCACGGGTCGTTTTCCACCCTCGGGTGTCGCAGGTGACGCAGCGTCTCTTCTCTTCGGACAAGAGAAGGGGGATGTCTGCTGTGGTGCTGGGCTTAAGGCGTGAAGAAGGAGCCGCTTCGCGGCGCGACATCGGGCGGCGCGTTGCGCCGAACAGCAAGAAGAGCACCCGGCGAGTGGTGCTCTTCTTGCTTGTTCGGGCGGTCGTGGGGTGCCGGTCAGAGGATCGGCTCTTGCTGATGTGGCGGCTGGTTCGGTCGTCGGGTCATCTCGATGTAGCGGCCCTCTTTGGTGCGGCCCCAGTCGATCAGGACGCCACGAGCGGCGAGGGTCGGTTGGAGTCGCTTGAGGCGGTCGGAGAGGACCTTGCCGGTGGTCGGCCAGCCCTTGGGGAGGGGGCGGAAGTCGTCCCCGCTGTACAGGCCGGTGAGGCAGTGCAGCCACTCGGAGGAGGTCATCCGGATTTCCACGCCCGGATCGATGCCGGCGGCGTGCTTCAGCACCGTCTGGGCCAGGAGGTCACCCTCGATAACGTCGTCGTTGAGGTCGTCCAGGCAGGTCCGGTAGGCGTTGAGCGCTCCGAAGCCGGTCGCCGCGTCGAGCTGCGCGCACAGGTGAGCGAAGTCGGCCATCCGCAGGTCGGTGGGGGTCTCGGCCTCGGCCGCCCGGACCTTGACGGTCAGATCCAGAAGGGACCCGAGGACGACGGGCAGGACCTCTTCGAACTCCTCCCACAGCTCGGCCTCGGTCCGCCGGAGGCGGGGGCGTTCCAGGCGGAGGGGGAGGAGGCGTTCGGCGAGGTCGGGGCGGATGACGCCCACGTCGATGCCGGTCAGCAGCATGGGGCGGCGGTAGCGGGCACGGACCACATCGCCGTCGGTGTAGAGGGCGCGCTTGATGGTCTCGGCGCCGGTGACGATGCAGCACATCAGGTCGGACAGGTCCGGCGCCAGGTGCGAGAGGTTGTCCAGCGCGGTTACCCAACCGGCTGCCACGGCCGCGATCAGGTTCTCCTCGTCTTTCGGAGCGCGGCGCAGGTCACAGCTCATGCCCTCGATGATCCTCACGAGCATTCGCCCGCCGGTGGACTTGCCCGCGCCCTGGGGGCCGGTGAGGAAGGGGGCGGGGACGGGAACGGACGGCCCGAGGCAGCCGATCAGCCAGGCGATGGCCAGGCACTCGGTCTCCGCGCTGGCGAAGTTGCACAGCCTGAGCAGGAGGTCGATGCCTTTGCCGTCGGTGTCCTTGGCGGGCAGGGGGAGTTCGCCGGTGAGCTGGGTCCGCCGCCAGCACACCTCGCGCGGGTCGGGGATGGCGATGTCCCAGCCGGTGGGGTGGATGCGGACGGACTGCCCGTCGCTGCGGCCCAGGTCAAGCCACGTCGCCCCGTCGAATCCGGGCGCCACGCGGATGTGGACGGTTTGTACGTCCTCGGTCATCGCGAGTGCTTCGATCAAGTCCAGTGCCTCCTTGAGGGCGGTTCCGTTGAAGACGCCGTGGCCGTCGTGGAAGAGGCCGACCATGAGTTCCTGGCGGTGGCTGCCCGAGGTGCCCTGGGAGCGGATCGGGCGGGCCACGGGGTGGCCGTTCTTCTGGGCGAACACGGTTCCGTCGGCGGTGCGGAAGTACCGGAAGTGCTGCTGCGCGTACTCGGCGATGACCTCGCGGGCCGGGGTCTTGTCGTCGTCGGACATGGTCACAGTCCCAACTTGGCGCGGGCGTTGGTCCAGGCGTCGGTGCAGTGTCGGGGGGATTCGCCCTTGGCCTGAGCGGCGGTGAACAGCCGCGCGACGTGGGTGTCGGTCAGGCAGCCGCACCGGCCATGGGTGGCCAGCACGGCGAGGAACGTCCGGTACACGGTGGTATGGACCGCGCTGCGGGCATCGGTGATGCGCTGCTCCGCCATGGTGATGCCACGCTCCAGATAGGAGGGTGTGCGGTGGCGACACTCTCCGCCTCCGGCCGGTGCGGGCGCAGTGACGGCGCGCGGTGCCGCCTGGACCATGGTGGGGCTCTTCGTGGCCAGCGCGCGTACGGCCGCTGGCAATGCCGTCGTGGAGCCGGTGCCGGGGCCGAGCCACCGGGCGTAGGCCCTCGTGGACTTGAGGTCTACCCCCTCGCGGACGCCGTTCACCGAGCGCATGGCGCCCTGGTAGATCCAGTGCTCTCCGCGGGTGGTGGGCACGGTCCGGGTGGGTGGGAGGGTCTGGCGGGCCCAGGCGATGGCTGCCGGGTTGTCGAGGTCCACGACGGTCAGCCCGGCGCCGCCGGGGTGGTAGGCGACGGCCACCGCCAGGCGCCAGGCGTGGGCCCAGGCCGGAGAAGTGATCACGGCAGGGTCGGTGGCGGCGGCTGCCCAGGCATGGCAGACGGAGGGGCATTGGCAGGTGCCGGGGGTCTTCATGTTGGGCCTGCCGCCGCACGCGTTCCCCGCGCAGGTGCGGCAGTTCCCGAACGGCACCTTGCCTTGGCGGAGCGGCAGCACCGGCAGACCAGCCTTGGCCAGTTCGAGCGCGGTTCGTAGGTGGTCGTGGGCGGGGTGCTCTCGCCGGATGGGGGTGGGTTGGGCCATGCTTGGGGTTCTCCTGTTCCGTTGTGGATGGGCAGGGGAAGCCGGGGCGGCGGGCTGTCCTTGGTCGGAGGCCGCCGCCCCGGGCGTCACGGTCGAGCGGGTTCGCAGAGGGCGACAGTGCGGATATCGGTGAATCCCTCGGCGGCCAACTGCTCGGCCGTCGGGGTCATCTGATGCAGCTCGCGCACCACGTCCTGCGGGACCTGGCGGGTGCGGGCGGTGTTGCGTGCCTGGCAGATGGCCAGCGGCAGCTCGAAGAGAACGGCTACGGCGGGGCGCTGGTAGTAGCGCGCGCGGGCAAGGAGTCCGGCGCGGACGTGGGGCAGCACGTTGGTGCTGTCCACGACGGTGGTCAGGCCGCGTGCGAGCCGGGCCTCCAGCAGGAGGTTTTGGATCTGGGCTGCTGTGGGTGTGGCGGACTGGTCGGAGGCATCGTCAGTCGCCATCTGGCGGAAGTCGTCCAGGCACAGACGGCCGGTGGGGAAGTGACGGCGGGCGTAGGTGGACTTGCCCGCTCCAGGCGGGCCGACCAGGACGATGAGACTTCCCGGGGTGTGCGGAGCTTCCACGTGGTTGGCGTTCCTCACTTCTTGGGCTGGAAGAGCTTGAGGGTGATGCCGCCGACGCCGAGGGGTCCGGCGACGGCTCCGGCGATGGCGGTTGCGGTGTGGGCGGCGACGTCCATCAGCCAGCACAGGGCGGCGGCCAGTCCCCAGCCCCCGGCGACGACCGCCCCGGCGATCGCGAACGGGATCAGGACGCGCCGCCACGGGAAGCCGGTCGGGTCGGTGCCGTTGACGACGATGACGACCGGCTGTCCGGTGGCCTGTGCGCGCTGGTAGACGTCGGCGGGTATGTGCGGGGCGAGGTTGCCCGGGATCGGGTGGTGTGGGTCGGGCTGCTGCACGGATGCCTCCTGGGCGGTTCGGTGCGGGTGGTGGCGTGTCAGCCGATGCGGCCCAGGGACTCCGCGAGGGACTGCAAGGCGTCGTTGATCGTGGGGGCGGCGCCGGTCGAGGCGAGGCAGAAACCGAAGAGCGCGGCGACGGTGGCACCGCCAGCGCCGAGGGCGCGGTTGCGGAGCATGAGGCCCAGGAGAGCTCCGAGGAGGAGGACGGTGGACATGGAGACGATCACGGCAGCTCCTTACTGAACGTGACAAGTGAGGTTGTGCGGGTGTGGGGGTCCCACGGTTGTTGTGGAAGGGAGTTGAAGCCGCGTGCAACCGCCTGAGGGACGGACTCGTGGGTGGCTGTGTGGGACTCCCACAGCCCCCACATGCAGGTCACAGGCCCCCACAGGGTGTGGGACCCCCACAGGCCCTGTGGGGGTCGTTGTGGGGGGTGTGGGAGTCTGCGTGTGGGAGGGGTGGCGGTTACCGTGCGTCGCGGTAGCGGCGGATGGCTTCGGCGAGGGTCTCGGCGAGGTAGCCGGTGCGCGGCTCGCTCTTGCCGACGCGGACCGTGCCTTTGCCAGGCCGCTCGACGCCCACCGCGCGCAGGATGCGGCCCAGCTCGGTGCCCAGTTCGGTGGCGCCGAGTCCGAGTTGCTCGGCGAGGTCGGCGGTGTGCATCCGCCCGCCTGTGGCCGTCACCGCGTCGTACGCGCGCTGAAGCAGCGGCGGCACCCGGTCGGGCCCGTCGCCATCCTCGGTGGTGTCGCTGTTCTCCTGGGGCTGGGTGCGGCTGTAGGAGAGGTTGAGGCCGCGGGGGCGCTGCCGGTCTGCGCGGCGGGTGCGGTCGGGTTCCTCGGTGGTGCCGTAGGTCTGATCGATCTCGGCGAGGAACCGGGCCGCGAGCTCATCCGGGTCCTCCCCCTGGCCTTGGCGCTGGTAGGACAGGTTCAGCGACCTGTGCCGACGCTCGCCGTTGTCGCCGGACGGAGGCTGTTCGGGCTTGTCCAGCACGGCGGTTGCCGTTCCGGCCGCGTCGGGCGCCTGGTCGTCGTCGGTCTCGCCGTTCCTGACGGCCTCGGCCGCCGTGGCCAGCCAGCCCGCCCGCGCCGGGCTCCACCGCTCGCGGTAGTCCGCCCCGGCCGCCTCCACCGAGACGGAGTCCAGGGTGGGGCGGCGGTCGTTGGTGGCGAGGACCACGCGGCGGACCATGGACGGGAGGGACTTCCAGCCCTTGAACTCGGTGGGGGCGAAGCCGTTGGCGCCGCTGTCGCCGATGATGCCGGCGCCCTTCTCGTTGAGCTGGTTGCTGTCGATGCGGACCTTGGGGAAGAGCTTGCCGACGTTGTGGCCGGAGTTCTCGCCGGAGGTCAGCGCGAGGGACAGTGGGGAGAACCGCTTGACCACGGTGTCGCCGATCGTGTTGAGGTTGCCGTCCACAGCGGTGAGCACCTTCCGGATGCCCATCGCGCGGGTGGTGCGCATGACTTCCTTGATGAGTTCGGCCAGTTCCCGCTTTTCCGGCTCGCGCCGGTTGTTGGCGTGCGCCAGGGCCTCGGCACCCTCATCGATGACGATCTCGATCTGCGGCAGCTCAGGCGAGATGGGCAGCAGGGTGGTGTCCTGCTGCCGCATCAGCTTCTGATACCGCAGCTGACGGGCCTTGTTGATGCGCAGCGCGGCCTGGAGCATCCGGATCGCTTCCTTCGGGGTGGCCGCGAGCCAGTCCACCCCCGGCCGGGTACCCGCCGGGGCGGGGTTGTCCGGGTCGTCGGGCTCGATGAGCCCCTGTGCCTCCAGCCACGGTGTCACCCAGGGGATGCCGATGGCGCCCTGCTTGAGGTCGATGACCCAGGTGAGGACGTCGGTGCAGCGGGCGAATCCGGCGAGGATGACGTCCATGAACGTGGACTTGCCCGATCCGGGCGGGCCGAGCAGCAGCGCGCACGCCTCCCGGAGGAAGACGCGGATTTCCTCCCCGTTGGGGCGCAGGCACCAGGGGATGCCGGTGAGGATCGACAGGGGGCTGTAGTCGTCGGGGTAGAGCTTCTCCTCCCGCATGATGTTCTTGGTCATCACGTCGAAGACGACCAGCCCTTGTGCGGCGCCTTCCTCGACGTGGACGGTGCAGCCCAGCGGGAGGCGGGCGTCGGCGGCCAGGGCGCGGGAGCGGGAGCTGATGCGGTCCCAGGTCACCCCGCCGCCGGGCAGCTCGGCCTCGACGGAGAATCCGGCCCCGGTCTCCCAGAACTCCACCGCCACGACCTTCACGTCCGCCATGCAGACCCGGCGGACGCGGTCCTGCCACTCGGCGGCGATCACGCGACGGCGGCCGTCCATCTCAGCGGCCGCGGCCCGCGCCTCGGCGGTGAACCGCTCCTCTTCGGCGACTTCTTCCCAGGCGGCGGTGTGGGACGCGGCCGCCCCGATGCCCACACCGAGCGCGGCCAGTGATCCGGCCGCCGCCCACGACAGCGGTCCATGGGCCATGGCCCACGTAGTCCAGCCCCCGGCCACCAGCCAGGACGCCGCGCGGGCGACGGCGGTGCGGAGGGTGAGTTTGCGGCGGACGCTGTGGCCGATGCCGTGCCCCACGGCTCCGGCGGCGCCGATCAGCAGCGGCCAGCCCTCAGGCATCCCGGTCGCGGTGCCCAGCAGCGCGGCCGCCGCCGCACCGGTCGTCGCGGACAGGGCCCCGGTGATGGGGCCGTGACTGCGAGCCCAGTCCAGCGGCGGAAGCGTGCTGCCGGCGCCCGGGGTCTTGGTCTTCTTGGTGCTGGAGAGGTTGAGTTTCTTCGAGCTGCGGGGTTCTCGGCTCATCGTTTCCTGCGTCGTCATGTCCGGCTCCAGACGGGGAAATAGGTCGGGCCCACACACCAGGTGGTGTGCGGGCCCGTGCGGAGTGGCGGCGAGGGGTTACTGGTTGTTGGTGGTGTCCCAGCCCTCTTCGGCGTTGTTGCGGGGCTCCTCGTGGCGCCGGATGTCCTGCTCGTGGACCACGCGGAAGGTCGTGAACGCCTCCTCGGCCTCATCGATAGCCAGTTGCAGCGCCTGGTAGATCGCGTCGAGCGAGGTGCCGACTTCCGGCTCCAGCGGGAATTCCTCGTCCGACTTCTGCGCGAGGATCGCGAAGGTGTTCGCCACGCTCGCAAGGGCCTCGGGGAAGCCCTTGATGGTGTCGTGGACGTGCATCATCCCGTCGGGGTCGTAGTTCTTCGCCGCGGCTTCCATCTCGGATGCCGACTCGTTGAACAGGAAGCCGGGCCCGGCGGTGGTGGACATGGTGGTGGAACCTCCTGTGCTGGTGCCTGCGTAGGCGTGGTGGCTGCGGGGAGCGCGCCGGACCCTGGAGCCGATCGGCTCCTCGTCCTCGTCAGCGGCGGCGTTGTCGAGCGTGGTCTTGTGCTCGGCGCGGATGGTGATGTCGCGGTCTTCCCGGGCCCGCCTCGCTGCCGCGGCCAGCCGGGCGTAGACGCGCTGGCCAGGCCACATCAGCCAGCGCCAGCGCAGCCGGACCCCGATCGGGTGGGTGATCATCCCGATGGCGAAGAACGGCACGCTGATCGCGGCAGCGAGCACCTTGCGGCCGTAGCAGCGCAGCGCGGAGGCGGTCAGCCGCCGCCACAACCGCCACCGCGCCCACGCCCGTTTCCGCAGCTCTCGCATCCCGGCCAGCCGCCGCGCGGTGCGCTCATCCTTGGCCGCGCGGACGCGTGAGCGCATTCGGCGCATGGCCTGCCGCATCCGCTCCCGAGCCGAACCCACCAGGCCCCTGATGCCCCCGCCCCTGGTACGCGGGCTGCGGCCACCGGCCGCCTTGGACCTCGGGGACTTGGACAAGCCCAACCCCTTGCCTCCCGGCCCCCGGCCGCTGGAGCCTTTGCGCCTGGTTGCCCGCTTCTCGGCCTTCCGGGCGGCCTTGGCCGCGCGCCGGGCGTCGCTGAGGTTCCGCCGGTCAGCGGTGTCCTGACGGCGCCGCTCAGCACGTGTGGGGGCGGCCGTCTGACGCTCCGCACGGGCCGCCTTGACCGCGCCGAACGCGCCCTTGACGCCCTTCGAGGAGCGGCCAGCCTCGGCCGCCCGGAGCTTGGCCGCCTGACCTGCCGCGCGCAGCGACCTGGCCCCACTGGGGTTCGCACTGCCCGGGGGCATATGGAGGCCGCTGCCTCGGCCCCGGGGCGTACCTCCGGCTCGGCCAGTACCGCCGTGGCTCGCGCTGGAGCCGCGCCGGGCGCGGGTGCCGCTCGATCCGAAGCCGGTACGACCGGTGCGGGGGCCGTTCTTGCCACCTCCGGTGTGCCTGCCACCCCCGGTGTGCCTGCCAGTCCGGTTGGCGTGCTGCTTGGCCGTGGCCCGGCGGTGCAGTGCTGCGGCACCGGCCGCGGTCGCGGCGATGCCGGCGGCCGCCAGGCCCGTGATGGGGGCTCCGGCGGTGAGGACGGAGGCGGATACGGCGGCGACGGTGCTGTTGGCGCCGATGACCGTCAGCGGAACAGCAGGAAGGCCGCCCGGCGTATGCGCCAGCCCACCACCCGGAGCCTCAGGCCCGGCCGCCGGTGCGTGGTCCGGTGCGGGTGGTGTGTCGGGGATCTGTTCGTCATCGGTCGCGGTCTCGTCGGCGGTCAGGATGGTGTCGGACACTGGTCACACTCCTTTCCAGGAGCAAGAGGGCGGCCCCGGCCGGGCCTGGACAGCGGGCCGGGGCCGCCCGTGCGTCACTTGGACTTGTTGAGGTAGGCCGCCAGGGCCAGGAGCGCGGTGGCAAGCTGCGTTTCGGTGGTCAGCGTGGCGGGGTCGTGGCTCTGGTGGGCGATCTGTGCGTTCTGGATGTGGTCGTACGCCTGGGCGGCCAGCTCGTCCGGTTGCAGACGCTTCAGCTCGCGGACGGAGGTACGGCCGGAGAACAGCCGAGCAATCACCGAGGGGTCCTTCCTGTCATCAGGGCTGGTGGGAAAGGCGGGGTCAGGTGTGGCTGGGGTGGGTGGCGGCGATCTCCTGCCACCGCCGGTTCTCGACCGCGTCAGCGCGGGTCAGCCGGACGGTGAACGCGCAGCCGGGGACCGTGCAGCGGTGCGTGACCGTGTGAGGCGCCTGGGCGAGCTGGTGCAGGGTGTCGCGGAAGGCGATGTACAGCGCCAGAGCGCACGCCACAACGAGGGCCAGCGGCACGTCGTAGGTGCTGAGGTGATACCCCAGGTAGCCAGCCATCGCTGCGGCGATGGCCTCGGCGAGCAGGGCGGAAAGACGCTGCTTCACGAATGCCTCCAAAAGGCATGAACAGGGTGTGGGGAATCGGGTGCTGCGGGTCAGGCAGCGAGACCGAGCGGATAGGCGCAGGTCAGGCACGTTCCGAGTGAGGGTGGGATGACGTATCCGGCGTCGCGTTGGCAGGTGGGGCAGGTGCGGCGGGCGGTGTTCGCCTTGGCCAGCGCTGCCCACTTCGCCGGGGTCATGGGCCGGACGGGCTTGGCGCGGTCGATGCGGTACAGGTACGCGACCAGCGGCCCGCGCCCCCGTCGGGGGCGCTGGAGTTCCGCGACGACGTCCTGGCCGCCGGGGCGCAGGTTCATCGCGCGGAGCTGGCGGCGCGTGGCCAGTCCGTCCGGCGCCAGGTGCCACCGGTAGACCGGCAGGGCGGTCATGAGCGGGCGGTGCCGTTGACACCGGTCAGGGCGCGCGGCTGGTGCGCGGTGAGCTGCGCGGCGCGCGCGGCACGGAAGTCACGCAGCCAGTTCCGCGCGTTCCCCGGATCCACCGAGCACCGCTCAGCCAACTCCGCAGCGCTCGGCTCGGCACCGTTCCCGGAGGTGACCTGAGACAGGTAGAGCTGCCATCCGGCCTGCTTGGCCTCGGACTTGAACACCGGATCCGGGTCGCCGCTGGCGTGCTCGGCCACATCCCCCAACAGCCGCTCCCGCAACGCGGTAGCTTCCTCGATCTGGTCCCTGACCTGCCCCAACGCGGTGCGCGCTTGGTCGTGGGCCCGCTGAAGGGCGTCGGTTTTGGCGGTCAGTCGCTCCAGCCGCTGCTGCTCGCCTTCGACGGTGGTGCGGATGCGGTCGGCTTCCTGCTGCGCGGCAGTGATCAGGCCATCCGCGCGCTTCCGCGCGGCCTGCTCGGCCTGCCGCGCGTCCTCCGCGCGCTGCCGCGCAGCCTCCACCTCACCATCCACGCCCTGCCTTTGCTGAAGCAGAACGGCGTGCTCTTCACGGGCCGATTCGAGGTCCCTCTGCGCGGCACGCAGGGCCTCTTCCGCGCGCTCCCGCGCGGCTTCGGCTTCCTGCCGCGCGGCATCCGCGCGCGAGGACTCCAACCGCTCCGCAGCCGGGGTGACCGCCAGGTCCTCGATCAGCGCCAGCACCGCCGGGGCGTCCGCATAGTTCAGACGGGCCACCTCATCCGCGCGGGTGAGCGCGGCCAGACGGCGCACCAGGGCCAGCGACTGGCCGGTGTCGGTGGCGACATCGGCACGGTCCAACGCCTTCTGCGCCCTGCGCCGCAACCCCCGCAACCGGCGCCGCGCCCACCGGGAGCTCCCCTTGACTGGCCCGGTTTCCAGGGCCAGACGGAGCCGGTAGACGCGGTGCGCGGCCCGCTGGGCCAGCGCGGCGCGGGCGACGGCGGAGGAGGAGGTGCGGGCGTCCAGGCCCAGCAGCGCGAAGAGGGCGGCCCATGCGTGCTGCCACAGCAGCACCACCAGCCGGACCGGGCCCGGCCGCCCACCCGTCTCATCCTCGTCGGGGCGCTCGTGGTGGAGCTTGCTGCGCAATTGCAGCTCGATCAGCCAGGCGGCCAGGCCGGGGATGGCGGCCAGGACCGGGCGGGCCCACCAGTTCGGGGCGTGGACACCGTTCATCGAGGCCGAGAAGGACACCAGCAGCCAGGCGGTGCGGTGCATCAGCCGCAGCTCCGGCGTCCACCCCACCTCCGGATCCGCCGCCCGGTACATCATGACCAGCAGCGTCATCTCAGCCGCGTCGAACACCGCGATGAACGCCACCGCCAGCAGCGCCGGCAGTCCCGCAGTGCCGGTGGCGAACCCCCACAGGCCGTGGACGGAGACGGCGACGCCGCCGAGGGCGACGACGGCCTGGGGGCCGATGCCGGACAGCCACGCCGACTTCCGCAGCCGCCCCACTGCCCACGCCGCGAGCGCGAGCACCAGGACGGCGGCGGCCAGCGGAGCGGCCCAGGACAGCCAGCCCGGCGCGGCCGGGAACAGCTCGAACAGCCAGGAGGTCATCGGACGCCTCCCACCAGGGCCAGCACAACCGCGACCAGCGCGGCGACGGTGAAGGCGGCACCGGCGGCGCGGGTGAGGTCCACCGCGCGCTGCAACCGGACGAACTTGCCCACCGCCAGCCGCGACAGACGGGCCACATGCTCGGCCAGGTCATCAGCGAGCAGGACCGCGCGCAGCTGCTCGGCGGGCAGCCTCGCCCATAGCGGGAAGCCCTTCGGACGGGCGCCACCGAGGTTGGGGCGCACCGCGGCCAGCAGTACGGCGACCGAGGCCACCAGCAGCACGACGCCCACGGCGCCGATGGCCAGTGCCGCCGGGGGGAGGTGCAGGCTGGTGGCGACGGTCCAGACCCCGGCCAGCAGGGCGCCGTTGAAGGCCAGCAGCAGCGACGCCTTGCTGTCCGTGCGGCCGATCTCTGTCTTCACCTCCGCGTGCGCGGCCGCCAGCACGGCATCGGCCCCCGGGGCTGTCATCGTCTCCGGGGTCACTGCGCACCTCCTTCGGTATCGAGGTCGGTGCCTCGGCGGCCGTCGCGGCGGCCGTTGACGGTCCGGTACGAGGGGTTGAGGGTGTGGGTGATGGACCAGCCGCCGCCGGTCTGCTTGACCCCGTACATGACCTCGTCCGCCACCCGCAGCGCCGCCGACAGATCGACAGCGGGGCGGTGGGTGTGGAGGTAGGCGCCGATGGAGGCGCCCAGGGACAGCGGCAGCCCGTCGTAGGTGACCGGAGAGCACAGCCACTGGTGTAGGTGGGTCAGCTCTCCGCGCACGGTCTCGGGGTCGGGGCAGCGGATGACGGCGGTGAACTCGTCCCCGCCCAGCCGGGCCACGGTGCCCAGGGGCTCGGCCCACTGGGCCAGGCGCCGGCCGGTCTCGCGGATCGCGGTGTCACCGGCCGCGTGCCCATGGACGTCATTGACCTGCTTGAAGCCATCCAGGTCAATCACCAGGGTCGCCACGACATCCCGCCGCGTCTTGCACAGGATCCGGGCGGCGCTCTTCTCGAACGCGGCCCGGCGCGGAAGCCCGGTCAGGTCATCCCGCTCGGCGCGGTCGATCAGGCGCTGCTGCCACAGCCCGTGAACGGTCCACCCGGCGGCCAGAGGGGCGGCGGCGGACAGGGCGATGAGCGTGTGGCTCATGACCGGCCCCCGCTCTCCCGCCAGGCGGCGGCCTCAGCCTCGGAGAGGACGCGGCAGTGCCAGACATGCACCTGGACGCCATCGATCACCGTGGTCACGTCGGTGTGCTGGAAGGGGCCGTATCCGGGGTCCTCAGTGTGCTCGGACGCCGCGGCGCCCAGACGGGCCGCCCACGCCCTCACGTCCTCAGCGGTGGAGGCGTGGAGAAGGATCTGGTTGCCGTACCTCAAACGCGCCTTCTGCAACGGCAGGTCGGCGTGCCGGGTCACCAGCTCCCGGGCCAGTTCGCAAGTACGCAGCAGCGTCCGCTTATCGGCGGCGATCATCTCCAGCGGCGACTGTGCGGCTGCGGTGTTGGTCGTGCTCACGCGGCCACCGCCTTTGACACGGTCGCGGTCCGGCCCGTGCTGCGAGCCGGGCGCGGTCGGGGACCGATGCTTCGGCGACCGATGCTGGGGAACAGCACCGGGGCGTGGGCCTCGATGGCCTCGGCGGCGATCCGGCTGACGCTGTCGATCAGCTCGGGGTCGTCGGCGAGGATGTCACGGGCCGCGTCCAGACGGGCCGCGCGCTCCTCTTCGCCCTCTCCCTCCTCGCCGAGCCACAGCTCGAGCGGGGTGCCGAGGGCGAGTTCAAGGTAGTCGGCGTCCGTGGCCACCTCATGGCGGCCGATAAAACTCTTCATGGGGAAGCTCCGAAGTCTCGGATGGGCAGGGGGGAAGCCGGGGCGGCGGGCTGTCCTTGGTCGGAGGCCGCCGCCCCGGGGGTGGTGCTATTCGGCGTAGCCGAGCGGGCTGAGCGCGGAGTGCGCCTGGTCGAGGCGTTCGGCCAGCAGCTCCGCGTCTCCGGCGGCCCATTTCAAACCCGCCTGGACCGCGTCGATCTCGTCCTCGATGGGGCGTCCCCGGTCGCTCGTGAGATGACCGTCGGTATGCAGGCCGGTGATGAATGCCTCGATTTGCTCCAGGGCCTGAGGGAGACGGTGCACGAGTGTCTTGAGGTTGGCGACGGTGCTGTACGCGTCGCCCGGGTGTTCCAGGCCGCCGCCCGGCTTGCCGACGACGTGGTTGAGCTGACGGATGGCTTCGGCCGCCGCATCGGAGAGTTCAACGGCGGTCATCATCCTGCGAGTCATGCCTGGCTCCTTAGGACCGTTGTGGATGAGCAGGGCGGAGCCGGGGCGGCGGGCTGTCGTTTGGCCGGAGGCCACCGCCCCGGAGCACCGCAACAGGGCGGCCGCACCCCAAGTCGCCGGGTGTGGCCGCCCTGCCGGCGGGGTGTGCGGTCGGTTACTTCTTGCCGCCCTTGAAGACCTGGAAGCCCTGCGGCTTCGGGGTCGGCGGGTTGGTCGCGCCGGGGTCGCGGCGCGGCAGCGGCGGGGGCGGCGTCTGGGGCGTGTCCTTACGAGCCACTGGACTGCCTCCGGATGGCTTCGGCGGCCCGCCGCGCCGCTTCGGCCGCCTCGGCGGCCTGGCGGGCAGACGCGATCCGCTGCTGGGCGAGCGCGTCAGCGGCCTGCTGCTCGGCAATCTCGCTCATCGCGAGCCTCCCGCCCGGACGCGCCGCAGGGCCTCGTCCATGTCCGGGTCGCTGTCGCCGGGGTTCGCGGCGAGGACGCCGCATGTCATGCTGGTGATCACAGGTTCCTCCAACCAGGTGCCTGTACGCGGTCCCCGGGTGCCACCGGGGACCGCATCTTTTTGACCTCTCTCACGAGTGGCCACAGCCACCCGGCAACCGGCGCTGGAGCGCTGTTGTCGGGGACTGTGAGCACTGGTGCTCAGCCCGGGATTCGTACGCCCGAGTAAAAGTTCTGCGATCTCAGATCACTCGATGCCGGCCACCGCTCCGAAGAGCAGAGCCGGGCAGGTCACCCGGCCCGACATGGGCGGTCGGGGTGGTGACCCGCACCCATCGACCACACGTGTGCATGTGGCTGGGTCGGCACTCTGTGGAGTTCTCAAAGCACGAGCGCTGCCTTCGAACCCGTGTCACGGGGTGCTCCGGACGCTGCTGCGATACATGTAACACATGTATCGCTCCACCCGTCAAGCGACTACCGAGCGGCAGTGCTCTTTGGTGTGACTCCAGATTGCTGGCGCAGCGTCAGACGTACGACTGCGCTGATGGACGGCTCCAGGACGACTCGCTAGGGTCGAAGTCGTCCCAAGACGTCCTTGCCCTGCGGGAGGACGACGAGATGGCCAACGAGCGGCTCCGAGGCGCGATCTTGGAGCGCGGATTCACCTACGAAGAAGTCGCGGAACGCCTGGGTGTCGCGTCCAAGACGGTGGAGCGCTGGGTCAGCGATCCAACTCGCAAGCCCTACCGCCGCTTTCAGTACGCAGTGGCGTCTCTGCTGAGATACGAGGTGTCCTACCTCTGGCCCGATGAGCGCACCATGGCGGAAGTCGCGGCCGCGGGTAATGCCGAGTTGGTCAAGCTCTACCCGCACCGATCCGCCGTACCGCACAGCCTTTGGCCTACTCTCTTCTCTCAGGCCCTCCGGCACTTCGACGTGCTGGTGTACTCCGGCTTCTGGCTCACGGAAGACTCGGCATTCCTGCGCGTCGTGAAGGAGAAAGCCAGCGCCGGTGTACCGGTTCGATTCATGCTCGGCGACCCGGACAGCGCGGCCGTCGCGACGCGAGGCGATGACGAGGGCATCGGCCCGTCGATGGCCAGCAAGATTCGCAACGCCCTGCTGAACTACAGCCCCCTCTTTGGCCTCCCTGGAGTGGAGTTCCGGCTGCACAGCACCACGCTCTACAACTCGATCTACCGGACAGATAACGAGCTGCTGGCCAATGGTCACGTATACGGCGTCGGTGCATACCTGGCGCCGGTTCTCCATCTTCAGCGCGTCCCTGGGGGCGAGCTATTCGACACCTACGCTGAAAGCGTCGAACGTGTCTGGGAGAGCGCACGCCCGATTTCGTCCCCTACCGATTGCGCAGGAATTCACGCATGAGTCGCATCGACTACTACCATGACCCCGACGCTCCCAAAGCGAACTCCGTCGTACCATCCGTCACCGCTGTGGTTCAGGACGAGGCTGGGCGCCTCCTGCTCATCCACAAGACGGATAACGACCTGTGGGCCCTCCCCGGAGGGGGCCACGACATCGGAGAATCTGTCTCCGAAACCGTCATCCGAGAGGTGGCAGAGGAGACCGGCATCACCGTCGAGGTGGACAACATCGTCGGGCTCTACACCGACCCCAACCACGTGATGGCGTACGACGACGGAGAGGTCCGGCAGCAGTTCTCGATCTGCTTCCGAGCTCACCCCACCGGCGGGGAGCTCCGGACGAGCAGCGAATCAAAAGAGGTCCGCTGGGTCTCCCCAACGGACCTCGATGACCTAGACATCCACCCGTCGATGCGGCTGCGCATCACGCACGGCTTGGATGCTTCCCGGAGCGAGCCCTACCTCGGCTGACCGGCTTCTGCTTCAGCCATTCGGCTCTCGACCCGCGCAGCAGCAGCATGGATCTCGGGGGCAGCGCGCTGAATGAATCGGGCGACGATCGTGTCCGGCCCGTAGCGCTGCACGATCTCATCGAGCCGCGCGGCCGGCGTCGTGTGGCCACCGTCTGGGGTCGTTGTCATGTCGCAGAAGATGAGCGCATCCACCAGCTCGGGCCGCTCCATCGGGAACTCCCCCTCCAGCTCCTCGCGCAGCCCCCGCTCCTCGGCCTCCAGGAGCGCGCAGGAGTGGTGCGCCACAAGCCGGACGACACGCTCGTCGGCGCCCTCCTGGTCCCGCAGAAACCGCGCACCGTCGAGAGGATGGAAGCCGGTGGTAGCGATCGAGGGCGAGTACCCGATGTCGTGGAGAATCGCGGCGGCCTCCAAGAGGTCGGCATCGCGGCCGAGGATCGGGCGCAGAGAAGCAGCGCGCTTCGCGACTCCCAGGGAATGCGCCCAGCGGCGCGGCAGCGGTTCGGCCAGCAGCGATTCGGAGAGCGCGTATGCCCGCTCGGTCAATGCCATGCTGGCCAGCCTACGAAGTCTGGGTGGAAGCCGGGAGAGCACGAACCGTGCGGCCCTTGCCCTGGGCGGTCGCGAGCAGCCCTTGGCCCTCCATCTGGGCCAACGCCCGACGTACCGCTGTCCGTGACACCCCGAAGTCCTCGCAGAGCCGTGCCTCGGAGGGGTACGCATCCCCTACAGCCAGCGGTGTCGCCGTGATCAGCTCCGTCATTCGCTCAACCAGCGGGCGCCGGTCAGACGTACCGCTTACCGTGCGGCCGGCCCCGGGCGCTGAGTGGATCAGGCCCTCATCCTGTAGCAGTGCCAGGGCTCGCCGGACCGTCGTCCGCGATACGCCGTGATCCCTCATGAGACGCGCCTCAGAAGGCAGAGCCGCGGTGATCCGCCCCTCCTTGATTTCCTTGCGCAGCGCATCGGCAATCACCAGATATGTACCTCGCGGGCTGGCCCCCGGCATCTGGTCTCCTCCGGTCCTCTTCAGATCCTCGCCCCTTCAGGTCTCCACGACCCAGCCCTAGCCTCGCATGATCACCTCCCTCCCGGATCGGGGCGAGCGACCGTTAGCGCCACCAGCGGGGCAACCAGCCTCACTGAGCAAGTAAGTCAGACCCGGTATCAGGCTCGCCTTGCTGTCGTTGAGGCGGACGTCGGAACTGGACGACCTCACCCTCGCTCGCTGAGGTGGTGCCCGTTCGCGGGCGGAGATCTTGAGGAAGAGGAGCAATCGAGCGAAGAACGGTCGGGTGAATCGCTAGATGCTCGGCGGCGTTGATATACGGCTTGGCCCCGAACTGGCGAGTTAGAAGGGTCCCGAGCAATAGAGGTGTCTCTTGTCCGACTGTCACAGGCTCGTTCTTACGCCAGCCTCTTTGGGTGAGTTGCACGTAAAGGGATCGTTTGCGGCTATCGCTTAGATTCCCGATCGCGTAACCTCGCATGATCAGTGCTTGAATGGACACCCCCCAGGTTGCTTTTAGGCGTGCGTAGCCAGTCAGGGATAGCCGATCTGTGATCTCCGCGACTGCTCTCTCGCGGGGCACAAGAAGTGCACCGGCGAATCTATTTGCTTCTGTCTCCGGATCCGTCGCATGCGGGCGGAAGGTGTGGAGAATCAAATGAGCGAGCTCGTGCGCGAGCGTAAATCGATCCCTATCGCCCTGGGCGCCAGGGAAATAAGTAATGAGTGCCGTTTCGCCTATTCCGCCCCAATATGAGAGGCCGAAATGGTTCTGCGTGGCGCTCCGTTCCTCGCTAACAGGGTCAGTGAGCACAATGGGCGCAACTGCAATACCCGTTCTCTCCATGGCCCGTGTCAGGTTGGGGATTGGCTTGTCAGGAGCAAGCCGAAGAACCTTGCGCGTAGCGTCCGCCAGCTCTTCGATGTCTTCAGGCTTCAGTTCATCCGCTGTGGCGTACGGGAGGGGAGGCACCGGGTAGCGAGCGTCCTGGAGGATGTCTTCACTTACCCGGTAGCTCTCCCCGTAGAAGGCTTGAACCCGCTTTGTGACGGTGCGACTTGCTGATGCAAGCTTGCGGAAATGGAGCGAGTCTCGCGGGATGGTGGAGGGGCGCGCGTAGAAGAAGGACATCGGTGTACCGGTTCCATCAGCTACTGCGCGCAGACCCTCCTCCGTGGCTTCTCGGGCCCCCGTCTCGACTTGAGAGATCCAACTCTTGCTCATGCCGCATATGTCCGACAGCGCGGCCCCTGTGAGGCCCAACAGTTCTCTCAGGGTGCGCAGGCGCTCACCAGGTGAAGCCCCTAGCACCGTGCTCATTTGCCGTCATCCTCCATAGGTATATCGATCTCGTCGAGGCCCTCTGCGGCAGGCTCGAAGTGCAAGTTCTTCAGGTCGACCGCAGTCTCAGGCAGGGGGAAGTCTAGATCGGTTTTCGCCTTGCCGCCGAAGTTCCACCTGCCGATGGGACGAACCACCCGAAAGGATGGCACTCCCGTTCCTGCATTGATGCGCCATAGCGCGAGCAGCTTGTCGTTCGGGGGTCCCTGGAGCTTTTCCTGTAGCGGCAGAGGAGGGTTGTGGTAATAAGCGGTACGTGCCCGGTTCGGCCCTGGCGGGGGCACGTCCTTGTCGTTGAGGGCATGCAAGACGCGTACCGAGTACTCGCTATCGGTTAGCGACAGCTCCCCGTTGCGCGCATGGTTGCCCGAGAGTGCCCAGACTCCGAGGTTTGTCTTGCGCAACCTGTAGTGCGCAAGTGCCCGAATCGTGTGCGTTCCATGCCATGTGTACACGTGGTGGGAGAGCTCTGGCAGCGCTTCGTCGCGGCGCTGCGCCGCCCATGCGAAGACGTCATGGAGCGGCTCACAGAGGTCCGCGAGGGCATCGCGTACGCGCTCAACCTCGTCCTTAATCATGGGCGTGAAATTATCACAGGGCAAATTAAGGGTGTAAGGGTGCGTGCCTGTCGTCTCGTCCCAGGGGCACCCGTCGGGGGCTGCCCGCGCGCTTCCGTCATGCGGGACGAAGTGCTCTTGGCCGTGAGGCAGGCGCGTGGCCAACCTGCGGCCAGACTGAGGCCGCTATCGGCGGGACGCGAAGTCGGCATGCAGGTCACAGGGGCTATAGGTTCTGTGGGGCGACCGGTCTTGAAAACCGTCGTGGCAGCGATGTCACCGAGGGTTCAAATCCCTCAGCCTCCGCAAGTGAACGGCCCCTGACCAGGCAAGACGGTCGGGGGCCGTCGCCATGCGTGCTACCCGCCGGGCACCGCCGTTTCCCGTGATTCCCCGACCGATCGGGCACGGAAGGGGCACGGTCGGACACCGGCTGAGCGGGCCCCCGCCGACTACCGATTGATCGGAATCTCGTACACGATCTCGCAGTGAGCGGCGGGTACGACGATGTCCGCCGTCTCCACGGGACGCCCCTGGTCGCTGTAGTACGTCCGCCGGATGTGCGTGACGAGCGCGGCCTTCTGGATGCCGAGAAGTGACGCCTCCTCGGCGGTCGCCTGCCTCGGCTCCGGCTGCTCCACGGCATGGCTGACGGTGATTCCGATTGCGGCCATGCGATTCACGACGCCCGCCCCGGCGTGCGGCCCTCCCTCAGGGAGGACGACGAGCGTGCCTGCGGTGAGGTCGTACGGCTCCCAACTCGTCGACAGCTGCACGGGCCTGCCGTCGGCCAGGAACTCGTACGACGTCCGGACGGACAACTCGCCCTCGGCGATACCGAGCCGCGCTGCGATGTCCGCTGGGGCCGGCACCTTGGCGTCGGTTCGGCTTTCCCAGTCGCCGTACTTGCCGACGGCCTTCATGTCCGCGCGGAACGGCGACCCTTCAGGCTGCTCGCGCGCCGATGACCGGACGACCCGCACCCGCTGCCGGGGCTCGGCGACGTAGGTACCCGATCCGGCTCGGCCCTCCAGCACACCCTGGGAGATCAGCAGCTCCTGCGCCCGGCGGACCACGTTCTCGCCCACCCCGCACTCCTGGCCGATCTGGGCACGGGACGGCAGGCGGTCTCCCGGCTCCCATACGTGCTCCGCGATCCGCCGCCGGAGTTCGTCGGCGACGCGGAGATAGGGCGGCTGCTCAGGCATATGGAAAATCTAGTCCACTAGCCCTAATCTAGTTAACTAGCTTCACTGAAAGTGATCGCCAGTTGACGGAGGCTGCCCTGTGTCCGTTCCGGGAGTTAGCGCGGCGGCCATCGCCGCCCGGCTGTCCGCCGTCGGGCTCCCCACGCGCGTGGAGGAGCACGCCCGATTCACATCGGTCGAGGCGGAGGTGCCGGAAGCGCTCTCCGCCGAGTCATGGAAGGAGGTCCTGGCGGCGGTGGCCGAGGCCGATCGGTTCGGGCTCCTCGTCACCTGCCGAAACGGCCGCACTCTCCGGGCGGTCGTATACAAACCGGTCCCCACGACGGGCGATGTCAGGGGACCGGGCCATCAGTGATAGGAGCTGATTCAGCGTGCTCAACCGTATCCGCCGCGCCGTCTCCCTCACCAGGGCGCGGCACTTCTCCAAGGGCAGGCACCGCCGCCCCTTAACGCCTTCCCGACCGCAAGCCGCAGCCTTCTCTGTGCCCGCTGACGAACCGACGCTCAGCCTGGGCCGGGCCTCCGACTGGGCGAGGCACCGCTACTCGCTCACAGCCGAGGAACCCGCGCTCGTCCGCCCGTACGTGCTGGCCTGGGAAAGGCGCGCACGACAGCACCCGACGATTGTCGTTGCTCCCCATCTGCCGACCGAGGCCCGATCGGCCCTTCTGGGGGCCTGCTGATGCCCTCTCGACGGCAGACCCACAGCCCGGCCGCCTCGACCGCCACCTACCGCTCGCCAGCCTGCCGGATCGGCACGCACGACACCTGCACGGAGTCCTCTCCGGCTTCGGCGCCGGTCGACGTGCCGTTGATCTACGAGGCCTGTGGCTGCCCGTGTCACTCGGCGTCCGGCCAGGCCCGGCCAGCAGGGGTGAAGCCATGAGCGACTGGACACCTGGCGGCGCGTCGCCATCGAGTATCGAAAGCCATCGAGAGGTAGACGCAGGGATGACGGCACAGAACGAACTGAGGCTTCTCCCATGGACGGGGCCTGAGGGCAAGCCGTGCTACCTGGACACCGACGATCGGGAGGGCTTCATGTCCCGCTTGGCGGACCACATCGAGGCAGAGCAACTCGGGATGGCCTCCGAACTGCTGGGGCAGGCGCTTCAGGCACTCGACGACGAGACCGCAGATCTGGAAAAACTGAGGCTCGTCGCCGCGCAGTTGGCAGGCGCACTGCGGGACGTGCTGCGCGTGGCGACCAGCCGTGGACACCGCCTGGCTACGCCTGAGTAGACCCTTCAGGGGAACGGCCGGTCGACTTGCCACCGCGGGTTCTGGCTAGCAGTCATGTGCAGTACAACAGGAAGCCTCGGATACGTTCCGAGATCCCCCAGCTTCACGCAGGCAATCGGCCGGACGGACCTAGCTGTGCTGTCTCGGCACGTTGGTGACGGGACAACACACCTAGGACAGCCGCGCCACCGACCCGGCGTTCGGACACCCGTAACTGCTCCTTGCAGTCAAGGGACCTGGGGTCCACCTCGTGCCCCGAGGCATCGTCGTGTATGCAGTCAGAGCGTGTCCTGATTTGACACAATCGGAAGACAACAGTCCGTAATTCAATGGCCAAAGCATGCTTTGGTGTCACAACGATATGTCTGTAGGGACTCGTCGTATAACCTGTATGGGCGTCATATGCCTGCCCATACACGGGAGATCGACTCATGGATCAGCAATTCTCCGCCGCCGACGTCGAGCGAGCGGTCGACGGATCGTCGGTCTCCTACCTCGGTACGGGCACTTTCGGTGAGACGTGGAGGGTTGTTGACGGTGAGCGGGATGCTGCGTACAAGATCATTTATCGTGACGATGCCGACCTGGAGCGACTGCGCCGGGAGATCGCTAGTTACCGGAGAGTAGTTTCTGAGAACGTTGTCCGCCTGGATGACGTCGTTCGACTCGAGGTTGCCGGGCGGCAGAGGGTGACTCTCGTCTTCGAGTACATCGAGGGGGGTGACCTGGCTGAAGCAGTTCCTCAGGTTCGTCCGACGGCTGATGAACTCGTCAATTTGGCGAGCGGCTTGTTGAGGGGTATATCAGCGATTCATGCAGCAAACCTGCTGCATCGGGATCTCAAGCCAGCCAATATTGCTCTTCGGGGCGGAGAGTATTCCCATCCAGTCATCTTGGATTTGGGGCTCGCCAAACTGATGGACGTAGAGTCCATTACTCGGTATCCGCAATTGATCGGAACGCCGATGTATATGGCGCCGGAGCAACTTCGTGGCGAGCGGGCCCTAAAGGCGAGTGACCTGTGGGCAATTGGCGTAGTTCTCTATGAGGCAGCGACCGGGCAGCATCCCTATGTAGCGCAAGGGGAGACGCTGTCGTGGGATGATTTCTTCGAACGTGTCGCGCACAAGCCCTCACTTCCTAGCCAGACCCCGCCTAGCGTTGCTGACTTGATTGATCGGTGCCTGTCTGAGCAGCCGCACAAGAGGGGCACCGTGGCCAAAGCTATCCGTCGTATCAAGGGGGAGTAGACATGAGTGGTGACGACGAACTGCATTTCGTTGTGGACTCGGCGACTGCTGATTTCTCCGACGCCGAGACGATCGATGACGATCTCTTTGGCTGGGAGGCCGAGGCAGAGGCCGAGGCAGAGGCCGAGGCTGAGGCCATAACTGACTCCTTTGATGAGGAACGCTTCGGTGCGGCGAGGGAATGTCTAGAGAGCGGTAAGCCGCTCTTCCTGATCCAGCGCAGTCATCAGCATTCATCGATTATTCCGGCCGCACTGAATCGCATCAATGCTCTGCATGGCGACTTCCTCAATCTTGGTGTGGTTGCTCCGATTCCTCGGATGCGCCCCACGGGGCAATCCGGAATCCCAACCTTTTTTACCAATACTGCCGTTGCGCCAATTCAGGTTGCTGACCCTGAGTGCTTCGCTAGGGCAGACTCGTTTGGCTCGATGCTTGCAGACCAGCGCGACGGTAAGCCTTACGCTGGGCCGTCGACGTCGGGAAGGTGGTCCTTCTTCAACCGTGACCTCCCCTCTGGCTGGACACCAGAGTGGGTTGCAGAGGTCATGCGGACTCAACGCGACCTAGGGGCGACTCTTCTCTTGACTCCGGGGCTCTGGATGGACCCGGCTGACAGGGCCCGAAGTCTACGCACCCTTCGAGAGCACGTGGACTGGGCGCGTGATGAGGTTCGCGATCACGAGAATCTCGCAGTCAACGTGACCATCTCGTCTACGTGGCTTACCACAGGGCGCCTGCGGGATGCGCTTCTCGCCGAACTGCTCGACATGGACGAGGATATCTATTACGTGCGAGTCCGCTGGCCTCTTCTTGCTCAGCCGTACGGGCAGCTTGCTTCGTCAGAGATCTTGGATGGGTATGCAGAGCTATCGAGTATCTGCGAGGAGAATGACAAGTTCTTGATCCTCCCCAATACTGCGCTGACGGGCTGGGTAGCGCTCGCATGGGGAGCAAGTGGCTTTTCTACAGGGATCGGAACCGGTGAGCGCTCGTTCTCCGATACCAAGGTTATTAAGATCAAGCGCACGACCCCTAGGCCGGCGCCGACGAACAGGACTTTCCAACGCAGTCTGCTACACGTGGTAGACGTAGATACGGATGCGCTGCTTTCGGCGCTCCCCGGCGAGCGTGCATGTGATTGCGAGTTCTGTCGAACCCAAACGCCAGGCTTGTGGGATAAGGCAAAATCTGGTGCGCACTACCTGCTGAAGGTGGCCGAGGTTGTGGCCGAAGCATCCGATCACTCTCGTGGGCGAAGGGCCGGTACGCGTTCCATTGCTCGGGAAGCCCGGGATTTCAGGGACACGGCGTCTTCTGTAGTTCCGCTGAACAATGCAAACGATCCCAAGCATTTGGATCTCTGGCTGGATCGGCTCAAGTAAGGAGTAACGTCGACTTTCGGGGGTCGTCTCCACTGCTGGTTGTGATTAGCTTGCCAAATACGTGACCCCAGAAACCTGAGTTCCCTCCAGAGCCCCGAACGGCTAGCACTCGCTCCGCCACTACGAAGCGCTCGCTATTCCTTGGCGACTTCCGCGGTGGGTTGTGAATTACCGTGAGGGGCTCTGTTAGTGGATCCGCGGAAATGGAAAGCAATCCCATCCCTGCATGATTCAAGGCGGCGAGCAAGGTGTGTTGCGACTTCGGTAGGCGCTCCGCATCCATGGCCAAGAACGTTTTGTTGGCGAACCTAGTGTGAGAACTTGCTTGCGCTAGCGCTCGTTGCCAGTCAGTTCGCTTTACTTCGATTGCGTAGAGGCTTGTAGTCGGGCACTGATAGGCGTGTTTAGATTGCCATTGTCCTCGACCTGCGCGTTCGACCCATCCGAACTCTCTTAGCATTGGCATGAGTTGCTGAGTGATATGAGATGGGGAGGTTAGGATGCTTGATGCGATCTCTGATGTCGTAACGATGGGTGATGGCCGACTTCCGGCTTCACATTGCTGTTGGGCGGCAGTAAGGGAAGAAGCGATATCAATCGCAGATTTTGATTGAATGGGGTGAAGCCCCCACTTTTTCCGATCCTCTATGACCTGCTTGTTGAAGACGGCGAAGATGAGGTCGGCTACACCTTTGGGTGTTTGAATTTCATAGAAGTACTCCCAAGGTGTCCTGGGTGATGTAAATTTGTGCCGACTCTCGGTTAGGGGTCGCAACATGTCGGCTTCCCTTTTGAACTTAGTCATGCGACCCCTCCGAGAGCTTGCTTCGCGAAGCCACCATCGTACGAGACGGGGCTGACAGTGAGTGCTGCGCTGGTCCGTTATTCAAGCTGAGACGTGAGCAACCAGGCAGCGCCACCTGGAACTCTCGTTCGTAAGGCCATTGCGGTCCAGTGCGCTGGGCGTGTAGCCATCGAAGTCCATTGGCCATAGGCGCGGCCGTGGGAAGTTGCTGTGCTCTCCTGTTCGACAGCATTCGGGGTCAGCAGGGTCATCGAGGTCGGCGGAGCGGCTTTGGGCTGGAGCTGCTTTGGGGCGAGAGATCATGGCCCCGTAAGCTTCCGGCGCGTCGGGCAGTCTGTGGACCTGCCCGCTAAAGCACGACGTTGGGGCCATGATCTTAGAGGCTCGCCCCAAAGTGGCTGCCTAAAGCCGTGGAGCCGACCGCCCCAGCCACGACGTACCCCTTCTCTGACGTCAGGCGGCTGGCTGCTGTGTGCGCGGCACGGGCGGCGGTCGGGCTGGAGCGGGGCGGAGACAGGAGTGCAGGCCCGGCCGGGGGCCGGGCCGCGCGCGGGGAGCGGAGCGAGCCGCCTTGATCGAGTAGGGAAAGTTCTACCGCGCGCTGGTTGATCGCCTTGGTCGGCCGTGCCTACTCACGTGAGTAGGTCATGGCTAGAGTTGTGTCGCGCGACACAACAGGACCGCAGGAGGAGCGTGCTCACGGGATGGGACCGAAGTCGGAGCGGGTCTACCGCACGATTCGCGAGTGGATCGCTACGGGCAAGTACTCGCCAGGTTCCAAGCTCCCGTCCGAGCGGACCCTGTCGGAGGACCTGGAGATCGGCCGTACGGCCCTGCGCCAGGTGCTGGCCAGGCTCGTTGCTGAGAGCGTCGTCGAGGTGCACGGACGTAGCTCCTACCGGGTGCCGGATCGGTCAGTGACCACCGAAGCGCCGGCGGACCTCGAGCCCTGGCAGATTCATGGTGAGCGGACGCTGTATGACAACCGCTGGGTGAAGCTGAGCCTCGTCGACGTGGAACCGCCCGGCGTGCAGCGCTTCGAGCACCATGTGGTCAAACTCCATCATGTGGCCATCGCCGCCGTGATCGATGACCAGGACCGGGTGCTCATGATGTGGCGGTATCGCTTCGTCCCTGATGCCTTCGGCTGGGAGTTGCCGGGCGGCATCGTCGATCCGGGGGAGGAGCCCCTCCAGACCGCCTTGCGTGAAGTCGAGGAAGAGACCGGCTGGCGGCCGGACGCCTTGCAGCATGTGGTCACGTACCAGCCCATGGTCGGCATGGTCGACTCGCCGCACGAGATCTTCGTCGGTCATGGGGCGAAGCTCGTCGGTGAGCCGACCGATCTGGAAGAGGCCGGGCACATCGCCTGGGTGCCTCTGTCCGACATCCCCGGGCTGATGGCTCGTGGTGAGCTGATGGGGTCCGGCACCTTGGTCGCCCTCCTCCATGTGCTCGCTTCGCGAGGTGCTGGCACGTCGCCTACAAGCGCTGCGTGAGCTGCTCGATCCGGCGCCTGTGACGTACTGACCTCGTCCGGCTTGCCACCAGCCGGGCTTGACGCAGGTGTTTCTGCGCCTGGTCGAGTTCGCCGCGGGCCAGGTGGGCCTGGGCCAAGTCGCAGTGAAGCCCCGCTGATGCCCTTATGAACGTGGGGTCGGTCGTCTCCAGCGCGGCGTACAGGCTGCCCACCGCTTCCGCGTCGCCGACCAGGGCGAGAGCGCTCCCGCGCCACCTGGTGAGGTGGCCTTCGTTCAGGAAGATGCTCAGCATGTCCGGGTCGCGGGCTTCTTGTCCTTCGGGCAGGTGTCGCATCGCGAGCTCAAGAGCCTGCTGGCACTCGGCCTGGAGCCCAGCTCGGGCGCAGATCTCCGCCTCGGCTGCGTACAGCCAAGCCCTGAGGCGTGGAGACATGCCCTTTCCGCCGAGACGTTGTGCATCTCGGACCAGATGCACCGCCATCTCAGGACGTCCCGCGTCACACAGCACGTATGCCTGCTCGGCGGTGGCGTGCGCGAGGTACATGGGCTCCTCGGCCTCCTGGGCGGCGCGCTTCCCCAGCTCGTAGTGACGCCAGGCTCGTTCCACGGCTCCGACGTCGAGGGCCTGCCAGGCCGCCAAGGTGGCCGCTCCGGCCAGAGCCAGAGCGACCGGACGTCGGGTCTCCGGCAGTACCGCGAAGGTGAGGGCATCTTCCAGCCGTGTCAGGTGGGCGGTCATCTGGTCGACCAGACTGGTGGCGCCCATCTGCCGGTCGACGGTCCGGAGCAGTTCGGTCTGCTCCATGAACGTCTTGACCATCGTCAGGCTGACGTTCCGGGCCTCGTCGATCCGGCCTATGAGCTCGTCGTACCCGTCGGCCGTGGCGAGTGCCAGCGGCGACTGTGATCCTCCCGCCAGTTCATCGTCGGTGATCCCGAGCAGCGCACGGAGGATCTTGGCGTAGTGGCTGGAGATCGTCCGTCGGCCGTTCTCCCACTCCGAGACGTACACGCGCAAACTCGCGGTTGAGGCGACGGTGAGCATGTGCTGGCGCGCATGGCGTTCGATCTCCCGCACAAGACGCTCTTGTGACCATGCCCGTGCCGTCCTCGCTGCTTTGAGTCCACTCATCGCGTACTGCCGCTCCGCGTCGGGGGTGTTGAGCCGTAACAGCAGCATGCCTCACATCGGCCCAGGTCGGCAGGGGTTAACGGGTCTGCTGTTAACCCCTGTTGTCTACCGGTGCGTTGCTCGGGGCGCTTCCCTAGAAGTGTCGCAGTCGGGCGAGTTGAGGTGCCGGACCAACGACGATGCTTGACATCTGGTGCGCACCAGATGCAACCTTCTGGTGCGCACCAGAAGGAAGCGCGAACACTCCGCAGGTTTGCTGCGGCATTCAATCAACGATCAGGAGCGGCGACCCACCGCCAAGCAAGTACGCCGCTCCCGCCCCTGAAGGGACCTCCATCATGCGTCAGATTCCCGTCGACACGTCTGCCGCGACCGTGATGGTCGCCAAGCCCGCCCAGCCGAAGGTGCGTGATCGCCGTACCGGTGAGATCGCCTTGGACGCGGACGGTGTGAAGCTGATGACCGTGGACGTGATGTTCGCGGCCAACGACGACGTTGAGATTCTGTCCATCGCCGTCCCGGAGACCGGTATCTCCGGTGACCTGGCCATGGGTACCCCGGTCGCGCTCACGGGCCTGATAGCCCGTCCGTGGGAGAACGAGTTCAACGGTCAGAGGCGGCACGGGATCGCCTTCCGCGCCGTCGCGGTCACCTCGCTCGCTGCCACGGGCGCGGAGGCGGCCTGATCATGACCTGGTTCATGGTCGCTGTGGTGGTGGTCGTCGCTGCTGCGGGTCTCCTGCGGTGGCGGCGCCCCGCCTGGTACTGGCTCTCCATCGGCGTCACCTTCGCCACTGTGCGGGTCCTGGTTCGCTATGCCTCGGTCATGGATGCCTGCGGGCTGACCGTTCCGCCCGCCCGCTGGCGCCTGGCTCTGGCCCGGATGACCGGCCGGGAGGCGCCGGGCCCCCGCTCGCCGCGCATCCTGCGTCTGCGCCCGACCCGCACCGGCCTGGTGCTGCGGCTCAAGCTCAGGCCCGGACAGGACGCCTTCGACATCGCCGCCGCCACTGACCGGCTCCGCCACTCCTTCGGCCTGTACGGGGTCACCTCCCGTGAGATCCGCTCGGGTGTGGTGGAGGTGCGGATGACCGGCTACGACGTGCTCAAACGGGTGCAGATGCCCGCCCAGCTCGATACCCGGCCGATGCGTATTCCGGTCGCCCTGCGCGAGGACGGCTCGGTGCACTACCGCGACTACCGCGCTGTCCCGCACGGGCTGACCCTCGGTGCCACGGAGTCCGGCAAGTCCGTCTACCAGCGCAACCTGGTCGCTGGGCTCGCCCCGCACCATGTCGCTCTGGTCGGCATCGACTGCAAGCAGGGCGTGGAGCTGTTCCCGCTGGCCCGCCGGTTCTCCGCGCTCGCCGACAACCCCGACGCCGCGCTGGAGTTGTTGGAGGCGCTGGTGACGCACATGGAGGAGGTGTACCAGCTCATCCGGGCCGAGCAGAGGATCAGCGTCGCTGTGCCGGATGCGGAGATCGCCGCCGATATCTGGGACCTGCCCGAGGTCATCCGGCCGGTACCGGTCGTGGTCCTGGTCGACGAGGTCGCCGAACTCGCCCTGTACGCCACCAAGGATGAGGAGAAGCGGCGGGACCGGATCATCACCGCCCTGGTCCGCGTTGCCCAGCTCGGCCGCGCGGCCGGCATCTACCTGGAGATCTGCGGGCAGCGCTTCGGCTCCGAACTCGGCAAGGGCATCACCATGCTCCGCGCCCAGCTCACCGGCCGCACCGCCCACCGTGTCAACGACGAAACGTCCGCCAACATGGCCTTCGGCGACATCGCCCCCGATGCCGTGCTGGCCGCGATCCAGATTCCGGCCGAGACCCGCGGTCTGGCCATTGCGGGCGATTCGACCGGCGGCTGGCACCGTATCCGCGCCCCGCATACCTCGCTGCGCGAGGCCGTGAACATCTGCAACAAGCACGCCCACCGCACCCCTGACCTGCCCGCCTTGGCGGCCTTCCGCCCCGCCACCGCAGCGGTGCCCTCGGCCCGGGTCCGGCTGTCCAAGACAGCCCCCGCTTCCGCCTGACCCTCACCCTCTCCTCCGGTCGGCGTGACCGTCTTCGCGCCAGGTCCCTACCCCTCCCATGCCTGACGACAGGAAGGAAGCTGTGATGGCCCGCCTGCGTGTCGACGCCGTTCTGGTCCAGGCGGTCATCGCCGGGGCGCTGTCCTTCGCCCACTTGCACGATCTGGCCGCCGCTGCCGGACAGGACGGCTGGAAAGCCTGGGCCTACCCGATCAGCGTCGACCTGCTCCTGGTCGCCGCCTGGCGTCGACTGCGCACCGGCGGACCCACCCGGCTGGCCTGGTGCTGGTTCCTCATTGCCTTGGCCGCCTCCCTTGGCGCCAACGTCGCCACCGCCGGACTCCTCGATATGCATCAGGTCCCTGCCTGGCTGCGCATTCTCGTTGCCGCCTGGCCCGCTCTCGCCTTCATGGGCGGGACTCTCCTTGCCCACACCACTACCCACCCGGAGCCGGAAGCGTCGGTGCACCCCGACTCGACACCTCAGCCCCCGGCCGTCGAGGACGAGCAGAAGCGCGAATCCGCACTCGCACCGGTGGCCGACGTCGAGGAACGCGCCGCGCCTCCCGCCCCCGAGCCTCAGCCCACCCCGGCCCCGCCCACTGCTCCCGCCGTCCCCGTTCCAGCCGCGCTGGTCGACCACGCCCGCAAGGTCGCCGACGACCACCACGCCCGCACCGGGACCCCGATCGACACCGACACCCTCCGCGCCCGTCTCGGTGTCCCGTCCCAGCTCGCCGACGCCATCGCCGCCCAGCTCGCCTGACACCGAAAGGAAGCGACGCCCCCATGACCCGTGATCCGGCTGGCCCGACCGCTGCTGACTACCTCGACGGCGCCCGCGAGATGGCCGCGGCCGACCGGCCCTTCCTCGCCCACCTGCTCGCCGAGGAAGCAGCCCAGCGCACCACCGACCCGGCCACCGCAGCCGGTATCCGCGCCAGCTTCCCCGACCCGACGACCACACGAACGGAGATCGACTGAGATGCCCGCCCGCGACCACTTCCACTCCGTGATGCGGATCGGTCCGGTGCAGATCGGCACTCACCGCGACCGGAACGGCCGCACCGTGCACGCCGCCGTGTGCACCGCCGACCGCTGCGGCTGGTCTGCCGACTACTCCAGCCAGTCCGCCGCCCAGCTCGCCGCCCGCACTCACCGCTGCCGCATCAACTGACCGGAGGTTCCGCCATGGACGTCCCGCTCTGGCTCGCCCTGATCGTCGTCGGCTGGCTCGGCGTCAAGCTCATCCGCCCGCCTTGGTGGCTCATCGCCGTACTTCTCCTCGGCGGCTACCTCCTCGCCGAGAGCGGCTTGGCCTCCGTCGCCGACACCACCGTCAAGTAACCCAGGAAGGAGAACCACCCATGTTCCGGCCCAAATACCCGACCATGCCCCAGCCCACCGGCCTGGTCACCCCGACCCCGCAGACGCCGACCGTGATTCAGCCGACCACCATCACCCCTGCCACTCCAGCCCCGCCGCCGATACCCAGCGCCCCGGCATCTATCCGGCCGGTCGTGCAGCTCACCCCCGGCACCGCGATCGCCCTCGTCGGCGGCGGCACGGCCGTGGTCCTGGTCGTCGGCGCCGTGCTGGTCTCCATGCTCCTGGCCGTTGCCATCACTGGCGTTTCGGTCGCCGTCTGCGCCGTCGTCCTGCGCTCCCTGCTCGCCTCCAACACCAAGCGCCGCTGAACCGGCCCCCGGGCGGCTCCGATACCGCCAAGCATCCGCCGCCCGGGCGCCGTCCCTGTCCGATCCGCTGAACCGGAAGGAAGTCCCAGCATGACGCAGCGCACCAGCGCGGCGCCCCGCAGTTGCCCGAACTGCGACGGGTTCGCCTCTGCCGCCATCACCACCGGCGGACGCGACCAGTGCGGCCACCTCCTCACCATCACCGCCGACTGCCCGGCCTGCCACGGCACCGGCACCCGCACCAGCCGCCGTGACCGGGAGGGTGTCCGTGCCTGACCTGCTCGACCCGACCACCCTCGGTGACCTGTTGAGGGTGGCTTCGGCCACCGACTACACCCGCTGGGAAGACCAGATACGCCGCACCGGCGGCTGTGCCGACCCCATCCACCTGCGCGGCTGGGTGATACGTAAGGACAGGACCACCGGCGCCACCCTGCACCACTACACCACCGCTGACGAGCCGGGCGGACGACTCCGCGTCGCATGCGGCAACCGCCGCGCCTCCCGCTGCCCGGCCTGCGCCTGGACCTACGCGGGCGACACCTATCACCTCATCCGCGCTGGCCTGGCCGGGGACGACCGCCGAGACATCCGCGCCACCGTCCGCGACCACCCCCGCGCCTTCGCCACCCTCACCGCGCCCTCCTTCGGCCCGGTCCACAACCGCCCCGACCGTGGCGCCTGCCGCTGCGGCACCCACCACGCTCCAGACGCACCGGAGCTGGGCACCGCCCTCGATCCGGCCACCTACGACTACGCGGGCGCCGTGCTGTTCAACAACCACGCCGGACAGCTCTGGCAACGCTTCACCAACCGCCTACGCCGCGAGATCGCCGCCCGTGCCGGCATCACCCAGAGAGAGCTAAAGGAGCGCGCCCGCCTCTCGTACGGCAAGGTCGCCGAGTTCCAGAAGCGCGGCGCCATCCACTTCCACGCCGTCATCCGCCTCGACGGCCCCGACGGACCCAACACCCCGCCACCGTCCTGGGCCACCGTGCAGCTCCTCACCGATGCCACCCACGCCGCCGTCTCGCATGCCTACACCTCCGTCTCTGTCCCGGCCGCCGAGGACCAGCCCGCTCGCACCTTCCGCTGGGGCAACCAGCTCGACGTACGGCCCGTGAAGGCGTTCGGAGACGGCTCGGACATCACCGAACAGGCCGTCGCCTCCTACGTCGCCAAGTACGCCACCAAAGCCGCCGAGACCACCGGCACCCTCGACCGCCGCATCGGTGAACTCTCCGAACTCGACCGCCACGACGTCCCCGACCACACCCGTCGCCTGATCGAAGCCTGCAAGCGGCTCGACCCGCTCTACCCCGACCGGCGCCTATGGGCCTGGGCACACATGCTCGGCTTCCGGGGCCACTTCTCCTCCAAGTCCCGCCGCTACTCCATCACCCTGGGCGCGCTGCGCCAGGCACGCGCCGACTACCGGGCCGCCCAGGAGACCGCTGCCCTGGGCCTGGAGGACGTTGAGCCGGACACCGTTCTCGTCCTGGCCGACTGGCAGTACGCCGGACACGGCCACACCCCGGGCGAATCCGCCCTCGCCACCACCATCCATCGCGACCTGCAACTCAACCGCGAGACAGCTCGTGAGGCGCTGGCGAACGAGGGGGAGTGGTGACCATGGACCGACTCCTCACTGTGTACGAGGTCGCGGAGCGGCTCGGTACGGGCGTCCGCTTCCCCCGCCGACTCATCGAGGAACGCCGCATCACCTTCGTCAAGGTTGGTCGGCACGTCCGCATACCCGAGAGCGCCGTAGAAGCGTTCGTGGGCGCCAACACCGTGGAGCCGATCGCCCTGCGGCCTACGGGACTCAGGAGGGCTGCCTGATGGCTGGCAAGCGCAAATCTCGCCGGGACTTCGGACGCGTGCGTAAGCTGCCCTCCGGCCGGTTCCAGGCCCGCTATCCGGGACCTGACGGTGTCCTGCGTCCGGCGGATCGAACCTTCGCGACCTCGACGGACGCTGATCGCTGGCTGATACGGAAGCGCATTGAGATCGAAGAGGGGCGCTGGCTCGATCCGGTCGAGGGGCAGACGACCGTACGCGACTGGGCTGCCCGCTGGCTCGCTGCCGTCTCGCCGCAGCTCAAGCACAAGACGCAAGCCTCGTACCGGTCGCTGATCAATTCGCTGATCAATCCGGCACTCGGTGACCGCGAACTGTCGACCCTCCGGCCGATCACGATCGCTGAGTGGGTCGGCGCGATGAAGACCAAGGGGCTCAGTGCGTCACGTATCCGGCAGGCGTACCGGGTCCTGTCGCAGATCATGAGGGCGGCCGTCGACAACGACATGATCCCGCAGACGCCGTGCCGGGGCGTGAAGCTGCCTCGGATGCCGCAGACCGAGCCGCACATCCTCACCCCGCTCGAAGCCTCCCGGATCGTACGGAGTGCCGACAAGCCGCATGACTTGTTGATCGCTCTCCTCGCGTACGCGGGACTGCGCGTCGGCGAGGCGTTCGCCCTCCGCCGCGTGGACATCGATGTGCCCGGCGGCTTCGTCTTGGTCGATGAGAATCTGGCGGAGGCCAACGGCGCCTTGGTCTTCGACACACCGAAGTCCCACCAGAAGCGGCTCCTACGAGTCGGCCCGTCGCTCGCGAAGCGGCTCAGGCGCCATCTGGAGACTCTGCCCGGTGGAGATGACGCGCTCCTGTTCACGACACCCGGCGGCAAGCCGCTGCGCTACAACCAGTGGCGCAAGGCGTACTTCGACCCTGCCGTGTCGGCGGCCGGGCTGACCGACGTGACCCCACACGATCTTCGCGCCTCACACGGAACCTGGGTCGCCGATCAGTACGGCGTGATGACCGCCGCTCACCGGCTCGGCCACTCGAACGCGAGCGTCACGACCCGGCACTACGCCCGACCGGTCGCCGGACGCGATGACCAGGTGGCCGAAGCAGCGGACTCCTGGCTCAGCGGGCACGACCACGCCCCTGGGGCACGTAGCGGGCACGACGACGATGACGACGGCTCCGCCGGGGGGCTCGTGTCCGTCTGACCTGCGGCAGAGCGAGCAGCCTGCATGATCGGCGAGAGATCTTGAAAACCGTCGTGGCAGCGATGTCACCGAGGGTTCAAATCCCTCAGCCTCCGCAGAGGTCAGCAACGTAGCTGGTCAGAAGGGGTGCCCCCGGTTCGGGGGCGCCCCTTCCGCATGTCCGCCGTCTCACCCTGTGTCGCTCGAATCCCACCGTTGCCCAGCGTGTGTGGGCCAGGCGTGGGCCACGTCGCTGTCGACCGTGATCGCCGGTCGCGCGTCCTGGCGACCGTGACAGCAACGACGGCGCGCTTTTCCGGACTAATCGATTCCTCATGCGATTTTGGCGCGCATGGGTGATCATCTGCATACCTGAAGTCCGAACACGGAGGCATACATTCATGAGACCGACGCGTGCCGTTCTGCTCGTCGTGGCCACCGCCCTGACCCCAGCCCTCCTCTTCACCGCCCCGGCGTTCGCCGACAGTTCGGCGGCCACGGTCACCACCACCGTGGCGACCGTGTCCGACACACCGGTGGACGAGATGTCGGAGGACGAACTGCGTGCAGCGATCGCCGCCATCCTGGCGGACGAGGGCAGCGGCCGGGGGGTCGTACGAGAGGCCAATGAGGCCCTCAACGGCACGGTGGATGACATGCGCACCTTCTTGAAGACCGGCTACCGACTGGCTCAGGCCGAGGACGACCGGGTCGCCATCGCCCGCATCCTCCACGTAGCGACGCAGAACAATGACAAGCGAGTCATAGAGGAGGCCAACAAGCTCCTCGACAACGACTCCCCGGAGGAGATGCGCGCCTGGCTGGAGACCGGCTACCGACTGGCCCAAGCCGAGGACGACGCCGTCTACATAGCTCGCCTGCTCGCGGCTCCGAACATCAGTGATGCGCTGCGCGCCGCGGCCAACGCTGCCCTCGACGACGGCTCCCCGGAAACCCTGCGCTACTTCCGCGAGGTGGGGCAGTACGAGGTGGCCGGTTAGGCAAAGCGGGGAATACGCGCTGCCCGAACCCACGGATCAAGAGGTCCAGGGCCCGGCTGACGGATGAGGTGACGGGTTTATGAGTGGATTGTTCCGTATCTGTCGGACGGGGTTTCGGAGGAGGCTGCGCCGGCGCAGAACTCGTTGCCCTCTGGGCCAGCCATCAGAATGTGGTGCCCGTCGAACTCATCCAGGACCTTCCCTCCCGCGTTCGTCAGCCGTTCGGCCCCTCCAGATCGACATCCGCGCCCACCGTTCGTCAGGCGGCCGTGTCCTGGTACGCGGATGTCGATCTGGAGGGGCCGCGATGAGTTTTCGTCGTCTGGTCGGTCCGCCCTCGTATGGATGAGGATTTCGGCGTGACTGGCGCCCGTGCAGAGGTCGAACTATCCGTCGACGCGCCGGTGGACCAGTTCTGGGAGGCGATCACGGACCTCTCACGGATCGGTGACTGGAGCCCGGAGTGCACCTACGCGGGTTGGCTGGACGGCTGGAGTGGACCAGCGGTCGGGGGGCGCTTCGAGGCCCGCAACCGGTTCCCCAATGGGCTTGTCACGCGGGTCGTATGCATGGTCGTCGCGGCGGACCGGCCGTACTCGTTCGGCTGGAGAGTGTTCGGGGGCTCCCCGGAAACCGAGGAGCATTTCGCCACCTGGACTTACGATCTACGGCCCGCCGCGCGGCAGGATCAGACGGTGGTCCGTCAGTCGTTCATCCATGGACCGGGTGACAGCGGAGCCCGCGCGGCGGTGCGGGCCGACCCTGAGAACGCCGCGGTGCTCCTGCAGGGACGGCTGGACCAACTACGCCGCAACATGACCGCGACGATCGAGGCGATGGCCCGCGACATCCGAAGCCGGAGCATATGAGCACCTGCTTCCGATCTCGCGTGGCGTAGCTGTCAGAAGGGGTGCCCATGGATCAAGGGGGCACCCCTTCTGCGTGTCGTGCTCCCGGTGTCAGGAAATGGAGACGCTGGTGCCGAACTCGAAGAGGCTGGACTCGTTCGGCCGGACCTGGCTGATCGCGTGGCCCTGGCAGTTCGGGAGGTCGAAGACGGTGGCGACCTGGTTGGTGTTGTTGGCCACGAACATGGGCCAGACGTTCGTCGTGTAACAGCCACTGGGGTTGGTGTGGGTGGCCAGGCCGACGGTCAGGGTGCCCTGGGCGGCCATGGCCGATCCCGCCGGCGACAGGGCGAGGGATACCGCACCCGTCGCCGACGCCGCCACAAGCCCGATACGACGCATCGTTGCCTCCTGCTCAGACACGGTCCGGAGGAGACGCCGACCGCCCCTCCTCACTCATTGCTAGGGGCCGTCGCTTGACGGGCGCTCACGGCTCGCGTGAGCCGTGAGCGTTCGTGCGGCGGGTCGTGGTCAGTGGCGCGGAGATGCACGCGGCGGCGAGGAGGATGCCGAAGGCGACGGTCAGCGCCGTGGTGTAGCCGTGGACGGATGCCGAGCTCGGCGTGGTGTGGCGTGCTGACGCGAGGGAGGACGCCGTCGCGGTGGCCGCGATGGTGTTGAGGAGTGCGGTGCCGAGGGCGGCTCCGAGTTGCTGGGAGGCGTTGTAGGCGGCCGATGCGGCCCCGATGTCGGCTCGGGGTGTGTCGGCGGTGGCCAGGGCGGCGGTCGGGGGGATGACGCAGCCGAGGCCCAGTCCGGTGAGTACCAGGGCGGGTGCCAGGTAGAGGGGCAGGACGTGTGTGCTCTGCGGTGTCAGGCGCGTGAGGATGAGCATCCCGGAGGCCGCGGTGATCAGGCCGGGCAGGATCAGCGCGGCGGGCGTGAGGCGTCCGTGGAGCTTCCCGGCGATGAGTGTGGAGCCGATCAGGGCGGCCAGGGCGTTGATCATCAGCGTCAGGCCCGCCTGGACCGGTGAGTAGCCGAGAACGGTCTGGGTGTAGTAGCTCATGAACAGGTAGAAGCCGAACATGGCGACGAACATCAGGCCGATCGAGATGAGTGCGCCGGCGCGGGCGCGGTGCCGAAGCATGCGCATCGGCAGCAGCGGGCGGGGGGCTCGCGCCTCGACGGCGGTGAACGCGGCCAGCAGCAGGACGCTGCCGGTCAGCAGGGTCAGTACCCTCGGTGAGCCCCAACCGAGGGGTTCGGCCTCGTTGAAGGCGTAGACCATGGTGGCGAAGCCCGCGGCGCTGAGCAGGGCGCCCGCGACGTCAAGCCGCCCGTCGCCGCGGACGGGGTGATCCGGTGGCACGCGTGTCGCGCCGAGCAAGGCGAGCAGTGCGACAGGGACATTGATGTACAGGCAGCCCCGCCAGCTGACGTACTCGGTCAGCAGTCCCCCGGCGACCAGGCCGAGGGCGGAACCGGAGGCACCGACCGCGGCGAACACACCGAACGCCCGGCCACGTTCGCGCGGCTCGGTGAACGTCGTACTGAGCAACGACAACCCGGCGGGCGCGAGTACGGCGGCGAAGACGCCTTGCAGGGCACGGGCCCCGAAGAGCGTCTCGGGGTTCACGGCGGCACCGCCCAGGGCGGAGGAAGCGGCGAAGCCGGCCAGGCCGAGGATGAACGTACGGCGATGGCCGAGTGCGCCGCTGACCCTGCCGCCGATCAGCAGCAGACCGCCGAAGGCCAGGGCGTACGCGGTGATCGCCCATTGCCTGCTCGCGTCGGACATGCCGAGCGCGCTCTGCGCGGAGGGCAGCGCGATGTTCACGATGGTGCCGTCCAGGACGACGAGGAGCTGGGCCGCGCTCACCGCCAGCAGCGTCGACCACTGCCGCCGCGCGGGGGCGGCTCCTCCTGTGCCGTGGCGGGTCTCGAGGGCAGGCTCCGCCCCGGGCTGATCGGTGTCTCGCGGATTCATGACTTCAAGTGTTTCGTTGAAGTGATCTCGGAGACTTTTCATCGACTGTGGCCGCCGGACCAGCGCCGATGAGCCGATATCCCTCAAGTCGCCGGTTGAAGGTCGGTGAGGTGAGGGCTTCCGGACAAGGGCTTCCGGACACGGGTTGCGGACAAGGGCTTCCGGGCAAGGGGTGCGGCGACTTCACATCTGGTCGGGCTCTTCGCCGGCCGCGCTTCTGCTCTCGTACGGCACGACGACGATCTGGTACGCGTCCTCGTAGACGATCCTCCCCGGATTCGACGACCGGATCGTCCGGCACTCGATGCCATGAGCGGCAAGGATCTCCAGGTAGCCGGCCACCCGCGTGATCAAGGCCTGGGACGTGGGCTTGAACCAGGCCGCCGCGCCGGGGTGGATCTCGTGGTCGTAGACCGTCGGATCCACGGTCGAGGGGTCTGGATAGGCCGCGTTGTACCAGTCATTGTTGGCCCGTCGGAAGCGTTCCTGCTCTTGCTTCGCCGATCTTCACGTGCGGATGTTGGAGACGGGGGACGGGGGGCCGTTGTCGGTTCGGTGGAGCTGGTCGGTGGGCAGATCTGGCCGAAAAGCTATGGGTGGGGTGTTGGTGCAGGTCAGGGCCGGGGGATCGGCTGTTTGAGGGGTGGATGGTGGGTGGGAAGGCGGGAAGTGGGCTTTTAGTTGTAGCTAAAGGTGGGAAGCTTTCACTGAGGGCGTTCGACGCCCGAGGTCGGCACCATGCGCTGGGAGGTTGATGAAGCGTGCCGTGGAAGAGCAAAGGTGCGAAGGCGGAGGCTGCCGACCACTCGGGGGCGCGGTTGGCGCGTCAGGCCACTGTGGAGGTCGCCGGGTTGCTGGGGAAGCGTGGCATGAGCCGCACTGATCTCGCCCGGCTCATGGACGTTAGCCCGGGGCGAGTGAGCCAAATCCTCTCCGGTGACGAGAATCTGACGCTGCGCAGCCTCGCTGCCGTGGCCGATGCGCTGGAGCTGGACATCAAGATCAGTTTTGTGGAGCCCAAGGAGGACGGGACTCGGCGGCCGTGTGGGCTGGGCGATGGGTCCGATGCCTTTGTCTACGCTCCTTGAAGGCATCGGAATGCGTGGGGTGCGTGGGGCGTGCGGGGTGCGTGTGTGTCCCTGACGGGGGTCGTTGTGGTGTGCGGTGGGCGGCGCCACGTCGAGGGTGTGAGTCACGTCAGGGGCCCGAGTCACGTCAAGGGTCCGAGCCACGTCAGGGGTGCGAGGCGCCCGTCGTGGCGAGGGGGCGTACCGCCAGCGCCTCGTCCCGTAGCCGCATGAGCTCACGGTCGCCGCTCCGCTTCCCGGTGCGGTAGCCGAACTCCAGCATGCGTACGCAGGCGTCCATGGCCATCGCCAGGGCCTGACGGCGGTCCTCCGCCTCCTCCCGGGTCGGGGCGTGCAGCTCCGGCGGGAACTCCTGGACCTCGCGCTGCCGGCACTTCGCCTCGATGTCGGCCTCGACCTTGGCCGCGTCGTCCAGGAGCTGGTCCACCTCTTCGTACAGGGTGTTGATCGTCGTCCTGTCCTTGGTCGCGGGGGTGCAGCCGCGCAGCTGGAGGCGCGCCTCGAAGGCGAACATGCGCAGCTGGGCCACGTTCTCGAAGTCCCTGACCAGGCGGTGGCAGTGGAGGTACATGTCGTGGACCAGCCGCCGCTCCAGCTCGCTCAGCAGCACCGCGATGCCCAGCGTGATCACGGCCACGAAGGGCGGCGTGGACTGCTGGTTCTGCTGCTGACGTACGCGAGGCGCCAGGGCCCCGCCCGCGGCGGCAGCGGCCACGGCGGGTGGCACATCGGCGGCGTGCGGCAGCAGCAGGGCGATGGTGAGCAGTGCCGCCGCGCAGGTGCAGGCGATGATTCCGCAGCACAGTGACGCGGACCTTACGGTCCCCAGCAGGCGGCCCTTGTCGGCGAAACGATGGACCAGCGAGATCCAGGTGACCAGCGCGCAGACGCCTATGGGTAACGCGATCTCCGCGAACCACCCCTGTGCGTAGAGCTCGTGCAATGCTCCCCCCTGATCGCGCCTTGGTGCCGAAGCGCCGGTCGCTGGGCACCGATCGCGGGGAGAGCGGGAATCCCTTCACTGTCCGCCCTCAGGGGCGGAAGCACCGGCGAGTGGGCGTGTGGTTCCTGCGCCGTTCGGTCCCCGCGCCGCCTGGTTCCTACGCGTTTCGGTCCCTGCGCCTTCCGGTTGCTGCGCCTTCCGGCTCCTGTACGGAGCGCCTCGTCGCATGGTCACGATAGTGCTCTTCGTTCCCGTAGCGCACGGGTCACCGTCCGTGTACCGCTGGATCGCGCCGCCTCCGGCGTCCTCCGATACGTCTGCCGCCTCTGTTCCGTTCATGCCGCCCAGGGGTCATCACGGGCATCAGGCCGGGCGTCAGGCACACGCGTCCGGGGGCTGGAGGTGGCGGGCGGCGCTGCGGGCCGCGGAGGCTACCGTGGCGCGGGCCTCGCGCGGGGGCAGGCCGGTGTCGAGCGCGGCCTCGATCAGAGCGGGGGCCAACTCCGGTCCCGCACCCGTCTCGTAGGCGCGGCAGGCCGCCCAGAACAGCCGGTCGTTGCGCTGACCCTCCCGTGAGGCGCGGACGAACCGTACGAGCCCCTCCAGGGCCGCGGGATGCGGCTCGGGGAACGGCGGGCCGGGGTGGTACGAGGGGCGGTACGAGCTGGGCGGGGCCGGGCGCGGTGGCGTGAGCAGGCGCAACAGAGCGGACGGGACGGGGGCCGGGGCCCAGGCGGGGGCGCCGGGCGCTAGGCGATAGCTGCCGTGCGAGGCGTAGGAGCCGGGGCCGACGAGATAGCCGCCCAGTCCACGGATGTCGATGCCAGGGGCCAGACGACCGGCGGAGTTGGGGACGGCGAGGCCGGGTGGGCCGCACAGCCACAGATGGCGGCCGCCGCTCGGGGTGAGCACGGTGACCGTACGGGGGATGGCGAAGGCGTGCTCGCGGGCCAGCCGGGCGAGGGCGGCCAGACCGTCCGTGCCGCCCTTACGGCTTGCATGGGGACTCCCGGCCGCCCCGGCCCCGGCTGGGCCAGCCGTCTCGGCCCCGGCTGCCCCGGCCGCCCCGGCCGCCCCGGCCCCCTCGGCCGTTCCGGCCCTGGTCCTCTCGGTCCTCTCGGTCCTCTCGGTTCTCTCCGCCGTCCCGGTCCCTTCGGTCCGGCCGTTCGTGTCGCCCGCGCCCCCGGATCCCTGTGGCCTGCCGGGCGCTCCCGGCTTATCGGGCCGCACACCCCTGACGTCGAGGTCGATGCCGATGAGGTGGTACGGGGCGCATCCGCAGGCGATGCCGTAGCCGGTGGCCCAGGGGGCGGCGGCGAACAGGGCGCGGATCGTGTCCGGGGCCGCCGAGGCGTCATGAACTCCGTGGCCCAGTCGGCCGCATTCGCCATGGCACGGCAGCGGCGCGGGGTCGTGGTGGTGAGGGGAGCGCACGGCGGGCAGCTTCGCGCGGGTCAGCGGGATTACCCGGAAACCGTGGGCCGCGGCGGTCAGGGCGTGGGCGAGAGCATGGGCGAGTAAGGGATTCGCCATGTCGCCCATTTTCGGACAAGTGTTCGGTAATGGGAAGAGGGCCCGGCAACTCGCCGAGGATGGCCGAAATTATGCGGAACGGAATCTCTCGTAAGGCTCGGTCTATGGCCGGGTGGGGGTGGCGCGCCGGGCGCATCGTCGTGACGCGGGGAGTGGGGGTGCGTGGGGTGTTTAAAACAGGTTCATCATGCTTGCGTGGTAATTCGAGTGGCCCGCGCGCATCGTCCGGGAATCGATGGGCAACTCTGCTTCCGTGACCCTTCCGAGCCTCGGGGAGGTCACGGGAGTCGGGGGATCGATCGGAGGAATCGAGATGGCGGACATCCGGACGGATCCCGGTCGCACCTTCACCGTGCCACCGTTCTCCGCGTCCAGGATGGGGCGCTGCTCCTGGGATGTGACCCGCTCGCACGGGGGCAGGTCGCCGCCATCGCGGGCACCCGCGACCGCCATGACCCCGAGCGCCGCGACCGCGACGACCGCCGCGAGCGCCTGTAAGGGAAAGGCGGGAATCGCGGGGAACGCGGAAGCGGCACGGTGTCCGAACGATCTGAGTGAGCTGTGGTGATTCATTGAGCGAAACGGGACGGGTGAGGTCGTACGGTCGCGCGGTGGCGTATCAACGCCACCGCGCGATCGTGCGTGTGCCGTGCTTCGGCGTTCGTCCTTGACAGCGTCGATTTATCTGACGGATAGTCAGATAGCTGTTGCTTTCTACGGCAGACATGCGGCAGGGGAAGCGATGACGCGTGATGACCTGGACGTTGACCCGGAAGAGCTGTACGGACGGCTGAAGGCGTACGAGGGGCGGACGGCCGCGAGCGGCGGCGCGGGCAGGGACCCCGTCAACGAGCCCATGATCAGACACTGGTGCGAGGCCATGGGCGACACCAACCCCGCCTATCCGGCTGTGGCCCCGCCCACGATGCTCCAGGCGTGGACGATGGGCGGGCTGGCCGGGCACCCCGGCGGTTCGGCCCGCTCCGAGGCGTACGACGAACTGCTGGCGCTGCTCGACGACGCGGGCTGCACCTCGGTGGTCGCCACCGACTGCGAGCAGGAGTACCTGCGGCCGCTGCGCCCCGGCGACCGGGTCACCTTCGACGCGGTGATCGAGTCGGTGTCGCCGAGCAAGACCACCAAGCTGGGCACCGGACACTTCGTCACCACCCGGATGAACGTCCGCACCCGGGACGGGGAGCTGGTCGGCACCCACCGCTTTCGCATCCTCAAATACGCACCCGCGCGGCCCAAGAATGCGACGAAGCCAGAGCCGACGCGAAAGCCGGAACCGACGCGAAAGCAGGAGCCGACGGCCGACCGTCCCCGCCGCCCTCGCCCCGTCATCAACCGCGACAACGCCGGTTTCTGGGAGGGCGTCGCCCGGCATCAGCTGCTCATCCAGCGCTGCCTGGACTGCGCCACCCCGCGCTTCCCGTGGCTGCCGGGATGCGGGGCGTGCGGCTCCCAGCGGTGGGAGACGTTCGAGGCGTCCGGCGCCGGCACGGTGTTCAGCTATGTGGTCATGCACCATCCGCCCTTCCCCGCCTTCGACCCGCCCTACGCGGTCGCCCTGATCGAGCTCGCGGAGGGCGTGCGGATGGTCAGCGACATCACCGGGGTGCCCTACGACAAGGTGCGCATCGGCATGCCCGTCGAGCTGGAGTTCCTGCGCGTGGACGAGGAGCTGGAGCTGCCGGTGTTCCGGGGCGCGGGGGCGTAACGGATGGACGAGCGAACCCCCCGTGGCCCTGGCGGCGCGGACCGTACGGACGAGGAGGCGGTCGTATGACGGTGCGTACGGGCGATGAGCTGCCCCCACTGCGCATTCCGATCACCCGGACGCTGATCGTCGCCGGTGCCCTCGCATCCCGGGACTACCAGGATGTGCACCACGACGCCGAGGCGGCCAAGGAGAAGGGCTCCCCGGACATCTTCATGAACATCCTCACCACCAATGGACTGGTCGGCCGGTACATCACCGATCACTTCGGGCCGCGGGCCCGGCTCCGTAAGGTCGCCATCCGGCTCGGGGCGCCCAACTACCCGGGCGACGAGATGGTGCTGACCGGCCAGGTCACCTCGGTCGCGGAGGGCACGGCGGAGGTCGCCGTCATCGGTAAGAACGGCATCGGCCACCATGTGACCGGCACGGTCACGGTGCAGTTCCCCAGCGACGCCCCAAAGACCACCACCGCCCTCACCCCCACCACCCCGGACACCCCCCGATGAGCGCCCGCAAGCCGGACACCCTGGGCGGTCGGGCCGCCATCGTCGGCATCGGCGCCACCGAGTTCTCCAAGGACTCGGGCCGCAGCGAGCTGAAGCTGGCCGTCGAGGCCGTCCAGGCGGCCCTGGACGACGCCGGGCTCACCCCGGCCGACGTGGACGGGCTGGTCACCTTCACGATGGATACCAGCCCCGAGATCACCGTCGCGCAGGCGTGCGGCATCGGCGATCTCACCTTCTTCTCGCGCGTGCACTACGGCGGCGGCGCGGCCTGCGCCACCGTTCAGCAGGCCGCGCTCGCCGTCGCGACCGGCGTCGCCGAGGTCGTCGTCTGCTACCGCGCGTTCAACGAGCGCTCCGGGCGCCGCTTCGGCTCTGGCGTACAGCACCGCGAGCCGTCCGCCGAGGGTGCCGCGCTCGGCTGGTCGCTGCCGTTCGGGCTGCTGACCCCGGCCTCGTGGGTCGCGATGGCCGCCCAGCGCTATCTCCACACCTATGGGCTGACTCCCGAGGTTTTCGGCCATGTGGCCGTCACCGACCGCCGCCACGCGGCCATCAACCCGGCCGCGTACTTCCACGGCAAGCCGATCACCCTCGCCGAGCACGCCGCCTCCCGCTGGATCGTCGAGCCGCTGCGGCTGCTCGACTGCTGTCAGGAGACGGACGGCGGACAGGCGATCGTGGTCACCAGCGTGGAGCGGGCGCGTGACCTGTCGCGTCCGCCCGCCGTGATCACGGCCGCGGCGCAGGGCGCGGGCCGCGGCCAGGAGCAGATGACGAGCTTCTACCGCGACGATCTGACCGGCCTCCCCGAGATGGGGGTGGTCGCCGGTCAGCTGTGGCGCGGCAGCGGCCTGACCCCGGCCGACATCGACGTGGCCATCCTCTACGACCACTTCACGCCGTTCGTGCTGATGCAGCTGGAGGAGTTCGGCTTCTGCGGGCGCGGCGAGGCGGCCGGATTCGTGGCCGAGGACGCGCTGCCGCTCAATACCCACGGCGGTCAGCTCGGGGAGGCGTATCTGCACGGGATGAACGGGATCGCCGAGGCCGTCCGCCAGATCCGCGGCAGCTCCGTCAGCCAGGTGCCGGGGGCCGCCCGCGCTCTGGTCACCGCGGGCACCGGGGTACCGACATCCGGGCTTCTCCTCGGCGCAGACGGCTGACTCGCGCGCGTGTCGGCGGTATCGGGCCGCCGAGGTCCACCTTCACTCGTCATATGACCCGAAGTAAGCAGAGCAGATGGCAGATTACGGGCTGGGCCATCGGTCTGGCCGCGGCCCTGGCCACCGCGGTCGCCGGTGCCACCCCCGCCGCCTCGGCGGAGGCCCTGCCCGACCCCCGCCCCCTGGGCGCCAAGGTCTTCAAGGGCTGGGCCTTCGACACCTGCCATGCGCCGTCCCTCGCCACCCTTCGCGCGTGGAACAGCTCCCGCTACCGCGCCGTCGGCGTCTACTACGCGGGCCGCGGCCGGGCCTGCGCCAGCCAGCCCAACCTCACCGTCTCCTGGATGCGTGGCGTCAAGAGCATGAAGTGGCAGGTGCTGCCCATCTTCGTCGGATCTCAGTCGCCTTGTGTCCGCAACACCAACAAGAAGCACGTGCCCATCGGCAGCAAACCGTTCTCCCAGGGGCAGACGGAGGGCAAGGACGCGGTGGCGCGCGCCAAGGCGCTCTCCCTGAAGAAGCGCAGCGCGCTCTACCTCGACATGGAGGCGTACGACCTGAAGCGGACGAGCTGCGCCGCCAAGACGCTCTCCTTCATCCGCGGCTGGAACCGCGAGGTCCGCTCGCGCGGCTTCTTCCCCGGGTTCTACAGCAGCGCCGAGTCCGGGGTGCGCCATGTGGAGCAGGCCCGCCGGGCCGGGGTCCATGACCTGCCCTCCGTGATGTGGTTCGCGCGCTGGAACGGGAAGCCGTCGCTGTACGGGGAGTCGACGCTGGCCAAGAGCGCGTGGAATCCGCACCGCCGGATCCACCAGTACCGGGGCAACGTCGATGTGACGCACGGCGGCCGGACGCTGCGCATCGACCGCAACAAGGTGGACGCACCGGTCGCGATCATCAAGTGAGCACCCGTGGGTCGCCTTCGGGGAAGAACGTGGGTCGCCCTCGGGAAGAACCCTGACCATCCGGCCGCCCCCTCCCCCCGCAGGAGGTGGTGCCGGCACCACCCGTACAACCTGAGGCTGATTGCCCTTCGGCACTTATGGCCGATCCGCTCCGACCTGCTCGCTCCTAGCGTTGAGCCATGACCACGACCGTGTGCACAGGCGTATCCGCCGCCGCGTTCCCGTCGTTCACCTCGTACGTACGGGCGCGGGGGCCCGTGCTGCTGCGCACCGCCCGCTCGCTGACCTCCAACGCGTCCGACGCGGAGGATCTGCTGCAGACCGCGCTGACCAAGACGTACCTGGCGTGGGAGCGCATCGAGGACCACAAAGCGCTGGACGGCTATGTGCGGCGCGCCCTGGTCAACACCCGGACCTCGCAGTGGCGCAAGCGCAAGATCGACGAATTCGCCTGCGAGGAGCTGCCCGAGCCCGAGACGGTGCCCGCCCCGGACCCCGCCGAACGGCAGGTGCTCCGCGACGCGCTGTGGCGGGCCGTACTGCGGCTGCCGGACCGTCAGCGGGCGATGGTCGTCCTCAGGTACTACGAGGACCTGAGCGAGGCGCAGACGGCGGAGGTGCTCGGGGTGTCCGTCGGCACCGTCAAGAGCGCGGTCTCGCGCGCCCTCGGCAAGCTCCGTGAGGACCCGGAACTCGGCCACGCGGCATGATCGCCTGACCAGGGGGACAGACGGGGGACCGACGGGGTCCCGGGGTAGTGACATACCAGGTGGTCGGTTGCAGAATCGGCGGAACCTCTACCCGCGTAACCGGAACCCCTGGAGGCCCCGGTGCTCAGCACGATGCAGGACGTACCGCTGACCGTGACCCGCATCCTCGTGCACGGGACCCTCGTGCACGGCCGTACGGCCCATGTGACCACCTGGACCGGAGAGGGCGAGCCCCAGCGGCGCAGCTTCCACGAGGTGGGGGTGCGGTCGACCCAGTTGGCGAACGCGCTGCGCGATGAGCTCGGGGTCGAGCCGGGGCAGGCCGTGGCCACCCTGATGTGGAACAACTGCGAGCATCTGGAGGCGTATCTCGCGGTCCCGTCCATGGGCGCGGTACTGCACACCCTCAACCTACGGCTGCCCGCCGATCAGCTCGGCTGGATCGTGAACCACGCCGCCGACCGCGTGATCATCGTCAACGGTTCCGTGCTGCCGCTGCTGGCCCCGCTCCTCCCCACTCTCACCACCGTGAAGCACATCGTGGTCGCGGGCCCCGGTGACCGTTCCGTCCTGGACGGCTGCGCCGCCCGGGTCCATGAGTACGAGGAGCTGATCGAGGGGCGGCCGCAGCGCTACGCCTGGCCGGAGATCGACGAGCGCCAGGCCGCGGCCCTCTGCTACACCTCGGGGACGACCGGACACCCCAAGGGCGTGGCCTACAGCCACCGCTCCATCTATCTGCACTCGATGCAGGTCAACACCGCCGAATCGTTCGGGATGTCCGGGGGCGACGTACTGCTGCCGGTGGTGCCCATGTTTCATGCCAATGCGTGGGGCACCCCGCACGCCGCCTTCATGGCGGGCGCCTCGATACTCATGCCCGACCGCTTCCTCCAGCCCGAACCGCTCGCCGAGATGATCGAGCGCGAGCGCCCCACGATCGCCGCCGCCGTCCCCACCGTCTGGCAGGGGCTGCTCGCCGAGCTCGACGCGAGGCCGCGGGAGGTGAGCTGTCTGCGCAACGTCTTCATCGGCGGCGCGGCCTGCCCGCCCTCCCTGATGAAGGCGTACGGGGAACGCCACGGCATCCACGTCGTCCATGCGTGGGGCATGACGGAGACCTCTCCGCTCGGCTCCGTGGCCCATCCGCCGGGCGGTCTCCCGGCGGAGGAGGCCTGGCCGTACCGGCTGACGCAGGGCCGCTTCCCGGCGTCCGTCGAGTGCCGGTTGATCTCGGCGGACGGCGAACTCGTGCCGTGGGACGGGAAGACGCCGGGTGAGCTGGAGGTACGCGGTCCGTGGATCGCGAGCGCGTACTACGGAGGGGCGGACGGCGAGCCGTTCCGCCCCGAGGACAAGTTCACCGAGGACGGCTGGCTGAAGACCGGCGACGTCGGCACCATCAGCCCCGACTGCTATCTGACGCTGACGGACCGGGCCAAGGACGTCATCAAGTCCGGCGGTGAGTGGATCTCCTCGGTCGAGCTGGAGAACCAGCTGATGGGCCATCCGGAGGTCGCCGAGGCGGCGGTGGTGGCCGTGCCGGACGAGAAGTGGGGCGAGCGGCCGCTGGCCACGGTGGTCCTGACGGACGGCGCCACGATCGGCTACGAGGGCCTGCGGGCCTTCCTCGCCGAACGGGTCGCGCGCTGGCAGCTGCCGGAGCACTGGGCGGTGATTCCGGCGGTGCCGAAGACGAGCGTGGGGAAGTTCGACAAGAAGGTCATCCGAAAGCAGTACGCGGACGGGGTGCTGGACGTGACCACGCTGAGCTGAGGAACGCCGGGTTCCGGGGGCGCGTCGGCAACGCGGCCACCGTAAGGGAGCCCCTATGGGCAACGCGGCCACCGTAAGGCTCCCGTTCGGGCCCACCGGCGTGGCCGCGTCAGCCGGCACAGGCGTGCAGCAGGGAGCGCCCGGCCGCCGTCACGGTGTGCAGCACCATGTTGTGGTGGCGCGCCGCGGTGGTCAGGCCCGCCGCGCGGAGTATGGTCGCGTGTTCGCTGGCGCTGGCGGTCGCGATGCCGACCCGCTGGGAGAGCTGCGTGGTGGTGCGTCGCGGGCGTTCGGCGATGGCGCACAGCACGGCGGCGCGGTTGCGCCCCAGCAGGGTGGACAAGGGCTGTGGCGGCCTACCGGAAGCGGTGAAGTCCGCGGTGGGGAGCGGCTGTTCGGCTCGGCGGAGGGAGAACGTCAGCCACCGCTGCGGCTCGCCGTCCTCGACGTCGAACGGGTCCGTGCCGAGAAAGGGATCGCCGCCGAGCAGGGTCGGGATGAGAATCAGCCCCCGGCCGCCGAGGTGGACGTCTTGGTCGCCCGGGGAGTCGATGTGCAGTACGGGCGGGCTCCAGTGGGCCCCGCAGTGTTCCAGCCGGGCCAGCACACTCTCGATCCCGGCTGAGGCCAGGCACGGCCCGTGCCGCGCCCACGCCGGGGCCGCCGACGTGCCGATCCGGTGCCATGACGGTTTGATGACCTGGTTGTGGACGCTGCGCAGCAGCTTTCCGTAATGGTCCAAGGCTCCGAAGCCGTCACCGAGGCGATGTGTCCACGCGGAGCCCGTCCGGTACCGCTCGCAGGCCCGTGCCACCTGCTTGCGGACCTGTGCCGGAGGTGTCGCCAGGACGGTTTCGAGAGCCTCCCGGGGGTCCTCGGCCGCCGTAGGAGTCCACAGGAAGTCGGAGCAGCGTGCCCGGGGATGCCGGGCCGTCAGCCTGCGCAGGGAAGGCTCCAGCCGTCTGGCGGCCTCCCACTGCCATGCGTCGGACCGCGCGGCGTGGGCCGGTTGCCGTAGGCGCCACAGCGCCAGCCCCACCTCCAGAAACGGCCGGGCCCTCTGCGCCAGGCGCGTATGGGCCAGGTCTTCGCCCGTGAAGTGAATCCGCAGTACCACACCCCCATTGTCAGGCACCGCCGTCTTTCGGCCCGAGCCGAATCAGGTCGCCTTCCCGTCGGCTCCCGGAACAGGATGTAAGCCGTACGGACGGAGCGGACCGGTGCACCGGAGAGATCACGCCCGCACACGACGCGACCACGAAGAAGGGACAACCCACATGCAGCGCACATTTGCCCTGGCCACGGGCGCCGCCCTCCTGAGCGTGGGTGCACTGGCCGCCGCGTCGGCACCGGCCACCGCGGCGTCGGCACCGGCCACCGCGGCGTCGGCACCGGCCACCGCCGCGGCGCGGCAGGTAACCGAGCGAACGGCCGGATCGCAGATCATGCAGCGCGTCGACCGGGTCAACGTGCCCGATTGCGTGAAGTTCAAGACGGACTTCTCCGGGGCCACGGATCACCTGTACATCACCAACAGGTGCGAGAAGGCCAAGCACGTGAAGGTGATTCTCGACTCGCAGGCCGACTTCGAGTGCCAGAAGATCAACGCGGACCGCACTGAGCACTACTGGTGGGGGTGGCCCGCCAAGGTCAACAAGGTGAAGGGCTGCTGATGAGCTGACACCTGGCGTGCTCATCGCCGACGAGCCCCGGGGCCGGAAGAGGTCTCGGGGCTCGTCCGACGTCAGTAAGGGGAGGGCCGTAGGCGTCAGTAAGGGCGGCCGCGGGCGTCAGTTTGTGCCGATCTTCGCCAGCAGGTCCACGATCCGCGACTGCACCTCCGCGCTCGTCGAGCGCTCCGCGAGGAACAGCACCGTCTCGCCCGAGGCCAGCCGGGACAGGTTGGCCGGATCGATGTCCGCGGAGGTGTAGACGACCAGCGGGGTGCGGTTGAGCAGTCCGTTGCCGCGCAGCCAGTCGACGATCCCGGCCCGGCGGCGGCGTACCTGCATCAGGTCCATCACCACCAGGTTCGGCCGCATCTGGGCCGCGAGCGAGACCGCGTCCGCGTCCGTCGCGGCACGGGCGACCTGCATGCCGCGCCGCTCGAGCGTCGCCGTCAGCGCCATCGCGATCGGCTCATGCTCCTCGATCAGCAGCACGCGCGACGGATGCTGCTCGCTGTCGCGCGGTGCGAGCGCCTTGAGCAGGATGGCCGGGTCGGCGCCGTACGCCGCCTCGCGCGTCGCCTGGCCGAGCCCCGCGGTCACCAGCACCGGCACCTCGGCGGCGACCGCCGCCGTACGCAGTGACTGCAGCGCGGTCCGGGTGATCGGCCCGGTCAGCGGGTCGACGAACAGCGCCGCCGGGTACGCGGCGATCTGCGCGTCCACTTCCTCACGGGAGTTCACGATCACCGGACGGTAGCCGCGGTCGCTCAGCGCTTGTTGGGTGGACATGTCCGGCGCGGGCCACACCAGGAGGCGGCGCGGGTTGTCCAGCGGCTCCGGCGGCAGCTCGTCGTCGGGCGGTGGGGTGCGGTCGTCGACGATCTCGACGGCGCCGTTGGGCCCGTCCAGCGGCTCCGGCCCCTCGGTTCCCTCGTCCGGCGCGCCGATGGCGAACGTACGGCCGGAGCCCTGCGACGGGCCCACCGCACGCTGCGGCTGCGCCCCCGGTCCGGGCTGGGGACGGGGCTGCGCGCCGGTCTGCGGACCGGGGTGCGGCTGCGGTCCGGTGTGGGGCTGCTGGCCGCCGTGCGTGGGCTGCCCGGTGTGGGGCTGCGGTCCGGTGTGCGGATGCGCCCGGTTGTCGGCCGGCTGCGGCTCTGCCGAGGCGCCCTGGTCCGTCATCTCGGGCCGGGCGGCAAGCTTGCGCCGCCTGCCGCCCCCCGTGCTGGTGCCTCCGGAGGGCGTCTGCGGCTGACCCTGCGGCGGGCGTCCCTGCGGCTGGCCCTGTGCGGGCCGGCCCTGGGGCTGCTCCCCCACCTGCTGGGCGAACGGCACCCCCTGGCCCAGGGTGCGCACGCTGATCGCGCGCCCCTGGGTGGTGTCGGCGTTCGGCGGGGCCTCGGCGGGGAGCGGCTTTGGACGCGGCTGCGCGGGCGCGTCCGGCCACTGCGCAGGGGACTGCGCCGACTGCTGGGCCGGTGGGCGCCCGCTGGTCTCCGCGGGCTGCGGACCAGCCTGGGCCTGCTCCGGCGCCTCGCCCAGTGCGCGGCGGGCGCGGCGCCGTCCGGTGGGCGGGACTTCCTGCGGTTGGCCGCCGTTCGTGTCCTGGCCCCAGTTGGGCTGCTGCTCCTCGGGGGTGCGGGCGGCGGGGAGCGCGGGCATGCCCGACGCGGCGGGCTGAGGGCCTTGGGCCTGCGGCTGTGGCTGAGGCCGACGCGGGTCCTGGCCCTGCCCCTGAGCGGGGTCGGACGGCCAGCCACCGGGCCGCGCCGCGCCGTTGGGCGGTACGGGCTCGCCTCGTACGGCCAGCCCCCCGCCCTGCTGCGGCTGGGGCGCGCCGCCCCGCGCCTCGCGGGGGCCGTGCTGCGCGGGGACGAGCCCGGCCGGGCCGAGCTCGGGCGGCAGCGCGCCGGGCTGCGCCCGGTCGGCGGCGGCCGGGGGCAACGCGAAGGGGGAGCGGGCGAGGCCGGGATCCCCCGCGGGCTGCGGCTGGGACTGGGACTGCTGAGGTTGCGGTTGCGGCTGGCCAGGGGCCTGCGCCTGGTCGGGCGTCGGTTGCTCCGGCGCCTCGCCCAGTGCGCGGCGGGCGCGGCGCCGTCCGGTGGGCGGGACTTCCTGCGGTTGGCCGCCGTTCGTGTCCTGGCCCCAGTTGGGCTGCTGCTCCTCGGGGGTGCGGGCGGCGGGGAGCGCGGGCATGCCCGACGCGGTCGGCTGGGCGGGCTGCTGGGGCGCGTCGGAGGAGGCCGCGGGCAGGGCGAGGGCAGGTCGGCCGCCCGCGCCCTGCGCGGGGGCGGGTGCACCGGCGGCCTGAGGCCCGCCCTGCTCCTGCGCCTGGGCGCCGCGCCGGGCGCGGCGCCCCTGGGGCTGCTGCTGGGCCGGAATGCCCTGAGGCGGCACAACGCCCATGGCGGCGGGGCCCGTCGGCTGCGGACCGGCCGCTTCCGGTGCGCCGCCACGAGCGTGGCGATGGCTGCCGGTGGCGGCTCCCTCGGCGTTCTGGCCGGGGTTCGCGGCCGCGGCAGCCGCCGGATCCTCGTCGGGGTGGGGGCGCGCCCTGCGCCGTCCGGTGGGCCGAGGCGGGTTCGCGGACTCGACCGCGTTCTGCTGCTGGGCCGCGGCGGCCTCACCGACGACGGCGGGCAGCGCGGCGGGCGCGGCCGTCCCCGGGGCCGTCCCCGGGGCGCCCTGCTGAGCGGCGGTGCGCGGGTCGGCCGCACGGGGACCGGCCGTACGGGGATCGGTCGTACGCGGGTCGTCCTTACGGAGGTTGGGCGGAGGCGTACCGCCCTGCGTGCCGCCGCCCTGCGCGCCGTTCCCCTGAGTACCGCCGCCGCTGGTGTCGCCCGGCGTGTCGCTGGGGGCCGCACCGTGCCGGGCGCGGCGTCCGGTCGGGGTGTGGCCGGAGGCGTTGCCGCCCGCCGTGCCCGCACCGGCAGCCGTACCCGCGCCAGTGCCCGTGCCCGAGGTGCCCTGCCCCTGCGTACCGCCGCCCTGTCCGGCGGCGTCGCCGTCCAGGCGCTCCTGCTCGGCGGCGGCCGCCGCCGAGATCGGCACCTCCAGGACGTACGCGTGCCCGCCCATGCCCGGCATCTCATGGGTCTGGAGCACACCCCCGTGCAGGCGCACGATCCCGCGCACGATCGGCTCGTGTACCGGGTCGCCACCCGCGTACGGTCCGCGGACCTCGATCCGTACGACATCGCCGCGCTGCGCCGCCGCGACCACGATCGTGGAGTCGCTCGCCGTGACGCCCGAGGCGGCGTTGCCGGTGGAGTCGACCCCGGCGACGTCCGCGATCAGATGGGCGAGCGCCTGGGCCAGCCGCTCCGCGTCCACCTCGGCGTCGAGCGGCGGGGCGTGCACGGCGAACTGCGCGCGCCCCGGCCCGATCAACTCGACCGCGCCCTCGACACCGGCCGATACGACCTCGTCCATCGAGACCGTACGGCGGGCCAACTCCTCGCCGCTCGAGTCGAGCCGCTGATAGCTCAGGACGTTGTCGACGAGCGTGGTCATCCGGGTGTAGCCGGCGGCGAGGTGGTGCAGGATCTGGTTGGCCTCGGGCCACAGCTGCCCGGCCGGATCGTCGGCGAGCACACCGAGCTCACTGCGCAGTTGCAGCAGCGGTCCGCGCAGGGACTGGTCCAGCACGGCGAGCAGCTGGCCGTTCCGGGCGGTGGCGGACTCCAGCTGTGCCGCGTACCGCGCGCGCTCCTCGGTGAGCTGGGTCCGCAGCTCCTCCAGGGCCTTCGTGTGCTGGGCGGTCAGCCCTTCCAGCTCCTCGGCGTGCTGGGTGGTGAGGCTCTCGACCTTCTCGGTGTGCCGGGTGGTGAGGCTCTCGACCTCCTCGGCGTGCTTGGCCGCCATGGCCTTCTCGGCCCGCCGGTCGGTGAAGGTCAGCACGGCGCCCACGAGTTGGTCGCCGTCGCGGACGGGCGCGGTGGTCAGATCGACCGGGACCTGGCTTCCGTCCTTCGCCCACAGCACCTGGCCGCGCACCCGGTGTTTGCGGCCGGAGCGCAGGGTGTCGGCGAGGGGCGATTCCTCGTACGGGAAGGGGGAACCGTCCGGGCGCGAGTGGTGTACAAGAGAGTGAAGCTCCTGACCGCCCATGTCGCTGGCCCGGTAGCCGAGGATCTGCGCGGCGGACGGGTTGACGAGGACCACCTTGCCCTCGGTGTCCACGCCGATCACGCCCTCCGCCGCCGCGCGCAGGATCATCTCGGTCTGGCGCTGCTGACGGGCGAGTTCGGCCTCGGTGTCGAGCGTCCCGGTCAGGTCGCGCACGATGAGCATCAGCAGCTCATCGCCGGTGTAGCTGTACTGATCGGCGTAAGGAGTCCGCCCGTCCTCCAGATTCGCGCTGGTCACCTCGACGGGGAACTGCGCCCCGTCGGTGCGCCGGGCCATCATCCGGGTCGGCTTGCTGCCGTCCCCCTGTGACTCGTCGGGGCGCCGCATCGACCCGGGAATGCGATTGGGATCGAAGGAGGGGAGCAGATCGAGCAGACCACGGCCGACCAGGGCGGTGCCCGGGGCCTCGAAAGACTCCAGCGCGTGGTGGTTGGCGTTGACGATCGTGCCGTTGCAGTTGACCAGCAACAGCGCGTCCGGGAGGGCGTCGAGTATCGCCGCGAGGCGAGCAGCGCCTCGGGATGGCCTGCTGCTCACGACGACGCTTCCTCCCTGACTACCGCACCTTGCTGACACCCGCGGTCATTCTGCCGTCCCATCTGCGGAGTGTCTCTAGGGGAGTCTACGGGCACCAGCGCCGGACGCGACGGCGGATGAGAGGGAGGTCGCAGCGCGACGTACGCGTCTCGACGCACGCCCGGACAAACTTCACCGAGCTCTTCTCCTCTCACTCCCGGCCCAATCCCCAGGTCAGCTCCCAGGCGTGCGCAAAACGACGGAGAACCGATTCCATCGGGCGATTTCACACCCGTTGGTGCGGTTGAACCGGGCGTTGACGGGACGCCCCGCCCAGTGGCCCGTCACCCGAGCCGTGGCCGGCCCGCCGTACTGCCCGGTGCACATCGCGTCCGGCGACACCGGCGCGAACGGATCCCGGCCCCACACGGTCTGCGAGTCCAGCTGCGCACACGCGGCCCGCGCCCGGGGGTGCGTACCGCCGGTCGGGTGGCAGCTCAGCACAAAGGTCGCGGCGTCGTCGGCCTCACCGGTCTCACTCACGGTGACCACAAGCCGGTCGGCGCTCTCCCCGTCGAACGGCAGGGGCAGCGGCAGCGGCGTGGCCGCGGCGGGGGCCAGCGCGCCCGCGGTGGCGGCGGTCGTCAGCACGGCGGTGACGGCGAGGCGGTGCAGCAGGGGCATGGGGGCACTCCTGGTGTGATCAGTCGGGGGCGCGCTGCCCCCGCCCCCTCTAACGCGCCGCCGCCGCGCGCGTTGCTCCGCCGTAAGGGGCTGTGCTTGCCGTAAGGGATCTCCTCGGCCGTAAGGAGTGCGCTCCGCCGTACGGGCCGCGCTCCCCCTATTAGGGCTTTGCGATGGGCCCCGCCCGCCGAGTACCGTAGTCCGCGATTGGTGACATCCCACTGGGCTGTGACATCATCTGCACACGCCACCTCGCGCTCGCGCGAGCGACCGGTGTGTTGGAGGCTTCGCCTAGTCTGGTCTATGGCGCCGCACTGCTAATGCGGTTTGGGCCTTAAAGCCCATCGAGGGTTCAAATCCCTCAGCCTCCGCTCTCCGACAGGGGGCCCGCGCCTTGGGCGCGGGCCCCCTGCGTCGTTCCCGGACCCGCCATGAGTGATCACGCAACCACACCGTTGTCGGGCGCGACGCAAGGTGACTTTCCCGTGGCTTTCCGTAGCGATCGACCTCGCTCCTCAAGCGACTCGCGACGCGAAGACGGACTCCCGGAGGTCTCGCGAGGGCAATCCCGCAGGCCCCCAAAAATGGAGTTTCCGCAGGTCAGTGAGGGTGGAGGAAACGGATTTCGCCTGGCGGCGCAGGTCATGTAATGTTGTCCCCGCAACGCCGACCGGCAAGAAAAACCGCCGGGAAGCCAAGCGCTCGTAGCTTAACGGATAGAGCACTTGACTACGGATCAAGAGGTTGCAGGTTCGAATCCTGCCGAGCGCGCAGCAGCTCAGAGGCCCCTTCCAGTAATGGAAGGGGCCTCTTGCGTTGACCGTTGACGGCGGTCGTTGACGGCAACCGCCGCGCGCCTCGATCAGACGGCGACCAGAGCACCACCCGCGCCGTCATCATCGTCCGGGCCGTTGCCGTCACGCAGGGCATCACCGACGCGATCGATGGCGGAGCGCTGTGAGTCCAGCCGGACGAAGGTGTAGATGTCCATGGTCACGCGGATCGAGCTGTGCCCGAGTACTTCCATGATCATTCGGGCGTCGGCCCCCTGCTCGTGGAGCAGGGACGCGCAGGTGTGCCGGAGGTCATGAAAGCGGACGCGCCGGACCCCTGCCTTGTCGCACAGGAGGGTGAAGGCGCGGTTGAGGTTGCGCGGCTCGATCGGAGTGCCGTTCTTCGTGGTGAAGACAAGATCGCTGCCGCCGCCCTTCCACTTGTCTCCCGCCGCCAGCCGATCCCCGCGCTGCTGGGCACGGCGAGACCGGCCCGGCCGTAGTGTCCGGCGACGATGGGTTCGGCGACGTTGAGGACCAGGGTCAGCAGCCCGGACAAGTGCATCAGCCGAGTGGCGCCTTTGATCTGTTCGACGGGTACGCCGTGCAGGGACAGGTAGCGCAGGGCGACCAGGAGGCCGACGACGGACAGGTCCACCATCGGGGCGATCAGCGGTGCGATGGGGCCGGGGACGCCGAGGCGCAGGGCCAGGGCCCAGACGTTGCCGAAGGAGAAGACGAAGGCCAGGCCCGCGATGATGCCCATGACCACGGTCACCGTGCGCGGCGGGCAAGATCAAGCCGGGCGAACAGCTCCCCTCGCACCGCGAGCTGCAAGAGCGGTTCGGCATCGCCAACATGACCGCCCGCAGCGCACTGCGCGTGCTCCGCGAAGAGGGCTTGATCTACACCGTGCCGGGGCGCGGCAGCTACGTCGCCGACGCCATCGGCCCCGAAGGCGAACGAATCGAGCCCAAGCGCGTTGAGAGCCCCCGGACGGCATCCAAGACGGAGACGGCCCCGGCCAGCGCGGAAGCCGCCGGGACCCTCGCCGAAGCGCTCCTGGAGATCCGGGAACAGCTCCGCACCCTGAACGCGGAAGTCCAGAACCTCAAGCAGGAAGTCGCCGAACTCAAGTCGCGGTAGGAGTCGTAGGCCGCCATCGTTGACCTCAACCTAGGTTCAACTTCTAGTGTTTCCAGTCATGGAAACGGAACCCGAACGCCTTGATGTCTCGGCCCTGGCTGCCCAGCCCATCGCCTACTGGACATGGGCCACCACCCGTGTGCTTCTCCAACATGTCCGCAGCTCATTAGCTCGGGTAGACGTCACCCAGCAGCAGTGGTGGACGCTCAACTATGTCGATGCCGCCGAGAACGGCCTTACACGCGCGCAGGTCCGCGGCCGACTGGATGCGTTCCTGGACGAGGTGAGCCCCGAAGACATGGGCCACGCCGTTGACAGCCTCCTCCACCGCGAATGGCTCACCGCCGACGACGCCGACCGCCTGACCCTCACAGACGTCGGACGAGATGCCAAGGTCCGGATCAAGGCCCTCGTTGCCGAACTGCGCTCGGAGATCCACGAAGGCATCACAGACGAGGAGTACGCGGCCGCACTCACCATTCTCCAGCGCGTGATCCGCAATGTCGGCGGCACGGCGACGCCGCGTTGACGCTGGCGGGAGGGTGCCCGGTGGGTTGTGGGTGACTCGCTGAACACCCACTGATTTCCGCCACCTCCGAGCGAACCTCCTCCAGCTCACCGCGCAGGCGTTCAGTCATGGCCGCGATCTCGGCCAGCAGTGCCCGCTCCCGCTCGGTCAGCACCAGTTCCCCCTTGTCTGTTGCGCGTTGGCTGCGCGCACCCCGCATTGCGATCCTTCCTGGCTTTCCTTGCCCGAGCTGTTCAGAGTTTCTTTACTGGATCAAGGCGGCCCGCTTGCGCGGGCCGCGCGCGCTGGCGGCCCGTGGCCGCCGCCCGCTCGTGTCTGCCGCCCCGCTCAGCGGCGCCCCCGGGCCACTCAGCGCGCCACCCCACATCAGCGGCCCACCAACCGCAGTCAGCACCTGGAACAGCTCTCACAGAGCGCCTGCCGACCGCAGCGGGGCGCGCCGACGCAGCAGCACGGCCAGGACCAGGCGCCCGACCTGCCCGCCGTCGAGGGGCGGCTACCCACAGCGGTTTACATGGCCAACCGTCCGCCGACTGCGGCCATCGTCGTTGTGCGCGTAGCAGCGGCCAGCGGGGAGGGGAGGGGTGCCCGGCCGGGGGTATGTCGGTCGTCGGACCCGGTTCGATGTGGCCGGCCGCCGTACTGCCGCCGTCACGGATGCGGGCGCGTGAGCAGACCGAACCGTCCGGTCCTGGCGGGCGGGGAGCAGCTGCTGCCGCGCGGTGGCTCAGGCCGTCGTGGTCGCTCCGCGTCGGTTTCCATATCGCGGTGGCTGGCCTGCGTGTCGTCAACGCTCTGACGGCCGTCGCCACCGAGCCCGTCACCTCGCGTCTGCCTCGCACTCGTCCCATCCCTTTCCTGCGTCTGAACTCCTGTGGGAACAGGCGGAGTCGAAGCGAGCACGACAACCGCCCCGGTACCATCGGCACCGGGGTCCTGATCATGGACTCTCCGCCGGACCACCCCGCGCCTGCCAGGGTTTGAGGGGTGGTCCGGTTTCGCGTTTGTGGTTGTTGTGCTGGGCGGTCCGGCTCCCTTTCGCGCGTTGATTTGGTTGGGCGCGAGTGTGGGAGCCGGACCGCTGACGGCGGACGGTGTGGCGTCCGCCGTCTTCTCCCGAGGCGCAGTGTGTGACGTCGGTGAGGCGGGGGAGGTGCTTGCCTCACGGACACTGCGCCGAGGGGAGTGGGAGGGCGAGGGCTACCGGGTCCATCCCGGGGAACGGCAGCCCCCGCCCGGTCTCTAGGGCAGCAATCCGCCGCGCCACCAGGGGAGCTTTTGTCGGCCCGAGCGCAGCGGTACGTCTCTGCGGTGAAGCAGGTCGTAGAGCATCGTGTTCGCTATGCCGAACCGCTGCTGAATCTCTGTGACCCGCATGCCGTCCCGGTACGCGGCGATGATCTCTGACTCATGTTCCGTCCATTTCGGCGTCTGCCTTGCCATGCCGCATCCCGCCCTTCATCGCTTGGTCTGCATCCGAGCCAGGAGCCGTCAACACGGCCCATACCGACTTTCCGACCACTGGGCACGGGGTGACGCCCCACCGGTCCGCGAGCGCTTCGACCAGGACCAGCCCCCGACCGTGCGCCACTTCACAGCTCGGGTTCCTCGGCTCGGGCCGCTCGTCGGAGGCGTCGTGAACCTCGATCCGTACGCTGTCGCCCTCACACCGGTATCGCGTCTCGATCTCCTGACCTGCTGACACTCGCGTGTGGCGTATGGCATTCGTCAGCAGCTCCGACAGCACGATCTGCGCCGTGCCCTCGACTGTGACCAGACCCCAACCGGCCAGCGCTTCGCGCAACTCGGCGCGTGCCCGGCCGACAGAGCGTGGGTCATGGGCCCAATGGCCCACCACTTCACGCCCGTTCGATCCCGTCTGCTGCATGACCAGCAGCCTCGCAGGGGTGCGGCGCCGAAAACGACACCAGCGTGATTACCCACAGTGGGTAACATCATTGGGACACCGCGAGATCCGGCCAAGCGTTGCCCGCCGTCCTTCCCCGGAGTGCCGCTGATGCTCAAGAACGAGGAGCCGTCCGGGCTCCCGGCCCGCTTGTTGAGCGACCCCGAGATGATCGACGCTTGCCGCAGGCGTGATTTCCCACGAGTCTTCAGCTTGGCCAAGAGGCGCGGCGGATTTCATGCCTCACTGATCGCACGGCGCTGCGATTTGACCCCGAGCCGGGTCGGGGAAGTCATCAAGGGCGAACGGCAGATCAGGGACATCGGCGTCATCGAGCGCGTGGCTGATGGCTTACGCATCCCTGGTCACATGCTCGGGCTTGCCCGACGCGAATGGGAGACTCCCAAAGCACTGAGAGCCGACACTGCTCACGTTGAGCAGCACGGCCCCGTAGTTGTGCCAGGCCAGCGTGCCACGGTTGCCAGCGTGCTTCCCAGCGTTGACCTGGACAGCATCCTTGCCGCTGCTTCCGGGCCACGGCTCAGCCCCTCCACGCTGCGCGCTCTCCACGCCTCCATCGAGGACTACTGGCGCCGCGACGACCAGCACGGAGGCGAAGTACTACGCCCAGCGGTCGTCGGCCAGCTTCGCTATGTCATAGAAACCATCAAGGAAACGCCCGACGGAAGATTCCGCCGTGACCTGTACGGCATCGCTGCCGAGCTGGCGAGGCTCACCGGCTGGACCCACTTCGACGCCCGCCAGTACAGCCAGGCCCGTACGTACTTCGCCGAATCGCTGCAACTCGCGAAGGCCATCGATGACCGGCAGTTCATGGCGAATGTGCTGGCCTGCATGAGCTTGCAGGCCACCTATGAAGACAGGCCAGCCGACGCCGTAGCCCTGTCGGCGGCAGCTCAGGACACCGCCCGAGGGCGCGACGGGACACCACGAGTCATGGCCATGCTCGCGATGCGTGAGGCGTTCGCCCATGCCTCGACGAACAACCCCAGCGCGGCCCATGCCGCCCTCGCCGAGGCGCACCGCCAGTTCGAGCGGGCGTCAGGCACCGACTTGGACCCGGCATGGGTGACGTACTTCGATGAGCCCAAGCTGATCGTGGACACCGGCATCGTTCACAGCCGACTCGGCGAGGCGGCCACCGCCGAGCCGCTGATCGCTGACGTGTTGCGGCGTGGGCACGGGGGCAATCAGCGAGGGCGGGCGTTCCACGCCTTTTGGTTGGCCACAACCCAGCTCCAGCGGGGCAATCTCGACCAGGCATGTCACACGGCCACGGTCGCCCTGGAGAGTGCCGCCGCCGTTGGTTCTGAGCGTGTCACCGGTCATCTGCGTGAGTTCCAGCAGCGGCTTGCCCCATTCGGCAAGGAGCCCGCAGCCGTGACGTTCGAGGCGCGGCTGCGGGCCATGCTGAGCTGATCGTCAGCGAATTGACTCGTCCATGAGGACGTACAGCAGGCCGACGAGCGAGCCGCTGCTCACGATCTCGCGACGGTCGATCATGCCCCGCACCCGGTCCAGCGGAACCCATTCGATGCGGTCCGACTCGTTCTTTTCCGTCGGGGGACCGATGTGGGTAGCGCCATCCGCTCTGAAGACGTAGTGCTGCGAGTCGGTGATCCCGTTTGCGGGCTCAGCATAGATCAGTGGCTTCATGGGGCCAGGCCGCCAACCTGTCTCTTCTTCGACCTCACGCGCTGCGGCTGCTTCGGGGGTTTCGCCGTCCTCGATCAACCCCATGGGCAGTTCCCAGGCCCACGCATCTGTGATGAAGCGATGCCGCCACATCATCAGGATTTCACGTTGATCGTTGACCACGGCCGCCACCGCGAGGTGCCGCAGCCGCACGACGTGATGTTCCCAGCGCCGTCCATCCGGCTGCTCGACATCGACAAGGCACAGGTTCACCCATGGGTTGGTGTAGATCTGCCGTTCGCCGTGCGTCTTCCACTCCATCGACGCTGCCCCTCTCGCTCGTGGTCTCCAGCATCCCAGACGGCCGGCCCGGCTTGAGAAGGCAGAAGTCCCCGGACCATCGCAAGTCCGGGGGACTCTGGCCGAACCCACGAATCAAGAGTCTGGCGGTGGCGCCGACGCCCGCCGATCCTGTGGACCCCTGGTGGACCACGAGGCCCGCAGGAGGCAGTGAGAGGAGTCATTCGCGTTGGTGAGGGCTGTAGCAGCCGTCTTGAAAACCGCTGCGCTGCCTGCGCAGTATAGGTTTCCCCACTTCACCAAGCCCCGGCTACGCGCCGCTTCGGCAGGCTGCGCCAACACGCGCCCACCATGAGAAGGCCAAGGCGTGAGGAAGTTCCCGCGCAGACGCCGACGGGCTGGTCGGCTCCGACCTCCGTTATCGCTATGCTGAAGCTCCGGCCGCAGGAGCGTCACCGACACAGAGCGTTCCTGGGTCCGTAGGCAGGGGAGTAGCCCCAGCTCAAGGTGCAGGGACGCATCGCATCCAACTCCATACGTCAAGAAGGCAGCGTGTCGGGCATCGCCTCGGTTGATCACCGTTCATCGGGTGGTCGGTCCGAGCGTGTAGTTGCCTCCCACCGGCCCCCGTGTTCAGAAGGGGTCGGATTCGTGGAGACGGTTGGTTGGGCCGCAGCCGCCATCGCACTGGTGGCTGGCGTAGTGCACGTATTGGGCTATGCACTGGATCAGACTGTTGTGTTGGCCGAGAAGGCCACCAGAGCCCTAAAAGCTATGAGGCGGCTGAGGTCTGCATGGCAGGCGCCCGATGGGGGTGAAGGCCAGAGGTAGAAGCCTCCCGTGCACATGGGCGGCCCGGCGCGCCCAAAGCCGCTCCACCGCCCGCGTGCGCGTGAGCCGGTCTCATGGTGGTTCTCAATCTCACGAGCAGGGACACAGGGACACAAGCAGGGACACAGGGGCGCAGGCGGTGACGCAAGGAAGGAATGGCGGAGGAGAGAGAAGGATAAGAAGGCCGAGAAGGCTAAGAAGGCTAAGAAGGCTAAGAAGGACAAGAAGGCCGAGAAGATGAAGATGAGCGAGAAGACTAAGAAGAAGAGGGAGAACGACAAGGCCGAGAACACCGAGAAGAAGAAGGAGGGAAAGAAGCAGGGAAGAGCGGAGGACAGGGGGAAGAGAGGATGCCTGGTCAGCTATCCAGGTAGATCGATCGGCGGCTCGATCGATCGACTCGGCAGCGCGATGGCTGAGCCCCTGTCCCGCTTTCTCTGCCCGCCGGATGCAAGCCTTAAGAGTCGTTTATCGCGGCCTGGCCTTGGCATTTGCAAAATCGAGATGTGCTGGTACAGAATTTCGCTGTGTGGCGCGCTGCCGCACCTCTATAACGGCTGAGGCCACCCGCAACGTTTTCCAGTCCGCGCGGGTGGCCTCGGGCCCTACTGGATAGTTAGGAGCCACCCCCCATTATGGGACAACGGACAGAGGATGGACAGTCGCTTACTCCGCCGTGGGTGACCGGGGTCGCCTACACAGCTGCGCTTGCAGCTGGCGTCGTACTGATCAGCAGCGGCCAGGCCACCCCAGCTGAAGCATCCGGGTACGTGGCGCCGTTCCTCGTCGTCTATGAACGGATGATCTCGCGCCGATAGCTGCTGTACAGCAGCGGAGTACAGCAACCGTCGCGACCGCAGCCGACCCTGACCAACCTCAGGCGCCCTGTTGGCCAGCCCAGCAGACCTCAGCGACCGCCCGGCCCGTAGTTCGCATCGAGATGGTTGACGGCAACGGTGACGGCAACGACGGCACATGACGCCCGGCATCGGCCCACCGCGAGCACCGGACCGAGGCGCAATCGGACCCCGTACCAGCACCCTGCCCGAACCTACGGATCAAGAGGTTGCAGGTTCGAATCCTGCCGAGCGCGCAGCAGCTCAGAGGCCCCTTCCGATGATCGGAAGGGGCCTCTTGCGTATGCGATGACAGCAACGGTGACAGCAACCGCCGTGCGGCTCTCTCAGACTGCTGCCGGGACTCCGCCGAAGCCCTCACCGTCGTCATCCTCGTTGCTGTCACGCAGGGCATCGCCGACGCGGTCGAAGGCGGAGCGCTGCGAGTCCAACCGGACGAAGGTGTAGATGTCCATCGTCACGCGGATCGAGCTGTGCCCGAGCACTTCCATGATCATCCGGGCGTCAGCCCCCTGCTCGTGGAGCAGAGACGCACAGGTATGCCGGAGATCATGGAACCGGACGCGCCGGACGCCCGCCTTGTCGCACAGCAGGGTGAAGGCGCGGTTCAGGTTGCGCGGCTCGATGGGGGTCCCGTGCTTAGTGGTGAACACAAGGTCGCTGCCGTTGTCCTTCCACTTGTCCCCGGCCGCAAGCCGGTCTCCCCGTTGTTGGGCCCGGCGAGCCCGGAGCGCCGTCACGCACTCGCCGGGCAGCGCCACCCGGCGGGCCGAGCGCTGAGTCTTCGGAGCAGCGACCAGCAGTTCCCCGCCAACGCGCTGGAGCGTCTGGCGGATGGTGACTGTGCCGTCCGTAAGATCCACGTCCTTCCACCGAAGGCCGAGGACTTCCCCGCGTCGCAGCCCGATCCGTACGGCCAGTTCGTACGCCGCCCACATCCGATTGCCACGCGCCGCCGCCAGGAGCCGACGCTCCTCCTCCACGGTCAGCGGCTCTATCTCGCGCTTCGTGCCCATGCCCAGCTCGACGTTCTTGGCCACGTTGCGCGGCAGCTCGTCCTCGCGCACCGCGTGCTCCAGAGCGGCCCGTAGCAGCACCAGCAGGAACCGCACCGTCCGATCGGACGGGTACGACTCGCAGCACTTGCCCAGTGCGCAGCAGCGGCGTTTCCGCTCCGGGCGCGCCTTGTCCTTCCCCTGGGCGCAGCATTGGCAGGTGCGAGCGGTGGCGGCGAGGAAGGTCCGGATGTCCCGGGCGGTGAGCCGGGCCAGCTTCTTCTTCCCGAGGCCCGGAGCGAGGTAGATCCGCACGAGCGTTTCGTAGGCCGCGTACGTGGCCGGACGCACCTTAAGCCGAGCGACGTTGGCCAGCCAGTACGTCAGGAACTCGCCCAGGCTCAGCTTGCTCGTGACGACGGGGCGGCTGCGTGACCTGCTCGCCACCACCCGCACCGGCGCTGACCGGCACCGCATCGGCCAGCTCCGCTTCAAGTTCCTCACCTGGTGCGCGGACTCCGACATCCCCGAAGTCCGTCAGCTCGCCGTCACCGTCGACCGCTGGTGGCCCGAGATAGAAGCGTTCATCGCCACCGGCCACAGCAACGCCAAGAGCGAGGGCATCAACCGCATGATCGAGCTCACCGCTCGTGCCGCCCACGGCTTTCGCAACCCCGCCAACCAGCGTCTGCGCACACGCTGTGTCACCACCCGCCGAGCCCGCGGACACCTCCGCACCGCTCAACCTTGAAGACCCAACTTCTATACCTCTGAAGTTCTCTTTGGGTTCATCTCCAAATAGCCGCAACTTAACCGGATTATCGATGTGTTTGTTGCATCCCAGGAAAAGTGGGCCGCAGGCATGATGGATAGGGGATAAGAATGCCGGAAGATTCCATGCAGTCGCACCCAGAAGAAGGCGGCGTCAGGCGCACCACGCGTCAGAACCTTGGGCGCCAGTTGCCTCCAAAGCGGATCAAGGACAGAGAACTGGACGACGGGAACTATCTACGGGCCAATCCCTTGCTGATACCGCTCGATGAGATCCCTCGCGAGTGGATTATCAATGGGAACAAAGGTGCAGTGTGGCATTACTCGGCCGTCCAACGGGAGGACCCGGACATACCGGGCGTCCTCCGCCGCTGGCGCGTCATGCTGGGTAGCGAACAGCTTCTTACGGTCCTCGGGCGGAAGGATTTCCTGAAGCTGTTGGGATCGTTGCGGAAGGGTGCACTCAAGCAGCAACAGGAAAACCCGGAGGAGAATATAAAATATCCGACGCAGCGGGATCTGGAGAAGGGTATAGATGGACTGGGGCACACGACAATTGCGGTAGATTTCCATAAGGATGGAAAGGCGAAAAGGGGAGCGGCTGCGATAAGTGGCGAATTTCGCTACGACCCCGAGCTGGAATTTGGGACAGCAAACGACAAGTCGGGCCGCTTTATGAGTAAAGGGGCAAGGCCTAATGAAAGGGACAGGGATCCCGAGCTGGTTGCGAAATGGGGGGAGGAGGTTGCGCAGGCATTCAGTAATCACCTGCGGAAGCCAGTCGTCTTCGACCAGATAAAGACGTTGTCAAACCCCACAGCGGGACACGCGTCGAGGCTTCAGCCGACCGCCGGCCAGCCCGCATCCTCCGCAGCTCGTCCAGCCCTACGCACTCAGGCGCGCTCTGCCAACCAGGAGACCCACAGGCAAGGGCTTCAGTGATTGAAGGGGCTGACCGGAACAGCGCTTCACGTCCTGGCGGAAGGCGTCCATCACGGTGGGCCCGGACAGATGCAGGTCACGACCCGCCTGAATGACCGTTGACCCGGCGTCGCACACACGCCGGCCCGCCGCGTTCCGCAGCCGGGTGGTGATCCGGGCCCTGGCCGGGACCTGGCTCAGCCAGGCGATCGTCTCGGGTCCGGCGTCCAGGCCCTGTTCGTTCAGGTCCTTGCGGATGCGGACGATCAGCTCGACCGTGCTCGGATCGATGGCGGTCGGTGAGGTCTTGGGGCGCCGGGATCGCGGCTCGAATGCCGTCTCGCCCTCGGCTCGGTAGCGGGCCACCAGACGGCTGACCCAGCCCTGCGACACCCCGTACGCCCGCGCGACCTCGCCCTGGGTACGGCCCTCTACAACCACAGCAGTGATCACCAGACGCCTCTTCGGCATCGTCAGACCTTGTCCCCAAGGTCATGCCGATGTCTTGAGACACCCCATTCCTATGTCCTGAGCGAGCACACTGCCGAGCGCGCAGCAGCTCAGAGGCCCCTTCCGATCATCGGAAGGGGCCTCTGGTGTATGCGGTGACAGCGGCTCTCGGAGCGATCACTTTGCTGGTGCGGTGGGGCGGAACAGTGCCAGGAAGCCGCCGAGCAGAGCGAACGCGAGAAGGAACAGTTCCGTTTCCATCCTGCTGATGCTGCCCTCGGTCATCTGGGTCCCGAGGATGATCCAGGTCGCTGATCCCATGCTCACCAGCAGCTGATTGTCTCGCTCCCGCAGCAATCGCATCCCTGCCCACAGCAGCAAGGGCGCCAGTGTCAACCAGGCGAGTGTGGCCAGCGCTCCTTCCATGAACCCCGCGCCGATACCCGCGTCCGGATTGGCCTGTCGCGCTTCCGACTCCCACCGCTCGGCGGATTCCCAGACCCAGTACGTCGCATGGGCCGCGGCCGCCGAGACGGCGATGCCCTTTGCCCAGCGGCCCAACCTGCTGTTCAACATGGCTTCACCATGCACAGCACAGACCTCGCATGCCTGAGTACCCATACTCAAAGCGGACCAGAAGGTGCACAGAAGGGGGGCCTGACGATCACCGTCGTTGGCTACTGCCTGATCTCTGCGGTTCGGAGCCCCTTCCGGCGATCGGGAGGGGCTCTCGTCGTGAGCCGCGTCTTGCTCTCGGCGGGCACTCGGGTAGTACCGCCTGCTCATGCCTTACTTCGGTGCCTGGAAGCCGCCGATCTTCTGCTCGAGGAGTTCGGCCAGCCGCAGTGGGGTGCGGTCCTCGTACATCGGGCCGATGAGCTGCACTCCCACCGGGAGGCCCTCGGGGGACCGGCCCGTTGGTATGGCGGTGGCGGGTAGGCCGGGCATGGTGGCCACGCCGGCCCAGACGAGCTGGTCGAGGTACGGGTACTCGACGCCGTCGATGTCGAGCCGGCGCTCCCTCAGATCGGGGTTGTGGTCGTGGGGGAACGCGGGAGTGGGCGTGATGGGGCACACCACGGCGTCGAACTCGGCGAAGAGCCGCCGCCAGCCGTGGCGGTGGAGTTCGCGGCGGCTGTCCGCCTCGATCCAGTCGCGGTGGCTGAACGCCATGCCGCGCAGCAGCGCCGCATCGAGACTCTGGTCGTCCGCGTTCAGTTCGGCGGCGTGGGTCCGCAGCTGCTCGTACGCTTCGAGGGGAAAACGGCCGCTGAAGCCCGAAAACAGCAACTGCGTGTAGAGCACCGCGGCTTCGGTCAGATCGGGCAGCAGCGGACTGTGTCGTTCGACGCGGGCGCCGCCGTCGGTGAGCGCGTCGGCCACCCGGTTCACGCCCGCCCGCACAGCGGACGCGGTCGGAATGAGGGGATGGTCGTCGAGGACCAGGACCCGGAAGTCGCGGAGCCGCTCATGGCGCGCGGGCGGCAGTGTCACGTCGTGCGCCACGCCGAGCGTCAGCGGGTCAGGTCCGGCCATGACGTCGAGCAGGAGTGTGAGGTCGCGGGCGGTGCGCGCCATCGGGCCGACGACGGCGAGGTCTGGTTCGGCCGGCAGCGCGGGCGCGGTCGGCGGGACCATGCCGCGGTTCGCCGCCAGCCCGAGTGTCGGCTTGTGTGCGTAGACACCGCAGAAATGTGCGGGGGTGCGCAATGAACCGGCGATGTCGGAGCCGATGGACAGCGCGCCGAATCCGGACGCCAGGGCCGCCGCCGATCCGCCGGAGGATCCTCCGGGCGTACGGCCGTGATCCCACGGGTTGTTGGTGGTGCCGTAGATCTCGTTGAAGCTCTGCACGTCTTGCAGTCCCATGGGCACGTTGGTCTTACCGAGCACCACCGCGCCCGCGGCCTTGAGGCGCGACACCTGCACCGCGTCCTCGGCCGGTATGTAGTTCCGGTGCGGCGGCATGCCCCAGGTCGTGGGCAGCCCGGCTATGTCGTAGGACTCTTTGACCGTCACCGGAATGCCGAGCAGCGGCCGGTCCTCACCGCGGGCGCGCGCCTGGTCGGCATCGCGCGCGGCGGCCCGCGCACGGTCGAAGTCCGGCACACAGATCGCGTTGATCGCCTTGTCGTCCCGCTCAATACGGGCGATCGCCTCGTCGGTCAGTTCCGCCGAGGTCACTTCACCGGCACTTAAGGCAGTTGCGAGCTTTTCTGCCGTCAGAAAATTCCACTCCATGAATCCGACCGTATCGGCCTCTGGGACAGGCCATAAAACGTCGTTTCGCGCAATGGGGTGAAGGGTTCAACGCTCATTGTGTTTCTCTCCGGCCACAGGTAGTTCGCCCTTACCCTTGGCCGCTCTCGGTCGGTCGGCGGCGAACCGGCTGGCCGCCGCCATGTCACCGGAGCAGCGGGACCGCTACGGAAGGCTGCTCCAGGAGACCAACGCGCAGGCCCCGGTTCGGCAGGACCTGGCCTTGGGGCGCGTTGCGCTGCCGCTGCACGGTATTAGTTGTCCGTTAGCGGAACGCCAACGCGGTCTTAGTGGAACGCCAACGCGACCCTCGAAGCTGATTGTCGTCCGGGAGCGAGACGACAGAACACAGCAACGCGAGGTCACGATGAACACCGCCGCCACCACCACCCGCTTCCGCGGCCGCGCCGGCCGCCGTATCGCCGCCGCCCTTGTCGCGGCCGCGGCGCTGAGTCTGGGGGCCACGGCCTGCGGCCCGGAAGACTCCGGGGCCGACTCCGCCGGCTCCTCGGCCTCGGCCCAGCCCACCAGCGGCTCCTCCTCGGACAACTCCGGCTCGCAGGGCCAGGGCGGCGGCAAGAACGACACGGCGCCACCCGCCGCCGGCAACGGTGGGGCCAAGGGCGGCGGCGCCGCCAACGCGGGGAACCACCGTGTGTACGTCGGCACACTGAAGTACCTCGCGCCCGGCAAGCTGACCGTCAAGCCCGAGAGCGGCGGTATCGAGCAGGCGTTCTTTATCTCCAATGCCACGAAGATCCTCGGCGCGGCCGCGATCTGCTCCGACGACGACGGCACCGCGTCCATCGGCGACGACGGTTACGGCACCTCCAACTGCACCGTGGAGCAGCTGGAGAAGGCCGCGAAGACCAACAGCGTGACCGTACGCGTCACCATGAACCCCAAGTCCGGCGCCGCCGAGACGGTCGAGGAGAAGTACCACCCGTAGGCCACGCGACTCCGCACTCCGCGCGCCCGGTGGGCCTCCGCCCGCCGGGCGCGCGTCTGTGCGACCGCGCACGCCATGCGGTGACAACAGTGGTCGGCGGCCATCGCCGCCACCCGGGCGGGTGTGTCGTACCAGCGGTGGATCCGACCGGCCGGTGTGTACTGCGTTCTCAGTAGCGCGAAATGTCGGCAGGCGCACGACGACAGGGCGGCCCGCTCCCGGAGAGCCTGGGCGGACAGTCGGCACCAGATGCGGAGACCTCCTGTCGTGGCTACATTCCTTTACCAAATGGGCCGTCTGGCCTTCCGGCGACGCTGGTACGTCGCCCTGGTCTGGGCGGCCGTCCTGGCCGCCGTCGGGCTGGGCGCGCTCAAGGCTTCGGGGGGTTCGGACGAGGAGTTCTCGATGCCGGGCATCGAGTCCCAGAAGGCGTTCGACCTGATGGAACAGCGCTTCCCCGGAGCTTCCGCCGACGGCGCGACCGCCCGGGTCGTCTTCGTCGCGCCGAGTGGTGAGAAGGTCACCGCCACCGAGAACAGGCAGGCCGTCGAGAAGGCCGTGGCCAACCTGGGCGACGGGGCTCAAGTCGCGAGCGCTGTCGACCCGTTCCAGGCGAAGGCCGTCAGCAAGGACGGCACGACGGCGTACGCGACGGTCACCTACAAGGTCGCCGCCAACGACCTCACCGACGCGAGCAAGAACCAGCTGGAGCGGGTCCTCCATACGGCGCAGGGCTCCGGGCTGACCGTCGAGGCCGGCGGAAGCGCGATGGGCGACGGTGGCGGGCCCGGCGGTGCGGCCGAGGTGATCGGTGTCGCGATAGCCGCCGTCGTGCTGCTGGTCACCTTCGGTTCGCTGGCCGCCGCCGGGCTGCCGCTGCTGACCGCCATCATCGGCGTCGGCGTGAGCATGGCCACCATCCTGACCCTGTCCGAGGCGCTGGGCCTGTCCACGACGACCGGCACCCTGGCGATGATGCTGGGTCTCGCGGTCGGCATCGACTACGCCCTGTTCGTCGTCTCCCGCTACCGCGAGGAGCGCGCCAAGGGCCGGGTGCCGCAGGAAGCGGTCGGTCTGGCGGTCGGCACGGCCGGTTCCGCGGTCGTGTTCGCCGGGCTCACCGTCGTGATCGCACTGGCCGGACTCGCGGTGGTCGGCATCCCGATGCTCACCAAGATGGGCCTGGCCGCGGCGGGTGCGGTCGTCGTCGCCGTACTGGTCGCGCTGACGCTGGTCCCGGCGTTCCTCGGCTTCTGGCCGAACGCCGTGCTCCGGCGGCGGGCCCGCAGGAGCGGACGGATCGAGGAGGAGGGCACCCGGGACAACGGCGGCAGCCGCTGGGCGCGGTTCGTGCTGCGGCGTCCGCTGCCCGTGCTGCTGCTCGGCGTGGTGGGCCTCGGGGCCCTCGCGGTGCCGATGACGGATCTGCAGCTCGGCATGCCCGGGGACGAGGCCAAGTCGACGTCCACCACCGAGCGTCGGGCCTACGACGCGCTCGCCGAGGGCTTCGGGCCGGGCTTCAACGGGCCGCTGACCGTCGTCGTGGACGCGAAGGGCGCGAAGGGGGACATCGATCCGAAGGGCGCCGCCGACACGGTCGCGAAGAAGATCGGCGGCACCGAGGGTGTCGTCTCCGTCTCCCCGGCCCGCTTCAACGAGGCCGGTGACACGGCCGTCTTCCAGGTCGTGCCGTCCACGGCGCCGACCGACGAAAGGACCAAGGACCTGGTCACGACCATCCGGGGGGAGCGGCCCGGAGTCGAGTCCGAGACCGGGGCGACCTTCGAGGTCACCGGTACCACCGCGCTGAACATCGACGTCTCCGACAAGGTGCAGTCCGCGCTGGTCCCCTACCTGGTGGTCGTGGTGGGTCTCGCGATCGTGCTCCTGCTGGTGGTGTTCCGGTCCCTGTTCGTCCCGCTGAAGGCGGCCCTCGGCTTCCTGCTGTCGGTGCTGGCTTCCCTCGGCGTGGTCGTCCTCGTCTTCCAGCAGGGCCACGGCGCCGGACTCCTGGGCGTGGAGCAGACCGGCCCGATCATGAGCCTGATGCCGATCTTCCTGGTGGGCATCATCTTCGGCCTGGCCATGGACTACGAGGTGTTTCTCGTCTCGCGGATGCGGGAGGCGTACGTCCACGGCGAGCGGCCCGGCCAGGCGATCACATCCGGGTTCCGGCACAGTGCGCGCGTGGTGGTGGCCGCCGCGCTGATCATGATCGCGGTGTTCGCCGGGTTCGTCGGCGAGAGCGACTCCATGGTCAAGATGATCGGGTTCGGGCTCGCCTCCGCCGTCCTGTTCGACGCCTTCGTCGTACGGATGGCGATCGTGCCCGCCGTGCTCGCGCTGCTCGGAGACAGGGCCTGGTGGCTGCCGAAGTGGCTGGACCGGCTGCTGCCCAAGGTCGATGTGGAGGGCGAGGCGCTCGGCCGCCGGGCAGAATCGGAATCGGGACCGGGGTCGGGATCGGGACCGGGATCGAGGTCGGGACCGGGACCGGATTCGGGATCGGGGGCGGAACCGGACCCGGAATCGGGATCGGCCGGGACGACCGGCCTGGAAGTGGCCCGCACCTGATCGACCGCCCGACCCGCCCCCACCGGGGCCGCCCGTGGCGAACGACATGGGCGCCCCCGGCGGCGGTCCGCGCGGGGGAACGGGCACGGTGGCCCACCGAGTACCGAAACGGTCATGGTGGCCCACGGACCAGCGAATCCGTCACAGTGGCCCACGGACCAGCGAATCCGTCACGGTGGCCCACAGAGCGTCGAATCGGTCACGATGGCCCACAGCCCCGAGTGGAGAGCCCAGCCGATGAGCACCAGCCTTGAGCGTTACACGGACCGTTTCGAGCAGTACGCCGACCGCTACCCCCACGTCATCGACGTGGTGCTGGTCCTGTCGCTGATGGGCTGTGCGGCCCTCGGCAGCAACCTCACCATGCCCGGCGCCGACCCACCCGACCAGGACAGGGCCGCCACCGCCCTCATGGGCGTGTCCTGCCTCGCCCTGCTGAAGTACCGCAGCCATCCGCGCACCGCGGTCGTCGTGACCGCCGTCTGCACGGTGATCGCGATCTCGCTGGGGTACCTGCTCACCCCCCTGCTGCTGGGACCGGTCATGGCGGCGCTCTACTGGCTGGCCACGCTCACCGACCGCAAGACCACACGCGTCTTCGGCGGCACCATCATGGCGGCGTTGATGGTCGCGTCGGCGGTCTCCGACTCCATGGACAGTCTGTCCCTGGTGCTCCGGACGATCGGCCCCTTCTTCTGGCTGCTGCTGCCGCTCGCCGCCGGCAACATGACCCGGCTGCGGCGCGCCTACCTGGCATCGGTGCAGGCCCGCGCCGAACACGCCGAGCGCACCCGGGAGGAGGAGGCACGGCTGCGCGTCACCGAGGAGCGCATGCGCATCGCCCGCGAGCTGCACGACGTCGTGGCCCACCACATGGCCCTGGCCAACGCGCAGGCCGGTACGGCCGCCCACCTCGCGCTCACCAGTCCGCAGCAGACGAAGAAGATCCTCAACGACCTGACCGGCACCACGTCCTCCGCGCTGCGCGAGCTGAAGGCCACGCTGGGACTGCTGCGCCAGAACGACGCCCCGTCCTCGGCGTCGCTGGAGCCGTCTCCCGGCCTGGCCCGACTGCCCGAGCTGGTCTCGGCGTGCGCGTCCGCGGGGCTCGCCGTCACGGTCAGCACGACGGGGGAGCCCCGCCCGCTCTCCCCCGGGGTGGACCTGACCGCGTTCCGGATCGTGCAGGAGGCGCTCACCAACGTCTCCAAGCACGCCGCCGTGGACTCCGCACAGGTACGTCTGGCCTACTCCGGTTCACGCCTGCTGATCACGGTCAGCAACGACGGCCCGGACGCCGATGACGCCACCGAGGCCACCGAGGCCACCGAGGCCACCGATGCAGGGCCGAGTCGGGGCTTCGGCGTCATGGGCATGCGTGAACGCGCCCGCACCATCGGCGGCGAGCTCTGCGCGGGACCCCGCCCGGAGGGCGGCTTCGAGGTCACCACCGCGCTGCCGCTCCAGCCCTCGGCACCTGAACCAGCGGAGGCACCAGAAGCACCAGAAGCACCAGAAGCTGAGGCACCCGAGGCGGCCGTAGGCGCCACAGACGCTCCTGCGGGAGGAGAAAAGTCATGACCATCAGGGTGCTGCTCGCCGACGACCAGACCTTGCTGCGGGCCACCTTCCGGATCCTGATCGACTCCTGTGAGGACATGACGGTGGTCGGCGAGGCATCGGACGGCGCGGAGGCGCTGGAGCTGACCCGCGCCCACCACCCCGACATCGTCCTCATGGACATCCGGATGCCGGGCACGGACGGTCTCGCCGCCAGCTCCGCGATCTGTGCCGCCCCGGAGCTGGCCGCCACCCGCGTCCTCATCCTGACGACGTTCGAGACCGAGGACTACGTCGCCCAGGCGCTGCGCGCCGGTGCCAGTGGCTTCCTCGGCAAGGACGTCACCGCCGACACCCTGCTGGCCGGGCTGCGCACCGTGGCCTCCGGCGAGGCGCTGCTGTCACCCGTCGCGACCCGCACCCTCATCACGAACTTCCTCATGTCCCCCGCCCCCGATGCCCACCTCGCGCCTCCGCAACGCCTGTCGGAGCTCACCGTCCGCGAGCGCGAGGTGATGGGCCTGGCCGCCGAGGGCAAGTCCAACACCGAGATCGCCGAGGTCCTCACGCTCAGCCCACTGACCGTGCGCACCCACGTTCACCGCGCGATGACGAAGCTGGGCGCCCGCGACCGCGCCCAACTGGTCGTCATCGCCTACCAGACGGGCCTGGTACGGGCGACTCCGCCCGCACCGTGACCGCGACCGTGGCCGCCGACCGGCGGCACGGCAGGAGCTCACTTCTCGATCGGCGGGCAGTAGCCGGTGTCGTTGCCGATGGAGTTGATCTCGGCGTTGGACCTGGGGTCGCCCGCGTAGTTGATCTGGTTGGTGCAGCGCATTCCGGGCTTCCTGGGGGTGCCCGAGGGGGTTCCGCCCTTCTCCGGCTCCGGGCAGTAGCCGGTGTCGTTGCCGATGGAGTTGATCTCGGCGTTGGACCTGGGGTCGCCCGCGTAGTTGATCTGGTTGGTGCAGCGCATCCCGGGCTTCCTGGGGGTGCCTGACGGGGTGCCCTTGGCGGAGTCCTTGGCCTGGTCCTGGTCCTTCGCCGTGGGTGCGGGGGACTGGGGGGCGCTCGCGGAGCTGGAGGGTGAGGACGAGGAGCCGGTCTCGCCGTCCTGGCATGCGGTGAGCCCGAGCGCGGCCACAGCGATGATCACGGCGGCGGCGGCCTTGCGGGCGTGGCGGTTGTGGCGGAGGGCGATGCGGTGCGACATGGTCTTCCCCGTTCTCGTGGCGTGGTGTCTTGCGACGTGTGGTTCGGGCTCGTGAGAACAAGGCTGTCGGTCGCGGCTGATGATCCACCGCCGTACGGCTAACGCTCCGCTAATGCCCGGACGGGCCGTCGGAGTGGAGCCGTTGTGGAGTGGTTTCCGAGCGCGGTTAGGTTAGGCAACCCTAAGTTTCTGCTCTATGCTGCGGTGTCATGAGCTGGTGGCAGCTGGTCGGGGTGAGCCTTTTCTGCGCTCTTGTGCTGGTGGTGCTGTTCGCCGCAGTGATCGTCGGTGGGCTGCTGGTGGCCAGGGACGCGCTGGTCGACGACTATCCGACCGCGATCCGGGAGCGCTATGGCGCGCAAAGTGCGCGGGGGAAGCGGGCTGCCGGGGTCATGGGGGCGTTGAACACGTTGGTGTTCATCGCCGTGCCGGTCGGCGGGATGGTCGATCTGCATGGTCGGGCCGACGGCGGGCTCGGCTTCTGGCGCGCGTTCGTCTTCGGTGCCCTCGTCTGGCTCGCGCTCGTCGTCTTCGACTTGGTGGTTCTGGACTGGTGGCTGTTCTGCACGGTCCAGCCCCGGTTCATGGTGCTGCCCGGGACGGAGGGCATGGCCGAGTACCGGGACTACGGCTTCCACTGGCGAGTGCTCGTTCCCCGGCCCGTTCCCTGGCCGCTGCTGACGGTCCTTGGGTACGGGGCGGTCGTCGGTGCTGTCTCGGCCCTGGTCGAGGCGCTTTTCTGAGTGGTCGGCCGCGAGGCGGCGGGATGGATTTCCCTTAGCGGGGAGAACGACGTAGAGTTACGTCTACCGACGCGGGGTGGAGCAGCTCGGTAGCTCGCTGGGCTCATAACCCAGAGGTCGCAGGTTCAAATCCTGTCCCCGCTACTCAGGTATCGAGGGCCCGGCACTTCTTCAGTGCCGGGCCCTCGGTCGTTCGGCCGCGCCGAGGGCCCCGCCGCCGTCAGCGCGTGGAGCCCCGCCGCCGTCAGCGCGTGACCCTCCAGCTCACCGGGCGCTTGGTGTCATCGCCTGTGCTGTACGTCACCACCGACGGCCGTGTGCCATTGGGCACCAGGAACACCTTGCACAGGGAGACCTTCGCCTCCACCGCGAAGTCGTCCGGGTCCTTCCCCGGGCAGGCCGTCACCTCGGTGTCGCCGGTGATGAGCGGCGGGTCCTCCACACCGCCTGTGTTCTCGAGGCCGGTGGGGGTGTTGAGGAAGGGGTAGTGGAGGGAGTTCTCGCCGGTGTTCTCGAAGGTCATGGTGACGTAGTACGGCTGGGTGGTCCGTATGTCGGACGGTTCCACATCCGCCGTCCTCAGCTCGGCATGGGTGCCCTTGCGCACGCTCACCGCCGTGACCCGCAGGGCGCCGCGCATATGGTCCGAGCCGCGCTTGTAGGTGACCGACGTGGGCTCGCCGAGCCGGAGGGTCTTGCCGCCGTCGCTGTCGGCCGCCATGTCGGCGCGGGCCGCGGGCTGCCGTCGGCCGGACGCGGCGGTGTCGTCCTCGCAGCCGGCGGTGGCGAGGGCGAGGAGGGTCACGCCGAGGGCGCAGACGAGTGCGGTCCCGGATCGGGCGGCGGCGCGAGGCGGGCGGTTGAGCATGGACGGTCCCCCGGTGGTCGGTGATGGTCGGTCGGTGACGACGTCGAGCGAGTGGTGACTGCCGTAGACGGATACGCCGGTCACGGAGCGTCAGTTCACCTTCTCAGTTCCCCTTGTGGTGATCTTGCTACGGCAGATCATCATGGGCGTGACAAAACCACTGGTCGAGGCTGTGATCAACTCAAGGCGAGGCCTTGAGACGAGGCTGTAGCAATACGCCCGGGGCAACTACCGTGATCCGTATGGACGATCCCGCCGTGGAGTCGGTGCAGCGGTTCTGGCAGGAGCTCGGGCTGCCCGGACTCATCGATGTGCACACCCACTTCATGCCCCAGCGCGTACTGGACAAGGTCTGGGCCTTCTTCGACGCCGTCGAGCCCCGCTGGCACATCACCTACCGCGAGGAGGAGGCCGAACGCCTCGCCACGCTACGGGCGTTCGGGGTGCGGGCCTTCACCTCGATGCTCTACCCCCACAAGCCCGACATGGCGCGGTGGCTGAACGACTGGGCGGCCGATTTCGCCGCCCGTACGCCCGACTGTCTGCACACCGCGACCTTCTTCCCCGAACCCGGGGTGGAGGGGTACGTGCGCACGGCGCTCGAGGGCGGGGCGCGGGTGTTCAAGGCCCATGTGCAGGTGGGGGCGTACGACCCGGGCGACGTGCTGCTCGACCCGGTGTGGGGCATGCTCGCCGGGAGCGGGACGCCCGTCGTCATCCACTGCGGCTCGGGACCCCACCCGGGCAAGTACACCGGACCGGAGCCGGTGGGGCGGGTGCTGGCCCGTCATCCTCGGCTGCGCCTGGTCATCGCGCATATGGGGCTGCCGGAGTACTCGGACTTCCTGGAGCTGGCGGAGCGGTACGAGGAGGTTCACCTGGACACCACGATGGCCTTCACCGACTTCACCGAGCGCCAGTGGCCGTTTCCGCGGTCGGAGCGGGAGCGGCTGGCCGCACTGGGGGACCGGGTGCTGTTCGGGAGCGACTTCCCCAACATCCCCTACGGATACCGGCATGCGCTGGACGCGCTGACGCGGGTCGGACAGGACGAGGAGTGGCTGCGCGGGGTCTGTTACGGGAACGCGGCCCGGCTGTTCGGGATATGACGGGTGGTGGCCGCTCCGGACGCGCCCGTTGCGGATGGAGTGCGGCTGTTCCGTACGCGCCCGTTGCGGACAGAGCGCAGCCGTTCCGGAGGTGAGGCTCGCCCGGTGCCCGCGTCGGCGCCGGGCGAGGAGGCCGCGGGGATCGGTCAGCTCTTGTCCAGCGGCAGTGCCTCGGCCAGCGTGCGCCACTGCTCGCGGGGGAGACCCTGATCCTCGCTCACCACCTGGATCGCGAGGTGGTCCGCGCCCGCGGCCAGGAACTCGTCCACGCGCGCCCGGATCGTCTCCGCGTCGCCGAGCGCGTACATGGCGGCCAGGAGACGGTCGCTGCCGCCGTCCGCGAAGTCCGCGTCCTCGAAGCCCAGCCGCTTGAAGTTGTTGGTGTAGTTGGGCAGCGCCAGGTAGCGGCCGAGGTAGTCGCGGGCGGTGGCGCGGGCGCGCTCCAGGTCCGTGTCGAGGACGACCTTCAGCTCCGGCGCGAGCACGGCCTCCTTGCCCAGGACGTCGCGGGCCTTGGCGGTGTGCTCCGGGGTGACGAGGTACGGATGCGCGCCGGCCGCGCGGTCGCGGGACAGCTCGAGCATCTTGGGGCCGAGCGCGGCCAGGACCCGCTGGGCCGCGGGGACCGGGGCCGGGGCGGAGTCCAGCGCGGTCAGGTACTCCTTCATCGCCGTGTACGGGCGCTTGTAGCGCTCACCGGCGAGCGCGCTGTGGCTCACGCCGAGGCCGAGGAGGAAGCGGCCGTCGTGGGCGGCGTTGAGCGAGGCGTGCCGCTCGGCGACATAGGCCGCCTCGTGGTCCCAGATGCTCAGGATCCCGGTCGCGACGGTGATCCGGGAGGTGGCGTCCAGCAGGACTCCGGCCTGATCCGGGCTGGGACTGCCACCGAGCCAGACGGCGCCGTACCCCAGCTCGTCCAGCTCGGCCACTGCCTCGCTGACCTGCTCTGATGGGGCGAAGTCGGTCTTCAGGGCCGCGGTCCAGATGCCGATCTTGCCAAGTGCGGGACGAGAAGTCATACAAGGGGAAGCCGGGGAATCCTTCCGGTTATTCCGCGGCCCGCACAGTCGTTCCGTGCCCACGGATCCGCTGTGTCGCCTCCCGGCCGGTCCCGTCCGCGCCCCCACAGGATTCTCAGGTGATTCACAGGCAGCCGAAAGGGACCTCTCAGGGCCCGCTCCGAGGGTGGAGGTCATGATGCCGACCTCGCCTCATGGGCGTACCGAGCTGCTGCGCCCCGACGGGAGCCCCGTCCGGGTGCTGGTTGTGGACGACGAGTCGGCGCTCGCCGACCTGCTGTCGATGGCCCTGCGCTACGAGGGGTGGGAGGTGCGCACCGCGGGTGACGGCGCGGAGGCGATCCGGATCACCCGTGAGCTGCGCCCAGACGCGGTGGTCCTGGACATCATGCTGCCCGATATGGACGGGCTCGCCGTGCTGGGGCGGCTGCGCCGCGAACTGCCCGATGTCCCGGTGCTGTTCCTGACCGCGCGGGACGCGGTGGAGGACCGGATCGCGGGGCTGACGGCGGGCGGCGACGACTACGTCACCAAGCCGTTCAGCCTGGAGGAGGTCGTCGCCCGGCTGCGCGGGCTGCTGCGCAGGTCGGGGGCGGCGGCCGCGCGCAGTGAGTCGGTGCTGGCCGTCGGCGATCTGATCCTGGACGAGGACAGCCACGAGGTGGCGCGCGGGGGGCAGGAGATCCATCTCACCGCGACCGAGTTCGAGCTGCTGCGCTATCTCATGCGCAATCCGCGCCGGGTGCTCAGCAAGGCGCAGATCCTCGACCGGGTCTGGAGCTATGACTTCGGCGGCCAGGCCAACGTCGTCGAGCTCTACATCTCATATCTGCGGCGCAAGATCGACGCGGGCCGCAGCCCGATGATCCACACCCGGCGGGGCGCGGGGTATCTGATCAAGCCCGGGGAGTAGACACCGTGGCGCACCCCCCGCCCCGGCCGCCCCGGGGCCCCGACATGTCCGGCACCGACGGGATGCCCGGCCACCCCCAGCCGCCCCAGGGCGTGGGAGCGGCGCAGGGGCGCGCGCACGCCCGGCGCGCTCAGCGGGCGGGACGCGCTCAGCGGGCGGGGAACTCGCAAGGAGCCGGGGCCGCTCAACGAGCCGGGCGGACTCAGCGGGTCGGGCGGACTCAGCGGGTCGGGCGCACTCAGCGGGTCGGGCGCACTCAGCGGGCCGGGCGCCGCCCCTGGTCCCTGCGCACCCGTCTGGTCGTCTCGGCCGTCGCCCTGATCGCGGTGGTCTGCGCGGTGATCGGCTCGGTCACGACCCTCGCCCTGCAGTCGTACCTCCAGGGTCAGGTGGACGACGATCTGCGCGCGTCCGTCGGGCGGTTCCTGAACAAGCCGGGACCGGAGCGTGAACTCCCCCGGGACGATGTGCTCTTCGTCGCCTCGCCCGGTCAGCCCATCGGCACGGTCGGGGCGCGGTTCGGCCAGGACGGCGAGATCTCCATGTCGGGCAAGAGCAATGACTCGCCCATGACGAACGAGGTCGACGTCGAGAGCCGGGTGGACCCCCTGACCAGCGGTCAGCAGAAGGCGATCGCCGCCGTCCCTCAGGACGGGGACGTGCACACCATCGATCTGCCCGGCCTCGGTGGCTATCGGGCGGTGGCCCAGCCGGGCCACCGGGACGGCGGCATCCTCCTCGCCTTCCCCCTCGACCAGACGCAGGAGACGGTCAACACCCTCATCCTCGTGGAGGTCTGTGTGGCCGCGGCCGGGCTGGTCGCGGCCGGGATCGCCGGGGCCGCGATGGTCGGCATCTCGCTGCGGCCGCTGCGCCGGGTGGCCGCGACCGCGACCCGGGTATCCGAACTCCCCCTGCACAGCGGCGAGGTGGCGCTGCGCGAGCGCGTCCCGGCCGCGGAGGCCGATCCGCGCACCGAGGTCGGCCAGGTGGGCGCGGCGCTCAACCGCATGCTCGGCCATGTGGAGTCGGCGCTCGCGGCCCGCCAGGAGAGCGAGACACGGGTGCGGCAGTTCGTCGCCGACGCCAGCCATGAGCTCCGTACGCCGCTCGCCTCGATCCGCGGCTACGCCGAGCTGACCCGGCGCGGCCGGGAGGAGATCGGGCCCGACACCCGGCATGCCCTCGGCCGGGTCGAGTCCGAGGCCGGGCGGATGACCGGGCTGGTCGAGGATCTGCTGCTGCTGGCCCGGCTGGACGCGGGACGGCCGCTGGAATGCGCGGAGGTCGATCTGTCCCCGCTGGTCGTGGACGCCGTCAGCGACGCGCGGGCGGTCGGCTCGGACCACGAGTGGCGGCTGGAGCTGCCCGATGAACCGGCGGTCGTCTTCGGCGACGACGCCCGGCTGCGCCAGGTGCTGGTGAACCTCCTCGCCAACGCGCGGACGCACACCCCGGCCGGTACCACGGTCACGGCGCGGGTGCTGTGGGGCGGGCCGCAGGCGTCGCCGTATCCCTCGCCGTATCTGGCGCCTTACGGGCTCTCCTACGGGGTGTCTTACGGCGCGTCCTCCCATGACCACCGTAGGGGGCGCAGCTCGCCGCACGCCCAGCCGTACGCCCCGCCCTACGGCTCCCCGCATGCGGCCGCCCGCGCCGCCGGGGCCTTCGGCCCGCCGCAGCCGTCCTCGTACGTCTCGCTGGAGATCGAGGACGACGGTCCTGGTATCCCGCCCGAGCTGCTGCCGCATGTTTTCGAGCGGTTCGCGCGCGGCGACGCCTCGCGCTCCCGCGCCGCGGGCAGTACGGGGCTCGGCCTGGCCATCGTGCACGCGGTCGTCGCCGCGCACGACGGGCAGGTGACGGTGGACAGCGTGCCCGGGCGCACCGTGTTCGGCGTCCACCTGCCCGTGCGCCGGGCCGTTCACCAGGGCGTAACGGACTCACAGGCAGGCCACAGGCTGACCACACAGCCGTGACAGCGCGGCTCGCGACCGTCGACCTCATGCGAACCGACACCCCTCTCGGGGCTCCGCCCGAGACACCCCTCCAAACCTTGCCCGTGCGCGGGCCGGTGACGGTCGTGCGCGGCCGTCCGGTGCTGGACGTCGTCATCCCCGTCTACAACGAGGAAGCGGACCTCGAGCGGTGCGTACGACGGCTGCACGACCATCTGGCCCGCACCTTCCCGTACGGCTTCCGGATCACCATCGCCGACAACGCCAGTACGGACCGCACGCCCGACCTCGCGGCCCACCTGGACGAGAGCATCGAGGAGGTGACGGCGGTCCGGCTGGAGCAGAAGGGGCGCGGGCGGGCGCTGCGCACCGTGTGGTCGCTGTCCGAGGCGCCCGTGCTCGCCTATATGGACGTCGATCTGTCCACGGACCTCAAGGCGCTGCTGCCGCTGGTGGCCCCGCTGATCTCCGGGCACTCCGACCTGGCGATCGGATCGCGGCTGTCCCGCAGCTCACGGGTGGTGCGCGGGCCCAAGCGGGAGTTCATCTCGCGGGCGTACAACCTGATTCTGCGCGGCAGCCTGGCCGCCCGCTTCTCCGACGCCCAGTGCGGATTCAAAGCCATCCGTAAGGACGTCGCGGAGCGGCTGCTGCCGCTGGTCGAGGACACCGGGTGGTTCTTCGACACCGAGATGCTGGTGCTGGCCGAGCGGGCCGGGCTGCGCATCCACGAGGTGCCGGTGGACTGGGTGGACGACCCCAACAGCACGGTCCACATCGTGAAGACGGCCACCGAGGATCTCAAGGGTGTGTGGCGGGTGGGGCGCGCGCTGGCCACCGGTGGGCTGCCGCTGGACCGGGTGCGCCGTCCGTTCGGCGACGATCCGCGCGACCGGGAGCTGAGCGGGGTGCCGAAGGGCCTGGCCCGTCAGCTGGTCGGGTTCTGTGTGGTCGGCGCGCTGAGCACACTGGTCTATCTGCTGCTGTACTCCCTCTTCCGGATGGGCACCGGCCCGCAGGTGGCCAACGCGCTGGCGCTGCTGCTGTCGGCGCTCGGCAACACCGCAGCCAACCGGAGGCTCACCTTCGGCGTACGCGGCCGGGACCGCGCGATGCGCCACCAGGCCCAGGGGCTGGTCGTCTTCGGCATCGGCCTCGTGCTGACCAGCGGCTCCCTCGCCGCCCTGGACGCCGTCCCCGGCACCGCCTCGCACGGCACCGAACTGGCCGTGCTGATCGCGGCGAACCTCGCCGCCACCGTTCTGCGCTTCCTGCTCTTCCGGGCCTGGGTCTTCCCGTCGGACAGCGGGGCCACGACCGACCACGACCCGAGGACCGATCGATGACCACCTACGACTACGGCACCCGCGAAGCCGGGCCGCCGCCGACCCCCGCCGCCGCTCCCCGGCCGGGGCCGCGGGCGCGCGGCGGCTCGCGCCTGGCGCGGGCCTGGAGAGGACGGCCGGAGGACCCGCGCTGGGCGCGGCCCGCCCTGTGGGCCCTGCTGGCCGCCACCACCGTGCTCTATCTGTGGAGCCTGGGCGCGTCCGGCTACGCCAACCAGTTCTACTCGGCCGCCGTGCAGGCGGGCGGCGAGAGCTGGAAGGCGTTCTTCTTCGGCTCCTCCGACGCCGCGAACTCCATCACCGTCGACAAGCCGCCGGCCGCGCTGTGGCCGATGGCCCTGTCGGTGCGGCTCTTCGGCCTCTCCTCCTGGGCGGTCCTCGCCCCCGAGGCGCTGATGGGCGTCGCGACGGTCGGGGTGCTGTACGCGGCCGTACGGCGCAGGTTCGGCGCGGCCGCCGGGCTTATCGCGGGCGCGGCGCTCGCGGTGACCCCGGTCGCGGCGCTGATGTTCCGCTTCAACAACCCCGACGCGCTGCTGTGCCTGCTGATGGTCTCGGCGATCTACTGCGTGCTGCGCGCCCTGGAGGACGCGCGCACCAAGTGGCTGGTGCCGGCCGGGGTCTGCTTCGGTCTCGGCTTCCTCACCAAGACGCTTCAGGCGTGGCTGATCCTGCCGCCGCTCGCGGTGGTGTACGCGGTGTGCGCCCCGGTGAAGTTCGGCCGGCGGATCGGGCAGCTGCTGCTCGCGGGGCTCGCGATGGTGGTCTCCGGCGGCTGGTGGGTCGCGATCGTCGAACTGTGGCCTGAGTCCTCGCGCCCGTACATCGGCGGTTCGCAGCACAACAGCTTCCTGGAGCTGACCTTCGGCTACAACGGTCTGGGCCGGATCAACGGCAATGAGACCGGCAGCGTCGGCGGGGGCGGCCCGGGCGGTGGCGGTGGCGGCCGGTGGGGCGATACCGGGATCGACCGGCTCTTCGGCTCCGACATGGGCGGTCAGATCGCGTGGCTGCTGCCCGCGGCGTTCATCCTGCTGGCGGCGGGCATCTGGCTGACCTGGCGGGCGAAGCGCACCGACACCCGGCGCGCGGCCTTCCTGGTGTGGGGCGGGGCGCTGCTGATGACGTTCGCCACCTTCAGCTTCATGTCCGGGATCTTCCACCAGTACTACAACATCGCCCTGGCGCCCTATACCGCGGCGCTCGTGGGCATGGGCGCGGCCCTGCTGTGGGAGCGGCGGAGCGAGGGCGGCCGGGCGGGAGCGGCGGCCTCGGCGGTGCTGGCCGTCACGGTCGCGGTCACCGCCTATCTGTCGTACGTCCTGCTGGGGCGGTCGCCGGACTGGCACCCCTGGCTGCGCTGGGCGGTGCTGATCGGCGGGCTCGCGGCGGCGGCCGGGCTGCTGCTGACGGCGCGCCTGGGCCGGAGGGCGGCGCTGGCCGCGGCGGGGCTCGGCCTCGCGGCGGGGCTGGCCGGGCCGGTGGCGTACACGCTCAACACGGTGGACACCCCGAAGCACGGCTCCATCGTGACGGCCGGTCCGTCGGTGGCGGGCGGTACGGGCGGCCCCGGTGGTGGCTTCCCGGGCGGCGGCCGGGGCGGTCCGCCGTGGATGCAGAACGGACGTCAGGGCGCGGGCCAGCAGGGGCAGGGCCAGGGCGGTCAGGGCAATCAGCAGGGCGGTCAGGGCCAGGGCGGTCCGCAGGGCATGCCAGGCGGCGGCACCGGCAATGGCACCGGCGGCGGTCAGCCGGGGGGTGGCCAGAACGGCTTCCCCGGCGGGGGCTTCCCAGGCGGCGGCCAGTCCCCGCGCAACGGCACGGGCAACGCGCAGGGCGGTCAGGGGCAGAACGGCCGACCAGGCATGCTGCCCGGCGGCATGGGCGAGGGCGGTCGCCGTGGCGGCGGCATGGGCGGACTGCTCGACGGTCAGCAGGTCGACGCCAAGGTGGAGGCGAAGCTGGAGAAGAACGCCGACGACTACACCTGGGCGGCCGCGGCGATCGGCTCCCAGAACGCCGCCGGCTACCAACTCGCCACCGAGAAGCCCGTGATGGCCATCGGCGGCTTCAACGGCAGCGACCCGTCCCCGACGCTCGCCCAGTTCAAGAAGTATGTGAAGCAGGGCAGGATCCACTACTTCATCTCCTCGGGCACCGGCATGGGCGGCGGGCCGGGCGGCGGCCAGGGGACCTCGTCCCAGATCACCTCCTGGATCGAGTCGACCTACAAGAAGGTCACCGTGGGCAGTGCCACGCTCTATGACCTGACCCAGAAGGCATCGACGAAGGCGTCGACGTCCTCGAAGTCCTCCGGCTGATTCCGGAGTCCCGTAGGTACGGGCCGGTGGTCGCGGGTTCACCCCCGCGACCACCGGCCCGTATGCGTATGCGACGCACGCACATAATTCGCTGTACACCGTACAGCCGCACTTGTACGGTGTAAGGCCAACTCGCCATACACCGTAGAAGACCCTGTCTGGAGTCCCCATGACGGTCTCGACCGCCGAAGCCGCCTCCGCGCCACCCGATCAGTCCCCGGGCGGCCATCCTCAGCGCTGGCTGATCCTCGCCGTGATCTGCCTCGCCCAGCTCACCGTGTTGCTGGACAACACGATCCTCAATGTGGCGGTCCCCTCCCTGGCCAGGGAGATGGATGCCCGCACGGCCGACATCCAGTGGATGATCAACGCCTATTCGCTGGTCCAGTCGGGGCTGCTGCTCACCGCCGGCAGCGCCGCCGACCGCTATGGGCGGAAGAAGCTGCTGGTCGCCGGGCTCGCCCTGTTCGGCGTCGGCTCCCTCGCGGCGTCGATGGCGCAGGACTCCGGCCAGCTGATCGCCGCCCGCGCGGGCATGGGCATCGGCGGGGCGCTGCTGATGACCACGACGCTCGCCGTCGTGGTGCAGGTCTTCGACGAGGGCGAACGGGCCAAGGCCATCGGGCTGTGGGGTGCGGTCGGCTCGCTCGGCTTCGCCGCGGGACCGCTGATCGGCGGCTCGCTGCTGGAGCACTTCTGGTGGGGCTCGATCTTCCTGATCAATATCCCGGTGGCGCTGCTCGGGCTGGTGGCCGTGGTCTGGATGGTGCCGGAGTCGAAGGCGCCGACCAGCGACCGCCCCGATCTGCTCGGCGCGCTGCTGTCCACGGTCGGGATGACCGGCATCGTCTTCGCGATCATCTCCGGGCCGGAACACGGCTGGACCTCCAGCCGGGTGCTGCTGTCGGCCTTCATCGGCATCACCGTGATGACCGGATTCGCGCTGTGGGAGCGTCATATCCCCTATCCGATGCTGGATATGCACTTCTTCCGCAACCGCCGGTTCGTGGGCGCGGTGGCGGGCGGCATCCTGGTGGCCTTCGGGATGGGCGGTTCGCTCTTCCTGCTCACCCAGCATCTGCAGTTCGTGCTCGGCTATGACGCGCTGGACGCGGGGCTGCGCACCGCGCCGCTCGCGCTGGTGATCGTCGCGCTCAACCTCACCGGTGTCGGCGCGCGGCTGCTGCCCAAGCTCGGGACCCCGGTGACCATCGTCGGCGGGATGGGGCTGCTCGCGGCCGGTCTCGCCGCCATCGCGACGCTCGGCGCGCACGGCTATGGCGGAATGCTCTTGGGGCTGGTGGTGATGGGGGCCGGTATCGCGCTGGCCATGCCCGCGATGGCGAACGCCATCATGTCGGCCATCCCGCCGGAGAAGGCGGGGGTGGGCGCGGGGGTCAACGGCACGCTCACCGAATGCGGAAACGGGCTCGGAGTCGCCGTCCTCGGCGCCGTGCTCAACTCCCGCTTCGGCTCCCTGCTGCCCGCGGTCGCCACCGGAGCGGGCTCGCTCCCGGCCGCCCTCGCCGCCGCCCGTACCCCCGAGGACCGCCAGGCCGTCGCGGACGCCTTCGCCTCGGGTGTGGAAACCAGTCAGCTGGTCGGCGCCGCGGCCGTGCTGGCGGGTGGAGTGCTGGCCGCACTGCTGCTCAGCAGGGCCGAACGATCTTCACAGGAGGCCCCGGCGGCATAGCATCTTCAGGTAGTGAGGTGCCGCGTGTCCGCTCCCGGGCCATATGTGGTGCCAGCTCATCGGAGAAAGGGAGGCGCCGCCATGGCAACCGGCAGCCGCACCGTCCCCCCGCGGTCCAGCGTCTGGCTCTCCGAGCGTAAGACCCCCAAGCGCAAGGGCGACCAGCAGCCCGTCGGGCTCGACCGACTGAAGATCGTCGCGGCGACGATGCGGCTGCTGGACGCCGAGGGACTTTCGGGCTTCTCGATGCGACGGCTCGCGGCGGAGCTGGGGGTGACCGCCATGTCGGTCTACTGGTACGTGGAGACCAAGGACCATCTGCTCGAACTCGCCCTCGACGCGGCCATGGGCGAGATAGCGCTGCCCATTGAGGCCGTCGGATCCGTGGAGGCCGTCGGACCCGTCGAAGGCCTCGAGCACGCCCCGGCCGAGCCGCGGGACTGGCATGAGCAGCTGCGCCAGGTCGCCTCCGAGTACCGGCGGGTGCTGGTGCGCCACCCCTGGCTGCCGGCGCTGCTGGGGGAGTACCTCAACATCGGGCCCAACGCGGTGGTCTTCAACAACGCCGCGCTGGCCGTGATGCGCAACAGCGGGCTGCCGGACGACAGGATGACCAGCGCGCTGGCCCTCGTCTACCAGTTCGTCTACGGCTTCGGCACGATCGAGGGCCGCTTCGCCGCCCGCTGCCGGGCGGCGGGAGTCCCCCAGGACGAGCTGTTCCACGAGATGATGGGCGCGGTCGAGGACCGTATGGAGTTCGACGAGGCGCGGAAGATCATGGAGGCTCGCGGGGGCACCACGGTCCAGGAGATGCAGGACCGCGACTTCGCCTTCGCCCTGGACCTGGCGATCGCCGGTATCGAGGCCCTGAGGGATCGATAGCGCGCGGTGGCGGGCAGGTCAGGCCGTGGGGAGCTGCTCGCCCTGCACCGCCTGTATGTCCAGCTCCACCCGCAGGGTGGTGCCGATCGCCGCGATGCCCGCCGCGACCACCTGGTTGTAGTTCATCGCGAAGTCCTCGCGGCGCAGCTCGGCGACGGCCCGGAAGGCCGCCCGCACCCCGCCCCAGGGGTCGGGGCCCGTACCCAGGTATGTCAGGTCCAGGTCCACGTCCCGGACCACGCCGTGCATCGACAGCTCGCCATGGACCGTCCAGCGGTCGGCCCCGGCCGCGCTCAGATGCGTGCTCCGGTACGTCAGCTCCGGGAACTCCTCCACATTGAGGAAGTCGGCCGACTTCAGATGGCCGTCCCGCATCGTGTTGCCGGTGTCGATGCTGGCGGCCCGCATGACCGCCTCGACCCGCGACTTCTCGATGTCCTCGGCGACCTCGATCCGCCCGCCGAACTCGGTGAACCGGCCGTGGACACTGGAGATCCCCAGGTGCTGGGCGACCGCGGCCACCGTCGAATGCGCCGGGTCGATCGTCCACGCCCCGGGCGGCGGAAGCTCCACCCCGCCCTGGCGCGCCAGCACCACCGTGCCCACGTCGGCCCGCCCGGAGGCCGTGACGATCGCCGTGGACGCGACCGGGGCGTAGCCGACCGCGGTGGCGATGATCGTGTAAGGCCCCGGCGGCAGCGGCTCGTCGGTCCGCACGGCGCCGTCCGTGTCGGCCTGTGCGCGCAGCACCTGGGCGCCCGTCATATCGGTGACGGTCAGCACCGCGTGCTGGACCGCCCAGCCGTCGCGGGTGTGGATCCGGGCCCGCAGCCCCGCTCCCCCGCCTGCTCCTGCTCCTGTGGTCGTCATGCCGCGTTTCGCTCCCGCTCGGGTGTCGCCGTGTTGCTTGTCCTGCTCGGCGTGTTGCTCGTGTCGCTCATGTCGCCCGGCGCGCTGGTCGTGCGCGCCGTGCTGGTCGTACTCGTCCTGCTGGTCGTACTCGTCGTGCTGGTGGTATTCGTCGTGTCTGTGCACCGGATCCGGGCGGCGGCGTCAGGCCGTCCCCTGCCTTCACTACACCGCCGCCGGGATCCGGGTTCCGGGTCCGGCCGAGAAATCCGCCGCCCGGCCGGGCCCGGGGCGCGACTCCGCTCTTGCGCGCCCCGGGCTCGGGGTTCCGTCACTCGCCCGGGTGGGCGAGCTCCACGTCGTGGCCGTCGACGCCCGGCCCGGAGACCGTCAGCGCCCCCGCGACCGGCGGGTAGCCGCTCGCGATGACCGTGTAGTCGCCCGCGTCCAGGTCGGTGAAGGCGTACGCGCCGTCCTCACCGGTGGTGGCGGTGGCGACCACGTTCCCGGCCGAGTCCACGAGGGTGACCCGCGCGTCGGGCAGCGGCCGCCGGTCGGCACCGGCCCGGACTATGCCCTGCACCCGGGCGCCGGCCTGGAGCGCTATCTCCACCCGGGTCAGCCCCTGGGCCCCCACCTCGACGGGCAGGGCCGCGGGCCGGTAGCCCGGCGCGTTCACCGCGACCGTGAAGGTCCCGGAGACCAGCTCCTCGAAGCCGAAGTCGCCCTGCTCACCGGTCTTCCCGGTGGCCAGCACCTCACCGCGGACATCGGTGACCACGACCATCGCCGCGTCCACCGGCCGGCCGTCGGCGGCACCGCGCACGGTGCCCACCAGACCACTGGTGGCCGAGAGGACGATGTCGAAGCCGAGCGGCTCGTCCCCGACCACGACCGTGGACGCCTGCGGCTGGTGGCCGTCGGCCGCCGCGATCAGGACGTACGAGCCGGAGCCCGGCGCGTCCAGGGCGTACGAGCCGTCGGGGTGCGCCACCGATCGGCCCAGCTGCCGTCCGGCGAGCGAGATCAGCGTCACCGCGGCGCGGGCGACGGGGCCGCCCTCCGCGTTCCGCACGAATCCGTGCACACCCTGCCGGGGCTGACGGTCCGCGCCGTCGCCCCCGGCGGAGGCGAAGGCCGTAAGGCGCTGCGGAGCGGTGGCCGTCCGCGGAGCGGTGGCCGCGAGGGCACCGTCGGCGCCCGGCTCGTAGATCTCGGCGGCCGGGGCGCCCACGAGCGCGGGCTCGAGGTCGGCGATCTGCCCGGTGGCCGCCGTGGTCGCCACCGCGTCGGCCGGGACCGCGTCGGCGGTGGGGGCGTCCGAGGTGGCCGCGGCGGCCTGCTGCGAGCCGGAGCTGGTCTTCAGGGCGACCTCCTTGATGAACAGGGTCAGCAGGAAGGCGAGGAACGCGGCCGGGGCGGCGAAGAGGAAGACGTCCGCGACACCATGCCCGTAGGCGCTCTCCATGATCGTGCGCATCGGCTCGGGCAGCGCCCGCACGTCGGGGATGCCACCGCCGCCGGTGCCGCCGTGACCCAGCGCGGCGCCCTTGGGGCCGAGTTCGGCCAGGCCGTCCTTGACGTAGTGGGTGACCCGGTTGGCGAGCACCGCGCCGAGCGCCGAGACGCCGACCGCACCGCCCAGGGACCGGAAGAAGGTGACGACGGAGCTGGCCGCGCCGAGGTCCTGCGGGGCCACCTGGTTCTGGGTGGCCAGCACCAGGTTCTGCATCATCATGCCGATGCCGAGGCCCATGAGTGCCATGTAGATCGCCATGTGCCAGTACGGGGTGTCGTACCGGATGGTGCCCAGCAGACCGAGGCCCGCCGTCACCAGCACACCGCCGCTGACCAGCCATGCCTTCCAGCGACCGGTCTTGGTGATGACCTGACCGGAGACGGTCGAGGAGATGAACAGGCCGCCGATCATCGGGATGGTCATGACGCCGGACATGGTGGGCGACTTACCGCGCGCCAGCTGGAAGTACTGGCTGAAGAAGACGGTTCCGGCGAACATCGCGATACCGACGAAGAGCGAGGCCAGCGACGCGAGGGTGATCGTCTTGTTGCGGAACAGCCGCAGCGGGATGATCGGTTCGCTCGCCTTGGACTCGATCAGCAGGAAGATCAGACCGAGCGCGATCGAACCGCCGACCATCGCGTAGGTCTGCCACGAGATCCAGTCGTACTTGTCGCCCGCGAAGGTCACCCAGATCAGCAGCAGCGAGACGGCGGCGCTGATGAAGAAGGCGCCGCCCCAGTCGACCTTGACGTCCCGCTTCACCACGGGAAGCTTCAGGGTCTTCTGAAGGACGATCAGCGCGATGACGGCGAACGGCACGCCGACGTAGAAGCACCAGCGCCAGCCCAGCCAGTCGGTGTCGGTGATCACGCCGCCCAGCAGCGGACCGCCGACGGTCGCGACGGCGAAGGTCGCGCCGAGGTAGCCGCTGTACCGGCCGCGCTCCCGGGGGGAGATCATCGCGGCCATGACGATCTGGGCGAGGGCGGACAGACCGCCGACGCCGATGCCCTGCACCACGCGGCAGGCGATCAGCATGCCGGGGCTCTGTGACAGACCGGCCACCACGGAGCCCGCGACATAGATCACCAGGGCTATCTGGACCAGCAGCTTCTTGCTGAAGAGGTCGGCGAGCTTGCCCCACAGCGGGGTGGTGGCAGTCATGGCCAGCAGGGTGGCGGTGACGACCCAGGTGTAGGAGGACTGGCTGCCGTTGAGGTCAGCGATGATCTTGGGCAGTGCGGCGGAGACGATCGTCGACGACAGGATCGCGACGAACATCCCCAGCAGCAGCCCGGAGAGCGCCTCCATGATCTGCCGGTGCGTCATCGGCGCCGAGGAGCCCGCGTCGTGGCCGTGCTGGCCTCTGTGGCCTCCTCCGCCGTGCTTGGCGTGGGCGGGGTGCCCCGCGGGTCCCCGCACACCGCCGTCCGGTGTGGTCGTTGCCATGAAGTTCCTTAACGTTGCGAAGGTGTACGGGTGATGCTGGTCTCCGCCTGATGCGGCAGAGCCCGGGAACGGGTGTCCCCGAAACTCGACCGCAATCGGGCGAGAAGTTCGTTGAGGCGGTCGACGTCCTCGTCCGACCAGTCACTCAGACAGCTGGCGAGCGCCTCTGTGTAGCGCTCGGAGACCTGACCGAGCAGTGCTCGACCGCTGGGGTTGATGCTCAGCAGCCGCGACCGCCGGTCGAGCGGGTCGGGCTTGCGGTCCACCCAGCCGCGGTCCGCGACATGCGCCACATGCCGACTGGTCACCGACATGTCGATGTCGAGCAGCTCGGCGAGCTTGCTCATGCGCATCTCGCCGTAGCGGTCGAGGAGCATCAGCACGATGGCGGAGCCCGACGGGCAGTCGGTCGGCAGGACGCGCCCGAGCATGCGCTTGACGGTGCCGATGGCGCTGAGCTGCCGGGCCAGCTCCTCATAGTGGCGCTGCGCGGCCACGGCACCCCCAGTGGGATTGGTCGGAATGGTCAGTTGCTTAAGGCAACCATAGAAGAAGTTAGTTGCTACAGGCAAATGAAAGGGTGGTCTGGGCGGTAAATTGCCGTTAAAGAGTCGTCCTGGAGTCGGTCAAGCGGGGCGGCTGAGGCGCGAGGGGCTGCTGAGACCCGGGGGTGTCCCGGAATCCGCTCGTTCGCTAGGGTCGGGGCCCATGGCGAACAACCCCCAGAGCCCCAACGGGAACCAGGACCCGGCCGGCTCCACCCAGATGTTCCGCGCCTTCGTCGACGAGGGCACTCGGCAGCCTCAGACGTCCACCGCATCGGGCGGCGGTTCGCGCGTCGGCCTGATCGTCGGTGTGATCGCGGCGGTCGTGATCGTCGCGGCGGTGGCCTGGCTGGCGCTGGGCTGAGCCACGAACCCCTGACGCTCACCGCGGGGTCTGAGCTCCTGCGGGAGCCCTGAGCTCCCGCGCCCCTTACGGCTGCCGGGCCGGCCTTACGGCTTCCAGCTGACCGAGATGTCCTGCGTCTCGATATGCATGCCCAGCGGCACCCGCCAGTCGTCCACGCACACCGTCCAGGTCTTCTCCTTCTTCTGGCCCGCGCCGATCGGCGCGGGCAGCTCTTCCTTGGACTCCAGCGTGGCCCAGTCGATGCCGAGCGCGTCGATCACATGCGTCCCGAAGGTGACGGTGCCCGAGGCGACCGGCGCTCCTCCGGTGTTACGGAACTCGACCTTCACCTTCTCGCACCAGCGCTGATCGGTCGCCGTGCGCTCCGGCTTGCCGACCTTGAGGGCGGCCGGTCCGGTGGGCGTGGGGGTGCCTGAGGGGTCCGAACCGGAGCCGGAGGGCGAGGGCTCGCCGGGTTCGTCGCCCTTGGGCCCGTCGTCGCCCTGGGGGCCGTCGTCGTTACGTCCCGGGGCCCCGGAGCCGCTCTTCCCGCCATCCGGGCCGCCTGAGCCGTCCGTGCGGTCGGGGGCCTTCGCGGATGCCGAGGGGGCCCGCGATGCGGGTCCGTCCGTTCCGCCGTCCGTGGTGGCCTCGGGTCCGGCCGCGCCCCGATCGCGCTTCCCGTCCGTGCCGCCCTTACCGTCGCGATCGTTGTCCGTGCCGCCCTCGTCCAGGGGCACCATGTCGACGTCGCCCTTGGGCGGCACGGCGTTCGCGGTCCGCTGGCCATCGGGCCCGGCCGCCCCGGCGGCCACATAGCCGTCGCCGCCACCGCCGCAGCCGCTGAGGAGTGCCCCCAGGCACAGCGCGGCCGCCGAGGAGGCGATTGCCGTGCCTCGGCGGCCCGTTGTCCGGCTCCATGCGTATCGCATCGGGCCAGTGTGGCTGACGACCCGTCAGGTGTACAGGGATCCGGCAGGGGACCGGCCAGTGGCGGCTCAGTCCGAGATCAGGCCCTCACGCAACTGGGCCAGGGTCCGGGTGAGCAGCCGGGAGACATGCATCTGGGAGATCCCGACCTCTTCGCCGATTTGCGACTGCGTCATATTGGCGAAGAAGCGCAGCATGATGATCTGGCGCTCGCGCGGCGGCAGTTTGGCCAGCAGGGGCTTGAGCGACTCGCGGTACTCCACGCCCTCCAGCGCGCTGTCCTCGTACCCCAGCCGGTCGGCGAGCGACCCCTCGCCGCCGTCGTCCTCGGGGGACGGGGAGTCCAGCGAGCTGGCCGTGTAGGCATTGCCCACCGCGAGCCCGTCGACCACGTCCTCCTCGGAGACACCGAGCGCCGTGGCGAGCTCGGTGACGGTCGGGGAGCGGTCGAGCTTCTGTGACAGCTCGTCACTGGCCTTGGTGAGGGCCAGGCGCAGCTCCTGCAGCCGCCGCGGAACCCGCACCGACCAGCTGGTGTCGCGGAAGAACCGCTTGATCTCGCCCACGACGGTCGGCATGGCGAACGTCGGGAACTCCACGCCGCGTTCGCAGTCGAAGCGGTCGATCGCCTTGATCAGGCCGATGGTGCCGACCTGGACGATGTCCTCCATCGGCTCGTTACGGCTGCGGAACCGGGCCGCCGCGTAACGGACGAGCGGGAGGTTCAGCTCGATGAGGGTGTCACGGACGTAGCCGGCTTCCGCACTGTCCTTGTCGAGTGTGGCGAGCCGCAGGAAGAGGGAGCGGGAGAGGGTGCGGGTGTCGATGGCGTCGCAGTCGTCAGGCATGAGCGGTGCGTCGTTGTTGAGCACCTTCGAGCTGCCCAGTTCTACGGACATGCCACCCCCTAGAGGTCGCGGACGGATCCCAGCTGCGCGGTAGCGTCCGACGCAGCCTCCCCCTGAATACCGGAGGTGGGGCCGCGGCAAACGCGGTTCCTGCAGAATGTCACATGTCGGCAACACGCTGTAGCGCCATGTCGACATTACAGCCTTGAGGTCCCGGGCGGAGGTCCCTCGCAAGGATCAGGACTCGATCCGGTTTGCGGATCTCAGCCGGGCGAAGCTCCGGGACAGCAGCCGGGACACATGCATCTGGGAGACGCCGAGCTCGGCGCTGATCTGAGATTGCGTCAAGTTGCTGTAGTAACGGAGCAAAAGGATACGCTGCTCGCGCTCGGGCAGTTGTACGAGCAGATGGCGCACCAGATCGCGGTGCTCGACTCCGGCGAGCGCGGGATCCTCGTAGCCGAGCCGGTCGACAAGACCGGGCAGTCCGTCGCCCTCCTGGGCGGCCTCCAGGGAGGTGGCGTGATACGAACGGCCCGCTTCGATGCAGGCCAGCACCTCCTCCTCGCTGAGCTTGAGCCGTTCGGCGATCTCGGCCGTCGTCGGGGAGCGGCCGTGCAGCACGGTCAGATCCTCGGTCGCGCCGTTGACCTGCACCCATAGCTCGTGCAACCGGCGCGGGACGTGGACGGTGCGGACGTTGTCGCGGAAGTAGCGCTTGATCTCGCCCACGACGGTCGGCATGGCGAAGGTCGGGAACTGCACCCCACGGTCCGGGTCGAACCGGTCGATCGCGTTGATCAGGCCGATGGTGCCGACCTGGATCACGTCCTCCATGGGCTCGTTGCGGCTGCGGAAGCGGGCCGCGGCGTAGCGGACCAGCGGCAGATTGGCCTCGATGAGCGCGGCGCGTACGCGGGCGTGCTCGGGGGTTCCCGGGGTGAGGTCCGAGAGCTCGGCGAAGAGCACCTGGGTGAGCGCTCTGGCGTCAGCCCCGCGGCTTCTGCCGCTTTCGCTGCCGCCATCGCCCTGGGGCGGGGTTCTGGGCGCGGTACGGGCCGACACGGTCACGCCACCCCTTCACGATGTACTCACCCGGCAAAAGCGGTCATAGCATCACAAGACATGTGCACTGTGTGCAAGCACCGCTTTACCACGTGTTGGTGGAGAAATCGCCCGATAAGGGACTGAGGGGAGCGCGGGTTCGAGGGCGGGAACAGGGGGAGCGCGAGGCTAGTTGGTCAGTTCCGTCATGAACTCGCCGACGCTCTTGGCGGCGTCCGATATGCCCTCAAAACCGACCTGGACGAGGTCGGCTGCCCGGGCCGGCGTCTTGATGATCGTGTACAGCACGAAGACGATCAGCATATAGAGCGCGATTTTCTTCGCCTGGGCCATCTGTGCTGCCTCTCCCCGCTGTGCCCTTGTGCAGTTGCGAGAGTCTATCCACACCTCTGGCGCATCAGTCGTATCAGTCGGATGAACAGATCGGTGTTGTGGGGACACCCCTACGCCGCTGTGGGCACCGCGCTACATATGGGTGGATTCTGGAGAAAGAGGGGGTGGCAAGAGTGGCGCCGGAGCGGCGCCCGGAAGGAGCGGCGACGGCAGCGGCTCGCGCCGTCGGCGGAGGGAGCGGAGATGCGTGTCGGTGTGCTGACCGGCGGCGGTGACTGCCCCGGGCTCAACGCCGCGATCCGCGGCATCGTCCGGAAGGGCGTGGAGGTCCACGGCTTCGAGTTCGTCGGAGTGCGGGACGGCTGGCGCGGCGCGCTCGAAGGAGCCATCGTGCCGCTGGACGTCCCGGCCGTGCGCGGCATCCTGCCGCGCGGCGGCACCATCCTCGGCTCCTCCCGGACCAACCCCCTGGCCGGCGAGGACGGGGTGGACCGGGTGCGGGAGACGCTCGCCGAGTACCAGGTGGACGCGCTCATCGCGATCGGCGGCGAGGACACGCTCGGGGTCGCCGCGGCGCTGGCGGGCGAGGGCATCCAGGTGGTCGGGGTGCCCAAGACGATCGACAACGATGTGGCGGGCACCGACTACACCTTCGGCTTCGACACCGCCGTCAACATCGCCACCGAGGCGATCGACCGGCTGCACACCACCGCCGAATCCCACACCCGCACCCTGGTCGTCGAGGTCATGGGGCGGCACTCCGGATGGATCGCCCTCCACTCGGGCGTCGCGGGCGGTGCCAACGTCATCCTGATCCCCGAGCAGCCCTTCGACATCGACCAGGTCTGCGCCTGGGTGGAGAACCGCTTCACGATCAGATACGCGCCGATCGTGGTGGTGGCGGAGGGGGCCGTGCCGAAGGAGGGCCAGATGGTGGTCAAGGACTCCAGCCTGGACGAGTTCGGCCATGTCCGCCTGTCCGGTATCGGCGAGTGGCTGTCCCATGAGATCGCCGATCACACCGGCAAGGAGGCCCGCACCACGGTCCTGGGCCATATCCAGCGCGGTGGGACGCCCAGCGCCTTCGACCGCTGGTTGGCCACCCGCTTCGGGCTGCGTGCGATCGACACGGTCAAGGACCGGGACTTCGGCACGATGGTGGCGCTGCGCGGCACGGACATCGTTCGGATACCGCTCGCGGAGGCCACGGTGGGCACCAAGGGCGTCGATCCAGCGCTGTACTCGGAATTCGGGGTGTTCTTCGGCTGAGCGCCTGAGCGCCTGAGCGCCTGAGCGCCTGCGGGGTGCGGGGCGCGGGCTCCGGGTGCGGCAGGCGGGCTCAGGGCTCCGGCGCGCGGGAGGTGGGCTCAGGGCCCGGGGTGCGGTACGACCGTCACCGGGCAGTGGGCGTGGTGCAGCACCGCATGGGCCACCGGCCCCAGCCGCAGCTGGGCGGGCCGGGTGGCCGTACGGCGCCCGATCACCAGCAGCCCGGCCCGCTCCGAGGCCCTGACCAGCGCCTCCGCCGGATTGAGCAGAACGACATCCGGTACCACGGTGACCTCGGGGCAGGCCTCCCGCCACGGCCGCAGGGCGTCGGAGACCACCTGGCTCTCCTGGTCCTCCCACATCGCGCGGTCCTCCTCCAGCACCGTGAGCATCCAGGCCGACGGGGAGGCCGGGGGCAGCGCCCAGGCGTGCACCACCCGCAGCGGGACGCCCCGCTCCTGGGCGGCGCGGAACGCGAAGGCGGCCGGTGCCTCCGCCGGGGCGTGTGCGTCGAAGCCGAGCTGCACCTCGTCCGCGTCCGTACCGTCCCACCCGGCACCCGTACGGCGCTCATCCGGCACCGTGACGACGGGGCAGTCCGCCATCGCCGCCACCCGCAGCGCCACCGAGCCCACCGCCAGCCCCTCGAAGCCGCCCCAGCCCCGGGCCCCGACCACCAGCAGCCCGGCGCTCGTGGCGGCCGTGAGCAGGGCCTCGGCCGGTTCGGCGGCGGTGTGCTCCCCGTCGATCCCGAGCTCCGGAAGGCGCGCCCGGAAGTCGGCCACGGTCTGCCCGAGCATCTGCTCGCCCACGTTCTGCCAGGCGTCCACCCCGGGCACCGGCGAGACCCTGCGCGGCAGCGGCGGGCAGGCGTGTACGAGGCGCAGCACGACCCCGCGCCGCGCCGCCTCCCGCGCGGCCCACTCGGCCGCCGTAAGGCTGCGCCGGGAGCCGTCGACCCCCGCCACGACAGGGCCGCTCATCCGGTCCTCCTCGGCTGCCGTCCGTCACTCCGTCCGGAAACTCCGGTCCGTATCTCCTGTCCGTTCCGCTGCCAACTGGAGCCCGTCCGTTTAGTCTAGATACGCGACGAAGATCCGACATGGTCGGAGGTCTCGCCGCGCACAGACCGCGAGGGGTAGTGACCGCCCCCGGTCCGGGTGCACCCCGGACCGGGGGCGGCTCTGCGAGCGCGGACGGGCAAACACGGCCCAAGTCCCCCGAAGGTGGGGTGAGATGTCAAGGCTTCGGGGGAAGCGGGGGTGTGCGGAGCGAGCGCAGGATGGGGGGCGAGGTAAGGGAAGGAGAGGGAAATGCGCTCGATCTCATGGCACCTCACCTCGCGTCGTTCAGCATTCGTCGTCGGTTTCGTCGTCGTGGTCGCCGTCGTGGTGGTCCTTGGGATGGTCTCCTCCTCCGAAAAGGCCTCCGGGAGAGCCACCACAAAGGCGCCGGGGGAAGCCCCCGGATACGCCTCGACGGTCGAATACCGGCGGGAACCCGTCGGAAAGACCTCGGTCCCCGCGTTCACCTCCTCCGTGGGCCGGGACCGCAAAAACGTGGTCTCGCCCTCCAACGGAGGCCGCGCCTTCCGCGGCAACACCCCCGGTCTCTACGCGGGCGTCCGGAACCGGCAGCCCTGTGACCGGCAGGGGCTGCTCCACGATCTCGACGCCGACAAGCGGAGGGGCGCCGCCTGGAGCAAGGTCCAGCACATCTCGCCCGACGGCATCCCCGGTTTCGTCAACGGGCTCACGAGCGTCACCCTGCGCTCCGACACCTACGCGAAGACCTACGGCTACCGCGGTGGGGTGAAGCCGGTGTCCGCCGTCCTCCAGGCCGGAACGGCGGTCTTCGTCAATAAGCGCGGTCTGCCCGTCGTGAAGTGCGACTCCGGAAATCCCGTAAGGGTCTCGGCCCCGCCGCGCAATGCCAAGCCGACCTTCACCGGGCCCGAGTGGAACGGTTTCTCACGGAGCACGGTGACCGTCATCCGGCCGGCCACGAAGAACGCCAAGCACCTCGTCCTGGTGGGTATCGGCAAGGCCGAGCTGCTGAAGCGCCCGCTCGGTGACGGCGACGGCAGCGGCGACCCGCGGGACACGGTGCTGGCCCGCGCCGACTATCCCTCGTTCCTGGCGATGCCGGGCGAGCAGCACGCCCCGCGGTTGCGGGAGGCGCCGAAGGTCACCATGAAGCCGTCGGACCGGTTCACCCCGCTGGAGACCGAGCGCCCGTCCGGGACGCCCTCGCAGCAGTCGCAGCCCTCCGACGAGCCGACGGACCCGAACCAGCAGCAGCCGCAGGACCAGCCCTCGGACCCCGGCCAGCAGCAACCCCAGGACCAGCCGCAGAACCAGCCGCAGGACCAGCCCTCGGACCCGGGTCAGCAGCAGCCCCAGGACCAGCCGCAGGACCCCGGCCAGCAGCAGCCCCAGGACCAGCCCTCGGACCCGGGCCAGCAGCAGCCGCAGCCGCCCCCGAACCAGCCCCCTCCGAACCAGCCGCCGCCCAATCAGCCGCCCCCGAACCAGCCCCCGCCGAATCCGCCTCCGCCGCCCCAGCCCCCGCCGAACCAGCCCCCGCCCAACCAACCGCCCCCGAACCAGCCCCCGCCCCAGCAGCCCCAGCCCGACCCCAACCAGCAACAGCCTCCGCAGCAGCCGCCCCCGTCCGGCCCCTGACGGGAACGGCCCCGGCGCAACCCGGCACCGGTACAACACCCGCACACACAGACGCAGGGCCCGGCTCGCGATGAGCCGGGCCGCTCTTTTCTGCCGGCGCGGACGTGGATGTGTCTCCCTTGGATCTCTCAACTCCTGCGGGAGGGCAGGTTGTCAGGCTCCGCCGCGCAGGCGAGATCCCGCACCGGGCGCTGCCCGGTGGTCAGGAATGCCGTCACCGCGTCGTTCGCGCAGGTGTTGGGGCCGAAGGGGTAGACGCCGTGTCCGCCCTGGTCGGCCGTCACCATCGTGGCCCGCTTCCCGAATGCCCGCCGCAGCTTCTCGGCGCCGGCCAGCGGTGTCCCCGGATCGCGCTCGTTCTGCACCATGAGTACGTTCGACGGGCCCCGGTCACCGATGCGCACCGGCGGCTCGACCCGCTCGTCCGGCCAGAACGCGCACGGTCCGATGCTTGCCGCGGACCCGCCCAGCATCGGGTACCTCAGCCGGTCGACCGCGACATCGCGCTGATACTCCCGGACCGTCTCCGGCCAGCGCGAATCACCACAGGTCACATAGAAACGGGCGGCCATGAAGTTCTCCATGTTCTCCATCGACGGCGGGGTGTCGGGCGGCAGTGGCCGGTCCTTGTCGAGCGCCTGCCACATCTCGGCCACCAAGGGCATGGACGCGTCGCTGTAGAGGCGGTCAAAGGTGAGCCCGCGGAACAACGTCCCGTCGATGCCCCGGACCGGCTTCGCCTCCAACCGCTTCGCGAGCTCGAAGAACTTCGCGGTCACCTGCTCCGGTGTGGCGCCCAGACCGTACTCGGGGTGCGCGGCCGCGAACGCCGCGAAGTCCGGGAACCGGTCCTCCATTCCACGGGCGAGCGACCGCATGGCCGTGACGTCGTAACCGCCGGGGCCCAGGTTGCTGTCGAGCACGATCCGGTCGCCGCGCCCCGGGAACAGCGTCGTGTACACCGCACCGAGGTAGGAGCCGTAGGACCCACCGAGGTAGGAGAGGGTCTGCTCGCCCAGCGCCGCCCGGATCCGATCCATGTCGCGCGCGGTGTTCGCGGTGGTGGTGTGCGGCAGCATCCACGCCGTCCGCGAGGTGGCGCACTGCCCGGCGATGGTCCGCGCGTTCCCCGCCGCCCGCGCGACATCGGCCGCGGTGTGCGCGTACGGCGGCAAGTTGCCACGGTTCCGCTGTTCCGGCGTCAGGTCGCAGGTCACCGGCGTGCTGCGGCCGACGCCGCGCGGGTCGAAACCGATCACGTCGTAGGAGTCCAGCACCTTCTGCGGCAGCTTTGAGGCGGCGAGAACGGCCGGGTAGCCGAGTCCCGTGATGCCGGGGCCGCCCGGATTGGTCAGGAGCACGCCGCGGCGTTGCGAGGGCTTCTCGCTCGCCAGCCGGGAGATCGCGATCTCGATCTGACGGCCGTCGGGATCGCGGTAGTCCAGCGGGACTTTCAGTGTCGAGCACTCGAGACGGGACGAGGCGCCCTTACGAGGTGAGTCGGCCTTACGAGGTGAGTCGGCCTCACGAGGTGAGTCGGCCTCACGAGGTGAGTCGGCCTTACGGGACGAGGCGTCCTTATGAGGTGAGTCGGCCTTCTCGGAGCACGGGCCCCACCGCACGGTCTCCGGCGTCGCCGCCGACGTGTCCGGCGTCGCCACCGACACTTGCGGAATCACGGTCAGCGCCACCGCGGTCGTCGCCACCGTGGTCGCGGCGAGGGCGAGGGACAAGGTTTTTCTACGCATCTCTGATGTCTTCCTGAGGGGCGCACGGGGGCGCCGAAAGTCGAGGGCGGCCAGGCCGAGCGCGGGGACGGCGGGTGCTCTCCCCGGGGCGCGTCGGCGCACATGCGTGCCGTAGTGCGGGTCCGTTGTCCCGGATGGGCGTCAGGTCGTTCCCCGGTCGCGGATTCCCCCGGAATTTCCGGCCCGCTCGGCGGTTGGTTCCTTGTGCGTGTGTGCCCAGCCGCCGGACACCATGGCGACGAGCGCGATGAGTCCGAGGAGGATCAGCCGGCCGGTGAGGCCGCCGGGGACCCCGTTGAGGATGCCCCACAGCGGTTCGGAGTCCGGGTTGAGCGAAGCGCGGATCATCGCTTGGGCGGCCAGGACTGTGATCACCATCCCGATCGCCTCAAGGCCCATAAAGGCCCATATAGGCACCCTTGCGCAGCGCGTTTCCTCGTCCGGTGTTCGGTCGTCTCGGCACGTGATCGAGTCTGTTCTGGCGGCCCGGCAAACACATCGGCCCGGCGGCTCGTATCGCCCTCGACCGAAGGCGGAGTGGTGGTGCGACTCCGGTCGAGGGCGCATCGTCCCGCGGTCCGACTCACCGGCCGCACCGTGTCGCGATACTGACCAGGTGAACACGGACGTCGCGCCACGGCTCGGGTGGTGGCAGCAGGCATGGCGGCTGGGTGCGGCCGCGGCAGTGGGCATACCGCTCTGGCTCTCCATCGGTGTGCTGGTGAAGGGGCGGACGGGTGAAACGGGCTCGTGGTACCTCATCGGCGATCCGCTGGTGGCTCTCGGCTGCCTGACGGCGCTTCTGTGGCGGCGGCGGTTCCCGCTCGCCGTCGCCATGACGGTGGCGATCGCCTCGACCGCGTCGTCACTCGCCACCGGCGCCGCGTGTCTGGCGCTGGTTTCGCTCTCCACGCGTCGGCGTCCGGTGGAGAGCGGGGTCGTCGGGCTGGCCTTGGTGACCGCGTCACAGTTCACCGGCGGGCTCTACCCGGTCCAGCGTTCGTCCGGCTCGTGGTGGCTCGAACTCATGCTCCCGGCACTGACCGCGGGAATCGCGGTGGCCATGGGAATGGCCATCGGGGCGCGGCGCGTCGAATTGCGGTCCTTGCGGGACCGGGCGGAGAGCGCGGAACGGGAACAGACCGCACGAGCGGCGCAGGCACGGGCGCTGGAACGAAACCGGATCGCCCGCGAGATGCACGACGTACTCGCACACCGGATATCCCTGGTCGCCATGCAGGCCGGAGTGCTGGACCACCGCGGCGACCTCACGGCCGAGGAAAACCGCGTGCTGGTCCGCGGCATCGCCGACGGCTCCCACCAGGCCCTGGAAGAACTACGGGGCGTCCTCGGGGTGCTCCGGGCCGACCCGGGCCGCCCGGAACCACCCCAACCCTCCCTCGACCGGATCCCCGACCTGGTGGCCGACGCCCGCACATCCGGACTGGACGTCACGCTCACCACCACCGTGGCGGGAACACCGTCCGATGTCGCCGGACGCACCTGCTACCGGATCGTCCAGGAAGGACTGACCAACGCCGCCAAACACGCCCCAGGCGCACACGTACACGTCACCCTCGAAGGAACGGCAGGCGACAGCCTCACCGTCAGCGTCCGCAACTCCCCAGCCACCAGGGCGACCGCACCACCACCGACCTCGGGATTCGGTCTGCCCGGCCTCACCGAACGCATCAACCTCGCCGGCGGAGAACTCGACCACCACCCCACACCCGACAACGGATACGTCCTCACCGCGCGACTACCCTGGCCGAACCCCACCCACGAAAAGAGAGCATGAGTGGATACCGAGCGGGAGCCGGTGCGCGTCGTCATCGTCGACGACGACCAACTGGTGCGCATGGCGCTGCGGCTCGTCATCGACGGTGAACCGGACCTGACCGTCGTCGCGGAGGCGGCCGACGGGGACGCCGCGATCACCGTGGTGGACGAGCGGCGGCCGGACGTCGTCCTGATGGACGTGCGGATGCCCGGCCGCGACGGTCTCAGCACGACCCGGGAACTCCTCACCCGACCGGCGCCGCCGCGGGTGCTCATGCTGACCACGTTCGACTCCGACGATCTGGTGCTCGGCGCGCTGCACGCCGGAGCGCTCGGGTTCGTCCTCAAGGACACCCCGCCCGCGCGGATTCTCGACGCGGTGCGGACCGTCGCGGACGGCAACCCCGTGCTCTCTCCGGCGGCCACGGCACGGGTGATCGCCGCAGCCACCAGTCCACAGTCCTCTCACGCTCGCGACTCGTCCCGCCAAGCCGCGCGGAAACAGCTGTCCATACTGACCGAACGAGAACTCGACACCGCTCGGGCCATCGCGGACGGACTGGGCAACCCGGAGATCGCCGAGCGGCTGCACATCAGCGTCGCGACCGTCAAGGCGCACATAGGCAACCTGTTCGCCAAGCTGGCGGTCGACAACCGGGTGCAGATCGCACTCCTGGTCCGCGACGCGGAGGAATGACCGGCCCGGCGCAGAGGGAGGCCGACGGCCGGCGAATACCGGACCCGCTTCCGCGACGGATTCGACTCGCACGAACTGCCATCGCTGTAACCAGACACGCCAAAAACACCCCCCGCCCTGCGTTTCCGCAGGGCGGGGGGTGTAAGAGCGGTAGCGGTGGGATTTGAACCCACGGAGGAGTTGCCCCCTCACGCGCTTTCGAGGCGCGCTCCTTCGGCCGCTCGGACACGCTACCGAGGGAGAGCCTAGCGGACGGGTGGCCGGGAACCGAAATCGGTTCCGGGGCCGGCCCGTGGGGCGGGGCTCAGGGCTTGCGGAAGAAGGCGGTCAGGGGGGCCGCGCACGCCTCCGCCAGGACGCCCGCGATGACCTCGGGGCGGTGGTTGAGGCGGCGGTCGCGGACGACGTCCCAGAGGGAGCCGACCGCGCCGGCCTTCTCGTCCACGGCGCCGTAGACCAGCCGGTCGAGGCGGGACAGGACGATCGCGCCGGCGCACATCGTGCACGGCTCCAGGGTGACCACCAGGGTGCAGCCGGTCAGCCGCCAGCCGCCGAGGTGGTGGGCGGCGGCTCGGAGGGCGAGGACCTCGGCGTGGGCGGTGGGGTCGCCGTGGGCCTCGCGCTCGTTGCGGCCGCGGCCGAGTACCGAGCCGTCCGGGCCCAGTACGACGGCGCCGACCGGCACATCTCCCGTCTCGGGTGCCCGCACCGCCTCCTCCAGCGCCAGGCGCATCGGTTCGCGCCAGGGGTCGCGCAGGGGGTCGGGGTCGGGGCCGGGCAGGAGGCCGGTCAGCGGATCGGTCATGACATCAGTGTGCGGCGGTCAGCGCACCGCCTCCAGCCCCTCCATGCTGCACCCGAGCATCTCGGCGATCGATTCGAGGGCGTCCCCGTCGAGGGCCTTCAGCTCCTTCTCGTCCATGCCGAGGTCGGCCAGGATGTCGGCGTCGCCGAGCGGGCCGATCGGGACCGGGGCGTCGTCCGCGTCCTCGTCGTCCCGGTCCGGCTCGCCGTCCTCGGTGCCGTCCAGGTCGACCAGGCTGTCCAGATCGTCGTCGGGGTCCCGGCCGAGCAGCTCGTCGGTGAGCATCGAGCCGTATGAGGTGCGGGCGGCCGCTGCCGCGTCCGATACGTAGATGTGCGGGTCGTCCTCGCCGTCCACGCGGACGACGCCGAACCACGCGTCTTCGTGCTCGATGAAGGCCAATACCGTGTCGTCGTCCTTGGAGGCCAGACGGGCCAGTTCGATCAAGTCCGTCAGGGTTTCCACGTCATCGAGCTCTGTGTCGCTCGCTTCCCACCCTTCTGCGGTGCGCGCGAGCAATGCGGCGAAGTACACCGTGACTCTCCCACTGGTCATAGGCGTGCCGGGGGCGGGCGGGACAGTGTCCCGCCCCAATCGGAATCGTGGCAGAAACCGTCGCTTCGCGAGAGGTCTTCCACGCTGCGTCGTGCACCAGTCCAAAGAGATGTGGCTCACGCGGACGGAATCGAAACGCGCGGAAACCGTCTCCGGCGGTTCGGCGGAAGCTCACCAGAGCTCACCAGCTCACCAGGAGAACGTCCGCATGTGTATCGCCCGGCGCATCCGGGCCGCGCGGGCCTGCCGGGGGCGCACCTGGTTCCGTACCGCCCGGGCCTCGTTCAGCGCGCGCAGGAAGCGGTCGCGACGGCGGCGGCGGTCCGCGGCGGTCTCCCTCGCGGTCACGTCGGCCATGGTCACTCACTCCTCGGGGCCGAGGTATCGCCCGGCGGGGGCCCGAGCGCTGTTGCCCACTTTCCCCCGAATCGGAGGTTTGATGCCAGTACGACGGCAGACAGTCGAGCGCGGGGAGGCGCACCGAGGGCGTCACCGGCGGGAGCCGGGCTCCGGGGGCTCGGTTAGTGTCGTTGCCATGCGGATCCACGTCGTCGACCACCCGCTGGTGGCGCACAAACTCACCACGCTGCGCGACAAGCGCACCGACTCCCCCACCTTCCGGCGGCTCGCCGACGAGCTGGTGACCCTGCTCGCGTACGAGGCCACGCGCGATGTGCGCACCGAACAGGTCGACATCGAGACCCCGGTGACGGCCACGACCGGGGTACGGCTGTCCCATCCGCGCCCCATGGTGGTGCCGATCCTGCGGGCCGGTCTCGGGATGCTCGACGGCATGGTGCGGCTGCTGCCCACCGCCGAGGTGGGCTTCCTGGGCATGATCCGCGACGAGGAGACGCTTCAGGCGTCCACCTACGCCACCCGGATGCCCGAGGATCTCTCCGGCCGTCAGGTCTACGTCCTGGACCCGATGCTCGCCACCGGCGGGACGCTGGTCGCGGCGATCAGGGAGCTGATATCGCGGGGCGCCGGCGATGTGACCGCGCTGTGTCTGCTGGCGGCGCCCCAGGGCGTCGAGCTCATGGAGCGCGAGCTCGCCGGGGCGCCGGTGACGGTGGTCACCTCGTCCGTCGACGAGCGGCTCAACGAGCAGGGGTACATCGTGCCGGGGCTCGGCGACGCGGGCGACCGGATGTACGGGGCCGCGGGCTGAGCCCCACCCGACTCCTCAGCGGCAGGGCGATCCGGAGGGTGCGGGCGAGGGCTTGGCCAGGGAGGCCAGCGCCTTGTCCGCGTCCTTCTGCCCGACCAGGTCCTTGAAACCGTTGCCGATGATCAGGTCGATGTCCTTGCCGTCACGCGCGTCGTTCTTGGTCTGGGCGTCGGCGAGCTGCGTGCCGAGCACATTGAAGGCCCCGTCGCCGGCGCCGGGGGCGCCGAGCAGTATCCCGGTGGCCTTGACCTTCTTGTCGTACCGGGTCGGGGCGTTGCCCACCTTCCCGATCTTGAAGCCGCGCTTCTCCAGCTCCTTGGCGGTGTCCTTGGCGAGGCCGGAGCGCGTGGTCGCGTTGTAGACGTTGACGGTGATCTGGGAGGGCTTCGGCAGCTTCCCGCCCGTACGGCCGCCCTGACCGCTCTGGCCGCTGTCGGACCGGCCGGACTTGGCGTTCTCGTCGGGGTGCTTGTCGCCGCGCGCGCAGTCCCCGGTGCCGTGCGCCGCGCGGACCTTCTGGCCGCCGCTGTCGCCGGAGAAGACATCGATGAGCTGAAGTGTTCCCCACCCGACCAGGCCGAGCGCCAGAACCGAGCCGAAGGCGGTGAACATCAGCCGCCGGCGGCTCCGGGGCCGGCTCATCCGCGGGTAGCGATCGCCCGTAATGCGGTACTTTCCGCCCATGCCGGGAGGGGTCAGCATGCTCATGTGCGCAGCGTAGTGCGGCCAGGTGGCGATGCCTACTAAATGATCAATGGTTGGTGCTCAGACCAACCCGAAAGGGTCAACAGAGAACGGAAGTCGATCAACGGCGATCGGTCGCCGGGGGCGGGGACGCGGTCAGCCCTCGAGCTCCAGTACGCGCGCGTGCAGCACCTGGCGCTGCTGGAGCGCGGCGCGCACCGCTCGGTGCAGCCCGTCCTCCAGATAGAGGTCGCCCTGCCATTTCACGACATGGGCGAAGAGGTCCCCGTAGAACGTGGAGTCCTCGGCGAGCAGCGTCTCCAGGTCGAGCTGCTGCTTCGTCGTGACCAACTGGTCAAGACGTACCGGGCGTGGGGCGACATCCGCCCACTGGCGGGTGCTTTCCCGGCCGTGGTCGGGATAGGGCCGACCGTTTCCGATGCGCTTGAAGATCACACGGAAAGCCTACCGGGCAAGCCCCTCCCGGCGCAGCCAAGGCGCCCGAGTGCCGGGCCGGAGCCGGGTCCCGCCGCACTCGGAAAATTGGAAAAAATACGCGAAAGGGGCTAGGCGCTCATGGGTGCCCGGAGTAACGTAAATAACAGCCTGCGGGGCGAGCGAGGGAGCTCGACCGGAGAGGCGCTTATAGAAGGGGACGTAAGTCCCCGGGAGAGCGTCTCCTAGAGGGTCGGGCTGAGAGGCTCGAAGGTCGGGGAGACCTGAGAGCGACCTCCAACACCTGATGCGGACAATGCCGCCGAAGGGAGCCCACCTCGCAGGTTTTGTGCTGCCCGCGCACCATGGCCTCATGGCTGTTCCCCAGCGCCCGCCGGGCCCACACGGTGTGCCGGAGCCGAGACGCTGTCTGGTCACCGGGGCCACCGGCTATATCGGCGGCAGGCTGGTGCCCGAGCTGCTGGCCGCGGGGCATCAGGTGCGGTGTGTGGCCCGCTCACCGGAGAAGCTGCGCGACCAGCCCTGGGCGGGGCGGGTGGAGACCGTACGCGGCGATGTGACCGACGAGGAGTCCGTGCGCGCCGCGATGGAGGGCGTGGACGTCGCGTACTACCTGGTCCACGCGCTGGGCACCGGATCCGGCTTCGAGGAGACCGACCGCCGCGCCGCCCGGATCTTCGGCGAACGGGCCCGGGGCGCGGGGGTGCGCCGGATCGTCTACCTCGGCGGGCTGACCCCGGAGGGCGTCCCCGAGCGCGCGCTCTCGCCCCATCTGCGGTCCCGGGCCGAGGTGGGCCGGGTGCTGCTGGACTCCGGGGTGCCGACGGCCGTGCTGCGGGCCGGGGTGATCATCGGCTCGGGCTCGGCCTCGTTCGAGATGCTGCGCTATCTCACCGAGCGGCTGCCGGCGATGGTGACGCCCCGCTGGGTGCGCACCCGCACCCAGCCGATCGCCGTCCGCGATGTGCTGCGGCTGCTGGTGGGCTGCGCCACACTGCCGGACGAGGTGCACCGGGCCTTCGACATCGGCGGTCCCGACGTCCTCACCTACCGCGCCATGATGCGGCGGTACGCGCAAGCGACCGGGTTGCGGCGGCGGCTGATCGTGCCGGTGCCGGTGCTCACCCCCAAGCTGTCCAGTCTGTGGGTCGGCCTGGTCACCCCCGTACCCGGCGCCATCGCCCGCCCGCTGGTGGAGTCGCTGCGCCATGAAGTGGTGTGCGCCGAACGGGACATCACCCGCCATGTGCCGGACCCGCCGGGCGGGCCGCTCGGCGTGGACCGGGCGCTGGAGCTGGCCCTGCGGCGGATCCGCGACGCGGAGGTGGCCACCCGCTGGTCCTCCGCCGCCACCCCCGGCGCCCCCAGCGATCCGCTGCCCACCGACCCCGAGTGGTCGGGCGGCAGCCTCTACCAGGACCGCCGCGAGCGCGCGGTGGACGCCTCGCCGGGGGACGTCTGGCGGGTGGTGGAGGGGATCGGCGGGGAGAACGGGTGGTACTCGCTGCCGCTCGCCTGGGCGCTGCGCGGCTGGATCGACACCGTGGTGGGCGGCGTCGGGCTGCGCCGGGGCCGCCGGGACGCGGGGCGGCTCAGAGTGGGGGACAGCCTCGACTTCTGGCGGGTGGAGGAAGTCCTGCCGCCCCGGCTGCTGCGGCTGCGCGCCGAGATGCGGCTGCCGGGCCTGGCCTGGCTGGAGATGGTGGTCGACCGGGACGCGCGGGGCGGGACGGTGTACCGGCAGCGGGCGCTGTTCCATCCGCGCGGTCTCGCCGGGCATCTGTACTGGTGGTCGGTCGCGCCGTGCCACGCGCTCGTCTTCGGCGGTATGGCCCGGAACATCGCCGCCCGGGCCGAGAGGGGCGAGGCCGGGACGGGCAGGGGCGGGAAGGACGCGGCCGGGTCGAGAGCGTCCGCGTTCCGGGCCCGGTGAGCCCTCCTGCCGGCCCCGCTGCCCCAGGAAGCCTGGACCCCGCGCTCGGCCCCACCGGTCCGGGGCCGCTGAACCCCGCCGTCACCGGGACCCGTTCGGGGAGCGGTTCCGGGATCCGTTCGGAGACCCGCTCGGCCGCAGCCCCTCGAAGGCGAGCGGCAGATGCCGTGGCCCGCGCAGCACCGCGTCGCGCCGGTAGGTCGGCGGGTCCTCCAGCAGCCGGGGCTCGTCCAGCCGGCGGGCCAGCTCGGTCAGCGCGATCTGCGCCTCCAGCCGGGCCAGTGGGGCGCCGAAACAGCTGTGAACGCCGCCGCCGAAGCCGAGGTGCTGGTTGTCCCTGCGCTGCGGATCGAACCGGTCGGGGTCGGGGAAGCGCTGCGGATCGCGGTTGCCCGAGGCCAGCAGCAGCCATACGGACGCCCCCCGGGGGATGGTCACGCCCGCGATGTCGATCTCCGAGAGCGGGGTGCGCCGGGGCAGCATCTGCACCGGCGGATCGAACCGCAGCAGCTCCTCCACGAGCGGGACGACCAGATGGGGATCCTTGCGCAGCCGGGCGAGCACATCGGGGTTGCGCAGCAGGGTCAGCATTCCGTTGGTGATCAGGTTGACGGTGGTCTGGTGCCCCGCCACCAGCAGCAGCGCCGCGGTGCTCAGCAGCTCCACCCGGCTCATCCGCCCCTCCGGGCCCGCCCCGCTGACCAGGGCCGAGAGCATGTCGTCACCGGGTGCGCGGCGACGCTCCTCGATCAGCTCGGACAGATACCTCGCCAGTTCCGTACGGGCCTGCCGGACCCGCCGCCGCTCGGCGGCGTCCGCCTCCGGGCCGGGGTCCGGACTGGCGGCGAGGGCGTCGGCCCAGGCGTGGAAGCGCGGCTCGTCCTCCCGTGGCACCCCGAGCAGCCGGCAGATCACGGTCACCGGGAAGGGGTGGGAGAAGTGGTCGACGAGATCGATCCGGTCCCGCCCCGCGAAGCCGTCGATCAGCTCGCCGACGATACGGATGAGTTCACCGCGCATCTCGTGGAGCCGGCGCGGGGTGTGCGGCGGGCCGAAGGGCGCCGTCGCGAGCCGGCGCAGCCGGTCGTGCTCGGGCGGGTCCAGCCTCAGGAAGCTGGGCGGCAGCCCCGGGTCGTCCTCCTCCGTCAGCTCCGGGGCGGCCTGGCGGTCCAGGTTGCGCGCGTCGGAGCTGAGCCGGGGGTCGTGCAGCAGACCGTGGATCTCCCAGTAGGTGGAGACGATGTACGGGCCCTCCTCGTCGTGCGCCACGGGGGTCTTGCGCAGCTCGGCGTAGATCGGGTACGGGTCGGCTCGATGGGCGTAGTCGGTGATCTGCCGTACGAGCGAGCCTTGCGTCTGCGTCATGGCTGAGTGCGTTCCTTCGTCGGGGTCGTCCCCCTGCACAGCATCGGTGAGGCGGCCCGGACCCGCGCGTACAGCCAGGCCAAAGGGGCGAACGCGCCACCGTGGCCCGCTCGCTACGATGGAGCGCCCCGCGCCGGGCGCGTGCGGTGGGGAAGGAGACGGTGTGATGGACCACGACCGGACCGGTGGGCCCGGCTGGCCCCGCCGCCCCCGTCGGCGTGGCCAGGGCGAGCTGGAGGCGCAGGTGCTCGCGGCGCTGAGCCGGGCGCCGGGGCCGGTGACCGCCGCATGGGTACAGGAGCGGATCGAGGGCGAGCTCGCCTACACCACGGTCATGACCATCCTGTCCCGGCTGCACGCCAAACAGGCCGTGACCCGTGAACGCGCGGGCCGCTCCTTCGTCTGGCGGGCGGCGTCGGACGAGGCGGGGCTCGCGGCGCTGCGGATGCGCCGGGTGCTGGACGGCCAGGACGACCGCGAGGCGGTCCTGGCCAGCTTTGTGACCGGGCTGACCCAGGACGACGAGCGGCTGCTGCGCGACCTGCTGAGCGACGTGGCGGAGGAGCCGGAGGACTGACCGATGGGCGTCTTCGTCTTCCTCCCGCTGGTTCTGCCCCTGACGGCGCTGCCGATCGCGCGGCTCGCCGAGCAACATCTCCATCCGCGCACCGCCACCCGGCTGCTCACGCTCGTCGGCACCGTCCTCGCGGTGTGCTCCACGCTGTGCCTGGGGCTGCTGATGGTCGTCGGCACGGCGCAGCTGCCCGGCAACCCGCTGCCGGACAGCTGGTCGGACCCCGAGGTACGGGCGGCGGTGCCCTTTGACGTGGTGGCCGGGAAGGCGGCGATCGGCGCGCTGGCGGCGGTGGCCGTCTCCTGCACGGCCACCTGTCTGCGTCATGGCCGGGTGCGGCGGGACGCCCGGCTCGCGCTCGCCGGGCTGCCGGAGTCGCCGGTCGCGGTGCTGCCGGACGACAGGGCGTACGCGTACGCCCTGCCAGGAACCTCAGGGCGAACCGGGAAGCCGGGCCGGATCGTCGTCTCCACCGGGATGCTGGACAGCCTCAGCTTCCGCGAGCGGCGGGCCCTGATCGCGCATGAGCGCGCCCATCTGACCGCGCACCACCACCGCTATCTGCTGGCCGCGCAGCTCGCGGCGCGGGCCAACCCGCTGCTGCGGCCGCTGCGGGCCGCGGTGGACTACTGCGCCGAGCGCTGGGCGGACGAGGAAGCGGCCCAGGAGGTAGGCGACCGCCGGGTCACGGCGCGGGCGGTCGGCAAGGCCGCCCTGGTCTCCCGGGGCACGCCGGGGCCGGCGCTCGCCGGGTTCGCCGCGCCGGGGCCGGTGCCGCGAAGGGTCGCGGCGCTGCTGGAGCCGGTGCCGCCGTCCCGGCGCTGGCCGCCGACGTGGACGGCGGCGGGGCTGGCCCTGTGGATCGCGGCGGTGGGCACCGCAGCGTCCGCGCTGTCCTCGGCGAACGCGGCGGTCGCCCTGGTCCTCGTCCTGCACGCCGCGACCCCGCTGTAGCTCCAGGCCGCGCCCTTACGGCTGGCGGGGCGGCCGTAAGGCCGCGGCTCATGGCTTGCGGGGCGGCCTTACGGTTTTCGCCTCGGTTCGCCTTACAGGTCGAACTCGGCCGGCGGCAGCTCCAGCGCGTAGCACGCCTCGCGGACCATGGCCTGCTCGGTCTTGTCGAAGTCGCCGTCCGCGCCACCGATGACGATGCCGATCTGGATCACGGCGCGCGCCTCGGCGGGCTTCTTCTTGGCCTTGGCGACCTCCTGCATCACGCTCACCTTGCCGAAGTCGAAGTCCGTGGTGAGCTTGTTGACGTAGTCGTTGAAGCGGCGCTGCAGATCGTCGGCCGGGAAGTTCTGCAGCACCTCGTTGGAGGCGATCAGCTGGGCGACGCGCTGCCGCTCGGACGGGTCGACCGAGCCGTCCGCCGCCGCCACCAGGGCACACATCGCCATGCTCGCGTCGCGGAAGGCGCCGCTCTTCAAGTCGTTCTTCTTCGCTTCGAGCTGAGTCTGCATCGTCTGGGCGGACTCCTTGATGCGGTCCCACAGGGCCATGGCCACTCACACTCCATACGGTCGTTAGGATCTACAGTTGTGTAGAAACTAGCAGGCGGGGTCAGTCAAGGCCGGGCGGATCGGCCCCTCTTCATCACTCTGTGAACTGATCGGAGAGGTAAAGAAGTTCCCAAGTTGAGAAGGTGACGGATGCGCTGGGCTGGGCGTAAACCCTTGTACGCGAGAGCTGAGCCTTTTGGGGCGCGAACTCGCGAGCCCCACTATGGTGCGTGGAATGTTCCACTCCACAACCCTCCGCCGAAACGTGGAAAGAGGCTGGATTTCCCCCGCAGGTTGCCCGGGAGGGCGTATGTGATGAACGTCTCGCACTTACTGCCGACACTGCCCGCGCGGCGCGCACCGGCGGCCCCGCCCCCCGAGGTGGCACCGGCTCCGTCCGCCGCGCCGAAACAACGTGACGCGTTCTTCGACAACGCCAAATATCTGGCGATCGTGCTGGTCGCGATGGGGCATGCGTGGGAGCCCCTGCGAGGCGGCAGCAGAGCGGCATCCGCGCTCTATATGACCGTCTACACGTTCCATATGCCGGCGTTCATTCTCATCTCCGGGTACTTCTCGCGGAATTTCGATCTCCGGCCGGACCGGCTCAAGCGGCTGATCACGGGTGTCGCCGTTCCATACGTCCTCTTCGAGGTCGCGTACACCTTCTTCAAACGGTGGGCGGACGACGATCCCTCCTATCCGGTCAGTCTGCTCGACCCCTGGTATCTGACCTGGTTTCTCATCGCGCTCTTCGTCTGGCGGCTGACCACGCCGCTGTGGCGGATCGCGCGGTGGCCGGTGGCGCTGGCCCTCACCGTCGCCGCGCTCGCCGCCTGTTCACCGAATATCGGTGACGACCTCGATCTGCAGCGGGTGCTGCAGTTCCTGCCCTTCTTCGTGCTGGGGCTGCACATGCGGCCGGAGCACTTCCGGATGATGCGGCGGCGCGAGGTCAGATGGCTGTCGGTACCGGTGGTCGCGGCCGCCGCGGTCTTCGCCTACTGGGCCGTGCCACGGATGAACCCGGCGTGGTTCTACCGCCGGGACAGCGCGCAGGAACTCGGTGCGCCGTGGTGGGTCGGGACGGTCATGACGTTCGCCCTCTTCGGCTGCTCCATGGTGCTCACCGTGTGCTTCCTCGCCTGGGTGCCCCGGCGCCGGATGTGGTTCACGGTGCTCGGCGCCGGGACGCTGTACGGCTATCTGCTGCACGGCTTCCTCGCCAAGGGCTCCCGCTTCTGGGACTGGTACGACCATCCTTGGCTGCACCGGCCGCTGGGGGAGATCGCGGTGACGGCGGTGGCGGTGGCCGTGGTGACGGCCTTGTGCGCGCCGCCCGTCCAGCGGGCGTTCCGGTTCGCGATGGAGCCGCGGATGGAGTGGGCCTTCCGGAGACGCGACGGATGATCGGCGGACTCGACCGGTGCCCCTTGTCAGGGGGCGGTACGCGGCAAGGGGTGTCGGTCACGGTACGCGGCAACGGGCCCGGTCATGCGAGCGCACTTGTGTGACTAATTGGGCTTTCGGATAGGCCAGTTGCGGTATGGGTAACCCGTAGCCGACCCCCGGTCCGTAGCCGGACGACGACTACGGGCCACCGTCGCACGGAGAGGTGCCGGCCCAGCAGTGACACAGCCCTTTCAACTCCCCGACTTCTACATGCCGTATCCGGCGCGGCTGAACCCCCATGTCCAGGCGGCACGGGAGCACTCCACCCGGTGGGCCCGCGAGATGGGCATGCTCGAGGGCTCGGGAATCTGGGAGCAGGAGGATCTCGACGCCCACGACTACGCCCTGCTGTGCGCGTACACCCACCCCGACTGCTCCGACGCGGAGCTGTCGCTGGTCACGGACTGGTATGTGTGGGTGTTCTTCTTCGACGACCACTTCCTGGAGACGTTCAAGCGCTCCCAGGACCGTGCGGCCGGTAAGGCGTATCTCGACCGGCTGCCCGCTTTCATGCCGATGGACCCGGCCGCCGGGACCCCCGAGCCCACCAACCCGGTCGAGGCGGGGCTCGCGGATCTGTGGGCGCGGACGGTGCCCTCGATGTCGGCGGACTGGCGGGCCCGGTTCCGGGAGAGCACCGAGAACCTGCTCAACGAATCGCTCTGGGAGCTCTCGAACATCAACATCCACCGGGTCCCCAATCCGGTCGAGTACATCGAGATGCGCCGTAAGGTCGGCGGCGCGCCCTGGTCGGCCGGGCTGGTGGAGCATGCCGTGGGGGCCGAGGTGCCGGCGGTGATCGCCGGTTCGCGGCCGATGCGGGTGCTGCGGGACGCCTTCGCGGACGCGGTGCACCTGCGCAACGACCTGTTCTCGTACCAGCGGGAGATCGAGGACGAGGGCGAGCTCAGCAATGGCGTCCTGGTCCTGGAGACGTTCCTGTGCTGCACCACTCAGGAGGCGGCCGATTCCGTCAACGAGCTGCTCACCTCACGGCTGCAGCAGTTCGAGGACACCGCCCTCACCGAGCTCGGCCCGCTCTTCGCCGAGCACGGCCTGGACCCGGCGGCCTGCGCGGGGGTCCTCGCCTACGTCAAGGGGCTCCAGGACTGGCAGTCCGGCGGCCATGAGTGGCATATGCGCTCCAGCCGGTACATGAACGGCGCGCACGGTGCGGTCGGCCCGGAGGGAGCGGACGGCACGCGGGGGGCGAACGGCCCGGAGGGTGCGAACAGCCCGGTCGGCCTGGACGGTGTGAACGGCGCGGACAAGCCCCCGGCGTGGTCGCCCTTCGCGCTCAGCGGCCTCGGCACCTCCGCGGCGAGCCTGCCGCTGACCACGGGCCGGGCGGAGGCGGCCCGGACCCGCAGGTTCAGCCATGTCCCGTTCCAGAGGACCGGGCCCTCCCTGCTGCCGGACTTCTTCATGCCGTTCACCCTCCGGCTCAATCAGCATCTGCCCACCGCCCGCGACCACCTGGCCGACTGGGCACATCGGATGGGCATCCTCGGACCGCAGCCCGGCATCCCCGGGTCGCACGTCTGGGACGAGCGGCGGATGCTCGCCGCCGACCTGCCGCTGTGCGCGGCCGGCATCCACCCGGACGGCTCCCCGGACGAGCTCGATCTGGCGTCGGGCTGGCTGGCCTGGGGCACCTACGCGGACGACTACTACCCGGCGGTCTTCGGCCGGACCCACGACCTGGCCGGGGCCCGGGCCTGCAACGCCCGGCTCGGCGCGTTCATGCCGCTCGACGCGGGCCCCACCCCGCCCCCGGCGAACGCGCTGGAGCGATCGCTGGCCGATCTGTGGAGCCGTACGGCGGGCCCGATGGAGGACCCGGCGCGCCGTGAACTCCGTAAGGCCATCGAGAACATGACCGCCAGCTGGCTGTGGGAGCTGGCCAACCACACGAAGAACCGGATCCCCGACCCGGTCGACTACATCGAGATGCGCAGGGACACCTTCGGCTCCGACCTCACCATGAGCCTGTGCCGACTGGCGCGCGGGCGGCGGGTGCCGTCCGAGATCTACCGCAGCGGCCCGGTCCGGTCGCTGGAGAACGCCGCCATGGACTACGCGACGCTGCTGAACGACGTCTTCTCGTACCAGAAGGAGATCGAGTTCGAGGGCGAGGTCCACAACGGCGTCCTCGTCGTCCAGAACTTCTTCGACTGCGACTACCCGACCGGCGTCGCCGTCGTGAACGATCTGATGACGTCCCGGATGCGGCAGTTCCAGCATGTCGCGGAGCATGAGTTCCCGGTGCTGTACGACGACTTCGGCCTGGAGCCGGAGGCCCGGAAGGCGATGGACGGCTATGTGGAGGAGCTGCGGGACTGGATGTCCGGGATCCTGAACTGGCACCGGGAGGTCCCGCGCTACCGGGAAGAGGAGCTGATCCGCGCTCATCGGCGGCCGGTGCGGGAAGGGGCCGGGACCGTGTCGGTGACGGGCGCCGGGACCGGAGCCGGGGCGCGGCCGGTGGCCCCTTGGCACGGGCCCACCGGGCTCGGCACCTCGGCCGCGCGGGTTCCGGTGCCCGCCGGAGCCGCCGGATCACATCCGTAAGGACGTCCGTAAGGACACCGGGAAGGACCGTAAGGGCCGTAAGGACCTCGGGTACGAGACCTCGGGCCGGCCGCCCCGCCTTTGTCCGCCGGGACAAGGCGGGGCGGCCGCTTGTTGGCCGTCCGGCACGATGCCCGGAGCAGGGGGTGGCCTGTTGAATGCCGCGCAGTCCCCTCGCGCCCTGGAGGTACCGTGTCGGCCGCAGCTGAAGATCCCGGCGGTCCGGGCCCCGGCCCGGACCCCGGCGTCGCCCCCGCCCCCACCAGGAGAACGTGGCGCGACTCGCTCCTCCTGCTGCCCGCCATCCCCGCCCTGGCCCTCCTCGCCTCCGTATGGCTGCCGTTCGTCAACGCCGAGCGGCTCTGGTTCGGGATGCCGTCGCTGTACGTCTGGATCTGCGCCTGGGTGCTCGCGCTCACCCCCGCGCTCGCCGCCGTCGAATGGGGCCTGTGGCGCCCCCGCGAGCGGGCGGGCGGTGAGCGCCGGTGAGCGTCGTCCTCGCGGTCTCCCTGCTGGGCATGTGCGCCCTCGCCCTGTGCGGTTTCCTCGGCCGGACCGGCCGCACCACCGATCTCGCCGAATGGGCCGTGGGGCGGCGGAACTTCGGCACCCTCGCGATGTGGTTCCTGCAAGCGGGCGAGGTGTTCACCACCTTCAGCTTCCTCGGCGTCGCCGGGGTCGCGTACGCGGGCGGCAACGCGGCCACGTACGCGATGGTCTATCTGGCCCTCGCCTTCCTCCTGCTCTACTTCATCCAGCCCAGGCTGTGGCGGCTTGGCGCGCGGCACGGCTATCTGACCCAGGCCGACTACTTCACCCAGCGGTACGGCAGCCCGCTGTACGGCAAGGTCATCGCCGTCATCGGCCTGGTCTTCCTGATTCCGTACCTCCAGCTCCAGATCACCGGGCTCGGCATGGTCGTCGGGCTGGTCACCGGCAGTACGGCCTCCGGGCGGCTGAGTATGGTGCTGGCCTCCGTGCTGACGGCGGCGTTCGTGCTGTGGTCGGGCATCCGGGGGCTCAAGAACAGCGCGTACTTCAAGGACGTGCTGACCCTCGGCGTCATGCTCGTCCTGGCCATCGCCGTCCCGCTGCACTACACCGGCGGTCTGGGCGAGGTGTTCCGGCAGGTGCACGAGGTCCAGCCGCAGATGCTGACCGTGCACTCCGGGGAGCGCGACCGGATGTGGTGGACGACCAGCGTGCTGACCTCGGCGCTCGCGGGCGGGCTGATGGCCACCCCGCACCACTGGCCGCCGCTGATGGCGGCGGGCGGGCCGAGGGCCATCCGCACCAACAACGTCTTCATGCCGCTCTACCAGATCGCGCTGATGGTCCCGATCACCATCGGGTTCACCGGGATGCTGGTGGCCCGCCCGGGCGGGGACGGGGCCGGGGACCCGGATGGGATTCTGCTGACGCTCGCCCAGGGCGCCCTGCCGGGCTGGGCCACCGGGCTGGTCGTGGTCGCCGCGGCGGCGTCCGCGATGGTTCCGGCCGGGGCGATGTGCGTCGGCATCTCGACCCTGGTGGCGCGGAATCTGCTGCCCGCCCGCCGGGAGGCGGCCCGGATGGCGGTCAACCACAGTGTGGTCGTCCTGGCCATCGGACTCGCGCTCACCCTCGGCATCCTGCGGCCGGGGCTGCTGGCCGACCTCCAGCTGCTCACGGTGAGCGGCTTCATCCAGATCGTGCCGGGGCTGCTGGCGGCGATCGGCCGCCGGCGGCTGCTGACCGCCCCGGGGGCGCTGGCGGGCCTGGTGACCGGTGAGGCGGTGGTGACCTGGCTGACCCTGGCCGAGGTGGAGACCCACCATGTGAACGCGGGCCTGGTCGCGCTGGCGGTCAATCTGCTGGTGGCGGCCGCCGTGACGGCGCTCTTCCGCCGCCCGGCCGTTTCCCCAACCATGGATTCCGCCCCTGGGGCCCATGAGGGCCGTGGAGCCCATGAGGGCGATGGGGCCCAGGAGGACCGTGGAGCCCATGAGGGTCATGGAACCCATGAGGACTGTGGAGCCCATGAGGGCCATGGGCTGCGTAAGGACAGCGGGCCCCGCGAGGACCCTGGTCCGAAGGCCCGGACCCGCGCAGCGACGACCATCGAGGAAGGCGAGCGACCGTGACGACGACGGATGACGATCTCTGCTTCAGGACCGCACTGGACCTCAGCGCGCTGCTGCGCTCCCGTGAGCTTTCCGCGCGCGAGCTGCTCGAGGCCCATCTGGCCCGTATCGAACGGGTCAACCCCGCCGTCAACGCGATCGTCACCCTCGTCGCGGACCGTGCCCGCGAGGCTGCCCGGCAGGCCGATGAGCGGATCGCGGCGGGGGAGGAGCCCGGGCCGCTGCACGGGCTGCCCATCGCCCACAAGGACCTCCACAACACCGCGGGCATCCGCACCAGCCATGGCTCGCCGCTCGCCGACGGCGTGCCCGACCAGGACGATCTGCTGATCGAGCGGATACGGGCCGCCGGGGCGATCACCCTCGGCAAGACCAACGTGCCCGAGTTCGGGGCCGGTTCGCACACCTTCAACCCCATATTCGGCGCCACCCACAACCCGCACGACCTGGGCCGCAGCGCGGGCGGCAGCAGCGGGGGCGCGGCGGCCGCGCTGGCCTCCGGCATGATCCCGATCGCGGACGGCAGCGACACCGGCGGCTCGCTGCGCAACCCGGCCTCGTTCTGCAATGTCGTCGGGCTGCGCCCGTCGCCCGGGCGCGTCCCCAACTGGCCCGCCCTGACCGCCTGGGGCACCCTCGGCGTCAAGGGGCCGATGGCCCGTACCGTGGCCGACACCGCCCTGCTGCTGTCCGCCATCGCCGGGCCCGACGCGCGGTCGCCGATCGCCCTGGAGGAGCCCGGCGCCCGCTTCGCCCGGCCCCTCGACCGCGATCTGACGGGGCTGCGGGTGGCCTGGTCGCCGGATCTCGGGGGGCTGGTGCCGGTCGAGCCCGAGGTGGCCGCGGTGGTCGAGTCGGCGGCGGAGGTCTTCACCGGCCTCGGCTGCGTCGTGGAGCGGGCCTGCCCGGACCTGACCGAGGCCGAGGAGGTCTTCCGTACGCTGCGCGCCTCGGTCTTCGAGGTGGCCTTCGGCGCGCTCATGGACCGCCACCCCGACGGGCTGAAGCGGGCGATCCGGGAGAACGCCGAGGAGGGGCGCAAGCTCACCGGGCCGGACATCGGCCGCGCGGAGGTGCTGCACACCCTGCTCTACCACCGCGTCCGGGAGTTCTTCGGCCGCTATGACGTGCTGCTGCTGCCGGTGAGCCAGGTGGTGCCGTTCGACGTCGGCATCGAGTACCCGACCGAGATCGCCGGGGTGGCCATGGACGACTATCTGGACTGGATGCGCTCGGCGTATCTGATCAGCTCGACCGGCAGTCCCGCGCTGTCCGTACCGGCCGGGTTCACGCCCGGCGGGCTTCCCGTCGGGGTGCAGATCGTCGGTCCGCACCGGGCGGACTTCGCGGTCCTCCAGGTCGGCCACGCCTTCGAGCGGGCCACCGGGCACTGGCGGCGGCGCCCGGCGGGGATCGAGTAGCGCACACTCCTGGATAATCCGTGCCTTCGGGCATCAGAGTGAACGGGTCCGGGTAGTGCCCCGGGGACCATTGGCGCTGATGAGCGGAGGAGCCATGTACGACGACTCCTCGTACGAGGACGCCTCGGACGCTCTGCTTTCGCTGGCCACCAGGGCCGCCGGGCTGGCCGGCGGCCCGGTCACCATCGAGGACGACGCGTCCGAGCTGATCACCTACTCCCCCGGTCAGGAGAACTCGGACGACGCGCGCATCGCCACGATCCTCAGCCGCCGGGTGCCCGACCGGTACCGCACCCTGTTGCGCACCGAGCATCTGGACGAGCGGCTGGCGGGCTCCTCCGGACCGTTCTACGCGGATCTGCGCGGGGCGGGGATCCTGCCGCGCGCGATCATGCCGATCCGGGCCGGTGACACGGCCATCGGCTCCATCTGGGCGATCGTGCCCTCCTCGCCGTCCCCCGAGCAGCGGGCCGCCCTGGAGGAGTCGGCCGCCTTGCTCGCGCCCCTGCTCGCCCGGCAGGCCGAACGGCGGTTGGCCGCGGACGCGCGGCGGACCGCCGCCGTACGGGCGCTGCTCCGCGGCGGGGACGAGGCCGTCGAGACGGCCCGTGAGCTCCCGCTGGGGCCGGGACCGCTGGCCGTGGTCGCCGTACGCCCGCTGCCGTCGGCGCCCGCGCCCGGCACCGGTTCGTACGAAGGCCCGTACGACGGCCGGTATGACGTTGCGTATGGCATCCCGTACGACGGCCCGTACTACGGCCCGTGCGCGGGTCAGGGCGGTCCGCCCGGCGATCCGCTGCGCCGGGCCCTCGCCGACCTCGACCGCAGACTCTCCGCGTTCCAGCCCGGTGGGCTCAGCGCGGAGATCGACCGTGTGGGCTATGCCGTGGTGCCGGTCGGCGACGAACAGCGGCTGCTGCGGGCCGTGGGGGAGCTGCCGGGAGCGGCGGCCGGTGTCGGCCGCACCGTCCCGGGGCCCGGTCGGCTCGGCCGCTCACGCGCCGACGCCGAGCTGGTGGTCCGACTGCTCTCCCGGCTCGGCACGACGCGGGAACGCACCGCCCACATCCGCGACGTCCAGCTGGACGCCCTGCTCATGCGGACCGTGGACCTGGCCGTCGAGGCGGGCCACGATCCGCTGGGCGCGCTCGCGGAGCTGGAGGCGTACGACCGCAGGCGCGGCACGGCGCTGCTGGACAGCGTGGACCGCTATCTGGCCGCCGGAGAGGACGCCCGGCTGGCGGCCCGTCAGCTGCATGTCCACCCCAACACCCTGCGCTACCGGCTGCGGCGGGCGCAGGAGATCACCGGGCTCGATCTGAGCGACCCCGGCGCCGCGTTCGATATCCGGCTGAGGCTGCGGATGCGGGCGCTGCGTCTGCCGTAGTTCCGGTCCGGTGGAGCTCAGGGAGTGTCCGACGGGTCGTGGACGCCTGCGGCGGGCTGTTCCCCTCCCCGCCCCTTCCCGAAACTGGGGCTTCGCCCCAGACCCCGGGGTCTGGGGCGAAGCCCCTGCCACGCGGCGGAGCCGCATATCGATGCCGCGGGAAGGTACGGTGCGGCTCCGCCGCGTGGTCCGCCGGACACCCCCCGTATCGGGCCCGCGATGCCTGACACGGCGTCCCGGCTACCGCAGGGAGACGTCCCCCGCACCAGACATCACGGGCCCCGCGGTGCCATCCGCTGATGTCACAGGCGCGAGGATCCACCGGCCAGGGCCCAGACCATGGCCGGTCGAGCCATTCCCCGGCGGGCCGTCAGCCCCCCGCGCCCGGCGGGCTGTGAGTCCTCGGCGCCCCGGCAGGCCGTTTGCCTCCGGCGCTCGGCAGGCCGTTTGTCCCCGGCGACAAGACTCCGTTGCCCTGGCGACAAGACTCCGTTTGTCCCCGGCGACAAGGCCGGACCGTGCGCTCTCGGCCTCCGGGCCAGTGCGGTGCCCGGCTCCCTCCCCCGATGATGGCGTTCCACCCATGGGAAGGAGCGCATCCGTGCCCACCGCCACCGGTCCGTCCCGCCCACCCCGCAGCGCCGTCGTCATCGGCGCGGGCATGGTCGGCCTCGCCACCGCCTGGTCGCTGCTGAACCACGGCGTCGAGGTCACCGTCGTGGAACGGCGCCACCCCGCGGCCGGGGCGTCCTGGGGGAACGCCGGCTGGCTGTCCCCGGCGCTGACGCTGCCGCTGCCCGAACCGGCGGCGCTCCGCTACGGGCTGCGCAGCCTGGTCTCCCCCGAGTCGCCCGTCTATATCCCGCCCCGGCCCGACCCCCGGCTCGCCCGCTTCCTGCTCGCCTTCACCCGGAACTGCACCCCGCGCCGCTGGCGGGTCCTGGCCGCCACCTTCGCCACGCTGAACCGCCATGCGCTGGACGCGTACGACGCGCTCGCTGCCGACGGCGTCGCCGAGCCGACCCGGCCCGCCGAACCCTGTCTGATCGCCTTCCGCACCGCGGCCGAGCGCGCCGCGATGGTCGAGGAGCTGGAGCACGCCCGCGCGGCCGGTTTCACGATCGCGTACGAGCGGGTCGACGGGGACCGGGCCCGTGCGCTGGAGCCTGCGCTGGGCGACGGCATCGGCGCGGCCGTGGAACTCCACGGCCAGCGCTACCTGAACCCCGGGAACTTCGTCCGCGCCCTCGCCGACGCGGTGCGCAAACGCGGCGGCGAGATCATGGAGCGGACGGAGGTGTCCGATATCCGGGACCTCGGGCGAGCGGGCGTGGCCGTCACCACCTCGGGAGGCGAACTCCGCGCGGACGTCGCCGTCGTGGCCACCGGCGCCTGGCTGGACCCGCTGGTCCGTCCGTTCGGGGTCCGGGTGCCGGTCCAGGCCGGACGCGGCTACAGCTTCAGCGTCCCGGCCGAGGGCGCCCCCACCCGCCCCACCTATCTGGCCGCCCAGAAGGTCGTCTGCACCCCGCTGGGTGAGGGCCGGGTGCGGGTCGCCGGAATGATGGAGCTGGCCCCCGCGGACCGGCCGGTGGACCCGCGCCGCATACAGGCGATCATCGCGGCGGCCCGTCCGCTGCTGCGGGGCATCGACTGGGAGGCCCGTACGGACACCTGGGTCGGCGCCCGCCCCTGCACCCCCGACGGGCTGCCGCTGATCGGCCCGACCGGCTCGCCGCGCGTCTACGTCAACGGCGGGCACGGCATGTGGGGCGTGGCCCTCGGCCCGCTCAGCGGACGGCTGCTGGCTGACGCCATCGCGACCGGCACCTCCCCGGCCGAACTGGCCCCGCTGCACCCGCTGCGCTGAGTGGAACCGCCGCGCTGAGCGGACCCGCCGCGCTGAGCGGACCCGCCGCGCTGAGCGGACCCGCTCTCCCCGCCCGCTCGTGTTTCGGCTCGGCGGTCGCGGTAACCCGCCGTCGTGCGCGACGCGACAACGTCGAAAGGAGGCACCGATGAGCACCGTGCGGGAGTCCGTCGAGGTTGGGGTTCCGCTCCACACCGCGTACAACCAGTGGACCCAGTTCACCGAGTTCCCGAGGTTCATGGAAGGCGTGGACCAGGTCACCCAGGTGGACGATCGCCATAACCACTGGGCGACCTCCATCGCCGGTGTGCACCGGGAGTTCGACACCGAGATCGTGGATCAGCTACCCGACGAGCGCATCGCCTGGCGCACCACCTCCGGTGATGTCCAGCAGCAGGGTCTGGTCACCTTCGAGTCCTTGGACGAGCGCCACACCCGGGTCAATCTGGCCCTGGTCTTCGAGCCGAGCGGGATGGCGGAGAAGGCCGCGGACATGACCGGGACGCTCGACCGGCGCGTGAAGGGGGACCTGCGGAGGTTCAAGGACTTCATCGAGCACCGCGGTGAGGCGGAAGGTGCCTGGCGCGGCCGGATCTCCCCCGGCTGACCGCCGCGCACCGCCGCACACCGCACCGAACCGATCCATAAGCCCGCGAGGGCACGTCTGCGAGGGCACGTCCGCGAGGACGAGCCCGCAAGCGCGCGAGGGCGCCGACCGCACCGGTCGGCGCCCTCGCGCGCGTCTCCGTGGAGATCGGATCCAGCGAGATCAGATCTTGCCCATCCGGTCAGATCAGGAGCAAGCTGGACATATGGGTGATGGAACGGCGCCTACGCTGATCTCATCCGTACAGCGAGCTTTCCGGCTGATGGAGGCAGTGGGCGCGCACGAGGGCGGTGCGCCGGCCAAGCGGCTCGCCCGGGAGACCGGGCTGCCGCTCGCGACCACGTACCACCTGCTGCGGACGATGGCCCACGAGGGCTATGTGTCCCGGCTGGACGATGGCGGCTTCGTGATCGGTGACAAGCTGCGCGCCCTCGAGTCCGGCAGCCGTGAGCAGGCGATGCTCGCCCGGGTCCGGCCAACCCTGGCCGCGCTGCGCGATGAGCTCTCCGCCGCCGCGTATCTCACCTTCTACGACGAGGGCGAGATCCGGGTCGCGGAGATCGTCGATGGTCCGCAGGCGCCCCGGGTCGATCTGTGGGTGGGGTGCGAGGACGCCGGGCACGCCACGGCGCTGGGAAAGTGCGTGCTGCGTGAGCTGGACGACGAGGCCCGACGCGAATATCTCTCCCGTCATCCGCTCGTCGATCTCACCCCGCGCACCGTCACCCGCTCGGCCGACCTGCTGCGCCGCCTGGACTCTCCGACCGGAAGCCCCCTGGTCGCGGACCTGGAGGAGTACGCCCTGGGCACGGTGTGCTTCGCGGTGCCGATCTACTACGGGGACCGGCTCGGCTCGCTCGGGATCTCGCTGCGGGCGGACCGGCTGGCCCGGTTGGCGGAGCTGGATCCGCACCGTGAGCTGTTCCGGACCCGCCTGGTGCCGACGGCGAGCCGGGTGAGCAGGAACCTCTCGCTCACTATCTGAAAACGCGGGCCTTGCCGAATCTATCGAATCGCTGTTTCTCTGGATGAAACGGACACCCCCGGTGTCCCCCCGGCATCACCCCTGGCATCACCCCCGGTATCACCCCCGGTATCACTTGCCCCCGTGGAGAGAGAGCAGCGCAGCAGGTCATGTTCCTGGCCCGACTTCGCCCGTACGACCCGGACCAACCGGACAGCACTGGGCTCATAGCCCCCGCGGTCCCCGTCATCGTCATCCTTGGTGTGGCCCTGCTCGCCCTCGTGACCTCGGAGGGGCTGGCCTGGCTACCACTGCTCGCCGTCGGACCGGCGCTCGCCGCCGCCCACTACGGACCGTACGGAGTGATCCGGATCGGGGTCCTCGCCGTGGCGGCGGGCGCGCTGCTGGGCACCCAGGGGGACGAATCGGTGCGCACCCGGGCGATCATGCTGGCCACGCCCGCCGCCGTGGCCCTGGCGAGCTGTGGGGCCAGCGCCCTGCGCAGACGCCGTGAGCAGGTCCTCGCCGCCGTGCGCTCGGTCGCCGAGGCCGCCCAGAACGCCCTGCTCACACCGGTGCCGGCCCGGGTCGGTCAGTTCCAGGTGGCGGTCCGCTACAGCGCGGCCGCCGCGGAGGCACGGGTGGGGGGCGATCTCTATGCCCTGCTGCCGACCCCGCACGGGGTGCGGCTGATCGTCGGCGACGTACGCGGCAAGGGGCTGCCCGCGGTGAGCACCGCCGCCCTGGTGCTCGGCGTCTTCCGCGAGGCCGCCTACGACGAGCCGAACCTGCTCGACGTCGTCGCCAGGATCGAACGCAGCCTGTCCCGCAACCTGGCGCCCGACGACTTCGTCACCGCCGTGGTCGCCGGATACCCCGGTGAGGGCCGTATGGAGCTCGTCAACTGCGGACACGCCCCGCCGCTGCTGGTCGGCGAGACCGGGATCATCGTCGTCGAGCCCACCCGCCCGGCCCCGCCGCTCGGCCTGGCCTCCCTGGGCGGCGAACTGCCGAGCCTTCAGGTGGTGCCGTTCGCCGAGGGCGACCAAATGCTGCTCTACACCGACGGGGTCATCGAGGCGCGGGACCGCGGCCGGGAGTACTTCCCGCTGCTGGAACGGGTGCCGCGGCACATCTGCGACGAGCCGTCCCGCACCCTCGCCTCGCTCCACGACGAACTGCTGTCCCATGTGGGCGGCCGACTCCACGACGACGCGGCGCTGCTGCTGCTCCGCAAGCCGGTGCTGGGCGCGGTGCGCAGGGCGGTGGACGCGCCGTCGGCGTGAGCGGATGCGCCGTCGGCGTTGACCCGCGGTCCGTATGACCCGCTCAGCGCCTCCGGCGGATCGGCTCAGACGACGCCCTGGGCGGCCATCGCGTCCGCCACCCGCAGGAATCCGGCGGCGTTCGCGCCCAGGGCGTAGTCGTCGGGGGAGCAGCCGTAGCGGTCGGCGGTGGCCCGGCACAGGGTGTGGACCTCGGTCATGACGGCGGCGAGGCGGGCCTCGGTCTGGGCGAAGGTCCAGCGCTCGCGGGAGGCGTTCTGCTGCATCTCCAGCGCGGAGGTGGCCACACCGCCCGCGTTGGCGGCCTTACCGGGGCCGAAGAGCACATCGGCCTCCCGGAAGATCTCGACAGCCGCTGGGGTGCAGGGCATGTTGGCGCCCTCAGCCACGGCCATCACACCGTTCTTGACCAGGGCGATCGCGCTCTGCTCGGTCAGTTCGTTCTGGGTCGCGCAGGGCAGGGCGACCTCGCAGGGCAGCTCGAAGACCGAGCCGCGGCCGGAGAAGACGGCGCCCGGCTTGGCGTCGGCATAGGCGGAGATCCGCTGCCGCCGGACCTCCTTGATCTCCTTGAGCAGGGCGAGGTCGATACCGTCCGGGTCGACCACATGGCCGGAGGAGTCGGAGCAGGCCACCACCCGGCCGCCGAGGGCGTGGACCTTCTCGATGGCGTAGAGGGCCACATTGCCGGACCCGGAGACGACGACCGTAAGGCCGTCGAAATCCCTCTCGCGGGTGCGCAGCATCTCCTGGACGAAGTGGACGGTGCCGTACCCCGTGGCCTCGGTACGCGCGGGTGAACCGCCCCAGGCGACCGGCTTACCGGTCAGCACACCGGCCTCGAAGCGATTGGTCAGCCGCTTGTACTGGCCGAAGAGATAGCCGATCTCGCGGGCCCCCACCCCGATGTCCCCGGCCGGCACATCGGTGTGCTCGCCCAGGTGGCGGTGGAGTTCGGTCATGAAGGACTGGCAGAACCGCATGACCTCGCCGTCCGAGCGCCCCTTGGGGTCGAAGTCCGCACCGCCCTTGCCGCCACCGATGGCGAGGCCCGTCAGCGCGTTCTTGAAGACCTGCTCGAAGCCGAGGAACTTCACGATGCCCAGATCGACGCTGGCGTGGAAGCGCAGACCGCCCTTGTAGGGGCCCAGCGCGCTGTTGAACTCCACCCGGAAGCCCCGGTTGACCTGGACCTCGCCGTCGTCGTCCACCCATGGCACCCGGAAGACGAGCTGCCGCTCCGGCTCGCACAGCCGCTCCACGATCCGGGCCTCCAGATATTCCGGATGCGCGCCGAGCACGGGGGCGAGAGCCGGGAGCACCTCGCGCGCCGCCTGGTGGAACTCGGACTCCCCGGGGTTGCGGTGCACGATCTGCGCGTAGACGGCCTCGATACGGGCGCTGACGTCCATGGATGCGTGATGCCTCTCTGTGGGCTTCTGTCTCATATGTCGGTGCTGCGGGGTCCAGGATCTTGTCCCCGGCGGGGTTCACCATGGCGGCGCGCCCGGGGAGGCCGGGGAAGACCTGCGGGGATCGGGAGGGGGTGGAGCCAGCTCCACCCCCGGGCCGGAGTCCCGTACCCCTCCCGGTACGGGACCGCGCTCTCTCCCGCCCGCCCGCGTCCGTTTCTAGCGTTCTTCGTGACCGGCGGACCCGTTTGATCCGCCCGGCGTGACGGAGGGGCGGAGAGATGAACCGGCACTGGCGCGGCCGTGCGACGGCCACCGCGGAGCGGACGGGAACCTGGCACCACGCGCTGACCCTGGACGGGGTCACCCGGGAGTACCGGCCGGGGGCCGTGGCGCTGCACCCCATCCATCTGACGGTGCCGCGCGGGCGGTTCCTCGCGGTAATGGGCCCCTCGGGATGCGGGAAGTCGACCTTGCTGCAGTGCGCCGCCGGGCTGGACCGGCCGACGGCGGGCACGGTGCGCATCGGCGGCACGGAGCTGTCCTCGCTGAACGAGGCGGCCCTGAGCCGGCTGCGGCGGGAGCGGATCGGCTTCGTCTTCCAGGCGCACCACCTGGTGCCGTCGCTGAGCGTGGCGGAGAACGTCTCCCTGCCGCTGATGCTCGGCGGCCACAGCGTCGACGGCCGGGACCTGCGGGCCCTCGCGGCGGTCGGGCTGGGGGACCGGGGCGGCGCCATGCCGTACGAACTGTCCGGTGGACAGAGCCAGCGGGTGGCGATCGCCCGCGCGCTGGTCACCTCGCCCGACATCGTCTTCGCCGACGAGCCGACCGGGGCGCTCGACCCCGCCGCCGCGGAGGAGGTGCTGACACTGCTGCGGCAGGCCGTCGACCGTGACGGCCATACGGTCGTCATGGTCACCCACGACCCGTTCGCCGCCGCCTGGGCCGACGAGGCGCTGTTCCTGATGCGGGGAAAGCTGGTCTGGCGGCAGGATCGGCCGGAGGCGGCCGACATCCGGCGCGTCCTCAAGGATCTGGGAGGGCGGACGGCATGAAGGTGACCGCCCTACTGGCCGCGCGCGCCACTCGTGCCCACCGTAAGGCGTGGACGGCGGTCTTCGCCGCGCTCGCCCTCACCTCCCTGCTGCTCGGCGCCTTCGGGCTGACCCTCGTCTCGGCCTGGAGCGCGCATCCACGGGTGGAGCGGTACGCCGGGGCCGATCTCGTCGTGGCCGGCGACCAGACCACCCGCTTCAGCGCGACGTCCCTGGGCGAGCGCGAGACCGCGAGCGCCGGGCTCACCGAGCGGGTCAGGATCCCCCGGACGGCGCTGAGCGTGGTGTGCGGGGTGCCCGGGGTGCGGACGGCCGTCGCCGACGTGGAATTCCCGGTGGGCCTCGCGGACCGTGCCGCCACCGGCCACCCCTGGGAGACCGCTCGCCTGGCGCCGTACGCACTACGGACGGGCCGTGCCCCGCAGCGGGCGGACGAGGTGGTGGTGGGCGGCGGAGCGGGCCGCCTCGGCGGGCGGCTGACGCTGCGCATGGGCGGCCGGGACGCGTCGTACACCGTCGTGGGCGTCGCCGACGGCCCCCGTACGGCCGTCTGGTTCACCGGCGCCGAGGCCCGGCGCCTGTCCGGCCACCCGGAAACCCTGGACGCCATCGGGATCGTCGCCGGACCCGGCACGGACCAGGCGGAGCTGGCCGGGCGGGTACGGAAGGCCCTCGACACGGCCGGTGTCACCGACGTCGGGCACCGCGCGGACGGCGACCCGGCCACCGTGCGCGTCCTGACCGGAAGCGAGCGTGGCGAGGCCGAGTTCCTGGGCGCCGCGCCCGCCCGTGGCGAGCTGCTGGCGGCGCTCGGCTCCGTGGCCGGAGCCGTCGTCCTCGTGGCACTGCTCGTCGTGTCGTCGACCATCGTCCAGGCGCTGCGGCAACGCTCCCATGAACTGGGCCTGTTGCGGGCGGTCGGCGCCACACCCGGGCAGCTGCGCGGTGCGGTGGGCCGGGAGGTCGGGCGGGTCGCGGCCTGGGCGGCGCTGGTGGGCGCGGCCGGGGCGGCCCCCGCGTACCTGGGGCTGCGCTCGCTGCTGGACGCCCGGGGCGCGCTGCCCACCGGGCTGGAGCTGACGCTGCCCCCGCTGCTGTGGCCCGCGCCCCTGGTCACCGCCGCCGTCACCGTCCTGGTGGCCCGGATCGCGGCGCTCATCGGCTGCTCCAGGACCGCCACGGCGCGCCCGGCGGAGGCGCTGCGCGAGCGGGCACCCGGCAGGGCACGGGGCATCACCGGACTGGTGCTGCTGGGCGTGGGCGCGAGTTCGGCCGGAACGGCCGCCCTCCAGCAGGGCGCGACCGCGGCGGCCGCGGCCGGTGCGGCGGCGGTGACGATGGTGATCGCCTGCGCGGTGCTGGGACCGTGGATCGCCGAGGGAGCGATGCGGCTGCTCGGCGCCCCGCTGCGGCTGTTCGGCCCCGGCGGCCGCCTCGCCGCCGCCAACTGCGCCGCGTCCGCCCACCGGCTGGGCGCAGCGATCACCCCGATCGTGCTGGTCACCGCGTTCGCCGGGGTCCAGCTCTCCGGGGGCGCGACGATGACCCACGCGGGGGACGCCCAGGCCCGCCAGGTGCTGCGCGCCGACTTGGCGGTGCGCGCGGACGGCGGCCTTACGGCCGGTGCGGTGGAGCGGATCCGCGAGCTCCCCGGGGTGCGGGCGGCGACGGAGGCCGTCCCCGGCACGGTACTGCTGGCGCGGAGCCAACTCGGCTCGCCCGAACTCGAGCGGCTGCCCGTCTTCGGCGTCACCCCGGAGCGGCTGACGCAAACCCTCGACCCGGGCGTGCGGAACGGGGACCTCGCCCGGCTGCGCCCCGGCACGGTCGCCGTCGGCGCCGACCGTGCGGACTCCCTCGGCGCCCGGCCCGGCTCCACGGTGACCCTGCGGTTCGGAGACGGCCAGGAGGCGAGGCTGCGGGTCGTGGCGACGTACGAACGCTCCATCGCGCTCGGGGACTTCCTCCTCTCCCGCGATGAGCTCCTGCGCCATACATCGATGCCCGGCGCGGGGCGGATCCTGGTCGCGGCCGCGCCCGATGCCGACCGTAAGGCGCTCACGAAGGCGCTGGCGCGGGCGGTTCCCGGGGCCCGGGTGGAGCGGGACCCGGCGCCCGTAAGGGGCGAGGCGGCGGGCCAGGCGCTGGCCGAGGTGGTGTCGGTGGCGGTGGTCGCGGCCATCGGGGCCTTCACGGTGATCGCCGTCCTCAGCACCCTCGCCCTCATCGCCACCGGACGCCGCCCCGAACTGCGCCTGCTGCGGCTCGCGGGCGCGGGCCGACGCCAACTGCGCCGGATGCTGCGGCTGGAGGCGGCGGCCACGGTGGTGACCGGCCTGGTGGTGGGCGCCGTCGTGGCATCCGTACCGCTCCTGGCCTTCAGCGCGGCCACGGCGGGCACGCTGCCGTACCTGCCGCCGGTCCAGGCCGCGGCGATCGTCACGGTGGTCGTGGCGACGGCGGCGGCGGGCTCACTGCCACCGGCGTGGCCGACACTGCGGGGACGGTATCCGCGGAAGGTCTCCAGCCCTTCCGGCGATTGAAGGGATCTTCCCAGCCCCTCCGGCGATTGAGGAGCGGGGGGCCGGGGCGGAGCCCCGGCGGGGGTGAGGGGGCGGAGCCCCCTCTTTCGGGAAGGGGCGGGGCGGGGGAAGCCACGGCTCACGCGGCCGCGAACGCCGCCGGGGCCGAGACCCGCACCGGGACCAAGACCCGCACCGGGGCCGAGACCCACACCCCGCACCCCGCACCGGGCTCGGCCTTACCGCCTGTCCGCCGATTCCCCCGTGCTCGTCGCGCCCTTGTTGAGATACGCGAGGACCGCCAGCACCCGCCGGTGCCCGCTGTCGCTCGGCGGCAGGCCCAGCTTGGCGAAGACATTGCCGATGTGCTTGCTGACCGCGCGCTCCGAGACCACCAGTGTCCGGGCGATCGTCGCGTTGTCCCGGCCCTCCGCCATCAGGTGCAGTACCTCGCGCTCGCGCGGCGTCAAGGAGTCCACCGGATCGTCCCGGCGCCGGGTCATCAGCTCCTTGACCACCTCCGGGTCCAGCGCCGTACCGCCCGCGACCACCCGTTCCAGCGCGTCCAGGAACTCCTCGACCCGCCCCACCCGGTCCTTCAGCAGATAGCCGAGCCCGCTCGCCCCGTCGGCCAGCAGCTCGGCCGCGTAGGTCTCCTCGACGTACTGCGAGAGCACCAGCACCGGCAGGCCGGGCATCTCCCGCCGCGCCGCGAGCGCCGCGCGCAGCCCCTCGTCGCGGAAGCCCGGCGGCATGCGGACGTCGAGCACGGCCGCGTCCGGGCGGTGTTCGAGGAGGGCGGGCAGCACCTCGGGGCCGCTGGAGGCGACGGCCACCACCTCGTGCCCGGCGGAGTTCAGCAGCAGGACCATGCCCTCCCGCAGCAGAGCGTTGTCCTCGGCGATCACCACACGCACGGCAGCTCCACTTCGATCAGCGTCGGCCCCCCGACGGGGCTGGTCATCTCCACGGTCCCGTCGAGCGCCGCGACCCGGCGCCGCATGCCGAGCAGCCCGCTGCCGCCCGAGGGATCGGCCCCGCCCCGCCCCTCGTCCCGTACCGCGACCCTCAACCTATCGGGCCTGCGGACGAGGCCGACCGACGCCTGCCGCGCTCCGCTGTGCTTGGCCGCGTTGGTCAGCGCCTCCGCGATCACGAAGTACGCGGCGGCCTCGACCGCCGCCGGGGCGCGGGGTCCGTCCTCCACCCCGTCGTCCCGTACGGACACCTCGAGCCCGCTGCCCGCAGCGAGCGCCCGTACGGCGCCCACGAGTCCGCGGTCGGTGAGGATCGGCGGATGGATGCCGCGCACGACATGGCGCAGCTCGGTAAGGGCCTCCTCGGCCTGGTCCTGCGCGTCCGCCAGCAGCTTGTGCGCCGCGTCGGGGTCCTTCTCGTACGCGCGCCGGGCCAGCCCCACCCGCATCGAGAGCGCCACCAGGCGCGCCTGCGCACCGTCGTGCAGGTCCCGCTCGATGCGCCGCAGTTCCGCCCCGTGCGCGGCGACGGCGCCCGCCCGGGTCTCGGACAGCTCCTCCACCCGCTCGGCGAGCCGGGTGCTGCGCAGCGCCTCCGGCGACGGCAGCAGCAGCGCCCGCGACCACGTCGCGTCGAGGTCGACGAGCCGCTCGATCAGCGGCAGCACCACGGCCCGTTGCTTCAGCAGCCCGCACCACACCCCGTCGACGAGCAGCCCGATCACCCACACCGGCATCGCACCGCAGGCCAGCAGCCAGCCGTAACCCGCGTGGGCCACCATCCAGCGCAGATCGCGGTACGTGGCCGGATCCCCGACCGCCGCCCGCGCCCGCGCGAACGCCTCCCCGGTCAGCGGCCGGTACGCCTCGGGCACCGGCTTCCCCGTCCAGGCGCCCACCAGCCGCCGCTTGTACCCGGCCGTCCTGCGCAGCAACAGCACCGACTCGGGCAGCACCCCGGCCCCCACGACGGTGGCCATCGCCACGGCGGCGAAGATCACCACCCCGATGGACAAGTACGAGGCCAGGGCCAGCCCGGCCGCTCGCAGCAACTCGACCGAGGCCCACCCCGCCCGCCGCACCGTCTCCCGCATGGCCGCCAGGCTAAGCGACGGGCTGGGCCCGCGGGAGCGGAGTGCGCCGGCCGGTAGGTGAATCGGTGGGGGGGTAGCCCGCTACACCCCGGATCCGGGGGCGCGGCCCATCGAGCCGGAGAAGCGAATCCGCAATCGTAGAACTCAGCAAACGAACCCCCGGACCCCGAACCCCGAACCCCCGACCACTCACCGGCCCACCAAGGGCCCCGCCGAAAGGAACCCCTCATGAAGTCCCTGCTCTGGCTGGTCCTGGCCCTCGCCGCCATCGTCAACGTCGCCTCGAGCTTCGCCTTCGGCGGCGTCGAGCAGATCCTGGTCAGCAGCGTCACCGGCCTCACCGCCATCGCCGCCGCCACGGCCCTCTACCTGACCCGCGACCGCCGTACCGCCTGAACGGGTGCACCGGCGGCTACCTCACCTCGGACATCCCCCGCCACCACCGACTGTCCGGAGCGTCCACGCGAACGATCCTGGCCCTCGCCGAGATCTTGGTGTCGAGGGCCCAGACGAGAGCCCGCAGCTCGCGCGCGCTCTTCTTGGGCAGGGCGTGGAGTGCGGTCTCGAGAGTGTCGCGGAAGTACCCGGGATCGCACCCACACTCGTAAATCCCGCACCGAGGCCCCCAGGAAGCGTCGGTCACACCTCTGAGAGGACCGTGGGCCAGGGCCCTCCAGTGCCAGAAGGCTTCCTCGACTGCCTCGGGCCAGAAGCGGGTGCGCTCGAGCCGACGCAGATCGGCGGCGCAGGCCCCCGAGAGACGGTCGATCGGCGGATACCGCCGACGCCACAGGACACGGACCGGAACGTCGCCCCGCAGGGCTGATGGGCGCCTACGCGGCATGGCCCTTTCGGTAGCTGGTCATGCCGGCCAACGTACCGCCCCCGAACGGCGGCCGCCCAAGCGTTTTTCGGAAGCACGCTCCCGGGTCGCTCAGGCCCCGGCCCCCGCGTCGGCGCCGGTCCCGGGAGGATTGTCGGGTACGAGCACGAAGCTGATGATGTGGCGGGTGCGGCCGTCACCCGGAGTGGTGGCTGGCCGCCGCCCTCACGGTGGAGGGTCTCGCCGTGCTGCGCTACGACCGGCGTGGCGCCGGCGCCACCCCCGGCGCCTGGCGGGCCACCGGCTTCACCGACAACTACAAGGACGCGGCCGCCGCCCCGCACGCCCTGGCCGAGCACCCCGCCGTACGCCCCGACGCCGTCGGCCACAGTGAAGGCGCCCTGCACGCCATCTGTTCGTACGCCCGTCCGGTGGAGGTCAATCCTTCGGATAAGCGTCCCAGGGGGAAGCGTCCGACTCGGGCTGTGCCCCTGCCGGGAACGGGTGCGTGGGCGTACGTCAGACCCGGCCGTAGAGGGTCGCCAGGTCGATGAGTCGGATATTCCGGTCGGTCGCCGCTGCGGCGTGCGCTGTGTCGTTGAATCCGGCTCCGCTGAAGCAGATGAGCCGGGTGTTGGTTGTGTCATAGCGCCCGGCCTGGCAGATGAGGTCGCGGACGTGCTGGAGGCGTTCGATGTGAGCGATGCCCATGGTGTCGTTCCACTTGGCCTCCCCGATGGCCAGGAGTGGCGGCTTGGCGCCGTCGGCGATTCCGATGGCCGCGACGTCGATTTCGTGGCCGGTGCGTGCCTTGGGGTCGTGAACGACACCGTGTCCGACGCGGGCGGGCAGACCGCCCAGAAGCTCGGGGTCCGCGTGATGCAGCGCCCAGTCGCGGCAGACTTGTTCGAAATGGGGCCCGAGGACATTGCTGACGAAGCGGCGACGGCTGGCCTGCCAGACCCGTGGCGCGCTGCCCGGGCGTTCGAGTTGGTCCCAGACCGGGCGCATGATGGCGTGGTAGAAGCCGATCAAGGGTTCGGCGATGCGGTAGGTGGGCCGGTTGTCGCGGAAGGTGTCGGCGTCTCGGTGCAGCAGCCCGGCGTCTTCGAGCACGTTGATGGGGTGCGCGATGTCGGTGGCCTTGCGTTCCAGATAGCCGGCCATGCCTCCGCGTGTGGCGTTGCCGTCGGCGACGGCGGCCAGGACGGACAGGTACAGAGCCGTGTCGCGAAGATCGGGCTCTTCCGCGAGGAGATAGCGGGCCTCGCGGAAGAGGGGGGTTTCGGGGTTGAGGACGGTGCGGATGACCCAGTCGTCGAAGTCGTCCGGCCCCTTGGGTGTGTCGCCGCGCGCGAACTCGCGCCGGTAGGCGGGGGTGCCGCCGACGATCGCGTTCACCTTCATGGCCAGGTGGGGGTCGGTGATGCCCCAGAACTCGGCGGCGAGGCGGTGGTCGAGGGGACGGACGACCAGTTCGAGCCCCGCCCGTCCGCGCAGTGGGGCGTTGCCCGACAGCAGTCGGCCCATGAAGGACAGCGCGGAGCCACAGAGCAGCAGCCGGGTACGTGAGCCGACGCGCTGGTCACGCAGAGGTCGCAGCGCCTCTTGGATGATCGAGGGCAGCTCGGGGTTGGCTTTGGCGAGGTATGGGAACTCGTCGATCACCACCGGGAGGGGCCGCTCGGCGCCGAGCGCGAGTAGCGCATCGACGGCCTCTGACCAGTTGGCGAAGTGGAACGGGCTGGCAGGGCGGACGTGGTCGGTCAGTGCGGTGCTGATCCGCCGCAGTGACTCGGCGTCGGCGGCCTCGGTCGCGCCGAAGTAGAACCCTCCTGTGGCACGGCAGACGGCGTCCAGCAGGAACGTCTTCCCCTGGCGACGACGTCCGGAGACCACCCCGAGGGTCGCACCGGGCTGCGGATCGCTGATGAACCGGCGAACCGCGGACCACTCGTGATCCCGGTCGAACATCTCGGCAGGCTTGTCCACGGCTCTCCCTGGATATAGAAGTACGCCTACATAAAACATACTCCTAGTTTTCGACCGGTACCTACGGCGAGCCGCCCACTGGGGCTGATGCTGCCGCGTGGCGTCACGGCGGCGAGCACCGCCGGAGACCGCGCGGCCGCACAGGACTTCCTCAACGAGGCGAAGGACGTTGCCCGCTACGTGGCCCTTGACCGCCCCGACGCTTGGGCCAACTTCAGTCCCACCAACGTCGAGCTGCACGCCGTCAGCGCCTCCGTCGCCCTCAGCGACTCGGGCGTGGCCTTGGAGGCGGCCGGCCGCTGATGCGTCGGTCGATCCCGGTCCCCGAACGGCGCGCAGCTCTGTGGGTCGACGCCACCCGTGCGTACAGTCAGCAAGGCAGGCTCGCCGACGGAAACCGGACCCTGCGCATCGCAGAAGGCCATGCGGCCCAGGACATCCGGCGGCCGGCCGTGCGTGAGCTGGTGGCTGACACGGCCGCCCGTGCGGTGATCGCGGAAACGAGGCACCAGACCTGTGCTGTGCCGCCGCACAAGATCACGAAGGGGCCCGGACCGTGATCGGTCCGGGCCCCTTCGGTTGCCCTCGCGGGCGGCTGCGGAGGATACGAGATTCGAACTCGTGAGGGGTTGCCCCCAACACGCTTTCCAACTGTGTTGGTGGGCTGCCTGCTCTCGTGCGGGGCCGTCCACCTGCGTTCATGGACGGCCCGTTGTGAGAGCGGCTACCGGCTTCGGTCCCGCCTGAACGGCCATGAACGGCGCGGAATGAGACGGAAACTGAGACGGTCAGCTGGTGCCGCGACGGCGGCTTCCGCGCAGAGACAGCAGTCTGCGGGGTCGTCTGCCCGCCGCGCGTCGTAGCTCCGCGTATCGGGTCACTGAGTCTGGGCTCGCCGTCCGCACCCACACAGGGGCGCCGATCAAAATGCGGTCTGCACCCCGTCTGTTGTCGTGGAAGTCCCAACGGCTCGGAGTCAACTCGACATCGGTGTAGATCTGAGCGAACCACTCACAGTCGTGAGCGTGCGCAAGTGTGAGCCCACGGGTCCAAGGTTCTTCGTGATCGGTGCCAGGGTGCTCACTCCCTTGGTTCAGGGCGATGTGTAGCGCCTCAACGGAAAGCGATTCAGGATCGTCCCACTGTGACGTGTTCCGAGTACCACGGCTCTCCAGCAGCTCGGCAATGGCGTACCAAGCAGAAGAGAACCAGCCGGCCGCCGGGGCGTCTGATGGTCGAAAGGGTTGGCCAGGGAAGCTGTCCAGGCTACCGAAGAGGACTAGATCGATTTGTCGCCCTTCGACACTATTTGTTTTGGTATGGAGTACTGCGCCCTTATCTTGCTCTGGCCCACCGATGAACCGCGCGATGTGAACCTGACCGACGCCTTTGGCGAAGCGAGCGGGAGGCGGTGCGCTGAAAGCGGAAACGGCCTGATCCCCGATCACCTTTTCGATTTTGCGAGCCTTTTCGCGGCGGGTGAGACCCGCCCGCTCTCGGTTTCCGACCTCTGCCCCGACGCCTTGCGGGGCAGCCTTGAGGGTCCAGCTCAGCTGGCTATCCCACGTGACGCCGTTGTCGGATGCGATCTCGTCGACGCGGCGCTCTGACCAGTACAGGTAACTACCGGCGTCGGCTTCCCTCACCACTACTTACACTTCTCCGATCAAATGGTTACCGTGGATCTTGGCGGCTCCCTTCCAGCCACACGCCGAGCATCGCTCCAAGTAGGCGTACGGAGATGCGTCCATGGCGTCGATCTCCGGCATGACCTTGAAGTTCTGTCGGTTATGCACTCGTCCGCAGGGCGCATCAGCTGAGTGATACACCGTCAGTTCGGGCCCAGGCGTGATGCGCACGAGACAGGGGAGCCTCGCGCTGGCGTCTCCCAGCTGACTGATCTCTCGATCGATGTCCGAGAGCTCAGAGTTGAGGGCACGCTGCAGTTTTTGAATCCTCTTGTTGTGGTCGTCCAGGATCTTGAGCTTGCGCAGCCGAAGTGCCTGCACTCGGTCAGCGAACGACATGCCTCCCCCTAAGAGGTGCTAAGCAAGATGAACACTTCTTAGTGGCTAGATGCCGGTCGCGTCCTCCGGTCGACTTCCTTTGAGGGAACTTTGGTGGTTTCACGGCATCGCTAGGGCGACATATGCTAATTGCAAGTGTCGGCGGAACGACGTTGCACGGGCTCTCCACCTGGGACGCTGTGATCCCTAGCAGCTGGTTGGACCACTGACCTCGTCGAACGTCTAGCATGCGCCTCGCCAGAGTCGCCTGCTCTGCCCGTGCTTCCCCGCTGCTCCCCGCCGATCTAGCGCGCATGTGGTGCGCGTCGCGCGGCATCAGAGATCGTGCTCGTGGGGCGCAATCATCAGCGCTCACGGCTAGGGGCGCAGGACGCGCGGCTGGTTCCCACTCTGTAGAGCAGTTGCATACCTGGCTTTGTCTGGGGCCGGCCTGGGTACGACCTGGACCTGACCAACAGCCAGGCTTCGTCCATGGCGGAGGACCTGCCAGTGCCAGCCGCGCATCCAGCGCTTCATCAGGCCGAGGCGGCCCATCTGTCGGCCTGTTGCCAGGCTGTGGTCACTCACAACCTGGCGGAACGAGCTCTGCTACCGGGATGATGGACTCAGAGGGGCACACGGAGGGGGAGAACATCTATGCGGATGAGCTACGAGGAGCGACTGTACGCCAGGCTTGTTTTCGCTGAAAAATTCTCCAATCTGTACGGTAATTCTTTCGAGGACTTCTTTCATGCGCTCATGCAGTTGCGCTATCCCGACTTCGTTCCGGTTCGAACTGCCGGACAGCTTGGGGATCGAGGTGCGGACGGCCTATCCCTGATCGAGGAGAAGCTTTATGCTTGCTACGCGCCGGAGACCTACGATGCAACGAAGGTCGAAAGTAAATTTAACAGCGACCTTGAGAAAGCTCGCACTAAGAGAGACGGCGAGTTCGAAGCCTTCGTTTTCACGCATAACGAAGTGCGTGGCATTCACCCTCAAGTGAGCTCGTTGATAGTCGATGCATCAAAGGTCAACAAATTCAGGGTTGAGCAATTCGGTAAGCCACATTTCTGGCGAATCATATCTCGCCTTGAGAAGGAGGACGCTGAAGACCTCCTCTCCTGCAGTATTCCCATTCAGGAAAAAGTCTATGGTATCGGCCTGGATGACCTTATTCCGTTGCTTGAGCACCTACAGCGCGAGAGGTCGACGGCCGCTGACCCAGGCGTATCTCTGCCTGTAGTACCGCCCGAAAAAATGGAATACAACTCCTTGACCGGTGAGACGCGAGAGCGACTGATTCGCGGAATGGAGTACACCCATCTTGTCGAAGCCTACTATGCGGGAACATTCGATATCACGAGCCGTGACGAGGCGGCAGAGGGTTTCTCCCAGTATTATGCACACCTGAAAGAGGAAGAGAGTGACCCAGAGGAAATTTACTACGAACTACTGAAGTATGTTTTGGGGAACGAGCTTCCGAAGCCATCTAAGGCATGGGCCGCGGAGGTAATCCTTTCCTACTTTTTTCAGTACTGTGATATATTCGAGCGTCCGCCAGTCGGATGGACAAGTGGCGGAATTCAAGGGAGTGGAAATGTTGCTACCCACTAAGGGTATTTCTGCTGAGCGGGCTCTCTTGACTGTGGCAGCTCAGACACTGAAGCAAATCGATGGACCTGTTACGGTCAGTCAGGCATGGGCTCGATTCCGCGAGTGGAGAGAGCATGAGGGATTCTCCTCTCCCATTCCCTTCTGGTGGTTCGCTTACGCACTGGACGTACTTTTCGCCATCGGACGCATCGAAGTGCGTGATGGCGTGATTGTTAGAAAGGAGGGTAATGCTTCGCCGACTGTCCTCGTCTGATGCGCGCTTCAAGGCGCTTGAGTTCCACTCGGGGCTCAACATCCTTTTGGCTGAGGCAAGGGACCAATCTTCCTTCACGGACAGTAGGAATGGCGCTGGCAAGACGAGCGTTATCGAGCTGCTGCATTTCCTCCTAGGCGGTAAAGCCGATAAGAGCATCGCCTTGCGTCCTGAACTGCGTGAAGCATCCTTCTCGCTGAAGCTCGACTGGCCTGCTGTCGCTGACGGCATGACAGTCACTCGAAGCGGCGCCCGAGCCACCACGATTAACCTAGGCCCCAGCCCGCGAGAGTCCTCGCATCTGGAGCTGATCAGCGTAGATGCAAATGTTGGCCTCGCTGAGTGGCAAAGGATAATCGAGGAGGACTTGTTCAGGCTGCCGGAGGAGCACTCTGGGGTTAGCGGTCGAGCCCTCCTCTCTTATTTCATGCGGCGATCGTCTGCTCATGCCTTCAATGAGGCAATCCGCATTTTTCCGAGGCAGTCTGAGGCTGAGGCCACGACGAATATTGCTTACCTCCTTGATCTTGACTGGAGACTTGCCAACCAGTATCGAACCATCAGTAAGAAAGAGGCTTCAAGAAAACAGCTGATCAAAGCCGCAGAGGACCCCATGCTCGGGCGGATAGTAGGTAAATCCGCCGAGCTTCGCGGACAGATCACTATCACGGAGGCCCGAGTCAGCGAACTTCGTGCACAGATCGGCGAGTTCCGAGTAGTCCCTGAATATGAAAACTTGAAGAAGGAAGCGAATGCAATCGCCTCCAAGATGCGTTCACTTAATTCCCAGGACAGCCTCGACAGGAGCAATCTAAGCCAGCTTGAGGAGGCTGTAGCTGACGCTAGCGATCCACAGGACTCTTATCTAGAGAATCTCTATGAAGAGCTCGGCGTGATTATCCAGGATGCCGCAATTCGGCGATTTGATGAAGTTCGCCAATTTCATGCATCGGTGATTCAGAACCGCCGTCGTTACCTTCTTGAAGAGATTGACTCCCTGAAGGAGAGGATGGAAAGGCGATCCGCTCTGTTGACGGAGTTGGGAGCGCGTCACTCCACAATTCTCCAGCACTTGAATGCAGGCGGTGCTCTTGATGGGCTAATTGCGCTGCAACAATCTCTCGCTCGCGAGGAAGCCACACTGGAATCCCTCCGTCAGCGATACGAGGCTGCTACGGCACTGGAGAGCAGTCGCCGCGAGATCACCGCCATGAAGGTGAAGCTGGAGCAAGACATGGATCTCGATTTGCAGGAACGTAGATCAGTCGTTGAGCAAGCTGTTCTGTTGTTCAGTGAGTATGCGCAGCGACTTTATGGCGACGGCAGGCCGGCCTACCTAGCGATCGAGGCGGGCTCTAGCAGTCTGAAGATCACCCCGCATATCGAGAGCGACGATAGTCGAGGAATTAGTAACATGTCGATCTTCTGCTTCGACATGATGCTAGCAACGACCGTCCGAAGGCGTGGACTGCCAATGGATTTCCTTATTCACGATAGTCATCTCTTCGACGGTGTTGACGGAAGGCAGTTGGCTAGCGCTTTGGAGCTCGGCGCTGCAATTGCTGAACGTGAGGGCTTCCAATACATCGTTACCATGAACTCCGATGAGCTAGAAAAAGCCCAAAAGAATGGTTTTGACGCCGAAAGGGCGCTACTAGAGCCGACATTGACGGACGCACTCGATGACGGTGGTGTTTTCGGATTCCGCTTTGCCTGAGTGCGTCTGACACGTAGGTCGGCGGAGTGGCTTTGGGCTGGAGTTTCAATGGGTAAGTCAAGCGTGGCCGCGATCAGTAGCCGAAGAAGTGACGGGCCGGATCTCTGACCTGCCGCCGGGCAGTCGATCAATGCTGCGACCTGGGACTTAGATGTCGCTGGTTTTCAGCGTTGATCGTTGTTGGGCGTCCTCCGATGGCCCACAGACGGCCCCGTCTATGACGGTTCACCTGCACCATGGATGGACCCTGAGGTATTCCGGTGCACCCCTGACATGTGGCTAGAAGGGCTTCTTCTTCACCTTCCCGGAGACCGCCTGCCTGGTATTGATTACGGCTGGCGGAATGGCCAGAAGGACGAGGATCAATCCAATCACCCACAATAGTGAGTGCGCCAACCGGGGATCCTTGTCCGGATTGTTTTCTACGCCCAACCATGCGAGGCAGCGAACTTCGTAGTAAATAATATTTGCGATCATCCCAAGCCAGCCTACTGTCGCCAAGAGAAAACCGTTCCGTGCTAGGGTGGCATGTTCAGGGTTCTCGTCGATATAGTCTGCAACGCCTTTCCTGATCAGTCGAAGTTCGGCGACAGCGAGGGCACCCAAGGCCGGAATGATTTTTGCGCTATTGTCGGCTAGCGATTTTGTCATCTCCATAAGCCCGAGTCTCGGCCCCCCTGACTCTCAATCACGGTATTGCTGCTGCATGTCACGGGAGCTCCTTGTATATTCACTCGAAAGACGCGACGGAGAGTTGAACGTGAAATGCAGGTGATACCGCCGTCAGCCTTGCAGATTTCTCAGCCCACCCCTTTCCCCAGCGTCCATCCCGTCCGCCGTCGACCCACACACCGTGGAGCGGGCGTGGTTCATGGCGTCCAGGTGGAGCGCGCTACTGTACGAACGACCTGGACGCCATGGGCCGCGTCTGCTCGGCTCTGCCTGGGTCGACGGCGGACGGGATGGGCGCTCCCCGCGCACGCCACTACGTGCCCGCGGCCGGCGACGGCGCTCCTCCATCCCGGTGCCGGCCGATCCCCCGCCGGAGGCATTGCCTTGACCGAGGCCGGGCTATGCGGTGTTCGACTCATGGCCACCGGCACTATCCATCAGTGGGCGCGCGTCGGCGCAGCGCGGGCGGAGCGGGCCGGAGGCAGGAGCGGCGTCCGCAGCGGAGCCGGGAGCGCGCCCGGCGGAGCGGAGCGCAGCCGGGGCTTGAACCTGTAGAGAAGGTTGTAACTCAGTGGCCGTTGGCCTGGTGTCGGGCGATCTTGTGTGTGGTGGGGCAGGTGAACTGTTCGGCGCATGCCGGAAGGCGTCGAGACTCACGGTGGGCGAGAGGCAGGAAGATGACCGGCCGGAGGATCCATTCGATGTGGGTGTCTTGCTGAGTGAGTGCGAACGTGGCTGCTTTCCCGTTCGTGAGGGTGTCTTCGGCTTCCTTGTAGCCGTAGGTGACCCAGTCCCATGCCTCATGGGCTGTTTCCCGGTCGAGTGCTGAGGCGATGGTCCGTACGGTGATGCGGACCCAGTTGGTGGCCTGGCTCGGGTTGTTGGTTTCGATGGAGGCGAGCAGGACTGAGCGGGGTCCTATGGCTGGTGAGCTTGTCCAGCATTCGCACCAGTAGCCGGGGCGGAGCAGGGGCCTCAGCATGTGGTGGCTCCTGCCTCGGGTGCTGCTACGAGCTGGGCGGTGACGGTGCGGCCGTGTTGGCTGCCGGTGATGTCCAGGCGGCGGGCGAGTGCCATGACGATGGTTAATCCGCGGCCGTGGGTGTCGTCCGGGTTGGCCTCCGTGTGGCGGGGTTCTTCTGGGTGGCCTCCCTCGTCGGTCACGGAGATCGCGACGGTGCGCGGGGAGAGCGACAGCGTGAGCTGGAACGTGCCGTAGGCGGTGCCGCTCGCGGTGTGGGTGAGGGCGTTGCTGCCCAGTTCGCTGACGATCAGCTCGGCGTCATCCGCGCAGGGGTGGTTGCTGAGGATGTCGCGGGTCCAGCGGCGGGCGCGGGTGACTTCTTCTCGGGATCCTGGGCACATCAGGCCCCAAACTCGCGGAGCACTCATATACTCGTCCATACAAGTTCCTTCGTGCTGGTAGGGGCTATGGGTCGTGGGTGCGTGCTAGATGAGTCGTACGCCGTCGTGGGCGCGGATGGCCGGCGGGCTGGTGTTGTCGAGCGCGTCCAGGACGCGGATCGCGTATGCCTCGTCGGCGAGCTCGGTGATCTCGTCGCGGGTGGCCCAGCGCAGTGCGCGGGTTTCCGCTCCGGTGGTCGGTGTGCCGTCGATCGCCTCGCAGCGGAAGACCATGGAGACGATCAGGCCGGTCATGTTCTTGTAGACGCCGGTGAGGGTCGCGGGATGCGCGATCTTGATACCGGTCTCTTCGAGGACTTCCCGTTGCAGGGCGTCGGGGATGGTTTCCTCGCGTTCGAGCACGCCGCCGGGCGGTTCCCACTTACCGTTGTCGCGTCGCTTGATCAGCAGCGCACGGCCCGCGTCGTCGACGATGACTCCGGCGACGCTCACGGAGTGCGGGCGCTCAGTGCTCACGTTCCTCGGCCCTCTCGGCTGGCTAGGCTCTCCACCGTAGCAATTCGGGTCAGCCGCTCGTCTAGATACCTAAAGGAGTATGTGCACATGCCTTCTCTGACTTCCGTTCTGGGTGTATTGGACCCGACGAGCGACCGGGCGGTGTTCCGGCAGATCGCCGATGCGCTGCGGGAAGCGATCGACAAGGGCCGCTTCCGCGAGGGGGACAAGCTGCCGTCGGAGACTGAGCTGGTCGAGCACTTCGGTGTCTCGCGGATGACCGTGCGGAACGCTCTGTCGCTGCTCCAGCAAGAGGGGCTGGCTGTGTCTGAGCATGGCAAGGGGGTCTTCGTGCGGCCCCGGCCGCCTGTGCGGCGGCTGGCCTCGGACCGGTTCGCGCGGCGGCATCGGGATCAGGGGAAGGCTGCCTTCACCGTGGAGGCGGAAGCGGCGGGAAGCCGTCCGGAAGTCGACAGCCTGGAGGTGAAGGAAGAGCGGCCGTCGCCGGACATCTCCGCCCGGCTCGGCTCGCCTCGTAAGGTGCTGGCCCGGCGGCGGCGGTACCTGCTGGACGGGCGGCCGGTGGAGTTCGCCACCTCCTATCTGCCGCTCGACCTCGCGCGCAACACTCCGATCGCCCAGCCCAACCCCGGCCCCGGTGGTATCTACGCCCGGCTGGAGGAGATGGGGCACCGCCTGGATCACTTCGATGAGGAGATCCGGGCCCGTATGCCCTCCCCGGCCGAGGTGCGTACGCTCCAGCTCGCCTCCGGGGTGCCGGTGATCCATCTCGTCCGGACCGCCTACGACAGTGAGGGGCGGGCGGTGGAGGTGTGTGACACCGTGATGGCCGCCGACGCGTACGTCCTCGCCTACCAGCTCCCCGCCAACTGACGCATGACGGGGGCGTGGTGGCCCCGGGCTGCTTCTTCTGACTCGTACACACGAAGATGCATACTCGTATAGACGAGTGGGCAATCTGTGTGGCATGGTGGTCCCCGTTCCCGCTCGTTCGGGTTCGAAGGGCGCAACTCATCTACACAAGTAGGTGGGTTGGATGCGAGATGAGGAGAAGTAGTTGCGTTCCATCCGAGTTGAGACCTCTGGCGCCACGGTTCTGCTGACCGAGGCGCCGGAGCCGAAGGTGAAGGACCGGCAGACCGGCGAGATCGCCAAGGACGCGCAGAGCGGCGAGACGCTGATGCGGCTCGGCGTCGTGTACATCGACGGCGGGGAATCCTCGCTGCTTCAGGTCACCGTGCCGGAGAGCGGCGTTACGGAGGGGCTGGCCCTCGGTTCCCCGGTCACGCTGATCGGCCTGATCGCCCGGCCCTGGGACACCGTCTTCAACGGGCAGCAGCGGCACGGCATCGCCTTCCGGGCCGAGGCCATCGCCCCGGCCGCCATATCCGTCGGTGCGGGGGCCTGAACCTGATGACTGACGTCATGACGCTGATGGAGGTGGGTGGCCCGGTCGCCGCGACGGTCGGCGGGGCCGCCTACCTCCGGGCCCGGCACCCGGCCGCCTACTGGTCCACGATCGGGATGCCCATCTCGACTGCCCGGCTGCTGGGGTCATACGGGTCCGTGATGGACGCGTGCGGGCTGACTGTCCCGCCGTCGCGACTGCGGGCCTGGGCGATCCAGGCGTTCACGCACCGAGAAGTGCGGCCGGTGCCTCCGCGCCGGGGACTGATTCGGCCTACCTCGACCGGCCTACGGGTCCGGTTGCGGCTGGCGCCGGGGCAGGAACCTGCGGACGTGGCGGCCTCGTGCGAGCGGCTGCGGCATGCCTGGGGCGTTCACGGCGTGTACGTCGAGGAGATCAAGCCGGGCGTGGTCGAGCTGCGGCTCATCGGCTTCGACGTGCTGCGGAGGGTTCGGATGCCTCGGAAGGCTGCGGGTGGCTTCCTGAAGGTGCCGGTGGCGCTGCGGGAGGACGCGACGCCGTTCATCCGGGACTACCGGACCATCCCGCACCAACTGACGCTGGGCGCCACGCTGTCGGGCAAGTCGATGTTCCTGCGGCATCTGATCGCCGGGCTCGCACCACAGCCGGTCGCGCTGGTCGGGATCGACTGCAAACGGGGTGTGGAACTGGCGCCGTTCGCTCCACGGCTCTCGGCGTTGGCGACTGACCCTGTGCAGGCGGCGGAGCTGCTGCCGGTACTCGTCGGGCTGATGGAGGACCGGTACGACCTGATCAAGGCCCGGCAGGGCATCGCCCCCAGCACCCCGGACGAGGAGATCACCTCTGACATCTGGGGGCTGCCGGAGGATGAGCGGCCGGTGCCGGTGGTGCTGCTCGTGGACGAGGTGGCCGAGCTGTTCCTGGTCGCCACTCGGAAGGATGAGGAACGGCGGGATGAGATGGTCACCCAGCTCATCCGGCTCGCCCAACTCGGCCGCGCGGCAGGCATCTACCTGGAGGTCTGCGGGCAGCGCTTCGGCGCCGAGCTGGGCAAGGGCGCGACCATGCTGCGGGCTCAGCTGACCGGCCGGGTCTGCCACCGCGTGAACGACGAAGCCTCCGCCAAGATGGCGTTGGGCGACATCGCCCCTGAGGCAGTCGGTGCGGCCTGCGCCATCGCTCCCGAACGGCCCGGCCTCGCGGTCGCCGGGGACACCTCCGGCGGCTGGTCCCGCATCCGCACGCCGTACCTGTCGCTGAGTGACGCGGCCGAAGTGTGCCGCGAGACCGCTCACCTCGCTCCGCACCTGCCCGCGCTGGAGCCGTTCCGGCCGGACGTGCCGGCCGTACCGGTGAGCGCTCCGGCGTCCCTGCTCAAGCCGCTTCCGGCTGCCGAGTAATCCACCCCGTCTGACGGCTGGCGCGACCGCATCGCGCCGTGTCCCTACCCCCGCCTGCCTGAAACCGAAAGGGAGTCCCTGTGTCCCGTCCCACCATCTCCGAGGTCTCCGCGCTCCTGGCCGACCTGGCCGACTTCCGCACACGCGGGACCGGGAGCCGCGCCGAGCTGATGAACCGCAAAGCCGACCTGTTGGAGCGCATCGCCGCCGCCCAGCCCGATGACGTCGAAGCCGCTGAGGTCGCCGCTACCGCTCGCGCACGCGCTGACGAACTCACGGCGGGCGGCTGACCGAACCGGAAGGAGTACCTACCCATGCGCGCTCATCTGGCGCGGGTTGACGCGGTGTTGGTGCAAGCGGTCATCGCCGCCGCGCTGTCCTTCGCCCACCTGCATGACCTGGCCTCGGCGGCCGGACAGCACGGGTGGAAGGCGTGGGCCTATCCGGTCTCCGTCGACCTGCTGCTTGTAGCGGCCTGGAAGCGGCTCCGGTCGGGGGCGTCCAAGGCGGCGGGCTGGTGCTGGTTCGTCGTCGCCCTGGCCGCGTCCCTCGGGGCGAACATCGCCACCGCCGGACTGCTCGACCTGGGCAACGTACCGGCCTGGCTGCGCATCCTCGTCGCCGGATGGCCAGCCGTGGCCTTCCTCGGCGGCACGCTCCTCGCCCACACCACACCAGCACCCGAAACCGCGTCGGCCCTGGCCGAACGTGCTGAAGCCGTATCGGTCCCGGCCGCACCGGAAACCGCTGGACCACCCGCTGACGCGGAGCCTGAGCCGAAGCAGCCCGCGCTGCATGTTCCGGCCGCGCTGGTGAATCACGCGCGCAAGCTCGCCGAAGACCACCACGCCCGTACCGGCTCGCCCATCGACCCCGACACCCTGCGCGCCCGCCTCGGCGTCCCGGCGCCGCTGGCCGACGCCATCGCATCCCGCCTCTGAAGGAGTCCACCGTGCTCCGCCGCTTCCGCAACATCCTGCGCGTTGGCCCGGTCCGTGTTGGCACCGCCAACGACCAACGCGGGCGCGTGAAGCACACCGCCGTGTGCACCGCTCCCCGTTGCGACTTCTCCGCCGACTACGACACCCGCGCTGCCGCCGAGCTGGCCGCCCGTACGCACCGCTGCCCCATCCGCTGAAAGGAGATCGCCCGTGACCGTCAGCCTGCCCCTGGTCCTCGTCCTCGGCGCCGTCGCCTGGATCGCGATCAAGTTCATGGGCGTCCGCCTGTGGGTCGCCGTCGTGATCGCACTGTTCGGCTTCTGGCTCGCACACACCGGCATCGCGCCGTCCGTGGAGTCCGGTACGCGCTCCGGCGTCGACTCCGTCAACCGCTAACACGACTAGACGAGTAGCTGAGAAGAGGTCGCCGTGTTCCGTCCGAAGTACCCCGAGGCCCCCACGCCGTCGATCGTCCACGTGCCCACCGCCGTTCCGACGGCCCAGCACAGTCACCCTCCGGCCTGCTCCTGCCAGCACGCCCACGCGCCCGCTCCAGCTCGACCGGCCGGGGTCTTGAGCGGGCTCAACGCCGGAACGGTCGGCGCCGTGGTCACGGTCGGCATCGTCCTGACCGCCCTACTCGCCGCTGTTGCTGTCACGGCCGTTTCCGTCGCCGTGGCCGCCGTCGTCATGCGCTCGCTGCTGGCCAGCCAGCGCCGCAGCTGATCCACATCACACGACTGCCGGGGCGGCCTCATACCGCCAAGCATCCGCCGCCCCGGCAGCCCACCCCTCCCCGACCCAAGAGCCGAAAGAGGAGACCCCATCATCACCCGCACCACCCCGCCACCGCTGCCCCAACTCCGCGCCCTGGCAGCACTCGGCACCATGCCCGCACTACTCCGCCAACTCTCCGGCCTCGGCGGCTGCACCAACCCCATCCGCCTCGACGGCCACCGCACCGAACACCACCTCAACCGCGACACCGGAGAGATCGGCCGCATCCTCCACCACCTGAACTCCACCGAACTGCCCGCCGGGCAGCTCCTGGTCCGCTGCAACAACCGCCGCGTGACCCGCTGTCCGGCCTGCGCCGAGACCTACCGGCGCGACACCTTCCACCTGATCACCGCCGGACTACGCGGCGGCAAAGGCACCCCCGAGGAGGTCGCCACGCACCCCCGCGTCTTCGCCACCTTCACCGCACCCAGCTTCGGGCCCGTCCACAACCGGCCCACTGGCCCGGCCGGTGTCCGCCGTCTGTGCCGGTGCCGTGTCCACCACGAGCAGGAGGACGATGCGCTTGGTACTCCGCTCGATCCGGACCGGTACGACTATGAATCCGCGGTGCTCTGGAACGCTCATGCGGGTCTGCTGTGGCGGCGGTTCTCGATCTACTTGCGGCGGGAGGTCGCCAAGCGCGCCGGACTCACGCAGCGGGCCTTCCGTAACCACGCCCGGCTGTCCTTCGCCAAGGTCGCCGAGTACCAGAAACGCGGCGCCGTCCACTTCCACGCCGTCATCCGGCTCGACGGCCCGGAAGGGGGCGACACCCCGCCGCCAGCCTGGGCCACCACCGATCTGCTGACCGACGCGATCCGCGCTGCCGCAGCCAAAGCGGAGGTGAAAGGGCCGGTGATCGACGGCCGGACCCACCGCTTCGCCTTCGGTCGTCAGCTTGATGTACGGCCCATTCGTGGGCCCGAGTTGGACGGCGGAACGGCACTGACCGACCGGGCGGTCGCCGCGTACATCGCCAAGTACGCCACCAAGGGCGCCGAAACCGCGACCGGAGCCCTCGACCGGCCCATACGCCTCATCGCCGAACTCGCCCAACTCGACGTCCCCGAACACACCCGCCGCCTCATCCGCACCGCCTGGGCCCTCGGCGCCCGCAAAGACCTCGAACACCTCCGGCTCCGCGCCTGGGCCCACATGCTCGGCTTCCGGGGCCACTTCTCCACCAAATCACGCCGCTACTCCACCACCCTCGGCGCACTCCGCGACGCCCGCGCCGCCTGGCGACGCGCCCAAGCCGCAGCGGCTCAGCCAGAGCAGGAAGAAACCACGCTCGTCCTCGCCCACTGGGTCTACGCCGGTACCGGCCTCACCCCCGCCGAGGAATGGCTGACCGCCACTATCACCCCCGCTCCTGGAACGGAAGGAGAACCGACCCGTGGCTGAGTCCCGGTCCAATGTCGTCGTGTTGGAGACCGATGCTGACCCGTCCTTGGCGCTCTTGACCGTCGAGGAGGCGGCTCGGCGGCTTCGTATCGGGCGTACGACGTGCTTCCGGCTCGTCCTCGCCGGAGAGATCGAATCGGTGACGGTCGGGCGGCTGCGCCGGGTGCCTGCCGACGCCGTACCGGCCTACGTGGCCAAGCTGCGTAACCGATCCGCCGAAGCGGCATAAGGGGGAGGGTATGGCAGAGGGGAAGCGCACCCGGCAGCCCAATGGCGCCTCGTCCATCTACCTCGGCAAGGATGGGAAATGGCACGGCCGGGTGACGGTCGGCGTTCGTGATGACGGTAGGCCCGACCGCCGTCATATCGAGCGCAAGACCAAGGCCGAGGTGACCAAGGCCGTTCGCGAGATGGAGCGGGCGCGCGATGAGAAGAAGCTCAGGAAGCCGGGCCAGAGCTGGACCGTCCAAGCCTGGCTGGAGCACTGGGTCGAGAACATCGCCAAGCCGTACGTCTCCGAGAATTCTTACGACGGGTATGAGGTCGATGTGCGGGTGCACCTGGTGCCGGGCCTCGGCGCCCACAAGCTCGATCGACTGGAGCCCGAGCACCTGGAGCGCTTCTACCGGAAGATGCAGGAATCCGGGAGCGCGGCCGGCACTGCTCACCACGTCCATCGGACGATCCGGGTCGCCCTCGGTGAGGCGGTGCGGCGCGGGCACATCCCCACCAACGTGGCCGAGATCGCCAAGGCGCCGCGCCTCGAAGAAGAGGACATCGAGCCGTACTCGATCGAAGAGGTCCAGAGTCTGCTGGTGGAGGCGGCCAAGCTCCGTAACAGCGCTCGCTGGGTCGTCGCCCTGGCGCTCGGCCTCCGGCAAGGGGAAGCGCTGGGGCTGCACTGGGAAGACGTGGACCTGGACGCGGGATACGTCCGCATCCGTAAGAACCGGTTGCGGCCCAGGTACGCGCACGGCTGCGGTGATGATCCGTGCGGGCGAAAGGCGGGCTACTGCCCTCAACGCCAGCAGACCCGCCGGGAGCACAAGAGCACCAAATCACGCGCCGGACGGCGTACGGTCGGCCTGCCAGACCCGCTGATCAAACTCCTCCGCCAGCACCAGGAGGAGCAAGAGAGGGAACGGGCCGAGGCCGGTGCTGACTGGGAGGGAAAGGGGTATGTCTTCGCTTCGCCGACCGGCGGGCCCCTCAGCCCGAACACCGACTATCACGTCTGGAAGCGGCTGCTTCGGGACGCGGGGGTACGGGACGGCCGTCTCCATGACGCTCGTCACACCGCCGCGACCGTCCTCCTGCTGCTCGGCGTCCCGGATGTCGTGGTCGACGCGATCATGGGATGGGAGCCCGGGGGAGCGGCGCGGATGCGGGCCCGGTACATGCACGTGACGGGGCCGATGCTGCGGAAGGTCGCGCAGCAAGTCGGAGGCGCGCTCTGGGAACTCCCCGAAGCCGACTGAGACGGAAACTGAGACGGAGAACGCCGAAGGGCCCCGCCGCGAACGGTGGGGCCCTTCGACATCGTGCCCGGTGAGGCACTGGCGGAGGATACGAGATTCGAACTCGTGAGGGGTTGCCCCCAACACGCTTTCCAAGCGTGCGCCCTAGGCCTCTAGGCGAATCCTCCGCTGGAGACTCTACAAGACGATCGGGAGTGCTTGCGAACTCGTTCCCACCCCGGTCTATCCGCTAGGGTGGGGGCCAGCCCCTCACGTGGCGCTATCTCACCGAACTCCCCCAGGGCCGGAAGGCAGCAAGGGTAAGTGAGCTCTGGCGGGTGCGTGAGGGGCCCCTTGCGTCTGTGGGGGGAGGGCTGTGGGGATACGGGTGGGGGCCCGTTGTCCGTGGTCCCCGATATCGTCGTAAGCGTGTCGTCCCTCGCGCTGTACCGCCGCTACCGCCCCGAGACCTTCGCGGAGGTCATCGGGCAGGAGCATGTCACCGGCCCGCTGCAGCAGGCGCTGCGCAACAACCGGGTCAATCACGCGTATCTCTTCAGCGGTCCCCGCGGGTGTGGCAAGACGACCAGTGCGCGCATCCTGGCCCGCTGTCTGAACTGTGTGAAGGGCCCCACCCCGGCGCCGTGCGGCGAGTGCCAGTCGTGCCAGGACCTCGCGCGGAACGGGCCGGGGTCGATCGATGTGATCGAGATCGACGCCGCGTCGCACGGTGGTGTGGACGACGCCCGTGAGCTGAGGGAGAAGGCGTTCTTCGGACCCGCGTCCAGTCGGTACAAGATCTACATCATCGATGAGGCCCATATGGTCACCTCGGCGGGGTTCAACGCCCTGCTGAAGGTGGTCGAGGAGCCCCCGGAGCACCTCAAGTTCATCTTCGCGACCACCGAGCCGGAGAAGGTCATCGGCACGATCCGGTCGCGTACGCACCACTATCCGTTCCGGCTCGTGCCGCCCGGGACGCTCCGCGACTATCTGGGCGAGGTCTGCGGGCACGAGGCGATTCCGGTCGAGGACGGGGTGCTGCCGCTGGTGGTGCGGGCCGGGGCCGGGTCCGTGCGGGATTCGATGTCGGTGATGGACCAGCTGCTCGCGGGCGCGGCCGACGACGGCGTGACGTACGCCATGGCGACCTCGCTGCTCGGTTATACGGACGGCTCGCTGCTGGACTCGATCGTGGACGCCTTCGCGGCGAGCGACGGGGCGGCGGCGTTCGAGGTCGTCAACCGTGTGATCGAGGGGGGCAACGACCCCCGGCGCTTCGTCGCCGATCTGCTGGAGCGGCTGCGCGATCTGGTGATCCTCGCCGCCGTGCCGGACGCGGCGGAGAAGGGGCTCATCGACGCCCCGGCCGATGTGGTGGAGCGGATGCAGGCGCAGGCGTCGGTCTTCGGCGGCGCCGAGCTGAGCCGTGCGGCGGACCTGGTCAATGAGGGGCTTACGGAGATGCGCGGTGCCACCTCGCCGCGGCTCCAGCTGGAGCTGATCTGCGCCCGAGTGCTGCTGCCCGCCGCCTTCGACGATGAGCGGTCCGTCCAGTCGCGGCTGGAGCGGCTGGAGCGCGGGGCCCTCGCGGGCGGCCTGGGCGGCGGAGCCGGTGCCGGCGGTGTCGGTGGCGGCGGCGGTGGCGTTGGGGGGCCCGGGCCTGCCATGGGGTATGTACCGGGGCCTGACGCTCACGCTCCCGTCGGTCCCCCCGCCGGTGGGCCGTCCGGTCCGGCCGCCGCGCGTGCGGCTATGGCCGGGGGCGGGCCCGGTCAGGGGCAGCCACCGGAGAGTGCGGGGAGTGGCGAGGCGCCCGGTGGGTGGCCTGCCGGGGCGCGGCCCGCCGCGGACAGTGGCCAGGGCGGCGCCGTGGACAGTGGACGGCAGGGCGGCGCACCGGCCGCGGCCGCGCCCGCGGAGGACGGTGGCGGGCAGCGGCCCGGAGCGTGGCCGTCAGGTGCCCAGGCCCCGGCCGCCGAGGGCGGGGGATCGCGGCCCGGGGCCTGGCCTGCCGCCTCCACGCCCGGATCCGGGGCTTCCGGTGCGGGCGGACCGTCCGGTGCCGGTGCCGGTGCCGGTGCCGGTGTCGGTGGCGCGTCCGGTGCGGGCGGTGCCGGCGGTGGTGCCCCTGGTGGTGGCGGTGGACAGGGTGCCGGGGCGCCCGCCCGGCAGCCCGGCGGCTGGCCCACGGCCACCGCGCCGGGGCAGGGCGGCGGCCCCTCCGCGCAGACCCCCGCGACGCCCTCCGCGCCGACCACCCCGAGTGCCCCGACCACGCCTTCTGCCCCCACCGCAGGCCCCGCGCCCGGTGCACCCGCGCCCTCGGCACCGGCGCCGGGCGCGCCGAGCATGGCGCAAGGTGCCGTCCAGGTGCGGCAGATGTGGCCGGACATCCTGGAGGCGGTCAAGAACCGCCGCCGCTTCACCTGGATCCTGCTGAGCCAGAACGCGACGGTGTCCGGTTTCGACGGCACCACCCTCCAGCTCGGCTTCTCCAACGCGGGCGCGCGCGACAGCTTTGTGGGCGGCGGCAGCGAGGACGTCCTGCGGCAGGCGCTCCAGGACGCCATAGGGGTGCAGTGGCGGATCGAGGCGATCGTCGACCCCTCGGGCGGCACCGGACAGCAGGGCGGCGGCCCAGGTGGCCCAGGCGGCCCAGGCGGTCCGGGCGGCTTCGGCAGTGCTGGTGGTCCTGGTGGCGCCGGTGGCCAGGGCGGTCCCGGCGGCTACGGCGGAGGCGGCAGCTACGGCGGAGGCGGAGCCGGTGCCGGTACCGGTGGCGGAGGTGCCGCCGGCGGTGGCGGCTTCGGCGGTGGAAGCGGCCCCGGCTTCGGCGGCGGTGGTCAGTCCGCCCCGCCCCGCCAGTCCGCGCCCCGGCCCGCTCCCGCCTCCCCGCCCCCGGCCGCCCCCTCCACGTCCTCCGCGCCATCCGGCTCCGCGGACGCGGGCCCGCCCCCCGAGGCGGCGTACCGCGAGCCCGAGCCGCCGCGGGTCTCGATCGAGGACGACATGCCGGCCGAGGACGACCCGGATCTGGACGACACCGCGCTGAGCGGGCACGATCTGATCGTCCGCGAGCTGGGTGCCACGGTGATCGAGGAGATCGTCAACGAGTAGGAGGCGTGGGCCCCGCACCCGTGTCTCACGTCGCCGCGTCTCCTCCGTACGGCGTAGAGCAAGGCGCTCTGGGAGCACGTAGGCTCGGGCTATCGAAGAGAACGACTGTCGAGCGCCAGGAGCGAAGCCGTGATCCCCGGTGGTGGCCAGCCGAACATGCAGCAGTTGCTGCAGCAGGCTCAGAAGATGCAGCAGGACCTCGCCGCGGCCCAGGAGGAGCTGGCCCGCACTCACGTCGAGGGTTCCTCGGGCGGTGGCCTGGTGAAGGCGACCGTGACCGGTTCCGGTGAGTTGCAGGGCCTGGTCATCGACCCCAAGGCCGTGGATCCTGAGGACACGGAGACCCTCGCGGATCTGGTCGTCGCGGCCGTCCGTGACGCCAACCACGCCGCGCAGGAGCTCCAGCAGCAGAAGCTCGGCCCGCTCGCCCAGGGGCTGGGCGGTATGCCCGGGCTCCCGTTCTGACCTCCGGGTTCTCCGGAGTCTTCGGGTTCCCCCAGGGTCTCGGATTCCCCCGGGGTCTCGGATTCCCCGGCTTCTCGAACTACCCGGGTCCGACCGCAGGAGTCGCGGCGACCGCGTAGGAGTCGCGGCGGCCCGGCCGCAAGAGCGTGACGCCCCCTGGCCGTGAGGGCACGGCGCAACCGAATATTCATGTGAAGTACGGCCACCGCGTGTCGGCGCGAGATTGGATGAAGGCGTGTACGAGGGCGTGGTCCAGGACCTCATCGACGAGTTGGGCAGGCTGCCCGGCGTCGGTCCCAAGAGCGCGCAGCGGATCGCCTTCCACATCCTGCAGGCCGAGCCCACCGATGTCCGGCGTCTCGCGCAAGCGCTGACGCAGGTCAAGGAGAAGGTGCGGTTCTGTGCTGTCTGCGGGAACGTCGCCGAGGCCGAGCAGTGCCGCGTCTGCCAGGACCCCCGTCGTGACCCCGCGATCATCTGCGTGGTCGAGGAGCCGAAGGACGTTGTCGCGATCGAGCGGACGCGTGAGTTCCGGGGCCGCTATCACGTGCTCGGCGGGGCGATCAGCCCCATCGAGGGCGTGGGCCCGGACGATCTGCGGATCAGGGAGCTGCTGGCGCGGCTCGCGGACGGTACGGTCACCGAGCTCATCCTGGCCACCGATCCGAATCTGGAGGGCGAAGCCACCGCCACGTACCTCGCGCGCATGATCAAGCCCATGGGTTTGAAGGTCACCCGCCTGGCCAGCGGCCTCCCTGTCGGTGGAGACCTGGAGTACGCCGACGAGGTCACGCTGGGTCGTGCCTTCGAAGGGAGAAGACTTCTCGATGTCTGACGCAACGCTGCACGACGCCCACCCGGACCCGGACGACTTCGCGGTCCAGATCTCCGACCAGATCGAGAGCTTCATCGTCGCGGTCACCGAAGTCGCCAAGGGGGACGAGCCGGACAGCGCTGTGCCGTTCCTGCTGCTCGAGCTGTCGCAGCTGCTTCTCGCGGGCGGCCGGCTCGGCGCGCACGAGGACTTCGTCCCGGACGAGCGGTATGAACCGGACGTCGGCCCGGAGCCGGACGTCGACGAGCTGCGTGAGCGCTTCGCCCAGCTGCTGGAGCCGGTGGACATCTACTCGGAGGTCTTCGACCCGTACGTGCCGCGCAGCCAGCCCGTGGCCTGCCGGATCTCCGACGACCTGGCCGGGATCGTCACCGATCTGCGGCACGGAATGGCGCACTACCGCGAGGGCCGGATCAGCGAGGCGCTGTGGTGGTGGCAGTTCTCGTACCTCTCCAACTGGGGGACGACCGCCTCGGCGGCCCTGCGCGCGCTGCAGTCGCTGGTCGCGCACGTACGGCTGGACAGCCCGCTGGACGAGCTGGACGGCTTGGACACGGACAGCAACGCGGGCGGTGACGAGGAGCTCGCGGAGGAGGCCGGCCGGGTCATGGCGGCGGAGATCGCGGGACCGCTCGGGCTGCGCTCGGGGCCGCGCTGAGGAGCGCTCGGGACCGCGCTGAGAAGTGCTCGGGGCCACGCTGAGGAGCACTCGAGACGGCCTGTCGGGCAGCCTGTGGGCCGATCAGCCGGACGGTTCGCCGGAGGGCCCGCCAGGCCGCTGGATCCTGTGAGCTGGGTTACGTTCCCGTGTGCTTCCGCGGTAAGCGGGCAGGGTTCGTCGCTGAGCGGGTGGGAGGGATGCGGGAATCTCGCGGATGCGTGGACGTGCGCCGTGTGACGCCCGTCGTCGTCCCCTGATCACTTTGCGGGGCATTCGTCTCGCTATGTGATATTGGGAGGGCGTATTCCGGCCGCTCGTTAGACTGAGCCGACCGCATTATTGAGAGCTGCGAGGAGCGCACGTGGGCCTTGTCGTGCAGAAGTACGGAGGCTCCTCCGTTGCCGATGCCGAAGGCATCAAGCGGGTCGCCAAGCGAATCGTGGAAGCCAAGAAGAACGGCCACCAGGTGGTCGTCGTGGTCTCCGCGATGGGCGACACGACGGACGAGCTGATCGATCTCGCCGAGCAGGTATCCCCGATTCCTACTGGGCGCGAGTTCGACATGCTGCTGACCGCGGGAGAGCGGATCTCCATGGCCTTGCTGGCGATGGCGATCAAAAACCTCGGTCACGAGGCGCTGTCGTTCACCGGCAGCCAGGCGGGAGTCATCACCGACGCGGTTCACAACAAAGCGCGGATCATCGACGTCACACCGGGCCGCATCCGTGACGCGCTCGAACTCGGCGCGGTCGCGATCGTCGCGGGCTTCCAGGGCGTGTCCCAGGAGAGCAAGGACATCACCACCCTCGGCCGGGGCGGTTCCGACACCACCGCGGTCGCGCTGGCCGCGGCCCTGGACGCCGAGGTGTGCGAGATCTACACCGACGTGGACGGCGTGTTCACCGCCGATCCGCGCGTGGTGAAGAAGGCTCGCAAGATCAACGAGATTCCGTACGAGGACATGCTGGAGCTCGCCGCGAGCGGCTCCAAGGTGCTGCACCTGCGCTGCGTGGAGTACGCGCGCCGGTACACCATCCCCATTCACGTACGGTCGTCTTTCTCCGGTCACCAGGGCACCTGGGTGCGCAATCGGCCGGAAGCGGGAGAAGGAGAAGAAGGCATGGAGCAGGCGATCATCTCCGGAGTCGCGCACGACACGTCCGAGGCCAAGGTCACGGTCGTCGGGGTGCCGGACAAGCCGGGTGAGGCCGCGGCCATCTTCCGCACCATCTCCGACGCCGAGATCAACATCGACATGGTGGTGCAGAACGTCTCCGCCGCGTCGACCGGGCTGACCGACATCTCCTTCACACTGCCGAAGACGGACGGCCACCGGGCGATGGAGGCGCTGACCAAGGCGAAGTCGCTGATCGGCTTCGACTCGCTGCGCTACGACGACCAGATCGCCAAGATCTCCCTGATCGGTGCCGGTATGCGCACCAACCCGGGGGTCACCGCGACCTTCTTCGAGGCGCTGTCGAACGCCGGGGTCAACATCGAGCTGATCTCGACCTCCGAGATCCGCATCTCGGTCGTCACCCGCGCCGACGATGTGAAGGACGCGGTCGTGGCCGTGCACAGCGCCTTCGGCCTGGACAGCGAGACCGACGAAGCGGTGGTCTACGGAGGGACCGGACGATGACCGGCCATGGCGGTGCCGGCGGTGGCGACAAGCCCACCCTCGCGGTCGTCGGGGCCACCGGCGCGGTCGGCACCGTCATGCTCTCGATCCTCTCCGAGCGCGCCGACATCTGGGGCGAGATCCGGCTGATCGCCTCGCCCCGCTCGGCCGGCCGGAAGCTGACCGTCCGGGGTGAGCAGGTCGAGGTCGTCGCGCTGAGCGAGGAGGCGTTCGAGGGCGTCGACGTCGCGATGTTCGACGTCCCCGACGAGGTCTCGGCGCAGTGGGCGCCCATCGCGGCGAGCAAGGGCGCGGTGGCCGTCGACAACTCCGGCGCCTTCCGGATGGACCCCGATGTCCCCTTGGTGGTGCCGGAGGTGAACGCGCACGCGGCCCGGGTCCGCCCGCGCGGCATCATCGCCAACCCCAACTGCACCACCCTGTCGATGATCGTCGCGATGGGCGCGCTGCACGCCGAGTTCGGGCTGAGCGAGCTGATCGTCTCCTCGTACCAGGCGGTCTCCGGCGCGGGCAAAGAAGGCATCGACGCCCTGCGCGAGCAGATCGCGCTGGTCGCCGGTACGGAGCTGGGCACCCACCCGGGCGACGTACGGCGGGCGGTGGGCGACACCGGGCCGTTCCCGGCGCCGATGGCGCTCAATGTGGTGCCGTTCGCCGGTTCGCTCAAGGAGGACGGCTGGTCCTCCGAGGAGCTCAAGGTGCGGAACGAGTCCCGCAAGATCCTGGGGCTGCCGGAGCTGAGGGTCACCGCGACCTGTGTACGGGTGCCCGTGATCACCACGCATTCGCTGGCCGTGCACGCGCGGTTCGAGAACGAGGTGACGGTCGAGGCGGCGCACGAGATCCTGGCGGGCGCCCCGGGGGTGGTGCTGTGCGACAACCCGGCGGAGGGCGAGTTCCCGACGCCCGCCGACGCCGTGGGCACCGACCCCACCTGGGTCGGCCGGGTGCGGCGGTCGCTGGACGATCCGAAGGCGCTGGAGCTGTTCGTCTGCGGCGACAACCTGCGCAAGGGTGCGGCGCTGAACACCGCGCAGATCGCGGAGGTCGTCGCGGCCGAGCTGGCGGGCGGGACCGCCGTGCGGTGACCCAGGGCCTGCCACGGGGTTAAGAGGGGGCCGGGGCGCCGTAACGTGAGCGATCGTCTTAAAGTGACGTTTCACCGGTGCGTCGTCCGGCAGATTGTGAATATCCTGTGCGCGTGTCACTGGCCTGGACCAGCTGAGCTGGGCCGTTGATGTGATCGACGTATTCGCTCCCCGCTCGCTGCAACCGGCAGTGGGCGGGGAGCGTCTTTCCAGCCGCCCCGCAGTGGGTGCTGGGATAACTGGGGCATTGGGGGAAGAGTTGGTGCGCATGGGGGCATTCAACGCATCGTCAAAAGCGGTGCCTCACGCGTACAACCCTGACAGGGGGCGGCGTGTCCAACAGGCGTGGCAGAGGTATTCGGCATCGCAACGGTTCCAGGGCATGGCGGCGCGGCAGTACGCCCCCCGCGTGCCCCAGGTGGCATGCCGGTGATCGCGCCATGGCCGACGGCCCGCCCCGCGCACATCACAACAGGGCGCGAGGACACTGACGACGCGATGGCAGCGGGCACCACAGTCGATCACCTCACCGAGACCTATCGCGCCCATTACCGGTCGCTGCTCGGTCTCGCCGCGCTCCTGCTCGACGACACCGCGTCCTGCGAGGACGTCGTGCAGGAAGCGTTCATCCGTGTGCACTCGGCGCGCAAGAGAGTCCGGGATCCCGAGAAGACCCTCGCCTATCTGCGGCAGACGGTCGTCAATCTCTCCCGCTCCGCGCTGCGTCGGCGCATCCTCGGGCTGAAGCTGCTCTCCAAGCCGATGCCCGATATGGCCAGTGCCGAGGAGGGGGCGTACGAACAGCTGGAACGCGATCAACTGATCAAGGCGATGAGGGGACTTCAGCGCCGTCAGCGCGAAGTTCTCGTGCTGCGCTACTTCGCCGATATGACCGAGGCCCAGGTGGCCGAGACGCTGGGCATTTCGCTCGGCTCGGTCAAGGCGTACGGCTCGCGCGGCATCGCGGCGCTCCGCGTCGCCATGGAGGCTCCGGCATGAACCACAACACATCTGCGCCGGACCCGGGGGATTCCGGTCGGCGACACGGCCACGAGCCGGAATCCAGAGAGCCGGCGGAGTCCAGGGAGACCACGGGGCCCATGGAGCCGGTTGAGGCGACGGAGTCCGCGGAGACCGCGGAGTCCACGGAGTCCACGGCGGACGTGGAGTCCACGGCGGACGGGGAGTCCGCCGGGGCCGAGCCGGGGCGGGCGACGCCCCTCCGTATTCAGCTGGACGACGACGAGCCCGGCGGTGAGGACGAGGAGGCGCTGCGGCGGCTGCTGCACCGCGCCGTCGACGAACTCGAGCCGTCCCCCGAGTCCCTCGACCATCTGCGGCGCGCCGTGCCCGCCCGCCGTGCGCGGCGGCGCCAGGCCCTGGTCGGGGCCACTGCGGCGCTGGTGCTCGGCTGCGCGGCCGTACCGGCGCTCGTGCACGTCGCGACCACCAGCGACAACTCGAACGACCGCCCGGCCAACGCCGCCAGCAGCCACCGCACCCCTGAGACCAGCGGCGGCCGGCACGGCGAGGGCAGCGGCGGCAAGGACGCCGACGGGCCGTCCGACACGGTCGAGGAGCACAAGGGCGACAAGGGCAAGGACGAGGGGCAGGACAAGCCGCCTAAGGGCGAGGACGGCGGCTCCGGCGGTACAGCGCCCGACCCCACCAACACGCTGAACGCCACCTCCCCCACCTGCGGCCGCGCCCAGCTCACCAGCGGTGGCGCCGGATCGGTCGGAGCGGCCGACGCCGAGGGGCGGGTCTACGGCTCGTTCCGCGTCGTGAACGTCTCGGACCGGGCCTGCACGGTCGAGGGCAGCGGCTCGGTGGGCGCGAGTGCCCAGGGCGGCGCGGACGCCTCGCGGATCCTGGTCGTGGACCATACGGCGGGGGACGCGGCGGCGGGGCTGCCCGACCCCTCCATCCAGCCGGGCACGCTCATCCTCAAGCCCGGCCAGGCGTACGAGGTGAAGTTCGCCTGGATCCCGGCGTCGGGCGGCGGCACCAGCGGCTGCTCCACCACCGGCACCCCGACTCCCAACCCGTCCACGGACTCGGCCCAGGACGGACCGCAGGACGACCCCAGCACTGATGATCCGGGCGGCACCCCGGGCGGCGGTGGCGGTGAGCCGCAGGACGGGAGCGTCCTGGTCAGTCACACACCGGAGGCGGGCGACCCGGCCGCGGCGAGCGTGACGATCGGCGGCGCCTGCGCCGGAACGATCTACCGCACCGGTCTGCTGGCTTCCTAGAGCCCACCGCCCTCCCGCCAAGGCCCGCCGACGTCTCTCCGGAGCCGCGGAGCAGCGGCCTCCCGGGGCCTTGAGCCCAGGAGGCCCCGCGGCGGCGGTCCGGGCGCGCCCTGCGGGCGTCCTGGGGCCGTGGCACGGGGCTCTGTGGGGCGGCCCCGCCGCCGGGGCCGGGACGCGAAGCCCGTACCGTGGGGGTGTGTATCGGTTTCTGCTGACCCCACGCTGGTGGGTGATCAACGTGTTCACCCTGTTGGCGATCCCGGTCTGCCTCTTCATGGGCAGCTGGCAGCTCAGCCGCTTCGAGACGCGTGTCAACACGCACAACCAGCAGCAGGACGAGGCGTCCGCCGAGCGGAAGGCCGCGGCCCGGCCGCTGGGCGATCTGCTGCCGGTCACCGCGAAGACCTCCGGGGAGCGGGCCACCGCCACCGGCCGATACGACACCGCACATCAACTCCTCGTGCCCGACCGGCGGCTGGACGGCCGCGACGGCTTCTATGTGCTGACTCTGCTGCGCGTGGATGAGGGCAAGGACGGAGCCAGAGGCGAGGGCGAGGACGCGGCCGAGGACGGCGCCAAGGCGCTGCCCGTCGTCCGCGGCTGGCTCCCCGGCGACGCCGACGATCCGGCGGCCACCGCCAAGGTGCCCGCGCCCCCCTCCGGCGAGGTGACCGTCACCGGTGCGCTGCAGGCGTCCGAGCACCAGGGCGGCGACGGGGTGAGCGCGAGCGGCGGCCTCCCCCGCGGTCAGCTGGGCATGATCAGCGCCGCCTCCCTGGTCAACCTGGTGCCGTACCAGGTGTACGACGCCTGGGTCACCTCCGCCGAGGCTCCCGGGGCCCTGAAGCCGGTGCCCCCCACGGCGGCGGAGGGCACCGGGCTCGACATCAAGGCGTTCCAGAACCTGGGCTACACCGGTGAGTGGTTCGTCTTCGCGGGCTTCGTGGTCTTCATGTGGTTCCGGCTGTTCCGCCGCGAGGCCGAGACGGCCCGCGATCTGGCCCTCGGCATCACGCCGCCCGAGCCGACGGCTCCGACGGCGCCGGGTGCGGACCCGAGCCCAGATGACGCCGAGCGAACTCGATCTCCAAGCGCAACTGCTTGATCCGCTCCTCGACGACCAGCGAGCCGTGCCCCGCGTCATAGCGGTAGACCTCATGCGGGGTGCCGCGCCGCTCGAGCCGCTCCACATAGTTGTCGATCTGCCGTATGGGGCAGCGCGGGTCGTTCACCCCCGCCGAGATGTAGACCGGCGCCCGCACCTGATCCACATAGGTCAGCGGGGACGACGCCTCGAACCGCTCCGGCACCTCCTCCGGCGTGCCGCCCAGCAGGGTGCGGTCCATCGCCTTCAGGGCCTCCATCTCGTCGTGGTAGGCCGTCACATAGTCCGCGACCGGGACCGCGGCCAGCCCCAGCGCCCAGGAAGCCGGCTGGGTCCCGAGCCCCAGCAGCGTGAGATAGCCGCCCCAGGAGCCGCCGGCCAGCACCAGCCGCTCGGGGTCGGCGAGCCCGGAGGCCACCGCCCACTCCCGCACGGCCGCGATGTCCTCCAGCTCGATCAGCCCGACCCGGTGCTTGAGCGCGTCCGTCCACGCCCGCCCATAGCCGGTGGAGCCGCGGTAGTTGACCCGCACGACGGCGAAGCCGTGGTCCACCCAGGCCGCGGGGCCCGCCGCGAAGGCGTCGCTGTCGTGCCAGGTCGGCCCGCCGTGGATGTCGAAGACCGTGGGGAAGGGGCCCTCGCCCGCGGGCTTCTGCACCAGCGCGTGCACCCGCCCACCGGGGCCGTCCACCCAGACGTCGGTGACCGGCACCGACTCCGGGGCGGTGAAACCGGGCGGGTCCAGCACCGTCCGCCCGCTCGTCGACCGCACCTGGGGCGGCTTCTCGGCCGACGACCACAGGAACTCCACCGTGCCGTCCGGCCGCGCCGTGGCGCCCGAGATCGTGCCCGCCGGGGTCTCCAGACGGCTCAGCTCGCTGGAGGCGAGGTCGTACCGCCACAGCTCGCTGCGGGCCTGATGGCTGTGCTCGACCAGCAGCGCCGATCCGTCCGGGAACCAGTCCGCCCCGACGTCACCGGGCAGGTCGATCGCCAGCGCGGTCTCCACACCGGTCGTCGGATCCCACACCATGGGCTCCCACCGGCCGCGCCGCTGATGCCCGACCAGCAGCCGGGTGTCGCCCTCGACGGGCGCGAAGCCCATCACGGACAGCCCCAGCTCCTCCGTGCCGCCCTTGGTGTCGTCCAGCTCCGCGACGGCCGTCCCGTCCGGCCGCAGGACCCGGATCGCCGAGTGCATCGCGTCGCCGTGCTCGGTGTGCTCGATCGCGATCAGCGTCCCGTCATGTGAGAGATCGCCCACTCCGGCGGACTCGCGGTGCCGGTAGATCTCCTCGGACTCGCCGCCCGGCCGCACCACATGGATGGTCGAGCCGTCCTCGTCGGTGGACCGCCCGACGACCGCCGTGCCGTCGCGGCCCAGCGCGAGCCCCGCGGGGTAGGAGGGCTCCAGGCCCGGGGTCGCGGGCTCGTCGGCCGGGCGCTCGTCACCCTCGTCACCCTCGTCACCCGCGCCGGCGCCGCCGCTGAACGGCTGGCGCAGCCACACCCCGAACTCATCGCCGTCGGTGTCCGAGAACCACCAGATCCACCGGCCGTCCGGCGACAGCACCCCGTCGGTCGTCCCGTTCGGCCGGTCCGTGACCTGCCGCTGGGCACCGGTGGCCCGGTCCCATGCGTACAGCTCGTACGTACCCGTGGCGTTCGAGACGAACAGCGAGTGGTCCGGGGCGTCTTCCGCCCAGTCGGGCAGCCCCACTCGCGGCGCCCGGAAGCGCTTTTCCCAGTCCGGCATGGACTCCGTGCTCTCAGTCATGCCCACCATTCTGCGCCGCACCCCGACATGCGCGCTGGCGTCGTCCCGCGCCTGTGGATAACGTTCCCGGCGGGATGGACGCCAGGCCGCACACCGAGGGGGAGCTGATGGCCGACATAGGCGCGACGGTGGAGACGTACTGGGCAACGGCCCAGGCCAGGGACTGGCGGGCATTCGGCGCCACCCTCGCCGACGACGTCCGCTACGAGCTGCCGCAGACCCGCGAGCGGGTGCTCGGCCGGGACGGCGTGGTCCGCTTCAACGCGGAGCACGTGGGCGAGTGGAGCCTGGAGGTCGAGCGCGTCATCACCGACGGCGATCAGGCGGTCTCCTGGGTGAGTTTCAGCGTGGACGAGGAGGAGACGCAGGCGATCAGCTTCTTCACCGCCTCGGCGGACGGCCGGATCCAGACCATCACCGACTTCTGGCCGACGTCGTACGAGCCCCCGCGTGAGCGCGAGCACTTGGTCGAGCGCTTCTGAATACCCTCCCGACATCCGATGCCGGATACCCGATATCCGATACCGGACGCCCGATACCGGTCCCCTCCCGCCCCCTGCCCCTCCCGCCCCCTGCCCCTCCCGCCCCCTGCCCCTCCCGTTCGCCCCGCCCCCTCCCCGGGCTCGACTACTTCAGCAACACCGGCAGTTCCTCCACGCCGTAGACGATGGAGAGCTTCCGGAACGAGAGCTTCTCCGCCGGTACCGCGAGCCGCATCGCCGGGAACCGCCGTATGAGCGCGGGGTAGGCGGCCCGGAGTTCCATCTTGGCCAGCTCGGCGCCGATGCAGCGGTGGATGCCGTAGCCGAAGGCCAGATGAGAGGGGGCCTGCCGGTGCGGATCGACCCGCTCCATGTCCGGGCCCAGCTTCTCGTCCCGGTTGGCCCCGCTCAGTGAGCACAGCACCAGGTCACCGGCGGATATCCGGGTGCCCGCGATCTCCATGTCCTCGCGGGCGAACCGCGGGAAGGCCACCTGCACCACGGTGAGATAGCGCAGCAGCTCCTCCACGAACGGGTCCACGACCTCGTCCTGGTCACGTATCGCGGCGAACTGCTCGGGGGCCTGGAGCAGCACCAGCGTGCCGAGCGCCAGCATGCTCGCGGTGGTCTCCAGACCGCCGGTCAGCACCCCGTCGGCGAGCCCGGCCAGTTCATGGTCGTCGAGCTCGTCGCCGTGCTCCTTCACTAGCATGCCGAGCAGCCCGTCGCCGGGCGTCTCACGCTGCTTCCGCACGATCCCGTGCAGATAGGAGAGGGAGTCCGACATCGCGCCGAAGGAGGCGTTCGCCCCGTCGAAGAGGTCGAACCGCGCCGTGCTGTGGCGCTGGAAGTCGTCGCGGTCCTCGTACGGCACACCGAGCAGTTCGCAGATGACCAGCGCGGGAATGGGAAGCGCGAACGACTGCACGAGATCCACCGGACCCTCGGCCGCGGCCATCTCGTCGAGCCGCTCCTCCACGATGGAGTGGATGCGCGGGGTGAGCCTGCTGAGCCGCCGCATGGTGAATTCGGGCGTCAGCAGGCGTCGCAGTCTCGTATGCGTCGGTGGATCGCTGAAGCCGAGACCTCCCGGATTCTGCTGCGGGGCGACGCCGATGTTCCGTTCCGCGAGGTTGGTGAAATCGGAGCTGAACCCCTTCGCCTTTCCGAGCACCGCCTTGGTCTCGTCATATCCGGTGACAAGCCAGGCATTGATCCCGAAAGGGAGCCATATCTTACTGATGGGTTCCTTTGCCCTGGTTCGGGACAGATCGGCAATGGGGTCGAGGCCGTCGCGCCTCAGTGGTGCCAGTGTGGCGTCCGGGAGGAACGACATCTTGGACAAGTCGAAGCCGTTCTTCTGAATTCTCGTAAAGTACTTGCGGCCCAGCCAGGCGACGATGTTTGAGCGGAGATTCGACATGGCGCAATACTGCCCTGCCGCGCCCGGGTGGCCGTGCTCCGATGCCGGACGCGCCCCGGTGTGATGCGCCACAACAGCGTGTGCGCCCCCTCGTGCGGGCACTCGGGAGCACGTCGATGGGCACACGGGTGGGCACGCCGATGGGCACACAGGTGGGCACGCCGGAGGGCGCACGGGTGGCATCAACGCGCCGGTGCGTACCAAGGTGGCGCTGGCCGTGAAATCGGAGGAAAGTGTAGATATCGGGCGTGAGGTCCGATCGATGACGGCTGCCTGCGGGACGTCTGTGGCGCCCCCAGGGATATGAGTGAGGTGAGCGGCCTTGCGGGAGAGGTTCCGTGCTGTCCAGGGCGCGCCCTGCTGGGTGAGTCTGATGGCAGCGGATCTGGACCGCGCGCACCACTTCTACGGAGAGCTCTTCGGCTGGGGCTTCCGCCCTACCCGGCAGGGTCACGGCCGTTACACCATCGCGTACACCGAGGGCGGCGTACCGACTGTCGGCATCGGCGCCTCGTCGCCCTCGGCGGGGGTGACCCTGCCGGTCATCTGGACCACGTACTTCGCGGCGGACAGCGCGGACGAGGTGGCCTCGCGCGTCCAGGAGCGCGGCGGCACGGTCGCGGTCGGGCCGCTGGAGTTCGGCAGCGGCCGGGTGGCCTGGGCGGCCGACCCGGACGGGGCCAACTTCGGCATCTGGGAGGGCGATCTGACCTCCGCCTGGTGGGGCGAGCGCAGGCCGGGCGCGCCCGTATGGCTGGAGCTGCGCACCCGTGACGCCTTCGAGGCGGCGCTCTTCTACGGTCAGGTCTTCGGCTGGGACACCCAGGGGCGGGAGCGCTGCGACGTCCGCTTCGAACACGACCGAGTGGTCCTCCATATCGACGGTAAGGCCGTCGCGGGGCTGCGCGGCGGCGCCATCGAAGCCGCCCCGGACCCGAACGTCCGGCCCCGCTGGCGGGTCTACTTCTGCGTGAAGGACGTCGACGAGGTCGCCGAACGCGCCGCGGAGCTCGGCGGCGGCGTCATCTCCCTGCCGGCCGACACTCCCTATGGGCGCGTCGCGGCGCTGCGCGACCCTGAGGGCGGGATCTTCAGCGTGGCGGCCGTGCGTAAAGGACCCGCGGACGGGGATCCTGGCGGTTGTGGCTGAGGGGGAGGGGGCTGGAGCCCTCGACGGGGCTGAGGCCCTCGACGGGGCTGGGGCCCTCGACTGGGGCTGAGGCCCTCGACGGCCGTAGGCGTCGGCGCCTACGATCGGAAGTACGGCATCGCGTGTCGGTCACCGGCTGGGTGAGGCATGGAGGTGCCCGTGAGATTGCCTTACGGAGGCATTCCACAGTGTCTGTCGAGTTGAATCACACGATCGTCCATTCTCTGGACAACCATGAATCCGCGGAATTCCTGGCGAATATTCTTGGCCTTGAGGTGGGAGAGGAATGGGGCCCGTTCGTTCCGGTGGAGACCAGTAATGGTGTCACCCTGGACTTCGCCACCATTCCCGGCGAGTCGATCGTCATGCAGCATTACGCGTTCCTCATCTCGGACGAGGAGTTCGACGCGGCCTTTGGGCGGATCCGGGAGCAGGGGGTCACGTACTACGCCGATCCCCATCTGAAGCAGCCGGGCGAGATCAACCACCATCATGGCGGGCGCGGGCTGTACTTCATGGACCCGGCCGGTCATGGCATGGAGATCATCACTCGCCCGTACGGCAACGAAGAGTAGTCCGAGTGGTCCGGGGAGGCCCTGAGGCTCCGGACCAAGGGTGGGCCGGGGCGCCGTACGCCCCGGCCCACCCGCTCAGTCCTCCTCCGCCTGCTCACGGTCCCGGCGCTTCCGCCACGCCCGTACGGCCTCGTCGATGTCGAACGGCGCGAGATTGAGCGGCGGGCCGGGCGGGGGCCGCCGGATCGCCTCACGGATCTTGTCATTGACCTCCGAGAGGATCTCCCGCACCATCCGCTCCGACGGCGCCTTCTCCACGGCGGCGAGCGCGTCCTCCGCCTCTTTGCGCAGTACGAGTGTCGGTGGCAGAAACGACAGATTCTCGCGGGCCATCTTCTTCTTGACCCACCACAGATCGTCATAGGGCTTGTCGAGATCGGGGAGGGGTTTCCCCTTTCCCTGGAGGTTGGCGAACGCGCCGCGTTCCTCCGCCTCGCGGATCTGTCGGTCGGCCCACGTTTCGAAACTGATGCCCGGTGGCTTTCGCTCGGTCACCCTCAGATTCTCCCTCAGGCGGCGCGAAACGCGCCACCGGCCGTATGGGAATGGGAGGTCAGAGGTGGGAGGCGAGGACGGGCAGCAGATCCTGGAACGTCCGCCCGGTGGCGGGCGCACCGATCGCCGACATCTGCCAGGACCCGCCCGCTCCGCCCCCACCCGCGCGGTGGACCTTGGCCATGATCTGAGCCGTGTACGGGCCGCCGCCGCTCAGGGTGTATCGGGCCAGCTCCTGGCCGTTGGTCTCATCGACCAGACGGCAGAAGGCGTTCTGCACCTCGGCGAAGGTCTGTCCGGAGAAGGAGTTCACCGTGAACAGGATCTGATCGACATGGACCGGAACACGCTGCAGATCGATCAGGATCGATTCGTCGTCACCGCCTTGGCCGACGCCGCCGACGAGGTTGTCGCCGGTGTGCCGTACGGATCCGTCGTCGCTCGTCAGATGCTGGAAGAACACGACGTCCACGGCTTCCCGCCCGGCGAAGAGTACGGCCGAGGCATCCAGGTCGATCTCCTTGGCGGTCAGCCGGGCGAGGAACCCCTTCCGCGGCGCGGCCTGCCAGCCCAGGCCCATGCGCACCGCGGTGAGCTCACCCCCATCGGACTTGCTCAGGCTGATCCGCTGGCCCTTGGCCAGGTTTACCGTCATGTGGTTCCTCTCTCGCTCTTCTGACTCGTCCGGGACGGGCTGTGCGACCTCTCCAGCCGGTCCCGCGGGAACGGCAGGATGCCGCGGTGAAGAAGGGCCCTCAGCCAGGCGTCGCGCGCCGTGGCCACGGCCGCGTCATCCCGGCGCCCGAGGTGGGGCGGGTGGGTGGGTGGATGCCGGTGCGGACGTAGGTGCCCATGAGGACGCGGGCGCGGGCGCTGGTCGGGGGCCGAGGTTCGGTGGCGTACGGCGGTGACGAGCAGGCAGGCCACCCCCACCACCAGAGTGAACGCCGCGATCGTCGCGCTGGTCAGCCCGGCGGTCAACAGCGCGTCGGCCGACTCGCGTTGGGAGTCGAGAAGCCCCAGCAGCGCGCCGAGGAGCAAAAAGGCCGCGGTCGAGGCGCCCGCCAGGGCCGGTGCGAGGACGGCGAGCACCGGCAGCAGTCCACGGACGCCTGCCGAGGGGGTGGGTGAGCCGGATAGGGCAGATGCGGTGGACACGGTGGACGCGGTCGCCGTCGCGGCGGCGCGTTGCCGGAGGTACGTGGCGTATTCGGGCGCGGCGGCCATCGCGATCAGCTCGCTCGCCACGAGCGCCTGGGCGCACAGCCGTTGGATGTCCGCGTCCCCGGTGGCCCCGTCCCTGGTGGCCCCGTCCCCGGTGGCTCCGTTGCGCCGCAGGGCCTCACGGATCTCCGCCGTACGGAGCGCCTGGTGCAGCGCCCGCTCGAAGTCGGGCCTGTCCTCGGCCTGTAAGCCGGGTGGGGCGGTCATGTCCGCGCTTCCTCGATGAGCTCGGTGAGCTCGATGAGTAGGAATGAACCGGCCGTCGGGCCTACCTCAGGGGAAAGGCCGGGCCCGACGGCCGCAGGAGGGCGTCAATCGGAGATTTCAGAGATTGACGCCGAAGTCGGAGGCGATGCCCGCGAGCCCCGAGGCGTAACCCTGGCCGACCGCGCGGAACTTCCACTCCGTGCCGTTGCGGTAGAGCTCGCCGAAGACCATCGCCGTCTCGGTCGCGGCGTCCTCGCTCAGGTCGTAGCGGGCGAGTTCGACGTTGTCGGCCTGGTTGACCACTCGGATGAAGGCGTTCCGGATCTGGCCGAAGTTCTGGCTGCGGCTCTCCGCGTCGTGGATGGAGACCGGGAAGACGATCCTGGCGATCTCGGCGGGCACGGCGGTCAGATTGACCTTGATGGCCTCGTCGTCGCCCTCGCCCTCACCGGTGAGGTTGTCGCCGGTGTGCTCCACGGAGCCGTCGGGGCTGGTGAGGTTGTTGTAGAAGACGAAGTGCCGGTCGGACGCGACCTTACCGGCCTCGTCGCACAGCAGCGCGCTCGCGTCGAGATCGTAGTCGGCGCCCGTCGTCGTCCGCACGTCCCAGCCCAGGCCGACGAGAACGGCGCTCAGGCCCGGCGCCTCCTTGCTCAGCGAGACATTGCCGCCTTTGGACAGGGAAACTCCCACAATCTCCTCCTCGTGCTCGGTGGACCGGAGTCAAAATCTACAGCACTGTAGAATTTGGCGGGGCGGGGATGGCGAGGTTGGCGAGATCTGGGCGGGTGAGGGGGAGGCGGGGTGAGGACCAGGCAGGACGAGGTGAGGCGGGGCGAAGGCGAGGTAGGACGAGAAGGCGGGGGCGAAAGCGGGCCGGGGCGAGGGCGAGGCGAGACCGGGCGAAGTCGGTGACCCATCTGGCCCACCGACTCGCCGCACCGCCGCCCCGCCCCCCCCATCGCCCATGGCCCTACGCGGTGGCGAGCGACACCTCGGTCGACTTGATCAGAGCGGTCACGCGGCTGCCCTCGGCGAGCCCCAGCTCCGCCGCCGCGTCCTGGGTGATGGCGGCCGTGAGCTCCTGGCCGGAGCCGATGTCGATGACGACGGTGGCCATAGCGGCCCCGAGGGTGAGTCGGCTGACGGTGCCCGGGAAGCGATTGCGGATGCTCAGCCCCGAGACCTCCCCGGTGGCCAGCGCCACCTCGGTGGCCTTGGCAAGCGCCGTCACCTCGGAGCCCTCCCCAATACCGAGCTCCGTCACGGCGCTCATGGTCACGGCCGCCGTCACCATCTGCCCCCCGGACAGCCGCCCCTGGACCGTGGCCATGGCCTCGCCAGGCGTCACGGACACGACGCTGGCGGGGAGCTGATTGCGGATGCTGAGACTCATGGGTGCACCACCCCGGAGGCGGAGGTCGAGGGCCTGATACCGCTCACCCTAGGCATCCACCCAAGGATCCGCGCGCCGAGCACACCGGCCCCATACGCCGCACAGGGCTGGGCGGGCCCCGCCCCCACTCAGCCGCACCCAGCCACCCCACCCCCCACGTACGATCGGACGAATGCGCCGCTCTCCCGCCCACCTCGTCCGCGAATTCCACCTGGCCTTCGGCCTCGACGCCCGTAAGACCCCCACCGAGGTCTCACCGGAACTCGCCGCCCACCGCCAGGGCCTCCTGGCCGAGGAGTGCGCCGAAGTGGCCGAGGCGAGCGCCCACGGCACCCTCGACCACCTCGCCCACGAGCTCGCCGACGTCGTCTACGTCGCCTACGGCACCGCCCTGGTCCACGGCATCGACCTCGACGAGGTGATCGCCGAGATCCACCGGGCCAATATGACCAAACTCGGCCCCGACGGCCGCCCCACCCTCCGCGCCGACGGCAAGGTCCTCAAGGGCCCCCACTACCGGGCCCCCGACATCCTGGCCGTCCTCCGCCGCCAGGGCTGGACCGACGCGGCCGAATAGGTGTCCCGTCCGGCCGGGGCGACTGGCATGCTGGGCGGCTGACCGCGTGCTTGACCAGCCAGTTTGGTGAGAAGTCCCGGCCACTGCCCGATCCCCGACGCAGCGACCGATGGTGATCGCTAACGTGCTCGAAATGGTGACCTACGACGAGCTCACGCCACCGGAACGCCAAGTGTGGGATGCCTTTCCAGCCGGCGTCGCTGTCGACTTCCGGGCCGCGCCTGAGGAGGGCCCCGCGGAGGGCGTGAATTGGGGGCCGACGCGAACGGTGCGGGGCGAGGTGTTGCGCGCTCTTCTGCTCAGCCATCCCACCACCGCGGGGGAGGTGGCGAAGGTCGACGTCCGGGGAGCGCGGATCTCCGGGCAACTGGACCTGCGGCATGGGGACATCACCAGCCCTGTGCATCTGACCCAGTGTTACTTCGACGCCGAACCTGATCTGTACGCCGCGCGCCTCGGCGAGCTGCACCTGTGGCGGTCCGTCCTGCCGGGACTGACCGCGGTCGGAACCCAGTTCGACAGCTTTGTCGCGCTGAGCGAGTGCCGTGCGACCGGAATGGTCAGCTTCAGCTTGGCCCGGATCGCCCGCACTCTCTATCTGGACCAGCTGCGGGCCGAATCGGCTCATGCCGAAGAGCAGGGAGTCGCCGTCGCGCTGAACCATACGGTGATCGGCGACGCGATCGTGGCTACCGGGATGTCCGCCCGTGGCGAGGTCCGCTTGGACGGAGCCACGGTGACCGCTCAGGTTTCGCTGTCTTCGGCCCGGTTGCACAATCCCGGTGGCATGGCGCTGAACGCCGAAGGGCTCACCGTGGGATCCGACCTGACCGTGCGCGGAGTGTACGCCCAGGGTCGCATCACGTTGCGCGGCGCTCGTATACCCGGGCAACTGGACCTGACGGAGACCCGTCTGCCCAACCCTGACGGTCTGGCACTGCGCGTCAGCAGCGCCGTCATCGGGGAGATGTGGCTGCGCGACGCCGCCCCGATCGAGGGCACCGTGAATCTGCGTCGCACCCAGCTCCAGCTGCTGTACGCAGAGCCCGTGGTGTGGCCGGAGCAAGTCCGGCTCGCCGAGCTCACTTACACCACTCTCCTGCCACATTTGCCCGCGGCCGATCGGCTGCCGCTGCTGGAGCGCGATGAGTACCTGCCACATGCCTACCAGCAGTTGACCGCCGCCTATCAGCGCGTCGGCGACGACACAGCCACGCGGCTCGTGCAGCTCGCCAAGCACCGACGCCACCGCACGACTCTCCCCGCGTACGCCCGCGCGTGGAGCTGGGCCCAGGACATCACCGTTGGCTACGGTTTCCGCCCCCTCCGCGCGGCCGCCTGGCTCGGCGCACTCCTGCTGATCGGCACCCTCGTCTACGGCCTGCACCACCCGGCTCCGCTCAAGCCAGGAGAGGCCCCCGACTTGAACCCGCTGTTCTACACCTTCGACCTGCTCCTGCCGATCATCGACTTCGGCCAAGAGCGCGCCTACGCCCCGCACGGTTGGTATCAGTGGCTGAGCTACGCGCTGATCATCAGCGGCTGGCTCCTCGTGACCACGATCGTCGCCGGCATCACCCGAGCCCTCAGCCGGTCTTAAGGCATGCTGATGAATCCGGCGCCTCATGGCCAACAGCGGCGGTTGCCACTCCACTACCCGGAAACGAGTCAGGGGCCCGATCCGCTTTCGCGGATCAGGCCCCTGACCTGTGTTCCTTCAGTCGGGGTGGCGGGATTTGAACCCACGACCTCTTCGTCCCGAACGAAGCGCGCTGCCAAGCTGCGCTACACCCCGAAGCAACGAGCTCTACTTTAGCGGACCTGTGGCCAGAGACGAAATCCGGTTTTCGAGGTCTCGCAGGTCGGGGCGGTCCCGGTGGGTGGGGTGGGTCAGGGGGTCTGGGGGGTGAGGGTGAGCAGGGTGGCTTCCGGGGGGCAGGCGAAGCGGACCGGGGTGTAGCGGTTGGTGCCGCAGCCCGCGGAGACGTGGAGGTAGGAGGTGTGGCCACCGGCCTGGTGCTGGGAGAGGCCCTTGACCCGGCGGGCGTCGAGGTCGCAGTTGGTGACCAGGGCGCCGTAGAAGGGGATGCACAGCTGGCCGCCGTGGGTGTGGCCCGCGAGGATCAGGGGGTAGCGGTCCGCGGTGAAGGCGTCGAGGACGCGCAGATACGGGGCGTGGACCACGGCCAGGGAGAGGTCGGCGCCCGACTCGGGGCCGCCGGCCACCTCGGCGTAGCGGTCGCGCTTGATGTGGGGGTCGTCGAGGCCGGTGAGGGCGATCTCGATGCCCTCCAGCTTCAGTCGGCCGCGGGTGTTGGACAGCCCGACCCAGCCGGCCGCGTCGAAGGAGTCGCGGAGCTCCGTCCACGGGTTGTGGATGGCACCGACGACCGGGGGGTTGCCGTTCAGGCCGTGCTTTCCGCTGGCCTTCTCCAGCAGATAGCGGGCGGGGTTGCGCGGCTTGGGGCCGTAGTAGTCGTTCGAGCCGAAGACATACGCACCGGGGAACTCCATCAGCGGGCCCAGCGCGTCCAGGACCTCCGGCACGCCCTCCGGGTCCGAGAGGTTGTCCCCGGTGTTCACCACGAAGTCGGGGCGCAGGCCGGCCAGGGACTGGAGCCAGCGCTGCTTCTTGCGCTGGCCGCTCACCATGTGGATGTCGGAGACCTGTAGGACGCGCAGGGGGCGCATCCCTCGTGGGAGCACCGGAACGGTGATCCGCCGGAGCCTGAAGGACCGGACTTCGAAGCAGGCGGCGTAGGCGAGGCCGGCCGCGCCGACCGCCGTGATTCCCAGGGGTACTCCGTATCGCGCGCGCATGCCGTCCATGGTCGCAGAACGCCACCGGGGGAGAAATCTTCGGGTGATTCCCGGCCAGTGCTGGCACACTCGACGCCATGACCACCACGCTCAAGTCCAGGCTGCAGGACGATCTCACCGCGGCGATCAAGGCGCGCGACGAGCTGCGCTCCTCGACTCTCCGGCTCACCATCACCGCGATCACCAAGGAAGAGGTCGCGGGCGAGAGCGCACGTGAGCTGTCCGACGCCGAGGTGGAGAAGATCGTCGCGCGGGAGGCCAAGAAGCGCCGTGAGGCCGCCGAGGCGTTCGAGAAGGGTGGACGCGCCGCGCAGGCCGAGCGGGAGAAGGCGGAGGGCGAGGTGCTCGCCGAGTATCTGCCGAAGCCCCTTACGGACGACGAACTGGACGCCCTGGTGGCCGAGGCCGTGCGCGAGGCCGCTGCGGGTGGCGCGGAGGGGCCGCGGGCCATGGGCGCCGTGATGAAGATCGTGAACCCGAAGATCGCCGGGCGGGCGGAGGGCGGCCGGGTCGCCGCCGCGGTGAAGCGGCAGCTCGCGGGCGGGTAGTCCCCGCTCGGAGTTCGTCTTGTCGCTTTGTGTTACTGGTCGTCTGCTCTGTGTGTTCGGTCATCGGGTGCACACACAAGGAGTGGGCACACACAAGGAGTGGGCACACACAAGGAGCGGGCGCACACAAGGAGTGGGCGCACACACAAGGAGTCTGTGCGGAGACGAGAAGGGGGCCGGACATCTCTGTCCGGCCCCCTTCAGCGCTCGATCACGAGCCACCGCTACCGCGGGAAGTTCCAGCCACCGTTCCCGTTGCCGTTCCCGCCGTTCCCATTGCCGCCGCCGATCAGGTCCGGCGGGAGGGAGATGTCCGGCCACGGGTTGTCCTGGCCGCCGTTGTCGCCGTTGTCGTTGCCCCTGTCGCGGCCCGGCTTGCGGTCGCCCGGCTTCTTGCCGTCGTGGGGCTTGCGCTGGTTCGGGTCCTTGATCTGGACGTTCACGAAGTTCGGCGCCGGCTTGCCGTCGAGCGCGCCGCTCATCGCATCCTTCCAGATGGGGCCGGGGGTGTCAGCGCCGTAGACCTTGTCGTGGGGTACGCCGCCGATGGTGATGTTCTCCATCTTGACGCCCTTGGAGCCCGGGCCGCCGACCCACACCGCACCGGCCATGTTCGGTGTGTAGCCGACGAACCACGCGGCCCTGCGCTCGTCCGTCGTACCCGTCTTACCGGCGCTCGGGCGGCTCTGGAGCCCGGCCTGCTTGCCGGTGCCGTCCTCGACCACTCCGCGCAGCAGCGTGTTGATGGTGTCCGCGGTCTTCTCCGACATCGCGCGCGAGCACTTCGACTGCGGGACCTTCAGCTTCTTGCCGCCGGGGCCGGTGATCGACTCGATGAAGACCGGGGAGCAGTAGACACCGCGGTTGGCGAAGGTCGCGTAGGCGTTGGCCATCGTCAGCGGCGAGAAGCCCTCGGAGCCGAGGGTGAGCGAGGGCACCTGGTTGTGCTCCTGGCCGTCGGCGCGCTTCGCCCCCATCTTGTCGGCCATCTGCGTCACCGGGCAGACCCCGATGTCGCTGATCAGCTGGACGAAGTAGGTGTTGACCGACTTGGCGGTCGCCTCCTTCATCCCGTACGGGCCGACCTCCTTCTCGTTCTCGTTCTCGACCGTCGCGCCCTCGTCGTTGCTCCAGGTGCCCTTGCAGGTGGTGACCGGGCTCGGATACTTCATCTTGTACGGCGAGGAGTAGCGCTGGTACGGCTTCTTGCCCTGCTCGATGGCGGCCGCCGCAGTGATCGGCTTGAACGTGGAGCCGACCTGGAAGCCGTAGTTCGAGCCGCCCATGGACTTGTCCGCGGACAGGTTGATCTGGGTCTCGTTCTCGCCGAAGCCGTACGGCCTGGACTGGCCCATCCCCAGCACCTTGCCGGTGCCCGGCTCGACCAGCGTCACCGCGGTGGCCACCGGGTCGGACTGGTAGACATGCTTCTTGATCGACTTCTGGACCGACTCCTGGGCCTGTGGGTCGAGCGTCGTGCGGATCGTCAGACCGCCCTGGGTCCAGCGCTTGGCGCGCGCCTCCGCGGTCTTGCCGAAGGTCGGGTCGTTGAGCAGGGTCTCGCGGACGTAGTCACAGAAGAACCCGGCGCCCTTGACGGCCGTGATGCAGCCGCTCCTGGGCATGCTGACCTTGAGGCCGAGCGGCTTCTTCTGGGCGGCGGCGGCCTGCGCCGGAGTGATGTCCTTCACCTCGGCCATACGCCGCAGAACGGTGTCGCGGCGCGCCTTGGCCGACTTCGGGGCGTTGATCGGGTCGTAGCGGCTGGGCGACTGGACGAGCCCGGCCAGCAGCGCCGCCTGCTCCAGCTTCAGATCCTTGGCGGACTTGCTGAAGTAGCGCTGGGAGGCCGCCTCGATGCCGTACGCCTGCTGTCCGAAGAAGGTGATGTTCAGGTAGTTCTCGAGGATCCGCTTCTTGCCCAGTTCCTTCTCGACCTTGATCGCGTACTTCAGTTCCTTGATCTTGCGGCCGATGGACTGCCGGGTGGCCTGGGCGACCTTCTCCTTGTCGTCGCCCGCCTCCTCGACGAATACGTTCTTCACATACTGCTGGGTCAAGGTGGAGGCGCCCTGGGAGACCCCGCCGTCCTGCGCGTTGCTGTTGACCGCGCGCAGGACGCCCTTGAGGTCGACCGCCCCGTGCTCGTAGAAGCGGGCGTCCTCGATCGCGACGATCGCCCGCCGCATGTACGGGGAGACGTCGTTCAGCTTCACGATCGTCCGGTCGCGGGAATAGACCTTCGCGATCTCCCCGCCCTTGGCGTCCAGGATCGTGGTCCGCTGGCTGAGCGGCGGCGTCTTGAGATTGGCCGGAATTCCGTCGAACTCCTCGACCGTTCCCTTGGCCGCGAGGCCGAGCGCCCCGACGGCGGGAAGCGCGAGCCCGGCCATCACGGCACCGGCCAGCGCGCTGACGCCGAGGAACTTGGCGGCCTGTTGAGCGGCGGACAGCCCTCCGCTCGAGCGCGTGTTTCCCATAGGACGCAGCCTACGTCTCGAATCGCCGGACAGGGGACCGGGTGTTCGCATAAGCTGTTTCACGCCAGTCACAGCTGTGTGGCTGAGCCACACTTCCACTCTCACTCAAGTGAGTGATGAGACCTGCCCGGATTGCGGCCCCTGTCCTGAGCTGCCCGCTGTTCGGCGCGCGAACTGCCCGGATTTGCACTAGTAATCGCAAATGTCGCCAGCTCACTCCGTTGGGTGATCTGCCGCGTACCCATAGTCCGTTCGGACCATTCAAGATTGGGCCTGCAGGGGGTGTTGCGCTGTGTCTCGCTTCCGTAACGTCCTCAACTGGCGACGGTGAATATGCCGTTTGTCGCCGTGGGGGAGCTCCGATTCGGGAGAGGACGGCGCCAGCATGGGCTGGGTAACCGACTGGAGTGCGCAGGCCGCCTGCCGCACTACTGATCCAGATGAACTGTTCGTCCAGGGCGCGGCACAGAACAGGGCCAAAGCGGTCTGCACCGGATGCCCGGTGCGCACCGAGTGCCTTGCGGATGCCTTGGACAACCGCGTGGAGTTCGGTGTGTGGGGAGGGATGACCGAGCGCGAGCGGCGAGCACTGCTGCGCCGCCGACCGACGGTGACCTCCTGGCGCAGGCTCCTGGAGACCGCGCGCATCGAGTACGAGCGCAGCGCGGGGATTCTGCCCTTCGACGACGAGGACTACGAGCGCTTCGCCGCGGTCGGATAGCTCGCCATCACCTCACCCACCTCTCGTCTCGGCACGAGTGGGGGTGCGAGTACGGGCGCGCCTCGTCAGGGGCGGGTACGGGTACGCGCACGCCTCCGAGCACGACCGCGGCCCTGGCCGCGGTCGGCCGTGGGGCTGTGGGCGCGTGTGGCACGGCCTCGGGTGACATGGCTACTTGTGGCATGGCCTCGTGTGACGTGGCCTCGGGTGACACGTCTTCCTGTGGCATGGCCTGGTGAGACATGGCTAACAGGTCTTCGCGGACCGGGGGTTGGTCCGCGGCCCAGGCCACTGGTGCTGCTTTCGGCTACCGGTGACGCCCTCGGCCGACGGTGACTGTGGCCTGCCTGTCTGTCTGCCCGCGTGTGGGGCGTGGGTCTGCCTGCGTGCGGGGCGTGGGTCTGGCTGTGCGTGCGTGCGCCGTAGGCCGCCAGCCCGGTAGCCGCGTCCGCCGGAGTCTGAGGCCCCGAAGCCCGCGAGGCCCGAGACCCAGCTGTGAGGCCCGCGCGCCATGCGGTCCATCACCGCTGTCGCTGTTCGCCTATGCGTGCTGTCTGTTGTCCTGTCGTGCTGTCGTGCGTCTCCATCCATGCGCGGGCGGCCGACCGCCCGGCGGGCACCGACTCAGCCCGCCACGCGATTGGTCCGCTCCGGCGGGACCGCCAGGCGTTCGCCGATCGCCCGCAGCCCCGCCAAGTCGTGTACGTCGCCAGGGAGTGCGGCCACTTGGGCCACCGGAACCTCGGGGTGGAGCGCCGTGAAGCGGTCGTGTGTGCGCTGCTCGCGTCCGAGCACCTGCATACGCTCCGCGTGCAGCCGAAGCAGTCCCGCGGCGAGCCGCTCCGCCGAGGAGTCCGCCGACGTGGGGGAGACGTCGGGGTCCGCTGCCGAGGGGTTCCGCGCTTGAGCATTCCCTGAGGGGGGATCGACAAATCCGCCGTTGGCAAGATTTTCTGCCCCGGCGCCGTTCTTGGCCGGATCGCTTCCCTCCGCGGCCTTCGCGAGCGCATCGTCCGGATCCACGGGATCGCCCGCCAGGGTCAGGATCTCCGCGGCGGCCAACGCTCGTTCCGCCGACAGCTGTTCGGCACCGCTGCCGTGGACCCGGTTCAGCACCAGCCCGGCCAGCGGCATCTGGTCCGCGGCCAGCCGTTCCACGAAGTACGCGGCCTCCCGCAGGGCGTCCCGCTCGGGCGCGGCCACCACGAGGAAGGCCGTACCCGGAGCCTGTAGGAGCCGGTAGGTGGCCTCCGCGCGAGTACGGAATCCGCCGAACATGGTGTCCATCGCGGCAGCAAACGTCTGAACGTCGCGCATCAGCTGCCCGCCGAGCACCTTGCTGACCGTGCCCGTCATCATCGAGACGCCTACGTTCAGGAACTTCATCCCGGCCTTGCCGCCCACCTTGGCCGGGGCCATCAGGACCTTGATGAACTTCCCGTCCAGGAAGGAGCCGAGACGTTTCGGCGCGTCCAGGAAGTCCAGCGCCGACCGGCTGGGCGGGGTGTCGACGATGATCAGGTCCCATTCGTCGCGGGCCCGGAGCTGGCCGAGTTTCTCCATGGCCATGTACTCCTGCGTGCCCGCGAAACCGGCCGAGAGCGACTGGTAGAAGGGGTTCGCGAGGATCGCCCGGGCGCGCTCGGGGTCGGCGTGCGCCTCCACGAACTCATCGAACGTCCGCTTCATGTCGAGCATCATGGCGTGCAGTTCGCCGCCGTTCCCGCCGCCCACGCCCTCCACCCGGCGCGGGATGTTGTCCAGCGCGTCGATGCCCATGGACTGCGCGAGCCGGCGGGCCGGGTCGATGGTGAGGACGACGGCCTTACGGCCGCGCTCGGCGGCCCGTACACCCAGGGCGGCGGCGGTGGTGGTCTTACCGACGCCACCGGAGCCGCAGCACACCACGATGCGGGTCTGCGGATCGTCCAGCAGGACGTCGATGTCCAGCCGGGGTGCCACGTCCATGCTCATGCCGCCTCCTGCGTACGACTCGTTGTCCGTGGTGTCCGCCGTGGCGCCCTTACGGCGGGCGCCGCTCACGCCGGCCACTGCTTGCGCAGATCCGCCGCGAGCCGGTACAGCCCGGCCAGGTCGATGCCGTCCGTGAGCAGCTCCAACTCGTGCAGCGGCAGCCCCAGGCCGGTCAGCTCGGCGCGCTGCGCCCGCTCCAGCGCCACCCGCTCGGCGTGCTCGCGCGCCTGCTCCAGCAGCGGGTCGACCAGCCGCTCGGCCATGCCGCCGCGGCGCGCACCGCCCAGGCCCGCCTGGGAGAGCGCCTTGGCGACGGCCGCGCGCTGCCCGTTGGCGGCCACCTCGACGGCCTCGTGGTCGAGGATCGCCGGGCGGACCATGTTGATGATGACCCCGCCCGTCGGAAGGCCGTCGGCGCGCAGCTCGTCGATGCCGTCCGCGGTCTCCTGGACCGGCATCTCCTCCAGCAGGGTCACCATGTGGACCGCCGTCTGGGGGGACTTCAGGACGCGCATCACGGCCTGGGCCTGATTGTGTATCGGGCCGGTCCTGGCCAGCCCGGCCACCTCGTGGTTGACGTTCAGGAAGCGGGTGATGCGGCCGGTGGGCGGTGCGTCCATGACCACGAAGTCGTAGACGAAGCGGCCGTCCTTGCCCTTACGGCGCACCGCCTCGCACGCCTTGCCGGTCAGCAGGACGTCCCGCAGCCCCGGGGCGATGGTGGTCGCGAAGTCGATCGCGCCGAGCTTCTTGAGGGCACGTCCGGCCGAGCCCAGCTTGTAGAACATATGGAGGTAGTCCAGAAGTGCGAACTCCGGATCGATCGCCAGAGCGTGCACCTCCCCGCCGCCCGGTGCGGTGGCGATCTTCCGCTCCTCATAGGGCAGCGGCTCCGTCTCGAAGAGCTGTGCGATGCCCTGGCGGCCCTCGACCTCCACCAGCAGGGTTTGCCTGCCATCGGCCGCGAGGGCCAGCGCGAGTGCGGCGGCGACCGTGGTCTTGCCGGTTCCGCCCTTGCCACTGATGACATGGAGCCTGCTCACAGTGGGGAGCCTAACCAGTCCCCCCTCGCCCTACGCACCAGGGCCCGGCGGAGAGGCATTACAGTCGGCCCCATGACCAAGTGGGAATACGCGACCGTACCGCTGCTCGTGCACGCCACGAAGCAGATTCTGGACACCTGGGGCGAGGACGGCTGGGAGCTGGTCCAGGTGGTCCCCGGCCCGAACCCGGAGCAGCTGGTGGCCTATCTGAAGCGGGAGAAGGGCTGATGGCGGGCGGCACGGTCGAGGGCAGGCTCGCCGGGCTCGGCCTGAAGCTGCCCGCGGTCGCGGCACCCCTGGCCTCCTATGTGCCCGCGCTCCGCACCGGCCCGTACGTCTACACCTCGGGCCAGCTGCCGCTGGTCGAGGGGAAGCTGGGCGTGACCGGCAAGGTCGGCGCGGAGGTCACCCCCGAGGAGGCCAAGGACCTGGCGCGCGTCTGTGCGCTGAACGCGCTGGCCGCCGTGAAGTCGGTCGTCGGCGACCTCGACCGGATCGTGCGGGTCGTGAAGGTCGTCGGCTTCGTCGCCTCCGCCCCGGACTTCACCGGCCAGCCGGGCGTCATCAACGGCGCGAGCGAGCTGCTGGGCGAGGCCCTGGGCGACGCGGGCGTGCACGCGCGCAGCGCGGTGGGCGTGGCGGTGCTGCCCCTGGACGCGCCGGTCGAGGTCGAGATCCAGGTCGAGGTCGCGGACTAGCGGACGCCGGGTCGCGGACCGCCGAGCGGTCCCGACGGCGAGCCGGCGGGCGCACGCGCAGTCGGTACGTGGACGCGGACCGGTGTGACGGCCGGTGCGCGGACCGGCCCCGGCGTGGCGCCGCGGGGGCCACTCGAACATCAGCCCGTAAGCGCATAGCATCCGGCCATGTCCACTACGAATGGCCAGTGGTACCCACCCGAGTGGCCAGAGCGGATCCGGCTCCTGTCGGCCGGTGAGCTCACACCGGTGGCACCGCGCCGGGCCGCCACGGTCCTGCTGCTGCGGGACGGACCGCACGGAACGGCCGGGCAGGACGCACCACAGGACGCGCAGGACGCACCGGGCGGGGACGGGGAGCACACACCCGACGAGCCCGACGCGGCGGAGCGGCCCGGCACCGCGCGGGAGTCCGCGGGGGCGCCGGAGCCCGCGGAGTCCGCGGAAGGCTCCGAAACGACCCCAGAGGGCCTGCCGGACGCGGCGGGAGGGGCCACCGGTCCCGCCGTCTACATGCTGCGCAGACGCGCCTCCATGGCCTTCGCCGGAGGCGCGTACGCCTATCCGGGCGGGGCCGTGGACCCGCGCGACGAGCGGATGGTCACCTGGGCCGGTCCCTCTCGGGCGCAGTGGGCGCGGCGGCTCGGCCTGGATCCGAGCGAGGGGACGCAGGCCCAGGCCATCGTGTGCGCGGCGGTTCGCGAGACCTTCGAGGAGGCGGGGGTGCTGCTCGCGGGCCCGACGCCGCACACCGTGGTCGCGGACACGACGGGGGACGACTGGGAGGCGGACCGCGCGGCGCTGGTCGCCCGGGATCTGTCCTTCGCGGAGTTCCTGGACCGCCGGGGGCTCGTACTCCGCTCGGACCTGCTGAGCTGCTGGGCGCGCTGGATCACCCCGGAGTTCGAACCGCGCCGCTACGACACCTGGTTCTTCGTGGCTGCGCTGCCGCGGGGGCAGCGCACCCGTAATGCCTCCACGGAGGCGGACCGGACCGTCTGGATCCGTCCGGGTGACGCGGCCGACGGCTACGACCGGGGCGAGCTGCTGATGATGCCGCCCACGATCGCGACGCTGCGCCAGCTCGCGGACTACGGCTCGGTCGCCGACGCGCTGGCCGCCGCGGCGGACCGGGACCTGACGCCGGTCCTGGCCCGGGCCCGGGTGGAGAACGGGGAGCTGGTGCTGAGCTGGCCGGGCCATGATGAGTTCACCAAGCACATCCCGGGAGCCACGGGGGGACCCTCCGCATGACGTACGCATCCGCTCTGCCCGGCCAGCCGCGCGGGGGCACCATCGGTGGCTCGGCCACCGACCGGGCCGTCTGCGTCCTGGCGCCGAACGCCTCGCCCATGACCCTGGACGGCACCAACACCTGGATCGTCGCCGAGCCCGACTCCGACCTTGCCGTCGTCATCGATCCCGGGCCGCTGGACGACGCCCACCTCAAGGAGGTCATCGCGACCGCCGAGCGGGCGGGCAGGCGGGTCGCGCTGACGCTGCTCACCCATGGCCACCCGGACCACGCGGAGGGCGCGGCGCGCTTCGCGGAGCTGACGCGGACGTCCGTAAGGGCGCTGGATCCGGCGCTGCGGCTGGGGGACGAGGGGCTGGAGCTGGGGGACGTCATAACCACCGGCGGTCTGGAGCTGCGGGTGGTGCCCACGCCCGGCCACACCGCCGACTCGCTGTCCTTCCACCTTCCGGCCGATGGCGCGGTCCTTACGGGCGACACGGTGCTCGGGCGCGGCACGACCGTCGTCGCGCATCCGGACGGGCGGCTCGGCGACTACCTGGACTCGCTGCGGCGGCTGCGCTCGCTGACGGTGGACGACGGGGTGGACACCGTCCTGCCGGGCCATGGGCCGGTGCTGAACGACGCCCGGGGCGCCGTGGAGTACTACCTCGCGCATCGTGCCAACCGGCTGGCGCAGGTGGAGACGGCGGTCGAGGACGGCTACCGGACGCCCTCGGAGGTCGTGGCCCATGTGTACGCGGACGTGGACCGGTCCCTGTGGCCGGCGGCGGAGCTGTCGGTCCGGGCCCAGCTGGACTATCTGCGCGAGCACGGGCTGATCTGACCGCGCGAGCACGGGCTGAGCGCCTGGGGCCGGCCGTTCATGAGCGCCGTAAGGGGCCCACCGGATTCCGGCGGGCCCCTTACGGTCGGTCTTTCGTGCTCCGTCCGGCGTCAGCGGGAGCGCTTGGCCAGCCGCTCGACGTCCAGCAGGATCACCGCGCGCGCCTCCAGCCGCAGCCAGCCGCGGCCCGCGAAGTCGGCGAGCGCCTTGTTGACGGTCTCGCGGGAGGCGCCGACCAGCTGGGCCAGTTCCTCCTGGGTCAGGTCGTGGACGACATGGATGCCTTCCTCCGACTGCACGCCGAAGCGGCGCGACAGGTCCAGCAGGGCCCTGGCGACCCGGCCGGGGACGTCGGAGAAGACCAGGTCGGACATCTGGTCGTTGGTCTTGCGCAGGCGCCGGGCGACCGCGCGCAGCAGCGCGGAGGCGACCTCGGGCCGGGCGTTCAGCCACGGCTGGAGATCGCCGTGGCCGAGACCGAGCAGCTTGACTTCGGTCAGCGCGGTGGCGGTGGCGGTGCGCGGGCCCGGGTCGAAGAGCGACAGTTCGCCGATCAGCTCGCCGGGGCCGAGCACGGCCAGCATGTTCTCGCGGCCGTCGGGAGAGGTGCGGTGGAGCTTCACCTTGCCCTCGGTGACCACGTACAGGCGATCGCCGGGGTCCCCTTCGTGGAAGAGCGCGTCACCCCGCGCGAGGGTGACCTCTCCCATGGAGGCGCGCAGCTCAGCGGCCTGCTCGTCATCGAGCGCCGCGAAGAGCGGGGCGCGCCGCAGAACGTCGTCCACGAGTCTCTCCTTGTCGACATGCACAGGGGACCGACGTCCCCATGATGCCGGACGGTAAAACAGTGCGATCAATCACAAGTTTGACGCACTGGCCTGCCGAGCTGTGCGGCAGGGGTCCGATTGGGGGCCTCTTCACGGCGGCCGGGCCGGATGTCAGTGGGTGGGCTTAGGCTGGCCGGGTGTCCAATACGCCGGTGAGAGCACAGGGCAAGGGGGCCGGACGGGTGACCGCACCTCGTAATTCCGCTGTGGGCGAACAAGATTCCGCCGACTCGACAGAAGGCTCGAAACCGCATAAATCGGTCAAGGGCTCGAAGGGCGCCCGTCCCGAGTCCCGGCTCGCCCTCGTCCGCCGCGCCCGGCGCATCAACCGCGAGCTCGCCGAGGTGTATCCGTACGCCCATCCCGAGCTGGACTTCGAGAACTCGTTCCAGCTGCTGGTGGCCACGGTCCTGTCGGCCCAGACCACCGATCTGCGGGTCAACCAGACCACCCCCGCGCTCTTCGCCGCGTATCCGACGCCCGAGGACATGGCCGCCGCCGACCCGGAGGCCCTGGAGCAGCTGATCAGGCCCACCGGCTTCTTCCGCGCCAAGGCCAAATCGCTGCTCGGCCTCTCCGCCGCCCTCCGCGACCGGTTCGGCGGCGAGGTCCCGGGCCGGCTCGAGGACCTGGTCACCCTGCCCGGTGTCGGCCGTAAGACAGCCAATGTGGTGCTCGGCAATGCCTTCGGGGTGCCGGGCCTGACCGTGGACACCCACTTCGGGCGGCTGGTGCGGCGCTGGAAGTGGACCGCCCAGGAGGACCCCGAGAAGGTCGAGGCCGAGATCGCCGCGCTCTTCCCCAAGAGCGAGTGGACGATGCTCTCGCACCGCATCATCTTCCACGGCCGCCGCGTCTGCCACGCCCGCAAGCCCGCGTGCGGCGCCTGCCCGATCGCCCCGCTCTGCCCGGCGTTCGGGGAGGGCGAGACCGACCCGGACAAGGCGAAGAAGCTGCTGAAGTACGAGATGGGCGGCCAGCCTGGCCAGCGCCTGCGCCCGCCGTCCGACTACCCCGGCCGCCCAGCCGCCCCCCTGGGGGCCGCCGAATGACGAGCACCTACGGGGATGTGGAGGTCAGCGCCCAGGGGCTGCCGGAGTGGCTGCTCCCGGTGGCCCGGCTGGCCGAGACGATCGAGCCGCGCCAGCTGAGCCGGTTTCTGCCGCCCGCGCAGGGCGGAGGCCGTCCCTCCGCCGTGCTGGTGCTCTTCGGCGAGGGCCCCGGGGGCCCGGAGCTGCTGCTCATGGAGCGCTCCGGCTCGCTGCGCTCGCACGCCGGCCAGCCCTCCTTCCCCGGCGGCGCCCTCGACCCGGAGGACGGCGATCCGGAGGAGGAGGGTCCGCTGCGCGCGGCGCTGCGCGAGGCCGAGGAGGAGACCGGGCTCGACCCCTCGGGGGTCCAGGTCTTCGCGGTGCTGCCGCGGCTCTACATCCCGGTGAGCGGCTTCGTCGTCACCCCGGTGCTGGGCTGGTGGCGTCGGCCCACCCCGGTCGGGCCGGTGGACCCGGCCGAGACGGCCCGGGTCTTCACGGTCCCCGTGGCGGATCTCACGGACCCGGAGAACCGGGCCACCACCGTCCACCCCAGCGGCCACCGGGGGCCCGCCTTCCTGGTGGGATCCGCTCTGGTCTGGGGTTTCACCGCCGGAGTGATCGATCGCATCCTGCATTACGCGGGGTGGGAGCGACCGTGGGACCGAGCCAAGCGCGTCCCACTCGACTGGCGCGCGTGAGACGGTGTTCCGGTGAATGTGCTGGACATCCTGCTGCTGCTCGCCGCCGTGTGGTTCGCGATCGTCGGCTACCGCCAGGGGTTCGTCGTCGGCGTGCTGTCGGTGACGGGGTTCATCGGTGGTGGGTTGATCGCGATCTATCTGCTGCCGCTCATATGGGACGGCACCACCGACGACAAGACATCCCCCGGCACCGTCGGTGCCGTGGTGGCGATCGTCCTGGTGATCGTGTGCGCCTCGGTCGGCCAGGCGGCCACCACCCACCTGGGGAACAAGCTCCGGCGGTACATCACCTGGTCACCGGCGCGCGCCCTGGACGCGACCGGCGGCGCGCTGGTGAACGTCCTGGCGATGCTGCTGGTGGCCTGGCTGATCGGCTCCCTGGTGGCCCAGACCTCGCTCCCCACCCTGGGCAGGGAGGTCCGCGACTCCAAGGTGCTGCTCGGGGTGTCCCGCGTCGTTCCGGACGAGGCGAACACCTGGTTCACCGACTTCTCCTCGGTGCTCGCGCAGAACGGCTTCCCGCAGGTCTTCTCGCCCTTCGCCAACGAGCCGATCACCACGGTGCCGCAGCCCGACCCCGCGCTCGCCCAGTCCCCGGTGGCCACACGGGCGCAGGAGAGCATCGTCAAGGTCGTCGGCACCGCCCCCAGCTGCGGCAAGGTCCTCGAGGGCAGCGGCTTCGTCTTCGCCCCGAACCGGGTCATGACCAACGCCCATGTCGTCGGCGGCGTCAGCGACCCGACCGTGCAGATAGGCGGCGAGGGCCGGCTCTATGACGCCAAGGTCGTGCTGTACGACTGGAAGCGCGATATCGCGGTCCTCGATGTGCCCTCATTGCAGGCCCCGGCGCTGCAGTTCGCGCAGGACGACGCGCGCACCGGTGATGGCGCGATCGTCGCCGGCTTCCCGGAGAACGGCGCCTTCGATGTGCGCGCCGCCCGCGTCCGCGGCCGTATCGAGGCCAATGGCCCCGACATCTACCGCCGCTCCACCGTGCGCCGCGATGTGTACTCGCTGTACGCGACGGTGCGGCAGGGCAACTCCGGCGGTCCGCTGCTCACCCCGCAGGGGCGGGTGTACGGCGTGGTGTTCGCCAAGTCCCTCGACGACGCCAACACCGGATACGCGCTGACGTCGGACGAAGTGAGCGAGGACATCCAGAAGGGGCGCACGGCCGATCAGCCGGTGGACAGCCAGGGGTGTGCCCTCTAGTTTCCGGTGTCGCTGTGGCCCCGGGCCGCGCCCGAGACGCTGCTAGCGGCCGCGTGGATGGCGCAGTCGCGCCGAGACCCACCGGGCCCGGCGGCGGATGATGCGGGGAATCCCGATGTTCGGGTCATGGCCTTGGGTAGGCCCGGAGCCGCCCCGCTCGGAAACACTCAGCGCGGCATTGGCAGTAGCGGCGGCCTCGGGGCCGCGGCTGTTTGGTGCGTCACGGTAGTCGTGCGTCCAGCCCATACCTCGGTGTGTGCCCCTGACCCAAGGTCCGTAATCGCCGCTGGCTGCGGCAATTGGCCTATGCTCCAGGCAATTGGCTGTTCGAAAAACAGATGTTCGCCCGCGCGGGGGAACGTGGTCGGAATGCGTACGTCCGATGACGCTCAGCGGTCGGGTTCGGGGTCCTTCAGCCAGTTGATCAGCTCGGTGGTGAAGGCCTGGGGGTCCTCCTCGTGCGGGAAGTGGCCGAGCCCGTCGAAGAGCCGCCAGCGGTAGGGCGCCTCGACATACTCCCCGGAGCCCGCCGCGCTACGGGTGCGCGTCACCGGGTCGAGTGACCCGTGCAGATGCAGGGTCGGCACCCGCACCGGCCGCTTCATCCGCCGGTTGAACTGGAAACCGTCCGGCCGCGCCAGCGACCGCACCATCCAGCGGTACGGCTCGATCGAGCAGTGCGCGGTCGAGGGGATGCACATCGCCCGCCGATAGACCTCCACCGCCTCGTCCTCGGGCAGCCGCGGTCCGGACCAGTCCCGGATCAACCGCCCCACGGCCGCGGCGTCGTCCGCGACCAACTGCCGCTCGGGCAGCCAGGGCCGCTGGAAACCCCAGATATGGGAGCTGGCCGCGCTCTGCTTGACGTCCGCGACCATCGCCGAGCGCCAGCGGCGGGGATGCGGCATCGAGGCCACCGCGAGCCGCCGCACCAGCTTCGGCCGCATCACGGCGGCCGTCCACGCCAGATATCCGCCCAGGTCATGGCCTACGAGTGCGGCGTCCGGCTCGCCCAGCGAGCGGATCACACCGGTGATGTCGAGGGCGAGGTTGGCCGGGTCGTAACCCCGCGGCGTACGGTCGCTGCCGCCCACCCCGCGCAGATCCATCGCGACCGCGCGGTAGCCGGCGTCGGCGAGCGCGGGCAGTTGGTGCCGCCAGGTCCACCAGAACTGCGGAAAGCCGTGCAACAGCAGTACCAGCGGGCCGTCACCCTGCTCGGCGATGTGGAAGCGCGCGCCGTTGGCCGCGACATCCCGGTGGGTCCAGGGGCCGTCGAGCCGTACGACCGACGCGGAGGTATCAGGGACGGTCATGCCGACGAGCGTGTCACATCCCGCGCCGGGCGTCCGCCATTGCTCCCGGCACGCGGATGCGGCTTGACGCTCCCCAGTACGGCGGCCGTCTCCTTGGACGAGGAAATCGACCGCTTCGGCGCCTTGACCTTCTTGAACTTCAGCAGCGCCAGCAGACCCAGGATCCCGGCGAACAGCCAGTAGATACCGCCCACGATCAGGAAGCACCAGGCGAGGCCGAGACCGGTCCACGAGCGCATGCCGTAGGCGAGGGCGAAACTCAGCACCGGCAGCGAGAACAGCAGCAGCACCCCGGCCGCCATCCCCGCGCCGCTGCCGACCACGGCCTTCTTGGCCCCCACCCGGAGCTCGGCCTTGGCCAGCGCGATCTCGTCGTGCACCAGCGCCGACAGCTCGGTGGTCGCCGTCGCCACCAGCTGGCCGAGGCTGCGGTTGCCGCCGTCGTCGGCTGCGCTCATCGCCATCTCCCTCTGCTCTTGTGCGTCTTACCGCTCGTGTCTTGTGCGTCTTGCGCTCGTGCCGCGTCGTTCGTGCTTGGCACGTCGTCAGCGCTTGGCACGCCGTCAGTGCTTGGTACCTCGTGGTGCTTGCTACGTCTTCTGCGCATTTCTACGGGTGTCAAGCCTCTCAGATCATGCCGGACCATCGTCGCCGGAGTCGTTCGCGGCAGCCACTTCGGCAAGCCGCCGGTGCTCGGCGGCCTTTGCCTCGTGAATGGCGGCCATCCGGAGGTGGTACGCGGGGCTGTCGAGCTCATAGATATCCGGGATGCCGTCCATGTCCTCGTCCCGCTCCTCCTCCTGACACAGCCGCTGGTACTTGGTGTTGCGCAGTTTGAGGAGGACCCCGGCGAAGAGGGCGGCGGTCAGCGAGCCGATGAGGACCGCCGCCTTGATCTCCTCGGCGAGCGTGGGGTCGTCGGGGAAGGCGAGTTCGTCGATGAGGAGGGAGACGGTGAAGCCGATTCCGGCGAGGGTGGCCACGGCGAAGACATCGGCCCAGGCCAGGTCTTCGTTCAGCTCGGCCCTGGTGAAGCGGGCGGCGCACCAGGAGCCGCCGAAGACGCCGACGGCCTTGCCCACGACGAGACCGAGGACGACGCCGAGGGTCTCCGGGCGGGTGAAGACATCCGCCACGGCACCGCCGGAGAGCGGCACCCCGGCCGCGAACAGCGCGAACAGCGGTACCGCCACCCCCGCCGACACCGGGCGCACCCGGTGCTCGACACGCTCGGCGGGGGAGCGCTCCTCACCGTCCCGTACGGTGCAGCGCAGCATCAGGCCCATCGCGACGCCGGCGATGGTGGCATGCACACCGCTGGCATGCATCAGCGCCCAGATCACCACGGCGAGCGGGACATATATCCAGGCCGTCCGGACGCCCTTGCGGTGCAGCAGCCAGAAGAGGGCGAGCGCGGCGACCGACAGGATCAGGGCGACGAAGTTGATGTGCTGGGTGAAGAAGATCGCGATGATGACGATCGCGCCGAGATCGTCGACGACCGCGAGAGTGAGCAGGAAGGCGCGCAGCGCGGCGGGCAGCGCGGTGCCGATCACGGCGAGGACGGCGAGTGCGAAGGCGATATCGGTGGCGGTCGGCACGGCCCAGCCCTTGAGACTGCCGCCGCCGCTCGCGCTGACGATGACATAGACGAGCGCGGGCACGACCATGCCGCAGACGGCGGCGATCACGGGCAGCGCGGCGGCCTTGGGGTCGCGCAGCTCGCCCGCCACCAGCTCGCGCTTGAGCTCGATACCGGCGACGAAGAAGAAGATCGTCAGCAGCCCGTCGGTGGCCCAGGAGGCGACCGAGAGACGCAGATGCAGCGCCTGGGGGCCGAAGGAGAAGTCCCTGATGTCGCCGTAGACGCCGCTGAGGGGGGTGTTGGCGAGGATCAGCGCCACGATGGCGGCCACTAGGAGGATCACACCACCGACGGTCTCGGTGCGCAGCGCGTCGATGACGAACGTCCGCTCGGACAGCGACAGGCGTCCGAGAAACTTGCGGCTGGTGGGCGCGGCCACGGGCGGGCCTCCTGGGTGGGTCGAGGTGCGGATACACGTATGGCGTATGCCGACCAGACTTCCCGGCGCTCCTCCATCATCTTGTCGCAATTTTTGTGCGACGGCCACCTGCGACAGCCACCTGCGACGGCCACCTGCGACGGCCACCTGCGACAGCCACCTGTGGCGGCCGCGCGTGCAAGCCACCTGCGGCGGCCGCGGGTGACGGCTGCCCGTGACGGCCGCCCGTAACGGCCGCCCGTGACGGTTCACCGGTGGCAGCCACAGCGAAGGGGCGCCCCGCCAGGCGGGAGCGCCCCTCGTCTGTTCGGCGCGGGTGCCGCGATCAGTCCTCGCTGGGGGCGGAGGGCAGCTTGCTCTGGATCAGCTCCATGACGGAGGAGTCGGTGAGCGTGGTGACATCGCCCAGGGCCCGGTTCTCGGCGACATCGCGCAGCAGACGCCGCATGATCTTGCCGGAGCGGGTCTTGGGCAGCTCGGCCACCGGCAGGATCCGCTTGGGCTTGGCGATCGGGCCGAGCTGCTTGGCCACATGCGCCCGCAACTCCTCGACCAGGCCCTCGTCCTCGGCCGCGGTGCCGCGCAAGATGACGAACGCGCAGATGGCCTGGGTGGTCTGTGGGTCGGTGGCACCGACGACCGCCGCCTCGGCGACCTTGGGGTGCGAGACGAGGGCCGACTCGACCTCGGTCGTGGAGATGTTGTGGCCGGAGACCAGCATCACATCGTCGACCCGGCCGAGCAGCCAGATGTCGCCGTCGTCGTCCTTCTTGGCGCCGTCGCCCGCGAAGTAGCGCTTGTCGAAGCGGGACCAGTAGGTGTCCAGGTAGCGCTGGTCGTCGCCCCAGATGGTGCGGAGCATGGACGGCCACGGCTCGGTGAGCACCAGATAGCCGCCATGGCCGTTCGGCACCTCATTGGCCTCGTCGTCCACGACGGTGGCGGCGATGCCCGGCAGCGCGACCTGGGCCGAACCGGGCTTGGCGGCGGTGACGCCCGGCAGCGGGCTGATCATGATGCCGCCGGTCTCGGTCTGCCACCAGGTGTCGACGACGGGAGTGGTGTCAGCGCCGATGTGCTTGCGGTACCAGACCCATGCCTCGGGGTTGATGGGCTCGCCGACGGAGCCGAGGATCCGCAGCGAGGAGAGGTCGAACTTGGCCGGGATGTCGTCGCCCCACTTCATGCAGGCGCGGATCGCGGTCGGGGCGGTGTACAGGATGGTGACCCCGTACTTCTGGACGACCTCCCACCAGCGGCCCTGGTGCGGGGTGTCCGGGGTGCCCTCGTAGAGCACCTCGGTGGCGCCGTTGGAGAGCGGGCCGTAGACGATGTACGAGTGGCCGGTGACCCAGCCGACGTCCGCCGTGCACCAGAAGACATCGGTCTCCGGCTTGAGGTCGAAGACGGCGTGGTGGGTGTAGGAGACCTGGGTGAGGTAGCCGCCGGAGGTGTGCAGGATGCCCTTCGGCTTACCGGTCGTGCCCGAGGTGTAGAGGATGAACAGCGGGTGCTCGGCGTCGAACGCCTCGGGGGTGTGCTGCTCCGGCTGGCGCTCCACGATCTCGTGCCACCAGACGTCGCGGCCCTCGCTCCAGTCCACCTCCTGGCCGGTGCGGCGGACGACCAGCACATTGCGCACGTTCTCGGTGCCGGGCCGGGTGAGCGCCTCGTCGACGGCGGGCTTGAGCGCGGACGGCTTGCCGCGGCGGTAGCCGCCGTCGGCGGTGATGATGACCCGGGCGTCGGCGTCCTGGATACGGGTGGCGAGAGCGTCGGCCGAGAAGCCGCCGAAGACCACCGAATGCGGGGCGCCGATGCGGGCGCAGGCCAGCATCGCGATCACGGTCTCCGGGATCATCGGCATGTAGATCGCGACCCGGTCGCCCGACCGGACACCCAACTCGGTCAGTGCGTGGGCCGCTTGGGAGACCTCTCGCTGCAGCTCGGCGTAGGTGAGGGAGCGGGTGTCGCCGGGCTCGCCCTCGAAGTGCAGCGCCACCCGGTCGCCCAGGCCGTTCTCGACATGCCGGTCGACGCAGTTGTACGCCACATTGAGCTTGCCGTCGGCGAACCACTTCGCGAAGGGCGGGTTCGACCAGTCGAGTGTCTCGGTCGGCGCGGTCGCCCAGGACAGCCGACGGGCCTGCTCGGCCCAGAAGCCCAGGCGGTCCGCCTTCGCCCGCTCATACGCCTCGGCCGTGACATTGGCGTTCGCGGTCAGCTCGGCGGGCGGCGCGAAGCGACGCTCCTCCCGAAGAAGGTTGGCCAGGCTCTCGTTACTCACGACATCTCCCATTCCCAGGGTGTCCGTTGTGTCCCAGGCCATAGCTCATCAGCCAACGGCACACCCTGACAAGGGCTGTCGCCGAGAATTGGTTTAGACCTTTAGTCGTGTACGTCACCGTCCCAGCTCCAGAGCGCCCTGAACGGGGTCGTCGCCTCGCTCCGCCGCGCCGGAACGACCGCTACCGAGCCGGGTGGGGGCCGCCGTGGCGGCGAGGCAGACGGGCATCGACGCGCCATGGTCCGGCACGCCATGGTCCGGGCGGACGGGCAGAAACCTCCCCGTACCCGTGTCCAGGACATACGCCTGGGCCTCCGCCACCTGGAAATACATGCCATGCACTGCCAGCCCGCCCTCCGCCACCCGCCGTGCCACACAGGCGTGCTCCATCAGATGGTCGAGCTGCTGTCTCACATTGACCAGCGCCAGCCGCTCCGCGTCATCGGCGACCGCCCGGTTCGACAGGCCGACCTCGCCGCGCCCCAGCCGACCGATCCGCTCCATCCGTGCCAGCGCCGGTCTACCGTGGCGCAGCCAGCGCTCCAGCGGCGTCCCGTCCCCGTCGGAGGATGCCCCGGGCCCGCCAGCGGATGCCTCGGGTCTGTCGGAGGGCGCCCCAGGCCCGGCGTATACCTCGGTGCCGACGGTGGGCGCCCCGGGATGGGGCGGTGTGCGGACCGGCGCCGATGGGTCGAGCAGCGCCTGCATCGCACCGCATCCGGAGTGGCCGCACACCGTGATGCTGCTGATCTTCAGCACCTCCACCGCGTACTCGATCGCCGCGCCCACCGAGTCGCAGGAGTCATCGGCGCCCGGTGGTGGCACCAGATTGCCGACATTGCGCACGGTGAACAGATCTCCGGGGCCGCTGGAGGTGATCATGCTGGTCACCAGGCGGGAGTCGGCGCAGGTGAGGAACAGCTGGCTGGGTCGCTGCCCCTCCCGCGCCAGCCGGGCCAGCTCATCGCGGACCAGCGGTGCCGTATGGCGCTGGAACGTGCTCACCCCGCCGAGCAGCTGACCGCCCGCGTCCCCACCGGCGGCGACGCTCGCTCCGACGCCCGAAGCCGCCGGGGCCGGACGGGTGCAGTGGTGATCGCGCCAAGGCGTCCACGGCCGGCAGGCCCGGACGCCGTCCGCCTCCGCGACTCGCCGCGCCGCCCGTCCATCGGCCGCTGACCGCCCGGGGCCCGAAGGTCGCCGGGAGCCTGAGGGTCGCCCGGGGCCCGTCGCCCGCCCGGGGCCCGTCGCCCGCCCGGAGCCCGAAGGCCGCCCGGAGCCCGAAGGCCGCCCGGAGCCTGAGGGCAGCCGGGAGCCCGAGAGTCGGAGGAGCGCCGTGAGGAGGGTGATCGCGAGGGCCGCGGCGGCGGCCAAGAGTCCGGCCCGGAGCGAGGCACCGCAGGCCGACGCGATGCCCAGCGAGACGGAGGCGATACCCAGTGAGAGAGGAACGGTGAATCGGAAGAGGGCGGCCGAGGCGGAGAGATCTCCGTGTCTGAGGCGGTAGACCCGGTGGATCCTGTCCAAGAGCTTCAACATTCCCGTCTCCTCCGGGGCTTCGGTCGCGGATGGGCGCGCGGCCGTGGGTCACGGCGTACTGCGGTACTGACTTCCAAGCGTTGGTAAATGAATCGTAATGCCGAGTAAAGTCGCTGGGAAGTCTTTTGAGGGAGAGTGGGTCGGTATTCCCCCTACGGGGTGAATAGTCATTTAAAACACTTTGTCATCCTCTGTTCTTTTCTCCGCCTGTGCGAGGTTTTCGCCTATACGGCCGGATCTCCCAGGGCAGAGCGCGACACGAGGATCGAGGTGGCGGTATGGGGGCCAGCGGAGGCAGAAGGGCCAGAAGGAAGGTCACTGCACTGCTGGTCGCGGCGGTGGCGCTCTCCGCGCCGGTACCTCTACGACCCGCCCAGGCACCGGCGCGGCGCCTCGTCGATCGACTTCAACGACGTCGAGGGCATCAAGGCCACGGTGGAGCAGCTCCGCGGTGCCTGGCTGGACGGCAATGAGATCGGCACCCGCGAGATCCACGGCATCTGGGACTTCCCGCTACAGCGGATCCCGGTACCGGGCCGCGCGTTCGAGACGCTCTCCCTGAAGTACAACTTCCTCGCCAACAAGCCGCGCAAGAAGAACGGCAAGCGGCCCAAGTGCTCCACCTGGGGCCGTCCGATGCGCGACGGCATGCCCGCCGCCTTCGACCGGGCGTACGAGGGCAACCGGGCACCGCTGTTCATCGGCAATCACTTCGAGTGAAGCTGCGGGTGCTGGACGTCGGGATGCGGCCACCGGGTGGCTGGAAGAGTTATCTGGCCGCCGAGCCTGGGGCGGACGTCCGATCGCGAAACGGCTCATGAGCGGACGTCCGGGCACCACACGCGGACGGCTAAGCGGGAGCGGGAGTAGCCGCCGAGCTCTCCTCCGGCACGAACTCCCGCAGTCCGAAGGCGGGGTCGACCTGGGCGGCAAGGTCGGCACCCGTCTTCGCATTCCCCCAGCTCTGCGCGTTCTTCAGATGGAAGTGCACCATCTGTCGGGTGTACCGCTGCCAGTCGCGCCGCTCGTACGAGGCGTCGACCGCGCCTTGCAGTGTCCGCAGTGCCTCGCGGTTCGTCTCCTCCAGCTCCTCGAACCGGGGCGCACGGCCCTTCTCCATCGCCCGGACCCAGTCGGAGTGGCCGAACGCGACCAGCAGGTCATCGCCCACCTCCGCCCGGAGGAAGTCCAGGTCGTCCGGGCCCTGCACCTTGTTGCCGACCACTCTGAGCGCCACATCGAAGTCGCGGGCGTACTCCTTGTACTGGCGGTAGACGGAGACGCCCTTACGCGTGGGCTCGGCCACCAGGAACGTCATGTCGAAGCGGGTGAAGAGGCCGGAGGCGAAGGAATCGCTGCCCGCCGTCATGTCGACGACGATGAACTCGCCGCGCCCGTCGACCAGATGGTTCAGGCAGAGCTCGATCGCGCCGACCTTGGAGTGGTAGCAGGCGACGCCGAGGTCGGATTCGGTGAAGGGGCCTGTCGCCATCAGCCGCACCGACCCGTTGTCGAGCGGCAGGGTGCGGGCGCAGGCCTGGTAGACGGGGTTGTCCTCACCGATCCGCAGCAGCCGCGAGCCTTCACCAGGCGGGGTGGTCTTGATCATGGTCTCGGCGGAGGCGATCCGGGGGTTCGTACCGCGCAAGTAGTCCTTGATCAGCGGGAGATGGGCGCCCATCGCGGGCAGTGCGGCGGCCTCCGCCTCGTCGAGTCCGAGTGCCACACCCAGATGCTGATTGATGTCGGCGTCGACGGCGACGACGGGGGCGTGGGTGGTGGCGAGATGGCGGATGAACAGCGACGACAGCGTGGTCTTGCCGCTTCCACCCTTGCCTACGAAAGCGATCTTCATGTTCACCTAGCGTAGGTGAGTGATCCCGGACCATGAGGGATTTACGTGAAGAACACCACTCCAACGAGGGGCGCCCAGCGCGAGGTGCGTAGTGTCGTACTCATGAGTACGTCAGCTGATCCGCTCGCCACCCTGGCCGCGCTGCCCGGCGTGACCGAGTCCGTGAACGCCGTACGGACCGCCGTGGACCGGGTCTATGGGCACCGGGTGATGCGCCGCCGCAGCAATGAGGTCACCTCCGAGGCGGCGTTGCGCGGAGCGCGGGGTTCCGCCGCGCTGGCCGGTGCGGACTGGGCGCTGGAAGAGGTGCGCCGGCGCACCGACTTCGGGGTCGAGGGCGAGCCGCGCACGGTGGGGGCGGCGCTACGGCTGACCGCCGAGGCGGGGCAGCTGCTGAGCATCTGGCGGCAGTCGCCGCTGCGGGTGCTGGCCCGGCTGCATCTGGTCGCGGCGGGAGGAGCGGAGGGCGACGAGGGAATCGGCCGCCCACGGCAGTCGGGTGAGCCGGTGGACGAGCCGCTGATCGGATCCGATCTGCCGCTGCCGGACGCGGACGAGGTCGCGGGACGGCTCGATGGGCTGGCCCGGCTGCTGCTCGCGGGCAGTGAGGCTCCGGCGCTGGTGACGGCGGCGGTGGTGCATGGCGAACTGCTCGCCCTGCGGCCCTTTGTCTCCCGCAATGGTCTGGTGGCGCGTGCGGCCGAACGGATCGTGCTGGTCGGCAGCGGTCTCGATCCGAAGTCCATCTGCCCGGCCGAGGTGGGATACGCGGAGCTGGGCGCCGCGCCGTACATGGCCGCGCTGGAGGGCTATGCCTCGGGGACGCCGGAGGGGATGGCGGTGTGGATCGCGCACTGCGGACGGGCGGTTGAGCTCGGCGTGCGGGAGTCCACGGCGGTCTGCGAGGCCCTGCAGCGCGGGGCGGCCTGACGCGGATGGGTGTGGCCTGACGTCGGAGAGGCGCGGGCTGACGCGGGAGAGTGCGGTCTGACGTCGGACCAAGCCGGACCGGCCCCGGACAAGAGTTGCGGCGGTACCACGTGGGCACCGCCGCTGGCACAGCTGCCGGGTTACCATGCGTGCAATCTCAATCGCCCATCAGGTCGGGAACTTCTGCCCGTCCCTGGTGCGGCTGGCCCGTAATCGACGGGTCGACGTCGCGTGGGTGCTCAGCATCTGTGCTCGGTCCGTGGGGCCTTGGCGTCTGGGGGTTTCCTCCCGGATACCCCTGGTCTCGCGGGCCGTCGATTCCTTTGTACTCCTGCGAGAGGTCAATCGGAACCCCTCGCCGCAGATCTTTGCCGTTACCCCTAAACGCGGGCATAAAGGGCGCGGCGCCGATTGGTGTACCACAGCAGTCCGGCGGTGGCGGCGGCCGCGCCGACGGCCGCCGCGACGGCGAGAACCGGGCGCGGTGGCATGGAGAGAGAGGGTCTGCGCTGCTTCAACCGCACCGGACGGTTGAACGAGAGCACCGGCCAGCCGCGCGCCGCCGCCTCGCGCCGCAGCGCCCGGTCCGGGTTGACCGTATGGGGGTGGCCGACCGCCTCCAGCATCGGGACATCGGTCACCGAATCGCTGTAGGCGTAACAGCGCGACAAGTCGTAGCCCTCCGACTCCGCCAACTCGGCGATCGCCTCCGCCTTGGTCGGGCCATAGGCGTAGTACTCCACCTCTCCGGTGAACACCCCATCCTCGACGACCATGCGAGTGGCCACCACGCGGTCCGCGCCCAGAAGCTCGCCGATCGGCTCGACCACCTCCGCGCCGGAGGTGCTGACGATCACCACATCGCGGCCGGCGGTGTGATGCTCGTCGATGAGCGAGGCGGCCTCGTCGTAGATGATGGGGTCGATGAGGTCGTGCAGGGTCTCCGCGACGATCTCCTTGACCTGCTGGACATTCCATCCTCGGCAGAGCGCGGAGAGGTACTTGCGCATCCGCTCCATCTGCTCGTGATCGGTGCGGCCGGCGAGGAAGACAAACTGTGCATAGGCAGTACGCAGTGCGGCCCGGCGGTTGATCAGCCCACCCCGGTAGAAGGACTTGCTGAAGGTGAGAGTGCTTGACTTCGCAATGACCGTCTTGTCCAGGTCAAAGAAGGCAGCTGTCCGAGGCAAGGAGTGGTTTTCCACGACGCCGAGCATAGGGCCCACCATTCGGCGTAAGCTGAGGCGCGTGGGTTTGCCTGAGAAGGCTCTCGGGTACACCATGGAAGTCACGGATCGTTCGCGACCGTGCTAACCCGGCCCGACTCCTCCCCCCCCGAGTCGGCCGTGGGGACGACCCCCGCTCTCCCCCCCGGCGGGGGTCGTCGCATGTCCGGACGCATTTTCGGCGTTCTCACGAGATCTTGCTCCCCTCCCTCGGGCCCGTGCGGCCCCGCCTCTCCACAGCCTGAGTGGTAACCGTACGTAATCGCTAGGCTGCTCTCCGGAAGTCACTGGTTTAGGTGACTGGGATATTCACAACTGATGAGTTGTCCACGGTTTTGGACCAAGATCCCCAAGATTTTCTGGATCGCAGCACGGTGATTCTCAGCGATGCTCGCACTCGCTGTTCGCGGGAGTGAGAGCGCGTAACGGATATGGGAGGGGATCGTGACTGCATCCATCACACCGGAACGCCCTTCGGCGACCGAAGGACAGCGAAGCAGACCGCTCATCGTCACCGAGGACGAGGCGCTTCTCGATGATCTGCTGCGGCTGTGCGCGGCGGCCGGAGCGGAACCGGAAGTGGCGCATGGCGCGCTCACCCGCCGGGGCAGCTGGGAGGCCGCACCGCTGATTCTGGTCGGCGACGACTCGGCCGCCCGGCTGACCGACCGAGCCCGCAGACAAGGGGTGCTGCTCATCGGGCGCGATCTGGACGACCACGGCATCTGGCGGCGGGCGGTGGCGCTCGGCGCGGACAATGTGGCGTTCCTGCCCGATGCCGAGACCTGGCTGGTGGACCGGATCGCCGATGTCGCCGAAGGCGTGGGCCGACAGGCCCTGACCGTCGGGGTCATCGGCGGCCGCGGCGGCGCGGGTGCCTCCACCCTCGCCTGCGCCCTGGCGGTCACCGCGGCCCGCTCCGGGCGGCGCACCATGCTGATCGATGCCGATCCGCTGGGTGGCGGGCTCGATGTGCTGCTCGGTGGCGAGGGCGCGCAGGGGCTGAGATGGCCCGCCTTCGCCGAGTCGCGGGGGCGGGTCGCCGGAAGCGCCCTCGAGGAGTCGCTGCCCGAGCTGCACGCGCTGCGGGTGCTCAGCTGGGACCGCGGCGATTCGGTCGTCATCCCGGCGTCCGCGATGCGGGCGGTGCTGGCCGCGGCCCGACGGCGCGGCGGGGTCGTGGTGGTGGATCTGCCGCGCCGCGTCGACGACGCGGCGGCCGAGGCGCTGTCCCAGATCGACCTCGGGCTGCTGGTCGTCCCGGCGGAGCTGCGAGCGGTCGCGGCCGCGCACCGGGTGGCGTCCACGGTGGGCATGGTGCTGCGGGATTTGCGCGCGGTGGTGCGTGGCCCGTGCGGGCCGGAGCTCGGCGACGAGGAGATCGCGGAACTGCTCGGGCTGCCGCTGGCCGGTCAGCTGCCACCGGAGCCCGGTCTGGCGGACGCGTTCGAGGGCGGGGAACCCCCGGGCAGCAGCCCCCGTGGACCGCTCGGCCGGTTCTGCGCCGAGTTCTGGGCGCGCGCCCTCGCCGACGAGGGAGGTGTCACCGCATGAGCGCCGTATCGCCGGATCTGCTGGACGCGGTGCGGCTGCGGCTGGCCGGGAGCGGCGCGGAGCCCACGCCCGCGCGGGTGGCGTCGGCCCTGCGTGAGGAGGGTCGGCTGCTCGGCGACACCGAGGTGCTCGGGGTCGTGGAGGCGCTGCGCTCGGAGCTGGTCGGCTCCGGCCCCCTGGAGCCGCTGCTGGCCGCCCGCGATGTCACGGACGTCCTGGTCACCGCCCCCGACGAGGTGTGGGTGGACCGGGGTTCGGGGCTGGAGCGCACGGGGGTCACGTTCGTGGACGCGGCCGCCGTGCGCAGGCTCGCGCAGCGGCTCGCCGCGGTGGCCGGGCGGCGGCTGGACGACGCCCGGCCATGGGTGGACGCCCGGCTGCCGGACGGGACCCGGCTGCATGCGGTGCTCCCTCCGGTCGCGGTCGGCTCGACCTGTCTGTCGCTGCGGGTGGTGCGCCCCCGGGCGTTCTCACTCGCGGAGCTGGAGGCGGCTGGGACGGTGCCGCCGGACGGCGCGCGGCTGCTGCGAGCCATGCTGGACGCCAGGCTTTCCTACCTGATCAGCGGCGGTACGGGCTCGGGCAAGACAACACTGCTGAGCACCCTGCTGGGGCTGGTCGGCCCACGGGAGCGGATCGTCCTCGCCGAGGACTCGGCCGAGCTGCGGCCCGACCATCCGCATGTGGTCCGGCTGGAGACCCGCCCCGCCAATCAGGAGGGCCGGGGCCAGGTCACCCTGCGGGATCTGGTGCGGCAGGCGCTGCGCATGCGCCCCGACCGGCTGGTGGTCGGCGAGGTGAGGGGCGCCGAGGTCACCGACCTCCTGGGCGCCCTGAACACCGGCCATGAGGGTGGCTGCGGCACTGTCCACGCCAATACGGCGGCCGATGTGCCCGCGCGGCTGGAGGCGCTCGGCTCGACCGCCGGTCTGGACCGGGGCGCGCTCCACAGCCAGTTGGCGGCGGCGCTGTCGGTCGTGGTCCATCTGGTGCGCGACCGCGCCGGGCGGCGCAGGATCGCCGAGCTGCATGTGCTGGACCGGGACCGGGCGGGCTACGTCACGACCGTCCCCGCGGCCGTCTGGAGCCCCGAGGGCTTTGAGCGGGCGGCCGGGTGGCAGCGGCTCCAGCGGCTGTGCGCACGGGGCGGAGACGCGGCATGACGGGCGCGGGAGCGGACCCAGGGGCGCTGACTCTCTGTGCCGTGACGCTGTGCGTGGGGGCGGCCTTATGGCTGCTCACCGGGCGGGACCGGGAGCTGCGCCGGGCCAGGCTGCTGCTGGCCGGCGGCGGACCCGTCGAGTCAGAGGGAACCGACCCGGTGCGGCGGCTGTCCGAGACCGCCGCCTGGCTGAGGGAGCGCTGGCGGGTCAAGTACGGCGGGCGGATGGGGCGTGAGCTGCTGTGTCTGCCGGTCGGATGTGTGATCGCGCTGCTGGGCGCGTCGGTTCTGCCGCTGGTCGGGGCGGTGCTGGCCACTCCGGTCGTCGGCCGGTGGCTGCGGTCCCGGCGGGGCGAGCGGGACCGTGTGCGGCGCGCCGCCGGGGTGATCCAGCTCTGTGCCACCGTGGCGGGCGAGCTACGGGCCGGGCGGCATCCCGGCGAGGCGCTGCTGGCGGTGGACCCGGGGCACCTGAGGGAGCGTTGGGGGCTGGTGACGGCTGCGGCGCGGTTTGGCGGGGATGTGCCGGACGCGCTGCGGAGGGTGGCCCGGCTGCCGGGCGCCGAGGGGCTGATCGGGGTCGCCGCCTGCTGGCAGGTGGCGGTCGACGAAGGGGCGGGCCTGGCGGCGGGTCTCGACCGGGTGGCGGCGGCGCTGCGCGCCGAGCGAGACCAGCGGGAGAGCCTGGACGCCAAGCTGGCGGGCGCCAAGGCCACCGCCCTCGGGCTGGCCGTGCTGCCCGTCGTCGGGCTGGTGCTGGGCGGTCTGATGGGCTCCGATCCGCTGCATGTGCTGCTGCACACCCCGGCCGGGCTGAGCTGTCTGCTGCTCGGCGGCCTGCTGGAGTGGGCGGGCCTGGTCTGGACCGGCCGGATGGTACGAGCCGCGCGTGAGCCGGGGTGGCGGCGAGGGGATCCGCACCTGAACCGAGGCCCAGCGGATCGCCGGGGTGCCCGATGAGCGCCGAGGTTGTCCACAGCCTGGGGATTTCGCTGTCCTTCCTGGCGGCGGCCCTGTGCACGGCGATGGCGATGGTCGAGGCCCGTCGGGAGCGATGCGCCCGACGACGGCTGATGGCGCTGCTTCCGGCTGCGGAGCACGGGCGGCCGCGGCGGGCCCGGCCGTGGCGGCGGTGGCGCGCCGGGTCCGGTGCGGGTGCTCTGCCCGCCTGGGCCGCGCCGGGCGGCGCGCTGACGATCGCCGTCGTCCTCGTCGGGGGGCCGTCGGGGTGGGCGCTGGGTCTCGCCGCGGCCTGCGGCCTCCGGCGGTGGCAGCGGCACCGCCGGGCCACGGCTGGGCGGTCCGGCCGTAACCGGCACCTCGAGGCCATCGCCGCGCGTCAGATCCCGCTGGCCGCCGATCTGCTGACGGCATGCCTGGCGGCCGGAGCGGGCCCGCGGAGGGCGGCGGAAGCGGTGGGAGGTTCGCTCGGCGGCCCGGTGGGTGAGCGGCTCGCCCAGACCGCGGCGGAGCTGCGGCTGGGCGGCGAACCGGCCCACGCCTGGGGGCGCATCGGAGCCCTGCCCGGAGCGCAGGGGCTGGCGCGCGCTCTGGAACGCGCCGGGACAACGGGCGCTCCGGCGGTGGAGCCGGTGTCCCGGCTGGCGGCCGAATACCGGGCCGAGCAGGGGCGGGAGGCGATGAGACGGGCCGACCGCACCGGTGTGCTGGTCAACGCGCCGCTCGCGGGCTGCTTCCTCCCCGCGTTCCTGCTGGTCGGTCTGGTCCCGGTGATGATCGGGCTGGCCCGCGGCCTGATGGGCGAGGGCCCCTGAACACGGGCGGGACCAGGACGACAACGCAGCGAACGACAGCGGCTCCGACGACAGCGGCACCAACGAGACCCGCGCGAGCGGCAACTGCACGACAACCGCACGACGAACGACAACGGCACGACGAACGACAACAGCACGACGAACGACGACACCGCGGTCGGTGGCACCGCGGACAGGACAAGGGGGGCCGACATGGTGAAGCAGTGGTGGGTACGGCGGTACGCGGCGGCGCGGGCGAAGGCCGAGGCGGGCATGACCACCGCCGAGTACGCGATGGGAACGATCGCGGCATGCGGTTTCGCCGCGGTGCTCTACAAGGTGGTGACCAGCGGGGCCGTCAGCGGTGCGCTGCAGTCGGTCATCGGACGGGCGCTCGATGCGCAGTTCTGAGCCGCCGGGAACGGGGAAGCGGACGGGCTCGCACGCCAGGAGCGGCGCGCGGGGCGTCCCGAGGGCCAGCAGCGTCCGGAGGGCCGGTGGCGTCCGGAGGGCCCGCGGCGGCGTCCAGATGGCCCCGTGGGTGCCCAGGAGGGGCGTCCGGGGGGCCTGGGGCCCTGGGACGGACAGCGGCTACGTAACGGCGGAGGCGGCCCTCGCGCTCCCGGTGCTGGCGCTGTTCGCCCTGATGCTGATCTGGGGGCTGATGGCCGCGTCCGCGCAGCTTCAGTGCGTGGACGCGGCCAGGGCCGGGGCGAGGGCGGCGGCGCGTTCGGAGCCGGAGGCGGACGCGATGGCCGCCGCCCGCTCGGCCGCGCCCGATGGAGCGCGGGTCGAGCTGTGGCGGGAGGGGGACCTGGTGCGGGTGCGCGTGCGTACCCATGCCGCCGGACCCGGACCGCTGGCGGTGGATCTGCGCGGAGAGGCCGCCGCGCTCGCCGAGGACTCGGTGGGCGCGGGCGACGCGATGGGCAGGGTCGGCGCGTGCGGTGCGGGCGGTGCGTGTGGTGCGGGCGGCGCGGGCGGTGTGGCCCGGGAGGCGGTCCCGTGAGCCCGCGAGGCGGCCCGGTGAGGCGGGCGGACGACCGGGGGTCGGCCACCGTCTGGACCGCGCTGGCCGCGACGGCCCTGTGCGTGGTGTTCGCGGCCGTGCTGGCGGCCGGGCAGGCCATGCTGGCGCGCCACCGGGCGGGCGGCGCCGCCGATCTGGCGGCGCTCGCGGCGGCGGACCACGGCTTGGAGGGGGCTCGTACGGCGTGTGATCTCGCCCGGCGGGTGGCCTCCGCGCAGGGGGCGCGTGTGGTGCGCTGTGCCCTGAGCGATGAGATCGCGGATCTCACGGCGGAGGTGCGCACCGGCCCGTTCGCCCTCCGCGTCCGGGCGCGGGCGGGGCCCGCGGGCACTCCCGTCACCGGGGTCACCGGACCGCTGTCCCCACCGGGCCGCGGGGAGCGGTCACTCGGCGGTCGGCGGCTGCTCCGGGGCGCCGGCGAGCAGGGTGGTCAGCAGGCGGATGGCGGCCTTCTTGTCCAGCGGGTCGTTGCCGTTGCCGCACTTGGGCGACTGGATGCAGGACGGGCATCCCGCCTCGCACTCGCAGACGGCGATCGCCTCGCGGGTGGCCGCCAGCCAGCGGGCGGCCGTGTGGAAGGCGCGCTCGGCGAAGCCCGCACCACCCGGGTGCCCGTCGTAGACGAAGACGGTGGGCAGCAGCGTGTCGGGGTGCAGCGGGATGGACACCCCGCCGATGTCCCAGCGGTCACAGGTGGCGAAGAGCGGCAGGATGCCGATCGAGGCGTGCTCGGCGGCGTGCAGGGCGCCGCCGAGGGCCTGGGGGTGCACCCGAGCCTCCTCGAGCTGGTCGTCGGTCACCGTCCACCACACCGCCCGGGTGCGCAGGGTGCGCGGCGGAAGGTCCAGCTTGGACTCGCCGAGGACCTCACCGGTGATCAGCTTGCGGCGCAGAAAGGAGACCACCTGGTTGGTGACCTCGACGGAGCCGAAGCACAGCCTCGCGTCGCCCCAGGGGATCTCGGTGGTGGTCTCCAGGATGGAGATCGCCGTGGTGTCGCGGGCCGTGGTCGAGTAGGGCGGAGTGGCCTCCTCCACCAGGGCGACCGAGTCGTCGAGGTCGAGCTGTTTGACGAGATAGCTCCGGCCCTGGTGGAGGTGGACGGCGCCCTCGTGGACGGTGGTGTGGGCCGCCGCGGCGTCCACGGTGCCCAGCAGCCGTCCGGTCGCCGCCTCCACGACCTGGACCGGGCTGCCGCCCGTCCCGCGGATGTCGGTGAGGTCGGCGGCGCGCTCGCGGCGGGTCCAGTGCCAGGCCTTCGCCCGGCGGCGCAGCAGTTTGCGCTGCTCCAGCTGCGGCATCAGCTCCTCGGTGGCGGGGCCGAAGAGCTCCAGGTCGGGTTCGGTGAGCGGAAGCTCGGCCGCGGCCGCGCACAGGTGCGGCGCCAGGACGTAGGGGTTGTCCGGGTCCAGGACGGTGGACTCCACCGGTTGCCGGAAGAGGGCGTCCGGGTGGTGGACGAGGTAGGTGTCCAGCGGGTCGTCCCGGGCCACCAGGATCGCGAGGGCCCCTTCGCCGGTGCGCCCGGCCCGCCCCGCTTGCTGCCACAGGGACGCGCGGGTGCCGGGATAGCCCGCCACGACCACGGCGTCCAGCCCTGCGATGTCCATCCCCAGCTCAAGTGCGGTGGTCGCGGCGAGCCCCAGCAGCTCACCGGAGTGCAGGGCCTTCTCCAGGGCGCGGCGCTCCTCGGGGAGATAGCCGCCGCGATAGGCGGCGATCCGGTCCGGCAGCGAGCGGTCCACCTCCGCGAGCCGCTCCTGGGCGATAAGCGCGATGAGCTCCGCGCCCCGCCGGGAGCGCACGAAGGTGACCGTACGGACGCCCTGGACGGCCAGGTCGGTGAGCAGGTCCGCGGACTCGGCCGTGGCCGTGCGGCGCACGGGGGCGCCCTGCTCGCCGTGGAGTTCGGTCAGCGGCGGCTCCCAGAGGGCGAAGACGACCTCGCCGCGGGGCGAGCCGTCCTCGGTGATCTCCGCCACCGGCACGCCGGTCAGCCGGCACGCGGCGACCGCCGGATCGGAGGCGGTGGCCGAGGCGAGCAGGAACACCGGCGAGGAGCCGTAGCGGGCGCAGACGCGGCGCAGCCTGCGCAGCACCTGGGCCACATGGGAGCCGAAGACCCCCCGGTAGGTGTGGCACTCGTCGATCACCACATAGCGCAGTGCGCGCAGAAAGGAGGACCATCTGGGGTGGCCGGGCAGGATGCCCCGGTGGAGCATGTCAGGGTTGGTGAGCACGTAGTTCGCGTACTGCCGGACCCACTCGCGCTCCTCGACGGGAGTGTCGCCGTCGTAGACCGCCGCCCGGATGCCGGAGCCCAGCGGGGCGGTGAGGTCGGCTACCGCGCGCCGCTGATCGGCGGCCAGCGCCTTGGTGGGGGAGAGGTACAGGGCGGTCGCCCCCCGGCCGCTGGGCTCCTCCGAGCCGTCCAGCAGGGCGCTGAGGACGGGGGCCAGATAGGCGAGGGACTTGCCGGAGGCGGTTCCGGTGGCCACGACCGCGGATTCGCCGCGCAGCGCGTGTTCGGCCGTGCGCGCCTGGTGGGCCCAGGGGCGCTCGATGCCGACCGCGCGAATGGCGTTGATCACCTCTGGCCGGATCGCCGAGGGCCAGTCGGCATGGGTTCCCGGGCGTGGGGGCAAGTGCTCCGTATGAGTGATGCGCGTGCTCCGGCTCGCCCCGGTGCTCAGCCGACCGAGGACGGCCCGGGGTGAGGGGCGTATGCCCGCCTGCCGCGGGATTTGGTTGTCGGCCATCGACACCGAGTGTGTCACTGGTCTGACGGACAATGGTCTCAAGGCGTCGTGCACGCCTGCTGGTAAGTGATTGAATGCCATCGCGGCTGCCGATCCATGGGGGGCGACCGCTCGATGCAAGGTGCTGGAGGATCCGTGGACCTGTCCCTGTCGACCCGGACCGTCGATGACCGCACGGTCGTCGAGGTCGGTGGCGAGATTGATGTATACACCGCGCCCAAGCTGCGCGAGCAGCTGGTCGAGCTTGTCAACGACGGCAACTACCACTTGGTCGTCGACATGGAGGGCGTCGACTTTCTCGACTCCACCGGACTCGGCGTGCTCGTCGGCGGGCTCAAGCGAGTGCGGGCCCACGAGGGCTCGCTGCGCCTGGTCTGCAACCAGGAGCGCATTCTGAAGATCTTCCGCATCACCGGCCTGACCAAGGTGTTCCCGATTCACACCTCGGTCGAGGACGCTGTCGCGGCGACCGACTGACAAGATCGCCGAAGGAAGACACAGAAGGGGGTTCCGGGCGGCGCTCGCCCGGCCCTCCCCATACGCACGCCCATACGCCCGAGGGGGATGGCATGGCCACCGTCGAACTCCGCTTCAGCGCGCTGCCCGAGCACGTCAGGACCGCTCGTCTTGTCGCGGCGGCCGTGGCGCGCCGGGCGGGGGTGGATGAGGCCGTGCTCGACGAGGTGCGGCTCGCGGTCGGCGAGGCCTGCACACGTGCGGTCGGGCTCCACCTGAGCAATGGGGTGGAGGCACCGGTGCGGGTGATCCTGACCGATGAGGAGAAGAAGTTCTCCATCGAGGTCGGTGACGAATCCCCGACCTCGGCCGCCCTGGCACCCGGCTCCCATCCGGAGGCGGACGACGAGGCCGAGGGCGAGGACGAGATGGGTCTCGCCGTCATCAGCGGGCTCGTCGACGATGTCGAGGTGACGACCAGCGAGACCGGTGGAGTGATCCGGATGAGCTGGCCGACATCGCCCCAGCCTCTGGTGTCCTAGCCCGAGCCAAGGCCTTTGGTGGCCTGGCCCGAGCCAAAGGCGTTTGGTGGCCTGGTCCGTCCGTTGGAGGTTCGGCCCGTACCGGGTCGGGGCATGTCGTCGCCGGTTCGGGCCTTGCCCGCAGTGGGCCGGGCCTCTTGCCCCGCCCCGGGGCCCGGCGCGGGGCTGACTCGCCCTGGCCGCCGAATCGAGCCCATCGAGGGGCATCTGCCCGTCATCCATCGCCCGGTTTTCCGGACCGCCGGACCGGCCGTTTCAAGATCGCCGGTCCGGCTGTCGGCGTGCCCGCGCCCGCTCGGCGGCATCGTCCTGGCGCACCCCGGCGCACCCCACAGCGCATCTCTCGGCGCGCGCTTTTTCGGTCTCGGGCCTACGCTCTGAACAGCGCTTTTCTCAGTGCCGCGCGATTGTCGCAAGATCGCTATTAAGATCGTCCATATAGATCATTTATGGCGATCACTTTACATCCGTCACCGAATTGTCGACCTTCCTTCTTCCGAAGGAATTCGTACCGCCAAACCTATTGATCTTCGCTGGTGCGGGGGAATTCCCATTCCGGCGCCCTGTTTTGATCGTGTGACGCTCCCTACAATCCGTCCACATCTCGAGCTCAGGACGCCTGAGCGCGGCGGCTCTTCTGCGGTCGCAGAACTGCTGCGCGCCCATGTGCCAAACGTCAAGGAGGACGAATGGCGGGGCCTCTCACCCCTCATCAGCTGGACCTCACCCCAACCCTGGCCGCCGCAGAGCTGACCGACGACAACCGTGTGATCGTGCTGGTGATCGCCGCCGTCGCGATCGCGGCGCTCGCGGTCGCGGTGGTGCTGGTACGACAAGTCCTCGCGGCCGGCGAGGGCACGGACAGTATGAAGAAGATCGCCGAAGCCGTTCAGGAAGGCGCCAATGCCTATCTGGCCCGGCAGCTGCGCACCCTCGGTGGATTCGCCGTGGTGGTGTTCTTCCTGCTCATGCTGTTGCCGGCGGACGACTGGCCGCAGCGCATCGGGCGTTCGGTGTTCTTTCTGATCGGTGCGGCGTTCTCGGCCGCGACCGGCTATATCGGGATGTGGCTCGCGGTGCGCAGCAATGTGCGCGTCGCCGCCGCCGCCCGTGAGGCCACCCCCGAGCCCCCCACCACACCCGTCAATGGCGATTCGGCCGCTTCCTCGCCCGGTAAGGCGAGCGCGGATCTCACGGCCGTCTCGCACAAGGCAATGAAGATCGCATTCCGTACCGGCGGTGTGGTGGGCATGTTCACCGTGGGCCTCGGACTGCTGGGCGCCTCCTGCGTGGTGCTGGTCTACGCGGCCGACGCGCCCAAGGTGCTGGAGGGCTTCGGGCTCGGCGCCGCGCTGATCGCGATGTTCATGAGGGTCGGCGGTGGCATCTTCACCAAGGCCGCCGACGTCGGCGCCGACCTCGTCGGCAAGGTCGAGAAGGGCATCCCCGAGGACGATCCGCGCAACGCCGCGACCATCGCGGACAACGTTGGCGACAACGTCGGGGACTGCGCCGGTATGGCCGCCGACCTCTTCGAGTCGTACGCCGTCACCCTGGTGGCCGCGCTGATCCTCGGTAAGACGGCCTTCGGCGACTCCGGGCTGGCCTTCCCGCTGCTCGTCCCGGCCATCGGCGTGGTCACCGCCATGATCGGGATCTTCGCCGTGGCCCCGCGCCGCTCCGACCGCAGCGGGATGAGCGCGATCAACCGGGGTTTCTTCATCTCCGCCCTGATCTCTATGGCGCTGGTGGCGATCGCGGTCTTCATCTATCTGCCGTCCAGCTACGCGGACCTCGACGGCGTCACCAACCGCGAGATCCTCGGCCACAGCGGTGACCCGCGGGTGCTCGCGCTCGTCGCGGTCGCCATCGGCATCGTGCTGGCCGCGCTCATCCAGCAGCTCACGGGCTACTTCACCGAGACCACCCGGCGTCCGGTGCGGGACGTCGGCAAGACCTCGCTGACCGGCCCGGCCACGGTGGTGCTCTCCGGTATCTCGCTGGGTCTGGAGTCCGCCGTCTACTCGGCGGTGCTGATCGGGCTGGGTGTCTACGGCGCCTTCCTGCTCGGCGGCAGTTCGATCATGCTGGCGCTGTTCGCCGTGGCGCTCGCCGGTACCGGTCTGCTCACCACGGTCGGCGTGATCGTCGCCATGGACACCTTCGGCCCGGTCTCGGACAACGCGCAGGGCATCGCGGAGATGTCCGGCGATGTCGAGGGCGCGGGCGCGCAGGTGCTCACCGACCTGGACGCGGTCGGCAACACCACCAAGGCGATCACCAAGGGCATCGCCATCGCCACGGCGGTGCTCGCGGCGGCCGCGCTCTTCGGCTCGTACCGCGACGCCATCGCCGAGGCGGTGAGCGACGTGCACACCTCCGTGGCCGGGGAGATGAATCTGAACCTGGACATCTCGCAGCCCAACAACCTCGTGGGCCTCGTCCTCGGCGCCGCCGTCGTCTTCCTCTTCACCGGGCTGGCGATCAGCGCGGTGTCGCGGTCGGCCGGTGCGGTGGTCTTCGAGGTGCGGCGGCAGTTCCGCGAGAAGCCCGGGATCATGAACTACAGCGAGAAGCCGGAGTACGGCCGGGTCGTCGACATCTGCACCAAGGACGCGCTGCGCGAGCTGGCCACACCGGGTCTGCTCGCCGTCATGGCGCCGATCGCCGTCGGCTTCACCTTCGGGGTCGGCGCGCTCGGCTCGTTCCTGGCGGGCGCGATCGGCACCGGCACGCTGATGGCCGTCTTCCTCGCCAACTCCGGCGGCGCCTGGGACAACGCCAAGAAGCTGGTCGAGGACGGGCACCACGGTGGCAAGGGGAGCGAGGCCCATGCCGCGACGGTGATCGGCGACACCGTCGGGGATCCCTTCAAGGACACCGCCGGTCCCGCGATCAACCCGCTGCTGAAGGTGATGAACCTGGTGGCGCTGCTGATCGCCCCCGCGGTGGTCAAGTTCTCCTATGGGGACAACGCCAGCCCGGGGCTGCGCGCGGTCGTCGCGGCGATCGCCGTCGTGATCATCGTGACCGCCGTCTACATCTCCAAGCGGCGCGGAATCGCCGTAGGTGACGAAGACAACTCCGAGCGCGTGGCGAAGTCAGCCGACGCGGCGGTGGTGTCCTAGCCCCGGAAGGGGCCAGGGCGCCGGGAAAGCCCCCGCGACATGCGGGCGGGCGGTGTGCGACGGCACATCGTCCGCCCGCTTCCCTGTCCGCGGTGCCCCACCCGCTCGATGAGGCCATGTCCACAATGAGCGTGGTGCAAATGCTCCTAAAGATATTTATACGGGACGCTCTCCCGGTGGGCTTCGCCGGATGGACGTGTATGTTCCGGGGCCGAGAGCCATGGAAGGGACCAATCCGGTGAACAAGAAGCTTGTGGCTGCACTGTCCGGCGGTGCGGCACTCGTACTGGCGCTGACCGGCTGCGGGGGCGGCGACGACGACAAGAAGGTCAACGACTGGGCCAAGTCGGTCTGTGACGAGGTGCAGCCTCAGCTGAAGAAGATCCAGGGCGCGAACACCGCGATCCAGGGTGCCGCCGACGAGCAGGACTCCAAAAAGCTGCAGCAGACGGACTCCAAGGCGTTCCAGGAGATCTCCGAGTCCTACGGGGCACTCGCCAAGGCCGTGAACAAGGCGGGCCCGCCGCCCGTGGACAGCGGCGACAAGACCCAGAAGGAGGCGGTCAAGGAGCTCAACGCCACCTCGGGGTCGTACACGAAGCTGAAGTCGGCCATCGACAAGCTCGACACCTCGGACAAGTCCAAGTTCGCCCAGGGGCTCGCGGGCGTCGCCGATGAGCTCGACAAGCTCAGCAAGTCGGGTGACCAGGCCCTGCGGAAGCTCCAGGAGGGCAAGGTCGGCTCGGCGATGGCCAAGCAGCCCGGCTGCCAGAAGCCGAAGACGGCCGGCGGCGCCACGACGCAGTCCTAGCCGACCTCGCGGGTCTCCGTGGCCCTCGTAGTCCTTCCGGGCGGTCCCCGTAGTCCTTACGTGACCGCCCCGGAGTTCTGCCGCCTGGGGCCAATGCCGCCCTCTGGCGCGTCCTTTGTCGGCCCGTCACCCCGGTCGGCGCGGGCGATGTCGCCCTGATGCCGACTGCCGTCGCCCGCTGTCGGTGGTTGCCCCGACAATGGGGGCGTGAGTACGCACCAGCCCTCGTTCCGCCTCCCCACCGCCGACCCCGAGCGCACCGCCCGCCTTCGCGAGGCGCTGTCGGCCGCCTCCTTCACCGCCGACGGTCTGCTGGACCTGTTCGGCCCGTCCGCCTACACGGCACTGGCGCGCGGGGAGACCGTCCCGGCGCTGCGCGCCACCCGGGGCGGGAGCGGCCCGCTGGAGACCCTGGTGCGGCTCTTTCTGCTGCAGCGACCCGTGGCGTACGGGCGGGCGGCCGCGGCCCTCCCCGCCGAGGACTGCCTCTCCGACGGCTGGCTGGTGCGCGACGGCGACGAGGTGCGCGCGAGTGTGGACGTACGGCCTTACGGCGGGCCCGAGGGCCAGGACTGGTGGATCGTCTCCGACCTGGGCTGCGCGGTCGGCGGCGCGGCGGGGATCGGCGGCCCGGGCGGGGCGCGCGGCCGTGAGGACCGCTCCCGGCTCGTCCTCGGGGTCGGCGGCGCGTCCACCACGCTCGCCGGTCTCACCGTCCCCGCGCCCGTGGACCGGGTCCTCGACCTCGGCACCGGTTCCGGCATCCAGGCGCTGCACGCGGGCCGCCACGCCTCCCGCGTGACCGCCACGGACCGCAATCCGCGCGCCCTGGCCATCGCCCGGCTGACCCTCGCCCTGTCCGGTGCGCCGGAGCCGGATCTGCGGGAGGGGTCGCTGTTCGAGCCGGTCCTGGACGAGACGTACGACCTGATCGTCTCCAACCCGCCCTTTGTGATCTCCCCGCGCTCGCCGGAGGGCAGCGAGCTGGTCTACCGGGAGGGCGGGATGTCCGGGGACGATCTGTGCCGCACCCTCGTCCAGCGGTCCGCCGGGCATCTCGCCGACGGCGGCTGGTGTCAGCTGCTCGCGAACTGGCAGCACGTCGAGGGTGAGGACTGGCGCGAGCGGCTGGCCTCCTGGGTCCCGCCCGGCTGTGACGCGTGGATCGTGCAGCGCGAGGTGCAGGACGTCACCCAGTACGCCGAGCTGTGGCTGCGCGACGCCGGTGAGCACCTGGCCGGTCCCGAGGCGTACGCGGCGCGCTACGACGCGTGGCTGGACGAGTTCGAGGCGCGGAAGACCACGGCCGTCGGCTTCGGCTGGATCACCCTGCGCAAGTCCGGCGCCGACCGGCCCTCGGTGACCGTGGAGGAGTGGCCCCATCCGGTCGAGCAGCCGCTGGGGGCCGAGGTCATGGCCCACTTCGACCGGCAGGACTTCCTGCGCGCGCATGACGACGCCGCGTTGCTGACCGCCCGCTTCCGGCTGGCCGACGAGGTCGTCCAGGAGCAGGTGGGCCCGCCCGGGGCCGAGGACCCCGAGCATGTGGTGCTCAGGCAGCACCGGGGGATGCGGCGCGCGACGAAGGTGGACACGGTCGGGGCGGGCTTCGCGGGTGTGTGCGACGGCACACTCAGCGCGGGCCGGATCCTGGACGCCATCGCCCAGCTGCTCGGGGAGGACCCGGTGGTGCTGCGTGACCGCACCCCGGAGTCGATCCGGCTCCTGGTCGAGCAGGGCTTTCTGCGAGCGGTGGGCGACGACGGCATAGAGGTGTCATGACGGCATACGGCATTGAGAGATGTACGGCATACGGCATGGAGATGTCATGAAGGCATAGGGACGCCACGACGGCCATAGGGGCCGGATGGGAACGCGCCGCGCGCGTACTGGGGGCGTGCGCCGGTGGTACAGCGTCCCCTCTCGCGCCCCCGTATGGCAGGAAGCTGTCGCCGGGGGCGCCGGAGGGGCCGTCCCGGGACGGGTGCGGACGGGGCCCGGCGGGGCGACGCGCGCTGTTCACCCGGGGTTCGCGCTCATGCCTCCCGCGCGTGCCACGCTCCCGCCATGGAGAGCGGACCTGCGATCTTCGCCGGAACGGCATTCGTGTTGTTCGGCGCCGCGCTGCTGCTGTGGACCGCGGCGCGCCTGAGGCTGCGTGTGCCCGTCGCACATGGTGTGAGTCCTGTCGCTTCCGCGGTGCTCTCCCTTCTCTTCGGCATCGCCGCTCTGGGCGGCGGAATCTGGTGCCTGGGTTACGCCTGACAGGGCCTTCAACGCTGCCTCGTGCCGGTCCGGGCGGCAGACAGGACGGTTGTCGGGTTACCGTTCGAGTGGCGTTGCGGGCTTTTTCCGTTTGACACGGGGGCGGGATGTACCGTCACACTCCGCAGCGTCACCGTAGAGGCAGGCCGTGAGCGTTACCTACGCGGCACTGCCCGTTCACCGAGAGTCGACCGGAGAGAAGAGCGAAGTTGTCCCCGACCACCAGCGAGACCGCACAGGGCGGCCGCCGACTCGTCATCGTCGAGTCGCCTGCCAAGGCGAAGACGATCAAGGGCTACCTCGGCCCGGGCTACGTGGTCGAGGCCAGCGTCGGGCACATCCGGGACCTGCCGAACGGTGCGGCCGAGGTCCCCGACAAGTACACCGGCGAGGTCCGTCGCCTCGGCGTGGACGTCGAGCACGACTTCCAGCCCGTCTATGTGGTCAACTCGGACAAGAAGAGCCAGGTCAAGAAGCTCAAGGAGCTGCTCGCCGACTCCGACGAGCTCTTCCTGGCCACCGATGAGGACCGCGAGGGCGAGGCCATCGCCTGGCACCTCCAGGAGGTCCTCAAGCCCAAGGTCCCGGTGCGCCGGATGGTCTTCCACGAGATCACCAAGGACGCCATCCGGGCCGCCGTGGCCAACCCGCGCGAGCTGAACCAGCGCTTGGTCGACGCCCAGGAGACCCGCCGCATCCTCGACCGCCTCTACGGCTACGAGGTCTCGCCGGTCCTGTGGAAGAAGGTCATGCGCGGCCTGTCCGCGGGCCGGGTCCAGTCGGTCGCCACCCGTCTCGTCGTCGAGCGCGAGCGCGATCGCATCGCCTTCCGCTCCGCCGAGTACTGGGACCTCACCGGCACCTTTGCCACCGGCCGGGCCGGTGACGTCAGCGACCCCGGCACCTTCGGTGCCCGCCTTACGGCCGTCAACGGCCTCCGGGTCGCCCAAGGGCGCGATTTCACCTCGCTCGGGCAGCTCAAGGAGGGCCTCAACGTCCTCCACCTGGACGAGGCGGGCGCCCGCTCGCTGGCCACGGCCCTCGCCGACACCCCCTTCACGGTGCGCTCGGTCGAGTCCAAGCCGTACCGCCGCTCGCCGTACGCGCCGTTCCGCACCACGACCCTGCAGCAGGAGGCCAGCCGCAAGCTGGGCTTCGGCGCCAAGGCCACCATGCAGGTCGCGCAGAAGCTGTACGAAAACGGCTACATCACCTATATGCGTACGGACTCCACCGTTCTGTCGGACACCGCGGTGGCCGCGGCCCGGGCGCAGGTCACCCAGCTGTACGGGGCCGACTACCTGCCCGACAAGCCGCGCACCTACGCGGGCAAGGTCAAGAACGCCCAGGAGGCGCACGAGGCCATCCGCCCCTCGGGAGACCGTTTCCGCACCCCGGCGGAGACCGGCCTCACCGGCGACCAGTTCCGGCTCTATGAGCTGATCTGGAAGCGGACCGTCGCCTCCCAGATGAAGGACGCGATCGGCAACTCGGTCACCGTCAAGATCGGTGGGCAGGCGAGCGACAGCCGGGACGCCGAGTTCTCCGCCTCCGGTAAGACGATCACCTTCCACGGCTTCATGAAGGCCTATGTGGAGGGCGCCGACGACCCGAACGCCGAGCTCGACGACCGTGAGCGCCGGCTGCCGCAGGTCACCGAGGGCGACCGGCTCACCGCCGAGGAGATCACCGCCGACGGCCACGCGACCAAGCCCCCGGCCCGCTACACCGAGGCGTCGCTGGTCAAGGAGCTCGAAGAGCGCGAGATCGGCCGCCCGTCGACCTACGCCACGATCCTGGGCACCATCCTCGACCGCGGCTACGTCTTCAAGAAGGGCACCGCGCTCGTGCCCTCCTTCCTGAGCTTCGCCGTGGTCAACCTGCTGGAGAAGCACTTCGGCCGGCTGGTCGACTACGACTTCACCGCCAGGATGGAGGACGACCTCGACCGCATCGCACGCGGCGAGGCCGAGGCCGTGCCGTGGCTGAAGCGCTTCTACTTCGGCGAGGGCGCCCAGGCCGGCGCCGCCCAGGCCGGCGCCGCCGAGGCCGGGAACGGCGACGGCGACCACCTCGGCGGCCTCAAGGAGCTCGTCACCGACCTGGGCGCGATCGACGCCCGGGAGATCTCGTCCTTCCCCGTGGGCGACGGCATCGTGCTGCGCGTCGGCCGCTACGGGCCGTACGTCGAGCGCCCGACGGAGGTCGAGGGCGGCACCGGTCAGCGCGCCGACGTCCCCGACGACCTGCCGCCGGACGAGCTGACCGTGGAGCTCGCGGAGGAGCTGCTCGCCAAGCCGAGCGGCGAGTTCGAGCTGGGTCCCGACCCCGAGACCGGTCGCATGATCGTCGCCAAGGACGGCCGCTACGGCCCGTACGTCACCGAGGTGCTCCCCGAGGACACCCCCAAGAGCGGTAAGAACGCCATCAAGCCGCGCACGGCCTCCCTGCTGAAGTCGATGTCCCTGGACACGGTGACCCTGGAGGACGCGCTCAAGCTGATGTCGCTGCCGCGTGTGGTCGGCACCGACCCCGAGGGCGTGGAGATCACCGCGCAGAACGGCCGCTACGGCCCGTACCTGAAGAAGGGCACGGACTCGCGGTCGCTGGAGACCGAGGACCAGATCTTCGCCATCACGCTCGAGGAGGCGCTGGCGATCTACGCCCAGCCCAAGCAGCGTGGCCGGGCCGCGGCCAAGCCGCCGCTGAAGGAGCTGGGCACCGACCCGGTCAGCGAGCGGCCCGTGGTGGTCAAGGACGGCCGCTTCGGTCCGTACGTCACGGACGGCGAGACCAACGCGACGCTGCGCCGCGACGACGACGTGGAGACCATCACGCCCGAGCGCGGCTTCGAGCTGCTCGCCGAGAAGCGCGCCAAGGGTCCGGCCAAGAAGACCGCCAAGAAGACGGCGGCCAAGAAGACCGCGGCGACGAAGACGACTGCGAAGAAGACGGCGGCTAAGAAGACGGCCGCCAAGAAGACCGCGGCGACGAAGACGACCGCGAAGAAGACGGCCGCCAAGAAGACGACCGCCAAGACCGCCGCCAAGAAGACGGCGGCCGAGAGGTCGTCGGCCAACGCCGAGTAGCCGGCCCGGCGGCGGGCGGGAAAACGGAGGAAGGCGGAGGAAGGCGGAGCAATCCGCACGCCACCCACGGCTCACCGCCCGTTTGTTCGGCCTGGGGGCCGTGGATTCATGTGATCCGGATAGGCTGGCGGGATGACGCGAGAGCAGCCAACGGACGTGACCGCCACTTCCGGTGCCCTTGCCGCGGACTCCCGCGAGCGGGCCGTACGAGCCCTGCTGCGCTATCAGCCGATGCGACGGCTGTGGAGCGCTCAACTCGTCGGTGGCGCCGGGGACGTGCTCGCCGTGCTGGTGCTGGTGCTGCTGACGCTCCAGGCGTCGGTGGCGGCCGACTCCTTCGGCGGCGGGTATCGCGGCGCGGCCTTCGCGGTGGCGGTGGTGCTCGGCGTACGGCTCTTCGCGACCGTGCTGTTCGGCGCGGTGCTCCTCGGGCCGCTCGCCGCGCTGATCGGCCCCTCCGGGCCGCTGGACCGCCGCTGGACCATGGTCGGCGCGGACGGTCTGCGGCTGGTGCTGCTCCTCATCGCGCCGCTGTGGATCGACTGGGCCCCGGCCGACGCCGTCGCCTGGCTGCTCATCACCACCTTCGTCGTCGGCGTCGTGGAGCGCTTCTGGACCGTTGCCAAGGACGGCGCGGCCCCCTCGCTGCTCCCGGCGCCGCCCGCCGAGGGCGCCGCCGTGCGGCCGCTGCCCGACCACCTGGACGCGCTGCGCCGGCTCTCGCTCCGTACGAACTTCGTGACGCTGCCGATCGCGGCCGCCGCGCTGCTCGTCGTCACGCTGATCGGCAGGCTGCTGGGCACCGGCGTGGAGTGGTTCCACACCCACCAGGCCGCCCTCGGCTCGTACGTCGGCGCCGGGCTCTTCGCCGCGTCGATCTCGATCCTCACCTTCGTCGAACTGCCCGGCGCGCAGACCAGCCGCACCCGCTCGCCCCTGGAGGGGCTGCGCCGTCCCCGTGCCGCCTCCGGGAGCGGTGCCGACAAGGGCCGCACCGGAGCCGTTCCGCTGCTGGTGCTCGCCTGCGCCGGGGTGGCGGGCGCGATCGCCGCGGCCGTGGGCGTCGCCCCGTTGCAGGCCATGGACCTCGGCGGCGGGCCGGTCGGCTTCGCCCTGCTCGTCCTCGTACTGACCGGTGGTCCGGCGATGGGCATCCGCTGGGCTCCGAGGGTCCTTCCGGGTCTGTCGCGGCGCCGACTGCTGGCGCTGTCGGTCGCGCTGACCGGGCTCGCGCTGCTCACGGTGGGCCTGGTGCACGACACCACCACCGTCGTGCTGATCGCCCTGATCGCGGGCGTGTCGGCGGGTGTCGCCGCCCACACCGGCCACTCCCTGCTGGATCAGGAGTCCGAGGAGACCCGCCGGCCCCGGATGACCGAGCATGTGCAGGCCGTCGTCCGCGTCGGCGTCGGACTCGGCGCGGTCGCCGCGCCGCTGCTCGCGGCCGTCATCGGACCGCACCGGCTCGGCAGCGGTGACTTCGTCTTCGCCCACGGCGGCGCGGCCTTCACCCTGATGCTGGTGGGCGCGCTGCTGCTGCCCGTCGCCGCGCTGGTCCTCGGCCGGACCGACGACCGGCAGGGCGTGCCGCTGCGGCGCGATCTGCGGGAGGCGCTGCTCGGCGGGGGCGGCGCGGGCGAGGGCCCGGCCGCCACCGGCTTCTTCATCGCCGTCGAGGGCGGCGATGGCTCGGGCAAGTCCACACAGGTGGAGGCGCTGGCCGAGTGGATCAGGGCCAAGGGGCACGAGGTCGTGGTGACCCGTGAGCCGGGCGCCACCGCGATCGGCAAGCGGCTGCGCTCGATCCTGCTCGATGTCTCGTCCGCCGGGATCTCGCACCGCGCCGAGGCGCTGCTGTACGCGGCGGACCGCGCCGAGCACGTCGACACCGTGGTCCGCCCGGCGCTGGAGCGCGGCGCGGTCGTCATCTCCGACCGCTACATCGACTCGTCCGTCGCCTACCAGGGCGCGGGACGAGACCTCGCCGCGACCGAGATCGCCCGCATCTCGCGCTGGGCGACGAACGGCCTGGTGCCGCATCTGACGGTGCTGCTCGACGTCTCGCCGGAGACCGCGCGCGAGCGCTTCACCGAGGCCCCGGACCGGCTCGAGTCCGAGCCCGCCGAGTTCCACCAGCGCGTACGGGCCGGATTCCTGGCCCTCGCCGCCGCCGACCCGGCCCGCTACATCGTCGTCGACGCCGGGCAGCTGCCGGAGGCGGTCACCTCCGTGGTGCGCCACCGCTTGGACCAGATGCTGCCGCTGTCCGAGGCGGAGGTGAAGGCCCAGGAGGAGGCCCGTAAGGCCGCCGAGGAGGAGGCCCGCCGGCGCGCCGAGGAAGAGGCCGCCCGTAAGGCCGAGGAGGAGCGACTGGAGCGCGAGCGGCAGGAAGCGCTCGCCAAGGCCCGCGCCGAGGAGGAGGAGCGCAAGCGGCGCGAGCTGGAGGAGGCCCGCCAGCGCGAGGCCGAGCGGCAGGCGGAGGCGGCCCGTCAGCGGGCCGAGGACGCGCGCCGCAGGGCCGAGGAGGACCGCAAGCGCATCGAGGCCGAGGACCGCGCCCGCGCCGCCGAGGAGGAGCGGCGCCGCCTCCAGGAGGAGGCGGACGCGCTGCGCCGGGCCGAGGCCGAGGCGCGCCGCCAGGAGGAGCAGCGCAAGGCCGAGGAGGCGCTGCTGCGGGCGGAGCAGGCACGGCTGGCGGCGGACACGGCGTCCTCCGGGGCGGACGCGCCGACCATTGAGACCGAGGTCCCGGCCCCGCCGCCCGAGGACGAGGACGGCCCCCGGGGCACCGGCGGCGCCCGGGGCGCGGCGGGCTCCGGCGCGGACGACCCGCACCCGGACTCGACGGAGACGGTCCAGACGCCGAGGTTCGACCCGCGGTCGGGGTACGGCGGCGAGTCCGGCCGTCCCGGTACCGGATCGGCGGCGGCCGATGAGACCACGGTGCTGCCACCCGTGCCCCCCGCGCCGCCCGTACCGCCCCAGAACGGCCCGGACGCCGACGAGACCGCTGTGCTGCCGCCCGTACGGCCCCAGGACGGCCCGGAGCACCGGGGCGGCCCGGACGCCGAGGAGACGACCGTCCTGCCCCAGCCGCCCGCCGAGCCGCCCACGAACGCGGCCGACGAGACGGCCGTCCTGCCGCCCGTACGGGACGAGCGCTCCGCCGACCCGGCGGACCGGGTCCCGCCGTGGCTGTTCCGCCCGGACGAGGGCCAGGGCCGGCGTCAGGAGCACGGCCAGGAGCACGGTCAGGAGAACGAGCGCACGCGCGAGATGCCGCAGTACGGCCAGGATCAGGGCCAGGATCAGGGCCAGGGCCGGGCGCGGGGCGAAGCGGAACCGCCGCGTCGGCGCCGCCGCCCCGAGTGGGCCGAGGAGACCCCCCTGGACGACCTCCCGTCCCTTGCCGACGAACTGCTCGGCCCCCGTGACGACGAGGACGGCCGCCGCTGACGGAGGTCCGTTGATGGTCCGTTTCGGGCGCTGCCGCCGATGGCCGCGCCCGGCTGACGGCAGGGCGCCGAAGGGGACGTCGGGGCTGGGGCGCTCACTTTTCCGGCTTCCGGCTTCCGGCTTTCCGGCCTTCCGGCGTCCAGGGAGTCCTGGGGTGCGGTCGTGCCCTTCGGCGTATGAGCGGCCCCGGGCGGAGCTGCACCCTCCAGCCCCTCCGGTGTTTGAGGAGCGGGCTCCAGGGGCGGAGCCCGGCGGGGGTTCGGGGCTGAGCCCCCGGAACGGGATCTGAGGCGGAGCCCCCGGAACGGGGTCTGGGGCGGAGCTCCAGCGGGGCCGGGGCTGCATCCCGCGGTGGGTGACGCGTTCGGGTGTCGGTGCGGTGGACCACAATGGGGTGCCGTAGGGACGAGCGGCGGAGGCAGCCATGGCGGTGTGGGACGACCTGGTCGGGCAGGACCGAGTGGCGGCCCAGTTGTCGGCTGCCGCGCGGGATGCGGACGCCCTGGTCACGGCGGCCAGTGAGGCGGGCGGCGACCCCGTCGGGGAGCCCATGGCGTCGTCCAAGATGACCCACGCCTGGCTGTTCACCGGCCCGCCCGGCTCGGGCCGGGCCACCGCCGCCCGCGCCTTCGCCGCCGCGCTGCAGTGCGTCAGCCCGGACCGGGCGCTCGGCGGCGCCCCCGGCTGCGGCTTCTGCGACGGCTGTCACACCGCCCTGGTCGGCACCCACGCCGATGTGGAGGTGGTCCGTACGGACATGCTCAGCATCGGCGTCAAGGAGACCCGTGAGCTCGTCCGTCGCGCCCAGCTCTCGCCCGCCGGCGGCCGGTGGCAGGTGATCGTCATGGAGGACGCCGACCGCCTTACCGAGGGTGCGGGCAATGTGCTCCTCAAGGCCGTCGAGGAACCCGCGCCGCGCACCGTATGGCTGCTGTGCGCGCCCTCGCTGGAGGATGTGCTGCCCACGATCCGCTCCCGCTGCCGCCTCCTCACCCTCCGTACGCCCCCGGTGGACGCCGTGGCGGACATCCTCGTCCGGCGCGACGGCATCGACCCCGAGCTCGCCGCCTCCGCCGCCCGTGCCACCCAGGGGCACATCGGCCGCGCCCGCCGCCTGGCGACCGACGAGCGGGCCCGCGCCCGCCGCGCCGCCGTCCTGAAGCTCCCGCTGCGCGTCGACGACGTGGGCGGCTGCCTCAAGGCGGCCCAGGAGCTGATCGACGCGGCGGCCGAGGACGCCAAGCAGGTGGCGGAGGAGGTCGACACCAAGGAGACCGAGGAACTGCGCGCCGCCCTGGGCGCCGCCGCCGGTACGGGCGGGCGGCTGCCGCGCGGCACGGCGGGGGCGATGAAGGATCTCCAGGATCGCCAGAAGCGCCGCGCCACCCGTACCCAGCGCGACACCCTCGACCTCGCGCTCACCGATCTGACCGCCTTCTACCGGGATGTGCTGGTCCTCCAGCTCGGCTCCCAGGTGGCGCTCGCCAACACCGACGTACGGGACGCGCTGGAGCGGATCGCGTCGGCTTCGAAGCCCGAGCGGACGCTGCGCCGGATAGAGGCGATCACGGCCTGCCGTCAGGCACTGGACAGCAATGTGGCGCCGCTGCTGGCGGTCGAGGCGATGACCATGGCGCTGCGGGCGGGCTGAATCACTCGTACGGGTTCGGCGCAGGACGCATGGAGCGTGTCCGAATGGATACTCTCCGTAACGGGGCGAACCGGTCCTATCCGATAGGAACCAGTACAAGGTGGTCCATGCGATCCGGCCGGCGCGATCCCGCGACTCGACCGCGAACCGAGGGATCAGTCCATGCGCACCCGACACAGCAGCCGCCCGCTCCGGACCCTCGGCGCCGCCCTTACGGCCGCCGCCCTGCTGTCCTCCGGCTGCTCGGCCGACGCCTCCGCGCCGCGCGCCGCGTCGCTGTCGAAGAAGGCCGTCCCCGCCGCCCTCAAGCCGTACTACGAACAGGCGCTGAGCTGGCGCCCGTGCGGCGGCGCGGGCTTCGAATGCGCCACCCTCAAGGCCCCGCTCGACTACGCGAGACCCGGCACCGGCCGGGACCTGAGGCTCGCGGTCTCCCGTAAGAAGGCCACCGGCACCGGCCGCCGCCTCGGTTCGCTCCTGGTGAACCCCGGCGGCCCCGGCGGCTCCGCGGTCGGCTATCTGCAGAGCTTCGCGGCCGTCGGCTACCCGGCCCGGGTGCGCGCCCGCTACGACATGGTGGCGATGGACCCGCGCGGCGTGGCCGAGAGCGAGCCCGTCACCTGTCTCAGCGACAAGCAGATGGACACCTTCACCCAGACCGATCAGACGCCCGACGGCCGCGGTGAGACCGACCGTCTCGTCGCCGCCTACAAGAAGTTCGCCCACGGCTGCGCGACCCGCTCCGGCCGGATCCTCGGCCATGTCTCGACGGTCGAGGCGGCCCGCGACATGGATGTGCTGCGCGCCGCGCTCGGCGACCGGAAGCTGACCTACGTCGGCGCCTCCTACGGCACCTTCCTCGGCGCGACCTACGCCGACCTCTACCCCCACCGCGTCGGCCGCCTCGTCCTCGACGGCGCGCTCGACCCGACGCTGTCCTCCCGGCGCATCAACCGCGACCAGACCGCCGGTTTCGAAACCGCCTTCACCGCCTTCGCCAAGGACTGCGTGCGCCGCACCGGCTGCCCCCTCGGCACCGGCTCCGTGGCCACCGCACGCGACCGGCTCGGCGCCTTCTTCGCCCGCCTCGACTCCCACCCGGCCCGCACCGGCGAGTCCCGCGCCCTGGGCGAGCCGCTCGCCACGATCGGCGTGATCTCCGCCATGTACGACGAGACCGCCTGGTCCCAGCTGCGCACCGCCCTCCGCTCCGCGATGGGCGGCCACGGCGGCGGTCTGCTCAACCTGGCCGACCTCTACTACGAGCGCGACACCGACGGCTCGTACGCCAACCTCATGTACGCCAACCCCGCCGTCAACTGCCTCGACCTCCCACCGGCCTTCCGCACCCCCGCCGAGGTCAAGAAGTCCATCCCCGACTTCCGACAGGCATCCCCCGTCTTCGGTAGGGCCCTCGCCTGGGCGGCCCTGAACTGCGCCTACTGGCCCGTCCGCCCAACCGGCACAGCCCACGCCCTGCACGCCAGGGGCGCCGCCCCCATCGTCGTCGTCGGCACCACCCGCGACCCCGCCACCCCCTACCCCTGGGCCCGCGCCCTCGCCACCCAGCTCTCCTCCGCCACCCTCCTCACCTACGACGGCGACGGCCATACGGCCTACGGCCGCGGCAGCAGCTGCATCGACAACGCGATCAACACCTACCTCCTCACCGGCCGCCCACCCGCCCCCCACACCCGCTGCCACTGACCGGCCCCACCCCAGCCCAGGCCCCACCCGGCCCCGTACGGAGCACCCCTCGAAACTGTGTAGACTTGGCGACGCCGCTGCTGCCAATCTGGCTCCACGGCATGCCGCCTTAGCTCAGTCGGCCAGAGCGACGCACTCGTAATGCGTAGGTCAAGGGTTCGATTCCCTTAGGCGGCTCGGATGAAGCCCAGATCACACCTCGTGTGATCTGGGCTCCTTTGTGTTCAGGCGGCCCTGCCGGGCGCTGGTGAGCGAGGGGTGAGTCATCTGTCACCGCCCCTCGCGAGCCTGGGATGCATGGCGACAAACGAGCTGGCATGGATCCCGCTCCCCGTGCGTCCGGCTCCGGCGCCGGCGCTGCCCGGAGAACGTGCGGAGCGTGGGGAGCCGCTTATGAATCAGAGCTACCGGGACCTGGTGGGCAGCATCCTGCGGCTGGCCGTAGCTCACCGGCGCGCGGAAGCGCACGAACGGACCGGGGGGTGACGGCGCGTGCTGGTGATCCTTTCGGTCCTGGCCTTTACTCTCACCCGGTGGCTTCGCCGCCGGAAGAAGGCCGACGGGGAGGGAGGACCAACCACCTCTCCGGAACGGTTTGGAACTCCGGAGTGAACCGGCCGCGTGCCGGTGCCGACCGAGTGGACACAGGGGCGACAGGGGCATCCGAGGCATCCGTCAGTCAGCCGGTCCCGCGGTCCTGGCGATCCGCCCGGATGCGGGCCATCTCATCGACGTAACGGGTGAACAGCCGGGCGAACTCGTCGCGTTGCCGCGCGGGCCAATCCTTGGTGACGGTCTCGAACACCGCGCGCGGCTGGCGCCGGAAGCGGTGCAGCAGCACATAGCCGGAGTGGGTGATGCGCAGCACGCTGCGCCGCCCGTCAACCTCAGAGGTGCCGCGCGCGAGGTGGCCGTCGCGGATGGCGCTGGAGACCATGCGGCTCGCCACGGACGGATCGACGTCGAGCCCCTCGGCCAGTGCCCCGACGGTCACCTCGCCCTCTGAAGTGCCCACCCCCTCGTCGACGATCTGGAGTACCCAGCCCCGGCTGATCTCGTTCTGGGACATCAGACTGCCCAGCGAACCGACGTCACGCGCTTGGAGTTTCCCCCACATCCGGTGCAGCCGGAGGAAGGCGAGAGCAGCGTCATCGTGCAACCGCTCCGTTTCACTCCATACTTGACGGCCCATAGCGTCAACCCACTCTCCGCGCCCGCACTCATCCCTATGCGACTTGACCCAAGCATGGTCAATCCTTGGGTTTTCAACAAGGTGGGAGAGTGTCGAGTTTGCATGTCGAACCTTGCTCTGTGTATTTGCTCGTTCTAGACTCGCCAAAGTATGCATGCCATCATGCAGATGATCAATTCCGTCTGACCAAGCGGAACTTGTGACTCGCACTTCTTCACGCAAAGAGCGGGGGCCCGTGTGAAGTACGGAGTGTTAGGACCGTTCGACGTCACACCGGGAACGCGCAACATCACGCCAACTGCTCCCAGGCTGCGTCAAATACTCGCGCTGCTGGTGGTTCAGAGCAGCCGGACAGTAACGCTTGCGGAACTCATTGACGAGATGTGGGGCGACACACCGCCCGTCAGCGCGCAATCCACCTTGCAAACCTACATCTACAAACTGCGGAAATCCCTGGAGGGCAGCGGCCTCGACTCCTCCGAGGTGCTGCGGACCCGCCCCAACGGCTATGTCCTTGAGGTGCCGGACGACTGCATCGACCTGCGCCTCTTCGACCGCGCCGTCGCTCAGGGGCGCAAGGCCCTGCCGGAAGCGCCGGACAAGGCACTCGAGCATCTGAGGGACGCGCTCGCGCTGTGGCGCGGCCCGGCCCTGACGGATGTGTCCGCGGGAGAGGTGCTGGCCGCGCACGCCACCCGCCTCCAGGCCGATCACCTCAGTGCCCTGGAACTGAAGATCGAGGCTGAGCTGAAGCTCCGTAACCACCACGCCGTCATCCCCGAGCTGACCAGCCTGTCGGCCGCTCACCCGCTCCACGAGGGCTTCCACTCCCTCCTGATGCACGCTCTGCACTGCTCGGGCCGCAGGTCGGAGGCGCTCCAGGTGTACAACAGGCTGCGCCACGCCCTCGTGGAGGAGCTGGGCCTGGAACCCTCCGACCCGCTCCGGCGCGCGCAGCAGGCCATCCTCTCCGGCGACCCCGCTCCGCCCACCGGGCCACCGGCTCCGCTCCAGGCCCCGGCGCCTCAGCCGCGCGCCGTGGTCACCTCGGCGCCCATCACCTCGGCCCTCGCGCCCACCGTCGTCCGGCCCGCGCAGCTTCCGCCGGACCCCGGGCCACTGATCGGCCAGGGCGCCCTGGTGGATTCCGCGATCCACACGACGGGAGCCGCGGAATCCGCGGAGGAAGGTGTGGGAGTTCTCCTGCTCAAAGGAATGCCCGGAGTCGGGAAGAGCGCGCTGGCGGCGCGGATCGCACACGCCGTGCGGGACCAATTCAGTGGCGGACAACTGTATGCCGACCTGCGCGGGTCACGCCCCCGTCCGACCAGCCCCGACGACGCGCTGACGGCCTTTCTGCGCGCCGTCGGAATTCCCGAACCGTATCCGCGGAGCCTCGACGAGAAAAGCAGTCTCTTTCGTTCGTGGGGAGTCGAACGGGATATCCTGCTCGTTCTCGACGACGCGTTGACACACTCGCAGGTCACCCCCTTGTTGCTGGACGGGATGACATCCCGCACCATCATTACGAGCCGAGTCAACCTCTATAATCTCCCGAACTCGCGGACATTTGAGGTCACTCCGCTCGGACGGGCGGAGAGTTTCCAGCTCCTGGCAAAGGTCATGGGCTGGAAAAGGGCCGAGAAGGAGCGCGCGGCGGTGGAACTCATCGCCGAGATGTGCGGCCGTCTGCCTCTGGCCCTGCGATGCGCGGGTGCTCGGCTCGCGGCGCTCCCCGACGTGTCCATCAGGCAGTTCGCCGAGCAGTTGTACCGCGACAACCGGAGGCTGGACCAGTTGCAGGGTGCCGATGTGAGCATCCGGGACCGGTACCTGGTCGCGTACGACCGACTCGGTAGCCGGGAGCGGGCCGTACTCCGGCTGCTGGCCCTGCTGCGCCAGAGGGAGTTCACCACGGCCACGCTTGTCGGACTGCTCGGCTGTACCGAGGCGGTGGCGGAGACTGCGCTGGCGAACCTGGTGGAGCACCACTTCCTGCACACGGTCCCGACGGCCCCGGACGGCGAGACCACCTACTCCTTCCACGAGCTGAGCCGGGTCTTCGCCCGCGAGCGGATGGAGTCGGAACTGGCCGAGTCACACGGCCGGATGCCACTCGCCAACGCCTCGTAGTCGACGGGGCCCGGCAGGGGGCCGTCGGCCCGGCCGTCCGGCGGCATACTGCCCGACCGGTTCAGCAGTGGCGCCGCGAGCATCGTGGTTGCCAGGGTCATCACCACCAGCATGGCGAACAGCCGCGGCGGGATCAGCCCGAGCTGGAGGCCGGTGTCGAGGATCACGAGTTCGGTCAGTCCGCGGCAGCTCATCATCACGCCCAGCCGCGCAGCCGAGCGTGGCTGGACGCCCAGGAGCCGCGCCGGCAGCGTCGTGCCCGCCAGCTTGGCCGCGACCGCCAGGGCGACGAAGAGGCCGCACAGCAGCCAGTCGGCCGCGCCGCCGATCAGCCCGATCCCCGTGCGCAGCCCCACCGAGGCGAAGAACATGGGCAGCAACAGCCACGACGCCATGGTGTCCGTACGCTCCGCGATCTCCTTGATCCGTGGCAGTCGCGGCGTGGCCAAGCCCGCCAGGAAACCGCCGAAGACCGCGTGCACCCCGATCGCGTCGGTGAGGGCGGCAGAGCACAGCAGCGGCAGATGGACGAGCATCACTGACCCCGCTGTACGGCGCTCCCAGAGACGCCGCAGCCCCGCCCGCCCCACGGTGAGCACCACCGCCGCGAACAGGGCGGTCAGCGCCGCGGTGCGCAGCGCGCCCAGCGGGGTGCCGCCCTGGGCGACCGCGACGCCGCACGCCAGCAGCGACCAGGCGAGCACATCCGCGACGCCCGCCGTGGCCATGGCCAGTGAGCCCAGGCCGGAGGTCAGCATGCCGTTCTCCCGCAGGATTCCGGCCAGCACGGGGAACGCCGTGACGCAGAATGCGACCCCGACGAAGACCGCGAAGGGCCCGCTGCCCACCCCGTCCGGCCGGTATCCGGCGGGCAGTGTCAGCGCGAGGCCCACCCCGGCCAGGAGGGGGGTGAACACCCCTGCGCAGCCCAGCACCAGCGAGGCGGTGCCATGCCGGATGAGCTGCGTGGGTGTCAGCTCGTATCCGATCCGGAACGAGAAGAAGATCACCCCGAGTTGGGCCATGGCCTCCACGGGCACGGTCGCGGACGGCGGCAGCAGCCAGTGCTGGGCCCCCGGGGCCAAAGCGCTGAGGGCCGAGGGGCCCAGCAGGATTCCGGCGGCCATCTGCCCGACGACCGTTGGCTGGCCCACGCGCCGGGCGAGCGCGCCCAGCGCGTGGGCGGTGAGCAGGACCGCGGTGACCGCGACCAGCAGACGGTAGGTCTCCGGCGGGGCCGCTGCCGGGCCCGCCCCCCGCCCGTGGCCGCCGGCCTCCGCGGACGCCCAGCCGTGCCCCCAGGCCGCGAGGACGGCGACGGTACCGGCCGCGGGTACGGCCACGAAGAGCACCAGCGCGGCGACGGTTCGTCTGTTCATGGGGGCGCGCGGCTACTTCCGGTCGAGCTGGTCTGCGGCCGCTTCCGAGGTGCGCCGCAGACCCAGCGTCGGCCCGAACGACAGATACAGGCCGTCGATGGCGTCGTCGGCGGAGAGCGGCTCCTGCCGGAGCTTGCCGAGGTTCTCGAACGGGTTCCTGCCGGGCTCCGAGCCGCCCCCGCTCAGCTCCTCCAGCACCCGGTCGTACGCCGCATCCTTGGCGTCCTCCATGTCCTCGATGCCGGAGATGATGCGCAGGAAGGCGAGGTGCAGGTTGAGCTGGTCGACCTCCCGGGAGGAGAGCCGCTGCGCGTGGTAGAAGTGGTAGTCGCGCCCGCGGTAGCTTTGGTAGAAGACCGAGACCAGCAGCAGCATCCGCTCGTAGGCCCGGCGGTAGACCTGCTGGTAGAAGCCGAACGCCTCGTTCTCGGCGACCTCTTCGCGCAGCACGCTCCCGATGGACGCCGCCGCGACCATCCCGCTGTAGGTGGCCAGGTGCACCCCGGTGGACAGCAGCGGGTCGAGGAAGCAGGCCGCGTCGCCGCTGAGGACGTACCCGGGCCCGGTGAACGCGTCGCTCGTGTACGAGTAGTCCTGTTCGACCCGGACCTCCTTCACCTGCTGGGCGTCGGCGAGCAGTTCGTCCAGCGACGGGCAGGCGGCGATGGCCTCCTCGTACGCGGCGGCCGGTCCGCCCAGTTCCTGGCGGCGGGTGTCGAAGGCGCTCTTCGCGCACACGAAGCCCACACTGGTGGTGCCGTCATGCAGCGGGATGACCCAGAACCAGCCGTTGGGCACCGAGATCACGGCCGTGGAGCCCTCCGGACTCTTCTCGACCGGGCCCACGTTCCGCCAGTACGTCCAGGCGGCGACGTTCTTGAACGCGTCATGGTGACGGCGGTTCTTCAGGTAGTGGGTCGCCATCAGTCCGCGGCGCCCCGAGGCGTCGATCAAGTAGTCGAAGGCGATCCGCCCGCTCTCGTCGCCGCTGTTTTTGCCGGCGCTCCAGCGCGCCGCCACCGGGCGGCCGTCAGAGAACTCGATGTCCCGCACTGTCACGCCTTGGTGGACGGTGGCGCCCAGCTCTGCCGCGTGGTCGAGCAAAAGCTCGTCGAACTCCGAGCGGATGACCTGCCAGGCGTAAGGCGTCGTGTCACCCAGCTCGTTGAAGCTCAGCTGCCACTCGTCGGGGCCCCACTCGAAGTATGTGCCCCGCTTTACCTGGAAGCCGTGGGCCTCGACCTTCTCACGCGCCCCGAGCAGCCCGAGGATGGGCAGGCAGGAGGGCAGGATGGACTCACCGATGTGGTAGCGCGGAAAGACGTCCCGTTCGATCACGGTGACGTCGATTCCCTGCCGGGCCAGCAGACCCGCCGCGGTCGACCCGGCGGGGCCGCCTCCGATGACCAGGACCTGCGTTGATGTTGCGATCACTGCTGTTCTCCACTTCTCGTGGCGGACCGGGACGTCGGCTGGAGCGTCGCAGTGGGCGATGGCCTCTCGGTCCAGATCCGCTGGCGGGGCCGCCCGACCCGACGGGCCCCGGCTGCCCGGGGCCGGGGCCACAGCGAGCGCGCTGCCATCGGATCGCCAGCGGTGGCCAGCAGGCTCGGGGCGTTCCCGTCCCTACCGAGAGGTGAGTGGTGTCCGTGATGGCACAGGACGATCAGCCCGCGGCGATGGAACTCGCTGGAAGGCTCGAACACTTGGCGGTGGGCGCCGGGGTCGCCGCCGCGCTACAGGCCGCCGTGCGGCTCGGAGTGCCCGAGGCCGTGGGCGACGACCCGACGGAGGTCTCCGAGGTCGCGGCCAGGACCGGCGCCGTGCCCGGCGCCCTCGGCCGTCTGCTGCGGGCCCTGGAACGGCAGGGCGTCTTTGAGGAGGCGTCGCCCGGGCGGTACCGGCACAACGCGCTCTCCCGGCTGCTCCGGGACGACGCGCCGTATGGGCTCAAGCACCTGGTGCTGTGGCTGGGCGCCCCCTGGACGTGGCAGGCCTGGCCGCTGCTCGACGAGGCCGTACGGGACGGCAAGGCCGTGGTGCCGGAGATCTTCGGAAAGGACTTCTACAGCTATCTGACCCAAGACGCGCCCGAGTCGGCGCGGCTCTTCGACAAGGCGATGACTGCGGTGAGCAGCCTGTCCTCACGTCAGGTCGCCGGCGCCATCGACCTGACGGGCGCGGACTCCGTCGTCGACATAGCCGGCGGACAGGGCCATCTGCTGCGTACTCTGCTCGCGCGGCACCCGCATGTGCGGGGCACCCTGTTCGACCTGGCGGACACCGTCGCGGACGCGGTGCCGGAGCTGCGCCCGGACGGTGCCTATGGCGACCGCTGCCGGCTGATGCCCGGCGACTGTCTCGAGGAGGTCCCGGTCAGGGCCGATCTCTACATCCTCAAGAACATCCTGGACTGGCCCGACGAGAACTCCTTGCGGGTGCTGAAGAACATCGGCGCCACCGCGGACCCGGGTGCCCGCATCCTGGTGATCGACAGCGTGATGGACGCCGATCCCGAGGAGATGCGGGTCACCAGCGTGATCGACCTGTTCATGCTCCTCAACGTCGGCGGACAGCGGCATACCCGGCACGAGTTCGAAGCTCTCTTCGAGAAGGCGGGTCTGGAGCTGACCGGCACGGAGGCCGTGTCCGGCACGTTCCCCACGCTGCACCTGGTCCAGGCGACCATCCCCGGCTGAGCGGCGCTCGCTCGTACGGTGGGTACGCACAGCGGACCGAGGCGCCCCGCGGACCTTCCGTCCGCGGGGCGCCTCGGTGTGGTCGTCGCCGTTCGCCCGGCCGTTCCTGCTCAAATGCCCCCGTCCACGCGGAGCGTGACCCCGTTGACGAAGCTCGCGGTGTCACTCGCGAGGAACACGACGGTGCGAGCCACCTCCCTCGCCGTGCCGAAGCGCCGCAGCGGAATGGCGGACAGCAGCCCGTCGCGCACGGGGGCGGGTAGGTCGAGGCCGCGCTCCGTTTCCACCACGCCGGGCGCGACCGTATTGACGCGGATACCGCGCGGTCCCAGCTCTTTGCCGAGGGAGCGCACGAACCCGGCCAGGCCCGCCTTCGCCGCGGTGAAGTGGACGTGCCCGGGCCGCCCGCGCTCCGCCATCCCCGCGCCCACGTTCACCACCGAGGCGCCGTCGGCGAGCAGTGGCAGAAGCTCTCGGGTGAGCTGGATGTGGGCCGTCAGGTTCTCGTCCACGCACCGTGCCACGTCCTCGTCCGACAACTCGGCGAATGGCCGCGGGGCGTATGTGCCCATGTTGTTGATCAGGACGTCGACGCCGCCGAGCAGCTCCCGGCAGGCGCCCGCCGCCGCGGCCCGGCCTGCCGGGGCCGACAGGTCCGCGCGCAGTGTGCGATGGGCCTTCGCGTCCCAGCCGGGCTCGTCCTCCAGCCGCTTGGCGGCCTCCTCGTCGTCTCGGTAGCAGGCCACCACCCGCGCACCCGCGCCGGCGAGCAGCAGCGAGGTGGCGCGGCCGACGCCGCGCGTACCGCCGGTGACCAGGGCACGCTTCCCGGCCAGGCCGAGGCTGTCCGGATCCGTCACCGCGGCTCCTCCCCTCCGTACGCGTCCTGCACCTCGTAGACGCCGAACACCCGGCGCTGCTCGTGGTCCTGGAACGGGCGCAGCGGGGCGGTGGTGTCGCGGTGCCCGGCGCCCTCCTCCCACCGGCGGAAGGCCGCCAGGTCACGCCACTCGCTCAGCACCACATACCGGTCCGGCTCGTGGGCCGAGCGCAGCAGCTCGTTGCCGAGCAGCCCCGGCACCCCGGCCAGGTCCTGGCTGGTGCGGTGGTAGGCCCGCCGCACGGCCTCCTCGCCGGAGGGGCCCTCGGCGGAGGCGGCGTAGACGAGCACGCGCACTCTTCCCCTCACCTCGCGGCCCCCTCACCGGCGCCGACCATGTGCAGGACTGTGTGCATCGTGACCATCGATCCGCCGTCCCGGTAGGGATGCAGCCTGGTGCGGTGCGTGACGTGTTCCTCGCTGCGCTCGAACTTCCGGAACGACGGCTCGTCCACCCAGTCGCTGACGATGTAGTAGACGCCCGGCTCCTCGGCGCTCCGCGACAGCCACTGGCCGAGGTTCGCCGGCTGCCGGGTGATCACCTCGCCCACCCTTCCCCAGGTCTCTTCGAACTCCTGCTCCATGCCTCGCTTGATGTGCATGCGCAGCAGCACCCGGAACGCGCCCGGTCCGTCCGCCATCTCAGATCCCCCCGTCGACATCGAGGGTCTGGCCGTTGACGAAGGACGACTGGTCGCCGGCGAGGAAGAGGACGACCCGGGCCACTTCGTCGGCCTGGCCGAGGCGGCCGAGCGGGATCATCTTGCGGTAGCGGGCGAGCACCTCCTCGGGGACCTCCGCCTCGGTCGCGGTGGGCCCGGGGGCGACGATGTTGAACCGGATGCCCTGCGGCCCGAACTCCTTGACGAGAGAGCGGGTGAGCCCGATCAACCCGGCCTTGGAGGCGGTGTAGTGGGCCCGCAACGGGACGCCCACGGTGGCTACTTTGGAGCCGACAAAGATCACGGAGGAGCCCTCGGACAGCAGCGGGAGCACCTTTTGAGTGAGCAGGAACGGAGCGGTGAGGTTGGTGTCCAGGACGCGTCGCCACTCCTCCAGCGACAGTTCGGCGAAGGGCACGTGGCTGATGGCGCCGGCGTTGTGGACCAGGGCGTCGAGGGTGCCGAAACGCTCCCGGCACTCTCGGGCGAGCCGGATGATCTCATCGGCCTCGCCGAGGTCGGCTTGGACTATGTGATGAGTCCCGTCGGTTGCCTTGAGGTCCCGGCCCAGCCGCTCGGCGTTCTCGCCCGGCTGCCGGTGGCAGACGATCAGGTCGGCACCGCAGTGGGCGAGCGCCAGCCCGATCTCTCGTCCGATACCCCGGGTCCCGCCGGTGAGCAGGACCTTCTTGCCCCGCAGCCCCAGGCTCAGCCCCGCGTGCGCCCGTTCCTCGATCAGCCGCTTGATGCGCCTCATCTGCACCGGGGTGTTGGTGTTGAGACGGCGCTCCATCGCTTCGTCGTCGACCGGGGCGGCGGGCTTCATGTGGAAGTCCTGGGTCCAGCGCATGCGCACGCCGTTCGGGGTCTGTTCGTAACTCCAGAAGATGTTCATGAACTCGAAGGGGCCGGTCTCCAGCCGCTTCGCGTGGACGGTGCGGCTCCCGGGGTCCGGCGTGCGTTCCGAGACCCAGCTCCAGACGTCGCCGTTCTCGTCGGGGTGCATGGTGAGCCGGAAGACGACGGTGTCGCCGCGCTGCTCCAGGACCTCCGCGGCGGCGTATTCGCTGAAGAGCCGGGGCCAGGAGGGGACATCGTTGGTCATCGACCAGACCAGATCCATGGGCGCGTCGATGGTGATCTCGTTGTCGGTGTGACCGGTCATGGTGCTGAACCTCTCGATCAGTGGTTCGTTCAGTCGGCGTGGACGACGGAGTTGATCTGTTCGATGGCCTCACGGGGCGTCCGGGTGGGGACGGCGATGTCCTCCGGTAGGGAGATGCCGTACTGGTTCTCGATCCGTGTGGTGACCTCCAGCAGGGCGAGCGAGTCGTAGCCGAGGTCGCCGAAGGGCATGTCGAGAATGTCGCCCTCCAGCTCCTCCCGGTCCGCGCCGCCGCCCGCGCGCATGATCAGTACGAGGTCGTCCAGGGTGAAGGTGGTCATGTGCTTCTCCCGTTCGATGTGCGGTTTCCCGGCCCGGCCGGATCCGCCGTGACCGGCCGGGGTCAGTCGTCAGTGGGTGCCGGAGACCACGAGGGCGGCGTTGAAGCCACCGTGGCCCCGGGCGAGAACCAGAGCGTTGCGCAGCGGAGCGGGGCGCGGCTCGTCGCGCACGAGGTCCAGCTCGCAGCCGGGCGCGAGCGTGGGCACGTTGATGGTCGGCGGGATGACCCCGTCGCGCAGTGCCAGCAGCGCGGTGGCCATGTCGAGTGCCGCGCCGCCGCCGTAGAGGCGGCCCGTCATGGTCTTGGGTGCGGTGACGGGCACCCCCCGGGGGCCGAACAGCCGGGTCAGCGCGGCCGCTTCCAACCGGTCCCGCTCCGGGTCGCCGCTGGCGTCGGCGAACACGACATCGATCTGGCCGGGCTCCAATCCGGCGTCTGTCAGCGCCTGTCCGGCGGCCTGGCGCAGCCGCGAGCCGCCGTCGGGGTCCGGGCGGCCCGGCCGGGGGTCGAAGGTCGTGGCGTATCCACTGATCCGGCCGTACACCTGCGTGGCGCCCCTGGCCTCGGCCGCGTCGGCGGCCTCGGCCACCAGGATCGCGCCGCCCTCGCCGGGCAGATAGCCGTCGGCCGTCGCGGCGAACGGCTGGTAGCCGCGGTCCGGGTCGTCGCTGCCGCTCAGCCGCCCGTTCGCGGCCTGGGCGGCTACCCCGTACGGGCACAGCGACGCGTCGGTGCCGCCCGTCAGGACCAGACTCGCGCCGCCGTCCACGAGGAGCCGCCGGGTTCGCCCGGCCGCGTCGAGACCGCCCGCCTGCTCCGTGCACACCACGCCGCAGGGGCCGCGCATGCCGTGCCGGATGGAGAGCTGTCCCGTGGTCGCCGCGTAGAACCAGGCGATCGACTGGTAGGCGGTGACGTAGCGCGGGCCCTGCGACCACAGCCGCTCGATCTCGTACTGTCCGAACTCCGTGCCGCCCGACGAACTGGCCGTCAGCACCGCCATGTCGTACTCGGGCAGCCCGGCCGGGTCCGCGCCGGCATCCGTCAACGCCATGTCTGCGGCGTGGAAGGCCAGTTGCGTCCACCGGTCGGTCTGCACGCGCAGCCGCGACGGGACGTGCTCGGCGGGGTCGAAGCCGGTGACCTCGCCCGCGACCCGTACCGGATAGGCGTCGGCGTCGAACCTGCTGAGGGGCGCCAGGCCGCTGCGCCCGGCGAGCACGGAGCGCCAGTAGCACTCCGTGCCGACGCCGTTGGGCGCCACGATCCCGATGCCCGTCACCACCGCCGCGGTCACAGCGCCTCCGCCCGCCGCAGGAACATGGCGGACTGGAAGCCGCCGAATCCGCTGCCGACGCTGAGCACCGCGCCCATCGGGTGCTCCCGTGCCGTGACCGGGACGTAGTCCAGGTCGCACTCGGGGTCGGGGGTCCTGAGGTTGGCCGTGGGCGGCACCACCTGATGGCGCAGGGCCAGGGCGCTGGCCGCGATCTCGATGGAGCCGATGGCGCCGAGCGAGTGCCCGATCATCGACTTGATCGAGCTGACCGGGACCTGACGGGCCCGTTTCCCGAGGCTGCGCTTGAACGCGGCTGTCTCATGGCGGTCGTTCTGCCGGGTGCCGGAGCCGTGCGCGTTGATGTAGTCGACCTCTTGCGCCGGGGCCCGCGCCTCGTCGAGCGCGGCGGTGATCGCCTCGGCCATCTCCCGGCCGTCAGGCTTGAGTCCGGTCATGTGGAAGGCGTTGCTGCGGCGTGCGAACCCGGAGATCCGCGCGTACTGCCGGGCGCCGCGCCGCCGCGCCGCCTCCCGCTCCTCCAGGACCAGCACTGCCGCGCCCTCACCCAGCACAAAACCGTCCCGGTGCAGGTCGAAGGGGCGGGAGGCGGTCTCCGGCGTCTCGTTGCTGGGGGAGGTGGCGCGGATCGCGTCGAAGCACGCCACGGTTATCGGGGACAGCGGCGCGTCCGAGGCACCGGCGAGCACCAGGTCGGCCGCGCCCTCGCGGATCAGCTGGGCGCCCTGCCCCACCGAGTCGATCCCGGCCGTGCAGCCCGTGGAGGTGAGCGAGACGGGCCCCTCGGCGCCGCACGCCCAGGCGACCTCCACGGCGATGCTGCTGGGAACCATATAGTCGTAGAGGTGCGGCACCGCGTAGTCCGGGTCGAGCAGCCAGCGCCGCCCGCCGTCGCTCAGGACGACGTATTCCTCCTCCAGACCGGTCGTGCAGCCCACCGCGCTGCCGATACTCACTCCGGTACGGCCGGGGTCCACGCCGTCGAACGCGAGCCCGCTGTCTGCCATCGCCTCGCGCGCCGCCACGACCGCGAACTGTGCGGCCCGGTCCATGCGGCGTATCTCCTGGGGCGTGAGGCCCTCAGCCGCCGGGTCGAAGTCGCACTCCGCCGCGATCCGAGAGCGGAAGCCGGTGGCGTCGAACAGTGAGATGGCACGCGTCGCCGTGCGCCCGTCGGTCAGCAGGTCCCAGAACTGCTTGGTCCCCACCCCGCCAGGCGCCACCACGCCGATCCCGGTGATCACCGGCTCCCGTGCGTGCTCCTCGGTGCTCACCGGGCCTCCCCGACTTGTACCCCGGCCTCGTCGGCGTGCGGCGGGCGTTCGGTGTCCACATGCCCGAGGTCCGGGCGCGGGGCGAGCGGCGCGAGCTGGAAGACGGCCCGCGTGGGCTCGGTCCCGGAGTGGGTGACCCGGTGCCGGACGCCGATCGGCACCACCAGGCCCTCGCCCGCGGTCAGCTCGATCTCCCGGGTGCCTTCCAGCCGTACGGTCAGGGCGCCGTCGATGACGAAGAGGTACTCCTCGGAGTACGGGTGATAGTGCTCGGAGACGAACTCGCCGGCACCCAGGGTCAGTTCGCCGAAGAATCCCGTGCCACACCCCACCGTCCTGGGGCTCAGCAGGATCCGCATCTCCCCGCCGCGCCGCCGGTTCACCGCCACGTCGCGGAGGGCCACCTTCTGGATCGGGGCGTCAGCCACGGGTCACTCCCTCCTGCGGCGTCCAGGTGTAGAACGGCACGGCCATGGCGTCCTTGGGCTCCTTCCAGTTGGGGTCGTAGGGCCTGATGTGCTCGGCCAGCTCGGTGCTCATGTCCTGGTAGAGATCCGTTTCGCGGGCCTCGTAGAGCCGTTCGGTGATCTGCTGGTCCGCCTCGACCAGGTGGAAGTAGAGGTCGTGGAAGCGGAAGAGGGTACGCCGCGTGACTCCGACCATGTGGGGCAGTTCGGTGGCGTCCGACTTACTGAAGATGTCCGCCACCGCGTCCATCTCGCTGGGGGCCATACGCGCCACGATCAGCGTCCGGTGCATCGTGCTCTCCCATCGGTTATCGGGACACCCACGGTGTCGCTGGGGCCATACCGTGCAGGGCACGGTTCGCAATCGACTCACCAACCGCTGACGCCGCCCACCGGCGCCGTCCCGGCCGCGCTCGGACGGCGGCCGTGCGCCGTCAGCCGATTCCCACCCGACGGCCACTGGGGCGCTCCAGGCTGCGGCATACCGACGCCTGACGATGAGGAGTTCCCATGGCAGCATCCGCACGGACGACCGCGGCGGACTCCGCGACGGCCCCCGGCCCAGCGGCGACCGGCGTGGTGCCGAGCCCGGCCCCGGTCATCCGCCTGAACCTGGCCTTCGCCGCCTCCCGGATGCTGATGAGCGCGGTGGAACTCGATCTCTTCACCGCTGTGGAGGAGGCCCCGGCGACCGAGGCCGAGCTGCGGCGGCGGCTCAATCTCCACCCTCGCTTCGCCAGGACCTTCCTGGACGCCCTCGTGGCCCACGGGCTGCTGAGCGTTGAGGACGGCCGCTACGCCGGCACCGCGCTCGCTTCGGAGTTCCTGGTGCCGGGCAAGCCCCGGTACATCGGCGGCTTCGTCGAGGTCGCGACGCGCGTGCAGTGGCAGGCGTGGAGCCGTTTCACCCGGGCGCTGCGCACCGGCGAGCACCAGGACGACTCGCCCGTCGACGACGGCAACGAGTTGTTCCGCACCCGCCCCGACGAGGACCCCGACCGCGTCCGGAGGTTCATGGCCGCGATGGATACCCATACCGGCCGGGCCGGCGCCGAGCTCGCCGAGCGGCTCGACTGGAGCGGGTACGGCTCGGTGGCGGACCTGGGCGGTGCGCGCGGCAATCTGCTCGCGCACCTCGTCCGCCGCCGGCCCCATCTGCGCGGCGTCAACGTCGACCGGGCACCGGCCCGGCCGTTCTTCGACGAGCACATCACCGCCCTGGGCCTGGCCGACCGCGTCTCCTTTCTGGAGGCCGACTTCTTCCACGACCCCCTTCCCGCTGCGGACGTGCTGGTCTACGGCCATGTGCTGCACGAGTGGAGCCAGGACACCCGGGCGATGCTCGTGCGCAGGGCATACGACGCGCTGCCCGCGGGCGGCACGCTGGTGATCTACGACCGGATGCTGGACGACGCGTCTCCGGACCGGGACGCGCTGCTGCTCAGCCTCACCTTCATGCTCACCTCACCCGGCGGCGGTGAGTACCGCGTGAGCGAGTGCGCGGAGTGGCTTCGCGAGGCCGGATTCCAGGACGTCACCTTCAGCCCCGTACTCGACAACCACACGCTGGCGATCGCCCGCAAGTGACCGCCTCTCCCCGGAAGGACAGCGCCCATGTGCGGGATCGCCGGATGGCTCGACTACGCGCGCGACATGACCGCGGAACACAGCACGGTCGCGGCGATGACCAGGACACTCTTCAGCCGCGGCCCGGACGCCTCCGGGCTGTGGCTCGACGCCGACGTCGCCCTCGGCCACCAGCGCCTGTCGATCATCGACCTGTACCACGGCGGCCAGCCGATGCGGACTGACGACCGGGACCCGGCCGCGCCCGTGATCGTCTTCAACGGCGAGATTTACAACTACCGCGAGCTGCGCGACCAACTGGTGCTGGCGGGACACCGGTTCACCACCCGGAGCGACACCGAGGTGCTGCTGCGCTCGTACCTGGAGTGGGGGCCGGAATGCGCGGAGCACCTCAACGGCATCTTTGCGTACGCCGTCTGGGACCCGGGCCCGCGCAGGCTCGTGCTCGCCCGGGACCCGCTCGGGGTCAAGCCGCTCTTCTACCACCGCACCGGGCACGGCCTGGTCTTCGGCTCCGAGCCGAAGGCGGTGCTCCGCCATCCATGGGTGGACCCGGTGGTCGACGCCGACGGGCTGCGCGAACTGCTCTCGCACGCCCGGAACCCGGGGAAGGCGGTCTTCCGCGACATCCCCGAGGTCCCGCCCGGCCACACACTCACCGTCACCCCGGACGGGCACCGGCTCACCGCGTACTGGGCGCCGTCGGCCAACCCGCACACCGGGGGCCTCGATGCGACCGTGGCGGACGTCCGGGAACTGCTGGAGGACATCGTGGCCCGACAGCTCGTCGCCGACGTGCCCACCAGTCTGCTGCTCTCCGGTGGCATCGACTCCAGCGCCCTGGCCGCGCTCGCAGCCGACACCGTGACGCGGCAGGGCGCGGGGCCCGTACACACGTACTCCATGACGTTCCGTGGGTACACGGAGAACTTCCGGCCGCAGAAGCTGCGCGGCACCCCCGACCCGCCCTTCGCCGCGCAGGTCGCCGAGCACCTCGGCACCATCCACACCGACATGGTGGCGACGCCCGGTCAGCTCGCCGATCCGCTGACCAGGTCGCGCACCATGCGGGCCCAGGACATCCCGACCCACCACGGCGACATGGACAGCTCGCTCTATCTCGCCTTCCGCCATCTGCGCGAGGAGAGCCGGGTGGTGACGCTCTCCGGCGAGGGCGCCGATGAGGTCTTCGGCGGCTACTTCTGGGCCCACGACCCGGAGCTGACCAGCGCGGGCACCTTTCCCTGGGTCGCCTTCGAGCGGCGCAAGGCCGCTTCGGGCGGCCTGGGGCTGCGCCTCTTCGATCCCACGCTGCGCAAGGATCTGGACCTCTACGGGTACGCCGACCAGCACTATCGGGAGGCGGTCGCCGAGGCGCCGGTCCTGGAGGGCGAGAGCGCCGCGGAACGGCACGTCCGCCAGGTGGGCTATCTCGTCCTCACCCGCTGGCTGCCCACGCTCCTCGACCGCGAGGACCGGCTCAGCATGGCCAACGGCGTGGAGCTGCGGGTGCCGTTCTGCGACCACCGGCTCGCCCAGTACCTGCTGGATGTCCCGGCCCGCCTGCATCGCCGCGACGGCCAGGAGAAGAGCCTGCTGCGCGCCGCCGTGGCCGACCTGCTGCCGCCCGCCGTCGTCAACCGGCCCAAGAGCGCCTACCCGGCAACCCAGGATCCGGTCTACGGACGGGCCGTGCGCGAGAAGTTCCTCCGGCTGGCGCGCGACCCCGAGGCGCCCGTGGCGCCGCTGCTCGATCCGCGGGCGACCCGGGCCGTGCTGGACGGGGAAGGCGGTGGCGACGAGGAGGCGGGCGCCTGGGTGGACCGGGCGGGCTTCGAGATGGTCCTCCAGTTCGACGCCTGGATGCGGGAGTACGACATCCGGCTCGACCTCTAGCGGCCGGCCCCCACTGTCTCCCCTACAGCCTTACCAGGAAGGTGCGAGGTGCCTCTCCCGTTGGAATTGGTCCAGGCCCTGGTCATCGTCGCGGCCGGCATTGTGACGGGGACCTTCTTCGCCGTGGCGGTCAGCGTCTTCCCCGTCCTGATGACCATGCCGCCCCGGCAGTACGTGGCGACCCAGCGCAGGCTGGGCGAGGGCTACCACCCCGTGATGCCGATCATTGTCTCGTCCGTGCTCGTGGGGGACGTCCTGCTGGCCGTCTTCGCGAACGGCGGAGGGCTCCGCGCCGTGTACACGGTGGCGGCGGCGCTCTTCCTCGCCGTCCCGCTGATCTCGCAGTACGGCAACTTACCGCTCAACAAGGCCATTCAGGCGGCCGACCGGGACGGCGTCCCGGACGACTGGACGGATCCCCGCCCCGGCTGGCGCCGGTGGCACCTGATCCGCTCGGTGTTCGCCGTCGTCGCGCTGGTGCTCAATGTGCTGGCGGTCGCGGTCCTGGCGTAGACCGCGACCGCCGGGCCCCGTTTCCGGCGGGGTCGCCGGTCGGCCGTGCCGGTTCGGGCGTTCCGGCCGGGTCATCCCGGATCGGACACCGGCTCCCGGCCCCGGCCGCACGCCGCGTCCAGCGCCGCGCCGAGCCGATCGGCCGCGGTGCTGCCGCACCGTCGGCCCCGCCACACGACGTAGCCGTCGGGGCGCACCAGTACGGCCCCCTCGGCGGGCACGCCGTAGGTCGCGCGCCAGCGCTCCGCACGGGCCGCGCCCCCCGCCGAGGCGTCACCGGCACCGACCGCGTGCACCGCGAGCGGAATCCCGCGAACGTCGGCGGCCTGCTTCGCCGCGGTCCGCCACTCGGCGTCGCCATCCCCGGTGAGTAGGACGAACTCCCGGCCGAAGAGGTCGAGGGTGGAACGGGCCCCGTGCGGGTACCCGGGCGCCAGCGGGAGGTGTGCCGCCCGCGTGCCCGGGCGCCCCGAGGGCGCTGTCGGGTCCTCCAGCTTCTCGTTCCCGCCCGGCCCGTCCGCGCCCTCTTCGGCGGCGAAGGCCGGTGAGTGGTAGCGGTAGCCGAGCGAGACGGTGTTGTACTCCTGCGTCCACGGTTCGCCGCGCATCCGCCCGAGCGCGTACTCCATGTTCAGGAAGGCGATGGGCCGCCGCTCCGCCTCGTAGGTGTCCAGGAGTCGTTCACCGGCGTGGCCCGCTAGCACGGCGGCCAGCTTCCAGGCGAGGTTGTGCGCGTCCTGGATGCCGCCGTTGCCGCCCAGCCCGCCGCGCGGCGAGGAGACATGGGCGCTGTCGCCCGCCAGGAAGATCCTTCCCTCCCGGAACCGGTCGGCGACCAGGGCGGCGATCTCCCACGACAGCACGCTGTCGATCTCCGCGTCCAGGTCGGCGAGCCCGGTGCCGGTACGGACCACCTCGCGGCAGCGCTCCTCGGTGAAGTCGTCCGCGCTCTCGCCAAGTTCGGGCTTGAACGGTACGCCCATCTGCCAGACGTCCGCGTCTCGCCGTACCAGCACCCCGGACATGGTCTCCAGGAAGCACGCGAACACCTCCCGGCCGCGCAGCGCCCGGTCCAGGTCCGCCCGGAAGAGGATGCTGACCTGGTGCTGCAGGGTGCCGGGCCCGGACCTGGAGATGCCGAGCCGCTCCCGGACCGTGCTGCGCCCGCCGTCGGCCGCGACGAGGTACCGCGCGCGCACGGTGCGCCGTTCGCCCGAGACGCGGTCCCGCAGCACCGCGGACACCTCATCGCGGGACTGCGTGAAGTCCACCAGCTCCGTGCCGAAGCGGACATCGGCGCCCAGCTCGCGGGCGCGGGCGAGCAGCAGCGGTTCGAGCCGGTCCTGGTCGCAGGCGTACAGCGTGGTCGGACTGACCTCGTCCGGTGTCCTGGTCTGCGGCATCACGACCGTGTGGTGGTCGCCGTCCGCCAGCGCGCGGGCGCGGACGAACACGCCGATGTCGTCCTGGCCGTGCGCCCGTACCGCGTCTTCCAGACCGACCTGACGGAACAGTTCCATCGAGCGGGCCGTGATGCCGCGTGCCCTCGGATGGATCGAGGTGCCGACGTGCCGCTCGGCCACCACGCACGGGACTCCCTGGTGGGCCAGGAACACGGCGGCGGACAGCCCGACCAGGCTCCCGCCCACCACCAGTACCGCGGTTCGCTCTTCCATGGGGATCTCGCTCTCACATCGAGGACAGAGCCGTGCCCTGGCCTCCGTCCCGACGGTGGCCAGGGCCTCGCCCGTCACCCTGCGCGCCCCCACTCGCAACCGAGTCCACACCCGGTGGTCGTCCTCCCTGGCCTCACCCGGCGTTCGGGGCCTGATGTCCCGGGTCCGGCGTGCCCGGGCGTCGGCCCTACTCGGCGGCCTCGCACCACAGCACGTAGACCATGCCGTTCTTCCAGGCCAGCTCCATGCGGACGGGCCGGCCCATCACGGCCTCGGCGACCAGACCGATCCTGACCATGTCCCGGATGCGCTGCTCGGGCAGGCAGGGGCGATCGCGCAGGACGTCGGGCAGCGGCCGCTCGACGAGTCCCGTCGGGGTGGGGACCATCTGCCGGTACTTGTCGGTGAACCACTCGACCAGGATGTTCAGATCGGTGCGGCGCACGAGGTAGGTGTCCGCCGCCCCCGCGGGATCCGCTCCTCCGACGGCTACCCCGTGGGCGGCCCTGACCAGGGCGACCGCCTCCTCGAAACGCCCCCGCGCCCGGGAGAGCACCTGCGCGCTGGCGTCCGCCGCGATGAACTCCTCGGCGACGACCGCTGTACGCCGTGTGGACCGGCACCTCAGGGAACGGGCGAGATGCTCGCGGACGGCGGCGAGAGCGTCCTCGGGACCGACGACGTGCCGCGAGACCCAGGAGCCGTCCGTCCGTCCGACGGGCCTGGGGGCCGGCCCGAGGGGCACGGCCCGTACATCGATCGCGGCGTCCCGCGCGCCGCCGCGCCGCGTCAGCTCCCTGACCCCGTCGAGGAAGCGCTCACCGCACGTAGCCGGGGCTGGGGCCACCCCGCAGACCGAGCGGGGGATCGACCACCACCGCCCCAACCGGCTCAGGGCTGCCGCTTCCGGCCCCACCACTCCCGCCGGGGGGTGGACGCCGCGATGCAGCCGGTACACCCCGGTGCCGTCCGGCCGGTCTGTTCCGCCCGGCCCGGCACCGTCATCCGCGGGGCCCGGAGGGGCCCCGCTCACTTCGCCCGCCGCCGCGCGTGCTTCTTGTGCGCGGACTGCCGTGAGATGCCCAGCGGCTCCGCGATGTCGCCCCAGGCCCACCCGAGGTCACGGGCGCGACGCACCTGGAGCGTCTCGATGTCCTCGACGAGCCTGCGCAGCGCACGCACGGCGGCGAGTCCCTTGAGGATGTCGTCGGACGTCGCCTCGGCTACCAGCTTGTTCACTTCTTCTTTGTCCACACTGTCAACCTTAGCTGACACTATGACCTAGTCAAGGGCTTCCACTTGTCAGAAGAGGTTGACACGGCTCTCTTGTAAGCCTAAGTTGACACGAGAAAAGCGTACCCCCACGCGCGGAGCTCATGTGCAGAGCTCATTGGAAAAGCAAAGGAGGGAATCTCATGTCGCACGCGCAGACAGCGCCCGCCGTGGATCCCGGTGACGCCATCATGCCTCGTAAGCAGGCGGTACTGGTCTTCATCGGCCTTATGCTCGCGATGCTCCTCGGCACGCTGGACACCCAGATCGTGGCCACCGCGATGCCGACCATCAGCGGTGATCTCGGTGGCGTCAGCCAGTTCGCCTGGGTCAGTACGGCTTATCTGCTGACCTTCAGTGTGACGACGCCGCTTTACGGCAAACTCGGTGATCTCCTTGGGAGAAAACGTGTCTTTGTCTTTGCCATTGTCGTCTTCTTGATCGGGTCCGTGCTGTGCGGCGCGGCCGGATCCATGACGCAGCTCATCGTCTACCGCGCCGTTCAGGGCGTCGGAGCCGGCGGCCTTACGGTCTCCATCTTCGCCATCCTCGGCGATCTGTTCTCGCCCCGCGAGGGTGCCCGGTACCAGAGCTACGCCACCGGGACCTTCGCTGTCTCCAGCGTCAGCGGTCCCCTTCTCGGCGGCCTGATCACCGATCATCTGGGCTGGCGCTGGGCGTTCTACATCAACATGCCCGTCGGCGCGCTCGCCCTGTTCATGGTCGTCTCCTTCCTGTCCCTCCCGGTCCGCCGGGGCACACCGCGCATCGACTACGCCGGCATCGTCGCCCTCGGCGGTGCGGTGAGCTGCCTGGTCCTGCTGACCAACTGGGCCGGGAGCGAGTACGCATGGGGCTCCTCGATCATCGTGAGCCTCGCGGTCGCCACCCTCGTCCTCGGCGTGCTCTGGTTCGGCGCGGAGCGGCGGGCGGCCGAGCCGGTGGTGCCGTTGCGCATGTTCGGCAGCTCGACCTTCAACATCTCGAACGTGGTGGCGTTCGTCGGCGGCTTCATCTCCATCGGCGCCCTCAACTACCTGGCGCTCTACCTCCAGATGGTTACCGGAACCAGTTCGCAGAACGCGGGGCTGCTGATGCTGCCGATGACGGCGGGCATGCTCCTCGCCACCATGGGGACCGGCCACTTTATGACCAAGACCGGCCAGTACAAGTGGTACCCGGCCGCGAGCATGGCCGTCTCCTCGCTCGCGCTCTATCTCCTGTCGACCATGACGAGCAGCACGAGCTTCGCCGTCGCCTCCGCCTTCATGGCCGTTCTCGGCCTCGGCGCCGGGCTGTCCCAGCAGGTCACCGTGGTGGTCTCGCAGAGCGCGGTGGAGCTTCGGGACATCGGTGCCGCGACGTCGACCGTGACCTTCACCAGGATGCTCGGCACGTCGCTCGGCGCCTCGATGTTCGGCGTCATCCTCAACAACGGCCTCGCGGAACACAGTTCCAAGCTCACCAAGGGTGCCTCGATCAGCCCGGAGGCGGTGCAGCGGCTGCCGGAAGCCGCACGGGACGCGTACACCTCCGCGTATGCCGACTCCCTGTCCTCGGTGTTCCTGACCGCCCTGCCGCTCACCCTTTCGGGCCTCGTCGTCGCGCTGTTCCTGAAGAAGCTCCCGCTGCGCTCCGGGGGCGGCCCGGGCCGCGGACCGGCCGGCCCCGGGAAGGCGGAAGGCAACGTCCCGCGCCCCGCAAACAGCCCGGACACCTCGGCACGCGGCGAGAACCCGGAGAAGGGGACCGCATGAGAACGAGCGGTGGCGGGCTCCGCCCACCACCGCCGGAACTCGGGCTTCAGCTCCCTCCTACTCCTCCCTCGACTTCAGGCCCACCACCACCGTGTGCGTATTCAGCAGCGGCTCCGACCTGACTTCCGGGAAGCCCGCCTCACGCAGCCAGTGCTCGCAGTCCACTGCCCGGTACTCCGAGCCCATGGGGCTGACCAGACGCATGTAGAGGCTGTAGAGCAGCCGCTGCTGGTCTCGGCGCTCTTCGTCGATCATGCGGTCGTAGACCAGCAGCATGCCGCCGGGCCGCAGTGCCTCGTGAGCCCGCCGCACCAGCGTCCGGCGCTCCTCGTCCTCCCAGCCATGCAGCACCTGCCCGTAGACGAGGACATCGGCCTCGGGGATCGGATCGGTGAACAGGTCGCCGCCGACGAAGCCCACCCGGCCCGCCATGCCCAGCTCGGCCATGTGCTCCTTCAGGTAGCGCTCGGCCGAGGGAGGTTCGAAACAGTAGCCGCTCAGATGCGGATGTGCCTCAAGGAGCGCTGCCGCCAGATGCCCCCGGGCTCCACCCAGGTCCCCGACGTCCTTGTAGCCGCTCCAGTCGAAGCGCTCGGCAAAGTCCCGTGCCACACGAGTGCTGAGGTGGTCCATCACCCCCGCATACACCTTGAAACGCGCCTGGTCTTCATGGGACTTGGCGACGAAGCCGCCCCGGGGCTGGGTCTCCGTCTTCCCGGTGCGCAGCCCCTTCGACAGCTGCCCCCACGCCTGCTGGAAGGACGCGGTAACCATCCGCGGATAGTCCTCCAGATACACGCCCTGGCCGGGCACCAGATAGTGCCCGGCCACCGGGGCGTTCCGGTACCTGTCCCCCGCCCTGACCAGCAGCCCGAGCCCGGCCAGCGCGTCCAGGAAGTCCTTCGAGAACCGTTTGTGCAGCCCCAGCCGTTCCCGCAGCTCGGGCTCGGTCAGCGAGCCCTCGGCCAAGGAGCCGAACACGCCCAGCTCCAGGGCCGCATGCATCACCTCGGTCTGACAGACAAGCGTCGCGAGCCGCAGAATCGGCTCCGGGCCGATCGGGGGCAGGTCGACGATGCCCTCTGGTGCGCTCTCCATGTGCTACTCCCTGCGTCAACGGGTTGCTGGCAGGCACATCGTGAGCACTCGGGCTTGCAGCCCGATGGCAGGCCGCTGGCAGCCCCCGTCCCTCCACGAGGCCGTGACGACCGAACTGCCAGTCGCCTGTGCCACGGTCCCGTCATGAATTTCCCCAGGACCTGGCGCACGCTGCCGCAGACCCTGCTCCATTCGCTCTGGAACGGCCTGGTGGCCTTCGGCGCGCTCCACATGCCCCCGGCCGAACCCCAGTCCGAACCCCAGTCCCACCCGGAACGCCTTCGCCCCGACATCCCTCTCACACCCCAGGAACGCGCCCTTCTGGCATCCCTGCGAGGCCCCGATCTCACCCCGCACACTGAACAAGAACCCCAGTCCGGACCAGGTCCGAGCTGGGGTTCTTCGGGTTTTCGGGGGTTCAGCCGTTGATGGGGGGCTTGGCGGACCAGGCGGTCAGGGAGAGGGTGCCGTTGTCGAGGTCCTGGTTGAAGGCGACCGTGCTGTGGGAGTTGCTGCCCGTCGGGGAGATCTGCAGGTACTTCGCGTGGGCGGTCCCGGCGCCGGTGGTGGTCCACACCAGGTCGGCCCAGGCGCTCTTGCCCGGGGCGAGGGTGATCGGGTGGGTGCCGGGGTCGGTGGCGAAGTAGGTGCTGCCGTGGCGGGCGGTGGTCTTGATGGCGGTGTGGCCGGCACCTTCGAGGGCGACCCCGGCGTAGCCGCTGATCACGCAGGTCTCGTCGCCGGTGTTCGTCACCTTCAGGAAGGTGCCCCGGTGGTTCATCCCCGCCTGGGAGGTGCCGGCGGAGTCCAGCGTCCCCCGCAGCGTGCCCGGCTGGCATTCGGAGGTCGCCTGGGCCTTGTTGGCGCCCGAGCCCAGGGCCGTTGCCTGCTTGCCGGTCTTGTCGCCCGCCTGGCTGTGGATCGAGGCGTCCGACTGGGACGACTTCGCGGAGGACGACGCGTGGGAGGAGGAGTTCCCCTTGGCGTCGGACGAGGAGTCGTTGCTCCCGCAGGCGGTGAGGGCGACGGCCGAGGCAGCGGCGATCAGCGCGGCCGCACCGGCCTTACGGATACGGCGGTTGAGAATGTGGTGCGACATGACGACCCCCATGGGCTTCTGGTTTGTGCGGTTCCTGCTCACGCACCATCCATGGTGTCGGCCGCCGCTGGCGTTCTCTTAACGGTCGCTGCCGATCCGCTAACGCCCGGCTAACGCTCGCCGTCACCGCGGGGTCCAGTCGGCCACGAGGTCCAGGAGCCCGGGGAAGCGGGCGTTGAGGTCGGCGATGCGGACATGGCTGCGGCGCTCCAGGCCGTATTGGCGCTGGCGGGTGATGCCTGCCTCGCGGAGGGCCTTGAAGTGGTGGGTGAGGGAGGACTTGGGGCGGTCGAGGCCGAACCAACCGCAGGTGTGATCGAACTTCTCCGATTCGAGAAGGAGTTTGCGCACGATACGGAGGCGCAGCGGATCGCTCAGCGCCGCCAGGACCGTCTCCAGGCGGATGTCCTCCACGGCCGGCTCCGGGAGCGGGGGCGGGAGGTCCGGGGGTTCGGGGAGTGCCTTGATGGCGGGGCGTCCGTTGTCGGTTGTCCGGGGGGTCATGGATGGGTCCTGTGGGTCCTCGGTGCGCGGCTCTCTGTTCTCTGTACGAGTTCAATCGTACTGCATGCTAAGTTCGACTCAAGTCGTACTAAGGATGTTCGGGAGGAGCTGTCGTGGTGCGGAGTCGGGTGGGGGCGGTCTCGGGTGTGCGGGACGCCGACGGAGGGGCAGGCGGCGTCGCCACCCGGTGGGTGTGGACCGCCGCGTGGCCGGTGACCGCGGTGTTCGTTCTGTCGAACGCGGCCACGCCGCTGTATGTGCGGTGGCAGCGTGAGATCGGGTTCTCCAAGGGCACCCTGACGGTGATCTTCGCCTGCTACATCGTCGGGCTGCTCGGTTCGCTGCTGGTCTCGGGCGTGGTCTCGGACCGGGTGGGGCGGAAGCCCGTGCTGCTGCCCGCGCTCGGGCTCGCGCTGGCGGCGTGCGCGATCTTCGCGAGTGCGTCGAGCGTGGCTGCGCTGCTCGTGGCGCGGCTGTTCAGCGGGATCGCGGTCGGCGCCGTCGTCTCCGCCGGAATGGCGGCGGTGACCGATGTGGCCGGGCCGGAGCGGCGGCGGCTGGCGGCGCTGCTGGCCTCGTGCGCGATGGTGTTCGGGGCCGGTCTTGGGCCGTTGCTCGCGGGGGTGTTGGGTGAGGGGGTGTTCGTCCTGGAGGCGGTGCTGCTGGTGGTGGCGGTCCTGGTCGTGGTGCGGATGCCGTTGCGTGGTGCTTCCGCCGCGTCTGCGCCGTCCGCGTCTGCGCCGTCTGTGTCCGCGCCGTCCGTGCCTGCGCCGTCCGTGCCCGCGAGGTCCGCGCACGCGAGCGGCGCCTGGGTGCGGATTCCCGGGGTGCCTCGGGGGAGTGGCGGGGAACTCCTCATGGGGATCGCCGTCTTCGCGCCCGGCATCACCGCCACCTCCTTCGTGCTCTCCCTCGGGCCGTCGCTGCTCTCGGGGTTGCTGGACACCACCAGCCCGGTGGTCGCGGGGGCCATGGCCTTCGTGATGTTCCTCACCGCGACCGGAGCGCAGTTCGCGGTCCAGCGGCTGGACCGGCGGACGATCCTCCTGGCCGGTGCCGTCAGTACGACGATCGGCATGGGCGCGCTCATCGCCGCCGTCCTCGCGTCCTCCGTGCCGCTGCTCGTCGCCGCCGCGCTGCTGGCCGGGGCGGGGCAGGGGATGGGGCAGCTCGGTGGGTTGTCGCTGCTCAACTCCAGCGTTCCGCCGAGCCGTCTGGCGGAGGCCAACGCGGCGCTCAACGTCGGCGGCTATGTGCCCGCGGGCGTACTGCCGGTAACGGCGGGTTACCTCAGCGACGCTGCGGGGCTGACGGCGGGGGCGACCGTGTTCGGGGCCGTGCTCATGGCATTGGCCCTCGTCGGGGGCCTGGTGGTCGTCGCCGGACCGCCGTCCGCCCGTAGGAAAGAGGCATGAGGGCATGGAGGGTGGGTAGGCGGGACCCCAATCAGCCTATGCATGCAGCCGATACAGGGAGTGCGACGGTGAACGACACGGCACCCGCGACGATGTCGATGCTGACAGCAGCGGAAGCTGAGCAGGCACATGATGTCCGCATAAGTGACATTGCGGTGGATGGAGTTGAGACCGCAGACGCCGTGGATCTGCCCACGGTGGACGATCCGGCGAAGGTGGCGCCCAAGGACGCACGGGCGCTGACCAAGACGTTCCTGGATCGGCTGACCGAGCTGGAGGAGGGGACGCACGAGCACCAGTACGTGCGGAACACCCTCATCGAGCTCAATCTGTCGCTGGTCCGGTACGCCGCCCGGCGGTTCCACAACCGCTCGGTGGAGATGGAGGACATCGTCCAGGTCGGCACCATAGGGCTGATCAAGGCGATCGACCGGTTCGACCTGAGCCGTGAGGTGGAGTTCACGACCTTCGCCGTTCCGTACATCGTCGGCGAGATCAAGCGGTTCTTCCGCGACACCAGCTGGGCCGTGCATGTCCCCCGCCGGCTCCAGGAGTTGCGGATCGACCTCGCCAAGGCGAACGAGGAGCTGTTCCAGCGGCTGGACCGGTCGCCCACCACGGCCGAGCTCGCGGAGCATCTGCGGCTGAGCGAGGACGAGGTCGTCGACGGACTGGTGGCCAGCAACGGCTATCTCACCACCTCGCTGGACGCGCCCGCGGACCAGGAGGGCGGCGCCACGCGCGTGACCACGTACGCGGACCGGTTCGGCGACGTCGACCCGGCCATGGAGGCCGTGGAGAACCTGCACGCGCTCAAGCCGCTGGTGGAGCAGCTCGGTGAGCGGGACCGCCGCATTCTGCAGATGCGGTTCGGCGAGGAGATGACGCAGTCGGAGATCGGCACCGAGCTCGGCGTCTCCCAGATGCATGTCTCCCGGCTGCTCAGCCGTGCGCTCGGCCGGCTGCGGCGCGGAATGCTCACCGAGGGGTAGTACGCCCGACGCCCGAGGGATGGGCCCGCGTACGAAAGGGCACTGCCGCCGCGCTGCTGATCACAACGCTGCTGATCACAACAGAAAGCCGCTGATCACAACAGAACATGACCGAAATGAAGGGGCCTGGCCGGAGATTTCTCCGGCCAGGCCCCTTCGGCCCGTGCTGTGGTTTATCTGTACCGTCTTCGGGTTACCAGCGGTACCACCGTCCTCGCCGCCCGCCGACTGTCGGCCGGGCGATGAAGCCGATCAGCCAGACGGCGAGCACGATGACCGCGATCCACCACAGAGCCTTCAGGGCGAATCCGGCGCCGAAGAGCAGCAGAGCGAGAAGAAGAACGACAAGCAGGGGGACCATGATTACCAACCTCCTCGCCGCGCCGGGTACCCCACCGGGAATCCGGCACACCTGATCAATTCATGCTTTTTCGAACACTCGGTTACTCCTGGTGGGCCGGATGGCGTGGCGTCCCACGGTGAGCGGAGGCAGGCTGGAAGGGCAGAGGTCAGAGGGTGATACGTCATGATCCAGCCAGCCGATATCCGTGAGTGGCGCGACCAGGATGTCGTCGATGAGCAGGGCCGCAAGATCGGAGTGCTTGAGGCGATCTACGTGGCCACGTCCAACGACGAACCCGCCATGGCCACCGTCCGCACCGGACTGCCCACCCGTCACCGTCTGGTGTTCGTCCCCGTGGACGACGCGGTGGTCGGGCCGGGCTATGTGAAGGTCTCCTACACGCGGTCGCTGGTGAAGAAGGCACCCTCGCTCGGCGTGGACGACGTGCTGCCCGCGGAGCAGGAGGGGGCGATCTTCCAGCACTACGGGAAGACGTACCAGTCGGGTCCGGGCGGCGGGCGGCAGCTCGCGCGCCGCTGATGGCCGAGGACGTTTGACGATCGAGGAGAGGTGTCGGCGGTGGCGCTCTTCCTGTTCCTGGTGATCGTGGCCATCGTGCTCGGCCTCATCGGCTGGGTGGTGCACGGTCTTGGCTACCTGCTGGTCATCGGCGTGGTGATACTGGTGGTCGACATCGTCCTCGGGCTGGTGCGGCTGGCACGGCGGGGCGGGCGGCGTCGGCTCCGATGACGGTACGCGCCGAGGCCCGCGTCCCCTTCGGGGCGCATGCCATCCCGTACGCCCCCGGCACGCTCTGGCCCTCCTGCGCCGGCGACCCGACGGCGGCCGACCGGCGGGTCCTGGACCACTACGAGCTGTGGAAGGCGTACTTCCTGCGGTCGGGCGAGGAGGCGGGCGGCCGGGACCGGTGCGCGGTGTTCACCCCCGACGCGGCGCACCCGTTCGTGGCCGAGGCCCAGGGCTACGGACTGGTGATCACCGCGCTGATGGCGGGCGCCGACCCCGACGCCCGCGCCCTCTTCGACTCCATCCTCCGGCATGTCCTGGCCCACCCCTCCGTGAACCACCCCGATCTGCACGCCGCCCAGCAGGACGCCGAGGGCCGGGACGTCGGCGGTCGGGACTCGGCGACCGACGGCGACCTCGACATCGCGTACGGACTGCTGCTCGCGGCCCGGCAGTGGGGCGGTGGCCACGGCGGCCACGGCGGCCACAACGGCCACAGCGACTACGACTACGAGGCGCTCGCGGTGCGGCGGATCGACGCCGTCATGGAGTGCGAGGTGCACCCCACCACCCGGCTGACCAAGCTCGGCGACTGGTCCTCTGGCCGCTATGACGAGGTCTCCCGTACGTCGGACTGGATGCCGGACCACTTCCGGGCGTTCCGCGCGGCCACGGGCGATCGGCGGTGGGACGAGGTGCTGGACGCGCATCTGTCGCTGGCCGGGGAGCTGCGCGCCCGCCATGCCCCGGCCACCGGGCTGCTCCCCGACTTCGTCGTGGACACCACGTCCGGCGAGCCGAGGCCCGCGCCGGGTCAGGTCCTGGAGAGCCCGCACGACGGCGACTACCACTGGAACGCCTGCCGCGCCCCCTGGCGGCTCGGCGCCGACGCGGTGACCAGCGGCGACGTACGCACCCGGGCGGTCGCGCGCGGGCTCAGCCGCTGGGCGAGGGCGGCGACGGGCGGTGATCCCGGGCGGATCCGGAGCGGATACCGGCTCGACGGCACGGCCTATGGGGGCCCGGGATCGCCCGCCTTCTTCGCGCCCTTCGCGGTCGCCGCGCTGACGGAGGGCGGGGACGACTCAGGCGCCGAAGGGGCGCAGGGCTGGCTGGACGCGCTGTGGGCGCGGATGTGCGCCTTCCCGCCCGATCCGGCCCGCGCCTACGAGGCCGGGGTGCGGCTCCAGTCGATGCTGGTGGTCAGCCACAACTACTGGGTGCCGTAGGCGCGGCCACCGTCTCGCACAGCGACTCCAGGGCGTCCCGCGCCGGGCAGTCGGGCAGCGCGGACAGGGCCGCGCGGGCGGCCTCGGCCTGACGGGTGGTCTCCTCGCGGGCGCGGTCCAGGACCGGATGGGTGCGCAGTCGCGCCACCGCTTCGGAGCGCCCCGCCCGCTCGGCGGGCCCGGTGAGCAGCTCGTAAAGCTCCCGGTCCGCGAGGTCCGCGGGATCGGCGAGGTCCGCGGGATCGGTGGGATCCGCGAGGCCCGCGACCCGTGCCAGCAGCAGGGTGGGCAGGGTGAGGCGGCGGGCGGTGGGGGTCGCCACCTCGTCGGCGAGATGGCTCGCCACGCCCAGCCGTTCGCCGTACCGCGCGAGGGCGTCCGCGACGCTCGGGTCCGCGCCCGAGGCCAGCGCGCCGAGCCGTCCGGAGACGGCGGTCAGCGAGCCGGTCCGGCTCGCCAGCACGTCCAGATGGTGCTCGACGGGGTCGCGGCCGTCGTGCGGTCCGGTCGTCTCCAGGATCTGGCCGGTGACCTGCCGCCGGAACGCCTGGGCCTGGATCCGTACGGCCTCCGGCCCCAGGTCGGCCAGGATGTGCGAGGCGCGGGCGAAGAGGAAGTCGCCGGTGAGCACCGCCACCGTGTTGTCCCAGTTGGCGTCCGGGCGCGGGGCGTCACGCCGTATGGCCGCCTCGTCCCGGACGTCGTCGTGGTAGTGCGTGGCCAGATGGGTCAGTTCGACGACCACGGCGGCGGGCACCACACCCGGGGCGCCGGGGTCGCCGAACCGCGCCGCCAGCAGCACCAGCAGCGGCCGGAGCCGCCGCCCGGCCGTGCGCGTCAGCTGCCGCGCGGCCTCGGTGATGAACGGCACATCGCTCTTGGTGGCCCGCAACAGGCCCTCTTCCACCGCCGCTTGGCCGGCCCGGAGGCCGTCCGCCAGCGCGTGGTCCCGCACGGTCGGCTGCATGGACAGAAATGTCTCATATGTCGTCGGTAGTGGGCTTGAGGGCGTGTCATCGGCGGCTGGTTTCAGGACGTCGAAGTGGTCCAAGGGTGACGGGTCAGAGGTCCGGCGCGGCCGGGATCCTGGCCCGGATGCGACTTCCCTGCCCGGGGCGGCTGTCCACGTTGAGCGTGCCGCCCACCTCGCGGGCCCGCTCCCGCATGGAGAGCAGCCCGAGATGGCCGGGGAAGGAGCCCTTGCAGTCGAAGCCCACGCCGTCGTCGGCGACCGTCAAGGTGACGGCGCCCGGTTCGTTGAGCAGATGGAGCCGTACGTTCCGGGCCTGCGAATGCTTGGCGACGTTGTGCAGCGACTCCTGGGCGATCCGGTACAGGGCGTGCTTGGCCTCCGGTGTGGTCTCCGGTTCGGCGTCCAGCTTCGCCTCGGTGGCGATCCCGTACCGGGCCCGGAGCGTCTCGACATGCTGGGTGAGCGCGGCGACCAGGCCCCCGGTCTCCAGCGATTCGGGCCGCAGCCGGCACAGCAGGATCCGGGTCTCGGCGATCGCGGCGTCCGCGAGCCGCCGTATGTACTCGATGGGCTCGGCGAGTTCGGTCAGCTCGGCGAGGTCCACGACCTCCCCGGCGGTCTCGTGCCCCGCCTCCGGATCGATCCGGCCCGGCGCTTCCGCGTGACTCGCCGGCCCGGCCCGGCCCGCCGCCGGCTCCGCGCTGTCGATGTCGCGCTCCAGCATCTCGCGGGCGGTACGGGCGCCCAGCGCGATGCCGTAGAGCGCCTGTGAGACCGAGTCGTGGAGCTCGCGCGAGATGCGATGCCGCTCCTCATGGACGGCCTTGTCCTGGGCGGCCGCCCGCTGCCGGTCGTTCTCCACCGCGCAGGACGCGTGCCCCGCGATCACCTCCAGGAGGGTGATGTCCGCCTCGCCGGGGTCGCGGCCGGGCGGGAAGTGGCAGCACATCGCGCCGATCGCGGTGGATTCGCGCAGCAGCGGCCAGGCGGCCACCGCGCCTCGCGCCGGGCCCTCGCCGTCCGCGCCCGTACGGCCACCGCCGTGGATGACGGGCGCGGCCCCGCCGATCGCCTCCAGCGCCGGTTTGCGCGACGGCGGGGTGTGGCCGTGGCCGCCGCCGACCAGGCGCAGATTCGCCGACGGACCGGGCTCCAGTAGATAGACCGTGCAGCTCGCGGCGCCGGTACGGGCCACCGCGCCCGCGGCCAGGGAGTCCAGGGTCCGCCGTACGCAGGGGCCGGAGGAACGGGGGAACACCGAGGGGCCGGACGAGCTCCCGGAACCGTTGCTGCCCGGTCCGGCCGCCGCCGACGCCAGCCGCCGCAGATGCTCCCGGTGCCGGATCTGGGCGACCGCGTGGCCCGCGGCCGCCGCGAAGCGCCCCACGGTGCTCACATCGGCATGGGTGAGCCGGCGCCCGCCGCCGCGGTTCGCCACCTCGATCACCCCCACCGGGTGGCCGCGCACCAGCAGCGGCGCGTCCAGCACCGAGGCCGGGACCGCGTGCCGGGGGGCCCGGCCGCGTCGGCGCGGCCGCCGTTCGTCGCCGGAGACCGTGGGCCGTCCGGCGCGGATCGCCTGGCGGGCGGGGGAGGAGCCGCCGGGTGTCAGCGGTCCGCTCGGCGCGGTCCACGGGGCGCCGTCGGTGGCCCGTATCGTCAGGACGTCGCCCGGCTCCAGCACCATCACCCGGGCCATGTCGGCGCCCAGGAGCTCCCGCACCCGGCGGGCGATCAGCCGGAGCGTGGCGTCGGCGGTCTCGCCCGCCAGGATGCGTCGGGTCACCTCGGCGAGCGCGGTGGCGCTCCGTCTCCGCCGGGTCGGGATCCACCGTGTACTGATCACGCCGACCACCACTGCTCCCTCGTCGTCGACTCCACTGTTTCCGGAGGGGTGAGCTCACCAGCGGGCACCAGGCCGGACTGCACCGCGTAGACCGCCGCCTGGGTCCGGCTGTGCACCCCGAGCTTGGTCAGGATGTGGCTCACATACGTCTTCACCGTCTGCTGGCCGATCCGCAGATCGTGGGCGATCTCCTTGTTGGCCTTGCCGCGCGCGAGCATGGTCAGCACCTCGGTCTCCCGCTCGGTGAGCTGCTCCGGGCCGCTTGGCTCCCTGACCTGGCCCATCAGCCGGGAGATCGCGGCGGGGGAGACATGGATCTGGCCCGCGCCCGCGGCCTTCACCGCGTTGCGGAGGTCGTCGGCCTCGGCGTTCTTCAGCAGGAAGCCGATGGCGCCCGCCCGGACCGCGCCCATGACCATGGCGTCGTCGAGGGAGCTGGTCAGCGCCACCACCTCGACCTCGGGGAGGTCCTGGCGGATCTCCGCCGTGGCCGATACGCCGTCCATCACCGGCATCAGCAGATCCATCAGGACGACGTCGGGGCACAGCTCCCGGGCCAGCCGTACGGCCTCCCGGCCGTTGGTCGTCTCGCCGACCACCTTGATGTCGTTGTCGAGGCCAAGGATCATGCGTAGGCCCTGCCGGACCACCGCATGGTCGTCTGCGATCAGCACGCGAAGCGCCACTTGGTTCACCTGCCCATGGAGTACCCCGCCGCACGGGCGGAGACGTGCGCGGAAAGGGTCGCGATCAGCGGTTCGAAGAGGGGGAGGGCCAGCAGGACGAGGACGCCCGCCGCCCACCCGCCCAGGACGTCACTCACCCAGTGGGTGCCCAGATAGACGGTGGTCAGACCGACGCCGACGGCCATCACGCAGGCGATCAGAGCACCCGTCCGCCGGTGGTGACCGGCGAGATAGGCGAGGGCGCCCCAGACGACGACGGCGTTGGCGACGTGACCGGAGGGGAAGACCATGCCGCCGTGGAAGAGCTCGGCGGACCCGGGGGTCCGGGCGTCGTACGGGCCCAGCCGCCCGGTGAGGATCTTGACGGCGCCGACGCTCGCGTTGAGCAGCAGCAGCGCCACGCCCAGGACCAGCGGCGGACGCAGGCTCCGGGTTCGGCCGCCGCGCCAGACGGCCCAGGCCAGGGCGGCCAGGGCGGTGGGGCCGCGCTGACCCGCGATGACGAAGGTGTCCAGCACCGGCCGGACCCGCGGCCACTGTTCGTACGGCTTGAACAGCGCCACCTGCCAGTCGAACCGGACGAGGTGTGAGCCGGTGAGGAGGGCCGTGAGGACCACCGCGTAACAGGCGGCGGCCACCAGGAAGGCGATCGTGTGCCGGCGGCTCAGCGGGCATCGGATCCGTCCAGGGACTCGCATGAGGAGGGAACCCGTCTCGGTAGCTCCACGATTCCATCCGAAGGGGGATTTTCTGCCCCATTTGGCCCCGGCCGCCCCGCCCCCGGCCACCCGCTCCGGATGGTCCCGCCCCAGGTCGCCCCGCCCCAGTTGGTCCCGCCCCATCCGTACGGCCCCATCCGTACACCCCCGTCCGTACGGGCCCGGTCGGGCGAACCCGTACGGCGGAACGCAAACGGCCCCCGCATCAGCGGGGAGCCACCGCCGTACCGAAGGTGGACACGGGTCAGATCAGCCCGTCTATCACTCCTCCGGCCCCTCCGGCTGCGCGGGCTTGAAGCCGAACTCGGCGGCCTTCGCGACCGCCTCCAGCTGCGAGCGCGCCTCCAGCTTCTCCAGGATCCTGCGCACATGCGTGCGCACGGTGGCGTAGCTGATGCTCAGCCGCTCCGCGACGGCCCGGTTGTCCAGGCCGTGGCTCATCAGCGTGAGGATCTCCTGCTCGCGCGGGGTCAGACTCTCCAGACGCTCGGTCTGCTCGGCGGTGGACCGCGCGTCCTCGCGGTGCCGTGCCAGCACCTCCACCAGCGTGCTGGCCGGGATGAGGGTCTCGCCCTCGGCGGCCGAGCGGATGGCGGACGCGATCTCGTCGCCGCTCGCCGACTTCAGCAGATAGCCGCAGGCGCCCGCCTCCACGGCGGCCAGCAGTGCCGAGTCGCTGGCGTCGGCGCTGAGGATCACGATGGCGACGGACGGGTCATGGGCCCGGATACCACCGGCCGCGTCGGCCCCGGTGCCGTCGGGCAGCCGGAAGTCGACCAGCGCCACATCGGGCTTCATCTCCTTGGCCATCGGCACGGTCTCGGCGACCGAGTCGGCCCAGCCGACCACCGTAAGATCCGAGTACTCGGCCAGCAGGGCCCACAGCCCCTCGGCCACCACCCGGTGGTCCTCGACGATCAGCACCTTCGTCAGTTCGGGAGGTGCGGTCACGGCTGCGGGTCCCCTTCGGGGGAGTCGGCGGTGGCGAGCGGCGCGCCCGGGGGAGCGCCGAGCGGCACCCAGAACTCCACGGTGGTGCCGGAGCCGGGTTCGCTCTCGATCCGGCACCAGCCGCCCGCGATCTGGGCCCGCTCCTGGATCAGGGAGAGCCCGAGGTGGCCGGGGCGGGACTCCACCTCGAGCGGGTTGTAGCCCTCGCCGTCGTCGACGATGCGCACCAGGCAGCCGTCGTCGAGCCCGAGCAGCTGCACATGGACCGTCTTGGCGTGGGCGTGCTTGCGCACGTTCACCAGCGCCTCCTGGGCGGTCCGGTAGATCAGCGCCATCGTCTCGGCCGGGGGGTGGGCGGTGAGCCGGTCCTCCAGCCGGTAGGTGATGCCGGTCTCGGTGCGTATCTGCTCCAGCAGGCCGCGCAGCGCCCCGGCCAGGCAGCCGTGCTCCAGGCTGGACGGCCGCAGGTCGAAGATCAGCTGGCGCAGCCGGCTGAGCGAGAGCTTCAGGGTCTCGTCCAGCTTGTCCATCACCCGCTGCTCGTCCGGGTCCCGCAGCCGCCGGCGCAGCTGCTGGAGGCGGAGGCTGGCGGCGGTGATCACCTGGATGGTGTCGTCGTGGATGTCGGCGGCGATCCGGCCGCGCTCGGCCTCCTGGGCGTGGACCAGATGGCTGAGCAGCGCCTGGCGGTCGCGGTCGGTGACCTCCAGCAGCTCCAGGCTGCGCTCCAGGACGAACTGGGCGCGCTGCACCTCGGTGATGTCGCGGATGGTCAGGACGGTGAGCAGGCCCTCCTCCGTACGCAGCGGGCTGATGCTGACGTCGGCGGGGAACTGCTTGGCGTCGCTGCGCCGCCCGACCAGCTCCATGCTGTGGCCGACCGGCTCCTCGATGCTGTCGTCCCATTCGCGCAGCGAGACGGTGAGCGGCTGGTCGGGCAGCAGCGCCTCCACGGCCCGGCCGATCAGATGGTCGCGGTCGTAGCCGAAGAGCGCCTCGGTGCGGTGGTTGGCCGCCTGGATCCGGCCGCTGGTGTCCACGATCAGCATCGCGTCCGGGGAGGACTCTATGAGCTGGCGGAACCGGCTCTCGGCCGCCCGCAGCTGGCTGAGGTCGGCGACGAAGACCACCCCGCGGGGCTGCCGGCCCTGTAGCTGGCCGCCGCTGAACTGGGCGGGGAACTCGCCGCCGTCGCGGCGGCGGCCGCTCATCGCGGACGGCGTGGTGGAGACCCGGCCGATCAGCTGCTCGGAGGCGGCGCGGTAGCGCTCGGGGACGAGGTCCCGCAGCCGCTTGTCGCGCAGCTCCGCCGAGCCGTAGCCGAACATGTGCCGGATGTGGGCGTTGGCGTACTCGATCCGGCCGCGCGGGCCGACCACCAGCACTCCGCAGGGGGCGTGGCCCAGCAGCTCCAGATACGAGTCCTCCAGGCGGTTGCCGACCAGGTCCTCGAACCGCCAGGAGGCTCGTTCGGCGCGGCGCAGCGGCTCGGTGCAGTCGGCGAGCAGCTCCGCGGACATGCTGAACTGATCGCGGGCGGCCCGGATGATCGCCTCGAGGATCTCCTCGGCGGGGGTGCCCTTGACCAGATAGCCGCTGGCCCCGACGGCGAGCATGTTCAGCACGGTCTCGCGTTCGCCGTGGGCGGACAGCGCCACCACCCGGGCCTCGGGAACCTGGTCGCGGATGGCCCGGACGCTGCTGGGGGCGTCGCCCCGGGGCATGTGCACGTCCATGATCACGACCCGTGGGCGGTGGTCCACCGCCGCGCGCACGGCCTGCTCATGGTTGATGGCCAGGCCCACCAGCTCCAGGTCCGGGTGGGAGTCGATGAGGTCGGCGAGCGCCTCACGGACGGCCGGGTCGTCATCGGCCACCACAACGGCGATCCGGTTGTCGCCCATCGCTACCCACCTCCCTTGAGGACGGCGCCCTGCAGCTCGCGGGGCTCGAGTTCATCGCGCCGGCAGTGCGCCAGCGACGGCATGACCGCGGCCAGCGGCGCGACCAGCACGTTGTAGTGGCTTCCGATGCGGTCGCAGACGGCCACCGCGGTCGCGGCGTCCCAGACCGCGGCCCAGAAGGCCCAGTCGTGTTTCTTGTGGTTCCGCGCGGCGTCCAGGGCGGCCCGGCGCGCCACCGAGGCGGCGACCAGGATCCGGTACCGCTCCTCGGGCGTGGTGGTGCGGTGGACCACTGCCCAGCCCTCGGCGCGGGTCTGGCTGGACGTCTGCTTCCACAGATCGGCCACCCGGTCGATCTCCTCCGGGGAGAGGTCCTCGATATGGGTCAGGAATTGTAGGACTCTTCGTGAGTTAGGGCCGAAAACTACGCTCATAGGACACTCCAGGACGCATGGTACATCTACCGAACTGGTGAGCCGCCCGGGTGAGCCGCCCCACGGCCGTCGGCGGCCGGTCGCTCCCTGGAACGTGGGCCTGATTTCCCGCCGCTTCCGCCGCTTCTCGCCGCTGTCCGCCGCTGTCCGCCGCTTCCCGGCGGACAGCACGGCCCGGCCCACGTTCTCCCTCGGCGCCACTCGCGGTCCCTAATCCCCGCGGCCCTGGGACATGTTGATGCTCGCCCTGGCGACGCCACCGCTCTTCTGGCCGATGAGCTGGAAGGACACACCGCTCTCATCCGCCGGAGTGATCTTGTACGAGCCCACGGCCGCCGCCTTGCCCCGGCTGTCCACCTGGAACGTCCCGATCTTGCGCTGGGCCTTCGAGCCCGAACCGGCGTAGGCGGTCACGGTCTCGCCCGGGGCGAAACCCGCGACATAGAAGCTGAGCGTGGTGCCCGCCCTGCCGCCGAAGGCGCTGGGCTCGGCGGACGGGCTGTACGGCAGCACGGTGAAGCCCGAGCGGACCACGGCCCGGCTCTGGTCGCCGATCGCCATCAGCGTCTGCCGCCCCTTGAGGCCGAACGGCACGTTGAACGCCACGTCGCGGATCTGCCCCATGCCGTTCGCCTGGGCGGTGAAGGCCGGCAGGCCGCCGGTGGAGTTGATGTAGACCAGCACCCGCTCGCCGGGCGCGAACTTGTTGGCGGACAGCGTGATCCGCTGGCCGGCCTTCAGCGCGTACGGCTTGGACTTCATCGAGGGGTACATGGCCAGCATCTGGAAGGGCGCGGTGGCCGTGGTCTTGCTGCGCTTGCCCACCAGGACCAGGGTGCTGGAGCCGGTCGGGGCCACGCCCACCTTGATCGCCGCGTGGGCGACGCCGCCGCTGCCGTCGGTGCGCAGCGTGGTGACGGGGATACCGGTGGTCCTTCCCCAGAAGACGTCGATCGGCTCACCCGGGCGGAAGCCGCGGGCGGAGACCGTCACCACGTCACCGGGCCGGCCCACCATCTTGTTGATCTTGGCGGTGCCGACGGCGCCACCGGTGATCACCTTGGCCTCCGCCGTCTTGCTGCTGCCGCGCTGCTGGGCGACCAGCGTCGCGGGCCGGTTGCCCGCGGTATCGGGCATGGTGAACCGGGCGTAGATCGACCCGAACCGGTCCGAGCGCACACTGCCGATGGCGCGGCCCTTGGTGTCCGACTTCCGGGCCTTGATCAGGATGTCCACGGTGGCCTTCTTGTCGAAGCCACCGCCCTCGACCGCGGCACTGCCGCCGGGGGTGACCAGGCCCGGGTTGATCACGATGATCGGGCCGGAGGCCTGGGGGACCCGCTGATTGCCCAGCTTGATGGTCTTGGGCTGCTTGGGCGGGCGTATCTCGTGTTGCTGCCGGGAGTGCTCCTTCTTCGGGGCGCCCCCGCCTCCGCCGCCGGTGGTGTCCAGGGCGCCTCCGAAGCCGCCGCGCGCGACCACCTGGACGAGCGATCCGACGATCGCGAAGACCACGAGTGCGAGCAGGACGGTCTTCCAGGTGAGCTTTTTCTTCTTCTCACCGTCGGGGGTGTTCTCCTCGTCGAGGGTGTTCTTCTGGTGGGGGAGGTTCTCCTCGGCGAGGGGGCTTTCCTCCTCGGGGATTTCCTCTTCCTCGAGGATGTCGTCCTCATCGGAGACGTCCTCTTCCTCGGGGATCTCCTCTTCCTCGAGGATATCGTCTTCCTCGGAGATACCGTCTTCCTCGGAGACGTCGTCCTCGTCGGGGATTTCCTCCTCGTTCTCGGGATCATCCCTGTCCTCCCGAACATCCCAGTCGTCGTCGTACTCAGGCATGGCCTTCACCTCCTCTTCCCATGGCTATTGCACACGGTAGATTTCCAGCTTGATATTGCCCCGAGTCTCCGACCAGACGCGGGTGGAATTTTGCAGCGCCTTGAGAATCCAGTTCTCTCGGCCGTCGCCATTGTTGAGCATCATGGATCTGCGCATCTTGTTCGACATGATGATGTAGTCCACGTACTGCCATTTCTTCTTGAACAGTTTGTCGCGGACGTCCGGGTCGGACGAGGCGTTCCAGTGGGAGTGCGCGTACGGGTAGAACGGGCGGATATCGTGCAGCTGACTCCACAGGTCGTCGTCCATGACGATGCGCGAATTCGGCGGAACGTGCTTGCGTACCCAGGCGATCTGAGCATGCTGCATTCCGGTGAGGTTGATCTTGGACTGGTACTGGTCGGCAATCTGCGTACGGCCCTCAGTATTGGTGTGGACGAGATATCCGGAGGCCGGTGACGCCAGGAGCAGAATGGCGACGAACGACGGCACGGCGACCCGGGTCATGGAATGGGCACCACGCATGAACCGACTGGCGAACGAGCCCTTGAGCAACCGGTCCGTGACCATGCCGACATTGAGCGCGAACATCGGGATCAGCGGCGTGACGTAGAAGTCCAGCACCACGCTGCCGCGCACCAGATAGAAGGCGTATCCGAAGGCCAGCGTTCCGGCGACCAGAAAGCCCAGGTTGCGCCTGCGGTTCCGCACGCCGATCCACAGGCAGATCACCATCGCGCACACCCCGGCGATCAGCAGGACCTTGTCCCGCACCAGCCAGCTGGTCTGAAGCAGTCCGGTGTGGCTGAAGAGGGTGCCCTGGTTACGGTTGAGCTGCCACCACAGGGTGTAGAGCAGCGAGACGTGGTCAGCGGGCGGATTGTTCAGATCGAAGTCGAATCCGCTCGGCAGCAGCTCGTTCTTGAGCAGTGCGTAGGTCACATATGCGCCGATCGGGCTGAGCGCGGCGAATGGCCAAAGGGTCCTGGTGAACCGACGGCTGGGCGATCCCTTGATTCTTCGGTAGAGCAGATACATGAAGGTCGGCACGAAGAAGATCGCGTTCTCCTTGGTGATCAGGGCCATCCCCAGCGCCGCCCCGCCGCCGAACACCGCTCTGATCGTGACTTCCCGGCGGAGCAGCATGAACAGGCTCAGCAGCAGCCAGAAGATCATCAGGTTGTCCAGCAGGACCTGCCGCTGGAAGTAGACCGCGATCGGCGAGACGTTGAAGAGGAATGCGGTGACGGTGGCGGCCAGCACACTGCCGGACAGCCGCCGGGCGATCTCGAACAACAGATAGACGCTGGCGATATGCACCAGCAGCATCAGAAATCGTCCGGTGTTGATTGCGCTCCCGAAGGTCTCGAACTGCTTCGGCAGCGGAAAGGCCCAGCCGGCCAGGGTGATCCAGCCCAGCGGGGCGTGGTCGTAGTCGTAGGTGTACGGGGACAGGCTGGTCTCCCGCAGCACCGACCACGCCCGCTGCATATAGATGCCCTCGTCGGTGAGGTAGAGGGGGTAGCGGAACAGGTGGTAGCCGTGGGTGAGCACGCCGGTCAGCAGGGAGACGACCAGGGCGATCTTGCCCTTGTTCCCCAGCGGGGGGAACCAGCCGCGCGCCACGGAGAACCGCGGGCCGCGACGCGGACGCCGCGCGGGGGCCTTGGCGTTCTTGGCCGCCACGGTCTTGTTGCCTGGTGCGGTGCTCTTGGCCGCCACGGTCTTCTTGCCTGGCGTGGCGCTCTTGTTCGGTGCGGTCTTGTTGCCTGGTGCGGTGCTCTTGGCCGCCACGGTCTTCTTGCCTGGCGTGGCGTTCTTGGCCGGTGCGGTCTTCTTGCCCGGTACGGTGCTCTTGTCTGGTGCGGTCTTCTCGTCCGGTGCGGTGCTCTTGTCCGGCGGCGTGGTGCTCCTGTGGGGCGCGGTCTCCTTGTCCGCCGCGGTCTTCCGGCCTTCCGAGTCGACGGGCGCCGACCGCGAGGGCGTGGTGTTATCCGACACGCGACTCCGCCTCCTCGGTGGTGGCCCGGTGGGCGCCTACGTGCTGTGTCTTCTCCCAGTCGTGGCGGCCGAGCATCTCGCGCCGCATGGCCCGCAGCGCGGCGTACGCGAGGATCATCTGAAAGGGGAACCAGGCGATGGCCATGCGCATGAGGGCTTTGGGCGAGGCTTCGAGGCCATGGGCGCCGGTGAACTCGTACAGACCGACCGCCTGGACCAGAAAGTGCGCGGCCAGCAGCAGTACGGGCAGATACGAGCAGAGCGCGATCAGCACCGGCACCTTGAGGATGAGGATCATGCCGAGCGAGATCGGCAGATAGAGGCCGAGCAGCGCCTGTCCGCGCGGGAACACCAGGACGTAGAAGGCGAGCCAGCGCTGTTTGCGCGTCGGCATCTTCTTCCACGTGCCCTTCTTCAGGGTCTGTATAAAGCCCTGGCTCCAGCGGGTGCGCTGCCGGATGAAGTGGCCGAGGGTCGGCGGGGTCTCCTCCTTGGTCACATACCGGTCGTCATAGACGACGCGCACCCGCTCGCCCATGGCGGATATCCGCAGGCCCATGTCGGCGTCCTCGGTGAGGTTGCGGTCGTCCCAGCCGCCGAGCCGCAGCAGCAGTTCACGGGCGAAGAAGACGGTGTTCCCGCCGAGCGGTATCGAGCCGTGGTGGGCGTGGTAGTGCAGCCGGCTCTTGAACCAGAAGAAGTACTCCAGGACGTTGAGCGTCGAGTACCAGTTGGACTCGTAGTTCATCAACTGCACACCGGCCTGGACCACTCTGACCTTCTCCTGCACCATCACGGTGTTCACCAGGCTGAAGATCTCCGGGTGGATATCGTCCTCCGCGTCGAAGATCGTCACCACTTGGTTGGCGGTGTGCGGAAGCGCCGTGTTGAGGCCGTGCGGTTTGTTGATCGGCTGGTCGTCGAACACCACGACCCGCACGTTGCGCAGCCCTTCCCGCTTCAACTCGTCGATCTTCTCCTCGGCTTTTTTGATCGTGCCGTCGTCGTCCTGTGAGCAGATCACGAAGACCTCCAGCAGTTCGGCCGGATAGTTGGCCCGCACCACGCGCTCGATGGTGTTCTGGATGACGTCTTCCTCATGCCGGGCGGGCAGTAGGACACTGAAGGAGATCTGGGGCGGCAGGAATTCATCCGGCGCCCGGGCCCTCCGTTCGGCGTCCGCCCGGTCCCAGGTGTAGAGCATGAGATAGAGGACATGGGCCGACTGCACGGTGAGCAGGATCGAGACCACGATCAGCACCAGGTAGATGATGGCGACAATCATCGGCTCCGCCTCCCCCAGACCCAGCCGGTACTCGACGCGAAGTTGACCGCGAAAGCCGCCGCGATACCGAGGCCGTTCGCCAGCAGCAGATGCGTTCCGGTGCGCGCCAGCGACCAGACGATGAGCACATTGACCCCGAGGCCGCCCAGGACCGAGATATTGAACTTGATGAATCGTCCGAGGGATGGCGTGGCCACCGCGAAGGTCCACCGGTCGTTCAGCAGGTAGTTGTGAACGACGGCGATTTCCACCGCTATCGACGACGCCGCCAGCAGCGGCAGTCCGGCCCAGTGATAGAGGACGAAGAGGACCACCGTGTTCACGACCACACCGCCCCCGCCGACCACCGCGAAACGCAGGGCCAGACCGGGCATGCCCGCCATCGGGTTCCGGACCTGGCGGACTCGGAACAGCATTCCGGCCCGCCTGCGGGCATTACGGTCGGTGCTGTCCGCCTCTTCGCCCGGCTCTCCGGTGCGCTCGCTGAACGTTCGGAAACGCTGCATCGCGACTCCCTCGACAGGAGGCTCTTATCGCCGTTGACCCAAGAGTGCGTCACCCGAAAAGGAGGTAGTACCCGCGCTCGGGGGAGCGGGTGGTACACCTTCGGCGGACCCCTCCTATCCCCCGTATTGGGGAGAGCCGGGTCCGGGGTATCCGGACCGGTCCCCCAAAGAAGGGACGGGGCGCTCACCCTCTCGCGGGTGCCAGTACCTGCGGGGGATGCCCAAAGATGAAATGGGCCGGACGGCCTTGCGTCCCGTGCGAGGAGAGTAGGTGACGTAATGTCAGGTCACGTGATGTCACGCCATCCATTCGCCGGCCGGGCCGGAGCGGTCATCGCCGTGATGACACTCGCACTGGCCACGCCGGCTGCGGCAAGTGATTCCGATTCCAGCGGGCTACACGAATCCGGTGGGCTGCGCGATTCCAGCGGGCTGCGCGATTCCGGTGGGCTGCACGATTCCGAATGGGCGCTGACCGCGCTCAAGGCGGAGCGCGCCTGGAAAATCAGCAAAGGCGCCGGAGTGACCGTGGCGGTCATCGGCACCGGAGTCGACGCCTCCCATCCGGATCTGCGCGGCCGCGTGGTCCGCGGAAAGGATTTCGCGGGCGGCACCGGCGGCTTCGGCACCCGGGACGGCGGCAAGGCGGCCGAGCAGTCCACCCATGCCGCCGGAATCATCGCCGGCACCGGCCGCAATTACCGCGGCGACGGGGTGTACGGGCTCGCGCCCAAGGCCAAGGTGATGCCGCTCGGCGTCTACCGCGACGGAAAGCCCCTCGCCGACCCCACCGCGAAGGCCATCCGGCACGCGGTGGACCATGGCGTGCGCGTCATCGACCTGGCCGTCAACTTCAAGCGGCCGACCCCCGCACTGCGGTCCGCGGTGAAGTACGCCGTCGGCAAGGACGCCGTGATCGTGGCCGGCGCGGGCGACAACGGCAAGATCGGCAACCGGCCCACCTACCCGGCCGCCTTCCCCGGAGTGGTCGCCGTGGTGGCCACCGACAAGAAGGGCGCCGTCTGGACCTCCTCCCACCACGGCGGGAAGACCCTCCTGGCCGCCCCCGGCGTCGCCATCCTCACCACCTCCGGCGACAACGACTACTGGACCGGCGACGGCACCGGCTTCGCGGCGCCCTGGGTCGCGGCGGGCGCCGCGCTGCTGCGCTCGGAGCACCCCCGCTGGAACGCCAACCAGGTGGTCCAGAAGCTGATCGACACCGCCGACCGCAAGGGCTCCTCGGGCCATGACCCGCGCTACGGGTACGGGGTGATCGCCCCGGCCAAGGCGCTGGCGGACCGGGCCGCGCCCCCCGCCTCGGCCGAGCTCTCCGCGCCCCGCGGCCATCCGTCCGCCACCCCGGACGCCGCCGCCCCCAAAACCGAGGGGGATGAATCCGCGCTGGTCACGATAGGTGTGGTGGCCGGGGTCCTGGTGGTGCTCGCGATCCTGGCGGTGGTGCTCATCAGCCGCCGCAGGCCACCCGACAACTCCCACCACGGCTGAGGCCGGGCAGGACTCGCCATGATCACGAAACTGTGCGGCCGCGACCGCCGCCCCCGCCCGCCGGCGCGCGCCCGCACCTCCCGGTGGGCGGGGCGGGGCGTCGCCCAGCTGATCGTGATGGTGCTGGTGGTCGAGGTGGTGATGGCGGCGACCACCGTGCAGGCCCTGTTCGTGGGCCCGGTGCGGCCGCCCGCCACCAAACCGTCGCTCCCCGTGGCCAAACCGTTCTTCCCGGCCACGACGCGCTTCTACGTCGACCCCCACAACCCGGCCGCGACCTGGGTACGGGACCATCCGCACGACCGGCGGGCGGCGGCCATCGCCCGGCGGATCGCCGCCGAGCCCCAGGCCGCCTGGCTCACCGAGACCAATGAGTCCCTGGTCGAGGAGCGGGCCCGCAACCTCGTCCGCACCGCCGCCGCCCGGCGACGGCTGCCGGTGCTGGTCCCCTACACCATTCCCCAGCGCGACTGCCAGCAGCTGAGCTCCGGCGGCGCCGGGGACACGGCCGCCTACCGGCGCTGGAGCGACGCCCTCACCCGGGGCATAGGCGACGGGCGCGCCATCGTCATCCTCGAACCGGACGCGCTGGCCCATATGAGCTGTCTCAAGCGGCGGCAGCAGGCTGATCGGTTCGCGGCGCTGGCGTACGCGGCGCGGGCGCTCCAGCGGGGCGCGCCGCGGGCCCGGGTCTACTACGACGCCGGGAACTCCGGATGGCAGCCCGCGCGGACCATGGCCGAGCGGCTGCGGCGCGCCGGTATAGAGCGGTACGGAGACGGGATAGCGGTCAACGTCTCCAACTTCAACGCCACCGCCGACGAGGTGCGCTACGGGCTGTCCGTGATCCGGGAGCTGCGCCGGCCCCGGCTGGGGGTCGTGGTGGACACCAGCCGTAACGGGGCGGGGCCCACGCGTAACCACAGCTTCTGCGATCCGCCGGGCCGCAAGCTGGGCAGGCCCCCCACCGCCGCCACGGGCATCCCCGGGGTCGATGCCTTCCTGTGGGTCAAGCAGCCGGGCCAGGCGGACGGCTGCGCCGCCGGTGCGGGGATGTTCGTCCCGCGCTACGCGTACCGACTGACGCGCTGAGGCTGCGCCCTCCTCGGCCCCGTCCTGGGCCGTGCCCGGCCGAACTCGGCGCCTGCGGCGCGCTCGCCCCCTCCCCGCCCCTCCCCGAACCTGCGGCTCCGCCCCAGCCCCGAATCTGGGGCTGCGCCCGTGGCCCCCGGGCGGGGTCTGTGCGCCTGGTCCCGGCGGGGGCTGCGCCCCTGGTCCCGGGCGGGGGCTGCGCCCCTGGTCCCGGGCCGGGGTTGCGCGCCTGGCCCCGGAACCGGGGTTGCGCCCCAGGCCCCGTCGGGGCTTTGCCCGGGCCCCCGACCGGGGCTGCACCCCCCGGCCTCGGACGGGGGGCCTATGCCCTTGGTCCCGGGCGGGGGCTGCGCCCCTGGCCTCGACCGGGGGCTGGGCCCCATGCCCCCGGACGGGGCTGTGCGCCTGGCCTCGGGCGGGGGCTGCGCCCCTGGCTCCGACGGGGGCCTGTGCGCCCGGCCTCGAAACCGGGGCGGCCCTGGCCCCGACGGGGGCTGCGCGCCTGGCCTCGGGCGGGGGCTGGGCCCCAGGCCCCCGACGGGGGCTTCGCCGCAGGCCCCGGGCGGGGGCTGCGCCCCAGGCCGCGGGGTCCAGGGGCGAAGCCCCTGGTTACGGGAAGGGGCGGGGAGGGGGCAGATCCGCCGGTCACCCCGTAGCCCGTAGGCGCCGGTCACTCCGTGACCGGCGCCTTTTGCATGCCCTGAGGGCTCCCTGAGCATGTCCCGGAGCGGCCTCTGCGCGCTGCCCGAGCCCTCCAGATCAGCCCCTGGGCCCTCAAGCAACCCCCCAAAACGGACATAAACCACACCAAACGGCCGAATTCCTCTACCTCAACTGAGGTAGGCGGAATTCGGCCGTTTGGTGTGCACGGAATTCCCGCAATTGAGGTACGCAGATTTCAGCCAGGCGTACGGCGATTCCGACCGCGGTCTCTCCCTAATGTCGTGAAGCGAAAGGACAAGCCCCGAAGGAGCTCCAATCGATGCACAGAGTTCTCGTCGTGGAGCACCACCCATTGGTGTTGAGTGCTCTCGCCGATCTCGTTGTCGAGGAGCCCGGACTGGAGCTATCCGGAATTGCAGGGTCGGCCCGAGAAGCAATTTCTCTGGCCAACCACATGCAGCCGGATGTGGTGCTGATCGACGTGGATGAGCCCAGCTGGCAAACGCAACGGTTGGTCCGCCTGATCGGCGAACTCCTACCGTCCGCGCGGATTGTCCGGCTGACCGCAGTCTCCGACCCGCAGATGGAATGTCTGGAATCTCCGACGAACAACCCCAGCGTCCTGAAAACCGCAGTACCCGATTTGCTCAGGAGCATCTCCGAATGAATTCCCCCATGGACCAGAACAACGCCCCGACCACCGAGACCAAGCGTGCGCCGCGCTCGCAGCGTCTCCGCTTCGGTATCGCCGCGGCCGTCGTCGCTGCTGCTGCCGTGGGTGGCACGGTCACCGCTTTCGCGGTGAACAACTCCGATGGCCAGTCGGCCACCACCACCACTACCACCACCGCCGCCAAGGCTTCCGGCGCGGGCGCCGAGGGTCCCCTGTCCACCAAGAAGGGCGACATCGTCGACTCCGACGGTAAGAAGGTCGTCCTGACCGGTGTGAACTGGTTCGGTTTCGAGACCGGCACCTACGCGCCGCACGGCCTGTGGACCCGTAACTGGGAGTCGATGCTGGACCAGATGGCCAAGCAGGGCTTCAACACCATGCGCCTGCCGTACGCGAACGACATGTTCAAGTCGTCCGCCAAGCCCGACGGCATCGACTACCACAAGAACCCCGATCTGAAGGGCCTCACCCCCCAGCAGATCATGGACAAGATCGTCAAGGGTGCCACCGACCGTGGTATCCGGGTGATCCTGGACCAGCACCGTCCGGACCAGTACGGCCAGAGCGAGCTGTGGTACTCCCAGAGCCTCTCCGAGAAGCAGTGGATGGACGACTGGGTCAAGCTGGCCAAGCGCTACAAGAACAACGACCGGGTGATCGGCGCCGACCTGCACAATGAGCCGCGTGGCCAGGCCACGTGGGGCGACGGCAACCCGAAGACCGACTGGCAGCTGGCGGCCACCAAGGCCGGTAACGCCATCCACAAGGTCAACAAGAACTGGCTGATCTTCGTCGAGGGTACGGACCGCCACAAGAACGAGCAGTTCTGGTGGGGCGGTGACCTCCAGGGTGTGAAGAAGCACCCGGTGAAGCTCAATGAGTCGAACAAGGTCGTCTACTCGGCCCACGACTACGGTCCGGGCGTCTACAACCAGAACTGGTTCATGGCGAAGGACTTCCCGAAGAACATGCCGGCCATCTGGGAGAAGCACTGGGCGTACATCAAGAAGCAGAACATCGCCCCGCTGCTGCTCGGTGAGTTCGGTGGTAAGAAGACCGCCGGTAAGAGCTCCGAGGCCGTCTGGCAGAACGCCCTGATGGACTACCTCAAGAAGCACCAGATCAGCTACACCTACTGGACCTGGAACCCGGACTCGGGTGACACCGGCGGTGTGCTGAAGAACGACTGGAAGACGATCGACAAGAACAAGATGAAGATGCTGGCCAAGTACCAGACGCCGCTCCTGGAGGCGAAGAAGGGGAAGTAAGTCGGAGTACTCCCTTCGGTACACCGCCGATGACCACATAGCTGATCACGGCGTTGGCAAGCAGCGAGGGCCCGCAGGCAGTGCCGCCTGCGGGCCCTCGTCTTGGGTTTTTCCCGGAAGGGAAGCGGGGCGGCCGCCCGGCGGGTTTCCTTCCCGGGCCGCGGACCGCGCCCGCGGACCGGCCCTCCACCCCCAGGGAGGCCGATGATGAAGCACCATCCGGCGACCGGCCGGCTGCTCTTCCCCCTGGTCGCGCTCGCCGTGATCGTGGCCGATCAGCTGAGCAAGGCGATGGCGCTGGCCGCCTGGAGCGGCACCGCGGGGCCGCAGGCCCGGTTCGGGCCGTTCTGCGCGCTGCTGGTGCGCAACACCGGAGTGGCCTTCGGGCTGGGCCAGAGCCGGCCCGCGCTGATCGTGGTGATCACGCTCGCGGGCGCGGTGGCCACGCTGGGCGCGGCCGGTGCCGGGCTGCGGGTCCGCGGCCGGGGCGCGGCACTGGGCCTGGGGCTGATCGCCGGGGGAGCGATGGGCAACGGGGCCGACCGGATGATCCGGTCCCCGGGGCCGCTGCGCGGCGCCGTCATCGACTGGATCACGCTGGAGGCCCGCGGGCCGGTCTTCAACCTCGCCGATGTGGCCCTGATCACCGGGACCCTGCTCACCGCGACCCTGCTGCTGCGCAGACCCTCGCGGGCCCGCGGGCGGGCCGCCGCGCTGCCCGGCCCCGGCGCGAGCGGCCCGGGTACGGGGCTTGATCCGGTGGCCGTCAGCCTCCCGCCTTGTGCACCGCGCCCTGATCGGCGTCCCGATCCGCCCCCGGCGCCGTCCCGGGGACCGTCTCCGTCGGCATCGTCTCGGCCGGGATCACCTCGGACGGCATCGTCTCGGCCGGCATCGTCTCGTTCGGCATCGCCTCCGGAGGCACCGTCTCCGTCCCCGGGATCGGCTCCTGCGGCGCCCCCTCCGTCCCCGGCTCCCGGCTCTCCCGCTCCGCGAGGGTCTCCGCGAAGTCCCTGAGCCGGTCAAGCGCCGCTTCGTCGATCGTCGCGCGGGCGGCCAGTGCCTCGCTGATCCGCTGATAGACGGCGAGCTCCCGGGCGCAGCGGTGGCACTCGGCCACATGGGTGCGCACCCGGGCCGCGGCCGGGGCGTCCAGCTCCCCGTCCAGATACGACTGGAGCATCGGCGCGCCCAGGGGACATCGTGTGGTCCGGAGCCGTCCGGTGGTCTGCGTGGTCCCCGTGGTGCGTGTGGTCCGCCACCATGTCCATCTGCTCATGCGCCACCTCGCTCCGATTCCGCTCCCGCGGCCAGCAACTGGTTCCGGATCCGCTTGCGCGCCCGGTGCAGCCTGCTCATCACCGTCCCCTTGGGGACGTCCAGCACCTGTGCGGCCTCCGCGTACGACAGCCCGTCCACATGCACCAGCCGCACCACCTGCTGGTCCCGCAGCGGAAGCGCCGTGAACGCGGCGTCCACGGCCTCGTCGAACGTCGTGTCCACCACCAGCTCCTCCGGCGTCGCGCCCCGGGCCGGGACCAGCCGCTCCAGCTCCGTGTCCGGGTCGTCGAGCAGCCGGGGCCGGCGCTGGCGGCGCCGGCTGACCTCCGCATGCCGCATGATCGTCAGCAGCCAGGCCCGTGGATGTCTCCCGTCAAAACGGCCGACTGCCCGGTACGCCCGTAGTAACGTGTCCTGCACGAGATCCTCGGCGTCGGCTCGCTGGGTGGTCAGTGACATGGCCACGCGCAGCAGCACCTCGACCTCGGGCAGCACATACTGAGCGAACATGCGCTGCTGATGGGCGTCCGGGTCAGCCACGGAGTGCCTCCTCGGATCCGGACCCCCCGGGGACGCGAAGCACGACATATCACACTCTGTGTAACATCTCGCTCACCGCGCCGCATGGGATGATCGGCGATCCGAGTGGCAGGTCGGACGTTCAGGTGGCAGGTCAGACGTTCAGGGAGACCAGGCGCTTTCCGTCGGCCGTACGGACCTCGAAGCGTTCGATGTCGGAGCGCTTCATGCCCGCGCCGCCGTGCGCCCACAGCGGACCTCTCGCCTCCGCCTTGGGGCTGTCCTCGATCCCATAGCCCCACTCGGGCACGGACCAGGTCATCATCGTCTGCTCATGACCGTCCTTGGAGACCGCGATCAGGCTGCAGTCCAGGGGGCCCTTGACGTTCTTCAGCCGGAGGAGGGTGTCGGTGCCCCACATCTTGTCCTCCATCGCGACCGCCGCGTTCACCTTGGTGTCCGGGTCGGTGCCTTCCACCTTGGTCGGCATCCCCTTGAAGAGCTGGCTCTCCGTGGGGCTGGCCGTGACGGAGCTGTCCGAGCCGCCGGAGGTGACCGCGATCGTGCCGACCGGGCCGCCGACGATCAGCACGGCCGCCGCCGCGACCAGGTAAAGACCGCGCCGCCGCCGCTTGGCGCGGAATGCCGCGACCTCGCTGACCATGCGGTTGAACAGGGCCGGACCGGGGCGCGCGGTGAGGGTCTCGATGGCGTTGGGAGTGGCGCTGAAGGCATGCGGAGTGTGGCCCGTGAGCTGGGTCCGCCCGGGGCTGCCGTGGATCCCGGGGATGTCGGCGGCCAGATCGGCCAGCAGTGGTTCCAGTCCGGTCAGCTCGTCCAGCTGCCGTCCGCACTGGTCGCAGCCGGCCAGATGCTCCTCGAAATAGGTGGCGTCCGCCTCGTCGAGCACGCCGAGCACATACGCGCCAACGGCGTCATGTCCCGGGTGGTGCGTCTGCGCTGTCATGCCGTTACTCCTCTCTCCTCGAGCGCGAGCTTCATCGAGCGCAGCGCGTAGAAAACCCGGGACCGTACCGTCCCGCTGGGTATGCCGAGGGTCTGGGCCGCCTCGTTGACGGTCCGCCCCTTGAAGTAGGTCTCGACCAGCACCTCGCGATGGGCCTCGCTGAGGTCCTGCATCGCGTCGGTCAGGGTCATGAGCCGCAGTGCACGGTCGATCTCGTCCTCCGCGGGCATGAGTTCCAACGGGGAGGGGTCGACCTCCTGCGGCCGGGCCTGCCGGCTGCGGTGTCCGTCGATCACGATCCGCCGGGCGACGGTGACCAGCCAGGGCCGGATGGAGCCGGTGGCCCGGGACAGCTGGTCGGCGTTCCGCCAGGCGCGCACCAGGGTCTCCTGGACGACGTCCTCCGCGCGGTGCCGGTCGCCCGCGACCAGACGCAGGACGAACGCGAGCAACGGCCCGGCGTGCTCCTCGTAGAGCGCGCGCATGAGTCGTTCGTCCGGCGTACCACGCCTGGATCTTGACGGACGCTCATCGGCCACGGCGGCGTCGTCGTGCACCTGAACCTCCAGGACCTGACCTGAGTTGGACAACATCAACGGACGACTCCCGGTCTGAGCCCCGGGGGGGATCGGCGGCCATGTCGGCCTCTTCCCCCTTCACTACGCACGGGGGGAGGCAGCCGCTCAACGCGTCGCGAAGAAATTCCGATCAGGCGTCAGGGCGCGGGTGTCAGGGGTCAGGAGTGGGATGCGGGCGCGGAAGGGGTCAGGAGTGGGATACGGGCGCGGAAGGGGTCAGGAGACCATCGCGCCCAGCAGCAGGGGCTGCACCTTGCCGTCGAGCATCGCGCCGAGCCCCTCGACCGCGCAGACGTCGGGGTGGTCGGCGATGTTCAGCGGCATGCCGGTGGCCTCGCGCAGCATCGTGTCGAACCCGGGCAGCACCGCGCTGCCGCCCGCCAGCATGATGCCGCGGTCGGCGAGGTCGGCCACCAGATCGGGCGGACAGCGGCGCAGCACCGTGCCGATGGCGTCCAGCACCCCGGTCAGCGGGGTGCGGATGGCGGTCCTTACGCCCTCGACATCGATCCGTACGGTCCGGGCGAGCCCCGTGGCCACGTCCCGGCCGTGCACCTCGGTGCTCTGTACGGCCGGGGCGCCGTCCGGGCTGCGGCTGTCCTTGACGATCAGATGCAGCGGGCGGACGGCCTGGCTGGGCAGCATCAGCGCGTGCTCGTTGCGCAGATGCTGGATGACGGCGTGGTCCACGGTCTCGCCGCCCACCGGTACCCGCTCGGCGGCCACGATCGAGCCCAGCGACAGGACCGCGACCTGGGTGGTGGCCGCGCCGCACACCACGATCATCGTCGCCTCGGGCCGTTCCACCGGAAGACCGCAGCCCACGGCGGCGGCGATCAGGGTGTCGACCAGCTCGACCCGCTTGGCGCCGATCCCGGTGAGCGTCTCCATGGCGGCGCGCTGGGCGAGCGGATCGGCGTCGTGCTGGACGCAGACGGCCGCGCTCACCAGCGGGCGGCGCCGCCAGGCGCGGCGCAGCTTGTCGCCCAGCAGCAGCCGCAGCATCCGCTGGGCCATCTCGATGTCCACGACGGTGCCGTTGGAGACCGGCCGGACCACCCGGATATGCGCGGGCGTCCGCCCGGTCATCCGCTGCGCCGGCGTGCCGACCGCGATCAGCCCGCCGGTGTGGGTGTTCACGGCGGCCACGGTCGGCTCGTCGACGATGAGCCCGGTGCGCCTGAGGTAGACGCGCGTCCTGGCCGCGCCGAGGTCGACGGCGATGGAGCAGCGGCGCAGTGCCTCGAGGCTGATGGTCATGGCAGGTCTCCCCTGTGGGCGGCGTGGTGGGCCGCCGCCCGGCGGCCCTCCGCTCTCATCGTGTGGGGACGATCAGGCCCGCTGCCCGTGGGGCTGCGCCGGTCGGGGGAGGCGGCCACCACTTCCGGGCCGGCTACTTCGCGTCCGCGTAGCACTCCACCGCCGCCATGGTGAAGGGGAACCGCACCGGGGTCGGTCCGAAGGCGATCCGGCCGGCCGTCTCGCCCGCCTCGGCGATCGCCTCCCGGACCGCGTCGGCCTCCGCCTCGGGGCAGTGCACGATCACCTCGTCGTGCTGGAAGAAGACGATCTCCGCGCACAGCCCCGCCCCGGTCAGCGACCGCCGCAGCGCGGCGAGCATCAGCAGGGCCCAGTCGGCGGCGCTGCCCTGCACCACGAAGTTCCGGGTGAAGCGGCCCCGGGCGCGGGCGCTCGCCGTGCTGCCGTACGACGGCTCCTCCTGGTCCCGCGGCAGCCCCGCCTCGTCGGCCGTCTCCTCGGCGGCGCCGCCCACGGGCGGGCAGGTGCGGCCCAGCCAGGTGCGCACCAGCCGGCCCTCCTCACCCGCGCGGGCCGCCTCGTCCACATACGCCACCGCCGCCGGGAAGCGCCGCCGCAGGGCCGCGAGGTGCTTCAGCCCGTCGCCGGAGGTCTGGCCGTAGACCGCGCCCAGCAGCGCCAGCTTGGCCTGGTCGCGCCGTCCGGAGAAGGCGCGGTCGGACAGCGTCGCGTACAGGTCCCGGCCGCTGCCCGCGACCTCCATCAGCCCGGGGTCGCGGGAGATCGCGGCGAGCACCCGGGGCTCCATCTGGTCGGCGTCGGCCACCACCAGCCGCCACCCCGGATCGGCCACCACCGCGCGCCGCACCACCTTGGGGATCTGGAGCGCCCCGCCGCCGTTGGTGGTCCAGCGGCCGGAGACGGTGCCGCCGGGCAGGTACTCGGGGCGGAAGCGGCCCTCGCGCACCCAGGACTGGAGCCAGGCCCAGCCGTGGGCGGTGTGCAGCCGGTAGAGCTTCTTGTAGCGCAGCAGCGGCTCCACGGCGGGGTGGTCGATCCGCTCCAGCTCCCAGGCGCGGGTGGAGCCCAGCGCGATGCCCGCGCGGGCGAACGCCTTGACGACCTCGGCGGGCAGATCGGGCCGCACCCGGGTGCCGAAGGCGCGCGACACCTCGTCTGCCAGCTCGGCCAGGCGCCGCGGCTCCAGACCGCCCGGATAGCGCTCGCCGAGCAGCTCGTCCAGCAGCTCCCGGTGGCGGTCGGCGCGCCAGGGCACCCCGGCGCGCCGCATCTCGGCGGCGATCAGCATCCCGGCCGACTCGGCGGTGGTCAGCAGCCGCATCCGGTCCGGATGCTCGGCCGCGTCCGTACGGACCAGCTGGCCCGCGTACACCTCGAGCAGCGCGTCCAGCGGATCGGTGCCCGGCGGCAGCGGCGGCGGACCGGGCTCGAACAGCGACGGCTGGCCCCCGGCCGCCCGGGGCGGCGGGTCCTCGGGGACGGGCAGCCCGTGCAGCCGCGCCCGGGCGGCGGCAAGCGAACGCGGTGCGCCCGAGCGACCCTCGTGCCCGAGGAGCAGCGCCTCGGCCGCCTCGATGTCATAGGCCCGCTCGACCCGGACCCCGGCGGCCAGCAGCCGTGGATAGACCTCGGCGGTGGACCGCCACACCCACCGGTCGGCCTCGGGGCGGGACCGCACGGCCTCGGCGATCCCGCCCTGCTCCGCCGTGATCTCGACGACCGGTCCGGCGGCCTTCCCCCCGGGGTCGAGCGGGCAGAGACGAACACCCCCGTGGTCCGTCTCCGCCGCCGCCCATCTCATGCCCGGGATTCTGGCAGGGGGGTCTGACAACGCTCCGATGTCCGAGGCCCGCTCAACCCGGAGGGGGACCCGGACGTCATTCATGACGACTGCTCTTCTTCACTCCGGGCAGAAGATCCCGGGTGTCGGGTGATCATGCCGATACGCATGGTGCACGTGCATCTGCTTGTGCATCTACCTGTGTATATGCAGATGCATTTGCCCATGCATTCGCAAAGGAACGCGGCTATGATCCCGGACAGTTGACAGCTGCACGCATGCACGAACGTGGAGAAGCCCTGTGCGCGACCACCCCTACAACGGCATGGCGGCCGCGGACCTCCGGGGAGTCGTCTGGCAGAAGAGCAGACACAGCAACTCCCAGGGGTCGTGTGTCGAGTTCGCCAAGCTGCCCGGTGGGGACGTGGCCGTCCGCAACTCCCGGTTCCCCGACGGACCGGCGCTGATCTACACCCCGGCCGAGGTCGAGGCGATGCTGCTCGGGGCCAAGGACGGCGAGTTCGACCATCTGGCGCACGATCCGGCAGGTCTGGGCTGATCGCCGCGGGCGCGCGACACTGGTAGTGGCGATCGGGGGGACCCGACCCATGTGAGACGGCGATGTTGAACGGCTCGGTCCGCGTCGGACGTGTACTCGGGGTACCACTGCGGATGCACTGGAGCGTCCCGGTGCTGATCGTGCTGCTCGCTTACGGGCTCGGCCGCGAGACGCTGCCCGCGTGGACCCCCGGCCGGACCGGTGCCGTCTACGCCGTCGCCAGTGTCGTCGGCGCCGTGCTGCTGATGGGCAGCCTGCTGCTGCACGAGACCGCGCACGCGGTCGCCGCCCGCAGAAGGGGCGTCTCGGTGGAGGACGTGACGCTCTGGGCGCTTGGCGGCATGACCAAGATGGGACGGCCCCGCACCGCCGGGGTCGCGTTGTGGGTGGCCGTCATCGGGCCGCTCACCAGCCTGGTCATCGGCGGTGTCGCGGTCGGCGCGGGGATCGGGGTGCACGCGCTCACCGGATGGGGCGTGCCCACGGCCGTGCTGATCTGGCTGGGCTGGGCCAATCTGCTGCTGGGCGTCTTCAACCTGCTGCCCGCCGCGCCGCTGGACGGCGGACGGGTGGTGCAGGCCGTGATCTGGTGGCGCACCGGGGACCGGGAGCGCGCCGAGCGGGCGGCGGGGCGCAGCGGCCAGATCCTCGGTGTGGTGCTCATCGCCGCGGGCTGGATCTCCTTCCTGCGCGGGAACAACGGCGGGCTGTGGCTCTCGCTCATCGGCCTCTTCATGGTGATCATCGCCAACGCGGAGCGGCAGCGGGCCGGGGTCAACACGGCGCTGCGCGGGGTGCGGGTGGCGGACGCGATGTCGGCGCCGGTGGCCGCCGGGGCCGACTGGCTGACCGTGGGGCGGTTCATCGACGACGTGGCGGCCCACGCCCGGCATTCGGTGATGCCGCTGCTGGACTTCGAGGGGCGGCCCAGCGGGGTCGTCCAGCTGCGCGCGCTCGCGGCGGTGCCGGCCGAGACCCGGGGGGAACGGCGGGTGCGCGATGTGGCGATACCGCTGGCGCGGTGCACCGTGGCCGAGCCCAAAGAGCTGCTGAGCGAGGTGCTGGAGCGGGCGCGTCCGGGGGGCGGCGCGCTGCCGGTGCTGGTGGTGGACCACGGGCAGTTGGAGGGGATCGTCACGATGCACGATGTGAACCGGCTCTTCCAGCTGCACGGCTTGGGCATCACCACGGCCCCGCCGGAGTCCACCAGCCCGTGACGGGGCGGCGGCTTGTCCGTACGCGTGCCTGCGCGTACGGACGCGCTCCCTACGCGGGGAGCCGGAAGACGGCCCAGACGATCTTGCCGCGCGGGGCGCCCGCCAGCGGCTGCCAGCCCCAGCCGTCCGTGAAGGACTCCACCAGCTGGAGCCCGCGCCCGGACTCCTCGCCGCAGCCCGCCTCGCCGGAAACCGGCCCCACCTCGCTGGGGTCGCGTACGGCGCACACCAGCCGTGAGGGGCCGCGCATCAGATGGAGCCGCACCGGCCGCTCCGGCGCACCGGCCGCCGCGGTGCCGGACAGGGCGTGCCGGAGGGCGTTGGTGACCAGTTCGGAGACGACGAGGGCCACTTCGTCGAGGAGTTCGGGGATGTTCCACTGCCGCAGGGTCGAGCCGGTGAACTGCCGGGCCCCCTTGACCGCTTCATAGCGGGCGGGCAGTGCGCAGGAGACGGATCCGGAGACGGCGGAGGGATCGATGGCGGCAAACCCTTGCCACAAGGGTTCCAGCAGGGTCGAACCTTCGCTCCCCATGCGAGCACTCCCGCATCCGTGGCCGTGACGGACTCTGGCCAGATTTCGTACCAGCTAGCACGTGCGCACACCCTATGGTTCCGAATGCGCACGTCAGATGCAAGGGCAAATGCACGTGCACGCGCGCCGGTTGGTCCGGTCCGCTCGGTTTTGCAGGGATTTCTGACTCCGTACACTGACGTGCATCATCGAGTTGAGTAACGACGCGCCTACGGCCTGAAGCCCGAACAGTGGCAGACTTCGCCCTCAGGGGCTGCGGGGGCGCCGTTCGCAAGGATGCTTTCCGTACAGGGAGGATCGCGGAAATGGCCGCAGGCGAGTCGAGTGGATCGGTGGTGCGCCGCATCCTCCTGGGCTCTCAACTCAGGCGGTTGCGCGAGGACCGCGGCATCACCCGCGAGGCGGCGGGCTATTCGATCCGGGCTTCCGAATCCAAGATCAGCCGCATGGAGCTGGGCCGGGTGAGCTTCAAGGCGCGGGACATCGAGGATCTGCTGACGCTGTACGGAGTCACCGACGACGCGGAGCGCGCGGCCCTGCTCGGGCTCGCCCGCGAGGCCAATGTCGCCGGGTGGTGGCACAGCTACGGGGATGTGCTGCCCGGCTGGTTCCAGACCTATGTCGGCCTGGAGGGCGCCGCCTCCGATATCGCCTGCTACGAGGTCCAGTTCATCCACGGTCTGCTCCAGACCGAGGGCTACGCCCACGCCGTGGTCACCCGCGGTCAGCCGCAGGCGTGCTCCGACGAGGTGGACCGGCGGGTGGCGCTGCGGCTGGAGCGGCAGAAGCTGCTGGTCTCCGAGCGCGCCCCGGCGTTCCATGTGGTCCTGGACGAGGCCGCGCTGCACCGCCCGTACGGCGGGCGCGGTGTGATGTCCGCCCAACTGCGCCATCTGATCACGGTCTCCGAACAGCGGAACGTGAGGCTCCAGGTGATGCCGTTCTCCTTCGGCGGGCACGCGGGGGAGAGCGGGGCGTTCACCCGGCTGCGCTTCCCGGAGTCCGACCTCCCCGACATCGTCTATCTGGAGCAGCTCACCAGCGCGCTCTATCTGGACAAGCGCGATGAAGTCTCGCAGTACGAGCGGGTGTTGGAGCGGCTCAGTGCGGACAGCCTCTCTCCTGAGGAGAGCCGGGATTTGCTCCGGGAGCTCCTTCGCGACGCCTGACCCGTCAGTAGGATGACGTCCTGTCAGGAATACCCCCCACACGTGCGCGGCTGTCGGGGACCGGCACCGCGTCCTGCAGATAGGGATGGCATGTCCTACTTCTCCGAGTTGGCCCTTCAGTTCATCGACGGCGAGTGGCGCGGCGGAAGCGGTTCCTGGGACATCGTCGACTTCAACCCCTACAACGGGGAGAAGCTGGCCTCCATCACCGTGGCGACCGTCGAGGAGGTGGACCTGGCCTACCGGGCGGCCGAGCGGGCGCAGCCGGAGTGGGGCGCCACCAACCCCTACGCCCGGCGGGCGGTGTTCGAGCGGGCGCTGCGGATCATCGAGGACCGCGAGAAGGAGCTCTCCGAGACGATCATCGCGGAGTGCGGCGGCACCCATGTGAAGGCGGGCTTCGAGCTGCACCTCGCCAAGGAGTTCCTGCGCGAGGCGATCCACTTGGCGCTGCGGCCCGAGGGCCGCATCCTGCCGTCGCCGGTGGACGGCAAGGAGAACCGCCTCTACCGGCTGCCGGTGGGCGTGGTCGGCGTCATCAGCCCGTTCAACTTCCCCTTCCTGCTGTCGCTGAAGTCGGTGGCCCCCGCACTGGCCCTCGGCAACGCCGTCGTTCTCAAGCCGCACCAGAACACCCCGGTATGCGGCGGCGGTCTGGTCGCCAGGATCTTCGAGGAGGCCGGGCTGCCCGCCGGACTGCTCAATGTCGTGGTCACCGACATCGCGGAGATCGGCGACGCCCTGATCGAGCACCCCATACCGAAGGTGATCTCCTTCACCGGCTCGGACAAGGTCGGCCGGCATGTCGCCACCGTGGCCGCCTCCCACTTCAAGCGCACGGTCCTGGAGCTGGGCGGCAACAGCGCGCTGGTCGTGCTGGACGACGCCGACCTGGACTACGCGGTGGACGCGGCCGTCTTCAGCCGCTTCGTCCACCAGGGGCAGGTCTGCATGGCGGCCAACCGGGTGCTGGTGGACCGGGCGGTCGAGCGGGAGTTCACGAGGAAGTTCGTGGCCAAGGTGGAGGCCCTGAAGGTGGGCGATCCGGTCGACCCCACCACGCACATCGGCCCGCTGATCAACGAGGGCCAGGCCGAGGCGATCACCCAGCTCGTGGACCAGACGATCGCCGAGGGCGCCACCGCGCTGGTGCGCGGGCGGACCGAGGGCACCCTGATGGGGCCGACCGTGCTCAGCGGGGTCCCGGAGGGCTCGGCGATCCTCGGCCAGGAGATCTTCGGCCCGGTGGTGACGCTGATTCCGTTCGACGGCGACGACGAGGCCGTACGGATCGCCAATGACACCGACTACGGGCTCAGCGGGGCCGTGCACACCGCCGATGTCGAGCGCGGGGTGCGGTTCGCCCAGCGGATCCGGACCGGCATGATCCATGTGAACGACAGCACGGTCCACGACGAGCCGATCGTGCCGTTCGGCGGGGAGAAGCACTCCGGTCTCGGCCGGCTCAACGGGGAGTCGATGATCGAGGACTTCACCACCACCAAGTGGATCTCCATCCAGCACGGCCGGAGCCAGTTCCCGTTCTGAGGCGGTCGGAGACGGGGATCGGCTCGCGGACAGAAGCTGACCGCAAGCCTTCCTAACGTGGGGTTCATCGAAGGGCGCCGGACCCGGGCGCCCTCCAGATGAGAGGCGGCAGCCATGCCCGTGATCGTGAACCCCGAGGCCTGTCAGAACGAGTGCGGCGCGCTGCTGGCGTACCTGGACGCACAGCGCGGCGGCATCCGGCGCTCGGTGCACGGCCTGACCGAGGAGCAGGCCCGCAGCGTCCCCAGCGCGAGCGCGCTCTCGCTGGCCGGGGTGCTCAAGCACGTGGTCACGGGCGAGCGCGGCTGGCTGCGCGTCCTCCAGGGCAAGGTGGGGGACCCCAGGGACGAGATGGCCCAATGGGAGCACACCTTCGAGCCCACCGAGGACGAGACGGTGGAGGCGCTGCTCGCCCTGTACGACGAGGTGGCCCGCGAGACCGAGGAGGCCGTACGGGCCCTGCCGTCGCTGGACGAGACGTTCGAGGCGCTCCGGCTCCCCTGGGACGAGGGCGGTACCCGCACCTGGCGCTGGGCGGTCCTCCACCTGATCGAGGAGGTGGCCCGGCACGCGGGTCACGCCGACGTCATCCGCGAGACGATCGACGGCAAGGGCGCCTTCGACCTCGTCTTCGAGACGGGGGCGATGCCGGAGCCCGACTGGTCGGTCCTGGAGCGGTGATCCGCCCGGCCCGCCGACCCCCTAGCCTGGTCACCGCGGGGGTCGGGACCAGGATGGAGACGAGCGGGCGATGTCAGCGATCCGGCTGCTGGTGCTGGGGGCCGTGCGCCAGCACGGGCGGGCGCACGGCTATCAGGTCCGTAACGACCTGGAGTTCTGGGGCGCGCACGAATGGTCCAACGCCAAACCCGGGTCCATCTACCACGCGCTGAAGCAGATGGCCAAGCAAGGGCTGATGCGCGCGCACGATGTCGCGCCGAGCACGGTCGGCGGGCCGCCGCGGACCGAGTACGAGCTGACCGAGGCGGGCGAGGAGGAGTACCTCCGGCTGCTGCGGGAGGCCCTGCTGCGCCATGACCAGAAGATCGACGAGCTGACGGCCGGGGTGGGTTTCATCGTGGACCTGCCCCGGGACGAGGCGATCGCCCTGCTCAAGCGGCGGGTGGCGGCGCTGGAGGAGTGGCGGGCCGAGGTGGCCCGGCACTGGACGCCACCGGACGGCACCCCCGAGGAGTGGGGCCATATCGGCGAGATCATGAAGTTCTGGGTGCACTCCGCGGACAGCGGCGCCGAGTGGACCCGTGGACTGATCGAGCGGCTCGAGGGCGGGGCGTATGTGATGGCGGGCGAGGGGGAGCGCTCGGTGGAGGTGCTGCCGGACGGCGTCACCAATCCGTACGCCGCGCCCGGCGCGGACTGAGGCGCCACCATGCGGATCGAGGGCGGCTGACGGTCGCCCCCTGGGTTAATCAAGTTTGACTAGTTAGAACCCGGGCAGTACTTTCCGGCGTGCGTAGTCAAACTTGACTACATGATGCGAAGAAGAGCATGAGGGAGAGGGGAAGACCTTGGCCGACAGCGATCCCGCGATCGTCGTCGAGGGGCTGCGGAAGACCTACCGGGACAAACAGGCCCTCGCCGGACTCGATCTGACCGTCCCGCAGGGCACCGTGCACGCCGTGCTCGGCCCCAACGGCGCGGGCAAGACCACCTGCGTACGGATCCTGGCCACCCTGCTGCGGCACGACGGCGGCCGGGCCGAGGTCGCCGGGTACGACGTGCTGCGCGACCCCGACGAGGTCCGCTACCGCGTCGGACTCGTCGGCCAGCACGCCGCGGTGGACGAGGAGCTGAGCGGACGGCAGAACCTGGAGATGTTCGGCCGCCTCTACCACCTGGGCGGCCGCCGGGCGGCGGCCCGCGCGGACGAGCTGCTGGAGCGGTTCGGCCTCGCCGGAACCGGCACCAAGGCGGTCAGCCAGTACAGCGGCGGGATGCGCCGCAGGCTGGACCTCGCGGCGAGCCTCATCATGCGGCCGCGGATCCTCTTCCTGGACGAGCCGACCACCGGGCTCGACCCCCGGGGCCGTACGGAGGTGTGGAACGCGGTCCGCTCGCTGGTGGACGGCGGTACGACCGTGCTGCTCACCACCCAGTACCTGGAGGAGGCGGACCAACTGGCCGACCGCGTCTGCGTGATCGACGGCGGACGGGCCATCGCCGACGGGACCGCCGACGAGCTCAAGGCCCGGCTCGGCGGGGACCGGATCGAGGTGGTGCTGCGCGACGCGGGCCAACTGACCGCCGCCGCCTCGGTCGTGGCCAAGGCGACCGGCGCCGCCGAGGTCGGGACCGACCCCGACCGGCGGCGGCTCGGCGCGCGGGTCACCGACCGGGTGGCCGCGCTGACGGAGACCGTGAGGGCGTTGGCGGCGCACGGGATCGAGGCGGAGGACATCGTGCTGCGCCGCCCCACGCTCGACGAGGTCTTTCTGCACCTCACCGGGGAGCCGAGCACGGTGGACACGGCCACGACGGACGCTGCCGGGGAGGAGACCCTCGTATGACCACCGCGACCCTCATCGACTCCTGGACCATGACCCGCCGCGGACTCGCCCACTGGGCCCGGCAGCCCGTCCAGGTGGCCGTTCAGCTGGCCTTCCCGGTGATGATGCTGGTGATGTTCGCCTACTTCCTCGGCGGCGGGATGACCGTCCCGGGCGGCGGCGACTACAAGGAGTACCTGGTGCCGGGCACGTTCGCGCTCACCATGGTGTTCGGCCTCGAAGGGACGATGCTCGCCATCACCCAGGATCTCAACAAGGGCGTCATCGACCGTTTCCGCTCGATGCCGATGGCCCGCTCGGCGGTCCTGGTCGGGCGCAGTGTGCTGGACATGCTCCAGTCGGCGCTCGGGCTGCTCGTCCTCCTCGGGGTCGGGCTCGCGATGGGCTGGCGCTGGCACGGCGGACTCGGCGACGCCCTGCTCGCCGTCGGGCTGCTGCTGTGGCTGCGCTTCGCGATGCTGTGGCTCGGCATCTTCCTGGGCATGGCCGCCGGGCGCCCGGAGATGGTGCAGGCCGTACAGATCCTGGTCTGGCCGGTGGGCTTCCTCTCCAACGTCTTCGCCTCGACCGAGACCATGCCCGGCTGGCTCGGCGCCGTGGCGGTCTGGAACCCGATGTCGGCGACGGCCACCGCGATCCGCGAGCTGTTCGGCGGCCCCGGGGGCGGCGGTGACTCCTGGGCCGCGGACCACGCCCAACTCCTCGCCGTCTGCTGGCCGCTGGCGCTGATCGCGGTCTTCCTCCCGGTCGCGGTGCGGCGTTACGGGCGGCTCAGCCGCTGACGGCGGCCCCCGGATCCGCGAGCCGCGCGGGGTCACACCTCCACCGGTCGTCGCCGGTTGCGGATACGGTGCGGGTATGGGGAACGACAGGTCGGGCACGGGGGCGCGGACGGTGAGCGGGCCCGGATACGCCCTGCTGCTCGCCGCCGGCCCGGTCGGCAAGCAGCGACTGATGGACGCGGCCGCCGCGCTGCCCCAGCTCGCCGCCGTATCCCCGGCGGCGCTGCTGGGCACGCCCGGCGGCGCCAGCGTCGTCCAACTCGTGGACCCGGTCGACCCGCAGACCGTATTGACGCATCTGCGGACCGCCGCCGCGCACCCGGGCCCGGTGCTGGTCCATCTCGCGGGCCAGCTCACCCTTGACGCCAAACAACGGCTGCCGCACCTGGCGTTGGCCCGTACGACGCCGAGGACCGCCCGCTACACGGCGCTGCCCTGGCACTGGCTGGCCGCCGAGCTCGGGCGGCGGCCGCCGGGCAGCACCGTCGTGGTCGCCGACCTGGTGGCCGACGAGACGGCCTGGCCACCGCTGAGCACCGCCGGCCCGTCCGCCCTCGCGGCCGGGCTGACCCTCTACGGCACGGTGGCACCCGCCCCGCCCAAGCGGCGGCTGGCGACGCCGGACTACAGCCGGGCGTTCGCCGGACTGCTGCGGTCGGCCGCGGAACGCCCACCACTCGCACTGCTCCACCAGCGCGCCGCCCTGGAGGCCGGGCTGGGCCCCGGCCCCGAACTGCTCCTGGACGGCGCCGGGCCGGGCGAGTCGTACGCGCCCCCGGACGCCGCTTCTGGCGTGGAGGCCGCCGCATGGTCCGGGCAGGCCGGGCAGACCACCGGAGAGATCCGGCCGACCGGGCGGACTGGGGCGACCGGGCAGGCCGGTCCGGGCGAGGCCACCGGATCGGCCGGACGGGCGGCGGCCTCGCCGCCGCCCGTGCCGCCCGGCCCTCCCGAATCGTTCCGCCCCGCCGATCAACCACCGGTGCCCCCGGCGCTACGTGCCCCCGCGCCCCCGCCGCCCGGGTGGAGGCCCGTGGCCGATCCGCTCGCCTCGACGCACGCGGCGATATTCGAGGCGGCCAACGCGGGGCGGCACAGCGAGGCGGCCTCGATGGCGGCCGCCTGGGAGCAGGAGGCGCTTCGGACGGCCGGTCCCCGGTCCGACGAGGCGATCCACTGGCTGGAGGTCCGCGCCGACCTCTCCCGTATCGCCGGGGACCCGGCCCGCGCCTGCGAGCTGTGGCTCGCGGTGGCCGACGCGCGGCTGGGCAACGGGGAACCGGCCGAGCACCCCGAGGTCGAGGGGGCCGTGGACCGGGCGCACCACCAGTGGCAGTTCGTGGCGGACCGGGTCAGGGCCGGTGCCCTCGCCCCGCAGCTGATCGAGCTGCGGGGCCGGGTGCCCGGCCGCAGACCGGGTGCGCTGGAGGCGGTACGGCGCCGGGCCGAACTGCTCCGGGCCCCGGCCCGCACGCGCTGACCGCCGTCACCCCCAGGACCGGAGGCGCCGGGCTCAGCGGCACCGGGCTCAGCGCCCCCAGGACCGGAGGCGCCGGGCTCAGCGGCGCCGGGCTGAGAGGCGCCGGGCTCAGCGGCACCGGGCTCAGTGGTGGAACGCCTTGACGGCCTTCCCCATGGGCGCGGGCTGTGACCGCAGCTCCGGCAGCAGCGACCCCAGGTCGCCCAGGAAGAGATCGGCGAGATCCTCCGAGAAGCCGTTGCGGCACACCACCCGCAGTACGGACAGGTCCTCCCGGTTGGGCGGGAAGGTGTACGCGGGCACCAGCCAGCCGCGTTCGCGCAGCCGCCGGGAGATGTCGTAGACGTCGAAGCCGCGGATCCCCTCCGCCGTGGTGAACGCGAACACCGGCAGCTGATCGCCGCGGCTGAGCATGGTGAAGTCGCCGAACGCCTCGATCCGCTCGGCGAGCGAGCGTGCCACATCGCGGGTCTGCTGCTGGACGGCGCGATAGCCCTCCCGGCCCAGCCGTACGAAGGTGTAGTACTGGGCGGCCACCTGGGAGCCGGGGCGGGAGAAGTTGAGCGAGAACGTGGGCATGTCGCCGCCGAGGTAGTCGACGTGGAAGACCAGCTCCTCGGGCAGCGCCTCCGCCGTACGCCACAGCGCCCATCCCACCCCGGGGTAGACCAGGCCGTACTTGTGGCCCGAGGTGTTGATGGACGCGACCCGCGGCAGCTGGAAGTCCCACACCAGGTCCGGGTCGAGGAACGGCGCGACCATCGCGCCCGAGGCGCCGTCCACATGCACCGGGATGTCCAGGCCCGTGCGCTCCTGGAGGTCGTCCAGCGCCCGGCACACCTCGGCGACGGGTTCGTAGGAGCCGTCGAAGGTGGAGCCGAGGACCGCGACGACCCCGATGGTGTTCTCGTCGCACAGCTCGGCGGCGGCCTGGGGATCGAGGTGGAACCGGTCGCCCTCCATGGGCACCTGCCGGGCCTCCACCTCCCAGAATGTGCAGAACTTCTCCCAGCACACCTGGACATTGGTGCCCATGACCAGATTGGGGCGGGCGGTGGCCGGATAGCTCACCGGGTTCCGCCTGGCCCAGCGCCGCTTGAAGGCCATTCCGGCCAGCATGCACGCCTCGCTCGACCCCGTGGTGGAGCAGCCCACGACCGCGTCCGGATCGGGGGCGTGCCACAGATGGCCGAGCATGGTCACGCATCGCCGCTCCAGTTCGGCGGTGCGCGGATACTCATCCTTGTCGATCATGTTCTTGGCGAAGCAGTCGGACATCAGCCTGCCCGCCTGCGGCTCCATCCACGTGGTGACGAAGGTGGCGAGATTCTGGCGGGCGTTGCCGTCCAGCATCAGCTCGTCATGGACGAACTGATACGCGGTCGTGGGCGCCATCGGCTCGTCCGGGAGGCAGTGGCGCGGAGGCCTGCCGGTCATTCCGCTGATCGGATTGGCCTCGCCGTAGAGCGGATTGACGGAGAACTCGGGGCTTTCGTCGAGGTCGCGTCGGCCGGGAGTGCCTTTGTGAAGTGCCATCTTCGCTAAATTAGGGGCATTTCACCGATAAACCCCGGCCCCGCGCCGCGCCCCTACCCCGCGCTGCTGAGCGACAGCTTCGCCGCGAAGCCGAGGAACGCCGTGCCCGCGGCCGCCGAGAGCCCCGCCCGCAGCCGCCGGCGCCGCCGGAAGGTGGCCGCCAGATACGTACCGCTGAAGATCAGCACCGACAGATAGGTGATGCTGAACAGCTGCGCCCAGGCGCCCAGCGCCACGAAGGACAGCGCGGGGTGGGCGTAGCCCGGATCCACGAACTGTACGAAGAAGGAGATGAAGAAGAGGATCGCCTTCGGGTTCAGCAGGCTGATGACCAGCGCCCGGCGGTACGGGCGCTCGCCCTCCGCGGACCCCGTGGCCGTATCCACGGCCCCGTCCGCGCCCCGCGCGGCCGCCTCCGCGGTCCCCGGGCGGCGGCGCCACAGCGCCCGCGCCCCGCGCAGCATGCCCACCGCCAACCAGGTCAGATAGCCCGCGCCCGCGAACTTGACCACCGAGAACAGCACCGGGCTGGCGTGCAGCAGCGAGGCCACCCCGCCCGCCGACAGCGCCATCAGCACGGTGTCGCCGCAGAGCACCCCGGCCGCCGCCCGATAGCCGGTACGGGGGCCGCGGCGGGCCGCGACCGAGACCACATACAGCGAATTGGGGCCCGGCAGCAGGATGATCAGCGCCAGACCGGCCAGATATGTCGAAAGATCGGTTATCCCCAGCACGATCGGCAGGATGACAGTGGTCCGCCGCGCCGCCCAGTCGATTTCGCCATCCGGACTTGCACCTCACGCGACGTGAGGGAGCACCGTGGAACCCGTACCGAACAGAAAGAGAGCGGATTCGGCCATGAGCTATTCCGTGGGGCAGGTGGCGGGCTTCGCCGGCGTCACGGTGCGCACGCTGCACCACTACGACGAGATCGGGCTGCTGCGCCCCGGCGCCCGCAGCGCGGCCGGGCACCGGCGTTACGACGACGCCGACCTCGACCGGCTGCAGCGGATCCTGTTCTACCGGGAGCTCGGCTTTCCGCTCGAAGAGGTGGCGGTGCTGCTCGACGACCCGGACATCGATCCGCGGGCCCACCTGCGGCGTCAGCACCAGCTGCTGTCCGACCGGATCGAGCGGCTGCGGAAGATGGCCGCCGCCGTCGAACGAGCCATGGAGGCGCGGAATATGGGCATCAATCTGACCCCCGAGGAGAAGTTCGAGGTCTTCGGGGACGACGACCCGGAGCAGTACCAGGAGGAGGTGGAGCAGCGCTGGGGGAACACCGAGGCGTACAAGGAGTCCCAGCGCAGGGCGGCCTCGTACACCAAGGAGGACTGGAAGCGGATCTTGGCGGAGGGGGAGGACATCAACAACGGCTTTGTCGCGCTGATGGGCGCGGGCACCCCGCCGGAGTCCGAGGAGGCGATGGACCTCGCGGAGGAGCACCGGCAGTGGATCAGCCGCAACCACTACGAGTGCGGCCATGAGTTGCACACCTGCCTGGGCCGGATGTATGTCTCGGACCACCGCTTCACGGAGAACTTCGACAAGGCCGCGCCGGGGCTGGCCATCTACCTCCGGGAGGCGATCCTCGCCAACGCGGAGCGGCACGGCTACGAGGCGTCCGACGGATCGTGACGCCTGCGGCGGGTCTCCTGGGCGGAGGGAACCAAGGGCACGCACACCGCGTTGATAGCTTTGGGCGGCACACTGCGAAGAACACTCAGTCCGCCCCAACCCTGCGGCCGGGCCTCGCACGAGCCTGCATTCCTCGACCCAGGAGCCTCCCCCGTGAACACCCTCGCGCTCGGCCCTCAGTGGCTGGACCCGGACTATCTGATCGAGACCTTCGGTCTGCTCGGCGTCCTGGCCATCGTTTTCGCGGAGTCCGGCCTGCTCATCGGCTTCTTCCTGCCGGGCGACTCGCTGCTGTTCACCACCGGCCTGCTGGTGACCACCAATGTGATCAAGCAGGATCTGTGGCTGGTGTGTGTGGCCGTGGCGGTCGCCGCGATCCTCGGTGACCAGGCCGGATATCTCTTCGGCCGGAAGGTGGGGCCGTCGCTGTTCCGGCGCCCCGACTCCAAGCTCTTCAAACAGGAGAACGTGGAGAAGGCGCATGAGTTCTTCGAGAAGCACGGGCCGAAGTCGCTGATCCTCGCCCGCTTCGTGCCCATCGTGCGGACGTTCACGCCGATCATCGCGGGCGTGAGCCGGATGAACTACCGCTCGTTCATCATCTTCAACGTCATCGGCGGTGTGCTGTGGGGCACCGGCGTCACGCTGCTCGGCTCGGCGCTCGGGAAGGTCGACTTCGTGCATCAGCACATCGAGCTGATGCTGATCGCGATCGTGCTGCTGTCGATCATCCCGATCGTGATCGAGTTCCTCCGGGCGCGCGGCAAGGCGAAGAAGGAGGCCGCCGCGCAGCCGGAGCCGCAGGGCCCGGCCGCGGGTTCCCCCTCCCAGGGGCCGCGCGGGCGCCACGCCAAGCGCTGAGCGGGCCCTTCACCGGGCTTCACATCCCGCACACACCGCCCCCACTTCCCACTCGGCGGTCACCGCCCCGCACAATGGGCTCCGGTGGCCGCCGATGTTGCATCCTTGGCTGCTGGGAAACATCCGGGGAGGGCTGGTGAGGAGCGAGGATACGTGAGGTCGGACCGTCAGCAGACGCCGCGTGCCGTGAGCGCGGCGGAGACGGACACGGGGGAGCAGCAGAAGCCGTTGTCCGACGAGGCGCACAGCGCCTTCACCCCGCCCCTGGGCATACCCCTTCCGCCGCCGCCCGAGGACGAGCACCCGACATCGGAGTTCGCCGTCCCCGACGGACTGACGGCGGAAGCCCCCGCCGAGCCCGAGGGCTCGGCGTTCGTGCCGCCCGCCGGGGTGAAGACACCCTCGAACAACCAGACCACCGGGGGCTTCCCCGTCATCACCCCGCCGAACGGCATCCCCGTCGTCCGGCTGACCAAGGACGCCCCCTGGCAGGACCGGATGCGCACGATGCTGCGCATGCCGATCAGCGACCGCCCGACGCCCGAGCGCGTGGAGCGGCAGGACGATACGGGCCCGGCCGTGCCGCGTGTGCTCGACCTCACTCTCCGCATCGCCGAGCTGCTGCTCGCGGGCGGTGAGGGGGCCGAGGACGTCGAGGCGGCGATGCTCGGCGTGGCGCACGCGTACGGGCTCGACCGCTGCGAGCCGACCGTCACCTTCACCCTGCTGTCGGTCAGCTACCAGCCCTCGCTGGTCGACGACCCGGTCACGGCCAGCCGGACCGTACGGCGCCGGGGCACCGACTACACCCGGCTGTCCGCGGTCTTCCGGCTCGTGGACGACATCACCTCGCGGGACGACTTCACGCTGGAGGAGGCGTACCGGCGGCTCGCCGAGATACGCCGTAACCGCCATCCGTACCCCGGCTGGGCGCTCACCGTGGCCGGCGGCGGGCTGGCCGGCGCGGCGAGCATGCTGGTCGGCGGCGACTGGCCGGTGTTCTTCGCGGCGGCCCTCGGCGCGATGCTCGGCGACCGGCTGGCGTGGCTGGCCTCCGGGCGCGGGCTTCCGGAGTTCTACCAGTTCGTGGCCGCGGCGATGCCGCCCGCCGCGATCGGGGTGGCGCTCAGCCTCGCCGACTCCGGGCTCCAGGCGTCCGCCGTGATCACCGGTGGACTGTTCGCGCTGATCCCGGGGCGGGCGCTGGTCGCGGGCGTCCAGGACGGGCTGACCGGCTACTACATCACCGCGGCGGCGCGCCTGCTGGAGGTCGGCTATCTGATCGTGGGCATCGTCTGCGGGGTGCTCACGGTGCTCTACGGGGGCCTCCAGCTCGACGCCAAGCTCAACCCGGAGGCGGCGCTGCGCCATGTGGAGCGGCCGTACATCCAGATCCTGGCGGCGATGCTGCTCGCGCTGACCTTCTGCATCCTGCTCCAGCAGGAACGTCACACCGTGCTGTTCGCCACGCTCAACGGCGGGGTCGCCTGGGTGGTCTACGGCGCGCTGGCCGACACCGCGGGCGTTCCGCCGGTGGCCGCCACGACCGTGGCCGCCGGGCTGGTCGGCCTCTTCGGCCAGCTGCTCTCGCGGTATCGATACGCCTCGGCGCTGCCGTACGTCACGGCGGCGATAGGCCCCCTGCTGCCCGGTAGCGCGACCTACTTCGGGCTGCTCGCGCTGGCCCAGGGCAACCTGGACCGCGGCATTCCGCACCTCACCCAGGCGGCGGCACTGGCCCTGGCGATCGCCATAGGGGTGAACCTGGGAGGCGAGGCGGCGCGCCTCTTCCTGAAGATGCCGGGCGCGGACACCGACCCCTCCGGCCGTCGCGCCGCCAAGCGCACACGGGGCTTCTGACCGGGCCCCGGGGCCGTCGTCCCGGGACCGGAGACCGCCGCCACCCCGGCCCGGAAACGCGGGAGGGCGGGGCACCCGTACGGTGCCCCGCCCTCCCGGCGTGATCAGGACTCAGTGGCCGCCGGCGGCCTCGAGACGCTTGACGGACGCCTCCACCTCGGCCTCGGCCTCGGCGCGGCCCACCCAGTTGGCCCCCTCGACCGACTTCCCCGGCTCCAGGTCCTTGTAGACCTCGAAGAAGTGCTGGATTTCCAGGCGGTCGAACTCTGAAACGTGGTGAATATCACGCAGGTGCTCCACCCGGGGGTCGGAGGCCGGTACGCAAAGCAGCTTGTCATCGCCGCCCGCCTCGTCGGTCATCCTGAACATGCCGATGGCACGGCACTTGATCAGGCAGCCGGGGAACGTCGGCTCGTCGAGAATGACCAGTGCGTCCAGCGGATCACCGTCCTCGCCGAGGGTGTTCTCGACGAAGCCGTAGTCCGCGGGGTAGCTGGTCGACGTGAAGAGTCGCCGGTCAAGGCGGATGCGACCCGTCTCGTGGTCCACCTCGTACTTGTTCCGCGAACCCTTCGGGATCTCGATGGTGACGTCGAACTCCACGGGTGGCTCCTCCATGATCAACACATACGTCTGGTGATTAAGTGTCCCCCACGCAGGTGTGTGGTGGCGAAAGGGGCTGGTCGGTCGTGCCTGAAGCCCGATCGTGGCAGGTCAGGGAGTGGCTGAGCCACCGGCTGAGCCGTGGGCGACGCGAGTTGGAGCGGATGCGCGGGCGTGGGCTGCGCGAGTTGGACCGAATGCGCGGGCGTGGGCTGCGCGAGTGGAACCGCGTGCGCGCCCGTGTCCGGCGCGAATGGCGCAGTACGCCCCGCGAGCAGCAGCGGACCTGGCAGCTGGTGGCGGTCTCCGCCGCGACCGGCCTGGCCGTCGCCGTGGTGTCGGTGCTGGTGGCCGGACCCTGGGACGGCGGCCGGCGGACGGCCGAACGCGCCCGCGCCGCCGAGGACGGTGTCCCGGGCGGGCGGCAGGGCGGCCCGGACCGCCCCGCGCCCAGCGCCGCGCCCGTCCTGGCGGCGCTCGGCACGCGCCCCGCGCCCCGATCGCCGGACAGCGGCGGCGACGCCGTGCCGCCGCCCACCGGGGCGGGGCTCGCCGACACGCTCGAACCGCTGCTGAAGGACCCCGCGTTGGGCGATGAGCGCTCGGTGGCGGTGATGGACGTGAACACCGGTCAGCAGGTGTTCGGCGCCAAGGCGGGCACGGCCGCCGTCCCCGCCTCCACGATCAAGCTCGCGACCGGCGCCGCGGCCCTCTCCGCCCTCGGCCCGGACCACCGCATCAGGACCAGCGTCGTGGCGGGCGCGGGCAGACACGACATCGTGCTGGTCGGCGGTGGTGACCCGACGCTCACCGCGCGCGCCGTCAAGGGGACCGACCACCCCGCCGCACTCCGCCAGTTGGCCGATGACACCGCCCGCGCCCTGAAGAAGCGCGGTGCGGGCCCCTACCGGCTCGGCTACGACACCTCGCTCTACTCCGGGCCCGAGCTCCACACCATCGGCCCCAACGAGAACCTCTCGCCCGTCGTCCCCCTGATGGCCGATGAGGGCCGTAAGGACGACAGCGATCACGGCCCGGCCCCGCGCGCCGAGGACCCGGCCGCCGACGCGGCCGGATCCTTCGCCGCGATGCTGCGCGATCGCGGCGTCGAGGTGAAGGACGGGCCCCGGGCCCGCGAGGCCGCCAAGGGCGCCCGTACGGTGGCCTCCGTCCGCTCCCAGCCGCTGTCCTCGCTCGTCGAGCGGATGCTGACCACCAGCGACAACGACATCGCCGAGGCCCTGGCCCGGCAGACCGCCCTCGCCGCGGGCGAGCCCGCCAGCTTCGAGGGCGGCGCGAGGGCCGTGACCCAGCGGCTGCGCAAGCTGGAGCTGCCCCTGGGCGGAGCCCGGATCGCGGACGGCAGCGGGCTCGACCGCGCCGACCACGTCTCCGCCGGGCTGCTCGCCCAGGTGCTGGTGCGCGCCGCCGACCGCGACCACCCCGAACTGCGGCCGCTGCTCACCGGGCTGCCGGTGGCCGGTTTCACCGGCACCCTGCGCACCCGCTACGCCAAGGACGCGGTCGGCCGGGGCGTGGTCCGCGCCAAGACCGGCACCCTCACCGGGGTCAACAGCCTCGCGGGCTCGGTCGTGGACGCGGACGGCCGGCTGCTGGTCTTCGCGTATCTGACCAACGGCACCACCGACGCCACCGGCGCCCAGCGCGCCCTGGACCGGATGGCCTCGGCCCTCGCCAACTGCGGTTGCCGCTGAGCGGAGGGGGGACCCGGACGCGGGGCGGCCGCCTGTGCGGCCCCCGGTGTCCTCCCGGATGGGGCGCGGGCCACGTACCGTGAAGCCATGACGAGCATCGGTGGTGTGGAGATGGTCGACTGGAATCTCGCGGTCGCGACCGCGACCCGGCTGGTGCGCCCAGGGCCCGAGGTGAGCCGCGAGGAGGCGCGCGCGGTCGTCGCGGAGCTGCGCCGGCACGCCAAGTCCTCGGAGGAGCACGTCCGCGCCTTCACCCGGATGGCCGTCTCCGGCGGCCCGGCCTCCGACACCCCCGTCCTCGTCGTGGACCGCGCGGGCTGGATCAGGGCGAACGTGGCGGGCTTCCGGCAGATCCTCAAACCGCTGCTCGGCAAGGTGCAGGACCGGCGCGGCGGACTGCCCGGCGGGGCGGTGCTGGGCGCGGTCGGCGGCAAGGTGACCGGGGTCGAGCTGGGGATGCTGCTGTCCTTCCTGGCCTCCCGGGTGCTCGGCCAGTACGAGACCTTCGCGCCCTCGACCCGCGAGCTGCCCGGCTCCCCGGGCGGCGGCCGGCTGCTGCTGGTGGCGCCCAACATCGTCCATGTCGAGCGCGAACTCGACGTGGCCCCGCATGACTTCCGGCTGTGGGTCGCGCTGCACGAGGAGACCCACCGCACCCAGTTCACCGCCGTGCCCTGGCTGCGCGACCACATCGAGTCCGAGATCCAGGCGTTCCTCGGCGAGACCGACGTGGACCCGGCCACCTTGCTGGAGCGGGTCCGCGAGGCCGTCCAGTCGCTGAGCGGCGGCCGTCCCGCCGACGAGGCGGACGAGGCGGACGGGCGGGGCGCGCCCAGCATCATCGAGCTGGTCCAGACCCCGGCCCAGCGGGAGATCCTGGCCCGGCTGACCGCGGTGATGTCGCTGCTGGAGGGGCACGCCGACTACGTGATGGACGGGGTGGGGCCGGAGGTCGTGCCGTCCGTGGCGGAGATCCGGGAGAAGTTCCAGAAGCGCCGGGCGAGCGGAGCCGGCCGGCTCGACCAGGCGCTGCGCAAGCTGCTGGGGCTCGACGCCAAGCTGCGGCAGTACCGTGACGGGGAGCGGTTCGTACGGTCGGTGGTGAACCAGGTCGGCATGGACGGCTTCAACCGGGTGTGGACCTCGCCCAACACCCTTCCGACCAAGGCGGAGATCAGCAAACCCGCCGACTGGGTCGCGCGGGTGCACCGCAAGGCGGAGTCCTAGAACCGGCACACCCCCGGCACACGCGGAAACGGACGAACGCCCCCTTTAATCACTCGTCCGAGGGACCGTTGGCGACGGGTAGGCGTGCGATGCTCGGGGAACAGCTCGCTTCTGTCACCATCGACATACGCAGCGTGACGAACGGCTCGTACCGCTCGTACTCCTCGCCCCCCGAGGCACCCCCTCGAATGACAGATGGGAAACGGACATGGGTCCCCATCCAGCGGTCGCCGCGATACGCCTCGCGGTCCGCCGCGTCCTCCACGACATCCTCGTCGCCCACTCGGCCGCGCCCTCGGCCGCCTCGTCGCCCTCCGCGCTCCCCTCCCTCTCCCCGGCGTCCTCCGCCCCCGGCCCCCGCGGCTCCGCCCCCCGGGACGACGCACCGCTGGTGCTCGCCGCCTGCTCGGGCGGCGCCGACTCCATGGCACTCGCCTCCGCCCTCGCCTTCGAGGCCCCGCGGGCCGGGCTGCGCGCCGGCGGGGTCACCGTCGACCACGGTCTCCAGCAGGGGTCCGACGTCCGCGCCGCCGAGGTCACCGACCGGATGCGGGCCCTGGGCCTGGCGCCGGTCGAGGCGATCGCCGTGTCCGTCGGCCGGAGCGGCGGCCCCGAGGCCGCCGCCCGGGACGCCCGCTACACCGCGCTGGACGCCGCCGCCGAGCGCCACGGCGCCGCCGCCGTGCTGCTCGGCCACACCCGTGACGACCAGGCCGAGACGGTTCTGCTGGGCCTCGCCCGCGGCTCCGGCACCCGCTCGCTGTCCGGTATGGCCTGGGTCTCCGGCGCCGGCGGCCGCTACCGCCGCCCCTTCCTCCAGCTGGACCGGCACACCGTCCGCGAGGCGTGCCTGGCCCAGTCGCTGCCCGTCTGGGACGACCCGCACAACGTGGACCCCTCCTACACCCGCTCCCGGGTCCGCCACGAGGCGCTGCCCATCCTGGAGAAGGCGCTCGGCAAGGGCGTCGTCGAGGCGCTCGCCCGCACCGCCCAGCTCTCCCGTGACGACGCCGACGCCCTCGACGCCTGGGCCGCCCGCGCCGAGGCCGATGTGATGACCACCGCACCGGCGGCGGCCGGTGGCGCGCAGGCCGTGCACCTCGACGCCGTAGGCCTGCACGGACTGCCCACCGCCGTCCGCCGCCGGGTGCTGCGCCGGGCCGCCATCGCCGCGGGTGCGCCCGCCGGTTCGCTCTTCGCCCGCCATATCGAAGAAGTGGACCGGCTGATCACCGGCTGGCGGGGGCAGCGGGCCATCAACCTGCCCGGCCGCGTCGAAGTCCGCCGGGAGGGTGGCAGACTGGTCATCCGGCAGGGCTGATCCGCCCGAGCCAGTTGAGCCGGTAGTCGAACGAGAGTGGCGCGGGTGGACGACAAGGACATGGGCACCGACCTCAAGTCGGTCCTCATCACCGAGCAAGAGATCGACGCGAAGCTGGCCGAGCTGGCCGCCGCCATCGACGAGGAGTACGCGGACAAGGATCTGCTGATCATCGGCGTGCTCAAGGGCGCGGTGATGGTCATGGCGGATCTGGCGCGTGCCCTCTCCACGCCCGTCACCATGGACTGGATGGCCGTGTCGTCCTACGGCGCGGGCACCCAGTCCTCCGGGGTGGTGCGTATCCTGAAGGACCTGGACACCGACATCAAGGGCAAACACGTCCTGATCGTCGAGGACATCATCGACTCCGGACTGACGCTGTCGTGGCTGCTGTCGAACCTGGGCTCGCGCGAGCCGGCCTCGCTGAACGTCTGCACCCTGCTGCGCAAGCCGGAGGCGGCCAAGGTCGCCATCGAGGTGAAGTGGGTCGGCTTCGACATCCCCAATGAGTTCGTCGTCGGCTACGGCCTGGACTACGCCGAGAAGTACCGGAACCTTCGGTTCGTCGGCACCCTGGCCCCTCACGTCTACGGCGGCTGACGGGCGCCGCCGCCCCCTGGGAACCTGGCGGGGTTTTCCGCCGTTGGAGCTGGGGAAGGCGGTTTTGTTAACAGTCCACGGCGGCGTCGGGTGACAATGCTGGGGTACCGTCCGAAGGTCAGTCTTTTTCGAGACTGAGGATTACACAGCTCATACACCGCAAATACACCGCACGCACAGGCGCCCCTCCAGGGCTGCCGTGCCTCACTGTGGCAGGAGGGACGGGGCGGCTTCGCCCCGTATGGATGGACGTGAAGCGCTACTTCCGTGGGCCGGTCATGTGGATCGTGCTGGCCGTCCTCGCCGTGGTCGTGTTGATGCAGGTCGTCGGCTCGTCCGGCGGCTACAAGTCGGTGGACACCAGTCAGGTCGTCAAGGCGATCAACCAGAACCAGGTCCAGTCCGCCGAGCTGACGACCGGCGACGAGCACAAGGTAAAGATCAAGCTCAAGGAGAACGTCGCCAAGATCTCGGGCAGCGACAAGCTCCAGGCCACCTACATCGGTGACCAGGGCGTCGATCTCGCCAAGACTCTGCAGGCCAACGCCCAGAAGCAGGGCGGGATCCCCGACGGGTACAACGTCTCGACGTCGAAGCAGAACCCCTTCGTCGGGATCCTGCTCTCGCTGCTCCCGTTCGTGCTGATCGTCGTGGTCTTCCTGTTCCTGATGAATCAGATGCAGGGCGGCGGCTCCCGGGTGATGAACTTCGGCAAGTCGAAGGCCAAGCTCATCACCAAGGACACGCCGAAGACGACCTTCACCGATGTGGCGGGGGCCGACGAGGCGGTCGAGGAGCTCCAGGAGATCAAGGAGTTCCTCCAGGAGCCGGCGAAGTTCCAGGCCGTGGGCGCCAAGATCCCCAAGGGCGTGCTGCTCTACGGGCCGCCCGGTACGGGTAAGACGCTGCTCGCGCGCGCCGTCGCGGGCGAGGCGGGTGTCCCCTTCTACTCGATCTCCGGCTCCGACTTCGTCGAGATGTTCGTGGGTGTGGGTGCCTCCCGCGTCCGCGACCTGTTCGAGCAGGCCAAGGCCAACGCCCCGGCCATCGTCTTCGTCGACGAGATCGACGCCGTCGGCCGGCACCGCGGCGCGGGCATGGGCGGCGGCCATGACGAGCGCGAGCAGACGCTGAACCAGCTGCTCGTCGAGATGGACGGCTTCGATGTGAAGGGCGGGGTCATCCTGATCGCCGCCACCAACCGGCCCGACATCCTCGACCCGGCGCTGCTGCGCCCGGGCCGCTTCGACCGGCAGATCGCGGTCGACCGCCCGGATATGCAGGGCCGGCTGGAGATCCTCAAGGTCCACCAGAAGGGCAAGCCGGTCGCCCCGGACGTCGACCTGTCGGCCGTCGCCCGCCGCACCCCCGGCTTCACCGGTGCCGATCTGTCGAATGTGCTGAACGAGGCCGCCCTGCTGACGGCCCGCAGCGACAAGAAGCTGATCGACAACCACTTCCTGGACGAGGCGATCGACCGAGTCGTGGCCGGTCCGCAGAAGCGGACCCGGATCATGAGCGACAAGGAGAAGAAGATCACCGCGTACCACGAGGGCGGTCACGCCCTGGTCGCGGCGGCGTCTCCGAACAGCGATCCGGTGCACAAGGTCACCATCCTCTCCAGAGGCCGGGCCCTGGGCTACACCATGGTCCTGCCCGACGAGGACAAGTACTCGACCACGCGCAACGAGATGCTGGACCAGCTCGCCTACATGATGGGCGGCCGGGCCGCGGAGGAACTCGTCTTCCACGACCCGACCACGGGCGCGTCCAACGACATCGAGAAGGCCACCACCACGGCCCGCGCGATGGTCACGCAGTACGGCATGACCGAGCGGCTCGGCGCGATCAAGTTCGGCTCCGACAACTCCGAGCCGTTCCTCGGCCGTGAGATGGCTCACCAGCGCGACTACTCGGAAGAGGTCGCCGCACTGGTGGACGAGGAGGTCAAGAAGCTCATCGAGGCCGCGCACAACGAGGCGTGGGAGATCCTCGTCGAGAACCGGGACGTCCTGGACAACCTGGTGCTGGCGCTGCTGGAGAAGGAGACGCTGAACAAGGAGGAGATCGCCGAGATCTTCGCCCCGATCGTGAAGCGTCCGGCCCGCCCGGCGTGGACCGGATCCTCGCGGCGTACGCCCTCCACCCGCCCGCCGGTGCTCTCCCCCCGGGAGCTCGCCCCGGCGAACGGTGCCCAGCCCACCTCGGCGGCCTCGCTCACCAAGGCCACGGCGCCGGAGGACGGCGCCGAGCGGCCCGAGGAGTCGGACTCCGGCTCGGAGAACTGACCCTCGCCACCGGGGCGGCTTCCGTCCCTCGGTGGCCCCGGAATGAATGCCGCGTCCATCAGGTTCTAGCCTGGTGGGCGCGGCATTTTCGCGTTCGTTGTGCGTGTATGTGAGGAACGAGGCAGCTCCATGACCGACCCGGTGACGCTGGACGGCGAGAGCCCCATTGGCGTGTTCGACGAGAAGCGCGCCGAGAACGCGATCCGCGAGCTGCTGATCGCCGTCGGCGAGGACCCCGACCGGGAGGGGCTGCGCGAGACGCCGGGCCGGGTGGCCCGTGCGTACAAGGAGATCTTCGCGGGGCTGCGCCAGGAGCCCGAGGACGTCCTGACCACCACCTTCGACCTGGGCCACGATGAGATGGTGCTGGTCAAGGACATCGAGGTGATGTCCTCCTGCGAGCACCACCTGGTGCCGTTCGTGGGCGTGGCCCATGTGGGCTATATCCCGTCCCACGAGGGCAAGATCACCGGGCTGTCCAAGCTGGCCCGGCTGGTCGATGTCTACGCCCGCCGCCCCCAGGTCCAGGAGCGGCTGACCACTCAGATCGCCGACTCCCTGATGCGGATACTGGAACCGCGCGGGGTGATCGTGGTGGTCGAGTGCGAGCACATGTGCATGACCATGCGCGGGGTGCGCAAGCCCGGCGCCAAGACCCTCACCTCGGCCGTCCGCGGCCAGCTGCGCGACCCGGCCACCCGGGCGGAGGCGATGAGCCTCATCATGGCCCGCTGAGCGGCTCTCCGGGCTCCCCGCACACCCGGCGGGCCCCTGGGTTCCGGGTGCGCCTCAGGCGCGGGCCGCCGCGCTCGGGCCGTTGCCGTTGCCGTCGTCGTCGTCCTCGGGGAGCTTGAGCACCCGCTCCAGGAAGAACGCGGCCGCCACCACCCCCGCGCCCGCCAGGACCGAGCCCCCGGCGTAGAACGCCTGATCGCGGCGGGCGGGCACATCGAGCTGCTCCATGGCCAGGAAGACGCCCACCCCGCCGTACATCCCCGCGATCAGCGCCGCCACCAGCGCGCTGGCCTGTCCGAAGACCACCGCACGGGCGGCCACCATCGGGTCCACGCCCTTGGCGTCGGGCTGCCGCTCCCGCTGGGCGCGCAGCCGGGCCCGCAGCGACAGCGCGGTGGCGGTCAGCACCACCGCGATCAGGGCCAGCACGATCGGCGCGGCCACCGGGACGCTCGGCAGCGACCCGAAGGTGTCCCACAGCCGGGCTCCCGCCCACGACACCACACCGGCCACGGCGAACAGCCCGACCAGCACCCCGATCCGAAGTTGCTTCACCGAGCGGTCGCCCCTCAATCCAGTACGTGCCAGCGTCTCCCGGAACCTATCCGGATCAACGTCTACTCGGGCAGTCGCAGTTCCAGATCGGCGCGGACCCGGACCCCTTCCTGGCCCACCGCCGCCAGCAGCCCCGCGACCGACCCGCGCCCGGGTACCTCGGCCTGGGGATCCACGTCGTTCCACGGCACCAGGACGAAGGCGCGCTCATGGGCGCGCGGATGCGGCAGGGTCAGCTGCGGGTCGTCGGAGACCACGTCCTGGTACGCCACGATGTCCACGTCGATGGTGCGCGGGCCCCAGCGCTGGTCCCGCACCCGCTCGAACGCCTCCTCGATGGCGTGGCCGCGCTCCAGCAGCGAGGACGGCGGCAGCGTCGTCTTGATCAGCACCACCGCGTTGAAGTACGTGGCCTGGGTGCCGGGCTCCACGCCCCACGGATCCGTCTCGTACACCGGCGACACGGCCTTGACCCGCAGACCCGGGGTGTCCTCCAGCGCGTCGATCGCTCCCTGGAGGGTCTCCAGGCGGTTGCCCAGGTTGCTGCCGAGCGAGATCACCGCTCGTTTGGGGTTGCTCAACGTCACATCGGCGGCGTCCACCTGCTCCACCACGGAGGCGGGAACGGGCTGCACGGTCGGGTCGCTGCTGCTCATACTCGGCTCCGGGTGATGGTGATGGTCACGTCGTCAAAGGGCACGGTGATCGGGGCCTGCGGCTTGTGCACCACGACCTCGACCTCCCGCACCACGTCGTGCTCGAGGCACCGGTCCGCGATCCGTTCGGCCAGCGTCTCGATCAGATCGACCGGCTCACCCCGTACCACGTCCACGACCTCCTCCGCCACCACGCCGTAGTGGACGGTCCTGCCGAGGTCGTCGTCGGCCGCGGCGGGCCGAGTGTCCAGGCCCAGCACGAGGTCCACGACGAACTCCTGGCCCTCCTCGCGCTCATGGGGCAGCACACCGTGGTGCCCGCGAGCCCTCAGGCCGCGCAGCGCGACACGATCCACCTGAACCACTCCTGCTGGTCGTCGGTACGCGGGTGCGTCCCAGCCGGAACGCACCACCCGTCCCCTGCCTCATGCGGGGGTACCTGCCTCGAATCTACCTGCGAGCTCCGGCGGCACTCGCCCATGGGGTGGGCGGCACTCGCTGCCGACGCTCCGCGCCACAGCCTCCTACCCCCACCTCGCGGGGCTCGAACAGGGTGGGGTTCAGCCCGGCAGCAGTCCGTCGTCGGCGGGGCCTTCGGGGCCGCCCGGCTCCTCGTCGTCACTCTCCGCGAGCACCGGCGAGCCGTGGTGCGCCCAGACCTTCCAGCCGTCCTCCGTCCGGCGGAACACGTTCGTGGCCACGACCAGCTGGCCCACCAGCGGGCCGAGCTGGCCCTCCTCCTCCGCGGGGGCGCCGCTGAGGATGTTCTCGGTGCAGGTCACCATGGCGGTGTCGGCCATCACCGACACCTCGACATCCGTCAGAAAGAACTGGATGTAGTCCGTGTTGGCCATGATCAGGGCGTATGAGCGGAGCACCTCGCCCCGGCCGCGCAGCACCGGCCAGCCCGGGTGGACACAGGACACCTCGGTGTCGGGGGAGTCCAGCCAGAGCCGCTGCAGCGTGGCGTGGTCGCCCTGCTCCATGGCGTCGTACAGCGCGGTGTTCACCAGCGCCACACGCTCGTTGTCCGTAAGGGAAGTCACAGCGCTCCCGCCGTGGTCTCGGCCGCTTCGATGGCCCGCGCCACGCGCACCGCGTCCGCGCTGGCCCGTACCTCGTGCACCCGGACGGCCCAGGCGCCCTCGCGCGCCGCGAGCGCGGAGACCGCCGCCGTGGCGGCGTCCCGCTCCCGGGCGGGCGGCGGGCTGCCCCCGTCACCGGCCAGGACCCGTCCCAGGAACCGCTTGCGGGAGGCCGCCACCAGCAGCGGCCGGCCCAGCTCCCGCAGCGCGGACAGACGGGCCACCAGCGCCAGGTCGTGGTCGGCGTCCTTGGCGAAGCCCAGGCCCGGGTCGACCACGATCCGCTCCGGGTCGACACCGCCCGCGACCGCCCGCTCCAGACCGGCCCGCAGTTCGGCGACGACCTCGCCGACCACGTCCGCGTACACCGCCCGGTTGTTCATGTCGATCGACTGGCCGCGCCAGTGCATCACCACGAACGGCACCCCCGCCGCGGCCACCATGGGCACCATCGCGGGGTCGGCGCCGCCGCCGCTGACGTCGTTGACCAGCCGGGCCCCGGCCGCGACGGCCCGCTCGGCCACCGCGGCCCGCATGGTGTCCACGCTGATCACGGCCCCGGCCGCGGCCAGCTCCCGGACCACGGGGATCACCCGGCGCAGCTCCTCGGCCTCGTCGACGCGCGCCGCGCCCGGCCGGGTCGACTCACCGCCGACGTCCACCAGGTCGGCCCCGGCGGCGACCAGATCGAGACCGTGCTTGACGGCCAGATCGGTGTCAAACCACTTCCCGCCGTCGGAGAAGGAGTCGGGTGTGACGTTCACCACGCCCATCACCGCGCACCGGTCCCACTCCGGCAGTCCGGCCACCCGTCCCCGCCCATGCAACGTGCTCATGTGCCCAGCCTAGGCGTAGGCCCTGTCCGGCGGATCTACGCGGGCCCCACGGCGTCAGCCGCTGATGTCACCGGCGCGAAGATCCACCGGACAGGGCCCGGGGGTGGGTTCTGGATCAGGCCGCCTGCTGGAGCTCCCGGCCCTCGGTCAGGTGCCGATGGGCGCAGGGCCGGCGCTCGGGGCGGCGGCCGCGGCGCAGCAGCCGGGGCAGGGCGAGCGAGACGAACCCCTCGGCCTGCATCGCGGCCAGGCCGATCCGCGGCAGGTCGCGGGTGTTGCGGAAGACCACGAAGCGCGGCTCCCAGCGCGGCTGGAACTTCGCGTTGAACTTGTACAGCGACTCGATCTGGAACCAGCGGGAGAGGAACACCAGCAGCGCCCGCCAGCCGCGCAGCACCGGGCCCGCGCCCAGCTTCTCGCCGCGCGCCAGCGCCGAGCGGAACATCGCGAAGTTCAGCGACACCCGCTCCACGCCCAGCTCGGGAGCGGCCCGCAGCGCGGCCACGATCAGCAGCTCGTTCATGCCCGGGTCGGCGCTCCGGTCGCGCCGCATCAGCTCCAGCGACATCCCGTCCCGGCCCCACGGCACAAAGTGCAGCACGGCCTTGAGATCCCCGTACGGGCCCTCCTGCGCGCCCTCGCCGGCGGCCTTGTGGGCGGTGGCGATGACCGCGTCCCCGTCCGCCTGGTCGCCGATCCGGCCCAGCGCCATCGAGAATCCGCGCTCGGTGTCGGTGCCCCGCCAGTCGGCGGCGGCGCGCCGGATGGCCTCCAGCTCCCCGGGGCTCAGCTCGGTGGCGCGCCGTACCCGGGTCTGGTAGCCGGCCCGCTCGATCCGCTTGACCATCTGGCGCACATTGCGCATGGCGCGCCCGGAGAGGGTGAAGTCCGCCACATCGACGATGGCCTCGTCGCCGAGCTCCAGCGCGTCCAGGCCGGTCTCGCGGGTCCACACCTCGCCGCCGGTCTCGCTGCACCCCATCACCGCCGGGGTCCAGGAGTGGGCCCGCGCCTCCTCCATGAAGCGGGCGATCGCGCCGGGCCACGCCTCCACGTCGCCGACCGGGTCGCCGCTGGCGAGCATCACCCCGGAGACCACGCGGTAGCAGACCGCGGCCTTGCCGGTGGGGGAGAAGACCACGGCCTTGTCGCGGCGGAGCGCGAAGTGGCCGAGCGAGTCGCGGCGCCCGTGGGCGGCGAGCAGGCCCCGCAGCCGCTCCTCGTCCTCGGCGGTGAGGCGGGCGGCGGGGTGCTCGGGGCGGAAGGCGAGATAGGCGGTGGTGGCCACGGTCAGCAGGCCCAGCGCGCCGAGGGAGTAGCCGACGGTGTAGTCCGCGCCGTGGCGGTAGTCGACCGGCCCCTCGAAGCCGAACAGGCCCCACAGGACGTGCTCCAGCTGCTCGCCGAGCGACGGACGCCCCTGAATGGCGTCCGGGTGCGAACGGACGATGAGCAGCCCCACGGTGACGCTGACCGCGCCCATCACCACGAAGTTGGCCAGCGCCATCCAGCGGCTGCGCGGGTCCGGCAGCGCCGCGAACTCGGCGCGGTAGCGGATCAGCACCCCCATCAGTACGAGGGAGAGGACCATGCCGATGACCGAGTGCCGGTAGAGCAGCTGTGCGGCGGCGCCGACCGGCAGCAGCCCCACGGCCGCGACCCAGGCCCGCCGCTTACGCCGTTTGAGGCCGTGGGCCAGCATCAGCAGCAGCAGACCGACCACGATCGAGGCGGCGGCCGCCAGGGAGCTCACGGCGCCCGGCAGCAGCTCGGCCAGCGCGTGCACCCTGCTGTGCCGCAGCCGGGGGAAGACGATGTCCATCAGCCCGATCAGCGTGCACGCGGTGCCGACGGCGGTGGGCACCGCCTCCGGCCTGGGACCGCGCGGCAGGCGCCGTATCCGGGTGGGAACCTTCCCGGATGTTTCGGCATCTTGACTCTCAGACATCTGTATTCCCGTCGCTTCGGTCAAGAGGATCTTCGGTTCTGTTGCGCGGCATCCGCACCATTTGCGCCCAGTAAGACGGCGTTTGAAGGAGTGGGGTTCACTCCCCGGCCACGGCCGGGAGGTTCCCCAGGCGGCACGGGGGGGCCGGCCGCCCGGCAGAAAGATAGTGATGGGTCTCACGAGCAACAACATCGTGATCGCGGCAGCCGTCGCGGCGTTGCTGCTGTTCGCGGCCACGATATGGCTGTGGCCCCGGCTGGCCGGGCGCGGCATGGCTCCCGTGCTCGGCCGGTTCGGCATGCTACTGGGCACGCAACTGACCGTGTTCATGGCGTTCGGACTGTTCGCCAATCAGTCCTTCGGATTCTACGGATCCTGGTCCGACCTCTTCGGTACGCAGGACGAGCCGGGTGTCGTAGTGGACCACGACACCCCGGGCACCCGGGTGCGGGTCACCGAGACCCGCCACCTGGCCATCGACGGCGGCTCCTCGCCCAGGATCGCCGGGCGCATCGAGAAGGTGAAGATCCAGGGGCCGGTCTCCGGGATCGCCAGCCCGGCGTACATCTATCTGCCGCCGGAGTACTTCCGGCCCGAGTACGCCCGGCGGACCTTTCCCGCCGCGCTGGTGCTGACCGGGTATCCGGGCACCACCGAGGCCCTCATCAATGGCCTGAAATATCCACAGCACTCGCACAAGCTGGTCAAGGCGGGGAGGATGCAGCCCCTCGTCCTGGTGATGATGCGGCCCACCGTCGCGCCGCCGCGCGACACCGAGTGCGTGGACGTGCCCGGCGGGCCGCGGGCCGAGACGTTCTTCACCAAGGACCTGCCCAAGGCGGTCGGCGACCACTACCGCGTGGGCAAACGGGCCCGCAACTGGGGTGTCATCGGAAATTCCACCGGCGGCTACTGCGCCCTGAAGATGGCGATGCGCCACCCCGACGCGTTCTCGGCGGCGGCCGGGCTCTCCCCCTCGTACAAGGCCCCGATCGACGCGACCACGGGCGATCTCTTCGGCGGCAGCGAGCGGCTGGAGCGGGAGAACGACCTGATGTGGCGGCTGGACCACAAACCGGCGCCGCCGGTGTCGCTGCTGGTGTCCAGCAGCGAGCACGGTGAGCGGAACTACAAGGACACCGTGCGCTTCGTGAACAAGGTGAAGCGGCTCAACCGGCGCGGGGAGCCGACCCGGATCTCGTCGATCATCCTCGGCACCGGCGGCCACAACTTCAACACCTGGAAGCGGGAGGTCCCCGCAGCCCTGGAGTGGCTGGGCGGCCGCCTCAGCGCTCCGCTGGAAGTGCCCTGAGCCGCCGTCGATCGTCTGCGGCGCCGTCGTGGCCGGTCGCGCCCGCGCGGCGGAGCCGCATATCGACACAGCCCCGCGCTTCTTCGGGGCGCCTCCACCGCAGCCGACTTTCCGATCTGCTCAGCCTCCGGGGCCCGGGGCGGACCTACACGTCGGCGACGGTCTGGAGCTGGACGTCGCCGCGGGCGATGCCGCCCGCGTCGGCGTCGATCGAGCGGCGCAGCGCCTCGTGGAGCCGGGCCGGGGTGAGGACGCCGAGGAAGCGGTCGTCGTCCAGCACCGCGATCCAGCCCGCGTCGTGCTGGAGCATCGTGCTGAACGCCTGCTTGAGCGGCGCCCCCACCGGCAGCCACGCCTCCATCCGGCGCGCGTGGTCCCGTACGGTGCCCCGCGCGCCGTCGGCCGCCTCCGCCGGGATCCAGCCGTGCAGCCGCTCCGCGTCGTCCAGGACGACGGCCCAGCGCGCCCCGTCCGCGGCCAGCTTGGCGGCCGCCTTCGTGAGCGGGTCGTCCAGGTGGACCACGGGCGGCTGGGTCAGGTCGCCGGGCTCGATGGGGGTGACCGACAGCCGCTTCAGCCCCCGGTCCGCGCCGACGAAGTCGGCCACATACGGGGTGGCGGGCGCGCCCAGCACCGTGGCCGGGGTGTCGAACTGCTCGATCCGCCCCGAGCCGTAGACCGCGATGCGGTCGCCGAGCCGGACCGCCTCCTCGATGTCATGGGTGACGAAGAGCACGGTCTTTCGCACCTGTGACTGAAGTCGCAGGAATTCGGTCTGGAGATGTTCGCGGACGACCGGGTCGACCGCGCCGAACGGCTCGTCCATCAGCAGCACCGGCGGATCCGCGGCCAGCGCGCGGGCCACGCCGACGCGCTGCCGCTGACCGCCGGAGAGCTGGTCGGGGTAGCGGTCGCCGTAGACGGACGGGTCGAGGCCGACCAGGTCCAGCAGCTCGGCGGCGCGCTCCCGCCCCTTCTTCCGCTGCCAGCCCAGCAGATGCGGCACGGTCGAGGTGTTCTCCAGCACGGTCTTGTGCGGGAAGAGCCCGACCTGCTGGATGACGTAGCCGATACGGCGGCGCAGGGCGACCGGATCCGCCTCGGCGATGTCCTCGCCGTCCACCAGGATCCGCCCCGACGTCGGCTCGATGAGCCGGTTGACCATCTTCATCGTCGTCGTCTTGCCGCAGCCCGAGGGGCCGACGAGGGTGACCAACTCGCCCTCCGACACCTCGAAGGAGAGGTCGTCCACGGCCGTCGTGCCATCGGCGTAGCGCTTGGTGACATGCTCGAAACGGATCATGGCTCCCCATTGTTGCCGCATTCGTGGCAGACATTGTTGCTGTTGTGTGGCGATCGGACGAGATTGTCATCTCCCGGGGTTAGGGTCACCCAGGAATTGTGATGAGCAACCGGCCCGCGACCCGACGGGGGAGGTGAGCGTATGGCCGACGGAAACTGTCTGATCAGTAACGAGTGGATATGCGGTGAGTATGTACGCACACGCGGTCAAGAGCTGACGGATGCGACGCTCGAGCACGTAGGGATCACGCTCGCCTCGGTGGCGATCGGCCTTCTGGTCGCCTTTCCGCTGGCGCTGCTGGCCCGCCGCTGGCGGCTGGTGGCGGGGCCGGTGCTGGGGCTGACCACGATCCTCTACACGGTGCCGTCGCTGGCGATGTTCTCGCTGCTGCTGCCCGTGTTCGGAGTATCGGCGGCGGTGGTGATCACCGGGCTGGTGCTCTATTCGCTCACGATCCTGGTGCGCAACATCATGGCCGGTCTCGCCTCGGTGCCCGAGGAGGCGCGGGAGGCGGCCCGGGGCATGGGGTACGGCCCGCTGCGGCTGCTCTTCGGCGTGGAGCTGCCCCTCGCGCTGCCCGCGCTGATGGCCGGGCTGCGGATCACCACCGTCTCCACGGTCTCGCTCACCACGGTGGGCGCGATCATAGGTTACGGCGGCCTCGGCAACCTCATCTACGAGGGCATGCGCAGCTTCTTCAAGGCCGAGGTGCTCACCGCCTCTGTGCTGTGCGTGGCGCTGGCGGTGGTGGCGGATCTGCTGCTGCTCGGCCTCCAGCGGCTGCTGACGCCGTGGGCACGCAAGAGTCGGAAGGGCACCACCTGATGGACGTCGTCGCCAAGGCGTGGACCTGGCTGGCCACCGGGTCGCACTGGGCGGGCCCCGACGGGGTGTGGCACCGGCTGGGCCAGCATCTGTTCCTGACCTTCGTCTGCCTGGCGATCGCCTGCGCGGTGGCGCTGCCGATCGCCGTGGCCCTCGGCCACATCGGCAAGGGCGGCGCGCTCGCGGTGAACATCTCCAACGCGGGGCGCGCCGTGCCCACCTTCGCCGTACTGGTGCTGTTGCTGCTCAGCCCGCTGGGGACGCACGGCCAGTGGCCCACGATCATCGCGCTGGTGCTGTTCGCCATCCCGCCGCTGCTCACCAACGCCTATGTCGGGGTGAGCGAGGCGGACCGGGAGGTCGTGGAGGCGGCCCGCGGCATGGGGATGACCGGCGGCCAGCTGATCCGCCGGGTCGAGCTGCCGCTGGCGTTCCCGCTCATCATGACGGGCGTACGGACGGCCGCGGTGCAGGTCGTGGCCACCGCGACGCTGGCCGCGCTGCCCGGCGGCGGCGGTCTCGGGCGGATCATCACGGCGGGCTTCCGGCTCACCGACACCCCGCAGGTGGTGGCCGGTGCGGTGCTGGTCGCGTCCCTCGCGCTGGTGGTCGAGGGCGTCTTCGTACTGCTGGGCCTGGTGCTCGACCCGATGCGGCGCAGGACGGGGCGGCGGTCGACCGCGGCCCGGCGCCCGCCCGCCGACCAGGCGCCGGCCTCACCGGCGCTCACGACGTAGAACCCGCGGGCCGAGCCCTCCCGCGACCGGGCGCGAAGGCGTGCGGACACCCAGGGCGGACAGCGCGGAGAGCGCGGATGACGCATAGATCGCGGATGACGCGGAAAGCGCGGATGACGCGGAATGCGCCGACAACGCGGCCACACAACCGCGGCCACAACAACGGATGGGGAACCATGGATAAGATCAATCGGGCGGCGGCCGCCGTGGCGGGGGTCGCGGCGCTGGCGGTCGGGCTGACCGCCTGCGGCGGGGACAGCCTGGAGAAGTCGAGCGGCGGCGACAGCTCCGGTAAACCGGGCAAGGGTTCGCTGGTGATCGGGTCCGCCTCCTTCTCCGAGTCGAAGATCCTCGCGGAGCTGTACGCGGGGGTTCTGAAGGACACCGGCTATTCCACTTCGATCAAGACGGTGGACGCCCGTGAGCTGTATGAACCGGCCCTGGAGAAGGGCCAGATGGATGTCGTGCCGGAGTACGCGGCGACGCTGGCCGAATTCCTCAACCAGAAGAAGAACGGGTCGAATGCCGCCCCGGTGGCCTCCTCGGACGTGACCAAGACGGTCGCGGCGCTGAAGAAGCTCGCCGAACCGCGCGGGCTGAAGGTGCTGGAGCCCGGCAAGGCCGTGGACCAGAACGCCTTCGCGGTCAGCGCCGACTTCGCCAGGAAACACGGTCTCAAGACGCTCTCCGACCTCGGGAAGTCCAAGCAGAAGGTCACCCTGGCGGCGGGCGACGAATGCCCCAAGCGGCCCTTCTGCCAGCCGGGTCTGGAGAAGAAGTACGGCGTCGACATCGCCGGGATCGATCCGCTGGACATCGGCAGCGTCCAGGCCAAGCAGGCCGTCAAGGACGGCAAGGACCAGATGGTCCTGACCACGACCACGGACAGCACACTGGATCAGTTCGGGCTCGTGCTGCTCCGCGACGACAAAAATCTGCAGAATGCCGACAACGTACTTCCTGTGGTGAATGCGAAGTCCGCCGGCTCACAGAAGATCGCGGACTCGCTGAACAAGCTCACCAAGGTGCTGACGACCGCCGATCTCAGGGAACTCAACAAGAAAGTTGACGCCGAGCGGCTCAAGCCGGCGGATGTCGCCGACGACTACCTGCGGGACAAGGGGCTGGTGAAGTAGGATCAAATCCCCGCTCGGGAGGGCTTGGCAAGGCTCGGCAAGGGATCTCGGCCGCGCAACCGCCGCATTTGCCAACGGATTGACAACAGATCTGGCCCGGCGGGCACCCAAGCGACCCCTTTGCACGGTAAGTTTCGGGCCATGCCACGTGGACGCCACCGCCAATCCCCACCCCTGCACAGGCTCCTCCCCTCCGCTTCGGTCGCAGTCGCGTCAATAGCCTGCGCCGCCGGTGCCTGGCTGGTCGGCGACGCGGTCGTGATCCGTGGGCTGGCCGCGACCGCGGCCGGCGCCGCGGTCGTCGGCGCCGTCCTGATGCGCCGTTGGGACCGCTCGGCCGGCCGCCGGGTCGCGGAGGCCGCGAGCGAGACCGCGCGCCAGGAGATGAAGTACGAGGAGCGGATCGCGGAGCTCGAGGCGGACGCCGAGAAGGCGAGCGAGCTCCGCGGCGCGCTCAACACCCGGCTGCGCGCCAAGCGCGCCGAACTCGCCCGGCTGCGCAACGAGCACGCGGAGCTGCTGCGCCGCTACGCCACGGCCGAGACCGAGCGGGCCAGCGCCCTGGAGGGCCGCCGTCGGCTCGCGCTGGAGGCCGCGTCCCCGGCGAAGGAGCTGGAGGCCGCCGGGTCGGCCGGGTCGGCCGGGTCCGTCGAGTCCGGCGACGAGCGGGACGAGCTCCTCACCGGGCTGCCGTCGGCCGCCGCGTACGCCAAGGCCGACGAGGCGCTGAGCCGGCTCAGGGAGAGCGCCCGACGGCAGAAGGAGCGGCGGGAGCAGGCAGCCGCCGCGGCCGCCCGGACCGAGGCTTCGGAGCGGGACCCGGAGCAGAACGCGGATCAGGACGACCGTAAGGGCCCGCGCGAGAGCCGGGGCAAGGACGGTGCCGCCACGCTGGGGAAGCCCCCGGCGGCCGGCGGGCAGGACGGCGACGGCCCGCAGGAGCCGCGCGCCCACGCCCGTACGGCCGCCTCGGCGGTGGTGCCGTATGCCGCGGCCCGCCGGGCCGCCTCCCGTTCGGAGAGCGGCTTCGACTACTTCGGCACCCAGAAGAAGCAATCGAAGAAGCAGAAGCGGGAGCCCGAACCGGCCGCCGAGGAGGATCTCGCGGATGTGATCGGCGACGAGACCCTGGCGGAGACCACGAAGGGTGCGGTGGGCGAGGTCATCGACCTGACCGAGCACGACGAGACGGAGCAGATCGACCTCGGGGAGCTGCGCAGCGCGATCTCATGAGGGATCGCCCGCGCGGCTCGCTCGCCCGCTCGTCGGCCTCGCTGAGCTACTTGTCGATGTCGCCGACGACGAAGAAGAGCGACCCCAGGATCGCCACCATGTCGGCGACGAGAGTGCCCGGCAGCAGCTCGGTGAGCGCCTGGATGTTGTTGTACGACGCCGAGCGGAGCTTCAGCCGGTACGGTGTCTTCTCGCCCTTGGAGACGAGGTAGTAGCCGTTGAGGCCGAGCGGGTTCTCGGTCCAGGCGTAGGTGTGGCCCTCGGGCGCCTTGAGCACCTTCGGCAGCCGCTGGTTGATCGGCCCCGGCGGAAGCTCGTCCAGCCGGTCCAGGCAGGCGTCGGCCAGCGCCAGTGAGGCGTGCGTCTGCTCCAGCAGGCATTCGAACCGGGCGAGGCAGTCGCCCTCCTCGCGGATGGCGACCTCGAGGACGTCCCTCAGCTCGGCGTAGGCCAGATACGGCTCGTCGCGCCGCAGATCGAAGTCGACGCCCGAGGCCCGGGCGATGGGGCCGCTGACCCCGTACGCGTGCACCGTCTCGCGGGCCAGGACGCCGACGCCGCGGGTGCGGCCCCGGAAGATCTCGTTGCCGAGCACCAGATCGTCGTACACGCCCATCCGCGAGCGCACCTCGGCCACGGCCTGCCGGGCCCGGCCAAGCCAGCCCGCCGGGAGGTCGTCCTTGAGGCCGCCGACCCGGTTGAACATGTAGTGCATCCGGCCGCCGGAGATCTCCTCCATGACGTGCTGGAGATCCTCGCGCTCCCGGAACGCGTAGAAGATCGGCGTGATGCCGCCCAGTTCCAGGGGGTAGGAGCCGAGGAACATCAGATGGTTCAGAACCCGATTGAGCTCGGCGAGGAGCGTACGGGTCCACACCGCGCGCTCGGGGACCTCCATGCCCAGCATCCGCTCTACGGCGAGCACGACGCCGAGTTCGTTGGAGAAGGCGGAGAGCCAGTCGTGACGGTTGGCGAGCATGATGATCTGGCGGTAGTCACGCGCCTCGAAGAGCTTCTCCGCGCCCCGGTGCATATAGCCGATCACCGGCTCGGCGCTCTGGATCCGCTCCCCGTCGAGGACCAGCCGCAGCCGTAGCACTCCGTGGGTGGAGGGGTGCTGTGGGCCGATGTTGAGCACCATGTCCGTGCTCTCGGCGGCGCCGCCGATGCCGACTGTCGTCTCCGTCATGCGTACCAGTCTCTCAGCTGCCCGGCGGGCCTTTCCCCTCCCCGCACCCTTCTATATGCGGCTCCGCCGCGTGGCAGGGGCTGCGCCCCTGGACCCCGGGGTCTGGGCGCAGCCTGCCCCCATGCGGCGGTGTCGCACATCGGTGTTTCCCCTCCCCGCCCCTTCCCGTTACCAGGGGCTTCGCCCCTGGACCCCGGGGTCTGGGCGCAGCCCCCATGCGGCTGAGCGGCACATTGCTGCCGCCTTCGCCCCTGGACCCCGGGGTCTGGGCGTAGCGCCCATGGGGCGGTGCCGCATGCCGATGCTTTCCTCTGCCCGCCCTTTTCCGGGCGGCCTCGATGTGCGGCTTCGCCGGGTGGCAGTGGGCCCCGGGGTCTGGGGCGGAGCCCCAGTTTCGGGAAGGGGCGGGGAGGGGAACGGCCCGCCGCAGGCGCCAAGCTCCGCCGGACACCGCCTACGGCCGGAGCACGTCGTGGGGCAGGTTCACCGGGTGGCGGAGCCAGGTGAAGGCGCCCAACCCCGCGGGGTCGGTCAGCTCCGCGGCCTCGCCCGCCGCGCTGAGGGCCCGGACGTAGGCGGTGGGGTCGGTGGAGGCCAGGGCGAGCGGGGGCCGGCGGGCGTCGAGACCCAGGGCGCGCAGCGCCTCGCGCTGGGTCATCAGCCCGGCGCCGGGCCCGGCCGCGGCGGCGGACGCGTCCATCGCGGTGCCGGACGCGTCCATCGCGGTGCCGGAAACGTCCATCGCCGCGGCGCACGCGTCCATCGCGACATGCGCCGTCAGATCGCAGGACCCGTCGGGGACGGGCCGGACCTCGCGCCCCTCGCGGAAGCCGGTGAGCGTGCCGAAGGGGGGCCGGGTGGCGCGTTCATGGGCGTAGTCGACGGCGACCGCGAGGCCCGCCCGCAGGGAGCCGACGGCCCGCGCCCAGGCCGCCTCGCGCGGATGGCCGATCTCGGCGCGCAGCCCCGGTTCGGCGCCCGCCAGGGGCCACCAGCGGGCCAGCCACGCCGCGTCCTCGCCGTCCACCGGGTCGCCCAGCCGCTCGGTGCCGTCCAGGGACACGAGATCCACCTCGACCCGGCGGGGCACGCCGTCCGCGTCGGTCTCGGCCACGTCCACGGGCACGTTGTCGAGCCACTCATTGGCGAACAGCAGCCCCGTGCACCCCTCCGGCGGGGCGTCGCGCCAGGCGATCCGCCCGTCCAGGCCCGTCGGCCGCTCCGCCCGCTCCACCGCGTAGGGACGCAGCCGCCGGCCCAGCCCGTGCGGTAGGCCGGGGGCCAGGGCGAGCACCCGTGTGAGCAGTTCGCCGCGGCCGGCGCCCAGGTCCACCAGCGCCACCTCGGCGGGGTGCCCCAGCGCCTCGTCCACCCGGCACAGCAGCTCCGCGACCGCCCGCGCGAAAAGCGGTGAGGCATGCACCGACGTGCGGAAATGCCCTGCCGGGCCCTCCGGGCGGCGGAAGAAGCCGCCCGCTCCGTACAGCGCGCGTTCGGCCGCCGTACGCCATCCGCTCCACTCATGCTTCTCACTCGCCACACCGCCACGCTATGCGGAGTGGTCTCCACCTTGGGGAGTAGGGCCAGGGGTTTCGGATCGCCCCTCGGGCTGACCCGGGAGGGGTCCGGCGATGCCTACGCTGGGTGACGTGCAGCGCCTCTACGAATTTCTCCGCAGGCATCCGACAGGGGTGGACACCTTCTGGGCCGTCCTCCTTGTCGCTTCCGGGTTCCTGTGGCTCGTGGAGGCGTCGGTGGGCCGCGGCTCCCGCCTCGCGGGCGTGCCGATCGTGCTGGCGCTGGGGGCGACGATCGCGCTGCGCCGCCGCGCCCCCGAGAAGATGCTGATGCTGGCCATCCTGTGCGGTCTCGTGCAGATGGCCACGAACGTCCGGCCCAATGTGGCCGACTTCGCCATGCTCGTGATCGTCTACACGGTGGCGGTCGCCTCCTCGCGCCCGGCCTCCCGCTTCGCGCTGGGCGTGGCGATCAGCGCGGCCCCCCTCGCCACCCTCCGCTGGCCGCACTCCCAGCAGGGCTGGTGGGAGGACGTGGTCTCGGCGGTCTTCGTCTCCATCCCCTTCGTGCTGGCCTGGGTGCTCGGCGACTCGATCCGCACCCGCCGCGCCTACTACGCGCAGCTCGAGGAGCGGGCCGCCCGGCTGGAGAAGGAGCGCGAGGCGCAGTCGAAGGTCGCGGTGGCCGCCGAGCGCGCCCGGATCGCGCGGGAGCTGCACGACGTCGTGGCGCACAACGTGTCGGTGATGGTGGTGCAGGCGGACGGCGCCGCGTACGTCCTGGACTCCTCGCCCGAACAGACCCGGCAGGCGCTGGAGACGATCTCCGGCACCGGCCGCCAGGCGCTCGCCGAGATGCGGCGGCTGCTGGGCGTGCTGCGCACCGGGGAGCCGGGCGAGGAGAACGACTACGTACCGCAGCCGGATGTCGAGCAGATCGACGAGCTCGTGGAGCAGGTGCGGGGCGCCGGGCTCCCGGTGGACTTCAAGGTCGTGGGCAGCCCGCGCCAGCTCCCCAGCGGGGTCGAGCTGACCGCGTACCGCATCGTGCAGGAGGCGCTCACCAACACCCGTAAGCACGGCGGCCCGGACGTGGGCGCGAGTGTCCGCCTCACCTACTTCGACGACGGGCTCGGCCTGCTGGTCGAGGACGACGGGCGGGGCGCGCAGCGCGAGATGTACGAGGACGGCGGCGCCGACGGCAGCGGCCATGGTCTGATCGGGATGCGGGAGCGCGTCGGCATGGTGGGCGGCACGCTCGACGCGGGCCCGCGACCGGGCGGCGGCTTCCGGATCAGCGCGCTGCTGCCGCTGAAGCCGGTTCGTTGAGCCATCTGATACGTGCTGTAGGCCGGCTGTCAGGCCAGAGGGAAGGGACTGTCCGGGATGTCGATCCGCGTCATGCTCGTCGATGACCAAGTGCTGCTGCGCACCGGCTTCCGGATGGTGCTCGCGGCCCAGCCCGATATGGAGGTCGTCGCCGAGGCGGGCGACGGGGTGGAGGCGCTCCAGGTGCTGCGCTCCACGGAGGTGGACGTCGTCCTCATGGACGTCCGGATGCCCAAGCTGGACGGGGTGGAGGCGACCCGGCGGATATGTGAGCGGGACGGGGCGCCGAAGGTCATCATCCTGACCACGTTCGACCTGGACGAGTACGCCTTCTCCGCGCTCAAGGCCGGGGCGGGCGGCTTCATGCTCAAGGACGTGCCGCCGGGCGAGCTGCTCGCGGCGATCCGCGCGGTGCACAGTGGCGACGCGGTGGTCGCGCCCAGTACGACGCGCCGGCTGCTGGACCGGTTCGCGCCGATGCTGCCGGGCAGCGGGGCCGGTGGGGGCCGGGCCCGTCCGGAGCTGGACCGGCTCACCGACCGGGAACGCGAGGTGGTGCTGCTGGTCGCGCAGGGGCTGTCGAACGGCGAGATCGCGGCGCGGCTGGTGCTGTCCGAGGCGACCGTGAAGACCCATGTCGGCCGCGTCCTCACCAAGTTGGAGCTGCGGGACCGGGTGCAGGTGGTGGTGATGGCCTACGAGACCGGACTGGTCCGCGCCGGGGGGCCGACCGGACCGGCCCACTGAGGCGGCGTCCTTACGGCTGAGGCGCGTCCTTACGGTTGCGATTGCCTCCTTACGGTTGAAGCGGCGTCCTTACGATCGGCACGGCCGTCTTACGGCTGAAGCCGTCGCCTTGCCGTTCGCGCGGCCGTCCTACCGTGCGTCCTCGCCGTTCTGCGGGCGCTCGCGGAGCACCAGGTCGAGCAGTCCGGGGAAGCGCTGGTCGAACTCGGGGCGGCGCAACCGGTTGACGCGCTTGGGGCCCAGGTCGCGCTGCTCGATCAGACCGGCCGCGCGCAGCACCGAGAAGTGGTGGCTGAGGGCCGCCTTGCCCACAGGGACGTCGAAGGTGCCGCAGGTGTGCTCCCAGTCGGCCGCCCTGGCGAGTTCGCGGACCAACTGGAGCCGTACGGGGTCGGCGAGCGCCGCGAGCGCGGCCCGCACGGGGACGTCGTCGGGGTGGGTGTGGTGCGGCGCGGACCGGTGGCTTCGGTTGCTCATCGCCGCTCCTACGCCGCTCGCCGTTCCGACCGCGTTCACTGTGCGGTGAACATTTTAGGCGCGGCCGGCGCCCTACCGCAGAACGCTCTCCAGGAAGTCGCTGCCCAGCCTGGCCACCGACGGCAGATCGAGCTGGTGCAGCACATAGCGGCCGCGGCGGCGGGTGGTGAGCAGACCGGCCTTCTTCAGCACGGCGATATGGCGCGAGACCTCCGGGGGCGTGATGCCGTACGACTCGGAGAGCTCACCGGTGGTGTGCGGGCCGCGGGCCAGGGTGCGGCACAGCCGCATCCGCATCGGGTGGGCCAGGGCCTCGAGGCGGCGCTGGACGAGCTCCAGGGCGGCGGGCGGGGGCAGCTCGGGGGTGCCGACCGGGTACTGGATCACCGGGCGCCAGCCGGGGGCGTGCAGGATGACGAGATGCGGCCAGCCGAAGGCGGTCGGGATGAAGGTGACGCCGTCGCCGTACGCCGTCGTACGGCCGCCCGCCAGCTTGTCGGCCAGGATGCTCTCCCCGTCCTCCGACAGCGACAGCGCGGCGGATGCCGACGCCAGCGCCTCCGCGAGCCCCTTGCGCTGTAGCAGCTCGGCCTTGTGGCGGGCGTCGGCGGCCAGCTGGATCCGCGTCCGCCGCCAGGTGTCGGCGAAGAACGCCTGGTCGCAGTCCTCCAGCAGCCGCCGCAACCAGACCCGCAGCCCGTCCGGGTCCTCCAGCATGCGGTCGGTGAAGTCGGCCTGCCGCGGTCCCCGGGCGGCGGCCATTTCGCGGACCCGGGCCCGTTCGCCCGCGTCGACCAGCGGCGAGGGGGTGTGCCGGGCGTACGAGGGGGAGCAGGCGATCTCGAAGGCGGCCGCCACGAACGTCTCGTCGTCGATCCGGTCCAGCGCGTCCAGCTCCTCGGCGAGCGTCGCCCCGGGGACGGCCGGGAGCAGCAGGTCGGAGCGGGCGGTGCGCCACAGGAAGTCCGCCTCGCAGAGCCGGTCCGCGAGGTCCGGCTTGAGCGCCGAGGCGGTGGCGGTGGCCCAGCCGTGCAGCCCGGGGTGGTGGCCGGGCTCGGACAGCACATGGAGCGCGGCGCCCAGCTCGGCGAGCGGGGACGGGCTGAAGACGATGCGCTCGGGCGGCAGCCCGGCGATGTCGATGACATTGGCCATGGACCCATGGTGCGGGAGCCCGGCCGCGGCGCCGCCCTCGTTTGACGCCCATCGTCAAACGGCGTGACCGGCGCCCGGGTACGGGCGGACCGTCGAGTCATGTCCCTCACCGTGAGTTACGTACTCGACCTGTACCGGGCCGCCCAGCGCGGCGAGCCCGCCCCGCCGGCACCGGGCCCGCACGACTGGCGCACCCTCCGGGAGCTGCGGGAGTACCGCGACTTCCGGGCCGTGACGGCCGGGCGCCCGGCCCGCCGCCGCGGCCGCCATGGCCGCCTTACGGACGCCCTGCGCTCCGTAAGGGCGGTCGGGGAGGTGTTCGCGCGGCGCCGGTCAGCCGTCCCCGTCCGGGAACTCCCGGCCCTCCATGAGCTCCCGGACCCGGGCGAGGAAGGCGTCGGCCGCGGCCGTGACGTCGTCGGCCGTCCAGTCGAGTGCGGATGAGGCGACCGTCAGCTCCGTCATGGCCAGGCCGGGCGGCCCCGGTTCCCGCCAGCGACGGAACAGCACCGTCCGGGTCTCCTCCGCCAGCCGCACCCCCGCCTCGTCCAGCACCGCCGCCGGATACGGCAGCCACACCTGGAACTGGTGGGTGTGCGGCACCTCCGGGTGCACCCGGGACCAGCCCACCCCCGCGGCCGTGAACGCCGTCCGCAGCGCCTCGGCCACGACCCGCGCGTGCGCCACGTACGACGGCAGCCTCGGCAGCTCGCGGTCCAGGCCGTCCAGCGCGGCCAGCGCCACCGGCCACTGCTGGAAGAGCTGGCCGCCGTACCGGTGGCGCCACGCCCTGGCCTCGGTCACCAGGGTCTCGGGCCCGGCCAGCGCCGCTCCCGAGAGGCCGCCGAGCGACTTGTAGAAGGACACATAGACGGAGTCCGCCAGGGCGGCGATCTCCGGCAGCTCCCGGCCGAAGTGCGCCGTGCACTCCCACAGCCGCGCCCCGTCGAAGTGCACCACCGCGTCCCGCTCCCGGGCCGCCTCCACGGCCGCGACCAGCTCGTCCCACTCGGGCAGTACGAATCCGGCATCGCGCAGCGGGAGTTCGAGGGCCAGGGTGCCGAACGGCTCGTCCAGGCCCTGGATCTCCTCGGCCGTCGGCGGCCGCGGCTCGCTCGTCGGACGCACCGCGCGCAGCCCGCTCACCGTCAGATACGCGTCCCGCTCGTGCATGTCCAGATGGGCCAGCGGATGCAGCGCCACCACCGGACTGCCGGTGCGCCCCGCCCAGCAGCGCAGCGCGACCTGCTGCGCCATGGTGCCGGTGGGGAAGAACGCCGCGGCCTCCATGCCGAGCAGCTCGGCGACCCGCCGCTCGAGCTCCTCGACGATGCCGTCGCCGTAGATGTCCACCCAGCCGTCCCCGTCGTACGACGCGGTGTCGGCCGTAAGGCCGGTCGTGAGGGCGGCCAGCCGTTCGGCGATCCGTACCTCGGCGGGCCCGCGCGCGAGCGTCCGCTCGGCGCCGTGCCAGGCCGCGAGGCGGCGCGTCCGAGCGGACCGCTCCGTCCCGCCGCCCGGGTCGTCCATCTCGTCTGCCTCGTCCGTCCCGTCCGTCATGGGCTGATCATGTCGCACGCCTGTCCATCGGACCACAGAGTTGTCCACAGGCCCGGGCGGGCGGCCAAACCCCCCGGAAACACTCGCGTAGCATGGCGGGGAATCGTCCGGTACCCCTGAGGACTGGAACGGAAGGCCGTTGCCGCGTGAACGCTCAACCACTGCCTGAGCCGCAGGACCGACCTGCCCGGCTCACCGTCGGGGTCGTCGGCGCGGGCCGCGTCGGCCCGGCCCTCGCCGCCTCGCTGAGACTCGCCGGGCACCGCCCGGTCGCCGCCTCCGGTGTCTCCGACGCCTCCGTGCGCCGGGCCGCCGCCCTGCTTCCCGAAGTCCCCGTCGTGCCGCCCTCCGAGGTGCTGGCGCGGGCCGAGCTGGTGCTGCTCACCGTCCCCGACGACGCGCTGCCCGAGCTGGTCGGCGGCCTCGCCGAAACCGGCGCGGTGCGCCCCGGCCAGCTGCTGGTGCACACCTCGGGCCGCTACGGCGTCAGCGTGCTGGAGCCCGCGCTGCGGGCCGGTGCGCTGCCGCTCGCACTGCACCCCGTCATGACCTTCACCGGCACCTCGGTGGACGTCCCCAGGCTGGCCGGCTGCTCCTTCGGCGTCACCGCGCCCGAGGAGCTGCGGCTGGCGGCCGAGGCGCTGGTCATCGAGATGGGCGGGGAGCCCGAGTGGATCGCGGAGGAGTCCCGTCCGCTCTATCACGCCGCCCTCGCCATCGGCGCCAACCACCTCACCACGCTGGTCGCCCAGTCCCTGGAGCTGCTGCGCGCGTCCGGGGTCGAGGCCCCCGACCGGATGCTCGGACCCCTCCTCGGCGCCGCCCTGGACAACGCGCTGCGCAGCGGCGACGCCGCGCTCACCGGTCCGGTGGCGCGCGGCGACGCGGGCACGGTCGCCGCCCATGTCGCCGAGTTGCGGCGGCACGCCCCGCACGCCGTCGCCGGTTATCTGGCCATGGCCCGTACGACCGCCGACCGGGCGCTCGCGCACGGTCTGCTCAAGCCGGAGCTCGCCGAGGACCTGCTGGGCGTGCTCTCGGATGTGACCGACGCGCGGGGCCGGGGAGGTAGTGAGGCATGAGCCCGAGGCTGTGGACCAAGGCGCTTCCAGGGGAGCCGGATGTGGAGCTGTTCCGTCATCGCCCGGATCTGGACGCGGCGCTCGCCCTCTTCGCCGTGCCGGGGCGCACGGCCGTCGTGATGACCATGGGCGCGCTGCACGACGGGCACGCCTCGCTCATCCGCGCCGCCCGCGCCCGGGTGGGCGCCAAGGGCATGGTGACCGTCACCGTCTTCGTCAATCCGCTGCAGTTCGGCGCGGGCGAGGATCTCGACCGCTATCCGCGCACCCTCGACGCCGACCTCGAGGTGGCGGCCGAGGCGGGTGCTGACATCGTCTTCGCCCCCACCGCCGAGGAGGTGTACCCGTACGGTGAGCCGGGGGTCCGGATCACCGCCGGGACCCTGGGCGAGCGCTACGAGGGCGCCTCGCGCCCCGGCCACTTCGACGGGATGCTCACCGTCGTCGCCAAGCTGCTCCATCTCACCCGCCCCGATATCGCCTTCTTCGGCGAGAAGGACGCCCAGCAGCTGTCGCTGGTCCGCCGGATGGTCCGCGACCTGAACTTTCCCGTGGAGATCGTCGGCGTCCCCACCGTCCGGGAGGGCGACGGGCTCGCCCTCTCCAGCCGTAACCGCTATCTGACGGCCCAGGAGCGGGACACCGCGCTGACCCTGTCCCGGGCGCTGTTCGCCGGGCGCGACGCGGGGCTGCTGGCGGCCGGGGAGGGCCCGGCCGGGTCCGAGGAGCACGAGCTCATACGGGTCGCGTCGCCCGCCGCGGTGCGGTCAGCGGCGCGGGCGGTGCTCGACGAGGCGGCGGGGCTCGAACCGCCGCTCGTCCTGGACTATCTGGCCCTGGTCGACCCCGCCGACTTCACCGAGGTCTCCGACGGACACACCGGCGAGGCAGTGCTGGCCGTCGCCGCCAAGGTCGGCGCCACCCGCCTGATAGACAACATCCGCCTGTGGATCGGAGCCGCCCGATGACCCGTCCCGCCGGGCGCCCGGCGGCCGAGGCCGCCGCCCCCGCCACCGCCCTGCGCGCCCCCGCCCCCGGCTGGGCCACCGAGGCCGATGTCGTGGTCGTCGGCTCCGGGGTCGCCGGGCTGACCGTCGCGCTGCGCTGCGCCGCGGCCGGGGCCAAGGCCACCGTGGTCACCAAGGCCCGTCTGGACGACGGCTCCACGCGCTGGGCCCAGGGCGGCATAGCCGCCGCCCTCGGCGAGGGCGACACCCCCGAGCAGCACCTGGACGACACGCTGGTGGCCGGTGCCGGGCTCTGCGACGAGCGGGCCGTACGGGCGCTGGTCACCGAGGGCCCCGACGCGGTGCGCCGGCTCATCGCCACCGGAGCCCGCTTCGACGCCGACGACGCCACGGGCGAGATCCTGCTGACCCGTGAGGGCGGCCACCACCGCCGCCGGATCGCCCACGCGGGCGGCGACGCGACCGGCGCGGAGATCTCCCGGGCCCTGGTCGGGGCGGTCCGCGCGGCCGGTATCGAGACCGTGGAGAACGCCCTGGTGCTCGATCTGCTCAAGGACGGCTCCGGCCGGGCCGCCGGGGTCACCCTGCACGTCATGGGCGAGGGCCAGCGGGACGGCGTGGGCGCGGTTTCGGCGGACGCGGTCGTGCTCGCCACGGGCGGCATGGGCCAGATCTTCTCCGCCACCACCAACCCCGCCGTCTCCACCGGCGACGGGGTCGCGCTCGCGCTGCGCGCCGGGGCCGAGGTCAGCGATCTGGAATTCGTGCAGTTCCATCCCACGGTGCTGTGGCTGGGGCCGGAGGCGGAGGGCCAGCAGCCGCTGGTCTCGGAGGCGGTGCGCGGCGAGGGCGCCCATCTCGTGGACGCCGACGGGGTGCGGTTCATGCGCGGGCAGCACGAGCTGGCCGAGCTGGCGCCCCGTGACATCGTCGCCAAGGGCATCATGCGGCGGATGCGGGAGCGCGGCGCCGAGCACATGTACCTGGACGCCCGTCACTTCGGGGCCCGGATGTGGGAGCGGCGCTTCCCGACCATCCTCGCCGCGTGCCGCGCCCACGGTATCGACCCGGTGACCGAGCCCATCCCGGTCGCCCCGGCCGCGCACTACGCGAGCGGTGGGGTCCGCACCGATCTGCGCGGCCGCACCAGTGTCCCCGGTCTCTACGCCTGCGGGGAGGTCGCCTGCACCGGCGTCCACGGCGCCAACCGCCTGGCCTCCAACTCCCTTCTGGAGGGCCTGGTCTTCGCGGAGCGCATCGCGGAGGACATCACCGCCGGGGCGGAGTTCGCCGGGGCCGGGGGACGCGAGCGGCCCGCGGGGCAGACCGGGCCATCGGCTCCCGCGGCTTCTCCCGCCGCTTCCGGTGACGCGCCCCTGCTCGCCTCCGAGGCCCGCTACGAGATCCAGCACATCATGACCCACGGCGCCGGGGTGCTCCGCTCCGCCGAGAGCCTGGCCCGCGCCGCCGACCGGCTGGAGCGCGTCCAGGACGACGCCGTGGCGCAGCTGCGGCGGGACGGCAAGACGGCCGAGCCCGGGGTCGAGACCTGGGAGGCCACCAACCTCCATCTCGTCGCCCGGGTCCTGGTGGCCGCCGCGCTCCGCCGCGAGGAGACCCGCGGCTGCCACTGGCGTGAGGACCGCCCCGAGCGGGACGACGCCGCCTGGCGCCGCCACCTGCTGGTCACCCTCCGTCCGGACGGCGCCCTCGAGGTCCGTTCCACGGACTCCGAAGCGTTTCCCCCATCGACCACCCCCCGAGCCGAGACGGAGTCCCGCCCGTGAGCAGCAGCACTTCCGAAGACCGTCAGCCACCCGTGTCCCTGCCGCTGCTCCAGATCGGCGGACCCGGTGACGGGGGCGGCTGCGGCGACGCCTGCGGCTGCGGCGGTGACGACGGTGAACTCGACCCGATGGAGTGCGGTCTGGACCCCGACCTGGCCGAGCTGCTGATCCGCGCGGGACTCGACCCCATCCAGGTCGAGGACATCGCCCACATGGCCATCGAGGAGGATCTCGACCAGGGCGTGGACGTCACCACCGTGGCCACCGTCCCCGAGGACGCCTTCGCCACCGGCGACTTCACGGCCCGTGAGGCGGGCACCGTCGCGGGGCTGCGGATCGCCGAGGCGATCCTGTCCGTGGTCTGCACGGACGAGTTCGAGGTCGAACGGCATGTGGAGGACGGCGACCGGGTGGAGCCCGGCCAGAAGCTGCTCAGCGTCCGCACCCGCGCCCGCGACCTGCTCACCGGCGAGCGCAGCGCGCTCAACCTGCTGTGCCGGCTCTCCGGTATCGCGACCGCGACCCGCGCGTGGGCCGACGCCCTGGAGGGGACGAAGACCAGGGTCCGTGACACCCGTAAGACCACTCCGGGGCTGCGCGCCCTGGAGAAGTACGCGGTGCGCTGCGGCGGTGGGGTCAACCACCGGATGTCGCTCTCGGACGCCGCGCTGGTCAAGGACAACCACGTGATCGCGGCGGGCGGGGTCGCGGAGGCGTTCGGCGCCGTACGGGCCGAGTTCCCGGATGTGCCGATCGAGGTGGAGGTCGACACCCTGGAGCAGATCCCGCCGATTCTGGAGGCGGGCGCGGATCTCATCCTGCTGGACAACTTCACCCCGGAACGGACCCGCGAGGCCGTCGAGCTGGTCGCCGGGCGCGCCGCGCTGGAGTCCTCGGGACGGCTGACGCTCGCAAGCGCCCGTACGTACGCGGAGACGGGCGTCGACTATCTGGCGGTCGGCGCGCTCACCCACTCCTCCCCGATCCTGGACATCGGCCTGGACCTGCGCGAGGCCGGGGAGAAGTAAGCGATGCTCCTGACCATCGACGTCGGCAACACTCACACTGTGCTCGGCCTCTTCGACGGCGACGAGATCGTCGAGCACTGGCGGATCTCCACCGACGCCCGCCGCACCGCCGATGAACTCGCCGTCCTGCTGCAGGGCCTGATGGGCATGCACCCACTGCTCGGCGAGGAGCTGGGTGACGGCATCGCGGGCATCTCCATCTGCTCCACCGTCCCCTCCGTCCTCCACGAGCTGCGCGAGGTGACCCGCCGCTACTACGGCGATGTGCCGTCCGTTCTGGTCGAGCCGGGTGTGAAGACCGGTGTGCCGATCCTGGTGGACAACCCCAAGGAGGTCGGCGCCGACCGGATCATCAACGCGCTGGCCGCCGTCGAGCTGTACGAGGGCCCGTGCGTGGTGGTCGACTTCGGCACCGCGACGACCTTCGACGCGGTGAGCGCGCGCGGGGAGTACGTGGGCGGGGTGATCGCGCCGGGCATCGAGATCTCGGTCGAGGCGCTGGGCGTACGCGGGGCGCAATTGCGCAAGATCGAGCTGGCCCGCCCGCGCAGCGTGATCGGGAAGAACACGGTGGAGGCCATGCAGTCCGGCATCCTCTACGGCTTCGCGGGCCAGGTGGACGGAATCGTCCGCCGTATGGCGCGCGAGCTCGCCCAGGACCCGGAGGACGTCACCGTGATCGCCACCGGTGGGCTGGCGCCCATGGTGCTAGGAGAATCCTCAGTGATCGATGAGCATGAGCCCTGGTTGACCCTGATTGGCCTCAGACTGGTCTACGAGCGGAACGTCTCGCGCGGCTGAGCACCGGCGATCAGCTCTCCACCTGCTCTTCACCAGGGTGCTCGACCGCATTGACGGCATTCCGAAACGAATTCCCGCACTCGGGATTCGTCCTGCGCGACTGATCGCTCTTCGCCAATGGGCAAGGGGTGGTCAAGGGAAAGACGGCACATCGAATTCCGTATTGACAAGCGGAACGGCCGTCGACCATGTACACCGGCACCCGGATGCGACGGTCCGCCCCCGGGTGCCGGGTCCGGACGGGACCGCCTCGGCGCGGTCCCGTCCGGCGCTTCCTCCATATGGCGGCTCGGCGTCCGTATGGCCCCTCGCGTCCGCAACGCGCCGCACCGTCCGACGCTCAGCGAAATTTGTCCGCTTAGCACTTAAAGTCGCCCCATGCCCACGCCATATGGATCCCGCGGCGGAATGGCGTTCAGTGCGGATGAGCTGCGTGTGCTCCGACGCGCCCTCGCCATCGCCCTCCAACCCGACCCCGTCATCCCCTCTGCCGGCCCCCTCGGCCCGGACCGGGCGGAGGAGGTCCAGGACTGTCTCCGGCTCGCCGAGGCCGTGGACGAAGCGGTCCGCGAGGGCGGGCGGCTGCGAGCGTTCCTGCTCGACGAGCTCGCCCGCTACCGCGCCGCCCTGCCCGGCGCCGCCGTCGGCTATCTCGAGCAGCTCCAGGGCGCCCTCGCGGCCGGTTACGAGCCGCTGGCCGAGGATCTGGCCGCGCTCCGCGCGCTGTGCGGGTCGGCCGCCGGGGGCGGTGAGGCGACGCGCCGGAGCGCGCTGCTGAGCCACTGCGAGCGCCTTGCCGAGCGGGGCGTGCGCGCCCGGCTCGCGGAGCGCGCCGGTGCCGTAGGTGCCGTCGTAGAGCCCCGCACGCGCCCCGTGGCGCCCCGGCTGCGCGCCCTGCCCGGCGGGGTCTCGGCGGCGCCCGGGACGGCCGCACAGGGGCCCGCCCGGCAAGGGCCCGAGGCCGCGCGGGAGGCCGTGCGCCAGTCCGACGAGCAGAAGCGTGAGCCCCGTAAGAAGCCCACGCCGCCGGAGCACGGCGACCGTGAGGAGCCGAAGCGGAGGGAGCCGGGCCGCCGGGCGCCGCGCCCGGGGCGTCCGGTGCCCACGCCGGCGGAGGTCTTCCCGCCCAAGCGCCGCCGCCCCTCGCCGCCCCCGGAACACGAGTCGAGGCTCGCGCCCGGTGCCGGGGTCCGCTCCGCCTGACCTGCCGACCCCGGGGCGCCCCGCCCGGGACCGGTGCCCGGCTCCGGGAGGCCGCGGCGCGCCGCGTAATCTGGTGGTCTCGAGCAAAAGGAGGCCGAGAGCCATGGATTACGTCTCCGCGCTGGTCCCGCCCGTGGTGATGGCCGTGGCCTTCACCGCGCTCATCGTGACGATGGTGAAGAGCCAGGGCGGCGCCAACAAGTCCAAGGAGGACGCGGCGGTGGACGCCGCGCTGGCGGCCCGCGCCGAGGCCGAGCGCCCGGCGCCGGAGCGCGAGACCTCCTGATCGGACCGATCTGCGCCGAACCACGCCCCGCGGACGCGTCGCGTCCGCGGGGCGTACGGCATTTCCCGCCCAACCCTCCCGACATTCGGGACATCTCCCACTATTATTCTCGGTGTGCCTCGGCCATTGGGAGATCTCGAAGACGCGGTCATGACGCGGGTGTGGAAGTGGAACCGCCCGGTCACGGTCCGGGAAGTCCTGGAAGACCTTCAGCGGGAACGCTCGATCGCCTACACGACGGTCATGACCGTAATGGACAACCTGCATCACAAGGGCTGGCTGCGCCGTGAGGTGGAAGGCCGCGCCTATCGATATGCCGCGGTCTCCACGCGCGCCGCCTACTCGGCCGCACTGATGAACGAAGCGTGGTCGACCAGTGACAACCCCGCGGCCGCACTCGTCGCGTTCTTCGGGATGATGTCCGAAGAGCAGCGCGACGCACTACGGGATGCCATGCGTGTCGCACAACTGGGGGAGCGGGGGGAGAGCCCCGGTGAGTCGGGGCGATGACCCGGGGCGATAGCGTCCGCACATGTCCTCCCCACTATCAAAAGTAGTCACCGTCCGCCGTGCCCGGACCAGCGATGTTCGGGCGGTGCGTCGCCTCATCGACTCGTACGTGGACGATCGCATCCTGCTCGACAAAGCCACCGTGACGCTTTACGAGGACATCCAGGAGTTCTGGGTCGCCGAGCGCGACGAGGACGCTGAGGTCATTGGCTGCGGAGCGCTGCACGTCATGTGGGAAGACCTCGCGGAGGTCCGCACTCTCGCCGTCGATCGGACTCTCAAGGGCACCGGTGTAGGGCATCTGGTGCTTGACAAGCTGCTGCAGACCGCACGCTGGCTGGGCGTGCGGCGAATTTTCTGCCTCACCTTCGAAGTCGACTTCTTCACCAAGCACGGCTTCGTGGAGATCGGCGAGACGCCGGTCGACGGCGATGTCTACAGCGAGCTCCTGCGTTCCTATGACGAGGGTGTCGCCGAGTTCCTGGGTCTCGAACGGGTGAAGCCGAACACCCTTGGCAACAGCCGGATGCTTCTGCAACTGTGATCGCGGGCCCTATGTCCGAATCGCTCCCCTATCACATAGCTCCGGAACATGACCTTCCATGAGCCTTCCCGCTTGGTGGATCGGTCGAACCCTCGCGAGGGGTTTGTGTTTTTCCGGGAAAAGCGGTTTCCTATTCTCTCGTAGTGTAATTACCTGGGGGGTGAGTCATCAGCGGCTAAGGCCGCTCCCCCGAGCCCCCCGTTTTCCCTGAAAGGAACCCCATGGCACAGAAGGTTCAGGTCCTTCTTGTCGACGACCTCGACGGCGGCGAGGCGGACGAGACAGTGACGTTCGCTCTGGACGGCAAGAGCTACGAGATCGACCTCACCACCTCCAACGCGGACAAGCTCCGTGACGCCCTGGAGCCGTACACCAAGGGCGGCCGGCGCACCGGTGGCCGGGCCTCCGGCGGCCGGGGCAAGGCGCGGGCGGCGGCGGGTGGCGCCGGTCAGGACACCGCGAAGATCCGCGCCTGGGCGAAGGAGAACGGCTACGAGGTCAACGACCGCGGCCGTGTTCCGGCGACCGTCCGTGAGGCGTACGAGAAGGCCAACGGCTGAGCGCGTCAGCCTTCCCCGGCCCGCCGCTGCCTGGGCAGTGGCAGGGCGCGCACCAACCGGGCTCGGTGGCACTCCGTGGCCGCCGCGCTCACGAGCCGTACGAGATCGGGGGCGCCCCCATCGCCCCCGAAGCCTGTCCTCGGCAGCGTCGGCTCCACCCCGCCCTTCGCGTCGGGAGGTCGCAGCCATACAGCGGCCTCCTGCGGGCATCGCTCACCGGGCGCCCCGGCGGCCAGGGACGGTGGCCAGGAGCGGGCGGGGCATGGCGCGGTGATCCGGCCTCCGGCGCCGATCGCGCCCAGGTCCAGGGCCACACCGCCCCACTCCAGCCAGTCGAGCAGCCCCGGAAGCTCGTCCGCGCTGCCGACGGCCACCAGGAGCCGCATCCAGGCGCCCTCCACCGCGACCGGACCGGTCCGCGGTACGCGCCGCAGCATCGCGATACCGGCCACGGCCGGCAGTTCGATGACGTCGAAGGCCACCCCCGTGAGCAATTCGACGGGATCGCTGCCGGCCGTCGGCCAGCCCAGCTCCCGCTCGTACCAGCGTGACCGGGCGGCCGGTGCGGACGGCTCCGCGCCGTGGGCCCTGAGGATCATGCCCAGCAGAACTCCCCGCCCGCCCGCTTGGTTACGCGGACGGTGCCGTTCGTACGTGATGATCTCCGTACGCGATGACGTTACGTATCGGTCCGTGCGCACCTCGTACTCATAAGGGGTGCTGCAGGGCCGGTGAGCGGGCGCAAGGTTGTTCGCCCATAGCGGATGGAACCGGCCCCCACGGCATGGAGTATCTGTGCTTGCGGGTAAGACATCCCTAGTGGGGAGGGGCGGTCCGCGGGTTGGGAGGAAGCGGCGTTCGCCATCGGCGTACTGACGGTGGGCGTAGATGCCTGGCCTGCGGGAACATCGTCTCGCACCATCGGGTTGAAGCAGTTGTCGGCTGTTCGGGCAGGAGGCCAGAGCTGTTTGCCCCGCGCCAGCGGGGGTGATCCGGACGGTTGTCGGCAGTTGGAATGAGCTGTCCCGGGTTGCGGGACTAGCATGCGGAAGGACAGGGAGGGGATCGTCCCCGATCTTTCTGACCGCTCTGAGGAGCGATTAACGATGTTCGAGAGGTTCACCGACCGTGCGCGGCGGGTTGTCGTCCTGGCTCAGGAAGAAGCCCGGATGCTCAACCACAACTACATCGGCACCGAACACATCCTCCTGGGCCTGATCCACGAGGGTGAGGGTGTCGCCGCTAAGGCCCTGGAGAGCCTCGGGATTTCGCTCGAGGCGGTCCGCCAGCAGGTGGAGGAGATCATCGGGCAGGGCCAGCAGGCCCCGTCCGGGCACATCCCCTTCACCCCCCGTGCCAAGAAGGTCCTGGAGCTGTCGCTCCGCGAGGCCCTTCAGCTCGGCCACAACTACATCGGTACGGAGCACATTCTGCTCGGCCTGATCCGCGAGGGCGAGGGCGTCGCCGCCCAGGTCCTCGTGAAGCTCGGCGCCGATCTGAACCGGGTGCGGCAGCAGGTCATCCAGCTGCTCTCCGGCTACCAGGGCAAGGAGGCCGCCACCGCCGGCGGCCCGGCGGAGGGCACTCCCTCCACCTCGCTCGTCCTGGACCAGTTCGGCCGCAATCTCACCCAGGCCGCCCGCGAATCCAAGCTCGACCCGGTCATCGGGCGCGAGAAGGAGATCGAGCGGGTCATGCAGGTGCTCTCGCGCCGCACCAAGAACAACCCGGTCCTCATCGGGGAGCCCGGCGTCGGTAAGACGGCGGTCGTCGAGGGACTGGCCCAGGCCATCGTCAAGGGCGAGGTGCCCGAGACCCTCAAGGACAAGCACCTCTACACCCTGGACCTGGGCGCCCTGGTCGCCGGCTCCCGCTACCGCGGTGACTTCGAGGAGCGCCTGAAGAAGGTGCTCAAGGAGATCCGCACCCGCGGCGACATCATCCTGTTCATCGACGAGCTCCACACCCTGGTGGGTGCGGGTGCCGCCGAGGGCGCGATCGATGCCGCGAGCATCCTGAAGCCGATGCTGGCGCGGGGCGAGCTCCAGACCATCGGCGCGACCACGCTCGACGAGTACCGCAAGTACCTGGAGAAGGACGCGGCCCTGGAGCGCCGTTTCCAGCCCATCCAGGTCGCCGAGCCGTCGCTGCCGCACACCATCGAGATCCTCAAGGGCCTGCGGGACCGCTACGAGGCGCACCACCGCGTCTCGATCACGGACTCGGCCCTGGTCGCGGCCGCCACCCTGGCCGACCGCTACATCTCGGACCGCTTCCTGCCGGACAAGGCGATCGACCTGATCGACGAGGCCGGTTCCCGGATGCGGATCCGCCGGATGACCGCACCGCCGGACCTGCGCGAATTCGACGAGAAGATCGCCGATGTGCGCCGGGAGAAGGAGTCCGCGATCGACTCGCAGGACTTCGAGATGGCCGCGGGCCTGCGCGACAAGGAGAAGCAGCTCCTGGCCGCCAAGGCGAAGCGGGAGAAGGAGTGGAAGGCCGGCGACATGGACGTCGTCGCCGAGGTCGACGAGGAGCTGATCGCCGAGGTCCTGGCCACGGCCACCGGCATCCCGGTCTTCAAGCTCACCGAGGAGGAGTCCTCCCGGCTGCTGCGCATGGAGGACGAGCTGCACAAGCGCGTCATCGGCCAGAAGGACGCCATCAAGGCGCTCTCCCAGGCCATCCGGCGCACGCGTGCGGGTCTCAAGGACCCCAAGCGCCCCGGTGGCTCGTTCATCTTCGCGGGCCCGTCCGGTGTCGGTAAGACCGAGCTCAGCAAGACCCTCGCCGAGTTCCTCTTCGGCGACGAGGACGCGATGATCTCGCTCGACATGTCGGAGTTCAGCGAGAAGCACACCGTCTCGCGGCTCTTCGGCTCCCCGCCCGGATACGTGGGCTACGAGGAGGGCGGTCAGCTCACCGAGAAGGTGCGCCGCAAGCCGTTCTCCGTGGTCCTCTTCGACGAGGTCGAGAAGGCCCACCCGGACATCTTCAACTCGCTGCTGCAGATCCTGGAGGACGGTCGGCTGACCGACTCCCAGGGCCGGGTCGTGGACTTCAAGAACACGGTGATCATCATGACCACCAACCTCGGCACCCGGGACATCTCCAAGGGCTTCAACCTGGGCTTCGCCGCCCAGGGCGATGTGAAGACCGGCTACGAGCGGATGAAGAACAAGGTCAACGAGGAGCTGAAGCAGCACTTCCGCCCCGAGTTCCTCAACCGTGTCGATGACACCGTGGTCTTCCACCAGCTCACCGAGGAAGACATCATCCAGATCGTCGACCTCATGATCACCAAGGTGGACGAGCGGCTCAAGGACCGCGACATGGGCATCGAGCTCAGTGGCGTCGCCAAGAAGCTGCTGGCCAAGCGGGGCTACGACCCCGTGCTGGGCGCCCGGCCGCTGCGCCGGACGATCCAGCGCGAGATCGAGGACGTGCTCTCGGAGAAGATCCTCTTCGGCGAGCTGCGTCCGGGCCACATCGTGGTCGTGGACACCGAGGGCGAGGGTGAGGAGAAGAAGTTCACCTTCCGTGGCGAGGAGAAGTCGGCGCTGCCGGACACCCCGCCGATCGAGTCCGCCGCCGGTGGCGCGGGCCCGAACCTCAGCAAGGAGGCGTGAGGCGGTACCTCGCCGAGTGCCTTGGGGCCGCCCCGGACCGTTTCCCGGTCCGGGGCGGCCCCCTTTTGTGTGGGTGGCGCCTTTGCGCGGTGGCGCCTTTGTGCGGGTGCCGGGCAGGCGCGCTCTGAGGGGCCCTGTGACGCCCCGGAAGGCCCTGTGACGCCCCGGGCGGCCTGGCAATGCCCATCCCCTCCGGGGCTCCCCTCACGCGCCCGCCACGATGACCTGGACGCCCTCCGGGACCCCGGTCACCTCCGCGTTGCGGTGGCTCAGCCGCAGGATCTCCAGCCGCGGGAAGCCGGCCAGCCAGCTCAGGTCCAGGTCCGCGCCCAGGTCGTAGGCGAGCCACAGCTCGGTCAGCCGCTCGGCCACCAGGCCCTCGGTCAGCTGCTCCGGGGTGAACGCCCCGGCTATCTGGACGCAGGGACGGCCGCCGAGCCGGCGCAGCGCCCGCAGCTCCTCCAGGTCCGACACCGGAAAGTCGAGTTCCCGCTCATCGAGATGGGCGATGATTTCCTCGGCGTAACGGTCGGTGTCATATCGCCGCCAGGCGGCCGCGAGCTGCGCCCGTACCGCCCAGGAGGCGCGGTCTCGCAGCCGGACCAGATAGTCGATCGCGCGGTCGTCGGCTATCGAGGTGGCGGTGACGGCCAGCCGATGGGCTTCCTCATCGGATACCGCGCTGGGATCGGGCAGCATTTCCAGCACGATAGGTCCGATCCAGCCCAGCGCACGGGCTCCTTCCAGCGAGGTCGGGCGTACCAGATCACGGGTATAGCGATGCACCCGGGAACGCACCTCGGGGTCCAGCTCCGTAGCGTGTTCCAGACATGCGGCCGCCAGGAGTTTGCGATGGCGAGCATGGACCGGGCGGGCGTCTTTACGGGCCGCCAGCAGCCCCTCCAGGAGGTAGGCGCATTCATCGGGACGGGCGAGGGAGACGGACATTCTGATCACTTCTTCCCAGTCGTCCAGGTGCGCGTGGTCGATCAAGAAGTCAAAATCGTGCCGTTCGACGACCGCTCTCGCGCTGAGATAGTCCTGGAACGTTCGGTGCACGAAATCGACCGAACCGGGTGTGGGCTCGCGCAATAGACCGGTCCGGTTGAGCAGATGGCGGTAGATCTCCTCCGGTCCGCCCTGCCGCGCCGCGTGCGGAATGGCCGGGATGTAGCGGCCGAGCGTCTCGAGGGCGGTGGCCCGGTCCATTTCGGACCGGCCGTTGACGAGCATCCAGTGCGCCAGCTTCTGCAGCAGCTGGATCTTCGGTTCCTGGGGGAGGTCGATTCCATCCGGCGGCAGCATGGCGCGCTCGCGGTCGCGCCGTTCCAGGAGCATGGAAAGGGCCGCGTCATAGAGGGCTTTCCGGCCGCGTGGCAGATAGCCGCGACGGTCCCGGTGCAGTGCGCACAGCAGACCGCACATCAGTGGATTGGTGGCCAGCCGCCCGAGGTCCCGGGTAATCCTTACGGCGTCCAGCAGCGTTTCCTCGTAACTGCCGAGTCGGTCCAGATCGGCCCCGTCGGTGATGTCCTGGCGGGCCGCCGCATGCCAGCGCCGGATGAACGCGGTGACGCCCTCGCGGCTGAGCGGGGAGAGTTTCAGCTCGGTGAAGCGCTCCGAGGCGAGCCAGTTCTCCCGTACGGCTGAGGGGCGTGAGGTGACCAGCCAGACATTTCCCGGATAGCGCGCGGGAAGTTCGCGCAGCGCCTCCCGCAGCCGCTCCCGCTCGTCCTCCGGCGCCTCGTCCACGCCGTCCACGAGCAGCAGCCCGCGCCCGCGCGACAGCACCCGTTCGGCCCAGCCCGGCGGCTGTGCGGCGGCGTGCGGATAGCGGACGGCGGACAGGAAGCCGTCCGGCTCGGGGAAGCCGTCGCGGCGGAACCGGCGCACGGGGAGCACGAACGGCACCCGCCCGCGCAGCCCCTCCAGCGGGGCCGGGAGGTCGCCGCGCGCCACGGACACCGCGAGCCGCTGCACCAGCGTGGTCTTGCCCGACCCCGCCACGCCCCACAGCAGTACCCGGGTGCGTCCCGCGAGGGCCTGCTCGGCGGGGGCACTGGGGCCGCTGCCGTCGGTCTCGGTCTCCAGGCTGAGATAGGCGGCGTCCAGCGGCCAGCTGTCGGGGGAGTGGGTCAGATCGATGCCGTAGATCGTCAGATGGTCGTGGGCGGCCACGATGTCCCGGGCGTAGCGCTCCTCGAACCCGGCGTCCTCGGCGGCCGCGACGAACGGGGAACGGATGGTGAGGTAGCGCAGGATGTGCGCGCATACGGCCTCGCGTAGCGCGGCGTGCGTATGGGCGTCCGCCGGGTCCAGTTCCTCGTCGGCGTCGGGGGCGGCGACGGCGAGGTGGCGGGCGAAGGCCTCGGGGCCGAGGCGGACGGCCCGTAGGTCATCCAGGTCGACGGTGCCGAGGGAGTGGAGGGTGCGGGCGAGCGCGTCGGTGAGCGCGGGGCGCGCCTGATCCGTGGTCTCTTCGTCGATCTCTTTCGCGATGTCCTCGACGAGCGCGGAGGCGATCCGGGGCAGGTCCCGTTCGGTGAGCGTGCGGTGGTCGCCCTGGAAGGCGACGAGGGAGGCGATGCGGACGGGCCGGTCCACCGGCCCGTCGGCGATGAAGAGTTCCTGGACCAGTGTGGCTATGGCTGCGGGATCCATGAGGCCCCGTCCCCCCGGTGACTGTTGTTCGCCGTATCGAAGAAGTCACCAGGGTAGGCGGGGTCGGCCCGGGGGTGGTGGGGGTTCGGCGTGGGTTCCGGGGGCGGCCGGTGGCACGGGGCGGGTGCGCGGTGCGGTGGGCGGTGGTCGCTGGGGTGCGCGGTGGGGTGCGCGGTCGGTTGGGTGGTGGGTGCCGGGGGCGGGGCCTCCGGGGCGGCGCGTGTGGGGTGCGCCTGCTGTGCGTGGTGGGTGCCGGGGGCGGGGCCTCCGGGGCGGCGCCCTGGACCGTATATTTACGGCGCCATTGGCCGGGGACTTGCGTGGGCCGGAGATCGGCGCCACAAATACACGTAAGCGTCCAGGACACCACCCCTCCGACCCCACCCCCTCCCGCCTCGTTCGCGGCTGTCCGCCGGTGGTCCCGGCCCCTGGCTCGGTCCCGGCCCCGCCCGGTGACCTACCGGTCCGGCTCCTCCACCTCGAAGAGCTCGTCCAACAGCTCGTCTGCCTGGGAGACGGTGAACGCACGGTCGAGCCAGTGCCGCAGGGTGTCGCGGTAGGTGCATTCGCTGATGCGGCGGCGTGTCTCGGACCGGACGCCGATCCCCCGATGTTCGAGGATGCGCAGGACTCCCTCGGCAAGCGCTGCCGCCTCCCCGTGGGCCTGGCCCTTGAGGAACGTCTGCTCGATGAGGGTTCCCCGGCCGGGGAAGTAGCTACCTACTACGGCCATGGTGTCGTCAGCCGTCCTCGGTGAAGAGCTCGTTGGCGGTGGAGACGGTCATGGCACGGTCGAGCCAGTGGTCCAGTGTCTTGATGTCGGTGCAGTCGGTGATGCGCTCGCGGATCTCCGCCGAGGTGCGGATCCCCCTGTTTTCCAGGGTGCGCAGCACGGCGCGCGCACCCCCCACAGCCTCACCCACGGCCTTGCCCTTGAGGAAGGTCTCTTCGACAAGGGTGCCGCGACCAGGGAAGTAGCTACCTACCACGCTCATCAGTTTCCTCCAGACGTCTCGTGCTGGGGTATTCCCCAGGCCGATCTCCAGTAGCTCCGAGTAGTACGGGCGGGACTCCGGGTCGGCCTTGGCGAGGGCCTGAGCCAGTGTTTTCAGTATGGCCGGAGCATTTGGGTCGCGCCCATGTGTCAAGGCCGAGAAGGCAGCCAAGGTCAGATCCTGGGACGCCTCCTCGGGGTCGAGGATCACTGGGACGTTTCCGGGGCCCAGCACCAGCGGGTGTACGGACAGTGCTGTCCACCCCTCCACGCCGATCCGATAGGGCCCCGCCGCCCAGTCGGCGGTTTTCTTGTCCTGGCAGACTACGAGTAGCAGCACCGGAAGCTCGTGCTTCGCTGCCATGTACGAGAGGTAGTACGCCCAGCTGACCGCCTTGTCCGGGTCGCGGCGCCCCTGTGCCTCGATGGCCAGGAGGAAGCCGCCGCCGTCAGGCGGAACCACGCGCAACACGCTGTCCACGCGCCGTTCCAACGGACGGATCTCCGTGGCGTCGGGGGTGAGCACCTCGACGGCTGCTTCCTTTGGCAGCGGGACGTCCAATATGCGGAATACCGGCGCGAGTAACTCCGGGCGTTCTTGAAAGATGCGATGTGCGGCCTCGTGCCGCGAACTGACCGTGTATGTGAACGTAGGGTCATCGGGGCATGTGCACGGGGCAAATGACCGGTGATCACCCTATTGGGGGAATGGGTCAGGCCGCGATCTCGTAGGCATCCTGCTGGGGGGTGAGTTCGAACCAGAGGAGCTTCCCGCTGATGCCGAAGAGGTCGTCGGCGAGGGGATAGCCGCCCCAGTTGTCGGCGCACAGCCGGACGATGAGCAGGCCACGGCCGGAGGTCGCGTCCAGGTTGGCGGCGGCCTCGGTGAGGGCGGTGAAGCGGTCGAGGGGGCTGGGCGGGGCGTCGAAGGGTGCGGGGATGGTGGGGTTGGTGTCCCAGATGCTGACGCGAAGGCGGTTCTCGCAGAGATGGCGGATGCGGAGTTGGGCCGGGCCGTCGGAGTGGCGGACGGCGTTGGTGACCAGCTCGCAGGTCAGGAGTTCCGCCGTGTCGGTCAGCTCGGCCATGCCGTGGGAGGAGAGGACCGCCCGGAGCGTGACCCGTGAGATCCGTGCGGCTCGTGGGTCGTTGGGCAGGCGGAGGGAGTACGTCCAGGGGTCGGAGGACGGCGGTACGTTGGCCATGGAGTCTCCCTCGGTCGGGCGAAGTTGGGGCACTTGCGCCACACCGTATGGCAGTCGGTGGTAGACCTGCTACGAAAACGGCAGCAAGGCTGCTAAATGACTTCGTGTGGGTGACATAGGGAGATCCGGATGCCGCCGAGCAACACCCCGACACTGACCCAGCGACGCCTGGGGACAGAGCTGCGCAAGCTCCGGGAACGCGCGGGCTTGTCATCGACCGCTGCCGCCGCGCGGCACGGGATCAACCAGGCTCGCCTGAGCAGTATCGAGGCCGGTCGGTATCCGGTGAGCGCGGATCGCGTGCGAGTCTTTGCCCGCAACTACGCCTGTGGGGAGGACGATCTACTGGATGCGCTTGCCGACATGACGGGCGGCCGCACCCGGGGTTGGTGGGACGAGTACCGAGAGCACCTCCCGGCGAGCTTCGCTGATTTGGCGGAGCTGGAACACCAGGCGCGTGGGTTGCGTGTCGCAGTCGTCATCCACATCCCGGGTCTGTTGCAAACCGTGGATCATGCCCGTGCGGTGATCAGGGAAGCGGCTCCGCCGTTGCGGGCATACGAGGTGGAGCATCGGCTGTCGCACCGGATGAAGCGGCAGGCGATCCTCCACGGCGACAAGCCGGTGCCGTACACCGCGATCATTCATGAGGCCGCACTGCGGATGGAGTTCGGCGGTGTGGAGACGGTTCGCGCCCAGCTTGAACACCTCATCGCCATGAGCGAGCTGGATAACGTCACCATCCAGGTGATTCCGTTCGGCGGGGGTGGAACCTTCCCTGGTGCAGGGCAGTCGCTCGACTATGTCATCGGTCCCGTGTCACAACTCGATACGGTGCAACTCGATCTGGCGTGGGGGTGCCAGTTCATCGATGCTGAGGCTGAGTTGGCCAGATACCGGGCTGTCGTCGATCGCATGGAGACGACTGCCCTCAAGCCGCGAGAATCGCGGGACTTCATCCGTGGCGTCTTGCGTGCGATGTGAAGGGAGAAGCGTGTCCGGGTACCAGTGGCGGAAGTCGTCTTACAGCGCTAACTCGTCCAACTGCGTCAACGTCGCTGCTGAGCGGCGGAAGTCTTCCCAGAGTGGGGACGCGGGCAACTGCGTGAACGTCCCCGCGAGCGACCGCGCCGTGCTGCTCCGCGAGAGCGACGACCCCCACGTCATCCTGACCACCACCCCGGCCGCCCTGCGGGCCTTCATACGCGGGGCCAAGGCCGGTGATTTCGACCGCGTTCAGGAAGGTTAGGCGCGACGGTCCGTCGGGAGAGGGAGGGAGAACAGACGGCCCGTCGCGTTCGTGACCCTAGGCTCCGGCGCTGAGCGGGCACTTACCGCTTGCTGAGGCCGGAAAACGGGAGGCGGCCCGGCCGGCGGCCGGGGTACCGTGCCGCCCATGGACTCGTTCCTTCAGATCTACGGCTGACACGCCGTTCCGCCCCGCGCACCGGCGACATCGCCGCTGCGCCGGGCCGTCGTGTCCATCTCGTCGTAGATCTGAAACGAGTGATTCCTCATGTCCCGTCGCCGTGCCCATATCGCCATGGTCGGCATCCCCGCCATCAGCCACACCCTGCCCAGCCTCGAGATCATCCGTGAACTCGTGGCGCGCGGGCACCGGGTGACGTACGCCAACGATCCCTTCGTCGCGGACGTCATCGCGCCGACCGGCGCCGAGTTCGTGCCGTTCGAGTCCACCCTGCCGGTCGCCGACAACGACTGGCCGGAGGACCCGATCGCCGCGATGACCCTGTTCCTGGACGACGCCATCCACGTCCTGCCCCAACTCCGCGCCGTGTACGACCGCGACCCGGCCGATGTGTACCTCTACGACATCGGCGCGTACCCCGCCCGGGTGCTCGCCGAGACGCAGGGGCGCCCGCTGGTCCAGCTGTCGCCGACGATCGTGGGTTGGGAGGGCTACCACGACGAGGTCGGGGGGCAGATCATGAGCCTTCCCGGCGCGGACGCGTATCAGGAGAAGTTCGCGACCTGGCTCGTGGAGTCCGGTGCCACCACCACGGACCCGAACGCCTTCTCCGGGCAGCCGCCGCGCTGTGTCGCGCTCATTCCCCGCGCGATGCAGCCGAACGCCGACCGGGTGAACACCGAGGTGGTGACGTTCGCCGGACCGTGCATCGGGGACCGTGCCGACCAGGGCGGCTGGGAACGTCCCGTCGGTGCGGAGAACGTGCTGCTGGTCTCGCTGGGCTCGGCGTACACCCGGCAGGCCGCCTTCTACCGCCGGTGCGTCGCGGCCTTCGGGGATCTGCCCGGGTGGCACGTGGTGCTCCAGATCGGCAAGTACGTGGACCCGGGTGAGCTGGGGGAGATCCCGGCGAACATCGAGGTCCACAACTGGGTGCCGCAGCTGGCGATCCTGGAGCGGGCCGACGCGTTCATCACCCACGCGGGGATGGGCGGCAGCAACGAGGGGCTGTACACCGGCTGTCCGATGATCGCCGTCCCGCAGGGCGCGGAACAGGCCATGAACGCCGACCGGCTCGTCGAACTGGGCGTGGCCCGCCGCTTCGACACGGCGGACGCCACCGCCGGGGCCCTGCGTGCCGCGCTGCTCGAACTCACCACGGACCCGGAGGTCGCGCGCACCTCGGCGCGGCTGCGGGACGAGGTGCGGGCCGAGGGCGGCACCGGGCGGGCGGCCGATCTGATCGAGGAAGCGCTGCGCTGACACGACGATGGCCCGGCCGCCACAGGCGGCCGGGCCATCGGCAGGTGTCGGGCGGTTACTTCACGATCGTGATGCGGTCCGCCTTCGGCGGGTCCAGGGGCGAGGCCTGCGACGAGTGCGCGCCCAGGTAGGCCGTGAACGCGTCCAGGTCGGAGGCGCCGACGAGCTTGTTCTTGCCGTCCTTGAAGGCGGGGAAGCCGTCGCCGCCGCCCGCGAGGAACTCGTTCAGCGCGACGCGGTAGGTCTTGGCGGGGTCGATCGCCTCACCGTTCAGCTTCACCGAGTCCGTGACGATCCGGTCCTTGCCGGACTTGGTCAGGTCCAGGGTGTAGGTGAGGCCCTTGGAGACCTGGAGGATCTTCGGGGAGGCCTCGTTGGCGCCGCTGACCTGCTGCTGGAGCGCGGTGATGAGCTGGGAGCCGGTCAGGTCGATCACGTTCATCATGTTGGTGAACGGCTGGACCGTGAACGCCTCGCCGTAGGTCACCACTCCGTCCCCCTCGCTGCCCGACGCCTTGTGGGCGAGGTCGGAGCGGATGCCGCCGGGATTCATGAAGGCGATCTGGGCGCCGCCCTTGTCGGACGGGGAGAGCGCTTCGAGCTGGCCGTCGGCGATGACGTCGCCCAGGGGCGTCTCGTAGGCGGTGGAGCCGCGGCCGTTGACGTCGGCGGAGATGTAGCCGACGGGCTTGTTGGCGATCGGGGCGGCCAGCTTGTTCCAGCGCCCGATGAGCGAGGTCATGTCGGGGGCCTTGGGCTGCTCACGGTCCACGACGTGGTTCGCCGCGTGGGCGCCCTTCACGCTCGTCCGCACGATGTCGCCGGTGCGGCGGTCGTAGGTGAGCGTGGTGTCGGTGTAGAGACGGCCGAAGGAGGCCGCGGAGGTCACCGTGCGCGGGGTGCCGGACGGGTCCGGGACGGTGCAGGTGTACGCCTGGTGGGTGTGGCCGGTGACCAGGGCGTCGACCGTGGGCGTGATGTTCTTGGCGATGTCGACGATGGGGCCGGAGACGCCTTTGCCCGCACCGCCGTTGTCGCAGTCGTAGTTGTACGAGGGGGAGGCGGGCAGCCCGCCCTCGTGGATGAGCGCGACGATCGACTTCACGCCCTCGCGCTGGAGCTCCTTGGCGTACTTGTTGATCGTCTCGACCTCGTCGTGGAACTTCAGGCCCTTGACGCCCTCGGCGGTGACGATGTCCGGGGTGCCCTCGAGGGTGACCCCGATGAAGCCGATCTTCACGCCCTTGTGCTTCCACACCGTGTAGGGCTTGAGGATGGGCTTGCCGGTCTTCTCGTCGGTGACGTTCGCGGCGAGGTAGGGGAAGTCGGCGCCCGGGAAGGTCTTGCCCTTCTCGTAGCAGCCCTCCTTGGGGTGGCAGCCGCCGTTCTGCATCCGGCTCAGCTCGGCGCGGCCCTCGTCGAATTCATGGTTGCCGACGGAGGTGACGTCGAGGTCCAGCTTGTTGAGCGCCTCGACGGTCGGCTCGTCGTGGAAGAGCCCGGACAGCAGCGGGCTGGCCCCGATCATGTCGCCACCGGCCGCGGTGACCGAGTACTCGTGGCCCTTACGGGCGTTACGGAGAGAGGTGGCGAGGTATTCGGCGCCACCCGCCGGAATGGTCTTGGTGGTGCCGTCCGCCTGGGTCTCGGTGACGGTGCCCGAGGAGCCCTGCGGGGGCTCCAGGTTTCCGTGCAGATCGTTGAAGGACAGCAGCTGCACATCGACGGTGCGCCCGGGCCGGTGCTTGTCCGAGGCGGCGGCGCCGGTGTCCGCACCCGCCGGGCTCACGGCGGTCAGCACCCCGGCCGCGGCGGCCAGCACCGCGACTCCCGTGGCCAACCGGCGTACCGCCCCGCGCCGTTGAGGTCTCGCTGGCATGTCGTCCCCTTGTGTGCCCGTGTGTGTCCGTCATGGATGTGGAGCGCAGCTTACGGTCAACGCGCGTAGCGGGGCAGGGGGGTGAGGTGAAGAGCTGATGGCCGATGGTCAACGGTGTGGGGCGACTTCGCCCGTTCGGCGGAAAAGTCCTGATGAGGGGTCGCGGAGCTGCGTACAGCCTTCCCGAACCAGCGCGGTTTCGGTGCGCGGAATCTCAAGTACATGCAGCAGATGGCTCGAACATGGCCCGAACACATGGGGCAACAAGCTGTTGCCCAATGGAGCGCGACGATCCGACCCTCGGGATCCTCATCGCCAAGAGCCGTGACAAGGGGACGATCGAGTACGCCCCGCGGAGCGACAACGCACCGTTCGCCGTGAGCACGTATGCCGCGCTGCCGCCCCATGTGCGGGAGCTGATGCCCAGCGCCGAGGACCTCTCCCGCATCGCCGATGACATCCTCGACGGGATGGGACAGCCGGGTGACTCGCCGGTAATAAATTGTGCAGCGGCTTGCCGCACAATGGGGCCGCCGTAGGCTCGGCCTCATGAATGACGTGGTGAACGAGACATCCGGGGCCCGGCGGCTCGATGTGCTGGAGGAGCTGACGTCGGCCGAGGTGGAGGATGTGCTGCGGCTGGTCGCGGAGTCCGCGCGGGCCGATGGGCAGCAGGCGGTGTCCGAGCAGGGGCGGCTCCAGCTGCGGGGGCGGCGGGAGGGGGTGCGGCATCTGGTGTTGCGGGAGCCGAGCGGGGAGCTGGCGGGGTACGCCCAGCTGGAGGACACCGACCCGGTGGAGGCCCCGGCCGCCGAGCTGGTCGTGCATCCGGCGCACCGTGGACAGGGGCACGGCCGGGCGCTGGGGGTGACGCTGCTGAGGGAGTCGGGGAAGCGGCTGCGGATCTGGGCGCACGGGGGGCATGCCTCGGCGCGCCATCTCGCGCAGGTGCTGGGGCTGACGCTGTTCCGGGAGCTGCGGCAGATGCGGCGGCCTCTGGGGTCACTCGCGGAGCTCGGTCTTCCGGAGCCCGCCTTCCCGGAGGGCGTGACCGTACGGACCTTCCGGCCGGGTGCGGACGACGCCGCGTGGCTGGCGGCGAACGCGGCGGCCTTCGCCCACCACCCCGAGCAGGGTTCGCTCACCCAGCGTGATCTGGACGACCGCAAGGGTGAGCCGTGGTTCGACCCGGAGGGGTTCTTCCTGGCGGAGCGGGGCGGGGAGATCGTCGGGTTCCACTGGACGAAGGTGCATGCCGAGGAGCGGCTGGGGGAGGTGTACGTCGTGGGCGTGCGGCCGGACGCGCAGGGTGGTGGCCTCGGCAAGGCGCTGACCTCGATCGGGCTGCGGCATCTGGCGGCCCGCGGGCTGCCGACCGCGATGCTCTATGTGGACGCCGACAACTTCGCCGCGGTCGCGGTCTACGAGCGGCTCGGCTTCGTCACCCATGAGACGGATCTGATGTACCGGACGGAGACCTGAGCGAAAACGGAGACCTGAGGGACATCTGAGCGGGACCTGAGCCCGGGGGCGTGAAGGTGGCCCCGGGGGCGTGAAGAGGGCGGGACCCCCTGGGGGATGGGTCCCGATTTCCTACGCGCCATGTCTCCGTTACCGGCGATTCAACCTTGGTTGCGAGCATCACTGAATGCAGCCCGCTGTGCCGAATTCGTCGAACCGGAGGCTCCGTGCCGTTTCCGCACCCGCTTCCGCCACGCCGTATTCACCTCCGGCGCGGAACAATGAGTTCATGAGCCACACAAGCGGTCAGGCATCGGTTTCCCCGCAGCCCCAGCCCAACTCCCAGCCTTCGGTCGGGTCCATCGCGGCCCACCGGCCGCATGCTGTCGCCGCACCGGTGCGGTCGCTCGACCCCGACCTCGACGCCGACCTGGACTCGTACGAGGAGGTCACCGGGCCCGGCACGGAGGGCGGGGAGCTGCCGCAGGGACGGTTCCTGGACCGGGAGCGCAGCTGGCTCGGGTTCAACGAGCGGGTGCTGGAGCTGGCCGAGGACCCGTCCACCCCGCTGCTGGAGCGGGCCAACTTCCTGGCGATCTTCGCCAGCAATCTGGACGAGTTCTTCATGGTGCGGGTCGCCGGCCTCAAGCGGCGCATCGCCACCGGGGTCGCCACCCGCTCGGCCTCCGGGCTGCAGCCGCGCGAGGTGCTGGAGCTGATCTGGAACCGGTCCCGTGAGCTCATGGCCCGGCACGCCGCCTGCTACCAGCAGGACGTCGCCCCGGCGCTCGCGGAGGAGGGCATCCATCTGGTCCGCTGGCCGGATCTCACCGAGAAGGAGCAGTCCCGCCTCTTCACCCTCTTCCGGCAGCAGATCTTCCCCGTGCTGACCCCGCTCGCCGTGGACCCGGCACACCCCTTCCCCTATATCTCGGGGCTGTCGCTCAATCTCGCGGTCGTGGTGCGCAACCCCGTCAGCGGGCATGATCACTTCGCACGTGTGAAGGTCCCACCGTCGCTCTCCCGCTTCCTGGAGCCGTCGCCGCAGCGGTACGTACCGCTCGAGGACGTGATCGCGGCGCATCTGGAGGCGCTGTTCCCGGGGATGGAGGTGCTCGCGCACCACATGTTCCGGGTCACCCGCAACGAGGACCTCGAGGTCGAGGAGGACGACGCCGAGAACCTTCTCCAAGCCCTGGAGAAGGAGCTGCTGCGCCGCCGCTTCGGGCCCCCGGTGCGGCTGGAGGTCGAGGAGTCCATCGACCCGTATGTGCTGGACCTGCTGGTGCGCGAGCTGAAGGTCTCGGACGCGGAGGTCTATCCGCTGCCCGGACCGCTCGACCTCACCGGTCTTTTCGGCATAGCCGCGCTGGACCGGCCGGAGCTGAAGTACCCCAAGTTCGTGGCGGGCACCCACCGGGACCTCGCCGAGGTGGAGTCCGCCTCCCCGCCCGACATATTCGCGGCGCTGCGCGAGCGGGACGTCCTGCTCCACCACCCGTACGACTCCTTCTCCACCTCCGTGCAGGCGTTCCTGGAGCAGGCGGCCGCCGATCCGGACGTCCTCGCGATCAAGCAGACGCTGTACCGCACCTCCGGCAAGTCGCCGATCGTCGACGCCCTCATAGACGCCGCCGAGTCCGGTAAGCAGGTGCTGGTGCTGGTCGAGATCAAGGCCCGCTTCGACGAGCACGCCAACATCAAGTGGGCGCGCAAGCTGGAGGAGGCCGGCTGCCACGTGGTCTACGGCCTGCTGGGCCTGAAGACCCACTGCAAGCTGTCGCTGGTGGTCCGCCAGGAGGGCGACACCCTCACCCGCTATTCGCACGTGGGCACCGGCAACTACCACCCCAAGACCGCCCGGCTGTACGAGGATCTGGGGCTGCTGACGGCGAACTCCCAGGTCGGCGCGGACCTCTCCGACCTCTTCAACCGACTGAGCGGCTACTCCCGGCGGGAGAACTACCGGCGGCTGCTGGTCGCCCCCAAGTCGCTGCGCGACGGGCTGATCACCCGGATCAACAAGGAGATCACCCACCAGCGGGCGGGTCGCCCGGCCTACGTCAAGATCAAGGTCAACTCGATGGTCGACGAGGCCGTCGTCGACGCCCTCTACCGGGCCTCGCAGGCCGGGGTGACGGTCGATGTGTGGGTGCGCGGCATCTGCGCGCTGCGGCCGGGCGTCCCCGGGCTCTCGGAGAACATCCGGGTCCGCTCGGTCCTCGGACGCTTCCTGGAACATTCGCGCGTGTTCGCGTTCGGGAACGGCGGCGAGCCGGAGGTGTGGATAGGCAGCGCCGACATGATGCACCGCAATCTCGACCGCCGGATCGAGGCGCTGGTGCGGGTCACCGACCCCGGCCACCGCGCAGCCCTCAACCGCCTGCTGGAGACCGGGATGGCCGACTCCACCTCGTCCTGGCACCTGGGCCCGGACGGCGAGTGGACCCGGCACGCCACGGACGCGGACGGCCAGCCGCTGCGGAACGTTCAGGAGATGCTCATCGACGCCCGGAGGCGACGGCGTGGTTCAACGACATGACCTGCCGCCGGCCGGGATGACGGGCGCCGCGGACCCGGCCGCCGACCCGCCCCGCCCGGGGACCGACGGCGTGACGGACCGGGCGGCGGAGGCCGCGGCGGCGGCTTCGGGGGCTGCGGCACCCGCCGCGGCTTCGGCACCGGCTGCGGCTTCGGCGGCTTCCGGGGCTTCGGGAGCGCCCGCGTGGGAGGCGGCGACGGCCGGGGAGGTGCTGTCGGCGTATCTCCACGCCCAGGCCGGGAACTTCCTGCGCAGCCTGCGGCTGCACCGTGAGAGCGGCTCCGATGTCCAGGAGGCGGCCGAGGCCGCCCGGCTGCTGCGCCGCGCCGCGCGGCGGATCAGCGGCGCGCTCTACGTCTACCGCCCGATCACCGACCCGGCCTGGTCCGATGAGCTGCGGACCGAGCTGGCCTGGCTGACCGGCACGCTGGCGCGGGAGCAGGCCTACGCCGAGCGGCTGGACCGGCTGCGTGGCGCCCTGCACCGGCTCTCGGGCGCGGGCGGCCCCTCGGACCGCTCACCGCAGGGCGAGGGAACGGCCGCCGACGCCGCGAGCCCGGGGGAGTGGCCCTCCGACACACAGCCTGTGAACGCGGCGCATGCCACGAGTGGCGCGAGCGCCGCGCGCACCGCGCGCGGCGGGGTCACGGTCGCGGTCGACGGCGCGGGCGGCCCCACCGGCACGGCGGGCCCGATTCCCCGCCCCACCCGTGCCTCCCGCCGCAGCGTCTCCCTGGCCGCCGGTGCGCCGGGAGGTGGGGCCGCGGACCCTGTCGGGGGGCAGGGTGCGCGGCCCGGTGCGGCCGACGCGGGCGGCGGCGCCGAGGGCGCGGCCGGGACGACCAGGGACCGGGACCGGGACCGGGACCGGGACGAGGGCCGGGCGGCCGGACGGCGCCGCGGTGAGCGCGGCGACAAGGGCGGCCGGGGCGCCAAGGGCGAGAAGGGCGAGCGGCCCGGCCGGCCGGGCGCGGCCCATCAGCGGGCCGGTGCCGAGGAGGAGGCCCGCGGCGGGGCGCTGACCGTGGGCGCGGCCCGCGCCGGAGCGCTGCTGGAGCGCCAGCTCACGCTGGCCCGGACCCGGGCCCACACCGCCGCCCTGGAGGCGCTCGGCTCCTCCCGCTTCCACGCGGTCGCCGACACCGTCGCCCTGCTCGCCTCCGACGTCCCGCTCGACGAGGCCAACGCCACCCGCCCCGCCGGGCAGGTGCTGCCGCCGCTCGCCGAGCTGGCGAACCGGCGGCTGGCCGAGTCGGTGGAGGCGCTGCCGCTGGTCCGCGCCGGGCATCCGTACAACGCGGAGGCGCTGGTCCACGGCCTGGCGGCGACCCCGGCGGCGGACGCCCCGCCCGCCAGCGAGCGCCAGGACGCCCCCTGGCACCAGGTGCGCCATCTGCTGCGGCTGCGGCGGTACGCGCTGGAGGTGCTCGACCAGGCGTGGCAGCAGCCGGACGGGGCGAGCGGGCCGGGCGGCTCCGGTCCGGGCGGCTCCGGTCCGGGCGGCTCCGGCCCCGTGGACGCCGAGCTGCCGCTGTCGGTGCGGCTGCTGGCCGCCGGGCAGGCGCTGGAGCGCCACCGCGACGCGGCCGAGGCGGCGGCCGCCGCGGCGGCCGCCGCCCGTACGCCCCGGATCGCCCCGGCGACGGCGTACGCGCTCGGGGTGCTCCACGCCGATCAGCGGCATGAGGTCGAGGCGGCCCGCTTCGCGTTCGGCCGGATCTGGCGGCGCGTGTCCGCCGCCAGATCCTCCTGAGGACGGGCGGCGGGCGCCGGACCCGAAGGACCGAAGGAAGACGCGCACGGCACAACGCGGAGGACGGCGGAGGACCGGGGAGGGAGAGACGACGGATGAACCGGCGGAATTCCCGCGCTGACGGGCTGGTCGGAACGGACACAGGAACGGACACCGCAACGGACACCGGGACGGTCCTGGCGGCGGGCTGTGTGCTGTGGCGACGGTCCCCGCGCGGCGGCGGGCTCGAGGTCGCCCTCGTCCACCGCCCCCGCTACGACGACTGGTCGCATCCCAAGGGCAAGCTGAAGCACGGCGAGGAGGCGCTGCACGGCGCGGTGCGCGAGGTCGCCGAGGAGACCGGTATGGGCTGCGCCCCGGGGCAGGCGCTGCCCACTCTCCACTACATGGCCAAGGGCCGCCCCAAGCAGGTCCGCTACTGGGCGGCGGAGGCGGTCGACCACGACGAGACCTTCGTGCCCAACCGCGAGGTCGACCGCCTGGTCTGGCTGCCCCCGGACGCGGCCCGCCTCCGCCTCACCTACGACCACGACCGCACCCTCATCGACGCGCTGCTGCACACCCTGCGGCTGTCCTGAACGACGGCCCGGTGTCCTGCACGCCGCCTTTTCGGCCAGCCCCACTCGCGGCCGGCCGAACGGCTGGCCGAGCGTGGTGTGCACACCGCCAACCGGGACGGTCTGATGCTGTGGGTGCCGTGGTGGACGAGACCTCCGCGCTGGTCACCCTGGCCGCCCGGGGTATCACCGATTCGCCGGGCAGCCGGTTCTGCGTCTCTTACGCGCGTCCCCCTGTGCGGGTCGCCACCAGCAGGCCGACCCGGGTGTTCAGCGGCGGCGCAGGCTCTTGTCCGCGAGCGCCGGCGGCACGTAGTAGTTGTCCGCCCGGTTGAGGTCCGTGCCCGGCGGGACGATCTCGTCGATCCGGTCCAGGACGTCCTCGCTCAGCTCCACCTCGGACCCGGCGAGCAGATCCTCCAGGTGCTCCATGGTGCGCGGGCCGATGATCACCGAGGTGATGGCCGGATGCGCCCGTACGAAGGCGATGGCCATGTGCGGCAGCGAGAGCCCGGCGTCGGAGGCCAGCTCGGCCAGCGCGCCGACCGCCTCCAGCTTGCGCGCGTTGTCGGGCAGCGACGGGTCGAACTTGTGCTTCTCCACGGCCGCCCGGCCGCCCGACAGATCGATGTCGGACGCCTTGGTGTACCGGCCCGTGAGCCAGCCCGCCGAGAGCGGACCCCAGCTCAGCACGCCCATCCCGTACTTCCGCGCGGTCGGCAGCACCGCCGCCTCCACGCCGCGCGCCAGGATCGAGTACGGCGGCTGCTCGCTGCGGAACCGTACGTGCCCGCGCCGCTCGGAGACCCACTGGGCCTCCACGATCTGCTCCGCCGGGAAGGTGGAGGAGCCGACGGCGCGCACCTTGCCCGCCCTGACCAGGTCGGACAGGACCGACAGCGTCTCGTCGACGTCCGTCGTCGGGTCCGGCCGGTGGATCTGGTAGAGGTCGATGTAATCCGTGCCCAGGCGGCGCAGGCTGTTCTCGACCTCCTGGGTGATCCAGCGCCGTGAGTTGCCGCCGTGGTTGGGGTCGTCGCCCATCGGGAAATGGGCCTTGGTCGCGAGGACGATGTCGTCGCGGCGGCCCTTGAGGGCCTTGCCGACGATCTCCTCGGACTCGCCCTCGGAGTAGGCGTCGGCGGTGTCGACGAAGTTGATGCCCGCGTCGAGGGCGCGGTGGATGATCCGTACCGAGTCGTCGTGATCGGCGTTGCCCAGGGCGCCGAACATCATCGCGCCCAGGGCGTACTCGCTCACCGAGATGCCGGTTCCGCCCAGGATCCTGCGCTTCATGGCAGCTGCCTTCCTTTGCCTTCCGTGGCTTTGCCTTCTATGGCCTTTGCCTTCTGTGGCCTTTGCCTTCTGTGGCTTTTGCCTTCTGTGGCGTCCTGCGCCTTCAGCCTCGGCGCCGGGCGGGGACCTCACCAGGCCCGGCTCAACCTGGGTCTGCCAGAACCACCTGTCCGGCCCAGAATCCGGCGTTGCCCGGATAATGGAGCGATGGGCCATTCCGAACCGGAGATCAAGGGGTTTCTCAAGGCGCGCCGCGCCGCGCTGGACCCGGCCGAGCTGGGGCTGCCGGACGGAGTCGTGCGGCGCCGGGTGCGCGGTCTGCGCCGTGAGGAGGTCGCGCAGCGGGCCGGGATCAGCGTCGACTACTACACCCGTATCGAGCAGGGCCGGGCCCCGGCCGTCTCGGACTCCGTGGTCGACGGGCTGGCGCGGGCGCTGCGGCTGACCCCGTCCGAGCGCACCTACCTGCGCAACATCACCCTGCCCCGGCGGCGCGCCGGGGAGCCCGACCCCGATCCGCGGCCGCGGGTGCGGCCGGAGATCCGGCAGCTGCTGAACGCGATGGACGGCACCGTCCCGGCCTATGTCTACGGACCGGCGATGGACATCCTGGCCTGGAACACCCTCGGCACCCGGCTCGGCATCGACTACGCCGCGATCCCCGAGGAGCGGCGCAACGGCCCGCTGCTGGTCTTCCTCGACCCCCGGATGCGGGAGATCCATCCGAACTGGGCCGAGGTCGCCGATGAGACGGTGGCCGGGCTGCGCGCGGAGACCGGCCGCCACCCGGGCAGTTCGCGGGTGTGCCGGGTGACCCATGAGCTGCTGGAGCGGAGCGAGGAGTTCCGGCGGCGGTGGGAGGCGCAGGCGGTGCAGGAGCGGACGCGGGGCGTCAAGCGGTTCCGCCATCCGGAGGCGGGGGAGCTGGTGCTGCGGTTCGAGGCGTTCGTACTGCCCGCGGATCCGGGGCAGATGCTGTGCACGTACACGGCCGACGAGGGGTCGGCGACGGCGGAGGCGCTGAAGGTGCTGGCGGGCGCGGCGGCGGTGGCCTGAGCCCGGACCGGGGGTGCGGCGGCGGTGGCCTGAGCCCGGACCGGGGGTGCGGCGGCGGTGGCCTGAGGTCGCCGACGGACCGAGCCGCGCTCCGCCCTCCTCGCCTTACGGCCCTCCTCGCCTTGCGGCCCTCCTCGCCTTGCGGCCGGGACCGCCTCCCCGGCCGTCATCGCTTGCCGCCATCCCTTTTTGCCCCGTCCCACCTCCTTGACGCGACTGGAAACTTTCCTTACTTTCATTCCCTCCCACGGTGGCGCCAGTGGCGCGAGAGGGCAATGGAGGTCCGGATGTCCGGCACCGAGGGCGGATTCGTCCGCCGTATCGGCCTGTTCCAGTCGACCGCCATCAACATGAGTCAGATGTGCGGCATCGGGCCATTCGTCACCATCCCCCTCATGGTCGCCGCCTTCGGCGGACCACAGGCCGTCATCGGCTTCGTCGCGGGCGCGGTGCTCGCGCTCGCCGACGGGCTGATCTGGGCCGAGCTGGGCGCCTCGCTGCCCGGGGCCGGGGGCAGCTATGTGTATCTGCGTCAGGCGTTCCAGTACCGCAGCGGCAAGCTGATGCCGTTCCTGTTCGTGTGGACGGCGATGCTGTTCATTCCGCTGATCATGTCCACGGGTGTGGTCGGTCTGGTGCAGTATCTGGGCTATCTGTGGCCGGATATGACGCAGACCCAGGGCGATCTGGTCGGTCTCGGGGTCATCGTCCTGGTCATCGGGCTGCTGTGGCGGGGCGTCGAGCACATCGCCCGGATCACGGCCGTCATGTGGTGCGTGATGATCGCCTCCGTGGTCCTGGTCATCGTGGCGGCCTTCAGCCACTTCGACGCGGGGCAGGCGTTCACCTATCCGGACCACGCCTTCGAGCTGACCAGCGGTCACTTCTGGACCGGTTTCGCCGCGGGCCTGACCATCGGCATCTACGACTACCTCGGCTACAACACCGCCGCGTACATGGGCGCCGAGATCAAGGACCCCGGCCGCACCCTGCCGCGGGCGATCGTCACCTCGATCGCCGGGATCATGGGGATCTATCTGCTCCTCCAGATCGGCACCCTCGGCGTCGTCGACTGGCATGAGATGACCGACCCCGACTCGGTGGCCGCCCAGTCCGTCGCCTCGGCGGTGCTGGAGGAGACCTGGGGGAAGGGAGCGGCCGACGTCGTCACCGTGCTCATCCTCATCACGGCCTTCGCGTCCGTCTTCGCCGGGCTGCTGGGCGGCTCCCGGGTGCCGTACGACGCCGCCCGCGACCGGGTCTTCTTCCGGCCGTTCGGCACGCTCCACCCGCGCCATCGCTTCCCCGTGCTGGGCCTGGCCACGATGGGCGTCGTGACGGCGATCGGCTTCCTGATCGGCCGCCACACCGATCTGGCCACGCTCATCCAGCTGCTGACCACGGTCATGGTGATCGTGCAGGCCCTGGCGCAGGTCGTCGCCGTCACGGTGCTGCGCCGCCGCCAGCCAGGCCTGCGGCGGCCGTACCGGATGTGGCTCTATCCGCTGCCGAGCGTGGTGGCGCTGGTGGGCTGGCTGGTGATCTACGGCTACGCGGACAAGAACTCCCCCGGGCGGCACCCCATCGAATGGTCGCTCGCCTGGGTCGCGGCGGGGTGTGTGGCGTTCGTGCTGTGGGCGCGGCTGGAGAAGGTGTGGCCGTTCGGCCCGAAGGAGATCAGCGAGGAGTACGCGGCGGGGGCCGACCCCGACACGGAAGGCGGCACCCTGGGCACCGCGCACGCCCTGGGCGGCGCGGGGAACGGCCCGGATGGCCCGGATGGCGCCGTCAGCCCCGGGGCGCCAACGCCTCCCACCGCACCGTGACCTCGCCCTGGCGCCAGCGCCGTGGGCCGTCGATGAGCGGCCAGCCCTCGGCCCGCAGTGTCTGGGCGCTGCGTATCCAGCGCTGACGCGCGCTGAGCGGCGCGTACGGGGCGGCGGCCGCCCAGGCGCGGTCGAAGTCGCGCAGGAAGGTGTGCACCGGCTCGCCCGGCACATTGCGGTGGATCAGCGCCTTGGGGAGCCGTTCGGCCAGGTCGGAGGGGCGTTCCAGGGAGCCGAGGCGGGCCGCGAAGGTCACGGTGCGCGGGCCCGACGCGTCGAGCGCGACCCATACGTGCCGCCGCCCGATCTCGTCGCAGGTGCCCTCCACCAGCAGTCCGCCGGGCGCCAGCCGGGCGCACAGCCGCCGCCACACGGCGGCGACCTCGCCCTCCTCGTACTGCCGCAGCACATTGGCCGCCCGGATGAGCGCCGGGCGGGCCCCGCCGGGCAGCGGCACCTCGAAGCCGCCGTGCGTGAAGGTGAGCCCCTCGCGCTCGTACGGCCGCGCGGCGAGCACGCGCCCCGGGTCGATCTCGACCCCGACGACGCGGGCCCCGGCCCGTACGGTCCGCAGCCGGGCCAGTAGCTCCACGGCGGTCCAGGGGGCCGCCCCGTAGCCCAGATCCACCGCCACCGGCGCCTCCGCGGCCCGGCGCAGCGCGGGCCCGTGCGCCGCCGCGATCCACCGGTCCATCCGGCGCAGCCGGTTGGGGTTGGTGGTCCCGCGGGTCGCCGAACCGATCGGACGGGACGGCGGGGGAACGCGGGCGGGCATGGCGCTGAGCCTATGCCGGGGCGGAGGGGAATCCTGTGCCGGGGCGGACGCTGAGCCTGCGGCGGCGCGCGGACGGGGAACCCGTACGGGGAGCCTATGCCGGCGCGGACGGGAGCCCATGCCCGGGACGGGGAGCCCATGCCGGGAGCCCGTGCCGGGGCGGACGGGGAGTGCCCGTCGGGCATCAGAACGTCACACTTTGGCAAAGCGGAAATGGGAACCATGCGTTCCGGTGTTGAGGCGTTCGAGGGAGCCCGCCCCGGCAAGGAGGTAACGCGCGGTGAGCCAGCACGCGTCCCGGCTCGGCGGCCTGCGAGGCCGGTCCCACATACCGTTCGGCGCCCCGTCCCACCAGCGGCTTCGCCGCATTCCACGGCGTCCGCGGCGGATCGCGATGCTCAGCGTCCACACCTCGCCGCTGCACCAGCCCGGCACCGGCGACGCCGGTGGCATGAACGTCTACATCGTGGAGCTGGCCAGGCGCCTGGCCGCCATCGACATCGAGGTGGAGATCTTCACCCGCGCCACCACCGCCGCGCTGCCCCCGACCGTCGAGCTCGCCCCCGGGGTGCTCGTCCGGCACGTGGACGCGGGGCCCTACGAGGGGCTGGCCAAGGAGGATCTCCCGGCCCAGCTGTGCGCGTTCACCCACGGCGTCACGCAGGCGTGGGCCGGGCACCGGCCGGGCCACTACGACCTCGTCCACTCCCACTACTGGCTCTCCGGCCACGTCGGCTGGCTGGCCGCCGAGCGCTGGGGAGTGCCGCTGGTGCACGCCATGCACACCATGGCCAAGGTCAAGAACGCCGCGCTGGCCGCGGGCGACAACCCGGAGCCCGCGGCCCGCGTCATCGGCGAGCAGCAGATCGTCCGCGCCGCCGACCGGCTGATCGCCAACACCGCCGAGGAGGCGGAGGAGCTGGTGCGCCACTACGAGGCGGCGCGCGAGCTGGTGGCGGTCGTCCACCCCGGGGTGAACCTCGACCGCTTCCGGCCCACCGACGGCCGGGCCGCCGCCCGCGCCCGGCTGGGGCTCCCGGCCGACGCGCTGATACCCCTCTTCGCCGGGCGCATACAGCCGCTGAAGGCCCCCGACATCCTGCTGCACGCCGTCGCCCACCTCCTGGAGGAGGACCCCTCGCTGCGCGAGCGCATCGTCGTGCCCGTGGTGGGCGGCCCTAGCGGCAGCGGCCTGGCCAAGCCCGAGGGGCTGCACAAGCTGGCGGCGCGGCTCGGGATATGCGATGTGGTCCGGTTCCGGCCGCCCTGTGCGCAGGACGAGCTCGCGGACTGGTACCGGGCGGCGTCCGTGCTGGTCATGCCGTCGTACAGCGAATCGTTCGGCCTGGTGGCCATCGAGGCGCAGGCGTGCGGCACCCCGGTCGTGGCGGCCTCGGTGGGCGGTCTGCCGGTTGCCGTACGGGACGGGGTCAGCGGCACGCTGATCGACGGCCATGACCCCGCCGACTACGCCCGCGCCCTGCGCCCCTTCGTACAGGACCCGGGGCGGGCGGACCGGATGGGCGCGGCGGCGGCCCGGCACGCCCAGTCCTTCGGGTGGGACACGGCCGCCGCGGCCACGGCGGAGGTGTACACGGAGGCGATGCGCGAGCGGCGTCGCCTACGATCGGCCCATGGCTGATCCCAAGGCTGACCGTAAGGCTGACACCGACCCCGAGGCCGACCCCCGGGCCGTCATCGAGCGGACGCTGAACGACGCCGAACTGCAGTGGGAGAGCCCGGAGGACGGCACCTACGTCGTCACGCTCCCGGGCACCCGCAAGCTGTCGACCACCTGCTCGCTGCGGGTCGGCCGGCACTCCCTCTCGGTCAACGCCTTCGTCGTCCGCCACCCGGATGAGAACCACGAGGCGGTCCACCGCTGGCTGCTGGAGCGCAACACCCGGCTGTACGGGGTGAGTTACGCGATCGACCAGCTCGGCGACATCTATCTGGTGGGCAAGCTGCCGCTCGCGGCCGTCACCCCGGAGGAAGTGGACCGGCTGCTCGGTACGGTGCTGGAGAACGCGGACGGCAGCTTCAACACGCTGCTGGAGATGGGGTTCGCCACGGCCATTCGCAAGGAGTACGCGTGGCGTACCTCGCGGGGCGAATCGACGCGGAATCTTGAGGCGTTCAGCAATCTGACTCGGGATACGGCGAAGTGAACGACCGGGCCCCGGCCCGGTCTTCGTCCGACATCCACCTTTCCGCTTGACCTACGCCTGATCCTGTTGACCTACGCCCATCCTGACGCGACCCCTTCCGCGCGCCCCTGCCCCATGGCATCCTCACGCCGTCTCTCACCTGAACTGCGTTCACATCCATGGAAGGCGGGGCTGGCTCATGGGCACGGAGATCGACAGAAGGCAGTTGCTCGGCGGTGCGATGGGACTGGCGGCGGCCGCCACGCTCCTGGGGACGGGGGCCCCGCTCCTGACCGCCACGGACGCGGCGGCGGCCGCCGCACCGGGTATGCCGGGCGGGACCCGTACGTCCGGCGGGGCGGACACGTCCGGCGGCGCCCGTACGTCCGCCCTCTGGCGTGAGTTCCGCGCCCACCCGTACACCCACCCCCAGATCCCCTACGTCGGCCGTGCCGGATACCTCGGTGGCCGCACGAACTTCCCGCGCCTGCCCGTCGTCGCGGACGTCCGCGCCTTCGGCGCCCGCCCCGACGGCTCCGCGGACGCCGCCCCCGCGATCAACCGCGCCATCGCCGCCGCCGGTCGCCGCGGCGGCGGCACGGTGCTGGTGCCGCCCGGGACGTACCGCGTGGACGACGTGATCCGCCTCGGCTACGACAACGTCGTACTGCGCGGCGCGGGCAGCGGCCGCACCACCCTCCACGCGACCCGTAACCTCACCGAGCTGATCGGCCCGTACGGCAGCCGCTACGGCGGCGACAAGTCGTCCTGGTCCTGGGCCGGCGGGCTCATCTGGATCTGCCCGGACGCCCGCTGGCGCTCCCTCACCGACGCGATCCGCGCCCAGGCGTGGCCGTTCGAGGGCTGGACCGGCAACCGGCGCGACGAGTGGCACACCCTTACCGATTTCGCCGCCCCCGCCCGCCGCGGCGACTGGACGGTGACCGTCGAGGATCCGTCCGCCCTGCGCCGCGGCGACCGCGTACTGCTCCAACTCACCGACGACGACAGCCACTCGCTGTTGGCCCATATGGCCGGTGACGTCGAGGGCGCCGCCGACTACGTCTGGACCGACAAGACCAAACTCACCTCGTACGTCCCCTATGAGTGGCCGTGCCGCGTCGTCGCCGTCGACCGGCGGCGCCGCCGGGTGACCCTCGACCGCCCGCTGCCGCTCGACGCCCGGTCCGTCTGGAAGCCCCGGTTCACCACACTGGTGCGCCCGGTCACCGGCTCCGGGGTCGAGGGCATCACCCTCGACGTCGTCGAGACCCCGCAGTCGAAGCACCTGCTGGACAAGGGGTACAACGGCGTCGCGCTGCAGTGCGCGTGGGACTGCTGGGTGGACGACGTGACCGTCAACAACGTCGACAACGGCTTCCTGCTCGTCGCCGCCAAGGCGTGCACCCTGCGCCGCACCCGGGTGACGGGCCGCGGCAGCCACCATCCTTACTGCTGCCGAGAGGGCTCGCACGACAACCTCGTGGAGGACTTCGTCCTGGCCCAGCGCACCGTCCCGGCCCCGGCGGGGACACAGCTGCACGGGGTCAACGTGGAGGGGCTGTCCAGCTACAACGTCTGGTCGCGCGGCCGGATGGAGATGGGCACCTTCGACACCCACCGCGGGATGCCCTTCGCCAACGTCCGTACGGAGATCACCGTGGACAACACGGGGTCGCACGGCGGCGACGCGAGCGCCGGTCCGCTCTACGGTGCGCGGTTCGCCCACTGGAACGTCACGGTCACCAATCAGCGGGCCGGATGCGTCAAGATCGACGACGTCGCGCCGTACAGCGCGACGGTCGGGATCAGCGAGGTGCGGCAGTTCGGCCAGATCGACGTCCCGGACTTCACCGGTCCGCTCCACTCCCGTATCGAGTCCTACGGCCACCCGGAGGCCGTCCACCCCCGCAACCTGTACGAGGCGCAGCGCGCGCTTCGCTGACATCTCCCCTGAAACATCGTGGAACGCGGTGAAGAAATACGGTCCATGAGGGCTCTTCATGGTGAACCGGCTCCGGCGGCCGGGAACCATGAAGAGGAGACACAACGGTGCTCATGGACAATCCGTGGCTCACGGTGGCAACGGTCGTGACGGTGGGGGTGCTACGGCTGATGGGGGACGTCATCCGCTGGCTGGCGGCGCGCTCGGGGGAACGGCTCCGGGCGCGCACGCTGGCCGAGTTGGTGAACAGAACGGAGCCGGGCACGGTCCTCACCGACCGCCGTCCCGACGGCGCGGCGCTGACCATACGGCGGCGGCCGGAGGAGCGGGAGGAGCGGGGCGAGCGGGACGGGGGTCGATCGGAATGAGCGACACCGTCGGGGAGACCGCGCGTGGCGGGCGGCCCGAGGAGGAGTTCGACGCCTTCTACGCCCGCACCTACCCCTGGCTGGCCGCCCGCGCGGTGATGCTCAGCGACAACCGGCAGAACGCCGAGGACGCCGTGCAGGAGGCGTACATCGAGGCGATGCGCCGCTGGCCCGAGGTCAGGGCGTGCACCTCGCCCGAGGCATGGGTGACCACCACCATGCGGCGCAAGCTCTCGCGGGACGGGCGGCGCTGGTGGTTCCGCTGGAAGCCCGCCGAGATGAGCGTCCCGGCCGCCGCGACCGCGAGCGTGGAGGAGACCGCCGAGGCACTGGCCGCCCTGCGCGCCCTCGGCACGCTGCCGCCGCGTCAGCGCCAGGTGGTCGTCATGCACTCGCTCGAGGGCATGAGCTACCAGGCGATCTCCGCCGAGCTGGGCATCTCCGTGGGCAGCGTCGGCAGCAACCTCCACAAGGCCCGCGCCCGGCTGAGCCTGCTGCTCGACGTCTCCCCGGAACCGGGCCGCGCGACCGACCGCCTCCTGACCCGCGCCCCGGAGGACCCGCTGAGCGTGGCCCTGTTCGGGGCCGCGGAGTGGCTGTCGGCCGGGTTCAGGGGCGAGGGCCGGGCGCTGCGGGACGGGAGTGGGGACGGTGCCGACGGCATGCGGGGGCGTCGATGATCGCCGCCGCCCGCGCGCTCCTCGTCACCGCCCGCGCGCTCCTCGTCACCGCCCGCGCGCTCCTCGCCCTCGCCCTGCTCGCCGTCTTCTACGCGCTGGTCGCGGCCATGGTGCTGCTCTGGGCGGCCTTCCTCGCGGCGGCCTTATGGACCGCGGGAACGCCGGAGGCCACGACGCCGCCCACCACCGTGGTCACCGCCTGCGCGGCGTTCGCCCCCATCGTCTTCGGCATGGTGTGGGCGGTGGTCCGCACCGCCCGCCCCGCCGCCCCGCGCGAGGACGCGGTGACGGTGACCCGGCGCGGGGCGCCGGAGTTATGGCGCACGGTCGAGGAGCTGGCCCTCGACGTCGGCACCCGGCCGCCCGGTCACATCAGGCTGACCGCCGAGGTCAACGCCTCCGTCACCGAGGACGCACCGCTCCTCGGCCTCGCTCCCGGCCGACGCGTCCTCTACCTGGGACTGCCCCTGCTGGCCGGCCTTTCGCCCGCCGAACTGCGCGCCGTCCTCGCGCATGAGCTGGGCCACTTCTCCGGCCGCCACAGCCGCTTCGGCGCGGTCGCCCACCGGGGCGCGGCGGGTCTGGTCGCCGCCCGGCAGGCGATCCAGGACGCGTCGGCCGCGAACGACCTGGTGCGGCTGTACGCGGGCGTACCGCTGCTGCTGCTCGGCCTCTACACCCATGTCTTCCGCCGGCTCACCCGCCCGGTCCGGCGGCGGCAGGAGCTGGAGGCCGATCGCGAGGCGGCGCGGGTGGCCGGTCCGGGCGCCGTCGCCGACGCGCTGTGCTCCACGGCGGCGCTGGAGGCGGCGTGGCAGGAGTTCCTCGTGGACTTCCTCGCCCCGATGCGCCGGGCGACGGGCCGGATCCCCGACGATCCGTTCCGCGCCTTCGCCCATATGGTCGAGGCGCCAGAACTGCGGGAGCCGATGGCCGTGTTGCGCACCCGTGCCGTCGAGCGGCCCGCGGACCCCGACGACGCGCATCCGGCCCTGGCCGTCCGGCTGGAACGGCTGGCGCGCCTGCCTGCGCAGGGGCCCGGAACCGACCCCCACCCCTCCCCAGAGCCGCTCTCCGTACAGCCGCTCTCCGTACAGCCGCGGTACGCGGTCGAGCTGGGCCGTGTCCTGCTGTCCGGCCCGGACGCGGGCACGAGGGTGCCCTGGCGGGACTGGCTCACCGAGCTGGCGGAGCACCGCGCTACGCGGATTCTGACCCCGCTGGCGGAGGCGGTACGCGGGGTGGAGGAGACGGAGGGGATGGGGCGGCGACAGAAGACAGCGCCGGAACCGGTACCGGAGCCGGACACGCTGACAATCCACCGAGTGCTGCGACTGCTGGACGGCGGCCGCCGCATGCCGCTGGCCCGCGCGCTGAACGCCCGGCTGTCCGAGGGCGAGCGAACGCTCCGTGGCGATCAGACCGGACAGGACCCACTCGCCCCCCTGGCCGGGGCCCTGGCCGTACTGATCGGGGCGCAACTGGTAGCGCGGGGGACCGCGTACTGGGCCATGAACTGGACCGGCCCCAGCATCCTCGTACCGCCCGACGGCATCGCCCCCGAGACCATCCGCACCTGGGCCGACACCGCCGTACGACTCCCAGGCCAGACCCAGCGGCTGGGGCTGCACCTGGCCGCCCTGGGCGTGGACGAACGCGCACCCCTGCCCACCACCGGCCCGGCAGGGGGTACGGCGGACGGGCCGGTGCCGGGGGAGAAGGCGCTACGGATCAGCATCGCACCCGGTGCCACCGGCCCCGCGCGTCGGCGCATCACCGCCGTACGGGCGCTGGCGCTCACCGTGCTGGTGGGGCTGACGGGGCTGACGTTCGTCCTGTGGGTGAACCGGGGCGAGCCGAGCTACCCCGGAACACCGGTGACCCGCTGGAACGACCGCTACCAGCCGGGCGGCACCACCGGCACGGAGCCCGCACCGTTCCCGACGTACCAGCGGCCCACCTTCCCGGCCTGGCCGACGTCCCCGGCATACCGCCTGCCCCCACGCTCAGTGCCGAGCATCCACATCGAGCCGGTCATCCCGAGGCCCACGCCCTGATCCCCGCCGGAGACGGCCCAGCCCCGCTAGGAGGAGCCCGCCCCCACGGAAGGCACTCCGGCACCGGAAGCAGCACCAGTCCCACCGCCGGAAGCAGCCCCAACCTGACCACCCTCACCAGCCGAAGCCGAAGCGGAAGCCGCAGCCGCACCCGAAGCCGCACCCGCACCCGCACCCACCCCGCCCCCGGACTCCCCGGCCGCGGGCCGGTTCCGCAGGGCGCGCCCCAGCGCCATGTACCCCCCGGCCGCCACGAGGCCCACCACGGCGCTGGCCGCCCACAGGGCGTCCGCGCCGAAGCGGTCCATGACGGCGCCGCCCGCGAGCGGGGCGATGAGCGAGGCGAGGGACCACGACAGGGTGTACATCCCCTGGTAGCGGCCGCGCCCATGGGTCGGGGAGAGCCGGGCGACCAGCCCCATCTGCGTCGGAGAGTTGATGATCTCGCCGACCGTCCAGACCATCACGGCCAGTGCGTACATCCCGACCGATCCGGCGAAGGCGGTCAGCCCGAACCCGGCGCCGGTCAGCAGCGCGGACACCATCAGCAGCGGCGCCGGATCGCGATGTTCGAGGAACCGCGTCACCGGGATCTGTACGGCCACGATCAGCACGCCGTTCGTCGCGATCGCGACGCCGAAGTCCGTACTGGACAGCCCGTCCGCCCCCATCGCCACGGGCAGCGCCACGAAGGCCTGTTGGATGAGGGTCGCGACCAGAAACGACAGCGCGACCACGGCCATGAACCGCCGGTCCCGCAGCACAGCGCCCAACCCGACCTCGCGCTCCGGCGCATCCGCCACCACGCCCTCGCCGGTACGCTCCCGCTCGGGCCGGGACTCCGGAACCTTGCCGAAGACGATGACCGCACACAGCAGCGTCATCCCGGCATCCGCCAGGAAGAGCGTGAGATAGCCATGGCGCGCGATCAGCCCGGCCGCCGCCGCGGAGACGGCGAAGCCGAGGTTGATGGCCCAGTAATTGAGCGCGAAGGCCCGTACCCGGTCCCCGGGGGCGACGATGTCGGCGATCATCGCCTGCACCGCGGGCCGTGACGCGTTGCTGGTCATCCCCACCAGACAGGCCACGACGGCGATGGCGACCGGGTTCTGGACGAACCCCAGCACGGCGACCGTGACCGCGGTCGACAGCTGTGCGACGAGCAGCGTGGGCCGCCGCCCCAGCCGGTCGGTCAGCACCCCGGAGACGACGGCCGACACGGCCCCGCCCAGCCCGTGCAGCGCCCCGACCAGCCCGGCGAACATCGCCGAGTAGCCTCGATCCACGGTCAGGTACATGGCAAGAAAGGTGGCCACGAACCCGCCCAGCCGATTGACCAGCGTGGAGGTCCACAGCCACCAGAACTCCCGGGGCAACCCCGAGACGCTCTCCTTCGCGGCCTGCCTCAGTCGGACGACGGACACCGGACGACTCCCCCCTGTGAGCAGCGCACCCTGTAAGTGGCACAACCAGCATCCGCAACTTACCGATAGGGCCCCCGGCCCGCCAGTCAATTGACGGGGTCCGTCAACCGAGCCCCTCGGACTGGTCCAGTAGGCTCAACGGCATGGCCGACGCACCGTACAAGCTGATCCTCCTCCGCCACGGCGAGAGCGAGTGGAACGCGAAGAACCTGTTCACCGGCTGGGTGGACGTCAACCTGAACGAGAAGGGCGAGAAGGAGGCCGTCCGCGGCGGTGAGCTGCTGAAGGACGCCGGCCTGCTCCCCGACGTGGTCCATACCTCGCTCCAGAAGCGCGCGATCCGCACGGCCCAGCTGGCGCTGGAGTCCGCCGACCGCCACTGGATCCCCGTCCACCGCTCGTGGCGCCTGAACGAGCGCCACTACGGCGCCCTCCAGGGCAAGGACAAGGCGCAGACCCTCGCCGAGTTCGGCGAGGAGCAGTTCATGCTGTGGCGCCGCTCCTACGACACCCCGCCGCCCCCGCTGGACCGCGACGCCGAATACTCCCAGTTCGCGGACCCGCGCTACGCGACCCTCCCGCCGGAGCTGCGCCCGCGGACGGAGTGCCTCAAGGACGTCGTCGTCCGCATGCTCCCGTACTGGTTCGACGGCATCGTCCCGGACCTGCTCACGGGCAAGACGGTCCTGGTCGCGGCCCACGGCAACTCCCTCCGTGCCCTGGTCAAGCACCTGGACGGCATCTCCGACGCCGACATCGCGGGCCTGAACATCCCGACGGGCATCCCGCTCTCCTATGAACTGGACGCCGACTTCAAGCCGGTCAACCCGGGCGGCACCTACCTCGACCCGGACGCCGCGAAGGCCGCCATCGAGGCAGTCAAGAACCAGGGCAAGAAGAAGTAAGCCCCGAACGATCAAGCCCCCTACTCGCGGTGAGACCGCGAGTAGGGGGCTTGGTGCTGCCCGGCGGGGCGTCAATTGGTGGGTGGTGGCCCGTCCGGCCCCGGCTCCGGTCCTCAAGACGTCTTGAGGACTTACGCTGAAAGCGTCCGCGCAATCTGGGACGGTGAGCACCCATGGCCAAGTACGAGCAGATCGCGGATGCCCTGCGCCAGAGCATCCGCGCAGGTCAGCTCGGGCCCGGGGAGCGGCTGCCGGCCGAGGACAAGCTTGCGGCGCGGTATCGGACGAGCGTGCCGACGCTCCAGCGTGCGCTGTCGGAGCTGGTGGCCGAGGGGCTGATCGACAGGCGGCACGGGGTGGGGACGTTCGTACGGACCCCGCGCCGGCGGGTCGAGCGGAGCAATGAGCGGCACCAGTGGGAGAAGGACCGGGCCCGCCGGTCCAGGGCGGAGCGGCTGCGGACCGGGTCGACCGAGCACGACACCGGGCTCGAGGTCGGCGACCTCGCCTTCCACGCCGAGTACCGCGACGCGAAGGCCGACGAGGACCTGGCGTCGGTCTTCGGGGTCCCCGTGGGCACGCGGCTGCTGGAGCGGATCTACCGCACCAACTGCCGTGAGGAGGACGCGCCGTTCGCGCTCGTGCACTCCTACCTGGTCCACGATGTCGTGGCCGCCAACCCCGACCTGCTCGACGCCGCCCATGAGCCCTGGCCCGGCGGCACCCAGAATCAGCTCTACACGATCGGCATCGAGCTGGACCGCATAGAGGAACGGATCACGGCCCGGCCGCCGACGGTGGAGGAGGCGGAGGCGCTCGGCCTCAAGAAGGGGGTTTCGGTGATCGTTCTCCGGAAGATCTGCACGGACATCGGCGATCGGGTCGTCGAGGTCTCCGACGTGACGCTGTGCGGGGACCGTACGGAACTCGTCTTCACCACGCCCCTGAAGAGGTGGTGACCATGCCGAACACCATCACCGTCATCACCGCGGTCCACGCCCCGGGCGCGGTGCATCTGCCGGACGCCCACAAGTCGCTGTGCGAGCAGGAGCTGCCGGACGGCTGGGACTGGCAGTGGGTGATCCAGGAGGACGGCGAGACCGACGCCGTACGGCCCTACGTGCCCGACGACGCCCGCGTCAGCTTCGGGCAGGGCAGGGCCGGACGGGCCGCGATGGCGCGCACCATGGGGCTCGCCCGCGCCGAGGGCGCGTACGTCAAGGTGCTGGACGCCGACGACATGCTCACCCCCGGCGCCCTCGCCCGCGACCTCCGCGCGCTCACCGACCACTCCGATCTCGGCTGGGCCACCTCCCGAGCCCTGGACCTGCTGCCCGATGGCTCCACCGTCGGCTTCGAGGGCGACCCGCCGCAGGGGCCCATCGCACGCGGCGCGGTCCTCGAATTCTGGCGGGCGAACGGCCACCGCGCCCAGGTCCACCCCGCCACCCTCTTCGTACGCCGGGACCTGCTCCTCGCCCTGGGCGGCTGGATGGCCCTCCCCGCCTCCGAGGACACCGGCCTCCTCATGGCCCTCAACGCGGTCAGCCGCGGCTGGTTCACCGCCGAGACCGGTCTGCTCTACCGCAAGTGGCCCGGCCAGGTCACCAGCCAGTCCGCCCACACCGACGCGGCCGAGCGCGCGGCACGCTTCGCGGTGGTCGAGGCGCGGGCCCGGGTCCTGGCCGCCATGGACGGCTGGCGCTACGACAGCCGCTGAAAACCCGCCGGCCGCTGAAACCCGCTGGCCGCCACCGATGAGTTTGTGCGGCCTCCCCGGTCTGAGAGGAGGAAGAGCTCACCGACCGCATCCCACGGAGGGGCGTCATGAGGAAGATCACCGCCAGCCTGTTCATCTCAGTCGACGGGGTCGTGGAGGCGCCGGACCAGTGGCACTTCCCCTACTTCAACGACGAGATGGGCGCCGCCGTCGACGCGGTCCTCGGCACCGCCGACACCCTCCTCATCGGCCGCAAGACCTACGACAGCTTCGCCGGAGCCTGGCCGGACCGCGAGGCGGCGGGCGGTGAGGACGCCCACTTCGCCAAGAAGCTCGGCGACGCCCGCAAGATCGTCCTGTCCCGTCAGAACCTCAGCTTCACCTGGCGGAACTCCGAGCAGCTCAAGGGCGACTTCGCCGAGGCCGTCACCGCGCTGAAGAACGAACCGGGCGGGGACATCGCCCTCAGCGGCTCGGTCTCGGTCGTCCGGCAGCTCATGGCGCACGGCCTGCTGGACGAGCTGCACCTGCTGGTCCACCCGATCGCCGTCCGCAAGGGCATGCGGCTGTTCGACGAGGCCGAGACCACGATCCCGCTGAAACTGCTCTCCTCCGCCACGTTCAGCACCGGTGTGCTGCACCTCGTCTACGCCCCGGCCGAGTCCACCGCCGACGCCACCTACGAGGACGCCAGGACCCACCTGCCCCAGGACGACCAGTAGACGCACCCAGGACGACCACTCAGGGCAGCGTCTCCGCGTCGACCCGGGAGAAGACCAGGTCGCTTTCCTCGGTGACCGGCCCCCGCCAGCGGACCGGAACCTCCGGTGGGTGCCGCAGGGCGTCCGGGTAGCTGCCTGCCGCGTAGTCGTTGGGCAGGCGGTAGACGTGGAAGCCGTGGTCCTTGAGGGCGGTCAGCAGGTCTTCTACGGAGTCGCCCAGGTCGGACATGCGCTGGGGGGTGACCTCGACGGTCAGTTCGGCGTCGGGGCGCAGTTTGTCGAGGAGGGGGACGAGGCCGCGGACCACGCTGCCTTCCGCGCCCTCCACGTCGATCTTGATGACCCGGGCGTTGGTGATCTCGTCGTCGGTGAGGAGGTCGGGCAGGGGCTGGGCCGCGATCTCGAAGGTGGACTCGGCGGGGCCGTCGTAGGGGACGACGCTGTTGGCGCCCATGTTGCGGGAGCTGGCGAGGATGAAGGTCAGCAGCTCGTCGCGGTCGGAGACGGCCGCGTTGAGGGCGCGGATGTTGGTGCGGTCGTTGCGCCGGGCGTGGCGCTGGAGGAGCTGGTGGAACGTCGGTGAGGCCTCGATCGCCACCACCGTCCCACCGCGGCCGACGAGGCGGGAGGCGAGGACGCTGTAGTAGCCGATGTTGGCCCCGACGTCTACGAAGACGTCCCCGGGCCTCAGCCGGCGCTGGAGCCACCGCGTCATATGGGGCTCCCAGACGCCGAAGAGGTAGAGGTACCGCTGGATGAGGTCCTGGGTGTCGACGGCGAACGTGGCGCCGAAGCGCGTACGGGCCAGGCGGTGCAGGGGGCGGTCCCGCAGGGCGGCGTTGAGGTGGCGCTCGACCAGGGCCCGCTTTCCGGCGCTCCAGGGCGCGTGGCGGACGTACTCGCGGCCGAGGTCGAGAGCGGCCTGGTCGACGAGCCTGCGGATCACGGGGTCTCCAGGTGGGGAGGTGTCTTTCGGCGTGCGGCGTGCGGCGTGTGGCGTGCGGGCGTGCGGTATGCGGGTCGTTCGCTGTCGCGTCGCACCGGTGCCCAGTGTCCCCCGGCCATGCCCGGACATGGCCCGGCCATGGTCCTGACATGGAAGCGCCCGACCGCTGGCGACGGGGGATGCACCAGCGGTCGGGCTGTACCTAAGAGTAACGCGGTCGCCGGGGTGGGGAAGCCGACTCCTCCCTTGCGGGAGCAGTTGTGACCGCGATCACGCAACGTTCGCGCAACGTCGTTACCGACCGCACGGAGGCGCGTACGAGAGCCGGGATAGGTATTCGTCCCATTTCTCCGGAGTCAGCACACCTCGCGTCATCGAGCAGATGCGACGCACCGCCTCGTCCACGTCCAGGCTCCACAGCCGGACCGTGTCCGCGCCGCTGGACACCCCGAGCATCCGGCTGTGCGGGCTGAACGACAGGAAGTTGCCGGTCTTGGCGTTGGGGCTCAGCGACTGGCCGATGGACGTGGCCTTGGAGGGGACGGTGACGTCCCACAGCCGGACCGCGTTGTCGTTGCCGCCGCTCGCGAGGGTGTTGCCGTCCTTGCTGAAGGTCAGCGACACGATCGCGTCGGTGTGGCCGGTGAGCGGGGACCGCAGCCGGGTCGTCCTGCCGGGGTCGGTGACGTTCCAGAGCCGGACCGTGTTGTCGTCGCTGCCGCTGGCCAGCGTGCGGCCGTCCGGTGTGAAGACGAGCGCGTTGACGGGTCCGAGGTGGCCCGTGACCGGCGCGCCCCGCGGGGTGGCGTGGCGCGGGTCGGTCACCTTCCACAGCCGGATGGTGTTGTCCGCGCTGCCGCTGGCCAGTGTGCGGCCGTCCGGGCTGAAGACGAGGGAGTTGACGTAGCCCCGGTGGCCGGTGAGCGGTTTGCCGAGCCGGCGGACATGCGACGGGTCGCTGACGTTCCACAGCTGGATGGTGTCGTCGTTGTACGCGGTCGCCATGATGCGCCCGTCCGGCGAGAAGCCCAGCGCGCCCGCGAACCGGGTCCGCAGCGGGACGGGCGGCTTGTACGGGACGGGCCGGGTCGGGTCGGTGACGTTCCACAGCCGCACCTGGCGGTCCCCGGTCATCATCGCCAGGTTGTGGCCGTCCGGGGTGAACGTCAGCTCCCGTACCGTGCCCTCCCCCGGGTCGAACGGCTCGCCCAGCGGCACCGGCCGGTTGGGATCGTCCACGTTCCACAGCCGGACCTTCTCATCGCGCCCGGCCGTGGCGAGCACCCGCCCGTCCGGGCGGAACACCCCGACCCGGCCGACCATGTCCGACGTCGGGATCGTCCACAGCCGGACCGTGTTGTCGCCGCTCCCGGTGGCGAGGGTCCGCCCGTCGGGGCTGAAGCCCAGGGCGTACATCTCGCCGCTGCTCCCCGCGAGCGGCTCGCCGACCTGCGACGGGTACGCCGGATCGCTGACGTTCCACAGACTCGCCGTACTGTCCTGGCTGGCGACGGCGAGCATGGATCCGTCCGGGCTGAAGGACACCGACCATATGGGGCCGATGTGGCCGGTGAGCGGCGAGCCCAGCGGCTCCGCATGACGTGGATCGCCGACGTCCCACAGCCGGACGGTGTTGTCCGCGCTGCCGCTGGCGAGAGTGCGGCCGTCGGGGCTGAACGCCACCGAGTGGATCAGATCCTTGTGGCCGGTCAGCGCCTTTCCGATCCGCTTCGGACGGCGCGGATCGGCCATGTTCCACAGCCTGATCGAGGCATCGTCGCCGCCGGCCGCCAGCGTCCGTCCGTCCGGGCTGAACGCCACGGAGCGCACGGCGGCGGTGGCGCCGGTCAGCGCGCCGATCGCCTTCGGCCGGTCCGGGCGCCGCATGTCCCACAGGCGGACGACGCGATTCTCCGTGGCGGTGGCCAGCGTGCGCCCGTCCGGGCTGAAGGCGAGCAGATAGATCGTGCCGTCATGGTGGGAGAGGGGTGCGCCGAGCGGGCGCGGATGGCGGGGGTCCCGTACGTTCCACAGCCGGATCGTGCCGTCGTCGCCCGCACTGGCGAGGGCGTTGCCGTCCGGGCTGAAGACCGCACTGCTCACCCAGCTGGTATGGCCGGTGAGGGGCTTGCCCAGCGGTTTGGGGCGGGTCCGGTCCGTCACGTCCCACAGCCGGACGGTCCGGTCGTAGCTGGCGGTGGCCAACAGCCGCCCGTCCGGGCTGAACGAGGTGAGGTAGACGGCGCCGGTGTGGCCGTGCAGCGGCGTGGCCAGCGGCGCGTTCACCACCGACAGCAGCCGGTTCCTGGTGGCCTCGTCGTGCGGCCGCAAGTCGTGTGCCACCAGGGCGAGCTGGGCGGACAGCGACGGATCCGTGTTCTGGAAGCGATCGGCCTCGGTGACCACCTGCTCGAACACCGCGTCGTCCCGCTGCTGCCACGCGACCACCGCCGTACCGGCGGCCAGCACCGCCAGCACGACCAGAGCCGACACCGCGCCACGGCGGAGCCACACCGTGCGCCTGCGCAGCCGCACCGAAGCGGCCAGGAACTCCACCGCGCTACGGGTCAGATAGGTGCCGCCCGCGGTCTTCGCCCAGGTGTGGGCCTGCTCCAGCCGGGAGCCCCGGTAGAGCAGGGAGGAGTCGCGGTTCGAGCCCTCCCAGGACCGGCCGTCCTCCTCCAGCCGCTGGCGCACCAGATGGTCGTTGCGGTCCTCGTCGATCCAGTCGCGCAGCCGTGGCCAGGCGTGGAGCAGCGCCTCATGGGTGATCTCCACGGTCTCGGCGTCGAGCGTCACCAGACGGGCCCGGACCAGCGTTTCGAGCGATTCCTCCGTCTTGCCCGGATCCGTCGATTCCCTCGCCAGCTGGTGCCGGGTCCCCCGCCGGCGGGTGGCCTGGGTGTCCTCGCCCAGCCGGACCAGCCGGAGGAGTAGCAGCCTCGCCGCCGTGCGCGCCTCGGAGTCGAGGCTGGACCAGGCCCGCTCGGCGGTCGCCGCCACCGCCCCCTGGATGCCGCCCGCCGCGCGGTAACCGGCCAGCGTCAGCCGTCCGCCCTTCCGCCGCTGCCAGGTGGCGAGCAGGGCGTGGGAGAGCAGCGGCAGTACGCCCGCGTCATGCGTCCCACGCGGGCCGTCGGCGCTGACCTCCCGGACGATCAGCTCCGCGAGCCCCGGTTCGAGCTCCAGGCCCACCGCCTTGGCCGGGCCGGTCACCGCCTCGCGCAACTCGGCGGTGGTCAGCGGCCCGAGCACCATGTGCCGGTGCTGGAGCGCGTCGGCCAGTTCGGGGTAGCCCAGGCACAGCTCGTAGAAGTCGGCGCGGATGCCGAGGACGACGAGCACGGGAGGCGGCTCACCGGGGCCGGCGGGGGTGCAGGCGGCGTGGAGGAGCTGGATGAACGTACGCCGGTCGGCCTCGTCGGAGCCGAGGGTGAATGCCTCCTCGAACTGATCCACGATCACGACGGGGCGGGCGTCGGAGGAGGACGCCGTCTCGCGGTCCGCCCATGCGGTGACGGCCTCGCGGACGGCGTGGGCGAATTGGGGGGTGCCGGGCTCGGCGGCCGGTTCGTGAGGGGTTGGTCCGTGGGCGGCCGGTCCGTGTGTGGCTGGATTGGTTGCCGTTGGTTTGTCTGCTGTTGGCGCGTCTGCCGTCGGTTCGTCCGTTGTCGGTGTGTCTGCTGCCGGTGCCTTTGCTGTCGGTGCGTCCGCTGGTGGGCCGTCAGCCGCCCGTTCGTCCGCGTCGGCGTCCGCCTCCGGATCCGGTTCGTCCGTTTCCGGTTCCTCCGCCGTGGGGACCAAGCTCGCGAGTTCGGGGATATGGCGGGCCAGCTCCGCGAGCGGGTCGCCGCCCGGCACGAGTTGAGTCACGCTCCTCGCCCGGCCGTCCCCGTCGCCCGGCGCCCCGTTGCGCAGCGCGGGCACCAGACCGGCGTTCAGCAGCGAGGACTTCCCCGCCCCCGAAGCGCCCACGAGCACGACCAGGCCACCCGTCTTCTCCGCCGCGTGCAACTGGGTGACGAGGGCGTCGGTGCTCCGCTCCCGGCCGAAGAACCACCGGGCGTCCTGCCGGCGGTACGAGGCGAGGCCCCGGTACGGACATACGCCGCCGGGGACCGCCGGGCCCTCGGCCGGGGGCCCTTCCTCTTCTTCGGCGGCCGGTGCGGGGCGTTCGCCGACCGGGTCGGCCAGCGCACGCTCCCACAGCCGTTGCCAGCGGGCCATGTCGTACAGGCCCGGGGACACCGGCACGGGCCGCGAGCGCCGTGCGTCGGGTATCAGGACATGCAGGACGGCCGCGAGGGCGGGGAACTGGGCGGGTACGTTCTTCGCTCGTCGCCAGTCGCTGATCCGCTGGGCGGAGACCCGTACGGGACGCCCCCGCTCATCGGTCCGCTGGAGTCGGACGACCGCCTCGGCCACGCTCTTGAGGGGAGGATTACCGGCCTCCCTGTACAGCAGTGCGAGGCGTTCCGCGAAGGCTATGCGTGCCCCCGAGTCGGAACTCAAGGTCTCCACTCCTTACTTCCCCCGCGCTGGACATCCGGACCGGAAAACTCACTTTATATGGCTGACCAGCGGAGAAACCGTCGGCGTGATACCGGAACCTCCTCGGTGGGAGGCACAGCTGGCAGGATCATGCCGCGATAGCGCGGCCACCACGAGCCGTCCAGCCAGGCCATCAGCTCAGCGCACGGAGAGACAACCCATGGCACCGCATGTTCTCGGTCAGCTTTCGTCGCGGTCACGAGACGGTGGTCACGGGCGCGTCGCGTGAGCCCCAGAGATCCGTGAAGCCGGTCCCATCGGGAACGGCAGTCGCATCGACCACGGATCCAGCCCCCTGAGCCGCACCGTACGGCGCGGCTCGGCACCGCTCCAGCGTTCGGCACCGGTCCCCACGAGGGGAGGGACCGGCGCCGGACGTTGTGGCGGTTCTGTCGTCTCTGCTACGCCATCTGGGCGCGCGTCAGCAGGGCGCGTACGTGAGTCGGGCGGCGTGCGTCATCTGGGCGCGGCGGGCCAGTCGTCGGGGCCGCCGCCGTTCCATTTGATCAGCTCGGGGTTGTCGAGGGGCGTGTCCTCTTCCATCACACCCGCGCGGTGCAGGAGCCGCCGGAGCTCGTCCGGGCTCACCACCACTCCGACGTCGGCGCCGTCGATCAGCACACGGCGGCGGCCGTCCAGCGGTTCGTCCACCACGACGCGGGGCGGGGCCGGGGTCTTGTCCTCCATAGGACCAGGCTCGCCGCTTCCGGCTCCGACCGCACCTCGGGCGGGACGAGCCGGGGCCGACACGAGAGAAGTCCGGGAGACATGACGGAGGGCCTGGGACCGGTCGCCGGTCCCAGGCCCTCCGCCGTGTCGGTTGTATCGGTCGCGCCGGTCAGCCGCAGTTGCCGCCGCACTGGCACGGGCCGCCGGACTGACAGCCGCAGCCGCAGCCCGAGCCGCAGCCGCATGCGCCGACGGGGTGGGTCGGAGCGGGTTCGGGCTTGGAGAGGTCCGCCATGAGTCTCCTCCTCGGGAGAGGGCACGTCACCTGCTGCTCATGGTGCCGACGACCCGGCGGCCGAGCGCAGGGGCGCGTCGACGGCGCTTTGATGCACACCGTCGCGGACGCTCACGCCCCGCAGCCGCTCGCGCCCCTCGACGGTCATGCCCCTTCGACATCCCCTTGCGGGGATATCTCGTCGGCGTGCTCACCGGTGACCAGGTAGACCACGCGCTTGGCGACCGAGACCGCGTGGTCCGCGAACCGCTCGTAGTAGCGGCCCAGCAGCGTGACATCCACGGCCGTCTCGATGCCGTGCTTCCAGCGGTCGTCCATCAGGTGCTGGAAGAGGGCGCGGTGCAGCAGGTCCATCGCGTCGTCGTCCTGCTCCAGCTGGAGTGCGAGGTCGACGTCCTTGGTGATGATGACCTCGGCGGCCTTCGCCATCAGCCGCTGGGCGAGCTGGCCCATCTCCAGGATCGTGGCGTGCAGATCGTGCGGCACGGCCGAGTTCGGGAAGCGGAGCCGGGCCAGCTTGGCGACGTGCTGCGCGAGGTCGCCGGAGCGCTCCAGGTCGGCGCTCATCCGCAGGCTGGTCACCACGATCCGCAGATCGGTGGCGACCGGCTGCTGCCGGGCGAGCAGGGCTATCGCCCGTCCCTCCAGGTCCCGCTGCAGATCATCGACCTTCTCATCGGCGGCGATGACGCTCTCGGCGAGCTTGAGGTCCGCGTCGAGAATGGCAGTGGTGGCACGGCCGATGGCCGAACCGACGAGCCGGGCCATGTCGACCAGGCCGTCCCCGATCGAATCAAGCTCCTCGTGGTACGCGTCCCGCATCACTGACCTCTTTCACTGACTCTCGGTGACGATCTTTGACAGGCTCTGACAGGTTTCCTGGCAGTTCTCCGTGGCTCATGCCCCGGGGCCCCACACTTCCACGCTCCGGCCGAAACGCGTCCGCTTCCGGCATCGGGCGTTAATCACACCTGATGCCCAGGTGAACTCTCGGCAACGCAGCCCCGGCTGCCCCGTGTGAGACCCGCTCGACGAAAGGTCCGGAGTGAACCGGTACCGACTCCTCGGTGAACTCTCGGCAACGTCTGACCGAGGGGATCGTCACGGGGCTGTGGAGGGGTCTCGCCGCCCGCATAACCTGGATGCATGAACGTGAACGCGGCGATCGCCGCAGTGGCGGCGCTCGCCGGGTTGTGCACCGGCGTCATCGCCATGCTGGCGTTCCGCTGGAGCGAGCGTGAACAGGCGAAGCCTACGCGCTCCTCGCTGCATACCGACGCCGTGCTGCCGCCCGGCGTGGACACAGTGCTGTCGGTACTGCGTTCCTCGGCCGTCGTCCTCGACGAGGCGGACGCCGTCGTCAAGGCGAGCTCGGCCGCGTACGCGCTGGGCCTGGTGCGCGGCGGCAAGCTGGCCGTCGAGCCGATGCTGGCGATGGCCCGCGACACCCGGCGGGACGGCGAGATCCGGCAGATCGAGCTCGATCTGCCGCGCCGCGGCACCGGCCGGGGCGGCGACGCGCTCGCGGTCTCCGCCAGAGTGGCCCCGCTGGGCTCCCGGCTGGTCCTGCTGCTCGTGGAGGACCTCACCGAGGCCCGCCGGATCGAGGCCGTACGACGCGACTTCGTCGCCAACGTCAGCCATGAGCTCAAAACCCCGGTCGGCGCGCTGTCCCTGCTGTCCGAGGCCGTGATGGACGCGTCCGACGACCCGGAGGCGGTCACCCGCTTCGCCGGGCGGATGCAGGTCGAGGCCACCCGCCTGACCAGCCTGGTCCAGGAGCTCATCGACCTCTCCCGGGTGCAGAACGACGACCCGCTGGAGGACGCCGAGCCGGTCCGGGTGGACGAGCTCGTCGCCGAGGCCATCGACCGGTGCCGCCATCAGGCGGGCACCAAACAGATCACGATGGCCACGGGCGGCACCGCCGATCTGCACGTCTGGGGCAACCGCGGTCAGCTGGCCGCCGCGCTCGGCAATCTCGTCGAGAACGCGGTCAACTACAGCCCGGCCCGCACCCGCGTCGGCATCGCCGCCCGCCGCATCCCCGCGACCGGCGGGGACCTGATCGAGATCGCCGTGACCGACCAGGGCATAGGCATCTCCGAGAAGGACCGCGAGCGGATCTTCGAGCGCTTCTACCGGGTCGACCCGGCCCGCTCGCGGCAGACCGGCGGGACCGGGCTCGGGCTCGCCATCGTCAAGCATGTGGCCGCCTCGCACGGCGGGGAGGTCACCGTGTGGAGCGCCGAGGGACAGGGCTCCACCTTCACCCTGAGACTCCCGGAAGCCGGTGCGGCGCGGGACCGGGACCGCTCGCGGAGCGAGACGCGCGAGTCGAGCGAGTCGAGCGAGTCGTACGACACCGGAGACCTCGATGGCGAGGACCACGGCCGGCCGTACGAGACCTTCACCAATGAACCACTCTCAGCCCCGGAGGTCCTTCCGTGACCCGAGTTCTGGTCGTCGAGGACGAGGAATCGTTCAGCGACGCGCTGTCGTACATGCTTCGCAAGGAGGGATTCGAGGTCGCGATCGCGACTACCGGCCCCGAGGGGCTCGATGAGTTCGAGCGGAACGGCGCCGACCTGGTGCTGCTCGACCTGATGCTGCCGGGCCTGCCCGGTACGGAGGTCTGTCGGCAGCTGCGCGGCCGGTCCAATGTCCCGGTGATCATGGTGACCGCCAAGGACAGCGAGATCGACAAGGTGGTCGGGCTGGAAATAGGCGCCGACGACTATGTGACCAAGCCCTTCTCCTCGCGCGAGCTGGTCGCCCGGATCAGAGCCGTGCTGCGCCGCCGCGGTGAGCCGGAGGAGGTCACCCCGGCCGCCCTGGAGGCCGGACCGGTCCGGATGGACGTCGACCGGCACGTGGTCACGGTCGGCGGCGGCAAGGTTGACCTCCCGCTGAAGGAGTTCGACCTGCTGGAGATGCTGCTCCGGAACGCCGGCCGGGTGCTGACCCGTATGCAGCTGATCGACCGCGTCTGGGGCGCGGACTACGTGGGCGACACCAAGACCCTCGACGTCCACGTCAAGCGCCTCCGGGCCAAGATCGAGCCGGACCCGGGTGCGCCTCGGTACCTGGTGACGGTGCGGGGTCTGGGCTACAAGTTCGAGCCGTAAAGCCGGGCCTGAGCCCCGGACCGCCGGACGGAGTCCGGCACAGCGTGCCGAAGCCCGTGAGGCCCGCCAGGGCCGAGCGGTGCGAGGGGCGCACGGGGAAGGGGGGCTCGAGCCGGACCCGGGTGCGCCTCGGTACCTGGTGACGGTGCGGGGTCTGGGCTACAAGTTCGAGCCGTAAACCGGCTCGGTCGAGCCGTGGCAAGCGGCTCATGCGTGAGGGCGGCCCTGGAGGAAAGGTCCAGGGCCGCCCTCACGCATGCCCTAGCGGGTCTCAGTGACCGCCGCCGTTCGGGTTGGGCTCGCCGGACGCGATGCCGTTGGGGACGTCGCTGCTCTCCTCGCCGCCGGGCCGGCCGCTCGCCGTGCCGGTCGGGGTGCCACTGGGCTCACCACTGGCGGTGCCACTGGGCGTACCACTCGGCTTGCCGCTGGGCGTCGCCGAGCCCGACGGCCTGGCGGTCGGGAGCTCGGACGGGCCCCAGCCCTTGAAGTAGCTCCTCGCCGGGACCACGAACGCGGTGATCGGGATGTTGCCGGTCGAGCTGAGGTCGAAGACGACCCGCTGCGCGTTGCCGTCCTGGGTGGCCTCGCGCCCGTCGCTGATGACGGCGGAGGCGTTGCCCTCGCCGCCGAACGCCACCGAGCCGCCGCGCGGGACCACGACCGGGCCCTTGCCCTTGGCCGGGGAGAGCTTCACCCGAGCGCTGGTGCCGGGGAGGGTGATGGCCTTGACGGTCTGGTCGTTCTTGCCGTTGTTGAAGATCCGGCCGGTGACGACGGCCGGGCCCTCGGCGGTGCGGTCCGGCTGGGTCACCACGGTGGCGTTCTGGATCTTGATGTCCCCGATGGACGTCGCGGCGTTGTCGGGCTTGACCCCCAGCGTCTGCGCGTCGTTCCCGGCTCCGCAGGCGGAGAGCGGGGCGACCGAGACCACGATGGCGGCTGCGGCGAGGGCGCCGCGTCGAAGGCTGCTGCTCACGGCGGCGGCATCTCCTAGGACGAGGTAAAGGTTGGATCAGCGCGCTTAGATTACCGATCCGCCCTCTTCGGCCCGCACCCGACCCGCCCCAAGGCGACCGGCCCCGGGGCGGCAGGCCCGTACGCTGCCGGTTCCGGGGTGGTTCCGGCGTGGTTCCGGCATGGTTCCGGCGCGCTTCCCGGGTGCGTTACGCGGTCCGTACGCCACCGTCCCGAAGTCCCGAATATCGGCTCTACCGGCCGCGCGGGAGATTATCGGTAAGGAATCCATGCATGTCCGAGAATTGATCACAGACTTGATCCGCTCTGCGTGATCAACTCCGTGATCAATTCGCGAATCGGGGCCGGATCCCTCGCTTCTGATCCGAACGGAGTAGCGGAAGTCCATCGACTGGACTCCGGCAAAACGGGACGTAGGGCCACTCGTCCGGGCTTCTTCCGACGCGTAACGGGCGGGTTTCGGGGTGCCCGGACAGCCGCTCCCACCTGCGAATACCCGGTTCCGCGGGCCTCGCGCAGCACGTTCCTGCCGCACTTGTCAAGCCCCGAGATATGCCCTGACCTGCGAAAACGCCATTCAGAAGAAGGCGTTCCCGTGTTACCCTAGATAGCCACGGAAGGGGTACCTGTCACATGACGTTCAAGGTTGGCGACACCGTGGTCTATCCCCATCACGGGGCCGCGCTGATCGAGGCCATCGAAACTCGCCAGATCAAAGGCGTGGACAAGACCTACTTGGTGCTGAAGGTCGCCCAGGGTGACCTGACGGTTCGTGTGCCGGCGGACAATGCGGAGTTCGTCGGTGTGCGTGATGTGGTCGGCCAAGACGGGCTGGACCGGGTCTTCGAGGTGCTGCGCGCACCGTATGCGGAAGAACCGACGAACTGGTCCCGTCGCTACAAGGCAAATCTCGAGAAGCTCGCCTCCGGCGATGTGATCAAGGTTGCCGAGGTCGTGCGTGACCTGTGGCGCCGAGAGCGTGAGCGCGGACTCTCCGCCGGTGAGAAGCGCATGCTCGCCAAGGCCCGCCAGATCCTGGTGAGCGAGCTCGCCCTCGCCGAGAGCACCAACGAGGACAAGGCCGAGGCCCTGCTCGACGAGGTTCTCGCGTCCTGACAAATCAATGCCGTGGTGCCCGAGTGACTCAGACGTGAATTCCCGCTAATCGTCTGTCGCCGGGCGCTGCGGCATGTGTACGTGCCGGGCGTCACTGATCCCCCGAGTGATCTCCTTTGATCCCCCGAGCGATCTCTGAGCCCCCGGTCCATCGCACCTGGCCCATCGCACCTGGTGCCGATGCGCCACCGCGCGCACGGTGCGCGGTGTAGGTGTGCCGGGCCCGGGCAGCTGGCTCGACCAGTCGTCACGGAAGGGGCCGGTCGGGGCATCGCGCCCGGCACGCTGTGGCCATACCCATCTCGGCTGAGGAAGCAAACCTGAACGCCAACTCAATGTCCGCACCGGATCACGACGGCTCCGGCGCGTCCGGGCGAACCGCCCGCACCGCCGCCGTGATCCCCGCCGCGGGTCGCGGCGTGCGGCTGGGGCCGGGCGCCCCCAAGGCGCTGCGTCCGCTGAGCGGCACGCCCATGCTCGTCCACGCCGTACGGGCGATGGCCGGATCCCGCTCCGTCTCCCTCGTCGTCGTGGTCGCCCCGCCGGACGGCGCCGACGAGGTGCGGCGGCTGCTGGACGCGCATCCGCTGAGCGGCAGCCTCGGCGACACCACCGAGGTGGTCGTCGTGCCCGGCGGCGAGACCCGCCAGGAGTCGGTGCGCAAGGGGCTGGCCGCCGTCCCCGAGACCGTCACCACCGTGCTGGTGCACGACGCGGCCCGGCCGCTGGTGCCCGTGGACACGGTGGACGCGGTCGTCGACGCCGTACGGGACGGGGCGCCCGCCGTCGTCCCGGCGCTGCCGCTGGCCGACACCGTGAAGCGGGTCGAGCCGCGCACCGGGGAGCGGGCCGGTGAGCCCGAACCGGTGGTCGGCACCCCCGAGCGCGCCCTGCTGCGCGCCGTCCAGACCCCGCAGGGCTTCGACCGCGCCACGCTCGTGGCCGCCCACGAGAAGATCGTCCTGGAGGGCGAGGGCGCCACGGACGACGCGGGCATGGTGGAGCGGCTCGGCGTGGAGGTCGTGGTCGTCCCCGGCCACGAGGAGGCGTTCAAGGTGACCCGGCCGCTGGACCTGGTGCTGGCCGAGGCGGTCCTGGCCCGCAGGAGGGCGAACGATGGCTTCTGACGCGGCGATGCTCCCCCTGGTGGGCATCGGCACGGATGTGCACGCCTTCGAGAGGGGCCGTGAGCTGTGGTGCGCCGGGCTGCTGTGGGAGGGCGAGGAGTACGGACTCGCCGGGCACTCCGATGGCGATGTGGCCGCGCACGCCGCCTGTGACGCGCTGTTCTCCGCCGCCGGGCTCGGCGATCTCGGCGCCCACTTCGGCACCGGCCGCCCCGAGTGGTCCGGCGCGGCCGGCACCACGCTGCTCGCCGAGGCCGCCCGGATCGTCCGGGACGCGGGCTTCGAGATCGGCAATGTGGCGATCCAGGTGATCGGCGTACGCCCGAAGATCGGCAAACGGCGCGAAGAGGCGACGAAGGCGCTGACGGCGGCCGTGGGCGCCCCGGTCTCGGTGTCCGGTACGACCACGGACGGGCTGGGCCTGACCGGCCGCGCCGAGGGGCTCGCGGCGATCGCGACGGCGCTGGTGTTCCGGCGGTAGGGGCGACCGCGGTCCGCACGGGGGGCGGGCGCTCCGGCGGTGGCGCCGCCCGGCGTTCCGGATGGGCGCGCGGGTGCTCCGGTGGCGCCGCCCGGCGTTCCGGCGGTCAGGGGGCGCGCGGGTGCGTCCGGAGTGTCACCCGCGTCCCGAGTGTCACGCTTCTGTGTCCCGTGAGGGAAGGGGCACGGGGCACCGTTCACTTCCCACTACCCTTGATGCGTGACTATTCGCCTGTACGACACCAGCGCCCGGCAGATCCGTGACTTCACCCCGCTCAACCCGGGCTGCGTCTCGATCTACCTGTGCGGCGCGACCGTGCAGGCCGCCCCGCATATCGGGCACATCAGGTCGGGGCTGAACTTCGACATCATGCGCCGCTGGTTCGCCCACCGCGGCTATGACGTGACGTTCATCCGCAATGTCACGGACATCGACGACAAGATCATCGCGAAGTCGGCGGAGCAGAAGCGCCCCTGGTGGGCGATCGGCTACGAGAACGAGCGCGCCTTCAACCAGGCGTACGACATCCTCGGCTGCCTGCCCGTGACCTATGAGCCGCGGGCGACCGGTCATGTCCCCGAGATGATCGAGATGATGCGGGAGCTGATCGACCGGGGTCATGCGTATGCCGCCGAGGGCAATGTCTACTTCGATGTGCGCTCGTTCCCCGAGTATCTGAAGCTCTCCAACCAGGATCTGGACGGACTGCGCCAGCCCTCGGGCGAGGGCGAGACCGGCAAGCGCGACCCGCGCGATTTCGCCATGTGGAAGGCGGCGAAGCCGGGGGAGCCCAGCTGGGAGACCCCGTGGGGGCGCGGCCGTCCCGGCTGGCACCTGGAGTGCTCGGCGATGGCGCACAAGTACCTCGGGCGCGCCTTCGACATCCACGGCGGCGGCGTCGACCTGATCTTCCCGCACCATGAGAACGAGATCGCGCAGGCCAAGGCGTTCGGCGACGACTTCGCCGCCTACTGGGCGCACAACGCCTGGGTGACCATGAGCGGCGAGAAGATGAGCAAGTCGCTCGGCAACTCGGTGCTGGTCTCCGAGATGGTCAAGCGCTGGCGTCCGATCGTGCTCCGCTACTACCTGGGCACCCCGCACTACCGGTCGATGATCGAGTACAGCGAGGAGGCCCTGCGCGAGGCCGAGTCGGCGTTCGCGCGGATCGAGGGCTTCATCCAGCGCGTGGTGGAGAAGGCCGGGAACGTGGAGCCCGCCGCCGAGGTGCCGCCCGCGTTCGCCGAGGCGATGGACGACGACCTCGGGGTGCCGCAGGCGCTCGCGGTCGTCCACACCACCGTCCGCCAGGGGAACTCCGCCCTGACCGCCGACGACAAGGAGGCGGCGGTCGCCCGGCTCGCCGAGGTGCGGGCCATGCTGGGCGTGCTGGGACTCGATCCGCTCGACGAGCACTGGGCGGGCGGTTCGGACCGCGGTGAGGATCTGCACGGCGTGGTCGATTCCCTCGTCCGGCTGGTCCTGGAGCAGCGGCAGGCCGCGCGGGCCCGTAAGGACTACGCGACGGCGGACGCGATCCGCGATCAGCTCCAGCAGTCGGGTCTGGTGATCGAGGACACCCCGTCCGGGCCGCGCTGGGAGCTGAGCACCCGCTGACCTGGCCGTTTGTGCCGCCCGCCGCGTCGGGCGGCACACTTGTGACCGTACATACGACCGTTCGACCGTTCGACCGTAGACGCGTGTGACGTTCGACGTTTTCCGTTGCCGTTTGCCGAGCAGCGCTGAGCAGTGAAGAGACAGGTGACATTCATGGCCGGCAACAGCCAGCGCAGGAACCGCCGTACCAGCAACAAGAAGGGCGCGACGGTCGGCAGCGGCGGTAAGCGGCGCCGCTCCCTCGAGGGCAAGGGGCCCACCCCGCCCGCCGAGATGCGCAAGGGACACGCCAAGCAGCGGATGGCCAACGCCCGCGCCCGCCAGGCCGCCAAGCGCCCCGTCCCGCGGCGCGGCGGCAAGGGCTCCAACGAGCTGGTGGTGGGCCGTAACCCGGTGGTCGAGGCGCTGCGCGAGGGCGTTCCGGCGAACACGCTGTATGTGCAGCAGTTCATCGACAGCGACGACCGGGTGCGCGAGGCGCTGAAGGTCGCGGCCGACCGCGGCGGCATCCACCTCATGGAGGCGCCCAAGGCCGAGCTGGACCGGATGACGAACGGGCTGAACCACCAGGGCCTGGTGCTCCAGGTCCCGCCGTACGAGTACGCCCACCCCGAGGACCTGAGCGCGGCCGCCTTCGACGAGGGCGAGGACCCGCTGATCGTCGCCCTCGACGGCGTCACGGATCCGCGCAACCTGGGCGCGGTGGTCCGCTCGGTGTCCGCCTTCGGCGGCCATGGCGTCGTCGTACCGGAGCGGCGCGCGGCCGGGATGACCGCGGGCGCCTGGAAGACCTCCGCGGGCACCGCCGCCCGCACCCCGGTCGCCCGCGCGACCAACCTCACCCGGACCCTGGAGGCCTACCAGAAGGCGGGCCTGACGGTGGTCGGGCTGGCGGCGGACGGCGATGTCGAGTTGCAGGACCTCGAGGTGCTGGACGGCCCGGTCGTGATCGTCGTCGGCAGCGAGGGCAAGGGGCTGTCGCGGCTGGTGGGCGAGACCTGCGATCTGCGGGTGCGGATTCCGATGCCGGGCGGCGCGGAGTCGCTGAACGCGGGCGTGGCGGCGGGCGTCGTGCTGTACGAGGCGGCACGGCGCCGGGGCTGACCCTGGTGTGAGCGGTGCGCCGCCGCTGGGCGTGGCGGTGCGCCGCCGGGCGGGGCGAGTCCGGTACGGGCGTGGGCCGGGGCGTGGCTGCCCCGGTCCATGAGGCGCCCTCCGGCCCGATGATCTTGACGGGCCTCGGACAGATCGGGACGTCCCCGGCAGTGTCTTTCCCGTCCGTCACTCGGTTAGTTGGACGTGGAGACCAGAAAAGCCCGCATGCCTTCGCCCCTGGCGGGACGCGCGGGGGGATTCGACGACGAACCACAGCTGACCATGGCCAAGGTGCCATGCGATCCGGCGCAGGTCGCCGTCAATGCCCCGAGCTTCCGGGTGCAGCTCAGCGTCCCGGTCGTCAGCAACACGCTGACGGACACGGCCCGGCTCGCCCGCGTCCCGGCCCCCGGCCGGCGTCGGCCGCCCGTGGTGTGGAGCGGCCGCACCCGCCCCGGCGGGGACACCGCGGCGACCCGGCTGCTGCAGGCCGTGCGGTACTCCTCCGAGGGGCTGACCGACAGTCTGTCCGATGGCCTGAACGATGGTGTGGGCCGTTCCCGGGCGGGCGAGGGCGCCGAGGACGTGGGCGCCACGCAGGTGCTGCCGCGGATCGCCTTCGACGACGACACGGCGCCCACGGTCATCGGCCCGCGCAACCCGCGTACGGAGTCCGTGCCCAGGTCGTCCGGTGGAGTGCCCCGGTCGTCCGGTGGGCGGCGGCGTCCGGGCGCGGACGGCCCGGCCGAGGCGGGCGGAGCGCGCGAAGCGGGCAGGGCGAGCGCGGTGGCCAGGGCGGCCGGGGCGGAGCGGCGCGGCGTGTCCTCCGGACGGCCGGGCGCCCTCGACGGCGAGCCGGACGAGTCGCGGCGCGCCGCGGTTCCGCGCCCGCGCCGCCACTCCGAGTCCGTACGCCACGCCTACTACCCCGGGCGCCGGATGAACCTCGGCGTCGTCCTGCTCCCGCTGCGCATCTTCCTCGGCTTCATCTCCGTCTACGCCGGGATGGGCAAGCTCTCCGACCCTGTCTACTTCGACGGCGGCGAGCGCGGCTCGATGGTCACCTGGCTGCGCGGGCTGCACCCGTGGCCGATCGCCGAGCCGCTTCGCGACCTGGCGCTGGAGCATCCCGTGGGCGCCGGGCTGACCGTGGCGTTCCTGCAGATCGTGGTCGGCGTGCTCACCGTACTCGGGCTGTGGCAGCGGCTGGCCGCCTCGTTCGGCGCGCTGCTGTCCGCCGCGCTGATCGTCACCGTGAGCTGGCGTACGGTGCCGGTCTATGACGCGCCCGACATCATCTACCTCGCCGCCTGGAGCCCGCTGATCATCGCGGGCGCGCCGGTCTACTCGGTGGACGGCCGACTTGCCGGCGAGGCGTGGCGGCGGCTCGGCCCCCGGGCCGAACTGTGGGAGCTGCGGCGCCGGGTGCTGCGCCGCGGCGGCGTGATGGCGATGGTGGTCGCCGGGCTGACGCTGCTGGTGGGCTCGATGCTGGGCGCCGCCGTACGGTCCTCGGAGGTCGTGAAGGCGCCGGAGCCGAGCGATCTGCCCACGAACAACCTCCCCGGCTCGCCGCTGCCCAGCAAGCCCGCGGAGAGCCCGCGCGGTGGGCAGCGCGGGACGGTGGGCACGGGCGGGGGCACGGCGGGCGCGCCGTCGCCGCGCGAGCGGCTGTCGCACCGCCCCGAGCCGTCCGCCACGGACTCCTCGGCGTCGACGTCCTCGTCAGGGGTGCCGAGCGCGACGGATTCGGCGTCCGGCACGTCCGGCCGCCCCAGCGGCGCGTCCCGGCCCCGCCCGGGTCTGGGTACGGCCCCCCGCTCCCCGCGCCACCCCCTCGCCCCGACGGCGCCGGGCCCGTCCTCGCTGGGCGGCGCCGGTGGCGGCCTGTCCGCGGGCGGCCCGGAGGGCGGCCCCCCGGAGGACAACACATACAACTACAGCGACCCGGCCGCCGAGGAAGCCGCCTTGGGCGGCCTCCTCGGCTGAGAACGATCGCGCTCCCGCACAGGACACCCAGCGACGCCCAGCGACACCCACGACGGCTTCGCCATCCGCTCACGGGCCGGCGCGGGTTCGGTGCCCGTCCTGACAGCCGCCGTCCGCCTCAGGCTTGTGGGCGCACTGGGGAGGTGTCCGGCGGACCTTGGCGCCTGCGGCGGGCTGTTCCCCTCCCCGCCCCTTCCCTCAACCGGGGCTCCGCCCCAGACCCCGGGTCCGGGGGTGGAGCCCCGGATACCCCTTGCGCGTCGGCACCCCAGGATGACTGGGCCTGGCGGCTGTGCCGGCCTGGCCGGCGCACGATGGGGCGGCGGGGTCGGCGGGTCTTTCGCCTCGCCGCCCCTTCCCGCAGCGTCGATACACGGCTCCGCCGCCTGGCTGGGGCTTCGCCCCTGGACCCCGGGGCTGGGGCGCAGCCCACTTCGCGGCGGAGCCGCATATCGCGACTCCTCCTGGCACGCCGGCGGCGCTCCAGTCGTGGGAAGGGGCGGGGAACAGCGCGCGGCAGGCGGCACGATCCGCCGGGGCGCCGGGGCGCGGCCGAGCCTGACGGCGTCGCGCGGCGCATCCGGGGCTCAGGCGTGTGGCACAGGCGTGAGCAAGCCGCAGGCGGCACGATCCGTCGGGGCGTCGGGGCGTCGGGGCGTCGGGGCGCGGCCCCGCGGCCGAGCCTGAGGGCGTCGCGTGGCGCATCCGGGGCTCAGGCGTGTGGCACAGGCGTCGAGTCGAAGGGGCCGTGGCCGTGGGGTGGGGGGCCTGCGGCCAGTTCCTTGGCGGCCTCGGTCAGGTCCTTGGCCGTGTCGATGGCCCGCCAGTACGCGCCCTGGGGCAGTGGGAAGCCCGCCAGCCGACGTTCCCGCGCCAGGCGCGGGAAGGTGGTGCGCTCGTGGTCGCCCCGGTCGGGCAGCAGCGCGGTGAAGGCGGCGGAGAAGACGTAGACGCCCGCGTTGATGAGGTACGGCGAGGGCGGCGACTCGATGAAGTCCAGGACGTGGCCGAACTCATTGGTCTCCACCGCCCCCCACGGAATGCGCGGCCGGGCGAGGGCGAGCGTGGCGGTGGCGCCGCGCTCGTCGTGGAAGTCCGCCATGTCGCGGAGCGAGAAGCGGGTCCAGATGTCGCCGTTGGTGGCGTACCAGGGCTGGTCGGGCTCCGGGAGCCTGGCGGCGGCGAACTTCAGGCCGCCGCCGCGCCCCAGCGGCTCCTTCTCGACGACGGTCTTCACCCGCAGCGGCAGCTCCGCCGCCTCGAGCCAGTCCTGGAGGACGGCGGCGAGGTGGCCGCAGGAGACCACGGCGTCGGTGACGCCCTCGGCGGCCAGCCAGGCCAGCTGGTGGCCGATGATCGGAGTCCCGGTGCCCGGGATCTCGACCATCGGCTTGGGGCGGTCGTCGGTGTACGGACGCAGCCGTGACCCCTGGCCTCCGGCCAGGACGACGGCTTGTGTGGGGCGCGCGGTCTGGTAGTGATGCCCGGGCTTGCGCTCGTCGTCATCGCTCATGAACCGCACCATATGCGGTGCGGGGACCGCCGAAGGGGGAACAAGGGTGGGAAGAGCCCCGGCGGGACGGCGGGGGCGCGGTCAGCGGTACGCCTGGGTGGTCCCGGACGCGAACGAGGTGTCGCAGACGGGCCGTGCGTACGCCTGGGCGCGGCTCACACCGCCGTACTTGGCGACCGCGGCGCGGCCGAGCGCACGGGCGATGGAGGCGCAGTGCTTGGCGAGCGAGGGCCGTTCGGCCGTCGCCACCTGGAGGTGGGTGAGCGCCACGGAGGGGTTCTTCTCCTGGAGCTCGGCGAGCAGCCGGTCGCGCAGCAGCTCGTGCGGCGCCCGGTGGGTGGCATGGGTGGACGCCCGGTCGGACGAGGCGGTGAGGATCTGCGACTCGGCGCTCGGCGAGGCCCAGGGGACGCGGGTGACCGCGAGGGTGCCGGAGAGGACGAGCACGACGGGGAGGACGAGGGCGAGCGTTCTGCCGATGCGGCGGGCTGCGTGGTTCACGGGGTGGTTCCTCGCGGGTGGGCGGTACGGAGTGGGCGGTACGGAGTGGGTGGTGCGGAACTGCGCTATGCGGTGATCGTAGCGAGGAGCGACGATTTGACGACATTCCGTCACCGGGCCGGGTGATGGAAACCCACTCTTGGCGTTCGGAGGGTTGACGCTCGGGGGCGAAATGCGCGGAATGTCGGGGAATTTATCGACAACGCAACACCGCGGCGCGCTCGCTCCCCGCCCACCCCAACGCGACGGCGCCGCCCGTCCGCGGGAAGCGGACGAACGGCGCCGTCGGTACGAACTGTCGGGTCAGCGGCCTCAGTCGCTGAGCCGCTCCCCGGACGAGGTCGAGAAGACGTGCGTCTCACCCGGCCGCGGCACGACGTGCAACTGCGCGCCCTTCTCCGGCACCTGGCGCCCGTTCACGCGGACGACCAGGTCCTTGACCTCGCCGCCGACCTCGGCGGTGCCGTAGACGTAACCGTCGGCGCCGAGCTCCTCCACGACGTTGACGGTGACGGCGAGACCGGCCGGGGCGTCGTCGGAGGCCTTGGTGAGGCCCTGGGCGGCGCCGCCGTTCTGCTCGACCACGTCGAAGTGCTCGGGCCGTACGCCCACGGTGACCGTGCGGTCGCCCTTGTCGGACGCGGCGCTCAGCGCCTCACGCGAGACCGGGACGACGCTGTTGCCGAACTTCACACCGCCGTCGGCGATGGGCACCTCGACCAGGTTCATCGCGGGCGAGCCGATGAAGCCCGCGACGAAGAGGTTGGCGGGGCGGTCGTACATGTTGCGCGGCGAGTCGACCTGCTGGAGCAGACCGTCCTTCAGCACCGCCACCCGGTCGCCCATGGTCATGGCCTCGACCTGGTCGTGGGTGACGTACACCGTCGTGATGCCCAGCCGCCGCTGGAGGCTGGCGATCTGGGTACGCGTCTGCACACGCAGCTTGGCGTCCAGGTTGGACAGCGGCTCGTCCATGAGGAACACCTGCGGCTCCCGGACGATCGCCCGGCCCATCGCGACACGCTGCCGCTGACCACCGGACAGCGCCTTCGGCTTGCGCTCGAGGTACTCGGTGAGGTCCAGGATCTTCGCCGCGTCCTCGACCTTCTGCCGGATCTCGGTCTTGTTCACGCCGGCGATCTTGAGCGCGAAGCCCATGTTCTGGGCGACGGACATGTGCGGGTACAGCGCGTAGTTCTGGAACACCATGGCGATGTCCCGGTCCTTCGGCGGCAGATGGGTGACGTCGCGGTCCCCGATCCGGATGGTCCCGCCGTTGACGTCCTCCAGCCCCGCGAGCATCCGCAGGGAGGTCGACTTCCCGCAGCCGGAGGGGCCGACGAGTACGAGGAACTCGCCGTCCTCGATGGAGATGTCGAGCTGGTCGACGGCGGGCTTCTCGGTGCCCGGGTACACCCGGGTTGCCTTGTCGTACGTGACGGTGGCCATGGTGATCTGTCCCTTCACCGGCAGGAACGTGCCGGACGATCCGAGTAAAGGAGGGGTCTAGTCCACCGGAGGTGGATTGGCGTGACGCTATACCGGCGAGGGCGGCCATGTCTCTAGCCAGGACCCGAGAATTTTCGAACGGATCACACCTCGGGGCCGGGTACACTACAGGGGACGCCGACTTAGCTCAGCTGGTAGAGCACCGCTCTTGTAAAGCGAAGGTCGTCGGTTCGAACCCGACAGTCGGCTCTGAGCCCGAGCAGGGAAGAAGCCCCGGACGGTCTGCCCTCCGGGGCGTTTGCTATCTCACTCGACCGCTTCCGAGCCCGTGAAGTCCTCGCGGCGCCGCCCGTGAAGTCCTCGCGGCCGCCGGAACCGGTCGCCTTCCCCTTGGAACCGCTCGCCCTCTCCTTCTCGTCCTCATACCGCCCGGCCCGGTGGACCGCCACGGTGCGCCCGCGGCCGAGTTGCCTGGACCGCCCGCGCGATGTGTGCGGTGAACGCCGCGTGAACTTTCATCGGAGCCGGGTTCTTCACCTCCGGCGTTGCAGCATGTTCCGCTCTTGTGAAGTCTTCGGGGCCCGTCGCATTGCAGCTTCCTGCACCGGATGTTGCCTTCCAAGATTGAGTACGTTGATATGGTCTCGACGGATCGGATAACCCGTGCCTTCTCGGCGACGGGTTCTCGACGGCCATCGGATGGTGGCCGCCGGACAGGGGGCAAAATGCATGAGCGGGAGTTCCGCGCTTTCGTTTCCATAGCTGAGATAGGACGCATGGACCAAGCGGCCAAGGTGCTCGGCTATTCACAACCGGCCATCAGTTACCAGATCAAGTGCCTGGAACAGATGTTGGGCACCAAGCTTTTCACCCGCGACTCCACCGGTGCCCAGCTCACCAGGGAAGGCCGCATGATTCTTCCGTCCGCACGGGCGGTGCTCGCGCTGATCGACAGCATGAAGGGCGTCTGCGCGGCGGCCTGACGCATGCTGCAATCGCCACTTCGGCCCGACTTGTGGCGGCGGTCACCCAGGAATGGGGAACTCCTCATGTGAATGATCGCCACATGGATGTGGAGTGGTTGACCCGCTGGTTCGCGGCTTGTCGGGGTCATTCTCCGATTCCCTATGTTGGCTGGCAGTAACAGGACAGAAACAACCCGGGACGCTCGCTGAAAGCCTCCTGACCGATGCGTACAGTGATGATCACGACGTCGGAGGCGGGGGAGCCCGGGGCTGTACTGCAGCTAGCTGACAACTTCGGGGGTTCGCGCGGGGGGCCAAAGGGGGGCCGATAAGGGGAAGACCTGCCTACTCTTTCTGTGCCGACTTGGACGCGTTGACTGGCGTAGGAGTGGGAACTACTGTCGGCCGCGCATCGATAATTGAAGTGTTCCGGCTTTCAACCTTTGGCGACGGAACATACCTGGCCATTCAGGGGGATGGCCACTCACTTCAACCTCCCAGCCGCATCCCGGACCTACCGGTCCGATGTCCGCTGGTGATCGTTGTGTCATAACGGGGGTAAAGCGTGACAGGTTTGGCGATGGCGCCTGTTTCCGCGAGAGCGGGGGAACCGGCGGCGATAGGCACGGCTTCGGGACCCGGTGGTCCCGAACCGGGACGTGACGGTGTCGTGCAGGCACTGCTCCAGGCCCGTAAATTGATCGAATCGACGGTGAATCTGCACCGCCGCACCGTGGCCCGGCACGCCGTGGTGACCATGAAGGGGAATGACGCGGCCGTCGCGAACGCCGTGGAGGGGCTTGTCGACCGGGCCCGGCACGGCATCAGCATCGCGCTCCCCGCCGGCGGCGACCGGGCCGAGATCATGGTGTCGGCGCTGCGTCGGCTGACCGGGCCGGGCCATGAGCGCATTCCGGTGCGGCTGCTGTGCACTCCTGGTGCGCTCGCCGACCCCGCGACCCGGGCCGCCGTGGAAAGCGGTGTGAACACGCAGGTCAAGGTGGTCGACGCGGTCATGGAGATGCTGATCGTGGACGGCAGCGTGGCCATGGTCCGGTCCTCCGTGGAGCGCGGGGGAGGGGACGTGGTGTCGGTCATCGAGGACACGGCGTCCGTCCGGGCCCTGGATCTGCTGTTCGCCGGTGCGTGGTCGGGCGCGGTGCGCCTCGCGGAGCACCGCTGGATCAGCGAGCGGCTGCGGACCGAGTCCGCCCGGCGCATCCTGGAGCGGCTCTGCAAGGGTTATACCGACGATGTCGCGGCCCGTGAGGTCGAGGTGTCGTTACGCACCTACCGGCGCCATGTCGCGGAGATCATGCGGGCGTTGGGGGCCAGCTCCCGGTTCCAGGCGGGAGTGCGGGCGGTCGAGCTGGGCCTGCTGTCGACGGCCGACTGACCCGGGGAGCGACGCGGTGCGTGCCGTGCCGTGCCGATGGGCGGACACGAGTGGGTGTTCCGCGGTTGATACGCGATGAAGAACTCACGCGGGGGTGAGTGGTGTGCCATCCGGGGTGTCCGAGAGCTCTTCGGGCAGCAGCCGTCGAGAGGTCGACCTCGTTCCGGTCGAGGCCGCCGATGAATTCGAACGGGAGCTGCTGGAAGTCAGCGCGCTCCTCGCGTCCACGGTGGACAGACGCCGTAATCAGCTGCACCGCGACTCCATGGTGGACGTCATCGACACCCATGAGGACGCCGTCGAGACGGCGGCGCGGCTGGTCACGGGTGCGGCCGAACACGTCGACGTGGTGCTCGCCGCGGAGCCCGCGTACTCCGAGGCGGTCCACGGTGCCCTGACCGCGCTGCTGTCCGGTACGGGGCGGAAGACCTCCCGGGTGCGGCTGCTGTGCACGCCCTCGACGCTCGACTGGCGGTTCGTCTCGGCGCATGCCGCCGAACCGCGGGTACGGACCCGGGTGGCCCGGATCCCCGCGCTGGTCGCCGTGATCGCCGACAATGAGCACGCGCTGGTGTGCGCCGCGTCGGTGTCCGGCCGCCGGGCCTCGGTGGTCCGCGCCCCCGGTGTCATCCAGCCGCTGGTCGCGCTGTTCGACGGGGTATGGCGCAACGCGGTCGAGGTCTCCGACCGCATCGAATTCGGTGACAAGACGCGGGCGGATATCGCACAGCAGATACTCGAGCGGCTGCGGGCCGGGGTGACCGACGAGGTCGCGGCTCGGGAACTCACGATGTCCGTCCGCACCTACCGAAGATATGTCGCGGAGATCATGGCATTACTCGGGGCGAATTCACGATTTCAGGCCGGAGTGCGCGCCGCGGAACTCGGTCTGCTCATCTCGCAATCCGCCGGCGAGCGACGGTGACAGCCATCGCATTCTTTTCAGTGGCTCAATGGCAGCTTCATGACCGGCCGTTGCCCGGTGCATCGGGGCGCGGCTAGAACTGGCCGCAAGGAATGCGGGCGGGTCACCAGGGCGACGGGGGATCGGCCGACGATGACGAGGAGGGGCGTGGAGAAGATGGCCGTCGGCATCGACAGCAAGTGGTTCCGCAGATACGGGACCGGGGCGGCGCCGCGCGGGCGGCTGGTCTGCCTGCCGCACGCGGGGGGATCCGCCGGGTTCTTCCACGGCTGGGGGACCGCCTTCGACTACGGGGTGGAAGTGCTCGCCACGCGTTATCCGGGCCGGCAGGAGCGGCTCGCCGAGCCGGGCATCGACCGCATCGAGGACCTCGCGGACGAGGTCACCGCGGCCCTGCTGCCCTTCGCGGACGTGCCGTTGACCCTCTTCGGCCACAGCATGGGCGCGTCCGTGGGGTACGAGGTGGCGCTGCGGCTGGAGAGCCGGTACGGCATCCGCCCCCAGGCGCTCTTCGTCTCCAGCCGGAAGGCCCCGCACGAGCTGACGCCCCGGACCACCTACCTGGGCGGCGACGAGGCGCTGCTGGAGGAGGTGCGGGGGCTCGGCGGCACCGACGGCGAGCTGCTGGACGACCCGGATCTGCGCGAGGTGGTGCTGCCCGCGCTCCGGGCGGACTTCAAGGCGGTCGGGACGTACGGCCCCCGTACCGCGGTGCCGGTCGGCTGCCCGGTGGTGGCGCATGTCGGGGACGGCGACCCGCACATCACGGCGGAGGACATGGCCGCCTGGGGCGAGGTGGCGCCGGCGGGCTTCGAACTGCGGGTGCTGCCGGGGAACCACTTCTACCTGGTGGAGCAGCGCGACGCCGTCGTCCGCGCGCTTGCCGAGCATCTGGGTTGAGTCCATGGCCCACTCGACGATGACCTCACCGCCGCCGATGAGCGGAGTGGGCGTGCTCGACAAGGCGTCACTGCTGCTCGGCGTGTTGGAGAGCGGCCCCGCCACGCTGGCCCGGCTGGTCTCCGACACCGGTCTGAAACGGCCCACCGTGCACCGGCTGGTGGTGGCCCTGGAGCGGCTGAGGCTGGTCGCCCGCGACGGGCAGGGGCGCTTCGCCCTCGGCCCCCGGCTGGGCGACATGGTCGTCGAGGCGCGCCAGGACCGGCTCAAGGTCCAGGCGGGCCCGGTCCTGGCGCAGGTGAGCGCCCGGACCGGGACGAGCGCCCGGCTCCACCGGCGCCGCGGCCGGATGCGGATCTGTGTGGCCTCCTCCGAGGTGCTGGGCGGTGAGCCGATGCCGGTGGGCACCGCGTTTCCCATGAAGTCCGGGGCGGTGGCCCAGGTACTGCTCGCGTGGGAGGAACCCGAGGTGCTGTACGAGGCGCTGCGCGGGGCCCGGTTCAGCGCGGCCATGCTCTCCGGCGTACGGCGGCGGGGCTGGGCCCAGAGCGTCGGGGGCTGGGAGCCGGACATGGCGACCGTATCGGCGCCGGTGCGCTCCCCGGAGGGGCGGGTGATCGCGGCGCTGTCGCTCTCCGGGCCGATCAGCCGGGTGAGCCGCAATCCGGGGCATCAGCTCGGCTGTGAGGCGATCGACGCGGCGGTGCGGATCGCCGAGTTGTCAGGTTGCTGACGCCTCGCCGACGGCGGGGCGGGGTGGGACGAACGAGGGCGGGGGTGGTCGGACCGAACGACACCGAGGCCGTGGGGAGGCAGCTGTGCGGCAGGTGGAGTTCGGAATCCTCGGGCCGGTGGAGGTGCGCGTGGACGGGCTGCTGCTGCCCGTCGAAGGCGCCAAACAGCGGACCGTGCTGGCCGCTCTGCTGCTGTCCGGCGGCCGGGTGGTCTCGGACGACCGGCTCAGCGAGCTGCTGTGGGGACGCAATCCGCCGGTCACGATGACCGCGCAGCTCTACACCCATATCTCGCGGCTGCGGAAGCGCTGCGCCCCCTGGCTCCAGCTGGCCCGCCGGGGCCCGGGGTACGCCATGGACCACAGCGGGGCCCGGTTCGACTGGGAGGAGTTCCAGCGCCTCGCCGAACAGGGGCGCGGTGAACTCGCCGACGGCCGGTACGGGGACGCCGCCGAGCGGCTGCACACCGCCCTGGCGCTGTGGCGGGGGCCCGCCCTGTCGGATGTGACCGGCTTCCTGGGGGAGACGGAGCTGCCGCGGCTGGAGGAGGCCCGGATCAGCGCGGTGGAGCACCGCATCGAGGCGGAGCTGGCGCTGGGCCGGCACGCCCGGTCCGTACCCGAACTGACCCGGCTGGTGGCCGAGCATCCGCTCCGGGAGGGCCTGCGCGGACAGTTGATGACCGCGCTGTACCGGTGTGACCGGCGGGCGGACGCGCTGGCGGTCTACGAGCGCGGCCGGCGGGTGCTGCGCGATGAGCTCGGGATGGACCCCGGTGCGGGGCTGCGCCACGTCCACCACGGGGTGCTGCGCGGCGATCTGCCCGGTCCCGCCGCCCCGGAGCCGGTCCGGGTGCGGCTGCACAAGGCGGGGCGGGCGGGCGTCCCCGGGCCCGGGTCGATGGCCGGGGACATCTGGGCCGGTCTGATGCCCGCCATGCTGCCGACCGACATCGCCGATCTGAGCGGGCGCGCCGAGCAGCTCGCGGTCGTGTCGGACGGGCTGCGAGCCCCCGGGCGTGGCGGGGCGACGGTGCTGACCGGCGCTCCGGGGACGGGCACCTCGGCGCTGGCGGTGCACGCCGCGCACCGGTGCCGTGCGGACTTTCCGCACGGGCAGCTGTACGCCGACCTGAGGGAGGAGGGCGGCGGGCCCAAGGATCCGCTGGATGTGCTCGGCTGGTTCCTGCGGGCGCTCGGCGTCGGCCATCACGATCTGCCCGCCGCCCTGGACGAACGGGCGCAGCTGTACCGCAGCCGGCTGGCCGGCCGCCGGGCGCTGGTGGTGCTGGACAACGCGGTCGAGGACCGGCAGGTGCGCCCGCTGCTGGTGAACGGCGACGGCTGCCGCACGCTGATCACCGGTCACTCGTCGCTCACCTCGGTGGAGGGGGTGCGCGTGGTGCGGCTCGATCCGCTGGACGCCGCGGAGGGGCGGCTGCTGCTGGCGGCACTCGCGGGGCCCGGGAGGGTGGCGGCGGAGCCGGAAGCGGCCGACCGGATCGTGGCGCGGTGCGACGGGCTCCCTCTGGCGCTGCGGATCTGCGCGGCGCGGCTGGCGGCCTATCCGCAGTGGCGGCTGGCGCATCTGGCGGACCGGCTGGCGCCCGCGGAGCGGCGGCTGGGCGAGCTGTCCCTGGGCAGTCTCGATGTGCGGACGACCCTGAGCCGCTGTCACGCCCGGCTGGCGCCGACGGCCCGGTACGCGTTCCGGGCGCTGGCGTACCGGGACCAGGGCTCCGCGTTCACGGCGCGTCAGGCGGCCGTGGAGCTGCGGTGGCCGGAGGGGCGGGCCGAGGACGTACTGGAGTCGATCTCGGAGGTCCGCCTGCTGGACATCATCGCCGACGGGGACCAACTGCGGTACCGGTACCGCCCATTGGTGTGGCTGTTCGCCCGTGAGCAGCGGGGCCGCGGACCGGGGCCGCAGTCACCGCCGGGCGGTACGGGCTGATCCGGTCGGGCCCCGGGCGGCCCTTGGCGGCCCCGGGCCCCGGCCGATCCGGCTCAAGACGCCTCAGGCGGGTCCGCGATGGTGCTGTGGACGGCGTTGATGAGCATGGCCACCAGGCTGGCCCAGCGGGCGCCCGCGTCGCTCATCAGCGACTGCCGGGGCCCGATGTACTCGGCGTACTCCGTGCGGTGCGGGTCGAGCGCCAGCTCCCTGACGACCGCGGCGAACTCCGCCGGATCGCCCAGGTCCCGGCGTTCCAGGTGCTGGAGCCAGGCCGTGAAATCGAGTTCCACTCCGGCCGGAATCTCAGTGGTCGATACGTTTTCCACTGCACCTCCCTCGTCTGTGCGGACCGGCATCCATGTCCGCGGGACCAGCATGGAATGCCCGCCTATGGCCGTCCTATTCCAGTGGAGGTCCATGACTATAGGCCGGTGATAGACGGACCGGTCGGCCTACGGCGTTCGGTTAGACGCGGGGGAAACGGGCCTGCAGATTCCAGATGGCGGGGTTGTCCGCGAGCTCGTCGTGCAGATCCACCAGATCCGCGATCAGATCGTGCAGGAAGTCCCGGGCCTCGCGGCGCAGTGCGGCATGGGAGAAATTCAGCGGTGGATCCGTGGCCGGTGCCCAGTCGGCGGTGATGTCCACCCATCCGAAGCGCCGCTCGAAGCGCATCCGGTCGGTGGATTCGGTGAAGTCCAGTTCGGCGTGGACGGGGGTGGCGGAGCGGCTGCCGCGCGGATCCCGGTCGAGCAGTTCGACGATGTCGCACAGCGCCCAGGCGAAGTCCAGCACCGGCACCCATCCCCAGGCTGTGGACAGTTCGCGGCCGGTCGATGTGTCCGTCAGGTGGACATCGCCGCAGAACAGGTCGTGGCGCAGGGCCTGAACAGGGGCGCTCCGGTAGTCCGTCTGTGAAGGGTCCGGGAAGCGGTGGGAGAGGGAGTAGCCGAGCTCGATCACCGACCGATGGTGTCATGGCGTCCCGCCGGCCCGCGGCGGGGGGCGGGCCCTGCGCTGGCACCTTCCTGTTAGCGCCATTGTGGAAGATCAACGAACTCGGATAGAAATCCAGTCAGTTGACGGAACACCCCGTGTCCCGGAAGTGGACGGCGGGAGATCCGACTCCGGCGGTGGTCATCCCCCGAACGACCGCCGGTGCCTCCCTCCGGCGCGCCCGCGGTGCTCCGCGCACCCGCCGCGGCATGCCGGGAGGAGGAGGTCAGGGGCTCGGACCCACCGTGCGAACCAGCCACGGGACCGGGCCCCTGATCAGGGGATGGCGGCGGACGAGAACGATTCGCTGGCAGCTTCCTGTACCGGCTGTTGCGCGGTACCGGCCGCGCGGATAGTTCTGGTGGGAAGCGCCGATAAATAACCGCCGATGAGCGGGAATCCGGGTAGCGGGCAGGTCTGCCGACCGGGATGTGGCAGCTTTATGCAGTGGGCATTGCGCGGTATCGCGGGGTGCCATAGAAAGATCCGAGTCCAAAATGGAAACGGCCCGTGAGTCGGCCTTGTTCGAAAGTGGGGGATCCATCATGAGTTCGGTGCATGAGGAGCGGGTGCAGAAGATCAAGGAGATCGTCTGCGATGTTCTGGAGATCGAAGAGGACGAGGTTACCGAGACCAGCCTCTTCAAGGAGGACCACTCGGCTGACTCGCTGCGTTCCATCGAAATTCTCGCGAATCTCGAGAAGGAATTCCACGTCACCATCGACCAGTCGGAACTCCCCCGGATGGTGCACCTCAAGGGCGTCTACGAGGTAGTCGCCGAGTCCGCCGGCTGGTAAAGCGGCGCTTTCGTATCTGCGGACACGGCCGGAACAGCGGACGAAGGGGTCGGGATGGCGGAGTCGGGGCATGCGAGCCCGCGAAGAGTGGTGATCACCGGTCTCGGTGTGGTCTCCAGTATCGGTATGGGCGTCGAGGAGTTCCGGCGGGGACTGCGCGCCGGAAGCAGCGGGGCCAAGCCGATCACGGTGTTCGACGTCGAGGGGTTCGACCACGCGAACGGCTGTGAGGTGGAGGATTTCGCCCCCGAGCGGTGGATACGCCACCTCGCGGTCGAGCACCTCGGCCGGGCGACGCAGTACTCGGTCGCCGCGGCCCGGATGGCGATCGAGGACGCGGGGGTTTCCATCGCGGACTGGCGGTCGCTGCCGGGTCTGATCTCCATCGGGACCACCGACGGTGAATCGAGGGACCTGGACCACCTGGTCGAGGCCGAGATCGCCCACGGTCCCGAGCACATGTCGCCCGAACTCGCCCGCCGCGTTCCGGCCGGCCGCCTGTCGGCGGCCATCGCACAGGAGTTGCAGCTGTCCGATGTGGAGGCGGTGACGATTCCGACCGCCTGTGCGGCCGGTAACTACGCCCTGGGCTACGGCTATGACGCGGTCCGCTCCGGGGACGCGGAGTACGCGCTGTGCGGTGGCGCCGACGCGATGTGCCGCAAGACGTTCTCCGGTTTCTACCGGCTGGGCACCATCGCGCCGGACCGGTGCCGGCCGTTCGACGTCGACCGCAAGGGCATCCTCACCGGTGAGGGGGCCGGGGTGCTGGTCCTGGAGAGCCTGGAGTCCGCGCTGGCCCGTGGCGCCCGGATTTACGCCGAGGTGCTCGGATACGGCCTGAACTGCGACGCCTACCACCAGGTGGCGCCGAACCAGGACAGCGTCGGCCGGTGCATGCAGCTGGCCCTGGAGAACGCCGGGGTCAAGGCCGACCAGGTGGACCTCATCTCCGCCCACGGCACCGGCACCAAGGCCAACGACGTCACCGAGGCACGCGCCATCCGCGAGGTCTTCGGCAGCCGTCCTCCCAGGACCATCTCGATGAAGTCGATGATCGGCCACACCATGGGCGCCGCCAGCGCGCTGTCGGCCATCGGCTGCGCCCTGGCGATCACCGAGAAGTTCATTCCGCCGACCATCAACCACACCACCACCGACCCCGAGTGCGACGTGGACTGCGTGCCCAACGTGGCGATCGAGGCGGAGCTGAAGGTCGTGCAGAACAACGGCCTGGCCTTCGGCGGCAACAACGCGGTGGTGCTGCTCGGCCGGTACGACGAGGTGCCGGCATGAGCTGGGCGGTGACCGACACGGGGACCGGGACCGACACGGAGGCCGTGGCCGGGTTGGGCGGTCGAGGTGCCGGCATGAGCTGGGCGGTGACCGGCACGGGGACCGGGACCGATACGGAGGCCGTGGCCGGGTTGGGCGGTCGAGGTGCCGGCATGAGCTGGGCGGTGACCGACACGGGGACCGGGACCGATACGGAGGCCGTGGCCGGGTTGGGCGGTCGAGGTGCCGGCATGAGCTGGGCGGTGACCGGCATGGGCGCCGTGGCCGGGCTGGGCGGGGATGTCGACGAGCTGTTCCGCAACCTGTGCGCGGGCCGCTCCGGAGTGGCCGAGCTGCGCGGCTTCGACCACGCCCGGCACACGGCCCGCCACGCGTACGAGGTGGACAACCGCCCCGCACCCGGGGTGGACGTCACCCGGCGGGCGACCGGACTGCTGCTGGACGCGGTCGGCCAGGCGGTGCGCGACGCGGGCCTCGACGACAGCGATCTGAGCGGGGTGCCGGTCCTGGTCGGCACCGGGCTGCGCGAGCTGCGCTCGGTGGAGCTGTGGCGCACCCAGGGCGCCGAATTCCCGGCCTCCCAGCTCCACTTCGGCACCGCGCTGCGCGAGACGTTCGGGGCCGATGACACCCACACCCTGTCCAACGCGTGCTCGGCCGGGCTGTACGCCCTGGCGCTGGGCGTGGACCTGCTGGCGCAGGGAGCGGACACGGTGGTCGTGGCCGGGGTCGACGTGCTCACCGAGACCATGTACGGCCTGCTGGAGCGGGTACAGCCGGTGCCCCCGACCCGGGTGCGGCCGTTCGACCGCGACCGGGACGGCGTCCTGATGGGCGAGGGCGCGGCGGCCGTCGTGCTCAGCCGGATCCCCGGCGGACGTCCGGTGCACGGCCTGGTCCGGGACGTCGCGGTCAACTGCGACGCCTTCCATGTGACGGCGCCGGACCCGGCCGGTATCGCCGAGGCGATCAGGGAGGCGCACACCCGGGGCGGGGTGAAGCCCGCGGACATCGACCTGTTGATGGTGCACGGCACCGGGACGCTGCTCAACGACGAGGCGGAGGCGACCGCGCTCGCGGACGTCTTCGGCCCGGACCGGGACAAGCCCCTGGTGACCGCCACCAAGTCGATGACCGGGCACACCTCCGGCGCCTCCGGGCTGCTCAATCTGGTGGTCACCCTTCGCTGCCTGGCCGAGGGGCTGGTGCCGCCGACCGTGGGCCTGGACGACCCGGTGGACGAGGCGGACGGATTCCGCTTCGTCACCGGCGAGGCCGCTCACCGGTCGCTGACCGTGGCGCAGTTGAACGCATTCGGCTTCGGCGGCATCAACGCCGTCGCGATCCTGGAGGCGGCCCGATGACCGTGGTGGTGAGCGGGGTCGGCGTGGTGCTGCCCCGCGCGAGGTCGGCACCGGAGCTGATGGCACCGGCGGCGGACGCCCCGCCCGTCGAACCGAAGGACCTGGTCGGCCGGAAGGGCCTGCGGTACAAGGACCGGGCCACTCAACTCGCCTACTGCGCGGCCGACGCGGCCCTGCGCGACGCCGGTCTGCTGGACGACGGGGGCCTGCGCGTCCCCGGCGGAAGCGTCGCGATGGTCGCGAGCTCCAACTACGGCAATCTCGACACCATCTGCCGGGCGATCGACACGATCGCCGAGCAGACGGCGGCGGCGGGCAGCGCCATGGACCTGCCGAACGCCTCGAGCAATGTCATCGCCTCCTCCGTCGCCATCCGCTTCGGGCTGCGCGGCCCCAACCTGATGCTGTGCAACGGCGCCACCTCCGGGCTGGACGCCGTCCACTGGGCGGCGACGCTGATCCGCGGTGGCCGGGCCTCCCGGGCGCTGGTCCTCGGCGTCGAACCCGACAACGAGTCCGTGCGCGCCTTCACCGGCGGATCGCGGACCATCGACGGGGCGGCGGCGCTGGTGGTGGAGAGCGAGGAATCGGCCGCCGAACGGGGAGTGAACGCGCCGGCCGTCCTCGGCGATTACGTCCGGGGCGCCGGACTGGGCCGCACTCTGGACCGGCTGGCCAGGACAACCGGCGACCGGCCGGCCCTGTGGCAACTGCCCGAACAGCGTACGGCCGTCGTGCCGGACACCCTGCTGGCGGGCGTCCCCCGGCACGATCTGGGCGAGGTCTTCGGCCTGGGCTCGGGCGCGCTGGGAGTGCTCCAGTGCGCCGCGGCCGTCGGCTGGTTCGCCCGGGGCGGAGCCGGTCCGGTGTACGCCACCGCGGGCACCGACGCCGACGACGCCAGTGCGGGCATCGCGCTGCGCGGGCGGGCAGCGGCCTGATGTCTGCCGGTGACCGTCTCGTGCGGGGACTCGCCCAGGAGGACGGTGGGCCCGCCGAGGCGTCCGCGCGGGGCGACAAGGAGAGCCCCGTGGTCGTGACCCGGCGTGCCCAGGGCGACCCCGGGCGGGGCCGGGTGCTCTTCCTGCACGGACTGTCCAACAGCAGCACGGTGTGGGACGCCTGCGTCGAGCACGGCCGGCGGGCCGGCGGGCCCGAGATGTGGGCCGCCGACCTGCCCTGGCGGGGCCGGAGCGTCGCCGGGTGGAGCGCCCGGGGCGATCTCGTGCCGTATACGGGCGACGCCCTGCGCGCGGTGCCGGGCGGCGCCGCCGTGGTGGTCGCCCACTCGATGGGCGCGAACGTCCTGATGGAGTTCCTGGGCCGCCGGATCGCGGAGGGCCTGGACCCGTTCACCGAGTTCGGCATCCACGGCCTGGTGCTGGTGGCCCCGTTCTACCGGCGCACGGCCGAGGAGTTCGACTGGGCGAGCCTGGCGTACTCCGTGGACAACATGGCCCCGCTGATCGCCGAGGGCATCCGGGTGCACGCCGGGGACCGGGTCCCCCGGGCGGCCCGTCAGCACCTCGCCGAGCGCATCCGGGACTGGGTCGGCCCCTATGGCTGGATGCGGTTCTTCGAGATCTATCTGCGCACCCCCGCCCTGCGGCTGGGAGGGTTCACCGTGCCGTGCCTCGTCCTCGCCGGTGCGGACGACTTCGCCGCGCCGCCGGCCGAGGGCCGCGCGCTCGCGGACGGCCTCCCCGACGCCGAGTTCCGTCTGCTGCCCGACTGCGGGCACTTCCTGATGATCGAGCGGGCCCGGCAGTTCGCCGCCCTGCTCGACCGCTTCGTCAGCACCTGTTCGGCCGTCCGTCCGCACGGCGGTCCCGGCCCCGGATTCCCATGGGAGCACGATCGATGACCACAGTGGCCGAAGGCGCCGTCAAGAGGCTGCTCACCAGCGAGACGACCGCGTCGCTGCGCACCCGGTACGAGGGCTCCAACATCTGCACCTGGATCGGGTTCAAGCACATCAACTACCTGGTCGAGGAGGCGATCCTCTGCCACTTCGCCGACGCGGACCTTCCGGCGCGGGCGCTGTACGCCGAACATGGTCTCGGCGTGGACGTCGTCGACCTCGACACCCGGATCCTGCACGCCCTCTACATGGACGAGACGGTCCAGGCGCGGGTGGTGCCGACGGCCGGGGACGACGACTCCTTCATCTCCTTCACGGTGTCCCTGCACGCCGAGCGGGACGGCGCGGACACCAAGGTGGTGGGCGCCAACGCCAAGGTGGTGCTGCGCTCGGACAGCTATGTCGAGGCGGCCGGTGAACCGCCCGCCGAGCTCGCCCGGTTCGTCACCGACCGGCTGAGCACCCCCGGCGCCGTCGCCCCCGAGCCGCCGGAGCTGACCGGCGCCGACCTCGCGGCCGTCACCACCTCGCTGTCGGCCGGCCGCGGCACCTCCGGCCCCGATCCGGTGCTCGACCTGCTGACCTCGGGGAAGAACGCGTTCGGCTGGAAGTGGCGGATCCCCTACCCGTACTGCCACTTCTCCGAGCGGCTCCAGATGTCCAGCTATCTGCGGCAGATGGAGGAGGTCGTGGACCTCTTCCTCGCCGACCGGGGCATCTCGGTGAAGACCCTGCTGGACGAGCGCCGGTGGATCCCCGCCTGCCCGCACTCCAGGATCCAGATCCTGGACGAGGCGCTGATGGAGGAGGACCTCTACACGGTCTACACCGTCGAGAACGTCTTCAAGGACTTCACCTACACCTCCCGCATGGACTGCTATGTGGTGCGCGACGGCAGGCTGGTGCCGACCGCGACCGGCAAGGTCACCCATGGCTACGCCCTGATCGAGAACCGGCGGGACTGGAACCTGATCAACTTCGACGAGCGCGTCTCCAAGGCGCTGCGCGGCGAATCCTGACCGACGACGGCGACGGAGCGACGGAGCAGACATGAGTGGCGGCACAGCTCTTGTGAATCGACCGGTCATCACGGCCTGGTCGGCGGTATCGCCCTTCGGGATCGGCCGCGCGGCCTTCACCGAGGGGATCAGGGAACGCCGGCCCGCGGCGGCCGGGCTCGACGACGAGCGGTGGCAGGCGGCCGGGGACCGCGCCTGTCTGGTGCCCGACTTCGACCTGCGTACGGTGCTCGGGAAGAAGGGGGTCCGCTCCATGGACCGGGTGACCGGCCTCGCGGTCACCACGGTCGCCCGGCTGCTCGACGACGCGCCGCGCAACCGGTGGGTGGCCACCGGCGAGGACGCCGCCCTCGTCCTGGGCACCACCACCGGCAGTGTGCAGAGCCAGATGGACTTCACCCGGGACTCGTTCACCGGGGAGAAGCCGTATCTGGTGGACCCGGCGCGCTTTCCCAACGCCGTCATGAACTGCGCCGCGGGGCAGAGCGCGATCTGGCACCAGCTCAAGGGGCCGAACACCACGATCGCCGGTGGCCACGCGGCGGGGCTGTACGCCCTCAACTACGCGCGCCGGCTGCTCACCTTCGGCCGGGCCAGGACCGTGCTGTGCGGTGCGGTCGAGGAGTTCTCGCACGCCCGCTCCTGGCTGGAGCGGCACGCGCACCGGCCGGGCACCGAGGGGCCCGCGCAACTGCCCGGTGAGGGCTGCGGACTGCTGCTGGTGGAGCAGCGCGGCTCCGGTGTGCGGGACGACACTGCCTGCACAGTTGGTGCGTCGCCGGCGGTGCAGCGCGGCTCCGGTGCGCGGGACGACACTGCCTGCACAGTTGGTGCGTCGTCGGCGGTGCAGCGCGGCTCCGGTGCGCGGGACGACGCCGAGCAGCCGGTGCTGGCGGAGATCCTCGCGGTGGAGATGGGCATCGCCCTGGACGGCGGGGTCCGCCCCGCGCTGGCGGCCTGTCTGCGCCGGGCCCTGGACCGCGCGGGGGTGCGCCCGGAGGAGATCTGGGCGGTCTCCACCAGCGAGGCGCCCGGCCCGTCCGGGGAGCAGGAGCGGGCCGCCGTGGCCGAGGCCGCCAAGGGAGCGGATCCCGTCCACCTCACCCAGGCCGCGCTCATCGGGGACACCGGGGCCGCGGCGGCGGCGTTCCAGATCGCCGGGGTGCTGGTGCACGCCGAAACCACCCCCGAGGCCGCCGACCGGGTGGCGCTGGTGACCTCCGTCGACCGTGACGGCGCGGTCGGCTGCGCCCTGCTGCGTCTGGCCGGTCCGCGATGACCGGGGCCGTCGGGATTGCCGGGGCCGCCGGGACGACCAGGACCGCCGGGACCGCCGGGACCGCCGGAACGCCGGGCACCCGGCCGAGCAGTCCGATCGCCGCGCGGGTGGAGGTCGTCCGTCCGGCCGCCGCCGACAGCCGGGGCAAGGTGCGTGCGGTGACGGCCGTCACGGTGGGCGAGGACGAGGCGGTCTTCCCCGGGCACTACCCGGGCTTCCCCATCTTCCCCGGGGTCTGCGTGATCGAGTGCGTGCACCTCAGCGGTCTGCGGACCCCTCCGCCGGGCTCGGCCGGTCTGGAACTGGTGGCGGTGGAGAGCACACGGTTCCTCAGGCCGGTCTTCCCGGGCGACCGGCTGGAGGTGGACCTGGTGTGGACCGGCGGGTCCGGGGCGTGGCGGTGCGCCGCCAAGGTGGCCACCGAGCGCGGTGCCGCCGCCCAGGTCAGACTGCGGTTCACGGCCGAGGAGGCGTGATGATCGGTCAGTTCGAGATCAGAAAGGTGCTGCCGCACCGGTTCCCGATGCTGCTGCTGGACCGGGTGACCGAAGTGGTCCCGGGGCAGCGGGTGACCGCAGTGAAGGCCGTGACCTGCAATGAGCCCTGGTACCAGGGGCTCGGACCGGACGCGGCGGCGGAGGCCTACGCCTATCCGCGGGTGCTGCTGCTGGAGTCCTGGTGCCAGTCGGCCGGGCTGCTGGCCACCTGGGAGTCGCCGGATCCCGATGTGCTCGAGGGCCAGGTCATGCTCTTCGGAAGCGTGTCCGGGGTCGAGTACCACCGGCCGGTGCTGCCGGGGGACGTACTGGAACACCGGGCGTCCATCACCCGGGTGGTGGACGACACCGTGATCATCGAGGGCGGTTCCACGGTGGCGGGTGAGCCCGCTCTGACGGTCGGCCTCGCGGTGCTGGCCTTCCGCCCGGCGGGGGAGCTGCGGCCCGGGGACCCTGCCCCCGCTCTCGCCTGACCCCGGCAACAGACATCCGGTCCCACGCGGCCGGCCGAATCGCTTTGGAGAACCAATGGCAGAGAACGCATCCCGGGTGGCGCTGGTCACCGGCGGTTCACGGGGAATCGGCCGGGCGACGGTGGAGCGTCTGGCACGGGACGGCTTCGATGTCGCCTTCTGCTACCAGTCGAACGAGGCGGCCGCCCTGGAGCTGGAGAAGGAGGTCATGGAGACCGGGGTTCGGGTACTGAGCCGCAGGGTCGACGTCCGTGACGCCGGGGCGGTGCGCGCGCTGGTCGCGGAGACCGAGCAGACGCTGGGTCCGATCGACGTGGCCGTGACCGCCGCCGGTATCACCCGTGACAATCCCCTGCTGCTGATGAAGGACGACGAATGGCATGACGTGCTGGACGTCAACCTCGACGGGGTCTACCACGTCTGCCGCTCCGTGGCGTTCGGCATGATGAAGCGGAAGAGCGGGGTGATCGTCAATATCTCCTCGGTCGCCGGTGTGTACGGCAACGCCACCCAGTCCAACTACTCGGCCTCCAAGGCCGGGATCATCGGCTTCTCCCGGGCCCTGGCCAAGGAGGTCGGGCGGTACGGAATCCGCGCCAATGTCGTCGCCCCGGGGTTCATCGACACCGACATGACCTCCGTGCTCACCGGCCAGGTGAAGGACAAGGCGCTGGAGTCGGTGCCGCTCGGGCGGCTGGGGCGGGCCGATGAGGTCGCCGACCTCGTCTCGTACCTCGTCTCGGACCGTGCGGCCTATGTCACGGGCTCCGTCGTCCAGATCGACGGCGGCATCACCATCTAGCTTCGCCCCGAACCAGGAGGTTTCATTGGCCGTCAAACCACCGCGCTGGTATTTCTCACTCCGCAGCCCCTATTCCTGGCTCGCCTACCGTGAACTCACCGAGAACGCGCCCGATGTGGCGGACGCGATCGAATGGCGTCCGTACTGGGAGCCGGACGAGGTGAGCGAGCGCATGCTGGCCGACGCCGGGATCCACCTCCCTTATGTCGCGATGTCGAAGGAGAAGCACTTCTACATCCTCCAGGACGTCAAGCGGGCGACCATCGAGCGTGGCCTGTCGGTGGCCTGGCCGATCGACACCGCTCCCAACTGGGACGTTTCCCATCTCGCCTATCTGGTCGCCGAGGACGCCGGCCGCGGGCGGGACTTCATCGACGCCGTGTACCGGGCCCGCTGGGAGAACGGCATCGACATCTCCGAACGCGCCACCATGGCCGCGATCGGCCATGAACTCGGCCTCGACCCCGATGCGTTGGCCGGTGCGGTCGACGATCCGGAGATCCGCCGGCGGGGCGTCGAGGCGCTGCGGGCGGTGGACCGCGACGGAGTGTTCGGAGTGCCGTTCTTCATCCACCGGCACGACAAGTTCTGGGGACTGGACCGGCTCTCGGGTTTCGTCGCGAGCGTCCGTGCCAAGACCCGGACCGCCGTCGTGGAACAGCGGGAGAACGACCGCGGGGTCGAGCCCGCCCTGCTCGTCCCGGCCGGTGACGCCGGCCACGCCGGTGGCTGCGGCTGACCGGACCCGCTCGCAAAGACCAGACAGACCAGACAGACCAGACAGACCCGATAGGCCCAATAGACCCGCCAGAAAGGCGATCACGCCATGAGCAACCCCTTCGAGGACGAGAACGGCAGCTACTACGTGCTGGTCAACGACGAGCAGCAGCACTCGCTGTGGCCGGCCTTCGCGGAGGTACCCGCGGGCTGGACCGTCGTCCATGGCCAGGACAACCGCCAGGCGTGCCTGGACTACATCAACGAGAACTGGACCGACATGCGGCCCAAGAGCCTGATCGAGGCGATGGGCTGACGCCCGCCACGCCCTCCCGCGCCACGGGGCCCGACATCCCGACGTCGGGCCCCGTGGTGTGTGTCTGGCAGGTTGCTGCGTGACATGCGGGCAGCACGGTCCGAGCCGGACGATCCGGACTACTGTTGACGCACTGTTCATCGCACCCGGGGGGACGTGCCATGACCTGGCTGGCTGCCACCAGCATCGACGACCTGTCCTTCGGGCTGCTGATCGTGCTGATCGCCGTGTCGTCGCTGGGCGTCTTCGTCTTCGGCGTCTCGGCGATCTCCGGTCGCCTGCTCGGCATCCGGGTGGGCCCGCTGCGCGCCCTCGGCGCCGGTCTGGTCGGGCTGGGCGCGATGCTCGTCTTCAAGCCGACCATGCACGACCAGCAGAGCATGGGCGTGCTGTACGGCGTGCAGGTCGGGGTGTCCGTCCTCGCCGCGATGGCCACCCTGGTGCTGGCCGAGGTCTTTCTGCCGCGCGGCAGCTGGGCGCTGCCCATGCGGCTGTGGCGCGCGATGCGCAGCCGGCTGCGGCGCACCCGCCGCTATTCGCAGATCAGCCGGATCTTCATGCGCCACGGGCTGAGCCGTCCGCTGCGCAGCCGGCACAGTCTGGAACGGGCCCTGCGACCGGGCGAGTTCGGCGAGCGGATGGCCAGGGGGCTGCGGCTGGCGCTGGAGGAGTGCGGCGGGGCCTTCATCAAACTGGGCCAGCTGCTGTCCACCCGGCGCGATCTACTGCCCTCGCACTTCATCGACGAACTCAGCCGTCTGCAGAGCGATGTGGCGCCCGCGCCGTGGGGGGACGTGGCGGCGCTGCTGCGCGCGGAGCTGGGCAGGCCGGTGGAGGACGCCTTCGAGTGGATCGAGCAGGTCCCGCTCGCGGCCGCCTCGATCGCCCAGGTCCACCGCGCCAAGCTGCGCGGGGGTCCGGTGGTCGTGGTGAAGGTCCAGCGGCCGGGCATCCGCGAGATGGTCGAGCGCGACCTGGACATCGTCGTCGCGGTCACCCGCGGCCTCCAGCAGCGGTCCCGGTCCTCCCACGCCATGGGGCTGCGGGATCTGGGCGACGGCTTCTCCACATCGGTGCGGGAGGAGCTGGACTTCCGGATCGAGGCCAACAACGCCGCGGTGGTGGCGGCGTCCTGCGGCGGGTACGAGGCGGACGCCCTGGTGCGCGTGCCCCGGGTGTACGAGGAGTTCACCACGGCCAGGGTGCTGGTCCAGGAGTGGCTGGAGGGGGTCACCTTCGACCGTGCGGCGACCGTCGCGGACCGCAAGGGGCTGGACCGCCACCGGATCGCCCGGACCGCCTTCGCCGCCATGCTGCACCAGATCCTGAAGGCGGGGGTGTTCCACGCCGATCCGCATCCGGGCAATGTGCTGCTGCTCGACGACGGACGGATCGGCCTGCTCGACTTCGGCTCGGTGGGCCGTATCGACCCGTCCGTACGCCATGCCCTCCAGGAGATGCTGGTGGCCGTCGACCGCGGCGACCGGGCCGGTCTGCATGACGCGCTGATGGCCCTGCTCGGCACGAGGGCCACCAGGAGCGAGGACCTGATGCTCAACTCGCTGCTGCTGGAGCGGGAGCTGGGGCAGTTCATGGCCCAGCACCTGGGGGCGGGGGCGCGGCCGGACACCGAGATGTTCACCGCGCTGTTCCAGCTGCTCGCCCGGTTCGGTCTCGCCGTTCCGCCGGAGGTGGCCGCCGTCTTCCGGGCCCTGGCGACCATCGAGGGCACCCTGGGCCGGATCACCCCCGACTTCAACATGATCGACGAGGCCCGGGCGATCGCCGTGGACCTCCTCACCGACCGGCTGCGGTTCCGCGCCACGGGTACCGGGAGCGAGGAGGAGGGCGGGCTCGCGTCCGGGTTCTCGTCCCTGGCGCGGAGCGCGACCCATGAGTTCCTGTCCGCGCTGCCGATGCTGCGGCGGCTGCCTCGGAGGGCGGAGCGGATCGGCGCGTCGCTGGAGGAGGGGCGGTTCACGGTCCGGGTGCGGGTGCTCGCCGACGAGCGGGAGCGGCGCTTCGTCTCCGGGCTGATCCACCAGATGACGGTCACCCTGCTGGGGGCCTGTACGGGGCTGATGGGGGTGGTCCTGGTGGTGTTCGGCACCGGGCGCGGGCCCCGGGTCACCGCGGAGGTGGAGCTGTTCCCGCTGCTCGGCTATCAGATGCTCGCGGTCAGTGCGATCCTCATGCTGCGCGCCCTCTACACCGCGATACGCCGGCCGAACACCCACGACACGTTCTAAGCGGTCCGCGGGAAGTGCCCCGACCTGCCGTCGATCGTCTGCGACGCCGTCGTGGCCGGTCCCACGCGGCGGAGCCGCATATCGACGCAGCCGCGGCGGAGCCGCATACCGACACAGTCGCGGCGGAGCCGCACATCGACACAGCCCCGCGCCCCTTCGCGGCGCGTCCGAACCGCGGCCGACTTCCGCCGATCCGCTGAGCCCCCGGGGCCGGGGGCGGACCCCGGCCGACGCGGTACGGGACATCCGGTGCGCACAGCCGCGGACCGGCCCCTGGGCGGAGCCGGTCCGGATTCCTCAGGCGTCGCCGACCAGCAGTGGCTTCTCCCGCATGGTCCAGCCGTTGGCGTCCAGCACCCGCCGTACGCCCGCGACGGAGGTCGAGTCCACGAGCAGTTCGACCAGGCCGCGCGGCTGGTCGAGGGAGTGCTCGATGCGCACGTCCTCGATGTTGACCCCGGCCTCGCCGACGGTGGAGAACAGCCGGGCCAGCGCTCCGGGCTGGTCCGGGACGGCCACCGGGATCGCCACGTACTCGGCGGGCCGTGAACGCTGTTTGTGCGGTACGCGGGCGTGGCCCCGGTTGCCGCGCCGCAGCAACTCCTGGAGATCGGCGGCGGCCTGCCGGCGCCCCTCGGACTCGGCGCCGGGCAGCGCCCGCAGGGCGGCGATCAGTTGTTCCAGGTCCTTGGCGTAGTCGTCGAGGACGTCGGCCACCGCGTCGGCGTTCGCGGTCAGGATGTCGCTCCACAGGGCGGGTTCGCCCGCCGCGATGCGGGTGACGTCCCGCAGTCCCTGTCCCGACACCCGGATGTGCTCGGTCTCGGCGTGCTCCAGCCGGGCCGCCATCATCGAGGCGACCAGATGCGGTGCGTGCGAGGTCAGGGCGACGGCGCGGTCATGGGCGTCGGTGTCCATCAGGACGGGGACGCCACCGCACAGCGAGACCAGCTCCAGCCCCCGGTTGAGCGCCGAGCGATCGGTGAGGGGCGAGGGGGTCAGCACCCAGGGGCGCCCCTCGAAGAGGTCGGCGCGGGCCGCGAGCGGACCGGAGCGCTCGGCGCCGGCCAGCGGATGTCCGCCGATGTAGCGGGACGGATCGCCACCGGCCGCGCGGACCTCCTCGTGCGGCCGCACCTTGACGCTGGCCACATCGGTGTAGGTGTGAGCCAGCCCGTCCCGCTGACAGCGGGCGAGCACGGTGCCGATGCTCGCGGGCGGCACCGCGAGGACGGCGAGGTCCACCTGCCCGGCGGGCATCTCCAGCGAGCCAGCCCCCAGGGCCTCGGCGGTCCTGGCGGCCGTGGTGTCGGCGTCGTCCAGGTACACCAGGACGCCCCAGCGGCTCAGGGCGAGGGCGATGGACGTCCCGATCAGCCCGGTTCCGACGACGACGGCGGTTCTCATGTGTCACGTCCCGATGTGGGTCCGGTGGCGCCGGGGCGCTCGATCTCCGACTGGAGGAAGGCGGCGAGCCGCGCGATGCCGTCCTCGATCTCCGCTGGGCTCAGATAGCTGAAGGAGAGGCGGATCGACCGTTCGCCGCCGGGGCCCGGGTAGAAGTAGGCCATCGGTGTCCAGATGACGCCGTGGTCCTCGGCCGAGCGCAGCAGCGCGGCGTTGTCGGCGGGGAACGGCACCCGGACGGTGAGGAAGAAGCCGCCGCTGGGCCGGTTCCAGCCGATGCCGAGCCGGTCGCGGACGTCTTCGGGGAAGTGGCGGTCCAGTTGCTCGAGGGTGACGCGGAGCGCCTCGCCGTAGTGCTTGGCCGGCACCGCGTTGCGTTCGGTGAGCCGGCCGCCGCAGGCCAGCAGGGCACCGGCGACGGCCGCCTGGCTCAGCGCCGGGGTGTTCACCGTCACCATGCTCTTGATCTTGGCGAGTTCGTCGGCGAGCAGGCTCTCGGCCCCCGACGGATCCCGTACGGGCTGGTCCGCGACGACGAATCCGACGCGGGCGCTGGGGAAGACCGACTTCGAGTACGACCCGATGTGGATCACCCGCCGTGCGTGGTCCATCGACTTCAGGGTGGGCAGCTGGACGCCGGGGCTGACCAGCCGGTACGGGCTGTCCTCGAGGATGAGCAGATCGTGCCGGGCCGCCAGCTCCAGCAACTCCTCGCGAGCGCGCCGGGACATGGTGTTGCCCGACGGGTTCGAATGGTCCGGCACCACGTAGAAGGCGCGCGGGCGGCGGCCCCGGGCCCGCTCGGCGAGGACGGCGGCCTCCACGTCGGCCACGTCAAGACCGTCGGCCCGCTCCTCGACGGGGTGTACGGGCACCCCCAGCAGACTGGCGGCTCCGGTGATGCCCACGTAGCAGGGGCTGGCGACCAGCAGGACGTTCCCGGGGTCCGTGAAGAGCGCGCGCAGGGCCAGCAGCATCCCCTCCTGGGCGCCCACCGTCACCACGATCGCGCCCGGCGGGGCGTCGATGCCCTCGTCGGCGCGGAGCGAGTCGGAGATCAGTTCGCGGATCTGGCCGGCGGTCGGGCCGTACTGGTACAGCGCGGTGCGGATGGCCTCGTCCGAGGCACCGCCCGCGGCCAAGTGGTCCAGATAGCGGCGGATGTGATCGAGGATCTCGTCCTTGTCGAAGAACTCCTCGTACGGCCTTCCGGGGGCGAAGGAGACCACGTCCGGGAAGCGGCCGGTGATCTCGTTCAGGAAGTTCATGGTGTCCAGCACCGGGTCGGACACGCTGTGGTGCAGATCTTCTTTGCGCAGCCCCGCCGTCGGCTCCGGCGGGCGCGGCGGGTCGTGGCGCGGTGCCCCGCCGGACCGGCGGTGGAGCGCCACGGTGGTGTCCTCCGGCGCGGCCGGCAGCGAGGCGTCCGCGTCGGCGACGGTGGCGGTGCCGGTCAGCGCCATGGCCTCCGACAGCTCGTCCAGGATCAGGCCCAGGACGCCCGCCACGCCGTTCCCGCCCGCCACGGCCAGTCCGTGCAGCACCGGGCGGCCCAGCAGCACGGCGTCCGCCCCCAGGGCGAGGGCGCCGAGGACGTCCCGGCCGCGGCGCACGCCGCCGTCCAGGAGCAGGGCGCAGCGGCCGTCCACGGCGGCGGCGATCCGGGCGAGCACGTCCAGGGTGGCGGGTGCCCCGTCCAGCTGCCGTCCGCCGTGGTTGGAAACCACGATGCCGTCCACGCCCGCGGCGATCGCACGCCGGGCGTCCTCGGCGGTCATCACGCCCTTGACCAGTACGGGCAGTCGGCTGACCGAGCGCAGCCAGGCGATGACCGACCAGTCGAGCGAGGGGTCGAGGCCGGTGCGGCCGTGCTCGGACGGGGACGAGTAATCGGCCTCGTCCGCAGGCAGGTTGGCGGGCGCGATATGCGACGGCAGCCGGAAGTCGTTGCGCAGGTCGCGCAGTCGGCGGCCGAGCCGTGGGGTGTCGACGGTCAGGACCAGCGCCTCGAAGCCGGCGGCCTCCGCGTGTTCGATGAGCCGCCGGGTCGTGGCGCGGTCGCGGAAGCAGTAGACCTGGAGCCACAGCGGCGAGGTGGCGGCCGCGGCGATCTCGGCGAAGGTCCGCCCGGCGAAGGTGCTCACCACGAGCGGGAGGCCGGCCGCGCCCGCGGCCCGCGCGGTGGCCGTCTCGCCGTCGGGGTGCATCAGCGTGTGGTAGGCCATGGGCGCCACGGCCACCGGCGCTCCCCACCGCCGTCCCAGGACCGTGGTGGACGGGTCGCACTCGCCCGCCCCGGTCAGGACCCGGGGGCTGAGCCGGATGCGGTCGAACGCCGCCCGGTTGGCGGCGAGCGTCCGCTCCTCCCCGGCCCCGCCCTCGATGAAGTCCCAGACCGCCGGGGTCAGTCGGGTGCGCGCCCGCTCGGCGTACTCCTCGAGGGACAGCGGCGGCCGGGAGGCGCCGGAGGGGGTTGTGCGGCCGGTCACGAGTTGGCCGCCCGGGCGCGCTCGACGGCCTCGTACAGCGCGCGGATGTTGGAGCTTCCGAAGCCCTGGGCCCCGTGGCGCTGGATGAGTTCGAAGAACAGGGTGCGCCGCTCGAAGGGCGAGCGGGTGAAGAGCTGCAACAGGTAACCCCACTCGTCGCGGTCGGCGAGCACATTGGTCTTGCGCAGATCGGTGATGGTCTCGTCGAGGTTGTCGATCCGCTCGGCGAGGGCGTCGTAGTAGGTGCCCGGGGTCTGCAGGAACTCGATGCCCCGGGTCTCGAACTCGACAACGGCCGGGATGATCTCGTCCACGAGGAACGCCAGGTGCTGCACCCCCGGGCCGCCGTTCCGCTCCAGGAATTCATCGATCTGGCCCGGCTTCTTGGTGCTGTCGGGCTCGATGATGGTGAAGGTGATCCCGGACGAGGGGCTGCGCACCACGATGGAGTCCATGGCCTGCTCGCCGACGGCGACGTATTCGCTGGAGTACTGGTCGAAGCCGAATCCGTCGATGTAGTACCGGACCGTGTCGTGCAGGGTGCCGGCCTCGAGACAGACCGCGATGTGGTCGAGCAGCCGCAGTTCGGTCGTGGTGCCGGCCCGGGGGGCGCCCGCCGGCGAGGTGACCCAGTCCCGGCCCGGGGGCAGCCCGTGCGGCTGGTCAGCGGAGCGCTTGAGGAGGGTGTGGCGGACGGCGCCGAAGCCGGAGACCGCGGGGCCGGCCGGGTTGCCGGAGGTCAGATCGCGGGCGCCGGCGGCCAGGGCGCCCTCGTGGGCCGCGAGGGGGTCCTCGCAGGCGAAGGCGATGTCGGCGATGCCATCACCGTGTTCGGCCAGGAAGTCGGCCGTGCCCGGTCCCGAGGTGATGACGAGCTGGATTTCCTTCTCGCGGAGCAGGGTCGATTCCAGCGCGCCGGTCCGGCACCGGGCCTCTTCCTGAAAACCCATACCGGACACGAAATAGTCCGTGGTTTTCCGCTGGTCGTTGGTGTAGATCTCGATGTACTCGACGTCATGCGCGGTCACGATGCTCCCCATCCGACGATTGCCTCGCCACACATGTGTGTGTGCAACTCGTGGAATCGCACGGTACCGGGACGGGGAAGCGGGGCCATGGGCCGCCGAGAATTCTTCTATAGACGGAAAGAGACGGGTGCGGAATTTTCGCGGAAGGCGGTGGAGGGCGTACCGCCAAGACGGCCCGCCGACCGCGTCAATCGCCTCTTTTCGGGCGGTCGCCGATGATCGTGAAGACGGTCGGCCGACCCTGGCAATGGCTTATTCGATTCTCTTCATTTGAACGCTTTGCGGCGCACCGCGTAAGCGTAGGTGACGGCGGCCAGCAGCGGCCCCCAGGCGAGCAGCGGCAGATAGGCGGTGACGAACACCCAGGATCGCCAGCCGAGTTCGCCGACGTCATGGATGAGCGATCCGCGCCAGCCGCCGCCCCCGAACTGGCGGCCGTCCAGCGCGCGCCCCCGCAGCGAGAGGACCAGGGTCATGGTCCAGGTGACGGTGAGGGCCACCGCCCCGAGCGCGGCGGGAATGATCGCGGACAGCGGCCGTACGGGTTTCCCGGCGAGGAAGGGGACCCAGCGCGGCCACACCTCGCCCCAGGTGGAGACCAGCCCCACGGCGAGGAAGGCCAGCCCCTCGGCGACGAGGGACAGGATGACGACGTAGATCTCCAGCGGCAGCCAGCCCGGCAACTGTCCCCGTCCGATGTCCACGTTCTTGGTGAGCGGAACACCGAAGGTGACCTGGGCGATGCGCCACAGCCCCGAGGGCAGCACGACCAACGGGATCAGAAAGGCCGCACGCCGGGCCCAGACGGGCACCCCTTCGGCGGGAGTGCCGTGCAGCTTTCGATAGCCACGGGAAACGGCGGTAAGGATTCCGGACACGGGGCCCTCCAGGAGACACGGGGAAACGTGCGTCCGTTGCTGGATCGCTGCCAGGAGAATGGCATACGGCACCCCGCACGCGACTCCTCCCACGGAGGCAAACCCACACGCCGTCGGGGGGAGCTCCCCTTCGCTCCCTCCTCCGTCCGGATGACCGCGAGGGAGGGGGTGAACGGCTTTCGAACACGCTCCGTGGGAGCTCGATAGAAATCCTCGAAGTGCGCCGGGGAAGCGCGGAAAAGCCTGCTATCAACGGATCGGAGACGTCGTTCACCCACCCTGCTTCCGCGACATGCGGCACGGGCCGACCGAGAGGACCGGACACATGTCCGAGGAGACCAGCCGGACGCCGGAGGTGCTGGGTGAGGACTTCATCCGCGACCCGTACCCGGTGTACGCCCGGCTCCGCGAGCGAACCCCGGTGGCGCGGGTCGTGCTCGGCGGGGCACCGATGTGGCTGGTGCTCCGCCATGAGGCCGCGCGCGCCGCGCTGACCGAGCCGAAACTGCACAAGGACCCCGAGCGCTGTGCCCGGCTGGCCGCCAAGCACGCGGGCGTCGACCCCGTCGAGCAGCCCGCCGAGAAGTCGCCCGGCCAGCGGATGCTGGTGGAGCACATGCTGGGCATGGACCCGCCCCACCACACCCGGCTGCGCAAGCTGGTGGCCAAGGCGTTCACCGCACGGCAGATCCAGGCGCTCCGGCCGCGGATCGAGCACACGGTCGGTGCCCTGCTCGACGGCATCGCCGGGCAGGGCGAGGTGGACCTGCTGAAGGTGTTCGCCTTCCCGCTGCCGCTCACCGTGATCTCCGAGATGATCGGCGTCCCCGAGGCCGACCGGGCCGCCTTCGGAGCGTGGTCCAACGCGCTGACCGTGGCCGTCCAGCCGCAGGAGATGCACCGCATCGCCGACCAGATGGCGGAGTACCTCACCGGCCTGATCGCCGCCAAGCGGGCGGCCCCGGCCGACGACCTGCTCAGCGGGCTGATCCAGGCGCGGGACAACGAGGACCGGCTCAGCGAGAACGAGCTGGTGTCGATGGTCTTCCAGCTCCTGGTGGCCGGATACGAGACCACCGCGCATCTGATCGGCAACGGGATGCTCGCCCTGCTGCGCCACCCGGACCAGCTCGCCGCCCTGCGCGCGGACCGGTCGCTGCTGCGGGGCGCGGGCGAGGAGTTCTGCCGCTACGACAACTCGCTGCACCTGAGCACGCTCTCGGTGACCACGGAACCGGTGGAGATCGCCGGTGTCCGCGTCCCGGCCGACGAGTTCGTCATCGTCTCGCTCGGCGCGGCCAATCACGACCCCGAACGCTTCGAGGACCCCGAGCGGTTCGACATCCGCCGGGAGACCGGCGGGCATCTGGCGTACGGCCACGGCATCCACCACTGCATGGGCGCGCCCCTCGCCCGGTTGCAGGCCGAGATCGCCGTCGGCGCGCTGCTCGACCGCTTCCCGCGGATCGAACTGGCCGTGGCGGCGGAGGGGTTGCGCCGCGAGGTGAACCTGACCCGGGGGCTGGAGTCACTGCCGGTCCGGCTCGGCTGAGCGAGGCGGACCGGACCGGCGTACCGGCCGATGATGAGGAGTCTGATGGATATCGCAATCTCCGCGGCGGGTCTGCGGAAGACTTACGGCGACAACGAGGTGCTGGGCGGCATCGACCTGTCCGTCGAGGCGGGCACGGTCTACGGGCTCCTGGGCCCCAACGGCGCCGGCAAGACGACCACGGTGCGGACGCTGTCGACGCTGATCAAGCCCGATGAGGGCACCGCGACGGTGGCGGGCTACGACGTGCTGAGCCAGGCGCACGAGGTGCGCCGCAGCATCGGGCTGACGGGTCAGTACGCGGCGCTGGACGGTGAGTTGACCGGCCGCGAGAACCTGGTGCTCATGGGAACGCTGCTGCACATGGGCCGTAAGCGGGCCCGTGCCCGCGCGGACGAGGTGCTGGAGATGTTCGACCTCACCGATGCCGCCGACCGGGTCGTCAAGACCTACTCGGGCGGTATGCGCCGCAGGCTGGACCTGGGCGCCAGCCTGACCGGGAGCCCGCCGGTGATCTTCCTGGACGAGCCGTCCACGGGTCTGGACCCGGTCAGCCGGAACGCGCTGTGGGACATGGTGCGCAAGCAGGTCGCCGAGGGGGTCACCGTGCTGCTGACCACCCAGTACCTGGAGGAGGCGGACCAGCTCGCCCACCGTATCGCGCTGATCGACAAGGGGCTGGTGGCGGCGGAGGGCACGCCCGACGAGCTGAAGCGGAAGGTCGGCGGCGAGCGGCTGGAGATCACCGTACGGACCACCGAGATGGTGGAGGCCGCCCGGGTCGCGCTGGCCCGGATCTCCGCGCGGGGCTCCGCCCCGCCGGTCGTCGACGACAGCGGGATGCGGGTGTCCATCGCGCTGGAGAGCGGTATCGCCGGTGTCTCCGCGGCGGCGTCCGAGCTCCAGGGGGCCTCGGTGGAGGTGGTCGACTTCCTCGTGCGGCGCCCCTCGCTGGACGACGTGTTCCTGGAGCTGACCGGAGCCGGACCCGGAGCCGGGCCCGAGGCCGAATTGGAGACGACGAGCCGATGACCACCTATGTCCTGAGCGACGCGCTCGCCCTGGCGGGCCGCCACATACGGCACCTGAAGCGGGCACCGCAGCGGATCCTCAGCATCACCCTGATGCCGATCATGTTCGTGTTCCTCTTCGGCTACCTCTTCGGCAGTTCGATGAACGTGCCGGAGGGCGACTACCACGAGTACATCATGGCGGGCATCTTCACCCAGATGATGCTGGCCGGCGTCATCAACACCGGTGTGGGGGTGGCCGAGGACCTCTCCAACGGACTGGTGGACCGGTTCCGGTCGCTGCCGATGAGCAAGGGCTCGGTGCTGCTCGGCCGGACCCTCTCCGATGTGTTGCTCAACGCGATCTCCTGTGTCGCGATGCTCTCCGTCGGCCTGCTCATCGGCTGGCGCATCCACGGCGGGCCGCTCAAGGCCCTCGCGGGCTTCGGGCTGTTGCTGCTGCTCGGCTACGCCACCGCGTGGCTCGGCTCGCTCATCGGGCTGCTGCTGCGCGATCCCCAGGCGGTCAACTCGGTGGCCATGGTGATCACCATGCCGCTCACCTTCCTGTCGGCGACCTTCTACCCGGCCCAGAACCTGCCGGGCTGGGTGCGTCCGGTGGCCGAGTGGAACCCGGTGACCACCCTGACCACCGGGATGCGGGAACTGTGGGGCAACCCGACGGGGAACGGCGCCGATCCGGCGTTCCCCCTGCGGCATCCGGTGGCGGCCTCGCTGATCATGGTGGTGGTCATGCTGCTCGTCGTGGTCCCGCTGGCCAACCGGGCCTACGAGCGGGCCGCCGCACGCTGAGCGGCGGCCGTAGGACACCCGGGCCGAAGCCGAAGCCCGGACGACCGAAGAGCGGTCGTCCGGGCTTTCGGCGCGGGCGCCGCCGGGTCAGCTCCCCAGATGCGCACGCCAGGTGTCATGGAGGCGGGCCAGGTGCTCGAAGCCGCCGACCACCGCATCGGTCGGCACACCGAAGTCCACCAGACAGGCGACCTCGTCCACCCCCGCGTCCTTCAGCTGCTTGAGCATCGCCATGCAGTCGTCGACGGTGCCGAACATCCCGCTGGTCTCGAAGTACCGGTCGAATGCCTGGGCCACGAGGAACTGACGGTCCTCCGGGCCCATGCTCCTCAGCTCCCGGGACATGTCCGCGCCCTGGGCGCCCGCCGCCTCGGCCGCCTTGATCAGCAGGTCGAAGGAGCTGGCCAGATAGCGGGAGAACGGCTCGCGCACGGTCTCCCGCACGGTGTCGCGGTCGGTGCCCACGAAGGTGTGCACCATCACGGCCACATGCCCCTGCCCGGCCGAGGCGGGCTGGTGCTCGCGGTGCGCCCGGCGGTACTCCCCGATGCGCTGGGCGAGAACATCGACCTCCTGGCCGAGTAGATGGGTGAGCATCCCCATCCCGTGCTCACCGGCCAGCGTGAACGTCGCCGGGGTGCCGCCGCTGGTCAGCCACATCGGCAGCTCGGGCTGGACGGGCGGCGGGAACATGGTCAACTCCACCGTCTCGCCCGCCCCGTCGGTCAGGGACACGCTCTCCCGCCGCCAGAGCCGGCGGATGGTCTCGACCGTCTCCATCAGCCCGGACTTGCGGGTCTCGTAGTTCTCCGGGCGGAGCGCGAAGTCCGCGGCGTGCCAGCCCGAGGCGAGTGCCACCCCGGCCCGGCCGCCCGAGAGGTTGTCGACGACCGACCACTCCTCGGCGATCCGCATCGGGTGGTGCAGCGGCGCCACGACGCTTCCGGCGCGCACCGCGACCCGCTGGGTGACCGCCGCCACCGCGGCGCCCGTCACCGAGGGGTTGGGGTAGAGCCCGCCGAACGGATGGAAGTGGCGCTCGGGGGTCCACACCGCGGTGAAGCCGTTGTCGTCGGCGAACCGGGCGCCGTCCAGCAGCAGCCGGTAGCGGTCGCGCTCCTCGGTGTCGTTGTTGGCGAAGTAGAACAGGCTGAAATCCATGGGTCCTCCGGAAAGCGAAAGAAAAGCGCCCGGGGCGCGCTGACGGCGGGTCCCGGGCGGTGTCGCTGCTGTGCGCCGTTCAGAAACGCACCGGCAGGTCGATCATCGGGCGGACCATGAGTCCGGGCCGATAGCGCACCTCCGAGGGGTGCACGGCCAGCCGGATGCCGGGAAAGCGTTCATAGACCCGTCGAATCGCCAGCTCGGTCAGCGCCTTGGACATATGGGAGCCAAGGCAGTAGTGGATTCCGTGGCCGAAGCTCACATGCGCGGGCTTGGGACGGGTGATGTCCAGCTCCGACGGCCCGTCGGGGAAGGCGTGCGGATCGTGGTTCGCCCCGGCCAGCGAAATGATGATGATCTCGTCCTTGGGGATTTTCACCCCGCACAGTTCGACCGGCTCCAGCGTGACCCGCTGGAGGGAGTTGATCAGCGGGCTGGTGAACCGCAGCAGCTCCTCGACCGCGTTCGGCAGCAGACTCCAGTCGGCCCGGATCTTGTCGGCCTCGCCGGTATGGGTGAGCAGCGCCGCGAAGGAGCCGTTGAGCAGGCTGGTCGTGGTGTCGTTGCCGCCGGTCATCAGGGCGAACGCGGTGGACAGCGCCTCCGCGGCGGTCAGCCGCTTGTCCTCGTCGGCGTGGACCAGCGCGGAGATCAGATCGTCCTGCGGGGTCCGCTGCTTGGTGGCGATCAGCGCTTTGAGGTAGTCCGACAGCTGCCGGGTGTGCTCGGCGATGATGCCCGTCGGATCGCTGGCGTCCACCCGGCGCAGCGTGTTCGTCCACACCAGGAACCGCGGCCAGTCGGCGTCGGGCACGCCCATCAGCTGCGCGATGGTGATGATCGGAAGCGGTTCGTTGAGCCCGGAGACCAGGTCCCGGTTGTCCGTCCGCACCATTTCGTCGAGCAGATCGTCGACCACCTTCTCCCAGCCGTCGCGCAGTCCTCTGACCCGCTTGGGGGTGAAGGCGAAGGTGAGCGCCTTGCGCAGCGGGGTGTGGCGCGGCGGATCGGAGTTGGCCAGGTGGTTGCTGATCTCGTCGGCGGGCTTGATCTCCTGGCCGAGCTGCTTGCCGAGCGCCGCGTAGAGCTTGCCGATGTCCCGGCCGAGCCGGGGGTCGGAGAGCGCGTCGCGGACGTCGTCGTAGCGGCTCACCACCCAGGCCCGCACCCCGTCCGGGGTCTCCACCCGGCACACCGGCTGTTCCTCGCGCAGCTGGGCGAGGAAGGGATAGGGATTCTGTGTGTACTCGTCGCTGAACATCCAGTAGCGGGACAGCGTGCCGGTGTTCGTCACCAGTACTCCCTGAAGTCGCGGTGCGGGTAGCGGCCCGCGGGCGATTGACGGCGCGCGGCCGAACCGATGACAGCACGACCGGACCGGACCGGTCAGCGTCAGTGCGAATTCTTCGAAGTGGACGGCGAAGTGGGCCACTTCCGCGCCACGCGGTGCGCAAAACGAAGTTTTTGCAGCGCCGTTGCCCGGTGGCCCGGCCGGAGCTGAGACTCGACGATCCAGGCTGGTGGCAGGCGACCGAGCCCTTTTTGTCGGCGACCGACGGAATGACGACTGGAGATTTCCATAATGACGCGAGCAGCCATCGACGACGTCCTTCCGCTGTGGCCACTGCAGGAAGGTCTGCTGTTTCAGACCCTGTACGGGGAAGAGAAACTCGATGTCTACGTCGCCCAGATCCTGATCGACCTCGACGGCCCCCTGGACGCCGGGGCCATGCGTGACTCGGTGGCCACTTTGCTGCGCCGGCACCCCAATCTGCGTGCCAGTTTCCGGTACGAGAAGCTGAGCCGTCCGGTGCAGGTGATCGCGCGCGAAGTCCCGGTGCCCTGGCGGGAGTTCGACCTCACCGGGCTCGACGAGCGGGCCCAGGAGCGGGAGCTGGAGCGGCTGGCCGCCGAGGAGGCGGCGCACCGGTTCGACCTGGGCTCCGGGCCGTTGCTGCGCTTCACGCTGATCAAGCTGGGCCCGCACACCAGCCGGCTGATGTTCAACTCGCATCACATCCTGCTCGACGGGTGGTCGACCGCCCGGCTCATGTTCGAGCTCTTCGAGATCTACCACCGCCGCGGCGACGACTCGGGCCTGCCGCCGGTGACGCCGTACCGCGAAGCCCTGAGCTGGCTGGAACGGCAGGACCGGGCGGCGGCCGAGAACGCCTGGCGCACCCTGCTCGCCGAGGTGGAGGAGCCCACGCTGCTCGCGCCCGGCGACACCGGGGCGCGGAACGTGCCGGCCGAGCTGGTCATCTCCATGCCCGATGAGCTGGCCGCCCGGGTGCGGGAGACCGCCCGGCGTAACGACCTCACGCTGAGCGCGGTGTTCCAGGGCTGCTGGGCGCTGCTGCTGGGGCAGCTGACCGGCCGTGACGACGTGGTGTTCGGCTCGACCGTGTCGGTGCGCCCCGCCGAGCTGGCCGGCGCGGACCAGATGGTCGGCCTGTTCATCAACTCGGTGCCGGTCCGGGTGCGGGTGCGCCCGCAGGAGAGCCTGCTGTCCCTGCTGACCGGGATGCAGCGCCAGGCGGCCGGAATGGTCGAACACCACCACCTCAGCCTCCCGGACATCCAGCGGGCCGCCGGGCGCGGCACCCTGTTCGACACGCTCACCGTCACCGAGAACTACCCCATGGGCGGGGACGACCTGCCCGAGCTGCCCGGTGACCTCACGCTGACGGGCGCCAGGGGCACCGACGCCAACCACTACCCGCTGAGCATCGCGGCCCTGCCGGGCGACGGGCTGCGGCTGCACTTCGGCTACCGGCAGGAGCTCTTCACCCGCGAGGACATCGAGGTGCTCGGCGACCGCTTCCGCCGCCTCTTCGCGGCCTTCGCGGCCGATCCGGAGCAGCCGATCGGCCGACTGCCCCTGCTGAGCGACGCCGAGGCCGACCGTATGCTCGCCCTGGGCATGCCCGCACAGCCGCTGCCGGGCGGTGATGTCATCCCCGCGCTCTTCGCCGAACAGGTACGGCTCCATCCGGACGCCGTCGCCCTGGTCCACGAGGACACCTCGCTCTCCTACGCCGAACTGGACCGCCGCGCCAACCGCCTGGCCCGCACCCTGATCGAGCGGGGCGCGGGTCCGGAGCGGGTGGTCGCGCTCGCCCTGGGGCGCTCTCCCGAGCTGGTCGTCGCCATGCTGGCGGTGCTCAAGGCGGGCGCGGCCTACCTGCCGGTGGACATCTCCTATCCGGCCGACCGGATCGCCTATCTGCTCACCGACTCCGATCCGGCGCTGGTCCTGGCCACCGCCGCGTCGGCGGAGGTGATTCCGGACGTCTGCGCCGCGCCGAGGGTGCTGCTGGACGACCCGGCCACCGTCCGCGAGACCGCCGCCCGGCCGGACACCGATATCGAGCCGGGCGAGCGGCGGGGGGCGACGACGTCCGCCAACCCCGCCTACGTCATCTACACCTCCGGCTCCACCGGCCGTCCGAAGGGCGTCATGGTGACGCACTCCGGTCTCGCCGGTCTGGTCGCCACCAACGTCGAGCGGTTCGACGTGGGGCCCGGCTGCCGGGTGCTCCAGTTCTCCTCACCCAGCTTCGACGCCGCCGTCTGGGAGACCTACACCGCCCTGCTCACCGGCGCCACGCTGGTGCTCGCCCCCGCCGAGCGACTGCGGCCCGGCCGGGCGCTGGTCGACCTGGTCGCCGAGCACCAGGTCACCCACGCGCTCATCCCGCCCGCCGCGCTGGCCGTGCTCACCGAGGATCTGCCGTCGATACGCCTGCTGGTGGTCGGCGGTGAGGCGTCCGCACCGGAGCTGGTCGAGGCGTGGTCCGGCAACCGGACGATGATCAATGCCTATGGGCCGACCGAGAGCACCGTCTGCGTCTCCCTCAGCGAGCCGCTCTCCGGCGCGGTGGCGCCGCCCATGGGCACCGCCCTCGGCACCGCGCGGCTGCGGGTGCTCGACGGCGCGCTGCGGCCGGTGCCGCCGGGTGTCACCGGGGAGCTGTACGTCTCGGGCCCCTGCCTGGCGCGCGGCTATCTGAACCGGCCCGGAGTGACCGCCGAGCGCTTCGTCGCCGATCCGTATCCGGGCGGCGGGATGCGCATGTACCGCACCGGTGACCTGGTGCGCTGGAACACCGAGGGCGAGCAGCCCGTGCTGGAGTTCGCCGGCCGGGCCGACGACCAGGTCAAGATCCGCGGATTCCGGATCGAGCTGGGGGAGATCGAGTCGGTCCTGGCCGCGCACGAGCGGATCGACCGTGCGGTGGTCGTGGTGCGTGAGCCGACCCCGGGCGACAAGCGGCTCGTCGCCTATCTGGTGCCGGTGGACGGAGGAGAGGTACCCGCCCCCACCGCGCTGCGCGACCACGTGGGCGCCTCGCTGCCCGAGTACATGGTGCCCTCGGCGTTCGTCGCCCTCGACGCCCTCCCGCTCACCCCCAACGGCAAACTGGACCGCAAGGCGCTGCCCGAGCCCGGCGGCGCGGCCGGACCGGCCGGGCGCGGGCCGCGCACCCCGCAGGAGGAGATCCTGTGCGCGCTCTTCGCCGAACTGCTCGGCGTGCCCGAGGTGGGGGTGGACGACGACTTCTTCGACCTCGGCGGCCACTCGCTGCTGGCCACCCGGCTGGTCACCAGGACCCGCGCGGTCTTCGGCGAGGAGCTGTCGCTGCGCGCGGTGTTCGAGACGGCCACGCCCGCCGGGATAGCCCGCAGGCTGCACCAGGCCGTGGACGGCCGGCCCGCGCTGGAGGCGGGGCCGCGTCCCGAGCGGGTGCCGCTGTCCTTCGCCCAGCGCCGGCTGTGGTTCCTGGACGGGTTCGAGGGCGCCAAGCCGATCTACAACGTCCCGCTCACCGTGCGGCTGACCGGTGAACTGGACCTGGACGCGCTGCGCCATGCCTTCGGGGACGTCCTGGCCAGGCACGAGAGCCTGCGGACGGTGTTCCCGGACGTGGACGGCGACCCGTACCAGCGGGTGCTGGAGCCCGCGGCGGCCGAGCTCGACCTGGCCCTGGTGGATCTGAGCGCGGCACCGGAGCGGCTGGACGAGGCACTGCAGGAGGAGGCCACCACCGGGTTCCGGCTGGCTGACGAACTCCCGCTGCGGGTGCGCGTCTTCCGCACCGGCGACCGTAGTTACGTCCTGCTCGTGGTGATGCACCACATCGTCGGGGACGGCTGGTCGCTGGGCGTCTTCGGCCACGACCTCTCGCTCGCCTACACGGCCAGGCTGAAGGACGCCGCGCCGTCGTGGGAGCCGCTGCCCGTGCAATACGCGGACTACACGCTGTGGCAGCGGCGCGTACTGGGTGAGGAGGCGGACGAGAACAGCGCGATCGCGAGCCAGTTCGCCTACTGGTCGGACGCCCTGGCCGGGATCCCCGACGAGCTCAACCTCCCCGTGGACCGGCCGCGCCCCGCGGTGGCGAGCTACGCGGGCGACACCGTGACGTTCCACCTCCCCGAGGAGCTGCACAAGCGGCTGCTCACCATCGCCCGCACCTCCCAGGCCAGCCTGTTCATGGTGGCCCAGGCCGGTCTTTCGGCGCTGTTGTCGCGGTCCGGCGCGGGCACCGACATCCCCATCGGCACGCCGATCGCCGGCCGTACCGACGACGCCCTCGACGGACTGGTCGGGTTCTTCCTCAACACGCTGGTGCTGCGCACCGACACCTCCGGCAACCCGACCTTCCGCGAACTCATCCAGCGGGTGCGGGAGACCGACCTGGCCGCGTACGCCAACCAGGACGTGCCGTTCGAGCGCCTGGTCGAGCAGCTCAACCCCGAGCGCTCCCTCGCGCGCCACCCGCTGTTCCAGGTGATGTTCACCGTGCAGAACAACCGCCCGGCCGAGCTTTCGCTGCCGGGCCTGCGGGTGGACCAGTACGACCACCTCGGCGACATGGCCAAGTTCGACCTGTTCGTCGGGCTGACCGAGCGGCGCACACCCGACGGCGCACCGGACGGTCTGGACGGGTGGATGGAGTACAGCACCGATCTGTTCGACCGGGAGACGGTCCAGGGGCTCGCCGACCGTCTGATCCGGGTGCTGGCCGCGGCGGCCGAGGACCCCAAGCGGCCGATCGGCGCCCTGGACCTGCTCGACCCGATCGAGCGGCACCGCCAGCTGACCGCCTACAACGACACCGCGCACCAGCTCGACGGGGCCTTCCTCCCGGAACTGCTGGAGCGGCAGGCGCACGCGCTGCCGGACACGCCGGCCGTGGTGCACGGCGACACGGTGATGTCGTACGCCGAGCTGAACGCGGCGGCCAACCGGCTGGCACATCTGCTCATCTCACGGGGCGCCGGTCCCGAGGGCACGGTCGGCATCGCGCTGCCGCGCTCGGCGGAGCTGCTTGTGGCGGTGTGCGCGGTGCTCAAGACCGGAGCGGCCTATCTGCCCGTCGACCCGGAGTACCCGGCCGAGCGCGTCTCCTTCATGCTGGCCGACGCGGCGCCCTCGGTGGTGCTGACCCGGACCGGGGTGCTGCCGGACGGCCATCGGGCCCCGCTCCTCGCCCTCGACACACCGGAGACCGCCGCCCTCCTGGCCGGGCAGGCGGACACCGACCCCACCGACGCGGACCGCACCCGTCCGCTCCACCCGGCCGCCCCGGTCTACGTCATCTACACCTCCGGCTCCACCGGCCGTCCCAAGGGCGTCGTGATGCCCGCGGGCGCCATGGCCAACCTGGTCGCCTGGCACCACGGTGAGATCGGCGGCGGCGCCGGGACGCGGGTCGCGCAGTTCACCGCGATCAGCTTCGACGTCTCCGCCCAGGAGATCCTCACCACCCTGCTCACCGGCAAGACGCTGGTGGTCCCGGACGACGCGGTGCGCCGCGACGCCGCCGCCCTCACCCGGTGGCTGGAGGAGCACCGGATCAACGAGCTGTACGCCCCCAACCTGGTGGTGGACGCCGTCGCGGAGGCCGCCATCGAGGGCGGTGTCACCCTCGGCGAGCTGCGGGTGATCGCCCAGGCGGGCGAGGCGCTGGCGCTCACCCCGCGGCTGCGCGCCTTCCAGGCCGACCGCCCGTGGCTGCGGCTGCACAACCACTACGGCCCCACCGAAAGCCATGTGATCACGGCCACCACCCTGCCCGGCGACCCCGCGCAGTGGCCCGCCACGGCACCGATCGGACGCCCGGTGTGGAACGACCAGGTCTACGTCCTGGACGACGCGCTGGGCCCGGTGCCCCCGGGTGTCGTCGGGGAGCTGTACCTCTCCGGCGCCGGGCTGGCCCGGGGTTATCTGAAGCGGCCGGGCCTCACCGCGGAGCGCTTCGTGGCCGACCCCTTCGGCCCGGCCGGGTCCCGGCTGTACCGCACCGGGGACCTGGTGCGCTGGGGCAAGGACGGCCAACTGGTGTTCGTGGGGCGGGCCGACCACCAGGTCAAGGTGCGCGGCTTCCGGATCGAGCTCGGCGAGATCGAGACGGCGCTCGCCGCCCACCCCGACCTCGCCTCGGTGGCCGTCCTGGCCCGGCAGGACCGGCCCGGGGCCCACCAGCTGGTCGGCTATCTGGTCCCGCCCACGGGACGGACCGCCCCGGCCCCGGCCGAACTGCGCAAGCACCTGGCCGCCACGCTGCCCGAGTACATGGTGCCCAGCGCGTTCGTCGCGCTGGACGCACTGCCGCTGACCCCCAACGGCAAGCTGGACCGCCGGGCGCTGCCCGCGCCGGTACGGGAGGACGCCGAGCGGCGGGAGCCGGCCACGCCGCAGGAGGCCGCGCTGTGCGGGCTGTTCGCCGAGGTGCTCGGGGTGGACGAGGCCGGGGTGGACGACAGCTTCTTCGACCTCGGCGGCCATTCACTGCTCGCCACCCGGCTGACCAGCCGGATCCGTACGACCTTGGGCGCGGAGCTCGGCGTGCGCGACCTGTTCGAGTCGCCGACGCCCGCCGGACTGGCCGGGCTGATCGCCGACGCGGGCGGGGCGCGGCGCGCGGTGACCGCGCGGGAGCGGCCCGAGGAGGTGCCGCTGTCGTTCGCCCAGCGCAGGCTGTGGTTCCTGGGCCGGTTCGAGGGGCCGAGCGCCACCTACAACCTGCCGATGGCCCTGCGGCTGACCGGTGAGCTGGACCGGGAGGCGATGCGCGCGGCGCTGGCCGATGTGGTCACCCGCCACGAGAGCCTGCGCACCGTCTTCCCGGAGGTGGACGGCCGCCCCCGTCAGGTGGTGCTGGACGCGGTGCCCGAACTGCCGGTGGCCGAGGTCACCGAGGCCGGTCTGGAGGCGGCGCTCACCGAGGCCGCCGGGTACGCGTTCGACATCGCCACCGAGATCCCGGTCCGGGCGTGGCTGTTCGCGCTGAGCCGGACCGAGCATGTGCTGGCGCTGGTGGTCCACCACATCGCGGGCGACGGCTGGTCCCTGGCCCCGCTGGGCCGCGATCTGTCCACCGCCTACGCGGCCCGGAGCGCGGGCCGCGCCCCGGAGTTCACCCCGCTGCCCGCGCAATACGCCGACTACACGCTGTGGCAGCACGAGGTGCTGGGCAGCGAGGACGACCCGGACAGCACCATCTCCCGGCAGGCCGCGTTCTGGCGGTCGGCCCTGGACGGCGCGCCGGAGGAGCTGGCGCTGCCCGCCGACCACCGCCGTCCGCCCGCCATCAGCTACCGCGGCGATATGGTCACCTTCCGCTTCGACGCCGAGGTGCACCGCGGCCTGCGCGAGCTGGCCCTGGTCCACCGGGCCAGCCTCTTCATGGCCGTCCAGGCCGGTCTGGCCGCGCTGCTCAGCAGGCTCGGCGCGGGCACCGACATCCCGCTCGGCACGGCGATCGCGGGCCGCACCGACGACGCCCTGGACGATCTGGTCGGCTTCTTCGTCAACACGCTGGTGCTGCGCACCGATGTCTCCGGCGATCCGACCTTCGCCGAGCTGCTGGAGCGGGTGCGGGAGACCGACCTGGCCGCGTACGCCCACCAGGACCTGCCGTTCGAGCGGCTGGTCGAGCTGATCAACCCCGAGCGCTCGGCGTCCCGGCATCCGCTGTTCCAGGTGATGCTGGCGTTCCAGAACACCGCCGAGGGGAGGGTCGAACTGCCCGGGGTGGTCGCGGGGCCGCAGCCGATCGGCCAGGACGTGGCCAAGTTCGACCTGTCCTTCACCCTCTCGGAGACCCATACGGAGGACGGCGCGCCCGCGGGCATCGAGGGGGCGCTCACCTACAGCACCGACCTGTTCGAACGGGACACGGTGCGGATGCTGGTGGACCGGCTGGCTCGGCTGCTGGCCGCCGCCGTCGCCGATCCGTCCCGCTCGGTGGACCAACTGGACGTCCTGCTCCCCGGGGAGCGTCGCCGGATCGTCGAGGAGTGGAACGACGCCGCGGTGCGTGAGGTGCCCCCGGCGACCATGGCGGAGCTGTTCGCCGGGTGGGTGGCCCGCACCCCGGACGCACCCGCTCTGCTGGCCGAGGACCGCACCTGGACCTTCGCCGAACTCGACGCGCGGACCGAGCGGATCGCCCGGGCGCTGGCCGCGCGGGGAGCGGGGCCGGAGAAGCTGGTGGCGGTGGCGCTGCCGCGCTCCCCGGAGCTGATCGTCTCGCTGCTCGCGGTGGTGCGGGCGGGGGCGGCCTATCTGCCGGTCAACCCGGACCTGCCGGGCGACCGCATCGGGTACATGCTCGACGACGCCGCGCCCGCCCTGCTGCTGACCTCCGGCTCCGTCGCCGGACGGCTGCCGCGGACCACCGTGCCCACGGCGCTGTTCGACACGCTGGACGCGCCCGCGCCGGTGGACGGGGCTGATGTGTCCGCGCCGGTGGACGGGGCTGATGTGTCCGCGCCGGTGGACGGGGCTGATGTGTCCGCGCCGGTGGACGGGGCTGATGTGTCCGCGCCCGTGCCCGCCGCCGCCCTGTCGCCCCAGCACCCCGCCTACGTCATCTACACCTCCGGATCGACCGGCAGGCCCAAGGGCGTGACCGTGACCCACGCCGGAGTGGCGCACCTGTGCGCGACGCTGGTGGAGCGGGCGGGCGTCGGCCCGGGGGCCCGGGTGCCGCAGCTGGCCTCGGCCAGCTTCGACGCGGCGTTCCTGGAGATGTCCATGAGCCTGCTGGTGGGCGGCGCGCTGGTGGTGGTCCCGGCCGACCGGCCGACGTCCGGACAGGCGTATCTCGATCTGTGCGCCGAATACGGCGTCACCCACGCCTTCATCACCCCCGCCTCGCTGGCCGCGCTGCCCGAGGGCGGGCTGCCCGAGGGCATGGAGATCGTCGTCGGCGGTGAGTCCTTCGGACCGGAGCTGATCGGCAGGTGGCGGCACACGGTGCGGATGCACAACGTGTACGGCCCGACCGAGACCACCTGTGTGGCCGCGATGAGCGGGCTGCTGACCGACGACGCCGTACCGGCGCTCGGCGCGCCCGTCGCCGACTCGCGGCTGCATGTGCTGGACGAGCGGCTCCGTCCGGTGCCGCTGGGCTGCGTGGGCGAGTTGCACATCGCGGGCGTCTCGCTGGCCCGCGGCTATCTGCGGCGCCCCGGGCTGACCGCCGCGGCTTATGTGGCCGACCCGTTCGGCCCGCCCGGATCGCGGATGTACCGCACCGGCGACCTGGTGCGCCGGCGCGCCGACGGCGAGCTGGAGTTCGTCGGGCGCGCCGACGACCAGGTGAAGCTGCGGGGTCTGCGGATCGAACTGGGCGAGATCACCGCGGCCGTCACGGACCACCCCGGTGTGCACCGCGCCACCACCGTCGTGCGCGAGGACCGCCCGGGGGTGCGGCTGCTGACGGCCTATGTGGTGCCCACCGCCGGGGCGGGCGGCATCGACATCGACGAACTGCGGGCCGGGCTGACGCGACGACTGCCCGACTACATGGTTCCGGCGGCCTTCGTGACGCTCGAGACGCTTCCGCTGACCACCAGCGGAAAGATCGACCGCAAGGCGCTGCCCGCGCCGGAGCAGGGCGGCACGTCCCGGGCGCCGAGCGGCGTCCGTGAGGAGACCCTGCGCCGGCTGGTCGCGGAGGTGCTGGGGCTCGGAGTCGAGGAAGTCGGGGTCGACGACAGCTTCTTCTACCTGGGCGGCGACAGCATCGTCTCGATCCAGCTGGTGGCCAGGGCCCGCGCCGCGGGTCTGGTCTTCACCCCGAAGGACGTCTTCCGCCACCAGACGGTCGCGGCCCTCGCGGCCGCCGCGGGCGCCGTCCCCGAGGCCGAGGCGGAGGACCCGGACGCCGGTATCGGGGAGATCCCCGCGACCCCGATCCTCAACTGGCTCAGCGAGCGGAACGGGCCCATCGACCGGTTCCACCAGTCGATGCTGCTGCAGACGCCCGCAGAGCTGGACCTGGACCGACTGGTCACCGCCGTACAGACGCTGCTGGACCACCACGACGCCCTGCGGGCGCGGCTGAACCGTACCGAAGGGCAGTGGTCGCTGGAGGTGGCGGCCCGCGGCGCGGTCCGCGCGGCGGACCTGATCCGGCGGGTCGACCTCACCGGCCTGGACGACGCGGGGCGCCGCGCGCGCCTCGCCGAGCACAGCGACGCGGCGGTGGGCCGGCTCGCCCCCGAGGACGGCACGATGGCGCAGTTCGTGTGGTTCGACGCCGGGCCCGGTGAGCGCGGCAGGCTGTGGTTCTCGCTGCACCACCTCGTCGTCGACGGCGTCTCCTGGCGGATCCTGCTGCCGGACCTGGCACGGGCCTGGGAGGCGGTACGGGACGGGCGCACCCCCCGGCTCGACCCGGTGGGCACCTCCTTGCGCCGCTGGTCGCGGACGCTGGCCGAGGAAGCCGTCACCCCGGAGCGGATCGCCGAGCTCCCGGTCTGGCGCGGCCGCCTCGCCCAGGCCCCGGAGCCCCTGGCCGAGCTGACCGTCGACCCGGCCAGGGACCTCACCCGCACCCAGCGCTCGATCACCATGGCGCTGCCCGCGGACACCACCCGGACCCTGCTCACCCGGCTGCCCGAGATGTTCCGCGCGTCGGTCAACGACGTGCTGCTCACCGGGCTGACCCTGGCGGTGGCCGACTGGCGCCGCCGGCACTTCGGCGGGGCCACGGGCGGGCTGCTGGTGGCCCTCGAGGGCCACGGCCGCGAGGAGATCGCCGAGCACACCGAACTGTCCCGTACGGTCGGCTGGTTCACCAGCGTGTACCCGCTGTTCCTGGACCCCGGGCGGATCGACTGGGGCGAGGTGTGGACCGGCGGGGCGACCGTCGGCGACGTCCTCGCCCGGATCAAGGAGCAGCTGCGCCAGGTGCCCGACAACGGCGTCGGCTACGGCCTGTTGCGCCATCTCAACCCGGACACCGCGCCCTCGCTGCGGGGGCTGGCCGAGCCGCAGATCGGGTTCAACTACCTCGGTCGCTTCGACACCTCGGCCGCGCCCGAGGCCGCCGACTGGGCGCTCGCCCCCGAGGCGGGCGCCGTCGGCGGCGAGGACCCGGACATGCCGGTCGCCCACGCGCTGGAGGTCACCGCGTCCACCCAGGACCGCGGCGACGGCCCCGAGCTGTCGGTGCTCTGGCAGTGGCCCTCGGCGCTGCTGGAGGAGGCCGTGGTACGGGACCTCGCACAGGCGTGGATCCGGGCGCTGGAGGCGCTGGCCCGCCATGCCGACACCCCGCAGGGCGTCCGCCACACCCCCTCCGACATGGATCTGATCGACGTCAGCCAGGACGAGTTGGACCAGCTCGCGAGCGAACTGGACGGCTGGCAGTAGCCCCACTGCCGAGTTGTTGGTGTGCGGTTTCGGCCAGGGCGAGTGGTCCGGCTCGCGAGTGAGCTGGACTACTGGCGGTGGCTGGCAGTAGCCCCACTTCCGAGTTGTTTATGTGCGGCTTTCACCGGGCCGCGGCGCCATTACGGTCGGATCGGCGGGCCTCGCCGACGGGCGAGACGGGCCCCGCCGATCTCGACTGCGCACTCGTCACACATCGCATCACGAAGACGCCCAGGGAGCCTGTGCAGTGAAGCAGACACGTATCGAGGACCTTCTGCCTTTGTCGCCGCTCCAGGAAGGGCTGCTCTTCCACGCGCAGTACTCCGAGGACGCGGACGCGCTCGACGTCTACACCGTCCAGCTGGCGGTGCGGATCCAGGGCCCGGTGGACGCCCCGGCGGTGCGCCGCGCCGCGGCCGCGCTGGTGCGGCGGCACGCGAGCCTGCGCGCGGGATTCCGGCGCCGCAAGACCGGCGACCCGATGCAGGTGATCCTCCGGGACCTCGAACTCCCTGTGACCGAGCTGGACTTCCACGGTGTCTCCGAGGAGGAGCAGCGGGCGAAGGTCCGGGAGTTCGCCGCCGGAGACCGTGCACGGCGCTTCGACATGGAGCGGCCGCCGCTGCTGCGGGTCACCATGATCAAGGTCGCGGCCGACGCCTTCTGGCTGGTGCTCACCGCCCACCACATCCTGCTGGACGGCTGGTCCGCCCCGCTGGTGATGCAGGAGCTGTTCCAGCACTACCGTGCGGGCGGCGAGGACACCACCCTGCCTCCGGTCACCCCCTACCGCACCTATCTCGCCTGGCTGGCCCGGCAGGACAAGGACGCGGCGAAGCGGGCCTGGCGAGAGGCGCTGGAAGGGGTGGACTCGCCCACGCTCGTGGTGCCCGAGGCGGGCCCCGGCGCCGAGGTGCTGCCCGAGGACCTGGTCGCCGAGGTGCCCGCGGACCTCACCGCCCGCCTCGGCGAGCTGGCCCGCTCCGCCGGGGTCACCCTGAACACGCTGGTGCAGAGCGCCTGGGGCGTGCTGCTCGGCCGGCTGACCGGCCGCGACGACGTGGTGTTCGGCGCCACCGTGTCCGGGCGCCCGGCGGACATCCCCGGCGTGGAGTCCATGGTGGGGCTGTTCATCAACACCCTGCCGGTCCGGGTGCGGGTGGACCACGGCGCCTCCTGGACCGACCTGCTGACCGCGGTCCAGCGGCAGCAGGCCACGCTGCTCGACCACCACCACCTGCCGCTGTCCGCCGTGCAGGAGGCCACGCCGGTCACCGGTGAACTCTTCGACACGCTGGTCGTCTTCGAGAACTACCCGCTGGACTCCGACGGCATCACCGAGCCCATCGACGGGCCGCGGATCACCGACATCACCGGCCAGGACGCCACCCACTACGCGCTCACCCTGTTCCCGACCCCCGGCCCCACCCTGCGGCTGCGCCTGGGCTACCGGCCCGATCTGTACCCGGCCGGGCGGGCGCGGGCCCTGCTGGACGGCTTCTGCCGGATGCTGGAGCGGATCGAGGCGGACCCGTCCCTCCCGGTGGGCCGCACCGAAGTGCTCGCGCCCGAGCTGCTGCGCACCGTCCTGGAGGACTGGAACGAGCCCGACGCCGGGGCGCCGGAGACTTCCGTGCCCGAGCTGTTCGAGGCCGCGGTGGCCGCCGACCCGGCGGCGGTGGCCCTGGTCGCGGACGGGGCCGAGGTCTCCTACGGCGAGCTGGACGCCCGCGCCAACCGGCTGGCCCGGCTGCTGTCCGGGCTCGGCGTCGGCCCCGAGACGCGGGTGGCGGTGGCGCTACCGCGCGGGGCGGACCTGGTGGCCACCCTGCTCGCGGTCCTGAAGACCGGCGGCGGGTACATCCCGCTGGACCCCGAATACCCGGCCGAGCGCGTCGAGTACATCGTGACCGACGCCGCGCCCGCGGTCGTGGTGACGGACTCCTCGGTGACCTCGGTGCCCGCGACCGGTGGTGCGACGCGGGTCCTGCTGGACGACCCGGCGGTCCGCGACCGGCTGGCCGCCCTGTCCGACGAGGCCCCGGAGCTCGCCCCGGTGGCGGGGGACCACCCCGCCTACGCCATCTACACCTCGGGTTCCACGGGCAGGCCCAAGGGCGTCGTCGTCACCCGGGACAACCTCACCAACTTCGTCCAGGACATGCGGGACCGGTTCGCCCTGCGGCCCGGGGACCGGCTGGCCGCGGTGACCACCATCGCCTTCGACATCGCGGGCCTGGAGCTGTACACCCCGCTGGTGTCCGGCGCCGCGGTGGTCCTGGCCACCCGCGACGAGGTGATCGACGTCCCCGCGCTGGCCGCGCTGCTGAAGGACACCGGTGCCTCGGTCATGCAGGCGACGCCCACCCTGTGGCAGGCGCTGGTGTCCCAGCACCCCGAGGCGCTCTCCGGGCTGCGGGTGCTGGTCGGCGGCGAGGCGCTGCCCGCCGGACTCGCCTCCCGGCTGTGCGAACTCGGCTCCGAGGTGACGAACCTGTACGGCCCCACCGAGACCACCGTATGGTCGACGGCCGCCCGCCTCGCGGGGCCCGATGGCAGTGGGACGCCGGGTACCGTACCGAGCAGCCGTGCAGTGCAGCCCACGGCCGCCCGCCTCGCGGGGCCGGACGGCAGTGGGACGCCGGGTACCGTACCGAGCAGCCGTGCAGTGCAGCCCACGGCCGCCCGCCTCGCGGGGCCGGACGGCAGTGGGACGCCGGGTACCGTACCGAGCAGCCGTGCAGTGCAGCCCACGGCCGCCCGCCTCGCGGGGCCGGACGGCAGTGGGACGCCGGGTACCGTACCGAGCAGCCGTGCAGTGCAGCCCACGGCCGCCCGCCTCGCGGGGCCCGACGGCAGTGGGACGCCGGGTACCGTACCGAGCAGCCGTGCAGTGCAGCCCACCGCCGCCCGCCTCGCCGAGGTGTCCGGCCCCCCGGCCATCGGCAGGCCCATCGCGAGCACCCAGGTCTACGTCCTGGACGCCGGGCTGTCACCGGCCCCGCCCGGAACCCTCGGCGACCTCTACATCGCCGGGCGGGGCGTGGCGCGCGGCTACGCGGGCCGTCCGGACCTGACCGCGGAGCGGTTCGTCGCCTGCCCGTTCGGCGCGCCCGGCACCCGGATGTACCGGACCGGTGACGTGGCCCGGTGGACGGACGAAGGGGAGCTGGAGTTCGCCGGCCGCACCGACGACCAGGTCAAGGTGCGCGGTTTCCGCATCGAGCTGGGCGAGATCGAGACCGCGCTCGCCGAGCTGCCCGAGGTCGCCCAGGCGGCGGTGGTGGCCCGCGAGGCCGGGTCGGGCGAGCGGCGGCTGGTGGCGTACGTCGTCGCGGCCCCGGGCGCGGCGGTGCCGGTGCCCGCGCTGCGCCGGGCCGTCGGCGCGCGGCTGCCGGAGTACATGATGCCCTCGGCGTTCATGGTGCTCGACGAGATGCCGCTGACGCCCAACGGGAAGACCGACCGCAAGGCGCTTCCCTCGCCGGACCTCACCGCACTGTCCACGAGCGTGGCCCCGCGCACACCGCAGGAGGAGATCCTGTGCGGCCTGTTCATGGAGGCGCTGGAGCTGGACTCGGTCGGCATTCACGACGACTTCTTCGAGCTGGGCGGGCACTCGCTGCACGCCACCCGGATGGTCAGCCGGACCCGGACGGCGTTCTCCGTGGAACTGCCGCTGCGCGCGTTGTGGGAGGCGCCCACGGTGGCGCGGCTGGCGGAACGGCTCCGGGACGCCGACAGCGCGCGGCCGCCGGTGGTCCCGGTGGAGCGCCCGGAGCGGATCCCGCTGTCCTACGCCCAGCGCAGGCTGTGGTTCCTCAACCGGTTCGAGAACGGCGCCGCGGCGCACAACATCAGCCTGGGGCTGCGGCTGACGGGCACGCTGGACCACGAGGCGCTGCGGGCGGCCGTCCGGGACGTCACGGCCCGGCACGAGACGCTGCGCACGGTCTTCCCGGAGACCGGCGGCTCCGCGCGGCAGCTGATCCTGCCCCCGGACCAGTGCCCGGCCGAGCTGGTCGTCACCTCCGTCGACGAGCGGACGCTGGACGCGGCGATCGCCGAACAGGCGGCGCGCGACTTCGACCTGGCGACCGAGACCCCGCTGCGGGTGACGCTGTTCCGGGTGGCCCCGGACCACCACGTCCTGCTGATCATCCTGCACCACATCGCGGGCGACGGCTGGTCCGTCGGCCCCTTCGCCGCCGACCTCACCTCGGCCTATCTGGCGCGGACCGCCGGCCGGGCCCCGGACTGGGAGCCGCTGCCGGTCCAGTACGCCGACTACACGATCTGGAACTACTCGGTCCTCGGCGACGAGAGCGACCCCGGGAGCCTGGTCAGCGAGCAGCTCGAATTCTGGCGGCAGCGACTCGAGGGCAGCCCCGATGTGTTGCCGCTGCCGACGGACCGCCCGCGTCCGCCGGAGGCCGACTACACGGCCGAGACGGTCGAGGGGCGGATCTCACCGGAGCTGCACCGCGCGCTGGCCCGTGTCGCCCGTACGACCGGGACCAGCCTGTTCATGGTGTTGCAGGCCGGTCTGGCCTCGTTGCTCTCCGCGCATGGCGCGGGCACCGACATCCCCGTGGGCTCACCGATCGCCGGGCGCAACGACAAGGCGCTCGAGGAAATGATCGGCTTCTTCGTCAACACACTGGTGCTGCGCACCGACACCTCGGGCGACCCCACCTTCCGCGAACTGCTGGACCGGGTCCGCGAGTACGACCTGGCCGCGTACGCCCACCAGGAGGTGCCCTTCGAGCGCCTGGTCGAGCTGCTCAACCCCGAGCGCTCGCTGGCCTGGCACCCGCTGTTCCAGATCTGGCTGAACGTACAGAACCTCGAGACCACCACCACCTCGCCGACCGGTCTTCCCGGGGTCGACGCCGTCGCGTATCCGGTGCCGGTCAACGCGACCCAGTTCGACCTGGCCTTCACCTTCAACGAGAGCACCGGTCCCGGCGGCGCCCCGGCCGGTCTTCAGGCACTGATCGACTTCCGGCTCGACCTCTTCGACCGGGAGACGGTCGAGGCCCTGTTCGAGCGCCTGACGCGGCTTCTGGAACGGGTCACCGAGGACCCGGACCTGCGGGTGGGCGACATCTCCCCGCTCACCGAGGAAGAGCACGCCGTGCTGGCCGCCGCGAACGACACCGCGCGCGACCTTCCCCCGGCGACCTTCCCCGCGCTGTTCGCCCGCAGGGTGGCCGAGGCGCCCGACGACCCCGCGGTGGCCTTCGAGGGCCGCGAGACGTCCTTCGCCGAACTGGACCGGAGGGCGAACCGGCTCGCGCATGTGCTGCGCGCCGAGGGTGCGGCCCCCGAGCGGTTCGTCGCCCTGGCGCTGCCCCGCTCCCCCGACTGGCCGGCCGCGGTACTGGCCGTGCACAAGGCGGGCGCGGCCTATCTGCCGCTCGATCCGGCGTACCCCGCCGAGCGCCTGGCCTACATGCTCGCCGACGCCCGGCCCGGCGTGGTCGTCACCACCCGGCCCATCGCCGAGACCCTGCCCCCCATGGGCGACACCACCGTCCTCCTCCTCGACGACGAGGCCACCGAGGCCAGGATCGCGAAGGCGCCGGAGACCGCGCCGGAGGTCCGGCTGTCGGTGGACCACCCGGCCTATCTGATCTACACCTCCGGCTCCACCGGCAGGCCGAAGGGCGTGGTGGTCCCGCACACCGGCTTCGCCAGTCTGCTCACCGGCTATGTGGAGGCGCTCGGACTCGGTCCGGGCAGCCGCGTCCTGCAGTTCGCCTCGCCGAGCTTCGACGCCGCCTTCGCCGAGCTGTGCAAGGCGCTCCTGTCCGGCTCCACGCTGGTGATGGCGCCGACCGAGCGCCTGGACCCCGGCGCCCCGCTGGCCGCGCTGCTCACCGAGGAGCGCGTCACCCAGGCGACCATCCCGCCGGCCGCGCTCGGTGTGATGACGGACGGTGAGGTGCCCGCGAGCATCACCCTGCTGGTGGCGGGGGAGGCGACCCCGCCGGAGCTGGCCGGCCGCTGGTCGGCGGGGCGGCGGATGGTGAACGCGTACGGCCCGACCGAGGCCACGGTGTGCGCCACCATCAGCGCGCCGCTGTCCGGCGCGGCCGAACCGCCCCTTGGCACACCGATCCCCAACGCCCGGGTGCGGGTGCTCGACGCGGCGCTGCGGCCGACGGCCCCCGGGGTGGTCGGCGAGCTGTACCTCTCGGGTCCCGGGCTCGCCCGCGGCTACCTCAACCGGCCAGGACCGAGCGCGGAGCGCTTCGTCGCCGATCCGTTCGGCCCGCCCGGCACCCGTATGTACCGCACGGGTGACCTGGCCAAGTGGACCCGCGATGGTGTGCTGATGTTCGTCGGCCGCGCCGACGAACAGGTCAAGCTGCACGGCTTCCGGATCGAGCTCGGCGAGATCCGCTCGGTGCTGCTGCGCCGGCCCTCGGTCCGGCAGGCCGAGGTGATGGTGCGCGAGGACCGCCCCGGTGAGCCGCGGCTGGTGGCCTACGCGGTGGCCGGGGCAGGGCCGCTCACCGGTGCCGACCTGCGCACCCAGATGGCCGCGGAGCTGCCCGAGTACATGGTGCCCGCCGCGGTGGTGGTGCTCGACTCGCTGCCGGTGACCCCGAACGGCAAGACCGACCGCAAGGCGCTTCCCGCGCCGGAGTACACCACGGCCACCGGCCCCGCCGACGAGCCGCGCACCCCCCACGAGGAGCTGCTGCGCGGGCTGTTCGCGGAGGTTCTCGGGCTGGAGCGGGTCGGCATCCACAACAGCTTCTTCGACACCGGCGGGGACAGCATCATGTCCATCCAGCTGGTCCGCCGGGCCCGTGACGCGGGCGTCAAGCTGACGCCGCGGGATGTGTTCGAGCACAAGACGGTGGCCGCGCTGGCCAAGGCCACAGCCGTCGAGGACGCACCCGCGGAAGGCCCCGCGGCCGAACCCGTGGCGGCCTCCGCGGGGGTCGGCGACGTACCGCTGACGCCGATCATCCACTGGATGCGCGAGCGGGGCGGCCGCCCCGACCGGTTCAGCCAGACCAACATGATCGTGGTCCCGGCGAACGTCGGCGAGCGGCGCCTGCGGTCCGCGTTGCAGACGGTGCTCGACCACCACGACGCGCTGCGGATGCGGCTGCGCCGCACCGGTGGCGTGGTGTGGAGCCTGGAGGTGCCCGAGCGTGGCGCGGTCCAGGTGGCGGACTGCCTGCGCCGGGTCGATCTGACCGGTCTTGACGAGGAGCGGGCCCATGCCCGTATGGCGGAGGAGACCAAGGGCGCCTGGGACCGGCTCGACCCCGAGGCGGGGCTGATGCTCCAGGCCGTCTGGTTCGACAACGGCCCGGATGTCTCCGGCAGGCTGCTGCTCACCGTCCACCACCTGGCGGTCGACGGGGTGTCCTGGCGCATCCTGCTGCCGGACCTGACCGCGGCGTGGTCCGCGCAGACGGACGGGACCTCCGGGCTCGACGCTGTCGGCGGGACCTCCGGGCTCGACGCTGTCGACGGCACCTCCGGGGCGGACGCTGTCGGCGGGAGCTCCGGGCTCGACGCCGTCGGCACCTCGTTCCGGGAGTGGGCGCAGCGGCTCTCCGACGCCGCCCAGCGGCCGGAGCGGATCGAGGAGCTGAAGTTCTGGCTGGACACCCTCGCCGAGCCCGACCCGGCGCTCGCCGCCCGGCCGCTCGACCCCGCGCGGGACATCACCGCGACGGCGAAGCGGCTGATGCTCACGCTGCCCGCCGAGCAGACCTCGGCCCTGCTCACCACGGTGCCCGCCGCGTTCCACGCCCGGATAAACGACGTCCTGCTGAGCGCGTTCGCGGTCGCCGTCGCCCAGTGGCGCGCACAGCGGGGCCACCAAGCCGGCCATGTCCTGGTCAACCTGGAGGGCCACGGCCGGGAGGAGCTCGACGAGGGCGTCGACCTGTCCCGGACCGTCGGCTGGTTCACCAGCCTGTTCCCGGTACGGCTCGACCCCGGCCCGTACGACTGGGCCGAGTTCCGCACGGGCGGTCCGGCGGCCGGCCGGGTGCTCAAGCGGGTCAAGGAGCAACTGCGCGCCCTGCCGGACAACGGGATCGGTTTCGGCCTGCTGCGGTACCTCAACCCGCAGACCGCCGCGGTGCTCTCGCGGCTGCCCGAGCCCCAGATCAGCTTCAACTACCTGGGCCGTTTCCCCGGCGCCGTGGCGACCGAGGAGACCGTCCCGGCCGACTGGGGGCCGGCCCCGGAGGGCTTCGACCTCGATGGCGGCAGCGACCCCGGGCGCCCGCTCGCGCACACCGTCGACATCACCGCGATGACCCAGGACCTGCCGGACGGCCCCCATCTGGTCGCCGATGTGTCCTGGGCGGGCGAGCTGCTGAGCGAGGACGAGGTCCACGAGCTGGGCCAGAACTGGCTGACCGCGCTCACCGCCCTGGTCAGGCACGCCGAGGGGCCGGAGGCGGGCGGCTACAGCCCCTCCGACCTGACGCTGGTCCCGCTGACCCAGGACGAGATCGAGGCGGTCGAGTCCGCGGGGGCGGAGCGGTTGGAGGACGTCCTGCCGCTCACACCGATGCAGGAGGGGCTGCTCTTCCACGCCCAGTTCGACGAGGACGAGCCCGACCTCTACACCGTGCAGCTCGGCATCGACCTCGCGGGCCCCCTGGACGCGGACCGGCTGCGCGGCGCGGCGCGGACCCTGCTGCGGCGCCACGCCAACCTGCGCGCGGGCTTCCGCCAGCAGGGGCTGACCCGCCCCGTACAGGTGGTGGTCGGCGACTTCGAACTGCCCTGGGTCGAGCTGGACTTCAGCCATCTGCCCGAGGCGGAGCGGGCCGCCCGGCTGGACGCGCTGATGGACGAGGACCGGGTGCGCCGGTTCGACCCCGAGCGGCCGCCGCTGCTGCGCTTCACCCTGATCCACATGGGCGACCAGCTGGCCCGGTTCCTGATGACCAACCACCATCTGCTGCTCGACGGCTGGTCGGGCCCACTGCTGATGCGTGAGCTGTTCACGCTGTACGAGACGGACGGTGACGAGTCGGCGCTGCCGGAGGTCACCCCGTACCGCGACTATCTCGCGTGGCTCGGCCGGCAGGACAAGCAGGCGGCGCGCGAAGCATGGCGCACGGTGCTCTCCGGGGTGGACGGCGCGACGCTCATCGCGCCCGACAGCGACGGACGGACCGTCGAGGTCCCCGGCGACATACTCGTGGAACTCCCCGAGCGCACCACCACGGAGCTGACCGCGCTGGCCCGGCGCCACGACGCGACCCTGAACACGGTCGTGCAGGCGGCCTGGAGCGTGGTGCTGTCCGGGCTGACCGGCCGGACCGACGTGGTGTTCGGCGCCACCGTCTCCGGCCGCCCCGCGGACCTCCCGGGTGTGGAGACCATGGTCGGCCTGTTCATCAACACCGTCCCGGTCCGCGCCGAGCTGAGGACGACCGACACCTGGACGACGCTGCTGGAGCGGCTGCGAGGCCAGCAGACGGCGGTGATGGACCACCACTACCTGGGCCTCCAGGACGTGCTGCGCCTGGTCGAACCGGACACGCTGTTCGACACGATCGTGGTGACCGAGAACTATCCGCTGGAAGGCGACGGGATGCCCGCCGTCGAGGACGGTCTGCGCATCGTCGGCCTGTACGGCTCGGACGCCAACCACTACCCGATCAGTCTGGTGGCGATGCCGGGACGCACCCTGCGGCTGCGTCTGGGCTACCGGCCGGACGTCGTGGACCGCGACGCCGTGGAGGCCATCGGCGGCCGGCTGGTCCGCGCGTTCGACGCCATGATCGGCGCGCCGGAGCAGCCGGTGAACCGGGTCGATCTGCTGGCCACGGACGAACGCCGCACGCTGCTGGAGGAGTTCACCGCCACGGCGCGGCCCGCGCCCGTCGCCCTGGTGCCCGAGCGCTTCCAGGCCCAGGTCGCCCGCACCCCGGACGCCCCGGCGCTGCTGGCCGCGGACGGCACCAGGCTCAGCTACGCGCGGCTCGACGCGGCCGCCGACCGGCTGGCCGCCGAGCTGATCGGGGCCGGAGTGGGTCCCGAGCGGCTGGTGGCCCTGGCCCTGCCGCGCTCGGCCGACCTGGTGATCGCCGCCCTCGCGGTGCTCAAGGCGGGCGGCGGCTATCTGCCCGTGGACCCGGGCGACCCGGCCGACCGGCTGGCGCACGTCCTCACCGACGCGACTCCGGTGCTGGTGCTGACCCGCTCGGACATCGCGCCCGGCCTGCCGCGGACGGCGGCGCCGGTGCGGCTGCTGGACGAGGCCGGTACGAGCGAGTCGGCCGAGCCTGTCCCCGGCGGTTCCGGCGGTTCCGGCGGTTCCAGTGGTTCCAGTGGTCCCGGCGGTCCCGGCGGTTCGAGTGGTTCCAGTGGTTCCGGCGGCCACCGGTGGCGGGCACAGAGCCCCGCGTATGTGATCTACACCTCGGGGTCCACCGGGCGGCCCAAGGGCGTGGTGGTGGAGCACCGTTCGTTCGCCCAGTACCTCGACTACGCCGCCGAGGCGTACCCGTCGCTCGGAGAGCGGGCCCTGCTGCACTCGCCGGTCTCCTTCGACATGGCGGTCACCTCGCTGTTCGGGCCGCTGACGACCGGCGGCTGTGTGCACGTGGCGGAGCTGGAGCAGCCCGCGGACGGGCGGGTCCGGCCGGCGTTCTGCAAGGTCACCCCCTCCCATCTGCCGCTGCTGGCCGGTGTGGACCCGGAGTGCTCCCCGACCCGTGAGCTGGTGATCGGCGGTGAGCAGCTGCTGGGCGAGGCGCTGGCCCCCTGGCGCGCCGCCCACCCGGACGTGGCCGTCGTGAACGAGTACGGGCCGACCGAGGCCACCGTCGGCTGCGCGGTGCTGCGGCTGGAACCGGGCGAGGAGACGCCGTCGGGCGCGGTGCCGATCGGCCGGCCCACTCCGAACACCCGGCTGTACGTGCTCGATCCGTTGCTGCGGCCCGCGCCGCGCGGCGCCGTCGGCGAGCTCTACATCGGCGGCGGCCAGCTGGCCCGCGGCTATCTGGGCCGGCCCGCCCTGACGGCGGCCCGGTTCGTGGCCGATCCGTTCGGCGCGCCGGGCGGCCGGCTGTACCGCACCGGCGACCTGGCGCGCTGGGACGCGGACGGGCAGCTGGAGTACCTGGGCCGGGTGGACGAGCAGGTCAAGGTCCGCGGCTACCGCGTGGAACTCGGTGAGATCGAGGCCGCGCTGGCCCGGGACCCCCAGGTGGGCCGTGCGACGGTCGTGCTGCGCGGGGACGAGGGCGCGGGCAAGCGGCTGGCCGCCTATCTGGTGCCGGCGGCGGGCGGTGGGCTGGACGCCGCCGCGGTGCGCGAGCGGCTGGCCGCGGCGGTACCGGACTACATGGTCCCGGCCGCGTTCACGGTCCTCGATGAGCTGCCGCTGAACGCCAACGGGAAGGTCGACCGCAAGGCGCTGCCCGCACCCGACTACAACCCCCGCGAGTGGAGCGGACCGAGCACCCCGCAGGAGGAGATCCTGTGCGGGCTGTTCCGGGAGGCGCTGGGGCTGGACGTGGTGGGCATCCATGACAGCTTCTTCGACCTGGGCGGCGACAGCATCATGTCGATGGGCCTGGTCAACCGGATCCGGTCGGCGTTCGGCGTGAAGCTCGGCATGCGGACGGTGCTGACCGCGCCCACCGTCGCCGAACTGGCCCAGAAGCTCGGCGGCGACGCGGAGCAGGACTCGCTCGACGTGCTGCTTCCACTGCGCGAGCACGGCAGCCGCGTCCCGCTGTTCTGTGTCCACCCCGCGGGCGGGCTGAGCTGGAGCTACTCGGCGCTGCTGCGGAGCGTGGACGCCGAGCACCCGGTCTACGGGTTGCAGTGCCGCGGACTCACCGGTGAGGGGGACGCGCTCCCCGGGACCCTGGAGGAGATGGCGGCCGACTATGTCGCCCAGATCCGCCGGGTCCGGCCCACCGGACCGTACGCCCTGCTCGGCTGGTCGTTCGGCGGCACGGTCATCCACGCCATGGCGGCGCTGCTGCGGGCCGAGGGCGAGGAGGTGGCGCTGCTGGTCAATCTGGACGAGTACCCGCTCGACCGCTCCCAGCCGCTGCCCGACCGGCTGCCGGACGAGCAGGACGCGCTGCGGGTGCTGCTGGACTTCGAGGGCTACGACGTGGCCGCCCTGGGCGACGCGCCGCTGACCCACGGCCAGGTGGTGACCATGCTGCGGGAGCGGCAGTCGGTGCTGGCCAGCCTGGACGAGGACAACGTGGCCGCCCTGGCCCGTGCCTTCGCCAACAACCGCCGGCTGTTCCTGGCCTATGAACCGGCCCGCTACCGGGGCGACCTGCTGGTGCTGGTGGCCGAGGAAGACCCGTCGGTGCCCGAGGCCGACCTGGCCGGGCGCGCCGAGCGGTGGCGGCCCTTCGTCGACGGACGGATCGAGTACCGGCGGATCCCTTACGCCCACCCGTACCTGATGCGGCCAGAACCGGCCGCCGAGATCGGCCGCGTACTCAACGAGAAGCTCCGGGAACTCAAGTGACCCGATTGGTGGAGAGATGAGCGTGCAGACAGCGATGAGCCGCGAAGAGATACCGGAGGAGATCTCGGCGGTCAACCTGGTCGACCCCAAGGCCTACCTCGAGCACGACATGGACGCGTACTGGCGCCGGCTGCGCGCCGACCACCCGCTGTACTGGCATCCGCCGGTCGACGGCGTTCCCGGCTTCTGGGTGGTCAGCCGCTACGCCGACGTGATGGCGCTCTACCGGGACAACCAGCGGCTCACCTCGGAGAAGGGCAACGTCCTGGTGACGCTGCTGGCGGGCGGCGACTCGGCCGCCGGCCAGATGCTGGCGGTGACCGACGGCCAGCGCCACAAGGACCTGCGCAATGTGATGCTCAAGGCGTTCTCGCCGCGAGCCCTGTCCAAGGTCGCGGCGCTGGTCCGGGTCAACGCGCGCCGGATGATCGCCGAAGCGGTCCGGCGGGGGGAGGGGGACTTCGCGGCCGAGGTGGCCCAGGTGATCCCGCTGACCACCGTGGGCGGCCTGCTCGGAGTGCCGGTGAAGGACCACGCCTATCTGCTGGGTCTGACCAAGTCCTCGCTCAGCTCGGACGAGGCGGACCAGGCTCCGGAGGAGGCGTTCCTGGCGCGCAACGAGATCCTGCTGTACTTCAGCGACCTGGTCGCCGAGCGGCGCGCCGATCCGCAGGACGACGTGATCAGCACGCTCACCGCCAGTGACATCGACGGCGTGCCGCTGACCGATCAGGACATCGTCTTCAACTGCTACAGCCTCATCCTGGGCGGCGACGAGACCAGCCGGCTCACGATGATCGACTCCCTCTACACCCTCAGCCGTGAGCCGGAGCAGTGGAAGCGGCTCAAGGAGGGTTCGGTGACGCTGGAGTCGGCCACCGAGGAGGCGCTGCGCTGGGCCACTCCCGCGATGAACTTCGGCCGCACCGCGCTGGTCGACGTCGAGATCGCCGGGGGCACCATCAAGGCGGGCGACGTGGTGACGCTGTGGAACACCTCGGCCAACCGCGACGAGTCGGTCTTCGACGACCCGTACGTCCTGGACCTGGGCCGTTCGCCGAACAAGCACATCACCTTCGGCTACGGTCCGCACTTCTGCCTCGGCGCCTACCTGGCGCGGGTCGAGGTGAAGGAGATGCTGGACGCGATGCGGACGTTCAGCAATGGTGTCGAGCTCACCGGTGAACCGCGCCGGATCCACTCCAATCTGATGACCGGGATGTCGACCCTGCCGGTCCGGTTCCTGCCGGACGAGGCGGGGCTGGCCACCGCCGACTCCTGAGTGCCGTTCCGACACCGGACCGCCAGGTGCCCCCGCGGGGGCACCTGGCGGTCCGGTGTCAGTGGTTCAGCGCCCGTCGGTTCAGTGCCCGTCCCCGTCCGGCGGGAACAGCGCGCTCGCGGGGCGGAACGCCATCACCATCCGCCCGACGGACACCACCGTGTCCCCGTCCACCACACTCTCCCCCTCGAAGATCAGATGGTCGCCGAGGGATCTGACGATCCTCGCCCGGTGCTCCAGCAGCACTCCGGGCAGGACCGTGCGGTGCACCAGGACATCGCTCATCCCGGCGAGCAGCATCATGCCCTCGGGCAGCTCACCGCTCAGCCGTGACAGGATCCCGGCGGCCTGGCCCCACGACTCGATCACCAGGGCCGGCGGATAGCCGAGCCGTTCGGCGGGGGTGGATTCGGGGAGCCGCGCGTACCACGGCTCATTGCAGGTGACGGCCTTTGCCGCGACGATCCGCTCGCCCGGGACGACTTCCAGCACCCGGTCCACGAGCAGCATGGGGCGGCGGCGCGGAAGCAGCCGGCGCACCCCGTCCAGTTCGATCACCGTTGTGCGGCGCGTGGTGTTCGCGGTGGTTGGTCGGGTCACCGGTCCGCCTCCCCGACGTAGCGCAGCCGGGCGGAGGCCGCTGTACCGCGTGCGGTGCTCGCGGTGGCCAGCCCGGTCCATTCGTCCTCGCCCGACCGCTGCCAGGTCAGCCGGACCGTCAGTTCCTCACCGGGGAACACCGCGCCCAGGAACCGCACCCGGTCCACCGCGTGCCAGCGCAGGCCCGGAGCGGGCGGGGTGGCCTCGGCGCTCGCCCGCAGATACTCCAGGACGCACACCCCGGGCAGGACGGGGAAGTCCGGACAAGGGGCCGCAAGCAACCTCTCGAGCGACGTGGTGTGGGTGACCTCGGCGGTCATCGCCGCCGGGGCCCGCTCGTGGTGCTCGGCATCCTGCCCTGTGACATTCATGGCCACATGGTGCCCATGGCGGGGGATGCCGCCTACATCGCCTTGAATAGTTCAAATCGGAAGCCCCGCTACACCCCCCGGATCACGTACTCAATTCTTTGCACTGTCGTTGTCGCACCTCACGGGCGTCGGACAGGCTGCGATGAGTGAAGGCTGTTCAGCCGACCGTCTCCTTTCTCCCATCGAGTGTGGAGTGAGTGCATGTCTGTCCCGCAGGGTGTTCGATTCCGCTTGACCGACGGCCAGCGGGGAATCTGGTACGCCGTCCAGGGCGATCCCGCCAATCCGCTCTTCGGCCTGGCGGAGCGGGTGGACATCCAGGGCCCCGTCGACCCCGGGCTGTTCGAGGCCGCCCTGCGGCGGGTGGTGGAGGAGACCGAGGCCCTGCGGGTGTCCTTCGGCGAGGACGCCGACGGGCCGTACCAGGTGGTGGCGCCCGGACTCGACTGGCCGTTCCACCTCGTGGACGTGTCCGGGCAGGACGATCCGGAGGCCGCCGTGCGCGCATGGGCCTCGGCCGACCAGAAGCGCCCGGTGGACCTCTTCGCCGGACCGCTGTTCACCTTCGCGCTGTTCCGGCTCGCCGAGGACCGGCACGTCTGGTACCAGCGCCATCACCACATCGCGCTGGACGGCCAGAGCGTGGGCATGATCGCGCGCCGGGTCGCCGCCGTGTACTCGGCCGCCGTGGCGGGGGAACCGTGCCCGGAGTCCGGCCACGGCGGTCTGCGGGAGCTCATCGAGGCCGACGCCGCGTACGGCGGGTCCGAGGAGATCGTCCGCGACCGGCGGTACTGGGCCGAGCAACTGGCCGACCGCCCCGAGGTCCAGGGCCTCACCGCACAGCCCACCCGCTATCCGGACGGCCCGCTGCTGCGGGTGGTCCGCACGCTGGAGCCGACCGCCGTCGAGTCGATCCGGTCGCTGGCCCGCGAGGCGGGCACCGCCTGGCCGACGGTGGCCGTCGCCGCCCAGGCGCTGTATCTGCACCGGATCACCGGCCGCACCGATGTCGTCCTCGCCCTCCCGGTCGCGGCCCGGCCCGGCGGCGGCGCCGCGAGCGTGCCCGGCATGGTGTCCAACCTCGTGCCGCTGCGGCTGTCCGTCCGGCCCGGGGACACCGTCGCCGAGCTGCTGGGCCAGGTCTCCCGGCGGATGCGCGGCGCCCTGCGCCACCAGCGCTACCGCTACGAGGAGCTGCGCCGCGACGCCGGCACGCTGGCCGACGGCAGCCGTCTGGTCGGCCCGCGCGTCAACATCATCATGTTCGACTACGACCTGGACTTCGGCGGCCACCCGGGCGTGGTGCACAACCTGACGATCGGTCACGACGACGACCTGACCGTCGTCGTCGACAACCGGGCGGGCGACGGCGGGCTGCGGGTGGAGCTCAACGCCAGCCCCGAGCTGTACTCCGCCGCCGAGGTGGAGCGCCACGGCGAGCGTCTGACCGGGCTGCTGCGCGCCCTGGGTGCCGGCGCCCCGGACCGGCCGCTCGGACTGCTGGACATCGCGACCCGGGCCGAGCGCCGACAGGTGCTGGTGGACTTCGCCGAAGAACCGGCCGCCACCGCCGCACTCACCGCCGAAGCCGCGCTTCCCGCCGCGACGGACGGCGGTACGGCGGCCCGGACCGCCACCGCCACCCTCCCCGAGCTGTTCGAGGCGCGGGTGCGGGAGTGCCCCGACGCGCGGGCGGTGTCCCTCGGCGCGGACACGCTGACCTACGCCGAGCTGAACGCGCGGGCCAACGCGCTGGCCCGGCTGCTGGTCGCGCGGGGCGCCGGTCCCGGCCGGTTCGTGGGCCTGGTGCTGCCCCGCTCGATCGACCTGGTGGTGGCGCTGCTGGCGGTGGTGAAGTCGGGCGCCGCCTATGTGCCCATCGACCCCGCGTATCCGGCGGACCGCATCGCGTACACCATCTCCGATGTGGACCTGACCCTGCTGGTGACGGACTCCCGGGTCGAGGTGGCGCTCCCGGAGGGCGTGCGGCGGGTGGTGCTGGGCGAGGAAGAGGTGCGGGAGCGGCTCGCCGCCCTGCCCGGCACCGATCTCACCGACGCCGACCGGCCCTCGCCCCTGCTGCCGGTGGCCCCCGCGTACGTCATCTACACCTCCGGTTCCACCGGGCGCCCCAAGGGCGTCGTGGTCTCCCACCACAACGTGGTCCGGCTGTTCACCGCCACCCGCCGGTGGTTCCCCTTCGGCGCCGACGAGGTGTGGACCCTGTTCCACTCGTACGCCTTCGACTTCTCGGTGTGGGAGCTGTGGGGGCCGCTGCTGCACGGCGGGCGGCTCGTCGTCGTCCCGTTCGAGGTGTCGCGGTCGCCGGAGCGCTTCCTGCGGCTGCTGGCGGACGAGCGGGTGACCTTCCTCAACCAGACCCCGTCGGCGTTCTACCAGCTCGTCAACGCCGACCGGGAGGACCCGGCGACCGGCGACCGGCTGGCGCTGCGCCATGTGGTCTTCGGCGGTGAGGCGCTCGACCTGGGGCGGCTGGCCGACTGGTACGAACGCCACGGCGAGGGCGCCCCCTGCGCACCGCTGCTGGTCAACATGTACGGCATCACCGAGACCACGGTGCACGTCAGCCACCTTGCCCTGGACCCCGAACTCGCCGCATCCGGCGCCGGTTCGCTGATCGGCCGGTCCATCCCCGACCTGCGGGTGCGGGTGCTGGACGGCGCGCTGCGCCCGGCGCCCCCGGGCGTGGCCGGGGAGATGTACGTGGCGGGCGCCGGTGTCGCGCAGGGCTATCTGAAGCGGCCGGGGCTGAGTGCGTCACGGTTCGTGGCCGACCCGTTCGCGGGCGACGGCAGCCGGATGTACCGCACCGGCGACCTGGCCCGCTGGAACGCCGACGGGCTGCTGGAGTACCTGGGCCGCGCCGACGACCAGGTGAAGATCCGGGGCTTCCGGATCGAGACCGGCGAGATCGCGGCCGCGCTGTCGGCCTGCCAGGGCGTCGCGGACTGCGCGGTGGTCGCCCGGGACGACCGGAGCGGCGAACGCCGTCTGGTCGCCTACGTGGTGCCGCAGGCCCCCGGCGAGGCGCTGGATCCGGCATCTTCCTTTGGTACGTGGGCTGTTGGGTCCGCGCCGCAGGCCCCCGGCGAGGCGCTGGATCCCGGGCTGCTGCGCAAGAAGCTCGGCGAGTCGCTGCCGGACTACATGCTGCCCGCCGCGTTCGTCACCCTGCCCGCGCTGCCCCTGACCCCCAGCGGCAAGCTCGACGCGCGGGCGCTGCCGGAGCCCGAGGTGACCGGCGGGGCGGCCGGACGGGACGCCCGCACGCCGGGCGAGCAGGTGCTCGCCGGGCTGTTCGCCGAGGTACTGGGCGTGCCCGGGGTCGGTGTGGACGACAACTTCTTCGCGCTCGGCGGCCATTCGCTTGCCGCCACCCGGCTCGCCGGCCGGGTCCGCTCGGTGCTCGGCGTGGAATTCGCCGTGCACGAGGTGTTCGACCGGCCCACCGTGGCCATGCTCGCCGAACTGCTGGACACCGCGCGGGCGGCGCGGCCCGCGCTGGTCCCGGTGGACCGGCCGGAGCCCATGCCGCTGTCGTTCGCCCAGGCCCGGCTGTGGTTCCTCGACCGGCTCGACGGCCCCAACCCCACGTACAACATCCCCTTCGTGCTGCGGATGTCCGGCGACCTGGACGTCCCGGCGCTGCGGGCGGCGCTGCGGGACGTCCTGCTGCGGCACGAGAGCCTGCGCACCGTCTTCCCCGACACCGCGGGCGAGCCCCGGCAGCACCTGGTGCCCGCCGAGGAGCTGCCGCCGCTGCCGTACGCGTCCGAGGTCGCCGCCGCGGACCTGCCCGCCGCCCTGGCGGCCGCCGCGGGCCACAGCTTCCGGCTCGCAGGCGAACTGCCGCTGCGCGCCGAGCTGTTCCACCTCGGCGGCGATGAGCATGTGCTGTCCGTCGTGGTCCACCACATCGCCGGGGACGGCTGGTCCCTGGCGCCGCTGGTACGCGATCTGTCGGCCGCCTACACCGCCCGCTGCGACGGCCGGGCCCCCGGCTGGGAGCCGCTGCCGGTCTCCTACGCCGACTACACCCTCTGGCAGCGGTCACTGCTGGGCGAGGACTCCGACGAGACCAGTCCGCTGGCCCGTCAGCTGGCGCACTGGAAGACCGCGCTGGCCGGTCTCCCCGAGGAGCTGGCCCTGCCCACCGACCGGCCCCGGCCCGCCGTGGCGAGCCACCGCGGCGCCGTACTGGACTGCGAGATCGGCCCCGAACTCCACCGTGAGCTGCTCGCCGTCGCCCACGCAGGCGGCGCCAGCGTGTTCATGGTGCTCCAGGCGGCGCTGGCCGTCCTGCTGTCCAAGCTCGGCGCGGGCGACGACATCCCGGTCGGCAGCCCGATCGCCGGACGGACCGACGAGGCCCTGGACGAGCTGGTCGGGTTCTTCGTCAACACGCTGGTGCTGCGCACCGACACTTCCGGGCGGCCGTCGTTCACCGAACTGGTCGACCGGGTCCGCCGGGCCGACCTGGCGGCCTACGCGCATCAGGACGTGCCGTTCGAGCGGCTGGTCGAGGTGCTCAACCCGGACCGCTCGCGGTCCCGGCACCCGCTGTTCCAGATCCTGCTGAGCATGCAGGACCACCCGGACCGCTCGCTGGAGCTGCCCGGTCTGACCGCCTCGGTGGCCCCGGGCGACCTCACCATCGCCAAGTTCGACCTGCAATTCGACTTCCAGGAGCGCCGGGACGCGGAGGGGGCGCCGGCCGGGATCGGTGGCCAGGTGCTGTACGCCACGGATCTGTACGACGCCGAGACCGTGCGCCGGATGGTGGCGCGGTTCCTGACGGTGCTGGAGTCGGCCGTGGCGCGGCCCGGCAGCAGCATCGCCGAGATCGACGTCCTGGCACCCGAGGAGACCCGGAGGCTGGCCGTGGAGTGGGTCGGCCCGGTCCGCGAGGTGCCCGCGCTCACCGGCTCCGTACCCGCCCGGTTCGCCGAGCGGGTGGCCGCCGCCCCGGACGCGACCGCGCTCATCGCCGCGGACGGCACGGAGATCAGCTACCGGGAGCTGGACACGCGCGCCAACCGGCTCGCGCACCGGCTGCTCGCCGCGGGCGCCGGCCCGGAGGCGCGGGTGGCCGTGCTCCAGCAGCGCTCGGTGGAGCTCGTCGTCTCCCTGCTCGCCGTGGTCAAGGCCGGTGCCGCGTATGTGCCGCTGGACTCGCGCGCCCCGCAGGCCCGCTGGGAGCAGGTGATGGAGCGGACCGAACCATCGGTGCTGCTCCTCGACCGGGCCCAGCCGGAGCTGGAGTTCACCCACCGGGCCACCACCGTCGTGGTGGACGCCGAGGCCCCGGCGCTGGACACCCCGGCCGATGCCGCCCCCGACGTGGCCGTCCACCCCGAAGAGCGGCTCACCGAGGCCCCCGCGCCGGGCGCCCGGACCGATGCCGCCCCGGCCGATGCCGCCCCCGACGTGACCGTCCACCCCGAACGGCTCGCGTATGTGATGTTCACCTCCGGCTCGACCGGCCGCCCCAAGGGCGTCGCGGTCACCCACCGCGATCTGCTGGCGTTCGCCCTGGACGGCTGCTTCGAGGCCGACGCCCACCGCCGGGTGCTGCTGCACGCGCCGCACGCCTTCGACGCCGCCAACTACGAGCTGTGGGTGCCGCTGCTCACCGGCGGCACGGTCGTCATCGCCCCGCCGCAGGACCTGGACGTCCGCACCCTGCGCCGGATGATCGCCGAGCACGGCATCACCGGACTGCACCTGACCGCCGGGCTCTTCCGCGTCGTGGCCGAGAACGACCTGGACTGCCTGACCGGTGTGCGGGAGCTGCTGGCCGGTGGCGACGTCGTGCCCGGTACGGCGGTGCGTGCCCTGCTCGAGCGGTTCCCCGGCATGGTGTTCAAGGACACCTACGGCCCGACCGAGACCACCTCCTTCGCCACCTTCCACCGGGTGACCTCCGCCGACCAGGTGCCCGACGTCGTACCGATCGGTGCCCCGCTGGACAACACGCGGGCCCATGTCCTGGACGGCCAGTTGCGCCGGGTGCCGCCGGGCGTGGTCGGCGAGCTGTACATCGCCGGCGAGGGTCTGGCGCGCGGCTACTGGCGGGCGCCCGCGCTCAGCGCGGAGCGGTTCGTCGCCGACCCGTACGGTCCGGCGGGCAGCCGGATGTACCGGGTGGGCGACCTCGCCCGCTGGACCGAGGAGGGGGCGCTGGAGTTCGCCGGCCGCGCCGACGATCAGGTGAAGATCCGGGGCTTCCGGATCGAGCCGGGTGAGGTCGAGGCCGCGGTCGCGCGCCGCCCCGGTGTCGCCTCCGCCGCCGTGGTGGTGCGCGAGGACCGCCCGGGGGACAAGCGGCTGGTCGCCTACGCGGTGCCCGCCCCGGGCCACCGCCTCGACACATCCGCGCTGCGCGAGGATCTCGCCGAGGCGCTGCCCGACTACATGGTGCCCTCCGCCGTGCTGGCCCTGGACACCCTTCCGCTCACCCCCAACGGCAAGCTCGACCGCAAGGCGCTGCCGGAGCCGGAGCTCACCGGCGAGGGAGCGGGCAGGTCCCCGCGCACCCCCCAGGAGCAGGTGCTGTGCGGACTCTTCGCCGAGATCCTCGAGCTGGCCTCGGTGTCGGTGGACGACAACTTCTTCTCCCTGGGCGGGCACTCCCTGCTCGCCACCCGGCTGGTGCTGCGCATCCAGGCCGTCCTGGGCGCCGACGTGGCGGTGCGCGACCTGTTCGACGCGCCGACCGTCGCCGAGCTGGCCCGGCTGGTCGACCGGGCCACCGGGGCGCGCACCCCGCTGACGCCCCGGGAGCGCCCCGAGGTGGTGCCGCTGGCGTACCCGCAGCGCGGACTGTGGTTCATCAACCAGCTGGACCACGCGGACGGCACCTACAACCTGGGTGTCTCGCTGCGCTTCACCGGACGGCTCGACCGTGCCGCGCTCCACACCGCGCTGCACGATGTCATCGCCCGGCACGAGAGCCTGCGCACCCTCTTCCCCGACCGCGGCGGTGTGCCCTCCCAGGTCGTGCTGGACGCCGAGCGGGCCCAGGCCGAGATCCGGGTCTCCGAAGTGACCGAGGAACGGCTGGACGAGGCGCTGTCGGAGGTGGCGCGGCGCGGCTTCGACCTCGCCTCCGAGCTGCCGATCCGCGCCGACCTGCTGGTGCTGAGCCCCACCGAACACGTCTTCCTGATCGTGGTGCACCACATCGTCGCCGACGGCTGGTCCTTCGGCCCGCTGGTGGACGACCTGGTCGCCGCCTACACCGCGCGGCGCACCGGGGCGGCGCCCACCTGGCGGCCGCTGCCGGTGCAGTACGCGGACTACACGCTGTGGCAGGCCGAGCTGCTGGGCGCAGAGGACGATCCGGACAGCCTGCTGGGCGGCCAGCTGGACTACTGGAAGCGGACCCTCGACGGTCTGCCCGAGCAGCTGGAGCTGCCGACCGACCGGCCCCGCCCGGCGGTGCTGAGCAACGACGGAGACCGTCTGCCGCTGTCCCTGAGCCCCGAGCTGCAGACCGCGCTGACCGACATCGCCCGCTCCAGTGGCGCCAGCCTCTTCATGGTGGTGCAGGCGGGCCTGGCCGCGCTGCTGTCCCGGCTGGGCGCGGGCGAGGACATCCCCGTAGGCACGGCCATCGCGGGCCGCAACGACGAGTCCCTGGTGGACGGCATCGGCTTCTTCGTCAACACCCTGGTGCTGCGCAACGACGTGTCCGGCGACCCCACCTTCCGGCAACTGGTCGAGCGGGTCAGGGAAGCGGACCTGGCCGCCTACGCCCACCAGGAGGTGCCGTTCGACCTGCTGGTGGAGACCCTGAGCCCGGACCGGTCGCTCTCCCGCCACCCGCTGTTCCAGACCATGCTGACGTTCGAGAACATCCCCGAGCTGACGCTGCGCTTCCCCGGCCTGGACACCCGGCTGCACCCCGCCAACAACCGCACGGCCAAGTTCGACCTCGACTTCGCCATCGGCGAGACCTTCGACGCCGGCGGCTCCCCGGCCGGGATGACCGGCACGCTGGTCTACAACACCGACCTGTACGACCGGGCCGGCGCGCAGGCGCTGGCCGACCGGTTCGTACGCCTCCTGGAGACGGTGGCGGCCAACCCGGCCGCCCGCGTCACGCAGATCGACCTCCTCTCCGAGGCGGAGCGCCGGCGGGTGCTGGTGGAGTGGAACGGGGAGGCGGCCGGTGAGGCCGTGGCCACGCTTCCGGAGCTGTTCGAGGCGCGGGTGCGGGAGTGCCCCGGTGCGCGGGCGGTGTCCCTGGGCGAGGACGGGTTGACGTACGGGGAGCTGAACGAGCGCGCCAACGCGCTGGCGCGGTTGCTGGTCGAGCAGGGCGCGGGTCCGGGCCGGTTCGTGGGTCTGGTGCTGCCGCGGTCGGTGGATCTGGTGGTGGCGCTGCTGGCGGTGGTGAAGTCGGGTGCCGCGTATGTGCCGATCGACCCGTCCTATCCGGCGGACCGTATCGCCTACACGGTCTCGGACGTGGACCTGGCGCTCGTGGTGACGGACACCCGGGCCGATGTGCCGCTGCCGGAGGGCGTGGCGCGGGTGGTGCTCGGCGATGAGCCGGTCATGGGCCGGCTCGCCGGACTGCCGGGTACGGACCTGACGGACGCCGACCGGATCGCGCCGCTCGTACCGGGAGCGCCCGCGTATGTGATCTACACATCGGGTTCGACGGGGCGTCCCAAGGGCGTGGTGGTCTCGCACGGCAATGTGGTGCGGCTCTTCGAGCACACGCGGCAGTGGTTCGCGTTCGGCCCGGACGAGGTGTGGACGCTGTTCCACTCGTACGCGTTCGACTTCTCGGTGTGGGAGCTGTGGGGGCCGCTGCTGCACGGTGGCCGGCTCGTGGTGGTGCCGTTCGACGTGTCCCGTTCGCCGGAGCGCTTCCTGCGGCTGCTCGCGGACGAGGGGGTGACCTTCCTCAACCAGACGCCCTCGGCGTTCTACCAGCTCGTCAACGCCGACCGGGAGGACCCGGCGACCGGCGACCGGCTGGCGCTGCGCCATGTGGTGTTCGGCGGTGAGGCGCTCGATCTGGGACGGTTGACGGACTGGTACGAGCGGCACGGTGCGGGCGCCGCCTGTGCGCCGCTGCTGGTGAACATGTACGGCATCACCGAGACCACGGTCCACGTCAGCCATCTGCCGCTGAACCCGGAGCTGGCGGCCTCGGGCGCGGGCTCGCTCATCGGCCGGGGCATTCCGGACCTGCGGATCTATGTGCTGGACGGTGCGCTGCGCCCGGTGCCCCCGGGGGTGGCGGGGGAGATGTACGTGGCCGGTGGCGGCGTGGCACAGGGCTATCTGAAGCGGCCGGGGCTGAGTGCGTCACGGTTCGTGGCCGACCCGTTCGCGGGCGACGGCAGCCGGATGTACCGCACCGGCGACCTGGCCCGCTGGAACGCCGACGGGCTGCTGGAGTACCTGGGCCGCGCCGACGACCAGGTGAAGATCCGGGGCTTCCGGATCGAGACCGGCGAGATCGCCGCCGTGCTCTCCGCCTGCCGGGGCGTGGCCGACTGCGCGGTGGTCGCCCGGGACGACCGGAGCGGCGAACGCCGTCTGGTCGCCTACGTGGTGCCGCAGGACCCGCAGGAAACCCCGGAACCGGGCCTGCTGCGCGACGCGCTCGCCGCGTCGCTGCCCGACTACATGCTGCCGTCCGCGTTCGTGATGCTGGACGCCCTGCCCTTGAACGCCAGCGGCAAGCTCGACCGCAAGGCGCTGCCCGCACCGGAGTACGCTCCGGCGTCGGCGGGCCGCGCGGCGGGCACACCCCGCGAGGAGATCCTCTGCGGTCTGTTCGCCGATGTGCTCGGCGTGCCCGCGGTCGGCGTGGACGACAACTTCTTCGATCTGGGCGGCCATTCGCTGCTGGCGGCCAGGATCGTCAACCGGATCCGTTCGGTCCTGGCCGTCGAGCTGTCGGTCCGCACGCTCTTCGAGGCCCCGACCGTGGCGGCGCTGGCGAGGACCCTGGACGGGGAGGCGGCCGCCCGGCTGCCGCTGACCGCCCGCGAGCGGCCCGGTGTGCTTCCGCTGTCCTTCGCGCAGCGCAGGCTGTGGTTCCTGGGCCGGATGGAGGGGCCGAGCGCCACCTACAACGTGCCGGTGGTGCTGCGGCTGTCCGGGGAGCTGGACCGGGCGGCCCTGGAGCAGGCGCTGTGGGATCTGATCGGCCGGCACGAGAGCCTGCGCACGGTCTTCCCCGAGACCGACGGCTCGCCCCGGCAGCAGGTGTGGGACCCGGACGCGGTGCGGATACCGCTGACCGTGGTGGAGACGACCGAGGAGGCGTTGCCGGAGCAGCTCGAGGCGACCGTCACCCGGGGCTTCGACCTGACCGTGTCGCTGCCGCTGCGCACCACCCTGTTCGCGCTCGGCGAGAGCGAGTACGTCCTGGCTCTGGTGATCCATCACATCGCCACCGACGGCTGGTCCACGGCGCCGCTGGTGCGCGACCTGTCGGCCGCCTACGCCGCCCGCTGCGACGGCCGCGCCCCGGCCTGGGAGCCGCTGCCGGTCGCCTACGCCGACTACACCCTCTGGCAGCGCGACCACCTCGGCGACGAGGACGACCCGGAGAGCCTGGCCTCCCGTCAGCTGGCGTACTGGCGCCAAACGCTCGCCGGGCTGCCGGACGAGCTGGCCCTGCCCACCGACCGGCCCCGGCCGGCCGTGTCCGGTCATCGCGGCCGCACCCTGGACTTCGCGATCGACCCCGGGCTGCACGAGCGGCTCACCACGCTGGCCCGGGCCCGCGGGGTCAGCACCTTCATGGTGCTGCAGTCGGCGCTGGCCCTGCTGCTGACCAAGCTGGGCGCCGGAGAGGACATCCCGGTCGGCAGCCCCATCGCCGGGCGCCCCGACCAGGCCCTGGAGGACCTGGTCGGTGTCTTCCTGAACACGCTGGTGCTGCGCACCGACACCTCGGGCGACCCGACGTTCGACCAGCTGCTGGAGCGGGTGCGGCGCACCGCGCTGGACGCCTACGCCCACCAGGACGTGCCGTTCGAGCGGTTGGTGGAGGTGGTCGACCCGGAGCGGTCCCTGGCCCGGCATCCGCTGTTCCAGGTCATGCTGATGGTCCAGAACATGCCGGCCGCCGAGACCTCGCTGGGCGGGCTGGCCCTGCGGTCCGAGCTGGTCGACCTGGGCGTCGCCAAGGTCGATCTGAGCTTCGCCTTCGGTGAGCGGCCGGACCGGCCGGGCGCGCTGTCCGGCGTCTGCGAGTACAGCACCGAGCTGTTCGACGCGGACAGCGTGGAGACGCTGGTCCGGCGGCTGATCCAGGTGCTTGAGGCGGTGACCGGTGACCCGGGGCTGCGGATCAGCGAGGTCGAGGTGCTCTCGGCGGCCGAGCGCGAGCGGGTGCTGGTCGAGTGGAACGACACCGCGCGGCCGCTGCCCGCACGCCGGGTCCACGAGCTGTACGAGGCGCAGGCCGCCCGTACCCCATCGGCCGTCGCGGTGCTCTCCGGGGGTGTCGAGCTGACCTACGCCCAGCTGGAGACGCGCGCCAACCGGCTCGCCGCGCTGCTGACCGCCCGCGGGGCGGGCCCCGAGCGGCTGGTGGCCGTGGCGCTGCCGCGCTCGGCGGACCTGCTCGTCGCCCTGCTGGCGGTGCTCAAGACCGGGGCGGCCTATCTGCCGCTGGACCCGGAGCACCCCAGGGACCGGATCGGCTACACCCTCCAGGACGCCCGCCCCGCACTGGCGCTGGTCACCTCGGGCACCGCGCCGCTGCTGGCCGTGGGCGGCGGGGACGGCGGGGACGGCGGTGGGCAGGATCTGGCGGACCGTAGCGGGGTGGCTGCGGTAATGGGTGGTGCTGCGGGCGGCGGGGACGGCGGGGACGGTGGTGGGCAGGATCTGGCGGACCGTAGCGGGGTGGCTGCGGTGATGGGTGGTGCTGCGGGCGGCGTGGGCGGCGGGGACGGCGGTGGGCAGGATCTGGCGGACCGTAGCGGGGTGGCTGCGGTGATGGGTGGTGCTGCGGGCGGCGTGGGCGGCGGGGACGGCGGTGGGCAGGATCTGGCGGACCGTAGCGGGGTGGCTGCGGTGATGGGTGGTGCTGCGGGCGGCGTGGGCGGTGGGCACGGCGGTGGGCACGGCGGCGTACCGGCGCTGGTGCTGGACGACCCGGCGACCGTCGCCGAGCTGGCGGCGGCGCCCACGACCGCGCCCGGTGCGGTGTGCTCACCGGACCACCCGGCGTATGTCATCTACACCTCCGGTTCGACCGGCCGCCCGAAGGGCGTGGTCGTCCCGCACGGCGCGCTGAGCAACTTCCTGGACGACATGGGCGAGCGGTTCGGCCTCGGCCCCGCCGACCGGCTGCTCGCGGTCACCACGGTGTCGTTCGACATCGCGGCGCTGGAGCTCTATCTGCCGCTGCTGTGCGGCGCGGGCGTGGTGATCGCCGACCGGGACACCGTGCGCGACCCGGCCGCGCTGCTGCGGATGGCCGAGGAGACCGGGGCGGGGGTCGTCCAGGCGACGCCGTCGCTGTGGCAGGCCATGGTCACCGCGTCGCCGGAGGCGTTGCGCGGGCTGCGGGTGCTGGTCGGCGGTGAGGCGCTGCCGGAGGCCCTGGCCACGCGGCTGCGCACGTCGGCCGCCGGGCTGACCAACCTCTACGGACCGACCGAGACCACCATCTGGTCGACGGCCGCGGATCTGACGGACGGCCAGGGCGTGCCCTCGATCGGCGCCCCGATCGCCAACACCCGGGTCTATGTGCTGGACGACCGGCTGCGGCCGGTCGCCCCCGGGGTGCCGGGCGAACTCTACATCGCCGGAGCGGGCGTCGTGCGGGGCTACCACAACCGGCCCGCGCTGACCGCGGAGCGGTTCGTGGCCTGCCCGTTCGGCGGCCCCGGCGAGCGCATGTACCGCACCGGCGACATCGTCCGCCGGACCGCCGACGGCCGGCTGGAGTTCTCGGGCCGGGCCGACCACCAGGTGAAGGTGCGCGGCTTCCGGATCGAGCTCGGGGAGATCGAGACGGTGCTGACCGCCCATGGGGCGGTCGGCCAGGCCGTGGCGCTCGCCCGCTCCGACCAGGGCGCCGCCGCCCGTCTGGTCGCCTATGTGGTGCCCAAGGTCCCCGGTGCGGCGCCGGATCCCGGGGTGCTGCGCAAGTGGCTCGGCGAGTCGCTGCCGGAGTACATGATCCCGTCCGCGTTCGTGGTCCTGGACCGGCTGCCGCTCACTCCGAACGGCAAGCTCGACCGCAAGGCGCTGCCCGCACCGAGCTTCGGCGCGGCGGCCGATTCGCGGCCCCCGCGCACCCCGGTCGAGGAGGCGCTGTGCGCGGTCTTCGCCGAGGTGCTCCGGCTGCCCTCGGTCGGCATCGACGACAGCTTCTTCGAACTGGGCGGCGACAGCATCGTGTCGATGCAGCTCATCGCCCGCGCCCGGGCGGCGGGTCTGGTCCTCGCCGTCAACGACGTGTTCGAGCACAAGACGGTGGCCGGGCTCGCCGCGGTGGCGGAGGTGCTCGACGACGCGGCCTCCCGCGAACCGGACAACCCCGTCGGCGAGTTCGCCCCCACGCCGATCATGCACTGGCTGCGGGAGCGCGGCGGTGCGATCGACTCCTTCAGCCAGCCGATGCTCGTGCGGACCCCGGCGGGCCTGGACCTGCCGACGCTCACCACCGCGCTCCAGGCGCTGCACGACCGGCACGATGTGCTGCGCGCCCGGCTGGTCGAGGACGACGAGGGCGGCTGGCGGCTGAGCGTGCCACCGGCCGGGGCGGTGTCCTGCGCGGACCGAGTCCGCCGGGTCGACACCGCCGAGGCTGCTGCCGGTGACCTCGCCCCGCTGGTCGGTCGCGAAACCGCCGAGGCCGCTGCCGGTGACCTCGCCCCGCTGGTCGGTCGCGCCCTCGCCGAGGCCCGTGCCGAGCTGGCGCCCCGGGACGGCGAGATGGTGCGCGCGGTGTGGTTCGACGCCGGTCCCGGACGGCCGGGACGGCTGCTGCTCGTCGCCCACCACCTGGTGGTCGACGGGGTGTCCTGGCGGATCCTGCTCCAGGACCTCGCCGACATCGCGACGGCCGTCGCCGCCGGACGGGAGCCGGAGCTCACTCCGGTGGGCACCTCGGTGCGCCGCTGGAGCGAACTTCTGGCGGCCGAGGTGCGCAAGCCGGAACGGCGGGCGGAACTGCCGCTGTGGACGGACGTCCTGTCCGCTCCGGACGCCCGGCTCGGCGGGGTCACGTCGGCCGCCGGGCACGACCCGGCCGGACCGGTCGCCCGCGTCACCATGACGCTGCCGGCCGCGAAGACCGCGCCGCTGCTCGGCGAGGTGCCGTCGGTGTTCCACTGCGGTGTGGACGACGTGCTGCTGAGCGCGCTGGCGCTGGCGGTCACCGACCGCCGCCGTCGGCTGGGCTCCGTGGCCACCTCGGTGCTGGTCGCCGTGGAGGGACATGGCCGGGACGAGAGCGTCGGGGGCGTGGATCTGTCCCGTACGGTGGGCTGGTTCACCAGCCTTCACCCGGTGCGTCTCGACCCCGGCCAGGTGCAGTGGGGCGAGCTGTGGTCGGGCGGCCCGGCCACCGGGCGGGTGGTCAAGCGGATCAAGGAACAGCTGCGCGCGGTGCCCGGTACCGGGATCGGCTACGGCCTGCTGCGCCATCTGGACCGCGAGACCGCCGCGGAGCTGTCCGGGGCGGCCGTGCCGTGGATCGGCTTCAACTATCTGGGCCGGGTCGAGGTCCACGACGGGCCCGGGGGCGACTGGCGCCCGGCCTCGGAGGCGCTCGGGCTCGACCTCGGCGACGACGGTCCGGGCAGCCCGTACGGACTGGAGCTGAACGCCGTCACCGTCGACCGCCCCGGTGGCCCGGAGCTCATGGTGACCTGGACCTACGCCTCCGATGTGCTGTCCGAGGCGGAGGTACGGGAGGTCGGCGAGGTGTGGCTGCGCGCCCTGGACGGGATGGCGCTGCACGCGGCCGGACCTGGCGCGGGCGGCCACACCCCCTCGGACCTCGCGCTGTCGAATCTGGAGCAGGAGGAGATCGAGTTGCTGGAGGACGAGTGGTGAAGCGTCGATGACCATCACCTCTGAGGAGTTCACCCGGGCCATGGCCCGGGTGCCCGCCCCCGTGACGGTGGCCACGACGGTCGACGCGTCCGGACGCAAATGGGGGTTCACGGGCAGCTCGTTCAGCTCGCTGTCCCTGACCCCGCCACTGGTGCTGATCTGCCTGGGCAAGACCGCGAGCACCCATGAGGCGTTCACCACCGCCGAAAGCTTCATGATCAACATCTTGGCGGAGGGACAGGCGGACATCGCGCGGCGCTTCGCCGCCTCCGGCGCGGACCGGTTCGCGGCGGGGGACACCCTGCCGATGGAGCTGGGGCTGCCCGGCATTCCGGAGGCGGTCGCCCGGGTCGCCTGTTCACTGGACCGCGTCGTGGACGGCGGCGACCATTCCGTCCTCATCGGCCGGGTCGTGGCGGCCCACGTCGGCGAGGACGACCCGCTCGTCTACTGCGACCGCTCCTTCCAGCGCCCGGCGGCGGTGGCCGAGACGGTCCGCGGGGCCGCGGTCTGGTGAGCGCGGCCCCGCGGACCCGGGTGTGGACCGACCGCGGGGCGCAATGGCCCCCGGGTCGTGCGCTGGTTCAGGTGTGGGGCCGACCGCGGGGCGCAATGGCCCCCGGGTCGTGCGCTGGTTCAGGTGCGGGACCGACCGCGGGGGGCAATGGCCCTCGCGTCGTGCGCTGGTTCAGGTGCGGGGCCGACCGCGGGGGCTCAGTGCCCCCGCGCGATCCACTCCTCCAGATGCGGGGCCTCGTCCCCGACGGTCGTGGAGTCGCCGTGGCCGGTGCGGACCACCGTCTCCGGCGGCAGCGTCAGCAGCCGCTCCCGGATCGACTCGATGATCGTCGGGAAGGACGAGTACGAGCGCCCGGTGGCGCCCGGGCCGCCCTGGAACAGGGTGTCCCCGGAGAAGACCGTGGTCAGCGCCGGTGCGTACAGACAGACCGCGCCGGGGGAGTGGCCGGGGGTGTGCAGCACTCGCAGCTGCGTCCCGGCCACGGTGAGGACATCACCGTCGGCCAGCGGCTTGTCCGGGGCGCGGTCCGGGTGGCGCATCCGCCACAGCACCTCGTCCTCCGGATGCAGCAGGATCGGCGCGCCGGTGCGCTCGGCGAGTGCCGGGGCCGCGTCGATGTGGTCGTCATGGCCGTGGGTGGAGATGATGCCGAGCAGCCGGCGGCCGCCGACGGCATTCGCGATGGCGTCGGCGTCATGCGCGGCGTCGATCACGTACACCTCGTGGTCGTCGCCGATCAGCCACACGTTGTTGTCCACCTCCCAGGTGCCGCCGTCCAGCGAGAAGGTGCCGGAGGTGACGAGGTGGTCGACGCGTACGGGCGGAGGGGTCATCAGAACATCACCACCGAGCGGAGCACCTCACCGCGGTGCATCTTGGCGAACGCCTCCTCGATGTCCTCGAGCCCGATCGTCTCGCTGACGAACGCGTCCAGGTCGAGGCGGCCCTGCTGGTAGAGGTCGATCAGCATGGGGAAGTCGCGGTCCGGCAGACAGTCCCCGTACCAGGAGGACTTGAGCGCCCCGCCGCGCCCGAAGACGTCCAGGAGCGGCAGCTCCAGCTTCATCTCGGGGGTGGGGACGCCGACCAGGACGACGGTGCCGGCCAGATCGCGGGCGTAGAACGCCTGCTTGTAGGTCTCGGGGCGGCCCACGGCCTCGATGACGACGTCGGCGCCGTTGCCGTCGGTCAGCTCCCGGACGGCCTCGACGACGTCGGCGCTCTTGGCGTTGAGGGTGTGGGTGGCGCCCAGCGAGCGGGCCCACTCCAGCTTCCGCTCGTCCAGGTCCACCGCGATGATCTTCGCGGCCCCGGCCAGCCGCGCCCCGGCGACCGAGGCGGCGCCGACCCCGCCGCAGCCGATCACGGCGACGGAGTCACCGCGCTGGACGTTGCCGGTGTTGAGCGCGGCGCCGATGCCGGCCATCACCCCGCAGCCGAGCAGCCCGGCCGCGGCGGGCGAGGCCGAGGGGTCGACCTTGGTGCACTGCCCGGCCGCCACCAGCGTCTTCTCGGCGAACGCGCCGATGCCGAGCGCGGGGCTGAGCGCGGTGCCGTCGGTCAGGGTCATGGGCTGCTTCGCGTTGTGGGTGTTGAAGCAGTACCAGGGGCGGCCGCGGCGGCAGGCCCGGCACTCGTGGCAGACCGCGCGCCAGTTGAGGATCACGTAGTCGCCGGGGGCCACCTCCGTGACGCCCTCGCCCACGGACTCCACGATGCCCGCCGCCTCATGGCCGAGCAGGAAGGGGAACTCATCGTTGATCCCGCCCTCGCGATAGTGCAGATCGGTGTGGCAGACGCCGCACGCCTGGATCCGCACCACCGCCTCGCCGGGGCCCGCGTCCGGCACCACGATCGTCTCGATCCTGACCTTCTCGCCCTTGCCGGGGGCCACCACGCCGCGTACCTGTTGAGTCATGACAGCAGCGTAAGTGGCGACCAGCGGCTACGACAGGGATGACGAGGCCCGTCCGGAACGGGTCGCACCGGTCGGTCAGGAACGGGCCGCACCGGTCCCCCGGCGCGGCCCGTCACCACTTCGGGGGACCGCTTACTTCACGTTGATCGCGGTCCAGGCGGCGGCGACCGCCTTGTACTCGGTGGAGTTGGCCCCGTAGAGGTCGGAGGCGGCGCTGAGGGTGCCGGTGCGGGCGCCCGCGTACTTGGTCGTCGAGGTCCAGTACGTGGTCAGGGCCCGGTACCAGATCTTGATGGCCTTGTCCCGGCCGATCCCGGTGACGGTCGAACCGTTGTAGGTCGGGCTGTTGTAGCTCACGCCGTTGATCACCTTCGCGCCGCTGCCCTCGGACAGCAGGTAGAAGAAGTGGTTGGCGGGGCCGGAGGAGTAGTGGACGTCGATGTTGCCGAGCGTCGAGGACCAGTAGTCCTTGGACGCCCCGTCCTTGCTGGGCTTGTCCTGGTAGCGCAGCGGGGTGCCGTCGCCATTGATGTTGATCTTCTCGCCGATGAGGTAGTCACCGACGTCCGCGGAGTTGCCCGAGTAGAACTCCACCGCGGTGGCCATGATGTCGGAGGTGGCCTCGTTGAGACCGCCGGGCTCACCGCTGTAGTTGAGGTTGGCGGTGGCCGCGGTCACGCCGTGGCTCATCTCGTGGCCCGCCACGTCCATCGCGGTCAGCGCGTTGGCGTTGCCCGAGCCGTCGCCGTACGTCATGCAGAAGCAGGAGTCCTGCCAGAAGGCGTTGACGTAGTTGTTGCCGTAGTGGACGCGGGAGTACGAGCCCACGCCGTTGTTCTTGATGCCGTTGCGGCCCAGGAACTCCTTGTAGAAGTCCCAGGTCTCGGCCGCGCCGTAGTGCGCGTCGACGCCGGCGGTCTGGCGTCCGCCGCCCCATGCGTCGTCCGCGTCGGTGAACAGGGTGCCGGTTCCCGAGCTGCCCTGGTTCAGGTCGTACGTCTTGTGATTGCCCCGTGTGGAGTCGGTGAGGCTGTAGGTGGAGCCGCTCTTGGTGGTGCCCAGGGGCACCGTGCCGCTGTACTTGCTGGTGCCGGTGCCGGTCTCGACGCCCTCCCACTGGGACAGCTTCTTGCCCGTGGTGGCGTCGGTGACGACGTGCAGCTCGCTCGGGGTGCCGTCGGCCTGCGTGCCGGTGACGACGGTCTCCCAGGCCAGGACGGGCGTGCCGGTGGCCGCCCAGACCACCTTCCGCGGCGACTTGGCCTTCTCGCCGGTGGTCGCCTTCGGCGCGGCCTTCAGCGCGGTGCCGGAGGCGGCCGCCGGGGCCACGGCGGCGTCGGTGCTCTTGACCGCTATCCGCGCGTCGGTGGCCTTGTTGACGGAGCGCGCGCCACTGGTCTTCTCGTGGACGACCAGGTCGCCGCCGAGGACGGGCAGCCCCGCGTAGGTGCGCTCATAGCGGGTGTGAACGGTTCCGTCCGCGTCCTTGATGACGTCACGGACGAGGAGCTTCTCCTTGGCCCCGAGCCCGAGGGACTCGGCCTGCGCGGAGGCGTCGGCCTGGGCCGCCTTGATCGCGGTGGCGCGCTCGCCCGCGGTCAGCGGAAGCGCCGTGGCGCCCGCCTCGCGGGAGTGCTCCGGCTGGGCGCTGGCCTGGCCGGTCTGCACGCCGATGACGACCATGGCGGCGGAGGCGACGAGCGCCGCCACGCGGACGGTCTTCTTACGGGGGGAGGAAGCGATGGGTCTCACTCGGTCTCCTTGCCTTGGGGCCGCCGGGTCGCGGCCCTGTGTAGGGGGTACGGCCGGCCATGGGTGGGCCGTCCGGTCGAGCAGGAGTGGTGCGAGTGGTGCACAGAGTGGTGCATGAGGGCCTTACCGCGGAGTCAGAAGGACGCGCGGCGGGCCGACCAGAGATTGTCATTGAACGATCGATTGGGGTAGGCGCGTAACAAGAATTTGACGCGACGTTGTTCAAGTAGGGGCGAATTCGGTCAGCGAGGCATGAGGCAACAACGGCTGGTTGATGCCGACTTATGCCACTACGTCATGCCCCTGCCGCATCGGTGCCCCCGGCCGGGGCCGGGGGCGGGACCCGGCCGATCGCCCAGGTGACGAGCGCGGCGGGGCGATCGGCGGGCGCGCCGGGCCGGGTTGCTGTGCGTTGCTGTGTACGCGACGAGAAGACGATCTGTGTGGTGGGCCGTGTGCGGCCAGGTTTCCCGGCATCGCATGGTGGCGCGTGTGTTCGTGGCGGGCGTGGTCGAGTTCTGTGTGCGGGGCGCGGGCGTGGCCACGTTTCCCGGGGCCCGGCCCAGCCCGGTCCGGCCTCAGAACTCCAGCACCGCCCGGTACCGCGCGCGTCCGTGGCGGACGTGGTCGAGCGCCTCGTCGATGCGCGCGACCGGGAACGTCTCGACGACCGGGCGGATGCCGTGCCGCGTCGCGAAGTCCAGCATCCGCCGGTTCTCCTCCGCCGATCCCACGACGCCGCCGACGATCCGCTTCTCGCCCGGCAGCAGGCTCAACGGGTGGATGCTGAACGACCCGTGGGGAACGCCGACCACGGACAGCGTCCCCTGTGGGCGCAGCGCCGCGAGGTAGGCGTCCCACGGCAGATCGGCCGAGACGGTCGAGAGGATGAAGTCGAACGAGCCCGCCGCCCGCTGGAGCCCCTCCTCCGCGGCGAGGAACTCATGGGCGCCGAACCGCCGGGCGTCGTCCGCCTTCGCTCCCGTCGAGGAGATGGCGGTCACATGGCAGCCCCACTTGGCGAGGAACTGGATCGCGAGGTGGCCCAGGCCGCCGACGCCCACCACGGCGACCCGGTCCGTGGGCCGCACCCCGTTCCGGCTGATCGCCGAGAAGACCGTGATCCCGGCGCACAGGAGCGGCGCCGCGTGCTCGGAGGCGAGGGCGTCGGGCAGGGGCTGGACGTACCGCCAGTCGCTCGCCCGTACCCGGGTGGCGAACGCGCCGCGGTCGCCACGCAGCGCCGTGTCGTCCTTGCGCGGGCACAGATACTGCCGACCGGTGAGGCACCACTCGCAGGTGAAGCACGCCCCGGCCACCGCGCCGACACCGACGCGCTGACCGACGGCCAGCCGCGTGCCGTCGACGGCACTGCCCACGGCCTCGACCACGCCGACCGCCTCATGCCCCGCGACCACCGGAAACCGGGACACGCCGTACACGTCGTCCACCAGGCCGATGTCGGTCTGGCAGACGCCGCAGTGCGTCACGGCGACGTCGACCTCCAGGGGTCCCAGGGGCTCCGGCTCGTACTCGAGCGGCTGTACAGGGCCACCGGCTTGCTCCACCGCGTATGCGCGCACGGTCATGCTTCCCCACCTCATTTTCTAACTAACTAGTTGGTTGGATTTAGGTACGCTACGCGCCCACGCCCAGCGCTGGCAACTAACCAGTTGGTAACCTGAATCCCGTGTCTCCCCGGAAAAGCGATGCCACCCGCCGCCGCCTGCTCGACGCGGCCACCGCCGACTTCGCCGCCCATGGCATCGCGGGTGCCCGGGTCGACCGCATCGCGGCCGCCGCGGGCGTCAACAAGGCGCAGCTGTACGCCTACTTCGGGGACAAGCTCGGCCTCTTCGGCGCCGTCTTCCGCCTCCACGCCGACGCCGTCGTCGACGCCGTCCCGTTCACGGCCGACGACCTCCCCCGGTACGCCGTGCGGCTCTACGAGACCGCCATCGAACGGCCGGAACTGGTCCGTCTGGCCACCTGGGCCAAGCTCGAAGGAGTGGTCACCGGCAATCTGGTGACCGAGTCATCCGCCGTCACCGTCAAACTCCAGGCGATCGGCGAGGCCCAGCACGCCGGCCGTGTCACCGCCTCGATCGACCCCCAGGACGTGCTCGCGCTGGTCCTCGCCATGGCCCTGACCTGGTCCGCCGCCGGTCTCTCCGCCACCGCCGCCCCCGACGACCCGCCCAAGGCCCACACCCGCCGCAAGCAGGCCCTGGCCCAGGCGGTCTCGGGCGCCTTCGGGACAAGCGCTGATCGTCATCCGGACGGGTGACAACGGGCCCAACCGCCCGAGACGGCTCGCCTACGCTGGAAGCATCGCTCCGTACGAAGGAGGTCCACCGTGGCACTGACGGCCGCCGAGCGCGAGGCGCGCACGGACAGTGGCGAGAGCACCGCTTCATCGGTCGAGGAAGCCTTCGTGGCGTTGAGCGCGGCAGCCCCCGAGGGATGGCGCGTGGAACTGATCGAAGGGGAAATCCACGTGGTGCCTCCCGCTAATGGTGAGCACGAAGAGATTGTGTCCGAGGTTGCGGACCAGGTGACCAGCCGTCGTACGAACAAGGAACTGCGAACGCGTACTGGCCTTGGGCTCCTCGTTCCTGGAGCTTCGACCACCGGCAAGGTCGTTCCGGACATCGTCATCGCGCCCAAGGGGAGCTTTGACGACTCCTTGGAGTACCACGACCCCGGGGCGGTGATGCTCGTCGGCGAGGTCACGTCACATTCGACCGCCGACAATGATCGGGGCCCCAAGCTCCGCGGTTACGCGGCGGCGGGCATTCCCTTCTACCTGCTGATCGACCGGGAGCGGAACCAGGCGGTCCTGCACTCCCTGCCCGCTGGGAAGAGGTACACCCGCAAGGTCGAGGTCGACATCTCCCAGCCGCTGTCGCTGCCCGAGCCCCTCGGGTTCGATCTGGACACCAGCGAGTTCTGACCCCGTTCCCCTTCAACGGGGGCATGGCCGCGGACACGGCGAGGGCCGCCCCGGGTGCGGGGCGGCCCTTGGTGGTGGTGCGCTGGTGGAACCTCAGACGTTGACGCCGAAGTCCTTGGCGATGCCCACCAGGCCGGAGGCGTAGCCCTGGCCCACGGCGCGGAACTTCCACTCCGCGCCGTTGCGGTACAGCTCGCCGAAGACCATGGCGGTCTCGGTGGCGGCGTCCTCGCTCAGGTCGTAGCGGGCGATCTCGGTGCCGCCGGCCTGGTTGACGATGCGGATGAACGCGTTCCGCACCTGGCCGAAGTTCTGGCTACGGGACTCGGCTTCGTAGATCGAGACCGGGAAGACGATCTTCTCCACGTCGGCAGGCAGACCGGCCAGGTTGACGTTGATCTGCTCGTCGTCGCCCTCGCCCTGGCCGGTGACGTTGTCACCGGTGTGGACGATGGTCTGGTCCGGCGTGGACTTGTTGTTGAAGAACACGAAGTGCTGGTCGGAGTAGACCTTGCCGTTCGTGTTCACGGCGATGGCGCTCGCGTCGAGGTCGAAGTCGGTGCCCGTGGTGGTGCGGACATCCCAGCCGAGGCCGACCGTGACGGCGGTCAGGCCCGGTGCCTCCTTGGTGAGCGAGACGTTGCCGCCCTTGGACAGGCTTACAGCCATGGGGAGTCCCTTTCGTGGTCTCGATGGTCCGAGGCGACGGGCGAAGCCGTCGTCACCCTCCACAACGCCATGAATGGCCCGACAGGTTCCAGCTCTCTTTACTTTCTTTGCCAAACCCTGATGTCGGCGTACGACGAGATAACAAGATGACGCCGCCGGGGTCGGCAGGCGACCATGGGGGACATGCCCGCGCCCTATGTCATCCGAGGTTCGGTCTTCTTGCCGGAGGCCGAGTTGATGTGGCGTTTCTCGCGGTCCTCCGGGCCCGGCGGACAGCACGTCAACACCAGCGACAGCCAGGTCGAGCTGCGCTTCGACCTCGCCCGCACCGAGGCACTGCCGTCCGTATGGAAGGAGCGCGCCCTGGAGCGGCTGGCGGGCCGGCTGGTGGACGGGGTGGTGACCGTACGGGCCTCCGAGCACCGTTCGCAGTGGCGCAACCGCGAGACGGCCGCCGTAAGGCTCGCATCACTGCTCGCGGAGGCGACCGCGCCACCGCCCAAGCCGCGCCGCCCCACCCGGATCCCCCGGGGCATCAACGAGCGGCGGCTGCGCGAGAAGAAGCAGCGGAGCGAGGTCAAGCGGGGGCGTACGGGGCGGGGCTGGACGTAGCCCCGGACGGCCGCTCGGATCGCCCGGACCGACCGGATTGCCCGGACCGACCGTGCTGCCCGTGCCGACCGTGCTGCCTGGGTCGCCGTGCCGCCCGTGCCGCTCGGGTCGCCCGTGTTGCCTGGGTCGCCCGTGCCGCTCGGGTCGCCCGTGCTGCCCGGACCGACCGTGCTGCCCGTGCCGCCGTTCCCCGCCCGCCACGTCTTCGGCGCCCCTCACCCCAGCGTCCGGTAGCGCCCCCTGAAGTACGTCAGCGGCCCGCCCTCCGCGGCCGGTGCCGCCGCGGCGAGCACCCGGGCCACCACCAGCGTGTGGTCCCCGGCCGTCACCCGCTGCTCGGTGCGGCACTCCAGCGTCGCCAGCGCGCCCACCGCGAGCGGCGCGTCCGTATGTTCGCCCCGCACCACGGACATGTCCTCGAACAGCAATCTGTCGCTGATGCGCCCCTTCATGGCGAATCGTCCCGCGATGTGCCGCTGACCTTCCGACAGGACCGATACCGCCCAGTGGGGCTGTCGCTCCAGGAGCTCGTCCATCCGGGACCCGTTGCGAACGCTCACCATCACCAGCGGCGGGTCAAGTGACACTGACATGAACGCGGTGGCCGTCATGCCGACGTCCTCGCCGCGCGGCCCCTCCTCCGGGTCGTGCGCGGTCACCAGCACCACACCCGCGGTGAATCGCGACAGCGCGATGCGGAACTCGTCCTCGCTCACCCCACCAGCATGGGGGACGGCGGGCTCGGCTGGGCTGGAAGGAGTCGTCGGGAACACCCTTCGACGCTAACCGCCCCCGGCCGGTCCCCGCATCGGGCCCGGGGACCACTGCGGGCGTAGGTCGCGGGCCGTAAGCCGGGCGCCGGGCCGGGGGGGTGTCCCGGCTCCCCGGGCGGCCGCCTTGCATGGCCAGGCGCACTCGTTCCGGGATTTGCGATCACAAAAACTAGGAGCGCTCCCATCCGCTCTCTTGAAGAGATGAACACGGTCTGTGACATGAGTCACAGCAGGCAGTAATTGTTGACCCTGTGTACCGAGTGGGCAGCTCGCTGTGATTCAGTGGCCGTGGCAATCGGACGACAAGACGCCAGGAGTTTGCTGTCGAGGTCTCGGGGGAGTGCGATCGATGGAGACCGAGTCGGAGCCGTACATCCGCCTTGCGACACTGCGGCAGCTGCACCAGGTAGTCGCCGATCTGAACACCGCCCGCAACTTCGCCGACACGCTTCAGGCCGTCGCCGACGGTGTCATCGCCGGGCTCGGCTTCGAGCTGTCGGCCGTCAACCTCGTCCGCCCCGACGGGGACCTCGTCGTCGCCGCCGTCGGCGGCAGCGCCGGGGCCGAGGCGCTGATGGCCGGGCGGGTCGGCTCCCGCTGTTCCTGGGAGCGCCGGCTGTCCATGGGCGAGCGCTGGGGCGATCTGCGCTTCATCCCGTACAGCGAGGGATGGGTCCTCGACGACGACGACGTCCCGCAGTGGCACACCCCGGGACCCGCGCCCCGCTTCCCCGACGAATGGCATCCGATGGACCGCCTGTTCGCCCCGCTCTACGCGGCGGGCGCCTCCGGCGGCGAGCTCATAGGCGTGCTGTCCGTCGACAAGCCGCGCAACGGCCGCCACCCCGGCGCCTGGGGCCGCGAGGCCCTCCAGATGTACGCCTTCCACGCCGCCGTCGCGATCGGCAACGCCCGACTGCGCGGCAATATGCAGCGCGCCCTGCTGCGCCTGGAGCGCGAGCAGCAGGCGCTGCGCGCCAGCGAGGAGTCCTTCCGGCAGGCGTTCGAGTACGCGCCCAGCGGCATGGCCATCGCCGAGATGGGCGGCGATCAGCACGGCCGGCTGCTGCGCACCAACGACGCCCTGTGCCGGCTGCTGGGCCGCCCGGCCTCCGCGATGCGCCGCTTCTCCTTCTCCGACCTGGTCCACCCCGAGGACATCGGCACCCTGCTGCGAACCTCCGCCGAGGGCGGCCGCGCCGAGCTGCGGCTGGCCCGCCGCGACGGTTCGTACGTCTGGGTCTCGCTGCGCAACTCGGTGGTGGCCGACGCCGCCGACGGCCCGCGCTTCCTGCTCACCCATGTCGAGGACATCGAGGAGCGCAAGCGCCATGAGCTGCAGCTCGCCCACCGCGCCAGCCATGACTCGCTGACCGGTCTGCCCAACAGCGCCGAGCTGCGCGCCCGGCTCGCCGCCCGGCTGTGCGCCACCCCGCCCCGGCCGGGCGGGGGGTACGAGGACGGGGGCGCGTCGGACGGCGGTGCCGCGGGCGCCGGCGGGGTCTATGTGGACGCGGCGGGGCATCTGCACGGCTTTGACGAGTTCGAGTGCTTCGGCACCCCGCCCCCGGTCGAGACCGCCCCGTTCGACGGCCATGTGCACACCGTCCCGCCCAACGAGGACTCCGACATCGACGACGGCCACAAGGGGCTCGCGGTGCTCTTCTGCGACCTCGACGGCTTCAAGTCCATAAACGACCGGTTCGGGCACCACGCGGGCGACGCCGTGCTCATCGAGGTCGCCCGCCGGCTGACCAACGGAGTGCGGGAAGGGGACACGGTCGCCCGCCTCGGCGGTGACGAGTTCGTCGTCCTCGCCGACGGCCTCGGCCGGGCCGACGCGGCTGACCTGGCGGTACGGCTGCGGAACGCGATCACTCCGCCCATCCGGGTGGACGGCCGGGCCGTCCGGGTCGGTGCCAGCTTCGGCATCGGCTGGGCGGGCTGCGGAATGTCGGCCGAAGAGGTGCTGCACTCCGCTGACCAGCGGATGTACATCGAGAAGCGGTCCCGCTCCAAGGAGCGCCGCCGGGCGGGGTGAGGGGTGGGGGGTATGGGCGTGGGGTGGTTGTGAGATATGTCGGCGGGTGGGAGGTGGGCGCCGCCGGGCCGGATGAGGTGGGCAGGCGGTCGGTCGCGGTAGGCTGCGCCGATGCGGCCCTGCCGCCGACAGTGAACCGATCATGAATATTGGCCATCCGGACAGCACACGCCCTGTTGAGGCCCTCTCGACCCTGATATGAGCTGTCGTGGCGCGTTCTGATCCCGCGCCGATGGCCATATGCATAGGGGAGTGACGAGGGATGACGGCCGGCAACAACGGCTCGGGCACACCGGAGAACGACGACCCGTTCGCCTACCTGTATCGCTCGGAGGGCGATCAAGGGAACGAGGGCGGTCAGTCGGGCCAGCCGGGTGCCGCCCCCCGCACCGGCGGCTATGGCTACCCGGGCCCGGCCCAGCCAGGGGTTCCCCGCACCTCGTACAACCAGGTCCGCGCGGTGGGTGAGCGCAACTACGGCCAGCAGATCCCGAACCAGCAGCCGCAGCAGGGGTACGGCCAGCAGGGCGGCCATGGTCGGCAGAACGCCCACTACGCCGCCCCCGAGACCCTGCCCGGCGGCGCGCCCCGCCAGCCCGGTGCGGCCGGCCCGCGCGGCGGCCATGGCGGAGGCGGCCGCGGCCCCAACAACAAGGGGCTGCTCATCGGCGCCCTCGCGGTGGTCGCGGTGGTCCTCGTGGGCATCGGCGTCGCCATGATCACCAACGGTGACGACAACAAGGACGACCAGGCCGATCCGACCGGCCAGCCCACTGCGGGCTCCAGCGTCCGGCCCCGCGAGCCCTCCGGGCCCGCAAAGGGTCCGGGCGACGAGAAGCTGCCCACCGAGGACGCCGCGAAGATGAAGCTGACCGGCGGCGCGGCCCCCGCGAGCGACATCAAGGGCGCCAAGGCCGCGGGCGGCACCTACGTCGGCGGGCTCAACACCCCGGGCTCGTCCGCGACCTGGAGCCTGGACGTGGCCAAGGCGAAGTCCTACCGGCTGTACGTCACCTACGGCGTGCCCGGCGAGGACCAGAGCATGTCGCTGACGATCAATGGCAAGAAGGAGACGCGGCCGCTCAACATGAAGAACTTCTCGGGCGCGCCGAAGGGTGACTACGAGAAGGGCTGGACCGAGACCTGGTCGATCGTCCAGCTCACCAAGGGCACCAACACGATCACCGTGTCGTGTGACCCCGGCGACAAGTGCGACGCCAACATCGATCAGATGTGGCTGGCCAGGGCCAAGGGCTAGCCACGGCAAAGGGCTAGCCAGGGCCAAGGGCTGGCCAGGGCCGATGGCTAGCTGGTGTCCGGCGGATCGTGACGCCCGCGGCGGGGTGCCTTCCCCTACCCGCCCCTTCCCTCAACTGGGGCTCCGCCCCAGACCCTGGGATCTGGGGCGGAGCCCGTGCCACGCGGCGGAGCCGCATATCGATGCCGCGGGAAGGGGCGGGGAGGGGAAGGCGTAGGACCGGGGCGGCACTCGGCGGTTGTTCACGCCGCCGCCGGCGGGTGCTCCGTCACCTCGACCCGCGCCAGCGCCTCGTCGTAGACCGCGCGGTCGAACTCGCCCGCCACCGGGGCCCTTACGGCCGCCGCCGACAGGGCGACGGCGCGGGCCAGCCGGTCCGGCCACGGCACCTCCTCGACCAGCCCGGACAGCAGCCCCGCGACCGCCGCGTCCCCGGCGCCCGTCGGATTGCCCGTCAGCCGGCGCGGCGGGGTGGCGCGCCAGGCGCCGTGGGCGGTGACCATGAGCATGCCGTCGGGGCCGAGCGAGGCGGCCACCGCGCGCGCCCCGCGCCGCCGGGCGTCGCGCGCGGCGCGCAGCGGGTCGGTGGAGCCGGTGAGCCCGGCGAGCTCGTCGGCGTTGGGCTTGACGAGATGGGGGCGGGCGGCGATGCCCCGGCGCAGCGGTTCGCCGCTGGTGTCCAGCAGGGTGGGCACGCCCGCCGCATGCGCCTCCCGGATGAGCTGGGCGTACGTCCCGACGGGAACCCCGGGCGGCAGACTGCCGCACAGCGCGACCGCCGACGCCTCGCGGAGCAGCCGGCCGTAACCGTCCATGAAGGCGGACCACTCGGGGGTGGTGACGATCGGGCCCGGCTCGTTGAGCTGGGTGGTGTCACCCGTGGCGGCGTCCACGACGCCGATGGTGCGCCGGGTGGTGCCGGCGATCGGGACCAGCGCGTCGGTGATCGTGCCGCGAGGTGCCTTGGGACCGCCGCCGGGCGTGGCGATCTCGGCGAGCAGCTGCCGCAGCACCGCGCCGGTGACCCCGCCGACGAAACCGGTGACGACGGTGTCATGGCCCAGCGCGGCCAATACCCGGGCCACGTTGAGGCCCTTGCCGCCGGGCCGTTCGGTGACCTCGGTGACGCGGCGGGTGGTGTGCGGGCGCAGTTCCGGCACCCGGTAGGTGACGTCGAGGGCGGTGTTGAGCGTGACCGTGAGGATCACCCTGGCATCCCCTCTCCCGTCCCCCCGCCGGACGGAGACTCCTGTGCTGAACGCGACTGTGTGCCTAGCCGTGCCCGAGTCGGGCGTGCCCGTTCCCGTGCCCGAGCGATCATGCCAAAACGAGTGGCTTCGGCCCAGACCTCCGCGTCGTTCCGGACAGCGTCGGACGGTGTCAACACCCCGTCATCCCGACCTGAAATCAGAACACTTCAGCTCAATTCGGGATGGACCACCCAAGTGCCCCGGCGCATCACGCGCCGCAGCCGGAAGTCGTCGTCGAGCACGACGAGATCGGCGTCCTTGCCGGGCTCGAGCGAACCCACCCGGTCGGCGATGCCCAGTACCCGGGCCGGGGTGGCGGACAGCGCCCTTACGGTCGCCTCGACGCCGAGCCCGTCGATGGTGACGGCCCGCCGGAAGGCGCGGTCCAGGGTGAGGGTGGAGCCCGCGATGGAACCGGCCGTCGGCCCGTCGCTGATCCGCGCGACACCGTCCTTGACCTCGACTTCCATGGGCCCGAGCGGATAGCGGCCGTCGCTCATGCCCGCCGCGCCCATCGCGTCGGTGATGAAGGCGACCCGGTCCGCGCCCGCCCGGTGGAAGGCCAGCCCCAGGACGGCGGGGTGCAGATGGGTGCCGTCGTTGATCAGCTCCACCGTGATCCGCTCGTCCTCCAGCAGCGCGGCCACCGGGCCGGGGGCGCGGTGCAGCAGCGACGGCATCGCGTTGAACAGGTGGGTCGCCACGGTCGCGCCCGCCTCGACGGCCTCCAGCGTCGCCTCGTACGTCGAGTCGGTGTGGCCGACGGCCGCGAGGACCCCGCTCTCGGCCAGCAGCCGTACGGACTCCAGCCCGCCCGGCAGTTCGGGGGCGAGGGTCATCATCCGCGCGGTGCCGCGCGCCGCGTCCACCAGCTTGCGCACATCCGCCGGATCGGGCGCGCGCAGCAGCGAGGGCTGGTGGGCGCCGCAGCGGTGGGGGGAGATGAACGGCCCCTCGAAGTGGATGCCCGCCAACTCGCCCTGCTCCACCAGCTCCGAGAGGGTGGCGGCCTGCCGGGCGAGGTCGTCCAGATCGCCGGTGACGGTGGAGGCGAGCATCGTGGTGGTGCCGTGCCGCCGGTGCGTACCGATGACGGTCAGGGCCTCCTCGGAGGTGCCCGCCGAGAACGAGGCACCGCCGCCGCCGTGCACATGCAGGTCCACGAAGCCGGGGACGATCCAGCCGCCCGCCAGGTCGAGCACCCGCTCGCCGCCGCTGGCCGCTGGTCCTGTCGCGTGTCCGGCCGCCGGTCCCCCCGCGTGTCCGGCCGCTGGTCCTGCCGCGTGTCCCGCCGCGTGCCCGGCCGCTGGTCCTGCCGCGTGTCCGGCCGCCGTGATGCGCGTGCCCTCGACCGTCACCCGCCCGTTGTCGACCACGCCGTCCGGCAGGACCACCCGGGCGCCGGTGAGATGCGTTCGCTGGGCCATCAGGCGGTTACCTCCGTGGAGAGTCGGTCCCAGGCGAGCAGACCCGCGCCCAGGCAGCCGGCGGTGTCCCCGAGGGCCGCCGGGACGATACGGGGGAGCTGCTGGAAGGTGAGCCGCTCCTCGACCGCGGTGCGCAGCGGCGCGAACAGCGTCTCCCCGGCCTCGGCCAGCCCACCGCCGACGATCAGCACACCGGGGTCCAGCAGGGTGAGGGCGGTGACCAGGCCGTCGGCGAGCGCGCCCACCATCTCGCCCCACACGGCCACGGCCCGGGGATCGCCGGACCGGACGGCCTTGGCGCAGTCGGCGGCGTCGGCGGCCGGATCGCCGCTGGCGGCGGCCCAGGCGCGGCCCACCGCGGCAGCCGAGGCGAGCGTCTCCAGACAGCCGGACTGACCGCAGCCGCAGGCGGCGCCGCCCGGCCGGACGACGATATGGCCGATCTCACCGGAGGAGCCATGGGCTCCGGGGTCGATGCGCCCGTCGACGCCGATGGCGCCCGCGATGCCGGTGCCGACGGAGACGAACAGGAAACGCCGGGCGCCCTCGCCCGCTCCTATGCGCCCCTCGGCCAGCCCGCCCAGCCGGACGTCATGGCCGAGCGCGACCGGGATCCCGCCCAGCCGCTCGGTGAGCAGCGCCCGCAGCGGGACGTCGCTCCAGCCGAGGTTGGCGGCGAAGACGGCCACCCCGCGGTCCTCGTCCAGTACCCCGGGCACGCCGACCCCGGCGGCCAGCGGGGGCCCGCCGAACCGCCGCTCGCCGATCGCGCGCAGCTCGGCGGCGAAGTCGAGGATCGCGGCCACGACCGCCTCGGGTCCGCGCTCCCGCTCGGTGGGCCTCCTGGCCTCGTGGAGGAGTGTGGTGTCCGCCCCGATCAGGGCGGCCTTCATACCGGTGCCGCCCACATCCAGGGCGATGACGTGTTTCACATGGAACAGTCTCGCGCGATCCACCATGAGAGGTCTAGTCCACTCGCCGCTTCTCGTCGGGAGATCACGCCGTCGCCGGTAGGGGAGTTGGTGTGAACCAGCCCCTCCGTTTGTGACTGGGTGACACATCCCACTTACGCGTGTAGCACCCCGCTCACCTGGGCAATTCAGCTCCGATACCGAAGCGATACGCCCGTGGTGTAGACCTTGTGGAGGTTTGCAAGGCAGACTCGCTCGACCTCGGGGGAGGACCCTTGAGGATGAAACAAGCCATAGGGTGGGAAAACAGCGGTGCAGCGGCGACGGTTCTTGGGTCTGACAACGGCGGGTGTCGCGGCGGTGGCGACGGCACCAGGACTCACGGCATGTGGCGGCGACAGCTCCGGCTCCGACGGTGATGTCACCTTGAAGGTGGTCGCGGCCGACTACGGCGACAGCACCGCCAACGGCTCCCAGAGGTACTGGAACAAGGTGGCCCGGGCGTTCGAGGCCAAGAACGGCGGCCTTAAGGTCGACGTCAGCGTCTACAGCTGGACCGAGGTGGACCGGCGGGTGGCCGAGATGGTCAAGAACGGGCAGGCCCCGGACATCGCACAGATCGGCGCGTACGCCGACTACGCCGCGCAGGGCAAGCTCTACCGCGCCGACGAGATGCTCTCCATCCCCACCCAGGCCGGGTTCATCACCTCGATCGCCCATGCGGGTGAGGTGCGGCGGGTGCAGTACGGGGTGCCGTTCGTGGCAAGCGCCCGGCTGCTCTTCTACAACAAGAAGCTCTTCGACCGGGCCGGGATATCCTCCGCCCCCACCAGCTGGGACGAGCTCAAGGAGGCGGCCGTCCGGCTCAAGGCCAATGGGGTGAAGATCCCGTACGGGCTGCCGCTCGGCCCCGAGGAGTGCCAGGCCGAGACCATGATGTGGATGCTCAGCGGCGGTGGCGGCTACACCGACACCAACGGCAGCTACACCATCGACTCCACCGAGAACATCGAGGCCTTCGAGTGGCTGCGGGACGAACTCGTCGGCGCGGACCTCACCGGCCCCGGCTCCCCGGCCCGCACCAACCGCCAGGACACCTTCGATGCCTTCGCCCGCGGCGAGGTCGGCATGCTCAACGGCCACCCGACCCTGATGCAGCAGGCGTCCGGCCACGGCATCACATACGGCACCGCGCCGCTGCCCGGCCGCAGGGGCAAGTCCCCGTCGACGATGGGCGTCGCCGACTGGCTGATGGCCTTCAAGCAGAACGGCCACCGTCAGGAGATCGGGAAGTTCCTCGACTTCGTCTACACCGAGAAGAACGTGCTGGACTTCGTCACCGAGTACGACCTGCTGCCGGTGACCACCGCCGTCGAGCAGACGATGCTCGGCGACCGTGAGTACAAGCGGCTGTGGCGGTTCCTGGACGAGCTGGAGAGCGCGGAGTTCTACCCGGCCGACAAGACCTCCTGGGCGGAGGTCAGCAAGCTGATCAAGCAGAAGATCGGCTCGACCGTGGCCAAGGGCGGCGACCCGGCGAGCGTACTGGGCCAGATCCAGCGGGAGGCCGACGCCATGGAGAATGCGGGGGCATGACAGTGGACACGCCCGGCCCCGGCCCCTCCGACGACCCCGCCGACCAAGTCGGGGAGCAGGACCAGGACCAGGTCGAGGACCAAGGGCGAGCCGAGGACCAGGGCCAGGGCCAGGACCAGGACCAGGGCCCGGACCAGGGTCGGGGCCGGGGCCAGGGTCGGGACCAGGTCGAGGACCAAGGGCGAGCCGGGGGCCAGGGCCAGGCTCAGGGCCAGGACCAGGGCCAGGACCAGGACCAGGGCCAGGGGCAGGGGCAGGACCAGGTCGGGGACCGGGAGCCGGGTCCGGATGCCGGGCTGTCAGAGCGCGACTTGGCCGTGCTCGCCGTGGAGCGGCGCGGCTGGCCGGGCCCCGGCGCCAAGGAGCGGGCGATACGGGAGCGGTTGGGCCTCTCCCCGACCCGCTACTACCAGCTGCTGAACGCGCTGCTGGACGACCCCAGGGCCCTGGAGCACGACCCGGTGACCGTCAACCGGCTGCGCCGGATCAGGGACGAGCGCCGCGAACGCCGCTGACGCGCATCGTCGGCGGGACGGCCGGGCCGCGTTCATCAGCCGGGCGCGCGCGAGCCGTGCACGGGCGGGCACCCGTGAGGCGTTCACCGGCCGGGCACCCGGGGGCACCGGCCGGGCACCCGCGACGCGTTCACGGGCCGGGCGCCCGGGGGCGTTCAGCGGGGGGACGCTCGGGGGAAGCCCGCTGTGCCGCCGGGCCCGGTAGGGTCACCGCCATGGGCAGCGCTATGGGAAGTCACCCCGTCCCCGTACCCACCACCTCCGCCGGCCGTGAGGGCCTCGCCGCCCTCCTGGAACGGCCCGGACGCGCCATCGTCGGACTCGACTTCGACGGCACCCTCGCCGAGATCGTCCCCGACCCCGACCAGGCCCGCGCCCACCCCGGCGCCGTCCCCGCGCTCTCCCGGCTGGCCCCGCGGATCGGCTCCGTCGCGGTGATCACCGGACGCCCGGCCGAGGTCGCCGTACGGTACGGCGGGTTCGCCGGGGCCGAGGGGCTGGACGGGCTCGTCGTCCTCGGCCTCTACGGCGCCGAGCGCTGGGACGCGGGCAGCGGCGAGGTCCAGGCGCCCGAACCGCACCCCGGCGTCGCCGCCGTCCAGGCCGAACTCCCCGCCGTCATCGAGGAGCACGGCGCCTCGCGCGGCATCTGGATCGAGGACAAGGGCGGCGCCGTCGCCGTCCACACCCGCCGTGCCGAGGACCCCCAGGCCATGTTCGAGCGGCTGCGCGCGCCGCTGCACGCCCTCGCCGAGCGCCATGGGTTGATCGTCGAGCCCGGCCGCTTCGTGCTGGAGCTGCGACCGCCGGGGATGGACAAGGGCGTCGCGCTCACCGAGTACGTACGGCGGACGGGCGCGGAAGCCGTGCTCTACGCGGGCGACGACCTGGGCGACCTGGCCGCGTTCGCGGCGGTGGAGCGGCTGCGCGAGGAGGGGGTGCCGGGGGTGCTGGTGTGCAGCGGCAGCACGGAGGTGACCGAACTCGCCAAGCGGGCCGACCTGGTGGTCGACGGCCCGGCGGGCGTGGTGGGCCTGCTGTCTGCCCTGGCCGCCGCGGTCAGCGGCGAAGCCGCGTAGGGCTCGCCGGCGACAGTGGCCGCTACCCACCCGGACAGTGGCCGCTACCCAACCCGGACAGTGGCCGCTACCCACCCGAACCCGGACAGTGCCGGTCTACAGCGCCCGCAGCTGCGCCAGGAACCATGCCTGTGGCGGTAGCGCGGTCGCCGCGGCGGCGAGTCGCTTCGTGCGGTCCGCGCGCTCGCCGTCGCTCATGCGCAGGGCCTCGTGCAGCGCGCGGGCCGTGCCCTCCACGTCGTACGGGTTCACCACCAGCGCGTCCTCGCCCAGCTCGGCGTACGCGCCGGCCTCCCGGGACAGCACCAGCGCGCAGCCCCGCTCGGAGACCACCGGGACCTCCTTGGCCACCAGGTTCATCCCGTCCCGGATGGGGTTGACCAGTGCCACGTCCGCCAGCCGGTAGGCCGCGAGGGACCGGGCGAAGTCGTCCTTCACATGCAGGGCGACCGGGGTCCAGCCCTCCGTGCCGTACTCCTCGTTGATCTCGTCCGCGATCCGTCGCACCCGCTCGGTGTAGTCGCGGTAGACCGCGAGGTCCTGGCGCGAGGGGTAGGCGAAGGCGACATGCACCACGCGCTCGCGCCACTCGGGGCGGGTCTCCAGCAGCCGCCGATAGGCCAGCAGCCCGCGCACGATGTTCTTGGACAGCTCGGTACGGTCCACCCGGACGATCGACTTCCGGCCCGGCCCGATCTGCGCCCGCAGACTGCTCAGCCGTTCGTCCACATCGGCCTGGCGCGACCGCTCCCGCAGGAAGTCCGCGTCCGCGCCCAGGCCGTGGACGCCCAGCCGGGTCTCCCGGCCCTCGAAGCGGACGGCCGTCGCCATACCGCCGCCGCCACCGTCCCCGTCGCCGCCACCGTCCCGGACGATCTCCGCGCCCAGCACCGCCGCGCAGCAGTCGGCGAAGGCGGTGGCCCAGCGCTCGGTGAGGAACGCGGCGCGGTCGCCGCCGAGGATGCCGCGCAGCACGCCGCCCGCGACCTCGTCGGGCAGCAGCCGGTAGTAGTCCGGCGGGGCCCACGGGGTGTGGGAGAAGTGACCGATCCGCAGATCGGGGCGGCGCTCGCGGAGCATCGCGGGCACCAGCGCCAGGTGGTAGTCCTGCACCAGGACGACGGCCTCGTCCACCGCCTCCTGGGCGAGCGCGTCCGCGAAGGCAGCGTTATAGCTCTCGTAGGCCGCCCACTGCTCGGCGAACTCCGCGTCGAAGACCGGCTCGACCGGGGTCTGGTAGAGCAGGTGGTGGATGAACCACAACACCGAATTGGCGACACCGTTGTACGCGGCGGCGAAGACGTCCGGCGCGATGTCGAGCATCCGCACCTGCTGGCCGCCGGTGTCACCGGGGTTCAGATGGCTGTCCCCGGCCCGCCGAGCCGCCTCGCGGTCGCCCTCGCCGAGCGCCGCGCACACCCACACCCCGCCCGACTCGGGGCCGATCGCGCTGAGCCCGGAGACCAGCCCGCCACCGCCGCGCCGGGCGGTGAGCGAGCCGTCCTCGCCCAGGGTGTACGAGACCGGGCCGCGGTTGGACGCGACCAGGATCGGGGCGGTGCGCGGAACTGCCATGTCGCGAGCCTAGCCAGGCGCGGCCCCGCGCAAACGTACGTACGGTTTCTTGCCCCGTAGGTGCTATTCCGGTTCCGGCCACGTAACCGCCAACGCGCTATCCGTCCCTAACCGCCAAGGCGCTGCCCCTCCGGAGGCGCCGAGCCGCGGCCCGGCGTCACGCCGCGCGCCGCGCCGTGTACTCCGGGATCTCGATCATCGGCGGCCGCTCCTCGGTGTCCACGGCCGTGGTGCGCGGCTCGAAGCCGTTCTCGCCCCGGTCGAACTGGGTCAGCCGCGGCCGCACCAAGTGGCCCCGGGCCAGCCGCAGCTGTGCGGTTCGGTAGATCGCGGCCGCCATCCGGCCGAGCGCCTGCCCGTCCTGGTGGCGGTGTTTGCGTACCCCGATGTCCACCTGGCCGAGCGCGTCGAGCCCCACCGTGTGCAGCGCGTCGACCAGCAGCCCGAGCTCGACGCCGTAGCCGACCGGGAAGGGCAGCCGCTCCAGCAGCGAGCGGCGCGCCGCGTACTCCCCGCCCAGCGGCTGGACGAATCCGGCCAACTGGGGCCAGTGCAGATTCAGCAGCGGGCGGGCGACCAGCTCGGTGACCCGGCCGCCCTGGCCCGCCACCTCGCCGAGCGGGCGGTCGTACATGCCCTTGACCAGCTCCAGCGTGGGGTCGGTCAGCAGCGGACCGACGATCCCCGAGACAAAGCGCGGTTCGAATTCCCGTAGGTCGGCGTCGATGAAGCAGACGATGTCGCCGCTCGTGGCGAGCAGGGACCGCCACAGCACCTCGCCCTTGCCGGGCAGCGCGGGCAGCCGGGGCAGCAGCGAGTCGCGGGGGACGACGGTGGCGCCCGCCGCCGCGGCGACCTCGGCGGTGCGGTCCGTGGAATCGGAGTCCACCACCACCAGCTCGTCCACCAGCGGCGTCGCCTCGCCCATCAGCTCACGCCGGATCGTGTCGGCGATCTCGCCGACCGTGGCCTCCTCGTTCAGGGCGGGCAGGACCACGCTCACCGTCGTCGCCGCGGCCCGCTTCGCGGCCAGCAGGCGATCCAGCGGACGGTCGTCGGCAGACCAGGAGCGACGCTTCAGCCAGCGCTCCACCTCATCCAGCACCTGTGTGTCTCCCCTGCTGTGATCGCTGTGATCCATCTCGCGCATCGGACGGCTAGCTCAACCATCCGGGCCTTCGGTTACAGTCTTGAACAACGCACATGGCCGTCGTATGTCGGGGTCGACCTCGGTGTTTACCGAGGTACCGACGTATCGGCGAAGCCCGTGCCGACAAACGCCCCGGGCCCGCCCGGCGCCATACCGCTCATCCAGAGGGGCAGAGGGAACGGCCCGTTGAAGCCCCGGCAACCCTCCAGCTGATCTCGCATTCCGCAGCGAGGCTCCCAGCTCGGGAAGGTGCCAATTCCGTCTCGTGGCGAAATGCGTCGCGAGGAAGATGAGGAGAAAGGGCCTCGCCATCCATGGCTGTGCAGTCAGTAGAAAGCTCAACCACTTCCTCCGCCTCCGGTGCCTTCGGCCCCGCCGTCGCATTGTCCTGCCGGGAGTGCGGTGAGCGGTTCGAGCTGGGTCCGATCTTCGCGTGCGAGTCCTGTTTCGGGCCCCTCGAGGTCGCGTACGAGCTTCCGGCCGACGACCCGGAGGGGCTGCGCCGGCGGATCGAGGCCGGCCCGAACAGCATCTGGCGCTACGCCCCGCTGCTGCCCGTCCCGGCGGACGTGGCGGATCTGCCGAGCCTGAACCCCGGCTTCACCAAGCTGGTCAAGGCCGACCACCTCGCCCGTGAGCTCGGCGTCACCGGTGAGCTGCACATCAAGGACGACTCCGGGAACCCGACCCACTCCTTCAAGGACCGGGTCGTCGCCATCGCCGTCCAGGCCGCCCGCACCTTCGGCTTCACCACCCTCTCCTGCTCCTCCACTGGCAACCTCGCCGGTGCGGTGGGCGCCGCGGCCGCCCGCGCGGGCTTCCGCTCCTGCGTCTTCATCCCGCACGACCTGGAGGCGGGCAAGGTCGTCATGGCCGCGGTCTACGGCGGCGAGCTGGTCGGCATCGAGGGCAACTACGACGACGTCAACCGCTTCTGCAGCGAGCTGATCGGCGACCCGGCGGGCGAGGGCTGGGGCTTCGTCAACGTCAATCTGCGGCCGTACTACGGCGAGGGCTCCAAGACCCTGGCGTACGAGATCTGCGAGCAGCTCGGCTGGCGGCTGCCGGACCAGATCGTCGTCCCGATCGCCTCCGGCTCTCAGCTCACCAAGATCGACAAGGGGCTGAAGGAGCTGGTCGCGATCGGGCTGGTCGAGGACAGGCCCTACAAGATCTTCGGCGCCCAGGCCGAGGGCTGCTCCCCGGTCTCCGTCGCCTTCAAGGCGGGCCATGACGTCGTCCGGCCGCAGAAGCCGCGGACCATCGCCAAGTCGCTGGCCATCGGCAACCCCGCGGACGGCCCGTACGTCCTGGACATCGCCCGCCGTACGGGCGGCGCGGTGGAGGACGTGAACGACGAGCAGATCGTCGACGCCATCAAGCTGCTGGCCCGCACCGAGGGGATCTTCGCGGAGACCGCGGGCGGCGTGACCGTCGGCGTGACCAAGAAGCTGATCGAGGACGGTCTGCTCGACCCGTCCCTGACGACCGTCGTGCTCAACACCGGCGACGGCCTCAAGACCCTCGACGCGGTGGCCCCCACCACGGGTCCCTCCGCCATCATCCGCCCCACCCTTGACTCGTTCCGAGAGGCTGGACTCGCATGAGCGTCAACGTCCGAATCCCGACCATCCTGCGCACCTACACCGGCGGCCAGGCCGAGGTCTCCGCCGTGGGCGCGACCCTGGCCGAGGTCCTGGCGGACTTGGAGAAGAACCACGCGGGCATCTCGGCCCGCGTCCTGGACGACACCGGCAAGCTCCGCCGCTTCGTGAACGTCTACGTCAACGACGACGACGTCCGCTTCGCCGACGGCCTGGCCACGGCGACCCCGGACGGCGCCGGGATCTCGATCATCCCGGCGGTCGCGGGCGGCTGCTGACTCCGCGTCCACCCGCTCACCCCTCCTCACCTTTGGCATCGCCCCGTCCGGGGACAACCGGACGGGGCGATTCCGTCTGTGGAATCGCGATACAGTTGCCCGGATTCCCCGACGGCTCCGGGGTCGGAGCCACATATGAGAACTCGTCAAGTTGTGCGTAAAGTGTGAGCGCGAATTGTCGGGTTGGTTCCTTATGTCCGGCCCGGCTTGCCCGAACTTCACGTAATTTCTCACTTTTAACCGTTCGACCGTGCCCAGAATTCTCGTCCGATTGACCTGTTGCAGAGGGCGTTGGGACGGATACATTCAGCGGCGGTCGACGCGTTCCGGCGCACACCCCCCACATCCGGGGGGTGAGGTCTGACCCGGGTCCGCGGAGTGCGGTCCTGCGCAAGGGCCAGCAATAGGGGAGTTAGGAATGGCTCAGGGCACCGTCAAGTGGTTCAACGCGGAGAAGGGGTACGGCTTCATCGCGGTCGACGGTGGTGCGGACGTGTTCGTCCACTACAGCGCGATCCAGATGGACGGGTACCGCACCCTCGAGGAAGGCCAGCGGGTCGAGTTCGAGATCTCGCAGGGCCAGAAGGGCCCGCAGGCCGACATGGTCCGCGTGGCCGTAGGCTGACGCGCCGACGCGACGCAGCTGAAACGAACAAGTCCGTAGGGTCCGTGTCCCCAACAGGGTACGGACCCTTCGGCATGCCTGCAGGGTACGGACCCTACGGCATGCCTGGCGCCATGGCTCCCCATGCCCTACCGCCCCTTCGGGCGCTTGCGCCCACCCGTCACCCGGCCACCACCCCCCAAGGACGCCCTTCGGGCGCTTGCGCCCACCCGTCACCCGGCCACCACCCCCCAAGGACGCCCTTCGGGCGCTTGCACTCTATAGGTCCGAGTGCTAATCATTGGCGTTAGCACTCTGACGTTGAGAGTGACAGAAGGACCGGGTCGGTGAGGCCCGCCAGGCCATGCGGGGTAAGGAACCGCGCGGCAGGTAGGCCGTCCGTCGCGGGCGCCAGCGCGGTCCGGAGCAATCCACCCCGTCTCTGGGAGGACCACTTCACATGGCCAAAATCATCGCGTTCGACGAGGAGGCGCGGCGCGGCCTCGAGCGCGGGATGAACCAGCTCGCCGACGCCGTCAAGGTCACCCTCGGCCCCAAGGGCCGTAACGTCGTCCTCGAGAAGAAGTGGGGCGCCCCCACGATCACCAACGATGGTGTTTCCATCGCCAAGGAGATCGAGCTCGAGGACGCGTACGAGAAGATCGGCGCCGAGCTGGTCAAGGAGGTCGCGAAGAAGACGGACGACGTCGCCGGTGACGGCACGACGACCGCGACCGTCCTGGCCCAGGCGCTGGTCAAGGAAGGCCTCCGCAACGTCGCCGCGGGCGCCAACCCGATGGCGCTCAAGCGCGGTATCGAGAAGGCCGTCGAGGCCGTCTCCGCCCAGCTGCTCGAGCAGGCCAAGGACGTGGAGACCAAGGAGCAGATCGCCTCCACCGCCTCCATCTCCGCCGCCGACACCCAGATCGGCGAGCTCATCGCCGAGGCGATGGACAAGGTCGGCAAGGAAGGTGTCATCACCGTCGAGGAGTCGCAGACCTTCGGGCTCGAGCTCGAGCTCACCGAGGGCATGCGCTTCGACAAGGGCTACATCTCCCCGTACTTCGCGACGGACATGGAGCGTATGGAGGCGTCGCTCGACGACCCGTACATCCTGATCGTCAACTCCAAGATCAGCAGCGTGAAGGACCTCCTCCCGCTGCTGGAGAAGGTCATGCAGTCGGGCAAGCCGCTGCTGATCATCGCCGAGGACGTCGAGGGCGAGGCCCTGGCGACCCTGGTCGTCAACAAGATCCGTGGCACCTTCAAGTCCGTCGCCGTCAAGGCCCCGGGCTTCGGTGACCGCCGTAAGGCCATGCTCGGTGACATCGCCATCCTTACCGGTGGCACCGTCATCTCCGAGGAGGTCGGCCTCAAGCTGGAGAACGCCGGTCTCGACCTGCTCGGCCGTGCCCGCAAGGTCACGGTCACCAAGGACGAGACCACGATCGTGGACGGCGCCGGCGACACCGAGCAGGTGCAGGGCCGCGTCAACCAGATCCGCGCCGAGATCGAGTCCTCGGACTCGGACTACGACCGCGAGAAGCTCCAGGAGCGCCTGGCGAAGCTGGCCGGCGGCGTGGCCGTCATCAAGGCCGGTGCCGCCACCGAGGTCGAGCTCAAGGAGCGCAAGCACCGCATCGAGGACGCGGTGCGCAACGCCAAGGCCGCCGTCGAGGAGGGCATCGTCGCCGGTGGTGGCGTGGCCCTGCTCCAGACCGTCTCGGTCTTCGAGAAGCTGGAGCTCGAGGGCGACGAGGCCACCGGTGCCCAGGCCGTGCGCCTGGCCCTGGAGGCCCCGCTGAAGCAGATCGCGGTCAACGCCGGTCTCGAGGGCGGCGTCGTGGTCGAGAAGGTGCGCAACCTGACCCCGGGTCACGGCCTCAACGCCGCGACCGGTGAGTACGTGGACCTGATCGCCGAGGGCATCATCGACCCGGCCAAGGTCACGCGCTCCGCGCTGCAGAACGCCGCGTCGATCGCCGCGCTGTTCCTCACCACCGAGGCCGTCATCGCCGACAAGCCGGAGAAGGCCGCCCCGGCGGGCGCTCCGGGCGGCATGCCGGGCGGTGACATGGACTTCTGATCGACTCGGCGCGTTCGTTCGCCGGTCGGTCGTACCGTCCACACGTCGGGGCGGCACCCTCTCCCAGGGGTGCCGCCCCGACGGCGTATCGGGGGCCGTGCGTATCCGGGCTCCGTGCGTATCCGGGCTCCGTGCGTATCCAGACCCTGTGCGTATCCAGACCCTGCGCGGATGCGGGCCCTGCGCGGATGCGGGGCCCACCCTCGGGCCCACCCTGGGCTCACCCCGTGGCCGCCTCCAGGGCGGCGCGCAGATGGCCGTGCGCCTCGGCGAGGAGCTTTTCGGCGGTCGGGGCGTCCACCTCGCCCAGGATGGTGAGGATCGCGTTCTTCACCTCGCCGTCCGTGGCCGCCAGTGCGCTCTCGATCCGCTCGTCGGAGGCGCCGGTCGCCAGGAAGACGATCCTCCGTGAACGGGCGCGCAGCTTGTCGTTGGAGGCGCGCACGTCGACCATCAGGTTCCCGAAGGTCTTGCCCAGCCGGATCATGGTGATGGTCGAGATCATGTTGAGCACCAGCTTCTGGGCCGTGCCCGACTTCAGCCGGGTCGAGCCGGTGAGCAGCTCCGGCCCCACGATGATCTCGATGCCGTGGTCGGCCGCGGCGGCGAGCGCCGAACCGGCGTTGCAGGACAGCCCGACGGTGAGCGCGCCGCGCCGCCGGGCGTGCTCGACCGCGCCCACGGCGTACGGGGTGCGGCCGGAGGCCGAGACGCCGACCACGGTGTCGTCGGGCCCGATGTCCAGCCGGTCGAGGTCCCGGGCGGCCAGCTCCGCGCTGTCCTCCGCGCCCTCGACCGAGGTCACCATGGCGTCCGGGCCACCCGCGATCACCCCGACGACCTGCTCGGGACGGGTGTTGAAGGTGGGCGGGCACTCGCTCGCGTCGAGCACCCCGAGCCGCCCGGCGGTGCCCGCGCCCGTATAGAGGAGGCGGCCGCCACGGGACATCCGTACGGCGATGGCGTCGATGGCGGCGGCGATGCGGGGGAGCTGACCGGCGACGGCGGTGGGGACGGCGGCGTCCTCCGCGTTCATGATCTGGGCGATCTCAAGGGTTTCGAGCCGGTCGATCTCGGCGAGTTCGGGGCGGAACGCCTCGGTGGTCAGGGTGTCGAGCTGGGCGCGGAGCCGTGCGGAGTCGGCGGTAGTCATGGCGAAGCGGCTCTTTCCGGTACGTCAGCGTGAGGGTGGGGGTGGGGGTGGGGGTGGGGGTGGGGTGACGGTGACTTGGAAGGGCAGTCACCGGGCGAAGCAGTGACCGGTATCGGAGGTCGGAGCGCGAGGGCGGGACCGGGCGGTACCGGCAGGCAGGACCGGCGGGCGGTCCGCCGGGCGGTACCGGCAGCCAGGACCGTCGGGCGGGACCGGCCGGGCTCAGCGGTGCCCGGGACGCGGATCGTGGCGGTGCGCGAGCGCCTCGTACGACGCGGAGAGCGCGGGCGCGGCCGATTCGTACGTCCGCTGGGCGACCCCTATGAACAGGCAGTCCACCACCAGCAGCTGGCTGGTCCGGCTGGACATGGCCGCCGGGCGCAGCTCGCTCTCGCGGGCCGTGGAGGTGGTGAGCACCAGGTCCGCGTACTGCGCGACCTCGCCGTTCGGCCGCCCCGTGATCGCGACGGTGGTCGCCCCGTGCTCGAAGGCCACCCGCAGCGGTTCGATGACGTCCGTCGTACGCCCGGAGTGGGTGATCGCGATGGCGACGTCGCCGGAGTGCAGCTGGACCGCGTTGGTGACCGCAAGGTGCGGATCGGCGTGGGCGTGGGCTATCAGCCCGATGCGCAGCAGCTTCTGGACCAGGTCCTGGCCGACCAGGCTGGACGCCCCGATCCCGTACACATCGATCCGGCGGGCGGCGGCCAGCGCCGAGACGGCCGCCTCGACCTGGCTGGTGTCCAGCCCGGCGGCGGTGTCGGCCAGACACTGCTGCTCCTCCCGCGCCAGCTTGGTGACCACGTCGGCGATCGGATCGTCCACCGCGATGTCCGCGGTGACGGCCGGGGCCCGGCCGGCGGCCTGCTGGGCGGCGAGCGCGGCGAGCGCGAGGCGCAGATCCCGGTATCCGGGGTAGCCGAGCAGCCGGGAGGTGCGGACCACGGTGGCCTCACTGGTGCCGGTCCGCTCGGCGAGCCCGGTGACGGTGAGCGCCGCGCAACCGGCCGGATCGCCCGCCACGGCTTCGGCGACGCGGTGCATGGAGCGGGTCATGGAGGGAGCTAACGTGCGGACCTTGGCGGCGAGGGCGGCCGGGGCGGGTGGGACGGAGGGGATGGAGGGGATGGAGGAGGCGGGGGAGACGGGGGAGACGGGCGGTGTGGCGTCGGGCTGCGGAGGAGGCATGAAAGTTTCCTTCAGGTCGCTACTCAACTGCGAAAATTATTTCCGGCCACGGTGCTCGTCAACCCTCCGAACGACGACGCGACGGGTCGGCGAGCGGCCGCGGGGCGAGCCCGGGCCGACCAGGACTGCGGACGAAACGAACAGGCGCTGGGAGGAAGCAAAGGTGACAATGGGACCCATGAAGCTCGAACAGGCACTGCACGCGGCCCGCGCCCTCGTCCTGGCCGACCTCGCGGCGGGGGAGGTCGCCCGCGCCGACATCGTCTCGCTGGTCGAAGACGCGATCGCGCACCGGCGGTGGTGGGTCGAGCAGTGGCCGGAAGGCGTCGCGTACGTGGCCGGTCTGGTCGCCCAGGACGTCCAGGACGCCCTGCTGGAACGGTACGGCCGCTGGCCGCTGTGCCCCGTCTGCACCCAGGGCGGCGACCTCCACGCCCTCGACGTGGAGCCCGAGTTGGGCTCCGACCCGCACTGGGTCTGTGGCAAGACGGCGGTCGCGGTGGCGCCCGTGGGATCGCTGGGTACCACCCTCTGATGGCTGTCCTGATCGACCCGCCCTCGTGGCCGGGCCACGGTCGCCTGTGGTCCCATCTCGTCAGCGATGTCTCCTACGCCGAACTCCACGCCTTCGCCGCCCGCATCGGCGCCCCGCGCCGAGGCTTCGACCGCGACCACTACGACGTGCCGAGCGAGCTGTACGCGGAGGCGGTACGGGCGGGCGCGGAGGAGGTCGGCAGCAAGGAACTCCTCCGCCGCCTCAAGGCCGCGGGCCTCCGCCGCCCCAAGCGGGCCGCGAACGTGGACTGACCGAGATGGACGGGCCTGCGACCCGCCCTGCCATTCGGCCGCCTTGCCGACTGCCCGACCTGCCGCCTTGCCGCCCTGCCCGACCTGCCGCCTTGCCGCCCTGCCGACTGCCCGACCTGCCGCCCTGCTGACCTGCCGCCCGGCGCGGCGACAACGGGTGTGTTCGCCGCCGCTCGTGCTGCCCCGAGCGGATGAGGGCGTGCCCCGCGCGGCTGAGGGCGTGCCCCGCGCGGGCGGTGTCGCCGTACCTGCGCAGCGAGGTGGGGTCTCTCAGCGCGTGCTGCGCGACGGGTCGGAGGCCAGGTCGTGGGCCGTTTCCGTACCCGCTGGGGAACTCGTCGCCGACGCGGCGATGACACGCGAGGCGCCCGCCGTCCGGTGCAGCCGCATCGCGGCGACCGTCGTCACCGCGCCCGTACCGGCGAGGGCCGCGCCCGTCCAGGCCACGGCCGGGTAGCCCCAACCCGCGTCGATGACGAGGCCGCCGAGCCACGGGCCCACCGTGTTGCCGATGTTGAAGGCGGAGGTGTTCGTCGCGCCCGCGAGCGTGGGCGCGGCGTTGGCGAGGTTGAACATCCGGGCGTTGAGCGCGGGCGCCGTGAAGAAGGCGGTGAAGCCGAGCATCAGCGCCAGGCTCACGGCCGCGACCGCGCTGTGCGCGGTCAGCGCCAGCGCGCTCAGCACGACCGTCGAGGCGATGATGCCCCCGAACATCGTGCCGAACAGATGCGCGTCCGCGATCCGCCCGCCGATCACCGTACCCAGCAGCGCGCCGACCCCGAACAGCGCGAGCACGGTCGGCACCCAGCCCTCGTCCAGCCCCGCCACGTCCGTCAGCAGCGGCCCGAGGTAGGAGAACAGGCAGAAGACCGCGCCACCACTCAGCGCGGTGGCGGCCAGCGCCAGCCACACCTGCCGGTCGCGGTAGATACGCAACTCGGCCCGCAGCCGCGGCTGGTCGTCCCCGGTCGGCACCTCCGTACGCGGTACGAGCGCGACGACCCCGGCCAGCCCGAGCACCGACAGCCCGGCCACCGCCCAGAAGGCGGCCCGCCACCCCGCGTGTTGCCCGAGGAACGCCCCGGCCGGGACCCCGGCGATGTTCGCGATGCTCAGCCCGCCGACCATCACCGCCATCGCCTTGGCCCGCGCGTTCACCGGCACCAGCGACACCGCCACCGCGGCGCCCACGGCCCAGAACCCGGCGCACGCGAGCGCGCTCACCACCCGGGACGCGAACAGCACCCCGTACGACGGCGCCACCGCCCCCGCGATCTGCCCGAGCCCGAACACCGCCAGCAGCGCCAGCAGCGTCGTCCGCCGCGGCAACCGCAACGTGGCCGCCGCCAGCACCGGCGCCCCGACCACCATCCCGATCGCGAACGCCGATATCAGCAGCCCGGCCGTGGGGATCGACACCCCCATGTCCCGCGCGACGGGTTGCAGCAGCCCGGACAGCATGAACTCGGAGGTACCGAGCGCGAAGACGGACAGTCCGAGGACGTAGACCGCCAGGGGCATGCGGGAGCGAGCGGAATCCGCTGGGGAGGAGGGCATGCCAGGCCAACGTCGTGGAACGACGTCGGCATTCCTGCGCGGAACATCGGGATGTGCGCTTCTCGAACGTTCACTCGATGGTGTGGACTGACGGTTCTGATCTGGTTTCGTCACGCTGAGTGAGGAAGGATGGAGATGTGAACCCGCTGGGGGAGGCGGGGCAAGGAGATCACTGGGGGGTGATCGACATGACGGAGGAGACGACCAGCGAACTGAACGGCCCGGGCGCGCCGGACGAATGGGCCGCCTATCTGGCAACGGCGGCCCCGGGGCCGGAGACCGCATCCGTACTGCCGGTCCTGGACGCGGAGAAGCTGTCCCGCACCGGCCGGATCGACGCGCTGAGAGCCCTGGAGCGTCATACGGGGTGGATCCAGGCGCACCAGGCCCAGATCCTGGCCGCGTTGGAAGCGGACACCGAGGCGGAGCTTCCGGCAGCAGTACGGGATCGCGATACGGAAGCCGCCTGGAACTTCACCTGCGAGGAAGTCGCCTGTGCGCTGAAGCTGTCCGGCACGACGGCCGCGAAGCGCCTGGAAGTCGCCCGCGAGCTCGACCGCCACTACCCCACCACGCTGGGGATGCTGGAGCGCGGTGAGATCTGCTACATGCAGGCGGTAGCCGTCACTGAGGCATGCGCAGTCCTGGACCCGGAGGTGGCGGGACAGGTCGAGGCCGCCTTGGTGGAGAAGATGCCAGGCATGGCCACCGGCCAGACCCGCCGCGCTCTGGCCCGCGAGATCCTACGAGCCGATCCGCACGGGGCCGAGCAGCGCCATCAGGCACGTAAGTGCGAGCGGCAGATGGTCCACTACCCGAAGGACGACGGCATGGCGCTCTGGGGCGCCACCCTCCCGGCCGAACAGGCCGCCGCCATGAACGCCGCTGTGGACGCCCACGCCGCCACCCTGCCCGACGAGGGCCGCAACCTGGAACAGAAGCGGGTGGACGCCCTGGTCGACCTGGTGCTCAACCGTACTGACCCGGGTGCGGCGACTTCAGGTATGCGGGCTTCAGACGAACCGGCCTCGGGCGAGTCAACCCCGAGCGGGTCGGCCCCGGACAGGCCGATCACAAGTGGGCCGATCACAAGTAGGCCGACCGCAGGCGGCCGCTCGGCGACGGTGGTCCAGGTCACCGTCCCCTTGGACGTCCTGATCGGCGACAGCGACGACCCGGCCCAGCTCAAGGGCTACGGCCCGATCACCGCAGGGCAGGCCCGAAGGATCGCCTTCGCCAAGGGCACGGTCTGGCACCGCCTGATCATCGAACCGAAGACGGGGATGCTGATCAAGACCGACCCCACTACCTACAAACCCACCGCCGAAACCGAGCGTCATGTCATCGCGCGCGACGCCCACTGCACCTTCCCGACCTGCCGTATGCCCGCTCGGCGATGCGACCTGGACCATGTCGAGCCGTTCAACCACCACGACCCGGCGGCGGGCGGCCAGACGGTTCCGGAGAACCTCGGGGCGCTGTGCAGACGCCACCACCGCATGAAGACCCACCACCCCGGCTGGGCGGTGAAGCGCGACTCCCGGACCGGCACCACCACCTGGACCGCCCCTACTGGTCACACATACACCAACCGGCCCCATGACTACCGTCACTGATCGGTTCGGTTCCGCTCGTCGGCGCCGCGCTCGCCATGGACAAGGAGCCGTCCACCCCTGCTCTCTGCGACGCGCAACACGTCTGTCAGCGCCTCGGCCAACCGCCGGGCCAAAAAGCGGAGTTCACCACTTGTCGCGTTGTCCTCGTCGAGCAGAGCGCCGGCATGGGCCAGCAGTTGGGCGCCCATGGCGAGTTGGAGCGCCTCGATCTCGTCTGCTTTCCGGCTCAACCGGCTGTTGCTGTCGTCCGTCGCCAGGTAGCAGGGCTTGCCCTCCGGGCTGGGCCATGGCAGGAGGCGCAGGCCGTTCATGTCGTTCATGTCATCAGCTCCACTCGGCTGTTTCCGGCGACGCCGAGGTGCGCACCGCGTGTAGTCAATTGGTCACGCGGATAACGCGGCTGCCAATAGAATGAGACGCCTTGAACGGCAGCGCGCAAGGCCGTGACCTGCCGCGATGCTGGCCCTGATCACATAGCGAGAGGTCACGGCATTGGACGAGACGACCCCACCCGCTCACTTGAATCCGCTCCAGCGCTTCGGTCGTGACGTCAAGCAGGTGCGTCTCGCCCGCAAGCTCACGCAGAAGCGCCTGGGCTTGGCCGCTGGCTATTCAGAGGCGTACGTCAGCAGGGTGGAGGCCGGGAAGCTTCTGCCCAGACCCAGCGACAAGTTTGCGAAGGGCTGCGACCTCGCCTTCGGCACGGGAGAGTTGTTCGCGGGGATGCTTCGGCGGATCGATGAGGGCGACCATCCCTCGTGGTTCACCCCGTACCTCAACCTGGAACGGAAGGCGTCGCGGGTGCTGGACTACTCGACGAACCTCGTGATCGGCATCCTTCAGACGAAGGACTACGCGCGGGCCATCTTCCGGTCATCCCATCCGCGGGAAGAAGCTGAGGTGATCGAGGGCAAGGTCGCAGCGCGTCTGAGCCGGCGTGAGGTTTTCGAGCTGGAGACTCCGCCGCTCCTCTGGGTCATCCTGCACGAAGCGTGTCTGCGAACAGTGGTTGGCGGCGCCGACGTCATGACCGGGCAGCTTGAGTACCTGTTGACGGCGGCGGAGTCACCGCACATCAAGCTTCAGGTCATGCCGTTCTCGGCAGGAGCTCCCGCCGCACACGCGAAGCCCTTCACCTTGTTGCACTTCATCACGGATGCTCCCACGGTGCTCTACACCGAGACCCGGGTGGGCGGCAGAATGCACGACTCCGCGCAGACGGTCGCCAGTGCCCTGGATGACTATGATCTGCTCAGGGCGCATGCGCTGTCCCCGGATCGATCACTGAGCCTGATCAAGACCGTGTCGAAGGAGTACCGCGAATGAGCGCCGACTTGGATCTCACGGCTGCCCAATGGGTCAGGTCTTCCCACAGCGACGGCAGTGGCGGCCAATGCGTCGAGTTCTCCCCCACCTTCGCCCAGACCCACGGCGCCATCCCGGTCCGCGACTCCAAGAACCCCGACGGACCGACCCTGATCGTCTCGGCAACGGGCTGGTCGTCGTTCATATCGACCCTCATACGCGGCGAGTTCCGCACAACCTGATCCCCAGCGCTCTTACCCGAACCAGTCCTCCGCCTCGTGAGACATACCCAGCCCTGTCGCGACCTGGGCAGCCTCGCGGAAGGAGACGCGGTTCCTCATGGCGACGGAGGCGAGGGCGGGCAGAGAGATGCGCCTGGCGGGGTTCGCGTGGTGCGCGGGCGGGGTGGCTCTCGTCGGCGCGTTCGAGCCAAGGACCGCGTCGAGCTCTTCCTCAATGGCGATGTCCGCCGCGAGGTCTTCAGGGATTGGCTCCACGTCGAGACCGAGCCGGGTCAGACCATCGGTGATCTGTTCTGTCGTAAGACCGGTCAGCTGGGCGGCGGCGTAGAGGTGCTCTGCGGGGATGGGGGGTGCTGAGCGCGCCCCCGCGAGAGTGTGGGTTCTCAAGGAGCGGATGTCGCCAGGGGTGAGTGATTCCACGAGCGCGGTCTCCCCGCGACGTCGTAGCCAAGGGTGGTCAGGAGCTCTGCCAGACGTGGTAGAGACTCCGTTTGGCTATCGGATAGTTGGGCGAGGGTGAAGACGTCGCCCGGCTCATCCTCGGCGGGCCAGTCTCGTGAGCGAGCATCTCGACTGGTGAGCTCGGCCTTTGCCCGTGTCATGAACCCGGGTCCGGGCAGTGGGTCGGGTACCTGGAACCCCAGCTGGGACAGGCGCTCCGCGACATCGGGGACAGCTCGGCCCAAGTGGAGGGCGAGTGACGCCAACTGCCCCCGTGGCACCATCCGGTCGACTGGCAGGCCGTCCGACAGAATGACGCTGTCGTCGTCGTGGCTTGTGTCGAACTGCTCTGCCGTAGCGGAGACGGAGAACCCGGCTTCGGTCAGCACCCGCACTACGGCAGTCACCGGCCGGCTCAAGGCGAACGCGGTGGTGACGACTCGGGCTGTCGAGATCTCCTCGGCCTTGGCCGCGGGGACCCGTTCCGATTTGGTGCTCCGGAGCGACCTCAGCAGTTGGGCATCCTCAGAGGGCCAGGCGACACTTGCGTATGTCTGATCCGGTGTCTGATCCGGTACACGATAGCCGAGGCGCCGCAGACGTTCTGCAGCGTCGGCCGGGTGCGCTTGGCGAGCTCGCCGTCGTGCCAGGGATCTTCGCGTAGCGAGCCCGCGGCCGTTTCGTAGGCGACCGAAAGATGGGCGGCCAGCGAGACGGAGAAATCTTTGAGCGTGTCTCGCGCCGCGCACAGCTCCGGGTCGGTCCGTTCCCACGCCGGGTAGCCGGCGACCGCACGTACCCAAGGGTGCTCTCGGGCGTCGCGGACGGGGCCGGGCAGCACCGCGAAGCCCTGGACTCGCCTGGTGACGTTCCGACGTCCGTGCTGTCCCGAACAGCCTCCGCTTCCTGTACGAACAGGGCGAACTGCCCCGGAGAGCAGGCGTACACGTACGCGACCTTGCGGGTGGCGAAGACCTGCTGGAGGGCGTCGACGGTGGCGGCGAGGTTCTTGCGCAGCGGGCCGAGGGGGACCATGCGCAGTTGGGGGTTGCCTCCTCCGAGGATGCCCATCGAGTCGTCGTCGCCGTCCTCGGTCACCTCGACCCAGAAGGGGAGTGCCTGGTCATCGAGGTGTGCTGCGGTGTCGTCCATGCTGCCCCCCTGGCGTGCGCGGATGGCCCGTCAACATTAGAGCCGCGAACGGCACGTGTTATGCACTCAGCAGTTCCAGCTCGGTGGCCATGTTGTGGCGGGCGGAGGCCTCCCAGCGGTCGTGCCCGATGGGCGTGCGGAACAGACGGGACAGCCCCAGCAGATGGCGGAGGACGTTCGCGCGGCCTTCGCGGAAGGCGTCGTCGGGCACAAATCCGTACTCCTCGCGGACCGCCGCCGCGTAGGCGCCGTATGCCTCGGGGGAGCCCGCCAGGATGGCGAGGTCGGCGTCGCAGAGGACTTCGCCGTTGGTGTCGCCCTCGGCGGGGTCGTGGTCGCGGGTGAGGAGGACGAGGCGGACGGTTTCGGCCACGCGGGGCTCCGGGACGCCGGCTTCCGGGAGGGCGCGTTCGGCGAGGCGGGCGCTGCGTTCCTCGTTGGTAGAGCGGTCGGGGAGGTAGACGGCGTCGTGGAACCAGGCGGCGAGACGGATCGCGGCGGGGTCGGGGGCCTGGACGTGGGGGAGCAGTTCGTCCACCCGGTCCAGGACCGCGAGCAGGTGATCGGTGGTGTGGTAGCGGCGCTGGGGCTCGGCCCAGCGGGTCAGGAGGTCTTCGCCGTAGGGAACGGGAGACGGGGTCGTGGCGTCGCGGGCGCTGGTGAGGAGGTCCGTCCAGCGGGTGAGCAGCGCGTCATGGGCCGGATGGCGGGTGGGTGCGGGTGCGGGCATGGGCCAATTGTGGGGCAGCGGTTTGCAGCGCGTCATGGGTCGGATGGCGGGTGGGTGCGGGTGCGGGTGCGGATGTGGTTTGGGCGTGGGCGCGGGTGTGGGTGCGGGTGGGCCAATTGTGGGGCAGCGGTTTGCCCCCTTGTGCGGTGTGGCAAGCTGTCCTGCATGTCTAGACCATTGCTCGAGGTGATCGCCCTGACCCCTGCGGACGCGATCGCCGCACAGGCCGGAGGGGCGGACCGCCTTGAACTGGTCACCGACATGGCCGCCGACGGGCTCACCCCGTCCCGTGAGACCTTCGCCGCCGTTCGTTCGGCCGTCGATCTGCCGGTGCGGGTGATGCTCCGCGCGTCGGACGGCTTCGCGACCGGAAACGCGTTCGACGCGCTGTGCGAGGCCGCTGCCGCGCTGCACTCGGAGGGGGCGGACGAGTTCGTTCTGGGCTTCCTGGCCGACGACGGCGGGGTCGACCTGGCCGCCGTGACCGCGCTGACCGAGGTCGTGGGCGCGGGCGGCGGCGTGGACGAGAGCCGCTGGACCTTCCACCGGGCCATCGACCGCGCCGCCGATCGCGACGGCCTGCGCAAGCGGCTCGCCGACATCCCCGGCCTCGACACGTATCTCACCGCCGGGTCGGCGCGCGGCATGGACGACGGCCTGCCCACCCTGCTCGCCGAGGCCGAGCGGGCCGGTACCCCGGGCTATGAAGCGCGCATCATGGCGGGCGGCGGCCTGCGCCTCGACCACCTGCCCACCCTGCGCGCCGCCGGGATCAACGCCTTCCACATCGGCGGCGCGGCCCGCCCCGGCGGCTGGTCGGGCCCGGTGGACGCCATCGCGGTCGGCCAGTGGCGCACGACCTTGGACGCGCCGGTTCCGGTGGCCTGACCGGGAGGACGGGCTGGTTGGGGTGGCCTGACCGGGAGGACGGGCTGGTTGGGGTGGCCTGACCGGGAGGACGGGCTGGTTGGGGTGGCCTGACCGGGAGGACGGGCTGGTTGCGGTGGCCTGACCGGGAGGTCGACCGCCGAACCGCACCCCACCCCCGTCAGGCCGTCGGCCGCACCCGCACCTCCACCCCCGTCAGGCCGTCGGCCGCACCCGCACCCCCACCCCCGTCAGACCGCCGGCCGCTCCGCCAGCCGCTCCGGCAGCGGTGCCCCATGGACCACCGTCAGCCCCGAGACCGCGCGGGTCAGGGCCACGTACAGGCGGCGCAGCCCCGTGCGTTCGTCGGGTTCGCCGTCGACCACGGCGGCCGGTTCGTCCAGTACCACGTAGTCGTACTCCAGCCCCTTGGCCAGCGTCGCGGGGACGAGGGTGAGGCGGGACTCCGCGCTGGTCTCCTCGCCGGGGGTGAGGTGGGTCAGGCCCGCCGTGTCGAGGGCCTGGGCCAGTGCCGGGATGCGGGCGTCGGCCGCGATCAGCCCGATTGAGCCCTCGCGCCTCAGGGCCTCGTGGCAGGCGGCGATCACGGCCGTGTCCAGTTCGGCCGGGCCCACGGCCCGTACGGAGAAGTCGCCCGCCGCCTCGCGGATCGAGGTGGCCTCCGACAGGCCGGGGGCGATCGCGGGCAGCAGCCGGGAGGCGTACGCGATCACCTCGCGCGGCACCCGGAAGCCCTGGGTCAGCTCCTCGATCCCCGCCCCCTCCTTGCCGAGGTGGATCAGGGCCTCCTCCCAGCTGGCCGTCGCCCATGGGGTGGTGCCCTGCGCGATGTCGCCGAGCACGGTCGCCGAGCCGGTGCTGCAACGGCGGCCGACCGCGCGGTACTGCATGGGGGAGAGATCCTGCGCCTCGTCCAGGACCACATGGCCGAGGGAGGGGGTGCGCTCGATGAGATCGGCGGCCTCGTCGATCAGCACCAGGTCCGCCGGGGACCACTTCGCGGACTTCACCCCGCGCCCCGGCTTCGCCCACAGGACGGTCTTCTGCTCGTCGGCGTCGAGGACGCCGTCCGCGTGCTCGGCCAGGAAGTCGGCGTCGGAGAGCAGCCGCAGCACCAGCTTGGCCGGGTCGACCGGTGGCCAGATCGCTTTGACGGCCGCCTTCACGGCGGGGTTACGGGCCACCGCGTCCTGGACCCGGTCGTCGGGTGCCTCGCCCGCCTGCTCCATCCGGACGAGCACGGCGTGCGCGATGCGCTGCGGAAGCGCCTCGCGGGCCGCGCCGTAGCGGATGTCGCGGGTGAGCAACTCCTCGACGATCTCCTCCAGTTCGTACGCGGGCACCCGCCAGCGGCGTGAGCCGCGCACCACGACGCACGGCTCGGTGGGCCGGGTGACGTACGAGCGCAGGGCGCGGCGCAGCACCTCGGCCAGCCGGGCGTCGCCCTTGATACGGGCCGCGTCGGCGGAGTCGGCGCCCCGCGCCACCGCGCCCAGGGACGGCCGGGTCACCAGGTCCTCGACGGTCGCCTGCGCCACCTGCAACTCGCCGAGGGCGGGCAGAACCTGCTCGATGTAGTGGAGGAAGGAGCGGTTCGGGCCGATGACCAGGGTGCCGGAGCGGGCCAGCCGCTCGCGGTGCGCGTAGAGCAGATACGCCACCCGGTGCAGCCCCACGGCCGTCTTACCGGTGCCCGGCGCTCCCTGGACGCAGATGGTGCCGCCGATCCCCTGGCGGACGATCTCGTCCTGCTCCGGCTGGATCGTCGCCACGATGTCGCGCATCGGGCCGACGCGCGGGCGCTCGATCTCGGACTGGAGCAGCTTGCTGGTCTGCTCCCCCTCGGTGGGGTCGGAGAGCCGTTCGTCCTCGTACGCCGTCAACTCGCCGCCCGTATATCCGAAGCGGCGGCGCAGCCCGATGTCCATCGGCGCCTTCTTGGACGCCTGGTAGAAGGGCTGGGAGACGGGGGCACGCCAATCGATGACCATGGGGTCGCCGTCCGCGTCGTGCACATGGCGGCGGCCGATGTAAAAAGTGTCTGCTGAGCCGCCTCCGGCGGCGGGCCGCTCCCTCTCGACGCCCTCCGCCGTCCCCGCGCCCGGCGCGTGCAGATAGTCGAGGCGGCCGAAGAAGAGCGGGGTGTCGGCGAGGTCGGCGAGGGCCTTGATGCGCTCGCTGACCTGGTGGTGCAGGGCTTCGGCGTTGACCCAGTTCGCGGTGACGTCCCGGAGGTTGAGGGCCTCGACGTCGGCGCGCATGGCGCGCAGCGCGGCGCGGGACGCGGTCAGATGGGCGCGCTCCCGCGTGAGGGGGTCGACGAGCGGGTCCGCGAGGGGGCTCGCGAGCGGGTCCGAGACGGGCGCTGAGAGCGGCTCCGAGAGCGGATCTGGGTGGTCAGGGGCGTGCGAGGGCACGGCGTAGCCTCCGGCGAGCGAGTACACACAGGTGAGGTGAGTACGGAAAACGGGTGCGCGGGTACGGACGCGGACGCGGACGGACGCGCGATACGAGATGCCGACCGGTTTCCGTCCGGGCGGCGGCTCTCCCGTTCGGAACGCGGGAGGCGGCAAGACCGGCGATTGTAGCCAGGGCATGTCGGGGAGGCGAATGAATTATGACGGGGCCGGGGGAGCCGTCCCGGAGTCGGCTCCCCCGGCGGGACCAGTCAGGCGAGCCGCAGCGCGCGGAAGGTCACGCGCTGGTTGAACCACAGCAGCATCACCGTCGTCGCGCCCATCAGGACGGCGACGGCCAGATGCCCGGCTACCGAGGTGACCGGGGCACCGACGGCGGCGAGGACGAGATGGAGGCCGCCGCGGAGTGCGACCAACCCGATGACGATCTTCCGGGTGTGGGAGTTCCTGAGCATCGCGCGCATCAGCTTCATCCGGCGGCGCAGCACGGTCGCCCCGACGACGATGTTCACCAGGGCGATCCCGATGAGCACCATCCAGGCGTCGTCCCACGCCTTGGTCAGGTCGTACGCGGCCCCCATGACGCCCTCGAAGCCGAAGAACCACAGCGGCAGCGGCTTGATCCCGCTCGGGTCGATGTCGGCGGTCTCGCCCTTGGCCTTGCTCTTGCCCTTGGTTTCGCCCTTGGCCATCGCCTCGGTCTCGGCCTTGCGATTACGGATGCTGATGGCCATGTCCCCCGCCCTTTCGGCGTCATGTGGTGCCGTGTCCTGCTGACACCCACGATCCTTCCGGGCGGGGGACGCCCCGGGCAGAGCCGCCAATCACCGGCCTCTCATGACAGAAGTCATGGGGCATGGGGGCATGGGGGTCATGGGCCATGGGGGCATGGGTGACCGGCGACGGCCCGAACGTCACGCCCGAACGTCAGACGTCCTCGTCCGCGAGCAGCTCGCTCGCGTCCACGATCCGGTACGCGTACCCCTGCTCGGCCAGGAACCGCTGGCGGTGCGCCGCGAAGTCCTGGTCGATCGTGTCGCGCGCGACCACCGAGTAGAAGACCGCCGGGTGGCCGTCGGCCTTCGGGCGCAGCACCCGGCCGAGCCGCTGGGCCTCCTCCTGGCGGGAGCCGAACGTGCCGGAGACCTGGATGGCGACCGTGGCCTCCGGGAGGTCGATGGAGAAGTTGGCGACCTTCGAGACGACGAGCACCGACAGCTCGCCCTGCCGGAAGGCGTCGAAGAGCTTCTCCCGCTGGGCGTTGGTGGTCTCGCCCTTGATGACGGGCGCGTCCAGGTGCTCGCCCAACTCGTCGAGCTGATCGATGTACTGCCCGATGACCAGCGTCTGCTGCCCCTTGTGGCGGGCGACCAGCGCCTCGGTGATCCGCCGCTTGGAGTCGGTCGTGGCGCAGTAGCGGTACTTCTCGTCGGTCTCGGCGGTCGCGTACGCCAGCCGCTCGGCCTCGGTCAGATTGACCCGGACCTCGACACAGTCGGCGGGCGCGATGTAGCCCTGCGCCTCGATCTCCTTCCAGGGCGCGTCGAAGCGCTTCGGCCCGATGAGGGAGAAGACATCGGACTCCCGGCCGTCCTCCCGGACGAGCGTCGCCGTGAGCCCGAGCCGCCGCCGCGCCTGGAGATCGGCGGTGAACTTGAAGACGGGCGCCGGCAGCAGATGCACCTCGTCGTAGACGATCAGGCCCCAGTCGCGGGAGTCGAACAGCTCGAGGTGTGGGTAGATGCCCTTCCGCTTGGTGGTGAGCACCTGGTACGTGGCGATGGTGATCGGGCGGATCTCCTTCCGCGTACCGCTGTACTCACCGATCTCCTCCTCGGTGAGCGAGGTGCGGCGCACCAGCTCGTGCTTCCACTGGCGGGCGGAGACGGTGTTGGTGACCAGGATCAGCGTGGTCGACTTGGCGGTGGCCATCGCACCCGCCCCGACCAGCGTCTTTCCGGCGCCGCAGGGCAGCACGACGACGCCCGAGCCACCGTGCCAGAAGCCCTCCACGGCCTGCGTCTGATACGGCCGCAGCGCCCAGCCGTCCTCGCGCAGCTCGATGGGGTGCGCCTCGCCGTCCACATAGCCGGCCAGGTCCTCGGCGGGCCAGCCCAGCTTCAGCAGCGCCTGCTTGATCTGGCCGCGCTCGGAGGGGTGGACGACGACGGTCTCCGGGTCGATCCGGGCCCCGACCAGCGGCTGGATCTTCTTCGACCGCAGGATCTCCTCGAGGATCGGGCGGTCGCTGGTCTCCAGGACCAGCCCGTGGGTGGGGTGCTTGAGCAGCCGCAGCCGCCCGTAGCGGGCCATGGTCTCCGCGACGTCCACGAGCAGGGCGTGCGGGACCGGGTAGCGGGAGTACGCGACGAGGGCGTCCACGACCTGCTCGGCGTCGTGCCCGGCGGCGCGGGCGTTCCACAGCCCGAGCGGGGTTACCCGGTAGGTGTGGATGTGCTCGGGCGCTCGCTCCAGCTCGGCGAAGGGCGCGATGGCGCGGCGGCAGGCGCCCGCCTGCTCGTGATCCACCTCGAGCAGGAGCGTCTTGTCGCTTTGGACGATGAGGGGTCCATTCACGCGCCTGGGTCCTTTCGTGCTGGCCGGCCAAAGAACCAGTGTCCCCCATCGAGAAGGCGTGGCGGAGAGGGAGAGGGATACGGGGCGCAGCGCGACGGGGATTTGTGGCGGAGAGCAACAGGGACACTCCGGACGGCCAGGGACAAGCGGCGAAGACGGATACGGACCGACGGAGCGGCGACAACGGGGCCATGGGCGGGAGGCGAGGCCCTGTGATCAGCATCGCTGGATGGGAGATCCGGCGGACGGCGCTCGGCCACGCCCCGCACCCGCGCCGCCGCCACTGGTGGCACTGGTGGCACCGGTGGCACCGGTGGACCCGGTGGACCCGGCGAGGGACCGAGGCACCGCCCGCGGCGTGAGCTGTCCCTGCGTGCCGCAGCCTCCACCCCGCCCGTGGACCGGACGGTCCTTCGGGCGTGTTACGTGGCGTCCTCGGCGAGTTCGGCGGCGCCCGTGATGCGGTGCAGGGGGTACGTACGGACCTCGTCGGCCGTGTGGTCGTACGCCGTGACGAAGCCGCCCTCGACCCGGACCGGGGCGATCACACGCTGGGTGGCCGCGCCGTTCGCGTTGACGTAGCCGATCCAGACGTTGGAGCCGGTCAGGGCCGCGGCCTGCATGGTGGCGAGTGTGTCGGCGGAGGTGGTGCGGGGCAGCCGTTCGCCGCTGGCGGCGGACCCGGACCCGGCCCTGGCCCCGGAACCGGCCCTGGCCCCGGCCCTGGCCCCGGACCCGGCTCCGGACCCGGAACCAGCCCCGGGCCGTGAGCCGGAAGCGGTCTCCGGGCCGGAAGCGGTCTCTGCCCTTGCCTCGGTCGCGACCGCCGGTTTGTGGGGCGCGGTGGCGGCGAGGTCCCCGGCGCGGATGGCGCGCACCGCCGCGCTCAGCAGGGTGGCGTCGGGCACCGGCGGGCCCTCCGGGACCGGGACGGGCGGCTTACGGGGCGGGGTGCGCTGGGCTTCGGCCCGGCTGACCAGCACATCGCCCTCGGCGGACTCGGCGGCCGGGGCGTACCCCATCGCCCGCAGCCCCTCCAGCAGGGTGTCCGGCGGCGCCTGGGCGGCCAGCACGGTGGGGGCGAGGCGGCGCAGCCGCAGGCCCGCCGAACGGCGGTCGGCGAGGATCTCGGCGAGCAGCGCGTCGTCGTCGCAGCGCAGATACGCGGAGGCGGCGCCGATGCGCAGTCGGCCGTGCTTACGGGCCACGTCGTCCACGAGGTAGGCGAGCGGCTGGGGCACCGGGGTGCGGGAGTGCGCGGCGAGGAAGGTGTGCACATCGTCGGCGGTCCGCCCGGCGTCGAGTGCGCGGCGTACGGACTCGGGCGTGAAGCGGTAGACGGTCGCGCCGCCCTTGGACTCGACGTCGGCGAGGATGCCCAGGGTCTCGGCGAGCGGCCGTTCCAGCGGGCCGGGCGCGACGGCGGTCAGGTCGGCCTGGAGCAGGACGTGGTCGAGGGGGTCGGGGAGCAGCGGCGCGAGCAACCGGGCGGCCTGCGCGGACGCGAGTTCGCTCTCGGCGGCCGTCGGTTCGTCCGGGTGGCGTTCCAGCAGGGCGCGGCCGTGGGCGGAGAGCGCGCCCCGGCCGGTGACCCCGAGCATTTCGGCCTCGGTGACGGCCCAGCGGGCCAGCCGCGAGCGCAGGTCCTCACCGGTGGGCGAGGCGCCGGTGGGCGAGGCGGCGGTGGACGCGGCCCTGGGGGCGGCAGCGGAAGACCAGGTGGCGGCGGACGATGTGGCCCCGGGGGCGGACCCGGACGGGGCGGCCGCGCCGGGGCCGGACGGGGCGGGGGCCGGGGCCCCGCGGTGGCCGGTCGGCCGCTCCCACCGCAGCCGGGCCAGCAGGACGTCGGGGGCGGCCGCGGCACCGCGCGGGAGAGTGGCCAGGAGTTCGAGGATCCGGCGGCGGACCTCGGGGGCCGGGGAGCGGTCCAGTTCCGGGCCGAGCGCGGCGAGGGTACGGCCCCTGCTGTCTCGGCCGCCGACCAGGCCCGATGTACGGGTCGCGGGCAGCCAGGCGGCGGCGAGCCGCGCCCAGCGCTGCTCGGCGGGCAGCCGTAGCCACTCGTCGTAGGCGGGGGTGGGGGCGTAGCGCTCGTCGGTCTCGCCGTCGGAGGCCACCAGTCCGGCCGCGTACGCCAGCTCGATCCAGAAGGCGGCCACCGGTTCGGACACATCGAGGGCCACGGCGGTCCGCTTGAGATCGCGGACGCTCAGCCCGCCCGCGCGCAGGACGGGCGGCCCGGCGGTCTCCCACTGCCCCAGCAGCTCCTCGACGGTCGCCAGAGCGGTGAAGGTCTGGCCCGCCGCGGTGTTGTCCACAACCTGTGGATCGTGCTCGGTGACGGGCGAGAGCGGCGGGGCGAACGGCTCGGGGGCGCGGTGTGCCCGGCCGTGGCGCAGATGCAGGGCGACCTCGCGGGGCAGTACGACATTGCGCGGGCCGGACGGGAGCAGCAGTCCGCGGTCCAGCAGCCAGCCGACGGGCGGGGTGGGCGAAGCGACGGACGCCTCCCCGTACGGCGGCCCCCAGGTCAGCTTGGCCAGCACGGCCGCCGCGCCCGCCGGCGCCCCGTCGAGCAGCGCCGCCATCCGGGCGCGGTCCCGGAACAGCTCGGCCAGGGCCGCCGCCGCCGTGACGGGATCGTGCGTGGGCGACTGCCCGGCCGCCGCCAGCAGCTCCTGAAGCCGCCCCGGCGACATCCCGGACGTGGCCTCCTGCACGGTCGGGCCGAGCCCGGTGGGGGAGGGCGAGGTGGGCGAGGGCGCGAGTAGCTCCCGAGCGGTCCGGACGAGCCGAAGCCGATCGTCCCCACCCCAGATCAGGGCCTGTTCGCGCAGCGTGGCCACGGCTCGCGGCAACTCGGCGACGATCGCGGCGCGTTCCTCGGCGCGCAGGGGGGCGCCGACGCCCGGGGTGGCCTCGGCGGGCGAGGTGGTCCCGGCGGGCGAGGTGGTCCCGGCGGCCGAGACATCTCCTGGGGGCTGGGCGCTCCCGGCACTCCGGGGGTCCCTTGGATCCTGGGCGTCCCTTGGATCCTGGGCGTTCTCGGAATTCCGGGCTTCTCCGGGACCTCCGGGACCCCCAGCACCCCCGGCACTCCCGGCACCCCCGGGACCCCCGGGACCCCCGGAACCCCCGAGTTCATCCGCGCCCCTGGCGTCCCCGCTACTCCCCGCCTCCTCGGCGCCCCCAGCGCCCTCGTCGCCCGTCAGCAGGTCCCGCAGGGTCTCGTACGGGCAGGGGTCGGGCGCGACGGCCAGGGCCTCGGCGGTCTGTTGCGCGAATCGGTCGAGACGCTCCACCGCCCGTACCACCGAGGCGCGGGTGCCCGCTCGGGTGGCGAGCTGGGTGAGGTCGTTGGGGACCGGGCAGAGCAGATCGGGACGGGCGCGCAGCAGGGCGGCGAGGGCGTCGTCGGGTCGGGTGCGCAGCTCCTCGGCGAGGGTGCGCGGCACCCCGCGGCCACGGTCACCGTGGCCGCCGTCTCGTGGGCCGCCGCCCCGGGGGAGGCGGTCCTGCGGACCGCTGTCCCCGTGGCCGGTGTCTGCGGGCAACTCATGCCTCCCGGTTGCGCGAGCTGGTCTCTTCGGGCACGTCAGCCCTCTCGATTCCATGAACTGCTCATTCGATCCACAGTACCCGCGGGGTGCGGGACGGAGGGGATGCGGCGGGATTCCGGTTCCGCGCGGTACCGTCGGAGCCGATTGATACGCCGACGGTGCGCATTCTCAGGGGTCTTGGTGGGGATCGAGAGCGAGAAGCTCGTCTACGACTATCTGAGCCGTGTCGGTGACCTGGCTCAGCAGCAAGGTCTGTCGTCCGGTGAACGTATGCGGCTGGTCTCCGGGCTCCGTGCCGATATCGACCATCGCCGGGCCACCGGAGGGTCGGACAGCCCGGCCGGGGTGAAGCGGATTCTGTCCAAGCTGGGCTCACCGGCCGATGTGGTGGCCGCCGCGGGTGGCCGAGGCCCCGACCCGGGATCGGGGGGGATGGGTGGTGAGCCCAGTACGGACGGCAGCGGTGCGGGCAGCGCTACGGGCGGCGGTGCGGCGCCGCGAGGGGCCGCCGGGGCGGCGCGGGCGGCCCGCGACAAGCTGGCCGGGCTCGCCAAGAGCAGCGGTCTCACCGGTAAGGTGCCCGCCCCGCGCGAGGAGGACGCCCCGGGGGCGCCCGGTACCGGCCGGAACGGGGACGGCCGCGCGAATCGCACGCCGGGCGACGGCATCCCCTCCCTGATCAAGCCGAGGCCCGCCACCCCCGCCACGCCCCCGTCCAACGCCGCCTCGCCACCGCACCTCGCGGGCGAGGACGAACTGGGCCCGCGCGAGTCCGACATGGACTGGTGGCATGTCGAGCCGGGCCCGTTCGCCCAGCCCGAGCAGCGCGACGCGCAGTACGGCGCGGTCGAGGGGTTCACCGGCGGGATCGAGATCCCCGAACTGCTCGGTAAGGGCAAGTCGGCCGAGCAGGAACGCCAGGAGCGGCGCGAGGCCGAGGAGAAGGCGGCGGCGGAAGCGGCCGCCGCCGAGGCTGAGGCGGACGCTGAGGCGAAGGCGAAGGCCGGGGCCAAGAAGGCGGAGGCCGGAGGCAAGCGGCGTGGCGGGCTGCGCCGCGTACTGCTCGGGCCCGGTAAGGCGGGTAAGGCGGCCGATCAGCCCGCGGGCGGGGGCGGCGTCCCCACATGGCTGTCCGGGCTCGGCCCGGTGCTGCTGGTGGCGGTCGCACTCCTCGTGGCGGGTGCCGCCCTGGGCAACATCATCCTGATCGCCTTCGGCTGGGTGATCGCGTACTACAGCACCTACCGCCGCTCCCCTGCCGAGGCGAAGTGGGCCGCTCTGGGCATGCCCGGCCTGGTCGCGGCCGGGGCCGCGATCTGGCTGTATGGCCGAGCCGACGGCAAGTGGGGCGAGCCGATCCCCGAACACGGCTGGAAGGACGTCCTGACCGATACCTGGCCCTACGTCGTCCGGGGCGCCGCCATCGCCTCCGTGCTGTTCCTTCTCTGGCGCGCCACGAAGCGCAAGGGCTGACTCCGGGCGGTAAGGCGCGAGGGCTGACGTCGGGCGGCGAGTCGCAGGGGAGGGGCTGACTCCGGGCGCGTGAGCCTCTTGCGTTCAGCCCTGCTCGGTGGCCTGCCAAGGCGTGCCCGGGACGACCAAGGGGCTGCCGGTCACCGGGTCCGGGACGACCACTGAGTCGAGGCCGAAGACCTCGTGCACCAGCTCCGCCGTGACGATGCCCTCCGGGCGGCCGCGAGCCACGATGCTGCCGCCCTTCATCGCGATCAGATGGTCGGCGTAGCGGGCGGCCTGGTTGAGGTCGTGGAGGACGGCGACGACCGTACGGCCGCGTTCGTGGTTGAGCTGGCGCACCAGGTCCAGCACCTCCACCTGGTGGGAGATGTCCAGGTACGTCGTCGGCTCGTCCAGCAGCAGCAGATCGGTCTCCTGTGCGAGCGCCATCGCGATCCATACGCGCTGCCGCTGCCCTCCCGACAGCTCGTCCACCGGGCGGTCGGCGAGCGCCGTCACGTCCGTGCGCTCCATGGCGTCCGTGACGGCCCGTTCGTCCTCCTCCGACCACTGCTGCCACCACCGCTGATGCGGCTGGCGGCCACGGGAGACGAGATCGGCGACGGTGATCGCCTCGGGCGCGACCGGGGTCTGCGGGAGGAGCCCCACGGACTGGGCGATCTTCTTCGTCGGGATGCGCGCGAGATCCGTGCCGTCGAGGAGCACGGCGCCGCCACGTGGCCGAAGCAGCCGCCCGAGGGCTCGCAGCAGGGTGGACTTGCCGCAGGCGTTGGGGCCGACGATGACCGTGACCTCGCCGTCGGGTATCTCCAGGTCCAGCCCGTCCACGACGGTGCGGTCCTCATAGGCGAGGGTCAGCTCGCGTGCGGTGAGGCGGTTCGGCCCGTTCGGCCCGTTCAGCCGGTTCATCTGGTTCTGCCGGTTCGCGGAAGCGGGCTCCGCCGGACCGGCCTCCGGGCTCGTTCCCGTTGTGGACGCCGAAGCGGTCATGCGGCGGTGCCTCCCTTTCGGCCGCGTCCCCCGGAAGACAGCAGCAGGTGGATCAGATACGGGGCGCCGACCGCCGCCGTCAGCACACCCACCGGCAGTTCGGTCGGCGCGAACAGCTTGCGGGCCAGCAGATCGGCGGTGACGACGATGAACGCTCCGGTCAGGGCCGAGCACAGCAGCGGGATCTGGGCGGTCCGGGTCATCCGGCGGGCGATCTGCGGGGCGAGCAGCGCCACGAAGTCCACCGGGCCGGCCGCGCCCGTCGCCATCGACGCGAGTACGACGCCGAGGGCCACCAGGCCCAGCCGCGCCCGCCCGAGCCGTACGCCCAGCGCGGTGGCCGTGTCGTCGTCCATGGACACCGTGCGCTGCGCCCGCGCCGCCCACAGCACACCGGGCAGCAGCACCAGCAGCGCCCAGCCGAGGGGAGTGGCCTCGCCCCAGCCGCGTCCGTTGAGCGAACCGGTCATCCACACCTTCGCCTGCTGGGCCACGAGATAGTCGCCCTTGGTCAGGAAGAGATGGGTGATCGAGCGCAGCGCGACGGCGAAGCCGATGCCGATGAGTACGAAGCGGGCCGCCTGGAGTCCGCCGCGCCAGGCGAAGACGTAGACCAGCGCGGCGGCGGCGAGGCCGCCCGCGACGGAGAGGTACGGCAGGACGGCGTAGGAGCTGACCCCGTAGGTCATCGCGCCCACGGTCACCGCGCTAGCGCCCTGGCTGACGCCGATGATGTCGGGGCTGGCGAGGGGGTTGCGGGCCACCGTCTGGATCAGCGCCCCCGCGATGCCGAAGGCGGCGCCGACCATCAGGCCGAGCGTCATCCTGGGCAGCCGCAGCGTGCCGACGACGAGGTCGTTCGGGGTGGCCTGGCCGAGGCCCCACTGGGTGTGCAGGACGGCTTTTACGGCCTCGCCAGGGGTGATGAAGCTCTCGCCGACGCACAGATACGTCACGCAGGCGGCGGCGGTGGCCAGGGCCAGCCCGATCGCGACGAGGGCCGAGCGGCGGTGCAGCAGGAACGATCCGCCACGTCCACCACGTCCGCCATGTCCACCATGCCCTTTGCTCTTGATGCGGATCAGGCCGTACCCGGCCGGGCGGATCCCCGGGCGGGCCTCCGGGATCTCCGCGCTGACCGTACGGGCGTCGGTACGGCTCTCCATCGCCGTCACGCGGCCACCGCCTTCCGGCGCACCAGCGTGACCAGGAAGGGCACCCCGATCAGCGCGGTCATCACGCCCGCCGGGACTTCGCTCGGCGGGAAGACGACCCGGCCCACCACATCCGAGACCAGCAGCATCACCGGGCCGATCAGGGCGGCCATCGGCAGCACCCAGCGGTGGTCGGTGCCGACGATCGCGCGGGCGATATGGGGGACCGCGAGGCCGATGAACGCGAGCGGACCGGCGGCGGCGACCCCGACGCCGGTGAGGATCGTGGCGCCGAGGGCGGCGACGATCCGTACGACCGCCACGTTCTGGCCGAGCCCCTTCGCGACGTCCTCGCCGAGCGCCAGCGCGTCCAGACCGCGTGCCACCGCGATCACCAGCACCGTGCCGACCAGCAGGAACGGCCAGATCTGGCCGACGATCCCGGTGTCACGCCCGGCGAGCGAGCCGATCTGCCAGAAGCGGAACTCATCCAGGGCCGCCGCCTTCGTCGTCAGCACGCCCGTTGTCACGGACACCAGCAGGGCGTTGATCGCGGCGCCGGAGAGCGCGAGTTTGACCGGGGTCGCGCCGCCACGCCCGCTGGTGGCGATGGCGTAGACGGCGACCGACGCCAGCCCCGCGCCCGCGAAGGCGAACCAGACGAAGCCGCTGAGCGTGTGCACCCCGGCGAAGGCGATCGCGAGCACCACGCCCACCGAGGCGCCCTGGCTGATGCCGAGGATGCCGGGGTCGGCGATCGGGTTGCGGGTGACGCCCTGCATCACGGTGCCCGCCATGGCGAGCGCCGCGCCGACCATCAGCCCGATAAGGGTCCGCGGCAGTCGCAAGGACCGCACGATGTCGGCGGCATCGCTCGAACCGCCGTGCAGCAGCGCGTCCAGGACCGCGCTCGGGGCGATCTGGCGGCTGCCCACGGCGAGGCTCAGCAGGACGGCGAGCAGCAGGGCGACGACGGCCGCGGCCGTCCAGCCGAGGCGGCGGCGGACCAGGGAGGCGCGAACTGGGGAGGCGGGGGCCGGGGAGGCGGGGGCCGGGGAGGCGCGGACCAGGGGGGCTCTGGGAGGGCGGTTGCTGGCCCGGTCGGCGGTCATCGCGTCCGTTCGCTCGTCGGCTACGAAGTTAGGCGAGGCTAAGTGTATGGGGTGGGCCAAGGCACAATGGCGGGCATGTCTTCGCACTCCGCTCTCACCGTCGGCTTCGACCTCGACATGACCCTCATCGACTCCCGGCCGGGCATCAAGGCGGCGTACGAGGCGCTCTCGGCCCGGACCGGCACCTACATCGACTCCGACCTCGCCATCACCCGGCTCGGCCCGCCGCTGGAGCAGGAGCTGGTGCACTGGTTCCCCGATGAGCGCGTCGAGGAGATGGGCGAGCTCTACCGCGAGCTCTACCCGGAGTACGCGATCGCGCCCACCCCGGCCATGAAGGGGGCGCGGGAGGCGATCGAGGCCGTGCGGCGGTCGGGCGGCCGGGCCATCGTCGTCACCGCGAAGCACGAGCCCAACGCCAAGCTGCACCTGAGCCACCTGGGCATCGAGGCGGACGCGGTGATCGGCTGGCTGTGGGCCGAGGCCAAGGCGGAGGCGCTACGGGAGTACGGGGCGACGGTGTACGTCGGGGACCACACGGGTGACGTACGGGGCGCCCGTACGGCCGGTGCGCTGTCCGTGGCGGTCGCCACCGGGCCCTGCGCGGTGGATGAGCTGCTCACGGCCGGCGCGGATGTCGTGCTGGACGATCTGACGGCGTTCCCGGCCTGGCTGTCGGGCTACATAGGTGATCGCACGGCGGGCTGAGCTGCCCAGTTCACGAGTTCACCAGCTCATTACGAGCTCTCGAGCTCTCGAGCTCCCGAGCTCAGCCAGTTCACCTGATGCACTCGGTCCACCTGATGCACCCGGTTCACCCGGACGGCGGTACGCGGGGCGGTGACACCCGGGCGGCGGCCGCGGCCTCCCGCCGCTGTGCCGCGATGGAGCGCAGCAGCCCGGCGGCGGCGAGGGCGAAGCCGACGCCCATCAGCATGCAGACGACGTACGCCACCGAGGGCAGCGGATCCGCGCCCAGGAAGAGTGGCGCGACGGTGACGAGCGTGGCCACCGCTCCGATGGCGAAGACGATGACACCGGACCGGATGAGCCGGTCGCCGGGAAGGGGCGCCTCTCGAGGGTGGCCGGGGGAGCCGCCGCGGTGCGGGGTTTCATTACTCACCGGACCAGGGTAGATCCGTGCCAGAGCGCGCATAGGAACCACCCGGGTACGTCTTGTCACCAGGCTCGGGACCATTAGCCTTGGTGGTGGCGGGTCTTACGACCCGCTGTAGTGCTATCGAGAGCTGTTTTTCCGTGTTTTCCGACGAGCGACGAGGACGAGACAGACGTGCCTACCGGCAAGGTCAAGTGGTTCAACAGTGAGAAGGGCTTTGGCTTTCTCTCCCGCGATGACGGTGGCGACGTCTTCGTTCACTCGTCGGTGCTTCCGGAAGGCGTCGACTCACTGAAGCCGGGGCAGCGCGTGGAATTCGGCGTGGTGGCCGGAAATCGCGGGGATCAGGCATTGTCCGTCACCGTTCTCGATCCGACTCCTTCCGTGGCGGCCGCCCAGCGCCGCAAGCCGGATGAGTTGGCGTCCATCGTCCAGGACCTGACCACCCTGCTGGAGAATGTGACGCAGCAGCTGGAGCGCGGCCGCTATCCGGACAAGGCACACGGCCACAAGATCGCGGGCATGTTGCGGGCGGTGGCCGACCAGCTCGACGTCTGACCTGAGTCCGGTCTGAGCCTGATCTGAGTCCGGTCGGAGTTCGGTCCGAGTCCGGTCTGAGCCTGACCTGAGTCCGGTCGGAGTCCGGTCTGAGCCTGACCTGAGTTCGGTCCGAGTTCAGTCCGAGTTCGGTCCGAGTTCGGCCTGAGCGCCCGGCGCGCATCGGCACATACGACATTCCGTCATTCCGTCATACGCGATTTCTCCAGCGGAGCCGGATGGATACCCATCCGGCTCCGCTGGGCGTGCGACCACTTGCCGAAGCGTCAGACCACGTCCAGCGCCCCGGGTCCGAGGGGCGGTACCAGCCCCTCCGCCGCCGCCCGGGTCAGCAGCCCGCGCACCGCGGCGTAGCCGCTCTCGCCGAGGTCGGCGGTGAACTCGTTGACGTACAGCCCGATGTGCTGATCGGCCACGGCCGGGTCCATCTCCTGGGCGTGGTCCAGGACATACGCCCGCGACGCCTCCGGGTCGTCCCAGGCCATCCGTACCGATGTCCGGGCGGCGTCGGCGAGCTCCCGCAGCCGCTCGGAGCCCAGTGAGCGCTTGGCGATGATCGCGCCGAGCGGGATCGGGAGTCCGGTGGTCTGCTCCCAGTGCTCGCCCATGTCAGCCAGGCAGTGCAGTCCGTAATTCTGGTAGGTGAACCGGGCCTCGTGGATGACGAGCCCGGCGTCGACCTCGCCGTCCCGCACCGCAGGCATGATCGCGTGGAACGGCAGCACCTTGATCTCGCCGACCCCGCCCGGCACCTCGGCGGCGGCCCACAGCCGGAAGAGCAGATACGCGGTCGAACGCTCGCTCGGCACCGCGACCGTCTTCCCCGCCAGATCCTTGCCGGTGAGCTGCTGTCCCTCGCCGGGCTGCCGCGAGAGGACCAGCGGACCGCAGCCGCGACCGAGCGCGCCGCCGCAGGGCAGCAGCGCGTAGTCGTCCAGCACCCACGGCAGTACGGCGTACGACACCTTCAGTACGTCGAACTCACCGCGCTCGGCCATCCCGTTGGTGATGTCGATGTCCGCGAAGGTGACATCGAGCGCGGGCGCGCCGGGGACGCGGCCGTGGGCCCAGGCATGGAAGACGAACGTGTCGTTGGGGCACGGGGAGTAGGCGATCTTCAAAGGCTCAGTCAGGGGATCGCTCAGGGGCTCAGTCACTGCCGGGTTCCTTCCGGGTCAAAGGTCCAGGTGCCGAGGAGGGGGGCGATGGTCGCGAAGGCGCCCGTGAGCGCTTCGAGCGCCTCCCCGATCCGCCAGGCCGCGCGGTCGCGCGGTCCGACGGCGTTGGAGACCGTCCGTACCTCCAGGGTGGGCACGCACTGGGCCGCGGCGGCCTCCGCGACGCCGAAGCCCTCCATGGCCTCGGCGACGGCGCGCGGATGGCGGCGCAGCAGCTCGGCGGCCCGTTCGGCGCTCCCGGTCACGGTCGACACGGTGAGCACGGTGCCGCGCACGGCGTCCGTCGCCTCGGCGACGGCGGCGACGAGCGGGGCGGGCGGGAGGTGTTCGACGGTTCCGAAGCCCAGCTCGGTGACGGCGGCGAAGCCGTCGGGAGTCTCGGCGCCCAGGTCGGCGGCGACGATGGCGTCGGCGACGACGACGGAGCCGAGGTGCGCGGCGGCGGGCGTTGTGGGGGAGGTCGCTGGGGTGGAGGTGGAGGGTGCTCCGGTGCCGGGCGTTGTGGCGGCGGGCGCTGCGGTGTCGGGCGTCGTGGCGGCGGGCGCTGCGGTGCCGGGCGTCGTGGCGGCGGGCCGCGCCGTGGCCGTGGTGGGCAGCGCGGCGACGGGGTGCGCTGTGGTGAAGCCGCCGCCGATACCGGCCGATACGGCGAGGTCATAGGGGGTGCGGGCGACCGCGGCCGCGGTCAGGGCGGCGGCGGTACCGGCCGCCGCGGCTGCCGGGCCGACCCCGGCGGCCAGGACGTCCACGGTGAGCGGCGGCCCGGTGGGCGGCGCCGGGCTCAGCCGGTGGAGCACCCCACCGGGGACGGGGAGTTCGGCCAGCTCGGGGGCCGTGGCGCCAACGCCCCGTACGACGGCGTCCCGCTCGGCGGGTACGGCCGTGACGATCAGTACGCGCATGGGTGACTCCCCCTTGTCACACACAACCCTGTCGCGGCGCGGCCGGCTGCCCGGTGTGACCGGGCCTCGTCCTGCGGAGTCCCGCCTGTCGGGAGTCCCGTCGGGAACCCTCTCAGGGGGCCAGTCGGGAGTCCCATCGGGAGTCCCATCGGGAGTCCCGTCGGGAACTCCGCCAGGGGGCCAGTCGGGAACCCCGTCAGGAGTCCCGTTCCAGCGTGAAGCGCCAGATGCCCTTGACGCCCTGGCTGCTCTTGCCGAGCTCGGCGACCGTGATGGTGACCTTCTTCTCGAGCGTGGTCTGGCCGGTCTGCGGGTTCTGCTTGGAGAAGAGCGTATCGCTGTCGAAACTGCGGTACGTCTCCTTGCTCGCCTCGGCCATGACCGGGTTGTTGGCGATCAGGCCCCAGCTGGACTTGGCGATCTCGGGGTCCACCCCCAACCGCACCTTGTCCCCAGGGGTCACCTTGATCGTCTTCTCGGGCTTGGCGGACAGGCAGTCCTTGAACTTCTTCGAGCTCAGGTCCTTGCCGTCGCCGTAGCAGCCGTTGCTCGCCTCGGCCGTCACGGTGTTCGAGCCGACCGTCACCGTTGCCAGCGGGGTCGGCTTGTCGCAGGCGGAGAGGGCGACGAGCCCGAGGGACACGGCACAGGCGGCGGTGACGGCGCGGCGGCCCTTGCCCCTGGAAAACAGCGCAGCGGTCATGCGGGCAGGCTATCTGGCCCCACCGATCGTCTCGCGCGCGGGTACGACTCGCCGACGGCGGTCCCGCCAGGGACCCAGGCCTCCGGTAGCTCCCAGGACTCACACCGCCCGTTGATTCCAGAACTCACGCCCCCCGTAGCCCCCAGAACTCACGCCACGCGCGGATACGGCGCCCCCTGTCGGGAGGCGCTCAGCAGTCCGCGGACGCTCAGCGCCGTGCCCAGAGCGATCACCGCCGCGGCGACCGCCATCCCCAGCGCCCCGTGGAGCGGCAGCACGATGCCGATGGCGCCGCCGACGACCCACGCCATCTGGAGCGTCGTCTCGGACCGCGAGAACGCCGAGGTGCGGACCTCCTCCGGGACGTCACGCTGGATCAGCGCGTCCAGCGACAGCTTGCCCAGCGCCTGGGAGATCCCCGCGGTGGCGGCCACGGCGGCCACCGTCACAGCGCCGTAGAGGGCCGCCGACACGATGAGCACGCCCAGGGCTGAGCTCAGCACCACCGCGATGATCAGTTCCGGGCCGCGCGCCCGCAGCCAGGCGCCGATCGCGGTGCCCAGCGCGTTGCCGCCGCCCGCGCAGACCGCGGCCAGGCCGAGCGAGATCTCGGGGCCGAGTCCGCCCAGCGGCTGGTCGCGGAGGAGGAAGGCGAGGAAGAGGGTGAGGAACCCGGACAGGGTCTTCAGCGCGGCACACGCTTGCAGGGCGTGCAGCACGGAGGGGCCGACCGTACGGAGGCCGGGCCGCCCGGACCGGCCCCTCCAGAAGGCGATCCGGGAGAAGACAGTCCGGGAGAAGGCAGTCCTGGAGAAGACGGTCCTGGAGAAGGCGGACCTGTCCCCACCGGTCGCCGGGGCGGTCCTGGCCCCGCCCACCCTGGCCTTGGGCTTGCGCACCGTGACCGGCAGATGCAGATGACGCTGCCCCGAGGTCAGCTGCGCCCTGGCCTCGCCCTTCGAGGAATCCACCTTGTGCGGCAGGGTGAACGACAGGAATGCGCCCAGCACGAAGATCACGGACGCCCCGTACAGCGGCCAGCTCGGCCCGATCTGGTGCAGCCCGGCCCCCAGCGGGGCGGCCGCGCCGGTGGCGAGCAGCCCGGCCAGGGTGACCCGGGAGTTGGCCTTGACCAGGGAGAAGTGGGGTGGGAGCAGCCGTGGCACGACGGCGGAACGGACGACTCCGTACGCCTTCGACGCCACCAGCACGCCCAGGGCCGCCGGATACAGCTCGAGCCCGCCGCCCGCCACCGCGCCCGCCATCGTCAGCGCGAGCACCACGCGGGTCAGCATCGCGCCCGCCATCGCCGCGCGGCGGCCGTGCGGGATGCGGTCGAGCAACGGGCCGATGACGGGGGCGAGCAGCGCGAACGGCGCCATGGTGATGACCAGGTAGAGCGCGACCCGGCCACGGGCCTCGTCGGTCGGGACCGAGAAGAAGATCGTGGAGGCGAGGGCGATGGTGATCAGCATGTCGCCCGCGGAGTTCACCGCGTGCAGTTCGATCAGCTTGCCGAGCCCCGACTCGCCGGCGCCGTGGGCGTGGGTGGCCCGGCGGATGCCGCGCCCGGCCGCGGTGAAAGGGAGGCGGAGCGCGAAGGGGAGACGGAGCGCGTGGACGATCCAGCGGCCCGGCCTTCTGGTCGAGCCGCCGCTGTACCACCGCGTTCCTGCCACCTGACCATGGTGCAGCCCAAGCGGCCGAAGCGTCAGACCTTCGACGGCTTTCTGGATGGCGGCGCCCTCGGCGGAAATCGGCAACACCCCGCTGTCCAGCGGAAATGCGCTTTCGCGGAGGCGGGCGGGAAGGGGGCGTACGGCGCCGTGGCGGGAGGTGAGGATGAGACGGGGGTAGGGCCGGTGCGGCCGGACAAGGTAGCGTGCGTAACCGCGCCACCGAGGGTCGTTCCTGGCCGTGTGCCGAGTAGCCATCCCGCAGAATGGGACGTACAAGGTGCGCCCGAAGGCCGGATGGGCGCGGACGTCGACGCGGCCCCATGGTCCGCTCCGTCCGTGGTCCCGCGACGGCCGTACGGCTGGCGCACCAGGTCAGACGGCTGCGACGGCGTGGAAGAGAGAATCGATCCTGTGAGTGCGATGCGAAGCCGTACCCCCGACCGCCTGTGCGCCGAGGCGGTCGAACTCGCCCGCGAGGCGGCCGTGGAAGCCGCCCATCCGGGGCAGGTGGGCGAGTATCTGGGCGCTGTCGCCGAGGGCGACCGCGTGGTCACGCATCTCTTCGAGAGCCCCGAGCCGGGCTATCGCGGCTGGCGCTGGGCGGTCACGGTGGCCCGCGCCTCGCGCGCGAAGGCCGTCACCCTGGACGAGACGGTGCTGCTCCCCGGGCCCGACGCGCTGCTTGCGCCGGAGTGGGTGCCCTGGAGCGAGCGGCTGCGCCCCGGCGACATGGGGCCGGGCGATCTGCTCCCTACCGAGGCCGATGATCTGCGCCTGGAGCCCGGCTACACGGGCGAGGACGCCCCACCGCCCAACTCCGCGGTCTCGGAGGAGATGCAGCAGCTCGCGGCGGTGGAGGATGCCGATGTGACGGCCGGCGCTCCCGCGGCGCAGACCGCCGCGCCCACGACCGGTTCGATCGCGGCCGTCGCCGAGGAGCTGGGCATGCGGCGCGCCCGGGTGCTGTCCCGCTACGGCCTCCACATCGCGGCCGACCGCTGGGAGGAGGCGTACGGCCCCCAAACCCCCATGGCCCAGGCGGCCCCCGGCACCTGCGCGAGCTGCGGCTTCATGGTGGCCCTCGGCGGCTCGCTGGGACAGGCGTTCGGAGCCTGCGCGAACGAGTTCAGCCCGGCTGACGGCCGCGTCGTCTCCCTCTCCTACGGCTGCGGCGCCCACTCGGAGGCCGCCGTCATGCCCAAGCCCCCCCGCCCGGCCGAACCCGTAGTCGACGAAACCCTCGTCGAACCCCTCCCCCTCCACCCGGACCGCACGAGCGGCTCTGTCGAGCCGGACACGCCGCCAGAGGAGCTCGGCCACAGCTGAGGCATCCTTGCGGGGGCTCGCCCCCGGCGCCGCCCCGACCAGGCTGCTATGGAACGGTGGCCCGGCGAGGCTGGTACGGAACGGTGGCCCGGCGAGGCTGCTGCGGAGCGGTGGCCCGGCGAGGCTGCTGCGGAGCGGTGGCTCTGGTCCCGCTGCTACGGAACGTCCGCCCTGACCCTGCCGCTGCGGAGCGGTGGCGTGGGGCCTGCTGCTACGGAACGCCGTCCCTGGTCCCGCTGCTGCGGAGCGGTGGCGTGGGGCCCGCTACGGAGCGTCGCCCCTGACCCTGCTGCTACGGAGCGGCGGCCCCGGGGCCGCGTCGGCGCGGGGTCGCTGCGACGGCGGACGCGAACTCCCGCCCCGGCGGAGGCGGGCACGTCCCGGCTCATCGCGGCGGCAGCGCCCCCGACCCCTCGCGGCTGCCGCTCCGTCGGGTGACGGTTGCTGTCCGCCTCCGCCTCCGATACGCCGCCTCTCGGGACGGTCGGGCGACGTGTGGTCGGGTGTGGGCGGGCCCGTGCGCCCGGGCGGCTGCCTGCACGATGCGTCCCGGTCGTACTCGGCCCAGTACGCCTGAGGCCGGTGGCGGCCGAGAGCCTCGCGGCTGCCGCCCGGTCGGTGACGGGTGCTGCCCACCGCCGCCATCCCCCTCCCGGGCGGCCCGGTCAGGTGTGGGCGCATGAGGGTGGGCCCGCGCGCCCGGGTGGCGGTCCTGCGTGGCGCGCCCGGCCGTGCCCGGCCTCGTACGCCTTGGCGGCGCGGCACCGTACGGCTTCGGCCCGCCCGCTGCGTTGTCGTCAGGTCCCAATGGCGGGTCCGACCGCCCCGGTTCCCCCGCACCGGGCGGCCTTCAGGCTGCCGCCCCCACGCGGGCCGGGGCCGCGGTGCCCAGGGGCGCCTATGAGGTGGCCCCTTCCCGCGGCATCAATGTGCGGCTCCGCCGCGTGGCGGGGGCTTCGACCCTGGACCCCGGGCTCTGGCGCGGAGCCCCCCACGCCGCGGAGCCGCAGATCGTCAGGTGCCGGGAAGGGGCGGGAAGGGGCAGGAAGGGGCGGGGAGGGGAGCAGCCCGCCGCAGGCGTCACGATCCGCCGCCGGACATCCCCTGGGGCAAGCGGCGTGCCCGAGGCAGGGACCCGGTGGGACGGGGCCCGAGGGCCCCAAGGTGAGAGGGAGAATCCGGTTGTATGGGGCCCGGGGCGTCGTTTGCGGGCGGATAGCGGTACGTTCGCGGCTAGCAAGGGCGGCACGTCAGGGAACGGCGAGCGCGGTGGGGTGATCCGCACCGCGGGGGACTCGGCGGTGTGGCGCCGTGGCGCAGGACGGACCCCGACCAGGAACTTCCGGAGGCGAGACGTGAGCAGCACGGCGATGGTGCGAGGCGCGACCGAGGACGCGGACCCGTTCGGGACCGCGCGGCTGCGGCGCGGCGTGCTGGACGCCTGGGCCGCGTCGCCCGCCCGGTTCCGGGAGGACGCCAACGCCGAGGAGGATCTGGCGCTGGGCGGCCACCGGGACCGGCTGGTCGTCGAGATGGCCCAGAACGCGGCGGACGCCGCCGCCCGCGCCGGGGTGCCCGGCCGGTTGCGGCTGACCCTGCGTCCGGCCACCGACGGCGAGCCCGCCGTGCTGGCCGTCGCCAACACCGGGGCGCCGCTGGACGCGGCGGGCGTCGAGTCGCTGTCCACTCTGCGGGCGTCGGCCAAGCGCGATGAGCCGGAGAGTGCGGTCGGGCGGTTCGGCGTCGGCTTCGCGGCGGTGCTCGCGGTGAGCGACGAGCCCGCGGTCGTGGGCCGCACCGGCGGGGTCCGCTGGTCGCTGGCCGAGGCGCGGGAGCTGACCCAGCGCGCCGCCGCCGTCGGCGGCGGCCCCGGCCTCGCCGAGGAGCTGCGCCGCCGTGACGGCCACGTCCCCCTGCTGCGGCTGCCGCTGCCCGCCGAGGGGAGCGCCCCGGAGGGCTACGACACCGTCGTGGTGCTGCCGCTGCGCGACGGCGCCGCTTGGGACGTGGCGGAGCGGCTGCTGGCCGGGATCGACGACGCGCTGTTGCTCACCCTCCCCGGTCTGGCCGAGGTCGTGGTCGAGACCGTCGAGGGCACCCGGACGCTGCGCCGTCGCCAGGACGGCCCGTACACCGTCGTCGAGGACAGCGGCGCCCGCGGTACGACGCGCTGGCGCACCGAGAGCGTCGGCGGGCGGCTGGACCCGGAGCTGCTGGCCGACCGTCCGGTGGAGGAGCGGCTGCGCCCGGTGTGGTCGGTGACCTGGGCGGTTCCGGTGGACGCGGAGGGCGCGCCGACGCGCCCCACGACCGCCCCGGTCGTCCACGCCCCGACACCGACCGACGAGCCGCTGGGCATGCCCGCGCTGCTGATCGCGTCCTTCCCGCTGGAGCCCACCCGCCGCCACACCGCCCCCGGGCCGCTCACGGACTTCCTGCTGGACCGCGCGGCCGAGGCGTACGCGACGCTGCTGCGCGACTGGCATCCGGTCTCGGTCGGCTCGATCGACCTGGTCCCGGGCCAGCTGGGCCGGGGCGAGCTGGACGGGGAGCTGCGCCAGCGGGTTCTGGAGCGGCTGCCGAGGGTGCCGTTCCTGCCCAGTGCCGCCGCACCGGCGGTGGGCGTGGGTACGGAGGACGCGGCCGTGGCCGAGGCCGTGGCGGGCTGGCTCGGCTCGCCGGAGGCGCTCGGCCCGGACGCCGCCCAGGGCGGCCCCGGGGCGGGGGAGCCGGCTGCCGCCCCGCTCGCGCCCGCCCCGGCCGACTGGGATGACGACGTGCTGGCGCGCGGCGGCGCCGAGGGCGAGCCCCACGCGCTGCGGCCCCGGGACGCCGAGATCGTCGAGGGCGCGGGCGCGGAGACGGTGGAGGTGCTGGCCGAGCTGTTCCCGACGCTGCTGCCCGCGGGTCTCGAGCGCCGCTCGGAGCTGCGGGTGCTGGGCGTGGCCCGGGTGCCGCTGGGCGAGCTCATCGACCGGCTCGCGGGGGTGGAGCGCGCCCCGGCCTGGTGGCGGCGGCTGTACGACTCGCTGGGCGGCATCGACCCGGACCGGCTCAGCGGGCTGCCGGTGCCGCTGGCGGACGGCCGGACGACGATCGGGCCCCGGCAGGTGCTGCTGCCGCTGCCGGGCGAGGCCGACGGCGACCTGGACAGCCTGCGCGGTCTGGACAGCGGCGGCGACCTGCGCAGCCCGGACAGCATCGGAACCGCCGAGTCCGCCGAGTCCGCCGAGTCCGCCATGACCACCGAGCCCGCCGGACCGGCCGAGTCCGCCATGACCACCGAGTCCGCCGGAATCGCCGGGCCTGCCGGAATCGCCGTGCCCGCGCGGACCCCCGAGCGCGGCGCCGGGATCAGCGATACGCATCGCACCCTCGCCCGCCTCGGCCTGAAAGTTGCACATCCGGACGCCGCCCATCCGCTGCTGGAGAAGCTCGGCGCGACCCCCGCCACGCCCCGCGCCGTGCTGACGACCCCGCAGGTACGGACCGCCGTCGCGCATTCGCTGGAGGCGGAGGACGAGTACGACCCGTTCGCGGAGGAGGGCGAGGGCGGCCTGGGCGCGGCGCTGGACGCCGACACGCTGGCCGACACCGTTCTCGGTCTGGTCCAGCAGGCCCGGCTGGCGCCCGGCGACGAGCCGTGGCTGGCCGCGCTCGCGCTCCCGGACGAGGACGGTGAGCTGGCCCCGGCCGGTGAGCTGGTCCTCCCCGGCAGCGCCTTCGAGCAGGTGATGCGGGAGGGCGAACTGGCCGCGTGCGACGCCGAGCTGGCCGGGCGCTGGGGTGAGCAGCCGCTTGCCGCGGTCGGTGTGCTGGCGGGCTTCACGCTGGTCAGGGCCACCGATGTGGTGCTGGACCCGGATGAGCTGGAGCCTCGCGAGGGCGACTTCACCGAACCGGACGACGTCGGTGTGCTGGACGCCGTCGACGTGTGGTGCGAGGACGTGCTGGACCGGCTGCCGGAGACGCCGGTGCCGCCGGTGGCCACCGAGATCGTGGCCGTACGGGATCTGGACCTGGTCGACGACGACGCCTGGCCGCGGGCGCTGGCCATGCTCGCCCAGCCGCCGCTGCGCGACGCGCTGACCGCGCCGGTGCGGGTGCTGCTGCCGGACGGAACGACGGAGATCGTGCGCTCGTACACCGCGTGGTGGCTGCGCGGCCATCCGGTGCTGGACGGCCGGCGCCCCGCCGGGCTGCGCGCGGCCGGGGGCGATCCGCTGCTGGCCGGGCTGTACGAGGCGGTGGACGCGGCCGGGTTCGAGGACGAGCAGGTGCTGCGGGCGCTGGGGGTACGGACCTCCGTCGCCGCGCTGCTGGACGAGCCGGGCGGCGCCGCCGAGCTGCTGGCCCGCCTCTCCGACCCGGATCGCGAGGTGACCCCTGCCCAGCTGCACGCCATCTACGGGCAGCTGGCCGACCTGGAACCCGAGCAGGTGACCCTGCCGGACGAGCTGCGCGCCGTCGTGGACGGTGAGCCGACGGTGGTCGAGGCGGGCGAGGCGCTGGTCGCGGACGCCCCGGACCTGATGCCGCTGGCCGAGGCGGACGGCCGGGCGCTGCTGCCCGTACGGCCCGCGCGGGCGGCGGAGCTGGCCGAGCTGTTCCAGGTGCGGCGGCTGAGCGAGGCGTACCCGGCGCGGGTGACCTCACAGGGCGATCCGCACGAGGTGCCCGAGGCGGTCCGCGAACTCCTCCCGGGCGCTCCGCTGTCGTACATCGAGCATGAGGAACTGCTGATCGAGGGCGTGGGCGCGGGCGCGGGGGAGATCGAGCTGGACTGGCGGTATGTGGACGGCACCCTGCACGCCTCGACGGTCGAGGGCGTCGCGGCCGGTCTGTCCTGGGCCGCCGGCCACTGGGCGCGCCGGTTTGAGGTGGCGGCCCTGCTGGAGGATCTGACCCGTACGGAGGAGCTGGCGCGGGCTCGCTGGTTCGACTGACGGGCGCGCGCACGGGGTGTGCGCGGGCCTTGCCCCGGGGCAAGGCCTGGTCCGCGGACCAGGCCCGTTCCGCGGGACAAGGCCGGACCCCGGGACAAGGCCGGACCCTGGGACCAGGCCCGCCCCGGTCAGGGCTTGCGTGCCACGCCCGCGAAGATCGACAGCTCCTTGGCCTCCGCCTCGGCCCTGGCCTGCTCGCTCTCGGGCTTCCAACGGTGCGGCATCACCACGCCCGGATCGACAAGCTCCAGCCCGTCGAAGAATGGAAGGATCTCTTCCTGGGTGCGTCCCTGCACATGGATGCCGCTGCTGCGGTAGAGGTTGGTGACCGCGTCCGAGACCCCGGGGCGGGGGTCGAGCGCACCGTGTGAGAGCACGAGATAGCTGCCCGAGACCAAGGGTTCGACCAGTTGGCGCACGATCTCATACGGCTTCTGCTCGTCCGCGATGAAGTGCATGATCGCATTCAGCGACAGGGCGACCGGTTGGGACAGATCGAGGGTGTCGTTCAGATCCTCGGCGGCCAGGATCCCCTGTGGATCGCTGACGTCCGCGTGGATGTAGGCGGTGCGGCCCTCGGGCGTGGAGAGCAACAGGGCCTGCGCGTAGGCCAGCACTATCGGGTCGTTGTCCGCGTAGACGACCCGGGAGTCCGGGGCGGCCTTCTGGGCGACCTGGTGGAGGTTGGGCTCGGTGGGGATGCCGGTGCCGATGTCCAGGAACTGCCGTATGCCCGCCTCGCCCGCGAGCCAGCGGGTCGCGCGGTGCATGAATGACCGGTTGGCACGGGTCCACGGCTTGACGTCCGGCCAGACGGCCTCGACCTGTTCGGCGGCGTGAGTGTCGACCGCGTAGTGGGTCTTGCCGCCCAGGAAGTAGTCATACATGCGGGCCGAGTGCGGCTTGCTGGTGTCGATCTCATCGGCACGAAAGCGGTTACCGGTCATATCCCTCACATTACTGGTGAGTTGGCGACCACAAGACGGTAGTTCCCGAACAAAGTGCCCGCCGTGAGGCTTCCGCAACATTGTGAACGGCCCGTGAAGATCGTACAGTTGGCCCATCCGGCTCCGCCCGCGCGTCCCTGCGGCGGGGCCCTCATCTTTCTGTGCGCACCACTTTCTGTACGCACCACAGACGGGTGAGCGGGTGCGTGATGAGGAGGGGAGCGCGCCCGCGCACCAGGCCAGGGCGCCGGGCCGCTGCCGGGAACGGCGGACGGTCCGGCGCCGCGCCGTCGCGGGGTGTGCCGACCGTTCCGCGCGTCAGCAGTGCCGCTCGCGTCAGCCGTTCTGCTCGGGTCAGCCGTTCTGCTCGGGTCAGCTGTTCTGCGCGTCGGCCGTCCGCGCGTCGCCGTTCCGCGAGTCGCGGCGGATCGCCGCCTCCCGGGCCCGTACGTACCAGATGCCGAGCAGCCCGAGGCCGCCGCCGGCCAGGCAGGTCCACAGCCACCACAGATGTCCGTGCTCGTGGAACCAGCCGTAGAAGGGCAGCTGGGCGAGGAAGAGGACGAACCACACGATCGTGCCGCCGGTGATCGTGGCCACGACATTGCCCTCGAGGGGCTCCGGCGCCTCGTGCTTGGGGGTCCACTTCGTCATGGGCACAGCTTAAGCGGGGCGGGTCATGGGTCCGGCCGGGGCCGTGCCGCGGACCTCGCAGAGGCCGTACAGAGGCCGGGCAGAGGCCGTGCAGAGACCGCACAGAGGACCCACCGGGACCGGTTTGGCGATCGGACCTTGATAGTTTCATACTGAATACTTCTGGGTCTGAGTGGAATGTCTCGTTCGATCGTCCAAAGGGCCCGCTGTTGATGTTCACGCACCCTGAGGTCCTTCATGTCCCCCTCGGCCACCGTGCCGGTCGACGCCGGCAAGCAGGCTCCGACTCCCCCCGCCAACGGCATCGACAAGTTCTTCAAGATCAGCGAGCGTGGTTCCTCGATCTCCCGGGAGATTCGGGGCGGACTGGCCACGTTCTTTGCGATGGCCTACATCGTCGTACTGAACCCGATCATCCTCGGGGCCGGTACGGACAAGTTCGGGCATCAGCTCAACAACGGCCAGCTGGTCACCGCCACCGCCCTGATCGCGGGCCTGACCACGTTGCTCATGGGGATCATTGGCAACGTCCCCATCGCGCTGGCCGCTGGCCTCGGCATCAACGCCGTGGTCTCGCTCCAGCTCGCGCCCAAGATGAGCTGGCCGGACGCGATGGGCATGGTGGTGCTCGCGGGTCTGGTGCTGATGATCCTCGTCGCCTCGGGGCTGCGGCAGCGGGTGATGGACGCGATCCCATCCGGGCTGCGGCGGGCGATCGCGATCGGTATCGGGCTCTTCATCGCCCTGATCGGTCTGGTCGACTCCGGCTTCGTCAGCCGTAACCCCGACTCCGCGCACACCACCGTCCCCCTGGGCCTGGGCGTGGCCGGGCGGCTCCAGGGCTGGCCGGTGCTGGTCTTCGTGGCCGGTCTCGCGCTCACCTTCATCCTGATCGTCCGCAAGACGCGCGGCGCGATCCTGATCGGCATCGTGACCATGACCGTGGTCGCGATCGTGATCAATTCCCTGGCCCAGATCCCGGACGCCCAGTGGGGGCTGACCATCCCCTCGGTGCCGGAGAAGGTGGTCGACACCCCGGACTTCGGCCTCGTCGGCGATGTCAGCCTCTTCGGCGGCTTCCATGAGGTCGGCCTGCTCACCGGCTGCCTCTTCGTCTTCACCGTGCTGCTGTCCGGCTTCTTCGACGCGATGGGCACGATCATCGGCGTCGGCGAGGAGGCCGGGCTGACCGATGAGCGCGGTCAGCTGCCGGGCATGGGCCGGATCCTGATGATGGACGGCGTCGCGGTCGCGGGCGGCGGCTTCGGCTCGGCCTCGGCCAACACCTGCTTCGTGGAGTCCACGGCGGGCGTCGGGGAAGGGGCGCGCACCGGACTCGCGAACGTGGTGACCGGCGCGCTTTTCCTGCTCGCGCTGGTCTTCACCCCGCTGGCCAAGGTGGTGCCCTCGCAGGCCGCGACCCCCGCGCTGGTGGTCGTCGGCTTCTTGATCATGGCGGCGAACGTCAAGGAGATCGACTGGAGCGATTCCACGATCGCGATCCCGGCCTTTCTGACCATGATCTCGATGCCGTTCACGTACAGCATCACCAACGGGATCGGGCTGGGCGTCCTCTCGTTCCTGCTGCTGCGCATCGCCACCCGGCGGACCCGGGAGATCCCGTGGCTGCTGGGCGCGGTGGGGCTGTGCTTCCTGGTGTACTTCCTGCTCAACCCGATCGAACAGGCACTCGGCGTCTCCTGAGCCGAGCTCGGCCCCCGCCTGGGTCGCCCCGCGCCTGGGCCGCCCCGACTGGGCCCCCGCCTGGGTCGCCCCGCGCCTGGGCCGCCCCGACCGGGCCCCCGCCTGGGCCGCCCCGCGCCTGGGCCGCCCCGCGCCTGGGCGCCCCGGCCTGGCGGAGTCGTCGTCCCGCCCTGGTGTACGCCGTCCCGCCTGGCGCATGAGCGTTCCGCCCTGAGCGCCCCGGACCCCCGTGGTCCTGGGCGCTCATGCGTGCCGCCGTGCGTCACTACCCGGAGTCAACTCACTCGTCCGGGTGAAATAGAAATAGGGAAGTAACCAGGGTTTCATTAGGCGAGGTAATGAGTTATGCTAAAGACCATGCCGGATCTGTCCCGCCCCCAGCACCAGGCGGAGGCGCCCCCCGATGACGCGGCCGCCGTGAGTGCCCTGCGGTCCGGAGTGATGCGTCTATCGCGGCGGCTCAAGCACCAGCGGGTGGACGAATCGCTCAGCCCGACCGAGATGGCGGTCCTGGGCACGCTGGCCCAGTGCGGCTCCGCCACACCTGGCGAGCTGGCCCGCAAGGAGCACGTCCAGCCGCCGTCGATGACCCGCATCGTGGCGCTGCTGGAGGCCAAGGGGCTGGTCAGGCTCGAGCCGCATCCGGAGGACCGGCGGCAGAAAGTCGTCTCGCCGACCGAACGGGCAGAGGCCATGCTCGAAGAGAGCCGACGCAAGCGCAACGCCTGGCTGGCCGAGCTGGTCGGGGAGCTGACCGAGGACGAGTGGGACGTGCTGCGCGCCGCCGCGCCCGTGCTGGAGAAGCTCGCGCATATGTAAGAACGACCCCGAGGCAGCCAGGAGGCGAACGCACTTGAGTACGGGACCCGGAGCAGACTCCGCACCCGCACCGAAGAACCCCGCAAACCCCGGAAGCCCGGGATCCCCGGGAATCTCCGGACCCCCCGGAACCCCGGGAGCCGCCGGACCCGCCGGAACCCCGGGACCCCCGGGAACCGCCGGACCCCCGGGAACCCCCGCATCCGCCGCCGCATCCGCACCCGCCGTCACCGCCGGACGCACCAGGGGCGGTGGGACCTTCCGTTCGCTGAGGATCCGCAACTACCGCCTCTTCGCGACCGGTGCCATGATCTCCAACACCGGCACCTGGATGTCGCGGATCGCCCAGGACTGGCTGGTCCTGAGTCTCACCGGCTCCTCCACCGCGGTCGGTATCACCACCGCGCTGCAGTTCCTGCCCATGCTGCTCTTCGGTCTCTACGGCGGGGTCATCGCGGACCGATGTCCCCGGCGCCGACTGCTGCTGTTCACCCAGACCGCGCTGGGGCTGTGCGGGCTCGCCCTCGCCGCCCTCACCCTCAGCGGCCATGTGCAGGTCTGGCACGTCTATCTCATCGCGTTCCTGCTCGGCATGGTCACCGTCGTCGACAACCCGACTCGCCAGGTCTTCGTCAACGAGATGGTCGGCCCCAAGGATCTGCGGAACGCGGTCAGCCTCAACTCCGCGAACTTCCAGTCCGCCCGGCTGATCGGCCCGGCGGTCGCCGGTGTGCTGATCACCGCCGTGGGCAGCGGCTGGGCCTTCCTGATCAACGGAGTCTCCTTCGGCGCCCCGATCATCGGGCTGCTGCTGATGCGCACCAGCGAGCTGCACAAGGTCGAGCGGGCGCCGCGTGGCAAGGGGCAGCTGCGGGAGGGGCTGCGCTATGTGGCCGGGAACCCCGATCTGATCTGGCCGATCGTGCTCGTCGGCTTCATCGGCACCTTCGGCTTCAACTTCCCGATCTGGCTGAGCGCCTTCGCCGACGGTGTCTTCCACGCCGGGCCGGGTACGTACGGCCTGCTCAACACCCTGATCGCGATCGGCTCGGTGACGGGCGCGCTGCTCGCCGCCCGGCGGGTGGTGGCCCGGCGGCGGCTGCTGGTCGGGGCCGCGCTGATGTTCGGCGTGCTGGAGATGGTCGCCGCGGCCACCCCGTACTTCTGGCTCTTCGCGGCGCTCATGGTGCCGATCGGGATCTTCAGCCTGACGTTCAACGTGACCGCGAACTCCAGCGTCCAGCTCGCGACGGATCCCGCGATGCGGGGCCGGGTGATGAGCCTGTTCATGATGGTCTTCGTCGGCGGTACGCCGATCGGCGGCCCGCTGGTGGGCTGGGTTACCGACACCTGCGGCGCGCGCATCGGATTCGCCGCGGGCGGCCTGATCTCGGCGGCCGCCGCGGCCGCGGTGGGGCTGATCCTGGTCCGGGTCGGCGGCCTGCGGCTGAAGCTGAACCTGCGCCGGGGCCACCCGCATGTGATCTTCGTGCCGCGCACGCCTGAGACGGAGGAGAAGCCGCTGGCAGCCACGGCCTGAACCGCCCTTTGGCCTCGCCGGGGCTCCGCCCGGGACCCCGCTCCTCAAACGCCGGAGGGGCTGAGTTGCCAGCCCAGGAGAGGCTGGGCTGCCAACTCCCGGAGAGGCTGGGCTGCCAACTCCCGGAGAGGCTGAGTTCCCCACCCCCGGTGCGGGAGACTGGGCGGATGAGACTCTTCGCCGCCGTGTTGCCGCCGGAGGCGGCCGTCGCCGAGCTGGCCGCGCGGGTCAAGGCGCTCCGGGCGTTGCCGGGGGCGGACGGGCTGCGCTGGACCGAGCGGGAGGGCTGGCACTTCACACTCGCCTTCTTCGGCGAGGTGGCCGAGGACGTACTGCCCGAGCTGCACACCCGGCTGGCCCGCGCCGCCCATCGGCACCACCCCCATGAGCTGCGGCTCGCGGGCGGCGGCCGGTTCGACGACCGGGTGGTGTGGGTGGGTGTCGACGGCGACAGCGAGGCCCTGCGGCGGCTGGCCGACTCCGCCGAGGCGGGCGGCCGACGGGCCGGGGTCCCGATGGACCGGCACCGCCCGTACCACCCGCATCTGACCATCGCCCGCGCCCGCTCCGCGCGGCACCTCTCCCCGCGCCACGGCTCCGCCACCAGCCTCGCGCCGTACGTGGACGGGCTCATGGACTTCGCGGGCCGGGAGTGGTCCGTGGGCGAGCTCAGCCTGGTGCGCAGCCATCCACCGGCCCCGGGCGTCCCCGGACAGCAGCCGCGCTACGAGGTGGTGGCGGCCTGGCCGCTGGGGCACTGAGCGGTCCGGCTAATCTCGAGGTGTGGACCCCAAGACCAGAAACATGATCATGAGCGGCGCGCTGGTGCTGATCCTCGTCGTAGTCGCCGCGGCGGCGGCCCTGGGAGGCTGAACGCGAGGGGGCGTGGACCGCCGCGCGGCCCACGCCCCCTCCTGGCTCCCGCCCTCGGCTACCAGGCGAACGCCTCCGGCGACGGCCCCGGACCCGGGAAGATCTCGTCCAGCTCCGCCAGCACCTCCTCGCCCAGCTTCAGCTCCGACGCCCGTACCGCCGACGTCAGCTGCTCGGCCGTGCGCGGACCCACGATCGGACCGGTGACCCCGGGCCGGGTGAGCAGCCAGGCCAGGGCCGCCTCGCCGGGCTCGATGCCATGCTTGGCCAGCAGGTCCTCGTACCGCTGGATCTGATCGCGCACCGTCGCGTTCTTCAGCGCGTCGGCGCTGCGCCCGGACGTGCTGCGCGAACCGCCGCCCTCGCGCTCCTTGCGGAGCGCTCCGCCGAGCAGCCCGCCGTGCAGCGGCGACCAGGGGATGATGCCCACGCCATAGCCCTGCGCGGCGGGGATGACCTCCATCTCGGCGCGGCGCTCGGCCAGGTTGTACAGGCACTGCTCGCTGACCAGCCCGTACGAGCCACGGCGGGCCGCGGCCTCATTGGCCTGGGCGATGTGCCAGCCGGCGTGGTTGGAGGAGCCCGCGTAGACGATCTTGCCCTGCTGTACGAGGATGTCGATGGCCTGCCAGATCTCGTCCCACGGGGTGGAGCGGTCCACGTGGTGGAACTGGTAGAGGTCGATGTAGTCCGTGCCGAGCCGCTTGAGACTGGCGTCCACGGCCCGGCGGATGTTCACGGCCGAGAGCTTGTCGCTGTTGGGCCAGGGCTCACCCTCGGCGGCCATGTTTCCGTACACCTTGGTCGCGAGGACCGTCTTCTCGCGCCGCCCGCCGCCCTTGGCGAACCAGCTCCCGATGATTTCCTCGGTGCGGCCCTTGTTCTCGCCCCAGCCGTACACATTGGCGGTGTCGAAGAAGTTGATGCCCGCGTCGAGCGCGGCATCCATGATCGAGTGGCTGTCGGCCTCCTCCGTCTGCGGACCGAAGTTCATGGTGCCGAGGACGATACGGCTGACCTTGAGACCTGTGCGTCCGAGCTGCGTGTACTCCATGAGGATCAGCCAAGCCGTTGGAGTGCGCTCTAATCAAGGGGGGGGCGGGCCGGGTGCGCCGTCATCGGCGGCGGCAGGGTCCCGGCCGAGAATTCCCCGTGGAAAACCCGAAAGCCCGCTTTTTGGCCCCCCGTGCGGTCAAAAAGCGGGCGTCTTGGGGTTTTGCGGCTCCGGTCGGAATTCAATCGAGCATGATTGCCGGAGGTCGCCGCTGAATATGGGCGTCGAATGCGACCGGTCTTTTCGGATTACCGGGCGGCGCGGGACTTCATAAAGCCGAGAACGCCGAGGGCCAGGGCCATCAGCGCGCCGACCAGGACCATGTAGAGCCCCGGTCCCGCGGTCATGTCGTACAGCTTCGCGGCCTGCTCCGCGGCCTTCTCCGCGACCTGCTGCGACACCCCCTCCTCGTCCTTCAGCTTCTGGACGACGAGTCGCTCGGGGTCCGCCATGTTGATGACCGCGACAATGGCCATGGCCAGCCCCAGAACGCCGCCGACCAGGTAGAGCGCCGCCTTCTTGGTGGCCATGGCGGCGATGAACAGGATCGCCGCGACCAGGGCGACGATCAGCGTGATGATGCCGTCGCCGTCGATGCCCTTGATGCCCCCGGTGGCGCGCTCGGCGTCGGAGATCACCCAGTTCACCATGGAGCCGACCAGCGCGATGACCGAGCCGACGATCGCGAAGATCGCGATCTTCTTGGACGGCGCGGCCGGTGCCGCACCATGGTTGGGGGCGCCGGCGGAATGCGTGGGCGGTGCGGTTTGCGCATAAGAGGACTGGCTGTATTCGCTCATGAGCTCAGACCGTAAGCGGGGCCTTTCCGCATTGCAATGCCGCCGCCCGCTATGCCGTCAATGACCGATAAATTTCTCGCCGAAATAATCCCAGGATGAGATCAAATAATCTCGGGGTTATTTCGGGGTGGCTGCCCGCACAAATAATTGACAGACGTTATCTGCCCGTGATCGCGGAAGTCATGCGCGATCACAGAAGTGATGCCGGGGCGGAAGGCGGAAGGCGGAAGGCGGAACGCGGAGCCCCTGCTCGGGCGGAAGCCATGCGTGGCCGGAGGGGCCCCTCGGCGTGGTTCCGGCGCCGGACGCCCCCGGCGGGATGGCAGGCTTGGGCCCATGCGTCCGCTTCCGTTCGTACTCGGTGCCGCCGCGCTGCTGACCGTGTCCGCAGTCGCCCCGGCCGCCGCCGACGACTCGTCGTCGCCGTCCCCCTTCACGATCCAGGATTCACGGATCACCGAGTCCAGCGGCCTCGCCGCGAGCCGTCTCCACCCCGGCGTCTACTGGACGCACAACGACAGCTCGGACGGCCCGTACGTATACGCCGTGGACGGCAGGACCGGGAAGACGGTCGCGCGGGTCACCCTGCGCGGGATAGGGGATCCCCGCGATGTGGAAGCGATCTCGATAGGGCCGGACGGCAATGTCTACGTCGGCGATATCGGCGACAACCTGGGCGGTCAGTGGTCCCATGTGTGGATCTACCGCTTCCCGGAGCCGAAGCAGCTGAAGGACACCACCGTCACCGCGACCCAGTTCACCGTCAAGTATCAGGGCGGTCCGCGCAATGCCGAGGCGCTGATGGTTCACCCCAAGACGGGCCGCGTCTACATCGCCAGCAAGAGCGACGAGGACGGCGGGCTGTACGCCGGACCGACCACACTGAGCCCCTCCGGGGTGAATGTCTTCCAGCGGGTCGCCGACATCGACATGGAGGTCACGGACGGGGCGTTCTCCCCGGACGGCACCCGGCTGGTGCTGCGCGGTTACTTCTCGGCCGCCGAGTACCGCTGGCGGAACGGAAAGCCGGCGCGGCTGGAGGAGGAGCCGGGGCTGCCGCTCCAGCGCCAGGGCGAGTCGGTCACCTTCACCCCGGACGGCGGCACCCTCATGTACGGCACCGAGGGCGCGGGCTCCAAGGTGACGCCGGTGGACCTGGGCGGGGAGCTGCTGCCGGACGCCACCGCGAAGGAGCAGAAGAAGAAGGGGGAGTACTCCGACCGCGTCGACGGCAAGCTCACCGACGGCGACAAGAACGGCAACCTGGTCAAGGCCGGGCTCACCTTCGTCGGCGCGCTGGTGGTGTTCCTCGGCCTGCGCAAGCTCTTCCGTCGGAGCTGAACCCGGAGCTGATCCCGGGGCCGGTCGTCAGCGCGTACGAAGGGGCCCGCAGCCGGTGGTCGGCCGCGGGCCTCCAGCGCTTGGAGTGAGTCCTCTAGGGCTCGCAGTGAGTCTCTAGGGCTCGGAGTGAGTCCTCAGAGGTGCTCGATGACGTAGTCCACGCACGCCGTCAGGGCCTCGACGTCCGCCGGGTCGACGGCCGGGAACATCGCCACCCGCAGCTGGTTGCGGCCCAGCTTGCGGTACGGCTCGGTGTCCACGATGCCGTTGGCCCGCAGCGCCTTGGCGACCGCGGCGGCGTCGATCTCCTCGTTGAAGTCGATCGTGCCGACGACCTGCGACCGCTTGGCCGGGTCGGCCACGAACGGGGTGGCGAACTTGGACTCCTCGGCCCAGCCGTACAGCGTGCGCGAGGAGGTCGCGGTGCGGCGGACCGCCCAGTCCAGACCGCCCTGGCCGTTGATCCACTTCAGCTGGTCGTCCAGCAGGAAGAGCGTCGCCAGCGCCGGGGTGTTGTACGTCTGGTTCTTCAGCGAGTTGTCGATCGCGGTCGGCAGCGAGAAGAACTCGGGGACGTGCCGACCGGAGGCGTGGATCCGGGCGGCGCGCTCAAGCGCGGCGGGCGAGAAGACGCCGATCCACAGGCCGCCGTCCGCCGCGAAGGACTTCTGCGGTGCGAAGTAGTAGACGTCCGTCTCGGCGGTGTCGACCGGCAGACCGCCCGCCCCGGAGGTGGCGTCCACCAGTACCAGCGCGCCCTCGTCGGCGCCGGCCACCCGCTGGATGGGCATGGCGACACCGGTGGAGGTCTCGTTGTGGGTGAAGGCGTAGACGTCCGTGCCGCTCTCGGCGCGCGGCTCCGGGTGGGTGCCGGGGTCGGAGGTGATCACCGTGGGCTCCTCGAGCCACGGCGCCAGCTTCGCCGCCTTGGCGAACTTCGAGGAGAACTCGCCGAAGGACAGGTGCTGCGACTTGGAGTCGATCAGCCCGTGGGTCGCGATGTCCCAGAAGGCGGTGGAGCCGCCGTTGCCCAGGATGACCTCGTACCCCTCCGGGAGTTGGAAGAGCTCGCGCACCCCTTCGCGTACGGTGCCGACCAGGTTCTTGACCGGGGCCTGGCGGTGGGAGGTGCCCAGCAGGGAGCTTCCGGTCGCGGCCAGGGCGCTCAGCGCCTCGGTGCGCACCTTGGAGGGGCCCGAGCCGAAGCGTCCGTCGGCGGGCTTGATGTCATCGGGAATCCGGATCTCAGCCACGAGCCGAAGCCTAATCTGTCGGCCGCCGCGGTCCGACCGTCCGTCCAGCGGGTGAGACGGTATGTCCACATCCTGTTGACGCGCGAGGATGCGCCGGTATAGGGGATGCGCCGGTATAGGAACCCGATCGCGGAACATGGTGGCCTTAAGGCGGCCATGCGGCCATGCGGCCATGCGGCCATGCGGCCATGCGGGCCATGCGGGCATGCGGGCCATGCGGCCATGCGGGCCATGCGGGCTACGTGGGGCATGCAGGCCATGCATGGCGGCCATGAAGCGGCCGTCGAGAGGCCATGAAGCGATCCTGCGCGATCGTGTGCCGAGGCTATGAAGCGCCCGTGTACGGGCCATGCACAGGCCATGCATGCTGACCATGAAGCGGCCATGAATCGGAATTGGACATTCTCAACGGCCGCGTCGCCGTGGACCATGGAGGACATGGCTGATCACCAGGCAGACGAGCTGGAGCAGGCGCTGCGACGAGCCGTTCGCGGGGACGTCTCCTTCGATACGGCGAGCCGGGCCCTGATGACCATGGACGCGTCGAACTACCGGCGGGTCCCCGCCGGGGTGGTCGCGCCCCGCGACGGCGACGATGTGGCGGCGGCGCTGGCCGTGTGCCGGGAGCGCGGGGTGCCGGTGGTCGCGCGCGGCGGCGGGACCTCGATCGCGGGCCAGGCCACCGGGCTCGGCGTCGTCCTCGACTTCACCCGCCATATGCGCGGCATCCTCTCGCTCGACCCGGAGCGGCGTACCGCCGTCGTCCAGCCGGGCGTGATCTGCGACGACCTCCGTGCGGCGGCCGGCGCCCATGGGCTGACGTTCGGCCCCGACCCGTCCACCCACAGCCGCTGCACCCTCGGCGGCATGATCGGCAACAACTCCTGCGGCTCCCACTCCGTGGCGTGGGGCACCACCGCCGACAACGTCCACGAGCTGGACGTGCTCACCTACGGCGGGGAGCGGGTGCGTGCCGCCCAGGGCCTCCACGACCTGCCCGCCCGGCTCCGTGACGGCATACGGTCCCTGGCCGGCCAGCATCTGGCCCTGTTGCGCACCGGCTTCCCCGAGCTGCCCCGCCGGATCTCCGGTTACGCCCTGGACGAGCTGCTGCCCGAGAAGAACGCCGACCTCGCCCGCGCCCTCACCGGCAGCGAGGGCACCCTCGGCGTGGTGACGGAGGCGACCGTAAGGCTGGTGGAGGCGCCCGGCGCCCGTGCCCTGGCCGTACTCGGCTACCCCGACGAGAGCGCGGCGGCCGAGGCCGCGCACACCCTGCTGCCGTACGGTCCGCTGACCGTCGAGGGCATGGCCGCCGATCTGGTCGCCGGGACGACCGGGCTGCCCAAGGGCGGTGCCTGGCTGTTCGTGGAGGTCGGCGGCGCCACCCGCGAGGAGGCGCTCTCCCGCGCCCAGGAGGTGGCCCGCGCCGCCGCCGGGGCCACCACGGACCACACCGTGGTCGCCGACCCGGCCGGGCAGCGCGCCCTGTGGCGGGTACGCGAGGACGCCTCCGGGACCGCCACCCGGACGCCTGACGGCAGCGAGGCCTGGCCCGGCTGGGAGGACTGCGCGGTGCCGCCGCCCCGGCTCGGCGCGTATCTGCGCGATTTCCGCGCGCTGATGGCCCAGCACGGGCTGCGCGGCACGCCGTACGGGCACTTCGGGGACGGCTGTATCCACGTCCGCATCGACTTCGACCTGCTGACCGAGCCCGGCATCCGGGTCTTCCGATCCTTCTCCGCCGACCTCGCCGATCTCGTCGTCGCGCACGGCGGCTCGCTCTCCGGCGAACACGGCGACGGCCTGGCCCGCGCCGAACTGCTGCCGCGCATGTACGGGACCGAGATGGTCGGCCTCTTCTCCCGCTTCAAGGACCTGTGGGACCCGGAGGGCGGCCTCAACCCCGGCGTCCTGGCCCGCCCCCAGCGCCTGGACCAGAACCTGCGCTTCGATCCGCTGCCGAGGCGCCCGGTGGACGTCGAGTTCGGCTATCCGCACGACAAGGGCGACTTCTCGGCGGCGGTCCGGCGCTGTGTGGGCGTCGCCAAGTGCCGTAACGAGTCGGTGTCCGGCGACGGCGTGATGTGCCCGTCGTACCGCGCCACCGGCGAGGAGAAGCACTCCACGCGCGGCCGCGCCCGGCTGCTGCACGAGATGCTCGCGGGCGAGGTCGTCCAGGACGGCTGGCGATCGGAGGAGGTACGGGACGCTCTCGACCTGTGTCTGTCCTGCAAGGGCTGCCGCAGCGACTGCCCGGTGGAGGTCGACATGGCCACCTATAAGGCGGAGTTCCTGCATCACCACTACGAGGGCCGACTGCGCCCCGCGGCCCACTACTCGATGGGCTGGCTCCCGGTGTGGCTGCGCGCGGCGTCCCTCCTGCGGGCGGCCCCGGCGGCCAACGCGCTGGCCGGGGTGAGCCCACTCGCCACCCTGGCCAAACGCCTGGGCGGCATCGCCCCCGAACGCGGCATCCCGGAACTGGCCCACGAGCCCTTCATGAGGTGGTGGCGCGGCCGGGTCCGCGAGGCGGTACGCGAGGCGGGGGCCGGGGCCGAATCGGGATCGGGACGGCCCGAGCGCGGACAGACCGTCGTCCTCTGGCCCGATACCTTCACCAACCACCTCTCCCCGTCCGTCGGCCGGTCGGCGGTCGCCGTGCTGGAGGCGGCCGGGCTGCGGGTGGTCGTCCCGCCGAAGCCCGTGTGCTGCGGGCTGACCTGGGTCTCCACCGGCCAGCTCGACCGCGCCCGTACGGTCATGCGGCGCACCCTGGACGTCATGGCCCCGGCCCTGGACGCCGGACTCCCGGTGGTCGGCCTCGAACCCAGCTGCACCGCCGCCCTCCGCACCGACCTCCCCGAACTCCTCACCGCCGACCCGCGCGCCGCGCGCCTCGCCGAGTCCGTCTCGACGTTCGCCCAGACACTGGAGCGGTACGCCCCCGACTGGCAGCCCCCGAGGATCGACCGCCCCGTCGTCGGCCAGACCCACTGCCACCAACACGCCGTCCTGGGCGACACCGCCGAACGCCGCCTCCGCGAACGTGCGGGCCTTACGGGCACCTTGAGCGGCGGCTGCTGCGGCCTCGCGGGCAACTTCGGCTTCGAGAACGGCCACTACGAGGTCTCGGCGGCCTGCGCCGAGGAGCAACTGCTGCCATCCGTAAGGGCCGCGGAACCCGGCACCGAGATCCTGGCGGACGGCTACTCCTGCCGCACCCAACTCACTCAGCTGGCGGGCCGGAAGGGCCGCCACCTGGCGGAGGTACTGGCGGAACGGCTGCCGTAAGGCGAGCCGGTCGCGGTTGCCGGGGGCTGGTCGGCCGAGCCACACACCTCGTCGAGCCGACCAGCCCCACTCTTGGCGCGCCTGACGGGCCGTCTCAACCGGCTGAATCATGCAAGCGTGCTTGATTGTTTCTCGTCGCGCTGCCACCCTCGCTCGACGAGAGCACTCGAAGCACTCGAAGCACTCGACGAGGGCAAGAGAAGGCCGACACCCGACAGACCCGACGACGGGAGCGACGCGTGTCCGAGACGGAGGCTCTGCTCGGCGACCTGCGGGCGGAGGGGGACGAGTTGGACGGCCTGGTGGCCGGGCTCGGGGGCGCGGAGTGGCGGATGGCGACGCCCGCGCCCGGGTGGACCATCGCCCACCAGATCGCCCATCTCGCATGGACCGACGAGCGGGCCGTACAAGCCGCCGAGGACGCCCAGGGGTTCGCGGACGAGGTGCGCCGGGCGTGGGCCGCGCCGGAGGCGTTCGTGGACGAGGGCGCCGAGCGGGGCGCGGCCGAGCCGCCCGAGGTGCTGCTGGGCCACTGGCGCGAGGGGCGGGAGCGGCTGCTCCGGACGCTGGCCGCGCAGCCGCCGCGCGCCCGGCTGCCGTGGTACGGGCCGCCCATGAGCGTGATGTCCATGGCGACCGCCCGGCTGATGGAGACGTGGGCGCACGGCCAGGACGTCGCCGACGCCCTGGGTGTGCGCCGGGTCCCCACCGCCCGGCTGCGCCATGTGGCCCGGATCGGCGTCCGGGCGCGGGGCTACGCGTACGCGGCGCGGGGGATGGAGCCGCCGGCCGAGGAGTTCCGGGTCGAACTCACGGCTCCGGACGGTGAGGTGTGGGCGTACGGGCCGGAGGGCGCCGCTCAGCGGGTCACCGGACCCGCGCTGGACTTCTGTCTGCTGGTGACCCAGCGGGCCCATCGCGACGATCTGACCGTGCGGGCCGAAGGGCCGGACGCGGACCGCTGGCTGGACATCGCCCAGGCGTTCGCGGGGCCGCCCGGAAAGGGGCGCGCTCCGGGGCAGCGGACGGAGCACTTGGCGGGTGGCGACGCCGGAGGCGGCCCCGCGAACCCCGCCCCGCAGAGCGGTGTTCCCGGACACCGCCCGGGAGGCGCCCCATGACCCCTCCGCCCCGCCCCCTCCGTATCGGCAACGCCTCCGGCTTCTACGGCGACCGCTTCGACGCGTTGCGCGAGATGCTCACCGGCGGGCCCCTGGACGTGCTGACCGGTGACTACCTCGCCGAGTTGACCATGCTCATCCTGGGCCGGGACCGCGCCAAGGACCCCGCGCGGGGCTACGCCACGACCTTTCTGCGCCAGCTCGAGGACACCCTGGGGCTCGCCATGGAGCGCGGCGTACGGCTCGTCACCAACGCGGGCGGGCTCAACCCGGCCGGGCTGGCGGACGCGATCCGCGAGCTCGCCGAGCGGCTCGGGATCGGCTGCCGGGTGGCCCATGTCGAGGGCGACAACCTCCTCGGCACCCGCGACTGGGGGCCCGGCGTGGTCACCGCCAACGCGTATCTCGGCGGGGCCGGGATCACGGCCTGTCTGCGCGGTGGCGCGGATGTGGTGGTCACCGGGCGGGTGACGGACGCCGCACTGGTGACGGGCCCGGCCGCGGCGCACTTCGGATGGGCCGCCGACGACTGGGACGCGCTCGCCGGAGCCGTGGTCGCCGGGCACATCCTGGAGTGCGGTACCCAGGCGACCGGCGGCAACTACTCCTTCTTCGCCGAGTACGACGTCCGCCGTCCCGGCTTCCCCCTCGCCGAGCTCCACCCCGACGGCTCCAGCGTGATCACCAAGCATCCGCACACCGGCGGCGCCGTCACGGTCGGGACCGTCACCGCCCAGCTTCTCTACGAGACGGCGGGCGCCCGCTATCCGGGCCCGGATGTCACCGCTCGGCTGGACTCGGTGCGGCTGGCCCAGGACGGCCCGGACCGGGTGCGCGTCCACGGCGTACGGGGCGAGGCGCCGCCCCGCACCCTCAAGACCGGGCTGACCCGGCTCGGCGGCCACCGCAACGAGGTGGTGTTCGTGCTCACCGGCCTGGACATCGAGGCCAAGGCGGCGCTCGTACGGGACCAGATGGAGGGGGCGATGAGCAAACGCCGCCCCGCCGAGGTCCGCTGGTCCCTCTCCCGTACCGACCACCCCGACGCGGCCGTACAGGAGGAGGCGAGCGCACTGCTGCGGCTGGTGGTGCGCGACCGGGACCCGGAAGCGGTGGGGCGGGTGATCAGCGGCGCGGCGGTCGAACTGGCCCTCGCCAGCTACCCCGGCTTCCATGTCACCGCCCCGCCCGGAAAGGGCTCTCCTTACGGTGTCTTCGAGGCCGTGGAGACCCCGGCCGACACCGTGCCGCACACCGCCGTACTGCCGGACGGCTCCCGGCTCTCCGTTCCCCCGGCGCCCACCACGCCTGCCGCCGGAGGCCCGGTGGACGAGCCGCCGCTGCCGCCCCCGCTGCCGCCGGGCCCGACCCGCCGCGCCCCGCTCGGCGCGGTCGCCGGGGCCCGCAGCGGTGACAAGGGCGGCAGCGCCAACATCGGCGTCTGGGCGCGCGGCGAGGACGCCTGGCGCTGGCTGGCCCACACCCTCACCGTCGACCGGCTGCGGGAACTGCTTCCGGAGACGGCCGAACTGAACGTCACCCGCCATCCGCTGCCCCGGCTGCGGGCCCTGAACTTCGTCGTGGACGGCCTGCTCGGCGAGGGCGTCGCCGCGCAGGCCCGCTTCGACCCCCAGGCCAAGGCCGTCGGCGAATGGCTGCGCTCCCGCCATCTGGACATACCGGAGGTACTGCTTTGACTCCCCGTTCCGGCTTCCGGGCCACGGCCGTTGGCGATGGGTCGCCCTCTCGCGGCCTGGACATACCGGAGGTATCGCTGTGACCGTGCTCGCGTCCGCGCTCGACCCCGCAGGCGCCGAGCACACGGCCCACCGGGAGGCGATGCTCGCCAAGCTCGCCGAGTTGGAGGGTGAGCACGCCAAGGCGCTCGCCGGGGGCGGTGAGAAATACGTCCAGCGCCATCGCAAGCGCGGCAAGCTGCTGGTCCGCGAGCGGATCGAGATGCTGCTGGACCCGGACACCCCCTTCCTGGAGCTGTCGCCGCTGGCCGGCTGGGGCAGTGACTATCCGGTGGGGGCCTCGATCGTCACCGGTATCGGGGTGATCTCCGGTGTGGAGTGCCTGATCAGCGCCAACGACCCGACCGTACGCGGCGGGGCCAGCAACCCCTGGACGCTCAAGAAGGCGCTGCGCGCCCATGAGATCGCCCGCGCCAACCGGCTGCCGCTGGTCAGCCTTGTCGAGTCCGGCGGAGCCGACCTCCCCTCCCAGAAGGAGATCTTCATCCCCGGTGGGGCGATGTTCCGGGATCTCACCCGGCTGTCCGCCGAAGGGATCCCCACGATCGCGGTGGTCTTCGGCAACTCCACCGCCGGAGGCGCGTACATCCCCGGGATGTCCGACCACGTGATCATGGTCAAGGAGCGCTCGAAGGTCTTCCTGGGCGGTCCGCCGCTGGTGAAGATGGCCACCGGCGAGGAGAGCGACGACGAGTCGCTGGGCGGCGCCGAGATGCACGCCCGCACCTCCGGGCTCGCCGACTACTTCGCCACCGACGAGCCGGACGCGCTGCGCCAGGCCCGCCGGGTGGTCGCGCGCCTCAACTGGCGCAAGGCGCACCCGGATCCAGGGCCCGCCGAACCGCCGAAGTACGACGCCGAGGAGCTGCTCGGCATCGTTCCGAGCGATCTGAAGGTCCCCTTCGATCCGCGCGAGGTGATCGCCCGGATCGTCGACGGCTCGGACTTCGACGAGTTCAAGCCGCTGTACGGGCGCAGCCTGGCCACCGGCTGGGGCGCGCTGCACGGCTACCCGGTCGGGGTCCTGGCCAACGCCCAGGGGGTGCTGTTCAGCGAGGAGTCGCAGAAGGCCGCGCAGTTCATCCAGCTCGCCAACCAGCGCGACATCCCGCTGCTCTTCCTGCACAACACCACCGGCTACATGGTCGGCCGCGACTACGAGCAGGGCGGGATCATCAAGCACGGGGCCATGATGATCAACGCCGTCTCCAACTCCCGCGTCCCGCATCTGTCGGTGCTCATCGGTGCCTCGTACGGCGCCGGTCACTACGGGATGTGCGGCCGGGCGTACGACCCCCGCTTCCTCTTCGCCTGGCCCAGCGCCAAGTCCGCCGTGATGGGCCCGCAGCAGCTCGCCGGGGTGATGTCGATCGTCGCCCGGCAGTCCGCCACCGCCAAGGGGCAGCCGTACGACGAGGAGGCCGACGGCGCGCTGCGCGCCATGGTGGAGCAGCAGATCGAGTCCGAGTCGCTGCCGCTCTTCCTCTCCGGGCGGCTCTACGACGACGGCGTCATCGACCCGCGCGACACCCGCACCGTGCTCGGCCTGTGTCTGTCCGCCCTGCACACCGCGCCGGTCGAGGGCGCGCGCGGTGGCTTCGGCGTCTTCCGGATGTGAGTGAGGAACCCGTGAACTGTGCCTGTTTGTCCGCCTGTCTGTTCGTTCGCCTTGCCCGCCGCGCCCGGACGTGAGTGAGGAACCCCGTGATCCGTTCCCTCCTGGTCGCCAACCGCGCCGAGATAGCGCGGCGAATCGTCCGCACCTGCCGTGACCTCGGTATCGCCACCGTCGCGGTGCACTCCGACGCGGACACCGACGCGCCCCACGCGCGCGAGGCCGACGCCGCCGTAAGGCTGCCGGGCGACGCCCCGGCCGACACCTATCTGCGTGGCGATCTCCTGGTGAAGGCCGCCCGGGCCGCCGGGGCCGACGCCGTCCACCCCGGCTATGGCTTCCTCTCGGAGCACGCCGACTTCGCGCGCGCCGTAAGGGCCGCGGGGCTGGTGTGGGTGGGGCCGCCGCCCGAGGCGATGGAGGCCATGGCCTCCAAGACCCGGGCCAAGGAGATCATGCGCAAGGCGGGTGTGCCGCTGCTCGATCCGCTCGACCCGGCGGAGGTCGCCCCCGGCGATCTGCCTGTGCTCGTCAAGGCGGCGGCGGGTGGCGGCGGCCGGGGCATGCGGGTGGTGCGCGAGCTGGCCGCGCTCCCCGCCGAACTCGACTCCGCCCGCGCCGAGGCGGCCTCCGCCTTCGGCGACGGCGAGATCTTCGTGGAGCCCTATATGGAGGGCGCCCGCCATGTCGAGGTCCAGGTACTCGCCGACACCCACGGCACCGTATGGACCCTCGGCACCCGCGACTGTTCCCTCCAGCGCCGCCACCAGAAGGTCATCGAGGAGGCCCCGGCCCCCGGACTGGACGAGGAACTGCGGCGCATCCTGGCCGAGTCGGCGGCGAACGCGGCGCGTGCGATCGGCTACGAGGGTGCGGGCACGGTGGAGTTCCTGGTCTCGCCCTCGGGGCGGGCGTACTTCCTGGAGATGAACACCCGCCTCCAGGTCGAGCACCCGGTCACCGAGGAGATCCACGGTCTCGACCTGGTGGCGCTCCAGCTGCGGATCGCGGAGGGGGAGCGGCTCGACGCCGAGCCTCCGGCGGCCCGGGGGCACGCCGTCGAGGCGCGGCTGTACGCCGAGGACCCGGCGCGCGACTGGCGGCCGCAGACGGGGATCCTGCACCGGCTGGAGATCCCCGGGCTGCGGGTGGACTCCGGGCCGGACGGCGGGGACGCGATCGGCGTCCACTACGACCCGATGCTGGCCAAGGTCATCGCCGTGGGCCCCACCCGGGCCGAGGCGGTGCGGCGGCTGGCCCACGGGCTGGAGCGGGCCCGGATCCACGGCCCGGTGACCAACCGGGAACTGCTCGTACGGGCGCTGCGCCACCCTGAGTTCGAGGCGGGCCGTATGGACACCGGGTTCCTCGAACGCCATCTGCCCGAGCTGACCGCTGAAGCCTCCGAGAACGATGAGGCGGCTCCGCTCGCCGCCCTCGCCGCTGCTCTGGCCGACGCGGCGCGGCGCCCGGCGACCGTGGCGGGGCGGCTGGGCGGCTGGCGCAATGTGCCCTCCCAGCCGCAGCTGAGGAGCTACCGCGCCGAACCGGGCGGCACCGAGCACGAGGTGCGCTACCGCCTCACCCGTGACGGGCTGCGCGCGGAGGGCTTCCCCGACGTCCGGCTGCTGACCGCCGGACCGGGGCGGGATGCCGGGCCGGGGCGGGATGCCGATCCGGCGCGGGCCGTCGATCCGGCGCGGGTCGTCCTCGATGTGGCCGGGGTCCGGCGGACGTTCGAGGTGACGGCCTATGGGGACCGCCGCTATGTCGACACGCCCCAGGGCAGCCATGTGTTCACCGCGCTGCCCCGCTTCCCCGACCCCACCGCCCGCACCGAGCCCGGCTCGCTGCTGGCGCCCATGCCGGGCACGGTGGTGCGGGTCGCCGAGGTGGCGGTCGGGGACCGGGTCGAGGCCGGACAGCCCCTGCTGTGGCTGGAGGCCATGAAGATGGAGCACCGCGTGACCGCGCCCGCCGCCGGGGTGCTCACCGCCCTGCACGCGGCCCCCGGCCGCCAGGTCGAGGTCGGAGCCCTGCTCGCCGTCGTGGCGGCGGTGGAGTGACCGGGCCGCGCGGGACCGTAACGGTCCGCGGCGCAACGCATCACAGCTGGACCGCGCAACGCATCGCAAGGGGCCCGTACAGCACAGCGCACGTGGCCCGCACAACGCACGTACGTGGGAGGAGCCGTCCATGACCAGCCCGCACACGCCCGTGGACACCCCGGAGCGCGTGGCGCTCCGCGCCGCGGTGTCGTCCTTCGCCAAGGGGCACGCCCCGGGCGGCCCCCAGGAGGGCGACGGGGCCGCCGAACTGTGGGCCGAGGCAGGAAAGCTGGGCTACCTCGGCGTCAACCTCCCCGAGGAGTACGGCGGCGGGGGCGGTGGGATCACCGAGCTGTCCATCGTCCTGGAGGAGCTGGGCGCGGCGGGCTGCCCGCTGCTCATGCTCGTCGTCTCGCCCGCCATCTGCGGCACCGTCATCGCCCGGTTCGGCACCGCCGGGCAGAAGGAGCGCTGGCTGCCCGGTCTGGCCGACGGGAGCATCACCATGGCCTTCGGCATCACCGAGCCCGACGCCGGATCCAACTCGCACCGCATCACCACCACCGCCCGCCGGGACGGGAGCGGCGGCTGGATACTCAACGGCCGTAAGGTCTTCATCACCGGTGTGGACAACGCCGACGCGGTCCTTATCGTCGGCCGCACGGAGGACGCCAGGACCGGGAAGCTCAAGCCCTGCCTGTTCATCGTCCCGCGCGAGACCCATGGCTTCTCCCACCACCACATCCCGATGGAGCTGGCCGCCGCGGAGAAGCAGTTCGAGCTGGTGCTGGACGACGTGGCGCTGCCCGCCGACGCGCTGGTGGGCGACGAGGACGCCGGGCTGCTCCAGCTGTTCGCCGGGCTCAATCCGGAGCGCATCATGACGGCGGCGTTCGCGCTGGGCATGGGCCGCTACGCACTCGACAAGGCCGTGGACTACGCCCGTACCCGACAGGTGTGGAAGGAGCCCATAGGCGCCCACCAGGCGATCGCCCACCCCCTCGCCCAGGCCCATATCGAGCTGGAGCTGGCCCGGCTGATGATGGCGAAGGCGGCATACCTGTACGACGAGGGTGACGACGCGGGCGCGGGCGAGGCCGCCAACATGGCCAAGTACGCGGCCGGGGAGGCCGCGGTGAAGGCGGTGGACCAGGCCGTTCACACCCTCGGCGGCAACGGCCTGACCGCCGAGTACGGGCTGGCTCGGCTGATCACGGCCGCCCGGGTGGCCCGGATCGCCCCCGTCAGCCGGGAGATGATCCTCAACTATGTCTCCCACCAGACCCTGGGCCTGCCCAAGTCGTACTGAGCCGTACTGAGTCGTACGGAGCGGCGTGGGGGCTGGCAGGCGTTGTCGGTGGCGCGGGCTAGCGTGATGGGGCTGGGAGGGAGGATTCGCTGTGTCGTCCGGTCGCAGATACATGTGCTTCAGCAGACTCTGATGGATCTGGACCGGGCGTGTCGTGAGCCCTACCGCTCGGCCACCGGCAAGATCCTCAGGCGTGAACCGCGCGCCAGGGAAAGGAGTTCGACCGCCCCATGACCGACGGCCCCACGACCGGCCCCACGGCCGACCGCCCACTGACCGACGGCCTTACGGCCGACGGCTCCACGACCGACGGCCTTACGGCCGACGCGCAAAAGCCGCTCGTACTGGCCGCCTTCGCGCGCGGGATCACCACCCTCACCCTGGACTCGCCGCACAACCGCAACGCCCTCTCCTCGCGCCTGGTCGCCGAGTTGCGCGCGGCGCTGGCGGCAGCCGGGCGGGACGAGCGGGTGCGGGCGGTGCTGCTCACCCACACCGGCACGACCTTCTGCGCGGGCGCGGACCTGAGCGAACCGCCCTCGGCGTCCGGGGCGTCCGGTCTTGTGGATCTGTTGCGGTCGATCGTGGAGCTGCCCAAGCCGGTGGTCGCCCGCGTCACCGGGCACGTACGGGCCGGCGGGCTCGGGCTGCTCGGGGCCTGCGACATCTCGGCGGCCGGGCGCGGCGCCAGCTTCGCCTTCACCGAGGCCCGGCTCGGCCTCGCCCCGGCCGTCATCTCGATGCCGCTGCTGCCCCGGCTGGACCGGCGCGCGGCGGCCCGCTACTACCTCACGGGCGAACGGTTCGACGCCGCCGAGGCGGCCCGGATCGGGCTGGTGACGCTCGCGGACCCGGAGGGGGACGCGGACGAGGAGCTGGCGCCCGTCCTCGACGGGCTGCGCCGGGGATCCCCGCAGGGCCTGGCCGAGTCCAAGCGGCTGGTGACCGCCGATGTGCTGCGCGCCTTCGACCGGGACGGCGAGGCGCTGGCCGCGCTGTCGGCCCGCCTCTTCGCCTCCGAGGAGGCGCGTGAGGGCATGCGGTCGTTCCTGGAGCGGCGCGACCCGGCGTGGGTACGGCAGACGGCGGCCGACGCGGAGGTGGCGGCGGATACGGGGGCGATACCGGCCGCGGGGGCGGCGGCGATACCGGCTGCGGGGGACACGGGGGCCACGGGCTCCGCCGGGGCGTCCCGATGACCCCCCGTACGGCATTGCGCGACCCCAAGCAGGACCGCAGCCGCGCCACCCGCAGGCGGCTGCTGGAGGCCGCCGTGGCCTGCCTCGCCGAGCGCGGCTGGGCCGGTTCCACGGTCGCGGTGGTCGCCGAGCGGGCCGGGGTGTCGCGGGGCGCGGCCCAGCACCACTTCCCGACCCGCGAGGATCTCTTCACGGCCGCCGTCGAGCATGTCGCCGAGGAGCGCTCGGCGGAGCTGCGCGCCCTCCCCGCGCCGCACGGGGAGGGCCGCGTCCCCGCGGTGGTCGAGGCGCTGGTCACCCTCTACACCGGCCCGCTCTTCCGGGCCGCGCTCCAGCTGTGGGTGGCGGCCTCGTACGAGGAGCAGCTGGGCGCCCGGGTGACCGCCCTGGAGGCGAAGATCGGCCGGGAGACGCATCGGATGGCGGTGGAGCTGCTGGGTGCCGACGAGTCGGTGCCGGGCGTCCGGGAGGCCGTCCAGGGCCTGCTCGACATGGGGCGGGGCCTCGGCCTGGCCAATCTGCTGACGGACGACGGCCACCGCCGGGAGCGGGTGGTGGCCCAGTGGTCGCGGATCCTGGAGGGGATCCTGTCCCCGAAGGACCCGGACGACCACTCGGTTGGCGACCACCCGGCTGGCGACCACCTGGTTGGCGACCCCCCGGCCGGCGATCACCCCGCCCACGACCGCCCCGCCAGCGACCGCACTGCCAACGACCGCCCCGCCCCGGCCGCCTCCCGACCTACCGCGAGCTGACACCCACGGCGAGCTGACCTACCGCGAGGCGGTGTCCCCGTAGCCGTCGACCTCGTGCGGGCTGCGCGCGCCGGGGCCGATGTACCGGGCCGACGGCCGCACCAGACGGCTGGTCCGCTTCTGCTCCAGGATGTGCGCGCTCCAGCCCGCCGTACGGGCGCAGGTGAACATCGAGGTGAACATGGGGGCCGGGACCTCGGCGAAGTCCAGCACGATGGCCGCCCAGAACTCCACGTTCGTCGCCAGCACCCGGTCCGGCCTGCGGTTGTGCAGCTCGTCCAGGGCGGCCCGCTCCAGCGCCTCGGCGACCTCGAAGCGGGGTGCGCCCAGCTCCTTGGCGGTGCGCCGCAGTACCCGCGCCCGCGGGTCCTCGGCGCGGTAGACCCGGTGGCCGAAGCCCATCAGCCGCTCACCCCGGTCCAGGGCCTGCTTCACGTAGCGGGTGGCGTCCCCGGTGCGCTCGATCTCCTCGATCATGCCGAGCACCCGGGAGGGCGCGCCGCCGTGCAGCGGCCCCGACATGGCGCCCACCGCGCCGGAGAGCGCGGCGGCCACATCGGCGCCGGTGGAGGCGATGACGCGGGCGGTGAAGGTGGAGGCGTTCATGCCGTGCTCGGCCGCCGAGGTCCAGTACGCGTCGACGGCGGCCACATGCTTGGGGTCCGGCTCACCGCGCCAGCGCCGCATGAAGCGCTCCACGATGGTTCCGGCCTTGTCGATCTCCCGCTGCGGCACCATCGGCTTCGCCTGGCCACGGGCCGACTGGGCCACGTAGGACAGGGCCATCACGGCCGCGCGCGCCAGGTCCTCACGGGCCTGCTCCTCGTCGATGTCCAGCAGCGGTTTGAGGCCCCAGACGGGCGCGAGCATGGCCAGCGCGGACTGCACATCGACCCGGACGTCCCCGGAGTGGACCGGGATGGGGAACGGCTCGGCGGCCGGCAGCCCCGGGTTGAAGGCGCCGTCGACCAGGAGACCCCAGACGTTCCCGAAGGAGACATGGCCCACCAGATCCTCGATGTCCACGCCTCGGTAGCGGAGCGCGCCGCCTTCCTTGTCGGGTTCGGCGATCTCCGTCTCGAACGCGACGACTCCTTCGAGTCCGGGTACGAAGTCGGACATCAGGCGGCTCCTCATGCTGCGGACGACGGTCGGCGACGGACGGTGCCGGAACGGCTACGCGGCCGCCTGACACGGCTCGCGGTCCGTACCGGTCACTCCGTGATGTGCCCCGTGCGGGTGTTGGTCACCCAACCGCGGCGGGGAGTGACCTCCGTGACACGGGGGGTGGTGCCTGCCCAGGCGCCGAACGGGCGGCGCGTGGTCCGCTCAGTCTGCTGCGTGCCCTGCCCATGGGGAAGCGTGAGAAGTGGCACATGCCCTCCGGAACGCGGGAGGGTTACGGGATGCGGGGACGGGGGAGGAGAGCGCTCTTCCGGGGCTGCCCGTCCGACGGACCGATGATGTTGCAAGATATGCCCGTGCCTCACGTTGACTCGGAGCCCTCGGCTTCCTCCGCGCGTACGTACGACCCGGCCGCCATGCGCGAGCACTACCGCGCGGCCGGTTTCGACGAGGCGGACCTGGCGGGTGATCCGTTCCGGCAGTTCACCCGGTGGTTCGAGGACGCCGTCGGCAGCGGACTGTTCGAGCCGAACGCCATGGTCGTCTCGACGGCCGACGCGCGGGGCCGCCCCAGCTCCCGCACGGTCCTGATGAAGAGCTTCGACGAGCGAGGCTTCGTCTTCTATACCAACTACGGCTCCCGCAAGGGCCGTGAGCTGGGCGAGAACCCGCATGTCGCCCTGCTCTTCCCCTGGCACCCCATCGCCCGGCAGGTGATCGTGACGGGCACCGCGCGGCGCACCGGCCGTGACGAGACGGCGGCGTACTTCCGCACCCGGCCGCACGGGTCGCAACTGGGGGCGTGGGCGAGCTCGCAGTCCACGGTGGTGGGCTCGCGGGAGGAGCTGGACCGCTCGTACGAGGAACTGGCGGACCGCTATCCGCCGGGCGAGCAGGTGCCGGTGCCGCCGGAGTGGGGCGGGTTCCGGGTGGTGCCGGAGGCGGTGGAGTTCTGGCAGGGCCGGGAGAACCGGCTGCACGACCGGCTGCGGTATGTCCGGCTGCCCGAGAAGGAGGGCGGCTGGCGCGTGGAGCGGCTGTACCCGTAGAACCCGCCCGAGAACGCCCTGAGAACGCGGACAACCCGCGGGTCTGTCCCCTGACGCCCTGAGGCGGAAGGGGGCCGGTCGGACGTACCGGCGACCCGCGGGTCGGGTGACTGCTTGGGATTGGCCGGCTGCGCACCTCTGGTGCGCCAGTCCGGCGAATGCGCTGAGCGCGACGACGGACTGCTAGCCCGCAGTCACCTCACGCGTCCGGATTTCATACATCTGCCGAACCACCTCCCTTCTCGTGTACCGACACACTAAGAACCCCCTCCTGCCACACACAAGCGAATTTCCGTGTGGCAACGATTTCGACGAATGCGGTGTGGCGCGTGTCACGTTCGAGTTCAATGTCCGACGTGCCCCACCACAGACAGCCACGTCCAGCAAGGGGTGTCAGGTGAGCGCTTCACAACGTTCCGAACCCGCACGTCCAGCGCGTTCCGCCCGGTCCTCGCGGGGGGTCCCGGGACAGCCGGGCGCGGCTCCGTCGGCGTCCGGCCACCCCGACTGTCCGGACGGCCCCGAGCGGCCCGACTCCGAACTGCTCGCCGCGCTGCTCGACGGGATGGACGCCGCCCTGTGCGCGTTCGACGCCGACGGCACGGTGACCCACTGGAACCACGAGGCCGAGCGCATCCTCGGCTGGACGGCGGCGGAGGCGGTCGGCCGCAAGGGGCTGGGCGGCTGGGCGGCCCGCCCGGGGGACGCCCGGGACGTCGAGGCGCGCCTTACGGAGGCCATGGGCGCCACGGGGCGCAGGGTGCACGAGTTCGCGCTGCTGACCAAGGACGGCGGCCGGGTCCTGGTCCGTACGCAGTCCTCGGGGGTGCCGGGCGCGGACGGCCGCCCGGCCGGGGTGTACTGCGCCTTCAGCGAGGTGCACGCCCAGGTCGACCTGGAGCGGTCGATCGCGCTGAGCGAGGCGCTGCTGGACGACGCGTCGTGGAACGTGATCCTGGTCGACGCGGATCTGCGGGTGGCCGTCGTCAACGCCAACGCGGCGGGCGCGCTGCGCACCGCCCGTAAGGCCGCGCCCGGACGGCCGCTGGGGGACTTCCTGGACCAGGGCGTGGGGGAGGCGGAGGCCGCGCTCCAGCACGTCCTGGCGGAGGGCGCGCCCCCGGCGCCCACCGAGCTGTGGGTGACGCTGCGGGACGCCGACGCCGACGTGGCGGACGGCCTCGAAGGCGCGGAGGGCGTGCGCTACGAACTGCTCGACGACGACGAGGCGGTGCGCGGCGAGGGCGGCGACCGGGGCGAGGCCGGGGCGGCGGCGCGGCGCCGCTGCTGGCGCAGCGGCTTCCTCCGGCTGGCCTCACCGCTCACCGAGGAACCGGCGCCGCTCGGAGCGGCCTGGATCTTCCAGGACGTGACGGAGGTGAAGGGCCAGGAGCAGGAGAGTGCCCGGATGCGCTTCCGGGGCAACCAGCTGCACCGGTCGGCGCGGGCGGCGGCCGAATGCGAGGATCCGATGGAGGCCGCCTCGGTCCACCTGGACTTCGCGCTGGCGGGCTTCGCCGACCACGCCCTGATCGACCTGGTCCTGGACTCGCCGCCGGGCGCCCCGGCCGACCGGATCCGGCTGGTCCGGGCGGCGGCCACGCCCACCGACGCCCCCGGCCCCTGCCCGCCCGTCGTCCCGGGCGGTATCCCGCTGGCCTACCCGGAGGGCCATCCGGCGCTCCAGGCGGTCGAGCGCTGCGGGTCGGTACGGGCGAGCGCGAGACGCTCGGACGAGTCGGGGACGGCCCGGTGGGCGGCGGCACGCAAATGGCCGGGGGGCGCGGTGCACGGCCTCTGCGCGGTGCTGCGCAGCCGCGGCCGCACCCTCGGCGTGGTCACCTTCCTGCGCACCTCCAGCCGCCGGGCCTTCGACCGGACGGACGCGACGTACGCGGAGGACGTCGCGGCCCGGGTCGCGGCCTCGGTGGACCTGGCCGTACGCGGGTGCTGACGCCGTGCTGGAGCGGTGCCGGCGCTGTGCAGGGCGGTGCTGACGCCGTGCTGGGCGGTGCCGGCGCCGCACCTGGGACCGGCGCGCGCCCGGCGACCACGGGGGGCGCCGGGCAGTGGATCACCGAGGGCGGACCGTCACCGCCGGTAGAAGATCCGGTCCCCGTATTCGGTCATCACCTTACGGTTCCACTCGTGCCCGCCGTCCACGTTCCCCGACCTCAGCATGGGCGGCTCGATCCCGCGCTCGGCCAGTTCCCCGATCCCGGCCGCCACCATGGACTGCATGATCGCGCTCGTCACGACGGTGGACGCGGGCGCGAAGGGCGCGCCCACGCCGTCCGCCGTGAGCTCCGCGTCCCCGACCGCGATCTTGTTGTCGACGACCAGGTCGCAGTGGTCCTTGAGGAAGCCACCGGAAGGGTTGCGCGAGGTCGTGCCGGTCGCGTAGCCGACCGAGGTCACCCCGATGACCTTGACGCCGCGTTCCCGCGCGCTGATGGCCATCTCCACGGGCAGGGCGTTGCGCCCGGACAGCGAGATCACGATCAGCAGGTCCCCGGCCTGGAGCGGGCTGCTGTCGAGGACGGTGGTGGCGAGCCCGTCGATGCGTTCGAGCGCGCTGCCCAGGGTGGCGGGGACGACGTCCACGCCCACCGCACCCGGTACCGGCAACAGGTTCATCAGCGCGAGCCCGCCCGCGCGGTAGACGACGTCCTGAGCGGGCAGGGAGGAGTGCCCGGCGCCGAACGTGAAGAGGCGTCCGCCCGCGGCGACCGTATCGGCGATCAGGGTGCCCGCCGCGGCGATATGCTCGCCCTCCTCGTCCCGCACCTGCCGCAGCAGGCCGATGGCCGCGTCGAAGAATTGCCCGGCCGGTTTGGACTCGCTCATCAACGCGTCGCCTTCCCTGTGGGGGTTTCGATCATGACGCTGTGAATAGCAGCCCGGCCCCTTGCGGCGGAAGGGGCCGACTCGGCCCCGTTGTCGGTGGGATGCGTCAGAATTGGTTGAGGGCCACCGCACGACACTTCGAGGGGCACGCATGTCCGGACTGATCGACACCACGGAGATGTATCTCCGCACCATCCTCGAGCTCGAGGAGGAGGGCGTGGTCCCCATGCGCGCCCGGATCGCGGAGCGGCTCGAGCAGAGCGGTCCGACGGTCAGCCAGACGGTGGCGCGGATGGAGCGCGACGGGCTGGTCACGGTCGCGGGCGACCGTCATCTGGAGCTGACCGAGGAGGGCCGCCGGCTGGCCACGCGCGTGATGCGCAAGCACCGGCTCGCGGAGTGCCTGCTCGTGGATGTGATCGGGCTGGAATGGGAGCAGGTCCACGCCGAGGCGTGCCGCTGGGAGCATGTGATGAGCGAGGCGGTGGAGCGGCGGGTGCTGGAGCTGCTCCGCCATCCGACCGAGTCGCCGTACGGAAACCCGATTCCGGGCCTGGAGGAGCTGGGCGAGAAGGCCGAGGCCGATCCGTTCCTGGACGAGTCCATGGTGAGCCTGCGTGAGCTGGAGCCGGGTTCGGAGGGCAAGACGGTGGTGGTGCGCCGCATCGGCGAGCCCATCCAGGCCGACGCCCAGGTGATGTACACGCTGCGGCGGGCCGGGGTGCAGCCGGGATCCGTGGTGAGCGTCACCGAGTCGCCGGGCGGGGTCCTGGTCGGCAGCAGCGGCGAGGCGGCGGAGCTGGAGGCGGAGATCGCCTCGCATGTCTTCGTGGCCAAGCGCTGACGCCTCCCTGGCCTCGCTTTCCAACGGCGTGCCGGCCTCGCTTCCCAAGAGCGCAAGAGCGTGCCGGCCTCGCTTCCCAACGACGTGCCGGCTTCGTTTGTTGCCAAGAGCGTGCTGGCCTCGCCTTCCAACGGCGCGCTGACCTCGTTTCCCAAGAGCGCGCTGGCCTCGCCTGGCCTCCCAACGGCGCGCCGACGTCGCCTCCCATACCGCGCTGATCCGGCTTCCCAACACCGCGCGAACACACCTCCGCACGGCCCCCCGCGCCTCGACACGCTGACCGATACACCCGGTTCAAGTCATTCGGCCGTCACGACCTGCGACGACGGATTTTCCCGATACCGGAGTCGACAGAAACCGAGCGGGCCGGGGCGACGCGTGCGACGCTGTCGCTGACGCTCGGATCGTCAGGGGAGGGGGTCCGGTGGGCCCGATGGGCTGTGCCGCCGAGGGGGTGTTCTTGAGCGGGGGCCCCGGTGCCGTCAGGTGCCGGGGCCCCGCTTCCCCATGTCCCCCCGCTGGGCCCCGGGCCGCACGGACCGCGCGAACGCGGCCGGTGCGACCCGGGGCCCTGGTGACCCGGAGCCCCGAGCTCCCAGGGTCGTCCCCCGCGGACTCCCTTCCCCGAGCAGTCCGCCTCCCGCTAGCTGTCTCCCCAGGGCGCAGACGATCAATCCCCGAGCACGGTCACTCGAACGAGGGGTGTTGGACGGCAATGCCCCGTGTTCGAATATGAGTTCGATACTGTGAGGGTGTTCGAGAGAGGGTTGGAGGTGCCAGACCACATGGTGCGACGTATCGAAGTGAGCGGGGCCGGCGGCGTGCGGCTCGCCGCCTGGGAGTTCACCGATCCGCCCAAGGCAGGCGCTGGCCGCGAGGGAGCGCGGGGCCCCGGAGTGCTGTTGCTCCATGGGCTGCTGGGGCGGGCCGCCCACTGGGCGGAGACGGCCCGCTGGCTCTCCACCCGCTATCGGGCGGTCGCCCTCGACCAGCGCGGCCATGGCCGCAGCCAGAAGCCGGCCGAGGGGCCGTTCGGCCGCTCCACCTATGTGGACGACGCCGAGGCGGCCGTGGAGCAGCTCGGCCTCGCCCCCGTGACCCTGATCGGCCATGCCATGGGCGCCCTCACCGCCTGGCAGCTCGCCGCCCGCCGCCCCGATCTGGTCCGGGCGCTGGTCATCTGCGATATGCGGGCCTCGGCTCTCGGCGTCGCCTCACAGCGCGAGTGGGTCGAGTGGTTCCGCTCCTGGCCGGTGCCGTTCGCCACCCTCGCCGATGTGCGCAAGTGGTTCGGTGAGGACGATCCGACGCTGGAGCGCCCGAATCCGCCCCGGGGCGACTTCTTCGCCGAGGTCATGGCCGAGCGCTCGGATGGCTGGCGCCCGGCGTTCTCCTGCCGCCAGATGCTGAAGGTCCGTGACACCTGGGTCCATGACGCCCATTGGGAGGAGCTCGCGCAGGTCGAGTGCCCCACCCTGGTCGTGCGCGGGCTGGACGGTGAGCTGGGCCGCGCGGAGGCGCAGGAGATGGTCCGCGTGCTGCCTCGGGGGCAGTATGCGGAGGTGGTGGACGCGGGCCATCTCGTCCACTACGACCAGCCGGACGGCTGGCGCCGCGCCGTGGAGCCCTTCCTGGCCTCGGTCCTGCCCGTCTAGCCGCACAGTGGCCTGCGGGGCCCAACCCGGTGATGTGGCGCCCGGTTCAGAACGTCCCGTTCAGAAGGTCCCGTTCAGAACTGCCAGACGAACGGTTCGCCGCCGATCTCCGTCCACATGACCTCGACCGACCTCGCCCGTGCGGGAATCAGGAAGGTGTTGCAGAGCAGATGGCTCTGCCCGCTCCTCCAGTTCTTGATCTCATCCGAGTCCGCGCATCCCTTGGGCCGTCCGGCGGCGCCGCCGGTGACCTTCGCTCCCCGTCGTCCGTCCGCGTACACCTCCGCGTAGTCCCCGACCCGCGGATACTCCTTCACGGTGGCCCCGCGCAGATGGGTGTACTTCACATAGGCCACCACGGGCACCTTGCCCTCGGCGTCCGCCGGGTTCGACACCAGCGCCTTCGCCTCGGCCGCCGTGCCGATGTCGACCTTCTGTGCCGCGATCCGATAGGTGGGCTCGACCCCGGTGTCCTCCTTGAAGGCACGCGTAGCGGCCTCGCCCGGCTGGAGCGGCGACTCACCTTCCGATCGCATACCGACCTTCTGCGCACCGCTTCGGTGACCATCGGTGACACCCGTGCGGGAAGTGTGGCGTGCGTTCTCGGATGTATCGCCCTTTTCGTCGAATGGTCCGCACGCGGTCAGGGCGAGAGCCAGTACGGCAACGAGCGCGCCGGCACGCAGCCACGTTGTCTTGGTCAGCGGCAAGTGGAACTCCAATGCGGGAACGTGGCCTCATCGCGTTCCGGTGTGATCCCTTGAACGCGATCGACGGTTCGTCGATCCTACGAGTCCTCTACTCCCTTACAGCAATGGGAAATTGACCAGTCATGGACAGGTGAAGGGAAGCACATGATCGGTGGCGACAGCACGGAGCCGGAACCCGGCAAGGACTGGGCGGCATTTCAGTACGAGATCTATCTGAACGGGATGACCGGCGCCGTTCCCCGGCTTCCCGCCGATCTCACCCGGCTCGAGGAACTGGCCGAGGCGCGGCTGGGGCCGGGGCCGGTGGGCTATGTGGCGGGCAGCGCGGGCAGCGGCAGCACCGAGCGGGCCAACCGGGCGGCGCTGGACCGGCATCGGATCGTGCCCCGGATGCTCCGTGACGTACGGCGGCGGAATCTGTCGGTCGAGCTGTTCGGCACCCGGCTGCCCGCGCCGCTCGCGCTCGCGCCGATCGGCGTGCTGTCGATCATGCATCCGGAGGCCGAGTGCGCGGCGGCGCGGGCAGCCGCCGCGCAGGGCGTGCCGTTCATCCTCTCCTCCGCGTCCAGTACGCCCATGGAGCGGGTGGCGGAGGCGATGGGCGACGGTGAGCGGTGGTTCCAGCTCTACTGGGGTAAGGACCGCGAGGTCACCAGGAGCTTTCTGGGCCGGGCCAGGTCCTGTGGTTTCACGGCCCTGGTGGTCACCCTCGACACCCCGCTGCTGGCCTGGCGGCCGCGCGACCTCGACCAGGCGTATCTGCCGTTCCTGCACGGTGTGGGCACCGCCAACTACTTCACCGATCCGGCGTTCCAGGCGGGGCTCGCCAAGCCGGTCCACGAGGACCGGGACGCCGCGGTGCTGCACTTTGTGCAGCTGTTCGGCGACCCCGGGAAGACCTGGGACGACTTGGTGTTCCTGCGCGAGCACTGGGACGGCCCGATCGTGCTGAAGGGCGTGCTGCACCCCGATGACGCCCGTCACGCGGCGGACGCGGGGATGGACGGCGTCGTCGTGTCCAACCACGGCGGCCGCCAGGTGGGCGGCTCGATCGGAGCGGCCGACGCGCTGCCGGGGGTGGTGGAGGCGGTCGGCGACCGGCTGGCGGTGCTCTTCGACAGCGGAGTGCGCACCGGTGACGATGTGTTCAAGGCGCTCGCGCTGGGGGCCCGCGCGGTGCTGCTGGGGCGGCCGTACGCCTATGGGCTCGGGCTGGACGGGCAGCCGGGGGTGGAGCATGTGATCCGCTCGCTGCTGGCCGAGTTCGAGCTGACGCTGGCGCTGTCGGGCCATCCCGATGGAGCGGGGCTCACCCCGGAGGCGCTCGGCTGACAATTCCCTTCGGCTTTCAACTTGTCAGCCACACCGGTCCATCGGCGACTCGCCGAGGGGGCGTCGGGGTTTTACCGGGTCCTCAGCTTCCGGATTGACGGGTGCTACGCTCCTTGGCGCGCAATGAATTATCTGATCATGGGGGGTGGTCGCGTGAAGATCAAACGTAAAGCCTCGATGGTCGTGCTCTCAGCGGCGCTGATGCTGGGCGGTTCCGTCGCCCTGGCACCATCGGCGTCGGCGGTGGGGTCATCGGCGTGTCAGTTCAATTCCCCGGATGTCAATTTCAGGGTCTCGACCAGTGGCGCCAGATTCCGCACCGGACCGGGAAAGCGGTACCGCGCTATAGGGACGCTTTACCGAGGGGATTCCTTTCGGTACTTCTGCCGCACCCGGGGCTTTGAGAACAGCTGGTCCTACGGAAAGATCCTCAAGCGGACCACGACCGGAATTCATGCTGGAACCAGAGGCTGGGTGTACAGCAAGTACCTCGACTAGCCGGAACGTTACGGCAGTTGGGCGCGGCAGTCGGGCGCGCGGCAGTTGCCCGCGCGGCAGTCCGGCGAACGGCAGTTGCCCGCGCGGCAGTCCGGCGAACGGCAGTTGCCCGCGCGGCAGTCCGGCGAACGGCAGTTGGCCGTGCGGCGCTCGGGCGCGCAGGCTTCGTACGACGGCACGCGGCGGGGCCGGGGAATCGCCCCGGCCCCGCCGTCCGTGCCCGTGCCCGGGTCGCCACTCTCACCCCTTGCTGACCGCCGCCAGGATCTCGGGCAGCCGCGCCGCGACCCGTGGCGCCGCCACCCGCAGGCCGGTCTCCGCGATGGCCGCGCCGTACACCGCGCCCAGCGGGAAAACCACCCACAGCAGGCCGTGCGTCCCGGAGACATGCAGCCAGATCGTCAGGCCCAGCACCGGCGCGCAGAGCACGGAACCCACGATTATCCCGCCGAGGATGCTGATCCAGGCGATCCCCGCCTGCGCCGGGACGACGTTCTTGTAGCCGCTGTCCTGCGGAATGGAGTACGGGGCCAGCACCGAGGTCAGGGCGCCGGTCGCCAGCATCGAGCCGAGCAGCGCCAGGGCGATGCCGAGCGCCTCGGGGGCGGCCGACCAGCTCTTCAGGACGGCGGCACAGCCGAGCACCGCCACCGCCACGTACGGCACCGCGACCAAAAGCAGCGCCAGCGCACGGCCCCGCAGCTCCAGATAGGCGTCGCGGGGCGAGGAGATCGTCTGGGCGACCATCCAGAAGGCGGAGGTGTCCTGGCCGAACTGGTTGTACATCAGCATGCCGAGCATCCCCGACGCCCAGCAGGCCCAGTAGATCGAGCCGTTGCCCTGGGCCGCGGTGATGAAGGGGAGCAGCAGGCCGACGCCCAGCGAGGTGACCCATGCCGACTTGGTCTTCGGGTCCCGTACGGCATAGCGCAGCGTGCGCAGCAGCACCGTGCCGGTGCGGCCCGAGGGCAGCAGCCGGGCGAACGGGCCCGAGGCGTCCGGGGTGTCGGCCGCGCCGGAGGACCGCCGCTCGCGCGGCGCCGCCGCCTGGATCGTGGAGGCGTCCGGCGTGGTCATCAGATGGGTGAGGGTGCCGCGCCACCACCACATCAGCAGGGCCAACGCCGCGACGGTGAGCGCGAACTGGGCCGCGGCGACCCCGTAGGCGCCGTCACTCACGCCCTGGACGGCGTCCACCGCCGCCGCGGGCGGCACCCAGCGCAGCACCGCGGACGCCGGTTCCAGTACGGACAGGCCGTTCTTACCGCCGAGCTGCTGGGCCCCGAGGTTCACGAACTGCGCGCCGATCGCCACGAACAGACCGCTGAGCACCGCCATATCGCGGCCCTTACGGCTGGTGAGGAGGCGGGTGTTGGCCGTGGCGACGGCGCGGGCCAGCGCCACGCACACCAGCACCGTCAGCACCACGGCCACGACGCCCGCCACCGCGGCGGCCGCCCCGTGCGCGACGGCGATCGCCGAACCGGCCACCAGGGTCAGGGTGAACAGCGGGCCGATGCCGATCAGCGAGGACACCAGCAGTGCGGTGATCAGCGAGCGCGGCCGCAGCGGCAGCATCACCAGCCGGGTCGGGTCGAGGGTCTCGTCGCCGCCGGGGAAGAACAGCGGCATCACCGCCCAGCCGAGGGCGAGTACCGCCGTCAGCAGTGTGACCAGCGCGTCGACGTGGTTCGTACCGCGCAGCAGCACCAGGCCGAGCAGCTGCAACACGGCGAACAGCATGGCCATCACCAGCGAGGTGATGTACGCGGCCCGCCGGCCGCTGGACTGGCGCAGCCCGTTGCGCAGCAGCGCCAGCTTCAGGGAGACGAAGACGGGGGTGGGGGAGCCGGTGGGGACGGCGGGCGGCGCGGGAGCCGCGGTGCCGAGCGGGTTCTCGGCGCCGAGCGGGTCGGTGAGCGTCATCGGGCGCCGCCGCCCAGCCAGTCGAGGCTCTGGCCCGCCTCGCGCCGGTTGGCGCCGACGAGTTCCAGGAAGGCGTCCTGCAGTGAGGGCGCGTCGCCCCGCACCTCGGCCAGCGGGCCATGGGCCCGGATCCGCCCGCTCGCGATCACCGCCACCCAGTCGCACAGCGACTCCACCAGCTCCATGACATGGCTGGAGAAGACGACGGTCGCGCCGGAGCGGGTGTAGCGCTCCAGGACGCCGCGGATGGTCTGAGCGGAGACCGGGTCGACGCCCTCGAAGGGCTCGTCGAGGAAGAGGACTTCCGGGTTGTGGAGCAGCGCGGCGGCCAGTCCGATCTTCTTCCGCATACCGGTGGAGTAGTCGATGACCAGCTTGCTCTGGGAGCCCGCGAGATCAAGGACGTCCAGCAGCTGGGTGGCGCGCCGGTCGACCTCCGCGCCGGGCAGCCCGCGCAGCCGCCCGGTGTAGGTGAGCAGCTCCCGGCCGGAGAGCCGCTCGAACATCCGCAGCCCCTCGGGCAGCACCCCGATCCGCGCCTTGACCTCGACCGGGTCCCGCCAGACGTCATGGCCGCCGATTTCCACGGTCCCCTTGTCGGGGCGCAGCAGGCCGGTGATCATCGAGAGCGTGGTGGTCTTACCGGCGCCGTTGGGCCCGACGAGTCCGATGAACTGCCCGGCGGGCAGCTCCAGATCGATCCCGGCGACCGCGACCTGCTCCCCGTAACGCTTCCACAGGCCGCTCACCCGCACGGCGGCGGCCCGGGACGACTGTGGCTGTGCGCTGTCTGCTGCTTGCTCCTGCGGCACCGGCTAACCCCGTTTTCCCGTGGGACGTGTCCCACTGACGTATCACGCGGGGGCCGGTCATAACGCCCCCGCCGTCGCTCCACGATAGGGGCCGTCCCGGGGAGTCCTCCGGAGTGTCAGCGGCGCTCGCGGCCGCAGGCGTAGGCGAGGGCGCTCACCAGCTCTTCCGCGTCGGGCAGCCAGCGGTTGGCGGCGGTGGGCCGCCGGGCCCACTGGATCGGGCCGCGCACGCCCACCCGGGTCGGCGGCGCGACCACGTAGTCGCCCTCGCCGCGGGCGGTCAGGTCGATCGCGTTCGGCGGCCAGCCCAGATTCCGCACCAGGTCGGGGACCTTGGCGGCGGCGCCCGGGAGGACGAAGAAGAGGATCCGGCGTCCGGGGGTGCAGGTGACCGGGCCCAACTCGACCTGGCGGCGCTCCATGCGGGCGAGCGCCAGACAGCCCGCGGACTCCGGGACGTCGAGCGCGTCGAAGGTGCGGCCGGTGGGCAGCAGGATGGAGGCGCGCGGCGTCCTGGCCCACATGCGGCGGATCACGACCGCGCTGCCGGTGGCCTGGTTCACCCAGTCCCGGCCGGTCGGATGGGCGCCGGGGGCCGGGCAGTCGGCGGTTCCGCAGGAGCAGCGCTCCACTCCGTCCACGGCCTCGAGCCAGGCGCCGGAGAGCACGTCCCAATGCCGCTCCTCGGCGTATCGCACCGCCGCGTCGCGCAGCCGCTCCCCGCGCTGCTGAGGGATCTGCGAGGTTCCCGCGGGGAACCGCGTTGGTCCTGTCACGTCCATGGTCTCTTCCACGCACAGGACAACTTCCGCCGTCAACGAGGGTTACGGCCGGGCCCCCGCACGGGCGGTGCCGTCGGGGGTCCGGGGTGCGCGGTGACGGCACGGCGGGGCGCATGGGTGCACGGGCGGGGGCGCGTGTGGGGTTGCGGCTGCGTAAGCGGGTAGCCACCATGCGTGACGGGCGTGCGAGTGTCCGGCGGCCATGCCGCGGCGTCAGGGGGAGGGCGGTCCCGGACTCGGATCGGCGCCGTACGCGAACGATGCGGTCTATGCGGTCAATACGGGCAAGTTCCGCATTCGCCGTATACCTGCGATATCTGCGGGGCATCACTCAGCAACAGGGACGAATACGCCGAGAACGCAAGCAGTCACTGGGGGTAATGCCATGGCCGCTAGGCCGCTTGTGGCGCGGCAGCCGAACGAACGGCTGCAGGCGCTCATCCAGGAAGCCGGCTGCTCCAACGCCGGGTTGGCGCGCAGGGTCAATATGTGCGGCGCCGAGCACGGTCTCGATCTGCGGTACGACAAGACGTCGGTGGCCCGTTGGCTGCGTGGTCAGCAGCCACGGGGCCGGGCGCCGGGCATCATCGCCGAGGCGCTCGGCCGCAAGCTCGGCCGTACGGTCACGATCGACGAGATCGGCATGGCCAACGGCAAGAACCTCGCCTCCGGGGTCGGTCTGCAGTTCTCGCCCACCGTCCTCGGCGCGATAGAGCAGGTCTGCGAGTTGTGGCGCAGCGATGTGGGGCGCCGTGACTTCCTCAGCGGCTCGACGGTCGCCGCCTCGGCGCTGGTCGAGCCCAGTCGCGACTGGCTGATCACCGGTGCGGACGCCCAGGTGGCGCGCACCGCGGGCGCCCGGGTGGGGCGGTCCGACGTCGCGGCGGTGCGGGCCACGACGGACGCGCTCGTCGACCTGGACCACCGCTACGGCAGCGGTCATGTGCGCCCCGTCGTCGTCCACTATCTGAACAGTGTGGTCTCCGGGCTGCTGGCCGGCTCGTACAGCGAGGCGATCGGCCGCGAACTGTTCGCGGCCGTCGCGCGGTTGACGGAGCTGGCGGGCTATATGGCGGTCGACACCGGTCAGTCCGGTCTCGCCCAGCGGTACTACATCCAGGCGCTGCGGCTCGCCCAGGCCGCCGGGGACCGGGGCTACGGCGGCTATGTGCTCGCCGCCAGCATGAGCCATCTCGCCGCTCAGCTGGGCAATCCCCGGGAGATCGCCCAGCTGGCGAAGGCCGCGCAGGAGGGCGCGCGGGGCCAGGTGCCGCCGCGTGCCGAATCGATGTTCCTGGCGGCCGAGGCGCGCGGCCACGCCCTGATGGGGGACGCCCGGGCCTGCCAGTCCGCGGCCGGGCGGGCGCTGGACGCCATGGAGCGGGCGGTGGGCAGCGGTTCGGGCTCCGTCACGGGCGACGAGCCCAACTGGATCCGCCACTTCGACCATGCCTATCTCGCCGATGAGCTGGCCCACTGTCACCGTGACCTGGGCCAGGCCGAGCAGGCCAGGCGGCGCGCCGAGGAGGCCCTGGAGGGGCATCCGGAGGGGCGGGTGCGGCGGCGGGCGATCGGGCTGCTGCTGCTGGCCACCGCGCATGTGCAGCAGCGCGAGGTGGAGCAGGCGTGCCATGTGGGGACCCAGGCGGTGGATCTGCTGGGCACGCTGCGGTCCAACCGGGGCGCGGAGTATCTGGACGACTTCCAGCAGCGGTTGGAGCCGTACCGGGACGAGCCGGTGGTGCGGGAGTTCGGGGCGCGGCTCCAGATGCAGGTGGCCTGAGATCCGGTCTGATTCGGCCTGGGGTCCGGTCTGATTCGGCCTGCGAATCGGCTGGGATTGGGTCCGGGGTTCGGCCCGGGATCCGGCCCGGGGTTCGGCCCGGGGCGTCCGCCGGGCGCCGGGCGTTGTGGGGCGTTGAGCGGTGTGGGTGCTACGGGCGCGTTGTGTTGTGGTGGCTGATGCGCGTGTGGTGAGGCATGGGTGTTGTGGAGTGTGTTGCGTTGTGTTTACCGCAGGTACGGATGGGGTTCATATCGCCCCCGATCGTGGTGATGTGCCCCATGTCGCGGTGACCAGTCTCTCTCCGTCCCGATGAGCTCATGGGCACCGCGCCCGCTGGGGAACCGGTAGCGTGACCCGACGATTCCGTCGTTCCGTATAACCAAGGAGTCCCGGTGACGCAGAGCGGTCAGGGGAATGAGCCGCGGCTTCCCGCGGTCCCGCCCGCGCACCCCGTGCGCGAGGGGGTTGTGCTGCCTGCCCAGGGGGACTACAGGCCCTCGGACGCCCAACAGGGGGCCGCCCCGGCCGGGGGACAGGCGTGGGGGCAGCCTTGGGGGCCGCAGAGCGCTCCGGAACCGCCGCAGCAGGGCGAACTGCCGCCGCCGGGTGAGTTCGGCGCGCCGCCGCCGCAGGGGGAACTGCCCCCGCGGGCCGAGTTCGGTGCCCCGCCGCCGCCCGAGACGCCGCCGTACGGGCAGCAGCAGGGCTGGACGACTCCCGAGAGACCGGCCCAGCCGCCGCACAACGCCCAGCCGCCGTACAACGTCCCGTCGCCGTACCAGCCCCAGCAGCCGCCGTACCAGCCTCAGCAGCCGCCGTACCAGGCCGCCGACGAGACCCAGGTGATGCCGCCGCAGCCCGCCGGGGACGCGGACGAGACCCAGGTCATACCCCCGGTCCCGGGTGAGGCCCCGCCGCCCCTGGACACCCCTACCACCACGCTCGCCCCGGTCAAGAGCGCGCCGCTGCCGCCCGAGAACCGGCCCGAGTCACCGGCCGAGTCCACCACCCAGCTGCGCGCCGTCCGCCCCGGCCGCCGGGGCGCCCACCGCCAGCAGCCCCCCGCGGCCGCGGCCGCGGAGGAGACCGCGGTGCTCCCGCCCACGCCCGCCGCGCCCGCCGCGCCCGCGCCGATTCCGGAGCGGCCGGGCAGCGCCCCGTACGCGATCCGTCCCGGCCGTCCCGGGGACCGGCCGCCGCCCTCGGAGTTCGACGGTCTGTTCCGCGACTCCGGCGGTGCCGGTGGCGGTGGCGCCGATGAGACGCAGCAGCTTCCGCAGTTCGGTCCGGACGTTCCGCAACCGCCGTCCGGCGGTCGTGGTGACGGCGGTCATGGCGGCGGTGGGCGGCGCCGGATGTCGCGGGGCATGATCATCGGCGTCGTGGTGGTGGCGAGCTGCGCCGTCGCCGGACTCGCCGCGGGAGCCGTGCTCAGTATGGGCGGCGACGACGACGGTAAGGACAACTCGACGCTGAGCAGCGCCTCGCCGAGCGCGGCGGAGTCGTCCAAGGCGCCCGACCCCGTCGAGACGCAGGCGAAGGCGCTGGACGCGCTGCTCGCCGACAGCAACAACAGCCGGGCGTCGGTGATCAAGGCCGTGGACAACATCAAGTCCTGCAAGGACCTGACCACCGCGGCATCCGATCTGCGGACCGCCGCGGGCCAGCGCAATGACCTGGTGACCCGGCTGGGCAAGCTGTCGGTGGACAAGCTGCCCGACCACGCGCGGCTGACCGCGTCGCTCACCAGGGCGTGGAAGTCCTCGGCCAGGGCCGACAACGAGTACGCGGCCTGGGCCGACCAGGTCGGCGGCAAGAAGGGCTGCCCCAAGGGCAAGGCCCGCCGTTCGCCCCGGGTGGGGGCGGCCGAGCGGGCGAGCGGCGAGGCGACCCAGGCCAAGAAGACGGCCTCGGGGCTGTGGAACCCGATCGCCTCCCAGTACGGCCTCACCTCGCGCCAGGCCACCGACCTGTGACCGGGCGGCCGGGGACGGCGCTGCTGCCGTCCCCGGCCCAGCCCGTGGGCCCCGGCCCAGCCTGTGGGCCCCGGCCCAGCCCGTGGGCCCCGGTCGGTCCGTGGGCCCCGGTCAACCCGTGGGCCACGGTCAACCCGTGGCTCAGTCCGCCGGGTGGTAGCGCTCCAGGATCTTGGACACGTTGACGAAGCCCTTGCGCACCGCCACCAGCCGGCCGTCGCGCACCATCTGGTAGGTGACGTCCGCGTTGACGATCCGCGAGTAGTTGGGCACGTGCAGCGTGTCGTCGTAGCCCCAGCGCAGCGTCGGGGTCAGCCCGCCGGTGTTGACCGCGTGGCCGTTGTCCAGCGCGTTGCGCACGGTGCGGGCGCTGATGTCGTCGGCGTGCAGGGACATCAGCACCGAGCGCAGCACCGTGTAGCCGATCCAGGTGGTCTGCGTCCCGGGGTCGGCCGGGTCGATGCGGTTGTCGTCGAAGGCGTACTTGTTGATGACCTTCTTCATGGGGTTCCAGCGCGGATCGTCCCCGGCCGGGTACCAGCCGGTGGCGTAGGTGCCCTCCAGGGGGCTGGAGGTGCCGCCGGTGGAGTCGATCAGGGACTGCCGGACGCCGCCGAGGATGGAGGCTATCCGCACCTTCGGATGGTTCTCCTGCACTCGGCGGAAGGAGTCGAAGAAGGTGCCGGTGCGGTTGCCGAGCGCCGCGGTGACGCACGAGCTCTCCAGGGTCGCGCCCTGGTCGGCGCCGCCGAGGGAGCTGTCGGCGCCGACACCCTCCAGAGCCGTGGTGGCCTGCTTGCTGTAGTCGCCGGCGCCCTCGGGGGCGCGTACGTCATGGGCGTCGGCGCGATTGCCCGCCCTGAGGCCGGTGTTGAGGAGCTGGGGGAGTTCGTCGCCCGCGATGGTGTCGGGGCGCACCAGCGCGGTGCGCTCGCAGCGGGAGGCCAACTGGCGGCCGTTGCCCACCAGCAGGGCGGCCTGGCCGCCGTTGACCGGATAGGAGTAGGGGCTGTCGAACTCCTCCTGCGTCAGCCCGTAGCCGCCTATGTAGGGGATACCGGCGACCTCCAGCGGGGAGATGAAGGACCGGCCATACTGGCTGTACGAGCCGACGACCGCGACGGCCTTGTCCTCCTTGGCCTGCTGGGCGCAGCCGGCGGCCTGGACGGCGTCGTTGCGCTCGTTGCAGGTGACGACCTCGAGCTTGCGGCCGTGGATGCCGCCGGAGTCGTTGACCCAGCGGGCAAATGCCTTCGCCATGGCGGGCATTCCCGGCATATTGGTCGCTTTGGTGCCCTCCGGGGCCCAGGTCATGACCGTGATGGGGTCGCTGTCGCCCTTGTTCGGCAGCACCGCGCCGCAGCCGGACAGCAGCGACGCGCCGACCGCCGTACACAGTGCCGCGACGGCGGCTCGAAAGGGGCGGGAGGAGGGGCGTCGCCGTCCGGTCATGGCAAGCGAGCTTGGTGCTTCGCGAGGAACGCAGCCGCTATGACAAGACAAGGAATGGTGACGTAGAGGTGAACAGCGGGGGCTGATCCGTCTCTATGTGTGAAGAACGTACGATCGGTGACTGTGCAAGGTTCGGAGAAGTCTTCCCGTCGCGCCCGCCGCTCGACCACCATGGGGGTCATGCCTGTCAACGACATGCCCTGGTGGCGCTGGCGCACCAATGTGCGCTCGGCGCTGCATATGCTTTCGGATCCCGTCTTCCAGCAGGAGTGCTGGCTGGCCGGCCAGCCTGGGTACGGCGATGTGACGGACGCCGTCTACCGGCTGGTCGAGGACACCTGGCTGGACAACTGGTCCGCCGAGAAGTACGTCGGCACGATCTTCCGTGACTCGCAGGAGGCGGCGCTGGTCGATGTCGCCGTGCTGCGGGTGCTGAGGATCATGCACCAGGCGGGCGCGGACGCCCCCGTCTCGGCGTACCTCGAGCACCATGGCTGGCCGGAGGCCGTACGGGCGGCCCGCGAGGCCCATGTGCGGCTGGCGACCAACGACGGCGAGGATCCGGACATCCCGCCGCGCACCCTCGAAGTGCTGGCGATCATGACGCAGGCGGTCTGAACGACGTCGCGGGTGTGGGGCGCTGTCGCGGGTGTGGGACGCTATGGAGTCATGAGCGAGTCGCATCCGGTCCCCGACCAGTACATCCTCACGCTGTCCTGCCCGGACAAGCAGGGCATCGTGCACGCCGTGTCGAGCTATCTGTTCATGACCGGCTGCAACATCGAGGACAGCCAGCAGTTCGGGGACCGTGACACCGGGCTCTTCTTCATGCGGGTGGCCTTCCGCGCCGTCTCGCCGGTGAAGGTGAAGGATCTGCGGGCCAGCTTCGCGGCGGTCGGCGAGTCCTTCCAGATGGACTGGGAGATCCATCGCGCCGACGAGAAGATGCGCATCCTGCTCATGGTCAGCAAGTTCGGGCACTGCCTGAACGACCTTCTCTTCCGGTCGCGGATCGGCGCGCTGCCGGTCGAGATCGCCGCAGTGGTCTCCAACCACACGGACTTCCAGGCGCTGGTCGGCTCCTACGGGATCCCGTTCCACCACATCCCCGTGACGAAGGACACCAAGCGGGAGGCCGAGGCCCGGCTGCTGGACCTGGTCCGCGCGGAGCATGTGGAACTGGTGGTGCTGGCCCGCTATATGCAGGTCCTCTCCGACGACCTGTGCAAGGAGCTGTCGGGCAAGATCATCAACATCCACCACAGCTTCCTGCCGAGCTTCAAGGGCGCCAAGCCGTACCACCAGGCGCATGCGCGCGGGGTCAAGCTGATCGGGGCCACCGCCCACTATGTGACCGCCGATCTGGACGAGGGCCCGATCATCGAGCAGGAGGTCGAGCGCGTCGGCCATGGGCTCACCCCGGACCAGCTGGTGGCGGTCGGCCGCGATGTGGAGTGCCAGGCGCTGGCCCGCGCGGTGAAGTGGCACAGCGAGCGCCGGGTGCTGCTCAACGGGCACCGTACGGTCGTCTTCGACTAGGGCCGATCGGCGCGTTCCTCGGGGACGCCGCGCTCCTCGGGGACGCCGCGCTCCTCAGAGGCGGGACAGGGACGCTGTCTCAGAGGCGGGACAGGGACGCTGTGGCGAAGAGCACATCCCGGATCGCCTCGGTGTCCCCGGACAGGCCCGCCGCCGCCTCCTGCGGCGGCACATGCCCGGACGCCAGCAGATAGAACGCCTCCTGGTCCAGCGCGATCGTCGCCACCGCCTCCTCCGGCGCGGCCATCGCCGCCGGGGAGTCCAGCGGGATGTACCAGTCGCCGCCACCCGTGCCCTCCACCTGGAGGTGGAGCGTACGGCCCGGGGTGCCCGCCTCGACCAGCCGGCGGGGCGGGGACGCGAGCCCGGCCCGGCGCCGCTCGGCCAGCGTCCCCGGAAGCAGCCGGGCACACAGGTCGATCATGGCCTTGAGGTGGGCGGAGGCCGGCGGTTCATAGGGGTAGTCGATGGCCTCGGCGATGTCCCCGGCGTGCACCCAGCACTCCAGGGCGCGGTCGAGGAACGCGTCGCGGATCGGCAGCGCGAAGTCCCCGTACGGCACATCGAGCTCCGCGACCCCGCGCCCGGCGAAGGACACCGTACGGACCAGGGCATGGCCCTGCTCGCGCCACAACTCCCGTACCGCACCGGGCGGACCGGCCCCGTACGCGGCGCCGGGCTCGTGGTGCCAGTACGCCTCCGTACGGGCCAGGGGTGAGCCGGGGGCGGCGGGGCCCATCGCGGCGCCCATCGGGTCGGGGAGGCCCAGGGAGGCGGCGACGATGCCGTCGACGACCATCAGATGGCCGATCACCCCGGCGACCGTGGTGTCCCGGCCGGTGAGCCGCCGCCCGTCGAACCACTTGAGCCGCACCGGCGCACGCCACTCGGCCTCGCCCATGTCGCGCAGCAGCGCGTCCAGCCGAGCGGCCTCGGCGTCGTAGGCACTGGCCCAGCCGGGCATGGGTATCCGGGCCGGGCGGCGGCCCAGACAGCCCGCGAGCACCCGGGAGCGCAGCATCGGATCCAGGTCCAGGCTGTGCTCGGTGTGCAGCAGTCCGACGGCGTCGCGCAGCCGCAGCGCCTCCTCGGCGCAGGCGGGGCAGTGGTTGAGATGCGCCTCGACGGCGGAGGTCTCCTCCTGCGAGCACGCGGTCAGCGCCCAGGCGCCGAGCAGCGAGCGGAGCAGGTCGTGCGAGAGCGGATGGGCCGCGGAGGGCGTGGGCGCCGCCAGGGGCGGGGCCGGTGCGATGGGCGCGGCCGCGGGCGCGGGCAGCGCCGCGGAGGCGGGGGGTTCCGGGGCCGGACGTGGCTCGGGTTCTGGTTCCGGGCGCGGATCCGATTTGGGTTCCGGTTCCGGATTCGCTTCCGGGGCGGGGCCCGGGGCCGGTTCCGGTTCGGAGCCCGCGGCGGGTTCCGGGTTGGGTGCCGTATCGGGCTCCGGTCCGGGCTCAGGTCCGGGCACCGGTCCCGAGTCCGGTGTCCAATCCGCCGATGCCTCGTTCGCCCGTGTCTCGTTCGCTAGGGCCTCGTCCGCTCGGGCCTCGTCCGCCCGTGTCTCGTCCGCCCGTGTCTCGTCCGCCGTGGGCGGGCGCGGGGCGGGGATGCCGCCGTCCAGGGCGCCCGGCCAGTGGCCGCTGTCCTCGGCGGCCGGCCGCGGCGGCGGTATGCGTGGTGGCCCGGCGGGGTGGGGCGGCGGAGCCGCGTCGCTGCCCCGTCCGGGCCCGTCTCTTCCGTCCCCGGAGCCGCCGGAGCTCTCGCCGTAGGCGTCGTCGTACGGGTCCGGCCCGCCGCGCCCGGTCACAGCGCCCGTCCGTAGCCGGGAGGCGAGACCGCGCGGGGCGGCTGGACATGGGCCGTGGACAGCAGCTGGAGGCCCAGCCGGAGGCGGCGTCTGGCCTCGTCCTCGGTCACCCCGAGGGCGGCCGCGGCCTGGCGGTAGTCGCGGCGGTCGAAGTAGGCGAGCTCCAGGGCGGCGCGCAGCGGGGCGGGCATGGAGGTGACGATGTAGTCGGCGCGGGCGGCCACGGACGCCTCGCGGATCCGCTCCTCCAGGGCCTCGCTCGTGAGGGTGTCACCGCGGGCCGAGGCGGTCTGCGACGCGCGCAGCCGGTGCACCGCCTGGCGCTGGGTGAGCATGGCGATCCAGGCGCGCAGCGAGCCCTGCTGGGGGTCGTACGCGTCCGGGTTCTCCCAGACATAGCCGAAGACTTCCCGGGTGACGCGGTCGGCGCCGGTGTCGTCCTCGAGGACCCGATACGCCAAAGCGTGGACAAGTGAGGCAAATCGGTCATAGAGCTCGGCGAGCGCGGCCGCTTCGCCGCGCGCCAGGCGCTGTTGCATCCTGCGGTCCCAGCGGGGCGGTGCGTCATTCGCCATGCGGCCCCCAATCCCGAGTTGTCCGGCCGACCCTCCAGGCACTATGCCCACGTTCATATCGAATGTAATGCCGGTGGCTCTCACAACACGCGTCCATCAGGCAAAGTGCGTGAGAACGAGGCCGCGCATGGTATTGGGACGGTCACTTTGCGCAGGATCGGGGAGACGAAACGCTTCGGCGCGGCATAGGGTCGTCCCTCAAGGCGTATGCCTGGGGGAGTTTCATGCGCCGACGGGCGGGCAGCCGCCCGGGAACAGCGAATTCCGGTTAGCGGCGAGCGAAGGGCTTCGGGCGCGTGACGTTGAAGGTGATGGAGGACCGGCGGGGGGAGTGGGTGGTTCTCCAGGTCTCGGGAGAGATGGACCTGGTGACCTCGCCCGCAGTCCGGCAGCACGTCCACGACGCGGTCGCCGAGGGCCGCCATTGGCTGGTTCTGGACCTCTCGGAGGTCCGGTTCTGCGACTCCAGCGGGGTCGGCGTACTGATCGCGGCGCGTCGGCTGATGCGGTCGTGCTCGGGTCGGCTGCGGCTGATCCTGCCGCCGCAGGACGCCGCGCACGGTTCGCATGTGCACCGGGTGCTGGCGGCCCTGGGGGTGCGGCGGCTGTTCGACGTCTACCCCGACCTGGGGGCGGCCACGGAGCTGGACGAGGACGACGAGGACGCGGTCGACCCCTTGTCGGCCTAGGGTGCCCGGAGCCGTCCTTCCGCCCAAGGGCGTCCGTACGCCTACGGGTGCGCCCGGGGCGGTGTGCGGGGCGATACGCGGCCCGCTCATGCCGGACCCGTGACGCGCGGGGTCTTGGGGAAGTCGGCCCGTACGACGAAGCCGCCCTCCTCCGTGGGCCCGGCCTCCAGCGTGCCGCCCAGCAACTGGGCACGCTCCCGCAGCCCGACCAGACCGTGACCGCCGCCCGGCAGCCCCGGGGCCACGGCGGAGGCGTCGGGTGGGCCGTTGCGCACCTCGACCCGCAGGCCCCGCGTCTCCTCCGCCGCTTGAGCCGCCCCGGACGCCGTCCCGGACGCCGTCGCAGGCGCCGTCCCGGACGCCGCTCCTTGAGCCGTCCCGGACGCCGCTTCCTGAGCCGTTCCCCGAACCGCCTCGCGATCCCCTCCCGGCCCGTCCGCCGCCCTCGCCCCCTCCGGCGGCGCGTCGTTGACCCGTACGGTCACCCGCGCCCCCGGCGCGTGCTTGCGGACGTTGGTCAGCGCCTCTTGGACGATGCGGAAGGCGGCCCGTTCCACCGCCTCCGAGTGGCCCGGCCGCTGGGTCGCGCTGTCCGTCTCGAAGCTGACGTCCAGTGCGCTGAGTTCGATCAGCCGGGGCAGGTCGGCCAGCCGGGGCTGCGGGGTCAGCTCCTCGTGGTCGCCGCCCGCCGCGCGCAGGATGCCGACCATATGGCGGAGTTCGTCCAGGGTCCGCACGGACAGCTCGCGGATGGTCCGCGCGCCCTCCCGCGCCTTCGCGTCCTCCGCGCTGATCTGCACCGCACCGGCCTGGAGGCTGATGAGGCTGACCTGATGGGCGACCACGTCGTGCATCTCACGGGCGAGCCGGGCGCGTTCGGTGGACAGCACCTGCTCGGCGATCAGCTCGTCGGCGCGGCGGCGGCTGCGGGTCAGGTCCTCGATCCGGGCGGCGAGCTCCCCGCGCGTACGCACCAGGAGGCCCAGCGCGATGGGCCCCACGGAGGTCACACACGCGTCGATCAGCGTGAGGGTGTTCTCCCGGTACGCGGTCGGCTCGAAGTCGGAGACCGGCCAGGGGATGAAGTGCGCGGCGGCCAGCAGCAGCGCGGAGATGCCCAGCAGCCGCCGGTCGGGGCGGAGTCGGGCCACCGTGTAGAGGGCGATCATCGGTGCGAACCAGACGTAGCCGATGAGGATTCCCGGCAGCGTGACCAGGAAGACCAGCGCGGGCAGCTTCCGGCGCACCAGCAGTGCGGCCGCCGCCGCCAGTGAGACGTTGAGCTCCAGGCCGAAGGTGACGCCGTTGACGAGCAGCGCGTCGGCGACCGCCAGGAGGACGGGGACGATCAGCGAGCCCCAGCGCATGACTCGCTGCGGCGGCCGCCGCCGGGAGACCGGGGCGGGCGGCGGCGAGGAGGAGGGTGCGGGCGCGGGCGACGGGGCCGGGGACGCGCCGGGCGTACCGGACGCGCCGGGCGTGCCCGGCGTGCCGGGGGACGAGTTCCGGGGCGGGGGCAGCGGGGAGACGGTCATCGGGGGCCACCTATCGGCGGACGGCTGGTGACGAGCCCGGCGCGGTCGGCGACGATCGCCGCCTGGACGCGGTTGAGCCCGCCCAACTTGCCGAGCACCGCCCGTACATGGTCCTTGACGGTGCTGGGCGCCAGCCCCATCCGCTCGGCGATCTGCGGATTGGCGAGCCCTTCGCCCAGCAGCGTCAGCACTTCGCGTTCGCGCGGGGTGAGCGCCTCGACGGCCTCGGCGGCCGTCGCCTCCGCCTCGGCTGCGAGATAGCCGCCGATCACGGCGCGGGTGACGGCCGGGTCGAGGACGCTGCCGCCCTCGGCGAGCGTGCGCACGGCCCGTACGAGCTGCTCCGGATCGGTGTCCTTGAGGAGGAAGCCCGCGGCCCCGGCGCGCAGCGCGGCCGCCAGGTACTCCTGGACGTCGAAGGTCGTCAGCATCGCCACGGCGGGGGAGGCGGGCGCGGCCCGCAACTGTCTGAGGACGCTGAGCCCGTCGGCGTCCGGCATCCGGATGTCGAGCAGCACCACATCGGCCTTGCTGCCCAGCACCGTGTCCACCGCGGTGGCTCCGGAACATTCGGCGACCACTTCGATATCCGGGGCCGTGCCCAGGATCAGTCGCAGACCGGATCGTACGAGCGCCTCGTCGTCCACTACAGCCACACGGATCACCGGCCGCTCCCTGTCCTCAGCTGTCATGCCCATTGCCCGGACAGCCTGCCTCATCGGAGAGCGAATATGGAGTGGTTGGCTCCGTCAGTGGGCGGGAACACCCCCGCCGGTCGGAGGGGGTGACGGCAGACCAATGGTGGATTTCCACGGCGGCTCCCAGCAGGCAGAGTGGATCGCAAGCCGCATCACCCCGTGGGGTCGTCCCGAACCCCAGCCCCGTGACCGCGCCGGAGTGCCTCCCGATGCGCGATCGGCGGACACGGCAGCGGGGCGTTGCCGCGGTCAGGCCGCCGCGACCCCCACACGCGGCGGCCTGTTCGTCTCTCCGACCGCCCGCCGTGCGGTGCGCCCCGACCAGGCGCTCGGCCCGGCGACCCAGGCGCCGGCCGGCCCCCGAAAAGCTACGGGGAGGGGCCGGGCGGGCGGTCGGTGGGGGCGGGGAGGGGCCGATGGACGCCTCACATGGGGGGTTCGGCGGGGGCCGGGCCCAGGGTGGTGGTGCCGGGCGCGGCGCGGTGGCCGAGCCCGGTGCGGTAGGCGTCCATCGCGGCCTCCTGACGGCCCTCCCGGCGCAGCAGATCGCCCAGCAGCCGGCACAGGTCGGCCAGGTCACCGGCCGCGCCGGTGCGTTCGAGCAGGGACAGCGCCGCGCAGTAGTGCTCCTCCGCGGCCTCGGCGTCGCCCCGTTCGTCCGCGATCAGGCCCAGCAGCCGGTGGGCGCCGCCCGCGTGGACCGCGCCGCGGTCGGCGGTCAGCCCGGCCTCGCCCGGCCCGGACTCGCCCGGCGCCGCCTCCGGGTCTCCGGCGGTGTTCGCGGCCCCCGCGGCGGGGGAGGTCGCCAGCAGCGGCAGCAGCAGGGCCTCCGCCTCCGCCGTACAGCCGCGACGGCGCAGTACATCCGCCAGCTCGACCTCGACCTGCACGGTGAACAGAGCGGCCCGCTTGGAGGCCAGCATGTCGCGGGCGGTGCGCAGTTCGCGTTCGGCGCGCTCCAGATTGCCGTCCTGGGCGTGCACATAGCCGCGCATCCAGTGGCAGTGCGCCAGGTCGGTGTGGATGCGCAGCTGCTCGTACAGCTCCTGCGCCTTGGCCAGGGAGGCGTCGGCCTCGGCCGTCCGCCCCTCGGCGATCAGGGTGCGGGCCACCCCGCGGTGCATCCGGGCGATCAGCCCGGGGTCGTCCACGCTCGGCGCCAGCGCGAGCGCCAACTCCGCGGCGCGTACGGCACGGGCGTGTGCCCCCATGTCCATATAGGGCGCGATGGCCGCCGTATAGAGCAGCAGCAGCGCGTACGGGTCGTGCAGCCCCGAGGCGTTGAGCTCGTCGATGGAACTCTCCAGCAGATAGCAGGAGTAGCGCAGTTCGCCCGCGAGGAGATGGGCCACGGCCCGGCCGCGGATCGCCGGGATCCGGCGGGGCAGCGGTTCCCCGGCGAGCAGCCGCTCCACGGCCTCGAAGTGGTCCCGGGCGACGGTGAGGTCACCGGTCTCCAGCGCGCAGTCGCCGAGCCCCAGCAGGGCCGCCGAGCGCTCCTCGGCGAACCCGAGCCGCTCCGCCTCGTCGCGCACCTCCGCGAAGAGCACGGCGGCGTCCTCGGCGGCGCCGGTCGCCAGCGCCCGCCGGGCGTCGGTGACGGCGGCGCGCAGCCGGGTGGCGTCGCGCGGTGAGCGGCCGGTGGTCAGCTCCTCGTAGCTGACGCCGAGCCGGTCCGCGAGATGGCGCAGCGCGGCCTCTGAGGGGCGCACCTTCCCGGCCTCGAGGGTGGAGACATAGGCGGCGGTGTACGCGGGCTCGGCCAGCTGCCGCTGGGTGAAGCCGCGTTCGGTACGCAGTCTGAGCACCCGGCGTCCTATCGCGGCGGTCGACTCCGCCCCGGCCGCCCCCGTCACCGTTCCCGCCGCCCGTCCGTCACCGGCGCTTCTGTCGGCCACCGTGCCCTCTTCTCCCCGGCGGTAACTTAATCGCCGGGCTAAGTCCATTTAACGTAAGGATTGAAGGATGCAGCAGGCAAGTACAGCGGTACCGGCCGGGCCGGGCGCCGTGACGACCGTCCGTCAGCCGGAACTGCTCCTCGCCGACTATCACTTCGACGTACCGCTCGACCATAAGGCTCCCGAGGGCGAGCTGATCCGGCTTTACGCACGAGAGGTCGTCGCCGCGGGCAAATCCGCCGCCGAGCGCGAGCGGCTCCCCTGGCTGGTCTACCTCCAGGGCGGGCCCGGCTGTGGCGCGGACCGCCCGGTGGGCCGCTCCGGCTGGCTGGACCGCGCGCTGGACGAATACCGCGTGCTCCTGCTCGACCAGCGCGGCACCGGCCGCTCCACCCCGGCCAACCGCCAGACCCTGCCGCTGCGCGGCGGACCCGGGGAACAGGCCGAGTACCTCTCCCACTTCCGCGCCGACGCGATCGTCCGCGACTGCGAGCTGATCCGGCACCGCCTCATGGGGGACCGCCCATGGACCGTGCTCGGGCAGAGCTTCGGCGGCTTCTGCGCGGTGAGCTATCTGTCCCACGCGCCCGAGGGGCTGGACGCGGTGCTGCTGGCCGGCGGACTGCCCGCGATCGACCCCGGCACCGACGCGGACGCCGTCTACCGGACCGCCTATCCGCGGATGGAGCGCAAGACCCTCGCCCACTACGCCCGCTATCCGCGGGACGCGGACACCGTACGGGCCCTGGTGCGGCATCTGACCGACCACGAGGAGGTCCTGACGGACGGGACCCGGCTCACCGTCCCCGCCCTCCAGCAGCTCGGCTTCCTGCTCGGCACCGGCGACGGCTCGCACCGGCTGCACTACCTGCTGGAGGACGCGTTCGTGCCCACCGCCGACGGGCCGCGGCTGAGCGACGCCTTCCGCGAGCAGGTGGCGGCCGTGCTCTCCCGCGCCGCCACCCCGCTCTTCAGCCTCCTGCTGGAGTCCACCTACGCCCAGGACGGCCGGGCCACCGACTGGGCCGCGGAGCGGATCCGCGCCGAATTCCCCGCGTTCGACGCCGGTAAGGCGGTCGCGGAGGACCGTCCTGTGCTCCTTACGGGCGAGACGGTGCACCCCTGGATGCTGGACACCCACGTGGCGCTGCGCCCACTCGCCCGCACCGCCGAGCTGCTCGCCGCGCGCACCGGCTGGGGCCCGCTGTACGACACCGAGCGGCTGGCCCGTAACACCGTGCCGGTGGCCGCCGTGATCTACCACGACGACCTGTACGTGGACACGGAGCACTCCCTGGCCACCGCGCGGGCGATCCGGGGCGTGCGCACCTGGGTGACGGACGAGTTCGAGCACGACGGGATCCGGGCGGGCGGCCGCCGGGTGCTGGACCGGCTGCTGCGGCTGGCGCGCGACGGGAGGGAGTGAGCGGGGAGGGGCTGAGCGGCAGGTCGGGAGGGGCTGGGCGGGTGCGGGATGGGGTGCGCGGGAGGAGTTGAGCGACGAGCGCGCCGCATGGTTGTGCGGTGCCCGATTTCCTAGCCACTTCCCTAATTCCCATTGCCCCCGACACCCGGACCCCTTAGGTTGAGCGGCGAATTAATCCTGCTTAACTGGCCGCTTATCGCGAGGACTTCGGGAGCCACCGTGCGCAGACGCATACGGAGCCGCATACGCGGCCGCATCCCCCTGCGCACCGCGGCCGTCGCCGGAGGCATCGCCCTGGCGGCGGCCGCGGCCATGACCGCGCCGGCCACGGCGTCGCCGGGAGCGTCCGGCTCGGCCGCCGCCGCTGACGCCGCCTCGTCGCAGCGCGCCCTGGACGTGGAGTACTTCACCGGACCGGGCGGCCACCCGCGCCACACCGAGGTCCCGGCCGCCACTCCCGAGCGGCTGGCCCGCGCCGCCCGCTCCCTGTCCGCCAAGGAGGCCGCCGCCGACGGCCAGGTCGGCTCGGTCGTCGACAACGGCACCACGGCCGACAAGCTGGACGTCGTCTTCATCGGCGACGGATACACCGCGGGCCAGCAGGAGGACTTCCACGCCGACGCGCGCTCCAAGTGGGAGCAGATGTCCGCCGTGCAGCCCTACGCCTCGTACAAGGACCTCTTCAACGTCTGGACGGTGGACGCCGTCTCCAACCAGTCCGGCGTCTCCGGCGACCCGTCCAAGGACGTCGTCAAGGACACCGCCCTCGGCTCGTACTTCTGGTGCGACGGCACCGAGCGGCTGCTGTGCGTCGACACTGCGAAGGTCGAGTCGTACGCGGCCAAGGCGCCGCAGGCCGATCTGGTGGTCGTGCTGTCCAACTCCACCAAGTACGGCGGCGCGGGCTACACCCTCACCTCGCAGGTCGGCTATGACGGCATCGCCACCGCCGCCTCCGACCACGCCGACTCCGACCAGATCGCGGTCCACGAGACCGGCCACTCGCTCGGCAAGCTGGCCGACGAGTACTTCTACCCGGAGTACGGCACCTACACGGGCGCCGAGCCCGACGAGTCCAACGCCACCAAGCTGAGCGCGGCGCAGCTGACCGCCCAGCAGAAGAAGTGGTACCGCTGGATCGGCCAGACCTCGCCCGACGGCGGCACGGTCGGCGCCTACGAGGGCGGCCGCTACTACCCCAAGGGCATCAACCGCCCCACGGACAACTCGATCATGCGCACCCTGGGGCGGGAGTTCAGCCTCCCCGGCCGCGAGGCGATGATCGCGGGCTTCTACCGCCACGCCGGCGCCCTCAGCAGCCGTACGGCCACCGCGACGGCCGTAAAGCGGTCGGCGGGCATCGAGGTGGACGTGCCCGAGGGCGCGTCGCTGAAGTGGTACGTGGACGGGGCGGAGGTCACCGCCGCGAACGGTAGGACGAGCGTGACACCGGCGTCGCTGGGCGTCCCGAGCGACGGAACGACCCACAAGGTCACCGCGAAGGCGACGGACGCCACGAGTGCGGTGAAGGACCCGGCCCTGCGGAAGCTGCTCAGCGGCTCCCGGACGTGGAAGGTCACTGGCTGACCCTTCCCGTCCCCCTCTGACTGGCCGCCCCGTGGACCCCCGCTGCGGGGCGGCCCATTTTCGTACCCGATAAGGGGCGGCCGCTTTGTACCCGATAAGGGGCGGCCGCGGTCCGCCCCTCTAACATCGGCAGGCCCTACGTTCCCGTATGGCGCGCCCGGGCTCAATCGCCCATGAGGGCGGGTCGGTGGTCCGGTGTTCGAGGGCCCCGGTGGGGTGAGGCAAGATGAGCCCATGGGTACCGGGGGAGAAGGCCGTCTGATCGCCAACCGCTACCGGTTGGCCACACGGCTCGGACGCGGCGGGATGGGCACGGTCTGGCGGGCCGTCGACGAGTTGCTGGGCCGCGATGTCGCGGTCAAGGAACTCCATGTGGACGAGGGGCTCACGGCCTTCGACTCGCAGTTGCGCGGCGAGCGCACCCTGCGCGAGGCCCGGACCGTCGCACAGATCAAGCATCCGAACGTGATCGTCCTCCACGATGTGATCGAGGAGGACGACTGCGCCTGGATCGTCATGGAGCTGGTCGACGGGTTCTCGCTCGCCGACCGGCTGGGCGCGGACGGCCCCGTCGGGGCGCGAGAGGCGGGGCGGATCGCGGCCGCGCTGCTGGGCGCGTTGCGCGCCGCGCATGTGCGCGGGGTGCTGCACCGCGATATCAAGCCCGCCAACGTGCTGGTGGAGTCGGGCACCGGCCGGGTCGTACTGACGGACTTCGGGATCGCGCAGGTCACCGGGTCCACCACGATCACCGAGACCGGTTCGTTCGTGGGCTCGCCCGAATACACCGCGCCGGAGCGGATGTCGGGACGGCGGACCGGGCCGGAGTCGGACCTGTGGTCGCTCGGGGTGCTGCTCTGCACGCTGGTGGGCGGCGAATCCCCGTTCCACCGCGAGTCGCTGGCCGGGGTGCTGCACGCCGTCGTCTTCGACGAGATCCCCGTGCCGGAGGCGGCAGGGCCCCTGACGCCGGTCATCGAGGGGCTGTTGCGGCGGGCTCCTGAGGAGCGGCTGAGCGCCGACGAGGTCGAGCGGATGCTGCTGATGGCCCAGGAGGTGGGCGACACTCCGGAGATCCCGCTGGAGTACACCCCGACGCAGCCCAGCGTGCCGTTCGGGCCGGACGGCCGCGGTTCGTCGGCGTCCGTACCCGTGCCGCCCCCGGTGTCTCCGGTGTCCTCCCCCGCGCCGTTCCCCGCTTCCGCGCACCCGGCCGCCCCCGCCGCCGGTTCCCGTTCCGGGGGTCGTGGCGGGCGCCGCCGTACGGTCCTTATGGCGGCCGCGGCGGTGGTCGCGCTCGCCGGTGTGGCCGCGGGTGTCGTGGCGCTGCTGGACGACGGGGGCGGTGACGGCGACGCGGCGCTGGGCGGGCGTACGAGCCAGAGCGCCGACAAGGGGAGTTCGCGGAGCCCGGGCGCCCCCGAGAAGGCGCCGCAGCGGCCCGTGAAGGACTCCGAGCCCACGGCGAGCCCGTCGGACCGGATCCCCGAGGGCTATGAGCTGGTCAAGGACCCGGTCGGCTTCTCGCTCGCCGTGCCCGAGGGGTTCGCCCGCGAGTACAAGGCGCCCCGGGTCTACTACAACTCGCCCGGTATGGAGTTCCGGATCGGGATCCACGTTCAGGAGCAGAGCCCCGAGGGCCCGCTCGGGCTCAGCCGTAAGGCGGACGCCAAGGGCCCGCAGGACTATCCGGGCTACCGCAGCGGCCAGGTCATCGAGACCGAGCACAACGACCGCCCCGCCGCCCTGTGGGCGTTCATCTGGAACGGCTCGGCCGACGACGGCGGCTCACGGCAGACATACGACCTGAGCTGGAATGAAAACGGCAAAATGTACGACCTGTGGCTATCTGCCCCCGTGGGTGAGAAATCCCTGGGCAAGCGGCATTTCGACACCGCCGCCGCCACGTTCGCACGCCCCGGCGCGGGGAACTGAGCGACGTCGCAACGGCTTTGTCACGAGCGCCCACGGCGTCTCCACAGCGGTGCCGCCGACTGGGTAATGATGGGCGCATGACGAACGACGGGGGACGGGTGAACGAGCCCACCAGCTACAGCCTGCCGCCACCGCACGCTCCGGCGGCCCCGGTGCCGGCGCCGCAGCCGCCACCCGAGGCGCCCGGGGCACATGAGGCGCATCAGGGATCCCAGGGGGCCAGGCAGCCGGGCCAGGAGGCCGGGGGCGGGGCGGCGGGGCCGTCGCGGGGCGCGTACGAGCCGACGCAGCTCGCCGATCCGCGCGGCGGCGCCCAGCCGCCCGCCGGACAGCGGCCTGGCGAAGCGGTTCCCGCCGGACAGCGATCTGGCGAAGCGGCGCCCGCCGGAGACCGGCCCGCCGCGCAGGATCCGAGCAGCGGGCGGCTCATCGGCGGCCGCTATCAGCTCGTCTCCCGCCTGGGCCACGGCGGTATGGGCACCGTCTGGCGGGCGCACGACCAGATCGTGGACCGCGATGTCGCGGTCAAGGAGCCGCGCGTTCCCGACCATCTCCCCGAGCGCGAGCGGCAGACGGTCTATCAGCGGATGGAGCGCGAGGCGCGCGCCGCGGCGCGGATCGACCACCCCGCAGTCGTCACCGTCCACGACGTGGTGGTGGAGAACGGCCGCCCGTGGATCGTGATGGAGCTGGTGCGCGGCCAGTCGCTGGGCGACCGGCTGACGGAGGGCACGCTGGATCCGCGCGAGGCGGCCCGGATCGGCCTCGCCGTGCTCGGCGCGCTGGCGGCGGCCCATGAGGCGGGCGTGCTGCACCGGGATGTGAAGCCGGACAATGTGCTGCTCGGCCGGAGCGACCGGGTGGTGCTCACCGACTTCGGCATCGCGCAGATCGAGGGCGAGCAGAGGCTCACCGAGACGGGTGGCTTCGTCGGCTCGCCCGAGTTCATCGCGCCCGAGCGGGTGCTGGGCCAGCGGCCGGGGCCGGAGTCCGACCTGTGGTCGCTCGGTGTCGTGCTGTACGCGGCCGTCGAGGGCATGTCGCCGTTCCGCCGCTCCCACGCCCCCGCGACCCTCCAGGCCGTGCTCGGCTCCGAACCGCAGGTCCCCGCGCGGGCCACCGGCCCGCTCGCCACGCTGATCATGCAACTGCTGCGCAAGGACCCGGCGATGCGCCCGGCGGTGCCCGAGGTGCGGCAGGCCCTGGCGGCGGCGCGGGAGCCGCAGTCGGTGCCCACCATGCTCGCCACGGCCGGATACCCGCCGGGCGGCGGGCAGTCCACGGGCAGCCGCTTCGTGCCGCCGATCCTGCACAAGAACCGTAAGGCGCAGCTCGGGCTGGGCGGTCTGGTGCTGGTGGTGGCGGCCGCCCTGGTGCTCACGATCATGAAGCCGTTCTCCGGTGAGGGGCTGCCACCGGGCTGGACGGTCCGGGAGGAGCGCGATGTCGTGGGCGCGTCCCTGGCCGTGCCGGGCGAGTACCGGCGGGTCCAGGACGACAGCGACTCGGACAACCCGGTGGTCACGTACTACGACCCCAGCGGTGTCTTCAGCGTCTCCCTGCGGCGGTCCACCCCCGACGGCGAGAACGACCCCGCGGACCTCGACGCGGCGGCGGACCAGATCGTGGCCTTCTACAAGGACGGCGGCGGGGCGACGGTCGAGGAGGCCAAGAGCGAGAAGGCCGGATCGAAGCAGCAGGGGAAGGAGGCGCGGGACGTCACCACCTCCTATCTGCCGTACGGCACCAGCAGCAACAAGAACCCCATCCGGTACGTGAAGCGCGATCACCTCTACGTCAACAAGGCCAAGGTCGCCTGGGATCTGACGGTCTCCATGCCCGCCAACGGCGACGCCCAGAGGGACGGCCAGGAGCTCTACGAGCGGATCGTGCGGAATCTGAAGATCGACAAGCTCTGAGGGAGTCGGCCGGGTCCGCCCGGGGCCACGGGACGAAAGTTGTTACCGCCGGGTACCCAAAGCCGCCGGGCGGGCCTACTCTCGCCCCCATGACGGACTCGCACATCACACAGGGCGGCGCCGGCAATCCGGTCGCCCCAGAAGGCACCCGCACCGCCGCCGACGTCGTCACTCCCGAGCTGGTCACCCGGCTCACCCGGGGCGTCGGCGGCAGCGGCACCACCGTCAGCCACACCCCGTTCACGGGGGAAGTCCTCGCCGCCGCCCTGCCCGAGTCCACTCCCGAGGACGTCGCCACCGCCTTTGAGAACGCCCGTGCCGCCCAGCGGGCCTGGGCCGCGACGCCCGTCCGCCGGCGCGCCGCCGTCCTCCTCCGCTTCCACGATCTGCTGCTGCGCCGCCAGCCGGAGATCCTGGACCTGATCCAGCTGGAGACCGGCAAGACCCGGCTGCACGCCCAGGAGGAGATCCAGGGCGTCGCCATCGTGGCCCGCCATTACGGCCGTAAGGCGCCCGCGTATCTGCGCCCCAAGGGGCATCTGGGCGCGGTGCCCACCCTGACCAAGGTCACCGAACTGCGCCAGCCGCGCGGGGTCGTGGGCCTCATAGCCCCCTGGAACTACCCCCTCCAGCTCTCCGTGGGCGATGCGATCCCCGCCTTCGTGGCGGGCAACGCCGTGGTGATGAAGCCCGACACCGAGACCGCGCTGTCCGCCCTGTGGGCGCGCGAGCTCATGGTCGAGGCCGGACTTCCGGCCGGGGTGTGGCAGATCGTGATCGGGGACGGCCCGGTGGTGGGCCCCGCCGTGGTCGAGCGCGCCGACTACGTCGCGTTCACCGGCTCCACCCGCACCGGCCGCGAGGTGGCCCAGGCCGCCGCCGCCCGCCTGGTGGGCTGCTCCCTCGAACTCGGCGGTAAGAACGCCATGCTGGTGCTGCGTGACGCCGACCTCGCCCGCGCGGTCGACGGCGCGGTGCGCGGAAGCTTCGCCTCCGCCGGACAGCTGTGCATCTCCATGGAGCGGCTGTACGTCCACGAGTCGATCGCGGACGACTTCCTGGAGCGCTTCGCTGCCCGTACGAAGGCCATGCGGCTCGGCACCGCCCTCGCGTACGGGGCGGAGATGGGCTCGCTCGTCTCGGAGCGCCAGTTGGAGACCGTCACCCGCCATGTGGACGAGGCCGTCTCCAAGGGCGCCACGGTGCTCGCCGGTGGCCGCGCCCGCCCCGACATCGGCCCGTACTTCTACGAGCCGACGATCCTGGACGGCGTGGAGTCCCCGATGGCCGTCTGTACCGAGGAGACCTTCGGCCCGGTCGTCTCCGTCTACCGCTTCCGCGACGAGGACGAGGCCGTCGAGCGCGCCAACGCGACGTCCTACGGTCTGAACGCCAGCGTCTGGACCAAGGACTCCCGGCGCGGCCGCGCGATCGCCACCCGGCTGCGCGCGGGCACCGTCAACCTCAACGAGAGCTACGCCGCCGCCTTCGGCAGTGTCGCGTCTCCCATGGGCGGCATGGGCGACTCCGGACTCGGCCGCCGCCATGGCTCCGAGGGCATCCTCAGGTTCACCGAACCGCAGACGGTCGCCCAGCAGCGGCTGATGCCGCTCGGCCCGGCCTTCGGGATGACGGACGAGAAATACGCGGACTTCATGACCCGCAGCCTGCGTGCGCTCAAGGCACTGCGCCTGCGCTGATCAGCACATTTCAATGGAGGTACCAGTGTCAGGGGAGAGGTCTGCCCAAAAGCGGGCACAAAAGCCCGGCCACGAAGAGGACTTCGGCACCGTGGACGCCCTCGACGTCGACATTTTCGACGACAGCGCCGACGGTGACTTCGACTACGACGTGATCGTGATCGGCTCGGGATTCGGCGGATCGGTATCGGCCCTGCGCCTGACCGAGAAGGGCTATCGGGTCGGCGTCCTCGAGGCGGGCCGCCGGTTCACCCCCGAAACCCTGCCCAAGAGCTCCTGGGACCTCCGCAACTACCTCTGGGCCCCGGCCCTCGGCTGCTTCGGCATCCAGCGCGTCCATGTCCTGGGCAAGGTCATGGTGCTGGCGGGCGCCGGGGTCGGGGGCGGCTCGCTCAACTACGCCAACACGCTCTACGTACCGCCCGAGCCGTTCTTCCGGGACCGCCAGTGGGGGCACATCACCGACTGGCGGGAGGAGCTGAGCCCGTACTACGACCAGGCGCGGCGGATGCTCGGGGCACGTCTCAACCACACCCTCACCCCTTCCGATGTCCACCTCAAGGCGGCCGCCGAGAAGATGGGCGTGGGCGACACTTTCCATATGGCGCCCGTGGGGGTCTTCTTCGGGGACGGCCACGACGCCGACGGCACCACCAAGGCCGCGCCGGGCGGGGCCGTTCCCGATCCGTACTTCGGCGGCGCGGGCCCGTCCCGTAAGGCGTGCACGGAGTGCGGTGAGTGCATGACCGGCTGCCGCCACGGCGCCAAGAACACCCTCAATGAGAACTATCTCCACCTCGCCGAGCGGGCCGGAGCCGTGGTCCACCCGATGACCACCGTCGTCGCCCTGTGCGACGACCCGCACGGCGGCTATACGGTCACCACCGTCCCGACCGACAACCGCCGTAAGGGCAAGCCGAAGGCGCTGCGCTCCCGGTACGTCGTCCTCGCCGCCGGTACCTACGGCACCCAGACGCTGCTGCACACGATGCGGGACAAGGGGCTGCTGCCGCGCGTCTCGGAGCGGCTCGGCATCCTCACCCGCACCAACTCCGAGGCCCTGGTGGGCGCGCAGACCACCGACCGCCGCTACCGCCGCGCGCGGGGCGGGGAGGGGCGGGCGGACTTCACCCGGGGCGTCGCGATCACCTCGTCCATCCACCCGGACGAGAACACCCATATCGAGCCCGTCCGCTACGGCAAGGGCTCCAACGCGATGGGGATGCTCTCCATCCTGCAGATCCCGCACGGCGGGCGTGTTCCGCGCTGGCTGCGCTTCCTGGGCGCCAACCTCCGGCATCCCACCCTGGCCGTGCGCTCGCTGTCCAACCGCCGCTGGTCGGAGCGGACCATCATCGGCCTGGTCATGCAGACGCACGACAACTCGCTGACCACCTACCGAAAGCCGAAGGGGCCGGGGAAGGGGCTGCTCACCGCCCGCCAGGGCCACGGCGAGCCCAACCCCGACCACATCCCCGAGGGCGCCGAGGCGGCCCGCCACATCGCCGACTCGATCAACGGCTTCGCGGGCAGCAATGTCGGCGAGCTCATGGGCACCCCGCTGACCGCCCACTTCCTCGGCGGCTGCCCGATCGGGGCGTCCCCGGAAGAGGGCGTCATCGATCCGTACCACCGGCTCTACGGCCATCCGGGCATCCATGTGGTCGACGGCGCCGCCGTCTCGGCCAACCTGGGCGTCAACCCGTCCCTGACCATCACGGCACAGGCCGAGCGGGCGATGTCCCTGTGGCCCAACAAGGGCGAGTCCGACCCGCGCCCGGCCCCGGAGGCGCCGTACGAGCGCCTGCGGCCCGTCCCGCCGCGCAGCCCCGCCGTACCGGCGGACGCCTTCGGGGCGTTGAGGCTCCCGCTGCTGCCGGTGCCGAAGGTCCCGCCGCGCGCCTGAGCGCCGCGTGCCCGAGCGCCGGGCAACTGGGCGTTGGGACGGCCGTACGGGCCTCCGCCGCGCGCCTGGGCGTTGGGACGGCCGTACGGGCCGGAGAACAGCCCGTACGGCGCCCCTCAGAGCCGTCGCGAGGACCGTCAGACCGTGGCGCGACGGCGACGGACCACGAAGACCGCGCCTCCGCCCGCGGCCATCGCCACTCCGCCGATCACGGCGATCATCGGCAGCGCGGAGGAGGAACCCGTTTCGGCCAGGCTGCCCTTCGGGCTGATCTCCGTGTCGCCCTCCGGCTTGTGCGGCAGCGGCTTCTTGCCACCCTGCGGCTTCGGGTCGGCCGGCGGCACATGGCCCGGCTCCGAACCCGCCTTCAACACGTCGAACTCGTAGTACTCACCGGTCGAGTAGACGCAGTTGCCCTCGTCGTCGGCGTACACCCCGACGCTGATGGCGTAGCCGAAGCCCTCGGGCGCGCTGTTGGCGACGCTCAGCCGGAGGTCGACCGTAAGGGTCTCGTGGGGGCGCACATCGGTGTAGCCGATGTAGCCGGAGCCCGGGTCGCTCTCGTCGGTGGAGATCGCCTTCCAGGCGCCGGACTCGGGGTCCTTGTACTGCAGGGTCAGGTACTTGCCCGTCCCGTCCGGGGCGGACTCGTGCACCGTGCCCGCGAAGAGCCCGAAGTCGACCCGCTGGTAGGCGCGGTCCGACTCGTTCTTCACCTGGAACCTGAAGCCGTGGAAGCCGCTGCCCGCCACGACCTTGGACGGCAGGCCGACCAGGGTCGTGCTGAGCTCCGGGTCCTCGTTGTAGTCCCCGTCGTCCGCGCATTCGCCGTCGCCCGGCTCCTCGGTCGAGGTCGGCGTCGGGGTCGGGGTGGCGGTCTCGGTCGGGGTGGACGAGGGAGAGGGGTCGCCGGGGGTCGGAGCCTGGGTGGCGCTCGTGGACGGCGCCGGGGTGGTCGGCGTGGCCTGGTCGGTCGGGGTCTCCGACGGCGCCGGGTCCTCCGGGGGCGGCGTCACGGTCTCGGAGGCGGACGGCGCCGGGCTCTCGCTCGGCGGCGTCTCCGCGAAGGCGGCGGGGGCCGCGAGAAGCGCGGCGGGGGCTATGGCGGCCGTCGCGGCGGCGGCCGCCAGGGCGCGGCGAAGCTTCATGAAGACCTCTCTGGGTCCGTACGTATCCCCTGGGGGCGATACGCGTGTGGAAGGCCGTCGCGGTGGGGCGCGGGATGGCCGTGCGTTTGCACGTACATGACCAGGCGAATGGCCGAAAGGTTGCCTTCACAGTTGCTCACAGAATGGTCACAGAATCCGCGACAGGCGCCCTGCCTCGCACGTCATCACCCGTACGGCGCGTGACCGGCCCGCGCGCGGGCTCGTTGTGCCCGGTGCCGCGCCAGCCAGGGGCGGCCCGGAAAATCCACGCGTGGCTCAGATCCGCCGCAGCGATGAGACGCGGCCCCTGTGGTGATTCAGGCGGCCCGTCGTGGGACCTCGCTTCGGCGAGGTGACCGGTCGGCAGGGGACAGCAGCCCGGTCACCACCTAAGGGCGGTCGGCCCCGGGGACGCCTGGGGCCGACCGTATCCGGTCGAAACGGTTGCGCCCGGCGCTCCGCATCCACCACGATGCTGAGAGGGAAAACGCCCCCGGTCACACCCCGACATTGGTCCGACCACGCGGGCGTACGCCGTTCAGACACCCCTGACATACGGGCCCCGTAAGCCAGCGGCGCAACCCCCCGGCGCCGCCTCTCAGCACCGGCGCTGCCCTGACGCCGGTGCTGACCGCCTAGGGCCCCGGGGGCGCCCGCCCCGCTCGGGCGCTCCCGGGGCCCTTCGCCTGCCCGTGGCCGCGAGGGCGGAGGGATCAGACGCGGAGGGATCAGACCCGGCCCCGGCACAGCTCCAGCAGTGTCATGGCGAGTGTCGTACCGGGCTTGCCCAGCCGCTGCCGGTAGCGGTCGAGGATCTCCATCTCGCGGGAGAGGTGCACCCGCCGCCCGCCCGCCGCGATCCGTGCCTCCTGGACGGTGGCCGAGACGGCCATCCGCTCCCGGACGAGATCGAGGATCTGCCCGTCGAGGGCGTCGATCCGCTCCCGCGCGGTACCGATCACATCGGCGGCCTCCGTGGCCGAAACGCTGCTGCTCATGTCCGTATCTCCTGGTCCATGTCGCGGAGCCCTGGAGTCCGGTCGAGACCCGGAGACAAGACAGAACGCCCCGGGCCTTTGCCGGCCCGGGGCGCCTGGGAAGTCGCTGTCAGTGTTTACGCAGCACGACCATGGCAGCCGGACGGGCCGGTGCCATAGGTAAAGACGAAGGTCATGCGCGTGGACATGGCGTCGATTATGGGCCCGTTAGAATCGAAAGTCCAAACCTGCGGTCCCGCCCCGAAGCCGTGGCCCCGCCGCAGTCCTGTTCCACCGCACGCCACCACCGCCGGAAGGCCGCCGAAGTGCCATCAGCGTCCCCTGCTGCCGCCCCCGACACCGTCCTGGTCGTCGACTTCGGCGCGCAGTACGCCCAGCTCATCGCCCGCAGGGTCCGTGAGGCCCGGGTCTACAGCGAGATCGTTCCGTCCACCATGCCGGTGGCCGAGATGCTCGCCAAGAACCCCAAGGCGATCATCCTCTCCGGCGGCCCCTCGTCGGTCTACACCGAGGGCGCGCCCACGCTCGACCGCGCGCTCTTCGAGGCGGGCGTCCCCGTCTTCGGCATGTGCTACGGCTTCCAGCTGATGGCCAAGGCGCTCGGCGGCACCGTGGACAACACCGGGGCGCGGGAGTACGGCCGTACGGCGCTCACCGTCACCAAGCAGGGCTCGACGCTCTTCGCGGGCACCCCCGAGGAGCAGCAGGTGTGGATGTCGCACGGCGACGCCTGCTCCCAGGCCCCCGAGGGCTTCACCGTCACCGCGTCCACCGATGTGGTGCCGGTCGCGGCGTTCGAATGCGATGAGCGCAGGCTGTACGGCGTGCAGCACCACCCCGAGGTGATGCACTCCACCCACGGCCAGCAGGTGCTGGAGCACTTCCTCTACCGGGGCGCCGGCCTGGAGCCCACCTGGACCACCACCAATGTGGTCGAGGAGTCCGTGGCCGCGATCCGGGAGCAGGTCGGCACCAGGCGCGCGATCTGCGGGCTGTCCGGCGGTGTGGACTCCGCCGTGGCCGCCGCCCTCGTCCAGAAGGCCATCGGCGACCAGCTGACCTGCGTCTACGTGGACCACGGGCTGATGCGCAAGGGCGAGTCCGAGCAGGTCGAGAAGGACTTCGTGGCGGCCACCGGGGTGCAGCTGAAGGTCGTCGAGGCCGAGGAGCGCTTCCTTACCGCGCTCGCCGGGGTGTCCGACCCCGAGGAGAAGCGGAAGATCATCGGCCGGGAGTTCATCCGGGTCTTCGAGCAGGCGCAGGCCGAGCTGGTGGCCGAGGCGGGCGCGGCCGGTGAGGACGTGGAGTTCCTGGTCCAGGGCACCCTCTACCCCGATGTCGTGGAGTCCGGCGGCGGCACCGGCACCGCCAACATCAAGTCCCACCACAATGTGGGAGGGCTGCCCGATGACATCGAGTTCCAGCTGGTCGAGCCGCTGCGCCGGCTGTTCAAGGACGAGGTGCGGATGGTCGGCCAGGAGCTCGGCCTGCCGGACGAGATCGTCCACCGCCAGCCCTTCCCGGGCCCGGGTCTGGGCATCCGCATCGTCGGCGAGGTCACCAAGGAGCGCCTGGACCTGCTGCGCGAGGCCGACGCCATCGCCCGCGAGGAGCTGACCGCCGCCGGTCTGGACCGCGACATCTGGCAGTGCCCGGTGGTCCTGCTCGCCGACGTCCGCTCGGTCGGCGTCCAGGGCGACGGCCGCACCTACGGCCACCCGATCGTGCTGCGCCCGGTCTCCTCCGAGGACGCGATGACGGCGGACTGGTCGCGGCTGCCGTACGACGTGCTGTCGCGGATCTCCACCCGCATCACCAACGAGGTGGACCAGGTGAACCGGGTGGTGCTGGACATCACCAGCAAGCCGCCCGGCACCATCGAGTGGGAGTGACCGGCCCGCGCCGCGGCCCGCCCCGGACCGTCCTGACTCTGGCCTCCTGCGATACCCAGAGGTAGCTTCCGCTCCAGCACACCAGAGGAGCGGAGCTGCCGATGACGAACCAGCCGCAGACCCCCACCCCGATACCGACCGACCAGCTGCGGTTCACCATGCCCCCGCAGCACGCCTCGCCCCATGACGAGCGCCGCTACCGCAAGGAGCGGCTGGCGGCGGCGCTGCGTCTGTTCGGGCGGTTCGGATACGAGGAGGGGGTCGCGGGCCACATCACCGTGCGGGACCCGGAGTTCACCGACTGCTACTGGGTGAATCCGTTCGGCATGCCCTTCGGCCACATCACCGTGAGCGATCTGCTCCTCGTCAATCAGGCGGGCCAGGTGGTCGAGGGGCGCGCCCACGTCAATCAGGCGGCCTTCGTCGTTCACTCTTCCGTGCATCAGGCGCGGCCGGACGTCGTGGCCGTCGCGCACAGCCGCTCGGTGCACGGCCGCGCGCTGGCCGCGCTCGGCGAGCCGCTGGAACCGATCACCCAGGAGGTCTGCGCGTTCTTCGAGGACCACGCGGTCTACGGGGGCACCACGGGGGTCGTCGTGGACGAGGACGAGGGGCGCGCGATCGCCGCCGCGCTCGGCGGCCACAAGGCCCTCATCCTGCGCAATCGCGGTCTGCTGACGGTCGGGGACTCGGTCGACGCGGCCGCGTGGTGGTTCATCACGATGGAGCGGGCCGCCCAGGTGCAGCTGACCGCGAAGGCGTCCGGCAAGCCGGTCCCCATCGACTATGCCGACGCGATGCGGACGCGTGAGCAGCTGGGAAACGATCTTGTGGCGTGGATCAACTATCAACCTCTGTATCTGCAGATCACCCGCGATGAGCCGGACCTGCTGAGCTGACACCCTCCGCGGTGCGGCACAATCCCCTCTCAACACATGACAGTTGGGCGGTGCCGTGCGAACCCGCGGTCCCGTACGGAACGAGTGAACGACGGAGCGACCCGCGTGGCGGTGGAGCAGGCGGAGAACGCCACGACGGCAGAAAAGCAGCACCCTCATGGGCACCCGCACGGCCACAAGGGCTGTGAATGCCCTCAGGGGGCCCGTGAGGGCCACCGGAGGGCCGTGGCCACGTTCGTGGCCCTACGGGAGCGTTTCGCGGCCGGAGAGGGCCTTCCCAAGGCTCTCGCCCACTCGGCCGGGGCGTCCCGGCAGTGGGTCTCGGACGAGCTGGCCCACGCGGCCCGCTCGGTGGCCGACAGCGGCCGCGCCGAGACCTCGGCCTGGCGCCACCGGGTGTGGCTGCGCACGGTGTGCGTGGTGTGGGGCGCGGCCGGGGCGCTGCTGATCGGCCAGTTGGCCACGGCGATCGGCGCGGGCTGGTCGGTGGCGCGGACGGCCGGGCTCACCGCCGCCGTGATCACCGCCGCGCTGCTCACCCTCACCGCCCGGCTGCACCGCGCGGACGGCGGCCCGCTCGCCCCGCTCGTCGGCGAGGACAACCGCCTCTCCACCTCCCGTACCGTCGCCGCCGCCTGGCTGCTGATCGCGGTCTTCGCGGTGCTGGTGCTCGGCGTCGAGCTGGCCGTGGCCCCCGGCGACCGGCAGCGGCTGACCGACGGGCTCGCCCTCGGCCACACCGCCGGGCTCCTTACGGTCGCCGCGCTGACGTGTGCGGCCGCGGTGCTTGCACGGCTCGTCGTGGCGGCCCGGGTGCGGGCGCAGCGGCTCCAGAAGGTGCGGGCCGTGCGCCCGCGCGCCGCCGATCTGCTGACCGACGACGCGGGCCGCGGCAGCTTCGCCGATGTCCAGTACATCGTCGTCCACACCGTGGCCCTCGCCTTCACCGCGGTCCGCCTCGCCCGCGAGCCGTGGCGGCTGCCCGATGTGCCGTGGGGCCTGGCGCTGCTGGCGGCCGTGTCGGTGGTGATGTACCTGACCGGGAAGTACGCGGAGGGCGGCCGCCCGACCGTGCTGTCCGTCGTAAGGGCCCTCCCCGAGGAGGGCGCCATCGACCGCGACGCCCCGATCCGCACCGGCGACGACATCGAGATCCGCGGCAGCGGCTTCGTCCCTCCGGGCGCCCAGGACCCGGACCGGCTGGCCAAGCTGGTCGTCCGCATCGGCGCGGTGCACGTCCATGTCCCGCTGGTCCCGGTGGCCGGGGGCTTCAGCAGCCCCACGGACACCGCGCTCACCGTGCCGGTCCCGGTGGACGTGGAACCGGGCCGGGTGGATGTGCAGGTCGTGACGGCCTCGGGGGCGGAGACCAACCGCTATCCCATCGATGTTATGGACTGAGTCGTTCCGGCCGGCCGCTTCGTATGGTTTCGTCGAACCCGCAACCAAACGGCGGTGCGACGGGAGAGGCGGGCGGCATGAGACACGCGGATCGTATGGCCGGTTCGGGGACAGCGGGCAGTGGCGGGAGCGTGCACGGTATGGGCGGGATGGGTGGCGTGAGCGGCATAGGCGGGCAGCCGCAGCCCGTGGGGATCAGGGCCACCGCCGCCCGTTACGCCCTGCTGCCGCTGCGGATCTTCCTCGGCGTCACCTTCGTCTACGCCGGAATCGACAAGCTCACCGACTCGGCCTTCCTGTCCGACTCGGGATCGGGCTCGATCGGCGAGCTGATGCGCCAGGTGCGGGACAGCTCGGCCGTGCCGTGGCTGGTCGACCAGGCCCTCAAGGACCCCACCGCCTTCGGGTACGCGATGGCCTACGGCGAACTGGCCGTCGGCCTCGGCGTCCTGGTGGGCCTCCTCTCCCGCCTGGCCGCCTTCGGCGGCGCGCTGATCTCGCTGAGCCTGTGGCTCACCGTCAGCTGGCAGTCGGACCCGTACTACTACGGCAACGACCTGGCCTATCTGATGGCGTGGCTGCCGCTGGTGCTGGCCGGGGCGCCGTATCTCTCCCTGGACGTCGTCATCTCCCGGCGCCGGCGCCGACAGGGCTCGCAGCTCTTCACATAGCCCGCGGCTCTCACGGGAGGCGCGTCTCTTCCCGGGGCGCGCCTCTTCACGTGGGGCGTGCATCTTCACCGCAGGGCGTGCCCCCGGCCCTTGCCCCGTCATTTGATGATGCGGAAGCCGTCCCGTACCTCGTCGAAGATCGGCCGGTAGATGCTCCAGTCCGCGTCCGGGGCGCTCAGGTAGATCGCGTATTCCTTGTCGCCCTCATTGCCGAAGCCGAGGTCGATCGCGCGGAACATCCGGACCTCGCCGCGGAATTTGAACTCCCAGATCGCGGCGGGCATGCCCTGGTACTTCGTCTCCTGGAGCCGCAACCGCTCGTAGATCGGGTATTCCTTCTTGTCCTTGAACGCGACCTCGAGGTCCTTGAAGTGCTGGACCTGGTTGCCGGAGGCGAAGTCCAGGACGTTGATCCTGAAACCGGCCAGCCCGTTGGGGTGGAGGTAGCGGACCTCCTGGGTGCGGTCGACCGTGTTGCCGTCGGGGTCGTTCTGCTCCTGGCGGGTCCAGCCGTCGGGGATGGGGAGGGAGAAGCCGAACTTCTTCTCGGTGACGATGTGGTAGCCGGACGGCGGGTTGTACGGCTTGGCCGGGGAGGCGGACGGGTTGCCCGTGGCGGAGGACTTCCCGCCGTTCCCCCCGCCGTTGTCGTGGTCGAGGCCGAACACATAGATGCCGCCCGCCACGGCCACGACCGCAAGGGAGGTCGCCGCTGCGGTCCACACCGCCTTACGGCTCTTGCGCGCCGGAGCGGGGGCCGACGGGGGCATCGGCGTCTGGGTGGTCATGGACGGCGTCGACGCGGTGAACGGCGTGGCGGTGGGCGGGGTGTGCTGAGAGCCGGGTGTGTTCCCGGTGCCTGGCGGGTGCGAGGGAAGCCGTGGGTCCGACGCGTGCGGTGTGCTCGGAGTGTGGGAAGTGCTCAGCGGGTTGTGCGGTGCGCTCGTCGCGTTGTGCGGAGTGCTCGGTGTGTGGGTCGTGTGTTGATACGGGGTCGGTGTCGTGGGCGCGTTCGGCGCGGCGTGCGCGTCCGTGCCCGTGGCCCGGTCCGTGCCCGTACCGGGCTCCCGTCGCCTCGAGAGGTTCATGGTCGCGTCGAGCGGCGGATTCTTGGTGGTCGTATCGAGCGGCGGGGTCTGCAGCGATGTCGTCTCGGGCTCCGACGCCGGGAGCCGCAGCGCCCGTTCGGTCTCCTCGGCCGTGGGCCGCAGCTCCGGCTCCTTGGCCAGCAAGCTCTCGATCAACGGGGTCAGCGCGCCCGCCCGTTTGGGCGGGTCCAGCGGATCGACGGCGATCGCGTAACCCGTCTCGATCGCCGTGGCCTTGCGGAACGGCGGCCGCCCCTCGACCGCCTGATAGAGCGTCGCCCCCAGCGCCCAGAGGTCCGACGCGGGGCCGGGCTTGCGGCCCCTGACCCGCTCGGGCGCGATGTAGTCGATGGAGCCGACGACCTCGCCGGTCTTGGTCAGCGTCGAGGTGCCGGTGGCCATGGCGATGCCGAAGTCCGTGAGCACGACCCGGCCTTCGGGGCCGAGCAGCACATTGCCGGGCTTGACGTCCCGGTGCAGCACCCCGGCCGCGTGCGCGGCGCGCAGCGCGGCGATCATGCCGCGGCCGATGCGGGCGGCCTCGTCGGGCGAGACGCGTCCGCCGTCCTTCAGCAGGTCGGCGAGGGTCGTGGAGGGCACGTACTCCATGACGATGCACGGCAGTCCGTGGTGGTCCACCACGTCATGGACCACGACCACGTTGGGGTGGGTGATGCGGGCCGCGCTGCGCGCCTCGCGGCGGGTGCGTTCGTGCAGGGTCGTCAGCTCGTCATCGGCTAGGTGCGGAGAGACATAGAGCTGCTTGACCGCGACCTGGCGGCCCAGCAGTTCGTCCTCCGCGCGCCACACCTCGCCCATGCCACCACGGCCGATCTTCTCGACCAGGCGGTAACGTCCGGCTATCAGGTGGCCTTCGTCCGACACCGCTTTCCCCTCCCGCACACGTTCGATGCGACACGATAGCCGCCGTGACCCCCGGGGAGATCTCAGGGAAGACCTAGGGGCATGCCGGATGTCGCGAGTACAGCCCTGTTGTCACCATGGACGCATGACCGAAGCACCCACCGTGGCGGACGAGGCCGAGGCCGCGTCCGGTTCCCGCCTGTCACAGACGCCCCTTCGGCGCAGTCGTGACCATAAGGTGATCTCGGGGGTCTGCGGAGGGCTCGGCCGCTACTGCGATCTGGACCCGGTGATCTTCCGGGTGGTGCTGTCGGTGCTGGCCGTCGCGGGCGGCCTCGGTCTGATCGTGTACGGGTTCTGCTGGCTGCTGACCCCGTTCCACGGCGAGGACGAGAACGAGGGGCGCAGACTGCTCTCGGGCCGGGTCGAGGGCCCTGGGCTGACGGCGGTGCTGGTGGCGCTGGTGGGCTGTGGGCTCTTCCTGTCGATGCTCAACAACGGCGGCGTCATGTACTTCTCGTTCATGCTCGCCCTCGCGGCGGCCGGTGCCGGCTATTGGTCGCACCACCGGCGGCAGGCGGAGAGCGTGGGCGCGGTGGACGCGGCCACGGCCCAGGCCGTCGCCGACGCGCCGCCCGAGACCAAGGCGCCGCCCACGCGCGGCGGTCCCGGCCCCTCCTGGTGGCGCGACCCGATCGTCAAGGACGGTACGACCGGGCCGCTCGGCGCCGGGGCCGGGTCGCGGACCGGCTATCTGTGGGGGCCGGACGACGGCCCGTACGACAAGCGGGAGGCGAAGGCGGAGCGGGCCCGCCGGGTGCCGGACCGGGCCTCGATCGGCGGCTGGGCCTTCCTGGTGGCGGTCGCCGCCGCCGTGGTGGGGGCGCGGGCGGGGTGGTCCTCGCAGCCGCTGGGCACCAGCCTCGAGATCGGGTTCGCCTGCGCGCTGGGGGTCTTCGGGCTCGCCCTCGTCATCAGCTCCCGCTGGGGGCGGGCCGGCGGCGGCACGGTGTTCCTCGCGCTGCTGACGAGCGCGCTGCTGGCGGGCGCGGCCGCCCTTCCCGATGCCGTCACCCCCGACTGGGCCCGCCGCACCTGGGCCCCGACCTCGGTGGCGTCGCTGCGCGACGGCTATGAGCTGGGCGGCGGCGTCGCCGAGTTGAAGCTGGACCGGCTGCCCCTGGATGCGGGCAGCTCCGTCTCCAGCCGGGTCGAGATGGGCGCGGGCAAACTGGCCGTGACGGTTCCGCGCGATGCCCGGGTGAGGCTCGACATCGAGGTCGGGATCGGCGACATCTGGCTGCCGGGCCAGAAGCGGGACAAGCACAACGTCGACATCGGCCCGGGCCGGGAGCGCAAGCTCACCCTGGAGCCGGTGGGCGGCGGCAAGGCCGAGGGCACGGTCTCGCTCAAGCTGGAGATGGGGCTGGGTGCGGTGGAGGTGAAGCGCTCATGAGGCGCCGTTCGTTCGGGCATCGGTTCGACCATGGGGCCGACCATGGGGCCAACCATGAGTTCGGGCATGAGGCCGACCATGGGGTCGAGCATGGGGCCGACCACGGGGTCGAGCATGGGGCCGGTCATGGGGTCGGGCATCGGTTCGGGCACCGGGTCGGCGATCGGTTCGGGCATCGGGCCGATGATTCGTTCGGGCGCCGGTTCGGTCATCGGTCCGATCACACGCGTGGTCACTCGCTGGGGCACGTGGCCCCCGACCGGTCCCGCCATCCGTTCGAGCCGGGCAAGCTGGTGGCCGGGCTGGTGATCCTTGGCGTGGCCGCCGCGTACGGGATGGACGCGGCCGGGGAGTGGGACGTCCGCCCGGAGATCGCCCTCCCGGCCCTCCTGTGCGGCCTCTGCGTCGCGGCCCTGACCTCGGCCCTCACATACGCGTTCCGCCGCCGGTCGGGCAGGGCGACGCCGGACGACTGAGGGACCCCGGGCCCCGCCGGGCCCCAGGTCGGGGAACGATCAGGGGCGACCCTGATGCCCGTTGTCGGCCGGGCGTGTGACGATCGAGCCATGACCGCCGCAGTGCCCCCCACGGCCCCCGAGCCACCCCCGCGCAAGCTCTACCGCAGTGCCGAAGGCCGCCTCCTCGGCGGTGTGGCGCGCGGGCTCGCGGGCCATCTCGGGCTGCCGGTCGCCTGGGTGCGGATCGTCTTCATCGCGCTGTTCATGGCGGAGGGGTTCGGCGCGCTCGTCTACGCGCTCTTCTGGTTCATCGTCCCGCTCGGCGTCGGCGGCGTGGAGACGACCGCCGGGCGCCCGCTCACCGCCGTGGGCCCCGACGGCCGCCGCCGGATCCTGGTCCGCAGGCCGGAGCGGGGCCAGATCATCGCCCTGGTCGCCCTCTGCGTCGGCATGGGGATCTTCGTCCAGGGCTTCCAGCTGGGCCGCGCCAACACCTACATCTGGCCACTCCTCCTCATCGGCGCGGGCGTCGCCCTCTTCTGGCGCCAGGTGGACAACGCCCGCCGCGCCCAGTGGGTCGAGCTCAGCCGCAGCAAGCGGGTCCTGCCGCTGGCCCGTGGCGCCACGGGGGTGGTGCTGGTGGCCGCCGGGGTGTCCGGGATCGTCGTCCTCCAGGGCTCGGCCAAGCATCTGGGGGCCGTGCTCCAGGCGGCCCTGGCCGTCCTTGTCGGCATCGCGCTGCTGGTGGGCCCGTATGTGGTGCGGATGACGCAGGATCTCTCCGAGGAACGGCTGATGCGCATCCGCGCGCAGGAGCGGGCGGAGGTGGCGGCCCACGTCCATGACTCCGTGCTGCACACCCTCACCCTGATCCAGCGCAACGCGGAGGACCCCCGCGAGGTGGCCCGCCTCGCCCGCGCCCAGGAGCGGGAGCTGCGCGCGTGGCTCTATCGGCCGGAGGGCACGGGCAAGGACGAGGCCGAGGAGCCGGACACTCTCGCGGAGGCGGTGAGGAAGACGGCGGCGGAGGTCGAGGACCACCACGGCGTCCCGATCGAGGTGGTGGTGGTCGGCGACTGCCCCCTGGACGAGAAACTGGGCGCACAGATACAGGCGGCGCGCGAGGCGATGGTCAACGCGGCCAAGTACGGTGGCGGCGGAGCCGTCCAGGTCTTCGCCGAGGTCGAGGGGACCACGGTGTTCATCTCCGTGCGCGACCGCGGCCCCGGCTTCGACGTGGACGCGGTGCCGGAGGACCGGATGGGCGTACGCGAGTCGATCATCGGCCGGATGCAGCGGAACGGCGGCACGGCGCGGCTGAGATCCGCGCCGGACGGGGGCACGGAAGTGGAGCTGGAGATGGAGAGGGCGGCGACGACATGACCGACGCTACGGGCGGTACGAACGCGACGAGCGGCCCCGGGGGTTCCGGGGCGGACGACGCCGAGGTGGCGCGGCGGGTGCGCGTGGTGCTCGTGGACGACCACCGTATGTTCCGCACCGGGGTGCAGGCCGAGATCGGGGAGACGGCCCGGACCGGTGTCGAGGTGGTCGGCGAGGCGGCCGACGTCGACCAGGCCGTGACCGTGATCACCGCGACCCGCCCCGAGGTGGTCCTGCTCGACGTCCACCTCCCCGGCGGGGGCGGCGTCGAGGTGCTGCGCCGCAGCGCCTCGCTGATGGCCGATCCGGACCGCCCGGTGCGCTTCCTGGCGCTGTCCGTTTCGGACGCCGCCGAGGACGTCATCGGCGTCATCCGCGGCGGCGCCCGCGGCTATGTCACCAAGACCATCACCGGCACCGACCTCGTGGACGCGATCTTCCGGGTCTCCGAGGGCGACGCGGTCTTCTCCCCGCGCCTCGCCGGTTTCGTCCTCGACGCCTTCGCCTCCACCGACGCACCGCCCGTGGACGAGGACCTGGACCGGCTCACCCAGCGCGAGCGCGAGGTGCTGCGCCTGATCGCGCGCGGTTACGCGTACAAGGAGATCGCCAAGCAGCTGTTCATCTCGGTGAAGACGGTCGAGAGCCATGTCTCGGCGGTGCTCCGCAAGCTCCAGCTCTCCAACCGGCATGAGCTGACCCGCTGGGCGACGGCCCGCCGCCTGGTCTGAGCCTGGGAAGCGGGAAGCGGGAAGCGGGAAGCGGGAAGCGGGAAGCGGGAACGGGACGGACGGCGCGGCGGCTCAGCCCGGAACCCCCATCCGCTGCGTGCCGACGACCGACAGCAACCGCAGCGCCTCCTCGGCGGGTGAGCCGGGGTCGGCGGTGTAGATGATCACCCGCTGGTCCCGGTCGGCGATGTCCAGCACATCGCAGTTGACGGTGATGGGACCGACGAGCGGATGGTGCAGCGTCTTGCACAGGGTGGGCTTGGCGGACACATCGTGGGAGTCCCACAGCCGGGCGAACTCCTCGCTGCCCGAGCGCAGCTCGGCCACCAGCTCGGTCACCTCGGGGTCGTCCGGGTAGCGGGCGGCCGCGGCGCGCAGCCCCTGGGCCGAGGTCTGGGCGAACTCGTCCGCGTCCGACACCCCGTACAGCCGCCGCCCGTCCCGGTGCGGCCCGAGGAAGGCGCGGCGGACGAAGTTGCGGTCGCGGCGCGGGAGGGCGGAGAAGTCCTCCATGAGGGCGGCGGCCAGATCGTTCCAGGCGATCACCTCGTATGTCGCGGAGAGCACGATCGCCGCCGCGTTCGGCAGGCGCCGCAGCAGGTTCGCGATGCTCGGCCGCACCTCGCGGGAGGGCCCGGCCGACGGGCCCGGCGGGGCGCCCGCGAGATGGTGCAGATGATCGCGCTCGATATCGCCCAGCCGCAGGGCGCGGGCCAGCCCGGCCAGCACCTCGCGGGACGGGCGCGGGGCGCGGGCCTGCTCCAGCCGCGTGTAGTACTCGGTCGAGATGAACGCCAGCTGCGCCACCTCCTCGCGCCGCAGCCCCGGCGTCCGGCGCCGCGTCCCGGCGGGCAGCCCCACATCGGCGGGCGTGATCCGCTCACGTCGGCTGCGCAGGAACGCCGCCAGCTCTCGTCTGTCCACGCCTTCAGTGTGCGCGGACGGCCGGAGGCTCAGCCAGGTACAGCCGGTGCCTGGTTGGGCCCCGGCGCCCGCAGCAGCCTCGGGGACATGAACGACACACCGAACACCACCTCCCTGGACACCTCATCCCTCACCCCGGCCGCCGGTCTCCTGGCCGGCAAGGTCGCCTTCATCACCGGCGCCGGGCGCGGCATCGGCGCCGCCGCGGCCCGCCTCTTCGCCCGGGAGGGCGCCCGGGTGCTGCTGGCGGCCCGTACGGAGGCCCAGCTCAAGACGGTCACCGAGGAGATCCGCGCGGCCGGCGGCACCGCCGATCACGTGGTGTGCGACCTGGCCGACGCGACGAGCGTCCGCGCCGCCGTCGACCGGACCGTGGAGCTGTACGGCAGGCTCGACGTGGCCTTCAACAACGGCGCGACGATCCAGCAGCCGGGCCCGATGGACCAGCTGCCGCAGGCCGACTTCGACCACGTCTACGCCGTCAACCTCCGCGGCCCCTGGCTGGCCATGAACGCCGAGGTCGCCGCCATCCGCGCCACCGCCGGAACCGGCGCCATCGTCAACAACTCCAGCGTCGGCAGCCTCATGGGCAACCCCGAACTCCCCGCCTACGGCGCCATGAAGCGCGCGGTCAACAGCCTCACCGAGTCCGCCGCCGTCACGTACGGCCCTGAGGGCATCCGCGTCAACGCCGTCGCGCCCGGCGCCACCCTCACCGAGATGATCCGCGAATGGGAGGAGGAGTCCCCCGGCATCGTCGACCGCATCACCACCCACGCCCCGCTGCGTCGCGCCGCCGACCCGGATGAGATCGCCCAAGCCGCGGCCTGGCTCCTCAGCGACCGCGCCTCCTATGTGACCGGCGTGGTCCTCCGGGTGGACGGCGGCACCCAGGCCTGAGGTCGCCGGTAACACCGGTTGGGAGACGACCCGCTCCGGCGAATAAAAGAGCGAATGATTGTTCAAGACGCACCGCCCGATGTCGGGGCACTATGGGGGCGAGGAGGCGAAGCCATGACCCCCAGCACCGCTGACCGGCCGGAGATGGGCATCGAGGAATTCGAGGAGCTTGCCCGCACGGCGCCGGAAACCGTGAGGCTCGAATTCATCGATGGGAAGCTAGAGGTCAAGCCCGTGCCGGACGGGGATCACGACGAGATCATCATGTGGGTCCAAGAGCAGTGCATGCAGCACCGTCCGGATCTGCGGCTGTACCGGGAGCGGGGCCTGAAGACAGAGGGGTACCGGCAAGGGCGCGCTCGTCCGGACGGCACTCTCGCGCCGCGCAGGCACTTCGCCGGGCATGGAGAGTGGTCCGACCCGAAGGGTGTCGTGATGACCGTGGAGGTCACCTCGCGCGACGGGGACACGAACCGGCGGGATCGCCTGGACAAGCGGGACGGCTACGCAAGCGCGGGCATCCCGGTCTACCTCCTCATCGACCGGGACGACTGCACGGTCAACGTCTTCAGCGAGCCGGAGGACGGCAAGTACCGGAGCCTGACCTCGCGGCCCTACGGGGCCGTCATCGAGATCCCGGATCCCGTCGGGATCACCCTCGACACCGGGGAACTCAAGGACTACGCGTCCTGATCGCCCAGCCGCAGGCCCAGCCTCACGCCCAGCCGCAGGCCCAGCCTCACGCCGGGCCGCACGCCCAGCCTCACGCCGGGCCGAACCGCGGTTCGAGTCCCGTCAGGTCGCGGCTTGCCGACCACAGGTGGGCCGCGACTTCCGCGTTCGCGAGATGACCTCGGACGGGGCGGCGGCGGGGGGTGCCGCGGAGGGCGAAGTGGCGGGGGGTCCATAGTTCGCCGCCGGTGATGGATGGGTCGAGGACCGCTTGTACGGCGGGCCAGGCGGCCGCGTCCTTGCCCTGGACGAGGATTCCGGCGGGCAGACCCCGCAGCCGTTCGGCGGGTGTGCGGACGTGCAGGGGCGGGCGGGAGGGGGTGAGGGAGTCGAGCGCGCCGCCGGGGTGGGTGACCACGCTCCGTACCGTGCTGCCGACCGCCCGCAGCCGTCGGTCGAGTTCGAAACCGAAGAGCATCTGGGCCAGTTTCGAGCGCCCATAGGTGCGCTCGGGCTCGTAGTCGCGGGTGCTCTCGAGGTCGTCCAGGTCCAGCCGTTCGGACATGGCCGCGAAGCTGCCCGTGGTGATGACGCGGCCCTCGGGGGCGGCCGTGAGCAGTGGTGCCAGCCAGTGGGTCAGCGCGAAGTGCCCGAGGTGGTTGATGCCGAACATCGCCTCATGGCCGTCCCCGGTCTCCCGGCGCGGCGGCTGGTCGAACTTCACCCCGGCGTTGTGGACGACCGCGTCCAGACGGTCCGACCCCAGCGCTTCCACGGAGGCTTCGAGCGACGGGAGATCGGCGAGGTCCAGCCGGATATGACGCACCCGGGCGTCGGGGACCAGGGAACGGATCGAGGCCACGGCGGCGTCCGCCCTGCCCGGGTCCCGGCTGCCGAGGACGACGGTGGCTCCCGTACCGGCGAGCTGTTCGGCGACGAAGTAGCCGATCCCCGCGTTGCCTCCGGTCACCAGAAAGGTCTTTCCGTCGGCCCGGGGGAGGCTGTGGACATCCCACCGCTCGGTCGAGGATTCGGTCGGGGCCGCGGAAGGCATGCGGGGGCTCCTTGCGTTCGTGAGGGCGGGGACGGTGCCCAATGGGGCTCAGGCTGAACGCGTGTCAGCCTTACGGTCGCCACCGACGCCCCGCCGACAGAGCGTCGTCACACCGCGCACCCCGCCGACAGAGCGCCGTCACACCCCGCACCCCGCCGACAGATCGCCGCTCAGGCGAACCCGTGACCCACCGGCCCCGCCACGTCCAGCGTGTCCTTCACCATGGCGAGCGCCGCGCCCAGGGGGCTGGAGCGGCCGCCGCTCACCGTGATGTCGCCCGCGTCGGGGCAGCCGTAGACGGCGGCCTTCTCGGGGCCCCTGAGGGCGTACAGAGGGTCGCCCGGTTCCGTCTCCTCCAACGCGACGCGGACGACGAGCGGTTCATCGGCGGTCGCGGTCGCGACCGACCGCAGACGGCGGCCCCGCGCGGCGGCCGTACGGGCCGCTTCCGCCGTCCCGAGGTCGATCCCCGGGCCCGCCTCCGTCCTTACGGCCGTCGCGTCCCACCCCCACAGCAGCGCGGCCAACAGCCGTACCTTCACGGCCGCGTCGGCGCCGGAGAGGTCGGCCGTCGGGTCGGCCTCGGCGATACCGCGCCGCTGGGCCTCCGCGACCGCGTCGTCCAGCGCGTCGCCGTCCGCCAGCCGGTCCAGGACGAAGGTGGCGGTGCCGTTGGGGCAGGCGCGCAGCGTACGGCAGCCGAGGCCGCGTACCCCGATCCGCGCGAGGTCGGCGGTGGGGAGGGCGGCTCCGGTGGCGCCCGAGATCCGGACGCGGCTGCCGCCCTCGGCCGCCGCCCGGCCCAGCTCGCCCCAGTGGCTGAGCAGATGGCTCTTGGTGGCGGTCACCACATGGACGCCTCGGCGCAGGGCCGACAGCGCGTCCGCGGCGGCCTGTTCGCGCACCGCCGGGGACGACGGCACGGCCTGGGCCAGTACCGCCGCCCCCGTACGCTCCAGGGTCTCGGCGAGCGGCGGCAGCGGGCCCCAGCCGGTGCGCGGCTCCGTCGGCGGCCCCTCGGCCGCGCTGGTGCGCACGGCGGCGAGCCGCAGCGGCAGCGCGCCGCCGATCAGCCGCTCGGCGTAGGCCCGGCCCACCGGGCCGTACCCCGACAGCACGACGGAGGGTTCGGGCCCGGTTTCGGCTTCGCGTGGCATGCGGCCAGTCTGCCTTGTGTCACCAGGCCGGGACCGGGGACGGCTATGCGGGGCGGGTCGTCGTCGGGGACTGCTGTACGGGCCGGGCCGGGACCGGGGACCGCTACGCCGGGCGGGCCGCCCCCGCGAAGGGCATGTCCGCCACGGAGGCCAACCGGACCGGGGCCCCGGGGCGCGGGGCGTGGATCATGCGGCCGCCGCCGATGTAGAGGCCGACATGGCTGACACCGGAGTAGAAGAAGACCAGGTCGCCGGGGGCCAGTTGATCGCGGGTGACGCGCTGACCGGCGTTGATCTGGGTGTACGTGGTGCGGGGCAGGGCCACCCCGGCGGCGCGCCAGGCGGCCTGGGTGAGCCCCGAGCAGTCATAGCCGTGGGGACCGGTGGCGCCCCACACATACGGCTTGCCGAGGGCCGCGTACGCGTAGGAGACGGCGCGGGCGGCGCGGCCCGTGGCGGGGGCGAGGGAGTCGGCGGCCTTGTCGCCGCCCCGCGCCGCCAGCAGGCGCTGCCGCTGCTCGAGGGTCAGCCGGCCGAGGAGGCGATCGGCGGCGGCGAGCTTCTCCTGGACGGTCCGCTTGTGGTGGGCGGCGGCCGTCCGGGAGGCGCGCAGAGCGGCGAGGCGGTCGGCCGCCTCGCCGCGGACCTGGCGTAATTTCCGCTCCTGACGGCCGATCGTGGCGATCAGGGCGGCCTGGCGGCTCCCCGCGCGCTCGGCGAGCGAGGCGCGCTGAAGGTACTGGTCGGGGGAGGAGGACAGGGCGAGCTGGAGGGCCGGGGCGATCGTCCCCGAGCGGTACTGGGCGGTGGCGAAGGCGCCGAGGGCGTTGCGCGCGGTGTTGAGCCGGGTGGTGCGGCGGGCGGCCTGGTCGCGCAGCGCCTCCAGCGTCCGGCGGGCCTTGTCGGCCTTCTCCCTCGCGCCGTTGTACTTCTCGGTGGCCTCCTCGGCCTCTCGCTGGTACTCATCGACCTTCGCCTTCACCTGAGCGGGGGTGAGGCGGTTCTCGGCGTGTCCGGTGCCGTCGAGGAGGGTGGCGGACGCGGCGCCGGTGAGGGCGAGGAGCGCGGCCGCGCGGGCGGTGCTGCTGGTGAGCGAGCGCTGCTTGGGCTTCCTGTGCGACGCCACTGCGGCGGTTCACCTGGTCTTTCTTGGGCAGTCCAGTTCGGGCGATCCAGGACATTCCGCAGATCCTGGACCCTTGTGGGGAGCGGACGGGCAGGTGGCAGTCCGCCATGAGGCGGGGACCCTCGGTTGACGGGAAGCGGACTGCCACCTGGAGGAGGAAGCTAGGCCGGAAAGCGGGGGCGTGCGGGGGATTGAACGGGAGTGCACGGATTTCGTCGATCCGGTGACGACTGATGATCGCCCGGCGAGTGGGGCGGTCGGGAGTGTGGGGCGGCCGTGATCGAAGCGGCGATAGGCCCCCACCCGAGTGCCGGACGATGATATGCGCGCGGCTAGTCTCCGGAGCCATGGACGTACTCATTCACGTGTTCGTCGGCCTCCACATCGTCGGCATCGGCGCGCTGCTCGGTGGCTTCTTCTCGCAGCTCAAAGCCGCGCGCGCGGGCGAGGCCCGGATGATCCCGGCGATGCTGCACGGCGCGCTGACCATGCTGGTGACCGGCGTGGCGCTGGTCGGGCTCAACCAGGCGGACGACAACAGCGTCAATACCGTCAAAATCGGTATCAAGCTGGCGCTATTGGTCGTCATCCTCGGCCTGGTCTATGTGAAGCGCGACGAGGAGAAGGTAGAGTCGGCCGCCTTCGGCGCGGTGGGCGCCTTGACAACGGCAAACATCTTCATCGCCGTGCTGTGGACCTGACGAACGAATGTTCTGGGGGTAACCCAAGGCAATTGCGACACGATCCCGAGGCAACCGTTTGCACTCGCGAGCTGTCTTAGTAAAGAACGAGGCAGTCGAGAGGAGTGGCCAATGGGGGTAGTGGGGGCAGTCAGAAGTCATAGGCGGCGCGTGGGCGTCGCGCTGGGGCTGGCGGGGATGGCGGTGCCGCTCGCGGTGGCCGTCGCCGGTCCGGCGCAGGCTCAGGCGCGGCCGCTGGGCCGGTCGGCCGGCACGGTGACACCGGTGAGCATGGCCGCGTCGTCGTGCACGACCACCGCCGGGCCGTACCAGAGGCAGGCCGAGCGGTTCCTGGGCCGTCCCGTGGACGGACGGCAGTCGCGGGCGGACTGTCTCGCGATCCAGAAGTTCCAGATCGACCACGGCGTCAGCCCGACGATCGGCTACGCGGGCCCGATCACCTCGGGCGTGATGAGCCTCATCAGCGCCCAGAAAGCCGCCGGGCACAATCCGAACGCGGCGAGGAAGTGCCCCACCAACAGGGGCCGTATCGCCTGTGTGGACCTCACCCGCCAGCTGAGCTGGGTCCAGGACGGCTCCCGGCTGGTCTACGGACCGGTGCCGGTGCGGTCCGGGCGGGACGGCTTCGAGACCCGCACCGGGCTGAAGAAGGTCTACTGGCGGAACATCGACCACTGGTCGACGCTCTACAAGGTCGCCATGCCCTACAGCCAGTTCTTCGACGGCGGCCAGGCGTTTCACTCGATCGCCGGCAGCGTATGGTCCCCGCCCGGCTCCCATGGCTGCGTCAACATGCGTAAGGGCGACGCCAAGAAGTACTGGAGCCTGCTGAAGAACGGCGACGACGTGTACGTCTACGGGCGCAAGCCCGGCACCTGAGCCACTGACGGCGCCGAGAGGCGCTGACGGCGCCGCTGAGCCGATGACGATGCCGCTGCCCGGGGTCCGCCCCCGGGCAGCGGCATCGTCGGGATCAGGGGCCCTACGAGGGCCGCACGCTCCCGTAGATCGGCATCTCCGTGATCGGCGCCTTCTTCACCACATCGCCCGGCTTCGGCGCGTGGATCATCATCCCGTCGCCGATGTAGAGGCCGACATGGCTGATGTCGTCGTAGAAGAAGACGAGATCGCCCGGCTGGAGTTGGGACGTCGAGACGCGCGTACCGGCCTTCACCTGGTCCCAGGTGGTGCGCGGCAGCGAGATCCCGGCGGACTTCCAGGCCGCCTGCGTCAGCCCGGAGCAGTCGAAGGAGCTGGGCCCGGTGGCGCCCCAGACGTACGGCTTGCCGAGCTGCGCCTTGGCGAAGGCGATGGCCTGGGCCGCCTTGGAGCTGTTGGCCGGGACAGAGGGCGTGGAGGGCGCCGTCGAACCGGAGCCACCCGCGTTCTGCTCCTGCTGCTTCTTGCGCGCGGCCGCCTCCTGCCGCTGCTTCTCGGCCAGCTCGGCGGCCTTACGGCGGGCCTCTTCCGCCTTCTTCTTCTCGATCGCCGCCAGTCGCGCCTTCTCCTTGGCGGTCAGATTCGCCAGCAGCCGCCGGGCCTCGGTCAGCTTGTCCTGGACGGTCTTCTTCTGGACCTTCAGCTGCTTCTGGGACGCGGTCAGCGAGGCAAGGCTCTCGGCGGCCTTACCGCGCTCCTTGGCGGCCTTCACCCGCTGCTTCTGGAAGTCGTCGACGGCCTGCTTCTGCCGACCGGTCATCCGGTCGATCAGATGCGACTGGTCGAAGACGTCCTGCGGATCGTTGGAGAACAGCAGGGTCGCGGCGGAGCGGGCCATTCCGCCGTCCCGGTACTGGGCGGTGGCGTAGGTGCCGAGCATGCGCCGCGCCTCGTTGAGCTTCTCGGTGCGCTGGGCGACGGAGTCCAGCAGCTTGTCGACCTTGGCCCGCTGCTGGTCGGTGCGCTCCTTGGCGGCGTTGTAGCGCTGGGTGGCGGTCTCCGCCTGGTGGTAGAGGGTGTCGACCTTCTCCTTCACCTTCTCGATCGACTGGGCGGCCGGCTTGGGATCGGTGGGCGCGGCGTTGGCCGACTGGGAGAGGAGGGTGACGGATGCGAGGGCGGCGGTGGTGAACCCGACGGCCGTACGGCGGCTGTGACCCGTGAGCGGGGCGGGTATTCGGCTCCGCGGCTTGCGGTGCGACGCCAAGGGAGGCGACTCCTTCCGTGGACCGCCTACCGGGTTAGCTGACGGGTTCGGGCGGTACGGAAGGTTGCCCTACGGCCGTGTCCGGACGGCACCGTGTGCGCCGTACCGTTTCGGGCCGATTCACCCCGGTCTTGCGTTGTTGGGTCCCCGGCTCCGGGCGCCTCACGGCGTAACCGGACTCGGCGGAGGCGCCCGTGCCGACGTGGTTCGCCGACGGATCTTCCGGGCCGCCTGACGCAGGACGGTAGCCAACACGTGGGGCTCCTGTGAAGACTGGTGGCCGTTTTGCCCGAAACCGTTTCGTGATGTTCGTACGTCGGCTGTCAGTGGGGCGGCCTAGACTCGGGGAGCGATGAGCAGCCTCTTTGACGACAGCTTCCTGGCGGACCTCGGGCCTTCTCAGGACGAGGAGCGGCCACCGCCGCCCGAGGATTCGGCACACCCTGGCCACGGTGGCGCCGAGGACGTGCCGCATCACCTCTTCAGCGGCGATTTCGACGCGCCCGTGCCCCGGGAGGCCCACTACCGGGACGGCGCGCCCCGGCCCGCCGTGGACCCGTCCGCGCTGCTCGAGGGGTTGAACGAGCAGCAGAGGGCCGCCGTGGAGCACACCGGCTCGCCGCTGCTGATCGTCGCGGGCGCCGGCTCCGGCAAGACCCGGGTGCTCACCCATCGCATCGCCTATCTGCTCGGCGCCCGCTCCACCCACCCCGGCCAGATCCTCGCCATCACCTTCACCAACAAGGCGGCGGGCGAGATGAAGGAGCGCGTCGAGGAGCTCGTCGGCCCGCGGGCCAACGCCATGTGGGTGTCCACCTTCCACAGCGCCTGCGTCCGCATCCTGCGCCGGGAGTCGAAGAAGCTGGGCTTCACCTCGTCGTTCTCGATCTACGACGCGGCCGACTCCAAGCGGCTGATGTCGCTGGTCTGCCGGGATCTGGACCTCGACCCCAAGCGGTTCCCGCCGAAGTCCTTCAGCGCCAAGATCTCCAACCTCAAGAACGAGCTGATTGACGAGGAGACCTTCGCCGAGCAGGCGGCAGGGGGCACCTCCCGGACGGAGTCCGGGGGAAGTTTTGAGAAATCGCTGGCCGAGGCGTATGCGATGTACCAGGCGCGGCTTCGCGAGGCCAACGCGCTGGACTTCGACGACATCATCATGACCACGGTCAATCTGCTCCAGGCGTTCCCGGACGTCGCCGAGCACTACCGCCGCCGCTTCCGGCACGTCCTGGTGGACGAGTACCAGGACACCAACCACGCGCAGTACACACTCGTGCGCGAGCTGGTGGGCACCGACACCGAGGAGACCACGGCCGCCGAGCTGTGCGTCGTGGGCGACGCCGACCAGTCGATCTACGCCTTCCGGGGCGCCACGATCCGTAACATCCTCCAGTTCGAGGAGGACTACCCCACCGCGCGGACGATCCTCCTCGAGCAGAACTACCGCTCGACCCAGACCATCCTGAGCGCGGCCAACGCGGTCATCGAGCGCAATGAGAACCGCCGCCCGAAGAACCTGTGGACGGACGCCGGCGCCGGGGCCGAGATCACCGGCTATGTGGCCGACACCGAGCACGACGAGGCCCAGTTCGTCGCCGACGAGATCGACCGGCTGACGGACGCGGGCGACGCCAAGGCCGGGGACGTGGCGGTCTTCTACCGCACCAATGCCCAGTCCCGTGTCTTCGAAGAGGTCTTCATCCGCGTCGGGCTGCCGTACAAGGTCGTCGGCGGGGTGCGCTTCTATGAGCGCAAGGAGGTCCGGGACGTCCTCGCGTATCTGCGGGTGCTGGCCAACCCCGAGGACTCCGTCCCGCTCCGCCGCATCCTGAACGTGCCCAAGCGCGGCATCGGCGAGCGCGCGGAGGCCATGATCGACGCGCTGTCGCTGCGCGAGAAGATCACCTTCCCGCAGGCGCTGCGCCGGGTTGACGAGGCGTACGGCATGGCGGCCCGCTCGGCCAACGCCGTCAAGCGGTTCAACACGCTCATGGAGGAGCTCCACACCATCGTGGAGTCCGGGGCGGGCCCGGCCACCGTCCTGGAGGCGGTGCTGGAGCGCACCGGCTATCTGGCCGAGCTCCAGGCGTCCACCGATCCGCAGGACGAGACCCGGATCGAGAACCTCCAGGAGCTCGCCGCCGTGGCCCTGGAGTTCGAGCAGGACCGCGGCGAGGAGAACCCCGGCACCCTCGCGGACTTCCTGGAGCAGGTCGCGCTCGTCGCCGACTCCGACCAGATCCCCGACGAGGACACCGAGGGCTCCGGCGTGATCACGCTGATGACCCTGCACACGGCGAAGGGCCTGGAGTTCCCGGTCGTCTTCCTCAGCGGCATGGAGGACGGCGTCTTCCCGCATATGCGGGCGCTCGGCCAGACCAAGGAGCTGGAGGAGGAGCGGCGGCTGGCCTATGTCGGGATCACCCGGGCCCGCGAGCGGCTCTATCTGACCCGCTCGACGATGCGCAGCGCCTGGGGACAGCCCGCGTACAACCCGCCGTCCCGCTTCCTGGAGGAGATCCCGGACCAGTATGTGCGCTGGCGGCGCACCGGGCCCGCCACCCCGTCCGCGTCCATGGGCGGCATCGCCTCGACCCCGCCGTCGGGGCTGTCGTCCGGTCTGTCGACGTCGCGTTCGCGCACCGGGGGCGGCGGGTTCGCCACCCGGCGGGCCAAGGAGCGCCCGGTGGTCGCCCTGGCCATCGGGGACCGGGTCACCCATGACTCGTTCGGGCTCGGCACGGTGGTGGCGGTCAAGGGCAGCGGGGACAACGCGGAGGCGACGATCGATTTCGGCGACGAGAAGCCGAAGCGGCTGCTGCTGCGGTACGCACCGGTGGAGAAGCTGTAGGGGGGCGCAGGCCGTGCGAGCGTCGCGCGGCGCGGCGGTGGCGCGCCACGGCGGTGGCCCCGGATCAGGTCGGGTCGAGGCCCTTGCCGCGCAGCCAGGGCAGCGGGTCAATGGCCGCGCCACCGCCGGGGTGGACCTCGAAGTGCAGATGCGGGCCGGTGGAGTTACCGGAGTTCCCGGAGTACGCGATGGTCTCCCCGGCCTTGACGGTTCCTGAGCGGATCTTGGCGCTGCTGAGGTGGCAGTACCAGGTCTCCGTGCCGTCCGGGCTGGTCAGAACGACCATATTGCCGTAGGCGTCGTTCCACTGCGCCTTTACGGTGCCGTCGGTGGCGGCCATCACGGGCGTCCCGTAGCTCACCGGGAAGTCGATGCCGGTGTGCACCGACATCCAGTTGATACCGGCCTGGCCGAACTGGGCGCTCAGGCCGTGCTGGGCGACGGGCAGCGCGAACTTCGGGCGCAGCGCTTCCTTGCGCGCCGCCTCGGCGGCCTTGCGCTTCTTCTCGGCGGCCTGGCGCGCCTGGAGGTCGATCCGTTCCTGGGCGCGGCTGGTGCGGTCGCGGAAGTCGTCGGCGTCCTCGCGGACCCCGGCGAGCTGGGAGTCCAGCTTGCTGTTGGCGACGGAGGGCTTCACGGGGGGCGCGGTGTCGGCGGCGGCCTGAGTGGTGGACTCGTCCTTCTTGTCGCTTCCCACGCCGCTGACCGAGGCGGCGGCCACGGCGGTGACGCCCAGGGCGCAGACGGAGGGGACGGCGACGGTGAGGAGCGCGGAGCGCTTGGGGCGGGACGACGGGGTACGGCGGCGGCCGCGGCTCACCTCCCGGCGAGAGGAGGGGGCGGATTCCCGCATGACCGCCGCCTCGGGTTCAGGTTCCGCTTCGGGACCGGGGTCGTACGGCTGGTCGGGCTCGTCGACCGACTCGAAGACGGCGGTGTGCTCGAACGCGCCGGGCTGCTCGGGGATGACGGCCTGCTCGAACGCGGCGGTCTGGTCGAACGCGGCGGCGTTCGGCTCGAAGACGGTCGTCTGGTCGTAGGCGTTGGACTCGTGCTCGGGCTGGTCGAGCCCTGTCTGATCGAGCCCTGTCTGATCGAGTCCTGTCTGATCGAAGCCGGGGTGGTGGTCGAGCCCCTGCTGGTCGAACCCCGGCTGGTTCAGCCCCGAGTGGTCGTACCGCGCCTCGTCCACGGTCCCGTAGACGGAGGTGTCCCAGACCTGGGTCTGACCGGTGTCCACGCCCGAGGTGTACGCCTCGGCCTCGTACCCCGCGCCGTGGTCCCACTGATCCGGCAGCTCGGTGTGGCCGGTGGCGCCCGTGTCCCAGGCGCCGATATCCCACTGGGCGCCGGTGTCGGCGTCCTGCTGGGCGGGGATTCCGGTCGGCAGGTGATAGCCGGAGGCGGCCCACATCGCGGTGGTGTCGTAGGCGCCGGAGTCGTAATGGGCGGCCGTGTCGTGGTGGCCGGTGTCGTGGCCCAGGTCGTAGTGGCCGGTGGCGTACGACCCGGTCGGGTGGTGCTGGTCGACCGTGGTCCACTGCGAGGCGTCGTACTGACCGCTGTGGGCGCCCTGCCCGGCGTCGTACGCGCCCGGAAGCGCGCCGAAGAGCGGATCGCTGTCGCCGTAGAGCGGGTCACTGTCCCCGTAGGCGGTGGCCAGATGGGCGAAGTTGCCGGTGGAGTACCCGTCGTACCCGTCGTACCCGACGACGCCGTGCGCTGTGTCCTGCCGCTGACCGTAAGCCTCGTCGTACGGATACGAGGCGTCGGGAGCGGGGACGGTCGGAGAGGCCCCCGACGGGTGACGGTCGTTCACCACCACTTCTCTTTCGCCTCGGCTGCAGGAGAATTAGCGGCGACTGTACCCGGCAGTACGCGGCAGCGACAATCTTCCGTGAGTTTTGAGCATCTCGGCAAAGGGCATTTGGTCGTCTTTCGGCTGACTGTACGTGCTTCCTTGGCCGGATGTTCGATTGGCGTTCGGCAATTCCGAGGCTTCTGAACCCTCGGGAACCGCGCTGGAGGCGTCCGCCGGCGCCTCGTCGGCGGCGTTCAGGGCCTCGCGGATGCGGGCGGCCATGGAGAAATGCACCGCCAGGGCGAGATGTCCGATTCCGTTGACGCGGATGTTCTGGGAGATCACATCCAGATGGTCTATCCGGGCCGTCTCCTTCGGGATCATCAACTGATCCACATCGCTCCAGAAAGCGATGAATCGCGTACGGCAATCGGGGGCAGGCTGCCGCAACTCCGTTATCACCGGGGAGTCCGGGCACATCTGACGCACGAGTGGATGTACGGACAACAGGGGCGCGATACGTGTGCCGCCGTGCGGGGTGCCGAGCGTCACCAGGGTATGGACGCGGGCGTCACCGCCGAGACGCTGGACGTAGTAACGGGCGATCAGGCCGCCCGGGCTGTGCCCGATGGTCTCCACCTGGCCGTGGCCGGTGCGGACGCAGACCTCCTCGATATGGCGGCCGAGCAGCGCGGCGGCGGTGCGGAGGTCGCACAGCAGCGGCGAGTAGTTGAGCGCCTCGATGTGCTGACGACCGTGGCGGCCGACCTCCCGCGATGCGGCGCACGAGAGACGGCTGGAAACTCCCCCCCCGAACGCCCTCGTGGGCAGCCGTTTGCTTCGCTCGTGCCGGTCGGGGTCATGGGTCCCGGTCAGGGCGACGACTTCGGCCGCACGGTGGCCCGATGCCCGGCGCCGCGCGGTGAATGGCGCTGTGACCGCATGACGCGGGACCGCCCGTCGCACCGCGGCGCCCTGCGGCTCGTGGCGGCGCTGCGCGGTGCGACGGTCCCCGCTGCGGCTCCCCTGATGTGGCCGGCCCGAGCGTATGCGGCGCCCGCGCGGCGGATGCGCGGTGTGCGGTGTGCGATGCGCGCGGATGCGGATGCGGATGCGGATGCAGGTACGGGTACGGGTACGGCCTTCAGTGAACGTGTCCCACGTGTGATTTCCCCCTCGCGGCGCGCCGCGAAACTGCCGGGTAGGGGATGCTGGGGATAACGTTCGTTCACGTCGAGGTGGGCAAGGGCGCGACGGTTTGGAGGCTGCGATGGGTGTGACCGGTCCGATCCGTGTGGTGGTGGCCAAGCCGGGGCTGGACGGCCATGACCGTGGGGCGAAGGTGATCGCGCGGGCACTGCGCGACGCGGGCATGGAGGTCATCTACACCGGGCTCCACCAGACCCCCGAGCAGATCGTCGACACCGCGATCCAGGAGGACGCCGACGCGATCGGGCTGTCCATCCTGTCCGGTGCCCATATGACCCTGTTCGCCAAGGTGCTGGAGCTGCTGCGGGAGCACGACGCGGAGGACATCAAGGTCTTCGGCGGCGGAATCATCCCCGATGCGGATATCCCCCCGCTCAAGGAGCAGGGCGTCGCCGAGATCTTCACTCCGGGCGCGACCACGACAGCCATCGTCGACTGGGTCCGCAAAAACGTTCGCCCGGTAGCCGCCTGACCCGCCGCACTGCCGTTCCCGCCCCGGGGCCTGTCGCACCGCTCCCGACCCGGGCCTTGAGACCAGGGCTCTGAGCCAAGCCTTGGTGCCGGGGCACGGCCGGAGCCCGGGGCAGCCACGGCCCCGGAGCGCGGGGCAGCCACGGCCCCGGAGCGCGTCGCTCCGTCAGTGCCGTGGGGGCGGGCGTCCGGACGCCGGACCAACCGGCCTCGAGTACGTCCCGAGTACGCCCCGAGCCCAGGGCGTCCCCCGAGCCGGAGCCGGTCCGGGTCAGCTCGGGTCCAGCTCTGCTCGCATCGCTTCTCTCAGCCGGAGCGTGCCGACCAGGCGTTGGAACGCTTCCGCCCAGTAGCCCCCGGCTCCCGGGGCCGCTCCCTCTCTCTCGTCCGGTATCGCCGTCAGCACTTCGAGGCGGTCCGCCTGGGTCGGGTCCAGGCAGCGCTCGGCCAGGCCCATGACGCCGCTGAAGCTCCAGGGGTAGCTGCCCGCGTCGCGGGCGATGTCCAGGGCGTCGACGACGGCCCGGCCCAGCGGCTCGGCCCAGGGCACCGCGCACACCCCGAGCAGCCGGAAGGCGTCGGACAGCCCGTGGGACGCGATGAACTCGGCCACCCACTCCGCCCGTTCCCGGGCGGGCAGCGCGGAGAGCAGCTTCGCCGGATCCCGCCAGGCGGCGGGGGCCGCTTCCCCGGCGGTGACCGGCGCGACCGCCGGGGTGCCGAGCAGCGCACGGCACCACTCGGCGCTGCGCTGCCGCACCGCCGCCCGGCACCAGGCCGCGTGCAGATCCGCCTGCCATCCGTCCGCGACGGGCAGCGCCACGATCTCGGCCGGACCCCGTCCGCCGAACCACTCGGTCCAGCGGTCCAGCGGGGTCGCCTCCACCAACTGGCCCAGCCACCAGGACCGTTCCCCCCGGCCGGAGGGCGGCTTGGGCACGACGCCGTCGCGCTGCATTCCGCTGTCGCACTCGTCCGGCGGGCGGACGGTTATCCGGGGTGTCCGTTCAGCGGCGGTCAGCTCGTCGGCGGTCAGTCCGTCGTCGGTCGCCCCGTCGTCGGTCGCTCCCTTGGCGGCAAGCCCCTTGGCGGTCGGCTCATCCGCGATCAACGACACACAGCCCCGCGACCGCTCGGCCATGCGCGCGGCGAGCGCCGAGTCGGGGAGTGCGGAGAGCAGCTCGGCGGCGGTCGCCCGGACGTTCCGGCTGCGGTCGGACAGCGCCTGTTCGAGGAACGGCTCATCGGACGGGGAGAGATCGTCGCGCAGCGAGTCCAGGAACATCAGCCGGTCCTCGGCCCGCTCGGTCGACCAGGTGCCGCTGAGCAGCGCCAGCCCCGCCGCCGGGTCGCGGTGGCGAGCCGCCGCCAGCAGCGACACCCGCTCGGCGAACAGCCCCTCCTCCCACAACCGCTGTTCCTCGTCCGGTGCGGCGGCCGCGCCGGACGGCTCCGGGAGCGATGCGGACGCCCGGCCCGCCGCGCCCCGCAGCGCGAACTTCCAGTCCGGGTTGAGCCGGGCCAGCCACAGTGCACGCGGCCCGCCCAGAGTCAGCGCCTCGGCCCGCAGATCGGTGCGGGCGCGGGCCGCGTCGAGCAGCGCCGGAAGCAGTGCGTCCGGCACGCGATAGCTGTGGTGATTGGCGAGCGCGAGCCACTGCGGCAGCATCTCGGCGAGGTCGGGCGCGGAGCGCGAACCGCCGCGCCCCGGCGCCGAACGGTCGGCCAGCAGCAGCGCCAGCCTGCTGCGGGCGGCCGCGGGCAGCGCCGGCCGCGGATCCTCGGGCGCCCGGCCCGGCCCCGGCCGGGCGGGCGCGGGCCGCAGTCCGGCCCGCCGCCGCACCGTGCTGAGCGCGGCCGCGTCCAGCAGGGCGGACGGCGTGTCCTGCCCGGGGCGCGGCGCGACGGGCGGGGTGCGCCGCTCGGTGCCGAGCAGCGCGGCCGCGACGAGATCGTCCCAGGGCGCGGTGGGCGCGGTGGGCGCGGTGGGCGCGGTGGGCGCGGTGGATGCGACGGATGCGACGGATGTGCTGGACGTGCTGGACGCGACGGGCGTCGTACTGGTCAACGAATGCCTCCCTGCGCTGCCGTGCCGATGAGCGAGACGGGGGTCGGGTCCCAGGTGGTGATGGGGGAGAAGCCGCGATGGCCGCACTCACCGAAGACGGTGACCGGGCCACCGCCGGATATCGCCATCAGCTGCCACAGATCGGTGCGCCCCGCGCAGCGCGGATCGACGGGCAGCGCCGAGCCGCTCCGCTCGTCCGCCAGCTGCCATCCGTCGTCCCCCGGCACCGGGACCACGTCGGCGAGCACCACCGGCCAGCCGTCCAGCCACGGATCCTCCCCGAGCGCCGCCCCATAGGCCGCGAGCGCGGTCTCGACATCGCACCCCTCGGGGGCCCCAGCCACCTCGCTCCCCTCAGCAGCCGGAGGTGCCACAGGAGGCGCCGCCTCCGCCCCCTCCTCGTGCCGGGGGCCGATCGCCGCCCGCAGCGGCCGCGCCGCCGGGTAGTACGCGAGGTCCGCGTCGAGGACCAGGCCGGTGGGCAGCGCGAGCTCGGGGGACTGGCCGGGGGCGCTGAACGAGAGCAGCAGCGCCATACGGTGCGTACGCTCGCCCCGCAGCCAGATCCGGCGCGTGGTCAGCCTGCCGTCCGTGCCGTCCTGGCGGCCCAGGACCAGCCAGGCGTCCCGGATCGCCTCCTTCGTCGCCAGCAGCTCGGCCACCGGTGTCGTGAGGCCCACGCGGGTGCGCGTGGTGGCGGCCAGCTTTTCCGGGAGGCTGTCCAGATGGAGAAATCCCTGGTTGAGCAGGTGGGCCAGCGCGCACTCCTCCAGCAACCGGGCGGGCCACCCAGGACCGGACGACGGAATCGCCGCCAGCTCCCGCACCCGCGCCTCAAGGCCCGGTGCCTGGGCGTCGATCATCCGCGCGGCCGTCTCGTCCCACGCCCCGTACCCGGCGCGGTCGGCGGAGGCCAGACCGTCGCGGAGCAGATCGGCGAGCCGCCGCTCCAACTCCGTGGCGCCCGAGGCGATGCGCTGGACCCGCCGCTCGGCGCGGCGGCGCGCCGCCTCGGGATCGGCCGCGCCTCCGCTCCCCCCTTTCCCTGCGCTGTCCCCCATCGCGCCGCCAGGGCCCGGGCCCCCATCCCGGGCCCCGGCGGCGAGCTTTTCGGCCCGCTCCCGGCGGTCGCCGAGCCACTGCCCGGCCCACTCCGGCGGCTCCCCGCCCGCGGGCACGCCCCCCTCGCCGGACGTCCACAACAGCAGCAGACCCAGCGCGTGCTTGCACGGGAACTTACGGCTCGGGCAACTGCACCGATATCCGGGCCCGTTCAGATCGACCACTGTCTGGTACGGCTTGCTGCCGCTGCCCGAGCACAGCCCCCACACCGCCCGCCCGTGCGCGCCCGCGCCCGACCACTTGTCGGCCGCGGCGAGCTTGCCGCCCGCCGTGCGCGACGCGGTGTCAGGAGCCAGGGCCAGCACCTGCTCCGCCGTCCAGCGTTCCCCCTGCGGATTCATGTCTGCGACGGTACGGGCACCCACTGACAATCGCTTTGACCTGCGCGTTCGCTGACGGGCAGCCGGTTGTCAGTGGGGTGGTGCAGTGTGGTTCACGCGTCCGGAAACGGAACGAGGAAACGAGTCGTGGGGGAGCTGTGACCGTCACTGTGCCCGGAACCGAATCCACCGATACGAGCGGGGCGGCAGAGGCCGCCGGAGCCGCGGAAGCGCTGCGTCCACATGCGGAGGACGCCTTCGCCGCCGAACTGAGCGCGCTGGCCGCCGCCGACGACCGCCCGCGTCCCGCACGATGGCGGCTGTCGCCGTGGGCGGTCGCCACCTATCTGCTCGGCGGCACGCTGCCCGACGGCACCGTGATCACACCCAAGTACGTGGGCCCGCGACGCATCGTCGAGGTCGCCGTCACCACCCTCGCGACCGACCGCGCCCTGCTGTTGCTGGGCGTGCCCGGCACCGCCAAGACATGGGTCTCGGAGCATCTGGCGGCGGCGGTCAGCGGTGACTCGACCCTGCTGGTCCAGGGCACCGCCGGGACGCCCGAGGAGGCCATCCGGTACGGGTGGAACTACGCCCAGCTCCTCGCCCACGGCCCGAGCCGGGACGCGCTCGTGCCGAGCCCGGTGATGCGCGCGATGGCGGACGGCATGACCGCGCGCGTGGAGGAGCTGACGCGCGTCCCGGCCGATGTGCAGGACACGCTGATCACCATCCTGTCCGAGAAGACGCTGCCGATCCCGGAGCTGGGGGAGGAGGTCCAGGCGGTCCGCGGCTTCAATCTGATCGCGACCGCCAACGATCGCGACCGCGGGGTCAACGAACTCTCCAGCGCCCTGCGCCGCCGCTTCAACACGGTCGTGCTGCCGCTGCCCGCGACCCCGGAGGACGAGGTCGACATCGTCTCCCGCCGCGTCGCCCAGATCGGCCGCTCGCTGGAGCTCCCGGAGCTCCCGGAGGGCGTCGAGGAGATCCGCCGGGTGGTCACGGTCTTCCGTGAGCTGCGCGACGGAGTGACCGGTGACGGCCGTACGAAGCTGAAGTCGCCCTCGGGCACGCTGTCCACGGCCGAGGCCATCTCCGTGGTGACCGGCGGCCTCGCGCTCGCCGCCCACTTCGGCGACGGCGTGCTGAGGTCGGGCGATGTGGCCGCGGGCATCCTGGGCGCGGTCGTCCGCGACCCGGCGGCCGACCGCGTGATCTGGCAGGAGTACCTGGAGACGGTGGTCCGCGAGCGCGACGGCTGGAAGGACTTCTACCGCGCGTGCCGAGAGGTGACCGCATGACGGGCGCCCCACGGGCGCGGGCCGCCGGCCCGCTGCTGTTGGGCGTGCGGCACCACGGGCCTGGGTCGGCGCGTGCGGTGCGGGCCGCACTGGAGGCGTGCCCACCGCGCGTGGTGCTGATCGAGGGGCCGCCGGAGGCGGACGCGATCGTGGGGCTCGCCGCCGAGAAGGACATGCGTCCGCCGGTCGCGCTGCTCGCCCACGCCGCGGACGATCCGGGGCGCGCCGGGTTCTGGCCGCTGGCCGGGTTCTCCCCGGAGTGGGCGGCCATCCAGTGGGCGCTGGCACATGAGGTTCCGGTGCGGTTCATCGATCTCCCGGCGGCCAACTCGCTGGCCATGTCGGCGAAGAAGCCCCCGACGGCCCCGCCCGCCCCGGTGGCTGAGCCCGCCCCGGCCGGTCCGGCGAACCCGCCCGCTCCGGCCGATCCGCCCGCCCCGGCCCCTCCGTCCGATCCGGCCGGCCAAGTCGACCCGGGCGGCCAAGCGGCTCCGGTCGCCGACCGGGCCGCGCGGCTGCGGGTCGATCCGCTGGCCGTGCTCTCCGAGGCGGCCGGATACGACGACCCGGAGCGCTGGTGGGAGGACGTCATCGAGCACCGCGGCACCGGCGGCGCCGAGGCGTTTACGGCCGTGGCGGAGGCCATGGAGGCGCTGCGCGCCGAGTACGGGCACGGCGGGCACGAGGACGACGCGGTGCGCGAGGCCCATATGCGGCTGCGGCTGCGCGAGGCGCGGCGGGAGTTCGGGGACGAGGTAGCGGTCGTCTGCGGGGCCTGGCACGTACCGGCGCTGGGGGAGCGGACCACCGCGACCGCCGACCGGAAGCTCCTCAAGGGGCTGCCCAAGGTCAAGACCGAGATCAGCTGGGTGCCATGGACCCACCGGCGGCTGGCCCGGCACAGCGGATACGGGGCGGGCATCACCTCGCCCGGCTGGTACGACCATCTCTTCCACGCCCCGGACCGACCCGTCGCGCGCTGGCTCACCAAGGTCGCCGGGCTGCTGCGGGACGAGGACTTCGCGGTCTCCTCGGCCCATGTCATCGAGGCCGTAAGGCTCGCCGAAACCCTGGCCGCCATGCGCGGGCGCCCGCTCGCCGGACTCGCCGAGACCCTCGACGCCGTGAGGGCGGTGATGTGCGACGGCTCCGATGTGCCGATCGCGCTCGTCCGGGACCGGCTCGTGGTCGGCGACATCCTGGGCGAAGTGCCCGAGTCGGCTCCGGCGGTGCCGCTCCAGCGCGATCTGACACGCACCCAGCGTTCACTGCGGCTCAAGCCCGAGGCGCTGGAGCGCGAGCTGGAGCTGGACCTGCGCAAGGAGACCGACGCCGGGCGGAGCCGTCTGCTGCACCGGCTGCGGCTCCTCGGGGTCGACTGGGGCACCCCGGCCGTCTCGCGTGGCAGCACCGGCACCTTCAGGGAGACCTGGCGGCTGCGGTGGGAGCCGGAGCTGGCCGTGCGGGTCGCCGAGGCGGGGGTATGGGGCACCACGGTGCTGTCGGCGGCCACCGCCAAGGCGGAGACCGAGGCCCGGAGCGCCAAGGGGCTCGCCGGGGTGACCGAGCTGGCCGAGCGCTGTCTGCTCGCCGGGCTCTCCGGGGCCCTCCCCATCGTGATGCGCTCGCTCGCCGACCGGGCCGCGCTCGACGCGGACGTCGGCCATCTCGCCCAGGCCCTGCCCGCCCTGGTGCGCTCGGTGCGCTACGGGGACGTACGGGGCACCGGCACGGCCGCGCTCGGCGAGGTCGCGGTCGGGCTGGCCGAGCGGATCCTGGTCGGGCTGCCGCCCGCCTGCGTCGGCCTCGACGCCGACGGTGCCGCCGAGATGCGCCGCCATATGGAGGCCGTGCACCGGGCGATCGCCCTGCTGTCGGAGACGGAGACAGCCGGGACAGAGACGGCTGGGACAGAGACGGCCGGGACAGCGACGGGGGCCGGGACAGCGACGGGGACAGAGACGGGGGCCGGGACGCAGCCACACACGTGGACCGATATGTCGACAACGGACCTGTCGACAACGGAGACGCGGGCGGCCGAACCCCGTCCCGCCGACGGCCTACGGGCCCGCTGGGCGGCCATGCTGCGCAATCTCGCCAGGCGGGACGGCACCCCCGCCACCCCCGGGCTGATCCGGGGCCGCGCCGCACGGCTGCTGCTGGACGACGGCCGGCTCGCCGAGGACGAGGCGGCCCGGCTGATGGGGCTCGCGCTCTCGCCCGGCACCCAGCCGCCCGAAGCGGCCTCCTGGATCGAGGGGTTCATCGGCGGCGGTGCCGGCGGCGGCATGCTGCTCGTCCACGACGAGCGGCTGCTCGGCCTGGTCGACCGCTGGCTGACCTCCGTTTCCGCCGAGGCGTTCACCGACGTCCTGCCGCTGTTGCGGCGCACCTTCTCCGCGTACGACACCGGCGTGCGCCGCACCCTGGGCGAGCTGGTCCGCCGGGGCCCCGCGGCCGACGGGCCCACCGGCGTTGGCGGCCAAGGCGCCCCCGCCGCACCCGGCTTCGGCCCCGGGCTGGACCCGGACCGCGCGGCGGCCGTCGTACCGACGGTGCGGCTGCTGCTGGGCCTCGATCCCGCCCCGCACGCCAACGACTCCATGGAGGCAGCCCGATGACGCACGGCGCCCCTCACGATGCCGACCCCCACGTCGATGCCGACCCCCACGGCGACCCCACCCCCGACGACGCCCACCCCCCGGGCGACCACCCCCGGACCGACCAGGAACGGCTGCGGCGCTGGCGGCTGGTGCTCGGCGGCCAGGGCGCCGACGGCACCGGCTGTTCGCTCAGCGGGGCCGACGCCGCCATGGATCGCACGCTCGAGGCCCTCTACGGCTCCGGAGGCGGCGACGGCGCGGGCGGCAGCGGTACGGCCGTCGGGCGCAGCGGCGGCTCCCAGGGCGCCGGGAGCGGCGCGCGCTCCGGCGGGCTCGGCGGCTCCGCGCCCCAAGTGGCCCGCTGGCTCGGCGACATCCGTACGTACTTCCCCACCTCCGTCGTCCAGGTCATGCAGCGCGACGCCATCGACCGGCTGGGGCTGTCCGCCCTGCTGTTGGAGCCGGAGATGCTGGAGGCCGTGGAGGCGGACGTCCATCTCGTGGGCACCCTGCTGTCCCTCAACAAGGCGATGCCGGAGACGACCAAGAACACCGCGCGGGCCGTCGTACGTAAGGTCGTCGAGGATCTGGAGAAGCGGCTGGCGACCCGCACCCGCGCCACCCTCGCCGGAGCGCTCGACCGCTCCGCCCGGATCAGCCGCCCGCGCCACCGGGACATCGACTGGGACCGCACCATCCGGGCCAACCTGAAGAACTACCTGCCCGACCACCGGACGGTCGTCCACGAGCGGCTCATCGGATACGGCCGGGCGGCCCGCGGGGTGAAGAAGGACGTGGTGCTGTGCGTCGACCAGTCGGGGTCGATGGCAGCGTCCGTGGTCTATGCCTCGGTCTTCGGCGCCGTACTCGCCTCGATGCGCTCCCTCGCCACCCGGCTGGTCGTCTTCGACACCTCCGTGGTCGACCTGACCGAGGAGCTCGACGATCCGGTGGACGTCCTCTTCGGCACCCAACTCGGCGGTGGCACCGACATCAACCGCGCGCTGGCCTACTGCCAGTCGCAGATCACCCGCCCTGCCGACACCGTCGTCGTCCTCATCAGCGACCTCTACGAGGGCGGCATACGCGAGGAGATGCTGGGCCGGGTCGCCGCGATGAAGGCGTCCGGGGTGCAGTTCGTGACGCTGCTCGCGCTGTCCGACGAGGGGGCGCCGAGCTACGACCGCGAGCACGCGGCGGCGCTCGCCGCGCTGGGCGCGCCCGCCTTCGCCTGCACGCCCGATCTCTTCCCGGACGTGATGGCCGCGGCCATCGAACGACGCCAACTGCCTATACCGGACATGGCGATGCATCAGTGATCCGGAGCTTGCGCCGACCCCTGTGGGTCGTGCAAGGATCATCCTCGTCGCCCAGGACATGAATCCAGCCATCCGGTTGGCGATGTCGTCCTGTTCTGGCGGCCCACAAGCCATATCGCCACGCTTACATGCCCGTTGTACGCCTCGTACTCAGGGAAGGCCCCGCTCGTGTCTGTCACGTCCGCCATGCCTGTCGCCGTGCGCCTGCCGCGCACGGTGGCCGCGCGGCGGGCGCTGCTGGCGGCGCTCTTCCTCGGTGGGTTCCTGGCCCTGGCGTTCCTCTTCGGTGGCAGTGCTCACGCCGCCGAGCGGAGTGACCAGGGCGAGGCCACCGGCATGTCGGTCGACCGCTCCGGCGCCTCCCGGCTGCTCGACCCCTCGGGTGCCGAGCGGGCGCGGCAGCAGGTGGAGCGGCACGCACCGCCCGTGGTGGCGCGTACCACTGACACGGCGGAGGAGGTCGTACGGGAGACCGTGCGGCCCATCCAGGAGCCGGTCGAGCGGCAGGCGCAGAAGATCACCGAGCCGATAGACGACCTGGTCGGCGGCGCCACCAGCGGCGAGCTGCCGGTGCGCCTTCCCGAGGTCGGCATCGGTGACGCGATCGGCCTGGGCCCCCAGGAGTCCGGGGCGCACCACGGCCCGGCCGCCGAGCACCACGCGGCCAAGGCCGAGCCGGCGACCGTGCACAGGTCGGCGCCCGCGGCGTCGGAGCCGATGGGGCCCGGGGCACACGCCCAGGCCGTCATCGCGCACCTTGACGCGGCCGTCTCCCATGGCGGGCACGGGCCCGTCGTCCGGGCGGCCGTCTCCGGCACCGGTCCGGACGGTGGCGCCCCGGCGCCGCTGCCCCTTCCGCGGTCCCCGCTCGGGGCCACCTCCCAGTACACCGGCGACAGCGGCGCTTCCCGTGGTGGGAACACCCAGGCCGCTCTTCCGCCGTCCGGCGTGCCGTCCTTCGGGCTGAAGCCCGGTACGGTCCGCGCGGAGAGCTCGGCGCCGACACGCGAGCGGTTCAACGAAGTCCTCGAATTCCCCGGCTAGGGCAGACCTCACCCCCGTCTGTATGAGACCTGCCGCGCGGGGGCGGGTCAGGTCTGCCCGTCCGAAACCCCCCTTGACTTTCGAAGGACTTCCTCCATCATGCGCAACAACCTTCGCCGCTCCATCCTCGTAGCCGCTGCCGCCACGGGTATCTGGGCCCTCGGCTCGGCCGCCGCCTCCGCCGCCGAGAACCCGGCCGTTCCCTCCACCGACGGTGTCACCAGCACCGTGGACGGCGTGACCAAGACGGTGAACAAGACCGTGTCGACCGACAAGGTGACCGAGACGGTCGACGGTGTGACCGGCGGCGTGGCCGACACCTCCAAGGTGACCGACACCGCGAAGAAGACCGTGGACGGCGCCGCATCCACCGTCGACGGCGTCACCGCCCCGGTGCGGGACCGCGTCCCCGGTGCCGAGAACCTGCCGCGGGTCTCGGATGTCACCAAGACCGTCGAGCACACCACAGACGGCCTGACCGGCGACGTCGCCGGCAAGCCGGGCAAGGTCGTCAAGAAGGCCCACAAGGCCGTCAAGGGCGTCGAGAAGACCGTCAAGAAGACCACCGACCTCGACCTGCCCACCGGCGAGGTCCCCGGTGTCGTGCCCAGCCTGCCCGGCCTCGGCTCGCTGCCGACCCTGCCCGACACCTCCACGCTGCCGAACGTCGACGGCGTCACGGGCCAGCTGCCCACCGAGCTCCCCGCCACCCCGAAGCTGCCCACCGCCCCGGGTTCGGCCAATGACCTGCTCGCCTCCCTCTCCGGCGCCGGCATCCGCCCGGAGGAGCTGACCGGCAAGGTGCAGGGTGTCGTCGGCACCACCAAGCCGACCGTGGACGGTGTGGCCTCGGACGTGCTGCCGCCCGCCGTGTACCGCCTTGTGGTCAAGGTCGTCCCGGTCGCCGAGCGGACCGTGGGTGACACCGGTGCGCTGGCCGACGACGCCGTGGCCCGCACCACCCCGTACGTGGACGTCGTGACCGGCAGCGCCGAGGGCTTCGCGCTGGGCACCGCCTCCAACGCGGTTCCGGCCGCCCAGGACACCGTCGACCGCCTGGTGCCGGTCGTGGTGAGCGTGCCGTCCACCGCCGTTCCGTTCGCGCAGGACGTGGCGGGCACCACCGTGCCGTTCGCCCACGGGCTGGCCACCGGCGTGGTCGCGAACGCCCAGACCACCGTGGGGAACGCCAAGGACGGTGCGCTGAGCCTGCTCCCGGCCGTGCCCACCGACCTGACCGACGTCGCCAACATCCCGGCTCTCCCGGTGCTGCCGGCCGACCTGCCGCAGCTCCCCGCGGACCTGCCGACCGTCCCGGCCGACCTGCCGCAGCTGCCCACCGACCTGCCGCAGCTGCCGGCGGACCTGCCGACCGTTCCGGCCGACCTGCCGCAGCTGCCCACCGACCTGCCGCAGCTGCCGGCGGACCTGCCGACCGTTCCGGCCGACCTGCCGCAGCTGCCCACCGAGCTCCCGCAGCTGCCCACCGACCTGCCGCAGCTGCCGGCGGACCTGCCGACCGTTCCGGCCGACCTGCCGCAGCTCCCCGCCGACCTCCCGCAGGTTCCGGCGGACCTGCCCTCCGTCCCGGTCCAGCTGCCGACCGTTCCGGGCACGCTCCCGACCGTCTGATCGCTCCGGCGGGCGTCAGGCAGTCAGGCCGTGAAGGCCATGCAGGCTGCAAAACCGTAAAACCGTAAGGCAAGCGTCATCGACCGGGCAGCCCTCGTTGGGGAGGGGGCTGCCCGGTTGTCGTACGGAGATAGATGGAAACGGTCGCGATCTGTGACCGTAATCACCGCTCCAGTGTGATCTGCGATTTAGGGCCGCACGGCCCACGGAGATAACCTGCGAGACGGACATGCCGCGTACCCGGCGAACGTGTGCCGCCCTCGTTATAGATCGCGTCCTCACGCTGCCCCCGCGGCACGCCCGCGCTGATAACGACCGCGATATCCATGGAAAAGGGACGGACGCGCGTGGACCTGTTCGAATACCAGGCGAGGGACCTCTTCGCCAAGCACGGTGTACCGGTGCTGGCCGGTGAAGTCATCGACACGCCTGAGGCGGCGCGCGCGGTGGCCGAGCGCCTGGGCGGCCGCGCGGTCGTCAAGGCGCAGGTCAAGGTGGGCGGCCGCGGTAAGGCGGGCGGCGTCAAGCTGGCCTCCGACCCGGCCGACGCCGTGGAGAAGGCGACCCAGATCCTGGGCATGGACATCAAGGGCCACACGGTCCACAAGGTGATGCTCGCCCAGACCGCGGACATCAAGGAGGAGTACTACGTCTCCTTCCTGCTGGACCGCACCAACCGCACCTTCCTCGCCATGGCCTCCGTCGAGGGCGGCGTGGAGATCGAGGTCGTCGCGGAGCAGAACCCCGAGGCGCTCGCCAAGATCCCGGTGGACGCCATCGAGGGCGTGACCCAGGAGAAGGCCGCCGAGATCGTCGCCGCCGCGAAGTTCCCGGCCGAGATCGCGGACCAGGTCGTCGCGGTCCTGCAGCAGCTGTGGACCGTCTTCATCAAGGAAGACGCCCTGCTCGTCGAGGTCAACCCGCTGGTCAAGACCGAAGACGGCAAGATCATCGCGCTGGACGGCAAGGTCTCCCTGGACGAGAACGCCGCCTTCCGGCAGCCGGAGCACGAGGCGCTCGAGGACAAGGCCGCGGCCAACCCGCTCGAGGCGGCCGCCAAGGCCAAGGGCCTCAATTACGTCAAGCTCGACGGCGAGGTCGGCATCATCGGCAACGGCGCGGGTCTGGTCATGTCCACCCTCGACGTCGTCGCCTACGCGGGCGAGACCCACGGCAACGTCAAGCCCGCCAACTTCCTCGACATCGGTGGTGGCGCCTCCGCCGAGGTGATGGCCAACGGTCTCGAGATCATTCTCGGCGACCCGGACGTCAAGTCGGTCTTCGTCAACGTCTTCGGCGGCATCACCGCCTGTGACGCGGTCGCCAACGGCATCGTCCAGGCCCTGGAGCTGCTGAAGTCCAAGGGCGAGGACGTCAGCAAGCCGCTGGTCGTGCGCCTCGACGGCAACAACGCGGAGCTGGGTCGCAAGATCCTCACCGACGCCAACCACCCGCTTGTTCAGCAGGTGGACACCATGGACGGCGCGGCCGAGCGTGCCGCCGAGCTGGCTGCGAAGTAAGGGACGAGGTCACCAGAAACCATGGCTATCTTTCTCACCAAGGAAAGCAAGGTCATCGTCCAGGGGATGACCGGGTCCGAGGGGCAGAAGCACACCCGTCGGATGCTTGCCTCGGGCACCAACATCGTCGGCGGCGTGAACCCGCGCAAGGCCGGCACCACCGTGGACTTCGACGGCGCCGAGATCCCGGTCTTCGGCTCCGTCAAGGAGGCCATCGACGCCACCGGCGCCGACGTCACGGTCATCTTCGTCCCGGAGAAGTTCACCAAGAGCGCGGTCATCGAGGCGATCGACGCCGAGATTCCGCTCGCCGTCGTGATCACCGAGGGCATCGCGGTCCACGACTCCGCCAACTTCTGGGCCTACGCGGGCAAGAAGGGCAACAAGACGCGCATCATCGGCCCGAACTGCCCGGGTCTGATCACGCCGGGTCAGTCGAACGCGGGCATCATCCCGGCCGACATCACCAAGCCCGGCCGGATCGGTCTGGTGTCGAAGTCCGGCACGCTGACCTACCAGATGATGTACGAGCTGCGGGACATCGGCTTCTCGTCCTGTGTGGGTATCGGCGGTGACCCGATCATCGGCACCACCCACATCGACGCCCTCGCCGCCTTCGAAGCCGACCCCGACACCGACCTGATCGTGATGATCGGCGAGATCGGTGGCGACGCCGAGGAACGGGCCGCGGACTTCATCAAGGCCAACGTCACCAAGCCGGTCGTCGGCTATGTGGCGGGCTTCACCGCCCCCGAGGGCAAGACGATGGGCCACGCGGGTGCCATCGTCTCCGGCTCCTCCGGCACCGCCCAGGCGAAGAAGGAGGCCCTTGAGGCCGCGGGCGTGAAGGTCGGCAAGACCCCGTCCGAGACCGCGCGCCTGGCGCGCGCCGCGCTGGCCGGCTGACGCCGCCACGGTTCGATGCCGCGGGCCCGTACCACCCCAGGGTGGTGCGGGCCCGCGGCGTTCCCGGGCGACGGATACCCGGCGGAACGCGGCAAGCCACCCATCCATCCCATCACGCCATAAAAGACGCATAAGAGGACTAGACACGACACGGCGACCAAACCCTTGATGTAGGGATGAAACGGCTGTTATTGGCAGCATGGTCATGTGACGCAAACGACCGATCGCAGCCAGTCGGTGTCCGCACGCGACCGCTCAGCGCCCCGGCGCTCCTCTGCCATCAGGGAGGCGTTCCTCGGCGGCGTGGTCGCCGCGGGGCTCGGCCTCGGCACGCTCGCCGTGGTCGTACTGCTGCTGTGGATCACTTCCTCGTCCCCCGAGAGCAGCCCGGACGGGGCCTTGCACGTCGCTGCCGACCTGTGGCTGCTCGGCCATGGCGCCGACCTCGTGCGCACCGAGACGCTCTCCGGCCACACAGCGCCCGTCGGGCTGACCCCGCTGCTGCTCAGCGTGGTGCCGTGCTGGCTGCTCTACCGGGCCGCCCAGCACGCCGTCTACCAGGCGGAGCCCGACGAGGGCGACGGGCAGTGGGTGCCCGAGGAGTCCGTCGTCGATCCGCGCATTGCCTTCTCCTGGGTGACCGGCGGCTATCTGCTGGTGGGCACCGCCGCCGCGGTCTACGCCTCGACCGGGCCGCTGCGTGTCGACCCGCTCAGCGCGCTGCTGCATCTGCCGGTCGTCGCCGGGGCCATCGCCGCCGTCGGCGTCTGGACGGCCGACGGACGGTTCCCGCTCCGGCTGCCGGGACGGGTGAGCGAGAGACTGCGGCGGCTCCCCGGCGCCGAACGGACCGTAAGGACGGCGGCGTCCGTTGCCGCGCGCAGCTGGTGCCGGCGCCGTCGGCTGACCGCCGCGCTACGGGCCGGGACCAGCGGCCTCGTCGTCCTGCTGGGCAGCGGTGCGCTCCTTACGGCGACGTCGATGCTGAGCCACGCGGGCGCCGTGCAGGTGACGTTCCTCAACCTCAGCGATGTGTGGTCGGGGCGGTTCGCGGTGCTCCTGGTGAGCCTGGCGCTGCTGCCGAACGCGATCGTCTGGGGCGCCGCGTACGGGGTCGGGGCGGGGTTCACGGTGGGCGGCGGCAGTGTGGTCGCGCCGCTGGGCATCACCTCCTACCCCCAGCTGCCGCACTTCCCCCTGGTCGCCGCGCTGCCCACGGACGGCTCCGGCGGTCCGCTGGTCTGGCTCACGGGGATCGCGGCCGGGGCGTCGGTGGCCTGGTTCATCGGAATCGCGGCGGTGCGGCGGCCCGGCAAGGGCGAGCCCAGGCCGCCCTGGGGCTGTGCCGAGACGCTTGTGCTCGCCGCGCTGGCGGCGGTCGGCTGCGCGGCCGCGATGGCGCTGCTGGCCGGGGTCTCGGGCGGACCGCTGGGCATCGGCATCCTCGCCGGCCTCGGCCCGAGCTGGTGGCGCACGGGCATGATCACGCTGGCCTGGACGGGAGTGATCGGGGTGCCCGGCGCGATGGTGCTGCGCTGGTACCGGCTCTGCGTCCCCACCAGGGCCTCCTGGCCGGAGTGGAAGGCGGCGCGGGTGGAGCGCCGTACGGCCCGCGCGCAGGCCCGTACGGCGGCCAGTCAGGCCCGTATGGAGGCCAAGGCCGCCCGTGCGGCGCGGGCCGCGGCCGAGGCGGAGGCGCGGGCGGCGGTGCTGCCCACGGTCTCGCCCATGGAGTCCGCCGAGGTACGGGAGGCGATGGCCGAGCCGTGGTGGCAGTGGCTGCGCCCCGGGGCGCCGGGCGCCGACCGCAAGCGGAACCGTAAGGCGGTCACCGGCGCCGGTGCGGAGACGGGACGGGAGGCCGGACGCGAAACCGGTGTGGGCACGATGGCCGGGCTCGCGACACCCGCGGGCACCCCGGACGCCGCCGGGGCGGCCCGCCCGCGCCGCTGGGCGCTGACCCGGAAGCGCGCTCCCGGGCCGCAGGCGCCCACCGAGTCCCAGCACGCCCCGAACCCCCTCCGCACGGAGCCCTCGCCGCAGCCGTCCCCGCCGGACGACGCCCGCCGCGAACCGTAAGGCGGACGGCGCGGCGGACGGCAGGCGGGAGCGAGCCGTCCGCCGTGCGGGCCCGGCGCCGTCAGTCCTGCGTGCTCAGCAGGGGGCGGAGCTGCTCGGGGAGCAAGGTTTCGCAGTCGTGGCGCGAGGTCTGCGTAAGGGCGTCGTCCACGCAGGTGTAGTAGTCGCTGTAGACGACCTGGAAGCTGAACGTCGCCGCGACGATGGCGAGCGCGAGCCCGCCCGTCACCAGACCGCTGATCGCCGCCGTCGACTGCGGTTTCGACGGGCCGCTGCCGGGCGCGGGCAGCGACGCCCGGGGGGCGCCCGGAGGCGGGGGCGGGGCGTTCAGGGGCGCGGCCGCGGCCGCGGACGGTGCCGTACGGCGCGGCTTGGCCCGCAGTGAGCTGATGCCCCAGTACAGGGCCAGCACCCCGAGCAGCAGCGCGATCTGCGGCAGGCTGAAGAGCGCGAAGAAGAACGCCCACATGCCCGACAGCAGCGCGTACCGGGCGCGCCGCTGGGCCGGGTCGTTGGGGTCCCAGCGCGGGCCGCCGGGACCGCCGGGGCCTGCGGGGCGGTTGGAGCCCGGGGCGCCGCCGAAGCCGCCGCTCTGGCGGCCGGGCTGGCGGCTGCTCCACTGGCTGCCCCAGGCCTGGGGCTGCTGCGGCTGCTGACCGCTCTTCTGGTCGCCGTCCTGTCCGTCCGGCCCGTCCTGTCCATCGGGCCCGTCCTGGCCGCCCTGGGCCCCTGGGCGGCCCTCGCCGCTCTCGCCGCCGGGGCCGTCCGGCCGGTGGCGGGGCCGCCAGGGCTGGTCCGGCCTGCCCTCGGGCGGCGGGGCGAACGGATTGTCCTCGTGCTGGTCCCCGTTCGGTCCGCCGGGGGCGGACGAGGACGAGGAGGACGACGACTGCTGCTCCCGGAGCAGCGGCGTCGTACGCGACATGCGGGCGCGCCTCATCGCCGCCCCCGGTCCTGGACGGGGGGCGGAGTGAGGCGATGAGCCGCGCGGCGGCGTCGGTCCGGCATGTGGAGTGTGTCTTCCCCTTGTGTCGTCGTCCTGCACGCCGGGGCGGGTACGGCCTGGTGCCGTACGGCGCGGGTACGGCCGGTGCCGTACGGCTCGGGGCGCGGGCGCGGCGGTCGTTCCCACGGCGTCAGTGGCGTCAGTTGCATTCGCAGTCCAGACGCTACCTCCCGTGCCCGCCCCCGTCCCCTGGGGGCCGCTTCGTGTGCCGGTATCGTTGCTGACGGTCGGCGGCTTCGTAGAGTTCCCCGGAATTGATGAGTCCGCGACCTTGTACGACCACACAAACGGCAGCACCGCCCGCGAGAAAGAGCCCCGCCGTGGCCTCCCCGCCTCCCTCCGCCAGTCCTGCGCGCCCCGGGCGCCCGGTCCGCCTCGTCGTCCTCGTCTCCGGTTCCGGCACGAATCTCCAGGCGCTGCTCGACGTCATCGCCGCCGAGGGGGTGGCCCGCTACGGCGCCGAGGTGGTGGCCGTGGGCGCCGACCGCGACGGCATCGAGGGCCTGGCGCGCGCCGAGCGCGCCGGGATCCCCACGTTCGTGTGCCGGGTCAGGGACCACGCCGGCCGTGCCGAGTGGGACGCGGCCCTGGCGGAGGCCACCGCCGTCCACGAGCCGGACCTGGTGGTCTCGGCCGGGTTCATGAAGATCCTGGGCCAGGAGTTCCTCGCCCGGTTCGGCGGCCGCTGCGTCAACACCCATCCCGCGCTGCTCCCCAGCTTTCCCGGCGCCCATGGCGTGCGCGACGCGCTCGCGCACGGTGTGAAGGTGACCGGATGCACCGTCCACTTCGTCGACGACGGCGTCGACACCGGCCCGATCATCGCCCAGGGCGTGGTCGAGGTCCGGGACGAGGACGACGAGTCCGCTCTCCATGAGCGGATCAAGGAAGTCGAGCGCTCGCTGCTCATCGAGGTCGTGGGGCGTCTGGCCCGTCACGGCTACCGCATAGAGGGACGAAAGGTAAGGATCCCGTGACCGCCGAAGGTACCAAGCGGCCCATCCGCCGCGCGCTGGTCAGCGTCTACGACAAGACGGGGCTCGAGGAACTGGCCCGAGGGCTGCACGCGGCGGGTGTCCAGCTCGTCTCGACCGGCTCGACGGCCGCGAAGATCGCCGCCGCCGGGGTCCCGGTCACCAAGGTCGAGGAGCTGACCGGCTTCCCCGAGTGTCTCGACGGGCGCGTCAAGACGCTGCACCCGCGCGTCCACGCGGGCATCCTGGCCGACCAGCGGCTGGACTCCCACCGTGAGCAGCTGCGGGAGCTGGGCGTGGAGCCCTTCGAACTGGTCGTGGTCAACCTCTATCCGTTCCGCGAGACGGTCGCCTCGGGCGCCGCGCCGGACGAATGCGTCGAGCAGATCGACATCGGCGGCCCCTCCATGGTCCGGGCCGCCGCCAAGAATCACCCGTCCGTGGCCGTGGTCGTCAACCCCGAGCGGTACGGCGACGTCCTCGAGGCCGCCGCGGAGGGCGGTTTCGACCTGGAGCGCCGCAAGCGGCTGGCGGCCGAGGCGTTCCAGCACACCGCCGCCTACGACGTGGCGGTGGCCAACTGGTTCGCGGCCGGCTACGCGGCGGCGGACGACTCCTCCTTCCCGGACTTCGTGGGCGCCACCATCACCCGTAAGAACGTGCTGCGCTACGGCGAGAACCCGCATCAGCCCGCCGCGCTCTACACCGATGGCAGCGGTAAGGGGCTCGCGGAGGCCGAGCAGCTGCACGGCAAGGAGATGTCGTTCAACAACTACACGGACACCGAGGCCGCCCGCCGCGCCGCGTACGACCACACCGAGCCCTGTGTCGCGATCATCAAGCACGCCAACCCGTGCGGGATCGCGGTCGGGTCGGACGTCGCCGAGGCGCACCGTAAGGCGCACGCCTGCGACCCGCTGTCGGCCTTCGGCGGGGTGATCGCCGTCAACCGCCCGGTGTCGGTCGCCATGGCCGAGCAGGTCGCCGAGATCTTCACCGAGGTGATCGTCGCCCCGGCGTACGAGGACGGCGCGGTCGAGGTGCTCGCCCGTAAGAAGAACATCCGGGTGCTGCGCTGCGCGGAGTCGCCGGTGGCGGCCGCCGAGCAGCGCCCCATCGAGGGCGGCACGCTCGTCCAGGTCAAGGACCGCCTCCAGGCGGAGGGCGACGACCCGGCCAACTGGACCCTCGCCACGGGCGAGGCCCTGGACGCCGACGGCCTCGCCGAGCTGGCCTTCGCCTGGCGCTCCTGCCGCGCGGTGAAGTCCAACGCGATCCTGCTCGCCAAGGGCGGCGCCACGGTCGGCGTCGGCATGGGCCAGGTCAACCGCGTGGACTCGGCGAGGCTGGCCGTCGAGCGGGCCGGTGCCGAGCGGGCCGCCGGTTCGTACGCCGCCTCCGACGCCTTCTTCCCGTTCCCGGACGGCTTCGAGGTGCTGGCCGAGGCGGGCGTGAAGGCCGTGGTGCAGCCGGGCGGTTCGGTCCGTGACGAGGCGGTGGTGGAGGCCGCCCAGAAGGCGGGTGTGACCATGTACTTCACGGGCACGCGCCACTTCTTCCACTGAGCGAGTACCGAGCGAGCACTGAGCGAGTACCGAGCGACGGCGAGCGAGCACCGGGCGATCGCTGAGCGAGCACAGGAGGCCGCGCCCCGACCGGATCACGGGGTGCGGCCTTCGCCGGTCCGTCCCCGACCGGCCCCTGATTGGATCCGACGTCCCCGCATCCGGGAGGATGAAGTCATGACCGCCCAGATTCTCGATGGCAAGGCAACCGCAGCCGCGATCAAGTCCGATCTCGTCAGCCGCGTGGAGGCGCTGAAGGCCAAGGGCATCCATCCCGGCCTCGGGACCGTGCTGGTGGGCGAGGACCCCGGCAGCAAGTGGTACGTGGCGGGCAAGCACCGCGACTGCGCCGAGGTCGGCATCGCCTCCATCCGGCGCGACCTGCCCGAGACCGCGACCCAGGAGGAGATCGAGGCGGCGGTCCGGGAGCTCAACGAGGACCCGTCCTGCACGGGCTACATCGTCCAGCTGCCGCTCCCCAAGGGCATCGACGCCAACCGGGTGCTTGAGCTGATCGACCCGACCAAGGACGCCGACGGGCTGCACCCGACGAACCTCGGCCGCCTCGTGCTCAACGAGAGCGGCCCGCTGCCGTGCACGCCCCAGGGCGTCATCCAGCTGCTGCGCCACCACGGTGTGGAGATCAACGGCGCGCATGTGGTGGTCGTCGGCCGTGGCATCACCGTCGGCCGGTCGATCGGGCTGCTGCTGACCCGCCGCTCGGAGAACGCGACGGTCACCCTCTGCCACACCGGCACCCGTGACCTGCCCGGGATCCTGCGCCAGGCCGACATCATCGTGGCGGCGGCCGGGGTGCGGCACCTGGTCAAGCCGGAGGACGTCAAGCCGGGCGCGGCGGTGCTCGACGTGGGCGTCAGCCGGGACGAGCACGGCAAGATCGCCGGCGATGTGCACCCCGGTGTGACCGAGGTCGCGGGCTGGCTCTCGCCGAACCCGGGCGGGGTCGGCCCGATGACCCGCGCCCAGCTGCTGGTCAACGTGGTGGAGGCCGCGGAGCGGGACGCGAAGGCGGCCGCCGACGCCGGTGCCGGCCATGACGGCTGAGGCGAGCGAACCAGCGGCCGGGGAGCAGCGGCAGGAGCCGCCCGCGTCGCCCGCGGGGCCCGGCCGGTTCATCCGCAGGTCGCGCCGCTTCCCGCTGATCACCCGGGACACCGCGCGTCCGGAGGGCGGCGGCCGGGCCGCGCCCGGCGCCGCTCCGGCGCCCGCCCGGCAGTGGCCGCTGCTCGCGGTGATGGGCGGGGTGGGTCTGGGGCTGCTGATCGTCGCCCTGGACGCGTTCCGTGCGGGCACGGTGCTGATCGGGCTGTCCCTGCTGGCGGGCGCGTTCTTCCGGTGGGCGCTGCCCGAGGTGGGGATGCTCGCGGTGCGGTCGCGCTTCACCGACATGCTGACCTACGGGCTGCTGGGCGCGGCGATCGTGCTGCTGTCCCTGATGGCCCAGCCGGATCCGTGGGTGTCGATCCCGTTCCTTGACGACGTGGTGCATTTCACGGTGCGCTAGCCAACGACGTGAAACGGCGGCCCGTCCTCTCCCCCGTGGAAGGACGGGCCGCCGTCGTTGTGGCCGGATCCGAACGGTCCGGCGGCGGTCCGCCCTCTCCCCCGAAGAAGGACGGACCGCCTGGTAATCAGGGTTGTGCGTGAGCTGTGCCGGATCAATGAGCGTTGGAATCCTGTGGCGCGGAAGTGACCGTTCCAGCACGAGGTCTCCGCCGTGCAACGACGAGCCGGGTGTGAGGGAGTGCGTACCGGTGCTCGAAATGCTTCGATGCGCCCCGGCTCGAAGAGCTGACATCCTGGGGCGAAGCATCCCTTTGGTAGTCAGTTCGAGCTCGGAGACGCCAACAGCAGCCGCAGCGCGGGAGATTGACAGGTACGTGCTGGGGCAGAGGGGGCAATGCCTCGTTGGAGGGACTTACCGGAGGAACTCGATCCACAGGTCCGGGTGTTCACCGGCCAGCTGTGTACGCTCGTCGAGCGCAGCGGGCTGAGCGTCGTCGCCGTCGCCGACCGCACCGGCTACAGCAAGAGTTCCTGGCGGCGCTGCCTCAACGGGCGGCCGCTCCCCGGGGAAGGACCGGCCGAGGGTCGAACCGCCCGATCCGGAGCAGCCGTTCGTCTCGACGGCTCCGGTGTTCCCGTCTCGCGCGGCGTCGGCCGGGCGGGGGACCGGACTCCGCCGAGCCGCCGTCGCCCGCGTCGTCCCCTCCGTCGTCGTCCCTTTCGTCATCGTCCGCTCTGCCATCGTCCCCTCCGTCGTCGTCGCCACTGCCGTCGTCGTCGCCGAGGAGGCGCAAGCGTGTCGCCGCGCTGTTCGCCGGGGGGCTCGTCGGCGCGCTCCTGCTCGTCGCCGGTGCCGTCCTTCTGATCGACACAGGCGGCGACGGCGAGAAGCGGGGGAGCGGCCGACCACCGCACCGGCCACCAGCGCGCGTCAGCAGCTCACGGAGGGCGTGAAATGCGCCGGGCAGGCCTGCACCGGCCAGGATCCGCAGGCCATGGGGTGCGGCACCGCCGCGGTGCCGACGGCGGACGTCACCGTCGGCACCGCCTATGTCGAGGTCCGCTACAGCAAGACCTGCGAGGCGGCATGGGCCGCGCGGGCCACCGCGTGCGCCACCCTCGGCGGCGGTGCGCGCGCCCGCACGACCCCGGGCGCCCGGAGCTGGGCGCGGGGGAGTGAGGCCCGTCCGGAGGAATTCGTAAAACCGGGGGAATGAGCCGGGGGAATCGGGGCAGGCGCTGCCCGAGCCCCCCACGGGTGCGGCACTGGGCGGCCGCCTGCACTCCCCCTCCTGGCAGGCGGCCGCCAAAGTGCGCGGTGGTGCCATGTGCGCGGGTGGTGCCACGTGCTCGGTGGTCCGGAACGCACGGTGAGCGGTTACACAATGGCCCGAGAGAACGTGGGTCAGGTGCCGTCGGATAGCCTGACGCAAGTATCTCGACACCAAGAGATCTTGGACTGACAACACAGCGCAGGAGACCGCCATGACCCGCACTCCCGTCACCGTCACCGTCACCGGCGCGGCCGGCCAGATCGGCTACGCGCTGCTCTTCCGCATCGCCTCCGGTCAGCTCCTCGGCGCGGACGTGCCGGTCAAACTGCGTCTCCTGGAGATCCCGCAGGGACTGAAGGCCGCCGAGGGCACCGCGATGGAGCTCGACGACTGCGCCTTCCCGCTGCTCCAGGGCATCGACATCTCCGATGACCCGAACGTGGGCTTCGACGGTGCGAACGTCGCGCTGCTGGTCGGCGCCCGCCCGCGCACCAAGGGCATGGAGCGCGGCGATCTGCTGGAGGCCAACGGCGGCATCTTCAAGCCGCAGGGCAAGGCCATCAACGACCACGCCGCGGACGACATCAAGATCCTGGTCGTGGGCAACCCGGCCAACACCAACGCGCTCATCGCGCAGGCCGCCGCTCCGGACGTACCGGCCGAGCGCTTCACCGCGATGACCCGGCTGGACCACAACCGCGCGCTGTCGCAGCTGGCGAAGAAGACCGGCGCCCCGGTCAGCGAGATCAAGAAGCTGACGATCTGGGGCAACCACTCCGCCACCCAGTACCCGGACGTCTTCCACGCCGAGGTCGCGGGCAAGAACGCCGCCGAGGTCGTCAGCGACGAGCAGTGGCTGGCCGACACCTTCATCCCGACCGTCGCCAAGCGCGGTGCCGCGATCATCGAGGCGCGCGGCGCCTCCTCGGCCGCCTCCGCCGCCAACGCCGCCATCGACCACGTCCACACCTGGGTCAACGGCACCGACGCCGACGACTGGACCTCCGCCGGTGTGGTCTCCGACGGTTCGTACGGGGTGCCGGAGGGCCTGATCTCCTCGTTCCCGGTCACCGCCAAGAACGGGAAGTTCGAGATCGTCCAGGGCCTGGACATCAACGAGTTCTCGCGGGCCCGCATCGACGCGTCGGTGAAGGAGCTCGAGGACGAGCGCGAGGCCGTGCGGAACCTCGGCCTGATCTGACGCACCTCAGCCCGCCCCGACGCGCCGTTTCCGAAGGGTCACATTCCGGTATTCACTCCGGAGTGTGACCCTTCGGCCATGCACTGTAATCGCGGGTCATCTTCCCCTACCGTGGAGGCAGTTGCTACGGCCTCGGGGGGGAACATGGCCAATACGCGCGATGATCATTTTTCAGGCGGTGCTGATTCTTCCGGCGGCGCTCACTCTTCTGGCGGCGCTCGCCCTTCTGGCAGTGCTCATCCTTCTGTAGGGGATCACTCCGCTCGTCTGCCGCGGTCTCGGTCGGATCCGTCACCGGCGGTCCCTTCTCCTCGTACTGCGGCTGATGGGTCTCCCTACGCCACCAGCGAGGCCACCCGGCTGTTATGCGCGGGCGCCTATCTGGACGACGACTTCCGGGACGCGGTCGTGGACGAGTTGTATGTCCACGAGGAGCGCGCCGTGGCGCCCTCGCTGGGCATCGACGCGGTCCGGGTGCTCGCGCACGCGCTGCGCGCGCGCCGTCTGGAGGCGGGCTGGACCGCGTTGCTGGTGTCCTTATGGGTGCTGGACTTCCTGCTGGCCCAGGGCTTCTTCTATCTCTTCGTGCTCTCTTGCGCGCTGCTACTGCTGGCGGCCTGGGCCAGGGGCGGCGCCATGGGCGCCTTCCGCGCCGACTATCCCGGGGCCGACGGGGTCACCGTCACCCGGCGGCGGGCGGCCGCGGTGCTGCGAGTGCTCGGCTGTCTGACCCTGCTGTCCTATGTGGTCTCCGCCCTGACGCAGGCGCTCACGGACGGGCAGTCCGATCCGGGCGGGCTGCGGGACTTCGCACCGGTCCTGGCCACCGGGTCGGACACCACCGCCGCCTGGTTGGCGCTGGTGATCCCGGCCGCGATGGCCGCCGCGGTCGCCCTGCACCGTGAGCATGTGGCCCGGGTGCTCGCCACCGATCTGGAGCCGGAGACCTTCGCCGACCCCGCAGCGGACCCCGCGGAGCGGTTCGAGGGCGGGCGGTTCCAGCGGGTGCGGGCCCTGATCCGCCGTGAGCAGCACTCACCGGTGATCCTCTACCACGATCGGCACCCCTTCCTCGGCGCGGGCACCGCGCATGACACCTGGACCCTCGCCGTGGAGCTGCGGCCGCGCGAGGGCGGCGATCCGGTGCCGCTGGACAACCGGGTGATCCTGGAGCGGATCCGGCCGCTGGTCGAGAAGTTGCGCACCCCGTCCGCCCAGGGCGCCGCCTCCGTCCAGGGCACCGACTCCGCGCAGGGCGCCGCCTCCGTCCAGGGCGCCGCCTCCGTCCAGGGAACCGCCTCCGCGCAGGGCGCCATCCCTGCCCAAGGCGCCGCTCGTGCCGCCGAGAGCCGTGACCGGCTGCGCGGCCTGGAGCTCGACGAATGCGTCTTCCTCAAGGTCACCGGATTACGGAGCCGCTCCTTCGTGCCGTACGGAGAGGCGGACTTCGCACGGGAGCGGGCGGAGGCCGTCGAGGAAGGCGGCGAGATCCGCCGGCACTTTCTGCGCATCCGCGTCGGCGCATGGCGGGAAGAGGTCGTCACCACGGTCTTCGTGCGGGTGCATACGCAGGGCGGCATGCTGATGCTGGAGTTCGCCCCGCATGTGCTGCGCCCGATCCGCCCGGACTTCCGGGCGGTCGACCGGCTCTCCGACTCCCACCGCCGCGGCGGGCTGCCGGGCAAGGTGATCTGGGCGCTGGGGCGGACGCCCACGGCGGCGGGCCGGGCGGTCATCCACGCCTTCCGCTCGGCCGCCTTCCTCTGGCGGATGTACGCGGGGGGCTATGAGGCGGCCATTCCCGACGGGCCCTGGGCCTCGGTGCGGGAGCTGGGCAGCGACGCCGGCGCATCGCTCTTCCAGGAGATGGATGTCAGCCGCTATCTGAAGAGCGTCGAGGACCGGGTGGCCAACGGCGTGCGAAGGGCGCTCGACGAAGCCGGATGGGAGACCGGTGAGTTCGAGCAGAAGGTCATCAATGTGAGCGGCGGCGGAGTCTTCATCGAGTCCGCGGAGCACAGCGCCTTCGGCTTCGGTGACCACAACACCATCAGCAACACCACCGGAAGCAATGGAGCGGGAGGCGGCCATGGAGATGGCTGACACGGAGGACGGTAGCGACATGGGCGGCGGCGCGGACCACGCGGCGGGCGCGAGCGGTGGCGGCGCGACCCCGGCGGCGGGCGGCGGGAGCACGTTCGGAAACATCCGGTTCGGCAAGGTGCAGGGCAGCGCCATCGGCTTCGGCGACCACAACCACATCGTGAACGGGCGTCAGGCGGAGGCCCCCTGCGACCCCGCCTATCAGGAGCTGCTGGAGGCCGTTCGGCAGCTTGCCGAGGATCTGCGGCGGGTGGTCCCGAGCCCGGAGGTCGGCGCGCTCTCCGACGAGCTGGACCGGACCGAGGACGAGATCCAGCGCACCGGCCGGGCGGGGGCCGGCCGACTGGCCCGGGTCCGGGTGATGTTGCAGGACGCGAGCGCCAGCGTCGGCATGCTCGCTTCGGGTGTCGCCGTCGGACAGGCGGTCGGCGCGCTGTTGGGCGGGTGAGATGAGCACCCCGGGCGGCGAGGGGGGCCGTCGATGGGACGAGGAGGCCCAGCGCTGGGTGGGAGCGGGCGCGGAGCCACCGGCCCCGGGCCGAAGACCACCCAATCCGCATCTGGGCACGGTGCTGCTGGCGGTGCTCGCCGTGGTGCTGGTCGGCGGGATCGGGTTCGGCGCCTGGAAGCTGGTGTCGGACGGCGGGGACGACAAGCCCCGGGGGGACGGCGGTTCGCCCTCGGCCTCGTCCTGGTCGCCGTCGGCCGAGCAGCCCTCGGCATCGTCGTCGGGGCCGTACGCGGAGCCAACCTCGGCGCCGCCGTCGGTGTCCGAGGACAGCACCCAGGGGCCGCCGGCGGACTATGTGCGCACCACCGACCCGGAGGGTTTCCGACTGGATGTGCCCACGGGCTGGCAGCGGGTCAAGCGCGACACCGGGGTGTTCTACGAGTCGTCCGACGGGGGCGGTCTGATCCAGGTCTTCGCGCTGACCGAGCCCGACATCACACCGTACGAGGCGCTGCGCCAGGCGGAGACGGGGCTCAAGAAGAACCCCGACTACAAGCGGTATGAGCTCAAGCGGCTCGGGCCCGGCGATGACGCGGACGCGGAGCTGGAGTACGGCTACCGCAGCGCCAAGTACGGCCCGCGCCGGATACTCGACCGGGCCTTCACCGGCCCGGACGGGGTGCAGTACGCGGTGCTGGTCGCGGGCCCGGCCGGCGACTGGCCGCAGCAGCGGGAGCGGCAGGGCATCGTGCTGGCGTCCTTCTGCCCCACGGCCTACTGCCCGGCCACCTGACCGGCGGCCGGGCGACGGATGAGTATCGGTGCGGTGACAGGGGGTGGGGCGGCCCCCGAACCGGGGTACACCGATGTGAGCCGATACGGCTTATCCGCATATGGGGCCAGAGATCCATCATCGGGGGGCATAGATGAGCATGCACAACGGGGGAGCGCCGGGGCAGGACTCCAGGCGGGCGCTACGGGCGCTGGCGGTGACGATCTTCCTGGTCGCGGGGGTCGCGTTCTCCGGATGGGTGGCCTTCGGGGGCGATGACACCTCCCGGAATCAGGCGGGTCCGCTGCCCTGGGACCGTGAGAGCCCCACGGCCACGCCGAGCGAGGGCGCCTCCCAGCCGAGCGATCTCTACCCCTCGCCCGGCCCCGAGACCAGCGGGCCGACCGATCTCCCGACCGATCTCCCCACGGACTTTCCGACCGGGGCGCCCTCCGGGTCCCCGTCCGCGACGCCGTTCGGCACCCCGTCCTCACCCTCCCTGACGGGCGCGGCCCCGCCCGCGGGCTACAGCACCCAGGCCGACCCCGCCGGATACCACCTCGCGGTCCCGGACGGATGGCGACGAACGACCCAGGGCCCCAGCGTCTACTACACCTCGCCCGACGACAGCACCGTGATCCAGATCTTTGAGCTGCACGGTCCCGAGTCGACGCCGTACGAGTCCGCCCAGGAGGCCGAGCGGATCGCCTCCACCCACCGCGACTACGAACAGATCGCCCTCACCCGGCTGGGCTCGGCCGCCATGGACCCGGTCCAGCTGGAGTACACATACGAGTCCAAGAGCGACGGCCACCGCCGGATGCTCGACCGCCGCTTCGCCGCCCCCGGCGGCACCATGTACGCGGTGCTGGTGAGCGGCCCCTCCGGGGCCGGGGACCGGGTGGAGGAGCGGGAGGTCCACCAGGCGGCGGTGGACACCTTCTGCCCGACCGCCTACTGCACCGCGTCCTGACCGCGCCGCGTCGTGATCCCACCGCCTCCTGATCAAACCCCGGCCACTCGACCGCACCTCTCTGTGACCGAACCACTTCTTGACCGCACGGTCCCTTGACATACAGGCCGATCATGGGGCGAGGGGCCGGTTCCGCCTTCGGATCACGTGAGCCGTCCCACTTTCTCTTGCGAATCGCGCATAGGTTCCCGCCTTCCGGTTAGGGGTCCAAGTTGCTGGCTTGGACCAGTGGCACAGCACGCGGAACCGGAAGGCAGAAATCACGTGGCGGCAGTCGAGACCATTCATGTGGACGGGGTGTGGCAGGCAGCCGCATCCGGGGCGCAGCGGGAGGTCCTCGACCCCGCGGACGCCAAGACCCTCGCCGTCGTCGCGGAGGGTGGTGTCGAGGACACCGACGCGGCGGTCGCGGCCGCGCGTCGCGCCTTCGACCAGGGACCCTGGCCCGGGACGCCGGTGGCCGAGCGGGCGGCGCTGCTGCGCCGCGTCGCCGAGCTGCTCCAGCGCGACCGCGAGACGATCGCGCTCATCGAGAGCCGTGACACCGGCAAGACCCTGGAGGAGGGCCGGGTCGACGTCGACGACGTGACCAACGCCTTCCGCTACTTCGCCGACCTGGTCGCGGGCGAGTCGGCCGGGCGCGTGGTCGACGCGGGCACCCCCGATGTGCACAGCGTCGTGGTCCATGAGCCGGTCGGCGTCTGCGCGATGATCACCCCCTGGAACTATCCGCTGCTCCAGGCCAGCTGGAAGGTCGCCCCGGCGCTGGCCGCCGGGAACACCTTTGTGATCAAGCCCAGCGAAGTGACCCCGCTGTCCACCGTCCATCTGGTGAAGCTACTGGTCGAGGCCGGACTGCCGACCGGGGTGGCCAATGTGGTCACCGGCGCGGGCGACCCCGTGGGCGCCCGGCTGTCCGAGCACCCCGATGTGGATCTGGTCTCCTTCACCGGTGGCCTGATCAGCGGCACCAAGGTCGCGCAGGCCGCCGCGCCGACGGTCAAGAAGGTCGCGCTGGAGCTCGGCGGCAAGAACCCCAATGTGGTCTTCGCCGATGCCTGCGCCACCGCCGAGGGCTTTGACACCGCCGTCGACCAGGCCCTGAACGCCGCCTTCATCCACAGCGGCCAGGTCTGCTCGGCCGGTGCCCGGCTGATCATCGAGGAATCGGTGCGCGAGCGGTTCGTGGCCGAGCTCGCCCGCCGGGCGGAGAAGATCAAGCTGGGCCGCGGCACCGAGGACGGTGTCGAGTGCGGTCCGCTGGTCTCGGCCCAGCAGCTGGACAAGACCGAGGCGTATGTGGCGTCCGCCCTCGAGGAGGGCGCGTTGCTGCGTTGCGGCGGCAAGCAGCCGGAGCCCAACGAGGTCCGCCCGGCCACCGGCTACTTCTACCTCCCGACCGTGCTCGACCAGTGCCACCGCGAGATGCGGGTGGTGCGGGAGGAGACGTTTGGGCCGATTCTGACGGTCGAGTCCTTCCAAACCGAGGACGAGGCAGTCACACTCGCCAATGACACGGAGTACGGACTGGCCGGCGCCGTCTGGTCCGCCGACACCGCCCGGGCGCGGCGCGTCGCCGCCCAGCTGCGGCACGGCACCGTGTGGATCAACGACTACCACCCCTACCTTCCGCAGGCCGAATGGGGCGGTTTCGGCAAGTCCGGGGTCGGGCGCGAGCTCGGTCCCGCGGGCCTTGACGAATACCGCGAGACCAAGCACGTCTACGAGAACCTGCGACCGAGCCCGGTGCGCTGGTTCGCCGGCTGACACCCCGCCGCCGGCCCCGCCCGGGGCACGGCCGGGCCAGGACTCGTCCCCGGGGCCCGGACCCGGCCGCGCCCGATCGCGGCGACCGGCGGCGAGAAGCCGTAGGCACTTGAGGCACCCAGCAACACCCCACCCCCAGGGGCGGCAGCAGCCCCCGGCCCGCACCGGCGCGAGCCGTTTGGGTAAGACCGCGAGGAGTAACCCCACATGTCCGTACCTGTCGCATACGACTACGTCGTGATCGGCGGCGGCACCGCAGGCTCGGTGATCGCTTCCCGGCTCACCGAGGACCCGGACATCCGTGTCGCCGTCATCGAGGGCGGACCGTCGGATGTCGACCGGCCCGATGTGCTCACCCTGCGCCGCTGGCTCGGCCTGCTCGGCGGCGACTTGGACTACGACTACCCCACCACCGAGCAGCCGCGCGGAAATTCGCATATCCGGCACAGCCGGGCGCGGGTGCTCGGAGGGTGCTCCTCGCACAACACCCTGATCTCCTTCAAACCGCTGCCCGGTGACTGGGACGAGTGGGCCGAGGCCGGCGCCGAGGGCTGGGACGCGGAGTCCATGGACCCGTACTTCCAGCGGCTGCGCAACAACATCGTCCCGGTGGACGAGAAGGACCGGAACGCGATCGCGCGGGACTTCGTCGACGCCGCCCAGGCCGCCGCCGGGGTGGAGCGGGTCGAGGGGTTCAACAAGAAGCCGTTCCACGAGGGAGTCGGCTTCTTCGACCTCGCGTACCACCCGGAGAACAACAAGCGCTCCTCGGCGTCGGTCGCGTATCTGCACCCGTTCCTGGACCGGCCCAACCTCCATCTGATGCTGGAGACCTGGGCGTGCAAGCTGGAGCTGGACGACACCGGCCGGGTCACCGGAGTGCACGTCCGCACCAAGGACGGCGAGGAGATCCTGGTCCGGGCCGAGACCGAGGTCCTGGTCTGCGCGGGCGCCGTGGACACCCCACGGCTGCTGATGCACTCCGGTATCGGGCCCAAGGGCGATCTCGAGGCGCTGGGCATTCCCTCCGTCCACGATCTGCCGGGCGTCGGTGAGAATCTGCTCGACCACCCCGAGTCGGTCATCGTGTGGGAGACGGACGGCCCGATTCCGGACAACTCCGCGATGGACTCCGACGCGGGGCTGTTCATCCGGCGGGACCCCGAATCCCGGGGCCCCGACCTGATGTTCCACTTCTACCAAATTCCGTTCACCGACAATCCGGAGCGGCTGGGCTACGAAAAGCCCGAGCACGGTGTGTCGATGACCCCCAACATCCCCAAGCCGCGCAGCCGCGGTCGGCTCTACCTCACCAGCGCCGACCCGTCCGTCAAGCCCGCCCTCGACTTCCGGTACTTCACGGACGAGGAGGACTACGACGGCCGCACGCTGGTCGACGGCATCCGTGTCGCGCGCGAGATCGCCAAGACCGAACCGCTGGCGAGCTGGCTCAAGCGCGAGGTGTGCCCGGGCCCGGAGATCACCTCGGATGAGGAGATCAGCGAGTACGCCCGCAAGGTCGCGCACACCGTGTACCACCCGGCGGGCACCTGTCGTATGGGTGCCACGTCGGACGAACTCGCCGTGGTCGGCCCCGATCTGCGGATCCGGGGCCTGAACGGCGTCCGTATCGCCGACGCGTCCGTCTTCCCGACGATGCCGGCCGTGAACCCGATGATCGGAGTCCTGATGGTGGGCGAGAAGTGCGCTGAGCTGCTGTTCGAGGAGCGCGATCGGGAACGGCACCGGCCCGATGACCGAGCCGCCATACTGGCGCCGGGAGGTGAGGCGTGATGGCTACGACCATGGTCCCCGAGACGCCCGACACCCCCAAGACCCCAGAGAGCGGCGAGCGCACCCCGGTGTTCTCGGTCCGCGACCTGTGGAAGGTCTTCGGCCCCAGGGCCGACCGGATCCCCGGCTCCGCCGAGGCCGAGCTGTCCGCCGCTGAGCTGCGTGCCCGCACCGGCTGCACCGCCGCCGTCCGCGAGGTCTCCTTCGACGTCCAGCCGGGCGAGGTGTTCGTGGTCATGGGGCTCTCCGGCTCCGGCAAGTCCACCCTCGTCCGCTGCCTCACCCGGCTGATAGAGCCCACCTCCGGCACTCTGAAGATCGACGGCGAGGACGTCCTGGCCATGGACAAGGCCCGGCTGCGCGATCTGCGCCGGCACCGCGCCGCCATGGTCTTCCAGCACTTCGGGCTGTTGCCGCACCGCTCCGTCCTCGACAACGTCGCCTACGGGCTGGAGATCCAGGGCGTGGGCAAGGCCGAGCGCCGGGCCAGGGCCGCCGAGGTGGTGGAGAAGGTCGGCCTCACCGGCCTCGAGCGCCGCCGCCCCGGCCAGCTCTCCGGCGGTCAGCAGCAGCGCGTGGGCCTGGCCCGGGCGCTCGCCGTCGACCCCGAGGTGCTGCTCTTCGACGAGCCGTTCAGCGCGCTCGACCCGCTGATCCGCCGCGATATGCAGGAGGAGGTCATCCGGCTGCACCACGAGGAGGGCCGGACGATGGTCTTCATCACCCATGACCTCAGCGAGGCGCTGCGCCTCGGTGACCGCATCATGCTGATGCGCGACGGCGGGATCGTGCAGCTGGGCACTCCGGAGGAGATCGTCGGCTCCCCGGCCGACGACTACGTACGGGACTTCGTCCGCGATGTGCCGCGCGAGCAGGTGTTGACCGTGCGCCGCGCCATGCGCCCCGCGACGTCCGACGAGCAGGACGGCGGGCCCGCGCTGACCCCGAGCACCACGGTCGCCGACGCGATCGAGGCCGTGGCGCGCACCGGCGGCCCCGCGCGCGTCGTGGACGGCGGCCGCTGCCTGGGCGTCGTCGACCACGCCTGTCTGCTGAGCGTCGTCGCGGGCCTGGACGGCAAGGAGGTGGCCGCGGCATGAGCCCCACCTCAACCCTCTCTCCGCCGGGCCGCACCGGGGGGCGCGTATGAGTGCCACCGCCACCCGCCCCTCCACCGACCCCGCCACCGAACCGGCGGCCACCGGGACGGCGGCGGACGAGACGCGCCCGTCCCTGCTGAGCGCCGTCGTGCACAGCCCCGCCGCGCGCAAGCTGGCGGTGCTCGTGGTGATCGCCGCCGTGCTCGTGCCGATCGCCCACGCCAAGTGGGCGAGCGGCAGCTGGCCGGACGCGCTGACCGTCGATGTCTCCGAACCGCTCGGCAAGGCCAGCGACTGGATCATCGACAACCGCGACAGCCACTGGATCTTCCTCTACTTCTTCGGCCACATCAGCAACGCGGTCATCATCTGCGTGCGCGCCGTCTACGTCGTCCTGCTCACCCTCGGCTGGGCCGGGGTGACCGCCGCCTCGACCCTGGTGGCCTGGCGGGTCGCCGGGGTGCGGGTCGCGGTGACGACGCTGGTGTCCTTCGCCGTGTGCGGGCTGCTTGGCATGTGGGTGCCGACGATGCAGACGCTCGCGCTGATGGCCGTCGCCGTCACCGCGTCCGTCGTCATCGGCGGGCTGCTGGGCCTGGCCGGCGGGCTCTCGGAACGGGCGTTCCGGGCGCTGCGCCCGATTCTCGACACCATGCAGGTGCTGCCCGCGTTCGCCTATCTGCTGCCCGTCGTGCTGATCTTCGGCATCGGCGTACCGGGCGCGGTGCTGGCCACCGTGATCTACGCGGCCCCGCCGATGGCCCGGCTCACCGCCCTCGGCCTGCGCGGCGCGGACGCCGGGGTACTGGAGGCGGTGGCCTCGCTCGGCGCCACCTGGCGGCAGCGGCTGCTGTCCGCCCGGCTGCCGCTGGCCCGTAAGGAACTGCTGCTGGGCGTCAACCAGGCGATCATGATGGCGCTGTCCATGGCCGTCATCGCCTCCGTGATCGGCGGCGGCGGTCTCGGTGACCGCGTCTACCAGGCGCTGTCCAGCGTGGACGTCGGCAAGGCGCTGGCCGCCGGCCTCCCGATCGTGCTGCTCGCCGTCGTGATGGACCGCACCACCGCGTCGGCGGGCGAGCGCCTCGGCGAGCCCCCGGCCGAGGGCGGACCCCGGCTGCTGCGCGGCTGGCCCGCCTGGGCGGGCGTCGGGGTGATCACCGTGGTGGTGACCCTCGTCGGACGGCTGGCCGGGTCCCAGACCTGGCCGACCGGCTGGACCGTCCCCATCGAGGAGCCCGTCAACCAGTTCAAGGACTGGATGGTCGACCACCTCTACACGGGTGTGCCGGTCGTCGGCGGCACCGCCGATTGGGCCTCGGACTACGTCAAGTGGATCCTGGACCCGCTGCGCGAGGGGCTCCAGGGCCTCCCGTGGTACGCGGCGCTGCTGATCGTCGCGACGCTGGCCTGGCTGATCGGCACCTGGGGCACCGCCCTGACCGCCACCGCCGCCATGGCCGCGATCGGGGTGCTCGGGGTGTGGGAGCCGTCCATGGACACCCTCTCCCAGGTGCTGGCGGCCGTCTTCGTCACGCTGGTGCTCGGCTTCGCGATCGGCATCGCGGCCGCGCGGTCCACCCGGCTGGAGCGGCTGCTGCGGCCGGTGCTGGATGTGTGCCAGACCATGCCGCAGTTCGTGTATCTGATCCCGGTGGTCGCGCTGTTCGGTGTCGGCCGCGCCCCGGCGGCGGCCGCGGCCATCGTCTACGCGCTGCCCGCCGTCATCCGCATCACCACCCAGGGGCTGCGGAACGTGGATCCGGCGGCGCTGGAGTCGGCGCGTTCGCTCGGCGCCACCCAGGGCCAGCAACTGCGCCAGGTCCAGCTCCCGCTGGCCCGCCCGGCGCTGCTGCTGGCCGTCAACCAGGGCGTGGTGCTGGTGCTCGCCGTGGTGATCATCGGCGGTCTGGTGGGCTCGGGCGCGCTCGGCTACGACGTGGTGTTCGGCCTGGCCCAGGGCGATCTGGCCACCGGTCTGGTCGCCGGCGCGGCCATCGTCTGCCTGGGTCTGATGCTGGACCGGGTCACCCAGCCGACGTCGCGCCGCGACAGGAAGGGAGCCTGAGATGGCTCGCACCCGCACTCAGCTGCTGATGGCCGCCGCCGGTGTCGCGGCCGTGTTCACCGCGACCGGCTGCGGCGCGGCGGACATGACCAAGCAGTCCTCGCCGTACGCCAATGTGGGCGGGGCGAAGAGCGTCACGCTCTCCGTCCAGTCGTGGGTCGGCGCCCAGTCCAATGTCGCGGTCGCCCAGTATCTGCTGGAGCACGAGCTGGGCTACCGCGTCGACACCGTCCAGGTGGACGAGGTGCCGGCGTGGGACGCGCTCAGCCAGGACCGGGTGGACGCGATCCTGGAGGACTGGGGCCACCCGGACCAGGAGCAGCGCTACGTCAAGGACAAGAAGACGATCGTGCCGGGCGGCGGGCTCGGCGTCACCGGCCATATCGGCTGGTGGGTGCCGAAGTACTTCGCCGACGCCCATCCGGACGTCCTGGACTGGAAGAACCTCAACAAATACGCGAAGACCTTCAAGTCCGCGGAGAGCGGCGGCAAGGGCCAGCTGCTGGACGGTTCACCGTCGTATGTCACCAATGACAAGGCGCTGGTGAAGAATCTGAAGCTGAACTACGAGATCGTCTTCGCGGGTTCGGAGGCGGCGCAGATCACCCAGATGAAGCAGTTCGCCAAGGCGAAGAAGCCGTTCCTGTCGTACTGGTACGAGCCGCAGTGGCTGTTCAACCAGGTGCCGATGGTCGAGGTCAAGCTGCCCAAGTACACGGACAAGTGCGCTGCTGAGGGCGCCAAGGACCCCGACTCCTTCGACTGCGCCTATCCGACCACACCGCTGCAGAAGTATCTGAACGCGGATTTCGCGAAGAAGGGCGGCAAGGCGGCGGCGTTCCTGAAGAAGTTCCACTGGACCAAGAAGGACCAGAACGAGGTGTCCGAGTTGATCGCCTCGCAGGGGATGGCACCAGAGGACGCCGCGAAGAAGTGGGTCGAGGCGCATCCGGACGTCTGGAAGAAGTGGCTGCCCTGAGTCCGGATCACGCTCAGGGCAGCATGGGCGACCGGATTACTTGAGGAAGCCCGCGGTGTCGAGTGTGAGGCCCAGCGGTTCGGGGAGCGTCACCGGCTCCCCGAACGCCGCTCGGTGCTTATCCCGGTAGCGGCCCTTCCCGTCCGGTACGGAGTACACGGTCGTGGAGCCCTCGTCGTCGTGCGGGTCGATCAGCAAATAGATCGGCACATTGGAGTGGGCGTAGCCCTTGACCTTGGCCTGGAGATCGCGCGCTCGTGTGAAGGGCGATGTGATCTCGGCGACGAGCAGGACGTCATCCGCCTGGACCTGCCACTCCTCCATACTCTTCAGCGCTTCCGACTCGCAGATGAGCAGGTCCGGAATGAACCTCTCCTCCGTCGCGGGGAGGAAGACCGTTGTGGTGTTGGTAATGCGCCATTGAGTCGGTACCTCGCGGACGAGCTGGAGGTTCAGCTCGCTGAAGATCCAGTTGTGGAAATTCGCAGGCGTCGGTGAGATGACGATCTCCCCCCCGATGAGTTCTGCCCGCATTCCATCCGGCAGCTCCAGCCGGGCATGGATGTCGAGCAGATTTTCGAACTCTTGGTCGGGCAGTGGCGCCGTCATCACGAGACCTCCCATGGGTGGGTCCCCCTTCTGGCTGTGTTGCCTTCGTGCCGTACTGCCATGCGGGGGCCTGTCACCATCATGCGTTAGGTGATGGCTCCGACGTCGGACAACTGCCCCCGTCGTCATCAACGACGACGGGGGCAGATGGTCACACGGTCGGCTTGTAGGCGCCGGGGGCCATGCGGGTGGTCACACCGATCCGGTTCCAGGCGTTGATGGTCAAGATCAGCGCGATGAGCTGGGCCAGCTCCCGCTCCTCGAAGTGCTTGGCGGCCCGCTCGTAGACCTCGTCCTGGACGAAGCCGTCGGTCAGGACGGTGACGGCCTCGGTCAGGGCGAGGGCGGCCTGCTCCTTCTCGGTGTAGAGGTCGCCGGTCTCCTCCCAGGCGTTGAGGAGGTACAGGCGGTCCTCGGTCTCGCCCGCCGCGCGGGCGTCCTTGGTGTGCATGTCGATACAGAAGGCGCAGTGGTTGAGCTGTGAGGCACGGACTTTGACCAGCTCGGCCAGTGTCGGGTCGACGCCCCTTCTGGCGGCCGCGTCCAGGGTGACCATGGCCTTGTAGACCTCGGGGACGGCCTTGGCGAACTGCATCCGGGGGCCGTGTGCGTGAGAAGTTCCGGTCGTCATGCCTCCACGCTAGGGGCCGGGCGGCCCAGGGGTATGGTCCATTTCCATGGTGGATTCATGGGCCACTCCGAGGGATGAACCCGGACAGCGGACAGGCGGCCCCGGACGGCGGGCGGACGGCTCCGGACACAGGACCGGTTCCGGGCAGCGGGCGGGCGGCTCTGCCGGGCCGGGGGCGGATCTCCATCTGGATCTGCCGCGGGGCGGCGGGACCGGGGTGCGGGGCGCGCTCGTCCACGCCCTCCGTGACGCCGTCCGTGGCGGGCGGCTCGCCCCGGGCACCCGGCTGCCCTCCTCCCGCTCCCTCGCCGCCGACCTCGGCATCGCCCGGAACACCGTGGCCGACGCCTACGGGGAGCTGGTGGCCGAGGGCTGGCTGACGGCCCGGCAGGGCTCGGGCACCCGGGTCGCCCGGCGCGTCGTTCCGCCGGAGCCCGCGCCGCCGCGCACGCCCTCGCCCGCCGCGGTGGCCGCCACCCGGCCGACTTACGATCTGCGGGCCGGTCAGCCCGATGTCTCGGCCTTCCCCCGGTCCGCCTGGCTCTCCGCGGCCCGGCGCGCCCTGACCGCCGCGCCGAACGACGCCTTCGGCTACGGCGACCCCGCCGGACGGCCCGAGCTGCGGCGAGTCCTGGCCGACTATCTGGCGCGCGCCCGCGGGGTGCGGGCGGCGCCCGAACGGATCGTGGTCTGCGCGGGGTTCGTCCAGGGGCTGGCCCTGCTCAGCAGGGTGCGGGCGAAGGCCGGTCATCGTGAGGTGGGCGTGGAGTCCTACGGGCTCGACGTCCACTGGAACGTGATGCGCGGGGCCGGGCTGCGCACGGTGCCGCTGCCGGTCGACCGGCAGGGCGCGCGGACTGCTGAGCTGGACCGGTCCGCCGGGCTGCGGACCGTTCTGCTCACCCCGGCGCATCAGTTCCTCACCGGGGTTTCGCTGCACCCCGACCGGCGCGCCGCCGCGGTCGACTGGGCGTCGAGGGTGGGCGGGCTGGTCCTGGAGGACGACTACGACGGGGAGTTCCGCTATGACCGTCACCCGGTCGGGGCGCTCCAGGGGCTCGACCCCGAGCATGTGGTGTATCTGGGCACCGCCAGCAAGAGCCTGGCGCCCGCGCTGCGGTTGGCGTGGATGGTGGTGCCGGACCATCTGCTGGACGACGTCCTGGCGGTCAAGGGAACGGGGGAGTGGCAGTCGGGCGCGCTGGACCAGCTGACGCTCGCGGAGTTCATCGACTCCGGTGCGTACGACCGCCATGTGCGTGGCATGCGGATGCGCTATCGGCGGCGCCGCGACCAACTGGTGGCGGCGCTCGCCGAACGCGCCCCGCGGGTGCGGGTCACGGGCATCGCGGCGGGGCTGCACGCGGTGCTCCAACTGCCGCCCGGTACCGAGCGGTCCGTGGTCCAGGGCGCGGCCTGGCAGAGCCTCGCCCTGGAGGGGCTGTCCCGCTACCGCTACCGCGAGCAGCGGAGGCCGGACGAGCCCGGACCGGGTCCGGACGGGCAGCCGGACGGGCAGCCGGACGCACTGGTCTTCGCCTATGGCGCCCCGCCCGACCACGCCTTCACGGGCGCCCTGGAGGCGTTGTGCCGGGTGCTGCCATGAAGGCCACGCTGTCATTGCCCTAAGGTGAGCGGTCGTGGTCCCGGGGCCCGGGGAGAGGACGGCCTCGGGCGGTACGACTGCCTCGGCGGAGATGACGGCCTCGGGGGAGAGGAACGGGGAGACGGGGATGGAACGGAAGACGACGCGGCGGCTGCGGTCGAGCACGGTGATCCTGGGCGGTATGGGCGCGCTGGCGGCGGCGCTCACCTCCTGTGGTTCGGAACCGGACAAGCGCTGTGTGGACCGGGACAGCTATGACGCGGTGAACGGCTATCGGGTCGTCGACTCCAGCGCCTGCAAGGGCTCTTCGTCCACCACGAGCGGCAAGGGCAAGAAGAGCCGGGGCACATCGGGCGTGGACGGCGAGTGGTACTACGACTCCGACGTCAGCGGCCGCTGGGCGGACTACGGCACCTTCGACAAGAGCAAGGCGGCCGACCGGGGCGGCTTCGGCTGCTCGGGCTCCGGCGGCGGCTGAGCGGGCCGCCCCACGATGAAGCGCCACACCATCGACCCCCGCCCCGACTGGCAGTCCTCGGTGGAGGAGCAGGGGGTCATCTATCCGCTGACCCGCTACCCGGACGGCTCGCTGCGCCCCTACTGGGACGAGAGCGCCTACTACGCGTTCTCGCTGCCCGAGGTCGAGGGGCTGGAGGAGGTCGTCGAGGAGCTGCACCGGATGTCGCTGGCGGCGGCCGCCCATATCGTCGAGACCGGCCGCTTCGCCGACCTCGGCATCGACGATCCGCGGCTGGCCGGGCTGATCGCCGAGTCCTGGCACCGCCGGGCCGAACAGCCCAGCGTCTACGGCCGGTTCGATCTGCGCCACGACGGTGAGTCGGGCCCGGCGAAGCTGTTGGAGTACAACGCCGACACACCCACCTCGCTGGTGGAGGCGGCCAGTGCCCAGTGGTTCTGGATGGAGGACCGCTTCCCGGGCGCCGACCAGTGGAACTCCCTCCATGAACGGCTGGTGGACGCCTGGCGCACCCAGGCGGCGCTGCTGCCGCCGGGGACGCCCCTGTACTTCGCCCATTCGGCCGGGGACGAGCTGGGCGAGGACCTGATGACGGTGGCCTACCTCCGCGAGACGGCCGAGCAGGCCGGGCTGAGGACCGAGGCGATCTCCATGGAGGACATCGGCTGGGAACGGCTGTCGGGCCGCTTCGTGGACAAGCGGTTCCGCTTCATCCGGAGCTGCTTCAAGCTCTACCCCTGGGAGTGGCTGGCCACCGACCGGTTCGGTCCGCATGTGCTGGACACGCTGGACAACGGGGGCGGCACCGGATCCACCCTGTGGATCGAACCGGCCTGGAAGATGCTGCTGTCCAACAAGGCGCTGCTGGCCGTGTTGTGGGAGCTCTTCCCGGGCCACCCCCATCTGCTGCCCGCCTACCTCGACGGCCCCCGGGAACTGGCCCGCACCACCGGCTATGTGGCCAAACCGCTGCTGGGCCGCGAGGGCGCGGGGGTCACCGTGCATCCGCCGGGCGAGGAGGCCGTCGTGCGCGACGAGCCGTGCTGCTACCAGGAACTGGCGCCGCTGCCCGACTTCGACGGCAACCGCGTGGTGCTCGGCACCTGGGTGGTCGAGGGCGAGTCGGCGGGGCTCGGCATCCGCGAGTCGGCGGGGCTGGTGACGGATGAGTACGCGCGCTTCATCCCGCACGTCATCCTCTGAGCGATACCGGATCATTCGGCCAGCACCGCCCTCAGCTGATCCAGCCCCCACTCCAGATCCTCCTCGCTGATCACCAGGGGCGGGGCGATCCGGACCGTGGTGCCATGGGTGTCCTTGACCAGCACTCCGCGGTCCATCAGCCGCTCGGAGATCTGCCGCCCGGTGCCTCGCGACGGATCGATGTCCACCCCCGCCCACAGCCCCCGGCCGCGCACCTCCTGGACGCCCCTTCCCAGCAGCCGCCCCAGCTCCCGGTGGAGCAGCTCGCCCAGCGTGGCCGAGTGCCGCTGGAACTCCCCGGTCCGCACCATGGCGATGACCTCCAGGGCGACCGCGCAGGCGAGCGGGGAGCCGCCGAAGGTGGAGCCGTGCTCCCCGGGGCGGTGCACCCCGAGGACCTCGCGGGAGGACACCACCGCCGACACCGGCACCACCCCGCCGCCCAGCGCCTTGCCCAGCACATAGACATCGGGGACCACGCCCTCGTGCTCACAGGCGAAGGTGGTGCCGGTGCGGCCGAGGCCCGACTGGATCTCATCGGCGATGAACAGCACATTCCGCTCCCGGGTCAGCTCGCGGACCCCGGCCAGATAGCCGGGCGGCGGCACCACCACCCCCGCCTCGCCCTGGATCGGCTCCAGCAGCACGGCGACCGTCTCCTCGGGCGCGGCGTCGAGCGTCGCCGCCATCGCCGCCAGATCCCCGTACGGCACGATCGAGAACCCCGGGGTGAAGGGGCCGTGGTCGGCACGGGCCTCGGGATCGGTGGAGAAGCTGATGAGGGTGGTCGTCCGGCCGTGGAAGTTGTTCCCGGCGGCGATGATCCTGGCCCGGCCGTCCGGGACGCCCTTGATCCGGTAGCCCCATTTGCGGGCGGTCTTGACGGCCGTCTCCATAGCCTCCGCGCCCGTGTTCATGGGCAGCACCATCTCCATGCCGCACAGCTCGGCCAGCTCGGAGCAGAAGGCGCCGAAGCGGTCGTGGTGGAAGGCGCGGGAGGTGAGGGTGACCCGGTCCAGCTGGGCCTTGGCGGCCTCGATCAGCCGGCGGTTGCGATGCCCGAAGTTGAGCGCCGAGTATCCGGCGAGCAGATCGAGATAGCGGCGGCCCTCGACATCGGTCATCCAGGCGCCTTCGGCGGACGCGACGACGACCGGCAGCGGATGGTAGTTGTGCGCGCCATGGGCCTCGGCGGCGGCGATGGCCCGCTCCGCGGAGCGTCCCGGTCCCATCTTGTCCTCCTTGTCTCACTAGCTAGAGTGGGGGTGCGCATCGTGACTGGCGAGCCGAGCGTGGAACCGACCACGAGGAAGCGATGCGCGGCCACAGCGCCACGAGGTGCCGCCCGCCTGGGCACCCCGGGACACGACCGGACCGTCACCGATCGCCCCGGAGGACTCGATGAGCCTGCCCCTGTCCCATCCCGCTCTTCTCGCCGCCGACCCCGAACTCGCCTCCCTCGTCGGCTCCGAGGAACTGCTGCAGTCCGAGACCCTGCGCCTGATCCCGAGCGAGAACTATGTCTCCGCCGCCGTCCTGGAGGCCTCCGGGACGGTGCTGCAGAACAAGTACAGCGAGGGCTACGCGGGCCGCCGCTACTACGAGGGCCAGCAGGTCATCGACCAGGTGGAGACCCTGGCGATCAACCGGGCCAGGGCCGTCTTCGGCGCCGAGCACGCCAATGTCCAGCCCTACTCCGGCTCGCCCGCCAACCTCGCGGTCTATCTGGCCTTCGCCCGGCCCGGTGACACCGTGATGGGCATGTCACTGCCCATGGGCGGTCATCTCACCCACGGCTGGGGCGTCTCCGCCACCGGCACCTGGTTCCGCGGTGTCCAGTACGGGGTGCGGCAGGACACCGGCGTGATCGACTTCGACCAGGTGCGCGGGCTGGCCCGCAAGGAGCGGCCCAAGCTGATCTTCTGCGGTGGCACGGCGGTGCCCCGCACGATCGACTTCGCCGCCTTCGCGGAGATCGCCCGTGAGGTGGACGCGGTGCTCGTGGCCGATATCGCGCATATCGCCGGTCTGATCGCGGGTGGCGCCCATCCCTCGCCCGTCCCGTACGCCGATGTCATCTCCACCACCACTCATAAGACGCTCCGGGGTCCGCGCGGCGCGATGCTGATGTCGCGCGAGACCCATGCCAAGGCCATCGACAAGGCCGTCTTCCCCGGGCTCCAGGGCGGTCCGCACAACCAGACCACCGCCGCCATCGCGGTGGCCCTGCACGAGGCCGCCCAGCCCGCCTTCCGTGACTACGCCCGGGCCGTGGTCGCCAACGCCAAGGCACTCGCCGGGGAACTGCTCGCCCGCGGCTTCGACCTGGTCTCCGGCGGCACCGACAACCATCTGATCCTGATGGACCTGACGCCCAAGGAGGTGCCGGGCAAGGTCGCGGCCAAGGCCTTGGACCAGGCCGGGATCGTGGTTAACTACAACACCGTCCCGTACGACCCGCGCAAGCCCTTCGACCCCTCCGGTATCCGGATCGGCACCCCCTCCCTGACCTCGCGAGGTCTGACCACCGAGCACATGCCCGCGGTGGCCGACTGGATCGACCGCGGGGTGACCGCAGCGAAGAGCGGTGACGAGGGCGCCCTCACCAAGATCAGGGCCGAGGTGTCCGAGCTGATGGCGGCCTACCCGGCGCCGGGTCTGCCGACCGGCTGACCCGCGGCGCGGGGCCCTGCCCGGCCTCCAGGCCGGGCAGGGGCCGCCACCACTGCTCCTCCAGGATCCGGTCGTCGTCGGCCACCGGCACCGGCAGGCCCACGATCCGGGCGAGCACCCGCTCGACCAGCGTCTCCCCGCCCGCCGGCGGGACGCCGTCCTCCGCTGCCCCCGGGGGCGCGCCGCCCTCCGGCTCCGCGCCGCCCGCCTGGGACACGCCGGGCCGCGACGGTCCGCCGGACGGCGGTATCCCCGGCCCCCGTCCAAGTGCCCGCAGCTCTCCGGGCAGCCCTTCCTCGGCCATCTCCTTCGCCTCCCCACTCCATCTCATCGGCCGTCTCCCTCTCGGTCTCCGACGTCTCCGACGGCCCCAGCAGCCGCTCCAGCCGTCTCAGGGCGCGGCTCAGCCGCGATTTCACCGTGCCGCGCGGCCAGCCCAGCGCCTCCGCGGTCTCCGCCTCGTCCAGATCCAGCAGATAGCGGTAGATCACCACCCGCCGCTGCGGCTCGCTCAGCTTCTCCAGCGCGGCCAGCAGCCGCGCCCGCCGCTCGCCCGCCAGCGCCACGGCCGCCGGATCCACCGACTCCGGTATCACCGGCTCGGCTCCGGCCAGCAGCGCCCCCTCCCGGTCCGCCGCCGTGCGCCTCCGGCGCGCCGAGCGCACCGCGTTACTCGTCTCATGGGCGACGATCCGCAGCAGCCAGGGGCGGAACGCCGCCTCGCTCTGGAACCGCCCGAGCGCGAGATACGCCTTCACAAAGGCGTCCTGCACCACATCCTCGGCATCCGCGCCCGCCCCGAGCAGCCGGGCGGTGCGGTGCGCGATCGGCGCATGGGCCCGCACCAGCTCGGCATACGCCTCGGCGTCGCCGGCCCGCACCCGCGCGATGATCTGTGCTTCACCAGTCCTCACACATCTCATACACCGGCGGACGGAGTCTGGTTCCACACCTGAGAGAATGGGTGCCATGGCCCTCGATCGTCCCCGTGCGCTCTCCGGTATCCAGCCCACCGCAGGTTCCTTCCACCTCGGCAACTACCTCGGCGCGATCCGGCAGTACGTCGCGCTGCAGGAGACCCACGACGCGTTCTACACCGTGGTCGACCTGCACGCGATCACCGTGCCGCAGGATCCGGCGGAGCTGCGCGCCAACAGCCGGCTCGCCGCCGCCCAGCTGCTCGCCTCCGGCCTGGACCCGGACCGCTGCACACTCTTCATCCAGAGCCATGTGCCCGAGCACGCCCAGCTCGGCTGGGTGATGAACTGTCTCACCGGCTTCGGCGAGGCGTCCCGGATGACGCAGTTCAAGGACAAGTCGGCCAAGCACGGCGCCGACCGGGCCACCGTCGGCCTCTTCACCTACCCGATCCTCCAGGTCGCGGACATCCTGCTCTACCAGGCCAACCACGTCCCCGTCGGCGAGGACCAGCGCCAGCACATCGAGCTCACCCGCGATCTGGCCGACCGCTTCAACGGCCGCTTCGGCGAGATCTTCACCGTGCCCGAGCCGTACATCGTCAAGGAGACGGGGAAGATCTACGACCTCCAGGACCCGACGATCAAGATGAGCAAGTCGGCGTCCACGCCGAAGGGCATCGTCAGCCTCCTCGACGAGCCCAGGGTCTCCGCGAAGAAGATCAAGAGCGCGGTGACCGACCTCGAGACGGAGATCCGCTTCGACGAGGAGAAGAAGCCGGGCGTCAGCAATCTGCTGACCATCTACTCCACCCTGACCGGCACCGCCATCGCGGAGTTGGAGCGCCGTTACGAGGGCAAGGGCTACGGCGCGCTCAAGACCGACCTCTCCGAGGTGCTGGTCGAGTGGGTCACCCCGTTCCGCGAGCGGACCCAGGAATACCTGGGCGACCCCGCGACGTTGGACGGAATCCTGGCCAAGGGTGCGGACAAGGCCCGAGCCGTCGCCGCCGACACGCTGGCCGCCACCTACGACAAGGTGGGCTTCCTGCCCGCGGGTCGCTGAGCGCACACCGAGCGCCGTGCGCACCGCCCGGTGAGCACAGCGCGCCCCGCGCACGTATGAATACGGACCCGCGCGGACAGCGGAACACACCGGTCCGGCCCCCTGACCAGGGGGCCTTTGGACGGGTGTGCCAAAGGACCGAGGAATCTAGCCGCGAGGGCGGCGCAGCCGCCACACTGACACCGGTGCAGCGGCCAGAACCCAGCAGCCCGGGAGGGCCAGGAGGGAGAACGCAGTGGGGACCGTAACGCTCGGCGTTTCGATCGCGGTCCCGGAGCCGTACGGCAGCTTCCTCCAGGAGCGGCGCGCGGGCTTCGGGGACCCGGCCGCCCATGGCATCCCCACGCATGTGACCCTCCTGCCGCCGACCGAGGTCGACGTCTCGGCGCTGCCCGCCGTGGAGGACCATCTGGCGCGGGTCGCGGCCGAGGGGCGGCCGTTCCCGATGCGGCTGGAGGGCACCGGCACCTTCCGGCCGCTCTCGCCGGTGGTCTTCGTCCGGATCGTCGAGGGCGCGGAGGAGTGCGCGGCGCTCCAGGAGCGGATCCGCGCGGAGTCCGGGCCGTGCGCGCGTGAGCTGCAGTTTCCGTACCACCCGCATGTCACGGTCGCGCACGGCATCGACGAGGAGGCGATGGACCGGGCGTTCGTGGAGCTCAAGGAGTACGAGGCCGCCTGGACGATCACCGGCTTCGCACTGTACGAGCAGGGGGCGGACGGGGTCTGGCAGCTGGACCGCGAATATCCCTTCGGGGCGGATGAACAGCCGGGCGGTGCGCCGCCCGTGGTGCCCCGTCAGGTGGATCTCTCGCGCCCGGCGGCACCCTCTCACTGAGCGCTCCGCCGGAACGCTCCGCCGGGGCTCCGGTGCGTCAGTCGTCCGCGGGCCCGTCATGGCTGGTCGCGCCCACGCGGCGGAGCCGCACGTCGACCCAGCCCCGCGCCCTTACGGGGCCCGCTCAGGCGGGAGACGGCGCGGGGCAGCAGGCGCTGTGCCGCCGTCGTCAGCCGCAGCGCGCCCGGCGTCCAGACGACCGGGGCGCGCCGCCGCAGCCCCTCCTCGATGGCCTTGGCGACCGCCTGGGGCGTGGTGGCCAGCGGCGCGGGCCGCAGCCCGGCCGTGAGCTTCGTACGGACGAAGCCGGGGCGTACGACCATCACATGGACGCCCGTGCCGCGCAGCGCGTCCCCCAGCCCTTGGGCGAACACGTCGAGTCCGGCCTTGGCGGAGGCGTGGATGAAGTCGGTGCGGCGGACCCGTCCGGCGGCGGCCGAGGAGAGCACCACCAGTGAGCCATGGCCCTGGCGGCGCATGGCGTTGGCGCAGATCAGGGCCGCGGAGACGGCGCCGGTGTAGTTGGTCTGGGCGACCCGGACCGCCGCCGGGAGATCGGTCTCGTCCCGCGCCTGGACGCCCAGGATCCCGAAGGCCAGCAGCACCAGGTCGATGTCGCCCTCGGCGAAGACCTTGCCCAGGGCCACCTCGTGGGCCTCGGGGGCGAGCGCGTCGAAGGGCACCGTAAGGGTGTCGGCACCGAGGTCCCGCAACTGTCGCGCGGTCGACTCCAGGGCGGGTGAGGGACGGCCGGCCAGCCAGACGGTACGGGCCCGCCGGGTGATCAGGCGGCGGACGGTCGCCAGGGCGATCTCGGAGGTGCCGCCCAGGACGAGCAGCGACTGCGGGGAACCGACGACGTCCTTCATGGAGGGAACTTATCTCCATGATCCGGGGCATATGGAGTGATCGTGCGTCCGTATGCACACCCTCACCGAAAAGAGTGATGAGGGGAGCGCCGGTCCGGGGAACCCGGATATCCATACCGGGCGCCCGGTGCGCCGAGGAGTGACAACGCGCAGAGGGGTAGTTGCTGATCATGGAATCGTTGACCCGGCTGCCTGTCGTCGGCCCCGCCCTGGCCCGGCTGATGCGCACCCACGCCTGGCGTACGTACGAACGGCTCGACCGCGTCCACTGGACCCGGCTCGCCGCCGCGATCACGTTCACCAGCTTCATCGCCTTCTTCCCGCTCATCGCCGTCGGGGCGGCGATCGGCGCGGCGACGCTCACCCGGTCGCAGATGGCGCAGCTCCAGAAGAAGCTCGCCCAGCAGATCCCCGGTATCTCCGGCCAGCTCGACCTGGGCGCACTCGTCCAGAACGCCGGCACGATCGGGGTCGTCGCGGGCGCCCTGCTGCTGTTCACCGGCATCAGCTGGGTGGGCTCGCTGCGCGAGTGCCTGCGGGCGGTATGGGAGCTGGAGGAGGACCCCGGCAATCCGCTGGTGCGCAAGGTCAAGGACGCGTACGTGCTGATCGGGCTGGGCGGGGTGGCGCTCGTCTCGTTCGCCGTGTCCGCCCTGGCCGCCACCGCCGTGGGCCGGGTCGCCCGGCTGATCGGCATCCCCGAGAACGGGGTCGGCGGCTGGCTGTTGCGGATCGCCGCGTTCCTCATCGCCGTCGGCGCCGACTTCCTGCTGCTGTGCTACGTGCTGACCTGGCTCCCGGGCGTGGAGCCGCCCCGCCGTACGGTCGCGGTCGCCGCGCTCATCGGGGCGATCGGCTTCGAACTGCTCAAGCTGCTCCTCAGCAGCTATCTGAAGGACGTGGCGGCCAAGAGCATGTACGGGGCGTTCGGGGTGCCCATCGCGCTGCTGCTGTGGATCAACTTCACCGCGAAACTCACGCTGTACTGCGCCTCCTGGACCGCCACCCCGCCCGCCGCCCAGGCCGAGCACGAGGCGGAATGGGCGGCCGAGGCGGACAAGGCCCGGCCGTCCGAACCGGAGGAGCCGTCCGAACCGGAGGAGTCGTCCGGGCCGTCGGAGCCGCCCGGACCGCCCGGACCGCCCGGACCGCCCGGGCCGCCCGAGCCGTCCGGGCCGCCCGAGCCGTCCGGGCCGCCCACGCCGGAGGTCGAAAAGCACCGCGCCGGCGGACCGGAGGGCCCGCCGGCGGCGGCGTGACAACGGATGGCGGCGACCGTAAGGCGGCCACGGCGACCGCGCAAGGCGCTACGGCAACCGTAAGGCGGCCACGGCGACCGTTAAAGGCTTAAGGGCTTCGCTCAGTCGCGTGGGCGGCGGCGCACCAGCTCGGGGAGCGGCCAGCGGCGGTGCACCCCGAAGGCCACCGCGCCCAGCAGCGCCAGGGAGCCGCCCGTGATGCCCATAGCGGTCCACATACCGCCCGAGCTTCCGTTGTCCGCCGAGACGGACGCCTGGGCGTGCTTGTGGCCGTCCTCGCCACCGGCCGAGGGGTGGTTCGCGCCCGCCGCGCCCGGCCGGACGAGGGTGCCGACCGGGTTCACCGAGCCCGACGCCTTGAACCCCCAGTCGAAGAGCCTCGCGGTCTCCTTGTAGACCTCGTTCGCCTCCTTCTGCTGCGGACTCATGACGGTGACCAGCAGTACCCGGTTGCCGCGCTGGGCGACCCCGGTGAAGGTGGCGCCCGCGTTCGTGGTGTTGCCGTTCTTCACCCCGGCGATGCCCTTGTAGGGGGCGACGCCGAGGCCGGTCAGCAGCCGGTTGGTGTTCTGGATGCCGAAGCTGGTGCGGGCCTTCTTGCCCTTCTTGTCCTTCTCGAACACACCGGGGAATTGCGCGGTCGCCGTCGAGCAGTACTCCCGGAAATCCGCCTTCTGCAGCCCCGAGCGGGCGAAGAGGGTCAGGTCGTACGCGCTGCTGACCTGGCCCTTCTCGTCGTAGCCGTCCGGGGTGACCACATGGGTGTCCCGGGCGTTCAGGTACTTCGCGTGTGCCTGCATCTCCTTCACGGTCGCCGGGACTCCGCCGTTCATGGCCGCCAGCACGTGCACCGCGTCGTTGCCGGAGCGCAGGAAGACGCCGAGCCACAGGTCGTGGACCGAGTAGGTGTAGTTCTCCTTGACCCCGACCAGGCTGCTGCCCTCACCCATCCCCTCCAGGTCGGACAGCCGCACCTTGTGGGTCTTCGTCTTCGGCATCTTCGGCAGCAGCGTGTCCGCGAACAGCATCTTCAGCGTGGACGCGGGCGGCAGCTGCCAGTGGGCGTTGTGCGAGGCGAGCACATCGCCCGACTCGGCGTCGGCCACCAGCCACGACTTCCCGCTGAGCCCCTTGGGCAGCGCGGGCGCGCCCGGCTTCGGATCCACCTGGGTGTCGGGGCGGCCGAGCCGCTTCCCGCCCACCGTGGACATGTGCGCGGGCGGCTTGACCGCGTCGGTGGAGCCGCCCGGCTGGTCGGCGGCGTGCGCCGGGGCGACGGCGAGCGGACCGCACAGCAGGAGGGCGGTGGCGGTGGCGGCCAGCGGGGCCACGGCTCGGCGGGCGGGGGTGCGGCCCTTGCCGGAGATCTTGTCGGTGCTCTTGTCGGTGCTCTTACGGGTGCTGTGTCGGACGTGAGTGCTGGTGAAGGAAGGTGTGGGCACGGAGGTGAACGTACCTGGCGTCGCTGAGGAGAGCGACAGCAGCGCCGACGTATTGACGGCAGACCCCCGCGTGGAGGTATGGGAGGTCGTGCCCATACTGGAGACCATGAAGCTCAGCCGCCCCGTGTCCTGGTTCCTGCTCGCCTTCGGGGTCTGGAGCTGGGTCATCTGGTTCACCTTTGTCAAAAATTTGTGGAAGGACGCCAGCGGACTCGCCTTCGACGACTCCGGTGACCCCACCGCGTACTTTTGGGTGCATCTGCTGCTCGCGATCACCTCGTTTCTCTTGGGGACGGCGATCGGGTTGATCGGGTTGCGTGGTGTGCGCGCCCTGCGCCGGAACGACGCCTCCGAGTAGCCGTTCCAGGCAGCTGTGGCAGGCAGCCGCAGCCCCATGGCTGGTAGTCGCGTAGTCGCTAGGGGAGGGGACCGGGGATGGTCGTGCTCTACGTCCTGATCGCACTGGTCGCCGTCGGTTTGCTGACCGGCGTCCACTGGTACGTGTGGCGGCGGCTCGTCCGCGATACGACGGCGCGCGGGGGGTGGGCGCGCCGTACGGGCACGGCGGCGGCCTTCGCGCTGCCGCTAATCAGCGTCGGCGCGCTGATCGCGGGCCGCGCGGGCGCGCCCTTCCCCCTCCAGCGCGCCCTCGCCTGGCCGGGCTACCTCTGGCTCGCCCTCCTCCTCTACCTGACCCTGGCCCTCCTTGCGGGCGAGGCGGTACGCCCCCTGCTGCGCGCCTGGCTCAGCCGTGGCCGACCCGTTGATGTGCGGTCGCCCGACGCTCCGGCCGCGGCCGTGGGCGGCTTGGTCGGCGCTGCGGCGGTGCCCGAGGGCGCGGTGGTGTCCGACGGCGCGGGAGCCGCTGTCGTGAGCGAGGCCAAGGCCGTCGTCGACGGGGCAGCCAACATCGCCACGGAGGCCGACGAGGCCGCTGCGGAGGCCGCCGAGGACGGCGCGGCGGACCCCGGGGACGCGGCCCCCGCGCCCTCTCGCCGTCTCTTCGTCGCGCGGGCCGTCGCCGTCGGGGCCACCGCCGTGGCGGCCGGGACGGTGGGGTACGGGAAGTACACCGTGTTGCGTGGGCCGAGGGTCAAGCGGATCACCGTGCCGCTCGCCAAGCTGCCGCGCCGGGCGCACGGCTTCCGGATCGCCGTCGTCAGCGATATCCACCTCGGGCCGATCCTGGGCCGCGATCACACCCGGCGGGTCGTCGAGGCGGTCAATCGCACCAACCCCGACCTCGTCGCCGTCGTCGGCGACCTCGTGGACGGCAGCGTGGCCGACCTCGGCCCTGCCGCCGAGCCGCTACGCGCGCTGACCGCCCGCCACGGAAGCTACTTCGTCACCGGCAACCACGAGTACTACTCGGGCGCCGCCGAGTGGGTGGACCACGTCCGCGAACTGGGCCTGCGGCCCCTGGAGAACGAGCGCACCGAGCTTCCCGGCTTCGATCTCGCCGGGGTGAACGACGTCGCGGGCGAGAGCGAGGGCCACGGTCCCGACTTCGGCAAGGCGCTCGGCGACCGCGACCGCTCGCGCGCCTCCGTGCTGCTCGCCCATCAGCCGGTGGTGATCCACGACGCGGTGAAGGCGGGCGTGGATCTCCAGCTCTCCGGCCACACTCACGGCGGTCAGCTGTGGCCCGGCACCTATGTGGCCGAGCTCGCCAACCCGACCGCCGCCGGGCTCGACCGGTACGGCGACACCCAGCTCTATGTGACCCGTGGCGCGGGCGCCTGGGGCCCGCCGGTACGGGTCGGGGCGCCCCCGGACGTCACCGTCGTGGAGCTCGCCTCGACCCGCGTCTGAACGCCCGCCACCTCAGCCCCGGCCCGCGCCTACAGCGACCGAAACGGGCCGGTCAGCAGGCTGGCCAGCGGGCCGGTCAGCCGTCGCCGTCGCTACGGCGGCCCGCACCGCCCGCCGGTGCGGCAGCGTCGCGTTGCGGATGCCCGAGACGCGATCGTGCGGGGCCAGCCGGTCCGGGTGGCGCAGCGTCTTCCGTACGCACACCGCCGTCAGCGTGAACCCGACCATCACCGCCAGCAGCTGAGCGGGGCTCAGCGCCATGAGGACCGCCTCCGCGCCCTGCGTGCCCGAGTCGCGGACGGTGGCGAACAGGCGGGCGGGATACGGCTCGTTCAGCAGGGTCAGCACCGCCAGGAACTGCCCGGCCAGGAACGGCATCAGCAGCGCCCCGATCAGCAGCGCGCGCAGGGTCAGCCGCCAGACCATCAGCGGGCCGCCGTCGTCCGCCACGAGCTTCAGCAGCAACAGCCGCTTTCCGGGGGTCGCCCCGGTCGCCAGCGGCAGCAGCACGAACCAGGCCACGAAGATTCCCACCAGCGTCCAGGTCGGGGCCGACCCGCCCCGGTAGACCACGGCGGTGATGAACAGCGAGGCGACGACATATCCGGCCACATCCACGACCAGTGCCGTCAGCCGCCGCCCGAACGGAACCGGACGTGCCGCCAGCGCCCGCCCGTCCAGCGTCTCCAGCGTCGGCAGCGTCCGCCCGACCGGTCCGGCCAGCAGCCAACCGGCCATCGCCCCGGCCGTGTTGACGATCAGGTCGTCCACGTCGAACAGCCGGTACGGGCAGTTGTAGAGGCCCCAGACCCCGGTCCACTGCGTCAGCTCGAAGGACAGCGAGACCGCGAAGCCGATCGCGGCGGTGGCGGGCAGCGAGCGCCGGAAGTGGTAGCGCAGGAAGACGCCGAGCGGCAGGAGCAGCAGCAGGTTGAAGGCGGTTCCGGCGACGGCGGGGTTCTGGAGGACCAGCGCGTTGAGCCCGATCTTGTGGTCGGCTTCCTTCCAGATGTCTCTGAAGGTGTTCCCGGGCATCCACTGCGGATGGGCCACCATCGCGAACCGCTGGCACATATCGGCGGTCTGCTTCGGCAGCGGCACGATCGTCATGCAGAGGGCCGTGAGCGAGTAGTAGAGGAAGCCGTACAGCGACAGCGTCCGCCCCCGGGACATCACGCCGTGACGGCGGTACAGGGCGACGGCTGTCGGCAGCAACAGTAAGAGCGCCAGCAGAGGGAAGAGCGCGGCAGCGGTCTTGATCGGGAGAACGTAGGCGGTGGCCATGGGCACGACTATACGCGGTGTGTATACCCACTGTGCATAGTTCCCGGCACGCGCCGGAACGACCAAGGCCCGCCGGAACGACCAAGGCCCGCCGGAACGACCAAGGCGCGCCGGAACGACGAAGGCCCCGCCCCCGGAAACCCGGGAAGCGGGGCCCTCGCCCGTAGCTCTCCTAGAAGCGCCGCGTGATCAGCGCGCGCTTCACCTCCTGGATGGCCTTCGTGACCTCGATCCCTCGCGGGCACGCCTCCGTGCAGTTGAAGGTCGTACGGCAGCGCCAGACGCCGTCCTTGTCGTTCAGGATCTCCAACCGCTGCTCACCACCCTCGTCACGCGAGTCGAAGATGAAGCGGTGCGCGTTGACGATCGCCGCCGGGCCGAAGTACTGGCCGTCGTTCCAGAACACCGGGCACGACGAGGTGCACGCGGCGCACAGGATGCACTTGGTGGTGTCGTCGAACCGCTCACGGTCCGCCGCGGACTGGAGCCGCTCACGTGTCGGCTCGTTGCCCGTCGTGATCAGGAAGGGCATCACATCGCGGTACGCCTGGAAGAACGGCTCCATGTCCACGATCAGGTCCTTGAGGACCGCGAGCCCCTTGATCGGCTCGACCGTGATGGGCTTCTCCGGGCTGATGTCCTTGATCAGCGTCTTGCAGGCCAGCCGGTTGCGTCCGTTGATCCGCATCGCGTCGGATCCGCAGATGCCGTGGGCGCAGGAGCGGCGGAAGGTCAGGGTGCCGTCCAGCTCCCACTTGATCTTGTGGAGACCGTCGAGGACGCGCTCCTTCGGATCCAGGTCGATCTGGAAATCCTCCCAGACCGCCTGGTCCGAGACCTCCGGGTTGAAGCGCCGGATCCGGAAGGTGACGGTGATCAGGTGCGAGGCGGTGGCGTCGGCTGCCTCGGGGGCCTGGTCGGATTTCTCAAGAGTGGGGGTGCTCATCAGTACTTACGCTCCATCGGCTGGTAGCGGGTCTGCACGACCGGCTTGTAGTCGAGGCGGATGGACTCGGAGCCGTCCGCGCCCACCTCTCGGTACGCCATGGTGTGCCGCATGAAGTTGACGTCGTCGCGGTTCGGGTAGTCCTCGCGGTAGTGACCGCCGCGCGACTCCTTGCGGGCCAGGGCGGAGATGGCCATGACCTCGGCGAGGTCGAGCAGGTTGCCCAGCTCGATGGCCTCCAGCAGATCGGTGTTGAACCGCTTGCCCTTGTCCTGGACGCTCACGTGTCGGAAGCGCTCGCGCAGGTGGCCGATCTCCTCGACGGCCTCCTTGAGCGTCTGCTCGGTGCGGAAGACCATGACGTTCTTGTCCATGGTCTCCTGGAGCGCCTTGCGGACCTCGGTGACCCGCTCGGTGCCGGTGGCGTCCCGCAGGTTCTCGACCTGTGCCTGGACGAACCCGGCCGGGTCCTCCGGGAGCTCGACGAAGTCGGCCGTGGCGGAGTACTCCGCGGCGGCGATGCCCGCCCGGCGGCCGAAGACGTTGATGTCGAGCAGCGAGTTGGTGCCCAGGCGGTTGGCGCCGTGCACCGAGACGCAGGCGACCTCGCCGGCCGCGTACAGGCCGGGCACGACGGTGTCGTTGTCCGCCAGCACCTCGCCCTGGACGTTGGTCGGGATGCCGCCCATCGTGTAGTGCGCGGTCGGCTGGATCGGGATCGGGTCCGTGTACGGCTCGATGCCGAGGTAGGTCCGCGCGAACTCGGTGATGTCGGGCAGCTTGGCGTCCAGCTGCTCCGGCGGCAGGTGGGTGAGGTCCAGGTAGACGTGGTCGCCCTCGGGACCGCAGCCGCGGCCCTCGCGGATCTCGGTGTAGATCGACCGCGAGACCACGTCGCGCGAGGCGAGGTCCTTCATGACCGGCGCGTACTTCTCCATGAAGCGCTCGCCGTCCTTGTTGCGGAGGATTCCGCCTTCACCGCGGGCGCCCTCCGTCAGCAGGATGCCCATGCGCCAGATGCCGGTCGGGTGGAACTGGAAGAACTCCATGTCCTCCAGCGGCAGCCCGCGCCGGTAGGCGACCGCCTGGCCGTCACCGGTGAGGGTGTGGGCGTTGGAGGTCACCTTGAAGAACTTGCCGCAGCCGCCCGAGGCGAAGACGACGGCCTTCGCCTGGAAGACGTGCAGTTCACCGGTGGCCAGCTCGTACGCCACCACACCGGCGGTGCGCTTGACCCCGTCGACCTCGGTCATCAGGAGGTCCAGGACGTAGAACTCGTTGTAGAACTCCACGCCCTCCTTGACGCAGTTCTGGTACAGCGTCTGGAGGATCATGTGACCGGTGCGGTCCGAGGCGTAGCAGGACCGGCGGACCGGGGCCTCGCCGTGGTTGCGGCTGTGGCCGCCGAAGCGGCGCTGGTCGATGGTGCCGTTCGGGGTCCGGTTGAACGGCAGGCCCATCTTCTCGAGGTCCAGGACCGAGTCGATGGCCTCCTTCGCCAGGATCTCGGCGGCGTCCTGGTCGACCAGGTAGTCACCGCCCTTGATCGTGTCGAAGGTGTGCCACTCCCAGTTGTCCTCCTCGACGTTGGCGAGGGCGGCGGCCATGCCGCCCTGCGCGGCGCCGGTGTGGGACCGGGTCGGGTAGAGCTTGGTGAGCACCGCGGTGCGGCTGCGCTTGGTCGACTCGATGGCCGCGCGCATTCCGGCCCCGCCGGCGCCGACGATGACGGTGTCGTACTTGTGGATCTTCATGAGTGGATACCTCAGCCCCGGGGCCTAGCGGATGTTCGGGTCGAAGGTGAAGATCACCAGAGTGCCGAGCACGATGGTGAATCCCGCCGCCGTGTAGAGCAGCGCCTTCAGCCACAGGCGGGTGTTGTCCCGCTCCGCGTAGTCGTTGATGATCGTGCGCAGGCCGTTCGCGCCGTGCAGCGTGGCGAGCCAGAGCATGATCAGATCCCATGCCTGCCAGAACGGCGAGGCCCAGCGGCCGGCCACGAAGGCGAAGCCGATCTTGGTGACACCGCCGTCCAGCACCAGCTGGATCAGCAGATGGCCCAGGACCAGGACGACCAGCAGGACGCCGGACAGGCGCATGAAGAGCCAGCCGTACATCTCGAAGTTCGTCCGGGTCGCCCTGGGCGTCTTACGGGTGCGGGCCCGCGGCGGCTCGATGACCGGGGCCGGGTGATCCACGTCGTACGCGCTGACCGCGTCGCTCGCGGGGGTGGTGGTCTCGGCGGACATGTGCGTCAGCTCCCGAACAGTTCGCGCAGCGTGTGCTGGAGGACCGGGTAGAAGGCACCGGCCATCAGCACGACCCAGATACCGACGACGCCCCAGAGCATCTGACGCTGGTACCTCGCGCCCTTGGACCAGAAGTCGACGGCGATGACGCGAAGGCCGTTGAGGGCGTGAAACAGGATGGCGGCCACCAGGCCGTACTCCATCAGGTTCACGACGGGATTCTTGTACGTGGCGACCACGTCGTCGTACGCCTCGGGCGAGACGCGGACCAGCGAGGTGTCCAGCACATGTACGAACAGGAAGAAGAAGATGAGGACGCCGGTGACTCGGTGAGCCACCCAGGACCACATACCTTCCCGGCCGCGGTACAGCGTTCCAGCCGGCACGGAAAAACCCTCCGGAAGCGGGATTGGGGCCTGCCGGTTTCACGGTCGGTCGGGCCCGGCCGGGTACGGTCCACCGGCCCTGGCCATCGTACCGACGTGTTGTCGGAGGGTTCCTCCGGGGGCTCAAGTGTGATCGATCAAGCACGGACGGGCGATCATGCGATACGGAACTCGGGCACTTCCGGCGAACGGGACCGATTCTCGGTCAGCCGGACCAGTCTGCCGCGGGCGATGCGCCGCAGCTCCTCGGCGGTGTTGTCCCGCTCCCGCTCCCACTCGTTGCCCAGTCGGTCCCGGATCCCGGTCAGCAGCCGGTCCAGCCGCTCCCCGGGCGGCAGACCATCCAGACAGATGACGAAAACGTGACCGAATCGACGCTCGTACGCGTCGTGGGCGGCCTGGAGCGCGGTGTGCGCGGCCAGCGACCCCAGGCTGTCCGCGGGCGGCAGCTCATGGCCGACGACCGACTCGTCCGCGAGCGCCTCGTCCAGATCGGCGAGAGTGAGGTCATAGCTGGCCTCGTCCCCGGCGGCCAGCAGCGCCTCCAGATCCGGGTACGGGCGGTGGGCCGCGATCAGCCGGGCCCAGCGGCGGCTGCCGCAACAGGCGAGGAGCGCGGCCTCGGCCGCGTCGGCGGGGGCGGTGTTGAGCCGGTCGAGGCGGGAGGCGGTGGCGCGGGACCTGGACCTGGACAGCGTGGACTCCTCGGACACGCATGAGGCGCGCATGGGAACGGACACCCGGGAGAAACGGACCCGGGGGAGGCGTGGGACACATGGGCTGGGCGCGTGAGCAGTACACGCTAACGACGCGGGGAGGTGGGTGTGCCGGAGGGAACGCGATATCACCCGAACGGGGAGGTTTTACTGCATGCGGTGGACGGCATTCGGGGCGCAGGGCTTTTTTCGGCCACAAGCGGCCGAGCCCGCTTCACGCGTTCGGCCACAAGCGGCCGAACGCGTGAAGCGGGGAGGGGCCGAGGAGGAGGTACACCGCCATGGGATTGCCGCTCAGAGCAACCAAGGCGTCCTGCGTCCGCGGTCTCATCGCGGGAGCCGTCGCCACGCTCGTCCTGACGGCCGTCGGCTGTCAGCAGACGGACGGCGGACAGCGCCCGCCGGGCACCCGCTCCACGCCCGCGCAGTCCTCGGCGCACACGACCGCCACCTCGGCGCGGTCCCCCTCGGCGCGGTCCCCCTCGGCCGTCCCGCCGCACGCCACGGCGGCCTCCGCGCCGCCCCGCACCATCCCCTCCGTCCGCGACTTCACCCCGGCCTCGGGCCCCGGCTGGCGGCCCGGCGACAACAGCCGGGTGGTGACCGACCTCAAGGGCCCGCTCGCCGACGAGGCCCGCATGATCGCCGCGGAGCTGGGGCTGCGCACCACCTCCGGCCCCGCCCGCCGCGGTGACCTCTCCCTGGCCCTCGCCCCGAAGGAGAGCGGCGGCGCCGAGGCGTACACCCTCAAGGTCGCCGGCGGCCGCACCCGGATCACCGGCCCGGCCGACGCGGGCGTCTTCTACGGCACCCGCACCGTGAAACAGGCCCTGCGCTCCGGCGGCCGGCTCCCCGAGGGTGTGATCCACGACCGGCCCGGCCGCGCCCAGCGCGGCCTCAACCTGGACATCGCCCGCAAATTCTTCTCGGTCGGGTGGATCGAGGCCCGGATGCGCGAGATGGCCGACCTCAAGCTCAACCAGCTGGCCCTGCACTTCTCGGACGATCAGGGCTTCCGCATCCAGAACACCAGCCACCCCGAGATCGTCTCGTCCCAGCACCTCACCAAGGACCAGGTCCGGCAGATCGTCGCGCTCGGGCGGCGGCTGCACATCACCGTCATCCCCGAGATCGACTCGCCGGGCCACCTCGGCGCCGTCATCCGGGCCCATCCGCAGCTCCAGCTGCGCAACGCGGGCGGGACCACGTTCCAGGGCTCGGTGGACATCTCCAATCCGGCCGCGGCCCGCATCGTCGATGACCTGATGCGCGAGTACGCCCCGCTCTTCCCCGGCCGCTGGTGGCACCTGGGCGCCGATGAGTACCTCGCGCTGACCGTCAAGGACCCCCAGGCGTCGTTCCCCAAGCTGGTGGCCGCCGCCAAGCGGAAATACGGCCCAAGCGCCCGGGTGCAGGATCTGGTCACCGGCTGGCTGAACGACCGGGCCCGGCTCGCGCGGCAGCTCGGCAAGCGGCCCAAGGCGTGGAACGACGGCTTCTTCGCGGGCGGCGTCGTCCAGCCCGCCAAGGACATCGAGGTCGAGTACTGGACGGGACGGCTGAAGGAGACGGCACGCCCGCCGCTGGAGTATCTGAAGGAGGGCCGCAAGGTGGTCAACCTCAACGACTCCTTCCTCTATTACGTGCTCGGCGAGCCCGGCGGGTTCACCTATCCGACCGGCCAACGCATATATGAGGACTGGTCCCCGACGGCACTGCGCGGCTCCACGCCCGTCGCCGACAAGAGCCTGACCGGACCCGACCGGATCCTCGGCGCCCGCTTCGCGATCTGGGGCGACCAGCCCGAGGCCCAGACCCCCGTCCAGGTGGCCCAGGGCATCCGGCTGCCGCTCGCGGCGCTGGCGCAGCGGGTGTGGGACCCAGGGAAACCGCCGCTGAGCTGGTCCGGCTTCACCCGGCTCGCGGAGCGGCTGGGCGTCTGAGCGCGGGGGGCCACCGGGGGCCGGGCGTGCGTTCCGGGAGGGGAGACAGAAGGACGGTCGGGGCCGCCACCCCCCACAGGAGAGGCCCCGACCGTCGATCAGGAGAGCCCGCAAGAGGCTCGTACCCCTTACAGCGTCGCACGCCTCGATTGCGTCACACCTCCCCTTGGACGAAACCGGGGACTTCACCCCGCTGTCCGGGGCTCGTTCCACTCTGGACGGGACCGGTCGGATGCCCGTAACGTGCAGGTCCGCGCTCTGGGCGCGGTCAGAGGCTTACTTTCTCGCGTGGCCCGGAGCGGTCACGTTCCCAGGGGGACTCAAAAGACCATGTATCCGTGTGGGAACTGCCGCGCTGTCGCCGTCGGCCCCGACGGGCGCTGTGCCGCATGCGGGACCTACCAGCAGCAGCTCCAGCAGCCGCCCGGACCCCCGCAGCAGCCGTCCGTCCCGCCGCAGCAGCCGATGCCCGGCGGCTACGGCTACCCGGCCGCTCCACCGATGGGCATGCCGACCGGTGGGGTCGATCTGCGGCGCGGGCTTTCCACCACGCTCGTCGCGCTGTTCGGGCTGGCGCTGCCCGCGCTCATCTTCCTCCTGGTGGCGCGATCCGGCCAGTACAGCGTGATCGGGGACATGCTGGACGCGGTCGAGGGCAAGTCGGTCTCCATCACCGAGGACGACCTCAACGACGCCGACGACATGTTCACGGCGGCCCAGGTCATCTACTCGCTGCTCACGGTCGCGATCGCCGTGGTCTGGGCGATCTGGTTCCGGCGGCTGCGGCTGAACGCCGAGGTCTTCGCCCCCGGCCAGCACCGCTTCAGCAGCGGCTGGGCGGCCGGTTCCTGGTTCACCCCGGTGGTCAACCTCTGGTTCCCCAAGCAGATCGCCAACGACATCTGGCGCGCCAGCTCCCCGCAGGGGCCGCAGGCCGTCAGCCGCGGTGTGCTCAATGGCTGGTGGGTCACCTGGATCGTGGCGCTGGTCACCAACGCCGTCGGCGGGATCCGGTACAACCTGCTGCGGGGCAAGGTGGAGGGCGACGACTACTCCCCTTCTCCCTCGGAGGCGAAGAGCGACATCGAGAGCCTGCACTCCATCCTGGCCTTCGACATGTTCGCCATCGTGATCTTCATGGCCGCGGCGGTCCTGGCGCTGCTGCTGGTCCGGCAGATCACCGCGATGCAGGAGCAGCGGGCCTCGCTGCCCCCGCAGATGGCCGGTCCGGCCCCGTACGGAATGCCTTCTCCGAACCCGTACGGCTCCCCGGCCCCCGGCTCCGCGCCGTATGGTGCCCCTCAGATGCCGCCGACCCCGCCGCCGGGCCAGCCCGGTCAGCAGTACCCGCCCTACGGGCAGGGCTAGCCCGCGGGTTACGCCGGAATCGACTGGACCACGGATTCTCCGAGTGGGGCAGGAAGAGAGCGTGCAGGGCGACGACGCGGAACTGACCGCCGCGGTGCTCGCGGCGCAGGAAGGTGACGAGACCGCCTTCCGGACCGTCTACCGGTCCGTGCACCCTCGCCTCCTCGGCTATGTACGCACGCTGGTCGGTGAGAGCGACGCGGAGGACATCACCTCGGAAGCATGGCTGCAGATCGCCCGTGACCTGCAACGGTTCAGCGGAGACGCGGATCGTTTCCGGGGCTGGGCGGCCCGGATAGCCCGCAATCGCGCGCTGGACCACATACGGATGCGCGGCCGCCGCCCGGCCATCGGCGGCGATGAGTCGGAGCTGGAGTTCCGGCCGTCCGACGCGGACACGGCCGGTGAGGCGATGGAGGCCATCGGCACCGGCAAGGCGCTCGGGCTGATCTCCCAGCTGCCGCAGGACCAGGCCGAGGCGGTGGTGCTCCGGGTGGTCCTCGGCCTCGACGCCAAGAGCGCGGCCGCGGTGCTGGGCAAGCGGCCCGGGGCGGTGCGCACCGCCGCCCACCGGGGGCTGCGGCGGCTCGCCGATCTGATCGGCCCCGCGGCCGGAGGCGATTCGGTGCTCGACGGGGTTCCAGGGCAACGCGAGTCACACGGCGGCGGCGCAACCAAGCCGGGTGTGGCGAAGTCTGCTGGTGTGACGGATTCACGCGCGCCAACGCAGAAGGACATGTGATGGCCGAAGACCACCGCTACAGCTGGCTGGATGACAGTGCCGCGGAGCGGTTGCTTCGCGGCGAACCGGTCGAGGGGCAGCCCGCAGCTCCCGACGGCCGGGGTGACCAGTCATATGCCGATGCGGAACGGTTGGCGGCCGTGCTCAGCGCCGCCGCCGGCGCGGGCCGTACGGCGGCCCCTTCCGACGCGTCCGCGCTTCCCGGTGAGGAGGCGGCCGTGGCCGCCTTCCGGGCGGCCCGCGGCGAGGCCAGTGCCGAGGCGGGGGCGGGGTCCGTGGCCGAGGTGGCCGAGATGGACATGGCCTGGCGGCCGCACCGGATCCGGCGGTTCAGAGAGAGACAGCCGCGGCTGCGGCGCCCGCTGCGCGCGGGCATGGTCGCGGTCGTGGCCGGATGTGCGCTCAGCGGATTCGCGGTGGCGGCAGCCGCGGGGGTACTGCCGACACCGTTCGGGCGGAGCGACCACACTCCGGGCCCCTCGGTGAGCATGTCGAACGGCGGTTCCGGCGGGGACTCCGCCCATCCGGAGATCTCCCAGGACGGCGGTACGACGACGCCTGATCCCGGTGGTTCGGGCGACAACGATGCCAGCGACGTGGGCTCGAACGGCGCCCAGGGCGGAACGGTTCCCTCCGACCCGGACGGCGACGGCAAGGGCAAGAACGGAAAGTCGAAGGACGCCTCGAAGGGGGAGCCCGGCGTCCCGGAGTGGGCCCTCGCCATCTGCCCGCGCTATCTGGACTCGGAAACGGGTGTGGGCGCGGACCTCGACAAGAAGTCGCTGAAGAAGCTGACGAAGGCGGCGGGCGGCGCGTCCGCCATCCACGGCTACTGCACGCAGATCCTCGCCGACGACGGTACGGGCAGCACCCCGCGCAGCGACGAGAGCACCGGCAGCGGCGGCGACAGTGGTGGCACGGACAGCGGCAACGGCGGCTCCGACGGCTCCGGTTCCGGTTCCGGGTCCGGCTCCGGTGACAGCGCCGGTTCGGACAGCGGTGGCGACTCCGGTGGCGATCCGGGAAAAGGTGGCGGGGACGGCGACCCGGCCCCGCCGCCCCCTCCGCCGGACACCACCGACACGCCGACTGACGTCACCACCCCCACGACCGCCGCTGACCCCTTGAAGTCCACGGAGCCACCCGCTTCGGAGCACCCCACGACCACCGCGGAAACGGGTGCCGACTGAGACTCCGGCACCCAGGTGTGACGTTTTTTTCAGCGGTGACGCTGAAAGAAACGGGCCGACTGGTCATCGGCCGCGCGGGAGCCGAGGTTCCCCCCGTACCGACGGCTCCGCGCATTCGGCGCGGGCAGAGCACGTTCCCCCGGCTCTGCCCGCGCCGCCCTCTTTTTTGCTTCTGCACCGGCGCCGCTCTCGCGGACCGGGTCCTCGCCGTCGGGGTTCCTCAATTGATGGTCGCGGCCCTACTTGTAGACAACGACCTTGTCGCCCGCCTTAACCCGGTCGAAGAGGGCTGCGATCTTCTTCTTGTCCCGGACGTTCACACAGCCGTGTGAGGCGCCGCTGTAGCCGCGCGCGGCGAAGTCCGAGGAGTAGTGCACCGCCTGGCCGCCGCTGAAGAACATCGCGTAGGGCATCGGCGTGTGATAGATCGTCGAGACATGGTCCCGGCTCTTGAAGTTGACCTGGAACAGACCCTCCCGGGTCGGGGTGTACTCCGAGCCGAAGCGCACATCCATCGCCGACACCACCCGGCCGTTCACCATCCAGGCCAGGGTGCGGCTGGTCTTGCTGATGCACAGCACCCGGCCGGTCAGGCAGCGCGGGTCCGGCTTGGCCAGTGGAAGGGTGGTCGGTGGGTAGAGCTGGTCGCGCGTGGGCGCCTTCGTGGCCGAGCGCAGTGAGGTCCAGGTGCCCCGGCTCACCGAGCCGGTGACCGCCAGGCCGTGGCCCCGCTGGTACGCGCTGACCGACGCCTGCGTGATCGTGCCGAAGTACCCGGTCGGGTTCCGGTGGAAGAGGCCGAGCGCGCGCAGCCGGGCCTGGAGCTCGCGCACCCGGTCCCCGCTGCTGCCGAAGGGGATCACCGGCGGGGCCACCCTCGGCGCGGTGCGCCGCGGCACGGCAGGGGCCGTGGTGCGCGGTGGGCGCGCCGCCACCCGCTTGGGCTTGGCCTTGTGGGTGTAGGTGCGATGCGGCCGGGGCGACGTCTCGCGCGCGGGCGCGCTCGTACTCGCCCGGGCCTGGGGTCGCTCCTGCCCCCGGCCGTTCACGGTCGCCTCCCCCGGCCGGCACCCGGCGACCAGTGCCGCCGCCGTGGCCGTGGCCAGCGCGGTGCCGACCACCGCTGTCCGGTGCATCCGAACCCCTCCCCTGATCTTTTTGCTCTGAATGCTTCCCGGGGCTGCCATGGGGCGAACATCGACGCATGCTGTGAACAAGGCCCCGTACCGGAGAACGCCCGGTATCAGCCATCAGGAGGCGTGACCCATGGCGCGCGAGTCGGAGTCGGGATTCCCCGTCGAGCCGGTGTACGGACCCGGGGCGCTCAGCGGCTGGGACCCGGCCGGGCGGCTGGGCGAGCCGGGGGAGTACCCCTTCACCCGCGGGGTGTATCCGACGATGTACACCGGCCGCCCCTGGACGATGCGGCAGTACGCGGGGTTCGGCACCGCCGCCGAGTCCAACGCCCGCTACCGGCAGTTGATCGAGCACGGCACCACCGGGCTGTCGGTGGCCTTCGACCTGCCGACCCAGATGGGCTACGACTCCGACGCGCCCCTCGCGCACGGCGAGGTCGGCAGGGTGGGCGTGGCCATCGACTCGGTCGAGGACATGCGGGTGCTGCTGGGCGGCATTCCGCTGGACCGGGGCTCGACCTCCATGACCATCAACGCGCCCGCGGCCCTGCTGCTGCTTCTCTACCAACTCGTGGCCGAGGAGCAGGGCGTGTCCGGGGCCCGGCTGACCGGCACCATCCAGAACGACATCCTCAAGGAGTACATCGCCCGCGGCACCTACATCTTTCCGCCCGTCCCCTCGCTGCGGCTGGTCGCGGACATCTTCAAGTACTGCAAGGCCGAGCTGCCCAAGTGGAACACCATCTCGATCTCCGGCTACCACATGGCGGAGGCCGGGGCCTCGCCCGCGCAGGAGATCGCCTTCACCCTCGCCGACGGCATCGAGTACGTCCGTACGGCCGTCGCGGCGGGGATGGACATCGACGACTTCGCGCCCCGGCTCTCCTTCTTCTTCGTCTCCCGCACCACGCTGCTGGAGGAGGTCGCCAAGTTCCGGGCCGCGCGGCGGATCTGGGCGCGGGTGATGCGGGAGGAGTTCGGCGCCCGCGATCCGAAGTCCCAGATGCTGCGCTTCCACACCCAGACCGCGGGCGTCCAACTCACCGCCCAGCAGCCCGAGGTGAACCTCGTACGGGTGGCCGTCCAGGGCCTCGCCGCCGTGTTCGGCGGCACCCAGTCGCTGCACACCAACGCCTTCGACGAGGCGATCGCGCTCCCGACCGATGTCTCTGCCCGGCTGGCGCTGCGCACCCAGCAGGTGCTGGCGCACGAAACCGATGTGACGGCCACCGTGGATCCCTTCGCGGGCTCCTACGCCGTCGAGTCGCTGACCGACGCCGTCGAGGAGGCGGCCGTCGACCTGATGCGGCGGGTCGAGGACCTGGGCGGCGCCGTGGCCGCCATCGAGCGGAACTTCCAGAAGGAGGAGATCGAGCGCAACGCCTACCGGATCGCCCGGGAGACGGACGCGGGGACACGGGTGGTGGTCGGCGTCAACCGCTTCCAGCTGGCGGAGGAGGCGCCGTACGAGCCGCTGCGGGTGGACCCGGAGATCGAGGCCCGGCAGCGCGCCCGGCTCGCCCGGCTGCGCGCCGGACGCGACCGGTCGGCGGTGAGCGCGGCACTGTCCTCCCTGCGGAAGGCGGCCGAGAGCGGGCCGGGCACGGCCAATGTGCTGTACCCGATGAAGGACGCGCTGGCGGCGCGGGCCACGGTTGGCGAGGTCTGTGACGCGCTGCGGGAGGTGTGGGGGGCGTACAAGCCGGTGGACGCGTTGTGAATGCTCCCCGGGCGTCGGTCTGGGGCCGTTGTCGGGGGGAGGGGCGACACTGGAGCCATGTCGTCGTCACCCCGCCGCACCTGCCCGGTCTGCACCCGAGAGATCGCGGTCGTCGGCGGGCGCTTCGCCCGCCATGATCCGCCGGGGCGGCGCTCCGCGTACGAGCTGATCTCCTGCCCCGGCTCGCGGCGGATCGCGCCGCTGCTCACCACTCCGCCGAAGCTGTTCGGCGAGGAGGAACCCCCGACCCCGGGCCAGCAGGCCCTGTTCTAGCCCGCGTCGGATCGTGCCGCCCGCGCCGCCCGCGGCGGGCTGTTCCCCTCCCCGCCCCTTCCCTCAACTGGGGCTCCGCCCCAGACCCCGGGCCGGACGGTCTGGATGTGCGTGGGCGTTCACTGTGTCGGGGTGCCGACCGCGTTCACGGCGGCGACGCTCAGCGCGTGGCCCCTCTGGAGCGAAACTGGGGCTCCGCGCCAGAACCCGGGGCGGACGGTTCGGATGTGCGTGGGCGTTCACTGTGTCGGGGTGCCGACCGCGTTCACGGCGGCGACGCTCAGCGCGTGGCCCCTCTGGAGCGAAACTGGGGCTCCGCGCCAGAACCCGGGGCGGACGGTTCGGATGTGCGTGGGCGTCCGCCCGGCGATCAGTCCGCCGGTGCAGGTGCTCGCGGCGGCGCCACCTGCCGCGGACAGCGCCCGTCCCGCGGACGTCACGCCCTGGCCCACGGCTCACCGGCCAGCTGCTCGACCACCGCGTCGCGGGTGGCACGGTCGGCGCTGAGCGCGGCGACGGTCGGCTCGTCGACCCCGGGGTCCAGGGGCGGAGCCCCTGGTTGCGGGAAGGGGCGGGGCGGGGAAAGATCCGCCGCCCCGCCGCCCGAGCGCGCGACGGCCGCTGGCCCCAGTCGCCAGGCCCTGCCGTCTTGGCGTGCCAGCGGGCCAGGGGGGTGTCCGGGACTCCGCCCAGGACCCCGGCGGCCCCGCCTACGCCCCGCCCACCAGCCGGGAGGCGATCGTCACTCCCGCATTCGCCTCCGTCAGCGCCTCCACCAACTGGTCACCGGCCGCCTTCAGCGCCGTATCGTCCATCGGCCCCAGCGCGTCCAGCACGAACATCGCCCGGGTGGTGTCATGCGTGAGCCGGGTGCGGGTGCACTGGCGCCAGTTCCAGCGGCGGCAGGTGGCGCCCGCGTCGTCCCGCCACACCACCTCGCCGGGCGCCGGGTGCTCGACCACGGGCTCGCCCCCGGCCGTCGTCTCGAAGGTTTCGTCGCCCTCGGCGCGCACCAGCCGGGCCGCGCCCACGTAGTGGTCGAGGTCCTCGCCGCCGAGCGGGATCACATGTCCGACCGAGACCGCGTTGTAGATGTCGGTCAGCCGGTCCACCCGGGGCAGCCCGGCGGAGACCCGCCGCAGCAGCGCCTCCGCGCTGGGCCGGGTGCGCTGTGGCTTCGCGCCGAAGGCGCGGAACGCCTCGCGCCAGGCGGCCAGATGTGGATGCTCCTCCACCGGGCCGTCCCCGAACCGCTTCCGCGCCGCCGACTCGGCGTCGGCCAGGAGTCGCTCGCTCAGCTCGTCGCTGGGCCCGGGAAGCAGTCCCTCGGCGGTGATGAGGAGCGCCCGGTAGTCGGGGCGCAGGGCGAGTACGGCGGGGTCGATGGTGGCGGATTCCAGCCAGGCTGCGGCGTCGAACATCATGTGGTCCACTATGGCATACGGTGCGGTGCAGTGTGCTGGACCGTGGCGGACAGCCTCAGAGCAGCCCTAGCCGCGTAATGAGCAATGCGAGGACTACGACGAGCGACCAGCCCAGCAGATGCTCCAACAGGTTGTCCTCGCCGTCGGAGGGGCCTCCGGTGCGGGCGTGGAGGTCGGTGCGGCGCGCCGCGATGTCGGTCATGCGGGTGTCCTCTGTGCTCAGCGATGATCGTGATGTAAGTGATGAATGCGATGCAAGTGATGCAAGTGATGCACATGATGAAAAGGGTCATCACCGTTGCCCAGGGTGCGCCGAGCGGCCACCTGGGGTAAAGGGGGAGTGGCCGAACTCACCCGAGGAGGTCCACGGTGACCAGCGTCATTCCCAAGGGTCTGGGCGAGCAGATCCGCGCCCTGGCCGGGGGCGAGGTGACCTCCCGTGCGCTGGTCGAGCAGTCGCTCCAGCACATCGCCGAGACCCAGCCCACGCTCAACGCGTTCCGCCGTGTCCGCGCCGAGGCCGCCCTGCGCGAGGCCGCCGAGGCGGACCGGCGGCTGGCGGCGGGGGAGCGGCTGCCGCTGCTCGGCGTCCCGCTCGCGGTCAAGGACGATACGGACGTGGCGGGCGAGCCCACCGCTTTCGGCTGCTGCGGCGACTTCCCCGCCAAGGCCGAGGACGGCGAGGCGGTACGGCGGCTGAAGGCGGCCGGGGCCGTGATCGTCGGCAAGACCAACACCCCCGAGCTGGGCCAGTGGCCGTTCACCGAGGGCCCCGCCTTCGGCGACACCCGCAACCCCTGGAGCCCGGAGCACACCCCCGGCGGCTCCTCCGGCGGCGGCGCGGCCGCCGTCGCCGCCGGTATCGTCCCCGCCGCGCTGGGCTCGGACGGCGCGGGCTCGGTCCGCATCCCCGCCGCCTGGACGCATCTCATCGGCATCAAACCCCAGCGCGGCCGGATCTCCACCTGGCCGGACGCCGAGGCCTTCAACGGCATCACCTGCAATGGCCCGCTGGCCCGTACGGTCGCCGACGCGGCGCTGCTGCTGCATGTCGCGACCGGCAACTGCGAGGGGGATCTGCACTGCCCCGAGCCGGTGGACGTGCTGTCCGCGGTGGGCCGCGACCCGGGGCGGCTGCGGATCGCCCTGTCGTTCAAGACGGCCTTCACCGGCACGCCGAAGAGGCTGGACCCGGTGGTGCGGGCCGCTGTCGTCCGGCTCGCCGAGCGGCTGGCGGCCCTCGGCCACGAGGTGGTGGAGGCCGAGCCGCGCTACGGGCTCGTGGGCTTCTCCTTCCTGCCGCGCGCCACGGCCGGGCTCGCCGAATGGTCCGGCCGGGTCCCCGATCCGCTGCTGCTGGACATCCGCACCCGCGGCGCCGTCCGCAACGGCCGCCTGCTGGGCGGCGCCGCGCTGCGGTGGGCGCGGACGTACGAGGAGCCGCTGCGGCGCCAGGTCGGGGCGATCTTCGACCGCTTCGACGTCGTCCTCTCCCCGACGACGGCCACGCCCCCGCTGCGGATCGGTGCCATGGCCGGTCTGTCCGGGTGGCGTACGGATCGGGCCATGATCGCGGCGTGCCCGTACGCCTGGCCGTGGAACGTGCTGGGCTGGCCCGCGATGAACGTGCCCGCCGGGTTCGCCGACCCCGAGCACCGCACGCTGCCGCTCGGTGCCCAGTTCCTCGGCCCGGCCAACAGCGAGCCCGTGCTCATCTCGCTGGCGGCCCAGCTGGAGGCCGACCAGCGGTGGTACGAGCGCTGGCCCCAGGTGTTCCGCCCCGGCCCGCAGTGAGCCTTCTCTCACGCTTTTCAGACATCCCCGCTTGAGAGAGAAAGACCAGGTCGCGGCTACCTTCGGTAACGAGGAGGGCGCCATCTCGCGTGGTCACGAGCGTGTGAACGCGTCGCTACACTTCCGCCACAAGGTGAAGAGGGTGACCGAAAAGCGTCGGCGAAGAAAACAAACCGGTCAGATATTCGTCAATGCCTCTGGCGGCCGGAGACAGCTCCTGGCGCTCGCGGCGCTGGCTGTCGGCTGTGCCTGCGTCGGTTATCTGCTGCTGCTCGTGGCCGCCCTGTCCGGTGTGCTGTGGCAGGACGACCAGGAGCCGCCCAGGACCGCCGAGCGGTCCGGCACCGGCACCGCCCCGGCCACACGGCCCTGGCCCAGCTCATACACCTACGGCACCACGGTGACCGATCCCCTTGCCGCCGACTCGCCGTCCGGGGGCGGCCCCTGGTGAGCCGGCACGCACACCGCCCCGAGCCGCGCGGCCACTGGCTATTGCTGATCGTCGTCGTCTCCGCCGTCGCCGCCGCGCTGGTCTCCGAGGGCTGGACCACCCACGAGGTCGCCTCCCAGTCCACGCGCAGCCCCTGTACGAGCCCGATCCCGAAGGCCGCCGACACCGGGAAGCCGGTGGTGCGCCTCGACGGTTCCACGGCGCAGACGGCCGGGATGCCGGCCCGCACCGTCGCCCTCACCTTCGACGGCGGACCCGACCCCGTCTGGATCCCACGCCTGCTGCACCTGCTGCGCGCGCACCACGCGCACGCCACCTTCTTCCTCTCCGGCGTGCAGGCGGCCCGCCACCCCGAGCTGGTGCGGCGGATCCGCGACGCGGGCCATGAGATCGGCTCGTTCACCTACACCGGCTCCGACCTGGGCTCGGCCTCCGCCGCGCGCACCCGGCTGGAGCTGTCCCTCACCCGGACCGCGCTCGCGGGCAGCGCGGGGATCAACACCCAGCTGCTGCGGCTGCCGCTCACCACCCAGGCCGACACGATGTGCGGCGGTGAGTGGACGGCCGCCCGGCGCGCCGCCGAGCAGGGCCATCTGCTGGTCGCGGCCGACCGGCCGACGCGGAAGCCGGAGCGGGGCGTCGTCCAGCAGTACAGCCAGACCGACAGCGCCTACAGCGAGGTGAAGAAGCTCTTCCGGAACCGGAAGGTCGAGAAGTACACGACGGTGTCCGAGGGGCTCGGCCGCTCCCCGGCCGACACCCCGGCCTCCACCGTCGGCCAGGTGCAGGGCAAGGCGCTGCTCCAGGTCCAGTCCATCGGGCACGGCTTCGTCCAGGCCATGACCTGGGTGCTCGGCGTCGCGGGCACCCTGGCCCTGCTGCGGCTGCTGCTGCTCGTCTTCTTCGCGCGGTCCCACGTCCGGCGCCTGCACCGCTTCCGGCCCGGCTCCCCCTGGCTGCGCGAGGTCAATGAGCCGGTGACGGTCCTCATCCCCGCCAACAACGAGGAGGCGGGCATCGAGTCCACCGTGCGGTCACTGCTCGCCTCCACCCACCGGTGGCTTCAGATCATCGTGATCGACGACGGCTCGACCGACCGGACCGCCGACCTCGCCACCTGGATCGACGACCCCCGCGTCGCGGTGATCCGCCAGCCCAACGCGGGCAAGGCGGCCGCCCTCAACCCCGGCCTCGCCCACGCCGACCACGACATCGTGGTCATGGTCGACGCCGACACCGTCTTCGAACCGGAGGCCATCCACCAGCTCATCCAGCCGCTCGCCCACCCGGCCATCGGCGCGGTCAGCGGCAACACCAAGGTCGCCAACCACCGTCGGCTGCTCGGCAGATGGCAGCACCTGGAGTACGTCTTCGGCTTCAACCTCGACCGCCGGATGTACGAGGTGCTGGAGTGCATGCCGACCGTGCCCGGCGCGATCGGCGCCTTCCGGCGGGACGCGCTGCTGGGCGTCGGCGGCGTCAGCCACGCCACCCTGGCCGAGGACACCGACCTCACGATGGCCCTGTGGCGGGCCGGCTGGCGGGTGGTCTACCAGGAGTCCGCCATCGCCTGGACCGAGGTCCCCACCTCGCTGCGCCAGCTGTGGCGGCAGCGGTACCGCTGGTGCTACGGCACGCTCCAGGCCATGTGGAAGCACCGCCGCGCCCTCCGTGAGGTCGGCCCGGCCGGGCGCTTCGCCCGCCGAGCACTGCCCTACCTCTTCCTCTTCCAGGTGGTGCTGCCGCTGCTCGCCCCCATCGTGGACGTCTTCGCCCTGTACGGCGTGGCGTTCGCCGATCCCGTGGGGTCGATCGGGGTGTGGGTCGCCTTCCTCGTGGCGCAGATGCTCGGCGCCGGATACGCGCTGCGGCTGGACAGGGAACTGCTGCGGGCGCTGTGGGCGATGCCCTTCCAGCTGGCTCGTGGCCGGGCGGCGGGGCCCAGCATATGACGCCGCGCCACCGGATACCGCCGGACCCGTACCGGCCGCGTGACGGGGGCGACGGCGCCGACGAGCCCGTCCCCCCCGCCGCCGGTGGCCCCGGCGGCTGCGGCGCACGGTGGTCGTCGTGCTCGCGGTGGTCCTGGTCGGGGGCGCCTCCACGTACGGCTGGGCCTGGTCCCAGCTGAACAAGAAGCGGTTGGAGACGGTTGACCAGGCACCGAACTCGCTCGGCATCTCCCGCCACTGCCCGCCGGTCCGGAACCGCCAGATCACGCCCTCGAACTGCTGCCGCGGGGTCTTGGGGTACGGGCCGTACTCGCCGATCGGCAGCTACGGCTCGATGAACTCCCGCTCTTCGTCCGTCAGTTGCGCGCGCGTCACGCATGACGGTCTACCGGGCCAGGGCCTGGAGCGGGCGAAACCACGGATTGATCACGACCCGGTCCGCGTCCTAGGCGGGCTGCGGGGCGGGCGTTTCCGGGGCGGCCGCGACCTTGCGGGTCTCGCGCATGATCAGCAGGCCGTTGGCCACCATCAGTGTCGCGGTCAGGCCGTGGACGCCGAGCGCGGTGGCCACGGACCCGTGGTGGGCCAGCACGTTGGTCATGTCGCCGTACGCGGCGAGGGCCTCCACCAGCAGCGCCCAGCCCAGCGCCCGGCGGTGGCCCGTCACCAGCAGGATGCCCAGGACCAGGGCCAGGACGACGTCGCGGATTCCCTTGATGATCAGGAAGCCGTCGCCGTCGCCGGACGGCCAGCTCGGCAGGCCGAAGCTCGGCGCCGTCGTCTCCGGGCTCAGGATGTACTCCGTCCCGAACCAGAGGATGAAGAGGATGAACGCGGTGGCCAGGACGGTGTTGATGGTCTTCAGCGACATTGGTCTTCTCCTTGCGCGTCTTCGTCGGCTTGGTGAGCTTCGTGGAGCCCGGTGAGTGGTGTGGGGCCTGATCAGGCCGCGGGGACGCGGCTGATCGAGGGCGTAGCTTGCCGGGATCGCAGTCGTGGGATGTGAGTGGCAGCTGTCTTCCCGAATGTCGGGATTTCGGTGGTCAGTCGTCCCCGAGGAGTGGGGATTGTGCGCCACGGGCGCGGCGTCGGCCGCGGGGTCGGAACACGGGCGCGGCGTCGGCCGCGGGGCGGAAATCCGAAGCCCTCTCGGACTCACCCCGACGGGGCGCAAGCCGTCGATATACAGGGGCGAACCAGTGCATGTCGGGGCAGCGGTGGTATCAGGTGAGGGCGGCGACCAGCAGGGTGAACGCGGCGATGATGACGGCGACGCGGACGTAGTGGTAGCGGCCCCAGCGGTGCAGCTGCTGCTGCCAGTCGGCGGGCCGATTGTCGGGCGTCCAGGTCTTGTTTCGGTTGTTGATCGGGACGAGCAGCAGTATCGACATGACCACGCTGACGATCAGCAGGCCGGCGGCGGTGACGACGAGTCCGGTGCCGTGGTGGTGCCATCCGGCGACGGCCCAGATCACGCTGAGGACGAGCGAGCCCATGTACCAGAACGGCATGAGGGTGCCGAGCATCCGGCCGCTGTGGGCGTGGCCGAGCTGGCCGCTGTCGTCGGGAAGCGCGTCCAGGACCCGGTTCATGATGAAGGCGACGGAGAACTCCACCCCCACCATCAGGCCGACGACGACAGTGGTGACGACTTCGAGCGTGCTGAGCATGACGATCCCTCCGTTGATCTAGCGCTGCTAGATATCGAGGCCACGCTAGTACTGCTACCGCTCGCTTGTCTAGCGATGCTAGAGTCGATTCATGTCGGTAAAGGAACGCAAGGAGCGCGAACGGGCGGAGCGCGAGCGCCTCATCGTGACGACGGCCCGCGAACTCGCCGAACAGCAGGGCTGGGACGCAGTCACCACCCGCCGGCTCGCCGAGCGCATCGAATACAGTCAGCCCGTTCTCTACAGCCACTTCCGCGGCAAGCGGGAGATCATCGGCGCCGTCGCCCTGGAGGGCGCCACCGAGCTGGCCGTGGCGGTGCGGGCCGCGACCTCCGCCGAGGACAACCCGCGCGCCCGGGTCGCCGCCCTGGCCCGCGCCTACCTCGACTTCGCCGTACGCAACCCGGCGGTCTACGACGCCTTGTTCCAGCTCGATGGCGGCTTGGCGTACGCGCGGGAGGACACCCCGGAGCCTCTGAAGGACGCCTTCGCCGCGCTGATGGAGAGCCTGGGCGAGGTCGCCGGGGACGGCGTCGACCCGGGGCTGTTCACCGAGGTGTTCTGGGCGTCCCTGCACGGCCTGGCGACACTGGCCCGCGCGGGCCGCCTGCGGCCCGAGTTCGCCGAGCCGAGGGTGGAGCTGCTGGTGGACCGCCTCGCCATGGTCTGACACACCGTCCCGGCGGGCACGCGGCCGGGGCTCTCGGGCCCCGGCGGCGCTGATCATCGCCGGGCCGGCCGCGAACGCCGCGCTGCACGGCCGCGTGCCGGGGCGGAACTTCCGGCTGACACTCACCGTCACCGGGCCCGCGCTCCGTATCGAGGTGCGGGACGCCCGCGTCGAACGCCTGCCGACCGTGCGCCCGGCTCCCGAGCCTTGTCGTCCCGCCTGTCACAGGTGGGTGTTTGACTTACCGGATGGATCCTGAGGCCACGTTTTCCGCCCTGCATGACTTCTGCGCCGAGCGACTCGGCGCCCCCTTGGCCGCGCGCCTCGTACGTCTCGCCCGGCCCGGCTTCGAGCTCACCGAAGCCGGGCCGGGCGAGGCGGCCGGGCACAGTCGATTCGGCGGCCGGGCGATGCTCGAACCGGGCACGCCGTGGCCCGACTGTGAGGGCGTACCGCTGAGCCTGCTCGCCGTCCTCGACACCGACGCCCTGGCACCCTGGCTCGGTGGCCTTCTCCCCGCCGGGACGGGCCTGCTGAACTTCTTCTCCCTCGACTCCGAATCGGAGCGGTGCGATCCCGCCGCCCTTGAACTCTCGCTCAAGCTGGACCTCATGGACCCGCGGCTGGGGGCGGTCGTCCCGGCCCGTTCCGCCCACGCCGTGGAGACGGACGCACCGGCCCGGTCGAGCGTCTTCGAGCCGGTCGCGTGGACGGCGTCACCCGGGTTCGCCTTCCCCGACACATTCGACCCGGCCTGGGACACGGTCGACTTGGGGTCCGTGGTCGACGACATGCCCGTTTTCGACATCACCGATCTGCTCCCCGGCTGGTCGGAGCAGCCATACGCGCTCCACGCCGACGACATGGCCTTCGGCTGGCCGCTGTTCCCCACGGGATCCTCGCCGACGCTGCCGGACGGCGAGGATTCGAGCCATTACCAGCACTTGCTTCAGTTGTCCGGGCAGGACGAGTGGTGGATCGGCGGCGACGGCGGCTGGATGCACTGGTCGATCCCCACCGACGCACTGCCTGGTGGCGACTTCAGCCGGGCGATCCCGACACCGGACATCTGGTGACGCCTTGGCCCACGAGGAGGATCGGACCGGATGCCGGGGTGCGTATCGCGGACGGTGGTCGTGCCGGGAGGGACGAGGCCCACGCCGCCGCGATCAGGCGCGAGATCGCGAACCCGCGGGCCGAGCGCGCCACGGGCCTGTCCAAGCGCGACTGGCAGCGCGCCTCCGGCCCGCAGGTGACGGGAATGTTGGCCACGGGCCGCTTTCCGGCGCTGGCCCGAGCCGGAGCGCCGGGGTGGGCCGCGGGATTCACCAAGGGACGGTCTGGCCGAAGCGGTCCAGATACGCCAGGCCGGGTGTGCCCAGTCGGGAGAGCAGGGTATCCACCAGCAAGGGGACGGTCTCCTCGATGGTGAACGGCGCGTCCGGACCACCCAGGGCGGTGCGTATCCAGCCCGGCGCCATGAGCACGAAGGCGCGCCGCGTCTCGCCTTGCCGGGCCGCGAAGCTCCGCAGGAACATGTTCAGGGCTGCTTTGCTCCCTCGGTAGATCTCGCGGCCTCCGGTCGTGTTGTTCGTGATGCTGCCCTGTCCGGAGGACATCGCCCCGATGAGCCCCGCCGGGGACACCAGGTCTTCGAGGGCCTCGATGACGCGCATGGGGCTGAGCGCGTTGGTGACCATCACGTCGATGAAGTCGGCTGTCGCGACCGAGCCGACGGGCGTCTGCTCATTGTTGGTGGTGCCCGCATTGACGAAGAGCACGTCGAGTCGACGGTGCGCCAGACGTTCGTGCAGCGGGGGCAGTTGGCCGGGATCGTTGATGTCGAGATGTTCGATGGCCATCCGCCCGTCGGCGTGGTCCGCGAGATCGTGCAGCGGCGTTCGGGCAGTGGTGTCGCGAACGGTGCCGACGACGTTCCAGCCCCTGTCGAGGAACTCCGCCGCCATCGCGTGGCCGAGGCCGCGCGAGGCCCCGATGATGAGAGCCGTCGGGGGGTGTTGTTCGGCGCCAGTCGATGACATCCAGCGTCAACTCCGTTCTTCGAGCGTTGTGCTTCGTTCGGGCGTCGTCGAGGCCCGCGGCGGGCACCGGGCGGTGCCCGCCGCGGTGGCCCCTCGACCCGTGCGCTCCCAGTGTTTCGCCCGCGCTGCGTCGCGGACGAGTCACGAGCGCTCGTATGTACGATTGCCGATATGGTGAGGGCGCTCATGACGGAATCCGCATCGATAGATCCTGATGATGTGCGAATCATTCGAGCGCTGCAGATCGCTCCGCGGGCCTCGTTCGCCTCGATCGCGTCCGCCCTCGGCCTGACCGAGGGTGCCGTCAACCGCCGGTATCGCCGTCTGCGTGCCAACGGCGTCATCCGCGTGGCCGGTGTGGTCAACCCGGGCGCCCTGGGTCAGAGCAGGTGGCTGGTGAGACTGCGCTGCCGCCCTGGCAGTGTCGGGGCGATCGCCGACGCGCTCGCCGAGCGTGACGACGTCAACTGGGTGGCCCTGAGCGCGGCGGGTTGTGAGATCACCTGCGCGACGCAATCCAGGACGCGGGAACAGCGCGAGGACCTCCTGGGGCAGCGGCTTCCCCGCACCGCAGCGGTGATCGACATCAACGCCTTCGCCATGCTCCGCCAATTCCTCGGAGGCCGCGCCCACTACTGGTCCGCCCTGCGGGGCACACTGTCCCCGAGGGAGGAGGCCGCGTTGGGGAGCGGCGGGCCTCCCTTCACCGAGCTTCCGGTTGTCGCTCGCGAGCCCCTGCGCCTCAGCCCCGAGGACGAGAAGATGCTCGATGCGCTCGCCGCAGACGGCCGCGCCAGCCTCGTCGATCTCGCCGCAGCCGCCGACCTGACTCCGGGACGCGTCTCGCGACGCCTTGACGCTCTGCTTCAGCACCGCGTCGTCCACATCGACGTCGAGATCGCCGCAGCGGCCTTGGGCTATCACGCTCGCGCGAACCTCTGGCTTCGTGTGCACCCGTCAGCGGTGAAGAGCGCGGGCCGCACACTCGCGCAGGAACCCGAAATCGCCTTCGCCGCGGCCATCTCCGGGCCCTGGAACATTCACGCCGTCGCACACTGCCGGGACCTCGATGAACTGTTCGAGTTCACTTCGGATCGCATCGGGTCCCTGACCGGACTGCAGAGCATGGAGGTCTCACCTGTGCTGAGACACGTCAAGCAGGCCGGCACTCGGCTCTCCGGCGATCGTCTCGTCGAGCCGTCCAGCGCTCGCGCGCGACGCTGAGAGGCAAAGTCGCGACCAGCCACTCGGCGGCCCACTCGGCGGCGAACTCCCCGCATACCCTGCGCTTTGTATGTGGCGTGGGCTACCTTTGTATGTAGCCCATCCCTTGGAGGTTCCGATGTCCGCCACCCAGATCGACATCGACGACGACGCCCTCGCGGAGGCCATGCGGCTGTCCGGCGCCAAGACCAAGAAGGAGATGGTCAACATCGCCCTCCGCGAGTACGCCGAGCGCCGGGCGCGCACCGAGGCGCGCCTGCGCCACCTGGAGCAGGCGCAGCAGTGGGACGAGGAAGGTTTCTGGCAGCGTCACGCGGCCGAGAAGGGCGGCTCTGAGCATACGGCGAAGGGCGCGGCCTGACCGTGATCCGCTACCTTGCCGACTCCACGGCCGTCTGGCGTCTGCAGCGTGACCGCAAGCTCAACGATCTATGGGGTCATGAGCTGGACGAGGGGGCCATCGGCTCGTGCGCTCCGCAGCGCACCGAGTTCCGGCAGTCGGCGCGTGGTCTGGATGAGTACGACGGGATGACAGAGATGTTCGCGGACCTGTTCCCGGACGTCTCCGTCCCGAAGAACGCCTGGAAGTGGATCGAGACCGGCCAGTACCGGCTGGCCCAACGGGGGCAGCATCAGAGTCTGTCCGTCGTCGACTGGCTGATCTGCGCGACGGCCGCACACCACGGGCTCGTCGTGTTGCACGACGACGCCGACTTCCGGGCGGCCGCGCGGCTTCTCTCGGACCTCGCGGAGCGCGATGTCTTCGCGACTCCCCGCTGAGGTCGGAACCCCCTCGGGCGGACTCAGGGCGCGGGTGGCCAGTTGCGCAGCGCCACGTCGGCCACCTGCCGCAACTCGTCCCGCGTGGCGCCGCTGGCCGCTTGGACGGCCATGCCGTTCGCCACGGTCATGAGGTAGCGGGCGAGCACTCCGGGGTCGATGTCCGGTGGCAGGTCGCCTTCGTCGACGGCCCGCCGGAACCGGTCCCGGAGCCGGGCCGTGCCCTCGTTGCGCCAGGCGATGAGGGCGTCGCGGGCGCCGCGTCCGGGGTCGCCGGCGGCGAGGGAGCCCTGGACGCCCAGGCATCCGGCGGGGCAGCCGGGGCGGGTGTTGGCCCGGACGGAGCCGTGCAGGAACGCGGTGGCCACCTGCCGGGCGGTCGGTTCCCGCATGGCCCGGTCCGCGTACGCCGCGGGGCCCTCGGAGTAGCGCTCCAGGGCCTTGCGGAACAGGTCCTCCTTGTTGCCGAAGGCCGCGTACATGCTGGTGCGGGTGATGCCCATGGCGCTGGTCAGATCGGTGAGGCTGGCGCCCTCGTAGCCCTGCTCCCAGAAGACCCGCATGGCGCGCTCGAGGGCCTCGTCGGCGTCGAACCCCCTCGGTCGGCCGATCGGTGCCTGCTGCCGCGTCTTCATGCCGTCGAGCATACCTCTTCAGTACCGGTCGGTGCAGAAGTGCGCTACGCTCGCGTTCAGTACCGAACGGTACCGAAATTTGGGGAGGTCATTGACATGGGACAGCTTGAGGGCAAGACCGCCGTCATCACTGGCGGCGGCACCGGGATCGGCCTGGCCACCGCCGTACGGCTGGCGGCCGAGGGCGCCCACGTGTTCATCACCGGCCGGCGGAAGGCCGAGCTGGACGCGGCCGTCGAGGCCATCGGCCCGGCGGGGGCCACCGCGGTGGCGGGTGACGTCACGAACCTGGCCGACCTGGACCGGCTCTACGACGCGGTCCGCGCCCGGGGCCGGGGCCTTGACGTGGTCTTCGCGAACGCGGCGACCGCCGCCTTCGCGACGCTGGAGGAGGTCACCGAGGAGCACCTCGACCGGATCTTCGCCGTCAATGTGCGGGGCAAGCTGTTCACCGTGCAGAAGGCGTTGCCGCTGCTCAACGACGGTGCCTCGGTGATCCTGAACGCCTCCACCGCCGCCGACAACGGCACGCAGGCGTTCGGCGCGTACGCGGCGTCCAAGGCCGCGATCCGGTCCTTCGCGCGGACCTGGGCCAACGAGCTCAAGGGCCGTGGCATCCGGGTCAACGCGATCTCGCCGGGCCCGATCGACACTCCGGCGATCACGGCCCTCGCCGGCGAGGACAAGGCGGCCGAGTTCAAGGCACACCTCGCCACGACCGCCGCGATCGGCCGGATGGGACGCCCGGAGGAGGTCGCCGGGCTCGTGGCGTTCCTCGCCTCCGAGCAGAGCAGCTTCGTCCTCGGCGCCAACTTCTACGTCGACGGGGGTGAGAACCAGATCTGACCCGGGCGCACCGGCCGCCCTCGGGCGCGCTCAGGGCGCCAGGATGTCCAGCTCCCGCAGCGCGCCCACGGTGATCTCCTTCGTATAGCGCTCCGCCGCCTCCGCGTCGCCCGCGCGGACCGCCTCGGCCACGCGGACGTGGAGGGTGACCGCCTCCGGATCGGGGTCGCTGAACATGACGCGGTGCTGGGTGCGGCCGGTGAGGACCTCCGCGACGACGTCGCCGAGGCGGGCGAACATCTCATTGCCCGAGGCGCGCAGGATCACCCGGTGGAAGGCCACGTCGTGGACCAGGTACACGGGGAGCTGCTGGCCGCGCGAGGTGGCCACCATGTTGAGCGCGTGCCCGGTGAGTTCGGCGCACTGCTCCGGGGTGGCGTGCTCGGCGGCCAGCCCGGCGGCGGCGGGCTCGATGGCCGAGCGCAGGGCGGTGAGGGAGCGGAGCTGGCGGGGGCGGTCGGGGCCGGCCAGGCGCCAGCGGATGACCTGGGGGTCGAAGACGTCCCACTCCTCGGTGGGGCGCACCGTCACCCCGACCCGGCGGCGGGACTCCACCAGGTGCATGGACTCCAGGACCCGCACCGCCTCCCGGACGACCGTGCGGGAGACGTCGTAGCGCCGCTCCAGTTCGTCCGTGCGTAGCACCGTGCCGGGCGGGTAGTCGCCCGCCGTGATCGCGGGGCCGAGGGATTCCAGGACGCGGTCGTGCAGCCCCCGGCCCCTGGGCCTCTGACCACGGCCCTCGGGCCCCTGTTCGTCCATGGGCTCAGCCTACGCGGCCACCCGTCCATCAAATAAGTATGACTTTTAAGTCACGGACTCTTGAATACGTCGTATCTGTGCGGTTGAGTGTCCGGCGGCGCCGAGGTCGAAGAAGACAGCGAGGTTTCACACAATGCACGCCCCCCAGGTAGTCGTGGTCATGGGAGTGTCCGGAACGGGCAAGACCACGATCGGCCCTCTGCTGGCGGAGGAGCTCGGCGTCCCGTACGCCGAGGCGGACGACTTCCACCCGCCGGCCAACATCGCCAAGATGTCGGCCGGGACCCCGCTGGACGACGACGACCGACGCCCCTGGCTCGACGCCATCGGTGCCTGGGCCCATGAACACGCCGAGGGCGGGGGAGTGGTGAGCTGCTCCGCGCTCAAGCGGATGTACCGCGACCGGCTGCGGTCCGCCGCCCCCGGCATCGTCTTCCTCCATCTGACCGGCGACCGCGAGCGGATCGCCGAGCGGATGAAGGAGCGCAAGGGCCACTTCTTCTCCGGGGACCTGCTCGACTCCCAGCTCGCCACGCTCGAACCGCTTCAGCCGGACGAGTACGGCGTCGCCGTCGACATCTCCCCCGAACCCGAGGTCATCACCGAGCGGGCCGCCGCCGAACTGCGGCGGCTCGAACATCAGTAACGCACGTTAGGAAACCCGCCGTGACCAGACTCAGCGCCGAGATGCTGGCAGCGGACACCGTCGACCCGATCACGTCGGCCGGTCACGCACAGCTCGGCATAGCCGTCCTCGTCGGCATAGCCGTTCTCGTCCTGCTCATCACCCAGACCAAGCTGCACGCGTTTCTGTCGCTGACGATCGGCTCACTGGCGCTCGGCGCCGTCGCGGGAGCCCCGCTCGACAAGGTCATCACCAGCTTCTCGGCCGGTCTCGGATCGACCGTCGCGGGCGTCGGCGTGCTGATCGCCCTCGGCGCGATCCTCGGCAAGCTGCTCGCCGACTCCGGCGGCGCGGACCAGATCGTCGACACGATCCTCGCCAGGGCCAACAACCGGACGATGCCCTGGGCCATGGTGCTGATCGCGGGGATCATCGGGCTGCCGCTCTTCTTCGAGGTCGGCATGGTGCTGATGATCCCGGTGGTGCTGCTGGTCGCCAAGCGCGGCAACTTCTCCCTGATGCGGATCGGCATCCCGGCGCTCGCGGGCCTCTCCGTGATGCACGGCCTGGTGCCGCCGCACCCCGGCCCGCTCGCCGCGATCGACGCGGTCCACGCCGACCTGGGGATCACCCTGGCGCTCGGCGTCCTCATCGCCATCCCCACCGCGATCATCGCGGGCCCGGTCTTCTCGCGCGTCGCCGCCCGCTGGGTCGACGTCACCCCGCCCGACCGGCTGATGCCCACGCGCCCGTCGGAGGAGCTGGAACGGCGCCCCGGGTTCGGCGTCACCGTGTTCACCGTGCTGCTGCCGGTCGTGCTGATGCTGATCAAGGCACTGGTCGACATCGTCGTGGACGACCCGGAGGACGGGGTCCAGCGGGTCGCCGACGTCATCGGCAACCCCCTGATCGCGCTGCTGGCGGCGGTGCTCGTGGGCATGTTCACGCTGGGCCGGCCGGCGGGCTTCACCCGGGACCGGCTCTCCTCCACCGTCGAGCACTCGCTCGCCCCGATCGCGGGCATGCTGCTGATCGTCGCCGCGGGCGGCGGCTTCAAGCAGACGCTGATCGACATCGGCGTCGGCAAGATGATCATGGACATCTCGGAGGACTGGAACGTCTCCGCGCTGCTCCTCGCCTGGCTGATCGCGGTCGCCATCCGGCTGGCCACGGGCTCGGCCACGGTGGCCACGATCTCGGCCGCCGGGCTGATGACACCGCTGGCCGCCGATATGTCCAGCACGCATGTGGCGCTGCTGGTGCTGTCCATCGGCGCCGGGTCGCTCTTCTTCAGCCATGTCAACGACGCGGGATTCTGGCTGGTCAAGGAGTACTTCGGGATGAGCGTCGGGCAGACGGTGCGGACCTGGTCGGTGATGGAGACGATCATCTCCGTCGTCGGGCTCGTCTTCGTCCTGCTGCTGTCACTGGTGATCTAGCGCCGAGTAGAGGCCGAGTAGAGGTAGCAGAGGTAGGGGTACGTACGCCATGACGACACATCCGCTCTTCGACATCGCGGGCCGCACCGCGCTGATCACCGGCTCCAGCCGGGGCATCGGCCACGCCCTCGCGCGGGGGCTCGTGGAGGCCGGTTGCACGGTGGTGCTCAACGGGCGTGATCCGCGGGCCCTGGAGAAGGCCGCCGCCGACCTTGGCGGGGCCGGGGGCGTTGGCGGCGCTGACGCGGGGGGCGCGGAGGTGCACACCGCCGCGTTCGACGTCACCGACGGCCCGGCCGTCGCCGCCGGTATCGCCGATGTCGAGGAGCGGGTGGGCCCGCTCGACATCCTGGTCAACAACGCCGGGATGCAGAACCGGGCGCCGTTGCTGGAGTTCACCGACGACGCCTGGCGGCAGATCCTGGACACCAACCTCACCAGCGCCTTCCTGGTGGGCCGGGAGGCCGCCCGGCGGATGACCGCACGCGGCCACGGCAAGATCGTCAACATCTGCTCCCTCCAGAGCGAAGTGGTCCGCCCCGGCATCGCGCCCTACGCGGCGACCAAGGGCGCGCTGAAGATGCTCACCAAGGGCATGTGCGCGGACTGGGGCCGGTACGGAATCCAGGTCAACGGGCTCGGCCCCGGCTACATCGAGACCGAGCTGACCCGGCCGCTGGTCGAGGACGAGGAGTTCAGCGCCTGGGTGCGCGGCCGGACCCCGGCCGGGCGCTGGGGCCGCACCGAGGACCTGATCGGGGCGCTGCTGTATCTCGCGTCCCCGGCCGCGGACTTCGTGAGCGGACAGGTGCTGTACGTAGACGGCGGCATGACGAGCGTGCTGTGAGCCCTGACGGGCTGTGAACGCTGGGATACCAGGTGAGCTTGAGGAGGCTGGCCGGATGGTGCTGGGCTGTGTGATCCACGGACAGGGTGATCTACGCGTCGAGGAACTCCCGGAGCCGGAACCGGCGCCCGGGCAGGCGCTCGTGGCGATCCGCTACGGCGGGATCTGCGGATCGGATCTCCACTACCACCGGCACGGTGGGGTGGGCGACTTCCGGCTCCAGGAGCCGATGGTGCTGGGACACGAGGTCGTGGGCACGGTGGTGGCGTACGGCGCGGGCGCGACCGGGCCCTCGGCCGGCACCCCCGTCGCCGTACACCCGGCCACGCCGTGCGAGGTGTGCCCCGAGTGCGCCGACGGCCGCGCCAACGTCTGCCGCGACACCCGCTACCTGGGCAGCGCCGCCCGCTTCCCCCACGTCCAGGGCGGCTTCGCCTCCCGCATCACCGTCCCGGCGGCGCAACTGCGCGCCCTGCCCGACGGGCTGGACCCGCGCCGGGCGGCGCTCGCCGAACCGCTGTCCGTCGCGCTGCACGCGGTGCGGCGGGCGGGTGCGGTGAAGGGCCGTCATGTGCTGGTCACCGGCGCCGGTCCGATCGGCTGCCTCACCATCGCGGCGGCCCGCGCGGCGGGCGCGGCGACCATCACGGCGACCGATCTGCTGCCCCGTGCCCTGGAGTTCGCGGCGGCGGCCGGAGCGACCGCGTGCGTACGGGCCGACGACCCGGACGACCCCAACTGGCCCTCGGACGAGGCCGACATCGCCATCGAGGCATCCGGTGTGGCCGCCGGACTCGACACCTGCCTGCGGAGGGTGCGGCGCGGCGGCGTCGTCGTCCAGCTCGGCATGCTGCCGCCCGGACAGAGCCCGTTCGCCGGGAACGTACTGGTCAGCCGCGAGATCGAACTGCGGGGCGCGTTGCGCTTCCACGCCGAATTCGACGACGCGCTGCGGCTGCTGGCGGCTGAGCCGTCGTTCGACGCGCTGATCAGCGGGGTGCGGCCGGTGGGGGAGGCGGCGGAGGCGTTCGCCTTGGCCGCGGACCGCAGCCAGTCCTGCAAGGTCCTGCTGGACTTCGCCCAGTGAGTTGTGGGCGGCGAGGTTGTCACCGATGACGTGGACCGCCAGACCAGGTGTGGTCTGGCGGTCGATCTCATCGAGGAAGTCCTGGGGGTCCACTGCCCGGTGCTGAGCGGACAGCTTGCCGATCACCTTGCCGGTGGCGGTGTTCAGCGCGGCGAACGGATCCAGGGGTCATGGGGAGGCCAGGTGTGAAGCCGGCGCTTCCGCACCCGGCGTGACGTCGGGCCCCGCGCCGGGCTCGATCACCTGTACCCCGCGTTCGTGGGGGTTGAGCGCGAGGAAGGCAACGGCCGCGAGCGCGCCCCCGACGATCTGCGAGAGCAGGTAGATCCACAGCGAGGACCAGGAGAACAGTCCGGCGATGGAGCCGCCCACGGCGACGGCTGGGTTGAACGCTCCTCCGGAGATGCCGCCCACCGCTATGGCGCCTGCGAGCACGGTGAATCCGATGGCCAGACCGTAGAAGGAATTGTCCGGGTGGCCGCTGCTCGTGGCCACGTTCAGCACGACGTAGGCCAGGGCAAAGGTGAACAGCGCCTCCACCAGCAGCGCCGCGCCGAGCTGCCGTCCCGACAAGGAGAGCGCCGTCACCTTGCCCGGGTCGACGGCCCAGCGGGCGATCAGTGCTCCGACGGCGCCTCCCGCCAACTGTGCCCCCACGTAGGCCGCCGCGTCTGTCGCGGTGATCCGTCCCCGCAGGAGGACGGCGAGGGTGACAGCGGGGTTGTAGTGGGCGCCCGAGACATGACCCCCGGCGTACACCATCACCATCAGGACCCCGCCGATCGCCAGCGGAGCCTGAGGGGCCTTGGTGAGCACCGCCGCTGCGACGGTGAGGACGAGGAATAACGTGCCGATGAATTCAGCGACGCACTTGCGCAAGATTCTCTCCTTCGAAGACTCGGGTCGCGCAGGGGACCGGGAGTGGTGCCTTGCTGTTGCGATACGCGGGACCTCAGAGTCCGATGTCACGTCGGGGCGTGCAGAACGAAGCGCTTGCCCGGTGCATACACCGTAGGGACCGACCGGAGGGCTGCCCACCGGTCGAGCCCTTACGAAACGCTGACGTACGCCGGGCGACGGCCGTCACCGACGTCCCCGGACAGCACAGCTAGGGGGATCCCTAATTGTGATGTCCGGCCTCATGGCAGGTCTGGACCAGTCGTGGCACCCTACCGGCGACAAAGCGTCAGACAACGTTGTCCGGCGCTCTCGGGCACCTCCAACGGACTTGGAGCCGACCGCATGAGACGTGTCGCCACCTTATTCAGCGCCCTCACCCTCGCCACCCTCAGCTGGACCGCCGGAACCGCCGCCCACGCCGCCACCCCCGCCCCGGCCCCGGCCCACCCTGCTCCCTCCGCTCAGGGAACCTCCGTCTCCACCGAGGGGCAGCGCGCCGCAGTCCGCTTCTGGACGGCGGAACGGCTGCGCACCGCCAAGGACGTCACCACCCTGCCCGCCGCCCGCACCGCGAAGCTCGCGGACCCGGCGACCACCACGGGTGAGCGGGTGAGCGTGCCCCCGCTCCCGGGCCCCACCGCGCCCGTCTCCGCGCCCTCGACCCGGGCCACGTCCCCCACCGCCTGGACCGGCGGCGGCCTGATCAGCACCACGGCGGGCAAGGTCTTCTTCCAGAACGCATCCGGAGGCACCTTCGCCTGCTCCGCCACTGTCGCCAACAGCGACAACAAGTCCGTCGTGCTCACCGCCGGCCACTGCACCGTGGACGCGGCCACCGGCACCGGCTACCGCAACTGGGTCTTCATCCCGGGCTACAACAATGGCAACCGCCCCTACGGCACCTTCGCCGCCCGCCGCCTCTTCTGGGACGCCCAGTACGTCTCCACTCGGGGTAACGCCAACTGGGACTACGCCTTCGCCGTGATGAACACGCTGAACGGCCGCACCCTGGCCGACACCGTGGGCGCCCAGGGCATCGCCTTCAACTCGCAGACCGGCCGCCATGTCCACTCCTTCGGCTACGGAGGCTCCGCCGCCGAGGGCAACGGCGAGCGGCTGAACCACTGCGAGGGCAATGAGTTCGCCGACGCGGGCCGCCCCGGCTCCACGATGTGGGGCATCGACTGCGTCCAGACCGGAGGGTCGAGCGGTGGCGGCTTCCTCGCCGACTTCTCGGGCGGCGCGGGCTATCTGATCGGCAACATCAGCGTCAGCGCGGGTACGAACGAATACCACCCGACTCTGGGCAACGAGGCCCTCGGCCTCTACCAGCGGGCGGGCGCCGCGTAGGCCCGTCACCCACCTCGCACGGCCCGCCCTCTCCGTCCCCGACCAGGAGGAGGGGGCGGGGCACTCGCCGTAGGGCGCCCAGGTGCTCCGGCACTCCGGCGCTCCGGCACTCCGGCGCTCCGGCGCTCCGGCACTCCGGCACTCCGGCACTCCGGCGCTCAGGTGCCCAGGCGCACAATGAGCGCATGACGAGGAGCGATGGACCACCACGGGAGGCGCGGGACGCGGCCACCGCCCACGCCTGGGCCGCCCTCGGCGGCGATCCGGCGCTGCTGGAGCAGGTGACGTACCGCCCGGTGGGCGGCGGACTGCCCGCCCGGCTGCCCGTGGCCGAGCTGGCCCGCGCCACCGTGGGCGTATGTTCGCTGGCCGCCGCCGAACTGGGCGCGCGGCGCTCCGGCGGGGCCGTTCCGGCGGTACGGGTCGACGAGGGCGCCGTCGCCACCGCGTTCGTCAGCGAACGGCACCTGCGGATCGACGGCCGGAAGCCCACCAACTTCGCCCCGCTGTCCGGCTTCTGGCGCGCGGCCGACGGCTGGGTCCGTACGCACGCCAACTACCCGCACCACCGCGCCCGGCTGCTTACCGCCCTCGGCCTGCCCGGCGACAGCGGGCCGGACGAACTCGCGGCGGCGCTCGCGGCCCGCCCCGCCCGCGCGATCCAGGAGACCGTCTACGCGGCGGGCGGTTTGGCCGTGGCCGTGGCGGAGCCGGATGAGAGCGAGATCCCGCTGGACGCGCTGCCGTTGATCGAGTCCCGGCGGATCGGGGAGGGCACCCCGCGCCGCCTCCGGGAAGCGCGCCCGTCCGCAAGCGGTGCGTTGTCCGCAAGCGGTGCGTTGTCCGCGAGCGGTGCGTTGCCCGCGAGCGGCGTGCGGGTACTCGATCTGACCCGGGTCATCGCCGGGCCGGTGGCCACCCGCACGCTGGCCCTGCTCGGCGCCGACGTGCTGCGTATCGACTCCCCCCGGCTGCCCGAGGACCCGGACGCCCACGCCGACACCGGCTTCGGCAAGCGCTCCGCCGCACTCGACCTCGCCGCGCCCGAGCACCGGCGTACCTTCGAGGCGCTGCTCGCCGACGCCGACGTGGTGGTCACCGGCTACCGCCCCGGTGCGCTCGGCCGCTTCGGGCTCGCCCCGGACGCCCTGCTGGAGCGCCACCCCGGGCTGGTCGTGGCCCAGCTGTGCGCATGGGGCTGGTCCGGGCCCTGGGCCGGGCGGCGCGGTTTCGACAGCCTGGTCCAGGCGGCCACCGGCATCGCCGCGATCGAGGCGAACGCCGACGGTCCCCCCGGTGCGCTGCCCGCCCAGGCGCTCGACCACGGCACCGGCTATCTGCTGGCGGCGGCCGTGCTGCGGGCGCTGACCGAGCGCCAGGGCTCCGGCGGCGGACGCCATCTGCGGCTCTCCCTCGCGGGCACCGCGTCCTGGCTGACCCGTGGCATCGCCCCCGCCGCCCTGACGGGCGGCCCCGCCCATGACCCGGCGCCCTGGCTCGCCGAGACCGCCTCCGACCTGGGCACGCTGCACCATGCCCGCTCGCCGATCGCCACCCCGGGCGGCCCACTCGCCTGGGCCCGCCCACCCGGCCACCTGGGCACCGACGCCCCGCGCTGGCTCTGAGCCCGGACAGGGCCTACGTGGTGTCCGGGGGACCACGCGGCGGAGCCGCACATCGATGCTTTCCCCTACCCGCCCCTTCCCGTAACCAGGGGCGCCGCCCCTGGGCCCCGGGGGTGACGGGCCGACTGTGACACCGTGAGCACCTGCGCCGGTGGGCTGGTCGTGGTCGGCACGCCGGTGCGGTGGATGGCCGCGCGCTTCCCGGTCGCCCGGCCGGGGTCCGGGGGAGGGAGCCCCGGGCTCGCCCGCCCCCGAACCCCCGGGGGTTGACGAGGCGACCGCCGGCCGTGATCGGTTTACCGGCCAGGGCGCCGGGGTCCGGTGCGGAGCCCCAGTCGAGGGAAGGGGCGGGAAGGGGAACAGCCCGCCGCAGGCGTCACGACCGTCGGACACCCCCAACGCCCACTGGGGCAAATTCGGTTGCCGCCAAGCCCTCCCCTGACGCCTAGTGGTGTTCGACACGACTCAGGAGGCTCAGGAGGGTGCCGATGAGTAGCGAGAGGGCTCCCCTCGCCGCGGAAACGGGCGAGGGGAGCCCCTGAGAGAGCGCGAAGCCCTTACCGAGCCTTACAGCCGCGCCGTGCTCAGCGAGCGTTTGATCATCGGCGTGAACCGCTGCTCGATGAAGCGGTAGAGCAACCAGGCGAGGCCCAGCATCACCAGTACGGTCAGGGCGAACGTCCCGTAGGAGGGGATGCCCAGCTTCTGGTGGAGCACCCAGACGACCACCCAGCCCAGATGCTCATGGATCAGATAGAACGGGTAGGTCAGGGCGCCCGCCACGGTCAGCCAGCGCCAGTCGGCCCAGTTCAGCTTGCCGAGCGCGATCAGCGTGACCGCCACATAGCCGAAGGCGACCACGGCGATGATGCCGGTGGCCGACCGGTAGGAGAAGGCGTCGACGTTGGCCGGGTGCCACAGCTCACGGATCGCGTAGTGCTGGCCGATCAGGAAGCTGATCCCGATGATGCCCCAGGCCAGGGCGTCATGGCCGAAGCGGTGGAGCAGATAGATGCCCATGCCGCCGATGAAGTACGAGGAGTACTCCGGCATCAGGACCACGTCCAGCAGCGGCAGGTCCGACGCCTCGGCGAACGCCGAGCCCAGCGTCCAGACGGCGCAGAAGAGCACCACGCGGTGCCGTGTCGCGCCCGGAAGCACCACGAACAGCGCGAAGAGGGCGTAGAAGCGCAGCTCCGCCCACAGCGTCCAGCACACGCCCAGCACCCGGTCCACGCCGAGCGGCTGCTGGAGCATGGTGAGGTTGACCAGCGCGTCGCTGGGCGACACCGCCTTGTAGGCGACCCAGGGCAGTGCGAAGACGCCGGTCACCAGGATGATCGCGACCCAGTAGGCGGGGTAGAGGCGGGAGACGCGGGAGGCGAAGAACGAGCGCAGCGGCCGTCCCCATCCGCTCATGCAGATGACGAAGCCGCTGATGACGAAGAAGATCTGGACGCCGAGACAGCCGTAGGCGAAGTAGCTGGAGAGGGTGGGGAACTGGGCGCGGGGCGAGGAGCCCCACGCCTCGGTTATCTCACCGTCGCGGCCGCCGTAGTGGTACGCGGCCACCATGAGCGCGGCGAGCAGGCGCAGCCCGTCCAGCGCCCGCAGCCGCACCGGATGGCCTCCGCCGCGCGCTGCCGCCTTGGCGGTGCGCTCGGCGGATCGCTCCAGGGCCATGTCGGGGGCGCGCGGCGGCGCCGGCGTGGGAGCCGTCGCCGCCGCGTTGGATATCGGTCCGGCGTCCGAGTCGGATATCGGCCCGGCGTCGGGGGCCGGCGGCGCGCTCATCCGGTGACCGTCCGCTTGAGAGCGGCGCGCTTCAGGGCCCGGGCCCGGCGCGCCACCTTGCGCACCGTCTCATTGCGCGGGATGAACGCCAGCTGCGAGGGCACCGCCCCGGGCAGGGCGAGCGCGGTCAGTCGGCGCTTCTTGAAGTAGCGCCAGGTGTTGTCGTCCAGGTGGGCGGACAGATAGCGCTCGGTCGCGGGGCGCAGATCCGGGTAGATCTTGGCCTGCATGCAGAAGCCGACCGCGGAGACCAGCCCGGTCAGCCGCTTGCCCGCCCGCTCGTCCACCGGCTGGGCGGCGGCCACCGCCTTGTGGTCCTCGAGGTCGGGCAGCAGCGCGTCCACGATCGTCACCGGCACGCGGTTGCTGTTCTGGTACGGGGTGAGCCGCTCCAGCAGCGTATCGGTGCCGATCCGGGCCACCGGCAGCCCGTAGAAGACGTCGGCGGTGAGCAGCGCGGTGGAGAAGCAGCCGATGACCAGGGCCGGGCTCATCCGCTGGTACAGCACCTCGGCGAGGACCGGGGTGTCCATGACGGTCAGCTCCGCGCCCAGCTCGGCGGCCTTCTTCTCCAGCAACCGCGACCAGCGGGCCGGGGCGGTGGGGTGCGGCTTGAAGACGACGGTGCGGTGGCCCAGCGCCACGGCACCGCGCAGCATCCGCAGATGCAGCTCTTCCTCCTCCTGCGGGGAGAGGATGTCCAGCGCGGACAGGTACTGGCCGAGCATCAGCGCCGGGCCGCCTCCGACCGCGATCCGCTCGCTGGCGGAGGCGACGCCGCGCGGGGCGGCCTCGGCCACCTCGGTGAGCACCTTGGTGAACACCCCGGTCGGCAGGATCTCCGGCTCGACGCCGAACTCGGTCAGCAGCAGCGGCCGCAGCCCGGGCACCAGGTCGAGGTGGAGCAGCCGGCGGATGCGGGTGCCGATCAGCGGGTCCAGCTTGTTGCGGGTCGGGCCGTAGCTCATCAGCCCGTCCGCGTAGACGTCGATGGGGGCGCCCTGGAACACATTGGCGACCGCCATCGCCGGGTTGACCTGGATGGACTCCAGGATCAGCTCGACCTTGTCGTCGCCGAGGTTCCACAGCAGCCGCAGATGGCGCTCCCACAGCGGGGCGTCGTCGATGCGCGGGGCCCAGCCGCCGGGGTGGAACGGCGAGATCGTCTCGTTCCAGGACAGCACCCGGTCGAAGCGGCCGCGCAGCCGATCGAAGCCGGGCATCTCGTCCACCGGCGGGGTGGTCTCAGGCGTCGCGGCGTTGTTGCTGATCAGCAGCAGCCGGCGGTCGGCCGGGCCGACGCTGCCCGCGTCGATCGCCGCCGCGAGGGTCGCCGCCCCGTAGAGGGTCGAGGCGAGGAAGATCTGGGTGCGCTTGCGCTCCGCCAGGGGCTTGTAGGCGGACATCAGGCCGCCACCTCCGCCCCCGCGGACCGGCGCTTGACTCGCCGCAGTCGCGCGGCGCGCTCGTAGTCCATGGAATCCAGTGCGTCCTTCAATACGTCCTGGGGCATGCGTTTCATCGCCGCCGCCGACATGGAACGGAGTTTGCGTGCCACTTGTGGTTCGAATCTCTCGATGTTGCCGAGGTGGTGGGAAATGATCGCGCAATAGGTGCGGACGGCCTTCGGCAGCAGGGCGTCGGCGTCGCGGTCCCGCGCGGTTTCCTCGATCACCTGGTCGAACGCGCGAATGAAGTCGAGCTGCCGCACATCGCCGATCTGGGTGAGCGAGGAGGAGACCCCGCGCCGGTAGAACACCCCGGCCAGGCCGAGGACGGCGAAGCTGCGGGCCTCGCGGTGCAGCCGCCAGATCCAGGGTCGGTCCTCGGCGGTGCGCAGCCCGTGGGTGAAGTGCAGCAGCCCCTCGTCGACCAGGCGGCGGTGGTACATGCCCGCCCAGGCGTAGGGGTAGTCGACCGAGGTGGAGCGGTCGGCCGGGAGGATCACGTCCCGAGGGTTCATCACCTCATTGCGGCGGCCGTGCGGCACCCGGGTGATGGAGCGCGCCCGGGCGGTGCACTGGACATGGTCGGTGCGGACGAAGTCGCACCCCAAGTCCTCGATCGCCGCGAGCAGTTGGGCGTAGTAGCCGGGGGCCAGCCAGTCGTCGCCGTCGAGGAAGGCGAGGTACTCCCCCGTGGCGTTGTCCAGGCCGGTGTTCCGCGCGGTGGCCAGCCCACCGTTCTTCTCATGCCGTACGTAGACGGCCCCCGGAAGGTCGCGTTCTGCGCGCTCCAGGATCTCCGGGGTCCCGTCGGTGGCACAGTCGTCGACGAGAATGAATTCGAAGTCCTCGCGCGCGTTCGCGCGCAGACTTCTGAGCGTGTCGGGGGCATAGGTCTGCACGTTGTAGAACGGCACGATGACGGAGAGCTTAACCACGCGGGTGACGCTAGGTCGCCGGTCGGCATTCGTCTTGACCTAGGGTGTACGTAAAGGTGAACGAAGGACGTCGGAACGGTTAACCCGCCGCTCCGGCCAGCCGATTCTCCAATCGTCGACGTTCTGTTAACCCTTTGTTGCTCTTGCGTTGGGCCGTGAATCGACAACGCTTCCTAGCGTCTCCGACGTGTCCTCACGTACCAAATCCCCTGTGCGAGTCGCCGTGCTCGCCGACTCCGACACCCGGTGGAAATGGGGCGCGCTCACCGCGCATCGCCTCGTACCGGATGGGTCGGGTTCTGCCTCGGAGCGCCGCCTCGACGGCTTCCTGCTGCGCGGCCGCGCCACGCCGACCGCCCGGCAGCTCACCGAGGTCGGGGTGCGCGCCGACGCGATGCGCGAGGTCACGGGCGTGGAATTCGTACGGGCGGTGGACCGTGAGCGCTATGACGTGATCGTCCTCTCCCTGGTGGGCGGCGCCGTCCAGGCCATGCTGCACGGACTGCGCCACGCCTGGGAGGGCGCCGACCGCCGCCCCGTGGTCGTCACCGGCTACGTCGGTGTCGTCTACGAGAAGCTGGCCGACGGGCTGCTGCTGCGCCACGGCGCCGATGTGGTGCTGGCCAACTCGCGCCATGACGCCGAGCGCTTCCGCGACGTCTACAAGGGCGTCGGCGCCGACGCGGAGAGCGTCGTGGAGTGCGCGCTGCCCTTCCTCGGCGGCGACCGCTACGACGAGAAGGCGCGGCTGGGCCGGAAGTACCCCGGCGGCACGGTGGTCTTCGCCGTCCAGCCGTCCGTCCCGGACAACCGCGCCGACCGCACCTATCTGCTGCGCCGCGCGGTGGAGCACGCGCGCCGCCACCCGGACCGCGAGGTCGTGGTCAAGCTGCGCTCCAAGCCGGGCGAGCACACCACCCACATCGAGGAGCTTCCCTACCAGAAGCTGATCGCGAAGTTCGGCGACAACCTGCCCGCCAACTTCCGGCTCGCCTACGGGAACATGGGCGAGGTCCTGGACACCGCCGACCTGCTGGTCACGGTCAGCTCCACGGCCGCCCTGGAGTCGCTGCACCGCTCCGTACCGACCGCCGTGCTCACCGACCTCGGGGTGCGCGAGACGCTCGGCAACCACCACTTCCTCGGCTCCGGCTGCCTCGCCTCCTGGGACCAGCTGGACGCCGGGCACCTGCCCGAACCGGACGCCGAGTGGCTCAGCCGTCAGGGCGTGGCCGCCGACGGGCCGTACGAGACCTGGTTCGACGCCGCGCGGGAGCGGGTGGCCGAGCTGGCCGCCGCACCGGCCCTGCCGCCGCTCGCCCCCTTCTACACCCCCGTCACCGCACCCGGCTATCTGCCCGGCCGGCTCGCCCGGTACGGCTTCGAGCCGGACGGCTCACCCCGTCCCGGGGCCTCCGCCGAGGACGAGGCGCAGGTCTCCGCGTTGCGGCGGGTGGTGCGCAACACGATGCGGGAAGCGGCCCGCGGCGCCTACCGCCATGGCGTCCAGCGCGTGGCTCCCGTCATCCGGCGGATGGGGGAGCTGTGAGCAGCGACGTGTGCGCGAACCAAGAGGAGGCCGGGACGGCCTCGATCACCTCTGCAACCCCCGAAGGAGCCGCCATGACCGCCTCGAGCCCGTGTGTGCTCGCCGTGATCCCCGCCCGTGGCGGATCGAAGGGCGTCCCCGCGAAGAACCTCGCCGCCGTCGGCGGCGTGCCGCTGGTCGCCCGCGCGGTCATGGAGTGCCGGGCGAGCCGCCTGGTGACGGACGTGGTCGTCTCCACCGACGACACCGGCATCGCGGCCGCGGCGCGCGGTGCGGGAGCGGTGGTCGTCCAGCGGCCCACCGACATCGCGGGGGACACCGCCACCAGCGAGGCGGCGGTGATCCACGCGATGGACGCCTACGAGGCGTCGCACGGCACCACCGTGGACGTGGTGCTCCTGGTGCAGTGCACCAGCCCCTTCATCATCAGCGAGGACATCGACGGGGTGGCCGCGGCGGTCGCCGAGAAGGGCGCCGACACCGCCCTGACCGTCGCCCCCTTCCACGGCTTCGTCTGGCGCGAGGGCGAGGACCCCGAGGGGGACGGCGGCGACGGGGTCAACCACGACAAGTCGTACCGCCCGCGCCGCCAGGACCGCCCCCAGGACTTCCTGGAGACCGGCGCCGCCTACGCGATGGACGCGCGCGGCTTCCGCAAGGCCGGGCACCGCTTCTTCGGCCGCACCGACCTGGTGCGCACCGACCCCGCCCGGGTGCTGGAGATCGACGATCCGCACGATCTGGCCCGCGCCCGCGCGCTCGCCCCGCTGTTCGACGCCGAGCGGCCGGGCGCCCTCCCCACCCGCGACGACATCGACGCGGTGGTACTCGACTTCGACGGCACCCAGACCGACGACAGGGTGCTCGTCGACTCCGATGGACGCGAACTCGTGGCCGTGCACCGCGGCGACGGGCTCGGGATCGCCGCCCTGCGCCGCGCTGAGCTGGCGCTGCTGATCCTGTCCACGGAAAAGAACCCGGTCGTCGCCGCACGGGCCCGCAAGCTCCAGGTCCCCGTGCTCCACGGCATCGACCGAAAGGATCTCGCACTGAAGCAGTGGTGCGAGGAGCAGGGCATCGCGCCGGAGCGCGTGCTCTACGTCGGCAACGACGTCAACGACCTCCCGTGCTTCGGCCTCGTCGGCTGGCCCGTGGCGGTCGCAGGTGCGCACGACGTCGTGCGCGGCGCCGCACGTGCGGTCACCTCCACCCCCGGAGGGGACGGCGCGATCCGCGAGATCGCCTCGTGGATTCTCGGAAAGGAACTGTCTTAAGTGAGCTCCAACTCTCGCCTCCGCACCCTCGGCGCGAAGACCGCCGGACCCGGCCACCCGGTCTATGTCACCGGTGAGATCGGCATCAACCACAACGGCGACCTGGAGAACGCGTTCAAGTTGATCGACGCCGCCGCCGAGGCCGGCTGTGACGCGGTCAAGTTCCAGAAGCGAACCCCGGAGATCTGCACCCCCCGCGACCAGTGGGACATCGAGCGTGACACCCCCTGGGGCCGGATGACCTACATCGACTACCGCCACCGCGTGGAGTTCGGCGAGGACGAGTACCGCGCCATCTCCGAGCACTGCGCGAAGCGCGGCATCGACTGGTTCGCCTCCCCGTGGGACACCGAGGCCGTCGCCTTCCTGGAGAAGTTCGACGTCCCGGCGCACAAGGTGGCCTCCGCCTCGCTGACCGACGACGAGCTGCTGCGCGCCCTGCGGGCGACCGGTCGCACGATCATCCTGTCGACGGGCATGTCCACCCCCAAGCAGATCCGCCACGCGGTGGAGGTGCTCGGCAGCGACAACATCCTGCTGTGCCACGCCACGTCCACGTACCCGGCCAAGGCCGAGGAGCTCAACCTGCGCGTGATCAACACGCTCCAGGCCGAGTACCCCAACGTGCCGATCGGCTACTCCGGCCACGAGACCGGTCTGCAGACCACCCTGGCCGCCGTGGCGCTCGGTGCCGCGTTCGTCGAGCGCCACATCACCCTCGACCGCGCCATGTGGGGCTCGGACCAGGCCGCCTCGGTCGAGCCGCAGGGCCTCACGCGGCTGGTGCGGGACATCCGCACCATCGAGGAGTCCCTCGGTGACGGCGTCAAGAAGGTCTACGAGAGCGAGCTCGGCCCGATGAAGAAGCTCCGCCGTGTCGCGGGCGTCGTCGCCGAGTCCGAGTCCGCCGACCGCGAGCCCGCCGCGGTCTGAGGCACTCTGCCGTGAATCCACCGGCCGGTGAGCCCGGCCCTCGCCCGGAAGCGGCGGGCACCCCTGACTCGTCGGGGGCTGCCCGCCGCTTCCGGGCCCTGCCTTTGGACGGTGCGATGGTCTCCGCTGCTCCCCTTGCCTCTCCGGCCCCTGCCTCTCCGGCCACGCTTGCCTTCGTCGAGAGCCCGGTTCAGCTGCTGAACGTGCTGGAGTGGGCGTACGCCGACGCCCAGCGCGCCACGGGACCCGGGGCCACGGCGCCCCAGGACCTCACCGTGGTGGTGCTCTCCCCGCACGATCCGATGACCCGCGGCCAGCTGCGCCGGATGGCCGAGCTGGCGCGGGACGAGGGCTTCGCCGTGCGCTGGGAGGACGCGCGCGGCGGGGCAGGTGCGCCGATCAAGACCATCGGCGGGCTGCGCGGACCGCTGCGCCGGGCCTGGCGGATCGTCATAGGCGATCCGTTCTCCCGCTACGTCCAGCTGCTGCTGACCCTCACCCGGGCCAAGGACCTGGTCGTGGTGGACGACGGCACGGCCACCATGGAGTTCATCTCCCAGCTGGCCAAGGGGGAGCCCCTGGTGCGCTGGCACCGGCGCGGCAGCAAGGGGCCGCGCGACATGGTCTTCGCGCCGGTCTCCGCCACCGCGCGCCGTCGGCTCACCCCGGGCGCCAAGCGCCGGGTCGAGGTCTTCAGCTCGATGCCGGTGGAGCCGCCCGCCGGGGTCACCATCACCGCCAACGACTTCGCCTGGACCCGCGCCCGGTTCGGCCCGCCCCGGCTCACCGGGGGCACCGACCTGGTGGGCACGTCCCTGGTCGAGACGGGCGTGGTGGACCTGGAGCGCTATCTGGAGGCGGTCGGCTCGCTGGCCCGTGCCCACGGCGCCACCCGCTACTTCGCCCACCGCCGGGAGAGCGCCGAGAAGCTGCACCGGGTCTCGGCCGAGGTGGGTCTTGAGATCGTACGGCCCGATCTGCCGCTCGAGCTGATAGCCCGCCGCGGCCCCATCGGCCACACGATCGTGAGCTTCCCGTCGACCGTGGTGCACACCCTGCCGCTCGCGCTCGTGGGCACCGGCGTCCAGGTCGCGGTCTGCGATGTGGACCCCGCCTGGCTGACCAGCGACGCCTCCCCGCGCGCCCAGGGCTTCCTGTCCGGGGTCACCGGGACGGCGCGCGATGTGCGCCGGCTGGGCTCGGGGCCGCAGGCGGGGCCGCCCCCGCCGAGGGACGCGGCCCCGCCCAGGGACGCGGTCCCGCAGCGGGATGCCGCCCCGAAGCGGGACGCGGCTCCGAAGCGGGACGCGGCCCCGCCGGCGAACCCAGGACCGCCCGCGGCACCGGTCGCGGCGTCCTGAGACCGGTCGCGCGGCGTCCTGAAACCGGTCGCGGCGTCCCGAGGCGGCTCAGGTTCTGAGCTCGTCGCCCGTACGGCCGTGTGGCACATCTCACCCGCGGCCGACCGGGAAAAACCGCTGTTATACCCCCTGACTAGGAGGATCATGCAGCGGGGCGGGTACTTTTGTGTACCCGAACAGATTGAAATTTTGTTGATCGACATTCGGTGGACCCACCTGGCGTTCTACGCTTCTTCAGGTGAAGCAATTGATGTCCCTCGATGCGACCGATGTCACACCCGCCGACGCGCCCGCGCTGCCCGGCACGCTCCCTGACGAGCTGCGTGCCGAACTCATCGCCTTCCGGCGCGACTTGCATATGCACCCCGAGCTCGGCAACTGCGAGTTCCGCACCACCGCCGCGATCAAGTCGCGGCTGGAGCAGGCCGGACTCGAGCCGCGGGTGCTGCCCTCCGGCACCGGTCTCATCTGTGACATCGGCCCGCGCGACGGCGTAGCGCCCCTGCTGGCGCTGCGCGCGGACATCGACGGACTGCCCATCCCCGACACCAAGACGGTGGACTACCGCTCGACCGTCGCCGACCGCGCCCACGCCTGCGGCCACGATGTGCACACCACCGTGGTGCTCGGCGCCGGTCTGGTCCTGGCCGAGCTGGCCCGCGAGGGGCGGCTGGCGCGTCCGGTGCGGCTGCTGTTCCAGCCCGCCGAGGAGGTGCTGCCCGGCGGCGCGGCCGACGCGATCGAGGCGGGCGTGCTGGACGGCGTCGGCCGGATCCTGGCCCTGCACTGCGACCCGAAGGTGGAGGTCGGCCGGATCGGGCTGCGGGTCGGGCCGATCACCTCGGCCTGCGACCGGCTGGAGGTCTCGCTGGACGGGCCGGGCGGCCACACCGCGCGCCCCCATCTGACCACCGACCTGGTGACCGCGGTCGCCAAGGTGATCACCGAGGTGCCCGCGCTGCTGGCCCGCCGGGTGGACGCCCGCTCGGGTCTGGCCGTCACCTGGGGCCGGGTGGAGTCGGGCCACGCCTGCAATGTGATCCCGCAGCACGCCGAGCTGTCCGCCACCGTCCGCTGTCTGGACCTGCCCTCCTGGCGGGAGGCGCCCGACCTGGTCCATGCCGCGGTGGACGAGATCGCCACCCTGCACCGCGCCAAGTCGGAGATCAACTACATCCGCGGGGTCCCGCCGGTGGTCAACGAGGCGAGCTCCGCCGAGCTGCTGCGGGACGCGATGATCGCCCGCCGGGGCGCGGACGCGGTCGAGGGCACCGAGCAGTCCCTCGGCGGCGAGGACTTCTCCTGGTACCTGGAGCGGGTGCCCGGCGCGATGGCCCGCCTCGGCGTCCGCAAGGTCGGCGACACCACCCGGCGCGACCTCCACGCGGGCGACTTCGACGTGGACGAGGGCGCGATCGCGGTGGGCGTGGAGCTCTTCACCGCGGCGGCCCTGCTCGCCTGAACCACACGCGAACGGCCGGGTGGCGCGCGCCGCCCGGCCGTCGGCACCGACCCGAAGAGGACTCGACGGGATCGACGGAACTGGTCGTTGCCGTTGCCGAGGTTGACGCACTCGTCTGGCGTGCGCCACCGGGGCGACACACGGATGGGGCCAAGGGGAAGGCGTCAGCCCATCGGGCACGGGATCGTCGGGCGGATGCGGTTCACGCTGCAGGCGACGACCTGGACCGAAGCGAACCCGGTGCCTCGGAGGTACCAGCCGCCGACGACGTCCCCGCCCCAGCTGAGCCGGTCGTCCGCTGCCGCTGACCGCTCGGCCTGCCGGGAGGAGTCCTTGTCGTGGTCGGTCAGGAATGACGGGCTCAACTCGCTGATCTGGTCCCTGTACCAGGCGGAGGCTTTGTCCGGTGCCTCGAAGGTGGCCTTGATCATTCTGGCCGGGCGGAGCAGCCAGTGCGGTACCTCCAGCGGCGGCACGTCGCTCGCCATGAAGGCGGGGCTGGCCGCCGCGATCCGCTTCCACTCCTGGGGCGGGATGTCCCGGACGACGAGGTGCGGCGGTCGTCTGGCGGATTCGTCGTCGTAGGTGCGGCGTTCTCCGGTCCAGCGGTAGCAGTGCCAGTGGCTCGGCATGGGCGGGAGTGGTGCGGTCATCCGGGGGACCTCCTGCGTGGTGGGAGCGGCCCGCGCTTCCGGGCGCGGGCCGCCGTTTACCCAGGGCGCTTGACGTCGGCTACTTGGCGTACTGGCGTCCGTCGTCGGAGTCGCCGGGTGTCCGGCCGCTCGGGGACGGGGCATCCGTGTCCGGCATGGTGTCGCCGTCCTCGGGGTCCTGGCGGACGACGACGGCGTGCTGTAATCGCATGGGGCCTCCGTGAGTTCACTCGCGCGGGGGTGCCCCGCGCGATGGCGCGGTGCTCGTCCCGGCCCCTGGCCTCCAAGCGGGAGGTCGGGGCGAGCCTTGCTGGACGGGACTCCGGCCCGTGGCGCAGGCCGGTACCGGAGTCCCTTCGTCCCCGCCTGCCTTGTCGGCGGCCGTGCCTGGCCGTATCGACCGGCAGGGGGCTTGGAGGGCGGGCCGTCGGCGCCGTCGTCCGGTACGGGGGCCCGGAACACCAGCGACCCACCCGGCTTATAGGGCCGGGGTGCTCACGAAGCAGAGCCAATCCGCGAGCGCCAGCAGCGCGGGGACCACGCAGACCCAGCAGGCCCATCCGGGCGGCACGGAAGACGAACAGCGCGGCCCCGCGCGGGAGAAGGCCGACGGCGGTGCCTCATTCGCCCCCACCCGTCCGAGCCTGGCGCCTGGCCTCCTCGTAGCCGCGTAGCAGCTGCCCGCCCTCCGAACAGACGGCGCCGGGCGTCCGACAGGCCAGGCAACCCGCGGAGTGCTCCAGCGCCGCGCGCCACTCTTCGCGGAGCTTCTGCCGGTGGGCGCAGCCGCTGCCCTCGTCCCGCGACTGCCACCCGATGCGGGGTGACACGATCAGCTCCCGCCGAGGCTCTCGTAGTGGTCACACAGGGCGTTGACGGAGCGAGCGAGCCGCTGGGCGTGTGCGATCCGGGCGGGCGGCGTGGTGCCGGGTTCCAGGCGCATCCGCATGCGGGCCTCGACAATGCAGGCGCGTGCGCAGGCGCGCCGAGTGTCGTCGTCGGCGAGCCTGCCGGCCATCTGCTCGACTTCGGGGACGGCGACCATGATGTGCCCGCGCAGCCGGAGCGTGAGCGTCTCCACCTCCTCCAGGGAGAGGAGTTCGGCGCCTTCGGCGAGCAGATGGCGCGTGCTGGCGCGCATCGTCCGGATATCGAGGGGGCGTTGATCCCGCTCTTCGCCGGTCGGCGGACGGGTCGTGGATGTGGCCATGCTGGCGCTCCTTGTGGCGTTGGCCGCGCCCCGGGAGGTTCCACCGCCTCGCCGGGGTCCTGTTACGGACCGTACGGAGAGGGCGACTTAAGGTTCTAGCTTGGTGCACGATGGTGCACATTTTCATCCCAAGACTGCGATGGCCTCGTGGATGAGAGTTCGGGCCTTCTCTCCGTACACTGCGAGATTGCCCAGTTCGCGGAAGACTCGGACGTACATCTCGATCTCCTGCGGCTGGCTGATCGTCAGGTAGCCGGAGACCAGCTCGACAGCCACCTGCGCATTGTCGAAGATCCAGAAGCCTTCCACGGGGCGCATCGCCTCGCGCGAGGGTTGCATCGGCACGATGCCGAGGCTCACCTTGGGCAGGAACCCGACCGTCAGCAGGTGCCGCAGTTGCTCGCGCATCACCTCCCGGCCTCCGATTCCTGCCCGCAGGACGGCCTCCTCGAGGATGAAAGCGAACGTGTGGCGACCTTCGTACAGCACATGCTGGCGGTCCATGCGCTCAGCCACGGCGGCATCGACGTCATCGACCAGTCCACGGCGCTTCCGGGTGGCGTGCAGGATCGCCGCGGTGTAGCTCATCGTCTGCAACAGGCCCGGTACCAGCCACGAGTCATATGCACGGAACGCACGCGTGCGCTCGTACAGCGGCCGCACAGACTCCTGCGCCTTCCGTAGACCGCTGCGCTCCATACGGCGCCACTCGATCCACATGCCTTCCACCGTGCGCAGCGCGGCGACAAGGTCCTCGGCCTGGCCGTCCGCCCCGCACGCGCGCGCCCATGCGCGGATGTCCTCGGGAGAAGGAGCCGTTCGGACGTTCTCGATCCGGGACACCTTGGAGTGGCTCCAGCCGGCGCGGTCGGCGAGTTCGCGCACCGTCAACTCAGCGTCCAGGCGCAGGTCTCGCAAGCGGGCAGCGAGTGCCTTCCGTGCGGCCTCGGCGCTGGATGAGGGTGACGCGGGCATGCCTGTTCTGCTTGATCAGATCTTGTAGTCCTCGTGCGGGATGGCTCGCTCCCACACGGTGTCGAACGCTGTAGCGCACAGGTGCGCAACCGCGGGATCCTCTGTCCATTCCTCGCCGAGAATTTCCCCGTCGCCGGAGAAGTGCCCAAAGCGCACCAGCGTGTCGTCGAGGATCCAGAAGTCATTGCCGGGCAGCGCAATGTCCGAGGCCTGGCGGCGTGGTAGCCAGCGCACCTCCTCGCCGGCAGCGATGTTCATGGAGGTCACCGCATGCTCAAACCGAATGTAGTCGGTGACCGGCTCTGACACGATGCGGGCCCGGCGCACGAGGACGCCGCGCGCTACGGCCTCGCCCACCATGTCGACCCACGGTCGGTAGACCTCCATTGCATCGAGCTGGTCGCCGCGTTTCCAGCTCAGATAGGTCGGGTCGTCCGGGGTGTAGCTGTCGCGCATTTCCAGGTGGAACGCGGTCCGTTGGGTGGTGCGCAGGCGTTCAGGAAAGCTGGCCACGGTCGTCCTCGTCGTCGCGGGGCAGGAACTTCCGCATCACCTTAGGGAGCCTGATGATCGTCTCGTGATCTGGGACGTCCGTGGAGTGCCCGGGGATCGACCCGACCTCCTGGCATGCCTTCACTTCTTCCGCTGTGGCCTTGTAGGACTGGATGAGCAGGTCTCCAGTCTCTTCGTCGAGCCAGATGGTCGGTGAGTCCGTGTTCGGGGTGTTTGGAATGATGCCCAGGAACTTTAGACGCATGGCGATCCCCTCCGCGAAGGCGTTGCACCTTGGTGCACAGCTACCTTCGCTGTGATGCGAACGGTGGGTCAAGGGTGTATGACCCTGAGTATCCGGAAGCTGAAGGCTTCCGACGCCAACAGGGAGGGGATTGGCGATGACCACCCACACCGAGTGGAGCGAGCGGGTCTGCGGCGGCATGAAGGCGTTGCAGGAGGGATCCGTGCCGCGCTACCAGGCAACCCGGTTATTCCGGTGGTACTCCTCCACCTTGGTCCCCGGACTGCTGCAAACACAGGACTACGCGGCAGCCGTCCTGCGCACGGCCCGCCGCTTCCATGACCTTCCCACCGACGACAGCGCCGAAGCCGCCCGGGCCCGGGTGGGGCGCTCGCAGGTCATCTTGGAGCCAGGCCACCAGTTCGAGCTGGTCGTCGAAGAATGGGTGCTGCGCAGCCGTATCGCGGACACCAGCGCACTGTCCGGACAGCTGCAGTACCTGCTCACCGCCGCGGAACTGCCCAGGGTCTCCTTGGGAATCATTCCGCAGGCGACGGACGAGCGGATCCAATGGCCCCGGGAGACGTTCCATGTCTTCGACGACAGCCTTGTGACCGTGGAGTTGGTCTCCGCCGAGGTAGAGATCACCCAGCCCTCCGAGATCGCTCGGTATGCAAAGGCGTTCGAGCAGCTGCGCGGCATGGCCGTGTACGGGGCCGAGGCGCGGGCGTTGATCCTGAAGGCCATCGAGGCCCTGCACTGACTCCGGGCGCGACAGGCCCCCGAATCCGCCAATCAGGGGATGGATCACCCGTACCGGCGGAGCCGACCGCGGGTACCGTTCTGAGTGTCGAGGTCAGAACGGAGTTCGGCATGCCACAGAGCATTGAAGAACACACCGGCGCACGAATCGCTCGCACCCGCCGCGAACGCGACCTGACCCAGCAAGGTCTGGCCATGCGCGCCAACGTCTCGAAGTCCCTGCTGTCCAAGGTCGAGTGCGGGCAGCGGCCCGCCTCGCCGTCGCTCGTCGCGGCCTGCGCACGCGCGCTCAGTGTGACCACCTCGGACCTCCTCGGCCAGCCCTACACTCAGGAGCTTCGGCGCGAGCGGCTCGACGAGGTGATACAGCCCATCCGAGTCAGCATGGAGAACTGGGACATCCCCCTCGATTGGCAGGTGCCGACCCGCCCGGTCGCGCTTATCCGTGCCGATATGGAGAAGGTGTTGGTGCAGCGGCGGCAGGCCGAGTACCTGCCGATGGCCGTCGACCTCCCAGCACTCATCGACGAATGCGTGCAGGCCATACACACCACCAGCGGCGAGGAGCAGCGGCAGGCACACGAATGCCTGGCATGGGCGTTCCGGTGCGTCTTCACGCTGGCCTGGTCCTTCGGATACGTGGATCTGGCCACCGTCGCCCTGCAACGCCTGGACTGGGCGGCACCTCGCGCCGACGAACCGGGCCTTGCCGCCATGTACGGCTACCTGCGTGCCCAGACCACTCTCTCCTCCAGCCGGTACGACCTGGGCATGCGCATCGTGGACGGCACGCTCCGGGATCTGGAAGGGCAGGATGCGCGGAGTATGGACGGTCTCGCCGCGATGGCCGGTGTCCTTCAGCTGCGGGCAGCCGTGATCGCGGGCCGAATGAAGGATCCCCATCAAGTGGAGGCCCGCGTAGCCGAGGCCCGCGAACTGGCGGAGCGAACCGGCGAGACCGCCGCCTACGGCGTGGGGTGGGGGCCGGCGAACGTCGGCGTTCACGCCGTCGCGATCGCCTGCGACCTGGAGGAGTACGACCGGGCTGTCCAACTGGCGGACGATGTGCGGTTCCCCAAGCGCTGGGACCGGTCTCGGGCAGGGCACCACTGGCTGGACCTGAGCAGGGCCAACGTATGGACCGGGGATTCGGCGCAGGCACTCAATTGCCTGCAGAAGGCGCGCCGGACAGCGCCGCAGCAGACGCGGTACCACCCCACCACCCGCGAGGCGGTCATCGCCCTGCGGTCGCGTGAGCGGTCGCGCAGTAGCGAGCTTGTCGAATTCGCGAACTGGATCGGCCTGTAGCACGGGCAGTTGCCGTCAAATTGCACAGTTCGATGCAACTTGGCGCCCTGCCAGGTCGGCACGATGTGACGGTCAGATCACATACCGTGCACGGAGCCGACCATGACGACCAGACCCCTGCCGTGGACACCGCCGAACACCGAGGACGTCGAGGCGTTACCGGTGGGCACATGGTGGGATGCCGTCAGAGCCGCCCCGACCGTCGGCGAACGTGCCCTCGAACTGCTCGGCGACGCGACCGGCGCCGTCATCCAGGACAAGCACGGCCCCTTTTACTGGCTCGTCGCCGTGGGCTCCGCCGCGAGCTGGCACCTGAGGCAAGTCCGCGTCCTCACCGAACTGACGGATGAGCGCACCTATCTCGGCGTGCCGCCCATCTCCAGGAGGGAGGGCCCCGGCACTCACTGGCGTGTGCCGCTCTCGGCCGAGCACTACCTCACCGACGCCGTCAAGCTATGGGGAGCGCTGGCCGAGGCCGACCGCGCCGAACTGGGCCCGGTTCCGCAGGGTCGCCGGACCTGCTATCGCTGCCAATTGCCCACCGACGAGCCGGTCATCATCGCCATCGAGCACAGCGGCAGTGTGGCCAGCACGACCGTCTACGCCTGCCCCGCCCACGCCCGGGACTACCCGCGCGATGCCGTCGCCCAGGCCGCCGCCAGGCGCCGTGCCCTTGAGCGGGGCAGGACCCGATGACGGCCGCCGAGCAGACCGCCGAGCAGACCAAGGACCCGTTCGCCGACGAGGCGTGGCGCGCCGCCATCGAGCACGCTGCGGGCTGCCTGGCCTGCCGGAGGCCCGGTGTCGGGTGCGAGACGGGGGAGCGGCTGCTCCGCGCCTATGAGGGGGCCATGCGGCGGGCGCGGTCAGGAACTGACGGATGAGGTACCGACCCCCACAGAAAAGCCCCTGCCCCGGCCGCCCCTTGCCGGTGAGGGCGGACCGGCCGGAGCGGGCCTTCACACAGACGCCCAAGCACCCGCACTCAGGAGATGGAACCGTGACCGCCGAGAACAAGCACAAGGGCGATCCCGCCCCGATCAAGCCGTGGACGCCCCCGCCGCCGCCCCCGCCGGACGGCACTCCGCCCCCGAGGGAGAGGTGAGGGCCCATGACCGAGGAGGACTGGCGACCGCGTCACGCCGCACTGGTGGAAGCCCTCACCGCGTCCGGTGAACTGCCTGACGCATGGCGCCCGGCCTTCGACGCCGTTCCACGCCACCATTTCATCCCCGATGACATCTGGGAGCAGCGGGCCACATGCGTTCCCGTGACGGCGGACGCGGCCTGGTGGGGCCTGGTCTACCGGGATGTGCCGATCGTGACGCAGGTGGACGACGGGCTGAGGGACGGCCCGGGAATCGCGACCTCGTCCAACTCCATGCCCACGATGGTGGCGCGCATGCTCACCGCGCTGGAGGTCGCCGACGGGCAGCGCGTGTTGGAGATCGGCACCGGCAGCGGCTGGAACGCGGCGCTGCTCGCCGCGCGTCTGGGGAGCGAGAACGTCACCACCGTCGAGGTCGATCCCGTGCTGGCGGAGAAGGCCGCGAAGGTCATCAAGGAGGCCGGATACAGCCCTGACGTCGTGTGGGGCGACGGCGCACGGGGGTGGGAGTCCGGGGTGCCGTACGACCGGATCATCGCGACCTGTTCGGTGCGCCGCATCCCCTACGCCTGGGTACGGCAGACCAAACCGGGCGGGCGCATCCTTGCCCCGCTGGCGGGAGACTTCTGGTCCGGGGCTCTGGTACGGCTCGACGTGGGCGGTGATGGGGTGGCCTCCGGCCGGTTCATCGGCGGTGCCCGGTTCATGCCGATGCGCTCGGAGCGCCCTGGCCCGGACCTCCCGGTGGACAGCGGAACCGGGCGGCACGGCGGCACCGGCACGCTTCCCGCCGACACCATGGCGGGCCTCGGCTTCGCCCTCTACGCGGGCGCGAAACTGCCGGGCGTGGTCATGGCCGACGGAGCACCGGACGGCAGGTACCAGATCTGGCTCCACGATCGAAAGGGGTCGGCGGCCACGGTCACCCAGGAGGAGGTGTGGCAGTACGGCCCACGGCGGCTGTGGGAGGAGGCCACCGCCGTGCACAACGCGTACGTGAACGACGGCAGCCCGGACTCCGGCGACTTCGGGCTGACCGTGTTCCCCGGCGGGCAGCGACTCTGGCTCCGCTCACCTGACACGCCCCTCACCTGACACACCCCTCGGCTGACGCCTGACACATCCCCCCGGCTGACAGGCGAAGCCCACCCCGGCCCCACCCGTCCGGTGGTCGGGGCAGGAGGGCCGGAGACCCCGGCCCTCCTGCCCGATCCCGGAGCCTCGCCCGGCGCGGCTCATATGGGGACATACCAGGCGCAATCACATCCGGTTTGCCCGCCCGAAACGTTGTGTAGACCTCGCGGACACAAGAGGTTCGCGACGATCCGATAACGGCTTCCTAAGGGGCCTTTATCTGGCATCTACGCGCGTTACGATGCGCCGGAGCCAGCGCCGCAAGGGGCGCTTCGAGATCATCAGAGGGGACCCTCGTGCGCCGGGTATCCACGATAGCTGTCGCGGGCATTGCCACCGCGGCTCTCGCATTCTCCGTCACCGCGTGTGGCAGCAGTTCCGAAGAGGGAAGCAAGGACGCCGGCGTCGGTCTGGCCTACGACGTGGGCGGCCGCGGTGACCACTCCTTCAACGACTCCGCCGCCAAGGGCTATGACAAGGCCCTGAAGGACTTCGACGTCAAGGGCAAGGAGCTGACGGCGAAGGACGGCGACACCGACGCCGACCGCTACGACAAGCTGGCGAGCCTCGCCGAGGCGGGCTACAACCCCGTCGTGGGCGTCGGCTACGCGTGGACCCCCTCGCTCACCAAGGCCGCCAAGAAGTACAAGGACACCGACTTCGCCATCGTCGATTCGGTCGTCGACGCCAAGAACGTGGCCAGCCTGGTCTCCGCCGAGCACGAGGGCTCCTACCTCGCCGGCGTGGCGGCGGGGCTGAAGACCAAGTCCAACAAGGTCGGCTTCATCGGCGGCACCGACAGCGCGCTGATCAAGAAGTTCGCGGGCGGCTTCCAGCAGGGCCTGAAGGACACCAACCCCAAGGCGTCCCTGGACGTCCAGTGGGTGCAGGTCGGTTCGCCCAAGGGCTTCGGCATGCCGGACCGCGGCAAGGACATCGCCGAGGGCATGCTCTCCAACAAGGTCGACGTGATCTTCTCCGCGGCCGGCGGCTCCGGCGCGGGCGCCATCGAGGCGACCGCCGGTAAGAAGGGCACCTGGTCGATCGGCGTCGACGGCGACCAGTACTACGACAAGGGCCTGGCCCAGTACAAGAAGGCGATCCTGACCTCCATGGTCAAGACCGTGGACGGTTCGGTCTACGACTTCATCAAGAGCGTCGTGAAGGACAAGAAGCCCGAGAGCGGCGTCCAGACCTACGACCTCAAGCGCGGCGGCGTCTCCCTCTCCTACTCCGGCGGCTTCATCAACGACATCAAGCCGAAGATCGAGGCGGCCAAGAAGAAGATCATCGACGGTCAGATCAAGGTGCAGGACACCTACAAGGACTGACCCCTCGCGCCACGGACCCGCGACGAGACCCCCGGGCATCAGCCCCCGGGTCCGCCCGGGTCCGTGGCGCACCCCGGCCGGTCCGGCCCCCGGCCAGCCCCACCCCCCTCCGCCCCTCAGGAGTGCGCCATCAAAGCCGCCAGCCCACCCAAGGGCGCTCCCGCCGGTGCCGTCACCGACGTCGCCGTAGAACTCCACGGAATCACCAAGCGGTTCCCCGGAGTCGTCGCCAACCACGACATCGACATCACCGTGCGCCGCGGCACCGTGCACGCCCTCGTGGGCGAGAACGGCGCGGGCAAGTCGACCCTGATGAAGATCCTCTACGGGATGCAGCGCCCGGACGAGGGCACCATCGCGATCGACGGCGAGACGGTGGAACTGCACTCCCCGGCGGACGCCATATCCCGCGGCGTGGGCATGGTGCACCAGCACTTCATGCTCGCCGACAACTTCACCGTGCTGGAGAACGTGGTCCTCGGCGCCGAGAAGCTGCACGGCATCGCGGGCAAGGCGCGCGCCCGGATCAAGGAGATCTCCGACGCCTACGGGCTGGGCGTCCGCCCCGATGTCCTCGTCGAGGACCTGGGCGTGGCCGACCGTCAGCGCGTGGAGATCCTCAAGGTCCTCTACCGGGGCGCCCGGACGCTGATCCTCGACGAGCCGACCGCCGTGCTCGTCCCGCAGGAGGTCGACGCGCTCTTCGACAACCTCCGCGAGCTCAAGTCCGAGGGTCTGACGGTGCTGTTCATCTCGCACAAGCTGGGCGAGGTGCTGTCCGTGGCGGACGACATCACCGTCATCCGGCGCGGCACCACGGTCGCCTCCGTCGTGCCGTCCGAGACCAACCCCCGGCAGCTGGCCGAGCTGATGGTCGGCAGCGAGCTGCCCTCGCCCGAGACCCGCGAATCCACCGTCACCGACACCGACATGCTCGTCGTGGACGCGCTCCGGCTGACCGCCACCGATGTGGACGGGGTCGAGCGGGCCGTGCTCGACGACATCGACTTCGCCATCCGCAAGGGCGAAGTCCTCGGCATCGCCGGTGTGGAGGGCAACGGCCAGGCCGAACTGGTCGAGGCCATCATGGGCATGCGCGACCCCGACGCCGGCACCATCACCCTCGACGGCGCCGACATCTCCCACGCGCCCACCCGCAAGCGGCGCGAGGACGGCATCGGCTACATCCCCGAGGACCGCCACCGGCACGGACTGCTGCTGGAAGCGCCGCTGTGGGAGAACCGCATCCTCGGCCATGTCACCGAGGAGCCCAACAGCAAGGCCGGGCTGCTCAACCCGGCCGCCGCCCGGCACGACACCGAGCGGATCGTCGCCGAGTACGACGTGCGTACGCCGGGGATCGAGGTCACCGCGGCCTCGCTGTCCGGCGGCAACCAGCAGAAGCTGATCGTCGGCCGGGAGATGAGCCACCACCCCAAGCTACTGATCGCCGCGCACCCCACCCGGGGTGTGGACGTGGGCGCCCAGGCGCAGATCTGGGACCAGATCCGCGCCGCGCGCCGGGACGGCCTGGCCGTGCTGCTGATCTCGGCCGACCTGGACGAGCTGATCGGCCTGTCCGACACCCTGCGGGTGATGTACCGCGGCCGGCTGGTCGCCGACGCCGACCCCGCCACGATCACCCCGGAGGAGCTGGGCTCGGCCATGACCGGCGCCGCCTCCGGCCATCTGGAGGGCCCGGCGGACGACGGGACCGAAGCCGCGACCGGGACCGGGGCCGCGACCGAGGCCGGTGCCGGAACCGAGGCCGCGACCGGGGGAGAGGACCGATGAAGAAGCTGGACAAGGAGCGGGTGCTGCTCGCGGTCGCCGCCCCGGTGCTGGCGCTCGCCGCCGCGTTCGTGGTGACCGCGCTGGTGCTGCTGGCGACCGGCAAGGAGCCGTTCAACGCCTTCGGCATCATGTTCGACTACGGCGTGAAGGCCGACAGCCAGGTCTACATCCTCAACAAGGCGACCACGTACTACCTGGCCGGGCTCGCGGTGGCCATCGGCTTCCGGATGAACCTCTTCAACATCGGCGTCGACGGCCAGTACCGGCTCGCCGCCTTCTTCGCCGCCGTCGTCGGCGGGGCGCTGAAGCTCCCCGGGCTGGTGCAGATCCCGCTGATCCTGCTGGTCGGCATGCTCGTCGGCGCCATGTGGGCGTCCATCGCCGGTCTGCTGAAGGTCTACCGGGGCGTCAGCGAGGTGATCAGCACCATCATGCTGAACTCCCTCTCGGGCATCGTCATCAGCTATCTGCTGGTGGACGGGCGGCTGGCCGACCTCGACAAGCAGACCAACATCGTGGCCACCGACCCGCTGCCGTCCTCCAGCCACTTCTTCACCATCCCGGCGGGCGGCGACCTCGACCCCATCTGGGGCTTCATCGTCGTCGCGGCGCTCGCGGGCGTCGGCTTCTGGTTCCTACTCGGGCGCACCCGGTTCGGCTTCGACCTGCGCGCGGTGGGCCGCTCCGAGTCCGCCGCCCAGGCCAGCGGCGTCAACGTCAAGCGCATGGTGCTCACCAGCATGCTGCTCTCGGGCGCGATGGCCGGTCTGATCGGCATGCCGACCCTGCTCAACGACACCCACCAGTTCACCTCCGACTTCCCCACCGGTATCGGATTCACCGGTATCGCCATCGCGCTGCTCGGCCGCAACAACCCGGTCGGCATCGGCCTGGCCGCCGTGCTGTGGGGCTTCCTCGAGCGCGGCGCCAACCGCCTGGAGTTCGAGGGCTACGACAAGGAGATCGTCGGTGTGATGCAGGGCGTGATCGTCCTGTGTGTCGTCATCGCGTACGAACTGGTGCGGCGCTACGGGCTGGGGCGCCAGCAGCAGAGGGTGGGCGCGGAGCTCGCCGCCCAGGCCAAGGCCGACAAGGGTACGGACAAGCAGGAGGTGCCGGCATGAGTGCCACGGTGACCACCACCAAGAGCACGAGCACGCCGGGCAAGGGGAACGGGCCCGCCTCCCGGATGTCCCTGGGCAAGGTGCTGCTGATCGTCGCCGGGGCGCTGATCGCGCTGTCGGTGCTGCGGACGCTCGTCGACGCCGCCCAGCAGGCGGACTTCGACCGCGTCACCTCCGCCGGGCAGATCGGGGCCGCGCTCTCCATGGCCGTGCCCATCGGCCTCGCGGGCCTCGGCGGGCTGTGGTCCGAGCGGGCCGGTGTGGTCAACATCGGCCTCGAGGGCATGATGATCCTCGGCACCTTCTTCGGCGCCTGGGCCGGCTACCAGACCAACCCCTGGGTGGGGGTGCTCGCGGGCGTCCTCGGCGGCGCGCTCGGCGGGCTGGTGCACGCGGTGGCCACCGTCACCTTCGGGGTGGACCACATCATCTCCGGTGTGGCGATGAACATCCTCGCCCTCGGCGCCACCACCTATCTGGCCAAGCGCTGGTTCGAGCCGCTGGCCGACATCGGCGGCTCCCCGAAGAACTCCCCGCAGGTCGACCCCATCCAGTCGTTCACCGTCCCCGGACTGTCCGACTGGCTCGCCGACCTGGAGAACCACCACTGGTTCCTGGTCTCGGACGTCGCGGGCATCCTCGGCGGCCTGGTCACCGACATCTCGGCGCTGACCGTCGTCTCCGTCCTGCTGGTCGTGGGCAGCTTCTTCGCCCTGTGGCGTACCTCGTTCGGACTGCGGCTGCGGTCCTGCGGTGAGAACCCGACGGCGGCCGAGTCCCTCGGCGTCAACGTCTACCTCTACAAGTACGCGGCCGTGGTGATCTCCGGCGGCCTCGCCGGGCTCGGCGGCGTCTTCCTCGCCCTCGTCCGCTCGCACATCTACAACGAGGGCCAGACCGGCGGGCGCGGCTACATCGGCCTCGCCGCCATGCTCTTCGGCAACTGGCGGCCGGGCGGGCTCGCGATGGGCGCCGGTCTCTTCGGCTACTCCGACGCGCTCCAGCTGCGCAACGGCGGGGCGACCGTGCACGCCCTGCTGCTCCTGGTCGCGCTCGGCCTCGCCGCGCTGGCGGCCTGGCGGATTGTCCGCAAGAGTTATGTCGCGGGCGCGGTGTCCGGCGCCGCGGCCGTCGCGCTGCTGCTGTGGTACGCCCTGACCGACACGGTCCCCAACGACTTGGTCAGTGCCACGCCGTACATCGTGACCCTGCTGGTCATGGGGCTCGCCTCACAGCGGCTGCGGATGCCCAAGGCGAACAACAGGCCCTACCGGAAGGGACAGGGCACATGACCACTTCCGCCGCCGCGGCCCCCGACTGGGACGCCCTGCGCGTACAGGCCCGGGACGCCATGTCCCGGGCCTACGCCCCCTACTCCGGCTTCCCGGTGGGCGCCGCCGCGCTCGTCGACGACGGCCGCACCGTCAGCGGCTGCAATGTGGAGAACGCGGCGTACGGCGTCGCGCTGTGCGCCGAATGCGGTCTGGTCTCCTCCCTCGTCGCCTCGGGCGGCGGCCGCCTCACCGCCTTCACCTGCTGCGACCGCGAGGGCACCGTGCTGATGCCCTGCGGCCGCTGCCGTCAGCTGCTGTGGGAGCACGGCGGCCCGGAGCTCCAGATGGACACCGCCACGGGCATCCGCCCGCTCGCCGAACTCCTCCCGGACGCCTTCGGCCCCGCCGACCTGCGCCGCGCCGCCGCCCACGGCTGACGCCCCGCGCCGCCTCGGCCCGCGCCGTCTCGGCCCGCCCGGTCGGCCCCTGAACACGAAAGGCCCCGTACAGCCCTCATGGACGCCATCTCCGTCATCCGCGCCAAGCGCGACGGCACCCGCCTCACCGACGCCCAGATCGACTGGATCATCGACGCCTACACGCGCGGCGAGGTGGCGGACGAGCAGATGTCCGCGCTCGCGATGGCGATCTTCCTCAACGGCATGGACCGGGCCGAGATCGCCCGCTGGACCGCCGCGATGATCGCGTCCGGTGAGCGGATGGATTTCTCCTCGCTGCCGCGCCCGACCTCCGACAAGCACTCCACCGGCGGCGTCGGCGACAAGATCACCCTGCCGCTCGCCCCCCTCGTGGCCGGCTGCGGAGCCGCCGTACCGCAGCTCTCCGGCCGGGGTCTGGGCCACACCGGCGGCACCCTGGACAAGCTGGAGTCCATCCCCGGCTGGCGCGCCCAGCTGACCAATGGCGACATGCTGGCCGTCCTCCGCGACGTCGGCTCGGTGATCTGCGCGGCGGGCGAGGGGCTGGCCCGGGCCGACAAGAAGCTGTACGCGCTGCGCGATGTCACCGGTACGGTCGAGTCGATCCCGCTCATCGCCTCCTCGATCATGTCCAAGAAGATCGCCGAGGGCACCGGCTCCCTGGTCCTGGACGTCAAGGTGGGCTCCGGCGCCTTCATGAAGGACATCGACTCCGCGCGCGAGCTGGCCGCCACGATGGTCGGCCTCGGCAACGACCACGGCGTCCGTACGACCGCCCTGCTCACCGACATGTCCACCCCGCTCGGCCTGACGGCGGGCAACGCCCTCGAGGTCCGCGAGTCCGTGGAGGTCCTGGCGGGCGGCGGCCCGGCCGACGTCGTCGAGCTCACCCTCGCCCTGGCCCGCGAGATGCTGGACGCGGCGGGCCTGAAGGACGCCGACCCCACCAAGGCCCTCGCCGACGGCACCGCGATGGACCACTGGCGCCGCATGATCGCCGCCCAGGGCGGCGACCCGGACGCCCCGCTCCCGGTGGCCCGCGAACACCACGTCCTCCACGCCGAGTCGACCGGCGTCCTCACCCGCCTGGACGCCTACGCGGTGGGCCTCGCCGCCTGGCGCCTGGGCGCGGGCCGCGCCCGCAAGGAGGACCCGGTACAGGCGGGCGCGGGCATAGAACTCCACGCGAAACCAGGCGACCACATCACCGCCGGCCAGCCCCTCCTCACCCTCCACACCGACACCCCGTCGGCCTTCCCCTACGCCCTGGAGGCACTGGCCGACGCGATCGGCTACGCCCCCGCGAACACGGAATTCACCACCACCCCGATCGTTCTGGAACGCATCGCCTGACCCGGCGGCCCATCACCCACGCGCCCGCGGCCGCTACCGGGTGTCCGGCGGGGGCTTCGTCCCTGGACCCCGGGGTATGGGGCGGAGCCCCAGTTGAGGGAAGGGGCGGGGAGGGGACCAGCCCGCCGCAGGCGTCACCATCCGTCGGACGCCCCCGGTCGCGGTCGCAAAGCCACCGGTATCGGGCCTAGTCCAGCAGCTGGCCCCGGCGGCTCAGCAGGAACTTCTTGAAGGCCGCCACCGGGGGTGTGTCCGGGTGGCCGTCCAGCCAGGCGACGCCGATCTCGCGGACGGCGCGTGGGGCGGTGACGGTCAGTTCGGCCACTCCGGGGCGGGGGACCGCCGGGGGCGGGAGGAGGGCCACGCCCAGGCCTGCGGCGACCAGGCCGCGGAGGGTCTCCGCCTCCTCGCCCTCGAAGGCGATCCTCGGGGTGAAGCCCGCCTCGGCGCACAGCGCGTCCGTGATGCGCCGCAGTCCGTAGCCCGGTTCCAGGGTGACGAACAGCTCCGAGGCGGCCTCGGCGAGGCGGACCCGGCGGCGTCCGGCCAGCCGGTGGTCGTCGGGGACCACCAGCCGCAGCCGCTGTTCGTCCAGGCGGCGGGCGACCAGGTCGGGGGCGTCCGGCACCGGGGAGGTCAGACAGAGGTCGAGGCCGCCCGCGCGCATCCGTTCGATCATCGCCTCGCCGTAGTTCTGGACCAGCTGGAAGCGCACCCGCGGATGGTCCACCCGGAAGCTCCGGATCAGGCCGGGCACGGTCTCGGTCCCCAGCGTGTGCAGAAAGCCGAACGAGACCCGGCCCGCCGCGGGGTCGGCGTCGGCCCGTACGGACTCGGCGGCGCGGTCGACCTCGGCGAGGGCCCGTTCGACCGAGCGCAGGAAGGTCCGTCCGGCCGGGGTGAGCGCCACCGTACGGCCCCGGCGGGCGAAGAGCGACACGCCCAGGTCCTCCTCCAGCCGGACCATCGCCCGGCTGAGCGTGGACTGGGGAACCCCCAACTCCTGTGCGGCGCGCGTCACATGCTCATGGCGGGCGACGGCGGCGAACTGGGCGAGACGCGGGGTGAGCGCGGCGGCCCAGGACTCCGCCTCGACATCCGCTGTCACCGGAATGTCGTTTTCGTAACTGATGCGTGACACGGGCGGCCCTGACCTTTACTCATGCGGCAGTGGATTGATTATCGCCATTCCGTGCATTGGACGCATCAACCGTGGTTACGTACGGTCGAACCATGCCTCCTGCTGATACCAGGGCGTCCACCGGGAACCACCGCGTGGACGCCTCCGCTTCGCCGTCCTCGAACCAGAACCAGAACACGAATCCGAATTCCTCCGAGTCCGAGCGGATGAGCCCGGGTCACCCCGGCTACCTCCGGATGCGGCTCGCCCTCTTCACCGCGGGACTCGCCACCTTCGCCCTGCTCTACTCGACCCAGGCGCTGCTGCCCGCGATCTCCGACGATCTGCGGGTCCAGGCGGACCAGGCCAGCTGGAGCGTCTCCGCGGCCACCTTCGGCCTGGCGCTCGCGGTGGTGCCGCTGAGCGCCCTGTCCGAGCGGTTCGGCCGGCGCGCCATGATGACGGTCTCGCTCACGGTCGCTGTCGTCCTCGCCCTGCTGGTGCCCTTCGCACCGGACCTGGGCTGGCTGATCGGACTGCGCGCGGTGCAGGGCGCGGCGCTGGCCGGGATCCCGGCCTCCGCGATGGCGTACCTCTCGGAGGAAGTCCACCCGAAGGCGCTGATCGGCGCGATCGGGCTGTTCGTGGCAGGTAACAGCGTCGGTGGAATGAGCGGCCGGATCGTCACCGGCTGGGTGGCGGACGCCTGGGGCTGGCGGGTCGCGCTCGCCGCGGTCGGCGTGATGGCGCTGCTGTGCGCGGCGTCCTTCCGGATGCTGCTGCCCAAGGCCCGGCACTTCACCCCGGCCGAGGTGAGCCCGCGGGCGCTGGCCCGCACCCTCGCCGGGCATCTCTCCGATCCGCTGCTGTGCCGGCTGTACGCGATCGGCGCGCTGTTCATGACGGTTTTCGGCGGGGTCTACACGGTCATCGGCTACCGCCTGGTGGCCGAGCCCTTCGGGCTCTCGCAGAGCCTGATCGGCTCGATCTTCCTGATCTACCTGGTCGGCACGGTCTCCTCGGCGGCCACCGGCAAGCTCGTCGGCCGGCTCGGGCGGCGCGGCGCGCTGTACGTGGCGGTGTCCACGACCGCGGCCGGGCTGCTGCTGTCCCTGCTGAACTCGATCCCGGCGGTGCTGGCCGGTCTGGTGCTGATCACCGCGGGCTTCTTCGCGGGCCACGCGGCGGCGTCCTCGGCGGTGAGCCGTACGGCCAAGACCGGGCGCGCCCAGGCCGCGGCGCTCTACCAGGCGTCGTACTACATCGGCAGCAGCGTGGGCGGTGCGCTGGGCGCGCTCGCCTTCCACGCGGCCGGGTGGGGCGGCACGGTCGCCATGGGCCTGGTGGCGGTCGGCGGCGCGGCGGCGATCACGGTGTACGCGACGCGGAAGGCGCGGGCCGAACGGCGCGCGGAGGCCGCGCGGCGCGAGCTAGTCGGTGTCCCCGCCTAGGGGTGTCCGACGGACCGTGACGCCTGCGGCGAGCTGCTCCCCGCCCCGCCCTTTCCCGACGCCTGACGATATGCGGCTCCGCCGCGTGGGGGACTCCGCCCCGGACCCCGGGGCGGTTCTGAGGCTCGGTCCCGGACGCTGGGGCGGTTCTGGGGCCGCTCCTGGACCCCGGAGCAGATCCGGGGCTCGGGTCCGGATGCCGGGGCGGAGTTGGGGCTCGGGTCCGGACCCCGGGGCGGTTCTGGGGCTCGGGTCCGGACTCCGACGCGGACTTGGGGCTCGGTCCCGGACGCCGGGGCGGGTCCGGGGCTCGGTCCCGGACCCGGAGCAGATCCGGGGCTCGGGTCCGGATGCCGGGGCGGAGTTGGGGCTCGGGTCCGGACGCCGGGGCGGACTTGGGGCTCGGTCCCGGACGCCGGGGCGGGTCCGGGGCTCGGTCCCGGACCCGGAGCAGATCCGGGGCTCCGCTCCAGACGCCGGGGCGGAACTGGGGCTCCGCCCCAGACCCTGGAGCCGATCCGGGGCTCCGTCCCGGACGCCGGGCGGGTCCGGGGCTCGGTCCCGGACTCCGGGGTCCAGGGGCGTAGCCCCTGGTATCGGGAAGGGGCGGGGAGGGGAAAGATCCGCCGGACCCCCGTAAGCGCTCTGCCAGGACCGACCCCCTGAAGCGCGAAGGGGCCGCCCCGCCACTGTCCGGCGGGACGGCCCCTTCGTCCGTATGGGCGGCCCCTTCGCCCGGCGGCGCGGGCCCGGCCCGGCACCCCGCCGCCCCATGCACGCAGGCGCCGAAGGCGCGAGACGGCGCCGCACCCGGCAACGAACACGGCAACGAACGCGGCCCCCGACACCCCAGGCGCCCGCGCACAACCAACCGCGCACAACCAACCGCTCAACGCCCCAGATTCGCCCCGAAGCCCGCCGCCAGCGGCATCCGCAGTCCCAGCGGCGGCGGAGCCGCCAGCGCGTCGGCCACCGGGCGGGAGAAGCCGGAGTGGAAGAGGGAGCCGAGGAGGAAGTCCGCGGCCAGCGCCTGCACCTCGGAGCGGTGCTGATGCAGCCCGTGCCCGTCGGTGTGCACCTCGAAGCGGCACACATCGCGGTTGGCCTTCTTCGCCCGCTCCGCCAGCCGGTAGGACAGCTCGGGGTCGGTGCGCTCGTCGTTCGTGCCGTGGGCGATCAGTACCTGCCGTCCGACCAGCTGCTTCACCGGCTCGGGTTCGAACACCTCGTCCGGCGCCGGAAGCCAGGGCGCCAGCGCCACCACCGAGGAGACGGCTTCGTGCCCGGCGGCGCGGAGGGCGGCGCGCCCGCCCATGCCGTGGCCCACGAGGCAGACCGGTACGTCGCCGTAGCGCCGCACCACCTCGTCCACGGCCCACGCGGTATCCGACGCGGCGTCGGCGGCCGCCCCGTTCCAGCCCCGGCGCCGGTAGTGGACGACGTGGGCGGCCAGCCCCTCCTCCCGGCCCACCCGGACCAGCCGCCGGGCCAGCGGCAGCGTGGCGGCCACCGAGAGTCTGGACGGCCGTCTGGTCCCGCTGGGCTCCCCCTCGGGGAGCAGGAGGACCACACCATGTACGGTCGTTCGCGCGGCGGCCGCGCCCATCGGCCGCCCCAGCCGTGCGCCCCGCTCGGGCAACGCTTGCTGAGCCATGGCGACACGATCGCAGAAGGATTGGTGTACTCCACTACCCGTGCGGGTCACTGTTGCGTATCTATCCCGCACGTTCTACGCGCGTAGGGGCTACGCTGCCCAGATGACGAGCGAGCACACCCATGAGCCCACCCCCGAACAGATCCGCCGTGCCCCCAAGGTGCTGCTGCACGACCACCTCGACGGTGGGCTGCGCCCGGGCACCATCGTCGACCTCGCGCGGGAGACCGGGTACGACGCGCTCCCGGAGACCGAGCCCGACAAGCTGGGCATCTGGTTCCGCGAGGCGGCGGACTCCGGGTCGCTGGAGCGCTATCTGGAGACGTTCTCCCACACCGTCGGCGTGATGCAGACCCGCGACGCGCTCGTCAGGGTCGCCGCCGAATGCGCCGAGGACCTCGCCGAGGACGGCGTCGTCTACGCCGAGATCCGCTACGCCCCCGAGCAGCACCTGGAGGGCGGGCTGACCCTGGAGCAGGTCGTCGAGGCGGTCAACGAGGGTTTCCGCGAGGGTGAGCGACGGGCCTGGCAGAACGGCCACCGCATCCGTGTCGGCGCGCTGCTGACCGCGATGCGCCACGCGGCCCGCGCCCTGGAGATCGCCGAACTCGCCAACCGCTACCGCGACCTGGGCGTGGTCGGCTTCGACATCGCCGGCGCCGAGGCCGGTTTCCCGCCCACCCGCCACCTGGACGCCTTCGAGTATCTGAAGCGGGAGAACAACCACTTCACGATCCACGCGGGCGAGGCGTTCGGGCTGCCCTCCATCTGGCAGGCGCTCCAGTGGTGCGGCGCCGACCGGCTGGGCCACGGCGTCCGCATCATCGACGACATCGAGGTCGGAGACGACGGCTCCCTCACCCTCGGCCGCCTCGCCTCGTACGTCCGCGACAAGCGCATCCCGCTGGAGCTGTGCCCGACCTCCAACCTCCAGACCGGCGCGGCCAGTTCCTACGCGGAGCACCCCATCGGGCTGCTCCGCCGGCTGCATTTCCGGGCCACCGTGAATACGGATAATCGTCTGATGAGCGGGACGAGCATGAGCGGGGAATTCCAGCATCTTGTATCAACGTTCCATTACACGCTCGACGACATGCAATGGTTCACGGTCAATGCGATGAAATCAGCCTTCATTCCTTTTGACGAACGTCTGGCGATGATCAATGACGTCATCAAGCCCGGATACGCCGAGTTGAAATCCGAATGGCTGTTCCACAATGTGGCCTCCGCATCGGCTGTGACCAGGGGATCCGCGCCCGAGAGCGACTGAGCGGGCGCATCCGGCACACGACCTGGGCGGGGCGACGGAGGCCGTTTTCGGTGTTTGCGGGCGGCCGAAATCCATGGCTACGTTTCCGTATCGGTCAAGCCCCCGTCTCAAGGACAGATTTCTGATGAAGCAGGGAACCCTCAAGACTCTCGGTGTCATTGCCCTCGGTGCCGCCGCCGTCGTCGCCGGAGGCAGCGCCGCGTCCGCGACGCCGGTCCCCGGTGGCTCCGCGGGCCGTGTCGCCGCCCCGGGGCAGCCCACCGCCGGCCAGCCCGCGGCGAAGCCCGCCGCCCCCCAGGCCAAGCCCGCTCAGGGCATGCTGGGGCAGCTCCCGCTGGGGAATCTGCCGACCGGCGGCCTCTTCAAGCTGGGCTGAATCCCACCTGGGCACACGGCCGGGCCGCACATCCCGAAGGGGGTGTGCGGCCCGGTCATTTCCGTATGGGTACCTGTGCGGGGTCACGCCGTGGCGTCAGCGCGCCCGGTCACCACGCCTCGCGGTAGGCGTCCTCCGCCGGAAGCAGGACCCACAGCGCGAGACAGAGCAGAAACCGCGGCCCCGGCAGCGGACACGAGACCACGAAGAGCACCCGCATCTCCTCGTCGTCGGGTGGCTCGGGAAGAGCTGGTTCCCGATGTCCTCAACGCTACGTCCGCGAGAACGCTACGTCCGCGAGAACGCTACGTCCGCGAGCTGGAGGAGACGTCGCTCCACGGTGCGATCCCGACCCTGGGAATCGTCGGGGTCGTGGCCTGGGCGCCGCCCTTCCGGGGGAGGCGGGCCGGGCGGCCCCGGTCGGCCCGGCGGCGGAGCCACGCCCGTGCGGCGGGGACCACCAGCACATGCGCGAGGGCGACGCCGACGGTGTTCAGCAGCACCGTGTCCACGTTCATGATCTGCCCGGTCACCTCGCTGCGCAGCAGCGCGAACCCCATGGCCACCATCGCCCCGGTGAAGGCCGTACGGACCAGCGAGGCCAGCGGATACGCCTCCACCCGGCCCGCGGCCAGCGGTAGCAGCACTCCGAGCGGCGCGAGCAGCAACAGCCCGCCCCCGATGGAACGGGCGGCCGACCAGGGGCTGAGCGCCAGATCGGCGCGGATGGTGGCCAGCGGTTCGAGGGTCGCCGCGGACACCCAGGGGACGTTCACCGGTCGCAGGGTCAGCCAGCAGACGAACGAGAGGTGTGCCACGAGGAGCACGAAGCCCGCGACGCGGTAGCGGAAGGCGGCCCTGCGGCCGAAAGGACCCTGCACGAACATCAGGACGCCGCACGCGGGGGTCGCGGTTCCGCCCCCGCCCCGCTGGTCAGCACCTTGTTACCGACAAGTCGCCGACCTGGGACGGGGCGGTACCGACAGGTAACGAATCGACACCAGGACCGGAATTCAGGACACCAGCACCCCGGAGTTGACCGCGATCATCGGATTGCGGCGCATCTCCTCGGTGCACTGGTACGCCTTGAGCGGATCCCGCTGGCTGTCCGGGCCGCCGAGCACCACCTTGCCGTCGTCGCCGGCCACCGTGGTGTCCGCGAAGGTGCAGACGATCTGGGCGAGCGCCAGGGACTGGATCTCCTCCGGCGGCCGGTTCAGCCGCAGTGCGCTGTCCGGGTCGCCCTTGGCCGGGCCGGAGATCTCCACCCAGTCCTCGACCGCCGTGGAGAACCCGGCCGACGCCTCGGCCGCCGTCGGCGGCAGCCGCAGTTGCTCCAGCAGCGCCTGGGCGACCCGCACCGGCTCCCGGGACGTCTTCTCGTCGTCCTGCCGGGTGGTCCGGCTCACCGACAGGATCCGCGAGGAGCACAGCAGATAGATCCGTACCGAGACCCGGTCCATCCCCTCGGCGGCCCGCTCCGACTCCGGCGTCCGGCAGGACGCCCGCGAGGGCGCGGCCCCGGCGTCCACCGGCACCGAGGTGCCCCGTATCCCGCACCCGGCCGCCAGCAGCGCGACCGCGCCGGTCAGCAGGAGGGCGGCCGACCGGGTCCAGCGCGCGCTCATGGCCTGCCCTCCTCGTCCCGGCCCCTGCCGGTGCCCTTGCCCTTGTCCTTGCCGGTGCCCTTGGCCTTGCCCTTGGCCTTGCCCTTGGCCCCGCCGTCGTCGCGCCCGCCCCCGGAGGAGCCGTCCCGGTCGTCATCGCGGTCGCGCTCGTCCTCGGCCTCGTCGGAGGCGATCCGGGAGGCGTCCATCGGCAGCCGCAGGGTAAAGACCGCGCCGCCCTCCGGCGAGTTCGCGGCGCCGATGTCGCCGCCGTGGATATGCGCGTTCTCCATCGCGATCGACAGCCCGAGCCCGCTGCCCTCCGAGCGCGGGCGGGACGCGCTCGCCTTGTAGAAGCGGTCGAAGACATGCGGCAGCACATCCTGGGGGATGCCAGGACCGTGGTCCCGGACCTTGATCAGCAGCTCATCGCCGTCGGTGCGCACCGAGACCCGCACCGGCGAGCCGCCGTGCTTGAGCGCGTTCCCGATCAGATTCGCCAGGATCACATCCAGGCGCCGTGGATCCAGCCGGGCCACGATCCCGCGCGCCGCGTCCAGCTCCACCGCGTCCAGCCAGGCGCGGGCGTCGATGCACGCCGTCACCTGGTCGGCGACATCGACATCGTCGAGCACCAGCCGGGCCGTGCCCGCGTCGAAGCGGGTCACCTCCATCAGGTTCTCCACCAGGTCGTTCAGCCGCCGGGTCTCGCTCACCACCAGCTGCACCGCCGGAGCGATCATCGGGTCGAGCGAATCGGCCTCCTCCTCCAGCACCTCCGTGACGGCCGTGATCGCGGTGAGCGGGGTCCGCAGCTCATGCGACATGTCCGCGACGAAGCGCCGGCTGGACGCCTCCCGTCCCGACAGCTCCGCCACCCGCTTCTGCAGCCGCTCCGCGGCCCGGTTGAAGGTGTGGGAGAGATTGGCCAGCTCATCGGAGCCGGAGACCTGGAGCCGGGTGTCGAGATGCCCCTCGCCCAGCCGGTGCGCCGCCTCCCCGAGCCGCTGCACCGGCCGCAGCACCGTGGCCGCGGCGGCCTGCGCCAGCAGTGCGGCGCCGATCAGCGCGAGACCGGTGGCGATCCCCAGCGACCAGGCCAGGGAGTTGAGATCCTGGCGCTCGGTGTCCAGGGACTTGAGCATGTAGCCGGTCGGCCCGCCGCCGTTCACCTTGGCCCCGCCGACCAGGTACGGGGTGCCGCCCAGCGTGATCCGCTGCCAGTAGAGGTGGTACGGGGAGGTGTTCCCCTTGCCCACCGGGCGCTTCTGGTCCACCGCGCGCCGCAGCGAGGAGGGCACCACATCGAGGGTGAACAGATCCTTGTCCGAGGCCGCCGGGCAGCTTCCGGCGTCCTTCGTCCGGGTGATCAGCAGCACCTCGTACTTCTGGGTGTTGTCCGCCATACGACCCGCCGCCTCGCGCAATTCGGAACAGGTGGGGACGGAGGGCAACGGATCGGTGTCGTCCTTCAGGGCCTTGCGGAACTCGTCCAGCGCCGCGTCCTGGGTACGGGTGAGCACCGCGTCCCGGTTCAGCCAGTACGCGATGGCGGACGCGGACACGGCGGCGGTCAGCGCCACCAGGCCGAAGACCAGCATCAGCCGCAGCCGGAGGCTGAACCACCGCAAGAGCCCCGCGGCCCAGCCCCGGGCCCGACCGGGCTCGTCGCTCACTGCGCTCAATTCCGTACTTCTCCGCCCCCGTGCGCGACGCACATATTGCTCACTGTGGCGCGTCCAGCCGGTACCCGACCCCGCGCACCGTACGGATCAGCGTCGGCGACGACGGCACGTCCTCCACCTTCGCGCGCAGCCGCTGTACGCATGCGTCGACCAGCCGCGAGTCCCCGAGGTAGTCGTGCTCCCACACCAGCCGCAGCAGCTGCTGCCGGGACAGCGCCTGCCCCGGGCGGCGGCTGAGCTCCAGCAGAAGCCGCAGCTCAGTGGGGGTGAGCTGGAGATCGTCGCCGTTCTTGGTGACCGTCATGGCCGCGCGGTCGATCAGCAGATTGCCGAAGGCCGCGGAGTCGTTGGCCTCCCGCTCGCCACGCCGCAGCACCGCACGGATCCGGGCGTCCAGCACCCGGCCCTGGACGGGTTTGACCACATAGTCGTCGGCACCGGACTCCAGGCCGACCACGACGTCGATGTCATCGCTGCGCGCGGTCAGCAGGATGATCGGCAACTGGTCGGTACGGCGGATCCGGCGGCAGACCTCGAAGCCGTCGATCCCGGGCAGCATCACATCGAGCACGATCAGATCCGGCCGCTGCTCACGCAGCAGTTTCAGGCCGTCCTCGCCCGTCGCCGCGGTCGCCACACGGTGGCCCTGGCGAGACAGCGAGAGTTCGAGGGCCGTGCGGATGGCGTCGTCGTCCTCGATCAGCAACAGGAAAGGCACGTTGGTCATTCTGGCCTACAAGGGGCCTGTAGTTCGACCGTCGGGGGTTTATCGGCTCGATCGCCTGTGACGAGCCTGTGACAGTCGACAGACACCCCCATGAAACTGGCCCGGCAAAGTCTTCTGTGCACCGGGCGGAACACCACCGGCCGGGGCAGCCAGAAGCCAGATCGACCGGCTCCATCGACGGGGGGCGCGAAATGAGCACACTGCACTTCTCCACCACCAGCGCAGTTCGCACGCGCCTCCACGACGCCGGGCGGGGCAATGAGAAGTCCGGTGCCGTGAGCGGGCGGGGGTGCGCTCGCGGCGCCGGGCGTCAGCGGCCTCCTTACATGGTGGCCATTGACGCGATCACGGGGGACAAGGAGGCCGGTCACGGCCTCGGGGGGGACAACGGGGGACCGGGGGGCCACGGGGGAGGCTCGTACGGGGAGGCAGAGGGGGAGCGGCGCACCACGTCGGAGGCGGAGTTCACCGCCTATGTCCAGGAGCGCCGCGCCTCCCTGTACGCAACCGCCTACCACCTGACCGGGGACCGCTTCGAGGCCGAGGACCTGCTGCAGAGCGCGCTGTTCTCGACCTACCGGGCCTGGGACCGGATCAGCGACAAGGCGGCGGTCGGCGGCTATCTGCGCCGCACCATGACCAATCTGCACATCAGCGCCTGGCGTCGGCGGAAGCTCAACGAGTACCCGACGGAGGAGCTGCCGGAGACGGTCGGCGACCACGACGCGATGCGCGGCACCGAGCTGCGCACCGTGCTGTGGCAGGCCCTGTCCCGGCTCCCCGAGCTGCAGCGCACGATGCTGGTGCTGCGCTACTACGAGGGCCGGACGGACCCGGAAATCGCGGACATCCTGAACATCAGCGTCGGAACGGTCAAGAGCAGCATCTGGCGCTCGCTGCGCCGGCTGCGCGAGGACGAGGCCCTCAGCTTCGGCCGTGACGAGGAGGAGTCCTTCGGCGAACTGGTCGCCTGACGGCGGCGGGGACGATCGAAGGCGGGGGAAAATCGGGGGATACGGGGGAAATGGGAGGGAGAAATCGGGGGAGCACGGGGGAAACAGGTGCGAGGCCGGACAGCCGAGGGGGGATGTCCGGCCTCGCACCTGTTTGGCCGTGTTGTCGCGTGGCTGCGTCGGCTGCGTTGGCTGCGTCGGCTATACGGACGTCTTCTGGCCGGAAGCGGGGATCCGCTCCCCCGCCGCCGCTATCCGGCCCAGCGCCACGTCCTTGCCGCACGCGTACGCTCCCAGCGCCGTCTGCCGGGCCACGATCCCGCGCTCCGCGCGCATCAGCCGCCAGCCGCGCCGCAGCAGATAGAGCGCGGGCTTACGGCCCTCCCGTAGATCGCGCAGCAGTCTGCGCCGGAACGTGGTGGAAGGGCGGCCGCGCAGACAGATCGCGTCCGCGAGCAGCCCGAGGTCGGCACACCGCCCGACGATGTCGGCGGCGAAGATCCCCTCGGCGATGAACACCGGCGCCCGCCCGATGTCCAGCGCCTCCTCGCCGACGCGGGCGCTGGTGGCGATGTCGTACAGCGGCACGGTCGTACCGGACGTACGGCACAGCTCCTCGATGGCCGCGACCGCCGCGTCCGCGTCCCAGGACAGCGGCGAGTCCCAGTCGGCGCCCCCGTTGTCGGGGAGTTGGGGGAGCGTCGGGTCGCCGCCCTCCTTGTAGAAGTCGTCGAGGTTGAGCACGGGCAGCCCGGTGCGGGCCGCGAGGGAGGACTTGCCCGAACCCGAGGGGCCGGAGAGCAGGACGACACGGGCGGAAGGCGGTTGGCTGGTCACGGAACACCAGTGTGACGCATCCTTTCGTCCGCGTGTCCCCCGCGTGACCGTCGATCTGACCGCCCATGTGGCCCGGCCCCGCCGTCGGACGACCGCGCGTGGCCGTTCCGCCGCCGCCGTACGGACCGGGCGGGCCCGGGGGCCGAAGACCGCCGGGCAGCCGTTCGGCCACCGCGTCGCAGGTGGCGTGGTCGGGGCCCCGGCCGGTGAGCTGACCTGATGACGGTCGGCGCGCCGAGCTGCCGGGGTCCAGAAGCGGAGTCCCCGCCATGCGGCGGAGCCGCGTATCGATGCTGCGGGAAGGGGTGGGGAGGGGGAAGACCCGGCCGTCGGGCTAGGCGCCCATTGGGTGCCAGACGGTCTTGGTCTCCAGGAAGGTGAGGAGGCGGCCGGTGCCGGGGTCGGTGGTCCAATCCACAGGCTGTGGACGCAGAACGCGCTTGAGGTTCTCCGCGGCGGCCTGCTCCAGCTCGGTCGCGAGCTCCGCGTCCGCGCCGGCGAGGTCGATCGCGTTGACGTCCTGGTGCGCGGCCAGCGGCGCGGCGATCTCCGCCGTGCGGCCGGACAGGACGTTGACCACGCCGCCCGGGAGGTCGGAGGTGGCCAGAACCTCGGCGAGGGAGAGGGCGGGGAGCGGGGCGCCCTCGGCGGCGACGACCACGGTCGTGTTCCCGGTGACGATCGCCGGGGCGATCACCGACACCAGGCCCAGGAACGACGAGTCCTGGGGCGCGAGGAGCGCGACCACGCCGGTGGGCTCGGGGGAGGAGAGGTTGAAGTACGGCCCGGCCACGGGGTTGGCGGACCCGGCGATCTGGGCCGTCTTGTCGGACCAGCCCGCGTACCAGACCCAGCGGTCGATCGCCGCGTCCACCTGCGCGGTGGCCTTGGACTTCGAAAGGCCCTCGGCGTCGGCGACCTCGCGGATGAACTGGCCGCGGCGCCCCTCCAGCATCTCGGCGACGCGGTAGAGGATCTGGCCCCGGTTGTAGGCGGTGGCCCCCGACCAGCCGCCGAACGCCTTGCGCGCCGCGACGACCGCGTCCCGGGCGTCCTTGCGGGAGGCCAGCGGGGCGTTGGCCAGCCACTTGCCCTTCGCGTCGGTCACCTCGTACACCCGCCCGCTCTCCGAGCGTGGGAACTTGCCGCCCACGAACAGCTTGTAGGTCTTCAGGACCGAGAGTCGGTTATCAGACATCGAGGTACGCCTCCAGGCCGTGGCGACCGCCTTCACGGCCGTATCCGGACTCCTTGTAGCCGCCGAACGGGGAGGCCGGGTCGAACTTGTTGAAGGTGTTGGACCACACCACGCCCGCTCGGAGCTCGTTCGCCATCCACAGGATGCGCGAGCCCTTCTCCGTCCAGATGCCCGCCGACAGCCCGTACGGCGTGTTGTTGGCCTTGGCCACGGCCTCTTCGGGGGTGCGGAAGGTGAGCACCGAGAGCACCGGGCCGAAGATCTCCTCGCGGGCGATCCGGTGGGCCTGGGTGACGCCGGTGAAGAGGGTGGGCGCGAACCAGTAGCCGGAGCTGGGCAGTTCGCACCGCGGGGCCCAGCGCTCGGCGCCCTCGGCCTCGCCCGCGTCGGCCAGGGCGCGGATCCGGGCCAGCTGCTCGGCGGAGTTGATGGCGCCGATGTCGGTGTTCTTGTCCAGCGGGTCGCCGACGCGCAGGGTGCTCATCCGGCGCTTGAGCGCGTCGAGCAGCTCGTCCTGGAGGGACTCCTGGACCAGGAGGCGGGAGCCCGCGCAGCAGACATGGCCCTGGTTGAAGAAGATGCCGCCGATGATGCCCTCGACCGCCTGGTCGATGGGGGCGTCGTCGAAGACGATGTTCGCGGCCTTGCCCCCGAGTTCGAGGGTGACCTTCTTCCTCGTACCGGCCACCGTACGGGCGATGGCCTTGCCGACCTCGGTGGAGCCGGTGAAGGCCACCTTGTCGATGCCGGGGTGCGCGACCAGCTCGGCGCCGGTCGAGCCGTCACCGGTGACGATGTTCACCACGCCCTTGGGCAGGCCCGCCTGGCGGCAGATGTCCGCGAAGAACAGGGCGCTCAGGGGCGTGGTCTCGGCGGGCTTGAGGACGACCGTATTGCCGGTGGCGAGCGCCGGGGCGATCTTCCAGGCGAGCATCAGGAGGGGGAAGTTCCAGGGGATGATCTGGCCCGCCACGCCCAGCGGCCGCGGATCGGCGCCGTAGCCCGCGTACGCCAGCTTGTCGGCCCAGCCCGCGTAGTAGAAGAAGTGGGCCGCGACCAGGGGGAGATCGGCGTCGCGCGACTCGCGGATCGGCTTCCCGTTGTCCAGCGACTCCAGGACGGCCAGTTCGCGGGAGCGCTCCTGGATGATCCGCGCGATGCGGAAGAGGTACTTGGCGCGCTCGGAGCCGGGCAGCGCGGACCAGGTCTCGAACGCCTTACGGGCGGCCTTGACGGCGCGGTCCACGTCCTCGGCATTGGCCTGGGCGACCTCGGAGAGTACCTCCTCGGAGGAGGGGGAGAGGGTCTTGAAGACCTTGCCGTCGCCCGCCTCTGCGAACTCCCCGTCGATGAACAGGCCGTAGGACGGAGCGATGTCGACGACCGCGCGGGACTCGGGCGCGGGCGCGTACTCGAAAACTGGCATGGCGTATCAGTCCACCGTCACGTAGTCGGGACCGGAGTACCGGCCGGTGCTCAGCTTCTGGCGCTGCATGAGCAGATCGTTGAGCAGGCTGGAGGCGCCGAAGCGGAACCACTCCGGGGAGAGCCACTCGTCGCCCAGCGTCTCGTTGACCATCACCAGGTACTTGATCGCGTCCTTGGAGGTGCGGATGCCGCCCGCTGGCTTCACGCCCACCTGGACACCGACCGCGGCGCGGAAGTCGCGGACCGCCTCCAGCAGGACGAGGGTGACGGGCGGGGTCGCGTTGACGGCCACCTTGCCGGTGGAGGTCTTGATGAAGTCCGCGCCCGCGAGCATCGCCAGCCAGGAGGCGCGGCGGACGTTGTCGTACGTCTGGAGCTCACCGGTCTCGAAGATGACCTTGAGGTGGGCCGCGGTGCCACTGCCGTCCTCACGGACGCACGCCTCCTTCACCTGCCGGATCTCCTCGAAGACCTCCAGGTAGCGGCCGGAGAGGAAGGCACCGCGGTCGATCACCATGTCGATCTCGTCCGCCCCGGCGGCCACCGCGTCCCGGGTGTCGGCCAGCTTGACCGGCAGCGAGGCCCGGCCGGAGGGGAAGGCGGTGGCGACGGCGGCCACATGGATGCCGCTGCCGGTCAGGGCCTCCTTGGCGGTGGCCACCATGTCGCCGTAGACGCAGATCGCCGCGACCTTCGGGGCGGTGCGGTCGGTGGGGTCGGGGTTGATCCCCTTGGCGCAGAGCGCCCGGACCTTGCCCGGGGTATCGGCACCCTCGAGGGTCGTCAGGTCGATCATCGAGATCGCCAGATCGATGGCGTACGCCTTCGCCGTGGTCTTGATCGAGCGGGTGCCGAGGGTCGCGGCACGGGCCCGCAGGCCGACCGCGTCGACGCCCGGCAGGCCGTGCAGGAAGCGGCGCAGTGCGCCGTCGCCGGCGGTCACGTCCGCCATCGACGCGAGTCGCTCCGCGGCCTCCTTGCCGTATGCGGGAACTGTGGTGGGCATGGTCACCAGATGAGCATATCTACGCGCGTAGTCGGATGTCACCCCCGGGCCCGGAATCGATCGGGGGCCGGGGCGAGCGATCCCGCGTCCGCCCTGGGCGCCCCCCGCCCCGTGAGTGTGGTGCACAATCGGGCGCATGACGAGCCCGGACGACGACTCCACCCCCGCTGCCTCCAGCTCCGCTTCCTCCGATGCCGAGACCGAGACCTTCTCGGACCGGATCTACCGCTCCCCGAGCGGTATCGCGGGCGGAGTGCTGCTGCTCGGGCTCAGCGGCTGGCTGGGCGTCGACGCGATGATCCGGGGCGAGGGACGGACGCCGTGGCTGGCGCTGGCCGGGCTGTTCTTCGCGGTACCGGTGGTGATCGCCTTCACGGTGCGCCCGGCGGTGTACGCGGGGCAGGACCGGCTGCTCATCCGCAACCCGTTCCGTACGATCACGCTGCCCTGGGCCTCGGTCGAGGGGCTGCGCGCCGGGTACACCAGCGAGGTGCTCGCGGGCGGGGCCACCTACCAGCTGTGGGCGATCCCGGTCTCGCTGCGCCAGCGCAAGCGGGCCGCCCGGCAGCAGGCCAGGGCGGCCTCCGAGGACCCCTTCGGCGCCACGTCCGCCCATGTCGCGGCCGGCAAGCCCGACGAGGACCGCCGGGCCCCCTCCGACGCGGCGATCGGCGACCTGCGCGAGATGGCCGAACTCAACGCCCAGCGCGAGGGCGCCCAGGGGGCGCCGGAGGTGCGCTGGGCCTTCGAGGTCATCGCGCCGACGCTGGCGGGCGCGGTGCTGTTGGGCGTCATGCTGGCGATCGGCTGAGAGCTGGGTCCCCTGGGTTTCCCCGCTCCGGCGCCGTCACTGATCGCCGTGGGCGACGGTGACGGGCCCGGCGGCTGATACGCCCGCGTCCGCGGTGGCGGCTTCCGGGGGCTGGATTCCCGCCGCCACCGAAAGGTCCGTCTTGAGCGCGGCCAGCACGGTGTCCGCCGTGGCGCGGGCCGGAGTGAGGGCGTGGGCGGCGGGCACGTCGACGACCACCTCCAGGTAGCACTTCAGCTTCGGCTCGGTGCCGCTGGGCCGGACGACCACACGGGCGCCGCGGACGTTCCCCTTCCCGGCGAGCTGATAACGCAGGCCGTCCGTCGGGGGCAGGGTGTCCGTACCCCGCGTCAGATCCTCCGCCGAGGTCACCGCGAGCCCCGCGAGCTCGGTGGGCGGCTGTTCGCGCAGCCGCTTCATCGCGGTGCCGATCACGGAGAGGTCGGTGACCCGGACGGACAGCTGGTCGGTGGCGTGCAGCCCGTGGGCCACCGCGATGTCGTCCAAAAGATCTGCCAGGGTGCGGCCCTGCTCCTTGAGCTCCGACGTCAGCTCGGCCACGAGCAGCGCGGCCGTGACGCCGTCCTTGTCGCGTACGCCCTCCGGATCCACGCAGTAGCCGAGCGCCTCCTCGTACGCGTAGCGCAGCCCGTCCACCCGGGCCAGCCACTTGAAGCCGGTCAGCGTCTCGGCGTACGGCAGCCCGGCGTCCTCCGCGATCCGGGACAGGAGCGACGAGGAGACGATCGTGGTCGCGAACGCGCCACGGGCGCGCTTGTGGACGAGGTGGGTGGCGAGGAGCGCGCCGACCTCGTCCCCGCGCAGCATCCGCCAGCTCGCGGCGTCCGTGGGGGCCGTGGGGTTCGTGATCGTGGGGATGGCGACGGCGCAGCGGTCGGCGTCCGGGTCGTTGGCGATGATGATGTCCGGCGCGACCCTGCGGGCCGTGGCGAAGGCCAGGTCCATCGCCCCCGGCTCCTCCGGGTTGGGGAACGCGACGGTCGGGAACGCCGGGTCGGGCTCCGCCTGCTCGGGCACGACCGCGGGCTCGGGGAACCCGGCGCGATGGAACGCCGCGGTGAGGGTCTCGCGGCCGACGCCGTGCAGCGGGGTGTAGACGACGCGGGCGTTCCGGGGCGAACCCGGGGTGAGAACGGCGTCGGTCCGCGCGAGGTACGCCTCCAGGACGTCGTCGTTCAGCGTCTCCCAGCCGGTCTCGGGCCGGGGCACGTCGTCCAGGCTGCGGATCGCCTCGATCTCGGCCGCGATCTCGGCGTCGGCGGGCGGCACGATCTGGGAGCCGTCGCCGAGGTAGACCTTGTAACCGTTGTCGCGCGGCGGGTTGTGGCTCGCCGTGACCTCGACTCCGGCGATCGCGCCGAGGTGGCGGATGGCGAACGCGAGGACGGGCGTGGGGAGGGGGCGGGGCAGAACCGCGGCGCGGAAGCCGGCGCCGGTCATGACGGCGGCGGTGTCGCGGGCGAACTCGGCGCTCTTGTAGCGGGCGTCGTACCCGACGACGACGAGCCCTTGACCGTTCTGGTCGTCCCGGTCGTGATACCTGCGCAGATACGCGGCGAGCCCGGCGGCGGCGCGGATGACGACGGCGCGGTTCATCCGCATGGGCCCGGCCCCGAGCTCACCCCGGAGACCGGCGGTACCGAACTGCAACGTGCCGGAGAACCGCTCGGCGATCGCGTCGAGGGCATCGTCCTCGAGCAGTTTCCCGAGCTCGTCCCGCGTCTCGGGATCGGGATCCTCGGCAAGCCATGCGCGAGCCTGGGCGATGAGATCGGGCTCCGTGGCCATGGGGGCCTCCTGGGGGGTGGTCGTATGCGGGGTGCGGGGTGCGGGTTGCCGCTGCGGTGGTGTGGGTGCGGGTGCGTTGATGGTTGCTGGGGTGCGCGGTGGGTCCGTGGTCGGGTGCGGGGGCGGGGCCTCCGGGGCGGGGCTCTGGAGGCCCCGCCCCCGGCACCCACCGCACGACCGACCGCGCACCCCGGCCCGCCCGCCCTGCGCCCACGCCTGGCTCGCGCTCTCCGCGCACCCCGGTCCGCCCCGCGCACCCCGGCCCGCGCGCCTCGCGCCCCGCACCGCCCGCCCCGCGCCGTGCCCCGCGTATCTCGCGCATCGCTGTTCAGTTAGCCAAGGGGTGAGTACCCGCGCAGGGCGCCGTGACGCCGCGCCCCGGAGATCAGAGGCGGTCGAGGACCTGGGACAGCAGGCTGCCCATGCGGGAGGCGGAGTCGCGGCCCGCCTGGAGGACCTCCTCGTGGTTGAGGGGCTCGCCCGTCATCCCGGCCGCGAGGTTCGTCACCAGGGAGATCCCGAGAACCTCCGCGCCCGCCTCGCGCGCCGCGATGGCCTCCAGGGTGGTGGACATGCCCACCAGGTCGGCCCCTATCGTGCGGGCCATGTTGATCTCCGCCGGGGTCTCGTAGTGCGGCCCGGGGAACTGGGCGTAGACGCCCTCCTCCAGGGTCGGGTCGACCTGCTGGCACAGGGCGCGCAGCCGCGGCGAGTACAGGTCGGTGAGGTCGACGAAGTTGGCGCCCACGATCGGTGAGGTGGCCGTGAGGTTGATGTGGTCGCTGATCAGTACCGGCTGGCCGGGGCGCATGCCTTCGCGGAGGCCGCCGCAGCCGTTGGTGAGGATGATGGTCTTGCAGCCCGCGGCGACGGCGGTGCGTACGCCGTGTGCGACGGCGGCGACCCCACGCCCCTCGTAGTAGTGCGTACGGCCGAGGAAGACCAGCGCCCGCTTGTCGTTGATCCGGTACGACCGGATCCGGCCCGCGTGGCCCGCGACGGCGGGCGGCGGGAAGCCGGGCAGCTCGGTGACGGGGAACTCGTGCTCGGGCGCCCCGAGGGCGTCGGTGGCGGGGACCCAGCCGGAGCCCAGGACCAGCGCGACGTCGTGGGTTTCCGCGCCGGTCAGCTCGCGCAGGCGGGTGGCGGCGGCGTCGGCGGCGGCGTGCGGGTCGCTCTGATTGTCCCAAGAAACTGATGCGTTCACGCGCACGAGGGTAGCCGGTAACTGCCTACGCGCGTAGACGGAGTCCGCCGAGGTGTTCGGATCGTTGCATTGCCGCAAGGCCCACGGTGGGACCCAGCAGGGTCACATTGCCCCGGACCCACCGGATCAACCGGGCCACCGGGTCAACCGGGCCACCGGTCGGACCACCGGGTCAACCGGACCCACCGGGGCAACTGGATCAAGGGGTCAACCGGAATCAAGGGGTCAACCGGACACACCGGACTCAGCAGGGACGCTTCCGCAGCTCCATCACATAGTCGTGCGGCGCCCCCGCCGACTCCGCCGCGTCGGCGATCTCGCCCAGGTAGCGGGCCGAGGGCAGCCCGCCCTCGTAGCCGTTGAGGACGTAGAGCCAGGCGGCCTCGTCGCCGTCCAGTGTGTGGACGCGGATCCGCATCCGGCGGTAGATGTCGAGGCCGACGCCCTCCCAGCGGTCCATGGAGTCCTCGTCCATGGGGGCGATGTCGTAGAGGGCGACGAAGACCTGGGAGCGCGGGGCCTCCACGATCGTGGGGAGAGCGCCTTCCCAGCCCATCTGCTCACCGCCGAAGGTGAGGCGCCAGCCGTTCAGCCAGCCCGTTCCGCGCAGCGGGGAGTGTGGTGCGCGGCGGGACATCAGCCGCGCGTCGAGGTTGCCGGCGTACGCGGCGTAGAGCGACATGGGTCTGAGGGTACGGGAGTGGGGTGGAACGGCCCTCGGGGTGGGACGTTTGACGGGAGGTTCCGTGAGAGGTTTTGAACGGCGGTCGCCCCCGCGAAACCCCCCGGGCTGAAGGCATTCGAACCGGTGCGGGACAATGGAGCATGTGACTCGGATCGTGATCATTGGTGGCGGACCCGGCGGCTATGAGGCGGCGCTGGTCGCCGCGCAGCTCGGCGCGGAGGTGACCGTCGTCGACTGCGACGGTCTGGGCGGGGCGTCGGTGCTCACCGACTGTGTGCCGTCGAAGACGTTGATCGCCACCGCTGAGGTGATGACGACCTTCGACTCCTCCTACGAGGAGCTGGGGATCATCGTCGCCGACGACACCCCGCCGCTGGAGCAGGCGGCCCGGGTGGTCGGCGTGGATCTGGGCAAGGTCAACCGTCGGGTGAAGCGGCTCGCGCTCGCCCAGTCGCACGACATCACGGCCTCGGTCACCCGGGCCGGTGGCCGGGTCATGCGCGGCCGCGCCCGGGTGGAGCCGCAGCAGTCGCTGGACGGCGCGCGGCGGGTGATCGTACGGGCCGCGGACGGCAGCGAGCAGACGCTGGTGGCGGACGCGGTGCTGCTGGCGACGGGCGCCCACCCGAGGGAGATCCCGGACGCGAAGCCGGACGGCGAGCGGATCCTGAACTGGACGCAGGTGTACGACCTTGACGAGCTCCCCCAGGAGCTGATCGTGGTCGGCTCCGGTGTCACGGGCGCGGAGTTCGCGGGTGCGTACCAGGCGCTGGGGTCGAAGGTCACGCTGGTCTCCAGCCGGGACCGGGTGCTGCCGGGCGAGGACCCGGACGCGGCCGCGGTGCTGGAGGACGTCTTCCGGCGCCGGGGGATGAACGTGATGTCCCGGTCCCGGGCGCAGGCCGCCAAGCGGGTCGGGGACCGGGTGGAGGTCACGCTCTCGGACGGGCGGGTCATCTCCGGCACCCACTGTCTGATGGCGGTCGGCTCGATCCCGAACACGGCGGACATCGGCCTGGAGGAGGCCGGGGTCAAGCTGGCGGAGTCGGGGCACATCCTGACCGACAAGGTGTCCCGGACCAGCGCGCCGGGGATCTACGCGGCCGGTGACTGCACCGGAGTGCTGGCGCTGGCGTCGGTGGCGGCGATGCAGGGCCGGATCGCGATGTACCACTTCCTCGGGGACGCGGTGACCCCGCTGAACCTGAAGACCGTCTCGGCGAACGTCTTCACCGACCCCGAGATCGCCACGGTCGGCTACTCGCAGGCGGACGTGGACGGCGGGAAGATCGACGCCCGGGTGGTGAAGCTGCCGCTGCTGCGCAATCCGCGGGCGAAGATGCAGGGCATCCGGGACGGCTTCGTGAAGATCTTCTGCCGTCCGGGCACCGGCATCGTGGTCGGCGGTGTGGTGGTCGCGCCGCGGGCGAGCGAGCTGATCCACCCCATCTCGCTGGCGGTGGACAACAATCTGACGGTGGAGCAGATCGCCAAAGCCTTCACGGTCTACCCCTCGCTGTCCGGTTCGATCGCCGAGGTGGCCCGGCAGTTGCACACCCGGAAGACTCAGGAAGAGTCATAGACCCGGTCCTTATAGCACTTCGTGCCCTCACAGATGTACAACTTCTGCTAATTGGTGCAAGCTGCTGAAAACAGACGGTCGTTGGCGTTACTGTCAGTTTCGTGTTCGCTGCAGAACGTCGCCAATTGATCCTTGAAATGGTGCGTGCGAACGGAGCGGTGTCGCTCCGGGAGCTCGCCCGCGTCGTCCAGACCTCCGAAGTGACCGTCCGGCGTGATGTGCGGGCACTGGAGGCAGAAGGACTGCTCGACCGCCGGCACGGCGGTGCGGTGCTGCCGGGCGGATTCACCAGGGAGTCCGGCTTCCCGCAGAAATCCCATCTAGCGACCGCGGAGAAGACGGCCATCGCCGATCTCGCGGCCGGTCTCGTCGAGGAGGGCGAGGCCGTCGTCGTCGGCGCCGGGACCACTACGCAGGAGCTGGCCCGCCGGCTCGCGCGGGTTCCCGGGCTGACCGTGGTCACCAATTCCCTGCTGGTCGCACAGGCGTTGGCGCATGCCAACCGGGTCGAGGTCGTGATGACCGGCGGCACCCTGCGCGGCTCCAACTACGCCCTGGTCGGCAGCGGCGCCGAGCAGTCCTTGCACGGGCTGCGGGTCTCGCGCGCCTTTCTGTCCGGCAGCGGGCTGACCGCCGAGCGCGGCCTGTCCACCTCCAACATGCTCTCGGCCAGCGTCGACCGGGCGCTGGTCCAGGCGGCGGCGGAGGTGGTCGTGCTCGCCGACCATACGAAGCTGGGCACCGACACCATGTTCCAGACGGTGCCCACCGATGTGATCACACGGCTGGTGACCGATGAGCCGCCCGGCCATGACGACCGTGCCCTGACCGAGCTCCAGGCCCTCGCGGACCAGGGGGTTCAGATCGCCGTGGCCGGGCCGGGCGCGGGGTCCGGTCCGGCCGGGAGCGGTGAGGGCGGCGGCTCGGCGGGTCGGCAGTCGGGACGGCCGGGTCCGTCGCAGGGCCGTGGCGGTGGCGAGGAGGGCCTGCCGCTGCCGGGGCCGCGCCGTAACCACCCCCACCCGCCGGGCGGGCCCGGCTCCGCCCAGCTGCGCACCGCGGCGGTGCCGCTGGCCGAACAGCAGCCGGGGCGGGTGGCGGACCTGGCGCCGCGCCGCCGCTAGCGACTGGCTGCCGGATCGTGACGCCTGCGGCGTGGTGTTCCCCTCCCCGCCCCTTCCCGCGGCATCGATATGCGGCTCCGCCGCGTGGTGGGGCTCCGCCCCAGGCCCGGGAGGCCCAGGGGCGGAGCTCCGCCGCGAAGCCCGCCGGACACCCCGTAGCGAGTGGTCGCCGAGGGGTGTCAGTGGGCCTGGCGACCAGGGTGTCAATGGGCCTGGCGACCAGGGTGTCAATGGGGCTGGAGACCAGGGTGTCAGCGGGCCTTGAGACCCGTGAAGGCCAGCGCCAGCAGCCGGTCGGCCAACTCCGGGTCGTCCGGCGACTGCTCCACGGCCAGCGCGATCGCGTTCGTGAGCTGCATCAGATCGGCGATGACCACATCGGACCGTACGGCACCGCTCTGCTGGGCGCGGGCGAGCAGTTCGCTGCCCGCCTCGCGCAGCGGCAGACCGCAGCCGCGGGACAGCTCCGAGGTCTCGTCGCCCGAGCACGCCATCAGGGCCTGGGAGAGCCCGCGGTAGGTGCTGGCGTGGTCCACGATGGCGCGCAGCCAGTCGATCAGCGCCTGACACGGCCGCGGCGCCTGGGCCAGCTCCCGCGACCGCTCCAGCAGGGCACATATCTCGCCCTGGAAGACCGCGCCCATCAGCGCGGTGCGGTTCGGGAAGTGGCGGTAGAGCGTGCCGATGCCGACGCCCGCGCGGCGTGCGATGTCCTCCAGCGAAGCGTCGGTACCGTGCTGGGTGAAGGCCGTGCGCGCCTCGGCCAGCAGCCGCTCGTAGTTGCGGCGCGCGTCGGCGCGCATGGGGCGCGGTGGCGTCTGCGCCGTGGCTGTCTCCATCGCCATCGCGGTCCTCCCTGCCGTGCCTGCCCGTGAGTCAAGCATGCCATTTCGTGACCGGAGGCACGCCCTGGCCAGGCAACGCGGGTGCCGGAGGCGGCATCAAACAGGGCGGCGGCACCGTGCGTTGCGGCGCGCCGGAGTGGAAGAACAATGGGACTGACCAGTCGATCACTCGAGTATGTGATGATCTCCCTCGCCGTGGCGTGCGCGGGGCTGACGCTCTGGCTGTGGCCGCGCTTCGCGGGCCGGGGCGTACGGGCCTGGGCGGGCCGGCTGGCCGCCCTCGCCGTGACCCAGTGCGCGATCGTGGCCGCCCTGGCCCTCGCGGTGAACAGCACCTTCCAGTTCTACGGCTCCTGGGACGAACTGCTGGGCGAGGACGATGCGGCACCGGCGGCCCTGTCCCATGTGCAGGGCGGCGCCGCGGGGCCGGTCGGGGAGTCGGGCGGTCTGGTGCGGCCCGCCCCGCCGCAGGGGCTGGACACGGTGCACGGACTGCCGAGCGGGCCGCCCGCCAGGGCGGGCGAGGTCGAGTCGGTGCGGATCCTGGGCCGCCGCAGCCAGGTGGCCAACCCGGCGTATGTCTATCTGCCGCCGCAGTACTTCCAGCGCCAGTACGCCCGGCAGCGCTTCCCCGTGATCGTGGCGATCAGCGGTTACCCCGGCGGATCCTTCCTGCTGGCCCAGCATCTGCGGCTGCCCCAGACCGCGGGCGGGCTGATCCGCACCGGGGCGCTGCAACCGGCCGTCATCGTGATGGTGCGGCCCACCATCGCCCCGCCCCGCGACACCGAGTGCGTGGACGTCCCCGGCGGTCCGCAGGCCGAGACGTACTTCGCCCGGGACCTGCCGGAGGCGCTGCGGGCGCACTACCGGATCGGCCATGACCCCAGCGCCTGGGGCGTGCTGGGCTACTCGTCGGGCGGCACCTGCGCCCTTCAGCTGACCCTGCGTCATCCCCGTGTCTACGGCGCGGCCGCGGCCCTGTCGCCCGACTACCGCCTGGTCAACGACCCCACCACCGGCGATCTCTTCGGCCGGGGCCCGGCGGGCGAGCGCAGGAAGCGGGAGCACGATGTGCTGTGGCGGCTGCGCCATCTGCCCCAGCCGCAGGTGTCGGTGCTGGTGGCCTCCAGCCGCCGGGGCGAGCCCGACTACGGCGCCACTCGCGACTTCCTGGCCGCGGCCCGGCCGCCGATGAGCGCGCAGTCGATCATCCTGGACCGGGGCAGCCACAACTTCCGCACCTGGCGCCGCGAACTGCCCACCGCCCTGCGGTGGATGAACGGTCAGCTGACCTTCCCGCAGGACGTGGTGCACGGCCGCTGAGCGGGGCGTACGCGACGACGGCGGGCCCCGGCCGGAGATTCCGGCCGGGGCCCGCCGTCATGGGGCATGGGGTGGGGCGGTCGGCCCTCGGCCTTCGCGTCAGTCCTTGATTTCGCAGATGACCGCGCCCGAGGTGAGGGACGCGCCGACCTCGGCGGCCAGGCCCTTGACGGTGCCCGCGCGGTGGGCGTTGATGGGCTGCTCCATTTTCATGGCCTCCAGGACCACGACGAGGTCGCCCTCGGCCACGGTGTCACCCTCGCCCACGGCCACCTTGACGATGGTGCCCTGCATGGGCGAGGCCAGGGCGTCGCCGGAGGCGGCGGAGCCGGACTTCTTGACCGCCTTGCGCTTCGGCTTCTTCGAGCCGCCCGCCGGGGCGGTGGCCACGCCCAGGGAGGCGGGCAGCGAGACCTCAAGCCGCTTGCCGCCGACCTCGACGACGACCGTCTCACGGCCGGTTGACTCCTCGGTCTCGTCCGCCCCGGTCGGGGTGAACGGGGCGATGGTGTTGTTGAACTCGGTCTCGATCCAGCGGGTGTGGATGGTGAAGGGCTCGCTGGTGAACGCCGGGTCCTTCACCACCGCCTGGTGGAACGGGATCGCGGTCGCCATGCCCTCGACCTGGAACTCGGCCAGGGCGCGGGCCGCGCGCTGGAGGGCTTGTGTGCGGGTGGCGCCGGTGACGATCAGCTTGGCCAGCAGGGAGTCCCACGCCGGGCCGATGACGCTGCCGGACTCCACGCCCGCGTCCAGCCGCACACCCGGCCCGGCGGGCGGCACGAAGGAGGTCACGGTGCCCGGGGCGGGCAGGAAGTTGCGGCCCGGGTCCTCGCCGTTGATGCGGAACTCGAAGGAGTGGCCGCGCACCTGCGGGTCGTCGTAGCCGATGGCCTCGCCGTCGGCGATGCGGAACATCTCGCGGACCAGGTCGATGCCGGTGACCTCTTCGGTGACCGGGTGTTCCACCTGGAGCCGGGTGTTGACCTCGAGGAAGGAGATGGTGCCGTCGTTGCCGACCAGGAACTCCACCGTGCCCGCGCCGACGTAGCCGGCCTCTTTGAGGATGGCCTTGGAGGCGGCGTAGAGCTGGGCGTTCTGGTCTTCGGTGAGGAAGGGGGCGGGGGCTTCTTCGACGAGTTTCTGGTGGCGGCGCTGGAGGGAGCAGTCGCGGGTGGAGACCACGACGACGTTGCCGTGGGTGTCGGCCAGGCACTGGGTCTCGACGTGGCGGGGCTTGTCCAGGTAGCGCTCGACGAAGCATTCGCCGCGGCCGAAGGCGGCCACGGCCTCGCGGACGGCGGAGTCGTAGAGCTCGGGCACTTCCTCCATGGTGCGGGCGACCTTCAGGCCGCGGCCGCCGCCGCCGAAGGCGGCCTTGATGGCGATGGGCAGGCCGTGCTGTTCGGCGAAGGCCACGACTTCCTCGGCCCCGGAGACGGGGTCGGGGGTGCCGGCGACCAGGGGGGCGCCGGCGCGCTGGGCGATGTGGCGGGCGGCGACCTTGTCGCCCAGGTCGCGGATGGCGTGCGGCGGGGGGCCGATCCAGGTCAGGCCGGCGTCGAGGACGGCCTGGGCGAACTCGGCGTTCTCGGAGAGGAATCCGTAGCCGGGGTGGACGGCGTCGGCGCCGGATTCGGCGGCCGCGGCCAGGACCTTGGCCTGGTCGAGATAGCTGGCCGCCGGGGTGTCACCGCCCAGCGCATAGGCTTCGTCGGCCGCGCGCACATGACATGCGTCCCGGTCCGGATCGGCGTAGACGGCTACGCTCGCGATCCCGGCATCCCGGCAGGCACGGGCAACACGGACAGCGATCTCGCCACGGTTGGCGATGAGCACCTTGCGCACGATGGCTCCCTCCTTGAAACAAGCCGAGTTTAGGTACAGGCGACACCTCGCGCCGAGAAGACCCCGGGCGTGAGCTTGACCACACGGAGCGTGAACCTCGCGTTGGACGAACGTCCGGATCCCCCGTCGCTCCACGGTACGCCCGGTTTTCGGGGCGGTGGCGCGGTCCGCGATGTGGGCAAGGTCTCCGGCACGCCGTGCTGCGGCGCTTCACGTTTCTTTGTGGAGACCCTACGAATGCCGGGCGGAAACTTTGCCACGGCGTTCAGCTCGTCCGCACCTCTTGTGGCGACGCTTACCCGTTAGTAGCGTGCTTCGGCACTGACAGAGTGGAGGGGATCGCGGTGGCGCGCAGACCAGTGGCCGCGGTGGCGGCAGTGACGCTGATGGTCGAGGCGGTCGGCATAGCGCTGCTGAACTGGATCCTCGGCCTGGTCGTGGACCGTCAGCAGATGTCCTTGGGCGGCATGGACACCGACGCGATGTCGATCGGGACCTGGGTCGCGGGCGGCCTCTTCGGCCTCTATCTGCTGGTGTGCGGGGTGGTGCTGCTGCGCACCGCCGTGCGCGACCGCGCCCCCGGCCGCCTGGCCCGCATCCTGCTCATCACCTGCGCGGTGGTGCACGGGCTGTTGGGCGCGTTCTCGGTCGGCCTGGTGGGCTGGGCGGCGTTCGCGTTCATGATGGTGGTGCTGGGGCTGATCGTGCTGAGCCTGCTGGGGTACGAGGCGGAGCCGCCCGCCGAGCCCTCCGCCGAGGCCGCGGGCGGCGGACAGGACGCCCCCAGCCCGGCCTGAGCCGGGGGAAGATCCAGGGAAAGACCTAAGACAAGTCCAGGGAAACGCCCAGCCGGAATTCCCTAGTCGTTCCAGAGGTCCGTGATCCGCACGTCCAGTTCGGCGAGCAGCCGGCGGAACAGCGGCAGGGACAGCCCGATCACGTTTCCGGCGTCGCCCTCGATCCCGTCGATGAACGGCGCCGAACGGCCGTCGAGCGTGAACGCGCCCGCCACGTGCAGCGGTTCGCCGCTGGCGACGTACGCCGCGATCTCCTCGTCCGTCGGCTCGCCGAAGCGGACGGTGGTGGACGCGGTGGCCGAGGTGCGGCGGCCGCTGGCCGTGTCGATCACGCAGTGCCCGGTGCGCAGCACCCCGGCCCGGCCGCGCATCGACTTCCAGCGGGCGGTGGCCTCCTCGGCGTCCACCGGTTTGCCGAGCGCCTGACCGTCGAGCTCCAGCACCGAGTCGCAGCCGACGACGAGGGAGTCGGCCGTCTCCGGAAGCCCGGCCACGGCGGTGGCCTTCGCCTCGGCCAGCACCCGGGCCAGCTCGGCGGGGGTCTCGGCGCCGATCGCGTCCTCGTCCACCCCGCTGACGATCACCTTCGGCGCCAGTCCGGCCTGCCGCAGCAGCCCGAGCCGGGCGGGCGAGGCGGACGCGAGGACGAGAGTGCGCTGCGCAGTCATGCGCACCAGGGTAAGCCGCTCCCGGAGAGGGCCCGCGGGCCAGGGCCGCCTGCCACGGGTGCCCGGCACGTGGCAGGGGCTTCGCCCTGCCCTCCGGGTCGGGGCGGAGCCCCAGTTGGGGGAAGGGGCGGGGAGGGGAGCGGCCCGCCGCAGGCGTGCGCGTACCGCCGGACACCGCCTGCTAGGGCCACATCCCCAGGATGCACATCGCCAGCAGCACGGAGACGGTCAGAACGGTGCGGGCGCGGCGGAGCATGGCCTCGGCGCGCCGCAGTTCCTCGGGCGGCTCATCGGGCGGCTCGGACCACAGCATGAATCCGATCCTGAGGCCGGAGACGCCGGGGCGCCTGAGTACGCGTACTCAGGCGCCCCGGCACGAAGCTGCCATCCGGCCCGCCGCGGGCCGCTCAGGCGGGCCAGTAGGTGGTGCGCCAGGCCTTGGGGCCCGGGTGCGGCACCCGGTGGCTGGGGACGGTGCGGGCCGGGTCGGACCACTCCTCCGGATCGTCCTCGGTCTGCGCAGCGGCCATGGCGGCCGCCGCGCGTGCTTGCACCACCGCCAGAGCGGCGGCCAACTCCTCGGGGGTCGGGTTGCCCCGGACAATGCGGATCATGGAAACAGCCCTTCGCTAGGGGGCTAGGGGGCTAGAGGGGGATGTTGCCGTGCTTCTTCGGGGGCAGTGCTTCGCGCTTGTTCCGCAGGGTCCGCAGTCCGCGGACGATGTGGCGACGGGTCTCGGAGGGCATGATCACAGCATCCACATACCCCCGCTCGGCCGCGATATACGGATTCAGCAGGGTGTCCTCGTAGTCCGCGATCAGCTCGGTGCGGGTGGTCTCCGGGTCGTCGGAGGAGGCGATGGTGCGCCGGTGGAGGATGTTGACCGCGCCCTGGGCGCCCATGACCGCGATCTGGGCGGTCGGCCAGGCCAGGTTGAGGTCCGCGCCCAGGTGCTTGGATCCCATCACGTCGTAGGCGCCGCCGAACGCCTTGCGGGTGATGACCGTGATCAGCGGGACCGTGGCCTCCGCGTAGGCGAAGATCAGCTTGGCGCCGCGCCGGATGATGCCGTTGTACTCCTGGTCGGTGCCGGGCAGGAAGCCGGGCACGTCCACGAAGGTCAGGACGGGCACGTTGAACGCGTCGCAGGTGCGCACGAAGCGTGCGGCCTTCTCGGAGGCGTCGATGTCCAGGCAGCCGGCGAACTGCATCGGCTGGTTGGCCACGATGCCCACCGGGTGGCCCTCGACCCGGCCGAAGCCGGTGATGATGTTGGGCGCGAAGAGCGCCTGCGTCTCCATGAACTCGTTGTCGTCCAGCACGTGCTCGATGGCCTTGCGCACGTCGTACGGCTGGTTCGCCGAGTCCGGGATGAGGGTGTCCATCTCCCGGTCCTCGTCCGAGACCTCCAGATCGGCCTCGTCGGGGAAGGCCGGGGGCTCGGAGAGGTTGTTGGAGGGGAGGTAGGACAGCAGCGCCTTGACGTACTCGATGCCGTCCTTCTCGTCCCCGGCCATGTAGTGCGCGACACCGGAGGTGGTGTTGTGGGTCCGGGCGCCGCCCAGCGCCTCGAAGCCGACGTCCTCACCCGTGACCGTCTTGATCACATCCGGCCCGGTGATGAACATGTGCGATGTCTGGTCGACCATCACCGTGAAGTCGGTGATCGCCGGGGAGTAGACCGCCCCGCCCGCGCACGGGCCCACGACCAGGCTGATCTGCGGGATCACCCCGGAGGCATGGGTGTTGCGGCGGAAGATCTCGCCGTACATGCCGAGGGAGACCACACCCTCCTGGATGCGGGCGCCACCGGAGTCGTTGATGCCGACGACCGGGCAGCCGGTCTTCAGCGCGAAGTCCATGACCTTGACGATCTTCTCGCCGAACACTTCCCCGAGCGCCCCGCCGAAGACCGTGAAGTCCTGGGAGAACACGGCCACCGGGCGGCCGTCGACCGTGCCGTAGCCGGTCACGACCCCGTCCCCGTAGGGCCGGTTCTGGTCGATGCCGAAGTTGGTCGACCGGTGCCGGGCGAACTCGTCGAGCTCGGTGAAGGACCCCTCGTCCAGGAGGAGGTCGATGCGTTCGCGCGCGGTCAGCTTGCCCTTGGCGTGCTGCTTCTCCACCGCGCGCGCGGACCCGGCGTGGGTCGCTTCTTCGATGCGGCGCTGCAGGTCCGCGAGCTTCCCCGCGGTGGTGTGGCGGTCTGGAATCTCGGGGGCGGTCTCCGGCTCGGTGGACATCGGGATGCGGCTCCTGCTCGTCCTGGGGGTGGATACGGCGGGTCTTCAGGATCGGGGGAAGGCGGGGGACGGGGTCGTACGGGTCGTGATGGTGATCAGAGGGGGCCTGTCGGGTTTCGGGGGGTCCGGACCGTTCGGCGGCTTTGCGCTGGCTGGGCTACCGGCACGTAGCGTATCGGCGGCACCGCTTGGTGGCACTGCGTCGTTGGCCACACCTCCTGACCCTAGGCTGGCGCCCATGACGCCTTCTGACACCCCAGGAAGCCCAGGTGACGCGCGCGGACGCTGGTCCGACCTGGAGCGGCCACCGCTGAACGCCGCCGCGCTGCGCCGGGGGCTGGTGCGCCCCGGCGGGCTGTGGACCGAGCTCGAGGTGGTGCGGGCGACCGGCTCGACCAATACGGATCTGGTCACCCGGGCCCGGGCCGGAGCCCCCGAGGGCGCGGTGCTCATCGCCGAGGAGCAGACCGCGGGGCGCGGTCGGCTCGACCGCGCCTGGACGGCCCCGGCCCGGTCCGGGCTCTTCTTCTCCATCCTGCTACGGCCCGGCGACGCCGGCGTGCCCACCGAGCGCTGGGGCTGGCTGCCGCTGCTGGCCGGGGTCGCGGCCGCCGGGGCGCTCAGCCGTACGGCGGGCGTGGACACCGCGCTGAAGTGGCCGAACGACCTGCTGGTGACGGTCGCGGGCGAGGAGCGGAAGTTCGGCGGGATCCTCGCCGAGCGGGCCGGGGACGCGGTGGTGATCGGCATGGGGCTGAACGTCTCGCTGCGCGCCGGTGAACTTCCCGTTCCCACCGCAGGGTCGCTGGCCCTGGCGGACGCCATCTCCACCGACCGCGATCCGCTGCTGCGGGCCGTGCTGCGCTCGATCGCCGAGTGGTACGGGGAGTGGCGCCGCTTCGGGGGCGACCCCGGGGCGAGCGGCCTCCAGGAGGCGTACGCGGCGGGCTGTGCGACCCTCGGGCGCCAGGTGCGGGCCGAGCTTCCGGGCGGCCCGGAGCGCGTCGGCGAGGCGGTCGCGATCGACGGCGACGGGCGTCTGGTTCTGGCCACAGAAGGCGGGGTTCAGGAGCCGGTCTCCGCCGGGGACATCGTGCATCTACGCTCCGTACCGAGGGAGGATTGACCCTCCCGCGCAAGAGTGAGCTACGGCACACCTGACGTATCGTGGTCGCGGTCGGTCCAGCTCGGGGCGGCTGTGGGCGAGCTCGGGACCGGGCCGGGAAGAGGGAACGGAAGGGCAGTGCGCAGGGATCGGACAGGGGGCGGGCGGTGACCGCCGACGACGCGGGTTCCGGCACGGCCGAGGAGCGCGAGGTGCTGGACGCCGCCGCGCCCGACGGGGCCGTACGGGACACCGGGGCGCGGGAGGGCGCCGACGCGGAGACCCCCGACGACGAGGACCAGCCGGACCCCATCGCGCTCCGGCTGGAGCAGCTGATCCTCGGCGCCGAGCGGCGCTACACCCCCTTCCAGGCCGCCCGCAGCGCGGGCGTCTCGGTCGAGCTGGCCACCCGCTTCTGGCGGGCCATGGGCTTCGCCGACATCGGTCAGGCCAAGGCGCTGACCGAGGCCGACGTACTGGCGCTGCGCCGGCTGTCCGGTCTGGTCGAGGCCGGGCTGCTGAGCGAGCCGATGGCCATCCAGGTGGCCCGCTCCACCGGCCAGACCACCGCCCGGCTCGCCGACTGGCAGATCGACTCCTTCCTGGAGGGGCTCACCGACCCCCAGGAGACCGGGATGACCCGGACCGAGATCGCGTATCCGCTGGTCGAGCTGTTGCTGCCGGAGCTGGAGGAGTTCCTGGTCTACGTCTACCGGCGCCAGCTCGCGGCCGCGACCGGCCGGGTGGTGCAGGCGGCGGACGACGTCGAGATGGTGGACCGGCGGCTGGCGGTCGGCTTCGCGGACCTGGTGAGCTTCACCCGGCTGACCCGGCGGCTGGAGGAGGAGGAGCTCGGCGAGCTGGTCGAGGCGTTCGAGACCACGGCCGCCGACCTGGTGGCGGCGCACGGCGGACGGCTGATCAAGACGCTGGGCGACGAGGTGCTCTACGCGGCCGACGACGCGGGCATCGCCGCCGAGATCGCGCTGCGCCTGATCGAGACGCTGACGCATGACGAGACGATGCCCGAGCTGCGGGTCGGGATCGCGTTCGGCACGGTCACGACGCGGATGGGCGATGTCTTCGGCACGACGGTGAACCTGGCCAGCCGGCTGACGTCCATAGCCCCCAAGAACGCGGTCCTGGTGGACGGCGCGTTCGCCGAGGAGCTGAGCCGCACCGGGGAGGCCCCGGTGTCGGAGGCGGAGGCCGCGGAGGCGGCCGCCGCGGCGGAGAAGGAGGGCGAGGAGCCGCCCTCGTACCGCTTCGCGCTCCAGCCGATGTGGCAGCGGCCGGTGCGTGGCCTCGGGGTCGTGGAACCGTGGCTGCTGAGCCGTCGCGCGTGAGCCCGTGCGGGGCGGGCGGTGCGGGTGCGTCCGGATTCCTTCCGGGCGGGTGCGTCCGGATCGTCCTCGCGGCTCCGGCCGGATCATTCCGGTGACGCTGACCGGATCACTGAACTGAGCGCGGCACGGGGCCTGTTGGGCTAGCCTACGTCCGCAAGATCCACTCGGTGGATCCAGGTCCTGTCGTCGAAGTAGCACCGTCCGCGTCCGCCCGCGGGGTGGGCCCGGCGGTGTCCAGGAGCACGTGTGACCCAGCTTTACGATTCGAGTGCTCAGCGTCCGGGCGCCTTACCTCCGCCGGGCTGTCCCGCCCACGGGGAGACCGGTGCCGAACCGCTCCACGCGCCCGAGTTCGGCGCGGACCCCTTCGCGGTCTACCGGCGGCTGCGCGAGGCCCACGGCCCGCTCGCGCCGGTGGAGCTGGACAGAGGCGTACCGGCCATGTTGTGCCTGGGGTACGACACGGCGCTGGAGGTCATGCGGCGCCCGGAGACCTTCTCCAAGGACCCCCGCCACTGGCGGGACAGGAACGAGGGCCTGCTGCCGGAGTCCAGCTACGCCCCGCAGGTCATCAGGCCCCGGCCGCAGGTCGACTTCGTGGACGGCGAGGAGCACCGGCGGCTGCGCGGCGCCATCGAGGACACCACCGGCCGGATCGAACCCAGCGCCCTGCGGAACTATGTCGAGCGCATCGCCGACTCGCTGATCGACCAGTTCTGCGAGGCGGGCGAGGCCGAGCTGATCGGGACGTACTGCGCACTGGTCCCGATCATGGTGACGAGCCAGCTCTTCGGCTGCCCGCAGGAGATCATGGACCGGCTGCTGCGGGGCGTCGCGTCGTTCATCGACGGCTCGGACCCCTCGGGCGGGGACCGGACCTCGGGCGCGGCGCTGCGCGAGCTGATCGACCTCAAGCGGCGCGAGCCGGGCGCCGACATCACCTCCTGGCTGATCGCCCATCCGGCGCGGCTGAGCGATGAGGAGCTGGTCGAACAGCTGCTGCTGCTGATCGGGATGGTGACCGGGGTGGTGCCCGGTCTGATCGGCAACGCCCTGCGGGTGCTGCTCACCGACGAGCGGTTCTCGGGCGAGCTGATGGGCGGCAGCATGCTCGTCGAGGACGCCCTGGACGAGGTGCTGTGGACGGACCCGCCGCTGGCCAACATGGGGCTCTACTTCCCGGTCCACGACACCAATCTCGCCGGGAAGCGGTTGCGCGCGGGCGACGCCGTGATGATCAGCTTCGCGGCGACCAACCGGGATGCCCTGCTGCGATCCCCGCACAAGCAGGGCAACCGGGCCCATCTGGCGTTCGGCGCGGGCGCCCACGCGTGCCCCGGCCGGTCCTCGGCCCGGCTGATCGCCTCCGTCGCGCTGGAGAAGCTGCTGGACCGGATCCCCGATCTGGCGCTCGCCGGGGAGATCGAGGAGCTGAAGTGGCTGTCCGGGATCTTCGTACGGGGGGTGATCACGCTGCCGGTGCGGTTCGCTCCCGTTCCCAGGCCGGGGAGTCGGCGCGGTGCGCCGCCCGCCGCCCGCCCGGGGGAGCCGGGACCGCAGGGACCGCCGGGACCGCAGGGTCAGCCGGGCCAGCCGGGCCAGCGGCAGGAGATGCCGCCGGGGATGCCTCCGCCGCCGCCCATCCCGCCGATCTCGCTGCCGTTCGCCACCGACGCGGCGTCCGCGGCCGAGGCCCCGACCGGGCCGGGGTCGGGTCCGGAGTCGGAGCAGCAGGCGGAGGACGGGCAGAAGCAGCAGTCGATCCTGCTGGGCTTCCTGAACCGGTGGCGGCGGGCCCGCTGAGCGCTCCGCGGGACGTGGCGGAAGGTGCGGTCGTTCATCCGCGGAGCCGCGCATCGACACAGCCCCGCGCCCCTGCGGGGCGCAACCGAACCGCACCGGATTTCAGCGAGGGCGCTTAGGGCAGGCCTAGGTGTGCTGTCCGGGGACGTTGGTGACGGGCGACGCGCCGTGAGGGGTGCTTGAACGGGGCGAGGGCCTCTGGTTTCGGTGTGGATTGCGAGTCTGCACCGATGCCCAGGAGGCCCTCGTTGATCCACCGTAACGCCCCGCTGACCCCCACTGGCAGGCTGCGTCTGGCCCGGTGTGTCGTCGAGGACGGATGGCCGCTGCGGCGAGCGGCCGAACGCTTCCAGGTCAGCCACACCACCGCGGCCCGCTGGGCCCACCGCTACCGCCACCACGGGACAGCGGGCCTGCACGACCGCTCCAGCCGCCCCCACCACTCACCACGCCGGACACCCGCCACCGTGGAGGAACAGGTGCTGCGGATGCGCCGCGAACACCACATCGGCCCACTGCGGCTGGCTGCCCGCACCACCGTCGCCTCCTCCACCGCACACCGCATCCTCCAACGCCACGGCCAGCCGCCTCTGTCCGCCTGCGACCGGGCCACCGGCGAACCCATCCGCCGCTACGAACGCTCCCGGCCAGGCGAACTGGTCCACATCGACGTCAAGAAGCTCGGCCGTATCCCCGACGGCGGCGGCCACAAGACGCTCGGCCGGGCAGCCGGCCGCAAGAACCGCACCGGCACCGGCTACGCCTACCTGCACACCGCCCTGGACGACCATTCCCGCCTGGCCTACACCGAGAACCTGACCGACGAGACCGCCGCCACCTGCGCGGCCTTCCTGGCCCGCGCCACCACCTGGTTTGCCGCCCAAGGCATCACCATCGAGCGCGTGCTGACCGACAACGCCTGGGCCTACAGCAAGCACACCTGGCGCGACACCTGCCGTGACCTGGGCATCAGCCCACGCTGGACCCGCCCCTGGCGGCCGCAGACCAACGGCAAAGTCGAACGCTTCCACCGCACCCTGTTGGACGAGTGGGCCTACCAGCGGCCCTACACCTCAGAAGCCGAACGGCAGGCAGCGTTTCCCGGCTGGCTGGACTGGTACAACTACCACCGACCCCACACCGGAATCAGAGGCCACACCCCAGCCAGCCGCGTCACCAACCTGTCCGGACAGCACACCTAGGGCCTGTCCGGGCGCTCACCGGTTCCGCACGCCCCCGGGAGCTGGAATGATCGCGGGCAGTGCGTTCACGGTCGTTAACCGGGAGGGTGGCGTGATGAGTGAGCAGCGGTACGGGGAGTGGGTCGCGGTCCGCAGGGACGGCTTCGTGGCCGAGCTGGTGCTGGACCGGCCCAAGGCCATGAACGCCGTCTCGTCGGAGATGGCGCGCTCCATCGCGGCGGCCTGCGCGGCGCTGTCCGAGGACCGTGACGTCCGGGCCGTGGTGCTGACCTCGACCCATGAGCGGGCCTTCTGCGTGGGCGCCGACCTCAAGGAGCGCAACTCGCTCACCGACGCCGACATGATGCGGCACCGGCCGGTCTCCCGCGCCGCCTACACCGGGGTGCTGGAGCTGCCGATGCCCGCCATCGCCGCCGTGCACGGCTATGCGCTGGGCGGCGGCTTCGAGCTGGCCCTGTCGTGCGACGTGATCGTCGCCGACCCCACCGCCGTGGTGGGGCTGCCCGAGGTGTCGGTCGGCGTGATCCCGGGCGGCGGCGGCACCCAGCTGCTGCCGCGCCGGGTGGGCGCCGCGCGCGCCGCCGAGCTGATCTTCTCCGCGCGCCGGGTGGCCGCCGCGGAGGCCCATGCGCTGGGCCTGGTGGACCGGCTGACGGCGGAGGGCGAGGACCGGACCGAGGCGCTGGAGCTGGCCCGGGGCATCGCCGCCAACTCCCCGGTCGGCGTGCGGGCCGCCAAGAGGGCGCTGCGGCTGGGGCAGGGACTGGATCTGCGGGCCGGTCTGGAGGTCGAGGACGCGGCATGGCGGACGGTGGCCTTCTCCGGGGACCGCGCGGAGGGTGTGGCCGCGTTCAACGAGAAGCGTCCGGCGAACTGGCCGGGGGAGTGACGGGCCCGGACCGGGAGGCAGCGGCTGGTCAGTGATCCCGGACGGCAGGAGTACCGGGCCCGGACCGGGGAAGTTGACCGGATCCGGGGAGTGGCCCCGGCCCGGGGGGAGTGAAGCGGCCACCGGGGGTGACCGTTCGCTCGGATACCCGGGGTGAACGGCCCGCAGCGGATTGTTCTCGACGTTCTTACGCTGGAGAGCAGAGCGAACGATGCATGGCCGTGAGGAATGCGAGGCCGTCGTGACGGACAACGGGGAGATCGGCGGACGGCCCGGTGGGGTCGACGGACGATTGCGGGCCGTCGTGCGGCTCGCTCAGGAGATGGCGGCGGCGCACACCCCGCAGGAGTCGATGGGCGCGGCGGCCGAGGCGGCCCGCCGCGCCCTCGACGGCAGCTTCGCGGCGATCTCGACGTGGGAGCGCGAGCGGGGACGGCTACGGGTCCTGGTGAACGTGGGCGAGCTGATGGCGGGCGAGGAGCGGCTGCCGGAGGACGAGTCGTACCCGGTGCACGACTTCCCGGAGATCGCCGAATTCGTGCATGAGCACTGGGCCGCGGGCGGGGAGCCGCACGCCTGGGTCGAGACGGCAGAGGGGGTGGGCAGGGGCATCGGCTCGGCCCCGCCCAGCGGCAGCTGGGGAAGGGTCGCCGCGCTGCGGCGGCGAGGGCGCGGCAGCTGTGTGGTGGCCCCGATCGTGCTGCACGGGCGGGCGTGGGGCGAGCTGTACGTGGCCCGGCCGGCCGGGCGCCCCGTCTTCGACCGCGACGACGCCGACTTCGCGACCGTGCTGGCCTCGGTGACCGCCGCCGGGCTGGCCCAGACCGAGCGCCTGGAGGAGGCCCGCCGCCTCGCCTTCACCGATCCGCTGACGGGCCTCGGTAACCGGCGGGCGGTGGACATACGGCTGGACGAGGCGCTGGAGGCGCATCACGCGGACGGCACGGTCGTGAGCCTGGTCGTTTGCGACCTCAACGGCCTCAAGCGGGTGAACGACACGCTCGGCCATGCGGTCGGCGATCGCTTGCTGGAACGGTTCGGCTCACTGCTGTCCATATGCGGCGCGATGCTGCCCGGGGCGCTGGTGGCCCGGCTGGGCGGCGATGAGTTCTGCCTGCTGGGGGTCGGGCCCCCGGCGGACGAGGTGGTCCGGGTGGCCGACGAGCTGTGCCGGCGGGCGGCGGAGCTGGAGCTGGGCGAGGGGGTGGCCTGCGGGATCGCCTCCACGGGCGATCCGATCGGCCCCGTGCCGTCGGCCCGCCGCCTCTTCCGCCTGGCGGACGCGGCCCAGTACCGGGCGAAGGCGGCGCGCTCGCTGAAGCCGGTTGTGGCGGGCCGGGATGGCGGTGCGGAGGACGCGGTGATCCGCCTCGCCGATACGTCCCCCGCCCACCCCCCGGAACGCCGCCGCTTCCGAGGCCGCCGCTAACCCCCACCGCGGGTTCCGCCCCCACCCCGCCCTTCCCCGATCCCGGGGGCAGGCCCCCGGCCCCCACCGGTGCTCCGCCCCGGGGCCGAACGGGTCCGGGACCCGGCCCCGCCGGGCTCGGCCCCTGAGCCCCGCGGGACTGCGGCGCGGCAAGTTCCCCCACCCCGCCCCTTCCCGAACCCGGGGGCAAGCCCCCGGCCCCCCTCGGGGCTCCGCCCCGAATCCCGCTTCTCAATCGTCGGAGGGGCTTGAAGGTGGGGTTCCGTCCCGAATCCCGCTTCTCAATCGTCGGAGGGGCTTGAAGGTGGGGTTCCGTCCCGAATCCCGCTTCTCAATCGTCGGAGGGGCTTGAAGGTGGGGTTCCGTCCCGAATCCCGCTTCTCAATCGTCGGAGGGGCTTGAAGGTGGGGCTCCGTCCCGAATCCCGTTCCTCAATCGCCGGAGGGGCTTGAACGTGGGGCTCCGTCCCGAGGGGGCCGGGGGGTCGCCCCCGTTCGGGAAGGGGCGGGGTGGGGATGGAGGCAGCGGGCAACAGGGTGACAGGCGGGGATTCACTCTCTAGGGTGCCTGAATATGGATATGCACACTGTGGTGGTGGGAACGTCCGGAACGACCGCCGACGATGTCATCGCCGTAGCCCGCGGCACCGCGCGGATCGAGATCTCCGAGGCGGCGCTCGACGCCATCTCCGCGGCGCGGCAGGTGATCGACGACCTCGCGGCCAAGCCCGAGCCCGTCTACGGCGTCTCCACCGGCTTCGGCGCGCTGGCCGTGCGCCACATCAGCCCCGAGCTGCGCGCCCAGCTCCAGCGCAACATCGTGCGCTCGCACGCCGCCGGCATGGGCGCGCGGGTCGAGCGCGAGGTGGTGCGGGCGCTGATGTTCCTGCGGCTCAAGACGCTCGCGTCCGGCCGGACCGGCGTCCGGCCCGTCGTGGTCGAGACGATGGCCGCGCTGCTCAACGCGGGGATCACCCCCGTCGTGCACGAATACGGCTCGCTGGGCTGCTCCGGCGACCTGGCGCCGCTGTCCCACTGCGCCCTGGCGCTGATGGGCGAGGGCGAGGCCGAGGGGCCCGACAAGACCGTGCGGCCCGCCGCCGAACTGCTGGCCGAGCACGGCATCGAGCCGGTCGAGCTCCGCGAGAAGGAGGGCCTGGCGCTCCTCAACGGCACGGACGGCATGCTCGGCATGCTGATCATGGCCTGCGCCGACCTCGCCCGGCTCTTCACCGTCGCCGATGTGACCGCCGCCCTCTCGCTTGAGGCGCTGCTCGGCACGGACCGCGTCCTCGCGCCCGAGCTGCACGCCATCCGCCCCCACCCGGGGCAGGCGGCCAGCGCCGCCAACATGCTGCGGGTACTGGCGGGTTCGGGGCTCACCGGGCACCACCAGGACGATGCGCCGCGCGTCCAGGACGCGTACTCGATCCGCTGCGCCCCGCAGGTCGCCGGCGCCGGCCGGGACACCCTCGCACACGCCCGGCTGGTCGCCGAGCGCGAGCTGGCCTCCGCCGTGGACAACCCCGTGGTGCTGCCCGACGGGCGGGTGGAGTCCAACGGCAACTTCCACGGCGCGCCCGTCGCGTACGTCCTGGACTTCCTGGCCGTCGCGGCCGCCGACCTCGCCTCGATCGCCGAGCGCCGCACCGACCGGCTGCTGGACAAGAACCGCTCCCACGGCCTGCCGCCCTTCCTGGCCGGTGACCCGGGCGTGGACTCGGGGCTGATGATCGCTCAGTACACCCAGGCCGCGCTGGTGAGCGAGATGAAGCGGCTCGCGGTGCCCGCCTCGGTCGACTCCATCCCGTCCTCCGCGATGCAGGAGGACCATGTCTCGATGGGCTGGTCGGCGGCGCGCAAGCTGCGTACGGCGGTCGACAGCCTGGCCCGCGTCCTGGCCGTCGAGCTGGTCGCCGCCACCCGGGGCATCGAGCTGCGCCAGGGTCTGGAGCCCGCGCCCGCGAGCCGGGCGGTGCTGACGGCCGTGCGCCGGGCGGGCGTCGAGGGGCCGGGCGAGGACCGGTATCTGGCGCCCGACTTGGCGGCGGCGGACGCGTTCGTACGATCCGGTGAGCTGATCGAGGCCGTGGAGTCGGTGACCGGCCCCCTGGACTGAACCGGGTGGACTGAACCGGGCCGGGGGCCCGCCTGTGCCCCCGGGCCAAGGGGCTAGTACGCCTCCGGGCGGGTGCGCCGCACGGAGGCGGTCACCATCGCCACGCCCAGCCCCAGGAAGGCCGTGCCGCCGAAGAGGTACGGGGTGACGTCCACACTGCCGGTGTCGGCCAGATCCCCGTCGGGTACGGCCTCGGTCCTGGGCCCGGACCCGGGCGAGCCCTCGGAGGTCCGCGAGGGCGCCGATGACGATCCCGGGTCCTCCACGGTGGCGTTGGCGGACGGGACGAACCACAGGGCGCACAGCAGCGAACCGGCAGCGGCGGCGGTCAGCAGCGGTCGGCGTGCGTTCAACGGCATCCTCCTTGAGGCTGCGGCAAATTGACCCCGTGCGCCGATCGTAGTGACAACTGCGGGTCGTGCGGAAGCGAGACGGGTCGGCCCCCTAACCTCCGTCGCATGACGAGTACCGAGACATCACGCTTTGTCCGGCTTCGGGTGGAGCTCGTAGTCGAGATCGCCGATGCGGACCGGCTACGGCGTGCGGCGTACGAGCGGATCGACGTTGACGAGTCCATGGCCGCCGAGGAGCGGGGCCGCGCGCACCGCATGGTGGAGTCGGACGAGGCCGAGGCGCTGGCCTATCTGATCGAGCCGTTCGAGCTGGTGGAGGAGGTGCCGGGGGTCGAACTGGCCCAGGCGTCCTGGAGCAGCGAGCACGTCGACTACGATCCTCGCTCCGCCGAGTGGTCCGGGTCCTTCGCCGACCTGGACGAGGACGACTGAGCCCGGAGGGCCGGATTCCGGGCGACGAAGACGGCTGAGCCGTGCGGGTCCGGGTGCCGGAGGGTCTTACGCTTGACTGGCGCCTTTGCTAAGTGGTCTTGCCCACAGTTTTACTCTTCCGTGGAACCGGCCAAAAGGTACAGGCGTTCTTATCGGGCAGGTCCGGGGTTTCTGGGGTCCAGATCAAGATCCAGGTCAAATGGAGAAGCGTGTGATGACGGACGGCAAGCGCCGTAAGGGGCTGGTGGCCGTGGCCGCCGTGCTCGGCGGCGTACTCACTCTCGCCGCGTGCGGCGGGGATGGCGGCGGCGACGACGCCAAGAACGACGGGCACAAGTCGCAGTCGCAGGTCGACGAGGCGGCGGCCAAGGACGCGTCGGACGCCCACATCAAGATCACGCCGAAGGCCGGTGCGACGAACGCGGGCATCAACAGTGACACCAAGGTCACGGTGAGCGAGGGCAAGCTCACCTCCGTCACGATGACGTCCGCGGCGACCGGCAACACCGTGGCCGGGACCATATCGCCCGACAAGACGTCCTGGAAGCCGAGTGGGCAGCTGGAGCGGGCCACTCAGTACAAGATCAGGGCGTCCGCCGAGGACTCCAAGGGCCGTAAGGCGACCGAGAACTCGTCCTTCACCACCGTCTCGCCCTCCAACAGCTTCATCGGCAACTTCACGCCGGAGGACGGCTCCACGGTCGGCGTGGGCATGCCGGTGTCCATCCGGTTCGACAAGGCGGTGACCAACAAGAAGGACATCGAGTCCCACATCAAGGTCACCTCCAGCAGCGGCCAGCAGGTGGTCGGCCACTGGTTCGGCGGCAACCGGCTCGACCTGCGCCCCAAGGACTACTGGAAGGCGGGCTCGAACGTCTCCCTGAAGCTGGACCTGGACGGCGTCGAGGCGTCGCCCGGTGTCAAGGGCGTCCAGGAGAAGACGGTCAACTTCAAGATCGGCCGCTCCCAGGTCTCCACGGTGGACGCCGAGTCCAAGGAGATGAAGGTCGTCCGCGACGGCAAGCTGCTCAAGACCATCAAGATCTCGGCCGGCAGCCCCGAGAACACGACCTACAACGGTCAGATGGTGATCTCCGAGAAGTTCAAGGAGACCCGGATGAACGGTGCGACGGTCGGCTTCACGGACGACGACGGCAAGGGCGAGTACGACATCAAGGACGTGCCCCACGCGATGCGGCTGTCCACCTCGGGCACCTTCATCCACGGCAACTACTGGGGCGCCAAGTCCATCTTCGGCAACGTCAACACCAGCCACGGCTGTGTCGGTCTGTCGGACACCAAGGGCGCGGGCGACCCCAACACGGACGGCGCCTGGTTCTACGACAACTCCCAGGTCGGTGACGTCGTCATCGTGAAGAACTCCAAGGACAAGACCGTCCAGCCGGACAACGGCCTCAATGGATGGAACATGGACTGGAGCCAGTGGGTGGCCGGAAGCGCCGTCGACGGCGCCTGACACACCCTCTTCTCACCACCGCCGGGCGGCGGTCGGCCTTCGGGCCGGCCGCCGCCCGGCTTTGTATCGGCTGCTTTGCCAACGGCTGCTTTGTGCCGCGGCCGGGAAGCCGTGTGCCGCGTTCACCGCCCGTCGGCGAACCGGTGCGCGCGGTAGCGGCCCGCGCCGAGTGGCGTGACGCCCGGGCCGGAGGAGAATGGGCCATGGGGGCATCCCGTACCGGCCGCCCACGGCCGGAAGTGGCGATACGGAGGCGGCCCCATGCCCGAAGTCATGTCCTATCAGCCCGGAACGCCCTGCTGGATCGATCTGATGGTCCCCGACCAACAGGCTGCCCTCGACTTCTACTCCGGGCTGTTCGGCTGGGAGGGAGAGGTCGGCCCTCCGGAGACCGGCGGCTATGCGACCTGGACCCTGAGGGGCAAGCCCGTCGCGGGGGTGATGTCCGCGCGGTCGGTGGGCGAGGAAGCCCCGCCGCCGACCGTCTGGACCACCTACTTCTGCTCCGCCGACGCCCAGGCCACCTCGGAGTCCATCAGCCGGGCCGGCGGCACCGTGCTGATGCCGGTCATGGATGTGATGGACCTCGGGCGGATGCTGGTGGCGGCCGACCCGCTGGGGGCCGTCTTCGGCGTCTGGCAGCCACTCGGCTTCACCGGCGCGGGCCTCGTCAACGAGCCGGGGACGCTGATCTGGAACGAGCTCAACACCACCGACCGGGAGGCGGCTTCGGCCTTCTACGCGGAGGCGCTGGGCGTGGAGTCGACCCCCATGGAGGACGAGGGCGCCGAGGGCTATTTCGCGCTCTCCGTCGACGGCCGCACGGTCGGCGGGCTCCAGCCGCTGCGGGAGGGGATGCCACCGGAGGTGCCCCCGCACTGGCTGGTCTACTTCGCCGTCGAGGACACCGACCGTATTTCGGCCAAAGTATCCGCCGAGGGCGGCACGGTCCTCCGCCCGCCGTACGACATGGTCGCGGGCCGGATGTCGCTGGTGAAGGATCCCCAGGGGGCGCCGTTCGCCCTGATCTCCCCGAAGCCCATGCCTTCCAGCCCCTCAGGGGGCACCTCCCAGCGGTAGCTGGGGGAGATTGAGGAGCGGGGCTGGGGCGGAACCCCACCTTCCAGTCCCTCCGGCGATTGAGGAGGGGGGCTGGGGCGGAACCCCACCTTCCAGTCCCTCCGGCGATTGAGGAGCGGGGCTGGGGCGGAACCCCACCTTCCAGTCCCTCCGGCGATTGAGGAGCGGGGCTGGGGCGGAACCCCACCTTCCAGCCCCTCCGGCGATTGAGGAGCGGGGTCTGGGGCGGAGCCCCAGTTGAGGGAAGGGGCGGGGAGGGGAACCAGCCCGCCGCAGGCGCCGAGATCCGCCGGACCCCCTAGCCCCCTAGCCCCGCTTGAGGACGAAGTAGCCGGAGGTGGAGCCCACGGGCGTGTACGAGCTGCCCGGATGGAGCTGCCCGGCGTACTCGATCACCTCGCGCTCGGTGCGCTCCGGCGGCTCCTGGAGGGCTATGTAGTCCGGCCGTATGTCCTGGGTGGCGCCGACCCACAGCACCCGGCAGCGGCTGGTGAGCCGGCTTATCGGCCCGACGTTGGCCTCCACCGTCGCCCCGTCCGGGATCCGGTCCAGCAGCCGCTCCACCGCCCGCGTCTGCGGGGACTTGTCGTATGTGGCGCCCTGGGTGAGGCCGTACAGCGGCATGGAGGACGACAGCGCCAGGGCCGCGCCGCACACCGCGGCGGGCAGCTGACGGGCGTACGAGGCGAGCCAGGGCCGGTGGGTGTCGCGGACCCGGTCCAGGGCGTCCACCAGGGCCAGCAGGACGACCGGCATCAGCACCGCGCTGTAGTGCCAGTCCGTGCCCCAGTAGTGGTCGTCATGGGAGAGGAAGCGCCAGCCGAGGGTGGGCACGGCGGCCAGCAGCAGCGGGGAGCGCAGCGCCAGCAGCCCGGTGGTCGGCAGCAGGATCCACAGCAGGGTGCGCAGCGCGGTGCCGAACGGGATCGTGCCGGTCTGGTCACCGCCGCTGCCGACCTTGTCCCAATAGTCGTACGAGCCGGCGCCGTTGAAGCCGGGGATGACGACGCCGAGCGCGAGCGCCGAGACCGCGATGCCGAAGCCCATCAGCGCGACGGCGAGCGGGACGGCGCGGGGGCCGCGCTCCGGGTCGCGCCGGGCGCGGATCCAGACGACCGCGCCGATCGCGGCCACCGTGGCGCCCATGTCCTCCTTGACGAACACCAGCGGGGCGGCCCACAGGAGCGCCGCGTACCAGCGCCTGCGGATCACCGCCTCCAGGGAGAAGGCGATGAGCGGGATGGCGAAGCAGATCTCGTGGAAGTCGAAGTCCACGGCGCGCTGGAGGCCCCAGGACACCCCGTAGGCGATGCCGATCGCGAGCCCCCGGCCGCGCCCCAGCAGCCGGGCGGCGACGCGGGTGACGGGGACGGCGGAGACGGCGAACAGCGCCGCCTGCGCGACCAGCAGGGTGACCGGGCCGGGGAAGACCCGGTAGACGGGGCCGAGCAGGGCCGTTATGGGGCTGAAGTGGTCGCCGAGGATATTGGCGCCGGGGCCCTTGAGATCGGCTATGGGGGCCTGGAAGTGCGCGTACGCCCGTATCGCCTGCTCGAAGATGCCCAGGTCCCAGGACATGGTGGCCATGCGGCGGTAGCGGCAGACCGACAGCGCCGTGAAGGCGGCGAAGAGGGCGAGGGCCAGCCAGTACGGATCGGCCCGCGGCCGCCGCAGTACGCCTGCCCTCGCGAGAAGCCGGGTACGCCCCCTGAGGACGGCGGTCGCCCCCTCGGCGCCGGTGCCGGGCGGAGCGGTTGCGGCCGTGTCCATCCAGGGTCCTTATCGTGTGGGCGGTCTGTGCGAAAAGATACGCGAAGGGGGCGGGAAGGTTGCGGGGACGGTTTCGCATACCGATGCGAAGTTCCGCGGCGGTGCTGGCCGCGCTGTTGGCGGTCGGCGGCTGCGAGGCCGGTGACCAGGACGGCAAGGGCGCTGACGAGGGCGGAGGCGGTCCGAGCCGGCCCGCGGCGTCCGGCTCGGCCCTGGCGGCTGTGTCCTCGCTCACAGTCAAAGGCCGTGCGCCGAAGACGGGTTACGAGCGGAGCGAGTTCGGCAGCTCGTGGGTGGACACCGATGACAACGGCTGCGGGACCCGTGATGACATCCTCAAGCGGGACCTGGAGGACGTGAGGTTCCGCGACGGCCACTGCCTGGTCGCCTCGGGCACGCTCACCGACGATCCGTACACCGGCCGCGATGTCCGGTTCGTCCGGGGCCACAGCAAGGTGGACATCGACCATGTGGTCGCGCTGTCGGACGCCTGGCAGAAGGGCGCCCAGAAGTGGGACCGGGACAAGCGCCTGCGGTTCGCCAACGATCCGCTCAATCTGATCGCCGTGGACGCCTCCGCCAACCGCCGTAAGGGCGACGGCGACGCGGCGACCTGGCTGCCGCCCAACAAGGCGTACCGCTGTGACTATGTGGCGCACCAGGTGGCGGTGAAGAAGAGGTACGGGCTGTGGGTGACCGGGGCCGAGAAGGGCGCGATGCGGCGGGTATTGGGCGGCTGTCCCGGCACGAAGTTGCCCGCGCGCTAGCTCGCGGAGGGCAGCGTCGGCCAGGAGGCTGACCAAGACCGTGGTGAATCGTTGTCCAATCAGTGGCCTAGGCCGCGCCGACTCCATACCATCGATCAACGCCAGATCGTTTGTCGCGCCGCACGATCTCTGCCGGGAGGCTCAATGATCCGCCGCCGTACTGCGCTCACCGTCTCCGCCGCGTCCGCGCTGCTGCTCTCCGCACCGCTGATCACCGCGTGCGGCGACGCCCCGCGGCCCGGTGCCGCGGCGGTCCTGGACGGTGGCCGGATCACCGTGTCCCAGCTCCAGACGCAGGTCAAGGCCGTCCGGCAGGCTCAGAGCAGCGACCCGAGGGCGGCCCAGATGGTCGCGGGCAGCGGCCGGCTGAGCCAGGACACCCTGATCCGGATGATCCAGTTCCGGGTGATCGAGCGGGCCGGTAAGGACAACGGGATCAGCCCCAGCCGCCGCGAGGTCCAGCGCGCCCGTTCCGCCGCCGAGAAGCAGAGCGGCGGCGCCACCGCCCTGCGCGCCCTGTATCTCCAGCAGGGCATCGCGCCCGGTGGGATCGACGAGGCGGTCCGGATGGACCTCACGCGCAACGCGCTCCTGCGCAAGCTGGGCACCTCCAAGGTCAATGAGGTGTTCACCCAGACCTCCAAGGCGCTCGACATCCGGGTGAACCCCCGCTACGGAAAGTGGGACAACACCCAGGGCACCGCCGTCCTGGCCAAGGAGGCCTGGCTGCGCACCTCCGGCGGTACCCCCGAGCAGGCGTAAGTTACGTTGCAAGGGTGACCGCACCTGACTCGCCCGCCCCCGCCGACGCCGCTCCCACCGGGCGCATCGTCCTTCTCACCACCAGTCACCGGGTGGCACCCGGGCTGCTGTCCTGGCCCGCCTGGCAGGCGCTGCGCGGTGCCGACCGGGTGCTCTCCGGCGACCCGGACCATCCGCAGCTGCCCTATCTGCGGGACGCGGGCGTCGAGGTGGAGCCGGGCGCGCCGGGCGCGCGCGAACTGGTCGACTACTGCGTGGCGGACGGCGGCCGCACGGCCGTCGTGATCACCTCCGCCGAGGGCGAGTCGGAGCTGACCGACGGGCTGGCGCGGCTGGCCGGATCCGGCCGCGAGGCGATGCCGGACCTGGAGCTGCTGCCCGGTTCCTACGATCTGCCGGGCGCGCGGCTGCTCGATCTGGTGCAGGTCATGGACCGGATCCGCGCCGAGTGCCCGTGGAGCGGCACCCGGACCAACGAGGAGCTGGTGAAGTACGGCATCGAGGAGGCGTACGAACTCGTCGAGGCCATCGAGGAGGGCGACCGCGAGGCGCTGCTCGAGGAGCTCGGCGATGTGCTGCTCCAGGTCGTCTTCCACGCCCGGATCGCCCAGGACGACCCCGAGCACCCGTTCTCGATCGACGATGTGGCGGGCGGCATCGTGGACAAGCTGATCCACCGCCATCCGCATGTCTTCGGCGACGAGGCCGCCGAGACCCCGGAGGACGTCCAGCGCCACTGGCTGCGGACCAAGGCGGCCGAGAAGCGGCGCGATTCGGTCACCGAAGGGGTGCCGCTCGGCCAGCCGTCGCTCGCGCTGACCGCCAAGCTGGCCTCCCGCGCCCGGACCGCCGGGCTCGACGTGGCCCTGCCGGACGGGGCGGGCATCGGCTATGAGCTGCTGGCGCTCGCGGTGCGGGCCGAGGCGGAGGGCGTGGACCCGGAGGCGGCGCTGCGCGCGGCGGCCCGCGCCTACCGTGACGCGATCCGGGCGGCGGAGGGGCTCGCGGCGCGGTGACGCGGAGCCGGGTGTGATGCCGAGGGGGGCGGAGTGATATCCGGACGGGTCCGGGTACCCGGCCGGCATGGATACGTACACCGAGGATCTCGCCGTGACCCGGGACCTGTTGGTCGGGACGGGGCCGTTCATCGTCGGGCTGGTGGTCGTGATCCTGTGCTTCGGGGCCGTGTGGTGGGGGATACGGCTACGGGCCCGTGAGCCGGCCCCGCCCCAGCAGCCGCAACGCCGCGCCGGTTCCTGGCAGAAGGCCCAGGAGACCGACCACGAGGCGCGGGCGGCGGGCCATGGCCCGGGGCATCAGGACGACGAGGACAGCGTCGGCTATGTCACCCAGCACCGCGAGCCCGATGAGCTGCGGCGGGACGGCAGCCGCCGGTTCCCGTCCGAGCTGGGCGGCCCCGGGACCCGCGACTCCGGCAAGCGCGGCACCGAGGACCGGCCCAACTGGCGCGAGGGCAGGAGCGGCTCGTTCGGTAACGGCTGAGGCGCACGAGGCGAGACGCGCGAGACGTACGTACGGCGCGGGCCCGGCATCAGTGGTGTCCGGTGCCGGGCCCGCGCGTGCGGTCGTGCGTGTGGTGGTGCCCGTGGCCGTGCGTGCGGCCGTGCGGAGGTCAGCCCCTGACGGGCACCGGCTCCAGCGTGGCGCGGAAGTGGCGCAGGATCGGGGACTGGTCGGTGATCCGGAAGCCGTAGACCTGGTCCGCGTTCTTGGCGATCTTCGCGAGCGTCTCGCCCACGTGGTCGTAGTGGCTGCGGGTGTAGACCCGGCGCGGCAGGGCGAGCCTGACCAGCTCGTACGGCGCGCTCTTGATCGGGTTGCCGTGCTCGTCCTCCTCACCGAGATAGAGCGACCCCAGCTCGGCCGAGCGGATGCCGCCCTCCAGATAGAGCTGGCAGGCCAGGGCGTGGCCGGGGTAGTGGTGCGGCGGGATGTGCGGCAGCAACCGCCCGGCGTTGAGGTAGAGCGCGTGCATGCCCGGCGGTTCGACGATGTCCACGCCCGCGGCGCGGACCCGGTGGGCGAGGTGGGAGGCGATCTCGGCGCGCTCGGCGAGATAGCTCGGCTCGGTCACCTCGGTCAGCCCCTGCGCCATCATGTCGAGGTCGCGTCCGGCCAGACCGCCGTAGGTCGCGAACCCCTCGGTGGCGATGAGGAGCAGCTCGCACTTCTGGGCGAGCTCCGGGTCGTTGGTACCGATGAAGCCGCCGATGTGGACGATGCCGTCCTTCTTGGCGCTCATCATGCAGCCGTCCGCCAGGCGGAACGCCTCCTCCGCGACCTGCCGCGGGGTGCGGTCGCGGTAGCCCAGCTCATGGCGGGTGACCAGCCAGGCGTTCTCGGCGAACCGGGCGGCGTCCAGGAAGAGCGGAACCCCGTGCTGACGGCACAGGGCGGCCGTCCGCTTGAGGTTCTCCATGGACACGGGCTGGCCGCCGCCGCCGTTGTTGGTGATGGTCATGACGACCACGGCGACTCGGGAGCCATCGGGTCCGGACAGCGTCCGGGCGAGCGCGTCCAGGTCGATGTTGCCCTTGAACGGGTCGGTGCTGTCGAGGTTCTTGGCCTCGGGGCACGGCAGGTCGCGCGCCTCGGCGTCGTTCAGCTCGACATTGGCCCGGGTGGTGTCGAAGTGGGTGTTCGACAGCACGAGGTCGCCGCGCTCCAGCAGGGTGGTGAACAGCACGCGCTCGGCGGCGCGCCCCTGGTGGGCGGGGAGGATGTGGGCGTAACCGGTGAGCTCGGTGACCGTCTCGTGGAAGCGGTAGAACGAGCGGGAGCCCGAGTAGGACTCGTCGCCCGCCATCCCCGCGGCGAGCTGGGCGGCGGACAGCGCCCCGGTGCCCGAGTCGGTGAGCAGGTCGATGGTCACCTCTTCGGCGCGCAGGTCGAAGAGGTTGTAGTTGACGCGCTTCAGCGCCGCTTCGCGCTGCTGCCTTGTGGTGACGGGTATCGGTTCGACAACCTTGATCCTGTACGGCTCCACGCTGCCCCTGCTCCTGTCTGTTCGTCGTTCGGTGTTTCGGCGTGCTCGGCGTGCGGTGTCCCGGCGGAGTTCAGAGCCGAGCCCGCACCCGGTCACGGGTGGGGACCGTCTCGCGGGGCGGCCGGGTCTCGTACGCCTCGGAGGAGACGTAGACGGTCACCCGCCGCGGCCGGCCGCGCTGGTGGACCAGTGCCAGATAGGCGATCAGGCCCACGCCTTCGCCGAGGGGACGCGGGCTCACGGCGGCCAGCGCCCGGTCGAGGGCCGCGCTGTCCATGCCATTGCTGCGCAGTACGGCCATGGCCCGCTCCCGCGCCTCGCCGTCGTGCCGGACATAGCCGCGGACGGGCACGTGGAGCGTGTATCCGCTGGGCAGCCCGGTCGCCGTCTCCGTGAAAGAGTGGCAGGTGAGGGCGGGGCGCCCGGTGAGCCGGTCGGCGCCCTCGTCGTCGGCGAGGTCCCCGGCGGGGAAGTCACCGACGGTGCGGAAGAACTCCTCCAGCCCCTCCCGGCCCGGTGCGGGGGTCATCCGTGGCAGGGAACCCGCCTCGGCGGGGGACATCCCCGGGTGCCTGAGGTAGACCTTCACCCGCGGGGCGTCCCAGTCGCCGAGGTCCAGGGCGAAGAACGGGAAGCCCTCCGCCCTGGGCAGCGAGTCGAACGCCTGCCGATGGCCCAGCCTCGCCAGCGCCTCGCGGACCGTCTCGGCGGCCCGGTCGGCGCCGTTCGCCGAGGGGTTGAGGTAGACCTTGACCCCGGGGACGCCGCCGGGGCGGAGCTCCAGGGCGCACCACAGGGCCATCGGGCCCTCAAGGGACGAGGGGAGGAACAGGTCCTCGATCCGGTCGAGCTGGTCGGTCGAGAACCCCCAGCGGTCCGCCATGGCGTGAATCGACCGCAGACCGGCCCGGCCGTTCTCCGCCAGGTCGTCCCCGCTGGAGCAGCCCGGCTCCACCAGCACCCGGAGGTCCGGGGTCTGGCCCGGCAGGAAGGCCAGGGAGAACTCGACGGGGCTGTGGTCGTCGGAGAGAAAGGTGTGCGACGGGGGCGGCAGCGCCAGCGGCCGTCCGGCCGTGGCCCCCAGGCTCTCGATCAGCACCCCTGTGTACGCGGCCGTATCGGCCTCGCTCAGCCCCGCCACGTGGCACAGCCGGGTCAGCTGGCCCGTGACGAGGTCGCCGAGCAGTGCCTCACCCGAATGGAAACCGTTCATCGGACCTCCCGCTGAATCGAGAGGAACGGCTGTTTTGGTTTAGGCGGTGGGGATACCCGGTGCCTCCGTACCACGAGAAGATACCCGCCCCGGGGGGCGGGTATCTGGGTTCCCATCGCGTGTGCTTCCGCGAAATTAGGGTAGGTGTTCGATTGGCCGCGGGGGTGGGGGTGCGGTCGGGATATGAGTGAAACCGCTGATCGTCGACCGACAGTGATGTCGTCGGCGGCGGGAGACCTCACGACAGCTCCTCTTAGATTTTGGCCAACATAAATTGCGCAACACTGCCTACCCGTTCATTTGAACATTCATGCGGTATGAAATGGGTTCCCGATGTGACCTAGATCACGCCCTCCACCACGAGAGGAACGAACTCCACAAGCCGCCCTTCTCCTGCTTATTCTGGGCGTGGGCGCGATGCTCGCCCGTGGGGATCTGTTGCTGTGTAACGGGCTGTTTATCCGTACGTATCGGAGTGAATCGGGCAGGGAGTGCGGTCAGCCCTCGGTTGAATGGGCCGGGGCGCCACGTCAGGCTCGACTCGGGCACCGCGAGTTCGATGTCCGGCAGCCTGTTGAGCAGTTTTTCGATGGCCACCACACCGATGAGCTGAGAGGTGTCCTTGGCCGGGCAGGCGTGCGGACCTGCGCTCCATGCCAGGTGAGCGCGCTTGCTGAGCTGCTGCCGGGAGGCGGACAGCGCGGGGTCGCTGTTCGCGGCCGCGATGGACACCAGTACCAGATCGCCCGCCCGCAGCCGCGTCCCGGCGAAGTCCACATCGGTAACCGGGTAATGCGGAGCGTAATTGGCCATCGGCGGGCTGTTCCACAGCACATCGTCGAGGGCGTCCTCGACCAGCAGCCCGGCACCCGCGTACCGCTCGTCCGAGAGCAGGAGCAGCAGCGCGTTGGCAATGAGATTCCGCTGCGGCTCGGCACCGGAACCCAGCAGCAGCACCAGCTGATGAGCCATTTCCTCATCATTGAGCTGGGCATGGTGCTGCATAAGCCAGGACGTGACATCGTCACCGGGCTGCTTGCGCTTCAATGCGACGAGTTCGCCGACGCTCTGGCCGAGTACCTCGTTCGCCTTCTCCGCATTGATTCCGTCGAATATCCCGGAAATGCCGAAGATGACCCGGTCACCAATTTCCGCCGGGCATCCGAAAAGCTCATTGAAAACAAACAGCGGCAGCAGTTTGGCATAATCGTTGAGCAGATCGGCCGAGCCGCGGGAGATGAACTGGTCCATCAGATATTCCGCGACGCGTTCGACATGGCGGCTCAGCCGATGCGTGTCCACCCGGGCCAGGCTGTCGGTCACCGCCTGACGCAGCCGCATATGCTCGGCGCCGTCGGTGAACATGCAGTTCGGCCGGTACTCCAGCAACGGGACGACCGGATTGTCCCGGGAGACCTTGCCCTCGTTGTATTCACGCCAGCGGCGCGAGTCCTTCCGGAAGGTGTCCGGGTTCTGCAGCAGCTGGAGCGCCGCCGAGTAGTCCGTGACCAGCGTGGCCTCGACGCCGGGGGAGAGTTCCACCGGCGCGGTCGGGCCGTACGAGCGCATATAGGTGTAGTAGGCACCCGGATCGGCGGCGAACTCCGTCCCGTACAGCGGCACCCGCTTGCCACTGCCATGGGCGGGGCAGCCGGGTGGTGGCGCCGCCGGAAAATCCGATTGCATGTTCATCAGGTGCTCCTAGCGGGTACGTTCCTGTAGGTAACGGACAAGCGTTATCAGCGCGTTGGCCGATGACTTCTCGTCACGTGCGTCACAGGTGACGATCGGGGTCTCGGGCAGCAGGTCGAGCGCCTCGCGCAATTCGTCGTCGGGGCGGTCCGGCGTGCCGTCGAAGTGGTTGACGGAAATCGCATAGGGCAGTCCGTAGTGCTCCACCAGGTCGATCACCGGGAAGGATTCCTTGAGCCGTTCGGGATCGACGAGGATCAGTGCCCCGAGAGCGCCTCGGGTCATGTCCTCCCACACCTGGACGAAGCGCTCCTGTCCGGGTGTGCCGAAGAGATACAGGACAAGTCTGTCGCTGAGCGTGAGTCGGCCGAAGTCCATGGCCACGGTGGTCGTGGTCTTGCCCCGGGTGCCCATGAGGTCGTCGACATGGGCTCCGGCCTGAGTCATCCGCTCCTCGGTGCGCAGCGGAGGAATCTCGGACATGGTGCCGATGAACGTCGTCTTTCCGACCGCGAAATGCCCCACGACCAGGATCTTGGCCGCGATCTGCACCGCTTCGTTCAGATAGACGTCATCATCCGAAACGGGCCTGGAGCCCATCCAGCACCTCCTGAAGGAGCGAAACGTCGACAAGCTGCGCGGGAGGCGCGGGTGCGCGGGTGACGAGGTATCCGTCCGAGGAGAGATCGGACAGCAGAACCTTCACGATGCCGATCGGAAGTCCCATGTGTCCGGCTATCTCCGCGACCGAGAGATAACCACCCGAGCACAGCTCCAGGAGCCCGCGCTTCTCCGGGTCGAGATGGCTGGGGGGTCTCTCTTCGGAGGCGGTGACCAGCGTGATCAGGTTGAACTGGTCGTTCTCCGGAAGCCCTCGACCGTTGGTGATGACGTACGGTCGCACTAACTGAGCGGATTCGGGCTCCTGCTCGCCTGGCGCCGTCATGCCTGAATTCCGGTGTTTTCGCGAGGTGGTGTGGTCAGCGCCTTGCCGAGCTGCCCGACGAGCTGCTGCATCCGGAAGGTGATGTCGGCCATGTCGACATCCGGCGCCGAGGAGACCGCCAGATACGCGCCCTCACCCGCGGAGATGAGGAAAACCCAGCCACCGTCGAACTCGACCAGGGTCTGGCGCCACGTCATATGGGGGCCACCGCAGAAGCCGGCCATGGTGCGGCTCAGCGACTGGATGCCGCTCATCGCCGCCGCGACGGTGTCGGCCTCGTCCTTTTTGACCTCTTGAGAACGGGCCATCAGCAGACCGTCGGCGGAAACCAGGATCGCATGACGAGCCCCTGGTACTTCCAGGGCGCTCTCAAGCATCCATGACAGGTCGTTGTTCACTGAGGATCATGCCCTTCCCTGTTCGGGTTTGCTGCTGAGCGGCCGGACTGAGTGCCGCGCTGGAACGCGCCCATGATCGATGCGGTTTCCTCGCTCGTCCGGGCCGCGGCAGTGGCGTCCGCTCTCGGGACGATGGAAATCGCGCCCTTACGGCGGCGCTTGGGCAGGCCCCCGGCGGTGGAACCGCCCACGGTGGAACTGGTCATGGTGGAACCGCTCGGCTCCGGCTGCTCGGCCGCTGCGGGAGCTTGGGTCGTCGGCTGCTCTTCCGGCTCGGGCATATTGGTCAGAAGGTCCTCGGGGAGAAGCACGACCGCGCGAACACCACCGTACGGAGAGGCCGAATCGACGGACACCGTGAAGCCATAGCGCGCGGCGAGCACACCGATCACCGCGAAACCGAACTGCGGCGGATTGCCCAGTCCCGTTACACCGGTGGCGTGCGTGGCCGAGAGCAGCTTGTCCGCCCGGTTCTTCTCCTCTTCGTTCATACCGACGCCGGCGTCGTCGATGATGACGCAGACGCCCTTGGGGACGGTGCGAATGGTGATGTCGATGGGCGAGTCGGGCGCGGAGTAACTGGTCGCGTTGTCCAAAAGCTCGGCCAGCGCCAGCGCGACCGGTTCCACGGCCCGGCTGACCAGGGCGAAATTGCTCTGCGAGCGGATTTCCACCCGGGTGTAGTGACGGATCCGGCCCTTGGCGCTGCGCACCACGTCGTAGACCGAGGCGACGGCTCGCTGCCGGCCCAGCCAGCCGTCACAGAGCACCGCGATGGACTGCGCACGCCGACCGAACTGCGAGTTCATGTGGTCGATCTCCAGGAGGTCCTGGAGGAGCTGGTGCTCGCCGTACTTGTCCTGCGTCTTGGAGATGGCCAGCTGCTGCTCGTTGGCGAGGCCCTGAAGGGTACGCATGGCGGACTTCAGCGCGCTCTTGGTGGCCTCTTCGGCGCGATTGTGGGCCTCCTGTACCGCCTCGGCGTAATTGTTCTCGAGGTCGGCCGCGCGTTTCTCTAGCTCCGCCTTCTCCTGGCGCAGATTCGCTCGCGCCTTTCGCCCGCGGATAATGGCGGTTGCGGCGAGAGGCGTGCCAGCGATCAGGGCCCAGAGCGCTGGATCCTGTAGATATTGCGTCATTGAGACTCTCTTTAAACGACTAGACCGCCAGGGACTTTAGGGAGGTGTGCTGCGTTATGCGTCTGGAATGGTCGGGGCGGCGGTAAGTCAGCGCCCGTACGGCGCCCGCGGGTTCCGGGGACATCGCACTCGTCTTGCCGACGGCAGCGCACAGGCGTCGGTGCGCCGGAACGGCTCCGTATGCCCGACTGGCGGCATAATGCTCCTCAGAGTGGGGATCCTCTCGGCGTGATGCGCCGGATCGCCGTGTGTCTTACGCGCCCTTGGCTCGCCTGGCAAGCGCGGTGATCGTATCACCGGTATCACTGGGCCCCGTGCATGTGCCCCAGTCCCATTCGTTCACCTGACGTCGTTTCAGCCACACCGTCAGTTCACCGCGTTGACCGACGTCAGGGCATGTCCCGGGGGCTCGTAACGGGGCGGCGCGGGCATCCGCCGAACGGCGGCCCCAGCCATCAGATATCCGGGCATTCGACCCCGGCTGTGCGTGGGCGGTGAAGGGTATGTGGAGATGAATTGGGAATTCCGCTAGACATTCATCCCGCTCATGACTCTCTTATTCTCTTTGTTCTGCTTATTCCCTTATTTCTCTTGTTTGTCGTTACTTCCGGCGGGCCGGGAGAGAGCGGTCCCGCGCCGGTATCGTCGGGGGGTGTCGGAACAGCCCCGTGACAGCTCCGCTCCCACCCTCTTCACCTGGGAGTTCGCCAGCGATCCTTACCCCGCGTACGCCTGGCTACGCGACCACGCCCCGGTGCACCGGACCACGCTGCCCAGCGGTGTGGACGCCTGGCTGGTGACGCGTTACGCCGATGCCCGGAGGGCGCTGGCCGATCCCCGGCTCTCGAAGAACCCCCAGCGGCACAGTGCCGCGGCCCATGCCAAGGGCAAGGTGGGCATCCCGGGCGAACGGCGCGCCGAGCTGATGACACATCTGCTCAATATCGACCCTCCCGACCACACCCGGCTGCGGCGGCTGGTGTCGAAGGCGTTCACCCCGCGGCGGGTGGCCGCGTTCGCCCCCCGGGTACGGACCCTCACCGATCAGCTCATCGACGCCTTCGAAGGGAGGGGAGAAGCGGATCTCATTCATGAGTTCGCCTTCCCCCTCCCTATTTACGCCATCTGCGATCTGCTCGGGGTGCCGCGCGAGGACCAGGACGACTTCCGTGACTGGGCCGGCGCGATGATCCGGCACGGCGGCGGCCCGCGCGGCGGAGTGGCCCGCGCCGTGAAGAGGATCCGGGCGTATCTGGGCGAGCTGATCCACCGCAAGCGCCTGGAGCTCGCGGAGCGCGGGGAAGAAGGGGACGGGGAGGATCTGATCTCGGGGCTGATCCGGGCCGGCGACCACGGTGAGCACCTCACCGAGAACGAGGCCGCGGCCATGGCCTTCATCCTTCTCTTCGCCGGCTTCGAGACGACCGTCAATCTCATCGGCAACGGCGTCTACGCGTTGCTGCGCCATCCGGAGCAGCGCGCCCTCATGCAGCGGGCCCTGGAAGAAGGGGACGAGCGGCTGCTCGCCGCCGGGGTCGAGGAACTGCTCCGCTACGACGGACCCGTGGAGATCGCCACCTGGCGGTTCGCCACCGAGCCGCTCACCCTCGCCGGGCAGCGCATCGCCGAGGGAGAGCCGGTGCTGGTGGTGCTCGCCGCGGCCGACCGGGACCCCGAGCGGTTCGCGGAGCCGGACGTCCTCGATCTCACCCGCCGGGACAACCAGCACCTCGGCTACGGCCATGGCATCCATTACTGTCTGGGTGCCCCGCTGGCCCGGCTGGAGGCCCAGACCGCGATCGCCACCCTGCTGCGGCGGCTGCCCGGGCTGCGGCTCGCGGAGGATCCGGACGATCTGCGGTGGCGTGGCGGGCTCATCATGCGCGGGCTGCGCGCGCTCCCGGTGACCTGGAATTCCGCGGACGGCTGAGACCTGCGAAACGGGCGGCCGGGGCCCCCAAGGCCCTTACGGGCGGACATACGTGACGAATGATCAACCGTGTGACCTTGGCGTGACCTCGGATACATCGCCTTGTGATGATCGAGTGCCCTCGCTATGTTCACCGGCAAACCTTGTCGCCATAGGGCCATAGCGCCATAGGAGAGGTCAATCGCATGCGTTCCGGTAATGGTCGACACCGTCGCCCCCGTCAGGCTCCGGCCATCATCGTCGCGGCGGGGGTCACGGGAGCGGGCCTCGCCATGCCCCTCTTCGGGGCGACCGGCGCACAGGCCGCCCAGACCGCCACATGGGATCACGTCGCCGAGTGCGAGAGCGGCGGTATGTGGAGCGCCAACGAGGGCAACGGTTTCTACGGCGGGCTCCAGCTGACCCTCGACATGTGGAAGAAGTACGGCGGCACGGAGTACGCCCCGCGCCCCGACCTCGCCAGCCGCTCCCAGCAGATATCCGTCGCTGAGGCGATCCTCGGCGACCGCGGCCCCGACGCCTGGCCGAGCTGTGCGCTGGGCGCCGGGCTCACCGACGGCGGCGGCGCCCCCGACGTGGACCCCGGCAGCACGGCCACCCCGAACCCGGGGACGGGCCGAGACGGGGACGGCCAGGGGGACCGGGAGCGGGACGGCTCCTCCTCGGACGCGGACCGTTCGGGGACGTCCGACAGCGCCGACAAGCCGGACGCGCCGGACGCCTCCGGGTCGGCCGAGGAGCCGGAGGCGCCGCACACCTCCCAATCCCCGGATGGCCTTGACGGCTCCGCGTCGGACGACCCGGCGTCGGACGACCCGGACTCGGACGGCCCCTCACGCTCGGACAGCCCCTCACGCTCGGACGGACCCTCGGCGTCGGACGGCTCCAAGAGCCCCTCGGCGGACCCCTCGGGCCGCCACCGCGGCTCCCCGGACGCCGGGGAGCGGGCCGACGACGGCGGCGCGGGGAGCGCGCGGCCCTCCGGGCGCCATGCCTCGCGCGGCGCTTCGGACCGGGACGAGGACTCCACGGACGATGATTACACCGTTCGCCCCGGTGACAACCTGTCAGGGATCGCCGAGCACCAGAATGTGTCCCGCGGTTGGGAAGGGCTCTACGAAACCAACGAGGACCTCATCGGGGTCGACCCCGATCTGATCATTCCTGGTCAGCGACTTGACCTCACCATCAGGGAGCAGTGATTCGGGGGGAATTGCCCGATCTGGACCCGGTGAGACATACATCTCGTCACATTTTCCGGGGCGCACCTCGTGTCCGATCCCTCCTCACCCGGCCCCACCTGCGTCGATGTGGGCCGGGTGAGATCAATTACAGCCCCAATCACTGCCCTTGGGGTGTTTGAACCTTCTTGGAAGGTGTGTTTAACGTCTTTTCGCTCGCCACCGCGGGCACCGTCGATCGTCACGCCGAATCCTGCCGGCGGTCGGGGGGAAACCGACGCGTCAGCGCCGAAGGCAGGAGCGGGGGACCCAAGGTAGGTGCCGAATGGCCTGTGGATACGGGCTTGTCGGCTAGGGGTGAAGCCGGGAGCGACCATCGCGACCGGCCGGGCAACTCACGTCCGAACCCGACAGCTCACCTCGTAGGCGTCGGTGAGGAAACGAACCAAAATGCTCAAGTCCAACGGGAAGCACCGCCGCCCCTCCAAGGCCACCCGTATCGCCGCACTCACCGGTCTCGCCGGTGCCGCCGTGGCGGCACCGCTCATCGGGGCGACCTCCGCCTCCGCGGCCACCACCTCGCAGTGGGACCAGGTCGCGCAGTGCGAGTCCGGTGGCAACTGGTCGATCAACACCGGCAACGGCTACTTCGGCGGCCTGCAGTTCTCGAGCTCCACCTGGGCCGCCTACGGCGGCACGGCCTACGCCTCCACCGCGGACAAGGCCAGCAAGGCCCAGCAGATCCAGATCGCCGAGAAGGTCCTGGGCAGCCAGGGCAAGGGCGCCTGGCCGGTCTGCGGCAAGGGTCTGACCTCCGGCGGCAGCCCGTCCGCCCCGTCCGCGCCCTCCGGCTCGCAGGACCAGTCCTCGGCGACCACCAAGTCGGCCCCGGCCGCCCAGCCGAAGGCCCAGCCGAAGGCGCAGCCGCACACCGCGCCGGAGCGCGCCGCGCGGCACCAGACCCGTGGCCCGATCAAGAAGGGTGACGGCGAGTACAAGGTCAAGTCCGGCGACACCCTCGGCAAGATCGCCAAGGCCCACGACGTCAAGGGCGGCTGGAAGAAGCTCTTCGAGCTGAACAAGGACATCGTGGAGCAGGCCGACCTGATCTTCCCGGGCCAGCAGCTGCACCTCCGCTGAGGCCGGCGGCCAGCAGCTGCACCTCCGCTGAGGCCGGCCCCCGAGAACGAGCCCCGGCCGGGCGTGCCACTCCTATGGCGCGCCCCGCCGGGGCTTTCCCCATGCATGCGAAATCTGGATTTCTGATCCAGAATCTGGCTTTTTGTGCCACGCCCCTGTCTCGTGGGGCGGGCGAACGCGGGGCGCAGCCCTCCCGGGCCGTTAGGCTCGTGCTGCTACCGCAGACCCATACGAAGGAGAACCTCGTGCCGTCCATCGACGTCGTCGTAGCTCGCGAGATCCTCGACTCGCGAGGCAACCCCACGGTCGAGGTCGAGGTTGGCCTCGACGACGGCAGCACCGGCCGTGCCGCCGTGCCGTCCGGCGCCTCCACCGGCGCCTTCGAGGCCCTCGAGCTCCGTGACGGCGACAAGAACCGCTACAACGGCAAGGGCGTGGAGAAGGCCGTCCTCGCCGTGATCGAGCAGATCGGCCCGGAGCTGGTCGGCTATGACGCCACCGAGCAGCGGCTGATCGACCAGGCGATGTTCGACCTGGACGCCACCCCGGACAAGTCCTCGCTCGGTGCCAACGCGATCCTGGGTGTCTCCCTCGCCGTCGCGCACGCCGCCTCCGAGGCGTCCGACCTCCCCCTCTTCCGTTACCTCGGCGGCCCGAACGCCCATCTGCTGCCGGTGCCGATGATGAACATCCTCAACGGCGGGTCGCACGCCGACTCCAATGTGGACATCCAGGAGTTCATGATCGCCCCCGTGGGCGCGGAGTCCTTCTCCGAGGCCCTGCGCTGGGGCGCCGAGGTGTACCACACCCTGAAGTCCGTGCTGAAGGAGCGCGGCCTGTCCACCGGCCTCGGCGACGAGGGCGGCTTCGCGCCGAACCTCGGTTCCAACCGCGAGGCCCTCGACCTGATCCTCGAGGCGGTCAAGAAGGCGGGCTACCAGCCGGGCCAGGACATCGCGCTCGCGCTGGACGTCGCCGCCTCCGAGTTCTACAAGGACGGCACGTACCAGTTCGAGGGCCAGTCCCGCTCCGCCGCCGAGATGACCTCGTATTACGCCGAGCTGGTCGCCGCGTACCCGCTGGTCTCCATCGAGGACCCGCTGAACGAGGAGGACTGGGACGGCTGGAAGACCATCACCGAGCAGCTCGGCGACAAGGTCCAGCTGGTCGGCGACGACCTCTTCGTCACCAACCCCGAGCGGCTGTCCCGCGGCATCGACAGCGACACCGCGAACGCCCTGCTGGTCAAGGTCAACCAGATCGGCTCGCTGACCGAGACCCTCGACGCTGTCGAGCTGGCCCAGCGCAGCGGCTACAAGTGCATGATGTCGCACCGCTCCGGTGAGACCGAGGACGTCACCATCGCCGACCTGGCCGTCGCCACCAACTGCGGCCAGATCAAGACCGGCGCCCCGGCCCGCTCCGAGCGGGTGGCCAAGTACAACCAGCTGCTGCGCATCGAGGAGATCCTCGACGACGCCGCGGTGTACGCGGGCCGTTCCGCCTTCCCGCGCTTCAAGGGCTGAGCGGACACGTCTGACCCCTGTCCCCGGCCGCGGTCCCGTACCGTGGCCGGGGACGGCGTCGCTCGACGGCGCCGCCCAAGCGAAGTCATCACCGGGGAGGCGACGTGCCGGCGGATCGGGAACGGTTCTCCACCGCGACCAGGCTCAAGGCGCTCGGCGAGCACGCCGCCGCCCGGGTCTACCGCGTGCGCACCAAGCGCCGCCGCGGCCGGCTGACCGGCCGGGCCGCCCTGCTCGCGCTGGTCGTCTGCTCCCTCGTCGTGGCGCTCGCCTATCCGATGCGGCAGTACATCTCCCAGCGCTCCGACATCGCCGAGCAGCGGCACGAGGCCCAGCGGGCCCGCGAGGACGTGAAGAAGCTGCGGGAGCGGAAGGCCCGGCTGCGCGACCCCGCCTACACCGAGCAGCAGGCCCGGGAGCGGCTGCACTTCCTGATGCCGGGGGAGACCGGCTACAGCATGGTGGACGGCGGCGGCTCCACCGAGCGCTCCACCGACCAGGGCGCGGCCGGCCGCCCCTGGTACACCAACCTCTGGGACGCCGTGGACACGGCGGACGCGGCGGGGGCGGGCAGCGCGCGCCGCTGAGGCGCCGCGCTCCGGCCGCCGGCCGCACCCGGTGACGAACCGAAACGAAGAAGAAGAAGTTTCCCACTGATGGATACGCCCCCGCCCCAGACGGAGCCCACCGCGCCCACCGACGCGGACATTCACGCCGTACGGGAGCAGCTGAACCGCGTGCCCCGGGGTTTGCGCGCGATCGCGCACCGCTGCCCCTGCGGCAATCCGGACGTCGTGGAGACCGCGCCGCGACTCGAGGACGGTACGCCCTTCCCCACCCTCTACTACCTGACCTGTCCGCGCGCCGCGTCCGCGATCGGCACGCTGGAGGCCGAGGGCGTGATGAAGGAGATGACGGCCCGGCTGGGCACCGACCCCGAGCTGGCCGCCGCCTACCGCGCGGCCCACGAGGACTACATCGCGCGCCGCGACGCCGTCGAGGTGCTCCAGGGCTTCCCCAGCGCGGGCGGGATGCCGGACCGGGTGAAGTGCCTGCATGTGCTGGTGGCCCACTCCCTCGCGGCCGGCCCCGGGGTCAATCCGCTGGGGGACGAGGCGATCGCGATGCTGCCGGAGTGGTGGCGCAAGGGCCCGTGTGTGAGCCCCTGCCAGGCCGGGGCCCCGAGCCGGGAGGAGAGCGCATGACCCGCGTCGCCGCCGTGGACTGCGGCACCAACTCGATCCGGCTGCTGGTGGCGGACGCCGATCCGGCCACCGGGGAGCTGACCGAGCTCGACCGCCGGATGAGGATCGTCCGGCTGGGCCAGGGCGTGGACCGCACCGGCCGGCTCGCCCCCGAGGCGCTGGAGCGCACCTTCGCCGCCTGCCGCGAGTACGCGGAGGTCGTGCGTGAGCTGGGCGCCGAGCGCGTCCGCTTCGTGGCCACCTCCGCCTCCCGGGACGCCGAGAACCGCGCGGAGTTCGTGCGCGGGGTCGTGGAGATCCTGGGCGTGGAGCCCGAGGTGATCACCGGGGACCAGGAGGCGGAGTTCTCCTTCACCGGGGCCACCAAGGAGCTCACCGGCCATGACCGTATGGCCGGGCCGTATCTGGTGGTGGACATCGGCGGCGGTTCGACGGAGTTCGTCGAGGGCGGTGAGGGAGTGCGGGCGGCCCGCAGCGTGGACATCGGCTGCGTCCGGCTGACCGAGCGCCATCTGGTGGTGGACGGCCGGATCACCGATCCCCCGACGGAGGATCAGATCGCCGCCATAAGGACCGATGTGGAGCAGGCGCTGGACCTGGCCGAGCGCACCGTGCCGCTCGGCCGCGCCTGCCGTCCCGCGGACGGCCACGCGCTGGTCGGTCTTGCCGGTTCGGTCACCACCGTGGCCGGGATCGCGCTGGGTCTGAAGGAGTACGACTCCTCCGCGATCCACCACTCCCGGATCACCCTCGGCCAGGTCCGCGAGATCACGGGCATGCTGCTCAGCTCCAGCCACGCCGAGCGGGCGGAGATCCCGGTGATGCATCCGGGGCGGATCGATGTGATCGGGGCGGGGGCACTCATCCTGCTTTCGATCATGGAAAGGTCCGGCGCCGAGGAGGTCGTGGTGAGTGAACATGACATCCTCGACGGGCTCGCCTGGAGCATCGCCTGAGCGGCCGGGACAACGTATGAGCGGCCGCGGAACCCCCTTCGGGGGCCTTCCGTGAGCCGCCTCCGAGAAAGTTCGTGAAACTCTTCACATGAAAAAGGCGCCTGGTGGCCGCCCGATGCGGCGCTCTGAGGCGGTTTCGGGGGCCGGGCCCCGCAACTGACCGGATCGTGAGGTGTCAGGGCGGTGTTCGGTGGCTCCGCGGGGACCGTCTGGTCTACTCCCGCGTTCAGGCACAAGCCCTGCTCAGAGGGGTGGGAACGTACCGTTCCAGTCAGTGGTTCCGCTCTGCCGGTATGGCGTCCATCACGGGGGCGGCGGAGTGTAGCAGATGCTCCCACTATGCTTGTGAAGGGGCTCACGAGGTCCCCCCCAAGGGGTGCTGGATACTCGAATCATGAGCACCACGGAGCGTCCCAGGATCCTCGTTGTAGGCGGTGGGTACGTTGGCTTGTACGCGGCGCGCCGCATTCTGAAGAAGATGCGGTACGGCGAGGCGACCGTCACGGTCGTCGACCCTCGCTCGTACATGACGTACCAGCCCTTCCTCCCCGAAGCTGCGGCCGGCAGCATCTCCCCGCGCCACGTCGTGGTTCCGCTGCGGCGCGTGCTCCCCAAGGCGGAGGTCCTCACCGGCCGAGTGTCGACCATCGACCAGGACCGCAAGGTCGCCGTCATCCAGCCGCTCGTCGGCGAGACGTACGAGCTGCCCTTCGACTACCTGGTCGTCGCCCTCGGCGCGGTCTCCCGCACCTTCCCGATCCCCGGTCTCGCGGAGAACGGCATCGGTATGAAGGGCGTAGAGGAGGCCATCGGCCTGCGCAACCACGTCCTCGAGCAGCTCGACAAGGCCGACTCCACCACGGACGAGGAGATCCGCCGCAAGGCGCTCACCTTCGTCTTCGTCGGCGGTGGCTTCGCCGGCGCGGAGACCATCGGCGAGGTCGAGGACATGGCCCGTGACGCGGCCAAGTACTACCCGAACGTCAAGCGCGAGGACATGCGCTTCGTTCTCGTCGACGCCGCCGACAAGATCCTCCCCGAGGTCGGCCCGAAGCTGGGCAAGTGGGGTCTGGAGCACCTGCAGAAGCGCGGTATCGAGGTCTACCTCGAGACCTCGATGAACTCCTGCGTCGACGGCCATGTCGTCCTCAAGAACGGCCTCGAGGTCGACTCCAACACCATCGTGTGGACCGCGGGCGTCAAGCCCAACCCGGCGCTGGCCCGGTTCGGCATCCCGCTCGGCCCGCGCGGCCATGTGGACACCGCCCCGACCCTCCAGGTCCAGGGCAGCGACTACATCTGGGCCGCCGGTGACAACGCCCAGGTCCCGGACCTCGCCACCGGCGAGGGCGCCTGGTGCCCGCCGAACGCCCAGCACGCGCTGCGCCAGGCCAAGGTCCTCGGTGACAATGTGATCTCCGGTATGCGGGGCTTCCCGCAGAAGGAGTACAAGCACGCCAACAAGGGCGCCGTCGCGGGCCTGGGCCTCCACAAGGGCGTCGCGATGATCGTCTTCGGCAAGATGAAGATCAAGCTGAAGGGCCGCCTGGCCTGGTACATGCACCGTGGCTACCACGGCATGGCCATGCCGACCTTCAACCGCAAGATCCGGGTGCTCGCCGACTGGACACTGGGGATGTTCCTCAAGCGCGAGGTCGTCTCGCTCGGCGCCATCGAGAACCCCCGCGAGGAGTTCTACGAGGCCGCCTCCCCGGTCAGCGCCGCCACCGCGGCCAAGCCCGCGGCCCCGGCCGAGAAGGCCAAGGCGTCCTGACCCATACGGGCCCGACCGGCCCGGCCATACGGGCCCGACCCGTACAAATGAACGCCGAGGGCGTCCGCCATCCGTGGGGCGGACGCCCTTACGTCTGCCCTCGGACGCCCTCCGATGGCCCGCTTTTGAAGCTGTTTTGCCGATTCCAGACGTGTCGGCGGGACTGTACGGCGGGTTCCATGGTGTTTACGTGGTGAGTGAATCTTCCTGACTCGCCATCACGGAGGTGTGATATGGCCGACGCCGCTGGGCGGATCGCCACCCTGGCCGAGGAGGTGCTGGGAACCCCCCTCCCGATCCGCGTCCGCGCCTGGGACCACAGCGAGACCGGTCCACCCGGCGCGCCCACCCTGGTCATCCGGCACCGCCGGGCGCTGCGCAGGATCCTGTGGCGGCCGGGCGAGCTGGGCCTGGCCCGCGCCTGGGTCGCCGGGGACCTCGATGTCGAGGGCGATCTGTACGAGGCCCTGGACCGGCTGTCCGGACTGCTGTGGGAGCGCGGCCCCGCGACCGCGCCGCGGTCCCGGCTCCGCACCGGCCTCCAGGCGCTGCGCGACCCCGGGCTGCGCACCGCCGCCCGGGAGATGATCGCGCTCGCCGGGCCGGGGCTGCCGCCGCCCCCGCCGCGCGAGGAGGCCCGGACCAGCCTCGGTTCGCTGCACTCCCCGCGCCGCGACCGCAAGGCCATCAGCCACCACTACGACGTCGGCAACGACTTCTACGAGCTGGTGCTCGGCCCCTCGATGGTCTACTCCTGCGCCTACTGGGACCAGGCGGACTCCACGCTGGAGGAGGCCCAGCGCGCCAAGCTGGACCTGGTCTGCCGCAAGCTGGCCCTGAAGCCCGGCCATCGGCTGCTGGACGTGGGGTGCGGCTGGGGCTCGATGGTGCTGCACGCGGCGCGCGAGTACGGGGTGCGCGCCGTCGGCGTCACGCTCTCCGAGGAGCAGGCGGCGTACGCCCGTAAGCGCATCGCGGACGCCGGGCTCACCGACCAGGTGGAGATCCGGGTCCAGGACTACCGCGAGGTCCCGGACGGCCCCTACGACGCCATCTCCTCGATCGGCATGGCCGAGCATGTGGGCGCCGTGCGGTACGCCGAGTACACCGCCATCCTGCACCGGCTGCTGCGGCCCGGCGGGCGGCTGCTCAACCACCAGATCGCCCGGCGCCCCCAGCCGGACGAAGAGGCGTACCACGTGGACGAGTTCATCGACCGCTATGTCTTCCCCGACGGTGAGCTCGCCCCGGTCGGCCGGACCGTGGCCCAGCTGGAGGAGGCGGGCTTCGAGGTGCGCGACGTGGAGGCCATCCGCGAGCACTACGCGCTCACGCTGCGCCGCTGGGTCGCCAACCTGGAGCGGTCCTGGGCCCAGGCCGTGCGGCTGACCTCCCCGGGCCGGGCCCGGGTCTGGCGGCTCTACATGGCGGCCTCCGCGCTCTCCTTCGAGCGCAACCGGATCGGGGTCAACCAGGTCCTCGCCGTGCGCACTCCCGAGGGCGGGGCCTCGGGGCTTCCGCTGCGCGCCCGCGACTGGCGCGGCTGAAGGCGGCCGAAGGCGGCTGGAACCGGCCACGACGCGGACGTCCCCGCCCGCCCCGGAGAGGGGCGGACGGGGACGTCCCGTGTCCGGCTCGCCGCTGTGCGGCTCGCTCGGCTACTCGGCCTTGATGGCGGCCAGCATGTTGAGCTTGGAGGCCCGCCGGGCCGGCCACAGCGCCGCGATGACGCCCACGAGCGCGGCCATCAGCAGGAACAGTGCCATCCGGGGCCACGGAAGCACCAGCTCGTAGCTCGGCAGCTCGGTGGCGATCAGCTCACCGGCCGCCCAGCCGAAGAAGACGCCGAGCCCGAGGCCGAGCACCCCGCCGAAGAGCGAGATGACCAGCGACTCCAGCCGGACCATCCGCTTGATGCCGCCCCGGTCCAGGCCGATCGCCCGCAGCATGCCGATCTCCTTGGACCGCTCGAAGACCGACATCGCCAGGGTGTTGATGACACCGAGCACGGCGACGATCACGGCCATGGCGAGCAGCCCGTAGAGCATGTTCAGCATCAGGGTGAAGGCGCTGGCGATCTCGTCGGAGGTGTCCTGCTTGTTCTGGATCTTGATCGCCGGGTTGTCGCCGAGCGTCTTCTTCAGCAGGTCCTTGTTGTTCTCCGTGGCGCCGCCCTTGGTCTTCAGCATCACCTGGAAGTCCGCGACGGTGGTCATGTGCGGGGTGACCGTGGCGCTGTCGACCATGACGCCGCGGATCATCTGGTTGCCCTCGTAGACACCGCCCACGGTCAGCTTGCCGCTGCGGCCGTCCTCGTAGGTCACCGGGATGGTGGAGCCGACCTTCCAGCGGTGCTCATCGGCGATCTTGTCGTCGATGAGGGCCTTGGTGCCCCCGAGCGCGGCGAACGAGCCCTCGGTGAAGTCCACCTTCACCAGGTCCTTGATGGCCTTCGGGTCGACGCCCGTCAGGGAGTCGGAGTCGCCGGCGACCCGGGCCGGGGAGGAGCGCAGCGGGCTGATCGTGGTGACCTCCGGCAGCTTCGCCAGGGTCTTGGACACCTCGGGCGACAGCGGCCGCCCGCCGGTCCCGCCCCCGCCCATGCTGACGACGTAGTCGGACCTCAGCCCGTCGGCCGCCATCTTGTCGATCCCCTTCTGCATGGATCCAGCGATCACCGTCATACCGGTGATCAGAGTGAGACCCACCATCAGGGCGGAGGCGGTGGCGGCGGTGCGGCGCGGGTTGCGCACCGCGTTCTGCCGGGCCAGCTTGCCGGGCATCCCGAAGATCCGCAGCACCGGGGAGGCGGCCGCGATCAGCGGCCGGGACAGCAGCGGGGTGAGCACGAAGACGCCGATCACCAGGACGGCCGCGCCGAACGCCATCGGGCCCTGGCCGTCGCCGCCCATGCCCGCACCGGCGACCACCAGCGCGGCACCGGCCGCGGCGAGGATCGCGCCGATGGTGTTGCGCACCACCAGACCGCGGGTGGTCGGCGCGGCGTGCACGCTGTTCATCGCGGCGACCGGCGGGATCTTGGCGGCGCGCCGGCCGGGCAGCCAGGCGGAGAGCACGGTCACCACGACGCCCACGACCACCGAGGCCAGCACCGTGGTCGGCGCGACGATCAGCGGACCGTCCGGGACGTTGGCCCCGGTGGAGTTGAGCACCGAGCGCAGCACGGCCCCGATGCCGACACCGGCGGCGAGACCCACCACGGCCGCGACGGCGCCCACGACGGTGGCCTCGATCAGCACCGAGCGGGTGACCTGACGGCGGGTCGCACCCACCGCGCGCATCAGGGCGAGCTCCTTGGTGCGCTGGGCGACCAGCATGGTGAAGGTGTTGACGATGATGAAGATGCCGACGAAGAGCGCGATACCGGCGAACACCAGCATCGCGGTCTGCATGCTGCTCATGCTCTCTTCGATCGCCTTGGCCTGGTCCTTGGCGAGCTTCTTGGCGGTGGTGGCCTTGGCCTGCTCGGGCAGGATCTTGTCGACCGACGACTTCAGGGCGGACTGCGAGGTGCCCGCGGCGGCCTTCACATCGATCTCGTCGAACTGCCCGGGCTTGCCGAACAGCTTCTGCGCGGTGGCCGTGTCGTACAGCGCGAGGGTGCCGCCCGCCGCGACATTGCCGTCGTCGGTGGTGAAGACGCCGACGACCTTCTCGGTGCGCACCGGGCCGTCGACGGAGACCCGGATGGAGTCCCCGGCCTTGTAGTGGCCGCGCTCGGCGGTCCTGGAGTCGAGCGCGATCTCACCCGCGGCCTTGGGGGCGCGGCCCTCGGTCATGTTGTACCGGGGGTCCTTGCCGTCGGCGCCCGGGTAGTAGTTGCCGCCGAGGTTGGAGAAGCCGCCGCCGAGCAGGTCGCCCTTCTTGTCGGCGAGGGAGGAGGAGCCCTTCACCACACCGTAGGCGGAGGCGGCGCCGGGCGCCTTGGCCGCCTGGTCCAGCAGCCGCTGGCTCAGCCGGGGCGCCTCACCGGGGTTGGCGGAGTCGTCGTCCTTCTTGTCGGGGGTGATGGCGAGGTCGACGCCCTTGAAGCCCTTCTGGGAGCTCTTCTGGTACGCGTCGGAGATGGTGTTGGTGAAGACCAGGGTGCCGGCGACGAAGGCCACGCCGAGCATCACGGCGAGCACGGTCATCAGCAACCGGGCCTTGTGCGCAAGCACATTGCGCAGGGCTGTACGGAGCATGAGGTGTCAGTCCTGAAGGGTGGAGTGGGGGAGGGCGGGGCGGCGTGCTTTATACGGGCGCGCGCCCCGCGTCAGCTCGTGCGGCCCTTGGCGTCGAAGCGCTTCATGCGGTCCAGCACCGAGTCGGCGGTGGGGCTCCGCAGCTCGTCCACGATCCGGCCGTCGGCGAGGAAGACCACCCGGTCGGAGTAGGACGCGGCGACCGGGTCATGGGTCACCATCACGATCGTCTGGCCCAGCTCCCGTACCGAGTTGCGGAGGAAGCCCAGAACCTCGGCGCCGGAGCGGGAGTCCAGGTTGCCGGTCGGCTCGTCGGCGAAGATGATCTCCGGCTGGCCGGCCAGGGCGCGGGCCACGGCGACGCGCTGCTGCTGACCACCCGACAGCTGGTTGGGGCGGTGCTTGAGCCGCCCGGCCAGACCGACCGTGGCCACCACCTGGTCCAGCCACGCCTGGTCGGCCTTGCGGCCCGCGATGTCCATCGGGAGGGTGATGTTCTCCAGCGCGTTCAGCGTCGGCAGCAGGTTGAACGCCTGGAAGATGAAGCCGATCTTGTCCCGGCGCAGCTGGGTGAGCTTCTTGTCCTTGAGCGTGGTCAGTTCGACGTCGCCGATCCGGGCCGAGCCGCTGGAGATGGTGTCGAGACCCGCCATGCAGTGCATCAGCGTGGACTTGCCGGAGCCGGAGGGGCCCATGATCGCGGTGAACTCGGCCTGGCGGAACTCGACGGAGACCGAATCCAGGGCGATGACCTGGGTCTCGCCCTCGCCGTAGACCTTGCTCAGGTCCGTGGCGCGGGCGGCCGCCCCGGTGGAGTGGGCGGTGGTTTTGACGCCGAGGGGCATGGTGGTCACGGTGAATGACTCCTGTCGTGCTCTGCGGGAGTGGGCGGGACGTCACTCCATGGTTCCGGTTGTGAAGGGGAGCGGGATCCGCCCGTGCTCCCGTTCTCGTGGGGGTCTCGCGATGTAGGTGGTGGTGGCGGAGTCCTCCTTGAGGAGGAGAGGACACCCCGTCCGGGGCGTCGAGATTGCGTCAATCCGCAGTTAACGGGGGTTCAGGGCATATCGGCAGGTCCAATGGCCGTCGGCATCTTTGGGTACCCCGCCCCGCTGCTGATGCTCCCTCAGTTGCCAATAAAATAAGACAACCTCGGGTCGAGGATTCACTGTGCGGGGGCATGTCCCCGGATAGGCTCGTGCTGCTCTCTTCCAGGGGAGGGCCGTATGCGCACCGTGCGGCCCAGGGGGAACCGCTGCCCGGATGGTGGAATGCAGACACGGCGAGCTTAAACCTCGCTGCCCCTCGCGGGCGTACCGGTTCAAGTCCGGTTCCGGGCACCTTCAGATCCGGTGGGCGCACTCAGCGTGTGTGGATGGTCGCCCCAAGTGCGGGCGCGGGGCCCGCAGGGGCCTCGCGCTGCCTCTTCCTGCGTGAAAAGATCCTCCTTGGGCACTAGGGTGCTTTCTTTGCTTACCCATTACTCTTGAGTCAAGGTCGCGCCCGGCGGCCACGGAGGAGTGAGATGAGGAGCAGCAACCCGGTCTTCTCGCGACGGGGGTTCAGCCGCAGCGGCGGCTACGCCGGTTTCGGCGCGGCGCCGCAGGCCGGGAGTCCCGCCGCCGGTCAGGCCAACCCGTACGCGGGCGGTAACCCGTACGCGCAGACACAGCCGCCCACGAACCCCTACGCGGCGGGCGACCAGCAGAATCTGACCCCCGAACAGCTGCAGCAGATGTACGGCGCGCCGCCGGCGGGCCCGCCGCAGACCGGCCGGATGACGATGGACGACGTCGTCATGCGCACCGGTATGACCCTCGGTACCGTCATCGTCGCCGCCGCGGTCGCGTGGATCGCGCAGCTTCCGGTGGGCGTGGGCTTCGGCGCCGCGCTCGTGGCGCTGGTGCTCGGTCTCGTCCAGTCGTTCAAGCGCACGGCCTCGCCCGCGCTGATCTTGGGTTACGCCCTCTTCGAGGGCCTCTTCCTCGGCGTTATCAGCCAGGTGTACAACGATCGCTGGTCCGGCATCCCGATGCAGGCCGTGCTCGGCACGATGGCCGTGTTCGTCGGTGTGCTCGTCGCGTACAAGACCCGCCTCATCCGGGTGAACGCGCGATTCCAGCGCTTTGTGCTCGCCGCCGCCATCGGGTTCATCCTGCTGATGGCGGTCAACCTGCTGTTCGCCGCCATCGGCGGCGGGGACGGCCTCGGCTTCCGCAGCGGTGGCCTCGGCATCGTCTTCGGCCTCGTCGGCGTCGTGCTCGGCGCGGCGTTCCTGGCGATGGACTTCAAGCAGGTCGAGGACGGTGTCCGGTACGGCGCTCCGCGCGAGGAGTCCTGGCTGGCCGCCTTCGGGCTGACGCTCTCGCTGGTGTGGATCTACCTGGAGCTGCTCCGGCTGATCTCGATCTTCAGGGACTAGCTCCTGAGTGTCGCGTAGCACGTAGGCAGCGCGTAGACAGCGCGTAGAAGGGCCCGCGGAGGCGAAGACCTCCGCGGGCCCTTCTTGCTATGCGGCTTAAGCCGCTCCGTTCGGTGGGTCTGTCATACACGCTTCTGCCTCCGGGCAGCGGCTACAGCAGTTTGCGTGCCGCACGCCTCAAGTCGTGTTCATGGATGATGGCCTTCGCATGACCGTAGGCGAGCTGGTGCTCGCCGCGCAGCCAGCTGACCTTCTCCTCGAATCGGAAGAATGCGGGGCCCTCGTCGACCGTGCGCAGCCAGTCGGCGACTTCACGGCCCGTGCACTGGGGGATGCGGGAGAGTAGGTTCCGGTGAGTCTCGTCGGAGAAGATTTGGGACATCGGCGCCTCCGGACGCTTCCATGCCGGACCCGGGTCGCTGGCCCGGGTTTCCTTCAGCTCACCGTGCCTGAGTGTTCGCCCGTTGGCAACAGTCCCTCAGTGGCGCATACGCTCGGAGCGTGGATGATGTCTCCCCCCTCCTGGCCGCCGTCGACCGGCTCGCCGACCGGTTGCGCGCCCTTCCGCAGTCCCGGCTGCGCGCGGGCGCGGCGGCCGAAGGACTGGCCCTGGCCAGGGAATTGTCGGTGCGCGCACAGCGGCTCGAGGAGCCGGGAACCCCGCCGCGGATCATGCCGGACGCGGGGCTGTTCGTGGTCGCCGACCAGGTGGCGGTGGCCGGACATGACTTGGTGCACGCGCTGGAGCGTGCGCCGGAGGGCGCCGGGGGCGGCGATACGGCGCGGGGGGCCGCCGAGGCGGTGGCGCTCGTGGCGGAGGCGGCGGGGCGCTGCGGCGTCTGAGGGCCTGCTCACAGCCTGGGGCCCGGCTGACAGCCATGAGCCTGCTCACGGCCTGAGGGCCTGCTTACAGCGGGGCGATGTGTCCCTACAGCGAGGCGATGACGCGGTCGGCGAGGATGTACACGTTCTCCTCGCCGCAACCGAACGTGAGCGCATAAGCACCGGAGACGCCCGAGCCGCCGAGCAGCACCGGGGCGGTGCCCTCGCGCAGCGCGTCCGCCAGCCGCTCAGCGGTCTCCCGGTGGCCCGGGGTCATACAGATCGTGGTGCCGTCGGCGAAGACGTAGACATCGAGGGTGCCGAGGGGTCCGGGCCGCACATCGGAGAGCGGGGTGCGGGCGTCGGCCAGCTCGGTCAGCCGGGTCACCGTACGGTCGTGGTCGGCGACCGGTGACGACGGGGTGAAGTCGGGGTGGGACGGATGGCGACGGCGGGCCGCCGCCAGCTCGGCCGACTCCCGGGGCTCGGCCGCGGGCTCCGCCCCGGCGCCCAGCTCCAGCTCCACCTCGGACTCGACCTCGGGCTCCTGGTCCCCGCCGGAGTCCATGGCCTCGGGGCCCAGCGCGTCCAGCCCGAGCAGCGGTTCGAGCCCGGCCAGGTCGGCCTGGCGGGGCACGAAGAGCTGCGCGTCCTGGGAGGCGTCCTCGAACCCGCCCGGCCCGCTCAGCAGCGAGTGGGCGTCGGCCGCTCCGGTGGAGTCCCTGGCCTCCTGGGCGGCCCAGAACGCCCGCGCCTCGGCCAGCTCGCGCTCCCGCTCCTCGGCCAGCGCGTCGGCGACGGCCGCGCGTATCTCGGCGGCCGGGGTGGCGCGGGGCGCGGGCACCGTCGCGCCGCCCTCCGTGCCGTCGCCTCCGCCGCCCGTCCGGGCACCGGCGGCGCCGGTGGCCGCGAGCTCGGCGCGCAGCTCACTGATCTGCCGGCGCACACCGCGCGCGGTGTGCAGGGCGGCCGCCCCTACGGCCGTGGCGGTCACCGCGGCCAGGAGGAGGACAAGACTCGTGGGGCTCACTGACGTACTCCCGGTTGGCTGTAGATCCCCCGAATTCCTACCTCAGCTTGAGGCTTATCGCCTCTCGACGTCAGTGCATACCATCACCAAATGGGCAGAATTCGGTACCGGGCGGGCCTTTGGTCACCGGTGCTGAGCTGGGCAGACACCTCTCCCCCAGGACTTTTGTCACATCCTGGGGGAGATCCGGTCACGGCCCGGACCGAACCAGTGTCGCAGACGTGTCGCCGCGGCCTAGCTCAGGCGCTCGATGACCATGGCCATGCCCTGGCCACCACCGACGCACATGGTCTCCAGGCCGAACTGCTTGTCGTGGAACTGCAGCGAATTGATCAGCGTGCCGGTGATCCGGGCGCCGGTCATGCCGAAGGGGTGGCCCACGGCGATCGCGCCGCCGTTGACATTGAGACGGTCCAGGTCGATGCCCAGATCGCGGTAGGACGGGATGACCTGTGCGGCGAACGCCTCGTTGATCTCCACCAGGTCGATGTCGCCGATCGACATCCCGGCGCGGGCCAGCGCCTGCTTGGACGCCTCGACCGGGCCGTAGCCCATGATCTCGGGGGAGAGGCCGGTGACACCGGTCGACACGATCCGCGCCAGCGGGGTCACGCCCAGCTCGCGCGCCTTGGTGTCGGACATGATCACCAGCGCCGCGGCGCCGTCGTTGAGCGGGCAGCAGTTGCCCGCGGTGATCCGGCCGTCGGGGCGGAAGACCGGCTTCAGGCCCCGCACGGCCTCCAGGGTGGTGCCCGCGCGGGGGCCGTCGTCCTGGCTGACGACCGTGCCGTCGGGGGTGGTCACCGGGGTGATCTCACGCTCCCAGAAGCCCTTCCTGATGGCCTCCTCGGCGAGGTTCTGGGACCGCACGCCGAACTCGTCCATCTCCTCGCGGGTGACCCCCTTGAGCCGGGCCAGGTTCTCGGCGGTCTGGCCCATCGCGATGTACGGGTCGGGCAGGAGATCGTCCTCGCGCGGGTCGTGCCAGTCGGAGCCTTCCTGCTCGGCGCGCGCGACCGTACGGGCCTCGGCCTCCGCGAACACCGGGTTGTGGGTGTCCGGCAGCCCGTCCGAGGTGCCCTTCTTCGACCGCGAGACCATTTCGACGCCCGCCGAGATGAAGACGTCGCCCTCGCCCGCCTTGATGGCGTGCAGCGCCATCCGCGAGGTCTGGAGGGAGGAGGAGCAGTAGCGGGTGATCGTACAGCCGGGGAGATGGTCCATCCCCATCTGCACGGCCACGATCCGCCCCAGGTTGTGCCCCTGCTCACCGCCCGGGAGCCCGCAGCCGAGCATCAGGTCGTCGATCTCGTGGGGGTCGAGCTCGGGGACCTTGGCGAGCGCTGCCTGGATGATCTCGGCGGTGAGGTCGTCCGGCCTCAGATCCTTGAGCGAGCCCTTGAAGGCGCGGCCGATGGGAGAACGGGCGGCAGAGACGATCACTGCTTCGGGCATCACGGCTCCATGGGGGCGGGGGTGCGGGCGGGACTCCGAGGGAAGTTACCCGTACGTATCGGCAGGGTCACGGGGTGCGGGCTGTGACACCGGACTCTTTTTTCCAAGCGTACGCTCAGCGGCTGGGGGCCGCCCCGGGTGCGGCGCCCTTCTTGCGGCTGGGCGTCGCCCCGGGCGCGGCGCCCTTCTTGTGCGATGTCCGGGCCGCGCGGCCGGGTCGGGTGCGGCTTACGTCCCGCGCCTTCGGCGCGATGGGGCAGCGGGGCAGGGGCGCCGGGGAGCGGGCGCCCGGAGGCCCGGCCCGGTGCCCCCGGCCCACTCGGACGCGCCGAAGGCGCGAGACGGGCCGTCCGCACCCGGCGGAGCGGATCGGCCCGCGCCGGGCGGCAGGGCGGCCAGGCCCAGGGGACGCAGCCCCCGACCCGGCCCGGCGGGGTCAGCAGCCCGAAGGGGGCGGCGACGTCGGGGACGAGGTGTCGGGGGAGCCGGACACGGCCGCGGGCTCCTTCTTGGCGGGGCCCTGGCGGCGCAGCAGACGGGCCCAGGGGCCGCGGGCCGCGGTGACCTCCGTGCCACCCTCCGCGGCCGCCTCGGCCGCCGCCGTGGCGACCGGCAGGATGCCCTCGTCGAGCATCTCCGGCGCCTCCTCGGGCCACAGGCCCAGCGAGTCGCACAGGGTCGGCAGAACGGCCATCGCGGCCGTGGCGTACCCCTCCGCCGAGGGGTGGTAGTTGTCCGGGCCGAACAGCTCCCGCGGATTCGCCGCGAACTCCGGGCCCAGCAGATCGCCCAGCGAGACCGTGCGCCCGCCCTGCTCCACCACCCCGATCGTCTGCGCGGCGGCCAACTGCCGGCTCAGCCGCCGCGCGATCCAGCGCAGCGGCTGATAGACGGGCTCGATCGTGCCGAGGTCGGGACAGGTGCCCACGATCACCTCGCAACCCGTCTCGCGCAGCCTGCGCACCGCGTCCGACAGCAGCCGCACCGACTTGGCGGGCGGCATCCGCCGGGTGACGTCATTGGCGCCGATCATGATCACGCATACGTCCGGGAGCAGGTCCGGATCCTCCAGCACCAGCGTGACCTGGCGCTCCAGATCGCTGGACTGCGCCCCCGGCAGCGCCACGTTCCGCAGGTCCACCGGGCGCTCCGCGACCGCCGCCAGCCCCGAGGCGAGCAGCGCGCCCGGTGTCTGACTAGGGCGGTGGACGCCCTGTCCGGCGGCCGTGGAGTCGCCGAGAAAGGCCAGCCGCAGTGGTGGCTGGCCGGTCCTGCGGGCGAAGGCGAAGCCATATCGGCCGTCCGCGCGCGGAGGCGGGTCGTCCGACCCGCCCACGACCCGCTTGGCATGGGACACCTCGGTGAGCACCAGCACGGCGGTCACCCCGCCCAGCAGCCCGATCCCGCCGCCCCCGTACGCCGCCGCGGCGGCGATCCGCCGCGCCACCCTCGCCCTCGACATCGACATGGGTCCAGCCCACCTCCGTCCGCACGCGCACGCGCTTCTTTCTCCTTTGTACGCCTTGCTAACAACTTGTTGCCCCGTGCAGGCTTCGTCCCAACGCGCCGGTCGGAGGGCGGCAGTGCGCAATAAGCTGACAGCAAGGCCCCGCGACGGCGGCCGCCCCGACGCGGAGATCCCGCGGAACCGGACCAGGAGCAGGTGTGCAGTACTACGAATCGATGATTGAGCTGGTCGGCAACACCCCGCTGGTGAAGCTCAACACCGTGACCGAAGGCATCCGGGCGACCGTCCTGGCCAAGGTCGAATACTTCAACCCCGGCGGCTCGGTGAAGGACCGGATCGCGGTCCGGATGATAGAGGCCGCCGAGCGCTCCGGTGAGCTGAGGCCGGGCGGCACCATCGTGGAGCCGACCTCCGGCAACACCGGTGTGGGCCTCGCGATGGTCGCCCAGCGCAAGGGCTACAAGTGCGTCTTCGTCTGCCCGGACAAGGTGTCCACGGACAAGATCAACGTGCTGCGGGCCTACGGCGCCGAGGTCGTGGTCTGCCCCACCGCGGTGGACCCCGAGCACCCCGACTCGTACTACAACGTCTCCGACCGGCTGGTCCGCGAGACGCCGGGCGCCTGGAAGCCCGACCAGTACAGCAACCCGAACAACCCGCGCTCCCACTACGAGACCACCGGCCCCGAGCTGTGGGAGCAGACCGAAGGCAAGATCACCCACTTTGTGGCGGGCGTCGGCACCGGCGGCACGATCTCCGGCACCGGCCGCTATCTGAAGGAGGCCAGCGAGGGCCGCGTCCAGGTGATCGGCGCCGACCCCGAGGGCTCGGTCTACTCCGGCGGCTCCGGCCGCCCATATCTGATCGAGGGCGTCGGCGAGGACTTCTGGCCGACCGCGTACGACCAGACCGTCGCGGACGAGATCGTCGCCGTCTCCGACAAGGACGCCTTCCAGATGACGCGGCGGCTGGCCAAGGAGGAGGGGCTGCTGGTCGGCGGCTCCTGCGGGATGGCCGTCGTGGGCGCCCTGAAGATCGCCGAGCGGCTCGGCCCGGACGATGTGGTGGTCGTCCTGCTGCCCGACAGCGGCCGCGGCTATCTCTCCAAGATCTTCAACGATGAGTGGATGGCCGACTACGGCTTCCTCGAGGAGGACGGCCCCTCGGTGCGGGTCGGCGATGTGCTCCAGGGCAAGGAGGGCGGACTGCCCTCGCTGGTCCATATGCACCCGGAAGAGACGGTGGGCGAGGCCATCGACGTACTGCGGGAGTACGGCGTCTCGCAGATGCCGATCGTCAAGCCGGGCGCCGGTCACCCCGATGTGATGGCCGCCGAGGTCATCGGCTCGGTGGTGGAACGCGAGCTGCTGGACGCCCTGTTCGCTAAGCGCGCGGAGCTGACCGACCCGCTGGAGAAGCACATGAGCCCGCCGCTGCCGCATGTCGGCTCCGGTGAGCCGGTCGAGGACCTGATGGCGGTGCTGGGCGCGGCGGACGCGGCGATCGTGCTGGTGGAGGGCAAGCCCAAGGGCGTGGTGAGCCGGCAGGACCTGCTGGCGTACCTGGCAGGCGGCCCGAAGTGAGGGCACGTAAGGGTCCCAACCGCTCCCAACTGCCCTTCGGGCAAGTGGTACGAACGTGTCACGCGCCCGCAGCACAGGGTTAACACGGCTCCGGCAGATTAGTGGGCGTCGGAAGGACGACACCGACACCCGAGATGAGGCGGCAGGACCTCCGGAGCGGCTCCCGGACCTCCATGGTCGCCTGGACGCGGAATTCCGGCCCTGACCCGGCCCGCGTCCCCGCGGGGACCGCCGTCGTCCCGCCCTCGGTGGCTTGCCACCGGGGTGCGGCGGTCCCCGCGCAGACTTCTCTAGTCCTCGCTCTTCTCCCGCCCATGGCCTCGGCGGAGCCAGGAGAAGGCCCCCATGGCATGGACCGCGTTGACGCCGAAGATTCCGGCCCAGGTGATCAGCAGACCGGGCAGGCCCTCGTTCACGACGCCGATGGCCGACAGCGGGATGGCCAGGACCAGGGAGACCCCGACGAAGGCGAAGCGCTCGCCGACGCCCAGGCCGTGGGCCTGGTCCGCGGGCGCGCCGGTGGCGTACGGGCGGCTGCCGCGGGCCGTCGCCATCTGCTGTTCGGCGAGCTGGCGGCGGACATGGCGGTCCGCCGTATCGTTGAAGCGCTGCTCGACCTTCTCCATGAAGGAGTCGACCAACTCCGACTCGTACTCCGTGCCCAGCTCCTTACGGGTCTGCAGGGCCGCGTCGAGTTCCTTTTTCAGATCCGGGTCACGGGCGTCCATGCTTAAGGACGGTACGGTCGCGGGGACGCTTTGTCGGTAGGGCTAGCCCCCTGAACCCAGCCCCCCGAAACCCAGCCCCCCTGGAAGACGCGCGGGCCCGAGAAGCACCACCCCCGGCCCGCTGTGGAAGGAGTCAGTTCCGTGACCGCACCTCTCCTCACGTCCCTCGCCGCGCCCGGCGACGACCGCCCCGACGCACTGAGCGTCGGCGGCCGCGCGCTCTCGCGCGAGGAACTGCTCGGTGCCGCGGGCGCGGTGGCGGCTCGTATCGCCGGTGCGCCGGTCGTCGCGGTCCGGGCGACCGCGACCCCGGAGACGGTGGTCGCGGTGGTCGGCGCGCTGCTGGCCGGGGTGCCGGTGGTGCCCGTACCGCCGGACTCCGGCCCGGCCGAACGCGACCACATACTGCGGGACTCGGGCGCCACCCTGCTGCTCACCGGGGAGGCCGTGGACGCCCCGGTGGAGACCGTCCCGGTGAACCTGACCGAGCGCGCGGCGTGGACGAAGGCGGAGCCGGACCCGGAGTCCACGGCGTTCATCCTCTACACCTCGGGCACCACGGGGGCGCCCAAGGGCGCGCTGATCTCCCGGCGGGCGGTCGCCGCCGACCTGGACGGACTCGCCGCGGCCTGGGCCTGGACCCCGGAGGACACCCTGGTCCACGGGCTGCCGCTGTTCCATGTGCACGGCCTGGTGCTCGGCGTCCTGGGCGCGCTGCGGACGGGCAGCCGCCTCGTCCACACCGGCAAGCCGACCCCGGCGGCGTACGCGGCGGCGGACGGCAGCCTCTACTTCGGTGTCCCCACCGTCTGGAACCGCGTCGTCCAGGACCCGGACTCCGCCCGCGCCCTGGCCTCCGCCCGGCTCCTGGTCTCCGGCAGCGCCCCGCTCCCCGCCCCCGTCTTCCGCGAGCTGGAGCGGCTCACCGGCCAGCGCCCCATCGAGCGCTACGGCATGACCGAGACCCTCATCACCATCAGCACCCGCGCCGACGGCGAACGCCGCCCCGGCTATGTCGGCACCCCGCTGACGGGCATCCGCACCCGGATCGCCGCCGAGGAGGGCGCCGAGATCGGCGAGCTCCAGCTGACCGGCCCGACCCTCTTCGACGGCTACCTCAACCGGCCCGAGGCCACGGCCGGTTCGTACACCGAGGACGGCTGGTTCCGCACGGGCGACATCGCCGCCATCGACCCCGACGGCTTCCACCGCATCGTGGGCCGCGCCTCCACCGACATGATCAAGTCCGGCGGCTACCGCATCGGCGCGGGCGAGGTCGAGAACGCCCTGCTGGACCACCCGGCCGTCCGCGAGGCCGCCGTCGTCGGCGCCCCGCACGAGGACCTGGGCCAGGAGATCGTCGCGTACGTCGTGGCCGACGGCATCGGCGAGCGGGAGCTGATCGACTTCGTCGCCTCCCAGCTCTCCGTCCACAAGCGCCCCCGCAAGGTGCGCTTCCTGGAGGCCCTGCCCCGCAACGCCATGGGCAAGCCCCAGAAGAAGCTCCTGCCCCCGGCCTGATTGCGGCTTGATCCCGTCTTCGGCTCCAGCGACCGTTGCCATCCGTAAAGGCCATTCCTACACTCGGTAACCACGACGGATGAGTGGAGAGAGCGATGGCCCGCGCGTGGGAAGCCGACCCGTCCGCATCGTTCGCGCGTCGATTAGGAAAGTCGGCGCGCGAGCTCGGAACCACCGGTGGACGGGACGGGTGCCCCGACATCTGGCAGCTCGACAACGGTGACATCGCGGTCATCGGCCGCGACCTCACCGACACCTACCGGGCGAAACTCCCCGAGGACGCCAGCATCGCCCCTGACGAGCGCCTCGTCGTCATCCCGGGCTCCACCCTGAGCGCCGCGAAACCGGACATCCCCGATGCTCGGACTTGACGGCCCCCGCCTCGGGACCGGCCAGGGCGAAGCGCTGCCCCTCGACGTCTACCGCCGCGACTTCCGCGAGCGGCAGTGGACGATCGACGGTCAGGACTCCTGGAAGCTGGAGCGCGGGCAGCACTTCAGGGAGCCGGGGTTCGCCAGCTGGGAGGCGTTCGCCCGAGGCGACTGGGACGAATCCCTGCGTCTCATCGAGGAGGAGCGCGACTATCTGCGGGAATTCTCGCAGGAGGTTGACGACCACCGGATCACCCTCTACCGGGTCCGGGTGGTCGAGGAGCCCATCACCCCGTATCTGCAATGGGAGCTGCACCTGCTGCGGCTGCGCGCCGAATGCGGGGAGAGGATCCGGGTGGTCGGCCCGGAACACCTCGCCGACTTGGAGAGAACCGAACCGTTGCCGGAGCTTCTGACGCTGGGCGACTCGACGACCTACCGGATCCGCTACACGGACCAGGGCGTTCTCGACGGCGCGGTGCGGTTCACGGATGCCGGGATCACCACCCGCTGCCGCGCGCTCACCAGAGATCTCTACGACGCCGGTGAGGAACTAGGGTCGTATTTCGCCCGCGAAGTAGCGCGTTTACCTCCACCACAACCGGAGTAGCAGATCAACGAGGATCACGGGATGCATTCCGAACTGTCCGGGTCCGCGGGTGACGTGGTGCAGGCCCGGGACGTCAGCGGAGGCATCCACTTCCACAGCGGCGGGCGCCCTGAGAGTCTCAAGCCCCGGCAACTGCCCGGAAACGTCCGGGGATTCGTAAACCGGGGCCAGGAGCTGGGACGGCTCGACGCCATCCTGACCGACGGCGGCGATGTATCCGTTTCCGTCCCGGTCTGCGTTCTTGCCGGGACCGCGGGCGTCGGCAAGACCTCCCTGGCGCTGCGCTGGGCGCACCGCGTACAGGACCGTTTCCCCGATGGCCAGCTGTATGTGAACCTGCGCGGTTATGACCCGGGTGCGCCGGTCACCCCGCAAGAGGCGCTGCACCGGTTCCTCTCGGCTCTGGGCGTACCGGTGGCGGCGATTCCGGCGGACCTGGAGGCGGGCGCGGCGCTCTACCGGTCGCTGCTGTCCGGGCGCAGGGTGCTGGTCGTCCTCGACAACGCGGCCACCGCGAGCCAGGTGAGACCGCTGCTTCCGGGCGCCGCGGGCTGCCTGGTCATCGTGACCAGCCGGAGTCGGCTGTCCGGGCTGGCCGTCCGCGACGGGGCGCACACGCTGACCCTGGGCACGCTGGACGAGGCGGAGGCCGTCGCGCTGCTGAGCGTCGTCACCGCCCCCTACCGCCCCCAGGACGACCCGGGCCGGCTGATCGAGCTGGCGCGGCTGTGTGCCCGCCTTCCGCTGGCCCTGCGCATCGCCGCGGAGCGGGCCGCCAGCCGTCCGCGGATGGGGCTGGACGACCTGATAAGAGACCTTCGCGACGAGTCAGCCCTGTGGGACGCGCTGAGCGTGGGAGACGACGAGGAGGCCGAGGCGGTGCGTACCGTGTTCGCTTGGTCCTATCGGGCGCTGCCCGCGGAGGCGGCGCGTCTCTTCCGGTTGCTCGGGCTGCATCCGGGCGCCGAGTTCGGCATCGCGGCCGCCGCCGCTCTCGATGCGGGCGGGGGCACGGGCCGCATCCGGCATCTGCTGGACGTGCTGGTCGGCGCCCATCTGCTGGAGCAGACCGGGCCCGACCGCTACGAGTTCCACGACCTGTTGCGCGCCTACGCGGCCGACCAGGCGCGGCACGAGGAGTCCCCGGAGGAACGCGGGGCGGCGCTGCGTCGGGTGCTGGTCTGGTACCTGCACTCCGCGGACGCGGCCCAGACCTGGATCAACCCGCAGGAGGCCCACATCCCGCTCGATCCGCCGGGCGACGGCCTCACCCCCGCGTCCTTCGCGGACTACGACGAGGCCATGCGGTGGTACGAGACGGAGCGTGGCAATCTGTTGGCCGCGACCCGTGCGGCCGAGGATGCCGGTATCGATGTGATCGCGTGGCAACTTCCCGCGGTGCTGCGGAGCGTGCACATGCTCCTGAACCCGTTCGAGGAATGGCTCGCCATGGGCCGCATCGGACTGCGCGCCGCCCGCAGGCTGGGCGACCGCACCGCCGAGGCCGAGCTTCTGGAGAGCCTCGGAATGGCCTGTACGCAGTCCCATCGCCTTGCCGAGGGCGCCGAGTACCACCAGGGCGCCCTGGCCGCCCGCCGGGAGATCGGCGACCGGCTCGGGGAGGCGCTCTCACTGAACGACATCGGGCTTATCCACTTGCGGGGACGCGGGCTGGAGTTGGCGAAGGACCGGTTCGAGCAGGCGGCGGCGCTCTTCCGGGAGCTGGGCGCCGCCCACTGGGAGGCCGTCCTGTCGGCGAATCTCGCCGAGGTCACGTACGAGCTGGCCCGGCTGGAGGAGGCGTCCGGCTTTGTGCTGCGGGCCCTGGAGATGCACCGCGAACTGGGCAACCAGGGCGGTGAGGGCAACGCGCTGCGCATCCTGAGCGCCATTCAGCGGGACAGCGGGCAGCCGGAGGAGGCGCTGCGGTCCGCACAGGGCGCGCTGGACATCGCCCTCACCCACCGCAACCACATGTGGGAGGGGTACTGGCTGCTGGAGCTGGGACGGGCGCAGCAGGCCAACGGTGCGTTCGACGCCGCCCTGGTCTCGTTCCAGCGGGCCGCCTCCCTCCAGCGACGCCTCGGCGACCGGGCGCGGGAGGCCCGGGCGTGGGACGGCGCGGGGGAGACGTACCGGCGGCTCGGGCGGCCCGGCGAGGCGGCCGATTTCTACCGTCGCGCCGCGGCGGCCCACCGGGAGTTGGACGACCTGTGGCACACGGCGCTCTCCCTCTGCGGCCTCGCCGGTGCGCTGCGCGAGGCCGACGGGGCCGACGGGGCTCATGGGGCCGACGGGGCCGAGGAAGCGCGGGGGCACTGGGCCGAGGCTCTGAGGGCGCTCGCCTCGTACGACGATCCCCGGGCGGTGGCGCTGCGCGAACGCGTCTCCGCCGCCCTCGCGCGATAGGACCATCCGGACGGGAACGGCTGGACGTGACAACGGCTTTGTGGGACCCGCTCACCCGGCCTCGGTGACGTACGGGCGGCCCGATGGCGGATCCGGGGTGAGGATCATGCGGTCCGGGACGTGGGCGGTGTCGCGGTGGGCCAGGAGCCAGTAGACGGCGGCGGGGACGGCGAGGCCGATGAGCCAGGAGATGTCCGCACCGCCCAGGGGGGCGACGAAGGGGCCGGTGTAGAAGGCGGTGGACAGGAAGGGGAGTTGGGCGAGGACGCCGAGGGCGTAGGTGGTCAGCGCCTTCCAGCGCCAGGCGCCGTAGCGGCCGTTCGGGTCGCTGAGGGCGGGGATGTCGTAGCGCTCCTTGGCGATGGCGTAGTAGTCGACGAGGTTGATCGCGCTCCACGGGGTGAAGAAGGTCAGCAGGAACAGCAGGAAGTCTTTGAAGGAGGACAGGAAGCTGTCCTTGCCGAGCAGCGCGACCGCCGTGCCCGCGACCATGATCCCGGCGATGTAGGCGGCCCGGCCGCGCGGGGAGAGGGTGGCGCGGCCGCGGAAGCCGCTGACGCTGGTCACCATCGACATGAAGCCGCCGTAGGTGTTGAGGACGTTGATCGTCAGCTTGCCGAGGGCGATGACGAAGTAGAGCAGCGAGGTGATCAGGGCCGCGCCGCCGCCGAGGCCGACGATGTACGAGACCTCGTGGCCGACGAAGGCGTGGCCGGCCGCGGCGGCCGCGAGGGCGCCGAAGGTCATCGACCACTGGGAGCCCAGGACGGTGCCGGCGAGGGTCCAGGAGAAGGTGGCCTTCGCGGAGGTGGCGCGCGGCAGATAGCGGGAGTAGTCGGCGACGTACGGGCCGAAGGCGAGCTGCCAGGAGGCGGACAGCGACACCGCGAGGAGGAAGAGCGGGAAGTCGAAGGTCCGGTCGTGGAGGAGGGTGGCCAGGTCGGTGCGGTCCAGCAGCCGGATGCCCAGATAGACGAAGGCCAGGGCGCAGACGAGGCCCGCGATCCGGCCCAGGGTGTGGATCAGGCGGTAGCCGACGGCGGCCGCCACGGCGGTGACGAGGGCGAAGAGGACGATCCCGGTGGTGTCGCCGAGATGGGTGAGTTCGCCGACCGCCTGTCCCGCGAGCACGCTGCCGCTGGCGAAGAAGCCCACGTACATGACGATGACCAGCAGCAGCGGGACGATCGCGCCCCGGACCCCGAACTGGGCCCGGGAGGAGATCATCTGAGGGAGGCCGAGCCGCGGTCCCTGGGCGGAGTGGAGCGCCATGACGGCTCCCCCGAGCAGGTTTCCGATCAGCAGAGCGATGATCGCCCAGAGGGCGGCGGCGCCGAAGACGACGGCCAGGGCGCCGGTCACGACGGCGGTGATCTGGAGGTTGGCGCCGAGCCACAGGGTGAACTGGCTGAAGGCGGTGCCATGGCGCTCCGCGTCCGGGACGACGTCGATCGAGCGCTTTTCGACCAGGGAGTCCAGGGAGTTTGGGGAGTCGGGCATACGGTGCTCCTGCCGCTACTTCTTGGTGAGGCCGTTCTTGGCGGCCCAGTCGGCGGCGACCCGGTCCGGGTCCTTCTTGTCGTTGCTCACCAGCTTGTTGAGCCGGGCCAGTTCCCGGGTGGTGAGGGCACCGCCGAGGCGGGCCAGGGCCTTGCGGACCTTGGCGTCGGCCTTGGCGGCGCGGACCACGGGCACGATGTGCTGGGCCGGGACGAGGGATTTGGGGTCGGCGAGGATCACCCAGTCGTTGGCCTCGATGTCGGGGTCGGTGGAGAAGAGGTTGGCGACGTCCACATCGCCCTTCTTCAAGGCGCCCTTGACCAGGGGGCCGGAGGCGTCGAGGGCCTTGAACTCCTTGAACGTCACGCCGTAGCGGTCCTTGAGGCCGACCAGGCCGACCACCCGGTTCTTGTCCTCGGCCGGGCCGCCGAAGACCAGCTTGCCGTTCTGCTTGGCGAGGTCGGCGAAGCTGCGCAGCCCGTACTTCCGGGCGGCCTCGCGGGTGACGCAGAAGACGTCCTTGTCCTCGGCGGCCGCGTACGACAGGGCCTCCAGACCGCTGGGGAGGGCGACGGTGAGGGCGTTCTGGAGGTCGCCGGCCTCGGTCTGGGGGGCCTTGTCGTCGAAGTGGAGCAGCAGATTGCCCTGGTACTCGGGGAGCAGATCGATATCGCCCTGCTGGAGGGCGGGTATGACGATCTCCCGGGAGCCGAGGTTGGGCCGCACGCTGGTCTTGATGCCCGCGCCGCTCAGCGCCTCGGCGTAGAGGTAGCCCAGCAGCTGGTTCTCGGTGAAGTTGGCGGTGCCGATGACCAGCCCGCCCAGGCTGCTGCCGCCGCCCGAGCCACCGCTGCCGCCGTCGCCCTTGAGCGAGGTGACGCCTCCGCTACAGGCGGCGAGCGTGGGCACGGAGGCGCCGGCGAGCAGGCCGCCGAGCAGTTTCCTGCGGTTCATGGGGTCGTCTCCTCGGATCGGAGTGAAGTCGCTGAGTCGGTGGGGCGCTGAGGCGCTGAGTCGGTGGGGGCTCTGAGGTGCTGAGCCGGTTGGGGCGGCGCTCAGTGCGCGTGGGCGCGCGGGGGGCGGTTGCGGAACAGCAGGCGCTGCACTCCGGCCAGCGCCAGGTCCAGGGCGATGGCCAGCACGGCGACCAGCACCGCCCCGCCCAGCACCTGCACCAGATCGCGCTGGGCGAGCCCGTCGAAGACATAGCGGCCGAGCCCGCCGAAGCTGACGTACGCGGCGATGGTGGCGGTGGCCACGACCTGGACGCAGGCCAGCCGCAGCCCGGTCATGATCAGCGGCAGCGCGAGCGGCAGCTCGACCTGGAACAGCACCTGGTACCAGCGCATGCCCTGGCCCCGCGCCGCGTCCCTGACCTCGGGGTCCACGGCGGCCATGCCCGCGTACGTATTGGTGACGATCACCGGGATCGCGAGGGCGACCAGCGAGACGTACACCGGCCACATGCTCAGCCCACTGGCCAGGAAGACCAGCGTGACCAGGCCGACGGTCGGCAGCGCCCGCCCGAAGCCGGAGAGGTTGATGGCGAGGAACGCGCCGCGCCCGGTGTGCCCGATGAGCAGCCCGACCGGGAGGGCGATGGCGGCGGCGACCAGGGTGGCCAGCAGCGAGTACTGGAGGTGCTCCAGCAGGCGGGTGGCGATGCCGTCGGGCCCGGACCACTGGGAGCCGCTGGTCAGCCAGCGGAGGAGGTTCTGGAGTAGTTCGAGCATGTCAGGCACGCCTCCTCAGCCACGGGGTGCACAGCCACTGGATGGTGACCAGCACGGCGTCCGCGACCAGCGCCAGTACCAGGGACAGGACGACTCCGGCCACGACGGGGGTGGGGTAGTTGCGCTGGAAGCCGTCGGTGAACAGCTGGCCGAGGCCGCCGTACCCGATGTAGCTGGCCACGCTGACCAGCGATATCGCCATCACCGTGGCGACCCGTACGCCCGCCATGATCACCGGGAAGGCGAGCGGCAGCTCGACGGTGAGCAGGGTGCGCAGCGGACGGGCGCCCATCGCGGTGGACGCCTCGCGGACCTTGGTGGGGACGCTGTCGAGCCCCTCGACGGTGTTCCGCAGCAGCACGACCAGGGTGTAGATGGTCAGGCCGGTGATGGCGGTGGTGCGGGTGAGGCCGGTGACCGGCAGCAGCAGGACGAAGATCGCGATGGAGGGGATCGTGAACAGGATGTTCGAGAGCCCCAGCAGGAGTCCGCGCAGCGGGCGCACCCGGTGGGCGATCACGGCCAGCGGCAGCGCGATCAGCAGACCGAGGAGGACGGCGGGGACGGCGGTGGAGAGGTGGTCCAGGGTGAGCGTGACCAGGGTGCTCCGATGATCGGGGAACCAGCCCCAGTCGATGGTCATGCGGTCACGCTCGTGTCGGAGGCCGTGGTGTCGTCGCCCGCGTCGGCGGTTTCGGGGCCCTCGTCGGCGGTCTTGAGGGCGGCCGCGCGGCCCGCCTCCGTGTGGCGCTGCCCCGCGTACTCGTGGATCGCGTCGCGCCCGGTGACTCCGGTGAGCACCCCGTCGGCGTCCACGCGGGCCACCAGACCTGCGGGCGAGGCCAGCGACTCGTCCAGGGCGGTGAGCAGCGAGTCGCCGTCCCGCAGCGGGCGCACCGGCAGCAGCGGGGCCCGGTCGCCCTCCGGCCCCTCGGTGTCGCGCCAGCCCAGCGGCTCACCGCGCTCGGAGGTGACCAGCCGCCAGCGCTGCCCGTCGGTGGGCGCGGGCTCCCGCTCCACGTCGGCGAGGGTGGACAGGGAGAGCAGCTTCAGCCCGCGCTCGGCGCCCAGGAAGCCCGCCACGAAGTCGTCGGCGGGGCTCGCCAGCAGCTCGGCGGGGGGTGCGCACTGGACCAGATGGCCGCCGGTGCGGAAGATCGCGATGCGGTCGCCGAGCCGTACCGCCTCGTCGATGTCGTGGGTGACGAAGACGACCGTCTTGCGCAGCTCGCTCTGGAGCCGCAGCAGCTCGTTCTGGAGCTGGGTCCGTACGACCGGGTCGACCGCCCCGAACGGCTCGTCCATCAGCAGCACCGGCGGATCGGCGGCCAGCGCGCGGGCGACCCCGACGCGCTGCTGCTGACCGCCCGAGAGCTGGTGCGGGTAGCGCTTGCCGGAGTCGGCGGGCAGCCCGACCAGCTCCAGCAGCTCGGCGGCGCGGGCCCGCGCCTTGCGGCGGCCCCAGCCCAGGAGCAGCGGGACGGTGGCGATGTTGTCGAGGATCGTGCGGTGCGGGAAGAGCCCGGCCTGCTGGATCACATAGCCGATCCCGCGCCGCAGCTCGGCGGCGTCCGCTCGCAGGACATCACGCCCGCCCACGCTCACCGTGCCGCTGCTCGGCTCGACCATGCGGTTGACCATGCGGAGGGTGGTGGTCTTGCCGCAGCCCGAGGTGCCGACAAGAACGGTGATGCCTCCTTCCGGGAGCTCGAGATTGAGGCGATCCACCGCGGTGGTGCCGTTCGGGTAGTGCTTACTGACGTCCTTGAAGCTGATCATCCGCTTCCCCTTGCCCTGTCTGCATATAGTCATGCACAGTCATAGTCGAGTGAATAGAAGTCAAGAGGTCTGCGTTAATCACCGGTTACTTCTGCTCGCGATGTGGACGGAGTGCTGGGCGGTTGGCCCAGAAAGGGCGTGTTCGAAAGGGGTTGCCCTGGATGTTGTCTCACATGCTGGATGCTGATCACGCGGCGGCCGACGGCACCGACGGCGCCAGCCCGCGGATCACGCTGGACGGCCGGAGCCTACGCGTCGTGGATGTCGCGCGGCTGGCCGACCGTCTCAGCCGGCCCGCCGCGCCCGATCCCACCGCGCTCGCCCTGGCCGAGCGCGCCTGGGAGACCGCGGACCGGCTCGCGGCCACCGGCCGCGTCTACGGGCGCAGCACCGGTGTGGGCGCCAACCGCACCGAGGACGTCGGCCCGGCCGACTCCGACCACGGGCTGCGGCTGCTGCGCAGCCACGCCGGAGCGATCGGCGCACAGCTGCCCGGCCGCGAGGTCCGCGCCATGATGGCCGTCCGGGCCAATCAGCTGCTGGCGGGTGGTGCCGGGCTGCGCCCCGCCGTCGTCACCGCGCTCGTCGAGGGCCTCGACAGCGGCGCCCACCCGGTGATCAACGAATACGGCGCGGTCGGCACCGGGGACCTCGCCGCGCTCGCCCAGACCGGTCTCGCGCTCGTCGGCGAGCACCCCTGGGACCTCACCGAGGCCGCCCCGGGCCGTCGCGCCCCCGACCCCATCAGGCTCGACAGCAACGACGCCCTCGCGCTCATCAGCAGCAACGCCCTCACCCTCGGCCAGTCCGCGCTCGCCCTCGCCGAGCTGCGGCGGCTGCTGTCCGCCTCGCTCGCCGTGGCCGCGCTCTCGCTGATCGCGGTCGGCGGCTCGTACGAGGCATACGCCGAACCCGTCCACGCGTCCCGGCCGCACCCCGGCTCCGTCGCGGCCGCCGCCCGGATGCGCGCCCTGCTCGGCGCCCCGCCCCGGCCCACCCCGCCGCTGGGCCGCATACAGGACCCGTACGGCTTCCGCTGTCTGCCGCAGATCCACGGACCGGCGCTGGACGCGGCGGACGCGCTGGAGCGGGTGCTGGCCGTCGAGTTCAACGCCGCCGCCGAGAACCCGCTGATCAGCTCCACCGACGAGGCCGCCTACCACCACGGCAACTTCTACGCCGCGCACACCGCCCTCGCCCTGGACCACTTCCGGCTCGCCGCGCTCCAGACCGCCCGGCTCTCCACCGCCCGGCTCGCCGCGCTCAGCGAACCCGACTTCACCCGGCTGCGCCCCTTCCTCGGCGACGCCGCGCCCGCGAGCTCGGGCGTGATGATCCTCGAATACGCGGCGGGGGCGGCCCTCGGCGAGATGCGCGCGGTCTCCCACCCCGCCTCGCTGGGCCACGCGGTGCTCTCGCGCGGGGTGGAGGAACAAGCCAGTTTCGCCTCGCTCGGCGCCCGCCAGACGCTCCGGGTGGCCGACCACTACCGGCTGGTGCTGGGCTGTGAACTCGTGGCGGCCGTACGGGCGTTGCGCCAGCGCGGCCTTGAGCCGGACCCGGAGCTCCCGGCCGGGGTGGCCTTCGCCCTGGCGTCGGAAGTGCTCGATCCCCGGATGGAGGACCGGCCGTTGACGGAGGATGTGGCGGTGGCCGCGCGCCTGCTCGACCGGCTGGCGGGGGTCTGAGGGACGAGGGTACGAGGGTCAGGAGGACGTGATGAGTACGGACCACGGGGTGAGTGGTGGGGTGGGCGGTGCGCGGGTGACGCAGGTGGACGAGGACGTCACGGCGGTGTCGCCGGGGGTGCCGGGCGTCCCGCCCGCTTCCGGCGCCTCGACCGCGGCCCGGCTTCAGGCGCTCTTCGAGGGCCACCGGCTGACCCCGACCCAGCGGCGGATCGCCCACTGCATGGTGCGGCGGGCCGCGGACGCGCCGTTCCTCTCCAGCGTCGAGCTGGCCGAGCTCGCGGGCGTCAGCCAGCCGTCCGTGACCCGCTTCGCGGTCGCCCTCGGCTTCGACGGCTATCCGGCGCTGCGCAAGCATCTGCGCGATGTCGCGCCCGCCGAGCCGGAGGCGGACGAGGGGTCGTACAACGAGTACCAGCAGGCCGTGCAGTCCGAGATCGACAATCTGCGCCATCTCGCCGCGCTGCTGGCCGACCCCGCTCCCGTCGTCCGCGCCGGGCGGCTGCTCGCCGAGTCCCGTCCGCTGCCGGTCCTCGGGCTGCGCGCCGCCTCCGCGCAGGCCCGCGGCTTCAGCTACTTCGCGCGCAAGGTCCATCCGGACGTCCGGCTGCTCGACGAGGGCGGCACGATGCTCGACGACCGCGTGGACGCGGCGAAGCGGGCGGGCGCCACGGCGCTGCTGTGCTTCGCGCTGCCGCGGCATCCGCGCGAGGTCGTGGAGGGTCTGGAGTACGCCCGGGATGCGGGTCTGACCGTGGTCACCGTCGCCGACAGCGCCTTCGCCCCGGTCGCCCGCCACAGCGATCTGCTGCTGCCGGCGGCGGTCGGCACGGGCCTGGCCTTCGACACCGCGTGTGCGCCGATGCTGCTGGGGCGGGTGCTGCTGGAGGCGATGTGCGACGCGCTGCCGGACGCGCAGGCGCGGCTGGAGGAGTTCGACGCGAAGGCGGCGGAGCGGGGCCTGTTCGTGGAGTGAGCCGGGCTTCCGGGCCACTCTGTGTGCCAACCCCCGTTCCTCTCACCGAATTCTCAGGCATCCTGGCTAGATTCCTCGATTCGACAGGGATTTCTTCCGGGATTCACCAGAGTGAGGAGGTCGGTCGTGGGGCGCGGGGCGTATGCGCTGGCACGGGTGGCGGTGATCGTGAGGGCTCCCGCGGGGTGGCTGTGGTGGCCCGGTGTGCTGGCCGCGGGGATCGGGGCGCTGGTGCCGGGGCTGACCGGCCGCCGGATCGGAGTGCTCGCAGGGGCGGCGCTCTTCCTGATCGCGGGGGTCGTGGTGTTCGTGGTGCGCCGTAAGCGGTATCTGGAGCTGGCGCGCGACGCCTCGCGCGCGGGCAAGGCGGTCTTCCTCCAGGACCGCGCGGTGACCGTAAGGACCCGGCGGCGCGCCCTGCGGTGGTGGCTGCTGCTGGCCTTCCTCGCCGCGACGGGCTCGTCCTTCGCCGTTCCGGCGGCGGGCGGGATGCTGCTGGCGGGGCTCGGCGCCGGGCTGTGGGCCAAGGCGCTGTGGCTGGGCCGCTGGGAGCGTGCGCACGACGCGCTGTTGTGGGTGCGCACGGAGCGGGTCACTCGGGGGCGGCCCGCGGGCAAGGCGGTGGACGGCTACCAGACGACGGGGATCGTGGCCGGTGACGCGGGACCGGGCGGGGCGCGGCGCTCCCGCGCGATGGCGGCGGCCGGGCGCTGAGGGGTGCCCCCGGCTCTTCGGCCCAACCTCGGTGGGGTTGGTCCGGTGGGGTTGGCTCGGCGGGATTGGACCAGTGGGGTTGGCCCGGCGGGGTTGCGCGGCGTGGGTTTGTGCGGCGCCGTCTCGCGCCTTCGGCGCCTTTGAGCATGGGGGCGGGGGTGCCCTGGCCGGGGTCCGTCGCCGGCGGTCGGCCGGAGGGGGCGGGCCCGGTCGCGGCGCCCCTCCGGCCAGGGCTTCGCGCCAATCCGGACTGCGGGGGGGGGTGGGGGTACCCCTCTCGAAAACGTTTGACAAATTAGTTGCGTCAGATCAAGCGTTTTTTGGAGGGGTACCCCCACCGGGCCCGGTGGGGGCGGCCGGGCTCCGGGCCGCCGGGCACGGAGTGGGGCGTCGGGCCGTCCCGAACACGCTGGCTCTTCGGCGACTTGCGATGGTCGCCGGACCACAGGGGCCCGCAGTCCGGCAACGGCCTCGGCGCCAGGTCACAGAGGCCGCCACCGGCCTCGCCCCCACTGGCCGGTGGTCGGCGATGCGGCCCGCGCCCGCCCCCACCTGCCCCGATGCTCAATCAACGCCAACCCAGACGAAAGCGCCACCCGTACGGCGGACTTCGGAGCCCCACAGCCCGGGCGCCTCATAGCCTGGGCGCCCCACAGCCTGGGCGCCCCGCGCCCTACCGCAACCGGCTCAGGCCCAGCGCGTGCTTCGCACCGCTCTCGGCCACGATCTCGTCCACCGTCTGCGGCTCCCGTACCGTCGCGAAGCGCACATCGGCGCTCGTCGCGTCAAAGCCGTAGATCCCCGGGCGGGGCAGGCTGTTGTACGCGAAGTGGTTGGAGAAGTAGTACGCGCCGGTGTCCAGCAGGGCGACCAGGTCGCCCGCCGCCAGCTCCGGCAGCGGCCGGTCGCGCGCGACCAGGTCGCCCGCGAAGCAGCAGGGACCGGCGATGTCCTGGGGGACCGGGCCGTCGCCGGTCGCGGCCTTGGGGCGGCCCGCCGCGTCGTAGGCCAGGACGCGCAGCGGCCAGGCCTCCGGGGCGAAGACCGTACGGGTGGCGAGCTGGGCGCCCGCGTGGGTGACCGCGATCGGGCGGCCGCCCGCGGACTTGGCGTATTCGACCCGGGCCAGCACCAGGCCGGACTTGGCGAGCAGGGACCGTCCGAACTCGGTCACCAGCTTGTACCGGCCGTCGAAGAGCCCCGGCACGGTGGCCCGCAGCAGCTGGGCGTACTGCCGGTGGCCGGGGGTGATCTCGTCGGAGGTGAAGTTCACGGGGAGGCCGCCGCCGATGTCGAGGGCGTCGATCTGCTGTCGGCCGGCCGCCTCGTTGATCTCCTCGGCCAGTTCGTAGGCCGTCCGTATGCCCGCCGCCATCAGCTCCAGCGAACAGCCCTGGGAGCCCACGTGTGCGTGCAGCCGGGTCAGCCAGGGGCGCTCGGCGAAGGCGCGCGCGACCCACGCGCGCGCCCCCGGGTCCTGGAGGGCGACGCCGAACTTGGAGGTCGTGGTGGCCGTGCTCATCGCGTCGATGCTGCCGCCGCCCACCTGGGGGTTGACCCGCAGGCCCAGGGGCGGGGGCGGGGTCGCGCGGTGCCCCACCAGCGCGTCGAGCCGCGCCAGCTCCTGGGGGTTGTCGGCGTTGACGGCGATGCCCAGGTCGAGGGCCTCGCGCAGCTCCGCGGCGGTCTTGGCGGGGGAGTCCAGGACGATCCGGTCGGGCGTCACCCCCGCCGCGCGGGCCAGCGCCAGTTCGCCGGGGCTGGCCACCTCGCAGCCCAGGCCCTCGTCGGCCAGCAGCCGCAGGACGGGGACGAGCGCGGCGGCCTTGACCGCGAAGGCGTGCAGGATGGGGGTGCCGGGCGCGACGACCTCCTCGAAGGCCGCGCGCAGCCCGGCGGCCGCGGAGCGGATCCCGGCCACGTCCAGCAGCCCCACGACGGGCTGGTCCGGGCCCAGCAGCCGCTGCTCCACGGCCGCCTGTACGGCTTGTTCGCGCCGGGTGGCCATCGCAACCGCTTTCGATGTCATGCTTTCAGCCAACCATCCGGAACGGCCGCGGACCAGCTCCGCGGGGGGCGCTCCGGGAGCGGGGCCGTGCGGTCGCGGGGAGCGCGCCCCCCGGCACCGGGCTGATTCGGCCCTACAGCTCCACCAGCACCGCCCCGAGGTGGCGGCCCGCCACCAGCTCGCACAGCGCGCCCGGCGCCTGGTCGATCCCCGTCAGCCGGGTGTACGGGTAGATGAGCGCGCCCTCGCGCAGCGCCCGGCCGAACTCGCTCAGGTACGCGGGCATGGCGTCCTGGTGGTCCACCGCGCTGATGCCGCGCAGCGTGATGCTCCGGGTGATCAGGTCCAGGGTGCTGATCGCGGTCGGGGCCAGCGCGTCGTCGGACAGCTGCGCGGCCAGCGCGCCGACCAGGGCGAACCGGGCGTTGCGGCGGGCCAGCGCCAGGGCGGCCCGCAGCTGCTCGCCGCCGACGGTGTCGAAGAGGACGTCGACGCCGTCGGGGGCGGCCGCGCGCAGCTGCTCCTCGATCGATCCGTCGCCGCGCAGGACGGCCGCGTCATAGCCCAGCTCCCGCGTCAGCCGGTCGGCCTTGTGCCGGGAGCCGGTGGAGCCGATGACCCGCTTGGCACCGTGCAGCCGGGCGAACTGCCCGGCCAGGGAGCCCACTCCGCCCGCCGCGCCGGTGACGAACACCGTGTCGCCGCGCCGCACCCCGGCCCCGCGCACCACCCCCAGCCAGGCGGTGAACCCCTGCGAGAGATGGGCGGCGGGGTCCGGCAGCACCTCGGGGTCGACGGGCGACACCTCGGGGGCGTTCAGGAGCGCGTACTCGCGCCAGCCCGCGCGGTGGCGGACGAGGGTTCCGGGGGCGAGATCCGTGCCCGGCGCCCGGACCACCTCGCCGAGGGCCGCGCCCCGCATCACCTCGCCGGCCTTGTGCAGCAGCTGGGGGAGGCCGAAGGCGTCCGGGTCGGCGAGCGTGAGCGGGCGCATCACGGCGGCGACGCTCATCAGCCGGTTGCGCACCAGCACCTGACCGGCGCGGGGGGTGGGGACGGGGGCGGTGACGACCTCGAAGTGGCCGGGGGTGAGCTCCCCATCGGGCAGGGCCGCCAGACGGACCTCGCGGTGGGTGGCGGGGAGGGACACGAAGGGCTCCTCGGCGGGCGTGGGGACACGACCTGGTGACGCTACCCCGTGGCCGGGGCGGGTTGGCCGCGACCAGCACGGTGAGCCCGTGCCGCTGAACCACCTGGACGTATGCGGAGCCCCACGGTATTGACTAGTCATATTCATTCGCATCAAGATGTGAATAACTCGATCCAGTCGATGCGGTCGACGTAGTCGATGCAGTCGAACCAGTTGATGGCACAGGGAGGCTTGGCCCATGACAGGACCGCGACCCGTACGGGCGCCGCGTGGTGCAGAGCTCAGCGCCCGGGGGTGGCAGCAGGAAGCCGCCCTGCGGATGCTGCAGAACAACCTCGACCCGGAGGTCGCCGAGCACCCCGACAAGCTCGTCGTCTACGGCGGCACCGGTAAGGCGGCCCGTGACTGGCGTTCGTTCGACGCCATGGTCCGCACCCTGCGCACGCTGAAGCAGGACGAGACGATGCTGGTCCAGTCGGGCCGCCCGGTGGGCGTCATGCAGACCCACGAGTGGGCACCGCGGGTGCTGATCGCCAACTCCAACCTCGTCGGCGACTGGGCCAACTGGGAGGAGTTCCGCCGCCTGGAGGCGCTGGGTCTGACCATGTACGGCCAGATGACGGCGGGCTCCTGGATCTACATCGGCACCCAGGGCATCCTCCAGGGCACGTACGAGACCTTCGCCGCGGTCGCCGCCAAGAAGTTCAACGGCACCCTGGCCGGGACGATCACCCTCACCGCCGGTCTCGGCGGCATGGGCGGCGCCCAGCCGCTGGCGGTCACGATGAACGACGGCGTCGCGATCTGCGTCGACTGCGATCCGCGCGCCATCGAGCGCCGTATCGACCACCGCTACCTGGACGTCCGCGCCGACAGCCTGGACCACGCGCTCCAGCTCGCGACCGAGGCCCGGGACGCCCGGCGCCCCCTGTCGATCGGCGTGCTGGGGAACGCGGCCGAGCTGGTCCCGCAGCTCCTCGCGATGAACGCCCCGATCGACATCGTCACCGACCAGACCAGCGCCCACGACCCGCTGTCGTACCTGCCGGTCGGCGTGGACTTCGACGAGATGGCCTCGTACGCCGCCGAGAAGCCCGCCGACTTCACCCAGCGGGCGCGCGAGTCGATGGCCAGGCATGTGGAGGCCATGGTCGGCTTCATGGACGCGGGCGCCGAGGTCTTCGACTACGGCAACTCCATCCGCGGCGAGGCCAAGCTGGCGGGCTTCGAGCGCGCCTTCGCCTTCCCCGGCTTCGTCCCCGCCTACATCCGGCCGCTCTTCTGCGAGGGCAAGGGCCCCTTCCGCTGGGCGGCCCTGTCCGGCGACCCGAAGGACATCGCGGCCACGGACAAGGCGATCCTGGAGCTCTTCCCGGAGAACGAGTCGCTGGCCCGCTGGATCAAGATGGCGGAGGAGCGGGTCCACTTCCAGGGGCTGCCCGCCCGGATCTGCTGGCTCGGCTACGGCGAGCGCGACAAGGCGGGCGAGCGCTTCAACGAGATGGTCGCCGACGGCACCCTGGCGGCGCCGCTGGCGATCGGCCGCGACCACCTCGACTGCGGCTCGGTGGCCTCCCCGTACCGCGAGACCGAGGCCATGCTGGACGGCTCGGACGCGATCGCCGACTGGCCGCTGCTCAACGCCATGGTCAACGTCGCCTCGGGCGCCTCCTGGGTCTCCATCCACCACGGCGGCGGCGTCGGCATGGGCCGCTCGATCCACGCCGGCCAGGTCACGGTCGCCGACGGCACGGCGCTCGCGGGCGAGAAGATCCGCCGCGTCCTGACGAACGACCCCGGCATGGGCGTCATCCGCCACGTGGACGCGGGCTACGACCGAGCGGACGAGGTAGCGCAGGAACGCGGCGTGCGAATCCCCATGAGGGAGACGGATAAGTGACCGTTGTGGGCAATCGTTCCGCGGAGGGGGCACCTCCCGGCGGTAGCTGGGGGAGGGACGGGTCGGCACAACCCACCCACCGGGCCGCACCCGCGCACGAAACGGAGGCTGAGACGGGCGTGGGCGCACCCCGCACGACCGGCGCGTCGTTCCACGACATGTGGCGCGACCTGGCGCCCATCGGCCGCGACACAACAACGAACGGCTACCGCCGCTACGCCTGGACGGAAGCGGACGCCGACTGCAGAACGTGGTTCAAGGAGCAAGCCCAGAACCGTGGCCTCACCTACGAAGTGGACCGCAACGGCAACCAATGGGCCTGGCTGGGCGACCCCACCGCGGGAGACGCCGTCGTCACCGGCTCCCACCTGGACTCCGTCCCCGACGGCGGCGCCTTCGACGGCCCGCTGGGCGTCGTCTCCTCCTTCGCCGCCCTCGACGAGCTACGAGCACGGGGCACCCACCCCACCAAACCGCTCGCCATCGTCAACTTCGGCGACGAGGAGGGCGCCCGCTTCGGCCTGGCCTGCGTCGGCTCCCGGCTCACGGCGGGGCAGCTCCCCCGGGACCAGGCGTACGCCCTGCGGGACGCGGACGGGCTGAGTCTCCCCCGGGCGATGGAGCGCGCCGGTTACGACCCGGACGCCATCGGCCCCGACCCGGAGCGGCTGGCCCGTATCGGCGAGTTCGTCGAGCTCCACATCGAGCAGGGGCGCGCCCTCGCCGACACTGACGACCCCGTGGGCGTCGCCTCCGCGATCTGGCCGCACGGCCGCTGGCGGTTCGACTTCCACGGCGAGGCCAACCACGCCGGGACCACCCGGATCGAGGACCGCCGCGATCCGATGCTCACCTACGCCAACACCGTCCTCGCCGCCCGTAAGAAGGCGAAGCTCGCCGGGGCGCTGGCGACCTTCGGCAAGGTCGGCGTCGAGCCCAACGGGGTCAACGCCATCGCGAGCCTGGTCCGCGGCTGGCTGGACTCGCGCGCGGCCGACGAGGAGACCCTGGCCGCCGTGGTCGGCGAGATCGAGCGCGCCGCGGTCGAGCGCGGACAGCGCGACGGGGTGGACGTCCGGGTCACCCGGGAGTCCTTCACCCCGGTCGTGGAGTTCGCCCACGATCTCCGGGACCGACTGTCCGGGCTGCTCGGCGGCGTCCCGATCCTCCCCACCGGGGCCGGACACGACGCCGGCATTTTGTCCGCGTCGGTTCCGACGGCCATGCTGTTTGTAAGGAACCCCACCGGCGTCTCGCATTCACCCGCGGAGACGGCGGGCGAGGACGATTGCCTCGCCGGTGTGGCCGCGCTCGCGGAGGTACTGGAGGGCCTGGCGTGTCACTGACGGCGCAGACGTACTGGGCGGAGCACGCCTGGGTGGACGGAAGCGTGCGGTCGGACGTGGTGATCGTGGCCGCGGCCAATGGGCGGATCACGGCGGTGGTGCCCGGGAGTCCGCGGCCACCCGCCGGGTCGGTCACCCTTCGTGGCCTGACGCTCCCCGGCCTGGCCAACGCCCACAGCCACGCCTTCCACCGGGCCCTGCGCGGTGTCGTCCAGGCAGACGGCGGGGCGAACGGCGAAACCGGAGGCGAGGCGGACGGCCCGCCCGACCAGCAGCGCAACGGCGGCGCGCCGGACTCCTTCTGGACCTGGCGCGAGGTGATGTACGGCGTCGCCGACCGGCTGACCCCGGACAGCTACTTCGAGCTGGCCCGTGCCGTCTACGCCGAGATGGCCATGGCCGGGATCACCTGCGTCGGGGAGTTCCACTACCTCCACCACGCACCCGGCGGCGCCCGCTACGGCAACCCCAACGCGATGGGGGAGGCCCTGATCGCGGCCGCGGCCGAGGCCGGTATCCGGATCACCCTGCTCGACACCTGCTATCTCTCCTCCGGTTTCGGGGCCGAGCCCAACGAGCACCAGCTGCGCTTCTCCGACGGCACGGCCGAAGCCTGGGCCGAGCGGGTCTCCGGGCTGAAGGGCGACGGCAACACTCGCATCGGCGCGGCGATCCACTCGGTGCGGGCCGTCCCCGTCGACCAGCTGGCGACCGTGTCCGGCTGGGCCGACGAGCGTACGGCGCCGCTGCATGTCCACCTCTCCGAGCAGACGGCGGAGAACGACGCCTGTGTGGAGGCACACGGCTTCACCCCCACCCGGCTGCTCGCCGACCACGGGGTGCTGGGCCCGCGGACCACCGCCGTGCACGCCACCCATCTCACCCCGGGCGACATCCGGCTGCTCGGCCACGCCGCCACCGGCGTCTGTATGTGTCCGACCACCGAGCGTGACCTCGCCGACGGGATCGGCCCGGCCGTCGAGCTCCAGAGCGCTGGCTCACCGCTCTCGCTGGGCAGCGACAGCCATGCCGTGATCGACATCCTGGAGGAGGCCCGCGCCATGGAGCTGGACGAGCGGCTGCGCACCCGCGCCCGGGGCCACTGGACCGCGGCCCAGCTGCTGCGGGCGGCCACCGTGGACGGTCATGCGGCGCTCGGCTGGGGCGCGGAGGCGGGCCGGATCGAGGTGGGCGCGCTCGCCGACCTCACCACGATCGCGCTGGACTCGGTGCGCACCGCGGGGCCGCCGCCCCGGCTGGGCGCGGAGACCGCCGTATTCGCGGCGACCAGCGCGGATGTCCGGCACACCGTGGTCGGCGGCCGCCATGTCGTACGGGACGGCGCCCATCAGCTCGTCCCGCGTGTGCCGCAAGCGCTGGCCGAGGCCATCGAAGCCCTGCACGGACCGTGATCCGGCCGCTGCCGGCACCGCTACCGGCACGGCCGACGAAGGAGAGCACCCCCACGATGACGACCGCGACGCCCACGACGGCCATCACCGACATCGCCACTCTGGTCACCAATGACCCCTCCCTCGGTGAAGGCCCCCTCGGTCTGATCCGGGACGCGGCCGTCGTCATCGACGGCGACCGCATCGCCTGGGTCGGTGAGTCCAGCAAAGCACCCGCCACCGACAACCGGGTCGACGCCGGTGGCCGGGCCGCCATTCCGGGCTTTGTGGACTCCCACTCCCATCTGGTCTTCGCGGGCGACCGGACCGAGGAGTTCAACGCCCGGATGTCCGGCCGCCCCTACAGCGCGGGCGGGATCCGCACCACCGTGGCCGCCACCCGCGCCGCCTCGAACAACGTGCTGCACGCCAATGTCGGCCGCTATGTGGCCGAGGCGCGCCGCCAGGGCACCACGACCGTCGAGATCAAGTCCGGCTACGGGCTGACCTCGCAGGACGAGGCCCGCGCCCTGACCATCGCCGGTGCCCACACCGACGAGGTGACCTTCCTCGGGGCGCATATCGTCGCCCCCGAGTTCGCCGACGACCCGGCCGCGTACGTGGATCTGGTCACCGGCCCGATGCTGGACGCCTGCGCCCCGCACGCCCGCTGGATCGATGTCTTCTGCGAGCGGGGAGCCTTCGACGGCGACCAGGCCCGTGCCGTCCTGACCGCGGGCAAGGAGCGCGGGCTGATCCCGCGGGTTCACGCCAACCAGCTCTCCTACGGCCCCGGGGTGCGACTCGCGGTCGAGCTGGGCGCCGCCTCGGCCGACCACTGCACCCATCTGACCGAGGAGGACGTCGACGCGCTGGCCCAGGGCGAGACGGTGGCCACCCTGCTCCCCGGGGCGGAGTTCTCCACCCGCTCGACCTATCCGGACGCGCGCCGGCTGCTCGACGCGGGCGTCACGGTCGCCCTGTCCCCGGACTGCAACCCGGGCTCGTCCTTCACCAGCTCCATGCCGTTCTGCGTCGCCCTGGCCGTACGGGAGATGGGGATGACGCCGGACGAGGCGGTGTGGGCCGCGACGGCCGGCGGGGCGCGGGCCCTGCGCCGTACCGACGTGGGCCGGGTGAGTCCGGGCGCCCGCGCTGATCTGGCGCTGCTGGACGCCCCGTCCCATGTGCACCTCGCCTACCGCCCCGGCGTGCCCCTGGTCTCGGCGGTGTGGCACGAGGGCACCCTGATCTGACGGCACGGCAGGGACCCGTACAGGCGCCGCAGGGCACACGGATCAAGTGCGGGGCACACGGATAAGGGCCCGTCCCGGGCGATCCGGGGGCGGGCCCTTATTCGTCTGCGGAGGCGTCACTCCTCGATCATCAGACCCTTGCGGAGCCGACGGAGGGTGCGCGACAGCAGCCGCGAGACATGCATCTGGGAGATGCCCAGCTCCTCACCGATCTCCGACTGCGTCATATTGGCCACGAAGCGCAGGGAGAGGATCTTCCGGTCGCGGGCGGGCAGATCGGCGATCAGCGGCTTCAAGGACTCGACGTACTCGATGCCTTCGAGCCCGTGGTCCTCGTATCCGATCCGGTCCGCCAGCGCGCCCTCGGAGTCGTCCTCCTCCGGCTGGGCGTCCAGCGAGCTCGCGGTGTACGCGTTGCTCGCGGCCATGCCCTCGACGACCTCGGACGGGCTGATGTCCAGCCGCTGGGCCAACTCGCTGACGGTGGGGGCGCGGTCGAGCCGCTGGGCCAGCTCGTCGCCGGCCTTGGCCAGGTCGAGACGGAGCTCCTGGAGGCGCCGCGGCACGCGCACCGACCAGCTGGTGTCGCGGAAGAAGCGCTTGATCTCACCGACGATCGTCGGCATCGCGAAGGTCGGGAACTCCACGCCCCGGCCGGGCTCGAAGCGGTCGATCGCCTTGATCAGGCCGATGGTGCCGACCTGGACGATGTCCTCCATCGGCTCGCTGCGGGAGCGGAACCGGGAGGCGGCGAACTTGACCAGCGCCAAGTTGAGCTCGACCAGGGTGTTACGCACATAGGCGTATTCGTGGGTGCCTTCCTCCAGCACCTGGAGACGTTCGAAAAGGGTCTTCGACAGAGCCCTCGCGTCTACTGGTGCTACCGTGTCATAAGGAGGTATTTCCGGCAGATCGGACAATTCCGGCAGTTCATCAAAGAGGTGGCCAACGGTCGCCGGGGCGTCAACGTCGGGGGTGAACTGCTCGGGCAGGGGGGCCGACGAAACGGTGGTCCGAGTACTCCCCGAGGGTTCGGTACGCGTGTCGTCGAGGCGGGGTGACATAGTCTCCTCCATCGTTCTTCGGCATATGGCTGCCGGTGCCATAACGTGCTGCTCCGGTGAGCGGCGCCTCCAAAGCCGGGCCGTAAGCGGGTGTGACTCTCTACGCCTACCTGCATCGGCCACCAAGTGGCAAGTCCACGTTGTCCATATTTGCCGAACTATGCGAAATGTTCGGCTACCAGAGCGGCGGGTGGAAGGCGTAGGGTTCGATGCGCGCAATCGAAAGCAACGAGACGCCAGAAGAGGTGCGCAGATGGACCGCGGGATGGTCGGCAGCGCCAGCAAGGGCCGACTTCAGGTCGAGGTTCGGCACCACGGGGCGAGTGCGGTCGTCACGCCGGCGGGTGAGCTGGACCACCACACCGCCGAGGTGCTGCGCGAGCCGCTTGAGAAATGCGTGGAGGGGGGACGTGTCCGGCTGGTGGTGGACTGCTCGAAGCTGGAGTTCTGCGACTCCACCGGGCTCAATGTCCTCCTCGGTGCCCGGCTCAAGGCCGAGGCCGCGGGCGGCGGCGTCCACCTGGCCGGGATGCTGCCGATCGTTGCCCGGGTATTCGAGATCACGGGCGCGGACGCCGTCTTTACCGTGCATGAGTCGCTTGATGCCGCTCTTGTCGAGTGACATAGCTCACTCCTGTTTCCGGCATGTCATCGATGGGTCATCGATGCGTTGCCCGCGTCACATCGATGGGGCGGAAGTAGTGGGTGTTCTCACGCTATGGCCGGGCAGGAGACAGGCTGAAACTGTTGAAGAGATCAGGTATCCCTTGTCCCTGAATCGGTGAATCGGTGAGGTGAAGCGCTGATGAGCACCACGCGGCCGTACCCGCCGGGCGACCGCGGCCCGGACCCGGACGGCCCCGCCGCTTCGGCCTCCCCACCGCCCCCCCCGACCGCCGGCGCCCCTCCGGTCGCCGGTCCGACCCGCCAGGTCCGCAGACTCCATCTGATCGGTGCCAGCGGGGCCGTGCCGCGCGCGCGCGACTTCACCCGCCAAGCGCTGCGCGACTGGGGGTGGCTTCCGGCCGCGACCGCCGACCACCGGGCCGCCGCCGAGGATGTGCTGCTCGTCGTCTCCGAGCTGGTCACCAACGCCTGTCTGCACGCCGACGGCCCTGAGGAGCTGCGCGTCAGCTGCAACGCCAAAGTGCTCCGGCTCGAGGTCGTGGACCTCGGCACCGGTACGCCCGCGCCGCGCACCCCGCACCGCGCCGGGCGGCCCGGCGGCCACGGCATGTTCATCGTCCAGCGGCTGTGCCTGGACTGGGGGGTCGTGCGGAACGTGGAGGGAACCGGCAAGACGGTCTGGGCCGAGCTCGCCGCGCCGGGCTGAAGAGCACGGCTCCGGCGCCACGATCCCCGCCTTCACTCACCCCTCCCCCCCGCCCCACGATCCCGCCTTCGCTCACCCCTCCCCCCGCCCCACGCCGATCCGGCGTGCTCTTTGTCTTCCCTTGGCAAGGTCCCCGGCGTACCGTCAGCGCCCAATCTGATGTGCCGTCAGTTACATTCGGCTGCGGCGCTTGACGAGAGGGGATCTCGTGGTGTCCCACAACCAACGCCGTCCGGCCGGCCGTGGCGGCGCCCTCACGCTCGCGGCGGCCCTGGCCGGCTCCGTGGTGCTGCTCACCGCCCCGGCCGCGCACGCCGCCACTGTGGACGTCGACTACAAGTGCAAGACGCCGATCGGCGACAAGAGCGCCGTATCGCCCATCGACATCAAGAGCGTCGCGAGCGGCGGCTCCTACAAGCTCACGATGTCCTTCCAGAAGGGCGTCTCCTCCAGCCCCGTCGAGCTCGGCAAGGGTGCCATGCACCCCAGCGCGCTCATCAAACTGGGCGGAGCGGAGAGCGGCACCGTATCGGTGTCGGGCCCCACCAACGACAAGGCCATCCCCGCCAACACCCCGATCAAGATCAGTGACCTGTCGGGCACCTACACCCCCAAGAAGAGCGGAAAGGTCACCTTCACCGCCTCCACCCTCACCATCAAGGCGCTGGGCACGACCACGACCTGCACCCCCGGCAACAACCCCAAGCCCTCGCTGACGCTGGACGTCAAGGCCGCGGGCGGCGGCGGAGACTCCGGCTCCACCGGCGGTTCGGGCAGTACGGGCGGTACGGGTGGTACGAGCACGGGCGGCTCGGACGGATCCGGCGGAGCGCAGGGCGGCTCCGGCAACGACCAGTTGCCGCAGACCGGACCGACGGACTCCGCCGTCGCGCTCGGCACCCTCGGCGGCACGGTGCTGCTCGCCGGAGTGGCCGGGGCGCTCTGGCTGACCCGCCGTCAGCGTCCCACGCCCTGACGCGCGCGGCAGCCGAGGAGCCGCCGATGCTGTCGCGTATCCGTGCAGCGGTCCATGCCGTCATCCGCCCTGCCGTACGCCCGGCCGTATGCGGGGCCGTGCGGGCAGCCGTACGCGGGGCCGGGCGGGCAGCCGTACGTCCGGCCGTCCGTCGAGCCGTCCGCGCCTGTGCCCCGGTCCTGCTGGCCGCGTCCCTGGTGAGCCCCGTGCCGTGGGCCTCCCCGGCGGCCGCCGCCGGGCCCGACTGGTCGGCGGCCCCCGCCGCCGGGGGCGGCGACGCACCGGGCGCGGGCGACCGGCCGTACATCTACCTCGAAGGCGGGCCCGGCGCCGTCCTCGAGGACAAGCTCTCGGTCACCAACCGGAGCGAGCACCCCCGCACCGTCCGGCTGCGCGGCGGCGACGGCGCCCGGATCGCGCTCGCCGAACGGCGGGTGACGGTGCCGCCCCGCACCCGCGCCGACATCCCCTTCACTGTCACCGTCCCCTCCGACGCGGTGCCCGGTGAGCACCCCGGCGCGGTCATGGTCTCCTCCGGCGGCCGGGAGATCGCGGTCCGGCTGCGGCTGCGGATCAGGGGCGCGACGCTGTCCGCCCTCTCCGTCGAGGACGTGACGGTCCAGGACCACGGTGGCGGGGCGGCGATCCGCTACGCCCTGGTCAACCGCGGCAACACCGTGCTCACCCCACGGCTGGCCGTACGCGCCGACGGGCTCTTCGGCCAGGTGCTGCGCCGCGGCCCCCGCACCCTGCCGGTCGAGCTGCCGCCGGGCAAACGGATCAGGCTCACCGAGAGCTGGCCGGACCCGCCCGCCCTCGACTCGGTGGACGTCACGCTCACCGTCACGGCGGGCGGGGGCGCGCACGCCTCGGCGACCGCCGGTTACACGGCCGTCCCCTGGTGGCTGCTCGCGCCGGTGGCGACCGCCTTGGCGGGCGCCGGGGGAGGCGTCTGGCTGCTGCGCAGACGACGACGCCGACGCCGCACACCGCGATCGCAGCCGCAGCCGCAGCCGGAACCGCAGCCGCAACCGCAGCGCACAGGGGCAGGAGCGACCACGTGAACGCACGCCGACACCCAGGCACCCCGGCCCGGCCCTCCGCCGTGCTCACCGTGCTCGCCCTGGTCCTCCTCACCCTCGGCGCGCCCCTTACGGGCGGCGCCGCGGCGGCCGAGGGCCCGGCCGCCAAGGTCTCCAAGGCCGAGGCGGGCACGGGCGGCACGGTCACCGTGACCGGCACCCGCTGGCGGCCGCGTGCCCTGCTCACCCTGCTCATCTGCGGGCAGAACATGATCGGCGGCACCAACTCGTGCGCCAACGGCGACGGCAGGGCGGCCACCGTCGGCAAGGACGGCACCTTCACCAAGAAGCTGCCGGTGTCCGAGCCACCCAAACCCTGTCCCTGTGTCATCCATATAGCGACCGTCACCGGCGAAGCCGCCGCCGCGGACGTGGCGTTCAAGGTCGCCGGGCATCCGGTCGCGCCACTGCCGAAGGAGCGGACCGGAGGCGAGCGGCTGAGCGTGCTATCGGCCCGGCTCGACGGCTCCAGCGGGCTGCTGACCTGGTTCGGCGCACCGCCCAGGCGAAAGCTCGTGGTCACCGTCGGCAATCTCGGCTCGACCCCGGCCCGCGACCCGGTCTTCGAGGTGGGCAGCTCGCACGGCGTCTTCGCCCCCTCCTGGGAGGAGCAGCGCTGGCGGGGAACCATCCAGCCGGGCAAGAAGGCCCAGGTCAAGCTGGATGTCGAACTGTCCGCCGGGGCCCATGGCGACTATCTGGTCTCACTGCGCTACGGCCACAAGCTGCTCGTCGAACAGCCGTGGGCGGTGGGACGGCCCTGGGGCGTCACGCTCTTCTGGGTCCTGCTGTGCGTGGTGGTCTCGGCGACGGTCTTCCGGATCGGCATGGCCGTCGTGGACAAGGTACGGCCCCGTACGGCCAGGACCGTGCCACCACCGCCCCCGTTCCCGCCCTCGTCGCCGCCGTCCGGACCGGCCGCGGCGGACGGCGCACCGCCGGCGCTGCCCTGGTTCACCCCGGACACCGCGCCGGAGGCTCGGCCGCACCACCAGATTTCCGCACCGACCGAGGAGATCCGACCGACCCCGAAAGGAACCACGTGAGATGCGACCAAGAGTGAGTGCGGCGGCCGTCGCGCTGCTGCTCGGCGGTGTGGGCGTGCTGCTCGGCGCGGGCAGCGCGGAGGGCGCCGAGGTCTCGTACAAGACCGAGTGCTTACCGCCCCCCATCTCCGGTCTGCCCCCGGTGGAGGGCACCACGACCGTGGCCGTGACGGCACCGGAGACGGCCAAGGTCGGGGACGAGGTGGAGGTGGTGTGGAAGACGGTGCAGGCCGCCTCCAAGAACCCGCCCATCCTCGACCTGGAGGCCAACACCGTGCTGCCGACCGGCACCGTCACGGTGGGCGGTGCCCAGACCGGCGAACTGGCCATGGAGGGGCCGCGGGAGAACCCGGCGATCCCCAAGGGCGGTGAGATGAAGCTCTCCGACATGAAGGGGAAGCTGAAGCTCACCAAGGCGGGAGAGGTGACGCTGACGCCCGGCGGCTACAACATCAACGTCAGCAAGCCGCTGTCCACGGACACCAAGTGCTCGGCGAAGGAGGACGTCAAGGCCGCCGTGACCATCAAGGTGACGGACGGCGGCAGCGGTCCGGGCGGCACGACGAGCGGTACGACGAGTGGCACCACGAGCGGGACGACCAGCGGTACCACGAGCGGCACCACCAGTGGTACGACGAGCGGGACGACCAGCGGCACCACAAGTGGCACCACGAGCGGGACGACCAGCGGGACGACCAGCGGCACCACCGGTGGCGGGGGCGGCGGAGATGATGCGTACACCGGCAAGGAGGTTCAGGTCGCCTACGCCTGCAAGACCCCCATCGGCGACAAGAACGCGACCTCCCCGGTGCAGATCAACGCCACCAAGAGCGGCGGGAACTTCGAGCTGACCGTGAAGTTCGGCAAGTCCGTGATGGACAGCCCGGCCGACATCCCCGCCGATTCGGTCAAGCCGTCGATGGCCGTCAAGGTCGGCGGTGCGGACAAGGGCACCGTGGCCGTGACGGGGCCGACCAACAAGGAGCCCATCAAGTCAGGCGATCCGATGGAGATCCCCGACCTCACCGGCACCTACAAGCCGGGTGCGAGCGGCAAGTCGACGCTCACCCCCGGCGTGCTGACGGTCAAGGCGCTCGGTACGACCACCACCTGTACCCCGTCCAAGGACCCCGGCGCCTCGCTGGAACTGGACACCACCGGCCAGCCCGGCGGCACCACCGGCGGTGACTCGACCGGCGGCGGCAGCGGCTCCGGGGGCGGCACCTCCGGCGGCGGCGGTTCGGGCAGCAGCGGCGGTTCGGCCACCAGCGGCGGGCTCGCCGACACCGGTGCCAGTGACCACGGCGGGCTGAAGGCGCTCGCCCTGATCGCCGGTACCACCGTGCTGCTCGGGGGCGCCATCTTCACCCTCACCCCGTGGCGCAAGCTGCGCGGCACCACCCGCTGAACACCGGTCCCCGGGCAATGGCGAGGGGCCCGGCGCGGATCTCCCCGCGCCGGGCCCCTTGTGACCCTCTTACGGACGTCAGCGGACGTCTTACGGACGTCAGTGGACGTCTTACGGACGTCAGTGGACGTCTTACGGACGTCAGTGGACGTCGGCCATCAACGCCACGACCTTCCGCCGGTACATGAAGACCGCGAAGCCCGCGAGCGCCGCCACCGTCGCCTCCAGCGCGATCACCCCGCCCCCGCTCAGGTCGACCCCGGCGATGGACAGCAGCCCCGTAACGCAGTCGCCCGCGGTCACGGCCAGGAACCACACGCCCATCATCTGGCTGGCGTACTTCGCCGGTGCCATCTTGGTGGTCACCGACAGGCCGACCGGCGACAGGCACAGCTCACCCATCGTCTGGATCATGTAGATCGATACCAGCCACAGCGGGCTGACCTTGGTCCCGTCCCCGGCCATCCCCATCGGCACGACGAAGACAAAGAACGAGGCACCGACCAGGACCAGGGCCATCGCGAACTTCAGCGTGGTGTTCGGCTCCCGGTCACGCCGCGCCAGCCACAGCCACAGCCAGGCGAAGACCGGCGCCAGCGCCATGATCATCAGCGGGTTGACGGACTGGAACCACGAGGACGGGAAGTGCAGCCCGAAGATCGTGTCCGCGGTCTTGGAGTCGGCGAAGGCCGACATCGTCGAACCGCCCTGGTCGTAGATCATCCAGAACACGGCGGCGGCCACGAAGAACCAGATGTAGCCGCTCACCTTGGTCTGCTCGACCGCCGAGAGCTCCCGGTCGCGCTTGATCCGGATCAGCACCCCGGTCGGGATGATCAGGCCGAGGATGGTGATCGGGATCAGCACCCAGTTGAGGGTCCAGCTGCCGCTGAGCACCACGCCGGTGTAGAAGACGGCGGCCACGATCAGCCAGATCATCGCCTTGCGCAGCCAGGAGCGGCGCTCCTCGGCCGCCAGCGGGGTCGGGACGACGCTGCTCTCCGCGTTCAGGTGGCGGGTGCCGACCAGGAACTGGACCAGCCCCAGCGCCATGCCGAGGGCGGCGAGGGCGAAGCCCAGGTGCCAGTTGTACGACTGGCCGACGGTGCCGATCACCAGGGGAGCGGCGAAGGCACCGAGGTTGATGCCGATGTAGAAGATGGTGAAGCCGCCGTCCCGGCGCGGGTCCTGCGGACCGTCGTAGAGCTGGCCCACCATCGTCGAGATATTGGCCTTGATCAGGCCGGAGCCGAGCGCCACCAGGCCGAGACCGGCGAAGAAGGTCGCCTGGCCGGGGACGGAGAGCGCCAGATGCCCGGCCATGACGACGCCGGACGCGATCACCACCGTCTTGCGCGGACCCCAGACCCGGTCGCCGAACCAGCCGCCCGGCATGGCCAGCAGATAGACCATGGCCAGGTACACCGAGTAGATGGCCACCGCGTTGCCCTCGGTCATCCCGAGTCCGCCGCCCTGCCCGCCGTCCTTGGCGTCCGGGCCACCGGAGATCAGATAGACCACGAGGAGGGCCCGCATACCGTAGAAGCTGAACCGCTCCCACATCTCGATCATGAAGAGAGTGGCCAGGCCGCGGGGGTGGCCGAAGAAGGTTTTGCCGCCGGCAGGGGTCTCCTGCGCGGTGGCGCCCTTCGTCAGGCTGGACGCCATGGTGGTTTCCTTGTGTGCTCAGGGAGCGCTGCCAGACGGGGCCAGCGCCCTGTGGGGGGATGGCTGAGCGACTGAGCGGCCGGGCGCGGCCGGGCCGGTTGTGCCGACCTCGTCCCGCTCCGGACATGACAGAGACCTTTGGGTGCGTCGTCGCCACCAAAGGCCCCGGAGGAGTGCTGCAGACGTTGTTTCACCATACGACACGTTCTTGACACCTTTGGGACGGTGAGAGATACCTCACGGGCGGGGTGTGCAACCTTCCGTGCTCCGTCCGTCGCGCCGTACGCGCCCCGTGCTCCGACCTCAGCGGACTACCATCACCCCCATGACCCGAGTACTGCTCGCCGAGGATGACGCATCCATCTCGGAGCCGCTCGCCCGCGCCCTGCGCCGCGAGGGATACGAGGTCGAGGTGCGTGAGGACGGACCCACCGCGCTCGACGCCGGTCTGCAAGGAGGCGTCGATCTGATCGTCCTCGACCTCGGCCTGCCCGGGATGGACGGGCTCGAGGTCTGTCGTCGGCTCCGTACGGAGGGCCATGGCTTTCCGGTGCTGGTGCTCACGGCCCGCGCGGACGAGGTGGACACGGTGGTCGGCCTGGACGCCGGTGCCGACGACTACGTGACCAAGCCGTTCCGGCTCGCCGAGCTGCTCGCCCGGGTCCGGGCGCTGCTGCGGCGCGGCGCCGTCGAGACGCAGCAACAGCAGCCGGCCACTCATGGGGTGCGGATCGACGTCGAGTCGCACCGCGCCTGGATGGGCGACGAGGAGCTGCAGCTGACCGCCAAGGAGTTCGATCTGCTGCGGGTCCTGGTGCGGGACGCCGGGCGGGTGGTCACCCGCGATCAGCTGATGCGCGAGGTGTGGGACACCACCTGGTGGTCCTCCACCAAGACCCTCGACATGCACATCTCCTGGCTGCGCAAGAAGCTCGGTGACGATGCGGCCAACCCCCGTTATATCGCCACCGTCCGCGGCGTCGGCTTCAGATTCGAGAAAAGCTGACCAGAGCTGACACGGTAGGGCAATGCGCCGTCGCTTGATCAACTCCACTCTGGCCGTGGTGCTCGTCGTCATCGCGGTCTTCGGCCTGTCGCTGGTCATCGTCGAGACGCGGACCATCGAGAACAGCGCCCAGGAGAGCGTGAGCTCCGATGCCGTGCGCCTGGTCAGCATCGTCGACAGCAGGCTGCTGGGCGGCGAGGGGGTCACCCCCAGGGTGCTGCGCGAGCAGATCGAGCCCGGCCGCTACGCCGTGATCAGGATGCCCGACCACCGCACGGTGGAGATCGGCAAGCGCCCCACGGGCAGCGTCATCTCCGCCGAGGAGCCGGGGGAGCAGGGCGAGAACGTCCGGGTCGAGGCGTCCCGCTCCACGGTGAGCCGCGAGATCGGCCGCACCATGCTGATCATCCTCGCCGTGGCGCTGCTCGCCGTGCTCGCCGCGGTGGCCCTCGCCGTACGCCAGGCGCACCGGCTCTCCGCCCCGCTCACCGATCTCGCGGAGACCGCCGAGCGGCTGGGCTCCGGGGACCCCCGGCCGCGCCACCGGCGCTACGGGGTGCCGGAGCTGGACCGGGTCGCCGATGTCCTGGACGCGAGCGCCGAGCGCATCGCCCGGATGCTCACCGCCGAGCGGCGGCTGGCCGCCGACGCCTCCCACCAGCTCCGTACACCGCTGACCGCGCTGTCGATGCGGCTGGAGGAGATCACGCTCACCGACGACCCGGAGACGGTCAAGGAGGAGGCGACGATCGCGCTGGGCCAGGTGGAGCGGCTCACCGACGTCGTCCAGCGGCTGCTGACCAATTCGCGCGATCCGCGCAGCGGCTCCGCGGTCGCCTTCGACCTGGACGAGGTCGTCAAGCAGCAGATCGAGGAGTGGCGCCCGGCCTCGCGCAGCGAGGGCCGCGCCATCGTGCGCTCGGGCAAGAAGGGGCTGCGCGCGGTGGGCACCCCGGGCGCGGTCGCGCAGGTGCTGGCCACGCTGATCGAGAATTCGCTGATGCACGGTGACGGTACGGTCGCGCTGCGTACGCGCGTCACCGGCAACCAGGCCGTGGTGGAGGTCTCCGACGAGGGGCCGGGGGTGTCGCCGGACCTGGGGGCGCGGGTCTTCGAGCGGACGGTCAGCGGACGCAACTCCACGGGGCTGGGGCTCGCTGTGGCGCGGGACCTGGCGGAGGCGGACGGCGGCCGGCTGGAGCTGCTCCAGCAGCATCCGCCGGTGTTCGCGCTCTTCCTCAGCCGGGAGGCCGAGGACCCCTCGCCCTCCTGAGCGGCCCTGCCGCGTCGCTGGGCCGCCCTCCTGAGCGGCCCTGCCGTGCCGCTGGGCGCTACTTCCGGACCACCGGCTGCTTCCGGGTGGCCTGGGCGGGCGGCGCCTCGGACAGGAAGGCCTCCGCGCGCTCGACGGCCTCCCGCGCGGGCAGCGTCCGGAACACCCAGGTCCGGTAGGACCAGAAGCGGAAGAGGGTGCCCAGGCCGATGCCGAGGAACTTGAACACATTGCTCTGGAGTGAGCTGTCCCACCCGAAGCCATATGTGGCGGTGTAGAGCACACCGTTCTCGATGATCAGGCCGATGGCGCTGAACAGCAGAAAGAGGCTGAGCTCCTTGGTGCGGCCCTGCTTGTCGCGGTCCCGGTAGGTGAAGTACCGGTATCCCAGGTAGTTGAAGCAGGTGGCGACCACCGTGGCCACGATGCTGGCCCGCACCACGGGGAGTTCGGTGACCCCGCGCACCAGGTTGAACACCGCGAGATTGACGAAGACGCCGGCACCGCCGACCACCCCGAACTTCGCGATCTCGCGGGCCAGTTGCCCCATCCGGGCACGCAGCCCACCGAGTGTGCTCCGTTCACTCATGGTGATCGTTCAGCCCCGTCCCGTCGGCGTCATCAATCCCCCCATGCTAACCAGCGGCCGCGCCCCGCGCCCTTCAGGTCGCGAGGCCGGGCCCGGCGGAATATGTGGAGGTTCCTCCAACGCAGGTCAGGGCCGGTCGAAGGGGGAAGTTACCCTGGGAGGGTGACATTCCCGGTAGTCGGCATGGTCGGCGGCGGCCAGCTCGCCCGTATGACCCATGAGGCGGGCATCCCCCTCGGCATCAGGTTCAAGCTGCTCAGTGACAACCCCCAGGACTCGGCGGCCCAGGTGGTCAGCGATGTCGTCATCGGCGACTACCGCGACCTGGACACCCTTCGTGCTTTCGCACAGGGCTGTGATGTGGTCACCTTCGACCACGAGCATGTCCCGGCCGAGCATCTGCGCGCCCTGGAAGCGGACGGCGTGGTCATCCGCCCCGGAGTCGAGGCGCTGCTGCACGCCCAGGACAAGGGTGTGATGCGCGAGCGGCTGCGTACGGCCGGTGTGCCGTGCCCCCGCCACCGCATCGTGGCCGACCCCGAGGACGTGGCGCGCTTCGCGGAGGAGGAGGGCGATGGATACCCGGTCGTCCTCAAGACCGTGCGCGGCGGCTACGACGGCAAGGGCGTCTGGGTCGTCCGCGGTGTGGCGGACGCGGCCGAGCCGTTCCGCGCGGGCGTGCCCGTCCTCGCCGAGGAGATGGTCGACTTCGCCCGCGAGCTCGCCGCCAATGTCGTACGGTCCCCGCACGGCCAGGCCGTCGCCTACCCCGTCGTGGAGTCGATCCAGGTGAACGGGGTCTGCGACACCGTGATAGCCCCCGCCCCCGGCCTCTCCGAGGAGCTGGCGGGCCAGGCGCAGGAGATGGCGCTGAAGATCGCCGCCGAGCTCGGGGTGGTCGGCCATCTCGCGGTCGAGCTCTTCGAGACCCGCGACGGCCGGCTGCTGGTCAACGAGCTTGCCATGCGCCCCCACAACTCCGGCCACTGGACCCAGGACGGCGCCGTCACCTCCCAGTTCGCCAACCACGTACGCGCCGTGCTCGACCTCCCGCTGGGCGACCCGCGCCCGCGCGCGCGGTGGACGGTGATGACCAATGTGCTCGGCGGCGACTACCCCGACATGTACGCGGCGTATCTGCACTGTATGGCGCGCGACCCGGCGCTCAAGATCCATATGTACGGCAAGGACGTGAAGCCCGGGCGCAAGGTCGGCCACGTCAACACCTACGGCGACGACCTGGCCGACGTCCGCGAGCGCGGCCGCCACGCCGCCGACTACCTCCGAGGGACCATCACCGAATGAGCGCTCCTGTGATCGGCATCGTCATGGGCTCCGACTCCGACTGGCCCGTCATGGAAGAAGCGGCCAAGGCCCTCGACGAGTTCGAGGTCCCGTACGAGGTGGATGTCGTCTCGGCACACCGCATGCCCCGCGAGATGGTCGCCTACGGCGAGAACGCGGCGGACCGCGGCCTCAAGGCGATCATCGCCGGCGCGGGCGGCGCCGCCCACCTCCCGGGCATGCTCGCGTCCGTCACCCCGCTGCCGGTCATAGGGGTGCCCGTACCGCTGAAGTACCTCGACGGCATGGACTCCCTGCTGTCGATCGTCCAGATGCCCGCGGGGGTCCCGGTGGCCACCGTCTCCGTGGGCGGCGCCCGCAACGCGGGGCTGCTCGCCGCCCGGATCCTGGCCGCGCACGACGCCGGGCTCCGGTCCCGGATGTGCGAGTTCCAGGACGAACTCAACGCCCAGGCCACGGAGAAGGGCAAGCGCCTGCGCGCGAAGGTGGACGGCGCGGGTTCGTTCGGCTTCGGCCACTGAGCCCCTCCGGGGCAACTCCAGTCCCTCCGGACAACTCCCAGCCCCTTCGGGCAACTCCCAGCCCCTCCGGCGTTTGAGGAGCGGGGGCCTGGGGGCGGAGCCCCCAGTTTCGGGAAGGGGCGGGGTGGGGAAAGCCCGCCGCAGGCGCCCCCACCCGTAGGCGCCCCCACCCCACACGCGCCCACAACACGTGACTTCGGCCGCGCCCCACGCGAAACTACGAGGATGACCGATCACCTCGCGCAAGCCCACGACCTGCTGGCCACCCACCCCATCGTGGACGGCCACAACGACTTCCCCTGGGCCCTGCGCGAGCAGGTCCGCTACGACCTCGACCAGCGCGACATGGCCACCGACCTCACCGCCTACACCCACACAGACCTGCCCCGCCTACGGGCGGGCGGCGTAGGCGCCCAGTTCTGGTCGGTATTCGTCCGCTCCGACTTCCAGGGCGACACCGCGGTCAGCGCCACCCTCGAACAGATCGACGTCGTCCGCCGGTTCACCGACCGGTACGCGACCGACCTGCGCCCAGCCTTCACCGCCGACGACATGGAGGCGGCCCGGACCGAGGGCCGGATCGCCTCCCTCATGGGCGCCGAGGGCGGCCACAGCATCAACTGCTCCCTGGCCACCCTGCGCACCCTCTACGACCTCGGCGTGCGCTATATGACGCTCACCCACAACGACAACGTCCCCTGGGCCGACTCGGCGACCGACGAGCCGAAGGCACACGGCCTCACCCGATTCGGCGAGGAGGTGGTGCGCGAGATGAACCGCCTGGGCATGCTCGTCGACCTCTCCCATGTCTCGGCCGACACCATGCGGGACGCGCTCCGGGTGACCGAGGCGCCCGTGGTCTTCTCGCACTCCTCCGCGCGCGCCGTCTGCGACCATCCGCGCAACATCCCCGACGACGTGCTGGAGTCGCTGCCCGCCAACGGGGGCGTGGCGATGGCCACCTTCGTGCCCAAGTTCGTGCTGCCCGAGGCGGTCGCCTGGACCCGGGAGGCGGACGAGAACATGCGCGCCCATGGGCTGCACCCGCTGGAGATGACGCCCGCCGCGATGAAGGTGCAGCGCGCCTTCGAGGAGGCCAACCCGCGCCCCATGGCCACCGTGTCGACCGTCGCCGACCACCTCGACCACATGCGCGAGGTGGCGGGCATCGACCACATCGGCATCGGTGGCGACTTCGACGGCACCGCCTTCACCCCGGAGGGCCTGGGCGATGTCGCGGGCTATCCGAACCTGGTGGCCGAGCTCCTCGACCGCCGCTGGTCACCGGCCGACCTGTCCAAGCTGACCTGGCAGAACGCGGTCCGTACGCTGCGCGGCGCAGAGGACGCGGCACGCGCGGCGCACACCACGCGCGGCCCGTCCATCGCGACGATCGACCAACTGGACGCCGCCGAGCAGGATCCCGAGCCGGACGCTGCCGAGTAACTGAACGGCACCGGTTTCAGGGACGGATCAGGCAGAAGGGGTGCCCCGCCGGGTCGGCGAAGACGCGGAAGTCCCGCTTCCCGCCCTCGTCGTCGAGGTCCAGCGCACGGGCCCCCAGCGCCAGCACCCGCTCCTGCGCCGCCGCCATATCGGTCACCCGCAGATCGAAGTGCAGCTGCTGCGACTCCTTCGCCGACGGCCAGCTCGGTGCCACGAAGCCGGGCGCCTCCTGGAAGGCCAGCCGCGTCCCGTCGGGCAGGTGGAGATCGACCCACGGCTTCCCCTCGTTCTCGATCTCACCGCCCAGCACCTGCTGGTAGAAGTGGGCGAGCGCGGTGGGGTCGGGGCAGTCGACGGCGGTGACGATCAACTTGGCGATGGCCATGGCTCCTCCTCGGGTCCCGTCCCGGGTTGACCGAACGGGACCCCCCCAAACCGCCCGCTCCCGTCGTGTGCTCCTTATCGCCTGCTTCCGTCGTGCGCTCCTTACCGCCCGCTCCCGCCGCGTGCGCTCAGGAGCCGGCCGAAGCTCCCCCGCCGTCTGCCGCGCGGGCAGCCGCGGTGCGCGAGCCGACCAGCAGTAGACACAGCACGGACACCCCGGCGACCGCCCCGGCCAGGGCGAGCAGCGGGTCCACGGAGCGCGCCGCTCCGGCGGGCACCGTGGCCTGCGGTGGCGGGGCGGCGTTCGGAGGCGCGCTCGGGGCGGCGGCGGATGGCGCCCCCGCGGCGGCGGAGGTGCTCGCCGCGGGGCTCCCCGAGGACGGGGCAGGGCTGGGACTCTTCGCCGACGACCCCGTCGCCGGGGCGCTCGTCCGTGCCGCCGCGCTCGTACGGGGCGCCGCCGGGGCCGTCGGCGGATGGGTGCCGCCGTGGGCGTGTGTCGGCGCGGCCGTGGTGGCCGGGGCGGCGGGCTTGACCACAAGGCTCCCGGTCATGCCCGGGTGCACCGTGCACAGATAGCCGTAGCTTCCGGCCGCGGTGAAGGTGAAACTCCAGGTCTCGCCCTTGTCGAGCATGGGGGAGTGGATCGCGGCCGGGCCCGAGGTGGTCTTCACATCGTGCGGGGCGGTGTCCTGGTTGACCCAGGTGACCGTGTCCCCGACCGAGATGGTGAGCGTGCGCGGCCCGAACGCGTAGCCCTTCATGACGACCTGGTGCGTGGCGGCCGATGCTTCGCCCGCGGTCAGCGACACCACCCCGAGCGCGCTCAGACCGGTGGCCACGACGGCGCCTGCCGCCCGGAGCGCCCTCATGAGAACTCCGCGGCGACGAGCAGCCGCAGGCGTCCCGCCGGCGCGGTGCGCGGCAGCGTGAAGCCGGTCGCGCGGCGCAGCGGCCGGTACGGGAGCTCGGCGGCGCCGATGACGAGCAACTGGTCATCGGCCCGGCGCACCACCCGCAGCCGGAGCGTGGTGGCGAGCGGGACGCCACGCAGTTCCAGATCGCCCGGAACCTCCAGGCGTTCGCCGCCGTCGACGGGTTCGACGCCCTCGGAGCGGAAGACAAGGCTCTTGTGCCGCTCGGCGTAGAGCCCCCGGCGGCCACGCAGCCTGCTGTCGCCCAGCAGTCTGCCGGTGCGCAGCGAGCCGCTGTTCACCTCGATGCGCATGCCACACGCGGCGGGGTCGGCGTCGACGGTCAGAGCCGCGCCGGTCGGCGCCAGCCGTCCGCGGAGCGTGACGAACGGGCCGAGCCGCGCGGTGAGTTCGACGATGCCGCGGCCCGGCGCGACGGTGTAGGTGCCCGGACGCGGTAGCCAGTCGGGACCGGTCTCGGGTGGTGGGGCGGGGGTGATGGGCAGGGTCTGGGTGGTCATACCGGTCTCCAGAGGAGGGAGCGAGGGGCTATGGTGCGGACGGCGGCGGGCCGGCCGACTGCGACTCGGCCGGCCCGCCGTTCGTCAGCAGCTACCGGTGACGTAGTCCTCGGTGGGCTGGAGCAGATGCTCGGCCCAGACGGTGTGCATCTTCACGTAGCTGTCGAGGTTGAGCGCGTCCTGGATCTGCTGACCCAGGGACTCTTCCAGATGCGCGGTCTTGACGTGCTGGAGGACGACGGAGAGCGTCTTGTCGGCGGTCGCGCCGCCGTCCTCGACGACCGGGTTGAGGATGCTCTCCACCCACACGGTGTGGGTCTTGATGTACTGGTCGAGCTGGAGGGCGTCCTGTACCTGTTCGCCGGGGGAACGCTCCAGGTGGGCCGAGTTCAGGTGCCGCAGGATCGGCATCAGCACCTTGCGGACGTCGGCGCACTGGCTGTCATCGCCGCCCGAGCCGCCGGTGCCGCCCGATGAGTCGCCGCCGCCCATGCCGCCGTCGCCGCCGGAGTCACCGCCCGAAGTACCGCCGGAGTGGCCGCCGCCGGTGCCCCCGGAGTGGCCGCCGCCGGTCCCGCCGGTCCCGCCGGTCCCGCCGCCGGACGTGCCACCGTCGCCCGTACCGCCGCCGGTTCCGCTGCCTGTACCGCCCCCGCCTGTACCGCCCCCGCCCGTACCGCCGTCGCCCGAGCCGCCGTCGTCCGCGAGGACCGTGATCGAGGCCGTCATGTCCGGGTGCACCGCGCAGTAGTACTCGTACGTGCCGGGAGTGGTGAAGGTGTGCGACCAGGAGTCGCCCTTGTTGAGCGTCCCGGAGTCGAACTTCTTCGGACCCTTGGTGGTGGTGACCGTATGCGGGGCCTCGTCCGAGTTGGTCCACTGCACCGTGTCACCGACGTGCACCGTCAGCTTCGCGGAGCCGAACTTCATGTCCTTGATGTCGACCTTGTAGTCGGCCGCCGCGGCGGGCTGCCGAGCGGCGACCGGTTGCGCCGCCTGCTGGGCGGCCGCGGGGGCCGGGGCGGCCGTCGTTCCGGAGGCCGCCGACTGGATCAGCCCCAGGCACAGCACGGCGGAACCGGCCGCGGCCAGCCCGCCCGCCAGCAGGGCCCGGTTGCCGAATCGGGAGCGGGGGCGCTGGCCCGGCTCCCGTACCGCCTGTGCGGTGTCGTTGTCGCTCATGGTCTCGCGAACTCCCTTGGAATGTCGGGGGATGGGAAACAGATGCCGGTTCAGCGGCCGGGATCGGACGTGACCAGCAGACTCGTCGCCGCGAGTACGACGAGGACGAGCCCCGTCTCCGCGGCCACCGAGTAGCCGAAGGGCCGCACGGAGGCGGCGTCGCCGCGCAGCAGCACGGCGATGTCGAGGCGGTTGCGCACCCACAGCCGGCTGCTCTGGGCGACCAGCAGCGTGGCGAGCAGGACCGCCACCTTGAGCAGCAGCAGCTGTCCGTACGCGGTGTGCAGCAGTGCGCCGAACGAGCCCACCACCTGCCAGGTGAGCACCAGTCCGGCGGCGGCGATGGCGGTCACGCTCACCGCCGCCAGCGTCGAGTAGCGGGGCACGACCGCGGCCAGCTCCTCGGGGCGGCGCCGCGGCAGGACGGCGACCGCGAGCATGGCCAGCCCACCGATCCACAGGGAGACGCCGAGCAGATGCACCAGGTCGGCGGTGGCTCCCCAGCCCGGTGCGGCGCCCTCGGAGCTGTGGCCGGACATGCCCGCCGTACGCAGCAGGCCGAGCGCGACGGCCGCCGCGCCGACTCGCCAGCCCGGCGAGCGGGCGGCCCGATCGCCGCCCTGGAGTACGGCCGCGAGGACGACCGCGGCCAGTACCCACAGCAGCCCGCGGGTGGCCAGGACGACGCCGACGTCGGTGTCGAGGATGTCCCGGTACGAAGCGGAGGAGAGTACGTCACCGAGTCCGCCCATCGCGACGTACGCCCCCTGGAGGCCCCACGCGGCGACGGACGTCAACAGTCCGCACAGCCAGGATCCCGTCAGCAGGGCCCTGGCCCGCCGGTCCGCCGCGCCCCGCGGCCACAGTAGGGCGACGAACGCCAACCCGCCCACGAACAGGGCCAGGGACAGATAGCCGAACCAGCGGGCGGTGACCAGCCCGCGGTGCACCGCGGGCGACGGCCCGGTGGGCGCGGCCTGCGCCATGGAGCCGTGCTGCGCGGGGTGGCCGTGAGGCGCGGCCTTGTCCTTGCCCGTACCGGCGGCGAACCGGAACCGGAGGTGCCCGGAGCTGGCGTGGCCGTCCTGGTCGTCGACCGCCCGCCAGGTCAGGTCCACCCGGCCGTGCCGGGGGGCGGCTTTCTCGCGGAGGACGGCGGTGACGGTGTCCTTGCGGCCGTCGGCGGCCGGGCTCACCGGCAGCCGGGTGCCGTCCGCCGTGACCCGTATCTCGTGCGGGTCCACCGGCTCGCTGAATGTGAGGGTGACGCGGGCGGGTGACTGGTGGAGTGAGGCCCCGTCCCGGGGTGTGGAGTCGCGCAACTCGGTGTGGGCGGCGGCGGCCGGGGCGCAGAGCAGGACGGCGAGGAGCGCGAGCAGCACCGCCGGGAGGCCGCGCCGGGCGGTCATGACGTCCCCGGCGAGGACGAGGACGATGTGGCCGAGGGCGCGGGCACACGGCACCCGCCCAGGGGATCGGCCGGCTGATCGGCGGGTTTCTCAGCTGATTTCTCAGCCGGTTTCCCGGCCGATGGACCGGACGGTGCCGCTGGCGATGTCGCCGGTGCCTCGGCACCCTGGCCGGAGAGCAGGTCGAGCACGCCGAACACGGGCGCGCTGACGTGCTTCAGCAGGGGTTCGAAGAGATGCACCGATCCGTCGTTGCACGGTTCGTCGTCCCCCTGCCGGCCGTCGTCCGGAGCGGAGGGAGACGGTGAGGGGGTGGAACCCGGCGGTTCCGTGTGGCCGTTCCCGGCGTGGTGGTCCGTTCCGCCACCGTTCCCCGGGTTCCCGCCGCCGTCGTCCACCGGCAGCGTGACGGCCGGCGGCAGGGCGACGGGATCGCCGCCGCCGGGGTCCGGGGCCACGGGCGCGGCGGGCGGTTCGGCGGGGGGTGTCGGGGAGTCTTCGGGCGGGCCGGGGCTGGGTGGTGCGCTGGTGGCGGGCGGGGCGGGTGGGGTGACGGTCGCTTGGGCGTCGGCGGGGGTGCCGCCGATGCCCGAGGCGTAGCCCAGGACGACCACGACGGCGCCGACGAGCGCACCCGCCACGATCTCGTCACGATGATCCCCGGGCCAGACCGCCCTGGTGAAGAAGGGCATGGAGCCCCCTCCTGGCATGGTCCGTTCAATGGCGAGCCATCAGTGGACAGGAGCGGGGATTCGCCGCGACTACGCGTCAGTTAATCGCTGATTGCCGACCTCTCTTCCGGGAGGACCCCGGCTGTGAGATGGGGTCATAGGCAGCGACACCTCGCATCGTGCCGCGTGGAGGAATACCGGACCGCGTGGAGGGCCTGTGAATGCGAACGGCCGTACGCGTCCGGCCCCGTCCCCGAGCGGCGGAAACCGCGAGGAGAGCGAGGCCGGTAAGAGGGGAGGGGAAGGCGGACTACGGGGAAGGCGGACTACGGAGAAGGCGGACTACGCCATCGGGCGCCCGAGCGCCCGGTACGTCCACCCGGCGTCCCGCCAGACGTCGGGGTCCAGCGCGTTGCGCCCGTCGAGGATGCGGCGCTCGGCGACGACCGCGCCGAGGCTCACCGGGTCCAGCTCGCGGAACTCGCGCCATTCGGTGAGGTGCAGCACCGCATGGGCGCCCTCCGCCGCCGCGGCCGCGGTCGGGGCGTAGGCGAGGGTCGGGAAGAGGGCCCGGGCGTTCTCCATGCCCTTGGGGTCGAAGACCGTCACCTGGGCGCCCTGGAGCTGTATCTGCCCGGCCACGTTGAGCGCGGGGGAGTCCCGGACGTCGTCGGAGTCCGGCTTGAAGGCCGCGCCCAGCACCGCGACCCGCTTGCCCAGGAAGGCGCCGCCGACGGCCTCGCGGGCCAGCTCGACCATATGGCCGCGGCGCCGCATGTTGATCGAGTCGACCTCGCGGAGGAAGGTCAGCGCCTGGTCGGCGCCGAGCTCACCGGCGCGCGCCATGAAGGCCCGGATGTCCTTCGGCAGACAGCCGCCGCCGAAGCCGATCCCGGCCCGCAGGAACTTCTTGCCGATGCGCTCGTCGTAGCCGATGGCCTCGGCGAGCTTGACCACATCGCCGCCCGCGGCCTCGCAGACCTCGGCCATCGCGTTGATGAAGGAGATCTTGGTCGCCAGGAAGGAGTTGGCCGCGACCTTCACCAGCTCGGCGGTCGGGAAGTCGGTCACCACGAAGGGCGAGCCCTCGCCGATGGGCGTCTGGTACACCTCGCGCAGCAGCTTCTCGGCCCGGTCGCCCGCGACGCCGACCACGATCCGGTCCGGGTGCAGGGTGTCCTGGACGGCGAACCCCTCGCGCAGGAACTCCGGGTTCCAGGCGAGCTCCGCGTCCGCCCCCACCGGGGCCAGCTCGGCCAGCCGGGCCGCGAGCAGGTCGGCGCTGCCGACCGGCACCGTGGACTTGCCCACGACCAGCGCGGGGCGGCGCAGATGCGGGGCCAGCGACTCCACCGCGGAGTTCACATAGCTCATGTCACAGGCGTACTCGCCGTGCTTCTGCGGGGTGTTCACACAGATGAAGTGGATGTCGCCGAACTCCCCGGCCTCCTCGTAGGAGGTGGTGAAGCGCAGTCGCCCGCTGGACCCCTCGATCCCCACGGTGTGGCGCCGCAGCAGCTCCTCGAGCCCGGGTTCGTACATCGGCACCCGGCCCTGGGTGAGCATCGCGATCTTCTCGGGCACGACGTCGAGGCCCAGCACCTCGAAGCCCAGCTCCGCCATGGCCGCTGCGTGGGTGGCGCCGAGGTAGCCGGTGCCGATCACGGTGATCTTGAGGGCCATGCCATGCTCCAGAACGGTCGATCGCAGATGCGGTGCCTGAGCATAGTCGGGACCGGGGGACGGGCTCAGCCGACTCTGTCAGGTAACTCACGTATACCTACCGAGGGGTCGCCCCTAGAATTCAGTTACTTAACGGTAGTTAGCGCGCTATGGGGAGTGAGAGGCTTGACGTCCTCGGTGAATGACTTCGACCTGTACCGGCCGTCCGAAGAGCACGACATGCTCCGGGACGCCGTCCGCTCTCTCGCCGAGGCGAAGATAGCCCCTTATGCCGCCGAGGTCGACGAGGAGGCCCGCTTCCCCCAGGAGGCGCTGGACGCCCTGGTCGCGAACGATCTCCACGCGGTGCACGTCCCCGAGTCCTACGGCGGCTCGGGCGCGGACGCGCTGGCCACCGTGATCGTCATCGAGGAGGTCTCCCGGGTCTGCGCCTCCTCCTCCCTGATCCCCGCGGTCAACAAGCTGGGCTCGCTGCCGGTCATCCTCTCCGGCTCCGAGGAGCTGAAGAAGAAGTACCTGGCCCCGCTCGCCAAGGGCGACGCGATGTTCTCGTACTGTCTCTCCGAGCCGGACGCGGGCTCGGACGCGGCCGGGATGAAGACCAAGGCGGTCCGCGACGGCGACTTCTACGTGCTCAACGGCGTCAAGCGCTGGATCACCAACGCCGGGGTCTCCGAGTACTACACGGTGATGGCCGTCACCGACCCCGAGAAGCGCTCCAAGGGCATCTCGGCCTTCGTCGTCGAGAAGTCCGACCCGGGCGTCTCCTTCGGCGCCCCGGAGAAGAAGCTCGGCATCAAGGGCTCCCCGACCCGCGAGGTCTACCTCGACAACGTCCGCATCCCCGCCGACCGCATGATCGGCGCCGAGGGCACCGGCTTCGCCACCGCCATGAAGACCCTCGACCACACCCGGATCACCATCGCCGCCCAGGCCCTCGGCATCGCCCAGGGCGCGCTCGACTACGCCAAGGGGTACGTCCAGGAGCGCAAGCAGTTCGGCAAGCCGATCGGCGACTTCCAGGGCGTCCAGTTCATGCTCGCCGACATGGCGATGAAGCTGGAGGCCGCCCGGCAGCTCACCTACGCGGCGGCGGCCCGGTCCGAGCGGGTGTCCCTCGGCGGCGGCAAGGAGGACCTGACGTTCTTCGGCGCCGCGGCCAAGTGCTATGCCTCCGACGCCGCGATGGAGATCACCACGGACGCCGTCCAGCTGCTCGGCGGCTACGGCTACACCCGTGACTACCCGCTCGAGCGGATGATGCGTGACGCCAAGATCACGCAGATCTACGAGGGCACGAATCAGGTCCAGCGCATCGTGATGGCGCGCAACCTTCCGTAGTCCTCGAAAGACCAAAGACCGCTGCCGGGCCCGTCGGGCCCGGCAGCGGTCTTCTGTGGTGGTCCGGATCAGTTGTTGGAGACGGTGACCTTGTCGTCGTTCTTCAGCTCGCTCATCAGCTGCTTGACCTTGGCCATGTCCCACTGCACCGCGCTGCCCTTGGAGGTGGCCAGGCCGGGGTTGGAGATCGGCATGTTCATCTGCTTGCCGTCGCCGCCGGAGACGCTCTTCATCGCGAAGAACATGTCCTTCACGTCCCACAGGCTCATGTCCTTGTCGACGACCAGGTTGTCCAGGCCGGCGCCCATCGTCGGGTAGAGCTTGAACGGGTTCATGATCGTGCTCGGCGAGGCCGCCTTGTTGGCCAGCGCGGACAGGAACTTCTGCTGGTTCTTGGTGCGGTCCAGGTCGCCGCCCGCGAGGCCGTAGCGCTGCCGGACGAAGGCGAGCGCCTGCTGGCCGTTCAGCGTCTGCTCGCCCTTCTTCAGGTCATTGCCGGACTTCTTGTCCTTCATGTCCTGCGGGATGTCGATCTCGACACCGCCGACCCCGTCCACCAGATTGGCGAAGCCGTCGAAGCCGATCTCCGCGTAGTGGTCGATCTTCAGGCCGGTGTTGTACTCGATCGTGCGGACGAGCAGCCCGGGGCCCTCGGAGGAGTACGACGCGTTCAGCTTGTTCTGGCTCTGCGGGATCCGCCGGCCGCTCTCCGAGCCGGTGAAGGCCGGGATGGTGACCCACGAGTCACGCGGGAGGCTGACCATGGTGTTCCCGTTCTCACCGACATGGAGAAGGATCATGGAGTCGGTGCGGCGGCCGTCGGCCGAGCCGGTGTGCAGCTTCTTCTTGTCCTCGTCGGACATGCCCTCGCGGCTGTCCGAACCGACGATCAGGTAGTTGGTGCCCTTGCCGCCGCCCGGCCGGTCCTCGACCTTGCTCAGGTCCACCTCGTTGCGGAGCTTGGAGTCGGCCCAGATGTAGGTGCCGATGCCGACGGCGAGCAGCAGGACGATCAGGGTGACCAGGCCGATGGTTATCCGGCGCTTCCAGTTCTTCGGCCTCACCGGGCGCGGGCCGGGGCCGCCGGGGCCACCGGGGCCGTGGTCGCCGCCGCCCGGTCCGCCGTTGCCGCGGCCGTAGACCTGACCGGTGTTGTAACCGTCGTCGTAGTCGTCATAGCCCTGGGACGCCTGCTGCCGCGGAACGGTGCCGCGGGGCGAGAGGCCGGGCGGCAGCGGTGGCTCGTCGTACGGCGGTGGACCGCCCGCACCGGGCGCGCCGCGCCTCACCTGTGGCATCGCCCGAGCCCCTTCCGGCTCGGCGCTGCCGCTACCACGTCCGTACCGGCCGCTACCGTCGCCGGACCATCCCTGGGGCCATTCGCTCATGCGATGCAGTGTGCCTGGTCGGGGGGGTCGCATTACAGGGCGGGTGCCGGATCGCGGCAGGGCTGTTGCAGACCTGATAAGAATCTGGTCCGCATAAGGTGGACGACATGACCAAACAGGCCCAGGGTGCGGAACCGGAGCTTCCGGGAAAGCCCACCTCCGCCTCTCGTACCACGCTGTCACACATCATGACCGGCAGTGACACCAATCTCCTCGGCACCGTCCACGGCGGCGTGATCATGAAACTGGTGGACGACGCCGCCGGAGCGGTCGCCGGCCGTCACTCGGAGGGGCCCGCGGTCACCGCGTCGATGGACGAGATGGCCTTCCTCGAACCGGTCAGAGTCGGCGACCTCGTCCATGTGAAGGCCCAGGTCAACTGGACCGGCCGGTCCTCCATGGAGATCGGGGTGCGGGTGCTCGCCGAGCGGTGGAACGAGTCCACGCCCGCCACCCAGGTCGGCAGCGCCTATCTGGTCTTCGCCGCCGTCGACGCCGACGGCAAGCCCCGGCCCGTGCCCCCGGTCATCCCGGAGAGCGAGCGGGACAAGCGGCGTTACCAGGAGGCCGAGATCCGCCGGACCCACCGGCTGGCCCGCCGCCGCGCGATCAAGGAACTCCGCGCCCGGCGCACCGCCGGGCGCGCCGACGACGCCACCGAGGGCGCCGACCGGCCGTGACCCCCGGAGGTCGGCGCCGACCGGCCGTGACCCCCGGGGTCAGAGGGAGCGGATGGCGCCGCCCTCGGGGCAGACGACCTCGTCGCCGGTGACGGCCCCGAACCCGGCGGTGTCGGTCTTCGGCGCCTCGAGCCGCACCGGTCGTACGCCCTTGTAGTCCGCGCCGATCGTGATCTGCATCACCGCGCCCTGCCCGACCACCGGCTTCAGCCGGGCCCCGGGCAGCGCGGCCGCAAGGGAGCGCGCCGAGCGGTCCCAGACGGGGTCGTACGCGATCACCGTGCGCCGGACGTCGGGGGTCGCGGCGTCGGCCGGGGAGCCGGTGGTGGCGAAGCCGGTGGCGTGCAGCGCGCGGTCCGCGCGGCGGGCGAGCCCCGCCGTGTTGGTGCCGTTGAGCACATGCACCCGGATCCGGGCCGGGTCCACGTCGACCGGGGTGGCCCGGACACGCTTCGGGCGGTGGGTGACGAGCGGCCGGTCCTCGCGGAGGGTGGTGAAGAGCCGCTCGGCCTTGGCCTGGTTCCAGCGGAGCGTGGAGCCGGCCCCCTTCACCGGCACACCGGGCAGCACCACCGGGACCGAGGCGAACTCCGAGGACCCGGGGGTGACCCCGCTCATGGCCCGCCCCAGGGCGACCATGTCCTCCGCGCTGAAGCCGTGGTCGGCGCGGACCGAGCCCAGCAGCGCCCCGGCCACCCGGTTGAACCGCACGGGGTTGAGCAGGATGCCCCCGGCGGTGGTCTGGTGGACCACGGCCGCCATGAAGCGCTGCTGCCGCTGGATCCGGCCCAGGTCGGAGGTGCCGTCCACATGCCGGGAGCGGACGTACTGCAGCGCCTGGCCGCCGTTCAGCACATGGGTGCCGGCGGGCAGGTCAAGACCGGTGTGGTCGTCCTTGAGCGGTCGCGCGGTGCAGATCTTCACCCCGCCGAGCACATCGACCGTCTTCATGAAGCTGGTGAAGTCCACCTCGAGGTAGTGGTCGACATGGACGCCGGTCAGATGCTCCACGGTGCGCACGGTCAGCCTCGGCCCGCCCTCGGCGTACGCGGCGTTGAGCTTCCGCGGATGGCTCGGATGGCGCTTGCCGGTGGCGTCGGTGTACGCGGGGATCCTGGCGTACGAGTCGCGGGGCAGGCTGACCGCGCTGACCCGGCGGTGGTCGCCCGACAGATGCATCAGCATGATCGTGTCCGTGCAGCGGCACGGGGCTCCGCCCAGCCGGTACAGCGCCTTCTCCCGAGGCGTGATCTTCTCCCGTCCGTCCGTGCCGACCACGAGGAAGTTGACGCCCCCGCCGGTGCTCTTCGGCCGGTTGTCCAGGCCGCCGAAGGCATCCACCCGGTGGATCCCGGAATCGAGCTCCCTGACCAGCAGATGCCCGATGCCGCTGACCGCCAGCACCAGACAGGCGCCGCCCGTGGCCAGCCGCAGCCCCCAGCGGGGGCGGCGGGCGCGGGGGCGCGACGGGCGCGGCGATCGGGCCGGTGCACTCACTTGAGGGGACCTCCGTGAACTTCGGCGGGCTGGGCGGAACCGCCTCACCGTAGGCCCATACGACGATCGCCTTGACGGCCCCACGCCGCCCGTACGGGGCGCTGCCACCCGGGCGGCGCGTTCCGGCGTCCCCCATTCGCGGTAACGTGGCCCGGAAACCGCAGTCCTTTGGGGCCCCCGCCCCCAGTCTCCTGGGGCCCGGCCCCCGAACCCCGAGGTGCCATGCCCCCGCATCAGCTCCCGGCCGTCTCCGTGATCATGCCGGTGCTCAATGAGGAACGCCATCTGCGCAATGCCGTACGGCACATCCTGGAGCAGGAGTACGACGGTGAGATGGAGGTGGTGATCGCGCTCGGCCCGTCCACGGACCGCACCGACGAGATCGCCGCCGAACTGGTGGCGGAGGACCCCCGGGTGCATACGGTCCCCAACCCCACGGGCCGCACCCCCGCCGCCCTGAACGCGGCGATCAAGGCGTCCCGCCATCCGGTGGTGGTCCGGGTCGACGGCCACGGCATGCTCTCGCCCGACTACATCGCGACCGCCGTACGGCTCCTGGAGGAGACCGGCGCGCAGAACGTCGGCGGGCTCATGCACGCCGAGGGCGAGAACGACTGGGAGAAGGCCGTCGCCGCCGCCATGACCTCCAAGATCGGGGTGGGCAACGCGGCCTTCCACACCGGCGGTGAGGCGGCCCCCGCCGAGACCGTCTATCTGGGCGTCTTCCGGCGCGAGGCGCTCGAGCAGCAGGGCGGGTACAACGAGGAGTTCATCCGAGCCCAGGACTGGGAGCTGAACTTCCGGATCCGCGAGGCCGGCGGGCTGATCTGGTTCTCGCCCGAGCTGAAGGTCTCCTACCGGCCGCGGCCGAGCGTGCGGGCCCTGGCCAAGCAGTACAAGGACTACGGCCGCTGGCGCCATGTCGTGGCCCGCTTCCACCAGGGCTCGATCAATCTGCGGTATCTCGCCCCGCCGACCGCCGTCGTCGCCATCGCGGCGGGCATCGTGCTGGGCGCGATCGTCACCCCGTGGGGTTTCGTGATCCCCGGCGGCTATCTGGCCGCGATCGTCGCGGGCTCGCTCCCGGCGGGCAAGGGGCTTCCGGTGACGGCCCGGCTGCGGATTCCGGTGGCGCTCGCGACCATGCACATGTCGTGGGGCTGGGGCTTTCTGACCAGCCCGCGGGCGCTCGCCAAGAAGGTCATCGCCAGCCGCCGCCCGGCGGTCATGGCCCAGTAGCCGCGCCCGTAGGCCACGTAGGCCACGTAGGCCACGTAGGCCGCGTACGCCGAAGGGGCCGGACCCGCGTCGGGTCCGGCCCCTTCGCATGCCGTGACGGACGTCAGAAGGTGTAGCCCGGGTTGATCTTCATACAGCCCTTCTCCTCGCCGTTGAGCGCGTCCGCGCTCTTGGGCGTCTTGTCGACGTCGTCCGCCGCCGCCTTCGGATAGGCGGTGCCCTCGCGCCAGTCGTTGCCGACCACCAGGGTGATCTCCCGCACCGACGTCGACGACTTCACCGCGGACTTCGGCAGCTTCAGCGACTTGGCCACGGCCAGGGCGTCGCCCTGCCGGGGCTCGTCCGGGTAGAGGACGGTGGTGTCGGCCTGCGAGATGAGCACCGTATTCGCGGTGGCCTTGGCGTAGCCCAGCCGTGCCAGCTCGGAGGTGATGACCGCGGCCCGGCCGGAGACCGGCCCCAGGACGGTGCTGGCGGTGCCGTTCTGCACCACCACCGGGATCTGCTCCTTGGGCGCGGTGGGCGCCGGGGTCGCGTCGGGCTTCTTCTTGTCCTTGCCGTCCAGGCTTATGTCGTTGCGCAGCAGCGAGAAGGTCTGCTCGGCGTCGCCCGGCTTGGGCAGTACGTACCCCCCGCCGCCGCCGTACTCCCAGGGCATGGTGATCATGGTGGTGCGCTTGGTCGGCACCCGCTTGAGGTCATTGCCCAGGTCGTACAGCTTCTTGACGGTGCCGAGGCCGTGGTCGACGGTCAGCGCGTCGGTGGCGGCCTCCGCGAGGTCCATCAGCTTGCCCGGGTCGCTGAGCTTGGTGCCCGACTTCAGCTGGCGGATCATCGACGTCATATACATGTGCTGGGCCTTGGCCCGGCCGATGTCGCTGTTGTCCTCGAAGCCGTAGCGGGTGCGCAGCCACTGGAGGGCCTGGACGCCCTTGACGTTGTGGGTGCCCTTGGTCAGCTTCAGCCCGGAGCCATGGCCCTTGCTGTCATGGGAGTAGACGTTGTTGTCCACGCACACCGGGACGCCGCCGATGGCGTCCGCCATGGAGACCACCCCGGAGAAGTCGATCATCATGAAGTGATCGATGTAGACGCCGGTGAGCTCCTTCCAGGTGGCGACCGTGCAGCCCGGACCGCCGTGCTGGAGCGACTGGTTGATGGCCCCCTCGGTCTTCGGGTACACCGTGCCGTCGTGCGGATCGGTGCACCGGGGGATGGTCACCCGGGTGTCGCGCGGGATGCTGACCACCGACATGTTGCCGCGGTCGGCCGAGACGTGCACCAGCATCTGCACATCGCCCAGCGGCTTGCGGTCCGCGTCCTGCTTGGCGCCGCCCAGCTTGACGTTCTCCGCGGTGTTCCGGCTGTCGGAGCCGATGAGCAGGATGTTGAGGGGGGTCTGTCCGTCGGCGTTGGGCTCGGGCTTGCCGATCTTGCTGTCGCCGAGGTCCAGATCCTCCTTCTTCAGATTGCCGTTCAGGTGTTCGTAGTAGAAGTATCCGGCGCCGGCCGCGCCGAGCACCAGCACGGCCAGCGTCAGGGCGGTCCAGCGCAGGATCCGCACCCCGCGGCTCCGCTTCGGCCGCCCCTGACCGCCTCGTCGGCGCCCCGCGCCGTGCGACGCGGGGTCCTCCCCTTCCGGCGGGCTGTCGTCCTCACCGTGCTCACGTGGTTCGGGAACGGTGGCCCGCCGCCCTCTCTCCCCCCGCACACTGCTCTGCCGCATCGGGCCCTCCCCGCAGTCTCTCGGTCGTCCGGCCCGATGGACGAGGGTGGATCCGCTGGCCGGCGACGGTCACTTGGCGCAGACGTCCTTGTCGTCGGCCTCGACCCTCTGAATGTCCTTCGGCGCCTTCGACGGGGCGGAGATCGGTGTGCCGGCGCCCTTGAAGTCCGCGCCCAGCGTCAGAGTCATCTCCGCCATCGGCTCGGCGTCCTTCGTGCCTTCCTTCATGGCGGAGGCGGGCAGCCCCATGCTGTCGGCAAGCCGACGCGCCTGGTCGGCCTGGTTGGGAGCGTACTCCAGCGTCGTCTTCTTCAGTTCTGACGGAGCGTTTCCGCCGTTGCTGGTACGGGACATCCCCTCGGTGTTCTGCATCCAGTCGACGGTCTCCTGGGCGGCGCCGAACTGCCCGCTGCCGTTGAGCACCTTGACCCGGACGTCGGCGGGATCGGCCTTCGGCCCCTTGAGCCGCGCCGCCTGCTCGTCCTTGGCCGCCTTCTCCTTCTTCTTGACCTCGGTCAGCGAGACATCCTGCCGGACCATGGAGAACAGCGGCTCGGCCTTGGTCTTGTCGAGCAGCACGGTCGCGCCGTCGGTGTTGTCGACGACCGGAACCGTCGCGAAGGTGACGTTCTTGAGATCGACCTTGCTCAGGTTCTTCCCCAGCGAGGCCAGTTTGGAGACGGTGCCGATCCCGGTGTCCACGGTGAGCGCCTTGGTGGCGGTCTGGGCCAGGTCCCACATCTTGCCCGGGCTGGAGAGCGTCCCGCTGGACTTCATCTTGCGCATCAGCGAGCTCAGGAACTGCTGCTGGAGCTTGATCCGGTCCAGGTCGCCGCCGAAGCCGACGGCGTGCCGGGTCCGGACGAACGCCAGGGCCTGCTCGCCCTTGACCGTGTGCCGCCCCTTCTTCAGGTTCAGGTGCGACTTGGGGTCGTTGATGTCCTTGCCGAGGCAGATGTCCACCCCGCCGACCGCCGTGGACATGCTCTTGACCGCGTTGAAGTCGGCCATCATGAAGTGGTCGACCTCCAGCCCGGTGATCTTCTCCACCGTCTGCCAGGTGCAGCCGGGGTCGCGGCCCTCCTGCCCCAGACTGGTGTTGAACCGCACCTCGTCCTCGCCCGGGATCTTCTTCCTCCGGCCGTCTTCCTTCACGGTGCAGTCCGGGATGTCGGTGATCATGTCGCGCGGGAAGCTCAGCACCGTCGCGTTCGACCGGTCCGCGGAGACGTGGAACAGCAGGGTGGTGTCGGCGTGGCCGACGCTACCCGCGTCGCCGTAACCCTCGTTCCCCTTGCCGTCCCGGCGGTCGGTGCCGATCAGCAGGATGTTCATCGGGCCGTCGGAGACCGCGGCGTTGTTCTCGCCGACGTCCACCTTGCTGATGTTGTTGTTCAGGTGCTGATAGACGAAGTACGCCGCGGCCGAACCGCCCACCAGCAGAAAGGCCAGGGTGCCGCTGCCCCAGTAGAGCGCCTTCTTCGTCTTCGACTTCTTCGGCTTCGGCTTGCGACGGCTGACCGGGCCCGTCGGCTTCTCCTTCTCCGCCTCCCGTTTGGCCGCGCGGCGGCGCCCTCTGGGCTCGGAGCCGGTGGTGCCGTCATCGCTCGATGATCTGGAGACCCGTCGCAGCTCCGTGGTGTCGTCCGCCGATGTCTCGGCGGGATTCAGCCGCAGCTCGTAGTTGCCCGTATTCGGGTCGAACACCCACTGATCGGCTGGGTCGAAGTCACCCGCCCCGCCAGGGCCTTGCGCGTCCACGGTCGCCTGTGTCCTCCGTCGGTGCCACGCGGCGCCTCCCCCTCAAGGCGCTCCATCTGTCTTCATGCAGTGCGCGGCCACCTCGTAGAGCGCACCGGATCGCTCACACTATCCGTCCAGATCAGCGTCAAGCGACGCCGGTGACAAATTCCACTTCCCTACAACTGGGCAATCTGCCCAATCCTTATCTGATCCTTCACGAATCACGGGCTGCCCTTATGGTCCTTTTACTCGCAGATGCCGCGCGCCGCGGTCGTCCCCTGGTACCCGGTGAGGTCGGCGGCCTTCGGTCCGCCGCCCGTCGAGGCCGTGACGGCGTGGGACACCGGCACCGGCCGATCCAGCCGCAACTGCCGGAACAACCGGTCGGCATCGGGTTGGACGAGCTCATCGCGGTTCTTGTTGTACGTGTAGGGCTGCCGCGGAATCGTGAGGAAGCGGATCTTGTCCCGGGGGATGTCCCGCACCCCGCGCACCAGAGCGTACAGATCTTTGAGCGAATCCAGGCCCGGATCCGTGGTCAGCGAGGACGTCGCGGCATTGAGCACCGGATACAGCTTCGCGGGATTGAGCAGCACACCATTGCTCTGCACTTTCTTCACAAGCGAGCTCATGAACTCCTGTTGCCGCCCGATGCGCTCCGTGTCGCTGCCGTCGCCGATGCTGTACCGGGCGCGCACATAGCCCAGGGCCTGCTCGCCGTGGAGGACCTGACGGCCCGCGGGCAGCTTCAGATGCGCCTCGGCGTCGTCCACGGGCTCCTTCAGACACATCTCCACCCCGCCGACCGCGTTCACCAGCCGCTTGAAGCCACTGAAGTCCACGATCATGTGGTGGTCGACGCGGATCCCGGTCAGCTTCTCGACGGTGCGGATCGAACAGGCCGCGCCACCGGATTCGAATGCCCAGTTGAACTGGGCGAACCGGGCCTGGGTGCGCTTTCCGTCCGGCCCCTCGCAGGCCGGGATGTCCACCATCAGGTCGCGCGGGATGGAGACGGCGGTGGCGCTCTTCCCACCGGCCTGGAGATGCAGCAGGATCGTGGTGTCCGAGCGCTGGGTGCCGGTGTCCTTGCCGTACTTGCCGTTGCCCTTGCCGCCCCGGTTGTCGGAGCCGATCAGCAGGATGTTCTGCGCGTCCCGCACCACCGACACCGGCCGCTCGGCCTCGTACTTCTTCAGCTCGTTCGCGGTCCGGGTATCGGTGCGGATATTGCCGTCGAGGCGCTCGTAGAACCACCACCCCGCCCCGGCGGCCGACAGCACCAGCAAGGCCACGCCCAGTGCGAGGACGCGCGGCCAGCGGCGCCTGCGTCTCGGTGCGGGCTCAGAGCTGTCGGTCGTCACGTCCGCGTCCTCCCACCCGTCTTCCGCCTGGGGGCGGAGCGGCATCGCATGCCGGGATACCGATTAACGGAACAGACATGCGAAGCCCGTACATGGTTGTACGTATCCGTAGATCATCGCGCGGGGTGGGCGACGCGGCCCGTGGACCCGGCTCTCGGTCCGCCGGACGGGTCAGGGGAGGGGGTGGCCGGGATTTTGGGACGGGCGTGGGTGTGGGTGTTGGGTGTGGGGTGTGGCCTCAGGGTGCGGTGGCGGCGTGGGGTCAGGGTGTGGCCTCAGGGTGTGGTGGCGGTGACGCGCTCGCTCTCCTTGCGTCCGGCCAGCGCCTTCTCGTCCAGCCGGTCCAGATGGCGGCAGAGCACCACCGAACCGCCACTGGCCAGCGGTGCGTACAGCCCGTACGACAGCCCCTCCCAGGTGTCGTACGACAGCCCCGACAGGATCCGCGAACCGGGCCCGAGCCCCCGCCCGGCGGCGTCGGCGGCCGCCCGCTCCACCACCTCGGCGCTCGTCAGCTCCACACCGCCGACGGCCAGCGCGGGCGTATACGGGTCCACGGGGGAGTACGGGGCGAAGCGGTCGCCCTGGCTGGGCACCTCCACGGCGTAGTCCGCGAACCCCTCCGGCAGCTGGGGGAAGCGGCCGCCCAGCGGCTGAAGCGACAGCGCCACCCGCTCCCCGGAGCACTCCCGTGCCTCCTTGAGGCTGTCCGGCCCGCTGACGACGAGGTCGGCGGAGGCCGGGTCGCCCCCGATGTCCACGAGGACCCCGACCGAGGAACAGGCCAGCAGCCACACGGCGGTCTGCCAGTGGGCGGGGAGCAGTAGTGCGCATCTGTCGCCGGGCGCCGCGGCGAGATCGTCCTGGAGGAGATTGGCGGTCTTCGCCACCCAATTGGCGAAGGTGGCCACGGAGAGTTCGACGCGTTCGCCCGTGGCGTCGTCGTAGAAGGTCACGAGCGGGCGGGAGGGATCCGCGTCGAGCGCGGATCCCAGCAGGTCGGCGGGGGTGCGATCGGTGGCGTTCACCCGCGCAAGCCTACGCGCCGAAGTTGCGGCGCGGATGGGGTCGGTGGGGGTCGGGTCGCCGGACCGTCCGCGACGTGTGCGCTCTTCCGAATGGACAGGTTTGTCCCTTTATGTAGACGATTTCAATCATGCGTGCATACCTGGCATCCTCGATCGGCGTCGCGTGCACCGCTGCCCTCGCCCTTCCCCTCGCCCTGCACCCCGGCCCCGCCCATGCCCGTGCCGAGCGGACCGTCGTCGCCGGCTCCACGCAGTCGCTGCCGCTGCGCCCGCCGCACTCGCTCGTGGGCGGCGGGCCGGACCGGGGTGTGGCCGACGGGCGGGGAGACGCCGCGGTCGAGCGGGGCGTCACCGCGTCGGGCGTGCGGCCGTTCTCGCTCGTCGGCATCGTCTGGGACCGGCCCGCCGCTGAGCTCCGCGGCCGGGCGCAGGTGCGCACCCGTGCGGTCGGCGGCGCGTGGTCGCCATGGCGCGAGCTGCTGCCGTACGGGGACGAGGCCCCCGACCCGGATTCGCCCGAACTCCGCGGCGCACGGGCCCACGGCGGCACCGCGCCGCTGTGGGTCGGCGCCTCGGACGCCGTCCAGGCGCGGGTGCGGCCGGCACGGGCGGTGACGGCGGAGGCGGATGCGGGGTCGACTCCGGCGGATGCGGATGCGGATGCGGATGCGGATGCGGAGGCGGGCGCGCGGGCGGGGGACGCGGGGTCTGCGACGGCGGATGCGGGGGTGGCGGACCTGCCGTCCGGGCTGCGGCTGGAGCTGATCGAGCCGGGTGAGCCCACGGCGTCGCCGGGGCCGGGCCGGGCCGCGCTCCGCGCGCTTCCGGGGCATCCGGTGCCGACGGCGGGGGGTGGGGTGTCGGCGAGTGCGAGGCCGGGTGTGAGGCCGGGCGTGAGGCCGGGTGTGAGGCCGACGGTGGTGGGTTCGCCGGGAAGGCCGTCCTGGGGGGCCTCAGGGTCGTCGGGACCGTCCGCGAAACCGTCCTCGCCCCCCACGTCGTCCGCGAAGCCGGCTCCCAGACCCTCCGTATCCGTAACCATTACGCCGCCGCCCAGCGCGCTCGACGCCGGCACCGGCACCGGCACCGGCACCGGCACCGGCGCCGACACCGGTGCCGACATCGACACCGGCGCCGAGGCGGCCAACGCGGGCGCCGCCCGCTACCGCGCGCCGCGGCCCGGCATCGTCACGCGCGCGGGCTGGGGTGCCGACGAGAAGATCCGCGAAACGGGCCATGTCTACAGCAAGACCGTGAAGGTCGCCTTCATCCACCACACCGTGACGGGCAACAACTACAGCTGCTCACAGGCGCCCTCCGTTTTGCGTAGTATCTACCGTTACCACGTGAAGAGCCTGGGATGGCGGGACTACGGCTACAACTTCACCATCGACAAGTGCGGAAAAATCTACGAAGGCCGCTCCGGCGGTGTGACCAAAGCCGTACGCGGGGCGCACACGCTGGGCTTCAACACCAACAGCATGGGCATCGCCGTCCTCGGCACTTTCACCTCCAAGAAGCCCTCGGCCAAGGCCGTGAAGGCCGTCGCCAAGCTCACCGCGTGGAAACTGGGTCTCTTCAAGCGGAATCCGCGCGGTACGACGCATCTGGTGTCGGGCGGCGGCAACAAGTACAAGAAGGGCGCCACCGTGAAGCTCCATGTGATCGCGGGTCACCGCGACGGCTTTGCCACCGAGTGCCCTGGCAAGCGTCTCTACAAGAAGCTCGGTTCGGTGCGGAAGACGGCCGCCCGCCTCCAGGGGCGCTGATCAGGCGCGGTCCGGGGATCTGCATACACTGGCCGCCGACCGGCGAGCCCCAGCAGGAAGCAGAGACGTACGTGACCAATGCGCCAGCAACGCCATCGCCAGAGGCGATCCTCCTGGTCGGCGGCAAGGGAACCCGGTTGCGCCCGATGACGGTGCACACCCCCAAGCCGATGGTCCCGGCGGCCGGCGTTCCGTTTCTGACCCACCAACTCGCCCGCGCCCGCGCCGCCGGGGTCGAGCACATCGTGCTCGCCACGTCCTATCTGGCGGAGGTCTTCGAGCCGTACTTCGGTGACGGCTCCGCGCTCGGCCTGCGTCTGGAGTACGTGACGGAGGAGGAACCGCTCGGCACCGGCGGCGCCATCCGCAACGTCGCCTCCCGGCTGCGCTCGGGCCCCGACGACCCGGTGCTCATCTTCAACGGCGACATCCTCACCGGCCTCGACATCCGCGCCCTCGTCGACAACCACCGCACGACGGGCGCCGATGTCTCCCTGCACCTCACCCGGGTCCCGGACCCACGCGCGTACGGGCTCGTGCCCACGGACGAACGGGGCAGGGTCACCGCCTTCCTGGAGAAGCCGCAGACCCCCGAGGAGATCGTCACCGACCAGATCAACGCGGGCGCGTATGTCTTCAACCGCTCGGTCATCGACACGATCCCCGCCGACCGCCCTGTCTCCGTGGAACGCGAGACCTTCCCCGGTCTGCTCGCGGAGGGCGCCCACCTCCAGGGCATGGTCGACTCCACCTACTGGCTCGACCTGGGCACCCCCCAGGCGTTCGTCCGCGGCTCCGCGGACCTGGTGCTGGGCCGGGCCCCCTCCCCGGCCGTGCCGGGCCGCTGCGGCGACCGCCTCGTCCTGGACAGCGCCTCGGTCGCGGTCGACGCCAAACTGACCGGCGGCACGGTCATCGGCCGCCAGGCCCGGGTGGGCGCGGGCGCGCGCATCGACGGCAGCACGGTGCTGGAGGGCGCCATCGTGGAGGAGGGCGCCCAGGTCCACGACTCCCTCGTCGGCGCCGGCGCCCGAATCGGCGCCCGCACGGTCCTCCAGGGAGCGGTGGTCGGCGACGGCGCCCTCGTCGGCCCCGACAACGAACTACGAGACGGCGTGCGGGTGTGGTGCGGAGCCGACATCCCGGCCGGCGCGGTCCGCTTCTCATCCGACCAGTAACGCCCTGACGGCCAGGGGATGTCCGACGGATCGTGACGCCTGCGGCGGGCTGCTCCCCTCCCCGCCCCTTCCCGCAACTGGGGCCCAGCCCCAGACCCCGGGCCGCCATGCGGCGGAGCCGCATATCGATGCCGCGGGGGGAGGGGAGGGGGAAATATCCGCCGTAAACCCGGTAGCCGCCCCCACCCACCGGGCCACCACCTCAACCGCCTACGACGGAAACCCGGCCCCCGGCAAGACCCCAGCCCGCCCGACGGGAACCTGGCCCCCGACGGGACCCCACCTCTCCGGTCCGGCGTTTGAGGAGCCGCCGAACCCGGGGCGGGAGCCGGGCAACCAGCCTCTCCGGCGCTTGGAAGTGGAAACTCAGCCCCTCCGGCGCTTGAGGAGCGGGGTCCGGTGCGGGGCCCCGCACCCCAGCCCCTCCGGCGTTTGAGGAGCGGGGTCGGGGGCGGAGCCCCGACGGGGGCCGAGGGGGCGGAGCCCCATCGTTTCGGGAAGGGGCGGGGTGGGGGCTCACCGCCGAAGGCGCCCACGGCCCCGCACCCGGCGACGGCGCCCGCGACGGAGCCGGCACCCGGCGACCGCGCCCGCACCCGGCGACCGCGCCCGCACCCGCGACAGCAACCGCGCCCAAGAGCCCGCCGCCCTACATCCCCCGAAAGTCCCGCACCGCCAAGCGAGGCGCCCGCCGAGGCGGCGTCCGCCCGGACAACAAAATCAGCCGCGCCGCCCGATACCGCTGCCCCGCATAAGGCGCCAAAAGCTCCAGCATCGCCTCGTCATCCACCCCCCGCACCCCGGCAAGCGCATACCCGACAATCCCGGGCAAATGCAGATCGCCAACCGTAACCGCATCCGGCATCCCATTACTGCGCTGCAACGTCTCCGCCGCCGTCCAAGGCCCGATACCCGGAATCAACCGCAGCCGGGCCGAGGCAGCGGCAAGGTCCATGGACGCGGCCTCCTCCAGCCGCCGAGCAACCCGCACCGCCCGCAGAATCGTCGAGGAGCGCTTGACGTCCACACCCGCCCGATGCCACTCCCACGACGGGATCAGCGCCCAGCCCCGCGGATCGGGCATGACCCGCATCCGCATCCCCTCCGCCGGGCCGGGCGCGGGCTCGCCATGGCGCTGGAGCAGCAGCCGCCAGGCCCGGTACGCCTCGACGCCGGTGACCTTCTGCTCCAGGATCGAGGGGATCAGGGATTCCAGGACCAGCCCGGTCCGGATGAGCCGGAGGCCGGGGTGACGCCGATGCGTCTCGTGGACGAGTCGATGGCGGGGCACGAACGCCGACGGGTCGTCGTCCGCCCCGAGCAGGGCGGGCAGCCCGTCCAGCAGCCACTCCGCTCCCGGCCCCCAGGCCCGCCCCTCGATCTCCGCGCCCTTGCGCGCGATCCGTAGGGTCCCGGGCCCGGCCGGAGTCCGGCTCGCCCGCCAGAAGGCACCGTCCGCGCCGACCTGGAACGCGGGATCCCCGGGTCCTCGCTGCAGCACACCGAGGTTACGCGCGAGGTCACAGGGGCCCGGGGGACTCCAGACACGTCTCACACACACGCGGCCACCCTACGACCCACCGCCGCCCCACCGGTTCGGCACCCACCACACCACCGACCGCGCACCCCGCCCTACGGTGCCCAGCCACCCCCGGCCAACCCCAAGGCGCACCCCAGCAACCACCCCTGCACCCGCGCTCCCACTCCGCACAACGCGCGCCCCCACCCCCCGCGCGCGCGACCCCACCGCGCAACCGGCCCGCACAACCCCGACCCCAGAGACCCCAACCCAGAGACCCCAACCCGAGAGAGCCCGACCCCACAGAACCAACCCCAGAGAACCGACCCAGACCAACAAACCCCACAGAACCCGACCCCAGACCACCCAACCCCATACACCCCCAACCGCACACACCCACCCCCGCCTACCGCACCACCACGAACCCCTCCACCCCCCGCTCCGGCCGCGCCACCGGCGGCACCGCCGCCTGGCCGACCGCGACCGTGCCCATCGGGTCCCAGTCGTCCGGCAGGCCCAGAACCTCGCGAACCACCGGGCGGCAGAACATCGTGGACGACACCCACGCCGAGCCCAGCCCCTCACCCGCCAGCGCGACCAGCAGGTTCTGCACCCCGGCCCCGGCCGCGACCACGAACATCTCGCGCTCCGCCGTGTTACGCCGAGTATCGGGATACGTGTGGGCGCCGTCGGCGACCAGGCACGGGACCACCAGGTACGGAGCCTTGCGCAGCACATCCCCGCGCCGCACCCGCTTGGCGATGCTCTCCTCCGAGAAGGCGTCCCCGCGCAGATCGGCGATCCAGGCGTCCCGCATCGCGTCCAGCAGCCGCGTCCGCGACTCCTCCGACTCCAGCAGGACGAACCGCCACGGCGTCGTATGGTGCGGCGCAGGCGCTGTGACGGCCGCGGCGACCGCGCGCCGCACCGCCGCGCCGTCCACCGGCTCATCGGTGAACTCCCGCACCGTACGGCGCAGCGTCACCGCCTCCCGTACGGCCTCGGAGGTGCCCAGCCGGAACATGTCGTCCGCGGCGCCGCGCACCAACGCCCGCGCGCCCCCGTCCTCGTCAACATCAACCCCCCGCCGATCGGACCCCTCGGCCCCGTCCGACCCCTCGAACTCCACCACCTGCGGAAGCCCCCGCAATACGGCCACCGGCAGCCCCTCGGCCTTGCCCTTGACCAGGTCACCCGCGGCGGCCAGCTCGTCAGCGGTGGCGACGATGGTCGCGCTCAGCGCGTTCCCGTACGCGTCGACTCCGCCGCGCAGATCGTCCAGGACCCGCACCCCGGCCGCGCCGATGGCGACATCGGTGACCCCGGTCCGCCACGGCCGTCCGAACGTGTCGGTGACGATGACGCCGACCTCCACGCCGAGCACCTCCCGCAGCCCGGCCCGGATCGCCCGCGCCGAGGCGTCGGGGTCCTCGGGGAGCAACAGGACGGTTCCGGAAGGGGTGTTGGAGGCATCGACCCCGGCGGCGGCCATGACCAGACCGTGGCGGGTCTCGACGATCCGCGTACGGCCGCGCCGCGCCACGACCCGTACCGTCTCGGCGTCTATGGCCGCCTCGCGGTCGGCCGCCTCGATGACGCGCCCCTCCGCCTTGCTGACGATCTTGGAGGTGACCAGCAGCACATCGCCGTGCGCGAGCCCCGGCAGACCGTCCGAGGTCGCGGCGTCGGCGATCAGCTTGGCGAGGTTGTCACCGGGCCGCACCTCGGGCATCCCGGGCAGGGCCCACACCTGGTACGACGCATGTTCCGTCATGCCCGCACCTCTTCCGCCAGCGCCAGCGCCTCGGCCGCCATCGCCGCCGTGGCCTTGAGGTCCGCCATCATCAGCGGGATCGCCCGGCAGCGGATCCCGGCGGCCTCGACCTCCTCGACCGCGCCCGCGTCGACGGTGTCGACGAGCCAGCCGTCCAGCAGCCCGGAGCCATAGTGCTTGGCGACCGCGGCGGCGGTGGACTCCACGCCGACGGCGGCGAGCACCTTGTCGGCCATGCCGCGCACGGGCGCGTCGCCCACGATGGGGGACAGGCCCACGACCGGGACCCCGGCGTCGGCGATGGCCTCGCGCACACCGGGCACGGCGAGGATCGTGCCGACGCTGACCACCGGGTTGGACGGCGGGAAGAGGACGACATCGGCGTCGGCGATGGCCTCCAGAACGCCGGGCGCCGGTTTTGCCTGGTCGGCGCCGACGGGCACGACGGCGTGGGCGGGCACGGAGGCGCGCAGCCGCACCCAGTACTCCTGGAAGTGGACGGCCTTACGGCCTTCACCATCAGGGTCGTCGATCAGGACATGGGTCTCGACGCGGTCGTCCGTCATGGGCAGCAGCCGCACCCCCGGCTGCCACCGGGCGCACAGCGCCTCGGTGACGGCGCTCAGTGGATACCCAGCGCCCATCATCTGCGTACGGACTATGTGCGTGGCGAAGTCGCGGTCGCCGAGGCCGAACCACTCGGGCCCCACCCCGTACGCCGCCAGCTCCTCCTTGACGGTGAAGGTCTCGTCGGCCCGGCCCCAGCCCTGCTCCTCGTGGATGCCACCGCCGAGGGTGTACATCACGGTGTCGAGGTCGGGGCAGACCTTGAGGCCGAAGAGGTGGATGTCGTCGCCGGTGTTCCCGATGACGGTGATATCGGCGTCCGGAGCCGCCGACATCAGACCGCGAAGGAAACGGGCGCCGCCGATACCGCCTGCCAGAACCACAATGCGCATGGAGCACAGTCTTGCAGCAGCCCCGGACATCGGGGGCGTTCGGGGCGGCTCAGCCGCCGAGGGCGCCCAGCGCGTCCGCCCCGGCCCCGGCGGGCAACTCGGCGCTCTGGGTGGGGTGCAGCGGCATCTCGGTCAGCCCGGGGGAGTAGATGTGCAGACTGACGGCGGGTTCGAGGGCGTCGTTGACCACGTCGTGCACATAACCGGGCGCGAAGACGCGCTGTGCGCCGGCGCGCAGCGTATGCCGCGCGCCGCGCGTCCCCACCCGCTCGGTGAGCTCGCCCTGGAGCACGGTCAGCACCCCGGAGGAGCGGCCGTGGTCATGGGCCCCGCTGCCCTGTCCGGGTACCCAGCTGAGCAGCCACACCTCATAGCCGGGGCCGGTGCGCAGCCGGTGGTACCAGCGGCTGGTGGCGTCGTACTGGACGAGGGGCGCCCAGCCGTCGCGGTCGGCCGCGATGGTGCGGGCCAGGCCCGCGAAGGCGGAGACGGTGGAGGGGTGCGCGGGTACGGGCGGCAGCAGATGCGGGATGGCGAGCGGGTCACCGGCGATCTGGACGTCGCTGTTCATGCGGTGGGTTCCTCGGACGGGAAGGGCGCGGAGTGAGCGCCGTAAGGACGCGGTGGGGCGGAGGGGCGCGGTAAGGGCGCGAGGTGCGATCTGGACGCGGTGTGCGGTCTCAGTACGAGACGCCGCGTGCGGAACGCGGAGAAAGCTGGAGCTCAGGAGGCATCAACAGCTCGAACAGCGACAGCGAGCCCGCACAGCGCAGCGGAACCCGTGGTCACGGGTCGGCAGGGGCGCGTGGGTCACTGACATGCGACCAAGGAGACCCGGATCGCCGCGCCGCTGTCAACTTCATCTCACGTTTCAGGTCAAGGTTCACCTCATCCGGTCGCTGTGGAGGCAGAAAGGTTTGTGCGCGCGTTGTATTGGTGACACGGCGCATCAACGCGCATCACTCCCGTACCGCCCCGCCCATCCCGCCCACTCCGCACCATCTCCCGCGCGATGCAACGGGACCGGCGCCGATGGCGTCCTCCTCAGTGAGTGAGAGGAGGGGCCTCAGGCGACGGATGGGGAAGGTGTCGCGTTTAGGCTGATTTGAACACTTTCCGCGCAGCCTTGGTTCCGCAGAGTGAATAAGAGGCCCAATAGCAGATCTCGGCTTGACTGGCCCGGATCGGCACACTTGTAATTTCACTCGTGTCGTTCTGCCGCTTCACCAACGGCATCAGGCACGGGGACGCAAAGACAGACGAGGGGCGCACATGACCGAGTTGTTCCAGCAACTGCTGGTCGAAGAGGCGGACGAGGAGCTCGGTTGGCAGGAGCGCGCACTGTGCGCCCAGACCGATCCCGAGTCGTTCTTCCCGGAAAAGGGCGGATCCACCCGTGAGGCGAAGAAGGTCTGCCTCGCCTGCGAGGTTCGTTCCGAGTGCCTCGAGTACGCCCTCGCCAACGACGAGCGCTTCGGCATCTGGGGCGGTCTGTCCGAGCGCGAGCGCCGCCGCCTGAAGAAGGCCGCCGTCTGACCCACGGCGTCTGGGATCCGCCAGATCCGCCGGGCCCGTCGCCAGATCCGCCGGGCCCGTCGCCAGGTCCGCCGGGGCCCGCCGTCAGGCCCGCCGGGCTCGCCGAAAGATCCGCCGGGGCCCGTCGGACCTGGCAGAACCGCATGACCCGCGCTGACATATATCCGCACAGTTCACGGCGGAGTGAGCCACCGCGACCGGTCCGCCCCCGAGCCCATGGCGACGGGAGGCGGACCGGTCGCATACACAGCCGTTAGTGTGGGGCCCCGTCCGAGACGCTCCAACGCCCCCATGGGGCGCGCGCGTCCACCGCAGTCCAGCGAACCGGGGCCCGTACCTCGATGTCCGTGCACAGCCACCCGGCGGCCCAATATCCGGCCGCCACCGCCGCGTTTGCGCCCGCTCAAGAACCGGTTCAGACACCGGCCTATCCGCGTCATGTCGTCACCGCCGTGCTGGTCGCCCACGACGGCGCCCGCTGGCTGCCCGACGCGCTGTCCGGTCTGCTCGGCCAGGAGCGCCCGGTCCAGAGCGTCATCGCGGCCGACACCGGCAGCGCCGACGACTCCGCCCGGCTGCTCACCGAGACCCTCGGCGAGGAGCGGGTGCTGCACATGGCGCGCCGCAGCGGCTTCGGCACGGCCGTCGCCGAAGCGGTCCGTACGGCCCCGGTGCTGGGTCCCGAGGAGCTCACCTACCTCAAGCGCCCCAGCGGCTGGGACCCCGTCAACCGCACCTGGCGCGACGACGCGTACGACATGCCGGAGCTGCCGCACGGCGAGCCCGTCCAGTGGCTGTGGCTGCTGCACGACGACTGCGCCCCCGAGCCCGACGCCCTGGCCGAGCTGCTGCGGGTGGTCGACGCCGAGTTCACCGCCAACCGCGAGCCCGCGATCGTCGGACCCAAGCTGCGCGGCTGGTACGACCGCCGGCAGCTGCTCGAAGTCGGCGTCAGCATCGCCCGCAGCGGCCGCCGCTGGACCGGCCTGGAGCGGCGCGAGCAGGACCAGGGCCAGCACGACCAGGTGCGCCCGGTGCTGTCGGTGTCCAGCGCGGGCATGCTGGTGCGCCGCGATGTGTGGGAGCAGCTGAGCGGTTTCGACCCCTGGCTGCCCCTGATGCGCGACGACGTCGACCTGTGCTGGCGCGCCCAGGCGGCCGGGCACCAGGTGCTGGTGGCCCCGGACGCCGTACTGCGGCACGCGGAGGCGTCCGCGCGCGAGCGGCGGCCCATCGACTGCGTGGGGCGCTCGGTGGCCCACCCGTCACCCGACCACCACCCCCCACGGAGACGCTTCGCGTCGCGCCGTTCGTCGCCGCATCGCGTGGACAAGGCGGGCGCCGTCTACACCCTGCTGGTCAACACCAGGGGCGCGCTGCTGCCCTATGTGATGCTGCGGCTCCTGTTCGGCACGCTGCTGCGCACCCTGGCCTATCTCGTGGGCAAGGTGCCGGGGCAGGCCCTGGACGAGGTCGCCGGTCTCTTCGGCGTGCTGCTGCGGCCGGGGCGGATCCTCGCCGCACGTAAGCGCAGAGGCCGCCCCGCGACGGAGCCGAGCGAGCTGCGGCCGCTCTTCCCGCCGCCCGGCGCGACCGTAAGGGCGACGGTTGAGCAAGTCGCCAGCAATATTGGTGGCCGTTCCGAGCCCGAGCTGTCCTCCGGGGGGCGGCATGGCGCGGTCGAGTCCGGGCCCGGCGGCGACGACGCCGACTTCCTGGAGATCGAGCAGTTCGCCCGGCTCAAGCGGATCGCGCGCAAGCCCGGCCCGATGCTCTTCCTCGTGCTGCTGGTGGTCTCGCTGGTCGCCTGCCGGGATCTGCTCGGCGCCGGCGCGCTCGCGGGCGGGGCCCTGCTGCCCGCGCCCGCCCATGTCTCCGAGCTGTGGTCGAGCTATGTGGACGGCTGGCATCCGGTCGGCACCGGCGGCACGCAGTCCGCGCCGCCGTATCTGGCCGCCCTCGCCTCGCTGGCCACGGTGTTCCTGGGCTCCACGGGCTTCACGCTGACCCTGTTGCTGGTGTGTTCGGTGCCGCTGGCCGGGTTCATCGCCTACTTCGCCTCCCGGCCGCTGGTCGAGTCCCGGCTGCTGCGCGCCTGGGGAAGCGTCGCGTACGCCTTCCTCCCGGCCGCGACCGGGGCGCTCGCGGGCGGGCGGCTGGGCACCGCCGTGCTCGCCGTACTGCTGCCGCTGATGGCCCGGGCGGCAGCCGCCGCGACCGGCTTCACCGGCAACGGGACACGGCTGCCGAGCTGGCGGGCGACGTGGGCGTACGCGCTGCTGCTGACGTTCACCATGGCCTTCACCCCGGTCGTCTGGCCGATGGCGCTCCTCCTGGGCGCCGGTGTGCTCGTGCTGCGCCACCGACAGGGCGGCACCGAGCAGCTCATGGGGTACGGGCTGCGGTTCCTGAGCCTCGTCGTCACCCCGCTCGTCGTGCTCGCCCCCTGGTCGCTGGACCTCGTCACCGACCCGGCCCGCTTCCTCGAGGAGGCCGGGCTGGACCGCGGCGCCGGGTCCGCGTCCGCCCTGGACCTGCTCGCGCTCAGCCCCGGCGGTCCCAACGGCGGCGGCACGCTGCTGCTGCTCGGCTTCGTCCTGGCCGCGCTCGCCGCCCTGATGCGCGGGGAGCGGCAGACCGTGGTGCGCACCGCGTGGGCCGTGGCGCTCACCGGCTTCCTCTTCGCGGCGCTCACGAACGGCTCCGGCTGGGCCGGGCCCGCGACCCTCGTCTACGGCCTGGCGCTGCTGACCGCCGCCGTGGTCGGCGCCGAGGACGCGCGGGAGCGGGTGGCGGCGCAGAGCTTCGGCTGGCGCCAGCCGGTGGCACTACTGATCGCGGTCGCCACGGTCGCCGCGCCGCTGTACGCCGCCGTCACCTGGATGACGGGCGGCGCGGACGGCCCGGTGGGACGGCGCGACCCCTCGCAGGTCCCGGCGTTCGTGGCGGCCGAGAGCGCCACCGAGGACCAGGCCCGCACCCTGGTGCTCGGCGGCGACAGCAGCGCCGCCCACGCCGACTACGCCCTGGTGCGCGGCTCCGGCGCCCGGCTCGGCGACGGCGAACTCGCGGCGGCGGGCGGCTCCGACACCCGGCTCGACGGTGTGGTGGCCAATCTGATCGCGGGCTCCGGCGCCGACCAGACCCGTCAGCTCGGCGGCTACGCGGTGCGCTATGTGTACGTCCAGAAGGGCACGCCGCCCGAGATGGAGCGGGTGCTGAACGCGACCCCGGGCCTCACCCAGCTCAGCCGGCAGCACGGCGGAGTGCTGTGGCGGGTCGACCAGCGGGTCTCGCGGGTCTCCATCGTCCCGGCCGAGTCCTCGGGCCGCCCGGCGGGCGGGACGGCGGCCAAACCGGTGCACGTGGCCTCCGGCCCCGTCGAGGCGCACACCACGGTGCCGGACGGCACGGCCGGGCGGGTGCTGCGGATCGCCGACCGGTCCGCGCCCGACTGGCAGGCCAAGCTCGACGGCAAGCCGCTGAAGCCGACGACGGTCGACGGCTGGGCGCAGGGCTTCGAACTCCCGTCGAGCGGCGGCCGGTTGGACCTCACCTACGACACGCCCATCACGCACACCGCATGGGTGTGGGCGCAGGGGCTGCTCGCGGTCGTGCTGCTGGTGCTCGCGCTGCCGGGCCGCCGCCGGAACGTCGACGACGACATGCCGGACGCGGAGGGCGCGGCCGCCGCCGTCACCGCCGAGGACCTGGCGGGCGACGGCCGCCGGGCGCGGCGGCTGCGGGCCGCCGCGGAGGCGCAGGCCGCGCAGGACGGGGGCGCCAAGGGGCGGCCGGAGACGGACCCGGCCGCCGCGGACGCCATGCCCGGGCAGCCGGGCGAGATCCCCTCGCAGCCGGGTGAGCCGCCCATGCCGGGGCAGCCGCCGATGCCGGGCGAGCCGCCGCTGCGGCCGACCGCCGAGCCGGCCGCCATGGGTGACCCCTACGGCGACAACGCGATGGCGAACGACCCTTACGGCGACCAGACGGCCGCCGGTGACCCGTACGCGGCGGTGCCGCACCAGCAGCAGTACGGGCAGCAGTGGGACGCGCAGACGTACGCCGACGCCGGATACGGCCAGTACCCGGCCGGTCAGTACCAGGGCGAGCAGTACGCGGGGGAGCAGTACCAGGGGGAGGGCTACGCGTCCCAGTACTCCACCGGCCAGTACCCGGCCGGCGACTACCAGGGCGGCTATCAGGACACCGGCTATCCGGCCGGCTACCAGGAGGGCCAGTACCCGGCGGACCCGTACGCGGGCGGCCAGTACGCCGAACCTTACGGCTACGACCAGCAGCAGCCCTATGCCGACGGCGGCTACCCCCCGCAGGGCGACACGACGTACGGCGACGCCGACCCCGAGGACCGCCGCGACGGGAGCGATCAGCAGCGATGAACCGCACCACCCTGTCCCTGATCGGCGCCGCCACGGCGCTGGCCGCCGTCACCGGCGTCGCGGCCCTCACGGGGGGCTCCTCCGACGACGCGGACGCCTCCGCGAAGGCCGCCACCCGGCTGCCCGTTCAGCGCTCGACGCTGCTGTGCCCGACGCCCTCCTCCTCGGACGTGAGCGACACCACCTACACCGCGTACACGCCCAAGCGGGACGGCGCGGACGCCAAGGACGGTGCCGCCGAACTGCTGCCCGCCCAGAACCCCGCTGACGACACGACGGATCCCGGCGGCGACGACGGCGGTAAGGACGACGGCAAGAACGGTAAGGACGGCAAGGACGGCGGGAAGGGCGGCCAGGCGGCCCCGGGCGGCGACAAGCCCGTGCTGCCCCTGAAGGAGCCCGGCAAGCCCGTCACCACCGAGGAGAGCAGCGCGGGCGCGCCCGCGCTCATCGGCACCGCCGACGGCCGCTTCGCGCCCGGCTGGACCGTCCAGCAGACCACCACGATCGACGCGGGCAGCGGGCGCGGCCTCCTGGGCACCGCGTGCACCGCGCCCGACACGGACTTCTGGCTCCCCGGCGTCAGCACCGACCGGAACCGCCAGGACTTCGTCCATCTCACGAACCCGGACGACGCCGCGGCCGAGGTGGACCTGAAGCTCTACGGATCCAGCGGCCGGCTGAAGCCCTCCACCGACGAGGCGATCACGGTCCCGCCCCGCTCCACGGTCCCGGTCCTGCTCTCGACCCTCACCGACCAGCGGACGGCCGGCGCCACGCTCCATGTGACGGCCCGCACCGGCCGGATCGGGGCGGCCGTGCAGGCCGTGGACCAGAAGGCCGGCGGCGACTGGCTCCCCGCCTCCGCCGTGCCCTCGACGAGCGTCGCGATCCCCGGCATCCCCAAGGACGTCACCTCGGCCCGCCTGATCGTCTTCGCGCCCGGGTCCGACGACGCGGACCTCAAGGTGCGGCTGGCCGGGCCGAACAACGCGATCACCCCGGCCGGACATGAGTCGCTGCACGTCAAGAGCGGGATGACGGCCACGATCGACCTCGGCGACGTGACCAAGGGCGAGCCCGGCTCGCTGCTGCTCACCCCCGAGAGCGGCGAGGGCCCGGCCACGCCGGTCGTGGCCGCGCTCCAGGTGACCCGAGGCAGGGGGAGCGACCAGGAGACGGCGTTCATCCCCGCGACCGCCGCGATCGAGCGCAGCGCCACCGCGGCCGACAACCGCACCAAGGGCTCCACGCTCTCCCTGGTGGCGCCGCGCGCGTCCGCCAAGGTGCGCGTCACCGCCTCGGCGGGCGCCGGGGGCGGCAGCCCGGTGAGCAAGACCTACGAGGTCAAGGGCGGCACCACCAAGGCCCTGGAGCCACCGCGCCCGACCTCGGGCAAGGGCCCGTACGCGGTGACGGTCGAACGGCTCTCCGGCGGCCCGGTGCACGCCTCGCGGATGCTGGCACTGCCGGAGGGCGGGGTGCCGATGTTCACGATCCAGTCGCTGCCGGACGACCGGGGCACGGTCGCGGTGCCCGAGGCAGGCCAGGACCTGTCCTTGCTCAACGACGACTAGAGCGGGGCTGGAGCCTCGTCTCTGCCGCGTGGCTGGGGCTCCGCCCCTGGGCCCCGGGGTCTGGGGGCGGAGCCCCAGTTGCGGGAAGGGGCGGGTAGGGGAAAGCGGCCCGCCGCAGGCGTCACGAGCCGCCGGACGCCTCCTGGTCCTGCCCGTACGGCGGGGCCGCCGCTCCCGCCCGTACCGGGGCCTACTCCTGCCCGTACCGCGGGTCCACGGACTCCGGCGCCAGCCCCAGCAGCTCCGCCACCTGCTCGACCACGACCTCGTGCACCAGCAGCGCCCGCTCGTCCCGGTTCTTCGCCCGGATCTCGACCGGGCGGCGGTAGATCACGATCCGGTCCGGCGCGTCCCCGCGGGCCGCGATGAAGCGCCCGAGCGGTACGGACTCGCCGTCCCAGCCGTCCGCCCCGCCGTGCCCGGCCGGGCCACCGCCCGACCCCGGGCCGCCGAGCCCCGACGTGGGCACCTCGAGCACCGTGAAGTCGACCCCGGACAGCTGTGGCCAGCGTCTCTCCAGCCGCTCCGCCGAGTCCTGCACAAGATCGACGAAGGACTCCGCGCGGCTGACCGAGAGCGGCACCTGGGGAGGCGCGATGGGGCCGCGCATACCTCGTCCGTGGCGATCGCGACGACGAGGACGCGGCTCGGACTGGTGCGGGTGTACGGGCCTGGTCATCACTCCGAGGGTAGCCGTCGCCGACCCGCCCTCATGCGCTTACCGGACAGCCGTGCCGGATGTCGCCAAATGAGCATTCCAGCCACGCTTGGGTCCAAAAACGGACGTCTCTTGAATCGCTTCCCTGGCCCAGGATGATCTCTCTCGGTTCGAGTGCTGACCGGATTCGTTGTCGGCGGTTCTGGCCGCGTCGGAGGTCCACGCTGGTCAGCCAGCAAGTTCACGTTTCGGGTGCACGGTGCGAACCAGGACGACACGGCGGAGTGAGCTGGTGGAGAGTCGTCGCGGCCCGCTCAAGAGTGCGGTACCGTCCAACGTCGTGAGCCCTGTACGTCGCTGTTCGCGCACCGCCTGCGGCCGCCCCGCCGTCGCGACGCTGACGTACGTCTACGCGGATTCGACCGCCGTTCTCGGGCCGCTCGCCACCTACGCCGAGCCCCACTGCTACGACCTGTGCTCGGAGCACTCCGAACGGCTGACCGCCCCGCGCGGCTGGGAGGTCGTCCGGCTGGCCGTCGACAGCGGTCCGCCCCGGCCCAGCGGTGACGATCTGGAGGCACTGGCCAACGCGGTCCGCGAGGCCGCCCGCCCGCATGAGCGCGCGGCGGGGGCGGCGGCCGGTTCCGGGGGCTCCGGGGGCGGTCATGGCGGCCGGGAGGGCGATCCGCGTGAGGTCGCGCGCCGCGGCCATCTGCGGGTCCTGCGGTCACCCGAACCCTGATCGGCCTTCGCTCCCACGGTCTCCCGCGATCTTCCTCAGCCGTTCCCGCGATTTCTCGCGACCTTTGCCGCGATCTTCCGCAACCTTCCGCGTTCCGCGGCGTTCCCTGGGATCACTTGCTGACGGAGCATTGACTGTGACTTGGCGCGGACACGACCATGCCTGCACCCCAGGGTCCTCCGTTTCCGCATCACGGATGTGACCTTCCAGGGATGGCCCATGCCGGGAGGCCTGTGTGTTCGTGCAGCAGTTGGACCCCGTCGCCGATTCACTCTCCCTGTCCGCCCTCGTCGCCGCCCTTCCGCTCGTCACCGTCCTCGTCCTGCTCGGCGGGGTGCGGATGCGCGCCCACTACGCGGGCCCCATAGGGCTCGTCGTCGCCGTCCTCGTCGCCTGCCTCCCGTACGGGATGCCCGTCGGCCAGACCGTCTCCAGCGCCGCCCAAGGGGCGCTCTTCGGCCTCTTCCCCATCCTGTGGATCGTCGTCAACGCCCTGTGGGTGTACCGGATGACCGTCCGCACCGACCATTTCGACGTGCTGCGCCGCTCCTTCGGCCGGCTCTCGGACGACCCCCGCGTCCAGGCGCTCGTCATCGCCTTCTGCTTCGGCGCGCTCCTGGAGGCGCTCGCCGGGTTCGGCGCACCCGTGGCGATCTGCTCGGTCATGCTCGTGGCGCTCGGCTTCGACCCGGTGCGCGCCGCCGTCGTCGCGCTCGTCGCCAACACCGCGCCGGTCGCCTTCGGCGCCATGGCCACCCCGGTGGTGACGCTCGCTCAGGTCACCGGGCTGCCGCTGGACTCCGTGGCCTCCGTCGTGGGCCGGCAGACCCCGCTGCTCGCCCTCGTCGTCCCGCTGCTGTTGGTCGTGCTCGTCGACGGGCGGCGCGGGCTGCGCGAGACCTGGGTGCCCGCGCTCGCCTGTGGGGTCGCCTTCGCCATCGCCCAGTTCACCGTCTCCAACTACCTGTCCGTCCAGCTCGCCGACATCGCGGCGGCGCTGGTCGGCGCGGCCGTGCTGATGGCCGTGCCCGCCGCCCGGCGCCCGGCCGAGGAGCCGGTGCGCGCCGCCGTGCTCACGGGCGTACGCAGCGACGACCTGGACCGTGAGGACCCGCGCCGAGAGGTGGTGCGCGCCTACGCCCCGTACGCCCTCATCGTCGCGATCTTCTCCATCGCCCAGATCGGCCCGGTCAAGGATCTCCTGGCCAAGGCCACCCGCGCCTTCGACTGGCCCTTCCTGGACGTCGCCGACCCCGATGGAAAGGCGGTGGGCGCCAATGTCTTCTCGATGCCGCTGATCGCCACTGGCGGCACCCTGGTGCTGGTGGCCGGGGTGGCCACCGCCGCCGTGCTGAAGGTGACCGCGGGCGACGCCCTGCGGGAGTGGGCGGCCACGGTGCGCGAACTACGTCATGCGATCCTTACGGTCACTTCGGTGCTCGCGCTCGCCTATGTCATGAATCTCTCCGGGCAGGCCGCCACCATCGGTCACTTCGTCGCGGCCGCCGGGGCCGGGCTGGCCTTCCTCTCCCCGGTGCTCGGCTGGTTCGGGGTCGCCGTCTCCGGCTCGGACACTTCCGCGAACGCCCTCTTCGGCGCTCTCCAGGTGACCGCCGCCCGTGAGTCAGGGCTCTCGCCGGATCTGCTGGCCGCCGCCAACAGCTCGGGCGGGGTGCTCGGCAAGATGATCTCCCCGCAGAACCTCACCATCGCGTGCGCGGCGGTCGGGCTGAAGGGGCGCGAGGGCGACCTGCTCCGTAAGGTGCTGCCGTGGAGCCTCGCGCTGCTGCTGGTGATGTGTTTGATCGTCGTCGCGCAGTCGTCGTTCCTGCTGGGCTGGATGCTGCCGTGACCCGGGCCGGGGACGGCCCGCGGCAGGCCGCGCAAGTTGGCCGACAGCACGCCGCGCGACGGGGCTCACAGTTCCGGCCCAGGTCCTGCGGGTAGGTTTTGAGGTCCGCAGGGACGTACTCCGCAGGGACGTACGCGGAGACGTCCGTAGAGACATCTCCACCAGGACCTCCAGAAGGGGTTGGCTGTGCCCGACTTGTCGCAGATCGTGAAGGCGTACGACGTGCGCGGTGTGGTCCCGGACCAGTGGGACGAGTCGCTCGCCGAACTCTTCGGCGCCGCCTTCGCCCGGGTGACCGACGCGGACGCGATCGTCGTCGGCCATGACATGCGCCCCTCCTCGCCCGGTCTGGCGCGGGCCTTCGCGCGCGGCGCCGCCTCGCTCGGGGTGGATGTGACCGAGATCGGACTGTGCTCGACCGATCAGCTCTACTTCGCGAGCGGATATCTCAATCTGCCCGGCGCGATGTTCACCGCCAGCCACAACCCCGCGCGGTACAACGGCATCAAGATGTGCCGCGTGGGCGCCGCCCCCATCGGCCAGGACAGCGGCCTCGCCGAGATCCGCGCCCTGGTGGAGGGTTGGGCGGAGGGCGGCGCGCCCGAGCCCGCCGCCGAGGCCGGCACCATCGCCCAGCGGGACGTCCTCGACGACTACGCCGCCCATCTGCGCTCGCTGGTGGACCTGACCGCCATCCGGCCGCTGAAGGTCGTCGTGGACGCGGGCAACGGCATGGGCGGCCACACCGTCCCGACCGTCTTCGAGGGCCTCCCGCTCGAGCTCGACGCCCTCTACTTCGAGCTGGACGGCACCTTCCCCAACCACGAGGCCAACCCGCTCGACCCGAAGAACATCGTCGACCTTCAGGCCCGGGTCCGGGAGACCGGCGCCGACATCGGGCTCGCCTTCGACGGCGACGCCGACCGCTGCTTCGTCGTGGACGGGCGCGGCGAGCCGGTGTCCCCCTCCGCCATCACCGCCCTGGTCGCCTCCCGCGAGCTGGCCAAGCACCCGGGCGGGACGGTCATCCACAACTGCATCACCTCCTGGTCGGTCCCCGAGGTCGTCAAGGAGAACGGCGGCACCCCCGTCCGCACCCGCGTGGGCCACTCCTTCATCAAGGCCGAGATGGCCCGCTCCGGCGCGATCTTCGGCGGCGAGCACTCCGCGCACTACTACTTCCGCGACTTCTGGAACGCCGACACCGGCATGCTGGCCGCCCTGCACGTCCTGGCCGCACTCGGCGGCCAGAAGGGCCCGCTGTCGGACCTGGTCGCCCAGTACGACCGGTACGCGGCCTCCGGCGAGATCAACAGCACCGTCGACGACCAGGCCGGGCGCATGGAGGCCGTCAAGGCGGCGTACGAGCGCCGCGAGGGCGCCGAACTCGACGAACTCGACGGCCTTACGGTCACCACCCCCAACTGGTGGTTCAACCTCCGCCCCTCCAACACCGAGCCGCTCCTCCGCCTGAACGTCGAGGCCCGAGACCAGGAGACGGCGGCCGAGGTCCGCGACGAGGTCCTCGCCATCGTCCGCGCCTAGGGAGTGCCCGACGGATCGTGACGCCTGTGGCGGGCCGTTCCCCTCCCCGCCCCTTCCCCCGGGGCTCCGCCCCAGACCCCGGCGTCCTGACCGGTGGGCTGATCGCGCCGGTGGGCTGATCGCGGCCGACGGCCGGCTCGTCGGCCCCCCCGTTATCTTCTTCGCGGTCCTGCAAGGGGACCGCTGGCCTCCGGGCCCGGCATGACTGTTCCCCCCTGTCGAAGGGATGACCTGGGGGGTGGTGTCACCGGACCCGAGGGGTGCCGTTGGAGACGCTGATGAGAGGTCCGACTACCGCCCGGCCTGGCGCAACGCCAGGCCGCTTGCGGGCGGCAGGTCTGCATAACGTGGATGCGCGCGTACGGCCCCGAAGCCCTGGCCAGCACCGCACGAACCCCGCTTTGGGAGGATGGGTTGGACGACATCGACGACGTGGGCGTCTTCCTCGGCCTGGACGTCGGCAAGAGCGCCCACCACGGGCACGGCCTCACCCCGGCCGGCAAGAAGGTCTTCGACAAGCAGCTGCCCAACAGCGAGCCCAAGCTGCGGGCCGTCTTCGACAAGCTGGCCGCGAAGTTCGGCACCGTGCTGGTGATCGTGGACCAGCCCGCCTCGATCGGAGCCCTGCCCCTGACGGTCGCCCGGGACACCGGCTGCCAGGTCGCCTACCTGCCGGGCCTGTCCATGCGGCGAATCGCCGACCTCTACCCGGGAGAGGCAAAGACCGACGCCAAGGACGCCGCGGTGATCGCGGACGCAGCCCGCACCATGCCGCACACCCTGCGCTCGCTTCAGGTGACCGACGAGATCACCGCCGAACTGACCGTGCTGGTCGGCTTCGACCAGGACCTGGCAGCCGAGGCCACCCGCACCTCCAACCGGATACGCGGCCTGCTCACCCAGTTCCACCCCAGCCTGGAGCGCGTCCTCGGACCCCGCCTGGACCACCATGCTGTGACCTGGCTGCTGGAACGCTACGGATCCCCGTCCGCCCTGCGAAAGGCCGGTCGACGCAGACTGATCGAGGTGATCCGGCCCAAGGCCCCACGCATGGCCCAGCGCCTGATCGACGAAGTCTTCGACGCACTCGACGAGCAGACCGTCACCGTCCCCGGCACGGGCACCCTCGACGTCGTGATCCCCTCGCTGGCCCGCTCGCTCGCCGCCGTTCACGAACAGCGGCAAGCTCTGGAAGCGCAGATTGCGGCCCTCCTGGAGGAGCACCCTCTTTCCCAGGTCCTGACCTCGATGCCGGGGGTCGCGGTCAGGACCGCCGCCACCTTGCTGGTCACCGTCGGCGACGGCACCAGCTTCCCCACCGCCGCCCACCTGGCCTCCTACGCCGGCCTCGCCCCGACAACGAAGTCGTCGGGCACCTCGATCCACGGCGAACACGCGCCCAGAGGCGGCAACCGACAGCTCAAACGGGCCATGTTCCTGTCCGCGTTCGCCGCCCTGCACGATCCCGCCTCCCGTTCCTACTACGACCGGTGCCGGGCCCGAGGAAAGACCCACACACAAGCCCTCCTCCGCCTGGCCCGCCACCGCATCAGCGTGCTGTTCGCCATGCTCCGCGACGGCACCTTCTACGAACCCAGAACCCCCCGCCTCGCTTGACGAAAGACATAGAGGCACCCCCCCCGGGGGTCGGCGGCGGGCGAAGCCCGGGGTTCCCCCGTACCCCGGCTGGGCGACCGGGATGTGCGGCCTCCGCGGCCGGTCCGCGTCCTACGGGGCCCGCAGAAGGTCCGCGGCGCCCCTGCGGAGGTTACGGCCGTCAGCGCGCGGCCCGCGCAGCCGTGCGCGCCCTTGCGGAGGCTCACGGCTCCTGCGGCTGTCCGCGCGGCCCCCGGGGCCGTCGGCGCCCTTACAGAAGCCTCCGCGCCCTTACAGAAGCCTCCGCGTCCTTACGGAGGCCCGCGCGCGGGACCCACACCACATCACCACTACCGGAGCCCCGGGGGCGTCCCCGGGGCTCCGGCGTACACAGGCCGGCCGTCCGTGGGCTCCGGCGTGCACAGGCCGCCCCGTCCGCGGGCTCCGGCGTACACCGGCCGCGCCCCGGCCCCGCCCGGCGGTACGCTGACCTCGCCGGACCGATGTCCGGCTGGACGCATACCCGAAGGGACGACCCCATGCCGCTCGAAGCCGGTCTTCTGGAGATTCTCGCCTGCCCGGCGTGCCACGCCCCGCTGCGCGAGGAGCAGTCCCCGGAGACCCTCGAGCTGGTGTGCACGGGCGAGGGGTGCGGTCTCGCGTACCCCGTGCGGGACGGCATCCCCGTGCTGCTCGTCGACGAGGCGCGCCGCCCGGCCTGACCCGGTGGCCCGCCGGGGCCCCTGCCCCGCGCGGTCCCACGCGTAAGCCCCGCGCGGTCCCACGCGTACCGCCCGCCACGGCGATCGGAGGCCGAAGCACGATGCTCGACGAATCCCTCCTCGACGCCCCCGAGGCCCTCGCCCGCGCGGATACCCGCGGGCTGCTGCGCGGAGCCGCCGAGGCCGGCGCCCGCGTCCGTACCGCCGCCCGGCACGCCACCGAGGCCGGGATAGGCGACCTCAAGCCGGACGGGCGCCCGCGCGCCGTCATGGTCGCGGGCCCGGGGGCGGCCGGAAGCTGCACCGCCGACCTCCTCGGCGCGCTCAGCGGGGGCAACTGCCCGGTCAGCCTGATCGCGCCCACCGGCGTGGCCCCCGCGCCGGGCGCGCTGCGCTGGACGCTGCCCGGCTGGGCGGGCCCGCTGGACCTCCTGGTCGTCGCGACCCCGGACGGCACGGAACCGGGCCTTCCGCGTCTGGTCGAGCAGGCTTACCGCCGCGGCTGCGCCATCGTGTCCGTCGCCCCGGGCCAGTCCCCGCTGGCCGACGCGGTCGCCCAGGCCCGCGGCCTGATGGTGCCGCTGGCCACGGCTCCGAACGGATCGGCCCCGTATGCCACAGGTGGGTACGCCGCCGGCGGGTACGGCACCGACCCGTACCGCGGGGGCCCGCACGCGCCCGGTACGCCCGGCACCGAGGACACCGCTCTCGCCGAGGGCGCCCTGGGCGACGCCCCCGCCCCGTACGGGGCGCCTTCCGCCCCGCAGCCGGTCGAGCCGCCCGGCACCGCCCCCGACGAGATGACCGGTCCCGCGCTGCCCGGCACGCTGTGGGCCCTGCTCACCCCGCTGCTCCTGCTGGTCGACCGGATCGGCCTGGTGTCCGCGCCGCCCACCGCGCTGCACCAGGTGGCCGACCGGCTCGACCAGGTCGCCGAGCGCTGCGGCCCGGCCATCGCCACCTACACCAATCCCGCCAAGACGCTCGCGGCCGAGCTCGCCGGGGCGCTTCCGCTGCTGTGGACCGAGGGCCCGGTGGCGGCCGCGACCGCACGGCGCTTCTCGGGGCTGGTCGCGGCGCTCGCCGGGCGCCCCGCGCTCGTCGCCGAGCTCCCCGGGGCGCTCGCGGCGCATGGCACGCTGCTGACCGGGGCGTTCGCGGGCGGGGCCGACCCGGACGACTTCTTCCGCGACCGGGTGGAGGAGCCCGAGGCGCTCCGCGCCCGGATCGTGCTGCTCCACGAGGAGCCGGTGGGCCCCATCTCGGCCGTGCCGACCGCCCGGGAACTCGCGCTGGCGCACGAGACCGCGTTCAGCGAGCTGGAACCGGCTGAGGGAACCCTCCTGGAGAGCGCCGCGGAACTTCTCGCCATCACGGATTTCGCCGCCGTTTACCTCGCGCTCGCTTCGCCGGATAGAACTTGAGGCCGTCATGGACCTTGAGCGCGACCGTACGACCGTTACGACCGTAAGGCCGTGCTCAAGGCCGTAAGGCACGCACCACCTGCCCCACGTCCCTCACTGCACAGTCAGGAACCGCACCGCATGGACCGCCTCGTCAACACCGTGCGCCCCTACGCCTGGGGCTCCACCACCGCCATCCCTGAGCTGCTGGGCGTCCGGCCGACCGGGGAGCCGCAGGCCGAGATGTGGATGGGGGCGCACCCCGGGGCGCCGTCCCGGGTCGACCGGGGCGCGGGCTCCGTCGCGCTCTCCGAGGTGATCGCCGCGGACCCCGAGGGCGAGCTCGGCGCGGACGCCGTAAGGCTCTTCGGGCCCCGACTGCCGTTCCTGCTGAAGGTGCTGGCCGCCGCCTCGCCGCTGTCGCTCCAGGTCCACCCGGACCTCGCGCAGGCCAAGGAGGGCTTCGCGGACGAGGAGGAGCGCGGCGTCCCGGCCGACGCCCCGCACCGCAACTACAAGGACGCCAACCACAAGCCCGAGCTGATATGCGCGCTCACGCCGTTCAACGGGCTGTGCGGCTTCCGCGACCCGGACGAGGCGGCCGAGCTGCTGGCCGCCCTCGAGGTCGACTCGCTCAAGCCGTACGTCGACATCCTGCACGCCCACCCGGAGTCGCACGCCCTGCGCGAGGTGCTGACCGCAGTCCTTACGGCCGACCCGGAGGCGATGGCGGAGACCGTAAGGCAGACCACTGCCGCCGCCGAGCGGCTCGGCGCGCAGGACGGGCCGTACGCCCCGGCGTACGCGGCGTACGCCTCCATCGCCCGGCACTACCCGGGCGACCCCGGCGCGATCGCCGCGATGCTGCTCAACTTCGTGACCCTCCAGCCGGGCGAGGCCCTCTACCTCGGCGCCGGCGTGCCGCACGCCTATCTCGACGGCCTGGGCGTCGAGATCATGGCCAACTCCGACAATGTGCTGCGCTGCGGGCTGACGCCCAAGCACGTGGACGTCCCCGAGCTGCTGCGCGTCGTCCGCTTCGAGAGCGCCGCCCCCGCCGTGCTGCGCCCCGAGGCGGACTCGTCCGGCGAGGAGCTCTACACCACCCCGATCGACGAGTTCCGGCTCTCCCGCCACGTCCTCGCCGACGGCGCCGCGCCCCGCCCGCTGCCGGCGACCGGCCCGCAGATCCTGCTCTGCGCCTCGGGTGAGGTCTCCCTGCGCGGCGGGGACGGCGAACTCCCGCTGAAGCGCGGGGAGTCGGCCTTCGTACCGGCCGGCGAGGAAGCCGCCCTGAGCGGCGATGGGACTGTGTTCAGGGCCACAGTGACCGCCTGAGGTACGGCCCGCTCGAGGGGCTGGAACAATGGCCCGCCGTGAGGCGGTAAAGCACTGGCAAAGCCGCCATGAGCTGCCATGTAAGCGGAAGGGAAATTCGGCACATATGAGTGCATCAGGCGGAACCAAGGCGATTGTTGCCGCGCTGGGCGCGAACCTGGCTATCGCCGCAGCCAAGTTCGTGGCGTTCGCCTTCAGCGGCTCGTCGTCGATGCTCGCCGAAGGCGTGCACTCGATCGCCGACTCGGGCAACCAGGGGCTGCTGCTCCTCGGCGGGAAGAAGGCCAAGCGCGAGGCCACCCCCGAGCACCCCTTCGGCTACGGCCGCGAGCGCTATATCTACGGCTTCCTCGTCTCCATCGTGCTGTTCACCATCGGTGGTGTCTTCGCGCTGTACGAGGGCTACGAGAAGATCCAGCACCCCCATGAGCTGGAGCACTGGTACTGGCCGGTCGGGGTGCTCGTCTTCGCGATCATCGCCGAGGGCTTCTCCTTCCGTACGGCCATAAAGGAGTCCAACGAGATCCGCGGCAAGCTGAGCTGGTCCCAGTTCGTCCGCCGCGCCAAGGCCCCCGAGCTCCCCGTCGTCCTCCTGGAGGACTTCGGCGCCCTCGTCGGCCTGGTCCTCGCCCTCGGCGGCGTCGGCCTCACCCTGCTGACCGGCGACGGCGTCTGGGACGGCATCGGCACCCTCTGCATCGGCATCCTGCTGGTGCTGATCGCCCTGGTGCTCGCGGCCGAGACCAAGTCGCTGCTGCTGGGCGAGGCGGCCGACGCCACGGAGGTCGCCAAGATCCGCGAAGCCGTCGTGGACGGCGAGACCGTCACCAGCGTGATCCACATGCGCACCCTCCACCTCGGCCCCGAGGAACTCCTGGTCGCCGCCAAGGTCGCGGTCCAGCACGACGACACGGCCGCGGAGGTCGCCCGCGCGATCGACGCCGCGGAGGCCCGTATCCGGGAAGCGGTCCCGATCGCCCGAGTCATCTACCTGGAACCCGACATCCTCCGAACCTCGACATCGGCCTGAGCGAATCCGGCAGAACCACCCCGCCGTCGGCCCTTCGAACCCGAGACCACGGGTTCGAAGGGCCAACACGTATCACCGAGTCTGTGGGCATCTGTTCCGCGGGGCGGAACGGGTGGGCACACCCCGGCCCAGGGCGGAACCGCGAGGCCGGGGCCCTGGGGCTCCGGGGCAGAGCCCCTGAGCCGGTGCCTGGGGGCGGAGCACTCGGCTGGGGGTCCGGGCGGAGCCCCCGGTGGGGGCCCGGGGGCTCCGCCCCCGGTTTCGGGAAGGGGAGAGGTGGAGGAGAGGCCCACCCCCAACCCTCGCCCTACCCGATCTCCCCAAGCACCCCCAAAATCCCCTCCACGTCCGCCGCCCCCAACAACCGCTCCCGAAACTCCTCAGCCATCAACTTCCGCGACAGCAACGCCAGAATCCGCAGATGCTCATCCCCCGCATCCGCCTCCGGCACCGCGATCATGAACACCAGCCGAGCCTTCGTCCCATCCGGCGCACCCCACTCGATCCCCTCAGGGGAACGCGCGAAGCCGACGACCGGAGCGGTCACCGCGTCCGTCTTGGCATGCGGAATCGCGATCTCCTCGCCGAGCCCGGTCGTGCCCTGGTCCTCCCGGGCAAACGCGGCCCGCACCAGCTCTTCCGCATCCGCGACCTTGCCGGTCGCGCCCAGCAGTTCAGCCATCTCACGGATCGCGGCGTCCTTGCCGTCGGCCGCCAACCGCTCCTTCACGGTCCGCTCGGTGAGATACCCGGACAGCACCTGACCCGCAGGAACGGCCTCGGCCTCGCCGACCTCGGCGGCCGCCCCTTGGGAAGCGACCGCCTTACGGGCACCCGCGGCACCACTCGCCTCCCCGGTACGGTCCCCGCCGCCCACCCCGGCAAGGACGGGCTCAGCCGCGACTGACGACGCCCCGGAGGAACCACCCGCGGTGGCACCCGCGGCACCCACACCAACCGCGGCACCGCCCGAATCAACAGCGCTCCCACCCACCGACATCAGCCCAATCGTCACCAATGCCGTCACCGCCGTCCCCACCACCACCGCGACAAAGAACATCGGCACCCCACCAACCGCACCGAGCACCGCCACAATCGGCCCCCCATGCGGCACGTTGTCCTCAACCGACGCCACCCCGGCTATCGCCCCGGCGACCGCGCCACCCACCATGTTCGCCGGAATGACCCGCGCGGGACGCGCCGCCGCGAACGGAATCGCGCCCTCCGTGATGCCGAAGAAGCCCATGAAGAGCGCCGCGAGCCCGGTCTCCCGCTCCTGGTCGTCGAACATCCGGCGGCGCAGCAGCGTGGCCAGCCCCTGGCCCAGCGGCGGCACCGGGATGGCCGCCGCACACGCCCCCATGACCTCGGGGTTCTTGGACACCAGCCCGGCACCGAAAAGGAACGCCGTCTTATTGACCGGACCACCCATATCGAACGCGATCATCAGCCCGAGAATGATGCCGAGCACCGCCGCACTCGTGCCGGTCAGCCCGCCGAGCCAGTCAGTGAGCTGCTCGAAGACCCAGGAGATCGGCTCGCCGAGGACATAGATGAAGAAGAGGCCGAGCGCCGAGGTCGCCACGATCGGGATCACAATGATTGGCATGATCGGCTGGACGAACTTCGGAACCTTGACCCGCTTGATCCACAGCACCAGATAACCGGCCAGGAAGCCGGTGACGATCGCCCCGATGAAGCCGGCGCCCGCCTCACTGTCGTACAGCTCGCCGTGCGCCGCGATCCAGCCGCCCACCATGCCGGGCACCAACGCGGGCCGGTCCGCGATGGCGTAGGCGATATAGCCGGACAGGGCCGGGATCATCAGCTCGAAGCCGATGCTCCCGATGTCGTTGACCGTCTTCCAGAAGGAGTCGTCGGGGATGACGATGCCCTTGGACGTCGTATCACCGCCCAGGGCCAGCGAGACCGCGATCAGCAGACCGCCGACCACCACGAACGGGATCATGTACGAGACACCGTTCATGAGCGCCTTATAGGTGACGCTGCGCCCCTTACTGCCGCCACCACCCCCGGAAGCCGCCGCCCCCGAGGCACCGCGCCCGGCACCGGAGCCGTCGCCCTCGTACACCGGCGCGTCCAGCACCTGCTCGATCAGCCGCTGCGGCCGGTGAATGCCATCGGCGACCCCGACGACAAGCACTCTCTTACCGACGAAACGACTGCGGTCGACGTCCTTGTCGGCGGCGATGATGATGCCGTCGGCCTGGCTGACATCGTTGTCAGACAGTACGTTCTCGGCCCCGATCGAGCCTTGGGTCTCCACCTTCATGCTGTGGCCGAGCGACTCCGCCGCCTGGGCCAGCTTCTCAGCGGCCATATAGGTATGGGCGATGCCCGTGGGGCACGCGGTCACCGCGAGCAATTTGAGCCCCGGTCCGCTGGCCCCCGCACCGTCGGGGGGATCGGCTGGACTGGTCACGTGGTTCTCCTTAACGCGTCGAGCGGGCGCGGGAAGCTGCCAGCGTCCCCGCGCTCGCGGCATCGTGCAATACATCCGGCCGGGATCAAAGCGACGGGCTGAACCCCCGACTCCGGACACGACGCGGCCGTCGGCCCCCGAACGAGGCGACCATCGACGCTCGAAGCAACGCATCCCCCGGTCCCCGAACAGCGCGGCCGTCGACCCCGAAGCAGCACACCCCTCGTCCCCGAACAGCGCGGCCGACGCGCCCCCAGGCAGCGCACCGTTCGCCCCTGGTCATAGCCGTACGGCCGAAGATGACCGATGGGGGCTGGGGTTCGCTCCGCCGATCGGTGTAGATTCGTGACCGAGCCAGACGTCGCTGCTGATGGCGGTCGGGCGGCCCGCACCCCGGGTCGGCCGAGGGAGAGAGGGCCTCCGACGGACTGCGCACTGTGAGGTACAAGGGGACAGGTGTGCCCGCTGTCGCGGGGGCCCTGCCCGACGCCTCGCATGCCCAGCCGAACCACTCTCGCTCGCACACGATCGAGGAGGAGCAGCACTCATGACGACAGCCGTCTCCGGTCAGGACTTCAAGGTCGCGGACCTCTCACTGGCTGCCTTCGGCCGTAAGGAGATCACCCTCGCCGAGCATGAGATGCCCGGCCTGATGGCGATCCGTAAGGAGTACGCCGAGCAGCAGCCGCTGGCCGGTGCCCGTATCACCGGCTCCCTGCACATGACGGTGCAGACCGCCGTGCTGATCGAGACCCTGGTCGCCCTCGGCGCCCAGGTCCGTTGGGCCTCCTGCAACATCTTCTCCACCCAGGACCACGCCGCGGCCGCGGTCGCCGTCGGCTCCGAGGGCACCCCGGAGAACCCGCAGGGCATCCCGGTCTTCGCCTGGAAGGGCGAGACCCTGGAGGAGTACTGGTGGTGCACGGAGCAGGCGCTGACCTGGCCCGGCACCCCCACCGGTGGGCCCAACATGATCCTGGACGACGGTGGCGACGCCACCCTCCTCGTCCACAAGGGCGTCGAGTACGAGAAGGCCGGCGCCGCCCCTGACGTCGCCACCGCCGAGAACGACGAGCACCGCGTCATCCTCGAGCTGCTGAACCGCACCATCGCGGAGAGCCCACAGAAGTGGACGCAGCTGGCCTCCGAGATCCGCGGGGTCACCGAGGAGACGACCACCGGCGTTCACCGCCTCTACGAGATGCAGCGGGACGGCACGCTGCTCTTCCCGGCGATCAACGTGAACGACGCGGTCACCAAGTCCAAGTTCGACAACAAGTACGGCTGCCGCCACTCCCTGGTCGACGGCATCAACCGCGCCACCGACGTACTGATCGGCGGCAAGGTCGCGGTCATCTGCGGCTACGGTGACGTCGGTAAGGGCTGCGCCGAGTCGCTGCGCGGCCAGGGCGCCCGGGTGATCATCACCGAGATCGACCCGATCTGCGCGCTCCAGGCCGCGATGGACGGCTACCAGGTCGCCACCCTGGAAGACGTGGTGGAGACCGCCGACATCTTCATCACCACGACCGGCAACAAGGACATCATCCTGGCCTCCGACATGGCCAAGATGAAGCATCAGGCGATCGTCGGGAACATCGGCCACTTCGACAACGAGATCGACATGGCCGGGCTGGCCGCCCTCCCGGGCATCGTGAAGGACGAGGTCAAGCCGCAGGTCCACACCTGGACCTTCCCCGACGGCAAGAAGATCATCGTGCTCTCCGAGGGCCGTCTGCTGAACCTCGGCAACGCGACCGGTCACCCGTCGTTCGTGATGTCCAACTCCTTCGCGAACCAGACCATCGCCCAGATCGAGCTCTACACCAAGCCGGAGTCGTACCCGACCGACGTCTATGTGCTCCCCAAGCACCTGGACGAAAAGGTCGCCCGCCTCCACCTGGACGCGCTCGGTGCCAAGCTGACCACGCTCCGGCCCGAGCAGGCCTCCTACATCGGCGTCCCGGTGGAGGGCCCGTACAAGTCCGACCACTACCGCTACTGATCGCACCGGCGCCGCCGACCAGACCGTCGGCGGCCGCTGACCCGGCCCCCGCCTCGGCGGGGGCCCCAGGGCCCGTCCGCGCCATCCGGCCGGGCGGGCCCGACGCTCGTCAAGGACCTCACCATGCCCCGCGGCCGCTACTCCCTCCACGACCCGCACGATCACGCCCCCCTGGGCGAGGAGCACTTCCAATGCGCTCCCGGCCCCAGCGGATGGCGCTATGTCGCACAGCGGACGTCACCCTCCGGCGATCACACCGGATCCGTGGACCTCACCCTCGACGAGCTCGGCCGCCCGCTCAGGGTGGAGCTGCACGCGTCCAGCTGGCAGGTCAGGGGCGCCGCTCTGGACGGGGTCACCTGGGTCCGGACGGACCCCACCGGGGAGCACGCGACCGAGGGCAATGTCCGCGCCCACTCCTTCACCGGCGCCTCCCCGGCCTTCCTGGTCGCCGTCTCCCGACTGCTGCGCCTGGAACCGGGCGCCGGGGCAGTCCGCGTACGCCTCGTGGCCTTCACCGATCCGGTCCTGGCGCCCCTCACTCTGGATCAGTCCTGGGCGCTTCTCGACAGAACCGGCCACGCCACCGACACCGGGCCACTCGTTGTGGACGAGTACCAGGTCAGCGAGGTGGACACCGGAGAGGTCCGGACGGTCCACATCGCCGGCGACGTGGTGCTCGCCGCCCCCGGCATTGAGCTGGAGCACCTGGAGAGCCCACCGTCGTCCTTCGCGGCCTGACGGCCACACCCCCTCTGACCTGCGACGTTGAGAAACTTCCGGGAATCTATTGACCCAGGTGGCACCGGAGCGTAGGTTGGAAGGTCGCGGCGAACGGAGTGCACAGGCGCTCCGGCCGGATCGCACAAAGAAATCTTGCCCGGAGTCCTTGACTAAGGTAGCCCGGGGAGGTAGGTTTAAACGGTTGTGGTGAGCAGCGTCTGCTTACCCCTAAAGCGCATCTGAACCGCTCCGTAGGCGGATGGAAATCCAAACGGAGCACCTTTTGACACCCGCAGGCGTCACGCGAAGCCGATTAGGTTCGGCGGATGATCGTCTGCTAAAGTCGAAAACACGCCGAAAGGCAAGGCCCTCCAACGGCCACCGGAAACGGAATTCGGATCGGAAACGACCGGAAATCGGATCTGGTAGGGTTGGAAACACCGAAGGGAAGCGCCCGGAGAAGCCGGTGAAATGGTTTCGAAGGAAGCGTCCGTTCCTTGAGAACTCAACAGCGTGCTAAAAGTCAACGCCAGATATGTTGATACCCCGTCCATTTTGGACGAGGTTCCTTTGAAGAAAAAACACAGCGAGGACGCTGTGAACCATCGGACTATTCCTTCGGTGGTTCCGCTCTCGTGATGTGTTGCCGGGATAGCCCGGAAGCATTCACGGAGAGTTTGATCCTGGCTCAGGACGAACGCTGGCGGCGTGCTTAACACATGCAAGTCGAACGATGAACCGGTTTCGGCCGGGGATTAGTGGCGAACGGGTGAGTAACACGTGGGCAATCTGCCCTGCACTCTGGGACAAGCCCTGGAAACGGGGTCTAATACCGGATATGACTGCCGGCCGCATGGTCTGGTGGTGGAAAGCTCCGGCGGTGCAGGATGAGCCCGCGGCCTATCAGCTTGTTGGTGGGGTGATGGCCTACCAAGGCGACGACGGGTAGCCGGCCTGAGAGGGCGACCGGCCACACTGGGACTGAGACACGGCCCAGACTCCTACGGGAGGCAGCAGTGGGGAATATTGCACAATGGGCGCAAGCCTGATGCAGCGACGCCGCGTGAGGGATGACGGCCTTCGGGTTGTAAACCTCTTTCAGCAGGGAAGAAGCGCAAGTGACGGTACCTGCAGAAGAAGCGCCGGCTAACTACGTGCCAGCAGCCGCGGTAATACGTAGGGCGCAAGCGTTGTCCGGAATTATTGGGCGTAAAGAGCTCGTAGGCGGCTTGTCGCGTCGGATGTGAAAGCCCGGGGCTTAACCCCGGGTCTGCATTCGATACGGGCAGGCTAGAGTTCGGTAGGGGAGATCGGAATTCCTGGTGTAGCGGTGAAATGCGCAGATATCAGGAGGAACACCGGTGGCGAAGGCGGATCTCTGGGCCGATACTGACGCTGAGGAGCGAAAGCGTGGGGAGCGAACAGGATTAGATACCCTGGTAGTCCACGCCGTAAACGTTGGGAACTAGGTGTGGGCGACATTCCACGTTGTCCGTGCCGCAGCTAACGCATTAAGTTCCCCGCCTGGGGAGTACGGCCGCAAGGCTAAAACTCAAAGGAATTGACGGGGGCCCGCACAAGCGGCGGAGCATGTGGCTTAATTCGACGCAACGCGAAGAACCTTACCAAGGCTTGACATACGCCGGAAAACCCTGGAGACAGGGTCCCCCTTGTGGTCGGTGTACAGGTGGTGCATGGCTGTCGTCAGCTCGTGTCGTGAGATGTTGGGTTAAGTCCCGCAACGAGCGCAACCCTTGTTCTGTGTTGCCAGCATGCCTTTCGGGGTGATGGGGACTCACAGGAGACTGCCGGGGTCAACTCGGAGGAAGGTGGGGACGACGTCAAGTCATCATGCCCCTTATGTCTTGGGCTGCACACGTGCTACAATGGCCGGTACAATGAGCTGCGAAGCCGTGAGGTGGAGCGAATCTCAAAAAGCCGGTCTCAGTTCGGATTGGGGTCTGCAACTCGACCCCATGAAGTCGGAGTCGCTAGTAATCGCAGATCAGCATTGCTGCGGTGAATACGTTCCCGGGCCTTGTACACACCGCCCGTCACGTCACGAAAGTCGGTAACACCCGAAGCCGGTGGCCCAACCCTTGTGGAGGGAGCCGTCGAAGGTGGGACTGGCGATTGGGACGAAGTCGTAACAAGGTAGCCGTACCGGAAGGTGCGGCTGGATCACCTCCTTTCTAAGGAGCGCATAGCCGACTGTAGGCAAGTGTCCTGCACGGTTGCTCATGGGTGGAACGTTGACTATTCGGCACACTTGGCCTGCTCTGGTCGCTAGTACTGCTTCGGCGTGGAACGTGATAGGGCGGGGTGAGGGTGTCGGGCACGCTGTTGGGTGTCTGAAGGTACGGGCAGGAATGCTTGTGTCTTCGGCCGGTCCCGGTGTACCGCGCTTTCGGGTGTGGGTGACGGGGTACGGGTCGTTGTTTGAGAACTGCACAGTGGACGCGAGCATCTGTGGCCAAGTTTTTAAGGGCGCACGGTGGATGCCTTGGCACCAGGAACCGATGAAGGACGTGGGAGGCCGCGATAGGCCCCGGGGAGCTGTCAACCGAGCTTTGATCCGGGGGTGTCCGAATGGGGAAACCCGGCAGTCGTCATGGGCTGTCACCCATACCTGAACACATAGGGTATGTGGAGGGAACGCGGGGAAGTGAAACATCTCAGTACCCGCAGGAAGAGAAAACAACCGTGATTCCGGGAGTAGTGGCGAGCGAAACTGGATGAGGCTAAACCGTATGTGTGTGATACCCGGCAGGGGTTGCGCGTACGGGGTTGTGGGTTCGTACTTCAGTCGTCTGCCGGCGGCTGGGTGAGTCAGAAATTGTTGATGTAGGCGAAGGGCATGCGAAAGGCCCGGCGTAGAGGGTAAGACCCCCGTAGCTGAAATGTCAGCAACTTGCTTGTGCGATACCCAAGTAGCACGGGGCCCGAGAAATCCCGTGTGAATCTGGCGGGACCACCCGCTAAGCCTAAATATTCCCTGGTGACCGATAGCGGATAGTACCGTGAGGGAATGGTGAAAAGTACCGCGGGAGCGGAGTGAAATAGTACCTGAAACCGTGTGCCTACAAGCCGTGGGAGCGTCGCCGTGTTCTTTGGAGCACGGTCGTGACTGCGTGCCTTTTGAAGAATGAGCCTGCGAGTTTGCGGTGTGTTGCGAGGTTAACCCGTGTGGGGAAGCCGTAGCGAAAGCGAGTCCGAATAGGGCGGTTTAGTAGCGCGCTCAAGACCCGAAGCGGAGTGATCTAGCCATGGGCAGGTTGAAGCGGAGGTAAGACTTCGTGGAGGACCGAACCCACCAGGGTTGAAAACCTGGGGGATGACCTGTGGTTAGGGGTGAAAGGCCAATCAAACTCCGTGATAGCTGGTTCTCCCCGAAATGCATTTAGGTGCAGCGTCGTGTGTTTCTTGCCGGAGGTAGAGCACTGGATAGGCGATGGGCCCTACCGGGTTACTGACCTTAGCCAAACTCCGAATGCCGGTAAGTGAGAGCGCGGCAGTGAGACTGTGGGGGATAAGCTCCATGGTCGAGAGGGAAACAGCCCAGAGCATCGACTAAGGCCCCTAAGCGTACGCTAAGTGGGAAAGGATGTGGAGTCGCAGAGACAACCAGGAGGTTGGCTTAGAAGCAGCCATCCTTGAAAGAGTGCGTAATAGCTCACTGGTCAAGTGATTCCGCGCCGACAATGTAGCGGGGCTCAAGCGTACCGCCGAAGTCGTGTCATTGCAGCATGTGGTCCAACGGCCGCTGTGATGGGTAGGGGAGCGTCGTGTGCCGGGTGAAGCAGCCGTGTAAGCGAGTTGTGGATGGTTCACGAGTGAGAATGCAGGCATGAGTAGCGATACACACGTGGGAAACGTGTGCGCCGATTGACTAAGGGTTCCTGGGTCAAGCTGATCTGCCCAGGGTAAGTCGGGACCTAAGGCGAGGCCGACAGGCGTAGTCGATGGACAACCGGTTGATATTCCGGTACCCGCTTTGAAGCGTCAACGCTGAATCAGGCGATGCTAAGTCCGTGAAGCCGTCCTGGATCCTTCGGGTGAAGGGGAGTGGTGGAGCCGACGAACCAGACTTGTAGTAGGTGAGTGATGGGGTGACGCAGGAAGGTAGTCCAGCCCGGGCGGTGGTTGTCCCGGGGTAAGGGTGTAGGACGCAAGGTAGGTAAATCCGCCTTGCATGTGTCTGAGACCTGATGCCGAGCCGATTGTGGTGAAGTGGATGATCCTATGCTGTCGAGAAAAGCCTCTAGCGAGTTTCATGGCGGCCCGTACCCTAAACCGACTCAGGTGGTCAGGTAGAGAATACCGAGGCGTTCGGGTGAACTATGGTTAAGGAACTCGGCAAAATGCCCCCGTAACTTCGGGAGAAGGGGGGCCATTGCTGGTGATGGGACTTTGCTCCTTGAGCTGGTGGTGGCCGCAGAGACCAGCGAGAAGCGACTGTTTACTAAAAACACAGGTCCGTGCGAAGCCGTAAGGCGATGTATACGGACTGACGCCTGCCCGGTGCTGGAACGTTAAGGGGACCGGTTAGTGGGGTTTTGGCTCCGCGAAGCTGAGAACTTAAGCGCCAGTAAACGGCGGTGGTAACTATAACCATCCTAAGGTAGCGAAATTCCTTGTCGGGTAAGTTCCGACCTGCACGAATGGCGTAACGACTTCTCGACTGTCTCAACCATAGGCCCGGTGAAATTGCATTACGAGTAAAGATGCTCGTTTCGCGCAGCAGGACGGAAAGACCCCGGGACCTTTACTATAGCTTGATATTGGTGTTCGGTTCGGCTTGTGTAGGATAGGTGGGAGACTGTGAAGCATTGACGCCAGTTAGTGTGGAGTCGTTGTTGAAATACCACTCTGGTCGTGCTGGATGTCTAACCTGGGTCCGTGATCCGGATCAGGGACAGTGTCTGGTGGGTAGTTTAACTGGGGCGGTTGCCTCCTAAAGGGTAACGGAGGCGCCCAAAGGTTCCCTCAGCCTGGTTGGCAATCAGGTGTTGAGTGTAAGTGCACAAGGGAGCTTGACTGTGAGACCGACGGGTCGAGCAGGGACGAAAGTCGGGACTAGTGATCCGGCGGTGGCTTGTGGAAGCGCCGTCGCTCAACGGATAAAAGGTACCCCGGGGATAACAGGCTGATCTTCCCCAAGAGTCCATATCGACGGGATGGTTTGGCACCTCGATGTCGGCTCGTCGCATCCTGGGGCTGGAGTCGGTCCCAAGGGTTGGGCTGTTCGCCCATTAAAGCGGTACGCGAGCTGGGTTTAGAACGTCGTGAGACAGTTCGGTCCCTATCCGCTGTGCGCGTAGGAGTCTTGAGAAGGGCTGTCCCTAGTACGAGAGGACCGGGACGGACGAACCTCTGGTGTGCCAGTTGTTCTGCCAAGGGCATGGCTGGTTGGCTACGTTCGGGAGGGATAACCGCTGAAAGCATCTAAGCGGGAAGCCTGCTTCGAGATGAGGGCTCCCACCCACTTGATGGGTTAAGGCTCCCAGTAGACGACTGGGTTGATAGGCCAGATATGGAAGCCGGGTGACCGGTGGAGTTGACTGGTACTAATAGGCCGAGGGCTTGTCCTCAGGTGCTCGCGTCCACTGTGTTGGTTCTGAAGCAACGAACCGTCCGACCCCCATATGCGTATGGATGTATATGGGTCCGGTTTAGTGTTTCATAGTGTTTCGGTGGTCATTGCGTTAGGGAAACGCCCGGTTACATTCCGAACCCGGAAGCTAAGCCTTTCAGCGCCGATGGTACTGCAGGGGGGACCCTGTGGGAGAGTAGGACGCCGCCGAACAATTTTTAGCCTCGGTCCCGAGCACTCTGTGCTTGGGACCGAGGCATTTTTGCGTTCCCACTCGATCGGATGTTCCACCGGATCGAGTGAAAAGGCATCAACGCTCTGGCGCTGCGTGGCCGACGTCACGCAGAGTAGTCAGTGAGAGCCAGTCAGACAGCCCTCTGACGGCAAGTCAAGGCGCCCAAGAAGCAGCGACCGTATGCGCCGAGCGGGCGGAGGGGGAGGTGATGGCCTGTGAGTATGACGGGCTGTGCGGTGAGGGGGCGTAGGGTGACGCCCCGTTCGTTCCCGCCTGTTGTGGTGCCGTCAGTTCCAGGACGTGGAGCCGACGGTCGGCTGGTCCTCGCCATGACCCTCCGCCGAGCCTCCCGGCATCCCCGCGGCGCGGGCGAGCTCGAGATCGAGGGCCTCGTGCCGGATGCGCTGGTCCATGTAGAGGAGGGCCGTCACGCCCGCGCTGATCGGGAAGGTGATGGTCGAGCTGATCACTCCGCCGACGCCGACCACGATCAGGAAGGTCCAGCCGACAGAGACGGATTCGCCGGACAGCCAGTCCATGGCGTTGTCCCCGCCGATCACCATGGCGGCCAGACTGGTGGGGATCTCGACGATGGCCCCGACGATGAAGACCAGGACGACGGCCAGCAGTTGGATGCCGAAGACGCGCCCCCACGAGCCGCGCACCAGCTTGAAGGAGCGTCGCAGGGCCTTGATGATCCCCTGCTTCTCCAGCATCAGCGCGGGAGCGGCAAGGCTGAAGCGGACCCACAGCCAGGCGGCGACGCATGCCGCGGCGAGCCCGCCCAGAGAGGCCAGCGCGGCGCCCTCGCTCGGCACGCCCGCGACGGCCAGCAGCAGACCCGGCGTCATACCGGCGGCGATGATGGCCGCGGCGATGGTGGGGATCAGCAGGAGCAGCCCGCACAGCTGAAGGAGGTGCGGCCGGGCACCGGCCCATGCCTCCCCGGCGGACACGTTCCGGCCCAGCACAGCCCGTGCGGCGACCACCGTCAGCAGGGCGGTGGTGACGATCGTTCCGAGGACGCCGAGCAGGAGGGTGACTCCACTGTCCCCGAGGGTGTTGCCGACGGCGCGCAGCGCCTGGCCGACGGTGGCGTCCGGATCGTCGAGGACGTTGCTCTCGTTCCCTCGGCCGTCGTTGAACCAGAGTCCCGTGGCGGCCGTGATCAGGCCTTGGGTGACGATCGAGACGATCAGCGAGATTGCGAGGACCGTTCGCCAGTGGGCGCGCATGATGGCCACCGCACCGTCCAGGATCTCGCTGACGCCCAGCGGCCGCAGCGGAATGACACCGGGGCGGGGAGCGGGCGGCTGTCGCCGGCCGGTGCCCCATCCGCCACCCGGCGCGGGAGCTGGCGGCGCCGGTGGTGGCGTGCGGCCTCCCGATGCGGCCCAGCGGCCGGGCGGCGGCTGGCGGCGGGCCCACTGTTCGCCCCATGCTCGCTGCTCCGGGGCGGGCTGGTCGGCGGGCTCGCCCTGCTGCTGAGCGCCGTGGTCCGGTTCGTCGGAAGGGGACGATCCGGGCGGGGCCCAGCCCGGAGAGTCATTCATCGTCGCTCCGTAGGTTGTTCGTTGACCGGCCGCGGCGTCCGCGGCGGGCGGATGTCAGCCATCGTGCCACGGTGCGTTCCACCCCGTACCGGCCAGTGGGGGCGGCCCGACACTTCAATAGTCGGTGGCGCACAAGGCAAACTGGGCGGATGGCTGATCAGCATCCGGTGTCCCCGGAAGGCTCCATACCTCCCATCGCGTTGGCGCTGCGTTGGGAGGAGCCCCCGGAGGGGCCCGTACTGGTACTTCTCGACCAGACCCGGCTGCCCGCCGAAGAGGTCGATCTGGTGTGCACCGATGTGCCGGCGCTGGTGGAGGCGATCCGCTCCCTCGCCGTGCGCGGCGCCCCGCTGCTCGGCCTTGCCGGGGCATACGGGATCGCGCTCGCCGCGGCCCGCGGCTTCGATGTGGACGAGGCCGCCGAATCACTCGCCCATGCCCGTCCCACGGCCGTCAACCTCGCCTATGGCGTCCGCCGTGCCGTCGCCGCGTATCACGCTGCGCTCAGGGATGACGCGGACGACGTGCAGGCTGCCGCGGCGGTTCTTGCCGAGGCCCGTGTTCTGCACCGGGAGGACGCCGAGGCCAGCGAGCGCATGGCGGCCCGTGGTCAGGCGCTCCTCGAAGAGCTGCTGCCTGCCGGAGGTCATCGGATCCTCACCCACTGCAACACCGGCGCCCTGGTCTCCGGAGGCGAGGGGACCGCCCTCGCCGTGGTCAAGGCGGTGCACCGGGCGGGGCAGCTGCGGCGGCTCTGGGTGGACGAGACCCGGCCCCTGCTCCAGGGGGCGCGGTTGACCGCGTACGAGGCGGCACGTGCGGGTATGGCGTACACGCTGCTCGCCGACAACGCGGCAGGCTCGCTCTTCGCGGCCGGTGAGGTGGACGCGGTGCTGATCGGTGCGGACCGGATCGCCGCGGACGGCTCGGTGGCCAACAAGGTGGGCAGCTATCCGCTCGCGGTGCTGGCCCGCTACCACCACGTGCCGTTCGTGGTGGTAGCTCCGACCACCACGGTTGACCCGGCCACTCCCGACGGAGCCGCGATCGAGGTCGAACAGCGTCCTGGACATGAGGTGACAGATATCACAATTCCATATGTCCCCATCGCCGGGCAGGAGGCGGGCACCGGAGTGCCGGTCGCTCCGCTGGGCACACAGGCCCACAATCCGGCCTTCGACGTCACACCACCGGAGTTGGTGACGGCGATCGTCACCGAGGACGGCGTGGTTTCCCCGGTCACCGCGGACGGTATCGCCGAGCTGTGGGCCAGGTCACGATCGGGTAATGGGATGATGTCGATATGAAGGGACGCGTCCTTGTCGTCGACGACGACACCGCACTGGCAGAGATGCTCGGCATCGTGCTGCGCGGCGAAGGCTTTGAACCGTCGTTCGTGTCGGACGGCGACAAGGCTCTTGCCGCCTTCCGCGAGACCAAGCCCGATCTTGTGCTGCTCGATCTGATGCTGCCCGGACGGGATGGCATCGAGGTCTGCCGGCTGATCCGGGCCGAGTCCGGGGTGCCGATCGTCATGCTCACGGCCAAGAGCGACACGGTTGATGTGGTGGTCGGGCTCGAGTCCGGGGCGGATGACTACATCGTCAAGCCGTTCAAGCCGAAGGAACTGGTGGCCCGGATCCGGGCGCGGCTGAGGCGTTCCGAGGAACCGGCGCCGGAGCAGCTGGCCATCGGCGATCTGGTGATCGACGTGGCGGGGCACTCGGTGAAGCGGGACGGCCAGTCGATAGCGCTGACGCCGCTGGAGTTCGATCTTCTGGTGGCGCTGGCCCGTAAGCCGTGGCAGGTGTTCACCCGTGAGGTGCTGCTTGAGCAGGTGTGGGGCTATCGGCATGCCGCCGACACCCGGCTGGTGAATGTGCATGTGCAGCGACTGCGGTCGAAGGTCGAGAAGGACCCGGAGCGGCCGGAGATCGTGGTGACCGTGCGCGGTGTCGGCTACAAGGCCGGGCCCAGCTGAGATGACCGGTGGTACGGCGCCGCAGCCCGGTGGACCGGGCGGCGGGGCTCCGGAGGGTGCCCGGATTGGGCGGCCCGACCCGGCGGGTGAGATACCGCTGCTGCGCAGGCTGTGGAGCGGCGGGCATCTGCTGCCCGACGGGGCGTCCGGAGGGCCGGCCCACCCGGTGATCCGGCTGTTCGGCCGGTGGGTGCGCCGTCCGCTGCTGCCCGCTGCCCGGCTGTGGCGGCGGAACATCCAGCTGCGCGTGGTGGCCACCACGCTGCTGATGTCGCTCGGTGTGGTGCTGCTGCTGGGCCTGGTGGTCATCGGCCAGGTGCGCAACGGTCTGCTGGACGCCAAGCGCCATGCGGCGCAGGGCCAGGCCGTCGGCGGCTTCGAGGTGGCCGAGCAGATGGCCGACCGCAAGAGTGACAACCGTGGCCAGGACGGGGCCGGGGCCGGTGCCCAGGACTCCGGTGCCTGGCTGAACGCGCTGGTGGAGCAGCTCGCCAGCGGCGGTAAGGGCGCCTATTCGGTGGTGGCGCTCAGCTCCGACTCCGGCGAGACGCCCTATGTGGCCAGCCGGGGGCCGCGGGCCTCGGGCGATGTCCAGCCGGACAGTGTGCCCGCCGATCTGCGCCGTCGCGTGGACGAGGGCCGCACCGCGCCGTATGAGCGCTACGGGAAGATCGTGCACGCGGGCTCCGGGGACTCCGAGCCCGCGCTGATCATCGGCAAGCGTCTGGACGACAACAACGGCGACGCCTACCAGCTGTACTACCTCTTCCCGTTCACCCAGGAGGAGAAGTCCCTGAGCCTGGTCAAGGGCACCCTGGCCACGGCCGGGGTGTTCGTGGTGGTGCTGCTCGGGGCCATCGCCTGGGTGGTGGTCCGGCAGGTCGTGACGCCTGTGAGGATGGCGGCGGGGATCTCCGAGCGGCTGGCGGCCGGGCTGCTGCAGGAGCGGATGAAGGTCACCGGGGAGGACGACATCGCCCGCCTGGGCGAGTCGTTCAACAAGATGGCGCAGAACCTCCAGCTCAAGATCCAGCAGCTGGAGGAGCTCTCCCGGATGCAGCGCCGCTTCGTCTCCGATGTCTCCCATGAGCTGCGCACCCCGCTGACGACCGTAAGGATGGCGGCGGACGTCATCTACGAGGCGCGTGAGGACTTCGATCCGATCACCGCGCGCTCGGCCGAGCTGCTGTGGGGCCAGGTCGACCGCTTCGAGTCGCTGCTCAGCGATCTGCTGGAGATCAGCCGGTTCGACGCGGGCGCGGCCGCGCTGGAGGCCGAGCCGATCGATCTGCGCGATGTGGTGCACCGGGTGGTGGACGGGGCCGAGCCGCTCGCCGAGGCCAAGGGCACCCGGATCCTGGTGCTGGGCGCCGAGGCGCCGGTGATCGCCGAGGCGGACCCCCGACGCGTCGAGCGGGTGCTGCGCAATCTGGTGGTCAACGCCGTGGAGCACGGTGAGGGCCGCGATGTGGTCGTACGGCTCGCGACGGCGGGCGGCGCGGTGGCCGTCGCGGTGCGGGACTACGGCGTCGGGCTCAAGCCCGGCGAGGCGACGCGGGTGTTCAACCGCTTCTGGCGGGCCGATCCGGCCCGTGCGCGCACCACCGGCGGCACCGGTCTGGGCCTGTCGATCGCGGTGGAGGACGCGCGGCTGCACGGCGGCTGGCTCCAGGCGTGGGGCGAGCCCGGCGGCGGTTCGCAGTTCCGGCTGACGCTGCCGCGCACCGCGGGCGATGTGCTGCGCGGCTCGCCGATCCCCCTGGAGCCCGAGGACTCCCGGCGCAACCGCCGTCCGAGTGATGCCGCGACCCCTCAGCCCGCGGCGGAGCGGCTTGCGGTGGTGCCCGCGCAGCCGCGGTCCGCGCTGCCCGCCGACGCCGTGGCGCCGTCCGCCGATCCGACGGCCCTGCCGGGCAATGGGGCCCGGGTGGTGCGTGGCACCACGGAGACGCCGTCCGACGGGCCGCGGGGCGGCCAGGAGCCGTCCGCCCGGCCGACGCCATCGAACGAAGGGGAGGGCCGCCCCCGTGGGCGCTGACCGTGCCGACCGTCGCCGTTTCCGCCGCCGTGGGCGCCGCCCGGACGGGCGTGGCCTGAGCGCGCCCGTGCTGCTGGCCTGTGGCGCCCTGCTGCTGTCCGGCTGCGCCTCGATGCCCGACAGCGGCGATGTGCGGCGGGTGGACTCCTCACCGCGCTCCGACGTCGACTCCCAGGTGCGGGTGTACGGGGTGAGCCCGGGCAAGGGCGAGCAGCCCGCGGAGCTGGTCTCCGGCTTCCTGGAGGCCACGACGAGCGACGAGGAGAACTTCGGCACGGCGAAGGAGTACCTGACCAAGAGCGCGGTCAAGCGGTGGCAGCCGTTCGCGGCCACCACTGTGCTGGACCAGGCGCCTGACGTGCGGGTGGAGACGGACCCGGGCGACCGGGACGGCAACGGTAAGACGGTCGTGCTGTCGGGCAAGCGGATCGCCGTCGTGGACGAGACCCACGCCTACAAGCCCGATGAGCAGCCGTACGAGGAGCGCATCCATCTCACGCTGAGCGGTTCGGAGTGGCGGATCGACGGGCCGCCGCGGGGGCTGATCCTCGGCGAGTCCGACTTCCAGCGCATCTACCGCTCGGTCAACAAGTACTACTTCGCCGATCTCGGTCCGGACGCCGAGGATTCGAAGGCCGGGGACAGCGTGCTGGTGGCCGATCCGGTCTATGTGCGGCGCCGTATCGACCCGGTGACCGCGACCGTCAAGGCGCTGCTGGACGGTCCCACGGGGTGGCTGGAGCCTGTGGTGAGCAGCTCCTTCCCGCGTGGTGCGGGGCTCGGCCGCCGGGACGAGCGGCTGTCGCTGGACGACTCGAACGCACTGAAGATCCGGCTGAACGAGCGGGCCGCACAGATCAGCGCGGCGCGCTGCGCCCGGATGGCGGCACAGACGCTGTTCACGGTCCAGGACCTGGGCGAGGGATCGTCCGAGGTCAGCGGGGTGCGGCTGGAGCGGCAGAATGGCTCGGAGCTATGTGCCCTCTCCAGTGACGCGGCGCGGGCCTACGCCCCGGACGGGGTCGAGGGCCATCCGCGGCACCAGTATTTCGTGGACTCCGAACACCGGATGGTCCGGCTGTCCGACGACGAGGACCGGCCACAGCCGGTGCCGGGGCCGTTCGGCGCCGATGACGCGGGTCTGGGCTCGGTGGCGGTCTCCCGCGACGAGCGGGACGCGGCGGGGGTCACCGCCGACGGCTCGGCTCTGTATGTGACCGAGCTCGTGTCGGACGCCAAACGCGGCAAGGTGCGGGTGCGCAGCCGGGGCGGCAGTGTGGAGTACGGTCTGACGGCGCCGAGCTGGGACGGGTTGGGCGGTCTGTGGGTGGCCGACCGGGACCCGCGGCAGCCGAGGCTGCTGCGGCTGCGGGGCGGCACCGGGCCGGCGGACGAGGTGCGGCTGCCGAAGCTGGACGGTGGCCGGATCACGGCGCTGCGGGTGTCCGCGGACGGTTCCAGGATCGCGATGCTGGTCAAGCGGTCGGGCCACACCACGTTGCGGCTCGGCCGGATCGAGCGGCGGGGCACCGCGGACGCCCCGAAGCTGTCGGTGGGGGCGCTGCGGGCCGTCGCGCCGAAGCTGGAGGACGTGGACACCTTCTCCTGGGCGGGTGACAGCCGGCTGGTGGTCGCGGGACGGGAGTCGGACGGGGTGCAGCAGCTGCAATACGTGGAGACGGACGGCTCCCCGTCGAACGTCCCGGAGGTGCCGGGGCCGAACGGGGTGCAGTCGATCGGGGCCTCGGAGGACCAGACCCGGCCGCTGATCGCCGAGACCAGGGAGAACGGCATCGTGCGGCTGCTGCCGAACACCGACTGGAAGACCGTGGACCAGGACGGCTCGGCTCCGGTCTACCCCGGCTAGGTCTGCTCGGCCAGGTCCAGGTCTGCCCTGGTTGGGTCCGCCCCGGCTCCTAGGCCAGGACACCGATCGGGGGTGGCCGGTTGTCCACATGTGCGCGGTTGTCCACAAGGGGTGGCGCGGTGGCCTGACCACCGGGACAGTGGTGTTCATGCGGGGCTGGTGGCAGGAGATCTCTGATCTGGTGCTGCCGGCCGACTGCGCCGGATGCGGTCGGCCGGGAGGCACGCTGTGTGGCCGTTGTCGTGGAGCGCTGCGCGGGTCCGGGGCGCGCCGGGTGGAGCCGAGCCCGATGCCGCCGGGGCTGCCGGTGGTCCATGCGGCGGTGGATTACGTGGACGAGGCGCGGGCGGTGCTGCTCGCGCACAAGGAGCGGGGAGCGCTCCGGCTGGCGCGGCCGCTGGGCGAGGCGCTGGCGAGAGCCGTGCGAGCGGCCTGCCCCGGCGGCGGGCCCGGTGCGGGGCCCCGAGGGCGGGCGGCCGTGGGATCGGGCGCGGTATGCGGAGCGAGACCGGGTACTGGATCCGGGATGAGACCAGGGGCCGGATCGGGTATGGGACCGGGTGCCGGAGCGAGCATGAGACAGGAGGCCGGACCGGGTACGAGACCCGGTGCCGGACCGGGGCTGAGACCTCGCGGAGCGCCGCTGCTGCTGGTGCCGGTGCCGTCGGCCCGGCGCATGGTGGGCGCCCGGGGACATGACCCGGCCCGGCGGATCGCGCTCGCCGCGGCGAGCACGCTGCGTGCCGAAGGGCGCCCGGCGAGGGTCCCGGCTGTGCTGTGCCAGCGGCGCCGGGTGACCGACCAGTCGGGGCTGGACGCGCGGCAGCGGCGGGCGAATGTGGCCGGTGCGCTGGGGGCGGTCCCCGGCGGCGGACGGCTGCTGGCGGCGGGCCCGGTAGTGGTGGTGGACGATCTGATGACCACGGGAGCCTCGCTCGCGGAGGCGGCACGGGCGGTGACGGCGGCCGGAGGGCTGGTCATCGGCGCCGCCGTGGTCGCAGCACCCCTGACGGCCACCAACCGGAACTGATTACGAAGCCGCATCGTTGCAGGTGATAAGCGTGGCAAAGCACCTGATCGGAGGTACGGGCCGGTAGGGGGTGCCGACTTCCGACCGGTCGAGCTATGTTCGGTTGTGAGGAATGGCGGGTGCTATGACTCACTCATCCGGTTGGCGCGTTTTGCCTGCAATCTGGTGAGTCTTGGAACAAACGGGATTGAGATCCTCCCCGTGGGAAGGAGGAGCTGAAAGCGCCAAGCCGGTGGCTCCGGAAGACGCCGGAGCCAAGTGCACAAGGGATGACGCTCCGATACTGACCGGAGCTACCCGGGAACGGAGTTCTGCGTGGACATCGTCGTCAAGGGCCGTAAAACTGAGGTGCCCGAGCGGTTCCGGAAGCACGTGGCCGAGAAGCTGAAGCTGGATAAGATCCAGAAGCTCGACGGCAAGGTGATCAGCCTCGACGTCGAGGTGTCCAAGGAGCACAACCCGCGGCAGTCCGACCGCGCCGACCGAGTGGAGATCACGCTTCGCTCGCGCGGCCCGGTGATCCGGGCGGAGGCCGCCGCGGCCGATCCGTACGCAGCGCTGGACCTGGCGGCCAGCAAGCTGGAGGCACGGATGCGGAAGCAGCACGACAAGCGCCATACGCGCCGTGGCAATGGTCGCATTCCGGCCAGCGACGTGGCCATCACCGTGCCCAACGCGGCGCGCATCAACGGGCATGGGGATATCGCCCCCCAGCGCACGACGGAGACCGTCCCCACCACCCGGATGGGCCCCCTGGAAGTCCAGGGCGAGGGCCCTCTGGTGGTCCGGGAGAAGACGCACGCCGCGGCTCCCATGTCGCTCGACCAGGCTCTCTACGAGATGGAGCTGGTCGGGCACGACTTCTATCTGTTCGTCGACTCCGACACCAATCGGCCCAGCGTCGTCTACCGGCGGCATGGCTATGACTACGGGGTGATCCATCTTCAGCCGGAAGCGTTCGTCGGAGAGGCAGCCGGCGGCGCCGGCGGCGCACTCGGTGGCTGACCGAGAAATTCAGCCGAATCCAGCCTGACACGTAAGTGGTGCCCCGGAGCGCCTGCGCGCCCCCCGGGGCACCTCCGTGCGACCACGGCGGGACCATTCCACCGTCCGGGCATGAAATCATGGCCGGGCGGCCAACCGGTGTACCGAAAGCACCGGTTGACGCCAGACCGAGTGCACCCAGGGTGCGGACCGCAAGGGCCATGGCCTTCAGGGGGAGGAACGATGGCGGACAGCTTCGGGCCCGTGTCCGACGCCGGTGAAGACCATGGCGTCGGTCCGGACGGGGGCGAGCCGCGCGGCGAACCGCGCAAGGAGCCGATTCGGGTCCTCGTCGTGGACGACCACGCGCTCTTCCGGCGTGGATTGGAGATCGTCCTGGCCCAGGAGGAGGACATCCAGGTCGTCGGCGAGGCGGGGGACGGGGCCGAGGCCGTGGACAAGGCGGCGGATCTGCTGCCGGACATCGTCCTGATGGATGTGCGAATGCCCAAGCGCGGGGGGATCGAGGCCTGCACCGCCATCAAGGAGGTGGCACCCAGCGCCAAGATCATCATGCTGACGATCAGTGATGAAGAAGCCGATCTCTACGACGCGATCAAGGCAGGGGCCACGGGCTATCTGCTGAAGGAGATCTCGACCGACGAGGTCTCGACCGCCATCCGGGCGGTGGCGGACGGCCAGTCGCAGATCAGCCCGTCGATGGCGGCCAAGCTGCTGACCGAGTTCAAGTCGATGATCCAGCGCACCGACGAGCGGCGGCTGGTGCCCGCGCCCCGGCTCACCGACCGGGAGCTCGAGGTGCTCAAGCTGGTGGCGACCGGAATGAACAACCGGGATATCGCCAAGGAGCTGTTCATCAGCGAGAACACCGTGAAGAACCACGTGCGCAACATTCTGGAGAAATTGCAGCTGCACTCCAGGATGGAGGCCGTGGTGTACGCGATGCGGGAGAAGATCCTCGAGATCAGGTGAGGGTTCGCCTCGCCCGGAGCCAGGACCCCGGACCTCGGAGCCGGGGCCCCGGACCTCGGGGCCGAAGCCCCGGGTGAGCCGAGGTCGGTTCAGGCGACCGCCGCCGAAACCGCCGCCGTGAGCGGTGCGGCCAGCTCCGGGCGGTCCACGCGCTCGACCCGTACGGCGTCACAGCCCACCCATTCGGCCGCCTCCCGCAGCGCCTGCGCCATGGGGGCCACGGCCTTCGGCGACTCCAGGGACACCTGCCGCGCCACCAGGGTCTTCCCCTCCCGGGCCGGATCGACCCGGCCCAGCAGCCGCCCGCCCGACAGCAGCGGCATGGCGAAGTAGCCGTACACCCGCTTGGGCCTCGGCACATACGCCTCCAGCCGATGGCTGAAGCCGAAGATCCGCTCGGTGCGCGCCCGGTCCCATATCAGCGAGTCGAAGGGCGACAGCAGAGTGGTGCGGTGACGGCCGCGCGGCGGGGTGGCCAGCGCCTCGGGGTCCGCCCAGGCCGGTTTGTCCCAGCCCTCGACCGCCACCGGCACCAGCCCCGAGTCCGCGATCACCGCCGCCACCTGCTCGCCCTTGAGCCGGTGGTAGTCGGCGATGTCCGCCCGCGTGCCCACGCCCAGGGACTGCCCGGCCAGCCGGACCAGCCGGCGCAGACACTCCAGGTCGTCCAGGTCGTCATGGAGCAGGGCGTCCGGCACGGCGCGCTCCGCCAGGTCGTACACCCGCTTCCAGCCGCGCCGCTCGACGCACACCACCTCGCCGAACATCAGCGCCCGCTCGACCGCGATCTTCGCGGCCGACCAGTCCCACCACGGCCCGCCGTTCTTGGCCCCGCCCAGCTTCGTCGCGGTCAGCGGGCCCTCCGCGCGCAACTGCTTCACCACCGTCTCGTACACCCCGTCCGGCAGCTCGTGGTGCCAGTGCGGACGGAGGCGGTAGGCGCGGCGCCGGAAGGCGAAGTGCGGCCACTCCTCGATGGGCAGTACGCAGGCGGCATGCGACCAGTACTCGAAGGCGTGGGTGCCGGTCCAGTACGCCGACTCGACCGTCTTACGGCCGACCGCGCCCAGCCGTGCGTATGGAATCAGCTCATGGGAGCGGGCCAGCACCGAGATCGTGTCCAGCTGCACCGCGCCCAGGTGGCGCAGCACGCCCCGCACCCCGCCACGCCGGTCGGGGGCGCCGAGCAGCCCCTGGGCGCGCAGCGCGATCCGGCGCGCCTCGTCGGCGGAGAGGATGGCCTCGGGCGTGCGGTCCACGGCGGATCCGGTGGCGGCGTTCGTCATGCGCGCCACCGTAGTAGCACCCACTGACAACGCCGCCGGCACCGCCCGCGCCCGCCGGATGCCCCACGCCCGGGCCCCCGGATGCGCCACGCCCGAGCCCCTCGGACCACCGACGCCGCCCTCGGACCACCGACGCCGCCCTCGGACCACCGACGCCGCCCTCAGGCCGCCGACGCCGCCCTCAGGCGACCGACGGCGCCGTGGATGCCCGGCGAGCGGATGCCCGGCCGGACGCCTCCTGCTCCTCCTGGGGCGCGTTGGCCGCCACGGACGCCTTGGCGGGCAGATACGGCGTCGTCGACGGCAGCCCCCAGTCGGAGGGCAGCAACGCGCCCCGCCAGGCGTCCCGCCGGGTCCCCTGGTGGACGATCCGGGCGCGGTCCGTCCCCTCCATCCGGAAACCCACCCCGAGGGCGACCGCCCGCGAACCCTCGTTCCCGGCCTCGCTGCACCACTCCAGGCGCTCCACCCCGAGCCGGGTGAACGCCCACTCGATCACGGCCCGCGCCGCCTCGCCCGTATAGCCGTGCCGCCGCTGCTCGCGCGCCGTCCAGTAGCCGAGCTCGGCCTGGTGCTCGGGGGAGCGCAGATGGGCCAGCCGCACCAGGCCCATGGCACCGACGAGGGCGCCGTCACTCTTGGTGACCACCGCGAAGTCGTAGGTCACGTCGTCACGCCAGTTCTCGGGGCAGATCCGGCCGGTGAAGTCCTCCGCGTGCGCGCGTTCGTAAGGGGACGGCACGCTGGTCCATCGCTGGATGTCCGGGTCCTGGCAGGCGGCGAAGACCGCGTCCGTGTCGGAGGGGCGGAAGGGGCGCAGGACCAGGCGCTCGGTGGTGAGGGTGACAGGCTCCATGCGACCCGAGTCTGCGCCGCCGCCGTCACTCACCGCGAGCGGTTTCGGTGAATTGGAGGGCACCTGGGGGGCCTCTCGGGCGTTGACACGGTGAGGTGACATCCGGTCCTCGTGGTGACGGACCTCCCGGCGTGCCGGGGTCTGTCTTACGATGGCCGTTGCGGCGGGGCCTGCGCCCCTTGACAATGCCGCGCCAGCGCACCCCGACCGTGCCAGGCCCGACCGGCAAGGAGCCAGCCTACGTGTCCGTCCTCAACAAGCTCATGCGTGCAGGCGAAGGAAAGATCCTGCGCAAGCTGCACCGCATCGCGGACCAGGTCAATTCCATCGAAGAGGACTTCCTGTCCCTCTCCGACGCCGAGCTGCGCGCCCTCACCGACGAGTACAAGCAGCGGTACGAAGACGGTGAGTCCCTCGACGACCTGATGCCCGAAGCGTTCGCCACGGTGCGCGAGGCGGCCAAGCGGGTGCTCGGACAGCGTCACTACGACGTCCAGCTGATGGGCGGCGCGGCGCTGCATCTCGGGTATGTCGCCGAGATGAAGACCGGTGAGGGCAAGACCCTGGTCGGCACCCTCCCGGCGTATCTGAACGCGCTGTCGGGCAAGGGCGTCCACCTCATCACCGTCAACGACTACCTGGCGGAGCGCGACTCCGAGTGGATGGGCCGGGTGCACCGGTTCCTCGGCCTGGAGGTCGGCTGCATCCTCGCCAACATGACCCCGGCGCAGCGCCGCGAGCAGTACGCGTGCGACATCACCTACGGCACCAACAACGAGTTCGGCTTCGACTATCTGCGCGACAACATGGCGTGGTCGAAGGACGAGCTGGTCCAGCGCGGCCACAACTACGCGATCGTCGACGAGGTCGACTCGATCCTGGTGGACGAGGCCCGTACGCCGCTGATCATCTCCGGCCCGGCCGACCAGGCCACCAAGTGGTACGCCGACTTCGCCAAGCTGGTCACCCGGCTCACCCGGGGCCAGGCCGCCGAGCCGCAGAAGGGCCAGGAGGAGACCGGGGACTACGAGGTCGACGAGAAGAAGCGGACCGTCGGCATCCATGAGTCCGGGGTCACCAAGGTCGAGGACTGGCTGGGGATCGACAACCTCTACGAGTCGGTCAACACCCCGCTGGTCGGCTACCTCAACAACGCGATCAAGGCCAAGGAGCTCTTCAAGAACGACAAGGACTACGTCGTCATGGACGGCGAAGTCATGATCGTCGACGAGCACACCGGCCGTATCCTCGCGGGCCGCCGCTACAACGAGGGCATGCACCAGGCCATCGAGGCGAAGGAAGGGGTGGAGATCAAGGACGAGAACCAGACGCTCGCCACGATCACCCTCCAGAACTTCTTCCGCCTCTACGACAAGCTCTCCGGCATGACCGGTACGGCGATGACCGAGGCCGCCGAGTTCCACCAGATCTACAAGCTCGGCGTGGTCCCGATCCCGACCCACCGCCCCCTCGCCCGGCTCGACCAGTCCGACCTGATCTACCGCACCGAGGTCGCGAAGTTCGACGCGGTGGTCGAGGACATCGTCGAGAAGCACACCAAGGGCCAGCCGGTCCTGGTCGGCACGACCTCCGTGGAGAAGTCCGAGTACCTCTCCCAGCAGCTCGCCAAGCGCGGGGTGCCGCATGAGGTGCTCAACGCCAAGCAGCACGACCGGGAGGCGACGATCGTCGCCCAGGCCGGCCGTAAGGGCGCCGTGACCGTCGCGACCAACATGGCGGGCCGCGGTACCGACATCAAGCTCGGCGGCAACCCCGACGACCTCGCCGAGGCCGAGCTGCGCCAGCGCGGTCTGGATCCGGTGGAGCACTCCGAGGAGTGGGCCGCCGCGCTGCCCGCCGCCCTGGAGAAGGCGGAGGCCGCGGTCAAGGCCGAGTTCGAGGAGGTCAAGGAGCTCGGCGGGCTGTATGTGCTGGGCACCGAGCGCCATGAGTCGCGCCGGATCGACAACCAGCTGCGCGGCCGCTCCGGCCGTCAGGGCGACCCCGGCGAGTCCCGCTTCTACCTCTCCCTCGGCGACGATCTGATGCGGCTGTTCAAGGCGCAGATGGTCGAGCGCGTCATGGCGATGGCGAACGTCCCGGACGACGTCCCGATCGAGAACAAGATGGTCACGCGGGCCATCGCCTCCGCCCAGTCGCAGGTCGAGCAGCAGAACTTCGAGACCCGTAAGAACGTCCTGAAGTACGACGAGGTCCTCAACCGCCAGCGCGAGGTCATCTACGGCGAGCGCCGCCGTGTCCTGGAGGGCGAGAACCTTCAGGACCAGGTCGGCCACTTCATGAACGACACCATCGAGGCCTATGTGCGGGCGGAGACGGTCGAGGGCTTCGCCGAGGAGTGGGACCTGGACCGGCTGTGGAACGCCTTCAAGCAGCTCTACCCGGTCAGCGTGACCATCGAGGAGCTGGAGGAGGAGGCCGGCGACCGCGCCGGGATCACCGCCGAGTTCATCGAGGAGTCCATCAAGGACGACATCCACCAGCAGTACGAGGCGCGCGAGGAGCAGCTGGGCTCCGAGATCATGCGTGAGCTGGAGCGCCGGGTCGTGCTCTCCGTCCTGGACCGCAAGTGGCGCGAACACCTCTACGAGATGGACTACCTCCAGGAGGGCATCGGGCTGCGCGCGATGGCCCAGAAGGACCCGCTGGTCGAGTACCAGCGTGAGGGCTTCGACATGTTCCAGGCCATGATGGAGGGCATCAAGGAGGAGTCCGTCGGCTATCTGTTCAACCTGGAGGTCCAGGTCGAGCAGCAGGTCGAGGAGGTCCCGGTCGAGGCGTCGGAGGAGCAGGTCGCCCTCGAGAAGGACGTACAGGACGCGGTGCCGGCGGGCGCGCCGTCCGCGGGCTCCTCGGCCCGCCCCGAGATCCGCGCCAAGGGCCTGGAGGCCCCGCAGCGGCCGGACCGGCTGCACTTCTCCGCCCCGACGGTGGACGGAGAGGGCGGCGTCGTCGAGGGCGACTTCCCCAACGGTGAGACGCCCCCGGCGCCGCGGTCGGAGGCCGACGGGTTGACGCGTGCGGAGCGGCGCAAAGCGCAGAAGGGCCGCCGCCGTAAGAAGTAAGTAATCGGGCTGGAGTGAACGGGCCGGGGTGCCGCGCGAGAGCGCGGCACCCCGGCCCGTCGCGTTGCGCCCTGCCGGGCGGGTTGCGCGGAGCGGATCGGCCCTCGGTGTCGGCCCCCGGAGTCCCGGGCCCCATGGGGGTCCGGCGGACCGTGCGGCGGAGCCGCGTATCGATGCCTTCCCCTCCCCGTAACCAGGGGCTCCGCCTGGACCCCGGAGTGCAGGAGGGGCGGAGCCCCGCCGTGCGGCGGGGCCGCATATCGATGCCGCGGGAAGGGGGGAGTGGGGAGCTCCGCCCAGGCCCCGGGGGTCCGGGGGCGAAGCCCCTGGTAGCGGGAAGGGGCGGGGAGGGGGAAGGCCCGCCGGTCACCACACCCCATAGGCGCCCCTGGGCGTCGCGGCCCCGGCCGGGGAGCGACCCGCCGCAGGCGTCGAGATCCGTCGGACGGGCCCTACGCGAGTGGCCCGAGGTCGATCGCGGCGCAGCGCCAGCGGGCGTCGGCGCCGAGCTCGAGCCGGAAGGCGAGCGCTGTGAGCCGGTCTCCGGAGGCGATCCGGGCGAACGCCTCATCACCCCATGCCGGGGCTGGTACTCGCCACAGCGCCGCACCAGGGGCGCTGTGGCCCGCTCTCCGGCGGGGCGCAGCGGCGCGCGCGGGGCGAGCTCGATCAGCTGGTCGTAGGCGGCCGGGAGGGCGTGCCCGAGGAGGGTGTGGACGGGGCGCTGGCCGCTGAGGGTGAGCACCAGCCGGTTGGCGAACCAGTAGCGCGGCAGCCGATCCCGCTCCCGCCACGCCGCGGCGGCCGCGGCGGACCGCGACACGGCCGCGGCGCGGGAAGCGATGGGCGCGCGGTGCGCGGCCGGGGTACGGGAAGCGGTGGGCGCGCGGTGCGCGGTCGGGGTGGGCGGTGTGGTGATGCCCGAGGCGGCCGCCTGGGGCGGTGCGGTCGGGGCCGGTGGGGTGGCGCTGCGTGGTGCCGTCGTCGCGGGCGGTGCGGCCGTCGTGCGTGCTGTCGCGCTGCGCCGTGCAGCCGTCGTGCGGGCCGCCTGGGGCGGCGCGGCCGGGGCAGGTGGTGTGGTGATGCCCGGGGCGGCCGTCGTGTGTGGTGCGGTTGGGGCCGGTGGGGTGGCGCTGCGTGGTGCCGTCGTCGCGGGCGGTGCGGCCGTCGTGCGTGCTGTCGCGCTGCGCCGTGCAGCCGTCGTGCGGGCCGCCTGGGGCGGTGCGGTCGCGGGCGGCGCGGCCGTTGTGCCGGGTGCCGCCGATGCGGGGGCGCCGCGGGGGCGGCGGGGGTCCTTGCGGCCCGGTGGGCCGCTCCGGCCGCGTCGCCGTGCGGCCTCCCCAGCCCCGGCACCCGCCGCCGTGTTCCGATCCGTCGCGCGGACGCCCTCGCCCATCCCTCTCGCCCCGTTCTCTCCGGCCCGGTCGTATACCGGGCGGTAGCTTTCGTCGGAGAGTCTTCTACCGGCGGGTTTTCGGGGTCCGCAACGCGCCTGGCCCGCGGCCGCGGTCGGCGTCGCGGTTCACCTATTCGGGGCATACGGCGGATCGTCGGTCCCGGTCATCGGCTCGAGCGCGGCGCGATCCCGTCTTCGTACGGCCCCGTCGGCACCTGTCCCCCGAAAGGGGACCACCGGCCCTTCGGGGAAGGCTCGGGCGCGGGGAGGGGCGAATCGTATGCTGGGGGGCCTATTGGTCTCTGATGAAAGCGGCAGCCATGCGCGTCTACGTCCCCCTGACCCTCTCCGGTCTCGCCGAGGCGTACAAGGAGGGCCAACTGGGGCCGACGCCGCTGATCGCCTACGCGGTCACCCCGGCGCTGCGCGAGTGGTATGTGTCCGACGACATCGAGGAGCTGGAGTACGCGGCGCTGAGCCGGGCCGCGCAGGCGTCACTGCGGTTGCTCGCCGTCGACCCCCGGGCGGCCCGCCGCCGGGTCGTGGTGGCCGTGGACGTGCCCGACGGGCAGGCGGTCGCCGATCCGGACCGGGGGCTGGACCAGTCCGCGCTGGGTGAGGTGCGGATCAAGGCCGCCATACCGCTCGCGAAGGCCGCCGCCGTGCACCTGGACGCCGAGGATGCCGAGCGGGACATCGCCGCGGCCGCCGACGCGTTGGGCGCGGCGGACCTCGGTGACGACGACGCGCAGTTCACCGTGGACGGCGCCGAGGACCACGAACTGCTCTGGTACGCCACCCAGGAGATCCCCAATCTGATCGGGTGATGCCCGCTGTCGGACCCTCCGGGTACGGTCGTGGGATGGGGAAGAACCACGTGACGCACCTCGTCTGGGACTGGAACGGCACGCTGCTCCACGACATCGACGCCGTGATCTCGGCGACGAACGCCTCGTTCCAGGAGATCGGGCTGCCGCCGATCACTCTCGAGCGCTATCGCGACCTGTACTGCGTCCCGGTGCCCCGCTTCTACGAGCGGCTGATGGGGCGGCTGCCCTCCGACGAGGAGTGGGCGGTCATGGACGAGGCGTTCCACCGGCACTACTGGGCGCTGGCCGAGTCCGCCGGGCTGGCGATCGGCGCCCGGCAGCTGCTCACCGAGTGGCAGGAGGCGGGTCTCACCCAGTCATTGTGTTCACTGGCCCCGCATGAGTATCTGCTCCCCCTGGTGCGGACGCATGGCATCGAGCGCCATTTCGTCCGGGTGGACGGCCGCACCGGGCAGAGCAACACCGGCAAGGCCGAGCAGATGGTGCGCCATATCGCCGCGCTCGAAGGGATGCCGCCGCAGCGGATGGTGGTGATCGGGGACGCCCTGGACGACGCGGTGGCGGCGCGGCACGTGGGGGCGCGGGCCGTTCTCTACACGGGCGGTTCGCACAGCCGGGCCAGCCTGGGGGCGGCGGGGGTGCCGGTCGTGGACACGCTCGAGGAGGCCGTACGGGAGGCCGAGCGCATTGCCGACGAGTGAGACGAGGGAGCCGGGTGAGCCATGTGAACCAGGTGAGCCGGGTGAGATGAGTGCGATGAGCGAGCTGCGTGAGATGGCGAGCCCGGTGAGCTTGGTGAGACGAGTGAGCCCGGTGAGACGCATGCCCCCGGGGCCGCACCGCCCTCACACCACCGGCGCCTTCGACCGCAGCGCCGCCAGGAACTCCCGCATCCACGCCGGATGGTCCGGCCACGCCCGCGACGAGATCAGCGTGCCGTCGACCACGACCTCCGCGTCCTGGTAGTCCGCCCCCGCCGCCTGCATGTCCGGCTCCAGCGCCGGATACGCGGTGACCCGCCGTCCGCTCAGGCCGCCCACGGCCGCCGTCAGCAGCGGGCCGTGGCAGATCTGCGCCACCGGCTTGTCCGCGTCGAAGAACGCCTTGCAGATCTTGCGCAGCTCGGGGTCGTTCCGCAGATACTCCGGGGCCCGGCCGCCCGGGATCACCAGGGCGGTGTACTGCCCGGGGTCCACCTCGGAAAAGGCCAGGTCGGCGGGGATCGTATAGCCCGGCTTCTCGGTGTAGGTGTCGAAGCCCTCCTCGAAGTCATGGACCACCAGGCGCAGCGTCTTGCGGCTCGGGGCCGCGATATGGACCTCGTACCCCTCCTCGCGCAGCCGCTGGTACGGGTAGAGCACCTCCAGCGATTCGGCCGCGTCGCCGGTCACCAGCAGGATCTTCGCAGCCATGCCACGCACCTCCAGGTCCACGCCTACCACCGTGCTTACCACCGTCCAGATCACGGTGCATCCGCGCCCGCGCTTTGCCAAGGGTGCGTGAGCGGCGCATCATCGGCCCGTGCGCGCCTCCCGGTCGCTGTCCATTTCGTCAAACTTCAGGGCCCGGTTTTGTACACGAACGGCTCATGACGACCCCCTGGGGTGGAGCGATAGCCTTACTGCGTGATCAGCGCGATAGTCCGTGAGGGCAACGAGGCCCTCGCTCCGCGCCCGGCGCCCCACCAGGCCCGGGCCCGAGCCGCCGCTGACCCGTGGCGCGTGGGGCCTTGGTCACTTACGGCCGAGTACACCCTGGCCATTTCCCGATCCGGCATACCGTCGTCCACGACCGGATTTTTCGCGTCGCGGCGTCATGCCACCGCCATCGATGTCACGCAACGGCGCGCGACAGGAGCCAGAGGACATGCAGACCAAGCTGGACGAAGCCAAGGCCGAGCTGCTCGAACGGGCCGCCCGGGTCGCTGAGAACAGCCCTGCCGGGGGGCAACCGGTGCAGGGCCCAGGACCGGAGACCCTGACCGCATACCTCCAGCACTACTACCTGCACACACCTCCAGAGGACCTCGCCGACCGCGACCCGGTCGATGTCTTCGGGGCGGCGCTCTCCCACTACCGGCTCGCCGAGGTGCGTCCGCAGGGCACGGCGAACGTCCGGGTGCACACCCCGACCGTCGAGGAGCACGGCTGGACCTGCAGCCACTCCGTGGTCGAGGTGGTCACCGACGACATGCCGTTCCTGGTCGACTCGGTCACCAACGAGCTCACCCGCCAGGGGCGCGGCATCCATGTCGTGATCCACCCGCAGGTGATCGTGCGCCGTGACATCACCGGCAAGCTGATCGAGCTGCTCGACGTCTCCCCGGACGGCCCGTCCCGGAAGAGCCGGAAGAAGCTCCCGCATGACGCGGTCGTGGAGTCCTGGATCCATGTCGAGACCGATCGCGAGACCGACCGCGGCGATCTGAAGCAGATCACCGCCGATCTGGTGCGCGTCCTGTCCGATGTCCGCGAGGCCGTCGAGGACTGGGAGAAGATGCGCGACTCCGCGCTGCGCATCGCCGAGGGCCTGCCGGACGAGCCGAAGGCCGCCGAGGTCCGCGAGGAGGAGGTGGAGGAGGCCCGTGAGCTGCTGCGCTGGCTCGCGGACGACCACTTCACCTTCATCGGCTTCCGCGAGTACGAGCTGACGCAGGTCCCCACCGAGGCCGGTGGCGAGGAGGACGCGCTGACCGCGGTGCCCGGCACCGGCCTCGGCATCCTGCGTTCCGACCCGCAGCACAAGGACACCGACGAGAGCGCCCACGCGGGCCCCGGCACCCCGGTGTCCCAGGCCTTCAACCGGCTGCCGGCCGACGCCCGTGCCAAGGCGCGCGAGCGCAAGCTGCTGGTGCTGACCAAGGCGAACAGCCGCGCCACCGTCCACCGCCCCTCGTACCTCGACTACATCGGCGTGAAGAAGTTCGACGCCGAGGGCAATGTGATCGGCGAGCGCCGCTTCCTGGGGCTGTTCTCGTCCGCCGCGTACACCGAGTCGGTGCGCCGGGTGCCGGTGATCCGCCGCAAGGTCGACGAGGTGCTCGCGGGCGCGGGCTTCGCGGCCAACAGCCACGACGGCCGGGACCTGATGCAGATCCTGGAGACCTACCCGCGCGACGAGCTGTTCCAGACCCCGGTCGACCAGCTCCGCTCGATCGCCACCAGCGTGCTCTACCTCCAGGAGCGCCGCCGGCTGCGGATGTTCCTGCGCCAGGACGAGTACGGGCGCTACTACTCCGCGCTGGTCTACCTTCCGCGCGATCGTTTCACCACCGATGTGCGGCTGCGGCTGACCGACATCCTGCTGGAGGAGCTGAGCGGCCGTCCGCCGGTCGACTTCACCGCCCTGCACACCGAATCGGTGCTCTCGCGGCTGCACTTCGTGGTCCGTGTCCAGCCGGGCACCGAGCTGCCCGACCTCACCGACTCCGATGTGGAGCGGATCGAGAGCCGGCTGATCGAGGCCGCCCGCTCCTGGGCCGACGGCTTCACCGACGCGCTGGTCTCCGAGGTCGGCGAGGAGCGCGCCGCCGAGCTGCTCCGCCGCTACCAGAACGCCTTCCCCGAGGGCTACAAGGCGGACCACACCCCGCGCGGCGCCGTCGCCGACCTCCAGCACCTGGAGCGGCTGAAGGACTGCGGACAGGACTTCGCGCTCAGCCTCTACGAGCCGGTGGGCGCGGCCCACGCCGAGCGCCGCTTCAAGATCTACCGGGCCGGGGCCCAGATCTCGCTGTCCGCGGTGCTCCCGGTGCTCAACACCCTCGGGGTCGAGGTGGTGGACGAGCGCCCGTACGAGCTGCGCTGCTCGGACAAGACCACCGCCTGGATCTACGACTTCGGGCTGCGGCTGCCGCTGCGTGAGGGCGAGGCCCTCGCCGACGACGCCCGTGAGCGCTTCCAGAACGCGTTCGCCGCGGTGTGGACCGGCCAGGCCGAGAGCGACGACTTCAACCAGCTGGTGCTGGGCGCGGGTCTTGACTGGCGGCAGGCGATGGTGCTGCGGGCCTACGCCAAGTACCTGCGGCAGGCCGGTTCCACCTTCAGCCAGTCGTACATGGAGGACACCCTCCGCAACAATGTGCACACCACCCGGCTGCTGGTCTCGCTCTTCGAGGCCCGGATGTCGCCGGAGCGGCAGCGGGCGGGGCTGGAGCTGACCGACGCGCTGCTGGAGGAGCTGGACGCGGCGCTGGACCAGGTGGCCTCGCTGGACGAGGACCGCATCCTGCGCTCCTTCCTCACTCTGATCAAGGCGACGCTGCGGACCAATCACTTCCAGCGGAACGCCCACGACAAGCCCCACGACTACCTGTCGATCAAGCTGGACCCGCAGGCCGTGCCGGATCTGCCCGCGCCCCGCCCGGCGTACGAGATCTGGGTCTACTCGCCGCGGGTCGAGGGTGTGCACCTGCGGTTCGGCAAGGTCGCGCGCGGCGGTCTGCGCTGGTCCGACCGGCGTGAGGACTTCCGCACCGAGATCCTCGGCCTGGTCAAGGCGCAGATGGTGAAGAACACGGTCATCGTGCCGGTGGGTGCCAAGGGCGGCTTCGTCGGCAAGCGGCTGCCGGACCCGTCCGTGGACCGCGACGCCTGGATGGCCGAGGGCATCGCCTGCTACAAGACCTTCATCTCCGGTCTGCTCGACATCACCGACAACCTGGTCGCCGGGCAGGTCGAGCCGCCGAAGGACGTGGTCCGCCACGACGGGGACGACACCTATCTCGTCGTCGCCGCCGACAAGGGCACCGCGACCTTCTCCGACATCGCCAACGACGTGGCGCAGGCGTACGGCTTCTGGCTCGGGGACGCCTTCGCCTCCGGCGGCTCCGCCGGATACGACCACAAGGGCATGGGCATCACCGCCCGTGGTGCCTGGGAGTCGGTCAAGCGCCACTTCCGCGAGCTGGGCCATGACACCCAGTCCCAGGACTTCACGGTCGTGGGCGTCGGCGACATGTCCGGTGACGTGTTCGGCAACGGGATGCTGCTGAGCGAGCACATCCGGCTGGTCGCCGCCTTCGACCACCGGCACATCTTCCTGGACCCCAACCCGGACGCGGCGACCTCCTACGCCGAGCGCCGCCGCCTGTTCGAGCTGCCGCGCTCCTCGTGGGAGGACTACAACGCCGAGCTGCTGTCGGCGGGCGGCGGGATCCACCCCCGTACGGCCAAGGCCATCCCGATCACCCCGCAGGTGCGGGCCGCGCTCGGGATCGAGAAGCGGATCGCCAAGATGACCCCGGCCGATCTGATGAAGACGATCCTCAAGGCCCCGGTGGACCTGCTGTGGAACGGCGGCATCGGCACCTACGTCAAGGCGTCCACCGAATCGAACGGCGATGTCGGCGACAAGGCCAATGACGCGATCCGGGTGGACGGCCAGGATCTGCGGGTCAAGGTCGTCGGCGAGGGCGGCAACCTGGGCCTGACCCAGCTCGGCCGGATCGAGTTCGCCTCCAACGGCGGCCGGATCAACACCGACGCGATCGACAACAGCGCCGGTGTGGACACCTCCGACCACGAGGTGAACATCAAGATCCTGCTCAACGCCCTGGTCACCGAGGGCGACCTCACCCTCAAGCAGCGCAACAAGCTGCTCGCCGAGATGACCGACGAGGTCGGCGCGCTGGTGCTGCGCAACAACTACGCGCAGAACGTGGCGCTGGCCAACTCCATCGCCCAGGCCCACAGCCTGCTCCACGCCCACCAGCGGCTGATGCGCCGCCTGGGCCGCGAGGGACGGCTGGACCGGGCGCTGGAGTTCCTGCCCACCGACCGCCAGATCCGTGAGCGGCTCTCCGCCGGGCGCGGTCTGACCCAGCCCGAGCTGGCCGTGCTGCTGGCCTACGTCAAGATCACGGTGGCCGATGAGCTGATCACCACCGGGCTGCCCGACGACCCGTACCTCCAGCGGCTGCTGCACGCATACTTCCCGCAGGCGCTGCGGCAGCGGTTCCCCGAGCACATCGACGGCCACGCCCTGCGGCGCGAGATCATCACCACGGTGCTGGTCAACGACACCGTCAACACCGCCGGTACGACCTTCCTGCACCGGATGCGGGAGGAGACCGGGGCCTCCACCGAGGAGGTCGTGCGGGCCCAGACCGCGGCCCGCGCGATCTTCGAGCTGAACCAGGTGTGGGACGAGGCCGAGGCGCTGGACACGGTCGTCGACGCCGACATCCAGACCAGGATGCGGCTGCACTCGCGCCGGCTGGTCGAGCGCGGCACCCGCTGGCTGCTGAACAACCGGCCGCAGCCGCTCGAGCTGGCCGAGACGATCGACTTCTTCGGCGAGCGGGTCGGCGCGGTCCGGGCGCAGCTGCCCAAGCTGCTGCGCGGCTCCGACATTGAGTGGTACCAGCGGATCTACGACGATCTGACCGGGGCGCACGTCCCGGAGGATCTGGCCACCAGGGTGGCGGGCTTCTCCTCGGCCTTCCCGACACTGGACATCGTGGCCATCGCGGACCGCACCGGCAAGGACCCGCTGGCGGTCGCCGAGGTCTACTACGACCTGGCCGACCGGCTGCGGATCAGCCAGCTGATGGAACGGATCATCGAGCTGCCGCGCGCGGACCGGTGGCAGTCCATGGCCCGGGTCTCCATCCGCGAGGATCTGTACGCGGCCCAGGCCGCCCTGACCGCCGATGTGCTGTCGGTGGGCAACGGCGGTTCCACGCCCGAGCAGCGCTTCAAGGCGTGGGAGGAGAAGAACGCCGCGATCCTCCAGCGGGCCCGCACCACGCTCGATGAGATTCAGTCGTCGGAGACCTTCGACCTGGCCAATCTGTCGGTCGCGATGCGGACGATGCGGACGCTGCTGCGCACCCACAGCTGACGCGCGGTCGGCATACGGCTGACGCGGTCGGCACACCCCACGGCGCCTCCGGTGGACTTCAGGTCCGCCGGGGGCGTTTGTCACCCGCTTGGGCGCCCCTCCAACGACCGAGCGGGCATACCGGGACGAACCCACCTAGCGTGGGTGGTCAGTGAGTGCTTCGCGCCTCGAACCGCCACCGCGTCCCGAGGAGCCTTATGCCCCGCTTCACCATCGTCATCGCCGCCTATCGCGTCCAGGGTTATCTGAGCGCCTGCCTGGACTCCGTGCTGACGCAGTCGTATCCCGACCTCGAGGTGGTCGCCGTGGACGACCGCTCACCGGACCACTGCGGCGCGATCATCGACGCGTACGCGGCGCGCGACAGCCGGGTCGTGCCCGTGCACCAGCGGATCAACTCCGGTCCTGGCCGGGCCCGTAACGCCGGGGTGGAGCGGGCGAGCGGGGACTATCTGCTCTTCCTGGACGGAGATGACACCCTCGCCCCGGGCACCCTCCAGGGCCTCGCCGACCGGCTCGCCCTCACCCACGACCCGGAGATCCTCTACTTCAACCATGTGCGCACCTACTGGTCGGAGCGCAGGGCGCCCAGCCTCTTCGGGGAACTGCTGGCCTCGGCGGGCACCGATGTCTTCTCCGCCGTCGAACGCCCGGAATTCCTTCGGTTGTTCGCGATGTCGTCCAATCGCGTCTACCACCGGGATTTCTACATCCGCCACGGCTTCGCGTTCAGCGAGGGCATCTACGAGGACGCCCTGCTCTCGTACAAGACGATGCTCACCGCGCGCCGAATAGCCTGTGTGGACCTGGTGGGCCTGGAATACCGGCAGCGGCGGGTCGGGGCCAGTACGGGAAGCCCCGGCGAGAAGCACTTCGTCATCTTCCAGCAGTACGCCCGGCTCTTCGACTTCCTCGACGACCGGCCGCATCTGGAGCCGCTGCGCCCGCTGCTCTTCGAGCGGGCCGTATCGCATTTCCTGTTCTGTCTGGACCGGACGTCCCGGGTGGCTACGGCGGACCGGCCGCGCTTCTTCGCGCGGGCCGCCGAGTGGTACCGCGCCCATCTCCCGGCCGGGTTCACCCCGCCGGTCGAGGGCCGTTGGCGGTTCGAGGCGCTGGCGTCCGGCTCCTTCCTCCGCTACCGCGAGCACGAACTGGCCGTACGGGCGGCCGCCGGGGCCCGCAAGCTGCGCCGGACCGTCCGGCCGCCGCTGGCGGCGCGCGCCAAGCAGGGCCTGTACCGGCTGCACCGGCAGCGGCCCGTTGACCCCCATCTGGCCGTCTACTCCGCGTACTGGGGCCGTGGGGTGCTCTGCAATCCGGGGGCGATCTACGAGAAGGCGCGGGAGCTGGCGCCGGAGATCCACGGGGTGTGGGCGGTCAAGAAGTCGGAGATCGAGAACCTTCCGGAAGGCGTCGACTACGTCGTCACCGGCACCCGCGACTTCTACCGCACGGTGGCCCGCGCGAAATACCTCATCAACAATGTCAACTTCCCCAATGAGGTGGTGAAGCGGCCGGGCACGGTGCATTTGCAGACCTTCCACGGCACCCCACTCAAATGCATGGGCCTGGACCAGCAGCGCTATCCCGCCGCCGCGGGCGGGATGAGCTTCGGCAATCTGCTCAAGCGCATCGACCGCTGGGACTTCGCCCTCTCCTCCAATCCGCACTCCAGCCAGATCTGGGAGCGGGTCTACCCCGCGGGGTACCGGCTGCTGGAGTACGGATATCCGCGCAATGACGTCTTCTTCACCGCGACCGAGGAGGACATCCGGCGGATCCGTGAGGAGTTGGGAATCCCGGCCGGGAACACCGCCCTCCTCTACGCGCCCACCCTCCGCGACTACCAGAAGGGGTTCACCCCCCGGCTGGACCTGGAGCGGCTCAGCCGCGAACTCGGCCCGGAGACCACGCTGTTGGTGCGGGCCCACTACTCCTACCGGCCGGATGACGAGCTGGCCCGGCTCCAGGAGGCCGGGCCGGTGATCGACGTCTCGCGCCACCGGTCGGTGGAGGAGCTGTGCCTGGCGGCCGACGCGCTGATCACCGACTACTCGTCGATGATGTTCGACTACGCCCTGCTGGACCGGCCCGTCGTGATCTACGCCGACGACTGGGACATCTACCGCTCCTCCCGCGGTGTCTACTTCGACCTGCTGTCGGGATCCCCCGGCGAGACCCCGGGAGCCGTCGCCCGCAGCGAGCGGGAGCTGGTCGAGGTCTTCCGTGAGGGCCGCTGGTGCGACGGGGACGCGACCGCGCTGCGGACCGCCTTCCGGGCCCGCTTCTGCCGGTTCGACGACGGCCACGCGGCCGAGCGGGTGGTACGGGCCCTGATGCTGGGCCAGGACATCGCGCTCCCGCTCGCCCCCACGCCACAGCCACGGCCCCTGGCGGACAGCGCCCCGGCCGGGCCCCGCGGCGGCCTCCTCACCGCCGAGTGACCGATCCGCCGCGCGGTCCGGCGGTCCGCCGTGTGTCCCGGGTCCGCCGTGTGTCCCTGACCGGCCATGTGGCCCCGGTCCGCCGTGTGACCCCGACCCCGACCCGTCGAGAGCCCGGAGTCAGGAGGCCGTCATGCCCGCTCTGTCCCGACCTCGTGTCAGTGTGATCATCCCCGCCTACAACGCCCTGCCGGAGCTGACCCGGGCCGTCACCTCCGCGATGGACCAGACCCTGGGGCAGGACCGGGTCGAGATCATCGCGGTGGACGACGGTTCGACCGACGGCACCGGCGAGGAGCTGGAGCGGCTCGCCCGCACCTGCCCCGCGCTCCACGTCATCCACCAGGAGAACTCCGGCTGCGCGGGCGTCCCCCGCAACACCGGACTGGACCACGCCCGGGGCGACTTCGTCTTCTTCCTCGACTCCGACGACTATCTGGGCCCGGACGCGCTGCGCCGCATGCTCGCCATGGCCGACGCCCACGGCACCGACATCGTCCTCGGCAAGATCGCCTCGGTGGGCGGACGGGCCGTGCCCCGGGCCGTCTTCCAGCGCAATCAGCCCCGTACGGACGTCTTCTCCTCCCACGCCTATCTGACCCTGGGCCCGTGGAAGCTGTTCCGCCGCTCCCTCATCGAGCGGCTGCGCTTGCGCTTCCCGCCCTACCGAAACTGCGAGGACAAGCCGTTCACCGCGGCCGCCTACCTCAACGCCTCCGGTATCTCCGTGGTCGCCGACTACGACTGCTACTACGTCCGCTACCGCGAGAACCGCACCAACCTCACCCTCACCGCCTCCGACCTCGCCCACCGCATGGACGGCACCCGGCTGTGCTTCGAGACCGTGGCCCGCTATCTGGAGCCGGGCCCGCGCCGGGACCAGATCATGCGCCGCCATGTGGAGTGGGAGCTGTGCGGTCCGCTGCGCGCCCTGCTGCCCCGCGAGAGCGAAAAGGACGCGCGGGAGCGGTTCTTCCCCGAGTTCCGGCACTGGGCGAGCACCTGGGTGACCGACGCCCTCTTTCCAAGGCTCGACGCCCCCGACCGGCTGCTGATCCATCTGCTGCGCGCCGACCGCTTCGACGATGTGCTGACCGTGGCCCGGAACGCCGGGGCGGACGAGCGGCGCGGCCATCTCGTCGACAAGGGCCGGGTCTACTGGCTGCACCCCTTCTTCCGCGACCACGCCGCCGCCGTCCCCGACATCTGCTTCGACGTGACCGACCGGCTGCCGGTCCGGCACCACCTGGAGGCGGCGAGCTGGCACGGCGGGGTGCTGCGGCTGGCCGGGCACGCGTATGTCGAGGACGTGGACTCCCTCGACCCGGCCACCGAGATCGTGCTGCGCAAGTACCGGGCCGACCGCCCCGAGGTCCGGCTGCCCACCACACCGTGCCCGGCCGCCCATCCGCTGCCGGGCGAGGGGCGGCGGTACGGGATGGCGGGCTTCACCGCCGAGATCGACCCGGCCACCGCGGACGGCGGCGCCCCGCTGGAGCGGGGGCTGTGGAACATCTACCTGGACGTCCGCGCCCAGGGCGTCAGCCGCACGGTGCGGTTCGGCAACCGCCGCGAGGGCGGTGAGGTCACCCATCCCACCCGGCGCCGCGTCACCACCTCCCAGGGTCCGGTGACGGTGGTGCCGTACTTCACCCCGTACGGCAATCTCTCGCTCGACGTCGGCGAGGTGGCCCATCCCCTCGACCCGCCCTGCCAGGTGCTCCGGACCATCTGGCGCACCCGCGACACGCTGCTGGTCGGCGGACGGCTGACCGAGGAGGCGGTGCGGGACGGCGGGGCGCTGCGGCTGCGCGCCGAGACGGGGACGGGCGCGGTGCACGAGGTGCCGGTCCGCACCGAGCAGGGCGGCTCCGCGACCGTCTTCACCGCCCGGCTGCCGATCGGCCGTCTGGGCGCGGGCTGCTGGACGCTGACGCTGATCATGGAAGGGGCCGGGGAGGACGGGCCGCGCCGCACCGCGATCGTGCCGTACTTCGGCCGGCTGGCCGCCACCCGCTGGCTCCGCTTCGGCTGCCGTCCGTACTACGCCAAGCCGGTGGCCCTGGGCCCGGCGCGGGCCCTGGGGCTGGAGGTGGCTCCGATCAAGGTCGTCACGGGGGTGCGGCGGCGGCTGGGAGGGTGAGCGTGGCCAGGTCCGGCTGGGCGGGTGGGGGAACAGCCTGCCGCGGGCAGGCGTCGGTCAGTTCAGCCCCAGCCGGTTGCGTACGGCGGCGAGCAGCCGGACCGGGGCCACCCGCAGCTCCAGGGTCACCTCGCCGCGCCCCATGAGCGGCTTGGCGTAGTACGGCCGGCCGCGCCGCACCCAGCGGGCGCCGGGCAGCCGGGCGGGCGGCGGCACGGGCGCGGCGGGCGCGGCGCGCCCGGGGCCCTGGGCGTCGCCGGGGCCGACGACGGCCAGCGTCACCGTCCACCGGCCGCGGCCCAGGTCCCGCACCGGCAGCCGGGCGGTGAAGGCCCCCGCCGGATGCCCGGCGGCGAATCGCACCGGATGGTCGTGGACCCGTCCGTCGGTGTGCTCGGCGCGCAGCCGCAGCACCCGCCCGCGCGCCGGGGTGCCGGGCGGCAGCAGCCGTCCGGCGACGACGAGGGTGCCCTTGTCCGACGGGTGCCACACGGCCTCCGTCACCTCGCAGGGCGCCCCGCGCGGGGCCGGGCCGATGTCGAGGGAGAGATTGCGGTACGGGCTGGTGAAGTACGGCGTGACCCGGGCGCGCAGCCCGGGCCCGGCGGCCACCACCCGGCGCGCGGTGCCGATGTCGAGCAGGTCGTCATGGCGGTTGCCGAACCGTACGGTGCGGCTGATGCCCTGGGCGCGGACGTCGAGGAAGACGTCCCAGACGCCGGGGCGCAGCGGTGTGCCGCCGTCGGCGGTGGCGATGTCCACGTCCGCCTCGAACCGCGCGGGGTCGTCCTCCGCGGCGTCCACCGGGATCCGCACCTCGTCCCGCGCCTCGCGGCGGCGCAGCACCAGCTCGGCGCGGTCCTCCTCGGGGTCGGCCGCCAGCCCGTCGATCGCCGCCCGGCCGCGCACCCGCAGGGTGCTGCGGCCGTGCCAGCCGGCGCCCGCGAGGTGGTGCCGGACCGGTAGTCGGTCGGTCACGTCGAAGCAGGCGTCGGGGACTTCGGCGTCGGGGTCGCGGAAGAAGGGGTGCAGCCAGTAGACGCTGCCCTTCTCGACCAGATGGCCGCACCGGGCGTCCCGCTCGGCGTTGCGCACGACGGACAGCAGATCCTCGAAGCGGCCGGTGCGCAGCAGATGGACCATCAGCCGCTCGGGCGCGGTGAGGGTGGGGAAGAGCGTGTCGGAGCAGTGGGCCAGCGCCCAGCGGCGCAGCTCGGGCAGGAACCGCTCGCGGACCTCGGTCTCGTCCTCGCGCGGCAGCGCGCGCAGGGCCGGACACAGCTCGCGCCGGATGTGGTGGCGCATCACCGCGTCGCGGCGGGCGCCGGTCCGGGTGTGCCGGGCGGCGGTCTCGAACAGCGGCCGCATGGCCTCGACGCGCTCGGCGAGACCGGGGGCGGCGCGGCCCGGGTCCGGGCCCAGGTGGTAGCAGTCGTAGTCGGCGACGACGGAGATCCCGGAGGCGTTGAGATAGGCGGCCGCGGTGAAGGGCTTGCCCTCGCCGTGGCGGACGTGGGCGGGGAAGCGCAGCCGCAGCCGCTCGATCAGGGAGCGGCGGAACAGCTTGCACGGCTCCAGGCTGGCGTAGGCGTGGGAGCTGTGGACGTCGGTGCGCAGCTGGTTGTGGCGGAAGACCGCCTTGGGAACGCCGCGCCCGTCCGGGGAGACCATCTTGCCCAGGACCACGTCGGTGCCGTTCTGGTCGGCCATCGCGACCATACGGCGCAACGCGTCGGGCGCCAGCCGGGCGTCGGCGTCCAGGAAGAAGACGAAGTCGCCGGTGGCGCGCGCCAGTCCGGTGTTGCGGAGGCCGCCGGCGCCACCGCGGCAGGGGCGGGGGTCGCGGACCACATGGAGCGAGGGGCAGTCGGCGGCGAGCCGGTCCAGCTCCTCCGCGGTGCCGTCGGCCGATCCGTCGTCGACGGCGATGATGTCGAGGCGGCTGAGCCCGAGGGTCTGCTCCATGGCGGAGGTGACGGCCCGGGTGATTCCGGGCATGGCGTCACGGGCGGGGACGATCACGCTGACACGGGGAGGTGGGCCGGGGCGGTGGTTGCGCGGCATGCTGGCTCCGGAAGGTGTGCGGGGGGCTCAGGAGGCGTGGGAGTGGGGGGCTCCTGGGACGGGGCCTGGGGACAGGGCCGGGGATGGAAGCTCATGGTGAGGGCCTGGGGTGAGGTCCGGGTGTGGGAAGTGCTGCTGCCGGGTGACGTGGATGTGGGGTGTCGTGGCACCGCATGCGGTACGTGTGGGGCGTCGTGTTACCGGGTGCCGTACGTATGGGAGGTCGTGTTACCGCGTGCCGTACATGGGGGATGCCGTGCTACCGGGTGATGGACCAGCGTCCGGCGCCGGGCGGCGAGGCCGTGTGGAGGTCGCGCAGCCGGACGACCGCCTCTCCCTTCTCGGCGAGCGCGTCGACGGCGTCGGTGAAGCGCTGGATGGACGGTGGTGTGGCGGGGCCGAGGAGAAACTCCCTCACCTCGCGGCGGGCGGTGCGCAGCTCGTCGAGGGAGGGGTCGAAGAGCGGGCGCAGGAGGTTCTGCATTCCTGATGCCCCCGGACCGAGCGGATAGGCCGCCCTGGCCATGACGTTCTGCCGCCGGAACTCCTCCTCGTCGAGACCCGCCGGGACGGTGAGGGCGTACGGCTTGAGGGTGGCGAGGAAGTCGCCGACCACGTCGGAGGGGTCACCGATCAGCAGATCCGCCTGGTCGAAGCAGGAGTGGAGGGTGGGGGCGTCCCCCTCGATCACCTGGTGGAGCCAGGGTGGTGAGGCCGCCCAGTGGGCCTGGTGCCACTCCCGGCGCAGCCCCTCGGCCTCGGTGAGCAGGGCCGGATCGGGTGCGGCACGATCTCTGGTGAGCATGGCCTCGTCGGCGTCCGCCCGGCGCAGACGGGCGTCGAGCGCGGCCATGCGCTTGGTCAACTCGGCGCGGTGGCGGGCGGCTTCGGCGCGGAGGGCTTCGGTGTGCGGGGTGTCGGTGTGCGGGGCGTCGGTATCCGGGGGCTGGGCGTCGTCGGGCTCTTCGCCGAAGGCGTCCGGGGCCACGGCGTCCCCGCCGAGGGCTTCGGCGGCGAGGGCGTCCGCGCTGACGGCGTCGGCGGTGAAGGCGCCCTTGCCGAGGGCGTTCGCCGCGAGGGCCTCCGTGGCGCGCCGCTCGTTCGCTGCCTGGATCAGGGCGACGATACGGCGGTGGGCGGCGTGGTCCTCGGGGGAGCGGTGGCCGGCGGGCGGATGCGGCCGGTAGAGCAACCGGACCGGGCGTTCGGTCTCCAGCAGGGCCCGTACGATCGGCTCACCCGCCGCCAGGTCACGGGTGGGCGCGTACAGCACGGTGGGCAGGGGCGTGGCCGTGGGCGTCGGCGCGGGGGCATGACCGGCTCCCGCGACGTGCAGGCCGTCGAGCTGGGGGCGGCCGATCTCCACGATGTCGGCCTCCTCGACACCGACCGCGGCCCGCACATAGCGGCGGCGCCCCGCCTCGGCCGCGACCCACACCTGGTCGTAGACCTTGCTGTACGGATCGACGGCGGCGGTCTCGTCGCCGTCGCCGGGGGCCAGGAAGACGTGCTGCATGGTGGGGATCCGCAGGAGGTGGATGTTCCGGCCGGTGTTGGCGGGGTAGAGCGCGACCCGCACCCCGCTCAGGTCCAGCTGCGACAGATGGGCGGCGCTCGGCACGCACAGCACCGGCAGCGGGGTCGGCTCCAGGGCCTCCAGCAGTTCCCGTTCGCGCAGGATGACCAGGGACGGGGTGTGCAGCGCGGCCACGGGCCCCAGCCATCGGGTGACCTGGTCGGCGCGGTCGCGCGGGCCGGAGAAGTAGAGCACCGTGCGGGGGCGGTGACGGATCAGCCAGGCGTCCACCTCGGCCAGCACCTCGGCGGCGCCGGGCAGCCGTCGGGTGGCCCGGACCAGGTACGGAACGAGCGCCACCACCGTGATCAGGGAGGAACCGGCGGCGAGGGTGAGCGCCGCCACCACCCAGCGGGCGTCGCCGGTCGTCAGCGACGCGGTGAGCCCGAGCAGGGCGGACAGCTCGTAGACCAGGATCCGCTGACCGGGCCATTCGGTGAGTCTGCGGGGCGGCCGGTCGCTGATGTCCAGTCGGCGCAGATCGATGTTGCGGGCCGCGACCGCGAGGGCGCGGCGCCGCCGGATGAGGGTGGTGAGCGCGGCGTGCAGGGCCTGACCGGCGAGCAGACACAGCACCAGCGTCATGGCCGCGGCCAGTCCGATGGGCCCGGTGACATGGAGTCGGCCGAGCAGCAGGAGCAGCAGCACGCAGCGGAACTCGAAGCGTGACGTGGCACCCATGTGGAGCCGCCCCAGACGGGTCATCAGCCCCGGCGCGGTGCGGTGCAGCAGCAGCTCGCAGCCGCACCCGGCCAGCCCGGCGGCCGCGAAGACCCCTCCGGCGCCGGTGAGCGCCGCCACCGCCATGGCCACCAGACACCCGGTCAGCGCGGCGAAGGCCACGAGACCGCGGGGGCTTTCGATACCGAGGCGGTTCATGACGCGTGCCCTTCGCGGCGGATGAGTCGTCCTGATTGCACACTGTAGGCGAATAGTCGTATTTATGCCTTTCGTTGTCGTGAGTGAGAGTGAGGCTGGGCGTGAGGAAGCGCGGGATCTCCCAGCAGACGGCGATCGTGCTCCCGACGGCCGTCGTGCTCGGGCTGGGGCTGTGGGGTCTGGACCGGGGCACGATGTGGCGCGATGAGTCCGTGACGTACCAGATGGCCCGGCGGACCCTCCCTCAGATCCGCGACGCGCTCGGCACCGTGGACGCCGTCCACGGGCTCTACTACCTGCTGATGCACCCGGTCCTGGCCCTGTGGCCCGCCGAGGTGGCCATGCGTCTGCCCTCGGTGCTCGCCGCCATGGCCGCCACCGCCCTCGTCGCCGCCCTGGGCTGCCGCCTCGCCCGCCCCCGGGTGGGCCTGTGGGCCGGTCTGCTCTACGCGACCACGCCCGTGGTCACCCACTACGCCCAGGAGGGCCGCTCCTACGCCCTGGTCGCGGCGAGCGCGGCGGGGGCGACGTACCTGCTGGTGGGCGCGGCGTGGCCGGCGCCGGGGACGAGCAGAGCGGGCAGCCGGACGGGCGGTAGGGCTGTCGGCCGAACGGGCGAACGGGCGGGCCGTCCCGCGCGCGGTCCGGCTCGCGCGCCCGGTCCCGCGCCAGGTGTGCCCCCAACGCCCGCCCCCGGGGCGGCGTCGGCCACACGGGTCCGTTCGGCCGTACCGGTCCGCGGCGACGTTCCCCGCCTCGCGCCGGGGCCGGGTCCGGGCGGGCCCGAGGCGCGGGGCCATACGGCGGGGTGGCGCTGGGCGGCGTACGGGGGAGTGGTGGCCGCGACCGGGCTGCTGCACGTGTTCGCGGTGCTCATGCTCGCCGCGCACGCGTTGACCCTGCTCGTCTCGCGCGCCCCGCGCCGGGTGTGGTGGGGCTGGGGGAGCGCGGCGGCCGGGGCGGTGGGGGCGGTGGTGCCGCTGGCGTTGGTGGCCCGGCGGCAGAGCGCGCAGATCGCCTGGATACGCCATCCGACGCCGGGTCGGCTGTGGGCGGTGGCCGAGGAGTTCGCGGGGCCCAGCGCGCTCGTCCTCGCCGTCAACCTGCTGCTGATCGCGATCGCCGTGGTCCGCCCCCGCCGGCGGACGCTGACCGCGGTGGCCCTGCCCCTGATCTGCGTCCCGCCCGTCCTCCTCTTCGCCCTGGCCCTCCACCGTCCCTGCTTCCACGAGCGCTATCTCCTCTTCGCCCTGGCGGGCATCCCGCTACTGGCCGCGGCCGGGGCGGACCGGCTGGCGGAGGCGGTGTCCGGCCGCCACCGCGCCGTGGTCGCCGCGGCCGGGGCACTCGCGGTCGGCTGCGCGTTCGTCTGGCAGCTCCCCCTGCACCAGAGGGAGCGGGAACCGTTGAGCCGTCAGGACGACCTGGCGGCGCTGTCCGCCGCGGTGGGGCGGCTGACCCGGCCGGGTGAGCCCGTGCTGTACGACCCGCCCAAGGAACGGCGGATCGCCATCGCCTATCCGCGCCCCCTCGCCGGGCTGCGCGACATCGCGCTGAGCACCCCCGGCCCGGCCTCCGGCACGCTCTACGGGGTCGACGTCGGCCCCGCCGAGCTGCTGCGACGGCTGAACGGGGCCGGTTCGGCATGGCTGATCGCGGCCGATGAACCGGAGACACGCGGCCCGAAGGCGGCCGTGCTGAGGGGGCACTTCCGGCCGGCGTACTCGCTGTGCCTGCCCGGCATCCGCCTGGAGCGCTATGTGCGGGCGGGGCCCGCGCACTGAACCGATGGTTTTCCGAGGCCTGGCGCGTCTAAGCTCTGCGGATGACCTTGGAATGGGAACAGGTAATCGTTCACTCGGAAGATCCGGTGGCCTTGGGGCAGTGGTGGGCCGAGGCTCTTGGCTGGGTTGTGGTCCACTCCTCCGATGACGAGTTCGAGATCCGCCCGGAGCCGGATCGCGTGCCAGGGTTGGATTTCGTCCGGATTAATGAGAGCAAGAAGGCCAAGAGCCGACTGCATCTCGACTTCAGGCCCGATGACCAGGACGCCGAGGTGGCTCGTCTGGTGGCGCACGGCGCACAGCGAGTTGACATCGGCCAGGGTGATCAGTCGTGGGTCGTATTGGCGGATCCCGAAGGTAACGAGTTCTGCGTCCTGGGCCAGCGCCGTCAGTAAGCGGCCCCCGCGGCGAACCACTCCGCGGTCCGGGGCGGAGCCCCGGCGGGGTGAGGGGGCGGAGCCCCGTCTTTCGGGAAGGGGCGGGGTGGGGAAAGCCACCCCGCGCGAACCCGCCCCCGCCACTCACCTCACCCCCGCAACGACCCGCTCCCCGTAGCCTGCGCACCGGGCGCCCGCCGAGCCGGGACGACGGCGCGCCGCGCCAGAGCCGCGGCGCCCGCCAGCCGCAGCAGCCCCGTGAGCGGGACGCGCGCCGCTCCGCGCGGGCCCGTACGAGGCACCCGCACCGCACCCCGCGGCGAGCGGTACGGCGCGTTCCACCCGTAGGGGAAGGACGCCTTGTCCGTCGTGATGATGTTCGTCGTCTCGTCGCACGCCAGAATCGCGATCAACCACCGCCGCACCACCCGGTGGAAGGCGGGCGTCAGCGGCCGCGGCGCCAGCAGCCAGTCGCGGCACTGACCGCTCACCGCGGACCCGTACGTGGTCTCGTCGTAGCGGTGCCAGGGCGCCTCCGGAGTGATCGGGTGGAGGCCGTAGTCCATGGCGGTCAGCGGCGCCAGGGCGGTGCGCAGCGCGGTGTGGTCCGCGCCGGGGAGCAGTTCGCACACGATCCACGGCCGGTGGCGACGGATCGTGTCGTACGACCCGCGCAACACCGCCGCCTCCGACGTCTCCACGTCGATCTTGATCAGATGCGGGGCGAGACCGCGCTCCCCGGTGAACGCGTCGACCGTCGTGACCGGCACCGTGACCGACTCGGTGTGCCGACGGTGGGCCGGGTTCAGCGAGTTGGAGGACTCCGACTTGAGGGAGAAGTACAGCTCGGCGGTGCCCGGTTCATCGGCCAGCGCGGTCTGCTGCACCTCGAAGCCGAGCCGGTTGCACTCCCGGATCCGGCGGCACAGGGCGGCCGTCTCCGGGGTCGGCTCGAAGGCGATGGCCCGCGGCCCGCGCCCGCCGTCCCCGTACACCGCGCTGATCAGCGCCGAGTAGAGCCCGATGTGCGCGCCGATGTCGTACACCGCGCTGCCCTCGGGCGCCTGCTGGGCCAGGGCCAGCAAGGTGGCCTGGGTGGTCGGCTCGTAGCCCGCGAGCCCGGCGCGCCGCAACTGCCGCTGTACGGCGGTCTGTTTGCGGCTGAGCACATTGAGCGCCCGCGGATACGGCCCGCCCGCATCGAGGACGTCCGGGTTCAGGGGAAGGGTGATGGCGAGGGGCATGGCTGCCGCGTCTCCTGTCGGGTGACGGCCCGCTCCAGCGGGCTGGGGAGGGGGAAGTAGGCGTCGAGGAAGGGGCGGACCAACGCCAGCTGGTCCTCGAGGTCGTGCTCGGAGGAGACCGTGTCGTTGAGGCAGAACGCCTGGCAGTGGCGGGCCCGCAGCAGTCTGGCCAGCCGGGTGCGGATGGTGGGCTGGGCCAGGTCGAAGTAGTCGTAGCGCAGATGGGCGGGGACCGCGCGCCCGGTCAGGAACGCGTAGTAGTGGTGGAGCGAGGACGGTACGGAGATGTCCGACGTCGAGCGCACCCGGCTGGCCATGGTCGCGCGGACCGCGTCCGGGAACTCCTTCTCGATCTCGGCGAGCACGCTGGTGCGCAGGGCGTGCGGGGTGTGCTTCATCTTCTGGGTGACGGCCGGGCCGAACCGCTCCTCCAGCAGCGCCCGGTTGTTCTTGCCCGCCGCCGATACGGGCACGTCGCCGGGGCCCACCGGGGTCAGCGGGATCAGCGCGCGGGAGGGGAAGAACTTGGAGACGCCGTTGGCCAGGAAGAAGTCCTGAGGGGTGACCGGCGAGCCGAGGAAGACGTCGTCGTTGAAGTAGAGGAAGTGCTCGGCGAGTCCGTCGATGTGGTGCAGCCGGGTCTCGATGGCGTGGGAGTTGAAGGTGGGCAGCAGATCGGGGTCGTCGAAGATGTCGTGGTGGTCCACGACGGTGATCCCCGGGTGCGAGACGGCCAGCCAGTCGGGCACCTGACGGTCGGTCACCAGATAGATGTGGCGCACCCAGGGGGCGTACAGGTACAGCGAGCGCAGCGAGTAGCGCAGCTCGTCGCGGTTGGCGTAGCGGGCGGCGTTGGCGGCCTGGGCGTGATAGCCGGTGCCCGCGAGGGCCGCCCGCCGCCGCTGCCACTGCGGATCCGAGCCGTCCACCCAGGTGTAGACGACGTCGATGGGGAAGCGGACCTCGTCCGGCAGCCGGGTCAGGAACTCCGGGCGGGTGCGCACCAGCGGCCCCGGCTGCCAGCCGACGGGCGGGGCGAGCCGGGTGAACAGCTGGTCGGGGGCGCGTACCGGCTCGCCCACGAGCGGTACGGACGCGGTGGTGCGGTTGAAGCGCGGCGCGATCAGCACCCGCTCCTCGCCCTGCCCGCCCGGCTCCCAGAACTCGATGTCGCAGCCGTGCGCCGGGCCGAGGACCAGCCGTCCGCCCGGTCCGGTGTGGAAGCGGGTGAAACGGACCACGGGGGCGGCGGCCAGCCGCCGCCAGGCCCCTCGCGTACTGCCGAGCCGGGGCGGGGCCGCCGGGTGGCCGCGCCGCGGGGGCAGTGAGACGTACCCCGCCTCCTCGGCGCACAGCGCGGCCAGCGCCTTGACCACCTCGGCCCGCTGATCGGCCCGGACGCCCACGGCCGAGCCGACGTTGCTGTAGCAGCGGACCACGAAGTGGTCGATCCGGGCCCGGTCCAGGGCCTCGCACACCAGCCGCAGATTCTCGGCGCGCGCGAACAGCGGGGTGGGGGAGGGGGCCAGGGTCGCCACGAGGGCGCCGCCCCCTCGGTCGGCGATCACCATCCGGCCGGACCCGGCCAGCAGTCCGGCCCGCCGCATCCGCCGCCGCGCCCGGCGCAGCCGCAGCGTGCCGGAGGCGGCCGACAGCCCGCCGAGGCCCCGCATGGCCGCCCGGCGCAGCCCGGGGCCGGTCATGGCGACGACCGCGCGGCGCAGCGGCAGCGGGACCGTACGCCGGTATCCGTGCACCAGCGGCGGCGGGTCGGCGAGCCAGGGGCGGGGGGCGGCGGGCGGTGCGGTGAGGGGCATGTGCGTCCTGGGTCGGGGCGTCGGAACGGGGCGCGTCGAGGCGGGGCGGGGCGCGTCGGACGGGGCGGGGCGCGTCGAGGCGGGGCGGGGTGCGGGGGCTAGTGGGGGCGGCTCCGATGGGGGAGTGAGGCGGCTGGTGAGGCGGCTGGTGGGGTGCACACGGCCCCGGCCCGTGGCGCCGTCCGGGCCTCGACGGGACGGTCGGGACCGTGCGGAATGGCGCGCACGGCGGCGGGGGCGGGACGGCGCTCGGCGAGCGGGATGACGGGCGGCAGCAGTTCGGGGTGCTCGCCGAGGAACACCCGGCGCACCACGCGTTCGGCCGCCCGCCCGTCGTCGTACGGACAGAAGCGGGCCCGGAACGCGGCGCGCAGGGCGGCCGAGCGCGGACCGCACCAGGCGCCCGTGGCGAAGAGGGCGATCAGCTCGTCCTCGGTGTGGGAGACCGGGCCGGGCGGGGCGGCGGTGATGTCGAAGTAGGCGCCGCGGGCGGCGCGATAGGCGTCCCAGTCGTCGGCGTGGATGACGATGGGGCGGTCGAGGTTGGCGTAGTCGAACATGATGGACGAGTAGTCCGTCAGCAGCGCGTCCGCCGCCAGGCACAGCTCCTCCACCCGGCCGTGCCCCGAGACATCGAGTACCCGGCCACCCGCACTCCCCATGGCTCCGTCCGGAGCGTGGAAGTAGTGCGGCCTGACCAGCAGCGTGAACCCGGGTCCCAGCGCGCGGGCCACCCGCTCCGGGTCCAGCCGCGGCACGGGGCGGCGCTGGTAGTCGCGGTGGGTCGGGGCGTACAGCACGGCCACGGTGCCCGCGGGGATGCCGAGCCGGGCGCGCAGCCGGGCCACATCGTCCTCGGTGGCGTGCTGGAAGACGTCGTCGCGCGGCGAGCCGTAGGGGAGTGTGGTGTAGCCGGAGGGGTAGACCCGCTCCCAGACCAGGGTGGTGTGGCGGTTGGCGGAGAGGCTGTAGTCCCAGCGGTCCACCCGCTCCAGCAGCTTGCCGAAGTCCATGCCACGGGCGGCGGCCGGGCGGTCCCGCAGATCCAGGCCCATGTGCTTGAGCGGGGTGCCGTGGTGGGTCTGGAGATGGATCTGCCCGGGGCGCTTGCGCATCCCCGGCGTGAAGTTGACGTTGTTGACGAGGAAGCGGGCGCGGGCCAGCGCCGTCCAGTACGCGGCCGAGCCGGGGTGCAGCCGGCGCACCCCGGGCGGCAGGGTGTGGGCGTACTCGGGGGTGGTGATCCAGGCGGTGCGCACCCCCGGCACCAGCTCGCGCGCCTTCGCCTCGATGGCCGCCGGATGGCAGGCGTAGCCCCTGTGCCAGTACGCGGCGAAGACGGCGAGCCGGGGATCGGGAGGGAGGCACAGCTGCACCCGGTAATGCACCCACAGCGCGGCCGCGCGCAGCCGGGCATACGCGACCGGGGCCATGGCGACGGCACTCCGCCACATCCGGTCGCCACCCCGCAGCAGCTGATACACATGGCCGGCACCCAGCCTGAGCAGCAGACACCGCCACCGGGCGCGCCCGGACGGTGCGGTCGCGCCGTACGGCCGGTAGCGCCGGTGGTGCGCACCCGCCCGGCGGAAGAACTCGGCCCGGGCCCGCACCGGCAGCCGGTCCGGCGCGGCGGCGATCACGCCGAGGTGGTCGACCATCCGCCGGAAGAGCGCCGGGCGCCAGTGGGCCAGTTCGGGCCGGGTGTCGAGAAACCGGAACACCCGGTCGTACTGGTCGAACACATCGAGATGGCCCCGGCTGGTGGTGCGCAGGATCCCGCCGCGCCGCCGCTGCCGGTAGTGGACGCACACCCGGTCCAGGACGGCGATGGACTCCGCGCTGAGCAGCACGGGAAAGGTCCAGGGCGTGTCCTCGTAGAACCCGGCCGGAAAGGCGAACTCCCGCTCACGGACGAAGTCCCGCCGATACGCCTTGTTCCAGGCGACCATCAGCAGCCCCAACAGCTCCGGCCGCTGATCGAGCCGGAAGACTTGCCGGACGCGTCCGGGTTCCCCCTCCCGGAGCAACTCGGCCCGGACGTTCCGTACGACGTCACCCGTCCAGTCCACCCGCGCGTAGTCGAAGACCAGCACCTGCGGCTCGCCGGTCCGCGCCAGCCGGTCGGCGATGGCGCGCAGCGAGCCGGGGGCGAGGGTGTCATCCCCGTCGAGAAAGAGCAGATAGTCCCCGGTGGCCCGCCGGATCCCGGCGTTCCGCGCCCGCCCGAGACCCGCGTTCTCCGCCAGATGCACGGCCCGCACCCGCGGGTCCCGCTCGGCGGCCTCGTCGATGATCGCGTCACAGGCGTCCGGCGAGTGGTCATCGACCGCGATCAGCTCCAGGTCCGTGAAGTCCTGCTCCAGCACGGACCGCAGACAGTCACTCAGATACGGCTGGACCTCGTATGCGGGCACGATGACGCTGAACCGGGGCACGGCGCATCCCATCGGTCGAAGCGGCACGGATGGTTCCTCACACCATCATCTGAACGCCCACCGAATAGGACGACGCCATGGCGAGGCACCCCCGAAAGCCCCCCGTTCAGCCCAACATTCGACCACTCACGACGTTCAGGACATGACTGTCCTGTCGGTTGACTATGCCCCTGAGGGGAACTAGTTTCCTATCAGGAAACTAGTTCTGTCAGAGCATGGCCAAGCACCACCTGGAGGTACCCCATGTCCGAGCGTGTGACCCCGTCCGCCGAGGCCGCCCGCGCGCTGCGCGACATCGATCAGCGCCGCGACCAGGCCCGCGCCTCGGAACAGGAATCCCGCTGGGTCGGCGTCGTGTTCGGCGTCGCGATCTTCGCCGAACTGTCGGCACCCGACTTCTTCGGCGACGGCGTGCGCTCCGGGATCTCCATGGCGGTCGCCGCCCTCGCCGTGGCGTACGTGGTGCTGCTGCGCACCCCCCGCGGCGGCGCCCTCCTGGGCCGGCCCACCCGCCTGCGCAGGGACGAATTCTCCCCGCGTTTCGTACGGCTGGCCCGACTGACGATCCTCGCCGTGATGCTGATCGGCTTCTTCGGCGCGTCCTACCTGCCGCACGAGCCGTTCCCGTACACGGGGACGGTGGTGGGCGCGGTGCTCGGCGCCACTCTCATCCTCTTCGGCCGCAACCTGCAACGAGCCCTGAACTCCCTGGCCCTCCGCGGCACCGGCAAGGACAGTCTGGGCGGTGCCACCTATGGATCCCGCTGACTTCGACACCGCCCTGCTCGACCCGACGCGGCTCTCGATCGTGTCGCTGCTGGTGGGCGTGGAATGGGCCGAATTCGGATGGGTGCGCGAGTCGGTAGGTATGTCGCCCTCCGCGCTTTCCAAGCAGGTCAGCACGCTTGAGACCCGGGGCTACATCGAGGTGAAGAAGGGCTACGTGGGCAAACGCCCCCGAACGTGGCTCGCGCTCACCCCGCCCGGACGGGCCGCGCTCGAAAGACACGTGACGGCGCTGCGCCGCGTCGTCGAGGAGTCCCAGCGGGCCGCGGAGCGGCGCGACACCTGAACGAGTGGGGGCGGCCCCGGCGAGAAGGCTGGGTGTGCCGCGTGTCGGACGTGGCCACCGCGCCACCGGGAGGCTTCAACTCATTCCGGGAGTCCTGCGGTGGCCACCAGCGACGCTGAAAGGAAGCTCAGAGGCTGTCCAGTTTGGTTACAGCCCGACCGGGTTGAGGTAGGTGGCCGGGTGAGTGGCGCCGTCCTGCTTGAGGATCTGGCCGCCGAACGGCCACTTCAGGGTGAAGTGCTCCGTCTCGTTCGGCGGGGTGACCAGGAACTTCGCCGGAACGAACTTCTCCTTCTGCGGTGTGGACGCGGCCACCGGGAGCAGGTTGATGCTGAAGCCCGTCGTATCTCCCGGCTCCAGGACCATCTTTTGGGGCGTCTTCGAGGAGCGTGCCAGCGACCAGGTGCCGTCAGTCCCCTGGGCGCCGATCATGTCGACACCGGCGAAGCCGGACAGGGTGCAGGTGCGCGTGCTCTGGTTGGTGAACCAGATGTACGCCTGGGTTTGCTTCTCGGTCTGATCCATCTCCGGTCTCGCGTCCTCGCCCATGGCGAAACCGGCCTTCAGGTCGGCGGTGTGGCAGCGGGTCGGCGCGGCCTTGGCAGTGGTGGCGGCCGAGGCCGGGATGGCCGTAGCGGCGGTGCCCGCGACGACGAGGGCCGCAAGGGCCACAGCGGTCAGCTTGCTCTTCATGAAGTTTTGGGTTCCCCTTCGGATACGAATCGGCGCGCGAAGTCAGTGCGCGCCTGCGCACCGGAAGATGTGCGACGCCCGGGGGAGGTTCCGTGCGCCGGAGCGCCTATTTCGGACAGCCAGGCGCCCAAGGGTGGCCGTATGACGAGAACTTATCCGGTGGGGGCCGTTGCGGCGTCGTGGGGCGGACACCGCTATGGCCCGCGACCTCGCCGGCGTCCGGTCCGGCGGACCCGGAGTGACGACACCGACCGGTTCCTGACCGACTCAGGGACGGTGGTTGGTCTTCAGCTCGCGTATGAACGCGGCCCAGGACGTCGCCGCGAAGACCAGTACCGGACCGTCGGGGTACTTGCTGTCACGGACGGGAACGACCCTGGCCATGTCGCTCACCTCGACGCAGTCGCCGCCCTCCTGGTTGCTGTAGCTGCTCTTGTGCCAGGCGGCGCCGTTCAGATCGGGACGGGACACTCGCTCCACGGTGGTTGCCCTCCATCACGGATCGGATCATGTCGAGCGACATGAGCGGGGGCAAGGATGCTGCCCGCAGCCGATCGTAGGTCGCCGCGTAGTGCTTCACATCGGTTGACTCCTCGACGAGTTGACCGAAGTCGGCCCCCTCCTTGTAGGAGACTTCGACGCCGTCCGGCAGGGTCAGCATGGTCATGGATCCACCCATCGACTCATGGCCGCCTTGGTCGAACGGCAGAACCTGCACGGTGGTGTGGGGGTCGGTGGCCGCCTCCAGCAAACGGCTCAACTGGGCCCGCATCACGGCGTGGCCGCCGATCGGGCGCTGTAACACCGCCTCGTCCAGGACGACCCATAGCTCGGGCCGGTACGGCGAACAAAGCCGCTCCTGTCGTCCGAGGCGAGCGAGGACGTGCTCCTCCAACTGCTGCTCGCCGCTGAGTAGGGGGTCGAGGCTCAGTACAGCCCGCGCGTAGTCCCTGGTCTGCAACAGACCAGGCACCACATGCGCCGCGTACTGCCTGATGGACACCGCCCGCTCCGAGTACGCCATGAACGCCCGCGACCAGTCCGGGAACGCCTCCCGGTAGACGTACGGCCACATGTCGCCTGCGAGTCGTACGGAAGATCGATCGGACGGAAATGGACAACACCGTGCTGAAGACGACCACGGCGCCGGACCCCGAGCCCGAACTCCGGGAACTCACCCAGCAGTTCCCCGCTACGCCGCGCGGAGCGCGCCTCGCGCGGCGCCTCGCGGTGCGGCGTATGGAGGAGTGGGGTTATCCGCCCGCGTCGGACGCGTCCTGCACGGTGGCCCTGCTGGTGGCGGAGCTGGCCTCGAACGCCGTACGGCACGGGCGCGTACCCGGACGGGATTTTCGTCTCCGTCTGGTCTGCGCGACCGCGACACGGACGATCCGTATCGAGGTCTCGGACGCCCGCGAGGACCGCCTCCCGACGACGCCTCGTGTCCCCGTCGGTAAGACGGTGTGGGCGGAGTGTGGTGCGCCGTGACGTGCGGTGCGCCGTGATGAGAAAAGGGGCGGCCCGGCACCCAGGGGGTGCCAGGCCGCCCGTCGTTCCGGGGGCGTTACTTCACCGCGCCCGCCATCACGCCCGCCACGAACTGGCGCTGGAAGGCGAAGAAGACCGCCAGCGGGATCAGCATCGAGACGAAGGCGCCAGGGCCGAGGATGTCGATGTTGTTGCCGAACTGGCGGACCTGCTGCTGCAGGGCGACCGTGATCGGGGGGTTGCCGCTGTCGGCGAAGATCAGGGCGACCAGCATGTCGTTCCAGACCCAGAGGAACTGGAAGATGCCCAGCGAGGCGATGGCCGGGCCACCGAGGGGCATGACGACGCGCAGGAACAGCCGCAGCTCGCCCGCGCCGTCCAGACGGGCGGCCTCCAGGAGCTCGCGGGGGATCTCCGCGAAGAAGTTGCGGAGGAGGAAGATCGCGAAGGGGAGGCCGAAGGCGGTGTGGAAGAGGACCACGCCGGTGGTGGTCTGGAAGATGCCGATCTCGCCGAAGAGCTTGGCCACCGGGATCAGCGCCACCTGGATCGGGACCACCAGCAGGCCGACCACGATGAGGAACCACACGTCGCGGCCGGGGAAGTCCATCCAGGCGAAGGCGTAACCGGCCAGGGCGCCGATCACGACGACCAGCAGGGTCGCCGGGACGGTGATCGCGAGCGTGGTCCAGAGGGAGTCGGTGATCTGCTGGTTGCCCAGCAGATTGTCGTAGCCGCTGAAGGTGAGTTGTCCGGGGTCGGTGAAGACCTTCCACCAGCCGGAGATGTCCACCTCCGACGGGTCCCGCAGGGAGGACAGCAGCAGTCCGGCGGTAGGCATCAGCCACAGCAGGCCGACCAGGATCAGGACGACCCGCAGGGCCCCGCCGCCGGCGCGGGCGGCGATCCGCGCGACCGGGGACTGCTTCGCCTGTACGACCGTGTCCGCGCTGGTCATCGGCGGCTCTCCCTTCGGATCCGGCGGATGTTGATGAACATGACGGGCAGCACGAGCAACAGCAGCAGCACGGCGATCGCGCTGCCGAGGCCCTGGTTGACGTCGGTGCCGAAGGACGACTGGAAGAGCTGGAGGGCGAGGACGTTGGCGTCGTCCTGGGAGGGGCCGGGCGCGATGATGTAGACGAGGTCGAAGATCTTCATCACGTTGATCATCAGCGTGACGACGACGACCGAGAGCACCGGCGCCAGCATCGGCACCGTGATCCGCCGGAAGACCTGCCACTCATTGGCGCCGTCCATCCGCGCGGCCTCCATCAGCTCGCGCGGCACCCCCGCGAGGCCCGCCGCGATCAGCACCATGGCGAAACCGGCCCAGATCCAGACGTACGCGCCGATGATGGCCGGGGTGACGAGGGACGGGCCGAGCCAGTCCACGCCGTTGTACGGCTCGGAGAAGTTCCAGGAGGGCAACCGCAGCTGGGCGCCCTCGGCCTTGGCGGGGAGGGCGTACGTACCGTCGGCCGCCGTCGTGGTCCTGGCGACCACCTTGCCGTCCTTGACCGCCTCCACCTTGAGGTCGGCCATCGCCTTCTCGCCCTTGTCGATGGCGCCCTCCTTGCCGAGGCCGCCACGGGTGAAGTCGAACCAGACCGTGCCGGTGATCTTCCCCGGCTCGGGCTTGGCGGTCCTGGCGTCCTGTGCGCCGCCGATGTCATCCCGTTTGGCGGCGACGAGCGGCAGCGAGGTGGGGGAGCCCGCGCGGAGGGTGTCCCGCGTGGTGAACGAGCCGTTCGGCGCCTCGGTCAGCCCGGCGGTGGGACGCGGATGGGCGCCGGGGAACGGTGGCGACTCGCTGAAGGAGTCATGCACGCTCACCCACATGGCGTTGGCCACGCCCTTGTCCGGGTCCTGCTCGTAGACCAGCCGGAAGATGATGCCCGCCGCCAGCATCGAGATGGCCATCGGCATGAAGACGACCAGCTTGAAGGCGGTGGCCCAGCGCACCCGCTCGGTGAGCACGGCGAAGATCAGGCCCAGCGCGGTGGAGACGGTCGGGGCCAGGATCAGCCAGATGACGTTGTTCTTGATGGCCGTCTTGGTGGCGTCGTCGGAGAACATCTCCTGGTAGTTGTCCAGGCCGACGAAGCCATTGCCCGAGGCGTCGAAGAAGCTCCGGTAGACGGAGTAGGCGATCGGATAGACGACGAGCGCCCCGAGCAGCACCAGGGCGGGCAGCAGGAACACCGCCGCCAGCCAGGGCCGGGTGCCCATGAGGCTCTTACGCGCACTTGCGCTCGGCCGTTTGGCCGGTGGGGAGGACGATGCCCGGCCAGGTGTGGCCGCGCCGTCCGCTGTCGCGGTCGACATGATGTGGTTCTCCCGGTCGAGTCGTCAGTTCTTGTACGCCTTGGCGGCATCCCGCTCCAGCTGGCGCTGGATGCCTTCGACATTCCTCGGGTTCTTGAGAAAGTCCTGGAGCGCTTTCCACTCGCCCTGCGCCGGCTTGCCGCCGAAGGAGGCGGGAGCCTGGTCGGACATGTCGAACCGGAAGTCATTGCCCGCCGCGATCAGCGCCTGTGCGATCTTGCGCATGGAGGCATTGGGATAGGCGCTGAACTTGACGTTCTTGTTCGCCGAGATGAACCCGCCGGACTGGGCCCAGATGGTCCCGGCGTCCGGTGAGGCGAGGAAGGTGAGCAGCGCCTGCGCCGCCTTGCTGTTCTTCAGCGCCACGCCGACGTCGCCGCCGGTCACCACCGGCGCGTCCGCGCCCACCGCCGGGAACGGGAACACCTTCGCGTCCTGGTCCAGCTCCGCGCCCGCGTCGGCGACGTTGGCGGCGACGAAGTCGGCCTCGAAGACCATGCCCGCGTCCGGCTCCGCCTTGTTGCCGAACGCCTTGGTGACGGAGTCCGGGAACGCGGTCTGGAGCGCGCCGCCCCGGCCGCCCGCGACCAGGCCCTTGGTGCCCCAGAGCTCGGCGAGCGTCTCGAGCGCCTTCTTCACCGATGGATCGGTCCACTTGATCTTGTGCTGGGCGAGCTGGTCGTACTTCTCCGGGCCCGCCTGGGAGAGATAGACGTTCTCGAACCAGTCGGTGAGCGTCCAGCCGTCCTGGCCACCGATCGCGACGGCGTCGGTTCCGGAGTCGGAGATCAGCTGGGCCTGCTTCAGGAATTCCTGCCAGGTCTTGGGCACCTTGGCGCCCGCGTAGTCGAACGCGGAGGTGTTGTACCAGAGCAGGGATTTGTTGCTGGCCTTGAAATACACCCCGTAGGGCTTGCCCTGGTACGAGCCGAGGTCCTGCCAGCCCTTGGCGAAGTTCTTGGTCAACTCGGCCTCGGCGGCGGCGTCGAGCGGTTTGGCCCAGCCCTTCTGGGCGAATTCGCGCATGACGCCGACCTGCCCGACCATCGCGACATCCGGCGGCGCGCCACCCGCGATCTTCGAGCCGACGAAGCCCGCCATGTCGTCACCGCTCGGTACGAAGGAGACCTTGGCGCCGGTGCGCTTCTCGAACTCCTTGAGCACCTTGGTGAAGTTCTCCTGTTCGGTGCCCGTCCAGACCGCCGTGACCTGGAGTTTCTGCCCTTTCAGATTCGGCAGTTTCACGGTGTTGGGCGGCGGGCCGCCGCTGACCGTGTCTCCGTCGTCGCCGCCGCAGCCCGCGGCGGTGAGCATGAGTGCTCCCGCCGCCAGCAGGGCCACCGCGGCTCGTGTCGAACGCTTCGCAGGAAGCGATACGTGCATCCCCGTGTTCCCTCCGATGCCGGCCGCCCCCGTGCGGCCGTGTCCCGTGCTGAGTAGTCCTACGCCCGGTCACCGAACGTGGCAATACTGCGTCCGGCGTTCACTCACGGATCGTGACCGGGCCGTGATGAAGGGTCGGCCGTGAAACGGGGCAGGTGGGACAGACGGGAGGATGGCCGGAACGGATCGAAAACTCGGCCAGGGGTGACGGGAGCGGTCGGGAACGGTCGGGAACGGGCGCGAAACGGGCGGGAATCGGACAGGTATCGGGCGGGGTGTGGGCGTCGGCTAGCGGGGCCGGTCAGATCAGCGCGGGTGCGGTGGGGGCGTCCGCCGACTGCGCGGCGCGCTGTAGCGCACTGGCGAGAAGTGCCAGGTCGGTGGGGCCGTTCCCGAGTTCGCGCAGCGGCCGGCGGGCGGGCGGATCGCCCATCCGCCGCCACTCCAGCGGTACGACGGTGGGCCGCTGGGTCGCGGTGCGCGGTATCCGTCCGGTCACCCGGCCCGCCTGAAACGGCGTTCCGGCGGCGTCGTACGGGCGGAACAGCCGTCCACGGCCCGGTGCCGGGTCGCCGCCCGGGGCGGCTGCGGCGGCCGGGGTGGATGTGACCGAGCGTGTCGATCCGGCGAGGAATGTATCGGGCGTTTCGGGCTCGCCGGGGTGCGTGGGGTGGGTGGCGTGTGCGGGTCCGGCTGGGTGTGCGGGGCCGTTTGTGTGTGCGGGGCCGTTTGTGTGTGTGGGCGTCGCGGTGTTCAGCGGGCGCGCGTCCAGGGCGATCCGCAGTGCGGCCCGCTCGACGGCCGCCGTGTCCGCCGTACGGTCCGGACGGCCGGACGCCACGACCAGATGCACCCCGAGACGGGCGCCGTCACGGGCGATCGCCTCCAGCGCGCGGACGACCGAACCGGACGCCGGACGGCCGGGACTGCCGAGGGCCGGGGCCACCAGCGCGTCGAAGTCATCGACGATCACGACGAGACGGGGGAGGAGCGAGCGAGGACGGGCGGGCGCCGCGCTCGCGGTGCGCTGGGCGCGCAGATTGAGCGTGTGGAGGGTGTCGCTGGGTGGAGGGTCGATATCGCCGGGCGGGCGAGGCGCGACGACGCGGGGCGCACCGGCCGTGCGGGCGGCACCGGGTGTACCGGCCGCACTGGCCGTACCGGACGTACGCGGCGTTCCGTGCGAACCGGTGCCGGGCGCGCCGGATGCACCGGCTGCGCCGGTTGTACCGGTGGCACCGGCTGAACGGGCCGCACCGGGCGTACCGGGCGTACCGGGCGAACGCGGCGTTCCGTGCGAACCGGTGCCGGGCGCGCCGGACGCACCGGCTGCGCCGGTTGTACCGGTGGCACCGGCTGAACGGGCCGCACCGGACATACCGGGCCCACCGGGCGCACCGGACGCACCGGACGAAGCGGCGCCGGGTGCGCTGGGCGCACTGGACGTACCGGCCGCACGGGGCACGCCGATCCCACCCGGGGCCCCTTGCGAACTGGCGCCGGGTGCACCGGATGCACCGGATGCACGGCGTGTACCAGGCCCACCAGCCGTACCCGGCGCGCCAGGGCCGGACGCGCCCATGGTGCCACCCGAGGTGCTGCCCGAGCCGGTGGCGCGGTCGCCGTCGCCGCCGCTCTCATCCTCGCCGGGGTGGTGGGGCCGGGCGTGCCAATCCGTGAAGTCCCGCCGGCCCAGCAGTTCGGCGCGGCGCTTGAGCTCCGAGCTGAGCGCCTGCGCGAACTCCCGCATCCTCACCGGGTCGGTGGCCGACAGATGCGTCGAGACATGCGGCAAATCCGTGCACACCCGCAGCCCCTCGCCCGCTCCGGCGCCGGACCCGGACCCGGCGCCGGACCCGGCGCCATCGACCAGGATCAGCTCGAGCCGGTCCGGACGTTCGGCGGCCGCGAGCGAGGCGGCGAACGAGCGCAGCAGCTCCGTCTTTCCGGTGCCCGCCGCGCCGTCGATCACTGCGTGCGGACCCTCCTCGGCGGCCAGATCGACCGCGAGCGGGCCGCGGGGACCGGCGCCGAGGACGGCCAGCGCCCGGCCGCCCGCCGGGACCTCGTCCGCCGCGGCCGCCCAACGGGCCAGCAGGGACGCGGGCGTGGCCCGCGCGAGCCCCAACTCGTCCAGCAGCCGTGCCGAGTCCGGCAGTGGGACGGTCGGCGGGCCGTCGGAGCCGTCGAACGCGCCGTCGTGTGCGGAGGCGGCCGGGCGCAGGGGCGCGAGCGCCCGCGCGAACCGCTCGGCCCACGCCGCCGACACCGCGTCCACGGTGACGGTCGTGGTGGCGCCGGTCGCGCCGGTCGTGCCCGTGATCCCGTTGACCCCACTCGTACCGGGCGCGGTCCCGTCCCCGTGGACGATCTGGAGCCCCGTGGCCACGTCACCGCTCAGCACGGCCGCCACCCCGCACGCCGCGAAGGCGGCGGACGCGGAGCGCGCGGCCTCATAGCTCATGGGCAGCGGGGAGGTGGGCGACGCGGCGGGCGCCTCGGCCAGACAGAGCAGATGGATTCCGGCCGCGGAACCGCTCACCGCCAGCCGGGCGAGGGTGTCGTGCAGCGCGCCCGGACCGGGGGCGCCGTCCACGACCACAACGGTGTACGGCCCGAAGTGGCGTGCGGCCACAGACCGCGCGGCGGCCGGGGATGCGCTCGCCCAGCCCGGACCCAGCGGCCCGTCCTCCAGCCGTCGGGTCAGCTCCTCCGTACGGGCCGCGGCCTGCTCCACGTCGTACGCGAGCAGCAGCCGGCAGTCCTGCCCGCGCAACGGCTGGACCTGCGGCAGCCAGCCGAGCCACGACCACTCCGCGAGCCGCTCCTCCCCGCTGATCAGCACGATCTCCAGCGCGGCCGGTGAGTGCAGGGCCGCCAGCTGTGCCACGACGGACCGGGCGAGCCCCGCCACCCGCGTCCGCGGGCCCGCGAGCCCCAGCGAACCGCACTGCCGCAGATCGACGGTCACGGGCGCGGCGGGCAGCAGCCCGCCGCCGGCCGTCAGCTGGTCGGCCGAGCCGAGCCGTACGGTGAGCGCGTCCGGATGCCCAGGGGCGCGCTCCCAGAGGCGCGAGCCCGGCCCCAGCGCCGTCATCAGCATGGTGGCCGGATCCGGCCACCGCCGCTGCAACGCCTCCGCCTCCGCGGCCGCCCGCGCCGCCGCGTCCTGGTCCTCCCGCACCCCGCCCCGCTCGGCCGCCTTCCCCCCGGCCAACTGCCGCACCCAGGCCCCTATCCCCCGCCGCCGAGCCTGCGCCCCGGGCGCATCCAGCGCATAGCCCGCGCCATGCGTCTGCTCCCTGGCGTCCGGCTGACTACTGGAGTAGGGGGCGCGCTGCTCGGGAGCGGCGGACGGGCTGCCGTACGGCGTCCCGCCGTGGCCCGCGTCGGCGGAGGGCCCCTGCGGGCCCTTCTGGCCGCGTCCTCGGCCGTACGGCTGACCGCCGCCGCCCGCGCCGGGTCGGCCCTGGTCGGCTCGCGCGGGCTGCCCTGATGGGGCGTGCCCTGCGGCTCCGGCCCCGGGGGCGCGCCCACTGCGTCGGGTGCGGGCGGTGGACGGGTCCTCGTACGGCCGGTCGCCGGGGGACGAGGGGGCCTGCGGGCCCCCGCCGCGCCCGGCCGCGTCGCCGCGCGGCCCGGGGGCCGCACCCGCATGGGGTCCCCAGCTGTCGTCGTCCCGGTGGCCGTAGGAGCTCGGCCCGCCGGGGGTTCCGGTGCCCGCGTCGCCGCGGGGCCCGGTGGCCGTGCCCCAGCCGTCGGCATCCCCGTGGGCGCCGGCCCTCTCGTGGGCTGCGTGAGACTCGTCACCGGGTTGGCCCACCCTCGTCCAGCCCGTGCCGGGGCGGCGGGTGGGAGGGGTCCAGGGTCCCTGGGTGGTGTGGGTGGGGGCGGCCGGTTGGGGGGCGCCGGTCCAGGGAGCCTTGGTGTGGGTGGGGTGGTCACCGGCGGGGGTGACCCGGAGGTGGCCCTCGCCGTCCGCCTGGACGGGGAGGCGGGTGGGGGCCGAGGGCATCGCCGGTGCCGTGGAGGGGACGCGCAGCCGCAGGGCGGACTCGCCGATCCGCAGCAGCGCTCCGGGCTCCAGGGGCACCGGCTGGGGGCCCACGGGGACGCCGTCGGCGGCGGTGCCGTTGGTCGAGCCCAGGTCGGCGATGGTCACCCGGCCGTCCTCGGCCACCGTGACCGCGCAGTGCAGCCGGGAGACATCGGGGTCGTCCAGGGGGACGTCCGCGTCGGCGGAGCGGCCGATGCGGACCTGGCCGCCGTGCAGCAGATGGACGCCGCCCGCGTCGGGCCCCGCGACCACGTCCAGGTGGACCGTGGCGTCGGCGACGGCGGTCTCGGGCAGGCCGGGGTAGCCGGGGTAGTGGTCGGAGTCGGGGTCGGCGGGGCCGTGCAGGGAGAGCACCGCGCCGTCCACCAGCGGCGGCTCGCCGAGCGCACAGCGCTGCGGGTCCAGCCGCTCGCCCCCCGCGTACAGCACCACCGCGCCGCCGCTTCCACCGCCGGCGCCCCCCGCCTCGTGCCCGGCCGCGGCGACCGCGTCGGCCAGTCCACTGGCCACCGCGGCGAGGGCGGTGCCGACGGGCGCGGTGACCAGGACGTCCACCGCGCCCACGAGGGCGTGCGGCCCGGACGCGGGCGCAGGATGGTGGCCGGAACGGCCCGGGTGGGCGCTGCGCGGCCCGAGGACGGTCAGCCGAATCTGCATCGCCGTCAACGGTCCCTTCTGTCCGGGGGGCCGGGCAGGGGTGCCGACCCCCACCACCGCCCCCAGGCCCTTCGGCACGTACAGGTCCGTACGGGGTCGTACGGGTCACGGAGCGTGAGCCTCCCGGCGCTCGGCGCTTCCGTGCTGCCTGCATCCTCGCACCTGCCACCGACACTTCGCCCGCCGCCCGGCGCTACATGATCTTGATTGGTCGGCTAGTCGGCCGAAACTGGCTGATTGCGACCGGAACGGCCGCCCTTGGGCCGTCCTTGAGGCGGCGGAAGCCGCCCGGCCGCGCCCCTCCGCGCCCGATCGCGCCCGTTTGAGCGTCGATTGAGCGGTCAACGAGCGACCCGGACCACCGTTGGCAACCATCCGACCGGATCACACGTCTTCCCCCGCGCCGGACCCTCGTGTGGTGATCGGATAGGGCGCACCGTGCGTCGCCATTACAGTGGGGCGGACGAGCACGACAAGACGAGCACCAGAGCAGACCCACCCAGCAGATCACCCAGCAGACCATCGCAGTCCACCGATGTAAGACCACGATCAGGGAGCGCATGACGTGCGGCCGGTAGGCAGCAAATACCTGCTCGAGGAGCCGCTCGGGCGCGGAGCCACGGGCACCGTCTGGCGAGCCAGCCAGCGGGAGACGGCGGGGGCCGAGGCGGCCGTGGCCGGGCAGCCCGGCGAGACCGTCGCGATCAAGGTCCTCAAGGAGGAGCTCGCGAACGACGCGGATATCGTCATGCGCTTTCTCCGCGAGCGCTCGGTGCTGCTCAGGCTCACCCACCCCAATATCGTCCGCACCCGCGACCTGGTGGTCGAGGGTGATCTGCTGGCCCTGGTCATGGATCTGATCGACGGCCCGGATCTGCACAACTACCTGCGCAGCAACGGCCCGTTCACCCCCGTGGCCGCCTCCCTCCTCACCGCCCAGATCGCCGACGCGCTCGCCGCCAGCCACGCCGACGGCGTGGTGCACCGGGACCTGAAGCCCGCCAACGTGCTGCTCGCGGGCACCGGCGAGGGCCAGGAGATGCACCCGATGCTGACCGACTTCGGCATCGCGCGCCTCGCCGACTCGCCCGGCCTCACCCGCACCCAGGAGTTCGTCGGCACCCCCGCCTATGTGGCGCCGGAGTCCGCCGAGGGCCGTCCGCAGACCTCCGCCGTGGACATCTATGGCGCGGGCATCATGCTCTACGAGCTGGTCACCGGCCGTCCGCCATTCGCCGGCAACACCGCGCTCGAGGTGCTCCACCGCCACCTCAGCGAGGAGCCGCGCCGCCCGTCGACCGTGCCCGAGCCGCTGTGGACCGTCATAGAGCGCTGTCTGCGCAAGCGGCCCGAGGAGCGTCCGAGTGCCGAGAGCCTGGCCCGGGCGCTGCGCGTGGTCGCCGCCGGTGTCGGCGTCCATGCCTCGGCCGCGCAGGCCGAGGCGGCGCTCGGGGTGGCCGCGCTGCTCGCCCCGGACCCGGCGCCCGCCCCGGTCCCGGACACCGCGCCCGCGGGCTCGGCCGACCCGACTCAGGCGCTCCCCACGAACGCCCCGGGCGGCACCCCCTCGTACGACCCCGCCGCGCCCACCAATGTGATGCCCACCACAGGCGCGAACGCCGGGGCCAACGCCGACCCCACCCAGGTGCTGCCGAGCGGTTCCGGACCGGCCGGGGGCGCCGATCCGACGCGCGCCATGCCGCCCGTACCGCCCGGTGGGCCCGGCCAGGACGATCCGCACCCCTGGCAGAACCAGCTGCGCGCGGCCCGCGACCGCAATGAGCAGACGCAGGTCCAGTACCTCGACCCGAGCGAGGACCCGCTGCGCCGCCGCCCCCACCGCGCCGCGCCACAGCAGCAGTACCAGCAGCAGCAATACCAGCAGCAGTACCAGCAGCCACAGCAGCCCCAGCAGCCACAGCAGCCGCCCCAGCGCCGGCGGGGCCGCCAGCAGCCGCCGCCGTACGCCCAGCAGCAGCCGCAGCAGTACGCCCCGGCGCCGCACCACCCCCAGCAGCCCCAGCCGCAGCGCTACGCCCCGCCGCCGCAGCAGCCGGAGCCGCGCCGCGAGCCCCGGCAGCGGAGCTCCAACCCCAACCGGATGAAGATCCCGGGCCTGGGGTGCCTCAAGGGCTGTCTGTTCGTGATCGTGGTCCTGATCATCGGCTCCTGGCTGGTCTGGGAGCTGAGCCCGCTCAAGGACTGGATCGCCGACGGCAAGGGCTACTGGGACGCGGTCTCGGGCTGGGCCAAGGACATCGGCAACTGGATCGAGGACCTCGGCGGCCCCAGCGGCCCCGGCGGCTGATCGGCCCCCTCGGGGCCCCAGCAGCCGATCCGTCCCCATACCTCCGCCTCCGCACCTCCCACTGCGGTGATTTGTCGACATCCGAAGGGTGTTTTCCGCCGCAGAAGTGACAGTTGGCGTTGTCTGGTGCACCCAACGCGCCAGTAGCCGCGTAGCTTTGTCGCCAACGTGCCCCCCTTGTTCGTGAGGATTCGGAGCAGTCTTGTCACGGAAGATCGGCAGTCGGTACACCGCGCATCAGCTCCTGGGGCGCGGCAGCGCCGGCGCGGTGTGGCTGGGCGACGGGCCCGAGGGACCCGTCGCCATCAAGCTCCTGCGTGAGGACCTCTCCTCCGACCAGGAGCTCGTGGAGCGCTTCGTCCAGGAGCGCACCGCACTGCTCGGCCTTGACCACCCCCGGGTGGTCGGGGTGCGCGACCTGGTGGTCGACGGCAATGACCTCGCGCTGGTCATGGACCTGATCCGGGGTACGGATCTGCGTACCCGCCTCGACCGCGAGCGCAGGCTCGCCCCCGAGGCCGCCGTCGCGATCGCGGCGGACGTCGCCGACGCGCTGGCCGCCGCGCACGCCGCCGGGGTCGTCCACCGCGACGTCAAGCCGGAGAACGTGCTGCTGGACATGCGGGGGCCGCTCGGCCCCGGCGGTGCGCACCCCGCCCTGCTCACCGACTTCGGCATCGCCCGGCTGGTCGACGAGCCGACCCCGATCCGTGCCCAGCCCGCCCGCGACCGGGCGTCCTCCCAGGGCCGCTCGCCCAACCCGCGCAGCGTGATCGGCACCCCGGACTATCTCGCCCCCGAGATCGTCGAGGGGCTGCCGCCCCGGGCCAGTGTGGATGTCTACGCCCTGGCGACGGTCCTGTACGAGATGCTGGCGGGCTTCACGCCCTTCGGCGGCGGCCATCCGGGCGCGATCCTGCGCCGCCATGTGACCGAGACCGTGGCGCCGCTGCCCGGGATCCCCGACGAGCTGTGGCAACTGCTCCTCCAGTGCCTGGCCAAGGCGCCCGCCTCCCGGCTGCGCGCCTCCGAGCTGGCGGCCCGGCTGCGCGAGCTGCTGCCCGGCCTGGCCGGATATCCGCCGCTGGACATCGACGAGCCCGATGAGCAACAGGAGGGCGGTGAGCGGGAGGGCGCGGAGGCCGAGACTCCGCGCCGCGGCGTCTCCGTCCCCGCCGCCGGGCCCGCGCCGGGTACGCCCCCGCGGCGGCGTGGCGCGGTGCCGCTGGTCCCGGGCGCCGTGCCGGACTCCAGCCGCGAGACCCACACCAGCATGCGGGTGCCCAGCGCGGACGAACTCGCGGGCGGCGCCCACGGCACCGCGCGCGCCCCCCGGGTACACGGCCAGCGCCGGGCGGGCTCGGCCCGCAACCCCGCGGTCGCGGGCGCGCTGCGCCGCCGCCGGCTGAAGGTGGCCGCGGTCACCCTGGCCGCGCTGGTCGCGGTGGGGCTCGGCGGATGGCTGGCGGCGAGCGGCGACGACGGCGGCGATCCGCCCAAGGGCGGCGAGCACTCCGCCTCCCAGGACCCCGGTACGCCATGACCGGGGACGGCCAGTCTTCCGTAGCGGTTACGCTGGTCCCGTGGCAGTCGTCGATGTATCCGAAGAGCTGAAGTCCCTCTCCTCGACCATGGGGTCGATCGAGGCCGTCCTGGACCTCGACAAGATGAGGGCCGACATCGCCGTGCTCGAGGAGCAGGCGGCGGCCCCGTCCCTGTGGGACGACCCGGAGAACGCGCAGAAGGTCACCAGCAAGCTCTCCTATCTCCAGGGGCAGCTGCGGCGGGCCGAGGAGCTGCGCGGCCGGATCGACGATCTCGAGGTGCTGTTCGAGCTCGCCGCCGACGAGGGCGACGACGACGCGCGTGCCGAGGCCGAGGCCGAGCTGGAGGCCGTGCGCAAGGCCGTCGACGAGATGGAGGTGCGCACCCTCCTGTCCGGCGAGTACGACTCCCGTGAGGCGGTCGTGAACATCCGCGCCGAGGCGGGCGGGGTGGACGCCGCCGACTTCGCCGAGCAGCTCCAGCGGATGTATCTGCGCTGGGCCGAGCGCCACGGCTACAAGACCGAGATCTATGAGACGTCGTACGCGGAGGAGGCGGGCATCAAGTCCACCACCTTCGCCGTGCAGATCCCGTACGCCTACGGGACGCTCTCGGTCGAGCAGGGCACCCACCGCCTGGTGCGGATCTCGCCGTTCGACAACCAGGGCCGCCGCCAGACCTCCTTCGCGGGTGTCGAGGTGCTGCCGGTCGTCGAGCAGACCGACCACATCGAGATCGACGAGTCCGAGCTGCGCGTGGATGTCTACCGCTCCTCCGGCCCCGGCGGCCAGGGTGTCAACACCACCGACTCCGCGGTGCGGTTGACCCACATCCCCACCGGCATCGTCGTCTCGTGTCAGAACGAGCGCTCGCAGATCCAGAACAAGGCCACCGCGATGAACGTCCTCCAGGCCAAGCTGCTCGAGCGGCGCCGCCAGGAGGAGCAGGCCAAGATGGACGCGCTCAAGGGCGACGGCGGCAATTCCTGGGGCAACCAGATGCGTTCGTACGTCCTGCACCCGTACCAGATGGTCAAGGATCTGCGCACCGAATTCGAGGTCGGCAATCCGCAGGCCGTGCTCGACGGTGAGCTGGACGGCTTCCTCGAAGCGGGGATCCGTTGGCGCAAGCAGCAGGAGCAGGGGAAGTAACCTTCCCGCTCGTCGCCCCAACGGGACGCGTGCGCCGCGTTTTTGGTCACAGTCCTGTACCCATGCATGCGGCAAGCGCTTCCATAGCGGACATCTCGCCTGCAATGGCCTTGACGGTGGTTTGAAAACTGGGAAGGCTGACGCGCGGCATGCGTATGACTGGGGCGCGTGTTGCACGGGGGCCGGCGGACCGCCTCACATGGACAGCGGCCCGCGGAGACTGAGAACCCCGAGCCGTTGCCCCGTGCATAGCTGCTCCATTGACGAGTACAGCTACTGGGGGTAGCAGGCAGATGACGAAGAAGACGCGGCTGCGCGTGGCGCGAATAGCGGCCGGCGCGGTGATCGCCGCCGGCGCGTCGCTCACCGCCGCCGGCGCCGCATCGGCCGTCGGTGTTGATGTCGGTATCGGTGGCGTGAACGTTTCCGCGAACGCGGACGAGAAGGGCCTGGACGTCGGCGTCGGCATCGGCAAGGACGACCCGACTGACGAGCCGACGGACGACCCGACCTCGATCCCGACGGAGCCGACGGACGAGCCGACGGTCCCGCCCACGGACGACCCGACTCAGCCGCCGACGGACGAGCCCACTCAGCCGCCCACGGACGAGCCGACCGAGCCGCCGACCGGCGAGCCGACGGATGAGCCGACCGGGCAGCCGACCGACGAGCCCACCGACGGCCCGACCGCCCAGCCGAGCACGCCCGGCCAGGGTGGCGGCGGCGGTGGCGACGACAGCACCTGCACGGTCGACCTCGACAGCACCAACTGCGATGACAACACCGGCACCGACAATGTCGGCTCCAAGCCGGTGGAGCAGGGCAAGGCCAAGGAGCAGCTGGCCGAGACCGGTGCCTCCGAGACCACGTTCCTGCTGGTCGGCGCCGCGACGATGATCGCCGGTGGTATCGGCTTCCGCTTTGTGCCGCGTCTGGTGAACCGCAACAACGTGGCCTGATCGCGCGCGCCTCACGCACGGTAAGGGGCCCGGAACGCTGCAGCGCTCCGGGCCCCTTGTGCGTTTATCGGGCCCCTGGTGCGTTCAGGGGCGCCATATCCGGCGTATCGCCTCGTAGCGCTCCGTTATGCCGTCGCCATCTCATGCGCGAGCACGGCCACCGCGATGAGCGCCACCAGCAGCGCTATCAGCGCGGCCGGGGTCAGCCCGCCGAACATGCCCTCCTGCTGGAGGCGCTCCCTGCTGGCCCGGCAGACCGGGCAGCGGCCCTCGCTGACGGGGCTCGCGCAGTTGGCGCAGACGAGCCTGTCGTACGTCATGCGCTTTCTCCTCCCGCGCGGCGGTGCCGCAGTAGACACGGGGCCAACGCTCAGGGAAATGGGTTGGTTCCCCTTCCACTGTGCCAGCTTCCGTCCGGTTCGGCGCGCCCCGCACGATTCCGTGCCGCATCCGTACCGGTTTCGTGGCCGTTTCAGCCGCCCCGACAGGCGGCTTGTCAACCGTTTGACCCCAATAGTGCAGTGAAGAAACCCACCCACGCCGGACGGCGGACTGCGCGCCCATGCGCGCTTCGCGTATGGTCACGCTCACCGACGGGAGCCGCTTCGGCTGCAGCCCGTACCGCTACCCAGGTCGACCGTGGTGCATCAGTGATCCGATTCGACAACGTATCCAAGACTTACCCCAAGCAGACCCGTCCCGCACTCCGGGATGTCTCGCTCGAGATCGAGAAGGGCGAGTTCGTCTTCCTGGTGGGCTCCTCGGGGTCGGGAAAATCCACTTTCCTCCGGCTGCTGCTCCGCGAGGAGCGCGCCAGCCATGGCGCGGTCCATGTGCTTGGCAAGGATCTTGCGCGGCTGTCCAACTGGAAGGTGCCGCAGATGCGCCGCCAGTTGGGGACCGTCTTCCAGGATTTCCGGCTGCTCCCCAACAAGACGGTCGGAGAGAATGTCGCCTTCGCGCTCGAGGTGATCGGCAAGCCGCGTGGCGCCATTCGGAAAACCGTTCCCGAGGTGCTCGATCTGGTGGGGCTGGGCGGTAAGGACGACCGTATGCCCGGCGAGCTCTCCGGTGGTGAACAGCAGCGGGTGGCCATCGCCCGCGCGTTCGTCAACCGTCCGATGCTGCTGATCGCCGACGAGCCGACGGGAAACCTGGACCCCCAGACCTCCGTCGGCATCATGAAGCTGCTGGACCGGATCAACCGGACCGGCACCACGGTCGTCATGGCCACGCACGACCAGCAGATCGTGGACCAGATGCGCAAGCGCGTGATCGAACTTGAGAAGGGCCGCCTCGTCCGCGACCAGTCCCGCGGCGTCTACGGCTACCAGCACTGAAAGGACGCCATGCGCGCCCAGTTCGTCCTGTCGGAGATCGGCGTCGGTCTCCGCCGCAATCTCACGATGACCTTCGCGGTCATCGTCTCCGTGGCCCTCTCGCTCGCCCTGTTCGGCGGGTCCCTGCTCATGCGCGAGCAGGTGAGCACGATGAAGGGCTACTGGTACGACAAGGTCAACGTCTCGATCTTCCTGTGCAACAAGAACGACAAGGAGACCGCGGCCAACTGCGCCAAGGGCGCGGTCACCGAGGCGCAGAAGCAGGAGATCAGCTCCGAGCTCAAGCGGATGAACATCGTTGAGTCGGTGCAGTTCGAGACCAGTGAGGAGGCGTACAAGCACTACAAGGAGCAGTTCGGTGACTCGCCGCTGGCCTCTTCACTGACCCCGGACCAGATGCAGGAGTCCTTCCGCATCAAGCTGAAGGACCCCGAGCGCTTCGACGTCATCTCCACCGCCTTCGCCGCCCGCCCCGGAGTGCAGGAGGTCCAGGACCAGAAGAGACTGGTCGGCGACCTGTTCAATCTGCTCAACGGCATGAACTTCGCGGCACTCGGCGTGATGACGCTGATGCTGATCGTCGCACTGATGCTGATCGTCAACACGGTGCGGGTGTCGGCGTTCAGCCGCCGCCGGGAGACGGGGATCATGCGGCTGGTCGGCGCGTCCAGCTTCTATATCCAGATGCCGTTCATCATGGAGGCCGCCATCGCGGGGCTGCTGGGCGCGGGCTTCGCCTGTGTACTGCTGGTGAGCGGGCAGTACTTCCTGGTCAACAACTGGCTGGTGGACAAGATCGATGTGATCAACTTCATCGGCTGGGACGCGGTGCTGGCGAAGCTGCCACTGGTGCTCGCGATTGGCCTGCTCATGCCCGCTCTCGCGGCGTTCTTCGCGCTCCGCAAGTACCTCAAGGTGTGACATTCGCCTAGGGCGCCGTACCGGATAACCCCCGGTACGGCGCCTGTTGGTGCCCTACACTCACCGGCATGTCGGGCCCGTGTTTGTTCGTCCATCCCCGCCGCATTCGCCGCGGGGCCGCCCTGACATTGGTCTTCGCCGGCGTGCTCGCCACCGGGGCGGCCGTTGGTTCCTGGGGCGCCGAGCCCGGATCGCGCCAGGACCCGGAAGCCGCCCGGATACCGGCCCGCGCGTATGTCGGCGCGGTCGAGAGCGACCAGGTCAAGGCGGCCGCGGCCCAGGCCCAGGAGGACGGGAAGTCCGGTTCCAAGGCCGCCCGTGAGGTGGTGAGCCGCAGCGGAGACCGGTGGGGCGCGGTCTACAGCGCCCGTGAGTACGAGGGCTACCGCCAGACCCTGGACGGCGCCTACGTCGGCGTCGGGATCTCCGCCCGCCGGGACGCCCAGGGGCGGATCGCGGTGGAGCGCGTCGAGCCCGGCAGCCCCGCCCAGAAGGCCGGGGTCCGGGCCGGTGACCGACTGCGCACGGTCAATCACAGAACCGTGACCGGGCGGCCCGTCACCGAGGTCGTCGCCCTGCTGCGCGGCCCCACCGACGGCTCCCCGGGCACCCGGGTGGAGCTCGGGCTGCGGCGCGGCGGCCATGAATGGACCCAGGAACTCCGCCGGACCCGGCTGACCACGGACCCGGTGACCGTCGACCGGCTCAGCGGCTACGACGACCACAGACCCGGCGCCGTCCGGATCAAGGTCGACTCGTTCACCAAGGGCACCGGCGAGCGGATCCGGCGCGCGGTGCGCTCCATCCACCGGGGCGACGGCGTCCTGCTCGACCTGCGGGGCAACTCCGGCGGGCTGGTCTCCGAAGCCGTCACCGCCGCCTCCTCCTTCCTCGACGGCGGCCTGGTCGCCACCTATGACGTCCGCGGTGACCAGCGAGTTCTCGACGCGCGACCGGGCGGCGACATCGACAGCCCGCTGGTGGTGCTGGTCGACGGCGGCACCATGAGCGCCGCCGAACTGCTCACCGGCGCCCTCCAGGACCGCGGCCGCGCCGTGGTCGTGGGCTCCCGGACCTTCGGCAAGGGCTCGGTCCAGATGCCGAGCGAACTCCCCGACGGCTCGGTCGCCGAGCTCACCGTCGGCCACTACCGGACCCCCGCCGGGCGTAACGTCGACGGCGAGGGCATCGACCCGGACCTGACGGTCAAGGGCGACGACGGCCCCTCGGCGGAGGCACGGGCGCGCACGGTATTGAGTGGCCTCGGGGGCGGGTCCTAGTGCGAGAATGGCCTGACCATGGCTAAAGAGACGGGTCGCAAGCTGATCGCGCAGAACAAGAAGGCGCGGCACGACTATCACATCCTGGACACCTACGAGTGCGGTCTGGTGCTGACCGGAACCGAGGTGAAGTCGCTGCGCCAGGGGCGGGCCTCGCTCGTGGACGGCTTCGCCCAGCTCGACCGCGGCGAGGCATGGCTGCACAACGTGCACATCCCCGAGTACAGCCAGGGCACCTGGACCAACCACTCGGCGCGCCGCCGGCGCAAGCTGCTGCTGCACCGGGCGGAGATCGACAAGCTGACCGGCAAGACCCAGGAGACCGGCCACACCCTGGTGCCGCTGGCCCTGTACTTCAAGGACGGCCGGGCCAAGGTCGAGGTCGCGCTGGCCAAGGGCAAGAAGGAGTACGACAAGCGCCAGACCCTCCGCGAGAAGCAGGACCGCCGCGAGACCGATCGGGCGATCTCGGCGGCCCGCCGCCGCCAGCGCGCCTGAGCTCCCGCCGCCCCAGGGCGCGCCCGGCGTCCGTCCGGTCCGTGCTGACGAGCGGGAATGATGTGGCCTTGTCGCGCGTTGTTCACCTATGATGGCTCTACGCCCCACCGAGGGCGTGGCACCACCTATTGAAAACACCACATGGGGATGATCGGTTTCGACAGCGGCTGTCGAAGCAGGGGAAGCGAGCCGAGGAAGCGGCAATGATCTCGTAAACCATATGTCGCAACCAATAATCGCCAACACCAAGCGCGATTCCTTCGCCCTCGCTGCCTAAGTAGCGACTTTGCGAAGTGTCAGCCCGGGGCTGTTCCCGACCCGGATCCTGGCATCGACTAGGGAACTAAACCACTAGACCCGGTCACGGGGTGTAGTGGGAAATCAAACAGTGACTGAGCCCGTCGGAGACTTGTCCGCGTGATCTCCGGGGCCGAGAAAAGCACAGCGGACTGCGCTCGGAGAAGCCCTGATTCCGCACCGTTGGACGCGGGTTCGATTCCCGCCATCTCCACTCATCCCATGTACGACGAAGGGCCCCGCCACCACGGCGGGGCCCTTCGTCGCGTTTCGGCGCTCAGTCGCGTTTCGGCGCTCATCGGTGTTCAGCCGAGCCGGTGTTCCCAGCGCAGTGCGGGCCGGTCGCCGATCCGGTACGTGTGCGAGCGGGGGGTGACGCGGAGCCGCACGGTGCCGATGTCGGGACATTCGGCGTCCTGCCAGGCGATGAGCGTCCGCTCGATGTCGTCCCACAGTGCCACCGGACCGCCTTGCCGGACGGTCCAGCCGGAGCCGTTCCCGGTGAACGCGGCGAAGGATTCCCGGTCGGCATCGAAGACGTAGAGCTGTCGGCGGCCATCGCTCCGGGTGGCGCGTACGAGCTGGGCGCCGGGCGCGGCGAGCTGGGTGAGAAAGGCGGGCATCCACTTCTCCAGCAGGGTCGGCGGCACCTTCGCTTCGCGCTCGCTGTCGGCGTAGGCGGCGCGCGCCGAGAGGTCCCCGGCGAGCGGTACGGGGGCCTGGGAGCGGGCCTGCATGAACGACGACTCCCCGATGATCCGCCCCTCGGCTGTGCCGTCGTCGTTCACGGCGATCTTGGCGAGGCCGGTGCCGTACGCCCACGAGCCGGGGGAGAGGGTGGCGAGGATGGTGCCGCCCGGCTTGGTCTGGCGTACCCAGGTATGGGGGACGCGGCGTACCGCACAGGTAGCGATCACCCGGTCGTAAGGGGCACGGCGGGGGTGGCCGAGGAGCCCGTCACCGGTCATGGTCCAGGTGGAATATCCAGCGGCCTCCAGGGCGGCGTCCGCACGGGCAGCCACGCCCGGGTCCACCTCGATCGTGGTGACGTTGTCCTCTCCGAGCCGGTGGCACATCAGGGCGGCGGAGTAGCCGGTACCGGTGCCGATCTCCAGCGCGGTGTGACCGTCCTCGACGTCCAGGGCCTGGAGCATGCCGACGACGGTGACGGGCGTGGTGGAGGATGACGTGGGCACGCCGGGAACGGGTCCGGTCGTCCGGTCGGCGGTGAGGTGGCCGTCCAGCTGGGTCACCAGGGACTCGTCGCGGTAGGCGATCTTCGCCCATTCCCCGGGGCTGGTGACGGGCACCCAGCGCCCGCCGTCGGTGGGCAGAAACACGCCTGGCCGGAGGAACAGCTCACGGGGTACGGCTTCGACCGCCGCGCGCCACTGCGGGTGGATCAGGACTCCTGCCTCCTGGAGCCGGTCGGCGAGGGCGCGCCGCTCCGGTGCGGTGTCGGGTGTCATCGGAAGGCATCTCCTTGCGCGAGTAGGTCGGCGAAGGCGGCGGCCATCGGCAGGCCGGTCTTCTCCTCCAGCCACCCCCATTGGCCGTTCGAGTTCAGCTCCAGCCAGTGGGGTTCGCCGTCGCGGTCGAGGGCGAGATCAAAGCTCCCGGAGAGGAGGCCGAAATGGTCGAGGCAGGCGAGGAGTGCTCTCTTCAACCGATCCGGCAGGCCTACCACACGGTACGAGAGGGCGGAGTAGTCCTTGCGCCAGTCCAGCAGGTCGGAGTCGATGCGGACGGCGAACGACCGCCGTCCGACGACCAGCACCCGGAGGTCGGCCACCTTGTCCACACGGGCCTGGAACAGGTGCGGAGCGACGGCCACGCCGTCGTCCACCTCGTCGGCGGTGACCGGCTCGGCCCAGCTCGTCATGCCGACGCCGTCTCGCTCGTACGGGGTCCAGCGCAACGTCTTGGTGATCACCTGCCCGTGCGCGGTGATGAATTCGCGTACCTCGCCGGGGTCGTTGGTCACCAGCGTAGCGGGCACGGTGAGGCCGAGGCGTGCGGCGACGGCGAGTTGGGTGGGTTTGTGGTCGGCTGCCGCGTTGCGGATGGGGTGGTTGACCCATAGCGGACCGTCGAGGGCGTGGAGGACGCCCGCGATTCCGTTGCGGACCTGCGCGGCGGCATAGCGTGCGTCGTCCGCGTCCAGGCGTTCGAAGGTGGGCCAGACGGGGCGGCGCCAGTACACCGCCCGTACGTGTTCCAGGTCGGCGGTCCTCGACGGGGTACGGAGCTGCCCGGCCACCGGAGTGGCGGCCGGGCGCCCGCCGAACCACGCCGAGACCGTCAGCTCCCCGGCCGGGAGGTCCGCGGGGTTGAAGCGGACCACCGGAATATCGCGCTCGTTGAGGTGAGTGATCACCATGTCGGCGGTGATGTCGAGCGGTTCGGTGACCACCAGGACCGGTCTCGTGTCGGCCATCGGGGCTGTCAGTCCTGCTGGGAGTCCTGGTCGGAGCCCGCGTCGTTGCACGAGTCCAGGTTCGTCACGGTCGATGTCGAGGTGGCTGAGCTCGTGCCGTGCCTGCCCATCTAGACCACCAGGCCGTCACGGTTGCGGAACACTCCGGTCTGGGTGTCCGGGTCGATGGTGACGGTGGTGAACGGCATCTCCACCGTCGTGGGGTACGGGCCGAGTGGCCGCAGGCCCCAGGGGCGGACTTTCTCGGGCCGGCTGGGGGCGGTGTATGTGGTCACGGCTTCTCCATTCGGATAGGTGGATGTGGTGTGTCCGCACTCTTCGCTCACGGGTGAGGGACGGCCGCCCGCCGCCGGTCGCGCGTCATGGCAGGTGACCCGGGGTGGCGCACTCTGCCCAGACGCCTTTGCCCCACGGCTTGGGGTCGATGCCCCACCGGCAGGAGACGGCGTCCACCACAGTCATGCCGCGCCCGGACTCGGCCGTTTCGGTCGCCTGGACGACGCGAGGGGCGGTGTGGGACCGGTCGAACGTCGAGATGCGTACCAGGTGATCGCTGGGGCGTTCGACCTTGAGGCGGAAGCAGCCGCGCTGCTCGGGATCGGGGGTGTGGCGGGTGGCGTGCCGGATCGCGTTGGTGGCCAGCTCTGAGGCGATCAAGCGGGCGTCGTCCACCAGGATCTCCAGCCCCCAGGCGCGCAGGGTCGCGGCGACGGACAGCCGCGCGATGCCTACGGACTCCTCGGCACACGGGAGCGACTGGGTGTAGGTCGGATGGCCGGTTCCGGTGGGTGTGAGCGGTGAGGGCTTGCTGGCCATCATCGTGGGCATCTCGTCGGCCTTCTGGTGAGTGGGCCAGGCGGCGTGGAGACCCTGGGGAACGGGCTGCGCGTGTGGACGGCCTGGCGCTGCATGACACCCAGTCAACGCTCGGGAGCGCTCCGTGTTTAGGGCATGTGCAAGCCGCCCTACCCGCATGCACCCGGACCTTTTTGCCTCGCCTTGACCAAGTTCCTTGGTGGTCTGTGCGTGCGTGTCTACCGTGGAAGCATGGGGAACCAAGCCCTCCAAATGGCCCTGGACGATGCTGGATTAACGCAGGAGAAGTTGGCCCAGGCGGTGAACAAGGCCATCGAGCGGATGACCGGAAGACCCGGCCGGATCGGTGACCGGGTGGTGCGGCGGTGGCTGAGCGGACAGACCCGCTGGCCTCACGAACTCCAGCGCCGCGCCCTCACGATGGCACTGGGCCGGGCACCGGCCGAGCTGGGATTCGTTCCCCCGCCGGGCCGTCTCCCCACCGCCACTCCGGAGGACAACGTGAACCGCCGCCAGGCCCTCGCCACGGGAGTCGTGCTGGGAGCGGCCGTAACCGCACCGGCTCCCGCCACGCCTTACCGTGTCGGCATGGGCGACGTACGGGCCCTGCAAGGCCGCTTCGCCAAACTCATCGCCGCCGACCACAAGAAGGGCGGGGACAAGCAGACCGAGGCCGCTGCCCTGGCCCTGGCGGATGAAGCCGTTGCCCTGCGCCAGCGTGGTTCGTGTTCCCAGCGCGTCAGGCACGCCCTGTACGCCACGGCCGCCGCCTGCGTGTCCAGTGCCATGTGGGCCGCCACCGACGGGCGTCGTTTCGACGCGGCCCTACGGCATCACGAGCGGGCGGCCAGCCTTGCCCAGGAGTCCGGCGATCAGACCATCCTGTTCCGCGTCTGGTCCCACAAGGGCAGTCTCTACCGCCACCTGGGCCGACCGGTCGATGCCCTCGATGCCAACGATGTCGCCCGGCGCCTGTCCATCACCCGCCGTGACCCGCTCTTCGCTTCCCTCGGCCACGCCCGGCACGCCGCGATCCTCGGCCTGACGCGGGACAAGGCCGGTGTGGACCGCGCCCTGGGCTGTGCCCGGGAAGCGTTGGTCCGAGCCGATCCGGGCGAGCGACGGCCGCTGTGGCTGACCGCGTTCTACGACGAAGCCGAAGTGCACAGCCTTGCCACCACCGCGTACCTGGCCGCCGGGCGAGGGGCCGAGGCGGAGGCGGAGGCGCATGCCTCCCTCACTCTGTTCCGCCCCCATCTCGTCCGCTCCCGGGCCATCACGACCGCCCGCCTGGCCCGCGCCCAGCTCGGCCAGGGCGAGGCGGAGCGGGCCGTGGCCACCGCTGCCTCCATTGACGTGGAGCACCCCCGGGTACGGTCCATGCTCGACTCGTTCACCCGTGACCTTCGCCGGATCTCGCCCGGACCTGTCTACGACTTGTGGGAGCAGCAGTGGAAGACGGCGTGAGTCTCGTCCGAATCGGGGACGTGGAGTCCGTGTGGGATGACCTGGTGGGAATCTACAAGGAGTGCTGGGCGCACAAGCTCCACCTGCCGCACTACGCCCCGGAGACATTCGGGGAGCGATTGCACCGGCACGCCGCCGAACCGGGTTGGGAGGCCGTGGTGGCGTATGACTCGGGCGAGCCCGTCGGCTATCTCTACGCCAACCGGCTCACCGGAGCGGAGGACCGCTGGTGGCGCCGCACGCGCCCGGAGCCCGAGCCGGGCATCGCGAGCGCTTCGACCGTCGCGGTGAAAGAGATGATGGTTCGCCAGCAGTGGCGGAGGCAGGGGATCGCCCGTGGGCTGCATGACGTCCTGCTGGCCGGGCGGCCCGAGTCGCAAGCTTCGTTGATGGTCAACCCCCTGAACCAGGACGGGAAGGTGCAGGCCCTCTACGTGGCGTGGGGATACCGAGCGGTGGGCACTGCCCAGTCCTCGCCGGAGGCGCCTGTTCTCACGGTGATGGTCAGCCGATGTCCAGGACCGCCTTGCCGTGGAGGCGGCGGTCCAGGAGGGCGGTGACGGCCTCCTCGGCGCGGTCCCAGCCGCCGCGCCAGGTGATCTGGGGGTCCAGGTCGCCCGTCGTGACGCGCTTCGCGAGCCAGCCGAGGTCCGCGCCGATGTCGGGGCGGTCCAGCAGGTAGAAGGTGACGATGGAGCGGTTGTGGCGGCCTTCGTTGCCGTAGAGGGCGCCGAACGGGAAGGTCTCGGGCTGGCCCGTCACATGGCCGACGGATACCAGGGTGCCGTGCGCGGCGAGCTTGTCGTACGCGGCCACCAGCTGCGGTCCGCCGACGTTGTCGACCACTCCGTGCACCGGCTCGTCGATCTCTGCCGGGTCCGTGACCACCTGGTGGGCGCCCAGCGTGCGCAGACCGTCGCCGTGGGCCGCCGGATCGCCGGTGGAGGCGATGACGTACGCGCCGCCGAGCCGGGCGAGCTGGACGGCGTACCGGCCGACCCCGCCGGTGGCGCCCGTGACCAGGATGCGCCGGCCGAGGGTGTCGCCGATCCGGCGCAGTGCGCGCAGGGCGCTGCCGCCCGCGACCGGGATGGTGCTGATGGCGCCGGGGTCGGCACCGGCGGGCGGGACGCCGAGCATTCCGGTGTCCACCGCGCGCAACTCGGCCCAGCCGCCGTCCCCGCCCAGGGTGACGACGGGGGTTCCGGCGGCCGGTCCCGAGCCGTCGGCGGCGGCGCGCTCGACCACTCCGGCGGCGTCCCAGCCCAGCACGGTGCCGTCGGGGGCCTCGGTCCGGTGGGCGACCTCGCCGTAGTTGAGGGAGGTGGCGGTCACCCGGACCAGCGCCTGGTGGGGGACGGGTTCGGGGTCGGCGGCCACGCCGAGGCGGAGGCCGGAGGGGGAGGAGTGGTCAACGAGCAGGGCACGCATGGCGGTTCGCCTTTCCGGTGAATGATGGCGACACCAGTTATGCCACTGAGTGGCAAACGCGTGCAAGTGGCGCCATCGATGACGGCTACACTTTTCGCCGTGACTGCCGCTCCCAACTCCTCACTGCGCGAACGCAAGAAGCGGCGCACCCGTCAGACGCTGATAGACACCGCGCTGGAGCTGTTCACCCGGCGCGGCTTCGGCGGGGTGACGCTGGACGAGCTGTGCGAGGAGGTGGAGGTCTCCAAGCGCACCTTCTTCCGCACCTTCACCAGCAAGGAAGATGTCGCGATGGCCCCCGACCAGGATCTGTGGCGGGCCTTCCTGGAGGAGCTGGAGACCGTGGACCCGGCCGGGCTGCCGGTGGTGGAGCTGGGGCGGGACGCGCTGCTGGCCGCGCTGGCGCGGATGGACGACGAGGGCTGGGCCCGCCGGATGCTGCTCAGCCGGCGGCTGGCCGAGCGGACCCCTTCGATGGGCGCGCACGGCCTCCAGTTCTGCGAGGCCACCACGCAGGAGGCGCTGGCGATCCTGCACCGCCGATTCGGCCTCGGGGCGCCGGGCGACCTCCGGCCGCGGCTGGCCGTGGACATGCTGGTCGCCGCGTTCCACGGGGCGCTGGCGGGCTGGGTGGCGCGGGCGGACGCGGCGCGCGAGGCGGGCCATACCGAGCCCCCCACCGCCGGGGAACTGGCCGACCGCCTCCGCGAGGCCGTCGCCGCCCTCCCCGAAAGCCTCGCCCTGACCACGCCCCGCTGATGCCTGGCGGCCGCGCCCGCCCCTGTTGCCGACTGACGTCCTCTCGAGTCCCGCCGCTGGTTGAGCCGCCCGGCCCGGCTGACGGCCGCCCACCCCGGCCTGGCATGGCCCGGGGCCACCCTTCAGCTGAAGGCGGTCACCAGGCCGAAGCCGAAGAAGAGCGTGCCGCCCAGGGTCAGGCCCGCCGACGGGCCGAGTATGTGGCGGCGCGTCCATACCCGGGCCTTCTGCGACTCGCCCGGGAGGTACATCACCTCCACTCTCCGGCCGGTCGCCAGCCCCAGGCCGACGCCCTGGATCGCGGTCGTGAACTCCACCATGTAGCCCTGGTGGTCGTGGAACCGGATGACCGGCGTCTGGGTCGGGCTCTGGTTCCCGTTCCGGCTTCGGCGGTCCACGACGTTGGCGACCACCAGGCCCTCCGTACGGAACCCTTCGCGGCGCAGCCGTCGCACCAGCTGGGCGTCGCGCCAGGCGAAGACGTAGAGCAACAATCCGACCGCGACGCACAGCAGATCGGCTCCGGGCATGGCCATCGGTGGTTCGCCTCTCGTCGTGTTCGATTTCCCCCGCCCGACACAGGGGACGCGTTGATCCGGAACTTCGGTTGCCACCTTCGGGCGCTCTGTCGCGAAGGGGCGGGGTACGGGATCCTGCCGTGCCATGAGGAGACCTGTGAACCGTCGTGCGCGTGCCTGGAGCTGGCCCCTCGTCATCGGACTCGCCTTCACCCTCACCTGGAGCTCACCGGCCGGTGCGGACACCTCCCGCGCCGGGATCGGTGACGCCCTCGACACCGTCCTCGCGGACCCCCTGCTGAAGGGCGGCGCGGCCGGGGTCGTGGTCGCCGACGCCGACTCCGGCGCCGTTCTGTACCAGCACCGGCCCGATGACCGGCTGATGCCGGCCTCCAACACCAAGCTGTTCACCTCGGCCGCCGCCATGGGGCTGCTCGGCCCCGGCCACCGCTTCCGCACCGATGTGCTGACCGACGGCGCCCGCCGCGGGCACACTCTCCGGGGCGATCTCTACCTTCGCGGCACCGGCGACCCCACGCTGCTCGCCGCGGACTACGACCGCCTGGCGAAGGGCGTCGCCGACGCGGGGATCACCAAGGTCAGCGGGCGGCTGATCGCCGATGACACCCGGTTCGACGCCCAGCGGGTGGGCCGCTCCTGGGCGGCCGACGACGAGTCCTCGTACTACGCGGCGCAGATCTCCGCGCTAACCCTCGCCCCCGACACGGACTACGACGCGGGCAGCGTCATCGTGGAGGTGACCCCGGGCGCGGCGACCGGCGACCGGCCGAAGGTCACCGTCACGCCGCCGAACGCCTACGTACGGATCGACAACCGCGCGACCACCGGAAGCGGCGGCCTCACTCTCGAACGGCGGCACGGCTCCAACACCATCACCGTCAGCGGGGCCCTTCCGGCCGGGGCGGCGACCGCCAAGGAGTGGGTCAGCGTGTGGGAGCCCACCGGCTACGCCACCTCGGTCTTCGCCGACGCCCTCGAACGGCACGGCGTCCGCGTGGCCGGGCCCACCCGCCTGGGCCGGGCCGCTCCGGCGGACGCCCGGACGCTCGCCTCGCACCGCTCCATGCCGCTCAAGGATCTGCTCATCCCCTTCATGAAGCTGTCCAACAACATCCACGCCGAGGCGCTCACCAAGGCCATCGGCTATGCGACGGCCGGGCGCGGCACCTGGGACGCGGGGCTCGCCGCCATCGCCGACTGGCTGAAGAAGCAGGGCGTGGACAGCGGCGCGGTGCGTCAGGTGGACGGCTCGGGGCTGTCCCGGATGGACAACATCGCGGCCGGGCGCCTCACCGAACTGCTGCTGTCGGTGCGCGACGAGCCCTGGTACGCCGACTGGTACGCCTCGCTGCCGGTGGCCTGCGCCCCGGACCGGTTCGTGGGCGGCACCCTGCGTACGCGGATGTGCTCCACCCCGGCGGCCGGGAACGCGCGCGGCAAGACCGGCTCCCTGACCGGCGCCTCCGCGCTCTCCGGCTATGTCACCGACGCGGACGGCAGGGAACTGGTCTACAGCGTCGTCCTCAACAACTACCTCGCCCCGTCCGTGAAGAACCTGGAGGACGCGATCGTGGTGACGCTCGCGAAGTCCGGCGAGGGCCATGCGGAGGCGGTGCGGCCCCGTGCCGTACGGGGTGCCGCGGCCGCCGTGGCCGACGCCGGACGCGAGTGCTCCTGGGTCAAGCCCCACCACTGCTGAGAGGCAGCGGCACCGTCAGCACCGCCGTCCCCGCCGCCGCCTCCGCGGACGGGCCGCCGGCCACCTCCAGCCGCCACGGCGCCGAGGTGCCGGCGGCCTCGGCGCGCAGCACCGCCCCGTCCCGGACGACGGTGAAGGTGGCGGCCGTCGTGCCGTCCGGGCGCGGTACCCGCACCGTGACCGGGTCCGCCGCCGGTTCGTACACCCGCAGTGTGATCCCGTCCGCCCAGTCGGCGTCGGGGCGGTCGTCGGCCGCCCCGAACGGGATCACCGCGCCGGGGCGGGCCAGCAGCGGGACGCTGAGGAAGCCGTGGGTCTCGCGCACCCAGGCCGGGCCGCGCACGGTCCGCCCGCTCGGCACATGGGTCCAGACGCCCTCGGGCACGTAGTACGTCACCTCGCCCTCGTCGTCGAAGACCGGGGCGACCAGCAGATCCCCGCCGAGCATGTACTGCCGCTCGAGACCCGCGCACCCGGGGTCGTCCGGGAACTCCAGGACCATGGCGCGCATCACCGGGACGCCCTCGGTGTGCGCCTGCCGCGCCGCCTCGTACAGATACGGCATCAGCCGCAGCTTCAGCCGGGTGAAGTGGCGCAGCACCTCGACCGACTCCTCGTCGAAGAGCCACGGCACCCGGTAGGAGGACGAGCCGTGCAGCCTGCTGTGCGAGGACAGCAGCCCGAAGGCGATCCACCGTTTGAACAGGGCCGGGTCCGGGGTGCCCTCGAAGCCGCCGATGTCATGGCTCCAGAAGCCGAAGCCGGAGAGACCCAGCGAGAGTCCGCCGCGCAGCGATTCGGCCATCGCCTCGTAGGTGGACTCGCAGTCGCCGCCCCAGTGCACCGGGAACCGCTGGCCGCCCGCCGTGGCCGAGCGCGCGAAGACCACCGCCTCGCCCTCCCCGCGCCGCTCGCTCAGCGCCTCGTGGACGGTGCGGTTGTAGAGGTGGGTGTAGTAGTTGTGCATCCGCTCGGGGTCGGAGCCGTCCGCGTACACCACATCAGTGGGCACCCGCTCGCCGAAGTCGGTCTTGAAGCAGTCCACGCCCATGTCCAGCAGCGCGGTCAGCTTGGCCGCGTACCAGGCGCGGGCGTCGGGGTTGGTGAAGTCCACCAGCGCCATGCCCGGCTGCCACAGGTCCCACTGCCACACCGACCCGTCCGGCCGCTTCAGCAGATGCCCGGCCGCCTTGCCCTCGGCGAAGAGCGGGGAGCGCTGGCCGATGTACGGATTGATCCAGACGGAGATCTTCAGCCCCCGCTCGCGCAGCCGCCGCAGCATGCCCGCGGGGTCGGGGAAGACCCGTGGATCCCAGGTGAAGTCGCACCACTGGTACTCGCGCATCCAGAAGCAGTCGAAGTGGAAGACGGACAGCGGCAGCGCGCGTTCCGCCATGCCGTCGACGAAGCCGCTGACCGTCTCCTCGTCGTAGGAGGTGGTGAAGGAGGTGGACAGCCACAGCCCGAAGGACCACGCGGGCGGCAGCGCGGGGCGGCCGGTGAGCGCGGTGTAGCGGCGCAGGATCTCCTTCGGGGTGGGCCCGTGGATGACGTAGTACGTGAGCTCCTGGTCCTCGGCGCTGAACTGGATCCGGGAGACCGCCTCCGAGCCGACCTCGAAGGAGACCCGGCCGGGGTGGTCCACGAAGACGCCGTAGCCCGCGTCGGTGAGGAGGAACGGGACGTTCTTGTACGCCTGCTCGGTGGCGGTGCCGCCGTCGGCGTTCCAGACGTCGACGGCCTGGCCGTTCCTCACCAGCGGGCCGAAGCGCTCGCCGAGGCCGTATACGGAGGTGCCGACCCGCAGCGCGAGCCGTTCGCGCAGGTGGTGGTGGCCGTCGGCGGTCTCCATGATGCCCATGTCCTTGACGCCGCTGCCGGTGAGCGCGCGCCCGGCGGCCTCGAAGTCCATCCGCCAGGGTCCGGTGCGGGCGAAGCGCACCGAGAGCGCGCCCGAGGTGAGCCGGGCCTCCCCGTCGTCGCAGCTCACCTCGGCGTCGTACTTCTCGCGGGCGATCTCGAACGACGGGCCGCGCTCCACCCCGCCCGCGAAGTGGGTGATCCGGACGGCGATCACATCGGGCATGGGGGCGGTGCAGGTCAGGGTGAGGGCGGGACCCTTGAGCAGATCGCCGCGGTGGCGTACGGGATGGGTGGGGGCGTGGACGGTCAGGGTGCCGGGGGCGGTCTCCACATCGAGCACCCCCTGGGGGTACGCGGCGTGGACGCCCTCGCGCAGTCTCCAGTAGCCGTCGCTGAACTTCATGCGGCCCTCCTCGTCATTTGACCGCGCCCATGGCGATGCCACGGGTCAGGGTCCGCTGGAAGATCAGGAAGAAGCAGAACGCGGGGAGCACCCCCAGCAGGGCGGCCGCGTTGGTCATGGTGGCGTCCATCAGCCGCTGGCCCTGGAGGACGCCGAGCGCCACCGAGACCGTCTGGTTGTCGTTGGAGATCAGCATCACCAGGGGCAGCAGGAACTCGTTCCAGGTCCAGATGAAGAAGAAGACCAGCAGGACTCCGATGGTGGGGCGGCTGACCGGCACCACGACCCGCCACAGCACCTGCCATTTGGTGGCGCCGTCGATCCGGGCCGCCTCGATGACCTCCTTGGGGAAGGCGCCGAGCACGGAGGAGAGCAGATAGGTGCCGAAGGCCGACTGGATCACGGTGAAGACGATGATCACGCTCAGCCGGGTGTCGTAGAGGCCCACCTGCTTGGACAGGTAGTAGACGGGGTAGACCAAGGCCTCCTGCGGCAGCATGTTGGCCAGTACGAAGAAGGCCAGCACCCAGGGGCGGCCCCTGACCCGCCCGATGCCGATCGCATACGCGTTGAGCACCGACAGCAGCGCGGCGAGCACCGCCACCGAGCCGGAGATCAGCGCGGAGTTGAACAGCTTCCGGCCGAAGTCGACCCGTTGCCAGAAGTCCCGCAGGCCGTCGAGGTGGATCCCCTCGGGCAGGCTCAGCGGGCCGTTCGCGGAGTAGTCGGCGGGCGATTTCACGGCGTTGAGGGCCACCACGAGGAACGGCAGCACCATGAGCGCGGCCGCCACGGTCAGCGCGGCCAGTACGGGATAGCGGGCCGGGGCCTGGTGTCGCTTGAGGGCGTTGACCGGCCCCTTGACGGCGTTCACTGGTCCTCCGCCCGGGTTTGCAGGCGCAATGCCACCAGGGCCAGCGCCAGGATGATCACGGTGAGGGTGGTGGAGACCGCGGAGCCGTAGCCCACCTGTGTCTTCTCGAAGAAGGACTGGAAGGAGAAGTACGAGGGGACATTGGTGGCCCCACCCGGCCCGCCCTTGGTGAGCACATACACCGCGCCGAAGACCTTGAGCGCCGCGATGGTGCACCACAGCAGCACGACATAGATCTCCGGGCGGATCTGGGGCAGTGTCACATGCCAGAACCGACGCCACCACGAGGCCCCGTCCAGCTCCGCCGCCTCGTGCAGGGACGGATCGGCGCGCTGCAGCCCGGCCATGAAGACCACCAGCGGAAAGCCGAGCTGGACCCACACCATCACGGCCATCACGCTGTAGAGCGCGAAGTCCGGGTCGCCCAGCCAGTCATGGCGCAGCGAGCCGAGGCCGACGGCGCCCAGCGCCTCGTTGAGCGCGCCGTTCTCCGGGGCGAGGATCCAGCTCCAGACGATTCCGGCCACCGCGATCGGCAGCACCTGGGGCAGATAGAAGCAGGCGCGCAGCACGCTCGCGGTGCGGGTGCCGATGTGTTTGGCGATGTAGTCGAAGAGCGCGGCGGCCAGCACCAGGCCGAGGGCGGTGGGGAGCACCGCCATCGCCACCACCATCGCGAGGCTGTGCCGGAAGGACTCCCAGAAGGCGGAGTCGTCCAGCAGCTCGCGGTAGTTGGCGAGCCCGGCCCACTTCGGGCTGCCCACTCCCTGCCAGTGGGTGAGGCTGATCCCGGTGTTCATCAGGAACGGGACGACGATGACGGCGAGGAAGGCCAGCGCGCCGGGGAGCAGGAACAGGGCGTACGGATATTCGCGGCGCCCGCGTCGGACGCCGTGGCCGTGGGAGCTCATCGGGGGCTCACCCCTTCGGCGCGCCCGCGTCGTACGCCTTCTTCAGCGCGTCCAGATAGGCGTCGGGCCCGGCGCTGCCGGTCATCAGCTTCTGGGTCTCGGAGACGAGGACGTCGTAGAAGCCGGGGACCGGCCAGTCGGGGTAGAAGGCCAGGCCATCGCCGTCGGCATAGGTGGTGAAGTCCTTGATCAGCGCCTTGGACTTGGGGTCGGTGATCGCTGAGGGATCGGCGGCCACGGGCACTCCGCCGTTGTCGCCGAGGGTGTTCTGGATGCCCTTCTTCATCGTGATGTCGATGAAGTCGTAGGCGAGCTCCTTGTTCTTGGCGCCCTTGGGGACGACCCAGAGATTGCCGCCGGAGCCGAGGGTGAGCTTGGAGCCGGGGAAGGGGAACGTGCCCCACTCGTCCTTCATCTCGGACTTGAAGCGGCCGAACCACCAGCTGCCGGAGAAGAACATCGGATACTTCCCCGCGATGAAGGCCGCGCCCGCGTCCTCGGCCTTGGCGCCGCTCGAACTCTTGGCGATATAGCCCTTCTTCACCCAGTCGGCGAAGGTGGTGGCGCCATAGGTCCAGGCGGCGTCGTGGAAGTCCGGCTTGCCCTTGTACTGCTCATAGGCGTCCACCCAGGAGCGGTCGGCCTTGGAGAGGGCGAGCTGGTAGACGTACTGGTGGGCGGGGTATTCGGCGCCCGCGCTGGCCAGCGGGGTGACGCCCTTGGCCTTGAACGCCTTCAGGGCGGCGGTGAACTCGTCGAAGGTGGCCGGGACCTTGATGTGGTGCTTGGTGAAGAGGGTCTTGTTGTAGAAGACCATCGTGTACTCGGCGTAGTTGGGGATCCCGTACCAGTTGCCGGAGCCCATCACGCCCTGGGCGTCGTAGCGGCTGGTGGTGCGCACGCCGGGGCTGAGCGGCTTGTCCCAGCCGCGCTTGGTGACCTCGGGGGTGAGGTCGGTGAGCAGGCCCTGCTTGGAGAGCAGCCCGGTGGTGGCGTTGCCCTTGTTGTACTCCATCAGATCCGGTGCGTCACCCGAGTTGAGGACCATCGAGGCGGTCTTCTGGATCTGTTCGAAGCCCTTCTCCTCGACCTTCACCGTGACGCCCGGATGGCTCTTCTTGAACTCCTCGATGGCCTGCTTCCAGGCGATGCCCATGGCGCTGTTGGGCGCCTCGTAGTGCCACAACTTGAGCGATTTGCCGTCCCCGGCCTCGTCCCCGCTGTCCCCGCAACCCGCTATGACCAGGGATGTTGCGAGCGTGGCCGCAATGAGGGCCACCGTTTGTTTCGTCCGTTTCCGTGCCGTCAACATCCGCTGCCTCCGAGAGGTTGGAAGGAAGGGCGTATGTGCAACGTTCGTCGAAGCGCTTCGATGGGGAGAGGTATACGAGGGGTGATATAGATATGTCAATGCCGTTGACAAAACGGGCGCACCCGGAAGCGCCGGCAGCCTCAGCCCTTGTGGACCTGGCGCACCGTGCGGAGGAAGGCGCCCAGGACGCTCGGGACCGGGCCGCGGCGGTGGGCGAGGTGGAACTCCAGCCCGGCGGCGGCCGGTTCCAGCGGCAGCAGGGTCACCCCCACATGCCGGAAGCGCCGCATCCCCGCCGGTCCGATGCCGATGCCGAGCCCGCAGGCGACCAGCCCCAGCAGGGTGTGCAGATTGTGCGCCTCATGCGCGATCCGCGGCTCGACCCCGGCGGCGCGGCATACGGTCAGCGCCACATCGGCGGCGGCGGGCTCGGCCTGCCGCGAGGAGAGGACCAGCGGCTCGCTGTCCAGCGCCCGTACGGGCACGGCCGCGGCGCTGGTCAGCGGATGGCCGGACGGCACCGCCGCCACCAGGGTCTCCCGGGCCAGCGGCAGGCTGGTCAGCCGCCGCCGGGCGGCCGCGGGCGGCGGGCCGCAGATGACCCCGGCGTCCAGGCTGCCGTCCAGCAGCGCCTCGATCTGCCGGGCGCTGGGGAGTTCCCGCAGCTCCAGCCGGACCTGCGGGCGGCGGGTCCGGAAGGCGGTGAGCACCTCGGGCAGCACGGCGGCCAGCGCGGTGCCGAGGAAGCCGATGGCGAGCGAACCGGTCTCGCCCCGCCCGGCGTCGGCCGCGTCCCGTACGGCGAGGTCGAGATGGTCCAGCACCTGCCGGGCCCGGGCCAGGAACGCCTCACCCGCGGCGGTGGGCCGCACCCCGTGCCCGGTGCGGTCGAAGAGCCGTACGCCCAGCTCGGTCTCCAGCGCCTTGATCTGCTGGGACAGCGGGGGCTGCCGGATGCCCAGCGCGGTGGCGGCGCGGCCGAAGTGGGCGTGCTCGGCGAGGGCGAGCGCGTAGCGGAGATGGCGCAGCTCCATAACGGCCAAGCCTATATCTGATCGCGAATAATCCCTTCACGTCTCATATATCAAAGAGGAAAGCATCATCGGTCCGGTGCTCGACTGGCTCGCATGAGCGAAACGCGAGAACACCGCGAGACGACGATCGAAGGCGTACGGCTGCACTGGGTGCGGGCGGCGGGGCCGGGGACCCCCGTCGTACTGCTCCACGGCTGGCCGCAGACCTGGTACGCCTGGCGCAAGGTGATCCCCGAACTCGCCCGTCACCACGAGGTGTTCGCGGTGGATCTGCCGGGCCTGGGCGACTCGGGCTCCTCCCCGCACGGCCACGGGGTCCGGATCGCCGCCGACCTGCTCGACGCCTGGCGCGCCGAGCTGGGCCTGGACCGGGTCCATGTCGTCGGCCACGACCTGGGCGGCCCCATCGGCTATGCGTGGGCCGCCGCCCATCCCGCCCGGGTCCGCAGCTTCACCCTGCTCGCCGTGCCACTGCACGGCTTCGGGCTGAGCGAACTGATCGCCGCCGCCGGGCTCTGGCACTTCGGCTTCTTCTCGGTGCCCGGCCTCGCGGAGGAGCTGGCGGCGGGCCGGGAGCGGATCCTGCTGGAGCACTTCTACGGGCACGCCCTGGAGACCGGGGCCATCCGCCCCGCCGATGTCGACACCTATCTGCGCACCTACACCCGCCCGGGCCGGCTGGCCAACGGCTTCGCGTACTACCGCAACGCCCCCGCCGACACCGCCGCCCTCACCGAACTCGCCCGCACCCCGCTCCCGATGCCCACCCTGGCCGTCGGCTGCGGCCGGGCCGGCGGCCCGGCCCCCGTCCACAGCCTCGGCCAGGTCGCCCCGGCGACCCGCGGCGCCGTGATCGACGACAGTGGCCACTTCCTCCCCGAGGAACGCCCCGGCCCCCTGCTGTCCCTGCTCGGGCCCTTCCTGGCGGAGGCCGACGCGGCGGAGGGCGGTCCCTGCCGCTTTGGTGCTTCGGGGGTGATCACCAAGCAGTGATCCGCAGTAGCTGGACGCGCTCGTGCCGGGGAACCACCTGGCAGAAGAACATGCCGCCGGGCACAAGAGTGCGCTCCGGCCGGGGGATGAGGGCCCCCGTGGGCGGCTCCATATGACGAATCCGGCCGATGGCGGGGGACCCGCGCCGGTCGGGGGCATCAGCGTCGCGTCGACCGGGAGCCGGGGCCGCTTGGCCGGGGTGTCGGCTCGGCCACGCGGGTGCGGTTCCGGGCCCGCAGTCGTCGGACGAAGGTCGCGAGGGTGGTGAGCGGGGATCGGCGGCGATGGGGCGGGGTGGTGCCGGGGTGGGAGGGGCGGGGCACGACGGGGCGGGAGGCGAGGAAGAGGATCATGCCACTACGGTCCCGGGCCCGGCCGGGGGCGGTCCAACACCTGATCGGGGGCCATTCACGCATCCCCGTTGTCAATGCTGGCCGGGTGAGGGTCGCGGGCCGCGTCGGTCACCATGTGCGGGTGAACCGGGACATCGAACCGCGCCTGCTGCGCGCCTTCACCGCCGTCGCCGACGAGCTGCACTTCACCCGCGCCGCCGCCCGCCTCTACGTCGCCCAGCAGGCCCTCAGCCGCGATATCCGGCGCCTGGAACGCGAGTTGGGCGCGGAGCTGTTCGTCCGTACCACCCGCCAGGTCGCCCTCACGGCCGCGGGCGAACGGCTGCTGCCGTACGCCCGGCGGGTGCTCCAGGCCCAGGACGACCTGGCGGCGGCCTTCAGCGGGGCCGAGCGCCGTCCGCTGCTGGTGGACGTGAGCGCCCCGGTGAGCACCGGAAGCCAGGTGCTGGCGGAGGCGCGGCGCCGCGTCGGCCCCGAGACCGAGCTGGTGGCCCGCTTCCACAGTGGGCTGGCCGGGGCCGCCGCCGAGCTCCTCGCCGGACGCCTGGACGTCTCCTTCGGCCGGGTCCGCGGCCTCGACCCCGCCGTGCTCGCCCGGCTGGACCACCGGCTGATCCGCTACGAGCGCATCGCCGTGGTCCTGCGCGAGGACCACCCGCTGGCCCGGCTCGAGGAGATCCCGCTGTCCGCGCTCGCCGGCGAGACCCTGTACGCGGCGGCGGGCAATGACACCACCACCGAGTGGACGGACCTGGCAGCCCAGCTCTTCACGGGGCGCGGGATCGCGATGGCGGAGCCGTTCCCGGAGATCGACGGGGACGAGGAGTTCATCCGGGTGGTGACCAAGCGCCGCTGGTCGGTGCTGGCCAGCGAGGTGTTCACCCACCTGCCCGGCGCGGTGCTGCGCCCCCTCACCGAGCCCGTTCCGCTCTCACCGGTCTCCATCGTGTGGCGCAGGGGCCTCGCCCACCCCGGCCTGGACGCCCTCCACGCCGCGGCCCGTGCGCTCTCCACCACGTCCGGCTGGCTCCAGCGCCCACCGGGCTCCTGGCTGCCGCGCCCCGAGGCGGACTGAGCGCTCCGCCGGCTGAATCCGGCTGTCGGAGGCGTGGTCTACCGTGGGGATCGTCCTGGCCCCACTGGGTTCGTTGAGCCCCTTCAGCCCAGTGCGAGCCCTGAGCCCCTTCGGCCGAGTACGAGTCGAGTGCGCGTCGAGTGCGAGGAGAATCCGGAGTGACCCCCGAGCAACTGCGGTCGTTCTGCCTCTCCTTCAACGCGGTGGTGGAGGAGTTCCCGTTCTCCCGGCACCCGGAGGTCTCGACCTTCAAGGTGCTCGGCAAGATCTTCGCCCTGACGACGCTGGACGCCCGTCCGCTCACGGTGAATCTGAAGTGCGACCCGGCGGACGCGGGTCGGCTCCGTGAGGGGCATCCGGATCTGATCGTCCCCGGGTGGCACATGAACAAGCGCCACTGGAACACGGTGACGGTCGACGGCGGCCTCCCGGACCGGCTGGTCCGGGAGCTCATCGAGGACTCCTACGACCTGGTGGTCGCGGGGTTGCCGAGAGCCGAGCGGCTACGGCTCGACCGGCCTTGAAGGGTGCCGTGGTCGGTCCCGAGGGTGTGGTGGTCGGCCTTGAGGGTGCCGTGGCACTGGCTCCCACGGGGTTCCGGGACCCCGGGAATCCCCCTCACCGCCACCCGGCCCGCCGGGTGAGAGCAAGGTTTCGTCCACGTCACCTGCCGCCACAGCCCGGAAATCCGCCGTCCCTACCGTCAGTGGCGACACCGAGAACTGTGGAGGCGTGATGACTGCCCCGACCACCACCGCCGCGCGCAAAGGGGGCCGCTGGATCGAGCAGTGGGACCCGGAGGACGAGAGCTTCTGGAGGGAGAAGGGGGAGCGGATCGCCACCCGGAATCTGATCTTCTCCATCGTCTCCGAGCACATAGGGTTCTCCATCTGGAGCCTGTGGTCGGTGATGGTGCTGTTCATGGGGCCGGAGTACGGCGTCGACCCGGCCGGGAAGTTCTTCCTGGTCGCGATGCCCACCCTGGTCGGCGGGGTGCTGCGGGTGCCGTACACCTTCGCGGTCGCGCGGTTCGGCGGGCGCAACTGGACGATCATCAGCGCGGGGCTGCTGCTCGTGCCCTCGATCACCGCCGCCGTGCTGATGGAGCCCGGGACCTCGTACACCACCTTCATGGTGGTCGCGGCGCTCACCGGGGTCGGCGGCGGCAACTTCGCCTCGTCCATGACCAACATCAACTCCTTCTACCCGCTGCGCAGGAAGGGCTGGGCGCTCGGGCTCAACGCGGGCGGCGGCAACATCGGCGTCCCCGTGATCCAGCTGATCGGCCTGCTGGTGATCGGCACCGCCGGGGCGGCCCATCCGCGGCTCGTGCTCGCCGTCTACATCCCGCTGATCGTGGTCGCGGTCGCGCTCTCGGCGTTGTTCATGGACAACCTGGCGCCGGTGCGCAACGACACCGGGGCGGCCAAGGAGGCGGCGCGGGACGCCCACACCTGGATCATGTCGCTGCTCTACATCGGTACCTTCGGCTCGTTCATCGGCTACAGCTTCGCCTTCGGGCTCGTGCTGCAGAACCAGTTCGACCGCACCCCGCTCCAGGCCGCCTCGCTCACCTTCATCGGCCCGCTGCTCGGGTCGCTCATCCGGCCCGTCGGCGGCCGGCTCGCCGACGCCCACGGCGGTGCGAAGATCACGCTGTGGACCTTCGCCGCCATGGCCGCCGCGACCGTCGTGGTCGTCTACGCCTCCGCGCAGAAGTCGCTGTCCGTCTTCCTGGTCGGCTTCATCGCCCTCTTCGTCCTCAGCGGGCTCGGCAACGGCTCCACCTTCAAGATGATCCCCGGCATCTTCCAGGCGAAGGCCGTGGCCCGCGGTCTGACCGGCGAGGATGCCGCGGCCTACGGGCGGCGGCTGTCGGGCGCGGCGATGGGGCTGATCGGAGCGGTCGGCGCGCTCGGCGGGCTCGGGATCAACCTCGCCTTCCGGGAGTCGTTCGCGGGCGCCCACTCCGGTACCCCCGCCTTCGTCTCCTTCCTCGGCTTCTACGCGGTGTGCTCCGCGGTCACCTGGGCCGTATACCTCCGTGGCGCCCGCCGCCCGGCCGCGGTGTCCGCCGCGCAGGCGGGTGCGCATGATCCGCGGTCGGAGCGGCAACCCGCCTACGTGGACGTCTGAGCAGTCCGCACGGGCGTCCCGGCGGCCCGGGGCGTACGGTCGGCCGGGGAAGCTCCTGGCCGACCACTCCGTTACGCCTGGGAAACCTCCGCGAACCGCCACCGACACGGGATGGCGACAGGATGCGGAACCGAAGGCGCCCATATGCGAGTGAATCGGGAGACCGGAAGATCGGGACGAGAGCCATGCACCGAGAACAGACCGGAGCCGCGGGCGAAGAGGTGCCCGTCGGCCCTCTCGCCGGATTCACCGTGGGAGTCACCGCCGCGCGCCGCGCGGATGAGCTCGGCGCCCTGCTGCGGCGCCGCGGCGCGGAGGTGATGCACGCGCCCGCGCTGCGGATCGTGCCACTCGCCGACGACTCCGAACTCCTCGCCGCCACCAAGCAGTTGATCGACAGCGCCCCGGATGTCGTGGTCGCCACCACCGCCATCGGCTTCCGCGGCTGGGTCGAGGCCGCCGACGGCTGGGGCCTGGGCGACGCCCTGCTCGACCGGCTGCGCGAGGTGCGGCTGCTGGCCCGCGGGCCCAAGGTGCGCGGGGCGATCCGCGCCGCCGGACTCACCGAGGAGTGGTACCCGGCCTCCGAGTCGATGGCCGAGGTGCTCGAGCGGCTGCTGGAGGAGGGCATCGAGGGCCACCGCGTCGCCGTCCAGCTGCACGGCGAGCCGCTGCCCGGCTTTGTCGAGTCGCTGCGGGCCGGGGGAGCGGAGGTGGTCGGGGTTCCGGTGTACCGCTGGATGCCACCGGAGGACATCGGGCCGGTGGACCGGCTGCTGGACGCGACGGTGGCCCGCGCCCTGGATGCCGTCACCTTCACGAGCGCGCCCGCCGCCGCGAGCCTGCTGGACCGGGCGGAGCGGCGCGGGATGCGCGAGGAGCTGCTGGACGCGCTCCGCCATGATGTGCTGCCCGCGTGCGTGGGGCCGGTCACCGCGCTGCCGCTGGAGGCCCACGACATTCCCACCTCCCAGCCCGAACGGTTCCGGCTCGGGCCGCTGGTGCAGCTGCTGACCGCGGAACTTCCGGGGCGGGTGCGGCCGTTGCCGGTCGCCGGGCGGCGGCTGGAGATCCGTGGCCACGCGGCGGTCGTGGACGGGGAGCTGCGCACGGTGCCGCCCGCCGGGATGGCGTTGCTGCGGACCCTGGCCCGGCGGCCCGGCTGGGTCGTGGCGCGGTCGGAGCTGCTGCGGTCGTTGCCGGGGGCCGGGCGTGATGAGCATGCGGTGGAGACGGCGATGGCTCGGCTGCGGACGGCTCTTGGCTCGCCGAAGCTGATCCAGACGGTGGTCAAGCGGGGGTACCGGCTGGCGCTCGATCCGTCGGCCGACACGAAGTACGGGGGCGAGTAGCCGTTGTTGTCGGGGCTCTGCCCCGGGCCCTGCTCCTCAAGCGCCGGAGGGGCTGAAACATGGGGTTCCGCCCCTGACCCCGCTCCTCGAACGCCGGAGGGGCTGGAGTTCCGCCGGAGGGGCTGGGGCGCGGGCTCGTGAAGGTTCGCCGGGCGTTTGCCCGGAGCCTGGTCCTGGGGGGTTACGGGTCATACGCGGGGCGGGCACTCTGAAGGGTGACCGGATCGGGCCTTCCCCGAAGGAGTGACGGGAACATGGCGTCGGCGTCGGCCTACGACCTGCGGTTCGACTCGGGGCGGATCTGCCTGGACCTGGTGGCCACGGTCGGCGGCCGGCTCAGCGAGGCGCCCGTCGAGCGGCTCGGCGGGGTGGAACCCCTCAAGGCGTGGCTGCTGGGTGCCGGGCTGGTGCCCGGTGGCACCTCGCTCGAGGCCGTGGACCACCGCTGGCTCATCCGCTTCCGGGCCGCCCGCGACCTGCTGCACCGCATCGTCCACACCGAGGTCGAGGGCCATGCCGCGGCCGCCGATCTGGAGCGGATGAACGCGCTGGCCGCCACCGCCCCGCCCGCCCTGCGCGCCGTACGGACCCCCGACGGCACCCTGGTCCGTGCCCTCGCCGGAAAGGCGGACTGCGGTGCGCTGCTCTCCCAGATCGCCCGGGACGCGGTGCAGTTGCTCACCGACCCGGTGGCGCGCGGCCAGTTGCGGCGCTGTGAGGGGGAGACCTGCTCGCTGGTCTACCTCGACACCTCGCGCGGCCGCCGCAGGCGCTGGTGCTCCAGCGAAGTCTGCGGAAACCGCGAGCGAGTTGCCCGTCACCGCCGCCGGGTAAACCCAAGCATCAGCAAAGCATGAGCGATATTCAGTCATGACCCGGACACCCCCCGGACATGACGCAGGCCCCGGATGGGGGGGCCGGGGCCTGCGGGGCGGATTTGGGGAGGGAGCCCTTCCTGGTAGCCGGCGCCCGCCCGGCGTCGGCCTTACTCGGACTCAAGTACGCACCGCACAGCGGGAGATGTTCAACCCGGGAATGGGATGTACATCACACGGTGGACGATGAACGGCGAGCGTTTCCAGCCCGTACCCCCCTCGACCCGGCGGCTTGCGTACGCAAAGATGCCCTCGTGACCGAGAGGACGACACCGGACGACGCGCTCATGCGCGCGCTCTACGCGGAGCACGCAGGCCCGCTTCTCGCCTTCGTCCTGCGCCTGGTCGCGGGCGACCGGCACCGCGCCGAGGACGTGGTCCAGGAGACCCTCCTGCGCGCCTGGCGCAACGCCGACCAACTGCGGCGCTCCGGAGGATCGGTACGACCCTGGCTGGTGACCGTGGCCCGCCGCATCGTCATCGACGGCCACCGCCAACGCCGCGCACGCCCCCACGAAGTGGACGCGGCGCCGCTCCATGTGATGCCCGCCGCGGACGACATCGACCGCGCATTGCGCCAGATGACCATTTCTGACGCGTTGAATGACCTCACCGACGCACATAGAGCGGCGCTCGTCGAGACATACTTCAAGGGACGGACGGTGAGTGAGGCGGCCGAAGTGCTGGGCGTTCCCGCCGGGACGGTGAGGTCCCGGGTCTTCTACGCGCTGCGCTCCCTGAAGCTCTCGCTCGAGGAACGGGGGGTCACGGCATGATGCCGGCAGCGGACGACCAGCAGCACACCGCGGTCGGCGCCTATGCGCTCGGGGTGCTCGACCCCGCCGACGCGGCGCGCTTCGAGGACCACCTCATCGGGTGTGAGCGGTGCGCCGCCGAGCTCGACGAGCTGATGGGCCTCCCGCCGCTGCTGGCCGAGTTCGCCACCGCCGCCGACGGCACCGCGCTCCCGGATCCGGCGGTGGTCACCGCCCGCCCGGGGCCCGAACTGCTCGACCGGCTGATGGACGACGTCGCGGTGAGTCGCAAAGCCTCCGGCAGACGGCGTCTCTTCCTCGTCGCCGCGGCCGCCGTCCTCATCGTCGGCGGCCCGCTCGCGGGAGCGGCCATCACCGCGGGCTCCGACGACGGCGGGGGCAAGGACCAGGCGGTGGTCTCCTCCTCCAAGCAGGTGTACGACCAGGGCGAGAAGTTCAGCTCGGTCGACCCCGTCACCAAGGTGGACGCCTCCGTCTCGCTCCAGCAGAAGGGGTGGGGCACCTCCGTCGCCCTCAAGCTGGGCAACCTGAAGGGGCCGCGCACCTGTGACCTGGTCGCCATCGGCAAGGACGGCCACGAGGAGACCATCACCACCTGGGCCGTGCCCACCTCGGGCTACGGCGTCAAGGACGGGGACGGCTCCCGCTGGAGCAAGGAGCCGCTCTACGCCCAGGGCGGCGCCGCCATGAACACCGACGACATCGAGCGGTTCGAGGTCCGCACCCTGGACGGCCAGCGCCTGGCCCAGGTCAGGCTCTGAGAAACCCCCTCGCTTCAGGTGTACGGTTAACGGCTGCCCTTAAGAACACAGAAGGGGGCCTGGGTGGCCGCGCAGAACGCCACGCATGACGACCGGACGGCACCGCGGGAGGACCGCGGGGACGGGGTCCGGGACAGCGAGATCCGGATCGAACAGGCGCATCTGGACCGGGTGTACCACCGCCTCGCGGAGAAGATCCACGAGGCGGAGTTCCTCATGGACGACGCCGCCAAGCGCGGTCAGGTGGGCACGCCCGGCGCGCTCGCCGAACGGGACGCCCAGGTCTTCCGGGCCGGGGTCCACCTCAACCGGCTGAACAGCGAGTTCGAGGACTTCCTCTTCGGCCGCATCGATCTGCTGCCGGGCAAGGACGGACGGCGCGGCCCCGACGGCGCCTACACCTCCGTGGAGCCCGCCGACGACGCCATCCGCACCGGCCCGGACGGCGACCGCGCGGAGATCGCCGAAACGTTGCACATCGGCCGCATCGGCGTCCTGGACGCCGACTACGCCCCGCTGGTGATCGACTGGCGGGCGCCCGCCGCCGCGCCCTTCTACCGCTCCACCCCGGTCGCCCCCGGCCGCGTCGTCCGCCGCCGGGTGATCCGCAGCAAGGGCCGCCGGGTGCTCGGCGTCGAGGACGACCTGCTGCGCCCGGAGCTCAGCGCCACCCTCGACGGCGGGGCGCTGCCGGTGGTCGGCGACGGCGCGCTGATGGCCGCGCTCGGCCAGGCCCGCGGCCACACCATGCGCGACATCGTGGCCTCCATCCAGGCCGAGCAGGACCAGGTGATCCGCGCCCCCGCCGCCTCCATCACCGAGGTCGAGGGCGGCCCCGGCACCGGCAAGACGGCGGTCGCGCTGCACCGCGCGGCGTACCTGCTCTACCAGGACCGGCGGCGCTACGCGGGCGGCATCCTCGTGGTCAGCCCCACCCCGCTGCTGGTCGCCTACACCGAGGGCGTACTGCCCTCGCTGGGCGAGGAGGGCCAAGTGGCCATCCGGGCGGTGGGCTCGCTGGTGGAGGGCGCCGAGGCCACCACGTACGACACCCCCGCCGTGGCCCGCGTCAAGGGCTCGTCCCGGATGGTGAAGGTGCTGCGCAAGGCCGCGCGCGGCGCGCTGGAGCTGCCGCGCGGAGCCGCCGCGCCCGCCGGTTCGGCCCCTTCGTCGTCATCGGCTCCGTCCTCGTCGTCCGACGATGGCCAGCTGACGCTGGACGGGGCGCTGGAGGCCCGCGGCGGCAGACCCGGTGCGGCCCCCGGGGCCAGACCCGGCGGCCCGCCCGAGCGGCTGCGCGTGGTCGCCTTCGGCGCCCGGATCGAGCTGGGCGCCGATGAACTGCGCACCATCCGCCAGAATGTGCTGGGCGGCACCGCGCCCGTCAATCTCCTGCGCCCCCGCGCCCGACGGCTGCTCCTGGACGCGCTGTGGACCCGCTCCGGCGCCCCCAGGCGGTACACCGACCCCGAGCTGGCCGCCGAGGCGCGCGAGGGCTTCGACGAGGACATCTCCTCCGAGGACTCCTTCCATGAGTTCCTCGACGCCTGGTGGCCCGAGCTCACCCCCCGCTCCGTCCTCGCCGCCATGGCCGATGAGAAGCGGCTGAACCGCTGGTCACGGCGGGTGCTCAACCCCCGCGAGGTCCGCCAGGTGGCCCGGTCGCTGGCCCGGCTCGGCCCGGACGGGCAGGGCCCGCTGTCGGTCCACGACGTGGCGCTGCTGGACGAGCTGACCAACCTCCTCGGCACCCCCGCCCGCCCCGCGGCCCCCCGCGAGGCCGATCCGCTGGACCATCTCACCGGTCTGGACGAGCTGACCACCTACGCCGACCGGGTCAGCCCCCGCCGCAGCCGTGCCGAGCGGGCCGAGCGGGAGCGCGCCGACTACGCCCATGTGATCGTCGACGAGGCGCAGGACCTCACCCCGATGCAGTGGCGGATGATCGGACGGCGCGGCCGCCACGCCACCTGGACGGTCGTCGGCGACCCGGCTCAGAGCTCCTGGTCCGACCCGGACGAGGCGGGGCGGGCCCGGGACGAGGCGCTCGGCAGCCGTCCGCGCCGCCGCTTCACCCTCACCGTCAACTACCGCAACCCCGCGGAGATCGCCGAACTGGCCACCAAGGTCCTCACCCTCGCCATGCCCGGCACCCCGGCCCCCGAGGCGGTCCGCTCCACGGGCGTGGCGCCGCGCTTCGTACCGGGCGCGGACGGCGACCTCGGCGCGGCCGCGCGCCGCGAGGCGGTCCGGCTGCTGGACGAGGTGGACGGCACCGTCGGCGTCGTCGTCGCGATGAACCGGCGCGCCCAGGCCCGTCAGTGGCTGACGGGCCTGGGCGACCGGGTGGTGGCGCTGGGCAGCCTGGAGGCGAAGGGGCTGGAGTACGACGCGACGGTGGTGGTCTCGCCCGCCGAGATCGCCGACGAGTCCCCGGCGGGGCTCCGGGTGCTGTACGTGGCGCTCACCCGCGCCACCCAGCGGCTGACGGTGGTCTCGGGCGACCGCGACGAGCCGGACGGCAACGCCGTCCCGGACCTGCTGCGGGACTGACCACCACCCCGGCCGGAGGACCCCCGCGCCCGGTGCTCGGAGGGCCTCCAAAATCCACCCCCCGGGAGGGGAATCCCTTCCCGGGCCTGTTTGTTAGCCTTGATGTGGCACCGGCCCGATCCAAGCCCCCGGGCCCAACCTTCGTCGCTTCGAGCGACCACTTGCCGCGAGGCGAGCATGGCGGGTCGGTGCCACCTTTCAACTCTTCCGCAAGAGGTCCGCGCCCGGCGACATCAGCCGCCCAGGACGCGGACCTCTTCCGCTTGGGGGCCCTTGCGGCCCTGCACGATCTGGAATTCGACCCGCTGCTCGTCGACCAGGCTGCGGTAGCCGCTGCCGTCGATCGAGCTGTAGTGGACGAAGACATCCGGTCCGCCGTCCTCCTGGGCGATGAAGCCGTAGCCCTTCTCGGCGTTGAACCACTTCACGGTGCCCTGAGCCATGCCCGCGCTCCTCGTTGTCTCTTCCTCGGCGTCCTTACGACGCTGTAGCGCGCCAGAGCCTAGGGCGGCGGCTGCGGCGGACGGCCCGCCTCGCCAGGCGTTCCCGCGAAGGAGTGGGGCTTTCCACTCGCCTGACCCCACTCTGCTATGTCAGAACAATATGTCCGAAAGTCGGGCCGGGTTACCCCGTACCCAGAGGTAGGTGTAACCATCTGAGGACGTGGCCCGGCATCCCGAGGCCCGGAGAGCATGAACAAGGGAAAGCAGAGGAAGCAGGCCATGGCAACGGCGCCCAGCGTCTCGTACTCGATGACGGTCCGGCTGGAGGTGCCCGCGAGCGGAACCGCGGTCAGCCAGCTGACCACGGCCGTGGAGTCCTCCGGTGGCTCGGTAACGGGCCTCGATGTGACCGCCTCCGGCCACGAGAAGCTCCGTATCGACGTGACCATCGCCGCGACCTCGACCGCGCACGCCCAGGAGATCGTGGAGAAGCTGCGGGGCATCGAGGGTGTCTCGCTCGGCAAGGTCTCCGACCGTACGTTCCTGATGCACCTCGGCGGCAAGATCGAGATGTCGTCGAAACACCCCATCCGCAACCGTGACGACCTCTCCATGGTCTACACCCCGGGCGTGGCCCGGGTCTGCCAGGCCATCGCGGACAACCCCGAGGACGCCCGCCGCCTCACCATCAAGCGCAACAGTGTGGCCGTCGTCACCGACGGTTCCGCGGTGCTCGGCCTCGGCAACATCGGCCCCAAGGCCGCCCTGCCGGTCATGGAGGGCAAGGCGGCCCTCTTCAAGCGGTTCGCGGGCATCGACGCCTGGCCGCTCTGCCTGGACACCCAGGACACCGACGAGATCGTCGCGATCGTGAAGGCCATCGCCCCCGGCTTCGCGGGGATCAACCTGGAGGACATCTCCGCTCCCCGCTGCTTCGAGATCGAGGCGCGGCTGCGCGAGGCCGTGGACATCCCGGTCTTCCACGACGACCAGCACGGCACCGCGATCGTGGTGCTGGCCGCCCTCACCAACGCGCTGCGGGTGGTCGACAAGAAGATCGAGGATGTGAGGGTCGTCATGTCCGGCGCGGGCGCCGCCGGCACGGCCATCCTGCGGCTGCTGATCGCCGCGGGCGTGCGGCACGCGGTGGTGGCCGACATCCACGGTGTGGTGCACGCCGGGCGCCAGGATCTGGTCTCCGCCGACCCGGAGTCCCCGCTGCGCTGGATCGCGGACAACACCAACCCGGAGGGCGTCACGGGCACCCTGCGCGAGGCCGTGCGGGACGCGGACGTGTTCATCGGTGTCTCGGCCCCGAACGTGCTCTCCGGCGACGACGTGGCCGCCATGGCGGACGGCGCGATCGTCTTCGCACTGGCCAATCCGGACCCCGAGGTGGACCCGGCGATCGCCCGCCAGACCGCGGCCGTGGTCGCCACCGGACGCTCGGACTTCCCGAACCAGATCAACAATGTCCTGGTGTTCCCGGGCGTTTTCCGTGGTTTGCTGGACGCGCAGTCGCGTACGGTGAACACCGAGATGATGCTGGCTGCCGCCGGTGCGCTCGCCGACGTCGTCCACGACGACGAGCTCAATGCCAACTACATCATTCCGAGCGTCTTCAACGACAAGGTCGCGGGGGCGGTCGCCGGGGCCGTGCGAGACGCGGCCCGCGCTGTGACCGGTACCACTGCGGTCTAGGCGGGGCACGGCGCGTCGCGCGCTCCGGGGTCCCGGGAGCCGCCATAGGGTGGCGGACAGAAAAACGACCGCCACGGCGCTTTTCGTGTGACTCTCCAGGGCTCCGGATTGGCATTCCCGCCACAGGTGGGGGCAGGATGCGTTCCGGGCGCGAGGGTCTGAACAGCAGACCCGGGTCCGGGGACTGTCCGAGGGCCCTGGCAGCATCGGCTTCGATCTCACGCCTCATTGGCAAGATGAACACGGGAGTACAACATGAACCGCAGTGAGCTGGTGGCCGCTCTGTCCGAGCGCGCCGAGGTGACCCGAAAGGACGCCGACGCCGTGCTGGCCGCCCTCGCCGAGGTGACTGGTGAGGTCGTCGCGAAGGGCGACGAGAAGGTCACCATCCCCGGCTTCCTGACCTTCGAGCGCACCCACCGTGCCGCTCGCACCGCGCGCAACCCGCAGACCGGTGAGCCGATCGAGATCCCGGCCGGCTACAGCGTGAAGGTGTCCGCGGGCTCCAAGCTCAAGGAAGCCGCCAAGGGCAAGTAAGCCCCCGCGAATGAGAGGGGCGGCCACCCCGGGAGGGTGGCCGCCCCTTTGGCGCTCCTACGGGCCCTGAGGCCCGTCCACGAGCCGATACGAGGCCCCCGGAGGCTCTACAACGGCGTTGCCGCCGCCAGGGCGCTCGCTACACGGCGTTGCCGCCGCCCGGGAGCTCCACCTTCGCGCCGAGCTCGACCAATTTCTCCATGAAGTTCTCGTAGCCGCGGTTGATCAGGTCGATGCCGTGGACCCGCGAGGTGCCCTGGGCGGCCAGGGCCGCGATCAGGTAGGAGAAGCCGCCGCGGAGGTCGGGGATGACCAGGTCGGAGCCCTGGAGCTTGGTGGGTCCCGAGACGACCGCGGAGTGCAGGAAGTTGCGCTGGCCGAACCGGCACGCGGAGCCGCCCAGGCATTCGCGGTAGAGCTGGATGTGCGCGCCCATCTGGTTGAGCGCCGAGGTGAAGCCCAGCCGGGACTCGTAGACCGTCTCGTGGACGATGGACAGGCCCGACGCCTGGGTCAGGGCCACCACCAGCGGCTGCTGCCAGTCCGTCTGGAAGCCGGGGTGGACGTCGGTCTCCAGGGCGATCGCGTTGAGCTTGCCGCCCGGGTGCCAGAACCGTATGCCCTCGTCCCCGATGTCGAAGGCGCCGCCGACCTTGCGGTAGGTGTTCAGGAAGGTCATCATCTCGCGCTGGCGGGCGCCGCGCACATAGATGCCGCCCTCGGTGGCCAGCGCCGCGCTCGCCCAGGAGGCGGCCTCCAGGCGGTCCGGGAGGGCGCGGTGGTTGTAGCCGCCGAGCTGGTCGACACCGGTGATCCGGATCGTGCGGTCGGTGTCCATGGAGATGATGGCGCCCATCTTCTGCAGTACGCAGATGAGGTCCTCGATCTCCGGCTCGACCGCCGCGTTGGAGAGTTCCGTCACACCCTCGGCGAGCACCGCCGTCAGCAGCACCTGCTCGGTGGAGCCCACCGACGGGTACGGCAGCCGGATCTTGGTGCCGCGCAGCCGGTGCGGGGCCTCCAGGTACTGGCCGTCCGCCCGCTTCTCGATCGTCGCCCCGAACTGGCGCAGCACATCGAAGTGGAAGTCGATCGGCCGACCGCCGATGTCGCAGCCGCCCAGGCCCGGGATGAAGGCGTGGCCGAGGCGGTGCAGCAGCGGACCGCAGAAGAGGATCGGGATCCGCGAGGAGCCCGCGTGTGCGTCGATGTCGGCGACATTGGCGCTCTCCACATGCGTGGGATCGAGCACCAGCTCACCGGACTCGTCGCCGGGGCGCACCGTCACGCCGTGCAGCTGCAGCAGCCCGCGCACCACCCGCACATCGCGGATGTCGGGGACGTTGCGCAGCCTGCTGGGCGCACTGCCGAGCAGGGCGGCCACCATGGCCTTCGGCACGAGGTTCTTCGCGCCGCGGACACGGATCTCGCCTTCGAGCGGGGTGCCGCCATGGACGAGCAGGACATCGTTCGAGCGGGTCATCTGGTCTCGCGTTCCTGAGACGGGCAAGGGCCAAAAGGCACTAGGGCCAAAGGGCAAGAGTAATAGCCCCGGAGACCGCCTCCGTAAGGCTCTTGCACCCTTTGCGTCATCCCGTAGGCGACACAACACGTTCCGTTTCGATCGAAAGGCCCACAGTCACGTGCGCCGCGTCTGCTGTCTTGCGCCCCGACCTGCTCTCATACGGGACTCGACTTCCACTCCCCCTCCGGCCCGGATATGGGGGATCATGTGGCCATGACCGAGGTGTCCTCGCTCACAGGACGGCTGCTTGTCGCGACACCGGCGCTTGCTGACCCGAACTTCGACCGTGCGGTGGTGCTCCTCCTCGACCATGACGAGGAGGGCTCGCTCGGCGTGGTCCTGAACCGCCCGACCCCGGTGGGGGTGAGCGACATCCTGGAGTCGTGGGCCTCGCTGGCCGGGGAGCCGGGGGTGGTCTTCCAGGGCGGTCCGGTCTCGCTGGACTCGGCGCTGGGCGTGGCCGTCGTACCGGGCGAGTCGGGCCGGCCCTCGGCGCGCAGCGAGGACGGGCCACTCGGTTGGCGCAGAGTGCACGGCGCCATCGGCCTGGTGGACCTGGAGGCGCCGCCGGAGCTGCTGGCGGCGGCCGTGGGCTCGTTGCGCATCTTCGCCGGTTACGCGGGCTGGGGGCCCGGTCAGCTGGAGGACGAGCTCGCCGAGGGCGCGTGGTACGTGGTGGAGTCCGAGCCGGGTGACGTGTCCTCGCCCGCCCCCGAGCGGCTGTGGCGGTCGGTGCTGCGCCGCCAGCGCAGTGAGCTGGCCATGGTCGCCACGTATCCGGACGACCCTTCTCTCAACTAGGCATGAGTACCCTAGGGCTGTATGAGCACTCTTGAGCCCGAGCGCGGGGCAGGCACGGGGACCCTCGTTGAGCCGACACCGCAGGTGTCGCACGGTGACGGCGACCACGAGCGCTATGCCCACTATGTACAGAAAGACAAGATCATGGAGAGTGCCCTCTCCGGATCTCCCGTCGTCGCACTCTGCGGCAAGGTCTGGGTCCCGGGTCGTGACCCGAAGAAGTACCCGGTCTGTCCCATGTGCAAGGAGATCTTCGAGGGCATGGGCGCCGGCGGCGACAAGGGCAAGGACGGCGACGGCAAGAAGTAGCCGGTCCGTCGGCCCTGGGCGCTGACGAACAGCCTCGCGCGGACAGACGGCACGCCCGGCCCGCGATCCCGAGAGGGGTCGCGGGCCGGGCGTGCCGTGCCTCGTGCGCCCTGCCGCGCGCCGGACGGCCCCAGTAGGGTCGGCCCATGAGCGGGCGTACGGAGAACGGGGCGGCGCGGGCCGCCTATCTGGTGTTCGGGGCGCGTGAGGTCGACGAGCCCGAAGCGGAAGGCGCCAGCGCCTACTGCCAGTTCGAGAAGGACTGGGACGCCCAGCTGGAGCGGTGCGGGCGGCTGGCCGCCGAGCGGGGCTACCGGCTCTCCGGCGGCTGCGTGATGTCGGTCGCCCAGCCGACCCTTCCCAGACTCCTGGAGTGGGCGGAGGACCCGGGCGCCGATGTGGTGCTGGTGGCCAGCGACCGTGTTCTGGAGCGGTTCCGGAAGACCTGGCCCGACTGGGACCGGGTGGTCGAGCGCCTGGCGGAAGCGGGTGCGCGGGTGGAGGCCGTGCCGTATGTTGAACCCGCCTATCCGGGCGAGGAGTTGCCGCGCTAGCGCGAAGTTCCTTTTGTCGCGGAGTGCTTCGGCTCGCTTCATCACGAAGTGGTTCAGACCTCTTGTGGGGTCGCTCAAGGTTCCCTAGCCTCACGCCTATTGTGCTGAGCGAAACATGCGTTGCATTACGTGCAACGCCAAATGTTTAAGGGTCCTTATGAAGCCGTCCCATCTCTCTGTTTCGTCCCGGTTGTCCTCCCGTGTCACCGTGCCCGTGGTGGCACTCGCCCTGGCGGGGCTGGCCATGACCGGATGCGCCCCCTCCACCTCCGACAACAGCTCCAAGGAGGACGAGAAGAGCGGCAAGCTGCGTGTCTGGCTCTTCCAGGAGGTCAATAACGCGCCCAAGAAGAAGGTGATCGACGCGGCGGTCGCCGGCTTCGAGAAGGAGCACGACGGAACCGACGTCGAGGTGACCTACATTCCCATCGACACCCGGGCGCAGAAGATCAAGGCGGCTTTCAACGACCCCAAGAGCGCTCCCGACGTCATCGAGTTCGGCAACACCGACACCGCCGGCTATGTCAAGGACGGCGGGCTGCTGGACATCAGCAAGGAGTTCGGCGCCTGGGTCGACTCGACCAATATCGACCCCACCGCGAAGTACTCGCTGACCATCGGCGGCAAGGTCTACGGCGCCCCGCTCTTCGTCGGCGTACGGGCGCTGTACTACCGGACGGACGTCTTCAAGGAGCTCGACCTGGAGCCGCCGGCCACCCAGGACGAGTTGATTGCGACCGCGAAGAAGATCCGCTCGGAGCGGCCGGATCTGTACGGTCTCGCGGTGGGCGGCGCCTACACCTACGGCGCGATGCCCTTCATCTGGGCCAACGGCGGCGACCTCGCCGATGAGAGGGGCAAGTTCGGCTCCAACGAGTACGAGGCGGCCATCGACAGCGCCGACGCCCAGAAGGGCGTGAAGGCATACACCTCGCTCTTCGGCGACGACAACTGCCCGGCCGCCAAGTGCGCCCAGTGGGGCGGCAACGACACCGTCGAGGCGTTCGCCTCGGGCAAGGCGGCCATGGCGATCGGCGGCGACTTCAACCGCCAGGCCATCGAGGCGGGCAAGGCCAAGGGCAAGTACAAGGTCGTGCCGCTGCCGGGCGTGAAGAAGGGCGACATCGCACCGGCTTTCGCGGGCGGGAACAACCTCGGGGTGCTCAAGAGCACCTCGCACCGCACGATCGCCGTGGACCTGCTGAAGACGCTCGCCGGGAAGCAGACCCAGCGTGAGCTCTACGACGCCATGGGCTTCCTGCCCACCTTCACCGATGTGCGCGGCGACATCGCCCACAAGGACGCCTTCGTCAAGCCCTTCGTGAAGACCCTCAACGACAGCGCCAAGTTCGTCCCCGCCTCGCCCGGCTGGGCGGCCATCGACGCGCAACTCGTCCTGCCCACCATGTTCCAGGAGATCGTCAGCGGCCGTAAGAGCGTGCCGGCCGCCACCCAGGACGCCGCGAAGAAGATGGACGAGGCATTCGAGCAGTGAGCGCCGGCACCGCACAGCACGCCCGGCGAGCCCCCGCCAAGGGCCGCCGGTCCCGGCCGGGATCCACCGTCCCGGCCGGGCGCCGATCCGGGAAGGGGTCCCGGCGCGGCGCCTGGACCCCCTGGCTCTATCTCGCCCCGGCGCTCGTCGTCCTGGGCGGGCTGCTCGTCTACCCCATCTATCAGCTCGGTCTGATCTCCTTCCTGGAGTACACCCAGGCGCAGGTCAGCGGGGGTGAACCGACCACCTTCCAGGGGTTCGCCAACTACGCCGAGCTGTTCGGCGACAGCGAGTTCTGGAACGTCGCCGTCGCCACCCTGCTCTTCGCCGCCGTCTGCGTGGTCTCCACCCTCGCGGTCGGCTGTGCGCTGGCGGTGCTGCTGACGCGCGTACGGGCCATTCCGCGGCTGGCGCTGATGCTGGCCGCGCTCGGCGCCTGGGCCACCCCGGCGATCACCGGCTCGACGGTCTGGGTCTTCCTCTTCGACCCCGACTTCGGGCCGGTGAACAAGGTCCTGGTGTGGCTCGGCCTCTCCGGCTTCGAGAACTACTCCTGGACCTACGACCGCTACAGCGCCTTCGCCCTGGTGCTGTTCGAGGTCGTGTGGTGCTCGTTCCCGTTCGTGATGGTCACCGTCTACGCGGGCATCCGGGCCATCCCCGGCGAGGTGCTGGAGGCCGCCGCCCTGGACGGCGCCTCCACCTGGCGGATCTGGCGCACGATCATGGCGCCGATGCTGCGGCCGATCCTCGTCGTGGTGACCATCCAGTCCATCATCTGGGACTTCAAGGTCTTCACACAGATCTATGTGATGACCGACGGCGGCGGGATCGCGCGCCAGAACATGGTGCTCAACGTGTACGCGTACCAGAAGGCGTTCGCGTCCTCGCAGTACAGCCTGGGCTCGGCGATCGGCGTGGTGATGCTGCTGATCCTGCTGGCCGTCACCCTGGTCTATCTGCGGCTGCTGCGACGCCAGGGAGAAGAACTGTGAGCCACTCGCGCGTCTCGCTGCGCATCCGCCGTCCCTGGCGCTTCGCCGCCGAGGTCACCGCCCTCATCGTGGCGGCCGTGGTCGCCTTCCCGCTGTACTGGATGGTGCTCTCGGCCTTCAAGCCGGAGGGGGAGATCCAGTCCACCGAGCCCCGGCCGTGGACGGGGTCCCCGTCGCTGGACTCCTTCCGGCGCGTCTTCGAACAGCAGGATTTCGGGCGCTACTTCCTCAACAGCCTGTTCGTGGCCGGGGTGGTGGTGGTCGCCTCGGCGCTGATCGCCTTCCTGGCGGCCACGGCGGTCGCCCGCTTCAAGTTCCGCTTCCGCACCACCCTGCTGATCATGTTCCTGGTCGCCCAGATGGTGCCGATCGAGGCGCTGACCATCCCCATGTTCTTCCTGATGCGCGATCTGGGGGAGACGGTGCCCGGGGTGGGGCTCAACACCCTGGGCTCGCTGATCCTGCCGCATATCGCCTTCTCGCTGCCGTTCGCCATCTGGATGCTGCGCGGCTTCGTCAAGGCGGTGCCCGAGGCGCTGGAGGAGGCGGCCTATCTGGACGGGGCCAGCCGCTCCCGCTTCCTGTGGCAGATCCTCTTCCCCCTCGTCTTCCCCGGACTCGTGGCGACGAGCGTCTTCTCCTTCATCTCCGCCTGGAACGACTTCCTCTTCGCCAAGTCCTTCATCATCAGCGCGACCGAGAACTCCACCCTTCCGATGGCGCTGCTGGTCTTCTTCAAGGACGAGGGGAACGACTGGGGAGGGATCATGGCGGCGTCCACCGTCATGACCGTCCCCGTGCTGATCTTCTTCGTGCTCGTCCAGCGCCGGCTGGTCTCCGGCTTCGGCGGCGCGGTGAAGGACTGACGGGGACTGAGGGCTGACGAGTGCGGAGGGCTGACGGGTACTGAGGACCGACGAGCACTGACGAGAGCTGACGAGGGGCCGACAGGGGAGCAGATGACTCACGACGCCGCGGGGCTGATCCCCGCGCCCCGCCATGACCAGAGCCGTCCCGGCCGCGCGGGCGCGCGGATCCACCCGCGGCGCACCGCCCTGGCCGCCGGGCCCGGCACGGAGGGGGTGGCGCGGCTGCTGCGCACCACCCTCGGCCAGGCGCTCGGCCTGTCCCTGCCGGACGGTGAGCCCGGCGGCGACGACACCATCAGCCTGCGGATCGACGCCGCGCTTGAGCCCGAGGGCTATCGGCTCACCGTGGCCGACGGCCGGGTGGAGATCGCGGGCGGCACGGCCGCGGGCGTCCACTGGGGCACCCAGACCCTCCGTCAGCTGCTGGGCCCCGACGCCTTCCGCCGCGCCCCGCTCAGGGGCGCGGAGACCGGCTGGGAGCTGGCGGAGCGGACGGTCGAGGACGCGCCGCGGTTCGCCTGGCGCGGGCTGATGCTGGACGTGGCCCGCCACTTCATGCCCAAGGACGGGGTCCTGGCCTATCTGGACCTGCTCGCCGCCCACAAGCTCAATGTGTTCCACTTCCATCTCACCGACGACCAGGGCTGGCGCGTCGAGATCCGCCGCTACCCGAAGCTGACCGAGGTCGGCGCCTGGCGCGAGCGCACCAAGCTGGGCCACCGGGCGTCCCCGCTGTGGGACGAGCGGCCGCACGGCGGCCACTACAGCCAGGACGACATCCGCGAGATCGTCGCCTACGCCGCCGAGCGGCATATCACCGTCGTGCCCGAGATCGACATCCCCGGACACTCGCAGGCCGCCATCGCCGCGTACCCGGAGCTGGGCAACACCGACGTCATCGACACCGCCTCCCTCGGAGTCTGGACCACCTGGGGCATCAACCCGAACGTACTCGCCCCCACCGACAACACGCTCCGCTTCTACGAACACGTCCTGGAAGAGATCCTGGAGCTGTTCCCCGGTGCCTTCGTCCACATCGGCGGCGACGAGTGCCCCAAGGACCAATGGAAGGCGTCCCCGGCCGCCCAGGAGCGCATCCGTGCCCTGGGCCTGGCCGACGAGGACGAACTGCAGAGCTGGTTCATCCGCCACTTCGGCCACTGGCTCGCCGAGCGCGGCCGCCGGCTGATCGGCTGGGACGAGATCCTCGAGGGCGGCGCGCCCGACGCCCCGCTGCCCGAGGGCGCCGCGGTCTCCTCCTGGCGCGGCTACGCGGGCGGGATCGCCGCCGCGCGGGCCGGCCACGACGTCGTCATGTGCCCCGAGCAGCAGGTGTACTTCGACCACCGGCAGGCCCCGGGCGAGGACGAGCCGGTGCCGATCGGCTATGTCCGCACCCTGGAGGACGTCTACCGCTTCGAACCGGTTCCCCCGCAGCTCACCGGAGCCGACGCGGACCGGGTGCTGGGCGCCCAGGCCAATGTCTGGACCGAGGTGATGGAGGACCGCAGGCGGGTGGACTACCAGGCCTTCCCCCGGCTCGCCGCCTTCGCCGAGGTCGTCTGGGCGGCGCTGCCGCCCTCTCCCGAACGGGACTTCGAGGCGTTCCAGGGGCGCATGGAGGCACATTACGCGCGCCTGGACGCGCTCGGCGTGAGCTACCGCCCGCCCGCCGGGCCGCTTCCCTGGCAGCGGCGCCCCGGCCTTCTCGGACGCCCGCGCGAGGGGGCGCCCCCGATCGTGTGAGCCGCCCGTAAGGTGCGCACCGCGCTCCGCCGCCCCTGGGAGTGTAGTCCCACCGGCGCAAGCCCAAATCGCACAAGGGTCCCTGAAACGTGGCAATCCACTCCCGACGGAGACGTCGTAAGAAACCCGTACCATCCCCCAGGTCAGGGACGGATCCACGGATCACGGACCCCCGCGACGGCGGGCTCGCAAGATGTGCCAGAGTTGCCACGTCCGGGCTGTCAGCACGTACCGTACGGCGCAACAGCCGGGACACCGGGGAAGGGGCAGCTGGGTTGACCACGCACGCACCGCAGGCGGCGCACACGGTGACGTTGCCGGGCACGCTCGACGAGGCCGTGGCGGCGCTGGCCGCCATGCCCGCCGCCGTGCCCGTGGCGGGCGGTACCGATCTGATGGCCGCGGTCAACTCCGGCCTGCTGCGGCCCGCCGCGCTCGTCGGCCTCGGCCGGATCAGCGAAATCCGAGGCTGGCGCTATCTGGACGGGCACGCCCTCCTCGGCGCCGGACTCACCCACGCCCGGATGGGCCGCCCCGACTTCGCCGCGCTGATCCCGGCGCTGGCCGCGGCCGCGCGCGCCGCCGGGCCCCCGCAGATCCGCAACGCCGGCACCCTGGGCGGCAACATCGTCACCGCCGCCCCCACCGGCGACGCGCTGCCGGTGCTCGCCGCCCTGGAGGCCACGGTGATCATCGCCGGGCCCGAGGGGTCCCGCCGCGAGATCCCGGTCAGCCATCTGCTCGCCGGAGTCGATCTGCTGCGCCCCGGTGAACTCGTCGGATTCGTCCGGGTTCCGCTGCTGCACGCCCCGCAGACCTTCCTGAAGGCCACCGGGCGCACCGGGCCCGGCCGGTCCACCGCCTCCGTCGCCCTCGTCCTGGACCCCGCGCGGCGCGGGGTGCGCTGTGCCGTCGGCGCGGTCGCGCCGATGCCGCTGCGCCCCTTGGAGGCCGAGCGCTGGGTCGCCTCGCTCATCGACTGGGACGGCGACCGCGGCCATCTGGACCCGCAGGTCACGACCGCTTTCGGCGAGTACGTCGCCGCCGCGTGCATCCCCGATCCGCTGCCCCCGCAGGACGGCAGCGAGCCGGTCCCCCTGCCGCCCGCCGCGATCCACCTGAGGCGTACCGTGGCAGCCCTGGCCCGCCGAGCACTGGGGAGGGCACTCGCGTGAGTGATGAACAGCAGCCGCACCGGCCGGAGCCCGGGAGCGGATGGCAGCCGATGCCGCACGGCCCGGAGTACGACGCCGAGTCGACGGCCTTCGTCCAACTGCCGCCCGACTACGCCCACCCGGACCCGACCGACCCCTCCGGCCGTTGGGACCCGCTCGCGGCGCCCGGCACGGGCTACGCGCCCCCGCCGATGGACACCGGGCACGACGACCCGTCCCAGGGCGGCCACTGGCAGCCGTCCGGCCATGGCCAGGGCGCGCCCCACGACCAGGGCATGACCGGGCACTGGACCACCGCCGAGACCGACGGTGGCTACCTCTATGGCGGCCACCACGAGCCCCAACACGGGTCCGGCCAGTGGCCGATGCCCGCCGAGGACCAGCAGGGTCACCATCCGCCGCACACCGGCCACTGGCCGGCTCCGGCGGCCGAGGAGCCGGTGGACGACTGGCCGGTGCCCGCCCCGTCCGACGACGGCGCCGGCGGGCCCGTGCACACCAGCCAGTGGACCATCCCGGTCGCGGGCGACGACGGTGTGGACGAGACCGGTGAGTACCGCGTCGACGACCACCCCGGCCCGGCCGCCCCTCCGTACGGCGGCCAACACGCGGACGGGCCCCAGGACCCGCAGACGACGGCCCAGTTGCGGATGCCCTTCGCCGGGCAGGCACCGCCCCGGCAGCAGCCCCAACAGCCCCAGCAGCCCCAACAGCCCCAACAGCCCCATCCTGGGCAGCCGCAGCCCGGGCAGCAGCAGGGGCACTCCGGCCAGTGGTCGGTTCCGGCCGCCGACGAGGGCACGGAGGACTCCGGGGAGTACGCGGTCGAGGGCCACCCGGGCCCGGCCGCGTCCGCACCACCGGCCGCGCCCATGCCGCCGCCCGCCCGACGCCGGCTGCGCATGCCCGACCGCGACGAACCGGCCCCGGCCGCGGACCCGGCGTGGCCGGGCCCCTCGGCCGGGGACTCGGGCGAGTTCGCGACCGAGGGGCACCAGGGGCTGCACACCCCGCCCCGCGGCACCCCGCCGCACGGCACGCCCCCGCACGGCACCCCGCCGCACGGCGGCCCCGCGCCCGAGCGGCCCGCCGCCGAAGATCCCGGCCGGCGGCCGGGCGATCCGGCCGCCGGGGACTCCGGTGAGTTCCCGGTCGACGGGCAGCACACCGGGCTGGAGACCCCGCCGCACGGCGGCCCGGCGCCCGGACTGCCCCAGGAGGCGTCCTGGCACGGCGCGTTCGCGGACGACCGGTTGGCGGACGACCGGTTGACGGGCGCCCCATTCGCGGGGGACGCCCATGGGCACGCCCCGCACCCCGGCCCCGAGGACGGCGCGGGCCACACCGACGCCGCCGACGCCGCGCCGGGCGCCGCCGAGGCCCCCGCCGACGCGGTGCGGGACGACGCCGGGCCCGGGTTCACCGATACCGCGGCCGAGCCCGAACCGGCCCCGGCCGAGGGCGAGTTTACGGACGCGCCTGACGCCGCCGGAGCGCCCGCCCCGGCCGGTACTCCGGCCGACGCCCCGGAGGCCGCTGACACCCCCGTCGGGCCCCTTGCCGAGCCCCTCCTCGCCGAGGCGGCCCAGGCCGCGGACGAGAGCCCGAGCCACAGCGAGCATCCGCTCGCCTCGTACGTGCTGCACGTCAACGGCGCCGACCGCCCCGTCACCGACGTCTGGATCGGCGAGTCGCTGCTCTACGTCCTGCGCGAGCGCCTCGGCCTCGCCGGGGCCAAGGACGGCTGCTCCCAGGGCGAGTGCGGGGCCTGCTCGGTCCAGGTCGACGGGCGGCTCGTCGCCTCCTGCCTGGTGCCCGCCGCCACCGCCGCGGGCAGCGAGGTCCGCACCGTCGAGGGCCTCGCCACCGGCGGACAGCCCTCCGACGTCCAGCGCGCGCTCGCCCAGTGCGGGGCCGTGCAGTGCGGCTTCTGCGTGCCCGGACTCGCGATGACCGTGCACGACCTCCTCGAGGGCAACCACGCCCCGACCGACCAGGAGACCCGCCAGGCGATCTCCGGCAACCTCTGCCGCTGCTCCGGCTACCGCGGGGTCCTCGACGCCGTCCGCGAGGTCGTCGCGGGCCGTGAGGCCGCCGCCGAGGCGGAGGCCGAGGCGGACGAGGGACACGACGCCCACCAGGACCCGGCCCGCATCCCGCACCAGACGGGACCGCACGGCATCACGGGCAACGGGAGCGTCAACGGAAGCGGCAGCGGAAGGGCATCGGCATGACCGGAATCGCGGACGGCGCGGGCGCCGTCACCGCCACCCCCGCCGCCGGAACGCCCGTCCAGCCCCCGTCCACCATGGGCCTCGGCGTGTCCCTGCCGCCCACCGACTCGGCCGCCAAGACCTCGGGCACCTTCCCGTACGCGGCCGACCTGTGGGCCGAGGGGCTGCTGTGGGCCGCCGTGCTGCGCGCCCCGCACCCGCACGCCCGCATCGTCTCCATCGACACCAAGCAGGCCGTCGACATGCCCGGCGTACGGGCCGTGGTGACCCACGCCGACGTGCCCGGCGACGCCTCGCACGGCCGCCGGGTCGCCGACCGTCCGGTGTTCGCCAAGGACCTGGTACGCCACCACGGCGAGCCCATCGCCGCGGTCGCCGCCGACCACCCCGACACGGCCCGGCTGGCGGCCGCCGCCATCGCCGTCGAATACGAGGTACTGGAGCCGGTCACCGACCCCGAGCAGGCGTTCTCCGCCGAGCCGCTGCACCCCGACGGCAACCTGGTCCGCCACATCCCGCTGGCCTTCGGCGACCCGGACGTGGTCGGCGAGGTCATCGTCGAGGGGCTGTACCGCATCGGCCGCCAGGACCCGGCGCCCATCGGCGCCGAGGCGGGCCTGGCCGTGCCGCGCCCCGACGGCGGGGTGGAGATCTACACCGCCTCCACCGATCCGCACGCCGACCGCGACCTGGCCGCCGCCTGCTTCGGTCTCGAGCCGGAGCGGGTGAAGGTCGTCGTCACCGGCGTCCCCGGCGCCATGGGCGAGCGCGAGGACCCGGGGATGCAGTTGCCGCTCGGGCTGCTGGCGCTGCGCACCGGCCATCCGGTGAAGCTGGCCGCCACCCGGGAGGAGTCCTTCCTCGGCCACGCCCACCGCCACCCCACCCTGCTGCGCTACCGCCACCACGCGGACTCCCAGGGCAAGCTGGTCAAGGTCGAGGCGCAGATCCTGCTGGACGCGGGCGCCTACGCCGACTCCTCGGCGGACACGCTGGCCGCCGCCGTCTCCTTCGCCTGCGGCCCCTATGTCGTTCCGCACGCCTTCATCGAGGGCTGGGCGGTGCGCACCAACAACCCGCCCTCCGGCCATGTGCGCGGCGAGGGCGCGATGCAGGTGTGCGCCGCGTACGAGGGCCAGATGGACAAGCTGGCGGCCAAGCTGGGCCTTGACCCGGTCGAGCTCCGGATGCGCAATGTGATGGCGACCGGCGATCTGCTGCCCACCGGGCAGACCGTCACCTGTCCGGCCCCGGTCGCCGAGCTGCTGCAGGCCGTAAGGGACGCACCGCTGCCCACCCTCCCCAAGGACGACCCCGAGGAGGAGTGGCTGCTGCCGGGCGGCCTGGAGGGCGCGGGCGATCCGGCCGCGGTGCGGCGCGGGGTCGGCTACGCCCTGGGCATGGTCCACATGCTCGGCGCCGAGGGGCGGGACGAGGTCTCCACCGCCACCGTCAAGGTCACCGGGCCGGTGGCCACCGTCATCTGCGCGGCCGTCGAGACCGGCCAGGGCTTCACCACCCTGGCCCGCCAGATCGTCCAGGACGTCCTCGGTATCGAGGAGGTCCATGTGGCGCCCATCGACACCGACCAGCCCCCGGCCGGGCCCGCCTCGCGCGGCCGCCACACCTGGGTCTCGGGCGGTGCGGTCGAGCGCGCCGCGAAGATGGTCCGCACCCAGCTGCTGCAACCGCTGGCGCACACCTTCGGCATGTCCACCGAGCTGCTCAGCATCGCCGACGGCAAGATCACCTCGTATGACGGGGTGCTCAGCACCACCGTCGAGGAGGCTCTGGAGGGCAAGGAGCTGTGGGCCACCGCGCAGTGCCGCCCGCACCCCACCGAGCCGCTGGACGAGACCGGCCAGGGTGACGCCTTCGTCGGGCTCGCCTACTGCGCGGTGCGCGCCGTGGTGGACGTCGACATCGAGATCGGCGCGGTACGGGTCGTCGACATGACCGTGGCCCAGGACGTGGGCCGGGTCCTCAACCCGCGCCAGCTGAGGACCCGTATCGAGGCGGGCGTCGCCCAGGGCATCGGCGCGGCCCTCACCGAGAACCTGCGCACCTCACGCGGTGTGGTCCGGCACCCGGACCTGACCGGCTACGCCCTGCCGACCGCCCTGGACGTCCCCGACATCCGCATCGTCAAGCTGGTCGAGGAGCGGGACGTGGTGGCCCCCTTCGGCGCCAAGGCGGCCAGCGCGGTGCCGGTGGTCACCACCCCGGCCGCGGTGGCGGCGGCGGTCCGCGCGGCCACCGGCCGTCCGGTCAACCGCCTCCCGATCCGCCCCCAGGCGGCGGTGGTCAACCGGGGCTGAGCGCTCCGCGGGGAAGTGGCGCAAGGCGGGGTCGTTCACGCGCGGAAGAGGCCGGGGGCGGGCCCGCCGCCCGCGCCTCGCCGTCCGCGGCGCGGGATTGTACGGGACGTGTAACAGAGGGATCCCTCCCCGCCCCAACCCCATCCTCATGTTTGCGAAAGCGACACAGGAGACATGGGGAGCGAGGCGGACATGGCACGGCACCGGGTCCTGGGGACGAACAGCCGAGTACTGGTGGCGGCGTTCGGTGTGATGGGGGTGACCGCCCTGGCCGCCGTGTGGACCGCCCAGGCCGGAACCGCCGAGGCGGATCCGGGAGCCTCGGCGACGCGGAAGCCGACGCCGATCGTGGGCCAGACCTCCAAGCCCGACCCCGAACTGCCCGACCCCGTGGTCAACATGGACATGGCCCACGCCTCCGACAAGGGCGCCAAGGGCGTCAACATCACGATCGACGACGGTCCGGACCCGACCTGGACCCCGCAGGTCCTCCAGGTGCTCAAGGCCAACGGCGTCAAGGCCACCTTCTGTATGGTCGGCCCGCAGGCCCAGGCCCATCCGGACCTGGTCAAGGATGTGGTCGCGGACGGGCACCGGCTGTGCGACCACTCCATGTCGCACGACACGGCGATGGACACCAAGTCATCCGCCTACCAGTCCAAGGAGATCCTCGACGCCCAGGGAATGATCACCAAGGCGTCAGGGGGCGTCAAGCCGCTCTACTACCGTGCCCCGGGCGGTGCGTTCACCCCGTACAGCCGTCAGATCGCCGCCTCGCAGGGCATGCGGCCGCTGGGCTGGAACGTGGACGCCAAGGACTTCGAGAAGCCGGGGGTCGAGGCTATGGTCAACACCGTCAAGAACGAGATCTCCAGCGGCCCCACCGTGCTCTTCCATGACGCGGGCGGCGACCGCGGCCAGACGGTCGAGGCGCTGCGCCAGGTCCTGCCGTGGCTGAAGCAGGAGGGATACAGCTTCGGCTTCCCGGTGCGCTGACGCCGCATGCACGGACCCGCGCCGGCGGCACCCCGGTCACCGGCGGGCGCCATCCGCCCGCCGGTGACCGGCGCCGCGGTCAGGCCCGGGACCGACCCGTCAGGGCGGGCTCGCGCTCGGCCTCGCGGGCGGTGAACGGACACTGCCAGTCGGCGGGCTTCGGGCGGCCGGAGTAGCGGCGGGCCTCGGAGAGCTCCTCGTACTCGAGCAGGTTGGGGTTTATATCGCCCTGGAGCTGGATGTCCTGCTTGCGAATCTTCTCGGCCAGCCGGTCCCACATCTTGGCGCCCTTGATGCGGTCGAACTGCTCATGCGAGTTGAAGGCCAGCATCGGGAAGGGCGGACGGCGGCCCCAGCGGCGGTGGGTCTCGTGCAGACCGATGACGAAGAAGGGGTGACCGGCGACGCTGTAGGCGAACTCCCTGGCCTGCGGATCGGACGAACGGCCCTCGGCCCAGCGATAGGACCGGGAGTCCTGTTCGTGGAGCAGCTGGAGCTGTTCCCACAGCAGCTCCTCGAACCGCAGCTCATCCACCCCGCGAGGCCGCTCGAAGGTCGCGATGAAGCTCGTGAACGACCGGTGGCTCCAGTCGGCCGTCGCCACGAAATCCGCGAGATCGAGTGCCATCAGCCGGGCCGAGTCGTCGGATGCCATCAGGTCGTAGTGACGATGGGTGATACCACCCTTGCGCCAGGCGGACCGCCCCGCCAGGCAGGCGAACCGGTCCCCCAGAATGAACCGCTCCACCTCGTCACGCGCGTCCACTGTCATGGCCAGCCTTCCTTCCAACTACGTGCCTCCTCGCTGGGAGCTCATCTCCTTCTCCACATGAAGGCGCCCACCCTGCTCACCTGCGTAGGAGAGCAGGAGAACGAGATGGGGCGCCTGGCTGAATTGTGATCGGCGAAGGGTCCATCGGCGAAATCCGGGTCGGGGCCGCCCCCCGAGGGAGCGGCCCCGACCCGGACCCGGGGCCCCGGCCCGTCAGTTCCGGGCGCGGTCCAGCGCCGCCGCCACCACCGGGCCGATCCGGTCCAGGGACTCCTCCCGCATCATCCGGTAGTGGTGATCGGGGACTCCGTACACCACCAGGGCGCCGTCCACGGAGGAGAGCCAGGCGTCCGCCACATGCAGCGGATCGCGCCGGTAGCCGGGGATCTCCTCCACGGCCCGGAACAGCAGCATGTCGCCCTGGAACCGCTCGGGCGCGAACTTCCGCATCAGCTCCTGGTCGTTGAGCAGGATGTCGAGCAGCGGGAAGCTGGTCTCGCCCTCCAGCAGCCGGGCCGGCAGCCCGGTCTCCCGGCAGAGGTCGGCCACCAGGTCGGCGGTGCCGTCCGCCCCGTCGGGGTGCGCTTCCAGCCAGCCCGGGGCGAAGATGTCGCCGCCGCCGATGTCGTCGAGCAGCACCCCCAGCCACTGGCGCTTGCTGAGCTCGGGCGCCTGGGGCAGCGCCTGGGCGTTGTCGGGGTAGGCGTCGATCACGGCCAGCGTGGCGACCTCCTCGCCCTGGGCCTGGAGCCGGGTGGCCATGGCGTGGGCGATCAGCCCGCCGAAGGACCAGCCGAGCAGATGGTACGGACCGGTCGGCTGGACGGTCCGGATCTGCTCCAGATAGTCGGCGGCCATCTCCTCCACGCTCGCCGGGAGTACGTCCGGTTCGGTGAGACCGCGCGCCTGGAGGGCGTACACCGGCTGGTCCGGGGCGAGATGGCGGAGCAGCCCGGTGTACGACCAGCCGAGACCGCCGCCGGGGTGGACGCAGAACAGCGGCGGGCGCGCCCCCTCGCCGCGCAGCGGCAGCAGGATGTCCAGCGGCTGCCGCTGGTGCGCCTCGGCCGGTCCCGCGGCGTCCAGGCGGGCCACCAGCCGGGCGACGGTCGGCGCCTCGAAGAGGTCGCGCATCGACAGCTCGGTGGCCAGTGCGGCGCGGGCCTGGCTGGCCAGCTTGGAGGCGAGCAGCGAATGGCCGCCGAGCAGGAAGAAGTCGTCGTCGACGGTGACGCCGTCGACGCCCAGGACCTCGCCGAAGAGCGCGCACAGCGTCTCCTCGCGCGGGGTGCGGGGCGCCCGCCCGCCCGTGCCGGCCTCGACGGACGGCGCGGGCAGCGCGGCGCGGTTCAGCTTGCCGTTGGCGTCCAGGGGGAGGGCGTCGAGGACCACGAACGCGCTGGGCACCATGTGCTCGGGCAGCACCTCGCCCAGCGCCTCGCGGACCGCGGCGACGTCCGTCGGGGCGTCCCCGGCGGGCGTCACATAGCCGACCAGCCGCTGGTCGCCGGGCCGGTCGGCGCGGACCGCCGCGGCGGCCTCGGCCACCTGCGGGAGGGCCCGCAGCGCCGCCTCGACCTCGCCCAGCTCGACGCGGAAGCCGCGCAGCTGGACCTGGCCGTCGGTGCGGCCCATGTACTCGACGTCGCCGTCCGGCCGCAGCCGGGCCAGGTCGCCGGTGCGGTACATCCGGGTGCCGGGCGGGCCGTAGGGGTCGGCGACGAAGCGTTCGGCGGTCAGGGCGGGCCGGTTGAGGTAGCCGCGGGCCAGCTGCGCCCCGGACACGTACAGCTCACCGGTGACCCCGGCCGGGCAGGGCTTCAGCGCGGAGTCCAGGACGTACATCCGGGTGTTCCACACCGGCCGGCCGATCGGCACCGGGCCCTCGCCGCCGGGCGCGGAGGGGTGGTGGGCGATCTGGATGGTGGTCTCGGTGGGCCCGTAGAGGTTGTTCAGCGGCACGCCGGGGAACCGCTCGTGGAACCGCTCGGCGGTCTCGCGCGGCAGCGCCTCACCGCCGCTGGATGCGCGCCGCAGGACGCCCGCGCACGCGTCGGCGGCGCCCGGCTCGGCGAGGAACGCCTGGAGCATCGACGGCACGAACTGGAGCGCGGTGATGCCCTCCTCGCGCACCGTGCGCGCCAGGTACGCCGGGTCCTTGTGGCCGCCGGGCTTCGCCACCACCAGGGTGGCGCCGCTGAGCAGCGGAAGGAAGAACTCGCAGACGGAGGCGTCGAACCCGGCCGGGGTCTTCTGGAGCATCCGGTCCCCGGGGGCGAGGCCGTAGGCGTCCTGCATCCACTCCATGCTGTTGGCCACGGCCCGGTGGGGCACCAGGACGCCCTTGGGGCGGCCGGTGGAGCCCGAGGTGTAGATGATGTACGCGGGGTGCTCGGGGTCGATCGCCACCGCCGGGGCGGAGCCGCCCGCGGCGTCGCCGCCCGTGAGGTCCACGACATCCAGCAGCAGCCGCCCCACGCCGTGGCGCGCGGGCAGCGCCCCGGCGCTGTCGGCACGGGTGACCACGAGGGCGGGGCCCGTGTCGTCGAGCATGTACGCCAGCCGCTCGGCCGGGTAGTCCAGGTCCAGGGGCAGATACGCGGCCCCCGTCCTCAACACCGCGATCAGCGCGATGACCAGGTCGGCGGAGCGGGGCAGGGCCACGCCGACGGTGCGCTCGGGCCCGGCGCCGCGCGCGATGAGCACCCGGGCCAGCCGGTTCGCCGCCCGGTCCAGCTCCGCGTAGCTGAGCACGGTGTCATCGCAGACCAGGGCCTGGGTGTCGGGGGTCCGGGCGGCCTGGGCGGCCAGCAGCTCCGGGAGGGTGGCGCCGGAGGTGGGGTGCGCCGTGTCGCCCGGCTCGCCCAGGACCCGGCGACGCTCCTCGGCGGACAGCAGCTCCAGCGAGCCGACGGTGCGCTGCATGTCGGAGGTGTCGGAGAGGGTGCGCAACAGGCCGAGATAGCGCTCCCGGTGGCCGATGAGGGCGTCCTCGGTGTAGAGGTTGGAGTTGGCGTTGAGGTCGATCCGGATACCGGTGCCGTCGGACCGGTCGTACCCCATGATCGAGAGGTCCTCGACGGTGCCGTTGGAGAGGTTGTGCGCCTTGACCCGGTGACCGGCGAAGTGGAAGTCGTAGTCGTACGTCATGATGTTGACGTGTGGGCCGAGCAATCCGTTTCCGCCGTCCGGGAGCCGCAGATCCCGGGCCAGGTCGATACGGCGGTAGCGCTGATGGCGAAGGGCCTGCCTGACTTCCCGTGAGATCTGCCGGACCAGCTCCCGTATTCGCATATCGGCGCGCACCTGGATGCGCAGCGGCACCACATTGGCGAACATCCCGGGAATGGCGCGGGAAGTGGCATCGGTACGGCCGGATACGGGCAGCGTCAGAATGATGTCCGATTTACCGGTCAATCGGTGCAGATACAGCGCGGTCGCCGCAATGATCATAGCGGACCAGTGGGTGGCGTATTTACGCGCGGCGGCCCGCAGCTCGACCGCTTCCGCCTCGGTCAGGTAGGCGGTCTGGCGGAGGACGGTGGAAAGTTCCCTGGTGGGGTGGGTGGAAAGCCGCGCCGGGCGCGGGGAATCACCGAAGTGTTCCAGCCAGTACGCGCGGTCTTTGGCGAAATCCGGTGAGGTTCGGTATTCCGCGTCCTGGTCGAGCATCGCCCGCAGGGAGCCGAAGACCGTTTCCCCCTCGGCCGGGTCGGTCCCCTCGACGAGCGCGGTGTAGACCTCGGCGGTCCGCCGGCCCAGCAGGGCGGCCGAACCGGCGTCCGAGACGATGTGGTGGGTGCCCTGGTACCAGAGGAAGCGCTCGGCCTCCACCTTGATCAGGGCAAAGGAGAACGCCGGGTGGTCGCCCAGCTTGAGCGCCCCCGTGGCCAGGTCGTTCTTCATCCACCGCTCGGCCGCCGCCCAGGGGTCGTCCTCGGCGGTGAGGTCCAGCTTCGGGAGCTCCCAGTCGGTCACCGGGTCGAGGGCCTGCCAGGGCTCCCCGTCCACCTCACCGACCCGGATGTTGTAGGGCTCGGCCTCCGCCACGGCCCTGCGCAGGGCCCGCTCGAATAGCTCGGTGTCTATCGGTCCTTGTATCTCCAGGTACTCACCGACCCGGAAGGTGGTGCTCTCCGGCGGCTCCAGCTGCTCTATGAACCAGATTTCACTCTGGCCGGTCGAGAGCGGCAGACGGGCGGCCGGTACGGCGGGCTGCACATTTCCCCCACTGAGAATGGGACCACGGTCGAAGAATGTGCCCGCCGACCGGGAGTAGTTTTCCGCGCGGTCACAGGCACCACACGTGACCCTATGAGACGGAATTACGCTCAGTGCGGGGGTCAGGAGACCGTTCGGTGGCGAGAGTGTGAAAATCACCGAGCCCTAGGTGTTTACCTGGAGTATCCGCGGTGCCGGAACGGCATGAGCGCGTGCATGAGCATGCGCCCTACGGGCGCAAGTGTCCAGAGCGTGTCGGGAGTTCACCGGGAGGCAACCCGAAGCGCGGGCGCCGAGTGAGGCGCCCGCGCCGGGGTGTGGAGGCCGTGGCGGGAATCGAACCCACGTAACTCGATTTGCAGTCGAGCCCCTCAACCACTCGGGCACACGGCCGATGTCGTGTCGTGTTCTCGACGATAGGACCGGGGCGGGGCGGGCACAACGGAGCGGCGGGGGCTGCCATACGACTGACACACTGCGTTCACGGCCGCCGTTTCACCGCGTGGGGCGCTGCGCCAGGAAGTCCTCGACCACCTGGCGGAAGAGATCCGGCTCGTCGACCCACGGATAGTGGCCCACCCCGGGCAGCGGCCGCGCCCGGCCGTCCGGGAAGGAGTCGGCCACCAGCTCCCCGGCCCGCATCCCGGTCACCGCGTCCCGGTCGCCGGTGATCGCCAGTACCGGGCACGGCACCTCGTGCAGCCGGGCCAGCACCGCGCGCCGCCCCGCCTCGTCGACGCCCTGCCAGAAGCCCGCCCGCGCCACCCGCCCCAGCTGCTCGCCCTCGCTCTCGGCGTGCGCCCGCTGGGGTTCCTCCCAGCGGCCGTACGCCATGGGGGCGGCCTGGAGCAGCAGCCTGCGCATCTCGGCGAGGTCGGTGGTGTCGGGCAGCAGCTGCACCGCCGTGTACGCGTCCTGCCACCAGGGCTCGTCGGCGCGCGATTCGAAGATCTCCCGGGCGTCCTCGGGGAGTTCGCCCTGGAGTCGCGCGCCCGGACTGACCACGATCAGCCGGCTGAGCCGCTCGGGGTGGGCGGCCGCGTACGCCTGGGCGGTGGCGGCGGCCGCGTCATGGGCGAGCAGCGGGAAGCGGACGAGGTCCAGATGGCGGCGGAGCGCCTCGAGATCCTCGGCGAGCCCGGGGAAGGCGTAGCCGATGGGGTCGAAGGCCGGCGGGGAGTCCCCGGTGCCGCGGCTGTCGGGGATGAGGAGGGTGTGATGGGCGTCCAGCCCGCCGAGGTCGCCCAGATACGCGGCGTTCCGCCCCGGCCCGCCCGCCAGGCAGATCAGCGGTGGCCCCGCCGAGCCGTCCCGGGCCTCCAGGACGCGGTAGGCCAGCTCGGTTCCGTCGTACGAGGTGTAGTGCGGCATGGAGTCAGCTTGCCCCAGCTTGGTCATCCTGACCGTGCTTGACGGGGTGTCCTCGCGCACCGGGTGTGGCGCCGGGCGTTATTCTCGTGGTGCCGGGCCGTATGTTTCATGGTGCCGGGCCGTATGTTTCATGGTGCCGGGCGGTGGCGCGGCTCCGGCCCGGCTCAGTGGTCCGGCTCCGATCCGGCTCAGTGGTCCGGCTCCGTGGCGCGGCGGTCCGCGTGACGCAAAAGCACCGGTAGGGGCGATCTTGTGCGGCCCCAAATCCCGCTTATGGTTTCGGTTCCGGGCTCCGTATGATGCGAGTGTGTTCGATTCCCGGCACATCAAGACGTTCCACGAGGTGGTCCGCTCCGGCTCCTACTCCGGGGCCGCCCGTGCCCTCGGCTATACCCAGCCGGCCATCACCCAGCAGATGAAGGCGCTCGAACGGGCCGTGGGCAGTCCGCTGTTCATCCGGGTCGGCCGGGGGATGCGGCTCACCGAGGCGGGGGAGACCCTCGCCCGGCACGCCGACACCATTCTGACCAGCATCTCCACCGCCCAGCAGCAGATGAGCGCCATCACCCGGCTGCGCTCGGGCCGGGTGCGGGTCTGTGCCTTCCCCAGCGCCAACGCGACCCTCATCCCCGAGACCATGGCCCGGCTCGCCGCCGCCCATCCGGGGGTGCGGGTGGAGCTGCTGGAGGGCGAGCCGCCGGATTCGCTGGGGCGGGTGGTGCGCGGGGAGTGCGACATCACCCTCGCGTTCACCTATCCCGGGCTGCGCGAGGAGACCCCCGCAGAGCTGGTGGAGATCCCGCTGCTGGAGGACCAGCTGACGGTGCTGCTGCCGACCGGGCATCCGCTGGCCCGGCGGCGGGCGGTCAAGCTGGCCGAGCTGAGCGAGGAGCGCTGGATCGCCGGATGTCTGCGGTGCCGCGCCAACTTCCTGCACGAATGCGCCGAGCAGGGCTTCGCCCCGGACATCGCCTTCACCACCGACGACAATCTGGTGGTGCAGAGCATGGTCGCGGCCGGGCTCGGCGTGGCGATGATGCCGGGCCTGGTGCTGTCGTTCCTGTGCCACCAGAAAGTCACCGGGCGCGCACTGGACCCCGCGTCGCGCCGCCATGTCTCGGCGTACGTCCTCCGCGAGCACCTGGGGATACCGGCCACCGCGCGGGTGCTGGAGGAGCTGAAGACGGTGGCCGGGAACCGGGTCGGGTGTTGATCCCTCACCCATAGGCGGAACTTGACCCCTCACCCATAAGCGGAACTTGGGGAGGGCTCAACAACCTGTCGTTGGACGTGATGATGCGGGTGGCAGGACGCTGCTGCCATGACCACCCCGACCGCGTATCCGTCCTCCCGTCTTCTCACGGCACGCCTCGGCGCGTTCGTCGGCGACGTCCGCGAGGCCGTCGGCCGGGGTCTGGCGCCCGATGTGACCGCCTATCTGGTGGGCGAGCGGCTCGCGCCCCACCTCGGCTCGGACGATCTGCTCACCTCCGGGCAGCGCGAGGGCGACCCCGACCGCTACCGCCAGCACGTCCTGCACGCCGAGCCCGACGGCAGCTTCTCGATCGTCGCGCTGGTGTGGCTGCCCGGCCAGCGCACGGCGATCCATGACCATGTGTCCTGGTGTGTGACCGGCGTCCACGAGGGCGAGGAGCACGAGCGGCGCTACCGCCTCGTCCCGGACGGGCCGGGCTCGCGGCTGATCGCGGTGGAGGACGTGGTCAACCCGCGCGGCGCGGTGTGCGGATTCGCGCCGCCCGGAGATATCCACAGGGTGTGGAACGCCTGCGGGACGAAGGCGATCTCGATCCATGTCTACGGGGCGGACATCGCCCGCCTGGGCAGCAGCGTCCGGCGGGTCTACGACCTCCCGACGACGGACGACCACCTCCCGGTGGCGGACGGCCGTCTTCCGATGGCGGACGGCCAGTGACGCTGACCGCCGCGCCCGGCCGGGCGCGACAGGCCGCCGGATGGCGCCCGCCCGCCCCGGCCTACGGGCTCGGGCTGGCCGCGGCCGGGGTCGGGGCCGCCTGGGGCGTCCACCGGCTGCTCCCCGCCGTCCCCCTGCTGACCGCCGCCGTGGTGCTGGGCATCGTCGCCGCGCATCTGCCGGGGGCGCGCGGCCTGGTCCGGGGCGTCTGCCGGGCCGGGCTCTCGCTCGCCGGGAAGCGGCTGATGCGCCTGGGCATCGTGCTGCTCGGCCTCAAGCTCAGCCTGAACGATGTGCTGGGCCTGGGCTGGGCCACCGTGGCGATGGTCCTGGGCGTGGTCGCCGCCACCTTCTGCGGCACCTGGTGGCTCGGCCGCCGGATGGGGCTGAGCGGCGACCAGCCGCTGCTGGTCGCCACCGGCTACTCGATCTGCGGTGCGTCCGCGATCGGCGCGGTGAGCGAGGTGTCGGACAGCGACGAGCGCGATGTGGCCACCTCCGTGGCGCTGGTGACGCTGTGCGGCACGCTCGCCATCGCCGTCCTGCCGCTGCTCCAGCACCCCTTGGGGCTCGGCGACGAGGCGTTCGGCCGGTGGGTGGGGGCCAGCGTGCACGACGTGGGTCAGGTGGTGGCCACCGCGCAGACCGCGGGGCCGTCCGCGCTGGGCGACGCGGTGCTGGTCAAGCTGGTGCGGGTGGCCCTGCTCGCGCCGCTGGTCGCGGTGCTCGCGACGGCCGTACGGGCGCGGGGGCGCGCCAATAAGGCGGCGGGCGAGGAGGCGGAGCGGCGGCGGCCGCCGCTGGTGCCGCTCTTCGTCCTCGGCTTCCTCGCGATGACGGCCCTGCGCAGCACGGACGTCCTGTCCACCGCCGTGCTGGACAGCGCCGCCACGGCCCAGGAACTCCTCCTCGCCGCCGCGCTCTTCGGCCTCGGCAGCGCCGTTCACCTCCCCTCCCTCACCCGCACCGGCGCCCGGGTCGCCGCGCTGGGGCTGTGCGCGTGGGTGGTGATCGCGGGCGCGTCGTACGGGGGCGTCCTGCTCACCACGTAGGGCCCGACGGACCGTAGGGCCCGACGGGCCTGGGGCGACGGCCAGGGGTGTCCTAGGCCCAGCGGCCGAGCGCGGCTCCGTCCCGCGACAGGTGTGACGCCCCGGAACGCCACTTACCCTGACGCCATGACCCCTCGCGACCCCCTCGACGGCGGTGCCGCCGACGCCGCCGTCACGGACAGCCACCCCGGTCCGGCGGCCGGAGACCTCGGTCCGGCGGCCGCCGGTGACCTGGACCTGACGGACGACGGCGACACCGGCGGCACCGTACTGGGGAGGCGCTACCGCGCCCTCACCCTCGGCATCGTCACGGTCGTCTCCCTCATCGCCTTCGAGGCGAGCGCGGTCAACACCGCGATGCCGGTCGCGGCCCGCGCGCTGGACGGGGTCGAGCTCTATGCGTACGCCTTCTCCGCCTACTTCACCGCGAGCCTGTTCGCGATGGCCCTGTCGGGGGAGTGGTGCGACCGCAAGGGCCCGTCGGCGCCGCTGTTCGCCGGGATCGCGGCGTTCGCCGCCGGGCTGCTGGTGGCCGGTTCGGCACAGCGGATGTGGATGTTCGTGGGCGGGCGCGCGGTGCAGGGCATAGGCGGCGGGCTGGTGATCGTCGCGCTGTACGTGGTGGTGGGCCGCGCCTATCCGCGGCGGCTCCAGCCCGCCGTGCTGGCGTCCTTCTCCGCCGCCTGGGTGCTGCCCGCCATCGTCGGCCCGCTCGCCGCCGGGACCGTCACCGAACACGCCGGCTGGCGCTGGGTGTTCCTCGCCATCCCGGTGCTGGTGCTGCCGCCGCTCGCGGTGATGCTCCCCGCGCTGCGCGCGCTGCCCCCGAGCGAGCTCTCCGCGGGCATGAACCGCCGCCGCATCCTGCTCGCGCTCGCCGTCGCGGTCGGCGCCGGACTGCTCCAGTACGCGGGCCAGGACCTCAACTGGCTCTCCCTCGTCCCGGCCGCCGCCGGGCTCGCCCTGCTCGTCCCCTGCGTACTGCGGCTGCTGCCCAAGGGCACCTTCCGCGCCGCCCGCGGCCTGCCGTCGGTGATCCTGCTGCGCGGGGTGGCGGCCGGGTCCTTCCTGGGCGCGGAGAGCTTCGTCCCGCTGATGCTGGTGACCCAGCGCGGCCTGTCCGCGACCGCCGCCGGGCTCTGCCTCACCGGCGGCGGCCTCACCTGGGCCCTGGGCTCCTACACCCAGAGCCGCCCCCGCCTGGAGCCGCACCGCGAACGGCTGATGGGCCTCGGCATGTTCCTCATGGCCGTCTCCATCGCCATGGTGCTCCTGGCCCTCACCGACTCCGTACCCGCCTGGATCGTGGCCGTGGCCTGGGTGATCGGCGGCTACGGAATGGGGCTGGCCATCTCCAGCGGGAGCGTGCTGCTGCTGAAGCTCTCCCGTCCGGAGGACGCGGGCAGCAACTCCGCCTCCCTCCAGGTCTCCGACGCCCTCGGCAACATCACTCTGGTCGGCGTCAGCGGTGTCCTCTTCGTCACCTTCGGCGGTGGCGAGATCGCCCCCACCGGCACCGCGGCCACCCACCAGCCGGCCGCCTTCGGGGCGGTCTATGTGGCGATGACCGCGGTGGCGCTGGCGGGCGTCTGGGTGACGACGCGGTTGCGGCCCGAAGTCGATGAGCGCCGTGCGCCGGGGATCGGGATGTGAGCCTGATCCCACCCTCGGGTGGGATCCGCACGTACCCCGGAGTGGGAAGGACGGCACCGGTAGGCTGACGCGGTTCCCGATCGACCCCGCCGAGCCAGCCCGACGGAGACCGTGAGTACTACTGCCGCCTCCACCAGCCATCACCTCTCGCCCGCCTTTCCCGGCCGGGCGCCTTGGGGTACCGCGAGCAAGCTGCGCGCCTGGCAGCAGGGCGCGTTGGACAAGTACATCCAGGAGCAGCCGCGGGACTTCCTCGCGGTGGCGACCCCCGGCGCCGGTAAGACCACCTTCGCCCTGACCCTCGCCTCCTGGCTGCTGCACCACCATGTCGTCCAGCAGGTGACGGTCGTCGCGCCGACCGAGCACCTGAAGAAGCAGTGGGCGGAGGCCGCCGCGCGGATCGGCATCAAGCTGGACCCGGAGTACAGCGCGGGCCCGCTGAGCCGGGAGTACCACGGCATCGCCATCACCTACGCGGGCGTCGGCGTCCGGCCCATGCTGCACCGCAACCGGATCGAGCAGCGCAAGACGCTCGTCATCCTCGACGAGATCCACCACGCCGGCGACTCCCGCTCCTGGGGCGAGGCGTGTCTGGAGGCGTTCGAGCCTGCCACCCGGCGGCTGGCCCTCACCGGCACCCCGTTCCGGTCCGACACCAACCCCATCCCCTTCGTCACCTACGAAGAGGGCGACGACGGCATCCGGCGCTCCTCCGCCGACTACACCTACGGCTACGGCAATGCCCTGGGGGACGGCGTCGTGCGCCCCGTCATCTTCCTCTCCTACAGCGGCAACATGCGCTGGCGCACCAAGGCGGGCGACGAGATCGAGGCGCGGCTCGGCGAGCCGATGACCAAGGACGCCGTCTCCCAGGCGTGGCGCACCGCGCTCGACCCGCGCGGCGACTGGATGCCGAACGTGCTGCGCGCCGCCGACCAGCGGCTGTCCGAGGTCCGTAAGGGCATCCCCGACGCGGGGGCGCTCGTCATCGCCTCCGACCAGGACTCGGCCCGCGCCTACGCCAAGCTGATCCGCGAGATCACCGGCACCAAGGCGACGCTCGTGCTCTCCGACGAGGCGGCGGCGTCCCAGCGGATCGAGGACTTCAGCCACTCCGACGACCGCTGGATGGTCGCGGTCCGCATGGTGTCCGAGGGCGTGGACGTGCCCCGGCTGGCGGTAGGGGTGTACGCGACCACCATCTCGACGCCGCTCTTCTTCGCCCAGGCCGTCGGCCGCTTCGTACGGTCGCGGCGGCGCGGCGAGACCGCGTCCGTCTTCCTCCCCACCATCCCGAACCTGCTCGGCTTCGCCAATGAGATGGAGGTCGAGCGCGACCACGTCCTGGACAAGCCGAAGAAGGACGGCGAGGAGGAGAACCCGTACGCGGAGGAGGAGAAGCTCCTCGAGGAGGCCGAGAAACAGCAGGACGAGGACACCGGCGAACAGGACCAACTGCCCTTCGAGGCACTGGAGTCGGACGCGGTCTTCGACCGGGTGCTGTACGACGGCGCCGAGTTCGGCATGCAGGCGCATCCGGGCAGCGAGGAGGAGCAGGACTACCTCGGCATCCCGGGGCTCCTCGAACCGGACCAGGTGCAGATGCTGCTCCAGAAGCGCCAGGCCAAGCAGATCGCGCACAGCCGCAAGAAGCCGGACACGGAGGCGGATCTGCTGGAGCTTCCGGCTGAGCGGCGGCCGGTGGTCACCCACAAGGAGCTGCTGGAGCTGCGCAAGGAGCTCAACTCGCTGGTCGGGGCGTATGTCCACCAGAGCGGAAAGCCGCATGGTGTGATCCACACCGAACTGCGCCGGGTGTGCGGCGGGCCGCCGAGCGCGGAGGCGACGGCGGGGCAGATTCGCGAGCGGATCAAGAAGGTCCGGGAGTGGGCGACGCGCATGCGCTGACGCGCGGCCCTTCCCACAACTGGGGCGGGGTCCCAGTTGTGGGAAGGGGCGGGGAGGGGAGTAGCCCGCTGCAGGCGGGCTGCCCTACGCAACCCCCTTTCGAAAAATTTCATGAACCGGTCGCAGACTCCCCTCATGTATCCGGGCAAACCCGGGCGATTTAGGGTTCTCTCGTGCCGCGTCCTCTGGCAGCTCCGCTCGTATTCTGGACAAACCCTTCCGCAAAGCGGACCAGCTCGCTAGCGTTCGGGCACGCACACGCCCCGTGGCAACGCCGCCGCGGAGCGCAGCCGGTGCGTGACCACCGCGACCGGCGGCCTCTTCGCGCGCCGTCGTCGGGACCGGCGGGGCACCGCACGAAGAGCCGCCACTCATCACCGAGGAGGGGGCGTCGTGACCGCGGAGACCTCTCAGACGCTCGACCGGGGACTGCGCGTCCTCAAACTGCTCGCCGACACCGACCACGGGCTGACCGTGACCGAGCTGTCCAACAAGCTCGGCGTCAACCGCACCGTGGTCTACCGGCTGCTGGCCACCCTCGAGCAGCACTCCCTGGTCCGCCGGGACATCGGCGGGCGGGCGCGCGTCGGGCTCGGGGTGCTCCAGCTCGGCCGCCAGGTGCATCCGCTCGTACGGGAGGCGGCGCTGCCCGCGCTGCGCTCCCTCGCCGAGGACGTCGGCGCGACCGCCCACCTCACCCTGGTCGACGGCACCGAGGCACTCGCCGTCGCGGTCGTCGAGCCGACCTGGACCGACTACCACGTGGCCTACCGGCCCGGATTCCGGCATCCGCTCGACCGGGGCGCCGCCGGGCGCGCGATCCTCGCCGCCCGCGCCGGCCGCCCCGACGACCCCGGATACGCCCTCACCCACGGCGAACTGGAGGCGGGCGCGAGCGGCGCGGCCGCCCCGCTCATCGGGGTGACGGGGATAGAGGGCAGCGTCGGGGTCGTGATGCTCTGCGACTCGGTTCCGGAGCGGGTCGGCCCCCGGGTGGTCGACGCGGCCCGAGAGGTCTCGGACGCCTTGAAGTGAGGGCGGGCCGCCGCGCGGCGGCCTGGCGGAAGCGCTGGGCCCGCGCCCGGCGCGACCGGGGAGCATGTCCCTGAACCCGCTGGACCCGCTGGACCCGCTGGACCCGCTGGACCCGCTGGACCCGCCCGCCCGCGCCCGGCGGCCGGGCACCACGGTCGGGTTCGCGCCGCCCCCGAGCGGCCTGCTTCCCGGCGGTCAACTAGATTCGCACCATGCCTGCCGTCTCCACCCGCGCCCGCACCCTCGCGCTCTGCTCCGCGCCCGTGCTCGCCCTGCTCGCGGTGGCCGCGTTCGCGCCGCTGCCGTTCACCGTCGCCCAGCCCGGCTCGACCGTGAACGTCCTGGGCTCAGACCGGGGCAAGCAGGTGATCAGCGTCTCGGGGACCGGCACCCGCAAGACCGCCGGGCAGCTGCGGATGACGACGATCCTGGCGACCGGCCCGGACGCCACCGTGCGGGTGAAGGACGTGGTCAGCGGCTGGTTCGCCACCGACCGCGCCGTCATGCCGCATGACTCGGTCTACGTCGGCGGCACCACCAAGGAGATCGAGCGGCACAACGCCGAGGAGATGGAGGAGTCCCAGTCCTCGGCCACCAGCGCCGCACTCGGCTATCTCCACCGCTCCCCGCGCGACGTCAAGGTCACCCTGCGCCTCGCCGACGTCGGCGGTCCGAGCGCCGGGCTGCTCTTCTCCCTCGGCATCGTCGACAAGCTGGACGGCGACGGCCGCGGCGGCGACCTCACCGGCGGCCGGACGATCGCGGGCACCGGCACCATCGACGCCAAGGGCAAGGTCGGGGCCGTGGGCGGGGTCCCGCTGAAGACCCAGGCCGCCAAGCGGGACGGCGCCACGGTCTTCCTGGTGCCGAAGGCCGAGTGTGCCGACGCCACGGCCGAACTGCCCAAGGGGCTGCGGCTGATCCCCGTCACCACCCTCAAGGGTGCGGTGACGGCTCTGCGGGCGCTGCGGTCGGGCGGCGCGGTCCCGCACTGCTGAGCGGCGCCGCCGCCCCCTCCTCCACCGTCATCGCCGCCTCCTCCTCCACCGTCATCGCCGCCCCCTCGTCCATTCCGCGCCAGGCCGGGAAGACCAGCGGGCTGAGCGTGGCCAGGAAGTAGACACCGCCCGTCAGCAGGAAGGCGGCGGTCAGCCCCACCCCCTCCACCAGGCACCCGGCCGCGAGCCCGCCGAGCGGCATCACCACCCACACCCCCGCGGTGAGCGCCCCCGAGACCCGGCTGCGCAGCTCGTCGGGGACGGCCTCGTACGTCACCGTGGTCAGGATCGGGTTGAGCATCCCCGCCGCGACCCCGCTGATCGCCATCGTCACGGCGAGCGGGGACACCCCGGGCACGAACGCGGCGATCAGGAACCTCGGCAGCCCGCACACCAGGAAGCTCACCGCGAACACGGTCCGGCGCGGAAAGCGGTCGCCCACCGCCCCGTACAGCAGCGCCCCCACCAGCGCCCCGCCGCCGAACAGCGCCGTGAGCAGCCCCAGTTGCACGGACCCGCCCAGGTGCCGCTCGGCGTGGACCGGCAGCAGTACCGAGGACAGGCCCTGGTCGAGGCCGTTGGTGACCATGACCATCAGCACGATGGCCAGCAGCAGCCGGTGGCGCAGCAGGAAGCGGTACCCCTCGCCCAGCTCGGCGCGGTAGGCGCGGGCGGACACCGGGACGACGGGCTTGCGCGGCGCGGCGGCGGGCAGTCCGCGCAGCCCCGCCATGATCAGCACCGCGGACGCCGCGAACGTCGCCGCGTCCAGCAGCAGTACGGACGGCGGGCCGAGCAGCGCGATCAGCAGCCCGCCGAGCGCGGCGCCCAGCATCCTGGCCCCGCGCGAGGCCCCGTCGTAGAAGCTGGCGGCGCGGCTGAGGGTGGTGCCCGCCCGTTCGGCCAGCGCGGGGACGAGTACCTGGCGGGCGGTCTCGCCCGGCGCGTGGAGCAGTCCGCAGAACGCCATCAGCGCGCACAGCTGCCAGAACCGCAGCAGCCCGGCGAAGTGCAGCACCGGAATCGTGGCGACGGCCACCCCGCACAGCGAGTCGGAGGCGATGGAGACCCGCCGACGGCCGATCCGGTCGATGACCGGCCCGCCGATGACGGCGGAGAGGACCACCGGCAGGGTCGCGCAGAAGGACACGAACCCGGCCTTGGCCGCGCTGCCCGTGGTCTCCAGGACGAACCACGGTACGGCGATCAGGGTGAGGGAATTGCCCGCTATGGAGACGGTGTTGGCGGCGAGGACGAGTAAGAGTGGTCTTCGGTCGTCCCCGCTGTTCCCCCGGCGCTCTCTGTCTCCTGTGTCGTCGGCCATGTCAGTGGTCGAACCGGGCGGTCAGACCGGATCGCGGCAGCCGCGGCGTGGCCAGCCGCAGCCCGACCTCCACCAGCGTCCAGCCGACCCGGGCGCGCAGCACCCGGGCGCGGGCGGGGCGGGAGCGGCGGTGGGGCGGGGACGCCGCGCGGGCCTCGTCACGCAGCCGCTCGGCGCGTATGTGGTGCAGCCACAGATGGATCTCGTCGCCGTACATGTGTGGGTTCCCCCCAGGGATCGGTCAGTCCTCGTCGCGCGGGAAGGCGTGCAGATGGACGCGGTACGGGGCGGAGCCCTCGGTGTCCCGGTCCACCTCCTTCTCGCGGTAGCTCTCGATCAGTTCGTGCACCTTGTCGCGCATTTCGCGGGCGAGTTCGGGGGTGAGACGAAGGTGGAAGTCGCTCATGTCCGAGGCTGCCACCCACTTCTCCGACCAGCCGTGCAGAGTGCCCAGCCAGGTGGACATCTGCTCCGTGTGCTGGGTGGCCACCTCGTGCAGCACGGTGTTCACCGCCCCCCGTACGGCCGGGTCGGGGTGGGCCAGGAACTTGTCGGCGTTCCAGCGCGTACCCCTGTGCGCCGCCTTCCACCACCGCTCCCGCCCCTTGCCCCGCGCCGGGTCGTCCTCGACGAAGCCATAGGTGGCCAGCTGACGCAGATGGTAGCTCGTGGCGCCGCTGGACTCCCCCAATCTGTCGGCCAGTTGGGACGCGGTGGCCGGTCCGTACTCGCGCAGCGCACCGAGCAGGCGCATCCGCAGTGGATGCGCGAGCCCGCGCAGGGTGCGTGGGTCGAGCACCCGTACTTCGTCGGACGCGGGCTGTTCGTTCTCTGCCATGCGCCGCAGCCTAAGCATGCAAAGACTTAGTTGCAACACTTTCTTTGCAACGGAGTCTTTGGATCCGATTCAGTCCCGAGCCGCCTGCCGCACCAGCGGAATGATCCGCAGCGGCACCGGGTTCTCCATCACGATCGCCGTCGAGGCCCGGACGATCCCCCCGAACCCCACCACCAGGTCGATCACCCGCTGGAGGTCGGCGTTGGAGCGGGCCACCAGTCGGCACAGCATGTCCCCGTGGCCCGTGGTGGTGTGCAGTTCCAGCACCTCCGGAACGGTCGCCAGATGGGCCCGTACGTCCGGCCCCTGCCCCTGCTCGATCTCCAGTGTCGCGAAGGCGGTGACCGGGTAGCCGAGTGCCGCCGGGTCCACCTCGGGGCCGAAGCCCCGGATCACCCCCTGCGCCCGCAGCCGGTCCAGCCTCGCCTGCGCCGTGCCTCGGGCGACACCGAGGCGGCGTGACGCCTCCAGTACCCCTATCCGTGGCTCCTCGGCGAGCAGCTCGATCAGGCGGGCGTCGAGCCCGTCGATTCCCATGCGGTCCCCCTCCAGGTCCCGGGCTTCTCTCCAGGTGTCCTCTGTGACGGTAGTCACCCTGTACAGGATGCGCTGCCAAACGCGGCTGCGGCTATACACACTGATCAGCGATTTCGCGGAGTGTTGCGCACCTTGAGTCACCGAGGGACGCTTCGAAGTATGACTGAGACGACAGAGATGCTGCAGCAGGGGGACGCACGGCACGCCGACCCGTTCCCCGTGAAGGGGATGGACGCGGTCGTCTTCGCCGTCGGCAACGCCAAGCAGGCCGCGCACTACTACGCCACCGCCTTCGGCATGAAGCTCGTCGCCTACTCCGGCCCGGAGAACGGCAGCCGGGAGACGGCCAGTTACGTCCTCGTCTCGGGCAGCGCCCGCTTCGTGTTCACCTCCGTCATCAAACCGGTGAGCGCCTGGGGCCGCTTCCTGTCCGGGCATGTCGCGGAGCACGGCGACGGGGTGATCGACCTCGCGGTCGAGGTGCCGGACGCGCGCGCCGCGTACGCGTACGCCATCGAGCACGGCGCCACCGGGATCGAGGAGCCGCACGAGGTCAAGGACGAGCACGGCACGGTGGTCATGGCCTCGATCCGCACCTACGGCGACACCCGCCACACCCTCGTCGAGCGCACCGGCTACTTCGGCCCGTACCTCCCCGGCTACGCCGAGGCCGAGCCGATCGTCGCCCCGCCGGCGCGCCGTAACTTCCAGGCCATCGACCACTGCGTGGGCAATGTCGAGCTCGGCCGGATGGACGAGTGGGTCGGGTTCTACAACAACGTCATGGGCTTCACCAACATGAAGGAGTTCGTGGGCGACGACATCGCCACCGAGTACTCCGCGCTGATGTCGAAGGTCGTGGCCGACGGCACCCGCAAGGTGAAGTTCCCGCTCAACGAGCCCGCGGTCGGCAAGAAGAAGTCCCAGATCGACGAGTATCTGGAGTTCTACGGCGGCCCCGGCGTCCAGCACATCGCGCTCGCCACCAACGACATCGTCGCCACCGTGCAGGCGATGCGCGCGGCCGGCGTGAGCTTCCTGGACGCGCCGGACTCGTACTACGACACCCTGGGGGAGTGGGTCGGCGACACCCGCGTCCCGCTGGAGACTCTCCGTGAGCTGAAGATCCTCGCCGACCGGGACGAGGACGGCTATCTGCTCCAGATCTTCACCAAGCCGGTCCAGGACCGGCCGACCGTCTTCTTCGAACTGATCGAGCGGCATGGCTCGATGGGCTTCGGCAAGGGCAACTTCAAGGCGCTGTTCGAGGCGATCGAGCGCGAGCAGGCCAAGCGCGGCAACCTCTGACCTCTGACCGCACTCCCGTGCCCCTGCGCCGCTGGTGCCAGAAAAAGCGAACACCTGAATGGGAGCGCTTTCTCACCGTCTACACTCACGGCGATCTGTTCACTCCAACACGGCGTGATCACATGGGAGTTGTTGAGTATCAATGCACACGGAAAAGTACACTGCGGGCCGTTTGACCAGGCGTAGGTTCACCCTCGGCGGGGGAGTCGCCGCGGCCGGCGCGCTCGGTGCCTTCGCCGCCCGCGCGGGGGCCACCACCGTGGCGGGCGGCCGGTTCGACCTGTCGGTGCCCTCCACCCAGCTGATCCGCGAGAAGACCCCGCACAACTCCACCGTGCTGCAGTCCTTCGCGTTCGACGACGTGGGCGGGCACGTCTACACGATCCAGCTGATGGAGGGCGGGATCCGGCTCAGCGGGGAGTCCGCCCCCGTCTCCGGCGCCGACCGCGCCGCCCACGGCGATCTGTGCGTCACCAAGCTGTCCCTGGCCGGGGCGGAGCTGGGCTCGATGTACCTCAAGGGGTTCGGGCACGGCGTCGCCATGGGCTGTGAGCCGGTCGGCTCCACGGCCTATCTGTGGACCGAGTCGGACGCCAACCCCGACTCCGGCTACGGCCGCGCCATCAGCCGCTTCAAGTTCGCCGATGGCACCGTGCTGTCGTCCGGTTCGTCCTCGCTGGTCAAGCACCGCCCGGTGGCGGGCTCCACCAGCAATCAGCCCGCCGTCGACATGCTCAACCGCCGGCTGCTGCTGCGCTACCGCCTCGACGGCGAGGTCCGCTACCGGCTGATGAGCCTGTCCGGGGTCAGCGCGGGTGACTACACCGCGGTGTACGACGACATACCCCAGACCGGTGTCGAGGACGGCGAGGTCTTCCAGGGCTTCACGGTCCTCGGCGACTACGTGTACCAGCTGACCGGCACTGCCTACACCGGCGAGGACGGCGCCAACCCGCCCTCCGGCCACGGCAACACCTACGTCTCCTGCGTCGATCTGCGCACCGGCGAGCTCGTCCAGCGCGCCCGCACCGAGGCCGCCTACTCGCTGAGCTACCGCGAGCCCGAGGGGATGGCCGTCCAGCTGTCCAGCCCCCGCCGGCTGTGCATGGGCTTCGCCTCGGGCGCCGCCGGGGACCGTAAGGTCAGCGTCTACTACAAGGCGCAGTAGGGTCCGTACCGTACGGCCCTGCTCGCGGGCCTCCTCAAGGGGCTGCTCAAGGCGCTCCTCAAGGCCCTCCTCGTGGTCATCCGTCCGCTGCAGCGATCTTCCCCGGGCGCTTCCCGGGTGCGAGTCTGGAGATATGACGGACCTCATCGAGCTGCTGCGGGAGGGCCTCCCCGAGGAGGCGGTGCTCGCCGACCCCGATGTGACCGGGGCCTACGCCAATGACATGGCGAGCTTCTGCGAGGCGGGCGCGCCCGCCGTGGTCGTTCTCCCGCGCACGGTGGAGCAGGTGCGGCACGTGTGCCGAACCGCCACCGCGCTGCGCGTCCCGATCGTGCCCCAGGGCGCGCGCACCGGGCTGTCGGGCGCGGCCAACGCGTCCGACGGCTGCGTCGTGCTGTCCCTGGTCAAGATGGACCGGATCCTGGAGATCAACCCGGTGGACCGGATCGCGGTCGTCGAACCGGGCGTGATCAACGCGACCCTGTCCCGCGCGGTCATGGAGAAGGGCCTCTACTATCCGCCGGACCCCTCCAGCTGGGAGCAGTGCACGATCGGCGGCAACATCGGCACCGCGTCCGGCGGGCTGTGCTGTGTGAAGTACGGCGTCACCGCCGAATACGTCCTCGGGCTCGATGTGGTCCTCGCCGACGGCCGGCTGCTGAAGACCGGCCGCCGCACCGCCAAGGGCGTCGCGGGCTACGACCTGACCCGGCTCTTCGTCGGCTCCGAGGGCAGCCTCGGCATCGTCGTCCGCGCGGTCCTCGCCCTCAAGCCCGCCCCGCTCGAACAGCTCGTGCTCGCCGCCGAGTTCCCCTCCACCGCGTCCGCCTGCGACGCCATCTGCCGGATCATGGAGCGCGGCCACGCCCCCTCGCTGCTGGAGCTGATGGACCGTACGAGCGTCCGCGCGGTCAACGCGATGGGGAACATGGGGCTCCCGGAGTCCACCGAGGCCCTGCTGATGGCGGCCTTCGACACCCCGGACCCGGCCCCCGACCTCGCCGCCGTGGCCGAGCTGTGCACGGCGGCCGGTGCCACGGAGGTGGTCCCGGCCGAGGACGCCGCCGAGTCCGACATGCTGCTCCAGGCCCGCCGGATGACGCTTCCGGCGCTGGAGGCGGTCAAGGGCGTCACCATGATCGACGACGTCTGTGTGCCCCGCTCCCGGCTCGCCGAGATGATCGACGGCACGGCAGCCATCGCCGAGAAGCACGCCCTCACGATCGGTGTCGTGGCCCACGCCGGGGACGGCAACACCCATCCGACGGTGTGCTTCGACCCCGCCGACCCCGATGAGTCCCGCCGCGCCCGGGAGTCGTTCGACGAGATCATGGCGCTGGGCCTCGAGCTCGGCGGGACCATCACCGGGGAGCACGGCGTCGGCGTCCTCAAGCGGGAGTGGCTGGCGCGTGAACTCGGCCCGGTGGGGGTGGAGCTGCAGCGCGGTATCAAGCAGGTCTTCGACCCGCTGGGCCTGCTCAACCCCGGCAAGCTGTTCTGAGGGCCTGGCTCATGGTGAGGCCGCCCGGACCCGGGGGTGGTCCGGACGGCCTCGGTCTCAGCGGCTGATCACGCCTGAGTGGCCGATCACGCCTTGAGCGAGGCGATGTCGATCACGAAGCGGTAGCGCACATCGCTGCTCACGACGCGGTCGTAGGCCTCGTTGATCCGCTCGCCGTCGATCAGCTCGATCTCCGCGCCGAGCCCGTGCTCGGCGCAGAAGTCGAGCATCTCCTGGGTCTGCCGGATGCCGCCGATCTTGGATCCGGCCATCGACTTCCGGCCCATGATCAGCGAGAACTGGTTGAACGCGCTGGGGTTCTCCGGCGCGCCCACGTGCACCAGCGTGCCGTCCAGCTTCAGCAGCGACAGATAGCCGTCCAGCGGGAGGTTCGCCGAGGTCGTGTTGACGATCAGGTCGAAGGTGCCCGCCAGCTCGGTGAAGGTGGACTCGTCGCCGGTGGCGTAGAAGTGGTCGGCGCCCAGCCGCAATCCGTCGTCCTTCTTGCGGAGCGTCTGGCTCAGCACCGTCACCTCGGCGCCCATCGCATGGGCGATCTTCACGCCCATGTGGCCGAGGCCGCCGAGGCCCACGATGGCGACCTTCTTGCCGGGACCGGCGTTCCAGTGGGCCAGCGGGGAGTAGAGGGTGATCCCGGCGCACAGCAGCGGGGCGGCCACGTCCAGCGAGATCCCCTCGGGGATGCGCAGTACGTAGTTCTCGTCCACCACGATATGGGTGCTGTAGCCGCCGTAGGTGGGGGCGCCGTCGTACTCGTTGCCGTTGTACGTGGGCACCTCGCCCTTGAGGCAGTACTGCTCCTCGCCCGCGAGGCAGTTCTCGCACTCGCGGCAGGAGTCGACGAAGCAGCCCACGCCGACCCGGTCGCCGATGGCGTACTTGGTCACGGCGGAGCCGACCTCGGCGACCACACCGGCGATCTCATGGCCGGGCACCATCGGGAAGAGGGCGGTGCCCCACTCCTCGCGGGCCTGGTGGATGTCGGAGTGGCAGATACCGGCGTAGGCGATCTCGATCAGCACGTCGTGCTCGCGCAGGGCGCGGCGCTCGACGGTGGTCCTTTCCAGCGGGGCCTTCGGAGCGGGGGCTGCGTAGGCGGTGACGCTGGTGGTCATAGACGTGTCTCCCTGTGACGAACGAACTAGGAAAAAGGGGATGGGTGAAGGGAAGGCGGAGGTAAGGAGGGGGAAGGGGGCAGGGTGTGCGGGGGAAGGGGAGGGGTGTGCGGTGGAAAGGGGTGGGATCAGGGGGAGACGTCGGAGGACGGTCCCCCCGGAGGACGCGCTTCGGACGAGGGCGCGGAAGGATCGGCCGAGGGAGTCGCGGTCCAGCTCGCCAGCAGCCGCAGGGCCGCCTCGGAGGGGGAGCCGGGCTCGACCGTGTAGATGCACAGGGCCTGGTCGGGATCGCCGGGCACGGTCACGTTCTCGTAGGCCAGCGTCATGTCCCCGACCACCGGATGGTGGTAGAGCTTGACGCCGTGGGTCTTCTCCCGCACGTTGTGGTCGGCCCACCAGGTGCGGAACTCAGGGCTCTTGATGGTGAGCTCGCCCACGAGCTCGGTCAGCCGGGGATCGTCGGGATGGCGCCCGGCCTCCAGCCGGAGGGACGCCACCATCTCCGCCGCGACCGTCTCCCACTCCGGCCACAGCGAACGGGCCGCCTCGTCGAGGAACATGAAACGGGCCATGTTCCGCTCGTGGTACGGGAGCGCCTCGAAGTCGATGATCAGCGCGCGGGCCAGCTGGTTGGAGGCCAGGACATCGCCCCTGCGCCCGAGGACGAAGGCCGGTGAGACCCCGTCCAGCATGCGCAGCAGCGCGTGCACCCCGGGCCGCACCCGCTGGGGGCGGGGCGGCCGGCGGCGCACCGTGCGCCGGGGGCGTGGCCGGGTCAGCTCGAAGAGGTACGCACGTTCGGTTTCGTTGAGCTGGAGGGCGCGGGCCACGGCGTCCAGCACCGTCTCCGACACATTGAGGTGACGGCCCTGTTCCAGACGCGTGTAGTAGTCCGTGCTCACGCCTGCCAGCTGCGCCAGCTCCTCGCGGCGCAGCCCCGGCACCCGACGGGGGCTGTCGTTGCTCACGCTCACGCCCGCGTCGCCGGGGCTCAGCCGTGCCCTGCGGCTCCGCAGGAACTCACTGAGCTCGGTGTTGCGGTCCATGGGTTCCAGTATTGGCAATGGAAAAGGCATCTGAGCGTGCCAAAGTAGGTCTGCTGAACCTAGGCCGGGCGGGGCCATGCGGGCCGCCGCCGCTCGTACGGCTTCGTGGCGCTCGCACGGGAGAGTGGTGGCGGGAGCGGTGGGCTGGTGCCGGTGGGCCGGTCTGATAGACCTTGACCGCGCGCTCCGGGTTGCACTGCGGCTCCTGTACGGCAAACTGCTTACGCCCCACCCCCTCACCGCGAGGCACCGCAAAGGCGCAGCGCAGTACAGCACGGCCGAGCAGATATGGGACATCGGAGATCATGAGCGCCCCTACCTCAGGATCCGCGGACGGCAGCTCCATTCCTGGTTTTTATCCTGATCCGTCCATCCCTGGCTACATCCGTTACTGGAACGGCGCCGCCTGGGTGCCCGGCACCAGCCGTCCCGCCCCGGCCGAGGGCGAGGCCATGCCCGCGCCGCCGCCCGGGGTCACCCACACCCAGGTGATCAGCCCGCCGCCGGACGAGACGGGCCCGATGTTCCTGGACGAGGACCCGGTGCCGCGGGCCGCCGAGGAGACCGGCAGCGCGCTGCCCGAGCTGCGCCGGAGCGCCGAGATGGACGTCCGGGGCGCGGGCGGGCCGCCCGAGGCGGCGGGCGGTGGCATGGGGGCCCAGCCGGTGCCGCCCGGCGGGGTCCCGGCGTCCGTGGACTGGAACGATCCCCAGCGGCTGCACGGCACCCGCCCCGACGCCGGTACGGCCTGGCAGGCGGACGCCGCCCAGCAGGGCGGATTCGGCGGTGAGCAGGACCGCCGGATCTCCTGGGGAGCGGAGCCGGACGCCTCCGGCGACCCCCAGGCCGGTGCCGGGCAGTCTGGTGGCGGACAAGCCGGTGGCGGGCAGTGGCCCGGCGTGCCCGACCCGCGGCGCCCGGGCCCGGGTGAGGACGCCGGGCGCGATGACGGCACGCTGACCATGCGCGCGGGCGGGAGCGGACGTACGACGGACCGCTCGACGCAGGCCCTGCCGCCCGTCCGCCGGGCCCCGGAGCTGCCCCCGGCGGACGAGGGCGGGACCCCGGCCCCGGCGGGCGACGGGACGATGACGTTCCGCACGGTGGGGCGCGGCGGCGGAGCGGCACCCACGACCGGCCAGGGCCAGGGCCAGGGGCAGGACCAGAACCGGGGCCAGGGCCGGGGCCAGGCGGCCGGCCGGGACGACGGGACGATGGCGATCCGGGCGATCGGCCGCGGCGGCGCACGCAAGGGCGCCGAGGCCGCGCCCCCGGCCCAGCCCCCGCACCAGCCCCAGCGGCCCTCGCAGACACAGCAGCCCCAGCGGCCCCCGCAGCCGCATCAGCCCCAACAGCCCTTCGGCGGTATCCCCGCCCAGGGCGGTGGCCCGGCCTGGCAGCCGCAGGGGCAGTTCGCCCAGCAGCCCGGCCCGCCGCAGGCCGCGCCGCACACTCCCCAGGCGGCCCCCCAGGCGGCCCCGCACGGCGCGGCCCCGCACGGCGCGGGGCCGGGCGCGCCCGAGGGCGTCATCCCCTGGAAGCCGCCTGTCGACAACCCCTTCCTCCTGGCCGCCCAGGCCGAGGGGCGGCCCGCCTCGCTCGGCCGCCGCCTCGCCGCCCGGCTGATCGACTCGGTCGTGCTGCTCGGCGTCGTCGGCGCCGTCGCGTTCCCGCTGTGGAGCAAGGCGAGCGACCACATCGACGAGAAGGTCGAGGCGGCCAAGCAGAGCGGCGAGACCGTCACGGTCTACTTCCTGGACGGCACCACCAGTGGCTATCTGGGCATCGTCCTCGGTCTGCTGCTCGTCCTCGGCGTCGTCCTGGAGACGCTGCCGACCGCCAAGTGGGGCCGCACGCTCGGCAAGAGGCTGTGCGGGGTGCGGGTGCTGGACATCGAGGAGCACGACACCCCGTCCTTCGGCGCCGCGCTGCGCCGCTGGCTGGTCTACTCGGTGCTGGGGCTGCTCGTCATCGGCGTGCTGAACGTGCTGTGGTGCCTGTTCGACCGCCCGTGGCGGCAGTGCTGGCACGACAAGGCGGCCCGCACCTTCGTCGCGTCGGCCGACTGAGGCGTCGGCCGACTGAGGCGTCGGCCGACCGGGCCGCCCGCCGCCGAACCGGACATCCGCCCCGGCTGCGGCGGATGGACGATCCCGATCGCCCGAACGGGGCGCGCCGGATGCGGCCGTCCCGGCTCCGGGGTCGACTCGGGCCATGAGCACCGATCAGCCGCCGCCCGGGCCCGATGAGCCCCGGGACCGGGACAGCAGCGATCCGTTCGCGAAACAACCGCGTGCGAACGGCTCCCCGCATGGGGACCACGGGGACTACGGGGAGCACACCGCGGGGCCCGAGCCGTACGCCGGGACGCCCCCGCTCGCGCACCTCGGCCGCCGTCTGATCGCCCGGATCATCGACGCGCTGCTCATCGGCATCCCGGTCGGGCTCGTCGTGACCGCGATCGCGGGGAGCTATGACCCGATCGAGGGCAGTGCGCGTTCGACCACCGTCACGCTGGTCTACGTCCTGGTCTACTTCCTCTACGAGGGGCTGATGCTGACCCGGGACGGCCAGACCGTCGGCAAGAAGGCGATGAACATCCGGGTCGCCATGCTGGAGAACGGCCGGCCGCCGACCGGCCAAGCGGGCTGGCTGCGCGCCGGGGTGTACGCCCTGCCCGAGATCGTGCCCTGCTGCGGCTTCCTCTTCTGGCTGATCAATGTGTTGTGGTGCACCTGGGACCGGCCATACCGGCAGTGCCTGCACGACAAGGCGGCCAAGACGCTGGTGGTCTCGGCCGTGCGCTGAGCGCTCCGCTGGACGTGCCCTGCCCTGCCGTCGGTCGTCCGCGGCGCCGTCGTGGCCGGTCGCGCCCGCGCGGCGGAGCCGCATATCGACACAGCCCCGCGCCTCTTCGGGGCGCACCGGACCGCAGCCGACTTCCGCCGATCCGCTCAGCGCCCGAGGAGCCACCCGGAGGCCCCGGAGGAGCCACCCGGAGACCCCCGAGGAGCCACCCTGAGCTTCCGGAGGAGCCACCCTGAGCTTCCGGTCCCCCGGGAGCGCTGATGTAATCGGGGGCATGGCCCCCGACCCGCTGTCCTCGCCCCCGCCTGTGATCCCCCCAGGGATGCCCCCGCTGGCCACCCCTGGTCAGCGCTTCACCGCCCGGCTCATCGACATCGTCATCCTCGGCGCGATCTGGACGGTGGCGCTCACGGCGACCGGCGCGCTCCAGTACACGATGGACCACCCGGGCGAGCAGGACATCGGCAAGGTGACCCTCGCGCTCATCATCACGATGGCGCTCTACTTCGGCTACGAGGGCGTCATGCTGGCCCGCAGCGGACAGACGCTCGGCAAGAAGGCACTGCGCATCCGGGTGGCGATGCTGTCCGACGGGAATGTGCCGGCCGGTCAGGGCTGGGTCCGCGCGGCGGTCTACGTCCTGCCGGGGATGCTCATCCCGCTGCTGGTCGGCACGGTCTTCTGGCTGGTCAACTCGGCCTCACTGCTGTGGGACAAGCCGTTCCAGCGCTGTCTGCACGACAAGGCCGCGCGGACCGTCGTGGTGTCAGCCGTGCAGTGAGTGGGTCAGCCGTGCAGTGAGTCGGCGTGCGCCCGGGTGTGCGCCCGCGCCGGGTCGGCCGGTCCGGATCCCGCCACGGGGCGGCTGGTGCGGACGGTGCGGCCGGGGCGGGACGCCCGGGCCACCGGCACGGTGACGGCGACGAGGAGCCCGAGAACCAGCCCGACCACGGTCACCACCGCCACCCCGAGCCCCGATCGGGTCTGGGAGAGCAGCAGCATGGCGAAGGTCGAGAGAACGACGGTGGCCGAACCATAGGCAAGCTGTGCAGGAGTCGGACGCGGCATGGCGGGATCCGTCCTCGGGGGCGATATGCAGGGGGCATGAGTCAGGCTGAAGTGCACCGTCAGTCCTGACTCTACGGTCCTGCATGCCCGTGGGGAACGGAAGTAAGCGTGACCTCACCCACGACGCCGTTGCACAGGGGGCGCACGGAATCATCGGGTGTGCCAACCGGCGTGCATGGCACGCCCGTTGCTGTCCGTTAAACGGAACGTCGGGATCGCAGAACGTACTTGTCTCGTCAGCCCAAGTCAAGGTCTGTCTTTTCGCCTGCCACTCCGGTCAAATGTCCGGCACTGGTGTGGAAAGGGGAGGACTGAGCGAGTGAACAGCCAACGGAGGGCGGCCAGATCGGCCGCCATAGCCACAGTGGTGGCCGCGCTCGGAGCGGCGGCACTATCGACCGGCATGGCCCAGGCGGACGCACCGTCTACGCGTGTCGAGCGCCATGATCCGGCGCCCGCGAAGACGGATGTCCAGCACGACCTCGAAGGTCCCTACAGCAAGCAGCGGGAAGCGCAGCGCCAGGAGGCGCTGCGTCAGGTCATCTCCGGCGACACCAAGGCGACCACGCGCGGGGCGTCCAAGGTCGTGAAGCTCGGCAAGGGCAAGTACGTCGAGCTGGCCCGGGAGAAGACCGACAAGATCTTCACCATCCTGGTCGAGTTCGGCGACAAGGTGGACGACACCACCACGTACGACCCGGACGGGGACGGCCCCAAGCCGCCGGTGAAGAAGTACGGCGGCGACCCGGGCCCGGCGCACAACACCATAGGCCGGCCGGACCGCGCCGACGACAACAGCACGGCCTGGCAGAAGGACTACAACCGCCAGCACTTCCAGGACCTCTACTTCTCCAAGGACAAGAAGAAGGAGTCCCTGAAGAAGTACTACGAGAAGCAGTCCTCGGGCCGCTACTCGGTGGACGGCGAGGTCTCCGACTGGGTCAAGGTCGGCTGGAACGAGGCCCGCTACGGCTCCAACTACTGCGGCGACACCAACTGCGCCAACGCCTGGGACCTGATCCGCGACGGCGTCAACCAGTGGGCCAAGGACCAGAAGGCGGCCGGCCGCACCGACGCGCAGATCAAGGCGGACCTGGCCAAGTACGACCAGTGGGACCGCTACGACTACGACGCCGACGGCAACTTCAACGAGCCCGACGGCTACATCGACCACTTCCAGATCGTCCACGCCGGTGAGGACGAGTCCGCGGGCGGCGGGGTCCAGGGCGAGAACGCCATCTGGGCGCACCGCTGGTACGCGTACGGCACCGACGCGGGCAAGACCGGCCCCGGCGAGAACAAGTCGGGCGGTACGCAGATCGGCGACACCGGCATCTGGGTCGGCGACTACACCATGCAGCCGGAGAACGGCGGCCTCGGCGTCTTCGCTCATGAGTACGGCCATGACCTGGGCCTGCCGGACGAGTACGACACCACCGGCAAGGGGGAGTCGTCCGTCGCCTACTGGTCGCTGATGTCCGCGGGATCCTGGCTCGGCACCGGTAAGGACGCCATCGGCGATCTGCCCGGCGACATGAACGCCTGGGACAAGCTCCAGCTGGGCTGGCTGAACTACGCCTCGGCCAAGGCCGGTAAGAAGTCCACCCACACCCTCGGGGTGGCCGAGTACAACACCAAGAACAAGCAGGCGCTGGTGGTCGAGCTGCCCGCCAAGGCCGTCACCACCGAGGTGGTCGCCCCCGCCGAGGGCTCCAAGCAGTGGTGGAGCGGAATGGGTGACGACCTCAAGAACACCCTGACCCGGTCCGTGGACCTCACGGGTAAGTCCAAGGCCGGCCTGGACCTCCAGGGCTGGTGGGACATCGAGGAGAACTACGACTACCTCTACGCCGAGGTCTCCACGGACGGCGGCGCCAACTGGACGCCCGTCGACGGCACCGCGGACGGCAAGGCCATCCCGCGCGACGCCGGTGACAAGCCCGCGCTGACCGGCACCTCCGGCGCGTACAAGAAGCTCTCCTTCCCGCTGGACGCCTACGCGGGCAAGAAGATCGACCTGCGCTTCCGCTACCAGACCGACGGCGGTGTGGCGCAGAAGGGCTTCGCGGCCGACGCGATCACCCTGACCGCGGACGGCGCCCCGGTCTTCAGCGACGGCGCCGAGGGCGACGACAACGGCTGGACCGCTAACGGCTTCTCGCGCATCGGCGGCTCCTTCACCAAGGACTACCCGCAGTACTACCTGGCCGAGAACCGCCAGTACGTGTCGTACGACACCACCCTCAAGACCGGGCCGTACAACTTCGGGTGGGCCTCCAGTCGCCCCAACTGGGTCGAGCACTTCCCGTACCAGAACGGGCTGCTGATCTGGCAGTGGGACACCTCGCAGCCGGACAACAACGTCGGCGTCCACCCGGGCAGCGGTCTGATCCTGCCGGTCGACGCGCACCCCGCGGCCGAGAAGTGGGCGGACGGCGCGCTGATGCGCAACCGGATCCAGGCGTACGACTCGCCCTTCAGCCGGCTCCCCTCGGACGGCTTCACGCTGCACAACGACGGCAAGGCCGCCAAGGTGAAGCCGAAGCCGGGCATCCCGGTCTTCGACGACCACAAGGGTACGTACTGGGACAAGAACAACCCGACCGGCAGTGTGGAGACTGCTGACACCAATACCCGGATCAAGATCCTCAAGGAGCTCCCGGGTGGCTCGACGATGACCGTCCAGGTCGGACCGTCCGCCTCCTAGATCCACACCAGTCTGCGTTTTCGCAGGTCAGAGCGGTAGCGGCCGTCGCCCCCTAGCGGGCGACGGCCGTTCACGTTTAGATGCCCCTTAGACCTTCTTGTTGACACGACGTCTCACGGGGGACATGACCGCAATGGCCGACGGAGGATTTACCAAGCTGCCGGGCGGCAGTGTGGTGGTGGCACTGACGCTGCCGCGCCCGCTGGGCGAGGGCGGCGTCCGCGTACTGGTACACGCCGCGAACCGCCAGCGAGCCCTGACCAGGCTCCGCAATCTCGGGCTTCGCGCTGTCTATCTGCGCGGCAACACCGCGCCGCCGACACCCGACGAGGTGACGGCGGTGCTCCACCATCCCGACGGGGTGGTCTGGCGCACCGCGCCGGACCACGGAGGGGAGCTCTGGCACCCCATGGCCGCCCTCCTCAGACCACCGGCCCCGGCCTCGTAGGGGTGTCCGAGGGATCTTGACGCCCGCGGCGGGCTGTTCCCCTCCCCGGGGCCGGGGAGGCCGGCCGGTCGAGGTCCGGCCGGCCTTCCCGCCGGGGGCCGTCGGGAAGGGGGCTGGGAGGCGCTGTGAGCGCCTCCGGCGCCCTCAGACGACCGGCTTGCCGCTGAGCTCGACCCCGGCCGTCCGCAGCTCCCCCAGGGCGCGCTCGGTCGTGCCCGGGGAGACGCCCGCGGTCAGGTCCAGCAGGACATGCGTCGCGAACCCCTCGCGGCGCGCGTCCAGCGCTGTGGCCCGCACGCAGTGGTCGGTGGCGATGCCCACCACGTCCACCTCGGTCACCTCCCGCTCGCGCAGCCACTGGGCGAGCGGGGTGCCGTTCTCGTCGGCGCCCTCGAAACCGCTGTACGCCCCCGTGTACGCGCCCTTGTCGAAGACCGCGTCGATCGCGCCGGAGGCGACGGCGGGCGCGAAGTTCGGGTGGAATCCGACGCCCTCGGTGCCCGCGACACAGTGCACCGGCCAGGTGTGCTCGTAGTCCGGGTTCTCCGAGAAGTGATCGCCCGGATCGATGTGGTGATCACGGGTGGCGACCACATGCCGGTAACCGGGCGTGGCCTCCCCGATCAGATCGGTGATCGCGGCGGCGACGTCCGCGCCCCCCGTCACCGCGAGGCTTCCGCCCTCGCAGAAGTCGTTCTGGACGTCGACGACGATCAGTGCCCGGTGCATGTCACCGAGGGTAGACACTCCACGTCGATTGCGGCAGTGGGCGTGGCCCGTGTTCCCGTTCATGACCCGCTCGCCTCAGGCCCGCGCGTACTCGGTGGGCAGGACCGGCTCCCCGCGCGAGAGCTGGGTGGCCGACAGCGGCAGCCCGGCCCGCGCCGCGATATGCCGGTCCCGCGCCGCGTCCAGCGGCTCGCGGGCCACTATCTCGCCCCCGCGCACCAGCTCCACCAGCAGTTGATGGTTCACCAGCTCCTCGGGGACCTCGCCGGTGCCGATCACCTCGGCCTCGGCCACACCGTGCTCGTCCACCCGCCGCGCGGCCCATTTGCGGCCACCCACCGAGGTCTTGGCGCCCATGGACTTCTTGGCCACCGGCAGCAGCGGCGCGTCCGCGTCGTCCGAAACCGCCCGCGCCACCAGCTTGTAGACCATCGAGCTGGTCGGGTGGCCGCTGCCGGTGACCAGCTGGGTGCCGACCCCGTACGCGTCCACGGGGGCCGCGGCCAGCGAGGCGATCGCGTACTCGTCGAGGTCGCTGGTCACCACGATCTTGGTGTTCTTGGCGCCCAGCTCGTCCAGCTGCTGGCGCACCCGGTGGGCGAGCAGCAGCAGATCACCGGAGTCGATCCTTACGGCGCCCAGGTCCTTGCCGGCCACCTCCACGGCGGCGCGCACCGCCTCGGCGACGTCATAGGTGTCCACGAGCAGGGTGGTGTCGCTGCCGTGCGCCTGGACCTGTGCCGTGAAGGCGTCCCGCTCGCTGTCGTGCAGCAGGGTGAAGGCGTGGGCGCTGGTGCCCACGGTGGGGATGTTGTAGCGGAATCCGGCCGCGAGGTCGGAGGTGGTGGTGAAGCCGCCGACGTAGGCGGCGCGGGCGGCGGCCACGGCGGCCAGCTCATGGGTGCGGCGGGCGCCCATCTCGATGAGCGGCCGGTCGCCGGCGGCGGTGGACATCCGGGACGCGGCGGCGGCCACCGCGGAGTCGTGGTTGAGGATGGAGAGGATGACCGTCTCCAGCAGCACCGCCTCGGCGAAGGTGCCCTCCACCCGGATGATCGGCGAGCCGGGGAAGTAGACCTCGCCCTCGGGGTAGCCCCAGATGTCGCCGCGGAAGCGGTAGTCGGCGAGCCAGCCGAGCGTGGGCTCGTCCACGATCCGCTGCTGGGCGAGGAAGTCCAGCACGTCGGCGTCGAAGCGGAAGTTCTCGACGGCGTCCAGCACCCGGCCGGTGCCCGCCACGACGCCGTAGCGCCGACCCTCGGGGAGGCGCCTGGTGAAGACCTCGAAGACCGAGCGGCGGTCGGCGGTGCCCGCCCGCAGCGCGGCCTGAAGCATGGTGAGTTCGTACCGGTCGGTGAAGAGTGCGGTCGACGGCACGTCCACCGGCAGTCCCAAGTCCGCAGTGTCCATGGTTGACGATGCTACCTCCCGTACTCGTCAGAGTGACGAGATATGGGTGCCGGTTTAGGCGACGGCCCGTGCCGGGTGGCAGCATGGGACGTGTGAGTGTCGCGCCCGTGGAGATCGAACGTCCCGAATCCCGTGAAGCACCCTCGTCGGTGCCGGAACCCGACGTTCCCTGGGTGACGGTGGTCCACAACGACCCCGTCAATCTCATGAGCTATGTGACCTACGTCTTCCAGAGCTACTTCGGCTACTCCAAGGACAAGGCCAACCGTTTGATGCTCGACGTCCACCACAAGGGCCGCGCGATCGTCTCGAGCGGCACCCGCGAGGAGATGGAGCGCGACGTGCAGGCGATGCACGGCTACGGCCTGTGGGCGACCCTCCAGCAGGAGCGCTGATGTCGGGACGTTTCGAGCCGTTGCCGGGCGGTGGCGCCGCCATCGCCCTGGACGAGGTGGAGATCTCCATCCTGCGCAGCCTGGCCATGCAGCTCGCCGAGCTGATCGGCCCGGGGGACCAGCCCGCCGGGGATGAGGACCCCCTGGCCGCGCTCTTCGCGGAGGGCCCCAGCAAGCCGCCGGAGGATCCGGCGCTCGCCCGGCTCTTCCCGGACGCCTACTCCCCGCCGGACCGGGAGCTCGGGGCGCGGGAGGAGAAGGAGGCGCGGGAGGCGTCCGCGGAGTTCCGCCGCTTCACCGAGAACGACCTGCGGGCGCGCAAGCGCGACGACGCCCTGACGGTGGTGCGCGACCTGGGCGCGCTGGGTTCCGGCTCCTCGGGCGGGGCCCCGGGGGTGCTGGAGCTGGCGCCGGAGAAGTCCGGGCAGTGGCTGGGCGCGCTCAACGACCTGCGGCTGGCCATCGGCACCCGGCTGGAGGTCACCGACGAGGACGACGGCGGTGAGCTGCTGGGGCTGCCGGACTCCGATCCGCGCAAGCCGATGGTGATGGCGTACTTCTGGCTCGGCGGGCTCCAGGAGACCCTGATCGAGACCCTCATGCCGGAATGATTCCCTCCGGTAATTACTGAGTGTTCGTTTAGAGGATGCTCAACTCCGGATAACGATCGCATCACTGCGATCGTTAACTTTGTTGCACGGCATAACCTTTGTCCGCTTCTTCCTGTGGTGTGCACCACAGCCGGCGCAGTGGATCAGCGTGACGGTCGTGGTAAATCTTCACGATCGCAGCCAGCCGCCACAGGGAGAAAGGCGCAGCAATATGACCTCAGCGGCTCCTGAAGAGGGCTATGAGCGCGGCCTGGGCAGTCGCCAGGTCCAGATGATCGCTATCGGCGGCGCCATCGGCGTCGGCCTGTTCATGGGTGCCGGGGCGAACATCGCCAAGGCCGGCCCGAGCATCATCCTGATGTACGCCCTCGCGGGTGTGGTCGTCTTCTTTATCATGAGAGCGCTCGGTGAGCTGCTCCTCTACCGGCGGTCCACGGGCTCCTTCGCGGAATACATCCGGGAGTTCCTGGGCCCGTTCTTCGGCTATGTGACCGGCTGGACCTATTGGCTGCTGTGGGTGGTGACCGGCATGGCCGAGCTCACGGCCGCCGCCATCTACATCAACTTCTGGTTCCCCTCGATCCCGCAGTGGGTCAGCGCCCTGGTCTTCCTGGTGGTGCTCTTCGGGGTCAACCTGATCTCGGTCAAGGTCTTCGGTGAGGTCGAGTTCTGGTTCTCGATGGTCAAGGTCACCGCGATCATCGGCATGATCGTGATCGGCCTCGGTGTGCTCACCCTCGGTTTCTCCGACGCGGGTGACACCGCCGCCGCCTCGAACCTCTGGTCCCATGGCGGGTTCTTCCCCAACGGCATCGGCGACAGCCTGATGACCCTCCAGGGCGTGATGTTCGCCTACATCGCCGTCGAGCTCGTCGGCGTCACCGCGAGCGAGTCCGAGGACCCGGAGAAGACCCTGCCCAAGGCGATCAACACGCTGCCGTGGCGCATCATCATCTTCTACGTCGGCGCCCTGACGGTGCTGCTCGCCGTCGTCAAGTGGACCGAGTTCTCGGCCGGCGAGAGCCCCTTCGTACACGGCTTCTCCAAGATCGGCATCCCCCTCGCCGCCGGTATCGTCAACTTTGTCGTCCTGACCGCGGCCCTGTCCTCCTGTAACTCCGGCATGTACTCCACCGGCCGGATGCTGCGCGACCTGGCGACCAGCGGTGAGGGGCCGAGGATCTTCGCCCGGCTCAACCTCCGCAAGTCCCCGGCCATCGGCATCACCTTCTCCGTCCTCTTCATGGCTATCGGCGTGCTCCTCAACTACGTCGTCCCCGAGAAGGCGTTCACCTACGTCACCTCGGTGTCCACGGCCTGCGGCATCTGGACCTGGCTGATGATCCTGTTCGCCCACATCCGGTACCGCCGCGCGTTCCGCGCCGGCCGGCTGCCCGCCTCGTCCTTCCCGGCTCCCGGCGGCTCGGTCTTCAGCTGGGTGGCGGTGGTCTTCCTGCTGTTCGTGACCTGTCTGGTCGCCTACGACAAGGACGGCCGGGTCTCCCTGTACGTCGGCGCCGGGTGGGCCGTCTGCCTGGTGATCGGCTGGTACGTCCTCAAGGCCCGCGGCGGGGCTCAGCCGCTCGACCAGAGTGACGCGGCGGAGCCGGAGTACGCGCGCAGGTAATCCGTATCGCCTATCGGGCGCAGCATCTCAGCAGGCGGGCTCCGGACCTCTGTCCGGAGCCCGCCTCCTATTGTGTGGCCATGCTGACCATCACCCAGGCGCTCCATGACAAGATCGTCGCGCACGCCCGCGCCGACCACCCCGACGAGGCATGCGGCGTGATCGCGGGACCGGCCGGAAGCGGCCGCCCCGAGCGGTTCATCCCGATGCTGAACGCGGCCCGTTCCCCCACCTTCTACGAGTTCGACTCGGGTGACCTGCTCAAGCTCTACCGCGAGATGGACGACCGGGACGAGGAGCCGGTGGTCATCTACCACTCGCACACCGCCACCGAGGCGTACCCCTCCCGTACCGATATCTCCTACGCCAACGAGCCCGGCGCCCACTACGTCCTGGTCTCCACGGCCGAATGCGGCAATGACGAGGGGCCCGTCCAGTTCCGGTCCTTCCGGATCGTGGACGGCGAGGTCACCGAGGAAGAGGTGGAGATCGTTCCGGGTGGCTGAATCGGCCTATTGTCTCGTATCGCGGTCGCTACCCGTCCGTATCGCGGGATCGCCTACCGGAGTCCGGTTCGGGAATCGATACGATGAGTCCATGGTTTTCGATGACGTGAGCGAGAAGACGCCGGGCATGCTGCTCGTGGCGCGGCTCCACGTCGACCTGTGCCGGCTCGCCAGCGCGATGTGTCCGCGCCGCGCCGTGGTCGCCTGAGCGCGCGCCCGAGACGCCCGACGCCCTTCGACGACGCCTTCCCGGCCGCTCCCGGTCCGGGAGCCCACCCCGCCCTCCGACAGGAGCCCAGACATGGCCATCGAGGTCCGCATCCCGACCATCCTCCGCACCTACACCGACGGCCAGAAGGCGGTCGAGGGCAGCGGGGCCACGCTCGCCGAGCTCTTCGCCGACCTGGAGAGCCGGCACTCCGGTATCCAGGAGCGCCTGGTCGACGGCGGCGAGCTGCGCCGCTTCGTCAACGTCTATCTGAACGACGAGGACGTCCGCTTCCTCGACGGCATCTCCACCAAGGTCTCGGACGGCGACAATGTGACGATCCTCCCTGCCGTCGCCGGTGGAATGCTCTGATGCGGTACGACAGTCCCCTGGCCGCGGTCGGCAATACGCCGCTCGTCGGGCTGCCGCGGCTCTCACCCTCCTCCGACGTACGGATCTGGGCCAAGCTGGAGGACCGCAACCCCACCGGCTCGGTCAAGGACCGCCCCGCGCTCCATATGATCGAACAGGCCGAGAAGGACGGCCGGTTGACCCCCGGCTGCACCATCCTCGAGCCCACCTCCGGCAACACCGGCATCTCCCTCGCGATGGCGGCCAAGCTCAAGGGCTACCGCATCGTCTGCGTGATGCCGGAGAACACCAGCCAGGAGCGGCGCCAGCTGCTCGCCATGTGGGGCGCGGAGATCATCTCCTCGCCCGCCGCCGGCGGCTCCAACACCGCCGTCCGGGTGGCCAAGGAGCTGGCGGAGCAGCACCCGGACTGGGTGATGCTGTACCAGTACGGAAACCCGGACAACGCCGGTGCCCACTACGCCACCACCGGCCCCGAGATCCTGGCCGACCTGCCCTCCATCACCCACTTCGTCGCCGGTCTGGGTACCACCGGCACCCTGATGGGCGTCGGCCGCTTCCTGCGCGAGAACAAGCCGGACGTCCAGATCGTCGCCGCCGAACCGCGCTACGACGACGTCGTCTACGGACTCCGCAACCTCGACGAGGGCTTCGTCCCCGAGCTGTACGACGAGTCCGTCCTGACCACCCGCTTCTCCGTCGGCTCCGAGGACGCGGTGTCCCGCACCCGGGAACTCCTCGCCCAGGAGGGCATCTTCGCGGGCGTCTCGACCGGGGCCGCGCTGCACGCGGCCCTCGGTGTCGCCCGTAAGGCGGTCACGGCCGGGCAGAGCGCCGATGTGGTCTTCATCGTCGCCGACGGCGGCTGGAAGTACCTCTCCACCGGTGTCTACACGGCGGCCACCACCGAGGAGGCGATCGAGACGCTGCACGGCCAGCTCTGGGCGTAGGGGCCGGATCGGCCGGCGGGGGGCATGGCCGGGCGGCACCCGGCTCCGTCCTGGTGATTCCGCCCACAACGCGGCCCCGTGGAGGAGCTGCCTGGGCTTTTGCGCCTTACGCTCGTGGGCACCGCATGACCCCCCGCACCCGCCCATGGCCCTCGGCATGGGGACCCCTCAAGGAGGTTCCTGCTTCATGAAGCTCACCGTCGTCGGTTGCTCAGGGTCGTTCCCGTCCGCGGAATCGGCCTGCTCGAGCTACCTCCTCGAGGCCGACGGCTTCCGGCTGCTCCTCGACATGGGCAATGGCGCCCTTGGCGAGCTGCAGCGCCACTGCGGTCTCTACGACCTCGACGCCGTGCTGCTGTCCCATCTCCACCCCGATCACTTCATCGACATGTGCGGATACTTCGTCGCGCGCTACTACCGGCACGACGGTGGCCGCGCCGAGGCGATCCCCGTCTACGGCCCCGAGGACACCGAGCGGCGGCTGGTCCAGGCGTACGACGACGTGCCCGACGAGAAGTCGATGCGCGAGGTCTTCGACTTCCGCACGCTCACGCCCGGCAGCTTCGAGATCGGCCCCTTCACCATCCGCGCCGAGCGCGTCTGCCATCCGGTGGAGGCGTACGGCTTCCGGATCGAGTGCGGCGGCCGCTCGCTGGTCTACTCGGGCGACACGGGCCCCTGTGAGGCCCTGGTGGACCTGGCCCGGGGCGGCGACCTCTTCCTGTGCGAGGCGGCCTTCACGCACGGCAAGGAGGACATCCCGGGGCTGCATCTCAACGGCCGCGAGGCGGGCGAGCACGCGCTGCGGGCGGGCGTCGGGGCCCTGGTGCTCACCCATGTGCCGCCGTGGACGGACCCCCAGATCAACCAGCGCGACGCCCAGGCGGTCTTCGGCGGCCCGGTGGAGCTGGCCAAGGCGGGCGCGGTCTACGAGGTGTAGGTACGCGGTCCCCGTACGCGCGAAGGCCCCGGAACCGGCTCGGTTCCGGGGCCTTCGCGCGGGGCGCGGGCCGACGGTCTACGCCTTGGTGAGGTCCTCGACCTCTTCCTCGGGCTCACGGCCCGGGGTGGGCAGATCGAACTTGGTGATCGCGAAGCGGAAGACCACGTAGTAGACCACCGCGAAGACCAGCCCCACCGGGATGATCAGCAGTGGTTTGGTGGCATGGCTCCAGTTCAGCGCGTAGTCGATGAACCCCGCGGAGAAGTTGAAGCCCGCGTGCACGCCCAGGGCCCAGGTGATCGCCATCGAGAGGGCGGTCAGCACCGCGTGGATCACATAGAGCAGCGGGGCGATGAACATGAACGAGAACTCGATCGGCTCGGTCACACCCGTGACGAACGAGGTCAGCGCCAGGGAGACCATCATGCCGAGCACGGCCTTGCGGCGCTCGGGGCGGGCGGTGTGCGCCATGGCCAGGGCGGCGGCCGGCAGGCCGAACATCATGATCGGGAAGAAGCCGGACATGAACATGCCCGCGCTCGGGTCGCCGGCCAGGAAGCGGCTGAGGTCGCCGTGCACGGTCTCACCGGCCGCGTTGGTGAAGTCGCCGAGCTGGAACCAGGCCACGGTGTTCACGAACTGGTGCATGCCGATCGGGATCAGGGCGCGGTTGACGGCGCCGAAGAGGGCCGATCCCGCGGAGCCGAGCCCGGTCATCCACTCGCCGAAGTTGCTGATGCCGTCGCCGATGGGCTCCCAGACCAGGCCGAAGAAGACGCCCACCGCGATACCGGTGAAGGCCATGATGATCGGCACCAGTCGGCGGCCGTTGAAGAAGCCGAGCCAGTCCACCAGCCGGGTGCGGTGGAACCGCTGCCACAGCACCGCGGTGAGCAGCCCCATGATGATGCCGCCGAGCACCCCGGGGTCGTTGAACTTGGCCGGTATGTCCTCGCCCTTCTGGATCACCGCGTCGGCGACCGGGAACGCCTCCAGCACCTTGCTGTAGACCAGGAACCCGACCACGGCGGCCAGCGCGGTGGAGCCGTCCGACTTCTTGGCGAACCCGATGGCCACGCCGACGCAGAACAGCAGCGGAAGGGCGCCGGTGAGCGCGCCACCGGCGTTGTTGAACACGGCGGCGACCTTGTCCCAGCCCAGTCCGTCGGCGCCGAACACATCGGGCTGTCCGAGCCGGACCATGATTCCGGCGGCGGGCAGGACCGCGATCGGCAGCTGAAGGCTGCGGCCGACCTTCTGGAGTCCCTGGAACAGGCCGGCACCCCGCTTCTGGGCGGGCGCCGCCTTGGCGGTGGCCGTACTCATCGGATTCCTCCTGGTGAGGCGGGCTCTCGGGGGAAGGGACGGCCCGCTTTATGGTCTAAACCACATGTGGTGTAGACCTGTTGTAGCACGGAGGGATCCGATGAAGGAATCTATCGTTCCAAGTGACGTGTAACGTCTTCGCCCGCATAATGGTGTAGACCACTTGCCACATGGCGAACGGACGACAGGGAGCGAACATGGCCAGCAAGGCTGAGAAGATCGTCGAGGGGCTCGGCGGCATCGACAACATCGTCGAGGTCGAGGGCTGCATCACTCGGCTCCGTACCGAGGTCAAGGACGTCTCCCTGGTCGACGAGGCGCTGCTGAAGGCCGCGGGCGCCCATGGCGTGGTGAAGATGGGCAGCGCGATCCAGGTGGTCATCGGCACCGACGCGGACCCCGTCGCCGCCGAGATCGAAGACCTGATGTGAGCCACTGAGCCCGTCGCGCCGTCCCCGGGAGACGGCCCCGCCGCGGACGCGGACCGGGGCCCTTCGCGATGCCGATAGGCTCATCCCATGTCTCGTATCGACGGCCGCACCCCCGACCAGCTCCGCCCCGTGACCATCGAGCGCGGTTGGAGCAAGCATGCCGAGGGCTCGGTCCTCGTCTCCTTCGGAGATACGCGGGTCCTGTGCACCGCGAGCGTCACCGAGGGCGTGCCGCGCTGGCGCAAGGGCAGCGGCGAGGGCTGGGTCACCGCGGAGTACGCGATGCTGCCGCGCTCCACCAACACCCGGGGCGACCGCGAGTCCGTCCGCGGCAAGATCGGCGGCCGTACGCATGAGATCTCCCGACTCATCGGCCGCTCGCTGCGCGCCGTCATCGACTACAAGGCGCTCGGCGAGAACACCATCGTCCTGGACTGCGATGTCCTCCAGGCCGACGGCGGCACCCGCACCGCCGCCATCACCGGCGCCTATGTGGCCCTGGCCGACGCCATCGGCTGGGCCCGGGGGAAGAAGCTGATCAAGGCCACCCGGCAGCCGCTGACCGGCACCGTCTCCGCCGTCAGCGTCGGCATCGTCGGCGGCGTCCCCCTGCTCGACCTCGCTTACGAGGAGGACGTGCGCGCCGAGACCGACATGAACGTGGTCTGTACCGGTGACGGACGCTTCGTCGAGGTGCAGGGCACCGCCGAGGGCGAGCCCTTCGCCCGCGAGGAGCTGAACGGGCTGCTGGACCTCGCCGTGGCGGGCTGTGACGCCCTGTCCGGAATCCAGCGCGCGGCACTGGCCGAGGAGAACTGACGGCGGCATCGGGCAACCACCGCACGGCGCCTGGCGTTTAGTCAGATACCAGCAGCTTTCCCGGGGAAGGACCCATTCCATGGCGCCGCGCCACCGTCACCGCCGTACCACCGCCATCACCGCCCTCGCCGCCGTCGCGCTCGCCGTGCCGGTCACCGTGGGCTGCGGCGCGGTGGAGAAGGCCCTGGACTGCGCCCAGCTCGCGGTCGAGATATCCAACGACGTGGACAACCTCCAGGACGCCGTGACCGGCGCCGCCGTCGACCCGCAGCAGGCCGACAAGATCCTGGACTCGCTCGAGGCGGACATCGACAAGGTCGGCGACCGCACCGACAACGCGGACGTCGGCAAGGCCATCGACGACCTCCAGAAGGCCGTGGACAACGTCCAGAAGTCCGTCGACAGCGGCAAGGACCCCGATCTGACCCCGGTCAAGGACGCGGCGGGCGAGCTGACCAACGTCTGCTCGCCCTGACCGCCCTCCGATCGGCACGGATCACCCACCCTCGATAATCGAGAGCTATGCAGCAACGCACTGAGGGACACCCTCCGCACCCCCGCCGTCTCATCCTCGCCACCCGCAACGCCTACAAGATCACCGAGCTGCGCTCGATCCTGGGCGAGACCGGCCTCGACGTCGAACTCGTCGGCGCCGACGCCTATCCGGAGGTCCCGGACGTCAAGGAGACCGGCGTGACCTTCGCGGAGAACGCCCTCCTCAAGGCCCACGCCCTGGCCCGGGCCACCGGCCACCCCGCCATCGCCGACGACTCCGGGCTGTGCGTGGACGTCCTCGGCGGCGCCCCAGGCATCTTCTCGGCCCGCTGGTCGGGGCGGCACGGCGACGACCGCGCCAACCTCGAGCTGCTGCTGGCCCAGCTCGCCGACGTCCCCGACGAACACCGCGGCGCCCACTTCGCGTGCGCCGCCGCCCTCGCCCTCCCCGACGGCACCGAGCGCGTGGTCTCCGGCCGGCTCACCGGCACCCTCCGCCACGAGCCCGTGGGCGGCGGGGGGTTCGGCTACGACCCGATCCTCCAGCCCCACGGCGAGACCCGCACCTGCGCCGAGCTGACCCCCGACGAGAAGAACGCCATCAGCCACCGCGGCAAGGCGTTCCGCGCCATCGCCCCGGTCGTCCGCGATCTCCTGGGGTGAGCGGCCCCGTAGGACGCCGCAGGCTCGGCCCGCGCTGAGGCGGGCCGGGCCCGCGTATGCGTGGCGTGCGGCCGGAGGGACTCGAACCCTCACGGGTGTTACCCCACTGGGACCTAAACCCAGCATGACTGCCAATTCCATCACGGCCGCTCGGCACGGTCATGGTATCGCCTGGTGAACGAGGGCCGGGGCCGGAGCCCCGGGTCCGTCACAGCCCCAGGTCTTTGATGATCTTGGCGACGTGGCCGGTGGCCTTCACGTTGTACAGGGCGCGCTCGACCCTGCCCTGCTCGTCCACGATGACGGTGGACCGGATCACGCCCGTCACCGTCTTGCCGTAGAGCTTCTTCTCACCGTAGGCGCCGTACGCCTCCAGGGTCTCCTTGGAGGGGTCGGCGAGCAGGGTGACCTTCAGGCCCTCCTGGGCGCGGAACTTGGCCAGCTTCTCCGGCTTGTCGGGGGAGATGCCGATGACGTCGTAGCCGTGGCCGGAGAGGTACTCGAGGTTGTCGGTGAAGTCGCAGGCCTGCTTGGTGCAGCCGGGGGTGAGGGCCGCCGGGTAGAAGTAGACGATCACCTTTCGGCCGGTGTGGTCGGCGAGCGAGACCTGCTTGCCGTCCGCGTCGGGGAGGGTGAAGGCGGGGGCGGTGTCGCCGGGCTGGAGTCGCTCGCTCATGGTCTGGTGCTCCTCGTGACATCGGGGGTACACACCCGACATTAGCCAGCTTCCCGTCCGGGGGTGCCGTGGGGCGGTGAGGAGGGCGAGCTGACAGACTGTCCACCACGAATCATCGAGACTGACGACGGAGGCAGCGCGGTGTCGGATGCCAGGACCCCTGCGCAGATCGAGGCGGACATCGCCCGCAGGCGGCAGGAGCTCGCCGTGACGCTCGACGAGATCGGGGTGCGGGTGCACCCGAAGACGATCATCGGGGACGCGAAGGCGAAGGCGGCGTCGGCCGTGGACCGGACCGCCGGGCGGGCCTATGTGTCCGTCAACCGAGTGGTGACGGGCGTGCGCGGCCAGCTGGTGTCGGAGGAGGGCGGACCCCGCATGGAGCGGATCGTCCCGGCCGCGCTCCTCGTGGCCGGGCTGGTCGGCCTGCTCGCGCTCTCGGCCAGGTCCTCCCGGTCCGCCAAGGCGTCCCGGTCCTCGTGGTGCGCCAAGCGGCGCCGGTGAGGGGGCGGGGCGGCGGGCTCCGGCCCTGAGGCGTCATCCCGCCCTCCGGCCAGGTACGGTCATGGCGTGAGTGCGAACACGACCCATGACAAGCTGCCCATCCGGATGCTGCACGACCGCGTGCTGGTCCGCACCGACATCCCGGAGGGCGAGCGCCGCTCGTCCGGCGGAATCGTCATCCCCGCCACCGCGGCGGTCGGCCGGCGGTTGGCCTGGGCCGAGGTGGTCGCGGTCGGGCAGAACGTCCGGACCGTGGAGCCCGGTGACCGGGTGCTCTACGACCCGGAGGACCGGGCCGAGGTCGAGGTCCGCGGGGTCGCCTACGTACTGATGCGGGAGCGCGATCTGCACGCGGTTGCCGCGGAGCGGCTGGAGGGCGCGGACGACTCGACGGGGCTTTACCTGTAGGACCGCCCAGGGGTGCGCCCGCCGGGTCTTGACGCCTGCGGCGGGCCACGCGGCGGAGCCGCATATCGATGCTTCCCCCTCCCCGCCCCTTTCCACAACTGGGGCTGCGCCCCAGACCCCGGGGTTCAGGGGCGGAGCCCCTGGTATCGGGAAGGGGCGGGGAGGGGATCGGCCCGCCGCAGGCGCCAGCGCTCCGCTGGAAGTGCCCCGACCTGCCGTCGGTCGTCTGCGGCGCCACTGTGGCTGGTCGCGCAGTTCCCCGCGCCCCTTTAGGGCGCCCCTCAGCCGCCCACCGGGCCTCCCGGGTCGCCAGGATCGCCCGGTCCACCCGGGTCGCCGGGGCCGCCCGGGCCGGGCTCGGTCGTCGGACCGCCGGTGGGGAAGTCCGTCGGCGGGGTGGGGATCGTCGGCTCGTCCGTCGGCAGGGTCGGCGGGGTGTAGGTCGGCGTCGTGGGGACCGAGGTGTCCGGCGGTGCGCCGGTCGGGGGACTGGTGACCACCGGCGGCGGGGAGTTCGGAGGCTGCTGGGTCTCGGAGCCGTCGGGGGCGCCCGCGCCGTCCTCCGGCCGCAGATCGAACTCGGCCGGTTCCTTGCCGTCAAGCGCCCCCGCCGTGTACTGCGCCCAGATCTCGGCGGGGTAGCCGCCGCCGTTGATCCGCTCCAGGCCCGTCGCCCCGTACAGCGACTTCTGCACGCCCGTATTGGAGTCCTGGCCCATCACCGCGACCACGGTCGCCAGATCCGGGGTGTAGCCCGCGAACCAGGCGGCCTTGTCCTCCTCCGCGGTGCCGGTCTTGCCCGCCGCCGGGCGCTCGGCGGCCTGGGCGGCGGTGCCGGTGCCACCGTCGACCACGCTCTGCAGTATCGAGGTGGTGGTGTCGGCGGCCCCGCGCGGGATGGCCTGGCGGCTCTCCCGCGCCGGAAGCTTGATCCGCGCACCGTCCTTGGTGACCTCCTCGACCAGGCTGTACCGGCCGTGCTCTCCGTGGTTGGCGAGGGTCGCGTACGCCTCGGTCATGTCCAGCACGCTCGCGGTGGCCGGGCCGAGCGCGATCGAGGGGGAGGCGTGCAGATCGGGGGTGCTCTTGGGGATGCCCAGGTCGATGGCGGTCTGCTTGACCTTGGCGGGGCCGACGTCCTCGGCCATCTGCGCGTACACCGAGTTCACCGAGTTGTCGGTGGCCGTGGTGACGTCGATGTCGCCGTAGTCCACGTCGTCCTCGTTGGCGGGGGCGTAGCCGGTGGGCCCGTCGGAGCCGATGACCTCGCGCTTGTTGTCGCCGTTGTAGAGGGTGTCCGGGGTGATCGTCTGGCCGTCCTGGGTGGTGGCCCCGTAGCGCACCGCCGAGGTGAAGACGAATGGCTTGAAGGTGGATCCCACCTGGTAGTCACGGCGGGTCGCGTTGTTGACGAACTGCTTGGTGTAGTCGATCCCGCCGTAGAGGGCGACCACCTTCCCGGTCTTGGGGTCGATCGAGGCGCCGCCCGCGCGGACGTAGGCGTCGACCTTGCGGTCCTTGCTGAGCTTGCTCATCAGCCGGTCGCGCACGGCCTCCGTGAAGGCGTCCTGCTTGTCCCTGTCGATCGTGGTGGTGATGCGGTAGCCGCCGCGCGCCAGGGTCTGCTCGTCGATGATCCCGTTGCTGGTGAGGTAGTCCTCGACGGCCTCGATGAGATAGCCGCGCTGGCCGGACATGCCGGAGGGGGCCTTGGCCTCGGAGGGCCCGGGGAAGGTCATCTTCTGCCGCTCGGCCCTGGTCAGCCAGTGCTTCTTCACCATGCCGTCGAGCACGTAGTTCCAGCGGGCCATGGCCCCGCCCTTGTTCTGCGGATGGGCGACGATGTCGTAGGAGCTGGGGGCGTTCAGCAGGGTGGCGAGATACGCGCCCTGGGCGGTGTTGAGCTCGCCGATGTCCTTGCCGTAGTACGCCTGGGCGGCGGCCTGGATCCCGTAGGCGTTGCGCCCGAAGTAGCTGGTGTTGAGGTAGCCCTCCAGGATCTTGTCCTTGCTCACCTCGCGGTCCAGCTTGATCGCGATGAAGAACTCCTTGGCCTTGCGGGAGACCGTCTGCTCCTGGTCCAGGTAGTAGTTCTTCACATACTGCTGGGTGATGGTGGAGCCGGACTGCTTGCCCTTGCCGGTGGCGGTGTTCCAGGCGGCCCGGATCATCGCCTGGGGGTCGATGGCCGACTCCGAGTAGAAGTCCCGGTCCTCGGCCGCCAGCACCGCGCGCTGGATCCGCTTGGGCACCTGGCTCAGCTGCACGCTCTCCCGGTTGACCGTGCCCTCGCGGGCCAGCTGGGAGCCGTCGGAGTAGAGGAAGACATTGCTCTGGGCGATGGCGGCCTTGTTGGCCGGGGGGATGTCGACGAGCAGATAGCCGGTGACGAGCCCGCCCGCGATCAGCAGGACGATCAGCAGGAAGCCCCCGAGGACCATGCGCCAGGTGGGCAGCAGACGGCGCCATCCGGTGCGCTGGGGACGCCCCTTTCTGCCCTTGGCCGGTTTGCCCGCGGGGAGGCCGTCCGAACGGTGCGGCGTGTCGTGGTTGCCATCGTCGGTGCCGGGCCGGTCACCCGTTCCGGCCGCGCCACCATCGATCAACTGGGGCTCGTCGCTCATGTCTCCTGAGACTCCTCGGCCGCCGTCGAAGGTTGCGCGGCGGCGGGATCGTGCACGGTCGGGCGATTCGCGTCGTACGCCCGATAAAACACTGTCGCATCATCCGTTCCGGGCCGAAGACGAGGCGCGCACCTGTGACTGGTCTGTGACCGGTCGAATGGATGATTCCGCTCACACCATCCGGTGAATAATGCCTGGCCGTCTCTCCCGTCACCCCACTAGGCTCCGGATTTTGGCGCCGTTCGGGGAGGTGCGGTCGGGGCCGGTCGGCCGGGCCGGTCGGGCGGTGCGGTCGGGGAGGGAGGCACGGGCGGATGCGGCTGTACGCGGCCGTCGCGGTCAGCGGCTTCAAACGCTACGCGACGTATCGAGTCGCCACGGTGGCCGGGGTCTTCACCAACACGGTTTTCGGCTTCATCCTCGCCTACACCTATACCGCGCTGTGGGACGAGCGGCCGCACCTCGGCGGCTACGACCTCGCCCAGGCGCTGACCTTCGTCTGGCTCGGGCAGGCGCTGCTGGCGGCCGTGGCGCTGATGGGCGGCGGCTTCCAGGAGGAGTTCCAGGAGCGCATCCGCTCCGGGGACATCGCCGTGGACCTCTACCGCCCCGTCGACCTCCAGATGTGGTGGCTGGCCACCGAGCTCGGCCGGGCGCTGTTCCAGCTGCTGGGGCGCGGTGTGGTGCCGATGGCCGTCGGGGCGCTGGCGTTCGAACTCCGGCTGCCCGCCTCGCCCTTGACCTGGCTGTGGTTCATGCTCGCCGTGGCGCTCGCGGTGTGCGTCAGCTTCGCGCTGCGCTATCTCGTGTCGCTCGCCTCGTTCTGGCTGCTCGACGGGACGGGGCTGTCCATGCTGAGCGGGCTGCTGTGCCTGTTCTTCTCCGGGATGACCCTGCCGCTCAACGTCTTCCCCGGGCAGCTGGGCGAGATCGCCCGCGCGCTGCCCTGGGCGGCGATACTCCAAGTGCCCGCGGATGTCTTCCTGGAGGAGCGCCGGGGCTCGGGGCTGCTGGGGGCGTTCGCCTTCCAGACGGGGTGGGCGGTGGCGCTGCTGGCGGCCGGGCGGGCGCTTCAATCGGTGGCGACCCGGAAGGTGGTGGTCCAGGGTGGCTGAGTCCGCCGTGTCCAACGGGCTGCGGGCCTACGGCCTGATCGTCGGGATGTGGGTGCGCTCCACGATGGCGTACCGCACCTCGTTCCTGATCATGACGCTGGGGAACTTCCTCGCGACCGGGCTGGACTTCGTCACGATCGCGCTGATGTTCACCCACATCGGTGAGCTGGGCGGCTTCACCCTGGACGAGGTCGCGTTCCTCTACGGCACCACCAGCGTCGCCTTCGGCCTCGCCGATCTCGTGCTGGGCACCATGGGCCGGCTGGGCCAGCGGGTGCGCGACGGCACGATGGACACCCTGCTGGTGCGGCCGGTGCCGATACTCGCCCAGGTGGCCGCCGACCGCTTCGCGCTGCGCCGGCTGGGTCGGATCACCCAGGGGGCGGTGGTGCTCGGCTGGTCGCTGGCCAGGCTGGACATCGACTGGACGGTGGACCGGGCGCTGCTGATGCCGGTGATGCTGCTGAGCGGGGGCGCCATCTTCGGGGCGCTGTTCGTGCTCGGCGGCGCCTTCCAGTTCTGGGCCAAGGACGCCTCCGAGGTCCAGAGCGCCTTCACCTTCGGCGGGACCACGCTGCTGGAGTACCCGCCGACGGTCTTCGGCAAGGAGCTGCTGCGGGGCGTCACCTTCGTCGTCCCGCTGGCCTTCGTCAACTGGCTCCCGGCCCTGCACATCCTGGGCCGGCCCGATCCGCTGGGGCTCCCGGCCTGGATCGGCTTCGCGGCGCCGCTGGTCGCGGGCGGCTGCTGTGCGGTGGCGGGGCTGGCGTGGCGGGCGGGGCTGCGGGCGTATCAGAGCACGGGGAGCTGAGGGGAATGGTCGTGGGGAATGGCATGGGGAGTGCCGTGGACGATCTGATCGAGCTCGACGGCGTCGAGAAGGTGTTCCAGGTGCGGCGCAAGGCCGGGCTGCTGCGCCGTGAGCGCCGCGAGGTGCGCGCCGTGGACGGCATCAGCTTCCGGGTGCCGCGCGGCGAGATGGTGGGCTACATCGGCCCGAACGGCGCCGGGAAGTCCACCACCATCAAGATGCTGACCGGGATCCTGGTGCCCAGCGGCGGACGGCTCAGGGTCGCCGGAATCGACCCCTCCAGGGACCGGACGAGGCTCGCGCGCCGCATCGGGGTGGTGTTCGGGCAGCGCACCACCCTGTGGTGGGACCTGCCGCTGCGCGACTCGTACGCGCTGGTGCGGCGGATGTACCGGATCCCCGACGACCGCTACCGGCACAACCTGGACCGCTGTGTGGAACTGCTCAACCTCGGCGCGCTGTTGGACGTGCCGGTGCGTCAGCTCTCGCTCGGCCAGCGGATGCGCGGCGATATCGCGGCCGCCCTGCTGCACGACCCGGAGGTGCTCTATCTCGACGAGCCGACCATCGGGCTCGATGTGGTCAGCAAGGCGAAGGTGCGGGAGTTCCTGCGCGATGTGAACGCCGAGCAGGGCACGACGGTGCTGCTCACCACCCACGATCTGACCGATATCGAGCTGCTGTGCAAGCGGGTGATGGTCATCGACCACGGGCGGCTGGTCTACGACGGCGGGCTGGACGGGCTGCACGCGGTGGGGGAGAGCGAACGCACCCTCGTGGTCGACCTGGAGCGGGAGATGCCGCCCATCGAGGTCCCCGGCGCCCGGACGGTGCGGGTCGAGGGGCCCCGGCAGTGGCTGGCCTTCCCGGCGACCAGCAGCGCGGCGCCGATCGTCGCGGCGGTCGCCGACGGCTGTCCGCTGGTGGACCTCTCGGTGCGCGAGCCCGAGATCGAGGACGTCATCGCGAGGATGCTGCACGGGGCGGAGGACCGGGCGGGGCGGGCTTAGGCCGGGCGGGCCTGGGCCGGGCGGGGGCAGCGCGGTGTGCGTGAGGGCAAGGGCGCGGTGTGCGAGCGGCAAGGGCGCGGTGTGCGAGAACGACGGGGCACGGTGTGCGAGAACGACGGAGGCACGGTGTGTGAGAGGAGCCAGGGCCGGTGCCCGCCATTAGTCTGTCCGTATGACGAGCGCTGGTTCTTCCCAGGGGGCGAGCCCCGACCTCCCGGACCCGGCCGGGATGCGGGCATCGGACGCCGAGCGTGAGCGGATCGCCGAGGTCCTCCGTGAGGCGGTCGCCGAAGGCCGCCTGGACATGGAGGAGTTCGAGGAGCGGCTGAGCGCGGCTTACGCGGCGCGCACCCATGGCCAGCTGGAGCCACTGGTACGGGACCTCCCGGTGCCCGGCAGCGTCGCTCCGGCTCCGCCGTCCCCCGCCGACCGCACCGGCTGGGCCGAGCGGATCGGCGGCACCCCGACCTCGAAGTGGGCCGTGGCGATCATGGGCGGCTTCCAGCGCAAGGGGACCTGGACCGTCCCGCGTGCCTTCACCGCCTTCACCATCATGGGCGGCGGTGAGATCGATCTGCGGGAGGCCCGGTTCGAGGGCCGCGAAGTGGTGATCCGCTGCTTCGCCCTCATGGGTGGGATAGAGATCATCGTCCCGCCGGACCTGGAAACGCATGTCAGTGGCATCGGGCTCATGGGCGGTTTCGACCACACCGGGTCCGCCGACGGGGATCCCACCGGCCCTCGGGTGACCGTGACCGGCCTCGCGCTCTTCGGCGGGGTCAGCGTCGAGCGCAGGCTCCGCAAGGAGGAGCACAAGCGCATGAAGGAGGAGCGCCGTCGGCTGAAGGCCGAGCGCCGGGAGGAACTGCGCGCCGAGCGCCGGGAACTGCGGGGCGCATCGCGCGATGAGCGGCGCGAGGAGCGGGAGGAGCGCCGGCTGTCCCTGGAGAAGGAACGCCGCGAGGACTAGGGCCCTTCTGAAGGACCCTAGGCGGCGACGGGGCTGAGCGCCGGTATGCGGCTCCGCCGCGTGGTTCGCCGGGGTCTCTAGAGCTCGGCCGCCGTGCGGCCCCGCAGGTGGTCCAGGTTCAGCGCCCGCGCCATCGCGCGGTAGCCGTCGTCGCTGGGGTGCAGATGGTCGCCCGAGTCGAACATCGGGCGCAGCCGCAGCGGGCTGATCGGGTCGCGCAGCGCCTTGTCGAAGTCCACGACCTCGTCGAAGACCCTCCCGGCGCGGATCCGCGCGTTGACCTGCTCGCGCACGGCGTCCAGCTGGGGGGTGTAGCCGCGGTGCCCGTAGAAGGGCGTCAGGGTGGCTCCGATGACCCGCAGGCCGCGCGCGTGGGCCTGCTCGGTCAGCCGCTTCAGGCCCCACACGATCCGGTTGGGGTCGGTCTGATGGGGGATGCGGAGTATGTCATTGACACCCAGCTCGATGATCACGGCCTTGACGCCCGTACGGGACAGCACGTCGCGGTCGAAGCGGGACAGTCCGCTGGGGTTGTTGGGCGGGTACTCTGTGCCGTCGCTCAGCACGCGGTTGCCGCTGATGCCCTGGTTGAGCACGCCGAAGCGGGGCGCCCCGGGCTCGCTGCGCAGCCGCTCGGAGAGGAAGTCGGTCCACCGGTGGTTGGCCCCGGCGGTGGAGGTGATGCCGTCGGTGATCGAGTCGCCCAGCACCGCGACGGCGCCCTCGGCCTGCTTGGACCACACGTCCACACCGGTCAGATAGCGCCAGTACGGGCTCTGCTGGGTGTAGGCGGAGCCCGCCGTGTCCTCCGTACGGTCGCCACGCGCCATGTACGACGTCTGGCGGGCGTGCGGATGGTAGGTCACGGACCCGGCCGCCTGCGGGGTGTAGGTGGTGACCAGCAGATCGGCCGCGTCCGGGACGGCGAGCCGCACCGGGTCGCTGGCGGCGGCCTTACCGGGCGGGATCGTCACCCAGGTGCGGTTGTTGAAGGTGAGACGGCGCATGGTGCCGGCGGCCGCGGTGGGGTTGCTGGGCGCGGCGGCCAGCGCCACCGACGCATGCGTGATCGTCAGCGGACGGCTGCTGTAGAAGTTCGAGAGCTGGATCCGGGTGCTGGTGCCGCCGATGCTGGTGTGCACCACGTTCCGTATCGACATGCCCGAGAGGCCGCCGCGCAGCGTCCTCGGCTCGGCGGCAGCGGCCGAGGTGGACCAGGTGCCCACCCAGGCACCGGCCGAGGCCGGGGCGGCCGAGCCGCGGGCTCCCTGCGCACGGGGGTCCGCATCGCCCTTGTCACCACCGAGCCCGATGAATATCGCGGTGGAGACGAGGATCACCACAGCCGCCAGCGCAGCGAGCACGGCATACCCCGTGCGTCTGGGCATTGGGGGCACGCTCATGGGCGGGTTGTCTCCTCGGGCAGACGGAGCCCGAGGCTCCGGAAGTGGACGGGAACGGCGGGTGGTATCCGGCAATGCCGATGCGGTCCGGTCGGTCTCCCATGATCCCATGGTGGGACCCGGCTCCGCCCGTCGGCCTGCCCCCAATGTGCTGGGTCGCTCCCCCAGACAGACGACGGGAACTCACCGTTCGTTCCACACATGGGCGACTGAGACCGGAAAGAGACAATGCATGGGGAGACGGGTCGACCAGGTGGAGCGTATGCAGCGAAGAACGACTGGTGAGACGGCGACCCCGCCGTCTCGGGGCGCGGCTGTGCCCTTCGTCACCGACAGCCCCCTCGACGTGGAGCGGCGGCGCGGGGTGCGCCGGATGAAGGCGTTCGCCACCGGACTGCTGCTCGGCGTCGCACTGGTGTACGCGCTCGCCACCTGGGCGCGGTCCTCGGGTATCGACGGCTGGCCCGGCTATGTGGCCGCGGCCGCCGAGGCGGGCATGGTGGGCGCCCTGGCCGACTGGTTCGCGGTCACCGCGCTCTTCCGGCGGCCCATGGGGCTGCCCATTCCCCATACGGCGATCATCCCCACCAAGAAGGACCAGCTCGGGGCCAGCCTCGGTGAGTTCGTCGGGGAGAACTTCCTCTCCGGCGACGTCGTACGGATGCGGCTGCGCGCGGTCGGGATCGGCAGCCGGCTCGGCACCTGGCTCGCCGAGCCCGAGCACGCCGACCGGGTGACCGCGGAGCTGGCCACCGCGCTGCGCGGCGCGCTCACGGTGCTGCGCGACTCCGATGTGCAGGCGGTGGTGGGCGAGGCGATCACCCGCCGGGCCGACAGCCAGGAGATCGCGCCGGGCCTGGGCAAGCTGCTGGAACGGGTGGTCGCGGACGGCGGCCACCGCCGGGCCGTGGACCTGGTGTGTCTGCGCGCCCACGACTGGCTGGTGGAGCACAACGACTCGGTGATGCAGGCGGTGACCGGCGGCGCCCCCGGCTGGACGCCGAGGTTCGTGGACCGCAAGGTCGGCGAGCGCGTCTACAAGGAACTGCTGCGCTTCGTGACCGAGATGCGGGACATGCCCGACCATCCGGCGCGCGGCGCCCTGGACCGCTTCCTCACCGACTTCGCCGGGGATCTGCAGTCCGACACCGACACCCGGCTGCGGGTGGAGCGGGTGAAGAGCGAGGTGCTGGGGCGCGGCGACGTCCAGGACCTCATCGCCTCGGCCTGGGCCTCGGTGCGGGCGATGATCGTCGCGGCGGCGGAGGACGAGCGCAGCGAGCTGCGGCAGCGGGCGCGGGCGGCGATTCTGTCGCTGGGCAGGCGGACGATGACGGACCGACGGCTGCGGGACAAGATCGACGGGTGGCTGGAGGACGCCGCCGTCTATGTCGTGACGACGTATCGGGACGAGATCACCTCGCTGATCAGCGAGACGGTGGCGAGCTGGGACGCGGACCACACCTCCCGGAAGATCGAGGCGCACATCGGCCGGGATCTGCAGTTCATCCGGATCAACGGCACGGTGGTGGGTGCCCTGGCCGGGCTGGTGATCTATACGGTCTCGCGGGCGCTGGGCGCATAGTTGGCGGGTCGCGGGTCGCGGGTCGCGGGTCGCGGGTGGCGGGTGGCGGGCGGTTGGCTCGCGGCGCTGGGCGAATAGCGCACGGGCGGCGGGCAGTTGGACCTTGACGCCCGGCGGATTGCCGTGTCGCGGCTCTGGAAGGTGTGCGCGGCCTGGCCTATGGTGCGCGCGTGCGACGTCGTGGAGGGCGTGCCGTGCTCGCCCGGGGGCTGTGGACGGCCGGTGAGCTCACCGTCACCCTCGGGGTCGTGGTGCTGCTCTTCGTCGTCCACCAACTGTGGTGGACCAACCGGCAGGCGAGGGCGGGCGCACGGCACGAGGTATCGGTGCTGGAGCGGCGGTGGGAGGACGGGGCGGCGGAGTCCGCGACGCCGACGCCGGGGGCGACGGGATCCTCCGATTCCGCTCAGGGGGACGAACGTGACCGCGATCGTGACCGCGACCGCGACCGTGACCGGTCGACCGGGAGCGGCGCCGGGGGCCGGGGGCCGCGCCGGGACCAGGCGTACGCGGTGCTCAGGATCCCGCGTATCGGCCTTACGGTGCCCATCGCCGAGGGCATCGGCCGCGCGGCGGTGCTCAACAAGGGCTATGTGGGCCACTATCCGCGCACCGCCCAGCCGGGCCAGGCGGGCAACGTCGCCCTCGCGGGCCACCGCAACACCCACGGCGAGCCCTTCCGGCAACTGGACGAGGTGCGCCCCGGCGACACGGTGCGCATCGACACCGCCGACGCCCGCTATACGTACGTGATCGAGCGGACCCTGCCGCGCACCTCGCCCGCCGACGGCACGGTGATCGCGCGGGTGCCGTACAGCTCCGCCCACCCCCGCTACCGCTACACCGAGCCGGGCTACTACCTCACGCTGACGACCTGTACCCCCGAATTCACCTCCCGCTACCGCCTGGTGGTCTGGGCCCGGCTCCGGGCGGCCGCTCCCCGGGATGTCGGCGGGGGCCGCTAGGGGGTGTTCGGTGGTCGTGACGCCTGAGGCGGGCTGTTCCCCTCCCCGCCCCTTCCCGAAACCGGGGTTGCGCCCCAGACCCCGAAACCGGGGTTCCGCCCAGATCCCGGACCGGGGCTGCGCCCCAGACTCCGGACCGGGGTTCCGCCCAGATCCCGGACCGGGGCTGCGCCCCAGACCCCGGACCGGGGTTCCGCCCAGATCCCGCGCCGGGGTTCCGCCCCAGATCCCCGGGGTCCAGGGGCGGAGCCCCTGGTAACGGGAAGGGGCGGGGAGGGGAAGTATCAATATGCGGCTCCGCCGCGAAGCCGGCGATCTGCTTAAACTGGCAACGCCAGGAGGGGAGACCGGCCGGGAGAGCGGGAGAGGGGGACGTCACGGTGTCGCGCCGACTTGAAGCGCTGCGGGCGCGTCTGGGCGTCTGCCTGTTCCTGCTGGCCGGGGTTCTGCTGGCGCAGAGCGGGGTGGTCAGCGCCGTCGCCCTCGCCGCCACCGTCGCGACCACGACCGCCGTCGCCGCCGCGCTGGCCCTGTGCGCGATCCTCGCCTCCCGTGGCCGGATGCCCGTCCCCGCCGGGCGGATTCGCACCGCGATACGGGACCGGGAGCGCCGTACGGCGTTCCTGCCGCAGCGGGATCCCGATGCGGCCGGACGCCCGAGGCCCCGAGCGCCGGGCCGTCGCCTGCCGACGGCCGCGTAGGCGCACTCTCGCTGTACGGCGTTCCTCCAGCCTCTCCGGCGTCCGAGGAGCGGGGTCCGGGGCGGAGCCCCGGAAGGTCCAGGATCCGTAGTGCCGCGCCACGCGGCTCGTCACGCCGATGTCTTCCTCACTCCGGCACGACGAGACCCGCGGAGGGCTCCCATGTCCCTTTTCTCTTCCCTCGGCTCCCTGTTGACCACCATGGCGGACGGCCTCGATCCGCTCTTCGGCGCGTCCGCGGCGGCGGCCGCCATCGTCCTGTTCACGCTGTGCGTCCGCGCCGCCCTGCATCCCCTCGCCCGGGCCGCGGTGCGCGGCGAGAAGGCACGGGCCGCGCTCGCGCCGAAGATCACCGAGCTGGGCCGCAAGCACCGGGACGACCCGGAGCGGATGCGGCGCGCCATGGCGGAGCTCCAGACGAAGGAGGGCGCGTCACCGCTGGCGGGGTGTCTGCCGACGCTCGCGCAGCTTCCGGTCTTCTTCGTCATGTACCACGTGTTCTCCACCGGCAGCGGCGCCGGAGACCTCCTCGACCACACGCTCGCCGGGGCCCCGCTCGGCGCCCGCTGGGGCGGGGTGCTCAGCGGTGGGCCGGGGCTGGTCTACCTCGGGCTCTTCGCGCTGATCGCGGCGGTGGCCACCTGGACGTATCTCCGCGCCCGTAAGGCGACCGTCCCCGGGGCGCCCGGAGTGGCACGGGCGCTGCCGCTGCTGTCGTTCGGCACCCTCGTCACCGCCGCCGTGGTCCCGCTGGCGGCGGCGCTCTACCTGGCGACCAGCACGACCTGGACGGCGGTGGAGCGGGCCCTGCTGCACCGCTGACGGCGGTACCGGCGGCGGTCACCCTTGAGACCGATGTCCCAGTCCGTGAACGAGGTCTTGCGGGCTGGACGCCCCTGAAGGGAGGATCAATCGGCCGGTAGGCGCCTCGCACCGGCCTGTGACCTCGGGAGTCTTGGGATGAAACTGCTGCGAGTCGGACCGGCGGGCGCGGAACGCCCCGCGCTGCTCGATCAGAACGGCACCCTGCGCGATCTGTCCGCCCTGGTCCCGGACATCGACGGCGCCCTCCTCGCCGATGAGGCCGCCCTCGCGCGGGTGCGCGCGGCGGCGGCCGCCGAGGGGGACGACGCGCTGCCCGCGATCGAGGACGGCGGGGTGCGGATCGGCCCGCCGCTCGGCCGTATCGGCAAGATCGTGTGCATCGGGCTGAACTACCACGACCACGCCACCGAAACCGGCGCGAGCATCCCCGAAGAGCCCATCGTCTTCATGAAGGCCCCGGACACGGTCGTCGGCCCCGATGACACGGTCCTCGTCCCGCGCGGCAGCGTGAAGACCGACTGGGAGGTCGAACTCGCCATCGTCATCGGCCGCACCGCCCGCTACCTCGACTCCGACGAGGCCGCCCTCGCCGCGGTCGCGGGCTATGCGGTGGCCCACGACGTCTCCGAGCGCGCCTTCCAGATCGAGCGCGGCGGCCAGTGGGACAAGGGCAAGAACTGCGAGACGTTCAACCCCCTGGGCCCCTGGCTGGTCACCGCCGACGAGGTCCCCGACCCGCAGGCCCTGGGCCTGCGCCTCTGGGTCAACGGCGAGCTCCAGCAGAACGGCAACACGGCGGACCAGATCTTCGGCGTGGCCCAGGTGGTCCGCTACCTCAGCCAGTTCATGACGCTCTACCCCGGTGATGTCATCAACACCGGCACCCCGGCGGGCGTGGCCATGGGCCGCCCCGAGCCCAAGCCGTATCTGCGCGCCGGCGATGTCGTCGAGCTCGAGATCGACGGGCTGGGCCGCCAGCGCCAGGAGTTCAAGGACGCGTAGCGGACGTCGGACGAGGGGCGACCCGGACGGGAGGGTCGCCCTCAGCCCTGGAGTCCGCGGGCCGCGATCAGGCTTTGATGACGTCGACGGAGGGGCCGCAGAGCAGAGTCAGGTCTTCGGGGTCCGAAGTGAGGAGGGTCACCGGCCCGGGGACGGCGTGCGCGACGGAGGCGAGGACCGCGTCGATCGCGTACTTGTGGCCGTGCAGGCGATGCGTGCGGAGCAGCAGTGCTGCCCTGTCGGCGACCTCTCTGGTGACGTCATGGACATCGATGCGGGAGAGGACCCACCTGACGCGGGCAGGGTGAACACGGTCGTAGTCGGCCTCCAAGAGGGTCATCGCGGTGGTGGCCACCCGCACGCCTTCCTCCGCCGCCGCTTGGACGAAGGCCGCGATGGCGCGGTCCTTGAGATAGATTTTGGACAGCCCCTCGCAGTCCAGCAGGAGTGTGCCGGGCATCAGGCGGCGTTCTCGCCCGCTTGGCGGTGATCGTGGCGCAGGAGAGCACGGGCCGCCTCGACTTCGGCGCGAGTCAGTTCCTCGTTGTCGGTTTCGAAGTCGGTGACGATCTCGCGGAGCTTGTCCATCGCGATCCGCTGCTCCAAGGCCTCGGCGACATAGGCGGAGAAGCCGCCGGGGCCGACATGGGACCGCACGGTCTCGGCAAGGTCTTCGGGCAGGCTGATCGAGTACTTTTTGCTACCGCTCATAGTCCGGATGCTACCAGCGGTGGCAAGGCTAGCTCCTCGCTTACGCCAGGGCCTCGATCCGGACGGTACGGCGCTCCGCGGCCGCCACCCGGGCCGCCTCCAGCACATGCAGGGTGGCCGCGGCCTCGGCGGCGGTGACCGGGGGCGGGGTGCCGTCGCGGAGGGCTGCGGCGACGGCGGCGTAGTACGCGGGGTAGTCGCCCCGGAGGGTCTCCACGGGGACGCCGCCGCCGGTCGTCGGGGACTCTCCCGCGCCCAGCCGGCCCCAGTCGCCCTCCGGTTCGGCGCCCCATTCGACGGACGGGCCGCCGGGGCGCAGCCCCTCGCGCAGGGCGGCCTCCTGCGGGTCGAGGCCGTACTTCACATAGCCCGACTCGCTGCCCAGCACCCGGAACCGCGGGCCGAGCTGGGCGGTGGTCGCGCTCATCCACAGATGGGAGCGGACCCCACTGGTGTGGGTGAGGGCGATGAAGGTGTCGTCGTCGGTCTGCGCCCCGGGGCGGCGCACATCGACCTCGGCGTAGACGGACTCGACCGGGCCGAAGAGGGTGAGCGCCTGGTCGACGAGATGGCTGCCCAGGTCGTACAGCAGCCCGCCGACCTCGGCTGGGTCGCCGGACTCCCGCCAGCCGCCCTTGAGCTGCGGCCGCCACCGCTCGAAGCGGGACTCGAAGCGCCGCACCTCGCCCAGCGCGCCCTCGGCGAGCAGCTTGCGGAGGGTGCGGAAGTCGTTGTCCCAGCGGCGGTTCTGGAAGACGGTCAGCAGCAGCCCGCGGGCCTCGGCGAGCGCGGCCAACTCCTCGGCCTCGGCGGCGGTCGCGGCCAGCGGCTTGTCCACGACGGTCGGCAGCCCGGCCTCGAGGGCGGCGCGGGCGAGCGGGACATGGGTGCGGTTCGGGGAGGCGATGACGATCAGGTCCAGCTCATCCGTCCGGGCCCACAGCTCGTCGGCGGAGTCCACGAGACGGACGTCGGGGAACTCGGCGCGCGCCTGCCGCTGCCGCTCCGGGCTGGAGGTGACGATGGTGTCGAGGACCAGTCCCTCGGTGGCCGCGATCAGGGGGGCGTGGAAGACGGATCCGGCCAGCCCGTAGCCGATCAGTCCCACTCGGGTGGTGCTGCTGTCATCGGTGGCATCCATGAAAGCCACTTTGGCAACAGTGTTGCCAAAGTGCAAGCGGTGGCCACAATGGAGGGGTGAACAGCACGATGTCCGGAGCGGCCGGGCCCGGAGCCAATCTGACCGCCCTGCGCAGCCACAACGCGGCACTCGTCCTGCGACTGCTGCGGGACGCGGGCGAGGACGGCGTCAGCCGGCCGGAGCTGGCCCGGCGCACCGGCCTCACCCCCCAGGCCGTCAGCAAGATCACGGCTCGGCTGAGGGCGGAGGGGCTGCTGGCGGAGGCCGGTCAGCGTGCCTCGACCGGCGGCAAACCGCCCACCGCGCTCCGCCTGGTCCCGGACGCCCGCCATGCGATCGGGCTCCAGCTCGACCGCGACGAGGTGACGGCGGTCCTGGTCGACCTCGCGGGCACCTCGGTCGCCGCCCGCTCGGCCCCTTTCGACTTCGGCGCGCCCGCGGATGAGGCGCTCGCGGCGGCCACGGCCGAGGTCAGGGCGCTCCTCGCGGACGCGGCGGCGAGCGGCGTGGCGGGCGGAACGGCGAGCGGCGTGGCGGGCGGAACGGCGGGCGGCGGTGTGGGCTTGGCGGCGGGCGGCGGCCTGCTCGGTATCGGTGTCGCCGCCCCCGGACCGCTCGACCACGGCTCCGGCGTGCTGCACCGCGTCACCGGCTTCCCCCAGTGGGACGGCTTCCCGCTGCGCGACGCGCTCGCCGAGCGGCTCGCCCTCCCCGTCGTCCTCGACAAGGACACCAACGCCGCGGCGCTCGGGCTGGTGACCGCCGGGACCGCCGAGTCGGCCGCCTATCTCCACCTGGGCACCGGCCTGGGGGCCGGTCTGGTGCTCGGCGGGGATGTCTACCGGGGGGCGCGGACCGACGCGGGGGAGTTCGGGCACCAGGTCATACAGCTCGACGGGCCGCCCTGCGACTGTGGCAACAACGGCTGTCTGGAGGCGCTGTGCCTCGCCGCCGTCGCGCGTGGCGACCGTACGGACGCGGCGCGGCTGCTCGGCATCGGCGCGACCAACCTCGTACGGCTCCTCGACATCGACCGGGTGCTCCTGGGCGGCCGGATGGTGCTGGCCGACCCGGAGCCGTACGTTCGCGGGGTGGCCACGATGATCGCCGAGGACTCCGCCCGCGCCAGCCGCCCCCCGGTCTCCGTGGACGTCGTGGAGCGGGGCGAGCGGGCCGTCGTCGAGGGCGCCGCCCGGCTGGTGCTCGCACCGCTGTTCGCACTGGGCTGATCGAGGGGGATCCTGACCGCCAGTCGGGGGCAATCCTGGCCCGGTGCGGTGTGTCGGCGTGCGGACGCGGAATGTAGCGGAGTGCTCGGGGAAAACCGCAGCACAGCAGAGGTCACTCATGCGCTTGCCCACCGCACTGTCCCTACGAGCTGTCCTTCCGGCGGCCGCGCTCGCGTTCGCCCCGGCCCTCTACGGGGTCCCGGCGTACGCCGCCGAGGCCGAGCCCGCCGCCTGCGGGGACCGGAACGCCTCCGACTTTCCGATCGAAGCCCATCTGCGCGGCGGGCCGGACCAGTACGCCCTGGGCGGCGGCTGGCGCGGCTGGCACCTCGAACTGCGCAACGCCACGGACACCGGCTGCCGCGCCATCCACCCCATCGCCGTCCTGGTCGACCAGGCGCATCAACTGCGGCCCCGCCATATCGGCTTCGAGTTCCTGGACCCCTCCGCGGACGGCGGCGCCACCTGGCGGACCGTCTCCTTCCAGACCACGGACGAGGACGAGAACATCGGGGTCTTCGAAGACCACTTCAAGGGCTTCACCGTGCCCGCGCACAAGACCGTCGACGTCCAGGTGCGCACGCGCTTCACCGCGGACGCGCCCGAGGGGCCGGTGACGGCCAACGCGATCGCCGTACAGCGGCGCGCGGACGACGGCGACTGGGTGGGGCAGTCGAACGACTATGTCTTCCGCATCGGCGGAACGGCGACGGGTACGGGGGTCGGTACGAGTACGGGTTCGGATACGAATGCCGGTGCTACGGGCACCGGTGTCGGTACCGGAACCACGGACCCGGACGCCGGAACGCGTACGAGGGCGGCCACGCGCTCCGGCGGGCTTACGGAGACCGGGACGGACACCGAGCCGGATACCGGTGTCGGCGCCGGAGCCGCCACCGACGGGGACACCGGGACACCGCCCGCTCCGGAACCGACCACCCGTTCCAAGCGCCCCACGGCCACGCCGAGCCGAACGTCCGAGGAGACCGCCTCGGCCGCGCCGAGCCGGAAGCCGAGCGCCACCAGAAGCCCCGGCGCAACCCATAAGGAGAGCAGCCCCGCGGTGCCGCCCCGTGCCGACAGCGACGTTGATGCCGACACGGAGGAATCCTCCGAGTCGGGCGCGGATGTCGATACGGACATGGACGCCGACCTCGGGGCGGACACGGACCCGGACCCGGGCTCGGACTCAAGCGCGGACGCCGATGCGGGTACCGACACCGAGACGGGTACTGATACTGACACCGAGACGGGTACCGACACCGAGACGGGTACCGACACCGGGACCGGCACCGGTACCGACCTCGACGAGGGCCTGGACACCGAAACCGACCTCGGTACGGAGACCGACCCCGGCACCGACGTGGGTACCGACCTCGGCACCGACACCGGGCCGGGCACGGAGACCGACGACCCCGGCGCCGAAACCGACCCCGGACGTGAGCCCCAGACCGAGCCCAGCACCGGTACCGGCACCGGCGGTGGCGACCGTCACGAGGAGGACGGCGGCCACGAGCGCGAGCACGAGCGGATCCCCGAACTCGCCGCGACGGGCCGTCACACCGCCCTGCTCGCGGGGCTCGGCGTCATCAGCGCCGCGCTCGTGACCTGTGGAACCGTCCTCGTGGTGAAGTCCCGGCGCACGGGGGTCTGAAGCCCCGGCGCCCGGACGCCCTCACGTCCGGCGTCGCAGGTACGAACTACTGGCCCCGGGGCCCCTCGCCCCGGCGGCGCAGTTCGTCGTCGACCTTGTCCGAGCCGGACTGGATCTGCTCCGAGTGCTTGCCGCCGGTCTTCTTGTCCGCGGTCTCGGACCCCTTACGAGCGCCCTTCCGAGCCTTGTCCGGGTTCTTGCTGATCGCGCCCTTGAGCTTGTCCATCATGCCCATCGCGGCCTCCTTACGGTCCGGCCTCACGGTCCGGCCTCACGGTCCGGCTCGTTTCACGGAGGGGCGGATTCCGCCCCTTCCCCAGGATCAGACACCTGTGCGGATCTGTCGCGCTGGGACGGCGCGCGAACGGACGGCGAAACGGACGGCGAAACGGACGGCGAACGGATCGTGCTCCGGAACACAGGGCGGACTCCCCAGCGCTTTCCCCGGTTAGGCTGAGGTCGTCGCAGAAGCCGATTCCGAGCGGAGAGCAACCAGTGGCAGAGCGCAAGCCGATCGAGTCATGGCTCACCGACATGGACGGTGTACTGATGCACGAGGGCATACCGGTGCCCGGTGCCGACGCCTTCATCAAGCGGCTGCGCGAGTCCGACACCCCCTTCCTGGTGCTCACCAACAACTCCATCTACACCCCGCGCGACCTCCACGCCCGGCTGTCCCGTATCGGGCTGGACGTGCCGGTGGCCAACATCTGGACGTCGGCGCTTGCGAGCGCCCAGTTCCTGGACGAGCAGCGCCCCGGCGGCACCGCGTATGTCATCGGCGAGGCGGGGCTGACCACCGCGCTGCACGACATCGGCTACGTCCTTACGGATGTCGAGCCGGACTATGTGGTGCTCGGCGAGACCCGTACGTACAGCTTCGAGGCGCTCACCAAGGCCATCCGGCTGATCAACGACGGTGCGCGGTTCATCGCCACCAACCCCGATGAGATCGGCCCCTCCGCGGAGGGCGCGCTGCCCGCCACCGGCTCCGTGGCCGCGCTGATCACCAAGGCCACCGGTCAGGAGCCCTACTTCGTCGGCAAGCCCAACCCGCTGATGATGCGGTCCGGGCTGAACGCGATCGGCGCCCACTCCGAGTCCAGCGCGATGATCGGCGACCGGATGGACACGGATGTGCGGGCCGGGCTCGAGGCCGGTATGGAGACCTTCCTGGTGCTCACCGGGGTGACCAAGGCGGGAGAGGTGGACCGGTACCCGTACCGCCCGTCCACGGTCGTCGAGTCCATCGCGGACCTCGTGGAGCGCGTCGCATGACCCGCCGGTGAGCGCCGGTATGACCCGCCGGTGAGCCCTGTGCCCCGGATGGCGCAGTAGGCGCCCGCAGCGGATGCGGAGCCCTGCCGGGCGCGTGAGCCTCTTGGTATCGGGAGGTTTCACCATGCGCATTGTCGCACTCACTCTCTGTAGCGCAGCGTGCGCCGCCGTCGCGGCGGTGACGGCCGCGGCTCCGGCCCTCGCCGAGCAGCGCCACTCCGCCACCACCACGATCCGGATCAGTCCGCGGGCCCTCGCCCCCGGCGCCGAGGTCGAGGTCTGGGCCTTCGGCTGCCCGGACCGGCTGGCCACCGCCTCGTCACCGGTGTTCGTGGACGACGCGGAGCTGACGCCCGAGGGGGACGCGCTCTTCAGCGAGGCGACGATCCGCTCGACGGCGGCCAAGGGGGCGCACCGGGTGACCCTGGACTGCGCGGACGGCGGCCTCGTACGCGAGGACGGAACGGGCGCGGACGGCGTGGGCGGGGAAGGGCAGGGCGGCGCGGGCGGGGTCGCCCTCGCCGTGGAGCGCCCGCCCTCGCCCGTCGCCCCCGTCCACGCCGGCGGGGGCGGCACCGCGCCGGACGAGGCGCGACGACGCGACGACATCGGCGCCGCGGAGGCGTACGGCCTGGTGCTCTCCGGGGGTACGGCCGTGGCCGTCGGCGGCCTCGCGGTCCACCGCCGCCGCCATCCCTCCCGCGCCGCGAGCTGATCCCCATGGATCTGGATACCGAGATGGACGGAAACATGGACGGCATCGGGAATCGCTTCTCCGGCCTCGGGCGGCCGGCCATCGGACTCGCCTGGGCGGCGCTGCTGCTGGGCCTGTGGATGTGGGGCCGGGACACGACGGAGGGTACGGGTGGTCCGGCGCCGATGACCGGGGACGTGGCCGCGGTCGGGCGGCCGTCCTCCCATCCGCTGCCCCCGGCGCACGCGCCGCTGGCCTCCGCCCGGCCCAAGCGGGTCGTGATCGAGGCGGCGGGAGTCCGCGCCCCGATCGTCGCCAGCGGCCTGGACCGCGACGGGGCCGTGAAACCCCCGCCCTTCAGCCGCCCCGGCACGGTCGGCTGGTACCGCGCCGGCCCCGAGCCGGGCTCCCCGGGCGCCGCCCTGCTGGTCGGCCACCTGGACACGAAGAGCAAACCGGCGGTCTTCCATGAGCTGGGCGGCCTCGAGCGGGGGGAGCGGGTGCGGGTCGCGCGATCGGACGGGACGACGGCGGAGTTCACGGTCGAGGACGTCGAGGTGGTGCCGGAGAAGCACTTCGACGCGCGACGGGTGTACGGGTCGCGGTCCCATGACCGCGCGGAGCTTCGGCTGATCACGTGCGGGGGCACGTACGACCGCTCGACCCGGACGTACTCGGCGAACGTCGTCGTCTCGGCCTACCTGACCGGCGCGACGGGCTCTCCGGACAAAGTGTCGGCAGGCAGCCGCGATGCGCCGCACTAGTCGGTGCGACGGGTGGGCGCCTGCGGCGGGCAAAGCCCCACCCCGCCCCTTTCCGAAACCAAGGAGCTCCGCCCCCCGCACCCCCCACCCGGGGCTCCGCCCCAGACCCCGCTCGCGGCTGCGCCCCTCCGTCGCCGGGGCGCTCTTGTCGTGCGTCGTGGTCTCCGGGTGTTTCGGGTCCTCGGAGGGGGACAGTGACCATGCCTCGCTCGCCGGGCAGCCGAAGCAGCGGCCGAAGGTCACGATCCCCTATTGGGTGAATCCGGACGGCAGCGCGGCGCGCCAGGTCGCGGCGTATCGGAAGAAGGGTGAGGACGGCGAGGCCAGGCTGATGGAGAAGATCGCGGAGCAGCCCGTCGCGGAGTGGCTGGGAGTGGACGACCCGGAGGGGCGGGCGCGGGGGTTCACCGCGGCCGCGGATCAGGTGAACCGGGACGCGCTGCTGGTCTTCTACAACATCCCGCACCGCGACTGCGGGCAGTACTCCAAGGGCGGCGCGGCCGATGGCGACGCCTATCGCACCTGGCTGGACAGGACGGTCCGGGGGATCGGCGACCGCCGGGCGACGGTCATCCTGGAGCCCGACGCGCTGCCGCACGTGGTGGACGGCTGTACGCCCGAGAAGTTCCATGAGGAGCGGTACGACCTACTGACCGGCGCCGTGGACAAGCTCAAGGGGCTGCCGCGCACCAAGGTCTATCTGGACGCCGGAAACCCCCACTGGATCAAGGACCCGCGCCGGATGGTCGAGCCGCTGAGGCGGGCCGGTATCCGTAAGGCCGACGGCTTCGCGCTGAACACCTCGAACTACCAGACGACCCAGGAGAACCGGGCGTACGGCAAGCGGCTGTCCGCGCTGATCGGCGGCAAGCCCTTCGTGATCGACACCAGCCGTAACGGCAATGGCCCGGCCCCGGGGGAGAACGACCCGCAGGCGTGGTGCAATCCGAAGGGCCGGGCGCTGGGCGAGCGGCCGACCGTCGATACCGGGGACAAGCGGATCGACGCCTACCTGTGGATCAAGCGTCCGGGCGAGTCGGACGGCACCTGCAAGGGCGGTCCCACCGCGGGTCGGTGGTGGCCCCGGTACGCGCTCGATCTCGCCCGTAACGCCGACCGTGGAAGTAGTTAGCCGTCACTTCTTCTTCGGGGCGGGCACCTTCACCCACGCCGCCTTCGACGGCGTCCCCTGGTCGTCCACCGCGTTGAGCATGTACCACCCCGGCGGCACCATGGACGAGTTCTTCGGCAGGGTCACCGTCACCGCGTCCTTCGTCCGGGTGAAGTCCAGTGCGATCGACCGCTGCTCGACATTGGTCACATGGGTGAAGGAGCCGGGCCGGATCAGCCGCATCTTGGTGATCGCCGATGCGTGCGCGGTCCGGTAGGTGGTCTTCCCGCCGAGCCTGACCGTCCTGGGCGCGGTGTCGGCGAGCTTCGGGCGGGAGTCGCGGAAGAGATACGGCGGGGTGTAGAGGTCGATCTGCTGCTGGAACTCACCCGGCGTGGTGTTGGCCTTGTCGGCGAAGAGCGAGTCCGAGCCGAAGGTCATGACCCGGCCGTCCGGCAGGAGCAGCGCCCCCGAGTGGTAGTTGCGCCCCACCAGCGGATCGGCCACCGCGCGCGCGGTGTCGCTCCTCGGGTCGTAGAGCTCGGCCTTCAGCAGATTGGTGGCGCCGCGGCCCCGGTAGTCGCCCGAGCCGTTCGTGGTCAGAACGGTGTCATCGGGCAGGATCACACTGCTCGGATAGCGCACCTTCGCATACAGTTCCGGGCCATCGCGGAACCGCGGCTTATCGGCGTGCAGATCGACGATCCGGGTCTTCGCCGTGGACTTGGGGTCCTCGCCGACCCCGCCCCCGCCCTGCACCATGTACCGCTGGTCCTGCGCGGGCGGCAGCAGTACGGACATCGACGTCTCCAGGGCGTCGGAGTCGCTGATCCCCGGGACCACATCGAACCGATTGGTCTTCAGGTCCCAGATGCCGGGCGTGCGGCCCTTGTCGTCCGGGCCGTATCCGGCGTTCGAGCCGGTGTAGAAGATCCGGCCCTTGTCGGTCAGGAACAGCGCGGGGTAGGTCGGGAAGAAGCGCTTCTTGGGCAGGTACTTCCACTTCTTGGTCTTGGGGTCGTAGATCTCGTTCTTCCCCGGCACCACCTGGCCGATCTCGTCCAGCCCGGAGACCGCGAGCACCTTGCCGTCCTGGAGGGCGGTGAGGGTCGGGTACCAGCGGGCCTCGTTCATCGGATCGACCGGGACATACCGCTCGGCCTCCGGGTCGAACTCATACGCCTGCCTGATGCCCTGGAAGTCCTTCTTGTCGAACGACAGCTTCTGCGCGATCCCGTAGAAGTTCCGCTTGTCCTTTCCCTTCAGCCCGGAGATCCGGTAATTGTCCTCGGTGCCGGTCTGGTACTTCTTTCCCTTGCGCAGCGCCTCCACATAGACCCGCGCGGTGCTCGCGGTGACGGTGACCTTCCCCTTGCGATTCTTGCTCTTCTTCGCGCGCGGAACGAGGATCGGGTCCTTGGACTCGAAGGTCTTGCCGTTCTTCTTCCCCGTGAAGCGGGTCCCGGCGGGGAGGGTTTTCGGCTTGTCGGGGCTCTCGTTGTGGACGAACATCAGTCCGCCCGCCTTCTCGACATCGCCCCTGAGCTTCTCATAGCGCTGGGTACCGCCCGCCACCAGCAGCTTTCCGTCCGGGAGCTGGCTGTGCCCGGAGCAGAAGAGGTCCTTGGGGGTGGGAACGTTGGTGAAGGTGTTCTTCTCCGGGTCCCATAGGACGCTGCGGAATGATTTGGCGGCGAAGTTCTTGGCGTTGTTCCCGGAGCCGGCCACCAGCAGTACCTTGCCGGTGTGCAGCAGGGCGGCGTGGATCGTATTGATCCGGTATTCCTCCGGGACATCGACCACATCCCAGTGGCCGTTCTCCGCCTTGTACTCCGGTTGGTTGATTTTGTACGTGTGGTACTTGTCCGAGCTGAAACGGTAGAGGGCCGGGCCGTTCATCCCGGCCAGCACGAAGACGGCCGCCGCACCGATCCCGAAGCGGCGGGTGCGGCGACTCGGTCGGTACTTCACTTCTTATCGTCCCCCAAGGGCGGGCATAAAACGGTCATCGTCGGACGACTGTGGCCGAAGTGGAACGAAGAGGCGAGCGACCCGCCGAAGACTAAATTCGGACAATTGTTCCAAGGGTGAATGCGTGGCTCCGGTGCGGCATTCGGGCTCGGGGGCTGGCACCCTGCTTCAGATGCGATCGCCGTGTTGATCTGTGGTGGTGGGCCAAGGGGGCTGGCGTGATAGCTGGGCACACCGTGGGCGATGCGTTCGCCGATCCCACTCCCGCGCTGCGGTTCGCTGATGGTGACCGGTCGCCTGGAGTGCCGCGTCACGTGGCGTGTGTGATGGACGGCAACGGACGGTGGGCGGCCCAGCGGTCGCTGCCGCGTACGTCAGGTCATCGGGCGGCGGAGGCGACCGTCATCGACGTCATCGAGGCGGCCCGCGCCGCGGGCGTGGAATGGCTGAGCCTGTACGCCTTCTCCACCGAGAACTGGAGCCGGCCGAGTGCCGAGGTCGACTATCTGATGCGGCTGGTGCGCGGGGTGGTGCGCAAGCACGCGCCGCTGCTGCACGCGCGGGGCATCCGCTGCCGTTTCCTCGGGGTGAGCGACCCGAGGATCCCCCGGGCGCTGGCACGCGACTTCGCCGACCTGATGACACTGACCGGCGACAACCGGGGTATGACCTTGACCGTCGCGTTCGATCACGGCGGGCGCGGGGACATCGTCGAGGCCGCGCGGTCACTGATCCGCGCGGGTGTGGCGGCCGAGGCGGTGGACGAGCGGAGCTTCGCCGCCCATCTGCCCTTCCCCGACACACCCGACGTGGATCTGGTCATCCGGACCTCGGGGGAACAGCGCATCTCCAACTTCATGCTCTGGCAGGTCGCCTACGCGGAATGGGTCTTCCCGACCGTGCTGTGGCCCGACTTCCGCGCGCCGCACTTCCTCGAATGCCTGCACACCTACCGGCAACGTGATCGCCGCTTCGGTGGCGTGCTGCCCGAGCAGAACGGAGACTCCCGATAGTGACCATGGCAGATGGCGGACACCCCGACAGCGCCCGGGACGGTGCGACCGAGTTCGACGGCGGTGCGTCACGGCCGAGCGCGGCGAACGGACACGAGCCGTTGTTCGGCGCGGGCTCGCAGTTCCGGGAATTCTTCGACGATCCGCGCTGGGCGCTGGCCATCGTCCGGGCGACTGTTCTGGAGGCCGCGCACCCGCAGGTCGGCGCCGCGCTGATCGACAACTCCACCTTCGTCGCCCACCCGTGGCGACGGCTGCGCAACACCCTCCGCAGCTTGCAGCGCATGTTCGGGGACGACGAAGAGGTACGGCTCCGGGAGGCGGCACGGCTGAACCGCCTCCACGCACGGTTCAACGGAACCGACCCGCGGGGCCGCCCCTACAACGCGATGGACCCCGCTGTACGGGCCTGGGTGATGGCGACCCTGTTCGAGTCCACCGTGACCATGTGCCGACTGGGCGGACAGCCTCTTGAGCAGCACGCCATGGAGCGGCTGTACGCCGAATTCCAGGCGTACCTGGCCACCATGGGAGACGAGGCCGGTCACCTGCCGCCCACCCTCTCCGAGTTCTGGCTCTACTACGACCACGTGGTGGCCCAGGAGCTGGAGAACACCGAGGCGATGCGGATCATCCTCTACAAGCTGTTCGACCATCTGCCCGCTCCGGCCCTGCTGGGCGGGCTGCCCACGCTGTGGGCCACCGGCCGGGCCGTCGTCGGCCCGCTCATCGGGGCGATCACCGTCGCCTCGCTCCCGGAGCCCTTCCGCCGGCGTGCCGGGCTGCCCGAGATGCCCGGTGCCCAGACCCTGATGCAGGGGGCCTATCTGGTCGTCGGTCTGACCCGGTTCCTGCCGAACGGCTGGGTCCGAGCTGACGCCGTCGCCGACCTGCTGGCTCTCTCACCCGACAGTGACGATCCGCGAGCTCGGGCGGTCACCGCCCTGCACGACAAGATGAGGCGGGCGGGTGCCCTGATCCGGCTCATCACGCCGCTCCCTCCGCAACCGGAACCCGTCTCCCGCACCGGCACCGAACGCAGTGCGGAGGAGTTCTTCCGCGAGGTACTCGACCAGACCGGCGACGGGTATCTGGACTGGCCGGACCTCGCCGCCATGGCCCGCGAACTGTCCACCCGCCTCGATCTGGAGGAGCCCGAGGAAACGAGGCTCTACAACGCCTACGCCGACTGGTGGCGTGAACTCCAGACGGCACTGGACACCGACGGTGACGGCCGCGTCAGCGCCCGCGAGTACGCCACCGCCGTTCCCTCCCTGGCCGGACCCGCACTGATCAAGGCCGCCGAGGTCCTCTTCGACGCCACGGACAAGGACGGCGACCAGCGCATCGACGCAGACGAATACCGGACGCTGTTCCAGACCGCGTTCCACCGCGACACTGTCGGCACCGACCGTACCTACACGCGCGGCGCCTTCATCCGGGACTTCCTGGCCTTCATGTCCGGCCGCCGACGGTCGACAGCCTACGACCCGCTGCTCGCCCAGGCGTGAGCCGCTCAGTCGCGATGCGCCGACCGCAGCCGGATGCGGATGTTCCCGAAGTGGTCGCGGATCGCCTCTTCGGCCCGTAGGGCGTCCCCCGAGCGCACCGACTCCAGGATCTCCCGGTGCTGTTTGCAGGTGACCCTCGGATCGGTGGGCACGTCCACGAGGTCGGTCCGCACCCGGTGGAAGGCGTCCCAGAACGCCTCCAGCACCTCGCTCAGCAGGGTGTTGTCCAGGCTCCCGTAGAGCGCGGCGTGAAACGCCCGGTCGGTCTCGGCGCGCACCGAGCCCTCCGCCGCCTCCGCCTCCATCCGCCGCACGACCGCGTCCAGCTCGTCGAGATCCGCCTCCGGGATCCGCCCGGCCAGCCGCGCGATCAGTCCCGTCTCCACGGCCTCGCGCAGTTCGAGGAGTTCGAGGAGGCTGTCCTCGCCTCGGTAGTGCCCGGCGACGGTGCGGAAGATCAGCCCCTCGATCATCGGCGCCATCGACATCGGCCCGACGTACGTCCCGAAGCCGTGCCGGATCTCCACGATCCCCATCGCCTGCAGCGCCTTGAGCGCCTCGCGTACGGAGTTACGGCTGACGCCGAGCAGCTCCATCAGCTCGGTCTCGGTGGGCAGCGGGGCGCCCGAGGGGAGCCGCTGGTCGATGATCAGCCGCTTGATGCGTTCCTGTATGTGCGCCGCCACCGCCACCTCCGATCCGAACAGCTTAGCGGCGGCGGCATGAGCAGGTCAGATGTGGGCGATGAAGGCGGCCCAGGCTTCGGGGGAGACGCTGAGCCGACCCCCCTGGGGGGTTTTGGAGTCGCGGATGTGGACGGCTTCGGGGCGTATCGCGACCTCGACGCAGTTGCCGCCTCCGCCCCCGCTGTAGCTGCTCTTGAACCACTTCAGGCCCGTGGTGCTGCTGCTCATAGCGCTCCTCGCATCCGCTCCAGCAGGCTCGTGGTGTCCTGAGGGCTCAGAGCCTGTGAGCGCAGTTTGCCATAGCGCTGAAGCATCGCACTGACGGCTTTTGGCTCGGTGATCAGGACGCTGCTGTCATGTGCTTCGACGTAGCCGACCCACCGGTGGTCCGCCGTTTCCGCGAGGCACATCGGTCCTTCGAAGCCGGAGTGGTCCTCCTGCCGCAGCGGCATGATCTGGATCTCCACGTTCCGGCGGCGCCGCTGCTCAAGCAGATGATCGAGGAGCGCCTTGGTCACCTCCAGGCCGCCGAAGTGCCGCTCCAGCAGCGCCTGTTCAATGGTGAAGCAGAACGAGGTGTTCGGCCGCTCCTTGAGCAGGCGTTGCCTGGCCAGGCGCGCGACGACCTGTTGCTCGTACTGCTCCTCCGAGATGTGCGGGAGGTAACGGTCGAAGACCGCGCGGATGTAGGGCTCGGGCTGGAGCAGACCCGGGATGACCGCGCACTCGTACGTGAGGAGGGACGCCGCCTCCTCCTCGATCCCCGCCCACCGTAAGAACCACGACGCGAGGCCGACCTTCCGGGTCAACGTGCGGTATGCCGCGCCCAGAACCCGCGCGGCCGGGGCGCCCAGGACCTCCTCCGTGCGCGGGATGAGTTCCTTCGGCGGGAAGCGCCTGCCCTGTTCCATCTTCGCGACGTATGTCGCCGAGTACCGGACCCGTGGGGCGAACTGCTCCTGGGTCAGCCCCGCCTCGTCCCGTAGCGCCTTCAGCACCGCGCCAAAGGTCTTGAGGCTCTCCGACGATTCCGGTTCGCTGTCTTTTGTCATCCTCATATCGTCACGGGCGGTGACCGGCCCGGTCCAGCTGGTGAACTGGTACAAGCGAAACTGGGTGGGTGTCGTGCCTGGCAGAGACCGCCGCTCGGCCGGGACGCTTCCGCCATGACCGCACCACAGGGCCAAGTCCCCGTCACCGTACGTACGTTCGCGCAGCGATTCTCCGCCACCCGGCGCGGTGCCCGGCTCGCCCGGCTGCTGGCCGTGCACCAGCTCACCGCATGGGGGTTCACCCCGGGGGTCGGCGGTTACGACGCCGCGATCGTGATCGTCGCCGAGCTGGCCGCCAACGCGGCCCTCCACGGGCGCGTACCGGGGCGGGACTTCGCGGTGCGGCTGACGTACGACGAGCGGGGCGGCGTCCTGGAGATCGAGGTGAGCGACACCCACGAGAAGTGCCCCGTGCCGAAGGCGCCCACGTCGGATGACGAGGAGGGGAGGGGGCTGATGCTGGTCGAGGCGGTGGCGGATCGCTGGGGGATCAGGGAGCGAAGGGGGCCGGGCAAGACCGTATGGGCGCGGATCACCGAGGCGAGGTGACTTTGAGCATGGGTCCGGGGGATGGGGGCCGGGGCCTCGCCGCCGGCCGCCGGGCCGGTGGGGGCCGGTGCCGTGGCGGCTCCCGTGTCCGAGGGCCGGGGCCGATCCGGGGTGCGGGTCGACGGGCCCGGGGCGGCCCCTCCGGGTACCCCTTCAAAAAACGCTTGATCTGAAGCAACTAATTTGTCAAACGATTTCGAGAGGGGTACCCCACCCCCCGGCAGTCCGGCAACGGCCTTCGCCCCGGGCGGCCGTGGCCGCCACCGGCGCCCACACCCGGCCGCCCGGCACCCGGCGACGCGGCCGCGCCCCCCGACCCCCTGCCCCGCTGCTCAAATGCGCCGAAGGCGCGAGACGGCGCCGCGCCCGACCGAACCGCGCAACCCAACACCCCCTCCCCGAGGGGCGGCCGGTGCGATCGACCGGCGCACCAGCCGCGCCCGACCCGGTCCGCACCACGGTGCGCCGGGGGCGGACCCTGGCGTGGCCGGTCATCGACGACGTCACGGTCAGCGCCTGCACGCCCTGCCCATCCTGCGACTGATCGCGAAAGGGAGCCCTCGGCGCCCACGCGCCGGGGACTCCCCGGTCTTCCGCGGAACTTCGTCAGGCCGCCGCGCGCTGGCCGCGGGCCAAGGACGTCGCGGCCTTGCGGCGCCCCGGCGCGAGCACGTCGACCGGCGCGCCCGCGCCGCTGCCCGGCGTCTCGTGCCAGCGGTCCAGCCGGGCCACGACCTCGGCCAGCCGCCGATCGCCGGGCTGGACGGCCACGTAGAAGAGCGACTCGTCCGGCTTCCGGTCGTCCCCGCCCCAGCGGACCACGCCGTCGAGCTCGGCGAGGATGTCGCGGATCACGACCTCCTGCTGGGGGAAGAAGCCGCCCTTGGCGCCCGGCGGGTAGTGGCCGGGCCGGATCCGGATCGCCGTCCCCGATGCCTGGTTGCCCTCCGGCAGCCCCTTGCGGACCGTGCCGGGGCTGCGCCAGCCGATCACATCGCCCTTGCGGAGCTCGTCGATCTCGTAGTGGAAGCGGCGGATCACATGGACCAGTACGGTCTCCGGTGCGCCGATGCGGACGGTGACGCCCTCCAGCGGGGTGCCGGGCACCGGACGGGACCAGATGGCTCCGCCGCCGTCGGCGACCTTCTCCATCTCCCAGCCGTTGGGGCTCGGTCTGCCCGTCAGCACCCGGGCCCGGTTCGCCTGATAGCGGCGGTATGCCTTCCGGATCTCCTCGCCGGTGGGCGTCTTGGAGTGCGAGGACGCGGCGTACGCGGGCGCCGCCAGCAGCGCGGAACCGGGGAGGGAGGCCAGCGCGGCCGCGCCGAACAGCGCACCGGAGCGGGCGAGCAGCTGCCTACGGGATGGGTCGAACACGCTCATTCATCGTCCCCTCGTGACGGTAGGGCTGGTGGACCGGTTCTGGTCGCGGGCCACGACGGATACGGCGCCCGCAGCGATGGCCAGGACGAAGGCGATGCCCATGGCCGGGTTGACGTATCCGGGGACCGCGGCGTCGTAACTTCCGCCCTCGTCGATCCGGCAGGTGAAGCGAAGGGGAAGGTAGCGCGCTGAATAGCGGTCGACCTGAGCCGCCTTCTCCGGGCTGCGAGCCTTGGCGCACTCCTCGCGCATGGTGTCGCTTTCCATGAACATCACGTGGAGCGCACCCCAGATGTACAAGGCGATGGTCGCGCAGACGGACAGCAGGGCGATTCCGCCGAACCATTCGGCCCGCGTCTTCCGGCGGCCCCTGCGCTTGGCCATGCCGGAGCCGAGGAGGGCGATCAGGGTGCAGAAGGTGATGACCCCGATCAGGCAGATGAAGAGCAGCAGGATCGAGCTGAGTCCATCCGGCGAATCGGACGCCAGCGATGAAGGTGCTTCGTTCACCGCATCATCCTGTTGTACTTCTCGAAGATGTAGTAGAGCGGCATGCGCTTCTTGGCGTCGGTGAAGGCGGGCTCACTCGGGCCCTGATAGCGCCGCAGCACCTCGTAGATCTCCGACTCCTTGTAGTCCAGCGAGGGCCGGCGGATCCCCGTCTCCTTGTCGACGCTGCCGGGCTTGCCGTCGGCTCCCCAGATATGGGCGTGGCCGACGGAGGTGAGGGCGAAGTCGTTGTCCGTGCGGAGCTTGTCCCACACCGAGAAGATGTCGGAGTCCTTGTCCGGGTCCTTCGGGGTGCCGGTCACCAGGCCGGTCCTGATGGAGTTGTTCCAGCAGAGAACGCCCACCAGTCCGAACATCTGGGCCACTCCGGTGCTGCTGTCGCGCAGCGACACCACCCCGGGCAGGTCCTTGGCCCAGTCCGGCACATAGTCGTTGTGGTAGAGCCACACCCCGGCGTCCTTGACCAGGTCCTCATTGCCGTAGTGCCGGAACTCCCAGAACGCCGTGGTCTGGATGAGCGCCTTCCGCATGCCGTAGGCCCGTGCCGTATTGGTCACGGCGACATCCCCGGCGATGATCGTTTCCAGGCACTGGGTGGTGGTGTAGATCCGGCCGTCGTCCTCGGGGAAGCCGATGGATTGCATGTACGTCTGGACGTCGGCGAGAAGCCCCGGGAAATAGGCCTGGTTGAAGAGGCTGTCCGGCATCGACGCCACCGGGGGATTGAACGACCCCTGTCCGGTGTCCAGGCCGGAGGCGATGTTGTTGTCGATGTTGATCGAACCGTCGCCGGAACCGATCGTCTTGGTGACGACCTGGTCGAAGGCCCAGTTGGGCGGCAGCGGATAGCCGTAGTTCCCGGAGAAGCCGCTGGACATGTCGGAGACGAAACTCGCCGTGGCATGGCCCGCCTCGGAGACCCGGATGCACACATTGCGCGGGCCGTAGACCCCGATCTTGTACCGGTTCCCGGCGATGGCCATGCCGTCCACGATGCCCTTGAAGTGCGGCAGCACATTGTCGGTGACCTCGTAGTCGTACGCGTCGAAGTCCACGGCGAAGAAGATCCGGGTGCCGTCCTTGAAGCCGTGGTCATCGGCCGCGTTCGCCGCCGCGATGGCCGCCGCGTTGCCCGCGGCGTAGTTGAACCCCGAGGCGTCGCGGCCGAAGGTCTGATAGATCGGGAAGCACCGGAGCCCGTTGTCGGCGATGGTCTCCAACTCGCCGATCTGGATGGCCTTCTCGGGGAGGTCATTGCTGAGGGGGTTGGTGAGATAGCGGCCGATGTACTTGTACCCGGCGGCCTTCAGGGTGGTGGCGCGGGCTTGGGTGATCTTGGTGACGCCGTCGCACGCCTGGCCCTTGCGGTCCTGGTCGCCGTAGGAGACCAGGAGCGACGCCCAGGTGGAGTAGTCGCCCTTTCCGGTGACCGGGAGCTTGGCGAAGTCCTGGAAGCCGTTCACCGCGGATTGCAGCGCCGATCCGAACGAGGTGCTGAACGGCACATTGGGCCGCTGGTTCAGGATCATCGCCGCGGAGAACAGCCGTACCCAGGTGCTGGTCTCGCCCGAGGCGACGGTGTGCTGCTTCAGCCCGGACTGGGTGCCGGGGCCGAAGTTCCCGTTGGCCACACCGTCGGCCATGCCGAGCTCGTACTGCACCGCCAGCAGCATGGACTTGGCGACGGTCCGCGAGTGGTGACCGTCGCACGGGATGATGAAGTAGTCCTGGCGCTTGACGTAGTTGGCGTTCAGATGCTGCTGCACCGTGCGGATGCCGGCGCCGCCGTCCCCGGTGACGATGTAGGCGTCCATGGTGAGCAGCCCCTTGAAGACCTTGGGGGAGAGGCTGCCCGCCTCGAAGACGCCCGCCACCCCCATGTCGGTCATCAGCTCGGTGAGCGAGTTCGCCACCGTGGAGCTGAACACCCCGTCGATCCCGCCGCCGTTGTACCCCTTGCAGTACAGCCCCGACTGAATGATCTTCGTGAATTTGGCCGAGGGCGTCGTACTGGCGTTGAGCTTCGGATACTTCGACTGGAGCGTGCTCAGCGTGGTGGGGCCGAAGCTGTCGGAGAGGCTGGTGATGCCCAGCTCGTACTGGAGCGCCCGGGTGAGCGCGTACATCACGGTCCAGCTCGTCTTCCCGTCGACCTCGAGCGCCGGAATGCCCAGCTTCCCGCCGTATGTGTCGTTGATGAACTTCTGCGCCCGCATGACCAAGGCGTCGGCCATGACGTCTCCTTCAGTGCCGAGTGACGGGGGTCAGTTGCACGCGAAGACGTAGTCGGACTTGTAGTTGATGTAGAGGCTGCTGGAGGTCTTGCCCATCTTGGCGGTCACCGGGGCGCAGGCGAGGCTGGAGACGTAGACCGGGCCCGCGTACTGGCTGAAGTTGCCGGAGTCGGTGTCGCAGCCGGTGCCGTCCACCTTGCAGACCTTGAGGTACATGTACTGCGAGGCGCCGTAGTTGTTGTCCAGGATCGCGCAGCCCTTGCCGCCGTTGGTGTAGCTGAACAGCGTGGCCAGGCGCATGCCCGGGTCGGTGCCCTCGGGCAGCGGAATGACCTTGTTCAGCGCGTAGCCGGTGCCGCACACGGTCGCGGCGGCCGCGGTCGGCCCGGGGTTGGCCTTGGCGAACGCCTTGGTCTCGGCCGACGCCCGCGGGGACACCTTGACGTCGGTCGCCGCGGGGCGCTCGGCGGCGGAGGCCTGGGGCGCGGTCAGGGTCAGGACGGCGGCCGCGGCGGAGGCGAGGGCGGCACCGACGGCGGATCTGAGGATCGTGGACATGGACGTACCCCTCCCGTAAAGGCTGATGAGAGCGAAGAACGCGGGGGCCTCTCCCCAAGGCCCGGACGCGGCAACAAGCGCTTTCCGCGCTGTGGTCGCACGGAAGATATGCACTGGTCGTGGCCTTGGACAAGGGGTCTAGACAAGTCCGGGAGCGGAGTCGAGCCCTCCGGTGGCGAGCCGTCACGGAGGAAGTGTCGGGCGCGTCCCCAATGAGGGGATAAAGCAACGGATGTGTACCGAGCTCGGTATACAGAGGGTTGATATGTGTCCCTGGTCACTATCTCCGGACTCGGCGGGCGGGTGTCGCTGCGGCCGTGAGTGATCGCGAAGGGCGGTGGAGCTCCGCCGAAAAGCGACTGGGGCCTCTCGGAGAACCGAGAAGCCCCAGGCCGGTCGCCATTGGTATGGACATGACTATTACCCCCGGATACTCTCAAACTTGGTCTAGACCGCCGTGCACGGCTCGTCGAAGCACTCCCCACGTCTTCAGGAGCGAAGCATGCGCAAGAAGATCAGCGCCGCCGTCATCGGCATCGGTCTCGCGGCGATTTCCGTCCTCGCGACCGGCGGCAGCGCCTCCAGCCACGGCTACACCGACTCGCCCATCAGCCGCCAGAAGCTGTGCGCCAACGGCACGGTGACGGGCTGCGGCGACATCCAGTACGAGCCCCAGAGCGTCGAGGGCCCTAAGGGCTTCCCCGCGGGCGGTCCCGCGGACGGTTCGATCTGCGCGGGCGGCAACAGCCGGTTCTCGCAGCTCGACGACCCGCGGGGCGGCAGCTGGCCCGCGACCAAGCTGACCGCCGGCCGGAGCTACACCTTCAACTGGCGGTTCACGGTCTCCCACGCGACCACGGACTTCAAGTACTACATCACCAAGAACGGCTGGAACCCCAGCCAGAAGCTGACCCGTGCGAGCCTGGAGTCCCAGCCCTTCCTGACCGTTCCGTACAACGGTCAGCGTCCGCCGTCCACGCTCTCCCACTCGGGGACGATCCCGAGCGGTAAGACCGGCAGACATATGATCCTCGCCGTGTGGACCATCGCGGACACCTCGAACGCCTTCTATGCCTGCTCGGACGTACAGTTCTGACGTCGCTGGTGTGGTGCCGTCCCGGGGCGGCACCACACCGTCGTCACACGCGTCACACGCGTCACACGGTCACACGCGTCACACGATCAGGCGTCGAACGCGCCCGCTTTCGCGCTCCGGACGAAGCCGGCGAGGACCGCCGGCACGGTGGTCAGTACGGTGCCGGGGTCGTCGCTCTCCCGCAGCCGGACGTGGCCGGCGGCGGCGGTGACCTCGACGCACTGTCCCTCGCCCACGGAGTACGAGGACTTGCGCCAGTGGGGGTGGCGATGCGCGGTCATTGCAGAGGTGTTCATATGTGGGGCCCTCTTTCTCATACCAGACCAGCGATGAGGGCCTTCGTCGCATCCGTGGACAGCGCGCACTCCACGATATGGCCGAAGGCGTCGGCGAAGACGTTGACGTCGTCGACTCCTTCGACGTATGTGGGGCCGCGCAGGTTCTCCTGGGTGACGACATCCGGCATGGGCCCCGGGAAGGCCACGAGTGTGAACGCTCCCGCGTCCCCGGGGTTGGGGGCCGCGTCGATCGGAATCACCTGGAGGGTGACCGTGGGCCAGTCCGCCACGTCCAGCAGCCGCTTCAGCTGAGCTGCCATGATGCCGGGTCGGCCGGTGAACCTGCGGCGCAGCGCCGCCTCGTGGATGACGGCCCACAGCCGCAGCGGGTGGCGGGAGCGGGTGAGAACGGCCTGCCGGGCCAGGCGCACCTCGGCGAGGGCGTCGACCTCGGAGGCGGTGCGGGCCACGGCGTTCGCCGCGATGGTCTCGCGGGCGTAGTCGGCCGTCTGGAGCAGACCGGGGACGACCAGTGAGGCGTAGTCGCGGACGCTCTCCGCGTCGCTCTCCAGTGAGATGTAGTCGGCGTAGGCGGGGCCCACGACGCCGCGATAGGTCTGCCACCAGCCGCGTTTGCCCGCGTCCTTGGCCAGTCCCTCCAGGGCTATGCGGGTGCCCGGGTCGGTGACGGCGTAGGCCCTCAACAGGGTTTCGACCTCGGTGGTGCGGATCGTCGCGTTGGCGTTCTCGATCCGGGAGAGCTTCGGCGCCGTCCAGCGGCGGGCGTCGGACGATCCGTTCGCGGCCGCGTTGAGTGCGTCGGCCGCCGCGTCCAGTGTCATCCCCGCTTCGGTGCGCAGTTTCCGTAGCGTGGAGCCCAGGCGCCTGCGCCGAACGGTGGGCACTGGCTGGTAGGACATGTCGCCAGTCTGTCGTATTGCCAACTACGCCTACCAGCCAGGCATATGCCAGTCTTGTGCGAGTGGGTCGAAACATTGCGAGTGGGACGTTCCATAGGCCAGGATCGCTAGGGGACACGGCAGCGCGTCGTGCTTTGGAGGGGCCCCGGAGCATATGGCTGAGAACATCTCACAGCGATACGAACTGCGCCTCCGTGCCCATCCGCGGATACTCGCGGACGTACGCCGCGCCGTTGGGGCGCGACTGCGGCTGTGGGGGCGTGAGGAGCTGATCAGCGCGGCGGGGATGTGCGTCACCGAGCTGCTGTCCAACGTCCACAAGCACGCGGTCTCTCCCGAATGCGTCCTCACCCTGGAGAACCTTCCGTACGGGATCTACGCGGCCGTCAGCGACACCGAGTCCGGGCTGCCGGTGGTCAAGGAGCCGGACTTCCTCTCCGAGAGCGGCCGGGGGATGTTCCTGCTGAGCAAGACCGCCCATGACTGGGGCACGGATCTCACCCCGACCGGCAAGACGGTCTGGTTCACCCTCAGCGCGGAAGCGGTGGAACCGTGACCAGCGGCGCCGGTAGCGTAGGGCCCCGGATGAGGGCAGGGGGTGGGCCATGGACCCGGTGACGGCGGGCGCGCTGGTCGCGGCGGTCAACGCGGCGGCGTCGGGCGCCGGCGGCGAGGCCGGGCGGCGGGCCCTGGAGTCCTTCGGCACGCTGGTCCGCAGGGTGCTGCGGCGCGGCGAGGGCGAACCGGCCGGTGAGCCGGAGCCGGGCGGTCCGGATCCGGTGGCGATTCCGTACGACGACGGCGCCCGGCTGCGCCAGTTGGCCGATCTGCTGGTCGAACGGGCCCGGCGGGACCCGGAGTTCGGCCGTGACCTGGCGGCCTGGATGCGTGAGCACGGCGAGTCGGCCGGGCAGGCGGGGGCCGTGCACAACCGCATCGGGGGCAACGCCCGTATCACCGGCCCGGTCATCCAGGCCAAGGACATCAACGGGCCGATCAGCTTCGGCTGATACCGGCTGACAGCGGTGGCCACCCCCGCATGAGGGGAGGGGGCGTCCGGTGCCGAGTTGGCAATTACCGGACACCGGCCCCCACTCCGCGTCGCCGAACGGCGTCGAATCGCTGCGGTCCGTAGTTCCCCCGGGTCCGGAAGGTGCACTCGTCGGTAACTTGTGGACACGCGCCCCCGGCGCATCGACTGCGCGGCAGCATGACGCGCGCCGCCGCACCCCGTTTTGACAACTCTTTACCTCACGCCCCGCGTTGACGCGGTCGCTGTGCGCGAATTAGTGTCGTCGTGGATTTCGCACAATGCTGCCCGCGCATTTCGGGGCAGGGAAATTGACGAGAATCAGGCCGGTATTCGCATAACCAGGTCACTGTCACCCGGCAGGGGAAGTCATGGTTGGTCTTGTGAGGGTGTCCGAGCCTTCTCCCATGAGCACGGAGAGCACGGAGACTCCCTCGTCAGGCGCCATCGACTATGTCGAGCACGCGCTCCTGACCGCCCGTGATCTGATCGAGTCCACGGTCACCAGGCACCGAAGGGAGCTGGCCCAGGACTCCTGGGCGGGGACGGCTCTGGGGAAGGTGCCGCTCGCCGAGGTCGTCGACACGCTGGTCGACTGCGCCGAGCGGACCGTCGGCGTGGTGCTCTCGGGAAACGAGGAGCAGACGCGGGCCGTCTGCGCCGCGCTCGCCCGCCCGGCCAGGGGGGCCCGGCGCGCCGTCGTCGTACGGCTGTTGTGCGAGGAGCCGGTGCTGGCCTCGGGGGCGGTACGGGCGCTGGCGCGCACCGATCCGCGGTGCGAGATCCGGATCTGCGACGGCGGGCTGCCTGCGTTACCCGAGGCGCTGCTCATCGACGCCGAGGTGGTCTACCTCAGGAGGGGGCCGTCGGAGCCGGGGCGGGGCCCGGGGCAGGCGTCGCTCGTCGAGGACCCCGCCACGGTGCGGGCCTTGGAGATGATGTTCGCCGGGACCTGGGGGAACGGCGTGGCGCTCACGGACTATCCGCGGCTCGGCGGGCGGTTGTGCCCGGACTCCGTACGGCGGATCCTGGAGTGTCTGCGCACCGGCCACACCGATGAGGTGGCGGCGCGCCAGATGCAGGTCTCCCTGCGTACCTACCGCCGGTACGTGGCGGAGATCATGCGCGAACTGGGGGCCAACTCCCGCTTCCAGGCGGGGGTGCGGGCGGTGGAAATGGGGCTGCTGCCCAGCCGTCACTGAACGGGGCTCGAGACCTTGACCACGTCACGAGGCGGAAAGTGCGGGAATATCGACATGATGGAGCGCGGACGCGATCCTGTACCGGAGGCCGCGCTCGCGGGGGACACCCTGGAGGGAACGCTACGGGAGGTACGGGACCTCATTGAGTCCACGGTGATCCAGCACCGCGCCCGGCGGACCCGGGACGCGCGGTTCACCGAGGTGGGGGTGGAGGACGCCGCGTTCCTCGCCGCCGCCGAAGAGGTGATCGGCCAGGCGGGGCGGAGCGTGGACGCCGTCTTCCCCGAGTGCTCGTCCCGGATGGCGCCGGCGCAGGCCGCGCTCGGCGCGCTGCTCACGGACCTCGGCGAGCCGGTCGGGGTGCGGGTGCTGCGCGGCAGATCCGCACCTGGCACCGGATCGGCCGGGCACGCCTGCGGGTCCACGGGGGCCGCCGGACCCGCCTCTGGTCCCGGACCCGCCTCTGGTCCCGGACCCGCCGCCGGAACGGCGCCGTCGGGGCCCGTACCGCGGCCCATCCCCGGGCCCGCGCCACCCGCCGAGACATCCGGCCCCGCCCCGGCCGCGCATCCCGCGCAGGTGCGGATCGCGTCGGTGCCGCTGCCCACGGCGGTGATCGCCGACGGCCGGACCGCCCTGGTGTGCACCGAGGCCGAGGAGGGGCGGCAGACCTCGGTCATCGAGGACCCGGTGGTGGTGGCCACCCTGTACGGCATGTTCCGCTCCATCTGGGGCGGCGCCGTGCCCGCCGCCCGCCCGCTCGACTTCGGCAACCGCGCCCGCACCGAGATGGTCCGCCGGGTGCTGGCCCGGCTGCGCGACGGGGTCACCGACGAGGCCGCCGCCCGCGACCTGGCGATCTCGGTGCGTACGTACCGCCGCTATGTCACCGGGATCCTGGAGCTGCTGGAGGCCAACTCCCGTTTCCAGGCCGGGGTGCGCGCCACTGAGCTCGGCATCCTTGGAAATACGTCCACATGATAATTTCGTTTTCCCCATCGACATTGTGATCCGGAGCGTGCTGGCGATAGGTTGCCTGCGGGCGTGCCGAGATCTGGTAACAGCCGGTAATGCAAGGGGATTTGGGGATGACCGAAGGGCACGGAAGGGGCGCGACCGCCACGGCGGGCGCGGACGGCGAGTCGACTGCGGACGAGCCGCATTCACCCCGACCGGGACATGCGCGAAAGACCGGCGACGGCGGCGGAAATGGTGAGAAGTCGCGGTCCGGGGCCGGCCGGAAAATGACCGGAGCGGCATCCGGAACGGCTCTCGCCGGCCGACGCGGAACGCTGTTCCGGAGTGTGCTGCCGCCGCTGGTATTCGGGCTGTCGCTGCTTGTCGTCTGGGACATCGTGACCCGGACCGGCGCCGTTGCGGAGTTCTATCTTCCGGCTCCGCTGGACCTCGCGCGGCAATTCCTCGATGACGTCTTCCACGGCGATCTCGTCGACTACACCAAGGAGACGGTGTGGGAGGCGCTGGCGGGCAGCGGTATCGGCATCGGGGTGGCGCTGCCGCTCGGCTATCTGATCGCCCGCAGCGAGATCGCCGCGGCGGCCCTCCAGCCGTATGTGGCCGCCTCGCAGGCCATGCCCGCGGTGGCGCTGGCCCCCCTGCTGGCCCTGTGGATCGGGTACGGACTGCTGCCCATCGCGGTCCTCTGCGCGCTGCTGGTCTTCTTCCCCATCCTCGTCAACACCGTACTGGGGCTGCGTTCGCTGGACCCCGATGTGATGGGGGCCGCGCGGGTGGACGGGGTGGGGTGGTGGGGGATGCTCTGGTACATCGAGCTTCCGCTCGCCCTGCCCAGCGTCCTCGCGGGGGTGCGCAACGGCCTCACGCTCTCCATCACCGGCGCGGTCGTCGGTGAATTCGTGATGGGCGGCGACGGCCTCGGGCAGCTGCTGTCGGTGCAGCGCCAGGAGGCCGACACCATCGGACTGTTCTCGACGCTCGTCATGCTCGGCCTTCTCGCCGCCGTCTCGTACGGAGTGGTCCGCCTGGTCGAGCGGCTCGTTCAGCGCGACTGACAACTTTCACCCAAGAGGAGAAGTACGTGCGTTTCGTGCAGACGTCCATGAGGCGTGCCCAAAGACATCGGGTCACGGGCGCGGCCGCCCTCGCCTCGGTGGTGGCGCTGGCCACTTTGACCTCATGCGCCGAGGAGCCGAAGAACGCGGGGGCCAAGGGCGGCGCAAGCATCACCGTGGGGCTGACCTACACCCCCAACGTCCAGTTCTCGCCGTTCTATGTGGCCGCCGAAAAGGGCTACTACAAGGACGCCGGACTCAAGGTGACACTGCGCCACCACGGCGCGGCCGAAGATCTTTTCGGGGCCCTCACATCGGGCAAGGAAGATGTGATCTACGCGGGCGGTGACGAGATGCTTCAGGCGCGCGCCAAGAATGTGCCCGTCGTGGACATCGCCACCTTTTACCAGAAATACCCGGTGGGGCTGATCGTGCCCAAGGAATCCGACATCCGGACCCCCGCCGACCTCAAGGGCCGGAAGATCGGCACTCCCGGTGCCTTCGGCGAGACCTATTTCGGTTTGCTGGCGCTCCTGAAGGAGGGCGGCCTTTCCACCAAGGACGCCAAGGTACAGAACATCGGCTTCACCCAGCAGGCGGCTCTCACCGGAAACAAGGTGGAGGGGGTGATGGGCTATCTGAACAATGACGCCGTCTCGTTCAAGGAGGCGGGCAAGGCCGTCCGGTCGATAACCCTCAACTCGGGCTCGGCGGGGGATCAGCTGGTCGGCGTGGGTCTCGGCGCCAAGAAGAAGACGCTCGACAAGCGCGGCGACGACATCAAGAAGTTCGTCGACGCGTCTTTGCGTGGATTGCGCTATGCGATCGACCACCAGGACGAGGCCATCAAGCTCAGCGAGAAGTACGTACCGGGGCTGCGCGGCGAGAAGCAGCGGAACAACGCCCGCGCGGTGCTCAGGGCCACGGCGCCGCTGATGAAGAACGACCAGGGCGAGCTGGGCGCGATCGATCCGCAGACCTGGACCCGGATGGCCGACTTCATGTACGACCAGGGGCTCCTGGAGAAGAGCGTCACTCCTGAGGATGCCTACGACACGTCGTATCTGCCCAAGTCGTAGCCGGGTTCGGCGGGTGGTCAGGTGCTGCCCGTCGTCCGGCTGTGCAGCGCGGCGGCCACCGTGAACGCGGCCGCCGCGCCCAGCGCGAGGGCCAGCCAGCCGCCCGTGGCCGAGGCGTTGGCCACGACGAACAGCCCGATCGGTGGGCCGGAGGCGGTGCCCAGGTTCCAGGCCAGCGACGCCAGGGCGCTCGCCCGGCCCACCGCCTCCTCGCCGGACCAGCGCAGCAGCAGCGGATAGAAGGCGGAGGAGTACATCAGCTCGCCCGCCGCGAAGATCACCGCGAAGGCGAGCAGGAGTCCGTACCGCACGCCGGCCGGGGCCGCCTCCCCGGCCAGCGCCGCGCCCAGACCGCAGCCGAACGCCCCGGTCCACAGCACCGGTCCGGCGGCCAGGCTCACGGTCTCCGGCAGCCGTTCCAGCCGGCGGCGGAGCAGCGGCTGAAGGGCGATCAGGGCGAAGGAGTTGGCCGCCACCACCGCGCTGACCCAGCCCAGCGTGACCGCCATACGGTCGTGCATCAGCAGCGGTACGGTCGCCTCGATCTGGGTGAAGCCGACGATCGCGAAGAGCGCCTGGGCCAGGATCAGCAGCGCCATCGGACGGGCCCGCAGCAGGGTCCGATAGGTCGGCCCGGCCCCGGACGGCCCTGATCCCTCGGACGGCTCCGCGGGCTCGTGCCGTTCCCGCCGCCGGGGCCGTACGCCGAGGATCACCGCGATCAGTGGCAGCGCCGCCAGCCCGTTGGCCAGGTACAGCCAGCGCAGCGCCCCCACCGGCGTGGCCGCGCCGTGCAGCGCGAGCCCGGCCGCGACCGAACCCAGCCCGATCCCGGCGTTGTTGACGATGTGCCGGATGGCGAAGGCCGAGCGGCGGCCGCTCTCGGGGACGGCGGTGTCCACGATGCCCACGATCGAGGCGTAGAAGAGCCCGAAGCCCGCCCCGACGCACACCCCCGAGGCCAGCACCAGCGCCACCGAACCGGCGGGTGCCAGCAGGGCGTACCCGGCCGCGAGCGCCGCGCCGCCCAGGGCGCCCACCCGGTGCGGGCTGCCCCGGTCGGCCAGCGGCCCGCCGGCCAGGGCGGCGGCGAAGCTGGCCGCGGCCATCGCGATGAAGTAGCCGCCCGCCGCCCGGCCGCCGAGCCCCAGCAACTGGCTGATGTAGATCGAGGTGAACGGGAAGCACAGCCCGTTGCCCAGGCTGGAGAGCAGCAGCGCGCCCATGAGCAGGCCGAAGCGGCGCCCCAGGGGCGTACGGGGCGCCGTGGCGCGTATGGCCGTCACGAGGTGAGCGCGGCGCGCACCTTGAGCAGCTCCTCGACCCTGCGCAGGTCGTACGGGGCCGGGAGGGAGAGCACCACATGGACCGCCCCGGCCTCGGCGAACCCCTCGACCAGCGGCAGCTGGTCCGGGTTGACCATGACCGTACGGGCCACCTCGCCCGGGTCCCGGCCGACCCGTTCGCACCACTCGTCCAGCACGCCGCTCAGCTCGCGGAACTCGGCGACCGGGTCCTCGGAGGCCCAGCCGTACCAGTTCCACCAGTCGGCCTCGCGGGCCACCAGCTCCAGGGTGCGCCGCCGCCCGGCGCCGCCGATCAGCAGCGGAAGCGGGCCCGCCGGGCCGGGGTTGAGCTTGGCCAGCCGCTCCTTGACGGCGGTGACGGACGCGGCGAAGGCGTCCATGCGCCCGGCCGGTCCGGGGAAGGGCAGCCCGTACTCGGCGTGCTCGGCCTCGAACCAGCCCGCGCCCAGACCCAGCACCAGCCGCCCCCCGCTGAGCTGGTCGACGGTGCGGGCCATGTCCGCCAGCAGATCCGGATTGCGGAACGCGGTGCAGCTCACCAGCGGCCCGATGGTGGCCCGCCGGGTCTCGACCGCCATCGCGGACAGCAGCGACCAGCACTCGTAGTGGCGCCCGGCGGGGTCGCCGGTGTGCGGCAGGAAGTGGTCCCAGGTCCACAGCGAGTCGACCCCGATGGCGTCGGCCTCCCGCCACGCGGTGCGCAGCTCGGCGATTCCGGTGTGCTGGGGATGGAGTTGGACGCCTACGCGCACGGACACGGAGGGGAATCCTTTCTCTTGGCGGTTCGGGTCTTTTGCCGGTTCGCCCGCGGCGGTCGGGCGCCGCGGACGGCTACGGCGTGACGACGACGCGGTAGACGGGCGTCTCCGCGGCCTGCTTGAGCGCCTTCTCGACCTCGTCCAGCGAGTAGCGCGCCGTGACCAGCGTCTCCAGCCGCCCGGACAGCCGCCCGCCGCGCAGCAGTTCGGCGGCGGCCCGCCAGTCGTCCGGCTCATGGCTGAAGGAGCCGGTGACGGTCAGTTGGCGGCGGTGCACCTCATAGCCGGGGAGTTCGGCGGGCGGGCCGCCGGGGCCGCCGCCGTAGAGGACGATGGTGCCGCCGTCGGCGACCGCGGCGAGCGCCGAGGCGATGGCCTCCTTGGACGCGATGGTCACGAAGACCACGTCCGCCGGGGGCAGCTGTCCGATGTCCTCGGGCGTGACGGCCGCGTCGGCGCCCGCCGCCGCGATGGCGGCCAGCCGCTGCTCGTCCCGTTCGACCACCGCGACGCCGCGGGCCTGGAGACGCTCGGCGACGGCGAGGTGGAGATGGCCCATGTAGCCGGCGCCGATGACGGTGACCCGGTCCCCGGCGCGGAAGCCGCCGCGGCGCAGCGAGTGGACCACACAGGCCAGCGGTTCGCCCATGGCGGCCACGGCGGGGTCGACGTCGCCGACCGACCACACCCGAGAGGCGGGCAGGGCGATGTACTCGGCGAGCCCCGCGCCCATGGTGATCGCGCCGTCCTCCCGCTTGTGCCCCTGGAGCGCGACACAGATGGCGGTTTGGCCGCGCCGGCAGCTGCGGCAGGCGCCGCAGCGCGGCAGCCCGTCGAGGGCGACGAGGGAGCCGACGGCGGGCATGTCCTCCAGCGCGGCGGCCTTGGCGCCGATCCGCTCGACCCAGCCGGATATCTCATGTCCGGCGGCGGCGGGGTAGACCGTCATCCGCCCCGCGTAGAGATTGGCCTCCATGGTGCAGATGCCGCAGGCCGCGATGCGTACCAGCACCTCGGAGTCACCGATGTCGGGGACAGGTATCTCTCTGGTCTCCACCTGGCCTGCCGCCGTGATGACAGCTGTACGCATATGAACTGCCTTCCCCGTTACGGATGTTGTGCCGGGAGGCTATTCCGGGGCGACGGGGGTGGCAAGGAAGAACGATCACATGCTGGATCGCGCTCCGGAAGATGTCCTGCGGAAGCCCCACCAGATGATCAGGGCTCCGGCCGCGGCGGCGGCCGCGCCGACGACGGAGGCCACGTGCATGGCGTGGACGAACCCCTCGTCGGCGATGTCCGACAGCCTGGGCAGCCGCATCTTCGCGCCGAGCAGCCGGGTGGCCTCGGGCGACTCCGCGGCGCCGTCGGCGGCACGGGACGGCAGTCCGCTCAGGCGCGGGGTGACCCGGTCGCGGTAGACGCTGACCAGGACGGAGCCGAGGACCGCCACCCCGAGGACGCCGCCGATCTGCCGCAGCGAGTTGTTGACGGCGGAGCCCGCGCCGGTCCGGTCGGCGGGGAGGATCGCCATGATGGCCTCGGTGGTGGGGGCGACGGCGGCGCCCATACCCAGGCCCTGGAGGATGAGGAAGACCCAGAACAGCGGCAGTCCGCTGTGCTCGTCGAGGAACACGTAGGCGACGAAGCCGGTGGTGGCGATCAGCATGGCCGCGGTCACGACCGGGCGCACCCCGTAGGCCCGTACCAGCTTGGCCGAGAGCGGGGCGCCCAGCAGCACGCCGAGGGCGACGGGGGCGATGGAAAGACCGCACTCCAGCGGGGTCTGGCCGTGGACGCCCTGGAGATAGAAGCTGGTGTAGTACATCGAGCCGTTGAGCCCGAAGAACGTGAGCATGACGGCGACGCTGGCGCCGGTGAAGCGGATGTCGCGGAAGAGCCGTACGTCGAAGCTGGGGTTGGCGACGCGCAGTTCGACGAGGACGAAGACCGCGACCAGCACCACACCCCCGGCCAGCGAGCCCACGATGGCCGGGTCGGTCCAGTCGTTGCGGTGGCCGCCCTCGATGACGCCCCAGACGATGGCGAAGAGCCCGGCGGTGGAGAGCACCACGCCCAGCGGGTCGAACTTCTGCCGCACCCGGCTGACCACACCGGGCAGGAACACGAATGATCCGGCCACGCACAGCAGCACGATCGGCACGTTCACCAGGAAGACCGAACCCCACCAGAAGTGGTCGAGCAGCGCTCCGCTGAGCATCGGGCCGGTGGCGATCGCGATTCCACTGGAACCCGACCAGATGGCGATGGCGGTGGCCCGGTGCCGCTCGTCGAAGACCTGGGCGATCAGGGCGAGGGTCGCGGGCATGATCAGGGCGCTGCCGATGCCCATCGCGCCGCGCGCCACGATCAGTTCGGTGGCCGAGCCGGAGTAGGCGGCCCATGCGGAGGCAGCGCCGAAGACCACCATGCCGGTCAGCAGTAAGCGGCGGTGGCCGTAGCGGTCGGCGAGCACCCCGCCGGTGAACAGCAGCACCGCGAAGACCAGGGTGTAGGAGCTGATGCTCCACTGGAGCTGATTGGGGCTGGCGCCGAGCCCCTCGGTGGGGTCGGCCAGGGTCTTGAGGGCGACGTTCAGCACGGTGTTGTCCAGCCACACCGCGAGTTGGGACAGGACGAGCACCGAAAGCGCGAGCCATTGGCGACCGGTGGGGGAGTGTGAAGGACCGGCCTGGGTGGCATCGGTGGTCGCGGTGTTCTGTGCAGCCATGGGGGCGGCGCCTTTCGGGACCCAAGGCATGGTGGGGGGTCCGCGTCGTATGGCAAGGGATGGCGTGCTGGCTCCAGAGGAAGTTACCAATCCGCCGAGCGGAGGCGCAGCCCCTTGCCGACACGGGGAGGTGTGGTGGCCGGAACGCGAGGGTATTTCCCGGCGGGAAGTGTCCCATAAGGAGCGATCTTCCTTGCCGTGCGCCAGGGGGCTCGTTACTGTTCCCGGAAAGGGAACGGGGGTGTCCTTTGAGCCATTTCGGAATTCAACCAAATGGGCGAGTGCCTATTGATGGATTTGACGGGGAGGTGGGCACGGGGGGCGCGGTTCGAACGGAGCCGGACATGGGGTCGGACAACCTGGAGGAGACTCTGGGCCAGGCGTTACGCCTCCTGGAGTCCGCCGTGCACCACCACCGTCGCTCCGCGCTGGCCTCGGCGTCCGCCGAACTGCCGGTGGACGGGGAGGCCGTGGCCGGGTGGGTGGCGCGGCTGGTGCTGCGCGCCGAGCGGGACGTGATCTGGAGTCTGCCGGAGGTCATGGGCGAGGACCACGCCCGGCTCGTCGGGCAGACGCTCGCCCAGCTGGCGGGCAAGGGGGTCAGGACCCGGATGCTGTGCCCGCCCGTGGTCATCCGGGGCGCGGCGTGGCAGCGCTCGGTGGGCACCGTGGCGCGCCTGGAGGTGCGCGTCTTCGAAGGGGTGCGGCAGGAGTTGGTGGTCGTGGACGGCGCGGCGGTCATCGCGCCCGACGCCTCGCCGGGCGAGCCCGGCGGCTCCCGCGCCTCGATGATCCAGAACTCGACCGTGGCCGATATGCTGCACCAACTGCTGTGCGGCATGTGGGACACGGCCCAGCGCCCGATGCGGCCGCTGTCGTTCGAGGGCGGCGCGCGCGGCCGGGTGCTGCGCGAGGTGCTGACGCTGATGGCGGAGGGCTACAAGGACGACGCCGCGGCGCGCAAACTGGGCCTTTCGGTGCGTACCTACCGTCGCTATGTGGCCGACATCATGCGGGACCTCCAGGTCGAATCGCGGTTCCAGGCCGGAGTGCGCGCCGTGCGCGCCGGGCTGATGGAGTCCGACCCCGAGTAGGGGTGGGTCGTAACACCGGGACGGCAGCCGGGTTGTTGGCGATTTGAACGATATTGGCACGCTTCTGTCCGCCGGCGACCTGGCAGCTTCCTGCAGATTCCATCTTCTGACTATGGGGTAACCGGCTGCCGTCTGCAGCTTTATGACACGCCGACTAGTCGAACGCTGGTGTTCATCGGGTGCGTGACAGCTAGTGGACTCTGGGGTTGTCCCCTCCCGAACCGGCGCCTAGCGTCAGCGGAAGCTTCGTCGCTTTGCCCATGCCCGAAAATGGAGGTGCGCGGTAATGACCGCCATCGTCGAAGAGCGTCGTGAAACCATCAAGGAAATCGTCACCGATATTCTTGAGATCGACCCCGACGAGGTCACCGAGACCAGTCTCTTCAAAGAAGAGCATGACGCGGATTCACTGCGTGCCATTGAAATACTCGCGGCATTGGAGAAGACCTTCAATATTGTCATAGACCAGTCCGAACTCAGCCGGATGGTAAACCTCCGGGGTGTCTATGAGGTTGTCTCCGACGCGGCGGGCTGGTGACCGCCGGATCCTGGCGGACTCCTCGGAAGGCAGGGCGAAATGCGTGGTGAGCCGGGTCGTAGGGTCGTTGTCACCGGCCTCGGGGCGGTGTCCGGCATCGGCGTCGGCGCGGCGGAATTCCTCGCCGGACTGCGCGCCGGAAAGAGCGCGGCGGGGCCCATCACCGCGTTCGACACGGAGGGCTTCGACCGATCTACGGCGTGTGAGGTCAAGGATTTCGAGCCGGACCGGTGGATTCGAAATCTCGATGTGCGGACGCTGGGCCGGGCGAGCCGGTTCTCGGTCGCGGCGGCCCGTATGGCGGTGGCCGACGCCGGATTCCCCGAGCCGGAGAGCGCGCTGCGCGACGTTCCCTGTCTGATCTCCGTCGGCACGACCGACGGCGAGTCCAGGGACCTGGACCATCTGGTCGAGGAGGAAGTGGACCTGGGGCCCGAGCGGATGGACCCCACGGTCGCCCGGCGGGTGCCCGCGGGGCGGCTGTCGAGCGCGATCGCCCAGGAGTTCGGCCTCACCCGCGCCGAGGCGGTCACCCTCCCCACCGCGTGCGCCGCCGGGAACTACGCGGTCGGCTACGGCTACGACGCCATCCGCGGCGGGGACGTGGACGTGGCGCTGTGCGGCGGCGCCGACGCGCTGTGCCGCAAGACCTTCACCGGCTTCTACCGCCTCGGCACCATCGCCCCCGAGCGCTGTCAGCCCTTCGACAAGGACCGCAAGGGCATCCTGACCGGCGAGGGCGCGGGCATCCTGGTGCTGGAGAGCCTGGAGTCGGCGCTGGCCCGCGGCGCCCGTGTCTACGCCGAGGTGCTCGGCTACGGCCTCAACTGCGACGCGGACCACCCCGTGGCCCCCAACCAGGACAGCGTGGTCCGCTGTATGCGGCTCGCCCTGGAGAACGCCCGCGTCAAGCCGGACGAGGTCGACTTCATCTCCGCGCACGGCACCGGCACCAAGGCCAACGACATCACCGAGGCCCGCGCCATCCGCCAGGTCTTCGGGGACACCGCCCCGCCGCGCACGGTCTCCATCAAGTCGATGATCGGCCATTCCATGGGCGCCGCCGGGGCCTTGGCCTCGATCGCCTGCTCGCTCGCGCTCACCGAGGGCTTCATCCCGCCGACCATCAACCATGAGCACACCGACCCCGAGTGCGGTCTGGACTGTGTGCCCAACCAGGCCGTGGCAGCGGACCTGAAGGTGGTCCAGAACAACGGGCTGGCCTTCGGCGGCAACAACGCCGTCGTCATCTTCGGCAAGGCCCGAGCGGACTGGTCATGAGTCAGCTGGTGACGGGCGCGGGCGCGGTGGCGAGCGTGGGCGAGGGCGTCGACGAGGTCTTCCGGGCCCTGTGCGCGGGCACCAGCGGACTCGGCGAACTGCGCGGCTTCGACCGGGAGCGGTACCGGACCCGCCACGCCTACGAGATCGACGACCGTCCCGCGCCCGGCACCGACCTCCCGGGCCGCGCCACCGACTGGCTGCTGCGCGCGGTCGGCGAGGCCGCGGCCCAGGCGGGGCTCGGCGAGGACCTGAGCGAGGTGCCGGTCCTCGTCGGCACCGGGCTGCGGGAGCTGCGTTCGGCCGAGCTCGCCTGGCGCGACGGCACCGCCTTCGACATCGACCGGCTGCACTTCGGCACCGCGCTGCGGACACGTTTCGGCGCGGTCCGCACCCACACCTTCTCCGGGGCCTGCTCGGCCTCCCTCTACGCGCTCGCACTCGCCGCCGACCTGCTGACCACGGGGGCCGAGGACACCGTCGTGGTGGCCGGAGTCGACACTCTCACCGAGTCGATGTACGGGCTGCTGGACCGCGTCAACGGCGAACCCCCCGACCGCGTCCGGCCGTTCGACCGGGACCGCCGCGGCGTGCTGATGGGCGACGGCGCGGCCGCCGTGGTGCTGCGCCGGGAGGAGCCCGGCGCGGAGACCCGCGCGCTCGGCCGGGTGCGCGCCGTCAGCATGAACTGCGACGCGAACCATGTGACCGCCCCCGACCCCCAGGGCATCGCGCGGGCGGTGCACGAGGCGCAGTGGCGGGCGGGCGTCAAACCCGGCGAGATCGATCTGGTGCTGCTGCACGGGACCGGCACCCAGCTGAACGACGCCGCCGAGGCGACCGCCATCGCCGAGGTCTTCGGCCGCGAGGTCAGCGGGCCCCTGATGACCGCCATAAAGTGCATGACCGGCCACACCTCGGGCGGCTCCGGGCTGCTCAGCCTCATCGTCGCGCTGGAGTCCCTGGCCTCCGGCCGGGTGCCGCCCACCCTGGGCCTGGCCGAACCGCTGCCCGAGGCCGAGGCGTTCCGCTTCGTCCGGGAGGAGGCGCGGGAGGGCGGGGATCTGCGGGTCGCGCAGATCGACGCGTTCGGCTTCGGCGGGGTCAACGCGGTCGCCATCGTCGAGAGGGCCGGCCGATGACGCGTGGCCGCGGCGAAGTCGTCGTCACCGGCGTCGGCCTGGCCGTCCCCGGCGTCGCCACCCCCGAGGCGCTGCTGCGCCGCACCGCCTGCCCCGTCACCGGGCCCGCCGCCGAACCGTTCGACACCGCCGCCCGGATCGGCCGCCGGGGCCACCGCTACAAGGACCGGGCCACCCGGCTGGCGCTGTGCGCCGCGCTGGAGGCGCTGCGGAACGCGGACCTGATCCCCTCCGACGGCGAGGAGGTGACCGTGCCCGGCGACACCGTCGGCGTGGTCGCCAGCTCCAACCTGGGCAACCTCGACACCGCCTGTCTCACCGCCGCCGCCATCGCCGAGCGGTCGGCCGTGGACCTCAGCCCCATGAGCCTGCCGAACGCCTCCAGCAATGTGATCGCCTCCTGGGTGGCCATCCGCCACGGGCTGCGCGGCCCCAACCTGATGCTGTGCAACGGGGCGACCTCCGGCCTGGACGCCGTGCACTGGGGCGCCACGCTGGTCGCGGCGGGCCGGGTCCGGCGCGCGGTGGTGATCGGCGTGGAGACGCACAACGCCGTCGTGGAGGATCTGCTCGGCCGGTCCGCCAGTGAGCTGCTGGACGGCGCCGCCGCCGTCGTCGTCGAGGGCGCGCGCTGGGCCGAGGCCCGGGGGGCGCGAGCCGTCGCCGCCCTCGGGCCGTACGAACGGCGGGCCGGGCTCGGCGGCTGCGTCGAGGCCCTGCTGCCCGACGGCGCGGCCCCCGGCGTCTGGTTCACCCCCGAGTGTTACGCCGAGGGGCCCGCCGGGGCCGTACCGGTGCCGGGGGCCGTGCCGCGCTACGACGTCACCGGTGCGGTGGGCCGGGCCTCCGGGGCCCTCGGGGTGTTCCAGTGCGCGGCGGCCGTCGGCTGGCTGGCCCGCGCCGGGGCCGGGGCCGGAACTGGAGCCGGAACCGGGCCGGAGGCGGGAGCCGGGAGCGTCTTCGAGGCCGCCGGTCCCGGGGCCGCGCCGGACCCGGTGCCCGCGTCCCGTCAGGCGCTGATCACCAGCGGGGACGACACCGCGGACGCCGTGGCCGGACTGCTGCTGCGCCCCGCGCCCGACCGGTGCCCCCCGCACCCCGCACGTGCCCCCCTTATCTCCATGGAGTGTTCCCGATGACCGCCGTCGCCCCGCCGATGTCGACCAAATCCCTGCTGACGGACGTCACCACCGTCCGGCTGCGCCCGCGCTACGAGGGGTCGAACATCTGCACCTGGATCGGCTTCAAACACGTCAACTACCTCGTCGAGGAAGCCGTGCTGGTGCACTTCGCGGACTCCGGGGCGCCCGCCCGGCGGCTGTACGAGGCGCACGGCCTCGGGCTGGACATCGTCGCCCTGGAGACCCGCATCCTGCACGCCCTCCACCTGGACGACGTGGCCGAGGCCGAGGTGGTGCCGGACACCGAGGACGACGACCGCACCCTCGGCTTCCGGGTGACCCTCCGCGTGGAGCGCGACGGCTCGGTCCTCAAGGCGGTGGCCGCCAAGGTGCGGGTTTCGCTGCGCGCCGACACCTATCTGCCGGAGCTGGATGAGCCCCCCGCCGAGTTCGCGCCGTTCGTGGTGGACCGGCTGGGGGCCGAGGCGCGCACGGGCGAACTCGCGCCGATCCGGGTGCGGATGCCGGACGGGGACGAAGCCGCCGTCCTGGCGTCGCTGACCGCGGGCCGCAACGCCTACGCCTGGAAGTGGAACATCCCCTACCCCTACTGTCACTTCACCGAGCGGCTCCAGATGTCCGGCTATCTGCGGCTGTTGGAGGAGGCCAAGGACCGCTTCGTCCTCGACCGTGGCATCTCCATCAAGACCCTGCTGGACGACCGCAAATGGATACCGGTCGTCCCCCAGTCGTCGGTGCGTGTCCTCGACGAGGCGGTGATGGAGGAGGACCTCTACACCGTCTACACGGTCGAGGAGATCTTCAAGGACCTCACCTACACCGCCCGGATGGACTGCTTCGTGGTCCGCGACGGCGCGCTCACCCTCACCGCCACCGGCCGGATCACCCACGGCTACGCGGTGATCGACAACCGCAGCGACTGGCGGCTGGTCCCCTTCGACCGGCGGGTGCTGGACGCACTCGGCGGAGAACAGAGCGGCACCTGATGGACGACGTACTGGTCACCGGCCTCGGCGCGCTGTCCCCCCTGGGCGCGGGCGTCGATGCCTTCTGGCGCGGGATGCACAAGGCGGACACCGCGCCGACGCGCGTCCCCGATCCGCTCGCCCACATGGACCATCCGCTGATGTACCTGGTGCCGGAGGCCGACATCCCGGACGGGCCCGAGGAGCAGGACGGGCTGCCGCTGGGGCGCGGCTCGCGGTTCGCGCTCGCGGCGGCGCGCGAGGCGGTCGCCGACGCGGGGCTGGCCGCGCTGCCGGGGCCCTCCGGGGCGCCGGAGCCGGAAGCCGGGCCGGGCACGGGGCCGTACGCCACGGGCGGCGGGCTCGATCCGCGCCGGGTGGCCGTCGCGCTCAGCACCGGTATGGGCGACACGGATCTGCACGAGGGCTGGTGGACCGGCGAGGCCCCCGCGTCCGGCCGCTGGGCGCCCCCCTTCCCGCTGGCCTCGGTGGTCGGCGGGTGGTTCGGCGCCCAGGGCGTCAACACCTGCGTCAGCAACGCGTGCGCCGCCAGCGGCTACGCGCTCTCGGTGGGCGCCGACCTGATCCGCTCCGGCGAGGCCGACGTGGTCATCGCGGGCGGCGCCGAGGCGTACTCCCGAGTCGCCCTGGCCTGCTTCAACCGGCTGGGCGCCATCGACCCCGAGCGCTGCCGCCCGTTCGCCGCCGAACGGCGGGGGACCGTCTTCGGCGAGGGTGCCGCCGTGCTCGTCCTGGAGTCCGCCACGCACGCCCGCGCGCGCGGCGCGCGCACCGTCTACGGCCGTCTGGCGGGCGCCGGCTGGAGCTGCGACGCCTACCACGTGACCGCCCCCGAGCCCTCCGGCGAGCAGATCGAGCGCGCGATGCGCGACGCGCTCCGGGAGGCGGGGGCCGGGACCGGATCCGGGGCCGGATCCGGTCCCGGCGGGCTGGGGTTCGTGATCCCCCACGGCACCGGCACCGAGCTCAACGACGTCGTGGAGAGCCGGGTACTGGACGCGCTGACTCCCCGTACGCCCCTCTACAGCGTCAAGGCGCTCATCGGGCACACCGGCGGCGCGGCGGGCGCGTTCGCCGCGCTGGCCGCCAGCTTGGTGCTGCACCACAGAACGCTGCCGCCGAACGTGCCGGTCGGCGAGCAGGACCCGGAGTGCGCGGTGCCGCTGCCGTCCGGCTCCGCGCCCATGACCGGGGCGTACGGGCTGGTCAACGCCTACGCCTTCGGGGGCAACAACATCTCGCTCGTCTTCGGGGAGGCCGCCGCGTGAGCGACGAACCGGCCGTCGGCCTCGTGGTGACGGGCATCGGCACCGTGGGCGCGGACGGCTTCGACTTCCGTACGGCGCTCGGCCGGCACGGCTACAAGTACCTGCCCGCCGCCTCCCAGTACTTCCTCGCCGCGGCCAAGCGCGCGCTGGCCCAGGCGGGGCCGGACGCCCTGGCGGCGGTCGGGCCCGAGGAGCGGGGCGCCGCGGTGGGCACCAACAGCGCGGCCGTCGCCCTGCACCACACGATGGACCGTACGGTCACCGCCACCGGGGCGGGCGATCTGTCCCCGGTCACCGCGCCCTACTTCTCCATCAACCTCTTCGGCAGCCGACTGGCCACCGAACACGACCTCAAGGGCTTCAACCTCACCTTCACCAGCCCCCGGGTCGCGGGCCTGGAGGCGCTCCAGACCGGCCAGCGCGCCCTCGCCACCGGCCGGGCCCGGCGGCTGCTGGCCGGGGCCACCGAGGAGGCGCTGCCCGCGGTCGAACCGGGGGCGGACACCTCGGAGGCCGGGGCCGTCGCGCTGGTACTGGAGCCCGAACCGGCCGCCCGCGGCCGGGGGGCGGCGGCGCTGGGCCGGGTGGGCGTCCGCTCGTTCTTCCTGCCGCCGAAGGCGGCCGCCTCCGCCGAGGGGGCCGAGCGGGCCGCGGCGCTGCTGCGGGACGCGCTGGACGCCCTCGGCCACCGGCCGGACCAACCTTTGACCGTCACCGCCGTCCTCGACGGCTCCCCGGTCGGCGAGGCCATGGCGGCGGCGCTGGACGAGAAGGCGCTGGGCGGGCGGGCCCTGGCGGGGAAGCCCGAGCGGGTCCCGGCGGGCGCGGGCACCCTGGAGCCGGTGGCACGCGTGGCCGCCGCCCTCGGCGCACCGGAGGGCCACCCCCACGCCGTGGTCACGGCGGCGGCCGAGGGGAACGCCGCCGTCTGCCTGGTGACCCCGGGCGCCCAGCTGGACGCACTCTCCGGGACCGAAGCGAGCGCCCAGCTGAACGCACCCACCGGGGTCGAAGCAAGCGCTGTGCCGGACGCGCCCGCCGGAGCCGACGCGGGCGCCGGAGACGAGCAGCCCATGAGCGGACGACGGAGGGCGAGCGATCGATGATCACCCGACTCGAAGGTTCCTGGTGCCTGGTCCTGGGCGCCTCCAGCGGTATGGGCCTGGCCATCGCCCATGAACTGGCCCGCGAGGGCGTCCACGTCCTCGGCGTCCACTTCGACACCACCGACGGCCAGGAGAAGGCCGCCGTCGCCCGGGAGGAGATGCGCGGCCACGGCGTCGAGGCCCACTTCTTCAACGCCAACGCCGCCTCCGCCCGCACCCGCGAGGAGCTGCTGCCCCGGTTCGAGGAGCTGACCGGCGGCACCGGCATCCGGATCGTGGTGCACTCCCTCGCCTTCGGCACCCTGCTGCCGTACGTCGGCGCCGAGGGCGAGGACAGCCTGACCGCCCGCCAGATGAACATGACGCTCGATGTGATGGCGCATTCGCTCGTCTACTGGACCCAGGACCTGTTCACCGCGGGTCTGCTGCGCCAGGGCGCCAAGGTGTACGCGATGACCAGCGCCGGGGGAACCCGGGTGATGCCCCACTACGGCGCCGTCTCCGCCGCCAAGGCCGCCCTGGAGTCGCATGTGCGCCAGCTCGCCCTGGAGCTCGCCCCCTCCGGCATCGCCGTCAACGCGCTGCGCGCCGGGGTCACCCCGACCCCGTCCATGGAGCGCATCCCCGGCAGCGACCGGCTCGCCGCGTACGCCCGGGACCTCAATCCGCACCGGCGGCTGACCCGGCCCGAGGACGTCGCCGAGGCGGTCTCGCTGCTCTCGCGCACCGACTCCTCCTGGATCACCGGCAATGTGATCGGCGTGGACGGTGGTGAGCTGCTGACATGACGGCTCATCTGCTGATCGAGAGCGGCGGGCCGCAGACCGGACCCGCGTGTGAGCGGTTCCTCGGCGATGCCGCGCGGCTGGCCAGGGACGGCCACCAGGTGGTGCTGTTCCTCGTGGAGAACGGCGTGACCGCCGCCGTCCCCGGCACCGCCCCGGGCATCGAGACGTTCCTGAGCGACGGCGGCGAGCTGTGGGTGGACACCTTCTCCGCCGCCCAGCGCGCCCTGCCCGCCGCCGATCTGACGCCCCGGGCGCGGCTGGTGGAGATGGACGACGTGGCCGCCAAGCTGCTGGAGCCGCGGCTCAGGGCGGTGTGGCACTGATGCCCAGGCCCGTCCCCCGTACCGATGTGCTGCTCAACCTCTTCGGCGCGCCCCACCAGACCGACCTGGTCACCTCGGCGCTGCGGCTGGCGGCCGCGCTGCTGCACCGGGGCGCCCGGGTACAGATCTGGACCTGCGGCGACGCCACCCGGCTGACCGGCGCGGCCCTCGGCGACGCCAAACCGCGCGACTACACCGACCTGGGGCGCGAGCACCCCTCCACCGCCCGCGTCGTCCGCGAGCTGATCGAGGACCATCCCGACCGGCTGTACTGGTACGTGTGCCGCTTCTGCGCCGAGGAGCGCGGCGCCGCCGCGCAGATCCCGCAGGTCCGCAAGCGGGCGCCGTTCGTCTTCGCCGAGCATGTGAACGCGGCGGACAAGAGCCTGCTCATGGGGGTGTGCTGAGCCATGGGCGACCAGGCGCGCTGGCTGCTGATCGTGGAGAAGGCGTACCGGGGCTCGATCGAGACCCAGTACGCCGACGTGCTGTACTGCGTGCCCGATCTGCACCGGCAGAGCGGCGGCTGCGATCTGGCGCTGCGCGGCCCCGCCGCCGGCTACGCCCTCGACACCGGCCCACGGCCCTCGCTGCGCCTCGGCGGCCGCACCCTGGACACCCTGCCCCATCCGCCCACCTCCGTGGCGAAGCTGCTGGCCGCCGGGGTGACCGTGCTGGTCGAGGAGGACGGTCTGGCCGCGCTCGGCCGCACCGCCGCCGAGCGGCTGCTGCCCGGCGTACGCGTCATCGGGGGCGACGGCCTCGCGGCCCGCTGGCCCTCCTACGAACAGGTGTGGTTCCTGTGACCCGCCCCTCCCACGGCCCCTTGGCCTCAACCGAAGGAGTACCCGTACCCATGGTCAACGCCCCCTCCGGGGCAGCCCCGGTCATCTCGGCCTGGACGGCCGTATCGCCCCTGGGACTGCGCGGGGCCGACTTCACCGCGGCCCTGCGGTCCGGTCGCCCGGCCGCCCGGCCGCTGGACCCCGAGGAGTGGTCGGCGCCGTTCCGCGAGGCGAGCCTCGTGCCCGACTTCCACATCCGGCAGATCCTCGGCCGCAAGGGCACCCGCTCCATGGACCGGGCCACCGGCCTCGCCGTCACCGCGATACGCCATCTGCTGACCGGGGAACGGGAGCACGGCGAGGGCGAGCGGCTGCCGGGAGTGGGCGAGGAGACCGGTCTCGCGCTCGGCACCAGCACCGGCTCCGCCCAGAGCATCATGGACTTCACCCGGGACTCGCTGGTGGGCGAGAAGCCCTTCTACGTGGACCCGGCCCGGTTCCCCAACACCGTGATGAACTGCGCGGCCGGCCAGTCCGCCATCTGGCACGGGCTCAGGGGCCCCAACACGACCATCGCGGGCGGCCGCGCCACCGGGCTGCTCGCCCTGCGGTACGCGGTGCGGCTCCAGCGGGCCGGACGGGCCAGGGCCGTGCTGTGCGGGGCGGTCGAGGAGTTCTCCTCGGCCCGTGCCTGGCTGGAGTGGCACGCCCGCGCGGACGAGAACAGCGCCGCCGTGCTCGGCGAGGGCGCGGCCGTATGGCTGCTGGAGCCCGACGCCTCGGCGCGCGAGCACGGCCGCGAGGGGCTCGCCGAGGTGGTGGGCCTGGAGTTCGGCTGCGCCGCGGACGCGAAGGCCGCCCGTACGGTGCTCGCCGAGACGATCGGCCGGCTGCTGGACCGTACCGGGGTGGCCCCCGGTGAGCTGAGCGCCGTCGCCGACTCCGGCGCCCCCGGCGCCGAGGGGGAGGCCGAGCTGGCCGCCCTCGCCGACGCCCTCGGCGGCAAGGAGCCGCCGAGGATCACGGCCGCGGACACCATCGGGGACACCTGTGCCGCCGCGGCGGCCTTCCAGATCGCCGCCGTGCTCGCGATGGCCGAGCACGGTCGACCGTCGACAGGGGGCACCTCCCAGCGGCAGCTGGGGGAGGCCGAGGCGCCCCGGCGGGGGGCACCTCCCGGCGGTAGCCGGGGGAGCACCGAGCCCCTGAAAAGAGGCGCAACCGCCCTGGTCACCACCGTGGACCGGGACGGCGTGGTCGGCGCGGCCCTGCTGCGGATCCGGTGACGGGCCGCCGCCCCCTGAACAGAAGGAGCTGGTTTGAGGTGACGGACCGAGAGACGATGGACAGGCCGCCCGCGGCCCCCGGCGACGAGGCGCCCCGTACGGCGCTGGTCTTCCCCGGGCAGGGCGCCCAGAAGGCGGGCATGGGCGAGGCGTGGCGGGACACCGCGTCCTGGGCGCTGGTGGCGGAGATCTCCGAGTACACCGGTATCGACGTCGAGGAACTCCTGCTGAAGGCCGACGACGAGACGCTGCGCCGCACCGACCTCGCCCAGATCGCCGTCTTCACCACCGAGGTGCTCGCACACCGCGAGGCGGAGGCCGCCGGGCTGCTGGGCGGCGCGGTGGCCTGCGCCGGGCACAGCCTGGGCGAGTACACCGCGCTGCACGCCGCCGGGGCCGTGCCGCTCGCCGACACCGCCCGCCTCGTGGCCGCCCGCGGCCGGGCCATGCGCGCGTGCGCCGAACGGTCGCCCGGCACCATGGCCGCCGTGGTGCGGCTCGGCCCGGAGACCGTGGAGGCGCTGGTCGCCCGGGTCCGGGAGGACGGCGGCCAGGTCTGGATCGCCAATGTGAACGCGCCCGGCGCCATCGTGCTCTCGGGCACCGCCGAGGCCGTGGACCGGCTCGCCGAACTGGCCGTGGAGAGCGAGGGCAAGGTGATCCGGCTCGCCGTCGGCGGCGCCTTCCACAGCCCGCTGATGGCCGCCGCCGCCGACGAGCTGCGCGAGGCCCTGGCCGCCGTGGACTTCGCCCCCGAGCACACCCCGGTCGTCGCCAACGTGGACGCCCGCCCGTACGCGAGCGGCGAGCACTGGCGGGAGCTCGAACTGGCCCAGCTCACCAGCCCGGTGCGCTGGGAGGAGAGCGTCCGCACGCTCGCCGGCGAGCTGGGCTGTGTCCGGTTCGTGGAGCTGGGCCCCGGGCGCCAGCTGACCGGCATGATCCGCCGGATCGCGGACGGCGCGCTCACCGTCCCGGTCGAGTCGGCCGCCGCCCTCGCCAAGCTCACCACCCCCGAACCCTGAGCCCACGCTCTGAGAGCGGAAGGAGACCCCCGCATGGCCGACGCCACCGCCGCCCTGGACATGGACGAGCTGCGCACCTTCGTCGCGGATGTGCTCGACGTGGACGAGGAGGACGTCACCGACGACGCCGACTTCGTCAAGACCCTCGGCGTGGACTCCCTGATGGCCCTTGAGGTCATGGTCGTCCTGGAGAAGAAGTACTCGGTGAAGCTGGAGGAGCGGGAGATGAAGGACATCACCACGCTCCGGAAGGTGCACGACCTGCTCGACTCGAAGATGGGGAAGTGAGATGACGGCGGCGGCGTGCGGGCCGGTGGACGGCGCCGTGGAGGTCGTGGACCCTGGCCTCCCCGGTGAGCGGCCCGCCCGGTGCGTGGCCGTGGTCGGCGCGTCGGAGAAGGTGTTCGCCGGGCACTTCCCGGGGTTCGCCATCTTCCCCGGGGTGTGTGTCGTGGAGTACGTCCAGCGCGGCGCCCTCGCCACCATGCCGGAGCGTGAACCGGGCGGGCGCTGGGTCCTGGCGGCCGTCGAGTCCTCCCGCTTCCTCAGCCCGGTCTACCCCGGTGACGAGCTGACCAGCGAATACGTCTGGTCGCGCAAGGACGGTGGCTGGCGCTGCCGGGCCTCGGCGGCCACCGGGCGCGGGCCCGCCGCGCACATAAGGCTGCGCTTCGAGAACCGGGACGCTCCGGGCGCGGCGGCCGGGGCGGGGGAGCGGAGCGACCAGGACCGAGGAGCGGACGCCGGGTGATCACCGTCGATGAGATCAAGCGGATGCTGCCGCACCGCTACCCCATGTTGCTGGTCGACCGGGTCACCGAGCTGGTGCCGGGCGAGCGGGCGAGCGGGCTGAAGGCGGTCACCTGCAACGAACCCTGGTACGAGGGGATGCCGGACACCGCGACCGAGGAGGACTACCACTATCCGTGGACGGTGCTCATCGAGTCCTGGTGCCATGTGGCCGGGGTGCTGGTCACCTGGGACCGGCCCAACCCCGATGTGCGCTCGGGCAAGGCGATGCTGCTGGGCGGCATCGCGGACGCCGAGTTCCACCGACCGGTGGTGCCCGGCGATGTGGTGGAACATCATGTGCGGCTGGCCCGCCAGGTCGGCGAGACCTACGTCTTCGAGGGCGAGAGCCTGGTCGGCAAGGAGACCGCCCTCACCATAGGGCGGCTGACGATGACCATGCGCCCGGCCTCCGACCTGGCGGTCCCGCCCGCGGCCGACCAGTCCGCGACCGACCAGTCCGTGGCCGATCAGCCCGTGACCGCCCCGCCCGCGGCCGAGCCTCATGTGCCCGGCCCGTCCCTGCCCGATCCGCCCGTGCCCGACCCGTTCTGACCGCACACCACCCCCGGGAGAAGGACCTCACCGTATGTCCGACCGAATATCCGACGACACGGGCCGCGCATCCGGTGACGAGGAGCCGACGCCGCGCGTCGCGCTGGTCTCCGGCGGCTCCCGCGGCATAGGCCGGGCCACCGTGCTCCGGCTGGCCCGGGACGGTTTCGATGTGGCGTTCTGCCATCGCTCCAGTCCCGACGCCGCCCGTGAGCTGGAGGAGGAGGCGGCGCGGCTCGGCGGCGGACGGGTGCTCGGCAGACAGACGGACGTCCGCGACGCGGGCGCGGTGCGCGAGCTGGTCGCCTTCACCGAGGAGTCGCTCGGCCCGGTCGAGGTCGCGGTCACCTCCGCCGGGATCACCCGGGACAACCCGCTGCTGCTGATGACGGACGAGGAGTGGCGCGGCGTCCTGGAGGTCAACCTGGACGGCACCTATCACCTGTGCCGTTCCGTGGTGTTCGGAATGATGAAACGCAAGTCCGGATGCGTCATCAACATCTCGTCCGTGGCCGGTGTCCACGGCAATGCGACCCAGAGCAATTACGCGGCCTCCAAAGCGGGGATCATCGGCTTCACCAAGTCGCTCGCCAAGGAGGCCGGCCGGTACGGCATTCGAGCCAATGTGGTGGCACCCGGCTTCGTCGAGACCGATATGACGGCCGAGCTCTCCGACCGGGTGCGCAAGGAGGCGGAGCAGAGCATCCCGCTGCGCCGCTTCGGCCGTCCCGAGGAGGTCGCCGACATGGTCGCGTACCTGGTCGGAGCGGAGTACGTGACCGGTGCGGTGTTCCAGGTGGACGGCGGCATCGTCCTCTGACGGGCACCGCCGCACCGCTGTGCGGGCGGTGTGCACGATGTGATCGCTCGCTGAACGAGCGTTACGCAGGAGACGGACGAGCGAGGGAGTACGGACGTGGCAGCCAAGCGCAGCAAAGTACCGCGGTTCTATTTCAATTTTCGCAGCCCGTACAGCTGGATCGCCTACCGTGATCTGATGGACCGCTATCCGGATGTCGCACAGGCGGTGGAATGGCACCTGTGGTGGGAGCCGGACGCGGAAGGAGAGCGCCGTATGGCCGAACACGGCCATCACTTCCCCTATTCGGCGATGTCCCGGGAGAAGCATCTCTATATCCTCCAGGATGTGCGTCGGCTGACGACCGACCGCGGACTCGCGGTCAGCTGGCCGGTGGATCACGACCCGGTCTGGGAGGTGCCGCATCTGCCGTACTTCCTCGCGCTCGACGCGGGGCTCGGCCCCGCCTGGATCGAGCGCGTCTACCGAGCGCGCTGGCAGGAGGGCCGCGACATCTGCGACCGTACGACCATCGCGGACATCGCCGGAGAGCTGGGGCTGCCCGCCGAACGGGCGGCGGCGGCCGCCGATGACGAGGAGCTGCGCTCCGGCCGGGGGCTCCGGGCCCTGCTCGCGCTCAGCGACGCCGGGGCGTTCGGCGTGCCGTTCTTCACCCACGGCTACGACAAGTTCTGGGGCGTGGACCGGCTGGCGCCCTTCGTCGCCTCGGTCCGCTCGGGGTCCGGCTCGGGGTCCGGACCCGGGTCCGGACCCCGGTCCCGGGACACGCCCCTCGCCGGGGCGCCGGGCGTGGACGTCGCCGAGCTGTCGGACGCGGACTTCGCCGCCGCCCGGTCGGCCGATCCGGGCCATGCCGGAGGCTGTGGCTGACTCTTCGCCCGCCCGCTCGTTCACACGTTGGCGCCCGTACCCCCGCCCGTTCCGACCGCCCGTCCAGCCACCCGCCCGTCCCCCCGCCCGTCCAGCCGCCCGCTCAGACCGAGACGAGAACGCCCTGACCGCCGACGGACACTCCCCCTCCTGGAGGACGCAGATGCCCGAGCCACGCCAGACGTCGGCGCGGCCTCCTTCCCTGGGAGCCCGCGCCCTCTCGGCCGCGGCCCTGCCGGTCGCCCCGCTGTTCGGGGTCTCGCTGGCGTATCTGGCCTTCCATCCGCGGCGCCGGGAACAGCGGGAGCACCCCCGGGACCACGGGCTGCCCTGCACCGAGCTGAAGGTCCCCTTCGCGGCGCGGAAGCACCTCGACACCTGGCTGTGCCCGGGGTCCCCCGAGAAGGTGGTGGTGCTCGGGCACAGCATGGCGACGGCGAAGGACCACAGCCTGCGCCACGCCAAGTTCCTGCACGACGCCGGGTACACCGTCTGTCTGTTCGACCACCGCAACCACGGGGCCAGCAGCGACGACCGGGCGCTGTTCGGGCTCGGCGACCGGTTCGCGAGCGATGTCACCGCCGTGGTGTCCCATCTGCGCGGCCGGGGCGGGTACGGCACGGCGCGGATAGCCTTCTACGGCTTCTCGTTCTCGTGCTTCTCGTCCATGTGGGCGCTGACCCACGACGGGTTCGAACTTGACGCGCTGGTGTGCGACAGCGGGCCGGGACACGACGTCCCGCCGCTGCTGCGCAAGTTCCTGGAGGCGGAGGCGCTGCCGCTGCCCGCCGTGCTGAAGGGCGAACCGGCCCGTTCAGTGGTGGCGCGGACGCTGTGCGCGGTGGGACCGGCCATGCTCCGGGCCCAATGGCCGCCGCCCGCGACGGGCAAGTTCGCCAAGATCCCCCTGTTGTTCATGTCGGGCGAGCACGATGCGATCGTGCCGCCCTCCTCGGTGGACGCGCTGGCCGAGCGCTATGCCCAAGCCGAGACGCACGTCCTGCCGGGAGCCGAGCATCTGCTCGGGCTGGAGACCGATCCCGAAGGCTACGCGAGCGTGGTGCTGGATTTCCTCGAGCGGGCCCTGGGGTAGCCACCTTGACCGTCCCCGACGGGACGGAACTTTTCGGAAGAGGGAAGAGAGAGCATGCAAAAGGTGCTCATCGCCAATCGTGGCGAGATCGCTGTCCGTGTTGCCCGTGCCTGCCGGGATGCCGGGATCGCGAGCGTAGCCGTCTACGCCGATCCGGACCGGGACGCATGTCATGTGCGCGCGGCCGACGAAGCCTATGCGCTGGGCGGTGACACCCCGGCGGCCAGCTATCTCGACCAGGCCAAGGTCCTGGCCGCGGCCGCCGAATCCGGCGCGGACGCCGTCCACCCCGGCTACGGATTCCTCTCCGAGAACGCCGAGTTCGCCCAGGCCGTCCTCGACGCCGGCCTGACCTGGATCGGCCCCCCGCCGCACGCCATCCGCGACCTGGGCGACAAGGTCGCCGCCCGGCACATCGCCCAGCGCGCCGGCGCCCCCCTGGTCGCCGGCACCCCCGACCCCGTCGCCGGGGCCGAGGAGGTCGTGGCCTTCGCCGAGCAGCACGGCCTGCCCATCGCCATCAAGGCCGCCTTCGGCGGCGGCGGCCGCGGCCTGAAGGTCGCCCGCACCATGGAGGAAGTGCCCGAGCTCTACGACTCCGCCGTCCGCGAGGCCGTGGCCGCCTTCGGCCGCGGCGAATGCTTCGTCGAGCGCTACCTGGACAAGCCCCGCCACGTCGAGACCCAGTGCCTGGCCGACACCCATGGCAACGTCGTCGTGGTCTCCACCCGCGACTGCTCCCTCCAGCGCCGCCACCAGAAACTCGTCGAAGAGGCCCCGGCCCCCTTCCTCACCGAAGACCAGAACGCCCAGCTCTACGCCGCCTCCAAGGCCATCCTCAAAGAGGCCGGCTACGTCGGCGCGGGCACGGTGGAGTTCCTGGTCGGCAACGACGGCACCATCTCCTTCCTGGAGGTCAACACCCGGCTCCAGGTGGAGCATCCGGTCACCGAAGAGGTCACCGGCATCGACCTGGTCCGCGAGATGTTCCGTATCGCGGACGGCGAGGCCATCGGCTACGACGATCCGCCGATGCGGGGGCATTCGTTCGAGTTCCGGATCAACGGCGAGGACCCGGGCCGCAACTTCCTGCCCGCCCCGGGCACCGTGACCTCCTTCGTGCCGCCCGCCGGGCCGGGTGTGCGGCTGGACGCGGGCGTGGAGTCGGGCAGTGTGATCGGCCCGGCGTGGGACTCGCTGCTGGCCAAGCTGATCGTCACCGGCGCCACCCGCACACAAGCCCTCCAGCGCGCGGCCCGCGCCCTGGCCGAGTTCCAGGTCGAGGGCATGGCGACCGCGATCCCGTTCCACCAGGCGGTGGTCAAGGACCCGGCGTTCACCAGCGAGCCCTTCACCATCCACACCCGCTGGATCGAGACCGAGTTCAACAACACCATCGCCCCGTTCACCCCGACCGGGGCGGACGAGACCGAGGAACCGACCGCCCGCGAGACCGTCGTCGTCGAGGTCGGCGGCAAGCGGCTTGAGATCTCCCTCCCGGCGGTCCTCGGCCTGGCGGTGTCGCCCGGGGAGGCCGCGGGCGGCTCGAAGAAGCCGAAGCGCAAGGCCGTCAAGAAGTCCGGCTCCGCCGCCTCCGGCGACGCCCTGGCCTCGCCCATGCAGGGCACCATCGTCAAGGTCGCCGTGGGCGAGGGCGACACCGTCGCCGAGGGCGACCTCATCGTGGTCCTGGAGGCCATGAAGATGGAGCAGCCCCTCAACGCCCACCGCAGCGGCATCGTCAAGAACCTGAACGCGGACGTCGGCGCCTCGGTCAGCGCGGGCGCGGTCATCTGCGAACTGAAGGACTGACCCGCCGCCATGGCGTCCTTACGGTGGGCCGGGTCCGGCCGGGCCCACCGTAAGGGTCAGTCCTTGAGCGTCCGCTCCAGGAAGCCCAGGACGGTCTCCGCGTACGTCTCCGGCTGGGTCTTGATGCCCTGAAGATGCTCGGTGTCGGGCAGGGTGTGCACCTCGGCCAGCGGATAGCGCTCGGCCAGCGCCCGTACCCCCGAGGCGGGGATCATGGTGTCGCGCTCACCGGCCAGGAAGAGCATCGGGGTGCGCTCGTACGCGCCCCCGAGCGGCGGCGGCCACTGCACCCGCAGCATCGCCACGGCGGCCGACGAGGCGACCGACTCCACGACCGGGCGGGAGGGACCGGCGCCCAGCGGGCCGGGGATGGGCACCCCGCCGGCCGCGACGAAGTTCCGGAACAGCGGGGCCAGCTCCAGCGCCGGGCCGCTGTCGAAGACCACCGCGTCGACCGGGCAGTCCTCCCTCTTGAGCATGTAGAAGGAGGGGAAGGTCGAGATCGAGAAGCCGTAGATCGCGATGCGCGCCGCGGCGTACTCGTCCATCGACCGCATGTGCCGCACCACGGCGACCACATCGTCGGTGTGACGGTCGCTCATGCCCCAGCCCGCCCGGTCCGCGACGCTCTTACCGTGGTTGCGGTGGTCGAACATGGCGACCGTGTAGCCCGCCTCGCTGAGCAGCCGGGCGTGCGCCAGGCTCGCGGACTTGCTGAGCCCCAGGCCGTGTCCGAGCACCACGACCCGCTCGGCGTCGCCGGGGATGAGCCAGACATGCAGCCCGCGGCCCCGCTGCCCGTTCAGCGGAACGTTGACGTCCGTGCTGGTCAGCCCGAGGTCGGCGGGGGTCTTGTGATGCGGTCTGCGGGGCGGGTGGAAGATCATGTACGAGAGGAAGGCGCCGTACAGCGGTGCCACCGGGAGGGTCACCGCTGAGGCCGCCTTGGCCAGGAATCCCGTCGCCATGGTCGTCAAACCCCCATCACCGATCGTGCCCGGACGTGCGCGATCGTAGTGCGGACGGACAGGCGACCGCGTCGGCCGGTGCGTGAACGTGGCCTAAGTCACCGGGTGTCCGCGATCGGCAACGCGGCCTTGTGGCAAGGGCGTTGGGGGCGTGTGAAGCGGTCGTGGTGGCGCGCTCCGACGGCGGGGCACCCACGGCGCGCCGCGCGCGCCGCTGTACCGTCAGTACGTCCACAGTGAGCGCATCATCGGCCGATAGCACGGGGGAACTGAACAGTGTCCTTCACCAGCCCGGTCCAGCCCGCACACGAGCCCCGGCGATGGGCCCCGGTCCGCGCCCTGCCCGGCCCCGGGGACCGCCCAGGCCCCGGTGAGGTGGCCGTATGGCTGCTGCGGATCCCGCCGTACGCCGCCGCTGCCGCCGCCGTCGCGGAGGGCATGCTGGACGAGCGGGAGCGCGAGCGCGCGGCACGGCTGCGGTCGGACGTGGCGCGCGAGCGCTATGTGACCTCGCACGTGGGGCTGCGGACGCTGCTCGGCGGCTATCTCGGCATCGACCCGGCCGAGGTCGCGTTCACCCGGGAGACGTGCGGCATGCCGGACTGCGAGAAGCCGCACGGCCGCCCGGCCCTGGCGGGTGAGGACGCGCTGCACTTCTCCCTCTCCCACTCCGGCGACGCGGCCCTGTGCGCCGTCGCCGGAGTGCCCGTCGGCGCCGATGTCGAGGAGCGGGACCCCGGGCGCGCCGGGGCCCGGCTGACGGGGCTGGTCGGGCAGTTGCACCCCGAGGAGCGGGCGGCGATCGACGCGCTTCCGGAGGGGCTGCGGGAGGAGGCGTTCCTGAGCTGCTGGGTCCGTAAGGAGGCGTACCTCAAGGGCATCGGCACCGGGCTGCCGGGCGGGATCGGCGCCCACCACGTCGGGCTCGCCGAGGGCCTGGCCCCCGCCGGTGCCCCGCCCGGCCCGCGCGGCTGGGCCTTCGCCGACCTCGATGCACCGCCCGGCTACCACGCGGCGGTCGCCGTAAGGGACGAGGCCGTGCGGGACATGGCCGTAAGGGGCGAGGGTGTACGGGCCGAGGGCGTACGGGGCGAGGGTGTACGGGAGGAGGCCGCGTCCGGCGGCGCGACGCGTCCCGTGGTCACGCTGGCCGGTCTGCCTCTGGGGTGATCACCCGGGTACAGTCGGCGCCATGCCGCATCTCGAGGTGGAACTCTCGGCAGGCACCATCGAGTACGAGGACACGGGAGGCGAGGGCCCGGTCGCGGTCCTGCTGCACGGAGTCGCCATGGACGGCTCCCTGTGGCGCGAGGTGGTCGCCGCGCTGACCCCCGACGTCCGCTGTGTCGTCCCCACCCTCCCCCTGGGTGGGCACCGCCGCCCGATGCGGCCCGACGCGGATCTGTCGGTGCTCGGAGTGGCCCGGCTGGTCGCCGAGTTCCTGGACCGGCTCGACCTTACGGATGTCACGCTGGCCATGAACGACTGGGGCGGCGCGCAGGCGCTGATCGCCGACGGCCGCGACCAGCGGATCGGCCGACTGGTGATCACCTCCTGCGAGGCGTTCGAGAACTACCCGCCCGGGCTGCCCGGCAAGAATCTGCGGCTGGCCGCGAAGCTGCCGGGCGGGCTCAACGCCGCCTTCAAGCTGCTGAAGCTCGCCCCCCTGCGCCGGCTGCCGATGACCTGGGGCCGGATGACCAAACGCCCGGTGGACCGCGAGCTGATGGACGCCTGGTTCCAGCCGCTGTGGACCTCCCCGGAGGTACGCCGCGACCTGCGGAAGTACGCCCTCGGCGTGCCACCGGTGAACGAACTGCTCCACTGGGCCGACGCCCTGCGCACCTTCGACCGCCCCGCCCTGGTGGCCTGGGCGTCCGAGGACCGCGTCATGCCACCCGAGCACGGCCTGCGCCTGGCCGGTCTGCTGCCCCGGGGCAGCCTGGTGGAGATCCCCGACAGCTACACCCTGATCCCCCAGGACCAGCCGGGCCCGCTGTCCGACCTGATCCGCGCCTTCGTCCTGGACGGCCCCGAAACGACCTAGGCAAGGCCCCGCCGCAGGCGTCCAGATCCGTCGGACAGCTCCCAGAGGCTGTCGTACCCCCGGCGTACCGTCGTCAGTATGTGCAGATCCATCAAGACGCTCCGCCCGCCCTACGCCGAATCCGTCACCGAGGCCGATATGCGCGCCGCGGCCCTCCAGTACGTCCGCAAGATCTCCGGCTTCCGCCAGCCGGCCGCCCACAACGCGGAGGCGTTCGACAAGGCCGTCGAGGCCATCGCCGCCGCCACGGGGGAGCTGCTCGAATCGCTCGAGGTGCGTGGCGGAGCGGCACGCTGAATGGCCCGGGGCTGTCGAGAGCACCCGGGCCATTCGCTTGATCAGTCGTGCGCCGCCAGGGACTCGAACCCCGGACCCGCTGATTAAGAGTCAGCTGCTCTAACCAACTGAGCTAGCGGCGCCTGCTGACGACATAAATAGTACCTGGTCCGGAGGGGTGGTTCTGACCATGCGCGGATGAGCTCAGATGGACAGGGAGAGCAGCATCGGGGCCGCCTCTCGGTTGAGGGTGTCGGCGGCCTGGCGGAGGCGGTGGGCATGGGCCAGGGGGAGGGAGAGGGCCAGACAGCCCACCGAGCGCCCGGCGCTGATCGGCACCGCCGCGCAGACCGTGCCGACCGCGTATTCTTGCAGGTCAAGGACGGGCACGGTGGCGGGCTGGCTGTCCAGCTTGCGGAACAGCACCTTCTCGTTGGTGGTGGTCCGGGAGGTGAGCCGCACCGTCTTGTGGCGGGCGAGGTGATCGCGGCGGCTGTCGTGGTCGAGCTGGGTGAGCAGGCATTTGCCGAGCGCCATGGCGTGGGCGGCGGAGCGGAAGTCCACCCACTCGTTGACCTTGGGGGCGCGCGGCCCGTCCGCGTATTGCGTGATCTTGATTTCGCCGTCCACGTAGCGGCTGAGGTAGACCGCCGCGCCCACCGAGTCGCGCAGGGCGATGAGCGACCGCTGGAGCTTGTCCCGGACGGCGTGGCCGCGGTCGGGGGCGGCGGAGCCCAGCAGGGTCAGGGCGGTGCCACCGACGTAGGCGCCGTCGGCGCTCTGCTCCACATAGCCCTCGCGGCGCAGCATCCGCAGCAGATCGGCGAGCTGGTGGGCCGGTAGCCGGGTCTCCCTGGCGAGCATGATGTCGCTGACGCCGGACGAGTGTTTGGCGACGACCTCCAGGATGCGGAGGGCGTGCTGCACCGAGTGGAACGGCGCGGTCGGCTCGGGCCTGAGCGCCACGATTTCCCCCCTCGCAGGTTGGCGTGGCTTTGTATCACGATAACCGCCAAGGGGCTTATACGGATCGGCTGTTGAGGATATTGCCGAGGCGTATCGGCCCCGGTCAGCTGGGGCGTATGTCATCGGCATATGACAATGGCGTGCCCCCGCGGGAGGGTCGCGGGGGCAGCGCCGGACCGGGTCCGGCCCGGGGCCGGATGATCTATCCGTCAGGGGGCGGATGATCAGCCCGGCAGCGGTCGGACGATCCGGCCGAGGGGTTAGAGAACCGCGCTCAGGAACTCCCTCGTCCGCTCGTGCTCCGGCTCGGTGAAGATCTTCTCCGGCGGTCCGGACTCGATCACCCGGCCGGAGTCGAACATCAGTACGTCGTCGGAGATGTCCCGCGCGAAGTTCATCTCATGGGTGACACAGAGCATGGTGATGTCCGTTGTGTGGGCGATGTCACGCAGCACATCCAGCACCCCGGCCACCAGCTCCGGGTCCAGCGCCGATGTCACCTCGTCCAGCAGCATCACCTGCGGCCGCATCGCCAGCGCCCGGGCGATCGCCACCCGCTGCTGCTGCCCGCCGGACAGCTGCGTCGGGTACGCGTCGCACTTGTCGCCGAGCCCGACCAGGTCGAGCAGTTCCCGGGCGCGGGTCTCGGCCTCGTCCTTGTTGAGGCCCAGTACGTTCACCGGGGCCTCGGTGATGTTCCGCAGCACCCGCATATTGGGGAAGAGGTTGAACTGCTGGAAGACCATTCCGATCTTCTTGCGCACCTCTCTGGTGTGCTTCTCGCCCGCCGGGACCAGCTTGCCGCCCTTGTCCTCATGGGTCAGGTAGTCGCCGTCGACCTTGATCGTGCCCTCGTCCGGCTTGATCAGCGTCATCAGCAGCCGCAGGATCGTGGTCTTGCCCGAGCCCGAGGGGCCGATCAGCGTGACGTGCTTACCGGAGGAGACCGAGAAGTCGAGGTTGTCCAGGACCGTATTGCTGCCGAAGCGCTTGGTCACCTGGTCGAAGCGGATCAGTTCACTGCCGTCCACGGCAGGGTTCGTGTGGTCGGTTTCAGTGGCCAAGACGACGCTCCAGGGCTCGCATCAGAAGGGATGCCGGATAGGCGATGAGGATGAAGGCGATGCCGACCATCGTGTAGGGCTCGATGTACTGGAAGGACGACGCGCCCTCCGCGCGCGCCTTCTGCAGCATGTCGACGACGCCGATCAGCGCGAGCATCGGGGAGTCCTTCAGCATCGCGATGACGTAGTTGCCCAGTGCGGGCACCACCCGGCGAATGGCCTGCGGCAGGATCACCGCGGTCCAGGTACGGCCGCGGGAGAGGCTGAGCGCGGTCGCCGCCTCCCACTGGCCCTTGGGCACACCGTCGATACCGGCCCGGTAGACCTCGGCGGTGTACGTCGAGTAGTGCAGACCGAGCGCGATCACTCCGGTGGTGAGCGCCGAGAACTTGATGTCCCAGGTCGGCAGCACGTAGTAGAAGAAGAACAGCTGCACCAGCAGCGGCGTGTTGCGGATGAACTCCACGACCGCCGCCACCGGCCAGCGGACGAAGCGGGTCGGCGAGCGGAAGGCCATCGCCCACACCAGGCCGAGCGCGAACGCCAGGACCGAGCCCAGGGCGGTCGCCTCCAGGGTGATCAGCAGTCCGTTGCCCAGCTCGGGGAGGAAGTCCTTGGCCACATCCCAGTTCCAGCTCACTGGGCACCTCCCGCCGTGATGACGTTGGACGACTGCTCGGCCTCCTGGCGCGAGGACAGCTTCCGGGTGACCAGCGGGCCCTTGTCGGACTTCACGGGGGCCTGGCCGATGCCCGCCTTGGCGCGCCGCTCCAGCAGCCGCATCAGCCGGGTGAGGACGAAGGCCAGCACGAAGTAGAGGACCAGGATGATCGCGTAGATCTCCAGGCTGTCACCGGTCGCCAGCCGCGAGAGCTGGGCGGCGAAGGTGATGTCGGCGACGCTCACCGCGGAGACCAGGGCGGTCGCCTTCAACAGCTCGATCAGCAGATTGTTGAAGGGCGGGATCATCTCCGGGATCGCCTGCGGCAGGATCACCCGGCGCATCCGCTGCGCGGGCGTGAAGCTGAGCGCGATGGCCGCCTCACGCTGCGCCGGGGCCACCGCGGCGATCGCGCCACGCACGATCTCCGAGCCGTACGCCCCGTAGGTGAGGCCCAGCGCCAGCACCGCGGCCCACATCGGCACCAGCTGGAACTGGAAGGCCAGTGGCATCACGAAGAACAGCCAGAACATCAGCACCAGGGCCGAGGTGCCGCGGAAGACCTCCACATAGAAGCCGGTCAGGAAGCGGACGATCCACAGCCGGGAGGTGCGCGCGATCCCGATGCCGAACGCCACGACGGCCGCGAAGACCGCGCTGTAAAGGGTCAGCTGGACGGTGATCCAGATGCCCGGAAGAAGCCAGTTTTCCCACAGCCCGGCCGTCATGAGCACAGCTCCTTGGCGGTCAGATCGGTCATCTCTTCCTTGGTGAAGCCGAAGGGCCGCACGATGCGCAGCAGCTCGCCGCTCTTCTTCATCTTGTGCAGCTCCACGTTGAACGCGTCCCGGAGCTTGGTCTCCTCCGGTCGGAAGGCGAAGCCGCCGGCGCCGATGTCCGGCTTGCCGTCGACGTACGCCTGGAACGGCTCGGTGGCCTCGGCCCGCTGGCTGTTCCGCTGCTTCACCACGTTGTGGACGGTCACGGTCGTGCCCGCGAAGACATCGGCCCGGCCCTGTTCCACGGCCAGCAGCCCGGCCAGCTGGTCGGGGAGGATCAGCATGTCGCTCTGCTTGATCCCGGCGTCCTCCGCATAGCCGATCTCGGCGTAGGCGGTACCGGTGGCCATTTTGGCCTTCTTCTTGAAGATATCCTCGTAATTGTGCAGGCCTTTGGGGTTCCCCTTGCGCACGATGAACGCGTCACGCATGCGGTAGTCGGGGTCCGAGAAGATCACCTGGGCGCAGCGCTCGGGGTTGATGTACATCCCCGCCGACACCACGTCGAACTGCTGCGACCGAAGACCCGGAATGAGCGAGCCGAACTCGGTCGGCACCGGCTGGACCTTGGGCACGCCCAGCCGCTTGAAGATGACTTTCGCGATCTCCGGCGCCTCGCCGGTGAACTCGCCGTTCTCGTCGATGTAGCCGAATGGGATCTCCCCCGCAATTCCCAGCCGGACCGTCCCTTGCGACCGGAGCCGCTCCAGCAGATTGCCCCCGTCCTTGGCGCCCGAGCCGGACACCCGGCTGCAGCCGGCCGCGCCCAGCAGACCCAGGGCCGCACCGCCGGCGAGGAGGGCACGCCGGCTTGGGCCCATTTTTGCTATTTCTCTGCTATCGGTGTCTTTCCCACGTGGTGGAGCCATGGGCGCGCGGCTACCCGACTGCGGCAAATGTATGCGGGTCGTTTCCGGCCCTTGATACAGCCGATGTCTGGGTAGTCCCCTGGGACAGGACTGGTTCCGAAGCGACCTGGAGGAAAGTCGATGGTTGACCGAGCCGACCGGTTCATCGAGGTCTCGCTCGACAAGCGCGGGGTGAGCTGCACGGCCAAGCTCCTTGACGATCTCGCGCCGATCACCTGCGACGCGGTGTGGAACGCCCTGCCGCTCGGGGGTGACGTGTATCACGCCAAGTACGCACGTAACGAGATCTACGCGCTGCTGCCCCCCTTCGCGCCCGAGGAGCCGCCCCTCGAGAACCCGACGATCACTCCGATCCCCGGGGACCTGTGCTACTTCACCTTCACGGACACCCAGCTCGGGACCAAGTCGTACGGATACGAGACCGAGGCCAAGCACCAGGGGCGGCGGCAGGTGATCGACCTGGCGCTCTTCTACGAGCGGAACAACCTGCTGATCAACGGCGACGCGGGCTGGGTGCCCGGGATCGTCTGGGGCACGATCGTGGACGGCCTCGACCGTATGGCCGACGCCTGCCAGGACCTGTGGCGCGCGGGGGCGCTGGGGGAGACGCTGAACTTCCGCCGCGCCTAGACCTCGGCTCGTACCGGGCACAGGCCTCGCACGGGGCACAGACCCTCGGCCCGTGCCCGGCGCGCCTGTGCCTGGCGCGCCTGTGCCTGGCGCGCCTGCGCCCGGCGCAGCCCATGGGCCGGGGCGGGGCCGCCCCTGGCCCGGGGGAATGGGCCTTATGCCGCCGGGGGGCGCACCCCGTCCGCCAGCCCCGCCTCGAACAGCGCGTGCGCCGCGCGCAGCACAAGCGCGTCCGCGTGGCGCGCGCCCACCAGCTGCACCCCGATCGGCAGGCCCGCGCCGCTGAGGCCGCACGGCACCGAGGCCGCGGGCTGCTGGGTCAGGTTGAACGGGTAGGTGAACGGCGTCCAGCCGGTCCACCGGGTGTGCTCCGAGCCCTTGGGCACCTCCACCCCCGCCTCGAACGCGGTGATCGGCAGCGCGGGGGTGACCAGCAGGTCGTACGCGGAGTGGAACCGCCCCATGGCGTGGCCCAGTGCCATCCGCACATCCACGGCCGCCAGATAGTCCAGCGCGCTGTACGACGCCCCCTGGGCGCAGATCTCGCGCAGCCCCGGGTCCAGCAGCTCCCAGTCCTCCTGCCCCAGTGGCTGCACCACCCGGGCCGCGCCGCTGAACCACAGCGTGTGGAACGCCTCCACCGGGTCCTCGAACCCCGGGTCGATCTCCTCGACCACCGCGCCCAGCTCCGCCAGCAGATCCACCGCGCGCCGCACCGACGCGGCCACCTCCGGGTCGACCACGGCCGCGCCGCCGAGCGCGGGGCTGTAGGCGATCCGCAGGCCGTCCACCCCGCCCCCGTCGGCGGTGAGCGCCTCCCGGAAGCCGCCCTCGGCGGGTCCCAGCTGGGACCAGTCGCGCCAGTCCGGACCGGAGATCACATCCATCATCAGCGCCGCGTCGGCCGCGTCCCGGGTCATCGGCCCCACATGGGCCAGGGTGCCGAACGCGCTCGCCGGATAGAGCGGAACCCTCCCATAGGTGGGTTTCAGCGCGAAGATGCCGCAGAAGGCCGCCGGGATACGGACCGAGCCCCCGCCGTCCGTCCCCACGCTCAGCGGACCCGCGCCCAGCGCGACCGCGGCCGCGCTGCCGCCACTGGAGCCGCCCGCGGTCCGCTGGGGGTCGTACGGATTGCCGGTGACCCCGTGGACCGGGCTGTCGGTGACGCCCTTCCAGCCGAACTCCGGGGTCGTGGTCTTCCCCACGAACACCGCGCCGTGCTCGCGCAGCCGCGCCACCGAGGGCGCGTCCTCGTCCCATGGCCCGCCCTCGGGCCGTACGGTCCGCGAACCGCGCAGGGTGGGGGCGCCGCGCTGCAGCAGGATGTCCTTCACCGACACCGGGACGCCGTCCACCAGGCCCACCGGGGCCCCGCGCCGCCACCGCTCGGCGGACTCCTCCGCCTGCCGCAGCGCGCCCTCGGCGTCCACCCGGGTGAAGGCGTTCACCTCCGGCTGAATCTGCTCGATCCGGTGGAGGACGGCACGGGTCACCTCGACGGGGGAGAGCTCGCCGGAGGCATAGCGCTCGACGAGTTGAACCGCTGTCAGGTCGTGAATGTCGGTCATCCGGCTCTCCGTTCAGGTCCTGCGATCAGTCCACCGGTACGTACCCGAGGCGTTTGTCGACGATGTTGAGCAGTGGTTCGCCCGCGCACCAGCGCTCGTAGTTGTCCTGGAACTGGTCGGCCAGATGGTCGCGCCACCCGACCGTGTCGCCGCTCATATGGGGCGAGACGAACAGCCCGGGTACGTCCCACAGGGGATCGTCCGAGGCCAGCGGCTCGTGTTCGAAGACGTCCAGGGCCGCGCCGGCGATCCGCCGGGCGACCAGGGCCGCCGTGAGGTCCTTCTCGACGACCAGGGGGCCGCGGCCGATGTTGATGAACCGGGCGGAGGACTTCATCCGGTCGAAGACGGCGCGGTCGAACATGCCGCGGTTGGCGTCGGTGAGCGGCGCCGCGCTCACCACCCAGTCGGCCGACGGAAGCAGCTCGGGCAGCTCGTCGCCGCCGCGCACGCCCTGCCGAGCGGTGCGGCCCACCAGGTCGACCACCACGCCGAGCGCGGCCAGGGTGGTGCCGACGGCCCGGCCGATGGGACCCGCGCCCACCACCACGGCGCGCGTTCCGGCCAGCCGCATCGTCTCGCGGTGCTGCCAGCGTCGCTGCCGCTGCAGCTCCCAGCTTCCGTGGAAGTCCTTGGCCATGGCGATCACCAGACCGGCCACATACTCCGCGATCGGCTGCTCGAAGACCCCTCGGGCATTGGTCAGTACCGTGTCGGACGCGACGAGTTCGGGGCAGAGCAGCCGGTCCACCCCCGCGCTCGCGGTATGGACCCACGCCGGCCGGGGACCCTCGCCGGGCCAGGCGTCGCGGACCGCGTCGGAGGTGAAGTCCCAGACCAGGAGCACATCCGCGGTGGGGAGCGCCTGGGGCAGCGAGTTCTCGTCACAGACGAGCACCTTGGCCCGGCCGGCCACCCGGTCCAGGTGGACCGGCGGCTGGTCGCCGAAGACGACAACTGTGCTTTCGGACATAGGCGGGAAACCGTTTCGAAACGTGGATGGGTTTGCCTGAAGAAGGAGCGGGCAGGCGCCTCAGTTTGAGGATTGACCACGCTAGGCAGCGGAAACTACCGTCGTCAACAACGGCATCTGTCCCGGCGTCCCCGGCATCAGGCCGGCTCTCTCCATCCAAATCTCTGGCCAATGGTCCAGTCCCTCCGTTCCGTATTGGGGCTCGCTTTGGACGTCTCTTTTCTGGGTGGCCCACGGCCGCAGCGCGGCGTGGGTGTGGTGGCACCGTTCGACTTCGCACTCGACCGTGAGCTGTGGCGCTGGGTGCCGGACGAGGTATCCCTCCACCTCACCCGTACCCCGTTCGTACCCGTCGAGGTGAGCCTCGACCTGGCACGACTTGTGAGTGAGCACGAGACCTTGCACGACGCGGTACAGGCGCTGGCGGCCGTCGCACCGGAAGTGGTGGCGTACGCGTGCACCTCGGGCAGTTTCGTCGGCGGTGTGGCCGGGGAGCGCGCGATGTGCGCGGCCATGTCCCAGGCGGGTGAGATTCCGTCGCTGACCACCTCGGGCGCGCTGCTGGAGGCGCTGCGGGAGATCGGCGCCCGGCGGATCGCGGTGGTGACGCCGTACACCCAGTCCGTCACCGACTCGCTGGAGGAGTATCTCGCCGAGGGCGGGATGACCGTCACCGGACGGGCGTACCTCGGACTGACCCGGCACATCTGGAAGGTGCCGTACCGCGATGTGGTCGACATGGCCCGGCAGGCGGTGGTCGGGGCCACCGACGCGCTCTTCATCAGCTGCACCAATCTGCCGACCTACGACGTGATCCCGCAGCTGGAGGCGGAGCTGCGGATGCCCGTGCTGTCCGCGAACCAGGTCACCATGTGGGCGGCGCTGCGGGCGATCGGCGCCCAGGCCGTGGGGCCGTACCAGGCGCTGCTGGACCCGGTGGCCCGGTCCGGTCCGGCGGGGATGTCGGTGTCGCCCAGCGGCCCGTTCCCGGTGACGGACCCGGTCGTCGAGTCGATGCTCGGAGCCGTGGAGGCGGTCGAGTCCGTGGTGGACGAGCCGGAGGCGGCGCTGGCCGGCGCGGCCTCGCCGGGGCCGGACGGCGACCCGGCCGACGGGCTCGACCCGGGCTTCGGCACCGGCCTCGGCGAGGGCCCCTACCTGGACGATTCCGGAGGCCCGGCCGCGGGGTGAGACGGCGGCCCGGCGTGATGTGACGTGATGTGAAGGGCGGCCCGCCTCTGCGCAAGGGGTGGGCGCCCTGGCGTGGCCGGGCCCGCTCCGGCGTTCGGGGTGGGTGCCCCGGCGGGTGGGAACCCGCCGGGCGTCCGCGGTGTAGGAGAAGTGACAGCAGTGCAGGGGCGGCGCTCGCGGGGGCCGCCAGTCAAGGAGGCAGTCATGGTGGACTCGACGCACCCGGCCCCGGACACGGTGGGCTTTCTCTACCCCGGATACTCCGCCGAGGACGAATACCCGCGCCTGGAAGGCATGCTCGGCGGCGACAGTGGCGACATCCGGCTTCCGCTGGTCCACACCGACATCGGTGAGGACGCCCATCGGGTGGACGCCCTGCTGGAGATGGGGTCGGCGGCCCGCCTCGCGGCCGGGGTCGCCGAGCTCGCCGAGCGCGGCGCCCGGGCCGTGGTCTGGGCGTGCACCAGTGCCAGCTTCGTCTTCGGCTGGGAGGGCGCCAAGGAGCAGGTGCGCGAGCTGAGCGAGACGGCGGGGATGCCCGCCTCCAGCACCTCCTTCGCCTTCGCCCACGCGGTGCAGGCGCTCGGCGCCGACCGGGTGGCCATCGCCGCCACCTACCCGGAGGACGTCGCCGACTACTTCCGGGCATTTTTGAAGGCGGCCGGTGCCGAGGTGGTCTCGATGCGCGGCAGCGGGATCATCACAGCCGCGGAGGTCGGCACCTGGGGCCGGGAGGAGGTGCTGGAGCTGGGCCGCGCCGGGGACCACCCCGAGGCCCAGGCGGTGCTCCTGCCGGACACCGCCCTGCACACCGCCGCCTGGATTCCGGATCTGGAGGCGGAGCTGGGCAAGCCGGTGCTCACGGCCAACCAGGTCACGGTCTGGGAGGGCCTGCGGCTGCTGGGCCGTGATCCGGTCCATGACCGGCTGGGCACGCTCTTCGCCCGGAGCGGCGGATAGCGCGGCGGGTGGCGCGGCCGCGGGCGGGCGCGCCGAAGGGCGCGAGGAGCCGGTCACCGGGAGCTGAATCCCGGCGAAATTCCAGGCGCTCTTTTGCCATCAGGGCATTCCGCTTATCGGACTGCGCCTAGCATGCAGCCGTGCGTCGCCAACATCTCTCCCCGGTCCCGCCGGCACGTCATCTGCTGGTCGCCGGTGCGGTGACGGTGGCCACGGCCGTCGGAATCGGCGCGCTGGCGGTCGGCGGAGGCTCCTCGGACGGCTCCCGTGCGCACCCCTCCGCGAGCGGAAGCGCGCCCACGAAGTCATCGGACGGGCTGCGGCACACCTCCGTCGAGGTGTCCGAGGGCGGCTGCGGCCGTGGCTGGACCGATGCCACCCGTGGCAAGCAGGTCTTCGATCTGCGGAACATCTCCAGCAGACCGGCCGAGGTCTATCTCACCAATCCGGCGAACGGCGCCGTCTACGGAGAGGTGGAGGGCCTGGGCCCCGGCACCAGCAGACCGCTGAGCGTCACGCTCGGCGGGGGCTCCTACGCCTTCGTCTGCCTGCCCGAGGACGCGGACGCGGTCACCGGGCCCACCGTCACCGTGTCCGGACCGGCGCGGGGTGGTGGACCGGCCGCGGTCCCGGTCAGCCAGCAGGATCTGATCCCGCCCACCATCGCCTACCAGAAGTGGGTGGCGGGCCGGATGGACGAGCTGGTGCGGCGCACGGACGCGCTGCGCTCGGCCATCCACTGCGGTGACCTGGCCACGGCCCGTGCCGTGTGGCTGCCCGCCCATCTGGTGTACGAGCGGATGGGCGCCGCCTATGGCACCTTCGGCGATGCCGACGGGGCGATCAACGGCACCACGGCGGGGCTGTCCGACGGGGTCCACGACCCGGACTTCACCGGCTTCCACCGCCTCGAGTACGGCCTGTGGCACGGCGAGTCCGCGAGCTCACTGCGCCCGGTCGCCGACCGGCTCGTCAAGGACGTCCGAGACCTGCGGGACGATTGGCCGCAGGAGCGGATGGACCCGGCCGACCTGGGCCTGCGGGCGCACGAGATCATGGAGAACACCGTGCAGTTCGAGCTGACCGGCCGCACCGACTACGGCAGCGGCACCAATCTGGCCACCGCGCGGGCCAATCTGGACGGCACCCGGGCCGCGCTGCGCCGGCTGGAGCCGCTGCTGAAGCCCCGTGCCCCGTGGCTGCCCGAGCTGGAGAGCGACCTGGACCGCGCCCAGCGGACCCTGGAGCGCTCGCACCACGGCGACCGCTGGACCCCGCTGGACCGGCTGAGCCGCACCGGGCGCCGGCGGCTCAACGCGGACACGGGCGCGCTGGTGGAGCGGCTGGCCCAGGTCGCGGCGCTGATGGATGTGCGGAGGACCCGGTGAGCGAGGTGCTGCGCAGGGGCTTTCTGCTGGGCGCCGCCGCGGGCACGGTCGGCGCGGTGGCCGGCACGGCCGCGGGCACGGCGGCCGCGAAGGAGGGCGGACCGGAGACGAAGCCCACCCGCGTCCCCTTCCACGGCACCCATCAGGCCGGGATCCTCACCCCGCCCCAGCGGGCCACCGCGATCATCACCTTCGACACCATGGCCGAGGGCCGCAAGGAGCTGACCGACGCCTTCCGTACGCTCACCGAGCGGTGCCGCTTCCTCACCGCCGGAGGCGCCCCCGATCCGGTCGGGATCACCGCGCCGCCCGCCGACTCCGGCACCCTGGGCCCGGAGGTGGCCGCCGACCGGCTGACCGCGACCGTCGGCGTGGGCGCCTCGCTCTTCGACGAGCGCTACGGACTGCGGGACCGCAAGCCCCGGCGGCTGCGCGCGATGCGGTCCTTCCCCGACGACGATCTCGATCCCGACTGGTGCCATGGCGATCTGAGCCTCCAACTGTGCGCCGACAGCACGGACACGGTGCTGCACGCGCTGCGCGACATCGCCCGCCACACCCGGGGCGCGCTGCAGATCCGCTGGCGTATCGACGGCTTCGTCAGCCCGCCGCGCCCGTCCGGCACCCCGCGCAACCACATGGGGTTCAAGGACGGCACCGCCAACCCGGAGACCGGGGACGCGCGGGCGATGGACCGTCTGGTGTGGGTGGGCGCCCACTCCGGGGAGCCCGCCTGGGCCACCGGCGGCAGCTATCTGGTGGTCCGGCTGATCCGGATGCTGGTGGAGTTCTGGGACCGGGTGTCGATCAGCGAGCAGGAGCGCATGTTCGGCCGCAGCCGGGACTCGGGCGCCCCGCTGGACGGTCAGCATGAGTTCGACACCCCGCGCTTCGCACAGGACCCCAAGGGCGACATCATTCCGCTGGACAGCCATATACGGATGGCCAATCCGCGCACCGCCCGGACCGAGGACCAGCGCATCCTCCGCCGTGCCTACAACTACGACCGGGGCATGGACGGCAATGGCAACTTGGACATGGGGCTGCTGTTCTGCTGCTACCAACAGGACCTCGAGCGCCAGTTCGAGACCGTGCAGAAGCGGCTGGCGGGGGAGCCGCTGGTGGACTACATCACCCCCTTCGGCGGCGGCTATTTCTTCGCCCTCCCCGGGGTGAGGGACCGCTCCGACTGGCTGGGACGGACCCTTCTGTCCTGATAGTCGCCCCACCATCCGGTCAAGAACACCTCAAGAGTTCCTTGGATTCTTCTGACCCTCTATTCACTCGGCCGCCTCCATGGATTCCATCGGAGAGTCCTGCCCGCGGCACAGGATCAGGCGCAGGTGTGAAACGCGAATCATGTGGAGGCATGGCATGGGCGGCACGGCAGGATCCGAAGGCGGCCGACGGCGTGGCCGGGTCGCGCGCTGGGGTGCCCTGGCCGGCGCCGCGGCCCTGGCGACCGTGGGCGGGGTGGCTCCCGCATGGGCCGCGCCCGCGAAGGGCGGCCACACCGCGACCCCGGTGAAGCATGTGGTGGTGATCTTCGACGAGAACATCTCGTTCGACCACTACTTCGGCACCTACCCCGAGGCCGCGAACACGGACGGCACCAGGTTCACGCCGGCCAAGGACACCCCCAAGGACATCGACACCCTCGCGAACGCGGGGCTGCTGGAGAAGAACCCCAATCTCTACAAGCCCAAGCGGCTGCGCGGCGACCAGGCCATGACCTGCGACCAGAACCACTCCTACGGCCCCGAGCAGTACGCCGCCAATGGCGGCAAGGCCGATAAGTTCGTGGAGAACACCGAGGTCAGCAAGTGCACCGGGCTGTTCGGCGAGCCCGGTCTGGTGATGGACTACTACGACGGGAACACCGTCACCGGCCTGTGGAACTACGCCCAGCACTACGCGATGAGCGACCGCTCCTTCAGCTCGGCCTACGGTCCCTCCAGCCCCGGAGCGCTGGAGCTGATCTCGGGCCAGACCCATGGGGTGATCTCCACCGACCCCAAGTCCTCCACCGAGGACCCGGTCCAGACCGACAAGCCGGACGCGTACGCGGTGGCCTCGCCGGACGCCAAGGGCGTCGGCACGATGATCAACGACCCGGACCCGGCCTTCGACGACTGCTCCAACAAGGACCACACCAGCGGCAACGCCCTGGCCCGGATGAAGGGCCGGAACGTCGGCGACCTGCTCAACGCCAGGGATGTGAGCTGGGGCTGGTTCCAGGGCGGCTTCCGCCCCAGCACCGCCTGGGACGGTGAGCAGGATCACTACGCCAAGTGCTCCGGCACCACCCACAAGAACGTCGGCGGCGCGGCCTCGGTGGACTACAGCCCGCACCATGCGCCGTTCCAGTACTACAAGTCCACGGCCAACCCGCATCACCTCCCGCCGAAGAACGTCCAGGAGATCGGGCACAGCGGCCGGGCCAACCACAACTACGACCTCACCGACTTCGACGCGGCGCTCAAGACGGGCCATCTGCCGTCCGTCAGCTTCCTGAAGGCCGCCGAATACCAGGACGGCCACGCCGGCTACTCCGACCCGGTCGACGAGCAGCACTTCCTGGTCGAGCAGATCAACGCGATCCAGAAGTCGCCGCAGTGGAAGGACACCGCGATCGTCGTCGCGTACGACGACAGCGACGGCTGGTACGACCACGCCTACGCCAAGCCCCTCAACGGGTCGACCGACAAGACCACGGGTTCGGGCGGCAAGGCCACCGACAGCCCCGCCTGCCAGTCCGCTCCGAAGCCCGCGGGCGGCTACCAGGACCGCTGTGGCCCCGGCCCCCGGCAGCCGCTGCTGGTGATCTCGCCCTTCAGCAAGTCCAACAAGGTCGACCACACCCAGACCGAGCAGACCTCGATCACCCGCTTCATCGAGGACAACTGGCACACCGGCCGGATCGGTGACGCCTCCTTCGACCGCCGGGCGAACACCCTCTCCGGGCTCTTCGACTTCCGTCACCCCAACAACACCCAGGTGCTGCTGAAGTCCGACGGCTCGGTCGCGTCGGTCCACACGTCCGGTCACTACACGACCTCCGCCCTGGCCACCCACGCCCCGATCGTGAACGCCGCGGCCGCCGACGCCCCGACCACCCGGCGGCTCGCCGAGGACAAGGGCATCTCCGCCGCCCTCCCCATCGGCCTCACGGCGGGTGTGCTGGTACTCGGCGGCGCCGGTACGGCGCTGGCCCTCCACCGCCGCCGCACCGCGCGGACCGCGGGCTAGGCCCGTTCCGCGTGATCGCGCGGGACACCGTCGTCGGGTCCGCCGCCACACCTCCTCCCCAGGTGGCGGCGGACCCGGCCGTTCACCGGAGGCCGGGGAACAAGGGCCGGGAATAAACCGGAGCCTTTCTCCGGTTGAATGTCGCCGGTAGACGTAGAGGCGTGGCGGCGCGGTGCCGCACACGCATACGACATACGCGCACCGTGCGGTGCGACCAGGGAGGCGGGCCACCGTGGCCGATGAGCAGGACCGGCGAGACGACCAGCGCGACCCCATCCGGGCCCGGCCCCTCGGCAGCGCACCGGTGCCCCTGTCGGTGCTGGACCTCGCGACCGTCGGCAGCGGGGTGACGGCCGCCGAGGCGCTGCGGACCACCACCGAGCTCGCCCGGCTCGCCGAGCGCCGGGGCTTCCAGCGCTTCTGGGTCGCCGAGCACCACTCCATGCCCGGGGTCGCCAGCTCCTCCCCGGCCGTGATCCTCGCCCATCTCGCCGCGCACACCGAGCGGATCCGGCTGGGCTCCGGCGGGGTGATGCTCCCCAACCACGCCCCGCTGGTCATCGCCGAGCAGTTCGGCACCCTGGAGGCGCTCGCCCCCGGCCGGGTGGACCTCGGCCTCGGCCGCGCCCCCGGCACCGACGGGGCCACGGCCGCCGCGCTGCGCCGCACCGAGCGGCTGCGCGAGGGCGCCGACGACTTCCCCCAGCAGCTCGCCGAGCTGACCCGCTTCCTCGACGACGACTTCCCCGACGGCCACCGCTACGCCCGTATCCACGCGGTGCCGGGGCCGGTGCAGGGCACGGTGCCCGGCGGGGTCCAGTCCGCCGGCCGGCCCTCGATCTGGCTGCTGGGCTCGAGCGGGTTCAGCGCCCGGCTCGCCGGGATGCTCGGCCTGCCGTTCTCCTTCGCCCACCACTTCTCCGCGGCCAACACCGTCCCCGCGCTCGACCTCTACCGCGAGACCTTCCGGCCGTCCGCCGTGCTGGACGAGCCGTACGCCTCGATCGGCGTCTCGGCCTTCGCCGCCGAGGACGAGAAGGAGGCCCACCGCCAGGTGCTCACCGGCGCCCTGGCCATGATCCGGCTGCGCACCGGACGCCCCGGCCTGGTGCCGACGCCCGAGGAGGCCGAGGGGTACGAGTTCAACGAGATCGAGCGCGACTTCATCAACAGCTGGCTCGCCAATGTCGAGTACGGCAGCCCGGACCAGGTCCGCGAGGGGCTCGACGGGCTGATCAAGCGCACCGGAGCGGACGAAATCAAGATCACGGCCAATGCCCACGGCCGTGACGCCCGTCTGCGCTCGTACGAGCTGATCGCCGACGCCTACGATCTGCCGACGGCGCAGACGGAGGCGTAGCCCTAATCCGGCGCCGGGCAGTTGATCATCGCCTGGATGCGGTCCGGCGGCACCGGACGGGAGTAGAACCACCCCTGTCCCGTATCGCAGCCGATCCGCCTCAGCCGCTCCGCCTGCTCGGCGCTCTCCACGCATTCGGCCGTCACCGTGAGGCCCAGCCGGTGCGCGAGCTGCACCAACGCCTCGACGATGGTCTCGTCGGCCGGATTCGGATGCTCCTCCGCCCGGAACCCCTGGACGAAGGAGCCGTCCAGCTTGAGCGTGGAGACCGGCAGCCGGCTGAGATAGGCGAGGTTGGAGTAGCCCGTCCCGAAGTCGTCGATCGCGATGGCCACCCCCATGTCGCTGAGCGCCTGAAGCGCCTGAAGCGGCCGCCCCGTGGACCCCATCACGGCCGACTCGGTCAGCTCCAGCTGGAGCAGCTGCGGCGGCAGCCCGGTCTCGGCCAGGATCGCGCCGACATCGGCCACCAGATCGGAGTCCCACACCTGGCGGACCGCCACATTCACGCTGACCACCAGCGGATGCGGCGGTTCGGCCAGCTGCCAGGCACGGGCCTGGCGGCAGGCGGTGCGCAGCACCCACCGGCCCAGCGGCACGATCGCGCCGTTCTCCTCGGCCAGCGGGATGAAGCGGTTCGGCGACAGCCGCCCGAACTGCGGATGGTCCCAGCGCACCAGCGCCTCCACCCCCCGGACCACCCCGTCGCCCAGCCCCACCAGCGGCTGGTAGTCGAGCACGAACTCGTCCCGTTCGACCGCCGGGCGCAGGGTGCTGGACAGCGCCTGCCGGGTCATCCGATGGGCGTTGCGCTCCGGGTCGAAGAGGGTCCAGCGCGCCTTGCCGTCCTCCTTCGCCCAGTACAGCGTGGTGTCCGCGGCCTGCATCAGCCAGGTGGTGTGGGTGCCGGCCGCGGGCCGCTCCACCACGCCGATGCTCGCCGACACCGACAGCCGCTGCCCGCCCACGTCGAACGGTTCCTGAAGGGCGGCCAGCACCGTCCGGGCGAGGTCGCACAGCTGCTCGGTGCCGGTGGAGTTGCGGACCAGCAGGGCGAACTCGTCCCCGCCGAGCCGCGCCACCAGATGGCCGTCGGGCGCCGCACAGTCGGTGAGCCGCTTGGCGACCGCGCCGAGCAGCCGGTCGCCGACCCGGTGGCCGAGGGTGTCGTTGACCGCCTTGAAGCCGTCCAGGTCGAGATAGCAGAGCCCGATCCGGCCGGTGCCGCCGTGATCGTAGGTGGCCGCCTCCAGCGCCCTGGTCATCCGCTCGAAGAACAGGCTGCGGTTGGGCAGCCGGGTCACCGGGTCGTGCATCTGCAGATGGCGCAGCCGTCCCTGGAGGTCCCGCTGGTCGCTGATGTCGGCCATCGACAGCAGCAGACTGCAGCTGTCCGGCGCGGGCTCGACGGTGATCTCGGCCCACAGGGCATGGCCGTCGGCGCGCCGCAGCCGTCGGGTGCGGCGCAGCCGCGCGGCACGGCCGTCGAGGACGTCCCGGTACTCCCGCCAGGTGCGCGGATCCTCGCGCAGATCGGCCAGGTCCGCCGCGCTGCGGGTGATCAGCAGGGCCGGATCGGTGCCGAGCAGGGCGCCGAGCGCGGGGTTGGCGTCGAGCACCCGGCCCTCGCGGTCGACGACGGCCATGGCGAGGCGCGCCACATTGAAGGCGGCGCGGTAGTCGCCGGGCGCGGGACCGGTGGTGGGCCCGGTGGTGGGCCCGGCGGTATGCCCCGCCGTGGGCCCGGTGGTATGCCCCGTTGGGTGCCCCGCGCCCGGGGGCGCGCCGGGGGCCGGGGGCGTGCCCAGGACCGACGGCGCGCCGGGGGCCGGACGGGGTGCGCCGGGGTCCTCCGCGACCGGAAGGACGCTCGGCATAGCCTCACGCTCTGTGATCATCGGCAGTGTCGCGCCCGGGGCGCGTCCCTGCCCGTCGGGGGTTCCGCTCACCGCTCGCTCCCGCGTGGCGTTTGTTGTGTCCAGGTTGTTCGTACACATCTTGTGCATGTCTCACACCGGATGCCGGGCCGACCATAAGTGCCTGCCTGAAGGGGGATTCCCCGCTGGAAATGTGCCGATCATAGGGGCTCGTGCTCCGGGCGTTCCATCGATGTCATCGCGCTCACCGCCGCCTTGACAATGTGTTTGGTCGTATCTGTTCGACTCTGCGCGGGCCAACGGCCGCTCTGACCGATTGTGACCGTCTGTTACGTACCCGGATAGCGGCCTCTTCACTCGACCAGCCCAACCCAACAGGGCGTACCCCGCCAATCCGCCTCAGGGTGGAGTGGGTGTTCCGACTACGCCCGGGAGGTCGACATGGTGCGTCCTCAGGTACCCGAGGGGGTGCACCGGCAGCCTCGGCTGCGTCGGACCGGAGCCCTGCTCACCTCGCTGAGCGCGCTCATCGCGACCACTGTGGTGGCGGGTCCCGCCGTCGCGGCCGGCCCCGGCGGCCCCTGTGACCTGAAACGCACCGACGCCCACCACTCGGAGGGCGTGGACAGCTGGAACTCCCGCTATCCGCGCCCGGTCCGCCACCTGGACGCGGCGATGGTCTTCCTGTCCTTCCCCGACGCCCGGCCCCGGGTGACCCCCGCCCAGCTGGCCGCCGACCACATGCCCGCGACCCCCAATTTCTTCAAACGGGCCTCCTACGGGAAGTTCGGCTTGCGGGTGCATCCGCTGCGGCGCTGGATCACCATGCCCCAGCGCTCCACCGCGTACGCCATACAGCGCGACTGGAACGCCCAGCGCCGCGCGGCCTATCTGAGCGACGCCATCGCGGCCGCCGATCCGCACCTCGACTTCGCCCGCTACGACCTCGTCTATCTGGTCGCCGACCCCGACGCCCCCGGTGTGGACGCCGACGCGACGAAAGTGGTCAACTTCGAAAAGCCACTGCGCGCGGACGGTGTCGAGTTGCGCCGCCTGGTCACCGTTTTCGAGCACCATCCGCCGGACCGCAATGTGCTGGCCCATGAGACCGGGCATGTCTTCGACCTGCCCGACCTCTACCACCGGCCGAAGGACACCGACGGCAACGCCGAATGGGACACCTACGTCGGCGACTGGGACCTGATGGGAAGCCAGTTCGGCATGGCACCCGATCCGTTCGGCTGGCACAAGTGGAAGCTCGGCTGGCTCGGCGCGCGCCAGGTGGCCTGCGACCGCGCCACCGGACCGCGCCGGTACACCCTCCAGCCGCTCGCCGCCCCCATGGCGCACGGCCGGTCCGGCCCCGACACCCGCACCCGGCTGGTCGTGGTCCGCACCGGGCCCACCACCGCGCTGGCCATCGAGGCGCGCGGCGGCAGCGGCAACGACGCGGGCACCTGCACCGAGGGCGTGCTGGTCTACCGCGTCCACAACGACAAGGCGTCGGGCGACGGCCCCGTCCAGGTGCTGGACGGCCACCCCGCCACCTCCGCCTGCTGGAACGAGTCGGTCTACCCCGAACTCGCCGACGCCCCCCTCGGCGTCGGGGACACCATGTCGGTCAAGGAGGACGCCGTACGGATCACGGTGGCGGGCCGCGCCGCCGACGGAGGCTGGACCGTCCGGGTCAACCGCCGGGCGCGCTGATGACGGCTGATGACGGAGCCGCGACGGCCCGGCGGGCCGCTGCCGGACCCGCGCCGACGCAGCAGGCCGGGCCGCTGACGGTCCCCCGCCGAGTACCGGGGCGCGCTCCTAACCGTTGATCGAGTCGGCTTCGAGGTGGCGCTTCGAGACTGTGGGCCCCTTTTCGACGTCGGGCGCCCGGGAGTTGAGAATGCCGCGATACGCGAATCTGTCCGAGGCCCTGAAGGAACAGGTCCTCCGGTGCCCCGACGGCACGGCGCTCGCCCACCCCGCCGCCGATGGCACCGAACACCGCGTGTCCTACGCCGCGCTCGACGCCCGCGCCGACGCCGTGGCCGCCTGGCTGCGCGCCCGGGACGCCGTCGGCCGCCGGGTGCTGCTCGCCATGGACCCCGGTCCGGGCGCCGCGGTGGCGCTGCTCGGCTGTCTGTACGCGGGGGCCGTCGCGGTGCCCGTGCCCGCGCCTTCCGCCTCCCGGACCGATGCCGAGCGCACCGCCTCGATCGTCCGGGACGCCGCCGTGGACCTCGTCCTCACCGAGACCGCCCACGCCACTGAGACCTCCCGCCGGCTCTCCCGGATCGGCCGCGCCGGTCTCACCTGCCTCGCCGTCGACGGACTCCGCCCCGACGCGGGCGCCGACACGCCCCGGCAACCCCTCCGCACCACCGCCGACAGCCTCGCGCTGCTCGCCTACGACTCCGGGCCCGCCACCGCCCCCCCGCGGCGCCCTGCTGACGCATGGCAACCTTACGGCGGCCATGGCCGGGCTGCGGCGGACGCTCGGCACCGACTGCCGCTCCCGGATCGGCGGGTGGCTGCCCCGCCGCCACACCCCCGGGCTGATCGGGCAGGTACTGCACCCCTTATGGCTCGGCGCCACCGCCGTGACACTCCCGGCGGAGCCGTACCGCACCGATCCGCTCGGCTGGCTGCGCGCCATCAGCCGCCACGGCATCACCGAAACCCTCGCGCCCGATGTCCTGCACGCCCGCTGCGCCGCGCTCCTCGGCGACGAGCCGCCGGCCGGGCTCGACCTCTCCCGCTGGCGGACCGCGCTGAACGCCGGGGAGCCCGTCTCGGCCGGGACCATGGCCGCCTTCCCCCAGCGCTGCGCCCCGCTGGGCCTGCGCCCGGACACGCTGGTGGCCGGTTACGTCCCGGCCGAGGGGGCGCCGGTGCCGCTGGCCACGGGGCGCGTACCGGTGCCGGGCGTGGACTTCGCCGTCGTGGATCCGCTGACCGGGCGCCGGCTGCCGGACGGGGCGCCCGGGGAGATCTGGGTGCGGGGCCCCGCCGTCGCCACCGGCCACTGGGGCGGTCCGTCGGACACCGCGCCGCAGTTCGCCGCCCGCGTCGCCGAGGGGCCCGGCGGCTTCCTGCGCACCGGCGATCTCGGCCTTACGGTCAACGGCCGGCTCCGGATGACCGGCCGGGTCCGTGACGCCCTGCTGGTGGACGGCCGCACCCTGCACCCCCAGGACGTGGAGCGCGAACTGCTGGGCTGCGCGAAGGCGCTGGGATCGGCCCGGGTGTTCTGCGCGGGGCCGGGCGCGGGGACGCTGGTGGTCGTCCAGGAGGTCGTCCGTACGGCGGGCGGGGCGCGCACCGGGCTGCCCCGGCTGGCGGCCCGGATCCGCGCCCTGATCGCGGAGGAGTTCGGGGTCGAGACCGGCGCGCTGCTGCTGGTGCGCCCCGGCACCGTGCGCGGGGCGGGAACCGCCAAGATCCGGCGCGCCCTGCTGCGCGAGCGCTATCTGCGGGGTGAAGTGCGCGCGCTGCACGCCGAGTTCGGGCCGGGGGTCGGTGCACCCCGCCGGGGTGGTGCGGCGTGAAAAGGGGGCGCACGGTCGCATGCGCGCTACGGGATGGGCGTTCGACGGGCGTATTTCCCCGCGAATCGATGGAATGGCCGAGAGGGCGGGGGAATAATCGCCATGCGGGGTGAGGCCGGGTGGGGAAAGCAGGGGGCGGCATGGTCAGGGTGCTGATCGCGGAAGACATGCATATGTTGCGCAAGGCACTGGTCGCCCTGCTGGAATTCGAACCGGATATCGATGTGGTGGCCGAATTCTCCAACGGCGCCGAAATCCTGCCGCGCGCCCGTGAACTCCGCCCGGACGTCGCGGTGCTCGACATCGATCTGCCGGGCGTGGACGGGCTCACCGCCGCCGCCGAATTGAGCACCGCCGTCCCCGAATGCCGCACCATGATGCTCACCAGCCTCGGCCGCCCCGGAAATCTGCGCCGGGCGCTGGCCGCCCATGTCTCCGGCTTTCTGCTGAAGGACAGCAGCCCGGAGAAGCTGAGCGACGCCATCCGCGCCGTCGCCAAGGGCGAGCGGGTGATCGATCCCCAGCTCGCGCTGGCCGCCCTGGACGACGGCCCACAGCCGCTGACCCCACGGGAGCTGGAAGTCCTGCGGTTCGCCGCGAAGGGCGAGGACTCCGGGCAGATCGCGGCCAAGCTGTTTCTGTCGGTGGGCACGGTGCGCAACTATCTGACGTCCGCCGTGACCAAGCTGGACGCCCGCAACCGGGTGGACGCCATCCGGATCGCCCGCGAAGCGGGCTGGCTGTAAGGCGGCGTACGGCGTCCCCGCGTGCTGGTCAGGCCGTCAGGGGTCCCGTTACGGAGTCAGGGGCCGTTCGCCATTGGGCCCCGTTGCCCCGTTACCCCCGTTACCCCGTCACGCCGTCACCGTCGGCCCCGGGCCGTACTCCCGGCCGCTCCGCGGCGGCGCCTTCACGGACACGTCCAGCTCCGCCCGTAACTCGAACCAGCCGTCCGACCGTACGCCCGCGCGCAGCCGCCCCCCGAGGTTCTCCACCCGCACCCGGAGGTTGCCGATGCCGCTGCCGCCGTCCGAGCTGTCGGCGCGCAGGATCGTGGACGGCCGGCCCACCCCGTCGTTGACGAGGGTCAGCGACACCCGGTGCCCGCTGCGCCGCGCCTCGACCGCGCAGTGGTCGGCATTGCTGTGGCGCAGCACATTGGTCAGCCCCTCGCGCAACACGCTGGCCAGCACCGTGTCCACCAGCTCCGGCAGCGGTCCGCAGTCGATCTCGGCCGTGGCGCTGATGCCCGCCGCGGCCAGCATCGAGCGGGCCGTCGCCGCCTCCGCCGACAGCGACATCTTGCGATAGCCGCTGGCCACCGCCCGTACGTCGGCGAGGGCCTGACGGGAGGTCTGCAGGATCTCCGAGAGCTCCTGCTGGGCGCGGGAGTTCTGCCGGGGCACCAGCCGGTGCACCAGCTCGCATTTGAGGGTGATCGTGGACAGGCTGTAGCCCAGCAGATCGTGCACGTCCCGGGAGAACCGCAGCCGCTCCTGGGCGACCGCCAGCCGGGCCAGCTCGGCCCGGGACCGGGACACCTCGGCGACCAGCCCGGACAGCCGCGAGAGCCCGAAGACCACCAGCCCGGTCAGCGCGGTGGAGACCGTGGTGTACGCGACCTGACCCCAGCCGAAGCCCACCTGGAACAGCAGGACGTCCGTGCACAGCAGGATGGCCGCGAACGCGGGCCACGCCAGCGCCGGGACCAGCACCAGCAGCGAGGAGCCGGCCAGGAAGCCCGGCATGCCCAGCCAGGCGTGCTTGAAGATGGCGAAGGGGGCGAAGGTCAGCACCATCTGGAGCGCCAGCGTCCAGCGCCGCGCACCGCTGAGCCGGGGCGCGAGGCCGGGGAAGGAGTGCAGCATCTGGAGACAGAGCAGCATCGTCATCGGCAGCAGGGCAAGACCGAGCATCGCCGCGTCGACCGACCTGCCCGAACGATTGCCGTCGACCACATAGGTGACGGCCACGGCGAAGTACCCCACCAGCACGAGGACCGTGATGACCACGGCCAGACGCGGCGCCAGACCGTCCTGGTGGCGCGGTGGATGGTTCCCGGCATCGTCGGGCAAGAGGCTCCCCTGCACTCGTCCTCCGGATGGTCGGGCCGGATTGGGTGGCTTGCCCGAGAGTATCCGATCTTCACCTGGCGTGGAGAGGCCCTGTGGAAGGCTCATGGTGTACGCAGAGTTACTGGATATCACGGGGGATCACAGGAAAAACGGAATCGGGTTGAGGTCCGCATAGGGCGTGGGCCGCGGCAGCCGGCCGAGCGCCACGGGGACGTCGAAGAGCCGGCCGGGCGCGAACCGGGCCCAGTGCGGGCGCATTCCGGGCACCAGCACCTTGGCCACCGGCAGCCCCACATCCGGCCGGGTCTGGTCCAGCACCAGCAGTTCCATCCCGCGCCCGCGCGCCAACTCCCTTACGGCGGCCAGCGCACCGCCTTCCGGGGGCTCCGGAGGGCCGGATGTCCCCCGGGGCGGCAGGGCGGCCGGATCGGGAGCCAGATACGGGTGGTCGGCGAGGGCCGCGGTACGGAACCAGCGCAGCGCCTCGGGCTCGGCGGCGCCGTAACCCCCGCCGTCGGCACGGGCCTCGACCACCGCCGGAAGCATCTGGTTCAGCTCGGCGAAGGCGTGGCACAGCGCGGTGTGCCGGTCGAAGTGGGCGCCGAAGCCGAAGGTGATGTCCTCCGCGGGCTTGTCGAGGCGCCGGGAGAGCGCGGCGACCACCGGGATGCCGAAGTCCGTGGTGAGGTCCAGGGCCCACACCTCGCGCCGCACGCCCCGGTGGGCGGCGCGCACTTCGGCCAGCCAGGGGTCGTCGAAGGCGTCCAGGGCCACGGCGGGCTGCCGGGTGCGGTTGTACCACCACAGGGCGACCGCGTCCCGCTCCACGAGCTCCAGGAAGCCCCGTACGACGGCGTCGGCCAGGGTGCCGCCCGCCGCCGCGCCGTTGGAGTCCGCCCGGCAGCAGCGGTGGCCCGGGGGCTGCGGGGCGCCGTAGTACAGCAGCGCGGTGGGCAGCAGCCGGTGGCGCTCGGCGGTGAGCGACCACACCGGGGTCCAGTCCAGCTCCGCCCCCTCGTCGAACGGATCCTGGACGCGGTGGCGCGCGGGGAGGGCGGGGTCCCGGAACTGGCGCGGGTCGAAGAGCTGGACGGTGTCCGGGTGCACCGCGTCCTCAGGGCGCAGATCGCGGTAGCGGGCGCGCTGACGCGGCTCGTCCCCCTGGAAGTGGCCGCTGTAGTGCTCCAGGGCCTCGCACAGCGCGCTCGCCCGCGCCTGTTCGGCCGTGCGGCCCTTACCGTGGGCGGCGGCCCGCAGCCCGGCCCTTACGGCGTCCAGGCGGCTGTTGGGGCCCACTCCGGCGTACGAAGGGTGGCGGGCGTGGAAGCAGTTGAGGACGGCGGGGCCGCGCGGATCGCGCCGGATCTCGGTGACCAGCCCGGTGACGGGGTCCACCAGATGTCCGTAGCGCTCCATGATCCCGCGCGGGGAGATGTCGGCAGCGGTATCGGTTTCGGTCAGTGACTCCCGTGACTCCCGTGACTCGCGTGGCTCTTGTGGTTCCCGTGGTCCCCGTGGCTCCCGTGGCGAGGGCAGCGACAGGGGCGCCCGTATCCGGGCCGCGACCAGCGCCGGATCGCCGCAGCCGGCGCACTGGGGGCGTCGGGAGAGCGGATGGCGGTCCACGGTGGCGGTGAGGCTGTCCAGGGTGCGCAGCTCCCGCTGGCCCGGGTGCCGGTACCCGGCCAGCCACTTGGCGGCCTCCAGGGCGGCGAGCTGGAGCGCGGCGGCGCGGCTCGCGGGCAGGGCGGCGGGCGGTCGCGGCACCGGTCCGGGGCGGCCGAGCCGGCGCTGGAGATACGCCTCGGCCTGCCGTCCGCGCCACAGCCGGTCGGCCAGACAGACCCAGCACGGATCGTCGGGGGCGCCGAGGAACGGGCCCAGCCACGCCTGGGTGCCCACCGGTTTGACGGGCAGCCAGCGACGGCCGACGGCCCGGTGCGCGGCGTCCACGGCGGCGAGCCGGGGATCGAGGTAGTCATCGCACACCACAAGGGTGAGTTCTGCGGCGTCATGTTGACGGAAGGCGATTTGACATATCTCCCGCCGAGGGCTACTGGCCCCCGGGACCGTCGGATCGCCGTCCGCCGCCTCCGCGTTCACAGACCTCGGGTCCGCGGTCTCGCCGTCCACGGTCCTCAGCCCCGCGACACGCAGCGCCCGGACCACCTCGTCCGGGTCGGTCGAGCCGAGCACCAGCGGGGCCACGGCGGGGCGGGCGGACGCGGGCGCGGGGGCCGGGGCGGAGCCGCCCGTGCCCAGCCCCGCCAGCTCCCAGTACGCCTCCTCGGGGCTCCAGGCGCGCTCCCGCTCGGAGACCAGCCCGGCCGCGCGGAGACGGGCGATGACGCGCTCGGCCTGCCCGGCCGGAACCGCGCCGGGCGGTCCCGCGGCGCGGCCGGGCGCGGCGGCCTCGGTGAGGATGTGGGCGAGGTCCCGCGACCCGTCGAGCAGCGGCGCCAGCGCGGCGATCGCCCGCCCGTGCAGCGCCGTGACCCCGTGCTCGGAGACGAGGTAGACGGCCTCGCCAGGCACCGGCTCGACCCGCAGGTGTGGTGTGAAGCCCAGTTCGCCGGTCATCGCCCGGTCATCCGGCGCCGATGGTGCAGATGCAGATGCCGGGCGCGGGGACGGGCCAGGCGGCGTCGGAGAGATCCTCGATGACCAGGTCGTCGTCCTCGGCGGGCGGACGAGCGGTCCCGGCGGTCTTGGCACCCCCGGCGGCCTTGGCGCGCTCGGTGATCTGGACGGCCCCGGCGACCCCGGCGACCCCGGTGACCTCGGTGTTCTCGGCGGGATGAGCCAGGGCGGCGGGGCTCGTGGGCTCATGTGGGACGGGCGTATCGGTCATCGCGGACTCTCTCATCGCCAGGGGTGTGAATTTGTCATAGTGCGAGGCTCTGGAACTCATATCGCGCTCGTTACTCCGGCACTGGCCGCACAGGCCGCCCACAAGCGAGGCTCTTAGATGCCTCGGTGGCAGGGCCGCGCGGCCAGGAGGCACTTGACGGACCGTTGACGGAGGTACACGACCATGGACATCAAGGTGTTGGGGCCGCTGAGCGTCGAGGCGTGCGGTCAGTCGATCGTGCCCAGCGCGGGCAAGCCGCGCCAGATCCTTGCACTGCTTTCCGTCTACGCCAACCAGATGCTCCCGGTGCCCACTCTTATGGAGGAAATCTGGGGCACGCAGATGCCGCGCAGCGCGCTCACCACTTTGCAGACCTACATCCTTCAGCTGCGCCGCAGGCTGGCCGCGGCCTATGGCCCACAGGCCCCGCAGGCTTCCAAGGACGTGCTCGCCACGCGGTACGGCGGATATGTGCTGGAGGCCCAGCCGGGCGCGGTGGACATCCATGAGTACGACCGGCTGGTGGCCGCGGGTCGGGACGCGCTGGACGCCGGGGACGATGTCCAGGCGTCCCTGCTGCTGCGCGAGGCGCTGGCCGTCTGGCGCGGCCCCGCGCTGGTGGATGTGAAGGTCGGGCCGGTCCTGGAGATCGAGCTGGCCCGTCTGGAGGAGAGCCGGCTCGGCGTCCTGGAGCGCCGTATCGAGGCCGATCTGCGGCTGGGCCGCCATGCCGAGCTGCTCACGGAGCTCACCGAGCTGACCGCCCGTCATCCGCTGCACGAGGGGCTGCACGCCCAGTGCATGGCCGCGCTCTACCGCGCGGGCCGCCCCTGGCAGGCGCTGGAGGTCTACCAGGGGCTGCGGGCCAGACTGGTCGAGGATCTCGGGCTGGAGCCGTCGCCGCGGCTGCAGAAGCTCCAGCAGGCGGTGCTCGCCTCCGACCCGGCGCTCGATCTGGACCTGGACGGCCACTGGCGCCGCCCAGTGCTCGATCTGTTCGCCGCATAGCCCCCGGCCGACGGCCCCCAGCCCACAGCCTCGGCCCAGCCCACAGCCTCGGCCCACAGCCCCCCGCAGAGCAGACCCCCGAGCTCCCCGATACCGCCCCGTTCTCGTCCGGAGTCCCGTAGGTCCCGTACCAGCCGTCCCCGTCCGGTGAACCACCCCCCCCATACGCCCGGCGCCGCCCTTCAGCCGGGCCTGCTACGGCTCCGCTGCCCGATCCCCCCGCGCGGGCAAGCGGAGCCGTAGCGCGTCCAGGGGCTGTCACAGGCGCCCGATGCCCGATGCCCATGGCCTGAAGCCCTGGACCCCGAGCCCGACCAGCAGGAGGCGCGATGATGCGCGAGATCGACACCGATGTGTGCGTGGTCGGCGGCGGCCCGGCCGGTCTGGTGCTGGCGCTGTTGATGCTGCGGTCGGGGGCTCGGGTGACCGTGGTGGAGTGCGCCCGCGCGCATCAGCGCGTGGTCCGCGGCGAAATACTCCAGCCCGGTGCGATGGAGCTGTTGGACGGGCTCGATGTGCTCGCCGGCGCCCGCGCCCGCGGCGCTCATGAGCACCACCGGTTTCTGGTCATCGAGGGCGAGCGGGTACTGCTGGAGGCCGACTACCGGCTGCTTCCGGCCCCGTACGACCACCTGTTGAGCGTGCCGCGCCCCCATCTGCTGGACGAGCTCCTCGCCCGCTGCCGCCGCTCGCCCGGCTTCCGCTATCTGCCCGGACGGCGGGCCGGCGCGCTGCTGCGGCGGGAGGGGCGGATCGCCGGGGTCATCGCCGAAGGCCCGCCGGGCCGCTGTGCCGTACGGGCCCGGGTCGTGGTCGGCGCGGACGGCCGATTCTCGCGGGTCCGGCGGCTGGCGGGCATCGGGGCGGGCCGAGCCGACGCGTTCGCCCAGGACGTGCTGTGGTGCACCCTCATCACACCCCCGGAAGAGCCGCCGGTCCGCGATGTGCGGGTGTACCGCACCGGCGGCGGCCCGGTGCTGGTCTATGGCTCCTGGCCGAACCGGATCCAGATCGGCTGGACCCTGCCACACCGGCGCTACGGCCATATCGCCGCCCTCGGCCCAGACCACGTCAAGGAGCGGCTGATGCGTGCCGTGCCGCGGTACGCCACGCAGATCCGCGATCAGATCCGCACCCCCGCCGACCTCGGTGTGCTCGATGTCTTCTCCGCACGCGCCGAGCGCTGGGTGGCCGACGGGCTGGTGCTGATCGGTGATGCCGCCCACACCCACAGCCCGATCGGCGCCCAGGGCATCAACCTCGCCGTGCAGGACGCGGTGGTGCTGCATCCCCTGCTGGCCCGTGCCCTGGCCGAGGGAGACACCAGCGCCGAGCGGCTGGCGGAGTTCGAGCGGCGGCGCGGGCCCGATATCGCGGCGGTGATGCGGATGCAGACCCTGCAGAGCCGGGCGATCCTCTCGCAGGGCGCGTTCACCACCCGAGTGCGCCCCCACCTTGCGCGGGCGCTGCGTCGTACGCCGCTCTATCGCAAGATCCTCCAGCGCATGGCCTACGGCAACCCCTCGATCCGTATCGCCGACGCCGGGGTGTGCGGCCGCGTATGACACCCCCGAGCGGGATGGCTGGAAACAAGCTCCACACCGACTTCTCGCCACCCGGCATTGGTGCCATGCCCCGTACGGCCTAGGTTGAGGCCATGCACACTGTCGTGATTCTGGCGCTGGACCAGGTCATCCCCTTCGATCTGGCCACCCCGATCGAGGTGTTCACCCGCACCCGGCTGCCGGACGGCCGTGAGCCCTACCGGGTCCGGGTCTGTGCCCCCGCCCCCGCCGTCCACGCCGGAGTGTTCACCCTCCAGGCCCCGTACGGGCTCGAGGCGCTCGCCGAGGCCGACACCATCGTCGTGCCCGGCCGCGGCGACCCCCTGCTCCCGGTCCCCGACGAGGTGATCGAGGCGCTGCGGGACGCGGCCGGGCGCGGCACCCGTATCGCCTCGATCTGCTCCGGGGCCTTCATCCTCGCCGCCACCGGGCTGCTCGACGGACTCCGCGCCACCACGCACTGGCTCGGCGGCGCGCTGCTCGCCGAGCTCCATCCGAAGATCCAGGTCGACCCGGATGTGCTCTATGTGGACAACGGCCAGTTCCTCACCTCGGCGGGCGCCGCGGCCGGGCTCGACCTGTGTCTGCACATCATCCGGCGCGACCATGGTTCCGCCGTGGCCGCCGACGCCGCCCGGCTGTCCGTAATGCCCCTGGAACGGGAGGGCGGACAGGCCCAGTTCATCGTCCACGACCAGCCACCCGTGCCGCGCGGATCGCTGTTCGAACCCCTGCTGCGGTGGATGGAGGACAACGCCGGACGGGACCTCACCCTCAACGAGATCGCCGCCCACGTCGGCATGAGCACCCGCACCCTCAACCGCCGCTTCCGTGAGCACACCGGGACCACCCCGTTGCAGTGGCTGCACCGCGCCCGGATCCGCCAGGCGCAGTATCTGCTGGAGGCCACCACCCACCCCGTCGAACGCATCGCCTCCCAGGTGGGGTTCGGCTCGCCCACCTCCTTCCGTGACCGTTTCAAGCGCGTCGTCGGCACCAGCCCGCACAGCTATCGCTCCGCCTTCCAGCGAAACGCCGGATAGCCGCCGAGCGAGCCCCCGTACGGGGTCGGGCGCGGGTCGAGGCAGGCTCGAGTCACGGCGGCGACCATGGCCTTCTCAATGGGAACGACCGTGAGGAGCGCCCATGTTGGACCTCGGCCTGGAGGGGCGCACGGTCCTGGTCACCGGGGCCACCGGGGCCATCGGCAGCGCCGCCGCACGTGCCTTCGCGGCGCAGGGCGCCCGGGTCGCGCTCGCCTTCCGGCACCGCCGCGAGACCGCCGAGGCGCTGGCCGTCGAGCTGTCCGGACCGGACCGCGGCAGGGCCTTCGCCGTGCCGTACGCCCTGGACGACGCCGCGTCGCCGCGCTGGGTCGTGGCCGCCGTGGAGGAGCACTGGGGCGGGCTGGACGTGCTGGTGGCGGCCGCCCGGCGAAGGGGCACGCGGCGTGAGCCGCACGCCCGGTTCGAGGACGTCCCGGAGGAGCACTGGCGGCCGCTCGTCGCCGACGCGTTCGCGCCCGCGATCCGCACCGTCCAGTGGGCCGTCGCCGGGATGCGCAAGCGCGGCTGGGGCCGGATCGCGCTGGTGGCCCCGCCGCACGCGCCGGAGGGCGACCCGGGCGGGGAGTTCCACGCGGTGGCGCGGGCCGGGCTGCGAGGTCTGGTCCGCGGACTGGTGGACGAGGTGGGCGGGGACGGCGTGCTGATCAACGCCGTGTGCCCCGGGCCCACCCCGCCCGACCGGCCACCGACCTCGCCCGACCGGCCGCCCACCGCTACCGCGGGTCCCACCACGTCCGAGGGCCGCACGACGTCCGAGGGCCCCACGGCCACCTCCGAGGACATCGCCCGCGCTCTCGTCTTCCTGTGCTCGGCGGCAAACGGCGCGATCACCGGCGAGACGCTGACGCTCGCGGGGCGCCGCTGAGCCCGCCGGGGGCGCGAGGGGTCGGCCCGGTGTCATGTCCATCGGCCGGACGGGTCGGTCCGGTCGGCTCGACCTCTGCGGGAGGTGACCGTGCGCGTCCTGTTCACGACCTGGGCTTCGGGTGCCCATCTCGTCCCCATGGTGCCGCTGGCCCGCGCCCTGCTCGAGGCCGGGCACCAGGTACGGGTCGCGGTGCCGTCAGAATGCGCGGCGGCCGTCGCCCGCACCGGCCTGGTGCCGGTGCAGATCGGCGCCCTGCCCCTGGCGGTGGTCAGAGCGCCGGACGTGGCGCGCCGCCCGCGCGGCATCTGGCCCACGGACTGGCCGGTGCGACCCGCCGCGCTCACCCCGGAGCAGCACGGCTTGCTGCGCGCGTGCGGTGACCGGCAGGTGCGGATCGCCGAGGCGATGGCCCAGGGCCTGGTGGCCTTCGCCCGCTGCTGGCAGCCGGAGCTGGTGGTGCACGACGCGGGCGCGTACGCGGGCACGGTGGCCGCGGGGGCGCTGGGCGTGCCCGCGGTCGGCCAGCTGTGGGGGAGCGCGGCCGTCCTGCGGCTGGACCGGCAACGGCTGGAAGGCCCGCCGCTGCCCGGCTACGCCCGGCTGATGCGGCGTTACGGCGCCGATCCGGCGCGCGAGCCCGACCTGTGGCTCGACCCCTGCCCGCCGAGTCTCGCGCTGCCCTCGCGGGCGCGGCGACTGCCGGTGCGCTTCGTGCCGTACGACGGGACGTCGCCGGATGAGGCGCCGTCGCCGTACGAGGGCCGCCGAGCCGGGGCCCACCCCGCGCACCACGAACACCCCGGTCACCCCGTGCACCCTGGACGCCACACCCCCGCGTCGAACGGGCGGCGCGGGCCGGGCGGCGGCCCCAGGCGTTCCGGGCCGGTGCGGGTGTGCGCGGCGTGGGATGACGCCGGTGGCCCGCCCGACGCCGTACGGGCCGCGCTGTGGGCGGCTGAGGCGCGGGGTGTGGAGGTCGTCCGGGTCGGAAGCGCCGCCGAGGGGCGGCCGCCCGCCGGGCCGCTGCACCGGGTGCTGCCGGGCTGCCGGGCCCTGCTCCACCAGGGTGGGGGCGCCGCGGTGCTGGCCGCCGCCATGGCCGGGGTGCCGCAGCTGGTCGTCGCGCCCCGCCTGGAGCACCAGCTGAACGGGGCGCGGCTGGCCCGGGCGGGCGCCGGGACGTATCTGCCCGCCGACGCCCTCGACGCCGCCCGGCCCGGGGCGCGGGCGGTGGGCGCCCGGCTGGCCCTGGATCTGTTCGCGTTGCTGGATCAGCCCTCGTACGCCGCGGCGGCGCACGCCCTGCGCCGGGAGGCGCTCGCGATGCCCGGCCCGGACAAGGCGGTGCGGGCGGTCACCCGGCTCGCGGGTCCGGCGGTGTGAGTTCGCCGTCACGCGCGACCCGTGTCGTCGGACCACGCGAAAGGCCCCCCACCGAGGTGAAGGGCCTTTCACTGTCTGTGCGCCGCCAGGGACTCGAACCCCGGACCCGCTGATTAAGAGTCAGCTGCTCTAACCAACTGAGCTAGCGGCGCCTGCTGACGTAGGAGACCTTAGCACCCGGACGCCACGGAGTGAAAATCGATAAGTTTCAGCCCGGAAAGGCGGCGGGTGCACTGGTCACAGCCATGCTGACAAGATCGCCACCGGCAGTGCGGGCGGCCCTCACACAGGCCCACAGCAGCACTTCGGGGCCGGGCAGCCAGGGGCTGCGGACATCGGGCGCGACCAGCCAGCGCGGCGACGGCATCGGGGCGGACTCCCGGGTTCCGGACTCCGGGGCCCGGGAGTCCGGGGCACCGGGCTTCCCGGCGTCGGCCTCTTGGGGATCGTCCTCCAGGGGCGCCGCCTCCTGCGGCCCGGGGTCCGGCGGGAACAGCGGCGGCACGGTCACCGCGTCGCCGCGGCCGTAGCAGAGCAGCGGGGGAGCGGCCGCGCCCCACTCCTCCCAGCCGAGCAGCGCGGGCAGCCGCTGGGCGGTCCCCGGGGTGGCGAAGAGCATGACCCGGCCGCCCTGGGCCGCGACCGGCCCGGTGCCGGGGCCGTCGGTCCATAACCGGCCCACCACCCGGCGGCCGAAGAGCGCGTCCATGCTGATCACGTCGAACGCCGTGCCGCACGGCAGCGTCACCGGGGCGGTCGGGGCAGTGGCCCACAGAGCCTGCACACCGCGCGGGGAGGCGCTGGCCGAGGCGAGCCAGTCCGCGCCCGCCGGGGTGACGAAGGCGGCGGTGTGAAGTGAGTCCTGCGGCGATCTGCTCATGTTTCCACCTTTACCGTCAGCGATGACGGTGTAGAGAGATGAGACGTAACCGGGACATCGGACGGCGGTATCGGGTATCTTCCGCCCGCATATGCCCCGGGCCCACGCCTGCCGTCAGTCCAGCACCTCGCCGCCCCGCATCAGCTCACGACCGAATTCGACCATCTTCTTGGCGTAGTCCTCGGTCCACTCGGCACGCTCGGCGATCATGGCGGGGGTCAGCCGATCGAACCGCCTCGGGTCGGCGAGCTGCGCGGCCGCCATCGCCTGGAACTCCATGGCCCGGTCCGTCGCCGCGCGGAAGGCCAGCACCAGCTCCGTCGAGCGGGACAGCAGCTCACGCGGGTCTTCGATCGACTCCAGGTCGAAGAAGTGCGCCTCGTCCGACGCGGCGGCAGCCGGTTCGAAGAGCAGGGGCGCGGGCTTCAGCCGCCGGGGCGCGGAGCCGTGTCGGCCGTGAGCCGAATCCGGCTCGGGCATATGATCTCTCCTCCTGGCTCGTGAGACACGTACGGTTCGCGGGTCTTGACGTCTCCATTGTCGCGCGTAGGGCAAGGGCGCCCCCGCCGTACGCCGCCGACCTGGGGTCTCTCCCCACCCCACCGCCCCCTGAACCATGGCCGCATCTCTCACCCCGGTGACGCACCGTACGGCCACCGGGAACGCGTCGCCCTTACGGTCCTCGGCGACACGCTTTTACGCTCACCCGAGCCACGCCCTCACACTCTTACGGCCCGCCGAGCCACGCCCTTACGGTCACCCGAGTCACGCCCTCACGCCCTTACGGTCGCCATGCCACCCGGTGCTCCGACAGGTGGGCCAGCACCGCGTGATTGGCCTCCCAGCCGTCCGGGAACTTCACCGTGACGCCCAGCTGCACCGGCTCCGTGGACGGGTGCTCGTCCAGCAGCTCGGCCACCCCCGCCCGGCACACCACCACACACGCCTGCCGGTGCCGCGACGCCAGCACGCACAGCCGCCCCGTCTCCAGGTGGAAGGCCGTGGCGTCCGGCCGCCCCGACAGCGGGTGGAGCACGACCGTGACGTCGAACTCACGCCCTTGGAGGCGATTGGCGGTGTCGACGGTGACGCCGGAGACCCCGAGCCCCGCCAGCGCCGCCCGGACCGCCGCCGCCTGGTCCCGGTGCGCCGTGCCCACCGCGATCCGGTCCGCGGCGACCGGCTGCGGCTCGTCGGACCGCTCGCTGACCGCCACCGCGCCCCGGTCCAGCAGCCGCCGCACCACCTGGGCCACGGCCGCCACCGCCTCCGGGTCGGTGCGCGGGGTGCGCCGGGCGGGCAGCTCCAGCAGGCCCCAGCCGGACGCTGCGGCCTCGTCCAGCACCCGGTCGGGCCCCGAGCCGTCGGAGGCCACACCGAAGCTCAGCCGCCGCTCGCCGTGGCCGGTGCCGCTGCGGAAGGGCGTGTACGGGTAGAACGCGTGCGAGACCAGCGGCGCGGCCGAGGCCGGGAGCCGCCAGGAGACCGGCAGCCGGTGCTGCGGAAGCCGCGGATTGTGGGCGAGCAGGGTGGTGACCGCGCTCGCCGACGGGTCGTACGAGAGCCCCGCCCACTGGTCGGCGCCCACCACGCTGAACGGGTCCAGCTGCCCGGGGTCGCCCACGAACAGCGCCCGCTCGAACAGCCCGGCGACCGCCAGCAGCGCGTCGGAGCGCATCTGGTACGCCTCGTCCACGATCGCGTGCCGCCAGGGCTCGACGTGTCTGATGTGCGCCCACTTCGCGGCCGTGGAGACCACGATGTCGAGCCCGGCGAGGTCGGCGATCTTCGCGGAGGCGCGGACCGACTCATGACTGTCGAGCACCGGGTCGTACGGATGCGGATCGCTGCTGTGCAGCCGCCCAACCGGGAGGTCGGGGTCCGCCGTGGCCAGCCGGTCCACCAGGTCGTCCACCTGGGCGTTGGTCTGCGCGACGACCATCAGCGGCCGCCCGGCGGCGGCCAGCTCCCGCGCCGCCCGCACCACCAGCGTCGACTTGCCCGCACCGGGCGGGGAGTCCACGACGACGCCACGGTCCGCTCCGTGCAGCGTGTCGTGCAGGATCGCCTCGGTGGCGCGCGCCGCGGCGGCCGACGGGTCGAACGGCTCGCCCGCGCGGGCACGGCCCTGGTGGGCCGCGGCGGCGGCCGGGTCCGCGCCGATCACAGATAGTCCTCCTCGGTCATCGGGTCGGGCTGGGGGCCCTGGGCCGGGGCGGCGGCGTCCGGCGGGCCGCCGTGGGTCCATGGGGTGCTCTCCGCGTCGGGCAGCTCGGGGCCGCCGCGCGGGGCGTGCTCGAACAGCGTCCAGCACACCCGGTCGCCCTTCTCGGGCACCGTGCCCGGCTCGGGCTGCTTGCCCCGGCCCATCCCGCCGGTCAGCCGCACCACCAGTGCGCGGCCCTGGCCGTCCGTGTCGCCCAGGGCGTCCGTGGCGTCCGTGTCGCCCAGGGCGTCCGTATCGCCCGGACCGTCCACGACATCGGCCCCGTGGGCACCGTCGGCCTCGTCGGGCCCTTCGGCACCGTCCAGGTCCGCGAGACCGGCGAACTCCCCGCTCTGTGCCCTGCCGTCGGCCGTGACCCGGTGCAGCTTGACCCGCTCGGCCAGGTGCGGACGGTCCTCGGTGCGGATCGTGACCAGCGGGCGCGGGCGCGGCACCTTCGCGTCCGACCAGGCCATCTCCACATCGATCACCTCGCCGGCGAACGCCTCACCGGCCAGCCGCCGCCCCGCCATGACCAGCGGATCGTCCAGCGCCTCATGGGCGTCCAGCTGGGCCTGCGCGGTCTCGCGCGCGGCGAGCTTCTGCGCCGCCGTCACCGCGTCGTCCAGCTTGGGCTGCGGCGGTTCCCCGGCCCGGACCCGGTCCCGGTGGCCGGTGTAGGACCAGCGGTCCCGCTTCCAGCGGTCGGCCACCCGCGCGCCCTCCGGGAGGGCGCGCAGCAGGTCAACCCCGCGCCACAGCGCGTCCCAGGTGGGCCGCAGCTGTGACTCGATCAGCCCGCGCAGCTCCGCCTCGGCGAGCCGCAGCCGCGCCGCGCCCCCGGCCACGCCCTGTGACGCCTCGGCACGGGCCGCGTCGTAGCGGGACATCGCCGGGGCCAGCAGCTTGTTGTCGAAGGCGGGGTCGGTGGCCGGGCCGGCGGGCGGGCAGCGCAGCCGGCCGTCCTCGTCCCGCTCCGACTCCGCCCGCAGCGCCGCCTCCGCGCCCGGTACGCCCTCCGGGGGGTCGATCCAGGCCAGCAGCGAGCCCAGGTGCTGATCCTCCAGGTTGCTCTGTCCGGTCGCCCAGTGACGGCTCAGCAGCTCGGTGAGCGACAGCAGCAGACAGGAGCCGGGCACCCGCGCCCGCTCCCCGTAGTGGGTCAGCCACCGCCCCAGCAGCGGTACCCGCGCGGGCGCCGGGAAGGGCGTCTCCGGGTCCTGCTCGGCGGTGCGCCGGAACCGCATCGACCGGCCCAGCAGCCGGACGAACGCCACGCCCGCTGCGCTGGGCACCAGCAGCTGCGGCGCGTCCGCACAGAGCTCGACCTGGACCGGCACCTTCTTACCGGTCTCCGGATCGGTCTCCTTGCGCTCCTCCAGCTCGACCTCGTCCCCGTACGAGTCCAGATACGGCTGGATCTCCTCGGCGAGCTCGGCGAGGAACGCGAACCTCAGGTCGCGGTCGCGCGGCTGGGCCACGATCAGCAGCCGCGGCGCGTCCCGGTCGGTGCCCACCAGCGCCCCGAGCGGCGCCCCCGTCTCACCCGCGGTGGTGAGCGGGACGAACGCCAGCGGACGCTCCGACAGATGGCGGTGGCGCACGGTGGTCAGGGGCTGGGCCCGCCCCTCCCGGACCGCCTCCATCCGGGCCAGGGTGGTGATCAGCGACATGCCACCGCCTCGGGGCCGGACGCGAGCTCGGGGCGGGACGCGAGTGCCTCGGCGCGCAGGGCCGCCGCGCGCCGCAGGGCGTCCACGGCGGGGTCACCGGTGGGCGCTTCGCCGGCGGGGCCGTTCATTGCGGCCGTAAGGACGGCGTCCACGGTGGTGAGCCCGCCCAGCTCGCCCCGGACGCCACGGCCCAGCGCCTCGACCTGTCCCGCCGCGCGGGACCGCGTCCGGCAGTGGGCGGCCAGCTCACAGGTGGACAGGCACTCCGGCGCGTACGCCGCGTCGACCGCGTCCACGGCGGCCGTCAGCTCCTCGACCGGCCGGGTCGGGATCCGGCCGTCCTCGGTGAGCCGGAGGTCGAAGGTGGTGCCCTCGGGGAGGGCGGCGGCGATCTCCTCGATCCGGGTCAGCCGGTCCAGCTGCCGCCGGGTGACCGCCAGCTGCTTGCGCACATCGACCAGTTCGGCGGTCGGCAGGTTGGAGAAGTCCTTGGGGCAGACGAGCAGCACCTGATGCCGCACCCGGGCCCGCGCGGGAGCGCGGTCAGCCCTGTTCGCCGCCTCCGCCGCCTCCGCCGCGCCGCCGCCCTCCTCCGGCTCGCCGATCATCGACGCCACCCGCTCCAGCGCCAGCGTGTAGACCGCCGACTGCCGGGCGGCCGCGCCCACCTTGGCCGGGTCGGCGGAGCCGTCCACCATGGGGAAGGACTTGATCTCGATGACCGTCCACGACCCGTCGGGGTGGACCACGACCGCGTCCGGCTCCAGGAAGGCGGGCGAGCCCGCGACGTCCAGGCTCACCATCGGATGGTCCAGCAGCGCCCAGCCCCCCGCCGCCGTGGCCTCCCGCAGCGCGAGCGCCGTACGGGCGGTGCGGCCCTGCGGTCCGGGCGCGGTCAGATCGGGGGTCGCGACGGCGCCGGGGCCGGGCGGCTCCGAGCCGTCGCGCAGCCGCTCGTGCAGCAGCCGGACCAGATCCGCCCCGCCGTCGGCCTTGACCCGGGCCTCGAAGGAGTTGCCGCGCTGATGCGCGAACTGCGACTGCCCGAAGTTCGAGGGAGCCCCCAGGGCCTGCGCCAGCGCGCCCTTGTCGACCCCGGCCCCGTCCAGCAGCGCGCGGCGGCGGCAGCCCGGGTTGGCGGCCAGCGCCGCCAGGGCTCGGGCGTCCATCGGACGGGGAGCGGTGGCCGGGCCGCGCAGCTCAGCGAGCCGCTGCCGGAGCCCCGTCGCCTGCCGTGGAGGCCGCGCCGTCCGTGGCCGTGGCGCCCCGGCCGCCGGTACCGGCACCGGCTCCCCGGCCGCCGTCGTCCGCGGCACCGTCGGTACGTTGCCTGTCCGCGCCCCTGCCCTGCTGTCGGGGGATCCGTTCCCGTTCACGCGCCGAAGTCTCGCACTTGTCACCGACATTCGCGGGCACACCCACGTTTCGGGAGGCGACGGGGGCCTCCTGGACCGGACGCAGGCGGCTGCGCAGGGCCTCCGTGAGCCGCAGCGCCGGGCCCGCCAGCAGCGCCCCGAGCCCCATGGTGGCGACGCCGGCGGCCGCGTCCAGGAAGTAGTGGTTGGCGGTGCCCATCACCACGAGCGTGATCACCAGCGGATAGCCGACCGCGCCGACCTTGGTCCACACCGAGCGTCCGTGCCGCCACAGGGCGACGCCGCACCACAGCGCCCATCCCACATGGAGGCTGGGCATCGCCGCGTACTGGTTGGTCAGCCCACCGAGCCCGCGCGGCGCGCTGGCGTCGCCGCCCCACCAGCCGTACGAGCCGTACTGCGCCATGGTGTCCACGAAGCCGTGGCTCGCGTCCAGGAGCCGCGGCGGGCACGTCGGCAGCAGCGTGAAGCCGATGAGCCCGATGACCGTGGAGACCAGCAGCCAGGTGCGCAGGAAGCGGTAGTCCGACGCCTTACGGCGCTTCCACAGCCACATCAGGATGGCCGGGGTGAGGACGTAGTGCAGCGAGGCGTAGGCGAAGTCCGCCGGTATGCCTATGACGGCGTGGGTCGTGAAGAGGTCGTTCAGCGGCGACTCGAAGTCGATGTTCAGACGCTGTTCGAAATGGAGGATCGCCAGACCGTGATCGACGGCGGTGGACACATCGCCGCGGGCCAGGAGCCGACCGGCCGAGTACGCGGCGTACACCACCGCTATGAGCGGCAGTTCGGTCCACCAACGGGGCCGACTGCCCTGTGCTGCTCCGGCACGGGGCACGGTATAGGGCATTCGGACGCTCTCCAAAGTTCAGCCGGCCAGGAAAAGGCGCGCGGTCAACCGTACGGTGTAGGCGAAGCGACCTACGCACCGCCCCCATCCGCGAGCGCGCCCACTGTCGGGACCCCGGCGGACTCGCGCGCAGCCTGGAAGACGCCAGGAGTGACCCGGAGGTTGCCTGCCGATCACGTGCGCGATGATGGAGGGATGGTGATCGGCCATGTGCCGGTCCCGTGATGTGCACGAAACCGCAGGCAGCGACGTGTAACGGCGCACGGTGGCGCGGCGGTGCGGATCCGGTGAAAGAAGGCACTACCCCATGGCCCCACGCATCCTCCTGGCCCGGCACGGACAGACGCGGTGGTCGCTGATCGGGAAGCACACCGGCCGTACGGACATTCCGCTGCTGGACGAGGGGCGGCGCGGCGCCGAACTGCTCGGCGAGCGGCTGCGCCACGGCCCCTGGGCGGGCCTCCCGGACGTCGAGGTGCGCACCAGCCCGCTGGCGCGGGCGAAGGAGACCTGCGCGCTGGCGGGCTTCGGCGACCGGGCGCGGGAGTGGGACGCGCTCCTGGAGTGGAACTACGGCGCGTACGAGGGGATGACCCCCGCCGAGATCAAGGCCATCCGGCCGGACTGGCTCATCTGGCGCGACGGGGTGCCCGAGGGCGAGTCGATCGCCTCGATCGCCGCGCGGGCCGACGAGGTCGTGGAGTGGGCGCGCTCGGCCGACCGCGATGTGCTGGTCTTCGCGCACGGCCACATCCTGCGGACCCTGGGTGCCCGTTGGCTCGGCCACGACGCCTCCTTCGCCGCTCGTATCCGGCTCGATCCCACGTCCCTGTCGGTGCTCGGCTGGGCGTACGGCGAGCCCGCCATCGAGCGCTGGAACGACACCGGTCATCTCGACTGAACCGGCCATCGCACCGGCCATCCCGATCGAGGGGCCGAACCGGCGTCAGACCGGGCTGGTGAGCCCGGTCGGCTCGGTTCGGGCGGTCGGCTCGGGACGCGCGGTGGCCTCGGGGCGGGCGGCGGCCGTCTCATAGCGGGCGAGGAAGTCCGCGACCGCCGCATCGCGACCGTAAGGACGAAGTATCCGGGCCGTGTCGTCGAGCATCCGGCGGATCCGCGACGACTTCACCTGGTCCAGCAGGCCGAGCGCCCGGCCGGCCGAGGCGGCGGCGGCGTCCGGCGCGCCGCCCGCCACCAGATCGCTCGCCAGCTCCGTGGTGAACAGCGCGATGTTGCGGGTGAAGTGGGGGTTCTGAAGGGCGACCGCGCGCCGCGCGCGCTCCACGGCGCGCTTCCAGTCGCCGAGCGCCGACCAGCACTGTGCCTCCAGCCCCTCCAGTTCGGCCTCCCCGAAGAAGCTCATCCACTCGGGGTCGGCGTCGCAGGGCCCGCGCTCGAACAGCGTCCGGGCGCGCAGCAGCGCGCGCTCGCAGCCGCCCCGGTCGGTCAGCCAGGCGAGCCCCCCGGCCTCGCGCAGCGCGAGCAGCGACAGCAGCCGTGGCGAGGCGAGCCGCTCGGCGACCCGCTGGGCCGCTTGCGCCGCCCTCACGGCCTCGCGGGGGTGTCCGGCGTCGCGGGCGAGGAAGGCGGTGTTGCAGAACGCGTGCGCCTCCAGGGCGGCGTCGCCGGAGACCCGCGCGGTGGCCAGGGCCTCGGCGTAGTGGGACCGCGCGTCGGACAGCCGCCCGGAGTCATGGGCCAGCCAGCCCACCGAGATGGCCAGTTCGCCCGCGCCCGCGAAGAGCCGCTCGGCGATCGAGCGGCTGTAGCCGCCCGCGTCGAGCAGCGCGTAGGCGGCGCTCAGCGGTTTGGCGGTGTGCGCGTAGAGGGGGTCGGCGCCGTGCCGGTCGTCCAGTACCCGGATCCGCCGTACGGCCTCCTCCACGGCGGCGGCCTCGGCCTCGCCCACCCGCCGCCCCGTCCGCCGGGGCGGCGCCCCGGCCCGGGGCGCGGCGGCCACGGCGGCGGCAGCCGCCCCCCCGGCCATGAACGAGCGGCGCAGCAGTTCGCTCTCCTCGAAGACGTCGACGAGCCCCTTGCCCTGGGGCTCGCAGGGCCCGGGGCGCGGGCCGGGGAAAGGGACGGGTACGGGCACGGGTACCGGAGGGTCCACGGGGCCGCGCGCCTGGTGGCCGCGCACCGACTCACGGGAGGCGAAGCCGAGATCCGTAAGGGTGCGGCCGGGGAACATATGGCGGAAGACCCGCTCGTACGCGTAGTTGGGGCAGCGGATCGCCCCCGACTCGACACGGCCGATATAGCGGGCGTCGCAGGAGACCTGCTCGCCGATCTCACGGGCGGCGCGGCGCACGCACGCCGCGAACTCGGAGGGCGAGAGCTGTCCGCGCAGTCGGCGGAACGCGGTGTTCGGCCGGGACGGCGTGGGCTCTGGAAGCGGCGTCATCTGAGCCTCTCCCTTGGTGATGCCAGGTGGGCGGGGGAGAACCGTACCGGCTGTGAGATCCACGACACTCGGAGATTTCCGGCAAATGTGACGTCTCGCCCACGATTTGCCATGAACTGCCATCCTTTACGGCGGCCTTCGGCCGTAGCCGTTGACACCGCCGCGCGTTGAACCAGGTGCTACCCGATGAAGAGGGAGGCCGGAGTGGATACCAGCCGCTCACGGACGACTGCCCAGCACCCCCAGCGACAGGACTGCGATCTCGTCACCGTGCCCGCCCGCCAGGGGCTGGAGGCGGTGGACATCATGCGTCGTGCGTGCGACGGCCTCGGTCCCGTCCTGCATGACAACGCCGGCGACACCCTCGGCTTCCTGGTCCCGCCCGGCACGGCGGACGGCTGGGACCTGCCGGGCTCGGCGTGTACCCAGACATCCGGACGCGGGATCCGGATAAATATCGGCTCCGGCACCGGCATCCCCGCCGAGGCCGGAGACACCCGAACCGGAGACTCCGCATCCGGAGATCCCTCATCCGGAGACAGCGAATCCGGAGACAACGCGTCCGGAGACAACACGTCCGGAGGCACCGCAACCGGAGACAGCGAACCCGGAGACACCACATCCGGCGCGGCCGGGAACGAGGCCCCGCCGGGCGTCGGCACCGGCTGGCTGGTGCCGCCCGACGCGGCGTACTCGGTCGCCACCGACCCCGCCGACCTCCGGGCGGCGCTCGGCGAGGCGGCCCGCACGATCGAGGCCGTCGACCGCTGCCAGTGAGTCCCGGGGGCTGTCAGTGGTCGGCCCCATACTGGGACACATGGCGAAAGGCATGAACAAGCGAGCCGCGCGCGGGCGCGGAGCGGCGCGGGGACGCAGCCCCGAGCCGGTCACCGCATCCGTCGACGGGGGGCTCGCCGAGCTCGTGCCGGACCGGGACCGGCCGCGCGGCTGGACGCTGCTGCTCGACGGCAAGCCGCAGTCGCATGTGGACCTCGACGACCCCGCGTATCTCGACTTCGAGTACCAGCGCGGATTCGGCCATGTCGCCGATCTCGCCGCCCCTCCCGGCCGCCCGCTGCGCGCGGTCCATCTGGGCGGCGGCGCCTTCACTCTCGCCCGCTATATAGCGGCCACCCGCCCCCGCTCCACCCAGCAGATCATCGAGATCGACGCCCCGCTCGTCCAGTTCGTCCGGCGTGAGCTGCCGCTGGACCCCGGTGACCGGATACGGGTGCGCGGCGCCGACGCCCGGGCCGGGCTCGCCAAGGTGCCCGATGGCTGGGCGGATCTGATCATCGCGGATGTCTTCAGCGGGGCCCGTACGCCCGCCCATCTCACCAGTGCGGAGTTCCTCGCGGAGGTGCGCCGTGCCCTGCGCCCCGACGGGTGGTACGCCGCGAATCTCGCTGACGGCCCGCCGCTGGCCCATCTGAAGGCCCAGATCGCCACCGCCCGCGCCGCGTTCGCCGAGGTGTGTCTGACCGCCGACCCCGCCCTGCTGCGCGGCCGCCGCTTCGGAAACGCCGTGCTGCTGGCCGCTGACCGTGAGCTGCCGTTGGCCGAGCTCACCCGTCGCGCCGCGAGCGATCCGCACCTCGCCCGGGTCGAACACGGCCGCGCGCTCGCCGACTTCACCGGTGGCGCGGCCCCGGTCACCGACGCGACCGCCGCCCCCTCCCCGGCCCCACCGCCCGCCGTCTTCGCCTGACTGTCCCGGCGGGTCTCTCCCCTCCCCGCCCCTTCCCACAACCATGGGCTCCGCCCCTGGACCCCGTGACCTGGGGCAAAGCCCCACCACACGGCAAAGCCCCACCACACGGCGGAGCCGGATCGCGTGGCGGTGCCGGACTGCGCGGCGGGGCCGGACCCCGGGGTCTGGGGCGGGGCTGGACCGTGCGGCGAACCGGATCGCGTGGCGGGATTGGACCGCGCGGCGAGGCCCCACCGCGTGGCGGTGCCGGACCGCGTGGCGGGGCCGGGCTGCGCGGCGGGGCCGGACTGCGCGGCGGGGCCGGACTGCGCGGCGGGGCCGGACCCCGGGGTCTGGGGCGGGGCCGAACCACACGGCGCAGCCCCGCCGCGCGGCGAGGCCCCACCGCGCGGCGGAGCCCCACCGTGTGGCGGAACCGGACCGTGTGGCGGAGCCCCACCGTGTGGCAGGAGCTTCGTCCCTGGACCCGGGGTCTGGGGCGGAGCCCCAGTTGTGGGAAGGGGCGGGTAGGGGAACAGCCCGCCGCAGGCGTACGCCCTAGTGCTCGTCGATGCGGACCTGGGGCGGACCGTCGTGCCAGGTGCAGAAGATCGTGGTGGTGTCGGCCCCGGAGACGAAGTCCACCCGGATCCACTCGCTCTGCTTCCACACCTGCATCTGCCATCCACCGTCCGGCGTCGCCGAGACCAGCTCCGCCGACGCCGCCCGGATGTCGAAGACCGCCCGGCCGCCCTTGGCCGGATAGCTGCGCACCTCCCCGCTCTCCTCCGGCCGTGCCGACTCCCGCCGGGACGGCGTCTGCGTCGGCTTCCGGGTGGGCCCGGCCGAACCGGACTCCTTGGCCTTGTCCGCGCCGGACCCCGCGTCCGTCCCGGGAGGCGAGGGCGAGGACGGCGAGGACGGCGAGGACGGTGAAGTGGCCGACGGCGAGGGCGGTTTGGGCCGATGCGTGGAGGAGGACCAGGCCCCGTTCGCCGACCCGGAGCCGTTCGTGATCGGCAGCGCGCGCGGCGGGTCGTAGGCCGTACCGGTCAGCACCGTCCGTACGCCGTACCACGACAGCGTGACCGCGGCGCCGGTCGCCAGCACCCAGGCCAGACATTGGACCAGACCTCTTTGCATCTTCCTCATCTTGCCTCACCCGAATGGCGTACGGTGCCGCTCATGGCAAGTGTGCTTGTGGTCGAGGACGACCAGTTCGTGCGCTCAGCCCTCATACGGCAGTTGACCGAGGCGTCCCATACCGTGCGCAGCGTCGGCACCGCCCTGGAGGCGTTGCGCGAGGTGGCGCAGATCGGATTCGACGTCGTCATCCTGGACCTCGGACTGCCCGATCTGGACGGGGCGGAGGCGCTCAAGATGCTGCGGGGCATCACCGATGTGCCGGTCATCGTGGCCACCGCCCGTGACGACGAGGGTGAGATCGTCCGGCTGCTCAACGACGGCGCCGACGACTACCTGGTGAAACCGTTCTCCGTGGCCCATCTCTCCGCCCGGATGACCGCCGTGCTGCGCCGTACGCGCGGGGGCGGGACGGGGGAGCCGGGCGGCGCGGCGGCGCCCCCCACGGTGCTCAGGGTCGGCGGGCTGGCCGTCGATCCGCTGCGCCGCCAGGCCCAGTTGGACGGGATGACGCTCGATCTGACCCGGCGGGAATTCGATCTGCTGGCCTATCTCGCCGGGCGGCCCGGTGTCGTGGTGCCGCGCCGGGAGCTCCTCGCCGAGGTCTGGCGGCAGGCGTACGGGGACGACCAGACCATAGACGTCCATCTCTCCTGGCTGCGCCGCAAGCTGGGCGAGACCGCCGCCCGTCCGCGCTATCTCCACACGCTGCGCGGGGTCGGGGTCAAACTGGAGCCCCCGGCGGAGCACACGTGAGATGGGCTCTGGTCAAGGTCTGTCTGGCGGTCACGGCGATGGTCGTGGTCGCCTTCGCCGTACCGCTCGGACTCGTCGTCAAGGAGCTGGCCCGGGACCGGGCGTTCGCCGACGCCGAGCGGCAGGCCGCCACCATCGGCCCGGCGCTCGCCATCACCACCGAGCGGGCGCGGCTCCAGCGCGCGGTCGCCAGCACCCAGGCGGGCGGGGACGGCCGGATGGCGGTGCACGTCCCCGATGAGCCGGGGAAGCGGGGGAGCGGCTACGACCTGGGCAAGAGCCGTGCGCCCAAGGGCGAGCTGGCCATCGCGCGGCGACTCGGCCGCGCCTCGGTGTCCGGCGCCCCCGGTGGCTACGCGCTGCTCCAGCCGACCGCGCTGAGCAGCGGTCAGGTCGCGGTCGTGGAGGTGTACGTCCCGCGTGGCGTGGTCACCAGCGGGGTCACCACGTCATGGCTGGTGCTCGCGGGCGTCGGCCTCGCGCTGATCGTCGGCGCGGTGGCCATCGCCGACCGGCTCGGCACCCGGCTGGTGCGCCCCGCGGGACGGCTCGCCGAGGCCGCCCACGACCTGGGCCGGGGCGAGCTCGGGGTGCGCGTCCCGGAGGACGGCCCGGCCGAACTGCGGGCGGCGGCCGCCGCGTTCAACTCCATGGCCGACCAGGTGGTCCAGCTCCTGGCCGGCGAGCGCGAGCTGGCCGCCGACCTCTCCCACCGGCTCCGCACCCCGCTCACCGTGCTGCGCCTCAACGCCGCCTCGCTGGGCGAGGGACCGGCGGCCGACCAGACCCGGGCCGCCGTCGCCCAGTTGGAGGGCGAGGTCGACCAGATCATCCGCACCGCGCGCCAGCAGAAGACCCACACCCCCTCCGGCTGTGACGCCTGCGAGGTGATCCGGGACCGGATGGAGTTCTGGTCCGCGCTCGCCGAGGACGAGGACCGTACGGTACGGCTGGCCGGGGTCGACCGCACCGTAAGGGTGCCGGTCGCCCGCCCCGAACTGGGCGCCGCGCTGGACGCCCTGCTCGGCAATGTCTTCCGGCACACGCCCGAGGGCACGGCGCTCGCGGTCGACGTCCACAACGGCGAGGACAGCGTGATCATCCTGGTCTCGGACGCGGGCCCCGGCATCGCCGACCCCGACGCGGCGCTCCGCCGGGGCCACGGCGACGGCGGCCCCGGCTCGACCGGCCTCGGCCTGGACATCGTGCGCCGGGTCGCGGAGTCCACGGGCGGCGATCTGCGGATCGGGCGGTCCGTGCTGGGCGGCACCGAGGTACGGGTGTGGCTCTCGCTGAACGGCGCCCGATCCGCCGACCCGGGGCAGCGGCGGCGCGGCCGTAAGAAGAGGGCCCGGGGCCGCGGCAGGACCAAGGAGCCCGCGGAGCATTAATCGCCGCCGATGGGTTCCTTAAGACAGCCATAAGATCCGTGGCCCGTGCACGGATCCTGCCGTTTGTCCGACTTCCCCTCGCTAGCGTGTCGCCCGCACCACCAACCCCCCACATCCGTACAGCGAAGGCAGGCACCTGATGAGCAGCACGCACCGTCGCAAGGCGAGCCGGACCACCAAGGTGATCGGCGCGACCGCCGCCGCCGTCGTGGCCGGTGGCACGGCGTTCGCGCTCAGCGGGGCGGCGAACGCGGGAACGGTCTCCGAGAAGACCTCCGCCTCCGAGAAGCCCGCCGCGGCGGCGGGCGGCTTCGCCCCGTACATCGACACCTCGCTCTACCCCGCCTACGACATGGTGGGCACCGCCGACAAGACCGGCGTCAAGGAGTTCAACCTCGCCTTCATCACCTCCGGTGGCGGCTGTACCCCCAAGTGGGGCGGCGTCACCGAGGTCGGTGACAACGAGGTGGCCAAGCAGACCGAAGCGCTGCGCGCGAAGGGCGGCGACGTCCGGGTCTCCTTCGGCGGCGCCTCCGGCTCCGAGCTGGGCCTGGCCTGCACCTCGGCGGACGAGCTCGCCGCGGCCTACGGCAAGGTCGTGGACGCCCTCAAGCTCACCAAGGTCGACTTCGACATCGAGGGCAGCGCGCTCCCCAACAAGGAGGCCAACACCCGCCGCGCCCAGGCGATAGCCAAGCTCCAGCAGCAGCACTCGGACCTGGATGTCTCCTTCACCCTGCCGGTGCTGCCGACCGGCCTCACCCAGGACGGTGTCGACCTCGTCGCCGACGCCAAGAAGAACGGTGTGAAGGTCTCCGCCGTCAACATCATGGCGATGGACTACGGCGCGTCCTTCGACGACGACATGGGCCAGTACGCGATCGACGCCGCCACCGCGACCCAGGGCCAGATCAAGGAAGCGCTCGGGCTGGGCGACGACGAGGCGTGGAAGGCCGTCGCGGTCACCCCGATGATCGGCGTCAACGACGTCAAGAACGAGATATTCAAGGTCGACGACGCCTCCCAGCTGGTGGAGTTCGCCAAGTCCAAGGGCCTGGCCTGGCTGTCGATGTGGTCCGCGACCCGCGACAAGCAGTGCCCCAGCCCGCAGGACACCGCGTCGCCGACCTGCAGCTCGATCGACCAGGAAGAGCTGGCGTTCACCAAGGCCTTCGGTGCCTTCAACGGCTGACGACGACGTAGCCGGATAAGCCCCGCATTCACCACCCCCCACGGAATCCCCCCACATGGCGGGGCGCGGACGGAATCCCCCACCCACCGCGCCCCGCCGTTTCCGTCGTCCTGGCGCCCTGAGGGGTGTCCGGACCACGCGGCGGAGCCGCATATCCGATGCCTTCCCTCAGGGCCGCTGCGGTTCCTCCGCCCGCTCCTCCGCCTCGTGCTCCTCGTGCTCCGCCACCTGCTCCTTCGTGACCTTGGCGACCTGGCCGTCGCGGCCGAAGTAGCTCCGGGACAGCGAGACCCGCAGCCGCTCCCTGAAGGACAGCTTCCGGGCGACCCCGGCCTCGTCGACCGTCGGCGGCAGCTCCAGCGGCAGATACTGCTCGTACGCGGTCAGCGTGTACTTCTCCCCGGGCGAGAGCGGCTCGTGCACCTCGACGTACTCGCCGTGCGGCAGCCGCTGGATGGTGCCGGTCTCGCGGCCGTGCAGCAGCTTCTGCCGGTCCTTGTGCTGGAGGCCGAGACAGATCCGTTTGGTGATGACGAAGACCACGACCGGTGCCACGAAGAAGGCGATCCGGCAGGTCCAGGTGATCGCGTTGATCGACAGATGGAAGTGGGTGGCGATGAGGTCATTGCCGCCGCCCGCCAGCAGCACCGCGTAGAGGGCGATCCAGGCGGCGCCGAAGGCGGTGCGGGTCGGGGCGTTGCGTGGGCGCTCATTGAAATGGTGCTCGCGCCGGTCCCCGGTGATCCATGCCTCCAGGAACGGATAGAGCCAGATGACCAGCAGCACCGTGGGGAAGACCAGGAAGGGGATCAGCACCCCGAGCACCAGGGTGTGGCCCCAGAGATTGATCTCCCAGCCCGGCATCAGCCGGATCAGCCCTTCGGAATAGCCCATGTACCAGTCGGGCTGGGCGTCGGTGGACACCTGGTCGGGACGGTAGGGGCCATAGGCCCACACGGGATTGATCTGGGCGATGGCCGACATCAGGGTGGTGACCCCGAAGACCAGGAAGAAGAATCCGCCGGACTTGGCCACATAGATCGGCCACAGGGGCGGCCCCACGATATTCATGTTCTTCGCGCCGGGCCCCGGGTGATGAGTGTGCTTGTGATAGACGAGCAGGATCATATGGAGCGCCAGCAGCCCGAGCATGATGCCCGGAATCAGCAGGACGTGCACGGTGAACAGCCGTGGCACGATCGAATTCCCCGGGAATTGGCCGCCGAAGAAGAAGAACGACAGATAGGTGCCGACGATCGGGATCGACAGGATCGCGCCCTCCATGAAGCGCAGACCGGTGCCGGACAGCAGATCGTCGGGCAGCGAATAGCCCATGAAGCCGTCGAACATCCCGAGAATCAGCAGACCGGCGCCGGACAGCCAGTTGATCTCACGCGGTTTGCGGAAGACGCCGTTGAAGAACGTCCGCATCATATGGACGATCATGCTGGCGATGAAGACGATGGCCGCCCAGTGGTGCACCTGCCGCATCAGCAGTCCGCCGCGCACATCGAAGCTGATGTCCAGCGTGGACGCGTACGCCTGCGACATGCGGATACCGCTCAGCGGCGTCCACCGGCCGGCGTAGACCACCTCGTTCATCGCCGGTTTGAAGAACAGGGTCAGATAGACCCCGGTCAGAATGATGATGACGAACGTATAGAGGGCGATCTCACCGATCAGGAACGACCAGTGGTCGGGGAAGACCTTGCGCAGATTGGCCTTGGCCATCTTGAACAGGCCCACCCGACCGTCGAACCAGTCGGCGAGGGCCTCGCCTTTTCCGGCGGGCGCGCGCCGACCGGATGGCTCATCGCGGAACCTCTGCCGGCGCTCCGGAAATGCTCTCATGTCTCAATGGGTTTACCAGGCATGCTCCACGGATGACGGCGCCCTTCCGCCGGGTGGATCAGGGCGTAACCCCATGGAAGGAAAAACGGCCCGGCCCGCTTGCGCCCGTATGCGCACCTCCGCTGACATCCGCGGCGCCGCCCGCCCCCCAGCGGGCGGCGCCGTGGACTTGAGGCCCCGGTCAGGCCGCCGGAAGCTCTCCGGTGCGGGCCACCCGGGCGTACCAGTGGGCACTGGACTTCGGTACCCGGGCCTGCGTCGGATAGTCGACATAGACCGCGCCGAAGCGCTTGCTGTAGCCGTACGCCCATTCGAAGTTGTCCATCAGCGACCACAGGAAATAGCCGCGCAGATCGGCGCCGTCCGCGATGGCCTGGTGGGCCACGGCCAGATGGGCCTGGAGGTAGTCGATCCGCCGCGGGTCGTGGACCGCGCCCTCCGCGTCCGGCTTGTCGTCGAACGCGGCCCCGTTCTCGGTGATGTACAGCGGTACGCCCGGCGCCTCACGGCTGTAGCGCATCAGCAGGTCGTGCAGCCCGGTCGGGTCGATCGTCCAGCCCATCTCGGTGCGCTCGCCCGGGGTCTGGTGGAACGCCACCCCCTCCGAGCCCGGCCACGGGGAGTGGGCACTGGCGCCGTGGCCGTCGTGACGGGCGGGCGAGCCGTCGTTGTCGGTGGCGGCTGATACCAATGACGGTGTGTAGTAATTGATGCCCAGCGCGTCCAGGGGGTGCTTGATGACGGCCAGATCGCCATCGCGGACGAACGACCAGTCGGTGATCGAGGCGGTGTCCTTGATCAGGTCGCTGGGGTACGCGCCGCGCAGCAGCGGCCCGGTGAAGACGCGATTGGCCAGCGCGTCGATACGCCGCGCCGCGTCCAGGTCCTCGGGCTTGTCGGTGAGCGGCCGGACCACGGCCGGGTTGAGGCTGATGGCGAGCTGGGCGCGGGCGGGGAGCGCGGCGCGCAGCGCCTGAGCGCCGAGGCCATGGGCGAGGTTCAGATGGTGGGCGGCGCGCAGCGGGGCCAGCCGCTCGGTGCGGCCCGGGGCGTGCACCCCCGAGCCATAGCCCAGGAAGGCGCTGCACCACGGCTCGTTGAGGGTGGTCCAGAACTCGACGCGGTCGCCCAGCGCCTCCGCCACGATGCCCGCGTACTCGGCGAACCGCTCGGCGGTCTCGCGCTCCGGCCACCCCCCTGCGTTCTCCAGTTCCTGGGGCAGGTCCCAGTGGTAGAGGGTGACCACCGGCTGGATCCCCGCGCCCAGCAGCTCGTCCACCAGCGAGCGGTAGAAGTCGAGCCCGCGCTGCACGGCCGGCCCCCGGCCGGTCGGCTGCACCCGTGACCAGGACACCGAGAAGCGGTACGCCCCCAGGTTCAGCTCCGCCATCAGCCGGACGTCCTCGCGGAAGCGGTGGTAGTGGTCGACCGCCACATCACCGGTGTCACCGGCGAGCACCTTGCCCGGGGTGTGGCTGAAGGTGTCCCAGATGGAGGGGGTGCGACCGTCCTCCTGGGTGGCGCCCTCGACCTGATAGGCGGCCGAGGCCGCGCCCCACAGGAATCCGGGCGGGAAGGTAAGAGTCATGGAAGCGCTCCCATTCGAGGTCGTGGGGAGGGGGAAACGGGGAGGGAGGGCGGAGTGGTGGTCGCGGGCCGCTCAGCCCTTGACCGCGCCCTGCATGATGCCCCCCACAATCTGCTTGCCGAAGAGGACGAAGGCGATCAGCAGCGGCAGGGTGCCCAGCAGCGCCCCCGCCATGATCAGTGATTGATCCGGGGTGTATCCCCGGCTCAGACCGGTCAGTGCCACCTGCATGGTCGGGTTGCCGTTCTGCGTGAGCGCGATGAACGGCCAGAAGAAGTCGTTCCACGATTGGACGAAGGTGAGCATTCCCAGCACCGCCATCGCCGGACGCGCCGCCGGGAAGACGACATGCCAGATGATCCGCAAGCTGCTCGCGCCGTCCATCCGCGCCGCCTCGATCAGCTCGGTCGGCAGCGCCTGGGAGAGGTACTGCCGCATGAAGAAGACCCCGAAGGCGCTGACGAGTGTCGGCACGATGACCGCCTGGAGCTGGTCGGTCCACTCCAGCTTGGCCACCATCATGTACAGCGGCACGACGCTGAGCTGGGGCGGCACCATCATCGTCCCGATGGTGAGCATCAGCAGGATGTTCTTGAAGCGGAAGCGCAGCTTGGCGAAGGCGAAGCCCGCGACGGTCGAGAACAGCACGGTCGACGCCGCGACCGTGCCCGCCACCACCGTCGTGTTGAGCAGCGCTGTGCCCATGTTGGCGCCGTTCCACGCCTTGTCCAGGTTGTTGAAGAGGTTGCCGCCGAACCACAGGGGAGGGGGTGTCTGGGCCAGCCGGGTGTTGGTGCGGGAGGCGGCGATGGCGGTCCACACCAGCGGGAAGAGCGAGCCGATGGTGAACAGGATCAGCACGGCGTAGGTGATCTTGCCTCCGTGCAGCTGCCTGCCCGCCCGGCCACGGCCCTTTCCGCCCCGCGGAGTGGTGGGCGCGGGAGCCGCCGGATCGAGTGTCTGCCGGGAAGAGACAGTGACGCTCATGGTTCTCCTCGTCTCCCTCACTGGCTCTTCCGCAGCCGTCGCGCGAACAGCGCGTTGGCCGCGGCGATCAGCAGCAGGATCAGGAACATCGTCCAGGCGATGGCGGAGGCCCGGCCGAGGTGCAGGTTCACCCAGCCCTGCTCGTACATGTACAGGCCGAGCGTCTGGTACTGGTGATCGGCGCCGCCGGTGGCCGTCCCCGCGGTGTTGAACAGCAGCGGCTCACCGAAGAGCTGGGTGGCCCCGATCGTGGAGACGACGACCGTGAAGAGGATGGTGGGCCGCAGCGACGGAACGGTGACATGCAGGAACTGCTTCCAGCGCGAGGCCCCGTCCAGCGCCGCCGACTCGTACAGATCGTTCGGCACGGCCTGCATGGCGGCCAGGTAGATCAGCGCGTTGTAACCGGTCCACCGCCAGATGACGATCGTGGAGACCGCGATCTGCGAGGTCCAGGTGCCGTTCTGCCAGTCGATGCCGTCCAGTCCGACCAGCCCCAGGGACCAGTTGACCATGCCGTAGTCACGCCCGAAGAGCAGCGCGAACACCAGCGTGGCGGCAGCGACGGAGGTGGCGTACGGGGTGAGGATCGCCACCCGGAAGAACATCGAGGCGCGCAGCCGGTAGTTGAGCAGATGCGCGATCCCGAGGGCCATCAGCAGCTGGGGAACGGTGGAGATCACTCCGATGGTGAAGGTGTTCCGCAGCGCTTTCCAGAAGAACTCGTCTTCCCACAGCCGGGAGAAGTTGTGCCACCCCGCCCACTCCATATGGGTGGGGTCGGTGAGCTCCACTTGGTGCAGCGAGGCCCACCCCGTGTAGAGCAGCGGGAAGAGGCCGAAGGCGGCGAAGAAGATGAAGAAGGGGGCGACGAAGGCGTACGGGCTCCATCGCACATCCCAGCGGTAGCGGCGGCTGCGCCGGTCGCGGCGCCGCTGCTCGGCCGGGTCGGGTGCCGGCGCGGTCGCGGCGCGCGGGGCCGCGCCCCCCTGCCCTGCGGGGGGCGCGGCCGTATCAGGGGTAAAACCGGAAGGTGCGGTCATGTCCGGGTCACTGATCCAGCGCGTTGTCGTTCGTCTTGATCGCGGCCTTCCAGCCTTCGTCGGCGGACTTGCCCTGCTGCTCGACCTGGAGCAGGCCGACATCGGTGAAGTTCTGCTTGATGACGGCGTCCTTCGGGCCCAGGACCTGCGTCGGACTGTCCTTCGCGGCCTTTGAGAAGATCTTGCCGATGGGAGCGTCGTTGAAGTAGGGGAGCTTGGCGTCGGCCACCTGGGGAAGGCTGTACGCGGCCTGGGCGCTGGGGAAGCTCGCCTGCTTCTCGAAGAGCTTGGCCTGCTGCTCGGGCGCGGTCAGCCAGGTGGCGAGCTTGACCGCCTCGTCCTTGTTCTTCGCCGCCTGCGGCACGGAGAGGAAGGAGCCGCCCCAGTTGGCGGGCTGGGGGGCGGAAGCGACGTCCCACTTGCCCTTGTACTTGTCCCCGGCGTACTCCTTGATCTGGCCGAGCATCCAGGCCGGGCAGGAGACGGTGGCGAACTTGCCGTTGGCGAGCGCCTGCTGCCAGGGCTTGGTGAACTCCTGGAGCTTGGCGGAGAGTTTGGACGCGGACGCGTCGGTCGCCAGCTTCCACGCCTTCTTGACGGCCGGGCCGTCCTTGTAGATGGGCTTCCCGCTCTTGTCGTAGTAGACCTCCGAGCTGCCGGAGACCGCCGCGTTGAACAGTCCGCCGGCCGAGTCCAGGAACGCGGCTCCGCCCGGCGCCTTCTTGGCGTAGTCCTTGCCGGCCTCGAGATACTTCTGCCAGTCGCCCGCCCAGAGCTTGGAGACCGCGTCACGGTCGGCCGGGAGCCCGGCCTGCTGGAAGAGGTCCTTGCGGTAGCAGATCGCCATCGGGCCCACGTCCGTACCGAGGCCGATCGTCTTTCCGTCCTCGGCGGTGGCCTGCGCCCACTTCCAGTCGAGGAAGTTTTCCTTTTTGACGCCGTCCGCCTTCGAAAGATCAACGAACTTGTCGGCCTGGGTGGTGGTGACCTCGTTGATGTTGCCCACCTCGACCGCCTGGATGTCGGCGAGCCCGCTGCCCGAGCCAAGATGGGTGAGCAGCTGCGGGTAGTAGTTCGAGGCCGGGTCGATCACATTCTCTTCGATCTTGATATCCGGGTGCAGCTTTGTGTACTCGTCATAGAGCCCGGCCTGTTTGAAACCCATGACGCCGTATGTGCCGACGGTCACGACCGTCTTGCCCTTGCTGTCGCCGCCGCCGGACGAGCCGGCGGATCCGTCGTCGCCGTCATCGGCGCAGCCGCTGAGCAGCCCGGCTCCTAAAGCGGCGACGGCCGCGAGGACCACGGCCGTGCCGCGGTGACTACCAGTGTTCCTGCGCATTCCGTCCTCCTAGCGCCCGGCCCAACGGCTTCCGGCCAAAAAGTGGTGATACATAGCTCTTTGAGATGCATCGAGTCGGGTGGGCATCGTGCGGGTTGTGTATGGCTCGGGTACGGTGGGAGCGCTCCCAGCTGTGATGTGTTGAAGGGTCGCGGCTCCCCGCTGGGGTGTCAAGGGAGTGCGCGAAACAACTTCCCGAAACCACACTGCTGTTGAATGTCCCCGCAGCCGCCCATTTGGGGGGTTGGAGCTGCTGGGCATGGACGGCTGGAGGCGCGATATGGCAGGAACGCGGCGGCATGGCGCGGGGCGGGGACGGCCGACCCTCGAGGAGGTGGCGGCCCGCGCCGGGGTCGGCCGCGGCACCGTGTCCCGGGTGATCAACGGTTCGCCCCGGGTCAGCGACCGCACCCGTACGGCCGTGGAGCAGGCCGTCGCCGAACTCGGCTATGTGCCGAACCGGGTGGCCCGCGCCCTCGCCGCCAACCGTGCCGACGCCGTCGCCCTGGTGATCCCCGAGCCCGAGACCCGGCTCTTCGCCGAACCGTACTTCTCCGACATCATCCGCGGTGTCGGCGCCGAGCTCGCCGAAACCGATCTCCAGCTGCTGCTCACCCTCATTCGCACCCCCAAGGAGCGGCAGCGGCTCGCGGACTACCTCTCCGCGCACCGCGTCGACGGGGTGCTGCTGGTCTCCGTCCACGCGGACGATCCGCTTCCGGACCTGCTGGAGCGGATCGAGATGCCCGCGGTGCTCAGCGGCCGCCGCTCGGCGCATGAATCGGTCCCGTACGTCGACTCGGACAACACCGGCGGCGCCCAGTCCGCCGTGGAGCACCTCATCGGCCGCGGCCGCGAGACGGTCGCCACCATCACCGGTCCGCTGGACATGTATGTCGCGCAGTGCCGCCTGGAGGGCTACAGCGCCGCGGTCCGGGCGGCGGGCCGGGAGGTGGAGGCGGAACTGGTGGCCTCCGCGGACTTCACCGAGGAGGGCGGCCGCCGGGCGATGCGGCAACTGCTCAGCCAGCGCCCGGACCTGGACGGGGTCTTCGCCGCCTCGGACGTGATGGCCGCGGGCGCCCGCCAGGTGCTGCGCGAGTACGGGCGCGGCGTCCCGGACGATGTGGCGCTGGTCGGCTTCGAGGACTCGGCCGTCGCCCGCCATATGGACCCTCCGCTCACGAGCGTCCGGCAGTCCACGGAGGAGATGGGCCGGGCGATGGTGCGGGTGCTGCTCGAGGAGATCGCGGGGCGCTCGGACCGCACGGCCAAGCGGCCACAGATGGTGCTGCCGACGCAGCTGGTGCGGAGGGAGTCCTCCTGAGCCGGCAAAGGGGTGGGGCCGGTGATCGCGAAAACGCGTCCACCGGCCCCACTTCAGGGGACGAACCGTGCGGTTACAGCGCCGGGTAGGCGTTCTTCAGCAGCTCCTGGAACTGGGCCGAGAACCAGTGGCCCGACAGCGGAGCGTTCGGCAGCGCACCCGACATGTTGTTGTTGTTGCGCGGGTTGCCGGTGTACGTCGGGTCGCACATCCGGTCGAAGCCCTTGCCCTCGTCGTTCGGGATCGAGGAGCTCGAGCCGTCCGACTCGCCCGGGGGCTTCATCCACACATACGCGTCGATCCCGGCCGCGGGTGCCGCCTTGGGCCGCTCCCCGAGCCCGGCTCCGGACTGGTTGCACCAGTTGCCGACGTGGATCCGGCGGTCGTAGCGCCCGCCGTCGACGTATGTGTCCACGTCCGTCTTCGCGCCGGGGCCGCTGGGCCGGGCCGAGCCGCCCCAGCCGTTGCGGGAGGTGTCGATCAGGGCGCCGATGTTGCTCGGGAAGCCGACGTTGACCAGCTCCTGGCGGAACGCCTGGGCGTAGGAGAGCTCGTCCACGTACCGGTTCCAGTCCACCCACTTCGACTGGCGCACGGTGGTGCCGTTGACCGAGTCGTTGACGGTGAAGTTGTTCTCCTTCAGCGCGCTGAAGTTGGCCGTGTTGGTGATGATGCCGGCCACCTTGTCGACCGTGCTGCCCTCGGCCGTCGCCGCCTGTTTGATCACCTGTGCGGTGGGGTTGAAGTTGTCGTCCCAGCCGATCCAGCCGTGGTGCCCGGCGTCGATGTAGTTGTAGACGTTGCCGATCGAGCCCAGCTTGTTCAGGGCGTAGCCGACGCCCTTCACATAGTTGCCGTTCGCCTTCATCGTGTCGCACTCGGGGGTCGCGGTGGGCTTGCCGCCGGTGTTGGTGACCAGATTGGGCAGCGAGTCGACCTCGATCGTGTTGACGATGCGCAGACTCGAGTTGGCGTACTTGGACTCGGAGAGGATCGCCGCGATCGGGTCGATGAACTGCGTCTTGTACTTGTCGATCTCGGTCGGGCCCAGCTCGCCGTTGGACGCCAGCGCGGAGCAGTCACGGCCGGGCAGGTCGTAGACCACTAACTGGACGACGGTCGGGCTGCCGCCGGACTGCTTCAGCGCCTCGTCGAGGTGGGCACGCAGCCCCCTCGCGCCGCCCGTGCCGTTGATCGCGGCGATCCGGTCCAGCCAGATGCCGGTCGGCTGGTTGGAGATCTTGCTGCCGCCGGGCTCGGCGGCGGCCTTCGCCGACCAGTCGGGGTTCACATACACCTTGGCGCCCGAGTACGGGTTGTCGACCTTCGCGGCGGCCGCCCTGCCGCTGTCCACCTGGGCGGACGCCACACCGGTCAGCGCCCCCATGGTCAGCGCGGAGGCGGCGAGCAGGGTGCCCGCCATTCGGATTCTGCGGCTCATTGCATTCCCTTCAGATGATCGCGGAGTCCCACGCCGTAGTTGGTCGGCGTGCCGTTGTAATCGCTGATCAGGGACGGTCCCGAGGAACAGTCCCAGGTGTTCCAGGTCCACCCCAGATACGAGGCGCCCTTGGCATCCAGCCAGGCCATGACCCGGTCGACATAGCCGTGGGAGCAGGTGTTCTCGCCGATCTCGCCCGCCACGAACGGGACCTGCGCGATGACCGGGGCCAGCTGTTCGTTGAAACAGCTCTCGTCGGCGCAGGTGTTGAAGTTGTACGTGTGCCAGGCGGCGGCGAGGTTGCCCGCCGGGTCGTTCGGCTTGTACGTCAGCCATTGGCGCAGATTGTTGGAGTAGGCGACCCCGGGGATCAGCACCAGGTTCCTGGCGCCGGTGGCCCGTACGGCGTTCAGCAGGGTCTGCATTCCGGCGACCTGGAAGTCGATCCCGGGGCAGCTCCCGCCGTCGCGCCAGCACTTCCACGCCGCCGTGAGGTCGGAGGTGGCGCGGTCCGGGAACGGCTCGTTGAACAGGTCGAAGACCACGGCCTGGTCACCTTTGAAGGTCTGGGCGACCGAGGTCCAGAAGGCCGGGGTGTACTGCGCGTCCGGCATCGGCTTCTGGCAGGTGGCGTACTCGGTGTCGGCGCAGTGGCTGTCCCCGCCGGTGTATCTGCCGTGGCTCCAGTGGAGTTCGACGATGGGTGTGATGCCACGGGCCTCCAGCCGGGTGACGAGTGCCTTGACGGCCGCGATGTAGTTGGCCCCTCCGTAGGCCGCGTCGATATGGGAAAGGCCCAGCCAGCACTCCTCGTTGAGCGGGATCCGGACCGCGTTGACCTTCCAGTCGGCGATGGCTTTGACGGCCGCGTCGTCCACGGGGCCGTCGAAGATGCCACGCCCCTGGACGCACATGAACTCACCGCCGGAGCGGTTGACGCCCAGCAGCCGCCGGGTGGCGCCGTTCTCGTCGACGAGCTTGTTGCCGGAGGCGCGGAGCTTCGGTGGTGCCGCGTTGGGCACGGTCACCGCCGGGGCGCTCGCGGCCGAAGCGGTCACGGCCTGGCCGCTCGCCGCCGAGGCGGTGGCGGTGGCCGCGGGCACCAAGGCGGTGCCCGCCACGGATAACACCGCGGCGGCCACCAAGGCATAAAGGCGCGGGGGTGCTCGCATGGAGCGACTCCTCGAGGTACAAGCGCCATTCGATACGGCGCAGACTGCTGGAACCGCTCCCACTGGTTGAAGTGAAGGTAGCGCTCGACGGGCGCATGTCAACAGCCCCCGTTCACGAATTATCGGTCGAAGGTGTCCGGCGACCCGCTGTTGTTCAAAGACTTGACACTCCTTCAGGCTGACACGAACCTTGGGAGCGCTCCCACTGGTTCGCACATCCCCCACTACCGCACGAACCGCGAGGAGGTCCCCCCGATGCGCGTACAGCGTGGCTCGCCCTTATCCGGGGCACGACGACGAATGAGACGGCTGGTGACCGCCCTCGCCGCCGCCCTCTCGCTCCCTGTGGCCATGACCGCGGCGGGCGGCGCGGCCCCCGCGCACGCCGCGGCGGTCCAGTGCGGGGTCGACTACAAGACCAACGACTGGGGCTCCGGCTTCACCGCCGATCTCACCATCACCAACCCCGGCGGCGACGCCATCGACGGCTGGACCCTCACCTACGACTACATGGGCAACCAGAAGCTCGCCAACGGCTGGAACGGCAGCTGGTCGCAGTCCGGCAAGACCGTCACCGTCACCAACACCGGGCACAACGCGAAGATCGCGGCCGGGGGCAACGTCACCACCGGCGCCCAGTTCACCTACAGCGGCACCAACGCCGCCCCCACCTCCTTCGCCGTCAACGGCGTGGCCTGCCGGGGCGCCCATCAGCCGCCCATCGCGGTGCTGAGCAGCCCGTCACCCGGCGCCGTCTTCACCTCCGGTGGCACCGTCCCGATGACGGCCACGGCCGCGGCGGCCGACGGGGCGACGATCAGCAAGGTGGAGTTCTACAGCGACACCAAGCTCCTCGGCACCGACACCACCTCCCCGTACTCCTTCGACTACCAGGACGTCCCGGCCGGCGACTATTCGCTCTACGCCAAGGCGTACGACAGCCAGGGCGCCGCCGCCGAGTCCACCCCCGTAGGCATCCATGTGGCGGCCGGACCCGCGCTGGTGGCCAGTCCCGGGCAGCTCGGGGTGCAGCAGGGCAAGACCGGGACGTTCGGCGTGAAGCTGTCCACCAAGCCGTCCGGAGACGTCACGGTCTCCGTCGCCCGCACCTCGGGCAACACCGGGCTGACGGTCTCCTCGGGCGCCGCCCTCACCTTCACCCCCGCCAACTGGGACACCGCCCAGCAGGTGACCGTCGCCGCCGCGAACTCCGGCACCGGCGCCGCGACCTTCACCGCGACCGCCGCCGGCCACACCAAGGCCGAGGTGACCGTCACCCAGCTGGCCGCCGCCAAGGCGTACGACGCCCGGTTCCTGGAGCTGTACAACAAGATCACGGCCCCCTCGGCGGGCTACTTCTCGCCCGAGGGCATCCCGTACCACTCCGTGGAGACCCTGATCGTCGAGGCCCCCGACCAGGGCCATGAGACGACGTCCGAGGCGTACAGCTATCTGATCTGGCTCCAGGCGATGTACGGCAAGGTCACCGGCGACTGGGCCAAGTTCAACTCCGCGTGGGACACCATGGAGAAGTACATGATCCCCACCCACGCCGACCAGCCCACGAACAGCTTCTACAACGCCTCCAAGCCCGCCACCTACGCACCCGAGTGGGACCAGCCCTCGCAGTACCCGTCGAAGCTCGACGGCAACGTGCCGGTCGGCCAGGACCCGATCGCGGGCGAGCTGAAGAGCGCGTACGGCACCGACGACATCTACGGCATGCACTGGATCCAGGACGTCGACAACACCTACGGCTACGGCAACGCGCCCGGCAAGTGCGAGGCGGGCCCGTCCGACACCGGCCCGTCCTACGTCAACACCTTCCAGCGCGGCCCGCAGGAGTCCGTCTGGGAGACCGTGACCCAGCCGACCTGTGACGGCTTCAAGTACGGCGGCAAGAACGGCTACCTGGACCTGTTCACCGGGGACGCCTCCTACTCCAAGCAGTGGAAGTTCACCAACGCCCCCGACGCCGACGCCCGGGTCGTCCAGGCCGCCTACTGGGCCTCGGAGTGGGCCAAGGCGCAGGGCAAGAGCGGTCAGATCTCCGGGAACATCGCCAAGGCCGCCAAGATGGGCGACTATCTGCGCTACGCGATGTACGACAAGTACTTCAAGAAGGTCGGCAACTGCGTCGGCGAGACCACCTGCCCGGCGGGCAGCGGCAAGAACAGCTCCAGCTATCTGCTCTCCTGGTACTACGCCTGGGGCGGCGCCACCGACACCTCCGCGGGCTGGTCCTGGCGCATCGGTTCCTCCTTCGCCCACGGCGGCTACCAGAACCCCATGGCGGCCTGGGCGCTGAGCAGTTACGCCGACCTCAAGCCCAAGTCCGCGACGGGCGCGGGCGACTGGTCCACCAGCCTCAAGCGCCAGCTGGAGTTCTACCGCTGGCTCCAGTCCAGCGAGGGCGCCATCGCGGGCGGCGCCACCAACAGCTGGCAGGGCCGCTACGCGACGCCGCCGTCGGGCAGCTCCACCTTCTACGGCATGTACTACGACGAGAAGCCGGTCTACCACGACCCGCCGTCCAACCAGTGGTTCGGCTTCCAGGCGTGGTCCATGGAGCGCGTCGCGGAGTACTACAACCGCACCGGTGACGCCTCCGCGAAGACGGTCCTGGACAAGTGGGTGAAGTGGGCGCTGTCCAAGACCACCGTCAACGCCGATGGCACCTACCAGATCCCGTCCACCCTCCAGTGGTCCGGCCAGCCCGACACCTGGAACGCCTCCAGCCCCGGCGCCAACGCGAACCTTCACGTCACCGTCGCCGACTACACCAATGACGTCGGCGTGGCGGCCGCGTACGCCAAGACCCTCTCCTACTACGCCGCCAAGTCCGGCGACACCAAGGCCAGGGACACCGCGAAGGCGCTGCTGGACGGCATGTGGAACAACTACCAGGACGCCCTCGGCATCGCGGTCCCCGAGACCCGCGCCGACTACAACCGCTTCGACGACCCGGTCTACGTCCCCAGCGGCTGGACCGGGACCATGCCGAACGGTGACAAGATCGACTCCAGCTCCACCTTCATGTCGATCCGCTCCTTCTACAAGGACGACCCGGCCTGGTCGAAGGTCGAGGCGTATCTGAAGGGCGGCGCGGTGCCCAGCTTCACGTACCACCGGTTCTGGGCCCAGGCGGACATCGCGCTGGCGATGGGGTCGTACGCGGACCTCTTCGAATAGCCGGTTTCGGCGCCTGACAGGCGGGGCTCCCGGGTGCGGGAGCCCCGCCGCTCACGCGAGTCCGGCGCGCGCCCCGACTCCGTACACCGCGCGCACGTTGTCCTCCGGCCGTGGCTTGTCCCTGCCGGCGGGCCCCGCCGCGAAGGCGCGCAGCAGATTCTCCGTGGCGCGGGTGACGAAGGCCCTGGTGCGCGCGTCCATCCCGTGATCGCGCCCGTTCTCAGGGGTCCCCGCCATCAGGGCCTCCACCCAGCGCATCGTCCCCGAGGCGAAGACCCCCGCCCCGCTCGCCACGGTGTAGTACGCGGTGTCCGAGTGGCTGGGCCGCCCCCGGCAGACCAGGGGGGAGTGGGCGATGATCCGCAGCGGCGCCGGGGTGGAATCGCCCGGGGTGACCCGGTCGTACTCCACACCCACCAGATGGCCGAAGGAGTCGCCGTCGTCCACCCCGGTCCCGGCGAACAGCCAGTGGCCGCTGTCCAGGACGACGTACGGGGCGTCGGCCGGGTAGCCCTCGTAGAGGACGCCGGTCAGCGAGGACTCGGGATCGGGCGCGGGGGGCTGACGGAAGTCGGTGGTCGCCAGGCCGCGATGGTTCACCAGGTACGGGTCGTCCCGGTAGGCGGTCTTGTAGCAGACCACGGTGCGCGCGGGGGCGCCGCCGGGGCCGGGCTCCAGCCGGACCCGGCGGAAGCAGGTGTTGGCGCCGAGGAAGGCCAGATTGGTGCCGTCGTCCCGGGCCCGGGTCACGTACCGCCGCTGCTGCGGGGTCCAGTACTCGTCGTGACCGAGCGACAGGGCGGCCGAGGCGCCCTCGAGCACGGCCGGTCGCAGATGGACGTCCGCGCCCGTGGTGTACGCGAGCGGGAGGCCCAGCCGTTCGGCGAGGACCACCACGGCCCGCTCGTAGACCAGGAACTTCTCCGCTCCGCTGTTCGCGTACGGCCGGTCGAAGCTGACGGCCAGCGAGCGCGACCCGTACGCACCGTCCCGGCCCTGGTAGAGGCTGTAGCCGCCCCAGGTGTTGTACGCCTGCCAGGTGGCCGGTGCGTGCATCAGCAGGGTTCGGCCCCGCGCCTGCCGCGAGCGCACGATCAGCGGCACATAGCGCTGATGGCCGTTCGAGGCGTCCAGCCGCAGAAGATACGCGCCCTCCGGCCAGTTCCTGGCGCGTATGCGGAGCGAACGGTCCCAGTCGGCCCGCACCGTGCGGGTGGCGTCGAGGAACAGGGGCGCGCCTTGCTTCTTGCCGTCCACCCGGCCCGACCGCCACACCAGCCGCGCCTGAGCCCCGCCGTACCAGCCGATCCGGTAGGCCGATACGCGGAAGGCGGGGGCGGTGGTCGACACATGGAGGCCGACCTCCTCGTCGGGCAGCACGCTCACCCGGTCGGTGTAGCCCTCGATGGCGTCGGGCGGCCCCGCCGAGCGGATGCGCCAGTCGGCACTGCCCGGCCGGGCCCGCTCCGCCTCCTCCGCCCGGCGCGCGGTGTCGGCGCGACTGGACGGGCGGGTGCGGTGGCCGTTCCGCCCGGCCGAGGAGTCGCAGCCCGCCGCGACCGCCGCCGCGGCACCGGCCGCGGCGGCGGTCGCGAGGAAGCGGCGGCGGCCCAGCCCACGGGATATCCGGCCGTGATCTCCGTCCACCGGACCATCGTGGGGCGCGGGGCGGGGGTGGACGAGCCGGGAAGGTCCGAAGGAGTGTCCGGCCGAGCGGTTCGGCGCCTCCGAGGTGCGGCGGGAGGGCGCCGGGCGCAGCCTGGGACATATGACGGAATCCCAGGCCCCGCGCATCCACCGGCCTCCGATCGTGGTGCTCGGCGTCCAGCAGAACGACCCCCCGTTCCGTCTGGTCGAGATCGCCGGTGAGCTGGCGGGCAAGGCGCACTCGGTCCTGGACGTCATCGAGATCGCGCGGGAGGTCGGCCTGGACGACGTCGATCTGGACGATCCGGATGTGGTCCGGTGGGTGGGCGGCGACAAGTTCACCTGGACGTCGTTCTGGCCCCCGCGCCGTCCGCACCGCGAACACCGGGGCTAGGGTGCTGTCAACTCAACGTTGACACTCAAGGGGTGTCAACCTATGGTTGACGCATGACGAAACCAGTCGGACTCACCCATCCCGTGCGCCTCGACGACCTGATCGAGGCCATCAAGAAGGTCCACCCCGACGCGCTCGACCAGCTCACCGACGCGGTGATCGCCGCCGAGCACCTCGGCGAGGTGGCCGACCACCTCATCGGCCACTTCGTGGACCAGGCCCGCCGCTCCGGCGCCTCCTGGACCGACATCGGCAAGAGCATGGGGGTGACGCGGCAGGCGGCCCAGAAGCGCTTCGTCCCCAAGGCGTCCGGCGAGCCGTCGGACCTCGACCCGAGCCAGGGCTTCGGCCGCTACACGACGCGCGCCCGGAGCGTCGTGGTCGCCTCCCAGAACGAGGCCCGCGCCGCCACCAACGCCGAGATCCGCCCCGAGCACCTCATCCTCGGCCTCCTGGCCGACCCCGAGGGTCTGGCCGCCAAGGCGATCGTCGCCCAGGGTGTCCTCCTGGACGCCGTTCGCCAGGAAGCCACCGCCGCCCTCCCGTCCGCGGCCGACACCATGCCCGCACTGGTCCCCTTCGACGCCGACGCGCGCAAGGTCCTCGAACTCACCTTCCGCGAGGCGCTTCGGCTGGGCCACAACTACATCGGCACCGAGCACATCCTTCTCGCCCTCCTCGAACACGAGGACGGCGCGGGCCTGTTGACCGGCCTGGGGATCGACAAGGCCACCACAGTGGCCATCATCACCAAGACGCTGACCCGGATCGCCGAGGGCATCAAGGACGAGACGGAGGCGTGACCGCGCGGCCCTCGAAGACCGGAGGCCGGAACAGCCGTGAGGTGCCGGTCAGGCCGAGGACCCGCCTGACCGTGCGGCTCGGGGAGCGGACGATGACCGTCTTGCCGTGTGCGAGCGCCTCCCGGCGGAGCCTCAGCAGCGCGTTGAGTGCCGAGCAGTCCCAGAACCTCACCGCGCTCAGATCCACGTCGACGCCCTCGGCGGAATCGCGGAGGGCGTCGCGCAGGGCGGCGGACATGACGGGGGCGGTCTCGTAGTCCACCTCTCCGGTGACCACGACAACCTTCCGGGGTCCCTCCGGGTAGCTGTCGGTGAGGACGATGGTCGAGGGGTTCGGCGGCGTCGAGCCGGCCGATATCCCCGGTGCCGGGCCGGTCGCGGGCCTGTACGGCGAGCGATGTCCAGGCTCGGGCACGGAGATGTCTCGTGCGTGCACCTGTCTGTCTCCCCTCGAGGTCGCCTCGCCGGCGTCACACCGCTTGCTATGCACGAAGCCAGATTCATGTTTCCAGATACGCTATTGTTCGGGCAATATCATGTGGCCATGGGAGGAGTGCCTGAATCGCACACTGGATGGACGTTCTTGACCAACCACGCCCGCGTGCTGGCCGCGATCGCCGATGATCCGAACGTACGGATCCGCGATATCGCCGCGCACTGCAGGCTGACCGAGCGCGCCGTCCAAAAGATCATCGGCGATCTGGAGCAGGACGGATATCTGTCCCACACCCGTGAGGGGCGTACGAACACGTACCGCATCGAGCCGGGGAAGGTCCTGCGCCACCCCGCCGAGGCCGGGCTCCCCGTGGCCTCGCTCCTCTCGCTGCTCGTCGAGGACGAGGACCGGCGCAAACACGCCGACGGTCCTCTCGGCGACGCGAGTCCGGTGGCGGACGAGTCTCCCGCCCAACCGACCTCCGACTCCCACACGCCTCGACTACGCTGAAGCGCATCCCTGACGTCAGAGGCAGGAGGAGTCACGGTGCGCATCGGCGAACTCGCCGCCAGGACCGGCGTCAGCGTACGAGCGCTGCGCTACTACGAGGAGCAGCGCCTGCTCACCTCCGAACGCAGCCCCAGCGGCCAGCGCCACTACGCGGACGCCGCGGTCGACCGCGTCCTGTGGATCCAGTGCCTCTACGCCGCGGGCCTGTCGAGCAGGACCATCCGCGAATTCCTCCCCTGCGCGCACTCCGGCGTCGCCACCCCCGCCGGCATCGCCCGCCTGACCGCCGAACGCGACCGCATCAACGCCCAGATGGCCGACCTGGCCACGGCCCGCGATCACCTGGAGGAGGTCATCGCGGCGGCCAGCGGCACCATCGGAGGCGAAGTGTGCTGCGTCCCGCAGAGCGCTTGACCCAAGCGCTTGATACGGGGCGAAGTGCCCGCCCCTGAGCGCTTCCGAGGCCCTGGCACATGCCGTGGCAGGTGATGCCCGGCTGCCGGACCGGGCGCTGGTCCAGGCGGCCAACGCTGTTGAGCAGATGTCCGCCGAGGACCCCGCCCCGTGGCCCTGATCCACGCGACCGGCCTCGATGACTCCACCTCGGAGGCCCGCCAAGCCCGACAAGAGAAAGGCCCTTGGCCGCTTGCGCGGCCGAGGGCCTCGTTCAGGGTGAGTAACGGGACTCGAACCCGCGACATCCTGGACCACAACCAGGTGCTCTACCAGCTGAGCTATACCCACCATGACCGGCGCTTTCCGCACCGGCCGAGAAAAAGTGTACAGGGTCCGGAGGGGTGCTCGCTCCCGGCTTTCGGGGAGTCGGGGGCGAGCACCGGGATGGCGGCGGGGTCAGGCGTGCCGGGCGGGCAGGACGTGCTTGGTCGCGATGGCCTTCGCCGTGTCCGAGTCCGGGCCGGGAGCGGGTACGAAGATCGATTCCCGGTAGTAGCGCAGTTCGGCGATGGACTCGTGGATATCCGCCAGCGCGCGGTGGTTGCCGTTCTTCTTGGGGCTGTTGAAGTAGGCCCGCGGATACCAGCGGCGGGCCAGCTCCTTGATCGAGGAGACGTCGACGATCCGGTAGTGGAGGTAGCTCTCGAGCGTCGGCATGTCCCGGAGGAGGAAGCCCCGGTCGGTGCCGACCGAGTTTCCGCACAGCGGGGCCCTGCCGGCCTCGGGGACGTGCTCGCGGATGTAGCCCAGGACATGGTCCTGGGCATCCTGGAGCGTGGTCCCGCCCTCGAGCTCGGCGAGCAGGCCGGAGGTGGTGTGCATCTCGCGCACCACCTCGGGCATGGTGACCAGCGCTTCCGCGGGGGGCCGGACAACGATGTCCACTCCCTCGCCCAAGATGTTCAGCTCGGAGTCCGTGACCAGCGCGGCCACCTCGATAAGCGCGTCGTTCGCCAGCGAGAGCCCGGTCATCTCGCAGTCGATCCACACCATGCGATCGTTCATACGTCTCACCCTACGGGGCGTTCCCGCTGGCCGGGCAGGGACGGACGGCCCGGGGCCCGGCCCGCGGCCTGTTCGGGCAGGCGTGGGGCGTAGGCGTCCGACTCCGGTTTGCCAGGTTCCGGATGCGGAGCGTGATGGTGGTGCGGAGGGTGCCCCGAGTGGCCGGTGGAGGCGCCGGGCGCGCCCGGCCGCCGCAGCGGCATGGAGTGGTCGCCGACACGGGGTTCGATCACCTCGGCGCGGTCGGGCCGGTCGGCCCGCTCCAGCCGCTCCAGCCGCTCCAGGCGGTCGGGGCGGTCCGGGCGCTCCGCGGGCCCGCCCTGGGGCCTGCGGGCGCGGTACGCGGCCCGGTAGGCGGCCGGGGAGGACCCCAGCTGCCGCCGGAAGTGCCCGCGCAGCGCGACCGGCGAGCGGAAGCCACAGCGCCCCGCGACCTCGTCGACCGAGTAGTCGGAGGTCTCCAGGAGCCGCTGCGCCTGGAGCACCCGCTGGGTGATCAGCCACTGGAGTGGAGCGCTCCCAGTGAGCGAGCGGAACCTGCGGTCGAAGGTCCTGCGGCTCATATAGGCGCGGGCCGCCAGGGCCTCGACGTCGAACTGCTCGTGCAGATGCTCGAGCGCCCACGCCACCACCTCGGCGAGCGGATCCGCCCCGATCTCCTCTGGTAACGACCTGTCCAGATAGCGCTCCTGCCCTCCGCTGCGGCGCGGCGGGACGACCAGGCGCCTGGCGAGGGCGCCGGCGGCGTCCGCGCCGTGGTCGGTGCGCACGATGTGCAGGCACAGGTCGATCCCGGCGGCGGTGCCCGCCGAGGTCAGTACGTCGCCGTCGTCCACGAAGAGCTCGCGGGGGTCCACATGGACCGACGGATAGCGCTTGGCGAGCGTCGGCGCGTACATCCAGTGGGTGGTCGCCGGGCGGCCGTCCAGCAGCCCGGCGGCGGCCAGTACGAAGGCCCCGGTGCACAGGCCCACGATCCGCGCGCCCTCCTCGTGCGCGCGGCGCAGCGCGTCGAGCGCGGCGGCCGGTGGCGGCTGGGTTATCGACCGCCAGGCCGGTACGACGACGGTGCCGGCCCGGGAGAGTGCCTCCAGGCCGTATGGTGCGGTCAGTTCCAGTCCGCCAGTCGTTCGCAATGGCACATCTTCGCCCGCGCACACCAGAAGTCGGTACCGAGGAACTCCGGCGTCCTGCCGGTCGATACCGAAGACGGAGAGCGGGATGGAGCTTTCGAAGATGGGGCCGCCGCTGAACAGCAGCACCGCGACGATTTCTCGTCGCCGGCGTCCGGAGAGCTTGCGCGAGGTCTCCGGTACGGTCGTGGAGTCCTGGCTCATGGCACTAAGCCCCCCTCGGTGGTCGCGTCCTCTCGGTCCTGCACGTTTCCCCTCGGTCCTGAACGGTTCCCCCGCCGGTCATGGCCAAGATCGAATCTACTGTGTCGCGTGTGGTCGCCGTGACCAGTTCACCACCCGCCACTATGTCGACATGACAACTTGGCGCGAAGCATTCGATCACGAAGCGTTGCACTCGTAGCCCTCGCTGTGAAGTACGCCTTGTGCGGACACCCACTTCCCGTAGGGGGTACGTGCGCTCCGGACCCCTTTCCACGCTGGCCGGACGGGTGTTGAGCACGGCGTTTGCCAAGGAAAGAAGTGTGGCCGGAAGTTGGCTGAAAACAAGCGGGCGCAGACGTACGGATGCGTCATACGACCGGCGTACGCGCGGCTCGTACTTCTTCAGGGGCCGAGCGGTCGTCTTCCGGGCTTGAGCGGTGCTATAGCGACGCTCCATCGGCGCTGAGTGCGCGGAGCGCTACGCACCGCTTCCCCGGCTCCGGGTCTTTCCGGTCGGCCCTCAGACGCGGCGGCCGCCCCGGTGCGCGCCGATCCCCGTACGGCCGTGGCGGCCCCGGTGCGGGCTGACGCCGTCCGTGCCCAGCCGGGCCGCGGTGCGCTCGGAGTGGCGCAGCAGGGCGCGGCTGGCGGCCGTCACGGCGGCGAGGCCCGCGGCGGCCCCCAGGGCGGCACCGAAGGGCAATCCGCACATGAGCAGGACGACGGGGACCACGGCGCAGCTGAAGGCCGCCCAGCGGATCACCTCGCTCACCGCGTCGCTAGCGGGGACCTGGACCTGGGCTCGAGGGGAGCTCGGAAGGTGAGGCCGTCCGGGTGTCCCGGCCCCGCCGCGGGGGGTGTCGCCGGGGGCGTCGTACTCGGGGGCGACAGACACGGGCAGGGCTCCTCTCGAGCGGCCGGCGAGGTGTCGGCAGGGGGCTCGGCGCTGGGGTGGCGAGGGGGCGGCGGACGGGGAATCCGGGCAGGTGAGCCGGGCGGGCCGGGGCCGCCGCACCCGGTGCCGCTACTACAACGCCCGGCCCGCCCCCAGGTCACTGCCGGGCGGCCGCGCGGCGTACCGCGGCGGCCCCGCCGAGCCGGGTCGCGGGCCGGGGCCCGGCTCGGCGGGGGACCACTTGGGGCATTGCGTTACGGGCCGCCCTCCGGCATGCTCCGGGGAACGCTTCGGGCGCTCCGCTCCCGTGGCGACCTCTGGGCAGGTGGTGAATGCCGCCGTACCCTTGGGGGTAAGGGCTTGGAAAGATGAATCCCGGACGGATTTCGACCCCTCGAAACCGTCCCCGAGCTCCAGCGGAGCTCACGTCCCCCGACAGCCCTCTACCTGAGCCCCCGCCGATCCCTCCGCACGAGGACATCCTTCGCCGAGACACCGATGGCCGGTCACGAAATCCCCGAACCCGCGGACCGCAAGCGGGTCGCCGATCACATGGCGCACCCCGAAGCGGCGGAAGAAACACGTCATTCCTGCGATCCAGCGTTCCAGCACGGTGTTGTGGTGGGATTCGACGGTTCCATGTCGAGCGAGCGCGCCCTCGCCTATGCGATCGGCATGGCCCGGCGCTCCGGCTCCGGGCTGATCATCGTCCATGTGGCCAACCGGCTGCCGACGACGGTCTGGGCGGGCTGTGAGCCGCCGGTCTTCGTCGACGTCCCCGATCACCGCACCGAGGTGCTGGGGCTCGAGCTGGCCTGCGCCGATCATCTCTCCGAGGTGCCCTGGATCCTCGTGGAGCGGGGCGGGGACATCTGCCATGAGCTGGAGGAGGTCGGCCGGGAGTACGCGGCCGACGCCATCGTGGTGGGCTCCACGCACGGGCTGGTGGGGCGGATCTTCGGCTCGGTCGCGGGGCGGCTCGCGCGGCGGGCGCAGCGGCCCGTCGTCGTCATCCCCTGAATCCCCGACCCCCTGGATTCCCTGGATTCCCTGGATTCCCTGAGCGTCCGCCCGGCCTTCTTCCGGGTCCTCCTGGCTGCTTGGCCGCTTCTCGGGCCCTTTCGGCCCTCCTGGATTCGCTTGAGTTCCTGAGACTCTGGACGCACCGCGCCCGGCGCGCCTCCTCGTCAAGTGACGTTGTTCAGCCCAAAACCTCTGGCGGTGGCACGACTTGGCGCGGGCGCCTGGAACCGGACACCCTCAACTCCCCTTGACCACAGGTGAGATGGCGTCAAGTCCACCTTGACAACGGACAAACCTACCCGTGCGTAGAGGTGGATTGTGCGTTTGTGAGGGGTACAAACCGTTCGATCGTGCTGTCGCGCGGGAAGTGACGGTTCCCGCGCGACGGCCAGCCGCCGGCGTATGAAGGCGACGTCGGCGAAGGGGAGGCGGCCCCCGCGTGCGTGGTGGCACACGCGGGGGACCGCCGAAGGATCCGCCCAGGTCGCGGGCGGTGCGGGCTTACTCGACCGTCACCGACTTGGCGAGGTTGCGGGGCTTGTCGATGTCCCGGCCGAGCGCCAGCGCCGTGTGGTAGGCGAGCAGTTGGAGCGGAATGCCCATCAGGATCGGATCGAGCTCCACCTCGTTGCGGGGGACCACGATCGTGTGGTCCGCCTTCTCCTGCTCCCGGTGGGCCACGGCCAGGATCCGGCCGCTGCGGGCCTTGATCTCCTCCAGCGTCGCCCGGTTCTTCTCCAGCAGGTCGTCGTCGGGCAGGACCGCCACGGTCGGCACCTCGGGCTCGATCAGCGCGAGCGGCCCGTGCTTGAGCTCGGAGGCCGGGTACGCCTCGGCGTGGACGTAGGAGACCTCCTTCAGCTTCAGGGACGCCTCGCGCGCCACCGGATAGCCGCGGACCCGTCCGACGAACATCATGCTCTTTGCGTTCGCATATTCCGCGGCGAGCTTTTTGATCTCCTCCTCGCCGCGCAGCACCTCCGCGATCTGCTCGGGCAGCTTGCGCAGCCCGGCGATGATCCGCTTGCCGTCGGCGACCGAGAGATCGCGGATCCGGCCCAGGTGCAGGGCGAGCAGCGCGAAGGCGACGGCGGTGTTGGTGAAGCACTTGGTGGAGACGACGCACACCTCGGGCCCGGCGTGGACGTACACCCCGCCGTCCGTCTCCCGGGCGATCGCGCTGCCCACGACGTTGACGACGCCCAGCACCCGCGCGCCCTTGCGCTTGAGCTCCTGGACGGCCGCCAGGGTGTCGTAGGTCTCGCCGGACTGGCTGACCGCGATGTAGAGGGTGTCCGGGTCCACCACCGGGTTGCGGTAGCGGAACTCGCTCGCGGGCTCCGCGTCCGCCGGGATCCGGGCCAGCTCCTCGATCAGCTGGGCGCCGATCAGGCCCGTGTGGTAGGCCGAACCACAGCCGAGGATCTTGACCCGGCGCACCCCGCGCGCCTCGCGGGCGTCCAGGTTGAGCCCGCCCAGGTGGACGGTGGAGAAGCGGTCGTCGATCCGGCCGCGCAGCACCCGGTCCACGGCGTCGACCTGCTCGTGGATCTCCTTGTGCATATAGGTGTCGTGGCCGCCCATGTCGTACGACTCGGCCTCCCACTCCACCGTGGTGGGGGAGGTGGAGGTGCGGCTGCCCTCGGTGGTGTAGGTGCGGTAGTCGTCGGCCTTGAGGGTGGCCATCTCGCCGTCGTCCAGGGTGACCACCTGGCGGGTGTGGCTGACCAGCGCGGCGACGTCCGAGGCGACGAACATCTCCTTCTCGCCGATACCCAGCACCACCGGCGAGCCGTTGCGGGCGACGACGATGCGGTCGGGGAAGTCCGCGTGCAGCACGGCGATGCCATAGGTGCCCTCGACCATCGCCAGCGCGTGGCGGACCTTCTCTTCCAGGGAGGGCGCCTGGGAGCGGCCGATGAGGTGGGCGAGCGTCTCGGAGTCGGTGTCGGAGACCAACTCCACCCCGTCGGCGGCCAGCTTGGCGCGCAGATCGGCGGCGTTGTCGATGATGCCGTTGTGGACGACGGCGACCTTGCCGTCCGCGTCCAGATGCGGATGAGCGTTGATGTCGTTGGGCGCGCCATGGGTGGCCCAGCGGGTGTGGGCGATGCCGGTGGTGCCCGCGAACCGCTTGGGCAGCCTGGCCTCGAGGTCGCGGACCCGGCCCTTGGCCTTGGCGGTCTTCAGCCCGGCGCTCTGGGCACCCTTGGCGGGCTTGCCCTGGATCGCCAGCCCCGCGGAGTCATAGCCGCGGTACTCCAGCCGCTGCAACCCCTCCAGCAGCAGCGGTGCCACATCCCGTTTCCCGATGTATCCGACGATTCCGCACATGGTGTTTCAGGCCCTCCCATTGGATCGCTCGTGCATGCTCGTGCTCATGTCCGGCGGTGGCGGCCGCCGTCCTGGACCGGCGTCGTGGACCGGCGTCGTACCGGCGTGGTCAGCCGTAGACGATGCGGCGCAGCTGGCGCAGCGAGAGTTCGGGCGGGGCCACCGCGCGGTACGGCAGCTCGGCCGTGATCCGCTCGAAGATGTCCGCGTTGGTCAGCCCGCCGGACTGGAGTTCGCGGTGGCGGCGCCGGACGAACTCCTCCGTCGTCTCGTCGAAGTACGCCAGGACGTCCAGCACCACCCGGCCCGCCTCGCCGTGGCTGAGCGGCGTACTGCGGACCAGGTGGTCGATGAGGTCATCGTGGGACATACGGCGGTCGAGCATCCGTAGATATTGCGATGCGGCGCGGCGTTTCGCAACATTCCTGCCCGATATCGGGCAGGGTTGGGTCTCGATGACGGAAAATCCGTCCCTCGGTGGCGGGGAATCCGTCTTTCAGGCGTCGGAAAATCCGTCCCTCGGTCGCGGGGAAGCCGTCCCTCAGGCGTCGGAGAAGCGGCGGAGCACGGCCTGTTTGGCGGTGGTGAACTCCTCCTCGGTGAGGATCCCGCTCTGGTGAAGATCGCCGAGTTCGCGCAGCCGTCGCAGCAGAACGTCGTGATCCACCTCACCCTCGTCGCCCCCGGCGGGCGGGGCGTCCACGGGCGCCGGTTCGGGTGCGGACGGCTGGGCGGGGAGCGCCTTCGCCGGGGCGCCCGGATGCGGCATCCGCGCCATGACGGCCGCCGCGACCAGCGCCATCAGCGGATCCTTCTTGAACCCGTACAGCACCACGGCGTGCGGGTCGTACTTGGGCGCGGCCGTCGCCGTGGCCTTCGCCGTGATGAAGCGGAGGTAGCCGTTCTCCAGCCCGGCGGCCGGGACCCACTCCACCGTCTCCAGATCGGACAGGAGGATCGTGCGGGGGCCGCCGGATTTCTTCGACTCCTCGGTCTTCCAGTTCCAGTCCAGCCGGACCCGCTCCCCGTCGAAGGAGGCCGTGGCGTCGCCCGCCGACGCCGAGATCGGCACCGGGGGGCCGGGCAGCACATAGCGGTCGCAGGGGCCGGGCGGCACCTGCTCCAGGGTCAGGACCCGGCGGACCTCGTCGACCAGATACTCGGCGAGGTCCCTGCGGTCCGGCTCCACCGAGAGCTGATACGGATCGGCGGCGTCCGGCAGCTTGCCGCCGGTGGCCTGGAGCAGCGGGTCCGCCCCCTCGCGCAGGCGCAGCCGCAGCCGGCCCGACTTCCGCCCCGGCTCGTAGGCCAGCCCGGCCAAGGCCACCAAGGGGACGGTCAGTTCGCCGAGTGCCTGCCGTACGGCCGGTACGGCGCGGTCCCGCCCCGGGACGATCCGGATCGCTTCCCCGTCAAAGCTCCAGGCGCCATCGCGCTGGGTGATTTCCGCCATGCGGTGAATTCTGACAGGCAGACAGCGACACATTGGTCTACACCTTGACCGCAACTGACCCTCGCGGTACCCAAGATGCCACGTTTCGTTGAAGGGATCCCCTGTGAGACGACGCCGTGCTCGACTTCTGTGTTCCCTGCTGCTGACCGTGGTGGCCGGGGCGGGGACCGCGGCCTCCTCCGCCTCCGCTTCTCCGGCTTCCCCCTGGTCCTCTCGCTCGTCCTTCGCTTCCGCCCAGAACCCCGCCGCGGCCGCCCCGACCCCGCTGGACCGGGTCGTGCCCGCGCCCGCGTCCGTACGGCCAGCGGCGGGCTCGTACGCGATCCGCCCCGATACCCGCATCCGGGTGTCCGGCTCCGACGGCTCGGCGCGTTCGGCGCGCCGGGTGGGCGACTACCTGGCGCGGGTGCTGCGGCCCTCCACCGGCTTTTCGCTCCCCGTCACCACGCGATCGGGTGACGAGGGCATCCGGCTGCGGCTGACGCCCGAGGCGGCCGGGGCGCGGACGCTGGGCGAGGAGGGGTACCGGTTCCAGGTGACCGGCCGGGCGATCACCCTCACCGCACGCGGCTCCGCCGGGCTGTTCCACGGCGTCCAGACACTGCGGCAGCTGCTGCCCGCGTCCATCGAGCGCACCACCCGGCAGCCGGGCCCCTGGCGGGTCTCCGGCGGCACCATCACCGATGTGCCGCGCTACGCCTGGCGGGGCGCGATGCTCGATGTCTCCCGGCACTTCTTCGGTGTGGACCAGGTCAAGCGCTATATCGACCAGCTGGCCCTCTACAAGATCAACACGCTGCATCTGCATCTCTCGGACGACCAGGGATGGCGGATCGCGATCGACTCCTGGCCGAAGCTGGCCAGTCACGGCGGTTCCACACAGGTCGGGGGCGGGCCCGGTGGCTACTACACCAAGGACGACTACCGCGAGATCGTGCGCTACGCGGCGAGCCGTGAGCTGACCGTCGTCCCCGAGATCGACATGCCGGGCCACACCAACGCGGCGCTCGCCTCCTACGCGGAGCTCAACTGCGACGGCGTCGCCCCGCCGCTCTACACCGGTACCGAGGTCGGTTTCAGCTCGCTGTGCGCGCCGAAGGAGGTGACGTACGACTTCGTGGACGACGTCATCCGCGAGCTCGCCGCCCTCACCCCCGGCCCCTACCTCCACATCGGCGGCGACGAGGCCCACTCCACCAGCCATGAGGACTATGTGGCCTTCATGGACCGGGTGCAGCCGGTGGTCGCCGAGTACGGCAAGACGGTGGTCGGCTGGCACCAGCTGACCGGTGCGCACCCCGCGAAGGACGCGATCGCCCAGTACTGGGGGACGGACGGGAGCGAGAAGGAGGTCGCGGACGCGGCCAAGGCGGGCACCCGGCTGGTCCTCTCCCCTGCCAACCGTGCCTATCTGGACATGAAGTACAACGCCGACACGCCGCTGGGGCAGAACTGGGCCGGGTACGTCGAGGCGAAGCAGTCCTACGACTGGGACCCGGGCACGTACATCAAGGACGCCCCGGAGTCCTCGGTGCTCGGTGTCGAGGCGCCGCTGTGGTCGGAGACCCTCCGGACCAGCCCGCAGATCGAGTACATGGCCTTCCCCCGGCTCCCCGGCATCGCCGAGCTGAGCTGGTCGCCCGCGAGCACGCACAACTGGGACGCATACAAGGTGCGGGTCGCCGCGCAGGGCCCCCGCTGGGACGCGATGGGCATCGCGTACTACCACTCCCCGCAGATCCCCTGGCCCAACAGCTGAGCCTCTCCCGGGGCCCGGTCCTCGGGCCCGCTCCGGGCCGGGGCGCCCGCCCCGGCGGGCGGCGCCGGGTGGGTTGGAGCGGGTGCCGCCCGGCCCTGCCCCGGGGGCCCCGGGCCCCGAGGCCCCGAGGCTCCGGGAAGTGGGCGGACCGGCCGGGTCCGCCGCCCGGCCGGGTACCGGGCCCCGCCGGGCGGCGCTCAACGCCGCTTGCTCAGCTCGCGAAGCCCAGCTCTCGGGCGATCAGCGTGCGCTGGACCTCGCTGGTGCCCTCGCCGATCTCCAGGATCTTGGAGTCCCGCCACATCCGGGCCACCGGATACTCGTTCATAAAGCCGTAGCCACCGTGGATCTGGGTGGCCTCGCGGGCGTTGTCCACCGCGACCTCGGAGGAGTAGAGCTTCGCGATCGACGCCTCCTTCTTGAACGGCTCGCCGAGTACCAGCCGGGACGCCGCGTCGCGCCAGGCCACCCGGGCCATATGGGCGCGCATCTCCATGTCGGCCAGCTTGAACTGGATCGCCTGGTTGGCGCCGATGGGGCGGCCGAACGCCTCGCGGGTTCTGGCGTACGCCACCGACTCGTCCACACAGCCCTGGGCGAGCCCGGTGGCCAGGGCGGAGATCGCGATCCGGCCCTCGTCCAGTATCCGCAGGAACTGGGCGTAGCCCCGGCCCTCCGCGCCCAGCAGGTTCGCGGCCGGGACCCGGCAGTCGGCGAAGGACAGCTCGCGGGTGTCCGAGGCATTCCACCCCACCTTGGAGTAGGGGGCGGCCACGCTGAAGCCGGGGGTGCCGGACGGCACGATGATCGAGGAGATTTCGGGGCGGCCGTCCTCCTTGCGGGCGGTGACGGCGGTGACGGTGACCAGCGCGGTGATGTCCGTACCGGAGTTGGTGATGAAGCACTTGGTGCCGTTGATCACCCACTCGCCCGTGGTCTCGTCCAGCCGGGCCGTGGTGCGGGTGGCGCCCGCGTCCGAGCCGCCGCCGGGCTCGGTCAGGCCGAACGCGCCCAGGGTCTCCCCGGAGCAGAGACCCGGCAGCCAGGTGCGCTTCTGCTCCTCCGTGCCGTAGAGGAAGATCGGCATCGCGCCGAGCGAGACCCCCGCCTCCAGGGTGATCGCCACCGAGGAGTCCACCCGGGCCAGCTCCTCCAGGGCGAGGCAGAGCGCGAAGTAGTCCCCGCCCATACCGCCGTACTCCTCCGGGAAGGGCAGGCCGAACAGGCCCATCCGGCCCATCTCGCGAATGATCTCGTACGGGAACTCATGGTGCTCCCAGTACTCCCCGATCTTGGGGGCGACCACATCATGCGCGAACGCCTCGACGGTGCGGCGCAGTTCCTCGTGTTCGGGGCTGAGTCGGTGGTCGATCGGCATGGCTCAGATCTCCTTCTGGGAGAGGGCGCGGACGGTGCGGGACGGGCTGGGCCGGCCCAGATGCCGGGCCATCCACACGCTGGTGGCGGTGAGACGGCCGATGTCGACCCCGGTCTCGATGCCGAGGCCGTCGAGCATCCACACGAGGTCTTCGGTGGCGAGGTTGCCGGTGGCGCTCTTGGCGTACGGGCAGCCGCCGAGGCCCCCGGCGGAGGCGTCGACGGTGGTCACACCGTGCTCGAGCGCGGCAAGGGTGTTGGCAAGGGCCTGGCCGTAGGTGTCGTGGAAGTGCACGGCCAGCCGCTCATCGGCGACGCCCGCCTCGTTGAGCGTGTCCAGCAGCTCCCGGACATGGCCCGGGGTGGCCACGCCGATGGTGTCGCCGAGGCTGATCTCGTCGCATCCCATGTCCATCAGGCGGCGGCTGACCGAGACGGTCTGGGAGATCGGGACCGGGCCCTCCCACGGGTCGCCGAAGCACATCGACAGATAGCCGCGCACGGCCACGCCCGCGTCCGTGGCCTTGGTGACGACCGGCTCGAACATCTCCAGCGCGCCGTCCACCGTGCGGTTGAGATTGGCCTTGGCGAAGGACTCCGTGGCGCTGGCGAAGACGGCGATCTCGCGCGCGCCCAGCGCGAGGGCGCGGTCCAGTCCGCGCTCATTGGGCACGAGCACGGGGAGCCGGGCGTCCACGTCGTCGATGAGCGGCATCAGCTCCTCGGCGTCGGCCAGTTGGGGCACCCACTTGGGGTGGACGAAGCTGGTGGCCTCGATGGTGGTGAGGCCGGCCTCGGCGAGCCGGTGGATGAACTCGGCCTTGATGGCCGCCGGGACCAGGGCCTTCTCGTTCTGCAACCCGTCCCGGGGGCCCACCTCGTGGATCCGGACCCGGGTGGGCAGCCCGGGGGCCGGGACGGTCATGGGGAGGGTCATCGCTCACGCTCCTCGCTCTGCTGCGGCTCGTGCGGGGTGACGACCGCCAGCAGCTGATCCATGGCGACCGTGCTGCCGGGGGTCACCTCAAGCTCGGTGACGGTGCCGTCGTGCGGCGCGGAGATGAGGTGCTCCATCTTCATCGCCTCGACCACCAGCAGGCCCTGACCCGCGGTGACCTCGTCGCCGACGGCCGCCTTCACGACGGTGACGGTGCCGGGCATGGGCGCGGTCAGCTCCCCGGCGTGCGCCGCGGCGGCCCCGCCGCGCAGCGCCTCCTCCACCGGGTCGTGCCCGACCACGCGCCAGGCGTCCCCGTCCCGCCCCAGCCAGTGGCTCGCGCCGTGCGCGGTGTGCCGGAAGCGGTGGGTGACCCCGCCGAGGTCCAGCAACACGGTGCCCTCTTCGAGGGCGATGAGCCGCGCCCGCATACCCGCACCCGCGTCGGCGTCGGCGGTCGGACGCCATGCGGCGTCCGCCCCCGCGCGGGCCGGAGCGGTGCTTGTGCCCGCGCCCGCGTCTGCGGGGGCCGGAGTGGCGGTGCCCGCGCCCGCGTCGGCCGCCGGGCGCGGGTCCGCCCCGCGCGGGGCCGTGCCCGCTGCCTCGCGCGCCCCGCCGGAGCGGCGGTCCGCTGCCGTGTGGTGGGCGGCGGCCCGCTCGTCCGCCTCCGCTTCCGGGATGCGCGCACTGGCGCCGGTGACGGTGGAGCTGGGGCTGGTCCCGGTGACCAGGGCCGCCGCGCCGCCCTCGCCCGCGCCCATGGGCCGGGCGGCCTGGGCTGCCGTGCTCTGTGGCTCGTCGGTCCGGTCGGTGGCGGGGGTCTCCGGGGCGGCTTGGCCCGCGCCCTGGGGTTCGCCGGGCCGGGTTGTCGCCTCGGGTGCTGCCGGGGGTTCGCCGGGGCGGGGCGTTGACCCGGTTGTTGCCGGGGTGGTGTCAGCGTGCTCGATACGGAGCTCCGCATCGTGGGCGCGGCCGCGGACGCGGACCGTCACCGGGGGGTGGCCCGCTACGCGGAGGCGGTGGACCGTCCAGGCGGGGTGCCCGCCGAGCCGCCAGCCGGTCGGCACCGAGAACGGATCGACCCAGACGTCCGCGGCCGGGCCGCCGAGGCCGGAGCCGCCGGGCTCCGGGCGCGCACCGGATCCACCGCCACGCGCAGCGGTGGGCTCCAGCGCCGCCTGGCGCAGCAGGGCCGCCGTCGCGTAGACCTCCTCCGGTATGGCCGCCGGAATCAGCTGGGCCGCCGCGCGGTCGACCAGGCCCGTGTCGAGCTCACCGGAGGCGACCGCGGGGTGGGCGGCCAGACGGCGCAGAAAGCCCGTGTTGGTGTCCACGCCGAGGACGGTCAGGGAGCCGAGGGCGGCGCGCAGCCGACGCAGGGCGGTGGGGCGGTCGGGGCCATGGGCGATGACCTTGGCGAGCATCGGGTCGTAGACCGTGCCGACCTCGGTGCCCCGGCTCAGCCCGGAGTCGACCCGCACCCCCTCGCCCTCCGGCTCGTCCAGCGCCAGTACGGTCCCGGCCGAGGGCAGGAAATCCACCCGGCCGTCGGCCGCCGCGCGGGCGGTCTCGGCGCAGATACGGGCCTCCACCGCGTGGCCCGCGAAGGCGATGCCGTCCTGCCCGAACGGCAGCGGCTCGCCCGCGGCGACGCGCAGCTGCCACTCCACCAGGTCCAGCCCGGGCCGCCCGTCGACCGTCACCGTCAGCTCGGTGACCGGATGCTCCACCTGGAGGCGGGTGTTCATCTCCATGAAGCAGTACGCCGACGGATCGTCGCCCGGCACGATGAACTCGACCGTGCCCGCGCCCACATAGCCGCAGGACCGGGCCGCAGCCACCGCGGCCTCGCCCATCCGCGCCCGGGTGGCCTCGTCCAGCAGCGGGCTGGGCGCCTCTTCGATGATCTTCTGATGGCGGCGCTGGAGCGAGCACTCGCGCTCCCCGAGGTGGACCACGTGCCCCTGACCGTCCGCCAGCACCTGGATCTCGATGTGCCGGGGCCGGTCGATCCAGCGCTCCACCAGCAGCGTGTCATCGCCGAAGGCGCCGCGCGCCTCCCGCCGGGCGGCCGCGATCTCGTCGGCGAGCAGCGCCTCGTCGCGGACCAGCCGCATGCCCTTGCCGCCGCCGCCCGCCGAGGGCTTCAGCAGCACCGGCATCCCGATCTCCCGGGCGGCGGCGGTGAGCTGCTCGTCCGTCAGCCCGCTGCCCGAGGAGCCCGGCACCACCGGCACCCCGGCCGCGCGCACGGTCTCCTTGGCGCGGATCTTGTCGCCCATCAGCTCGATGGCCCCGGCGGGTGGCCCGATGAAGGCGAGCCCAGCGTCGGCGCAGGCGCGGGCGAACGCCCCGTTCTCCGCGAGGAAGCCATAGCCGGGGTGGACGGCCTGGGCGCCGGTGCGCGCCGCGGCCTCCAGCAGCCGCTCGATGGACAGATAGCTCTCCGCGGCGGGGGCGGGGCCGATCCGCACCGCCGTGTCCGCCTCGCGCACATGGCGGGCGTCCGCGTCGGCGTCGCTGTAGACGGCGACCGAGCGCACTCCGAGCCGCCGCAGGGTGCGGATGACACGCACGGCGATCTCACCGCGGTTGGCCACCAGGACGGTGTCGAACATCGCGGGCGACGGGCCGGCCGCCTTCGTACCGCTCATGCCACTCATCGGGTGCATCCCCCTCACATCCGGAAGACGCCGAAGCCGGGCGCCGCGGGTTCGGTGGCCGTACGGCCGGGCAGCGGTGCGTTGGCGCAGGCCGTAAGGGCGAGGCCGAGCACCGTGCGGGTCTCCAGGGGGTCGATCACACCGTCGTCCCACAGCCGGGCGGTGGCGTAATAGGCGTTTCCCTGCGCCTCGTACTGCTCGCGGACCGGGGCCCGGAACGCCTCCTCGTCCTCGGCGCTCCACTCCTCCCCGCGCGCCTCCATCTGGTCGCGCTTGACGGTGGCGAGCACGGAGGCGGCCTGCTCACCGCCCATCACCGAGATCTTGGCGTTGGGCCACATCCACAGGAAGCGCGGCGAATAGGCCCGGCCGCACATCGAGTAGTTGCCCGCGCCGTAGGAACCGCCGATGACGACCGTGAGCTTGGGGACGCGGGTGCAGGCCACGGCGGTGACCATCTTGGCGCCGTGCTTGGCGATACCGCCCGCCTCATAGCTGCGGCCCACCATGAACCCCGAGATGTTCTGCAGGAAGACCAGGGGGATGCCGCGCTGGTCGCACAGCTCGATGAAATGGGCGCCCTTCTGGGCCGATTCGGAGAACAGGATGCCGTTGTTGGCGACGATGCCCACCGGGTGGCCCATGATCCGCGCGAAGCCCGTGACCAGCGTGGTGCCGAACTCGGCCTTGAACTCGGCGAACCGCGAGCCGTCCACCACCCGCGCGATGACCTCCCGTACGTCGTACGGCGTGCGCGAGTCGACCGGGACCGCCCCGTAGAGCCCCTCCGGGTCCACCGCGGGCTCCTCGGAGGGCTCCAGCGGCCACGGCGGCGATCCCTGCCGCATCGGGGACGGCGGCAGGGTGGCGACGATGGAGCGGACGATCCGCAGCGCGTGGGGGTCGTCCTCGGCCAGGTGGTCGGTCACGCCCGAGACCCGGGAGTGGACCTCGCCGCCGCCCAGCTCCTCCGCCGAGACCACCTCACCGGTGGCCGCCTTCACCAGCGGAGGCCCGCCCAGGAAGATCGTGCCCTGCCCGCGCACGATCACGGCCTCGTCGCTCATCGCCGGGACATACGCCCCGCCCGCCGTGCAGGACCCCATCACGGCCGCGACCTGCGGAATCCCGGAGCCGGACAGCCGCGCCTGGTTGTAGAAGATCCGCCCGAAGTGGTCGCGGTCCGGGAAGACCTCGTCCTGCATGGGGAGGAAGGCACCGCCGGAGTCGACCAGATAGACGCACGGCAGGTGGTTCTCCAACGCGACCTCCTGGGCGCGCAGATGCTTCTTCACCGTCATCGGGTAGTACGTGCCGCCCTTGACGGTGGCGTCATTGGCGACCACGACCACCTCACGGCCCGACACCCGCCCGATCCCGGCGATCACCCCCGCCGCGGGGGCCTGGCCCTCGTACATCCCCTCGGCCGCGAGCGGTGCCAGCTCCAGGAACGGGGAGCCCGGGTCCAGGAGGGTGTCCACCCGGTCGCGCGGCAGCAGCTTGCCGCGCGCGGTGTGCCGCGCCCGCGCCTTCTCCCCGCCGCCCAGCCGCGCCACGGCCAGCTTCTCGCGCAGCCGCGCGGCCAGCTCGCGGTGCCCGGCCTCATTGGCCTTCCAGGCCTCGGACCCCGGGTCGGCGCCGCTGCGCAGCGCCGGTGCCTGCTCCATGGCTACGAGCCCCCTCGCTCGGTCCCGCTCGGTACCGTTAGTGAACGTTAACTACTCCCCACCAGGTTAACGACCACTAACCCCGCTGTCTAGAATTGAGTCCATGAGCACGCAAGCACCCGCCCCGAGCCGCCGTGAGCAGATCCTCAAGGAGGCCGCCCGCCTCTTCGCCGAGCGCGGCTTCCACGGCGTCGGCGTCGATGAGATAGGCGCCGCGGTCGGCATCAGCGGCCCCGGTCTCTACCGCCACTTCCCCGGCAAGGAGGCGATGCTGGCCGAGCTGCTCGTCGGGATCAGCGGCCGGCTGCTGACGGGTGGCAAGCGGCGGGCCGCGGAGGGGGAGGGGGCCGGGTGCGCCCCCGCGCAGGTGCTGGACTCGCTGATCGAGGGGCATATCGACTTCGCCCTCGACGACCGCCCACTGATCATCCTCCACGACCGCGAGCTCGACCGGCTCCGGGACACCGACCGCAAGCTGGTGCGCTCCCTCCAGCGGCAGTACGTGGAGCTGTGGGTCGAGGTGGTGCGGAAGGTCTACCCCCGGCTCGCCGAGGCCGAGGCCCGTGCGTGTGTCCACGCGGTCTTCGGGCTGCTCAACTCCACGCCCCACCTCGGCCGCCCCGGAGCCCTCCCGGGGCGCGCGGCCACCGCCACCCTGCTGCACCGCCTGGCCCTGGGCGCCTTCGACGGCGCCCATGGTGTGGATGGCGCGCCCCGGAGATGAACCGAGCCCTATAGAGGCTGGACAGGCTGAGTAACTGGCGGGTAGCTTTCACTGAGCAAGCGCTTAGGTGAGCGTTGCCAAGTCATCATCGAGGAATCACGACGGCGGCCGGGCGGATCCGCGGGAGCGGCGGCGGCTTAGCCGCGAGGAGGGCCACGCCAATATGCGCCGCACGGTGTTCAACGAGGACCACGAGGCGTTCCGGGAGACCATCCGCGACTTCATCGCGGCCGAGGTCGTGCCGTACTACGACGAGTGGCGGGAGGCCGGCCAGGCCCCGCGCGAGTTCTACAAGAAGCTCGGTGAGCTCGGTGTCTTCGGCATCGAGGTGCCCGAGGAGTACGGCGGGGCCGGCGAGACCAGCTTCAAGTTCAACGCCGTCATCACCGAGGAGACCGCCCGCGCCGGGGTCAGCTTCGGTGGCAGCAGTGTCCACACCGCGCTGTGCCTGCCGTACCTCCTCAAGTACGCCGGCGAGGAGCAGAAGCGGCGCTGGCTGCCCTCCTTCGTCTCCGGCGACATGATGACCGCCATCGCCATGACCGAGCCCGGCACCGGCTCCGACCTGGCGGGCATGAAGACCACCGCCAAGCTCTCCGAGGACGGCACCCACTACGTCCTCAACGGCGCCAAGACCTTCATCACCGGCGGCGTCCTGGCCGACCGCGTGCTGGTCTGCGCCCGCACCGCCCCGCCCACCCCCGAGGACCGCCGCGGCGGCATATCCATCCTCGTGGTGGACACCAGGAGCGAGGGCTACGCGGTCGGCCGCAAGCTGGAGAAGCTGGGCCTGAAGACCTCCGACACCGCCGAGCTCTCCTTCACCGACGTCAAGGTGCCGGTGGAGGACCTGCTGGGCGAGGAGGGCAAGGCGTTCGGCTACCTCGCCCACAATCTGCCGCAGGAGCGCCTGGGGATCGCCGTCGGGGCGTACGCACAGGCCGCGGCCGCCGTACGGTTCGCCACCGAGTACGTCCGGGACCGCACCGTCTTCGGCCAGCCGGTGGCGTCGTTCCAGAACACCAAGTTCGTGCTGGCCGACTGCAAGTCCGAGGTGGACGCGATGCAGGCGGTCGTGGACCGGGCCCTGGACGCGCACGACGCCGGTGAGCTGACCGCCGCCGACGCCGCCTCCGCCAAGCTCTTCACCACCGAGCGCGCCGCCGTCGTCATCGACCGGTGCCTGCAGCTCCACGGCGGCTACGGCTACATGATGGAGTACCCCATCGCCCGGCTGTACGCGGACACCCGCGTCAACCGGATCTACGGCGGCACCAGCGAGGTCATGCGGTCCATCGTCGCCAAGTCGATGGGTCTGTGACGACCGTCATGACCAGCGGCAACAGGACCGCAATCCGGGTCTGCAAGACTGCTTGAATCATGAATGACGCACTTCAGGGCCTTCTCGATCTGCTCGACCTCGAGCAGATCGAGGAGGACATCTTCCGCGGCACCAGCGACGCCGCACCCCTCGTACCGCGGGTCTTCGGCGGTCAGGTCGCCGCCCAGGCCCTGGTCGCCGCGGGCCGCACCGTGCCCACGGACCGCTCGGCGCATTCGCTGCACGCGTACTTCCTGCGGCCCGGCGACCCCGGGGCGCCCATCGTCTACACCGTCGACCGGATCCGGGACGGCCACTCCTTCACCACCCGCCGGGTGGTCGCCGTCCAGCACGGACAGCCGATCTTCCATCTCTCGGCCTCCTTCCAGCTGCACGAGGACGGCCTCGAGCACCAGGAGCCGATGCCGGACGTTCCCGACCCGCTCTCCCTGCCCACCGCCGAGGAGCTGCTGCCCCGCTATGAGCACCTCTTCCTCGGCCCCGGGGTGACCGAGCGGATGCTCCAGGCGCGGGCCGCGGTCGATCTGCGGTACGTGGACGAGCCGCCCTTCGGCAGCGTCGGACAGCCGCGCGAGCCGAAGTCGCAGGTTTGGTTCCGGACCAACGGCAAACTGGACGGCGCCGCCGACCACCCCCTGCTCCACGTCTGCCTGGCGACCTATGTCTCCGATATGACGCTGCTGGACTCCATCCTGCTCGCCCATGGGCGCGGCGGCTGGGCGGTCGGCGACATCGTCGGCGCCAGCCTGGATCACGCCATGTGGTTCCACCGGCCGTTCCGGGTGGACGACTGGCTGCTGTACGACCAGGAGAGCCCCTCCGCGTCCGGCGGACGCGGGCTCGCCAAGGGCCGTATCTTCACCGCCGACGGGCGGCTGGCCGTCTCCGTGATCCAGGAAGGGGTCATGCGGGTGCCGCGCGGCAAGAAGTGAGCGCGGCGGGCGGCGGCCCGGAGCCGCGGTAACCGCTCCGTCGGTAACCGGTCCGTCGGTAACCGGTCCGTCGGTAACCGGTCCGTCGGAAACCGGTCCGTCAGGACCAGCAGGACGTCAGAACTGGGCCGTCAGCCCCGCCGCGTCCAGCAGGTACGCCGTCATCGCGTCGTAGAACCTCGGGTTGGTGACGTGGTCGTCCAGCGGGACCACCGCCGACAGCGTGCCCTCGGACTCGCCGAGGAAGAGCGCCGGGTCGTTGCAGTCCGCGTAGCCCACCGCGTCGATGCCCCGCTGCCCCGCGCACCCCGCCCAGCCGTGGTCGGCGACCACCAGATCGGGCAGCGGCCGCCCCTCGTGGGCCAGCCCGTCGAGGATCGCCGCCATGGGCGCGGGGGAGTGGGTGTGCCACAGTGTGGCGCCCCGCTCCAGCACCGCCACATCGCAGAACTGGAAGACGTACCCCTCGTCCGCCTGCAGCCCGCCCGGGATCTCCACGATCTCGCATCCGGCGGCCCGCAGCGCCGCCGCCGTGGCCCGGTGGACCTCCAGCAGCCCGCCCGGGTGCCCGGTGGCGAACAGCACCCGCTCGTTCGCCTCCGCCGCCTTCCGCAGCACCGACGCCATCCGGTCCAGCGCGCCGACGGTCAGCTCCGGGTCGATGGTGTCCTGCCCCGCGCGGTGCTGAGGGTCGTCCACCACACCGCAGCGCTCGGCCATGACCGCCAGCACGTCCTGCTCATCGGTCCAGCGGTCGCCCAGTTCCAGGCCCAGCCAGTAGTGGCGGTCGCCGTTCGCGAGCTTGCGGTAGTGGGAGAGGTTGTTCTCACGAGGGGTGGCGACATCGCCCGCGATGCGCGTACGGACGAGATGGTCGATCAGTTCGGCACGGCTGGGCACGGCGCTGGGTATCGGCATGTGGCCCATTGTCGCCTCTCCGACGGGGTAATGGGGACATCCACCGCCGGTCGGGCGTGACACGATCATGGCGAAATGCCGGATGTCCGCCCGGACAGCCGCCGTCCGGGCCCCGCGCCTGGCCCCGCCCCGGGCCTAACGGCGGGGCCGACGGCTCCTGGCGGGGCGACGGGCGGCCCGGCCCGCACGCTGTGGCTGCGGCGGCACGGGCGCGCTGATGGTCACGGGAACACCGGAGGGATCCTGCGCTCCGGTGATACGGGTGAGTTCGGGGTCGGCGGAGTGGACCCGGGCGGTCCGGGGGGTGATGCCCGCGTCGGCCATGAGACGGGTCATGTCCCGGCGCTGGTCCGGAGTGACCAGCGTGATGACGCTGCCGGATCCGCCCGCACGGGCGGTACGGCCACCACGGTGCAGATAGTCCTTGTGGTCGGCGGGCGGGTCGACATTGACGACGAGATCGAGATCGTCCACATGGATGCCCCGGGCGGCGACGTTCGTGGCCACCAGCACGGTGACATGGCCGGACTTGAAGTGGTCCAGGGTCCGGGTGCGCTGTGGCTGGGACTTGCCGCCGTGCAGCGCGGCCGCCCGTACGCCGCTGGTCAGCAGATGCTTGGTCAGCCGGTCGACGCCGCGCTTGGTGTCCAGGAACAGGATGACGCGGCCGTCCCTGGCGGCGACCCGGGTGACGACGGAGCGCTTGTCGGTGTCCGCGATGTGCAGCACATGGTGCTCCATCGTGGTGACGGCACCGGCGGACGGGTCGAGCGAGTGCACGGCCGGGTCGTGGAGGAACTGGCGCACCAGCAGGCCGATGTTGTGGTCGAGGGTCGCGGAGAACAGCAGTCGCTGGCCGTCGGCGGGTACCTGCCGCAGCAGCCGGGTCACCTGAGGCAGGAAGCCCATGTCGGCCATTTGGTCGGCCTCGTCGAGGACCGTGGTGCGCACCTGGTCCAGCCGGCAGTCGCCGCGTTCGATCAGGTCCTGGAGGCGCCCGGGGGTCGCGATGACCACCTCCGCGCCATTGCGCAGGGCCTCGGCCTGGCGGTTGATCGACACTCCGCCGACCACGGTGGCCGGACGCAGCCGCAGCCGCCGGGCATAGGGGGCGAGTGCCTCGGTGACCTGCTGGGCCAGCTCCCGGGTGGGGACCAGCACCAGGGCCAGGGGGCGACCGCGCTCCGCGCGCCGCCCGGCGGTGCGGGCCAGCAGGGCGAGGCCGAACGCGAGGGTCTTGCCGGAGCCGGTTCGGCCACGGCCCAGGACGTCCCGGCCGGTGAGGGCGTTGGGGAGGGCGGCCGCCTGGATCGGGAAGGGCACCGTGACACCCTGCTGGGCCAGCTCCGCGAGCAGCTCATCCGGCATGTCGAGCTCGGAGAACGACGTGACGGCGGGCAGCACCGGGGCGGAGCCGGGCGGCAAGGCGAATTCGTTTCCGCCGTCGTTTCCGCCGGTGGAGCGTGGGCGGCCATGGCTGCCGGAGCGGCCATGGCCGGCGGAACGGGAGGGCGCGGGTTTTTTGCGGTACGAGCGGGAGGAGCGGCTCAATGCGGTGCCTTCTGCTGGGCGCGGTCTGCGGAAACGCGTACGAGCCGGGGCCCGCACCCCTTCAGGTACGGGCCCCGGCTCGTGACAGGCGCTGCGATCAGGCGGGAACGATGTTCTCCGCCTGCGGGCCCTTCTGGCCCTGGGTGACGTCGAAGGTCACCTTCTGGCCTTCCTGGAGCTCACGGAAGCCGCTCGTGGCGATGTTCGAGTAGTGGGCGAAGACGTCGGCGCCGCCGCCGTCCTGCTCGATGAAGCCGAAGCCCTTTTCCGCGTTGAACCACTTCACGGTGCCAGTAGCCATGTCTTTCTCCTTCATATGGGTTCGGTCCGGAATACGTGGAAGTCGCATCCCGAGTCGCCGAAATGACCCCATCCGGAAATGACCGGCAAAAACAAGAAATGCGCCTGCGGCTACATACCGCCAGGCGCATATAAGTCCATGGGTACCAAAACTGCAACTGAAAGAAGCTTATCACGTGCGGCCTCGGAACGGCGGGAGTCGGGTGGACGATTTTCCCGCCGGGCTGTGCCCTCCCGCTTCGAGGTGTGACACGCTGGTGCTCCTGACTCCTCTTCTCTCCCCGTGGGGGCGCCATGCGCTGCATCATCGCCAACTTCGCCTTCGACCTGACCGCGCGCGAGGTGACGGACGCGATGAGTGGTGTCAGCCCCGAACCGATCACCGGCCCATCGGTCCAGATCGGCCGCCACCTCTACCCGGCCAAGCAGGTCGGGGCGGTGGTCACTCGCCAGGACCGCCGCGACTTCACGGCGGGAGAGGTGACCCGGGCCATGACGCGCCTCGGCTTCACCTGCCATCCGGCGCCCCCGGTCGCGGCGTCCGGCGCCGTCGAGGCCGCCTCCGAGCTTCTGGGGAAGCCGGCGGACGGCTGACCCCCGCGGCGCGGGGGAGTCATGTTAAGCGTTGACTTATATAAGCGACGGCTGGCATAGTCCGGGCGTGCACGCACTCGATGTCCTCGGGGACCCCGTCCGGCGCCGGATATTGGAGCTGCTCGCCGAGGGGGAGCGGTCCTCCGGCGAGGTCAGCTCCGTCGTCCGGGCCGAGTTCGGCATCTCGCAGCCCGCCGTCTCGCAGCATCTGCGGGTGTTGCGGGAGGCCGGATTCGCCTCCGTACGGGCCGAGGGCACACGGCGGTTGTACGCCGTCGAGGCCGCGCCCCTGCGGGAGGTCGACCGGTGGCTCGACCGGTTCCGCGGCTTCTGGGAGCAGCGGCTGGACGCGCTGGGGACGGAACTGGCGCGGGGCAAGCGGCAGCGGCGGCTCGATCAGGAGCGCGGCGGCGGCAGCGGAACCGATGCGGAGACATGACTCATGAGCGAGATCGTCGACCAGATCAACCACGTCCATCGCGAGGTCGGCACCCGTGAGGTGCCCGACGGCGAGGCCCGAACCGTCCTGCTGCGGCGCACCTACGACGCCGCGATCGAGGACGTCTGGGACGCGTGTACCGACCCCGAGCGGATCAGCCGCTGGTTCCTGCCGGTGAGCGGCGACCTGAAGCTGGGCGGCCACTATCAGCTGACGGGCAACGCGGGCGGCGAGATCCTGCGCTGCGAACCCCCGCGGCTGCTCGCGGTGAGCTGGCTGTTCGGCGAGAACCCCGGCTTCAGCGAGGTCGAGGTCCGGCTGACCGCCGAGGGCGAGGAGCGGACCGTCTTCGAGCTGGAGCACGTCGCCGTCGTACCGCCCGGGATGTGGGACCAGTTCGGCCCCGGCGCGGTCGGCGTCGGCTGGGACGGCGCGCTGCTCGGCCTCACCCTGCACCTGACGGGCGAAGGCGCGCCCGCCGACCCGGAGGCGTGGCAGGCCTCGGACGAGGCACGGGAGTTCATGACCCGCAGCAGCGAGCGCTGGGGCGCGGCGTACGAGGCCTCGGGGGCCCCGGCGGAGGTGGTGGCGGCGACGACGCGCGCCACGACGGAGTTCTACGTGCCCAAGGGGTAGGCGTGGCGGCCTCGGCGCCCGGGAGTTCACAGCCGCAGTCTCGCCGCCACCGGCAGATGGTCGCTGTCGGTGGCGGGCAGTGTCCAGGACGCGCGCGGGTCCACGCCGCGCACGAGAACGTGGTCGATCCTCGCCACGGGGAACGAGGCGGGCCAGGTGAGGCCGAACCCGGCGCCCGCCTGGGCCTGGGCCGAGCGCAGTCGGGAGGTGACCGCGGACAGGCCCCGGTCGTCCAGGGTGCCGTTGAGATCGCCCACGAGCACGGTGCGCCGCAGTGGTTCGGCGCGCAGCGCGGTGCCGAGGCGGTGCGCGGCGGCGTCACGGGCGGAGGCGGTGAAGCCCGACCTGGCGCCGAACCGGACCGACAGCAGATGGGCGACGAAGACGGCGACCGGCCCCTTGGGCGTCCGCACGACGGCGCGCAGGGCGCGTGGCCAGGGCGCGATGTCCACCGTGCGGGAGGAGTCGACCGGATACCTGCTCCACAGCCCGACCGTGCCCCGCACCGTGTGATACGGGTATGTGCCGGCCAGTGTTCTCTCGTACGCCGCTGTCGCGGCGCCAAGTTCCTCGAGGGCCAGCACATCGGCGCCGGAGGCCGCGAGGGCGCGGGCGGTGCGTACGGGGTGCGGATTGTGCTCATCGACGTTGTGGGTCACGACGGTCAGGTCTCCGCCGTCCGCCCGCTTGTCGAGGAGCATCCCGCCGAAGAGCGAACACCAGGTGAGGGCGGGCAGGACGACGGCCACGGCGGCGGTCGCGGACCGGCGGACGAGGGCGCAGAGCAGCAGCAGCGGCACGGCCAGGCCCGTCCAGGGCAGGAATGTCTCGACCAGACTGCCGAGATGACCGACCCGGTTGGGGATCCAGGCGTGACCCAGCATCACCAGCGCGGCCGCCGGCGCGAGCCCGGCGACGACCCGGCCCCGGCCCCGGACGCCGGCCGTTGGCAACCTCCTCCGCAGGGCCCTGATCCGTGGGCGGCTGGTGCCGGGCGCGGCCGGGTCCCCCTCCTGGGGGCCGGCGCCCGCGGGCTCCGGCCGCGGCGGCTTCACCGTGCCCGCGCCGGGTCCACGGGGGCTGTGATCGGGGGCCATCCGCAAGGCACCTCCAAAGCTGGTTGACGTGTCACGTCGCAGGTCAACCACTTTGGCCGGGGCGGATCTCGGCAGGGCCGTGGCCGTGGATCCGGCACCGCTCGGCCGGTCATCCGTCGTGTATCGCGTTGTGTATCGGCTCTGTCGCGTCAGCCCGTCGGCGGCAGCCGGAGCGTGACGACGGCCCCGCCGTCGGCGGCGTTCGAGAAGAGCAGTGACGCGCCGATGACCCGGGCCTGGCCCGAGGCGACGGTCAGTCCGAGCCCGTGGCCGCGGCCACGCTCGGCCGCGCCGGTGCGGAAGCGCTGAGGCCCTTCCTCCAGGAGACTGTCGGGAAAGCCGGGGCCGTGGTCGCGGACGACGACCGTCGTGCCCTCGACGGTGAGCTCGACCGGCGCGGCGCCGTGCCGGTGGGCGTTGCCGAGCAGGTTGGCGAGGATCCGGTCGAGCCGGCGCGGGTCCGTCTCGACCACGACGGGCGTGGCGCCGACCGCGAGACGCGCGTCGAGGCCGGTGCGTGCCAGTGAGCCCCGGACCATGTCCGGGAGCGCGACGGGCCGCAGGTCGGCGCGTTCCACACCGGCGTCGAGACGGGAGATCTCCAACAGATCCTCGACCAGGGTGCGCAGCACCTGGACCCGGTCCCTGACGAGGTCGGTGGCCTCGCTCTCCGGGAGCAGTTCGGTGGAGGTGACCAGGCCCATCAGCGGGGTGCGCAACTCGTGCGCGACATCGGCGGTGAAGCGCTGTTCGCTGCGCAGCCGGTCCCGCAGGCTGTCGGCCATGGAGTCGACCGTGGCCGAGATCTCGGTGATCTCGTCGCCCGCCCGTCCGCCCGCCTCCGTCCTGGCGGCCAGGTCGCCCGAGGCGATGCGCCGTGCGGTTCGCGCCACCCGCCGCAGCCGCCGGTTGGGGAGTTCGGCGGCGAGGGCGGACAGGGGCACGATGACGGCCAGCGCGGCCAGCGAGTACTTCCACATGTGCCGGTCCAGGGCACGGCGGCTGAGCTGGTCCGACGTCATGTCGACCGAAACCGCCACCAGGCGGCCGCCGGGCAGTCGGCGCCCGGCCCACATCCTCGGCTGGTACGGACGGCTCTCGTCGTAGACGGTGGCGAACCCCTGGGCCCGGACCATCCGCACCAGCTTCGGCGGCATCTCCCCGGGGGTGCGCACGGCACCGTCGTCCCCGCTGCCACCGCCGGGGGCGAGGGCGGTGTCCAGGGCGGTGTACGCCTTGGCCGCGCCCTCGTGCATGGACCGCTCGTAGGTGCTGTGGTGCACCAGGAGCCCGACCGTCAGCGCGATGCCGCAGCAGGCCGCGGCCACCAGCAGGGCGATCTTCCAGCGCAGTGAGCGCCAGTTGAGCAGGGCGCGTGACCGGGCGATCAGGGCGCGTGGCCGGGCGATCAGGGCGCGTGACGTCCCCACGTCAGCGCCTCAGCTTGTAGCCGAAGCCGCGGACCGTCTCGATCCGCCCGGCGCCGATCTTCTTGCGCAACCGCTGTACGCACAGGTCGACGACCCGGCTGTCGCCGTCCCAGTCGTAATCCCAGACGGTGCGCAGCAGCGTCTCCCGGTCCAGGACGATGCCGGGATACGCGGCGAACTCCAGCAGCAGCCGCAGTTCGGTGGGGGCCAGCGCGATCGGCTCATCGGCCAGGAACACCTCAAGGCCGCCGGTGTCGATCACCAGGTCCCCGAATCGGAGCCGGGCGCCGTGGTGGTGGCGCGGGTCGGGCCGGTGGACCGCGGCGGCGGCCGCCGCCGGGACGCCCGGAGGCGCCGGCGCCGCGGCCGGTGGATAGGTGGCCCGTCGCAGCAGCGACCGGATCCGGGCCACCAGCACCGCGGTGTCGACCGGCTTGACGACGTAGTCGTCGGCGCCCGCCTCCAGACCGGATATGACGTCCAGGTCGTCGCCGCGGGCCGACATCATCAGGACCGGGGCCATGCTGGTCTCCCGGATCCGGCGGCACAGCCCGATGCCGTCGAGCCCCGGCAGCATCACGTCCAGCAACAGCAGGTCGTGTCCGCCCGCCCGGAACAGTTCGAGACCGGTCAGCCCGTCACCGGCCGTGGCGACGCGGTAGCCGTAGCGCTCCAGAGCCATCGCGACCGATCTGCGTATCACCTCGTCGTCCTCCACCAGGAGGATCGTGACGGGGAGGGGACCACCGTCACCGGTGGCTGAATGGGACATTTTCACCAACCTGTACGAAGGGTGGAGCCTCCATCATGCCGTCACGTCACGAGCTCTTCGGCGGCTCGGGGGCCACCCAGTCCGGGTGGCCCGGCATGGGCGGAGTCTTCTCGTCGTACAGCCAACCGTTGATGTACGCGGTGAAGTCCCGGCCGCTGATCCCGTTCGCCGATGTCCACGTCGAACGGCCGCCCCCTCTCCAGCGCCTGCCGGGGTGTGATGTCCAGCTTTTCGCCCGCCTCGTCCACGGCGAAGCGGGCCGGTAGGCGTAGCCGACGTCGTACGAGCGGACGCCGTACCCGCCGTTGCCGGGCGGGCCGACCGTTACGGTCGCCATCGCCGCCGTCGAGACCGCCGGCGCCATGAGCGCCGTACGGCGGCGGGCCCGGTGTGCGGGGGCAGGGGACATCGTGACCTCCTAGGGTGAGACCGGTGCGCAACGCCGGCGCACCGGCGCCACTTTGAGCGAAGGACATCTCCGCCCCGGCGGTGCGGGGCCTCCGCGGCCGCTCAGCCATGCATCAACCACGTATCAGCCGTGCGCCCGAGCGCCGCCGCCGCGTGGCCCGCGACCGCCTCACCGGCCCGAGCCCCCTACCCGTCATACCTGGGGACTACCCCGGAGATGCACTCCCCGGTGGGACGCCAACCACACGGCCGGCTCCATACCTTCCGTATTCACGACATCCGTTGGTACGGAAGGAACAGCCATGGCGTCCCGTCTTCGCCGCGCCCTGCTCGCGGCGCTCGTCACCGCCTCGGTGGTGGTGCCACTGATGGGGGCCGCTGGGCCCGGTGAGGTGCCCGCGCCCGCGCCGGTGGCGCTCGGGCCGGTGCGCGTCGCGGGACTGGAACACCGGTACGCGGCCAACCGGGACGGCATCCGGGCGGCCGAGGTGGTGGCCGCCCGGCACGGGGACCGCAAGCGGGCGCGGGCGCTGCGGAAGATGCGGGGGGCGTCGCGGCACTTCCTGTCCTTCGACGGGCGCGACGGGGGCCGTGCCGTCGAGGTGTACGGGGATCTGGGCCGCGCCACGCGCATCGCGGTGCTGGTGCCGGGGTCGGACACCAACCTGGAGACGTACGGCCGGTTCCGGGACGGGGCGCTCGCGCTGAGCCGTCAACTCGGGCGCCGTACGGCCGTCATCGGCTGGCTCGGGTACAAGACGCCCGGCACCGTGGCACCCGAGGTGCTGACCACGGGCCGGGCCGCCGGTGCCGCTCCCCGACTGGCCGCGTTCGTACGGGAGTTGAACGCGGCCATACCCCGGGCCCGGATCTCGCTCCTGTGCCACTCCTACGGTTCCGTGGTCTGCGCCCGGGCCGCCCGGGGGCTGAACGTCGCGGACATCGTGCTCTACGGCAGCCCCGGGACGGGGTACGACGACGCCCGGCAGCTGCACACCCGGGCCACCGTCTGGGCCGGGCGGGGCGGGGACGACTGGATCGGCGGGGTGCCGCATGTGCGGATCCCGCTGCTGGGCACGGCCATCGGCTTCGGGACCGACCCGGTCTCCCGGCGGTTCGGCGCGCGGATCTTCGACGCGGGGGACGCCGGGCACAGCGACTACCTCAAGTCCGGGTCCGCCGCCCTGGCGAGCATGGGCCGGATCGTGGAGGGCCGCGATGCGTGAGACGGTGCGTGACCCGCTCCGGCTGCGTGACCCGATACGGCTGCGTGGCCTCGCACGGCGGATCGAGGCCGCCACCCCGCCCGGCCGCGACCGCGCCGTGGACGGCCTGCGGGCCGTCGCCATCCTCGGCGTGGTACTCGGCCACTGGCTGGTGACCGCCCTCGTGGCCGACAGCGGCACTCTGCGCGCGGCCAGCCCGCTGCTGTACCAGCCCGGATTCACCCCCGTCTCCTGGGTGTTCCAGACCCTCGCGGTGTTCTTCCTGGTCGGCGGGCAGATGGGCGCCAAGAGCCACGACTGCGCCCGCGCCCGGGGCATCACCTACCGGCGGTGGCTGCGCGCCCGACTGGTACGGCTGTTCCGGCCCATGGCCGCCGTGCTCACCGTATGGGCGGTGGCGGCGGGGGCGCTGCTCGGCGCCGGGGTGAGCCTGCTGACCGTGCACACGCTGCTCAAACTCGTCCTGTCCCCGCTGTGGTTCCTGCTGGTCTACGCGGTGCTCACGGCCGCGACCCCGCTGGTGGCGCGGCTGCATCCGCTGTGGCCGCTCGCGGTCGTGCTGCATGTCGACCTGATCCGGTTCGGCTTCGACGGCCCCGCCTGGCTCGGCTGGGTCAATCTGGCGGCGGGCTGGCTGGTCCCGTACTGCCTGGGCGCCGCCTGGGGCCGTGGCAGGCTGCGCGGGCGGACGGCCGGGTGGGTGCTGCTGACCGGGGGCGCGGCGGTCACCGCCGGGCTCGTCCTGTTCGGCGGCTATCCGGCGTCGATGGTCGGGGTGCCCGGCGCCCCGGTCTCCAACCTCAACCCGCCCACCCTGGCGGCCGTCACCTTCGGGCTCGCCCAGTGCGGCGCGGCCCTGCTGCTGCGCGGCCCGCTGCGCCGGGTGCTGGCGCGGCCCGCCGCGTGGGCGGTGGTGGCGCTGGTCAACCTCGCAGCGATGACCGTCTTCCTGTGGCACCAGACCGCGATGATGGCGGTCAGCGTGACCACGCTGCGGCTCGCCGGACCGCGGACCGGGCTGCACACGGTGCCCGACGGCCCCGGCTGGGTGCTCGCCCGGCTGTGCTGGCTGCCGGTGTTCGCGGGGGCGCTGCTGATCTGCTGGGCGGCGTTCCACGCGTACGAGGCGGGGCGGCCGCGGAAGGGCGGTGGCGGGGTCGTCCGCGGAGGCGGCCCTGCCGCAGGCGGCGGCAGCCGGGTCGTCCGCGAGGGACGCCCCGGGAAACGGGCATGGCAGCAGGCACGGCAGCAGGCACGGCAGCCACGGCACGTGGAGCGGCGGAGTGTTTAGAGTCAAGGGCATGACAGGCGGCAAGATCGCGGACCGGCTGGCGGGGGGCCTGCGCGCGCTGCCGCGCACGCTGGGCGAGGCCCTGCGCGCGGTGCCGGGCATCCTGCGCGAGGACCTGTGGACGGTGGCGCGCGATCCGCTGCCGCGGATGCGCTGGCTGGGCCGGCTGCCCCATGGCCATGTGGTGTTGTTCGCCGTGCTCATGGCCTGGCTCAGCATGGCGCAGTTCCAGGAGCCCGCCCGCCCGGGGACGTCCCAGGACCCGGTGCCGCTGATCGGGCTCGTCGTGCTCGAAGCGCTGGCCGTCCAATTGGCGCTGACCCGCCCGATACCGGCATGGTGGCTCTCGACCGCCATGCTCCTGGTGACGGCGCTGGACGTGGACGACCGCGTCCCCGCATATCTGCTCTACCCCTGGAACTACGGCCAGATCGCGCTGCACACCGCCGTCCTGTTCCTCCTCGCGCTGCGGGTCCGCCCGCGGATCGCCGCCGAGGCGCTGCTGCTGACCCTCCTGGTGGGCGTGGTCACCGCGGCCCTCGCCTCCCACCCCCACGACGACGGCCTCGACGACGCCATTACGGCCTTCACCACCGCCGTGGTGGTGGGCGCCGCGCTGCGGGGCCGCCGGGTGGCGCGGACCCGGCTGGTCGAGCAGGAGGAGCTCACCGCGGAGGAACGGGCCCGGCGCACCCTGCTGGAGGAGCGCAACCGCATCGCCCGCGAGCTGCACGACGTGGTCGCCCATCACATGTCGGTGATATCCATCCAGGCCCAGGTCGCCCCGCACCTCGCCGAGAACCCCTCCGACGAGCTCAAGGAGAACCTCGCGGGCATCCGGCAGAACGCGGTCGAGGCGCTGGCCGAACTGCGCCGTGTGCTGGGCGTGCTGCGCTCCGAGGACGCCCTGGCCGACGGCGCCCGGCACGCCCCGCAGCCCACTCTGGACCGGCTGGACGAGCTGGTGGGCACGGTGCGGGGGACCGGGATCACGATCCTCACCGATGTCACCGGGGAGCGGCGGGCGCTGCCGCCGGGCGTGGAACTGTCGGCGTTCCGCATCGTCCAGGAGGCGCTGAGCAATGTGATGCGGCACGCGCCGGGCGCCGAGGCGCGGGTCGAGTTGGGGTACCAGCGGCACGGGCTGACCGTCCGGGTCGTCAACACCGCGCCGGACCGGCCCGCCCCGCCCTCGCCCGGAGCCGGGCACGGGCTGCTCGGGATGCGGGAGCGCGCTGCGATGCTAGGGGGCGAGCTGACCACCGGCCCGACGCCGGACGGCGGTTACGAGGTGATCGCCGTACTGCCCACGGACCACCCCGCCCCGTCCGCCGCCGTACCCGAGACCGCCGAGGATCCCGTATGACGACCATCCGCGTCCTGATCGCCGACGACCAGATGATGGTCCGCCAGGGCTTCACGGTGCTGCTCAACGCCGAACCGGACATGGAGGTCGTCGGCCAGGCCGTGGACGGGGCCGACGCCATCGCCCAGGTCGCCGAGCTCGCCCCGGACGTGGTCCTGATGGACATACGGATGCCGGGGGTCGGCGGTATCGAGGCCACCCGCCGGCTCACCGAACCCGTCGGCGCCACCGTCAAGATCCTCGTCCTCACCACCTTCGACCTGGACGAATACGTCTACGAGGCGCTGCGCGCGGGCGCGTCCGGGTTTCTGCTGAAGGACGCCTCGGCGGATGAACTGGCCCATGCGGTACGGGTGGTGGCGGCCGGAGACGCGCTGCTGGCGCCGAACATCACCAAACGCCTGATCGGCGAGTTCTCCCGGGTGACCGCCGCCGCCCCGCGCGGGCCTCTCCGGGCCCGGGTGGGCGATCTGACGGAGCGCGAGACCGAGGTGCTCACGCTGATCGCCCAGGGGCTGTCGAACGCGGAGATCGCGGCACGGCTGGTGGTGGCCGAGCAGACCGTGAAGACCCATGTGAGCCGGATCCTGTTCAAGCTGGGGCTGCGCGACCGGACCCAGGCGGCGGTCTTCGCGTACGAGACGGGGCTGGTGCGCCCATCGGCGTCCTGACCGGGTTCTCCCAGGGGTGTCCGGCGGACGCGGCACCCACGCATGTGAACCTGTGTTCAGGTATTGAAGACATCGCGCCATCCATTGACCTGCCGTGTTCACCTCTTTATGGTCACTGCGACCGTCACCGGCGAACCACGACGGAGAACAATGACGTACTCCCCCCTCCGGCCGCCCCGGCCCGCCCGGCTGATCGCCCCGCTCCTCGTCTGCGGGCTGATCGCCGCCGTGCCCCCGGCGTCCGCCGCCCCCGAATCCGACTCCTCCGCGGCGGCCGACGCCACCGCCGGAGGGGACTGCACGCGCGGGCCGTCCGACGGCTGGGCGCTCTCCTCCAGCCGTATCGACCCCGAGGACAGCTCCCACGCGTATGTGGGCAACGGCTATCTGGGGCAGCGGGTGCCGCCCCAGGGGACCGGGTACTCCGGAGGGGGTGACAAGACCGGATGGCCGCTGTTCACCCCCCGCTACGACGGCGCCTTCGTCTCCGGCCTCTACGCGCACAACGCGAAGACGACCGAGAACCGGCAGGTGGCCGCCGCCATCCCCACCTGGTCCACGCTGAACGTGGCCACCGGGGGCGACCGTTCGGAGACCTTCGGCCCCCGGACCTCCGCCGGGCGGATCTCCCACTACCGGCAGACGGTCTTCATGCGCTGCGGTCTGGTGCGGACCTCCCTGACCTGGACCGCGTCCGACGGGCGCGCCACCGACCTCACCTATGACATCGTCGCCGACCGCGCCAACGCGCACGTGGGCGCCGTAAGGATGCGGATGACCCCGCACTGGGGCGGGGACGCGACCGTCACCGATCTGCTCGACGGGCACGGTGCGCGGCGGATGAGCGGGACCGGCGGTGGCGTCCATAAGGGCGGCACGGTCGATGTCGCCTTCCGTACGGATGGCACGAAGACCGACGGAGCCGTGGCCTCCACACTGCGCCCCGGCCCGGGCGTCCGGGCGGCCGAGGCGAGGACGGGCGGCGCGGAGGCCGGTGGGAAGGAAGCCGGTGGCACGGAGGCCGGTGGCACGGACGCGGCGCGGGACCTGTCCGCGCGCCAGGGCCTCCGCTTCCCCGTACGCCCCGGCCGTTCCTATGAGTTCACCAAGTACGTGGGCGTGGACACCGCGCTGACCTCCCACACTCCGCGCGCCGACGCCCTCGCCGCCTCCCGCCGCGCGGCGGACCAGGGCTGGGACGGGCTGTTCGCCGCCCACAGCGCCGCCTGGAAGCGGCTGTGGCGCTCAGACATCGAGGTGGCCGGGCGCCGCCGGCGCGACCTCCAGGACTGGGTGCGCTCCGCGCAGTACGGACTGCTGTCCGCCACCCGCGCCGGCTCCCGTAACAGCATCTCCCCGACCGGGCTGAGCAGCGACAACTACGGCGGGCTGATCTTCTGGGACGCCGAGACCTGGATGTACCCCGGGCTGCTGGCCACCCATCCCGACCTCGCCAAGTCGGTGGTGGAGTACCGCTACAAGACCCGCCCCGGCGCCCGCGCCAACGCCCGCAAGCTGGGCTACCCCGGCCTGTTCTACCCCTGGACGAGCGCGAGCAAGGGCGGGCTGTGGACGGAGTGCCACAGCTGGGACCCGCCGCACTGCCGCACCCAGAACCACCTCCAGAGCGATATCGCCGTGGCGGCCTGGCAGTACTACCAGTCGACGGGCGACACCCGGTGGCTGCGCGGACGCGGCTGGCCAGTGCTCAAGGGGATCGCCGAGTTCTGGGCGGGGCGCGTCACGCACAACGCCGACGGCAGCTACTCCATCAAGAACGTGGCCGGTCCCGACGAGTACAGCAACGGTGTGGACGACGCGGTCTTCACCAACGCCGGGGCCGCCACCGCCCTGCGCGACGCCGCCCGCGCCGCCCGCCTCCTCGGCGAGCCCGTGCCCGCCGCCTGGAACCGGATCGCCGACCGGATGCGGATTCCGTACGACGAGAAGAGCCAGGTCTTCCAGCAGTACGACGGCTACAAGGGCTCGCTGATCAAGCAGGCCGACACGGTGCTGCTGATGTACCCGCTGGAGTGGCCGATGTCGGGTCGGGCGGCCGCCAGGACGCTCGACTACTACGCGGCCCGCACCGACCCGGACGGCCCGGCCATGACGGACTCGGTGCACGCCATCGACGCCGCCGCCATCGGCGAGCCCGGCTGCTCCACGTACACCTACCTCCAGCGCGCCATCAAGCCGTTCGTCCGCGGCCCCTTCGACACCTTCTCGGAGGCGCGGGGCGAGAAGGCGGGCGCGCAGGACCCCCTGTCCGGCTCCCCGGCGCAGGACTTCCTCACCGGCAAGGGCGGCTTCCTCCAGGTCTTCACCCACGGTCTGACCGGGATGCGGATGGACGAGGACGGTGTGCGGCTGGACCCGACGCTGCCGCCGCAGCTCCGCGACGGTGTCACCCTGCGCGGGCTGCACTGGCGGGGCCGCACCTACGACGTGGCCATCGGCCCGCACGAGACGACCGTAAGGCTGACGGCGGGCGCGCCGATGCGGATCGAGACCCCGCACGGCGGGGAGCGGATCGTGAGCTGGGGCGCGCCCGCGGTGCTCAAGACCCGCCGCCCCGACCTCGAGCCGACCGACAACGTCGCGCGCTGCGGTAAGGCGACGGCGAGCACGGAGGAGCCCGGGATGTACGCGGGCGCCGCCGTGGACGGCAACACGGCCACCGCCTGGGTCCCCGACGCCGCCGAGGGCACGCTCACGGCCGACCTCGGGCGCGCCGTGCGGCTGGCGAAGGTCAGCCCGGAGTGGACCCGTACCCGCCCCGCCTCCCACGAGGTGCGGACCTCGCTCGACGGCCGCCACTGGCGCGAGGGGACGACCGGCCCGGCCCGTTTCGTACGGGTCACCGTGCGGTCGGCGGACGACAAGAAGCGCGCGGGCGTCGAGGAGTTGCGGGTGACCCGCGCCAAGTGACCCCGTGGGGGGCCGGGATGTGCGGTCCGTGCACAGCGGACGCGGTCCATGCACGCAGGATCAAGACAGTGTGCACAGGAGGCCAACGACATCCCGGCCCCGGCGGGCCCATGCTGATCAGTGACGGGTGAGCAGGGTTGCTACGGGGGGAGCCCCGCTCACCTGTTCGCCGCGAGCGCCCTATGGCGGAAGTCCCGTGGGGGCACGCCATAGGCGCTGCGGAAGGCACGGCTGAAGTCCGCGGCGTGGCTGAAGCCCCAACGGGCGGCGATGACATGGATGGGGGTGTCGCCCAGGGCGGGATCGGCGAGGTCGCGGCGGCAGCGTTCCAGGCGCTGGGCGCGGATCCACGCGGAGACGGAGTGCCCCTGCTCCTCGAAGAGGCGGTAGAGGTACCGGAGCGAGATGTGATGGGCCGCGGCGATCGAGGCCGGGGTGAGCCCCGGGCGGTCCAGATTCTGCCGGACGAACTCCTGGACGCGTAACCGCAGGGCGCGCCGACGGCTCTCGGGGGTGAGCCGGTTCTCGGCGCGCGCCTCGGCACCGGTGTCGAGCTCATGCGCGAGCAGCGCGTTGAGCAGATCGACGGCGACGGTGCCGAGGCGCGGTGCGTCGGCCGGGCCGTAGGCGTCGGACTCGGTGGCCAGGCGGGTGAGGAAGTCGGCGAGCATGGCCCCGATCCCGGACCGTCCGGACAGCCGCTGCCCGAGCAGCCGCTGGAGCTCGGCGGGCGGGAACGGCAGCAGCGAGGGGCGGAGGGTGACCGTCATCCCGTCGACCCTGCCGCGCTCGCACACCGCCAGATACGGCGCGGAGGTGGAGGTGAGCATGAACTGCCGGGCGCCGACCGTGGTTTCGGCGTCCCCGTGGCATACGTCGGTCTCCCCGCGCAGGGTGAGCCGCAGATGGTAGAGCTCCGGGTCGGAGCGCCGGATGTGGGCCGCGGTCCGCTCGTTCCGCAGCGACGGTACGGAGGTGTAGGTCAGCGTCACCTCGCCGATGTCCACTCCGCCCCGTACGTTCGCGCGGAAGTCGTGCTCATGGTCGCTGCGCAGCTCCATGGGTATCGACGTCAGCTCGCACAGGGCGCGCCACGCCGCGAACCGTTCCGCGGGCGGGATGTCGTCGATCTGGGGCACCGTCACGATCATCATCCTTTCGCCTGGCCGGTGGTGCGCTTTTCGATGGGCGCGACCTTAGACAGCCCTGCTAAGTGTTTGATGAACGGTCCGGTATTGAACAGTCCGGTATTGAACAGTCCGCTTTTGAGCGATTCCGCGAGCGTGTTTCCGGATGGGGTGCGGTGTCCTCTCAGAGCGCGGTCAGGATCCGTGGGCCGTCGTCCGTGATCGCCACCGTGTGCTCGCTGTGGGCGGCGCGGCTGCCGTCCGTCGTGCGCAGCGTCCAGCCGTCGGCGTCGGTGGTGTACGCGTCCAGGCCGCCCGCCAGGAACATCGGCTCGATGGCCAGGACCAGCCCGTGCCGCAGCGGAAAGCCCCGGCCGGGCCGCCCCTCGTTGGGGACCGGCGGGTCCTCGTGCATCCGCCGGCCGATGCCGTGGCCGCCGAAGTCCTCCATGATGCCGTAGCCCGCGGCGCGCCCCACCGTCCCCACGGCATGGGAGATGTCGCCCATCCGGCCCCCCCGCGACGGCCGCCGCGATCCCCGCGTCCAGCGCCTGCCGGGTGGCCTCGATCAGCCGGACGTCCGCCGGGCGCGGGGTGCCGACGGTGAAGCTGACCGCGGCGTCTCCGCTCCAGCCGTCCAGCGTCGCACCGCAGTCGATGGTCACCAGATCGCCGTCGCGGAGCCGGTAGTCGCCCGGGATGCCGTGGACGATGGCGTCGTTGACCGAGGCGCAGATGACCGCGGGAAAGGGGGTGGACGCGAACTGCGGCCGGTAGCCGAGGAACGGGGAGCTCGCCCCGGCCTCGCGCAGCACCTCCCGCGCCGCCTCGTCCAGCTCGCGCAGTGAGACGCCTATGGCCGCCGCCCGCTGTGCGGCGTCGAGCGCCGAGGCCACGACGCGGCCCGCCTCGCGCATGGCGTCCAGGGACGCGTCGGTCTTGATTTCCACCATGGGTGAGCCCCTTCGCGTGACCGAACCGCCGGGGACGGGTGCTCCGCCCCAGGCCCTGGGGGCGGGTGCTCGCCTCGGGCTCCGGGGCGGGCGTTCCGCCTCAGGTCCCGGAAGAGGGGCTTCGCCGCCTGGGTCCCCTGGGGACCCCGGGGTCCCAGGGGCGGAGCCCCTGGTGTCGGGAAGGGGCGGGGAGGGGAAAGACGCGCCGGGCGCCCCACAGTCGGCCGCGCCCCGATCCATTTGTTGCGGCAGGATGAAATCCGCACATCAGTGTGTTGGTGCCTTCCGGAAGCGTGTGCGGATCGGGAGGTTCACGGGTGGCGGACGTAGCGGTGGGCGTGTCGGATGAAACGGGCGAAAGGGATGCGGGCGGATCGGGTGCGGATGGCCCGGAAGCCGGACAGGGCTGGGTAAGGCGGCTGTTCGGCTACTGCTGGCAGTACCGCAGCGATGTGCTGCTCGCCCTCGGCGCCTCGCTCGCCGGAATGGCCGTCATGGCGCTCGTCCCGCTGGTGCCGAAGCTGATCATCGACGATGTGATCGTCTCGCATGACCGGTCCCTCGCCCCCTGGGCCACCCTGCTGATCGTCGCCGCCCTCGTGGTGTACGTCCTCACCTACGTCCGCCGCTTCTACGGCGGACGGCTCGCCCTCGACGTCCAGCACGCCCTGCGCACGGAGATGTTCGCGGCCATCGCCCGCTTCGACGGCAGACGGCAGGACAAGCTCTCCACCGGCCAGATCATCGGCCGGGCCACCAGCGACCTCCAGCTGATCCAGGGCCTGCTCTTCATGGTGCCGATGATGATCGGCAACATTCTGCTCTTCCTGGTCTCGCTCGTCGTGATGGCGGTGCTCTCGCCGCTGCTCACCGTCGTCGCCCTCGCCGTCGCCCCGGCCCTGTGGATCCTCGCCTCCCGCAGCCGTATCCGGCTCTTCCCCGCCACCTGGTACGCCCAGGGGCAGGCGGCCGCCGTCGCGGGTGTGGTCGACGGGGCCGTGACCGGTGTCCGGGTGGTCAAGGGGTTCGGGCAGGAGGCGCAGGAGACCGACAAGCTGCGGGAGGTCGGCCGGGGGCTGTTCGCCGCCCGGCTGCGGACCGTACGGCTGAACTCGCGCTACACCCCGGCCCTCCAGGCCGTCCCCGCCCTCGGCCAGGTCGCCATGCTGGCGCTCGGCGGCTGGATGGCCACCCGGGGCCAGATCACCCTCGGCACCTTCGTGGCCTTCTCGACCTACCTCGCCCAGCTCGTGGGCCCGGTGCGGATGCTCACGATGCTGCTGACCATCGGGCAGCAGGCGCGGGCCGGGGTCGAGCGGGTCTTCGAGCTCATCGACACCGAGCCCGTCATCGACGAGCGCCCCGACGCCCGGGAGCTTCCCGAGGACGCCCCGGCGACGGTCGAGTTCGACCGGGTGAGCTTCGGCTACGACCCCGAGCGGCCGGTGCTCTCCGAGGTGTCCCTGCGCATCGAGCCGGGCGAGACCCTGGCCGTCGTGGGCGCCTCCGGAAGCGGCAAGTCGACGCTGTCCATGCTGCTGCCGCGCTTCTACGACGTGTCGTCGGGCGCGGTGCGGATCGGTGGCCACGATGTGCGGGAGCTGACGTACGACTCGCTGCGCGGTGCGGTCGGGCTGGTGCCGGAGGACAGCTTCCTCTTCTCCGACACCGTGCGCGCCAACCTCGCCTACGGGATGCCGGACGCGAGCGAGGAGCGGATCCGGGCCGCCGCCCGCGCCGCGCAGGCCGACGGCTTCCTCTCCGAGCTGCCGAACGGCTATGACACCGAGGTCGGCGAGCAGGGGCTGACCCTCTCCGGCGGCCAGCGCCAGCGGCTGGCCCTGGCCCGCGCGATCCTCACCGACCCCCGGCTGCTGGTCCTGGACGACGCCACCTCGGCGGTGGACGCGCGCGTCGAGCACGAGATCCACGAGGCGCTCCGTGGCGTCATGGCGGGCCGTACCACCCTGCTGATCGCCCACCGCCCCTCCACCCTCGCCCTCGCCGACCGCATCGCGGTGATGGACCGGGGCCGGGTCGTGGACGTGGGCACGGACGAGGAGCTGAGGGCGCGCAGCGCCGTGTACCGGCGCCTGCTGGCGGACGGGTCCGAGGCCGTCGCCGCCCCGGGCGGCGACGACCCGGCCCCGGCCCACGCCGAGCCGCGCGGCGCCGACGCCTCCGCGCACGCGGTGGGCCTCGCCGGGGCGTTCGGCGGGGAGTCGGCCGCCACCGGATTGGCCGAGCCCTGTCTCGACGGGGAGCCGTCCCCCGATGGTGACCGCACGGCGCATGGCCGTGCGGACTGCCCCGGCGCGACGGCGCACCTGCGGGCGCGTGGTGGGGATGGTCCGGCGCGGGCCGCGGCCGACGCGACCGGGCCCGGGGCGGGCCGGGCATCGAGGCGGGATGGCGACGGGGTGTCGCCCGACACATGGGTGCGGCCCGACGGCGGCGAGGGGCGGTGCCGCCCGCACGGTGGGGACGACCCCGACCACGCCTGCGCCGGGGACCGGGCGGGGGCGACGGGGTTCGCCGGAGCGTCCGGCGGTGAGCCGGGCGCTGACGGCCCGAGCGAGCCGTGTCCCGCGCTGGGAGCCCGGCCCGACGGGGCCGGGGCGGGCCGCGAGCTTCGGGTGACCCCGGAGCTATGGGTGCGGCCCGATGGTGAGCGCCGTAAGGGCGACACGGCGGTGGGCGCGGGGACCGGGGCCGTGGCCGGTCCCGGGCTCGCGGGGGCGCTGTCCGGGATGCCCGCCACCCCCGAACTGCTCGCCAAGGTCGCCGCCCTGCCGCCCGCCACCGACACGCCCGACATCGACGAGGAGCGGGCCGGCCGCGCCGAGGAGACGTACGGGCTGCGGCGATTGCTGCGCGGCTTCGGGGCGCCGCTCCTGGTCGCGCTGGCGCTCGTGGCCGTGGACGCGATCGCCGGGCTGCTGCTGCCCGTGCTCATCCGGCACGGGATCGACCAGGGCGTCCAGCGGCTCTCGCTCGGCGCGGTGTGGGCCGCCTCCGGGCTCGCGCTCCTCGTCGTCCTCGTGCAGTGGGCCGCCCAGATCGGCGAGACCCGGATGACCGGGCGTACCGGTGAACGGGTGCTGTACGCCCTGCGCGTGAAGATCTTCGCCCAGCTCCAGCGGCTCGGTCTCGACTACTACGAGCGCGAGCTGAGCGGCAAGATCATGACGCGGATGACCACCGACGTCGACGCGCTGTCCACGTTCCTCCAGACCGGTCTCGTCACCGCCGTGGTCAGCCTGCTGACCTTCTTCGGCATCCTGGTGGCGCTGCTCATCATCGACGTGGAGCTCGCGCTGGTGGTCTTCCTGACCCTGCCGCCGCTCATCATCGGCACGGTGGTGTTCCGGCGCCGCAGCGTCAAGGCGTACGAACTGGCCCGCGAGCGCGTGAGCGTGGTCAACGCGGACCTTCAGGAGAGCGTGGCGGGGCTGCGGATCGTGCAGGCGTTCCGGCGCGAGCGGTCCGGCCGGGAGCGGTTCGCGGCGCGCAGCGACGCCTACCGCCAGGCGCGGATCCGTGGCCAGCGGCTGATCTCGGTGTACTTCCCGTTCGTCCAGTTGCTGGCGTCCGTGGCCACCGCGCTGGTGCTCATCGTGGGCGCCGGGCGGGTCGGGGACGGCACGCTGACGGCGGGCGCGCTGGTGGCGTACCTCCTCTACATCGACCTGTTCTTCGCCCCCGTCCAGCAGCTCTCCCAGGTCTTCGACGGCTATCAGCAGGCCACCGTGTCGCTGGGCCGCATCCAGGAGTTGCTGCGCGAGCCCACCACCACACCGGTGGCCGAGGCCCCGCGCGAGGTGCCCGCGATGCGCGGCGACATCACCTTCGACGATGTGCGGTTCCGGTACGGGGACGGCGAGGAGGCGCTGGCGGGCATCTCGCTCACGATCCCCTCGGGGCAGACCGTGGCGTTCGTCGGGGAGACCGGGGCCGGTAAGTCCACTCTGGTCAAGCTGGTGGCGCGGTTCTACGACCCGACGGGGGGCGCCGTGCGGGTGGACGGCGTGGATCTGCGCGAACTCGACCTCACCGGATACCGCGGCCACCTCGGGGTGGTCCCGCAGGAGCCGTATCTCTTCGCCGGGACGGTGCGCGACGCGATCGCCTACGGACGGCCCGGCGCGAGCGACGCGGAGGTGGAGGCCGCCGCGCGGGCGGTCGGCGCCCATGCCATGGTGGCGTCGCTCGACGGTGGCTATCTGCACGAGGTCTCCGAGCGCGGGCGCAATCTCTCCGCCGGACAGCGGCAGTTGATCGCGCTGGCGCGCGCCGAGCTGGTGAACCCGGACATCCTGCTGCTCGACGAGGCCACGGCCGCGCTCGATCTGGCCACCGAGGCCCTGGTCAACCAGGCCACGGATCGTCTGACGGGACGGCGCACCACACTGGTCGTCGCCCACCGGCTGACCACCGCCGCCCGTGCGGACCGGGTGGTGGTCCTGGACCACGGCCGGGTCGTCGAGGACGGCACCCATGAGGAGCTGGTGGCGCGGGACGGCCGGTACGCCGCGCTGTGGCGCACGTTCATGGGGGAAACGGCGCCCGCCGTAGCCTAGGCGCTCCGCTCAGCGCTCCGCTCGACGTGCCGGGACGCGTCGTCGGTCGGCTGCGGCGCCGTCGTGGCCGGTCGCGCCCACGCGGCGGAGCCGCACATCGACTCAGCCCCGCGCCCCTTCGGGGCGGTAACGCTCAGCGTTCGCCCTCTGTTACGTACGGTAACGTCACGGTTCCATGCCGCTGGCCCTCGCTATGCCCTCCACCTCCCGCCGGTCCCGCTCCCGCTGCTCCGCCTCGGCCGCCACGCGCTGCTTGTGGCGGTGCAGGAAATCGGGGTCCCCGGCCCGCTCCTGAGGCACCAGCACCTTCATGCCCTTGGCGTGCGGACTGTCGCCGAGGTCGACGACCACACGCTCGTCCTGGGAGGTGAGCAGGCCGAACAGCACCAGCAGCTCGGCCTGGAGAGCGGGGGTGAACAGCTCTTTCTCCTCCGGCCCCATGCCGAGCTCGTACGTCCCCCCGCGGACGGCCGGTGAGGTGCTCAACTCGCGCAGCAGCCGCATCAACAGCTCGAGCGAGCGAGGATCGATCCGTTCCTGCAATTCGTTCAGATACCGCGTCAGCCGCTCGGCCCGTTCACTCCGGTCGTGCCCTTCGTCTCGGTCCATACAGGCAGCATGAGCCATCACAGCCCGCTACGAAAGAGGGCGGCGGTAACAACTCTCCGTATTCGGCCTCGGGTTGGAGCGTTGACGGCATCTGGCGACGCGAGTGTGTGCCCGGATAGGTTCTCGGCGACCTGTGCGAATTCACGGGGCAATGGGTCAACACGGCAACAAGGGGAGGGTGCATGCGCAAGATGTTCAGATGGCTGTTGTCGCTCGCGATACTGGTGGGGGCGGTCGGCGCGGGTGCCGGAAGCGCGTCCGCGGCACCGGCCGCCCCCGCCCAGCCGGACATCAAGGAACGTGTCCTGGCGATTCCCGGAATGCGTTTCGTGGAGGAGCAGCCCTACGAGGGCTATCGCTTCCTCGTCTTCAGCTACGCCCAGCCGGTGGACCACCGGCATCCCTCCAAGGGCACCTTTCCGCAGCGGTTCACACTGCTGCACAAGGCCACCGACCGGCCCACGGTCTTCTACACCTCGGGCTACAACGTCACCACCGCACCGCGCCGCAGTGAGCCGACGCAGCTGGTGGACGGCAACCAGGTGTCCATGGAGTACCGATTCTTCACTCCCTCCCGGCCCCAGCCCGCCGACTGGTCCAAGCTGGACATCTGGCAGGCCGCGAGCGACCAGCACCGCCTCTTCCGGGCCCTGAAGCCCATCTACGGCAAGAAGTGGCTGGCCACCGGCGGCAGCAAGGGCGGGATGACGGCCACCTACTACCGCCGCTTCTACCCCCGGGACATGGACGGCACCGTCGCCTACGTCGCGCCCAACGACGTGGCCGACAAGGAGGACTCCGCCTACGACCGCTTCTTCGAAGGCGTCGGCACCGCCGAATGCCGCACCAAGCTCAACGCGGTGCAGCGCGAGGCGCTGGTGCGGCGCGACGAGATCGTGAAGCGCTACCAGAAGTGGGCGGACGACGAGAAGCAGACCTTCACCGTCGTCGGCAGCGCCGACAAGGCGTACGAGAACGTGGTCCTGGACCTGGTGTGGGCCTTCTGGCAGTACCACCTGCTGAAGGACTGCGCGGACGTCCCCGCCCCGACCGCGTCCACCGACGAGCTGTACGGCTTCATCGACGAGATCTCGGGCTTCTCCGCCTACACCGACCAGGGCCTGGAGACCTACACGCCGTACTACTACCAGGCGGGCACCGAGCTCGGCTCGCCCACCTTCAAGACCCCGCACCTGGCCGGGCTGCTGCGCTACCCCGGCATCTACGCCCCGCGCAGCTATGTGCCGCGTGACATCCCGATGCGCTTCAAGCAGGGCGTGATGCGGGACATCGACAGCTGGGTCCGGCACGACGCCCACCGGATGCTCTTCGTCTACGGCCAGAACGACCCGTGGGGCGCCGAGCGCTTCCGGGTCGGCAAGGGCGCCAAGGACGCGTACGTCTACACGGTGGCCGGCGGCAACCACGGCTCCAGCATCGCCCAGCTGACGGGCGACCAGAAGGCCAAGGCCACCGCCGAGGTGCAGCGCTGGGCGGGCGTCAGCCCGACGAGCAAGCCCCTCGCCCGGCACGACGCGAAGCTGGACCGCCGTGAGGTGGAGCGCGAGCCGGTGACGCTGCGCCCATAGGGCGCGCCCGCGGGCCCCGAGCGGTCCCGGGCGCCAGGGGGTGCCCGGCGGGCCGCTTAGTAGCTCAGCCCGTGTCCGATCGGGTACAGCACCCGGGACGGGTCGTCCGCGTGCCGGACCGCGACCGGCAGTTTGCCGCGTGGCGCGGTCCGGCCCGCGATGACGCGGGCGGCGGCGCGCAGTTCCACGTCCGTCCAGCAGTAGGCGGCCAGCGAGGCGCCGGGGGCCGTGTCGCGGCCGTTCAGGCGCGCGATGTCGTAGGGGTCGCGCAGGGCCAGGTGCACCACCGGCACACCGGTGGCCACCAGCCGTGCCACCAGGGTGCGCTGGGCGGAGCCGGAGGCGATGTCGTACGTCGTCACGATCACCGCGTCCCGCCCGCGCGCCGCCGCGACCGCCGCCTCGATGCGCTGCGGGGAGGGGCCGGGGGAACTGGCGGTGCCGGTGGTGAGCGCCTCCGTGCGGAAGCCGAGCCCGGACAGGGCGCGGGCCAGGACGGACGTCGGCGGGCCGCCGGTGCCGGAGGGCGCGGCGGCGTCCACGCCCACCACGAGCAGATCGCGGTGGCGGCGCGGCGACAGCGGCAGCAGTCCGCCGCGGTTGGTGATCAGGGTGGTGGTGCGCTCGGCGATGCGGTCGGCGGTGGCGCGGTGCTCGCGGGTGCCCACCGTGCGGTTGACCGCGCGGTCGCTGGTGTACGGATCGTCGAACAGGCCCCGGCGCGCCTTGAGTTCGAGGACGCGCCGCAGCGAGCGGTCGATCCGGTCCTCGCTGATCTCGCCCGCCCGGACGGCCTTGCGCACACCCTCGAAGGCGAGGGACAGGCTCGGCGGGTTCAGCAGCTGGTCCACGCCCGCCTTGAGCGCGAGCACCGGCACCCGGTCGTCGCCGTACTTCTTCCGCACCCCCGCCATGCCGAGCGAGTCGGTGACCACCACGCCGTCGTAGCCCAGCTCCTCGCGGAGCACACCGGTGAGGATGGGGCGGGAGAGCGTGGCGGGGTCGTCGGCCGGGTCGAGCGCGGGGAACAGCAGATGGGCCGTCATGATCGAGTCGATTCCGGCCTCGATCGCGGCCCGGAACGGCGGCGCGTCCAGCCGCTCCCACTCCTTCCGGGAGTGGGTGATCCGCGGCAGGCCCACATGGCTGTCCACGCCGGTGTCGCCGTGGCCGGGGAAGTGCTTGGCGGTGGCCGCGACCCCGGCGCTCTGATAGCCCTCCACCTGGGCCGCCACCATCCGGGCCACGGCCTTCGGATCGGCCCCGAAGGAGCGCACCCCGATCACCGGATTGGCGGGGTCGACGTTGACGTCCGCGATCGGGGCGTAGTTCTGCCGGATGCCGAGCGCGGCCAGCTCCGCGCCCGCGGTGCGGGCGGCCGTACGGGCGTCGGCCGTGCTGCCGCCCGCGCCGAGCGCCATGGCGCCCGGGAACAGCGTGGCGGGCGCACCGACCCGGGCGACGGTGCCGTACTCCTGGTCGGTGGAGAGCAGGACGGGGACGGGTACGGAGGCGGCCAGCGCGGCCTTCTGGATGCCGCCTGAGAGCGCGGCCACCTGGTGGGGATCGCGGATGTTGTGTGCCCATCCGATGTACATCACCCCGCCCACGTGATACTTCGCGATCAGCTCGGCGGCGTTGTCGACGCCGATCTCCTTGCGGTTGGCCGCGACATCGGCGGGGTCGGGACGGGTGGCCGAATGGCCGTAGACCCGCATCACGAAGAGCTGGCCGATCTTCTGGTCCAGCGTCATCCGCCCGATGAGCTCGTCGATCCGCCGGCGGTCGCGCTCGTGGTCCCGGCCGGGCTCCGTGGTGGGCCGGGAGGGGGCCGCGGAGGGGCTGCCGGAACCGGCCGTGGTGCGGCGAGCGGGGGCCGCGGGCGCGGGGGAGCCGTTCGTCGGTCCGCCGCATCCACCGGCAGCCGCGGCGGCCAGGGTGGCGGTGAGCAGGGCGCGGCGAGACGTCGTGTGCACCCGCACTCCTTCCATGGGACGTTCGGAGGGGGCGGCCAATAGGCGTGCAGGACACGCTGGGACACAAACAGCGGCCGGGTCAAGAAGAGTCGGCCTTTTCCAACGGCCCGGAAGCGTAAAGGAAAAGACTGGTTAAAGACCGTGATCTGGTGCCTGCACGAAACCGGTACTAAACTCTCGACCGGGTATGCGCGGTATTTGTATGAGGCATCCGTTCTCGCTTATGTTCCGTTTTCATGACCCCACCGACGGGTGCCAAGCCCCCCACACACATAGCCATGTTCGGCATCGCGGCACACGGGCACGTCAACCCGAGCCTGGAGGTGATCCGCGAGCTGGTGGCCCGCGGCCACCGGGTTACCTACGCCATCCCCGAGTCGTTCGCCGAGAAGGTGGCCGAAACCGGCGCCGAGCCGAAGACGTACACCTCGATCCTCCATGGTGAGAATGTGCCGGGCGCCAGAGGCTCCGATCTGATCGACTACATCGAGCCGTTTCTCACCGAGGCGGAGCAGGCACTTCCGCAGCATGTGGCGGCCTACGAGGGCGATGAGCCGGATCTGGTGCTGTACGACGTCACCGCCTATCCGGCGCATGTCCTCGCCCATCGGTGGGGCGTGTCCGCCGTCGAGCTCGCGCCCAGCTTCGTGCCCTGGGACGGCTACCGCGAAGAGGTCTTCGAGCCGATGTACGCCCATATGCGGCGGTCGGAGCGCGGCCGGGCCTACTACGCGCGCTACCGCGCCTGGCTCGAGGGCAACGGCCTGGCCGGCACCGACCCCGACACCCTCATCGGCCGCCCCAGCCGCTGTGTCGCCCTCATCCCCGAACTGCTCCAGCCCAACGCCGACCGCGTCGACGCCTCCGTCTACAGCTTCGTCGGCGGCTGCCAGAGCGCCCGCCGCGACGTGGCGGAGTGGCGCCGCCCGGAGCGGGCCGCCGGGACCGACCGGATCCTGCTGATCTCGCTCGGCTCCACCTGGACCAGGGAGCCCGGCTTCTACCGTGCGTGCGTCGCGGCGTTCGGCGATCTGCCGGGCTGGTACGTGGTGCTCCAGATCGGCGAGTTCGTCGACCCGGCCGACCTCGGCGAGATCCCGGCCAATGTCGAAGTGCACACGTGGATACCGCAGTTGAGCGTGTTGCGGAAGGCCGACGCGTTCGTCACCCACGCGGGTGCGGGCGGCGCCCAGGAGGGGCTGGCCTGCGGGGTGCCGATGGTCGCCGTGCCGCAGGCCGTCGACCAGTTCCGCAACGCGGACACGCTGGAAGGGCTCGGGGTCGGCCGCCATCTGCCCAAGGAGGAGGCCACGGCTCCGGCGCTGCGCAAGGCGGTGCTCGATCTGGTGGACGACCCCGGGGTGGCCGCCCGCTGCGCCGCGCTCAAGACACGGATGGCCGCCGAGGGCGGGCCGGACCGGGCGGCGGACCTGATCGAGGCGGAGCTGCCGGTCCGACACCCCGTGCGGAACCGGCGCGGGCCGCGGAGCGTCGAAGCGGCGTGCTGATGGGGAGTCTCCGCACGGCGGTGCTCGGCCTCGCTGCCCGCTGCGTGGCCCACCACCCTCGCCGCCGTTCGCGGCCAGCAGCACCCCGCCGCCGACGCGACACCCCTCCCAGAGCGTCGGCGGCGCGCCGGGGGAGCGGCTCGGCCCGTGGTGCGCTCAGCTCATGCGCCGCGGCCAGAGGTCGCCCAGCAGCCGCACCGTTTCGGTGATGGCGGGGCGGCGGGCCGCGCCCGGACGCCACAGGGCGTACAGCCGCCGCACCGGGACCGGCTCCAGGGGCAGCGCCAGCACCCCGTCCGGCAGCGGACCGCGCCCGAGACGGGGCATCAGCGCGACGCCGAGACCGGCCGCCACCAGGGCGATCTGGGTGTGGTTCTCCGCCGCCTGGTACGCCAGGTCCGGCTCATGGCCCGAGGCGCGCAGCGTACGGACCAGCCAGTCGTGGCACACCGACCCCGGCGGCTGGCAGATCCACCGCCGGCCCGGCAGATCCTCGCGGCGCAGCGGGCGCCGTGCGGCCACCCGGGCCAGCGGATGTCCGGCCGGGACGAGCAGATCGCACAGATCCTCCCCGATGACCGCCCGTTCCTGCCCCTCCGGGGCGGGCAGCGGGGCGATGTCCCAGTCATGGGCCACCGCCAGGTCGATGACCCCCTGCGCCACCAGGTCCACCGACAGATGCGGGTCCACTTCGAGCAACCGGGCGTCCAGGGCGGGGTGTTCGGCCCTGAGCGAGGCCAGCACCACGGGCATCAGCCCGCGCGCCGCCGAGGCGAAGGCGCCGATCACCAGTCGGCCGGTCGGCTGACCACGCCGCTCCTCCAGGGTGGTCTCGGCCTCCTCGACGATGGCGAGCAGCTGCTGGGCGGTGGCGGCCAGATGCCGGGCCGCGTCGGTCAGCGCGATGCCCCGGCCCTGCCGCTCCAGCAGGGTCGTCCGGGTCTCCCGCTCCAACTTGGCGATCTGCTGCGATACGGCGGACGGGGTGTAGCCGAGCGCGATCGCGGCGGCGCTGACCGAGCCGTGCACGGACACCGCGTGCAGAGCCCGCAGCCGGGCCAGATCCAGCACAGTCCGCCCTCCTCCTCGTATCTTTAACCGTTACTGCATCCAAGCATGAAGACATCCGCGCTGGTGCTACAAGGTCCGGGCGGCTGATCCTCGACGCATGCGATCAACGCAACCCATGCGACCTGTGCACATAGCCCTCGCCGTGCTGGTCACGGCCCTGTGGGGGGTCAACTTCGTGGTCATCGAGGTGGGCCTCGACCACTTCCCGCCGCTGCTCTTCTGCGCCCTGCGGTTCCTGGTGGCCGCGCTGCCCGCCGTCTTCCTGGTCGGCCCGCCGAGGGTCGCCTGGCGATGGATCCTGGGGGTGGGGCTGGCCCTGGGCGTGGCGAAGTTCGGGCTGCTGTTCATCGGGATGCACGAGGGGATGCCCGCCGGGCTGTCCTCGCTGGTGCTGCAGATCCAGGCGGTGTTCACGGCGCTGTTCGCGACCGTCGTCCTCGCCGAACGCCCCGGTCGGCGGCGGCTGCTGGGCATGGGGGTCGCCCTCGCCGGGATCGCGGTGGCCGCCGTGGACGAGGGCACCTCGGGGCCGCTCCTCGGCTTCGTCCTCGTCGTCGCGGCGGCGGCCTTCTGGGGTGTCTCCAACGTCCTCACCCGCAAGGCGGCGCCGCCCGACGCCCTGAACTTCATGGTGTGGGTGAGCCTGGTGCCGGTGCTGCCGCTGCTCGCGCTCTCGCTGGTGTTCGAGGGCGCGCGGCCCGATGTCGAGGCGCTGAGCCGACTCGACTGGGCCGGGCTGGGCGCCATCGTCTATGTCGCCTGGGTCACCACCGTGTTCGGCTTCGGGATCTGGGGCTTTCTGCTGCGCACCTACGACGCCTCGGCGGTCGCCCCGTTCTCGCTGCTGGTGCCGGTCTTCGGGATGTCCTCGGCGGCGCTGGTGCTGGGGGAGGGCATCAGCGCACCGCGCTGGCTGGCCGCGGCGCTGCTGGTGGGCGGCGTGGCGCTGACATCGCTCCCGGCCGGGAGGCTGAGCCGGACGCGCCTCGGGGCGCGCCGCCACCCCGAGCTCAGGCCGCGTCGGCGAGCAGCCGCAGCAGATGCTCCCGGCCCGGGGCCAGCAGCTCCGGGAGAGCTCGCGCCCGCGGATACCACCGCTTCTCGTACTCCCAAGCCAGCCAGCCGTCCCAGCCCTCGCGGCTGAGCAGCTCCACGCACTCGGTCAGCGGCAGCACCCCCTCGCCCAGCGGCAGCGGGGTGGTGTCCTCGGCCGAGGCGATGTCCTTGACCTGGACGTAGCCCAGATGCGCGAAGAGCGCCGGATAGCTGGTGGCCGGGTCCTCGCCGCCCAGCCAGGTGTGCATCACATCCCAGATCGCCCCCACGCTGCCATGGCCCACGAGCCCGAGGACCCGGGCCGCGTCCGCGCCCGTCCGATGCGAGTCGTGGGTCTCGAGCAGCAGCCGTACGCCGAGGTCGGCGGCGCGGGGCGCCGCCGCCGCGAGCCGCCGGGCCGCCGTGGCGTCGGCCTCCTCCGGGCTCTGCTCCCCGCCGCCGGGGAAGACCCGGACATTGCGGGCGCCCAGGTCGTGGGCGAGCTCCAGCAGCTCCCCGAGCCCGGTCAGCACCGGCTCGTCCGGTCCCGCCTGGGCGGCGCGCACATATCCGGCGACGGTGAGGATCTCGACCCCGGCGTCCCGGAACTCCGCCACCGCCCTGGCCCGTTCGTCCGCCCCGATCCCCGGGTGCACCGGCTCCTCGGGGTGGGCGCGCAGCTCGATGCCGTGGTACCCGGCTCCGGCGGCGAGCCGGGCCACGTCGGGCACGGGCATACCGGGGACGCCGAGGGTGGAGAAGGCGAGCTTCATGCGGGCTCCCTTGGTAGGGGTCGTGCGGGACGTGGGGATCTTCTTGCCCTTCATGCGGGACGCTAAGCAGGGGCACGAGCCGAATCAATCCTGCCGTGCCGATCGCGCCTGCGGCGTGTCCTGTCCGGTGGCCCAGCCCGTCGTGCCCCCCTACGCCGTGGCCCGTCCCCCGGACCGGCGAGCCCCGGTGCGCCCGTATGGGCGACCGGGCCATGACCCAGGGCAGGGCCGTGGTCGCTCGGCCCATGGACGGCGTCCGGGAGACGCCTCGCCCTGGTGGCTGAGGGGCATGCGAGCGCCCGGGTCCCTCTCAGCCGCCCCGGGCGGCGTCGGCGGACGGCCTCGGCGGTGGGCGGAATGCGCGCATCCCTGCCGTGGCCACGGGCCACTCGTAGCGGCCTGCGGGCTCGGCGGGACGTCGCGGCCTCAGGGCCGCCTCGCTCACCCGGCCGTCAGGCGCCACAACGACGTCACCTCGGCCGCGCGGGCCGAGTGGAGGGGGTCGGTGGGGTCGAAGGCGCGGGGGTGGACGGGGCGGACGTCCAGCCGGTCCAGGACCGTCAGGCCCGCCGTGTCGAAGGCGGCCAGGAGTTCGGCGCGTGACCGCAGCCCGAGGTGTTCGGCGAGGTCGGAGAGGATCAGCCAGCCCTCGCCGCCGGGGGTCAGATGCCCGGCCAGCCCGTTCAGGAAGCCGTGCAGCATACGGCCGGACGGGTCGTAGACGGCGTATTCGAGCGGTGAGGAGGGCCGGGCCGGGACCCAGGGCGGGTTGCAGACCACCAGCGGGGCGCGGCCCGGCGGGAAGAGGTCGGCCTCGACCACCTCGACGCGCTCGGTCAGGCCCAGCCGGGCCACGTTCTCCCGGGCGCACGCGAGAGCCCGCGCGTCCCTGTCCGTGGCCACCACCCGCTCGATACCGCGCCGGGCGAGGACGGCGGCCAGGACGCCGCTTCCGGTGCCGATGTCGAAGGCCAGCTCGTGCGACGGCAGCGGGGCCTCGGCCACCAGGTCGATGTACTCGCCGCGCACCGGTGAGAAGACCCCGTAGTGCGGATGGATACGGTCCCCGCCCAGCGCCCGTACCTTGACGCCCTTCTCCCGCCACTCATGCGCGCCGATCAGCCCGAGCAACTCGCGGAGCGAGACCACCGAGGGGCCCCGCGCCGGGCCGTACGCCTCGGTGCACGCCTGCCGTACGTCCGGCGCCCGGCGCAGCGGAACCCCTAAGTCCGCGTCCAGCGGCACCAGCACCATCCCCAGCAGCCGGGCCCGCCGGGACTGGGCCTGGCGGTGCCGGTGGAACGCCTCGGCCGGGGACGCCGCCGGTGGCCGCCGCTCCTTCGCCCGGCGCGGGCCACGGTCGATCCGGCGCGCCAGCGCCGTCAGCAGCTGACGGGCGCCCTGGTAGTCGCCGCGCCACAGCAGCGCGGTGCCCTCGCAGACGAGGCGGTGGGCGGTGTCGGCGGGCATCCGGTCGTCCGCGATCGCGACCCGCCGGGGCGGCGGCGTACCGCTCTCGGAGCGCCACTGGGCGGTACGGGTCCGGCCGTCCTCGGTCCACTCGATGACCTGCTGGGTACTCAGGGGTACGCCCTTTGCTCTTGTGCCGTTCCGACGCGCCGCACGGATGCGTCGACCGTACGTCGCCCGTGCGACGCAACCTCGTGGAATTGCGTCAGTTGCGCGATCGGCCGGCTCCGGTACCTGCGTAGTGCGGGGATTCTAGCGGCTCCGCTCCGACCTGGCGCCCCGTCCTGGAACCCCTTGAACAGGCCGTTTGCCCAGTGTCGTGCATGCGATGCATGAGCATGTTCTCCATCACCGCCCAAGACGTGGACAGCCGGGCATCAGGACGTGGGAACGCCTGCCTGTGCGGCGAGGCGGTCCGGGTTGGTGGTGAGCCAGTCGTAGCTGATGCTGTTCCAGAACGAACACTGGTGTCGATCCGCGTACACCTCGGACTTCAGGGCCTTGCTGTCATCACCGGGCAGCAGGGACATGTACTTGCCGCCGCGGTATGACGGCCAGGCTGCCAGTCCTCCGGTCGTGGGGTTCGCGTGCTTCACGAACGCGCCCCAGTAGCGCACCATCGCCATGGACAGCCGCTGTTGCTCCGGAGTCAGCGACTTCGAGGTCTCCATGGGCCACAGGTAGCCGAGCTCGCTGGCATGTGGGGCGCCGGAGTCGAAGCCGGCCGGAGTCGTCGCGAGGGTGGGTGGGTGCGGGTCGTCGAACTCGTAGAAGTACGTCCTCGGTTGCCGAGCGGCGAACTGAGCCGTGAGGTTCTGGTACTGGCAGCCGCCCAGTCCGTAGAAGACGCTGCTGTCGTCCCACAACGTGCCGATGGCGTACGTCGCTGTGTACGGGCTGTCGTAGGCGCTGTAGGGGTAGTGCGCGAGTACGGCGTCGGCCTGTGCGCCGAACTCCAGCCTGACCGCCCGCTCGTACTGATCCTTCGTCGCGTTCGCGAAGGGCAGTGCCCATTGGCGCACCTCGTCGCGGGTGCTGCCGATGAGGAGCGGGACATTGTGGATCCGGCCGGATCGTACGGCAACGCTCGGCGCGAGGGGCAGTTCGGGAACCCCGGACACGGGAAGGGGACCGGTCAGGATACCGCCGACGAAGCCCCTGTCGGCGGCCCGCAGTTCGTCCGCCGACTTGCCCCGCAGACAGGACACGCTGGTCGCCGGAACGGAACAGCCGACGGCCGCGGCGTAGTCCTCGCCCTTGGCGGTGGCCTGTGCGACCGTGAGGCTCGGGCACCCGCCGCTCTGGATGATCGCACCAGCGAACAGATCGCGCGCCGGAGGCGAGGACAGCAGAGCGCAGACGGAGTGGCCGCCGGCCGACTCGCCCGCGATGGTCACGCGGCCCGCGTCCCCTCCGAAGGCACCTATGTTGCGCTGCGTCCAGCGAAGAGCCGCCTCCTGGTCGAGCAGGCCGTAGTTGCCCGCACCCTGCGTGCTCAGTCCGGGCACGTCGAGGAAACCGAACACGCCCAGCCGGTAGTTGATCGTGACGACCACTACGTTGTCGGCCTTCGCGATCTGCGAGCCGTCGTAGAGGTCACCGGCACCGCTGGAGAAGCCCCCGCCGTGGATCCAGAACAGCACCGGCAGGGGGCGGTTCGTTCGCCGTTCGGGGGTGTAGACGTTGAGATACAGGCAGTCCTCGCTCAAGCCCGGTCCGGTGCTGGTGGACGACTGCGGGCAGCGCGAGCCGTACGTGGCAGCCGACCGCGGGCTCGACCAGGCGGAAGCGGGTGCGGGAGGCTGCCAGCGCCTGGTACCGACCGGTGGCGCGGCGTACGGGATGCCGAGGAACCGATCGACCCCGTCCGCCGTGGCTCCCGCGACCGCGCCTTTGTCGGTGGAGATCGTCAAGGGGCGAGGGGCCGCGGACGAAGGTACGGCCGATACAACGGTCAGCAGGGCGAGCAGACTCACAAGGGCCGCAAGTTCTCGTCGAACGATGGAGCGCACTGGACCTCCCCGGGAGGCAGGAGCGAGCGGGAAATCGACATGCTCCGTTTCGAGCAACGGGTGCGCAACGCCGCCAGTCCGCTCAACGGACCTGCACCGCGCAGGCTGCCGTCACCCGGAAGCAGCCGCGTCCCGCAGCGCAAGCCGCCAGTCCTGGCCGACCAGCGGCGACCCGTAGCCCTCGTGCCGCTTCTCGGCGATCAGCTCGAACCCGGCCCGCTCGTAGATCCGGCGGGCGGAGGTCAGGACGTCGTTGGTCCACAGCACGAGATCGCGGTAGCCCGCCTCGCGTGCGAAGTCGACACACGTGGCCACCAGCCGCTCGCCGAGCCGCCGCCCGCGCGCCTCCGGCTCCACGAGCAGCAGCCGCAGCCGGGCCGTATCGGGCCGCTCGTCCCGTACGCACATCACCGAGCCGACGGGGCGGCCGTCGAGCTCCGCGATCCACGCCCGCTCGCGGGCCGGGTCATGGCCCGCGCCGAACTCCCCGACGATCCGGGCCACCAGGGCCTCGAACTCGGCGTTCCACCCGAACTCCCGGGCGTACACGGCGCCGTGGCGCTGCACGATCCAGCCCAGGTCCCCCGGCTCCAACCCGCGCAGCCGCACCTCGGGCTCCGCCGGTCCGGTGAGCGCGTGCCGCGCGGTGGCCAGCGCCTCCCGCAGCCGCCCCAGCTCGTTCCGGGGGACCTTGGCCAGCAGCCCGGTCACGGCCTCCCGCGACCGCCGGTCCAGATCCTCCGCCGCCGCCCGGCCCTCGGCGGTGAGCAGCACCTCCTGGAAGCGGGCATCGCGCTGGTGGCGCTCGCGCGCCACCAGCCCCCGCTCCTCGAACCGGCTGAGCGTCCGGCTCAGATGCGCGGCGGTGACCCCGAGGTGCTCCCGCAGCGCCGAAACATGGGTGCGCTCCCGCCGCGCCAGCTCGTAGAGGATGCGGGCCTCGCTCAGCGTGTACGGGGTGTTGAGCTGCCCGGGGTAGTCGAGGACGCCGATCAGGCGGGTGTACATCCGGTTGAAGTCGCGGACCTCGTCCACGGCCAGGTCAAGATCGTCGCGAGGCTCCATCCGGCACCCCTCCATACCCCTGTGTCGATTTTGCTTGATCTCATAGTTGCGTCAGATCAAGTGTTTGGGAAGAGGGGGTCCCGTCCCGGGGGCGGATGTCGGCGGTTCGAAGTGTCAAGGGAGCGCGACGGCCCCACCGAAATGGGGCCGATCACCCGTACCCGCGGAGCCGACCGCCGGTACCGTTTCTGAGTGTCAGCACAGAACGGGAGTCATCATGCCCGGCAGCACCGACACGTCTAAGGAAAGCATTGGCGCTCGCATCCGCGAGTTCCGCCTCATCCGCAACTACTCCCTCTCTGAACTCGGCCGTCGCGCCCACGTATCCACGAGTCAGCTCTGCCGCATCGAAAACGGTGAGCGGTACCCCAGCGAACCCGTCGTCGCGTCGGTCGCTCGTGCCCTCGGCGTCGGCGTCTCCGTCCTGCGGGGGCAGCCCTACATCCAGGCTCTCCAGAAGGATCAGCTGGACGCCCTGCTCACTCCCATCAGCACCTCGTTCGATGACTGGGACATCCCGCCCGACGACGCCCCACCTCCTCGCCCGCTCGATACGCTGGAGGCCGAGATCGAGCGGCTCGTACGGCTCCGGGTGAAGGCCGAGTTCCTGGACATCGCCGAACGCCTACCGGGCCTGATCAGCGAAGTCGCGATCACCACGCAGCTGTACGGATCACCAGGTCGGCACCGGGAGCGGGCCCATGATCTGCAGGCGGAAGTCTCGCGCACGGCGGCGATCGTCGCGTACCGCCTCGGCTACATGGATCTGGCCCGCCTGGCGCTGTCCCGCATGGCGGTCGCCGCGCCGCAGTCCGGTGATCCGCGGCAGGTCGCCATCGAGCGGTACGAGCGGGCGCAGATGGCGGCGGACAACTCCCGCCTGGACCGTGGTGTCTCGTTGATGCGGCACGCGCTGCGGGACCTGGACGACGATGGTGATCGCGCGACACGAGCGGTGCGGGGCACGCTCCAGCTCCGAGCCGCTGTACTTTCGGCGCGCGACGGTGACGACGCGGCCGCTGGCGATTGGATCGGGGAGGCCGCCGAACTGGCGGAGCGGATAGGGGAGACGCGCTATTACGCCCTGGCGTTCGGCCCGCTGAATGTTCGGCTGCACCGGATCGCGGCGGCCGGTGATCGGGACGAGCACGCGGAGGCGCTTGATCACGCCCTCCAGGTGCGGCTACCGGACGACTATCCGCCGACGCGGGCGGCGCATTACTGGATCGACCGGGCCCGTGCCGAGGCGTGGACGGCACAACACGGTGATGCATTGGGTTCGTTGCGGTCCGCGCGTGAGAGCTCGCCACAGTTGACGCGCTATCACCATTCGGTGCACGAGACGGTGGCGACGCTGTTGCGGGCGCGACAGCGTGCGGATGAGCAGCTCAGGGAATTCGCGGAGTGGTGCGGCGTTTAGAGCACGCCCTGTAGTCGGTCAAGCACCTGAGCGTTGCCAGTTGGGCAACGCACAGGTGCTTGCAGGTGGCCACCATGTGACGGTCAGCGCACCGCACGTACATGGAGCCGACCGTGACGACAAGAGCCTTGCCGTGGACACCGCCGCCCGCCACAGATGTCCAGGCGTTACCCGCAGGCAAGTGGTGGGACGCCGTACGGGCGGCGCCGACCGTCGGGGAACGTGCCTTGAAACTCCTCGGGGACGAGACCGGCGCCGTCATCCAGGACAAGTACGGCACCCTGTACTGGCTCGTCGAGGTGGGCTCCGCCACGGGCTGGCACCTGCGGCAGGTCCGGGTCCTGACCGAGCTGGCGGACGAGTGCGTCTACCTCGGCGTGCCGCCCAACTCCTGGAACGCGCCGCCCGGCACCCACTGGCGCGTGCCGTTCTCGGCCGACCACTACCTAACCGACGCCTGGAAGCTGTGGGGAGCACTGGCCGAGGCCGACCGCGCCGAATACGGCCCGGTCCCACAGGGGCGCCAGACCTGCTATCGCTGCGAGCTGCCCACCGACGAGCCGGTCGTCGTCGACGTCCAGCACGGCGGCAGCGGACCCGGCCGCACGGTGTACGCCTGCCCTCCCCACGCCCTGGCCCACCGGCGCGACCCGGTCGCCGAGGCCGCCGCCATGCGCCGCGCCCGCGAACGGGGGCACACCCGGTGAGGGAGAGCGAGCGCACCGAGCGGGAGCGGATAGCGGAACTACGGACCCCGGGCAGGAAGTGGGTCTTCGGCCAGCTCCAGGGCTGGAACTGCGCCCTGTGTGCGGCACGCCTCTACGCGGACCGGCCGATCTGCGCGGTGGAGGTGGACTACGGCAGCGTCACCGTGACGTACCAGCTGTACGTCTGTGCCCCCTCGTGCGAGGCGGCCCGCGCCGCACAGCGCCCCGCCCCGCCGGACGGCGACCGCCCGGTGATCCGCGCGCCCCGCCGGCGGACCGGTGCGTAGACGGGGTGGGCTACCGGGCTCCGGGCCCCCGCCGGAGTGACCGCGCCGGTGGCCCACCCTCCGTACGGAGGAGGCCCGCCCCGCACGGAGCGCATCGCTCAGCCGCGCGGCGGCGCCGTGGAGGCGCGGGCCATCAGCTCGGCCCGTACCATCGCCACCCCGCCCGGCGGCTGCGGCTCGCGGCCCAGGGCCAGCCGCCCGGCCCGCGCGCCCGCGTCGTGCAGCGGCAGCCGCATCGTGGTGAGGGCCGGGACGGCGTCCGCGCTGAAGGGGAGGTCGTCGAAACCCGCCACCGAGACGTCCTCGGGGATCCGCAGCCCCTGGTCGCGCAGGGCCGCGCAGACGCCGAGCGCGATGGTGTCGTTGGCGGCGACTATGGCCGTCAGACTCCGGTCGCGGCGCAGCAGTTCGAGGGTGGCGTCATAGCCGGAGGCGCGGTCGTACAGGCCGTGGACGGTCAGCCGCTCCGCGTCCTGGTCCACCCCGGCGGCGGCCAGCGCCGCCCGGTGGCCCTCAAGACGGTGGCGGGTCGTGGTGCGCTCGGCCGGGCCCGCCACATAGCCGACCCGGCGGTGGCCGAGGGTCAGCAGGTGTTCGGTGAGCCGGCGGGCGCCGCCGCGGTTGTCGAAGGTGAGGGTGGTGGCGTCCTCGATCGGCGGGCGCCCGCAGAGCACCACCCGGGTGCCGGAGGCGGCCAGCCGGGACGCCTTGGTGGCCACGGCGGTGGCGTGGTCGGGGTGCTCGACCGCGCCGCCGGTGAGCACGACGGCGGCCGCGCGCTGCCGCTGCAGCAGGGTGAGGTAGTTGAGCTCGCGCTCGGGCGAGCCACCGGTGTTGCAGATGACGGCGAGCTTCTCGCCGCCCCGGCCCGACTCCCCGGCAGGGGTGACCATTTCGGCCTGTACGGCGCCCGCGATGATCCCGAAGAAGGGGTCCGCGATGTCGTTGACGAGCACCCCGACCAGATCGGAAGTGGCGGCGGCGAGAGCGCTTGCCGGGCCGTTGACCACGTACTCCAGCTCGTCGACCGCACGCAGCACCCGGTTCCGGGTCGACTCCGCGACCGGGTAGTTGCCACTCAGGACGCGCGACACGGTGGCCGCCGAGACCCGAGCCCGTGCCGCCACATCGGCCAGGGTCACTGCCATATTTCCTCCGTTGGGTGGTCACCTTCTGGTACACCGTGCGCGCTGGTTGGGCGCCTCCATGCTCTCACTCCATGAGCGGCGTGATTCTGCACGCCAGGGTCTTGTCCTGTCATCCGGACCATGCCTAGGGTCCTCCCCAGCAAGCGCTTACCCCAGGCGACGGCGAGGAGACCTCAGCCCATGGCCGCAGCAGCCACCGCCCGTATCCGTGCCGCAGTGGTCGGTACCGGAGGAATCGTCAGCGGCAGCCATCTGCCCGCACTGCGTGATCACGCCGACCGTGTGGACCTCGTCGCCGCGGTCGACGTGGCCGCGGACCGGCTCGACGCCTTCCGTGCCGCGGCGGCCGAGGGCGGCACCTTCGACGTCACCGGCTACTCCGATGTGGCCGCCATGCTGGAGGCCGAGCGCCCCGGCCTGGTCCTCATCGGGACCCCGCCCTCCCTGCACCGCGAGCAGACCGTGGCCGCCCTCGAGGCCGGTGCCTGGGTGCTGTGCGAGAAGCCGCTGTGCCTCACGCTCGCCGAGTACGACCAGATAGCCGGGGCCGAGAAGGAAGCGGGCGGCCCGTACGCCTCGGTGGTCTTCCAGCACCGCTACGGCTCGGGCGCCGTCCACGCCCGTGAGCTGCTGGCCGAGGGTGCCCTGGGCCGGCCGCTGGTGGCCCACTGCCAGACCACCTGGCACCGCGACACCGCCTACTACGCGGTGCCCTGGCGCGGCCGCTGGGAGACCGAGGGCGGCGGCCCCTCCATGGGCCACGGCATCCACCAGATGGATCTGCTGCTCCACCTCCTCGGCGACTGGACCGAGATCCGCGGCATGGCCGGACGGCTGGTCCACGCCGTGGAGAGCGAGGACGTCTCCACCGCGCTGGTGCGGTTCGAGAGCGGCGCCATGGCCACCGTCGTCAACAGCGTGCTCTCGCCCGACGAGGTCAGCCGGATCCGCATCGACTGCGCGGACGCCACCGTCGAGCTGACCCACCTCTACGGCCACCGCAACGACGACTGGGTCTACACCCCCGCCCCGCACGTCCGCGACGAACCCGCCCGGCAGCGCCGCTGGCGCACCCCGGCCGCCGATCTGCCCAGCTCCCACGGGGCCCAGCTGACCGGGCTGCTGGACGCGATGCGCGACGGCGTACGGCCGCCCGGCAGCGGGCAGGACGCCCGCCGCACCCTCGAGTTCATCGCCGCGCTCTACAAGGCGGCCTTCACCGGGCGGCCCGTGCGCGCGGGCGAGATCGTGCCCGGGGACCCGTACTACGACGCCATGCACGGCGACCACCCCGCATGGGCGCCGAAGGCAGCGACCGCCACCACCAAGGAGAGCTGAGGCCGCCATGACCCAGCGCATCACCGTCACCCACACCCACGGCGAACAGATCTCGGTCGCCGCCGGCGGCGTCGAGCTGATGGCCTACGTCTACCGGCCCGACCCGGACGCCTTCGAGGCCCGTAAGCCCTACGCGCATCCGCTGCGCACCCTCGCCGGGAACCCGGTCTCCGGCTACCGGCCCAACGACCACCGCTGGCACAAGGGCCTCCAGATGACGTCCAGCCATCTGTCCGGCCAGAACTTCTGGGGCGGCAACTCCTACCTGGGCCCCGACCAGGGCTACCAGCGGGTCGAGGAGCGCGTCGGCTCGATGCGCCACGACGGCTTCGAGGAGTTCACCGTCACCGACGACCGGCTGCGCTTCGTGGAAAACCTCACCTGGGTGGAGAACGGCGGCCAGGAGTGGGCGCGGGAGCTGCGCACCATCGAACTCCACTCGGTGGAGCCGGAGGAGGGCACCTGGGCCCTGGACTGGTCCATCCACCTCACCAACATCCGCGGCGAGGCCCTGCACTTCGGCTCCCCGACCACCGCGGGCCGGGAGATGGCCGGGTACACCGGGCTCAACTGGCGCGGCCCGCGCGACTTCACCGGCGGCGATGTCATCGGCCCGGACGGGCGCGGCGGCGACGGCGAGAAGGGCGCCTCGGACCTGATGGGCACCCCGGCCGCCGACGCCCCCTGGGTCGCCTTCACCGGTGAGCACGACGACGTGGACGGGCACTCCACGCTGCTGTTCGCCCACGCCCCGGAGAACGCCGAATCCATCCACGCCTCCCACTGGTTCGTGCGCTCCGAGCCGATCCCCTCGGTGGCCCCGTCCTGGGCGTTCTTCGAGGAGTTCGAGCTGCCGCCGGGGGAGTCCTTCGGGTACCGCTACCGGGTGGTGGTCGCCGACGGCGCCTGGGACCGGGCGCGCGCGGAGAACTACCTCAAGAACCACGGGTGGTGAGCACGATGACCGCGATGTCCGCCCCGCTGCCGGGCGGTGTGGGCCTCTCCCACATCAGCGCGTACGAGTGGGAGGCCGCCGACGGGGTGTGCGGCGGCAGCCCCCATCTCCACCTCGCCTGCACCGAGGCGTATGTGGTCACCGCCGGACGCGGCGCCGTGCAGACCCTGACCCTCGCGGACGGCTTCACCGAGACCCCGCTGGAGCCGGGCTCGGTGGTGTGGTTCACCCCCGGCACCATCCACCGCATGGTGCAGGGCGGCGGCCTCAAGGTGACCGTGCTGATGCAGAACAGCGGGCTGCCGGAGGCCGGGGACGCCGTCTTCACCTTCCCGCCCGAGGTGCTGGCCGACCCCGAGCGCTACGCGGCCGCCGCCGCGCTGCCCGCCAAGGAGGGGCCGGAGGCCGACGCGGCCGCCCGGCGTCGCCGGGACCTCGCGATCGACGGCTATCTGACGCTGCGGGCCGCCGCCGAGAAGGGCGACGAAGCGCCGCTGCGCGCCTTCCACGAGGCGGCGGCGCGGATCGTGGCGCCCAAGGTGAAGGAGTGGGAGCCGCGCTGGCGGGACGGGGCGCTCGCCGCCGCGCGGCGCACCGGTGAGCAGCTCACCGCGCTCGCCGCGGGCGACGCCGCGCACCTCGCCGAGGCGCGGGTCACCGCGACCGGGCCCAGCCGCCGCGGCGGCTACGGCATGTGCGGCCGCCGGGACGAGTACGAACTGCCCGGTGTCACGCTCCCGTACTACGGCGAATAGCCGCCGTAGACACCACCACGCACGCTCAACGAAATGATCATGGAGGGAGGTCGGCTCCGGTATGCGTAGAAACAGGACAACGACGTCCTGCGCCCTGGCCCTTGTGCTCACGCTCGGAGGGACCCTCACGGGCTGCGGCGGCGATGGCGGCGGCGGCTCGGGCGGCAAGGTCAGCCTGCGGTTCACCTGGTGGGGAAACCCCGACCGGGCCGCCCGCACCGAGGAGGCCGTCAAGCTCTTCGAGCAACGCCACCCGGACATCGACATCGCGACGTCCTTCGCGGGCTTCGACACCTACAAGGCGAAGCTGGCCACCCAGGCGGCGGGCGGTGACGCCCCCGATGTGATGCAGCTGGACTACCGGCAGATCAACCAGTACGCGACCTCCGGCATCCTGCTGAACCTCGGCGAACACCCCGAGCTGCGCACCTCGGAGATCGACAAGGGGCTGCTGGCCACCGGGGTGGTCGACGGCAAGCAGTACGCGCTGCCGGTGGCCCGCGGCACCGAGACGGTGGCGTACGACGCCGCGCTGTGGCGCAAGGCGGGCGTCGCCGAACCCACTCCGACCTGGACCTGGGACGACTGGGCCGACGCCATGCGCAAGCTCTCGGCGTCCAAGGCGACGCAGGGGCGGATGGGCTCCACCGACCCGGGCCAGAGCGAGGACGTGTTCGAGATCTGGCTGCGGAGCCGGGGCAAGTCCCTCTACACCAAGGACGAGAAGCTGGGCTTCAGCGCCGACGATCTGACCCGCTACTGGGAGTGGTGCACGAGGCTCCGCAAGGAGGGCGCGGTCGTGCCCGCCGAGCAGACCACCCAGATGGACGGGACGGTGGAGAACACCCCGCTGGGCCGGCTGAAGTCCGTCTCCGACTTCAACTGGGACGCCCCCTCCAGCGGCTTCGCGCCCATCGTCGGCGAGGGGCTGAAGCTGGCGCCGCTGCCGGTCGGCGAGGACGGCACCCCCGGGCAGTACTTCAAACCGTCGATGTTCTTCGGCGCCTCGGCCAAGACCGCACACCCCAAGCAGGCGGCCCAGTTCATCGACTTCCTGCTCAACGACAAGAAGGCGGGCGCCATCCTCGGCGCCACCCGCGGCATCCCGGCCAACGACGCCATCCGGGACACGGTGCTGCCGAAACTGGAGGGCTTCGACCAGGTCGTCTCCGCGTACCAGAAGCAGTTCGAGGGCAAGCTCAAGGACCCGCCGCCCGCGCCTCCCAAGGGCGACACCTCCTTGCAGGGCACCTTCTCGCGCGACTACGACCAGGTGAGCTACGAGCGCTTGTCGCCGCGCGAGGCGGCGGAGAACTACATCACCGAGGCGAAGGCGGAGCTGAGGCAATGACCGCGACCGCGACCCGCCCCCCGGACGCCGCGCCCCCCGCCACCGGCGGCAAGCGGGCGCCCAAGCGCGAACGGCAGGGAGCCGCCTGGGTGTTCCTGTCCCCATGGGTGCTCGGCGCCGCCGTGCTGACGCTGCTGCCCATGGCCGTGTCCCTGTATCTGTCGTTCACCGACTACGACATGTTCGACGCGCCCCGGTGGATCGGCTTCCGCAACTACACCCAGATGTTCACCGAGGACCCCCGCTACTGGCGGTCGGTCATCACCACCCTGACCTACGTCGTGATCGCGGTACCGCTCCAGCTGCTGCTGGCGCTGGCCGTCGCGATCGCGCTGAAGTCGGTCAAGCGCGGCAAGGGCTTCTACCGCTCGGCGTTCTACGCCCCCTCGCTGCTCGGCGCGTCGATGTCCATCGCCCTGGTCTGGCGGGCGATCTTCAACGACGGCGGCTCCGTCGACAACCTGCTCTCCGGCATGGGCATCGACATCGGCGGCTGGATCAACAAACCGGGCTGGGCCATCCTGTCGGTCGCGCTGCTCACCATCTGGCAGTTCGGCGCCCCCATGGTGATCTTCCTGGCCGGGCTCCAGCAGATACCCGCCGAGCTCTACGAGGCGGCCGCGGTGGACGGGGCCTCCTGGTGGCGGCAGTTCCGCTCGATCACCATCCCGATGCTCTCCCCGGTGCTCTTCTTCAACCTGGTGCTCCAGATGATCCAGGCGTTCCAGGTCTTCACCCCCGCCTTCGCGGTCAGCGCGGGCAAGGGCGGACCCGCCGACTCCACGCTCGTCTACACGCTCTACCTCTACGACCGCGGCTTCACCGCCTCCCACATGGGCTACGCCTCCGCCATGGCGTGGGCGCTGCTGCTGGCCATCGGGGTCGTCACCGCGGTGCTCTTCCGCTCATCCCGGGCCTGGGTCTTCTACGCCAACGACAACAACGAGGGGGCCCGATGACCACCGCCCCGATCACCACCGCCCCGGCGGCGCGGCGGCGCCCCACCGGCCGGATCGTGCTGCACATCTGCCTGATCGCCGTGCTGCTGGTGATGCTCTATCCGCTGGCCTGGCTGCTGGCCACCTCGTTCAAACCCGCCGACGAGGTCATCGCCAGCCTCAAGCTGCTGCCCAGCCACTTCGAATGGAGCAACTACTCCACCGCGCTGGACGGGGTGAACGAGGTCAGCGTCGGACGGCTGCTGTGGAACTCGCTGCTCATCGCGTGCGGCGCGGTGCTCGGCAACGTCATCAGCTGCTCGCTCGCCGCGTACGCCTTCGCACGGCTGCGGTTCCGGATGCGCGGTCCGCTCTTCGCGTTCATGATCGCGACGATCATGCTGCCGCACCACGCCATCCTCATTCCGCAGTACATCATCTTCAACCAGCTCGGCATGGTGAACACCTACTGGCCGATGATCCTGCCGAAGTTCCTGGCCACCGACGCCTTCTTCGTCTTCCTCATCGTGCAGTTCATGCGCGGACTGCCGCGTGAGCTGGAGGAGGCGGCGCGGATCGACGGCTGCGGGCCGTTCCGCTCGTTCTTCAGCGTCATCCTGCCGCTCACCCGGCCCGCCCTGATCACCACCGCGATCTTCACCTTCATCTGGACCTGGAACGACTTCTTCACCCAGCTCATCTACCTCTTCGAGCCGGAGAAGTTCACCCTGACCCTGGCCCTGCGGTCCTTCGTGGACGCCTCCAGCCAGTCGGCCTTCGGCCCGATGTTCGCGATGTCGGTCTTCGCGCTGCTGCCCATCGTGCTCTTCTTCCTCGCCTTCCAGCGGTTCCTGGTCGAGGGCATGGCGAGCTCCGGACTGAAGGGATGAGCATGGCCACCGCCACCAAACGCGAACCCGGCGAGCTGTTCGGCCCGCGCTTCGCGCTCTTCGCCGACGTCCTGGCCGTGGGGCTGGCCACCGCCGCCGCCTCGCTGCCCCTCCTCACCGCCCCGGCCGCGATGTCCACGGCCTGCGCCGTCCTGGACCGGCGGGTGCGCGAGGACGTGCCCGCCACGGCGGGCGGCTACCTCCGCGCGCTGCGGGACCGGCTGCGCACCGGCGATCTGCTGGCCGGGGCGGGGCTGCTGGCCGGCGGCGCCCTGCTGCTGTTCAACGGAGCCGCGGCGGGGGCGGGGCTGCCGGGCGCGGTGGTCTTCCGGCCCGTGCTGCTGATCGCGGGCGGGCTGCTCGCCGTCGTCCTGCTGCGGGCCTGCGCCCGCCCCGAGTCGGCCACGAGCTGGCGGGTGGCGCTGCGCTCGGCGGCGTACGACGGCGTGCGCAAGCCCCGGGCGAGCGGTGTGCTGCTGCTGGCCGTGGCCACCGCCGCCGTTTGCGCCTGGGCCTATCCGCCGCTCGCCTTCCTCGTCCCCGGCCCGCTCGCCCTGGCGGCCCGAGCCACGGAGCACCATCTATGACACCCCTGCCCCGCCGTCACTTGCTCGCCGGGACCGCAGTGGCGGGCGGACTGCTGGCCGTCGGCGACCCGGGCGGCGCCTCGGCCGAGAGCGGGACCCCGGCCGAGGCCCGGGTCGACAAGCCGTTCCTGGCCCTGCTCACCGAGGCGGCCGACGCCCGGGTGGCCGAGGTGGTGGACGGGCTGGAGACGGTCCTGGGCCAGCTGAACAACCTCGGCCAGGCCCGCCCCGCCGCCCGCGGCCTGCGGCTGCTCACCTCCGTCCATGTGTGGGGCGACGCCGCCCACCACCACGACGGCGCACTGATCGCGCCGATGACCCGGCTCGTGGACGCGCTGGCCGCCGCCCAGTTCGACGACGGCCTCTACGACCAGGGCGCCGTCCACTCGCCCCCGGACACCGCCTTCTCGATCGTCGATCTGGGCCTGGTGTACGGCCTGCTGGAGGCGGACGGCCACACCGGCACCCGGGCGATCCGCGCCACCCTGAAGAAGATCCTGCTCAAGGCGGGCAAGGGCCTGTCCACCGGCGGGGTGCACACCCCCAACCACCGCTGGAAGGTGTGCGCCGCGCTGGCCCGGATCAACTCCTTCTGGCCCGACGCGCGCTACACCCGCCGTATCGACGCCTGGCTGGCCGAGGGCATCGACAGGTACGACAGCGGCCAGTACAGCGAGCGCAGCGCCACCTACGCGCCCATCGTCACCAACCCCTCGCTGCTGACCCTGGCCCGGCTCACCGAGCGCCCGGCCCTCTACGAGCACGTACGCCGCAACCTGGACGCCACCCTCCACCTCCTGGAGCCCGACGGGGAGGTGGAGACGGTGCACTCGCGCCGCCAGGACCAGAAGACGGTCAAGCACCTGTCCGAGTACTGGCTGCAGTTCCGGGCCCTGGCGCTCCGGGAGCGGGACGGGCGGTTCGCCGACGTGGCCGCCACCATCCAGCGGCGCGGCGCGGACCAGACCTTCGACGAGACCCCGCTCGGGGACTTCCTCGCCGAGGTCCTGGACCATCCGGAGCTGGCCGCGCCGCTGCCCGAGGCCACCGCGGCTCCGGACGAGTTCACCTGGCGCGACAAGGACTGCGGGTTGGTCCGGATCGCGAAGGGGAGGACGCGGACCACGATCTTCGGCGGCACCGACTTCCCCGACGTCCACGCGATCTCCTCGGGCCTGTCCACCAACCCGACGTTCTTCAAGTGGCGCAAGGGCTCGGCCATCCTGGACTCGCTCCGGCTGTCCCCGCAGTTCTTCTCGCTCGGCCACTTCCGGGCCGAGGACGTGGAGCGTACGGCGGACGGCTGGCGGCTGTGGGCCGAGGTGCGGGCCGGATTCCACCTCCCGCTGCCGCCTCAGCACCGCCGCCCCGACGGGCGGTATCCGCTGACCGACGACGGCCGGTTCTGGTCCGCGATGGACTTTCCGCACCGCCCCAAGGAGTGGCGCACCCTGCGCACCGAGGTGCGGATCGCGGAGGCGGACGGCGGCTGGAACCTGGACCTCGAGATCGGCGAGTCCGAGGTCCCGCTCGCCCTCGAACTGTGCTTCCGCGGTGGCGGAAAGCTCACCGGGGTCGACCCCGTGCCCGGCCAGAAGGACACGTATCAGCTGGTCAAGGGGTACGGGACCTATACGTCCGGCGATGACGTGATCACCTTCGGGCCCGGCAACGGCAGCGGCCCGCGCCAGCCCGCCGTCGTGGACTCCGGCGAGCGCTACAGCTGGATGGGCGGCGATCTGACCCCGGCGGGGCAGCGGGTCCTGATCACCGGGCGTTCGCCGCTGCGCTACCGGCTGACCCTGCGCTGAAGCGCTGACCGGACCCCGCCCCTGTGTTCGGTCCTCTGTACAGGGATGGGGCGGGACGGTTAGCGTGGATGTTAGAAAGCGCTTACTGTCACTCGCTGTGAGGAGAAGAACCCACGTGACACGCAAGACAGTGCGGATCGCCATGAACGGTGTGACCGGCCGGATGGGCTACCGCCAGCACCTCGTCCGCTCTCTCCTCGCCCTTCGCGAACAGGGCGGCCTGGACCTCGGCGGCGGCACCGTGCTGTGGCCCGAGCCGCTGCTCGTCGGCCGCCGGGAGCACGCGCTCAAGGAGATCGCCGAGCACCACGGCCTCGACCCGGTCGCGGACGTCTCGACCGACCTGGACGCCGTGCTCGCGGACGACGGCGTCGACATCTACTTCGACGCGCAGGTCACCGCCGCCCGCGAGGAGGCCATAAGGAAGGCCATCGCGGCGGGCAAGCACATCTACACCGAGAAGCCGACCGCCACCGGTCTGGAGGGCGCACTGGAGCTGGCCCGGCTGGCCGAGGCGGCGGGCGTCAAGCACGGGGTCGTCCAGGACAAGATCTTCCTGCCGGGGCTGCTGAAGCTGAAGCGCCTCATCGACGGCGGCTTCTTCGGCAGGATCCTTTCCGTGCGCGGGGAGTTCGGCTACTGGGTCTTCGAGGGCGACTGGCAGGCCGCCCAGCGGCCCTCCTGGAACTACCGCGCCGAGGACGGCGGCGGCATCGTCTCCGACATGTTCCCGCACTGGGAGTACGTGCTCCACGAGCTGTTCGGCCCCGTGCGCACCGTCCAGGCGCAGGCCGCCACCCACATCCCGACCCGCTGGGACGAGCGCGGCAAGCCGTACGAGGCCACCGCCGACGACTCGGCCTACGGCGTCTTCCAGCTCGAGGGCGGTGTCATCGCGCAGATCAACTCCTCCTGGGCGGTCCGGGTGAACCGCGACGAGCTGGTGGAGTTCCAGGTCGACGGCACCGAGGGCTCGGCCGTCGCGGGCCTGCGCAACTGCCGCGTCCAGCACCGCTCGCACACCCCCAAGCCGGTCTGGAACCCCGATCTGCCCGCCACCGAGGCGTTCCGCGACCAGTGGCAGCAGGTGCCGGACAACGACGAGTTCGACAACGGCTTCAAGGCGCAGTGGGAGCTCTTCCTGCGCCATGTCGCGCTCGACGAGCCCTGGCGCTGGGACCTGCTGGCCGGCGCGCGCGGCGTCCAGCTCGCCGAGCTGGGCCTGAAGTCGTCGGCGGAGGGCCGCCGGCTGGACGTACCGGAGCTGAGCCTGTGACCATCCACTGCTTGGACGTACCGGAGCTGAGCCTGTGACCATCCACCTCCCCGCGCCGGGCGGTACGACCCGCCCCTACGAACCCCGCACCGAGCCGCTGTCGCCGACCCCCGGGGCCCCCTTCACCTCCCGCGTCGTCTTCTCGGCCGCCCATGTGGTCGCCGACCCGTACGCCGATGTGACCCCCGACAGCCCGGCCGCCGTGGACTGGGACGCCACCCTGGCCTTCCGCCGCCACCTGTGGTCCCACGGTCTGGGCGTGGCCGAGGCCATGGACACCGCCCAGCGCGGTATGGGCCTGGACTGGGCGGGCGCCGCCGAGCTGATCCGCCGCTCGGCGGCCGAGGCGAAGGCGGTCGGCGGCCGGATCGCCTGCGGCGTCGGCACCGACCAGCTGGCCGCCACCGAGATCGGCTATCCGTACGGCCTGGACGAGGTCCGGGCCGCGTACGAGGAGCAGCTGGCCGTCTGCGAGGAGTCCGGCGCCCAGGCCATCCTGATGGCCTCGCGCGCCCTGTGCGCCGTGGCCAAGGGCCCCGAGGACTACCTCGAGGTCTACGGCCATCTGCTGCGCCAGTCCGCCGAGCCGGTGATCCTGCACTGGCTCGGCCCGATGTTCGACCCGGCCCTGGAGGGCTACTGGGGCAGCACCGACCTGGACGCCGCCACCCGCACCTTCCTCGACGTCATCGCCGCCCACCCCGACAAGGTCGACGGCATCAAGGTCTCCCTGCTGGACGCCCAGCGCGAGATCGACCTGCGGCGCAAGCTGCCGGACGGGGTGCGCTGCTACACGGGCGACGACTTCAACTACCCCGAGCTGATCGCGGGCGACGACCGGGGCTTCAGCCACGCCCTGCTCGGCATCTTCGACCCGTTGGGCCCGCTGGCGGCGGAGGCCGTGCGCAGGCTGGACACCGGCGATGTGGCCGCCTTCCGCGCCCTGCTGGACCCGACGGTGGAGCTCTCCCGCCACCTCTTCCAGACCCCGACCCGCTACTACAAGACGGGTGTGGTGCTGCTGGCCTGGCTGGCGGGCCACCAGTCGCATTTCACCATGGTCGGCGGCCTCCAGTCGGCCCGCTCGCTGCCACATCTGGCGCGGGCGTACGAACTGGCGGACGGGCTGGGCCTGTTCCCGGACCCGGCGCTGGCCGAGACCCGCATGAAACACCTGCTGTCCGTGCATGGAGTGGCCCAGTGAACGCCGTACCCCGCCTGAGCCTCAACCAGGAAACGATCAAACAGTGGTCGCTGCCCGAGCTGGCCGAGGGCTGCGTCAAGGCGGGGGTCACGGGCGTGGGCCTGTGGCGCGAGCCGGTCCAGAAGTACGGCGTGGCGGCCGCGGCCGAGCTGGTGCGCGGCGCCGGCCTGACCGTCACCAGCCTGTGCCGGGGCGGCTTCTTCACCGCGAGCGAGCCCGAGGCACGCGCCACGGCCCTGGCCGACAACCGCCGGGCCATCGACGAGGCCGCCACCCTGGGCACCGACACCCTGGTCCTGGTCTCCGGCGGCCTCCCGGCCGGCAGCCGCGACCTCTTCGCCGCCCGCGAGCGCATCGCCGACGCGCTGGGGGAGCTCGCCCCGTACGCCGCCGACCACGGTGTCCGCCTGGCCATCGAGCCCCTGCACCCCATGTACGCGTCCGACCGCTGTGTGGTCTCCACCCTCGCCCAGGCCCTCGACCTGGCCGAGCGCTTCCCGGCGGAGCAGGTGGGCGTGGTCGTGGACACGTACCACATCTGGTGGGACGACACCGTCGCGGACCAGATCGCCCGCGCGGGCGCGGGCGGCCGCATCGCCGCCTTCCAGCTCGCCGACTGGGTCACCCCACTCCCGGAGGGCGTCCTGCTGGGCCGGGGCCAACTCGGCGACGGCTCGGTGGACTTCCGCTGGTTCCGCGAGCAGGTCGACGCGACGGGCTACACCGGCCCGATCGAGGTGGAGATCTTCAACCCGGACCTGTGGGCCCGGGACGGCGCGGAGGTCCTTGCGGAGGTCGCCGAGCGGTACCGGACGCTGGTGTTGTAGCGACCGTTTCGGGGTGTGTCGGGCGCAGCACCGACTGGGGCCGAAGACGGTACCGATATGAAGATCGCGATCTACGACTGGAGTACTAGAGTCTGGGCCTCCACCCTCCACACCATCCGGCGAATGGATCGACTTCGCATGACTCAGGCGATTCGGCGAGGCGGCAGGACCACCCGCATCAAGAACCCCACTGCCCCGAAGGTCTTAGCTACCCTGCGACCGGCCGACATGGCGAGAGACGGCCTGGAAGACGACGCGATGATCCGTGGGGTGCAATACGAGGGAACGCCCTTCGTGGCTCACACGGCTGAGGCCGTCGAAATGGAGGGCTGCACGTTCGACAGTTCTCGCTTCACCGGAACACGCCTGATCCGCAGCCAGTTCAGCGACTGCCGGTTCAACACCTGCGACTTCGCGGAAGTGGGTGCCCAAGATGTTTCACTGATCCGGTGTGTGGTGAACGGGAGCCGATTTACGGGCTCGTCGTGGAGGTCTGGGACGTTCCGGGACGTGCGCATGGAGAGCTGCGTCATCGCCCCCGGCCTGTTTCGCCACATGAGGCTTTACGCCGTCGTGTTCACTGACTGCAAGATGGCGGGCGCGGACTTCCAGGGTGCCGAACTGCACAACGTGAAATTCGAGGGCTGCGACCTGACCGGAACACAGTGGGCCAACTGCCGGATCGGCACCGCGCGGTTCGAGAACTGCACGCTCGTTGATGTTGGCGGAGGCGCGAGCCTCAAGGGCGCTACTGTGCAAGGCCCAGGGCAGATGGAGTTGGCCCTGAGCCTTGCACGGGAAGCGGGAATCCTCTTCGAGTAGCTGGGTCAGGCGGTTACCGCTGGCACGAAGCCCGCCCAGTCGGGGCTGGAGATGCACCGGGTGACGTGATCGGCCTTCCACCGCAGGTCACACCGCACGCGTCTCACTCACATAGGCAGCTTCCACGAGAGGCCCTGAGGGGTCTCGTACCAGAGGCGATGCTCTTCGTCCGAGACCGTCAGGCCGAAGCGATCCCATTTCGGCATGTCGTGATCAACGAACCACCCCCACCAACCCTCGACGGTGTCCCAGATGCCGCGCTCGCCCGTCTCGCGGAACTGCGTCTGTTCGCCGACGAAGATGCCCTCAGCCCACGCCCCGTCAGGCATCACCAGGCGACGCATGGTGTGCCCCTCGTCGTCAGTGCCGTACTGGAGCACCACCCCGGGCAGCGCGGACGCCAGCAGGAAGGTGAAGTGGTAGCTGTCGAAGGCCGTGACCGGCACCGGGGAGTCCCTGCGTGCGTCCACCGGTCCCGACGCAAGCGGCGGGGGAGGGGCCGGTGCCGCCGTGCGTGCCGCCATGAAGGACCCGCCGCCTGCCTGGAAGCGCCCCTCCAGGCTTCCGTCCGGCATGCGGTCGAGGACGGCCAGACCCCCGCTCAGCGGCGGGAAGAGGTTCGCGACGAGTCGTCCCCCGGGAGCGACCGCGGACCTCAACGTCTCGGTGATCCTCGGAAGGGCACACGTAATGATCACCTTGTCGAACGACTCCGGCGGCCAGGTCCAGTCCCTCACGTCCACGGTGAGGACGTTCGGTGTGATGCCGATGGCCTCCAGGTTGAGCAGTGCTTCGGACGTCACATCCGGGTCAATGTCCGCCGTCACGAGCTGGTCATCGCTCCCCAGGCGGTGAGCGATGAGGGCGGTTTGGTAGCCGGTGCCAGTGCCTCCATCGAGGACCCGGTCTCCGGGCTGTACGTCAAGGGCTTCCAGCATCCGGGCCGTGAGGCTCGGCTGTGTGCTGGACGACGTGGGGACGCCGGTGAACAGCCCATCCGCGGACTTCGCCGTCTCCGGGTCGAGGCGGGTGACGAGCGTGGTGTTGGTGTAGATGGGGTTGAGCCAGTCTTCGCCGTCCGCGGCGTCGAGCGGCTTCCACTGAGTCGGCACGCCCCCTTGGTTTTGAAAATAGCGTGGGACGAAGGTGTGCCGAGGCACCTCCTCGAACGCCTGCTTCCAGTGAGGGAAGACCAGGTCGTCCGAGTCCTCCAGGATGCGTGCCAGATTCTCAGCGAGCGGTTTCCAGTTCACCGGCGACACCAGTTCTCCAGGGTTTGAGCGATCGACGCGGCTAGGGGGATTTCCGGACTGTTGAGCCATGCCCACTGGCCCGAGGGGTTTGCCTCCAGGAACGTCCACCGACCATCCGGCCGCACGATGAAGTCCATCGCAGCGTAGGTGAGGGCCAGTCGAGCCATGTATCCGCGCACTCCGTTGACGACATCGGCCGGCGTCTCGATCGGCTCGTACTCCAGCGCGTCGTAATCGGACCGCCAATCCGTACGGGCGGCCTCGCTGTGCGCCTTGATCTTCACGCTGTGGCAGGTGACGCCTACGACGATCAAGCGCACTTCGTACTGCTTGGGGACACGCTCCTGGAACAGGTGCGCAGTGAGTTCCACGCCGCCCAGGGCGTCAAGGTCGACCTCGCGCGTATACATGGTCTCCGAGCCCTGGGAGTGGACAACGTGCGGCGTCCCCAGCGGCTTGGTGATCAGCGGGGCTTTGACGTTCTCCGCGAAGGCTCGCACCTCATCCGCAGAGTTCGTGATCAGAGTGCGAGGAGTGGCGAGCCCCACGGAGTGTGCGATGCGGAGCTGCTGGGGTTTGAACTCCGCGGCAGACGCTCTGGACGGATGGTTCATCCACCGGGCGGCGAGGCTCATGAGTACGCCGCCGAGGCCGATGCGGGCAGCGCCACGCGCCCAGTGGGCGTCCGACTCCGACAGCTCGGGGAACCGGAACAGATTCGGCCGGTTCCAGTAGACCGCCTTCACGTCCGCCAGCGCGACGCTTCTGTGCTTGTTGGAGAGCGTGCCGACCCACTGCCCGTCAACGTGGCTGGCCCGTAGCTCCAGTTCGTGAGGGAAGTCTGCGGTATCCATGCGGAACACGGGGATATCGGAAGAGGACAGCCCCTCCATGATGAGGTCAGTTCCCGCCTCGAAGGGGCCGTCCACCACCAGGACGGTGTTGGTCACTCAAAGGCTCCGGGGTCCCCGCCCTCATCACTCGGCGGCGGGTTCTTGATGTCGCCGTCCTGGTTGGTCTTCTGGGACGTGGCCATGGTCGTCAGCGGAGTGCCGTCCTCGAACCTGGCTGTCTGACTGACAGGGTCGTAGACCGCGCGACACCGCGGAACCGCGGCCGACGTGGCGGGCCGGAAACGCGCTCCGGTTAACGCGTACGGGCGGATGCTGCTTGGCGCGGTGCTGACCGGGGCACTGGCCTGAAGGGGAAGGGGCGCAACCAGTTGCATGTTTTTCCTCTCACTCGATGGATGGGGAAGCACCTCTCCGGCACTGTGCACTTCAGCACCGGAGAGGGAGTCAATCGGTGGGCCATGGGCAGCAGGATCGAGCCAGCCGCGCAGCCTCCTCGTAGGCGCGCAGCAGCCGTTCCCCGGTCTCACATCCGGCGCCGGGCGTGCGGCAGGCCAGGCACCCCGCGGCGTGGTCGATGGCCGCGCGCCACGCCTCGTTGGCGAACGGGTCCTTGGTCTGCTCGACGGCGGTCATCGGGCCCGCCCCTTGTGCTGGTCCGCGGCCGCGCTGGTGAGGGTCCGCGGGCGGCGGCCGTTCCTCGGGTAGCTGGTGGCGTGCGTGGGGCAGGCGTAGACGGTCTTGCCGACAGCGTCGCCCCTCTCCACCTCGACCGGGATCGGTTCGTTCGTGGGCAGCCGGCAGCGGTAGCAGAGCTGGCGGCCCTCAGGTACGCGCCCGTATTCGGTGCGGTCGGCCTCGGCCAGCGCCTCCCACAGGCGCCCGGCGTCGGTCAGGTAGCGGTCGGCCGAGAGGGGCACGCGCCAGTGGGTGCTGGGACCCTTCGTCCAGGCGGCGGGCGGTACGCCGAGGTAGGTGCTCTCGTCGGTCAGCTCGGTCAGGACGCGGACTTGCCGCAGGTGCCAGCTCGTTGCGGTGCCGACGGCGACGAGCCAGTAGAGGGGGCCGTGCTTGTCCTGGATGACGGCGCCGGTCTCGTCGCCGAGTAGTTGCAGGGCGCGTTCGCCGATGGTCGGGGCTGCGCGCACGGCGTCCCACCATCTGCCTGCGGGTAACGCCTCGATGACCTGCTTGTTTGGCGGTGTCCAGGGCAGCGTTGGCTGTGGACCAGCGATCACGACACGGCTCCTCGTGGCCAGTTTGTATCCGTGTCGTGACGCTAAGTGTGGTGACGGGGGTCACTCCATGGCACTTCCCTCGGGCCACCGACGGAAGTGCCATGGAGCGTTACAGCGGCAGACCGACCGCGTCCGCCAGCGTCCGCATCTCCGGCGTCAACGTCCGCCGCTTCTCCACCACATCGCCGAGGATGTCGCGCGCGTATCGCTGACTGGCCAGCCACTCCGGCGCGGTGGCGTGCACGCTGGTCAGTACGTCCACAGCCTCCGGGTACTGCCGCATCATGGTGTGAGCCTTCGCGACGTCCAGCCGGTGCCGGTGGTACTCGGTGCTCACCGCCAGACTCCCGGACTTCCTAGCCGTGGCCCGGCCGGGCCGCTTCGGCTTGGCTGCGCGGAGCACCTTGTCCGGCTCGTCCAGCACGATGTGCCTCTCGCACGCCTTATAGCGCACGGTGGTCGGGCCCCAGGTCGTCAGGCGCTCAGTGCCGCGGGGCAACTCACGCCCCAGCAGGACGGAGACTGACTGGGCGAGGCGCATCGTGTCGTCTGCCTCCCCCCGCCGGTTGTCGCGCAGAGCGGCGGCTGAAGACTGCATCAGCAGCCAGCCCCACGCCGCCAACTCCTCCGGCGTCGCCCGGGACACTCGCGGCTCCACATCGTCCGCCCACTTGGTGGCCAGTTCCCGGGACGCGGCCAACTTGCCTTGCCGGACGAGGAGCCAGCTCCAGGTAGCGATGATCCCCGCCGCGCGCAGCCGGTCCGGTGCGTCATCCAGGGCGCGGCGCAGCGCGGTCTCCGCGGCACCGTACTTGCGGACCTGGGTCAGCACCGATCCGGCGATCTGTAGCAGATGGGAGCGCACGTCCCGCGCCTCAGCGGAGTCGCCGAGCGCGTCGGCATCCGCCAGAAGCGGGGCAAGGAGCCCGGTCAACTCACCGAGCCGGTTGTCGAAGTAGGCCGAGCGCACTTCGGGGAGCATCGCACGCACGCCCTCCACCGTTGGGGCCTCGCCCGTGCGGACCGGCGCGACCTCAACGGCCTGCCCCAGCGGGCGCCAGGGCTCGGCGGCCTCGCCGGCGGGCTCCTCGTCGTCGCGCTCCAGGAGGTAACTCGTGGGGACGCGCAGTGTGGACGCCAAGGTGTGCGCGGTCGCCATGCGCGTGTCGGTGATCTCTCCCTGCTCCAGCTTCCGGATCAGCGAGAGCGATACGCCTGATGCTGTGGCCAGTTCCCTCTGCGTCAGACCGCGCCGCTTGCGGACCTTGCGGAGGCTGGAGCCAATGCCTGTGTCTTCGTGCATACTGAACTCCGTTCTGAACTCGACACTCAGACGGTACTCCCGGCCCGAACGGGATTGCAGCGATCGGCCCCTGACCACCAGGTTGGGGGCCTTCGTGCGGAAACAGGGGCACGGTATCGGTCAGGCCGGATCATCGAGCGTGCCCGTGCGGTCCGGCGGTCCTGCACTTCGACGACTCCACCCAGCGTTGTCCGCGAGTTCGACGACCGACTGCACGGCATCTACCTATGATCACGAAGGAGCGGCCCATGCGCCTCGGCATCACTGGCCACCGCGGTCTTCCCCCAGAGACGGAGCGATTGGTCCGCCGGGCCCTTCAAGAGGAAGTTGCGCGCTGCGGTCCTGACCTGATCGGGGTCTCGTGCATTGCCGACGGCCCGGACGCCTGGTTCGCTGAGCTGGTGCTGGAGGCTGGAGGTCGCCTTGAAGTGGTGGTCCCTGCGGAGAAGTACCGCGAGGGCCTGCCGGAGGAGCACCACCAGACCTACGACCGTCTCATCCAGCAGGCCGCCGATATCCACCGCACGGGCATGGTGGAGTCGGACTCCCAGGCGCACATGGCCGGAAGCGAGATCCTGGTGGGTCTGGTGGATGAGCTGGTCGCTGTGTGGGACGGGCGGCCAGCTCGCGGGTACGGCGGCACGGCCGATGTCGTGGCCTACGCCGAGCGCACCGGTGTCCGGTCTCGGGTGGTCTGGCCGGAGGGTGCTACCCGGGACTGACCGAGAGCGTGGCTGGCGGGGGCGTGCGAGGCGGCCGGGTCAGCGGTGGGTGGCGGTGGAGGCCGGGGGCGGAGTTGCGGGCGGCGAGGTGGGGGAGGGCATGGTCGGAGGGGCGGTGTTGGAGGACGGAACCGAGGTGGTCGGAGGGGCGGTGTCCGAGGACGGGACCGAGGTGGCCGGAGGGGAGGTGCGGGGGTCCCGTGCGGGCGGTGCCGGATGCGGGCGCTCCGGGGAGCCGGACAGCAGCAGGAAGGCGGCGGCCGCCGCTGCCGCCACCGTCACGGCGACCGCGGACACGACCCGCCGGACCCGCCGCCTGCCCCAGGCCGGGCCGGTGGGAGGCCGGTACGGGGACAGCTCGTGGGCGTCGATGAGCCGCGCACGGGCGTCGAGCGCGGCGCGCAGCCGTTCCTCGATGGGGGATGGAGTGCTCATCGGGCCGCCTCCAGCAGCTTCTCCAAGGTGACGAGCGCACGGCTCGCGGTCGACTTCACGGTGCCTCGGGAGACGCCCAGCGCCTCGGCTATCTGGGCCTCGGTCAGCTCCGACCAGTAGCGCAGCACCAGCACCTCGCGCTGGCGCGGGGTGAGCCGCGCCAGCGCGTCGAGTACCTGCCGGTGCTCCTCGGCGAGCAGCAGCGGCTCGTCCACGGGCGCCCCCGGCCCCTGGTACGGCGGGGTGTACGCGCGTGCCGTACGCCGTCGGCGCAGCACCGAGCGGGCGGCGTTGACCACGGCGGTGTGCAGATAGGCGTGGGCGTCCTGGAGGCTGTCCAGCCGTGAGCCGTGCCGGCGGCAGACGGCGGCGAAGGCGTCCTGGACGACGTCTTCCGCGGTGTGCAGGTCGTCGACCAGGAAGACCGCCAGTCGGATCATGTCCAGCCGCCGGGCCCGGTACAGATCGTCCAGGGTCGGGCCGGGCTCCCCGTCGCCCCGGCCGCCCACCGGTCGCAGCGCCCGCAGCCGCCGCCCGGCGCGCGGTGTCTCCACCGGCGGCGTCGAGGCGGTCGTCCGGGCACGGCGGAGCAGCCGGGCCCACCAGGGCAGGACAAGAGTGAGCTGCATCGTCCTCGTTCACCTCATCGGTGCGGGGCGGGACCGGCTCCGGATCCGGTCCCGCCCCACCCGTGGTCGGGCTAGCGGCTGGCCTTGGTGGGCGCGGGCTTGGTGGTGGGCGGCTTCGTGGGCTCGGGCACGCTGGTCGGCGGCAGGGTCGGGGCGGGCTTGGTGGGCTCCGGCGCGGTGGTGGGCGGCAGCGTGGGCGCGGGCTTGGTGGGCTCGGGCTCGCTGGTGGTCGGCGGCTTGGTGGGCTCGGGCTTGCTGGTGGTCGGCGGCTTCGTGGGCTCCGGCTTGCTGGTGGCGGGCGGCTTGGTCGGCTCCGGCTTCGAGGTCGCCGTCGGGGCCGGCTTGGCCGGGCGGGAGTGGTCGGAGGTGGCCGCCTGGGCGGCGATGCCCCCGCCCACGATCAGGGCGACTCCGGCGGCCGACCCCACGATCCAGGGGCGCAGACGGCGGTTCGGCTTCTTGGCGCGGACGTGCTGCATACGGAACGACTCCCGAAAGGCTTGAGCGAACGCTGAAGGGCGGAGGCGTGCGCCGAGGATCCGAGGACCCGTTCCGGAACCCGCCTTCAACCCACCAGACGTGCGGCCCCACCCGAGGTTGTCGCGCCCCGGAAAAATCTTTCGCCGATCGGCGTGCAACCGTTCCGGCCCTCGGCGGGTCGTACCTGGCATCGGGCTTCCCGGGGGGATCCGGGGGGATTCGAGAGGAAGCCCTGGGAGGGGAGAACGAGGGGCCCGGACCACGGCCGGGCCCCTCGAAATGTCACACCCTCAGAACGGCACCCCGCACCGCAGCAGTACGTTCGCGTACGGCCGCGCCTCGCCCGTGCGCACCACCAGCCGCGCCCCCGCCGTCAGCGTCTTCAGCTCCTCGTGCGGGACCAGATCCAGCGCGGGAGCCGGGAAGAGGCGGTCGAGCAGGGCGGTCGCCCCGGGGTTGTGGCCGCTCACCTCCCGCGCCGCCGTGGCCCGTTCGACCACCAGCTCGTCCAGCAGCCCGGTGAGCACCCGCTCGAAGGACGGCACCCCGGCCGTGAAGGCGAGGTCCACCACGAACGGCCCGTCCGGTATCGGCAGGCCCGCGTCGCACACCATCACCGTGTCGGTGTGACCCAGCAGGGCGATGCCCGCGCTCAGATGACGGTTGAGGATCCCGGACCGCTTCACAGGGCCGCCGCCTCCTCGGCGCTAGGGAAGGACGCCTGCGCCCCGGCCCGGGTCACCGCCGCCGCGCCCACGCGCACCGCGAACCGCACCGCCGTCACCAGGTCGTCGCCGACGCCGAGGCGCCAGGCGAGCGCGCCGGTGAAGGCGTCCCCGGCGCCCGTGGTGTCCACGGCCGTCACCGCGGGACTGGGCACGAGCACCGTACGGTCGCCGTCGGCGACCAGCGCGCCCTCGCCGCCCAGGGTCACCACGACCGAGCGCGGACCGCGCGAGAGCAGGGCGTCGGCCCACTCCTCGGGGTCGTCGGAGGAGCCCACCTGGTCGTCGCTGAGCAGGAACCGCGCCTCGTGCTCGTTGACCACCAGCGGATCACAGGCGGCCAGTACGTCGTTGGGCAGCGGCGCGGTCGGCGAGGGGTTGAGCACCACCCGCGGCCCGGGGCGGCCGCCGAAGCCCGCGGCCGCCGTACGGACCACCTCGGCGACCGACTCCAGGGGGATCTCCAGTTGTACGGAGACCACTCGCGCCGCGGCCAGCAGGCTCGCCGCGGCCCGGACGTCGCCGGGGGTCAGCCGGGCGTTGGCCCCCTGGGAGACCACGATGCTGTTGTCGCCCGAGGGGTCCACCGTGATCAGCGCGACCCCGGTGGGCGCGCCGCCGACGAGCACGCCCACCGTGTCGACCCCGGCCGACCGCTGCGAGTCCAGCAGCAGCCGGCCGTAGTCGTCGTCGCCGACCCGGGCCAGCAGGGCCGTACGGGCCCCCAGCCGGGCGGCGGCGACGGCCTGGTTGGCGCCCTTGCCGCCCGGGTGGACCACCAGGTCGGACCCGAGGACCGTTTCGCCGGCCCCGGGGCGGCGGTCGACTCCGATCACCAGATCGGCGTTGGCCGACCCCACGACCAGCAGGTCGTAGTCGTGCATCCGCACGTCCTTTCGTTTGTCACTTCGCGGTGACGACCTTCACCGGCACCTTCACCGTGCTGTCGATCTTCTGCCCCTTGGCGGCCTTGACGGCGTTTTCCACCACCATCCGGCCCAACTCCTTCGGCTGCTGGGCGACGGTCGCGGCGAGGGTGCCGTTCTCGACGGCCTTGAGCCCGTCCGGGGTGCCGTCGAAGCCGACGACCGCGACGGACTTGCCCGCCTTGGACCCGAGCGCCTTGACCGCGCCGAGCGCCATCTCGTCGTTCTCGGCGAAGATCCCGTCGATGCCCGGATGGCCCTGGAGCAGATTGGTGGTCACATCCAGTCCCTTGGCCCGGTCGAAGTCGGCGGTCTGCTTGCCCACGACCTTGATGTCCGGGTACGCCTTGAGGCCCTCCGCGAAGCCCTTACCGCGCTCACGCGAGGCCGAGGTGCCGGGGGTGCCCTGCAACACCAGGATCGTGCCCTTCTTTCCGAGCCGTTCGGCGAGCGTCTTCGCGGCCAGCTTGCCGCCCGTGATGTTGTCGGAGGCCACCAGGGTCGCGATCTTCGCCTTGTTGACGCCGCGATCGGCGGCGAGCACCGGGATGCCCGCCTTGTCGGCGGCCCGGACGGACGGGCCCGCGGCATCGGAGTCGACCGGGTTGATGATGATCGACTTCATGTTCTGGCTGGTGAAGTTCTGGAGCTGATTGGCCTGCTGGGAGGCGTCGTTCTGGGCGTCGGTGACCGTGAGGCTGATCCCGGCGCGCTTGGCCTCCTCCTGGGCGCCCGCCTTCAGCTGAACGAAGAAGGGGTTGTTGAGGGTGGAGACCGACAGACCGACCTTGGTGTCCGCGCCCCCGGAGGAGCCGGAGCGCCAGACGGAGGCGCCGAAGGCGATGGCGGCGACGACCACGGCGGCCAGCGCGAACTTGCCCGCGTTGACGGCCTTCTTACGGCCGCCACCGGACGGTCCGCCCGCCGCGGCCCCGGGCGCGCCCGGTCCGGCCCCGGCGCGTCGGCGCACCGTGTCCATCAGCACCGCGAGCGCGATGACGACACCGATGACGACCTGCTGCCAGAAGGCGGACACCTCCAGCAGGTTGAGCCCGTTGCGCAGCACCGCGAGGATCAGCGCGCCGATGAGCGTGCCGGACGCCTTACCGACGCCACCGGACAGGCTGGCGCCGCCGATGACCACCGCGGCGATCGCGTCGAGCTCGTAGCCGACCGCCGCCTGGGGCTGCGCGGAGGACAGCCGGGAGGCGAGCACGATGCCCGCGACGGCCGCGAAACCGCCGGAGAGCGCGTAGATGACCAGCTTCTGACGGGTCACCCGGATCCCGGAGAGCCGGGCCGCCTCCTCGTTGCCGCCGATCGCGTACATCGCCCGGCCCGGGTACGTACGGCCCAGCACACCCGCGGTGATCAGGCCCATCACGACCATCACGATCACCGGGACGGGGAGCCAGCCGCCGAGGGTGTCGCCGAGGCCGGACACCGAGTCGGGCACGGCTATCGGGCTGCCCTGGGAGATCACCAGGGCCAGACCGCGGCCGATCGACAGCATCGCGAGCGTGGCGATGAACGGCGGCAGCTTCCCGAAGGAGACCAGCGCCCCGCTGACCAGACCGCAGGCGACACCGGTGGTGAGCGCCAGGAGCGCCGCGAACCACACCGGCAGCCCCTGTGAGCTCGCGGACCAGGCGAGCACGGTGGCGGACAGCGCGGCCACCGAGCCGACCGAGAGGTCGATGCCCGCGGAGACGATGACGAACGTGACGCCGAAGGCGAGGATCGCGGTGACCGCCGCCTGGACGCCGACGTTGAGGAGATTGTCGGTGGTGAGGAAGTCGCCGGACAGCAGCGCCATGGCGGCCACCAGCAGCACCAGGGCGCTGAGGGCGCCGTTGTCGAGCAGCACGCGGCGCAGGACCGCCGAGCCCCCGGGGTCCTTCGTGGCGTCAATCGTGTCAGTGGCCACGGGAGCCCTCCTTTTCCTTGCCGCCGACCCCTTCGTCGGCGTCCTTGACGTCCTTCACTGCCAGGGCCATCACGGCGTCCTGGGTCGCTTCCCGCGCGGTCAGCTCGCCCGCGATCCGGCCCTGGGCCATGACCAGGACCCGGTCGCTCATCCCCAGCACCTCGGGCAGATCGCTGGAGATCATCAGTACGGCGTGGCCGGACGCGGTGAGTTCGTTGACGAGCTGGTAGATCTCGACCTTGGCGCCCACGTCGATCCCGCGGGTCGGCTCGTCGAGGATCAGCACCTTGCTGTCGGCGAGCAGCCACTTGCCGATGACGACCTTCTGCTGGTTGCCGCCGGAGAGGGTGCGCACCCGCTGGTCGAGACCGGCCATCCGGACCGCCAGCCGCTCGGCGACACCGGCCGCCGAGCGCCGCTGGGCGGCCCGGTCGACCAGCCCGGCGCGGGTGGCGGCGCGCAGCGTGACCAGGCCCAGGTTCTCCTGCACGGAGCCGTCCAGGACCAGGCCCTGGCCCTTACGGTCCTCGGGGACGAGGCCGATCCCGGCCCGCATGGCGGCCACCACGTCATGGCCGGGCAGCGGGCGGCCGAGCACCTCGACGGAGCCGGAGTCGTACGGGTCGGCGCCGAAGAGCGCCCGGACGACCTCCGTACGGCCCGCGCCGACCAGCCCGGCCAGGCCCACCACCTCCCCGGCCCGCACCTCGAAGCCGATGTCCTGGAAGCTGCCGTTCCGGGTGAGTCCCCGGACCTTCAGCAGCGGCTCACCGGCGTCCCCGCGCTCGCGCGGGTACTGCTGCTCGATAGAGCGGCCCACCATCAGCCGCACCAGTTCGTCCTGGTCGGTGCTTGCCGGGACCTGGGTGACGCTGCGGCCGTCGCGCAGCACGGTGACCCGGTCGCCCAGGGCGGCGATCTCCTCCAGGTGGTGGGTGATGAAGACGACGCCCACCCCGTCCGCGCGCAGGGTGCGCACGATCCGGAAGAGCTTCTCGACCTCCTCGGTGGTGAGCACGGCGGTCGGCTCGTCCATGATCAGGACGCGGGCCTTCAGGCTCAGCGCCTTGGCGATCTCCACCATCTGGAGCCGGGCGATGCCGAGGTCGCGGACGCGGGTCCGGGGCGAGACGTCCACTCCGACGCGGGCCAGCAGCTCGGCGGCCCGCGCGTCCATCGCCTTGCGGTCGATCATGCCGAAGCGGCGCGGCTGGCGGCCCAGGAAGATGTTCTCGGCCACGGTGAGGTCCGGGACGAGGTTGAACTCCTGGTAGATGGTGGCGATCCCGAGCCGCTCGGCGTCCTGCGCGCTGTTGATCCGCACCGGCTCGCCGTCGACCAGGATCCGCCCGCCGTCGGGGCGGTGGGCGCCGGAGACCATCTTGATCAGCGTGGACTTGCCCGCGCCGTTCTCGCCCAGGAGGACATGCACTTCGCCCCGGCGCAGATCGAAGTCCACCCCGTCCAGCGCGATCACCCCGGGGAAGGTCTTACGGACCCCCTCCATGCGCAGCAGCTCCGCCCCGCCGGGGGAGGACCGCTCGGACTCGGCACTCATGGTTTGCTCCCTTCGGGCTCGCCGCACGAGCGGCGGGTGACCAGACGGGCGGAAAGGGTCACCGACTCGGCGGGCCGCCCCTCGACGAGATCGATCAGCGCCGTCACGGCGGCTCGGCCGAGGGCCCCGGTCGGCTGGGCGATGGCGGTGATCGGCGGATCGGTGTGGACGAACCAGGGGATGTCGTCGAACGCGGCGAGCGCCACGTCGTCCGGCACCCGCAGGCCCCGCGCGCGGATCTCGTCCATCGCGCCGAGCGCCATCAGGTTGTCCGCGGCGAAGATCGCGTCCGGGGGGTGCGGCAGATCGAGGAAGCGGGCGGTCACCCGGCGGCCGCTGTCCGCCTGGAAGTCGCCCTGGCCGATGTGGTCCTCCCGCAGCTCCAGGCCGAACTCGCGCAGCGCGGAGCGGAAGGCGTCCACCCGCTCGCGCCCGGTCGTGGTGGCCGCGGGGCCCGCGATGATCGCGACCCGGCGGTGGCCGAGGGCGCACAGATGGGCCACCAGGGCGTGGATGGCTCCCCGCCCGTCGGTGCGGATCACCGGCACCCGGTCCAGGCCCTCGCCCTCGATCCAGCGGTCGACGAAGACCATGGGCGTGCCGGCGCGGGCGGCGGCCAGCATCATCGGGGAGCCGCCGTCGGTGGGGCTGACCAGCAGTCCGTCTATGCGGCGGTCCATCAGGGTACGCACATGGTGGTCCTGGAGGTCGGGCCGCTCGTCGGCGTTGCCGATGACCACGCTGTAGTCCAGCTCGCGGGCGGCGTCCTCGACCGAACGGGCCAGCTCGGTGAAGAAGGGATTCAGCACATCGCTGATGACCAGGCCCAGGGTCCGGGTCTGATCGGTGCGCAGCGAGCGGGCCACCGCGTTGGGGCGATAGCCGAGGTCGGCGACCGCGGCGAGCACCCGTTCGCGGGTGTCCGCGCGGACGGAGGGGTGGTCATTGAGCACCCGTGAGACCGTCGCCACGGAGACCCCGGCACGCCGCGCCACATCCTTGATGGCCGGCATCGTCCACCTCCTTGTGGAATCGATTACATGAGATTGGAATCGATTACATGGAAGGAGGCAAGGGGTCGGCCCCCGGTGAAACCGGATCGTGATATTCCGCGACCGGGCACACCCCGCGTTCCTTCCCCACGGGCGTCGTCCACAGGCCCGAACCGCCTGTCGGCTCCCGGCGGTACGGTCGAGGCATGCTCAAACTCGCGGTGGTGGAAGGGGTCCTGGAGCGGATCACCTACGCCAATGAGGAGAACGGCTATACGGTCGCGCGGGTCGACACCGGCCGTGGCTCCGGAGATCTGCTCACCGTCGTCGGCTCGCTGCTGGGCGCCCAGCCGGGCGAGTCGCTGCGGATGGAGGGCCGCTGGGGTTCCCATCCGCAATATGGCAAACAGTTCACGGTCGAGAACTACCAGACCGTCCTCCCCGCCACCGTCCAGGGCATCCGGCGCTATCTCGGCTCCGGGCTGATCAAGGGCATCGGCCCCCGGATCGCCGACCGGATCACCGAGCACTTCGGCGTCGACACCCTCGACGTCATCGAACAGGAGCCCAAGCGGCTGGTCGAGGTCCCCGGCCTCGGCCCCAAGCGCACCAAGATGATCGCCGCCGCCTGGGAGGAGCAGAAGGCCATCAAGGAGGTGATGGTCTTCCTCCAGGGGGTCGGCGTCTCCACCTCCATCGCGGTGCGGATCTACAAGAAGTACGGCGACGCCTCGATTTCGGTCGTGAAGAACGAGCCGTACCGGCTGGCGGCCGACGTCTGGGGCATCGGCTTCCTCACCGCCGACAAGATCGCTCAGTCGGTCGGCATCCCCCATGACAGCCCCGACCGGGTGAAGGCCGGTCTGCAGTACGCGCTGTCCCAGTCCGCCGACCAGGGCCACTGCTATCTCCCCGAGGAGCAACTCATCGCGGACGCGGTGAAGTTGCTCCAGGTGGACACCGGCCTGGTCATCGACTGCCTGGGTGAGCTCGCGGCCGAGGACGAGGGCGTGGTGCGCGAGCCGGTCCCGGGCCCGGCGGACGGCGAGCCGGTCTCCGCCGTCTATCTGGTGCCCTTCCACCGCGCCGAGATCTCCCTCGCGGGCCAGGTGCTGCGGCTGCTGCGCACCGAGGAGGACCGGCTGCCCGCCTTCCGGGGCGTGGACTGGGACAAGGCGCTGGGCTGGCTGGCCGGCCGCACCGGCGCCGACCTGGCGCCCGAGCAGAGCGAGGCGGTGCGGCTCGCGCTGACCGAGAAGGTCGCGGTGCTCACCGGCGGGCCGGGCTGCGGCAAGTCCTTCACCGTGCGGTCCGTGGTGGAGCTGGCCCGCGCCAAGAAGGCCAAGGTGGTGCTCGCGGCGCCCACCGGCCGGGCCGCCAAGCGGCTGTCCGAGCTGACCGGCGCCGAGGCGTCCACCGTCCACCGCCTGCTGGAGCTCAAGCCCGGCGGGGACGCGGCGTACGACAGGGACCGCCCGCTCGACGCGGACCTGGTGGTGGTCGACGAGGCGTCCATGCTCGATCTGCTGCTGGCCAACAAGCTGGTCAAGGCCGTCCCGCCCGGTGCCCATCTGCTCTTCGTCGGCGATGTGGACCAGCTGCCCAGCGTGGGCGCCGGGGAGGTGCTGCGCGATCTGCTGGCCCCCGGCAGCCCCGTCCCGGCGGTGCGGCTGACCCGGATCTTCCGCCAGGCCCAGCAGTCCGGAGTGGTCACCAACGCCCACCGGATCAACGAGGGGGTGCCGCCGGTCACCCAGGGCCTGTCCGACTTCTTCCTCTTCGTCGAGGACGACACCGAGGAGGCCGGGCGGCTCACCGTCGATGTCGCGGCCCGCCGCATCCCGGCGAAGTTCGGCCTCGACCCCCGCCGTGACGTGCAGGTTCTGGCCCCGATGCACCGCGGTCCGGCGGGCGCCGGCACGCTCAACGGACTGCTTCAGCAGGCCATCACCCCGGCCCGCCCGGACCTCCCGGAGCGCCGGCTCGGCGGCCGGGTCTTCCGCGTCGGCGACAAGGTGACCCAGATCCGTAACAATTATGAGAAAGGGGCCAACGGGGTCTTCAACGGCACGGTTGGCGTCGTCACCTCACTCGACACCGATGAGCAGCGGCTGACCGTGCGGACGGACGAGGACGAGGAGGTACCGTACGACTTCGACGAGCTGGACGAGCTGGCTCATGCCTATGCGGTGACCATCCACCGGTCACAGGGCAGTGAGTACCCGGCCGTCGTGATCCCGGTGACCACCGGGGCCTGGATGATGTTGCAGCGCAACCTCCTGTACACGGCCGTGACCCGCGCCAAGCGCCTTGTGGTGCTGGTCGGCTCGCGCCGCGCGCTGGGGCAGGCGGTGCGCACCGTCTCGGCGGGCAGGCGCTGCACCGCGCTGGATCACCGACTCGGCGGCGATGTGACAGTCGAGCGTGTCAGATGGGTTTCCGAACGATGACGAACGGGGCAGGATGGCCGTGAAAGGCGGCACTGAGTGCCGCCAAAAGGCTCTTCGGCCGACCCCGAGTGCACGTTCGCTACCCGAGTAGGGGAAGGTGGGGGGAGTCAGGGCACCTCGAAGAAGAGAACCAGACGTCGGTGAGGGATGACGTGAGCGACAACTCTGTAGTACTGCGGTACGGGGACGGCGAGTACACCTACCCGGTGGTCGACAGCACCGTCGGCGACAAGGGCTTCGATATCGGCAAGCTGCGCGCCCAGACCGGTCTGGTGACCCTGGACTCCGGTTACGGCAACACCGCCGCGTACAAATCCGCGATCACCTATCTGGACGGTGAGCAGGGCATCCTGCGCTATCGCGGCTACCCCATCGAGCAGCTGGCGGAGCGCGCCTCCTTCCTGGAGACCGCCTTTCTGCTGATCAACGGGGAGCTGCCGACCGTCGATGAACTGGCGGCCTTCCGTGAGGACATCACCCGCCACACGCTGTTGCACGAGGACGTCAAGCGGTTCTACGACGGTTTCCCGCGTGACGCCCACCCGATGGCGATGCTGTCCTCCGTGGTCAGCGCGCTGTCGACCTTCTACCAGGACAGCCACAACCCCTTCGACGAGAAGCAGCGCAACCTCTCGACGACCCGGCTGCTGGCCAAGCTGCCGACCATTGCCGCGTATGCGTACAAGAAGTCGGTCGGCCACCCCTTTGTCTACCCGCGCAATGACCTCGGCTATGTCGAGAACTTCCTCCGGATGACCTTCTCGGTCCCCGCGCAGGAGTACGACCTCGACCCGACCGTGGTCTCCGCGCTCGACAAGCTGCTGATTCTGCACGCCGACCACGAGCAGAACTGTTCGACCTCCACGGTCCGGCTGGTCGGTTCCTCGCAGGCCAATATGTTCGCCTCCATCTCGGCGGGCATCAACGCCCTGTGGGGCCCCCTGCACGGCGGCGCCAACCAGTCCGTGCTGGAGATGCTCGAGGGCATCCAGGCTTCGGGCGGCGACGTCGACACCTTCATCCGCAAGGTGAAGAACAAGGAAGACGGCGTGAAGCTCATGGGCTTCGGGCACCGCGTCTACAAGAACTTCGACCCCCGGGCGAAGATCATCAAGTCGGCGGCGCACGATGTCCTCTCCGCGCTCGGCAAGTCCGACGAGCTGCTCGACATCGCGCTCAAGCTGGAGGAGCACGCGCTCGCGGACGACTACTTCGTGGAGCGCAAGCTCTACCCGAACGTGGACTTCTACACCGGTCTGATCTACCGGGCCATGGGCTTCCCGACCGAGATGTTCACCGTGCTGTTCGCGCTCGGCCGACTGCCGGGCTGGATCGCTCAGTGGCACGAGATGATCAAAGAGCCGGGCTCCCGCATCGGCCGCCCCCGCCAGATCTACACGGGTGTGGTGGAGCGCGACTTCGTCCCGGTCGAGGAGCGCTAGGGCAACATCTGCGTCTCCGGGTGCCTCCGTCCCACTTGGGCCGGGGGCACTTGGCGCATACGGGTGCTCGGCCCCCGGCCGGGCGCCCCTCTGAAAGGGCCGGGCACCTCAGTCGCATCCGGCCCCTTGGGTCTTCCGGCTGGGGGCACCTCCCAGCGGTAGCTGGGGGAGGCTGAGGCGCCCCGGAGGCGAACCGAGCCTCAAAAAAAGAAGGTGCGAGAAGCGCCCCGCTGCCGATCCCCCCACGGGTCGGAGCGGGGCGCTCCCCTTGCCCCGGAGCGGATTCCCCCCACGGGATCCGGCCGGGTGTCCACGGGCCCTTGCGGGCCGTATGGTGACGCGATCTGCCGGGACGCGTACCTACGGGAGGGCCGCTCAAAGCTCCCCGAGTACGTCGCCCCGGCTACGCGTAGCAGGATCCGTCCCCCAAGACGTATCCCCACCGTCCCATTAGACTCGCGACCCCCCGCAATGGTTACGTTGGGTTGCCTGTGATCTGCGTCTCTTGCCATAAGGGCCATAAAAGGGCAAGAGCCTCGATTTGAAGATCAAGGCTCCACCGTATGGGTGTTGTGCGGCTTATGGGGACTTGGTGAATCTATGTGGATGCTGTGAAGGTCCGCAGTCGCAGACTGTTCGTCACCACGAACACGGACGAGAACGCCATCGCGGCTCCCGCGATCATCGGGTTCAGCAGTCCGGCCGCCGCGAGCGGCAGCGCGGCGACGTTGTAGCCGAAGGCCCAGAAGAGATTGCCCTTGATGGTGCCGAGGGTCCTGCGGGCCAGCCGGATCGCGTCCGCCGCCACCCGCAGATCGCCCCGGACCAGGGTCAGATCCCCGGATTCGATGGCCGCGTCCGTGCCCGTGCCCATCGCGAGCCCCAGGTCGGCGGTGGCGAGGGCGGCCGCGTCGTTGACCCCGTCGCCCACCATGGCGACCGTACGGCCCTCGTCTTGTAGCCGCTTCACCACGTCCACCTTGTCCTGCGGCAGCACCTCGGCGATGACGTCGTCGATGCCGACCTCGCGGGCCACCGCCTCGGCGACCAGCCGGTTGTCGCCGGTCAGCAGGATCGGGGTGAGGCCGAGCGCCCGCAGCTGGGCGACCGCCTCGGCGCTGGTCTCCTTGACGGCGTCGGCCACCAGGAGGACGCCGCGCGCCTCGCCGTCCCAGGCCACCGCGACCGCCGTCCGCCCCTCCGACTCGGCCGCCGCCTTGGCGGCCACGAGGTCTTCGGGCAGCTCGATGGCCCAGGCGCCGAGCAGCTTCTCGCGGCCGACCAGCACCGCGTGGCCGTCCACCGTGCCCTGGACGCCGAGGCCGGGCTCGGAGTGGAAGTCCACGGGCGCCGGGAGGTCACCGATCCGCTCGGCCGCGCCGTCCGCGATGGCCCGTGCGATCGGGTGCTCGGAGGCGTGCTCCAGGGCGCCCGCGAGCCGTAGCAGCTCCCGCTCGTCCACGCCGGGCGCCGTGATGGCCCCGCGCAGCCGCATCTGCCCGGCCGTCACCGTGCCGGTCTTGTCCAGGACGACGGTGTCCACCCGGCGCGTGGACTCCAGCACCTCGGGCCCCTTGATCAGGATGCCCAGCTGGGCCCCGCGGCCGGTGCCGACCATGAGCGCGGTCGGGGTGGCCAGGCCCAGGGCGCACGGGCAGGCGATGATCAGGACGGCGACGGCCGCGGTGAAGGCGGCGGCCGTGTCGCCCGTGGTGAGCAGCCAGCCCAGCAGGGTGCCGACGGCGATCAGCAGCACGATCGGTACGAAGATCCCCGAGACCCTGTCGGCGAGCCGCTGCACCTCGGCCTTGCCGTTCTGCGCGTCCTCGACCAGCTTGGCCATGCGGGACAGCTGGGTGTCCGCGCCGACCCGGGTGGCCTCGACCACGATCCGGCCCGACGCGTTGACGGTCGCGCCCGCCACCGCGTCGCCGACCTCCACGTCCACCGGCACCGACTCGCCGGTCAGCATCGAGGCGTCCACGGCGGAGGAGCCCTCGACCACCGTGCCGTCGGTGGCGATCTTCTCGCCGGGGCGCACCACGAAGCGGTCGCCGACGGCCAGCTCGCCGACGGGGATCCGTACCTCACGCCCGCCGCGCAGCACGGCCACGTCCTTGGCGCCGAGCTCCAGCAGCGCGCGCAGCGCCGCGCCCGCCCGCCGCTTGGACTTGGCCTCCAGATGGCGGCCGAGGAGGATCAGCGCGGTCACTCCGGCCGCCGCCTCCAGGTAGATCGAGGACGAGCCGTCGGTGCGGGAGACGGTGAGGTCGAAGCCGTGCCGCATACCGGGCATGCCCGCGTGGCCGAAGAACAGCGCCCACGCGGACCAGCCGAGGGCCGCCAGGGTGCCGATGGAGACGAGGGTGTCCATGGTGGCCGCGCCGTGCCGGGCGTTCGTCCAGGCGGCCTTGTGGAAGGGCGCGCCGCCCCAGACGACGACCGGCGCGGCGAGGGTGAGCGACAGCCACTGCCAGTTGTCGAACTGGAGGGACGGCACCATCGCCAGCACCACGACGGGCAGGGATAGTGCGAGGGAGACGAGCATGCGGTGGCGCAGGGAGTCCGGCGCGCCCTCGCCGCGCGGGTCGGCCTCCGGTGCGGCGGCGTCCTCGGGGGCGCGGGGCCCGGGCACGGCTGGGCGCGGTGCCTCGGCGGTGTACCCGGTCTTGACGACGGTGTCGATCAGGTCGGCGACCTCGATCCCTTCGCCGTAGGACACCTTGGCCTTCTCGGTGGCGAAGTTCACCGTGGCGGTGACGCCGTCGAGGCGGTTGAGCTTCTTCTCGACACGGGCGGCGCAGGACGCACAGGTCATCCCGCCGATGGCGAGCTCGACCTGCGAGGGCCCGCCGGTCGTCGCCGTGGTGTCGGCGGCGGGCCCGGCGGGGGATGCCGTGCTGGTCATGTCTGGTCTCCTGGGAGGAGGGCCGGGCCGTACGGCGACTGTATGAGCAGGGCGGCACGGCCCGGCGGGGGTTCGGTGGGGGCTCGCTCAGGCCCGGCCGGCGAGCTCGTAGCCCGCCTCGTCCACGGCGGCGCGGACGCTCTCGTCGTCCAGCGGGGCGGCCGAGACCACGGTGACCTGGCCGGTGGACGCCACGGCCTTGACGGAGGTGACGCCGTCGAGGGCGCCGATCTCCTCGGTGACGGCGCCTTCGCAGTGGCCGCAGGTCATACCGGTCACCTTGTAGACGGTGGTGACTGCCTCGGAGCTCATGGGGTTCTCCTGTGTGGGTGAGCGTGACGGTAGGTGCCCAGGAGGCACCGGAATGCCTCAGCGTCTCCTGGCAATCCCCACTCTATACCCCTAGGGGGTATGGATGGAAGCCGGTGGTGCGCCGGTCGGTGACGGGTGCGGCGCACCCGCGCGCACCCCTCAGCGGCCCGGGGCCGGGAGGGGTGGGTGACGAGGTGTGGCGCGGGGGTCAGGGCTGGGCGGGGACTCCCTCGGTGCCGAGCACCGGGGCGAGATAGCCGTACAGGGCGGTCTTCAACTCCGCGACGTACGCCTCCCGTTCCGCGCCCTCATGGCCGAGGATCAGCCCCAGTCCGGCCTTGAACAGGGCGAACGCCATGTTCGCGGTGTGGGCGCGGCGTTCGGGGGAGAGGTCGGGGTTGCGGACGCCGATCAGCTCGTCGATGCGGTCCTGGATCGAGTCGTGCAGGGCGGCGTGCTCCTCGAGGAAGTGGCCCGGTGCGTCGGAGGACTGGAGCAGGGTCAGGAAGGCGGGGTTCGCACAGTTGAACTCGATCATCGGATCGAGGACCGCGTCGAGCAGTTCGCGCAGCGGCAGCGCGGCGTTCCGCAGGGTGAAGACCACCCCGTGGGTCTCCAGCATCCGGCGGTTGAGGCGCTCGCCGAGCTCGACGGCGATGGCCTCCTTGTTCGGGAAGAACTGGTACAGCGTGCCGGGGGAGACCCCGGCCTCGCGGGCGATGGCGTTGGTGCTCGCGGAGGTGTAGCCGGTGCGGCAGAAGACGCTCGCGGCGGCGTCGAGCAGCTGCTGGATCCGGCGCTCGCCGCGCGCCTGTCTGCGGCGCGGCTTCGCCGTCTCGTCGGGCTGGTCCGCCTTGCTCTCGCTCACCTGTTTTCCCCGGCTCTCCGTGTTCGATTGACAAACACGAGCGCCCGCTCGCATTCTTGAGAAACGCGAGCGGTCGCTCGTGTTTACCGCCCATGGTAATCAGCGACCCGTGCCGCCTACGGACATTTGGTGGCGGCATGGGGCACAGGTGAAGGGGACACCTCGCCATGACCGATGTCAACCGCCCACCCGAGGACCGGATCGGAGGGTGGACCCGCCTGGTCACGGCGCGTCCTCGGCTGTCCCTGCTGATCGCTTTGATCTTCACCGCGCTGGCCGTCGTAGCCGGGAGTGGGGTCGCCGACCGGATGGGAAGCGGCGGCTGGGAGGACCCCGCGTCCGAGTCCGCGTATGCCACCAAGGCGCTCGAGAAGCGCTTCCCCGCCTCCCAGCCCAATCTGATCCTGCTCGTCGACAGCGGTAAGAGGACCGTGGACGATCCGGCCGTCGCCGCCGAGGCCCGGTCACTGGCCAAGAAGCTCTCGGACGAGAAGGCGGTCACCGGGGTCACCTCGTACTGGGCCACCGGCGCGCCCTCGCTTCGCGCCCGGGACCGGGGGGAGGCGATCATCGCCGCGCGGATCCTGGGCGATGAGTCGGCCGCGGGCAAGGCGCTGGAGCGCATAGCGCCCCACTACCGGGGCGCCCATGGCCCGGTCGAGGTGCGGGTCGGCGGGATGGTCGCGGTCCGCCATGAGCTGCAGTCCACCATCCAGGAGGATCTGCTGCGGGCCGAGATGATCGCCCTGCCCATCACTCTGGTGCTGCTCGTGATGGTCTTCGGCAGCGCCGTGGCCGCCCTGCTGCCGCTCGGCGTCGGCATCATCGCGATCCTCGGCACCGACGCGGTGCTGCGCGGGCTCACCGAATTCACCGATGTCTCGGTCTTCGCGCAGAACCTGACCACCGCGCTCGGCCTCGGACTCGCCATCGACTATGCCCTGTTCATCGTGCGCCGCTTCCGCGAGGAGCTGGGGCGGGGCGCGGAGAAGCTGCCCGCCGTCGCGGCCACGCTGCGCACCGCCGGGCGCACCGTGCTCTTCTCGGCGCTGACCGTCGCCGCCTCGCTCGCCGCCATGCTGGTCTTCCCGCAGTACTTCCTGCGCTCCTTCGCCTATGCGGGGATCGCGGTGGTGCTGATCGCCGCCACCGCGGCCCTGGTGGTCCTGCCCGCGGCGCTCATCCTCCTGGGCGACCGGGTCAACGCACTGGATCTCACCCGGCTGCTGCGCCGTGGCCGCCCGGCCCGGGGCGGGGAGCCGGGAGCGGGCTGGGCGCGGCTCGCACGGCTGGTGATGCGGCGGGCCCCGGTGTTCGCGCTGGCCACCGTCGCCGGTCTGGTCGCGCTGGGACTGCCGTTCCTGAGAGTGGAGTTCGGCACCGCGGACGACCGCCAGCTGCCGTCGAGCGCCGAGTCCCATGTGGTGCAGCAGCACATCCGGGAGGGGTTCCCCGGCGGTCCCGGGGGCGCGGTGGAGGTCCTCGCCGAGGGCGGCGGCACGGGCAGCAAGGCCCTCGCCGACTACAGCGCCAAGGTCTCCGCCCTCCCCCAGGTGCTGCGGGTGGACAGTCCGGCGGGCCGGTTCGCCGATGGGCGGCGGGTGGCCGGGCCGGGGCCGGCGGAGGCGGCGCGGCTGTCCGATGGCTCGGCGCAGATCACCGTGCAGCCCAGGGGCGAGGCCGTGGACGCCGCCAGCCAGGATCTGGTGCGGACGATTCGCGCCCAGGAGCCGCCGTTCACCACCTCGGCGACCGGCACCGCCGCCGTCCTGGTGGACACCAAGGACTCCATAGCCGACCGGCTGCCCTGGGCCGCGGCCATCATCGTCGCCGTCACCCTGCTGCTGGTCTTCCTGCTCACCGGAAGCGTGCTGATACCGATTCAGGCCGTGCTGCTGAACGCGCTCAGTCTGACGGCGATGTTCGGCGCGGTGGTGTGGGTCTTCCAGGACGGGCATCTGTCCGGCCCGCTCTCCTTCACCACCTCCGGCGATATCGAGACCACCCTGCCCGTCCTGATGTTCTGCGTCGCCTTCGGACTCTCCATGGACTACGGGGTCTTCCTGCTCTCCCGGATCAAGGAGGAGTACGACCGCACCGGGGACCATCGGGCGGCGGTGGAGTTCGGGCTGCGGCGCACCGGCGGCCTGATCACGGCGGCGGCGCTGATCCTCGCCGTGGTGATGGTGGGTATCGGCACCTCGCGGGTCACCAACACCAAGATGCTGGGGCTGGGTATCGCCCTGGCCGTGCTGATGGACGCGATGGTGGTGCGCGGGCTGCTGGTGCCGGCGGTGATGAAGCTGACCGGCCGGGCCACCTGGTGGGCCCCGGGCCCGCTGCGCCGGCTGCACACCCGGTTCGGGCTGAGCGAGGGGGAATCCACTCCCGCCGAACGCCGCGGGGACTCCGGCACGGATGCCGCCACCGGCGGCAAGGCCGACGATCGCCGGTGCCGCGGCAAGGGCGGGCCTCACGCAGAGGACGGGGCACATGACGAGGAGGGGGTTCAGGGAGAGGGGAAGAAGGCGCGGGACCGGGTGAGCACGGGCCGCTGACGGCTCACACGGACGTGGTGGCCGCACCGCTAGTCCTCGCCATCACGCCGGGCGCGGCGGTTGCCGGGTCTGCGGACCACCCAGGAGCGGATCGTATCCGCGTACCAATACGGCTTGGCGCCCTCCACATGATCGGGGGGCGGCAGCAGACCGTGCTTGCGGTAGGACCGTACGGTGTCGGTCCGCACACCGATATGCGCGGCGATCTCCTTGTACGACCACAGCCTCCGGTCGGTCATCTCTTATGCCCTTCCGCAGGGCGTCGCGGTCACGGCCCGGTGGGGCCGTCGGGGGAGCCACGGCGCGCCTGCTCACATGCCATCAGCCTGTGCCCGGTCAACGACGCTGAGTGAAGGGCGGCCCGGGGCTGTTGAACACCTGTGACAGAGGCGTGTGGAGATGTGACCCCTGTGACGCACAGGTGACGCACCGGACGAGACTCGGGCGCCATGACCACAGCGGGCCGGCCGTAAGGTCAGGGGGTCACGGCCGGCCCGCTGGGCGTCAGCTGGAGAGGGGGCGTCGGCTGGAGAGGGGCGTCAGCTGTAGAAGGCGGGGCGCTCGATCATCTCGACGGCGGTGCGCCGACCCGTGGCCTGGGCCCGGACCCCCGCCTCGCTGACGGCGGTCGCGGCATAGCCGTCCCAGGCGCTGGGGCCCTCGACCTCCCCGCGCCGGGTGGCGTTGACCCAGCTCTGCACCTCGCGGTCGTACGCCTCCTCGAAGCGGGCCACGAAGTCGGGGGCGATCTCCCCGCCCCAGGTGCCGGGCCGGTTGACCAGCATCCCGTGGGCGTCGCCGACGCGGGCGGTGCCCCGCTCGCACACCGCCTCCGCCTGCACCTGGTAGCCGAAGCCGCAGGTGGCGAAGATCTCCACATTGACGATCGCTCCGCTGGTGGTCTCGAAGACCACCAGCTGGGGGTCGCTGAGCGGCTCGGGCGACAGCGAGCTGGGGGTCGGCTTGAGCACGGTGACCGCGGCGATCTCCTGCTCCAGCAGCCAGCGCGACTGGTCCATCTCATGCACCACCGAGTCGGTGATCATCATCTCGTTGGTGAAGTACGAGTGCACCGAGGCATTGCGGTGGCGGCAGTGCAGCAGCAGCGGGCGGCCCAGCTCACCCCCGGCCAGCAGCGTCTTGAGCTTCATGAACTCGGTGTCGTAGCGGCGCATGAAGCCCACCTGCACCCGGCGGTGGCCCAGCCGCTGCTCGGCCTCCAGCACCCGCAGCGCGGACGCGGAGTCCGGGGTGAGCGGCTTCTCGCACAGCACCGGCAGATCGCGCTCGAACGCGCTGAGCAGCGCGGCCTCGTGCGCGGGCCCCGGCGAGGCGATCAGCACCGCGTCCACGCCGGGCGCGGCCATCGCGGCGGCCGGGTCGGTGAACGCCTGACAGCCGTCGGCGGTGTCGGCGACCGCCTTGGCCCGCGCCTCGTCGATGTCGACCACGGCGGCCACCCGGGCGCCGCTGATCACGTCGTTGATGCGGCGGACATGGTCGGCGCCCATCTTGCCGGTCCCGATGACGGCGACCCCGAGCGTTCCCTGCTGGGTCATAGACTGCTCTCTCTTCTCTCTCTGCTCTCTGGACGGTTCGAAGGCGCGTGGGTGAAGGCCCGTGGGGCGAAAAGGGAGCGGTCAGGCGCCGCAGGAGCGCAGGAAGCGCCGGGTGCGCTCGGCGATGGGGAAGGGCTGGCCGGGCGGGCAGGGGTACATGTCCTGCTCGACGATGGCGAACAGATCCACATCCAGGTTCTGGGCCGCGGTCAGGACCGGGCCCAGCTCCGGAACGCCGTTGGGCGGTTCGCACATCACACCGCGCTGGACGGCGGGGCCGAACGGCACCTCGTTCTTGACCACATCGGCGAGGATCTCCGGGTCGACCTGCTTGAGGTGGAGATAGCCGATGCGCTCGCCGTAGGTCTCGATCAGCTTGACGCTGTCGCCGCCGCAGTAGGCGTAGTGGCCGGTGTCCAGGCAGAGGTTGACCAGGTCTGCGTCGGTGGCGTCCAGGAAGCGGGCGACGTTCTCCTCGGTGTCGATATGGGTGTCGGCATGCGGGTGGACGACGATGTCGAGCCCGAAGCGCTCCCGCACCTCACGGCCGAGCCGCTCCATCCCGGTGGACAGATGGCGCCACTGCTCCGCGGTGAGCTTCGGGGGCTCGATCAGCTCGGCGGTCTTGTCGTCCCGCCAGAAGGAGGGGATGACCACGAGGTGCTTGGCGTTCATCGCCCGGGTCAGCTCGGCGACCTGGGAGACATGCTCCCAGGTGGCGTCCCAGACCTCGGGGCCGCGGTGCAGCGAGGTGAAGACGGTGCCCGCGGAGACCGTGAGGCCGCGCCGGCCGGTCTCCTCGGTGAGCCGGGCCGGGTCCGTGGGCAGATAGCCGTACGGACCCAGCTCGATCCACTCGTAACCGGCCTCGGTGACCTCGTCGAGGAAGCGCTGCCAGGGGACCTGCTGATCGTCGTCGGGGAACCACACCCCCCAGGAGTCGGGGGCCGAGCCGACCCGGATGCGGTCCAGGGCGGGTACGGGGGAGGCGTCGGCAGTCATGGCAGAGGGTCTCCTCGGTGTGCTGGGGTGCCCGCGTCGTACTGTTTTGGGCAGCTTCACCGGCCGGGCGGGCGGCCGTCAAGACTTCGTCAGGACATTCGGACGTCTTGTCAGGGAAAGGGGAGGGGAAAGACGTCGGAAGAATGACGTCCGTCGGGTGGGGTCCGTCAGGAGGAAGGGGCGGCCACCTCCTCCGGCAGCTCGTCCACATCGACCCCGCGGACCTGGGCCAGCTCATGCTTGAGCGCGGCCAGTTCGGCACCGCCGGCCATATGGTTGGTGAGCTCTTCGAGGCTGACGTCCTCGCGCGCCGCGTTCAGCTCCAGGGCGCCGAGCCGGAGTACCGCGAAGTGGTCGCCGACCATATAGGCGTGGTGCGGGTTGTGGGTGATGAAGATGACGCCGAGCCCGCGCTCGCGCGCCGCCGCGATGTACTTGAGCACCACACCGGACTGCTTGACGCCGAGCGCCGCGGTCGGTTCGTCCAGGATCAGCACCCGGGCGCCGAAGTGGACCGCCCGGGCGATGGCCACGGACTGCCGCTGGCCGCCGGAGAGGGTGCCGATGGGCTGCTCCAGGTTGTCGAGGTGGATGCCCATGGCGGACAGCTCCTCGCCGGTGATCTGCTTCATCCGCTCGATGTCCAGCCGCCGCACCGGCCATGGGCCACGGGTCAGCTCGGAGCCGAGGAAGAAGTTCCGCCACACCGGCATCAGCGGCACGGTGGCCAGGTCCTGGTAGACGGTGGCGATGCCCAGGTTCAGGGCGTCGCGCGGGGTGTTCAGCCGCACCGGCTTGCCGTCCACGAGGTATTCGCCCTCGTCATGCTGGTGCAGCCCCGAGATGATCTTGATCAGGGTGGACTTGCCGGCGCCGTTGTCGCCGAGTACACAGGTCACCCGGCCCGGCCGGACGGCCAGGTCGATGCCCTCCAGGGCGCGGATGTTCCCGTAGAGCTTGCCCACGCCCCGCAGCCGGATCACCGGCTCCTCGTCCGGTGCGGGAGCCTGTGCGGCGCTGTCCTTGGTGACGTTCGTTGCCATTCCGATCACCTCCTGGCGGCCTGACGGCGCACCCACAGATTGACGAGGGTCGCGAGCAGCAGCATCACGCCGACGAAGAACTTGAACCAGTCGGGGTTCCAGTTGGCGTAGACGATGCCCTGGTTGACCATGCCGAAGATGAAGGCGCCGAGGACCGCGCCGATCGCGGAGCCATAGCCGCCGGTCAGCAGGCAGCCGCCGATCACGGCCGCGATGATGTAGTAGAACTCGTTGCCCACGCCCTCGCCGGCCTGCACGGTGTTGTACTCGAAGAGCAGATGCATGCCCACGAACCAGGCCGCGAAGCCCACCGTCATAAAGAGGGCGATCTTGGTGAGGTTCACGGGTACGCCCACGGCGCGGGCGCTCTCCTTCGAGCCACCGGCCGCGAAGATCCAGTTGCCGAACTTGGTGCGCAGCAGCACCCAGGTGGCGATGGCGGCGAAGATCAGCCACCACAGCACGGTGATCTTCACATCGACGCCCAAGACGTCGATCTCGGAGGCGAAGAGCGACTTGGCCTGGTCGAAGCCGTCCATGTCGCTGATGGAGTCGGTGGCGACATTGCCGGTCAGCAGCTTGGTGATGGCCAGGTTGGCGCCCTGGAGCATCAGGAAGCTGGCGAGGGTGACCAGGAAGCTGGGCAGCCCGGTCTTGATCAGCAGCAGTCCGTTGATCAGCCCCACGGTGAGCGAGACCAGCAGGGCGACGAGCACACCCACCCAGACATTGGTGGTGAGCTGGAAGCTGAGCATGCTCGCGGCCAGCGCCGAGGAGGTGACGGCGACTCCGGCCGACAGGTCGAACTCACCGCCGATCATCAGCAGGGAGACGGCCAGCGCCATGATGCCCATGGTGGACGCCTGGTAGAGGACGGTGGCGAAGGAGTCGGCCTGCCGGAAGGTGGGGGCCACGGCGAAGAAGAAGAGGTAGACGCCGACGGCCGCGACCAGCGCCCCGATCTCGGGGCGGGCCAGCGCCCGCCGGGCCAGCGAGCGCTCGGCGGTGCGGCTCTTGGGTGGGACCGCGGGGGAGGCGGGCGGGGTGGCGGCCGCCGGGGTGGCGGTATGGGTCATGACCGGCTCACCGCGTTCCCTTCTGGGCGAACTTGGCGATGGTGTCCACGTTGTCCTTGGTGACGAACGCGGGCCCGGTCAGCACGGGCTGCTCGCCGCCGCCGCTGAAGTTGCCGTTGTTCTTGTAGAGCCACAGGGAGTCGATGGACAGATAGCCCTGGAGGTACGGCTGCTGGTCGACGGCGAACTGGACATCGCCGCTCTGCACGGCCGAGACCAGGTCCTTGTTGAGGTCGAAGGTGGCCACCTTGGCCTTGTCGCCGGCGTCCTTCGCGGACTGCACGGCGGTCAGGGCGAATGGGGCACCCAGGGTGACGACATAGTCGATGCTCGAATCCTGCTTGAGCTTCGCGGAAATCGTCGACTTGACCGACGGCATGTCGGTTCCGTTGACGTAGAGGATGTCGGTCTTGCCCTTGAAGGTCTTCTTCACGCCCGCGCAGCGGGCCTCGAGGGCGACATGGCCCTGCTCCTGGATCACACAGATGTCGTGCTTGGCGCCGATCTCGTTGAGGTGCTTGCCGAACGCCTGGCCCGCGATGTTCTCGTCCTGGCCGAAGTACTCCAGCAGACCCATGTCCTTCCACTGGTCGAGTCCGGCATTGAAGGCGACGACCGGGATCCCGGCCTTCTTCGCCTTGGCTATCGCACCCTTCATGGCGTCGGGCTTGGCGAGGGTGACGGCGATGCCGTCGACCTTCTGGTTGATCGCGTTCTGGATCAGGTTGGCCTGGTCGGCTCCGTTGGGGTTGCTGGAGTAGACGAGGTCCACGTTGTCCTTGGCCGCCGCGGCCTTGGCGCCCTTGCGCACCGTGTCCCAGAAGGTGTCGCCCGGGGCGGCGTGGGTGATCATCGCGATCCTCATCCGCGGGGTGTCCGCCTTGCCGGCCGCGAGGCCGGCGTCGGCTTCCTGGGCCTTCTTGCCACCCTGACTGCTGCAGCCCGCCGCCAGAAGGGCGGCTGCGGTGGCGAGTGCGGCGAGGCCCGCTCTGCGGTGTCGATTGAGTCTGAGGTCCATTCGTTCCAGCACCTCTCAAAGCCAGGTCCGTCGGATTTGCACGGCCGTTGCAGAACGGGAGCCTCTCCCCGCGGGTGGCCACTGTCAAGACTTTGTCATGACAACATTTCATCTGGACGTAACGAGGCGATAACGCGACCCGTGGGCCCGGATGATTACGTCCGTATGTAAGGACAAAGTCTTGACAGTGGGCGGGGCACACGTCTAGACCTGAGGGGCCGGGATGGATCCCGGAGTTCTGAGTACCAGACCCTGAGCTGCGTCTTTCCCGAAGGGGCAGGCATGAGTGAGCCGCACGACCTGATCACGATGGGCCGCATCGGAGTGGACCTCTATCCACTGCAGACCGGTGTGCCACTGCCGCAGGTTGAATCGTTCGGAAAGTTCCTCGGCGGCTCGGCGACCAATGTCGCGGTCTCCGCGGCCCGCTTCGGCCACCGCTCCGCGGTGATCAGCCGCACCGGGGCGGATCCGTTCGGCGACTACATCCACCAGGAGTTGCGGGCCTTCGGGGTGGACGACCGCTTCGTCACCCCGGTCGAGGAGTACCCCACTCCGATCACCTTCTGCGAGATCTTCCCGCCGGACGACTTCCCGCTGTACTTCTACCGCCGTCCCAAGGCGCCCGATCTGGAGATCCACTCCGATGAGCTGGACCTCGACGCCATCCGCGCCGCCCGGATCTTCTGGATGACCGGCACCGGGCTCAGCGAGGAGCCCAGCCGCACCAGCACCCTCGCCGCGCTCGCCGCCCGCGCCAAGAGCGGCACCACCGTCTTCGACCTCGACTGGCGGCCGATGTTCTGGGCCGATCCGGAGACCGCCCGCCCCTTCTACGCCGAGGCGCTGCGCCACGCCACCGTCGCCGTCGGCAACGTGGACGAGTGCGAGATCGCCACGGGTGCGCGCGAGCCCAAGGCGTGCGCGCAGGCGCTGCTGGACGCGGGCGTGGAGATCGCCGTCGTCAAACAGGGCCCGCGCGGGGTGCTCGCCGTGCACCGCGACGGCACCACCGCGGAGGTCCCGCCGGTCCCGGTCGAGGTGGTCAACGGGCTCGGCGCGGGCGACGCGTTCGGCGGCGCCCTGTGCCACGGGCTGCTCTCGGGCTGGCCCCTGGAGCGCGTGATGCGGTACGCCAACGCGGCGGGCGCCATCGTCGCGTCCCGACTCGCCTGCTCCTCCGCGATGCCCACGGAAGCGGAGGTCGAGGTTCTGCTCGGTGGAGGCTGACCCCGGGGCCCAGTGGGGAGGCCGCTGGGTGCCCATTGTTACGGGTGTCTCCGTCCGGCCGGCGAGTGAGCCGAAGGGGCGCGTCGCTGTCGAAAGGGAGTCGCGGGCAGGGAGCGAGGAACGAGCGACCGAGCACGTCGACCGTCGACAGCGACTCAGGCGCCCCGGAGGCGAACCGAGCCTCGAAAAGAGAGGAAATCCCTTGAGTATCAGCGTTTCCGACCTCGTGACGGTGCGCAGCCGCCACCCGGAGGCCATCGCCGAGGCGGCCGCCCGCCGGGTCCGCCGCCCGCTCATCGGTGACAGCGGCCGACTGATGATCGTGGCCGCCGATCACCCGGCGCGCGGCGCCCTCGCCGTCGGCGGCCACAAGCTGGCCATGGCCAACCGGGTCGAACTGCTGGAGCGGCTGTGTGTGGCGCTGTCCCGGCCCGGGGTCGACGGGGTGCTCGCCACCGCCGACATCCTCGAGGATCTGCTGCTGCTCGGCGCCCTCGACGGCAAGGTCGTCATGGGCTCGATGAACCGCGGCGGCCTCGCCGGGGCCTCGTTCGAGCTCGACGACCGGTTCACCGGACACCGCCCCCAGGACATCGAGCGCCTCCGCTTCGACGCCGGCAAGCTGCTGCTGCGCATCGACTACGAGGACGCCGGTTCGCTGACCACCATGGTCACCACGGCCCGCGCCATCGACGACATGGCCGAGCGGCGGCTGCCCGTCTTCGTCGAGCCGTTCATCTCCCGGCGGACGGGCGGAAAGGTCGTCAACGACCTGTCCGCCGAGGCCGTCACCAAGTCCATAGCCATCGCCTCCGGCCTGGCCGGAACCTCCGCCTACACCTGGCTGAAGGTGCCGGTCACCGACGACGCCGACGAGATGGCGGCGGTGATGGAGACGAGCACCCTTCCGGCGGTGTTGCTCGGCGGCGACGTGGGCAAGTCTCCGCAGGACCAGGAGGAGGCGTACGAGAAGTGGCGCAAGGCGCTGGGCCTGCCCACCGTGCAGGGACTGGTCGTCGGCCGCTCCCTGCTCTATCCGGCGGAGGGCAGTGTCGAGACCGCCGTGGACACCGCCGTCGGCCTGCTGTGACGCTGTAAGAAAGGCAGAGACTTCACGCCATGACCACCACCGATCCGTTCCCCGGCTTCCATGTGCAGGCCGGTAAGGCGGCCGACGGCCCCTACGCCGTGGACATCGACCCCGAGCGGGCCGGCTGGGGCTACTCCAGCCTGCGGGTCCTCGATCTGCCGCCCGGCGGTTCGCATTCGCTGGCCACCGGGGACAGCGAGTGGATCGTGCTGCCGCTGAGCGGCGGCTGCACCGTGATCGCCGAGGGCGAGACGTTCGAACTGCACGGCCGGGAGAGCGTGTTCAGCGGGGTGAGCGACTTCGTCTATCTGCCGCGCGACTCCCACGCTCAGATCGCCAGCGGCGCGGGCGGCCGCTTCGCGCTCACCGGCGCCCGCTGCGAGCGCCGGCTGCCCGCGCGTTACGGACCGGCCTCCGCCGTCCCCGTCGAGCTGCGCGGCAGCGGCAACTGCTCGCGCCAGGTCAACAACTTCGGCGCCGCCGCCCCCGCCGGAGGCGGAAAGTCAGCTGGCGGTTTCGAGTGCGACAAGCTGATCGCCGTCGAGGTGCTCACCCCGGGCGGCAACTGGTCCTCGTACCCGCCGCACAAGCACGACCAGTGCCGCCCCGGCGAGGAGAGCGAGCTCGAGGAGATCTACTACTTCGAGATCGCCGAGGCCCACGGCAACGAGGGCGTCGGCTATCAGCGGGTCTCCCCGTCCGGCCACGGCCGCGGCACCGATGTGCTCGCCGAGGTCCGCTCCGGTGACACCGTCCTGATCCCCGACGGCTGGCACGGCCCCTCCATCGCCGCCCCTGGGCATGACATGTACTACCTCAATGTCATGGCGGGCCCGGAGGCGGAGCGCGCCTGGCTCATCTGCGACCACCCCGATCACGCCTGGATCCGCTCCACCTGGCCGGACCAGCCCGTCGACCCCCGTCTGCCCCTCTATCAAGCACCCGCTGGAGACCCACGATGAACGGTTCGGCAGTGCGCCGCCTCACCGTCGCCCAGGCGCTGGTGGAGTTCCTGGCCCACCAGTACACCGAGCGGGACGGGCAACGGCATCGCCTGATCAACGCCACCTGGGGGATCTTCGGCCATGGCAATGTGGCCGGGCTCGGCCAGGCGCTGCTGGAGTCCGGGCCGGACACCATGCCGTACCTCCAGGGCCGTAACGAACAGGCGATGGTGCACGCCGCGGTCGGCTACGCCCGGCAGAACAACCGGCTCGCCGCCCAGGCCGTCACCACCTCCATCGGCCCCGGCGCCACCAACCTGGTCACCGGTGCCGCGCTCGCCACCGTCAACCGGCTGCCGGTGCTGCTGCTGCCCGGCGACATCTTCGCCACCCGGCCCGCCGACCCGGTGCTCCAGCAGCTCGAAGTGGCGTACGCGGGCGACATCTCGGTGAACGACGCGCTGCGCCCGGTCTCCCGCTACTTCGACCGGGTGATGCGCCCCGAGGCGCTGATCCCGGCCGCGCTCCAGGCCATGCGGGTGCTGGCGGACCCGGCCGAGACCGGCGCCGTCACCCTGGCCCTGCCGCAGGACGTCCAGGCCGAGGCGTTCGACTGGCCCGGGGAGTTCTTCGCCGACCGGGTCTGGCATGTGCGCCGGCCCGTTCCCGAGGCGGCCGAGGTGGCCGCCGCCGCGCGGACCGTCCGCGCCGCCCGGCGGCCGCTGATCGTCGCGGGCGGCGGGGTCCACCACAGCGAGGCCGAGGACAGCTTGCGGGCCCTCGTGGACGCGACCGGCATCCCGGTGGCCTCCACCCAGGCGGGCAAGGGCTCGCTGCGCTACGACCACCCCGCCGACATCGGCGGCATCGGCCACACCGGCACCGCCGTCGCGGACGACCTCGCCCGCACCGCCGACCTGGTCATCGGCGTGGGCACCCGCTACAGCGACTTCACCACCGCCTCCGCGACCCTGTTCGCGGACCCGGCCGTCCGCTTCCTCAACCTCAACATCACGCCGTTCGACGCCCATAAGCTCGGGGCCACCACCGTGGTCGCCGACGCCCGCGCCGCGCTCGAAGCGCTCACCGCCGAGCTGGCGGGCCACCGGGTGGACGAGATGTACGAGGCCGAGTACCGCACCGGGAAGACCGCGTGGGAGCGCCGGGTGGACGCCGCGTACGCCGCCGAGGACGAGACCGCCCGCCCGTCCCAGACCCAGGTCCTGGGCGCGCTGGACGCGGTCGTCGGCGACGAGGACGTGGTGATCAACGCGGCGGGCTCGCTGCCGGGCGACCTCCACAAGCTGTGGCGCGCCCGCTCCCCGCGCCAGTACCACCTCGAATACGGCTACTCCTGCATGGGATACGAGATCCCCGGCGCCATCGGCGTCCGGCTCGCGGCGCCCGGCACCCCGGTCTGGGCGCTGGTCGGCGACGGTACGTATCTGATGATGCCCACCGAGATCGTCACCGCGGTCCAGGAGGGCATCAACATCAACGTCGTGCTGCTCCAGAACCACGGCTATGCCTCGATCGGCGGTCTGTCGGAGACGACCGGCGCCGAGCGCTTCGGCACCGCCTACCGCTTCCGGGCTGCCGACGGGCAGTACACCGGCGATCCGCTCCCGGTCGACCTGGCCGCCAACGCCGCCTCGCTGGGCATGGACGTGCTGCGCGCGGAGAGCGTGGGCGAGCTGCGGGAGGCGCTCGCCGAGGCCCGCGCCTCGGACCGGCCCACATGTGTCTATGTGGAGACCGAAACGGCCGACACAGTGTCCGGCGCACCCGAGGCACAGGCGTGGTGGGATGTGCCTGTCGCCCAGACCGCGACCCGTCCGGCCGCCGTGAAGGCCCGCGAGGACTACGACCGGCAGGCCGCCGCACGCCGCCGCCACCTCTGACGTTTTTCTAGAGAAAGGCTCCGCACCCATGAAGACCGTCAACCACTGGATCGGCGGAAAGACCGTCGAGGGCGCGACCGGCGCGTACGGACCGGTCTACAACCCCGCCACCGGCGCCCAGAACACCCAGGTCGCCCTGGCCTCCGTGGACGAGGTCGACGCCGCCGTGGCCGCGGCCAAGGAGGCGTACCGCTCCTGGGGCACCGTTTCGCTGTCCAAGCGCACCGCGATCCTCTACAAGTACCGCGAACTGCTGGACGCCCACCGCGACGAGATCGCCGAGCTGATCACCGCCGAGCACGGCAAGGTCCACTCGGACGCGCTCGGCGAGGTGGCCCGTGGTCTGGAGATCGTGGAGCTGGCCTGCGGAATCGCCGAGAAGCTGAAGGGCGAGCTGTCCACCCAGGTCTCCACCGGGGTCGACGTCTCCTCGATCCGCCAGCCGCTGGGTGTGGTCGCGGGCATCACGCCGTTCAACTTCCCGGCGATGGTGCCGCTGTGGATGTTCCCGGTGGCCATCGCCTGCGGTAACACCTTCGTCCTCAAGCCCAGCGAGAAGGACCCCTCGGCCTCCCGCCGGCTGGCCGAGCTGGCCTCCGAGGCGGGGCTGCCGGACGGGGTGCTCAACGTGGTCAACGGCGACAAGGTGGCCGTCGACCGGCTGCTGGAGCACCCGGACGTCGCGGCCGTCAGCTTCGTGGGCTCGACCCCGATCGCGAAGTACATCCAGTCCAGGGCCGTCGAGCACGGCAAGCGGGTGCAGGCGCTCGGCGGCGCCAAGAACCACATGCTGGTGCTGCCCGACGCCGATCTGGACTTCGCGGCGGACAACGCCATCAACGCGGCCTACGGCTCGGCCGGTGAGCGCTGCATGGCGGTCTCCGTCGTGGTCGCGGTCGGCGACGCGGGCGACGAACTGGTGAAGAAGATCGCCGACCGGGCCGCCCGTTTGCGGATCGGCCCCGGGAACGACCCGGCCTCCGAAATGGGCCCGCTCATCACCAAGGAGCACCGCGACAAGGTCGCCTCCTATGTGCACGGGGCCGCGGCCCAGGGCGCCGAGGTGGTCGTGGACGGCACGGGGTACACCGTGGAGGGCCATGAGAACGGCTTCTTCATCGGCGTCTCGCTGCTGGACCGGGTCCCGCCGACGGCCGACGCCTACCGTGACGAGATCTTCGGCCCGGTGCTGTGCGTGGTACGCGCCGAGACCTACGACGAGGCCATCGCGCTGATCAACAGCTCGCAGTGGGGCAACGGCACGGCCATCTTCACCCGCGACGGCGGCGCCGCCCGCCGCTTCCAGCTGGAGGTGGAGGCGGGCATGGTCGGCGTCAACGTGCCGATCCCGGTGCCGGTGGGCTACCACTCCTTCGGCGGCTGGAAGGACTCGCTCTTCGGCGACCACCACATCTACGGCAACGACGGGGTGCACTTCTACACCCGCGGCAAGGTCGTCACCACTCGCTGGCCTGAGCCGTCGGAGGAGGTCGGCATCAACCTCGGCTTCCCGAAGAACCACTGAGGCGTGGACGAAGAAGCGCCGAGGCGTAGCCGCGGAACCACTGAGGCGTATGTGACGTGTGATTCGCACGTTTGAGTGGTTTCCCCGCCCCCTGCCGGACCCGGTCCGGCAGGGGGTTTCGCCGTTGTGACGGGCGGGGATCCCAGGCGCAACAAGCACGGGAAGCCGGGGGAAAGCGGGGGAGCCGACGTGCCTGGATTCACGGAGGGGGAAGGGACCGAGGAGTTCATCGAGGCGTTCAAGGGCGCCGTGGTGCCTCGGGACCGAAAGGCCAAGGCGCGGGATCTGCTGCCGCCCGTGCTGCTGCTCGCGAGCGGCGAGGGGGCGCCGGGCCGCGCCCACCGGGCGATGCGGGGGCTGCGCCGGATGCTCAATCCGGACGGTGCCAAGCGGGTGCCGTACGCGGCGCTGGGCCCCGATGAGGTCCGCGCCGCCGCCGGGCGGCGGCCGCTGACGCTGGACCTCGGCCGGGAGCTGTGCGTCGATGTGCCCCGCCGCACCGGCGGCCTGCGGCTCACCGACTTCCACCTGATGCGGGACATCGTCGAGCAGGCGCTGGACCCGCGGGCCGCCGAGCCGGACGGCGACACGCTGCGCGACCACGCTTACGCACAGCGGCTCAAACGCGGGCCGCTGCTGCGGGCGTTGTGGACGTTCGGCGGCGAAGGCGGTGACGGCGGGTCGGGGAGCACGGCGGGGCCGGGCTGGATCGCGGAGCTGCGCCGGCTGCTGGTGCGGCCCCTCTTCCAGCTGCTGCCGCGCTGGTGGTGGGGGCGGCGCCGGACCCGTCGGCTGCTGCGCTCCACCCGGAGCGGCTGGTACGCGGACTGGCGGCGCATCAGCCATGGCCGCACCGCCGAGAAGTTCTTCGAGAACGCCGCGCGGCTGGTGCGCGCCGAGCGCGCGCGGGACGGGGAGGCGGCGGTCGGCCGGTGGGAGGAGCTGCTGCTGCGCGCGCTGCTGTCGGATCTGCGGCGCGCGGCGCGGCTGGGCCGGATCTCGCCCTGGCGGCGTCGGAGGCGCACCCGGTGCGTCTTTCTGCTGGAGCTGCCGGAGGACGCCGCGGGCGCGGCGGCCGGGGAGCGCTTCCTGGAGCGGTACGGAGCGGCCGCCCGGGACACCCGGTGCGCGGCGGTCGTGGTGGTGGCGGTGGCCCCGGCGTCCCCCGGGGGTGAGCCCCCGGAGGGTGCGTCCCGGCCAGGCGGTGTGACCGAGGGGGAGACCGGCGGGCTGGGCCGGGCGGCCGCCCGGCTGCGCGGCGCGAGCGGGATGCCGTCGCGGGCGCCCCGGCCGCTGCGGGCCGCGCTGCCCGAGCCCGTACCGGAGTCGGAGGCGCTGGACCTCGACCCCGTCTCGCCGCGGGCCTTCCGGCTCGGCCCGGCCGCCGAGCTGGCCCTGACCGGGGCCGTGGTGGCGGCCCTGCTGAGCGCGCCGGGTGTGTGGCTGGTCGACCGGATCACGGACGAGCCGGACCGCGGCTGTCTGGGCGGGGCGTCCAGCGAGGTCGTCGCGGGCCGCCCCGAGCTGAGCGCGGACTCGCCGCGGAAGCAGTACGAGGACGCCCGGCGGCTGATCCGCGAGGAGAACGCACGGGTGGACCGCGAGGTCGCGGACCACGGCGGCACCGCCCGTACGGTGGTGCACATCGGCTCGGACGTGGCCGCCGACCAGGAGGGCCAGCGGTACAACGCGGCGGTGCCCGAGCTGCGCGGTATCGCCCTGGCCCAGCGCGCGCTGAACGACGAGGCGAGCAACGACTCCCAGAAGGTCTGGCTGCGCGTCGACAGCCGTAACGCGGGGGCGAACTTCGCGGGCGCACCGCGCATCGCCCGCCAGGTCGCCGAGGACGCCCGTGAGAAGGGCTCCGGGATCATCGGGGTGGTGGGCTTCTCCAAGAGCCTGAAGCAGACCCAGGACGCCGTGCGCATCCTGGGCGCCGCGCGGATCCCCGTCGTGGGCACCACGGCCACGGCGGATCTGATGCAGGTGGACGGGTACTACCGCAGGGTGGCGCCCACCAACAGCCGCGAGGCGGCGGTCGAGGCCGACTTCGCCCACCGGGGCAACATCATGGACGACGGCACCGGGCGCTGCTCCCCGGCCCGCGCCGCCGTGGTCGTCAAGGACCCCCGGGATCTGTACAGCGACGAGATAGGGACGCTGTTCGCCGAGCGGTTCGGCGCCCGGCCGTTCACCCTGGAGTACACCCCGGGCGGCCGGGGCGGCGGTCTCGCCCAGGGGCAGCCGCCGAAGGACGGTGTCGCCCGTAAGGAGAGCATCGGCGAGCTGGCCGACGCGGTGTGCGAGCGGATCTCCGCCAACCCCCGGACGGTCGTCTACTGGGCCTCCCGCGCCCTCCAGTTCAGCGCGTTCCTCGACGACTTCGGGGACAACACGGCGTGTGAGGGCAGGAAGCTCACGGTGCTGGGCGGCAATGACCTCACCACCGCCGCCCTCGCCGGTGAGTACGCGGACCGGCCCTGGCTGCGGCTGTACCACACCGTCCATGTGCTGCCCGCGGGCCATCCGCGGCTGAGCGACATCGCCAAGAAGTTCAACGCCGACTACGCGAGGGACTTCGGATCCCATGACCTGTGGCGCGACGACGGACGGGCCGCCCTGGCGTACGACGCGATGCAGCTGATGGCCGAGGCGGCCAACCGGGCCTTCCGCAGTACGGACAACGTGGAGCGCTCCAATGTGCAGATCGGCCTCGACAACGGGATCCGGAAACAGGGCGCCAGCGGCTATCTGGACGTCGGGCGGGGCCGCTCGGTGCCCCGGGACAAGCCGGTAGTGATCCTGCACCGCACCGACCGGGGCTCGGAGCCGGTGCTGTACTGCGGCGCGTTCACCCAGAACCCGGCGGGGCGGATAGCGCACTGGGGGCCGCATGCGAAGTTCTCATGTCCCAGGGACAGTTGAGCAACCATTCGAGGGGCTGAAGGGTCTTCTTGTGTGCTCGCCCGGCTAAGGGGCGAATCATCAGCGCAAGACCGCACACAGGGGGATTTTCCATGCTTCGTTCCATTCATGCGCTTCGCTCGCGTGCCGCGGTGGCCGGCGGCTGTGTGGCCGCGCTCGGCCTCGGGTTCGCCCTGGCCGCCGGGTCGCCCGCCTCGGCCACCGAGCGGACCGACCCCAACGGCCGTTACACCGCCGAGGAGATCCACCACTTCCTGGAGGGCTTCTACGGCAACCACGGCCCGCGCCCCTGGGAGCGGGAGCACCTGGTCTCGGACCAGCTCAAGGAGGAGGCCGCCCAGACGCCCGACTACGACCTGCTGCTGTGCGCGCAGAACGAGCCGCAGGACATCGAGGTCGGTGAGGTGACCACGGCCCAGTCCGCGCGGGTCGGCTGGGCGACCATCACCACCCACTGGGGCCAGGCGCCGACGACCCGGTCCTTCACGGCCTATGTGGACCTCGACGCCAGCCGGCCGATCCAGCTCCTCCAGGTGGACTGCGCGCCCGGGGACTGATCCCCGCGGGTGCCCTCCCGGGAGGCACCGGGGGCCGTTCCCGGGCGGCGCCGAGGGGCGTTCCCGGGAGGCGTCAGGGGCCGCCGGCGGGTGACCCGGACCGGAACGGATGGTTCAGTTCTCCCGGGGCCACCCCGTAGTCTCGCCGCATGACCTGGTCGCACGCGTTGAAGGAGACCGCCCGGACGGGCCTCGCGATCGAGCGCACCAGGACCGAACCACTGGTCGCGGTCCGCGGCGCGTGCGGCGTCGCGCTCGTCGTCGGGGTGGCGCTGTGGCTGGGTTCGCCGACGCTCGCCGTCTCGGCGGCCTTCGGCGCCTTCTCCGCCGGGATCGCCACCTTCCAGCGCAGCTGGCGCCCCCGCCCCTGGCTGGCGCTGGCCGCCGCGAGCGGTCTCGCGGTGAGCACCTTCCTCGGCTATCTGGCCGCCGCCCACACCCTCACCTTCGTCCTCATGCTCGCCGTGTGGACGCTGATGACGGGCATGTCGTGGGCGGTCGGCCCGGTCTCCGGGCTGGTCTCCACCCAGATGGTGGCCGTCATGCTGATCACGGTCACCCTCCCGACCTCGGTCACGGGCGCCCTGGGGCACGCGCTGCTGGTCGGGCTCGGCGGTGTGGTGCAGGCCGCGCTGATCGTGCTCTTCCCGGTGCGGCCGTGGGGTGTGCAGCGCGACGCCCTCGCCGACGCGCTCGCCGCCGTGGCCGACTACGCCCGCAGGCTGCGTGATGAGCCGGTGGCGCCCTTCGACCCCAAGCCGCTGATGGACGCCCGCAGTGCCGCCGCCGTGACGCCCCGTCAGGCCCGGCGGCGGCCCCGGCAGCTCAGCGGCTACCGGCTGCTGGCCGAGCGGATACGCCCGGTGCTCGCCTCGCTCGCCGACCCGGTGGTCGGCGTCCCCGAGGAGGGGCCCGAGCGCGACCGGGTGCGGGAACTGCTGGCCGCCACGGCCACCGTGCTGGACGCGGTGGCCCACGCCATCCGCCACGGCACACCGGTGCGGGTGCCCTCCGAGGCCATGGCCGTCCTGCGGATGCCGGAGGACGGGCCCAAGCTGACCGGTGCCGCCCGCCGTGCCGCGCTGCGGCTCTTCTCACTGGTGGCGGACGTGGTGGAGGCGTCCGACGAGCCGGTGGAGGAGGTGTCCGCCGAAGGCCGGACGGTGCACCGCTTCCTGCCGCGCCCCGGTATCGGGGGCACCGCGGCCATGGCGCTGCGCGCCGTCCGCCGCGAGGCCCGCTGGTCCTCGCCGGTGCTGCGCCACGCGGTGCGGCTGTGCGCGGTCAGCGTCAGCGGCTATCTGCTGAGCACGACGCTGCCGCTGGGGCACTCCTACTGGGCGCCGCTGACCTCCACGATGGTCCTGCGGCCGGACTTCGCCCAGACCTACTCCCGCGGTGTCGCCCGCTTCCTGGGCACCCTGGCCGGGGTGCTGGTCGGCGGCGGGGTGGTGGCGCTGGTCCACCCCGGCTCGTATCTGAGCGCCGGGCTGGCCGTGCTGTCCGTCCTGTCGATGTATCTGCTGTTGCGCACCGGCTTCATCGTGACCTCCGCGTGCGTGAGCGCGTACGTGGTCTTCCTGCTCAGCATCGCGGGCGAGGCATGGCACCAGACCGTGCAGGCGCGGGTGGCGCTGACGCTGCTCGGCGGGGTGCTGGCGATGGTCGCGTACGCGGTCTTCCCCGCCTGGGAGACACCGCGGCTGCGGGACCGGCTCGCGGACTGGCTGGCCGCCAACGGCGCCTTCGCCACCGCCGTCTTCGACGCCTACGCCCGGCCCGCCGACCGCCGTCCCCGCCAGGTGCGGGACGCCCTGCTGGACGCCCGCGCGGCACGGGCGGCCTGGGAGCAGAGCGAGACCCAGGCGCACCGGGAACCGGTGCGCCACCGCGGGCTGTCGCGGCCCGCGGCGCGGGCGGCGCAGACGGCGCTGTCCACGATGGGCCGGGTCGCCATGCTGCTGGAGGCACATCTGCCGGAGCGGGACGCACCACCCTCGGAGGAGGCCGGGGACTTCGCCGGGGCGCTGCGGCAGGCGCTGCCGGAGGCGGTGAAGGCGGTACGGGAGCGGCGGCCGCTCAACTGGTCGTCAGTGCACCAGTCGCTGGAGCGGTGGCGCCGGCACTCCGGGGACCGTCCGGGGGTGGCACTGCGCGACGCGGAGCAACTCGTCGACGCCCTGGACGATCTGGTGGAGGCGCTCAACAAGAGCGCACGACAGTCACGCACGCCCCGTGACCCCAGTCAAGAAGAATCGCCCTAGACTAGGGGTGCCCCCTACATCATTGGGCGTGTTAATCATGAAGGGGCAGTGCTTGCCGACGCGTCCTCGGGCGCGTGCCCGGTACGCTCTGCCGTCTGTCCCCCCACATATCGCTTGACGAGTGAAAGACTTTCCCTACGCATGGGTGCACAGCGAGAAGACAGCGTCTGGATACGACGATTCCATCCGATGCCCGAGAGTCGCGCCCGTCTGGTCTGTCTGCCCCACGCCGGGGGTTCGGCGTCGTTCTTCTTCCCGATGTCCCAGGCGCTTTCGTCGTCCGCCGATGTTCTGTGCGTGCAGTATCCGGGGCGTCAGGACCGGCGGCAGGACCCGCTGATCGAGAACATCGACGAGTACGCCGACGCCATCGCCGCGGAGTTGAAGCCCTGGCTCGATCTCCCGGTCGTCTTCTTCGGGCACAGCATGGGCGCCGTCCTCGCGTTCGAGGTGGCCCGTCGGCTGGAGGAGGCCGACCCGGAGTTCTCCGCGCTCGCCCTCTTCGCCTCGGGCCGCCGGGCGCCGTCCCGTTACCGCGACGAGAATGTGCACCGGCGCGATGACGACGGCGTCGTACGCGAGATGAAGCTGCTCAGCGGCACCGATTCCCGCGTCCTCGGAAATGAGGAGATCCTGCGCATGGCGATGCCGGCGATTCGCGGTGACTACAAGGCGATCGAGACCTACCGCTCGGTGCCCGGCGCCGCCGTCCGCTCGCCGATCACCGTTCTGACCGGCGACAACGACCCCAGGACCAGCCTCGAGGAGGCGGAAGGCTGGCGGTCGCACACCACCGGCACGTGTCACATCCGGGTGTTCCCCGGTGGCCACTTCTTCTTGGCCGGGCATCAAGGCCCGATTGTGAGTCTCGTCGCGGAGGCGCTTTCGGGGTCGAGACCCTGAGCCGACCGCCTCAGGAACCTGCCCGACGCACCGGAAAACACCACTCGTCATGCTCGATGCCCCCGGCGGCCCGCTGGGGGCATCAGGTGGCTTCATCGGGGGATGAATTCTTTGCCTGCGAACCTCTTCGAATGGGAGAACCACCTCTCCGCGCTGCGTGAAATGCTGCGCGGCGTGACGCACGGCCGGGGTCGGCTGGCTCTTGTCAGCGGTGCGGTGGCCAGTGGCAAGACCACACTGCTGAACACCTTTGCCGAACAGGCCATCGAAAGCGGTGCGTTGCTCCTGGAAGCGACCGGTTCGCGGGCCGAGCGAGACCTTCCCTTCGGAATTGTCCGAAAGGTTTTCGATAACGGTGCGATGCCCGCCGATGTGCGATCCGAAGTGATCGCGCTGCTTGACGGAAACGCGCTGGAATCCACCGCCGCGGGACGCATGCACGTGATGTCCCAGATTTCCTCGGCGCTGCTGCGAATGGTCGACGATCGCACACTTGTCGTCCTTGTCGACGATGTGCACTGCGGTGACGCCCAGTCCCTGCAATTCCTGCTCCACCTGGCCCGCCGGGTGCGTCAGGCGAAGGTTCTCATCGTCCTCACCGAATCCCCCCGGCTCCGTCAGGAACAGTTCACCTTCCACGCCGAGCTGCTCCGCCAGCCCAACTGTGTGCGCATGCGGCTGCACATGCTCACCGAGTCGGGCGTGGCCGAGGCGCTGTCCGGCACCCTGTCCGCCACCGTCGCCGCCCGCCTCGCCCCCGAATGCCACCGCGTCTCCGGCGGCAACCCGCTGCTGCTGCGCGCCCTGCTGGAGGACTGGCGGACCGTCGGCGAGCACGGCGAGGCCCAGCAGCGCCCGGCGCCCGGCGAGGCGTTCGCCCACGCCGTCCTCGGCTGTCTGCACCGCGGCGAGCCCGAGGTGCTGCGGATCGCCCGCGGGGTCGCCGTCCTCGGTGACGCCCGCTCCCCACGGCTGCTCGGCCAACTCCTCGACCTGAGCGCCAGCACGGTCCAGCAGGGCGCCCAGGATCTGCACCAGTGCGCCATCCTGGAGCACAACGCCTTCCGCGACGAGGTGGCCCGTACCGCGGTGCTCGACGCGACCCCCGCCGCCGCCCGCGGCGCACTGCACGCCCGCGCCGCCCGGCTGCTGCACGCCGACGGCGCCTCCGCGCTCGACGTGGCCCGCCAGTTGGTCTCCGCCCGGCAGGACGCCGAGCGCTGGGCCGTCCCCGTGCTGCGCGAGGCCGCCGAATTCGCCCTGGTCGAGGAGGAGTTGGAGTTCGCGCTCCGCTGCCTCGAACGCGCCCACCACGCCTGCGCGCCCGGCCTTGAGCGCACCGCGCTCAAGGCCCGGCTGGTCAGCGTCGCCTGGCGGATCGGCCCGGCCGCCGCCGAGAGCCATCTGCCGGAGCTCACCGAGGGCGCCGAGCGGGGCCGGCTCGCCCCGCGCGACGTCGCCCCGATCACCTCCTACCTCGCCTGGTCGGGACGGCTGGATGCGGCGGCCGGCGCCGTCTCCGCGCTGGCCCGCTCGGCCGCCACCGGCGACGACCTCGCGATGACCGCCGCCGTCTCCGCCTCCGCCCAGTGGCTGACCATGCTCAGCCCCCCGCTGCGCGACCGCCTCCCCACCGTCGGGACCGGCGCCACCGGCGCCACCGCCGGAGCCCCGCGCGACATGGCCGACCTGGCCCACGCCCACGCCGCCGCCACCATGTCCGCCGTGCTCACCGAGGGCCAGGCCGACCGGGCCGTCATCGAGGCCGAGCGGGTGCTCCAGCGCTACCACCTGAGCGACAGCACCCTCCAGCCGCTGGTCGTCGCGCTGATGGCGCTCGTCCTGGCCGGCCGGCTCGACCTCGCCCTGTCCTGGTGCGAGCGGCTACAAGGCGAATGCTCCTCCCGCCGCGTGCCCACCTGGCAGGCGCTGCTGGCCGCCGTACGGGCCGAAATCGCCCTCCGCCAGGGCGATCTGCAGGTCGCCGCGCACCAGGCGCGCACCGCGATGTCGCGGATCTCGGTCCAGGGCTGGGGCCTGGGGCTGGGACTGCTGCTGTCCACCCTGATCCAGGCCGAGACCGGGATGGGCCACTACGACGAGGCCATGGCGCTGCTCGAACAGCCCCTGCCCGAGGAGCTCTTCCAGACCCTCCCCGGACTGTTCTACCTGCGGGCCAGGGGCCGCTGCCATCTGGCCACCGGCCGCTACCACGCCGCGCTCGGCGACTTCACGGCCGCCGGTGAGCTGATGGGCGCATGGCGGATGGACGTCCCCCTGCTGACCCCCTGGCGGCTGGACGCGGCCGAGACCTGGCTGGCCCTCGGCGACCCGGGGCGCGCCCGTGCGCTGGCCGAGGAGCAGCTGCGGCTGGGCCCGGGGGACGCCCGGCTGCGCGGCGCCCTGCTGGTCGTGCTCGCCCGCACCGACGAGCTCAAGCGCCGGGTGTCCCGGCTCAAGGAGGCCGTGGAGATCCTGGAGGGCGGCGAGGACCGCATCCAGCTGGCCGTCGCCCTCGGTGAACTCGGCCGCGCCTACCGCTCGCTGGGCGACTTCAACCGGGGCCGGGTGCTCGTCCGCAAGGCCTGGCACGTGGCCAAGACGTGCGGCGCCGATCCGCTCTGCCGTGAGCTGATGCCCCGGCACGCGGACCCCGGCGAACTCGCGGCGGCCGCCGCGCAGCCGGGCCAGGGGGCGACCGAGGCGCAGCGCGATGTGGAGGCGCTGACCGAGGCGGAGGTGCGGATCGCGGTGCTGGCCGCGCACGGCAACACCAACCGGGAGATCGCCTCCAAGCTGTTCGTCACCGTCAGCACGGTCGAGCAGCACCTGACCCGCATCTACCGCAAGCTGAACGTCAAGCGCCGCCGCGACCTCCCCGCGAAGCTCTCCGACAGCAGCCTCACGGGCACGGTTTGATGTGGGGCTCGGTTCGCCGGAAGACCCAAGGGGCCGGAAGCGTGACGGAGCCCCGCTCAGTTCAGTAGGCCGTGTTCCATGGCCTTCATCACCGCCGCCGTGCGGTCGGATACTCCGAGCTTCTTGAATGACCGCAGCAGATGCGTCTTGACCGTGGCCTCGCTGACGAACAGCTCGGCGCCGATCTCGGCGTTGGTCAGCCCGCGGCCGACCAGCCGCAGCACCTCGCGCTCACGGCCGGAGAGCGGGGACGGCTCGGGGGCCCGGGTGCGGAAGAGCTTGCCCGCGAGGGACGGGGTGAGCACGGTCTCGCCACGCGCCGCGGTCTGCACCGCGTCGATCAGCTCCTGGCGTGAACTGCCCTTCAGCAGATAGCCCGCGGCGCCCGCCTCCACCGCGCGCAGGATGTCGGAGTCGTCCTCGTACGTGGTCACGATGACCACCTTGCAGCCCGGCACCTGGCGCAGGATCTGCCCGGTGGCCTCGACCCCGTCCATCCCGCCCATGCGCAGATCCAGCAGGGTGATGTCCGGCCGCAGCGCGACCGCCTGGACCACCGCCTCCTCACCGGAACCGGCCTGTCCGACCACCGTGATCCCCTCGGCGGACTCCAGCATGGCGCTCAGCCCCTCCCGCACCACGGGATGGTCGTCGGCCAGCAGGACCCTGATCGGGCTCGGCCCGCCCGGCGTACCCTCAGCCATTCACTGTCTCCCCGGCCAGCGCCGTCATCGGCACGCTCACCTCCACGGTGGTGCCCCGCCCGGGGCCGCTGGTGACGGACGCCACCCCGTCGATCTCCTCCACCCGGGCCTGCATCCCGCGCAGCCCGTAGCCTTCCTGGGTGCCGTCCGGGGTGAACCCCTCGCCGTCGTCGCGGACCAGCAGCCGGACCCCGCCCTGGTCGAAGACCACGGTCACATCGACCGTGCGGGCCTGTTTGGCGTGCTTGCGCACATTGGCGATGGCCTCCTGCACCGTACGGAGCAGCACCACGCTCACCGCCATCGGCAGCGACTTCTCCTCGCCCATCACCGAACACCGCACCTCCAGGCCGGTCTCGGCGATCAGCCCCTCCGCCTGCCGCCGCACCGCCTGGGAGAGCGAACCGCCGCGCAGCGCGGGCGGGGTGAGGGCGGCCACGAAGTCCCGGGCCTCGGCGAGCGACTCCTTGGCCACCCGCCCGGCCAGCGACAGATGGTTCACCGCCTGGTCCGGGGTCTCGCGCACTTCCGACTCGGCCGCCTGCACCAGGCTGATGATGCTGGTCAGGCCCTGTGCCAGGGTGTCGTGAATCTCCCGGGCCAGCCGCTCGCGCTCGGCCGAGATACCGGCCTCGTGGGAGAGCCGGGCCACCCGCTCCTGGCTGCGCCGCAACTCCTCGATGAGCAGCCCGCGCTCCTTGCTCTGCCGCACCACCCGCTTGATCCACATCCCGAGCAGCACCGACAGCGCGATGCTCAGCAGGGAGATGGGCAGCACGCCCAGGACGCTCAGCCCCAGATCCTCACCGGTGAACGCCACCACCAGTACGGGACAGAGATTGGCCACCGTGGCCAGCACCACCGCCGAGGCCATCGGGAGGCTCATGATCAGCATCGGGATGACGGCGAACAGCGCGAACGCGCCGACGAGGTTGAACGCCGTGGTGAGACAGAACAGCGTCACCAGGCCCGCCGCGAAGACCAGGTTCCGCGGGCCGTAGGTGTCCTCGATCATCAGCGTCCGGCCGACCGCCGCGTACCAGGGCACGGTCAGGGTCAGCGCGGCGATCGGGATGGAGTGGTTGACCTGCGAGCCGCCGGAGAGGAAGAGCAGGACCGCCGTAACGAGATAGGAGACGGCGAAGAAGCCGTCCCACAGGCCGAACCAGCGGGTGCCGGACTCGGGACCGTAGTACGCCCCGGTCTGCGAGCCGTCCCCCGGAGAGTGATTGCGCACGGCTCAGTACTACCACGCGTGTCCACCGTGTCCACCGGACGGTTGACAGCCAGAACCCACCGTTCAGTCGTCTCGCGGTGGCGGGCCCGCTTCTAGCGTTGACCTAGGTGAGGCGGAGAACCGTCACACCGAACGCACATCCCCGTTCGGCTTGGAGAACGTCGCATATGCCACAGATGAGCCAGTTCATGTCCGCACTGATCGCCAGTGGCACGATCCTGATCATCATCCTGGCGACCGACATCGGCCGCCGCCGCATCACCACGATGCGGATGGTGCGCTCGGTCATCGCCGTGGCCGTGGTCATCGCGATCTTCGTCGAGTCCTTCCCGACCAAGGGCAATGACATTTCCCTGCAGCTCGTGGGCGTCGGCACCGGCGTCATCTGCGGTCTGATCGCCGGGGTGCTGCTGCCCGCCTACAAGGACGCCACGTCCGGTGAGCTCTACACCATCGGTGGCATCGGCTACGCCCTGGTGTGGATCGTCCTCTCCGGCGGACGCATCCTCTTCGCCTACGGCGCCGAGCACTGGTTCACCATGGATTTGGTCAAGTTCTCCATCGACTACAAGATCAGCGGCCAGGACACCTACGCCAATGCCTTCGTCTTCATGTCGCTGGCCATGGTGCTGACCCGAACCGCCGTACTGCTGGCCAAGATGCGCAAGCTGAAGGGCCAGCACACCGGAAGCGGTCAGCTGCCGCAGCAGACCGCCACCGGTGCGTCGGTCTGAGCCGCCTGATTTCATAGTCCACCAACCCCCGCCGGGCCCCGCCCCGGTACCCGTCAGACGCAAGAGCAGGGTGAAGCAGTGGAACGCCATGACAATCTGAGGCTCCGACCGCCTCGGCACCGGGTCGACCGCCGTGCGATCGGCTGGTGGACGCTGCAGTCCGCACTCTTCGCCCTGCCCCTGCCGCTCGTCTTCGGGATCCTGTGGGCCTCCATTCCCCCCACGCGTGAGTTCTTCATGTGGGCCACGCTGATCTCGCTGGTCCCCGGGCTGCTCTACATGGCCGTCATGCCGGCCTGGCGCTACCGGGTCCACCGCTGGGAGGCCACCAACGAGGCGGTCTACGCGGCCTCCGGCTGGCTCTGGCAGCAGTGGCGGGTCGTGCCGCTGTCCCGGGTCCAGACGGTGGACACCCTGCGCGGCCCGCTCCAGCAGATGTTCGGGCTCTCCGGCGTCACCGTGACCACCGCATCGGCCGCGGGCGCGGTGAAGATCAAGGGCATCGACCACAAGCTCGCCGGGGACCTGGTGGAGCACCTGGCCAAGTCCACCCAGGCCGTGCCGGGAGACGCCACATGAGCTCCGAGACCACCGTGCGGCCGTCCTCTCACGCGGCCGGCCGCGACTGGGGGCGGCTCAACGGGCGGCTGCTCCTGGTCAACCTCTCCATCCTCGCCGCGCCGGTGGCCATGTTCCTGGCCGGCCTCGCGGTCACCGGAGGCGACACCAACCTCCAGGTCATCATCACCCTCGGCTCGCTGTTCGTGACCTTCCTGGTCATCAGCGGCATCGGGCTGATGCGGTTGTTCACCACCCGTTACCGGCTCACCGAGGACCGCTTCGAGCTCCACACCGGACTGCTCTTCCGCAGCGAGCGCTCGGTCCCGATCGGCCGTATCCGCGGTGTCGACGTCACCGCCAACCCGGTCCACCGCGTCTTCGGCCTCACCACGCTGCGCATCGACAGCGGGGACCAGAGCGACGCCGCCGCGCGCAGGCTCGCCCTCGACGGCATCACCAAGGCCGAGGCGGTGGAGCTGCGCCGCCAGATCATCGCCCTGCGCGACGCGGGCCGGGCCCGGCCGGTGGCCGACAGCGACGGTGTGCTCAGCCGGCTGGACTGGTCCTGGCTGCGCTACGGCCCGCTGACCGTATGGGGCGTGGGCGGTGTCTTCATCGCCGCGGCCAGTACGTACCGCACGCTGAGCGAGCTCCAGGTGAACCCGCTGGACCTCGGCGTCGTCAAGGACCTCGAGGACCGCTTCGGCACCATTCCGCTCTGGTACGGAATCCTGCTGGCCGCCGTCGTCATCGCCGTCCTCGGCATGATCGGCTCCACCGCCACCTACATCGAGAACTGGGCCGGTTACGAACTGCGCCGCGAGGACGGCGGAATCCTCCGCATCCGCCGCGGCCTGCTGGCCACCCGGTCCGTGAGCATCGAGGAGCGCCATCTGCGCGGCCTCGAACTCGTCGAGCCCGTCCCGCTCCGCTGGGCCAAGGGCGCCAAGCTCAACGCCGTCGCCAGCGGCCTGGGCAACCAGGAGGACAACCGCAGGCGCCGCGGACTGACCCCGCCCACCCCGCGCGACGAGGCCATGCGGGTCGCCGCCCAGGCGCTGCCGACCGGCCCCGGGCTGATCGAGCGCAAGGGCCTACTCCCGCACCCCAAGGCGGCCCTGCGGCGCCGGATCAACCGCGCCCTCATGTGGTCGGTCCTGATCGCGGCCGTCCCGGTGGGCCTGGGTCTGTGGCTGGGCCGCTGGCTCGTCATCACCGGCGTGATCACCGGTGTGGTGCTGGTGCCGGTCCTGGTGGCGTTCGCCTTCAGCGCCTACCACAGCCTCGGCCACGGACTGCGCGACCGCTATCTGGCCGCGTGCTCCGGCGCGTTCGCCCGCCGCACCGTCGCCCTCCAGCGCGACGGGATCATCGGCTGGAAGCTCTCCCGGACGCCCTTCCAGCGCCGGGCCGGGCTGATCACCCTCGGCGCCACCACCGCCGCGGGCGAAGGGGTCTACCACGTCCACGACCTGACCGAAGGCCAGGGAATCGCCCTTGCCGAGACCGCGGTACCGGGGCTGCTGGCCCCGTTCATCGAGAGGGCCCCCGACCGCGGCTGACCACCCCGAGACCAACTGGCGATCCCCCGAGAGGTGGAGGGGCGGACCGAAAGGCCGCCCCTCCACCTCTGAACCCCTCCACCTCTGAACCCCCGCACCTCTGAAAAAATTGAATACTGGGCGCATTATTTGCTCGAGATCCTTGTCGCCACCGGAATTCTCATGCACTCTGGTGAATTAACGGCGGCCATTGCGCGATGCCCCTCGGATACGGGACCCCAAAGGGATGATAGGGGTCCATAGGGGGTTTGAAGGGGTTTCTAGCCGCCCTGCCCTGTGTAAAGCTGACGTACGGTCTTGGTGTTATGTCTGCGAGGGTAATGGGGCGCGCGATGGTGAGTGAGTCCGTGGATTTCACGCCCGAGCACACCGAAAACGGGGGGAGGAGCCCCGAAGGGGCGTCCCCGTGGCGTGACCGGCTCGCCGCGCTCCCCGAGGCCGAGCGCGCCGACGCCCTCACCGCCTGGGTCGGCGAGATCGTCGAACAGGCCCTGAAGGACAAGGCACCGGACCTCCTCGACCCCGAGCGTCCCTTCCTCGACCTGGGCTTCGACTCCCTCGCCACGGTCGATCTGCACGCCCGGCTGACCGCCGCCACCGGACTGCGGCTGCCCGTCACCCTCGCCTTCGACCACCCCACCCCCGCCGACCTCGCCCGCCATGTGCGGACCGAATTGCTCGGTGCGGACGATGACTCCGACGCGTTCCCGGCCGACGCCGGAATGGGCCCGATAGCCGCCGACGAGCCCATCGCCATTGTCGGAATGAGCTGCCGGTTCCCCGGTGAGGTCGGATCCCCCGAAGAACTGTGGGAAATCGTCGCGGGCGGAAAGGACGTCATCTCCGAATTCCCGGTGAGCCGGGGCTGGGATCTCGCCGGACTTTACGACCCCGACCCGGACCGGCCGGGCAGCAGCTATACCCGCGAAGGCGGATTCCTGCACGACGCCGATGAGTTCGACCCGGCGTTCTTCGGAATCTCCCCGCGCGAGGCCCTCGCGATGGATCCGCAGCAGCGGCTGCTGCTGGAGACCTCCTGGGAGGTCTTCGAACGCGCCGGTATCGACCCCGCGATCCTCCGGGGCGGCCGGACCGGTGTGTTCGTCGGCGCCGAGACCCAGGACTACGGACCCCGGCTGCACGAGGCCGAGCAGGGCTTCGAGGGCTATCTGGTCACCGGCAACGCCGCCAGCGTCGCCTCCGGCCGGATCGCCTACACCTTCGGCTTCGAGGGCCCCACCGTCACCGTCGACACCGCCTGCTCCTCCTCCCTGGTGGCGCTCCACCTGGCCGTCCAGGCGCTGCGCGCGGGCGAGTGCACCATGGCGCTCGCCGGTGGCGCGGCGGTCATGGCCAACCCCGGCTCGTTCATCGCCTTCAGCCGCCAGCGCGGCCTCGCCCCCGACGGCCGCTGCAAGCCGTTCGCCGCCGCGGCCGACGGCACCGCCTGGGGCGAGGGCGTCGGCATGCTGCTCGTCGAGCGGCTCTCGGAGGCCCGTAGGAACGGCCACCGCGTCCTCGCCGTCGTCCGCTCGACCGCCATCAACCAGGACGGCGCCAGCAACGGCCTGACCGCCCCCAGCGGCCCCGCCCAGCAGCGCGTCATCCGCCAGGCCCTCGCGGGGGCCGGGCTGACGGCCGGCGAGGTCGACACGGTCGAGGCCCACGGCACGGGGACGACGCTCGGCGACCCCATCGAGGCCCAGGCGCTGCTCGCCACCTACGGCCGGGACCGCGAGGCGGACCGGCCGCTGTGGCTCGGCTCGCTCAAGTCCAACATCGGCCACACCCAGTCCGCGGCCGGTGTCGGCGGCATCATCAAGATGGTCATGGCGATGCGGCACGGGGTGCTGCCGCGGACGCTGCACGTGGACGAGCCGACCCCGCATGTCGACTGGACCGCCGGTGACATCAAGCTGCTGACCGAGGCGCGGCCCTGGCCGGAGAGCGACCGCCCGCGCCGCGCGGGCGTCTCGTCATTCGGCATGAGCGGCACCAACGCGCACGCCATCATCGAGCAGCCGCCGGTCGAGGACCGCGACGGAGCGGACGGTCCTGATGGTGCGGACGGTCCTGATGGTGCGGACGGTCCTGATGGTGCGGACGGTCCTGATGGTGCGGACACCGCGCAGGGCACCGCCCCGCTGCCCTGGGCCATCTCCGCGAAGACCACCGACGCCCTCCAGGGGCAGGCCGAGCGGCTGCACGCGCTGCTGGAGGCCGACCCCGACCTCGCCCTCACCGACATCGGCCACTCCCTGGCCACCACTCGCGCCACCTTCGAACAGCGCGCCGTACTCCTCGCCGATGACCGCGACGGCTTCCTCACCGCCCTGCGCACCCTCGCAGACGGCGGCGACGGGCCGTCCGTGGTGCGCGGCGCCCCCGTCGCGGGAAAGCTCGCCCTGCTGTTCACCGGACAGGGCAGCCAGCGCCTCGGCATGGGCCGTGAGCTCCACGCCGCCTACCCTGTTTTCGCCGAAGCTCTCGACGACGCCTGCTGGTACCTCGAGGAGCAGCTCGAACTCCCGCTCCTCGACGTGCTGTTCGCCGAGGAGGGCAGCCCCGAGGCCGCCCTCCTGGACCGCACCGACTACACCCAGCCCGCCCTGTTCGCCATCGAGGTCGCGCTCTACCGCCTCCTCGAGTCCTGGGGACTGCGTCCCGAACTGCTCGCCGGACACTCCATCGGCGAGATCGCGGCCGCCCATGTGGCGGGTGTGCTGTCCCTGGAGGACGCCGCCGCCCTGGTCGCCGCCCGTGGGCGGTTGATGCAGGAGCTTGCCGAGGGTGGCGCGATGGTCGCGGTGCAGGCGTCGGAGGACGAGGTGCTGCCGCTGCTCGCCGGGCGCGAGGACCGGATCGGCGTCGCCGCGATCAACGGCCCCCGGTCGGTCGTCGTCTCCGGCGCCGAGGAGGACGCGCTGGAGATCGCTTCTGGATTTGAGGCGCGGGGTCGGAAGACCAAGCGGCTCACCGTCAGCCACGCGTTCCACTCCCCGCTGATGGACGGCATGCTCGCCGAATTCCGGCGCGTCGCCCAGGTGCTGGAGTACGCGCCGCCGCGCATCCCCGTGGTCTCCACCGTCACCGGACGCGTCGCCACCGCCGAGGAGCTGTGCTCGCCCGAGTACTGGGTGCGCCACGTCCGCGAGGCCGTCCGCTTCCTCGACGGTGTGCGCACCCTGGCCGACAAGGGCGCCACCACCTTCCTGGAGCTCGGCCCCGACGCCGTGCTCACCGCCATGGCCCAGGACTGTCTGCCCGACGCCGACGCCGACGCCGACGCCGACGCCGACCGCACCGCGTACGCCGCCGCGTTGCGCGCCGGGCGCCCCGAGGCCGAGACCCTGACGGCTGCCGTGGCGCTGGCGTACGTCCGGGGCAAGAAGGCCGACTGGGCCGCTCCGTACGCCACCACCGGCGCCCGCACGATCGACCTCCCCACCTACGCCTTCCAGCGCCAGCAGTACTGGCTCAACGCCCCGGCCCCGGCCGGAGCGGCGGCGTCGGAGGCCGGGCCGGGCTCGGCGGTGGACGGGCGGTTCTGGGATGTGGTGGAGCGCGGGGATGTGGCCGCGTTGGCGGCGGAGCTGGCGGTGGATCCGGGGGTTTCGCTGGGTGAGGTGTTGCCCGCGTTGTCGTCGTGGCGGCGGCAGGAGTCGGTGCGTTCGGTGGTGGATGGCTGGCGTTACCGGGTGTCGTGGCGGCCGGTGTCGGAGCGGTTGGCCGGCGGGGTGCTGGGTGGTTGCTGGCTGGTGGTCGTTCCGGCGGATGAGGCCGGGGGTGCTTGGGCTTCGGGTGTGGTGGGGATGTTGGCCGGGCGTGGGGTGGATGTGCGTGTGGTCGAGTCGGATGCGGTGGACCGTGCCGGGGTGGCGGAGGAGCTGCGTGCGGCGGTTGTGGGTGGTTCGGTGGCGGGGGTGTTCTCCCTGTTGGCGGTCGGGTCCGAGTCGGGGTTGTTGCGTACGGCCGCGTTGGTGCAGGCGTTGGGTGATGCGGGTGTGGGTGCGCCGTTGTGGGTGGCGACGCGGGGTGGGGTGTCGGTGGGGCGTTCGGATGGTGTGGTGGTGCCTGGTCAGGCTTCGGTGTGGGGGCTTGGTCGGGTGGTGGCGTTGGAGCTGCCGGAGCGGTGGGGTGGTCTGGTCGATCTGCCGGAGTCGGTGGATGAGCGTGCGTTGGGTCGGCTGGCTGGTGTGCTGGCCGGGGCCGGGGCCGGTGGCTCGGGTGAGGACCAGGTCGCGGTGCGTGCCTCGGGTGCTTTCGGACGCCGGCTGGTGCGGGCGGTCGGGTCCCGGACGTCGGGCGACGAGGGCTGGCGGGCCTCGGGTTCGGTGCTGGTGACGGGCGGTACGGGTGCGCTGGGTGCGCATGTGGCCCGATGGCTGGTGGCGAACGGTGCCGAGCATGTGGTGCTCACCAGCCGCCGTGGGCTGGCGGCTCCGGGTGCGGCCGAGCTGCGGGATGAGCTGGCGGGCTCGGGTGCTCGGGTGACGGTTGCCGCGTGTGACGTGGCGGACCGGGACGCGCTCGCCGAGCTGCTGGCGTCCATACCGGCCGAGTTCCCGCTGACCGCTGTCGTCCACGCGGCCGGTGTGCTCGACGACGGCGTACTGGACTCGCTCACGCCCGAACGGTTCCTCTCGGTGCTTCGGGCGAAGGCCGACGCCGCGCTGCATCTGGACGAGCTGACGCGCGACATGGACCTCTCGGCGTTCGTCCTCTTCTCCTCGATCACCGGGTCGGTGGGCGCCGCCGGTCAGGGCAACTACGCTGCGGCCAACGCCTACTTGGACGCGCTGGCCGAGCGGCGGCGCGCCCAGGGCCTGCCCGCCACCTCGATCGCCTGGGGCCCGTGGGCGGACTCCGGGATGGCCGGTGACGACGCCATGGAGCGGCGGATGCGCCGCGAGGGCATGCCGCCGATGGCGCCCGAGTCGGCCGTCGCCGCGCTGCGGCAGGCGCTGGACCTCGATGACACCGCTGTGACGGTCGCGGACATCGACTGGGAGAACTTCACCCGCACCCTCACCGCCGTACGGCCGAGCCCGCTGATCGCCGAGCTGGCGGCCGAGGCCGGGCCGGGCGCGGCGACCGGCGCCGACACCGTCAAGGTCGTCACCGACGCCGACTCCGCCTCCCCGCTCGGCGAGCGCCTGAGCGGCCTTCCGAGGGCCGAACAGGACCGCGCGCTGCTGGAGTTGGTGCGTGCGCAGGTCGCGTCGGTGCTGGGGCACGGTGGGGCCGAGGCGGTCGGGGCCGGGCGCGCCTTCAAGGAGCTGGGCTTCGACTCGCTGGCCGCGATCGAGCTGCGTAACCGGCTGAACGCGGCGACGGGCCTGCGTCTGGCCGCCACGCTCATCTACGACTACCCGAACGCCACTGCCCTCGCCGACCATCTGCGGACGGAGCTGGTGGGTTCGGATGCTGTGGCGGCGGGTGGCGTGGTGGCGCCTACGGTTGCGGTGGCCGGTGATCCGATCGCGATTGTGGCGATGAGCTGCCGGTTCCCGGGTGGGGTGCGGTCGCCGGAGGAGCTGTGGCAGCTGCTGACGGCCGGTGGGGACGCGATTGCGGAGTTCCCGTCGGACCGTGGCTGGGATCTGGCGGGGCTGTACGATCCGGATCCGGATCGTCAGGGGACGTCGTATACGCGTGAGGGTGGTTTCCTCTACGACGCCGGGGACTTCGACGCGTCGTTCTTCGGGATCTCGCCGCGTGAGGCGCTTGCGATGGATCCGCAGCAGCGGTTGCTGCTGGAGACCTCGTGGGAGGCGTTCGAGCGCGCGGGCATCGACCCGGCCACGCTGCGCGGCAGCCGTACCGGTGTCTTCGCGGGCACCAACGGCCAGGACTACGCCGGGCTCGTCTCCACCCCGCCGGAGGGCCTGGAGGGCCATCTGGGTACGGGCAACGCGGCGAGCGTGGTGTCCGGGCGGGTCGCCTACACCTTCGGTCTCGAGGGCCCGGCGGTCACGGTGGACACGGCGTGTTCGTCGTCGCTGGTGGCCCTGCACATGGCCGTTCAGGCGCTGCGGCAGGGCGAGTGCACGATGGCGCTCGCGGGTGGCGTCACGGTGATGTCCACGCCGGAGGCGTTCGTGGACTTCAGCCGTCAGCGCGGACTCGCTGAGGACGGCCGGATCAAGGCGTTCGCGGCCGGTGCGGACGGCACCGGCTGGGGCGAGGGCGCGGGCATGTTGCTGGTCGAGCGGCTGTCGGACGCGGAGAAGAACGGCCACCCGGTGCTGGCCATCGTGCGGGGCAGCGCGATCAACCAGGACGGTGCGAGCAATGGTCTGACGGCGCCGAACGGCCCGTCCCAGCAGCGCGTCATCCGGCAGGCGCTGGCCGGTGCGGGGCTGTCGGCCGGGGATGTGGACGCGGTCGAGGCGCACGGTACGGGTACGACGCTGGGTGACCCGATCGAGGCGCAGGCGCTGCTGGCCACGTATGGGCAGGAGCGGGAGGCCGACCGGCCGTTGTGGCTGGGGTCCATCAAGTCCAACATCGGGCATACGCAGGCGGCGGCCGGTGTCGCGGGCATCATCAAGATGGTGCTGGCGATGCGGCATGGTGTGTTGCCGCAGACGTTGCATGTGGACGCGCCGTCGCCGCATGTGGACTGGTCGGCGGGGGCCGTTTCGCTGCTGACGGAGCGGGTGGAGTGGCCGGAGACCGGCCGCCCGCGCCGTGCGGGCGTGTCGTCCTTCGGGCTCAGCGGCACCAACGCGCACACCATCATCGAGCAGGCCCCGGCCGTTCCGGCCCTTCCGGCTGCCCCGGCTGCCCCGGGAGAGCAGCCCGCGCCTCGTGAGCTGACCGTGCTGCCGTGGCTGCTGTCGGCGAAGGACGGGCAGGCGCTGCACGCCCAGGCCGCACAGCTGGCCACTCATCTCCGCACCCACCCCGAGCTGAGCGCGACCGACCTCGCCTTCTCGCTCGCCACCAGCCGCGCCGCTCTGGAGCGGCGCGCGGCGCTCGTCACCACGGACCGCGAGACGTTCCTTGCGGGCCTGGACGCGGTGGCCCGGGGCGAGTCCGTCCCGGACGTGGTCGAGGGGACGGTTGCGGAAGGCAAGTTGGCGTTCCTGTTCACGGGGCAGGGGAGTCAGCGGCTGGGGATGGGGCGTGAGCTGTATGACGCCTTCCCGGTGTTCGCGGACGCGCTGGACGAGGTGTGTGCGCATCTGGATCTGCATCTTGAGCGGCCGTTGCGGGATGTGTTGTTCGGGGATGACGCCGAGGCGCTGGATCGGACGGGGTTCACTCAGCCCGCGTTGTTCGCGGTTGAGGTGGCGTTGTTCCGGCTGGTGTCGGAGGCGTGGGGGTTGCGGCCCGATTTCCTCTCCGGGCACTCGATTGGTGAGTTGGCCGCCGCGCATGTGGCGGGTGTGTTGTCGCTGGCGGACGCGGCGAATCTGGTGGCGGCGCGTGGGCGGTTGATGCAGGCGCTTCCGGCCGGTGGCGCGATGATCGCGGTGCAGGCGTCGGAGGATGAGGTTGCGCCGCTGCTGACCGAGCGGGTGTCGATCGCCGCGCTCAACGGGCCGTCGTCTGTCGTCATCGCGGGTGATGAGGACGCGGCTCTGGAGATCGCGTGCGGTTTTGAGGCGCGGGGTCGGAAGACCAAGCGGCTCACCGTCAGCCATGCGTTCCACTCGCCCCGTATGGACGGGATGTTGGACGCGTTCCGCGAGGTCGCGGAGGGGCTGTCGTATGAGGCCCCGCGTATCCCGATCGTGTCCAACCTCACCGGTGGCGTGGTGTCCGCCGAGGAGATCACCAGCCCGGACTTCTGGGTGCGCCATGTCCGTGAGGCTGTGCGCTTCCTCGACGGTGTGCGGACGCTGGAAGCGGAGGGTGTGACGACCTTCGTCGAGCTCGGTCCCGATGGCGTTCTCTCCGCGATGGCGCAGGAGTGTGTGACCGGCGAGGACGCCGCGTTCGCCGCCACGCTGCGGAAGGGCCGTGCCGAGGCCGAGTCCGTGACCGCCGCCCTCGCCCTGCCGCATGTCCGGGGCCAGTCCCCGGACTGGGGCCGGTACTTCGAGGGCACCGGGGCCCGGCGGGTCGAGCTGCCGACCTACGCCTTCCAGCGCACCCGGTACTGGTGGGAGGAGGCCCCGGCGGCGTCGGAGGTCGCACCGGGCGGTGCCGTCGACGGGCGCTTCTGGGATGTGGTGGAGCGCGGGGATGTGGCCGCGCTGGCGGCGGAGCTCGCGGTGGATCCGGGGGTTTCGCTGGGTGAGGTGTTGCCCGCGTTGTCGTCGTGGCGGCGGCACGAGTCGGTGCGTTCGGCAGTGGACGGCTGGCGTTACCGGGTGTCGTGGAAGCCGGTGACGGAGCGGTCGGCCACCGGGGTGCTGGGTGGCTGCTGGCTGGTGGTCGTCCCGGCGGACGAGGCCGAGGGCGCCTGGGCCACGGGTGTGGTGCGGATGCTGGCCGGGCGTGGTGTGGATGTGCGCGTGGTCGAGTCGGATGCGGTGGACCGCGCCGGACTGGCGGAGGAGCTGCGTGCGGCGGTCGTGGGCGGTTCGGTGGCGGGGGTGTTCTCCCTGCTGGCGGTGGAGTCCGCGTCGGGGCTGTTGCGTACGGCCGCGTTGGTGCAGGCGTTGGGTGATGCGGGTGTGGGTGCGCCGTTGTGGGTGGCGACGCGGGGTGGGGTGTCGGTGGGGCGTTCGGATGGTGTGGTGAGCCCGGCCCAGGCGCTGGTGTGGGGGCTTGGTCGGGTGGTGGCGTTGGAGCTGCCGGAGCGGTGGGGCGGTCTGGTCGACCTTCCGGAGACGGCCGACGAGCGTGCGCTGGGACGGTTGGCCGGTGTGCTGGCCGGGGCCGGGGCCGGTGGCTCGGGCGAGGACCAGGTCGCGGTGCGCGCCTCGGGCGTCTTCGGCCGCCGGTTGACGGAGGCCTCCGGGACCCGGACGTCGGGCGACGAGGGCTGGCGGGCGTCCGGTTCGGTGCTGGTGACGGGCGGTACGGGCGCGCTGGGCGCGCATGTGGCGCGCTGGCTGCTGGAGAACGGCGCCGAGCATGTCGTGCTCACCAGCCGCCGGGGTCTCGACGCCCCGGGCGCGGCGGAGTTGCGCGATGAGCTGGCGGCTTCGGGTGCTCGGGTGACGGTTGCCGCGTGTGACGTGGCGGACCGGGACGCGCTCGCCGAGCTGCTGGCGTCCATACCGGCCGAGTTCCCGCTGACCGCCGTCGTGCACGCCGCCGGTGTGCTGGCCGACGGCCTCGTGGACACGCTGGACGCCGAGCGCCTGGAGCGGGTGGTGCGCGCCAAGGCCACCTCCGCGCAGAACCTCCATGAGCTCACCCGCGACCTGGACCTTTCGGCGTTCGTGCTCTTCTCCTCGCTTGCCGGTTCGGTGGGCGCCGCCGGTCAGGGCAATTACGCCGCTGCCAACGCCTACTTGGACGCGCTGGCCGAGCTGCGCCGCGCCCAGGGCTTGCCCGCCACCTCGATCGCCTGGGGCCCGTGGGCCGAGGGCGGCATGGCCGCCGACGAGGCGCTGGAGCGCCGGATGCGCCGCGACGGAGTGCCGCCGATGGCACCCGAGTCGGCGCTCACCGCGCTGCGGCAGGCGCTGGACCTCGATGACACCGCCGTCACGGTCGCGGACCTCGACTGGGGCCGGTTCCTCGCCGAGTTCACCGCCGTACGGCCGAGCGCGCTGTTCGGCGAGGTGCGGGCCGCGCGTCCGGCGCCGGTCGCCGAGGGCGCGCCGCGCCCGGTCGCCACCGCCGGGACCGGCACCGGCACACTCGCGGAGCGGCTGTCCGGGCTGACGGAGAACGAGCGCGCACAGACACTGCTGGAGCTGGTGCGTACACAGGTCGCGTCGGTGCTGGGGCACGGCGGGGCCGAGGCGGTCGGGGCCGGGCGCGCCTTCAAGGAGCTGGGCTTCGACTCGCTCACCGCCGTCGAACTCCGCAACCGGCTCAACGCGGCGACCGGACTGCGGCTGCCCGCCACGCTCATCTACGACTACCCGAACGCCACCGCGCTCGCCGACCATCTGCGTGCTGAACTGCTGGGCGCGGACGCTGCGGCGGCGGGTGGCGTGGTGGCTCCGGCGGTCGCGGTGGCCGATGATCCGATCGCGATTGTGGCGATGAGCTGCCGGTTCCCGGGTGGGGTGCGGTCGCCGGAGGAGCTGTGGCAGCTGCTGACGGCGGGCGGGGACGCGATTGCGGAGTTCCCGTCGGACCGTGGCTGGGATCTGGCGGGGCTGTACGACCCGGATCCGAATCGTCAGGGGACGTCGTATACGCGTGAGGGCGGTTTCCTCTACGACGCCGGGGACTTCGACGCGTCGTTCTTCGGGATCTCGCCGCGTGAGGCGCTTGCGATGGATCCGCAGCAGCGGTTGCTGCTGGAGACCTCGTGGGAGGCGTTCGAGCGCGCGGGCATCGACCCGGCCACGCTGCGCGGTCAGCAGATCGGTGTCTTCGCCGGGACCAACGGCCAGGACTATCTGTCGCTGCTGATGCGGGCGCCCGAGGGTCTGGAGGGCCATCTGGGCACGGGCAACGCGGCGAGCGTGGTGTCCGGGCGGGTGGCGTACACCTTCGGTCTCGAGGGCCCGGCCGTCACGGTCGATACGGCCTGCTCGTCATCGCTGGTGGCGCTGCATCTGGCGGTGCAGGCGCTGCGGCAGGGCGAGTGCGCGATGGCGCTCGCGGGTGGTGTCACGGTGATGTCCACCCCCGAGAACTTCATCGACTTCAGCCGTCAGCGCGGACTGGCCGCCGATGGCCGGATCAAGGCGTTCGCGGCGGGTGCGGATGGCACGGGCTGGGGTGAGGGCGCGGGCATGCTGCTCGTGGAGCGGCTGTCGGACGCGCGGCGCAACGGCCATCCGGTGCTCGCGGTGGTCCGGGGCTCGGCCATCAACCAGGACGGTGCGAGCAATGGCCTCACGGCGCCGAACGGCCCGTCCCAGCAGCGCGTCATCCGCCAGGCGCTGACCAGCGCCGGGCTGACGACCGGCGATGTCGATGTCGTCGAGGCGCATGGCACGGGTACGACGCTGGGTGACCCGATCGAGGCGCAGGCGCTGCTGGCCACGTATGGGCAGGAGCGGGAGGCCGACCGGCCGTTGTGGCTGGGGTCCATCAAGTCCAACATCGGGCATACGCAGGCGGCGGCCGGTGTCGCGGGCATCATCAAGATGGTGCTGGCGATGCGGCATGGTGTGTTGCCGCAGACGTTGCATGTGGACGCGCCGTCGCCGCATGTGGACTGGTCGGCGGGGGCGGTCGCGCTGCTGAGCGAGCAGGTGGAGTGGCCGGAGACCGGCCGCCCGCGCCGCGCCGGTATCTCCTCGTTCGGCATCAGTGGCACCAACGCGCACACCATCATCGAGCAGGCTCCGGCGGTCGACGCGCCGGTCGACGCACCGGTCGACGCATCAGAGCGAAATGGCCTCGGCGGCCTTCTGCCGTTCGCCCTGTCGGCCAAGAACGCCGAAGCGCTGCGGGAGCAGGCCGCGCGGCTGCACACCCACATCTCGTCGCGGCCGGAGTCGGTGCCGCTTGACCTCGCCCACGCCCTGGCCGTCGGCCGCGCCGCCCTGGAGCGGCGTGCGGTGCTCACCGTCGGCGACCGGGACGAGCTGCTGCGGACACTCGACGCGCTGGCCCGGGGCGAGTCCGCCCCGGGTGTGGTCGAGGGGACGGTCGCTGAGGGCAAGGTGGCGTTCCTGTTCGCGGGGCAGGGGAGTCAGCGGCTGGGGATGGGGCGTGAGCTGTATGACGCCTATCCGGTGTTCGCGGACGCGCTGGACGAGGTGTGTGCGCATCTGGATCTGTACCTTGAGCGGCCGTTGCGGGATGTGTTGTTCGGGGGCGACGCGGCGGTACTGGATCGGACGGAGTTCACTCAGCCTGCCTTGTTCGCGGTTGAGGTGGCGTTGTTCCGGCTGGTCGAGGCGTGGGGTCTGACGCCGGACTTCCTCTCCGGACATTCGATCGGTGAGCTGGCTGCCGCGCATGTGGCGGGTGTGCTGTCGCTCGCCGACGCGGCGAAGCTGGTCGCGGCGCGTGGCCGGTTGATGCAGGAGCTGCCCGCCGGTGGCGCCATGATCGCCATCCAGGCGTCCGAGGACGAGGTGGCGCCGCTGCTGACCGAGCGCGTGTCCATCGCCGCCCTGAACGGGCCGACGTCGGTCGTCATCGCGGGTGATGAGGACGCGGCGGCTGAGATCGCGGCCGCGTTCGAGGCGCAGGGTCGTAAGACCAAGCGGCTCACCGTGAGCCATGCGTTCCACTCGCCGCGCATGGACGGCATGTTGGACGCGTTCCGCGAGGTCGCGGAGGGCCTGTCGTACGAGGCTCCGCGCATCCCGATCGTCTCCAACCTCACCGGGGACGTGGTCTCCGCCGAGGAGATCACCACGGCCGACTTCTGGGTGCGCCACGTCCGCGAGGCCGTCCGCTTCCTCGATGGCGTACGGACGTTGGAAGCCCAGGGCGTCACCACCTACCTCGAACTCGGCCCCGATGGCGTCCTGTCCGCGATGGCGCAGGAGTGCGTGACCGACTCCGCGTCCGACTCCGCCTTCGCCGCCGCCCTGCGCAAGGACCGCCCCGAAGCCGAGGCGCTGCTCGCGGCCGTCGCACGGGCGCATGTCCGTGGTGTGACGCCCGACTGGGCGGCCGTGTTCGCCGGTGCGGGCGCCGCCCCCGTGGACCCGGCCGAGCTGCCCACCTACGCCTTCCAGCGCACCCGGTACTGGCCCAGCGCCGCGGCCCTCGCGGCGGGCGACCCCGAGTCGATCGGGCTGGGCGACATCGACCATCCGCTCCTCGGCGCCGCCGTCGCGCTCGCGGACGCCGATGGCCTCCTGCTCACCGGGGTACTTTCCACCCGTACCCACCCCTGGCTGGCCGACCACGCGGTCATGGACACCGTGCTGCTGCCCGGCACGGCCTTCGTCGAGCTGGCGAGCACGGCGGGCGCCCAGGTCGGCTGTGAGCGGCTGGACGAACTCACCCTCGAAGCACCGCTCGTGCTGCCCGAGCACACCGGGGTGCGGGTGCAGCTCGTCGTGGACGGGCCGGACGAGTCCGGCCGCCGTTCCTTCAGCCTGCACTCGCGTCGGCAGGACGCGCTCGGCACCGAGCCGTGGACGCGCCACGCCACCGGTGTGCTCGCCCCCGGCGTCCGGGTGTCCGAGTCGGACCAGCCCGATGAGCTCGCCGTATGGCCGCCGCGGGGCGCGACGCCGATCGCGGTCGACGGGCTGTACGAGGAGCTGGCCGGGGCGGGCCTCGGCTACGGGCCGGTGTTCCAGGGGCTCAGGGGCGCCTGGCGGCTCGGCGAGAACCTCTACGCCGAGGTGGGCTTCCCTGAGGACGCGCCGCTGACGTCGGGCGCCGAGGCCGAGCGGTTCGGGCTGCACCCGGCCCTGCTCGACGCCGCGCTGCACGTCATCGGCGTCGACAGCACCGACCGCGAGTCGGCGCCGGCCGAGGGCGCGCTGCTGCCGTTCGCGTGGAACGGCGTCCAGCTGCACGCGGCCGGGGCCGGTGCGCTGCGGGTGCGGCTGTCGGAGCGGTCGTCGAACGCGGTCTCGCTGCTGGTGGCCGACGGCACGGGCCGTCCGGTGGCCACGGTCGAGTCCGTGGCGCTGCGGGCGGCCTCGGCCGACCAGGTGCGCGCGGCTCGCGGTGGGCTGCACGAGTCGCTGTTCCGGCTGGACTGGACGGCGGTTCCGGCGCCCGCGGCCGGCGCGGTCACGGGCGACTGGGCGGTGCTCGGCGCTGATACCGCCGAACTGGCCGCGCTGGAGGCCGCGTTCGGGCCAGGGGTGCGGCTCGCCGCGTACCGCGACCTGGCGGTGCTGCGCACGGCCGTGGAGTCCGGGGCACCCGCGCCCGACACCGTCCTGCTGAGCGTTGCCGGTGGCGATGGCGACGCGTCGGCCGTGCACGAGGCCACGCAGACCATGCTCGCCCTGCTCCAGGAGTGGCTGGCCGATGAGCGGTTCGCCGGGTCGCGGCTGGTGCTGCTGACCCGGGGGGCGGTGGAGACCGAGCCGGGCGCGGGCGTGGCGGATCTGCCGTACGCCGCCGTGCGCGGTCTGTTCCGCTCCGCGCAGTCGGAGAACCCGGGCCGTCTGGTGCTGCTGGACGTGGACGGCGAGGAGGGCTCGTACCGTACGGTGCCCGCCGCGCTCGGCGTGGACGAGGCGGAGCTGGCGCTCCGCGCGGGCGTGGCGCTCGCGCCACGGCTGGCCCGGGTGCCGGTCACGGACGACACAGACGTCGAAAACGGCGCGGAAACCGTCACCGTCCCGTCGTACGACCCCAACGGCACCGTACTGGTCACCGGCGCCACCGGAACCCTCGGCGGCCTCTTCGCCCGCCACCTCGTCACCGCCCACGGCGTACGCCACCTGCTGCTGGTCAGCCGCCGTGGCGCCGACGCCGAGAGCGCCGAGGAGCTGGGCGCCGAGCTCACCGCGGCCGGTGCCACCGTCACCTGGGCGGCCTGCGATGTGGCCGACCGCGACGCGCTCGCCGCGACCTTGGCCGCCGTCCCGGCCGACCATCCGCTGACCGCCGTGGTGCACACGGCGGGCGTCCTGGACGACGGCATCCTCGGCTCGCTGACGCCCGAGCGGGTGGCCCACGTGCTGCGCCCCAAGGTGGACGCGGCGCTGAACCTGCACGAGCTGACCCGCGACCACGAGCTGTCCGCGTTCGTGCTGTTCTCCGGCGCCGCCGCCGTGTTCGGCGCGCCCGGACAGGCGAGCTACGCCGCCGCCAACTCCTTCCTGGAGGCACTTGCCCAGCACCGCGTCGCCCAGGGGCTTCCGGCCACCGCGCTGGCCTGGGGCCTGTGGGCCGGTGCGGGCATGGGCAGCGAGCTGGACGAGGTGGACCTGCGGCGCATCGCGCGTGGCGGGGTCGCCCCGATCGCCGCCGACGAGGGGCTCGCGCTCTTCGACGCGGTCCGAGCCGACGCGGTCCGAGCCGACGCGGTCCGAGCCGACGCGGTCCGAGCCGACGCGGTCCGAGCCGACGGTGCCGCCGTGCTGTTCCCGATGCGGCTCGACTACGCGGGGCTGCGCACCGAGGCCACGGCGACCGGGACCGTACCGGCCCTGTTCCGGGGCCTGGTGCGGACCCCGGTCCGGCGGGCCGGCGCCACGGCCGCCACCGCCGACGGCTCCTCGCTCGCCCAGCGCCTCGCCGGGCTCGCGCGGCCCGAACAGGACCGTGAGCTGCTGGAGCTGGTGTGCGGCCGGGTCGCCGCGGTGCTCGGCTACGCGGGGCCGGACGCGGTCGAGGCCGGGCGGGCGTTCAAGGAGCTGGGCTTCGACTCGCTCACCGCCGTCGAACTCCGTAACGACCTCAAGACCGTCACCGGACTGCGGCTCCCCGCGACGCTCGTCTTCGACTACCCGACCCCCACCGCCCTCGCCGACCATCTGCGCGAGGAGCTGCTGGGCGCCGAGGAGACCACCGCGCCGCTGGTCCCCGTACGGACGGGGGCGGCCCCGGCGCTCGACGACGACCCGATCGTCATCGTCGGCATGAGCTGCCGCTACCCGGGCGGGGTGCGTACCCCGGAGGAGCTGTGGGAGCTCGTCGCCACCGGCGGCGACGGCATCTCCGGCTTCCCCGTGGACCGTGGCTGGGACCTCGACGGCCTCTACCACCCGGACCCCGACCACGCGGGCACCTCGTACACCCGCGAGGGCGGCTTCCTGCACGACGCCGCCGACTTCGACCCGGACTTCTTCGGGATCTCGCCGCGTGAGGCGCTGGCGATGGACCCGCAGCAGCGGCTGCTGCTGGAGACCTCGTGGGAGGCGTTCGAGCGCGCGGGAATCGACCCGGCGCGGGTGCGCGGCAGCCGTGTCGGTGTCTTCGCGGGCGTCATGTACCACGACTATGTGACCGGCCTCGACGGCATCCCCGACGGCGTCGAGGGCTACATCGGCACCGGCAACGCGGGCTCCATCGCCTCCGGCCGGGTGGCGTACACCTTCGGTCTCGAAGGCCCGGCGGTCACCGTGGACACGGCGTGCTCGTCATCGCTGGTGGCGCTGCACTGGGCGATCCAGGCGCTGCGCGCGGGCGAGTGCACGATGGCGCTGGCCGGTGGTGTGGCGGTCATGGCCACACCCGAGACGTTCATCGACTTCAGCCGTCAGGGCGGCCTGGCCGCGGACGGCCGCTGCAAGTCCTTCGCGGCATCGGCGGACGGCACGGGCTGGGCCGAGGGCGCGGGCATGCTGCTCGTGGAGCGGCTGTCGGACGCGCGGCGCAACGGCCATCCGGTGCTCGCGGTGGTCCGGGGCTCGGCCATCAACCAGGACGGTGCGAGCAACGGCCTCACGGCGCCGAACGGCCCGTCCCAGCAGCGCGTCATCCGGCAGGCGCTGGCCACCGCCGGACTGGCGGCCGGTGAGGTGGATGCCGTCGAGGCGCACGGTACGGGCACGACGCTGGGCGACCCGATCGAGGCGCAGGCGCTGCTCGCCACGTATGGGCAGCAGCGGGAGGCCGACCGGCCGTTGTGGCTGGGGTCCATCAAGTCCAACATCGGCCACACGCAGGCCGCCGCCGGTGTCGCGGGCATCATCAAGATGGTGATGGCCATGCGGCACGGTGTGCTGCCGCGGACGCTGCACGTGGACGCGCCCTCGCCGAACGTCGACTGGGAGGACGGCGCGGTCTCGCTGCTGACCGAGCAGGTGGAGTGGCCGGAGACCGGCCGCCCGCGCCGTGCCGGTGTGTCGTCGTTCGGCATCAGTGGCACCAACGCGCACACCATCATCGAGCAGCCGCCTGCCGCCGAGGACCGCGAGGACGCGGCGGCGCGGCCGTCCGCCGTACCGCCGGTGCTGCCGTGGCCGCTGTCGGCCGTGGGCGGCGACGCGCTGCGCGACCAGGCCCGTCGCCTGCGCGACCGGCTGCGCGCCACCGACGAGGACGTGGACCTGGCCGCCATCGGCTACACCCTGGCCGCCGGGCGCACCGCCTTCGAGGACCGCGCGGTGCTGGTGGCCGACGGCCGCGACGGCTTCCTGCGCGCCCTGGAGGCGCTGGCCTCCGGCGAACCGGCCACGGGCCTGGTGCAGGGCTCGCCGGTGGCCGGGAAGCTGGCGCTCCTGTTCACCGGGCAGGGCAGCCAGCGGCTGGGGATGGGGCGTGAGCTCTGCGACGCCTATCCGGTGTTCGCGGAGGCGTTCGACGCGGTCTGCGATGAGCTGGACGCGTATCTCGAACAGCCGCTGAAGACCGTGGTGTTCGGGGAGGACGCGGCGGTACTGGACCGGACCGGGTTCACCCAGCCCGCGTTGTTCGCCGTTGAGGTGGCGTTGTTCCGGCTGGTGGAGGCGTGGGGTCTGCGGCCCGACTTCCTCTCCGGGCACTCCATCGGTGAGCTGGCCGCCGCGCATGTGGCGGGTGTGCTGTCGTTGGCCGACGCGGCGAAGTTGGTTGCGGCGCGTGGGCGGTTGATGCAGGCGCTTGCCGAGGGTGGCGCGATGGTCGCGGTGCAGGCGTCGGAGGATGAGGTGGCGCCGCTGCTCAGCGAGCGTGTCTCGATTGCCGCGCTCAACGGGCCGTCGTCGGTGGTCATCGCGGGTGATGAGGACGCGGCGGCTGAGATCGCGGCCGCGTTCGAGGCGCGGGGTCGTAAGACCAAGCGGCTCACCGTCAGCCATGCGTTCCACTCCCCGCGTATGGACGGGATGCTGGAGGCGTTCCGCGAGGTGGCGAAGGGGCTGTCGTACGAGGCCCCGCGCATCCCGATCGTGTCCAACCTCACCGGCACCGTGGTCTCCGCCGAGGAGATCACGACCCCCGAGTTCTGGGTGCGCCACGTCCGCGAGGCCGTCCGTTTCCTCGATGGCGTACGGACGTTGGAGGCCCAGGGCGTCACCACCTACCTCGAACTCGGCCCCGACGGCGTCCTGTCCGCCATGGGCCAGGACTGCCTGGCCGAGGGCGACACGGCAGCGGGCTTCGTCGCCGTCCTGCGCGGTGGCCGCCCCGAGGCCGAGACCATCACCACCGCCCTCGCCACCCTGCACACCCGGGGACTCGCCCCGGACTGGGAGGCGTTCTACGGCGGAACCGGCACGCGGCGTGTGGAGCTGCCGACGTACGCCTTCCAGCGGCGGCGCTACTGGCTGGACGTACGGACGGCCACCGCCGCCCCCGAGGCCACCGCTCAGAGCGCGGTGGACGCCCGCTTCTGGGAGGCCGTCGAGCGCGCGGACCTGGCCTCGCTCGCCGAGACCCTGAACCTCGGCACCGAGGACAACGGGGCGTTGGAGGCCCTGCTGCCTTCCCTCTCGTCGTGGCGGCGGCGGCAGTCGGAGCGTTCGACGGTGGACGGCTGGCGCTACCGGGTGTCGTGGAAGCCGGTCACCGACCGCTCCGCCGCGTCCCTGAGCGGCGGCTGGCTCGTGGTGGTACCGGCCGAGGCGGCCGGGGACGCCTGGGTCGCGGGTGCCGTACGGATGCTGAACGACCGTGGTGTCGACGTACGCCGCGTCGAGCTGACCGCCGCCGACGACCGCCCCACGGTGGCCGAGCGGCTGGCCGGGGCCGTCGGCGACGCGCCCGTGACCGGCGGTGTGCTCTCCCTGCTGGCCTTCACGGACAGCGATGGCGATGGCAATGGCGACGGCGATGTGCTGCTGCGGACGGCCGCGCTCACGCAGGCCCTGGGCGACACGGGCATCGGCGCGCCGCTGTGGGTGGCCACGCGGGGCGCGGTGGCCGTGGGCCGTTCGGACGGAACGGTCAGCCCCGCGCAGGCGCGGCTCTGGGGCCTGGGCCGGGTGGCCGCGCTGGAGGTGCCCGAGCGCTGGGGCGGTCTGGTCGACCTCCCGGAGACGGCCGATGAACGTGCGCTGGGGCGGCTGGCGGAGGTGCTGGCCGGTGCCGGTGCCGGTGCCGGTGCCAGTGCTGGTGGCGGTGCCGGTGCCGGTGGCGATGACCAGGTGGCGGTGCGGGCGTCGGGCGTGTTCGGACGCCGCCTCGTCCGGGCCTCCGCGCCCGCGTCCGCGTCCGCCAGTGGCTCCTGGACGCCGGGCGCCGGTACGACCCTGGTCACCGGCGGTACGGGCGCGCTGGGCGCGCGGGTGGCCCGCTGGCTGGTCGCGGGCGGCGCCGAGCATGTGCTGCTCACCAGCCGCCGTGGCCTCGACGCCCCCGGCGCCGCCGAGCTGCGCGACGAACTCGCCGCCTGCGGCGCCCGGGTGACGGTCGCCGCGTGCGATGTGGGCGACCGGGACGCGCTCGCGCGGCTCCTCGCCGACATCCCGGCCGAGCTGCCGCTGACGGCCGTGGTGCACACGGCCGGGGTGCTGGACGACGGCGTACTGGACTCGCTCACCCCCGAGCGCTTCACCGGCGTCCTGCGCGCCAAGGCGGCCGCCGCGGCCCATCTCGACGAGCTGACGCGCGATCGGGAGCTGTCGGCCTTTGTGCTGTTCTCCTCGATCAGCGGCACGTTCGGCGCCGCCGGTCAGGGCAACTACGCGGCCGCCAACGCCTACGTGGACGCGCTCGCCGAGCGGCGGCGCGCCGAGGGCCTGCCCGCCACCTCGATCGCCTGGGGCCCGTGGGCCGAGGGCGGGATGGCCACGGACGGGGCGCTGGAGCAGCGTCTGCGGCGCGGCGGACTGCCGCCGATGGACGCCGAGTTGGCGATCGGCGCGCTCCAGCGGGCGCTCGACCTCGATGACACCGTGGTCACGGTCGCGGACATCGACTGGGATCGGTTCGCACCGGACTTCACCGCGGCCCGGCCCAGCCGTCTGCTCGCGGACCTCCCGGAGATCCGTGCGGCGGCGGAGACCACCGCCACCGCGCCCGCCGCCGACGGCTCCTCGCTCGCCGCCCGGCTGGCCGGGCTGGGCGAGGCGGAGCGGGACCGGCTGCTGCTGGACCTGGTCCGTACCCAGGTGGCCGCGGTGCTCGGACACGACGGCTCGGAGTCCATCGGCGCCGACCGGGCCTTCGGTGAGCTGGGCTTCGACTCGCTGACCGCCGTCGAGCTGCGCAACCGGCTCGGTGCCGCCAGCGGTGTCCAGCTGCCCGCGACCCTGGTCTTCGACTACCCGACGGCCGCCGCCCTCGCGGGTTATCTGCGCGGGGAGCTCATCGGGACCGGCACCGACGCCGACGCCTCCCGCCCGGCTCCGGCGACGGCCGCTGCCGATGACGACCCCATCGCCATCGTCGCCATGAGCTGCCGCTTCCCGGGCGGGGTGCGGTCGCCCGAGGAGCTGTGGCAGCTGCTCACCGCGGGCGGGGACGCCATCGCCGAGTTCCCGGCCGACCGCGGCTGGGACCTGGACGCGCTCTACGACCCGGACCCGGACACGCGCGGCACCTTCTACGCACGCGAGGGCGGATTCCTCTACGACGCGGGCCACTTCGACGCCGCGTTCTTCGGGATCTCGCCGCGTGAGGCGCTGGCGATGGACCCGCAGCAGCGGCTGCTGCTGGAGACCTCCTGGGAGGCGTTCGAGCGCGCGGGCATCGACCCGGCCACGCTGCGTGGCACCTCCGCCGGAGTGTTCGTCGGCTCCAACGGGCAGGACTACGACGCCTCGCTGCACACCGTCCCCGAGGGCGTCGAGGGCTACCTGGGCACGGGCAACGCGGCCAGCGTGGTCTCCGGCCGGCTCGCGTACACCTTCGGTCTGGAGGGCCCGGCGGTCACCGTGGACACGGCGTGCTCGTCGTCGCTGGTGGCGCTGCACTGGGCGATCCAGGCGCTGCGCCAGGGCGAGTGCTCGCTCGCGCTCGCGGGCGGTGTGACGGTCATGTCGAGCCCCGGTGCGTACATCGAGTTCAGCCGTCAGCGCGGGCTGGCCCCGGACGGCCGCTGCAAGGCGTTCGCGGCGGGCGCCGATGGCACCGGCTGGGGCGAGGGCGTGGGCATGCTGCTCGTGGAGCGGCTGTCGGACGCCCGGCGCAACGGCCACCCGGTGCTGGCGCTCGTCCGTGGCTCCGCCATCAACCAGGACGGCGCCTCCAACGGTCTGACCGCGCCCAACGGCCCCGCCCAGCAGCGGGTCATCCGCCAGGCGCTGGCCGGTGCGGGCCTGTCCGCCGCCGAGGTGGACGCGGTCGAGGCCCATGGCACCGGTACCCGGCTCGGCGACCCGATCGAGGCGCAGGCGCTGCTGGCCACCTACGGCCAGGAACGGGCCGCGGACCGGCCGCTGTGGCTGGGCGCCATCAAGTCCAACATCGGCCACACCCAGGCCGCGGCCGGTGTCGCGGGCATCATCAAGATGGTGCTGGCCATGCGGCACGGGGTGCTGCCGAGGACCCTGCACGTGGACGAGCCGTCGTCGCATGTGGACTGGTCGGCGGGGGCCGTCTCGCTGCTGACGGAGCAGGTGGAGTGGCCGGAGACCGGCCGTCCGCGCCGCGCCGGCGTCTCCTCGTTCGGCTTCAGCGGCACCAACGCCCATACGGTCCTGGAGCAGGCACCGGTCCACGACGAGACCGCCCAGGCACCGGTCCACGACGAGACCGCCGGGGAAGCCGCACCGCGGCGCCCGCTCGTCCGGCCCGATGTGGTGGCCTGGCCGCTGTCGGCCAAGGGCGAGGACGCGCTGCGGGCCCAGGCCGAGCGGCTGCGCGCCCATCTCGAGGCCGACGCCGGGCTCGACGCCGTGGACGTGGCGTACTCGCTGGCCACCACCCGGTCCGCCCTGGAACATCGCGCGGTGGTCCTCGGCCCGGACCGGGGCCGGCTGCTCGCGGGGCTGACCGCCCTCGCGCGCGGCGAGTCCGCGGCGCAGCTGGTCCGGGGTGTGCCCGTGGAGGGCCGCACCGCCGTGCTCTTCGCCGGGCAGGGCAGCCAGCGGCTGGGCATGGGCCGGGAGCTGTACGAGGCCGGTTCCGTCTTCGCGGAGGCGCTGGACACGGTCTGCGCCGAGCTGGACCGGCACCTGGAACGGCCGCTTTACGACGTGCTGTTCGGGGACGACAAGGAGCCGCTGGACCGGACCGGGTTCACCCAGCCCGCGCTGTTCGCCGTCGAGGTGGCGCTGTTCCGGCTGACCGAGGCCGCCGGGCTGCGGCCGGACGTCCTGACCGGGCACTCCATCGGAGAGCTGGCCGCCGCACACGTGGCCGGGGTGCTGTCGCTGGAGGACGCCGCCACGCTGGTGGCCGCGCGCGGTCGGCTGATGCAGGAGCTGCCCTCCGGCGGCGCGATGATCGCGCTCCAGGCGGCGGAGGACGAGGTCGAGCCGCTGCTCACCGAGCGTGTCGGCATCGCCGCGCTCAACGGGCCCACGTCGGTGGTCATCGCGGGCGACGAGGACGCGGCTGTCGCGGTCGCGGCGTCGTTCCAGGAGCGGGGCCGTAAGACCAAGCGGCTCACCGTGAGCCACGCGTTCCATTCCCCGCTGATGGACGGCATGCTCGCCGAGTTCCGTAAGGTCGCCGAGGGTTTGACCTACAACGCGCCGCGCATCCCGATCGTCTCCACCGTCACCGGACAGCAGATCTCCGACGAGCTGGGCATGGCCGCCGACTATTGGGTGCGCCATGTCCGCCACGCCGTCCGCTTCCTCGACGGGGTCCGCACCCTGGAGGCCCAGGGCGTCACCACCTACGTCGAACTGGGCCCGGACGGGGTGCTGTCCGCCATGGCGCAGGACTGCGTCACCGCCGGGGACGAGGGCGCCGAGGACGTGGCCTTCGTGCCCGTGCTGCGCGCCGGGCGCCCGGAGACCGAGACGCTGACCGGCGCCCTCGCCACCCTGCACGTCAGGGGTGCGGCCCTGGACTGGGAGGCGCTGTTCGCCGGGACCGGCGCCCGCCGCGTCGAGCTGCCCACGTACGCGTTCCAGCGGCGGCGCTACTGGCTCGAGGGCACTGGGCACCCCACGCCCGGCCAGGGGGCCACGGACCTCGACACGGCCGGCGCCCGGTTCTGGGAGGCGGTCGAGAGCGATGACGTCGCCTCGCTGTCGGACGCGGTGGGCATCGACGTGGACCAGCCGCTCAGCGCGCTGCTCCCGGCGCTGTCCGCGTGGCGGCGCCGCGAACGCGAGCGGTCCGCGCTCGACGGCCGGCGCTACCGCGTCACCTGGAAGCCGCTGGAGGAGCCCCGGCTCGCCGCCGCCCCCGGCGTCTGGCTGGTCGCCGAACCGGCCGGAGCCGCGGGCCACGTCGACACCGTGCGGCGTGTGGTGGCCGCGCTGGCCGACCGGGGCGCCGACCTCCGGCGTATCACCCCGGCGGACGGCCCGGCCGACGGCTCGGACCTCGACCGGGACGCCCTGGCCGAGCGGATCCGCCGGGCCGCCGCCGACGAGCCGGTGCACGGGGTGCTGTCACTGCTCGCACTGGACGAGCGCGCGCACCCCGACCACCCCGCCGTGCCCACCGGGCTGCTGCGCACCGGAGTGCTGGTGCAGGCGCTCGGGGACGCGGGCCTGGCCGCCCCGCTGTGGTGCGCCACCAACGGCGCCGTCGCCACCGCCCCCTCGGAGCCGGTCGGCAGCGCCGCACAGGCGCAGGTCTGGGGCCTGGGCCGGGTGGTCGCGCTGGAGCACCCCGAGCGCTGGGGCGGTCTGATCGACCTGCCCACGACGCTCGACGAACGGGCCGCCGACCGCCTGGCCGGTGTGCTCGGCGGACACGGCGACGGCGACGAGGACCAGCTGGCGATCCGTACGGCCGGAGTCCTGGCCCGCCGCCTCGCCCACGCCGAGCGCGCCCACGCCGAGCGCGGCTACGCCGAGCGGGCCTACGCCGAGGGCACCCACGCCGGGGGCGCTCACGCCAAGGTCGCCCAGGCCGAGGGCGCTCACGCCGAGCGCGCCCCGGCCACCGGCGCGCCGTGGCGGCCGCGTGGCACGGTCCTGGTCACGGGTGGCACCGGCGCGCTGGGCGCCCATGTGGCCCGCTGGCTGGCGGAGAACGGCGCCGAGCATCTGATGCTCACCAGCCGCCGTGGCCCCGACGCCCCCGGCGCCACCGAGCTGCGCGACGAACTCGCCGCGTCCGGCGCCCAGGTGACCGTCGTCGCCTGCGATGTGACCGACCGGGACGCGGTGGCCGGGCTGCTGGCCCGGATCCGCGACGAACACCCGCAGCACCCGCTCACGGCGGTCGTGCACGCGGCGGGTACCGGGCAGTTCGCACCGCTCGCGGAGACCACCCCGGCCGATGTCGCCGATGTGGTGGCCGCCAAGGTGGCGGGCGCGGTCCATCTGGACGCGCTGCTCGGCGACACCGAGCTGGACGCCTTCGTGCTCTTCTCCTCGATCGCCGCGGTGTGGGGCAGTGGCGGCCAGGGCGCCTACGCGGCCGGAAACGCCTTCCTCGACGCGCTGGCCGAACAGCGCCGGGCCCGCGGTCTCACCGCCACCTCCGTGGCCTGGGGCCCGTGGGCGGACGGCGGGCTCGTCGCCGACGACGAGGCGGCCGAGCAACTGCGCCGCCGTGGCCTGCCGGTGATGGCCCCGCACTCCGCCATCGCCGCCCTCCAGCAGGCGCTGGACCGGGACGAGACCGCCGTGGTCGTGGCCGATGTCGACTGGGGCCGCTTCGCCCCCGCCTTCGCCGCGGCCCGCCCCCGTCCGCTCATCGCCGATCTGCCCGAGGTGCGTGCCGCCCTCGCGGCGGACCCGGCCGAGGGCGCGGGTGGTGGCGGTTCGGCCGAGGCACCGGCGGAGTCCCTGCGGCAGCGGCTCGCGGGGCTCACCGGGTCCGAGGCCGAGAAGGCCCTGCTCGACCTCGTCCGTACGGAGGTCGCCGCCGTCCTCGGACACGACGACACCACGGCCGTCCAGGCGGGCCGGGCCTTCAAGGAGCTGGGCTTCGACTCCCTCACCGCTGTCGAACTCCGCAACCGGCTCAACGCGGCCACCGGACTCCAGCTCACCGCCACGCTGGTCTTCGACCACCCGACGCCCGGCGCCCTCGCCGATGTGCTGCGCGCCGACCTGCTCGGCGAGGACACCACCCCCGGGCTTCCCGTCCTCGCCGAAATCGACAAGCTGGAATTCACCCTTTCCAACGTCTCCGACGACGCGACGGAACGCGAGCGGGTCACCGCGCGCCTCGAAGCGCTGTTGCGGACCTGGAACGAGAACGAGAGCGCGGCGGGCGCCGACGGCGCCGACGACGATGAACTCGATCTCGACGCCGCCTCCGCCGAAGACATCTTCGACATCATCAACAATGAATTCGGAAGGTCCTGACGTGACGACCGCCCTCAATTCAACTGACCTCAGGAGGTGACGTTTCCGTGGCTAGCGCGAACGAAGAGAAGCTTCTCGACAATCTGAAGTGGATGACCACTGAGCTGCGCCGGGCCCGTCGCCGCCTGACCGAGGTGGAGGCGGACGCGCAGGAACCGATCGCCATTGTGGCGATGAGCTGCCGTTTCCCCGGCGGTGTCGGTTCGCCCGAGGATTTGTGGCAACTGGTCGCGGAGGGCGGCGACGCCATTTCGGGATTCCCCGCCGACCGTGGCTGGGACATCGAGGGACTGGCCGATCCCGACCCCGACCGCAAGGGCACCTTCTACAACAGCGGCGGTGGATTCCTCGACGGCGCCGCCGAATTCGACCCCGGATTCTTCGGCATTTCGCCGCGCGAGGCCCTTGCCATGGACCCGCAGCAGCGGCTGCTGCTGGAAACGTCCTGGGAGGCGTTCGAGCGCGCGGGGATCGATCCGACGTCCGTCAAGGGCAGCCGCACCGGCGTGTACGTGGGCGCCTCGGCCATGGGCTACGGCTCCGACGTCCAGGGCGCGCCGGAGGAGTTGGAGGGCCTGCTGCTCACCGGCGGCGCCACCAGCGTGCTGTCCGGCCGTATCGCCTACACCTTCGGCCTCGAGGGCCCGGCCGCCACGATCGACACCGCGTGCTCTTCGTCGCTGGTCGCGCTGCACTGGGCGGCCCAGGCGCTGCGGCAGCGCGAATGCTCGCTGGCCCTCGTCGGCGGCGTCACCGTGATGCCCAACCCCGATGTCTTCGTGGAGTTCAGCCGCCAGCGCGGCCTCGCCCCCGACGGCCGCTGCAAGTCCTTCGCCGCGTCGGCGGACGGCACCGGCTGGTCCGAGGGCGTCGGCGTGCTGCTGGTCGAGCGGCTGTCGGACGCGCGCCGACACGGCCACCAGGTGCTGGCCGTGGTGCGCGGCAGCGCGGTGAACCAGGACGGCGCGTCAAACGGTCTGACGGCGCCGAACGGCCCGTCCCAGCGGCGTGTCATCCGCCACGCCCTGGAGAACGCCCGGCTGTCCGCCGCCGAGATCGACGTCGTCGAGGCGCATGGCACGGGCACCACGCTGGGCGACCCCATCGAGGCGCAGGCGCTGCTGGCCACCTACGGCCAGGAGCGGCCCGAGGGGCGGCCGCTGTGGCTGGGCTCGCTCAAGTCCAACCTGGGCCACGCCCAGGCGGCGGCGGGCGTCGCGGGCGTCATCAAGATGGTCATGGCGATACGCCACGGCCTCATGCCCAAGACCCTCCACGTCGATGAGCCGTCGCCGACCGTCGACTGGACGGCGGGCCAGGTCTCCCTGCTGACCGAGGCCCGGCCCTGGGACGAGACCGGCAGGCCGCGCCGGGCCGGTATCTCGGCCTTCGGCGTGAGCGGCACCAACGCCCACACCATCCTGGAGCAGGCCCCCGAGCCGGAGGCCGAGGAGTCGTCGGCCACGGACGGGGACGCCACCCCGGCCGCGAACGCGGCGCCGGTCACCGCCACCGTGCTGCCGTGGCTCCTCTCCGCCAGGAACGCGGCGGCGCTGCGCGACAACGCCCGGCGCCTCGCCGCCCACCTCGACCGTGAACCCGCCCTCGGCGCCGCCGATGTGGGCCACTCGCTGGCCACCGGCCGGGCGGCCCTGGAGCGCCGCGCGGTGCTCGTGGGCGAGGACCGCGCCGGGCTGGCGGCGGGCCTGGAGGCGCTGGCGCGGGGGGAGTCCGGGCCGGGGCTGGTCGAGGGCACGGTCGTCGAGGGCGGGACGGCGTTTCTGTTCACGGGGCAGGGGAGTCAGCGGCTGGGGATGGGGCGTGAGTTGTACGACGCCTATCCGGTGTTCGCGGAGGCTTTGGACGCGGTGTGTGCGGAGCTGGATCCGCGTCTTGAGCGGCCTTTGAAGGATGTCCTGTTCGGGGACGATGCCGAGGTGCTGGATCGGACGGGGTTCACTCAGCCCGCGTTGTTCGCGGTTGAGGTGGCGTTGTTCCGGCTGGTGTCGGAGGCGTGGGGGTTGCGGCCCGATTTCCTCTCCGGGCATTCGATCGGTGAGTTGGCCGCCGCGCATGTGGCGGGTGTGTTGTCGCTGGCGGATGCGGCGAAGTTGGTGGCGGCGCGTGGGCGGTTGATGCAGGAGCTTGCCGAAGGTGGCGCGATGATCGCGGTGCAGGCGTCGGAGGACGAGGTGACGCCGCTGCTGGATGAGCGGGTGTCGATTGCCGCGCTCAACGGGCCGTCGTCGGTGGTCATCGCGGGTGATGAGGACGCGGCTGTCGCGATCGCGTCGGGTTTCGAGGCGCGGGGTCGTAAGACCAAGCGGCTCACTGTGAGCCATGCGTTCCACTCGCCGCGTATGGACGGGATGCTGGGCGCGTTCCGCGAGGTGGCCGAGGGGCTGACCTACGAGGCTCCGAAGATTCCGATCGTGTCGAATCTGACCGGTGGCGTGGTGTCCGCCGAGGAGATCACGACTCCCGACTTCTGGGTGCGCCACGTCCGTGAGGCCGTCCGCTTCCTCGACGGTGTGCGCACCCTCGAGGCCAAGGGCGTGACGACGTTCATCGAGCTGGGTCCGGACGGTGTGCTCACCGCGATGGCGCAGGACTGCCTGACCCGCGATGACGCCACTCTGGTGTCCGCGCTGCGCAAGGACCGCCCCGAGGCCGAGGCGCTGACCACGGCCGTCGCTCGCGCCCATGTGCGCGGTGTGGCGGTGGACTGGGCCGGATACTTCGCCGGTAGGGGCGCCCACCACGTCGATCTGCCGACGTATGCCTTCCAGCATGAGCGGTTCTGGCTGGAGCCGGGTGCGGCGTCCGTGGGCGATATGGCGTCCGTGGGCCTGGAGTTGGCGGGGCATCCGCTGCTGGGCGCCGCCGTGCCGCTGGCGGAGACCGATGGGCTGGTGTTCACGGGACGGCTGGGTGTGGATACGCATCCGTGGCTGGCCGACCATGTGGTGCGGGGCGCGGTGGTGCTGCCCGGCACGGCGTTCGTGGAGCTTGCCGTCCGGGCCGGTGACCAGGTCGGCTGTGACCTGCTCGACGAGCTGACCCTGCATGCCCCGCTGGTGCTGCCGGAACGCGGCGGCGTCCGGCTTCAGCTCACCGTCGGCGCGCCCGATGGCGCCGGACGGCGTTCGCTGACCGTGCTGTCCCGCGCGGAAGACGCGCCGGCCGAGGAGCCGTGGACGCGACACGCCGACGGTGTGCTCGCCACGGGCGCCCCCCGGCCGTCGTTCGCGCTGACCGCGTGGCCGCCGCAGGGCGCCGAGGCGGCCCGTACCGAGGAGCTGTACGCGGCGCTCGCGGACGGCGGGCTGCGGTACGGCCCGGTGTTCCAGGGGCTCACGGCCGCGTGGCGGCGCGGGGACGAACTCTTCGCCGAGGTCCGGCTGGACGAGTCCACCGCGCCGGACGCGCAGGCGTATGGCCTGCACCCGGCGCTGCTCGACTCGGCGCTGCACGCGCTCGGCCTGGACGGCATGGGCGACGGCGACGGCCAGGGGCGGCTGCCGTTCGCCTGGAGCGGCGTGTCGCTGTACGCGAGCGGCGCCCCGGCGCTGCGGGTACGGCTGGAGCCGCGTGGCGCGGACGGTGTCCGGCTGGAGATCGCGGACGCGGCCGGTGCGCCGGTCGCCGCCGTGGACTCGCTGGTCCTGCGCGCCGTGTCGGCGGAGCAGGTGCGGGCCGCGCGGGCGGCGTACCACGAGTCGCTGTTCCGCGTGGAGTGGACCGGACTCCCGGCCGGGGCGGGCGCCGGCGCGCCCGGCGGCGGTCGCTGGGCGGTGCTGGGCACGGATGCGTTCGGGTTGGATGCCACGGCATACGCGGACCTCGCGGAGCTGGGCGAGGCCGTCGATTCCGGAACGGCGCTGCCGGAGTACGTGGTGGTGGCATCTCCAGTCCGTCCGGCGCTTGAGGACCGGGGTCCGGGGCGGAGCCCCGATGGGGTTCAAGGGGCGGAGCCCCTCCACGCGGCGGAGCCGCATATCGATGCTGCGGGAAGGGGCGGGGTGGGGGAAAGCCCCTCGCCCGCCCCCACGGCGCATCAGGCCACCACCCAGGTGCTGGGGCTGCTCCAGCAGTGGCTGGCCGACGACCGCTTCACGGACTCACGCCTGGTCCTGCTGACCTCGGGAGCCGTGGCCACCGAGGCCAGTGAGCCGGTGGCGGACCTCGCGGGCGCCGCCGTCCATGGTCTGCTGCGTACGGCGCAGGCCGAGAACCCGGACCGCTTCGTCCTCCTGGACATCGACGGCCAGGACGCGTCGCTCGCGGCGCTTCCGGCCGCGCTGGCGGCGGGCGAGGAGCAACTGGCCGTCCGTGCGGGCGTGGCCCGTATCCCGAGGCTGGCCAGGGTGCCGGTCGCGGAACAGACGGGCACCGAGAACACCTTCGACCCCGAGGGCACGGTGCTGGTGACCGGCGCGTCCGGTTCGCTGGGCGGGCTGGTGGCCCGGCATCTGGTGGCCGAGCGTGGCGTACGGCGTCTGCTGTTGGTGAGCCGTCGTGGCGGCGAGGCCCCGGGTGCGGAAGAACTCCGCGCGGAACTGGCCGAGTTGGGCGCCGAGGCGCGCTGGGCGGCGTGTGATGTGGCGGACCGGGACGCGCTCGCCGCGGCCCTCGCCGCCATCCCCGCCGAGCATCCGCTGACCGCCGTCGTCCACACCGCCGGTGTGCTGGACGACGGTGTGATCGGCTCGCTGACGCCTGAGCGCATCACGCACGTCATGCGCCCGAAGGCGGACGCGGCCTGGAACCTCCACGAGCTCACCCGCGAGCTGGGCCTGACCGCCTTCGTGTTGTTCTCCTCCGCCTCGGGCGTGTTCGGCACCCCCGGCCAGGGCAACTACGCTGCCGCCAACGCCTTCCTGGACGCCCTGGCCGCACACCGCCGCGCCGAGGGTCTGCCCGCCCTCTCGTTGGCCTGGGGCCCCTGGGCGGGCGCCGGTATGGCCGGTGGCCTGGACGAGGCAGACATCGGCCGGATGCGGCGGGCCGGGCTGCCGCCGCTGTCGCCGGCGGAGGGCCTGGCGCTCCTGGACGCCGCGCTCACCACGGACGAGGTGGCACCGGTCCCGATGCGCGTGGACGCCGTGGCGCTGCGCGCCCAGGCCGCGGCGGGCGCGCTCGCGCCGCTGCTGCGCGGGCTGGTGCGGGTCCCGGTGCGCCGCGCGGTGGACACCGCCGCGGGCGGCGGTTCCGCGCTGGCGGAACGGCTGGCCGGGCTGAGCGCGGCCGAGCAGGACCGGCTGCTGCTGGACCTGGTCCGTACGCAGGTGGCGGCCGTCCTCGGCTATGCGGGCCCGCAGGCCGTCGAGGAGGGCCGGGCGTTCAAGGACCTGGGCTTCGACTCCCTGACCGCCGTCGAGCTGCGCAACCTGCTGCGCGAGGCCACCGGGCTGCGGCTGCCGCCGACGCTCGTCTTCGACTACCCCACCTCGACCGCTCTGGCGGGCCATCTGCGCGAGGAGATCGTGGGGGACCCGGCCGACGCTGTCGTCCCCGACCGGGTGATCAGCGCGGTGGACCGCGACGACCCGATCGCGATCGTCGCCATGAGCTGCCGCTTCCCCGGCGGGGTGCACTCGCCCGAGGAGCTGTGGCAGCTGCTGGTGGCCGGTGACGACGCCATCACCCCGTTCCCCGCCGACCGCGGCTGGGACCTCGCCACCCTCTACAGCGACGACCCCGACCTCGAGGGCACCAGCTACACCCGCGAGGGCGGCTTCCTGCACGACGTGGCCGACTTCGACGCCTCGTTCTTCGGCATCTCGCCGCGTGAAGCCCTCGCGATGGACCCGCAGCAGCGGCTGCTGCTGGAGACCACCTGGGAGGCGTTCGAGCGGGCCGGGATCGACCCGGCCGCGCTGCGCGGCAGCCGTACCGGCGTCTACATCGGCTCCAACGACCAGGACTACCTGACCCTGTGGCTGAACGAGCCGCAGGGCCTCGAAGGCCACCTCGGCACCGGCAACTCCTCCAGCGTGGCCTCCGGCCGCCTCTCCTACGCCTTCGGGCTGGAAGGCCCGGCGGTCACCATCGACACCGCCTGCTCGTCCTCGGTGGTGGCGCTGCACCTGGCCGCGCAGGCGCTGCGCAACGGCGAATGCACGCTCGCGCTGGCCGGTGCCGTCACGGTCATGTCCACCCCGGGTGCCTTCCTGGAGTTCAGCCGGCAGCGCGGACTGGCCGCCGACGGCCGGATCAAGGCGTTCTCGGCGGACGCTGACGGCACCAACTGGTCCGAGGGCGTGGGCCTGTTCCTGGTGGAGCGGCTCTCCGACGCGCGCAGGAACGGTCACCCGGTGCTCGCCGTCCTGCGCTCCACCGCCATCAACCAGGACGGCGCGTCCAACGGCCTGACGGCGCCCAACGGCCCGTCCCAGCAGCGCGTCATCCGGCAGGCCCTCGCGGGCGCCGGGCTGTCGGCCACGGACATCGACGCCGTGGAGGCCCACGGCACCGGTACCACGCTGGGCGACCCGATCGAGGCGCAGGCGCTGCTCGCCACCTACGGCCAGGACCGGCCCGAGGACCGTCCGCTGTGGCTGGGCTCGGTCAAGTCCAACATCGGCCACACCCAGGCCGTGGCGGGCGCCGCCGGCATCATGAAGATGGTCATGGCGATGCGGCACGGTGTGCTGCCGCGGACCCTGCACGTCAGCGAGCCGACCCCGCACGTCGACTGGACCGCCGGGGATATCGAGCTGCTGACCGAGGCCCGGCCCTGGCCGGAGACCGGCCGTCCGCGCCGCGCGGGCGTGTCGTCGTTCGGCTTCAGCGGCACCAACTCGCACGCCATCATCGAGCAGGCCCCGGCCATGGACGCGGTCCCCCTGCCCGCCCCGGAGCGGTCCCTGCCCGTCCTCGCCTGGCCGGTCTCGGCCCGTACCGAGGACGCGCTACGGGCCCAGGCCGCACGGCTGCGCCCCTCCGCGGGCGCCGCCGGGGCCGACGGTCCGCGCCCGCTCGACCTCGCGTACTCCCTGGCCACTTCGCGTGCCGCCCTGGAACACCGGGCCGTGCTGCTCGGCCGGGACGGCGCCCTCCTCGGCGACCAGCTCGCGGCGCTGGCCGAGGGGCGTGGCGCGGCGGGGCTCGTCGAGGGCTCGGTGTCCGGGGGCAAGGTGGCGTTCCTCTTCACCGGTCAGGGCAGCCAGCGGCCGGGGATGGGGCGTGAGCTGTACGACGCCTACCCGGTGTTCGCGGACGCGCTGGACGAGGTGTGCGCGGAGCTGGACGCGCACCTTGAACGGCCGCTTCACGAGGTTCTGTTCGGGGATGACGCCGAGGCGCTGGACCAGACGGGGTTCACTCAGCCTGCCTTGTTCGCGGTTGAGGTGGCGCTGTTCCGGCTGGTCGAGGCGTGGGGTCTGAAGGCGGACTTCCTGTCCGGCCATTCGATCGGTGAGCTGGCCGCCGCGCATGTGGCGGGCGTGTTCTCGCTGGCCGACGCGGCGAAGCTGGTGACCGCGCGTGGCGGTCTGATGCAGGAGCTTGCCGAGGGTGGCGCGATGATCGCCGTCCAGGCGTCCGAGGACGAGGTGACGCCGCTGCTCAACGAGCGTGTCTCGATCGCCGCGCTCAACGGGCCCACGTCGGTCGTCATCGCGGGCGATGAGGACGCGGCGGCTGAGATCGCGGCCGCGTTCGAGGCCCAGGGCCGTAAGACCAAGCGGCTCACCGTCAGCCACGCCTTTCACTCCCCGCGCATGGACGGCATGTTGGACGCGTTCGGCGAGGTCGCGCAGGGACTCACATACGAATCCCCGCGCATCCCGATCGTGTCCAACCTGACCGGCGAGCTGGTCTCCGCCGAGGAGATCACCAGCCCCGACTTCTGGGTGCGCCACGTCCGCGAGGCGGTGCGTTTCCTCGATGGCGTACGGACGTTGGAAGCCCAGGGCGTCACCACCTACGTCGAGCTGGGCCCCGACGGTGTGCTGACCGCCATGGCCCAGGACTGCGTGGCCGACTCCGAGGCCGACGCCGCCTTCGCCGCCGTGCTGCGCAAGGACCGTCCCGAGGCCGAGACCGTCACCACCGCGCTCGCTCAGGCGTATGTCCGGGGCGCCGAGGTGGACTGGGCCGGGTACTTCGCCGGGACCGGCGCACACCGCGTGGACCTGCCGACCTACGCGTTCCAGCGCCGCCGCTACTGGCCGGACACCGCCCCGGAGGCCGGGGCCCCGGCCGAGGGCGCCGTGGACGCGGTGGACGCGCGGTTCTGGGAGGCCGTGGAGCGCGAGGACTGGGAGTCGCTCGCCGGTGAGCTGCGGGTCGAGGGCGACCAGCCGCTCAGCGCGGTGCTGCCCGCCCTGTCGTCGTGGCGCCGCGCCCAGCGCGAGCGGTCCGCCGCCGACGGCCACCTCTACAACGTGGTGTGGAAGCCGAGCCCGCGGGGCGGCGTGTCGGGCGCCCCGGCCCCCTCCGGCACCTGGCTGACCGTCCTTCCGGCGAGCCACGCCGACGACCCGCGGCTCACCGCCGTGGCCGACGATCTGGCGCGGCGCGGCGCGCGGGTCGTCACGCTGGAACTGGACGCCGTGGACACCGACCCCGCCGCCGTGGCCGACCGCCTCGCCGCGGCGTCGGCCGACGGCCCGGTGGCCGGGGTGCTGTCCCTGCTGGCGCTGGACGAGCGGCCGCACCCGGAGCATCCGGCGGTGCCGGTCGGCCTCGCGCTGACCGGTGCGCTGGCCGAGGCGCTGGCGCGGCGGGGCGACGACGCCCCGGCGCGGCTGTGGTGCGCCACCCGGGGCGCGGTCTCGACCGGCGGCGCCGACCGGCTGGACAGCGCCACCCAGGCCCAGGTCTGGGGCTACGGACGCGTGGTCGCCCTGGAGCAGCCCGAGCGCTGGGGCGGTCTGGTCGATCTGCCGGAGACCGTGGACGAGCGGGCGCTGGACCGGCTCGCGGCCGTGCTCGCCGGGTCGGACGACGAGGACCAGGTGGCGATCCGCGCCACCGGGGTCTTCGTACGCCGTCTCGTCCCGGCCCCGCGCACCGCCGCCACCGCGGCCGCCGAGCCCTGGACGCCGCGCGGCACCGTGCTGGTGACCGGTGGCACGGGCGCCCTGGGGCGGCATGTGGCCCGCTGGCTGGCCGACCACGGCGCGGAGCGGCTGGTGCTGCTCAGCCGCCGAGGCCCCGACGCGCCGGGCGCGGCCGAGATCGTGGCCGAGCTGTCCGGCACCGAGACCGCCGTGACCGTCGAGGCGTGCGATGTGGCCGACCGCCACGCGCTCACCGCGCTGGTGGAGAAGCTGGCGGCCAACGGCACCCCGGTCCGGGCCGTGGTGCACTCGGCCGGGATCTCCCAGGAGCCCGGCACCGGCACCGAACTCCCCGAGTTCGCCCGGATCGTGGCGGCCAAGACGACCGGAGCGGTCCACCTCGACGCGCTCTTCGGCGCGGACGCCGACCCGCTGGACGCCTTCGTGCTCTTCTCCTCGATCGCCGGGGTGTGGGGCAGCGGCGGCCAGGGCGCGTACGCGGCCGGAAACGCGTTCCTCGACGCGCTGGCCGAACAGCGCCGGGCCCGTGGCCTGCCCGCCACCTCCGTGGCCTGGGGCCCGTGGGCGGAGGGCGGCATGGCCGCCGAGGGCGACGCCGAGGAGCAGCTGCGCCGCCGTGGACTGCCGCCCATGGCACCGGAGGTGAACATGGTCGCCTTCCAGCGGGTGCTCTCCCGCGAGGAGACCGCCGTGACGGTGGCCGATGTCGACTGGGAGCGTTTCGCCCCGGCCTTCACCGCCGCCCGCCCCCGCCCGCTGATCGACGATCTGCCGCAGGTGGCCAAGGCCCTGCGCGGCGGCGGCGACGGCGGGCCGGCGGACAAGGCGGCGGCCGGCGGCGCGCCGGGCCTGCGCGAGCGGCTCGCCGGGCTGTCCGCGGCCGAGCGCGAGGACGCGGTGCTGGAGCTGGTCCGCACCCATGTGGCCAGCGCCCTCGGCCACGCGTCCGCCGACGAGGTCGAGGCCGGGCGCGCATTCAACGAGCTGGGCTTCGACTCGCTCACCGCGGTCGAACTGCGCACCCGGCTCGGCGCGGCCACCGGCCTCAAGCTGCCCGCCGGCCTGGTCTACGACTACCCGACACCGGCCGCGCTCGCCGAGCACCTGCTGACCGAGCTGGTCCCGGACGGACCGGGCCACGGCCCCGGCCACGCCCTGCCCGATGTGGACCTCGATCCGCAGGACGCCGAGCTGCGCCGCACCCTGGCCACCATCCCGATGAGCCGGATCCGGGAGGCCGGGCTGCTGGACACGCTGCTCAGGCTGGCCGATCCACAAGTCGCCACTTCCGACCCCAGCCGCGCCGAGGACGAGGCGGAGTCCATCGACGAGATGGACGTCCAGCACCTCATCGACATGGCGCTCGACCTCGACAGCCTCGACGGCAACGATTCCTGACGCGGGCCCAAGCACGGAGTACACGATGACAACCCCCAACGAAAAGCTCGTTGACGCGCTGCGGGCCTCGCTCAAGGAAACCGAGCGGCTGCGGAAACAGAACCAGCAGCTCACCGACGCCTCCCGGGAACCGATCGCGATCGTCGGCATGAGCTGCCGGTTCCCCGGCGGCGTCGGCAGCCCCGAGGAGCTGTGGCGGCTCGTCGCGGACGGTCAGGACGCCATCTCCGGCTTCCCCGACGACCGCGGCTGGGACATCGAGGCGCTGTACGACCCGGACCCGGAACGCGAGGGCACGTTCTACGCCCGCGGGGGCGGGTTCCTGTACGACGCGAGCCGGTTCGACCCGGGCTTCTTCGGGATCTCGCCGCGCGAGGCGCTGGCGATGGACCCGCAGCAGCGGCTGCTGCTGGAGACGTCGTGGGAGGCGTTCGAGCGGGCCGGGATCGACCCGGCGACGATGCGGGGCTCGCGTACCGGTGTGTTCGTCGGCGCGTCCACGCAGGCGTACGGGGCGGGGGAGTACGACCTGCCGGAGGGTGTCGAGGGCCATCTGCTCACCGGCACCGCCTCCAGCGTCGCGTCCGGGCGGCTCTCCTACGCCTTCGGTCTCGAGGGCCCGGCGGCCACCATCGACACCGCCTGCTCCTCGTCCTCGGTCGCGCTGCACCTGGCGGTCCAGGCGCTGCGGCAGAGCGAGTGCTCACTGGCGGTGGCGGCGGGCGCGACCGTGCTGTCCTCCCCGGATGTGTTCGTGGAGTTCAGCCGCCAGCGCGGACTCTCCGCCGACGGCCGCTGCAAGTCCTTCGCGGCCTCGGCGGACGGCACCGGCTGGTCCGAGGGTGTCGCCGTGCTGCTGGTCGAGCGGCTGTCGGACGCGCGCAGGAACGGCCACCCGGTGCTTGCGGTGGTGCGTGGCAGCGCCGTGAACCAGGACGGTGCGTCCAACGGTCTGACGGCGCCGAACGGGCCGTCCCAGCGGCGTGTCATCCGGCAGGCCCTGGAGAACGCCCGGCTCGCCGCCGCCGATGTGGACGCGGTGGAGGCCCATGGCACGGGCACGACGCTGGGCGACCCCATCGAGGCGCAGGCGCTGCTCGACACGTACGGCCAGGAGCGGCCGGAGGGGCGTCCGCTGTGGCTCGGCTCGCTGAAGTCGAACATCGGCCACACCCAGAACGTCGCCGGTATCGGTGGCGTCATCAAGATGGTCATGGCGATGCGGCACGGGGTGCTGCCGCAGACGCTGCACGTGGACGAGCCCACCCCGCATGTCGACTGGTCGGCGGGAGAGGTGTCCCTGCTGACCGAGGCGCGGCCGTGGCCCGAGACCGGCCAGCCGCGCCGGGCGGGCATCTCGTCGTTCGGTGTGAGCGGTACGAATGTGCACACGATCATCGAGCAGGCGCCGGTGGTGGAGGCGGCTGAGGCTCCTGTGAGTGCTGTGGCTCCGGGTGTGGTGCCGTGGGTGCTTTCGGGGCGGGGTGCGGGCGCGTTGCGTGCTCAGGCGGAGCGGTTGGTGGCGCATGTGGTGGCGGGGGGTGAGCTGCGTCCGGTGGATGTGGGGTTCTCGCTGGCGACCGGGCGGTCGGCCTTTGATCACCGTGCGGTGGTGGTGGCCGAGGGCCGGGATGGGCTGCTGGCTGGTTTGGGTGCGCTGGCTGAGGGGCGTGGTGCGCCGGGTGTGGTCGAGGGTTCGGTGGCCGGTGGCAAGGTGGCGTTCCTGTTCACGGGGCAGGGGAGTCAGCGGCTGGGGATGGGGCGTGAGCTGTATGACGCCTATCCGGTGTTCGCGGAGGCGCTGGACGCGGTGTGTGCGGAGCTGGATCCGCATCTTGAGCGCCCGCTGCGGGATGTGCTGTTCGGGGACGATGCCGAGGTGCTGGATCGGACGGGGTTCACTCAGCCTGCGTTGTTCGCGGTTGAGGTGGCGTTGTTCCGGCTGGTGTCGGAGGCGTGGGGTCTGCGGCCCGATTTCCTTTCCGGGCATTCGATTGGTGAGTTGGCGGCCGCGCATGTGGCGGGTGTGCTGTCGCTGGCGGATGCTGCGCGGTTGGTTGCGGCGCGTGGGCGGTTGATGCAGGCGCTTCCGGCGGGTGGCGTGATGGTCGCGGTGCAGGCGTCGGAGGATGAGGTGGCGCCGCTGCTCACCGATGGCGTGAGCATCGCCGCGCTCAATGGGCCCACGTCGGTGGTCATCGCGGGTGATGAGGACGAGGCTGTCGCGATCGTTGCCTCGTTCGAGGCGCGGGGTCGGAAGACCAAGCGGCTCACGGTCAGCCATGCGTTCCATTCGCCGCGTATGGACGGCATGTTGGACGCGTTCCGCGAGGTCGCGCAGGGGCTGTCGTACGAGGCCCCGCGCATTCCGATCGTCTCCAACCTCACCGGTGCCGTCGTCTCCGCCGATGAGATCACGACCCCCGACTTCTGGGTGCGCCATGTCCGTGAGGCCGTGCGCTTCCTGGACGGGGTGCGGACCCTTGAGGCGCAGAACGTCTCCACGTTCATCGAGTTGGGCCCGGACGGTGTGCTCACCGCGATGGCCCAGGACTGCGTGACCGATTCGGCGTCCGACGCCGGGTTCATCTCCGCGCTGCGCAGGGACCGTCCCGAGGCCGAGGCGCTGACCACCGCTCTCGCGCGCGCCCATGTGCGCGGTGTGGCGGTGGACTGGGCCGCGTACTTCGCCGGTACGGGCGCGCACCGCGTGGACCTGCCGACGTACGCCTTCCAGCGCGAGCGGTTCTGGCTGGAGCCGGGCGCGGTGTCCGTGGGTGATGTGGCGTCCGTTGGGCTGGAGCTGGCGGGGCATCCGCTGCTGGGTGCGGCGGTGCCGCTGGCGGAGTCCGATGGGCTGGTGTTCACGGGGCGGCTGGGTCTCGACACCCATCCGTGGCTGGCCGAGCACACGGTCCGGGACGCGGTGGTGGTGCCGGGCTCGGCGTTCGTGGAGCTTGCCGTCCGGGCCGGTGACCAGCTCGGATGTGACCTCCTCGACGAGCTGACCCCGCACACCCCGCTGGTACTGCCCGTACGCGGTGGCGTCCGGCTCCAGGTCACGGTCGGCGCGCCGGACGACGCCGGGCACCGCTCGTTCACCGTCTCCTCCCGTACGGAGGACGCCGCCGCCGAAACGGCGTGGGTGCGCAACGCGAGCGGAGTGCTCACCTCCGGGGCCCCCAGCCCGTCGTTCGACCTCGCCGAGTGGCCGCCGACCGCCGCCGAGGCCATCGAACCCGAGGCGCTCTACGCCCGGCTGGCCGAGGACGGGCTGCGGTACGGCCCCGGGTTCCAGGGGCTCACGGCCGCCTGGCGGCGCGGGGACGAACTCTTCGCCGAGGTCCGGCTGGACGACGACGCCAAGCCCGGCGCCGAGGAGTTCGCCGTCCATCCGGCGCTGCTGGACGCCGCCCTGCACGCCCTCCACGGCCGCGACGGCGCCCAGCTGACCGATGGCTGGCAGGGCGTCTCCCTGTACGCGGAGGGCGCGTCGGCGCTGCGCGTACGGATCGCACCCGCCGGAGCCGACACGGTGTCCCTGGCGCTGGCCGATGCCACGGGCGAGCCGGTCGCCGCCGTGGACGGCCTGCGCTGCCGTCCGCTGCCCGATGACCTCACCGGTGACGCGGATGTGGCGCGGCAGAGCCTGTTCCGGCTGGACTGGGTGGCCCCGCAGACCGCCTCCGCCGGGCCGGATGCCGTCGCTCGCCGTATTGCCCTGGGCGAGGACCCGTTCGGGCTGGTCGCGGCCGGAGTGGCCGCCGACTCCGTCCCCGATCTGGCCGCGCTGGGCGCGTCCGTCGAGGCGGGCGACACCGCCGCCCCGGATCTGGTCCTCGCGTCTTTCGCGCCCATACCCGGCGACGCGAACGAGAACGTGGCCGAGGCCGCGCACCGGGAGGCACGGCGTGCGCTGGCCCTGGTGCAGGGCTGGCTGGCCGATGAGCGGTTCGCCGACGCGCGCCTGGTGCTCGTCACCCGGGGCGCGATGGCCGCTGATGCCGAGGAGGGCGTCACCGACCTGGCGCACGCACCCCTGTGGGGTCTGGTGCGTTCCGCCGAGACCGAGAACCCCGGCCGTTTCGTCCTCGTCGACCTCGACGAGACCTCCGCGGACGCGCTCTCCGACGCCCTGGCCACCGGGGAGCCGGAGCTCGCCCTGCGCACGGGCCGCACCCTGGCCCCCCGCCTGACCCGCGCCCCGGCCCCGGCCCCGGGCTCGGCCCCGGCCCCGGGCTCGGCCCCGGCCCCGGGCTCGGCCCCGGCCCCGGGCTCGGCCCCGGCCCCGGGCTCGGCCCCGGCCCCGGGCTCGGCCCCGGCCCCGGGCTCGGTCCCCGGCTCGGCCCCGGCCTCGGGTTCGGCCCTGATCCCGGGCTTGGGCTCGGGCTCGACCCCGACGCCGGACTCGGCCGCGGCTCCCGACAACAACTCCGTGGCCGCCGCCCCCGCGTTCGACGCCGATGGCACCGTGCTCATCACCGGCGGCACCGGTGCCCTCGGCCAGTTGCTCGCCCGCCACCTGGTGGCCGAGCACGGCGTACGTCACCTGCTGCTGACCAGCCGTCGTGGCGCGGACGCCGACGGGGCCGCCGAACTGGCCGCCGAACTCCGTACGCGGGGCGCCGAGGTCACCCTCGCCGCCTGCGACGCCGCGGACCGCGACGCGCTCGCCGCCACCCTGGCCGCCGTCCCGGCCGAGCATCCGCTGACGGCCGTCGTGCACACCGCCGGTGTGCTGGACGACGGCACGGCCGCCGCCCTGACGGCCGAGCAGCTGGAGCGGGTGCTGCGTCCCAAGGTGGACGCGGCGTGGAATCTGCATGAGCTGACCCGCGACCTCGACCTGTCCGCGTTCGTGCTGTTCTCCGCCATCGCGGGCACGCTGGGCGGCGCGGGACAGGCCAACTACGCCGCGGCCAACGTCTTCCTCGACGCGCTCGCCGCACATCGCCATGCGGCGGGCCTGCCCGCCACCTCGCTGGTGTGGGGCCTGTGGGCCCGGTCCGGCGGGATCACCGGCGGTCTGACCGAGACCGATCTGCTGCGGCTGGCCCGCAGCGGCATGGGCGCCCTCAGCGACGACGAGGGCATGGCGCTCTTCGACGCCGCCCGCCGCACCGGCCGCACCCTGCTGATCCCGGCCCGCCTCGACCTCGCCGCGCTGCGCTCCGCCGCCGGATCCGGCCCGGTCCCGGCGCTGCTGCGCGGGCTGATCCGGACCACCGGCCGGCGCACCGCCGCGGGCGCGCTCGCCGCCGGTTCCTCCCTCGCGGACCGGCTGCGCGCGCTCTCCCCGAACGAGCGCCGCCGGACGCTGCTGGACCTCGTACGCGGCCATGTGGCCACGGCCCTCGGCCACGCCTCCGCCGATGCCATCGAGGCGCGCCGGGCCTTCAAGGAGCTGGGCTTCGACTCGCTCACCGCCGTCGAACTGCGCAACCGGCTCTCCGCCGCCACCGGGCTCAAGCTGCCCACCACGATCGTCTTCGACCACCCCAACCCCACCGTCCTCGCCGACCATCTGCGCGCCGAACTCCTCGGCCCGGACGAGAACGAGGCCGAGGCCGAGCCGGCGGACCCCGCACTCGCGGCCACCGCCACCGCCTCCCTCGCCGACGACCCGATCGCCATCGTCGCGATGGGCTGCCGCTACCCCGGCGACGTCCGCTCGCCCGAGGACCTGTGGCAGCTCGTGGCCACGGGCTCGGACGCCATCACCGGATTCCCCGTCAACCGCAACTGGGAGAGCCAGTGGGCGGCGGACGGCGACGAGGCCGACGCGGGCCCGTCCGACTACGCCCGCGCCGGTGGCTTCCTGCACGAAGCGGACCTCTTCGACGCCGCGTTCTTCGGGATCTCGCCGCGTGAGGCGCTGGCCATGGACCCGCAGCAGCGGCTGCTGCTGGAGACGTCCTGGGAGGTGTTCGAGCGCGCCGGGATCGACCCGGACTCGCTGCGCGGCCGCTCGGTCGGCGTGTTCGTGGGCGCGGCCTACAGCGGCTACGACGCCGGTCTGGAGCAGGCCGGTTCGGAGGTCGCGGGCCATGTGATGACGGGCAACGCGGGCAGTGTCATGTCCGGCCGTATCGCCTACGCCCTCGGTCTGGAGGGCCCGGCGGTCACCGTCGACACGGCCTGTTCGTCGTCGCTGGTGGCGCTGCACTGGGCGATCCAGGCGCTGCGCCAGGGCGAGTGCGCGATGGCGCTCGCGGGCGGTGTCACCGTGATGACGACGCCCGGCCACTTCACCGAGTTCAGCCGCCAGGGCGGCCTGGCCGCCGACGGCCGCTGCAAGGCGTTCGCGGCCGGGGCGGACGGCACCGGCTGGGGCGAGGGCGTGGGCATGCTGCTCGTGGAGCGGCTGTCGGACGCGCGGCGCAACGGCCATCAGGTGCTGGCCGTGGTGCGCGGCTCGGCCGTCAACCAGGACGGTGCCAGCAACGGCCTCACCGCGCCGAACGGCCCGTCCCAGCAGCGCGTCATCCGCAAGGCGCTGACCAGCGCCGGACTGACCAGCGGCGATGTGGACGTGGTCGAGGCCCACGGCACGGGCACGACGCTGGGCGACCCGATCGAGGCGCAGGCGCTGCTGGCCACGTACGGCCAGGAGCGGGCCGAGGGGCAGCCGTTGTGGCTGGGCTCCATCAAGTCCAACATCGGCCACGCCCAGGCCGCTGCCGGTGTCGCGGGCATCATCAAGATGGTGATGGCCATGCGGCACGGTGTGCTGCCGCAGACGCTGCACGTGGACGAGCCGTCGCCGCATGTCGACTGGACGGCCGGTGACATCGCGCTGCTGACGGAGCGGATGGCGTGGCCGGAGACCGGCCGCGCGCGCCGGGCGGCGGTGTCGTCGTTCGGCATCAGCGGCACCAACGCGCACACCATCATCGAGCAGGCCCCGGCCATCACCGCAGAGCGGGTGGCGGACACCGAGCGGGACGGCTCCGGTGTGCTGCCGTACGCGCTCTCGGCCAAGGGCACCGACGCCCTGCGGGCCCAGGCCGAGCGGCTGTACGCCCATCTGACCGCCCAGCCCGACCTCGAACCGGCTGACATCGCCCACACCCTGGCCACCGGCCGCGCCGCGCTGGACGCACGCGCGGTGCTGGTCGCGGACGGCAGGGACAACCTGCTGGCCGGGCTCGACGCGCTGGCGCGGGGCGAGTCCGCGCCGGGGCTGGTCGAGGGCGCGGTCGCCGAGGGCGAGACGGCGTTCCTGTTCACGGGGCAGGGGAGCCAGCGGCCCGGGATGGGCCGTGAGCTGTACGACGCCTACCCGGTGTTCGCGGAGGCGCTGGACGCGGTCTGCGACGAGCTGGACGTACACCTTGAACGGCCGTTGAAGACGGTGCTGTTCGGGGACGACGCCGAGGCGCTCGACCAGACCGGGTTCACTCAGCCCGCGCTGTTCGCGGTCGAGGTGGCGCTGTTCCGGTTGGTCGAGGCATGGGGGCTGACGCCGGACTACCTGTCGGGTCACTCGATCGGTGAGCTGGCCGCCGCGCATGTGGCGGGTGTGCTCTCGCTCGCGGACGCCGCGAAGCTGGTGGCGGCGCGTGGGCGGTTGATGCAGGAGCTTGCCGAGGGTGGCGCGATGATCGCCGTCCAGGCGTCGGAGGAAGAGGTCACGCCGCTGCTCACTGAACGCGTCTCGATTGCCGCGCTCAACGGGCCGACGTCCGTCGTCATCGCGGGTGATGAGGACGCGGCTCTGGAGATCGCTTCCGGTTTCGAGGCGCGGGGCCGTAAGACCAAGCGCCTCACCGTGAGCCACGCGTTCCACTCGCCGCGCATGGACGGCATGTTGGACGCGTTCCGCGAGGTGGCGCAGGGGCTGTCGTACGAGGCCCCGCGCATTCCGATCGTCTCCAACCTCACCGGCACCGTGGTCTCCGCCGAGGAGATCACCACCCCCGACTTCTGGGTCCGCCACGTCCGCGAGGCCGTGCGCTTCCTCGATGGCATCCGGACCCTCGAGGCCCAGGGCGTCACGAACTTCATCGAGCTCGGCCCCGACGGTGTCCTGACCGCCATGGCGCAGGAGTGCGTCACCAAGGCCAACACGGCCGCCTTCGCCACCGCGTTGCGCAAGGACCGTCCCGAGGCCGAGGCACTGACCACGGCCGTCGCCCGCGCGTATGTGCGTGGCATGACGCCGGACTGGGCCGGGTACTTCGCCGGGACCGGCGCGTGCCGCGTCGACCTGCCGACCTACGCCTTCCAGCACCGCCGCTACTGGCCCGAGGAGCCGGTGACGAGCCTCGCCGCCGCAGCGGGTGTCGACGGCTGGCGGTACCAGGTGGCGTGGAAGCCGCTGTCGCTGGGCTCCGCGGCCCGGCTGTCCGGGGTGTGGCTCGTCGTCGCCCCCGCTGGGGACGCCGCCGCCGACGCGTGGACGGACGGTGTCGTCCGTACGCTGACCGAGCGGGGTGCCGAGGTGCGGCGGCTCGACCTGGCGGACGCTGCCGCCGAGGACCGCGCGTCCATCGCCGGGCGGCTGCGTACGGCGGCCGATGGCGGCGGCGCCGTGGCCGGTGTGCTCTCGCTGCTGGCCACCGGGGACGCCGACGCCCTGCTGCCCACGGCCGCTCTCGTGCAGGCCATGGGCGACGCCGCGATCGACGCGCCGCTGTGGTGTGCCACCCGGGGCGCGGTCTCGACGGGGCGTCAGGGCGAGCCGGTGGACCCGGCCCGTGCCCGGGTCTGGGGCCTGGGCCGAGTGGCGGCCCTGGAGCTGCCCGACCGCTGGGGCGGTCTCATCGACCTCCCCGAGACGATGACCGACCGGGTGCTGTCGCGGCTCGCGGTGGTGCTCGCCGGGGCCGGGGACGAGGACCAGATCGCCGTCCGCGCCTCCGGGGTGTTCGGCCGCCGGCTGGCGCGGGCGACCGCACGGCAGGTGGCGGAGTCCGGGGGCTGGAGTGCTCACGGCACGGTGCTGGTGACGGGCGGTACGGGCGCGCTGGGCGGCCAGGTGGCCCGTTGGCTGATCGCCAAGGGCGCCGAGCACGTGGTGCTCACGAGCCGCCGTGGCCTGGATGCCCCGGGCGCGGCCGAGCTGCGCGATGAACTCGCCGCGTCCGGAGCCCGGATCACGGTCACCGCGTGCGATGTGGCCGACCGCGGGGCGCTGGCCGGGCTGCTGGCCGACCTCCCCGCCGAGCTCCCGCTGACGGCGGTGGTACACGCGGCCGGGATGCTGGACGACGGCGTGCTGGAGTCGCTGACCCCCGAGCGCTTCGCGACCGTCCTGCGCGCCAAGGCCGACGCCGCGCTCGCGCTGGACGAGCTGACGCGCGATCTTGACCTGTCCGCGTTCGTGCTGTTCTCCTCGACCAGCGGCACCGTGGGCGCGGCGGGCCAGGCCAACTACGCCGCCGCCAACGCCTTCCTGGACGCGCTCGCCGAGCGGCGGCGCGCCGAGGGCCTGCCCGCCACCTCGATCGCCTGGGGCCCGTGGGCCGCGGGCGGCATGGCCGCCGACGAGGCGCTGGAGCAGCGCATGCGCCGCGCCGGGATGCCACCGATGGACGCCGATCTCGCGATCGACGCCCTGGAGCGCGCCCTCGACCTGGGCGACACGGCCGTGACGGTGGCGGACGTCGACTGGGACCGGTTCGCGCCGGGCTTCACCGCGGGCCGCCCCAGCCCCCTGCTGGCCGACCTGCCCGAGGTGCGCCAGGCCGCCGTGATCGCGACCAGCGAGGCCGCACCGGCCGAGACCGCCTCCGCGCTCGCGCGGCGCCTCCTCGGCCTGCCCGAGGCGGAGCGCCACCGGGCGCTGCTGGATCTCGTACGGACCCATGTGGCGGACGTCCTCGGCCACGCCGATGTGTCCGACATCAGCGCCGAACGGGCCTTCCGCGACATCGGCTTCGACTCCCTCACCGCCGTCGAACTGCGCAACGGCCTGGGCGCCGCCACCGATCTGCGGCTGCCCGCCACCCTCGTCTACGACTATCCGACACCGCTCGCCCTCGCCGACCACCTCTTCGCCGAACTGCTCGGCGGGCAGGCGGTGGCCACGGGCGGCGGCTCGCCGGTGGCGGGCGCGGCGGCCGGTGACGACCCGATCGCGATCGTCGCGATGAGCTGCCGCTTCCCGGGCGGCGTCCGCACCCCCGAGGAGTTGTGGCGGCTGCTGGTGTCCGGCACGGACGTCATCTCGGACATGCCCGCCGACCGCGGCTGGGACCTCCACGCGCTCTACAACCCGGACCCGGACGTCGAGGGCACCTCGTACGTCCGCGAGGGCGGCTTCCTGCGGGACGCGGCCGACTTCGACCCGGCGTTCTTCGGCATCTCGCCGCGCGAGGCGCTGGCGATGGACCCGCAGCAGCGGCTGCTGCTCGAGACGTCGTGGGAGGCGTTCGAGCGTGCGGGCATCGACCCGGCGACGCTGCGCGGCTCCACCGCCGGTGTCTTCGTCGGCACCAACGGCCAGGACTACCTGTCCCTGCTGCTGGGCGACTCGCAGGGCCTCGAAGGCCACATGGGCACGGGCAACGCGGCCAGCGTGATCTCGGGCCGGCTCGCCTACACCTTCGGTCTCGAAGGTCCCGCGGTCACCATCGACACCGCCTGTTCCTCCTCGCTGGTCGCCCTCCACTCGGCGATCCAGGCGCTGCGCGGCGGCGAGTGCTCGATCGCGCTCGCGGGCGGTGTCACCGTGATGTCCACGCCCGGTGTGTTCGTGGACTTCAGCCGTCAGCGCGGACTCGCGGAGGACGGCCGGATCAAGGCGTTCGCGGCCGGGGCGGACGGCACCGGCTGGGGCGAGGGCGTCGGCATGCTGCTCGTGGAGCGGCTGTCGGACGCGCGGCGCAATGGCCACCCGGTGCTCGCGCTCGTGCGCGGCACGGCGGTCAACCAGGACGGTGCGTCGAATGGTCTGACGGCGCCGAATGGTCCGTCGCAGCAGCGGGTGATCCGGCAGGCGCTGGCGGGTGCGGGGTTGTCGGCGTCCGAGGTGGACGCGGTCGAGGCCCATGGCACGGGCACCCGGCTGGGTGACCCGATCGAGGCGCAGGCGCTGCTGGCCACGTACGGCCAGGACCGGGCGGAGGGGCAGCCGCTGCTGCTCGGCTCCATCAAGTCCAACATCGGCCATACGCAGGCCGCCGCCGGTGTCGCCGGTGTGATGAAGATGGTCCTCGCCATGCGGCACGGGGTGCTGCCACGCACCCTGCACGTGGACGAGCCGACCCCGCATGTGGACTGGGCGGCGGGCGACATCAGCCTGCTGACGGAGGCGCGGGAGTGGCCGGAGACCGGCCGTCCGCGTCGTGCGGGCATCTCCTCGTTCGGCTTCAGCGGCACCAACGCCCACGCCGTGCTGGAAGAGGCCCCGGCGGCTGACGTCGCCGAGGCTGTCGCGGACACCGATGAGGGCCGGGCGGCCCTGCCGGTGCTGCTCTCGGCCCGTACGGAAGACGGGCTGCGCGCCCAGGCCGAGCAGCTGCACGGCCACCTGACCGAGCGGACCGACCTCCGCACGGCCGACCTCGGCTACGCACTCGCCGTGGGCCGCTCGGCCTTCGAGGAGCGCGCGGCGCTGGTCGCCGAGGACCGGGACGGGCTGCTGTCCGCTCTGGAAGCGCTCGCCGAGGGGGGTACGGCGGCCGGGCTCGTGCGGGGCTCGGTGGCCGGTGGCCGGGTGGCGTTCCTGTTCACGGGGCAGGGCAGCCAGCGCCTGGGGATGGGCCGTGAGCTGTACGACGCGTACCCGGCCTTCGCGGAGGCGCTGGACGCGGTCTGCGATGAGCTGGACGGGCACCTTGAGCGGCCGTTGAAGACGGTGCTGTTCGGGGATGACGCCGAGGTGCTGGATCGGACGGGGTTCACTCAGCCCGCGTTGTTCGCGGTTGAGGTGGCGTTGTTCCGGCTGGTTTCGGAGGCGTGGGGGCTGCGGCCCGATTTCCTCTCCGGGCATTCGATCGGTGAGTTGGCCGCCGCACATGTGGCGGGTGTGCTCTCGCTCGCGGACGCGGCGAAGTTGGTGGCGGCGCGTGGCCGTCTGATGCAGGAGCTGCCCGCCGGTGGCGCCATGATCGCCATCCAGGCGTCCGAGGACGAGGTGCTGCCGCTGCTGACCGAGCGCGTGTCGATCGCCGCGCTCAACGGGCTGAGCTCCGTGGTCGTCGCGGGCGATGAGGACGCGGCTGTCGCGATCGCGTCTGATTTCGAGGCGCAGGGGCGTAAGACCAAGCGGCTCACCGTGAGCCACGCGTTCCACTCGCCGCGTATGGACGGGATGCTGGACGCGTTCCGCGAGGTGGCCGAGGGGCTGACGTACGAGGACCCGAAGATCCCGATCGTCTCCAACCTCACCGGGGACGTGGTCTCCGCCGAGGAGATCACGACGGCCGGCTTCTGGGTGCGCCACGTCCGCGAGGCCGTCCGCTTCCTCGACGGCATGCGCACCCTCGAAGCGCGCGACGTCACCACGTTCATCGAGCTGGGCCCGGACGGGGTCCTGACCGCGATGGCGCAGGAGTGCGTGACCGACTCCGCGTCGGACGCCGCGTTCGTCTCCGCCCTGCGCAAGGACCGTCCCGAGGCCGAGGCGCTGACCACGGCCGTGGCACGGGCGCACGTCCGTGGCGTGGCCGTGGACTGGGCGGCCTTCTACGCCGGGACCGGCGCCACCCGGCTGGCGCCGGACGAGCTGCCCACGTACGCCTTCCAGCGGCAGCGCTACTGGCCGAAGGTCTCGTCGCTGTTCCTCGGCGACGTGGCCGCGGTCGGACTCGGCCAGGCCGGGCATCCGCTGCTCGGCGCCAGCGCCGAACTGCCCAGCGCGGACGGGATGCTGTTCACCGGGCGGCTTGCGCTGTCCACGCATCCGTGGCTCGCCGATCACACCATCATGGACACGGTGCTGCTGCCCGGAACCGCGTTCGTGGAGCTCGCGGTCCGCGCCGGTGACCAGGTCGGCTGCGAGGTGCTGGAGGAACTGACCCTCGAGGTGCCGCTGGTCCTGCCCGAGGACGGCGGTGTCCAGCTGCGGCTGTGGGTCGGCGCGGCCGATGACACCGGCCGCCGTCCGCTGGAACTGCACTCCCGGGCCGAGCACCTGTCGGCCGAGGAGCCGTGGACCCGGCACGCGTCCGGTGTGCTGGCGTCCGCCGGTGCGCCGGAGGCGTCGTTCGAGCTGAGCGCATGGCCTCCGGCGGACGCCGCCGAGGTGGCGGTCGGCGACCGTTACGCCGAGCTGCGGGACGTCGGTTTCGCGTACGGCCCCGCGTTCCAGGGGCTTCGTAGGGCGTGGCGGCGCGGCGGCGAGGTGTTCGCCGAGGTGGCGCTGGACGAGGGCACGGCCGAGGAGGCCGCCGCGTTCGGGCTGCACCCGGCGCTGCTGGACGCCGCGCTGCACGCGCTCGGCCTTGCCGGGCTCGGCGGCACCGAGACCGAGGGGCGGCTGCCGTTCGCCTGGACCGGGGTGTCGCTGTACGCGAGCGGCGCGGCCACGCTGCGGGTGCGGATGGCCGCCGTGGGCGGCGACGGCGTCCGGCTGGAGATCGCGGACGCCACCGGTGCACCGGTCGCCGCCGTGGACTCGCTGGTGCTGCGCCCGGTGTCGGCCGGGCAGTTGGAGAGCGCGCGCACGGCCTACCACGAGTCGCTGTACCGCGTGGAGTGGACGACGGCCGCACCCGCGGACGTGGCCGACGCGACGGCCGACGGCCGCTGGTCGGTGCTGGGCACGGATGCGTTCGGCTCGGGCGCCACGGCATACCCGGACCTGACCGCGCTGGGCGAGGCCATCGATTCCGGAACGGCGCTGCCGGACCAGGTCGTGGTGGACCTGACGCATCAAGCCCGTCCGGCCGTGCACTCGGACGGCGCGGCGTCTGAAGGCCCGGGTGCGGCAAATCAAGCCCGTCCGGCGATTGAGGACACGCCCGAAGGGCGTACGGGCCGGTCCGCGGACGGCGCGGCACTTGAAGGCCCGGGTGCGGCATCCCCGGCCCGTCCGGCGCCGCGCGCGGACGGCGCGGCACTCGAAGGCCCCGGCGCGGCATCTCCAGCCCGTCCGGCGTTTGAGGACCGGGGCCTTGGGGCGGAGCCCCAAGTTGAGGGAAGGGGCGGGGTGGGGGAAAGCCCCTCGCCCGCCGCCACGGCGCACCAGGCCACCACCCAGGCGCTGGGGCTGCTCCAGCAGTGGCTGGCCGACGACCGCTTCACGGACTCCCGTCTGGTCCTGCTGACCTCGGGGGCCGTGGCCACCGCAACCGGTGAGCCGGTGACGGACCTGGCGGGCGCCGCCGTACGCGGTCTGCTGCGCTCCGCGCAGTCCGAGAACCCGGACCGCTTCGTCCTGATCGATCTCGACGGCCACGACGGCTCCCGGGCCGCGCTGCCCGCCGCGCTCGCGAGCGGCGAGGCCGAGGTCGCGGTGCGGGAGGGCGTCCTCAAGACGCCACGCCTGGCCCGCACCGCCTCGGCGGCCGACAACCAGGCGCCGGAGTGGAACCCGGATGGCACGGTGCTGGTCACCGGCGCGTCCGGCTCGCTGGGTGGCCTGTTCGCCCGCCACTTGGTGGCCGAGCGTGGCGTACGGCATCTCCTGCTGGTCAGCCGTCGCGGCGACCAGGCCCCGGGCGCGACCGAACTGACCGCCGAGCTGGCCGAGTTGGGCGCCGAGGCGCGCTGGGCGGCGTGTGATGTGGCGGACCGGGACGCGCTCGCCGCGGCCCTCGCCACCGTCCCCGCCGAGCATCCGCTGACGGCGGTCGTGCACACGGCCGGTGTGCTGGACGACGGTGTGATCGGCTCGCTGACGCCTGAGCGCATAAGGCACGTCATGCGCCCGAAGGCGGACGCGGCATGGAACCTCCACGAGCTCACCCGCGACCTCGACCTGTCGGCGTTCGTGTTGTTCTCCTCGGCCGCCGGTGTCTTCGGTGGCCCGGGGCAGGGCAACTACGCGGCCGCCAACGCCTTCCTGGACGCCCTCGCCCAGCACCGCGCCGCCCGGGGCCTGCCCGCCACCGCGCTGGCGTGGGGCCTGTGGGCCGGTGGCGGCATGGGCGACACCCTGGACGAGGCCGACATCACCCGGATGCGGCGGGCCGGAGTGCCCCCGCTGCCGGTGGTGGAGGGGCTGCGGCTCTTCGACGCCGCGCTGACCGTCGACGAGGCGTCGCTGGTGCCGATGCGCCTGGACCTCGCGGCGCTGCGCAACCAGCCCGCGATCTCGCCGTTGCTGCGCGGTCTGGTGCGGGGCCCGGCGCGGCGCGCGGTGGACGCGGTCGCGGCGGGCGGCGAGTCCGGCCTTGCCGGACGGCTCGCCGGGCTGTCCGAGCCCGAACAGGAGCGGCTGCTGCTGGACCTGGTCCGGGCGCAGGTGGCCACCGTGCTCGGCTACGCGGGCGCGGAGACCATCGGTTCGGGCCGGGCGTTCAAGGAGCTGGGCTTCGACTCGCTGACCGCCGTCGAGCTGCGCAACCAGCTCAACACGGTCACCGGGCTGCGGCTGCCCGCCACGCTCGTCTTCGACTACCCGGACCCGCAGGTCCTGGCCCGCCATCTGCGGACCGAGCTGGTGGGCGAGGGGTCGGCGGAGGCGCACACCCCGGTCCCGGTGGCGGCCGTCACCGAGGACGAGCCGATCGCCATCGTCGGTATGAGCTGCCGCTACCCCGGCGGGGTCACCACCCCCGAGGAACTGTGGCAGCTCGTCATCGGCGCCACCGACGCCATCTCCGACTTCCCCGTCGACCGTGGCTGGGACCTCGACGCCCTCTACAGCGACGATCCCGACCAGGTGGGCACCAGCTACACCCGCGAGGGCGGCTTCCTGCACGACGCCGCCGACTTCGACCCGGACTTCTTCGGGATCAACCCGCGCGAGGCCGTGGCGATGGACCCGCAGCAGCGGCTGCTGCTGGAGACGTCGTGGGAGGCGTTCGAGCGCGCGGGCATCGACCCGGCGGCCGTGCGCGGCAGCAGGACCGGTGTCTTCGCGGGCGTCATGTACCACGACTATCTGACCCGGCTCACCGCCGTCCCCGAGGGGCTCGAGGGCTACCTCGGCACCGGCGGCGCGGGCAGCATCGCATCGGGCCGGGTGGCGTACACCTTCGGTCTGGAGGGCCCGGCGGTCACCATCGACACGGCGTGTTCGTCGTCGCTGGTGGCGCTGCACCTGGCCGCGCAGGCGCTGCGCAACGGCGAGTGCTCGCTGGCGCTGGCCGGTGGTGTGACCGTCATGGCCACCCCGGACACGTTCATCGACTTCAGCCGCCAGCAGGGGCTGTCCGCCGACGGCCGCTGCAAGTCCTTCTCGGCGTCGGCGGACGGCACCGGCTGGGCCGAGGGCGCGGGCATGCTGCTCGTCGAGCGGCTGTCGGACGCGCGGCGCAACGGCCACCGCGTGCTGGCGATCGTGCGGGGCTCCGCCATCAACCAGGACGGCGCCTCCAACGGTCTGACGGCGCCCAACGGCCCGTCCCAGCAGCGCGTCATCCGTGACGCGCTCACCAGCGCCCGGCTCACCACCGCCGATGTCGACGTGGTGGAGGCGCACGGCACGGGTACGACGCTGGGCGACCCGATCGAGGCCCAGGCCCTGCTCGCCACCTACGGCCGCAACCGGCCGGAGGGGCAGCCGCTGTGGCTGGGCTCGCTGAAGTCCAACATCGGTCACACCCAGGCCGCCGCGGGTGTCGCGGGCATCATCAAGATGATCATGGCGATGCGCCACGGGGTGCTTCCGCGGACCCTGCACATCGACGAGCCCACCCCGCATGTGGACTGGTCGGCGGGCGACCTCGAGCTGCTGACCGAGGCCCGGCCGTGGCCGGAGCTCGACCGGCCGCGCCGGGCGGCCATCTCGTCGTTCGGTGTGAGCGGTACGAACGCCCACACCATCCTGGAGCAGCCCCCGGCCCCGGCCCCCGTCCCCGAGGAGACCCCCGCGACCGGTCGTCCGGTGGCGGTGCCGCCGGCGGTGCCGTGGGTGCTCTCGGGCAAGTCCGAGGCCGCTCTGCGCGGCCAGGCCGAACGGCTCCTCGCCCACCTCGCCACCCACCCCGAGCTGGACACCACGGACGTCGGCCACTCGCTGGCCACGGGCCGGGCGGCGCTGGAACGGCGCGCGGTGGTCATCGGCGAGGACCGCGCCGGGCTGCTGTCCGGCCTGGAGGCGCTCGCGCGTGGCGAGTCCGCGGCCGGGCTGATCCAGGGAACGGTGGCCGAGGGCGGCAAGGTGGCGTTCCTGTTCACGGGGCAGGGGAGCCAGCGGCTGGGGATGGGGCGTGAGCTGTACGACGCCTACCCGGTGTTCGCGGAGGCGTTGGACGCGGTCTGCGATGAGCTGGACGTACACCTTGAGCGGCCGTTGAAGGCGGTGCTGTTCGGGGATGACGCCGAGGCGCTGGACCGGACGGGGTTCACTCAGCCCGCGTTGTTCGCGGTTGAGGTGGCGCTGTTCCGGCTGGTGGAGGCGTGGGGGCTGCGGCCGGACTTCCTCTCCGGGCATTCGATCGGTGAGCTGGCCGCCGCGCAGGTGGCGGGCGTGTTGTCGCTGGCGGACGCGGCGAAGTTGGTTGCGGCGCGTGGGCGGTTGATGCAGGCGCTTGCCGAGGGTGGCGCGATGATCGCGGTGCAGGCGTCGGAGGACGAGGTGGCGCCGCTGCTCACAGAGCGCCTCTCGATCGCCGCCCTGAACGGGCCGGCGTCGGTCGTCATCGCGGGTGATGAGGACGCGGCGGCTGAGATCGCGGCCGCGTTCGAGGCGCGGGGTCGCAAGACCAAGCGGCTCACCGTGAGCCACGCGTTCCACTCCCCGCGTATGGACGGGATGCTGGAGGCGTTCCGCGAGGTGGCGCAGGGGCTCACGTACGAGGCTCCGCGCATCCCGATCGTCTCCAACCTTACCGGGAACGTGGCCTCCGCCGAGGAGATCACCACCCCCGACTTCTGGGTCCGCCACGTCCGCGAAGCCGTCCGTTTCCTCGATGGCGTCCGGACGATGGAAGCCCAGGGCGTCACCACGTACGTCGAGTTGGGCCCCGACGGCGTACTCACCGCCATGGCCCAGGAGTGCGTCTCCGGCGATGCCGCCGCCTTCGTCCCGGCGCTCCGCAAGGGGCGTACCGAGCCGGTGGCGCTGACGGCGGCCCTCGCCGCGCTGCACACCCGGGGACTCGCACCGGACTGGGTGGCGTTCTTCGCCGGTACGGGGGCCCGCGCGGTCGAGCTGCCGACCTACGCCTTCCAGCGGCAGCGCTTCTGGGTCGAGAACCCGGAGGAGGTCCGCGAGACCGTCGCGGCCATGGATTCCGTGGACGCGCGGTTCTGGGAGGCCGTCGAGCGGGAGGACTTGGAGGCCCTGGCCGGGACGCTCCAGTCCGAGGACGCCGACGCCGACGCGCTCTCCTCGCTGGGCGCCGTCCTGCCGGTGCTGTCCTCGTGGCGGCGCCGCCAGGGCGAGCGGTCCACCGTGGACGCCTGGCGCTACCAGGTGACCTGGAAGCCGGTGGCCGCCCGCGCAGAGGGGACGCTGACCGGCCGCTGGCTGGTCGTCCTCCCGGCCGTCGCCCTGTCCGACGCGACGGACGGCAAGGCGGACAGCGGAGCGGACGGCGCGCTGGCCGAGGGTGTCGTACGGACGCTGTCCGCACGCGGCGCCGAGGTGCGGACGGTCGAGTTGGCCGCCGAGGACCGTACGGGCATGGCCGAGCTGCTGCGCGAGGCGGTCGCCGACGCCCCGGTGGCCGGGGTGTTCGCGCTGCCGTCCCTGACGGAGGGGGCCGACGGGCTGCTCCGTACGGCCGCCCTGGCGCAAGCCCTTGGTGATCTGGCCGTGGACGCGCCGCTGTGGGTCGCCACGCGCGGCGCGGTCTCGACCGGCCGGGCGGACGGCCCGGTGGATCCGTGGCAGGCTCGGGTCTGGGGCCTGGGCCGGGTCGCGGCCCTGGAGCTGGCCGAGCGGTGGGGCGGTCTGGTCGATCTGCCGGAGACGGTGGACGACCGTGCGCTGTCGCGGCTCGCGGGTGTGCTGGCCGGTGGCGACGGCGAGGACCAAGTGGCGGTGCGCGCCACGGGTGTCTTCGGCCGCCGGCTGACCCGGGCCGCCAAGACCACCGCCAAGGCCGCCAAGACCTACGCCACCTCCGACACCTCCGACACCTCCGACACCTCCAAGACCGCCATGACCGAGCGTGGCCGCGACTGGCGGCCGGGCGCGGGCTCGGTGCTGGTGACGGGCGGTACGGGCGCGCTGGGCGCGCATGTGGCCCGCTGGCTGGTCGACAAGGGCGCCGAACACGTGGTGCTCACCAGCCGCCGTGGCCTCGACGCCCCCGGCGCGGCCGCGCTGCGGGACGAACTCGCCGCCTCGGGCGCCCGGGTCACCGTCGCGGCCTGCGACGCCGCCGACCGCGAGGCGCTGGCCGCGCTGGTGGCCGGGCTCCCGGCCGAACTGCCGCTGACGGCGGTGGTGCACGCGGCCGGGGTGCTGGACGACGGCGTGCTGGAGTCGCTGACCCCCGAGCGCTTCGCCACCGTCCTGCGTGCCAAGGCCGACGCCGCGGCCAACCTGCACGAGCTGACGCGGGACCTGGACCTGACGGCCTTCGTCCTGTTCTCGTCGTTCGCGGGCTCGATCGGCGCCGCCGGTCAGGCCAACTACGCCGCCGCCAACGCCTTCCTGGACGCGCTCGCCGAGCGCCGCCGGGCCGAAGGCCTGCCCGCCACCTCGGTGGCCTGGGGCCCGTGGGCCGAGGGTGGGATGGCCGCGGACGACGCGCTGGAGCAGCGCATGCGCCGCGCCGGGGTGCCGCCGATGGCGGCGGACCTGGCCATCGCCGCGCTGCAACGTGCCTTGGACCTGGACGAGACCGTGGTGACGGTCGCGGACATCGACTGGGAGCGGCTGGCCCCCGGCTTCACCGCCTCCCGGCCGAGCCCGCTGCTGCTGGAGCTGCCCGAGGCGCGTACGGCGCTGGAGGCCGAGGGCGGGCGTACGGCCCGTACGGCCGGTGGCGGCGCGGACGAGTCCTCGCTGGCCCAGCGGCTCGCGGGGGCCCCGGCGGCGGAGCGGGAGCGGCTGCTGCTGGACCTGGTGCGCTCGGCCGTGGCCGATGTGCTGGGCCACTCCGACGCGGACGCCGTCGAGGCGGACCGGGCCTTCCGGGACTTGGGCTTCGACTCGCTGACGGCGGTGGAGCTGCGCAACCGGCTGAACACCGTGACCGGGCTGCGGCTGCCGCCCACCCTGGTGTACGACTACCCGTCGTCCTCGGCGCTCGCCGCCCACCTCCGTACGGAGATCCTGGGCGAGGAGGGCGCGGCCGACACGGTGGCTGGTGTGCCGTCCACGGCGGTGGCCGTCGCCGACGATCCGATCGCGATCGTCGGGATGAGCTGCCGCTTCCCGGGCGGTGTGCGGTCGCCGGAGGAGCTGTGGCGGCTTCTGGTCTCCGGGCAGGACGCGGTGACGGGCTTCCCGGCCGACCGCGGCTGGGACCTGGAGGCGCTGTACGACCCGGACTCGGCCACCGAGCACACCAGCTATGTCCGCGAGGGCGGATTCCTGGCGGACGCCGGGGAGTTCGACGCGGCGTTCTTCGGCATCTCGCCGCGTGAGGCCCTGGCCATGGATCCGCAGCAGCGGTTGCTGCTGGAGACGTCGTGGGAGGCGTTCGAGCGGGCCGGGATCGATCCGACCACGCTGCGCGGCCGGCAGGTCGGCGTGTTCGCGGGCACCAACGGCCAGGACTACATGTCGCTCGTCCTGCACTCGCCGGACGGCGGCGATGGCTTCATGGGGACGGGTAACGCGGCCAGTGTGATGTCGGGCCGGGTGTCGTACGCGCTGGGGCTCGAGGGTCCGGCGGTGACGGTGGACACGGCCTGCTCTTCGTCGTTGGTGGCGTTGCACTGGGCGATTCAGGCGTTGCGTGCGGGTGAGTGTTCGTTGGCGTTGGCCGGTGGTGTGACGGTGATGTCGACGCCGGGTTCGTTTGTGGATTTCAGTCGTCAGCGTGGGTTGGCGGCGGATGGTCGGATCAAGGCGTTCGCGGCGGGTGCGGATGGCACCGGTTGGGGTGAGGGTGTGGGCATGCTGCTCGTGGAGCGGCTGTCGGATGCCCGGCGCAATGGTCATGAGGTGCTGGCGGTCGTGCGTGGCTCGGCGATCAACCAGGACGGTGCCAGCAACGGTCTCACCGCGCCGAATGGTCCGTCGCAGCAGCGGGTGATCCGGCAGGCGCTGGCGGGTGCGGGGTTGTCGGCGTCCGAGGTGGACGCGGTCGAGGCCCATGGCACCGGTACGACGCTGGGTGACCCGATCGAGGCGCAGGCGCTGCTGGCCACGTACGGCCAGGACCGCGAGGAGGGCCGACCGCTGTGGCTCGGCTCCATCAAGTCCAACATCGGGCATACGCAGGCCGCGGCCGGTGTCGCCGGTGTGATGAAGATGGTGCTTGCGCTGCGTCACGGTGTGCTGCCGCCGACGCTGCACGTGGACGAGCCGACCCCGCATGTCGACTGGTCCGCGGGTGAGCTGGAGCTGCTGACGGAGGCGCGGGAGTGGCCGGAGACCGGCCGTCCGCGCCGGGCCGCGGTGTCGGCGTTCGGCATCAGCGGCACCAACGCGCACACCCTGCTGGAGCAGGCCCCGGAGCCGGAGGAGACTCCCGCCGCCACCCCGGCGGTGGAGCTGCCGACGGTGCCGTGGGTGCTGTCGGGCAAGTCCCCGGCCGCCGTACGCGGTCAGGCCGAACGGCTCCTGGCCCACCTCGGCGGCGAGACCGTACCGGCCGCCACCGATGTGGCCTACTCGCTGGCCACGACGCGCGCCGCCCTCGACCACCGGGCCGTGCTCACCGCGGACAGCGGGGACGGGCTGTCGGCCGGTCTCGCGGCGCTGGCGCGGGGCGAGTCCGAAGTGCCGGGCCTGGTCGAGGGCTCGGTGGCCGGTGGCAAGGTGGCGTTCCTGTTCACGGGGCAGGGAAGTCAGCGGCTGGGGATGGGGCGTGAGCTGTACGACGCCTTCCCGGTGTTCGCGGACGCGCTGGACGAGGTGTGCGCGCACCTGGACGGGCACCTGGAGCGGCCGCTGCGGGAGGTGCTGTTCGGGGACGACGCCGAGGCGCTTGATCGGACGGGGTTCACCCAGCCCGCGCTGTTCGCGGTCGAGGTGGCGCTGTTCCGGCTGGTGGAGACCTGGGGTCTGAAGGCGGACTTCCTGTCCGGGCACTCGATCGGTGAGCTGGCGGCGGCCCATGTGGCGGGTGTGCTCTCGCTCGCCGACGCGGCGAAGTTGGTCGCGGCGCGTGGCCGTCTGATGCAGGAACTTCCGGCCGGTGGCGCGATGATCGCGGTGCAGGCGTCGGAGGACGAGGTCGCGCCGCTGCTGACCGAGCGCGTCTCGATCGCCGCGCTCAACGGCCCGACCTCCGTGGTCATCGCGGGCGATGAGGACGCGGCGGCCGAGATCGCGGCTGTATTCGAGGCGCAGGGCCGTAAGACCAAGCGGCTCACGGTCAGTCACGCGTTCCACTCCCCGCGTATGGACGGGATGCTGGAGGCGTTCCGCGAGGTGGCGCAGGGGCTCACATACGAGGCCCCGCGCATCCCGATCGTCTCCCACCTCACCGGCGCGGTCGTCTCCGCCGAGGAGATCACCAGCCCCGGCTTCTGGGTGCGCCACGTCCGCGAGGCGGTCCGCTTCCTCGACGGTGTCCGCACCCTCGAAGCCCGAGGCGTCACCACGTACGTCGAGCTCGGCCCCGACGGTGTCCTCACCGCCATGGCCCAGGACTGCCTGGCCGAGCCCGACGCGGCCGAGCTGCTGCCCGCGCTGCGCAAGGGCAGGCCGGAGGCCGAGGCGGTGACGGGCGCGCTGGCCCGGCTGTACGTCCGTGGCCTGGCCCCGGACTGGGAGGCGTTCTTCGCCGGTACGGGCGCGCGGAAGGTCGCGCTGCCGACGTACGCCTTCCAGCGCGGCCGCTACTGGGTCGACGCCCAGCTGAGCCTCGACGAGATGGCCTCGGCGGGGCTCGGCTCGGCCGACCACCCGCTGCTGGGCGCGGCGGTGGAACTGCCCGACGCGGACGCGTATGTGTTCTCCGGACGGCTGTCGCTCGCCTCGCACGCGTGGCTGGCGGACCACACGGTCGCGGACACGGCCGTGCTGCCGGGCTCCGCGTTCGTGGAGCTGGCGGTGCGCGCCGGGGACCAGGTGGGCTGTGCGCTGCTGGAGGAGCTGACCCTGGACGAGCCGCTGGTCCTGCCGGAGCGCGGCGGGGTGCGGCTGCGGGTGTCGGTCGGCGAGCCGGACCGTGATGGCCGTCGCCCGCTGGCCGTGTACGGGCGTGACGAGCGCTCGGACACGGACCGGCGGTGGACCCGGCACGCCGCCGGTGTCCTCGCCTCCGAGGCCCCGGCGAGCAGCACCCCGGCGGGCGCCACCCCGGCGGCTGGCGGCGCCGAGCCGCTGTCCGTCTGGCCGCCCGCCGACGCGGAGCCGGTCGACACCGATGAGCTGTACGCGAGCATGGCGCGCGCCGGGCTGCTGCACGGCCCCGCGTTCCAGAGCCTGCGCCGCGTCTGGCGGCGTGGCGAGGAAGTGTTCGCGGAGGTGCGTATCGCGGAGGAACGGCGGCCCGAGGCGACCCGCTTCGCCCTGCACCCGGCCCTGCTGGACGGCGCGTTGCAGCCGCTTGCGCTGGGCGCGGGCGGTGCCGCGGTGGCGCGCTCCTGGCGTGGGCTGAGCCTGTACGCGGTGGGCGCCGAGGCGCTGCGCGTACGGCTCGCGCTGACCGAGGACGGCGCGGTGTCGATGGTGGCGGCCGATGAGTCGGGTGCGCCGGTGGCGTCGGTGGACGCGCTGGTGACCGGGGCGCTCGAGGTGGACCGGATCGCCGGTGCGGCCGCCTCCGACCGCCATCAGTCGCTGTTCCGTATCGACTGGGCGCCGGTGGTGGCGTCCTCGGAGACCGCGTCGGCGGGCTTCGCCGTCATCGGCGGCGATGAGCTCAAGCTGAGCGTGGCTCTGGAGACGGCCGGGTTCCGTGCCACGGTCCACGACGACCTCGTATCGCTGAACGCGGCGGTCGAGGCGGGCGGGCCCGCGCCGGACACCGTGCTGGTGCCGTTCCCGCCCGAGCCGGGCGCCGAGGAGGGCGGCCTCGCCGCCGGTGCGCACACGGCCACCCACCGCGTCCTGGCCCTGGTCCAGGAGTGGCTGAACGGCGGCCGGCCCGGTGCGGCCCGGCTGGTGGTGGTCACCCGTGGCGCGGTCGCCGCGGCCGGTGACCCGGCGGTGGCGGACCTGGTGCACGCCCCGGCGTGGGGTCTGCTGCGGTCCGCGCAGACGGAGAACCCGGGCCAGTTCGTCCTGCTGGACGTGGACGGCGAGGTGTCGTACCCGGCGATCGCGGCGGCGCTGGACTCGGGCGAGCCCGAGCTGGCGCTGCGCGCCGGGACGGCGTACGCGCCACGCCTGGCCAGGGTCGAGGCGGCCCCGGCCACCGGGGCCGTTGGCACGGCCGGGACTGCCGAGCCCGTTGGCGCGGATGGGACCGCCCTGGCCACCGGTGTCGCCGGGACCGCCATGGCCACCGACGCCGCCGAGACGGCCAAGGTCGTCAACGCCGCCGGGACAGTCAAGGCCATCGACCCGGACGGCACCGTGCTGATCACCGGCGCCACCGGCGGCCTGGGCAGGCTCTTCGCCCGCCATCTGGTCACCGCGCACGGCGCCCGCCATCTGCTGCTGACCAGCCGCAGCGGCCCCGCCGCCGACGGCATGGCCGAACTGGTGGCGGAGCTCGCCGGGTTGGGCGCGCGGGCCACCGTCGCCGCGTGTGACGCGGCCGACCGGGAGGCGCTCGCCGGGCTGCTGGCCACGATTCCGGCCGCCCGTCCGCTGACGGCCGTGGTGCACACCGCGGGCGTCCTCGACGACGGCGTCATCGACATGCTGACGCCGGAGCGGGTCGACACGGTGCTGCGGCCCAAGGTCGACGCGGCGGTCAACCTCCACGAGCTGACCCGCGATCTGGACCTGTCCGCCTTCGTGCTCTTCTCGGCCGCGGCCGGCACCCTGGGCGGCGCGGGCCAGGGCGGCTACGCGGCGGCGAACGTCTTCCTCGACGCCCTCGCCGGCCACCGCCGCGCCACCGGCCGTACCGCGCTGTCCCTGGTGTGGGGCATGTGGGCCGAGGAGCGGGGCATGGGCGGCAGGCTCGGCGAGGCCGACCAGAAGCGGGCGGCGCGCGGCGGGGTGCTGCCGCTGTCCGCGACGGAGGGGCTCGCCCTGTTCGACGCGGCCCACGCCGTGGCCGACGAGGCGGTCCTGGTGCCCGTACGGCTGGAGATGGCGACGCTGCGCGCCGCCGCCACCACCGGGGAGCTGCCGCCGCTCTACCGCGGCCTGGTGCGCACGCCCGTGCGCCGCGCCGCGGCCGGCGGCCCCGCCGCCCCGGAGGCCGTGGCGGACACCGGCGAGGGCACCCTGGCGCGGCGGCTGGCCGGGCAGTCGGAGGCCCAGCGGCAGCGGACCGTGCTCGACCTGGTCCGCCGTCAGGTGGCCGCCGTGCTGGGCTACGCCTCGAAGGAGCAGGTGGGCGCCGAGCAGGCGTTCAAGGAGCTGGGCTTCGACTCGCTGACCGCCGTGGAACTGCGCAACCGGCTGAACGCGGCCACCGGGCTGAAGCTCACGGCCACGCTGGTCTACGACTACCCGACGCCGGTGGCGCTCGCGCGCCATCTGCGCCAGGAAGTGGCGCCGGACGCCGAGGGCCCCGGAGTGCCCGTACTGGAGGAGCTGGAGCGGTTGGAGAACAGCCTGTCCTCGCTGACGCCGGAGGAGCTGGTCTCGGTGACGGAGGACGAGGCCGCGCATGCGAACGTCGCCGTGCGCCTGCAGACGCTGCTGGCGAAGTGGAACGACGTGCGTCGCACCGCGGACGACGCCGGGGCGGACGCCGAGGCGGAAGCGTTCGAAGAGGTCAGTGACGACGAGCTCTTCGACTTCATCGACAAGAGGTTCGGTAACGGCTGAAGCGCGGCAGCACCCTCATCCGGACCCCCCGACGATCAAGAGCATTGCGAATAGGTGAACGTCCATGGCGACTGCGAACGAAGCCAAGCTCCGCGAATATCTGAAGAAGGTCACCACCGACCTCACCGCCGCCCACCGGCGGTTGCAGGAGGCCGACGACCAGGCCCATGAGCCGATCGCCATCGTGGGCATGAGCTGCCGCTTCCCCGGAGGTGTCAGCACCCCCGAGGAGCTGTGGCAGCTCATGGCCTCCGGCGGCGAGGCGCAGACGGAGTTCCCGGCCGACCGCGGCTGGGACCTGCGGAACCTGTTCGACTCCGACCCGGACACCCCGGACACCACCTACACCCGCGAGGGCGGGTTCCTGGGCGACGCCACCCGGTTCGACGCGGCGTTCTTCGGGATCTCGCCGCGTGAGGCCATGGCGATGGACCCGCAGCAGCGGCTGCTGCTGGAGACGTCGTGGGAGGCGTTCGAGCGGGCAAGGATCGACCCCGCGTCCCTGCGCGGCAGCCGGACCGGTGTCTTCGCGGGCATGAACGCCTCCGACTATCTGACGGTGGCACTCGACGCCGAGGACGACTTCGGCGGCCACCTCGGCACCGGCAACGCCGGCAGCGTCGTCTCCGGCCGGCTCTCCTATGTGTTCGGCCTGGAGGGCCCGGCCGTCACGGTGGACACGGCGTGCTCCGCGTCGCTGGTGGCGCTGCATCTGGCCGTCCAGTCGCTGCGGCTGGGCGAGTGCTCGCTCGCCCTGGCGGGCGGCGTCCATGTGATGTCCACGCCGGGTCTGTTCATCGAGTTCAGCCGTCAGCGCGGACTGTCCGAGGACGGCCGCTGCAAGGCGTTCTCGGCGGACGCCGACGGCTTCGGCCCGGCCGAGGGCGTGGGCGTCCTGCTGCTGGAGCGGCTCTCGGACGCCCGCCGCCTGGGCCACACGGTACTGGCCGTGGTGCGCGGCTCGGCCGTCAACCAGGATGGCGCGTCCAACGGTCTGACCGCGCCCAACGGACCGTCCCAGCAGCGCGTCATCCAGCAGGCGCTGGCCAACGCGCGGCTGTCCGCGGGCGATGTGGACGTCGTCGAGGCCCATGGCACGGGCACCTCGCTGGGCGACCCGATCGAGGCGCAGGCGCTGCTTGCCACCTACGGCCAGGACCGGCCCGAGGAACTGCCCCTGCTGCTCGGTTCGGTGAAGTCCAACATCGGCCACACCCAGGGCGCCGCGGGCATCGCCGGGGTGATGAAGATGGTGCTGGCGATGCGGCACGGGGTGGTCCCCGAGTCGCTGCACATCGCCGAGCCGTCCCCGCACATCGACTGGTCGTCGGGGAAGATCGCGCTGGTCAGGTCGGCCACGCCGTGGCCCGAGACCGGCCGTCCGCGCCGTGCGGCCATCTCCTCCTTCGGCTTCAGCGGTACCAACGCGCACACCATCGTCGAGCAGGCTCCCGCCGAGGAGCCGGGCCCGGTCGAGCTGGTGTCCAAGCAGCCGGGTGTGCTGCCGTGGGTGCTGTCCGGCAAGAGCGAGGCGGCGCTGCGCGCCCAGGCGTGGCGGCTGCTGGACCGGCTCCACGACGAACCGGCGCTGCGCACCGTGGACATCGGCCTGTCGCTGGCCACCACCCGCTCCGCGCTGGACCACCGCGGTGTGGTCCAGGGCCGGGACCGCGAGGAGCTGATGGCCGGGCTGACCGCACTCGCCGAGGGCGGCATGGCGGCCGGGGTGGAGCGGGGCGCCGTGGTGGCCGGGCAGACGGCGTTCGTCTTCCCCGGACAGGGGTCGCAGTGGGTGCGGATGGGCGTGGGGCTGATGGACGCCTCGCCCGTCTTCGCGGCCCACATCGAGGAGTGTGCGGCGGCGCTCGCGGAGTTCACCGACTGGTCGCTGGTGGATGTGTTGCGCGGCGCGGAGGGTGCGCCCTCGCTGGACCGGGTGGATGTGGTCCAGCCGGTGCTGTTCGCGGTGATGGTGTCGCTGGCCGAGCTGTGGCGTTCGCTGGGCGTCGTCCCGGCCGCGGTGATCGGCCACTCGCAGGGTGAGATCGCGGCGGCGTGTGTGGCCGGAGCCCTGTCGCTGAAGGACGCGGCCCGTGTGGTGGCGCTGCGCAGCCAGGCGATCGGCCGGGTGCTGGCGGGCAAGGGCGGCATGGTGTCGGTGGCGCTTCCGGTGGCGGACGTGCGGGAGCGGATCGCGCCGTGGGGCGAGGAGCGGATCTCGGTGGCGGCGGTCAACGGCCCGTCGTCGGTGGTCGTCTCCGGTGAGCCCGAGGCGCTGGATGAGCTGGTGGCCGCGTGTGAGGCGGACGAGGTGCGGGCGCGCCGGGTGCCGGTGGACTACGCCTCGCACTCCGCGCAGGTGGAGCTGCTGCGCGAGGAACTGCTGGAGCTGCTGGCGCCCGTACAGCCGAAGAACGCCGAGGTGCCGTTCCTGTCGACGGTGACGGGGGAGTGGGCCGAGGGTCCGGAGCTGGACGCCGAGTACTGGTTCACCAACCTGCGGCGCACGGTTGAGCTGGAGGGCGCGGTCCGGCGGCTGCTGGACGAGGGCTTCGGGGTGTTCATCGAGTCCAGTGCCCACCCGGTGCTGACGATGGGTGTGCAGGAGACCGCCGAGGACGCCGGTGTGGACGCGGCCGCGATCGGCTCGCTGCGCCGTGACGAGGGCGGCCTGGACCGCTTCTGGGCCTCCGTCGGCGAGGCGTGGTCGCGCGGTGTGGCCGTGGACTGGGACGCGTTTTTCGACGGCACCGGCGCGCGCCGGATCGAGCTGCCCACGTACGCCTTCCAGCGGCAGCGCTACTGGCCCGAGGCCGCGCAGGCGAGGGCGGCCGGGGAGAGCGGGCACGACGCCGTGGAGGCGAAGTTCTGGGCCGCCGTGGAGGCCGAGGACTGGCAGGCGCTGGCCGCCGAGCTGACGGTCGAGGGCGATCAGCCCATGAGCGCCGTCCTGCCCGCCCTGGCCTCCTGGCGCAAGCAGGCCCGTGAGCAGTCCACGGTGGACGGCTGGCGCTACCGCGTGACGTGGAAGCCGCTCGCCGAGGAGCGGTCCGCGCGGCTGACCGGCGCGTGGCTCGTCGTCACCCCGGCCACCGAGGACACCTGGACCGACGCCGTGGCCGGTGTGCTCGCCGAACGCGGCGCCGACGTACGGCGGATCGCCGTGGACACCGCCATCGACGGCCGGGAGGAGCTGGCCGGGCGGCTGCGCACCGCGCTCGCCGAAGCCGCTGCCGAAGCCGGAGCCGAAGCCGGAGCCGACGGCGCCGCGTTCGCCGGAGTGGTGTCGCTGCTGGCCCCGGCCCAGGGCGCACACCCCGAACACGCCTCCCTGCCCGCCGGAACGGCCGCCCAGCTCGCGCTGGTCCAGGCCCTCGGCGACGCGGGAATCGGCGCGCCGCTGTGGTGCCTCACGCAGGGCGCCGTCTCCGTGGGCGGCACCGACCGCCCGGCCGCGCCCGAACAGGCCCTCGTCTGGGGCCTGGGCCGGGTGGCCGCGCTGGAGCACCTGGAGCGCTGGGGCGGTCTGATCGACCTGCCCGACACGCCCGACGAGCGCGCCCTGACCCGGCTGGTGGGCCTCCTCGCCTCCCACGGCGACGACGACCAGGCCGCGATCCGTACCACGGGCGTCTTCGGGCCCCGCCTGGTGCGCGCCCCGCTGGCCGACACCGCCGCCGTACGGGCCTGGCAGCCGACCGGCACCACGCTGGTCACCGGCGGTACGGGACGGCTCGGCGCCCAGGTCGCGCGGTGGCTGGCCCGCAACGGCGCCGACCATCTCGTCCTGGCGAGCCGCAGGGGCCCGGACGCGCCCGGTGCGGTCGAGCTGGAGGCCGAGCTGGCCGGGCTCGGCGCCAAGGTCACCCTCGCCGCGTGCGATGTGACCGACCGCGCCGCGCTCGCCGACACCCTCGCGGCCATCCCGGCCGACCAGCCGCTGACGGCCGTCGTGCACACCGCCGCCGTCATCGACGACGGGGTGATCGAGGGGCTGACCCCCGATCAGGTCGAACGGGTGCTGCGGCTCAAGGTGGACGCCACGCGCCATCTGCACGAGCTCACCCGGGACCTGGACCTGACCGCGTTCGTGCTGTGCTCGCACTTCTCCGCCACCTTCGGCGCACCGGGGCAGGGCAACCAGGCGCCCGGCAACGCCTTCCTGCACGCCTTCGCCGAGCAGCGCCGCGCCGACGGGCTGCCCGCCACCGCGCTGACCTTCGGCCCGTGGGGCGACGGCTCAAGCGTGGACGGCGCCGTGGGCGACCGGATGCGCCGCCACGGCATCAACGAGATGGCGCCCGAGCCGGCCACCGCCACGCTCCAGCACGCGCTGGACCGGGACGAGACCGCGCTGACCGTCATCGACATGGACTGGCGGCGCTTCACCCTCGCCTTCACCGCCGACCGGCCGCGTCCGCTCCTGCACGACCTGCCCGAGGCCCGCGAGGTCGTCGAGGAGATGGCCGCGGCCGAGACCGACGACGCGGGCACCGCCGGTGCGGCCCTGGCCGGGCAGCTCGCGGGCCTGCCGGAGACCGAGCGGGAGCGGGTGCTGCTGGATCTGGTGCGCAGCGCGGTGGCCGCCGTGCTGGGCCACTCCGGCGCCCAGGCCATCGAGGCCGGGCGGGCCTTCAAGGAGCTGGGCTTCGACTCGCTGACCGCGGTCGAGCTCCGCAACCGGCTGGGCGCCGCGAGCGGGCTGAAGCTGCCGCCGAGCCTGATCTTCGACCACCCGACCCCGGCCGCCGTGGCCGCCTATCTGCGGGCCGGGATCGCGCCCGACGAGGCGGCCGACGGCACGGCGGTGCTCGAGGAGCTCGACAAGCTGGAGTCCGCGCTCACCGGCACCGCGCCCGACAACATCACCCGGGCCCGGATCACCATGCGGCTCCAGTCGCTGCTGGCGAAGTGGAACGAGTCGGACGGCACAGCGGTCACCGCCGAGCCCGCCGCCACGGCCGCGCCGGAGCGCCCGGCGAAGGACACGGTGGACGCCGGGCAGCTCCAGTCGGCCAGTGACGAAGAGCTCTTCGCATTCATCAACAAGGGCCTCGGAAGGGCTTGACGAGAATTTCGCTATTGACGTCGTATCCGATGTCGGCCAGGATTTTCTCTATCCTTCAATAGAGTTTCGAAATACCGGGTTGCCCCCTATCGCTCCTTGGGTATCCAGGGGGTCATAGGGGGCCTCTAGGGGTTGTTATGAGGGTTAGTTCTTACATAGCCTCTCAGCGAGAAGTCGACTGATTTGGTTGTTGGTTACCGGCTCCCGTTGAGGATCTGTGGAGCATTTCCGATGCCGTCTGCCGTAATTGGATTGCGTAAATGGCGAATGAAGAGACGCTGCGGGACTACCTCAAGCTGGTAACGGCGGATCTGCACCAGACTCGCCTCCGCCTGCAAGAGGCCGAGGCGAAGAACCACGACCCCATCGCCATCGTGGGGATCGGCTGCCGTTATCCCGGAGGCGTCCAGTCGCCCGAGGACCTGTGGCGCATCGTCAGCGAGGGCGTCGACGCGGTCAGCGAATTCCCGCTGGACCGCGGGTGGAACGTCGACACGATGTACCACCCGGACCCGGACCACCCCGGCACCAGCTATGTGCACGAGGGCGGATTCGTCGACGGCATAGCCGATTTCGACCCCTCCCTGTTCGGCATCAGCCCCCGGGAAGCGCTCGGCATGGACCCGCAGCAGCGGATGCTGCTGGAGACGTCCTGGGAGGCGTTCGAGCGCGCCGGAATCGACCCGGTCGCGGTGCGCGGCCGGCAGATCGGCGTCTTCGTCGGCACCAGCAATCACGATTACCTGGGCGCGATCCTCAGTTCCCATGAGAACTTCGAGGGCTACTTCGGCACCGGTAACGCCGCGAGCGTCGCCTCCGGCCGCCTTTCCTACACCTTCGGTTTCGAGGGCCCGGCCGTCACCGTCGACACCGCCTGCTCCTCCTCACTGGTGGCGCTCCACCTCGCCGTCCAGGCGCTGCGCAACGGCGAATGCTCGCTCGCCCTCGCCGGCGGCGCGACCCTGATGTGCGCGCCCGGCGTCTTCGTCGACTACAGCAAGATGCGCGGACTGGCCCTCGACGGCCGCTCCAAGCCCTTCGCCCCGGAGGCCGACGGCTTCTGCCTGGGCGAGGGAGTCGGCATGCTGCTCGTCGAGCGGCTGTCGGACGCCCAGCGCAAGGGCCACCCGGTGCTCGCCGTGGTCCGTGGCTCCGCCGTCAACCAGGACGGCGCCAGCAACGGCCTCACCTCGCCCAACGGCCCCTCGCAGCAGCGCGTCATCCTCCAGGCGCTGGCCAACGCCCGGCTCAGCCCCGACCAGGTGGACGCCGTCGAGGCCCATGGCACCGGCACCGCCCTCGGCGACCCGATCGAGGCGCAGGCGCTGCTCGCCACGTACGGTCAGGGCAGGCCCGAGGGCAAGCCGCTGCTCATCGGCTCCATCAAGTCCAACATCGGCCACGCCCAGGCGGGCGCCGGCGTCGGCGGCATCATCAAGATGGTCATGGCGATGCGGCACGGTGTGCTGCCCCAGACCCTCCATCTCACCGAGCCCACCCCGCATGTCGACTGGACGGCCGGGGACGTCGAACTGCTCACCGCCCCCCGCGAGTGGGGCAGGGACCCCGAGGGCGCCACCCCGCGCCGCGCGGGCGTCTCGTCGTTCGGCATGAGCGGCACCAATGTGCACACCATCCTCGAGGAGGCCCCGGCCTCCGCGGCCCCCGTCGGACACACCGAGGGCGGCGAGCCGGAGCGGGCCGAGCCGCCCCTCGTCCCGGTCGTGCTGTCCGGCAAGAACGAGCAGGCGCTGCGCGCCCAGGCGCTCCGGCTGCGGACCCATCTGGCCGCCCACCCCGGCCACCGCCTCGCCGACATCGGCTACTCCCAGGCCGTCACCCGCGCCGCCCTCGACCGCCGCGCCGCGGTCGTCGCCGCCGACCACGACGAGCTGCTCGCGGGCCTCGACGCGCTCGCCGAGGGCCGCCACCACCCCGAGGTGACCGAGGGTCTCGCCGCCGAGGGCAAGGTCGCGTTCCTGTTCACCGGGCAGGGCAGCCAGCGGCTCGGCATGGGCCGGGAGCTGTATGCGGCCTACCCGGTGTTCGCCGAGGCGCTGGACGCGGTCTGCGCCCAGCTCGACCGCTTCCTCGACCGGCCGCTGAAGGACGTGCTGTTCGGCGACGACGCCGCCACGCTCGACCGGACCGGCTACACCCAGCCCGCGCTGTTCGCCGTCGAGGTGGCCCTCTTCCGCCTCGTCGAATCCTGGGGGCTGCGGCCCGACTTCCTCTCCGGCCACTCCATCGGCGAACTCACCGCCGCCCATGTCGCCGGGGTGCTCTCGCTCACCCACGCCTCCGCCCTGGTGGCCGCGCGCAGCCAGCTGATGCAGCAACTCCCCACCGGCGGCGCGATGATCGCGGTGCAGGCGGCGGAGGACGAGGTGACGCCGCTGCTCACCGAGCGGGTGTCCATCGCCGCCATCAACGGCCCGACGTCGGTCGTCATCGCCGGTGACGAGGACGCGGCGCTGGAGATCGCGTCCGGTTTCGAGGAGCGGGGCCGCAAGACCAAGCGGCTCACCGTCAGCCACGCCTTCCACTCCCCGCACATGGACGGGATGCTGGAGAACTTCCGTCAGGTGGCCGAGCGGCTGACCTACGAGGCTCCGAAGATCCCGATCGTCTCCAACCTCACCGGCACCCTGGTGAGCGCCGACGAGATCACCACGCCCGAGTTCTGGGTCCGCCACGTCCGTGAGGCCGTCCGCTTCCTCGACGGCGTGCGCCGCCTCGAGGACCACGGCGTGACCACGTATCTGGAGCTCGGCCCCGACGGGGTGCTCTCCGCCATGGCTCAGGAGTGCGTGAGCGGCGGCCGGAACCGCACGTTCGCCTTCCTGCCCGCGCTGCGCTCCGGCCGCCCCGAGCCCCGCACCCTGAGCAACGCGCTCGCCCAGGCCCACGTCCGCGGCCTGCCCGTGGACTGGGCCACGTACTACGCGGGCACCGGCGCCCGCCGCGTCGAACTGCCCACCTACGCCTTCCAGCGGCAGCGCTACTGGCCCGCCAACCCCTTCTCGTACGGCGCCGACTCCGCCGCCGCCGAGGCCGCCGCACCGGCCGTGGCCGACGCCCGGTTCTGGGAGGTCGTGCACAGCGAGGACCTGGCCGCCCTGGTCGACACCCTCGGCCTCGACGGCGACCAGCCCCTCAGCGAGGTGCTGCCCGTCCTGTCCGCATGGCGCCGGCAGAGCCACGTCGACACCACCGTGGACGGCTGGCGCTACCGCGTCACCTGGACACCGCTGCCGCAGACCCCGGACAAACCGCTCACCGGCACCTGGCTCGTGGTCACCCCCGAGGGTCACGACGACGACCCCTGGGTGGCGGAGCCGCTGCGGCTGCTGGCCGAACGCGGCGTCACCGTCCACCGGATCGACGTCGACGGCGCCGCCGCCGACCGCGCCGCCCTCGCCGAGCGGATCCGCACCGCCCTGAGCCCGGACCCGGCGGAGGAGGCACCGACCTCCGACGGGGTGGTCTTCGACGGGGTGCTCTCCCTGCTCGGCCTCGACGAGCGCCCGCACGACCCGCACCCCTCCCTCACCGCCGGACTCGCGGGCACCCTCACCCTCGTCCAGGCCCTCGGCGACGCCGACCTCGACGCCCCGCTGTGGGCCGCCACCCGCGGCGCGGTCTCCGTCGGCCGCTCCGACCGGCTCACCAGCCCCGAACAGGCCCAGATCTGGGGCCTGGGCCGCACCGCCGCCCTTGAACACCCCGAGCGCTGGGGCGGTCTGATCGACCTGCCCGAGACCGCCGACGACCGCGCCCTCGGGCGGCTCGCCGACATCCTCGCCGGGCCCGACGGCATCAGCGGCGAGGACCACCTCGCCATCCGCCCGCAGGGCATCCATGTCCGCCGTCTGGCCCGCGCCCCGCACCACGAGACCACCGATGACGGCTGGACCACCCACGGCACCGCGCTGATCACCGGCGGCACCGGCGCCCTCGGCGGCCATGTGGCCCGCTGGCTCGTGGCCCACGGCGCCCAGCACATCCTGCTCACCAGCCGCCGTGGCCCCGACGCGCCCGGCGCCGCCGAGCTGCGGGACGAACTCACCGCCCTCGGCGCCCAGGTGACCGTCGCCGCCTGCGACACGGCCGACCGCGACGCCCTCGCCGGGCTGCTGGCGACCGTCCCCGCGGACCTCCCGCTGACCACGGTCGTGCACGCCGCCGGAGTGCTGGACGACGGGGTGCTCGACGCCCAGACCCCGCGGCGCATGGCCGATGTGCTGCGCGCCAAGGCCGACTCCGCCCGCCATCTGCACGAGCTCACCCGCGGCCTCGACCTGTCCGCCTTCGTGCTCTTCTCCTCCATGGCCGCCACCTTCGGCGCCGCCGGACAGGCCAACTACGTGGCCGCCAACGCCTACCTCGACGCGCTCGCCGAACAGCGCCGCGCCGAGGGCCTGCCCGCCACCTCGATGGCCTGGGGCGCCTGGGCCCACGGCGGCATGGCCACCGACGAGCTGGTGGCCGAGCGGCTCCGGCAGTCCGGGCTGCCCGCCCTCGCCCCCGAACCGGCCACCGCCGCGCTGGGCGCCGCGCTCGACCTCGACGAGACCTTCTCCCTCGTCGTGGACATCGAATGGGACCGTTTCGCACCCGGCCTCTCCGGCCACCGCCCGAACCCGCTGCTCGCCGACCTCTCCGAGGCCAAGCGCGCGATCGAGGCGGCACGCACCGCCACCGGCGGCCCCGCCATCCCCGGCCGGTCCACGTCGCTGGCCCAGCGGCTGACCGACGCCGGGACCGACGAGGAACGCGACCAGATCGCCCTGGACTTCGTCCGCACCCAGGTGGCCGTCGTCCTCGGCCACCCCGGACCGGACTCGGTGGAGCCCAGCCGCGCCTTCCGCGACCTCGGCTTCGACTCGCTGACCGCGGTCGAGATCCGCAACCTGCTCTCCACGCTCACCGGGCTCAAGCTGCCTGCCACCATCATCTTCGACTACCCCACCCCGACCGCCCTCGCCGACCACCTCCAGGCCGAACTCATCGGCTCGCGCCCGACCGTGACCGGTGCGTCGTCGGTGGGCGTGGCACTGGACGACGACCCCATCGCGATCGTCGGCATGAGCTGCCGCTTCCCCGGCGGTGTGCGGTCGCCGGAGGAGCTGTGGCGGCTGCTGGCGTCCGGTCAGGACGCGGTGACGGGCTTCCCCGCCGACCGCGGCTGGGACCTGGAGACGCTGTACGACCCGGAGGGCGCGGGCGAGCACACCAGCTACGTCGGCGAGGGCGGATTCCTCGCCGACGCCGCCGAGTTCGACCCCGTCTTCTTCGGCATCTCGCCGCGCGAGGCCCTGGCCATGGATCCGCAGCAGCGGATGCTGCTGGAGACGTCGTGGGAGGCGTTCGAGCGGGCCGGGATCGACCCGACCACGCTGCGCGGGCAGCAGGTCGGCGTGTTCGCCGGTACCAACGGCCAGGACTATCTGCCCGTGATCCTCTCCGCCCCCGATGGCTCGGAAGGCTTCATGGGGACGGGTAACGCGGCCAGTGTGATGTCGGGCCGGGTGTCGTACGCGCTGGGGCTCGAGGGTCCGGCGGTGACGGTGGACACGGCCTGCTCTTCGTCGTTGGTGGCGTTGCACTGGGCGATTCAGGCGTTGCGTGCGGGTGAGTGTTCGTTGGCGTTGGCCGGTGGTGTGACGGTGATGTCGACGCCGGGTTCGTTTGTGGATTTCAGTCGTCAGCGTGGGTTGGCGGCGGATGGTCGGATCAAGGCGTTCGCGGCGGGTGCGGATGGCACCGGTTGGGGTGAGGGTGTGGGCATGCTGCTCGTGGAGCGGCTGTCGGATGCCCGGCGCAATGGTCATGAGGTTCTGGCGGTCGTGCGTGGCTCGGCCATCAACCAGGACGGTGCCAGCAACGGTCTCACCGCGCCGAATGGTCCCTCGCAGCAGCGGGTGATCCGGCAGGCGCTGGCGGGTGCGGGGTTGTCGGCGTCCGAGGTGGACGCGGTCGAGGCCCACGGCACGGGCACCAAGCTGGGTGACCCGATCGAGGCGCAGGCGCTGCTGGCCACGTACGGCCAGGACCGCGAGGAGGGCCGACCGCTGTGGCTGGGCTCCATCAAGTCCAACTTCGGCCATACGCAGGCCGCGGCCGGTGTCGCCGGTGTGATGAAGATGGTGCTGGCCATCCAGCACGGACTGCTGCCGCAGACCCTCAACGTCGATGAGCCCACCCCGCATGTGGACTGGTCGACGGGCGCGGTCGCCCTGCTGACCGAGGCGCGGGAGTGGCCGGAGACCGGCCGTCCGCGCCGGGCCGCGGTGTCCTCGTTCGGCATCAGCGGCACCAACGCGCACACCATCATCGAGCAGGCGCCCGTGTACGCGGACGAGACCGAGGACGCGGCGCCCGCCGCCGCGCCGCGGTCCGGCGCCCCGGCCACCTGGCTGCTCTCCGCCAAGTCTCCCGAGGCCCTGCGCGACCAGGCCGCACGGCTGCGCGCCCACCTCGACGAGCGCCCCGAACTGGACGCCACCGACGTGGCGTTCACACTCGCCACGCGCCGTACCGCCTTCGAGGAGCGCGCGGCGCTCGTCGCCGAGGACCGGGACGGGCTGCTGTCCGGCCTCGCGGCGCTCGCCGAGGGCCGTACGGCGGCCGGGCTCGCGCGGGGCTCGGTGGCCGGTGGCAAGGTGGCGTTCCTGTTCACGGGGCAGGGAAGTCAGCGGCTGGGGATGGGGCGTGAGCTGTACGACGCCTTCCCGGTGTTCGCGGACGCGCTGGACGAGGTGTGCGCGCACCTGGACGGGCACCTGGAGCGGCCGCTGCGGGAGGTGCTGTTCGGGGACGACGCCGAGGCGCTTGATCGGACGGGGTTCACCCAGCCCGCGCTGTTCGCGGTCGAGGTGGCGCTGTTCCGGCTGGTCGAGGCGTGGGGTCTGAAGGCGGACTTCCTGTCGGGGCACTCGATCGGTGAGCTGGCGGCGGCCCATGTGGCGGGTGTGCTCTCGCTCGCCGACGCGGCGAAGTTGGTCGCGGCGCGTGGCCGTCTGATGCAGGAGCTTCCGGCCGGTGGCGCGATGATCGCGGTGCAGGCGTCGGAGGACGAGGTGGCGCCGCTGCTGACCGAGCGTGTCTCGATCGCCGCGCTCAACGGGCCCACTTCCGTCGTCATCGCGGGTGATGAGGACGCGGCTCTGGAGATCGCTTCCGGTTTCGAGGCGCGGGGCCGTAAGACCAAGCGCCTCACCGTGAGCCACGCGTTCCACTCCCCGCGTATGGACGGGATGCTGGAGGCGTTCCGCGAGGTGGCGCAGGGGCTGTCGTACGAGGCCCCGCGCATCCCGATCGTGTCCAACCTCACCGGCACCGTGGTCTCCGCCGAGGAGATCACGACCCCCGAGTTCTGGGTGCGCCACGTCCGCGAGGCCGTCCGTTTCCTCGATGGCGTACGGGCGTTGGAAGCCCAGGGCGTCACCACCTACGTCGAGCTGGGCCCCGATGGTGTGCTCACCGCCATGGCCCAGGACTGCGTGGCCGACTCCGAGGCCGACGCCGCCTTCGCCGCCGTGCTGCGCAAGGACCGCCCCGAGGCCGAGGCGCTGCTGTCGGCCGTCGCGCGGGCGCATGTGCGTGGCGTGGCGGTGGACTGGGCGGCGTACTACGCCCGTACCGGCGCCGCGCAGGTCGCGCTGCCCACGTACGCCTTCCAGCGGCAGCGCTACTGGCCGAAGGTCTCGTCGCTGTTCCTCGGTGACGTGGCCGCGGTCGGGCTGGGCGAGGCCGAGCATCCGCTGCTCGGCGCCAGCGCCGAACTGCCGGACGCGGACGGGATGCTGTTCACCGGACGGCTGGCGCTGTCCACCCACCCGTGGCTCGCGGGCCACACCATCCTGGACACGGTGCTGCTGCCCGGTACCGCGTTCGTGGAGCTGGCGATCCGCGCGGGTGACCAGGTCGGCTGTGACTACCTGGAGGAGCTGACCCTCGAGGCGCCGCTGGTGCTGCCCGCGCAGGGCGGTGTCCAGCTGCGGCTCTCGGTCGGTGCGGCCGACGAGGCGGGCCGCCGTCCGCTGTCGCTGCACTCCCGGCTGGAGAGCCTGCCCGCCGAGGAGCCGTGGACCCGGCACGCCGCCGGTGTCCTGGCGTCCGGAGGCCGTCCGGAGGCGTCGTTCGAGCTGAGCGCGTGGCCCCCGGCGGGCGCGACCGAGGTGGAGCTGGACGGCCGCTACGAGGGCCTGCTGGACATCGGCTTCGCCTACGGCCCCGCGTTCCAGGGGCTGCGCAGGGCGTGGCAGCGCGGCGGCGAGGTGTTCGCCGAGGTGGCGCTGGACGAGGAGACGGCCGAGGAGGCCGCCGCGTTCGGGCTGCACCCGGCGCTGCTGGACTCCGCCCTGCACGCCATCGGCATGGGCGGCCTGGGCAACACGGGCGGCGAGGGGCGGCTGCCGTTCGCCTGGACCGGCGTGTCGCTGTACGCGAGCGGCGCTTCGGCGCTGCGGGTGCGTCTGGCTCCCGCGGGCACCGACGGTGTCCGGCTGGAGATCGCCGACACCACCGGCGAGCCCGTCGCGGCTGTCGAGACGCTCGGGCTGCGCCCGGTCTCGGCCGAGCAGATCCAGAGCGCTCGCACGGCCTACCACGAGTCGCTGTTCCGCCTGGAGTGGGCGACCACGGCCGGGCTCGCCGACGCGGCCGGGGCGGACGTTCCTGCCGACGGCCGGTGGGCGGTGCTGGGCGCCGATCCGCTCGGGCTCGGGACCTCGGCGTACGGGGACCTGGAGACGCTGGCCGGGGCGGTCGCCGCGGGCACCGCGCCCGCGCCCGCGTACGTCGTCGTGTCGCCGTCCGCCGAGGTCGGTGAACAGGTGGCCCGCGGGGCGCACCGCGCCGCCGCCGCGGCGCTCTCCGTCGTCCAGCGGTGGCTGGAGGAGGAGCGGTTCGGGGACGCCCCGCTGGTCGTGGTGACCCGTGGCGCGGTGGCCGTCGAGGACGGCGAGCCGGTGGCGGATCTGGCCGGTGCGGCCGTCTGGGGTCTGCTGCGTTCGGCACAGTCCGAGAACCCGGGCCGCTTCGTGCTGGTCGACACCGACGGTGCGGACCAGTCGCTGCGGGCGCTGCCCGCCGCTCTGGCCTCGGGCGAGCCGCAGTTGGCGATCCGCGCGGGCGCGGTGTCCGTGCCGCGGCTGGCGCGGGTGGCCGTGGAGCCGGAGGGCGACGCGGCCCGGGGCCTCGACCCCGAGGGCACGGTGCTGGTGACCGGCGCGTCCGGTTCGCTGGGCGGGCTGGTGGCCCGGCATCTGGTGGCCGAGCGTGGCGTACGGCATCTGCTGCTGGTGAGCCGTCGTGGCGAGCAGGCCCCTGGTGCGACCGAACTCACCGCCGAGCTGGTCGAGTTGGGCGCCGAGGTGGCGTGGGCGGCGTGTGATGTGGCCGACCGGGCCGCGCTTGCCACGGCCCTCGCCACCGTCCCCGCCGAGCATCCGCTGACCGCTGTCGTCCACACCGCCGGTGTGCTGGACGACGGTGTGATCGGCTCCCTCACCTCCGAGCGCGTCGACCACGTCATGCGCCCGAAGGTGGACGCGGCCTGGAACCTCCATGAGCTGACCCGCGAGCTGGATCCGGCGGCCTTCGTGCTGTTCTCGTCCTCCTCCGGTGTGTTCGGCGGCCCGGGGCAGGGCAACTACGCCGCCTCCAACGCCTTCCTGGACGCCCTCGCCCGCCACCGGGCCACCCAGGGCCTGCCCGCCACCGCGCTGGCGTGGGGTCTGTGGGCTGGGGCCGGTATGGGCAGCACCCTGGACGAGGCCGACATCGCCCGGATGCGGCGCGCCGGACTGCCGCCGCTGCCGGTGGCGGAGGGCCTTGCCCTGCTCGACACCGCGCTGACCGTCTCCGAGGCGTCGCTGGTGCCGATGCGGGTGGACCTCGCGGCGCTGCGCACCCAGGCCGCCAGTGGCGCCGTCTCGCCCCTGTTCCGCGGTCTGGTGCGGATCCCGGCGCGGCGCGCGGTGGACGCGGTCGCGGCGGGCGGCGAGTCCGGCCTTGCCGGACGGCTCGCCGGGCTGTCCGAGCCCGAACAGGAGCGGCTGCTGCTGGACCTGGTCCGGGCGCAGGTGGCCACCGTGCTCGGCTACGCCGGTGCGGAGACCATCGGCTCCGGGCGGGCGTTCAAGGAGCTGGGCTTCGACTCGCTGACCGCCGTCGAGCTGCGCAACCAGCTCAACGCGGTCACCGGGCTGCGGCTGCCCGCCACGCTCGTCTTCGACTACCCGGACCCGCAGGTGCTGGCCCGCCATCTGCGGACCGAGCTCGTCGGCGAGCGGTCCCCGGTGGGGCACACGCCGGTGCCGGTCGTGGCCGCCACCGACGACGAGCCGATCGCCATCGTGGCGATGAGCTGCCGCTACCCCGGCGGGGTCACCACCCCCGAGGAGCTGTGGCAGCTGCTCGCCGCGGGCGAGGACGGCATCTCCCGCTTCCCGGACAACCGTGGCTGGGACCTCGAGGCGCTCTACGACCCGGACCCGGAGACCCAGGGCACCTCCTACGCCCGCGAGGGCGGGTTCCTGCACGACGCCGCCGAGTTCGACCCGGCGTTCTTCGGTATCTCGCCGCGTGAGGCACTCGCGATGGACCCGCAGCAGCGACTGCTGCTGGAGACCTCGTGGGAGGCGTTCGAGCGCGCCGGGATCGATCCGCTGTCCGTCCGCGGCAGCAGGACCGGTGTGTTCGCGGGCGTCATGTACCACGACTACGGGTCCCGGCTGCACGCCGTCCCCAGCGAGGTCGAGGGCTACCTCGGCACCGGCAGCTCCAGCAGCGTGGTGTCCGGCCGCGTGGCGTACACCTTCGGCCTGGAGGGCCCGGCCGTCACGGTCGACACGGCCTGCTCGTCGTCGCTGGTCGCGCTCCACCTGGCCGCGCAGGCGCTGCGCCAGGGCGAGTGCTCGCTGGCGCTGGCCGGCGGTGTCACGGTGATGTTCACCCCGGGTACGTTCATCGACTTCAGCCGCCAGCGCGGCCTGGCCAGGGACGGCCGCTGCAAGTCGTTCGCGGCGTCCGCCGACGGCACCGGCTGGGGCGAGGGCGCGGGCATGCTGCTCCTGGAGCGGCTGTCGGACGCCCGTCGGCACGGCCACGAGGTGCTGGCGATCGTCCGTGGCTCGGCCGTCAACCAGGACGGCGCGTCCAACGGTCTGACCGCGCCCAACGGCCCGTCCCAGCAGCGCGTCATCCGCCAGGCCCTCGCCAACGCCCGCCTGACCACCGGCGAAGTGGACGTGGTCGAGGCGCACGGCACGGGCACGACGCTGGGCGACCCGATCGAGGCGCAGGCGCTGCTGGCCACGTACGGCCAGGAGCGCGACGCGGAACAGCCGCTGTGGCTGGGCTCGGTGAAGTCCAACCTGGGCCACACCCAGGCCGCCTCCGGTGTCGCCGGTGTCATCAAGATGGTGCTGGCCATGCGCCACGGTCTGCTGCCGCGGACGCTGCACGTGGACGAGCCGTCACCGCATGTGGACTGGTCGGCGGGGGCGGTGTCGCTGCTGACCGAGGCGCGGGAGTGGCCGGAGAGCGGCCGTCCGCGCCGGGCCGCGGTGTCCTCGTTCGGCATCAGCGGCACCAACGCCCACGCCATCATCGAGCAGCCGCCCGCCCCCGAGCCGGATGAGCCCGCGGCGCAGCCCGAGGCCCTGCCGTATGTGCCCGTGCTGCTGTCGGCCCGTACCGAGGACGGTGTGCGGGCCCAGGCGCGGCGGCTGCGGTCGCGGATCGCCGCCGAGCCCGGGGCCTCCCTCACCGACCTGGGCTTCTCGCTCGCCACGACCCGCGCCGCGCTGGAACACCGCGTCGCCCTGGTGGCCGAGGGCCATGACGAGGCGCTGGGCGCGCTGGACGCGCTGGCGCGCGGTGAGCACCCGGCGCAGGCGCTGCGCGGGGTGGCCACCGAGGGCAAGGTGGCGTTCCTGTTCACCGGGCAGGGCAGCCAGCGGCTCGGCATGGGCCGTGAGCTGTACGGGGCGTTCCCGCGCTTCGCGGAGGCGCTGGACGAGGTGTGCGACGCGCTGGACCCGCATCTCGAACGGCCGCTGAAGACCGTGCTGTTCGGCGAGGACGCCCAGGCCCTGGACCGCACCGCAGTCACCCAGCCCGCGCTGTTCGCCGTCGAGGTGGCGCTGTTCCGGCTGGTCGAGGCGTGGGGGCTGAAGGCGGACTACCTGTCCGGCCACTCCATCGGCGAGCTGGCCGCCGCGCATGTGGCGGGCGTGTTCTCGCTCGCCGACGCGTGTGCGCTGGTCGCGGCCCGTGGCCGTCTGATGCAGGAACTGCCCGCCGGTGGCGCGATGATCGCCATCCAGGCGTCCGAGGACGAGGTGGCGCCGCTGCTCACCGACCGGGTGAGCATCGCCGCCCTCAACGGCCCGAACTCCGTGGTCGTCGCGGGCGACGAGGACGCGGCGACGGAGATCGCCGCGTCGTTCGAGGCGCAGGGCCGTAAGACCAAGCGGCTCACCGTCAGCCACGCCTTCCACTCGCCGCACATGGACCCGATGCTCGCGGACTTCCGCAAGCTGGCCGAGGGCCTGACCTTCAACGCCCCGAAGATCCCGCTGGTGTCCTGCCTCACCGGCACCGTGGTCTCCGCCGACGAGATCCGCCTGCCGGAGTTCTGGGTGCGCCACGTCCGCGAGACCGTCCGCTTCGTCGACGGTGTCCGCACCCTGCGCGAGCAGGGCGTGACCACGTATCTGGAGCTCGGCCCGGACGGGGTGCTGTCCGCGATGGGCGAGGACTGCCTCGCCGAGACGGAGACCGGGACCGGGGCCGGGACTGGGACCGGGACTGGGACTGGGACGGGGACCGACGGTGGTGTGGACACCGACGCGGTGTTCGTCCCCACCCTGCGCGGTGGCCGCCCGGAGGCCCAGGCGCTCGCCACTGCCCTCGCCCACGCCCATGTCCGCGGCGCGGCCCCGGACTGGGCCGCGGTCTACGGCGGGCGCGGCGCCCGCCGCGTGGCGCTGCCCACCTACGCCTTCCAGCGCCAGCGCTACTGGCTCGACGTGGGCATCTCCGTCGAGGACGTGATCTCCGCGGGTCTCGACACGGCCGACCACCCGCTGCTGGGCGCGGCGGTGGAACTCCCCGACACCGGTGGCTTCGTGTTCACCGGACGGCTGTCGCCGCTGACCCACCCCTGGCTGGCCGACCACGCCGTCATGGACACCGTGCTGCTGCCCGGCACCGCCTTCGTGGAACTCGCGCTGCGCGCCGGTCACGAGGCGGGCTGTGACACGGTCGAGGAGCTGACCCTCCAGGCCCCGCTGGTCCTGCCCGAACGGGGCGCCGTCCAGCTGCGGCTGGAGCTCGCGGCGGCCGACGAGGCCGGGCGGCGCCCGCTGACCCTGCACTCCCGCCGGGAGGACGTGCCCGCCGACGAACCGTGGATCCGCCACGCCACCGGCTTCCTCGCCCCGAGCGGCCAGGGCGCCCCGGACGAGCAGGTGGACCTGAGCGCCTGGCCCCCGGCCGACGCGACGGCCCTGGCGACCGAGGAGTTCTACGAGGGCGCGGCCGCCGCCGGACTCGGCTACGGCCCGGTCTTCCAGGGGCTGCACGCCGCCTGGCGGCGCGGCGAGGAGCTGTTCGCCGAGATCCGGCTGCCCCAGGGCTTCGAGCCGCAGGCCGCCGCGTACGGGGTGCATCCGGCGCTGCTGGACGCCGCCCTGCACACCCTCGGCCTCGACCCGGACGGCGCGGGCGGCGAGGGCGCGCGGCTGCCGTTCGCCTGGACCGGCGTACGGCTGCACGCCGGGGGCGCCGCATCGCTGCGCGTACGGCTGCGGCCCGGCGCCGACGGGGTGTCGCTGCACCTCGCCGACGGCACCGGTACCGCGGTGGCCACCATCGACGGCCTGGTGCTGCGCCCGCTGGCGGCCGAGCAGCTGGACGCCTCGCGCGCCGCGCACCACGAGTCGCTGTTCCGCCCCGAGTGGGCGGCCCTGTCCGCGTCCGGCACCGACATCCCGCTCGGCGAGCGCTGGGTGACCCTCGGCGCCGCCACCGGCTTCACCGTCGGCGGCGAGCGGCTGGACGACCACGCGGACCTCGCGGCGCTCGCCGCCGCCCTCGACGGTGGCGCGTCCGCCCCCGACGTGGTCGTGGCGCCCCTCACGGGCGCGGCGTCCCTCACCGCGACCGGCGGCGTGGCGCCTCTCACCGGGACCGGCAGCGTGGCGCCTCTGCGCGTGACCGACGGCGCGGCGTCCCTGCCTGCCACGGACGGTACGGTTCCCCTCACCGCCCCCGGCGGCATCGCGTCCGTGCCCGACGCGGCGAGGGCCGCCGCCCGGGACGCCCTGGACCTGGTCCAGAACTGGCTGAACGAGCAGCGGCTCGCCGACGCCCGTCTCGTCCTCGTCACCCGTGGCGCGGTCGCGGCGGCACCCGGCGAGGACATCGCCGACCTGGCCCACACCACCGCGTGGGGCCTGGTGAAGTCCGCGCAGTCGGAGAACCCCGGCCGCTTCGTCCTGGTGGACACCGACGGCACCGACGCCTCCCAACGGGCCCTGCCGTCGGTGCTCGCCACCGACGAACCGCAGCTCGCCCTGCGCTCCGGCACCGGCCACGCCTACCGGCTCGCCCGGGTCCCGGCCCTGGCGGACACCCCCGAGCCGACCGGACTCGGCGACCCGGAGGGCACCGTGCTGCTGAGCGGCGCCACCGGCGCCCTGGGCGGACTCTTCGCCCGCCACCTGGTGGCGGAGCGCGGCGTACGGCATCTGCTGCTGGTCAGCCGACGCGGTGGCGAAGCCCCGGGCGCGGACGGACTCGCCGCCGAACTGGGCGCGTTGGGCGCCGAGGTCACCTGGGCGGCCTGTGACACCGCCGACCGGGACGCCCTCGCCGCCACCCTCGCGGCCATCCCGGCGGAGCACCCGCTGACCGCCGTGGTGCACACCGCGGGCGTCCTGGACGACGGAGTGATCAGCTCGCTCACCGGTGAGCGGATCGACACCGTACTGCGTCCCAAGGTGGACGCGGCGTGGAACCTCCACGAGCTCACCCGCGAGCTGGACCTGGCCGCGTTCGTGCTCTTCTCCTCGGCCGCCGGTGCCTTCGGCAGCTCGGGACAGGGCAACTACGCCGCGGCCAACACCTTCCTGGACGCGCTCGCCCAGCACCGCCACGCCCAGGGCCTGCCCGCGAGCTCCCTCGCCTGGGGCCTGTGGGCCACGGCCGACGGCATGGCCGGAAGCCTCGGCACCTCCGATGCCACCCGCATCTCGCGCGGTGGTTTCGCGGCGCTCGGACAGGACGAGGGCCTGGCGCTGTTCGACGTGGCGGGCACCCTGCCCGAGGCCGCGCTGGTACCGATCCGTATCGACACGGGCGCACTGCGCGGCCAGGCCGCCGCCGGGCTGCTGCCGCCGCTGCTTCGCGGCCTGGTCCGCACCCCCGTACGGCGCTCCGCCGACACCGGGGCCACCTCCGGTGTCGTGGCCGACTCGGGTGCGGGCTCGCTCGCGACACGGCTCGCCGGGCTCTCGGAGACCGAACGCGACCGCGAGCTGCTGGAGGTCGTACGCGGCCATGTGGCGGCCGTCCTCGGCCACGCCACCCCGGACGACGTGGACGCCGGCCGCGGCTTCCTCGACCTCGGCTTCGACTCGCTCACCGCCGTGGACCTGCGCAACCGACTGGGCGCCGCCGCCGGGCTGCGCCTGCCGGTCACGCTGATCTTCGACTACCCGACGCCCACCGCGCTCGCCGGGTATCTGCGCGAGGAGCTGGGCTTGGACGGCGCGGCCGGACACCAGCCCGTACACGCGGAGCTCGACAAGCTCGAGGCCATCCTCGCCACGATCGCCCCGGACGATCTCGATCGCCCCGGTATCACCACCCGCCTGCGCGACCTCCTGTCGAAGTGGAATGAAACGCAAAGTGCTACGGACAGCACCGCAGAAGACCGTGAAATCCAGTCCGCGACGGCAGACGAGATCTTCGATCTCCTCGATGACGAGCTCGGGCTCTCCTGACCTGCTCCACAAGAGCTCATCGACTCACCTCAGCACCGCGGGGACGGCGTAATGGCGACGGCGAACGAAGAGAAGTACCTCGACTACCTCAAGCGGGCCACCACCGACCTGCGCGAGGCGCGGCGGCGGCTGCGCGAGGTCGAGGAGCGCGAGCAGGAGCCCATCGCCATCGTGGCGATGAGCTGCCGCTACCCCGGCGGGGTCAGCACTCCCGAGGAGCTGTGGCAGCTCGTCGCCCGCGGCGGTGACGCGGCCACGCCGTACCCCACCAACCGCGGCTGGGCCACCGACGTCCTCTTCGAGCCGGACCCGGACAGCGGCCAGGAGCCGTACGTCCACGAGGGCGGATTCCTGCACGACGCGGCCGAATTCGACCCCGCGTTCTTCGGCATCTCGCCGCGTGAGGCGCTGGCCATGGACCCGCAGCAGCGGCTGCTGCTGGAGACCTCCTGGGAGGCGTTCGAGCGCGCGGGCATCGACCCGACCACCCTTCAGGGCAGCCAGACCGGTGTGTTCGCGGGCGTGATGTACCACGACTACGCCTCCCGGCTCTTCTCCGCGCCCGAGGACGTCGAGGGCTTCCTCGGCAACGGCAGCTCCGGCTCCATCGCCTCCGGCCGCGTCGCCTACACCTTCGGCCTGGAGGGGCCGGCCGTCACCATTGACACGGCCTGCTCCTCCTCCCTGGTCGCCCTGCACTTCGCCGCGCAGGCGCTGCGCCGCCGGGAGTGCTCGCTGGCCCTGGCCGGCGGTGTCACCGTCATGTCCACCCCCGGCACCTTCACCGAGTTCAGCCGCCAGCGCGGACTCGCGGCGGACGGCCGCTGCAAGTCCTTCGCGGCCGCCGCCGACGGCACGGGCTGGGGCGAGGGCGCGGGCATGCTGCTGCTGGAGCGGCTCTCCGACGCCCGCGCCAACGGCCACCAGGTGCTCGCCGTGGTCCGCGGCAGCGCCATCAACCAGGACGGCGCCAGCAGCGGGCTGACCGCGCCCAACGGCCCCTCGCAGCAGCGCGTCATCCGCCAGGCCCTGGCCGCCGCGCGGCTCGCCCCCGGCCAGATCGACGTGGTCGAGGCCCACGGCACGGGCACCACACTCGGCGACCCCATCGAGGCCCAGGCCCTGCTCGCCACATACGGGCGCAACCACAGCGAGGACCAGCCGCTGTGGCTGGGGTCCATCAAGTCCAACATCGGGCACACCCAGGCCGCCGCCGGTGTCGCGGGCATCATCAAGATGGTCATGGCGATGCGCCACGGGGTGCTTCCGCGGACCCTGCACGTCGACCAGCCCACCCCCAACGTCGACTGGTCGGCGGGCGCCGTCTCGCTGCTGACGGAGGGCCGCGCCTGGCCCGACACCGGTCAGCCGCGCCGGGCCGCGGTGTCCTCGTTCGGCATCAGCGGCACCAACGCGCACACCATCCTGGAGCAGGCGCCGGAGCCGGAGGAGGAGGCAGAAGCCGCGAAGACGGCCGACGACGCCCCGGCTGCCGAGACCCGCGCCACCACCGCGCTGCCGCTGTGGACCGTGGCCGCCAAGAGCCGCCCCGCGCTGCGCGCCCAGGCCGCCAACCTGCGCGCCCACCTTGAGGCCCACCCCGAACTGCGCCTCACCGACGTCGGCTTCTCACTGGCCATCGGCCGAGCCGCCTTCGAGCACCGGGCGGCGATCGTCGCCGACGACCGCGAGGGCCTGATACGGGCCCTCGACGCGCTGTCCCGCGAAGAGCCCGCGACCGGGCTGGTCGAGGGCAAGATCGCGAGCGGCAAGGTGGCGTTCCTGTTCACGGGGCAGGGGAGTCAGCGGCTGGGGATGGGGCGTGAGTTGTACGACGCCTATCCGGTGTTCGCGGAGGCTTTGGACGCGGTCTGCGATGAGCTGGACGGGCACCTTGAGCGGCCGTTGAAGACGGTGCTGTTCGGGGATGACGCCGAGGTGCTGGATCGGACGGGGTTCACTCAGCCCGCGTTGTTCGCGGTTGAGGTGGCGTTGTTCCGGCTGGTGTCGGAGGCGTGGGGTCTGCGGCCCGATTTCCTTTCCGGGCATTCGATTGGTGAGTTGGCTGCCGCGCATGTGGCGGGTGTGTTGTCGCTGGCGGATGCTGCGCGGTTGGTGGCGGCGCGTGGGCGGTTGATGCAGGAGCTTGCCGAGGGTGGCGCGATGGTCGCGGTGCAGGCGTCGGAGGACGAGGTGGCGCCGCTGCTGGATGAGCGGGTGTCGATTGCCGCGCTCAACGGGCCGTCGTCGGTGGTGATCGCGGGTGATGAGGACGCGGCTGTCGCGATCGCGTCGGGTTTCGAGGCGCGGGGTCGTAAGACCAAGCGGCTCACTGTGAGCCATGCGTTCCACTCGCCGCGTATGGACGGGATGCTGGAGGCGTTCCGCGAGGTGGCCGAGGGGCTGACCTACGAGGCTCCGAAGATTCCGATCGTGTCGAATCTGACCGGTGGCGTGGTGTCCGCGGAGGAGATCACGACTCCCGACTTCTGGGTGCGCCACGTCCGCGAGGCCGTCCGCTTCCGCGACGGCGTACGGACGCTGGAGGAACGCAACGTCACGACGTTCGTGGAGCTGGGTCCGGACGGTGTGCTCACCGCCATGGCCCAGGACTGCCTGACCCGCGACGACACCACCCTTGTGTCCGCGCTGCGCTCCGGCCGCCCGGAGCTCCAGAGCCTGGCCACCGCCATCGCCGGGGCGCATGTGCACGGTGTCTCCCCGGACTGGGCCGCGGTGTTCGCCGGGACCGACACGGCCCGCACCGACCTTCCGCTCTACCCCTTCCAGCGCGAGACCTACTGGCTCGACACCGGCTACTGGGCGGGCGACATGGCGTCCGCCGGGCTCGGCGTGGCCGACCACCCGCTGCTGGGCGCCGCCGTGGCGCTCGCCGACTCCGACGGCTTCCTCTACACCGGCCGGCTCGCCCTGGACACCCATCCGTGGCTCGCCGATCACGCGGTGGCGGGCTCGGTGCTACTGCCCGGAACGGCCTTCGTGGAGCTCGCGATACGCGCCGGTGACCAGGTCGGTTGTGATCTGCTGGAGGAGCTGACACTGGAGGCGCCGCTGGTGCTTCCGGAGGCGGGCGGTGTCCAGCTCCAGCTCTCGGTGGGCGCGCCCGACGGTTCGGGGCGGCGCGCGCTGACGGTGTACTCGCGGTCCGAGGACGCGGCGGTCGACGAGCCGTGGATGCGGCATGCGTCGGGTGTGCTGGGCTCGGGCGCGCCCACGGCGTCGTTCGACCTGGCGGCGTGGCCTCCGGCGGGGGCGTCGGCGCTGCCGGTCGAGGGCCTGTACGAGGGCCTGGCCGACGCCGGACTGGCGTACGGCCCGGTATTCCGGGGGCTGAGGTCTGCCTGGCGGCTGGGCGATGAGGTCTACGCGGAGCTGGAACTGCCCGAAGGCGCGCGGTCCGATGCGGGGTTGTTTGGTCTGCATCCGGCGTTGCTGGACTCTGCGTTGCATGCGGTGGGGTTGGGCGGTCTGATCGAGGGTGAGGGCGCCCGGCTGCCGTTCTCGTGGGCTGGGGTGTCGTTGCACGCGGTGGGTGCTTCGGTGCTGCGGGTGCGGTTGTCGGCGGCCGGTTCCGACGCGGTGTCGCTTGCGGTGGCCGACGGTGCTGGGCGTGCGGTGTTGTCGGTGGATTCGTTGGTGCTGCGGCCGGTGTCTGTCGAGCAGATCCAGGGTGCGCGGGGTGGTCGTCAGGAGTCGTTGTACCGGCTCGATTGGGTGGAGGTGTCCGCGCAGGGTGGGGCTGGGTGCTGGGCGTTGGTGGGGTCCGATGCGCTGGGCTTGGCGTCGGCGGGGCAGCGGTTCGAGACCTACGCTGATCTGGACGCGTTGGCTGTGGCGGTCGAGTCGGGCGCCACGGCGCTGCCGGATGATGTGGTGGTCGTCCTGCCCGCGAGCTTTGCGGTCCCGTACGGTGCTGCGGCTTTTCAAGCTGGTGCGGCAAATCAAGCCCGTCCGGCGTTTGAGGACACGCCCGAAGGGCGTCCGGGGTCCTGGGGCTTGCGCCAGGTTGCGGGGAGGGGCGGGATTGGGGAATGTTCCTCACCTGTCGATGCGGCGCACCGCGCCACCGTCCAGGCGCTGAGCCTGCTGCAGCAGTGGCTGGCTGACGACCGTTTCGCCGACTCGCGTCTGGTTCTGTTGACTTCGGGTGCCGTGGCCGCCGGTGCGGATGAGCCCCTAGCCGATCTGGCCCATGCCGCTGTCTGGGGCCTGGTGCGTTCGGCGGAGTCGGAGAATCCCGGCCGGTTCGTCCTGGTCGACGTCGATGGCGGGGCTGATTCTTTGACGGCGGTGCCGGACGCGCTGGCGTCGGGCGAACCGCAGGTGGCCGTACGGGACGGGGTGCTGCGGGCGCCGCGCCTCGCGCGGGCCGCTGGTGCGGGCTCCGGGGACGCCACGCCGGAGTTCGACGCTGACGGCACGGTGCTGGTCACCGGTGCGAGTGGCACGCTGGGCGCGCTGTTCGCCCGCCACCTGGTGGTGGAGCGCGGCGTACGGCATCTGCTGCTGGTGAGCCGCCGTGGTGGCGAGGCTCCGGGTGCGGTTGAACTTGGCGCTGAACTGGCTGGGTTGGGCGCGAGCGTGGGCTGGGCGGCGTGTGATGTCGCTGATCGTGACGCGTTGGCCGGGGTGCTGGCGGGGATTCCGGCTGAGCATCCGCTGACGGGCGTGGTGCACACGGCTGGTGTGCTGGATGACGGCGTGATCGGTTCGCTGACGCCGGAGCGGCTGGAGCGGGTGCTGCGTCCGAAGGTGGACGCGGCCTGGAACCTCCACGAGCTGACCCGCGACCTCGACCTGTCGGCGTTCGTGCTCTTCTCCTCCGCCGCCGGTGTCTTCGGCGCCGCCGGACAGGGCAACTACGCCGCCGCCAACGCCTACGTGGACGCGCTGGCGCAGCACCGTACGGCGCTCGGCCTGCCCGGCACCTCGCTGGCCTGGGGCCTGTGGGCCGCCGAATCCGGCGGTATGGCCGGCGAACTGGACCAGGCCGATATGTCCCGGATGAGCCGGGGGGGTGTCGCCGCGCTCGCCATCGACGAGGGCAAGGAACTGTTCGACGCGGCCGGACGGGCGGGCGAGGCGCTGCTCGTCCCGGTGCGTCTCGACCTGGCGGCGGCACGGGCCGAGGCGGCGTCCACCGGTGTGGTGGCGCCGCTGATGTCCGGGCTGGTGCGGGTCCCGGCGCGGCGTACGGCGGAGGGCTCCGCCGGAACGGGCGCCCTGGCGCAGCGGCTGGCCCGCCTGAGCGCGGCCGAGCAGCTGGAGACGCTGCTGGAGCTGGTCCGTACCCAGGTCGCGGCCGTCCTGGGCTATGCCACCGGCGACTCCGTGGACCCCGACCGCGCCTTCCGCGACTTGGGCTTCGACTCGCTGACCGCCGTCGAACTGCGCAACCGCATGAACGCGGTCACCGGGATGCGGCTCCCCGCCACTCTGGTCTTCGACTATCCGACCTCCCTCGTCCTGGCCGAACACCTCCGGGACGAACTGGCGGGCACCCGCGCCCAGTCGGGTCTGCCGGTGTCGACCGTGGGCGCGCTCGACGACGAGCCGATCGCCATCGTGGGCATGAGCTGCCGCTTCCCGGGCGGGGTGCGCACCCCCGAGGATCTGTGGCGGCTGCTGTCCTCCGGCCAGGACGCGATCTCCGGCTTCCCCGTGGACCGTGGCTGGGACCTGGACGCGCTCTACCACCCGGATCCGGAGCACCCCGGCACCTCGTACACCCGCGAGGGCGGTTTCCTCCACGACGCCGCCGACTTCGACCCCACCTTCTTCGGGATCTCGCCGCGCGAGGCCGTCGCCACCGATCCACAGCAGCGGCTGCTGCTGGAGACGTCGTGGGAGGCGTTCGAGCGCGCGGGCATTGACCCGGCCACGCTGCGCGGCAGCCGTACCGGTGTGTTCGCGGGCGTCATGTACCACGACTACGCCACGCTCGTGGAGCAGGCCCCGGACGGTGGCGGCGAGGGCGCGATCGGCTCCGGCAGCACGGGCTCCATCGCCTCCGGCCGCGTCGCCTACGCGCTCGGACTGGAGGGCCCGGCCGTCACCGTCGACACGGCGTGCTCGTCGTCGCTGGTGGCGCTGCACTGGGCGATGCAGGCGCTGCGCTCGGGCGAGTGCACGATGGCGCTGGCCGGTGGTGTCACGGTGATGGCGACCCCCGGCACGTTCGTCGGCTTCAGCCGCCAGGGCGGCCTGTCCGCCGACGGCCGCTGCAAGGCGTTCTCGGCGGACGCGGACGGCACGGGCTGGGCCGAGGGCGCGGGCATGTTGCTGGTCGAGCGGCTGTCGGACGCGCGCAGGAACGGCCACCCGGTGCTTGCGGTGGTGCGTGGCAGCGCCGTGAACCAGGACGGTGCGTCCAACGGTCTGACGGCGCCGAACGGCCCGTCCCAGCAGCGTGTCATCCGGCAGGCACTGGCCGCCGCGGGTCTGTCGGTCGGCGATGTGGACGCGGTCGAGGCGCACGGCACGGGAACGACGCTGGGTGACCCGATCGAGGCGCAGGCGCTGCTGGCCACGTACGGGCAGGAGCGGGACGCCGAGCGGCCGTTGCTGCTCGGCTCCATCAAGTCGAACATGGGCCACACCCAGGCCGCCGCCGGTGTCGCGGGCATCATGAAGATGGTCCTCGCCATGCGGCACGGGGTGCTGCCGAGGACCCTGCACGCGGACGAGCCGTCGCCGCATGTGGACTGGTCGGCGGGGGCCGTCTCGCTGCTGACCGAGCAGGTGGAGTGGCCGGAGAGCGGCCGTCCGCGCCGCGCGGGTGTGTCGTCGTTCGGCATCAGCGGTACGAATGTGCACACGATCATCGAGCAGGCGCCGGTGGTGGAGGCGGCGGCGGCTCCTGCGGCTCCCGCTGTCACACCCGCCGTGGTGCCGTGGGTGCTGTCCGGCCGCAGCGCGGCCGCCCTGCGGGCCCAGGCCGAGCGGCTGGTCGCCCATGCGGCGGACTGGTCCGAGCTGGGCGCGGTCGACCTGGGCTACTCGCTGGCGACCGGCCGATCGGCGTTCGACCACCGCGCGGTGGTGGTGGCCGAGGACCGGGACGGGCTGCTGACGGCTCTGGAGGCGCTGGCCGAGGGGCGTCGCGCCGCGGCGCTGGTTCAGGGTTCGGTGGCCGGTGGCAAGGTGGCGTTCCTGTTCACGGGGCAGGGGAGTCAGCGGCTGGGGATGGGTCGTGAGCTGTACGACGCGTTCCCGGTGTTCGCGGAGGCACTGGACGCGGTCTGCGGTGAGCTGGACGCGTATCTCGAACGGCCCCTGAAGACCGTGGTGTTCGGGGAGGACGCGGCGGTACTGGACCGGACCGGGTTCACCCAGCCCGCGCTGTTCGCCATCGAGGTGGCGCTGTTCCGGCTGGTGGAGGCGTGGGGGCTGCGGCCGGACTTCCTCTCCGGGCACTCGATCGGTGAGCTGGCGGCCGCGCATGTGGCGGGTGTGCTGTCGCTGGCGGATGCTGCGCGGTTGGTGGCGGCGCGTGGCCGTCTGATGCAGGCGCTTCCGGCGGGTGGCGCGATGATCGCGGTGCAGGCGTCCGAGGACGAGGTCACGCCGCTGCTGACCGAGCGCGTGTCGATTGCCGCGCTCAACGGTCCCACGTCTGTGGTCATCGCGGGTGATGAGGACGCCGCTCTGGAGATTGCCGCGTCGTTCGAGGCGCAGGGCCGTAAGACCAAGCGGCTCACGGTCAGCCACGCCTTCCACTCGCCGCGCATGGACGGCATGTTGGACGCGTTCCGCGAGGTCGCGCAGGGGCTGACCTACGAGGCCCCGCGCATCCCGATCGTCTCCAACCTGACGGGCGAGCTGGTCTCCGCCGAGGAGGTCACGTCCGCTGACTTCTGGGTCCGCCACGTCCGCGAGGCTGTTCGCTTCCTTGACGGCGTGCGGGCCCTGGAAGCCCAGGGCGTCTCCACGTTTGTCGAGCTGGGCCCGGACGGTGTGCTCACCGCGATGGCGCAGCAGTGTGTCACCGGTGAGGACGCCGCGTTCGTCTCGGCCCTGCGCAAGGGCAGGGCCGAGGCCGAGACGCTGACGAAGGCCCTCGCGCGCGCCCATGTGCGCGGTGTGGCGGTGGACTGGGCGGCCGTCTTCGCCGGAACGGGCGCGCACCGCGTGGACCTGCCGACGTACGCCTTCCAGTACGCGCGCTACTGGCCCGAGCTCCCGGCCACCGTGGGTGGTACGGCAGGGCTGGGCCTGGCCGTCGTGGACCATCCGCTGGTCGGGGCCGCCGTGCCGCTGGCCGGTGGTGAGGGGCTGCTGCTCACGGGCCGCCTGGGACTCGACACGCATCCGTGGCTGGCGGATCACGCCGTGATGGGCTCGGTGCTGCTGCCGGGTACGGCCTTTGTGGAGTTGGCGGTTCGCGCGGGTGACCAGGTGGGTTGTGACCAGGTTGAGGAGTTGACGCTGGAGGCGCCGCTGGTGCTTCCGGAGGTGGGTGGTGTTCAGCTTCAGCTGTCGGTGGGTGCGCCGGATGGCTTCGGCCGTCGTGGGTTCGAGGTGTACTCGCGGTTCGAGGACGCGGCTGCCGATGAGGCGTGGCTGCGTCATGCCTCGGGTGTGCTCGTGGAGGGCGCGCCGGCGGCCTCGTTCGACCTGGGCGTATGGCCTCCGGCGGGTGCGACACCGGTTGCGCTGGACGGTCTGTATGAGGGCATGGCGGGTCTGGGGCTCGCCTATGGCCCGGTGTTCCGGGGGCTGAGGTCCGCTTGGCGGCTCGATGGTGAGGTCTACGCGGAGCTGGAGCTGCCGGAGGACGCGCGGTCCGAGGCGGGTGCGTTTGGTCTGCATCCGGCGTTGCTGGACTCGGCGTTGCATGCGGTGGGGTTGGGCGGTCTGATCGAGGGCGGGGCCGGGGCGCGGCTGCCGTTCTCGTGGGCTGGGGTGTCGTTGCATGCGGTGGGTGCTTCGGTGCTGCGGGTGCGGTTGTCGGTGGTGGGTGCGGATGCGGTGTCGCTCGCGGTGGCGGATGGTGCTGGGCGTGCGGTGTTGTCGGTGGATTCGTTGGTGCTGCGGCCGGTGTCTGTCGAGCAGATCCAGGGTGCGCGGGGTGGTCGTCAGGAGTCGTTGTACCGGCTCGATTGGGCGGAGGTGTCCGCGCAGGGTGGGGCTGGGCGCTGGGCGTTGGTGGGGTCCGATGCGCTGGGCTTGGCGTCGGCGGGGCAGCGGTTCGACGCCTACGCTGATCTGGACGCGTTGGCTGTGGCGGTCGAGTCCGGCGCCACCGTGTTGCCGGATGATGTGGTGGTCGCCCTGCCCGCGAGCTTTGCGGTCCCGTACGGTGCTGCGGCTTTTCAAGCTGGTGCGGCATATCAAGCCCGTCCGGCGTTTGAGGACACGCCCGAAGGGCGTCCGGGGTCCTGGGGCTTGCCCCAGGTTGCGGGAAGGGGCGGGATTGGGGAATGTTCCTCACCTGTCGATGCGGCGCACCGTGCCACTGCCCAGGCGCTGAGCCTGCTGCAGCAGTGGCTGGCTGACGACCGTTTCGCCGACTCGCGTCTGGTTCTGTTGACTTCGGGTGCCGTAGCCGCCGGTGCGGATGAGCCCCTAGCCGATCTGGCCCATGCCGCGGTCTGGGGCCTGGTGCGCTCGGCCGAGTCGGAGAACCCCGGCCGGTTCGTCCTGGTCGACGTCGATGGCGCGGCCGATTCTTTGACGGCGGTGCCGGACGCGCTGGCGTCGGGCGAACCGCAGGTGGCCGTACGGGACGGGGTGCTGCGGGCGCCGCGCCTGGCGCGGGCCGCTGGTGCGGGCTCCGGGGACGCCACGCCGGAGTTCGGCGCTGACGGCACGGTGCTGGTCACCGGTGCCAGTGGCACGTTGGGTGGTCTGCTGGCGCGGCATCTGGTGGTGGAGCGCGGCGTACGGCATCTGCTGCTGGTGAGCCGCCGTGGTGGCGAGGCTCCGGGTGCGGTTGAACTTGGCGCTGAACTGGCTGGGTTGGGCGCGAGCGTGGGCTGGGCGGCGTGTGATGTCGCTGATCGTGACGCGTTGGCCGGGGTGCTGGCGGGGATTCCGGCTGAGCATCCGCTGACGGGCGTGGTGCACACGGCTGGTGTGCTGGATGACGGCGTGATCGGTTCGCTGACGCCGGAGCGGCTGGAGCGGGTGCTGCGTCCGAAGGTGGACGCGGCCTGGAACCTCCACGAGCTGACCCGCGACCTCGACCTGTCGGCGTTCGTGCTCTTCTCCTCGGCCGGTGGTGTGTTCGGCAATGCGGGGCAGGGCAACTATGCCGCCGCCAACGCCTTCCTGGACGCCCTCGCCCAGCACCGTGCGGCGCGCGGTCTGCCAGGTATTTCGCTGGCCTGGGGCTTGTGGGCCGACTCCAGCGCGATGACGGGTGAGCTGGACGACGCGGATGTGTCCCGGATGAGCCGGGGCGGGGTTCTCGCGCTCTCCGCGATGGAGGGTCTGGAGCTGTTCGACATCGCTGGCCGCCTCGGCGAGGCGGTGCTGGTGCCGATGTCGCTGGACATGGCCGCGCTCCGGGTGCAGGCGGGCAGCGGTGCGCTGGTGCCGCTGTTCCGGGGGCTGGTGCGGGTTCCGGCGCGGCGTGCGGCGGAGGGTGCGGTGGCGTCGGGTGCGCTGGCGCGGCGGCTGGCCGGGCTGGACGAGGCCGAGCAACTCGACGCCCTGCTGGACCTGGTCCGTACGAACGTCGCGACGGTGCTCGGATACGCCGGTCCGGAGACGGTCGAGCCCGACCGCTCCTTCCGTGAGCTGGGCTTTGACTCGCTGACGGCGGTGGAGTTGCGGAATGCGTTGGGTGCGGTGAGTGAGCTGCGGCTGCCCGCGACGCTGGTCTTCGACTATCCGACGCCTGCGGTGTTGGCGGAGTTCCTGCGTACTGAGGTGGTGGGGGCGGCGGCTGCGGTGGCGGGGCCGGTGGTGGTGTCGGCGGTGGATGATGAGCCGATTGCGATCGTGGGTCTGGGTTGCCGTTATCCGGGTGGGGTGGAGACTCCGGAGGATCTGTGGCGGCTGGTCATGGAGGGCCGGGACGCGATCTCCGAGTTCCCCACCGACCGTGGCTGGGACCTCTCGGCGCTCTACCACGAGGACCCGGACCACAGCGGAACGAGCTACGCCCGCGAGGGCGGCTTCGTGGAGGACGCCGGCCACTTCGACCCGGGCTTCTTCGGGATTTCGCCGCGTGAGGCGCTGGCGATGGATCCGCAGCAGCGGTTGCTGCTGGAGACGTCGTGGGAGGCGATCGAGCGCGCGGGCATCGACCCGGGTGTGCTGCGCGGCAGCCGTACCGGTGTCTTCGCGGGCGTCATGTACCACGACTACGCCTCGCTGCTGGAGCGGGTGCCCGAGGGCGTCGAAGGCTTCCTCGGTACGGGTAATGCGGCGAGTGTGATTTCGGGTCGGTTGGCGTACACGTTTGGTCTTGAGGGGCCGACGATCACGGTGGATACGGCGTGTTCGTCGTCGTTGGTGGCGTTGCATCTGGCGGTGCAGGCGTTGCGGAATGGTGAGTGTTCGCTGGCGTTGGCCGGTGGTGTGACGGTGATGGCGACTCCGGCGCCGTTTGTGGAGTTCAGTCGTCAGCGTGGGTTGGCTGCTGATGGGCGGTGTAAGGCGTTCTCGGCGGACGCGGATGGTACGGGGTGGTCCGAGGGTGCGGGGATGCTGCTGGTGGAGCGGCTGTCGGATGCGCGGAAGAACGGTCATCCGGTGCTGGCGGTGGTTCGTGGTTCAGCGATCAATCAGGATGGTGCGTCGAATGGTTTGACGGCGCCGAATGGTCCGTCGCAGCAGCGGGTGATTCGTCAGGCGTTGGCGAATGCGGGTCTGTCGGCGTCCGAGGTGGACGCGGTGGAGGCGCATGGGACCGGTACCAGCCTTGGCGATCCGATTGAGGCGCAGGCGCTTATGGCGACGTATGGCCAGGAGCGGGAGTCGGGGCGGCCGTTGTTGCTGGGTTCGATCAAGTCGAACGTGGGGCATACGCAGGCCGCTGCCGGTGTGGCGGGCATTATCAAGGTCGTGATGTCGATGCGGCATGGTGTGTTGCCGCGTACGTTGCACGCGGAGCAGCCGTCGCCGCATATTGACTGGTCTGCGGGTGCGGTGTCGTTGTTGCAGGAGTCGGTGGCGTGGCCGGAGTCGGGGCGTCCCCGGCGGGCTGCGATCTCGTCGTTCGGCTTCAGCGGGACCAACGCGCACACGATCATCGAGCAGGCCCCGGCCAGCGAGGACGAGGCCCCGCGTGAGGTGGCGACGGAGCCAGGTGTGACGTCGTGGCCGCTGTCGGCGAAGACCGCCGACGCGCTGCGTGCGCAGGCCGGGCGGCTCCGTTCCTACCTGGACGAGCGGCCGGAGCTCGCACCGGCCGACCTCGGCTACTCGCTCGCGACCACGCGCGCCGCGCTGGACCACCGCGCGGTTCTGGTGGCCGATGGCCGCGAGGGCTTCCTGCGCGGTTTGGATGCCCTGGCACGCGGCGAGTCCGGCGCGGAGGTGATCGAGGGGTCGGCCGAGGGCGGCAAGGTGGCGTTCCTGTTCACGGGGCAGGGGAGCCAGCGGCTGGGGATGGGGCGTGAGCTCTACGACGCCTATCCGGTGTTCGCGGAGGCGTTCGACGCGGTCTGCGATGAGCTGGACGCGTATCTCGAACGGCCGCTGAAGACCGTGGTGTTCGGGGAGGACGCGGCGGTACTGGACCGGACGGGGTTCACCCAGCCCGCGTTGTTCGCCGTTGAGGTGGCGCTGTTCCGGCTGGTGGAGGCGTGGGGTCTGCGGCCGGACTTCCTCTCCGGGCATTCGATTGGTGAGCTGGCGGCCGCGCATGTGGCGGGTGTGTTGTCGCTGGCGGATGCTGCGAAGTTGGTTGCGGCGCGTGGGCGGTTGATGCAGGAGCTTCCGGCGGGTGGCGCGATGGTCGCGGTGCAGGCGTCGGAGGACGAGGTGGCGCCGCTGCTCAGCGAGCGTGTCTCGATTGCCGCGCTCAACGGGCCGTCGTCGGTGGTCATCGCGGGTGATGAGGACGCGGCTCTGGAGATCGCTTCCGGTTTCGAGGCGCGGGGCCGTAAGACCAAGCGGCTCACGGTCAGCCACGCGTTCCACTCCCCGCGCATGGACGGGATGCTGGAGGCGTTCCGTGAGGTGGCGCAGGGGCTGTCGTACGAGGCCCCGCGCATCCCGATCGTGTCCAACCTCACCGGCACCGTGGTCTCCGCCGAGGAGATCACGACCCCCGAGTTCTGGGTGCGCCACGTCCGCGAGGCCGTCCGTTTCCTCGATGGTGTACGGACGTTGGAAGCCCAGGGCGTCTCCACGTTTGTCGAGCTGGGCCCGGACGGTGTCCTCACCGCCATGGCCCAGGAGTGCGTCACCGACGCCGACGCGGCCGGATTCGGCGCCGCGTTGCGGGCCGGTCGGCCCGAGGCGCGGGCGGTCCACGCCGCCGTGGGGCGGGCGTACGTGCGTGGCGCGGCCGTGGACTGGGCGGCCGTCTTCGCCGGTACGGGCGCGGCTCGGGTCGAGCTGACCGATCTGCCGACCTACGCCTTCCAGCGCCGCCGGTACTGGCCCCAGGCGTCGGCCTACGGCGTCGGTGGCACGGCGGGGCTCGGGCTGGCCGTCGTGGACCATCCGCTGGTCGGGGCCGCCGTGCCGCTGGCCGGTGGTGAGGGGCTGCTGCTCACGGGCCGCCTGGGACTCGACACGCATCCGTGGCTGGCGGATCACGCCGTGATGGGCTCGGTGCTGCTGCCGGGTACGGCCTTTGTGGAGCTGGCGGTTCGCGCGGGTGACCAGGTGGGTTGTGACCAGGTTGAGGAGCTGACGCTGGAGGCGCCGCTGGTGCTTCCGGAGGTGGGTGGTGTTCAGCTTCAGCTGTCGGTGGGTGCGCCGGATGGCTTCGGCCGTCGTGGGTTCGAGGTGTACTCGCGGTTCGAGGACGCGGCTGCCGATGAGGCGTGGCTGCGTCATGCGTCGGGTGCGCTCGTGGAGGGCGCGCCGGCGGCCTCGTTCGACCTGGGCGTATGGCCTCCGGCGGGTGCGACACCGGTTGCGCTGGACGGTCTGTATGAGGGCATGGCGGGTCTGGGGCTCGCCTACGGTCCGGTGTTCCAGGGGCTGAGGTCCGCTTGGCGGCTCGATGGTGAGGTCTACGCGGAGCTGGAGCTGCCGGAGGACGCGCGGTCCGAGGCGGGTGCGTTTGGTCTGCATCCGGCGTTGCTGGACTCGGCGTTGCATGCGGTGGGGTTGGGCGGTCTGATCGAGGGCGGGGCCGGGGCGCGGTTGCCGTTCTCGTGGGCTGGGGTGTCGTTGCACGCGGTGGGTGCTTCGGTGCTGCGGGTGCGGTTGTCGGCGGCCGGTTCCGACGCGGTGTCGCTCGCGGTGGCCGACGGTGCCGGGCGTGCGGTGTTGTCGGTGGATTCGCTGGTGCTGCGGCCGGTGTCGGCCGAGCAGATCCAGGGTGCGCGGGGTGGTCGTCAGGAGTCGTTGTACCGGCTCGATTGGGCGGAGGTGTCCGCGCAGGGTGCGGCCGGACGCTGGGCGTTGGTGGGGTCCGATGCGCTGGGCTTGGCGTCGGCGGGGCAGCGGTTCGAGACCTACGCTGATCTGGACGCGCTGGCTGTGGCGGTCGAGTCCGGCGCCGCGCTGCCGGATGATGTGGTGGTCGCCCTGCCCTCCGACCTCCCGGCGGCGCACGTTGTTGCGGCTTCTCAAGCCCGTCCGGCGTTTGAGGACACGTCCGAAGGGCGTCCGGGGTCCTGGGGCTTGCCCCAGGTTGCGGGGAGGGGCGGGATTGGGGAATGCTCCTCACCCGTCGATGCGGCGCACCGCGCCACCGCCCAGGCGCTGAGCCTGCTGCAACGGTGGCTGGCTGACGACCGTTTCGCCGACTCGCGTCTGGTTCTGTTGACTTCGGGTGCCGTGGCCGCCGGTGCGGATGAGCCCCTAGCCGATCTGGCCCATGCCGCCGTCTGGGGCCTGGTGCGCTCGGCCGAGTCGGAGAACCCCGGCCGGTTCGTCCTGGTCGACGTCGATGGCGCGGCCGATTCTTTGACGGCGGTGCCGGACGCGCTGGCGTCGGGCGAACCGCAGGTGGCCGTACGGGACGGGGCGCTGCGGGCGCCGCGCCTCGCGCGGGCCGCCGTGGACCCCGAGCAGCCGCTCGACGTCGATGTCGACGCCGAGGGGACGGTGCTGGTCACGGGTGCCAGTGGCACGCTGGGTGGTCTGCTGGCGCGGCATCTGGTGGTGGAGCGCGGCGTACGGCATCTGCTGCTGGTCAGCCGTCGTGGCGACCAGGCACCGGGTGCGGTCGAGCTCACCTCCGAACTGGCCGAGCTGGGCGCCGAAGCGCGCTGGGCGACCTGTGATGTGGCGGACCGGGCCGCGCTCGCCGCGACCCTCGCCGCCATCCCCGCCGAACATCCGCTGACGGCGGTCGTGCACACGGCCGGTGTGCTGGATGACGGTGTGATTGGTTCGCTCACCCCCGAGCGCATGGCCGGGGTGCTGCGTCCGAAGGTGGACGCGGCCTGGAACCTCCATGAGCTGACCCGCGACCTCGACCTGTCGGCGTTCGTGCTGTTTTCCTCGGCCGCCGGTGTGTTCGGCAATGCCGGGCAGGGCAACTACGCCGCCGCCAATGCCTACCTGGACGCCCTCGCCCAGCACCGTCGGGCCCATGGCCTGGCCGGTACCTCGCTGGCCTGGGGGCTGTGGGCCGACTCCAGCGGGATGACCGGGGAGTTGGACGAGGCCGATGTCTCCCGGATGAGCCGGGGTGGCGTCGTGGCGCTCTCGGCCACCGAGGGACTGGAGCTGTTCGACGCCGCGTACCGCACCGACGAGGCGCTGCTCGTGCCCGTACGGCTCGACCTGGCCGTGATGCGCGCCGAGGCGGCGTCGACCGGTGTGGTGGCGCCGCTGCTGCGGGGGCTGGTGCCGGTTCCGGCGCGGCGTGCGGTGGAGGGTGCGGTGGCGTCGGGTGCGCTGGCGCGGCGGCTGGCCGGGCTGAGCGAGGCCGAGCAGCTCGACGCGCTGCTGGACCTGGTCCGTACGCAGGTCGCGGCCGTACTCGGCCATGACTCGCTGGACACCGTCGAACCGCATCGCTCCTTCCGTGAGCTGGGCTTTGACTCGCTGACGGCGGTGGAGTTGCGGAATGCGCTCGGTGCGGTGAGTGAGCTGCGGCTGCCCGCGACGCTGGTCTTCGACTATCCGACGCCTGCGGTGTTGGCGGAGTTCCTGCGTACTGAGGTGGTCGGGGCTGCGGCTGCGGTGGCGGGGCCGGTGGTGGTGTCGGCGGTGGATGATGAGCCGATTGCGATCGTGGGTCTGGGTTGCCGTTATCCGGGTGGGGTGGAGACTCCGGAGGATCTGTGGCGGCTGGTCATGGAGGGCCGGGACGCGATCTCCGAGTTCCCCACCGACCGTGGCTGGGATCTGGACGGGCTCTACCACCCGGACCCGGACCACCCGGGCACCTCGTACTCCCGCGAGGGCGGCTTCGTCGACCGGGCGGGCCACTTCGACCCGGGCTTCTTCGGGATTTCGCCGCGTGAGGCGCTGGCGATGGATCCGCAGCAGCGGTTGCTGCTGGAGACGTCGTGGGAGGCGTTCGAGCGGGCCGGGATCGACCCGGGTGTGCTGCGTGGCAGCCGTACCGGTGTCTTCGCCGGTGTGATGTACCACGACTACGCCTCCTCGCTGCCGGCGCTTCCGGAAGGCGTGGAGGGGTTCGTCGGTACGGGTAATGCGGCGAGTGTGATTTCGGGTCGGTTGGCGTACACGTTTGGTCTTGAGGGGCCGACGATCACGGTGGATACGGCGTGTTCGTCGTCGTTGGTGGCGTTGCATCTGGCGGTGCAGGCGTTGCGGAATGGTGAGTGTTCGCTGGCGTTGGCCGGTGGTGTGACGGTGATGGCGACTCCGGCGCCGTTTGTGGAGTTCAGTCGTCAGCGTGGGTTGGCCGCTGATGGGCGGTGTAAGGCGTTCTCGGCGGACGCGGATGGTACGGGGTGGTCCGAGGGTGCGGGGATGCTGCTGGTGGAGCGGCTGTCGGATGCGCGGAAGAACGGTCATCCGGTGCTCGCTGTGGTGCGTGGCAGCGCCATTAACCAGGATGGTGCGTCGAATGGTTTGACGGCGCCGAATGGTCCGTCGCAGCAGCGGGTGATCCGTCAGGCGTTGGCGAATGCGGGTCTGTCGGCGTCCGAGGTGGACGCGGTGGAGGCGCATGGGACCGGTACCAGCCTTGGCGATCCGATTGAGGCGCAGGCGCTTATGGCGACGTATGGCCAGGAGCGGGAGTCGGGGCGGCCGTTGTTGCTGGGTTCGATCAAGTCGAACGTGGGGCATACGCAGGCCGCTGCCGGTGTGGCGGGCATTATCAAGGTCGTCATGTCGATGCGGCATGGTGTGTTGCCGCGTACGTTGCACGCGGAGCAGCCGTCGCCGCATATTGACTGGTCTGCGGGTGCGGTGTCGTTGTTGCAGGAGTCGGTGGCGTGGCCGGAGTCGGGGCGTCCCCGGCGGGCGGCGGTCTCGTCGTTCGGCTTCAGCGGGACCAACGCGCACACGATCATCGAGCAGGCCCCCGAGGCCGAACCGGCGGAGGCTTCCCCGGCCCCGGTCGCCCAGCCGTCCGTTCTGCCGTGGCCGCTCTCCGGCAAGAACGCCGACGCGCTGCGCGCCCAGGCCGGGCGGCTGCTCGCCGACCTCGACCGGCGGCCCGATGTCTCGCTCACCGACCTCGGCTACTCGCTCGCGACCACGCGCGCCGCGCTGGACCACCGCGCGGTCGTGGTCGGCGCGGACCGCGCCGGGCTGGTCGCGGGCCTGGAGGCGCTGGCGGGCGGCGAGTCGGCGGCCGGTCTCACGCAGGGCTCGGTGGCCGAGGGCGGCAAGGTGGCGTTCCTGTTCACGGGGCAGGGGAGCCAGCGGCTGGGGATGGGGCGTGAGCTGTACGACGCCTACCCGGCCTTCGCGGAGGCGTTGGACGCGGTCTGCGATGAGCTGGACGTACATCTTGAGCGGCCGTTGAAGACGGTGCTGTTCGGGGATGACGCCGAGGCGCTGGATCGAACGGGGTTCACTCAGCCCGCGCTGTTCGCGGTCGAGGTGGCGCTGTTCCGGCTGGTGGCGGCCTGGGGTGTGAAGACGGACTTCCTCTCCGGGCACTCCATCGGTGAGCTGGCCGCCGCGCATGTGGCGGGTGTGCTGTCGTTGGCCGACGCGGCGAAGCTGGTGGCGGCCCGTGGCCGTCTGATGCAGGAGCTTCCGGTCGGTGGCGCGATGATCGCCGTCCAGGCGTCGGAGGACGAGGTCACGCCGCTGCTCACTGAACGCGTCTCGATTGCCGCGCTCAACGGGCCGACGTCCGTGGTCATCGCGGGTGATGAGGACGCGGCTCTGGAGATCGCTTCCGGTTTCGAGGCGCAGGGTCGTAAGACCAAGCGGCTCACGGTCAGTCACGCGTTCCACTCGCCGCGCATGGACGGCATGTTGGACGCCTTCCGCGAGGTGGCCGAGGGGCTGACCTACGAGGCCCCGCGCATCCCGATCGTCTCCAACCTCACCGGCACCGTGGTCTCCGCCGAGGAGATCACGACCCCCGAGTTCTGGGTGCGCCACGTCCGCGAGGCCGTCCGCTTCCTCGATGGCGTACGGACGTTGGAAGCCCAGGGCGTCACCACCTACCTCGAGCTCGGCCCCGACGGTGTCCTGACCGCCATGGCGCAGGAGTGCGTCACCGAGGCCAACACGGCCGCCTTCGCCGTTGCGTTGCGCAAGGACCGTCCCGAGGCCGAGGCACTGATGGCCGCCGTCGCGCGGGCCCACGTCCGTGGCGTGGCGGTGGACTGGAGGGCGCTCTTCGCGGGGACCGGTGCCCAGCGCACCGAGCTGCCCACGTACCCGTTCCAGCGCGAGCGCTACTGGCTGGAGGCTCCCGCCGGGACCATCGGCGATGTGGCCTCGGCCGGTCTCGGCGCGGCCGATCACCCCCTGCTGGGCGCGGCGGTGGATCTGCCCGACTCCGAGGGCGTCCTCTTCACGGGCCGGCTCTCGCTCCGTACCCACCCCTGGCTGGCCGACCACGCCGTCATGGACACCGTGCTGCTGCCCGGTACGGCCCTCGTCGAGCTGGCGGTTCGGGCCGGTGACCAGGTCGGCTGCGATCTGTTGGACGAGTTGACCCTCGAAGCGCCGCTGATCCTGCCGGAGCGCGGCGGGGTGCAGCTGCGGGTCGCCGTGGACGAGCCCGACGGCCCCGACGGGCGGCGCGCGCTGACCGTGTACTCGCGGCTGGAGGACGCCACCGACGAGCCGTGGATCCGGCACGCCTCCGGTGTGCTCACGGTCTCGGGCCCCTCCGGCGTCCCGACCGGCCCGGCGGAGTGGCCACCGGCCGGTGACACGGCCGCCACGGCCTCGGCCGTCACCGCCTCGGCCGCCACCGCCGACCTCGAACCGCTCGACGTGGAAGGGCTGTACGACGGCTTCGCCGCGCTCGGCCTCGCCTACGGCCCGGTGTTCCAGGGCCTGCGCAAGGCGTGGCGGCGCGGGGACGAGGTGTTCGCCGAGGTGGCGCTCGACGAGGACCGACAGGGCGAGGCCCGCGCGTACGGGCTGCACCCGGCGCTGCTGGACGCCGCGCTGCACACGGTGGCGCTCGGCGAGTTCTTCCCGGCCGAGGAGGCGGGCCTGGCGCGACTGCCGTTCTCGTGGGACGCCGTACGGCTGCACGCGGTCGGCGCGACCGCGCTGCGGGTGCGGGTCTCCCCGGCCGGGCACGGCGCGGTGACGCTGGAGATCAGCGATGAGGCCGGTGCCCCGGTGGTGTCGGTCGGCTCGCTGGCGCTGCGGCCGCTGGACGCCGAGCAGTTCGCGGGCGCCCGTACCGCACACCAGGAGGCGCTGTTCCGCGTCGACTGGGCCGCGCTGCCCACGCCCGCGGCGCCGCAGCGGCCGGAAAACACCGCGCTGTGGGCCGTCTTGGACGGCTTCGGCGGCGGCGATCTGAAGCTCACGGCCGCGCTGACGGACGCGGACACCGGTATCGAGGCCGAGACGTACGCGGGGCTCCCCGCGCTCGCCGAGGCGGTGGAGGCCGAGGGCATCGCGCCCGATGTGGTCCTGGTGCCGTGCCTGCCCGACCTGGGCACGCCCGGGGACATCGCGGGCGCCGCGCACACCGTCGTCCGGCGGACGCTGGCGCTGGTCCAGGAGTGGCTCGCGGATGAGCGGTTCGCCGACTCCCGGCTGGTCCTGCTCACCCGTGGCGCCGTGGCCGTGACCACGGGCGACGACGCGGGGGCCGAGGCGGCTGAGGGTTCCGAAGCGGCCGAGGGCGTGGATGACCTGACGCACGCCGCCGCCTGGGGCCTGGTGCGCTCGGCGCAGGCCGAGCACCCGGGCCGGTTCGTCCTGGTCGACGTCCAAGGAGACATCGACATCCATGGCGCCCTGGCCCGCGGCGTCCCCACGCACGGCGCCCTGGCCCAGGGCACCCCGGCCACCGGTGCCCTGGCCCACCGCGGCCCGGCCAACGGCACCCAGGCCACCGGCAACCCGACCCAGGGCGGCCCGGCCACCGATGACCCTGCCCACCACAACTCGGCCACCACCCCCCACGGCTGGCTCCCCGCCCTCGTGGCGGCGCTGCGGACCGACGAGCCGCAGCTCGCCGTGCGCGCCGGGGTCGTCCACGCGCCGCGGCTCGCGCGGGTGGCGGCCCTGGACGAGGGGGCCGTCCCCGGGCTGGACCCGGCGGGCACCGTGCTGGTCACCGGCGCGTCCGGCACCCTGGGCGGGGTGCTGGCCCGCCATCTGGTGACCGAGCGCGGCGCCCGGAGGCTGCTGCTGACCAGCCGCCGGGGCGCGGAAGCGGCGGGCGCCGCCGAACTCGCCGCCGAACTCACCGAGCTGGGCGCCGAAGCCCACTGGGCGGCGTGTGACGCGGCCGACCGCACCGCCCTGGCCGAGGTCATCGCGTCCGTCCCCGCCGACCGTCCCCTCACCGCCGTGATCCACGCGGCGGGCGTGCTCGACGACGGGATCATCGAGTCCCTCACCCCCGAGCGCGTGGACCACGTCCTGCGCCCGAAGGTGGACGCGGCGTGGAACCTGCACGAGCTCACCCGGGACCTCGACCTGTCCGCGTTCGTGCTGTTCTCCTCCGCCGCCGGTGTCTTCGGCAACCCGGGACAGGGCAACTACGCGGCGGCCAACACCTTCCTGGACGCCCTCGCCCAGCACCGCCGCGCCCAGGGCCTGCCCGCCGTCTCCCTGGCCTGGGGCCTGTGGGAGGACGAGGGCGGCATGGCCGCGACCCTCGTGACCGCCGACCGGCAGCGGATGAGCCGCGGCAGCATGGGCGCGCTGAGCAACGCCGAGGGCCTGGCCCTGTTCGATGTGTCGAGCCTGGCCGGACACCCGGTGCTGATCCCCGCCGCCCTGGACATCGCCACCCTGCGCGCCCAGTCCACGGCCGGGGTCGCCCCGCTGCTCCGCGGGCTGATCCGTACCCCCGTACGGAGGGCCGCGGCCGGTGGCGGCGGCGGGGCGGACGAGGCGGCGAGCCTCGCCGAGCGGCTCGCGGGCATGTCCGCGGCCGAACGGGACCGCTTCCTGCTCAACTTGGTCTGCGGCCAAGTGGCCACCGTTCTCGGCTACGGCGGCGCGGCGGCGATCGAACCCGGCGCGGCCTTCAAGGAGCTGGGCTTCGACTCGCTCACCGCCGTCGAACTCCGCAACCGGCTCGGCGCGGCCACCGGCCTCCGGCTGCCCGCCACGCTGATCTTCGACTATCCGACCCCCGACGCCCTGGCCGACCATCTGCGCGCGGAACTCCCGCACGGGGACGGCGGCGGTCCGTCGGTGTTCGGCGAACTCGACCGGCTGGAAGCCGCCCTGGCGGTGGCCGCGGACGACAGCGTCACCCGCTCCAGGATCACCATGCGCCTCCAGGCGCTCCTGGCGAAGTGGAACGACGCCCAGGACGCGACCGGCGACGGCGACACCGACGACCACGACCTCGAATCCGCGACCGACGATGAGCTCTTCGACCTGCTCGACGACGAACTCGGCTCCTCCTGAACGGGAGCGTTCTGAACCCATGGAACCCATGAGCACCACCTCCCTCTTCGCAAGGAGCCGACGCAATGGTGAATAACGAGGACAAGCTCCGGGACTACCTCAAGCGCGCCACCGCCGATCTGCGTCAGGCCCGCCGGCAGCTCCGCGAGGTCGAGGAGCGGCACCAGGAGCCCATCGCGATCGTCGCGATGAGCTGCCGCTACCCCGGCGGGGTCACCACCCCCGAGGAGCTGTGGCGGCTCGTCCTGGACGGCCAGGACGCGATCTCCGGCTTCCCCACGGACCGTGGCTGGGACGTCGAGTCGCTCTACGACGCCGACCCCGACCAGGCGGGCGCCAGCTATGTGAACGAGGGCGGGTTCCTCTACGACGCGGGCGGCTTCGACCCGGCGGTCTTCGGGATCTCGCCGCGTGAGGCCATGGCGATGGACCCGCAGCAGCGGTTGCTGCTGGAGAGCTCCTGGGAGGCGTTCGAGCGGGCCGGGATCGACCCCACCGGGCTGCGCGGCAGCCGGACCGGTGTGTTCGCGGGCGTGATGTACCACGACTACACCTCGCGGCTGGACTCCGTGCCCGAGGGCGTCGAGGGCTTCCTCGGCACCGGCAGCTCCGGCTCCATCGCCTCCGGCCGGGTGTCGTACACCTTCGGTCTTGAGGGCCCGGCGGTCACGGTTGACACGGCGTGCTCGTCGTCGCTGGTCACCCTGCACATGGCGGTGCAGGCGCTGCGCAACGGCGAGTGCTCGCTGGCGCTCGCGGGCGGTGTCACCGTGATGGCCACGCCCTCGACGTTCACCGAGTTCAGCCGGCAGCGCGGGCTCGCCGCCGACGGCCGCTGCAAGCCCTTCGCCGCCGCCGCGGACGGCACCGGCTGGGGCGAGGGCGTCGGCATGCTGCTCGTCGAGCGGCTGTCGGACGCCCGCCGACACGGCCACCCGGTGCTCGCCATCGTGCGGGGCTCGGCCATCAACCAGGACGGCGCCTCCAACGGCCTCACCGCGCCCAACGGCCCGTCCCAGCAGCGCGTCATCCACCAGGCGCTCACCAACGGCCGCCTCTCCGCCGCCGATGTGGACGCCGTCGAAGCACACGGGACCGGGACCACGCTCGGCGACCCGATCGAGGCGCAGGCGCTGCTCGCCACCTACGGCCAGGAGCACACCGAGGACCAGCCGCTGCTGCTCGGCTCCATCAAGTCCAACATCGGGCACACCCAGGCCGCCGCCGGTGTCGCCGGAATCATCAAGATGGTCATGGCCATCCGCCATGGCGTGCTGCCCAAGACGCTGCACATCGACGAGGCGACCCCGCATGTGGACTGGTCGGCGGGCGCGGTGTCGCTGCTCGCCGACACCACCCCCTGGCCGGAGACCGGCCACCCGCGCCGCGCCGCCGTGTCCTCCTTCGGCTTCAGCGGCACCAACGCCCACACCATCCTGGAGCAGGCCCCCGCCGAGGAGGCAGAGGAAGCCGCCGAGGAACCGGCGGCCCCGACGAAGCGGCTGGACGTCGTGCCGTGGGCGGTGTCGGGCAAGAGCGCGGCGGGGCTGCGCGCCCAGGCCGAGCGGCTGCTGGCCCACCTCGAGGCCGACCCGTCCCTCAGCCCGGTGGACGTGGCCCTCTCGCTGGCCACCACCCGGGCCCAGCTCGACCACCGCGCCGTGGTGCGCGGCCACGACCGCGACGAACTGCTGGCCGGGCTCACCGCCCTGGCCGAGGGCGGTATGGCGGCGGGCGTCGCACAGGGCTCCGTCGTCGGCGGCCGCACGGCGTTCGTCTTCCCGGGGCAGGGGTCGCAGTGGGCCGGTATGGCGGTGGGGCTGATGGACGCCTCGCCCGTCTTCGCCGCGCGGATCGAGGAGTGTGCGGCGGCGCTCGCGGAGTTCACCGACTGGTCGTTGGTGGAGGTGCTGCGGGGTGCCGAGGGTGCCCCCTCGCTGGACCGGGTGGATGTGGTCCAGCCGGTGCTGTTCGCGGTGATGGTGTCGCTGGCCGAGCTGTGGCGTTCGCTGGGCGTCGTCCCGGCCGCGGTGATCGGCCACTCGCAGGGTGAGATCGCGGCGGCGTGTGTGGCCGGAGCCCTGTCGCTGAAGGACGCGGCCCGTGTGGTGGCGTTGCGCAGTCAGGCGATCGGTCGGGTGCTGGCGGGCAAGGGCGGCATGGTGTCGGTGGCGCTTCCGGTGGCGGACGTGCGGGAGCGGATCGCGCCGTGGGGCGAGGAGCGGATCTCGGTGGCGGCGGTCAACGGCCCGTCGTCGGTGGTGGTTTCGGGTGAGCCCGAGGCGCTGGACGAACTGCTCGCGTCCTGTGAGGCCGATGAGGTGCGGGCGCGCCGGGTGCCGGTGGACTACGCCTCGCACTCCGCGCAGGTCGAGCTGCTCCGCGAGGAACTCCTTGAGCTGCTCGCGCCCGTGGAGCCCAGGGCTGCCGAGGTGCCGTTCCTGTCCACCGTGACGGGGGAGTGGGTCGACGGCTCCGAGCTGGACGCCGAGTACTGGTTCACCAACCTGCGGCGCACGGTTGAGCTGGAGGGCGCGGTCCGGCGGCTGCTGGACGAGGGCTTCGGGGCGTTCATCGAGTCCAGCGCGCACCCCGTCCTCACCATGGGTGTGCAGGAGACCGCCGAGGACGCGGGCCGCGAGGCCGCCGCGATCGGCTCGCTGCGCCGTGACGAGGGCGGCCTGGACCGCTTCTGGGCCTCCGTCGGCGAGGCGTGGACCCGGGGCGTCGTCGTGGACTGGGCCGGGGTGTTCGACGGTACGGGCGCGACTCGCGTCGAACTGCCCACGTACGCCTTCCAGCACCAGCACTACTGGCTCGAGGCGGGCAGCCCCGCCGCTGCCGCCGCCATCGCCGCCGACCCCGTCGAGGCCCGCTTCTGGGAGGCCGTCGAGCGCGAGGACTGGCAGACGCTCGCGGCCGAGCTGGACATCGACGGCGACGAGCGGGTCAGCGCGCTGCTGCCCGCCCTGGCGTCGTGGCGCAAGCAGGCCCGTGAGCAGTCCACGGTGGACGGCTGGCGCTACCGCGTCACCTGGAAGCCGCTCGCCGACGGGCAGTCCGCGAGGCTGACCGGCACCTGGCTCGTCGTCGCCCCGGACACCGAGGGCACAGAGGACACCGAGAACACCGAGGCCACCGGGACGACCTGGACCGATGCCGTGGCCGGTGTGCTCGCCGAACGCGGCGCCGACGTACGGCGGATCACCGTGGACACGGACGCCGACGGCCGCGACGAGCTCACAGAGCGGCTGCGGGCCGCGCTCGCGGAGACCGACGGCATCCCGTTCACCGGAGTGCTGTCACTGCTGGCCCTCGACGGCCGTCCGCACCCCCGGCATCCCTCCGTCCCGGCCGGAGTGGCGGCGCAGCTCGCGCTGGTGCAGGCCCTCGGTGACGCGGGGATCGGCGCGCCGCTGTGGTCCGCCACCCGTGGTGCGGTCTCCGTCGGCCGCGCCGACCCACTGGACTCCCCCGACCAGGCGCTGGTCTGGGGCCTGGGCCGGGTGGCCGCGCTGGAACACGGCGAGCGCTGGGGCGGTCTGGTGGACCTGCCCGGAGTGCCCGACGAGCGGGCGCTGGCCCGGCTGGTGACCGTGCTCGCGGGGGCCGACGAGGAGGACCAAGTCGCGATCCGCGCCACCGGGCTGCTCGTACGCCGTCTGGTGCGCGCCCCGCTGGCCGCCACGCCCGCCGTACGGGCCTGGAAGCCCACCGGCACCACCCTGGTCACCGGCGGTACGGGCGCGCTGGGCGCCCATGTGGCGCGCTGGCTGGCGGGCAACGGGGCCGAGCACCTGGTGCTCACCAGCCGCCGTGGTCTGGACGCCCCGGGCGCGGCGGATCTGCGGTCCGAACTGACCGAGCTCGGCGCCAAGGTGACCATCGCCGCGTGCGACGTGGCCGACCGCGCCCAGGTCGAGGCGCTGCTCGCGGACATCCCCGCCGAACACCCGCTGACCGCCGTCGTCCACACGGCCGCCGTACTGGACGACGGGGTGATCGAGGGCCTGACCCCGGACCAGGTGGACCGGGTGCTGAAGGTCAAGGTGGACGCCACCCGCCATCTGCACGAGCTCACCCGGGATCTGGACCTGTCCGCGTTCGTGCTGTTCTCCTCCTTCGCGGCCACCTTCGGCGCGCCCGGCCAGGGCAACTACGCGCCGGGCAACGCCTTCCTCGACGCCTTCGCCGAGCACCGGCGCGCCGAGGGCCTGCCCGCCACCTCCCTGGCCTGGGGCCCGTGGGGCGAGGGCGGGATGGCCGAGGGCGGCGTCGGCGACCGGATGCGCCGCCACGGCGTCATCGAGATGGCGCCACGCGCCGCCGTCACCGCGCTCCAGCACGCGCTGGACCGCGACGAGTCGGTGCTCACCGTCATCGACATGGAGTGGAAGCGCTTCGTCCTCGCCTTCACCTCCGGCCGCTCCCGTCCGCTGCTGCACGACCTGCCCGAGGCGCGGGACGTCATCGAGGACATGGCCGGGGACGCCGAGGCGGACGGCGCGGGCGCGGTCGCTCTCGTGCGGCAGCTCGCCGGGGTGCCGGAGGCCGAGCAGGAGCGGCTGGTGCTGGAGCTGGTGCGCACCGCCGTCGCGGCCGTCCTGGGCTACGCGGGCGCCGATGACGTCGAGGCGGGCAGGGCGTTCAAGGAGCTGGGCTTCGACTCGCTGACCGCCGTCGAGCTGCGCAACCGGCTCAGCGCCGCCAGCGGGCTGAAGCTGCCGCCGACCCTGATCTTCGACTACCCGACGCCCACCGTGCTCGCGCGCCATCTGCGTACCGAGATCGCGGGCGGGCAGCGGGCCGCCGTGGCCGCGCTGCCGACCGCGGCGGCGCTCGCGGACGACGAGCCGATCGCCATCGTCTCCATGAGCTGCCGCTTCCCGGGCGGTGTGCGCACCCCCGAGGAGCTGTGGCAGCTGCTCGCCTCCGGTGGCGACGCGCTGTCGGAGTTCCCGGGCGACCGCGGCTGGGACGTCGAGTCGCTGTACAACCCGGACCCGGACGCGCAGGGCACCAGCTACACCCGCGAGGGCGGATTCCTCACCGGGGCCGCCGACTTCGACCCCACCTTCTTCGGGATCTCGCCGCGTGAGGCCATGGCGATGGATCCGCAGCAGCGGCTGCTGCTGGAAACCTCCTGGGAGGCGTTCGAGCGGGCGGGCATCGACCCGGCCACGCTGCACGGCAGCCCGTCCGGTGTCTTCGTCGGCACCAACGGCTCCGACTACTCCATCGTCATGCGCAGCAACACCGAGGGCTACGAGGGCCACCTCGCCACCGGCAGCGCCGCGAGCGTCGTCTCCGGCCGCCTCTCGTACACCTTCGGCCTGGAGGGCCCAGCGGTCACCGTGGACACCGCGTGCTCGGCGTCGCTGGTGGCGCTGCACCTGGCCGTCCAGTCGCTGCGCCAGGGCGAGTGCTCGATCGCGCTCGCGGGCGGGGTGACCGTGATGGCCACCCCGGGCACCTTCATCGAGTTCAGCCGTCAGCGCGGACTCTCCTCCGACGGCCGCAGCAAGGCGTTCTCCTCGGACGCGGACGGCTTCAGCCCGGCCGAGGGCGTAGGGCTCCTGCTGGTGGAGCGGCTGTCGGACGCCCGTAGGAACGGCCACCCGGTGCTCGCCGTCGTCCGTGGCTCGGCGATCAACCAGGACGGTGCGTCCAACGGTCTGACGGCGCCCAACGGCCCGTCCCAGCAGCGCGTCATCCGGCAGGCCCTGGCCAACGCCCGGCTGTCCGCCTCGGAGGTGGACGTCGTGGAGGCACACGGCACCGGTACGACGCTGGGCGACCCGATCGAGGCGCAGGCGCTGCTCGCCACCTACGGCCAGGAGCGGCCCGACGGGCAGCCCCTGCTGCTCGGCTCCATCAAGTCCAACATCGGCCACGCCCAGGCGGCCGCCGGTGTCGCCGGTGTGATGAAGCTCGTGCTCGCGCTGCGCCACGGCGTGCTGCCGGAGTCGCTGCATATCGTCGAGCCCACCCCGCATGTGGACTGGTCGGCGGGCGATATCGAGTTGCTGACCGGGGCCCGGGAGTGGCCGGAGACCGGCCGTCCGCGCCGGGCCGCCGTGTCCTCGTTCGGCTTCAGCGGCACCAACGCGCACGCCATCATCGAGCAGGCGCCCGCCGAGGAGCCGGACGAGACCGAGCCGGTGACCCGGAGGCTCGACGCGCTGCCGTGGACGGTGTCCGGCAAGAGTGAGGCGGCGCTGCGCGCCCAGGCCGCCAAGCTGCTGGCCCACCTCGACGCCGACCCGGCCCCGCGCCCGCTGGACATCGGCCACTCGCTGGCCACCACCCGCGCCGCCTTCGACCGGCGCGCGGTGCTGGTGGGCACGGACCGGGACGATTTCGTCCGGGGTTTGGACGCCCTCGCTAGGGGGCAGGTCCTGCCCAACCTGGTGCAGGGGGCCTCAATCGGGGGCAAGGCCGCATTCGTGTTCCCAGGACAGGGGTCACAATGGGTAGGCATGGCCGTGGGGCTGTTGGATGCTTCACCGGTGTTCGCTGCCCGTATTGATGAGTGTGCCGCCGCGCTCGCAGAGTTCACCGACTGGTCGTTGGTGGATGTGCTGCGCGAGGCGGAGGGCGCACCGTCACTGGAGCGGGTGGACGTTGTTCAGCCGGTGTTGTTCGCGGTGATGGTGTCGCTCGCGGAGCTGTGGCGTTCGCTGGGTGTGCGGCCGGCGGCCGTGGTCGGCCATTCGCAGGGTGAGATCGCGGCGGCGTGTGTGGCGGGGATTCTGTCGCTGAGGGACGCGGCCCGTGTGGTGGCGTTGCGCAGTCAGGCGATCGGCCGGGTGCTGGCGGGTAAGGGCGGCATGGTGTCGGTGGCGCTTCCGGTGGCGCAGGTGCGGGAGCGGATCGCGCCGTGGGGCGAGGAGCGGATTTCGGTGGCGGCGGTCAACGGGCCGTCGTCGGTGGTGGTTTCGGGTGAGCCCGAGGCGCTGGATGAGCTGGTGGCCGCGTGTGAGGCGGACGAGGTGCGGGCGCGCCGGGTGCCGGTGGACTACGCCTCGCACTCCGCGCAGGTGGAGTTGTTGCGCGATGAGCTGCTGGAGCTGCTGGCGCCCGTACAGCCGAAGAACGCCGAGGTGCCGTTCCTGTCCACCGTGACGGGGGAGTGGGTCGAGGGCCCGGAGCTGGACGCCGAGTACTGGTTCACCAATCTCCGCCGGACCGTTGAGCTGGAGGGCGCGGTCCGGCGGCTGCTGGACGAGGGCTTCGGGGTGTTCATCGAGTCCAGTGCCCACCCGGTGCTGACGATGGGTGTGCAGGAGACCGCCGAGGACGCGGGCCGTGAGGCCGCCGCGATCGGGTCGCTGCGCCGCGACGAGGGCGGCCTGGTCCGCTTCCACACCTCGCTGGGCGAGGCGTGGACGCGTGGCGTGGCCGTGGACTGGGAGGCCGTGTACCAGGGGACGGGCGCGACTCGCGTCGAGCTGCCCACGTACGCCTTCCAGCACCAGAGTTACTGGCCGCAGGCGGCCGACACCCCGGCCGACGAGTCGGGCGCGCCGTCCGATGCCGTGGACGCCCGCTTCTGGGAGGCCGTCGAGCGCGAGGACCTGGAGTCGCTGGCCGACACCCTCGCGTTCGAGGACGACGGTGAGCGGTCCTCGCTCGGCGCCGTCCTGCCCGCCCTGGCGTCGTGGCGCAAGCAGGCCCGCGAGCAGTCCACGGTGGACGGCTGGCGCTACCGCGTGACCTGGACCTCCCTGACCGAGGCACAGGCCACGCGGCTGTCCGGCACCTGGCTGCTGGCCGTGCCCGAGTCCGCCGCCATCGACGACTGGACGCTCGGCGCGGTGCGGATGCTCACCGAACGCGGCGCCGAGGTGCGGCAGATCACCCCGACCGCCGTGGAGTCGGACCGCGCGTCGCTGACCCGCCTGGTGCGCGAGGAGCTGGCCGACGCCGGAGCCGTCTCGGGTGTGCTGTCGCTGCTCGCCTTCGACGCGGGCACCGCGCCCGGCACCGACGGTGTCAGCGCCGGGCTGGTCGGTACCGCCGTGCTGATCCAGGCCCTCGGCGACGCCGGGGTGGACGCGCCGCTGTGGTGCGCCACCCGGGGCGCGGTCGCCGTCGGACAGACGGACCAGGTGGAATCCCCCGAGCAGGCGCTCGTCTGGGGCCTCGGCCGGACCGCCGCCCTGGAGTACCCGGAGCGCTGGGGCGGTCTGGTGGACCTGCCCGGCGCGCCCGACGAGCGGGCGCTGGCCCGGCTCGCCGGGGTGCTCGCCGGGACCGGCGGCGAGGACCAGCTCGCGGTGCGCGCGGCCGGGGTGTTCGCCCGCAGGCTCGCCCACGCCCCGCTGGCCGGCGCGCCCGCCGTACGGTCGTGGAAGCCGTCCGGTACGACGCTGGTCACCGGCGGTACGGGCGCGCTGGGCGCCCATGTGGCGCGCTGGCTGGCCGCAGGCGGGGCCGAGCACCTGGTGCTCACCAGCCGCCGTGGCCTGGAGGCCCCGGGCGCGGCCGAACTGCGGGACGAGCTGACCGGGCTGGGCACCGAGGTCACGATCGCCGCGTGCGACGTGGCCGACCGCAAGGCCGTCGAGACGCTGCTCGCCGACATCCCGGCCGACCGGCCGCTCACGGCGGTCATGCACGTCGCGGGCGTCCTGGACGACGGTGTCCTGGACGCGCTCACCCCGGAGCGGTTCGCCACCGTCCTCGGCCCCAAGGCCGACGCGGCGCGCCATCTGGACGAGCTGACCCGCGATCTGGACCTGTCCGCGTTCGTGCTGTTCTCCGGTATCGCGGGCACCCTCGGCGACGCCGGACAGGGCAACTACGCGGCGGCCAACGCCTATCTCGACGCGCTGGCCGAGCGGCGCCGCGCGGCGGGCCTGCCCGCCACCTCGGTGGCCTGGGGCCGCTGGGGCGAGACGGGTCTGGCCGCCGACGGCGCCATCGGCGAGCGGCTGGACCGGGGCGGCGTCCCGGCGATGGCCCCGCACGCCGCGATCACGGCGCTCCAGCGGGCCCTGGACCACGCGGACACGGTCGTGGCCGTCGCCGACATCCAGTGGGACCGCTTCGTCCACGGCTACACGGCGGTCCGCCCCAGCCCGCTCATCGGGGAGCTGCCCGAGGTCAAGCGGGTGCGGGAGACCGGCGGCCCGGCCGGTGAGGCAGGCACGGCCTCCGACGGGTCCCCGGCGGACGCGCTGCGCAAGCGGCTGGCCGGGATCTCCCGGGCCGAGCAGTCCCTGGTCGTCCTGGAGGTCGTGCGTACCAACGCCGCCGCCGCGCTCGGCCACGCCTCGACCGACGAGGTCGGCGCCGGACGGGCGTTCAAGGAGCTGGGCTTCGACTCGCTCATCGCGCTGGAGCTGCGCAACCGGCTGACCGCCGCCACCGGGCAGAAGCTGCCCGCCACGCTGGTCTTCGACTACCCGACCCCCGCGGCGCTCGCCGAGTTCCTGTGCGGCCGGATCGTGGGCGACGGCGGTACGGCCGCGGCGCCCGGTCTCGCGGAGCTCGACGCGCTGGAGTCCGCGCTGTCCGTGCTCGACCCCGACAGCGAGGCACGGGACGACATCGCGGCCCGGCTGCGGGACCTCGCGGCGAAGTGGGCGGAGCCCCGTACGGACGACGCCGAGGCGGCCGACGGCGACAGCGGCACCGTGACGGAGAAGTTGCAGGAGGCGACGCCCGACGAGGTCTTCGCCTTCATCGACAAGGAACTCGGAATCTGAGGATCGTTGGGTCCGAGGGCGCAAGGTTTGTGACGAGAAGCATGGGTGAGACTCCAATGGCGGATCAGGACAAGATCCTCGACTACCTCAAGCGGGTAACTGCCGATCTGCACCAGACGCGGCAGCGTCTTCGCGAGGTCGAGTCGCAGGAGCCTGAGCCGATCGCGATCGTCGGCATGAGCTGCCGGTTCCCCGGAGGCGTCACGTCTCCGGAGGAGCTGTGGGAGCTCGTGGCCGCGGGCGGCGACGCCATCGCGGACTTCCCCACGGACCGGGGCTGGGACGTCGACGCGCTCTTCGCCGACGACCCCGACGAGCAGGGCACCAGCTACACCGACAAGGGCGGGTTCCTCGACGGCGCGGGCGAGTTCGACGCCGGGTTCTTCGGGATCAGCCCGCGCGAGACCCTCGGCATGGACCCGCAGCAGCGGCTGCTGCTGGAGACGTCCTGGGAGGCGTTCGAGCGGGCCGGGATCGACCCGGCCACGCTCCGCGGCAGCAAGGCCGGTGTCTTCGTCGGCACCAACGGCCAGGACTACCCCGAGCTGATGCACACGCTGCCGCAGGGCGTGGAGCAGTATCTGCTCACCGGCAACGCCGCCAGCGTCATCTCCGGCCGGATCTCCTACACCTTCGGGCTGGAGGGCCCGGCGCTCACCGTCGACACCGCGTGCTCGGCGTCGCTGGTGGCACTGCACCTGGCCATCCAGGCGCTGCGAGGCGGCGAGTGCTCGCTGGCGCTCACCGGCGGTGTCACGGTGATGAACAGCCCCCGCGCGTTCATCAACTTCAGCCGCCAGCGCGGCCTCGCGCCCGACGGCCGCTGCAAGGCGTTCGCGGACGGCGCGGACGGCACCGGCTGGGGCGAGGGCGTCGGCATGCTGCTCGTCGAGCGGCTGTCGGACGCGCGAAAGAACGGCCACAAGGTGCTGGCCGTCGTCCGTGGCTCCGCCATCAACCAGGACGGCGCGTCCAACGGCCTGACCGCGCCCAACGGCCCGTCCCAGCAGCGCGTCATCCGCCAGGCGCTCACCGACGCCCGGCTCACCCCGGCCCAGGTGGACGCCGTCGAGGCGCACGGCACCGGCACCAGCCTCGGCGACCCCATCGAGGCCCAGGCCCTGCTCGCCACGTACGGGCAGAACCGGGCCGAGGGCCGCCCCCTGTGGCTCGGCTCGATCAAGTCCAACTTCGGCCACACCCAGGCCGCCGCCGGTGTCGCCGGAATCATCAAGATGGTCAAGGCCATCGAGCACGGGGTGCTGCCCAGGACCCTGCACGTCGACGCGCCCTCCCGGGACGTGGACTGGGACGCGGGCGCCGTCTCCCTGCTCACCGAGAACACCCCGTGGCCGGAGACCGGCCAGCCGCGCCGCGCGGGCATCTCCTCCTTCGGTGTGAGCGGTACGAACGCGCACACCGTCATCGAGCAGCCGCCCGCCGAGGACCGCGAGGCCCCCGGTGACGATGACACCACTCCCTCGGAGTGGACCGGCATCGGCGGGCAGGTGCCGCTGCTGGTGTCCGCGCAGAGCGCACCGGCGCTGCGCGCCCAGGCCGAGCGGCTCACCGCCCGGGTGCAGGACGACCCGGGCCTCGGCCTGGTCGACCTGGCCCACTCACTGGCCACCACCCGCGCCGCGCTGGACCACCGGGCCGTGGTCCTCACAGGCGAGGGCGGCCGCGACGAACTGCTGCGCGGACTGGCCGAACTCGCCGACGACGCCCCCACCGGCGGCGTCGTCCGGGGCGAGGTCGCCGAGGGCAAGGTCGCGTTCCTCTTCACCGGCCAGGGCAGCCAGCGCGCCGGGATGGGTCGTGAGCTGTACGCGGCCGTCCCGGCCTTCGCCCGCGCCCTGGACGAGGTGTGCGCCGAGCTCGACCAGCATCTCCAGCGGCCGCTGCGCGAGGTCATGTTCGGCGACGACAGCGGGTTGCTGGACCGCACCGGCTACACCCAGCCCGCGCTGTTCGCCCTCGAAGTGGCGCTGTTCCGGCTGCTGGAGACATGGGGCGTCAAGCCGGACTTCCTCGTCGGCCACTCCATCGGCGAACTGGCCGCCGCCCATGTGGCGGGTGTGCTCTCGCTGGCGGACGCGTGCCGGTTGGTGGCCGCGCGTGGACGGTTGATGGAGGAACTGCCCGCCGGTGGCGCGATGATCGCCGTCCAGGCGTCCGAGGACGAGGTCACGCCGCTGCTCACCGAGCGGGTGTCGATCGCCGCCCTCAACGGGCCGGCGTCGGTGGTCGTCGCGGGTGACGAGGACGCGGCTCTGGAGATCGCGGCGGGCTTCGAGGAGCGGGGCCGCAAGACCAAGCGGCTCACCGTGAGCCACGCGTTCCACTCGCCGCGCATGGACGGCATGCTGGACGCCTTCCGCGAGGTCGCGCGGCAGGTGACGTACGCCCCGCCGGTCATCCCCATCATCTCCAACCTCACCGGCGGTTCGGTCTCCGCCGACGAGATCTGCTCGCCCGACTACTGGGTCCGGCACGTCCGCGAGGCGGTCCGCTTCACCGACGGCGTCCGCCGGCTCGAGGAGTACGACGTCGCCACGTATGTGGAGCTGGGCCCCGACGGGGTGCTCTCCGCCATGGCGCAGGACTGCGTCACCGGCGACGGTGCCGTGTTCGTGCCCGTGCTGCGCGGCGACCGCCCCGAGGCCACCGCCCTGGCCGGCGCCCTCGCCCGCGCCCATGTGCACGGCGTGGCCGTCGACTGGGCCGCCGTCTTCGAGGGCTCCGGCGCCCGCCGCGTCGAACTGCCCACCTACGCCTTCCAGCGCGAGCTGTACTGGCCCGAGCCGCCCGGCCCCTGGACCGGTGACGTCACCGCCGCCGGGCTCGGCTCCGCCGACCATCCGCTGCTCGGCGCCGCAGTGTCGCTCGCCGACGGCGCCGGATTCCTCTTCACCGGACGGCTGTCCCTCCAGACCCACCCCTGGCTGGCCGACCACGCCGTCATGGACACCGTGCTGCTGCCCGGTACCGCCTTCGTCGAACTGGCCATCCGCGCCGGTGACCACGTGGGCGCGGACGTCCTGGAGGAGCTCACCCTCGAGGCCCCGCTGGTCCTGCCCCCGCAGGGCGGCGTCCAGCTCCAGGTGTCCGTGGGCGCCCCGGACGAGACCGGCCGCCGCTCGCTGACCCTGCACTCGCGCCTGGAGGAGGCCCCCGACGGCACCTGGGGCGAGGGCGAGTGGACCCGCCACGCCACCGGTGTGCTCGCCGCCGGGGCCACCACTCCCGACGACAACCTGACCGCATGGCCCCCGGCCGGTGCCACCGAGGTCCCCGTGGACGGCCTCTACGACTGGCTCGCCGGGACCGGATTCGCCTACGGCCCGGTCTTCCAGGGGCTCCAGGGCGCCTGGCACCACGACGACCAGGTGTACGCCGAGGTGCGGCTGCCCGAGAGCGCCCGCGCCGAGGCCGAGCTGTTCGGGCTGCACCCGGCGCTGCTGGACGCGGCCCTGCACGCCGTGGGCATCGGCTCCCTCCTGGAGGACACCGAACACGGCCGCCTCCCCTTCTCCTGGAGCGGGGTCCGGCTGCACGCCGTGGGCGCCGCCACGCTGCGCGTCCGGCTCTCGCCCGCCGGTCAGGACGCGGTGGCCGTACTGGTGACGGACGAGAGCGGGGCGCCCGTCGCCTCCGTCGACTCGCTGCTGCTGCGCCCCGTCTCGCCCGACCAGGTGCACGCCGCGCGCGGGGCCTTCCACGAGGGGCTGTTCCGCGTCGAGTGGACCCCCGCCCCGGTGCCCGCCAACACCACCGTGGTGGCCGGGCAGTGGGCGGTGCTGGGCGCCGAGCACCCCGAGCTCGCCATCGCCCTGCCCACCGCCGCCGGGTACGCCGACCTGGCCGCGCTCGGCGCGGCCGTGGACGCCGGGGCCCCGGTGCCGGAGGCCGTCGTCGCGCCGTTCCTCGCGGGTGACACCGGGCTTCCCGTCGAAACCGCCGTGCGCGAGGCCCTGCACCGCGCGCTGGAGCTGGTCCAGAGCTGGCTCGCCGACGCCCGCTTCGAGGGCTCCCGGCTGGTGATCGCCACCCGTGGCGCCGTGGCCACCTCGACGGACGCCGACACCGAGGATCTGGCCCACGCCCCGCTGTGGGGTCTGCTGCGCTCCGCGCAGTCCGAGAACCCGGACCGCTTCGTCCTGGCGGACCTCGACGGCACCGACGAGTCCTACCGGGTGCTGTCCGCCGCCCTGGCCACCGGCGAATCGCAGCTCGCCGTCCGCGCCGGGACCGTCGTCGTACCGCGGCTGGCCAAGGTCGCCTCCGCCGCCGAGCGGACCGCCCCCGCCCTCGACCCCGAGTCCACCGCCCTGGTCACCGGCGCCACCGGCACCCTCGGCGGCCTCGTCGCCCGCCATCTGGTGGCCGAGCACGGCATGCGCCACCTGCTGCTGCTCAGCAGGCGCGGGGGAGACGCCCACGGCGCCGCCGAACTCGTCGCCGAGCTGCGCGCGGCGGGCGCCGAGGTCACCCTCGCCGCCTGTGACGTGGCCGACCGCGACGCGCTCGCCGGGGTGCTGGCCGCCGTTCCGGCCGAGCACCCGCTGACCGCCGTGGTGCACACCGCCGGTGTGCTGGACGACGGCGTCATCGGCTCGCTGACCGCCGAGCGCGTCGACCGCGTCCTGCCGCCCAAGGTGGACGCCGCGTGGAACCTCCACGAGCTCACCCGCGACCTCGACCTGTCCGCGTTCGTGCTGTTCTCCGCCGCCGCCGGTACCCTCGGCGGCCCCGGCCAGGCCAACTACGCGGCCGCCAACGCCTTCCTGGACGCGCTCGCCCACCGGCGCCGCGCCCAGGGGCTGCCCGCCACCGCCCTGGCCTGGGGCCTGTGGGCCGAGCGCAGCGGGATGACCGGCGACCTGGACGACACCGACATCCAGCGCATCACCCGCGCCGGAGTGGCCGCCCTCTCCTCCGAGGAGGGCCTGGCCCTCCTGGACACCGCCCTCGCCGTGGGCGACCCCACGCTCGTCCCCATGCACCTGGACCTGGCGCCGCTGCGCCACGCCGATGCCACCATGGTCCCCGCGCTGCTGCGCGGCCTGGTGCGGGCCCCCGGCCGCCGCGTGGTCGAGGCGGGCGGCGGCGCGGCCCCCGGCGGCCTCGCCGACCGGCTCCTCGGGCTGTCCGTCCCCGAGCGCGACCGGCTGCTGCTGGAGATCGTCCGCGGCCAGGTGGCCGCGGTCCTCGGCTACGCGGGCCCGGAGGCCGTCGGCTCGGCACGCGCCTTCAAGGAGCTGGGCTTCGACTCGCTCACCGCCGTCGAGCTGCGCAACCGCCTCGGCGCCGTCACCGGCGTACGGCTCCCGGCCACCCTCGTCTTCGACTACCCGACGCCGACCGCGCTCGCCGGTTTCCTGCGCACCGAGATCCTCGGCGACCAGGCCGACGAGGCCGCCGCGGCCCCGGCCGCCACCGTGGCCGTCGCCGACGACGAGCCCATCGCCATCGTCGGCATGAGCTGCCGCTACCCCGGCGGGGTCACCAGCCCCGAGGAGCTGTGGCAGCTGGTCACCGGCTCGGTGGACGCCATCTCCGGCTTCCCGACCGACCGCGGCTGGCAGCTGGAGGGGCTGCTGGGCGACGACCCCGAGCAGACGGGCACCAGCGCCACCATCGAGGGCGGATTCCTCTACGACGCGGGCGAGTTCGACCCCGACTTCTTCGGCATCAACCCGCGCGAAGCCCTCGCCATGGACCCGCACCAGCGGCTGCTGCTGGAGAGCTCCTGGGAGGCGTTCGAGCGGGCCGGGATCGACCCGGCGACCGTACGCGGCAGCAAGACCGGCGTCTTCGCGGGCGTCATGTACCACGACTACCTCTCCCGGCTGACCGCCCTGCCGGAGGGCCTGGAGGGCTACCTCGGCACCGGTACGGCGGGCAGCGTGACCTCGGGCCGGGTGGCGTACACCTTCGGTCTGGAGGGCCCGGCGGTCACCATCGACACGGCGTGCTCGTCGTCGCTGGTGGCGCTGCACCTGGCCGCGCAGGCACTGCGCAACGGCGAGTGCACCATGGCCCTCGCGGGCGGTGTCACCGTCATGTCCACCCCGGACACCTTCATCGACTTCAGCCGCCAGGGCGGGCTGTCGGCCAGCGGCCGCTGCAAGTCCTTCGCGGCCGACGCGGACGGCACCGGCTGGGGCGAGGGTGTGGGCATGCTGCTGGTGGAGCGGCTGTCGGACGCGAGGCGGAACGGTCACAAGGTGCTGGCGGTCGTGCGGGGCACGGCGGTCAACCAGGACGGTGCGTCGAACGGTCTGACGGCACCGAACGGCCCCTCCCAGCAGCGGGTGATCCGTCAGGCCCTGGCGAACGCACGCCTGTCGGCGTCCGAGGTGGACGCGGTCGAGGCGCACGGTACGGGTACGACGCTGGGCGACCCGATCGAGGCGCAGGCGCTGCTCGCCACGTACGGCAAGGAGAAGACCGAGGACCAGCCGCTGTGGCTTGGCTCGATCAAGTCCAACGTCGGCCACACCCAGGCCGCCGCCGGTGTCGCGGGCATCATCAAGATGGTGCAGGCCATGCACCACGGCGTACTGCCCCGGTCGCTGCACCTCGACGAGCCCTCGCCGCATGTGGACTGGGCGGCGGGCGCGGTGTCGCTGCTGAGCGAGGCGCGGGAGTGGCCGGAGACCGGGCGGTCCCGCCGGGCCGGTGTCTCCTCCTTCGGCGTCAGCGGCACCAACGCGCACGTCATCATCGAGCAGGCGCCGGAGACCGAACCGGCCGGGGCCCCCGCGCTTCCGGCGGTTCAGCCGTCCGTGCTGCCGTGGACCGTGTCCGGGAAGAACGCCGACGCGCTGCGGGCACAGGCCGAGCGGCTGCTCGCCGACCTGGAGCGGCGGCCGGACGTCTCCCCGACCGACCTGGCGTACTCGCTCGCGACCTCCCGCGCCGCGCTGGACCACCGTGCCGTCGTGGTCGGCGGCGACCGTGCGGCGCTGATCTCGGGCCTGGAGGCGCTGGCGCGCGGCGAGTCGGCCGCGGGGCTGGTCCAGGGCTCGGTGGCGGAGGGCAAGGTGGCCTTCCTGTTCACCGGCCAGGGCAGCCAGCGGCTCGGCATGGGCCGTGAGCTCTGCGACGCCTACCCGGTGTTCGCGGAGGCGTTCGACGCCGTGTGCGATGAGCTGGACGCGTATCTCGAACAGCCGCTGAAGACCGTGGTGTTCGGGGAGGACGCGGCGGTACTGGACCGGACCGGGTTCACCCAGCCCGCGTTGTTCGCGGTCGAGGTGGCGTTGTTCCGGCTGGTCGAGGCGTGGGGTCTGCGGCCCGATTTCCTCTCCGGGCACTCCATCGGTGAGCTGGCCGCCGCGCATGCGGCGGGTGTGCTGTCGTTGGCCGACGCGGCGAAGCTGGTGGCGGCGCGTGGGCGGTTGATGCAGGCGCTTGCCGAGGGTGGCGCGATGATCGCGGTGCAGGCGTCGGAGGACGAGGTGGCGCCGCTGCTGAATGAGCGTGTCTCGATTGCCGCGCTCAACGGGCCGTCGTCGGTGGTCATCGCGGGTGATGAGGACGCGGCTCTGGAGATCGCTTCCGGTTTCGAGGCGCGGGGCCGTAAGACCAAGCGGCTCACCGTGAGTCATGCGTTCCACTCCCCGCGCATGGACGGCATGTTGGACGCCTTCCGCGAGGTGGCGCAGGGGCTGTCGTACGAGGCCCCGCGCATCCCGATCGTCTCCAACCTGACGGGCGAGCTGGTCTCCGCCGAGGAGATCACGAACCCCGAGTTCTGGGTGCGCCACGTCCGCGAGGCCGTCCGCTTCCTCGATGGCGTACGGACGTTGGAAGCCCAGGGCGTCACCACCTACCTCGAACTCGGCCCCGACGGTGTCCTCACCGCCATGGCGCAGGAGTGCGTCACCGACGCCGACGCGGCCGGTTTCGCCGCCGCGCTGCGCAAGGACCGCGCCGAGGCCGAGACCGTCGCCACCGCCCTCGCCGCCCTGCACGTCCGTGGGGTGACCCCGGACTGGGCCGCGTACTTCGCCGGGACCGGCGCCCACCGCGTCGACCTGCCGACCTACGCCTTCCAGCACCGCCGCTTCTGGCTGACGTCCCCCGCGGGCTTCGTGGGCGACGTCGAGTCGGCGGGTCTGGACCGGGCCGACCACCCCCTGCTGGGCGCGGCCGTGCCGCTGGCGGACTCCGACGGCTTCCTGTTCACCGGCAGGCTCTCCCTCGAAAGCCACCCGTGGCTGGCCGACCACGCCGTCATGGGCACCGTTCTGCTGCCCGGCACCGCCTTCGTCGAACTGGCCATCCGCGCCGGTGACCAGGTGGGCTGCGACCGGCTGGACGAGCTGACGATCGAGGCGCCGCTGGTGCTGCCCGAGCGCGGCGCGGTCCAGCTCCAGATCGTCGTCGGCGCCCCGCGGCAGGACGGGCACCGCACGCTGGAGCTGTACTCGCGGGCGCAGGACGCGCCCGCCGAGATGCCGTGGATCCGGCATGCGAGCGGTGTGCTGGTGGCCGGTGGCCCGCGGCCCTCGTTCGACCTGACGGCGTGGCCGCCGCAGGGCGCCGAGCCCGCCGAGGTCGAGGGGCTCTACGAGCACCTGGCGCGGGGCGGCTTCGCGTACGGGCCGGTGTTCCAGGGGCTGACGGCGGCCTGGCTGCGCGGCGACGAGGTGTTCGCCGAGGTGCGGCTGCCGGAGGACCGCAAGGCCGACGCGGGCGGGTTCGGGCTGCACCCGGCGCTGCTGGACGCCGCGCTGCACAGCACGTTCGCCCGCGCGGGCGGCGATGAGCAGGGGCGGCTGCCGTTCTCCTGGAGCGGGGTGTCGCTGCACGCGGTGGGCGCCGACGCGCTCCGGGTCCGGCTGACCCCGGCCGGTGCCGACGGCGTGTCGCTGGAGCTGGCCGACGGCACGGGTGCCCCGGTGGCCTCGGTCGAGCAGCTGGCGCTGCGCCCGGTCTCGGCCGGGCAGCTCGCCGAGGGCCGCTCCGCCGCGTACCACGAGTCGCTGTACCGGCTGGACTGGGCCACCGTGCCGATGTCCACCGAGAGCCCGGCCGCGTCGTGGACGGTGCTCGGCGAGGGCGCGCCCGCCCCGCTGACCTCCGGTGCGGCGATCCACGCCGACCTGGACGCGCTGGCCGCGGCCGGGGACGCGCCCGCGTACGTCCTGGCCTGTCTCGACCCGCGCGGCGCCACCGGGGACGAGGTGACCGCCGCCGTCCACACCGCCACCCAGCGGACGCTGGCGCTCGTCCGGGCGTGGCTGGCCGACGACCGGTTCGCCGCGTCCCGGCTGGTGCTCGTCACCCGGGGCGCGGTCGCCACCGCGGGCGACGCCGGAACCCACGACCTGGCGCACGCCCCGGTGTGGGGTCTGGTGCGCTCGGCGCAGTCGGAGAACCCGGACCGGCTGGTGCTGGTGGACCTCGACGGCACCGACGCCTCCTACGAGGCGCTGGGCGCCGCGCTCGCCTCCGGCGAGCCGCAGTTCGTACTGCGCCGGGGCGCCGTGCACGCCCCCCGGCTGGCGCGCACCGCCGCCGCCGGGCCCATGGTGCCGCCGCCCGGAGAGCCGGCCTGGCGGCTGGACATCCAGGACAAGGGCACCCTGGAGAACCTCACCCTGCTGCCCAGCCCGGAGGCCGCCGCGCCGCTGGAGGCCGGGCAGGTGCGGGTCGCGGTCCGGGCCGCCGGTGTGAACTTCCGCGATGTGCTCAACGCGCTCGGCATGTACCCGGGTGACGCCGGCCTGATGGGCAGCGAGGGCGCGGGAGTCGTCCTCGAAACCGGCCCCGGGGTCACCGACCTGGCGCCCGGCGACCGGGTGATGGGCATGCTGCCCGGCGGCTTCGGCCCGCTGGTGGTCGTCGACCGCCGCATGATCGTGCCGATGCCGGAGGGCTGGTCGTACGCCCAGGCCGCGTCCGTGCCGATCGTCTTCATGACGGCCTACTACGCGCTGCGCGACCTGGCCGGCCTCCGGGGCGGGGAGTCGCTGCTGGTGCACGCCGCCGCCGGTGGTGTCGGCATGGCCGCCGTGCAACTGGCCCGCCACTGGGGCGTGGACGTCTACGCCACCGCCAGCCGGGGCAAGTGGGACACGCTGCGCTCGCTGGGGCTGGCCGACGACCGGATCGCCTCCTCCCGCGACCTGGCCTTCGAGGACACGTTCCGCGAGGCCAGCGGCGGTCGCGGCGTGGATGTCGTACTGGACTCGCTGGCCCGGGAGTTCGTGGACGCCTCGCTGCGGCTGCTGCCGCGCGGCGGCCGGTTCGTCGAGATGGGCAAGACCGACGTCCGGGCGCCGGAGGAGGTCGCCGCCGCCTACCCCGGCGTCTCCTACCAGGCGTTCGACCTCACCGAGGCGGGCCTGGACCGCATCCAGGAGATGCTGGGCGAGCTGCTTGAGCTGTTCCGGCAGGGCGCGCTGCGGGCGCTGCCGATCACCGCGTGGGACCTGCGGCAGGCCCCGGACGCGTTCCGCTACCTCAGCCAGGCCCGCCACATCGGCAAGGTCGTGCTCACCGTGCCCGCCCCGTGGAACCCGGACGGCACCGTGCTGATCACCGGCGGCACCGGCACCCTGGGCGGCCTGGTCGCCCGGCACGCGGTCACCGAGCGCGGCGTACGCCGCCTGGTGCTCACCAGCCGCCGCGGTGAGCAGGCCGCGGGCGCGGCCGAGCTCGCCGCCGAACTGCGCGAGCTGGGCGCCGAGGTCACCATCGCCGCCTGCGACGCGGCCGACCGGGACGCGCTCGCCGCCGTCCTGGCCGACATCCCCTCGGTGCGTCCGCTGACCGCCGTCGTGCACACCGCCGGGGTGCTGGACGACGGGGTGATCGACGCGCTGACGCCGGAGCGGCTGGAGAAGGTGCTGCGCCCCAAGGTGGACGCGGCCGTCAACCTGCACGAGCTGACCCGTGACCAGGACCTGGCCGCGTTCGTGCTGTTCTCCTCGGCGGCGGGGACGTTCGGCGGCCCCGGTCAGGCCAACTACGCGGCGGCCAACTCCTTCCTGGACGCCCTGGCCCGCCACCGCCAGTCCCAGGGCCTGGCCGCCACCTCGCTGGCCTGGGGCCTGTGGGCCGAGGCCAGTGGGATGACCGGTGAGCTGGAGGCCACCGACAAGTCCCGGATGACCCGCTCCGGGGTGCTGGGGCTCTCCTCCGACGAGGGCCTGGCGCTGTTCGACGCCGCCCAGGAGGTGGGCGACGCGTTCCTGGTGCCCATGCAGCTCGACCTGGCGCCGCTCACCGGCGCGCCCATCGAGATGGTGCCGCCGCTGCTGCGCGGCTTGGTGCGCGGCGGTACGACCCGCCGCACCGCCGAGTCGGGCGCGGCCGGGGACGGCCCCTCGCTGGTGGAGCGGCTGGTCCGGCTGGACGCGGCCGAGCGCGAGCAGACCCTGCTCGACCTGGTGCGCGCCCAGGTGGCCGTGGTGCTCGGCCATGACTCGCCGGACGCGGTGGAGGCCGGCCGGGCCTTCAAGGACCTCGGCTTCGACTCGCTGACCGCGGTGGAGTTCCGCAACCGCCTCGGCGGCGCCGCCGGGCTGCGGCTGCCCGCCACGCTGGTCTTCGACTACCCGACGCCGACCGCGCTCGCCGGATATCTGCTGGAGGAGCTGCTCGGCTCCGAGGCGGCGGCGGCCGTGCCCGCGCGGGCGGAGGGCCCGGCGGGCGCCGGGACGGACGAGGACGACCCGATCGCCATCATCGCGATGAGCTGCCGCTTCCCCGGGGATGTGCGCACCCCCGAGGACCTGTGGGAGCTGCTGGCCGAGGGCCGGGACGGCATCGCCCGGCTGCCGGAGGACCGGGGCTGGGACCTCGACGCGTTCTACGACCCGGACCCGGACCGGCCCGGCACCTCGTACGCCCGCGAGGGCGGCTTCACTTACGACGCCCACCACTTCGACCCGGCGTTCTTCGGCATCAACCCGCGCGAGGCGCTGGCCATGGACCCCCAGCAGCGGCTGCTGCTGGAGACCACCTGGGAGTCCTTCGAGCGGGCGGGCCTCGACCCGGGGGCGCTGCGCGGCAAGCAGGTCGGTGTGTTTGTCGGCCAGATGCACAACGACTACGTGTCCCGGCTGCACACCGTCCCCGAAGGCGTCGAGGGCTACCTCGGCACGGGCGGCTCCAGCAGCATCGCCTCCGGCCGGGTGGCGTACACCTTCGGCTTCGAGGGCCCGGCCGTCACGGTCGACACGGCGTGTTCGTCGTCGCTGGTGGCGCTGCACCTGGCGGCGCAGGCGCTGCGCAACGGCGAGTGCACGATGGCGCTCGCGGGCGGTGTCACCATCATCACCACCCCCGACGTCTTCACCGAGTTCAGCCGCCAGCGCGGCCTGGCCAGGAACGGCCGCTGCAAGCCGTTCGCGGCGGCCGCCGACGGCACGGCCTGGGGCGAGGGTGTGGGCATGCTGCTGGTGGAGCGGCTGTCGGACGCGAGGCGGAACGGTCACAAGGTGCTGGCGGTCGTGCGGGGCACGGCGGTCAACCAGGACGGTGCGTCGAACGGTCTGACGGCGCCGAACGGCCCGTCGCAGCAGCGGGTGATCCGTCAGGCGCTGGCGAACGCGGGTCTGTCGGCGTCCGAGGTGGACGCGGTGGAGGCGCACGGTACGGGTACGACGCTGGGCGACCCGATCGAGGCGCAGGCGCTGCTGGCCACGTACGGCAAGGAGAAGACCGAGGACCAGCCGCTGTGGCTGGGCTCGATCAAGTCCAACTTCGGCCATACGCAGGCCGCCGCCGGTGTCGCGGGCATCATCAAGATGGTGCAGGCGATGCGGCACGGTGTGCTGCCGAAGTCGCTGCACATCGATGAGCCGTCACCGCATGTGGACTGGGCGGCGGGCGCGGTGTCGCTGCTGAGCGAGGCGCGGGAGTGGCCGGAGACCGGGCGTCCGCGCCGGGCCGGTATCTCGTCCTTCGGCATGAGCGGCACCAACGCGCACGCCATCATCGAGCAGGTGCCGGAGCCCGAGGAGGCCGAGGCTTCCGCGCCGCCGTCGGGCGTGCCGTCCGTGCTGCCGTGGGTGCTGTCCGCCAAGACCCCCGAGGCGCTGCGCGCCCAGGGGGCCCGGCTCCGCGCCCATGCGGCCGACCGCCCCGAGCTGTCCCTGGCCGACCTCGGCCACTCCCTGGCCACCTCCCGGGTGCTCTTCGAGCACCGGGCGACCCTCGTCGCCCGGGACCGGGACGCCTTCCTGGCCGGTCTCGACGCCCTCGCCGAGGGCCGCACCACGACCGGGCTGGTCGAGGGCGCGGTGGCCGAGGGCGGCAAGCTGGCCGTCCTGTTCACCGGCCAGGGCAGCCAGCGGCTCGGCATGGGCCGCGAGCTCCACGACGCCTACCCGGCGTTCGCCGAGGCGCTGGACGAGGTGTGCGACGCGCTGGACCCGCACCTCGAACGGCCCCTGAAGACGGTGATGTTCGGGGACGACGCGGAGCGGCTGGACCAGACCGGCTTCACCCAGCCCGCGCTGTTCGCGATCGAGGTGGCGCTGTTCCGCCTGGTCCAGGCGTGGGGCGTGAAGCCGGACTTCCTCTCCGGCCACTCCATCGGCGAACTCGCGGCGGCCCATGTGGCCGGTGTGCTCTCGTTGGCCGACGCGGCGAAGCTGGTGGCCGCCCGTGGGCGGTTGATGCAGCGGCTGCCGGACGGTGGCGCGATGATCGCCGTCCAGGCGTCCGAGGACGAGGTGACCCCGCGGCTCGGCAAGCGTGTGAGCATCGCGGCCGTCAACGGCCCGACCTCGGTCGTGGTCGCGGGCGACGAGGACGCGGCACTGGAGATCGCGGCGGCCTTCGAGGCGGAGGGCCGCAAGACCAAGCGGCTCACGGTCAGCCACGCGTTCCACTCGCCCCATATGGACGGCATGCTGGACGCCTTCCGCGAGGTGGCGCTGGGGCTGACGTACCAGGCCCCGCGCATCCCGATCGTGTCCAACCTGACCGGGAAGGTGGTCTCCGCCGAGGAGATCATGACGGCTGACTTCTGGGTGCGCCACGTCCGGGAGGCCGTCCGCTTCCTCGACGGTGTCCGGACGATGGAGGCCCAGGGCATCACCACCTACCTCGAGCTGGGCCCCGACGGTGTCCTGACCGCCATGGCCCAGGACTGCGTGACCGACGCCGACGCGGCCGCCTTCGCCGCCGCGCTGCGCAAGGGCCGCCCCGAGGCCGAGACGCTGCTCACGGCGATCGGCACCGCCCATGTCCGGGGCGCCGCCGTGGACTTCGGTCCGCTGTTCGCCCCGTACGGCCCGCGGCTGGTCGATCTGCCGACGTACGCCTTCCAGCGCCGCTCGTTCTGGCTGGACGCCGGACCCGCCGGCGGGGACGCCACCGCGATCGGCCTGCACGCGGCGGGCCACCCGCTGCTGGGCGCCGCCGTGGAACTGCCCGACTCGGACGGCATCGCCTTCACCGGACGGCTCTCCCTCCAGACCCAGCCCTGGCTCGCGGACCACGCCGTCATGGGCACGGTGCTGCTGCCCGGCACCGCCTTCGTGGAACTGGCCCTGCGCGCCGGGGACCACGCGGGCTGCGACCGCCTGGACGAACTCACCCTGGAAGCCCCCCTGATCGTCCCCGACCAGGGCGCCCTCCAACTCCGCCTCTCCCTCGCCGCCCCCGACGACACCGGCCGCCGCGCGCTCACCCTGCACTCCCGCGCCGAAGGCGCCCCGACGGACGAACCGTGGCTGCGCCACGCCACGGGCGCGTTGGCGGCGGGCACGGTGGAGACTCCGTTCGACCTGACCGCCTGGCCGCCCGCCGAGGCGGAGCGCATCGACACCGACGGCCTGTACGAGGGCCTGGCCGAGGCGGGCTTCGCCTACGGCCCGGTCTTCCAGGGCCTGACCGCCGCCTGGCGACGCGGCGACGAGGTGTTCGCCGAGGTACGCCTGCCGGAGGACCGCACGTCCGACGCCGCCGCGTTCGGCCTGCACCCGGCGCTGCTGGACGCCGCACTGCACGCACTGGGCCTGAGCGCGTCCGAAGAGGGCAACGGCCAGGGCCGCCTGCCCTTCTCCTGGACCGGAGTATCCCTGCACGCGGTGGGCGCGTCGGCCCTACGAGTGCGGCTGGACGGCACGACCACAGGCACGGTGACCCTGGAGCTGGCCGACACAACGGGCGCTCCGGTGGCATCGGTCGGGGGCCTGGCCCTCCGCACGATCTCCCCGGACCAGCTGAGCGCCACCCGCCCGGGAGCCGCGTCCGACTCCCTCTTCCACCTGGACTGGCTCCCGGCCCCGGCCCAGCCCACCGACGTCACCCCCAACCGGTGGGCAGCAGTAGGCCCGGACACCCTGGGTCTCCAGACCTACGCGGATCTGGACGCACTGGCAGAGGCGGTCGCCTCCGGCACGCAGCTCCCGGAATACGTCGTGGCCGACCTGACAGCCCCGGGCCGGGCACATCAAGCCCGTCCGGTGCTTGAGGACCGGGGTCCGGGGGCGGAGCCCATGGTTTCGGGAAGGGGCGGGATTGGGGAAAACCCCTCGCCCGCCGAGACGGCGCACCAGGCCACCACCCACACCCTGGCCCTCCTCCAGAAGTGGCTGACCGAAGACCGCTTCGCAGCCGCCCGCCTGGTCATCCTCACCTCAGGAGCCGTAAGCACCGGCACGGACACCGCCCCCGCCACCGACCCGGCCCAAGCCGCCATCTGGGGCCTGGCCCGCTCCGCCCAAGCGGAGAACCCGGACCGCATCGTCCTCGTGGACACCGACGCCAAGGGCAAGCCCCAGGACACCCTGGCCACCGCCCTGGCAACGGGCGAACCCCACGTCGCCCTCCGCGACGGCGCCCCCCGGGCGCCAAGGCTGGCCAGGGCCACCGTGGCGACGGCGACGGAGAACCAGGCGCCCGAGTGGAACGCGGACGGCACCGTCCTCCTCACCGGCGCCACCGGCACCCTGGGCACCCTCCTGGCCAAGCACCTGGTCACCGAGCACGGCGTACGCCACCTCCTCCTGCTCAGCCGCCGCGGCGAAACCGCCCCCGGCGCCGCCGAACTCACCACCGAACTCACCGAGCTGGGCGCCGACCCCCACTGGGCGGCCTGCGACGCCGCCGACCGAAACGCCCTCGCCGAGGTCATCGCGAACATTCCCGCCGACCACCCCCTCACCGCCGTGATCCACACGGCAGGCGTCCTGGACGACGGGGTGATCGGTTCGCTCACCCCCGAGCGCATGGCTACCGTCCTCCGCCCCAAGGCACACGCGGCGTGGAACCTCCACGAGCTGACCCAGGAGGCGGACCTGTCCGCGTTCATCCTGTTCAGCTCGGCCGCAGGCGTCTTCGGCGGCCCCGGACAGGGCAACTACGCGGCGGCCAACGCCTTCCTGGACGCCCTCGCCCAGCACCGCCGCGCGGGCGGCCTGCCCGCCACCTCCCTCGCCTGGGGCCTGTGGTCGGTGGCCGGAGGCATGGGCGGTGAGCTGGACGAGGCCGAGATCGCCCGCATCCGGCGCGGCGGGGTCGGGGTACTCACGGCCGAGAGCGGCATGGAGCTGTTCGACGCCGCACAGGGCGTCGCACAGAACTCGGACGAGGCCCTCCTCGTACCGCTGCCGCTCGACATGGCCGCCCTCAGGGCACAGGCAGGGAGCGGCATGCTGCCCGCGCTCTTCCGCGGCCTCGTGCGGGCCCCCGCCCGCCGCGCCGCCGAGTCCGCGGCGGCCGCCGCGGCCGGTGCCGAGGCGCTGCGCGAACGGCTCGCCGGGCTCTCCGAGCCCGAGCGCGAGGAGGTGCTGCTGGAGCTGGTGTGCACCCAGGTGGCGGCCGTCCTCGGCTACCCCGGCCCGGAGACGGTCGACCCGGCCCGCTCGTTCAGTGAGGTCGGCTTCGACTCGCTCACCGCGGTCGAGCTCCGCAACCGTCTCAACGCGACGACCGGAGTCCGCCTCCCGGCGACGCTGGTCTTCGACTACCCGACCCCGGGCGCACTGGTCGAGTACCTCAGGGGCGAGATCCTGCCGGACGACGCGTCGGCGGTCACCTCGCTGCTCGCGGAGCTCGATGGGCTGGAGAGGTCCCTGGCCCTGGCCGGAGCCGCCCCGGACGACGAGGGCCGGAGCAGGGTCACCGCGCGGCTTCAGGCCCTGCTCGCGCAATGGAATGACAACCGAGGACCGGAAGACGGCGCCGGAGTCGCCGAGGAACTGGAGTCCGCCACGGACGACGACCTCTTCGACTTCATCGGCAAGGAATTCGGGATCTCCTGAAGTGACCGCAGCCGGCGCGAAGTGACAAGGCCTTCCGGATTCCTCGAGAGGGAAACGCACGTATGAATGAGGAAAAGCTCCGCTACTTTCTCAAGCGGGTGACCGCCGACCTGCACGAGACCCGGCGCCGCCTGCAAGAGGTGGAGTCGGAGGACCAGGAGCCCATCGCGATCGTCGGCATGAGCTGCCGCTACCCGGGCGGGGTCGGCTCGCCCGAGGATCTGTGGCGGCTGGTGTCCGAGGGCGGGGACGGCATTTCCGAGTTCCCCACCGACCGCGGCTGGGACATCGGGCGGCTCTTCGACGACAATCCGGACGGCGCGGGCACGAGCTATGTCCGGGAGGGCGGTTTCCTCCACGACGCCAACTACTTCGACCCGGCGTTCTTCGGCATCAATCCGCGCGAGGCCCTGGCGATGGACCCCCAGCAGCGGCTGCTGCTGGAGACCACCTGGGAGGTGTTCGAGCGGGCGGGCATCGACGCCACCTCCGTGCGCGGCACCCGTACCGGTGTCTTCGCGGGCGTCATGTACCACGACTACGCCTCGCGGCTGCGCGCCGTGCCGCCCGGCGTCGAGGGCTACCTCGGCACGGGCGGCTCCAGCAGCATCGCCTCCGGCCGGGTGGCGTACACCTTCGGACTGGAGGGTCCGGCGCTGACCGTCGACACGGCGTGTTCCTCGTCGCTGGTGACCCTGCACCTGGCCATGCAGGCGCTGCGCAACGGCGAGTGCTCGCTGGCGCTCGCGGGTGGTGTCACCGTGATGTCGACGCCCGGCACGTTCACCGAGTTCAGCCGCCAGCGCGGGCTGTCCTTCGACGGCCGCTGCAAGTCCTTCGCGGCGTCCGCCGACGGCACCGGCTGGTCCGAGGGCGCGGGCATGCTGCTGGTGGAGCGGCTGTCGGACGCCCGCCGCAACGGCCACAAGGTGCTGGCCGTCGTCCGTGGCTCGGCCATCAACCAGGACGGCGCGTCCAACGGTCTGACCGCGCCCAACGGCCCGTCCCAGCAGCGCGTCATCCGCCAGGCGCTCGCCAGCGCCCGGCTGACGGCCGACCAGATCGACGTGGTCGAGGCGCACGGCACGGGCACGACGCTGGGCGACCCCATCGAGGCGCAGGCGCTGCTCGCCACGTACGGCAAGGAGAAGCCCGCCGAACGGCCGCTGCTGCTCGGCTCCATCAAGTCCAACGTCGGCCACACCCAGGCCGCCGCCGGTGTCGCCGGGATCATCAAGATGGTCAAGGCGATCGAGCACGGCTATGTGCCCAAGTCCCTGCACATCGACGAGCCGTCGCCGCACATCGACTGGTCGGCCGGGGCCGTCTCGCTGCTGACCGAGGGCCGGCCGTGGCCGGAGACCGGCCGTCCGCGCCGCGCCGCCGTGTCGTCGTTCGGCATCAGCGGCACCAACGCCCATCTGATCATCGAGCAGCCCCCGGCGGAGGACCCCGAGGGCGAGGAGCCCGCCGAGGGCACGGTGGCACCCGCCGAGGCCACGGTTGTCCCCGCCGAGGAGACGGCCGCGCCCCGCACCCTCCTCCTCCTGCCGTGGCTGGTGTCCGGCAGGGGCGAGGACGCGCTGCGCGCCCAGGCCGCCCGGCTCCACGCCTACGTGGCCGAACGCCCGGATCTTGACCCGGTGTCCCTCGGCCACTCCCTGGCCACCACCCGCGCCGCCCTGGAGAACCGCGCCGCCGTCATCGCCGGTGACCGCGCCACCTTCCTCGACCGCCTCGCCGCGCTCGCCTCCGGCGAGCCCGCCGCCGGGGTGGTCCAGGGCGTGGAGACCCGGGGCAAGCTGGCGTTCCTCTTCACCGGCCAGGGCAGCCAGCGCCTCGGCATGGGCCGCGAGCTCTACGAGACCTACCCGGCCTTCGCCGAGGCGCTGGACGCGGTGTGCGCCGCGCTCGATCCGCGCCTCGAACGGCCGCTGAAGGACGTGCTGTTCGGGGACGACGCCACCGCGCTGGACCGGACCGGCTTCACCCAGCCCGCGCTGTTCGCCATCGAGGTGGCCCTCTTCCGCCTCGTCGAGTCCTGGGGCCTGAAGCCGGACGTGGTCTCCGGCCACTCCATCGGCGAGATCGCCGCCGCGCATGTCGCGGGGGTGCTCTCGCTCGACGCCGCCGCCCTGCTGGTGGCGGCCCGGGGCCGCCTCATGCAGCGGCTTCCGGGCGGCGGCGCGATGATCGCCGTCCAGGCGTCCGAGGACGAGGTGGCGCCGCTGCTCACCGACCGGGTGAGCGTCGCCGCGCTCAACGGCCCGACGTCGGTGGTCATCGCGGGCGACGAGGACGCGGCTCTGGAGATCGCTTCCGGTTTCGAGGCCGAGGGCCGTAAGACCAAGCGCCTCACCGTCAGCCACGCGTTCCACTCGCCGCTGATGGACCCGATGCTGGAGCCGTTCCGCAAGGTCGCGGAGAGCCTGACGTACGAGGCCCCGAAGATCCCGGTGGTCTCCAACCTCACCGGCGGCATCGCGCCCGCCGCGGAGATCGCCACCGCCGACTTCTGGGTCCGCCATGTCCGCGAGGCCGTGCGCTTCCTCGACGGCATGCGCACGATGGAGGCGCAGGGCGTCACCACCTACCTCGAACTCGGCCCGGACGGTGTGCTGTCCGCGCTCGGCCAGGAGTGCCTGGCGGGCGAGTCCGAGCACGTGGCGTTCGCCCCCGCCCTGCGGTCCGGCCGCCCCGAGGCCGAGACCCTGACCACCGCCCTGGCCACCCTGCACACCCGGGGCACGGTCCCCGACTGGGCGGCGTACTACGCGGGCACCGGCGCCGAGCGCGTCGAGCTGCCCACGTACGCCTTCCAGCGCGAGCACTACTGGCTGGACGCGGGCACCGCCTACGGCGACGTCTCCTCCGTCGGCCTCGGCACCGCCGACCACCCGCTGCTCGGCACGGCCGTCTCCCTGGCCGACGCGGAGGGCTTCCTCTTCACCGGGCGGCTCGCGCTGGACACCCATCCGTGGCTGGCCGACCACGCCGTCATGGGCGCGGTGCTGCTGCCCGGCACGGCGTTCGTGGAACTGGCGGTGCGCGCCGGTGAGCAGGCCGGATGCGATCTGGTGGAGGAGCTCACCCTGGAGGCCCCGCTGATCCTGCCCGAGCGGGGCGGGGTCCAGCTCCAGATCGCCGTGGGCGCCCAGGACGACACCGGCCGCCGCACCCTGGCCCTCCACTCCCGCCCCGACGAGGCCGGAGACGACGAGCCGTGGCTGCGGCACGCCACGGGTGCCTTGGCGGCGGGCACGGTGGAGAGTTCGTTCGACCTGAGCGCCTGGCCACCCGCCGGAGCGGAGCGCATCGAGACCGACGGTCTGTACGAGGGCCTGGCAGAGGCGGGCTTCGGCTACGGCCCGGTCTTCCAGGGCCTGCGCGCCGCCTGGCGCACCGACGGCGCGGTCTACGCCGAGGTCGCCCTCCCCGAGGACGCCGACCCCGGCGCCGCCCTCTTCGGCCTCCACCCGGCCCTGCTGGACGCCGTCCTGCACACCATCGGCCTCAGCGACCTGACCGAGAACCCGGGCCAGGGCGGACTCCCCTTCTCCTGGAGCGGCGTCCGCATCCACTCGGTGGGCGCCGACACGGTACGCGTCCGCCTGTCGTCAGCGGGAAACGGCACGGTGTCCCTCCAACTCGCGGACGTGACGGGCGCCCCGGTGGCCACGGTGGACCGCCTCGCCCTCCGCACGGTCTCCCAGGACCAACTGACCACCCCGGGCACCGCCCCCGACGCCCTGTTCACGGTGGACTGGACCCCCGTCCCGGCAACGTCCGAGCCGCTGCCCGAGGACAACTGGACGACGATAGGCCCCAACACCCCCTACCCGGACCTGTCAGCCCTGGCCAGGGCCATCGATTCCGGCACCCCGCCGCCGGAGTACGTAGTGGTGCCCCTGAACCAAGCCGGTCCGGCAAATCAAGCCCGTCCGGCGATTGAGGACACGCCCGAAGGGCGTACCCATCCGCACGCAGACGGCGCGGCACTCGAATGCCCGGGTGCGGCATCTCCAGCCCGTCCGGCGCTTGAGGACCGGGGTCCAGGGGCGGAGCCCATGGTTACGGGAAGGGGCGGGATTGGGGAAAACCCCACCGAAGCCGCACACCAAGCAACAACCCAAGCCCTCACCCTGCTCCAGTCCTGGCTGGCCGACGACCGCTTCGCGGACTCGCGTCTCGTGGTCGTCACCTCCGCGACCGACCTGGCCCACGCCGCCGTCCGCGGCCTGGTCCGCTCCGCCCAGTCGGAGAACCCGGGCCGTCTGGTCCTGGTCGAAGCCGACGCGGACACCTCGTTGAAGTCCCTAGCGACGGCCGTCGCAACCGGCGAACCCCAGGTGGCCGTGTTCAACGGCGAGATCCGGGCGCCGAAGCTGGCGCGGGCAGGCGTGGACGCCGACCGGGAGACCCCCGAGTGGAACCCCGACGGCACGGTCCTGATCACCGGCGCGACCGGCACCCTCGGCACCCTCTTCGCCCGCCACCTCGTAACCAACCACGGCATACGCCACCTCCTCCTCGTGAGCCGCCGCGGCGAAAACGCCCCCGGCGCCGCCGAACTCACCGCCGAACTCACCGAGCTGGGCGCCGAAGCCCACTGGGCCGCCTGCGACGTAGCGGACCGGGACGCCCTCGCCGCAACCCTCGCCACCATCCCGGCCGAGCACCCCCTCACCGCCGTCGTGCACACCGCAGGCGTGCTGGACGACGGCGTGATCGCGTCCCTCACCCCCGACCGGCTCACCACTGTCCTCCGCCCCAAGGCGGACGCGGCCTGGAACCTGCACGAGCTGACCCAGGACGCGGACCTGTCCGCATTCATCCTCTTCAGCTCGGCCGCCGGCGTCTTCGGCGGCGCTGGCCAGGGCAACTACGCCGCGGCCAACGCCTTCCTGGACGCCCTCGCCGAGCACCGCCGCGCGGGCGGCCTGCCCGCCACCTCCCTCGCCTGGGGCCTGTGGGCCGAGCCCGGCGGCATGGCCGGAGACCTGGACGAGGCGGAACTCGCCCGCCTCCAGCGCGGAGGCATCGCCGCCATCACCGCCGACCAGGGCCGAGAGCTGTTCGACCTGGCGAACGCCACGGACAGCGCGCTGCTGGTCCCCATGCCCCTCGACCTGGCCGCCCTCCGGGCACAGGCAAGCGCCGGAATGCTGCCGCCGCTCTTCCGCGGACTCGTCCGCGTCCCGCCCCGCCGCGCGGCCCAATCCGCCGCCGCGAAGGATGGCGCGCTCGCCCAGCAGCTGGCCGGGGCGGCGTCCGAGGCCGAGGCCGAGGCCATCGTCCTCGGCCTGGTCCGTACGCAGGTGGCGGCCGTGCTCGGCTACGCCGGGCCCGAAGCGGTCGAGCCCCAGCGCGCGTTCAGCGAGGTCGGCTTCGACTCGCTCACCGCCGTGGAGCTGCGCAACCGACTGACCGCCGTCAGCGGCGTCCGGCTCCCCGCCACGCTGATCTTCGACTATCCGACCCCCGCCGCCCTCGCCGCGTATCTGCGGGCCGAGGCCCAGGGGAGCCAGGAGGACGCGGCGGAGCCCGTGGCCGCCGCCACCGCACACGACGACGACCCGATCGCGATCGTGGCGATGAGCTGCCGGTTCCCCGGCGGGGTGACCTCGCCGGAGGACCTGTGGAAACTGGTCACCGACGGCGCGGACGCCATCACCGACATGCCCACCGACCGCGGCTGGGACATCGAGTCGCTCTACGACGACGACCCCGACCAGCAGGGCACCAGCTACGCCCGCAACGGCGGGTTCCTGCACGACGCCCACCACTTCGACCCCGTCTTCTTCGGGATCAGCCCGCGCGAAGCCCTCGCCATGGACCCACAGCAGCGGCTGCTGCTGGAGACCACCTGGGAGGCGTTCGAGCGCGCGGGCATCGACCCGGCGACCGTGCGCGGCAGCCGGACCGGTGTCTACACGGGCGTCATGTACAACGACTACGGCACCCTCCTGCACCGCGCCCCCGAGGGCCTCGAGGGCTACATGGGCACCGCCAGCTCCGGCAGCGTCGCCTCGGGCCGGGTGTCGTACACCTTCGGTCTTGAGGGTCCGGCGGTCACGGTTGACACGGCGTGCTCGTCGTCGCTGGTCACCCTGCACATGGCGGTGCAGGCGCTGCGCAACGGCGAGTGCTCGCTGGCGCTCGCGGGCGGTGTCACCGTGATGGCCACCCCCGGCACCTTCGTGGCCTTCAGCAAGCAGCGCGGCCTCGCGACCGACGGCCGTTGCAAGCCCTTCGCCGCGGCCGCCGACGGTACGGCCTGGGGCGAGGGCGTCGGCATGCTGCTGGTCGAGCGGCTGTCGGACGCGAAGAAGAACGGCCACCCGGTCCTTGCCATCGTGCGTGGCTCGGCGATCAACCAGGATGGCGCGTCCAATGGTCTGACGGCGCCCAACGGCCCGTCCCAGCAGCGTGTCATCCGGCAGGCCCTGGCCAACGCGCGGCTGTCCGCCTCGGAGGTGGACGTCGTGGAGGCACACGGCACCGGTACGACGCTGGGCGACCCGATCGAGGCGCAGGCGCTGCTCGCCACCTACGGCCAGGAGCACACCGAGGACGAGCCGCTCTGGCTGGGCTCGGTGAAGTCCAACTTCGGCCACACCCAGGCCGCGGCCGGTGTCGCCGGGATCATCAAGATGGTCAAGGCCATCGAGCACGGCGTGCTGCCGAGGACCCTGCACGTGGACGAGCCGTCCCCGCACGTGGACTGGACGGCGGGCGCGGTGTCGCTGCTCACCGAGCAGACCGAGTGGCCGGAGACCGGACGCCCGCGCCGGGCCGCGGTGTCCTCGTTCGGCATCAGCGGCACCAACGCGCACACCATCATCGAGCAGGCCCCGGCGGAGCGGCCCACGGCCACCGACACGGCCGCACCCGAGCCGGGTCCGCTGCCGTGGATCCTGTCCGGCAGGAGCGAGACGGCGCTGAGCGCCCAGGCCGAGCGGCTGCTGGCCCACCTCGACGCCCACCTCGACGCCCACCCGGGACCGCGCCCGGCCGACGTCGGCTACTCCCTGGCCACCACCCGTGCCGTCCACGACCAGCGCGCGGTGCTGGTCGGCACGGACCGCGAGGACTTCACCCGCGCCCTGACCGCGCTCGCCCGGGGCGAGGCGGCGGCCCAGCTGGTGCGGGGCACCGGGACGGCCGGCAAGACGGCGTTCGTGTTCCCGGGGCAGGGGTCGCAGTGGGCCGGTATGGCGGTGGCGCTGATGGACACCTCGCCCGTCTTCGCGTCCCGTATCCATGAATGCGCCGCCGCGCTCGCGGAGTTCACCGACTGGTCGCTGGTCGATGTGTTGCGCGGCGCGGAGGGCGCGCCGTCGCTGGAGCGCGTGGATGTGGTCCAGCCGGTGCTGTTCGCGGTGATGGTGTCCCTCGCCGAGCTGTGGCGCTCGTTCGGGGTCCGGCCGTCCGCCGTGGTCGGCCACTCCCAGGGCGAGATCGCGGCCGCGTGCGTGGCCGGAATCCTGTCGCTGAGGGACGCGGCCCGTGTGGTGGCGCTGCGCAGTCAGGCGATCGGCCGGGTGCTCGCGGGCAAGGGCGGCATGGTGTCGGTGGCGCTCCCGGTGGCGGACGTACGGGAGCGCATTGCCCCCTGGAGCGAGGAGCGCATCTCTGTCGCGGCCGTCAACGGCCCCTCCTCGGCGGTGGTCTCGGGCGAGCCGGAGGCACTGGACGAGCTGCTCGCGTCCTGCGAGGCCGATGAGGTGCGGGCGCGCCGGGTGCCGGTGGACTACGCCTCGCACTCCGCGCAGGTGGAGCTGCTCCGCGAGGAGCTGCTGGAACTGCTGGCCCCCGTACAGCCCAGGGCGGCCGAGGTGCCGTTCCTCTCGACCGTCACGGGGGAGTGGGTCGACGGCTCCGAGCTGGACGCCGAGTACTGGTTCACCAACCTCCGTCGCACCGTCGAGCTGGAGAGTGCCGTCCGCCGCCTGCTGGACGAGGGCTTCGGAGCCTTCATCGAGTCCAGCGCGCACCCCGTCCTCACCATGGGTGTGCAGGAGACCGCCGAGGACGCGGGCCGTGAGGCCGCCGCGATCGGCTCGCTGCGCCGCGACGAGGGCGGCCTGGTCCGCTTCCACACCTCGCTGGGCGAGGCGTGGACGCGTGGCGTGGCCGTGGACTGGGAGGCGGTGTACGAGGGGACGGGCGCGGCCCGTGTCGAGCTGCCCACGTACGCGTTCCAGCACGAGCGCTACTGGATCGAGGTGCCGCTCTCGGTGGGCGACGTCGCCTCCGCCGGTCTCGGCGCCGCCGGGCATCCGCTGCTGGGCGCCGCCGTCGAACTGCCCGACTCCGACGGCTTTCTGCTCACCGGGCGGCTCTCCCTCCAGACCCACCCCTGGCTCGCCGACCACGCCGTGTCCGGCACCGTGCTGCTGCCGGGGACGGCCTTCGTGGAGCTGGCGATCCGCGCCGGTGACCAGGTCGGCTGCGATCTGCTGGAGGAGCTGACCCTGGAGGCGCCGCTGATCCTGCCCGCCCGGGGCGGGGTCCAGCTGCGGCTGACCGTCGGCGCGCCCGACGAGAGTGGCCGCCGGGCGCTGGAGGTCTACTCCCGCCCGGAGCCGGACGCGGACCGGGGCGGTGCCCCGGACGGGCCCTGGAGCCGCCACGCCGGCGGCGTGCTGGCCTCCGGTGACGCCACCGACGGCGGAGCGGACCTGTCCGTATGGCCGCCCGCGGATGCCGTCGCGCTCGACGTGGACGACCTCTACGAGCGGTTCGCGGCGGGCGGCTTCGGCTACGGCCCGGCGTTCCAGGGGCTGGAGGCCGCCTGGCGGCGCGGCGAGGAGGTCTTCGCCGAACTGCGCCTGGACCAGCGGCAGCACCGCGACGCCGCGCTGTTCGGGCTGCATCCGGCGCTGCTGGACGCCGCGCTGCACGGGGTCGCGCTCGGCGACTTCCTGGGCGCCGGGGCCGACGGCATCCGGCTGCCGTTCTCCTGGAGCGGGGTCACCCTCCACGCGGCGGGCGCCACGGCGCTGCGCGTACGGATCGCCCCGGCCGGTCCTGAGGCGGTCGCGCTGACCGTCGCGGACGGATACGGCGGCGCGGTCGCGTCGGTGGACTCCCTGGTGCTGCGGCGCATCGCCCCGGAGCAGCTACGCGCGGCCCAGGTGACGTACCACGACTCGCTGTTCCGGCTGGAGTGGGCGCCGGTGCCGGCGCCCTCGGCGGCCCCCGGGGCCCTCCGCTGGGCCCTGGTCGGCGAGCAGGCCGCCGCGAACGGCGGGGACCCCTTCGGCCTCGTCGAGGCGCTGGAGTCCATCGGCGCCGAGTGTGCCGTCTTCCCCGATCTGACCGAGCTCGCGGCCGTGGTGGCCTCGGGCAGCCCCCGGCCGGATGTCGTCCTGCTCCCGCTCACGGGCCCCGCCGGTGGCGGTGGCGGCCATCTGGCGGAGGGCGCGCGGCTGGCCACCCACGCGGCGCTGGACACCGCGCAGTCGTGGCTCGCGGAGGAGGGCCTGGCCGGGGCGCGGCTGGCGTTCGTCACGCGCGGGGCGGTCGCCACGTCCCCGGACGCCGAGGTGTCCGACCTGCCGCACGCGCCCGTATGGGGGCTGATCCGCACCGCGCAGACCGAGAACCCGGACCGGTTCCTGCTGCTCGACCTGGACGACGAGGGGGCGTCGGCGGACGTGCTCATGGCGGCCGCGGCCGGCGGCGAGCCGCAGCTCGCGGTCCGCGCGGGCGCCCTCCACGCGCCCCGGCTGGCCCGGGTCGCCGCTCAGGAGGGGGACCGGGCGCCGGAGGGGCTGCCGGAGTTCGACCCGGACGGCACGGTCCTGATCACCGGCGCCACCGGTGTCCTCGGCGGACAGCTCGCCCGCCATCTGGTGGCCGAGCGCGGTGTGCGGCATCTGCTGCTCAACAGCCGCCGCGGCCAGCGCGCCCAGGGGATGCCCGAGCTGGTCGACGAACTGACCGCGCTGGGCGCCCAGGTGAGCGTGGCGGCCTGCGATGTGGCCGACCGCGAGGCGCTGTCCCTGCTGCTGGCCGAGGTGGACCCGGCGCATCCGCTCGCCGCCGTCGTCCACACCGCCGGAGTGCTGGACGACGGGCTGCTGCCCGCGCTCACCCCGGAGCGGATCGACACGGTCTTCCGGCCGAAGGTGGACGCGGCGCTCAATCTGCACGAGCTGACCCTGGACCTGGGCCTGAAGGCGTTCGTGGTGTTCTCGTCCGCCGCCGGTACCTTCGGCGCGCCGGGCCAGGCCAACTACGCGGCCGCCAACACCTTCCTGGACGCCTTCGCCGCGCACCGCCGCTCCGCCGGGCTGCCCGCGCTCTCGCTGGCCTGGGGCCTGTGGGAGCAGCGCAGCGCGATGACCGGCGGCATGGCGGACGCGGACGTGGCCCGTATGGAGCGTTCCGGGATGGCGCCGCTGACCTCGCGGGACGGTCTGGAGCTGTTCGACACGGCGTGCTCGGTGGGAGGTGAGGCGGTGCTCGTACCGCTGCGCCTGGACATCGCGCCGCTGCGCGAGCAGGCCGCCGAGGGCGCGCTGCCCGCCGTCTTCCGCGGGCTGGTCCGGACCCCGGCCCGGCGCCGTACGGTCTCCACCGGCGCGGCCGACACCGGCGGCCCCTCGCTGGCGCGGCGGCTGGCCGGGCTGGCCGGGGCGGAGCGCGAGCAGGCCGTGCTGGACCTGGTGCTCGGCCAGGCCGCCGCGGTCCTCGGCTTCGCGGACCCGGAGGCGGTGGGCGCCGCGCGGGGCTTCCTGGAGCAGGGCTTCGACTCGCTGACCGCCGTGGAACTGCGCAACCGGCTGGGCGCCGCGAGCGGGCTGCGGCTGCCCCCGACGCTGCTGTTCGACCACCCGACGCCCGAGCTGGTCGCCCGGCAGCTGCTCGCCCAACTGGCCGGTGCGGTGGCCGCCGAGGGCGGCGCGGTGTCGGACGCGGCGCGGGACGAGGCGGCGGGCGCGGAGCCGTCGGCCGTGTTCGGCGCGATGATGCGGGAGGCAGGACAGTCCGGTCGGCAGGAGGAGTTCACCCGCCTGCTGATGGATCTCTCTCGCTTCCGGCCCTCGTTCGGATGCGCCGCCGAGCTGGACAGGGCGCCCGCGCTGGTGCGGCTCGCGCGCGGTGAGACCGGGCCCGCGCTGGTGTGCTTCTCCTCGATCCTGTCGATCGGCGGCCCGCACCAGTACGCCCGTTTCGCCGCCGGATTCCGCGGTCACCGGGACGTCCTCGCACTGGGCAACCCCGGCTTCGTCGCCGGGGAGCGGCTTCCGGCCAACCCGGAGGCGGTGGTCGAGGCGCAGGCCGAGGCGGTGCTGCGGGAGACCGACGGGGCGCCGTTCGTACTGCTGGGTCACTCCTCGGGCGGGCTGCTCGCCCATGAGGTGGCCGCGCGGCTGGAGAGCACCGGGGTCTTCCCGGACGCGGTCGTCCTGCTCGACATCTACTCCCACGACCGGGACGCGGCCGTCGCCCTCCAGCCCGGCCTGAGCGCCGGGATGGACGAGCGGAGCGCGGGCCAGGTGCCGGTGGACGACACCCGGCTGCTGGCCATGGGCGCGTACTTCCGGCTGTTCGGGGAGTGGCGGCCCAAGGAGGTCAAGACGCCGACCCTGCTGGTCCGGGCCGGGGACCGGCTCTTCGACTGGTCCCGCGACGGCGACTGGCGGTCGTACTGGCAGCTCCCGCACACCGCGCTCGATGTGCCGGGCAACCACTTCACGATGATGGAGGAGCACGCCGCGACGACGGCACGGGCCGTGGCGGACTGGCTGTCCTGACGGACGGACGGCCTGTTGCCACCCCACAGGGGTGCCAACAGGCCGTCGTCGTGTTCAGAGGAGCTTGAATCGGCCGGGGTTGTTGTGGTGGCGATGGCGGGGGCACTGGCACGGTGGCCACGCCTGCCCCAATGAGTAGGTGTCGCTCTGCTTCCCGTTGAGGACGGTCACCATCGCGCGCCGGGTGGTGACGATCCCGTTGTGCGCCACGGTGTAGACGCGCATCGTCATCTTCGGCCGTTCGTCCCGGTCAGGCCGGTTGTCGGCCATCAGCGGTCCTCCGCTCCCGGCACGGGGGCGAGGAGTTGGAGCAGGCTGCGCAGGCTCCGCTTCACCGCGCCGAGGTGGTAGGTCAGTTCTTCGGGCGTGGCATCGGCCAGATCGAGGGTTTCGGCTCCCGTGAGGGTCTGTCCGGCGACGATCACGACAGCCTGCTCAAGGCCGTCGCGGGTGGGCTTTCCGGCCACGACGCACGCGGGGCACAGGCCCGAACGCGGCTCGGTGGGGGCGTGGGGCCCGAAGTCGCCGGGCTTGGCGCACAGAGCGCACCCGGGGGAGAGGACGGGAGTGACCCGTCCGCTGGCGGTCACCGGATCACCACCATCCCGTGCGGCGCACACAGCAACTCCACCCGTGGACGGCTCTTGCACCGCTGTTCGTGCGCGATGGCGTAGGGCCGGACCATGCCCGCCTCGTGGCCGTCCGGCGGACCGGAGATCACCCGGAACTGGAGGGTGGAGGTGTCCCCGTGCGCCGCCGACGCGGCCCCAGCGGGCACGCCGGACACCAGCACCGGGCGTGGCGTCGGCGCGTCCCGGCGCCGCACGGTAGGGCGGTCGTCGGCAGCATCGGCGTCACGGTGACGACCGGACGACGGCAACAGCAGCCGCAGCAGCGCTTCGAAGATCCACGCGATAGCGTGGGCCATACTCATCAACCTCCAAGCGGCTGAGGGTCACGCCCCCGGACCGGTCGCACGGTCGCGGGGGTCTGTCTCGTGGCCTGTCGGGTACGTATCCCGACCCTTGTCCTGCGGGGGTTGGGGCCGGCGTGGCCCGTTTCCCGTGTCGGGCGACAGTAACCGCGGTATAACCGTGCGTAAGCACGCGAAGTGCGTGCATGACCGGCGAATTTCTGCGAGGTCGTGATGGACACCAGCGGAATTGGTCGGCGTATCGCCTACTGGCGTGGCCGACGGTGCTTGACTCAAGCGGAGTTTGGCGCCTTGATGGGTAAGTCCCGACGGTGGGTGCAGGACATCGAGGGCGGTCAACGGCAGTCCGATCCGCGGTTATCTGTCCTGGAGCGTGCGGCGGAAGTGCTTCACGTGCGCCTTGAGATGCTGCTGTCCGATCGAGACATGCGGGCAGATACCGAGTGTGTCGACGCGGCGGAGCTTGCGGAGATCCGTGCTACGTTGCACCGGCACGACGTCTTGACCGGGGCTTTCGTCGAGCCAGACCCCGTGGACATGGATGCGCTACGGCGAAACGTGGCCTACGGGTGGATGGCGTTTCAGGCGTCGGACTATTCGCCGTTGGGTCGTGTCCTGCCACCGTTGATCGTGGACGCCAACCGCGCCGCCGTACAGGCCAGTGGAGATGCGCTGCGCTCCGCACAGGCACTGCTGACGCTGGTGTATCAACTCACGGTGGCGGCTGCTACGAAGTTCGGGGATGACGCGCTGGCGTGGCACGCGGCGGACCGGGCCATCATGGCGGCCGAGCGTTCCGGGGACGCCGTTGCCATCGCGGGAGCTGCACGGCACGTGTGCGACGCGATGTTCCACCGTGGGAACAGTCGTGAAGCGGTCGACTTTGCCACCGCGACGGCCAGTCGGCATGAGCGGGATCTTGTACGCAGCTCCCAGGGGCTCAGCGTTCTGGGCATGCTGTACCTGAAGGCGTCCATGGCGGCGGCCCACGCCGAACACCGCGGCCAGGTTCCGGACCTTCTCGAAGCGGCCGGGGACGCTGCCGAACGGCTTGGTGCCGACGGCAATGCCCTGTGGACCGCTTTCGGCCCGACCAACGTCAGCATTCATCGCGTCTCGGCCCTCGCGCGCATGAACGACGGGGCCGACGCCGTGGCCGCTGCCGTTCAGATCGAGCAGACCGGCCTGAACGCTCTGCCTCGCGAGCGCCGCGCGGCCCACTTGGTCGACGTGGCCCGTGGCCTCACACAGGCTGGACGCCGCGAGGAAGCGGTGACGAAGTTACTCGAAGCCGAGCGGGAGGCACCGGAAGAGGTGCACTGCCGTCCGCGGACCCGGCGGCTTGTCGAGGACCTTCGCCTACTCGGTGCCGGTTCGGCCGAAGGACGCTTGCGGGGGCTCGCCGGCCGTTGTGGACTTCCCGCATGACAGATTCCCGTGTGCTCTACCTGATCGCCTGCGCTGCTCCGCCTGCTCAACGCATCAGAACCGGTATCGAGAAGGCGCAGGCAGCGGGGTGGGATGTGTGCCTGGTACTCACCCCATCGGCCGCTCGGTGGCTTGATGAGGAACTGCCGGAATTGGCCGAACTGACCGGGCACCCGGTGCGCACGGCGTACAAACTGCCGCAGCAGGCGGACGTCTTCCCGCCACCTGACGCTCTTCTCGTGGCCCCGGCCACCTTCAACACGATGAACAAATGGGCGCAGGGCATTGCTGACACGCTCGCGCTCGGACTCGTCACGGAAGCCATCGGGCTGCAACTTCCAGTGGTCGCCCTGCCGTATCTCAACCAGGCACAGGCAGGACATCCGGCCCTGGGGCGCAGCGTTGACTTCCTACGGGCCAATGGCGTCACCGTTCTTCTTGGGGGAGACGGATTCACTCCGCACATCCCCAAGCAGGGCAACGTAGATGCCTACCCGTGGGATGTGGCCTTGGCCGCCCTTAGCCCTCGGCACGGACCCGGTCGAGGTACTCATGACGATCGGAGAGGCTGACGTGCACCGACGCCGGTTCCTGACTGCCTCCGCCTACTCCATGGCCGCCACCGTGCTGCCGCTGGGCTACGTCAAGGAGATGGCCGAACGCACCGCTGCCGCCCGCGGCGGAGCCGTCATCGGCGCCGCGGAGGTCAGCGCGGTGCGTGACATGGTGGGGCTGTTCGCCGAGATGGACGAACGCCTCGGCGGCCAGCACGGACGGGCCGCGTTCGTGCAGAACCTCATCACCGACATCGTGCCGCTGTGCCAGGCCCGCTTCCGCAACGACGACCTGCGCTGCCAGATGCTCTCCGTCGCCTCCTCCGCCGCCCACCTGGCGGGATGGAAGGCATACGACTCCGGAGAGCAGGGCCTGGCGCAGCGGTACTACATGCAGTCCTTCGCCCTGGCGTTGGAGTCCGGCGAACCCGGCCAGGACGGGTTCGTGATGTGCACCATGTCTCAGCAGGGCATGAAACTGCACCGCCCCGAACACTGCCTCGATCTAGCCGCGAGCGGCCTCGCCCGTGCCCACGACCAGGTCCCGGCCCCCGCCCGGGCGTTGTTCCACATCACCCACGCCCACGCCCTGGCCAAGACCGGTCAGCGCCGCCAGGCCGTCGCCGAGATCGAAGCCGCCCGCACCGCCCTGGACACAGGCCGCGGCGACCAGGTCCCGTTCTGGGCCCTGGCCTGGGGCCCGCCGGAGGCGACCGTCGTCTCCCGCACCGCCAAGGTCCTCGAAGACCTCGGCGATCATCGGCGTGCCAGCCAGTACTACGCCCACGCCGCCGCCTCCCGCCCCTCCGATACCTACGCACGCATCGTCGCCCTGGATCTGGTCGCCGCCGCCGAGTCCCAGCTCAACCAGGGCAGCGTCGAAGAGGCATGCGCCACCTGGAGCCGGGCTATGGACCACATGGACGGCGTGGCCTCCGCCCGCACCCGCAAGGCGGTACGGAACATACGCCGCAACCTCGCCCCATACCGCTGCCGCGGGTTGCGATGCGCCGCTGACCTCGATGAACGCGCCACTAGCTTCCTCACCCGCGTCTGACCGACAACGGGCCCTAGGCACCCGGTCGTCTTCTGTGATGTGGGGTTCGCTGCCCAGTCTCCGGGCTGAGCGGATCAAGATCGCTCCCTTGGATCGCACCCGATGCGTCGGGGGTGGCTCCGGTCGTCTGCCACGGGCATGCGGAAACGACCAGGGCCGGGACCGTCCGCCCCGGACCGCTCACGAGCGTCGGGGCAGGGACGGACGGCGGTCTCAGGGCCGCGTGAAGCGGTCGGGGTTGTTGTGGTCGTGATGGCGGGGGCACTGGCACGCGTGGGGCACGAGGGCCGGGCAGCGGAGATCCGGCAGTACGAAGGGGCGTCATCCCCGGTCTCCAGACGCCGGAGCGGGTGACGTTTGTCGCGGAGCGGCAAGCCGGCCTCGTCCGGACGCCCCCGCCGCTGCTCTTCGTGATGCTGGACGAAAGCCTGTGTCCGTCGGCCCATCGGCGAACCCGTCGTCATGGACGCCCAGTTCGCACGGCTGGTCGAGTTGGCCGAGTTGCCGAACACTGTGCTCCAAGTCGCACCTCAGTCGTGCGGGTCTCGGTTCAGGATCGGGTCTCGGTTCAGGTCGGTATGGGCTTCTCGGCTCGGTCGGGTGCGGGTTTCGTCTCGCGCCTTCGGCGCAATTGAGCAGCGGCGGCGGGGGCGGGGGGCTCGCGCCGCGTCGCCGGGCGCCGGGCCGGTGGATGCGAGCGCCGGTGGCGGCACCTGCGCCCGGGAGCTGGGGCGGATACCGGACTGACGGCCCCTCCGAGCACCCCTCGATAAAACGCTTGATCTGAAGCAACTAATTTGGCAAACGTTTTGGAGAGGGGTACCCCCAACCCCTCCCGCTGTCCGGCACCGCCCCAGCCCTCGGCCAGGGGAGCCGCCACCGGCGCCTGCATAGAGGTCGCCGAGAACCTCGTCGCCTCCGCGGCGTGGTCCCCGTTCGTGGCAGCAAGGACCCGCACGGCCCAGCGCTCATGTTCGAGCTGACCGCCTGGTCCTCGTTTGTCTCTGCCGTCAGGCGCGGGGAGTTCCCCACCACCTGACCCATCCAGCAACCAGCCACCGAAGCGATCGGCCCCCGGAGCCGTCGTCGTATCGAAAGCGACGAAGCAGGCCGCCTTGCCCCAGTCGGCCGCGTTCGCCGTGGTGGCCTCGGCCCACAGCGCCAGCAGCCGCGTGTACTCCTTGGCGACGCTTACAGAACGTCGACGTTCGCGCCGGAGAGCCGGTTTCGACAGTCGAGTACATACGGCGCGTGCTCAAGGACGGTCTCGTAGTCGAATGCCGCGTGGTCCGTGAGCAGTACCACGGCGTCGGAGGCCGCGATCTCCTCCGCGGTCGCCTCTACTCGGGTCAGGCGTGCGTCGGTGCGGATGTCATCCACGACGTGCGGGTCCGCGCCGCGCACCTCGGCGCCGAGGCCGAGCAGTAGCTCAGCGACACGCGCCGACGGCGACTCGCGGGCGTCGGCAGTGTCGGGCTTGTAGGCCAGGCCGAGCAGCAGGACACGAGAGCCACTGACGGCCATGCGACGCGTGTTGAACGCCCCCATGAGCCGCCGGACCACGTAGTCGGGCATGTGGTTGTTCACATCGTTGGCGAGTTCGACGAACCGGAACGGGACGCCGACCGTGCGTTCCACCTTCCACGACAGGAATGACGGGTCGATCGGCAGGCAATGTCCGCCGACGCCGGGGCCGGGCGTGAATCTCATGTACCCGAAGGGCTTGGACGCGGCGGCGTCGATCGCCTCCCAGATGTTCACGTTGAGCGATTTGGCGAGCATTGCCATCTCGTTGATCAACGCGATGTTGACGTGTCGGAAGGTGGTCTCCAGGAGCTTGGTCAACTCGGCGGTGCGCGGGGACGAGACGGGGACGGTGCGCTCGACGATCTGGTCGTAGAACGCCTTGACGGCCTCCCGGGAAGTGGAGTCGACGCCAGAGACGACCTTCGGGGTGTTCTCCAGGTGCCAGCGCGCATTGCCCGGGTCGATCCGCTCGGGGCTGTAGCCGAGGTGGAAGTCCGTACCAGCGCTCAGGCCGGACTCCTTCTCCAAGATCGGTAACATCAGCTCCTCGGTGGTCCCCGGGTAGGTTGTGGACTCCAGGACCACGGTCGCGCCGGGGCGCAGGTGCGCGCCCACCGTGTGGGCACAGGACTCGATGTAGGTCAGGTCGGGCACGCCGTCCCGCAGCGGGGTCGGCACGGTGATCACCGCGATGTCGAACCCGGCCAGCGCGGCGGCTTCGGCGGTCACGGAGTAGGACCCGGAGTCCCGCACTGCGCGGAGCCGCGCGGACGCCACGTCCTCCACATACGACTGGCCGGCGGCGATCTGCTGAACGCGGTGACGGTCCACGTCGTAACCGACGACACGGTGGCCCACCTCTGCGGCGCGCACGGCCAGCGGCAGCCCCACGTAGCCCTGACCAGCGACAACAACATGCATGGCAGCTCCTACTACAATTCCAGTGCTTGAATGGACCGTCGTCCCTGGCCTGGCAAGGAGAAGCGCTGTGCCCCTGGTTTCTGTCGTGATGCCCGTGTACAACTCGGCAGCCACTCTCGGTGCAGCGATTCGATCAGTGCTCACGCAGACCTACAGCGAGCTGGAGCTTCTGGTCACCGACGACAAGTCTTCCGATGGATCTATGGACCTGCTCATGGAATTTGCCCGGCAGGACAAGCGCGTCATGCCGGAATCGGCACCCGAACGGGGTGGTGCGGGCCGGGCGCGGAATCTCGCTATTGAACGGGCCAGGGGGGATTACGTCGCTTTTCTTGACAGCGATGATATGTGGCTTCCGAAGAAACTTGAGCGGCAAATCGACTTCGCGGCGACGGCTAATGCGCCTTTGACGTTCACCTCCTACTACAAGATGGACGCCGACTACGACGGCGAGAGCACCGATTTCGTCCCGAACGGGCGTGTGATTCGGGCGCGAGAGCACGTGGACTATCGCGCGATGCTGGTCCAGGATCACATCGGGGCTCTGACGGCCATGTACGACCGCACCGTCCTTGGCACGAGGCTGATGCCGGAGATGCGTAAGCGACAGGACTACGCCTTGTGGCTGTCGATCATGCGTGACGGTCATGACGCCCGCGGTCTACCCGAGCCGCTGGCGGTGTACAGGGCCCACCGCGCGGGATCGCTGTCCTCGAACAAGCTGTCGCTCGTCCAGTACAACTGGACGCTGTACCGGGAACACGAGCGGCTGTCGGTTCCCCGGTCGACGCGGGCGTTGGCCGGGGCTGTGTGGCAGTCGCTGCGTAATTCGCGGATCTAGGGCTCTCGGCGGCCCCGGCCAGCCGTCCGCCTACACCACCTACGAGGCGATTGGGCCGGTGGTGCCTGCACTGCGCAGGAACAGTTGGAGCAGCAGGCGTCGGTGCTCGGGCGCAACGTCGGCCTGGCCGTCGCCGAGCGGTTCGCGGCCGTGAACCCAGTAGTGCTGGTTCACGATCAAGAAGTCGCCGCGTTGGAGCGTGAAGGCGACCTGTCCGGCGATCATCTGGTCCGCGAGTTCCTTGGCCGCGTGGGCATGTGCCTCATCGAGTCCGGACTCGGCGAGCATCTTGGCGGTGAACCGAACAAATCCGCGGTCTGCGGGTTCGCCGTCCAGGACTGGGAAAGGCTTGTACTCCTCGCCGACGTCGGACAGTTCAAAGAACGATCCGTACCTGTATGCCGCGTCGGTCAGGAGAGCGCGGCTTGATGGCGTCAAGCGCGATACGGCGGCGCGGGCATCGGAGAGGATGCTTGCACCGGCACCGAGCGGGTCGGGTCGGACGCACAGAAGCGTCGTGTAATCCGGGGGCTGGGTCGCGTTGACCAGGTCCATGTGAAATGCGTTGTACCCCGTACCGGTGGACAGACCGGGATTGGCATTGAGATTGGTCCCGATCTCCTTCCACAGCGGCCACCGCTGGAAAGGCTGAAAGGGGATCGCCACTTCGGCAAGAATCGCCATTGCCAAGCGTAGAAACTGGTCCCCGACCCCCAGTGCCTGGGCGATGTTCCGCAGACGCACCACGGCGTATCCGGCACCCGTCCCGCTTAACGTGGAGAGAAGGGAGCCCCTAAATTCATCGAATAGCGGAGTTGAATCCAGTTTGGCCCGGTACCGCTCGATCGTGGAATCCGCCAGGAACGTGCCCTTCACGCTCCAAGCGGGGAGGGCGCTTCCGAGATCGATGAGAGCTTCCTCAAGCTCGCTTGGCAGATCGATGAACAAGCCCTCGCTCGCCACATGATCGAACGTCGGTTCCATCTCCGTATCTCCTCATCAGGGAGTGGCCGAGCCTGATGCCCGGACCTTTGGTGGGAGTGCGGTCGGCGGTCAGCTGCCATACATCGGGAGCAACCGGCGTCGTACGGCATGGATCCTCATGCACTGCCAGGTATGGGCGGAAGCGCCTTCCACAGGCCTCCGTATGCCTCCATATGCCTACGTATGCCTTCTTCCGCAGGAGGCTTGCGGAGCGCTCGCGGACGTGCACGACACTGACCCAAGTGGGTATGTCCCACATAGGGCCCTTGAGATGGAGGACCACGCATGGCCGAGGCCGGCGTGCTTGACCAACTGGGCTGCCCCGACGGCGCCGCGTTTCTGCGTCAAGTAGCCGCGCGCCATGCCTCCCTGGGCTTCGGGGCCATGGCCACCCGCCCAGAGAAGTACTACCGGTGGTGCTCCGGAGTGCGCCCCGAACGCAAGGCCGAGACCGCCATGATCCACATGCTCGAAGTGCCTCTCTGGCGAGCTCGCGAGCTGGGCTGGCCCCACTGGCTGCGCCTCGCCCTCACCGACGACGACCGCGCACTCACCGCCGCCCCATGGACACCGGCCGGATCGCTTCAGGCGATGGACCACCTAGAAGAACTGGACCACCACGGAAGGCTGGCAGACATGGAACGCCGGGCATTCATGATGATCAGCAGCAGCGCGCTGACCGCCACACTCACGAACTGGGCCGCAGCGTCCCCAGCCCAGGCGATCCGCTCCGCCGAGCAATACCCACGCATCGGCGACAGCACCACCGACCTGATCGACGGCCGACTCGATCATCTGCGCCGACTCGATGACCGCATCGGGTCCGCCCAGGCGTACCGACTGGCCAGCGCGGAACGCTCCATGATCAGAGACGCCCTCAAAGACGCCTCGCACGCCGAATCGACCAAACGCCGCCTATTCGCCGTCGCCGCTGAGGCCAGCCGCATCTGCGGCTGGTCCGCTTTCGACTCCGGCCGCGCCGACATCGCCGAACTGCACTACACGGCAGCCCTGCACTGCGCGACGAGCGCCAGTGATCCCGTCGTCGCCGCCAACACCCTCAACTTCTGGGCCATGCTCCGCTACAGCAAAGGCGACACTGCCGGGGCACTGGACATCGTCGACCAAGCGCTCCGCACCGCCCAGCAGACCGGCTCGCCGCGCCTGACCGCCATGCTCCACGCCCGCGCCGGCCGCGCACACGCCAAGGCCGGAGACGAGCGCTCCAGCCGCCGCGCCGAAGACACCGCCTTCGCCACCTACAGCCATGCCGACCGCACCGATGCCGATCCACCGTGCGTCTACTGGGTCGACGCCACCGAACTCCACAGCTGGGCCGCCACCAACGCCCTCGACCTCAACGCCCCCCGACGCGCCCTCACCCACCACGCCGCCATCGCCGCCGCCCAGCAGCAGGATCAGCGCTACGACAGCACCGCCTACCCCCGCTCCGCAGCACTGCGCCTGACACGCAAAGCCGACGCTCACCTCGCCATGTCCGATGTCGACGCCGCCGTACTCACCGCGGAACAGGCGCTGCACCGGATGGGAGGCGTCACGTCATCCCGAGGAAGCAGCATGCTCGCCGACCTGCGAACCAAACTTGGGTCGTACCAGCGCGTGCCCGCAGTCGCGGACTTCCTCGAGCGCACGGTCTAGTCGTCCTGGCACGTGGGCACTGCGGCGCAGTTCGGACATCCCGATCACGCCAACGCCCCGTCAACTCGGAAGAGTCACGGGGCGTTGAGCGGAGTACTGCCGCCGCAGCGCGTTACGCCGTCATCAGCGCCTGCGGGCGGGTCGCGAGCGCTTGCCCGGACCCACCGTCACCACCTCGAAGTTGGACTTGGTGCGGTCCAGCCGGTGGAAGAGGTTGTCCGGCCCGGTGATGTACATCTTCGACACCCCGGCGCCCTTCAGCGTGTCCACCACCTTCGGCCAGTGGATCGGCAGATCGAAGGTGTCCAGCAGCATCGTGCGCAGCCCGTCGGCCGTGGTCACGATGGTGCCGTCCTGGTCGGTGACCACGGGCAGCTTCGGGTCGAGGATGTCGTACTTGGGCAGGATCTCCTCGGCGGCCCGGCGCCGCAGCTCCGCGAACGCGGGCGCGTGCACCGCCGGGACCATGGTGTACATGGAGTAGCCGCTGGCCTGGCTGATCGCCTTCTTGAACCACTCCAGCTCCGTCTCGCGCAGCGACACCATGAAGAAGCCGTCGTCGAGATAGCCGGAGTAGTCGTACCACTCATCGCGCTCGCCGAGCTCGGTGAGGATCTCCGCCAGCTTCTCCCGCGGAGTGCGGACGAAGGTGTGGGTGACCGCGTCCTGGTACTCCTCGGCGAAGTACGCGTGCTCACAGCGGGCCAGCTCCGCGGTGAGTCGCACCACCTCGGGGAACGGCAGCGAACTGACGTAGGCCGCGGCCGCCTTCTGCCCGAAGCTGGGGCCCACGCACAGGTCGGGGACCAGTCCGTGCTCCTGCTCCGCCCGGTCCGCCGAGGCCATCGAGTTCACCAGGAAGGCGATCTGGGTGGCCTCGGAGTAGTCGTCTTCGCAAGTGCGGAGCTGGTCGAAGACCGAGTAGCCCAGCGCCTCGTCGGCCTCGGCGAGCCGCTTCCGGGCGAACGGGTCGAGCGTGAGGAACCTGCCCACCTCGGAGAAGCCGGAGGGTCCCATGCCCGGGAAAACGATGGCTGTCTTCGTCTGCTCGGATGCCGTCATGGTGTGGTGCCTTACTCTCGAGTCCTGCCGCGACTCAGTCCTGCGCCCGGCGGTTGAAGCCCCGGATGCCGATCATCCCGAAGATCAGGATGGCCGCCCCGATGGCCGAGAAGCAGATCCACAGCGGGATCGACTCCGGTGTCTTCGGCCCGGGGGTCAGCAGCAGTCCGCGCATCGCCTCGGTGACATAGGTCAGCGGGTTGAAGGTGCACAGCACCTGGAACCAGCGGACGGTCTCCAGGCTCCGCCACGGGAACTGCGTGGCCCCGGTGAACATGATCGGGGTCAGCGTCATGGCGAAGACGATGGAGATGTGACGCGCGGGCGCCAGGGTGCCCAGGGTGAGGCCGACGCAGCCACCGACGAGTCCGCCGAGGCTGAGGATGCCCAGCGTCACCGGCATCTTGTCCAGCGGCCAGGAGACGTCGTCCAGCAGCGCCAGACCGATCGGGATCATGACCAGCGAGCCGATCAGACCGCGCATCGCGCCGAAGACCGCCTTCTCCACCGCCACCAGTGCGACCGGGATGGGCGCGAGCAATCGGTCCTCGATCTCCTTGGTCCAGGAGAAGTCGATGGCCAGTGGCAGCGCTGTGTTCTGCAGGGCGACCAGGAAGCTGTTGAGCGCCACCACACCGGGCAGCAACACCTGCTGGAAGCCGGGCTGGGTGAAGCCGATCTCGCCGAGCACCTTGCCGAAGACGAACAGCATGAAGAACGGTTCGACGATGACCTGGCCCAGGAAGGGGCCCATCTCGCGGCCGGTGACGAAGATGTCGCGCCACAGGATGAAGAAGAACGTCCGCCACCGGTTGGCGCGGCGCCGGTGACGCCCGCCGCGGCGCTTGGAGTCGGGCAGCTCGAGCTCGAGTTCGGGCTCCGGCTCGGGCTCCACGAGGGGTGAACGGGCGTCGGCCGCCGCGATGATGGCGTTCAGCGCGGCCTTGGCGTCCTGCGCGGCCTGGGAGGCCGACGGAGCCGGTATCGGCTTGATGACCAGCGTCAGGGTGTCGCCGATGTCCCCGCTGCCGTGCGGGGCGCCCATGCCCCTGGGCTCATGGTGCCGGTGCTCCTGCGGCCGGCTCTCGTGGTGCCGGGGGTCATGCGGCCGGTTCTCATGCTTGACCGGCGCGTTCGGCGCGGCCTTCTGGACCTCGGCGCCCGGACGTGGGGCCTGGACCTCGGCGCCCGGACGTGGGGCCTGGGCCTCGGGACCGGGACGCGGGGCGGACGGCTTGGACCGTACGAGCACGGTCCGGGTGTCCTCGAAGCCGTCGTCCTCGGCGGACTTGGGGTCGACGCTCCGCGGATCGGTGGCCCCGGTCCCGTCCGGCTTGGCGCCGGGGGTCCTGGGGTCGGCGGGCCTGCGTGTCGCTGAGGACCGCTCACCGCCCCGGCCGCCGCCCTGGTGCGGAGGCGTCGCCGCGCCGGTCGCGGGCTGCTCCCCGGCGGCCTTGCCGCCGTGGGTCCCGTCGGTCGATGACGTGGGTCGTGAGGAGGAGCTCATCGCATCTCCTTCCCCGTCAGGTCGACAAAGACGTCTTCCAGGCTCGCCTTGCTCACATTCAGGTCCTTGATTTCGCACTCGGTGTCGGTCAGGGCCTTGATGACCGTGGGCAGAAGCACGGAGGACGGCGCGTTGCTGTAGACCTTCATCCGGAAGGTGCCGTCGTTGACGGCCGCGGCCCCGGCGCCCTGCATGAGGGCGGCCATGTCGTCCTCGGCCTGGAGCACCTCGACCCGCTCGGCGACCCCGAGGCCCTGCACCATGTGGACCACGCCGTTCATGCCGGAGTACGGCGGGCGCACCGTGACGGTCAGCGCGGTGTTGCTCATCCGGCTGGTCAGCGCCTCGGGGGTGTCCAGGGCGAGCAGCTTGCCGTGGTCGACGATGCCGATCCGGTCACAGAGCTTGGACGCTTCCTCCATGTCGTGGGTGGTGATCACCACCGTGACGCCGCGGGTCCTGAGCTCGGCGACCCGGTCGCGCACGAAGATCTGGGACTGCGGGTCGAGGCCGGTGGCCGGCTCGTCCAGGAACAGCACCCGGGGGCGGTGCATCAGGGCCCGTGCGATCATCACGCGCTGGGCCTGACCACCGGAGACCTGATCCGCCCGGGCCTTGGCGTGGTCGGAGAGACCGACCCAGTCCAGGCTCTCGTCCGCGAGGCGGTTGCGCTCCGAGCGCGAGAGACCGTGGTAACCGGCGTGGAAGGTGAGGTTCTGGCGGATCGTCAGCGACCGGTCGAGGTTGTTGCGCTGCGGCACGACGGCGAAGGACTGCCGGGCCACCGCCGGCCTGGCCACCACGTCGACGCCCTGTACGAAGGCACGTCCGCCGCTGGGCGCGACACGGGTGGTCAGGATGCCGATGGTGGTGGTCTTACCCGCTCCGTTGGGCCCGAGGAAGCCGAAGACCTCACCGTGCCTGACGGTGAAGCTGAGATTGTCGACAGCCGGAACGGGCCGGCCGGGGTACTTCTTGACCAAGCCGTCGACAACGACGGCGAAATCAATAGGACGTGTTGTGTTCATCGCTGTCGTCGCACCGATTTAATTGGCTTGAGGAGACCATTACTTTGCACATGTTTAACACGACGGCTTGACTCCTGGCCCCTAACTGCCCCCAGATTAGGGGGTAGTGGCACGGGTGAGGGGGCCTTAGGGGGCGCCCACCTGTGTCCCGCGCCACGTCGGGACGGGCGCGGTACCCGCATATAGCGCGTACCTCGAATAGCGGTTACTAGGGGTTGTGGCCCAGGAGAAGGGCTCATAGCCTCACGGAGTCAGCATCTCGGACGAGCGTGGTCGACGCGCCCCACCGTGCACTCGTGCCCGGCCCCTCAGTGCAATCGCGGGGATGTACTCCTTGAGCCAGATCAAGCCCGATGATGTGGGCCTTATTCGGATATTGCAAACGGAAACTCCGAGCAGTTTCCGGCTGATCTGTTTCCCGGAATCCGCCCACTCCACCGCGTACTACCTCTCACTGTCCGAGCTTCTGCTGCCCACGGTGGAGGTGTTGGCGATCCAGTACCCCCTGTATGCCGGGCTCGAGGACGATGAGCGGCTGACCGACTCCGCCGACCTCGCGGACCGGATTTTCGGTGCGCTGGGGGAGTGGATGGACCGCCCGCTGGCCTTCTTCGGCCACCGGGCCGGTGCCGATCTCGCCTACCGCGTCGCCGAGCGCCTGGAACGGGAGACCGGGACGCCGCTGCTGACCCTGTTCGTCTCCGGCCGGACCGCGCAGTGGGGCATGACCCTGGGGCCCCCGGCGCTCGGCTGCCGGATCGTCGCCCTCGCCGGTGAGGGCGACCCCAAGACCCCGCTGCGCGGCGTACGGGCCTGGCGGCGGCGGACGAGCGGACGATTCGACCTCGAGGTGTTTCCCGGTTCCCGCTACTACCTCGACTCGAGCCGGAGAGAGGTCGTCAACCTGGTGCACGACCAGCTGCTCTCCCAAGTCCCCGTCGACGCCGAGTGGGAAGCCGGCGCCGAAGACCAGGGAGCCTAGGGGGACCCGCCCAGGGCTGCCCGTACTCCTGAGCGAAAAGGAAAAGAGTACGTTCGATGACCGCGAAGATCTACGCGCTCGACTCGGTGCAGACCCTGGCCGACTTCGAGCTGGACGCGCTGCGCGTCGCCGATGTGATCCGCGAGCACGGGGTGACCCACGGCGACCGCGTCGTCTTCAAGGCGGGCAACTCCGCCGCCTACGTGAGCGTGCTGTTCGCGCTCATGCACGTGGGAGCCTCCATCGTCCTGATCGACCAGCAGGAGCACCCGGACGAGACCCGGCGGATCGCCGGGCGCACCGGCGCCGCGATCGCCTTCGTGGACGACGACGCCCCGATACACGACGACATCCGTACGGTGAACCTCTACGAGCTGATCGCCCCGGCCGCCGGGCGCCCGCTCACCACCCGGGAGCTGTCCTTCGACGCCTGGGCCGACCGGCGCGACGGCCTGATCATGTGGACCTCCGGCTCCACCGGCGAGCCCAAGGGCGCCGTCAAGTCCGGCGTCAAGTTCCTCACCAACCTGGAGCGCAACGCCGCCCAGGTCGGGCACCGGCCGGACGACGTACTGCTGCCGCTGCTGCCCTTCGCCCACCAGTACGGGCTGTCCATGGTGCTCATCGCCTGGCTCACCCGCTGCTCGCTGGTGATCGCCCCGTACAAGCGCCTGGACCGGGCCGTCCAGATGGCCGGACGGACCGGCGCCACGGTGATCGACGCCACCCCGTCCAGCTACCGCACCATGCTCAACCTGGTGGGCCGGAAGCCGTCGCTGCGGGCCCAGTTGGAGGGCGTCCGGATGTTCTGCTCGGGCGCCGCACCGCTGGACGGCGCGCTCTCCGAGCGCTACGTGGCCGAGTTCGGACTGCCGCTGCTGGACAGCTACGGCAGCACCGAGCTGGGCAACATCGCCTTCGCCACCCTGGAGAACCCGGTCTCCTGCGGCCGGGCCATGGACGGCATCAAGCTGCGCGTCATCGACGAGGACGGCCACCCGGCCGCCCCCGGTGAGGCGGGCGAGATCGAGGTCGACACCCCGGACGCGCTCGAGGGCCACCTCGCCGCGGACGGCACCATCGACGCCGTGCCCACCGGCTGGCAGTCCACCGGCGACCTCGGCTATCTCGACGAGGAGGACAACCTCTTCGTCCTGGGGCGGAAGTTCGCGGTGCACCGCTCCGGCTACACGCTCTACCCCGAGCTGATCGAGCGGAAGGCGGCCCTCGCCGACATCTCCACCCGGATCGTGCCGCTCCCCGACGAGCGCCGCGCCGGTGATGAGCAGCTGGTCTTCTTCGTGGAGGACGAGGAGCTGCGGGACGCCAAGCACTGGCGGGAGCGGCTGTGCCAGGTGCTCCCGGTCTACGAACAGCCCAACCGGGTCGAGGTGCTGGAGAACTTCCCGCTCAACCGCAACGGCAAGCCGGACAAGCGCCGCCTCGAGCAGCTGGCCCAGGGCCTCGCCCAGGGCTGAGACATGACAGGGGGAGCCCGGCGCGCGACGGCTCCCCCTGTGCGTGACGCCGTGGCCGTCAGTCGTACGGAAGCTCCAGCGGCGCGAAGGTGTCGAAGAGATCGCCGGGGCCGGGGTTGTCCGGATGGGTGGTGCCGCCGAGGTGGCGGAGCACGCCCCACACCGCGTTCAGCGCCGTGGTCACCGCTCCCTCGGCGAAACCGGCCGTCCAGGAGACATCGTCCCCGCACAGGAAGAAGCCCTGCTGCGCCGGATCCGTCCCGTCCTGCATGAACTGGGTGAACAGCCGCCGCTGATAGCGGTAGTGGCCGGGCAGATTGTTCTTGAAGGCCCCCATGAAGCGGGGCTCGGTCTCCCAGGTGACGGTCAGCGGCCCCGCGATGATGTGCGACCGGATGTCCACATCCGGATAGATCGCGGCCAGTTTGGTCAGCAGCGTGTCCAGCCGCTCCTCGGCGGAGAGCGTGGCGACCTTCAGCGAGTCGTCGTTCCAGGTGTACGACAGGCACATGACACCGGGCCGGTCGGGTCCGTCGTCGAACAGATAGACCCCGCGCGGCATCCGGTCGGTGAGCGTCATGCTCATCGCGTCGTGGCCGGTGGCCGGGTCGGTGTCCCGCCAGAACGGCCGGTCGACCAGGACGAACAGCTTGGACGCGCCCATGTAGTGGGTGCGCTCCACCGCCGTCCACTGCGGAGTGGACAGCAGCGTCGGATCGCAGTCGACCCGGTTCAGCAGCGTCCACACATGCGGGCTGAAGACCACCGCGGGAAACTCGCGCTCCTCGCCGCTCTCGTCCGTCACCCGGATGCCGTCGGCGGTCCGCCGCAGCCGGGTGACCGCGGGCCGGGGCCGGCCGCCGTGCAGGGAGGCCAGCGAGGTGCCCCGCGGCCAGTGCGCGAGCGTCTCGGGCCGGTGCTCCCACAGCCCGTTCGGCACCTGGGAGGAGCCGCCGACTATGCCCACCTGATTGTCGTCGGCCTCGGTGACCACGACGCGCAGGATCTCCAGCACCGAGTTGGGGAAGTCGGTGTCCCAGCCGCCGGTGCCGAAGCCCACCTGGCCGAAGATCTCCCGGTGGCGGAACGACTGGAAGGTGGAGGAGGTGGCGAGGAAGCCGTAGAAGGACTGGTCGTCGAACTCCTTGACCAGCGAGTTCCATACGGTCTTCAGCGTGCTGACGTCCCGCCGCTGGATGGCGTCCCGCAGCGTGGCCAGGTCGGCCCGCTCCTGGAGCGCCTTGTCCCAGGCGTCGGCGACCTCCTGGTAGACCTCCGGGAGCTCGCCCGTGGTGCGCGCCCGGTCCTGACCGCCGTTCAGATCGATGAGCGTGCTCGCGGTGGCCGGTGCCAAAGGATTAGGGAAAGGACGAGTGGACAGGCCCAGCAGATCGATGTAGTGGAACAGCGATCGGGCGGCGACGGGAAAGCGCATGGCGCCCATCTCCGCCTTGTATTCCGGATTACCGGGGAAGGGCGTGGAGCGCATCCGGCCGCCCAGTTGCTCCGCTTCATAAAGAACTGGGGAAAGCCCTAGTCGTAGAAGCTCATAGGCCGCGGTCAGTCCGGACATCCCGCCGCCGATGACGGCGACTTCGGTTCCATGCATCGCAGCAGGCAGGACGCCCAAACCCGCTGGATGGGACAGCCATCTGTCGTAGGAAAAGGGGAAATCCGGCACGAGCATCGTCGTGGCGGACGCGGTGGCGCACGTCATGGCATCAACCTCGTCGGGGCCGAGTGGCTTCGCGGGGAGATCAGGCGGTATAAGCGACATCGAAATCCAGGCTCGCGGGCAGTTCTCGGCGCTGGCTGATGTTGATCTTCCGGTAGACACGGGTCAGGTGTTGTTCCACCGTGGAGATCGTGATGAAAAGCTTAGCGGCGATCTCGCGGTTGGTGTAGCCGGAAGCTGCTAGTGCTGCCACTCGACTTTCTGCATCGGAGAGTTCGGAAAAGGCGGCGGTATCCTCCCCGGTACGTGCCGCCTCCGACAGGGCCGAACGGGCCGGAGTGCGCTGCAATGAGCGGGACAGCTCGTCGGCACCGCAGCTGTCCGCGAGCCGCAGCGCCCGACGGGTCATCAGCCGGCTGGTGTCCAGATCGCCGAGCTGCTTGTGCGCCTCCGCCAGATCCGCCAGCGCCCGCGCCATCTCGTACCAGCCGCCGCTCGCCTGGAGCACCCCCACCGCCTGCTGGAGCAGGGCGATGCGCTCCTGTCGCGGCCGGGTGGCGGCCAGGATCCGCAATGCCGCGCCCCGGGTGCGCGAGGAGGACTCCCCGGCCAGCTCCAGCTGCTCCTCCGCCAGCCGCGCCGCCCGCTCCTGGCCGCCGAGCGTCAGCCAGGTCTCGGCGGCGCCGAGCCGCCAGGTCAGGGTGGCGGGGGAGTCCAGGCCCCAGTCGGCCATCTTCTCGCCGCAGGCGCGGAAGTCGGTGAGGGCCGCGTGCTGGCGGCCGGTGGCCAGCTGATGCCGGGCCCGTGCGTAGAGGTAGTGCAGCCCGAAGCGGTTGCGGTACATCTCGTCCGGCACCGGGCGGGCGAGCAGTTCGGCCGCCGCGTCATGGTTGCCCATCGCGGTGTGGGCGTTGATCAGCATGCCCAGCGGCATGCCGACGGTGACGCCCCAGCCGCGCGCCGGAAGCTCCTCCAGCGCCCGCTCGGCGTACCGGACCGTGTCCCGCAGCCGTCCCACGCGCAGCGCGACCTGGGCCCGCAGCACGCAGAAGTAGGCCAGCAGCGCCTTGGCACCGCGCTCCGAGGTCTCCTCGATCAGCCGGTCGCACCAGGTGGTGGCGGTGGCGTGGCGGTCGGCGTACACCAGCGTCTGGAGCGCGGCGTGCACCGTCAGCATCGTCCGGTCCGAGAGCGGGACGGTCTCCAGCACCCGCTCCGCGGCCCGTACGGCGCGCTCGTCGACCCCGCGGCTCAGCACGGTCCGCAGCGCGCGGAACGCGGTCAGATGGGGCGACTCCGGGGTCTGGTCGGGCGACAGCGGGACGTCCCACGGGCCGTCGTCGGCCTCCCCCCGGTCCAGGAAGGGCCGCAGTTCGGGGTGGTCGGGGTAGGTGGAGGACAGGGCGAGCCGGATGGCGCGCAGCCCGGTGTCCAGCTCGGTGCCCGGGTGCTCGGCGGCGGCCCGGCTGAGCTGCTTCAGCGCGGCGGCCGCCTCGTCCATCCGGCCCAGCCCCAGCAGCCCGATGACGACAGGGATGGTCTCGGGGGCGGGCAGCAGCCCGCTGCCCGCCGGACCGGCCAGCGACTGCAGCCGCCGCATCTGGGACAGCGGGTTGAACGGCCACATGGCCTGCACCATCGTGGCCTGGAGCTGCAGCGCCTCGCGCTCGTCGGTGGTGTAACGGTCGGCCATCTGGAGGCAGTTCATGGCCAGTTCCCTGCGGTCCGCGGCGATGGCGTGCACGGCCGCGTCGCACAGCGCCTGCGTGATCCACTCCTCGACCGGCTCGGGCCCCTCGTGGCTGAGCAGATGGCGGGCCACGTCGATGGGGTCGGCGCCCTCCTCGTACAGCAGCCGGGCGGCCCGGTGGTGCAGCGGGCCGAGCTCGTGCAGCTCCAGGTCGTCCAGGAGCACGGTGCGCACCGCGTCGCTGCGGAACCGCCCGCCGTGCAGGATCCCGACCTCGGTGAGCAGCGCGACGGACTGCCGGACCAGCCGCTCCTCGACCTCGATCAGCCTGCTCAGCAGGGGAACGGACGTGGCGTCACCCAGCAGCGCGATCCCATGGGCCACCCGGCGGTGGGCCGGACCGCCGCGGTAGACGCAGGACAGCGCCGCCTGCCGGAACAGCTCCCCGGCCACCGGGGCGTCCGTGCCGGGCGCGGGGTCGAGGGGGCCGCGGGTGAGGCGGGAGAACCGGTCGTCCAGCAGACCGCGCAGCAGCAGCAGATTGCCGCCGGTCATCTCGTGGTACGCGGCGGCGTGCAGCCCGGCCTCCTCGGTGCCCAACTCCTCGATCAGCAGCGTGGAGACGCCCGCTACGGTGAGCGGGGCGAGCCGGACGTGGCACACCTTCGGCTCGTGCAGCAGCTCGTCCAGGGCGGTGGCGGCGGGGCCGGTCAGCGACCCGCGGCTCACCACGACGGACAGCGCCTCCGAGCGGCAGCGCCGGATGCCGTACGCCAGGCAGCGCAGCGACGGCAGATCGGCGAACTGGACATCGTCGATGGCGATCAACAGCGGGGCGTCACCGGTCAGTTCGTCGAGGGTGCGGTGGAAGTCCTGGAGCAGCGGGAGCTCGGCCTGGTCCGGGCCGTTCGGGTCGCGGAGCGCCTCGAGGCCGGGGCGCGGCCGGGAACGCTGAAGATGGGTCGGCATGCCCTGGTAGAGCTGCTCGAGCACGGCGTAGGGGAACTTCTGCTCCGAGGCGGAGGCGACCGCGGGCAGTACCCGGACGCCGCGTCCGCCCGCCGTATCCGTCACGGTGTGCAGAAGTGCGGTCTTTCCCGATGTCACGGCGCCGCTGATAACGGCGAGCCGGCTTCCCTCGCGGGCGCCCTCGAAGAGGAGCCGATTGAGCCGGGCTATCTCCTGATCGCGCTCCACCAACACGTACGAAACACCTTCCCCGATTTTCCGTGTGCGCAGGGGTCTTGAAAGCGAATCACCGTGCATGGCGCACCTGGTAATGCATCGTCCCCCGAGATTTGAAAATACCGTGCCGCTGTTCGGGTCCCCTGTCCCTTCCGTTACTGCACCCTGTGCGGCGGCGTCACTGCTCTGCGTTATGTCGCGTGTTCCCCGCCCCACCCGGCCTGGTTGGGCATGCCAACCCGGGGTCACGGGTATGGGGTGGATGCGCACTCTAGCAGTGCCGTTGGTACGAAAAGATGACCGTCTCGTCACGGGAGAAACTGTTCGATTACGGTTTCGTCCCCAGGGTCGAGTTGTGAAGCCCGGAGCCGACTCTCAGATCGGGCCTCGTCGCTGGTAGTTGGGGGGTTCCTGAAGGTAACACCCCTGTCGGATGTGAAAGTTGCGCAAAGGTGCAGGAAGCGGCTGAACCTTGAGTTCGCCCTCTCGCATCCCGTTGTGTGTGTTTCCCCTGTTCGATGGTCGGAGTCATCGTCGCCCGGGGCATCCATTAGCATCGCCGCGGCCACCGAATCGACCGCGGTGTGTCATGGACCACTATGGGAACGGCTACTAGGGAAACAACTAGTTGTCCGAGCGAGGAACGGGAGGAAGTGCGCGTGGTCAACCAGAAGTTGACATTTGTCGTCGGCACCGGACGGTGCGGTTCGACGGCTCTGTCTCAGATTATCAATATTCATCCGGATGTTCTCAGCATCAATGAATTGTTCGCCAGTATTCCCGACTCGGAGATACTGGACGAGGCCCCGCTGAGCGGTGTGGAATTCTGGGGATTTCTGTCCAGGCCCAATGTGGTCACCAATAGCATGATCAAAAACGGCGCCATCCCGCCCGAGTTCCTCTACCACAGGATGCCCAAGCGGCGGTTCGACGCGAAGACCACCGGTATCCCGGCCATCAGCGTCATGGTGCTGCCCCATCTGACCGACGACCCCGACGCGCTCTTCGACGAGTTGGCGGCCGAGGTCACCACCTGGCCCACCCGCCGTCCGGCAGACCACTGGACGGCCCTCTTCGCCACCCTCGGCGCACGGTTCGGCAACCCCGGAGCCGTCGTCGAGCGCACCGGCCTGTCCATCGGCCGTGTACCCGAGATGCACCGGGCCTTCCCCGAGGCGCGCTTCTTGCACCTCTACCGACAGGGCCCCGACTGTGCCGTCTCGATGAGCCGCCACTTCAGCTTCCGGATGATCCCGATGCTGTGGGAGATGGCCATCCACTGCGGTCTGGAGACCCCGCGGCAGCTGACGCCGCAGCACGCGGCCCAGCTCCCGCCCGACCTGGCCCCGCTGCTGAGCGACGCTTACGACCCGGCGCTGGTGTGGGAACGTCCCATCCCGATCGGCGCGTTCGGCACCCTGTGGTCCGAGACGATCATCGACGGTCTGAGGAAGCTGGAGGCGGTCCCGGCGGAGCAGCGCGCCGCGCTGTCGTACGAGAACCTGCTGGAGGAGCCGGAGAAGGAGCTGATCCGGCTCGCCGAGTTCATCGGGGTGGAACCGCACCGCGACTGGCTGGACGCGTCCATCGCCCACCTCGACGGTGGCCGACCGGGCGCGGCGAGCAAGCTGGCCGAGGAGGAGCTCACCTCGCTGCTGGAATCCTGTAGCCCGGGGACGCGGGCGCTGGCCGCCCACCAGTAGGGCGCATGTCGTCACCCGGCGGCGGCCGCCCTCCTGGAGGCCGGTCGCCGGGTGGCGCCCTGCCTCCCCCGGAGTTCTGCTGGGTTCCCGCCCCGAGGGAGCTTCCCCGAGAGGGGCCCATACGTCCTGGACACGCCGTGGCGGGACATCCATAGCCGGTGCCTATCATCGTGGTGTGCAGTTGCATCAGCTGCGTTATTTCGCCACCGTCGCGGAGACCCGGCACTTCACCCGCGCCGCGGAGCTCCTGCATGTCGCCCAGCCCTCGCTGTCCCAGCAGATCCGCGCCCTCGAACGGGAGCTGGGAGCCGATCTCTTCCACCGGGCGCGCGGCAATATCGCCCTCACCGACGCGGGAGAGGCCCTGCTGCCACTGGCCCGCCAGATCCTCGCCGACACCGAGACCGCGCACCGCGAGGTCCAGGAGGTCGCCCAGCTGCGGCGCGGCCGGGTGCGGCTGGGGGCCACGCCGAGCCTGTGCGCCAGCTTCGTCCCCGATGTGCTGCGCCGCTTCCACGACGAGTTCCCGGGCATCGAGCTGATCGTGGACGAGGGCGGTTCCCAGGATCTGGTCCGCACACTCTCCGCGGGCGAGCTGGACCTCGCGCTGATCATCACCCCCGTGCTCGGCCAGGCCCCCGCCCTCGCCGCCACCGAGCTGCTGCGGGAGGAGCTGGTGGTGGCCTCCTCGCCCGCGTCCCCACCGCCCACCCGGCGCCGGCGGATCCAGGTCGAGGATCTGCGGGACCGGCCGATGGTGATGTTCCGGCGCGGCTACGACCTGCGGGAATTCACCACGGCGGCCTGCCGGGCGGCCGGTTTCGAGCCGTCCTTCACGGTCGAGGGCGGCGAGATGGACGCGGTGCTGGGCTTCGTACGGGCCGGGCTCGGCATCGCCGTACTGCCGGGGATGGTGGCGGCCCGGTCCGGGCTGCGGATCACCCCGTTCGCGGGCCACGACATGCGGCGCACCATCGCCGTCGCCCACCGTAAGGACGTCGCGCCGCCCCGGGCCGCGCGGGAGCTGCGCCGGGTGATGCTGGAGCATCTGCGGACGGCGGCCGCGGGGGAGTTCGGCCTGCCGCCGACCACGACGCGACTGCTGCCGTAGCGGAGTGGGGGCGGCGTGAACGGTAAGGGCGTCGCGGGCGGAAGGCCGCCCGGGGGTCGGTGATCAGCCCCAGATCGCGTGGGCCAGCCCCCCACCCGCGAAGGCGGCGCCCACCCCGACCACCACACTCAAGCCGGCATTCGCCACGGCGAAGAGCCGGGCGCCCTCCTCGGCCAGCCGCAGGGTCTCGTACGAGAACGTGGAATACGTCGTCAGCGCCCCGCACAGCCCAGTGCCCAGCAGCAGTTGCGACTGCTGGGACGCCGCTCCCGCCGTCGCCGCGCCGGTCAGCAGGCCCAGCACCAGACAGCCCACCATGTTGACCAGGAACGTGCCCCACGGGAACACCGAGTCATGCCGTGTCTGCACCGCCCGGTCGGTCAGATAGCGCAGTGGGGCGCCGACCATCCCGCCCGCGATCACCAGCAGCCAGTTCACCGGGCCCGCCCCCGGGGGTGCACGATCTCGACCGGGTCGACCACCACGAGGCCGTCACCCACGATCTCCTCCAGCTCGGGCAGGAAGGACCGCACTCGCTCCTCCGTATCGATGATCACGACGGCCATGGGCAGATCCTCGCCGAGCGACAGCAGCCGCGAGGTGTGGATCAGGGACGAGGAGCCGTACCCCTCGACACCGCGGAACACGCTCGCCCCCGCGAGCCCCGCGCGATGGGCGCGGTGCACGATCTCGGCGGACAGTGGTCTGCGGTGCCACGTGTCGTTCTCGCCGATGAAGACGGTCAGCCGCAGCGCGGGCTCGCCGGTCACCGGGCCGCCCTCCCACCGGAGCCGCCGTACGCGCCGAGGACGCGTCGGGTCGCCGCCACGGCCGCCCATACGGCCGTCATCGCCACCACGAGCGTGCCCAGCAGATAGCCGAAGGCGATCGCGATACGGCCGTCCTGGATCAGCCGGGTGAAGTCCACGGCGTACGTCGAGAAGGTGGTGAAGCCGCCGAGCACACCGGTGCCGAAGAAGGGCCGCACCAGCCGGTGGGCCGTCCACGTCTGGGTGATCAGCACCAGGAAGACGCCGATGATCGCGCAGCCGACGGCGTTGACCAGCAGGATCGTCCAGGGGAAGGCGCTGGAGGGGGTCGGCCACAGCAGCGACGCGCCGTAGCGGGCCGTCGCCCCGAGCGCGCCGCCCACCGCCACCACACCCACCACGGGGCCCTGCCCTCGCCACGGGCTGTGCCGGGCGGGCGGGACCGGGCCGGTATCGGGGTCGATGGGCTCGTCCACCACATCTGACCGTGAGCTGCCCATAGGGCTCAGATTACGTCGTGACGTGGACACCGGCCGACCGGGGACGAAGGGGAGGGATGGGAGGGGATGGGCGCCTTACGGTCGCCGTATGGGCGCCTTACGGAGGAGCCCGTCAGTGATCCCGGCGCGCCACGAAGTCGCACAGCGCGTGCAGAACCCGGGTCGCCGGACCGTCCGGCAGTCTGTTGGCCGCGGTGCGGGCGCGCAGCAGCCGGGCGTGCATCACCGTGCGCGCCTCCGCCAGCGCCCCGCAGCGGTGCAGCAGCGCGACGGCCCTCGGCAGCCCGGCGCCCTCCGAGCCCGCGGTGGCGGCGGTCAGCAGGGTGCGCAACTCGCCCGCCTCCGGCCGCTCGTCGGCCAGCGCCAGCAGCACCGGGAGGCTGGCGACCCCGATCGCGAGATCCTTGCCCTGTTCCTTGCCGGAGACCTCGGAGGTGGAGGTGATGTCGAGGATGTCGTCGGATATCTGGAACGCGATGCCCAGATGTTCCCCGTATTCGGCGAGCGTCTGGACGACATGCTCCGGGGCGCCCGTCCGGACCGCACCCAGCTGCAGCGCCATGGCGATCAGCGCGGCCGACTTCCCGGCCACCACCGTGAAGTAGTGGGAGAGCGGATCGTCGTCGTCCGAGGGGCCGACGAGTTCCCGTATCTGGCCCATGATCAGCCGATTGGTGACCTTGGACTGCAACCGTATGGTCTCCGGGCCGAGTTCCGCGGCGAGCTGGGCCGCCTTCGACAGCAGCCAATTGCCCGCGAGGACGGCGGTGGTGTTGCCCCAGCGGGCGTTGACGCTGGGGACTCCGCGCCGGGTGCGGGCCTCGTCCATGACGTCGTCGTGGTAGAGCGAGGCGACGTGCACCAGCTCGGCCAGGGCGGCGGCCTTCACGGCGGCGGATGGGGCGGCGCCAACCGGCGCGCCCGCGCCGAACTCCGCGCCCACCAGCGCCAGCAGCGGGCGCAGCCGCTTGCCGCCGGGGCCGAAGAGATGTCCGGCGACTTCGGCGACACAAGGGTCCTGGGCCTCGGCGGCGAGAGCGCGCAGCCACTCCTCCGAGGCGTCCATTCCGCGTTCCAGCCGGGCCGTGAGCGCGGGGTCGCCGATGGTGAGCTCCATGGCCATGGAGCCCCTGGGCTCGGTTCTGGCGGACGCGACCATGCCGCGGACCGTAGGCGAGGGCCACCCCGGAACCCCGAATTCCGTCAGGAAGGTGCCATTTTCCGTATCCCAGGCTTTTCCCCAGGCCCTCGGTAACCCGTCGGCGGGTGCCCGCCCCCTGCCGGTACCGTCAAGCTCGTCGACGCCGACCGTGAGCGAGGAGACCAGCGATGAGCAACCCCTTCGAGAACCCCGACGGCCGCTATCTCGTGCTCGTCAACGAGGAGGGGCAGCACTCGCTGTGGCCCGCCTTCGCCGAGGTCCCGGCGGGGTGGACGGTCGCCCACGGCGAGGACGACCGCCAAGCGTGCCTGGACTACGTCAATGAGCACTGGACCGATATGCGCCCCACGAGCCTGATCAACGCGATGGACGGCACCACGGCCTGATCAACGCCATGGACGGCACCACGACCCTGATCAACGCCGTGGACGGCGCCTCGGCCTGACCGCGTCCGCACGCGGTTGGCAGTTTCCGGTCATATCTCTTCCCTTCTTGGCGCCGCATGGCCGTAACGCGTGCCTTACGGTCGCCACGGTGCTCACGGCGTTACGTTGGCGAGGTGACGGACACGAACGTCGACCTTCCGGCGACCATGCGGGCATGGGTGGTCCCCACCCCGGGCCGGATCGAGCAGGTGGAGCTGCCGGTTCCACGCCCGGCGGAGGACGAGCTGCTGGTCCGGGTCCGGGCCTGTGGCGTCTGCCGCACCGATCTGCATGTCCGCGACGGGGATCTGCCCCCGCACCGCAGCCCCGTCGTCCCCGGTCACGAGGCGGTCGGCGAGGTCGTCGCGGCAGGCTCGCGGGCGCACGGCCCCGGCCCCGGAATCCGGCTCGGCGTCCCCTGGCTGCGGAGCACCTGCGGCCGCTGCCGCTACTGCCTCCGGGCCCAGGAGAACCTGTGCCCGTTCTCCGAGTACACCGGCTGGGACGCGGACGGCGGCTACGCCGAGTACGTCACCGTACCGGCGGCCTACGCCTATGAGCTGCCCACCGGATACCGCGACGAGGAGCTCGCCCCGCTGCTGTGCGCCGGGATCATCGGCTACCGCGCGCTGTGCCGGGCCGACCTCCCGCCGGGCGGTCGGCTCGGCATCTACGGCTTCGGCGGCTCGGCGCACCTCACCGCCCAGGTCGCCATCGCGCAGGGCGCCGTCGTCCACGTCCTGACCCGCTCATCCGCCGCCCGCGCGCTCGCCCTGGACCTCGGTGCCGCCTCCGCGAACGACGCCTACGACCGCCCGCCCGAGCCGCTCGACGCCGCCCTCCTCTTCGCCCCGGTGGGCGAACTGGTCCCGGTCGCCCTGGAGTCCCTGGACGCGGGCGGCACACTGAGCATCGCCGGGATCTACCTCACCGACATCCCGTCACTCGACTACGAGCGGCATCTCTTCCGCGAACGCACCGTCCGCAGCGTCACCGCCAACACCCGCGAGGACGGCCGCGAGTTCCTCGCCGCGGCCGCCGAGCACCGGATCAGCGCCACGGTCACGCCGTACCCCTTCGACCGGGCGGACGCCGCCCTCGACGACCTCGCCGCCGACCGCGTCAACGGAGTGGCGGTCCTGACGATGCCGCACTAGGGATGACCCCGGGGCTGGGTCTGGCCCCGGGGGCCTGGACCTGGGAAACCCTGGTACCTCGGCCCGTGGCCCCGGCACCTCAGGAATTCGACCAGCCGCGGCGGCACAGCACCAGGCGGTAGCCGTCCGGGTCCTCGATGGTGACGCCCCATTCGTTCCAGTACGGATTGGGGGAGGTGACGCGGGTGCCGCCGTGCTGGGTGAGGCGGTCCACCAGCTCCTCGGGGACCGGTTCGTCGAGGTAGATCACCAGCAGATCCTCCTCGGTCGGCCGGGGCTCCACGGGGTGGGCCGCCTCGTGGACGAGCTCCAGATGCCAGGAGGCGTCCGGCCGGCCCACCATCAGCAGATCGTGCTCCCCGGCCCGGTCACCACCCTCGACCCGGTACACCACGCTCAAGCCCAGCCCCGCACACCAGAAGCGCTCCGCCGCCGCGAGGTCGCGCGAGGGGCGGGCGATGCGGATGTGGCTCTGACCGTCGGCGGGCATGGGCGCCTCCTTCGTCGTGGCGGAACACATTGACGGCGCCGTGATCGCCGGGCCGCGCCCTGAGCCTAGGGACGCGCCCGCCGCGGGGGCATCGGCCGCGCGCCGGGCCTTCCCACGGCCGTGGGACCTACGACCGCGGACCGGTCACCTCGCCCGTGGACCGGTCGCATCGCCTCTCGCGGACCGGTCACCTCACTCCGGCGCCCCCGGACGGCGGCCGAGCGGGCTGATGCGGCGGTATCCCGCCCGAGCGTTGACGATGCGGGCGAGCGCGGTGCCCGCGACGGCCGCCGCCATGAGACAGGCGAGCCAGCGGGCGTCGCGGCCGCCCGCCCAGGAGAGCTGCCCCGCGGGCGGAATGGCGAAGCCGTTGAGGAACAGCCAGCACAGCCCCGCCGTACCGGGCGCCGCGACGAAGCGCGCGCACAGCCCCAGCAGAGCGGCCAGCAGCGAAAGCGCGACCAGGGCGAACATCGGGCGGCCGTGGCCGCCGAGGAAGTTCAGGGTCGCCACCAGCACCAGTGCGCCCAGGAAGGCCCCGCCCCAGATGACGGGAGTGGCGACCGGATCGGGGACTGGCCTGATCCCGGTGGAGAGCCGCCTCCACTCGATCATGGGCACCACCCCTCCTCTGGGCGCCATCCTCTTCGTGGATCGATGGCCCACCCCACCCATACGCGGTCGGCATCGTCCCATCGCACCCTCGCACACCTGCCGTCATTACCAATTCTTTGCCATTCGTTAGGGTGGCACAAGAATCGAGCGACGAGAGGGATGATTGTGGGCGCTCCGCGCATGAGCAGTACGCCATTGCCCGGCATCGGGGTTCGCTACGACCTGACGACACGAGAGAGCAGGCGGCTTTCGGTCATCGCACATCGCGACGGCGGACGGACGCTGAGCGCGTACCGGAACGAGGACCCCGATGAGTGTGCCCTGTCCACCAGGCTGACCCCAGCGGAAGCGGAGGCGCTCGTCGGGGTGCTGATGCCAAGTCATCACAGCCCGAATCTGCTGTCCACCACCGAGTTGGGGCTGGTGGCCGAGCGGATCGAGCTGTCGACCACGTCGTACTGGAACGGGAGGGTGCTGGGCGAGACGCGGATGCGGACGGAGACCGGTGTCTCGATCGTGGCCGTGCTGCGCAGGGCGGAGGCGATCCCCTCCCCGACCCCCGACTTCCGGCTGGCCGGTGGGGACGAACTGATCGTGATCGGCACCCGCGAGGGCGTGGAGACGGCCGCGGCGATACTTGGGCGGGAGTGAGCCCATGCATTCGTCTGCCGTCTTTCTGATCGAGTTCGGCGCGGTCATCCTGTGCCTCGGGCTGCTGGGGCGGCTCGCCGGGCGGCTCCGGTTCTCTCCGATCCCGCTGTATCTGCTGGCCGGACTGGCCTTCGGCGAGGGTGGGCTGCTGCCGTTGGGGACGAGCGAGCAGTTCGTCGCGACCGGCGCCGAGATCGGCGTCATCCTGCTGCTGCTGATGCTCGGGCTGGAGTACACCGCCAGCGACCTGGTCAGCAATCTCAAGACCCAGTACCCGGCCGGGCTCGTCGACGCGTTGCTCAACGCCCTGCCCGGCGCCGTCATGGCCCTGCTGCTGGGGTGGGGGCCGGTGGCCGCCGTCGTGCTGGCCGGCGTCACCTGGATCTCCTCCTCCGGCGTCATCGCCAAGGTGCTCGGCGATCTGGGCCGGCTCGGCAACCGTGAGACCCCGGTGATCCTCAGCATCCTCGTCCTCGAGGATCTGGCGATGGCCGTCTATCTGCCGATCGTCACCGCCCTGCTGGCCGGTGCGGGCCTGGCGGCGGGCAGCGTCACCCTGGCCATCGCCCTCGGCGTGGCGGGTCTGGTGCTGTTCCTGGCCGTCCGCTACGGGAGGCATATCTCCCGCTTCGTCTCCAGCGACGACCCCGAGAAGCTGCTGCTGGTGGTGCTGGGGCTGACGCTGCTGGTGGCGGGGATCGCACAGCAGCTCCAGGTGTCGGCGGCCGTCGGCGCGTTCCTGGTGGGCATCGCCCTGTCCGGGGAGGTCGCCGAGGGTACGCACCATCTGCTCAGCCCGCTGCGGGATCTGTTCGCCGCCGTGTTCTTCGTCTTCTTCGGCCTGCACACGGATCCGGCCAGCATTCCCCCGGTGCTGCTGCCCGCCATGACGCTGGCCGTCCTCACCGCCGGTACGAAGATCGCCACTGGCTACTGGGCGGCGCGCCGGGCCGGGATCTCGGCCCGGGGCCGCTGGCGGGCGGGCGGCGCGCTGGTGGCCCGGGGCGAATTCTCGATCGTCATCGCGGGGCTCGCCGTCACGGCTGGTATCGAACCGTCGCTCGGACCGCTGGCCACGGCGTACGTCCTGATCCTGGTCGTCCTTGGCCCGCTCACCGCCCGCTGGACCGAGCCCGTCGCCCGGCGGGTCACGGCCCGGCTGGCGGCGCGCCGCGAGCCCGCTGTCGCCGCGGCGGTCGAGGGCGGCGGCGATGGTGTGGCGAAGGAGCCGCGAGAGGCGGTGGACGACCCGGACGCGGTGGGGCGCCGCTCATAGCCGTTCGTCGGCGCGTACAGGGAGGGCCGCGGGAAGATCCGTGGCCCTCCGCGTCGCTCCGCGGCTCAGTCCCCGCGCTCCGTGGCTCAGCCCCGGTTCCCCTCCCCGGACCCCGGGCCCCCTAAGTCTCTTCTGTCCCCCAAGCCCTCTAAACCCTCTAAGGCACCCAGATCACGCAAGTCACCCAAGCCCGCTAAGTCACCTAATCCGGCTAAGTTCCCTAACGCGTCGCCGAGCCCGGCCGCGACCATGCCGCCGCCCACGGCCCCACTCGCCGCCGTACCGGCCGTGACGCCCGCGCTGCCCGCGATGCCCGCGATGCCCGCGATGGCCGCACCGGAGCGGCCATCGCGGGCGGTATGCGTCGCGCGGGATTCGATGAGTGCCCGGACCCAGGAGTCGACCTCATCGGTCCAGTCGCGCTGCTCGAGGCCCTCGTTGCGCACGGTGTGGCGGCCCAGGGCGCCAGAGCCGCCGCCGCGCTTGTCGGCCTCCAGGACGACTTCCATGCCGTCGGGCCCGGCGAGAAGGGTCAGCGCGATCTCGTTCACGTCGTGGAGGTACTGAGGGGCGGGGGTGAGCTCGATCTCCTGGTGGAAGGGGAGCCGCTGCCCGGTGCCCGCGATATGGGCGAGCCGCAGATCGGCGGCGACGAGGCCGAAGCCGAGCCGCCCCAGCGCCCCCAGCACGGCATCCTGGACCGGCAGCGGGCGCACGATCAGCGGCTCCGGATCGCCGTGGTCCCTCACGCCCGCCGCCGCGAGCTCGACCCGGACGCCCAGGACGACGCCCAGCGGCTGCCCGGACACCTCGGTGAGCGGCGTTTCCCACGGTATGTGGATGGTGAACGGAATGTCTCTGTGCTCTCTCGCGTCGAGCCGGAACCCGCCGCCGAGCCGGAGGCGGTCGAAGACCACATCACCCTCGTCTTCCTCGCCGCCGTACCCGGCCCCGACTCCGGCGACCAGCTCCAGCGCGAGGTGCTCGAAGTCACAGGCGCTGCCTCCGCCCCGGAGCCGCACATGCCCCCGCACCACCCCACCGGGGCGCACCGGCTCCCGGTCCAGGACCGTGTCCACGACGGGCCCGCCGACCCCGAGCGAGCCGAGCACTCGTTTGAACACCATCGCGGCGTTCACTCCTTCACTGTCACTGTGATCGTTCTCTGTTTCGTGTGGGGGCGTTCGTTCCTGAGTTCCGTGGGGGGGCATGCGTGGAACGAACGAGAAGGTAAAGGGATTCCCATGTACGCGTCCTGGGGCGGCAAAACCAGCCAGAGGCGATGCGGTCCCCGTCGCCGACGTCCCCGACGGCACGGTTCGGTGTTCATCCGCTCACGGAGAGCTATCTGAATGGGTCCTCCGGTCATGGGTAACTCGGGTCGGGCCCGCGGAATCCGGCGCGGCTCATCTCAGCGGCTCATCTCAGCGGCTCATCCCAGAGGACGGGAGAAACCGATGTCACGTGTGCGACGGGTGAGATCGGCGCTGCTGAGCGCCGTGGCAATCGTCGTGAGCGCGGGAATCCGGCGATGGCGGCGCAGATCGGCCCGCGAGCCGCGCCCAGGACTCCGGTGAATGACCCGGCCTCTACGGCGAGTCGGGTCCGAATCGCCATTCCGCTTCGGGTAATGGTGGGCGAATCGATACAACGAATTCGTCGGCCGGTGTCGCCGGCCGCCCACCCATGCAGACGGCCGAGGAGCGGACACGGACATGGCGACGACAACCAAGCCCGAATTTGAAGCTCCCGCGGAACCCACCAAACTCGGCACCATCGTGGTCGACTGGCTCACCACCACGGACCACAAGAAAATCGGACACCTGTACTTGGTGACCGCGTTCGGTTTCTTTCTGATCGGCGGCCTTCTGGCCATGATCATGCGGGCCGAACTCGCCCGGCCCGGACTGCAATTGATCAGCCCGGAGCAGTACAACCAGGCTTTCACCCTGCATGGCACGCTGATGCTGCTGTTCTTCGCCACGCCGGTCTTCGCCGGATTCGCCAACGAGATCATGCCGCTCCAGATCGGCGCCCCGGATGTCGCCTTCCCCCGGCTGAACATGTTCTCGTACTGGCTCTTCCTCTTCGGCGGGCTGATCGTGATCGGCAGTCTGCTCACCCCCGGCGGCGCGGCGGACTTCGGCTGGACGGCCTATACGCCGCTCAGCAGCAAGGCGCGGACACCGGGCGTGGGCGGCGACATGTGGGTGATGGGTCTCGCTCTCTCCGGCTTCGGGACGATCCTGGGCGCCGTCAACTTCATCACGACCGTCGTGTGCATGCGCGCCCCGGGAATGACGATGTTCCGGCTGCCCATCTTCACCTGGAACATCCTCTTCACTTCGATCCTGGTGCTGCTCGCTTTTCCCGTCCTGGCGGCCGCCCTGCTGGTGCTGGAGGCGGACCGAAAATTCGGCGCGGTCGTCTTCGAGGGGGCCAACGGCGGTCCGGTGCTGTGGCAGCACCTCTTCTGGTTCTTCGGCCATCCCGAGGTCTATATCATCGCCCTGCCGTTCTTCGGCATCATCACCGAAATCATTCCGGTGTTCTCCCGCAAGGTGGTCTTCGGATATATGGGTCTGGTGGGCGCCACCATCGGCATCACCGGTCTCTCCGCGACGGTGTGGGCCCACCATATGTTCGCCACCGGAGCGGTGCTCCTGCCGTTCTTCTCCTTTATGACGTTCCTCATCGCGGTGCCGACCGGGGTGAAGTTCTTCAACTGGGTCGGCACCATGTGGCGTGGGTCCCTCTCCTTCGAGACGCCGATGCTCTGGGCCATCGGCTTCCTGGTCACCTTCCTCTTCGGCGGGCTTACCGGGGTGATCCTGGCCTCGCCACCGCTGGATTTCGAGGTCCACGACAGCTATTTCGTCGTCGCCCACTTCCACTACGTGGTCTTCGGCACGGTGGTCTTCGCGATGTTCGCCGGATTCTATTTCTGGTGGCCCAAGTTCACCGGCAGGATGCTCGACGAACGTCTCGGCAAGATCCACTTCTGGACCCTGTTCGTCGGCTTCCACACCACCTTCCTGGTCCACCACTGGCTCGGCGTCATCGGCATGCCGCGTCGCTATGTCGACTATCTGGCCGCCGACGGCTTCACCACGCTGAACACGGTCTCCACCATCGGCTCGTTCCTCCTCGGCCTGTCCACGCTGCCGTTCGTCTACAACGTGTGGAAAACCGGGAAGTACGGGAAGCGGGTCGAACTCGACGACCCCTGGGGATGGGGCCGCTCCCTGGAATGGGCCACCTCCTGCCCCCCGCCCCGGCACAACTTCCTCACCCTGCCGAAGATCCGCTCCGAATCCCCCGCCTTCGACCTCCACCACCCCGAGGTCGTCCCCCATGAGGTCCCCACCACCAACCGGCCGCCCCTCTCCGAGGCCATGGGCGCCCCGGTTGACCTCGGCACCGAGGACGACCGCACCGGCGGCGGACCGGGCCCCGAAGCGGGCGACGACACCGGGGGCCGCGAGGACTGACCCCCGTTGGTTTCCCATGCCCGCCGAATTGCCGCTGAGATCGGCTCAATCACGAGGACGACGACCTGATGCGCCCCTGGGCGATCGTCCGGGACTGACGGGACGGGACTCGAGGACTACTCGCGTCTGGGGCTATATGTGCTCTCAACGGCGAGAAGACCCCCTCCGCTACGTGCGTAGAGGAGAGGGCCCAGTGCGCCCCCGGCAGGACTCGAACCTGCGGCCAAGCGCTTAGAAGGCGCCTGCTCTATCCACTGAGCTACGGGGGCCGGTGGTGGTCATGGAGCGGGTGAGCCCCCGGTGCCTGCGGGGCCGGCGGGGCGGCCGTGGTGCGGGTGGCCGGGCTCGACGGACCGTGACCTTGCCGGGACAAGGATAGGGCTCCTTGCACCTCGCCCCGGTTGCTTCACCTCCGTGGCACGTTGTGGAGGTTCGGTGAAGCGGTCTGATAATCGCAGGCAGGTCCGAAACTTGCATCGTTTTTCACGCCTCAAGGAACGGGTGTTGTGCACTCGTTATGCCCGTGCCCCTGTCGTCACGTCTGCCTCATGCTCCTTTTAGGGTGATCCGGGTGGGTCTCTTTGACGCGCACGAGTGAGCATACGCTTCAAAAAGACACCAAAAGCGGGCATTCTTCATCACGTGGCGATCTTGGATGTACGGCCCCGGCTGCTCGACGCGCTGACCTCACTGCGTGACCGTGTCGACGCCGCTCGGTTTCCGCTCCCCCTTCCCGGCGCCGACCGCGCTCGCCGTAGCCGTGCCGAGCTGCTCGCTCAACTGGACGACTACCTCGTGCCCCGGTTGCGCGCCCCCGAAGCGCCCCTCCTGGCGGTAATCGGGGGATCGACGGGTGCGGGCAAGTCCACCCTGGTCAATTCGCTGGTCGGCCGACGAGTCACCGAGGCCGGTGTGTTGCGGCCCACAACGCGTACGCCGGTGCTGGTGTGCCACCCCGACGATCAGGCCTGGTTCGCCGGGCAGCGGGTACTGCCGCGGCTCACCCGGGTGTGGGTGCCGGCGCAGGGGGAGCGGGCGGAGAGCGCGTACGACGAGGAGGGGCGGGCACAGGAGGGGCCGGCGGCGCTGCGGGTGGAGACCGACCCGGGGCTCGCGCGGGGGCTCGCCCTGCTCGACGCGCCCGACATCGACTCGCTGGTCGCCCGGAACCGCGATCTGGCCGCGGAGCTGATCTGCGCGGCCGACATCTGGGTGCTCGTCACCACCGCCACCCGATACGGCGACGCCGTCCCCTGGCATCTGCTGCGTACCGCCAAGGAGTACGACGTCACCCTCGTCACCGTCCTCGACCGGGTGCCGCACCAGCTGGCCGCCGAGGTCTCGCGGCAGTACGCCGGGCTCCTTACGGCGGCCGGGCTCGGCGATGTCCCGCGCTTCACCATCCCCGAGCTCCCCGAATCCGCGGGCGGTGGCAGTGGGCTGCTCCCGGCCACCGCCGTCGCCGCCCTGCGGGCCTGGCTCACCCAGCACGCACAGGATCCGTACGCCCGTACCGTCGCCGCCGCCCGTACGGCCGCCGGGACGCTGGCCTCGCTGCGTGCCCGGATGCCCGCGCTGGCCGGGGCCGCGGCGGCGCAGCACGCGGCCGCGGTGCGGCTGATCCAGCGGGTCGAGGGCGCGTACGGGGAGGCCGGGGAGCGGGTGCGGCGCGAGATCGCGCAGGGGGCGCCGCTCGCGGGCGGTGCGCTCACCCACTGGCACGGGCTGCCGCACGGCAGCGCCCCCGATGAGCTCCTTACGGCTCTCACCGACTCCCTGGCCACCCTGCTGCGCAGCGCGGCCGCCACGGCTGACGAACGGGTCGCGGAGGCCGGGAGGCAGGACCCGGCCGCGCGGGTCGGGCTCGCCCCGTGCGACGCGCGCGGCGCCGCCGAGCGGATCGGCGTGGCCGTACGGCACTGGCGGCGCTGCGCCGAGGAGCTGGCCGAGGAGGAGGCCCGGGCCCGGATCGCCGAGTGCGGGGGCAACTGCGTGCCCGAGGAGATCGCCGCCCTGCTCGCCGCGTCCCTCCTGGGCGGACGCCGCGCCCGTAAGGCGGGCGAGAAGCTCGCCGAGACCCTGGGCGCGCATGCGGCGTTGCGCCTCGGCGACCGCGGCGGACGGCTGCTCGACGGCTGTGTCACACGCGCCATGCGGGCCGAGCGCGACCGCAGGCTCGCCCCTCTGGAAGCCCTGGACATGTCACCGGAACACCAGGTCGAGCTGATCGCCGCGCTGTCCGTACTGCAGAAGGAGAGGTGACCGTAGGTGACGGCCACGGAGTGCAACGGCGGCAACGAGGGCGGCGGGAGCTGCGGGGGAGACCGGGCGGCGGGGGTCCGCCACACCTGGGACGACGGCCTGATCGCCCGGCGGGCGCACCGCCGGGCCGCCGGGCGTGCCGCGGGCCGCCCGGCCCGTGCGATGGACCAGGAGGCGGCGGAGGAGGCCGCACCGGACATCCCCGGCGCCGCGGCGGGCTACTTCCCGGAGGAGGAGACCGGGCGACGGTCCTTCGGCGGCCCTCCGTACGCCGTGTACCAGGCCGGTGTCCGCAGCTTCGCCACGGGCACCCTGCGGCCCCGTCTGGAGGCCCTGCGCCAGCTCGTCGGGCTGTCCCGGTCCCGGCTCGAGGGGCGCGCGCTCGCCGGGGCCGCGCGGGTGCTCGACGAGGCGGACGCGCGGGGACGGCATCCTTACGGGCACACCGTGGTCGCCGTCGCCGGGGCCACCGGAAGCGGTAAGTCGACACTGTTCAACGCCCTCGCCGGAGCCCCCCTCTCCGAGACCGGGATCCGCCGTCCGACCACCGCCACGCCCCTCGCCTGCGCGTGGACCGACCACGCCGACGGCCTGCTGGACCGGCTCGGCATCCCGGCGGTGGACCGGCGCAACCCGGGCTATCCGTACGACCCCGCGCTGCGCGGCCTGGTCCTGCTCGACCTGCCCGATCACGATTCGGCCGCCCCGGGCCACCGGGAGCGGGTGGACCGGCTGCTGGGTCTCGTGGACGCGGTGGTGTGGGTGGTGGACCCCGAGAAGTACGCGGACGCGGTCCTCCATGAGCGCTATCTGCGGCCACTCGCCGGATACGCCGAGGTGACCTTCGTCGTGCTCAACCAGGTGGACCGGCTCCCGGGCGAGGCCGCGGACCAGGTGCTGGACGATCTGCGGCGGCTGCTGGACGAGGACGGGCTCGCGCTCGGGGAGCACGGGGAGCCGGGAGCGGCCGTGCTGGCCCTGTCCGCGCTGACCGGCGAGGGCGTCGGGGAGCTCCGTGAGACGCTCGCGCGGCTCACGGCCGAGTGCGGGGCGGCCGAGCGCCGGCTGTCGGCGGACGTGGACGGCACGATGACGCGGCTGCGGCCGCAGTATGTGGCGGACAGCGGGCCGGTGGGGCTCACTGAGCGGGCGCGGGCGGAGTTCGAGGACCGGCTGGCCGAGGCGGCGGGCGCGGGCGCGGCCGGGAAGGCGGCCGAGCGCGCCTGGCTGAGGGACGCGGAGTGGGCGTGCGGAACGCCCTGGGGGCGGTTGAGGGCGAGGAAGGGCCGTGCTTCAGGGGGCTCTCGAGGCGGCTCTCGGGGCTCGCGAGCCCACGGAGCCGGGAAGTGGACGGAGATCCCGGGAGCGCGGGCACGCACGTCGGCGGTGGAGGCGGTCACGGCGCGCCCCGCGGTGGAGGAGGCGGTACGGGCGCTCGGGGACGAGGCGACGGCCGGGCTGCCCGGTCCATGGGCCCAGGCCGTCCGGGAGGCGGCGGGATGGGGCGGCAGGGGGCTGGCGGAGGCGGTGGACGAGGCGGTGGCGGCCGAGACGGCGCATCGGCGGCCGGTCCGGCCCGTGTGGTGGTCGATGGTGGCGGCGGCTCAGGTGACCGTGCTGCTGGTGCAAGTGATGGGGGTGCTGTGGCTGTTGGGCGCCATGGCAGGGGTGTTCGGCGGGCCGGGGTGGTGGATGCCGGCGCTGCTGGTGATGGGCGGCGCGGCGGTCGGCCCGACGCTGGCGTGGGGCTCCCGGGCGGCCGCGCGGGGGCCCGCCCGGCGCCACGGCCGGTCGGTGGAGGGCCGCCTGCGGGAGGCGGCGGCCGAGTGCGGGCGCAGACGGGTACTGGAGCCGGTGGAGACGGAGCTGGCGCGGTACGGGGAGGTACGGGCACAGTACGTGGTCGCGGCGGGCGGGGCGTGACGGGCTACGGGTGTCCGGCGGACCACGCGGCGGCCCCGCGTATCGATGCTTTCCCCTCCCCGCCCCTTCCCGCGGCACGCATTTGCGGCTCCGGTGCGTGGCAGGGGCTCCGCCTCTGGACCCCGGGGGTCTGGGGCGGAGCGCCGCCCCTTCCCGCGGCCGCGTATCGATGTTGCGGGAAGGGGCGAAGCCACGGGCCGGGGTCTGGGGCAGATGTCCCGGTTTCGGGAAGGGGCGGGGAGGGGGGCTGCCCGCCGCAGGCGTCACCATCCGTCGGACACCCCCAGCTCGGCGTGTCGGGTGGGGGCTGACGGCCGGGGGCCTGGCGGTCCGGGTGCGGCGGGCGGTCACTCGTCCGGGTGGCCGAGTTGTCCACAAACGCGGGGTCGTGCACAGGCCCCGGCGGGGTTTCGTGATGCCGGGCAGCATGGTCCACGAGCGGCATGGCAGAGCCGCGAAGTGATGGGGGAGGCGTGGCCGGTGAACGAGAGCTGGGTGACCGTGGTGGGCAATGCCGCGACGCGGCCGGACTTCTGGGAGACGGCGGCGGGTGTCGCGGTGGCCCGGTTCCGGCTTGCGGTGACGGTGCGCCGCTGGGACCGGGGGCGGGACGCGTGGGCGGACGCGTACACGAGTTTCTACACGGTCTGGACGTGGCGGTCGCTCGCCGCGAATGTCGCCGGGTCGGTATCGCTCGGCGAACCCCTCGTCGTCCATGGGACGTTGCGGGTGCGGGAGCGCGAATGGGACCGGGAGCGAGAGCGGGAGAGGGACCGGCCGCTTCAGGGAGGCGGAGGAGGGGGAGAGGGAGCGGTCGGTGTGGCCGCGCCTCCGGCCCCGGTTGGGGATTCAGGTGGCGGGACGTATCAGCCCAGGCGCTGGGTCACCGCGGAGATCGACGCGGTGGCGGTCGGACACGATCTCACGCGGGGTACATCCGCATTTCGTCGGGTTTCACAGGCCAAACCGCTTCTAAACACGCCGACCGGGGCAACTTCCCCATGAGCGGCCGCGACTACGGGAGATTTATCGATAATCCCAGGTCATATGGAATCCGGGGATTAGATAACGATTCCGATTCGGATCGGTTGGGTCTAGGTATTACCGGGGAACGTTCGGTTCCTTTCTCCCTAGGATCCCTGCGTGCCCAACGGGGGTTCCTGAGTTTTGAGTTCGCTGGCGAGGCGCACCAACTGACTGGCGCTCGCCCGGAGGGGAAACCATGATTTCTGTAAGGAGGCGGGGCGCTGCCCGCCTTGCGGCCGCCGTTCTGGCGTCCGGCCTGGTCGCTGCGGGTGCGATAGTCACCGCAGGCACCGCCGCCGCCGATGACGCGCCCCCGAGCCAGGGCGGTGCGACCGCCACGCTGGGCGGTCTCAAGACGTTCGACAAGGCCGTCATCCACGACAACGGCAAGGACCAGCAGGTCGGCGCCGGTCTCTTCGAGATGTCGGTCGACAATGGCGGTTCCATCCAGACGTACTGCATTGATCTGCACAACCCGACGCAGAGCAAGGCCAAGTACGAGGAGAAGTCCTGGGCCGAGACGTCCCTGGCGAACAACCCCAACGCGGGCAAGATCAACTGGGTTCTGCAGAACTCCTACCCGCAGGTGAACGACCTCGGCGCGCTGGCGAAGACGGCGGGCACCGGTCCCCTCACCGAGAAGACCGCCGCCGCGGGGACGCAGGTCGCCATCTGGCGCTTCTCCGACAACGCGAAGGTGGACGCGGCCGACCCGCAGGCCGAGAAGCTGGCCGACTACCTGGAAAAGAGCGCGCAGAACCTCCAGGAGCCCAAGGCGTCGCTGAGCCTGGACCCGCCGGCCGTCTCCGGCAAGGCCGGTGAGCGGCTCGGCCCGGTCAAGGTCCACACCAACGCCGACAGCGTCACCCTGGCCCCGGGCGCCGAGTCCGCGGGCGGCGTCAAGCTCGTCGACAAGAGCGGCAAGACCATCACCAGCGCCGCCGACGGCGGCGAGGTGTACTTCGACGTCCCGAAGGGCGCGTCGGACGGCTCCGCCACGCTGACCGCCCAGGCCGCCACCAAGGTTCCGGTGGGCCGCGCGTTCGCCAGCGCCACCAAGAGCCAGACGCAGATCCTGGCCGGGTCCAGCGAGAGCACCGTCTCCGCCACCGCCACCGCGAACTGGGCGAAGAAGGGCGCGGTCCCGGCGGTCTCCGCCGAGAAGGACTGCGCCAAGGGCGGTGTGGACATCACGGCCACCAACAAGGGCGACGAGGCGTTCACCTTCGAGCTGCTGGGCCAGAAGTACACCGTCGAGGCGGGTCAGTCGAAGACCGTCACCGCCCCGGTGAAGGAGGACCAGAGCTACAAGTTCACCATCTCCGGTCCTAACGGCTTCGAGAAGACCTTCTCCGGCGTTCTCGACTGCAAGACCTCCAGCAGCGGCGGCGGCAGCGACACCCCCTCCTCGCAGCCGAGCCCCGCGTCGGCCGGTGGCAGCACCGGTGGTGACACCTCCGGTGGCGACCTCGCCGAGACTGGCAGCAGCAGCAACACCCCGATGATCGCGGGCATCGCCGTGGCGCTGGTCGTGGTCGGCGGCGGCGCGATCTTCTTCGTCCGCAAGAAGAAGGCGACCGCGGGCGAGTGAACGCCGGGGCGGCGACGCCAGGGCGGCAGTGATCGCTGAGTGAAGCGACGGTCACCGGGTGTGGTGATCATCGAAGAACGCGGTGATGGAGGGCCGGAGCCTCATGGAGGCTCCGGCCCTTCGTGTCACCGGGGGACGGCGAATGCCGTACCCATGCCGCACGCCGGACCAAACGGGTTTCCGCCTCGGGCGGGCTGTACGGCAAGATGGCTGTATCTACCCTCACGCGGTGGACTCGCCACGGATACGAACCCGCGGCGGAGCCGCACCTCGATACCTACCAGATTGCCGGACGGTTTCTCTTGGCTGAGTTCATCTACACCATGCGCAAGACGCGCAAGGCGCACGGCGACAAGGTGATCCTCGACGATGTCACGCTGAGCTTTCTGCCCGGCGCGAAAATCGGTGTCGTGGGCCCCAACGGCGCCGGTAAGTCGACGGTGCTGAAGATCATGGCCGGCCTGGAGCAGCCGTCCAATGGTGACGCCTTCCTCTCACCCGGCTACAGCGTCGGCATCCTGCTCCAGGAGCCCCCGCTTGACGAGTCCAAGACCGTGCTGGAGAACGTCCAGGACGGCGTGGCGGTCACCAAGGGCAAGCTGGACCGCTTCAACGAGATCGCCGAGCAGATGGCGACCGACTACAGCGACGAGCTGCTCGAGGAGATGGGCAAGCTCCAGGAGGACCTGGACCACTCAGGCGCCTGGGACCTGGACGCCCAGCTCGAGCAGGCCATGGACGCCCTCGGCTGCCCGCCCGGCGACTGGCCGGTCACCACCCTCTCCGGCGGTGAGAAGCGCCGTGTCGCGCTCTGCAAGCTGCTGCTGGAGGCCCCCGACCTGCTGCTGCTGGACGAGCCCACCAACCACCTCGACGCCGAGTCCGTCAACTGGCTGGAGCAGCACCTCGCCAAGTACGCGGGCACCGTCGTGGCCATCACCCACGACCGGTACTTCCTGGACAACGTCGCCGAGTGGATCCTGGAGCTCGACCGCGGCCGCGCCATCGGCTACGAGGGCAACTACTCCACCTACCTGGAGAAGAAGCAGGCCCGGCTGAAGGTCGAGGGCCAGAAGGACGCCAAGCGCGCCAAGCGCCTCAAGGAGGAGCTGGACTGGGTCCGCTCCAACGCCAAGGGCCGCCAGGCCAAGTCCCGCGCCCGGCTGACCCGTTACGAGGAGATGGCCGCCGAGGCCGAGAAGACCCGGAAGCTGGACTTCGAGGAGATCCAGATCCCGCCGGGGCCGCGTCTGGGCAATGTCGTGGTCGAGGTGGAGAACCTCTCCAAGGCGTTCGGCGAGAAGGTCCTGATCGACGACCTCTCCTTCACCCTCCCGCGGAACGGCATCGTCGGTGTCATCGGCCCCAACGGCGCGGGTAAGACTACGCTGTTCAAGATGATCCAGGGCCTGGAGACCGCCGACGCGGGCAGCATCAAGGTCGGCGAGACCGTCAAGATCTCCTACGTCGACCAGAGCCGCGCCAATATCGACCCCAAGAAGACGCTGTGGGCGGTCGTCTCCGACGAGCTCGACTACATCAACGTCGGCCAGGTCGAGATGCCCTCCCGCGCCTATGTCTCCGCCTTCGGCTTCAAGGGCCCGGACCAGCAGAAGCCGGCCGGGGTGCTCTCGGGCGGTGAGCGCAACCGCCTCAACCTCGCGCTCACCCTCAAACAGGGCGGCAATCTGCTGCTCCTCGACGAGCCCACCAACGACCTCGACGTGGAGACCCTCTCCTCGCTGGAGAACGCGCTGCTCGACTTCCCCGGCTGCGCCGTGGTCGTCTCCCACGACCGCTGGTTCCTCGACCGCGTCGCCACGCACATCCTGGCGTACGAGGGCGAATCCAAGTGGTTCTGGTTCGAGGGCAACTTCGAGTCGTACGAGAAGAACAAGGTCGAGCGGCTCGGCCCGGACGCGGCCCGTCCGCACCGCGCCACCTACAAGAAGCTGACCCGGGGCTGAGTGGATGGCACGCCATATCTACCCCTGTCCCCTGCGCTGGTCCGACATGGACGCGTTCGGCCACGTCAACAACGTGACCTTCCTCCGCTATCTGGAGGAGGCCCGAGTCGACTTCATGTGGCGGCTGGCGCCGGGGAACGGGAGTGACGCGTTCACCGGTGGCGTCGTCGTGGCCCGGCACGAGATCGACTATCTGAAGCCCCTGGTCCACCGGCACCGTCCGGTGACGATCGAGACCTGGGTGACGGAGATCAAGGCCGCGTATCTCACCCTGCGCTATGAGATCAAGGACGAGGACGCCCTGTATGTGCGTGCCGCCACCCGCATCGTGCCCTACGACCTCGACCAGGAACGCCCGCGCCGGGTCACCCCGGAAGAGGAGAAGTTCCTGACCGAGTACCTGGAGCCGGACCCGGTGAGGAAGGGCGCCGCGAAGAAGGCGTCCAAGGCGTCCACGAAGCCCGCCGGATCCGCCGATGGCGCCGAGCGGGCGGAGGCGGAGGGGGCCCTCTCGGTATGACGGCCCCCAGCCAGGAGCTCCACTTCGCCGACGCCGGGGAGGCGGCCGACCTCGCCGCCTTCCTGGCCCGGCTGATCCACTACGACCGGGCGGCGGCGGTGCGGCTGCAGGCGGGCGGCGGTGTGCTCGCCGTCTTCGGCCGGCCGCCGTCCTTCGAGGTCCTCGCGATCCGTACGGCGAGGCTCGGGGCGATCGTGAGCACCGAGGCCGCACCGGACACGCCGCATTCGTCGGCCGGGGCGGGCGCACTGGATACGACCGTCTCGGCGGGCGAGTTCGCGGACGCGCTGGACACGGCGCGGGCCGCGCGGACCGCCGACGGGCCCGAGGGCCGTGACCGGGGTGACCGGGGCCTGGTGGTCACCGTGCCGCAGGCCGTCACCGGCCCGCCATGGGCCGGGGTGCTGCCGCCGCGCGGCGGCTGGCGCCGGGTGAACGGACTGCCGGGCGTGAACGAGGTGCGCGGGGCGGTCACCGCCGCCGTCGCCGAGTTCCGGGCCCGTGATGCGGCGCTCCCCGAAGAGCGGCGTACGCGTGCCGAGCGCGACCGCATCGGCCATGAGATCTGGTCCCGCACCCTGGGCGACACCGGGCTCCCGCTGCGCGCCGTGCACGCCGCCCAGTCGCTGGGCTTCCTGCGGCCGGTCCGGGCGGCGGCACCGGCCGTCACCGCCCGCGGGAGCGGCGTGGCCACCGCGGCGCCCGAACCCCTGGCGCTGCTCGCCGCGGGCGGCTGGCTGCGGCTGCGCACGCCGTACGGTTCGATCGCGGTGCGTACGCAGGGCCTGTCCGGCGGTCTGTCCGGGCTGTCCGTCACGCCCGCCTGAGCCCGCCGGTCAGCCCGCGGGGTCAGTCCTCCAGGTCAGCCCTCCGGGGCAGTCCTCCAGGTCGATCCGCCGGGTCAGCCCTCCGTGTTGATCATGGAGGCGGCGGCGTAGGTGAGGTAGTGCCACAGCTGGCGCTCGAGCTCCGGGGCGAGCTCCAGCTCGTCCACCGCGTCGCGCATATGGCGCAGCCAGGCGTCATGGGCGGCGCGGTTCACGGTGAAGGGGGCGTGGCGCATGCGGAGCCGGGGGTGGCCGCGGTTGTCGCTGTAGGTGCGGGGGCCGCCCCAGTACTGCATCAGGAAGAGTGCGAGTCGCTCCTCGGCCGGTCCCAGGTCCTCCTCGGGGTACATCGGCCGGAGCACCGGGTCCTCCGCGACCCCCTGGTAGAAGCGGTGGACCAGACGCCGGAAGGTTTGCTCGCCACCGACCTGCTCGTAGAAGGTCTGCTCCTGAAGTGTGCCTCGCGGAATCTCTTTCACGCCTCCATGCTCTCAGACGCCCCCGTCTGGAAAAGGGGGCGTGGGTAGCGGCCGGAGGCCGGGCGCAGGAGAGTGGAGTCATGGGCAGCACGGGCGGGAGCACACGCAGTGCGCCGGACGCCGCGGAGCGTGTGGCGCGGCGGAAGCCCGCGGGCCGGGAGGCCGATGGGTGCGCCGAGGAGGCCGCGGCGCTGCGGACCGGGCTGGTCCGGGAGATCGTGGCGGGCGGCGGACTCACCGACCCCGCCTGGCGGGCGGCCTTCGAGGAGGTGCCACGCCATCTGTTCGTGCCCTACTACCACGAGGCGGGGGACGCGGCCACGGCGGCCGCACCGCCGGGCGCCAAGACGGCAGGGGCGGCAGGAGTCGGGGAGGCGGGTGCGGCGCACGGGACGGTCGGCTGCACCCGGCTGTGGCGCGACGACCCCCACCCGCTGCGCCGGGCCCGCTGGCTGGCCGGCGCCTACGCGGACGCCCCGCTCGCCACGCGGGTGCGCGACGGCGAGCTGATCACCTCCAGCAGCCAGCCGTCGCTGATGGCGCGGATGCTCCAGGCGCTCCAGGTGCGGGACGGGGATCGGGTGCTGGAGATCGGCGCGGGCACCGGCTACAACGCCGCGCTGCTGGCCCATCGGCTCGGCGACGCCCACGTCACCACCCTCGATCTCGACCCGGAGATCACCGAGACCGCCCGCAACCATCTGGCCGCGGCCGGATTCCGCCCCGCGGTCGTCACCGGTGACGGGGCGCGCGGCTGTCCGCTGCACGCTCCCTACGACCGGATCATCGCCACCTGCGCCGTGGCGTCCATCCCGTCCGCATGGCTCGGTCAGTGCCGGCCGGACGCGCTGATCCTGACGCCGCTCGCGACCGGGCTGATCGCCCTGAGGGTCGCCGACGCCCGTCATGCCGAGGGGCGTTTCCTGGCCATGCCCGCGTACTTCGTCCCGCTGCGCGGCAGCGGCGCGCCGCCTCAGGCGCCCACCCACGGGCTGCCGTCCCGGCCGCTGCTGGACGACTCCTTCCGCTTCCTGCTGAACGTGGCCGCGGGCCATATGGAGCCGGTCGAAGCCCTCGCGCTGTGGGAGCACGAGGGCAGGCCGGGGCGGGAGCGCTACGGGGTGACGGTGCGGGGCGAGCGCCAATGGGCCTGGCTGGACGACCCGGAGGGCGCCTACGGCTGGCCGCTGGGCCCTCCCGGCCGTCTTGAGCCCGTCCGGGGCCTCAGCCCCGGCGCACCGTGATCGTCGTCCAGGCGCCGACGTGGACGCGGTCGCCGTCCCGGAGCGGGACCGGTACGAACGGCTGGATCGGCTCCTCGCCGCCATTGACCGTCGTGCCGTTCGTCGAGTCCTGGTCGACGACCGCCCAGACGCCGTCGGGCTGCTGGACGAGGAGCGCGTGCTGGTGCGAGACGCCCGGGTCCTCGGGCGGCCTCCCGAGGTCGATGTCGGGGGCCTCACCGGTGCTGTGACGGCGCCGGCCGATGGTGATCTGCTGGCCGTTGAGCGGCAGCTGCTGCTCGGGGGAGTAGGCCGGGAGGTTCAGCCCGGCGGCCTCCGGGCCGCTGCGGTTCATCATCGCCATGAAGTACTCACGGTCCGGGGCGACGACGGCTATCCAGTTGCCGGGCGCCTGCGCCGGGGCCCCGCCCTGGCCGAACTGGGCGCCGCCGGGGTGCTGCTGTTGCGGAGCACCGGGGTGCTGTTGCGGAGCACCGGGGTGCTGCTGCGGGGCACCGGGGTGCTGCTGCGGCGGCTGGTGGCCCGGCCCCTGCTGCTGGGGCGGCGGGGCGTACCCCTCGTTCCCGTATGGCTGGGCCGGGGGCGCCGGGGCCTGGGGGTAGCCGTAGCCGTACTGCGGGGCCTGCGGCGCTCCGTGGCCCGGGGCGCCCTGCTGCGGGGCGCCGTGCGGGGGCGTGCCCTGGTGCGGCGCGCCCCCCTGCGGCGGCGGAAGCGTCCAGTCGCTGTCGCCGCCGAAGCCGGAGGGCTGACCGCCGCCCTGTGTCGGGTGCGGGCCCTGCGGCCCCCCGGGCCCGGGCTGTGGCGGCCCCGGCTGCTGCGGCGGCGCGTAACCGCCCTGCGGCGGGCCGTACGGAGACGGGGTGTGCGTCTGGAAGTTGAAGCGGCACTCCTCACAGAACGGGGCCTGCGCCTCACGTGGCGTACGGCACTGCGGGCACAGCTCCTGCTGCTGTGCCGGATAGCCGTAGCCGCCCGCGCCGCCGGGCGGCGGTGGGCCGCCCGGCCCCGGACTCCCGTAGCCACCCGGTGGCACGGGAACACCGGGACCGTTCGGCATGGGCGGAGGTGGCGGGACGGCGCCGGAGGGCATGGGTGTCCCCGACATCCGGTGCCCACACACCTCGCACCAGTCGTCGGCCGCCGATTGGTGGCCGTTGGGACAGGTCGGCATGTCGGATCCCCCTCTGTGGCGTTCTTGGCGTTTCTGCCGAGAAGAGCTACGTGAGTGCTGGTTATGTGCTACTTCTTAACGCGAACTGTCTTGGTGGAGCGCGTTTCGAGTGTCATCTCGTCCGCCTCCGCGACCTTCGCCTTCAGTCGCACAGTACCTGCCGCCACGTCGAGCACGTCCACCACCTTCGCAAGCAGTTTCGCCGTGTCCTCGTTCCCCGATGTGGCCGCCAGCTGTACGGCACGTCCCAGCTTCGCGGTCGCTTGTTCGGCATCGCCGGACTTGCGGGCATTCATGCCCTGTTTGATGGCCTGTGCCAGTTCGGCCTGGCCCGTATAGTGCGCTACCTGCGGATTCATCGCGGTGGAGACGGCCAGGTCATCGGTCCACATCGCGCGCACCAGCCCCTGAGCCAGAGCGCTGGGCGGGCTGCCGACCCCGTCGGGCACGGGCTGGACCAGGGAAACCCTGGCCGCGAGCATCTCCTGGCCGACCTCGGCCGCCGGAACCCTCACACAGAGGTGGTAGTCGCGGGACTCATCGCCCCAGGACCCGGTGGGGTAGTCGCCCGCGCGCGGACCGGCCTCGACGCGCCGGGCGGTCAGATCCTCGACCGTCGGTGCGACCTGTTTCACATACGCCACCTCGGCGCCCTTGGGGGTCCACAGCCGGAGGCTGACGTCGGCGATCTCCTTGCCCATCGCCGTCTCCATCATCCGCGTGAAGTCCGCGGCGAGCCCGGCGGGGTCGGCGACGATGTCCGCCGTACCGAGCAGGGCGGCGGCGATCCCGGTGACCTCCTCGACCTCCCAGTCCGTGCCCACTCCGCGGGCGTCACAGGTGAAGCGGCCCGCGCAGGCGTCGAGCACGGTTCTCAGCCGCTGCGGCTCCTCGTGCTCGTTCCGCCCGTCGGTGAGCAGGATGCCGTGCCGTATCGCGGCATCGGCGGAGCCGAGCAGCAGATCGGCCTGGAGCAGCCAGGTGCCGATCGCGGTGCCGCCGCCCGGACTCAGACCCCGCAACGCCTCCTTGGCCTGGGCGCGGGTGAGCGGATCGGCGATGGCCAACTGTCCGTTCCCGGGGAATACCTCGACCGCCTTGTGGGTGCCCGCCACCACCGAGAAGGCCACGCCGTCGCGCACGGTGTCGATCGCGGCGGCGGTCGCGTCCCGTGCGTGGCGCATCTTCGTCGGCGGATAGTCCATGGAGCCGGAGCAGTCCACCATGATCACCACGGCCGCGCGGGGCGAGCCGCCGCCCCGGCCGGGGGCGCTGTCGTATGCGCCGGGAGCGTCCTCGTACCCGGCATGGGCGGGGGCGGGTACCGGCCGCCCTGCCGTGGCCCCGCCGCCGGCCGAGGTGACGGTGATGATCGCGTTCACCTCGCGGCCTCCCTCGGGGAGGTACTCGTTCTGGTAGACCTCGACCGAGAACCGCGGCGCCTCGGGCGTGGAGAAGTGGGCCATGTCATCCGCTCCTTGGCGACCGTCAGGCGGATCCTGCCCGGCCCGGGGCAGCGGGGAACGGCACGACCGCCACTGTTACGTTGTCGTGGCCCCCGCCGTCCAGGGCGTGACCGACCAGGAACTGCGCGCTGTTCAGCGGCCGGGCGCGGGCGTCCGGCGGCACCGCGTGGGCCATCTGCTCCGCCGATTCGGCGTAGTTCCACAGCCCGTCGGTGCACACCACCACGACGCCCGGCCGGTCCGGCTTGTACGAGGCGGTGTGGGGCTCCAGCTCATAGGCGTCCGCCCCGAGCCAGCCGGTGATGGCGTGGGCGCGCTCGTCCGCGTACGCCTCCGCCTCCGACATCAGCCCCGCGGCCACCATCTGGGCCGCCCAGGAGTCGTCCTCGGTGAGCCGCGCGGGCGGGGCCGTACGGTCGTCGGGGACCCAGTAGGCGCGGCTGTCCCCGACCCAGCCGACGGTGAGGATGTCGCTGGTGACGACGGCGCTGACGATGGTGCACGCCGGTGCGTTCTGATGGCGCTGCCCCTCGTGGTGGGGAACGGCCGCGCCGGAGTCCAGGGCCAGGGAGTTGACCGCGTCGGCGGCGGCGATGATCGCCTCGTTCATGGCCTGCTGGGGGTGGGCGCCGCGGGGCAGCGAGGTGCGCAGCGCCTGGCTCGCGGCCTGGGCCGCGGCGGCCGAGGCCTCGTCGGGGCGGGTGGCCGAGGAGACCCCGTCGCACACCACGGCGACCGTGACCGGTGAGCCGTCGGGCAGCGCGGCGGTGGACACCGAGAACGCGTCCTCGTTGCGGTGGTGGCGCAGCCCCCGGTCGCTGGCCGCCGCGATCCCCTCCAACTCCGTTTCCATATGGTCGCGTGTCCGTGCCTGGGCGTGTCCGCAGCGCTCGCAGTATCCGTCCTGGTCGATGGTGCCCTCCTGGCACGCGGCGCACCGGGGGCGGTGCTCGTCGCCGGGCAGCCGGGGGTCCGCCCCGGTGCCGGTGCCGGGGCCCGTGCTGCTCGCCGCGCTGGTGTGCGTACTCGCGTTGGTCTCCGGGTGGATGGCGGACTCGCCGGGTGCCTCGGGCGCGCCGAGCGCCGCCGTGGCCCTCGGGTCGGCCACCTGGCCGTACCCGCCGGAGGCCGGGGCCGCCAGCTCGTAGTCGTCCGGCTCGGGCTCCGGGTGGGTGGACCGCGCCGCCCCGTTCACCCGCGGCGGCGCGGGCAGGCCGCCGTGCGCGTCCGACCGGTCGGCGATCGCCTCCGCCGAAAGGGCGGCCTCCGCTGCCAGCGCGGCCGCCACCGTCAGATCGGCACCGCACTGATCGCAGTATCTGTCCCCTGCCTGCGGCGGCTCATCACAGGCCGGGCAGGCTGACAGCTGGGGCGGCTGCGGCATCTGCGACATCGATCACACCCACGTCCTGGGGCGGAAACGGTTGGCCCGCTCCACCAGTTCGATCCTCTCCTCGCCTCGCTGGGCGAGTCTGGCGAGTACACGGTACGAGCGCTCCAATCCGAAGCGCAGCCCGCGCTCGTCCAGGCTGCTGCCGAGCAGAGGCGGCCGGTTGTGTCCCGGGGGTGCCCCGCTGCTGCCGGACAGTACCCAATCCAGGGCGCTGCCCAGGACCTCCGTACGCAGCCGCTCGCGCCGCACCGCGTCCAGACCGAACTCGCCCAGCCGCTCGACCTGGACCGCCGAGGCCGTCAGATCGCTCAGCAGGGCGTCGTACGGGGCGCGCTGGCGCAGCCGGGCCCGTACGGCGGCGACCCGCGCCGCCGTGTAGTGGATCGAGGACTCCGGCACCGACTCCAGGGCCCGCACCGCGCCCGGACGGTCCCCGGCGCACAGCAGCACCCGGGCGAGGCCGAAGGCGGCGCTCACGAAGCTCGGGTCGGTGGCCCAGACCAGCCGGTAGTACTCCGCCGCGTTGTCCAACTGGCCCAGCACCTCGGCGCAGACGCCGAGCGCCAGCTTCGGCGCGGGCTCACCGGGGAACGCGTCGTAGACGGCGTCGAAGGAGAGCGCGGCCGTCTCGCGGTCACCGGTGGCCAGCGCATGCAGCCCCCGGTACCAGACGATCCGCCAGTCGTCGCTGTACGCGGCCTCCAGACCGGTGAGCGCGACGCCCGCGTCATGCTCCTGGGCCAGCTCCAGCTGGGCGCGCACCCGGCGCAGCCGCAGCTCGACCGAGTCCACGGGCGCGGTCCGCAGCGCGGCGCTCACCTCGGTGGGGTCGGCGGCCAGCAGACCGGCCAGGAACCCGGCGTTGGGATCGTCGGAGTCCACCAGCGGCACTGGGAGCGCCAGCGCGGTGGCCCGTCCGTCCAGCGTGGTGATGGCGGGCAGCGGCAGGGCCAGCGGGCCCGGCGGGCGCTGCGCGGGGATGGCGGGCGCGGTGGCGCCCCCGTCGGCGGACCGGGCACCCAGCAGGGACGGATCCTTTCCGTCGTCGGCGAACAACTCGGTGTCAACGACGCGCGGTTCCGGCCCGAAGAGCGTGGACAGGGCCGGCCGGGGCCGCCCGGTCTGCAGCGCCACGACCTCCCGCAGCACACCGGTCAGTTGGTCGGCCATCTCCCGCGCGGAGGCGAAGCGGCGCCCCGGGTCGGGATCGGTGGCCCGCACCAGCAGCCGGTAGAAGGATTCGTAAGCCCGGAAGACCTCGATGTGCTCGGGGTCCGGCAGGCTGTCCACGTAGACGTTCGTATAGCCCTGGAAGTCGAAGGTGAGCACGGCCAGGGTGCGCGCCACCGTGTAGAGGTCGGAGGAGATCGACGGGCCGGACTCGGAGATCTCGGGGGCCTGATAGCCGACCGTGCCGTAGATGGGGCTGTCGTGGTCGTCCATCCGCCGGACCGCGCCCATGTCGATCAGCTTGAGCTGGTCCTGCTGCTGAATGGCGTTGTCGACCTTGAAGTCGCAGTAGAGCAGATTGCGGCTGTGCAGATGGCCGAGCGCCTCCAGCGCCTCGATGCCGTAGGCGCACGCCTGCTCCACCGGCAGCGGATCGCGGCGGCCCTCGGTGGTGCGGCGGGCGTTGGCGATGTCCTTCAGGGACTTGCCGCCCACGTACTCCATGACGATGTAGCCGTCGAGGCTGCCGGTCCGCTGGTCGAGGTGTTCGACGAAGTTGTAGATCCGGACGATGTTGGAGTGCTCGATCTCGGCGAGGAAGCGGCGCTCGGAGACGGCGGCCGCCAGGGCCTCCTCGTCGCCCGTGTCCAGCAGGCCCTTGAGGACCACCCAGCGGTCCGACACCGCGCGGTCGATGGCCAGATAGATCCAGCCGAGCCCGCCGTGCGCCAGACAGCCCGCGACCTCGTACTGGCCGTGGACGATGTCACCGGGGGTCAACTTCGGTACGAACGAGTACGGATGGCCGCACTTGGTGCAGAACCCCTCGGTGCGGCCCGGCCGTTCGCCGCGGGCGCGGCCCACCGGGGCGCCGCAGTCCCCGCGGCTGCAGAACCGCTTGCGCTCGGGGACCTCGGGGTCCGCCAGCACCGCCGTCCGCGGATCGGGGCGCGGCACATCGGGGACGCTGACCAGACCGGCGCCCAGGGCGTTCCGCCCGGAGGAGGCCGAGGTGGAGGAGCGGGAGCTGCGCACCGAGACCGAACGGGACGAGGTCCGCCCGGACATGGAGCGGGACAGCCGCCCGGACACCGAGCGCCGGGACGAGGAGGAGCGTGCCGAACGCGACCTGCCCGAGGCGCCGGACGAGGAGTCCCAGCCGGTCGCCGAGGAACCCCCGCCGCGCGCCGAAAAACGCCCGCTCCGCGCCGACGAGCCCTCGCTCCGAGCGGACGAGCCCTCGCTCCGGGACGAGGAGCTTCCGCCCCGCCCGGCCTGCCCGGTGATCCCGGTGGGCGGTGAGGCCACCATCCCCTGCGGTGAGACGACCGGGGCCATACCGCAGACATCGCAGTACAGCTCGCCTCCGCCCACGTCCTCGTAGGACCCGCCGCAGTCACGCCGCTGGCAGGCGACGACCGCCGCATTCATTCCGTGCCTCCCTCGATGCCTTGCCCGGCCGGGCCCGTCTGGCGTGGCACCAGGGCCTCGGCCGCCGCCTGCTGGTAGCGCAGCACGGCCTGCTCGGCCGCCCGCAGATCACACGGGGCGCTCCACAGCATCCGGCGGGCCACGTCATACCGCTCCACCAGGAACGGATCCTCCGCCATGCCATGGCGGGCGACCTTCGCCTTGTACGCGTCGAGACGGCCGCGCAGCTCGGCGCGGACCGCGAGCGGCGCGGTGACCGCGGTCAGCGACTCGCGGGCCCGCAGCAGCTCGTCGTCGGCGCGCTGCTCCAGGCTCTCCAGCAGCGGCGAGAGCCGGTGCCACTGTGAGCGCCTGCGATAGTCGGCGGCGGCGACCAGCTGCTCGTGCAGCGCGGTCGGCGGGCCGCTGACGGCCGGAACCTCCGATGCCGCGATCTTCGCGAGCACCTCACCGCGCGCCTGGCGCGCCTCCGCCAGGGTGCGATCGGCGCGGGAGAGCACATCGCGCAGCCGCATCAGCCGCCGCTCGGCGTCCTGCCGCACGTCCAGGACCGCCTCGATCTCCCTTCGCACATCCTCCAGGGCGCGGGCGGCGCGGTCATAGCGCTCGGTGTCGGGGCTGCCGCCGCCGGGCGCGGAGCTCCCGCTGGCCGGTTTCCAGAAGGCCAGCGGGTCGGAGACCACTTCGGCGCGCAGCGCGGTCAGCTCGGCGGTGATCTGCTCCAGATCGTCCCCCGAGGGGTGCTCACCGGGGCGCACCCCCACGGAGTGGGCCAGCGAACGGGTGCGGTGCAGCTCGGCGGAGAGCATGTCGATCCGGGCGGGCAGCGCGGACCATATGGCGTCGGCGCTGACGATGACGTCGATGGCCTCCGCGTACCAGCGGTTCATCCGGTCGACCAGCCGGTCCAGGCCCAACTCCTCGCTGAGCAGGGGCGAACCGCCGAGGGTGGCGCTGCTGGGCAGGGTGATCGCGGTGCCGCACAGCAGCTCGGTGAGCTCGGCCAACTCGTCCTGCGTCGGCCAGCGGTGACGGGAGCGCACCTCACGGGCCCGGGTGAGGGCCTCGGTGTACGCGTCGAAGTAGCTCCACAGGAGAGAGATGGCCTGCTCGGTGGTGGACCAGCGGTCCTTGGTGACGCCCGTGAGCTCGGCGCCCTCGAGGAGCCTTCTGCCCGCGTGGTCCTGGAGGGCGAGCAGCGAGGACTCGATCGCCTCGTGTTCGGCGGCGAGCTTCGCCAGTGCGCGGTCCACCTCCTCCCGGCCCATGACCGGGCCGTCGGGTGCCCCCGCGAAACTGGGGAAGGGTCCCGGGACCCCCATCGATCACCTCTCCATGTCCGTAACCGTTATGTGATCCGTCCGCTGCGTCATCCCTACGCGTGTGAGGCGGGTGCTAATCCTTGCCGGTCCGTGATCCTTGCTCTTGCCCGATGTGTCCGGGCCGTCGTGCTCGTGCGCGCGGATCCTCGTCCGCTCTGGTCCTTGTCCGCGCCAGTCCTTGTATCCGCGCCAGTCCTTGTCCGCGCTAGTCCTTGTATTCGGGAACGGGCGGCGTCGGGTTCTCCTGCGCCGTGCTGAAATCCTTGGCGAGCCACTTCTGGTAGGCCTGCATCCAAGGGCTGCCTGCCCCGCCCTGGCGGTAGTCCTCCAGAACCTTGTTGACCCGGCGTACCAGGTCGTCGTCGTCCTTGTTCATCGCCACGCCGTAGAACTCATCGGTGAATCGCGAGCCGACCAGCTTGACGGAGGGGTCCTGGGCCGCCTGGCCGGCCGCCAGCGCGTTGTCGGTGATCACCGCGTCCACCTGGCCCAGTTGCAGTCTGACCAGGCAGTCCAGCTGGTTGGGGACGGGCTTCACCTTGATCGCGCCCAGATGCTCGGCCCCGGTGTCCGGCTTGTCCAGCTCGGCCTCGGCGGTGGAACCCTGCGCGGTGCAGACCTTCTTGCCGCGCAGCGTCTTGTTGTAGCCGGTGATGGACGAGTCGTCGGGGACCAGCACCTGCTGCCCGGCCTGGAAGTACGCGGTGGAGAACGCCACGTCCTTGATCCGGTCGCAGTTGATGGTCATGGTGCGCACCACGACGTCGACCTTGCCCTGCTGGAGGGCCTTGATGCGCTGACTGGTGGGTATGGTGCGGAAGATGACCGCGTCCGGATCGCCGAAGATGTCGTCGGCGATGGCCCGCACCAGGTCGATGTCGAAGCCGGTGAGGTCGCCGGTGGCCGGATCGCGGTATCCCCAGCGGTAGCTGTTCTGGTCGACGCCGGCGATCAGCTTGTTGAGCTTGTGCCCGTTGACCTCCCGGTTCTTGATCCGCTTGATGGCCGGGCCGCTCGCACTGGACGGGCGCAGGCTCGCCTCGGGATCGCGGCAGCTGTCCGCCGCCGCGGCCTCGGCGCCGGTCCGCACGGTATGCGGCTGCCGCGCACCGCCCTTGCTGTCGCCGTCCCCGCCGTCGTCCATCATCGCCGGGACCGCGATGGCCGTGGCCACGCCCAGGGCGCATACCGTCACCGCGGCGGCCGATCGCAGCGATCGCATGCTTCCGCCCCCCATCGTCCTCATCGGTACTCCGACAGTCTGCGGCCTATGCCCAGCACCGCTCCCGCGGCTCCCAGCACGGCCAGCACCCCGGCGCCCAGCGCCATGGCGGTGAACGCGCCGCGTCCGGCGTCGGCGGCCTGCTGGAACTCCCGCTGCTCGTGGTCGAGGGCCTTGGCCAGCTGGCTGTCCACCGCGTCGAAGGACTCGCCGGTGCTGTCCTCGGCGCCGATGACCTTCGTCAGCGCCGTCTTGTAGTCGCCCCCGTCGTCGGCGGCGCGGGCGGCCTTGTGCCGCACCTGCCACTCGTGGATCCGGCCGCCGGCCTTCTCCACCGGCTCGCGGCCCTCGTCGTCGTCGGCGAGGGCGCGCGCCTTGTCCAGCAGACTGCCGTCCGAGGGACGGTCGCCGGACGCCTTGCCCACGAGCGCGGACATCCGCGAGCCGTAGCTGACCTCGTAGGCGTCCTTGCCCTTGTCGGCGCCGTCCTCGTCCACGACGACCGCGCCGCGCGCCACCAGGGTCAGGTTCTCGTCGGCGCGGGCCCGCAGGGAGTCGATCCGCGCCTCGTTGAGCACCTGGAGGGACTTCGCCCCGTGGTCGTTGGAGTCGCTGAGCTGGGTGCTGGCGACCGCGTGGCCGACCACCAGCCACAGCATCACCACCGTGGAGGCGGCCGTGGCGGTGAGCAGACCGCGGCTGAGCACCCGGTTGGTCCGGTGGAACTCACGGCGCTGGGCCCAGCCCAGCGCGCCCAGGGCGACCAGGCCGGTGGCGATCGCCACCCACGGCCATGCCTCGGCGTCCTCGTAGTCCTCCCCGAGACGGGCGGTCTCCGCCTGGTAGAGCCTGCCCGCGGCGGGCAGCAGCTTGTCGCGCATGGTGTCGTTGGCATAGCGCAGATACGCGCCGCCCAGCGGCAGCCCCTGGCGGTTGTTGGCGCGCGCGGAGTCGATCAGACCGGTGTAGACCGGCAGCAGCTGATTGATCTTCTGTATCTCGTCGCGGGCGGAGGACGAGCCCTCGGTATTGGCCGCGGCCCGCACCAGCAGCTTGGACGCGGTGTCGATGTCCCGCACGAACCGCTGCCGGACCTGGGGAGGCTCCTGGCCGCCCGCCAGGAAGCCTCCGGTGGCCGTGGTGTCCGCGTCGGCGAGGGAGCGGTAGATCTGCGCCGCGTCGGCGCTCAGCGGCTGGCTGCGCTCGGCCACGGCGTCCGCCGCGGTCTGCCGGTCGGAGACCTGCCAGGCCGTGACCGCGCCGAACGCGATCACCAGCGCGGCCAGCACCGCCCCGATGACGCGCAGCCTGCCGGGCTCGGTCGTCGCCGCCGCCCGCGCCCGGTCGAGCCCCTCAGCCCACGCGGTCCGCGGCGGGGCCGCGGGCGCGGGCGGCGGTGCGGCTCTGCCGGTGGTCGGCGGGTATGACACAAGACCTCCCCCTTGGCCCGGATTCCTGGATGGTGTCGCGGTCGGTGTCGCAGCAGTATGGACCGCGGCGCCAGGAGAGGTCACCGGTCGAGCCTGGATCTTGTTCGGATCGCGATCTTCCCTCCCCTTTTCATTACGCTTCGGAAGGACTTTCGGTTCCACTTTCCGTGCCATCAGCTGCGGCGGTGTCGTCAGCCGGGGTGGTGTCATGGGCCGGGGCGGTGCCATCGGCCGGGGTGGTGTCATGAGCCGGGGCGTAGTGCGCGCGCAGCCGGGCGTACGCCGATTCCGGCGCGCCGGTACGGTCCAGCCCCAGCAGCGCGGCGCCGAGCACCGGCGGTGCGGTGACCACCCGCGGCTCGGCCTTCGGGGCGCGCTCCGCGAGCAGTTCGCGGATCCGGTCGTCCAGCAGCGGATGGCGGGCCGCGAGCACCCCGCCGCCCAGCACCACCGGGGTCTCCTCGCCCAGCAGATCGAGCCGGCCGAGGGCGACCACGGCCATGGTCACCACTTCCTCAGCCTGGCGGTCGACGATGGCCCGTGCGATCTCGTCGCCGGCCCCGGCCACCGCGAAGAGCACCGGCGTCAGCTCATGCCGCCGCCCCGACTCCAGACGGCCCAGATGCAGCGCCTCGATCAGCTCGTACATGGTGGTCAGGCCGAAGTGCGCGGGCAGGGCGCGCGCCAGCTCGGTCGGCGCGCCGCGGCCGTCCTCCGCACGCGCGCCCCACCACAGCGCCTCCTCCGACAGATAGCCCCCGCCGCCCCAGTCGCCGGAGATCCGGCCGATGGCGGGGAAGCGGGCCACCCGGCCGCCGTGACCGATCCCGGCGCAGTTGATGCCCGCGCCGCAGACGACGGAGACGCCGGTCGGCTCGCCGTTGTCCGCGACTCCGGACCGCAGCAGGGCGAAGATGTCATTGGCGACCGTGACGGTGGCGCCCCAGCCGCGCTCGGCCAGGACGCCCGTCAACTCCTCCTCCTCGCTGGGCAGATCGACGTTGGCCAGACACGCCGAGACATGCCCCGCGGGCGGTGGACCGGCCCGGCCCGCCTGCCGCGCCACCTCCTCCACCAGCGGCGCGAGCGAGCCGACGGCCTGCTCGGCCCCCACGACGGGCGGCCGGAAGCCGCCGCCGCGAGCCGTGCCCAGGACGGAGCCGTCCGGGCCGACGAGTGCCACGTCCGTCTTGCTGTTGCCCGCGTCGATCGCCAGGACCGACCCGTCCGGCGGGGACGCGGACGAGGGGGAAGAGGACGAAGGGGAAGGGGTCGATACGGACTGGGTCAGGCCCACGCCAGATGCTCCCGGTTGTGCGCGATGAGGTCGTCGGTCAGCTTCTCGGCGTATTCGATCTGGCCGATGAGAGGATGGGACAGCAGCGCCTGGAAGACCCGCTCCCGGCCCCCCTTCAACGCCGCCTCCAGCGCCAGGTGTTCGTACGCGGTGACATTCGCGACCAGACCGGCGAACAGGGGCTCGAGGGGGCGCACGGGCAGTGGCTTCGCGCCCTGCGCGTTGACGGCCGCCGGGACCTCGATCACCGCGTCGTCCGGCAGGAAGGGCAGGGTGCCCTCGTTGAACGTATTGACGATCCGCACCTCGCCGGTGTCGCCCAGCAGGGACGAGGTCAGATCGACCGCCGCCTCGGAGTAGAACGCCCCGCCGCGCTTGCCGAGCAGCTCGGGCTTCTCGTCCAGCGCAGGATCGCCGTACATGTCCAGCAGCTCCCGCTCGATCGCCGCGACCTCCGCCGCCCGGGACGGCTTGCTGCGCAGCTCCCGCACCACCGCGTCGTGCTGGTAGTAGTAGCGCAGGTAGTAGGAGGGGACGACACCGAGCCGGCTCACCAGCGTGCGCGGCATCCGCAGATCCTCGGCGATCGCCTCGCCGTGCTCCGCGAGCAGCTTGGGCAGCACGTCCTCGCCGTCGGTGCCGCCGACGCGCACCGCGCGCTCCCAGGTGAGGTGGTTGAGGCCGACGTGCTCCAGCGTCACCTCGCCGGGGTCCACGCCCAGCAGCTTGGCGAACTTCCGCTGGAAGCCGATGGCCACATTGCACAGGCCGACCGCCCGGTGCCCGGCCGTGAGCAGCGCCCGGGTCACGATCCCGACCGGGTTGGTGAAGTCCACGATCCAGGCGTCGGGGTTGCGGCGGCGCACCCGCTCGGCGATGTCCAGCACCACCGGGACGGTGCGCAGCGCCTTGGCGAGCCCGCCCGCGCCGGTGGTCTCCTGGCCGACGCAGCCGCACTCCAGCGGCCAGGTCTCGTCCTGGTTCCGCGCGGCCTGACCGCCGACGCGCAGCTGGAGCAGGACCGCGTCCGCGCCGTCCACGCCCGCGTCCAGGTCGTCGGTCCAGGAGATGGTGCCCGGGTGGCCCTGCTTGGCGAAGATCCTGCGGGCCAGCCCGCCGACCAGCTCCAGCCGGTCGGCGGCCGGGTCGACCAGGACGAGCTCCTCCAGCGGGAGCACGTCCCGCAACCGGGCGAATCCGTCGATGAGTTCGGGGGTGTAGGTGGACCCACCCCCCACGACTGCGAGCTTCAACCCTTGACTCCTGTCAGTGTGACGCCTTCGACGAAGGCTTTCTGAGCGAAGAAGAAGACGATGATGACGGGGGCCATGACGAGCAGGGTCGCGGCCATCGTCAGATTCCAGTTGACGCTGTGCGCGCTCTTGAAGCTCTCCAGGCCGTAACTGAGCGTCCAGGCGCCCGGATTCTGCGAGGCGTAGATCTGCGGGCCGAAGTAGTCGTTCCAGCAGTAGAAGAACTGGAACAGCGCGACGGCCGCGATCCCCGGTTTGGCCATCGGGATCACGATGCGCAGCAGCGTGCCGAATTCGCCGCTGCCGTCCACCTTCGCCGACTCCAGGTACTCCCGGGGAATCGTCAGCAGGAACTGGCGCAGCAGGAAGATGGAGTACGCGTCGCCGAACGCCATCGGGATGATCAGCGGCCACAGCGAACCCGACAGATGCAGCTGCTGGGCCCAGACCAGATACATCGGTATCACGATCACCTGCGGCGGCAGCATCATCGTGGAGATGACCAGGATCATGGCGGTGCGGCGGCCGCGGAAGCGGAATTTGGCGAGGGCGTAGGCCACCGGAATGGAGGAACAGACGGTGAAGAGGGTGCCGAGCCCGGCGTACATCAGCGAATTGCGCCACCAGTCCAGGAAGCCCGGGGTGTTGAAGACATCGGCGTAATTCGACCAGTTCCATTCGGTGGGCCACAGGTCGCCGCTCAGCGCCTGGTCGTCGCTCATCACCGAGGTCAGGAAGACGAAGACGAAGGGCAGGATGAAGAAGAGCGCGGCGGCGATGGCGACCGTGTGCACGGCGATCCAGTGCAGCGCGGCGCGGCGGCGGGCGGCGGGGGCGGGGGAATGTCCGGTGGCGGGGCGCGCGGGCGCGGGCGGCGCCGAGAGGGCGGTGGTGGCGGTCATGGTGAATCGGTCCTCTCAGTCCTCGGCTCAGTCATCGGCCGACAGCAGTCCGGCACGCTTGCGCATCAGCAGCGTCGTCACGGCCATCGCGATCGCGAACAGCACGAGCGAGAGCACGCAGGCGGCTCCGGTGTTGAAGTTCTGGAAGCCGAGCGAGTAGACGAGCTGCGGCACGGTGAGTGTGGAATGGTCGGGATAGCCGGGCTGGATGACCGATCCGGGCCCCACGCTGACCCCGGAGGCGAGCTTTCCGGCGACCAGCGCCTGGGTGTAGTACTGCATGGTCTGGACGACGCCCGTCACGACCGCGAACATCACGATCGGAGTGATCGACGGCCAGGTCACATAGCGGAACTTGTGGAAAGCTCCGGCGCCGTCCAGCTCGGCCGCCTCGTACTGCTCCTTGGGGACGTCCAGCAGGGCCGCCATGAAGATGACCATGAGATCCCCGATGCCCCACAGGGAGAGCAGTACGAGGGACGGCTTGGCCCAGGCCGGGTCGTTGAACCAGTTCGGGGCGTGGATCCCGATGCTCCCGAGAACGTCGTTCACCGGACCGGTACCGGGATTGAGAAGGAAGACGAAGGCGACGGTGGCCGCCACCGGAGGCGCGAGATACGGCAAATAGAAGGCGGTGCGGAAGAATCCCACCCCGGACTTCACCTTGGTGACCAGCAGCCCGATGCCCAGGCCGAAGACGACCCGCAGCGCCACCATGACCACGACCAGCCAGAGCGTGTTCCACAGCGCCGGCCCGAACAGCGGCATCTGCTCCAGCACATAACGCCAGTTGCGCAGCCCCACGAAGGTCGGGGCCTGGATCTGGTTGTAGTGCATGAAGGAGAAGTAGACGGTGGCAACGAGCGGATAGCCGAAGAAGACGGTGAAGCCGACCAGCCAGGGCGAGAGAAAACCGAGGGTGCGCAGCCGCTCGCGCCGGGCTTTACGGCGCAGGGCGGGGGCGTTCGTCAAGGTGGCCATGTCGCACTCCGTCAGTTCTGTGCCTGGAGATTGTCGGCGTCTATCTCGTCATCGAGTTTTCGTAGCCCCGCGTCCAGATCGTGCACCTTGCCCGCCTCGACGCCGTAGGAGAAGTCCTGCAGCGAGGTGACGTACTGACCACCGTTGATCGAGGGCGGCAGGGCGGTGCTGTAGCGGTTCTGCGCGATATCGAGGAAGGCCCGGAAGGTGGGATCCGAGTCCAGCTTCGGGGAGGTGAGCGCCGCCTTCGTGGACGGCACATTGTGAATGGCGTTGGCGAAGGCGACCACCTGATCGGTGTTGGCGGTCAGGAACTTCACCAGCTCCCACGCGGCGTTCTGATGGGTGCTGCTGTGCGCGATGCCGACCACCGTGCCGGTGAGATAGCCCCGGCCATAGGTCTCGGGCCGGTCGTCGGGCACCGGCAGCGGGGCGGTGCCCCATGTGAACTTCGCGCCCTTCATGAAGAGCCCGCGCCATTCGCCGTCCATGTGCATGGCGAGCTTTCCGGTGAGAAAGGCGTTCTGGGACGACATCTCATCACCGAAGGAAGTACGGAACGTCTCCAGCGGGCCATACCCGCCCTGGCTCCGCATCAGCTCCGCGGTGGTGGCGTAGAAATCCTTGACCGCCTTCCCCTTCGCCAGCCGCGCCTTGCCGTCCTTGCCGAAATACGTGGGGCCCCACTGGGCGAGGAACCGGTCCGGGCTGTTCTGGTAGAGCCGGAAATTGGGCATGAAGCCCACCCGCTCATAGCCGCCGCTCTTGGTGCGCTTGGTCAGCTTCACGGCGTCGCGCCGCAGCTCCGACATGGTGCGGGGCGGCCGTTTGATGCCTGCCTCGGCGAAGGCGTCCTTGTTGTAGTACATGCCGTACGCGTCGGCGAGCAGCGGGAGGGCGCACTGGGCGCCCTGGTAGCTCGTGTAGTCCAGCAGCGTTTTCGGGAAGACCTTGGCCTTGTCAAGACCGGTCTTCTTCATGAACGGATCGAGGTCCACCCACATCCCGGAGGAGCAGTACTGCCCCACATTGTTGGTGGTGAAGGAGGAGACGACATCGGGGGCGTCGCCGCCGCCCGCCCGCAGCGCCTGGTTCACGGTGGCGTCGGTGACATTCCCGGTGGCCTCCACCTTGATATTGGGGTGGAGCTTCTCGAACCGGGCGATACTGGCATCGATCGCCTTGACCTCGCTGTCCTCCGACCAGCCGTGCCAGAACTTCAGCGTGACCGGCTTGGTCGGATCGTCCTCGGCGCTGCCGGTACTGGGATTGGCGCAGCCCGTGAGGAGCAGGGCGCCGGCGCTCAGTGCTGCGGCGAGAGCGGCCAGTTTTCGTGCCATGGGGAGACTTCCTTTACTGCGGTACAAGGGGGACGGCAGGGGAAGCGGCGGTGCGGGGCGCCGGACAACGGACAAAGGGGAGAACGGACAGAGCCTCAGAACGGACAGAGCCTCAGAACGGACAGAGCCTCAGAACGGACAGAGCCTGAGAACGGATAGAGGGGAAAGGGGAAGGGGCGTACGGGGTGGTAGGGCGGCGCCCGGTGGATCAGGCGTCGAACCGGGCGGTGTCGAAAACGGTCTGACGGGCATCGGCGACCGCCGTCCGCAGCGCGCCGATGAGAATCGGATCCCCCTCGATCTCACTGATCCGCAGCTGCGGCCGGGGCAGTGCGAGACCGGTCATCTCGGCCTCGACCAGCTGACGCAGCCGGTCCCCGCCGGCCTGCGCGACCTCACCCGAAAGGACGACCAGCTCCGGGTCGACCACGGCGACGACGGAGGCCAGCCCGGTGGCCAGCCGACGGGCCAGCTCGGTCAGCACCTCGTCACCCGGGCCGGGGGTGCGCAGCGCGGCGGAGAGCGCCTTGGTGGCGGTGGGCGCGTCGATCCCGTGGTCGCGGGCGAGCTCCACGACGGCGGGTGAGCCGACCAGCTTCTGGAATCCCCCGCCCCCGTCCGGCCGGGCGGCGGCGTCCGGTCCGCCCCGGGCCAGCGGGGCGCCCGGCAGCGGCATATAGCCGATCTCCCCGGCCCCGCCGGTGGCACCCCGCAGCAGGGTGCCGTGGAGCACGATGGCCGCGCCGACCCCCTCGTCGGCCCAGACCAGCGCGAAGTCGTCGAAGTCCTGGGCGGTGCCGTGGTGCTGTTCGGCGATGGCGGCGAGGTTGACGTCGTTCTCGATGACGATCGGCGTGTGCAGCACCTCGGCCAGGTCGTCCCGCAGGGTGCGGGACTGCCAGCCGGGCAGATGCGGGGCGTAGCGCAGCGTCCCGGTGCGCGGGTCGAGCGCGCCGGGGGTGCCGATCACGGTGGAGTGCAGATCGTCCCGGCCGAGCCCGGCGGCGGCCAGCGCCCCGTCCACCGCCTCGACGACCAGCTCCCCGGTCCGGTTGGTCACGCTCGCGTCGGTCGCCGGAGCCGTCACCCGGTGTTCACCGACCACCTGGCCGGTGATGTCGGCGACGGCGGCGGTGATGCCCTCCTGGTCCACGGCGAGCGCGGCCACATGGGCGGCGGCCGGATCGATCTCGTACAGCTGCGCGTTGGGCCCCGGCCGTCCGGTGACGTTCCCGGTGGTGCGGACCAGGCCGACGGACTCCAGGCGGGTCAGCAGCTGGGAGGCGGTGGGCTTGGAAAGACCGGTCAGCTCCCCGAGCCGGGTCCGGGTGAGCGGTCCGTGGGCGGCCAGCAGCTCCAGCGCGGCGCGGTCGTTCATGGCGCGGAGGACGCGGGGGGTCCCGGGTGTGCCGCCCTGCGTATTGCTGCCGGGTGATACGGCCATGGTGATGCCCCCGTCTCACTCTGTTAAGAAAGTTTCCTATTGATGAATAGCAAGCTAGGGGGCGGACCGGGGCGGCGTCAATGGGTCAAAGGCGGGCTTTCCTTGGCGGGTTCTTGGCGAAGAGATGGATGATCCATGTACCTGGCATGGACAAGTCACCGTAAGAGTGGCCCCCGGTGGGGTGCCTGTGATCGTCAGCCCCCGCTGTCATGCGACGACTCGAATCGCGAGGGGGCTAGGTGAGATCTATTTCTTCCCGGGAGCGCACGGCCCGTTCCAGAAAACGCACGGCTCTGGGGCTGGCGGCGGCGCTGCCGTTGGTGGCCGGTGCGCTGGCGCTCGGCATACCCACGGCCCAGGCCGACTCCGCACCGCACGGCCGTGACACCCTGAACGGCACCAAGCCCGCCTGGGCGACGGCGCGTTCCGACCGCGGCGCGACCGATGACGGCAATAAGGTCACCGCGCGCGTCTATCTGGCCGGACGGGACGCCAGGGGGCTGGCCGACTACGCCAAGGCCGTGTCCGACCCCTCCTCGCCGGACTACGGCACGTTCCTGTCGGCCCGGCAGACCCAGTCACGTTTCGGAGCGACACGGCAGCAGAAGGACGCCGTGACCGCCTGGTTGAAGGGCGCCGGGCTCGAGGTCACCGGCGGCAACCAGCACTATCTGTCGGCCACCGGCGAAGTCTCCGCCGCCGAGCGGGCGTTCGGCACCCAGCTGCACAACTACACCAAGGACGGCAAGGTCTACCGGGCGCCGTCGAACGCGGCCACCGTGCCCGCCTCGCTCCACGGCGCCGTGCTGACCGTCGTCGGCCTGGACAACGCGCCCAAGCGGGCCAAGCACGACGAGACCCTCCCGCCCCCCGGACCGGTCTTCAAGAACGCCGGGCCGTTCTCCTCCTCCTACGGTTCCCGGACCGACCGGAGCCTGCCCTCGGCCTACGGCGCCAAGCAGCCGTACGCGATCAAGGGGTACACCGGCAAGCAGCTGCGCGCCGCCTATGGCGCCAAGAGCCGCAACACCGGTAAGGGCGTCACCGTGGCCATCACCGACGCCTTCGCCTCGCCCACCATCGCCGCGGACGCCACCCGGTACGCCAAGCGCAACGGCGACCCGGGTTACCGCAAGGGCCAGTTGACGCAGGTGCTGCCGGCCGACTACCGCTACACCGAGGAGTGCGACGCCGGCGGCTGGTACGGCGAGGAGACCCTCGACGTCGAGGCGGTGCACGCGGTGGCGCCCGCGGCCGACATCGTTTACGTCGGCGGAGCCTCCTGCACCGACGACGATCTGCTCGACTCGCTCGCCAAGGTCGTCGACAACCGGCTGGCCGACATCGTCTCCAACTCCTGGGGCGATGTGGAGGCCAACGAGACGCCGGACGTGGCCGCCGCCTACGACCAGATCTTCCAACAGGGCGCGGTCGAGGGCATCGGCTTCTACTTCTCCTCCGGTGACAACGGCGACAATGTGGCGTCCACCGGCACCAAGCAGGTCGACACCCCGGCCAACTCGGCATGGGTGACGGCGGTCGGCGGCACCTCCCTGGCCGTCGGCAAGGGCGAGAAGTACCAGTGGGAGACCGGCTGGGGCACCACCAAGGCCACCCTCTCGGCCGACGGCACCAACTGGGACGCGCTGCCCGGCGCGTACACCTCCGGCGCCGGAGGCGGCACCAGCAAGACCGTCGCCCAGCCCTTCTACCAGCGCGGAGTGGTCCCGGACGCGCTCGCCCTGGCAGACGGCGGCACGGCCAAGCAGCGGGTGACCCCGGACATCGCGGCCGTGGCCGACCCCAACACCGGCTTCCTGGTGGGCCAGACGCAGACCTTCCCGGACGGATCGCTCCAGTACGGCGAGTACCGCATCGGCGGCACTTCGCTGGCCGCGCCCGTGATCGCCGGTGTGCAGGCGCTCGCCCAGCAGGCGCGCGGCGGCCAGCCGATCGGCTTCGCCAACCCGTCGCTGTACGACCGGTACGGCACCGCCTCGTACCACGATGTGACCGACCACCCGCTGGGCGCCGGTGTCTCGCTGGGCGTGGTCCGGGTCGACTACGTCAACAGCCACGACGACACCGACGGGCTGGTGACCTCGCTGCGCAGCCTCGGCCGGGACAGCTCGCTCCACGCGGTCGTGGGCTATGACGACGTGACCGGTGTGGGCACGCCCGCGGCCGGCTACCTCACCTCGTTCGGCGGACACCACCGCCGCTGAGCGGCCGGGTCGGACGCGGCTCCCGTCCCGTTCCGGGGCGGGAGCCCCGTCATGTCCGCCGCGCTCACTTCGTCGCGGGCGGCGGCACCGTCGCGGAGGGGGTGGCGGCCGGACCGGCGCCGGGAGCGATCGGGCTGGCCGCCGCCGACTGCGGCGAGTCCGGGTTGGCCAGCGCCGACGGCGCCGCAGTGGTGGCGCTCGGATCGACGGTGTCGGTCTGGAGCTCCGGATCCAGAGGCCGGCCGACGAGTTGGATGCCCGCCTCGTTCAGCGCCTTCTTGATCCGCCAGCGCAGCTCCCGCTCGACGCCGAGCGCCTTGCCGGGCATGGTCCTTGCCGACACCCGCACGATCATCGAGTCCAGATAGACCGCGTCGAGGCCCAGGACCTCGATCGGCTCCCAGAGCCGCTCGTTCCACGGCTCCTCCTTGGCCATGTCCACGCCCACCTGCGTGATCACGGCCCGGACCTGCTCCAGATCCTCCTCGGCCCGGACCTGGACATCGAGCGCGGCCGTCGCCCAGCCCTGGCTGAGGTTGCCGATCCGCTTGACCTCGCCATTGCGCACGTACCAGATCTCGCCGTTGTCCCCGCGGAGCTTGGTGACGCGCAGACCGACCTCGATCACCTCGCCGGAGGCCACCCCGGCGTCGATCGTGTCGCCGACCCCGTACTGGTCCTCGAGGATCATGAAGACACCGGAGAGGAAGTCGGTGACCAGATTGCGGGCGCCGAAACCGATCGCCACCCCCGCGACCCCGGCGCTGGCGAGCAGCGGAGCCAGATTGATCTCCAGCGCGGAGAGGATCATCAGCCCCGCGGTGCCCATGATCAGGAACGAGGCCACGGAGCGCAGCACCGAGCCGATCGCCGCGGACCGCTGACGCCGTCGCTCCACATTGACCAGCAGCCCGCCGAGCGCGGTGCCGTCGACGGCCTGGGCCGTGCGGTTCATGCGCTCTATCAGCTTGGTGATCGCCCGCCGGACGACGGACCGGAGCACGAAGGCGATGATCAGGATCAGGGCTATGCGCAGCCCGATGCCGAGCCAGGTGGACCAGTTCTCCTCCACCCAGCCCGCGGCGTTCGTGGCGCTCTTCTGCGCATCGTCGAGAGTCGTGGGACGAGGCGTCGAGTCAGCGGCCAGAGCAGCGGACCAGAACACAGCAGAAACCCTTCGTATGCGACATGCCCGCACGGATCGCCCGCGCACGCAACCTCTCACACAGTAGCCGGGCGCGAGATGCGCCGTTCCTGTGTTCGAGAGCGCGCGAGCGCGGTCAGGGGGCGCATTCGAGCGGGTCCGGAGGCGGCAATTCCACCTTCTGCCCCGGCCGGGGGCCGTGCGGCGGCACCAGCCGGAGCGGGCCGTGATTCTTGCCACTTCGCGGTGGTATCCCGCTCCCCGCGCACCTCGTTCGCAAGGGCGCCGGAAGGCCGCCAGGGCGGTGGTCAAGCGGTCGGTGTCGCCGCCGTGTACGGGGGGTATACGTGCGGTACGCGGAAATGCCTCTCAACCGTTAACCCGGTGATAGTGGCGTTCCGGCCAGGGTTCAGGGGAAACTGGGGGAGATCGTCCCGGCGCGAGCCACGCGCCGCCGGCGTACAAGGAGGCCCCCGTGCCGCATGTCCTGGTCCTCAACGCGTCGTACGAGCCCCTCGGCGTCGTACCGCTCCGCCGCGCGCTCATACTCGTCCTCAATGACAAGGCCGTCAGCCTCGAGGACTCAGGCGCCCTGATGCACAGCGCGACCCGTGTGATCCCCGCACCCAGCGTCGTCCGGCTGAAGCGCTTTGTGCGGGTGCCCTTTCGTGGCCCCGTCCCGCTCACCCGCCGCGCCCTGTTCGCCCGCGACGGCGGCCGATGCGCCTACTGCGGTGGCGTCGCAACCAGCGTCGATCACGTCATCCCGCGCAGCCGTGGCGGGCAGCACACCTGGGAGAACGTGGTCGCCGCGTGTCGTCGGTGCAATCACGTCAAGGCTGATCGCCATGTCGCCGAGATCGGCTGGCGGCTGCGCCATCAACCCGCGCCGCCGTCGGGGCTCGCGTGGCGGATCATCGGCACGGGGCATAGGGACCCGCGCTGGATGCCATACCTTCAGGCATACGGCGCGGAAGACGCCATGGCCCGGATCGACGGCAAATCTGCCTGAGAGACCGGGCCATTACTGTGTCTGCTCGCGGAAGCCCCTGGGTCCTGTCCGGCGGATCCTCACGGACCCGTCAAGGTCCGCCGGACAGGACCCAGGGGGGAACAGCCCGCCGCAGGCGTCAAGATCCGTCGGACACCTCTAGTCCTTCCGCACCGCGTAGGCGGCGACTGACCAGAGGGAGTAGCCGAAGCGGGTGGCGCGCTCGACGCCCTGGACGCGGATGAACCGCGTGTCGGGGGCGTCCATGCCGATCGACTCCAGGCCGCCCTTCCCATGGGCGACCGTCGCCGCGTCGCGCCAGGTGCGGCCGTCCTTGGAGACCTGGACGCGGTAGCGGGAGGCGTACGCGTCCTGCCAGTTCAGCTCCAGGCGGCCGATCCGGGCCGGGTGGGCCAGCTCCAACTGGAGCCAGGCGCCGTCCTCGGCCCGGGAGGACCAGCGGGTGTCCGCCTTGCCGTCGATCGCGGCGGACGCCGGGAAATCGGCGGTCTCATCGCCGGATGAGGTCGCCTTCGTGCCCTCCGCACGGGCCAGGTCCGGGCCGCCGGTGTGCGGATGCGCCCTTAACGTCAGCATGCGCTGCTCGGACCCGAAGCGGACCGGGAGGGAGTAGCTGCCCGGCTTGGTGCCCTTGGCCACCGATATCTCCAGCCGGGCGGTCGCCGTACCGCCGCGCGGGGCCGTCACTCCGTCGGGGGCGCGGACGGTGATGCCGCGCGGCGCCTTCACCGTAAGGTCGCCGTCCACGTCGCCGGGGCGGTGGGAGACCAGCTGGGCCTCGACCACGGCCGCGTCGCCGCCTATCTGCGCGTCCGCCGTTTTGTGGGACAGCGTGAGCCCGGCGTCCGGGGTGTCGCCGAACCAGGGCGTGATCTCGTGCACGGCGGGCGGGGTGGTGCCCTCCGGCCAGCTGAGCCGGATCGCGTCCGCCGACAGGTCCTTGTCCCCGTCCGCCGCCCTGACCTGGGTGAAGCCGCTGCCGGAGAGGGCGCCGATGCGGCGCCAGCCCTCACCGGGGACATGCGCCTCGACGGTGCCGGGCGCGGCGTCCTGGACCCGGGCGGTGAGCGCGGAGACGGAGGCGAGCGGACGGCTGCGGCCGAAGCGCACGGTGACCGGGCGGCCGGGCGAGGACACCTCGGTGGCGGCCTTACCGTCGGCCGCCGCGCGGTCCTCCTTGCCGGTCCGCAGCCCCAGCTCCGGTGTCCGGTCCACACCCGACCAGGCGTCCGCGCGGACCAGGGCCTTGGCGAGGAAGGGGTCGAGGACGCCCTTGCCGACCGTGACCCGGCTGTCCCCGATCCTCTCGCGCAGCGCCTCCACCGCGAGCTGGGCCTTCCAGGCCGCCGCCCCGTCGCCGCGCGCCTGGGCGGTGAGCATGTCCACGGCCCGCACCCCGGCGTCGCCGTACCGGCTCAGCTGGTCGAGCCAGGGCCGCACATCGTCGCCCAGCGTGCGGGAGAGCCGCTCGGGGGCGTCACGCATCGTCGTGAAGGCCTCGCGCAGCCGGTCGGCCGAGCGCTCCAGCCGCTCCACGTCCGTACCGCCCAGGGCCGTCCAGAACGCGTCGATGAGCGGGCGCAGATACGCGGACTCGTCACCGCCGAGCACCGAGGAGGCGTCGTTCCCGGCGAGGGCGCGCAGGGCGGCACGGGTCTTGGTGTCGTTCCCGGCGAGGTCGTCGATGGCCGCCTGCCAGGACTCCTGGGGGCGGTAGCCGCGCGGGTTCCAGGCGAAGTCGGCGGCGGTGAACAGCGGGATCCGGGAGGCGGTCGGCTGCTCCATGGCGTTGGCCAGCAGCGCCGCGGACTGGGTGGCCACCGCCGGGTCGCGGCCGGTGTACGGGCCGAGGAAGATCCGGTCCTGCGCCCAGTCGTTGACCGGGTAGTTGTCCATGGTGACCAGGCGGTGGCCGAACGCCGACCGGGCACCGGCCAGCTCGCCCCCGGTGATGGTCCTGGGCACCACCCCGACCCCGGTCCAGGCGACCTCCACACGCTGATCGAGCGCCCCGGACAGCGCACGCCGGAACTCGGTGTCGCCGTCCTGGTAGTACTCGGTCGGCATCAGGGACAGTGGGGCCGAGCCTGGGTAGCGGTCGGCCAGATGGCGGGCGAGCGCGCCTGCCACCTTGGCCTGCGCGGTTGCGGCGGCCTCCGGGCCGGAGCCGAACTCATCGGCGTCGGCGCCGCAGTGCCACTCGCTGTAGCTGACGTCCTGGAACTGGAGCTGGAAGGAGCGCACCCCGAGCGCCCACATGGCGTCGACCTTCCGCAGCAGCGCCTTGAGGTCCTTCGAGGACGAGAAGCACATCTCCTGGCCGGGAGAGACCGCCCAGCCGAGGGTCACATGGTTGGCCCGTGCGCGCGTGGCCAGCTCGCGGAACTCCTCGCGCCGCTCGGCCGGGTAGGGGTCGCGCCAGCGGGCCTGCCGGTAGGTGTCGTCGCCGGGCGCGTAGAGATAGCGGTTCTGCTTGGTGCGGCCCATGAAGTCGAGCTGGGCCAGCCGGTCGCGGTGCGACCACGGGGAGCCGTAGAACCCTTCCGTCGTCCCCCTTACGGCCGTCGCGGGCCAGTCGCGGACGGTCACCCCGGCGAAGGCGGAGCCCCGGCCCTCCCGCTTCACCAGCAGCTGGCGCAGGGTCTGGACGGCGTGGAAGAGCCCGTCCGGGCCGACGCCGGACAGCGCGACCGTGGGCTGCCCGTCGACCGGGCCCGTGGCCAGGAGATAGCCGCCGGAGGGGAGGTCGCCGCGCTCGGGCGCGCGCAGGGCGCGCAGCGCGTTCGTCGCGCCCTTACCGCCGACGTGTACCACCAGGCCGCGCGCAGGGGCCCTGCCACCGGGTGTGGCCTCGTCGACGGTGCGCACCCCCGCGTCATGCAGCAGGCCGCGCAGCGCGTCCAGGGCGTACGGATCGGCGTCGCCGTCGGCTATGAGCGTGGCCTCGTCTCCCAGGGCCACCTCCGACCCCCGCGCCCGCAGCGACTGGGGGCGCGGCCATACGGGCGGTGTCCCCTCACTGCTGTCGCGCTCCGGTGTGGCGGCGCCCGGGGCGCCGTGGTCCACCGGTGCCGCGGTGGCCGCCGGGGCACCGCCGAGCAGCCCCCCGATGACCGCGGCGGCCATGGCCGTCGCGCCCGCTGCCCTGGGCCTCTTCCCCCCGAACTGCACGGGCCCCTCCTCGATCCAGATAGCCGGTCCCCGTAGATATGGCGCCGATAGGCGTGAGCCCACCACCAGGCCGGTGAGGGTGTCAACGCGAACGACCGAAGTGTCGGCATTGCCGCATGCGCCGCGCCTCGGGCCGCCTGGCGCCGCGCCTCGGGCGGCCCGCGCCGGGCGCGGCACGCCCGGCGCAAGTCTGACGGATGAAGGGCGGTCCTGTTCGTAAACTCTGTGCCCCTGGTCCCTTCGCGCAGTGAAATCGCCGCCCAGAGGGGATGTGACCTACAGCACGTCCGGGGGGCGTTTACGTCTGCGCCCGTCCGGAGTGGGTAGGGCTCGGGATGACCCACTGCCGACAACCCCACGGAGGTCCGTGTGGCCGCGTCAGCTCAACTTCTGTTTCCCCTGTCCAAACCCGGCCCCGAGGCGTCCATCGAACCGGATCCCTTCGACGGGGTCTCCGACCCCGACTGCGGACTGTGCGGCTTGGACGGCTTCGGGTCCGGAAGCGCCACCGAGGCGCCCCTCACCAGCGAGCCTCCGCTCGCCGACAACATTCCCCTGACCAGCGAGCCTCCGCTCGCCGCCGAAACTCCCCTGACGAGTGAGCCGACCGCCGTCCTTACCGGCGCGGGCGCGGGCTGTGAGCCGATGGAGTACTGATGGGCAGAGCGCGGCTCGCCGAGCTGCACGGTGTCGCCACCTCCTACGACCCCGCCCCGGGCCGCACCGTCCAGGTGCCCGAGGACACGGTCGTCGCCGTGCTCGCCGCGCTCGGCGTGGACGCCTCGACCCCCCGAGCCGTACGCGAAGCGCTGGACCGGCACGACGGCCGGCGGCGCGACCGGCTGCTGCCCCCCTGTGTGGTGGTGCGCCCCGGCAAGGTGCCCCGCCTGAGCCTGCCCGAGGGCACGGCGCTGCGGGTGTGCCCCGATGACGGCGCACCGCACCCACGGGGGCGGGCGGCCGCGCGGGCGTTACGGGCCGATGGCCCCCTGAAGAAGGGCGCCCACGAGAAGGGCGCCCATGAGAAGGGTGTCCTGGACCGTGCCCTTACGAATGGTGTTCTCACGGACGGCGTTCTTACGGATGGTGTCTTTGCGGATGGCGGCGCCACCGCCGATGGCCTCCTTACCGCGCTCGCCGCACTGCCGCCCGGCGCCCACACCCTGCTCGCCGAGGCCCCCGACGGCCGCCGCGCCACCGCCCCCCTCATCGTGGCCCCCGACCGGATGCCGTTGTCCCCGGTCCGCAGCCATGGCTTCCTGGTGCAGCTCTACTCACTGCTCTCCGCGCGCTCCTGGGGCATGGGCGACCTCGGCGACCTGGCCGATCTGGCCGCCTGGTCGGGGCGGGCGCTCGGCGCCGGCTTCGTCCAGATCAACCCGCTGCACGCCGCCGTGCCCGGCACCCCGGCCGCGCCCACCGACCCCTCGCCGTACCGCCCCTCCTCGCGGCGCTTCCCCGACCCGGTCCATCTGCGGGTCGAGGACGTGCCCGAATACGCCCATCTGCGCGGCCGCGCCCGTGAGCGGGCGGATCAGCTGCTGGAGGCCGCCGCCGCCCTCCGTGACTCCGTCCTGCGCGAGGGTGCCCTCATCGACCGGGACGCCGTCTGGGCCCTCAAGCGCGAGGCGCTGGAGCTGGTGCGGACGGTCCCGCTCAGCCCCGGCCGCCGCGCCGCTTACTGCGACTTCCTCGCCGAGCGCGGTCAGGCCCTGGAGGACCACGCCCTGTGGTGCGCGCTCGCCGAGACCCACGGCCCGGAATGGCGCGCCTGGCCCGACGGCCTGGCCGATCCGCGCTCCGCGGGCACCGCACGGGCCCGGGTCGAGCACCTGGACCGCACCGACTTCCACTGCTGGCTGGCCTGGCTCACCGATACCCAACTGGCCGCCGCCCAGCGCGCCGCGCGCGAGGCGGGCATGGGCATCGGCCTCGTCCACGATCTGGCGGTCGGGGTCCATCCCTCGGGTGCCGACGCCTGGGCGCTTCAGGACGTCTTCGCCTCCGGCATGTCGATCGGCGCGCCCCCGGACGCCTTCAACTCCCGGGGCCAGGACTGGGGCCTGCCGCCGTGGCGCCCGGACGCCCTCGCGGCCACCGGCTACGCCCCCTACCGCGATCTGCTGAGCGGCCTCTTACGGCACGCGGGCGCGCTCCGTATCGACCATGTGATGGGCCTCTTCCGGCTGTGGTGGGTGCCGGAGGGGCGGGAGCCGACCGAGGGCTGTTACGTCCGCTACGACGCGGAGGCGATGCTCGGAGTGCTCGCCCTGGAGGCGCACCGGGCCGGGGCGGTCGTCATAGGGGAGGACCTGGGGACGGTCGAGCCCGGTGTACGGGAGGAGCTGGAGCGGCGGGGGGTGCTGGGCACCTCGGTGATGTGGTTCGAGCGGAACTACGACGGGACGGGCGCCGCGCGGCCGCTGGCGCCGGAGGAGTGGCGGGCGGACTGCCTGGCCACCGTGACGACCCACGATCTGCCGAGCACGGCCGCCCGGCTCACCGGCGACCATGTCGAGCTGCGCCACCGGCTGGGCCTGCTGAGCCGCCCCCTGGCCGAGGAGCGCGCGGCGGACGCGGTGGAGGTCGCCGAGTGGCTGGGGCTGCTGGGGCGGCTCGGGCTGCTGCCGGAGGGGCCGGGCGACGAGGAGGCGGTGGTCAAGGCGGTCCACCGCTTTCTGCTGCGCACCCCGGCGAAGATGGTGGGCGTCTGGCTGCCGGACGCGGTGGGGGACCGCAGACCGCAGAATCTGCCGGGCACCTGGGATCAGTACCCCAACTGGCGGCTGCCGATCGCCGATGCCGAGGGGCGCCCGATGTCCCTGGAGGAGCTGGTCGCCTCGCCCAGGCTGCGCGCGCTGATGGACGAGGTGGCCCTGTTGGCGCCTCGTGGCCATTCCGGGGTATCCGGCGGATCGTGACGCCTGCGGCGGGCTGTTCCCCTCCCCGCCCCTTCCCACAACTGAGGCTCCGCCCCACGCCCCGGACCGTGGCTCCGCCCCAGCCCCCGGTGCGGGGCTCCGCCGCAGGCTCCGGAGTGGGCTCCGCCCCGAGCCCCGGAGTGGGGCTTCGCCCCAGACCCTGGCGGGGCTCAGCCGCCCCAGGCTCCGGAGTGAGGCTCAGCCGCCCCAGCCCCGGAGCGGGGCTCTGCCTCGGGTCCCGGAGTGGGGCTCGGCTCCGGACCGGGGCTCTGCCCCCCCGGAGCGGGGCTCCGCCCCACCCCCCGGACGGGGGCTCCGTCGACCCAGGCTCAGGCTCCGGGGTTCAGGGGTGGAGCCCCTGACGCGCGGCGGGGGCCTTGTAGTGGGTGCTCTACTCCACATAGGTGGGACCTCTGTCGTGGGCGGTCTCCCCAGAATGCCTCTGCTCTGCCAGGCTGTCATGGACACCGCCATAGAGATCCGATCAATGCCGATCGGAGACCTGGAGGGGACCATGGCCCGACCTCTGGCCGGAATGCCCGGCACCCACAGAAACCGCGGACGGCGGCGTGCGCTGCTCGCGCTCCGTGCCCTCGCCCTGGCCGCCCTCGCGGCCGCCGCCGTCCCTCCCGCCCCCACGGAGGCCGCCACGGAGGCCGTCGCGCGGGCCGGATGCGAGGGGCCCGTCACCCCCGCCCCGCAGCAGGTCGTCGAGGACTGCGACACCCCCGCCCGCATCATCGACAAGGCCGCCCACACCGTTCCCACCCCCGGGCAGCGGGCCTGGCAGCAGCGCGAGATCACCGCCTTCACCCACTTCGGCATGAACACCATGACCGGCCGCCAGTGGGGTTCCGGGGCCGAGGACGAGAAGCTCTTCGACCCGCCCGAGCTCGCCATGGACCAGTGGATGCGGGCGTACAAGGCCGCCGGTGCCCAGCAGGTCATGCTCACCGCCAAGCACCACGACGGCTTCGCGCTCTACCCGAGCCGCTACACCGACCACGACGTCGAGGCCAGCCCCTGGTGGACGAAGGGCCCCGGCGGCCGGAATCCCGACGGTGATGTCCTGGGCGCGTACGTCAAGGCCGCCCGTAAGGCGGGACTCAAGGTCGGCGTCTATCTCTCGCCCGCCGACGGCGCCGAGCTGCCGCACGCCTGGCACGCCCAGTGGGTCGAGAAGATCCGCGAGAAGCAGCAACACGGCGAGGAGCTGTCGCTGCCCGAGCGGATGGCCCTGGAGGACGGCGACCGCGCACCCGCCGGCCAGGGCCGCTACGGCAACGGCAGCAAGCCCACCGAGCGCACCATCCCCACCCTCGTCCCCGGCGACGACCGGGCGGACAAGGTCGCCTCCGGCGCGCTGCCCACCTTCCGCTTCGCCGCCGACGACTACGACGCGTACTACCTCAACCAGATCTACGAGATCCTGACGCAGTACGGCCCCATCGACGAGTTCTGGCTGGACGGCGCCAACCCATGGGGTGGCGCGGGCGTCACCCAGCACTACAACGTCAGGAACTGGTTCGAGCTGATCCACGCGCTCTCGCCGAACTCGGTGATCTTCCAGGGCGCCCAGGGCGTGCGCTGGGTGGGCAACGAGGACGGCATCGCCCGGGAGACCGAGTGGTCGGTGACCCCGTCCGAGGTCGACCCGTGGACCGTCATCGGCGGCGGGCTGCCCAATGACTCCACCGACGCCGACATCGGCTCGCGCGCGAAGCTGACCGCGCCGGGCGTGCGCTATCTGCAGTGGTACCCGGCCGAGGCCGATGTCTCGATCCGCCCCGGCTGGTTCCACGACCCCGCGGAGCGGCCCAAGACCCCGGACCAGCTGATGTCGCTGTACGAGCGCAGCGTGGGCCGCAACGCCTCGCTGCTGCTCAATGTCCCGCCCGCGAAGAACGGCCGGATCGACGACGCCGATATGGCCTCCCTTACGGCCTTCGGCAAGGCCGTAAGGACGACATACGGCACCGGCTCCCGGCCGGCCCCCGGTCATCCGGTGACCTTCGACCGGGTGCGGCTCGGCGAGGACATCCGCCAGGGGCAGCGGGTGGAGGAGTTCACCGTGCAGGCCCGGGTGGCGGGGACCTGGCGGGACATCGCCTCCGGGACGACCGTCGGGGCCCGGCGCATCCTTCCGCTGGCCGCACCCGTCACCGCTGACGGGCTGCGGATCCGCGTCCTCGCCTCGCGCGCCGCGCCACGGCTGCTGCCGCCCACGGTCCACCTCGGCGAGGCGGGCCGCCGCTGAGCCGGCGATCGGGGGCCATGTCATGGTCATCTCAGCACCGTGTTAAAGGCCACCCCGGGCACGCGGCGCCGGGGGGCGTCGGATAGCTTGAGTCCGTGAGCAACAAGGTCAAAAAGAACGCCGTGCGCGCCGGTGCAGTCATCGCCGCGACGACGGCGATGCTGCTGATGTCGTCCCCCGCGTTCGCGCTCACCCGCGACGACGGTGACGACCCGGGTCCGGGCCTGAGTGTCGCCGAGACACTGGGCCTCTATGTCGCTGCTCCGATCATCCTGTTCCTGGTGATCGCGGGTCTGGTGATGGCGGGAGACAGGAAGTCCCCCAAGCAGACCGACTGACGCGATCGATCGACGAAGCGCGCACGCCGCTGCGGAGCGCCCCGGCCATCCGGCCGGGGCGCTTTTGTTGTGTACGGGGCGAATCGCTCGCGGCGGCGGACCGGTTCCGCCGGCCCGGATCGGGGCAAGTGGGGGCGCGTCACGCCGAGTTCACCGCGCGCCATCCACAGGCCCTGGCCTGTTTATTTTCGCTTTAACCTACGGTGTCGTAACCTACGGGTCCGTAGGTATAGCCCGTCGCCCCCGTCCCCTGGAGCCCCCACCGTGACCCTCGCCCCTACCCACCGCCACGGTCAGGCCGTCTGGAGCGACACCCAGCTCCTGTACGCACTCGAAGAGGTCGTCGAGACCGAGCTCAACCGGCATCTGAAGGTCGCCAAGGAGTGGATGCCGCACGAGTACGTCCCCTGGAGCGACGGCCGGAACTTCGACGGGATCATGGGCGGTGAGGCATGGGCACCCGACCAGTCCAAGGTCAGCGGTGTCGGCCGGATAGCGCTTGTGGTCAACCTCCTCACCGAGGACAACCTCCCCAGCTACCACCACGAGATCGCGACCCTCTTCGGCCGGGACGGCGCCTGGGGCACCTGGGTCCACCGCTGGACGGCGGAGGAGGGCCGTCACGGCATCGTGATGCGCGACTACCTGCTGACCAGCCGCGCCGTCGACCCGGTGCAGCTGGAGCGGTTCCGCATGGAGCACATGTCCGAGGGCTTCGAATCGGACAACCAGCACAGCATGCTGCACACCGTGGCGTATGTCGCCTTCCAGGAGCTGGCCACCCGCATCTCGCACCGCAACACCGGCCATCACTCCGGCGACCCGGTCTGCGACCGGATGCTGGCGCGCATCGCCACCGATGAGAACCTGCACATGATCTTCTACCGGAACCTGCTCGGGAAGGCGTTCGAGCTGGCCCCCGACCAGACCATGTGCGCCGTCCGCGATGTGGTGGTCAACTTCCGCATGCCGGGCCACGGGATGCCCGGCTTCGAGCGCGCCGCCGCCCAGATCGCCATCGGCGGCATCTACAACCTGCGCATCCACCACGACGACGTCCTCCAGCCCGTGCTGCGCTTCCTGAAGGTCCTGGAGATCGGCGGGCTCGGCCCGGAGGGGCTCAAGGCGCAGGAGGAACTGGGGCTCTACATGGGCGGACTGGACGATCAGGCCACCAAGTTCGACGAGCGGCGCCAGGCGCTGCTGGCCCGTCGCAGGGCCCGTGCCGAACGAGCGTGATCACTCTGGCACCATCGGGTGATGGTCGAACATTCATCGCAAGATGCGGCGGTGGATCCGGAAGCCGAAGCGGCCCGGCTGAGGGCCGCGGCGGCGGCCGGGAAGCCGGGCGCGTACCGGGCCTACGCCGAACTCCTCACCGGCCTGGGCCGCTTGGACGAGGCCCTGCCGTGGTGGGCCAGAGCCGCCGACGCCGGGGACGCGGACGCCTCGCGCACGCTCGCGATCTGCCATAAGGACCGCGGCGAGTTCGCCGATGCCGAGCGGTGGTACCGCACGGCCGCCGATCGCGACGGCGGCTGTGCGTTCGGTCTTGCCCGGCTGCTTCAGGAGGCCGGTGACACGGCCGGCGCCGAGCGGTGGTACGAGCACGGGGCCGCGCTCGGCAGCGTCGAGTGCAAGACCAACGGGGCCGTGCTGCTGGCCGCCCGGGGCGTGTGGGACACCGCCCTGGAGCGGCTGGCCGAGGCGTCCGCCGAGGGCGACGACGTCGCCGCCCACAGCCGCCGGGCCATCCAGAACATGCTGAGGGACCTGGACGGCTGGCGCGCGGCACTCGCCCGGGCGGAGGCCGAGGGCGACCCCGAGGAGGCGTACGAGGCGCTGCGCGAGCTGCTCGACCCGGAGCGCAAGGCGATGTTCGAGCGTTACCCCCGGATGGTCGCGGAGGCAGAGGCGCTGTACGCCCGTGCGGCCGCGGTCGGCGGCGCCAAGGCGCTGGTGGACCAGGCCCTCTTCATCGCCCGCGACGACGGCCGCTGGGCCGAGGCCCGCGCCCTCGTCGAACGCGCCCATGAGCGGGGCTACGACGGCGCGGCATACGTCCTCGGCGTCTGGGCCGAGGAGAACGGCGAGCTCCGCACCGCCGAGGAGTGGTACCGCACCGCCGACGCGGCGGACGGCGGCCACATGTGGGCCTGCTTCAACCTCGGGGTGCTGTGCGTGCGGCAGCGGCGGCTGGAGGAGGCGGAGCGGTGGCTGCGGGCCACGGGGGTCGACCGTGTCGACGAGGAGGAGGGCGCGCACCCGTTCGACGAGGGCGAGGAGCGGATCGTCGCGGCGCTGCGGGACATCGCCGCGATCCGGGCCGACCCCGAGCGGATGCCGCCCGCTGAGTGGGAGGAGCGGCTGCCCGGGCTGCGGGCCCGCGCCGAGGAGGGCGGCCCGGACGCCTGGTTCGCGTACGCCGACGCGCTGGACCGGCTGCACCGGCTCCCGGAGGCCGCCGAGTGGTACCGCAAGGCGGGCACTCCGCGCGCCCTGCTCGCCCTCGGGCGGATGCTGTACGAAGGGGGCGGCGCCAAGGGGCTGCGGATGGTGCCGTACTACGAGCCCGCGGCGGCGGAGGGGGACGCCGGAGCGGCGTATGACATCGGCCGGATCCACGACGAGGCCGGGGACCGGCGTACCGCCCAGATCTGGTTCCGCCGGGCGGCCGACCTGGGGCATGGGCGCGCCGCGTGGTGGCTGGGCTGGACGTCGGAGGAGCGCGGCGGGGATCCGCAGCACGCCGAGCGGTGGTATGTGCGCGCCGCGCGCAGCGGTCTTGTGCCGCCCGCGTTTCTGGCGGGGCGGAGCATGGTGCGGCGAGGGGCGTGCGCGGAGGCGGAGCCGCTGTTGAGGGTCGCGTGTGAGGGGGAGCATGAGGAGGCGCCGTACTGGCTGGCGGAAGCGTTGCGGGGGCTGGGGCGGGCGGAGGAAGCGGAACGCTGGCTCCAGGTCGCCGCTGAGGCATACCCGGACCTCCTCCACCAATACGGCGAAATGGCCCGCCTAGCCTTACGAGACCCTGGCTGAGCCGGTTTGTGGGCAATCGTTCCGCGGGGCGGGACGATTGCCCACAACCGGGAACAGGTTGCCCACAACCAGGTATCCGCGGCGCAGTGCGGGGCGTTCGGCCCCGCACTGCGCCGCGCCGTGGTCAGCTCGCGGCGGCGTCAGCCGCCTGTGCCCGTAGCGCACGGTCGACGCCCGCCCGCGACTCCGTCACCAGACGCCTCAGCGCCGCCGTCGGTTCGGCAGACGCGAGCCACGCGTCCGTGGCCTCCAGTGTCTCCGGCGCGACCTGCAGCGCCGGGTACAGCCCCACCACGATCTGCTGTGCCATCTCATGGCTGCGGCTGTTCCAGATGTCCTTCGCCACCGCGAAGTACTTCTCCGTGTACGGCGCCAGCAGCTCCCGCTGATCGGTCTGGACGAAGCCGCCGATCACCGCCTCCTGCACCGCGTTCGGCAGCTTGTCGCTCTCCACGACCGAGGCCCACGCCTCCGCCTTGGCCTGCGGCGTCGGCCGCGCGGCCCGCGCTGTGGCGGCGTGCCGCTCGCCCGCGGAGGTCTTGTCGCGCTCCAGCTCCGCCGCGATCGCGGCCTCGTCGGCACGCCCCGTGGCGGCGAGCCGCTCCAGCAGCGCCCAGCGCAGCTCGGTGTCGACGGCCAGGCCCTCGATCGTCTCGGTGCCCTCGAGCAGCCCGGAGACCAGGTCCAGCTGGGCGTCGGTGCGGGCGGTCGCCGTGAAGGCCCGCGCCCAGGCCAGCTGGTGGTCGCTGCCCGGTGCCGCCGCCCGCAGGTGGTCGAGCGTGGCCTCGGTCCACTGGGCCAGGCCCGTCTCGCGCCAGTCCGGCGCGGCGTACAGGTCCAGGGCCAGCTTCACCTGGCGGTGCAGGGACTGGACGACGCCGATGTCCGACTCCTTGGCGATGCCCGAGAGCACCAGTGCGAGGTAGTCGCGGGTGGCCAGTTCGCCGTCGCGGACCATGTCCCAGGCCGAGGCCCAGGACAGCGCGCGCGGCAGCGACTCCTCGAAGTCGCCGAGGTGCTCGGTGACCACGGCCAGCGAGTCCGGGTCCAGCCGCACCTTCGCGTAGGTGAGGTCGTCGTCGTTGAGCAGGATCACCGCGGAGCGCTTTGTGCCGGTCAGCTGCGGTACCTCGGTCAGCTCGCCGTCCACGTCCAGCTCGATCCGCTCGGAGCGGATCAGCTTGCCGGTCGGGTTCAGGTCGTAGAGGCCGATGGCGATGCGGTGCGGCCGCAAGGTCGGCTCACCCGTGGCGCCCTGCGGAAGCGCCGGGGCCTCCTGCCGCACCGCGAAGGAGGTCACGGTGCCGCTCGCGTCCGTCTCGATCTCCGGCCGCAGCACATTGATGCCCGCTGTCTCCAGCCACTGCTTGGACCAGGTCTTCAGATCGCGTCCGCTGGTCTCCTCCAGCGCGCCGAGCAGGTCCGACAGCCGGGTGTTCTTGTAGGCGTGGCGCTTGAAGTACGCCTGGACGCCACGGAAGAACTCGTCCATCCCGACGTACGCGACCAGCTGCTTGAGCACCGAGGCGCCCTTGGCGTACGTGATCCCGTCGAAGTTGACCAGGACGTCGTCCAGATCGTTGATCTCGGCCATGATCGGGTGGGTGGACGGCAGCTGGTCCTGCCGGTAGGCCCAGGTCTTCATGGAGTTGGCGAAGGTGGTCCAGGAGTGCGGCCACCTGCTGCCCGGCGCGTGGGCCTGGCAGGCGATCGAGGTGTAGGTGGCGAACGACTCGTTCAGCCACAGGTCGTTCCACCACTCCATGGTGACCAGGTCGCCGAACCACATATGGGCCAGCTCGTGGAGGATGGTCTCGGCGCGCGTCTCGTACGCCGCGTCCGTCACCTTGGAGCGGAAGACATACTGGTCGCGGATGGTCACCGCGCCCGCGTTCTCCATCGCGCCTGCGTTGAACTCCGGCACGAACAGCTGGTCGTACTTGGCGAACGGGTACGCGTAGTCGAACTTCTCCTCGAACCACGCGAAGCCCTGCCGCGTCACCGCGAAGATCGCGTCCGAGTCGAGGTACTCCGCGAGCGAGGGACGGCAGTAGATGCCCAGCGGCACCGAGCGGCCGTCCTTCTCGTAGGAGCTGTGCACGCTGTGGTACGGGCCGACGATCAGCGCGGTGATGTACGTGGAGATGCGCGGGGTCGGCTCGAACCGCCAGACGTTGTCCTTCGGCTCCGGCGTCGGCGAGTTCGAGACCACCGTCCAGCCCTCGGGCGCCGTGACGGTGAACTGGAACGTGCCCTTCAGGTCGGGCTGCTCGAAGTTGGCGAACACCCGGCGGGCGTCGGGCACCTCGAACTGGGTGTAGAGGTACGCCTGCTGGTCGACCGGGTCGACGAAGCGATGCAGCCCCTCACCGGTGTTGGTGTAGGCGCAAGTAGCGACCACCCGCAGCTCGTTGCGCCCGGCCAGCAGCCCCGGCAGGGCGATCCGCGAATCCTTGAAGACCTCGTTCGGGTCGAGCGTGTCGCCGTTCAGCACCACCTCGTGCACCGCGGGCGCCACCAGGTCGATGAACGACTCCGCGCCCGACTCGGCGGCGTCGAAGCGCACCGTGGTCACGGAGCGGTAGGTACCGCCCTCCTGGGCGCCGCTCAGGTCCAGTTCGATCTCGTACGCGTCCACCGTGAGGAGGCGCGCCCGCTGCTGCGCTTCCTCCCTTGTGAGGTTGGTGCCAGGCACGTCGGCTAACTCCCGTTCGTCATGTGCGGTACGCCATGCGTCAGGCGGATGGCCATCCTCGCACGTCGGGCGGTCAGTGCCGGTAGACCAACGTGTCCACGAGCGGACGCCGGGAGGGGAGCGGGCAAATCGGCCGCTCCCCTCCCGGGCGAATCGTGGTCGTCAGGTCAGGTCGGCCGCCACCAGCTCGGCGATCTGCACCGCGTTCAGCGCCGCGCCCTTGCGCAGGTTGTCGTTGGACAGGAACAGCGCGAGACCGTGCTCGACCGTCTCGTCCACCCGGATCCGGCCCACATAGCTGGGGTCCTGGCCCGCGGCCTGGAGCGGGGTCGGGATCTCCGAGAGCGCCACGCCCGGGGCCGCGGCCAGCAGCTCATAGGCGCGCTCCACGCTGATCGGACGCTCGAAGCGGGCGTTCACCTGGAGCGAGTGGCCGGTGAAGACCGGGACCCGGACACAGGTGCCGGACACCTTCAGCTCCGGGATCTCGAGGATCTTGCGGCTCTCGTTGCGGAGCTTCTGCTCCTCGTCGGTCTCGAACCGGCCGTCGTCGACGATCTTCCCGGCCATCGGGAGCACATTGAACGCGATCGGGCGGGCGTACACCCCGGGCTCGGGGAACTCCACCGCGGCGCCGTCGTGGGTGAGCTCGGCCGCGCGGTCGGCGGTCTTGCGGATCTGGCCGTCGAGCTCGGCCACGCCGGACAGCCCGGAGCCGGAGACGGCCTGGTAGGTGGTGGCCACCAGGGCGGTGAGCCCGGCCTCGGTGTGCAGCGGGCGCAGCACCGGCATGGCGGCCATGGTGGTGCAGTTCGGGTTGGCGATGATGCCCTTGGGGCGGTCCACCGCGGCGTGCGGGTTGACCTCGGCGACCACCAGCGGCACCTCGGGGTCCATCCGCCAGGCCGAGGAGTTGTCGATCACGACCGGGCCCTGGGCGGCGACCTTCTCGGCCAGTGCCTTGGAGGTGGCGCCGCCGGCGGAGAACAGGACGATGTCCAGACCGGAGTAGTCGGCCGTGGCGGCGTCCTCGACGGTGATCTCGGTGCCGCGCCACGGGAGCGTACGGCCGGCCGAGCGGGCGGAGGCGAACAGCCGCAGCTGCTCGGCCGGGAAGTCACGCTCGGCGAGCACCCTGCGCATCACTCCGCCGACCTGGCCGGTCGCTCCGACGATTCCGATCCTCATATCAGCCCTTTTCCTTGGTTGTGCCTGTTCGGGGCGCCTACCCTCCTGGCAAGTGTCTCAGGCGGGTCCGTTACCGTCCCGTGATTTATCCCACGGCGGGGATCGGCTCCCGGATATGGCGGGGGCGGTTCCCAGATCCGATGAACGCCGAGTGAGCGGAAGAATTCCTGTTCACAAGGGCGCGATGACCGTTTGCTACCGCCAAGATCCACGTGTGGAGATCGGCGACCCGCGTTGCCGCCTCGTTCACTCCCAGGCCATCCCCGATGCCAACGATCCAGGTGAGGACAGCCTCGCTGTCCGCCCGTCACCGCGTGTCCACTCGGGGAGATCGCGCATGTCCCGCATACGGTCCGTACGGTCCGCCGCAGCTGCCGTCGCCACCCTCGACCGGCGCACCTTCCTCGCCGCCGCCACCGCCACCGGTGCCACGGCCGGCCTGGGAATCGCCTTCGGTCCCGGCAGCGGCTCGGCCGGTGCCTCGCAGCCCGCCACCGCGCACGCCGCGGGCCGCCGGGTGGTGCAGGCCCCGGCGGCGCCCTCGACGGCCGGTACGACGCTGGAGACGTTCTCGGCCGCACACGGCGCCACCGGCTACCGGCGGCTTGCCGACGGCCCCGCCTGGGCCCGTGAGGTCCGCACCGAGATCACCGGCGCCAAGGGCGGCCGTGAGGACCGGCGCACCGCGCTCGCCTCCTTCGTCCAGCTCACGGATCTGCATCTGACCGACGTCCAGCACCCGATGCGCTACGAGTTCCTGCGCTCCGGGCGCACCGGGGCATGGCGGCCGCACGAGGCGCTGACCGTCGCCGGGGTCGCCTCGCTCATCGAGCGGATCAACGGGCTGCGCGGCGGACCGGCCACCGGGGCGCCGCTGTCGTTCGTCATGACCACCGGCGACAACACCGACAACAACGCCAAGATCGAGCTGGACTGGTTCCTGACCGCCATGAACGGCGGGCGGATCACCCCCAACACCGGCGATCCGCGCCGCTACGAGGGCGTCCAGAACAGCGGGCTCAAGGAGTTCTGGCACCCCGAGGAGGCGCTGCGCGACGCCGACAAGAAGGCCGGCTTCCCGCGCGTCGACGGCTTCCTCGAGGCCGCGCTGCGCACCGTCAACAGCCCCGGGCTCCGGTTGCCGTGGTACTCCACCATCGGCAACCACGACGATCTGGCGGGCGGTGTCTACTCCCTCGGCCACGACTACTACACGGACTTCGCCACCGGGAAGCGCAAGCTGGAGATCATCCCGGCGGCCGCCGCGGAGCGGCTGTTCAAGGGCACGCGCGTCGGAAACGACCCCAAGGGCGTCCAGATGAAGGCGCTGCTGGACGCGCACGCCAAGGACATGCGCACGGTGACCCCCGACGAGCGCCGCGCGCCCTTCACCCAGACCGAGTACCTGGCCGCGCACCTCGACCCGGCCGCCACGGGCTCCGGACCGGTCGGCCACGGCTACACCAAGGACAACCTCGAGCAGGGCACGCTCTACTACTCGTTCCGGATCTCCGAGAACATGATCGGCATCAGCCTGGACACCACCGACCCGGGCGGCCACTACACCGGTTCGCTCGGCACCGCCCAACTGCGCTGGCTGGAGCGGACGCTGAAGGCGCACAAGGACGACTACGTGATCGTCTTCAGCCACCACTACAGCCGCACCCTGGACAACATGAACCACGACCCGGGCCGCCCGGGCGAGGCCCGCCACGGCGGGGACGAGGTCGTCGCCCTCTTCCAGCGCCACCCCAAGGTGCTGGCCTGGATCAACGGCCACAGCCACCAGAACGAGATCACCCCGCGCGGCACCTTCTGGGAGATCACCACCGCCTCGCATGTGGACTTCCCCCAGCTGGCCCGGGTGTTCGAGGTCGTGGACAACCACGACGGCACGATCTCCCTGTTCACCACGCTCATCGAATCGGCCGCGCCGCACCGCACGGACTTCTCGGACCTGTCCCAGACCGGGCTCGCGGCCCTCTACCGCGAGCTGTCCTTCAACGCGCCCGGCGCCAGCCAGAAGCTGGCCGGCGACGCGACGGACCGCAACACCGAGCTGCTGCTGCGCAAGCCCTGAGCCGTCCGGCGGGCGCCTCAGCGCGGCAGGACCACCACATAGGAGGCCGGTTCGCGGTCGGCCGCCGCGATCAGGGCGGTACGGACCACCGCGGCCTGCTCCTCCGGTGACTCCCGGAGCTTCTTCGGGGTCACGCGCACGACCGTGATCCCGAGCCGCTCCAGGTGCTCGCGCTTGCGGCCGAAGCCGCCGCGCCAGACCTCCTCGTCCTGGCGCGGAGCCCGGGCGTCGATCTCCACCGCCACCGCCTGCTCATGCCAGTAGGCGTCCACCCCGCCGAGGCCGGGACCGCCGGGCAGCCGCAGCTCCACGTGCCACAGCGGCTCGGGCAGATGGTGGCCGCGCACCATGTCGTACAGCCGCCTCTCGGCGATCGCCCGGCCCTCGGCGAGCAGCGCGTCCACGGCGTCCACGACATGCGGCCGGGACAGCAGCCGGGCCGAGTTCAGCTCCGCGACGACGGCCGCGGCCTCGCAGTGGCCGTGGCGCACGGACTCGGTGAGCAGTCTGCGGACCAGTACGGCGTCGGTGAGCCGGGCGACGGCGTCGGCGAGGGCGCGGGCCACCGGGGCGGTGGGCACGCCCGCGAGGTACTGGGGGGCGGGCAGGGTGCCGGCCCGGACGAAGCGGACGAAGCCGGTGGCGCGCAGCCGCCGGGTGCGCGGCACGAGGACGTCGATGTGGTCGAGAGACGCCAGCGGGGGAGCGGAGGAGAAGTGGCACAGGGCGAGCGCCGCCAGCCCGGTGATCATCGCCTCGCCGCCCGGCTCGCCGCCGCCCGGCTCGCCGCCGCCCGCCGACCCGTCGGCCCCCTGGCCACGGCTCGCGGTGTACAGCAGCGCGGCCAGCAGCCGCTCCTCGCTGGTCGCGGGGCCCGGGTGGAGCAGATGGACGCCCGGCAGGATCTGCTGCCAGGGCCCGCCGGTCCGGCAGCGCTCCGCGGCGACGGACGCGGTCACACCGTGCTCGCGCAACTGACGTGTCGTCAGGACCCGGCGCTGGACGTCCGAGAGGTGGTGGAGGGGGCGGGGGGACAGCGGCGTGTTGTGGCTCATGCCTCCGCCATTCCCGCGCCCGGTCCACCGGCTAACCGCTGTTACACAGTCGTCGACAAAAGCGGACAACACCGCACTAAAGTACGGCAGTTCGAATGCCGAAAAGAGCTCCCCTCTTCTCCCGGAGGAGCTCCCCCTTCGGTCGAATCTTCTCCCGGAGGAGCTCCCGCTTCGGTCGAATCTTCTCCCGGAGGAGCTCCCGCTTCGGTCGAATCTTCTCCCGGAGGAGCTCCCGCTTCGGTCGAATCTTCTCCCGGAGGAGCTCCCGCTTCGGTCGAATCTTCTCCCGGAGGAGCTCCCGCTTCGGTCGAATCTTCTCCCGGAGGAGCTCCCGCTTCGGTCGAATCTTCTCCCGGAGGAGCTCCCGCTTCGGTCGGACGTTCGCGTCAGGCGGCCGCCCTCGCGTCGCACTCCTGGCCGCGCAGGGCGCGGGCGAGGTCGTCGCGGGCCTCCAGGACCAGTCGGCGCAGCGCGGGGGCCGCGTCCGGGTGCCCGTCCAGCCAGGCGTCGGCCGCTTCCAGGGTGCGGGTGTCGCCCTGGGCGGCCGGGAACAGCCCGCGCACGATCGCCATCCCGATCTCGATCGACCGCTCCTGCCAGACGCGCTCGATCACCTCGAAGTAGCGGGGTGCGTACGGCGCCAGCAGATCCCGCTGGCCCGGCTGGTCGAAACCGGAGATCGTGGCCTCCACCAGGGCGTTGGAGAGCCGGTCGGACTCCACCACCGCGTCCCAGGCCTCGGCCTTGACCGCGGCGGAGGGCCGGGCGGCCAGGCACCGCACCTGGTGGCGCTTGCCGGAGGCGGTGTCGTCGCGGGCCAGCTCGGCGGCGATCAGCGCCTCGTCGGCCTGGCCGCTCGAGGCCAGCGCGGCCAGGAACGTCCAGCGCAGCTCCTGGTCCACATCCAGCCCGTCGATCCGGGCCGTGCCGTCCAGCAGCCCGCGCAGCAGCCGCAGCTCGGACTCGGCGGCGGCCACCTGTGCGAAGAACCGCGCCCAGGCCAGCTGATGCCCGCTGCCCGGCTCGGCCAGCCGCAGCTCGCTCAGCGCGCCCTCGGCCAGCCGGGCGGCGGCCTCCTCGCGCGCGTCCGGCGCCGAGTAGTCGTGCAGGGCGGACAGCGCCCACGCCTGGACCATCTGGAGCACCCCGATGTCGCTCTCGGCCCCGGCGAACCGCCGCACCAGCTCCAGATAGTCGCGTGCGGGCAGCAGCGCGTCACGGGTGAGGTTCCACAGCGCGGACCAGCTCAGGGCGCGGGCGAGCGGATCGGTCAGCTCGCCGAGGTGCTCGCGCAGAGTGTCCAGCGAGCCCTCGTCGAAACGGATCTTGCAGTAGGTGAGGTCGTCGTCGTTGACCAGGACCAGATCGGGCCGGGAGGCGCCGGTCAGCTCGGGGATCACCGTACGGGGGCCGTCGACGTCCACCTCGGCGCGGGCGTAGCGCACCAGGGCCCCGGGGCGCTCCCCGGCCGGGGCCTCCTTGCGGTACAGCCCCACGGCCACCCGGTGCGGCCGTAGCGTCGGATGACTGTCGGCGGCCTCCTGGACCACCGCCAGCTCGGTGATGTGCCCCTCGGCGTCATAGGTGGCCTGCGGGGTCAGCACGTTCACCCCCGCGGTCTCCAGCCAGGCGCGCGACCAGGTGGCCATGTCCCGCCCCGAGGTCTCGCCGAGCACCGACAGCAGGTCCGACAGCCGGGTGTTGCCGTACGCGTGCCGCTTGAAGTAGCGCCGCGCGCCCTCCAGGAAGGCGTCCTGCCCGGCATAGGCCACCAGCTGCTTGAGCACGGACGCGCCCTTGGCGTAGGTGATCCCGTCGAAGTTGAGCTTGGCGTCCTCCAGGTCACGGATGTCGGCCGTGATCGGATGGGTGGACGGCAGCTGGTCGGCGCGGTACGCCCATGCCTTGCGACGGTTGGCGAAGGTGATCCAGCCGTCGGTGAAGCGGGTCGCCCCGACCAGCGAGAAGGCCCCCATGAAGTCCGCGAACGACTCCTTGAGCCACAGGTCGTCCCACCACTCCATGGTCACCAGGTCGCCGAACCACATATGCGCCATCTCGTGCAGGATGACGTTCGCCCGGCCCTCGTACGACGCCTTCGTGACCTTGCCGCGGAAGATGAACTCCTCGCGGAAGGTCACACAGCCCGGGTTCTCCATCGCGCCGAGGTTGTACTCCGGCACGAACGCCTGGTCGTACTTGCCGAACGGGTACGGATAGTCGAAGTGGTCGTGGAAGAAGTCCAGGCCCTGCTTGGTGACGGTGAAGATGTCGTCCGCGTCGAAGTGCTTGGCCAGCCCCTTGCGGCAGAGCGCGCCCAGCGGGATCTCCAGCGCCGAGCCGTCCGGCAGCGTGCGGCGGTAGAGGTCGCTCTCGTAGTGGTACGGACCGGCGACCACGGCCGTGATGTACGTCGAGATGGGCCGGGTGGTCACGAAGTGGCTGGTCGCGGCGGCGTCGTCGGCACCGGACGGCTCCACCCGGTCCACCGCCCCGTTGCTCAGCACCGTCCAGCCCTCCGGGGCGGTCACCGAGAAGGTGAACGGGGCCTTGAGGTCCGGCTGTTCGAAGTTGGCGAAGACCCTGCGGGCGTCGGCCGGCTCGTACTGGGTGTAGAGGTAGACCTCGCCGTCCTCCGGGTCCACGAAGCGGTGCAGCCCCTCGCCGGTCCGGCTGTACGCGCACTGCGCGTCCACCACCAGCTCGTTCTCCGCGGCGAGACCCTCCAGCGCGATCCGGGAGCCGTCGAAGACCGCCGCCGGGTCCAGCTCCCGCCCGTTGAGCCGCGCCGAGGTCACCGAGGGCGCCAGCAGATCGGCGAAGGTCGCGGCGCCCGGCTCGGCGCAGCGGAAGCGGATCGTCGTGGTGGAGCGGTAGGTGCGCGGCCCGGACCCGGTGTGCTCACCCACCGCGGACCGCAGATCGAGCGCCACCTCGTAACCCTCGACGGCCAGCAGCTTCGCCCGCTCACGGGCCTCGTCACGGGTCAGGTTCTCACCGGGCACGACGCGGCTCCCTCGCCAATGTCTCGCATCTCGGATTTCGGACAGCGGAAATCATGTCACGGGGCACCGACACGCGGCATCGGGGAATGAGCCGCCTCCCGTGCGCGTTGCCTGAAGGAGCCAGCTCTCTATTCGTTTGCTATATCAACGCGCCCGCTTGAGGAGAAACCGTGACCGAGACTGCCAAGACGCCCGCCGATTTCTGGTTCGATCCGCTGTGTCCCTGGGCCTGGATGACCTCGCGCTGGATGCTCGAGGTGGAGAAGGTGCGCCCGGTCGAGGTGCGTTGGCACGTCATGAGCCTGGCCGTGCTCAACGAGCCCAAGCTGGATGAGCTGCCCGAGGAGTACCGCGAGCTGCTGAAGACCGCCTGGGGCCCGGTCCGGGTCTGCATCGCCGCCGAGCAGAAGCACGGCAGCGAGGTCCTCGGCCCCCTCTACACCGCCCTCGGCACCCGCTTCCACAACCAGGGCCTGGAGAAGAACCGCGAGACGATCGTGGCCGCCCTCGAGGAGGCCGGTCTCCCCGCCGAGCTCGCCGACTTCGCCGACTCCGACGCGTACGACACCGAACTGCGCGCCTCCCACAAGGAGGGCATCGACCTGGTCGGCCAGGACGTGGGCACCCCCGTCATCGCCGTCCCGGGCTCAGACGGCGAGCAGATCGCCTTCTTCGGCCCCGTGGTCACTCCGGCCCCCAAGGGCGAGGCCGCCGCCAAGCTCTGGGACGGCACCCTGATGGTCGCCTCTATCCCCGGCTTCTACGAGATCAAGCGGACCCGCACGGTCGGCCCGATCTTCGACTGATCCCTTCTCCGCCGCCACGGCAGGGCCCCCGCGCGAGTCGACCGCGCGGGGGCCCTTTCCCGTTCTCCATCGGCTTCCGTCGGTTATCCGTCGGCTCAGCCGCGGCGGCCCACCAGCTTCCAGGCGGCCGGGAGCGCGCCCATCGCCAGGGCGGCCTTAGGGACTGTCTCCGGTTGTGATCAAGCCCCGGGGTGGGGGCCGGTCCGATAAGACTGTGCTGTGACGCGTGCGCAACTCACCGACCTTGAGTGGGAGTTCATCGAGCCGTTCCTGCCGGTCGGCAGGTTCGGCCCGTACCCCGAGCGGCTGCGTGAGCAGTTCGAGGGGGTGATCTGGCGGTTCCGCACCGGCAGCCAGTGGAGAGAGATGCCCGAGCGGTTCGGCGCCTGGCAGACCGTCTACAACCGCTTCATGCGATGGCGGGACGCGGGCGTCTTCCAGACCCTGCTGGACGAAGCGATCGCCGAGGCCGCCCGCAGGGACGAGATCGACATGTCCCTGGTCAGCGTGGACTCCACCACCACGCGGGCCCATCACGACGCCGCCGGCATGCGGGTCAGCGAACAGACTCTGGCCGCACTCGAGGAGGCAGCCTCGCAAAAGGGGGAGCATCGCAGGGACAAGGCGGGCAGGACGGCGAAACCGATCCGGTCCGGGCCGAACGCCGGCGCATCCGCTTACGACAGCGGGCCCGGCTGAAGGCCGCCCTGCTCGGACGGTCGCGCGGCGGGCTGACCAGCAAGATCCACCTGGCTGCCGACCGGCGGTGCCGGCCGATGGCGCTCCTTCTGACCGCCGGACAGGCCGCCGACAGCCCGCAGTTCATCCCGGTTCTGAGCAAGGTACGGGTCCGTCTGCCGGTCGGCCGTCCCCGCACCCGGCCGGCTGCCGTGGCCGGTGATAAGGCCTACTCCTCCCGCGCCAACCGAGCCCATCTGCGCAAACGCCGCATCAAGGCAGTCATCCCGGAGAAGAGGGACCAGGCCGCCAACCGCAGGAAGAAAGGCAGCCGGGGCGGCAGGCCCGTCACCCACAATGCCGATCTCTACCGCGACCGCAACACGGTCGAGCGGGCCATCAACAGGATGAAGGACTGGCGAGGCATCGCGACCCGCTACGACAAGACGCCCGAGAGCTACCTCGCCGGACTCCATCTCCGCGCAGCGACCATCTGGATCAGCAGCATCCTGAAAGCCCAATGATCACAACTGGAGACAGTCCCTAAGGGCGTCACCGATCAGGAAGGGGGTGAGCCCGGCCGCGATCGCCTCACCGAGGGAGATATGGGTGGCCAGCGCCAGGTACGGGACGCCCACGGCGTAGGTGACCGCCGAGCCGACCGCCATGGTGCCCGCGGTGCGCAGCACCCCGCGGTCACCGCCGCGCCGGGCGAGCGCGCCCACCACGGTCGCCGCCAGCAGCATGCCCAGCACATAGCCGAACGACGGCATGGCGGCGCCGGAACTGGACTCGGCGAACCATGGCACGCCCGCCATGCCGACCAGGGTGTACAGCGCCAGCGACAGGAAGCCGCGCCGGGCGCCCAGCGAGGTGCCCACCAGCAGGGCGGCGAAGGTCTGGCCGGTCACCGGCACAGGCGAGCCGGGGACGGGCACCGAGATCTGGGCCGCGAGGCCGGTGAGCACGGCGCCCCCGATGACCAGCGTGGTGTCGCGGGCCAGGACGCGCCGGGCGGGAAAGACCGCGTCCGCGAGGACCGTACCGGGTGTGGCGGCGGCAGAAACAGTGCTCATCAGCGATGCTCCCAGGTCAGAGGGTGGATACCGGGACGCTAACCCAACGCGCGGCCCGCGGACACCGTCGGATGACCACAAAGCCGGACGCATCGGCTTGGCGGCTTCTGGCAGAGGTCCCTGATACGGAGCGTGACGCGAGTGTCCGATATCCAGAAAAGATTGTCCGCGATGTTGTCCCCGTAGAACACGCCCTTCACACTGGGGACGTTTTGCATCCGCCACCGGCGCTCGTCGTAAGGGACAGAGAAGAAGAATGAACCGGACACCCGCGTCCTCGGCGCCATCCGGCGCCGCCGAGGCGACCGGCACGGGCGCGACCGCCACGCCGCCGCTCTCCCACGGCCTCAAGCAGCGTCATCTGTCGATGATCGCCCTCGGTGGCGTGATCGGCGCGGGGCTGTTCGTCGGCTCCGGCGCCGGAATCGCCGCCGCCGGTCCGTCGATCGTGGTGGCCTACGCGCTGTCCGGGCTGCTGGTGATGCTCGTGATGCGGATGCTCGGCGAGATGTCGGCGGCCAATCCGGCCTCCGGCTCGTTCTCCGTGCACGCCGAGCGGGCGATCGGACCGTGGGCCGGGTTCACGGTGGGCTGGATGTTCTGGATCCTGCTGTGCGTGGGCATCGCCGCCGAGGCGATCGGCGCGGCCGGGATCATGGTCCAGTGGTTCCCGGGCAGCGAATCCTGGATGTGGGTCGCCCTCTTCATGGCGATGTTCTGCGGCACGAACCTCGCGGCGGTCAGCAACTTCGGCGAGTTCGAGTTCTGGTTCGCCGCGCTGAAGATCGCCGCGATCACGATCTTCCTCGTCCTGGGCGTGCTCGCGGTCCTCGGCGTCCTGCCGGGCACCGACGCCCCGGGCGGCTCCCATCTCAGCGGCGACGGCGGTTTCCTGCCCAACGGGGTGAACGGCCTGGTCGTCGGCCTGCTGGCCTCCGTCTTCGCCTACGGCGGCCTGGAGACGGTGACGATCGCGGCGGCCGAGTCCGAGAACCCCGTCAAGAGCGTCGCGGGCGCGGTGCGCACCGCGATGTGGCGCATCGCCCTCTTCTACGTCGGCTCGATGCTGGTCGTGGTCACGCTCATCCCGTGGAACGACAAGTCCGTGGTCGAGGAGGGCCCGTACGTGGCCGTGCTCAACCACCTCGACATCCCCGCGGCCGGCGACATCATGAACGTGATCGTGCTGATCGCACTGCTCTCCGCGATGAACGCCAACATCTACGGCGCCTCCCGGATGTCCTACTCACTGGTCACCCGTGGCGAGGGCCCGGCCTTCCTGGGCCGGGTCACCGGCGGTGTGCCCCGCCTCACCGTGCTCGCCTCCTCCTTCTTCGGCTTCGTCGCGGTGCTGCTGAGCTACTGGTGGCCGGAGACCATCTTCAAGTGGCTGCTCAACATGGTCGGCGCCGCGGTGCTGGTGGTCTGGGGCTTCATCGCCGCCGCCCAGCTGCGGATGCGCAGCCGCTTGCAGCGGGAGGCCCCGGAGAAGCTGGTCGTGAAGATGTGGCTCTTCCCCTACCTGACCTGGGTCGCGCTGGCCGCCACGGTCGGGGTCCTGCTGCTGATGCTGCGCGAGAGCGACACCCGCAGCCAGCTGTACGCCACGGCCGTGATGGCGATCGCCCTCGCGATCATCGGCTTCGTACGGCAGCGGGTGGCGGCGAAGCGGAGCTGAGCCCACACCACCCCGCGCGCATGGAGGCGGGGCGGGTCCTCGATCGGAGGACCCGCCCCGCCTTTCGTCTTTGGGTCCGAGTCTCCTTTGGACCCGAGCCTCCGGTTCCGGCTGGCGGGAATCACTCTTGCTGCTAGCGTGTACTTGCAAGTTGATTGCAATAAGCGGTCCGAAGGGCTTCGCATGGCCATCTACACACTTCCTGAACTTCCGTATGACTACTCGGCGCTGGCCCCGGTCATCAGTCCCGAGATCATCGAGCTGCACCACGACAAGCACCACGCCGCGTACGTCAAGGGCGCGAACGACACGATGGAGCAGCTCGCGGAGGCGCGGGACAAGGATCAGTGGGGCTCGATCAACGGGCTCGAGAAGAACTTGGCCTTCCATCTGTCCGGCCACATCCTGCACAGCATCTACTGGCACAACATGACCGGTGACGGTGGCGGCGAGCCGCTGGAGAGGGACGGGGTCGGGGAGCTGGCCGACGCCATCGCCGAGCACTTCGGCTCCTTCGCGGGCTTCAAGGCCCAGCTGTCCAAGGCCGCCGCCACCACCCAGGGCTCGGGCTGGGGCGTGCTGGCGTACGAGCCGGTCAGCGGGCGGCTGGTGGTCGAGCAGGTCTACGACCACCAGGGGAACGTGGGGCAGGGCTCGGTGCCGATCCTGGTCTTCGACGCCTGGGAGCACGCCTTCTACCTGCAGTACAAGAACCAGAAGGTGGACTTCATCGAAGCCATGTGGAAGGTCGTCAACTGGCAGGATGTGGCGCGCCGTTACACGGCCGCCAAGGAGCGTGCCCACAACCTGCTGCTCGCGCAGTAATGGACCTCCTGCTCACGTGATCGTCTTCTCAACTTTCACGGGCAGGCGGAAAAGGGGCCCCCGCGCGGTCGACTCGCGCGGGGGCCCTGCCCCGTTCAGCCGCCGACGGCCTGGACGCCGCCGGTGCCCGGGAGGTCCTGGACGCTGATGGCGTCCGGGCCCCCGCTCACGGTCACGGTGTTGGTGCCCTTGGCCAGGGAGAGCAGGACGGAGACGGTGCGGCGGGCGGTGGCGGAGCCGGTGGGCGGCAGGGCGAGCGTGGTGGCGTACTGGCCGCCGACGCGCAGGGTGGCGGTGCGCGGGGAGGTGCCGCCGTTCGCGTAGGTGATGTCGGCCAGTTTCAGCCCCGCCGTTTTGGCGGTGACGGTGAAGGAGCCGGTGGTGCTCTGGTACGCGGTGCCCGGGGCCTCCGTGCCCGAGACGGTCAGCAGCATGGCCTCCCCGGCCGGGACGGTGGCCGTGTAGCCGCCGCTGTGGCTGCCCACCGAGGCGCGCTTCCAGAGGTCACGGACGGAGGCGGCGGCGCCGGTCAGCCCGAGGTCGGTCCAGCGGGCGGTGATGGGCTTGGCGGCGGAGGTGCGGTTGAGCAGCAGCACGGCGCGCTTCCCGGTGCCGGACAGCACCTTGGCGTACACCTGCAGCCCCGCGGCGTCCTCGGCGACCTTCACGCCCTGGAGTCCGCGCGGGTCCTGGTCGACGGCGATGACCTCGGGGTTGGTGAAGACGCCCGCGGTCTCCCGCGTCATGGTGGTGAGGTCGTTCCCGGCGAGCAGCGGGGCGCCGGAGATCGCCCACAGGCTCATATGGGTGCGGTCGAGCGTGGCGTTGGAGCCTTTCATGCCGACCATGAGCATGTCCGGGTCGTTGTAGTAGCCGGTGTGCTGGGCGGTGGGGTGCAGGCCCTGGTCGAAGTTGGACAGCATCGCGGTGGCCGAGGGCGTCTGCCCCCAGTAGATGATGTCGGTGCTGGTACGCCACAGATCGCCCACGCCCGGGGCCCAGTTCCACGGCCGCCCCGAGCCCCATTCGCACAGCGACAGCACCAGGCGGCGGCCGGTGACGGCGGTCGCCGCCTTGTTCGCCTCGCTGATCGCCCGGTAGGTGGCCTCCTGGTCGAGCCCCTCGTCCTGGCCCCCGCACCAGTCGACCTTGACGTAGTCGAAGCCCCACTCCTGGAAGGCCCGCAGATCCTGCTCGTAGTGGCCCTCGCTGCCGCTGCCCGGGGCGGGCGGGGTGCCCGGCGGGGTGGGATAGAAGTAGCCGCAGCCGTTCTTGCCGGCGTCGGTGTAGATCCCGGCCTTGAGCCCCTTGCTGTGGATGTAGTCGGCGATGGCCTTCATCCCGCCGGGCCACTGCTCGGTGTCGACGGTGATGTCGCCCTCGCTGTCGCGGGTGCCCCACCACCAGCCCTCGTCGATGTTGACGTACTCGTACCCGGCCTCGGCCATGCCGGAGGACACCAGGGCGTCCACCTGGGCCTTGATCGTGTCGTAGTCGATCTGGCTGGCGAGGCTGTTCCAGGAGGCCCAGCCCATGGGCGCGGCGGGTACGTCGATCTGCGGGGCGGCGGCCAGGGGCTTTACGGCGGCGCGGGCCGCGTCGGCCGGGGGCGCCGCGTACGCGACGGTACCCACCCCGGTGGCGGTCAGCAGACCGGCCAGCAGCGCCCCGGCCAGGCGCCTGGGCCGTGACCGTTCGGGGCGGGATAAGCGCGGCAGGCAGCGGAGGCGGCGAAGGACGAGACGCATGAGCAACCCCATTCGATATGTCGAACCATGTTCGCGATATGGGCCGTAGCCGGTCTCCGAAGGATTCTGTGGACCCGGTCGTTCGGTGACAAGAGGTGTGCGTGGGCAAACTGTCCCCTGACGCCACCCCGCCCCGAGGGAGTCCTTACCGTGTCCGCTTCACCCCACCGCGCCGACCAGGCGCCCCTCGACGAGGAATGGCGGCTGCGCCGCGAACTCGCCGCCGTCTACCGCCTGGTGGCCCACTTCCGGATGACCGACCTGATCTTCACGCATATCTCCGCCCGCGTCCCCGGGCCCGAGCACCACTTCCTGATCAACCCGTACGGCCTGCTCTTCGAGGAGATCACCGCGTCGAACCTGGTCAAGGTCGACCTCTCCGGCCGCCCCGTCGAGGACACCCCGCACCCCGTCAACCCCGCCGGTTTCGTCATCCACAGCGCCATCCACGCCGCCCGTCCCGATGCCCACTGCGTCCTGCACACCCACACCAAGGCGGGCTGCGCCGTCGCCGCGCAGGAGGACGGTCTGCTCCCGCTCAACCAGATCTCCATGGAGTTCTACGGCAGGGTCGGCTACCACGGCTACGAGGGCGTCGCCCTCAACCTCGCCGAACAGCGCCGTCTCGTCGCCGACCTCGCCGGCCACCCCGCGCTGATCCTGCGCAACCACGGTCTGCTGACCGTCGGCGAGACCCCGGGCGAGGCGTTCCTGCGGATGTACTACCTGGACAAGGCGTGCGAGATCCAGACCACGGCCATGGCCGGCGGCGCGAAGCTCACCACGCCCGACCCGGACATCTGCGAGCTCACCGCCCGCCAGCTGTCGGGCGAGGACCACGGTTCCGACTTCACCGACGACCAGGCGTACACCCTCGCCTGGTCCGCCCTCCTCCGCCTCGTGGAGCGCGTCGCGCCCGACCACCGGGACTGAGGCCGACGGATCAGACCGAAAGCAGCCGCCACGGCGAGGCCCCCGCGCGGATGGCTCGCGCGGGGGCCCGGCCGGGGCTTGCGGGGGTCAGCGCGCCGGTTCCGGCTCGCGTCCCCGGCTCCGGCGTAGTGCTCGGGCGGCCATCGGGCCGGCCAGGGCGAGCAGGGACAGGAACAGGATCGCGGCGGAGAGCGGACGGGTGAAGAAGATCGTCCAGTCGCCCTCGCTGAAGGCCATCGCGCGGCGGAACTGGGTCTCCGCCATCGGGCCCAGTACGGCGCCCAGGATCAGTGGGGCGACGGGATAGCCGGCGCGGCGCATGCCGAAGCCCAGCAGGCCGAAGAGCACCGCGATGCCGAGGTCGACCGCGTTCTGGGACAGGGCGTACACCCCCAGGGCGGCGAAGACCAGGATGCCCGCGGTGAGCAGCGGGCGGGGCAGCCGGAGGAGCTTCACCCACAGCGGGATCAGCGGCAGGTTGAGCACCAGCAGCATCACATTGCCGATGTAGAGGCTGGCGATCAGCGTCCAGACCAGCGCCGACTGGGTCTCGAACAGCTGGGGTCCGGGCTGCACGTTGTACATCTGGAACGCGATCAGCAGCACACCGGCCGTCGCCGAGGTGGGGATGCCCAGCGTCAGCAGGGGCATCAGCACCCCGGAGAACGCGGCGTTGTTGGCGGCCTCGGGACCGGCCACACCCTCGATGGCGCCCTTGCCGAACTCCTTCTTGTTCCGGGACAGCCGCTTCTCCACGTTGTAGCTGAGGAACGTGGGGATCTCCGCGCCGCCCGCGGGCAGGGCGCCGATCGGCAGCCCGATCGCCGTACCCCGCAGCCACGGCTTCCAGGACCGCCGCCAGTCCTCCGGGCTCATCCCGATCCTGCCGCCCACCGGGAGCATCTGCTCCTCGGGCGCCCGTCGCATCCGGGCCGCGGTGTAGAGCGCCTCCCCGATCGCGAAGAGGCCGACGGCGACGGCCACGATCTGGACGCCGTCGTACAGCTCCGGCACCCCGAAGGTGTAGCGCGCCTGGCCGGTGAGGCTGTCGATGCCGACGAGCCCGATGGCCAGGCCGAGGAAGAGGCTGCACAGCCCGCGCGCGGGGGCCTCGGCCACGACCGCGGTGACCGTGGCGAAGGCCAGGACCATCACCGCGAAGTACTCCGCGGGCTGGATCTTCTCGGCGATCTGCGCCATGGCAGGGCCCGCGAAGGTGATCCCCACGGTGGAGATCGTGCCCGCCACGAACGATCCGATGGCGGCCGTGGCGAGCGCGGCCCCGGCGCGCCCGGACCGGGCCATCGGATGGCCCTCCAGGGTGGTGGGGACCGACGCCGTCTCGCCGGGCACGTTCAGCAGGATCGCCGTGGTGGAGCCGCCGTACATCCCGCCGTAGTAGATGCCCGCGAAGAGCACCAGCGCGCCGGTGGGGTCGAAGACGAAGGTGAGCGGGAGGAGCAGCGCCACCGTGGTGGCGGGGCCCAGGCCGGGCAGCACGCCGACCAGCGAGCCGAGCGTGCAGCCCGCGAACGCCAGCAGCAGGTGCAGGGGGCTGAACGCGCTGCCGAAACCGCCCATGAGGTCGTTGAGGACATCCATGGTCAGAACGCCAATCGGACGATGCCGGGCGGCAGGTGGATGCCCAGCAGACGGTCGAAGAGGAAGTACACGGCCAGCGCGAGCACCAGGCCGATCAGGGCGTCACGGAGGATCCGGCGGCTGCCGAGCACCCGCGCGACCAGTGCGAAGAGCACGGTCGTCGACTGCCAGTAGCCACAGGGGGCCAGCGCGAACAGATAGCAGACCAGCAGCGCCAGCAGGGCCGCCACCGGACGCCACTCGGTCAGCCGGGCCTCCTCGCGCGCCTGCTCGGTCAGCGCCGGGTCGCTGCCGCGGAACGCCTGGACGACGGCGACCGAAGCCGAGACGCACAGCCCCACGCCGACCAGCAGGGGGAACGCCCGGGGGCCCACGTCCTGGTCGATGGCTCCTTCGGGGATGGCGAAGGCCCAGCCCAGCACGGCCACGCCCGCCGCGAGGAAGAGAAGGGCGGCTATCCGGGGGCTCCAGGGCCGCTCGTCGGGTGGGGACGTGCTGTCCGCGGCACGGTTCGCCGCGCTGTCCGGTGCCGGGTTCGCCGCGGCGTCCGGCGTCAGGTTCGCCGCCTCGTCCCGCGCGCTCACCGCCTCGTCGTGCGCGCTCATGACCCGAGCCCCACGGCCGTGAGCGCCTGGCCGACCTGGCGCTGCTGCTTGTCGATCAGGGCGCCGTACTTCTTCCCCGGCACCCACACGTCCTTCCAGTCGTTCTGCCGCAACGCCCGCTTCCAGCACGAAGTCCGGCGCATCCGCTCCACCACCCTCACGATCGCCCGCTGTTCTTCGTCGCTCAGCCCGGGCGGGGCCATGACCCCGCCGACGCTCACCACGGACTCGTCCCCGTAGCCGAGTTCGCCGAGGGTGGGAGCGTCGATGCCCTCGGGAGCCTTGCCGCCGCTGACCGCGAGGACCCGCAGCTTCCCGGCCTCGATCTGCGGCCGGACCTCCGTCAGCGTGGAGATGCCGACCTTCGAGGCCCCGCTCAGCAGCAGGTTGAGCACCTCTCCGCCGCCACCGGTGGGCACATAGGTGACCTTGCGCGCCGAGACGCCCTCGGACTTGGCGAGCCCGGCCACCGTGATGTGGTCCGGGCCGCCCAGCGACCCGCCCACCCAGGAGGTCCGCTTGGGGTCCTTCCGCATGGCGGCCAGCACCGAGCGCAGGTCGTGGAAGGGGGAGCGGGCGGGCACCACGATCACGGAGGTACTCACCGTGAGCCCCGCCACGGGGGTGAGCTCGGACAGCTTCACGGGGGAGTGGTTCTGGATGGCGCCGCCGATCATGGTCACCGTGTCCATGGTCATCAGCTGGTACGGATCGCCGTCCCGCCCCGCCATCCGGGCGAGCCCGATGGTGCCGCCCGCGCCCGGGGCGTTGGTGACCGTGACGTCCTCGTCGATGATCTCGCAGCCGGTGAGCGCGGAGCCGATACCGCGCGCCCGCGAGTCCCAGCCGCCGCCGACGCTCCCGGGAGCGAGGATCGAAAGACCCCGGGACGGATAGTCGGCGACGGCGCCCGAGTCGTCCAGCGAACCGATGGTGCACGCACTGCTCACCGTGGCCACGAGGGCGACCACCGCTGCCAGACGAGGGCCGTTCCTGAGGAGAGGAGGCATTGGGGACGCTCCAGGCGAGGGAGGGGAGGGAGGGGAAGCCGAAGTGGGCTGGAGCTTGCGCCTCCGCCGACGGCCCGTACAAGACGATTGACTCGAAGGCATCAATGGCCGACGCTGCCCGGATGCCCGTCGTGATCGAGCTGGGGTCCGCCCCGGAGCACCGCATCAGCACCCGTCTGTCCCCGCTCGCCGAGCTGTGCGCCTGTCTGCACGCGCTGGACGGGCCACGCCACCATCCGGCCAGCAGGCGCTGGGTGGGTGCGGTCCTTCAGGGCGCGGACGAGCGGCTGCTGGAGCGGGCCGGCGGATGGGCGCCGCTGTGGGGCGCCTTCCGCGCCCGCTATCTGCTGCCCCTCGCGCCGGGTCCGGAGCGCGAGCTGGAGGAGGAGCTGGCGGAGGTGGCGCGGCTGGACGAGGAGACGTTCGCGACCATGACCGAGCAGGCGCTCGTCGGCAAGAACGGGCACGGTCCGGGGTCCGGGCACGGTCCGGGGTCCGGTCACGGCCTGGGCTCCGGTCATGGCCCCGGCTCCGGTCACGGCCTGGGGTCCGGGGCCCGGCGCGGCGGCCGGACGCCGGAGCGCTTCCTGGCCCGGCTGCGGCAGCTCTCCGAGCGCCGGTTCGCCCTGGGGCTGCGGCTGCTGGCCGATCCGACCGGATTCCGCGACGGCCTCCTCGCCTTCCTGTCCGCCGTGGCCGAGGAGGTCTTCGAGGCGGAGTGGACGCGGCTGCGCCCCGCCCTGGAGGCCGACGCCCGGGTCCGCTCCCATGAACACTCCCGCTACGGGGCGGCGGTGCTGGCCGGATTCCCCACCGCCCGTATGGAACAGGACCCGCCCCGGGTGGTCTTCGACAAGCTCTACAATGCGCGGGCCAGCCTCGCCGACAGCCCCTGTCTGCTGGTCCCGTCGCTGCACATCAACCCGCATCTCGCGATCAAGCACTATCCCGGCTACCCGGTCGTGGTGCAGTACCCGGTGCGTGACGGGGCGGGTGCGGAGCCGACCGCCCTGGACGTGGTGATGCGCGGGCTGCGGGCACTGGACGAGCCGCTGCGCATCCGGATGTGCCGGGCGCTGCTGCGGCAGTCGATGACGACGACGGAGCTGGCCACCCAGTTCGAGATGACGCCGCCGCAGATGTCGCGGCATCTGCGCAAGCTGCGGGAGGCCGGAATGGTGCACACCCACCGGGAGGGGGCGCGGGTGCACTACCAGCTGGACGAGGCGGCGGTGCGCAACCTCGGCGTCGACCTGCTCTCCGCGCTGCACCGCTGAGAAAGCTCTCCGCCCCGCGCAATCGGGAAAGTATCGGCGGAGGTATTGACGCTCAGGCGGCAATCATCTTGAGCGTGCGCCGACCGTTGCGGATCGTGGCGGCACCCGCGACGGCAGAAGGAAGCGATACGTGACCACCCCCCGCGTCAAGACCACCAAGGCGTTCTACCGCACCGGCTCCACCACCTGGTTCGCCTCCCGGCACGATCAGCGGTTCTCGTACGGCCTGCACATCCCGTCCGTCCACGAGACCACCGACACCCCGCTGCCGCTCATGGTGATCCAGCACGGCACCGGGCGCACCGCGTCCCAGTACCGGGACGCGATGGCTGAGTTCTCCGAGCGGCACGGCTGTGTCGTGCTCACGCCGATGTTCCCGGCGGGCATCGACGACCCGGAGGACCTGCACAACTTCAAGTTCATCGAGTACCGCGGCATCCGCTACGACGAGCAGCTGCTCGCGATCGTGGCCGAGGCGGGGGAGCGGTTCCACATCGACACCGAGCGCTTTCTGCTTCAGGGCTTCTCGGGCGGCGGGCAGTTCGCGCACCGCTTCCTGTATCTGCACCCCGACCGGCTGTGCGGAGTGTCCATCGGCGCGCCCGGCCGGGTCACGCTGATCGACCCGGACCGCGAGTGGTGGCTGGGTACGAAGGGGTTCGAACAGCGCTTCGGGGCCCCGCTGCGGCTCGAGGACATCCGTAAGGTGCCCGTGCACATGGTGGTCGGGGCGGAGGACACCGAGACCTGGGAGATCAACAACCCCGGTGACTCCAACTGGATGGACGGCGCCGACGCCGTCGGGCGCACCCGCGTGGAGCGCATCACCGCGCTGCGGGACAACTACACCGAGCTGGGCATCGACGTCACCCTCGACATCGTGCCCGGGGTCGGGCACCGGGGGATGGGGGTGCTGGACGCGGTCCGGCGCTTCGCGGAGCGGGTCCTTCCGCGCGTCGTCTGAGCCCTGTGGGACCGGTGCGCCCATAGACACGGCTGTGCCCACCACGCCATAGATACGGCTGTGCCCCCGGGCGGCGGCGATGATCGGCCGCCACCCAGGGGCACGGGGGAATCAGAATCAGCGGAGCGCGGTTCCTACGGGGCCGCCCGCTCCTTGGGGGCGGGGTCCGAGGAGGCGGCCGGGGCGGGGCCGCGGCCAGCGGTGAGGCGGTCCTTGACCAGGGCGATGGCCACCACGAGCACGGCCACCAGCGCGGAGAGGATCACCTGCTCGCGCCCGTCCTTGTCGGTGAGCATGTAGACCAGGACGAACGAGATCATCGCGATCGTCGCCCAGGTCAGATACGGGAAGAGCCACATCCGGACGATCAGCTTCTCGGGGTTCTCGCGAAGGATCATCCCGCGCATCCGCAGCTGGCTGAAGCAGATCACCAGCCATACGAAGAGCGCCACCGCACCCGAGGAGTTCAGCAGGAAGGTGAAGACGGTGTCCGGCCACTGGTAGTTGAACCACACCGCGACGAAGCCGAAGACGACCGAGCCGAGGATCGCGGCCTGCGGGACGCCGCGGGAGTTGGTGCGGGCGAAGGCGGCCGGGGCGTCGCCGCGCTGGCCGAGCGAGAAGGCCATGCGGGAGGCGGTGTAGAGGCCGGAGTTCAGACACGAGAGCACGGCGGTCAGCACGATGACGTTCATGATGTCGCCGGCGTGCGGTATGCCGACCGAGTCGAGCGCCGCGACATAGCTGCCCTTGTCGGCGATCGCCTTGGAGTCCCAGGGCAGCAGGGTGACCACGACGAAGATCGAGCCCAGGTAGAAGACCGCGATACGCCAGATCACGCTGTTGGTGGCCTTGGTGACCGCCCGCTGCGGGTCCTCGGACTCACCGGCCGCGAGGGTGACGATCTCGCTGCCCATGAAGGAGAAGACCACCAGCAGCACACCGGTGAGGATGGCGCCCGGCCCGTTGGGCAGGAAGCCGCTGTGGTCGGTGAGGTGGGCCAGGCCCGCGCCCTCGTTGTTCGAATGCGGCAGCAGCCCGAACACCGCGAGCCCGCCGACCACGATGAACGCGGCGATCGCCACGACCTTGATCCCGGCGAACCAGAACTCGAACTCACCGTAGGAGCCGACCGAGACCAGGTTAGTCGCGGTGAGCACCACCATCACGATCAGGGCCCAGCCCCACTGCGGGACGGCCGGCCACCAGCCCTCCAGGATCTTGGCGCCGGCGGTGGCCTCGACCGCCAGCACCACGACCCAGAAGAACCAGTACAGCCAGCCGATGGAGAAACCGGCCCAGCGGCCGAGCGCCCGGTCGGCGTAGGCGGAGAAGGAGCCGGAGGTGGGATTGGCGGCGGACATCTCGCCGAGCATCCGCATGACGAAGACGACCATGAGGCCGACCAGCGCATACGAGACGAGAATGCCGGGGCCGGCCTTGGCGATACCCGCACTGGAGCCGACGAAGAGGCCGGCGCCGATCACGCCGCCGATCGCGATCATCGAAAGATGGCGGTTCTTGAGTCCCGCCTTGAGGCCGTCGGGCGAGCCCGGGTCGCCGGGGGGCCGCTGCTGCTCCGGCGTGGTCGCAGGTTGTGCGCTCATGTGCTCGATTCCTTTGCTCTCGCGTTACGAGCGACGCCAGTGAATCTCAGGAGGTCGGCCAGTTGAACCTTTGAATCCAGATTGTTACTTGAGGTTTTCATGAGGTTCTTTGGCATTACAGGGATTTATGCGACGCCTACCCTGGGGGGCGAGGTCCACACGGCCATGACAGACTCGGTACATGCGCGTGTACCTCGGCTCCGACCATGCCGGTTTCGAACTCAAGAACCACCTCGTGGAGTGGCTCAAGGCGGCCGGCCATGAGCCCGTCGACTGCGGCCCGCACCTTTACGACGCCCAGGACGACTACCCGCCGTTCTGCCTGCGCGCCGCGGAGCGGACCGCCGCCGACCAGCGGAGCCTCGGCATCGTCATCGGCGGATCCGGCAATGGTGAGCAGATCGCGGCGAACAAGGTCAAGGGGGTGCGCGCGGTACTGGCCTGGAGCGAGGAGACCGCGGCCCTCGGCCGTGAGCACAACAACGCCAATGTGGTCAGCGTCGGCGCCCGGATGCACACCCAGGACGAGGCCACCAAGTTTGTCGAGATTTTCCTGAACACCCCGTACTCGGGCGAGGAGCGGCACACCCGCCGTATCGAGATGCTCAACGGTTACGAGTCCACCGGCGAGCTGCCGCCCATCCCGGCCCACCACCCGCAAGGCGACTGATGCCCGAAGGGCATACCATCCACCGGCTGGCCGCCGACCACCTCGAGACCTTCGGCGGCCGGCCCGTCCGGGCCACCAGCCCCCAGGGGAAGTTCGCCGACGGCGCCGGGCTGATCGACGGCCAGCCGCTGCGCCACGCCGAGGCGCACGGCAAGCACCTCTTCCTGGACTTCGCGGCCACCGGCTGGGTCCATGTCCACCTGGGGCTCTTCGGTACGTACACCTTCGGCCCGGCCCCCGCCCCGCCGCCCACCGACACCGTCCGGCTGCGGCTGGCCAACCCCGAGGGGTACGCGGATCTGCGCGGCCCGGCCGCCTGCGCGCTGATCACCGACGGCGAGAAGCGGGTGATCCACGACCGGCTGGGCCCCGATCCGCTGCGTCCGGCGGACGACGGCGAGCGGGCCTGGGCCCGGATCTCCCGCAGTCGGGTCAGCGTGGCCGCGCTGCTCATGGACCAGAAGGTGATCTCCGGCGTCGGGAACGTCTACCGCGCCGAGGTGCTCTTCCGGCACGGGATCGACCCCTACCGGCCCGGCCGTGCGCTGACCCGCGCCGAATGGGACGCGATATGGGCCGATCTGGTGGCGCTGATGCGCGACGGGGTGCGGAACAACCGGATCGATACGGTCCGCCCCGAGCACACCCCCGAGGCGATGGGCCGCCCGCCGCGCGTGGACGACCACGGCGGCGAGGTCTATGTCTACCGGCGCGCCGGACAGCCCTGCCACATCTGTGGTGGCGAGATCCGCACCGCCGATCTCGCCGCCCGCAATCTCTTCTGGTGCCCTGACTGTCAGAGCGCCTGAGCTCTCAGAAGCCGTGGGGCAGCCACGGGGCGACCGGGGTCGCGAACGCGGTCGTGGCCTCCGTAAGGGCGCCCTGACGGGTCTCCTGGACGCGCCCCGCACCCGCCAGCGCGGTCAGCGGGACGCCCCCGAGATACGCCGCTCCCAGGTCCCGCACCCCGAGCCGGAGATCGGGGGCGTCGTCCGTGCGCTCGCAGGAGGCGCCCTTGGCGTCGCCGCTCAGCCGCCAGCGCCCCTCGTTCCAGGGGCAGAAGGGGTCCGTGACCTCCAGGACGGTCTCCACGGGCGTGGTGTACGTCCGCGCCTCGAGCGCGGCCCCCACGTCCACCAGGCGGACGAACAGCGAGTCGCGCAGCCTTACGGCGCACCGCCGGATGTCCGAGACCAGGAGCTGCCAGGGATCGTCGACCGGGCGGGGGCCGGTCCCGATCACCGAGGTCAGGTCGAGATCGAAGAGAAAGCGCCACAGCGCCGCGTAGGACGCCGGGTCCAGGGCCTCCAGGTCGCGCAGGACGACCGTGCCCTTCGGCCCGGCCAGATCCCAGCCGGGCTTGACCGCGAACCGCACATAGCCGCTGACCTCGCCGCCCGACTCGGCCAGCACACAGCGCAGCGGGGACGCCCCCTCGCGGTCACCCGGCGGGTCCAGCAGCGGCACCCGCTCCCAGCCGGGGATCCGCTCCAGCATGCCCGGCCGGGTGCGCACCCGCCGGGCGTAGACGGCCTCGCACGCCTCGACGGCGGATTCCAGGGGCACGGCGCGCAGCCGTACGTCGTCGGTGCCTTCGGGGACGGTCAGCCGCACCCGAGTGGTGTCGATCTCGGCGTAGGCGTTCTGCGTGGCCGCGCCATAGCCGAACCGTCCGTAGATGTCCGGTTCCGACGCGGTCAGAACGGCCAGCGGCTCATCGCCCGCCGCGCGGATGTCGTCCAACTGCCGCCGCATCATGGCCCGGAGCACCCCGCGCCGCCGGTGCGTGGCCTGCACGCTCACCATCGTGACCCCGGCCGCCGGGACGATCCCGCCGCCCGGGACCGACAGCCGGAAGCTGAACAGCCCCGCCGTGCCGACGATGTCGGCGCCGTCCCACGCGCCGATCGAGCGCTCGCATTCGGTCAACTCCCGCCAGAGCGCGGATTCCTCCGGCGCTTCGGGAACTCCGCCGAATGCGAGTGCCAGTTTTCCGTACCAATCATCCCAAATCGATGGGTCGAGCACGCGCAGCTCAGTCCTCATATTCCCATCCCTAGCAGCCGTTTCCCGCACACGCGAACGAATTTCGCTTACGATTGCCCCCCTGGCTGGGTGGTTCAACGCGCCACGAATCGACGCGCGTCCGAACGGGTGGGTAGGGTCCCGATGCAATGACTGGCGGCGTGGACACTCCGTGGGCCCGGATGCGCAGAGTTCTGCACCGGGCTCGCACAGGCGTGCGCAAAGCCGGAGTGGACTACTTCCGGGGTGAGGGCTCCGACCGGCTCGCCCTGACCGCGCTGCTCCTCGGCGTCCCCGCCATCGCCGGAGGCACCATCGCCCAGCCCGACTGGTGCTCCCCGTCCGCCCTCGTCCTGCCCATCGTCGCGGGCGGGCTGCTGCTGCGCCCCGCCAGCCTGCTCGCCCTGTACGCGGCGGCCGCCACGGCCCTGATCGTGGAGTCAGCCGTGCTCGGCCCGTACACCGAGGAGGACGCCTCCTCCCGGGTCACCCCCGGCACCATCCTGGTCGTCGCCGCCGTCGGCTTCTTCGGCCTGCTGATCGCCCAGTTCCGCAGCCGCGTCGGAGTGCCCTGGCGGCGCGGCGGCACCATGCTCTTCGACCTGCGCGAGCGCATCCGCGTCCAGAGCAAGCTGCCCAACCTGCCGCGCGGCTGGCATCGCGAGATGGCGCTGCGCCCGGCCGGCGGGCAGTCCTTCTCCGGCGACTTCGTCGTGGCCGCCCGCACCGGCGGCGGCCGCACCCTCGAGGTCGTCCTCACCGATGTCTCCGGCAAGGGCATGGACGCCGCCTCGCGCGCCCTGCTGCTCTCCGGCGCCTTCGGCGGCCTCCTCGGCTCCCTGCCGCCACACGGCTTCCTCCCGGCCGCCAACGGCTATCTCCTGCGCCAGGACTGGGACGAGGGCTTCGCGACCTCCATCCATCTCGTCCTCGACCTCGACAGCGGCGATTTCGAGCTCTTCTCCGCCGGACATCTGCCCGCGCTCCAGCTGAGCGCGGGCACCGGCAAATGGGAGGAGAAGTCCGCCGACGGCCCGCTGCTGGGCGTCTACGACGGCGCCCAATTCGACCCCACCAAGGGCACGCTGCGGCCCGGTGACGTCCTGATGCTCTTCACCGACGGACTCGTGGAGACCGCCGACCGGGACATCAGCGAGGGCATCGACCACCTCACCGGCGAGGCGGACCGCTACGTCGGCTCCGGCTTCCACGGCGCGGCCTGGCACCTGATCGAGACGGTCGCGAAGGACGTCAACGACGACCGCGCCCTGCTGCTGATCTGCCGCCAGTAAGGGCGCCTCGCGTCCGCCGGTAGGGAAATCACCGGAATGAGTGAGAACAAGCTCACCGCGTTGTGCCGCGCCCGCCCCGGGACCCTGCCCTCGCGGGCGCCTGGGCCGTCGAGGGGGCCCGCTGGGCCGCTCACCTGGGCTACGACCGCCTGGCCCGTGCGGCGCTACCTTGAGCCGTAGAAGAGCCGTAGAAGAGCCGCAGAAGAGCCATGGAAGAGCCGAGAAAGGGCTGGCCCGTGGGGATCCGCGGTCCAGCCCTTTGCGTCGTTGGCGGCCGTTGGCGCGCTAGGCCGCCGTCGTCGTACGGCTGCGGGCCTGTTCGGCGGGGTCCTTACGGAAGGCCCAGGCCATCTTCGGCTCCATGGCGAAGCGGAAGGCGCGCTGGACGGGCGGCGTGCACAGCACGGTGACCACGGTGGCGGCGATGATCGTGACCGTGATCTCCCCCAGCGGCTTGTGCAGCCACTGGTAGTCGTCGAACCAGCCCCAGAACCGGGAGCCCTTGGCCAGGAAGCCGTGCAGCAGATAGCCGTACAGCGTTCCGGCGCCCAGCACCGTGAACCACATATGGCGCCGCGGCACCCAGGCGAAGAAGCAGCTGACGAGCACGACGGAGCAGCCGAAGAGGGCGAGCGTCATCACCGGGCCGGTCCACGGCGGGGCGCCCAGCTCCTGGACGCTGTCGCGGTGGTAGAACCACGCCGAGCTCATCCGCGGCGCCGCCCAGTAGGCGAACAGGAGGGCACACGCGAAGATCGGCACCGACGCGATCCGCACCGAGCGGCGGCGGATCATCTGGAAGTGCTCGGGCTTCATGCACAGGCCGAGGATGAAGAACGGCAGGAACTGCAGCAGTCGCTGCATGTCCAGGTCGTCGCCGATGTCGGGCGAGACCGCCGCGAGCGTGGCGACGGCGAGCGCGAGCGGGAGCGGCCAGCGCACCAGCTTCCAGATCGGAGTGGTCAGCCGCCATACGAACAGCGCGACCAGGAACCAGGTGAGGTACCAGGGGTCCAGCAGGCTGAAGTCGTACGTCGGGTCGTCGTCCGCCCAGCGCTTGAACAGCGTGTACGCGACCTCGAAGAGCACATAGGGCACCGCGATGCCGGTGATCAGGCGCTTGAGCCGGTCCGGCCGCATGTCGAAGCTGCGTGAGAAGTAGCCGGAGATCACGATGAAGGCCGGCATGTGGAAGGTGTACACGACCATGTACAGCGCTTCCGCGGTGCGGCTGCTGTCGGTGAGCGGCTCCCAGGAGTGGGCCATCGCGACCAGCACGATCGCGAGGTACTTCGCGTTGTCGAAGAACGCGTCCCGCTGTTTGGGCTTCTGTCCGGCGGGGGAGGCGGCTGGCGGGGTGGTCGCCTGCTGCCCTGGTTCTTCGGTCCGCGGCGAGGGGGGAGTGGGCGCCGCCTCCTGGGGGAGCGGGGTCCGCTGATAACCGTGCGGGCGCAGGGAGTTGGTCACAGGCCCTCCCACCAGGAACTGGGGGAGACCACCCGGCACCTCACTGCGCGTGGGGGAGTCATGGCAGCGTGAAACATCTGAGGCACGATAGCGCTGAAACCTGTATTGCGTAAAACCTCGTTCAGTTTGCTTTCCGTTCATAGCCTTCGTATCGCGGCCGATAGTCGGCCCGGGTAAGTCGGCCGAGGGGTCGACAAAGCGATGCGATCATTCGATATCCGGGCACAGACTGTCCGTTCTGGTGGCCTTCATCCCGCTTAATTGGGGCATATGCCCCGCAGGAGGCTCTGGCGGAATGTCTGATTCATTGATGTTTTGTCACCCTGCCGAGTGACCGCCGAGTGAATTCCGAATTCCTGCCCGAGATCATCCGGGGTGATCGGAATTCACCGGCCGGGCGGCCCGCCGAGTTGTGGGGAGTGTCACCCGTAACCCTTTGAATGAACGGTTACCGGACGGGTACCGGAGGGGTGGGTGTCGTGTGCACATGTGACCGTTTATCGCTCCACCCCACTGCTGGGCGGCGGGAGTTGATGGCACGATGGTGGCTGCGGGGGTGTGCGGGGTCGCGTGCTTCCGGGGCCTGTGAGACGTGTGCGACCGAGGGTGGGATGTTGTGGCCATTTCCCTGTCATTGGTACTGCTGGTGGGCATCATCCTGGTGTTCATGATCCGCAATGGCCGGGTCAAGTGGGGACCGGCCCTGGTCGCGATCCTCTTCGGGTTCCTGCTCGCCTCGTCCAATGTCGCGCCGGACATCCAGAAGTTCCTCGACTCGGCCGCCGAGGCCATCGCCGACATCAACCCCTGATCGCGGATCCCTGGGCCTCCGCCCCCGCGTCCCGGGGCGGGCGCGCCCGGACGCGCGAGTGTGCGCAAAAGCGAACGGCCCGGCTCCGGGGAACTCCCCGGGCCGGGCCGAAAGCCGTGGAGCGGGCGACGGGAATCGAACCCGCGTAGCCAGTTTGGAAGACTGGGGCTCTACCATTGAGCTACGCCCGCACACGCCGCGTACACGGATGCACCGGTCGCCCGGACACCTCCGCCCGGGCATGATCACCCGGATCGCGGCACGGGATGCATCGTAGCGGTTCCCGGCCGTTCCCCGCACACCCTTGCCCACCAGTCGAATAACCGGCAGCCGGGGCGTCCGCGGGCATGTACCCTACGTGTCGCACCGACGGGGTGTGGCGCAGCTTGGTAGCGCGTCCGCTTTGGGAGCGGAAGGTCGTCGGTTCGAATCCGGCCACCCCGACCATCCACAGACGTCAAGATCGCGTTGTGGGGCCCGTCATGCTTGCGGTTACTATGCAAGCTGCGTGTCTGTGTCTTTTTAACCGGACGCGAATCCGCTGCGACGCGACAGCGCACCGCAGCTGAACACCACACGTCAGCCCCCAAGGAGACCGAACCGTGAAGAGCGCCGTGGAGAACCTGAACCCGACCCGGGTTCGGCTCACTGTCGAGGTGCCCTTCGAGGAGCTCAAGCCCAGCCTCGACGCGGCGTACAAGAAGATCAACCAGCAGGTCACGGTGCCTGGGTTCCGCAAGGGCAAGATCCCGGCCCGCATCATCGACCAGCGGTTCGGCCGTGGCGCCGTGCTGGAAGAGGCCGTCAACGAGGCGCTCCCGAAGTTCTACACCGACGCGGTCAACGAGGGTGAGCTGAACCCGCTCGGCCAGCCCGAGGTCGACATCACCGAGCTCAAGGACAACGAGCTGCTGACCTTCACCGCCGAGGTGGACATCCGCCCGGCGATCGAGATCCCGGACTACTCAGGCATCGAGGTCACCGTCGACTCCGTCGAGGTCTCGGACGAGGACATCGACAAGTCCGTCGAGCAGCTGCGGGAGCGCTTCGCCACCACCAGCCCGGTGGAGCGAGCCGCCGCCGACGGCGACATCGTCGTGGTCGACCTCGAGGCCAAGGTCGACGGCGAGGTCCTGGAGGACGGCGTCGCCACCGGCGTCACCTACACCATCGGCTCGGGTGAGCTGCTGGACGGCATCGACGAGGCCGTGACCGGCCTGGAGGCGGGCGGCGAGGCCACCTTCACCTCCGAGCTCAAGGGCGGCTCCGCCCAGGGCAAGGAGGCCGAGGTCTCGGTCAAGGTCTCCGAGGTCAAGGCCCGTGAGCTGCCCGAGCTCGACGACGACTTCGCCCAGCTGGCCAGCGAGTTCGACACCCTCGAGGAGCTGCGCGGCGACAGCCGTGAGCGCCTGGAGCGGTCGAAGAAGTTCGAGCAGGCCACCCAGGCCCAGGAGAAGGTGCTGGACGCCCTGCTGGAGCTGGTCGAGGTGCCGATCCCGGAGAAGCTGCTCCAGGACGAGATCAACACTCGTAAGCACAACCTCGAGCACCACCAGCTGGGCCAGATGGGTCTGAACCTCGACTCGTACCTGGAGATGCAGGGCAAGACCGCCGAGGAGTTCGAAGCCGAGCTCAAGGAGCAGGCCGAGAAGGGCATCCGGACCCAGTTCGTCCTCGACGAGCTGGTCAACAAGGAGCAGCTGTCCGTCGGCCAGGAGGAGCTCACCGAGCACCTCATGCGCCGCGCGCAGTCCTCCGGCATGAGCCCGGACCAGTTCGCCCAGGCCGTCGTCGAGGGCGGCCAGGTCCCGATGCTCGTCGGCGAGGTCGCCCGCGGCAAGGCGCTGGCCGTGGTGGTCGAGGCCGCCAAGGTCGTCGACGACAAGGGCGAGACCGTGGACCTGGACGACGAGGAGGACGAGACCGGCGAGACGGTCGAGGCCACCTCCGAGACCGCCGAGGAGCCCGCCGCGGCCGAGGCGGAGGCCGCCGAGGCGCCCGCGGAGTCCGAGGAGAAGCAGGACAAGGCCGAGAGCTGATCTACGGTTCGCTCCACAGCCCGTACGAACGGGCCCGAACGTCTGCGCGCGTCCGGGCCCGTTCGTGTTCCGCGACGCCGGTCCGGTGCCGGGACATGCGCTCAGAGCGAACAGTTCCTGATGCGGGATGGCGCCCGCCGACCAGCGCGTTAGGGTCCGTAGATACGAGGCAGGGGAGTCTCGCGAGCCCGCCGACCAGATCGGCGGCCAGGCCCCACGCCCCAGAAGAAGACGCTGAGACGGCCAGTCAGCCGTCAGAGACGAGCAGGTGGATACGTGACGAATACGATGCCTTCCGCCGCCGGCGAGCCGACCGTCGGTGGCCTCGGCGACCAGGTCTACAACCGGCTGCTCGGTGAGCGGATCATCTTCCTCGGCCAGCCGGTCGACGACGACATCGCCAACAAGATCACGGCTCAGCTGCTCCTGCTCGCCGCCGATCCGGAAAAGGACATTTACCTCTACATCAACTCCCCGGGCGGCTCGATCTCGGCGGGCATGGCGATCTACGACACCATGCAGTACATCCAGAACGACGTGGTCACCATCGCCATGGGCCTCGCCGCTTCGATGGGCCAGTTCCTGCTGAGCGCGGGCACTCCGGGCAAGCGCTTCGCGCTCCCCAACGCCGAGATCCTGATCCACCAGCCCTCCGCGGGCCTGGCGGGTTCCGCCTCGGACATCAAGATCCACGCCGAGCGACTGCTGCACACCAAGAAGCGCATGGCCGAGCTGACCGCCTTCCACACCGGTCAGACGGTTGAGCAGATCGTCCGTGACTCCGACCGCGACCGCTGGTTCTCCGCCGACGAGGCCAAGGAGTACGGCCTGGTCGACGACGTCATGACGTCCGCCTCCAGCGTTCCGGGCGGGGGCGGCACCGGGGCCTGAGGCCCGCCGTCCCGTAGCCGACCTCCAGCCCTCAGATCGCCACAGGATGGTGAAGACCCAGATGAGCAACTTCCCCGGCAGCGGCCTGTACACCGGCCCGATGGCCGAATCCCGCTATGTCGTTCCGCGTTTCGTCGAGCGCACCTCCCAGGGCATCCGCGAGTACGACCCGTACGCCAAGCTCTTCGAAGAGCGCGTGATCTTCCTGGGCGTCCAGATCGACGACGCCTCCGCCAACGACGTCATGGCGCAGCTGCTGTGCCTGGAGTCGATGGACCCGGACCGTGATATCTCGGTCTACATCAACTCTCCCGGCGGCTCGTTCACCGCGCTGACCGCCATCTACGACACGATGCAGTTCGTCAAGCCCGACATCCAGACGGTGTGCATGGGCCAGGCGGCGTCCGCCGCGGCCGTGCTGCTCGCCGCCGGAACGCCGGGCAAGCGGATGGCGCTGCCCAATGCCCGGATCCTGATCCACCAGCCGTACAGTGAGACCGGGCGCGGTCAGGTCTCCGACCTGGAGATCGCGGCCAACGAGATCCTGCGGATGCGCGCGCAGCTCGAGGAGATGCTGGCCAAGCACTCCACGACGCCCATCGAGAAGATCCGTGACGACATCGAGCGGGACAAGATCCTCACGGCCGAGGAGTCCCTGGCGTACGGTCTTGTCGACCAGATCGTCTCCACCCGTAAGACGTCGGTCGGCCTCGGCTGAATCTTCGGTGGAAACACCCCCCTTGGACCGAGTAGCTCCAAGGGGGGCCCGAACCGGGGGCCCGGCAAGGTACCGTCATAGAGGGCTGAGGGCCCCGGCCCACGGGAAAGAAGCAGAAAGCGCAGCGCAAGCACCCGGTTCCGCGCAGCAAAGCGGATCCAAGGCGAAGGGGAAGCACCTCGTGGCACGCATCGGTGACGGCGGCGACCTGCTCAAGTGCTCGTTCTGCGGGAAGAGCCAGAAGCAGGTGAAGAAGCTCATCGCGGGCCCGGGTGTGTACATCTGCGATGAATGCATCGATCTCTGCAACGAGATCATCGAGGAGGAGCTCGCCGAGACCTCCGAAGTGCGCTGGGAGGAACTCCCCAAGCCGCGCGAGATCTATGAATTCCTCGAGGGCTATGTGGTCGGCCAGGAGGCCGCCAAGAAGGCGCTCTCGGTCGCCGTCTACAACCACTACAAGCGGGTCCAGGCGGGCGAGAACGGCGGCCACAACCGCGACGACGGCATCGAGTTGGCCAAGTCCAACATCCTGCTGCTCGGGCCCACCGGCTCCGGCAAGACGCTGCTCGCGCAGACCCTCGCCCGGATGCTCAACGTGCCCTTCGCCATCGCCGACGCCACCGCGCTCACCGAGGCGGGCTATGTCGGCGAGGACGTGGAGAACATCCTCCTCAAGCTGATCCAGGCCGCCGACTACGACGTCAAGAAGGCCGAGACGGGCATCATCTACATCGACGAGATCGACAAGGTGGCCCGCAAGAGCGAGAACCCCTCGATCACCCGCGATGTGTCCGGCGAGGGCGTTCAGCAGGCGCTGCTGAAGATCCTGGAAGGGACCACGGCGTCGGTGCCGCCGCAGGGCGGCCGGAAACACCCGCATCAGGAGTTCATCCAGATCGACACCACGAATGTGCTGTTCATCGTGGGCGGCGCCTTCGCCGGTCTGGAGAAGATCATCGAGTCGCGGGCGGGTGCCAAGGGCATCGGATTCGGTGCCACGATCCGCTCCAAGCGCGAGATCGAGGCGAGCGACCAGTTCCAGGAGGTCATGCCCGAGGATCTGGTGAAGTTCGGAATGATCCCGGAGTTCATCGGCCGTCTCCCGGTCATCACCTCCGTCCACAACCTCGACCGCGAGGCGCTGCTGCAAATCCTCGTCGAGCCGCGGAACGCCCTGGTGAAGCAGTACCAGCGGCTGTTCGAGCTCGACGGGGTGGAGCTGGACTTCGACCGCCCGGCCCTGGAGGCCATCGCCGACCAGGCGATCCTGCGCGGCACGGGGGCCCGGGGCCTGCGCGCGATCATCGAGGAGGTGCTGATGTCGGCGATGTACGAGGTGCCGTCCCGCAAGGACGTGGCCCGCGTCGTCATCACCGAGGACGTCGTGCACTCCAATGTGAACCCCACGCTGGTGCCCCGCACCCGCGGCACCGAGCCGGGCGAGCGGCACGAGAAGAGCGCGTAGCCGCTCCCGCACGCGCAGCCGCCCCGCTGAGGGTGTACGAAGAGGGCCCCGGTCTCCCGGGGCCCTCTTCGTGTCGTACGCGCCCTGTGGCCGCCTTACGGGCGGTTCAGGCGGGCTTGCGGGTGTCCTGGTAGATGCCCGCGGTCACCTTGGCGAAGGACTCCATGTCGGCGTCCGACGCCGAGGTGTTCTCCGCTTGGACGTCGAGCACCATCGCCGCGTCCGTCTCCTCGGCCCAGACGCAGGCCGGGGCGTAGATCCGGTCGTAGAGCTTGACCACCTCGCACTCCACCGACGGGCCGTCAGCGCCCTTCGGCCGGAACCGCTTGCGCTTCCGCTCCACCGTGGGGGAGCCGTCGCCGCCCGCGAAGCCCTTGAACATCTCGTCGCGGACCGTGTCCGGGTCGCTGATGTCGCCGTACATACCGGAGAAGGCGAGCCCCGAGTTGTCGTCGTCCGACCGCTTGTACTGGGCCAGGACCGAGGTCGCGCCCTCGGGCATGCTGCCCTGCACGCTGGTGCCCTCGTTGTCGAGGTCGTCCGTGCCCTTGTCCAGCGTGTAGGTGCCGTCGGCGAGCGTCTTGGGGGTGACCAGCTTCATCGCCTTCGGGCCGTCGTCGCCGCCGGACAGCACCACGGCGCCGGTGACGATCGCGCCCACCACCACGAGCCCGGCCACCGTCACCGCGATGATCTTGGTGCGGTTGCCGCCCCCGCCGGCCGCGGGCGGCGCGGGGTAGGGCGGCCGGCCGTAGGGACCCGCCTGCTGCGGGTAGCCGTAGCCCTGCGGGGGCTGCGCCTGCGGATAGCCGTACCCCGGCGTCTGCGCGTACGGGTTGGGCTCCGCGGGCCGCTGCTGCCCCCCGCCGTACGGATTGGGCTGGGCGCCCCCGTACGGGCCGGGTCCGCCGCCGTAGGGCCCCGGCGGCGGTGGCTGGTTGTGGCTCATGGCTGTGGGGGTCCCCCTCCGGATCGGCTGTGGCCTGTGAACTGCGCGGCCCGCTCGGCTACTTGATCTCCACGCGCGCGTCGTTGCGGACCTTCGCGGTGATGTCACCGGCCTCGTCGAGCGACATGCCCTTGCCGGACAGCGCCGCGGCCGCGTCGGAGACGACCACATAGGCCACCGTGCTGTTGTCGCCCCACATGCAGATCGGGATCGAGAAGCCCTTGGTGGGTATGCCGCTGGAGCCGGAGTCCCCGGTCGGGGTGAACTTGGTGTTCTGGCACTTCATCACGGCGTTCTCGAAGCCGCTGGGCGTCACCGTCTCCGGGCTGCCCACGAGCTCGGCCTTCATCCCATTGCTGGTGGAGGGGTCCTTCTCGGCCTCTTGCGCGATCTTCGAGAAGGCGCCGTCGACGACCGCCTCGGGGTCCTTCACCTCGCCCCAGACGCCGTTGAGCTGCAACTGCTTGGCGCTCATGCCCTCGCCGGACTTGTACTCCGCGCTCTCGGTCTTGGGGTTGGTGACGCCGAACTTCTCGAAGTCGTCCGCGTCCGAGGAGGTGAGCCCGCCCCCGCCGGAAGAGCTCTTGGTGTAGTCGCCGGCCACCGTCGCGGGGGTGGTGAGCTTGTACCGCTTGCCGTCGTCGGCGACCTTACCGCCGCCGCCACCGCTGTCGTCCCCGCCCTTGAACACCAGGACGCCGCCGACGACCGCGGCCACCACGACCACCGCGCCGATCGCGATCGCCAGGCCCTTCTTCTTGCCGCCGCCCTGGCCCGGGCCCGGCTGGTACGGCCCCGGCATGCCCGGCTGGCCGTACGGCTGCTGCTGGGCGTACGGGTTGGGCTGCTGGCCGTAGGGGCCCGGCTGGCCCTGCGGCTGCCCGGGGTAGCCGTAGCCCTGCTGGGGCGGCTGCTGCGGCTGTCCGTAGGGACCCGGCTGACCCGGCTGCTGCGGGTAGCCGTAGCCGGGCTGGCCGGCCGCTCCACCCTGTCCGTAGGGACCCGGCTGTTGGGGCTGCTGGCCGTAGGGGCCCGGCTGGTTGTAGCTCATCTGTATCCCTCGTTAGAAATCGTGCTGTTGTGTTGCCATGCGCCGGCCGCGGGCTAGCCGTCGATCTCGACGCGCGCGTCCTTGCGCACCTTGGCCGTGATGCCGGCGGCGTCCTCAAGGGACATGCCACCACCGAGCACCGCGGCCGCCGGATCCGCCATGACCGTGACGCCCAGGGTGTCCTTGTCGCCCCAGACGCACGCGGGGGCCTCCATGGATCCCTGGTCCGAGGTGAACTTCATGGACTGGCACTTCAGGACGTCCCCGTCGAAACCGTCCGGCGAGAACGTCTGGGGGCTGCCCTTGGCCTGCGCGGTGCCGTTGTCCTGCAGCGTCTTGACGATGACCGCCAGCGCGAGGTCCGCGCCACGCCGCGGGTCGGTCACCTCGCCCCAGACGCCGGTGAACTTCAGCATCTCCTTGCCGGAGGTCTGGTAGTCGGCCGCCACCAGATGCGGGTCCTTGACGACCGGCACCTGCTGGAGGTCCTTCCGGCCCGCCGCGGACAGATCGCTGTCGTCCGTGCCCGAGCCCTGGCGCTCGTAGTCCGAGGCCACGGTGTCGGGGGTGGTCAGCTTGTACGGGCCGCCGCTGCCGCCGCCGAACAGCGCGAACGCCCCCGCACCCAGCGCCGCCACGATCACCACCGCGCCGACCGCGAGCCCCACCTTCCTGCCCTTACCGTTGCCACCGGCCGTCGGCCCCGGGGGCGGCGGGGTCTGGGGCCCGCCGTAGTAGCCCGGACCCTGCTGGGGCGCGGGGGCCTGCTGGGGCGGCTGCGGCGGCTGACCGTAAGGGTTCGCGGGCTGTCCATACGGGCCTGGCCTGCCCTGCGGCTGCCCGGGGTAGCCGTAGCCCTGCTGGGGCGGCTGCGGCGGCTGTCCGTAGGGACCGGGCTGCTGCGCGTACGGATTGGGCACGGGAGGCTGACCGGCGCCGTACGGCCCTGGCTGGCCCCCATAGGGGCCGGGCTGCGGCGGCGGCTGCTGATGGCTCATGTGCCTCTCCTTATGCGCATGACAGGTTCCAAACATCCTTCCCGACGCCCTCGGGGGCCTTGGCGCCGGGGCCACAACGGGTTCGTAACGGAAGGCCGCGGCCCTTTAGACTGCGGGCGTGACCGAGAACTCTTCGCAGCGCCCCACGAGCGGGCCGAACAGCCACCCCGAACTGCCGACCCAGTACGCGCCGGCCGATGTAGAGGGGCCGCTGTACGAGCGCTGGGTAGAGCGCGGTTACTTCGAGGCGGACGCGAAGAGCGACAAAGAGCCCTACACCATCGTCATCCCGCCCCCCAATGTGACCGGCTCGCTCCACCTCGGCCATGCCTTCGAGCACACGATCATCGATGCGCTCACCCGGCGCAAGCGAATGCAGGGCTTTGAGACGCTCTGGCAGCCGGGGATGGACCACGCCGGTATCGCCACGCAGAACGTGGTCGAGCGCGAGCTGGCCAAGGAGGGCGTCTCCCGCCACGACCTGGGCCGCGAGGCGTTCGTCGAGCGCGTCTGGCAGTGGAAGAGCGAGTCCGGCGGGCAGATCTCCGGGCAGATGCGGCGCCTGGGCGACGGCGTGGCCTGGAACCGCGAGCGCTTCACCATGGACGAGGGGCTCTCCAAGGCCGTCCAGACGATCTTCAAGCGGCTCTACGAGGACGAGCTGATCTACCGCGCCGAGCGCATCATCAACTGGTGCCCGCGCTGTCTTACGGCCATCTCGGACATCGAGGTGGAGTACGACGACGATGACGGCGAGCTCGTCTCGATCCGGTACGGCGATCTGGAAGAAGGGGCGGCGCGTAGCGCCTCGGTTGAGGGTGGTGGCGGGCGACGGGCGGGCGCGTCCATCGTCGTCGCCACGACCCGTGCCGAGACGATGCTGGGCGACACCGCGGTCGCCGTCCACCCCGGCGACGAGCGCTACCGCCACCTGGTCGGCACCGAGATCGAGCTGCCGCTGACCGGCCGCCGGATCCCGATCGTCGCGGACGAGCACGTCGACCCCGCGTTCGGCACCGGCGCGGTCAAGGTCACCCCGGCCCACGACCCGAACGACTTCGAGATCGGGCAGCGGCACGGCCTGCCGAACCTGACCGTCATGGACGAGCACGCGGTCATCACCGCCCACGGCCCCTTCCAGGGCCTGGACCGGCTGGAGGCGCGCAGCGCCGTCGTCGGCGCCCTGCGCGCCGAGGGCCGCATCGTGGCCGAGAAGCGCCCGTACACCCACTCCGTGGGCCACTGCTCGCGCTGCAAGACCACCATCGAGCCGCGGCTGTCCATGCAGTGGTGGGTCAAGGTCGGACCGCTGGCCAAGGCCGCGGGTGACGCGGTCCGCGACGGCCGGGTGAAGATCCACCCGGAGGACATGTCGAAGCGCTACTTCGACTGGGTCGACAACCTCCACGACTGGTGTATTTCGCGCCAGCTGTGGTGGGGCCACCGGATCCCGGTCTGGTACGGGCCGAACGGCGAGGTCGTCTGCGTCGGACCGGACGAGCAGCCGCCGAGCGGCGAGGGCTGGCACCAGGACAGCGACGTCCTGGACACCTGGTTCTCCTCCGGCCTGTGGCCGTTCTCGACGCTCGGGTGGCCCGAGCGGACCGAGAGCATGGAGAAGTTCTATCCCAACTCGGTCCTGGTCACCGGCTACGACATCCTCTTCTTCTGGGTCGCCCGGATGATGATGTTCGGCCTGTACGCGATGGACGGCACCCCGCCGTTCCACACCATCGCGCTGCACGGCATGGTCCGTGACCAGTTCGGCAAGAAGATGTCCAAGTCCTTTGGGAACGCGGTCAATCCGCTGGACTGGATGGACACCTATGGATCGGACGCGGTCCGCTTCACCCTGGCCCGGGGCGCCAACCCCGGCGTGGACGTCCCGATCGGCGAGGACTGGGTCCAGGCGTCCCGCAACTTCGCCAACAAGATCTGGAACGCGACCCGCTTCGCGCTGATGAACGGCGCCACGGTCGAGGGCGAACTGCCCGCCCCCGAGCGGCTGTCGGCCACCGACCGCTGGATCCTGTCCCGGCTGAACGCGGTGGTCGCCGAGGTCGACGCGTACTACGAGGACTACCAGTTCGCCAAGCTCTCCGACGTCCTCTACCACTTCGCGTGGGACGAGGTCTTCGACTGGTACGTCGAGCTGTCCAAGACCACCTTCGCCAAGGGCGGCGCCGAGGCCGACGCCGCGCGGCGCGTCCTCGGCGAGGTCCTGGACGTCACGCTGCGGCTGCTGCACCCGGTGGTCCCGTTCGTCACCGAGAAGCTGTGGACCTCGCTGACCGGCCAGGAGTCCGTCGTCATCGCGGACTGGCCGGGCGACAGCGGCTTCCGGGACGAGGCGGCCGAGCGGGAGATCGAGAACCTCCAACAGGTGGTCACCGAGGTCCGCCGGTTCCGCGCCGACCAGGGCCTCCAGCCCGGTCAGCGAGTCCCCGCCCGGCTGGAGCTGTCCGGCACCTCGCTGGCCGCCCATGAGGACGCGATGCGCTCCCTGCTGCGCCTCCAGCCGGCCGGTGAGGACTTCACCGCCACCGCGTCGCTGCCGGTCGCGGGCGCGACCGTGGCGCTGGACCTGTCCGGCGCGATCGACGTCGAGGCCGAGCGCAAGCGGCTGGCCAAGGATCTCGCCGCGGCCGAGAAGGACAAGGCGCAGACGACCGCGAAGCTGTCCAACGAGGGCTTCCTGGCCAAGGCCCCCGACCATGTCGTGGAGAAGATCCGCACCCGGCAGGCGACCGCCGAGGCCGATATCGCCCGGATCACAGCCCAGTTGGCGGCCCTCCCCAAGGGCTGACCACCGAGGAGTAGCGATCGCACCACAGCGCCCCCGCCGGAATCCGGCGGGGGCGCTTGTGCGTTGAGGTGTGTGTGATGTGCCACAGGCACCCCGGAGAAGCCTCACGGGGCCCCCGAGAAGCCCCACAGACGCCTCACAGGCACCACACAGCAATGCCCCACCGGGAACCAAACACTGCCTTCAGGGAGTTATCCGGCCGTACGTCCCGGAAGGAGCTCCCCCTCCATGAACAAGCCGCTGAGAAGGGCATCGGTGTTCTCGCTGCTGCTCGTGCTGGCCCTGCTCGCCTGGGTCACCTATGTGCAGTTGGCAAGAGGCGACAGTCTCCGGGAGGACCCGCGCAACGCCCGGGTGGCCATCTCCGAGTACGCCGGGCCGCTGGGCGACATCATCGCCGGCGGCAAGCCGGTCACCGGCTCGGCCGCCACCAAGGGCGACCTGAAGTACAAGCGCACCTACACGGACGGGAAGCTCTGGGCGCCGGTCACCGGCTACGCCTCCCAATCCTACGGCAGCACTCAGGTGGAGGCCCTGGAGCGGCAGGTGCTCGACGGCTCCGACAGCCGGCTGAAGAACCCGCTCGAGGCGGTGACGCGGGAGCGGTCCAAGCCCGGCGACGTGATCACCACGATCAACCCGGCCGTGCAGAAGGCCGCCTACGAGGGGTTGGGGAACAAGACCGGCGCGGCCGTGGCGCTCGACCCCACCACCGGCGCCGTCCTGGGCCTGGCCAGCACCCCCTCGTACGACCCCGGCACCTTCGCGGGCTCCTCCACGGCGGACCAGAAGGCGTGGACCGCGCTCCAGAAGGACGACAAGCAGCCGATGCTGAACCGCGCGCTGCGCCAGACGTACCCGCCGGGCTCCACCTTCAAGGTCCTGGTCGCCGCCGCGGCGCTGGAGAACGGGCTGTACCCGTCGGTGGACGAGCCGACCAAGAGCCCGGATCCGTACCGGCTGCCGGGCACGGTCACCGATATGCACAACGAGAACAGGTCGGCGCCCTGCGAGAACGCGACGATACGCACCGCCCTGGAGTACTCGTGCAACACGGTCTTCGCGAAGATGGCCGTGGACCTCGGCCAGTCCAAGGTGGCGGCGGAGGCCAAGAAGCTGGGCTTCGACGACACCGAGCTGGACATCCCGGTGCGCGCCGCGAAGAGCACCTACCCGAGCGGCATGAACGACTCGCAGACGGCCCTGACCGGTATGGGGCAGTTCGATGTGACGGCCACTCCGCTGCAGATGGCGATGGTCTCCTCGGCCATCGCGAATGACGGCAAGCTGATGACCCCGTACGAGGTCGACCGCACCACGGACGGCAGCGCGTCCGCCCTGGACCGGACCTCGGCCAAGACCTACAGCCAGGCGATGTCCCGGCACACCGCGTCCGAGCTGCAGTCCGCGATGCGGACGGTCGTGGACCAGGGCACCGGGACCAACGCGAAGATCCCCGGGGTGACGGTGGGCGGCAAAACCGGCACCGCCCAGCACGGTGAGAACAACAGCGCCAATCCGTACGCGTGGTTCATCAGTTACGCGGACGCCGGCGGCGGCCACAAGGTCGCGGTCGCGGTGGTGGTCGAGGACAGCGACGCGGCCCGCGCCGACATCTCCGGCGGCGGTCTGGCGGGCCCGATCGCCAAGTCGATGATGAAGGCGGCATTGGTCGGCGAGTGAGCCGAAGGGGCGCGTCGCTGTCGAAAGGGAGTCGCGCGCAGGGAGCGAGGAACGAGCGACCGAGCACGTCGACCGTCGACAACGACATGAGCGCCCCGGAGGCGAGCCGCCTTGTCACAGATACCGGCTCGTGACCTGGGTGGGGATGGCGCTGGGCCGGGTTGTCCCCCCTCCCTCGTAGACTGGTCGGCGTGAGCGAGGAGCGCCCCCATGACGAGTCCGACGAGTTCGAAGAGATCGTCGGAGCCGAGACCGACCGCGACCCCGATCTGGCGGTGATCGAGGCCGGCAGCCGGACGCTGCGTGCGCAGTCCGGGCCGCCGCAGGGGGACGGTATCCCGGCCCGCCCGGCCGACCCCGAGGTGGACCGCGCCCTGCGGGAGGTGGAGGGCGAGCTGGCCACGCGCTGGCCGGAGACCAAGCTGGACCCGTCGCTGGTGCGGATCGAGTCACTGATGGACATCCTGGGCTCGCCGCAGCGGGCCTATCCGTCGATCCACATCACCGGTACGAACGGCAAGACCAGCACCGCCCGCATGATCGAGTCGCTGTTGGGCGCCTTCGAGCTGCGCACCGGCCGCTACACCAGTCCCCATGTCCAGTCGATCACCGAGCGGATCAGCCTGGACGGGGCGCCGATCTCCGCCGAGCGGTTCATCGAGACGTATCAGGACGTCCGGCCGTACATCGAGATGGTCGACGCCCAGCAGGAGCACCGGCTGTCCTTCTTCGAGGTGCTCACCGGCATGGCGTACGCGGCCTTCGCGGACGCGCCGGTGGACATCGCGGTGGTCGAGGTCGGCATGGGCGGCTCCTGGGACGCCACCAATGTGATCGACGCGGGCGTCGCGGTGATCATGCCGATCTCGCTGGACCACACCGACCGGCTCGGCACCACTCCGGAGCAGATCGCCGTCGAGAAGGCCGGCATAGTGAAGCAGGACGCCACCGTGGTGCTCGCGCAGCAGCCGGTGGAGGCCGCTTCCGTGGTGCTCAAGCGCGCGGTCGAGGTGGATGCCACGGTCGCCCGTGAGGGCATGGAGTTCGGTGTGCTGTCCCGGGAGGTGGCGGTCGGCGGCCAGCTGCTGACCCTGCGCGGCCTCGGCGGGGAGTACACCGATGTCTTCCTCCCACTGCACGGCGCCCATCAGGCGCACAACGCGGCGATGGCGCTGGCGGCCGTGGAGGCGTTCTTCGGCGTCGGCTCCCAGCACGCCCGTCCGCTCGACATCGACACCATCCGCTCCGCCTTCGCCTCCGTGACCTCGCCCGGCCGGATGGAGGTCGTGCGCCGCAGCCCCACCGTGGTGCTGGACGCCGCGCACAACCCCGCGGGCGCCCGTGCCGCCGCCGCGGCGGTCACCGAGTCCTTCGACTTCAGCCGGCTGATCGGCGTGGTCGGGGCGAGTGACGGCAAGGACGTGCGCGGTCTGCTGGAAGCCTTCGAGCCGATCTTCGCCGAGGTCGTCGTGACCGGCAATTCCAGCCACCGCGCCATGGACCCGGACGAGCTGGCCGCGATCGCCGTCGAGGTCTTCGGCTCCGACCGGGTCCAGGTCGAGCCGCGGCTGGACGACGCTCTGGAGGCCGCCATCACCCTGGCGGAGGAAGAGGGCGAATACGCCGGAGCGGGCGTTCTGGTGACCGGGTCGGTGATCACGGTCGGCGAGGCCCGGCTCCTCCTGGGAAAGGGCTGATATGCGAACGCTGTGCGCTTCCACCCTCATCGGCGAGTTCTTCGTGATCGGCTTCGCCGGGCTGGTCGCGATGAAGACGTCCGGGCTGTCCATGGGCACCGTCTGGACGGTCAGCGGAATCGCCATGGGGCTGTGTGTGCTGCTGTGCGGGCTGCTGAGCCGTCCGGGTGCGGTGCAGATCGGCTGGGCCCTGCAGATCGGGCTGGTGCTGAGCGGTTTCGTGGTGCCCACCATGTTCTTCCTCGGGGCGGTCTTCGCCGCGTTGTGGTGGGCCTCGGTCCACTTCGGCCGCAAGGTCGACGAGGCCAAGGCGCGGTTCGCCGCGTCCTCGGCCGCCTCGCCTGACACTGCGTGACATGGCCGTCGTTCCCCCATGTAGCCTCTGCCTCACAGCCTCGCCGCATGTCTTTTCCCAAAGGAGCCCGCACCGTGAGCCAGCGCACGCTCGTCCTGCTCAAGCCCGACGCCGTCCGACGCGGACTGGTGGGCGAGATTCTGGGGCGGATCGAGAAGAAGGCGGGCTGGACGATCAGCGCCCTCGAGCTGCGTCAGCTGGAGCGTGAGGTCCTGGAGCAGCACTACGCCGAGCATGTCGGCAAGCCGTTCTACGCGCCGCTGGTGGAGTTCATGGCCTCTGGTCCGGCCGTGGCGCTGGTGGTCGAGGGTGAGCGGGTGATCGAGGGCGTCCGGGCGCTGGCCGGGCCGACCGACCCGATCGCCGCGGCGCCGGGCTCCATCCGTGGCGATTTCGGCACCATCGTTCGGGAAAACCTGATCCATGCCTCCGACTCGGCGGAGTCCGCCGAACGGGAAATCAAGATTTTCTTTCCCGGGCTCGCCTGATCCCGATCCGATCGTTACTGATCGGCCATCAGTTTGATCATCAGCTTGCCACACCCCTGCTGACCTGGGGGCGGCCGAATTACCCGGCCGCCCTTCGGCATATGCGAGCCGATCGGGGGAACGCATCTCCGCGACACGACGTCACCATTAGAGGAGGCGGGGTCGTGTTCTGCTGACAATGGCGGAGGACCCCCGCAGCGTGTTCGAGCGGGCGTGACTACGATGAAGTCTCTGCGCCTCGCAGCGCACACCCATCCTGCCGACCTCAAGCAAGCAATCGCTCCAGCAGGGAAGGCCTGACGTATCCTCATGGGGAACAACATGTCGTTCATCGGCCGTGACATGGCTGTCGACCTCGGGACCGCCAACACGCTGGTGTACGTCAGGGGCCGCGGGATCGTCCTCAACGAGCCATCCGTCGTCGCCATCAACACCAACACCGGCGGAATTCTCGCCGTGGGCGCCGAGGCGAAGAAGATGATCGGCCGCACCCCTGGCAACATCGTCGCTGTGCGTCCGCTCAAGGACGGCGTTATCGCCGACTTCGAGATCACCGAGCGGATGTTGCGGTACTTCATCCTCAAGATCCATAAGCGACGGTATCTCGCCCGGCCCCGAGTGGTCGTCTGTGTGCCGTCTGGTATCACCGGGGTCGAGCGCCGCGCCGTCATCGAGGCGTCCACCCAGGCGGGCGCCCGTCAGGTGCACATCATCGAGGAACCCATGGCCGCGGCCATCGGCTCCGGCCTTCCGGTCCACGAGGCCACCGGCAACATGGTCGTGGACATCGGCGGCGGCACCACCGAGGTCGCCGTCATCTCGCTGGGCGGCATCGTCACCGCGCAGTCCATCCGGGTGGCGGGCGATGAGCTGGACAACGCGATCATCCAGCACATCAAGAAGGAGTACAGCCTGCTGCTCGGCGAGCGCACCGCCGAGAACATCAAGATCACCATCGGCTCGGCGTACGAGGGCGACGAGGAGGAGCACACCGAGATCCGCGGCCGTGACCTCGTCAGCGGCCTCCCCAAGACCGTGGTGATCTCCGCCGCCGAGGTCCGCAAGGCCATGGAGGAGCCGGTCAACTCGATCGTCGACGCGGTCAAGACCACCCTCGACAAGTGCCCCCCTGAGCTCTCCGGCGACGTCATGGACCGCGGCATCGTGCTCACCGGCGGCGGTGCGCTGCTGCGCGGCCTGGACGAGCGGCTGCGCCGCGAGACCGGGATGCCGATCCACATCGCCGAGGACCCGCTGGACTCCGTCGCACTCGGGTCCGGCAAGTGCGTGGAGGAGTTCGAGGCGCTCCAGCAGGTGCTGGACGCCCAGCCCCGCAGATGACAACCCGGCGGACCGGCCGTACGGGTGGTTGGCTGCCCGTGCGGCGGAACGCTGATATACAGGCATAAGGCTCCCCAGGACCGACCGGTCATCACATCCCCGGCACCGGTCCGACTTCGACGAGGAAGGCACGTCGCCGCACGTGAGGGACACACGAGAGAGCCGGCTGCTCCTGGTGCTGCTGGTCGCCATCGCGTTCGCGCTGATCACGGTGGATATCCGCGGCGGCGAGGACTCACCCCTCGACGGCGCCCGGCACGCCGCCGCTTCCGTCTTCGGGCCCGTTGAGGACGGCGTCGCCTCCGCCGTGGACCCGGTCGGCAACGCGGTCGCGGCCGTACGGGAATCCGGTGACCGGCACGACCGGGTCCGCCGGCTGGAGGAGGAGAACACCAAGCTCAAGCAGCGGCTCGGCAACAACGCCCGCGACCGCGCCCGCTCCGCCGAGCTCGACAAGCTGCTCAAGACCGCCGGCGCCGGTCAATACGGCATCAAGGGCGCCCAGGTCATCGGCATCGGCGCCGCCCAGGGCTTCTCCTGGACCGTCACCATCGACATGGGCAGCGGTGACGGCATCCGCCGCGACATGACCGTCATCAACGGTGACGGGCTGGTCGGCCGGGTCACCACCGTCGGCTCCTCGACGGCCACCGTGCTGCTCGCGATCGACCCGGACTTCACCGTCGGCACCCGTATGGAGGGATCGGGCGAGCTCGGTTTCGCCACCGGGCGCGGCGACCGCTCGCTCCATGTGCAGCTCCTCAACGGCAAGGCCCGGATCAAGAAGGGCGACCGGATGGTCACCTTCGGCTCCCAGGCGGACAAGCCGTTCGTCCCCGGCGTCCCGGTCGGCAAGGTCGTCGGCGTCGATCCCACCGGGGGCGATCTGACCCGCACGCTCCGGGTGCGCCCGTATGTCCGGTTCAGCAAGCTGGACATCGTCGGGGTCGTCGTCCAGCCGCCGCGGGACAACCCGCGGGACAGCGTGCTCCCGCCCAAGCCCGCGAAGCCCAAGCCGACGCCCACGGTCACCGTCACGGCCAACCCCTCCGCCACCGCCACCAGCCCGGCCGCCAACAGGAGCTGACCGATGCTGCACCTCAACCGGATCGTCCTGTCGACCTGCCTGGTGGTCTTCGCCCTCGTCGTCCAGATCTGCGTACTGGCCCGCCTCCAACTGCCCGGCGCCGTTCCGGACCTGTTGCTGCTCGTCGTGCTCGGTCTCGCGCTCGTCTACGGCCACACCGGCGGCGCGCTCATCGGCTTCGGCGCGGGGCTGCTCGCCGACTTCGCCCCGCCGGCCGACCACGCCGCGGGCCGCTACGCCCTGGTGCTCTGCGTCATCGGCTATCTGGCCGGGCTCGCCAAGCCGGAGACCGGCCAGCTCAGGTCGGCCACCGGGCCGATGCTGGTGGTCGTGGCGGCGGCCATCGGCGCCACGCTGCTCTACGCCGGGGTCGGCATCCTCGTCGGCGACGACGCGGCCCGTCAGGTGGGCCTGGGCAAGCTGCTGTTCACCGCGGCCCTCTACGACCTGCTGCTGGCACCCTTCACGGTGCCGCTGATCATGGGGCTCGCCAGACGGAGCGAGAACGATCCGATGGCCGACAGCGCGGGCGGTGGCGAGAGCCCGTCCCGCTGGATCAGCACGGCGGGCGGCGTCAGCACCGGCCGGATCGGCCGGATGAGCCGGCTCAGGCGGCCGGGCCGGGCGCCCCGGATCGGCAGCCAGCGCGGCGGGCTGCTGGCCCGCACGGGGAAGAACAGGACGGCACGCATCAAGGGGGTCAAGCGCCTGTGAGCAACGCCCTCCCGTCGCTCGCCGCCCTCCTGTCGCTCGCCGCCCTCCTGTCGCTCGCCGCCCGCCCGTCTCCCACCGCCCGCCCGTCTCCCGCCGCCCGCCCGTCTCCCGCCACCGCCCTCAGGGGACGCCATGAGTAATATTCCTGAGACCGGCCGGACCTCCCGGGTCACCATCCGGCTCGTCGCCCTCCAGATCCTGGTCTTCTCGCTGCTGCTGACCCTCGGCGGACGCCTGTGGTACCTCCAGATCCGCAATGGCGACGAGTACACCGCCGAAGCCGCCAACAACCACGTCCAGCAGGTCGTCCACCCCGCCGTGCGCGGTTCCATACTGGACGCCCGCGGGGTGCCGCTGGCCGACAACGAGACCCGTCTGGTGGTCTCGGCCAGCCGTACCGAGCTGATGAAGATGCCGGATGACGGCAAGGCCGTCCTCACCCGCCTCGCCGACGTCCTGGGCATGAAGCCCAAGGACGTCATGGACAAGGTCCGGCTGTGTGACGCCAAGACCCCGCAGCCCTGCTGGAACGGCTCCCCGTACCAGCCCATCCCGATCACCGACGAGGCCAGCGCCAAGCAGGCGCTCCAGATCCGCGAGCGCGAAGAGGACTTCCCCGGCATCAGCGCCGAGCCCACCGCCGTGCGCCGCTACGCCGCGCCCGCCGGTTCCAACGCCGCCCAGGTGCTCGGCTATCTCTCCCCGGTCACCGATGAGCAGGTGAAGGAGGCCGAGCACACCAAGTCGCCCCTGCTCCGCTCCGACCAGGTCGGCAGCAACGGCCTCGAGCGCCAGTACGACAGCGAACTGCGCGGCAAGGCGGGGGTGACCCGCTACGAGGTCGACAACCTCGGCCGGGTCATCGGCCAGCGGGAGAGCCAGCGGGCCCGCCCCGGCGACAACGTCGTCACCAGCATCGACTCGCGGGTCCAGGCCGTCGCGGAGAAGGAGCTGGACCAGGCGATGCGGGACGCCCGCAAGCAGCACGACCGGAACACCGGCACCAACTACAAGGCGGACTCCGGCGCGGTCGTGGTCATGGAGGCCAAGACCGGCCGGGTGGTGGCCATGGCGTCCAACCCGACATACGACCCCAACGCCTGGGTCGGCGGCATCTCCGGCAAGGACTACAAGCAGCTCACCGGCAAGAAGTCCAACTACCCGCTGCTCAACCGGGCGATCCAGGGCCAGGCGGCCCCCGGCTCGATCTTCAAGGTCATCCCGACGACCGCCGCGGTCAACGCCGGCTACGACTTCAACGGCCCCTACGCCTGCACCAGCTCGTTCAACATCGGCAGCCAGGTCTTCAAGAACTTCGAGTCCGAGAACTACGGCGGGATCAGCCTCGGCCGCGCGCTGGAGGTCTCCTGCGACACCGTCTTCTACCGGATCGCCTACGACGAGTGGAAGAAGGACGGCGGCAACAAGCCCAAGAAGAAGCCGGGGGACTGGTTCTACCGGACCGCCCACCAGTTCGGCCTCGGTAAGGAGACCGGGATCGACCTGCCCAACGAGGTCACCGGCCGGATCCCGGACCGCCAGTGGAAGAAGGACTACTGGAAGGCCAACAAGGACGCCTGGTGCAAGACCGGCAAGAAGGACGGGTCCTACGGCCAGCGGATCGCCTACGAGAACTGCCTCGAGGGCATGAAGATGCGCGCCGGTGACTCCGTGAACTACTCCATCGGCCAGGGCGACACCCTCGTCACCCCGATCCAGATGGCCACCATCTACGCGGCCATCAGCAACGGCGGCACGCTCCACGACCCGAGCGTCGGCAAGGCGATCGTCAGCCCCGACGGCAAGGACATCCAGGAGATCAAGCCGAAGGCGCACGGCAAGCTGCCGATCAGCGCCAGTCTGCACAAGAGGATCGACAGCGCGCTCGCGGGCGTCGCCACCCGGGGCACCGCCGCCTGGCGGTTCCAGGGCTGGCCGCAGAGCAAGATCCCGATGCACGCCAAGACCGGTACCGCGGAGGTCTACGGCAAGCAGACCACCTCGTGGTTCGCCACGTACACCAAGGACTACACGGTCGTCATGACGATCTCCCAGGGTGGTACCGGCTCCGGCGCCTCCGGCCCCGCCGTGCGCAAGATCTACAACGCGCTGTACGGGGTCGACGCCAAGGGCGGCATCGACAAGAAGAAGGCGCTGCTGCCCCAGCCGCAGGCCAAACTGCCGAAGATCTCGTCGGACGGCTCCATCGAGTCCCAGCCGCTCGGCAAGCAGTTCGAGGCGGCCGCGCGGGAGCGGCGGCGGGGAGCTGATTCATGAGCGCGTCCACGCATGGCTACTCCGTCCGCCGCTTCACCCCGGAGCGCGGCGCCTGGAGCAAGCTCATGGCGCGCGACTCGGTCGTCCGCCGCCTCGACTGGGTGCTGCTGCTCACCGCGCTGGCACTGTCCGCGATCGGCGGGGCGCTCGTCTACTCCGCCACCCGCAACCGCACCGAGCTGAACCAGGGCGACCCGTACTACTTCCTGGTCCGGCACGCCCTCAACACCGGCATCGGGCTGCTGCTCGCCATCGGCACCATCTGGCTGGGCCATCGCACCCTGCGCGGCGCGGTCCCGGTCCTCTACGGGCTGTCCGTCCTCCTCGTCCTCGCCGTGCTCACCCCGCTGGGCTCGACGATCAACGGCGCCCACGCGTGGATCGTGGTCGGCGGCGGATTCTCCCTGCAACCGGGTGAGTTCGCCAAGATCACGATCATCCTGGGGATGGCGATGCTGCTGGCCGCGCGCGTGGACGCGGGCGACCGGCTCAACCCCGACCACCGCACCGTCGTCCAGGCGCTCGGCCTGGCCGGACTGCCCATCGCGATCGTGCTGCTGATGCCGGACCTCGGCTCGGTGATGGTCATGGCGATGATCGTGCTCGCCGTGCTGCTCTCCTCCGGCGCGTCCAACCGCTGGATCGCGGGGCTCATCCTCACGGCCGTGGTGGGCGCGCTGCTCGTCTGGCAGCTGCACGTCCTCGACCAGTACCAGATCGACCGCTTCGCCGCCTTCGCCAACCCCGCGCTCGACCCGGCCGGGGTCGGCTACAACACCAACCAGGCGCGGATCGCGATCGGCTCGGGCGGGCTCACCGGTAAGGGGCTCTTCCACGGCACCCAGACCACCGGTCAGTTCGTCCCCGAGCAGCAGACCGACTTCGTCTTCACGGTCGCGGGGGAGGAGCTGGGCTTCCTCGGCGCGGGCCTGATCATCCTGCTGCTGGGGGTCGTGCTGTGGCGCGCCTGCCGGATCGCGCGCGACACCACGGAGCTGTACGGGACCGTCGTCGCGGCCGGGATCATCGCCTGGTTCGCCTTCCAGTCGTTCGAGAACATCGGGATGACGCTGGGCATCATGCCGGTGGCCGGTCTGCCCCTGCCGTTCGTCTCCTACGGCGGGTCCTCGATGTTCGCCGTATGGATCGCGATCGGGCTGCTCCAGTCGATCCGGGTGCAAAGGCCCGTATCGGCCTGATCCGTCCGACAGGGCTCCCATTCGCCGGTCTCGGGGGATTACATTCACGTCATGGTGGACGTGACACGGGAGATCGAGCGTAAGTACGAAGCCACCGAGGACGGCTGCCTACCGGACCTGACCGGGGTCGCCGAGGTCGCGGGCGTGACGGACCAGGGCGTCGTCACGCTCGACGCCACGTACTACGACACCGCCGATCTGCGGCTCGCGGCCGACGGCATCACGCTGCGCCGACGCACCGGCGGTGACGAGGGATGGCATCTCAAACTGCCCGTGGGCCCGGACGCGCGGGACGAGATCCGCGCTCCGCTCTCGGACACGCTGCCCGCCGAGCTGGCCGGGCTCGTACGCTCCCGCACGCGCGGCGCCGAGCTGGTGCCGCTGGTCCATCTGCTGTCCGAGCGGCACGTCAAGCGTCTGGTGGACGCCGAGGGGGTGCCGCTCGCCGAGCTGTCCGCCGACCACGTCACGGCGCGGCGGCTCGCACCGGAGCCCGGGGAACCGGTGCGCTGGGCCGAGGCCGAGGTGGAACTGGCGGAGGGCGGCGCCCCGGCGCTGCTGGACGCCCTGGAGCCGCATCTCGCGGACGCGGGGCTGCGGCGGTCGGCCGCCCCCTCGAAACTGGCCAGAGCGCTGGCGCAGACCGACCCGGACCGGCGCGGTAAGAGGGCCAGGAAGCAGAAGGGGCCCGCGGGACCGGTGAAAGCCCCGAAGGAGCGGCGGGAGAGGGGAATCAAGCCCAAGAAGGCCACGGCAGGCGATGTGGTGCTGGACTACCTGCGCCGTCAGGTCACCGCGATCGTCACGCTCGACCCCGCCGTACGCCTGGAGACCCCCGACTCGGTCCACGGGATGCGCGTGGCCACCCGCCGGATGCGCAGCGCCTTCCGCTCGTACCGCGGGGTCCTGGACCGGACCGTCACCGACCCCATCGGCGCCGAGCTGAAATGGCTGGCCGCCGAGCTCGGCGTCGACCGGGACCGCGAAGTGCTCACCGCGCGCCTCGACGAGCGGCTCGGCGAGGTGCCCGTCGAGCTGCGGCTCGGCCCCGTGGCCGCCCGGCTGCGCGTCTGGTCGCACGCGCGCCGGGGCGGCTCGCGCGAGCGGCTCCTCGGTGTGCTGGACGGTGACCGCTATCTCGCGCTCTTGGACGCCCTCGACGCGCTTCTGGCCGCCCCGCCGCTGCGCCCCGCCGCCGCCCGGCCGTGGGCGGAGGTGATTCCGAAGGCCGTGCTGGGCGACTACGACCGGCTCTCCGGCCGCATCGAGGCCGCCCTCGCCACACCCGCCGGGCCGGACCGCGACGTCACCCTTCATGAGGGCCGTAAGGACGCCAAACGGGTCCGTTACGCGGCCGAGGTCGCCCGCCCGGTGCTGGGGAAGCCCGCCAAGGCGTTCGCCGCGCTGATGGCCGAGGTGCAGGAGCTGCTCGGCGACCACCAGGACAGCGTGGTCGCCCGGGAGGCGCTGCGCGAGCTGGCCGTCGAGGCGCACGGCGCGGGTGAGAGCGACTTCACCTTCGGGCTGCTCTATGGGCGCGAGGAGGCGCGGGCGGCCGCCCGCGAGCGTGAGCTGCCGGACCTGTGGGCCGAGACCTCGCGCAAGAAGCACCGGGCGGACCTGGAGGCCTGACCGGGCGGACCGGGAGACCTGATCCGTGGCGAGGGCGCCCGGCGGGGCAGGTAGCCTTGAGGGTCACCCCTGTCAGCTTCACGAAAGTCCGCGATGTCTGTCGAGTCGGTCTTCCCACAGCTCGAGGCCCTGCTGCCGCATGTGCAGAAGCCCATCCAGTACGTAGGCGGTGAGCTCAATTCCACCGTCAAGGACTGGGACTCCTGCGACGTCCGCTGGTCGCTCATGTACCCGGACGCCTACGAGGTCGGGCTCCCCAACCAAGGCGTCATGATCCTCTACGAGGTCCTCAACGAGCGCGAGGGCGTGCTCGCCGAGCGCACCTACAGCGTGTGGCCGGACCTCGAGGAGCTGATGCGCGAGCACAAGGTGCCGCAGTTCACCGTGGATTCGCACCGCCCGGTGTCCGCGTTCGACTTCCTCGGCGTCTCCTTCTCCACCGAGCTGGGGTACACCAACCTGCTCACCACGCTGGACCTCGCCGGTATTCCCCTGGACGCCGTGGACCGCACCGAGGACCACCCCGTGGTGGTCGCGGGCGGCCACGCCGCGTTCAACCCCGAGCCGATCGCCGACTTCATCGACTGCGCGGTGATCGGCGACGGTGAGCAGGCCGTGCTCGACATGACCGGGATCATCCGCGCCTGGAAGGCCGAGGGCCGACCCGGCGGCCGCGATGAGCTGCTCTTCCGCCTCGCCCGCACTGGCAGCGTCTACGTCCCGAAGTTCTACGACGTGGAGTACCTGGCCGACGGGCGGATCTCGCGCGTGGTGCCGAACCGCTCGGGCGTGCCGTGGCGGGTGTCCAAGCACACCGTCATGGACCTCGACGAGTGGCCCTACCCCAAGCAGCCGCTGGTGCCGCTGGCCGAGACCGTCCATGAGCGGATGTCGGTGGAGATCTTCCGCGGCTGCACCCGGGGCTGCCGCTTCTGCCAGGCGGGCATGATCACCCGCCCGGTGCGCGAGCGGTCGATCACCGGGATCGGCGAGATGGTCGACAAGGGGCTGAAGGCCACCGGCTTCGAGGAGGTCGGCCTGCTGTCGCTGTCCTCCGCCGATCACACTGAGATCGGCGACATCGCCAAGGGCCTCGCCGACCGGTACGAGGAGGACAAGATCGGCCTGTCCCTCCCGTCGACCCGGGTGGACGCCTTCAACATCGACCTCGCCAACGAGCTGACCCGCAACGGGCGCCGCTCGGGCCTCACCTTCGCCCCCGAGGGCGGCAGTGAGCGCATCCGTAAGGTCATCAACAAGATGGTCTCGGAAGAGGACCTCATCCGTACGGTGGCCACCGCGTACGGCAACGGCTGGCGGCAGGTGAAGCTGTACTTCATGTGCGGTCTGCCCACCGAGACCGACGACGACGTGCTCCAGATCGCCGACATGGCCACCAAGGTCATCGCCAAGGGCCGCGAGGTGTCCGGCAAGAACGACATCCGCTGCACGGTCTCCATCGGCGGCTTCGTCCCCAAGCCGCACACCCCCTTCCAGTGGGCCCCGCAGCTGAGCGCCGAGGAGACCGACGCCCGGCTGGAGAAGCTGCGCGAGAAGATCCGCGGCGACAAGAAGTACGGCCGCTCGATCGGCTTCCGCTACCACGACGGCAAGCCCGGCATCGTCGAGGGCCTGCTCTCGCGCGGCGACCGCCGGGTGGGCGCGGTCATCCGCGCCGTCTACGAGGACGGTGGCCGCTTCGACGGCTGGCGCGAGCACTTCAGCTACGACCGGTGGATGGAGTGCGCCGAGCGGACCCTGCCCGACTTCGGCCTCGACGTCGACTGGTACACCACGCGCGAGCGCACCTACGAGGAGGTCCTGCCCTGGGACCACCTCGACTCGGGCCTCGACAAGGACTGGCTGTGGGAGGACTGGCAGGACTCCCTCGACGAGACCGAGGTGGACGACTGCCGCTGGACCCCCTGTTTCGACTGCGGCGTCTGCCCGCAGATGCAGACCGAGATCCAGATCGGCCCCACCGGACGGAAGCTGCTGCCGCTGTCGGTGAAGTAGCCGAGTAGCCGTACTCCGGTGACATGGCGGTCGCGCGGTGACGTAGCCGGTCCGGCGGTGATGAGGCCGGTCCGGCGGTGACGTAGCCGTCCGGCGGCCCTCCGTCACCGGGCCGCCCGCGCCGCCCACAAAGTAGGCTGGAAGACATCGGGGCCCCATGGCCCTGGTGTTCGACGGCAAGGAAGCACAAGGAGACAGTCCCCTGGGCAAGCGACAGCCCGAAGGCCCGCCGCCCGCACCCGCGGTGCAGCGCATCCGTTTGCGTTACACCAAGCGCGGCCGCCTCCGGTTCACCAGCCACCGCGACTTCCAGCGCGCCTTCGAGCGAGCGCTGCGCCGCGCCGAGGTGCCGATGGCGTACTCGGCCGGGTTCACCCCGCATCCGAAGGTGTCCTACGCCAATGCCGCACCCACCGGCACCGGCAGCGAGGCGGAGTACCTGGAGATCCAGCTGACCGAGGCGCGCGACCCCGAGAAGCTGCGGGCGGTCCTCGACGAGTCGCTGCCCGAGGGCCTCGATGTGATCGAGTCCGTGGAGGTCCGCACCTCGGGGCTCGCCGACCGGCTGCAGGCGTCCGTATGGGAGATCCGGCTCGACCAGGTCACCGCGGCGGACGCCGAGCGGGCCGTCGCGGCCTTCCTGGAGGCCGACACGGTCGAGGTGGAACGCCGGACGAAAAACGGGTTGCGAACCTTCGACGCCCGTGCCGCGGTGGCCCGGCTGGAGACGCTTCCGGCTCGGGCCGATAGGCCTGGCGACGGTGGCTGTGCGATACTGCGGCTGGTGGTACGGCATCTGACACCTGCCGTGCGACCCGACGACGTCCTGTCCGGTCTCCGCGCTACGGCCGACCTGGCGCCGCCGGTCCCCGCAGCGGTGACCAGGCTGGCGCAGGGGCTGCTCGATGAGGAGTCCGGCACGGTGACCGACCCGCTCGCGCCCGATCGCGAGGCAGTTCAGGCCGCTCCATCCACGGCCGCCGAGCTGACCGCCGCGATGGCGCCGGAAGGTCCCGCGTAGGGCCGCCGTCGATGCGCCGCCGACGCACTTGGGAGCCACCCGGGTCCGGCTGGCGCACTGACCAGAAGACTTTCGCCGGTCCCGGCAGATCCGGTCCCGGCGAGCGAGACGACAGCTCCCGTGCGGCGACCGCGCCCCGGACGGCGGCACCCGCGCACAGTGTGCGGGTGGCCGGCCGGAAGCAGGCGCGGCGCCCGGGAGCGTGACGGGAGAAACGCCCGCATGCTCGAACCTATTGAGCCGACCCAACCTGTCCAGCCCCTGGGGTCATCCGCGCCGCGTGCCGCGGTACCCGGGGAACCCATCGAGAACACGCCCAGCGACACGCTGCCGCCGCGCCGCCGCCGCGCGGCCTCCCGCCCGGCCGGTCCGCCGTCCGGCGCGGTGAGCGAGGCCGAGGTCACCACGCCCTCGGCACCGGCCATAGCCGCTGAGCAGACCGGTGCCTTCGCCGCCGCCGAGGCCGCTTCCGAGCCCGTCGCCGCCGGTGCCGCCATGGCCACCGCGAGTGGATCCGTATCCGGGTCCGACACCGAATCCGCCGCTCCGCCCGCCCGTACGCGGCGCCGGGTCGCCCGCAAGGCGACCGCCCCGGCGGGTTCGCCGGAGGCCGCGGAGACCGTGGTCCCGGCCGACGCCGGGCGTGGCGGCGAGGAGGCCGAGGCCGGCGCCGAGCCCGTGGTGGAGGCCGCCGCCGAGGCCGCTCCGGCCGCCCGTACGCGTCGCCGTGCCACCCGTAAGGTGACCGCTCCGGCCGGTGCCCCCGCGGAGTCGGAGGCCGCGCCGCCGAACGAGCCGGAGGAGGCGGAGGAGCCCGAAGAGACCGAGGAGTCCGCGGCGGCCGCCGAGGCCGAGGCCGAGGTCGAGACCGTGCCCCCGGCCCCCGCCCGTACGCGCCGTCGTGCGACCCGTAAGGCCACCGCCCCCGAGGGCGCGCCGCAGGCGGAGGCGGCCGACGCGGACGCGTCGTCTGCGGCGGCCGCTGGTGGCAGTGGTGACGAGGTCACGGCCCCAGCCGCAGTCGCAGCCGATGCCCAGGCCGATGAGGCCCCGCGTGCCCGTACGCGCCGCCGTGCGGCCCGTAAGGCGACCGCTCCGGCCGGTGCCCCCGCGGAGTCGGAGGCCGCGGAGGTCGTGCCGCCGAAGGAGCCGGTGGAGACCGAGGAGGCCGCGGCGGCTGCCGAGGCCGAGGCCGAGGCCGTGCCCCCGGCCCCCGCCCGTACGCGTCGCCGTGCGACCCGTAAGGCCACCGCCCCCGCCGGAGCGTCCGCGGAGGCCGAGGCCGCCGAGGAGCCCGCCGCCGAGCAGCGCGGCGAGAGCGCCGAGGAGACCGCCGGTACGCGGGCCGAGGCCGAGGCGCCGCGCGCCCGCACCCGCCGCCGTGCCACCCGGAGCACCGCATCCGCCGCCGAGGAGCCGATCGGCGCTCAGGAGCCGCAGACCGCCGAGGGCGAGGCCCCGGCCGCCGAGGCCGCTTCCGAGCCGGAGCCCGCGCCCCGTTCGCGGCGCCGGGCGGTCCGCCCGCCCACGGCCGTGTTCCAGGCGCCCGTCTTCACCGAGCCGGTCTTCCAGACGCCGGAGAGTGCCGCCGCCGAGGCCGCCGCCGCGCTGGAGGAGCCCGAGGAGGAGGACGAGGAGCAGCCGACGGCCGAGGCCGTCGAGCCCGAGGCGCCCGCCGGCCGCCGCCGGCGCCGCCGCCGTGGCGCCGCGCCCGCCGAGGAGCAGCCGGAGGCCGCCGAAGAGCCCGAGGCCGCCGAGGAGGGCGAGACAGAGGCCGAGGCCGGTCAGCCCGAGGGCGAGTCCGGCGAGGAGGAGTCGGGCGACCGCCCGGCCCGTCGCCGCCGCCGTGGCGGCCGCCGTCGCCGTCGTGGCGAGACCGCCGAGGCCGAGGGCGCCGAGGGGCGTTCCGAGACCGGTGAGGGGTACGAGGACGAGTCGGCCGCCGAGGGCGAGGGCGCCGAGGAGCAGAGCGAGGGCCGGGACGAGTCGGGCGCCGAGGCCGGTGAGCCCGGCGGCTCCAGCAGCAGCCGCCGTCGCCGTCGCCGCCGCCGTCGCAGCGGCGACGCCGCCGAGACCGAGGCGACCGGTGACGACCCGGAGCGCACGGTCGTCAAGGTCCGCGAGCCCCGGGAGCGGCGCGGCAAGGAAGCCGAGTCCAGTGCCGACGAGGTGCAGTCGATCAAGGGGTCGACGCGTCTGGAGGCCAAGAAGCAGCGCCGTCGCGAGGGCCGTGAGCAGGGCCGCCGCCGTGTGCCGATCATCACCGAGGCCGAGTTCCTGGCCCGCCGCGAGGCGGTCGAGCGGGTCATGGTCGTCCGGCAGAACGGCGATCGCACCCAGATCGGGGTGCTGGAGGACAACGTCCTCGTCGAGCACTTCGTCAACAAGGAACAGGCCACCAGCTACGTCGGCAACGTCTACCTGGGCAAGGTCCAGAACGTGCTGCCGTCGATGGAGGCCGCCTTCGTCGACATCGGCAAGGGCCGCAACGCCGTGCTGTACGCGGGCGAGGTGAACTTCGAGGCGCTGGGGCTCTCAGGCGGGCCGCGCCGCATCGAGACCGCCCTGAAGTCCGGCCAGTCCGTGCTGGTGCAGGTCACCAAGGACCCGATCGGCCACAAGGGCGCCCGGCTGACCAGCCAGGTCTCCCTGCCCGGCCGCTACCTGGTGTACGTGCCCGAGGGCTCGATGACCGGCATCAGCCGCAAGCTGCCCGACACCGAGCGGGCCCGGCTGAAGCAGATCCTCAAGAAGATCGTCCCCGAGGACGCGGGCGTGATCGTCCGCACCGCCGCCGAGGGCGCGAGCGAGGAGGAGCTGTCCCGCGATGTCGCCCGGTTGCAGGCGCAGTGGGAGGAGATCAAGAAGAAGGCGAAGAGCGGTAACGCCCCGTCGCTGCTCTACGGCGAGCCCGACATGACCGTCCGGGTCGTCCGCGACATCTTCAACGAGGACTTCTCCAAGGTCATCGTCAGCGGTGACGACGCCTGGGAGACCATCCACGGCTATGTCTCGCACGTGGCGCCCGACCTCGCCGACCGGCTCCAGAAGTGGACCTCGGACGTCGATGTCTTCGCCACCTACCGGATCGACGAGCAGCTGATGAAGGCGCTGGACCGCAAGGTCTGGCTGCCCAGCGGCGGCTCGCTGGTGATCGACCGGACCGAGGCGATGGTCGTCATCGACGTCAACACCGGCAAGTTCACCGGCCAGGGCGGCAACCTCGAGGAGACGGTCACCAGGAACAACCTGGAGGCGGCCGAGGAGATCGTGCGCCAGCTGCGGCTGCGCGACCTCGGCGGCATCATCGTGATCGACTTCATCGACATGGTGCTGGAGTCCAACCGCGATCTGGTGCTGCGGCGGCTGCTGGAGTGCCTGGGCCGGGACCGTACGAAGCACCAGGTGGCGGAGGTCACCTCGCTCGGCCTGGTCCAGATGACCCGTAAGCGGGTCGGCCAGGGGCTGCTGGAGTCCTTCTCCGAGTCCTGTGTGCACTGCAACGGCCGCGGCGTGATCGTCCACATGGACCAGGCGTCGTCCGCCGGCGGCGGTGGCGGCAAGCGCAAGAAGAAGAAGTCCGCTGCCGGTGCCGTTCAGCAGCAGGAGCGGGCCGCCGCCGCTGCGGCCGAGGCCGAGGCCGAAGCCGAGGCGGAGTCCGAGGACGTCACCGAGGCGGCGGCCGAGATCGCGGCGGAGGCCACCCAGCCCAAGGCGCTGCCCGAGCCGGTCTTCGCGGCCGACGAGGAGCTGTACAGCAGCGCCGCGGAGGCCGAGGCCGCCGCGACCCGTGGGCGTACGCGCCGCCGTGCCACCCGTAAGGTGTCCGCCCCGGCGGGCGCCCCGAAGGCCGCCAAGGAGCCCGAGGGCGTGGTGGTCGTGGTGGCCGACGAGCGCCGGGAGGCGGCCCAGGCGGAGCCGGAGGCGGCCGCCGAGGCCCCCGCCGCTCCCGCCGAGGAGCCGGCCCCGCTCGAGGGCGTTCCCGCGCCGCGTACGCGCCGCCGTGCGACCCGTAAGGTGAGCGCCCCCGCGGGCTCGCCGACGGGTTCCGAGGAGGCGGCCGTGGTGGTCGTGAGCGGGTCTTCCGTGGAGCCGGAGCCGGAGCCGGAGTCCGGGTCGAAGCCCGAGCCGGAGGCGGCGCCCGAGAGCGCGTCCGCCGAGGGCGAGGCCGAGACCGCGGCACCGGCGAAGAAGACCGCCCGTAAGGCGGCCAAGAAGGCGCCCGCCAAGAAGACGGCGGCCAAGAAGACCGCCGAGAAGAAGACGGCGGCGAAGAAGACGGCCGCCAAGAAGACCACGGCCAAGAAGACGACCGCCAAGAAGACGGCGGCGAAGAAGACCGCGGCGGCGGAGCAGCAGACTCCGCAGTCGGTCTCGGCCGCGGCCGACGACTGACCCGGCCGCCACCCGGCCGACCGGAGGGCACACTGTCACGTGACAGTGTGCCCTCCGGGCTCTGGTAGCCTTGACCCTCGGCGTCTGTACGCCAAACCCCTGAGCACATCCCTTCCGCTTCGCCGGAAGAGGCCGTTCGGCCGATGGTGAGTCGCATGATCACTCGGTTGTCACGACCCCTCGTGGGTCGTGTTGGGCGGCTGGCATCAGAGGTCCGTTTTCTAGCGAGAGAGTGAGAACCGCGTGTACGCAATCGTGCGCACCGGCGGCCGCCAGCAGAAGGTGGCCGTGGGCGATGTCATCGAGGTCGACCGTCTGGCCGGCAACAAGGTCGGCGACACCGTCGAGCTTTCCACTCTGCTCGTTGTCGACGGCGATGCCGTCACCAGCGACCCGTGGGTCCTGGCCGGTGTGAAGGTTCACGCCGAGGTCGTCGACCACCACAAGGGTGGCAAGATCGACATCCTGAAGTACAAGAACAAGACCGGCTACCGGAAGCGGATCGGCCACCGTCAGCTGCACACCGCGCTGAAGATCACCGGCATCGACCCGGCTGCGAAGTAAGGGACTGAGAAGAGATGGCACACAAGAAGGGCGCATCGTCCACTCGGAACGGTCGCGACTCCAACGCCCAGCGGCTCGGCGTCAAGCGCTTCGGCGGCCAGGTCGTCAACGCGGGTGAGATCCTGGTCCGCCAGCGCGGCACGCACTTCCACCCGGGCACGGGTGTCGGCCGCGGCGGCGATGACACGCTGTTCGCGCTGGCCGCCGGTGCGGTGCAGTTCGGCACCAGCCGTGGCCGCAAGGTCGTGAACATCGTTCCGGTCGCTGAGTAATCAGCCCGGGCGATATCGCACAGCCTTTTCCGAGGGCGGACCGCTCTTCCCGTGACGGGAAGCGGGTCCGCCCTCGGCGCGTTACGAGCGTGAGGCACATCAGAACATCCCCGAACCCGTAAGTAACTGGAGGCACCCGTCATGACCACCTTCGTGGACCGCGTCGAACTGCATGTCGCCGCGGGTAACGGAGGCCACGGCTGCGCCTCCGTGCACCGCGAGAAGTTCAAGCCGCTCGGGGGACCGGACGGCGGCAACGGTGGCCGGGGCGGCGATGTGATCCTGGTCGTGGACCAGTCCGTCACCACCCTGCTCGACTACCACCACAGCCCCCACCGCAAGGCCACCAACGGCAAGCCCGGCGAGGGCGGCAACCGCTCCGGCAAGGACGGCACCGACCTGGTCCTGCCGGTCCCGGACGGCACCGTCGTCCTCGACAAGCGGGGCAACGTCCTGGCCGATCTGATCGGGCAGGGCACCACCTACATCGCCGCCCAGGGCGGCCGCGGCGGCCTCGGCAACGCCGCGCTCGCCTCGGCCCGCCGCAAGGCCCCCGGCTTCGCGCTGCTGGGCGAGCCGGGTCACTCCGGCGACGTCATCCTGGAGCTCAAGACCGTCGCGGACGTGGCCCTCGTCGGCTACCCGAGCGCCGGCAAGTCCTCGCTGATCTCGGTGCTTTCGGCGGCCAAGCCGAAGATCGCCGACTATCCGTTCACCACGCTGGTGCCCAACCTCGGTGTGGTCACGGCCGGTTCTACCGTCTACACCATCGCCGACGTCCCCGGCCTGATCCCGGGCGCCAGCCAGGGCAAGGGCCTCGGCCTGGAGTTCCTGCGCCATGTCGAGCGCTGCTCGGTCCTGGTGCACGTACTGGACACCGCGGCGCTGGAGTCCGAGCGCGATCCGCTGACCGACCTCGATGTCATCGAGGCGGAGCTGGCCCAGTACGGCGGTCTGGACGACCGGCCGCGGGTCGTCGTGCTCAACAAGGTCGACATCCCCGACGGCAAGGACCTCGCCGACATCATCCGGCCCGATCTGGAGGCCCGCGGCTACCAGGTCCTCGAGGCCTCCGCGGTCGCCCATCTCGGCCTCAAGGAGCTGTCCTTCGCCCTGGCGAAGATCGTCGCGGAGGCGCGGGAGGCGAAGCCGAAGGAGGAGGCGACCCGGATCGTCATCCGGCCGAAGGCCGTGGACGACGCGGGCTTCAGGGTCGTCGCCGAGGAGGGCTTCTACCGCGTGCTGGGCGAGAAGCCCGAACGCTGGGTCCGCCAGACCGACTTCGCCAACGACGAGGCCGTGGGCTACCTCGCCGACCGCCTGGCGCGCCTCGGCGTCGAGGAGGAGCTGATGAAGGCGGGCGCCCACTCGGGCGATGAGGTCGTCATCGGCCCCGAGGACGACGCGGTCGTCTTCGACTGGGAGCCGAGCCTCGCGACCGGCGCGGAGATGCTGGGCCGCCGTGGCGAGGACCACCGCTTCGACACCCCGCGCCCGGCCGCGCAGCGGCGGCGGGACCGGGATGCCGAGCGGGACGAGGCGGACGAGGAGTTCGACACGTTCAAGCCGTTCTGAGGGCCGCGCGGCCGTAGCCGGGCGCCCCTGCGCGTCCCCGGACGCTCCGGGGCACCCGCGCGGGCTCTGAGCGGGCTTCTCGGCGCCGCGCGGCAGGTGGCACGGCGAAGGGCCCGGGAGGGATCTCCCGGGCCCTTCGTCACGCTCTCCGTGCCTGCCGTCGGCTCGGACCGTCTTACGTCGGACCGTCGGACGTCAGACCGTCGCGGTCTCCTCCGGCTCCGCCGAGCCGGACTCCAGCTCCATCTCCTCCGCCGCGTCCCGGGCCTCGCGCTGCGAGGGGATCTCGTCGGTGAGCCGGGTGGCCATCCGGGCCCGGCGCTCGTCGGCCTTGCGGCACAGATCCTGCGTGGCCCGGTCGAAGCGCACCAGCGACGGCGGGTCGGACGGGCCGAGCAGATGCACCTTCAGCTCCGCGCGGGCACCCGCGAGGGTGTCCTTCTCGGGGTCGCGGACCGCTTCCAGCAGTCCGGTCACGCCCGCGGCTTCCGGTGTGAGGATCGTGGCGGCGCGCACCGTCGGGAAGCCCGCCCGGAACTCCTCCTCCGTCATCCCGCTGGTGTTCGCCACGGCGTACGGCTTCTCGCTCGTCAGGTAGTCCGAGACCACGCTGGAGACATCGCTGATCAGCACGTCGGCCTGGTTGAAGCAGGTGAAGATCGCCGGACGCGGACCGGTGATGATCTGGTGCTCCCAGACCGGCAGCGAGGCCCAGTAGGCGCTCTCCCAGGCGGCGGTGGCCGCGGCGACGGCCGCCGCGCGGTCGCCGTCCGGGGCCCCCTGGAGCTTCATGCGCTCGATCTCGTCCGCGCTGGGGCGGAAGGAGGTGCTGGTGAGCCGGTTGAGCTCATCGGCGCACCGGGCCAGCTCGGCGGCGGCCTCCGCGCCGGGGCGGTCGCCGCCGCGCTTGGTGTTGGCCTCGGCGATCATCGCCTTGATGCGGTCGTTGGCGCGGCCCGCGCGCGGGTCCACGGAGCCGGTCATGGGGTGCGGCTTGTACAGCAGGCGCACCTTGGGGTCGGCGAGCAGCTCGCGGACGATGTTCTCACCGGCCAGGATCACCGAGGTGTTGCCGGGGTTCCCGTCCCAGCCCTCCCAGGTCGGCGCGTACAGCACCGTCGTCAACTCACCGGTGGGCACGCCCGCGTAGGGGCGGATGGGGGCCAGCTGCGGTCGCCCGACCTCCACGACGTCCTTGTCCTCGACGCCGATGTCGGCGAGCTGGTAGCGCTCGCGCGCCGCCGGGCCCGCGACCCACACCTCGTCGTACGCCTTGGCGTACGGGTTGCAGCTGGAGAGCTTGTCGCTCTCGCCGTGGTTGATGAACGCGTGCTTGATCGAGGGGATGCGCAGCACCTGCGAGGTCTTGCCGGAGTTCGCCGGGTGCAGCAGCACCTTGAGCGTCGAGTGCTCCAGCCGCATCAGATGAGCGACCTTGGGGAGGCAGACGATCGGTACGTCCGTGGCCTCGATCTTCTGCACCATGAACCGCTCACGGAGCACGATGATCGGCTTGCCGTCGAGCGCGGCGAGCGTGGAGAGCCACATGTTCGCCTGGTACGCCGAGGAGTTGCCGCCCGAGAAGTACATGCCCACGGTCGGCTGGTAGTCGGCCAGCCACTGGTCCAGCCAGCGCAGGGCCGTGGCCTCGTTCGCCACGCGCTTGCGCGGCAGCAGCCAGCTGGCGAGGTGGGCCGTGCCGCCGATGCCGATCAGCAGCGCGATCGTCAGGCCGACGCCGCCCCAGATGGCGTCCTTGGTGGCGGCGGTGATCAGCAGACCGGCGGTGACCGGCGCGGCCAGCCGCAGCAGACGGCGCCCGTGCTGACGGGCGAACAGCCGCGGCGGGGCCTCGCTCAGGCGCAGCGCGGAAGCGTCGATGTTGCGCGTGACGAACGGCAGCTGCCGGGTCCGGCGGACCAGGATGGCCGCCGCCTGGCAGGCGAAGTGCACCAGGTAGAAGAGCAGCAGCCCCACGGTCAGGGGCGCCTGCTCGTGCAGGGGATTGATGCCCTCGATGCGCAGCAGCCCGACCATGATGAGCATGTCGCGGAACAGCTGGCGCACCGTGACGTCGAGGCGGATCTTCCCCAGCAGCGACAGCAGACCGGGCTGCTTGTGCTGCAGGAAGAGATCGAGCGCGAGACCGCACGCCGAGGCGGCGATGAAAAGCGGTACGTTCGGAAGCACGGCGCCGACGAGCTGTGTGGCGAAGAACACGAGCATCGCGAGCAGCGCCGTCAGCTGTACGACCCGGCGTGGGGCGATTCCGGCAGAGGGCACGGGGAGGGCTCCTGGCAGGAGGGCAACGGACTGGGGGGACCCCTGACCGTATGCCGACGCCCCGCCCGGTGACAATCCGCGCCGGTGCCAACCGGTCGCAATCGGTGTCAAAGGTCCCCCGAGAGGTGTCCGCGGGGCGCTCATGGCGACGGGTGAGGCGGTGTGCGCGGGCGGTGTCCGGAGGCTGAAATGCCGAGGCGGGACGCGGCTCGTCTGTCGTAGATTGCCCCCTTGTCATGATGAGTGTGTAAGGCATGCGTTTCTTCGGGGCGTGTGATGGGCCGGGGACGAACGAGGGAGCGGCGTGGCGGAGCAGGACGGGTCGGCGGTACGGGACGAGGTGGCCGCCGCCCGCAGGATCGTGGTCAAGGTCGGCTCGTCCTCCCTCACCACCGCGGCGGGGGGCCTGGACGCGGACCGTGTGGACGCGCTGGTCGACGTGCTCGCCAAGGTGCTCGACGGCGGCGGTAAGGGCGACGGCGGCAGGGACGGCGACCGTAAGGGCGGTGACGGTAAGGGTGGCGACGGTAAGGGCGGCGCGAACGGCAAGGAGATAGTCCTGGTCTCCTCGGGCGCCATCGCCGCCGGGCTGGCGCCGCTGGGCCTGGACCGGCGCCCCCGCGACCTCGCCCGCCAGCAGGCGGCCGCGAGCGTCGGACAGGGGCTCCTGGTGGCCCGCTACACGGCCTCCTTCGCGCGCTACGGGCGCCGGGTCGGCCAGGTGCTGCTCACCACGGACGACACCAGCCGCCGCGGCCACTACCGCAACGCCACGCGCACCCTGGACCAGCTGCTGGCCATGGGCGCGCTGCCGATCGTCAACGAGAACGACACGGTGGCCACGGACGAGATCCGGTTCGGTGACAACGACCGGCTCGCGGCCCTGGTCGCCCATCTCGTCCGGGCGGATCTGCTGGTGCTGCTCTCCGATGTGGACGGCCTGTACGACGGGGACCCCAGGACCCCCGGCACCTCCCGGATCGACGAGGTCCGGGGCCCTCGGGACCTGGACGGCGTCTCCATCGGCAGCGCGGGCCGCTCCGGGGTGGGCACCGGTGGCATGGTCACCAAGGTCGAGGCGGCCCGGATCGCCACCGCGGCCGGGGTCCCGGTGGTGCTCACCTCCGCCAGCCGGGCCGGGGACGCCCTGCTCGGCCGCCATACGGGCACGTTCTTCCACCGCACCGGCCGCCGCTCGGCGAACCGGCTGCTCTGGCTCGCCCACGCCTCCGCGCCACGTGGCGCCCTCACCCTGGACGACGGCGCGGTACGGGCCGTCGTGGAGCGCCGCACCTCGCTGCTGCCCGCCGGGATCGCGGCCGTGGAGGGTGAATTCACCGCCGGTGACCCGGTCGAGCTGAGGGACACCGAGGGCCGTCCCGTGGCCCGTGGACTGGTCAACTTCGACGCCAAGGAGATCCCGCAGCTGATCGGCCGCTCGACCAGGGACCTGGCCCGCGAGCTCGGCCCGGCCTATGAACGCGAGGTGGTCCACCGCGACGACCTCGTCGTCCTGGACTGAGCCGTTCCGGCGGCACGGCACCCTCGCGGGGACACCTCCCAGCGGTAGCCGGGGGAGAACGGAGCCGCCGGAAAATAACCCCCCTCCGAAAAACCTCAAAAGCGCCCCGCGGGCGGGCGTGGGCTGGTCAACTTTGTTCAACGGGGTCGCGCGGGGCAGCGCGCCGGCTGTGGGAGACGCGGCGGAGTCCGAGCGGAAGGCCGCGGCCATGGCACCGTCATGAGATGCTCCGCCCGCGCGTGAGCGGAGCAGCGAGTTACAGGAGGCCGTCGGTGAGACGAGGGCGCCCGGGGGCGTCGCCCAGAGGGGCGGCGGAGCGCACCCTGACCAGTGTCGGAGCGGGCGACGCCGGGTCCGGCGACGCCGTGGCGCACGATGCCGGACGGGGCGAGGCGTCCCGGCTGTGGCACATCACCCTCAGTGTCTCGGGGAGCGAGGCACCGCTGCCGGAGGTCCGCAGGGCGCTCGAGCAGCTGGCCCATGACCATCCGTTCCTGCTGACCAGCCGCTACGCCAACGATCACGCCGAGATCCGCTACTGGGAAGAGGCCCGTGATCTGCATGACGCCGCGGCGGTCGCGCTGCGGCTGTGGGGCGAGCACCGGGCCTCGGCCAAGCTGCCGCCCTGGGAGATCGTGGGGCTCGAGGTCATCGACCGTGATACGTATCACCAACGGGTCGCGGAGGGATACGGGCCGCCACCGGCCTCCCCGGTGGGCGTGCATCCGTTCTGAGGACGGATGTGCGACGCCGAGATGTGAGAATGCCATCTCGAACTGCGGAATAGTGCGTGGATCTCCGCTCCCGGCTCAGTACGCTTCGGGCATGACCAGCGCACCCACGTCGCCGCTCACCGACCCCTGGCCGAAGTCCCCGGTCCTTCAGACCGCCTACCGGGCCCAGGTCGCGGCCGCCGATCTCGCGCCACTGCCGCGCGCCGTCAAGGACGACGCGCTGCTCGCGATGGCCGACGCCCTGGAGGTGCGCACCAAGGAGATCGTGGAGGCCAACGCGACCGATGTGGAGCGGGCCCGCGAGGCCGGCACCAGCGACGCCATCGTGGACCGGCTGACGCTCACCCCCGAGCGGGTGCGGGCCATCGCCTCCGATGTCCGCGACGTGATCGCGCTGCCCGACCCGGTCGGCGAGGTGGTGCGCGGCTCCACGCTGCCCAACGGGATCGACCTGCGCCAGGTGCGCGTTCCGCTCGGCGTCGTCGGCATCATCTACGAGGCGCGGCCGAATGTGACGGTGGACGCCGCGGCGCTCTGCCTGAAGTCGGGCAACGCGGTGCTGCTGCGTGGCTCCTCGTCGGCGTCCCACTCCAACGCCGCGCTGGTGAAGGTGTTGCGCGACGCCGTCGGCGGGGCGGGGCTGCCCGCGGACGCGGTGCAGCTGGTGCCGGGCGAGAGCCGGGAGTCGGTGCGTGAGCTGATGCGCGCCCGCGGCCTGGTGGACGTGCTGATCCCGCGTGGCGGCGCGTCCCTCATCCGTACGGTCGTCGAGGAGTCCACGGTCCCGGTCATCGAGACCGGCACCGGCAACTGCCATGTGTACGTGGACGCCGACGCCGACCTCGACATGGCGGTCGAGATCCTGGTGAACTCCAAGGCCCAGCGGCCGAGCGTGTGCAACGCGGCGGAGACGCTGCTGGTGCACCAGGACATCGCCCCCCGGTTCCTGCCCCGCGCCCTGGACGCGCTGGCCGAGGCCGGGGTCACGGTCCACGCGGACGAGCGGGTCATGGCGTTCGCGGAGGGCTCCAAGGCCACGATGGTCCCGGCGGTGGTCGACGACTGGGAGACCGAGTACCTGTCGTACGACATCGCGGCGGGCGTCGTGGACTCCCTGGAGGCCGCGGTGAGCCACATCCGCCTGTGGTCCTCCGGGCACACCGAGGCCATCGTCACGACGTCCCAGCAGGCCGCCCGCCGCTTCACCCAGCTCGTGGACTCCACCACCGTCGCCGTGAACGCCTCCACGCGGTTCACCGACGGCGGGCAGTTCGGCTTCGGCGCCGAGATCGGCATCTCCACCCAGAAGCTGCACGCCCGGGGGCCCATGGCGCTGCCCGAGCTGACCTCGACGAAGTACATCGTCACCGGCGACGGCCACACCCGCTGACTCACCCGTTCGGGGGATGGTCGATTTCCGGCGCCGCTGGGGTGGATCTTCCCCCGAATACCATTTCACCCTGCCCAAATTGACCCGTCCGGTCTACTCTGAATGGGTGCCGGACGACGTGGGGGGCAAGCCGTTCCCGGACGGCGACGAGCCCGACGACCGCAGCCACGGCGAGACGAACGACGAGTTCGCCGCCGTGGTCTTCGACGAGGACTTCGTACGGTCGGCCCCGATCCATGAGCCCACCGCCATCGAGCGGATGCTGGCCGCCGCCGAGGCCCGTGCCGAGGCCGAGGCGTCCCGGCGCCGCAGGGCCGGTGTCGCGCCCGAGGACGAGCTCTTCGAGGACGGGTACGGGGCGGAGGCCGACTTCTACGGCGCGAACGACCCCGCCGGGCGCTTCGGTCCCGGTCGGGACGGGGACGACGACTACGGCCCTTATGGGCGCTACGGCAGCGCGGGGCGCCCCTACCGCGGCCATGCCCGCTGGCACCGCCCGGTGGCCTGGCTGCTGGCCGTCCTGATGGGCATCGGAGTGGTCGCCCTGGCCTTCACGGCGGTCTACCGGGGTGCCTCGGGCAACCGCCAGGACCCCGCCCCGCCACCCGCCACCAGCGGTGTCGACGGCTCGCCCTCGGGGCAGCCGCGCCTGGAGCCCTCGGCGTCGGAGTCGGCCCCGGAGCCGACCGGGGCCAAGGGTTCGACCGCCTCCGCCGTACCGCCGTCGCGGTGACGCCCTCGCACCTCGCTAGCACGTCGCGGCGTATGGGGCGTTTCCTCCGCACTCGCCTCCCAAGTTGTGGAGTACCACCGCGTTTACCGTCGCCCCTGGCGACCTACTCTTGAGATATGACCGGGCGTGGAGACCCTCCCGAGGGGACACCCGAGGGCGTCCCGGGAGGTGGTGAGGACGAGTACCGCTCCGTCGTGTTCGACGAGTCGTTCGTCCGTGCTGCCCGGCTCCAGGAGTTCTCCGCCGACGAGCGCATGGGCGAGCACGCACAGGCGGTGCGCAGCCGGCACGCCTGGGCCAGGGCCGGGGCGTCGCGCCAGGCCGTCGCGCTCGTCCTGCTGATCGCCGTCGCCTTCGCGGCGGCCGTCTACATGGGGGTGCGCCACCCGTACCAGACGCCGCAGCCGCAGACCGTGGAGCCACTGCACAGCAGCGTGGTGCCGCTCGCGCCGCGTGGGGAGGTGCCCGGAGGGCCGCCGGACCGGCTGTTCCGCAACAGCCCGGCCGCCGAGTTCCGCACCGGCGCCCAAGGGGTCACCGTGCCCGGTGCCCGCCGCACCCAGAGCTTCTCCGAGAGCCAGGTGATGACGGCGCTCACCACCGCCAAGGACTACCTGGTCAAGTCCGCCATCGACCCGGGTGTGCTCACCGGCGGCCCGGTGCAGTCCGTAAGGATGCTGCTGGATCCCGCCCAGCAGACCCAGTTCGACCAGAGCTTCCAGCACCCGGTCGACGACGGACGGCATGCGGCCACCGGCTGGCTGAACCGCTTCAACCCGGCCGAGGTGACCCTGGCCGACACCCCGGTGCGGGTCCGCGGCACCCTTACGGTCATCGAGCGCAGCGCCGCGACCCTGGAGGTCGCCGCCGACCATGTCTTCGTCTACGCGCTCCAGCCGGCCCATGAGCGCGGACCGGACCATGCCTCGCTGTTCACCGTGCGCCGTGAGACACGGTTCCGCTTCGACCGGGACGATCTGCGCGACCACCATCTGGAGCTGGTGCAGAGCACCGCGCTGGCGGGCCCGCAGGCCTGCGCCGCGAACGCCTCCGGCTATCTGCGGCCGATGCTCGCCGGTCAGAGCGCCAAGGGCGACGCCCCGACGGGCACCGACCCGTACACCACGGGCCGGACCACGGTGTCGCTGTGCGGCGTCATGGCCCCCGGGACCCAGCCCGCCGTCGACGGGCGGTCCTGAGGGCCGCCAGGGGCCGTCTCAGCGCTGTGGCGGGGTGTCCCCGGGCCCGTCGTTCCCCGGTCGCTCCTCCGGCCCGTCTCCGGGGCGCTGGTCCCCGGTCGTGTCCTGAGCCCCGCCCCGGGGTTCGTCACGGCGCTCCTCCCGGGGCGGCGTGCCCTCCTCCGCGGTCTCACCGTGCTTGCCCGCGCCGCCGGTGAACCGGTCGCGCAGCTTGCTGCCCAGGTCCCCGGCGCCGCCCGCCACGTCCCTGACGAAGGCGAACAGCGGGTCCTTGCTGTTCCGGACCGACTCCGCGTAGTGGCTCGCGGACTCCCGGAACGAGTCGCTGACCGAGGTGTCCCGGTCCTCGCCGCGGCGCGGGTAGTGGCCGTCCATGAGCCGCTGGTAGTCGCGGGTCGCGGCCCACTTCTTGAGCTCGGCGGCGCGCACGGTGGTGAACGGATGGCTGCGCGGCAGCATGTTCATGATCTTGAGGACGGAGTCCCGCAGATCGCCGCTCGACTCGTACTCCTCCGCCTGCTCCAGGAAGGCGTCCACGTTCATCTCATGGAGGTGATGGCCGCCCGCGAGCTTCATCAGCCCGCGCATCGAGGCCCGCAGATCCTGCCCGACCAGCAGCCCCGCCCGGTCCGCCGAGAGCTCCGACTTCCGGAACCACTCGCGGAGCGCCGTGACCAGCGCCAACACCGCCACATTGCCGAGCGGAATCCAGGCGACCTTCATGGCGAGGCTGGTGAGGAAGAGCAGTATCGTCCGGTAGACCGAGTGCCCCGACAGCGCATGGCCCACCTCATGGCCGATGACCGCCCGCATCTCCTCCTCGTCGAGCAGCTCGACCAGACCGGTGGAGACCACGATGATCGGCGCGTCCATGCCGATGCACATCGCGGTCGGCTGCGGGTTCTGGGTGACGTACATGGCCGGGACCCGCTCCAGGTCCAGGATGTAGCAGGCGTCCCGCAGCATGTCGTGGAGATGGGTGAACTGCCGCTCGCTGACCCGCACCGAGTCGGAGAGGTAGAGCAGCCGCAGACTCCGCTCGGGCAGCAGACCGCTCATCGCCTTGAAGACGGTGTCGAAGCCGGTCAGCTTGCGCAGCGCGACCAGCGCGGAGCGGTCCGCCGGATGTTCGTACGCCCGTGAGGAGATCCCGGGGAACCGCCGCCGCTCCCGGCCGGGCACATGCTCCCGGGCGTCTCCTGTCCCGTTTCCACCACCGGTCTCGTGGCTGTCGCTCATGTCGCCCCCTCGTTGATTGCCCGCTCGACGGGGAGCCCGGTCCGGGCTCCTCGTCCGGCGGCCCCCAGCCTAGGCCCTGAGCGCCTGGGGGTTAGCGTGGAGACATGCCCGAAATGACTGGCCTCACCGAAGCCCTCGCCGCCACCTCCCACAGCAACGACGGCCCGGGAGCGCTGCTGCGCATCGTCATCGTGGTCGGCGTGGTGGGCGCCGCCCTGCTCGCCTGGTTCCTGCTGCGCGGTTACAAGCAGGACTGAGCGGTACAAGCAGGCAGGACTGAGCGGTTACAAGCAGGACTGATACGAGCGGGGCTGCCACCGGCAGGACGGACATCGGGACCGAAAACCGCCTCGCATACGATGTGGCCGACGTGTTGTGACGCCTAGACCCGGATAGGTACTGCCGCGATGACCGCTTTCAGCACCGCACATGCCGCCCTGACCACGCTCGCGTCCGAGGGCGGTGAGCACACCGATACCCACCCGAGCATCAGCCCCTTCATGACCGGCGGTGCGGCCCTGGTGATCCTCTTCCTGCTGCTGTGGATCACCACGCGCTTCAACCGGGACCGCTGACCTGGGCGATTGCCCCTATGGGCCCCGGCTCCGGGCCGGGCCCAGTAGGGTCTGCACGCATGGAAGAGCAGAAAGGGTCCGGCAAGCGGCGACTGGGTGTGATGGGCGGGACGTTCGACCCGATCCACCACGGCCACCTGGTCGCGGCGAGTGAGGTGGCCTCGCAGTTCCACCTCGACGAGGTGGTGTTCGTGCCGACCGGGCAGCCCTGGCAGAAGAGTCACAAGAAGGTCTCCCCGGCCGAGGACCGCTACCTGATGACGGTCATCGCGACCGCCTCGAACCCGCAGTTCTCGGTCAGCCGTATCGACATCGACCGCGGCGGGCCCACCTACACCACCGACACGCTCCGGGAACTGCGCGCGCTCAACGGTGACGCCGATCTGTTCTTCATCACCGGGGCCGACGCACTCAACCAGATCCTCACCTGGCGCGACGCCGAAGAGCTCTTCTCGCTGGCCCACTTCATCGGGGTGACCAGACCCGGGCACATACTGGCCGACCCGGGGCTGCCGGAGGGCGGGGTGTCGCTGGTGGAGGTCCCGGCTCTGGCGATCTCGTCATCGGACTGCCGGGCGCGGGTCGCTCATGGCGACCCCGTCTGGTACCTGGTGCCGGACGGCGTGGTGCGCTACATCGACAAGCGCGAGCTGTACCGGCACGACTGCTGAAGGGGTACCGGTGAACGACCGGCAGGATCCGTACGACCCGTACGCACAGGACCCGTATGGCCAGGAGCCGCAGATCTACGGCTATGACGCCTATGGGCGTCCGGTTTACCAGCCGCAGGCGGAACAGCAGCAGAGTTACGACCCGTACGCGCAGCAGCAGGCGCAGTACGGGGAGCAACAGCGGCAACAGCAGCAACACGACGGGTACGGGTACGACCCTTACGGCCAGCCGCAGCATTACCAGCACCAGCAGCCCCAGCAGCAGTCCCAGACGCAGAACTACGACCCGTACGCCCAGCAGCAGCAACAGCAGCAGTACCAACAACAGCCACCGCAGGGCTACGGCTACGGCTACCCGCAGGCGGCAGCCGCCCCGACCGTCCCCCCGCAGCGCGAGGAGCCCGGCCCGGAGCCGAACCCCTACGAGGAGCTGAGCCCGGAGCAGCTGCGTCCCGGGTCCGAGCCGCCTCAGGCCGGGGAGCCCCGTTCCACCGGGCCCCGGTCCGCGGAGCGGAAGCGTCCCGGGGGTGCCGATCAGCAGGAGTACCACACCGAGCAGTTCTCCTTCGTCGAGGAGCAGGACGAGGAATCCGACGACGTCATCGACTGGCTGAAGTTCGCCGAGACCCGCTCCGAGCGGCGTGACGAACGCCGTCGTAAGGGCCGCAACCGGCTCATCGCGCTCGTCGTGGTCCTGGTCCTCGCCGCGGCGGGCGGGGTCGGTTACCTCTGGTACGCGGGCAAGCTCCCGGGGCTGTCCGACGACGGCCAGGACCAGGCGGCCGCGGGCGGTCCGCAGAAGCGCGATGTGATCGTCGTCCATCTGCGCGAGACCAAGGGCGGCCGCACCTCCACGGCCCTGCTGGTGGACAACGAGACCACCAAGAAGGGCACCACCGTCCTGCTGCCGAACTCGCTGGCCGTCTCCACCGAGGACGGCGCCTCCACCACGCTCGGCAAGTCCGTGACCGACGAGGGCTCGGACTCCACCCGGGACTCGCTGAGCACCCTGCTGGGGTCGAAGATCCAGGGCACCTGGCGGCTGGACACGCCCTATCTCGAGAACCTCGTAGAGCTGGTCGGCGGGATCAGCCTCGACACCGACGCGACCGTCCCCAGCCCCCAGAAGGGCGAGGACCCCCTGGTCGAGCGGGGCAAGGACCAGATCGTGAGCGGCCAGGCGGCCGTGGCGTACGCCACCTACCGCGCGCCCGGTGAGGCACAGTCCAAGCAGCTCGCGCGGTTCGGGCAGGTCATGCACGCGGCCCTGAAGAAGCTCTCCAGCGATGCGAAGGGCGCCACCAGCACCGTGGAGTCGCTGGCTCAGATCCCCGACCCGTCGCTGTCCGAGCAGCAACTGGGCGCGTCGCTGGCGAAGCTGGCCGGACAGGCCAAGAGCGGTGCGTACGACACCGCGATGCTGCCGGTCCAGCCGGACGGGACGCTCAGCAGCCAGGCGACCGACCATGTGGTCAAGGACATCCTGGGCGGCACGGTCAAGAACTCCGACAAGAGCACCGCACCCCGGGTCAGCGTGACCAACGCCGGAGGCCCCAAGGACGCGTCGAGCGCCGCGCGGGTGGCGCTGGTCAACGGCGGCTTTACGGTCGTCACGGCCACAGAGGGCGGCGATGCGCAGTCGGCCTCGCGGGTGACCTACGCGGACAACGCCCAGGCGGGCCAGGCCAAGGAAGTCGCCAAGACGCTCGGGCTGCCGGAGTCGGTGGTGCGGAAGGGCAAGGGCGCGGCCAACGCGGACATCACGGTCCTCCTCGGCCCGGACTACGACGCCACGGGCTGAGGCGGCCGGGACGGGCCGGGCGGCCCGGACCGCGGCCGCCCGGCGTGACGGTGGGGCGTGAGACCCTGGGGGGAGCCAGATCTTCGAGGTACCACCGACCGAAAGCCTTGCCTGTGACCGCCACGGACCGCTCCCTCGAGCTCATCAACGCCGCCGCCCAGGCGGCCGCCGACAAGCTCGCGCACGACATCATCGCGTACGACGTCAGCGATGTGCTCTCCATCACCGACGCCTTCCTGCTGGCCTCGGCGCCCAACGACCGCCAGGTCAAGTCGATCGTCGACGAGATCGAGGAGCGGCTGAACAAGGACCTGGGCGCCAAGCCGGTGCGCCGCGAGGGCGACCGCGAGGCCCGCTGGGTGCTGCTGGACTACGTGGACATCGTGGTGCACGTCCAGCACAGCGAGGAGCGGGTGTTCTACGCCCTGGAGCGGCTCTGGAAGGACTGCCCGCAGCTGGAGCTCCCGGCCGACGCCGAGGCCACCCGCGGCAAGGCGCAGGAGTACGCGCAGGCGCAGGGCCCGGACGGCGGCGCGGGCGGTGAGCTGAGCTGAACGGCACCCAAGGCGCCCGTGGCCGCCGCATCGTCCTGTGGCGCCACGGCCAGACGGCCTGGAACATAGAACGCCGCTTCCAGGGCTCCCTGGACATCGAGCTGACCGACACCGGTCTCGCGCAGGCGCACCGCGCGGCCCGGCTGCTGGCCGCCCTGAAGCCGGACGCGATCATCGCCTCCGATCTGAAGCGGGCGGCGGCCACGGCCGCCGAGCTGTCCGCCGTCACGGGTCTGTCGATCGCACATGACGCGGGCCTGCGGGAGACCTACGCGGGCAAGTGGCAGGGGCTGACCCACGAGGAGATCATCGGACGCTTCGGCGAGGAGTACGCGGCGTGGAAGCGCGGGGAGCCGATCCGGCGCGGCGGCGGTGAGCTGGAGACCGAGGTCGCCGACCGGGCGGCGCCGGTGGTGCTCGAGAGCGCCGACAAGCTGCCGGACGACGGCACGCTCGTGGTGGTCAGCCACGGCGGCACGATCCGCACCACCATCGGCCGGCTGCTCGGCCTGGAGCCCCGCACCTGGGAGGCGCTGGGCGGCCTGTCCAACTGCTGCTGGTCCGTTCTGGGCGAAGGCGCGCGGGGCTGGCGGCTGCTGGAGCACAACGCCGGGTCGCTGCCCGAGCCGGTGCTCGGCGACGACGACTGAGCGGATTTCCTTTCCCGGCAGGTCACCGGCTATGCTCCTTCTCGTTCGAAGCGCTCCGGCGCGGAGAAGAGCGGGGCTATAGCTCAGTTGGTAGAGCGCCTGCATGGCATGCAGGAGGTCAGGAGTTCAATTCTCCTTAGCTCCACAGGACCAGGGTCCCGTCTCCCTCACAGGGAGGCGGGACCGCTGCTTTCCGTACCGCTTCCGGCCCGGGTCTCCGCCGTGGCTCTCTCCTCCAGCAGTACGGAGAGCGGCTTGGCGTGCATCGTGCAGCCGATCAGCGGGTCGTGAAGGAGGCGCACCCGCCGCACATGGTCACGGCTCTCCTCGTCACAGGGCGTGTAGACCACGATCCGGGTCTCCGGCACCCCGCTGACCTGCATCGAGGTCGAGGTCAGCCGGATCTCGCCGACTGAGGCGTGCCGCACCACCTTGATCCGGGAGCCCGGCGGGGCCACGTCCCCGCTCTGCCACAGCCGGGCGAAGTCGTCACTGGCCTCCAGCAGCCGGGCTATGAAGTCCTCCCAGGCGGGCTCGCCCACATGGCGTCCGTACCCGCCGCGCAGCGTGGCCACCAGGAGCGGCAGCTCCTCGTCGAGGTTCACATAGGGGGCGCAGCAGCGGCGGGCCACGAACAGCTGCCACAGGGCGTTCCGCTCGGAGGCGGCGGAGAGCAGCATCTCCGGGAACAGGCCGCCGTACGCGGCATTGGCGGCCAGGACGTCGTAGCGGGCGTTGTAAACCACCGCCGGGAGCGGGTCGAGCGCGTCGATGATGCCCTGCACCTCCGGGCTCACGCTGCGTGGATCGCGCTCGCGGCCGGGCACATACGGCACCTCGGCCAGGTGGTAGAGGTGCTCGCGCTCGGTCTGGTCCAGCCGCAGGGTGCGCGCGACCGCGTCCAGCACCTGCACGCTGGCGTTGATCGGGCGGCCCTGCTCCAGCCAGGTGTACCAGGTCACGCCGACGCCGGAGAGCTGGGCGACCTCCTCGCGGCGCAGCCCCGGGGTGCGCCGCCGCAGACCGGGCGCCATGCCCACGTCGGCGGGGGTCACCCGGGCACGGCGGCTGCGCAGGAAGGCGGCCAGCTCGGGCCTTCTGCGCCGAGTGTTCGCGGTCATCGTCGCTCTCCCCATCCCCCGTGCCGTCGGGCCGCACGGGCGGTCCCCCGTCGAGCCGTACGGTTCCCCCGTCGAGCCGTACGGTCCCATGCTCCCGGGGGCGGCGGGCGGCTGCCAGGTGCTGCCACTACCAGCATCGGCGGGCTCTCGTTACCGGTATCCGCCCGGCCGCAGGCTCGACCCATGAGACACACCACCCCGACCACCCTTCCTCCGACGGGGGACCTCGGTGGATCCAGTAAAGGCGAGACCACTGACAACCGGGTCAATGGCAGCTCGGCCGCCGACCACCGGGCCGCGCGGCGCCCTGCCTCCCGGCGCCCTCCGCGCCCCGGCTGGCTGCTCGCGATCGTCCTCACCGGCCAGCTCATGGCCGTCCTCGACGTCTTCATCGTCAATATCGCCGCCCCGACCGTGCGCGCCGATCTGCACGCCTCCGGCGCCGGGCTGCAACTTGTCATCGCGGGCTACACCGTCTCCTACGCCGTGCTGCTGATCACCGGCGCGCGGCTGGGCGCCCTGATCGGCCACCGGCGGATGTTCCTGACCGGGCTCGCGGTCTTCACCGGCGCCTCGCTGGCCTGCGGGCTCGCCGCCACCACCGGGCAGCTGATCGCCTTCCGGTTCGTCCAGGGCGCGGGTGCCGCGCTGATGCTGCCGCAGGTGCTGAGCCTGATCCAGCGGACGTTCACGGGCGGTTCGCGGGCACGGGCGCTGGGCGCGTACTCCGCGGTGCTGGCCTCAGGCGCCGCCGGCGGGCAGATCCTGGGCGGACTGCTGGTCGAGGCCGATCTGCTCGGCTCCGGCTGGCGCCCGGTCTTCCTGGTCAACGTGCCGATCGGGCTCGCGCTGCTGGCCATTGGCCCGAGGCTGCTGCACGACCCGGCCGATCCGCCGCGTCCCGCCGATCCGCCGCGTCCCGCCGAGGCCCCGCGCCCGGCCGACACGCCGCGCCCTCGCGGGGAGGGCGCGGCCGTCCGCCGGAGCGGCCTGGACCTGCCCGGTCTGGTGCTGCTCGCGGCCGCCGTGCTGCTGTTCACGGTGCCGCTCGTGCTCGGGCAGGAGCGGGGCTGGCCGCTGTGGTGCTGGATCACGCTCGGGCTGAGCGCGGTCCTGGTGGCGCTCTTCGCCGCGTACGAGACCCGGCTGGCCCGGCGCGGCGGGGCGCCGCTGATCTCCCCCAGGGTGGCGCGGGCGCCGGGGATACCGCTCGCGGTGATCCGTATCGCACTGGGGATGGCGGCCAACGCGGGGTTCCTGTTCGCCCTGACCCTCCATGTGCAGGGCGGGCTCGGCTACAGCCCGCTGCGGGCGGGGCTGACGTTCGTCCCCACGGCGGTCGCGTTCGGCGTCGTGGGCCTCAACTGGCAGCGGCTGCCCGCCCGCTGGCACGCCGCCACCGTCCCGGGCGGATTCCTGCTGGCGGCCGTCTCGTTCGCCGGGACGGGTCTGGCCCTGCGCGACGGCACGGACGGCGGCCCATGGCTCCTCGTCGCCCTTACGGCTTCCGGCGCGGGGCTCTCGCTGGCCTACAGCCCCCTGCTCACGCGGACGTTGGCGACCGTAAGGCAGCAGGACGCGGCGGACGCCAGCGGGGTGCTGGTGACAGCGGCTCAACTCGGCCTGCTCACCGGCGTCGCGGTCTTCGGGGCGGTGTTCCTGGGCGCCGCGGACGATACGGTGCCCAGTGCGGATGCCTCCGCGGACGCCCTGTGGGTGACCTGCGTCGCCTTGGCCGGGGCCGCGCTGTGCGGAGCGCTGATGAGTCTGGTGAGACGAGTGGGGCATCTCCGCTGACCTGCGCGTCGTCCCGTGGCAGAATCGGACGGCCGGAGGGGGATGGGGCCGACACGTCCGATGGGGAGGGCAGGTGGGATGCGGACCAGCATCCTCGATGCGATCGAGGACCCGTCCCGCAGGGCACGAGCGGGCATCGTGTGCCCGTCCTGCGGCTCCGGACACGTGGCACAGGTCCTCGGTGACAACGGCGGTGTTTCCTACGTGTGTACGGCCTGCGGCCATAGCTGGAGCTGAGTGAGATGGGAGCCCACAGCCGGAAGTGCGACTGGTGCGGCACCGGTACACCGATCGTCCGCGACATGGAGCCGCTCAACTCCGACTACCAGTACTGGTGTGCGGAGTGCGCACGGGCGCTGATCATCAGGGGCGATCCCATCGAGACCTACCGCGAGCTGGAAGGGGAGCCGATCTACGGCCGGCTCCTCGATGAGCACTGCACGCTGAAGCGTTTCTATTCGTTCGCGACGGCGTAACGGAGATCTGCTCCGGCCTCCGGCTAATCGATTTGGCGGAAGGCCGGGGCGTCCGTGTAATGTAGGCGTCGCCGCCAGGGAAACCGGGCGGAGCGAGACCTGGGGCTATAGCTCAGTTGGTAGAGCGCCTGCATGGCATGCAGGAGGTCAGGAGTTCAATTCTCCTTAGCTCCACATCAAAGAGGCGGGTCGTCCGTAAGGGCGGCTCGCCTTTCGTTTCGCGTGACGAGGGTCACCACCTCCGTGCGGCCGGTCTGCGCCCTGCGGTAACCTGGCCGCATGCGTGCCGTACGCCTTCTGCTTAGCGGGCCGCGCTGATCAGTACCGACCGAGTAGCTCCGGTCGGCATCAGCGCGGCGTCCCCTCCTGTGCGAGGGGTCTTTTTGTTTCGGAAGCAGGGATCCGCTGCGTTGCCGCAGGCAGAGACGACCGATGGAGCTTTGAGGACCATGAGCGAGACCAATGCCGCGGCCGAGGTGGCCGCGCCGCACCGCTACACGGCCGCCCTGGCCGCCGACGTCGAAGCCCGCTGGCAGGACTTCTGGGACGCGCACGGCACGTATGAGGCGCCCAACCCGAGCGGCGACCTGGCCGGCGACGCCGAGGCCGCCGCCCGGCCCAAGAAGTTCGTCATGGACATGTTCCCGTACCCCTCGGGTGCGGGGCTGCACGTGGGCCATCCGCTGGGCTACATCGCCACCGATGTGTACGCCCGCTACCACCGCATGACGGGCCACAACGTCCTGCACACCCTGGGCTTCGACGCCTTCGGCCTGCCCGCCGAGCAGTACGCGGTGCAGACCGGCACCCATCCGCGGGTCAGCACCGAGGCCAACATCGAGAACATGCGGCGGCAGCTGCGCCGGCTGGGCCTGGGCCACGACCAGCGCCGCTCGTTCGCCACGATCGACCCGGACTACTACAAGTGGACCCAGTGGATCTTCCTGCAGATCTTCAACTCCTGGTACGACCCGGAAGCGAAGACGGCGCGCCCCATCGACACCCTGGTCCAGCGGTTCGCCTCCGGTGAGCGCCCCACCCCCGACGGCCGCCCCTGGGCCGAGCTGACCGAGTCCGAGCGCGCCGACATCCTGGGCGACTACCGCCTGGCCTACGCCTCGGACGCGCCCGTCAACTGGTGCCCCGGCCTGGGCACCGTGCTGGCCAACGAGGAGGTCACCGCGGACGGCCGCTCCGAGCGCGGCAACTTCCCGGTCTTCAAGGCCAAGCTGCGCCAGTGGAACATGCGCATCACCGCCTACGCCGACCGGCTGCTGGACGACCTGGACGAGCTGGACTGGCCCGAGGCCATCAAGCTGCAGCAGCGCAACTGGATCGGCCGCAGCGAGGGCGCCCGGGTCGACTTCCCGGTGGCCGAGAACCCCGATGCCAGGATCACGATCTTCACCACCCGCCAGGACACCCTGTTCGGCGCCACCTACATGGTCCTGGCACCCGAGCACCGCCTGGTGGACGAGATCGTCCCGGACGCCTGGCCCGCGGGCACCCACGACGTCTGGACCGGCGGACACGCCACCCCGGCCCAGGCCGTCGACGCCTACCGCAAGCAGGCCGCGGCCAAGTCCGACGTCGAGCGGCAGGCCGAGGCCAAGGAGAAGACCGGCGTCTTCACCGGCGCGTACGCCGTCAACCCGGTCAGCGGTGAGCGGGTGCCGGTCTTCATCGCCGACTACGTCCTGATGGGCTACGGAACCGGCGCGATCATGGCCGTTCCGGCGCACGACGGCCGTGACTTCGCCTTCGCCCGAGCCTTCGAGCTGCCCATGCGCTGCGTCGTCGAGCCCTCGGACGATCGCGGCACCGACCCCTCCACCTGGGACGACGCGTTCGGCTCGTACGATGCCAAGATCGTCAACTCGGTGGGTGACGGCATCTCCCTGGACGGCCTGGGTGTGACCGAGGCCAAGGCCCGGATCACCGAGTGGCTGGAGTCCCGGTCCATCGGCGAGGGCACCGTCAACTACCGGCTGCGTGACTGGCTGTTCAGCCGTCAGCGCTACTGGGGCGAGCCCTTCCCGATCGTCTACGACGAGGAGGGCGTGGCCCACCCCCTGCCCGAGTCGATGCTGCCCCTGGAGCTGCCCGAGGTCGAGGACTACTCGCCGCGCACCTTTGACCCGGACGACTCCGACACCTCCCCGGAGACCCCGCTGTCCCGGAACGAGGAGTGGGTCAACGTGGTGCTGGACCTGGGCGACGGGCGCGGGCCGCGGCCGTTCCGCCGCGAGACCAACACCATGCCCAACTGGGCCGGCTCCTGCTGGTACGAGCTGCGCTACCTGGACCCGCACAACAGCGAGCGGCTGGTCGACCCCGAGGCCGAGCGCTACTGGATGGGGCCGCGCGAGGGGCAGCCGCACGGCGGTGTCGACCTGTATGTGGGCGGCGCCGAGCACGCGGTGCTGCATCTGCTGTACGCCCGGTTCTGGTCCAAGGTGCTGTTCGACCTGGGGCATGTCTCCTCGGTCGAGCCGTTCCACAAGCTGTACAACCAGGGCATGATCCAGGCGTATGTCTACCGGGACAGCCGCGGTATCGCCGTCCCGGCCGCCGAGGTCGAGGAGCGGGACGGCGCCTACTGGTACAACGGCGAGAAGGTCACCCGGCTGCTGGGCAAGATGGGCAAGTCCCTGAAGAACGCCGTCACGCCGGACGAGATCTGCGCCGAGTACGGGGCCGACACGCTGCGGCTGTACGAGATGGCCATGGGCCCGCTGGACGTCTCGCGGCCCTGGGACACCCGCGCGGTCGTCGGTCAGTACCGGCTGCTGCAGCGGCTGTGGCGCAATGTCGTCGACGAGGGCACCGGAGAGGTCACCGTCGTCGACACCGAGCCCGACGAGGCGACGCTGCGCGCCCTGCACAAGGCGATCGACGGCGTTCGGCAGGACATGGAGGGCCTGCGCTTCAACACCGCCATCGCCAAGATCACGGAGCTGAACAACCACGTCACCAAGGTGCGCGAGGTGCCCCGCTCGGTGGCCGAGGGCCTGGTGCTGCTGATCTCGCCGCTGGCCCCGCATGTCGCGGAGGAGCTGTGGCGTCGGCTGGGCCACTCCGGGTCGGTCGTCCACGAGTCCTTCCCGGTCGCCGATCCGGAGTACGTCGTGGACGAGACCGTCACCTGTGTGGTGCAGGTCAAGGGCAAGGTCAAGGCCCGGCTGGAGGTCGCGCCCTCGGTCTCGGACGAGGAGCTGGAGGCGCTGGCGGTGGGGAACCCGGCGGTGGTGGCGGCGCTGAACGGCGCCGGTATCCGTAAGGTCATCGTGCGCGCGCCGAAGCTGGTGAACATCGTTCCGGCCTGATCGGCTTCTCATATGTGGGCGGGTTGGGGGTTCGTCAGGAACCTCTGGCCCGCTCGGCGCGTTTACGCTGAGAGGACGACCGCCACCGTGCCGTGACCGCCGCCCCAAGGAGCGCACATGGAAGCCATCTGGATCCTGTTGACGCTTTTCGTCCTGATCATGCTGGCGGGGGTCTATGGGGTCGTCCGCGGGGTCAGGGCGGCGAAGCGCGGTATCGACCGTACGGTTCACCAGGCCCGTGTCACGGTGGAGGAGACCAGACTCCGGGCCCGGCAGCTCGCCCAGCCTGGGGCGGCCGGTGAGCTCGCCCAGCTGCGGCTCTCCCTGCGCGGCTCGATGCGCGCCACCGGTCAGGCGCTGCAGGCGGCCGCCCCGCAAGACCGCTCCCTGTCGGAGTCGTTGGGCCTGTTCCAGCGGCTGAGCACCCATGCGCTGGACCTGGAAGCGGATCTGAAGCGGCTGGAGCAGGAGCCCGACAGGGCCAGGCTCGCCGCCCTGCTGCCCGAGATGCGGGAGCGTACGCAGCGGATCACCCATTCGGCCGACTCGCTGCGCTGGGCGGTGCAGGAGCGGACACATCGGATGGCGCACGACGATCTGGACTCGCTGGGCCGCGAGATCGAGATGGAGGCGGGGGCGCTGCGGCACTGGACGGCGGTGGAGCCCGACGAGCCGTTGACGGCGCCCGAGGCGGGTTCACGACCTGGGTCCGAGGCGAGGGTGCGCTCGGGGCCCGAGTCGGGGCAGGAGCCGGAGCCGCCCCGGCCGTCGCTCGGGGCGAGGCCGAATACGGAGCCCCAGGTGTGGCAGAAGCCCTGGCAGCAGTCCCCCCGTCCCGAGAACACGGCCTGAGACCCCGGAACCCGGAACCCCGGAACCCGGAACCCCGGAACCCGGAACCCCGGAGCCCGGGAACCCCTGAACGAACCCGGTCTGAGAACAGGATCTGAGTCACGTCTGAACAGGGCATGATCGGCAAGGCAATTGATCATCCGGTGGGGTCGCGCTGTCGGCAGGCGCCATCCCCGGATAACCTCCCAGTCATGTCCCGCCATGTCGCGATCGTGACCGATTCCACGGCGTACTTGCCGCAGGATGCGATGGAGCGGCACCGCATCACCGCCGTGCCGCTGACGGTGGTGCTCGGAGACCGGGCCCTGGAGGAGGGCACCGAGATCTCGGCCCGGTCCCTCGCGCAGGCGTTGCAGAAGCGGAAGCCGGTGACGACGTCCCGGCCCAGCCCGGAGATGTTCGCGGCCGCCTATCGGGCCGCCGCCGAGGAGGGCGCGACGGGGATCGTCTCCCTGCATCTGTCGGCCGAGTTCTCCGGCACCTACGACGCGGCGGTGCTCGCGGCGCAGGACGCGCCCGTTCCGGTGCGGGTGGTGGACAGCGGAATGGTCGCGATGGCGCTCGGCTTCTGCGCGCTGGCGGCGGCCGGGACGGCGGAGGGCGGCGGCACGCTGGACGAGGCCGTGGCGGCGGCGGAGAAGCGGGCCGACGGCACGGCCGCCTACTTCTACGTCGACACCCTCGACTACCTGCGGCGCGGCGGCCGCATCGGCGCGGCCCAGGCCCTCCTCGGCTCGGCGCTCGCGGTCAAACCGCTGCTCCAGCTCGACGAGGGGCGGATCGAGCTGCGGGAGAAGGTCCGCACCGCCTCGAAGGCGATCGCCCGGCTCGAGGAGATCGTGGTGGAGCGGGCCGGCCGGAGCCCGGTGGACATCGCGGTGCAGCATCTGGCGGCGGGCGAACGGGCGGCGGCGCTCGCGGAGCGGCTGCGGGAGCGGGTGCCGGGGCTGGCGGAGCTGTATGTGAGCGAGGTTGGCGCGGTGATCGGGGCGCATACCGGGCCGGGGCTGCTGGGGGCGGTGGTCTCTCCGCGATAGCGGAGGGCGGGGGTGGCTCTTCACTCGGCGGGGTGACGGAGTTGTCCACAACGCGGGGGTTGTCCCCGGAAATTGATGCGAACCAGCGCGATCGGCTCCATGTGCCTACCGTCAGGAGGCATGAGGTCACGATCACGCACGGTAGTCACGGGCCCGGGGCGGGGCCGCCATCGCGACGGCGGGGCGGGCCGCCGCCCACACCCGCCGTCCGGCACGGGCCTGGTCGGCGCCGGAAGCCGCCACCGCAGCGCCCACCGCCAGACGCACCCTGCCGCATCCTCACACGCGAGCCGCGCTGCGGCGCTCTTCGCCACGGCCTCGTCGGCGCCTCGGGCATCCCCGGTGGCGGTCGGGCCCATGGCTCTGGGCAGCAGGGACGGACCGAAGGGCGTCGTGGGGTCGGCTGTGGCCGTGGAGGAGGTACGGAACGGGGAGCCGCCCGAGGACGGGCACGAGGGCTGGCACGAGGAGGGGCCTGAGAACGCGTCCGAGAACGCCTCCGTGGACTCGTGCGAGAACGGGTCCGAGAACGCTCCGCTGCGCCGACGCGACCGGGCCGGGCTGGCCCTGCGCGAGCGGCTGCCGGTGTGGCTTCAGCTGCGCTGCGGCATGGAGCTGAAGACGGTCGTCGCCCTGGCGGTCGCCCTGCTCACCGCGGTGGCCTTCGCGGCCTACTACTTCTGGACCGGCCGTCCCCAGACCGTGCGCGCCCCGGACCCGGAGCCCCCGCGCGCCGCGCCCTCAGAAACCGGCCCGACGCCGGGCGGGCAGCTCACCTCGTCCGGCGGCGGCCGGAAGGTCGTGGTGGATGTGACGGGCAAGGTCCGCCGCCCCGGCCTGCGCGAGTTGCCGCCCGGGTCCAGGGTCGCCGACGCGCTGGAAGCGGCGGGCGGGGTACGGCCGGGCGCCGACCTGAGCGGGCTGAACCGCGCCCGCCCGCTGGTGGACGGGGAACAGATCGTGGTCGGCGCCCCCGCGGCCGGACCACCGGCGCCGGGCGCGGCACCCGGTGGCTCGAACCCACCCAACGCACCCAACGCACCCAACGGGCCAAGCGCACTCAACGGGCCCAACGCACCCAACGCACCGGCCGGGCCGGGGGCACCCGGTGGCTCCATCAGCCTGAACTCCGCGACCGCCGAACAGCTCGACACCCTGCCGGGAGTGGGCCCCGTCCTGGCCCGGCACATCATCGACTACCGCACCCAGCACGGAGGTTTCCGCTCCATCGATGAACTCCGCGAGGTGAACGGCATCGGCGAGCGCCGGTTCGCCGACCTGCGCCCGCTGGTCCAGCCATGACGTCCGCGCAGACCCCGCGCACCCGCGCCCCGGTCCATGCCGCGGCCGCGTCCCCACGCGGTGCGTCGCACCCACGACAGGAAGGCCCACCCGACCTCCGCCTGGTACCCCCGGCCCTGGCCGCCTGGGCAGCCGCGGCACTGGCCCTGGACGCACCGCCCCTGGCGGTCGCCCTCGCCTGCGCGGCAGCCACCCTCCTAGCGGCGGCCCTGCTCCTCCGGACCCGCCGACGAGCCCCGGCACCGGGCGGCCGACGCCACGGCCCACCCCGCCCCCGCCACGGACCGGACGCGTCCTCGCCGGCACCGCTCCCGGAAGACCCCAACCTGCCGGGGCGGCAAGCCACTTCACCACCACGCGCTGCCGCCTGGCGTGGGCGCCGTATGGCAGGAGCGGTCGCCGCATCGCTGTTGTGCGGGGCCGCTGCCGGGGCGGTCGCCGGGCTGCACGGGGCGGACGTACATCGCGGCCCCGTCCCCGCACTCGCCCGGGAGTACGCGGAGGTCACAGCCGAGGTGACCGTCACGGGGGACCCACGGCTCACTCGGCCACGGGTGCGGGGCGCGGCGCTCGCGCCCGCGTCCGTGGTCCTGGAAGCAGAGGCCCGCCAGGTCACCGGCCCCGGCGGCACCATGACCGCCACCCGCGCGCCCGTCCTGCTCACGGTCCACCCCAGGTCCGGAAAGGAGCGGACGGCCTGGCTCGGGCTGCTGCCGTCCACGCGTCTGCGCGTCCACGGCCGGCTGGCGCCGCCGTTGCGCGGCGGGGACCGTATCGCGGCCGTAGTGCGCGTAAGCGGCGGGCCCCCGAGGGCCACGGGCCCGCCCAGCGCGGTCCAGCGGTTTGCCGGGCGGCTGCGCGCCGGGCTGCGCACCGCGACCGACGGACTCTCCCCGGACGCGCGGGCGCTGCTCCCCGCGCTGGTCGTGGGGGACACCTCACGGGTGCCACCCGAGCTGGACGAGGCGTTCCGGGCCACGGACATGCTGCACCTCATGGCCGTCTCCGGCAGCAATCTGACGCTGGTCCTCGCACTGCTCACGGGCCCGCCGCAGCTGGCCGGGCGGGCCGAGCGGCGCGGTCTCGCGGGCGCGCTCGGCATCCGGCTGCGCACCACCGCCCTCCTCGGCGGCGGGCTCACGCTCGCCTTCGTCATCGTCTGCAGACCCGAGCCCAGTGTGCTGCGCGCCGCCGCCTGCGGGCTGATCACCCTGCTCGCCCTCGGCACCGGCCGCCGCCGCTCCCTGCTCCCGGCCCTGGCCGCCGCCGTCCTCGCGCTCGTGCTCTACGACCCCTGGCTGGCCCGGAGCTACGGCTTCCTGCTCTCCGTTCTGGCCACGGGCGCCCTGCTCACCATCGCTCCGGGATGGAGCGCGGCCCTCCAGCGCCGTGGCGTACCGCCCCGGGTGGCCGAGGCGCTGGCGGCCGCCGGCGCAGCCCAGGCGGTCTGCGCACCGGTCGTCGTGATGATGGCCGCGCGAGTGAGCCTGGTGGCGATCCCCTGCAACCTCATCGCCGAGGTGGCGGTAGCCCCCGCCACCGCCCTCGGCTTCGCCGCGCTCGCGGCAGCCGCCGTCGCACCGCCGCTCGCCCAGTGGATCGCCTGGCCGGCGGGCTGGCCCGCCGAGTGGATCGCCCAGGTGGCCCGGACCGGCGCGGCGCTGCCCGGAGCCGAGGCGGACTGGCCGGACGGCTGGACCGGCGCGCTCCTGCTCGCCGCCGTGACTCTGGCCGTGCTCTTCGCGGGCCGCCGACTGCTGCGCCACCGCCTGCTGTGCGCCGTATGCGCACTGCTGGTGCTGCTGGCCGTCATACGCCCGGCACCCCTGGCCCGGGTCATCACCGGCTGGCCACCGCCCGGTTGGCGGATGGTGGCGTGCGATGTCGGACAAGGTGACGCCCTGGTCCTGGCCGCGGGCCCCGGCACGGCCGTCGTCGTGGACACCGGCCCCGAGCCACGAGCCGTCGACCACTGCCTGCGCTCCCTGGGCGTCGTCCGGATCCCGCTCCTGATCCTGACCCACTTCCATGCCGACCATGTGGCCGGGCTGAGCGGTGCGTTACGCGGCCGCGCGGTCGGTGCGATCGAGGCGACCGCCCTGGAAGAACCACCGGGCCAGGCCGAGTTCGTACACCGCAAGGCCCGGTCGGCGCATATCCCGGTCATCCCGGCGCGGCCAGGGGAGCGACGACGCTTCGGCCCGCTGTCCTGGCAGGTCCTATGGCCCGCCCAGCCCCCCGGCCAGTCCCCCGGCCAGTCCCCTGGCCAGCCACCCGGCCCGGCCGCGACCGAGGGCCCGAACGACGCGAGCGTCACCCTCCTCGTCCGCACGGCGGGCCTGACCCTGCTCCTCCTGGGCGACCTCGAGCCCCCCGCCCAGCAGGCCCTGCTGGCGACGCACCCCGCCCTGCCCGAGATCGACGTTCTCAAGGTCGCCCACCATGGCTCGGCCTACCAGGACCCACAGCTGCTCCGACGCCTCAGTCCCCGCCTTGCCCTGATCTCGTGCGGCGCCGACAACCCCTACGGCCATCCCTCGCCCCGCACCATCGCCTCGCTGCGCGCCCAGGGCGCCGCCGTACTGCGAACCGACACCGACGGCCCCATCGCGGTCACGCACGACCGGGGCCTGCGCGCGGTCCTCGGAGGCCGTGGCGCGGGCACCCATGGGTCGGCCTGAAACACCCCGAAGGGGAGGGACGGGCCTGCCGCAGAGGGCGGTGGGTTGAACCCCCTTGGAGGTGGTGATGGTGGTCGGCTTCTTCAGGTCGTCCGTCACAAAAGAAAAAAGGTGGCGCGGCGGTCTCGTGGAGCGCTTCGCGGTATCCCTAGTGGCGCGAGCCGTCTGGGCAGCGATCGTTGAGGCTCTACGTCACGACTAAGCGGTTTCGGCCGCGAGTAGGGCGCCAGAGGTCTTCCCTTCGACCCTGGCGCCTCAGTCATGTCCGCGGCACGCGTCAGTGGTGGTGGCCGTGGCGGCCGAGAGTCTCCACGGGGGTCGCGCCGGGGCGGGTCCACTGCGGCACGGGGCGGCTGGTCGGGCCCCAGGTGGCGTTCCCGTCCGCGTCCGAGCGCCAGGACCAGCACGGGACGCGCCCCTCGGGACGGCCCTCGGGGTTGTCCTCCCATGCCTCGCCGCGGCCGTAGGGCGTCATGTCGAGGAGGCCGAGGGACCCGTTGACCCGCTCGTTGCCGCGGCCCGTCGTGGAGTAGGTGAGGAACACGCGGTCGCCGTCACGCAGATAGCAGGTGAGGTAACCCATGTCGCCGCCGGCCGGCCCGTCCACGCCGCGCACCGAGTACCAGGGCTGGGTGTAGCCCATGAACTCGACGTAGGAGGCCACCTCGTCCCAGCGGCCCGTGGTGAGGACGGCGAACGAGACACCGCGCGCGTTGAGGTAGTCAGCTTCCCTGAGATGCCAGGCCGTGGTGGTGCAGCCCTCGCACTGCCCCTGGTGCGGCGCGCCGTCGTACCACATGTGCTTGTAGACCACGAGCTCGTCGCGGCCCTGGAACAGGTCCAGGAACGGGACCGGGCCGTCGGGTCCGACGACCTCGACCGTCCCGTCGAACTCCACCATCGGCAGTCGGCGGCGGGCCGCGGCGATGGCGTCGCCCTCGCGGGTGTGGGCCTTCTCGCGGACCAGCAGCTCGTCACGGGCGGCCTGCCAGGTGGCCAGGTCGACCACGGGCGGGCGGCCGGGCAGCGAGGTGGTCGGGTCGTCCGGTGTGGCCGTCATGGTGTCCTCCGTGGTGTCTCGTACCGGGCGGCGTCGTACGGCGTTCTACGACGGTCACCAGAAGAGACTCCCGGCCCGGCCGGAACTCATCGCGACAGGGAGCGCCCCGCCGCTCAGACGCGGTCCAGGGGGCGGTGGGGTTCGGCGGGGAGCTCGGCCTGGATCGGGTCGCCCGGGCGGATCGTGCCGCCCTCCCGCACGACGCTCATGACTCCGGCCTTGCGGATGATGTTTCCGGCCTCGTCGCGGCCGACGACCTGCTTCAGGAGGCCGTTCTGGAAGTGGTCGATCTGCAGGCAGGGGTTGCGGAGGCCGGTGACCTCAAGCACTGCCTCGTCGCCGATGCGCAGCAGGGTGCCGACGGGGAGGGCGAGCAGGTCGATGCCGCGGGTGGTGATGTTCTCGCCCAGGTCACCGGGCAGCACCTTGAAGCCCTCCGCACCGACCTCCGCGAAGAGTTCTTGGTAGATGAGGTGGACCTGGCGCAGGTTCGGCTGGGTGGGGTCCTGGGCGACGCGGGAGCGGTGTTTGACCGTTACGCCGGCGTGGACGTCGCCCTCGACCCCGAGGCCGGTGAGCAGGGTGATGCTGTCCCGGTTCGGTTTGGTGAACGAGTACTCGCCGTTGCTGCTGACTGCCGTCACAGTTCCGTTCATCCTCGGAGCCCCCTCTTCCGTGACCACGATTGGTTACGACACCAGTCTCGGACGCTATTCGGCCTCCAGCCACCCGTCGTACTCGTCCGCGAGCGCGTCCAGCGCCATCGGGTCCAGCCCGCCGACCGGGTCCTCGATCACCACCAGCCACTGGGCGTCCTCGGCGTCGTCCTCGCCCGCCAGGGCGTCCCGCACCAACTGGGGCTCCTGGGTGATGCCGAAGCGCTCGGGGAGGGCCTCGGCCACCTCCTCCGCCGCGTCGCGGTCGGGGAGCACCAGGATGTGCCGGGCGTGCCGGGCGCCGGTCAGTCCTTCATCGATCACCGGAACATTGTCGGACATCCGGGCGGCGGGGCTGTCGGTGGTCCGTGGGATGCTGGACCGCGATGGCCAGGAAGACGACGACCGACGATCCACTCGCCCCGGTGACCCTCGCCGTGGGCCAGGAGGAGCTGCTGCTCGACCGCGCCGTGCAGCAGGTGGTGGCGGCCGCGCGCGCGGCCGACCCCGACACCGATGTGCGCGACCTCATGCCCGACGCGCTCCAGCCCGGCACCCTTGCCGAGCTGACCAGCCCCTCGCTCTTCGCGGAGCGCAAGGTCGTGGTGGTGCGCAACGCACAGGATCTGTCGGCCGACACGATCAAGGACGTGAAGGGCTACCTCGGCACCCCCGCCGAGGAGATCACCCTGGTGCTGCTGCACGCGGGCGGGGCCAAGGGCAAGGGGCTGCTCGACGCCGCCCGTAAAGCCGGGGCGCGCGAGGTCGCCTGTCCGAAGATGACCAAGCCCGCCGACCGGCTGGCGTTCGTACGGTCGGAGTTCCGCGCCACCGGCCGGTCCGCCACCCCCGAGGCGTGCCAGGCGCTGGTCGACGCCATCGGGAGCGATCTGCGCGAGCTGGCCAGCGCGGTCTCCCAGCTGGTGGCCGATGTCGAGGGCACGATCGACGAGGCCGTCGTCGCCCGCTACTACACCGGCCGCGCCGAGGCGTCCAGCTTCACCGTCGCCGACCGCGCCGTCGAGGGCCGCGCGGCCGAGGCGCTGGAGGCCCTGCGCTGGGCCGTCTCCACCGGGGTGCCGCCGGTGCTGATCACCAGCGCGCTGGCCCAGGGCGTCCGGTCCATCGGCAAGCTGGCCTCCGCGCCGCGCGGCGCCCGCCCCGGCGACCTCGCCCGTGAGCTGGGCATGCCGCCGTGGAAGATCGACCGGGTGCGGCAGCAGATGCGCGGCTGGTCGGCGGACGGCGTGGCGATCGCGCTGCGCGCCGTCGCGGAGGCCGACGCGGGGGTCAAGGGCGGCGGGGACGATCCGGAGTACGCCCTGGAGAAGGCCGTCGTCACGATCGCCCGAGCCGCCCGGGCGGGCCGCCGCTAGCGGCTAGCCGCCAGCCTGGGCGGGGGGTAGGGGGGTTCGTTCCCCACCCCGCCCCTCCCCGAACCGAGGCTCCGCCCCGGGCCTGGCTTGGGCTGCGCCCTGGGCCTGGCTTGGGCTGCGCCCCCGCCCCCGCTTGGGTTCCGGCCCGGGGCTCACCTTGGGCTGCGCCCCCGGGCCGGGAACACGGGGCTCGGTCCCGGGCGTTGGCTGGGCGTTCGGTCCGTTGCGCGCTTTGATGGGTGGGTGGCTCCTCCCCCTTACCCCTTCATCTTCTCCAGCGTCGCCTTCGCGCTCTTCCTGAGCATCTCGGTAGCCTCCTCAGGCGTCTTGGCCGAGGCGCTGGACGAGGTCGACACATACTCCGACCAGGTCGACTGATAGGTCATCCAGCCGTCCCGCACGGCGAGGATCACATAGGCGCCGGTGTTGGAGGTGCTGCTCTTGCTCTCCTGCCTCACCACATACGCCTCTTCGCCCAGCCCCTTGACCGGGCTCACCTCATAGCTGTAGGTGGACGTCTTCTGGTCCTCGTACGCCCGGTACTGGGCCTCGAACTCGGGGCCGGGGTCGGTCTTCTTGTGCAGCGACGCCGTTGTGTAGAGCCACACCGAGGAGTAGTCGCTGCTGCTCGCGCCGCTCGGCTCGAAGTCGATGTTGCAGGTCATCGAGTCCAGCGCGGGGTTCTCGGAGCTGCTGTGCTGGGGGTTGGACGACGAGCCGCTCTCGTCCTTCCGCTCGTACCCGGAGTCCTCGATGGCCTGGGAGTCCGTCGAGCCGCACAGGTTGGTCGTATAGCGGTAGCCCGCGAGATCGGCCTCGGCCTCGTTCCCGTCGAAGCCTCCCGTGGCGAACAGCACCCCGGCCCAGACCGCCGAGGCGACGACGGCCCCGCCCAGCCCCCACAGCCAGCCCTTGCCGCCGCGCCCGCCCCCGGCTCCCGGGCCCATGGGCGGCACCCCGGGAGGCGTGCCCGGCGCGCCCATCGGGCCGTAGCCGCCGCCCAGGGGGACGGAAGGCATCGTCGGCTGGGCGGCGTACGGATTGTGCTGGGGCGGCTGGGCCTGGGGCGGCACCTGCCCGTACGGACCGGGCGGCGGCCCCTGCGGCGGGCTTTGCCCCGGCCCCTGCGGCGCGCTCTGCGGCCCGCTCTGCGCCGGGCTCTGCTGAGGCGGCTGAGGCGGTTGGGGCGGCTGCGGCGGCCCGTACGGATTGGGTGTTTCCCCCGATGTCGACATGACGTGAACATACCCGAATTAAGCGCGAAAGCCCCGCGCTGTCCTGGGGGAAAGGACAGGCGCGGGGCCTTCGTGTCGATCAAGTGCGCCACACCCGCGTGGCGAACGCAGGCCGCGTGCGGCGCGGTACCGCTGAAGGGGCTGAAGAGGCTCTCGACTGCCGGTCGGAGCGGGTGAGAGGGACCGCTGTGTCCAAACCGGCTGGAGACCAGCCCCGGAAGGCGCGTCAGCCTTCGAGGTCAGCCCGAAGGCGTCAGCCCTGGATGCTGGAGACCTGCTGGGCGAGCGCCGACTTCTTGTTGGCGGCGTTGTTCTTGTGCAGAACGCCCTTGCTGACGGCCTTGTCGAGCTTGCGCCCGGCGATGCGGATGGCCTCGGCGGCCTTCTCGGCGTCACCGGCGGCCACGGCCTCGCGGGTGCGGCGGATGGCGGTCTTCAGCTCGGACTTGACCGCCTTGTTGCGCAGGCGCGCCTTCTCGTTCGTCTTGTTCCGCTTGATCTGGGACTTGATGTTCGCCACGTAAAAGCCTTCGCAGGTTCGTTGGGTTTCACTTGCTTCGTGGTGCGTCCGCGCCCATCGAGACGTCCATGAAGACGTCCGTGAGGACGTCCACGGCGCCCCTCATGGAGATGTCCTTGGAGATCTCCATGAAAGAGGGGGCACGAGACACAGTCGGCCAGGTTACCAGCAGGGTCCATGGCGTCCCAAACCCGGAAGAGGTCGCCATTCATGGGACCATGGACGGGACTGACCCATACCGATAACACCGAGTCCCGCCTAGACACAGGACCCTGCGTGCCCGCGACCCCTACCAATGTGCCGGAGCCGAGCCGTACCGACCCGGCTCTGATCCGTAACTTCTGCATCATCGCGCACATCGACCACGGCAAGTCGACGCTCGCCGACCGCATGCTCCAGCTGACCGGGGTGGTCGAGCAGCGGCAGATGCGCGCGCAGTATCTCGACCGCATGGACATCGAGCGCGAGCGCGGCATCACGATCAAGTCCCAGGCGGTCCGGCTGCCCTGGGCGCCGACGAAGGACGAGGGCGGCGAGCCCGCCACCCACATCCTCAACATGATCGACACCCCCGGCCACGTGGACTTCACCTATGAGGTCTCGCGCTCCCTCGCCGCGTGCGAGGGCTGCATCCTGCTGGTCGACGCGGCCCAGGGCATCGAGGCCCAGACCCTCGCCAACCTCTATCTGGCGATGGAGCACGACCTCACGATCATTCCCGTCCTCAACAAGATCGACCTGCCCGCCGCCCAGCCCGAGAAGTACGCCGCCGAGCTGGCCCACCTCATCGGCTGCGACCCCTCCGACGTGCTGAAGGTCTCCGCCAAGACCGGCGAGGGCGTGGCCGAGCTGCTGGACCGGGTCGTCAAGCTGGTGCCCGCCCCGGTGGGCGTCCACGACGCCCCCGCCCGCGCGATGATCTTCGACTCCGTCTATGACGCCTACCGGGGCGTCGTGACCTATGTGAAGGTCGTCGACGGCACGCTCAGCAAGCGCGAGCGGATCAGGATGATGTCCACCGGCGCCGCCCATGAGCTGCTGGAGATCGGCACCAACTCCCCGGAGATGACCCCTGCCGACGGGCTGTCCGTGGGCGAGGTGGGCTATCTGATCACCGGTGTGAAGGATGTCCGCCAGTCCAAGGTCGGTGACACGATCACCCAGGTCAGCGGTGGCGCGCAGGAGCCACTGGGCGGCTACAAGGACCCCAAGCCGATGGTGTTCTCGGGGCTGTATCCACTGGACGGCTCGGACTACCCCGAGCTGCGCGAGGCCCTGGACAAGCTCCAGCTCAACGACGCCGCGCTGGTCTACGAGCCGGAGACCTCGGCGGCGCTCGGCTTCGGCTTCCGCGTCGGCTTCCTCGGGCTGCTGCACCTGGAGGTCATCCGTGAGCGCCTGGAGCGCGAATTCAATCTCGACCTGATCGCCACCGCACCCAATGTGGTCTATCGGGTGGAGATGGAGGACGGCACCGAGCACACGGTGACCAACCCCAGCGAGTTCCCGGTGGGCAAGATCGACACGGTGCATGAGCCGGTCGTCCGGGGCACCATCCTCGCCCCGAGCGAGTTCATCGGCGCGATCATGGAGCTGTGCCAGAACCGCCGCGGGGTGCTGCTCGGCATGGACTACCTCTCCGAGGACCGGGTCGAGATCCGCTACACCCTGCCGCTCGCCGAGGTCGTCTTCGACTTCTTCGACCAGCTGAAGTCCAAGACCCGCGGCTATGCCTCGCTCGACTACGAGCCCACCGGTGAGCAGACCTCCGAGCTCGTCAAGGTCGACATCCTGCTGCACGGCGACAAGGTGGACGCGTTCTCGGCGATCACCCACAAGGACAAGGCGTACGCGTACGGCGTACGGCTGGTCGCCAAGCTGCGCGAGCTCATCCCGCGGCAGAACTTCGAGGTGCCCATCCAGGCGGCCATCGGCTCCCGGGTGATCGCCCGTGAGACGGTCCGTGCCATCCGTAAGGACGTCCTCGCCAAGTGCTACGGCGGTGACATCTCCCGTAAGCGGAAGCTGCTGGAGAAGCAGAAGGAAGGCAAGAAGCGGATGAAGATGGTCGGCAGCGTGGAGGTGCCCCAGGAGGCCTTCATCGCGGTGCTGTCCTCCGACTCCGACGGCAAGGACTCCAAGGCGAAGAAGTAGGACCCGGCCCCGGGAGAAAAGGCCCCAAGGCCGGAGCACCGGGGACAGTGTGGTCGGCGGGCCCGGCGTGCTGGACGCGCCGGGCCCGCCGCCTTCCGGGGCTGCTCTTGGGCATCTTGTGAGAACAACGTGACCCGGCCCCCTTACGCCGTAAGGATTCGGCCCCTACCCTGATCACCTACTCGAAGGTTACTCGCGAGTCACCAAGCAATGATGCGGGCCCCGGAGGATGCCGTGACCGACACACAGAACTTGCTCGAGAACCGGCCGCCGTCCCTGGCGACGCACTTCCTCCAGCGCGTCGAGGCGACACCGGACAAGGAGGCGTACCGGTATCCGGTGCCTCCTGCCTCGGGCACGGGCCCCGATGAGTGGCGGCCGCTGACCTGGCGGGAAAGCGCGGATCGGGTCTTCGCCATCGCCGCCGGGCTGATCGATCTGGGCATCCGCCCCGAGGAGCGGGTGGCGCTGGCCTCCTCGACCCGCGTGGAGTGGATCCTGGCCGACCTCGGCGTGCTGTGCGCGGGCGCGGCCACCACCACGGTCTACCCGACCACCAACGCCGACGAGACCTCCTTCATCCTCTCCGACTCCGGCAGCCGGGTGCTGATCGCCGAGGACGCGGCGCAGCTCGCCAAGGTGCGGGCACAGCGCGAGGAACTCCCCGAGCTGGTCCATGTGGTGGTGATCCAGGCCGACGACGCGATCCCCGCCGCGGACGACCCCGAGGGCTGGGTGCTCTCGCTCGCCGAGCTGGAGAAGCGGGGCACGGCCCTGCTGGAACGGCAGCCGGAAGCCGTACGGGAGCGGATGGACGCCCTGCGCAGCGATCAGCTGGCGACGCTCATCTACACCTCCGGTACCACCGGGCGCCCCAAGGGCGTACGCCTGGCGCATGACTCCTGGTCTTACATGGCCATTGTGATCGGTAATCAGGACGGACTGCTCTTCCCCGACGATGTGCAGTACCTGTGGCTGCCGCTCGCGCATGTCTTCGGCAAGGTGCTGACGGCGGGGCAGATCTACGTCGGCCACACCACGGCGGTGGACGGCCGGGTCGACAAGATCATCGACAATCTGCCGGTGGTCCGGCCGACCTATATGTGCGCCGTGCCGCGGATCTTCGAGAAGGTCTACAACGGGGTGGCCCAGCGGGCGCGCGAGGGCGGAGCGGCCCAGTACAAGATCTTCCAGTGGGCGGCCGAGGTCGCCCGGGACTACGCCAGGGTCTCTCAGGACAACTTCCGCCGCACCGGCACCGCCTCCGTGCCCTTCGGCCTCCGGGCCCAGCACGCGGTGGCCGACAAGCTGGTCTACGGCAAGCTGCGCGAGGCGTTCGGCGGCCGGCTGCGGGCCGCGGTGTCCGGCTCCGCCGCGCTCGCGCCCGACATCGGCTACTTCTTCGCGGGCGCCGGGATCAATATCCTGGAGGGCTACGGCCTGACCGAGTCCAGCGCCGCCAGCTTCCTCAACCCGGCGGACTACCGCACCGGCACGGTCGGCAAGGCGTTCCCGGGCCTGGAGGTGCGGTTCGCCGAGGACGGAGAGGTGCTGCTGCGCGGCCCCGGCATCATGCAGGGCTACCACGGGCTGCCGGAGCTGACCGCCCAGGTGCTGGAGTCCGACGGCTGGTTCCACACCGGGGACATCGGCGAGCTGTCCCCCGACGGCTATCTGCGGATTACCGACCGCAAGAAGGACCTGATCAAGACCTCGGGTGGCAAGTACGTGGCCCCGGCGGAGGTCGAGGGCCAGTTCAAGGCGGTGTGCCCGTTCGTCTCCAACATCCTGGTGCACGGCGCCGACCGCAATTACTGCACCGCGCTGATCGCCCTCGACGAGCCCACGATCATGAAGTGGGCGGGCGACCACGGCCTCGGTGGCAAGACCTACGCGGAGGTCGTGGACACCGATGAGGTGCGGGAGCTGATCGGCGGCCATGTGCAGCGGCTCAACGACGGGCTGCAGCGCTGGCAGACGATCAAGAAGTTCCGGCTGCTGCCCCGCGATCTGGACGTGGAACACGGGGAGTTGACGCCCAGCCTGAAGCTCAAGCGACCGGTCGTCGAGCGTGAGTACAAGGATCTGATCGAGGACATGTACGCGGGCGCGCGGGAGGTTTAACGGGCAAGCATACGACCCCGCACCGGATTTCAGGTTGACCGGCCCGCCGGACACATGAATTTTCCCCTTATCGCGGTTCACTTGCGTAACCCGGTGCATATGAGGGCGGTCCGTCTGCCACTCTGTCCGTGCCGGATACGGTTACGCACACGGCGTTATGACGGAGCTTCTTCAGGAGCCGCACAGTGGGGACGTCATCTTCTGCCACTTCTGGTGGGTCGGTTGAGGGCGGTGGGGTGGTTCTACCGGTCGGGGGTGGGGTCGGCCCCGTCCGTACCAGCGCATCGGCACGCGTCAGCCTGCCCTGCAGTCCGCTCGCGGCCTCGGCCGCGCGCCGGTTCGTCCGCACTGCCCTCGCCGACTGGGCCGCGCTCGAGGTCCCGGCCGCCGACCGGGTCACCGAGCAGGTGGCGGACGAGGCCGTACTGCTGGTGAGCGAGCTGGTCACCAACGCGGTGGTGCACGCCGGCACCGCCGTCGAGGTGAGCTGTGCGCTGGATGTGTCGGACCGCGAGGGCGAGCCGCCGTCCCTGGTGGTGGAGGTGACCGATCACCATCCCACCCGGGTGGTGCGCGGCGATCCGCCGGATGCGGACGAGCCGCCGGAGTACGCCGGGGGCCACGGGCTGCGGCTGGTGGCCGAGATCGCCGAGTCCTGGGGGACGACCTACCGGCGGGCGACCAAGTCGGTGTGGTTCCAGATGGCGGTGGCGCCCACGGGCCAGACAGCCGCGGGCGGCATGGGTTCGGCCTTCATGGACGCCGCGGCCGCCGTGGACGTCGGGGATGCCGCGGACGCGGCGAACGCGAACGCGGCCGGGTCGGACGGCGGCTTCGGGGCGGGGGTCGTCCCCGGGGACCTGGAATCCGTTTCCGAGGGCCTGGGGGCCGTCGGTGAAGGCCGTAAGGAGGCCGTCGAGATCGTCGCGCCCGCGCAGGGCCTCGTACCGGTCCGCCGCGACCCCGAGTGGATCCAGCGCGGCGCGCTCTCCTTCCTCGCCGAGGCGTCCGATCTGCTGGCCGGGCAGTTCGACGAGGACATGGTGACCTCGCTCGCCGGGCAGCTGCTGGTGCCCCGGCTCGCCGACTGGTGCGCGATCTGGCTCGACTCCACCAGCGGCCCGCCGCGTCTCGCCCGGGTCTGGCACGCCAGCGAGGGGCGCATCGAGGGCCTGCGGCAGGTGCTGGAGAAGGAGCCGCCCCATGTGCCCACCGCGGTCCGCGGCAGCGCCATGGAGTGGCCCTGGCCGGCCGACCCCGCCGCGTACGGGCCCGGTGGCGCGGCCCTCGCTTGCCGGCTGGTGGCGGGCGGCCGCGCGCTCGGCACGCTGCTGCTGGGGCGGGCCGGGCTGGTGCGGATGCCGGCCGAAGTGGTCGGCCTGATCGAGGACTTCGCCCGCCGCGTCGCCCTGGCGCTCGCCTCCGCCCGCCGCTACACCCGCCAGGCGACCATCAGCCGGGTGCTCCAGCGCGGGCTGCTGCCGTCCGTGATCCCGCGGATCCCCGGGGTCGAGTCGGCGGTGGTGTACGAGCCGACCGGCGAGATCTCCGCCGGGGGCGACTTCTACGACGTCTTCCCGGCCGGTGACGGCCGCTGGTGCTTCGTCCTGGGCGACGTCTGCGGGAACGGCCCGGAGGCAGCCGTGGTGACCGGCCTCGTCCGGCCCTGGCTGCGGCTGCTCGCCCGCGAGGGGTACGGCGTGGGAGAGGTCCTGGACCGGCTCAACCAGCTGCTGGGCGAGGAGGCGGTGGAGCAGGCCGTCGAGGGCGCCGCGGAGGCCGTGGTGGCCGGTGTGGAGGCCGTGGGAGGCCCCGCCGGGGTCGTGGAGCTGGTCGACGGCGGCCTGATCGGAGGCGCGGGGCTGCCGGCGGGCGGCGGGATCGCGCGGTTCCTGTCGCTGCTGTACGGGGAGCTGGAGCCGCTGGGCGACGGCCTGGGGGTGCGCTGCACGCTGGCCAGCGCGGGGCATCCGCTGCCGCTGGTGCTGCGGCCCGACGGCGAGGTACGGACGGTCGCGGCGCCGCAGATATTGCTGGGCGTCGTGGACGATGTGTCGTACGAGAGTGAATCGTTCGATCTGACGCCCGGGGAAACGCTGCTCTGTGTGACGGACGGGGTGACGGAGCACCGATCGGGCGACCGGCAGTTCGACGACGAGGACGGCTTGGCGGCGGCGTTCGCGCTGTGCGGAGGGCTGAGCGCGCGGCAGGTCGCGGAGCGGGTGCGCCGGGCGGTGGACGAGTTCGCGGCGGAGCCGCCGGACGACGACCTGGCGATGCTGGTCCTGAAGGTGCTCTAGGGCGCGGCCGGTGCTCCAGGGGTGTCCGGCGGGTCGTGAGGCCTGCGGCGGGCTGTTCCCCTCCCCGGCCCTTCCCACAACTGGGGCTCCGCCCCAGCCCCCGGCCGCGTCGCAGGTGGCGCGGTCGGCGCCTTGCTCTGGGGTGTCCGGTGCTCTAGGGGGGTCTGGCGGGTCGTGGGGCCTGCGGGCGGGCTGTTGCCTTCCCCGGCCCTTCCCACAACTGGGGCTCCGCCCCAGCCCCCGGCCGCGTCGCAGGTGGCGCGGTCGGCGGCTGGCCGGTGAGCTGATCGCGGCGACGGTCGGCTCGTCGGCCCCGGGGTCCAGGGGCGGAGCCCCTGGTAGCGGGAAGGGGCGGGGAGGGGGAAAGGGGGCCGCGGCGGCTGGGCGCCGTCTCGTGGTCCCGGGTGGCCCCGGTCGTGCCGGACAATGGGGGCATGCCTTCCGTATTGCCTGATGGTGAGCCCATGCCCGAGGACGGCGCACTGCCCGCGACCGCTTTGGCGGGGGCGGAGCGGCGGCCGCTGGGGTTCTATCTGCACGTGCCGTACTGTGCCACCCGCTGCGGCTACTGCGACTTCAACACCTACACCGCCAGTGAGCTGCGCGGTTCCGGCGGTGTGCTCGCCTCGCGGGACAACTACGCCGAGCAGGTCGTCGAGGAGGTACGGCTGGCGCGGAAGGTGCTGGGGGACGATCCGCGGACCGTGGAGACCGTGTTCGTCGGCGGCGGGACCCCGACCCTGCTCGCGGCGGCGGACCTCGGGCGGATGCTGGGGGCGATACGGGACGAGTTCGGGCTGGCCGAGGGAGCCGAGGTCACGACCGAGGCCAATCCGGAATCGGTCGATCCGCGGTATCTGGCGGAGCTGCGGGAGGCGGGGTTCAACCGGATTTCCTTCGGGATGCAGAGCGCCCGGCAGCACGTCCTGAAGGTGCTGGACCGTACGCACACCCCGGGCCGCCCGGAGGCGTGCGTGTCCGAGGCGCGGGCGGCCGGATTCGGCCATGTGAACCTGGACCTGATCTACGGGACGCCCGGCGAGAGCGACGCGGACTGGCGGGCCTCCCTGGAGGCGGCCCTCGGGGCGGGCCCGGACCATGTGTCGGCGTACGCGCTGATCGTGGAGGAGGGCACCCAGCTGGCGCGGCGGATCCGGCGCGGCGAGGTGCCGATGACCGACGACGATGTGCACGCGGACCGCTATCTGATCGCCGAGGAGACCCTTACGGCCGCCGGGTTCGCCTGGTACGAGGTCTCCAACTGGGCCACCTCGCCCGCCGGGCGCTGCCGCCACAACGAGCTGTACTGGCGCGGCGCCGACTGGTGGGGCGCGGGCCCCGGCGCACACAGCCATGTGGGCGGTGTGCGGTGGTGGAACGTGAAGCACCCCGGGGCGTACGCACAGGCCCTGGGCGAGGGCCGGTCGCCGGGCGCGGGCCGGGAGCTGCTGTCCGCCGAGGAGCGCCGGGTGGAGCGGATCCTGCTGGAGCTGCGGCTGGCCGAGGGCTGCCCGCTGGAGCTGCTGCGCCCGGCCGGGGCGGCGGCCGCGGCACGGGCCCTGGGGGACGGTCTGCTGGAACCGGAGCCGTACGGGCGCGGGCAGGCCGTGCTCACGCTCCGGGGGCGGCTGCTGGCGGACGCGGTGGTGCGCGACCTGGTGGACTGACCGGGCATCCCCGCTGACGCGGGGACCACGACCTGCCGGGCGTGTCGACGAGTTGATCGAGGGAGCACCTTCGCGGTGGCGGAGCGAAGCGGCCGGCGCACCATTTGTGTCAACGAGAGGCCGCGGGCGGGTCACCGCCCCGCGGTGACGTGATCGATCAATTCCTCCACCCGCCCCAGGAGCTCCGGCTGGAGGTCCTTGTAGGAGTGGACCGAGGACAGGATCCGCTGCCATGCGGCCCCGGTGTTCTCCGGCCAGCCCAGGGCCCGGCAGACGCCCTTCTTCCAGTCCTGGCCGTGCGGCACCGTCGGCCAGGCCGGGATGGAGAGGGCGGACGGCTTCACGGCCTCCCAGATGTCGATGTAGGGGTGGCCGAGGACCAGCACATGCTCCCCGGTGACCTGTGCGGCGATACGGGACTCCTTGGAGCCTGTCACCAGATGGTCGACGAGGACGCCGAGCCGGGCGTCCGGGCCGGGGGCGAAGTCGTCGACGATGGCGGGCAGGTCGTCGACGCCCTCCAGGTACTCCACGACGACGCCCTCGATGCGCAGATCGTCGCCCCAGACCCGCTCGACCAGCTCCGCGTCATGGCGCCCCTCGACGTAGATGCGCCCCGCGCGGGCGACCCTCGCACGGGCTCCCGGCACGGCGATCGACCCCGAGGCCGTGCGCTGGGGCGCGCTGGGGGCGGCCGCGCGCGGGCGTACGAGGGTGACGACACGCCCCTCGAGCAGAAAACCGCGCGGCTCCATGGGGAAGACGCGATGTTTGCCGAAGCGGTCCTCCAGAGTGACCGTCGGACCCTGAGCGGTCTTCTCGCAGCGGATCACGGCACCACAGAATCCGGTGGTGATCTCCTCCACGACGAGGTCCGGTTCGGCGGGGACCTCGGGGGCGGGCCGCTGCCGCTTCCAGGGCGGGGTCAGGTCCGGGTCGTACTGTCGCATCCGGATGACGATAGCGCGCGACGGCCACCCGCTCCCGCAGCCGCACAACTAGGGCCCTTCTGACGGATCTCCGCGGCGTCGCGACGCCCGGCACGCCCTCTCGCCCCACCGCGCGAAAACCCAAGTAGCTCCGCTACGAGGGCTTCCGCGCGGCACGCCGAGAGCACGCTCCCCCAGCTACCGCTGGGAGGTGCCCCCTGACGCCGCTCCTTCCTCCACGGAGAGACGCCGCTCCTTCCTCCACGGAGATCCGTCAGAAGGACCCTAGGTGAACTGCCAGGGGTGTCCGGCGGATCGTGACGCCCGCGGCGGGCTGTTCCCTCCCCGCCCCCTCCCAGCGGCGGACACCCCTAGGCGAACGACTAGAGTGCGGCTAGCCGGACACGCCGAAGCGGGCGGCCAGTTCGTCGCGTTGGGCCCGTACGAACGCGGCGTCCACGACGGAGCCGTGCCCCGGGACGTACCGCGCGTCCGCGCCGCCGAGGGCGAGCAGCCGGTCGAGCGCGGCGGGCCAGTGGCCGGGGATCGCGTCGGGCCCGGCCTGGGGCGTGCCGGACTCCTCCACCAGATCACCGCAGAAGACCACCTCGGGCCGGCCGGGCACCAGGACGGCCAGGTCGTGGGCGGTGTGACCGGGCCCCACATTGGCCAGCAGCACCGTACGGTCGCCGAGGTCGAGGGTGAGCTCCCCGCAGACCAGGTGGTGCGGGGAGGCCAGATGGTCCACGGCCTCGGTGGCGGCGTCCCGGTCCACTCCGTGGCGGATCGCGTCCTCGCGCAGTGTCTCCCGCTCACGGCGCAGCAGCTCGTCCAGTCCCGTGGCCCCGTAGACCTCGCAGCCCGCGAAGGCGGCCGAGCCCAGGACGTGGTCGAAGTGCGGATGGGTGAGCGCGATCCGGGTGGGGCGGCGGCCGGTCAGCCGGGTGATCCCGGAACGCAGCTCGGCCCCGGCGCGCAGGGTCGCGCCGGTGTCCACGACGAGGATGTCGGTCCGTCCGACGACCACGCCGACCGTCTCGTCCCACTCCGGCAGCCGACGGCGGGCCACACCGGGCGCGAGCCGCTCCCAGCCCGCCTCTTCCCAACACGTCTCCATACCGCGACGCTAGCTCAACGGGGATGGGGGAGAGTTGCTGCCAGCGGCGGCTCTTGCCCATGCCACCGCCCCCCGCCGTACACTGGCGGAGGGGTTCTGGCACTCGTGCCCGGTGAGTGCCAGGCGGACGACCTGATGAGACCGCTGGACTGGAGGTGCGCGGGGTGCTCAGCGAACGCAGACTCGAGGTGCTGCGTGCCATTGTCCAGGACTATGTGGGGACGGAGGAGCCGGTCGGTTCCAAGGCACTCACCGAACGGCACCGGCTGGGCGTCTCCCCGGCCACGGTGCGTAACGACATGGCCGCTCTGGAGGACGAGGGTTTCATCGCCCAGCCGCATACGAGCGCCGGGCGGATCCCCACGGACAAGGGCTATCGCCTCTTCGTGGACAAGCTGGCCGGAGTCAAGCCGCTGTCCAGCCCGGAGCGGCGGGCCATCCAGAACTTCCTGGACGGTGCGGTCGACCTCGACGACGTGGTGGGGCGCACGGTCCGGCTGCTGGCGCAGCTGACCCGGCAGGTGGCGGTGGTGCAGTATCCGTCGCTGACCCGTTCGACGGTGCGCCATGTGGAGCTGCTCCCGCTGGCCCCGGCCCGGGTGATGCTGGTGCTGATCACCGACACCGGCCGGGTGGAGCAGCGCATGGTCGACTGCCCCACCCCGGTCACCGAGGGTTCGCTCGCCGATCTGCGCGCCCGGCTCAACAGCCGGGTCGTGGGGCGGCGTTTCGCGGATGTGCCGCAGTTGGTGCAGGATCTTCCGGAGTCCTTCGAACAGGAGGACCGGGGGACCGTCTCGACCGTACTGGCGACCTTGCTCGAGACGCTCGTGGAGGAGACCGAGGAGCGGCTGATGATCGGCGGCACCGCGAACCTCACGCGTTTCGTGCATGATTTCCCCCTGACGATCCGGCCCGTTCTGGAGGCACTCGAGGAGCAGGTCGTCCTCCTCAAGCTGCTGGGCGAGGCCAAGGACTCGGGTATGACCGTGCGGATCGGGCATGAGAATGCTCACGAGGGGCTCACCGCCACCTCGGTCGTCGCGGTCGGCTACGGTTCCGGCGACGAGGCGGTCGCCAAACTCGGCGTGGTCGGACCGACCCGCATGGATTACCCCGGAACGATGGGAGCGGTACGCGCAGTGGCACGTTACGTCGGACAGATCCTGGCGGAGTCGTAAGTGGCGACGGACTACTACGCAGTCCTGGGCGTGCCTCGTGATGCCTCGCAGGACCAGATCAAGAAGGCATTCCGGCGGCTCGCCCGCGAGCTGCATCCGGACGTGAACCCGGATCCGAAGACCCAGGAGCGGTTCAAGGAGATCAACGCCGCTTATGAGGTCTTGTCGGACCCGCAGAAGAAGCAGGTCTACGACCTGGGCGGGGACCCGAACGCCGGGCCGGGCGGCGGTGGCGCCGGCGGCTTCGGCGCGGGTTTCGGCAACTTCTCCGACATCATGGACGCGTTCTTCGGCACCGCCTCGCAGCGCGGTCCGCGTTCCAGGACCCGGCGCGGTCAGGACGCGATGATCCGGCTGGACGTGGAGCTCAGCGAGGCCGCGTTCGGGACCACCAAGGACATCCAGGTCGACACCGCGGTCGTCTGCACGACGTGCAGCGGCGAGGGCGCGGCGCCGGGCACCTCGGCGCAGACCTGTGACATGTGCCGTGGCCGCGGTGAGGTCTCCCAGGTGACGCGGTCCTTCCTGGGCCAGGTCATGACCTCGCGGCCGTGCCCCCAGTGCCAGGGCTTCGGCACCGTGGTGCCGACCCCGTGCCCGGAGTGCGCGGGCGACGGCCGGATCCGCTCGCGGCGCACCCTTACGGTGAAGATCCCCGCCGGTGTGGACAACGGCACCAGGATCCAGCTGGCCGGCGAGGGCGAGGTCGGTCCGGGCGGCGGCCCGGCGGGCGACCTGTACGTGGAGATCCACGAGGTGCCGCACCCCGTCTTCCAGCGGCGCGGCGACGACATGCACTGCACGGTGACGATCCCGATGACCGCGGCGGCCCTCGGCACCAAGGTGCCGCTGGAGACGCTGGACGGCCTGGAGGAGGTCGACATCCGGCCCGGCACCCAGTCCGGCCAGTCGGTCCCGCTGCACCAGCGCGGCGTCACCCATCTGCGGGGCGGCGGCCGGGGCGACCTGATCGTGCACGTCGAGGTGACCACCCCGACCAAGCTCGACCCGGAGCAGGAGGAGCTGCTGCGGCGGCTGTCCAAGCTGCGCGGCGAGGAGCGCCCGACCGGCGAGTTCAAGCCGGGGCAGCAAGGGCTGTTCTCGCGGTTGAAGGATGCGTTCAACGGGCGGTAGGCGCTTCGGCCGGGGGTGCGGGGGTTGCCCCCCGGGGGAGTGCGGCAAGCCGGGGCAGCAAGGGCTGTTCTCGCGGTTGAAGGACGCGTTCAACGGGCGGTAGGCGCTTCGGGCCGGGAGACGGCCCGCGCGGCGCCGCTGATCTCCGCGGCGCCGTGATCCGGTGGTGAGCCGGTGCGGAGGGCATGACACGATGTGGCCATGTCCTCCGCGCTGACCGATCTTTACCGGTACCCCATCGTGCAGGCGCCGATGGCGGGTGGAGCCTCCTGCCCGCAGCTTGCCGCCACCGTCTCCGAGGCCGGTGGCCTCGGTTTCCTCGCCGCCGGCTACAAGACGCCGGAGGCGATGTATGAGGAGATCAAACAGCTGCGGGGGCTGACCGACCGGCCCTTCGGCATCAATCTGTTCATGCCGCAGCCGCCCAACCCGGACCCGGCCGCCGTCGCGGCCTACGGTGAGCGGCTCGTGGGCGAGGCGGCCTGGTACGAGACCCCGCTGGGCGACCCGGAGTCGGGCTCGGACGACGCGTACGACGCCAAGCTGGCCGTGCTCCTCGACAACCCGGTCCCGGTCGTCTCGTTCACCTTCGGCTGCCCGACCCGAGCCGTCCTCGACGCCCTCGCCAAGGTCGGCACCCGTACGGTCGTGACCGTGACCTCGCCCGTCGAGGCGCAGACCGCCCAGTGGGCGGGCGCCGACGCCGTCTGCGTGCAGGGCGTGGAGGCAGGCGGTCACCAGGGCACGTACAGCAATGACCCGGCCGCGGACGGGATGGGCGTCGGGCTCGGGCTGCTGTCGCTGATCACGCTGGTCCGTGAGTACGTCCAGATCCCGATCATCGCGGCGGGCGGGATCATGCGCGGTTCGCAGATCGCCGCGGCGCTGGCCGCAGGCGCGGTCGCGGCCCAGCTGGGGACCGCGTTCCTGGTGTGCCCCGAGTCCGGGGCGAACGCCCTGCACAAGCAGGCGATGACGGATCCGCTGTTCGGCCGCACCGAGCTGACCCGCGCCTTCTCCGGGCGCCCGGCCCGGGGCCTGGTCAACCGCTTCCTGCGTGAGCACGGCCCGTACGCCCCCGCCGCCTACCCCCAGCTGCACCACATGACCTCGGGCCTCCGTAAGGCGGCCGCGAAGGCGGGAGACCCCCAGGGGATGGCGCTGTGGGCCGGGCAGGGCCACCGGCTGGCGCGTGAGCTGCCCGCCGCGCGGCTGGTGGAGACGCTCGCGGTGGAACTCGACGCGGCGCGGGCCGCGTTGGGCCTTCAGCCCCAGCGGGGTGCGGTGTCGTGACCGCCCCGGTGTTCGTGGCCGATTCCCTGGCGGGGGCGGCCGCGGGGGCCCGGGTCCGGCTGGAGGGCCCGGAGGGGCGCCACGCGGTGTCCGTAAGGCGGCTGCGCGTCGGTGAGCCGGTGGTGCTGACGGACGGTCACGGTACGGGCGTCCAGGGCACCGTGGCGGCCGTCGAGGGCAAGGACAGGCTCGAGGTCGCGGTGGACGAGGTGCGCCGGGAGACCGCCCCGGATCCGAGGATCACCGTCGTCCAGGCGCTGCCCAAGGGCGACCGGGGCGAGCTGGCGGTGGAGACCATGACGGAGACCGGCGTGGACGCCGTCGTGCCGTGGTCGGCCGCCCGCTGCATCACCCAGTGGAAGGGCGAGCGCGGCCTCAAGGCGCTCGGCAAGTGGCGGTCGACCGCGCGCGAGGCGGGCAAGCAGTCGCGTCGGCTGACCTTCCCCGAGGTGACGGACGCGATGACGACCCGGCAGGTTGCCCGGTTTCTCGCCGAAGCCCAGTTCGCCGCCGTGCTCCACGAGGAGGGCGGGGAACCGCTCGCGACGGCCCAACTGCCCGCGAGTGGCGAGATCGTGCTGGTCGTCGGGCCCGAAGGGGGCGTGTCCCCCGAGGAGTTGGCGGCCTTCGCCGAGGCGGGCGCGCGGCCGTACCGGCTGGGCCCGAGCGTGCTGCGCACCTCCACGGCGGGAACGGCGGCCGCCGCGCTGCTGCTCGGCCGCACCGGCCGCTGGGGGTGAGGGGCCCGTCCGGGACCCCTCGCCGGGTACGCCGGCACCTGGCCGAGGACGGCCTTCCGGTTCGCGTCGGCCGATGGGAACCTACCCCCTATGGGGGTATGGAGCCAGGCAAGGCAGGCACGACGGACACGGCAGGCGAGACGGGCACGGCGGACAGGACGGGGACGGACGCTCTTCGCCGTCGCGGCGGTCGGCGCGGCGGCGGCCGCGGTGACGGCATGCGAGCCGACCGGCGGCGGCATCAGCTCCGTGACGGTCGCGATCACCACGGACCAGGTCGCGACCGAGGCGCTGGAGCGGGGTGGTGTCGGCGTCCGCTGGATGAGCTGCAACGCCGAATTCAGGCACGGCCGTACGGCGGGTGCCGCTTCGCCCTCGCAGAGCGAGCGGGCCGGGGGGACCCGGGCCGGGGAGACCGACGCACGGGTGGACTGCCACGGCAGGACCGACAACGACAAGGACGTCAGGGTCAGGGGCCGGGTCACCTACGTCCGGGAGGACCACTGCGTCCGGGGCGACTTGACCGGCCAGGTGGACGGCCGGAAGGTCTTCGAGGCGAATGTGATCGGGGAGTGCCAGGGCGGTGGCCGGGACACCGAGAGCCCCCGGCCGACCCGCAGTCCCCCCTGGGAGCACCGGACCACGGAGGCTCCCGAGCCGACCCGCAGCCACCCTTGGGAGCACCGGACGACCGAGGCCCCTGAGCCGACCCGCCGTCCTCCCTGGGAGCACCGGACCACGGAGGCTCCCGAGCCGACCCGCAGCCACCCTTGGGAGCACCCGTCCACCGAGGGCGGCGCCGGTCAGGTCGGTGCCGATGACGGTGCCGGTGACGACGGTAAGGGCGACACCGGGGGCGGTGGCCGGAGCGAATAGGCCGCGATCGCTTCCGTCGGCAGGCCCTCCCGGTACCATCCGGACCGTACGTGCCGACGATCCGTGAGGAGCCACCGGTGGCGGGAGAACCCCAGGCCGACTGCCTGTTCTGCAAGATTGTGTCGGGGGAGGTGCCGGCCACCGTGGTCCGCGAGACGGACACCACCGTCGCCTTCCGCGACATAAACCCCCAGGCGCCCACCCACGTCCTGGTGATCCCCAAGGCGCACCACCCGGACGCCGCCTCCCTCGCGGCGGCCGACCCGCAGGCCACCGCGGATGTGCTGCGCGAGGCGGGCGCGGTCGCCGCGGATGAGAAGCTCGACGAGACGGGCTACCGCGTGGTGTTCAACACCGGCTCCGGCGCCGGTCAGACCGTCTTCCACGCGCATGCCCACGTCCTGGGCGGCCGCGGGCTCAACTGGCCCCCCGGATAACCCTTGTCCGCGCGGGAACTGATCGTCCTCGGCACCGCCAGCCAGGTGCCGACCCGGCACCGCAACCACAACGGCTATCTGCTGCGCTGGGACGGCGAGGGCCTGCTGTTCGACCCCGGCGAGGGTACTCAGCGCCAGATGGTGAGGGCCGGGGTCGCCGCCCATGACATCGACCGGATCTGCGTCACCCACTTCCACGGGGACCACTCCCTGGGCCTGGCCGGGGTGATCCAGCGGATCAACCTCGACCGGGTGCCGCACCGGGTGACCGCCCACTACCCGGCGAGCGGACAGCGGTTCTTCGAGCGGCTGCGCTACGCGACCGCCTACCGCGAGACGGTCGCGCTGACCGAGGAGCCGGTCGCCGGTGACGGCGCGGTGCTGGCCCGCACCCCCGCGTACACGCTGGAGGCCGCCCGGCTCTCGCACCCCGTCGAGTCCTACGGCTACCGGCTCATCGAACCGGACGGCCGCAGGATGCTGCCCGAGCGGCTCGCCGCGCTCGGCGTCCGTGGCCCGGAGATCGGCCGGCTCCAGCGGGACCGGGTGCTGGAGGTCGAGGGGCGCACGGTGGCGCTCGAGGAGGTCAGCGAGGTGCGCCGGGGTCAGCGCTTCGCGTTCATCATGGACACCCGGATGTGCGACGGCGCCGACGCCCTGGCGCAGGGGTGCGATCTGCTGGTCATCGAGTCGACCTTCCTGGACGAGGAGGAGGCCCTGGCCGTCGAGTACGGGCATCTGACCGCCGGGCAGGCCGCCCGGCTCGCCGCCGGGGCGGGGGTTCGGCACCTGGTGCTGACGCACTTCTCGCAGCGCTACGGCGACCCCTCCGAATTCGAGCGCCAGGCGCGGGACGCGGGGTTCGACGGGGAGCTCACGGTCGCCCAGGACCTCATGACCGTGGCGCTGCCCAAACGGCGCTGAGGGCGCTCCGCCGGGGCCGCCGGGACCGATGACCGCCAGGGTGACGGTGGGCCGGACCCCGGCCCGTTGTCGGTGCCATCGTGCACACTGGCCGCACCCGTATCCGACGGCGGAGGCGGACCGGCAAGACCTGGGAGAGCGCGGTGACGACACACGGCGGCGACAAGCTCACGGCGGCGGGCTACCACCTGCTCGACCCGCTCGCGGACGTGCGCCGCCCCGGCGACGCGGACTGCGACGTCTATCTCACCGGCACGGTCTTCCTGGACATCATCTTCACCGGTCTTGACAGCGCCCCGGTCCGCGGCACCGAGTCCTGGGCCCGCGGCATGGGGTCGAGCCCCGGCGGCGTCGCCAATATGGCCACCGCCCTGGCCCGGCTCGGCCTGCGCACCTCGCTCGCCGCCGCCTTCGGCGACGACCACTACGGGGACTACTGCCGGGACGCCCTGGACCACGGCGAGGGCATCGACCTCTCGCTGTCCCGCACGATCCCCGGCTGGCACTCCCCGGTGACCGTCTCCATGGCCTACGAGGGCGAGCGGACCATGGTCTCCCACGGCCATGAGGCCCCGCCGCCCGAGGAGCCCGCGCCCAGCTGCCCGCCCCCGGCCCGCGCCGCCGTGGCCTCCCTGGTGCCCGGCCGCGGCCAGGAGTGGGTCGCCGAGGCCGCTCGCCGTGGCAGCAGGGTCTTCGCGGACGTCGGCTGGGACGACACCGGCCGCTGGGACCCGGCCGACCTCTCCGAGCTGGAGCACTGCGAGGCGTTCCTGCCCAATGCCGAGGAGGCGATGCGCTACACCCGCACCGACTGCCCGCGTGCCGCCGCCCGGGCCCTGTCCGACCTGGTCCCGCTGGCCGTCGTCACGCTCGGCTCCGAGGGGGCGTACGCGGTCGACGGCCGCACCGGCGAGACCGCCGAGGTGCCCGCGATCTCCGTGGAGGCCCTGGACCCGACCGGGGCCGGGGACGTGTTCGTGGCCGGTTTCGTCACCGGCACGCTCGCCGGGTGGCCGCTCGCCGACCGGCTGGCCTTCGCGGGGCTGACCGCCGCGCTGTCGGTGCAGGAATTCGGCGGTTCGCTGTCGGCGCCCGGCTGGGTCGAGATCGCCGCCTGGTGGCAGCACGCCCGCGCCTACGACGACCAGCCCGCCCGCGCGCTGCGCCGCTACGCCTTCCTCGACCGGCTGCTCCCGGCCGCCGCCCGCCCCTGGCCGCTGCGCCGGGCCGTCCCGACGATCGGTTTCCGCCAGGCGTAGCGCGGGGCGCGGACCAGGGGTGGCGGGCCCCGGGTGTGTGGGGCGATGAGCGGATAGGAGTAAAAGGGCTCGGGTGTTGTCGGTGCTCCGTCGTACCCTGGAACCCAAGGTTGTCGAGCGGCGAGAACCCTTGTATCGGGAGGTAGAAGCAGGCCAGAGAGCCGGCCCATGACGCAACCAACCACAGCACCGCAGGCGCATGCGCAGTTCACGGTCCCGAACAAGCACCCCATGGTCATGGTCCTGGGATCCGGTGATGCGCTGCTCCGTGTGATCGAGAACGCGTTCCCGGCGACCGATATTCATGTACGGGGCAACGAAGTCAGCGCCACCGGGGACCCGAAGGAAGTAGCCCTGGTCCAGCGTCTGTTCGATGAGATGATGCTGGTGCTCCGCACCGGTCAACCGATGACGGAGGATGCGGTGGAGCGCTCGATCTCCATGCTGCGCGCGGCCGAGAACGGCGAGAGCGGGGTGCAGGAGACGCCCGCCGAGGTGCTCACCCAGAACATCCTCTCCAACCGCGGCCGCACCATCCGCCCCAAGACGCTCAACCAGAAGCGCTATGTCGACGCCATCGACAAGCACACGGTCGTCTTCGGCATCGGCCCCGCGGGCACCGGCAAGACCTATCTCGCCATGGCCAAGGCGGTCCAGGCGCTGCAGTCCAAGCAGGTCAACCGGATCATCCTCACCCGGCCGGCGGTCGAGGCGGGGGAGCGGCTGGGCTTCCTGCCCGGCACCCTCTACGAGAAGATCGACCCGTATCTGCGGCCGCTGTACGACGCGCTGCACGACATGCTCGACCCCGACTCGATCCCGCGCCTGATGGCCGCGGGCACGATCGAGGTCGCGCCGCTGGCGTATATGCGTGGCCGTACGCTCAATGACGCGTTCATCATCCTCGACGAGGCCCAGAACACGAACCCCGAGCAGATGAAGATGTTCCTCACCCGGCTCGGCTTCGACTCCAAGATAGTGATCACGGGCGACATCACCCAGATCGACCTCCCCGGCGGGACCAAGAGCGGTCTGCGCCAGGTGCGGGAGATCCTGGACGGCGTCGAGGATGTTCACTTCTCCATGCTCACCAGCACCGACGTGGTCCGTCACAAGCTGGTCGGCCGGATCGTCGACGCATACGACCAGTACGACAGCCGCAACGGAAAGTAACCACGACCCCCATGGCGATCGACGTCAACAACGAATCCGGTACCGATATCGACGAGCGGGCGGTGCTGGACATCGCCCGCTACGCGCTCGCCCGGATGCGTATCCACCCGCTCTCCGAGCTCTCGGTGATCGTCGTCGACGCCGACGCCATGGAGCAGCTGCACATCCAGTGGATGGATCTGCCGGGTCCGACCGATGTCATGTCCTTCCCGATGGACGAGCTGCGCCCGCCGGCCAAGGACGACGAGGAGCCCCCGCAGGGCCTCCTCGGGGACATCGTGCTCTGTCCCGAAGTGGCCAAGAAGCAGGGGGAGGAGGCGCCGACCGGGCACTCCATGGACGAGGAGCTCCAGCTGCTCACCGTCCACGGCGTCCTCCACCTCCTCGGCTATGACCACGAGGAGGCGGACGAGCGCGCCGAGATGTTCGGCCTCCAGGCCGCCATCGTCGACGGCTGGCGCGCGGAGCAGGGCGTCACCGGCCCCTCCCCGGCCCCCACCGTCCGATGAGCGCGCAGCTCGTCACCGCGGCCGTCCTGCTGGTCGTGGTGGCCTGGCTGGCGGCCTGCGCGGAGGCCGGTCTCGCCCGCACCACCCGGTTCCGCGCCGAGGAGGCCGTGCGCTCCGGGCGCCGGGGCAGCGCCAAGCTGATGCTCGTCGCCGAGGACCCCACCCGCTATCTCAATGTGGCCCTGCTGGTCCGGGTCGCCTGCGAGGTCGCGGCGGGCGCGGTCGTCACGTTCGCGAGCCTGCGCGAGTTCCCCGAGACCTGGAAGGCGCTGACCGTCGCGATCGGCGTGATGGTCCTGGTGTCGTACGTGGCCGTCGGCGTCTCCCCGCGCACCATCGGCGCCCAGCATCCGCTCAACACCGCGACCGTCGCCGCCTATGTGCTGATCCCGCTGGCCCGGGTCATGGGCCCCATCCCGCCGCTGCTGATCCTCCTCGGTAACGCGCTCACGCCCGGCAAGGGCTTCCGCAAGGGCCCGTTCGCCTCCGAGGCCGAGCTGCGCGCCCTGGTGGACCTCGCCGAGCAGGAGTCGCTGATCGAGGACGAGGAGCGGCGCATGGTCCACTCCGTCTTCGAGCTCGGCGACACCCTGGTGCGCGAGGTGATGGTGCCGCGCACCGACCTCGTGGTCATCGAGCGCTTCAAGACCATCCGGCAGGCCCTCACCCTCGCGCTGCGCTCCGGCTTCTCCCGGATACCGGTCACCGGGGAGAACGAGGACGACATCGTCGGGATCGTCTACCTCAAGGACCTGGTCCGCAAGACGCATATCAACCGCGAGGCCGAGACCGAGCTGGTCTCGACCGCGATGCGGCCCGCCGCCTTCGTCCCGGACACCAAGAACGCGGGCGATCTGCTGCGCGAGATGCAGCAGGATCGCAACCACGTGGCCGTGGTGATCGACGAGTACGGCGGCACGGCCGGGATCGTCACCATCGAGGACATCCTCGAGGAGATCGTCGGCGAGATCACCGACGAGTACGACCGCGAGCTGCCGCCCGTCGAGGACCTCGGCGACGGCACCCACCGGGTGACCGCCCGGCTCGCCCTGGGCGACCTCGGCGAGCTGTACGGCACGGATCTGGAGGACGAGGACGTCGAGACGGTGGGCGGGCTGCTCGCCAAGGCGCTGGGCCGGGTGCCGATCGCGGGCGCCAGGGCCGAGGTGGACGTCCCCGGGGGCGGTGTGGACCCCGCGCTCAAGGCGCTGCGGCTGACCGCCGAGTCCCCGGCGGGCCGCCGCAACCGCATCGTCACGGTGCTGGTCGAGCCGGTCCGCGAAACCGCAGCGGCCGAGCCGGAGTAGTCCCCGAGCAAGCCGTGACGCGGCCCCGTCCACACCCCGTGGGCGGGGCCGCACTGTGCTCCGGCCCGGCCCGGCCCGGTCCGCCTCCCGTGCTCCCGCCGTACGCGCCGGGGCGCGGCACCCGCCCCCACGACAGCGGGCCGTCGCGCCAGCGCATCGCCAACGCGCGGGCCGCGCTGCGCCATCTGGGTGGAATAGCCGTCCGCTCCCTGGCCCATCTGGCGTAGGCGCCCGCTTACTTGCAGATACCGACTGGTGGGTCGCCCATACCTCTGTCGGGGGACAGTCGGCCTCTCTGCTTTGACGTAGACGGGTCGACCGTATGGGCACCCCCGTACAGAGGCCATGGCTCCGCGCGGCACGCGTCGCGCGGAGCCGGGCGGCTCATCCCCCTGAGCTCAGGAAAGGGCGGCCGCTTCCATGTCCATCACCGCGGTGACCTCCGTACCGAATCCCTCCGTCTTCGGCGAATCCGTCACCTACACCGCCACCGTCACCGGCATCACCGCCGGGACCCCTCCGTGGGGCGACGTGACCTTCGTCATCGCCGGAGGCCCGACCCTCGGCCCCGTGACACTCACCCAGACCGGGCCCGACTCCGGCACGGCCAGCGTGACCGACTCCACGCTCGCCGTCGGCTCCCATCTGGTCACGGCGAACTTCGTCAACTCGAGTGATCCGCTGGACAATTCGTCCGGCACGACCATCCAGCAGGTCAACCAGGCGGCGACCGCCACCACCGTCACCTTCGTCCCGCCCGCGCCCGTCTGCGGCGAGAGCGTGACCCTGACCGCCAACGTGGCGGCGGTGCCCCCGGGCAGCGGCACCCCCACCGGTACGGTCACCTTCATCATCAGCGCGGACGGGCCCACGGTGACCGGGACCCTCGACGGATCCGGGAACGCCTCCGTGACCGTCCCCGCCCTGAGCGTGGGCACGCACCAGGTCGCCGCGTTCTACAACGGCGACACCAACTTCGCCACCTCCAACTCGCCCTTGACTCCGCTCACCGTCAGCCCGGCGGCCTCGACCACGACCCTCACCATCTCCCCGGCCTCGCCGGTGTGCGGTGAGACGGTGACCCTGTGCGCCCAGGTGGCGGTCGTCGCTCCCGGCACCTGCACCCCGACGGGCACCGTGACGTTCACGGTCGCGGGCGGTCCGACCCTGACCGGGACGTTGAACGCGAGTGGTCAGGCGTGTGTGACGACTGCCGCCATCCCGGTGGGGCCCCATGCCGTAACGGCCACCTACGGCGGCAACGGGAACGTCTCGGGCTCGACCGGCACCGGATCGGTCACGGTCGGTCAGGGGGCCTCGACCACGACCCTCACCATCTCCCCGGCCTCGCCGGTGTGCGGTGAGACGGTGACCCTGTGCGCCCAGGTGACGGTGTCGCCGCCGAGCACCTGTACGCCCACGGGCACGGTGACGTTCACGATCGCGGGTGGTCCGACGTTGATCGGGACGTTGAACGCGAGTGGTCAGGCGTGTGTGACGACCGGTGCGATTCCGGTGGGTACTCATGCGGTGACGGCCACGTACGCGGGCAACACGGGCGTGGCGGGTTCGTCGGTTTCCGGGTCGGTCTCCGTCGGCCAGGCCGCGTCCACGACCGCGCTGACCATCACGCCCGCCTCTCCGGTGTGCGGTCAGTCGGTGACCCTGTGCGCGCAGGTGACCACGACGCCGCCGGGGACGTGCAGTCCGACCGGGACGGTGACGTTCACGATCGCGGGTGGTCCGACGTTGATCGGGACGTTGAACGCGAGTGGTCAGGCGTGTGTGACGACCGGTGCGATTCCGGTGGGTACTCATGCGGTGACGGCCACCTACGCGGGTGACACCGGTGTGGCGGGCTCGTCGGCTTCCGGGTCCGTCACCGTCGGCCAGGCCGCGTCCACGACCGCGCTGACCATCACGCCCGCCTCTCCGGCGTGCGGCCAGTCGGTGACCCTGTGCGCGCAGGTGACCACGACGTCGCCCGGCACCTGCGCGCCGACCGGGACGGTGACGTTCACGATCGCGGGCGGTCCGACGTTGATCGGAACGCTGAACGCGACCGGTCAGGCGTGTGTGACCACCAGCGCCATTCCGGTCGGCACCCACGCGGTGACGGCCACCTACGCGGGTGACACCGGCGTCGCGGGCTCGTCCGCCTCCGGGTCCGTCACGGTCAACCAGGGCGTCTCCACCACGACGCTGAGCTTCCTGCCCTCCTCGCCGGTGTGCGGCCAGCCGGTGACCCTGTGCGCCCAGGTGACGGTCGCGGCGCCCAGTACCTGCACCCCGACCGGGACGGTCACGTTCACGATCGCGGGCGGTCCGACCCTGACCGGAACGCTCGACGCGACCGGTCAGGCGTGTGTGACGACCAGCGCCATTCCGGTGGGCACGCACGCGGTGACGGCCACGTACGCGGGCAACACGGGCGTGGCGGGCTCCTCGGCCTCCGGATCCATCACCGTCGGCCAGGCCGCGTCCACGACCGCGCTGACCATCACGCCCGCCTCCCCGGTGTGCGGCCAGCCGGTGACCCTGTGCGCGCAGGTCACCACGACGTCGCCCGGCACCTGCGCGCCGACCGGGACGGTGACGTTCACGATCGCGGGCGGTCCGACGTTGATCGGAACGCTGAACGCGACCGGTCAGGCGTGTGTGACGACCAGTGCCATTCCGGTGGGCACGCACGCGGTGACGGCCACGTACGCGGGCAACACGGGCGTGGCGGGCTCCTCGGCGTCCGGCTCCGTCACCGTCGTCCAGGCGACCACCACGACCGTGCTCACCTCCTCGCCGAACCCGTCCACTCCCGGCCAGAACGTGACCTTCACCGCCACCGTGACCGCGGTGCCGCCGGCGACGGGCACCCCGACCGGGACCGTCACCTTCGTGATCAGCGGCGGGCCCACCCTCATCGGCACGCTCAACGGCGCGGGACAGGCCACCGTCAACACCAGCACCCTCACCACCGGGGCGCACACGGTCACCGCCACCTACGGCGGCGACACCTGCTTCGCCGGTTCCACCTCACCGACGATCACCCAGAACGTGGCCGTGGCGCCGACCGGGACCACCGTGACCGCCACCCCGGCCACCATCCGGCTGCGGATCAACGGCACGTTCGTCATCCCGACCCTGAGCGCGACACTGAGGGACGCGTCGAACAACCCGATCCCCGGCCAGACCCTCACCTTCGTCGCCAACTCCTCACTGGGCCCGATCGCGCTGGGCAGCGCGGTCACCAATGCCAGTGGTACGGCGACGCTCAGCAATGTCGCCGTCCCGTCGACGGTGATCACCGCCTCGACGTACACCGCCTCCTTCGCGGGCGCACCGGGCCTGAGCCCGTCGTCGGGTTCGGCCTCGCTGACCTTCCAGCCGCTGCCGCTCCTCCCGTAGGGCGCCTGAGCCCCTGAGCACAACCGCACAACCGCACAACCGCACACCCGCGTACCGCCCGCGCCGGGCCGCCGCACCGCGGCCCGGCGCGGGCCGCCGTGTGCCCACCGGAGTCACCGCCGGTCAACGCCCCGCATATGCTCGTCCGCATGAGCGAAGCAGCGCAGTTGGACCCCGAAGACCGCAAGATCATCACGCTGGCCCGCTCCGTGCGGGCCCGCAACTCCGTGCCGGAGGGCGCCGCCGTCCGCGACGAGACGGGGCGTACGTACGTGGCCGGGACCGTGGCCCTCGACTCGCTGAAGCTGAGCGCCCTCCGGACCGCCGTCGCCATGGCCGTGGCGAGCGGTGCCACGTCCCTGGAGGCCGCGGCGGTGGTGACCGACGCCGAGAGCGCCTCGGAGGAGGACCGCGCGGCCGTCCGGGACCTCGGCGGGGCCGGGACCCCGGTGCTGCTGGCGGGCCCCGACGGCACCCTGCGGGCCACGCTGGACGCCTGATCCGGCCCGCCCGCGCCCGGCGGTCGTACGAGGCCGGGACGGCTGGTCCGAGCGGGTCGGGGCATCGGGGAGAATGGGGGCCATGACTGCCGGTACCTCCCCGTCCCCGACCGAGCAGCGGGAGACCCCGCACCGCTCGGGCTTCGCCTGCTTCGTCGGCCGCCCCAACGCGGGCAAGTCGACCCTGACCAACGCGCTGGTGGGGACGAAGGTCGCGATCACCTCGAACCGCCCGCAGACCACCCGCCACACCGTCCGCGGCATCGTGCACCGCCCCGACGCCCAGCTGGTGCTCGTCGACACCCCCGGTCTGCACAAGCCGCGCACCCTGCTCGGCGAGCGGCTCAACGATGTGGTGCGCACCACCTGGGCCGAGGTCGACGTCATCGGCTTCTGCCTGCCCGCCGACCAGAAGCTGGGCCCCGGCGACCGCTATATCGCCACCGAGCTCGCGGGGGTCAAGAAGACCCCCAAGGTCGCGATCGTCACCAAGACCGACCTGGTCGAGCCCGAGCAGCTGGCCCAGCAACTGATCGCCGTCGACCGGCTCGGCAAGGAGCTGGGCATCGAGTGGGCCGAGATCGTCCCCGTGTCGGCCGTAGGTGACCGGCAAGTGAATCTGCTGGCGGATCTGCTGGTCCCGCTGCTGCCCGAGGGCCCGACGCTCTACGCCGAGGGCGACCTCACCGACGAGCCCGAGCAGGTCATGGTGGCCGAGCTGATCCGGGAGGCCGCGCTGGAGGGCGTACGGGACGAACTGCCGCACTCCATCGCGGTGGTGGTGGAGGAGATGCTGCCCCGCGAGGGCCGCCCCGCGGACCGGCCGCTGCTGGACATCCACGCCAACCTCTACATCGAGCGGCCCAGCCAGAAGGGCATCATCATCGGCCCCAAGGGCCGCCGCCTGAAGGACGTGGGCACCAAGTCCCGCAAGCACATTGAAGCGCTGCTGGGCACGCCGGTCTTCCTCGACCTGCATGTGAAGGTGGCGAAGGACTGGCAGCGTGACCCCAAGCAGTTGCGGAAGCTGGGGTTCTGAGCCCGGCGCGCGGGGCTCGGTGCGTCCGCCGCGGCCTCGGCCTCGGTGCGTCCGCCGAGGCCGCGCGGCCCTTACGCGCCTTCCTTCAGCACCGCGCGGATCAGTTCCCGCTGGGCGTCGCTCAGCTGGGGATCCGCGGTGTGGACGGTGCGGCCGTCGACGGTGATCTCGTACTGGAAGCCGTCGGGCACGCCGCGGGCGGCCGTGGTGTGGCCGGTCTCGACGGCCTGGTGGGCCAGGGCGTCGAGATGGGTGGCGTCGGGCCGGCCGGTGGTGTCCAGCTCGGCCCGGCGCTCGATTCCGGCGAATCCGCCGGTGCGGGTGACGGAGATGCGCATGGCTCCATCACTACCCGATGGCGTGCCCTAGCGCGCGCCCACGTGGGCCCGCAGATCGGTGATGCCCACCCCGGCCCATGCCTCCCGCACCGCCGACTGCTCCTCGCCCTCGCCGTACCGGGCGTGCGCCGCGGCCACCGTGAGCTGGGCGAAGTCGGCGAACTGCGCGTCGGAGGCCAGATCGCCGCCGGTCAGCACGTCGTACCAGATCTGCCCGGCGCGCTCCCAGGCGTTGCCGCCCAGGGCGGTGGCGGCGAGGTAGAAGGCGTGGTTGGGGATGCCGGAGTTGATGTGGACGCCGCCGTTGTCACGTGAGGTGCGGACGTAGTCGTCCATGGTGCCCGGCTGCGGGTCCTTGCCCAGCACATCGTCGTCGTACGCCGTGCCCGGGGCCTTCATGGAGCGCAGGGCCACCCCGGTGACCCGGTCCGTCAGCAGCCCCGCGCCGATCAGCCAGTCGGCCTCCTCGGCGCCGAGGCCGAGTACATGCTGCTTGACCAGGGAGCCGAAGACGTCGGACATCGACTCGTTGAGCGCCCCGGACTGGCCGAAGTACTCGAGGTTGGCGGTGTACTGCGTGACGCCGTGGGTGAGCTCATGGGCCATCACGTCGACCGGGAGGGTGAAGTCCTGGAAGACCTCGCCGTCCCCGTCGCCGAAGACCATCTGCTCGCCGTCCCAGAAGGCGTTGTTGTAGTCCTCGCTGTAGTGGACGCTCGCGTTCAGCGGCAGCCCCGAGTCGTCGATCGAGCGCCGGCCGTACGCCTTGAAGAAGAGCTCGAAGGTCGCGCCGAGCCCGTCGTACGCGCGGTTCACCGAGTCGTCCCCGCTCGCCTGGTCGCCCTCGCCGCGCGTCTCCCTGCCGGGCAGCGAGGTCCGGTGCTGGGCGTCGTAGATGGTGCGCTGGGGCTTGTCGGAGGGAGCGGCCGCCCGCGCGGCGGGGACGCCGCGCACGGTGGTGATCCGGCGGCGGGTGCGCTGGAGGGCGTCGTGCTCGAGCGTGCGGCGGGCGGGATCGGCCAGCGAGGCGTCCTCGGCGTGGGACAGCTTGTCCAGGACGTGCGGCGGCACGATCGTGCAGAAGGCGGTGTGGTGGTGACCGCGGGCAAGGCGGGCATTGGCATTGGCGTCCATGGCTGGCAATGTCGCATCGCGTGACGTCGGTGTCACGCCTTGCGGTCATGATTGCTGAAATCGAGTGGAAGATGTGTATTCCTCCGAAGCACATGCTTCGGTCCGCATAGTGATACGGGTCCGCCCGGCCCGTGCGTCTCGGTTAGGCTGCTCTCCATCATGCGTTTCGGGCTGCTTCTTCTTAGCTGCCGCGGCGAGGGCCTGTAGTCGAACGGCCGACCCCCTCCCCGCGGAGTTCGGCGTTGCTCTGATCACGCCCCGTCGGTCGCCCCAGGACTTCCGCGACAGCGGATTCGTCCAGCGGACAGCGGACTATCCAAGGAGCCCCGCGCACCATGACTCACTCCGATACGCCCGGCCATTCCGAGACCTCCGGCCCGGACGCGATCTCCGGTGACGGCGTCGGCCGTCCCACCCCCATCACCGCCGCGAGCGTCACCCAGCGCCCCTCGGGGATGCCGATCCACAAGTACGGCCCGTACGAGGCCGTCGACATCCCGGACCGCACCTGGCCGGACAACCGCATCACCGTCGCCCCGCGCTGGCTGTCCACCGATCTGCGGGACGGCAACCAGGCGCTGATCGATCCGATGTCCCCGGCCCGCAAGCGCGAGATGTTCGACCTGCTGGTGCGCATGGGCTACAAGGAGATCGAGGTCGGCTTCCCCTCCTCCGGCCAGACCGACTTCGACTTCGTACGGTCGATCATCGAGGAGGGCGCGATCCCGGAGGACGTGACGATCTCCGTCCTCACCCAGGCGCGCGAGGAGCTGATCGAGCGCACCGTGGAGTCGCTGCGCGGGGCGCACAAGGCCACCGTGCACCTGTACAACGCCACCGCCCCCACCTTCCGCCGTGTCGTCTTCCGCGGCACCCGGGAGCAGGTCAAGCAGATCGCGGTGGACGGCACCCGGCTGGTGGTGGAGTACGCCGACAAGATCCTCGGCGGTGACACGGTCTTCGGCTACCAGTACAGCCCGGAGATCTTCACCGACACCGAGCTGGACTTCGCCCTGGAGGTCTGCGAGGGCGTCATGGACGTCTGGCAGCCCGAGGAGGGCCGCGAGATCATCCTGAATCTGCCGGCCACCGTCGAGCGCTCGACCCCGTCCACCCACGCGGACCGCTTCGAGTGGATGTCGCGCCATCTGTCCCGGCGCGAGCACATCTGCCTGTCGGTGCATCCGCACAACGACCGCGGCACCGCCGTCGCCGCCGCCGAGCTGGCGATCATGGCCGGGGCGGACCGCATCGAGGGCTGCCTGTTCGGGCAGGGCGAGCGCACCGGCAATGTCGACCTGGTGACGCTGGGTATGAACCTGTTCTCCCAGGGCGTCGACCCGCAGATCGACTTCTCGCAGATCGACGAGATCCGCCGCACCGCCGAATACTGCAACCAGATGGAGATCCACCCGCGCCACCCCTACGCGGGCGATCTGGTCTACACCGCCTTCTCCGGCTCCCACCAGGACGCCATCAAGAAGGGGTTCGAGGCGCTGGAGGCGAGCGCGGCCGAGCAGGGCAAGACGGTGGACGAGATCGAGTGGGCCGTCCCGTACCTGCCCATCGACCCCAAGGACGTCGGCCGCTCCTACGAGGCCGTGATCCGGGTGAACTCCCAGTCCGGCAAGGGCGGCATCGCCTATGTCCTGAAGAACGACCACAACCTGGACCTGCCGCGCAGGATGCAGATCGAGTTCTCCAAGACGATTCAGGCCAAGACCGACGCCGAGGGCGGCGAGGTCACCCCGGGCCAGATCTGGGCGGCCTTCCAGGACGAGTACCTGCCGACCGAGGACAACCGGTGGGGCCGGATCTCGCTGCGCAGCGCGCAGACCTCGACCACCAGCGAGGGCACCGACGCGCTCACCGTCGAGGCGGTCGTGGACGGCGCCGGGACGGTGCTGACCGGCACCGGCAACGGCCCGCTGGCGGCCTTCTTCGACGCCCTGGCCGCGATTGACGTGGACGTACGGCTGCTGGACTACTCCGAGCACACCCTGAGCGAGGGCGCCGCGTCGCAGGCCGCCGCGTACATCGAGTGCGCGATCGACGGGCAGGTGCTGTGGGGCGTCGGGATCGACGCCAACATCGTGCGCGCCTCCCTCAAGGCCGTCGTCTCCGCGGTGAACCGGGCTCGCCGGTGATCCTTACGGAATCCTTCGGATTCCTTCAGATTGGGTAAGTGATCTTTCACCGGCCTGATCGGACGGGGTCATCACCCCGTTGACCTGGTCACCCACATGGGCCCCGTTCACCCCGCGAGGTGGGCGGGGCCTCGGGTTTGGCCTGTTGTCTCCGTTCGGGGTACTGACGTCACATCATGGATGTGGCTAGCATCACGTCAACGCGGCAACGTGGCCGAAGCGTTATGGAGGTGTGACGTGGTGCACCGGCGAGCCCGCCGTGACCGGGACCTGTGTGTGGTAGGCGTACGCACTCTGTGGCGGACCGTCGGCGATGGTGAGTTCTTCTGCCCCGAGTGCGGGGGTGACCGCAACTACCGCCGCCGTACCGGCCGTCGCCGCATCGTGGTGCTCGGCCTGCCGGTGCTGCCACGCGGACCGGTCGCGCCCATCGTGGAATGCGCGGCCTGCGGCAGCCGCTACGGCACGGAGGTGCTCGACCACCCCACCACGACCCGCTTCTCCGCGATGCTCCGCGACGCGGTGCACACCGTGGCCCTCGCGGTCCTCGCCGCGGGCGGCACCGAGGCGACGGCGGTCCGGCAGGTCGCGGTCGGCGCGGTGCGCGCCGCCGGGTTCGCCGACTGCAGCGAGGAGCAGCTGCTCGCGCTCATCGAGGCCCTCGCCGCCGACACCGGGCGGCTGCCGGGCGCGTGCGGCGAGCGGGACGGCCTGGACCCGTGCGGTACGGCGCTGGCCATCGAGCTGCACGAGGCCCTGGAGCCGCTGGCCCCGCATCTGGCCCCCACCGGCCGGGAGGCCATCCTCCTCCAGGGCGCCCGGATCGCCGTGGCCGACGGCCCGTACCGCCCGGCCGAGCGCGCGGTCCTGGAGACGGTCGGCCGGGCGCTGATGATCTGTCCCGACGACACGGCCCGCCTGCTGGCGGCCACAAGGGCGGCGTTCTGAGCGGAGGGTTCCGGTCCGCTCTCCGTACTCCCCAGGGAGTAATCGCCCCCTCCTCGCCCCCGGCGCAGTAGCCGCCATCTCCGTCGTCGGCGCGAGGTATCGGCGCCCGGGCGCCGGAAGCCTGGGGGCATGCAGACGACATCGTCAGGGATCGCTGGAGAACCCCAACAACCGGAGGCGCCACCGCCCGCCGCGGTTGGCGGCAAGCGGCGGCGCTCGCTGCCCTGGGCGGTCATCGCCGGCTGGGTGCTGCTGCTCCTCGTCGCCGTCCCCTTCGCGGGCAAGCTGGAGGGCGCCAAACGGGACACGGCCGTCGACTACCTCCCGGCGGGCGCCGACTCCACACAGGTGGCCCGGCTCCAGGAGCGGCTGCCCGGTGGCGACACCATCGACCTCGTCCTCGTCTTCCACCGCGACGGCGGGCTGACCGACGCCGACCGTAAGGCGGCCGGCGGGCGGGTCGCCGAGGTGGCGGGGCGCCATGACCTCGTCGGCGGCACGGCGCCGCGCGCCGTGCCGTCCAAGGACGGCACGACCGTGATGTACCCCATGGCGCTCACCGGCCTGACGGACGAGAAGGAGCGGGCCGACGCCGTCAAGGACGTCCGCGCCGAGCTCGCCTCCCATCCCGAGGGCCTGACCGTCCAGGTCGGCGGTCCCGGGGCGCTCAGCGCCGACTCGCAGGAGGTCTTCGCCTCCACCGACGGCACGCTGATGTTCGCCACCGCCGGGGTGGTCGCCCTGCTGCTGATCGTCACCTATCGCAGCCCGCTGCTGTGGCTGGTGCCGCTGGGGGTGGTCGGTGTCGCCGCCATGGCCGCGATCGCGATCGTCTACGGCCTCGTCCAGGGCTTCGACCTCATCGTCACCAGCATGAGCTCCTCCATCATGACGGTGCTGGTGTTCGGCGCGGGCACCGACTACGCCCTGCTGATCGTGTCCCGCTACCGCGAGGAGCTGCGCCGCCACCGCGCCCCGTACGACGCGATGCGCGAGGCCCTGCGCGGCTGCGGTCCGGCGGTGCTCGCCTCCAGCGGCACCGTGGCGGCCGGGCTGCTGTGTCTGCTCGCCGCCGACCTCAACAGCAGCAGCGGACTGGGTCCGGTCGGCGCGGTCGGGGTCATCTGCGCGCTGGCCGCGATGATGACGCTGCTGCCCGCGGTGCTGGTGCTGCTGGGGCGCCGGGTGTTCTGGCCGCTGATCCCCGTCTACGGCAGTGAACCGCGGGCGACCCGGCGCGGGTTCTTCGAGGCGATGGGCGACTCGGCCCGCCGCCGGCCCGGTGCCGTGCTCCTCGGAGGTGCCGCGCTGCTGGGCGTCCTCGCCCTCGGGGTGCTCAATCTGCCCGGCGATCTCAAGCAGGAGGACACCTTCACCGACAAGCCCGAGTCGGTGGCCGCCACGCAGACCCTCGCCGATGCCTATCCGGACAGCAGCAGCCAGCCCATCAGCGTGATGGCGCGCACCGCGGGCGCGGACGAGGTGCTGCGGCGGGCACGCGGCACGGAGGGGGTGGCGCGGGCGGACGCCGGGCGCAGCGGCGGCGGCTGGACGGAGATCGACGTCTTCCCGCGGGGCGCCCCGCAGTCGGCGGACGAGACGGCCGCGCTGCACGCGCTGCGCTCCGGTCTGGTGCGGGTCGAGGGTGCCGACGCGCTGGTCGGCGGACCCAGCGCCCAGCAGCTCGACCTGAAGGACACCAACGCCCGCGACCGGATGCTGGTCATCCCGCTGGTGCTGATCGCCGTACTGCTGATCCTCGCCGCCCTGCTGCGCGGCCTCGTCGCGCCGCTGGTCCTCGTAGTCGCCGTGGTGGCGGTGTGGGGAGCGGCGATGGGGCTCGGCGGGCTCTTCTTCGGCCCGGTCTTCGGCTTCGCCGGGGTCGACCCCGGGCTGCCGCTGCTCTCCTTCGTCTTCCTGGTCGCCCTCGGCGTGGACTACGGCATCTTCCTGATGCACCGGATGCGGGAGGAGTCGCTGCGCGGGGCGGAGGTCCCGGACGCGGCGGTGACCGCGCTGCGCACGACGGGCGGGGTGATCGCCTCGGCCGGTCTGGTGCTGGCGGCGACCTTCGCGGTGCTGGCCACGCTGCCGCTGGTGATGCTGGTCGAGATGGGGTTCGTGGTGGCGGTCGGCGTGCTGCTCGACACCTTCCTCGTACGGACGTACCTGGTGACGTCGGCGAGCCTGCTGCTGAAGCGGTGGGTGTGGTGGCCGGGCGCCCTCTTCCGCCGTACGCCCGCCTCGCCGGACCCGGCCGCCCAGGACGGACCCGCCGCCGGGTCCCGCCCGGAACCGGCCGTACGCGGCGGCTGACGCCGTCCCTCGGCCCGGACCGGCCGTACAGGGGACGGCCGGTCCGGGCTCCGGGACACCCTTCGTACCGCCCTATGGGGCGCATACAGCCCTATGGCAGCCCTATGGCAGCCCTATGGCAGCCCTATGGCAGCCCCATGTGGCCCCATGGCAGCCCTATGGCTCGGCCCGAGGCGGATCCCCGAGGATGGAGCCCGTGCCCGTACCTCCTACGACCCACTCCGCGCCCAACGCGCCCGAGCGCGCCGCCGACGCCCGGCACCCCGCCGCGCGCTCCGCCGTCCACCGCGCGATCGCCTCCGCGTCGCGTGCCCTGCACAACGGCCCCCGCCCCGCGGAGGCCCCGGAGGAGGCCCGCAAGCGGCGGCGGGTGGACGCCCGGATCGCCGGTGCGGTGCTGGTCCTCCAAGTGGTCCTGGCGCTGCTCAACCCCGACCGGAACGGCCACCGCCCGGACGCGTTCGGCTGGGCGCTGCTCGCCGCCAGCGCCACGGTGCTCATCGGGCGGCGGCACAGCCCGATGGTGGTCACCGTGATGGTGGTGTTCATGGTCGGGCCGTACCACGCCATGGACAACGTCCACCTCGCGGTCGTCCCGGCCGGGCTCCTCGCCGTCTACACGCTCGCCGTCATGGGCCCGCCGCTGCGGTCCTTCCTCACCGTCACCGTCGTGATCTCGATCATGGTGTCGGTGATGGCCCTGAGCGGGAAGCCGCACGCCGGTCTCGACATGCTGCGCACCTCCGGCTGGGTGCTGTCGGTCGTGGTGATCGGCGAGGCGGTCCGCATCCACCGCAAGTACATCGCCGCGATCCTGGAGCGGGCCGAACGCGCCGAGCGGACCCGCGAGGACGAAGCGGCCCGGCGGGTCGCCGAGGAGCGGCTGCGCATCGCCCGCGATCTGCACGATCTGCTCGCGCACAGCATCACCCTCATCGGCGTCCAGACCTCCGTCGCGGCGCATGTCCTGATCGCGGACCCCGAGCGGCTGGACCGCGAGGCGATGGCCAAGGCGCTCGACTCGATCGCCGACACCTGCCGGGACGCCCGCGCCGAGCTCCGGGCCACCCTCCAGGTGCTCCGCGGCGGCACGGGCGGCGACGCCGACCGCGCGGACGAGGAGGGCACCGGACCGCTGCCGGGGCTCGCCGGACTCGCCGACCTGGCCGCGGCGGCGGAGGCGGCGGGCGTCCGTGTGGACCTTACGGTCGACGTGGAGGCGTCCGAACTGTCGCCCGCCGTGGGCGCCGCCGCGTACCGGATCGTGCAGGAGGCCCTGACCAACGCCGTCCGCCACGCGCCCGGCACAAGGGTGCGGATCACGCTCGTACGGGACGAGGGGGAGCTGAGCGTCGCCGCAGTGGACGACGGCCCCGGGGGCGAGGAACCGCCCCTTACCGCGCCCGTCGAAACGGGCTACGGCATCGTGGGCATGCGCGAGCGGGCCCGCAGCGTCGCGGGCACCCTGTCCGCGGGACCGCGCGAGGACGGCCCCGGCTTCGCGATCAGGGCCGCGCTGCCGTGGGGGAGGGGTGGCCCGCCCGGCGGCCGTACGGGCACCGGCACCGGCACCGGCACCGACACCGGCACTGGCGCTGGCGCCGGTACCGGCACTGGCCCTGTCACCAGTACCGGACAGACCGCCGCACCGCCCAGGGAGGCCACCGCATGACCACGCCACCGGACCCGCCGATCAGGGTGTTGCTCGCGGACGACCAGACGCTGGTCCGTTCCGCCTTCGCCATGCTGGTCTCCTCGGCCCGCGACATGGACGTGGTCGGGCAGGCGGGCACCGGCCGCGAGGCCGTCGAACTGGCCCGCACCGCCCGCGCCGACCTCGTGCTCATGGACATCCGGATGCCCGATCTCGACGGCATCGAGGCCACCCGCCGCATCGCCGCCGACGAGGATCTCGCCGGGGTCAAGGTGCTCGTGCTGACGACGTACGACACCGATGAGCACATCGTCGAGGCGCTGCGCGCGGGCGCGTCCGGCTTCCTGGTGAAGGACACCCGGCCCGCCGAACTCCTCGACGCCATACGGACCGTGGCGGCGGGGGAGTCCCTGCTCTCGCCCGGCCCCACCGCCCGGCTCATCGCCCGTGTCCTGCGCCTGCCGGAGGCCCCGCCGCCCGGCGTTCCCGCGCCCGCCGCACTGGCCGCGCGCTCCGAGCGCGAACGGCAGGTGCTCGCCCTCGTCGCCCGGGGCCTCAACAACGCCGAGGCCGCGCAGACCCTCGGCCTCTCGCCGCTCACCACCAAGACGCATGTCAGCCGCATCATGGGCAAGCTGGGCGCCCGCGACCGCGCCCAGCTTGTCATCGTGGCCTATGAGTCCGGCCTGGTCACGCCGACTTGTCGGTCGGAATCTCCTTGATCTCGGCCGTCGGGGCGTTCTTCTCGAAGGGCGTCAGGGAGCGCCGAACAGCGCGCGGCACGGCTCCAGTCCGGCGATCTCGACCGGGGTGGCGCGGTGCTCCTCCCAGGCCGCGCGGTCCAGCCGCAGCCGCTGAAGGGTGCGGGCCTCGCCCCTTACGGCGAGCACGGACAGCCCGTCGGGGCGGTAGCCGAGCCGCCGGGACACCCCCAGCGAGCGGCCGTTCTCCACCATCGCGCCGGAGACCAGCGACAGCGCGCCCAGCCCCTCGAACGCCAGGTGCGCCACGGCCGCCCGCATCTCCGTGCCCAGCCCCTTGCCCTGGTGGGGGGCGCCCAGCCAGGAGCCGGTCTCGGCCTCCCGCGTGATGGCGAACTCGGTCGCGAACAGGTCCTGCCGCCCGATCACCGCCCCCTCGTGCAGCACCGCGAGGCTCAGCGTCCACTGCTCCGGCCGCCATTCGGCGATCGTGCGGAGCACATGCTGGAAGGTGGCGCGTCCGCGCTCTTCCGGGGGCGCGTCGGTCCACGGGACGCCGAAGGGCATCTCGTCCGGGTCGTGCACCCCGCCCGCCGCGACCGCGGCGAGTTCGTCGAGCAGGGGGGTGTCGGGAAGCCGCAGCTCCAGGCGTGGCGTACGCAGGCGAAGACCGTACAGGGGCCAGTAATGGGGGTCCATGACGGGAGGCTGCCGGAGCCGCGGCCGCCGAGTCGAACCAATTACGGCCGACCGCGTGGCCCGCCCCGCGCGTGGGCGCACAATTGGTTTGCCGTAGTGCGGCGTTCGGACGCATCCTGACCCGATGTTGATCCGACGAGAGACCCGCTCCGACATCGACGCCGTACGGACCGTCACCTCGGCCGCGTTCGCGAAGTCGGACACCTCGGACGCCTCGAGCAGCTCGAACCCCCCACCTCCGATCGAGGCCACACTGCTGGACGAGCTCCGGATCAGCGACGGCTGGCTCCCCGCGCTGTCGTTCGTCGCCACCGGCGACCGCGGCGAGGTGATCGGACATGTCGTGTGCACCCGCGGCCATGTCGGCTCCGACCTGGCCCTCGCCCTCGGCCTCGGCCCGCTCAGCGTGCACCCCGCCCATCAGGGCCGTGGCGTGGGCCTCGCGCTCGTCCACGCGGTGCTCGGCGCCGCGGACGCCTTCGGCGAATCGCTGGTCGCCCTGCTGGGCAGCCCCGCCTACTACGGCCGGTTCGGCTTCCGCCCGGCGGTCGAGTACGGCATCACGGCCCCGGATCCGGCCTGGGGCGAGTACTTCCAGGTCCGGACCCTGACCGCCTATCAGCCGACCGTCAAGGGCCCCTTCAGGTACGCCGAGCCGTTCGACCACGTCTGACGCGGCAGGAGCCGAGGCTCACTGCAGCGCGTCGGGCGGCGGCAGCCGGACGATCTGCTCCCGGTCCACCGACTCCACGCCGTCCACCGCCTCCAGCACCGGGATCCGGTCCTCCGCGATCGTCCCGGACAGCGAGCCCAGGATCGGCTGTTCACCGGTGACCGTCAGCCCGACCCGGCGCGCGGCCTCCACGACCTGGGCGAACCGGTCCGGATCGACCGAGAGGATGACCCCGACCGGCCCGGACCGTGCCGTCTGCCCCATGGCGCCGCCGCTCACGGAGCCTGGAGCAGACCCGCGCCGATGTCCGCGCCCGGTTGCGCCAGCGGATGGGCGCCGGACAGCAGACGGGTGGTCAGGTCGGCCGCCGAGGCCTCCGGATGCGCCTGCGCCAGCAGCGTGACCACACCGGCGGCATACGGCGTCGCCATGCTCGTGCCGCTCATCGTCTGGTACGTGCCGTCGGGCGCGGCCGAGAAGATGTCGACCCCGGGCGCGGCGATATTGACCTCCCCGCCCGCGCCGTTGATGGCGCCGCAGGAGAAGAACGCGGTCCCCAGGTCCTTGCCGAGCGCCGCCACCGCCAGGATGGACGGGCAGTTGGCGGGCCGCCCCACCGGCGCCACGAAGCCGGGCCGCCGGCTCTCGTTGCCCGCCGCGGCCACGATCACGGTGCCGCGCCGCAGCGCGCGCCGCGCCACGTTCTCGTAGGTCTGCGGGAACAGCTCGCCCGGCTCCACCGGAGCCCCGAGCGACATGGAGACCACCCGGGCGCCCTGGGCGACCGCCCAGGCCATCCCCGCCAGGATCTCGCCGTCGGAGCCCACGCCCTGGTCGCTGAGCACCTTGCCGACCAGCACCCGGGCCTCACCGGCCACCCCGTACCGGGGCGCGTGCCCTGGCTTGGCCGGACCGGCCACGGTGCCGACGCAGTGGGTGCCGTGGCCGTGGCCGTCCTCGACGCTCGCCCCGGACACGAAGGAGGCGGTCGCCTCGACGCATCCGGTCAGATCCGGGTGGTCGGTGTCCACCCCGGTGTCCAGCACGGCGACCTTCACCCCGCTGCCCGTCAGATGCGACCAGTTGGCGCGGATCCCCTGGAGCCCCCAGGTGGTGTTCCGCTCGTCCCACGCCGGTCCCAGTGAGGTGGCGAGCTCGGCCCGGGTGTGCCGGGACACCTCGTCATCGTCGCTGCGGTACGTCGGGAAGAAGCCGGTCAGCGTGCGCTGCGGCTCCGTGATCACCGACGCGTACACCACGCGCTCCGGCTCCGTCGCGATGATCGTCGGCTCCGCCTCCGCCGCGGTGACCAGCGCATGGCGCTGGTCCGGCCGCACATCGACGACGGCGACGCCGAGTTCGTCGAAGACCACCGACACATCGGCGCGCCCCAACAGCTCCGCGGCTCCGGGCTCGGCCCCGCGGACGCGCTCCACGGACGAGATCCCCACGGACGAGCGCAGCGCCTCCATACCGCGGTCGGGCTCCTGCTGATCGAGCAGGACCACATACCGCCCGGTGTACTCGGTCTGCCGCGCCCCCGGCGCCATACCGGCCCGCTGCCGCGGCCGCTCCCCGTTCGGTTCCTTACCCATGGGCCCCACGGGCCCAGGTCCGTTCGTCATTGCCTTTCTCCGCTCCTGTGCGCGGTCTGTGTGCTCCCCTGTGCTCCCCGGGATGTCTCACCCGCCCCCACAGCCCCCCGAGCCCCACATCTCCCTTATGCCCACCGTCACCCCCTGCGTTTGGGCCCGCAACTCGGAGCCGGGGCGCCCCCGCACACCGATTGATCCGGAGCGGCCATTGGGCGAGGCGAACACGTGCGGGTATAAGGGACGGCACGGGGAGCGGGGACCGAGGGGCCGGGGGAGAACTGCTTCATCGACCTCAAGAGCCTGGGCAGGCGCGGGGCCGCGGCGGCTGAAGGGCGATGAGCCACCGGGCTGGTTCGACCGCGAGCTCCAGGAGGGCCGTTGCGTGGTGCTGCCTTACGGCCTCGACGAGGTGGCCCGCGAGGAGGACCGGCGCCATGTGGCCAAGTGGGTCGGGGAGCAGATCGAGCAGTACGAGGGGAACGACTTCGTCCTCACCTCACGCCCCCACGGCTATGCGAGCGCGCCGGTCAACCGCGCCGGAGTGCTCCAGGTCGTCCCGGCGCCGGCTGATGACGGCCGTGACGGTCGTGCCCAACGAGACAATCGTGCTGGTCCGCGCGTGACCTGCCGGCCCGGTCCGGCCGACCGCCACCGGCGACGCGCGGCCCGCCGTCCCCGGCGGCCACCGGTCGGAGCGTTCGCTCAGCCGCGCGGCCGCGGCCACTCCTGCTCGGCGGCCCAGGCCGCGAAGGAGGTCCAGGCGACACCGGGGAAGTCGGCGCGCAGCCGGGGCAGATCCACGTCGTAGCCGGTCTCCGCCAGGAAGGTGAACATGGCCCCCATGTCCGCGCTCGCCTTACGGACCGTGTCCAGCGGCACCTGGCGGTACTCCACCGGGCCACCGGCCGCCGAGGCGAGCGCCTCGGCCATCTGCCGGGGGGTGGGCGCGTCGCTCGCGACCTCCACCCGCCGCCCGATCCACCGCCCGGGGTCGGCGATCACGGCGGCCACCACCGCGCCCAGGTCGCGCAGGGCCGCCTGCTGGAGCGGTCTGTCACCGGGGAGCGCGAGCGGCAGCACGCCCTGGGCGATGTCGTCCCGGCTGCCCAGGGCGTTCTCGTAGAAGTACGTCGGCGCGACCACGGTCGACGGCAGACCCGCCGCCTCCAGGTTCCGCTCGATGATCGCCTTGCTGTCGAAGTGGGGGATACCGGTGGAGCGGTCCGCCGAGGCCACCGAGGCGAGCACCAGATGCGCCGGCGCGGCCCGGCCGGCGGCCTCGATGATCGCCTGCCCCTGCCGTACCTCGGCGTCCGTGCCCGACTCGAACGGCGTCGTCACCGCGAACGCCGCCGACGAGCCCTCGAAGGCCGCCGTCAGCGACGCGGCGTCGCTCAGGTCGCCGACGACCACGTCCACGCCCTGCTGGGCGAGCCGACGTGCCTTGGGCTCCTCGCGGTCACGGACCACGGCCCGGACGCTGTGGCCCGATGACAGCAAGGCCCGTGTCACCGCGCCGCCCTGGCCGCCGGTGGCACCCAGCACTGTGATCATCAGTACTCCGTAGAACAGCCGAGACCCACGGCGTCGGAACGCCGTGGGGCATGTTCAGCCCCGTGGGACCCATGGTCGTACAGGATCGGTCGGCGGGCGGGAGACGCGCCGGTCGGCGGCGACGCCGGTCGGCGGCGGCGAGGCGCATACCGAGGTGAGCGCCCGTCACGCGTCGCTCGGCGCGGCGCGCCGCTCCAGCACCTGCGAGACGGCGCGGGCGATGCTCTCGTCGAGGCGTTCGCCGAAGGCGGCCTCGGCGAACTGGGCGAAGCGGGCCACCACTTCGGCGCTCGCCCGACACCTCGACGCCGTCGTCGACGCGCCCACCGGGGGACGAACAGGATGTGCCGCGCTGGCGAAGGCCAGGTGCGGACCGACGAAGTCGAGCATGGTGTGACCCCCGTACAGCACCATACCGACTTCCATCGGACGTGCGGCGTCCGTCTCCACGGATGCTCGCCGGCGCCCCGCAGGAGGACGCCGGACCTCACCCGAACTGACCGGGCTGGTAGCCCCCGGCGGGCTGCTGGACGATGACGTTCAGCCGGTTGTAGGTGTTGATGACGGCGATGATCGACACCAGTGCGGCGAGCTGCTCCTCGTCGTAGTACTTGGCGGCGTTCGACCACGCCTCGTCCGTGACACCACCGGCCGCGTCGGCGATGCGGGTGCCCTGCTCCGCCAGCTCCAGGGCGGCGCGCTCGGCGTCGGTGAACACCGTGGCCTCCCGCCAGACCGCGACGAGGTTGAGGCGCGTCGAGGTCTCCCCGGCCTTCGCGGCGTCCTTGGTGTGCATGTCGGTGCAGAAACCGCAGCCGTTGATCTGGCTGGCGCGGATCTTCACCAGCTCCTGCGTCGCGGCCGGCAGCGCCGAGTCCGAGATCACCTTGCCCGCGGCGTTGAGGTGCTTCAGGAAGGTGCCGAGGAGCGGGTTGCCGAAGAGGTTCAAGCGAGCGTCCATGATGGGCTCTCCTATGCGATTGCCGTGGTTACACCTCCCTGACGGAACGGCTCGGAGAGATGTGACAGGACCGGATGTGACCTGCGTCTCTCATGGCGGGGGCGCCGCTCAGGGCGTGGATTCGGCCGGAGCGCTTCCGGAGCGCTTCCGACGCGCTTCCGGAGCGCTTGATCAACTTCTCGGCCTCGCCGCCCCGTGGAGGGCCTAGTGCGTCAGCGTGTACCAAGCGGTGCTGCCCACCGTGATGCACACGGCCCAGGCCCACCGAAGCGCTTTGGGGGAGATGCGGACGGAGAAGGTCACGTGCTCGTCGAGGTTGACCTCGAGGTGGCGCCGGCGCTTGCGTTCGGCCATGCGGATTCTCCTTGGATTTCGTGGCCCTCGGCCATGTGCCGGGGCCCGCCTGGTGAGGGACTGACGGGGTGTTCGGCTCCAACTGCCAGGAAGGGGGGAACACCACGTCGGAACGTACGCCTGCCCGCGGACAGGTGTCGTGTAGTTAACGCAGCCAAGTCGCTCGGCGCAACTAAACCCGCACTAACCACTGACAAAGCGTCAGCCGTCAGCTGTCGGAGGGTGACACTACAATTCCCCTCCGCTTCAGGGACATTGATCCGCATAGCTCTCATCGCCGACCATAGCGGCCATACTTACCGACGGGTATTCCGCAACTTTGCGATTGGAAGCGAACGTAAATGCACTTAACGCGTCAGTTGGGCCCGTGTTCGGTATGGCCAACGCCACATTCCAGGTGAGGATGAAACCCCCCACAAGCCGCTTGCCCGGCGTATTCGGCGCGTCTTCGCGAAAGCGTCATGTCCGGTATGGGGTGCGGCGCCGCTCAGCAGGAGTTTTTTGCTCTCCGGCGGCGGCCAATTGCCGCTCAAATTGGCGGCTGCCCGCTGCCCGGCTAAGTGATTGCCCGAGCGATCTATCCATGGCCGATGCAACGTGGTGATCGCGAATGCAAATCACCTGCGGATGGTGTGCGCGAGCGGTGCGCAATGACCGGTGTTGGCCGGAAACCGCCGCCCCTCCCTTCCTGGCAGTTGGAGCAGGGGCGGCGGCCCTCACCAGACGTGGAGAACCACGCCCGCTTACTTCGTCGTTGACCCCACGGATGTGCGGACAGCGTCGCTGTTCCGGCCTCCGCCCAGTCAACGACTGGACCGAGGATAGTGTTTTTCTGTGGGGTTCGGATGCACTACAAGGGGTGAATATGTGTTATTCGCAACACTGTTCTGGCCGTTCAGAAGAATGAAAAACCTCGACTCCGGACCCGATCTCCCGGTGCGTTCTGATAGCGGAACCTCTGATCCCACCAGGGCATCGAGGTGCCGCATGGTGAGCATGTGGCCGGTTTTCGTCACCCCCTAATAGGGTGGCCGCAATTGCCGACGGGCGCCCTCGGTGACCGACTTACTCGAGGCTGGTGGGCAGGTCGCGGGAACCGGCGGGCCGGTCGCGCGTCGCGGTTCGGCGGGCGCGGTGGTTGGCGACGTTGACGCGGTTGCCGCACAGTCCGGGCATGCAATAGCGGCGGCTGCCGGGCCGGGTGGTGTCGATGAACGCTCCCCGGCAGGTGGGTGCGGTGCACGGGCGGAACCGCCGCTCGCCGAGGGTGTGGACGACCCCGAGGACGCCCATGCCGCAGATCAGTGAGAGAGCGTCGGCGATGGTCGCCCCGTCCCGGAGCGGGACGGCCCACCGGATGCGGCCCTCGTGTGCGGGGTCCGGTATCAGGGTGGCGCCCCGGGCGGACGAAGTGAGCCGGGTGGCACCGGCGATGAGGCGGTCGCGGTCGGGGTGATCGATCAGGTCCCGCACGGTGGTCCGCAGCGCGTGCACCGCGTGGAGGTCGGCTGGGCGTCCCCGGCGGGCGAGTTCGGCCAGCGCGCCCGGGGCGTCGTCGTCACCTCCGGGCCGGTCGCCGTGCGGCTCGGTGAACGCGACGAGGGCGGCCAGGTCGGGCAGGCGGTCGTCGCCGCGCCAGACCTCGGCGGTGGTGTTGACCAGCTCGGTCGCGATCCCCGCCGCCCAGACGTAATCGTCCAACGCCACTTGCATCGCTGACGCACTCCTCGCTACGTTCGGCTAAACACAACTTTAACCCTTACGTGTCGCGCCGACCGCCGGCCCCCCGCCCCAGTCCCAGCCTCAGCCCCGCCCCCCTCCCGCTCCGTCAGGAGACCTTGCCCATGTCAGATCTGGAGATCGACGCCGTCGTCTTCGATGTGCTCGGCACGCTCGTCGACGAACCCACCGGCATCCGCGCCGGTATCCGTGAACTCGCCCCGGCGCTCGACGATTCCGGGGTCGAGCGGCTGTTGTCGCTGTGGCAGCGGCATATCGACCGCGAGCAGCGCCGCATCCTCGACGACGCCCGGCCCTACGTCACCACCGAGGTCCTCGACCGCGAAGCCGCCCGGCTCGTCGCCGACGCGGCCGGAGTCGACGACCCGGCCGCCGTGGCGGCGCTGGCCCTGTCCGGCCGTCGGCTCCCGCCGTGGTCCGACACGGTGGCGGGGCTGGCCCGGCTCGCCGGGCGGTTCCCGCTGATCGGCCTCTCCAACGCGAGCCGGACGGCGCTGCTGGGGCTCAACGCCCACGCCGGACTGCGCTGGCACCAGGCTCTGTCCGCTGAGGACGCCCGCACCTACAAGCCGGATCCGGCGGTCTACGAACTGGCCGTCACCGTCTCCGGACGGCCGCCGGAGCGGCTGCTGATGGTCGCCGCCCACGCCTGGGACCTGCGCGGTGCACAGGCTCTCGGACTGCGCACCGCCTACGTCGCCCGCCCCGTCGGCGACCCGCCCAGCCCCTCGGACCGGTTCGATCTGCACGCCGACGGCCTGGCCGATCTGGCCGATCAACTCGATTCAACTCGATAGAGCATCGGCGCCAACTACGCGGAGGACGCGGTCTTCGTCACGCCCTCCGGTGTGCTGCGGGGCGAGACCGTGCGCTACACCCTGGTGGCCGTAGGGGGCTGAGCCACGGCGAAACCGCCTGGGCCGGTGGTCAGCGCACCAGGGGGAGGAAGACCGTGTCCACGATCTCTTCGAGGGTGTCGTCGGGCACGGGGGCGAAGGTCGTCAGGATTTCGTGGCGCAGCAGGTCGAAGGGGAGCGACTTGACGCGTTCGGTGAGGCCTTCCGGTTTGATCTCGCCACGGTCGATGGCGCGGCCGAAGAGTGCGTCGAGAGCTTCCGCGCGTCCCGTCACGAGGGGGTCGCGCAGCTCGCCGGGGCTGTTTCCGGTCGCCTGGTGGTAGTCGGCCAGGCGCATGCTCATGATGGTGATGAACTGGACGCGGGTGGAGTTGATCTCCCGCATGAGGGTGAGGATGTCCTCCCGCAGGCTTCCCGTGTCGGGAACGTCGAGGCGGGACTCCTTCAGGGTGTGGACGATGGCTGCCCGGACGAGGTCGTCGCGGTTGGACCAGCGGCGATAGAGAACGGGCGGGCTGGTGCCGGCGCGCTTGACGACGGCGTCCATGGTGAACCTGGCGTAGCCGGTGTCCGTGAGTTCTTCCCAGGCCGCGTCGAGGAGCGCCTTCTCCAGTGCCGCTCCGCGGCGTCGCTCGGGCATGCGTTCCTCCCTTAGATAGACTTGCCTTTCTTATTCTAGCGCCCTACTCTGGCCGCCGTAAGATAGACAGCTATATCTTAAGGGTGGCCGTTCATGAGCACTCCCCCCAACCGGTCCGACCCCGCAGCGACGGCGGCGGACCCCGATCGCGTGAATCCCGAGCGCGTGGACCCCGATCGCGTGGACCCCGCCGTGTGGCGCATGGCGATCACCCTCATCGTTGGCGCCCTCGCCGTCGTCTTCGACACCACCATCGTCAGCGTCGCGCTCAACGACCTGGCGAGGGAACTCGATGCCCCGCTGTCCACCATCCAGTGGGTGAGCACCGGCTATCTGCTGGCGGTATTCGTCACCATCCCACTCGCCGGATGGGCCCAGTCACGGCTCGGCGGCCGACATCTGTGGATCGCGGCCCTGGTCGTCTTCCTGCTCGGCTCGATCCTGAGCGCGCTGGCGTGGGACGCGACCAGCCTCATCGCCTTCCGCGTCGTCCAGGGCGGCGCGGGCGGCCTCATGATGCCGCTCATGGCCACGCTCCTCATGCAGGCCACCCAGGGCCGCAATATCGGCAAGGTCATGGCCATCATCACCGTGCCCACCGCACTCGGCCCGATCCTCGGCCCGGTCCTGGGCGGCCTCATCCTGCATCTGGCCGACTGGCGCTGGCTGTTCTTCGTCAACATCCCCTTCTGCGTCGTCGGCGCCTGGCTCGCCTGGCGCGATCTGCCCAACGACCGACCGGCGCCCAACCGCTCCCGCGCCCGCCTGGACACCGTCGGCCTGCTCCTGCTCTGTCCGGGCTTCGCCGCCCTCGTCTACGGCCTCTCCCAGGTCGAGGGCAGCGCGGGCTTCGCCGACGCCAAGGTCCTCATCCCGCTGATCGGCGGACTCGCCCTGGTCGGGGGCTTCACCGCCTGGGCGCTGACCCGCACCACCGGCGCCCTGGTCAATGTGCGGCTGTTCCGCCACCGCGCGGTGGCCTCCTTCGCCACCCTGCTCCTCCTGGGCGGCATCTCCCTGTACGGGTCGATGATGCTGCTGCCCCTGTACTTTCAGCAGGTCCGCGGCGAGGACGCCCTCGGCGCCGGACTGTTGCTCATCCCGCAGGGTGTCGGCGCGCTCCTCGCCCGCGGGCTGGCGGGTGCGTACACCGATCGCATCGGCCCCCGCGGGGTCGCCTTCGCGGCGTTCGCTTTCGTCGCCGCGGCCACCGTGCCGTTCGCCTTCGTCACCGCCGGTACCAGCGAAGTCCTGCTCATGGCCGCGCTGTTCGTCCGCGGCATCGCTCTGGGCGCCGCCATGATCGCGCCCATGGGCGCCGCGTACGTCGGTCTTGAACACGGGGAGATCCCCGACGCCAGCGTCATCACCCGCGTCGCCCAGCAGCTCGGCGGCGCCGTGGGCATCGCCGTCCTCGCCGTCATCCTCCAGCACAGCACCGGTGACGCCCACACCCCGGGCGCCCTGGCCGACGGCTTCGGCACCGCGTTCTGGTGGTCGGTGGCCCTCACCGCCGTCGCCGTCCCGCTGTGCCTGCTCCTGCCCAGCCTCCCCGAACCGGCGGCCCCCGACGCCACCGCCGAAGCGGAAGCCGCCGCCAAGGCCTGAAACGCGACCGCGCAGTCCAATCGCGCACCCCACCCCACATATCGAGGAGTACCCATGACGATCTCGCTCCGCCCGGGAGTGTCGCTTGCGTCCCCCTGGTCCCCGGGTCACACCCGGGTTAGCGGACCGTTAGCGGGGCGGCAGTCTTGCGGTAGGGGGCCCGACCAGAGTGGGTGACGCACCGAAGAGATCACCACACCGATTGCCCCTGGGGGGACCCGAAATGAGCTCCAGCACCGTTGTCCGCACCGTTCGTCGCCGCACCCTGCGCGTTGCCGCCGCGGTCCTGATCGCAGCCGCCGGCTTCAGCCTGACCGCCTGCAACGACTCGGACGCCAACGCCTCGAAGCCCGCGGCCTCCGCCGGGTCCAGCAGCGCGGACTCCTCCACCGGAGCGAAGGGCTCCGACGCCAAGGCCGACACCGGGGCGGGCACTGAGAGCAAGGCGGGCGCCGAGGACAAGGCGGGCGCTGAGGACAAGGCGGCATCCCCGGACCGCACCGAGACCCTGGCGGACGGCAGCACGGGCGAGATCTACGAGCTCGGCGACCAGGAGTATCGCCTCAAGATCGTCAACGACGGTGACGTCCTGGCCACGTTCGAGACGGACGGGCAGGACGCCGGGCTCGACGCCAACGGCATGTATGTCGTGCTCACCAGGGGCGGCGAGGTCCAGTCCTGGATGGGCGGCGAACACAGGGCGCCGGGCACCTTCGACCTCGAGGGCTGGACGGCCAAGGTAACGAAGGTCGGCGAGAGCCACTACCGTGCGGAGATCATCGGTCACGGTGACGTCATGGGCACGATGGAGGCGAACGGGCACGACGCCGGGCTCAACGCCAACGGCGTGTACATCGTGCTCAGCACCCGCGGTGTGATCAGCGCCCACGAGTAAACGTCAATGCCCGCCCGGCCGCGGCGGTGGAGCCACCTTCCGGTGACTCCACCGCCGCGCTGACTTTCCGGGTTCTCTCCGTAGACTGACGGCATGGCATGCCGTATCAGTGAGCTGGTCCTCGACTGCGTCGACCCCGAGCGGCTCGCCGCGTTCTGGAGCGATGTCCTCGGCTACGTCGAACTCGGCCGGGAGGACGACGGAAGCATCGAGATCGGGCCGCCCGACGCCGGCTTCGGCGGCTTGCAGCCCACCCTCGTCCTCAGCCCCAGCAGCGACCCCCGGCCCGAGAAGCTCCGACTGCACATCGACGTCAACGCCACCGACCGCGACCAGGACGCCGAGCTGGAGCGGCTGCTCGCGCTCGGAGCCAGGCCCGCCGACGTCGGTCAGACCGGCACCGAGAACTGGCACGTCCTGACCGACCCCGAGGGCAACGAGTTCTGCCTCCTGCACCGTCGGCTCCAGCAGGCGTAGGGGCGGCGGTGAGGCGCTCGAAAACCAGTGGCAGAGCGCCGCTGTGCCTCATTACCGTGCTGCCGACCCAAGTCGGCTAGTCAAGGACGTGCCGTTGTACACCGTGTGAGACCTCCCAAGCGCTGATTTGTCGCGTGTCGCGCATATGCGCCGCGCTCCTTTTTGCTGCGGATTTCTCACTGAAACCGGTGTACTTCTGTGCTCAATAACTGGGTGGTCATGCCCACCTGCCTGCCGCTCGTTCTCCGCCGATGCCACGCGTGCGCGTCCGAGCGCTTCCGGGCAAGCGGTAAATTCCGCGTCAACGCCAACCACAAGCTCATCGACGCCTGGCTCCTCGTGCTCTGTACCACCTGCGGGGAAACGGCGAAGCTCACGGTCCTGGAGCGGATGAACGTGCGTTCCGTACGACCCGAGCTGCTGGACCGGCTGCATGACAACGACCTTGGACTGACAGCCGAGTTGCTCCAGGATCCGGTCGTACGGCGCCGCAATCGCATCGCCCTCGACTGGAACAACGCCTGGCGCCTCGACACCGGCGGATCGGATCACCTGGACCGCGAGGTAATCGATGTCTCGGTCCGCTTCGCGGCGCGGATCCCCGTCCGGCCGGTGCGACTGATCGCTGAGGGCTGCGGTCTTTCGCGGGCCGAGGTCGAGAGACTGATCACGGAGGGCAGACTCGTTTCGGCGGTCCGGCTGAGCGCCAAGCTCACCGGCGACTTCACCTTCACGCTCAAGCGCTGAGCCCTCCTTGGGACCAGGGCCTGTCCGGCACGATCCGCCGGGCAGGCCCAACGGGGTGTCCGCGGCGTGGCAGGGCTTCCCCTCCAGGACCCAGACCCCAGACCCCAGACCCCAGGCCCCAGACCCCGGGGCCTGGGGTGGAGCCCCAGTTGCGGGAAGGGGCGGGGAGGGGAACAGCCGCCGCAGGCGCCAAGGTCCGCCGGGCAGGCCCTAGTCCCGGAACGAACCGTCCGCCCTGCGCGCGTGCCTGGACAGCAGGTGCCCGCACTGCGGGCAGTGCCGCCTGAACCCCTTCTTGACCAGATAGCTGATGCCGATCGTCACCACATGCATCAGCCCCACCGCCGCGTTCTGGAGCAGCCGCCCCAGCCACGACCTCGTACACGTCTCACAGTCCCGGCAGCCTGCCGCCATGGCGTATCCCCCCAACTCGTCGCTGACCTGCCCCGCACCACCAGTGTGCGCAATGGAGAACGCCGCCGAGCCGCCAACTGCCCTCCCTCCGCCGGGTTGTGACCGGCCCAGATCGCGTCCAGCACACGGTTGTGACATCGCGGCAGCGACATCGCACGGGGCATGACGTAGATCACAGAGAAAGGGTGACAGGGTGTTGTCGCGGACGGCTGCGAACGTCGGTGGCATGACGATCACAGATATTGGCGGCATGACGATCACGGATGAGGACTGCCTCGCCGAAACCCTGGCCTTCAACGAGAAGTTCGAGGCCGACGCGGCGAGCCAACCCGCCCGTGGGCGGGTGCCGAGCGCGGCCACACTGGCACTCCTGCGGCGCAACCGGCTCGGCGCCGACACCCCACCGGTGAGGCTGGAGCAGGGCCAGGACCGCGTCGTCGCGGGCGGGGTGAAGGTGCGGACGTTCGTGCCGGACCGTGTCGACGGCGTGTATCTGCACATCCATGGTGGCAGCTGGGCGTTCGGCGCCGCGGACGGGCAGGATGAAAGGCTCTGGCGGCTTGCCGTGGAGGCACGGCTGGCGGTGGTGAGCGTGGAGTACCGCCTGGCGCCGGAACACCCGTTCCCCGCAGGGCCCGACGACTGCGAAGCGGTCGCCCGGTGGCTGGTGGAGCACGCCGCGGCCGAGTTCGGTACGGAACGGCTGCTGATCGGCGGTGAATCGGCCGGTGCCCACCTCAGCGTCCTGACGCTGCTGCGCCTTCGTGACCGGCACGGCATCACCGGCGCGTTCCGGGCGGCGCACCTGCTCTTCGGCCCCTACGACCTGTCGATGACACCGAGCCTGCGGCTGTTCGGCCCCCGACCGCTGCTGAGCAACACCGATTCGCTCCGGGGCGCCTATGAGCTGTTCACGCCGGGGATGGGGGCGGAGCAGCGCCGCGACCCCGAGGTCTCCCCGCTCTTCGCGGACCTGGCCGGTCTGCCACCCGCCCGCCTCGTCGTCGGCACCGAGGACCCGCTGCTGGACGACTCCCTGTTCCTGGCCCAGCGTTGGCGGTCGGCAGGCGCGCCCGTACGGCTCGACGTCATCGCCGGCGCGATGCACGGCTTCACCCTGTTCCCCCTCACCATCACCGAGCGGGAACAGCGGCGCGAGCGGGACTTCCTGGCCACCGCGTGACGGTGGCGTCCCACCGCGTGACGGTAGCGTCGGCCCCATGAACCGCACCGCCCGGCTGTACGCACTGGTGGAGGAGTTGCGCGCGGCCGCGCCACGGCCACTGACGGTCGCGGCGCTCGCCGCGCGATTCGACATCAGCACCCGCACGGTGCAGCGCGACCTCCAGACGCTGATGGAGACCGGCGTTCCGGTGCGCACCACACCCGGGCGGGGCGGGGGCTGGTCCATCTCCCCGGAGATGACCCTGCCCCCAATCCACTTCACCGCCGAAGAAGCCTCCGCACTGACCGCCGCACTCGCCGCTGTCGGCCCCGCCACCCCCTACGCGGGCGCGGCCCGCACCGCGGCCCAGAAGATCGCGGCCTCGATGACCGGCCCCGCCTCGACGGCGGCCCGCGAACTCGCCGCACGAATCGTCACGCGGCCGACCCGGACCGACTCCGAGATCCGCACCGCCGTGGAACAGGCCCTCACCCACAACGTGGCGCTGCGGCTGTCCTACACCGACGCGTCCGGACGCGAAACCGACCGCGTCGTGGAACCGTCCGGACTCCTCACCGCCGAAGGCCGCTGGTACCTCATCGCCTGGTGCCGCACCCGCCGCGCCGGCCGAGGCTTCCGCCTGGACCGCATCACCGCGGCGACCCCCACCGATGAACAGGCCCAGCCCCACAACCTGACCGACCTCCTCCTCGGCTCAACCGCCACCGACGCGGTCCGGCCCACCACACTGGCTTCACTGGCCCCGCAAAACGACACGGAGTCCCGTTCGCGGAGACTGAATGCGTGATTCCCCGGCTACCTTTGCCTCGATTATGGCGATGGTGGGGGTGTGGTGGGGATGGAACCGGATCCGACGGGGATGCTTGAGCGACCGGGGAAGCGGCCTCGGAAGCTGATCTTCCGGCTGCTGGTCGCCTTGAGTTTGGCCGCCCTCGTCGGGTGGGGCCTGTGGCAGTACCAGGAAGCTGAGCGGTTGGTCACGGGGGACCGGGCCGACGTGCTGGATGTACGGCGGTGCTCCACTCACAGCTACAAGGGCACCCCGCAGTACACCTGCCGCGCGACATGGCGGTTCTCCGGCGGGCGTACCGGCGAGGGGGACGTCGACGCGGGCGCCGAGCCGACGAGGAAGGGCGCCACCGTGTTCGCCGGCGATGACTGGGGATACGGCTCGCGTGGCAGGCTGCTGGACTCGGTGCTGCTGAAGGGCGGGGTCTATCTGCTGATACTCGGCGAACTGGCCGTCTTGCTGGTCATCTCCCGGTTCGGGCTCAGGCGCGGCTACACGCTGCCGCGCGTCCGCTGACCCCCCGTGGATCCATCCGGAGGCGAGCCGGTCCTCTCCAGCCACTCGCACTCACTTCGGAGCGCTCGCGCGCACCATGAGGGTGCCGACGTCTTCCGGCCTGGGCGCGGGGAGCACGCGGGCGTCGATGTCGACGAACCCGGTCCGCTTGAGCAGGTCGGCCCACCACTGTGGCGGGTACGACCAGCGCAGGAGGGTGAGCTTGCGGCCCGCGAGACCGTTCCCGTACATCGGCTGCGGGCCGTAGTAGCCATCGAGCGGCTCGGCCTGCGAGAAGTCAAGGGTGCCGCCTGGGCTGAGGCGCTTGGCGATCAGTGGGATCAGGTCGTCGGGGTCGGTGAACCAGAGCGCGCCCCAGATGGAGAAGACCGCGTCGTACGTACGAGCGAGGTACACGGCCTCCTTGCCCTCGGCGCAGCCCAGCTCCAGCGCGGTACGCGGGCTGCCCAGGAACTCCTCGCCGGGGCCGTGCCCGTCGTACTGGGTCCACGCGAAGGTCTCAACGTCAGGCGTCGGCTGCTCGCCCTCCTCGCGGTACGGCTTGTAGGTGTCCCAGTACTCCGGCAAGGTGGTCGACTCGCGCGGCATGGGCGTCCTCCCTCTGATCATTCGGTGACTGGTTCGCGGAGCTCGAACCAGATGTGTTTGCCGGTGGGGCGCAGCCCGTTCTCCCAGGTGACGCCCCATGCGTAAGCCAGCTCCCGCATCAGGAACAGCCCGCGCCCGCCCTCCTCGTCGGGCGCCGCGTCGCGGGGGTACGGGTGGCGTTCCGGGGAGCCGTCGCGTACGGCGATCGTCGCGATGCGGTCGCGGACGAGGGTGTCGATGTGGATCAGCTGGGTGTTGGTGTGCTGATTGACGTTCGTCACGGCCTCGGAGACCAGGAGTTTCGCCGTGTCCGCGAGGTCGTGCAGGTCGTTGGCCTGGAGGAGGGCGGCGATGGCGTCGCGGCAGACCCTGGGGCTCTTGGGGGAGTTGGGGGCGCTGAACCGGTAGGCGTACGGGGGTTCGGCGGTTTCAGGCATGGTGGTGCTCCCAACGCGGTGCGTAGTTGATTCCTCACGCTGTGATGGGCACCATAGAGCATGTCGGGTAACGGGTTCCACCGTTATGGTGGAACCTGTATGGATCTGGAAGGGTGACAGGGTTGCCTGGGTGCGTAGGGAGGAGTCCGCATGGGGCAGAGGGTGGCCACGACCGCGAGGCAGCGACGCCTCGGAACGGAGCTGCGCAAGATGCGCGAGCGGGCCGGGATGAGCGTCGCGGAAGCCGGTGAGCACCTCGGCGTGAACCGGACCCGGATCAGCAACATCGAGGCCGCGCGGTTCGGGGTGAGCGAGGAGCGGATCAGGACGCTCGCGACCATCTACTCCTGCATGGATCGGGCCTACATCGACGCCCTCGTGGCCATGAACGAGGAGCGCGTCCGCGGCTGGTGGGAGGACTATCGCGGCAGGACACCCGCGAGCGCACTCGATCTGGCCGAACTCGAGCACCACGCGGTGGCGATGCGTTCAGCGCAGATCATGCATGTTCCGGGCCTCCTTCAGACGGAGGACTACGCGAAAGCCGTGTTCGCCACGGCCACGTCCAGGCCCACTGCCGCGCAGTTGCGGGCCAGCATTTCGTATCGACTGAGGCGCCGAGATGTGCTGGACCGGGATGATCCGCCGCACTGCACTTTCCTTATCCATGAGGCCGCGCTGAGGATGAGGTTCGGCGGTCCGAAGGTGATGCGAGGGCAGCTGGAGCATCTGATCGAGTCATCGGAGCGGGATAACCTGACCGTGCGAGTGGTCCCGTTCTCGGCCGGCGGGTTTTCCAATCCGGGCATCAGCATGCTCCATGTGTCCGGACCGGTCCGGCGGCTGGACACCGTCCAAGCCGATACGCCCTCGGGTTCGGCCTTCCTCGACTCGGAGGCTCACCTGGAGCGCTACGGCCGTATCTTGGACCAAATGGAAGCCCTGGCGCTCACGCCAGAGGACACGGTCGGCTTCATTCACGAGATAACGCAGCAACTTTGACCCCACGGAGATGCCCTGACATGTACTGGCGCAAGTCCTCGTACTCGGGGGAGGACGCTGAGCACAACTGCGTCGAGCTGGCCCAGGTCCCGAACGTCACCGCGATCCTCCTCCGCGAGAGCGACCAACCGCAGACCGTGATCGCGACCACCCCCGCCGCCCTCCGGGCGCTGGTCCGGGCCGTCCGGGCCGGGCGGTTCGATCAGCTGTCCCGCTAGGGGACAATGGGCGCCATGAGTCTGTTCCGCGACGACGGCATCGTGCTGCGCACCCAGAAGCTGGGCGAGGCGGACCGGATCATCACCCTGCTCACCCGTAACAACGGCCGCGTCCGCGCCGTGGCGCGGGGCGTGCGGCGGACGAAGTCGAAGTTCGGGGCGCGGCTCGAACCGTTCAGCCATGTTGACGTGCAGTTCTTCTCGCGCGGTGGTGGCGAGCTGATCGGTCGCGGGCTGCCGCTGTGTACGCAGAGCGAGACCATCGCTCCGTACGGTGGGTCGATCGTCACCGACTACGCCCGCTACACCGCCGGTACGGCCATGCTGGAGACGGCCGAGCGGTTCACCGACCACGAGGGCGAGCCCGCCGTACAGCAGTATCTGCTGCTCGTCGGCGCGCTGCGCACCCTCGCCGCCGGAGATCATGAGCCGCATCTCGTCCTGGACGCGTTTCTGCTCCGTTCCCTCGCCGTGAACGGCTACGCACCGAGTTTCGACGACTGCGCCAAGTGCGGGATGCCCGGTCCGAACCGGTTCTTCTCGGTCGGCGCGGGCGGGGTCATCTGCGGAGAGTGCCGGGTGCCCGGAAGCGTCGTACCCTCGGCGGAGTCGCTGACGCTGCTGGGCGCGCTGCTGACCGGGGACTGGGAGACGGCGGACGCGTGTGAGCTGCGGCATGCCCGGGAGGGCAGCGGGCTCGTGGCGGCGTATTTGCACTGGCACCTGGAGCGGGGACTTCGGTCGCTGCGGTACGTAGAGAAGTAGCAGTAGCAGCACAGAGAGCAAGGGCTGAGGGAGACATGGCAGGCATCGCAGGACGCGGGTTTCTGGGCCGACAGCGGCGCGAGTACCGGACCCCGGAACCGCACCCGTCCGGCGCCCGGCCGCCGAAGATCCCCGGTGAGCTGGTGCCGCAGCACGTGGCCTGCGTGATGGACGGCAACGGCCGCTGGGCCAAGGAGCGCGGGCTGCCGCGCACCGAGGGGCACAAGGTCGGCGAGGGCGTCGTGATGGACGTGCTCAAGGGCTGCCTCGAGATGGGGGTCAAGAACCTCTCCCTCTACGCCTTCTCGACCGAGAACTGGAAGCGCTCGCCCGACGAGGTGCGCTTCCTGATGAACTTCAACCGCGATGTCATCCGCCGCCGCCGCGACGAGATGGACGCGATGGGTGTGCGGATCCGCTGGGCGGGCCGGATGCCGAAGCTGTGGAAGTCGGTGGCGCAGGAGCTCCAGGTCGCTCAGGAGCAGACCAAGGACAACGACGCCATGACGATGTACTTCTGCATGAACTACGGTGGCCGTGCGGAGATCGCGGACGCCGCGAAGGCGCTGGCGGAGGACGTCCGGGCAGGCCGCCTCGATCCGTCGAAGGTGAACGAGAAGACGTTCGCGAAGTACCTCTACTACCCGGACATGCCGGATGTGGATCTCTTCCTGCGCCCGTCGGGCGAGCAGCGGACGTCCAACTACCTGATCTGGCAGAGCGCGTACGCCGAGATGGTGTACCAGGACGTGCTGTGGCCGGACTTCGACCGCCGCGACCTGTGGCGGGCGTGCCTGGAGTACGCCTCGCGGGACCGTCGCTTCGGCGGGGCGATCCCCAACGAGGAGCAGCTGAAGAAGGACTCCCCGTCCGCGTAAGCGGTAGCAGCGCGACCCTCTTACTCCGCCGCCACGATGCGCTCCACCGCGGCCGCCACCAGCTGATCCCGCTCCGCCTCCGTGAACACGTCCGGCAGGGTGAGCTGCTCGACGATCAGCCAGTTCAGCGCCAGCATGAGCAGCTTGACGGCCGTGGCGTCGCCAGGGAGGCCCGACTCCTCGTGGTACGCGACGTTGGCGTCGAGGTCGGCCCGGACCCGCTCGGTGAGGACCTTGCGCAGCCCGGGTCGGCGGGTGGCCTCGAGGCGGAGTTCCAGCAGCGCGAGATAGCCGGTGCGGAATGCGGCGACGCGGCTGACGAGCTCACGCATCAGCTCCGCGTAGGTCTCCCGGTCGCGGCCCGCCGCCCGCTGGCGGGCGATCGTGGCCTCGTCGGGCTGGAGCCGCTCGTAGACCCGGGCGCCGGCCTGCGTGAGCACGTCGTCGCGGCTGCCGAAGTAGTTGGACGCGGTCCCGGCGGGCACGGCGGCCTCGGCGTCCACCGCGCGGAAGGTCAGGCCGCGTGCTCCTTCCCTGGCCAGCACCTCGATCGCGGCGTCCACGAGGGCGGCGCGCCGCTGGTCGTTCCGTCTCACCATTGACACCACTCCAGCTGTAGTACTACGTTTCAACCACTACAAGCAGAGTACTATGTTTGGAGCGGCCAGAGATGCGAAAGCTCGTGTACTACGTCGGTATCACGCTCGATGGCCGCATCGCGGGCCCCGGCGGCGAGTACGACTTCTTCCCGGGCGGCGACGAACGGCAGTCCGCCGCCTACTCGAACTGGACCAACGCGCTGTTTCCCGAGACGGTCCCGACCGCCTACCGCGCGGCGGTCGGCCTGGCCGACGCGCCCAACCGCCACTTCGACACCGTCGTCATGGGCCTCGGCAGCTACCGCCCCGCCCTCGACGCGGGGATCACCAGCCCGTACGCCCACCTGCGCCAGTACGTGGTGTCCAGCACGCTCAAGCCCGACACCGACCCGGCCGTCACCGTCGTCCCGGGCGACCCGCTCGCCCTCGTGAGAGAGCTCAAGCGGGAGGACGGCGCGGGGCTGAACGTATGGCTCTGCGGTGGCGGCAAGCTGGCGGGCGCCCTGCTGCCGGAGATCGACGAACTGGTGATCAAGAACTACCCCGTTGTCGCGGGTGCCGGGATTCCCGCCTTCGACGGCGCCTTCGATCCCACCGTCTTCGACGTCGCCGAGCGCACGGCCTTTCCCAACGGCGTCACCCTCACCCACCTCACCCGTCGTTGACCAGGGGCTCTGGCTCACCGCTCATTGCCCGCCCGCAGCCAGGCGAGGTACTCGGCGACCGCGCGCTCGGTGTCGTAGGCGGGTTCGTAGCCGGTGTCCTGCCACGGCCCTCGGGACGCGGTACGGGGCGCGTGCTGGGGGCGAGCACTCTTTACTCGCTGTAGAGGCGACATTGAACGGTCCGTGATGGTTGCCGCCCTACCCTGGAAGCTTTGTACGACGAACGCTCAGTTCAGCGGGGGAGGCGTCGCATGGGCAGCGGCGGTGGGCACGGCGGTGGCAAGGTTCTGGACATCAAGGTGGCGGACATCAAGTCGGTCGCGCCGACCTTTCATCACCAGGCGGTGAAGCTGAGTGAGGCGCTGACCACGCTGATCTCGACGCTGGACGGCTATGGCGAGCCGTGGGGGGACGACAAGCCGGGGAAGGACTTCGGCAAGCAGTACAAGCCGAACCAGAAGCACGTCGAGTCGGCGGCCGGGATTCTCGTTCTCGGGCTGACCAGTATCTATGAGGCGATGAACGACATGGCGGATGGTCATGTCGACAATGACAAGCTGATCGAGGGCATGTTCACCAAGGCCAAGCACGGCTCCGCCCATGGGCCGGGCGCGGGCGGGCATCGGTGAGTTTCGGGAGCGATATCGAGGACAAGGCCAAGGCCCTGCTGATGAAGCTGGGCATGTGGTGGCCGGATGCCAATTCCGGCACGCTGCGCCACGCCGCGGACGCCTGGCGGACGTTCGCCGACAGCGTGGACGATGTGCGGGTCGCCACGAACAAGGCGGCCACGACGCTCATCCACCACAACAAGGGCGAGGCGATCGATGCCTTCGAGACCTTCTGGGGGCGTTACGCCAAGGGCAAGGACGAGGGCTGGCTGAGCAACCTCGCCAAGTCGGCCCGGAACATGGCCAAAGCGCTGGACAAGTTCGCCGACACGGTCGATGACGCGATCGAGAAGCTGTGGACGCAGATCAGCATCGATGCCGTCGCACTCGTTGGCGGCGGGCTGCTGACCATCGTCACCGGGGGCGCCTCCGATGGAGTAGCGGCGGAGATCATCGCCATGGCCGCCGGCCTGGGCGTCGCCGTGGAGGAGTCGGTCGCCATCATCGCGGCGGAGATGCTGACTGGCGCGGTCTTCACCAGTGTGCTGTCGGTGACGATCGACGCGGCGGTGGCCCAGCCGGTGAAGATCGCCCTGGGGCAGCAGCAGGGTTTCAGCCTGGACGAGGTCAACCAGGCCGCCAAGGACGGCATGATCGACGGCGGCATCTTCGGCGCCGGGCTGGGGGTGCTCAAGCCCGGTGTGACGCCGAAGCTCACCGGCGTCCCGGACCTGCTCAAGCCGCCGAAGGTGCCCTCGATGCGCCCGAATCTCGTGGAGGAGGGTCCGGCCGCGCGCCCGGCCAAGAAGTGCCCGTGCACGGGTGAGCCGATCGACATCGCGACGGGCGCGATGCTGATGGAGCACGCCGATCTGACGCTGCCCGGTTCGTTGCCGCTGGTCTTCGAGCGCACCCATGTGTCCTCGTACCGGGGCGGGGTGTGGTTCGGCCCGACCTGGGCCAGTCTGCTGGACGAGCGGGTGCAACTGGACGCGGAGGGTGTGGTGTTCGCCGCCGCGGACGGGATGCGGCTGGTGTATCCGGTGCCGGAGCCGGGGGTGCCGGCGCTGCCCGTGAAGGGCGCGCGGTGGCCGCTGGAGTGGGACGGCAAACCGGACGGTGTCATGACGGTCACCGATCCGGAGGCGGGTGTGGTGCGGACGTTCGTCCGTCCCGCGGCCACGGAGGAGCCGGGCGCGGTCTATCTGGTCCTGGAGAGCCTGCAGGACCGCAATGGCGCGCGCATCGACATCGAGCGCGCTCTGAGTGGCGCGCCGCTGGCCGTGCGTCACTCCGGGGGCTACTACCTGGCCATCGATACCGAGGGCGAGCGGGTCACGGCGCTGCGGCTCCTCGACGAGCCGCCGTCGGTCTACGAGCCGGAGCGGGGCCGCGGGGGCGGCACGGTGGTGATGCGCTACGGCTACGACGAGGCGGGCAACCTTACCGAGGTCATCAACTCCAGCGGCGAGCCGCTGCGGTTCACCTACGACGGTGAGGGGCGGGTGACGTCCTGGACGGACCGCAATGGCACGTCGTTCCGGTACGTCTACGGGCCGGACGGGAGGGTGGTGCGCACCGAGGGCAGCGACGGCGTCTTCAACGGCAGCCTGGAGTACGACGACGAGGCCCGGACGACCGTCTACACGGACTCGCTCGGCCACCGCACGGCGTACCGGTACAACGCCGACGGTCAGCTGATCGAGGAGACCGATCCGCTGGGCCACACCACGCTGACGGAATGGGACGCGCGCGGCGACCGTAAGGTCGCGGTGACGGACCCCCTGGGCCGTACCACCCGCTACGCGTACGACGAGGACGGCAACCTGACCGGCGTCACCCTGCCGGACGGGGCGCGGGCGGAGGCCACGTACAACGACCTGTGCCTGCCGGTGGAGGTCACCGAGCCGGGCGGCGGGACGTGGCGCCACACGTATGACGACACGGGGAACCTTCTCTCGACGACCGATCCGGCGGGGGCGACCACGGCCTACCGCTACACCGAGCGGGGCCACTTGGCCGAGGTGACGGACGCGCTGGGTAGCACCACGCGTCTGACCCCGGACCCGGCCGGGCTGCCCATTGCCGTGACGGACCCGCTGGGGCACACCACGAGCGTCCGCCGGGATCCCTTCGGCCGGGTGGTGGAGGTGACGGATCCGCTGGGCCGTACGACCCGTATGGGTTGGACGACCGAGGGCAAACCGGCGTGGCGCCAGGAGCCGGACGGGGCCAGGGAGAGCTGGATCTGGGACGGCGAGGGCAACCTCCTCACCCACACGGACCCGGCGGGCCACACCACCCACCAGACCTCCACCCACTTCGACGTACCCGCGACCCGTACGGAGCCGGACGGCGCGAGGTACGCGTTCGCCTACGACACCGAGCTGCGCCTGACCGAGGTCACCAACCCCCAGGGCCTGACCTGGACCTATACCTACGACCCGGCGGGCCGGCTCACCTCCGAGACCGACTTCAACGGCCGCACCATCGGCTACACCCACGATGCGGCGGGCGACCTGCTGTCCCGCACAGGCGGCGCGGGCGAGACGCTGCACTTCACCCGCGACGCGCTGGGCCGCACGACGGAACAACGCGACGAGGCGGGCGCACGGACGACGTACGCCTACGACGCACAGGGCGCCCTGACCCAAGCGAGCAACGCCGACTCGGTGGTGACTCTCGAACGGGACGCGCTGGGCCGAGTCCTGTCAGAAACGGTCAACGGCCGGAGGACGACGTACGCGTATGACGCCGTGGGCCGCCGCACCGAACGCACGATGCCCTCGGGTCTGCGGAGCGTCTGGACCTACGACGAGTCAGGCCGCCCCACTCAACTGGCCGCGGGCACGTCAGGGGCCTTGACCTTCACGTACGACGCGGCGGGCCGCGAGACGGAACGCCGCATCGGCGAGACGGTGAGCCTGACCCAAATCTGGGACAGAGCAGACCGCCTCACCACCCAGACAATCGCCAAGGGCCGTGGCAACGAGGCGAACCGGATCCTCCAACACCGCTCCTACGCCTACCGCCCGGACGGCTACCTCACCGAGATCCGCGAGCTGACGTCAGGCACCCGACGCTTCGATCTCGACCCGGTCGGCCGCGTCACCGCCGTCCACGCGCACGGCTGGACCGAGACGTACGCCTACGACGCGGCGGGCAACCTGACGCGCGCTACGGCCCCGGGCCATGAGGCGCCCGGCGACCGCGAGTTCACCGGCACGTTGATCCACCGATCGGGCCGCACGTCTTATGAGCACGATGCCCAGGGCCGCCTGATCCGCCGCACTCGCAAACTCCTCAACGGCCAGACCCGCACCTGGACCTACACCTGGAACCCCGAGGACCGCCTGACGGACGCGACAACTCCGGACGGCGACCACTGGCACTACACATATGACCCCCTCGGCCGCCGCGTATCCAAACAACGCCTGGCCGAGGACGGCACGGTGGCGGAATCGGTGACCTTCGCATGGGAAGACACCCGCCTGGCCGAACAATCCACACCGGAGGGCAACCACACCACCTGGGACTACGCCCCGGACACCCACCGCCCCCTGACCCAAACCGACCACACGTCACTGGTGCGTGAGCCCGGCGAATCCCTCATAGAGAAATTCACCGGCGCCGATGACGACACCACGCCGCGCTTCCATGCCATCATCACGGACCTGGTCGGCACCCCAACGGAGTTGGTCACCGCGGCCGGTGACCTGGCCTGGCAGCACCGCACCACCCTCTGGGGTACGGACTTCCCCTCCCCGGTAAGCCCGGATGCCGTTGACTGCCCCCTCCGCTTCCCCGGCCAATACGCCGACCCCGAAACGGGCCTGTACTACAACTACTTCCGCCACTACGACCCGGAGACGGCCCGCTACGTCACCCCCGACCCCCTGGGCCTCGCCCCAGCGCCCAACCCGATCGCATACATCGGAAACCCGTACTCCTGGACCGACCCACTTGGGCTGAATCCTTGTGCCCCCAAGGGGTTCGAATCGGGCACCCAGCTGGGCGACACGAGTAAGCTCGGTGGATGGATCCCCGCGAAGGTTCCCGATGAAGCGATGGAGTCCATCAATGATGTCAAAAAATATGGCCGAGACGCTACGGGCTGGGGCTCTCAATGGCACGGGCCGAACCTGACAATGGAGCCGTTCAGTAATAGCGGAAAGAACGGCGCCTACCGCCTTCCGACGCATGATGCTTCGGGTAACCCGATCACTTACCGAGAATATGGTGCGCCAGCGTCGAGCTCGAACCCCAAGCCGGGAGGCGAAAGGACGGTGTGGGGGAGCGATGGCTCCATCTACTACACCCCGACGCATTACCAGACTTACATCGTCGTGGAGAGTCCAAAGTGGTGATGGAGCAGAACCTCTGGATCGAAATCAAGCCCTGGCTTCACCTCGTGGGCCCCGATGCACATGCGCCGTTGCGTTCATTGCAGCCTTTGCCGGGCCGGACGTTCGCTGCATGGATGGATGGAAGCGAGATGGCCAACCTCGATGGAGTATTTCAAAGTTTTTGGGACGATTTTCGGTTGCCTGATTACTTTGGGTGGAATCTTCCCGCGTTGAATGACTGCCTGCGGGATTTGAATTGGCTTCCTGCGGACCAATACTTTCTCTTTATCGAAGATGCGCATAAGATCCTGACCGAAGATCAGGGGGAGTTGTGTGAATTCCTGAACATCCTGGATAGGGCTGGGTCCAAATGGTCCTATGTGGGGCGATCTGTCGATGGAGCGGCCAGGGCGAGGTTCCAAGTCGTCCTTTCTTGCAGCGAGGAAGGGATTAAGTACATGCGGGAACTCGCGGCCAGCCTGCAGTAGTGGAAATAATGACGACAGTTGGGCGCCGGTCCAGACATCTACAAGCAGCTGAACGTGATGCACTGAACAAGCTCCTTTCAGTGCGATTCCCCGGTGCTGAGCAATTGAGGCAGCAGGTTCCTCAAGCGCGTGTCGTCGGTCGCTGGGGGAGCGATTCCCCCAGCGTGGACCTCAAAGTGGTTGAGCCTTTTCCGCCTGCGGAGGTCCCCAACGGTGTGATCCCCGCTACTGGCGCTGTGAAGGACTCCTCCGGAGAGTTGGTCGGCGAACTGCTGCTATGGGTAAGCGATGGGAGTCTGTCGGCTCTGGAGTACTCCTGGTACACCGACGAGGCCCCGACGGCGCTGCCTGATCCGGGCGACGTGACCGTTGCTGTGCAGCACTAAATGGGGCGGGCGCATGAACGGTGTCGCCGCTCTGGCGAGCGTGATTGCGACCGGACGACTTCACGGCGTCGGCATTGGATCGTCCCTCGAAGAGGTCGATCAGGCAGTGAAGGCTGACTTCATCGAAGTGGCCGACGAGGGGCACAGAACGCTCCGCAGGGACTACGGATTCGTGGAGCTCTACTTCTCCGGCGGCCCGGGGGAGTGGAGCATGACCAGCGGCATGATCGAACTGCATCGACTGGCGGCTGATGACCAGGGCATGGCAGCGGAATGGCGCCGTGACACGGGCGTGGAGTTCCCGGAGTACTGCCCCTGGAGCGAACTGCGGGAGGAACTGTCGCGAACCCCCGACGCGCCTGATATCGATCTTCGTCCTCAAGGCGGTTATCTCGAATACCGAGTACCGGAGACCAAGGTCTCCGTGCTGGTGGTGGATAGCGAGGAGGAGCGTGACGACTGCCCGGGGCATGGGGACGTCTGGAGCCTGAGCCTGGGCTGATGGCATCGGAGGGAGTACGACGTCAGCCCACCAAAGCCTTGCTGGACGTGCTGACGTCGCACTCGACCACCGACCGGTGGGTTATCCGGCTTCCTCGACCCCGGCGCGGGCAACCCGCCCCCGGGATGCCGCGACGGCGGCGACCGCCGTCGCGGCCAGGGCGGCGCTGACCCACGCCGCGTCCCGGTAGTCGCCCGTCGTCCCGGTCGCGGCGCCCGCGATCAACGGGCCCAGGAAGGCCCCCGCGTTCAGCGCGACCGTGGCGAACGAACCGCCCAGCGAGGGGGCTTGGGGCGCGACATGCATGACGCGCGCGACGAGCGTTGAGCCGACGCCGAACGACAGGGCGCCCTGGACGATCGTCACGACGAAGAGCGGGGCCGTATGCGCACTGGTCGCGGCCAGCACCGCCCAGCCCACCGGCAGGACGCACAGCGCCAGGAGCAGGCCCCTCCCGAGCCCGCCGTCGGCCGTACGCCCGGCCGTGGTCACCCCCACGAACGCGCCCGCCCCGAACGCGGCGAGGAGGGCGGGGACGGCGGCGTCGGGGAGGTGGGCGATGTCCGTGGCGATGACGGCCAGGTAGGCGAAGGTCGCGAAGGTCGCCCCGTTCACCACGGCCGCGAGGACCATCGCCAACCGCACCGGACGCGACCGCAACGCACCCGCCTCCCGCCTGATCGAGACGTCCGCCCGACCCGCCGCGTCGGCGGGCGCCTGACGGAAGACCAGCGCCAGCGCGGGCAGGCACAGGGCGGCCACGGCCCAGAACGCGGAACGCCAGCCGGACCAGTCCCCGAGCAGCGCCCCCGCGGGGACACCCGCGACGCACGACAGCGTGACCCCGGACAGCAGGACGGCGGTGGCCCTGCCGCGCCGCTCCGCGGGGACCAGTGTCGTCGCCACGGACATCGCGACCGCCAGAAAACCGGCGTTGACGACCGCGGCGACGACACGCGTTCCGAAGAGCACGGCGAAGTCCGTCGTGACCGCCCCGATCACATGCACGACGACGAACGCCGCCAGAAAGCCCGCCAGCGCGCGCCGCCGTGGCCAGCGCGCGCTCAACACGGCCATCACCGGCGCGCCGACGATCATCCCGATCGCATACGCGGACGTCAGACTCGCCGAGGCCCCCACCGATACGGACAGGTCGCGGGCGATTCCCGGTACGAGACCGGACAGCATGAACTCGGACGTCCCTTGCGCGAAGACGGCGAGCGCGAGGACATAAAGGAAGACAGGCAAGAGGTCGACTCCAGCGATGAATGAGCGAATGCGGGCAAGAGCGGCCGCGTGCTGGATGTCGGACTACGTCATGAGCCCGAAGCGGAACCAGACACACGGAGTCGTGTCCGGTCGCTGGAAGCGAGATCGACCCAGAAACCAGGTCGGTGGACCCAGAGTGGACCCGGAAATGAGGTCAGTGGTCAGAGAACGACTCGCCGCCGAACGACCGGCGGCTCCGTTCTGTCTGATTCAGGGCTCATCACGTCGGGCACCGTACCCACAACGCCCACCGAGATCAATCCGATTTCGGCGCGCCCCAGCCCCTCCGGTACGCGGCCCAGTCACCCGGCGTCGCCGCGAAGTCCACATACAGCGCGACGCCGAACCGCTCGCGGCGCGCGTCCTCGCGGCTCAGGCCGAGGCGGGCGCCCCGGACGGCGGCCGCCACCGTCTCGGCCGATTCGTGGTGGCCGATGTCGTCGGTGTGGAAGGCCGGGAGGCCCATCAGCAGGTCGGTGCCGCGCGGGGTCGCCTCCAGGGCCAGTCGCGTCTGCTGCGCCACATAGCCTCCGTACAGGCTCTCCATGGGCATCGCCGTGTCGTAGGACATCACCGCGATCTGATCGACCCGGCGGGCGACCGCGCCGAAGTACGACTGCGACCACCACTTGGGGTGACCGGCGACGAAGCCCGCGACGGAGTGGAGGGAGGGGAGCGGGTCGATCTGGTGGGCGGCCACCGACAGCGGTGCGCGGTGGGCGCGGGTGACCGCGTGCACATCGTCCAGCAGCGACAGGTAGTCCCGGTCGCCGGAGTGCAGCGGCTCCAGATCGAAGTGGACGCCCGCGAACCCCGCGTCCAGCACCTGGCGCGCCGAGCGCACGACGCGTTCGCGCGTCGCCCGTTCGCCGAGGTCCAATCCCGTCTTGCCCTCGGTGGACAGCACGTCGCCGAGCCATGCCTGAACGCGCACCCCGGGCAGCTCCCGCCGCACCGCCTCCACCAGCCACCGGGCCTTCGGATAGCGCGCCGCGGGCAGGCCGCCGTCATGCTCCAGCGGGCCCGCGTGTACGTACAGATCCCGGATGCCGGTGCCGCGCATCCGCTGGACCAGCTCGGCCAACTGCGCCTCACCATTGCGCCCGTCCACCCAGGCATGCCCCAGCCACACCGCGTCCCGCTCACGGGTCCGCGTCCCGGGCGCGGGATCCCCCGCGTACTGCAGCCGCAGCGACACCCCGGCGGTCAGAACGGGCACCACCAGCAGCACAGCGGCACCCGCCGCCAGCCGCTTGGGCCACTTCAGCCGCGGATGCGTCCAGCCCCGCACAAACGCCACTCGCCCCCGCCCGAACACGGACACCGCTCGGCGCAGCACGCGGACAGGGGTGCGGCCGGGGTTTTCCGAGGGCATCGGCGGTCAGCCTCCGTCGTAGGACACGACCGTGCCGCGCAGGGCGTCGGCGACGCGTGACCCGAGGTCGTAGTCGCAGAGGTTGACGGTCCAGTTGCCGGCCGTGACCAGGGTCGCGGGCACGCCCTTGTAGGCGATGGCCTCGCGCAGCGCCGCGTTACGGTCCGCGTCCGAGCCGTGCAGGGCGAGGGTGGCGCAGTTGGGCGAGCCGGTGTCCTTGCCGGTGGTGCAGGTCAGGACGGTGTCCGAGCGCTGCTTCCGGTCGTCGCAGCCCACCGCCGCCGCGAGGTCGTCGGCGAGGGCGCCGACGGTTCGGTAGCGGGGGGCGCGGGGGATGTCCGGGAGCGGATAGTCGGGGATCTTGGCCTTCTTGGGCGGCAGTACGACGCCGCCGAGAGCGGCCGCGATCCGGTTGGCGAAGCGGGGCTCGGTGACCCATACGAACCAGTGACCCGCGGCGACCAAGGTGTGGCTGGTCGGTGGCGCTCTGTGGGAGGCGATGGAGTCGCCGACATCGTCGCGGCTGAACTTCTTCGGATTAAGCACCTGGATGTCGTTCTCGAACTTGACGCCGTCGATGACGGAGGCGCATCCGAGGCCGCTTCCTCCGGCACTGCCGCCCTGCGAGCGGCGGGTGATCTCGCATGGGATACCCCCTGCTTCGAGGGCTTCCACGACCGCGTCGGCGTCCGTGTACTCGGGCTTCGTGGGCACATTGCCCGGCATCGTGGCGCTCGGGCTGGGCGACGAGCCGGTGCCGCCCTGCGTGGTGTTGCCGCACGCGGCGAGGACGGCCATGGCCACCCCCGCCGCGAACACGCTGATCACTCGCTTCATGAACTCACTTCTTCAGGGGTCCTAGCCCGTCGCCGAGGGACGCGGTGTGAGACCGGGGCTGGGCTCGGTCGGCTTCTTGTCGCCGCCCCCGCCGCCTCCATCGTCGTTCTTGCCACCCGAGGACGGTGGGGTGGGGGACTTCCCGGGCTCCGGCGACGGAGTACCGGGCTCCGGCTCGCCGGTCCCGGTGCCGGGCGTCTCACCGCCGTAGATCGGGTCGACGGTGAACGAGTGCCCCTTGGGGGTGGCGCCCTCCAATTGCTCCAAGGCCTTCTGGCGCTCCTCGTCGCTCAGGGCCTCCCACGCCCTGGCGTCCTCGAGACGCGGCTGGAGCTTGTCCCAGTTCTCGCCGCGGGTCTTGATGTCGCCCCCTCGGTGGTCCGAGTCGTCCCCGTACTGCTCGTTCTTCTCGCGGACGTCGGGAGTGTCGGCGGCGTAGAGCACGAACAGCTGCTTGTCCGTGTCCGAGCCGTACGGATTCTTCCGCAACTCCTGGAGGTAGTACGCGCTCAGGCGGATGTCCTCGTTGGGGTTCTCCTCGATGTACTTGGTGAGTTGGGCATCGCTGAGGTCTCCCAGATAGGTGCCGTCCGGCGTGGTGAACGCCTGTCGGTGTTGACCGATCACATTACGGGCCGTCCCCAGCTTCATATGCGTGATACCGAGCGACTTGTCCGGCTTGATCGTCTGCTGGAGCGTCCAGTTGAACATCCTGCCGATGCTCGGCAGGAGACCACGGCCGTCCTTGTCGTAGTTCTGGTACCACTGCTGCTCCTGCCAGAGGATCGACAGCAGCAGCGTCTTGCTCATTCCGGTCTCCTTCGCGGCCCGTTCCACGGCGGCGAGCTGCGCGGGGGAGACATTGATCGGATGCGGGCCGTCGGGCGCTCCCGTCAGGCGCAGTGCGATGGCCAGCGGGCTGTTCTTCTTCAGCGCCTCCTTGACCAGCTTCGGGTCGGAGATCTCCGTGAGGCCTCTGATGGTCCGCAGCGCGGCCGACGCCGTGGTGTCGGCCTTGGTCGCGCGGGACAGGGCGCCCTCGATGATGCCCTGGGCGTGCCGGACCGGCTCCGACTGGCTGTCGTCACCTTGTCCGGAGGCCACCGGCTTGGAGTGGGAGACGCGACCGCTGTCGTCGACGGTCAGCTCATGGTCCGTGGCGTAGCCCAGCGCGCTGCTCAGATCGCGCTGGGCGGCCTCGATCTCGTCGGCCAGGTCGTCGTAGACGCGGCACAGCTCGCGCAGCGCCAGATGCGCCGCCTCGTAGTCCTCGGCGTGTTTGACGAAGGTGCGGCGGGCTGCGAGTCCCGCGTCGGACACCCACTGCTTCTCGATCGTGCGGGCCACGTCTTCGCGGGCGAAGGTGCCGATCTCCTCGCAGTGCTTGGCGGCGCTGAGGGCATCGGTGGCGGCGTCGCGCCAGGCTTGCGGGCTCGCGGAGCGGAGGTCGGGTACGGAGACCATCAGGCACCCTCCAGCCAGCGGGCGTCCTTGCGGAGTTCCGCCTCGATGGAGAGGTCGGTGTCCATGTAGTCGTCCATGGCGTCCGTGATGGCGGCGGCCGCTTCCCTCGCCGACTTGCCGAGCTCGTGCAGACGGTTGCGCCATGCCGTGACGCACTCCTGGTTGGGCTTCGCGACCGCCCAGCCCGAATGGGCCTTCCCGGCGGCCTCGGGGTCGTCCAGCTTGATCTTGTTCTGCCCCGTCGCGCTGGCGGTGTGGAAGGCACCCGCGGTCTTCTTCGGGGACGGCGGATCGACGAAGAGGCCCGGCAGCCCCGGTAGATCAGGAAACAAGGACATCAGGCTTCCCCCAAGTAGCCGTAATGTTCATGTACTTGGCACCGTACTCGGTGCCCCGCCGAAGGGCGGGGTGCCACGCGTACGGGGCGTGGTTTCAGTACAAGGCTGTGACGGCCCCGGGGGGAAGCGGACCGCAGGGTGACCCTGTGGAGTGGGGAGTGACCCCGCGGAGTGAGGGGTGACCCCGCGGAGTGGGGGTCAGCCCTGGGAGGCCTTGGCCGCGGCGCAGTCGCCGCAGGTGCCGAAGATCTCGATCGTGTGGGCCACGTCCACGAAGCCGTGCTCGGCGGCGATCGCGTCGGCCCACTTCTCGACGGCGGGGCCCTCCACCTCGACCGCCTTGCCGCAGACGCGGCAGACCAGGTGGTGGTGGTGCTCCTCGCTGTTGCACCGGCGGTAGACCGCCTCGCCCTCCGTGGTGCGGAGCACGTCGACCTCGCCGGCGTCGGCGAGGGACTGGAGGGTGCGGTAGACGGTGGTCAGGCCGACCGAGTCGCCACGGTGCTTGAGCATGTCGTGGAGCTCCTGCGCACTGCGGAACTCGTCCACCTCGTCCAGTGCCGCCGCCACCGCGGCGCGCTGCCTGGTGGACCGGCCGCGTACTGGGGGACCGGCGGTCGCCACAGCTGCCTCCTCAACCTCGCATGCTCCGTCGCTCTCGGGGCCCGTTCCGCGCCCACCGCGCTTTCTGCCCGGCCATTGTGCCAGTTATCGCTTGGGTAGCGGACGGGAGTGACGGGATGGGCGATGGAGCCGGGCATTGGCCGGGCAGTGGACTACGAGCGTGGACTACGAGCGTGGACTACGAGCGTGGACTACGAGCAGTGGACTATACGAGTACATCATCCCTCAGGGTGCATCGTTCCTCGGCCGTGGCCACCCGCCCCGCGCGTCTTTTCGCCAGAGGCGCGGCCAGGGCCGTGATCAGGGCGAAGACGCCGATGGCGAGGACGACGATGCTCGCGCCGGGCGGGACGTTCTTGTAGAACGAGAAGACCGTGCCGGACAGGGTCACCACGACGCCGATGGTGATCGCCAGGGCGAGCGTCATCGCGAAGCCCCGGGTGGCCTGCTGGGCGGCGGCGACCGGGACCACCATCAGGGCGCTGACCAGGAGCAGGCCCACGACGCGCATGGCGACGGTGACCGTGACGGCCGCGGTGACGGCCAGCAGCAGATTGAGCGTGCGCACCGGGAGGCCGGTCACCCGGGCGAACTCCTCGTCCTGGCAGACCGCGAACAGCTGGCGGCGCAGCCCCAGGGTGATCACCACGACGAAGGCGGCGAGCAGGGAGATCGCGACGACGTCCTGGGGGGAGACCGTGGTGATCGAGCCGAAGAGATAGGTGGTGAGGTTGGCGTTGGAGCCGGTCGGCGAGAGGTTGATCAACAGCACACCGCCCGCCATCCCGCCGTAGAAGAGCATCGCGAGCGCGAGATCGCCGCGGGTCTTGCCGTACCAGCGGATCAGCTCCATGAGGATCGCGCCGAGGGCGGAGACGACGACGGCGGTCCACACCGGGTTGGTGCCGGTCAGGAAGCCGAGGGCGACGCCGGTGAGGGCGACATGGCCGATACCGTCGCCCATGATCGCCTGACGGCGCTGGACGAGGTAGATGCCGACGGCGGGCGCGGTGATGCCCACCAGGACGGCGGCGAGCAGGGCCCGCTGCATGAAGGCGTAGTCGAGGATCTCGAGCATCTCAGGTCAGCAACCCTGTCCGGATCGGTTCGGCGTCAGGCGCCGCATGGGGATGGACGTGATCGTGGCCGGGCAGCGCGTGCTGGCCCACGGCCTTGGGCGGCGGTCCGTCGTGGACGACGCAGCCGTCACGGAGCACCACCGCGCGGTCGATCAGCGGCTCCAGCGGACCGAGCTCATGCAGGACGAGCAGGACCGTGGTGCCGCCGGCGACCTGCTCGCGGAGGGTGCCCGCGAGGATCTCCTGGCTGGCGAGGTCGACCCCGGCCATCGGCTCGTCCATGATCAGCAGCTCCGGTTCGCCCGCGAGGGCGCGGGCGATCAGTACGCGCTGGTGCTGACCGCCGGACAGGGCACTCACCGGGTCCCGGGCGCGGTCGGCCATGCCGACGAGCTCCAGGGCCCGCTGAACGGCCGCCCGGTCGGCCTTGCGCGGCGGCCCGAACCGGCGGCGGGCCAGCCGCCCCGCCGAGACGACCTCGCGCACGGTCGCGGGGACGCCGCTGGCGGCGGTGGTGCGCTGCGGTACGTAGCCGATCCGGGCCCAGTCGCGGAAGCGGCGGCGGGGGATGCCGAAGAGGGCCAGCTCACCGCCGCTGAGCGGCACCTGGCCGACGATGGACCGTACGGCGGTGGACTTGCCCGAGCCATTGGCGCCGAGCAGCGCCACGACCTCACCGCGGCGGACGGTCAGATCGATACCGCGCAGCACGGGGCGGCCACCGAGGGTGGCCGTCGCGCCGCGCAGGGATATGGGGTCCGCGGCCGGGCCCTCGGCCACCCCGGATTCCTCCCGGACGACCCCGGATTCCTCCCGGGCCACCCCGGATTCCTCCCGGACGACCCCGGATTCCCCGGCCACCGATTTCCCGGCCCCGGATCCCCCGGCCGCCCCGGATTCCCGGGTCTCCTCGGCTTTCATGGCTTCCTCCGTCACTTGGCGCCCAGCGCCTTCTTCAGCGCCTTCAGATTGGCTCGCATCACCTGGACGTAGTCGTCGCCCTTGGACTTGGAGCCGATGCCCTCGATCGGGTCCAGCACATCGGTCCGCAGATGGAGATCGCCCGCCAGCGTCCTGGCCGTGCGGTCGCTCACCAGGGTTTCGAAGAAGACGGTGTTGACCTTGTCCTTCTTGGCGATGGTGTGCAGCCCCCTGACCCGGGCGGGGCTGGGCTCGGACTCGGGGTCGAGCCCGGAGATCGCCTCCTGCCGCAGGCCGTAGCGCTCGGCGAGATAGCCGAAGGCGGCATGGGTCGTGATGAAGGTGTCCGAAGAACGGCCCTTCAAACCGCTCCGGAAGTCCTGATCGAGCGTGCTCAGCTCCTTGACCAGGGCGGTGGTGTTCTTCTTGTACGTCGTGGCGTGATCGGGGTCGGCCTTCTCCAGCGCCTTGCCGACGCCCTTGGCCACCTGGGCGTAGCGCACCGGGTCAAGCCATATGTGGGGGTCGGCTGCCGCGTCGCCGGAGTGGTCGTGCCCCTCGTGCGCATCCTCGCCCTCGTGCCCCGTCTCGCCCTCGCCGCCGTGTTCGTGCTCGCCCTCGACCTCCGTGCCGTGGTCCTCCAGCGAGGTGTATGAGGCGGCGTCCGCGACCTGCTTCGGCTCGGCCTGGGCGATGGCCCGGTCCACGGAGGGCTGGAGGCCCTTGAGGTAGACCACCAGACCGGCCTTGCTGAGATCGGCGGTCTGCCGGGGGCTGATCTCCAGATCGTGCGGTTCGACGCCCGGCTTGGTCAGGGAGGAGACATGGACGGCGTTCCCGCCGATCCGCTGGGCGAGGAATTGCATGGGATAGAACGACGCCACCACGTCCAGCTTGCCGTCCGTCCTTCCGTCTCCGGCGTTGGTGGAGCAGGCTGTGAGGGTGGTCAGACCCAGTGCGGCGGCTCCCACGAGGGCGGTCGTGGGCCTGAGGCGGCGTATGTTCATGACTCTCATTTTCAACAAAGATGGAAACGATTGTCAACAACTGTCCTCTTGTTGATCGCTTCGGCTATCGATTTGATCCGGGGGGTGCCGCCGCCGGTAACCTGAAGCATTCGCTTCGTCGTCAATGTCGTCATCAATGAAGAGAGCACCGTGGCCGCCGACAAGATCGACACCATCGTCAGCCTCAGCAAGCGCCGTGGCTTCGTCTACCCGTGCAGCGAGATCTACGGCGGCCAGCGCGCCGCCTGGGACTACGGACCGCTCGGTGTGGAGCTGAAGGAGAACATCAAGCGGCAATGGTGGCGTTCCACGGTCACCTCGCGTGACGACGTCGTCGGACTCGACTCGTCCGTGATCCTGGCCCGTGAGGTGTGGGAGGCGTCCGGCCACGTCGCCACCTTCACGGACCCGCTGACCGAGTGCACCTCCTGTCACAAGCGGTTCCGCGCGGACCACCTGGAGGAGGCGTACGAGGCCAAGCACGGCCGGCTCCCCGAGAACGGCCTGGCCGACGTCAACTGCCCGCACTGCGGCAACAAGGGCAGCTTCACCGAGCCCAAGCAGTTCTCCGGGCTGCTCGCCACCCACCTCGGCCCGACCCAGGACTCCGGCTCGGTCGCCTATCTGCGCCCCGAGACCGCCCAGGGCATCTTCACCAACTTCCTCGCGGTCCAGCAGACCTCGCGCAGGAAGCCGCCGTTCGGTATCGCGCAGGTCGGCAAGTCGTTCCGCAACGAGATCACGCCGGGGAACTTCATCTTCCGTACGCGTGAATTCGAGCAGATGGAGATGGAGTTCTTCGTCAAGCCGGGCGAGGACGAGAAGTGGCACGAGTACTGGATGGAGCAGCGCTGGAACTGGTACCGGGACCTCGGTCTCCAGGAGGCGAACATCCGGTGGTACGAGCACCCCAAGGAGAAGCTCTCCCACTACTCCAAGCGCACCGCTGACATCGAGTACCGCTTCAACTTCGGCGGCTCGGAGTGGGGCGAGCTGGAGGGTCTGGCCAACCGCACCGACTTCGACCTGAAGGCGCACTCCGCGGCGTCCGGCCAGGACCTGTCGTACTTCGACCAGGAGGCCGGCGAGCGCTGGACCCCCTACGTCATCGAGCCGGCGGCGGGCGTGGGCCGCGCGATGCTGGCCTTCATGCTCGACGCGTACGTCGAGGACGAGGCGCCCAACGCCAAGGGCAAGATGGAGAAGCGCACCGTGATGCGGCTCGACCCGCGGCTGGCGCCGGTCAAGGTCGCGGTGCTGCCGCTGTCCCGCAACCCGCAGCTCTCGCCGAAGGCCAAGGGGCTCGCCGCGGACCTGCGCAAGCACTGGAACATCGAGTTCGACGACGCGGGCGCGATCGGCCGCCGCTACCGCCGCCAGGACGAGATCGGCACGCCCTTCTGCGTCACCGTGGACTTCGACACCCTCGACGACAACGCCGTCACCGTGCGCGAGCGCGACACGATGAAGCAGGAGCGGGTCTCCCTCGACCAGATCCAGTCCTACCTCGGCGGCCGTCTGATCGGCTGCTGACCCGGTCCGGGCCACCGCGCCCGGATCACGGTCCGGGTGATCGCGCCCGGATCACGGGTACCGGACACACACCCGACGACGGGCTCCGGCGCCGCGGACGCGAGATCCGTGGCGCCGGAGCCCGTCGACTCGGAAGAACCGGGGGGTTCACCAGTCGTGCGAGGCGTGACGCATCACATCACCGCCATCCACGAGGACGGCACGGTCTTCGAGGTGAGCTACGGCTACGGTCCGCGGCAGCGGCGGCTGCTCGGCTGCCGGCACTGCGACTGGCAGGAGCGGATCACCTACGGCGGCGCCCGGCACAAGGGGCTCGACCACCTCGCCCAGGCACACGGGGCCCTCGGCTCGCCGCGGATGACCGCCGACGCGGCGGCGCGCCGGCAGGTCGTCCTCATCATGCTGGCCTGTTTGGCGGTGGCCGCGGTCATTCTGTGGTGGGCCGCGTCTCAGGGGTGAGCCGGCGGTCGTCGCGGACGGTCCGCCGTTCCCGGCCGAGGGCCGGCGCCGTGCACACCGCCGCCAGCGGCAGCTCCGCGCAGAGGGCCATCGCGACCGCCGCCTGAAGGGGCGCGGGGCTGCTGTTTCGATGTGCGGCTCCGCCGCGGGGTTGTGTCGATGTGCGGCTCCGCCGCGGGGTTGTGTCGATCTGCGGCTCCGCCGCGGGGGCCCCGCCCCTGGACCTCGGGCGGGACGGCGCGGATGGGCGCGGGCGTTCGCCCGGTCATCCGCCGCGCCAACGTGCCGACCGCGACCAGCCCGCCGGTGCAGGCGTTCACGGCGGCGCCGGTCGGCTCGTCGACCCCGGGGTCCAGGGGCGAGGCCCCCCGCGGCGGAGCCGCGGATCGGCAGGTGTCGGGAAGGGGTGGGGCGGGGAAGGCATCGATGTGCGGCTCCGCCGCGTGGCCCGCCGCAGGCGCCAAGACCCGACGGACACCCCTCAGCGGGCCCGCAGACCGTCCAGCAGCAGCTCGCAGACGGCCGCGAAGGCCGGGTCCATGTCCGGCTCCGACCACCGCGGCGCGTAGACGGGGTCGTGGAACTGCGCCGTCGCGTCCCACAGCGCCCGGCCCGTGGCACGGGCGTCCCGCATCGTGAACTCCCCGCTCGCGATGCCGCTTTCGACGATCGTGGTGAGCTGGTCGATCATCGTCTCGACATGGCGCGCGGCGATCTCGCTGTTCTCGGTGGCCAGCGCCAGATACGTGGCGAAGAGCTCCGGATCGACGCCCGCCTTACGGCGCTTGGCGGCGAACAGGGTGAGCAGCCAGTCCTCCAGCCGGTCGGCCGCCGGGCCCTTGGCGCGGGCGATGCGGGACAGGCTGTCGTGCTCCTGGTCCAGCCACCGCGCGGTGACCGCCTCGCGCAGCGCCGTCTTGGAGCGGAAGTGGCGGTAGACGCTGCCGTGGCTGACCCCCAGCGCCCGGGCCACGTCCACCACCGTGGCCTTCGCGGGGCCGTAGCGGCGCAGCACGTCCTCGGTGGCTTCGAGGATGCGGGCGGGCGTCAGGGGGGTCTCGGGCGGCGGCGGCATCGGGTCCCTTACTTCTTCTCGCTGTCGAGGGCGGCCATCTGGGCCTCCGGGTAGCGGTCGCCCGCGGCGGCGTCAGCCGGGACGGCGTCCTCGATGGCGGCCAGGTCGTCGGCGTCGAGCGTAACGTCAAGCGCGCCCAGGGCCTCGGCCAACTGGTCGCGGCGGCGGGAACCGACGAGCGGGACGATGGCGGTGGAGCGCCGGACGCCCTGCGCGAGCACCCACGCGATGGCGATCTGGGCGACGCTGACGCCCTTGGCGTCGGCGATCTTGCGGAGGGCCTCCACGAGTTCGAGGTTGCGGTCGAGGTTCTCGGCCTGGAACCGCGGGGCCCTGCTGCGGAAGTCCTGGGCGTCCGTGGTGCGCTCCCGGCTCCAGTGGCCGCTGATCAGCCCGCGCGAGAGCACTCCGTACGGGGTGATGCCGATGCCCAGCTCACGGCAGACGGGCAGGATCTCGTCCTCGATACCGCGTGCGAGCAGTGAGTACTCGATCTGGAGATCCGAGATCGGGGCGACGGCGGCGGCCCGCCGGATGGTCTCGGCGCCCACCTCCGAGAGGCCGATGTGCCGTACGTAACCCGCCTGTACGGCCTCGGCGATGGCCCCGACCGTCTCCTCGATCGGGACGGCCGGGTCGAGGCGGGCGATGCGGTAGATGTCGATGTGGTCGGTGCCCAGCCGCTGGAGCGAGTACGCGAGGAAGTTCTTAATGGCGGCGGGGCGGCCGTCATGGCCGGTCCAGGCGCCGTCCGGGCCGCGCAGGGCGCCGAACTTCACGCTGGTCAGGGCGCGTTCGCGGTGGGTGGCGGGGGCGGTGCGCAGGGCCTCGTTGATGAGCAGTTCATTGTGGCCCATGCCGTAGAAGTCGCCGGTGTCGAGCAGGGTGATCCCGGCGTCGAGGGCGGCGTGGATGGTGGCGATGGACTCGGCGCGGTCGACGCCGGCGCCGTACATGGGGGACATGCCCATACAGCCGAGGCCGATCGCGGAGACCTGGGGGCCGGTGGTGCCGAGTTGGCGGTTCTGCACGGGGGTGCTCCTTGGGATTCCGGGTTGGGGTGTCCAAGGAGAGAATGACATGTGCGATGACAGATTTCAATATCTGTCATCGCCTACCAGTCACCCCGTCCGGTTGTTCCACTTGTTCCGCGACCCGTTCCGCGACCCGTCCGCGACCTGTTCCGGCGAGCTCCTTACGACACCTTGCGCGGCAGTCGCAGGCTCATCAGCAGGGTCAGCGCGATCGCCCCCAGCTGGGCCGCGAGCGTGATGACCAGCGCGTCGCCCATGCCCGCCGACGACCCCAGGGACAGAAAGAGCGTGCCGAGCGTCGCCACGCCCAGCGCCAGCGCCGACTGCTGGGTGGTGACCATCACGCCGCTCCCCACCCCGGCCCGCTCGTTCGGCACATCGGCCAGCACGATCCGGATCAGCACCGGAAGCTGCAACCCCTGCCCGAACCCGGCCAGCGCGACCCCCGGCAGCCGCCCGGCCAGCGACAGATCCGGCCAGTCCCGCCATACGGCCAGCATCAGCAGCGCGATGCCCGCCGCCTGGATCAGCCCGCCCGCGGTCACCACACGGCTGCCGTACCGGCCCACCAGACGCGGCCCCATCAGCGAGGCCACGAAGAACGTCGTGGCCATCGGCGCCAGCGCCAGCCCGGCCTCCACCGGCCCGTACCGCAGCCCCTGCTGGAGCGCGACCGCGATGACGAACATGAAGCCGCCGAAGCCGATCGAGAACGGCACCACCATCGCCAGTCCGCGCCGCAGCCCGGGCAGGGCGAACAGGCTCGGCGGCAGCAGCGGCGTCCTGCCCGCCCGGTCCGCGCGTCGCTCCACGACGTAGAACGCGGCGGCCACGAACGGGAACGCGCCCAGCCCCAGCCAGGTCCACAGCGGCCAGCCCGCCGCCCGTCCCTCGGTCAGCGGCACCATCAGCGTGATCAGAGACAGCGCCAGCAGCACCGTGCCCGGCACGTCCACCGGCGCGGGCCGGTTGGAGCGGGTCTCGGGGACCGTACGGACCGCGAGAACCAGGCCGATCAGCGCGACCGGCACATTGACCAGGAAGACCGCGCGCCACCCGGTGCCCGCGATGTCCGCGGCCACCAGCACACCGCCCAGGATCTGCCCCGCGACCATGGACAGACCGGCCGTCGCGCCGTACATGCTGAGCGCGCGGGCGCGGCGCGAACCGCTGGTCGAGGAGTGGATCGTGGCCAGCACCTGCGGCAGCATCAGCGCGGCCGAGGCGCCCTGCGCCACCCGTGCGCCCACCAGGCTCCACGCGTCCGGCGCGAGCCCGCAGGCCAGCGAGGTCAGCCCGAAGGCCGCCATCCCGGCGAGGAAGAGCCGGCGCCGCCCGAAGGTGTCGCCCAGCCGCCCGCCGAGGACCAGCAGCACCGCGTACGCCACGCCGTATCCGGCGACGATCAGCTCCAGTACGGCCGGACCGGCGTGGAGGTCGTGGTCCATGGTGGGCAGGGCCACATTGACGATGAAGAAGTCGATCAGCGGCAGCGCCGCGCCCAGCAGCACGGTGAACAGCCCGAGGGGGCTCAGCGCGGGTCCGGAGGAGGTGCGGGTCCGCCCAGGGGTCTTCCTCGCGCCTGGGGCGGCGGTTCTCGTTCGTATCGTGGATATCTGCGTTTCGGTCACGCCTACGAAGATTCCTCGTCGCTCAGGCTGGTACCAGAGTGTCTTTATCCTGGTACAAGAACTACCTGGCAACCGGCTGAGCCCTCGGGCACCCTGGAGCCATGACCACGATGGTGCGGGACGCGACAACCGGAGCCACGGCCGAGAGCAGGAGTGTCGGCGCCGGATCAGAGCGCTCGGAGGCGAGCGACCCGAGAAGAGGCGAGCTGGCCGCGTTCCTTCGCAGCCGGCGGGAGCGGATCACGCCCGAGCAGGTGGGGCTGCCCCGGGGCCGCCGCCGGCGCACCCCCGGGCTGCGCCGCGAGGAGGTCGCGCAGCTCTCGGCCGTCGGCGTGACCTGGTACACCTGGCTGGAGCAGGCCCGCGACATCCACGTCTCGGCGCAGGTCCTCGACGCCATCGCCCGTGCGCTGCTCCTGGACCGCAGCGAGCGCGCCCATCTGTTCGCCCTCGCGGGGGCCATCGACCCGACCCCGGCGAGCGAGTGCACGGGCATCCCGCAGTCACTGCAGCTCATGCTGGAGCGGCTCGAGCCGTTCCCCGCCTGCGTCCAGAACAGCCGCTTCGACCTGCTCGCCTACAACCGCAGCTACCGGCTGCTGATGTGCGACCTGGACCGGGTGGCGCCGGAGGACCGCAACTGCCTGTGGCTGGCCTTCACCAACGACGAGTGGCGTTCCAGCCTGGTGGACCGGGACGAGACGATCCGGCTGATGGCGGCCAAGTTCCGCGCCGTCATGGCCGAGCATGTGGCCGAGCCCGCCTGGAAGGCGATCGTGAAGCGGCTGGAGGAGGCCTCGCCGGAGTTCCGGGAGATCTGGGCCCGGCATGAGGTGATCCGGCCCGGCGACAAGATCAAGGTCTACCGTCAGTCGAAGGTGGGCATCCTCCGGCTGGCCTCCACCAGCCTGTGGACCGGCCCCCAGCAGGGCTCCAAGCTGCTCACGTACACCCCGGCGGACGTGGAGACGCAGGAGCGGCTGGAGCGGCTGCATGCGCTGGCGCTCGCGGAAGAGGCCACGACGGGGGAGGCGGCCCCGGCGACGGTCTGATCCGCCGGGGCCGGGGGCGGCCTCGTTGCGCATCGCGCCTTACGGTGCGTCCGGCGGGGCGGATCTTTCCCCTCCCCGCCCCTTCCCGAAACCAGGGGCTCCGCCCCCGGCCCCCCGTTCTCCGGGGCTCCGCCCCTGGCCCCCGTTGGCTGGGGCTCCGCCCCTCGGACCCTCGTTTCCTGGGGCTCCGCCCCTCGGGCTCCCCGTGACCAGGGGCTCGGCCCCTGGCCCCCTGTTTCCTGGGGCTCGGCCTCTGGGCCCCTGTTTCCTGGGGCTCGGCCTCTGGGCCCCTGTTTCCTGGGGCTCGGCCTCTGGGCCCCTGTTTCCTGGGGCTCGGCCTCTGGGCCCCTGTTTCCTGGGGCTCGGCCTCTGGGCCCCTGTTTCCTGGGGCTCGGCCTCTGGGCCCCTGTTTCCTGGGGCTCGGCCCCTCGGGCCCCCGTTTCCTGGGGCTCCGCCCCTCGGATCCCCCCTTTCCTGGGGCTCGGCCCCTGGGCCCCCGTTGGCTGGGGCTCGGCCCGTGGACCCCCGTTGCCAGGGCTCCGCCCCCAGACCTCCTGCATCCCGGGGCTCCGTCCGCCCCTGGGCTCCGGGGGGCGGGGCGTCGCCGGGAACGGCCGTGCCGGTGGGGCGGTTGCGGTCGGTGTCGACGGGGGGCCGGGTGGGCGCCTTCGCGCATTCGGGTCGTCTGCCGGGGTCTGGGGCGGAGACCCACCACGCGGCGGAGCCGCATATCGATGCTGCGGGAAGGGGCGGGGAGGGGAACAGCCCGCCGCAGGCGGCACGGTCCGGCGGATGCCCCCTCGCGCCCACTACGCCTTCGCGTTCGCCGACGTCTGCCCCGTCGGCGCCCCCTCCTCGAACAGCGCCGCCGCGTGCCGCGTCGTCTTCTCGGCCCAGTGGCCCGTGGTCACCAGCCCCAGCAGCAGGATGACGGCACCGCACGCGGCGATGATCCACCACGCGGGGCGGGCCGCGTCCACGAACGACGCGGCGGCCGCGGGGGAGGCGGCGTGTCCCATCCCGCCCGCCGCCGCCGACGCGGCGCCCGCCGCCAGCACCGCGCCGATGACCGCGACGCCGAGCGACTGGCCCACCTGTCGGCTGGTGGAGGCGACGGCCGCGGCCACCCCGGCCTGGGTGCGGGGCATCCCGGAGACCGCCGTATTGGTGATGGGCGCGTTGACCATGCCGAAGCCGAGGCCGAACAGCACATAGCCGATCAGCAGCCCCGCATCGCTGGCCTGGGCGTCGAAGACGGCGAACAGGACCCCGCTGGCCGTTATGGCCACCCCGGCCACCAGCATCGACGGCCGTGGCCCGCGGGCGCCCACCAGCCGCCCGGACAGCGGCGCGCAGACGAAGCACATGAACGCCATGGGCAGCATCCACAGCCCGGCGTGCAGCGCGTTGAGCCCGCGCACGTCCTGGAGGTAGAGCGTGTTCATGAAGAGGTAGCCGCCGAGCGCCGCGAAGGCGCACACCGCGACGACCGTCGCCCCGCTGAACGGCACGCTGTGGAAGAACCGCACATCGATCAGCGGCTCCTCACGCCGCCGCTCGTAGCGGATCAGCGTGAGCAGTCCCACGGCGGCGATCCCCGCGCAGGTCGCGATCAGCGGCGAGTCCCAGCCGCGGTCCGGCGCCTCGATGATCGCGTAGGTGAGGGTGCCCAGCACCGCGATGACCAGCAGCTGGCCGATGGGGTCGGCCCGGCGCGGCTTGGGGGCACGCGACTCGGGGACGTAACGGGCGGTGAGGAGCAGCGCCGCGAGCCCGACCGGAAGGTTTATCCAGAAGATCGAGCGCCAGCCGATGGACTCCACCAGCAGTCCGCCCACGATCGGCCCGGCCGCCATGCTGATGCCGACGACCCCGCCCCAGGCCCCGATGGCGCGGGCCCGCTCCCTGGGCTCGGTGAAGACGTTGGTGATGATCGACATGGCGACGGGGTTGAGCATCGAACCGCCGATCGCCTGCACCATGCGGAAGATCACCAGCGCTTCCAGATTGGGCGCGAGGCTGCACAGCCCCGATCCGAGGGTGAAGATCACCAGCCCGGTCTGGAAGGTGCGCTTGCGTCCCACCCGGTCGGCCGTCGACCCCGAGAGCATCAGCAGGGCGGCGAGGACCAGGGTGTAGGCGTCGATCGTCCACTGCATTCCCGAGACGGAGGCGTGCAGATCACTCCGAATCGAGGGCAGCGCGACATTGAGGACCGTGTTGTCGAGACTGACGAGCAGCAGGCTCATGCAGCAAATCGCCAGCACAAGCATGCGCCGCCGATGGCTGAGCTCACGCATGGTTGAACGCTACATCGATACCGTCGGTGTGGCGGTCATCACCGCCCTGTCGATCCCTCTCGCGGGTGCGGGACACGTTCCCTCCCGCGGGTGCGGGACAATGAGAGATCGGCCCCGCCCTGCCACCGTAGTACGCACGAGGAAGCTGATCCCATGACGCAATCGCCGCAGACGCCGCACACGGAGCGGACGCAGCTGCGGATCGGACCCCATACGGTCCAGCCGCCGGTCGTCCTGGCACCGATGGCCGGGATCACCAACGCTCCGTTCCGCACCCTGTGCAGGGAGTTCTCGGGTGGCAAGGGGCTGTTCGTCAGCGAGATGATCACTACCCGGGCGCTGGTGGAGCGGGACGCCAAGACGATGCGGCTGATCCACTTCGACGGCACCGAGAAGCCGCGCTCCATCCAGCTGTACGGGGTGGATCCGGTGACCGTCGGCAAGGCCGTCCAGATGATCGTGGACGAGGAGCTCGCCGACCACATCGACCTCAACTTCGGCTGCCCGGTGCCCAAGGTGACCCGTAAGGGCGGCGGTTCGGCGCTCCCGTACAAGCGGCATCTGCTGCGCTCGATCCTGCGCGAGGCCGTGACCGCGGCGGGCCAGCTGCCGGTGACCATGAAGATGCGCAAGGGCATCGACGACGACCACATCACCTATCTCGACGCGGGCCGGATCGCCGTCGAGGAGGGCGTGACCGCGATCGCCCTGCACGGCCGCACCGCGGCCCAGCACTACGGCGGCACCGCCGACTGGGAGGCGATCGCCCGGCTGAAGGAGGCCGTCCCCGAGATCCCGGTGCTGGGCAACGGCGACATCTGGTCCGCCGACGACGCGGTCCGGATGATGCGCGAGACGGGCTGTGACGGCGTGGTCGTGGGGCGCGGCTGCCTGGGGCGGCCGTGGCTCTTCGGCGACCTGGTGGCCGCGTTCGAGCCGGGCGGCGGGACGTCGGTGTCCGGCCCCGGGACGTCGGTGTCCGGCCCCGGCGCGTCGGTGTCCGGCCCCGGCGCGTCGGGGTACGCGCGGCCGACGCTCAAGGAGGTCGCGGCCGTGATGCGCCGCCACGCCGAGCTGCTCGCCGAGTGGCTGGAGGACGAGGAGCGCGGCGTGATCGACTTCCGTAAGCATGTCGCCTGGTACACCAAGGGCTTCTCGGTGGGCTCGGAGATGCGCAAGCGGCTGGCGATCACCTCGTCCCTCGCCGAGCTGGACGCCCTGCTGGCCGAGCTGGACCTGGACCAGGAGTGGCCCCCCGGCGCGGACGGCCCGCGCGGCCGCACCTCCGGCCGCAACCGCGTGGTGCTGCCCGACGGCTGGCTGGACGACCCGTACGACCGCGCGGGCGTCGGCGCGGACGCGGAGCTGGACACCTCGGGCGGCTGAGCCCGGTAGACCGGGGCGTAAGGCGGGTAGGGGCCGTAAGCCGGGTGGACCGGGCGCGAGCCCGGTAGTCCGGGGGTCACACGGGGTCATCACCGGTTAAAGTGATGGGCTCGTGGTCGCGGTGGGATCTGGACGATCTGGGGGGATCGGTGACAAGCGTCGTCTTCGTCCACGGCACGGGGGTCCGGGCCAAGTCGTACGAGAAGAGCCTCGCGCGGGTCGTGAGCGGCCTGGGACGGGTGAGAGCCGATATCCGGGTCGCCCGCTGTTTCTGGGGCGAGGAGCACGGAGCCTCACTGGGGCTCGGCGGGGCGTCGCTCCCGGTGCGCACGAAGAACCGCGGCGTCGGCGCTGACGGCGCGCTGGACGAGGACGATCCGCTGGCCGTATGGGCGCTGCTGGAGGTCGATCCGCTCGCGGAGCTGCGGGAGTTCGCGCAGGCGGCGCACGACGACGGCGAGGAGGCGGGCTTCGCGCCCGGCCGTGTCGACCCCTGGGAGACCGTCGCCGACAAGGTGCGCGGCCTGACGCTGGAGCCGGTGGCACCCGAGGCGCGGGAGTCCGGTGGCAGCCTGCCGCGGCTGATCGCGGATCTCGCGCCGCATCTCGACGAGGCCGCCGGCCGCGTGGCCGACGAGATCTCCGGCAGTCTGGGCGGCACCTCGCCCGCCGACGGCATCGAGCCCATCGCGGCCCGCGCCGTGTACGCCCTGGCCGTCCGGCGCGCCGAGGGCCCGTACGGCGACGACGAGCCGCTCGCGGTGGACGGCGCCGACCGCGACACCGTCGTCGGCGCGCTCAGCGATCAGCTGGGCGGCACCGACCGGGGAGGATTCGTCGCCGGTGCCGCGAAGGGCGTCGCCGTACGGGCGTTCAACGCCTACGTTTCGCCGTTCTCCTGGCTGGCCCAGGCCCAGCGGGGCCGGATCACCACCAAGTCCGTCCCGGCCAGTGGCGACATCCTCCGCTACCAGGTGCGCGGCGCCGGGGTGCGCGCCGCGATCCGGGCGGCGGTGCGCGACGCGGTCGAATCGGGGAACGGCCCGGTGGTGCTGCTCGCCCACAGCCTCGGCGGTATCGCCTGTGTCGATCTGCTCGCCGAGCCCGATCCGCCCGCCGGGGTGGAGCTGCTGGTGACGGTCGGCTCCCAGGCGCCGTTCCTCTACGAGCTGGACGCGCTGACCGCGCTGCGCCGCGACGAACGGCTGCCCGGCGCCTTCCCCCGCTGGATCAACGTCTACGACGAGCGGGATCTGCTCGGCTTCGTCGGGGAGAAGGTCTTCCCCGGCCGGGTCACCGATCTGCGCGTCGACACCCGCCAGCCCTTCCCGCGCGCCCACACCTCGTACTTCGCCCACCAGCGGCTGTACGACCTGCTGGCCCCGGAGCTGCCGAAGTGACAGCGGTCGAGCACGACTGGCGCCGCACCCACGCCGTGATCGTGGCGGTCGAGCAGTACAGCGGCAGCGACGGCTGGACCCTCGACGGTCCGGTGAACGACGCGCTCGCGATGCGGGCCTGGCTGACCGGGCTGGGCGTGCCGGCGGAGAACATCCGTCTGCTGGCCTCGCCCACGGAGGGGAACAAGGCCGCCGTGGAAGCGGCGGACCGCGACTACCGCCCGGCGAACGGCCACATCATCCGTAAGGTCTTCATGGAGGAGCTGAGCTCCCTCGACGCGGACCGGCTGTGGATCTACTGGGCGGGGCACGGCGTACAGGCCCCGGGAGGCCGATGGAGCCTGCTGTACCCGGAGACGCGGGACCGGGACATGGTGGGTCTCGACGCGCTGAACCTGATGACGCTGCTGCGCACCGAGCATCTGCCGAAGCGGGGCGTGGACCGGGTCACCGTGATCATCGACGCCTGCTGGCAGGCCCTTCCCCTCCGCACCCACCTGATGGTCGCCAAACCGGACGAGCTCACCACGAAGCCGGAGATCAACAACGCCCGCGAGATCTACTGGATGCGCGCCTGCCAGCCCGGGGCGGTGTCCAAGAACCAGCAGGGCGCGGGCCTGTTCACCTCCGTGCTGTTACGGCAGCTCGAAGCGGCCTCCGCCGGCGGCGTGGCGCCGGACCTCGACCGGGTGTGGCAGGGGGTCCAGGACGAGTTCGAGCGGCTGGGCCGGGAAGAGGGCCTGCGGCAGTTCCCGACCGTGCACATCAGCAGGGGGGACCGGAACGGCGAGGACATCCCGCTCGGCCCGCCCCGATCGCCGCTGGACGAGCAGCAGCGGCGGGAGCGCGGCAAGCTGATCCACGCGATCGGCGCGCTGCTGGGGGCGCATCCCGGCCGCGCGGCGGAGGCCGTCGTCGGGCTCTGCGAGCAGTTCACCACCGACCCGCCCACCACGACGCCTCCCTCGGCCGAGGAGCTGGTCGACTGGGCGCTGGAGAACCCGCACGGCACCGTCACCCTTCTCGCGGAGCTCAGCGCGCGGGCCCCGGTCCGCACGGAGATCCGCAAGGCGTGCCATGTGCTCCAGAGCCAGTGGCTGACCCGCGCGGAGTACACGGAGCTGGCCGGGCTGCTGGAGCGGCTGGGGCAGCGGGGGCGGTGCGACCTCGCGGAGGAGGCCCGGGCGCTGTTCGGCCTGGCCGATCTGCCGTTCCACGATCCGGCCCGGCTCGCCGACGCGCTGGAGGAGCTGCTGCCCAAGCCGGACCGGCTTCCCCAGCTGCTCAGGGTCGTGGAGCGCTTCGCGGCCGTCGACGACGGTCCGGTCGCCGCCGATCTGCGTGCCTGGTCGCTGCGGTGCGCCGAACGGCTGGGGCTGAAGGGCCAGCTGATGGAGCGGCGCGGCGAGGCCATGGAGTACGCCGAGGCCGTCAAGGCGGCCGGGCTCGCCCAGGACCAGGGGGCACCTCCCAGCGGTAGCCGGGGGAGTGTCCAGATCCGGCTCCACCCGTCCACCGGGCCCGGACAGCGGCGTGCGTACGAGGTGTGGACGCGGCGCGGCGAGGACGTCCACGCCCTGGCCAAGGTGGACACCCCGGCCTCACTGGACGAGATACGGGGCGGCCTCGAAGCCCTGCTGAGCGCCCAGACCTACGCCCCGGACACCCTGGTGGAGTTCTTCGTCTCCGCCACCGACCTCGAACTGGCCGTGCACCAATGGCAGTTCGCCCAGCCCGTCAAGCGCCATCTGGGCACGGACTATCCGGTCGTCATGCGCTGCACCGATTTCCGCGAACCCCAGCGGCACGATCTGTGGAAGCGCCGCTGGAACCGGGTCGGCACCGCCGGGACCCAGGAGCTGCGCTGGCTGCCGGGCCATATGGACTGCGGTGAGGTGTACCGCGTCGTCCAGCAGTCCATGGACACACCGGGCGCGCTGACGACCACCCCCTCACGGGCCCGTGCGGACCTCTTCAACGCCTGTCTGTTCGGCGGAGTGCCCGTCCTCATATGGCACGGCGATGCGGAACCGTCCATAGCGGAGGACGAGATACGCGAACTGCTCGGCGATGAGCGGCCCCTGCGCTCCCTTCCCCAGCGGCTGCGTGAGCTCCGGTCCGACAGCGACCCCTACAAGAGCCACCACGGCAGCCATATGGCCCTCCTGTGGGACGATCCGCACCGCCCGCTCCCCGACCAACTCGACCTGTCCGCACCCTGAGGAGAGACGAAGAAGATGGCACAGGACTGGAGGCTCTTCCAGGGCGGCGACACCCGGCCCCACAAGGTGGAGACCTGGCCCCCCGCCCCGCCGTGGCGGCGCTTCGGCGATGACGCGCGGCGCCGGGACAAGAAGCGGCCGCTGCCGTACCTGATCTCCGACGAGGACCGCGACGTCGTCAACATGGCGCTGCATCTGCACCGCCCGCTGCTGGTCACCGGCCGTCCCGGCACCGGCAAGTCGACCCTGGCCCACGCCATCGCCCGCGAGCTGATGCTGGGCGAGGTGCTGCACTGGCCGGTCAACAGCCGCTCCACGCTCACCGAGGGCCTCTACTCGTACGACGCTGTCGGCAGGCTGCGCGAAGCCTCCCTCAAGCGGCGCGCCGACGAGAGTGCCGGGACCGAGCCGGACATCGGCGACTATCTGCGGCTCGGCCCGCTCGGCACCGCGCTGCTGCCGGCCAAGAAGCCGCGGGTGCTGCTCGTGGACGAGCTCGACAAGGGCGATGTCGACCTGCCCAATGACCTCCTTACGGTCTTCGAGGAGGGCGAGTTCGAGATTCCGGAGCTGGCCCGCCTGGGGGAGGGGAAGAGGGTCCAGGTGCAGTACGCCGGCTCCCGGGAGAAGGCCGGGATCACCAGCGGCTGGGTCAGCTGCTCCGTCTTCCCCGTCGTCGTCATCACCAGCAACGGCGAGCGCGAGTTCCCCCCGGCGTTTCTGCGCCGCTGCGTCCGGCTCGACCTCAAGCAGCCCGACGAGGCGCAGCTCCAGCGAATCGTCACCATGCATCTGGGCGAGGAGGTCGGCGCGCGGGCCCAGGAGCTGATCGCGGACTTCGTGTCCCGGCGCAGCGAGCGGGAGCTGGCCACCGACCAGCTGCTCAACGCGGTCCGGCTGCGGTCCTCCGGGGTGCGGGTCGACCAGGACGTCCTCGACAAGCTGTTCCGCTCGCTGAACGAAGTCGACGCGCAATGATCGAGCGGCTGTGCGCCCTGCTGGAGGACGCGGGGGTCGAGCTCTCCGAGGTGGAGCTGCGCGACGTCCTGTGGTTCGCCGCCACCACCGCCCCGGCGCGGGGCGAAGGGGACGGCGAGGAACCGCCGCCGTCCAGGCGTTCCGCCGCTCCCCCCTCCGGCGCGGCCGACGGCGAGGACGAGGCGAAGGGCGCCCAGCGACAGCCCCCCGGGGCACTCACCCCCGGCGAACCCGAGCCAGGACCCCTCGTCCCCGCAGGGCTCTACGCCCCCGGCGCCGCGCGCCCCGCCGCGGCCCGCCCGGCCCGAGCCATCGGCGTCCGGGGCGTCCGGGCGCTCCCCGGGACGCGCCGGCTCTCCCGCGCGCTGCGGCCGCTGCGGCGCAGTGTGCCGTCCCGTACGTCCTTCCGCGTCGACGAGACCGCCACCGCCGAGTGGATCGCCGAGACCGGTCTGCCGGACGTGGTGCTGCGCCCCCGCCCGGAGCGCTGGCTGAGCGTCGCGCTCATCGTGGACGACGGCCCGTCGATGGTGCTGTGGCAGCAGCTCGCCGCCGAGGTGCGCGCACTGCTGGAGCGGCAGGGCGCCTTCCACTCCGTACGCACCTACGGCCTGGACAGCTCCCACGAGGACCGACCGGTGCTCAGGGCGCGCCCGTACGCCCCCGGCGCCCCGCGCCGCACCGCCCGCCAGCTCACCGACACCTCCGGCCGCACCGTGATGCTGGTCCTCTCGGACGGGGTGGGCCCGGGGTGGCGCGGCGGCGCGATTCCGCGGCTGCTGCGCCGCTGGGCCCGCCACTCACCGGTGGCGGTGCTCCAGCCGCTGCCCGCGCGGATGTGGCCCGAGCGCGGTATGCCCACCCAGCGGCTGCTGGTCGACGCGGGCGGCCGCGAGGGCGCGCCCGGCCGCGCGCTGACGGTGCGCCATCCGGTGCTGCCGCGCGGCCTGGTGTCGTACGACGGCACCCCGGTGCCCGTGCTGGAGCTGGCCGAGGGCGAGCTGGGCAGATGGGCGGCGCTCACCGGTACGGGTGGCGGCGGCGAGCCGCTGCCGGTGATGCTGCTGGACGGCGCCGAGAAGCCGGTGGCCGCGCGGGCCACGGCCCAGGTCCCCGAGCCGACGGCCGGGGAGCGGCTGCGTCGCTTCCGCGCCGCCTCGCCCGAGGCCCAGCGCCTGGCCGGGGCGCTGGCCACGGTCCATCCGCTGACCCTGCCGGTGATGCGGCTGATCCACCAGTCGGGCGCGGGCCGTGGGGAGCGCTTCCACCCGGCGCAGCTGGCCGAGGTGTTCCTGGGCGGGCTGCTGCGCAGACGGGAGGGGAGCGCGGAGGAGTACGAGTTCCACCCCGGCGTCGCGGATCTGCTGCTGGACGCGGTCCGGACGTCGGACGCGCTGGAGACGGCGGCGCAGGTCACCGAGTTCCTGCTGCACCGCCAGGGCAGCGGCCCCGAGTTCCGCGCCAGGCTCTCCGGCGACCACGGGGACTCCCGCGTCGCCGAGGAGGCCCGCCCGTTCGCGGCGGCGTCACCGGAGCTGCTGTCGCGGCTGGGGCTGGTGGAGGACGCGGCGGAGGAGGAGCCGCCGCCGCGGCCGAAGGCGCCGGAACGGCAGCCGGTGGTACCTGCCGCCGCCTTCCCACCGCGCTCCTACACCTCCGAGCGCGTCCAGCCGCCGGTGATGGCGGTTGTGCGGCGGATCGCGGCGGATGACGGGTTGCCGAAGTCGGTGCGTGACCACGTCGAGAACATGCTGGACGAAGCCGATGAGCGGAGCGAGGAAACCGGCTGGCAGGGGGTGCGGCGCCTGCCCGACGTGGCCGAGCAGCTCATCGACGCCGGGTGGCGGGAACATGTGGACGAACTGCGGGAGACGGCCCGGGAGCAGATCGAGGGGCTCAGATCCCTGGACGACCTCGAATCCCGCAATCTCCGTGGGCATCTGGCGCTCACGCTGAACTATCTCGGAGAGCACGACGAGGCGGAGCGCGAGCTGCGCGAGGTGGTCGCGATCTCGGGGAGGGTGCACGGCGTCGAACACGACTACACGCTCTTCGCCCGCGGCTACCTCGTCGAGCTGCTGAGCGACGCCGAGCGGACCGAGGCGGCGGAGGAGGAGTGCCGCACCCTGATCGAGGCATGGGAGCGGCGGGAGGGTGACGACGACCGGAAGCACGCCGAGGCCAAGCACCTGAGGCGTGGGCGCCTGTTGTTGGACCTCGGGCGAGTGGAGGAGGCCGAGGAGGAATTCCGTATCTCGGTGTCCAGGGCGCGGGAACTGTACGGGCTCACCAGCTTCGACACCGTCAACGCACGTGCCTGGCTGTCCACCGCGCTGCGGCGGCTGAAGCGATTCGACGAGGCGGAGGCCGAGATGCGGGCGGCGGCGGACGAGTGCGCCGCGTCGGCGGAGTCGGAGGTGGACCCGCCCCTGATGACGGCGCTCTTCACGCTCGGCGACATCCTGGACCTCAGACAGCGCAACGAAGAGGCGGAGGCGCTGTGGCACGACCTGGTCCACAGGACGTCGGAGGGCCTCAGCCCCGGCCACTGGCGGGTGCGCCGGGCGCGTCGCAACCGCGTCAACTGCCTGCGCGCCCTGGGGCGGTACGAGGAGGCGGAGTCCGAGGCCGACGCGCTGGTGGCGGAGTCGTTCGCCGCCGTCGGGGAGCGGCACGACGAGTCGCTGACCGCACTGCGGATGCGCGCGTTGGTCCTGGACGACCAGGGGCGGCACGACGAGGCGCTGGCGGCTTGCCGTGACCTTCTGGAACGGCAGACCGCCGTGCTCGGGGGCGAGCATCACAACACCCTCAACACCCGGCACCAGCTGGCGGCCAGCCTGGGGAGGGCCGGACGACATGAGGAGGCGCTGGCGGAGTACACCGAGGTGCTCCAAGGCCGCATCCGCGTCTCGGGGCCGGACGCCCAGGCGACGCTGGTGGCGCGATACAGCCGTGCCGGGGCCCTGACGCGCGTCGAGCGCGTGGAGGAGGCCGAGCGGGAGTACCGGCTGACCATGGAGGGGGAGGCCCGGGTGCTGGGTCCTGACGACCCGAGCGCGCTGCTGACCCTCTTCCAACTCGCCGCCCTGCTGCGCGATCAGGAGCGCTACGAGGAGTCCGAATCCTTGTTCCGCCGAGTGGTCGAGGGGCGCACCCGGTCCGTGGGGGCCGTGGCCAAGGAGACGCTGGCGGCCCGGCACAGCCTGGGCAATGTGCTCAACAAGCGGGGCCGGTTCGCCGAGGCCGAGACGGAGATCCGGGAGACGCTCGCGGCCCGGCAGCGCGTCCTCGGGCCGGAGAACGTCAACACTCTCTGGACCCGCCACAACCTCGGCACCACCCTCAAGGGCCTCGGCCGCCTCGACGAGGCGGAGGCCGAATGGCGGGCCGTGCTCGAGGTCTGCGAGCGCGTCCTGAGCGATGAGCACAACTGCACCGTGAAGACCCGCGAGGCCCTCGCCGGGCTGCGGGAGCCCGGGGACGACCAGGCGTCCTGAAATATGGCGCGATTCGTTCGCGGGAAGCGGCGGGCCCCGGTCCTCTGATGCGGAGGGGGCCGTATCAGGGGACCCGCGGAGGAGCCGCCCCTCGCCATCCGCGGAGGTGGTCGGCCACCCCTCCCGGCGTGTCGCTCATCTGAGCGTGGCCCCTCTCGTTGTATCCAAAAGGCGAGACAATGGGCCGTGACAAGGCGTGATTCTCGCCACTCTGATCGGGTCATCGCTCAGATGAGCGGCGCCCGAGGGGTGAACCGGCGGCATTCCGCTGTGCTCACCTCTCCAATGCGTGGCACTCAGTGCCACCCACTTGATGTTCGACACCTCGAACCATCGGTTACGTATAGTGAAATTCCAAGCGTCCATCACGGGCGGAGGGTGGGTGTGCGTTCGAGGCTTTAAGGCATCTCGTAGGAGTCTCGTTCGGGCGCCGCACTTTCGAACACGTGGCAGGCGGGTGGTTACAGCCGTATGACGGTGGAGTGGACCTGCTCAGGGGCCTTTGATCTGGGTACGCTCCCCGCCGTCAGGGCAGCCGAGCCGAGGAGATCGAGTCCCGTGCCGGAAACACAAGATCAGCAGAAGTTCGTTTACGACTTCACCGAGGGCAACAAGGATCTCAAGGACCTGCTCGGCGGGAAGGGGGCCAACCTCGCCGAGATGACCAATCTCGGTCTCCCCGTGCCACCGGGCTTCACCATCACCACCGAGGCCTGCAAGGTCTACCTGGACAGCGGCGCGGAGCCCCCGGCCCTGCGCGACGAGGTGAGTGCGCACCTCGACGCCCTCGAAGCGAAGATGGGCAAGAAGCTCGGCCAGGCGGACGACCCCCTCCTCGTATCCGTACGGTCCGGCGCCAAGTTCTCGATGCCCGGGATGATGGACACCGTCCTCAACATCGGCCTTTCGGACCAGTCCGTGGCCGGGCTTGCCGCGCAGGCGGGTGACGACCGGTTCGCCTGGGACTCCTACCGGCGCCTCATCCAGATGTTCGGCAAGACCGTGCTCGGCGTGGACGGCGACCTCTTCGAGGAGGCCATCGAGCAGGCCAAGCGCGCCAAGGGTGTCACCGTCGACGTGGACCTCGACGCCGCCGACCTCAAGAAGCTGGTCGGCGAGTTCAAGGAGATCGTCGCCAAGGAGACCGGCCGGGGCTTCCCGCAGGAGCCGCGCGAGCAGATGGACCTCGCCGTACGAGCCGTGTTCGACTCCTGGAACGGCGACCGTGCCAAGCTCTACCGCCGCCAGGAGCGCATCCCCCACGACCTCGGCACCGCGGTCAACATCTGCTCCATGGTCTTCGGCAACCTCGGCCCCGACTCGGGCACCGGCGTCGCCTTCACCCGCGACCCGGCCAGCGGCCACCAGGGCGTCTACGGCGACTACCTCCAGAACGCCCAGGGCGAGGACGTGGTCGCGGGCATCCGCAACACCGTGCCCCTCGCCGAACTCGAGCAGATCGACCAGCGGTCCTACGACCAGCTGATGCAGATCATGGAAACCCTCGAGACGCACTACAAGGATCTGTGCGACATCGAGTTCACCATCGAGCGCGGCAAGCTGTGGATGCTCCAGACCCGCGTCGGCAAGCGCACCGCCGGGGCCGCCTTCCGGATCGCCACCCAACTGGTGGACCAGGGGCTGATCGACGAGCCCGAGGCGCTGCGCCGGGTCAACGGGGCGCAGCTCGCGCAGCTGATGTTCCCGCGCTTCGACCACGAGGTGGCCTCCGGCGACACCGTGCAGAAGATCGGCCGGGGCATCGCCGCGTCCCCGGGCGCCGCCGTCGGCAAGGCCGTCTTCGACTCGTACACCGCCGTCAAATGGTCGCGCTCGGGCGAGAAGGTCATCCTCATCCGCCGCGAGACCAACCCCGACGACCTCGACGGCATGATCGCCGCGGAGGGCATTCTGACCTCGCGCGGCGGCAAGACCTCACACGCCGCCGTCGTCGCCCGCGGCATGGGCAAGACCTGTGTGTGCGGCGCCGAGGAGCTCGAAGTCGACACCAAGCGGCGCCGGATGACGGTGCCCGGCCGGGACGGCAAGGACGGGATCGTGATCGAGGAGGGCGACGTCGTCTCGATCGACGGCTCCTCCGGCAAGGTCTACCTCGGCGAGGTCCCGGTCGTGCCCTCGCCGGTCGTGGAGTACTTCGAGGGCCGGATGCACGCGGGCGCCGACGACGCCGACGAGCTGGTGGGCGCGGTGCACCGGATCATGGCGTACGCGGACCGAGTACGCAGGCTGCGCGTACGGGCCAACGCGGACAACGCCGAGGACGCCGCCCGCGCCCGCCGGTTCGGCGCCCAGGGCATCGGGCTGTGCCGCACCGAGCACATGTTCCTCGGCGAGCGCCGGGAGATGGTCGAGCGGCTGATCCTCGCCCACACCGACGAGGAGCGGGACACGGCGCTCGACGGGCTGCTGCCCCTCCAGAAGAACGACTTCGTCGAGCTCTTCGAGGCGATGGACGGGCTGCCGGTCACCGTCCGGCTGCTCGACCCGCCGCTGCATGAGTTCCTGCCCGACATCACCGAGCTGTCGGTGCGCGTCGCGCTCGCCGAGTCCCGCAAGGACCACAACGAGAACGATCTGCGGCTGCTCCAGGCCGTACACCGGCTCCATGAGCAGAACCCGATGCTGGGCCTGCGCGGGGTGCGGCTGGGCCTGGTCATCCCCGGCCTGTTCGCCATGCAGGTACGGGCGATCGCCGAGGCCGCCGCCGAGCGCCGCAACGCCAAGGGCGACCCGCGGGCCGAGATCATGATTCCGCTGGTCGGCACGGTCCAGGAGCTGGAGATCGTCCGTGAGGAGGCCGAGCGGGTCATCGCGGAGGTCGAGCAGGCACGGGGCGTGGACCTCAAGCTCACCCTCGGCACCATGATCGAGCTGCCGCGCGCCGCGCTGACCGCCGCTCAGATCGCCGAATCCGCCGACTTCTTCTCCTTCGGCACCAACGACCTCACCCAGACCGTCTGGGGCTTCTCCCGGGACGACGTCGAGGCCAGCTTCTTCACCGCCTACCTGGAGAAGGGCATCTTCGGCGTCAGCCCGTTCGAGACCATCGACAAGGACGGCGTCGGCTCCCTCGTCCGCGACGCCGCCCAGGCGGGCCGCGCCACCCGCCCCGACCTCAAGCTGGGGGTCTGCGGTGAGCACGGCGGCGACCCGGAGTCCGTCCACTTCTTCCACGAGGTGGGCCTGGACTACGTCTCCTGCTCCCCGTTCCGCATTCCCGTGGCCCGCCTGGAGGCCGGCCGGGCGGCGGCCAACGGCCGGTGAGAGCCGGTAGGAGCCGGTAAGGCCACCGGAGTCGGCGCCGGGAACACCCACCCTCACCCCCGGCATCGGCTCCGGATCTCAAAGGGGGCGGCACCTTGTGCGGAGGTGCCGCCCCCTCTCACTCCCCCCACGGGAGCTGTTGCCGCGCGCATCGGCTACGTGCGGCAACACAAGTGCCCAGTCGCCGTAACGTACTCGTCACCCCCCACGGGAACGAGCAAACTGGCTCTGAGCACCGCCTGTTGAATTCCGGACGGCCCTCGGGAGTTTTTCCCGGTGGCCCCCGGTTTTCCTGGAGAACAGCTTTCCTCTTCCGGGCTCCGCGCCGCTCCCCGTTTCACATCTGGCTAAAAGGGCGTGGTGACTGACCGTGCCAGCGTGCATACTCATCGGTGATCGGGGGGCGATCGCAATGTCACGTGTGGGGGTCTGGTGCTCCGTGTTCATTTCAGTGAACTCGATCTGGCCCGGCTGCGGATGGCGGTCCGCCCGGACGCGCTCTGGGAAACCGTTTTAAGTTTCCATCGGCTGCGGGAGAACCGGGCCGAGACCGTATACGGGAAATGGCGTTCCGAGGCGCGAAACCGACTCAACGGCGAAGCGCGGCTGCTTGCGCCGCTCATTCCGTCGCGCGGCTATTTCCCGGACTTCCTGACACCCGCCGAAGGGGTAATCGGTTGCGATGCCGCGATGTCCGCGCTGCGCGCCGTCTCGGGTGAGCGCTTGCACACGGAACTGGCCGGGCTTCCGGCGGCCCGGGCGCTCCCGGGGTGGATACGGGATCTGGCGCAGGGCGAGCGAAGATCGCTGGACCGCCTGATCAGCACGCTGCGCGCCTACCACCAGGCCGCCGTCGCCCCGTACTGGCCGCATATCCAGGCCCGGATCGAGGCCGACCGGGTGGCCCGGGGCCGTGCCCTGCTGGACGGGGGCGCCGATGGGTTGCTGGCCTCGCTGCCGCCGACGATGCGGTGGCGGGCGCCCGTGCTGGAGGTCGACTATCCGGTGGACCGCGATCTGTGGCTGCGGGGGCGGGGGTTGCTGCTGTTGCCGTCGTTCTTCTGCCGGGGGACGCCGGTGACCTTCCGGAACCCGGATCTGACGCCCGTTCTGGTCTACCCCGTCGAACACGCCCGGTGCGGTCTGATACCCCGCCCCGAGCAGCGGTCCGCCGTCGCGTCCGGGTCCGGGGCCCGGTCCGAGGCCGGGGCCCGGTCCGGGTCCGGGGCCGCTCAGACGCTCGGCAAGCTGGTCGGGCAGACCCGCTCCGCGGTGCTGCTGGAGGTCGGCGGCGGCTGTACGACCAGTGAACTCGCCCGCCGGGTGGGCGTATCGCTGGCCTCGGCCAGTCAGCACGCCAGTGTGCTGCGGGAGGCGGGCCTGGTGCACACCCTGCGCCAGGGCAGCGCCGTCCTCCACACGCTGACCCCGCTGGGGGCGGCGCTGCTGCGGGGCGGGGCGCCGGGGGAGCGCGTCTTCGGGGTACCGGCGGCGCTGCCGCCGGTCGCCACGAGCGGACGGGGGCCGTCAGGGCGCGGATGAGGTTTTCCGGCCCTCGGCCATGTCGTGGTCCTCAGCAGTCCCCGGCGTGGCCCCGGTGGCCAGTTCGCCGGTGGCCACCTTGCTGTGCCGACGGCCCCAGCAGAGGTAGATCAGCAGTCCGGCGGCCATCCAGCCCACGAACCGGGCCCAGGTGATCAGCGGCAGATTCCCCACCAGCAGCAGACACAGCAGCACCGCGACGGCGGGGACGACCGGCACCCACGGGGTGCGGAACCCCCGCCGCAGACCCGGCCGGGAGCGGCGCAGGTACACCACTCCGACGCAGACGACGATGAAGGAGGTCAGCATGCCGATGTTGCCCAGCTCGGCGAGGTCCCCGATGGGCAGCACCGCCGTCATGAACGCGACCAGCAGCCCCAGGGTCCAGGTGATCCGGCGCGGGCTGCGGGTCACCGGGTGGACATGGGAGAACCACTCGGGCAGCAGCCGGTCGCGGCTCATCGCGAGGAACACCCGGCTCTGCCCCAGCAGCATGATCATCACGACCGTGGTCAGCCCGCAGATCGCGCCGATGCCCACGATCCGCACCGCCCAGTCCGCGCCCGCCGCCTTCAGGGCGCCGGTGATGGGGGCCGCGTTGTCCAGCTTGGAGTAGTGCTGCATCCCGGTCACGGTCAGCGCGACGGCCACGTAGAGCACGGCGCAGACGGCCACGGTGGACAGCAGCGCGATGGGCAGGGTGCGCTGCGGCCGCTTGGCCTCCTCGGCGTTGCTGGCCATGATGTCGAAGCCGGAGTACGCGCCGAAGACGATCGCGCCGCCGGTGAGGATCCCGGCCATGCCGAACGTGGCGTCCGCGCCCAGCCCGGCCCAGCCCAGCAGCGGCTGCTCCCACATGTCGCCGTCGCCGCCGACCGGTTGGGACGCCGGGATGAACGGCGACCAGTTGGCCGCGTCCACATGCGTCACCCCGATCGCGAGGAAGAGGACGATGGCCACGAGCTTCACCACCGTCATCACCGTGTTGATCCGGGAGGTGGTGCGCACCCCGGAGGCCAGGATGGCGGTGAGCACCAGGATGACCAGCACGGCCGGGACGTTGACGGCCGCGTCCGGGCCGGAGACGGAGGCCGGGATGTGGACCCCGAACGTGGCCAGGAAGTCGGTGACGTACTGCGACCAGCCACTGGCCACCGCGCCCGCGCCCATCGTCATGTCGAGGATGAGGTCCCAGCCGATCAGCCAGGCCACCAGCTCCCCGAGCGAGACATACGCGAAGGTGTAGGCGCTGCCCGCCACCGGGACGGTGCTGGCGAACTCCATATAGCACAGCGCCACCAGGGCGGTGGCGACCGCGCCGATGGTGTAGGAGAGCGCGATGCTCGGTCCGGCGTAGTTCGCGGCCGCGGTGCCGGTCAGTACGAAGATGCCCGCGCCGATGGTGACGCCGATGCCCATGAGGGTCAGCTGGAGCGGGCCCAGGGCGCGGGCCAGCCGGGTCTCCGGGTTCGCCGCGTCCTCGATGGTGGCTTCGATGGATTTGTTGCGCATGGCGGTGGTCACTCCTTCGCTGGCCCGTGCGTAAGCGCTCCGCAGGAAGTGCCGCGAGGTGCGGTCGTTCATCCGCGGCTGTGTCGTGGCTGGTCGCGCCCACGCGGCGGAGCCGCACATCGACACGGCCCCGCGCCCCTTCGGGCGCATCCGAACCGCACCGGACTTCCTCGAGGCCTCAGGCCCCGAGCAGCCCGGGGAGGCGCTCGGCCAGTCGTTCGTAGTCGGGAACGGTGTTGTAGAGATGGGCCGAGAGCCGCAGGAAGCCCCGGCCGTCCCAGGAGGTGATCGCGGTCTCGATGCCGGCGTCGGCCGCGATCCGGCGTTGCAGTACGTGCGAGGACTCGTGGTCGGTGGCGAGCCCGGCGGGCAGCGGGATCAGCCGCATCGCCGGGGCCTCGCTGCCGCCGACGGCGGTCAGATCCGCGTCCAGGGCCTCGGCCAGCAGCCCCTGGGCCACCTCGGCGAGCTTGGTCATCCGGGCGCGGGCGGCGTCCCAGCCGTACGTCTCCTCGATGAACTCCAGTGAGCGCGGCGCCGCGAGCCAGGCGGTGAAGTCCGAGGTGCCCTGGACGTCGAAGCGTTGCGGGAACGGGTCCGGAGCGCCCCAGGAGTCGGTGAGCGGCCACAGGGCCTGGGCGTCGGGCCCGCGCGCCACCAGCGCCGCCGTACCGCGCGGCGCACAGCACCACTTGTGCAGATTGCCCACCCAGAAGTCGGCGTCCTGCGCCAGGCCGACCGGATCGGCCAGCATGCCGGGCGCGTGGGCGCCGTCGACCAGGACCTTCGCTCCGGCGGCGTGGGCGAGCCGGCTGATCTCCGCCACCGGGAACAGCCGGGCGGTGGCCGAGGTGATCTGGTCCACGATTACCAGCGCGGTGGTCTCGCTCAGCGCCCCCGCGAAGACGGCCGCGACCTCCTCGGCGGTCGCCTCCAGCGGAATGTGCAGCGTCCGCACCCGGGCGCCGGCCCGCTCGGCGGCCCGCGCCGTGCCCATCGCCACCGCGCCGTAGGCGTGGTCGGTCAGCAGCACCTCGCCGCCGGGCGGCAGCGGCAGGCAGCCCAGGACGGTGCTCACCCCGGCGCTGGCGTTGGCCACCAGGGCGGTGTGCTCCGCCGGGACCCGCAGGAACCGCGCCACGGCGGCGCGCGCCTGCCCGACCCGCTCGGGCAACTCCCGGAACCACGCGTCCGGGTTGGTCTCCATCTCCTCGCGCAGCGCCCGCTGAACCTCCTGGACGGTGCGCGGCACGGCGCCGAACGAGCCGTGGTTGAGATGGACGACCGAGGGATCGAGCGTCCAGTGCGACGACGGGGTGGTCATGAGTCCCTTCCTCGTTCTGGTTGGCTTAGTTGTCCGATGACTTCTTTGAGCTCCCGGGAACGGTAGAGGGGCGAGACCGTTCTGAACAGGGGCTCAACGTAAATTGGAGGTAACGAAGCCGACCGGTAGCATGAAGTCATCTAATGACTTGGCCGGAGCTGGTCAGGAAGGGGTGGCGGGATGACCGCGACGGACGAGGCGGCGGACGGGCTCCGCGCCATGATCGCCAAGGGTGAGCTGTCGCCCGGGCAGCAGCTTCCCGCCGAGCCCGAGCTCTGCGCGCGGCTCGGCGTCTCACGCGGATCGCTGCGCGAGGCGGTGCGCTCCCTCGCCGCCCTCGGGCTGCTGGAGTCCCGCCACGGCTCCGGCACCTTCGTATCGGCGCTGCGCCCCGGGCAGATGCTGGCCGGGTTCGCCGCCACCGTGGACGTCCTGCCGCTCGACGGGCTGCTGGAGCTGTTCGACGTCCGCCGCCCCCTGGAGGCCCAGGCCGCCGCGCTCGCCGCCGCCCGCGCCGACGAGCGGGTGGTCGCCCGGCTGCGCGAGGTGCAGAAGCGGCTGGCCGTCTCCGAGGACGAGACGGAACGGCACGAGCTGGACCGGGAGTTCCACTCCACCCTCTGCGAGGCGAGCGGCAACGAGGCGCTGGCCGCCCTCGCCGATGTGCTGCGCGCCCGGGGCAGCCACTACAGCATCTACGACGCCGCCGAGGCCGACACCATCCGGCTGGCCAGCGACCTCGGCCACGAGGCGCTGATCAACGCCATGGCCGCCCGCGATCCGGCGGCCGCCGCCGCGGCCGCCACCGCGCATCTGTCCCAGACCGAGGTCTGGCTGCGGCGGTACGCCCCGCTGCCGGACGACGGCCAGGCCGCCGGATGAGCCGCCTCAGTCGTCGATGCCCGTGCGCTCGACGCCCGCGACGATATAGCGCTGGAGCACGAGGAAGACCACCAGCAGCGGCACGATCGACACCGCCGCCGCCACGAACAGCTCATGGAGGTTGACGGTCTGAGCGGTGGTGAACGTCGACAGCGCCACCTGCACCGTCCACGCGTCCCGGTCCTGCCCGATGACCAGCGGCCACAGGAAGGAGTTCCAGGCGCCGATGAAGACGATCGTGCCCACCGCCGCGAAGACCGGCCGGGAGTTCGGCACCACGACCCGCCAGTACGTACGCCAGTAGCCCAGCCCGTCCACCCGCGCCGCGTCCTCCAGCTCCCGGGGAAAACCCAGGAAGTACTGGCGGAAGATGAACGCCGCGACCGCGCTGAACAGCGTGGGCACCACCAGACCGCGCAGCGTGGACACCCAGCCGAGCGAGCTGACCAGCACGAAGCTGGGCACGAAGGTGACCGCCGCCGGGACCATCAAGGTGCCCAGGATCCAGTAGAAGACCACATTGGCGTAGGCGTACGGAATGCGCGCCAGGCCGTACCCGGCGAGCGAGGCCAGCAGCAGGGTGCCCACGGTGGTGAGGACCGCGATCAGCGAGGAGTTGAGCAGCGCGTGCGCCATCGGCACATTGGGGTCGTCGAACAACTCGCTGACATTGGACCAGTGCAGCTCGCCCGGGAAGAACGTCCACCCCGGCGAGGTGATGTCCGCCTCGCTCGACAGACCGTTGCGCACCAGCAGATAGAACGGGATCAGGAAGACCAGCGCGAGCGCGAGCAGCAGCACCAGCCGCACGGCGCGCCCCACGCCGACGAGGGCGTCCCGGACGTCGCGTGCGTTCCGGCGCCGGACGTCGCGTGCGTTCCGGCGCCGGGCATCGCGCGACTTCGGGGGAGTGGGCATCAGTCCTCCTTCCGGCCCAGGCCGAACCAGCGGGCCTGCACCACCGTCACCACGGCGATGATCAGCGCCAGGATCACCGCGCCCGCACTGCCCAGGCCCAGGTTCTGCCCCTGGCCCAGCGCCGTGTAGTAGAGGTAGACCAGCGGCGGGCGGGCGTAGGGCGGATAGCCGCGCGAGTCCGACAGCAGGTTGTAGAACTCGTCGAACGCCTGGAAGGCGTTGATCACCAGCAGCAGCACCACCGCGACCGAGGTCGCCCGCAGCTGCGGAAAGGTGATGTGCCGGAACACCTGCCAGCCGGGCCGCGCCCCGTCCACGGCCGCCGCCTCGTACAGCCGCGGGGAGATGCGCTGGAGCCCGGCCAGGAACAGCACCATGTAGAACCCCGCCTGGAGCCACAGCCTTACGGTCACGATGACCAGCCAGTACCAGGGCGGGTCCGTGGTCGACAGCCAGGCGATCTGATCGGCGCCGAACCAGTCCAGCACGGTGTTGGCCAGCCCGAAGCGCACCCCGTTGAAGATCGACATCTTCCAGATCAGCGCCGCCACCACATACGAGCACGCCACCGGCAGGAAGAACACCGACCGGAAGAACGCCTGCGCCCAGCGCAACCGGTTGACCATCAGCGCGAGGGCGAGGGAGAGCGCGTAGGTGGCCGGGACGATGAACGCCGTGAAGACCAGGAAGGTCACCAGGCTGTCGGTGAACGCGTCGTCGCCCAGCATCGCCGTGTAGTTGTCGAAGCCGACGAAGTCCGTGGGCGAGACGGTGTTGTGCGCGTCGAAGAAGCTGAGGTAGACGCTCCAGGCCAGCGGGACGTAGGTGAAGAGGGTCAGCCCCAGGACGAACGGGCCGACGAATATCCAGAACCACAGATGGCGGTTCTGCGGGCCCAGGAGCCTTCGGGCGAACGTCCCCCGCATCAGCTCTTCTTCTTCACGCGCCGCAGCTCGGCCTCGGTCGTGCGGACCACCGACCGCAGCTCGCCGTCCGGATCGGTCCCGCCCTTGATGATCCGGCTCAGCGCGTCCTGGTACGCCGTACGGCTCGCGGAGGTCCACAGCAGCGGCTCGGCGTGGCCGTGGTCGGTGACGTAGCGCACCGCCTCACCGGCCGGGCCCTGCCGCAGCTTGGCCGCCTTCGTGGCCAGCGAGATCCGGGCGGGGATGTGGAAGCCGTAGCGGAGCGCGAAGTCCTCCTGGTAGTCGGTCCGTTCCACCCACAGCCACTTCACGTACGCCTTCGCCAGCGCCTTGTCCCGGGCCCGGGCGCTGACCGCCGCCCCGTACGCGCCGACCGGCACCGCGGGCGCGCCGTGCGCCCCGTCCCGGGGGAACGGCAGCACCCCGAAGTCGTCCCCCAGCGCCTTCTTCACCTGCGGCAGCGCCCACAGCCCGGACCACTGCATGGCGGTGAGCCCCTGGGTGAACGCGGCCGGATCCGACCAGTCGGAGGGCGCGCCGAGCAGCAGCGACTTCTCGGCGTAGAGCTGACGCAGCTTCCCGAGCGTCCGGGCGGCGGCCGGATCGTCGAAGCCGACCTCGCCGTCCTCGGTGACCAGGGTGAGCCCGGCGGCGTTGAGCGGGGTGCCGCCGAGGACGCCGGGGCCGCCGTCATTGCCCAGGAAAAGCCCCTTGACGTCCTTGGTGGTCAGCTCCTTCGCCGCGTCGATCAGCGCGTCGAGGCTGCGCGGCGGCTCCACCCCCGAGGCATCGAGCATGCTCTTGCGGTAGTAGAGCAGCTGGGTGTCGATGACCTGCGGAACGGCCCAGATCTTGCCCTGATACGTCTTCGGGGCGAGCACGGCCGGGTTGAAGTCGTCCTTCGCCTCGCTGAGGAGATCGGTGAGGTCGACCACCTGACCGCCCTGGATCTGGTCCAGCGTCGGGCCGTTGACCTCGAAGACATCCGGGCCGGACTTCGTGAGCAGCGCGGCGGCGGTCTGCTGGTCGTAGTTGCCCGGCCGCCACTGCACCTGGACGTTCGCCTTCAGATACGCGTCGGCGTAGCGCCTGACGGCCTGTTCGGTACCGGGCTCGCCGTACTGGTGGTACCACTGCTTGATCACTGGCTGGCCGGCGTGGTCATCGCCGTCCCGCCCGGTGTTGGACCCACAGGCGGAGGCGAGCGCGCCTGTGAGGGCCAGCCCTCCGCCCGCACCCAGCAGCCTTCGGCGGCTCATGGACATTGGCGTGCGCCCCCTCGTCTCCCGGTCTCGGTCTCCCGGTCTCCCGGTCTCCGTACGACCCAACGATCAACGATGGAGGCGGATTACGACAGAGGTGTTGCGGGGGGATGTCACTTTTCGGTATCGGAATGTGACGCTGAGTCGACGTCGGTGTCGAGCCTGGTGTCGAACTCGGTGTCGAGCCCGGTGTCGATCTCGGCGTCCATGTCATCGAAGACGCGCTGGGCGGTGGCGAAGGCCGAGTTGGCGGCCGGGACGCCGCAATAGATCGCCGACTGGAGCAGCACCTCGCCGATCTCCTCACGGGTCAGCCCGTTGGTGAGCGCGGCCCGGATGTGCATGGCCAGTTCGGCGTCATGACCGTGGGCGATCAGCGCGGTGAGGGTGATACAGCTGCGGGTCCGCCGGTCCAGCCCGTCACCGGTCCAGATCTCGCCCCAGGCGTAACGGGTGATGAAGTCCTGGAAGCGGGCGGTGAACGGCGTCGTCCGGGCCACCGCGCGATCCACGTGCGCGTCCCCGAGGACGGCCCGGCGCGCCGCCATCCCGGCGGCGTGGCGTGAGGCGTCGTCCCGTGGGGGTGCTGGGCTGTTGAGGTGGTGGGCGAGCAGCGCCCCGGTGACCGCCTCCGGCCGCTCCACGCCCGCCAGGTGGGCAGCCCCGGCGACCTCGAGCAGGCTCGCGCCGGGCACCGCGTCGGCGATTCGGCGGGCGTGGGAGGGCGGGGTCGCGGGGTCGTCGCGACCGGCGACGACGAGGGTGGGCGCCGTGATCTTCTCCAGGTCGGCCGTCATGTCGTACGCGGCGAGAGCGTCACAGCAGGCGGCGTAGCCCGCGCGGTCCGTGGCCCGCAGATCCTCGATCAGCGCGGCGCCGACGGGCGTGCGGGCGAAGTCGCGCGAGAACCAGGTGCCGGGGCGGCTCGCCACCATCGCCTCCGTCCCCTCGGCCCGTACGAGCGCGGCCCGCTCACGCCAGACGGCGGGGTCGCCGAAGCGGGCCGAGGAGCAGACGACGGACAGGCGGCTGATCCGCTCGGGGTGGTGTGCGGCGAGATGCAGCCCGACCGCGGCGCCGATCGAAATCCCCGCGTACGCGAACCGCTCCCACCCCTGATCGTCGGCCAGCCGCAGTACGAGAGCGGCGAGATCGTCGATGGTGGCCGAGCCGTCCGAGGGCAGCAGCGTGGTGGGGGAGCCGCCGTGGCCGGGAAGATCCCAGCGCAGTACGCGGTGCCCCCGGGCGAGCGGGGTGAGCTGGGGCTCCCAGACGGCGAGGGAGGTGCCGAGGGAAGGGCCGAGGATGAGGGGTGGGGCGGTGGGGGGTCCGGTGAGGTTGTGGTGGGGTAGGGCGTTGGTCATGGGGTGGGTGCTCCGGTGGGTGGGTGGTGTTGTCCGGTGGGGTGTTTGCCCCTGCCCCTTCCCGAACGATGGGCCGCGCGCCTGGGGCGGGCCTGGGGCTTCGCGGTCTGTGTTGCCAGCCACTCCGGCGTTTGAGGAGCGGGGTCCGGGGCGGAGCCCCGGCGGGGGTGTGGGGGCGGAGCCCCCGCGGTGGGGGACCGGGGGTGTCCCCCGGTTCGGGAAGGGGCGGGGTGGGGGATGGGCCGCCGGAGGCGTTTACGCATGGCGGGCCAGAGCGCGTCCCACCAGGGCGGGGGCCGCGCCCACATACGTGGTCGGGTCGGTCAGTTCGCGCAGACGGTCAGGCGGCAGGACGCCCGATAGCGCTTCGGCCAGCCCCCTCCCCTCCCGAGCCGCCTCCGCCAGGATTTCCTTCGCACGAGCCCGGCCGAGCCCCGGCGCGAGCGCGGCGATAAGGCGTTCGCTGACGATCAGGCCATCCGTCAGCCCCAGGTTCGCGGCCATCCGGTCAGGGAAGACCCGCAGCCCGGAGGCGAGTTCCGCGGCGTCATGGGCGGCACCCCCGGCGAGCCGCAACAGCTCCCGCAGCGGCTGCCACTCCGCATGCCACGCCCCACCCGGCCGTTCGTCCTCCGCGGCGAGCGAGCCGAGCAGGGTCGCGGCGAGCCCCGGGGCCTGACGGGCCGCGGCGGCCATCAGCGTGGCACGCACCGGGTTCGACTTATGAGGCATGGCGGACGAGCCACCCCCCGCCCCCTCCGCCACCTCACCGATCTCCGTCCGCGAGAGCACCAGCACATCAGCCGCCATCTTCCCCAGCGCCGCCACGGCGAAGGCGAGCGCGGTGCCCAGGTCGGCGACGGGGGTGCGCAGGGTGTGCCACGGCAGTTCGGGTTCGGCGAGGCCGGTCTCCTCGGCGAACCGGCCCAGCAGCGGAACGCCGCCGTCGAAGGCGGCCAGCGTGCCCGCCGCACCGCCCAGTTGCGCGGGCGGCCGCAGCGCCGTGAGCCGGTCGCGGGCGTCCAGGACGAGCGCCCGCCAGCCCGCCGCCTTCAGCCCGAAGGTGGTGGGGACGGCGTGCTGGGTGAGGGTGCGGCCGGGCATCGGGGTGTCGCGGTGCGCGGCGGCGAGCCGCGCCAGCTCCGCCGCCGTACGCTCCAGATCGGCCACGATCAGCGGCAGTGCCCGCGCCGCCACCAGCATCGCGGCCGTGTCCACGATGTCCTGGCTGGTCGCGCCCCGGTGGACGTACGACGCGGCCTCGGCGTCCGTACGGGCCACCGCCGCCGTGAGATCGGCGACCAGCGGGATGACCGGGTTGCCTCCGGAGCGGGCGCGCAGCGCCAGATCGCGTACGTCGTACAGCTCGACGCGGGCCGCGCCCGCCACCACCTCCGCCGCACCGGCCGGTGCCACCACCCGCGCCAGCGCGGCCTCGGCGTCCAGCATGGCTTGCAGGAACGCCGTGTCGCCCGTGGCGGCCGCCACCGCCGACCCGGCCCGCACCGGTGACAGCAGCCCCACGTCGTCGCTGTCGGAAGTACCAGGACTAGTGGAACTCAAGGAAAACCGTCTCTCCTTCGCCCTGAAGACGGATGTCGAAGCGATAGGTCCCCGGCGGGGACGCCGCCGTCGCCACCAGCGTCTCGCGGCGCGCCGGATCCAGCGAGGCGAGCAGCGGATCGGCGGCGTTGGCCTCGGCGTTCTCGGGGAAGTACACGCGGGTGAAGAGGTGGTGCAGCAGCCCCCGGGCGTGGACGCACACGCTGATGTACGGCGCGGCGGGCGCGGCCGGGCCGCCCGGTGGCAGCGTACGGGCCGTCCAGTGGCCGTCCGCGTCGGTGGCGATGCGGCCGAAACCGGTGAAGTCCACGCCGTTGCGCCCGAGAAAGCCGCCGGTCACCGGGTCGCGCCGCATCGACCCGCCCGCCCCGGCGAGCGAGCCGTCCGGGCCCGCCTGCCACAGTTCCACCAGCGCGTCCGGGACGGGGGCGCCCTCGCCGTCGCGGACATGGCCGTGGAGCGTGATGGCGCCGGGGTGGCCCTCCGGGGCCATCTCGCCGCCGCCGGGGAAGGGCAGGGCGTAGCCGTAGAAGGGGCCCACGGTGTGGGAGGGGGTGGGCGCGAGCCTCTCGGCGGGGGCGAGCCCTTCGGCGGGCGCGAGCTTCTCGGCGGGGGCGAGCCCCTGCGGGGGTGCGAGCCTCTGCGCGGGTGCGAGCCTCTCGCTCATCAGCGCCCCTCCTCGATCCACGTGGCGGACGGCCCGTCCAGCACGATGTCCCAGCGGTAGCCCAGCGACCACTCCGGCCGCGACAGCCCGTGGTCGTAACGGGCGACCAGCCGCTGCCGCGCCGAGTCGTCCGTCACCGACTGCAGGATGGGGTCGTAGGCGAAGAGCGGATCGCCGGGGAAGTACATCTGGGTGACCAGCCGCTGCGTGAACGCCGCGCCGAAGACGGAGAAGTGCAGATGCGCCGGACGCCAGGCGTTCTCGTGGTTGCGCCATGGATACGCGCCCGGCTTGATGGTGGTGAAGTGGTACGAACCGTCGTCGCCGGTCAACGTCCGCCCCACACCGGTGAAGTTGGGGTCGAGCGGCGCGGGGTGCTGATCGCGCAGATGGGCGTAGCGGCCGGACGCGTTGGCCTGCCACAGCTCGATGAGCTGCCCCCGGACGGGGCGGCCCCGGCTGTCCAGGAGCCGTCCGGAGACGGTGATCCGCTCGCCGAGCGGCTCGCCCTGGTGCTGCACCGTGAGGTCGTTGTCGATCGCGGTGATGTCGGTGTGGCCGAAGACCGGGGTGTGCAGCTCCACGGTCTCCGGGTCGCCGTGCACCGCGACCAGTGGCTGTTTGGGGTGGCGCAGCACACTGCTGCGGTACGGGGGGAAGTCGCGCGGCGGGTGGTCGGTGGCGGGAGCGCCCTCGGCGCGCGCCTTGTCGTACGACTCCCGTATGTGCGCGAGTTCGCCGTCGATGTCGGACTGGGTGAGAGCCATGTCTGCCGTCAGCCTTACCTTTCCAGCCTTACGGTTCCGGGCCTTGCCATTCGGGCCTTGCCGTTCCGGATTACCTCTCCAGGACGAGGGCGAGGCCCTGTCCGACGCCGATGCACAAGGTGGCCAGGCCCGTTCCCGAGCCGCGAGCGGCGAGCTGATGGGCGACGGCCCCGGTGAGCCGGGCGCCGGAGGCGCCGAGCGGATGGCCGATGGCGATGGCGCCGCCGCGCGGGTTGACGATGTCGGGGTCGAAGCCCGGGTCCTGGGCCGACCACTCGGCCAGGCAGCCCAGCACCTGCGCGGCGAAGGCCTCGTTGAGTTCGAGGGTGGCCATATCGGCGAACGAGCGGCCCGCCTTGGCGAGGGCGCGGCGTACGGCCTCGACCGGGCCGAGCCCGAAGTACTGCGGCTCGATACCGGTGACGGCCGAGGCGCCGATCCGGGCCAGGGGCTCGCGTCCGGTGGCCTTCAGCCCCTCCTCGTCGACGAGCAGCAGCGCGGCCGCGCCGTCGTTGAGGGGCGAGGAGTTGCCCGCGGTGACGGTGCCGCCGGGCTTGCGGAAGGCGGGCTTGAGCTTGGCCAGGGCCTCCAGCGAAGTGTTCTCGCGGATGGTCTCGTCCCGGACGAGCTCGGTGTCCGGATACGGCAGCACCTCGGCCTCGTACGCCCCGTCCTTCCACGCCCGCGCCGCCTTCTCATGGCTGGCGAGCGCGAACGCGTCCTGTGCCTCGCGGGTGATGCCGTGCTTGTCGGCGATCAGCTCGGCGCCCTCGCCGAGGGCGACGGTCCACTCGGGCGGCATGTCCGGGTTGGTCATCCGCCAGCCCAGAGTCGTGGAGTACATCTGCTGATGCCCGGCGGGGAAGGCGCGTTCGGGCTTGGGCAGCACCCAGGGGGCGCGGCTCATCGACTCCACACCGCCCGCGAGCGCGATGTGCGCGTCGCCGACCGCGATCGCGCGGGCGGCCTGGAGCACGGCCTCCAGGCCCGAGGCGCAGAGCCGGTTGACGGTCGCGCCGGGCACGGTGACGGGCAGCCCGGCCAGCAGCACGGCCATGCGGGCGACATCGCGGTTCTCCTCGCCCGCGCCGTTGGCGTTGCCGAAGTAGACGTCGTCGATGCGCGCCGGGTCCAGGGCGGGGGTGCGGGCGAGCAGGCCGCGCACCACATGGGCGGCCAGGTCGTCGGGGCGCACCCCGGCCAGGGCGCCGCCGTAACGGCCGATGGGGGTGCGGACGGCGTCGACGATATAGACGTCACGGCAGACGTCACGCGAGGTGGTCATCGGGTCTCCTTCCCGGGCTTCGCGCTCCCGGGCTTTCCGGGCTTCCCGGCGGCCTTGAGGGCGCGCAGCGCCGCCAGCTCTCGGGGGGCGGGCGGCTCGGTGGTGCCCACGGTGCCGGCGACGGTCAGCTCCCAGCCGGTGGCGGCCCGAACCCGCTCCACGGTGACGCCCGGGTGTACTTCGGTGAGCACCAGCTCGGCGGTGGTCGGGTCGGGGCGCAGGACGCCCAGGTCGGTGATGACGGCGGTGGGTCCGGCGCCCGGCATGCCGAGCTTCTTACGGTCGCCGGGGCCGCCGCCGTGGCCCAGGGTCGTCACGAAGTCCAGCCGCCGCACGAAGTTGCGGGTGGAGTGGCGCAGCACCATGAGCACCTTGCCGCAGTTTGAGGCGATCTCGGGGGCGCCGCCCGCGCCGGGGAGGCGGCCCTCGGGCTTGTCCGGGCCGCGGTCCACGACGGTGGTGTTGATGTTGGCGTAGCGGTCGACCTGGGCGGCGCCGAGGAAGCCGACGTCGACCCGGCCGCCCTGGAGCCAGTAGTTGAACATCTCCGGCACCGGGACCACCGCGTCGGCCGTGTCGGCGAGTTCGCCGTCGCCGATGGAGAGCGGGAGCCGGGTGGGCTTGGAGCCGATGGTGCCGGACTCGTAGATGAGCACGAGGCCGGGGTTGACGGTGGCGCGGGCCAGGTTGGCGGCGGTGCTGGGGAGGCCGATGCCGACGAAGCAGGTGGTGGCGTCGGCGAGCGCGCGGGCGGCGTTGACCTCCATCAGCTCGTCGCTGGTGAAGCCGGTGGTCCCGGTGGTCCCGGTGGTCTCGGTCGTCCCGGTCGTCCCGGTGGGGGTCGCGGTCATCGGGTGAGAGCTCCCTCGCTGTCGCGCACGTTGTCGCGCACGTTCTCCTCGATCCACGTCAAGAACGCCTCGCGGTCGCGGGCGATCGGGTCCCATGCCTGGTAGAAGTCGTTGTCGCGGGTCGAGTACCCGGTGGCGTAGGAGGGGTGGGCACCGCCGGGGACGACGGACACCGCGTCGATCACCCACGTCGGCAGGACGATCCCGCCGGGACGTGGCGTCAGCTCCTCGACGATCTCCTCCACGGTCACCAGCACTCGGTCCGCCGCGAGCGCCGCCTCCTTCTGCACCCCGGTCAGCCCCCACATCTGCACATTGCCGGCCCGGTCGGCCTGCTGGGCGTGGATGACGGTGACGTCCGGGTTGAGCGCCGCGACGGCGGCCAGCTCCTCCCCGGTGAACGGGCAGACGACGGTGGAGACGGTGTCCGTACGGGTCGGGATGTCGCTGCCGCGATAGCCGCGCAACACGGCGAACGGCAGCTTGGAGGCGCCCGCCACATAGCGGTTCGCCATGCCCGCGTGGCTGTGCTCGTCCAGCTCCAGCGGCCGCGGCCAGCCGTTCTCGACGGCGTCACGGAAGCGGTGCAGCGAGCCCACGCCGGGATTGCCGCCCCAGGAGAACACCAGCTTGCGGACGAGTCCGGCGCCGATGAGCTGGTCGTAGATGACGTCCGGGGTCATCCGGACGAGGGTCAGATCGGTGACGCCCTGGCGGATGACCTCGTGCGCGGCGGCGTACGGGATCAGGTGGGTGAATCCCTCCATCGCGACGGTGTCGCCGTCGTGGACGAGGTCCGCAACGGCGTCCTGGAGGCTTCGGATGTCGGCCATCGTCACTCCGCGGGTCGGGATGCTCAGTGTGCTGACTAATGTGGTGTCGGTTTCGCACGCTGCCATTGGCTGGTGCGCTCGTCAAGGGAGTCTAGGTCGAATGTCGGCCTCTCGACATGGGGTCTTCCACAGGGCAGAATCACTCAGTGCACGGAGTAATGAGCAATCCAAGCCGGGAGGCGCGGCATGGGCGGCGCGGTCGATCTGAACACGCACCCCGGGCATCTGGCCCGCCGCTTCCAGCAGGCGCACTCCCTGCTGTGGGGCGCGATGGTCTCCGAGGAGACCACCTCGCCGCAGTTCGCGGTGGTCAACGCGCTGATCGAGAAGCCGGACATCGACCAGCGGACGCTGAGCGAACACGTCCACCTCGACCGCTCCACCATCGCCGACCTGGTCGCCCGGCTGGCCCGGCGCGGCCTGCTGGAGCGGGTGCGCGACCCGAACGACGGCCGCCGCAACGTCCTGCGGCTGACGGAGGAGGGCATCCGGGTCCACCGAAAGCTGGTCACCCGGACGTCCCGGATGAACCGGGTCTTCCTGGCCCCGCTGGACGAGACGGAGCGGGAGACTCTGCTGCGGTTGATCGCCCGGGTCGCGGACGCGGCGGAGGAGCTGCGTAAGGCGCCCTAGGACGGCACTGGCCTTAGGGGGTGTCCGGGGCGTCGGCGGTAGCGGTGTCGTGGTCGGAGGGGTGCTCGGCCAGTTCGGTGGCCCAGGTGGCGGACCAGTCGACGAGCGGGCTGAGCGCTGTGTGGGCCTGTCGTCCCAGCGCGGTGAGGGCGTAGTGGCCGTCGGTGGTCTGGTGCACCAGACGTGCCTCGATGAGCTCGACGAGGCGTTGACGCAGCACGCTGGAGGACATGTTGCCGCAGCGTTCGCGCAGGGCACGGAACCCCAGGGCGCCTTCGTGCAGTTCCCACACCACGCGCAGGCTCCATCGCCTGCCGAACAGATCGAGCGCGGCCATGAGAGGGCGTCCGGTGGTTGAGCCGCGCACCGGCCGTCCTGGTGTCGGTGTGGCCATTCTCGGTCCTCCTGCGCCCCTGTAGATCCACAACCCCTGGCGTTTCGGATTCCGAAACATTAGCATCGCCGCGTGATTCGGAAATCGAAACACCCTGTATGAGGAGGACAGCATGACGACGTTGACCACACCTCTGTGTCGGCGACTGGGCATCGAGGTACCCGTGGTGCAGGCGCCCATCGGATCCGCGGTCACCACAGAGCTGGTGGCTGCGGTGGCGGACGCGGGAGGACTCGGCACCCTTGCGCTGACCTGGGTCACCGCCGAGGAGGCGGTGCGCCGGATCCGGCAGGTTCGACGGCTGACACGAAGGCCCTTCGCCGCGAACCTGGTGCTGGACTTCCCAGTCGACGAGCTTCTCGACGCCTGCCTGGCGGAAAGCGTGCCGGTCATCTCGACGTTCTGGGGAGATCCCTCGGCCGTCGCCGAACGCGCCCACTCGGCGGGTGCCCTGCACCTCCACACGGTCGGTTCCGTCACCGAGGCCGAACGCGCCGTTGCCGCGGGCGTCGACGTGATCGTGGCCCAAGGGTGTGAAGCGGGCGGCCACATCCGTGGGGAGGTCACCACGATGGCGCTCGTGCCCGCGGTCGCGGACGCTGTGCACCCGGTGCCGGTCATCGCGGCCGGCGGCATCGCCGACGGACGCGGGCTCGCCGCCGCACTGGCTCTCGGGGCCCAGGCCGGATGGCTGGGCACCCGATTCCTGACGGCATCCGAGGCGGACACGCACGAGGTCTACCGTCAAGCCGTGATCCAGGCCGCGCCGCAGGACGCGGTCCACACGCGGTGCTTCGACGGCGGCTGGCCCAATGCCCCGCATCGTGCGCTGCGCAACTCCACGCTCCGCGCCTGGGAGGCCGCGGACCGTCCAGCCGTGCCGAACCGACCCGGCGAAGGCGCCGTGGTGGCCCGGAGTGCCGACGGACGGGCCTGGTCGCGTTACGACGACATGGTCCCCGTGCCCGGCATGTCGGGCGACGTGGAGGCTCTCGCCCTCTACGCGGGCCAGAGCGCCGGGCTTGTCCATGACGTCGCCCCGGCGGGCCGCATCGTGACGGACATCGCCGCGGATGCCGCGGCCCTCATGAGGCGGACGCGGACCCCTGACGACACTGTCGCGTCCCCGCACACCACGTCGCTACAGCGGTGAGCCGCACTGCGAGATCGCTGGCGGACTCACCACCCATCCTCTGAACAACTCGGCGACGAGCCCGAACCCCGCCACCAGCAGGACCCACCGGACAGGACCTGACTAAGGGGCCGATGGACCCGTAGCGATGATGACCGTGGCGTCCAGGTCGTCGCTTTCGGCCAGCCGGGGCTCCAGGCCGCTGTCGGCCACGATGGCCATGGCCGTGGGCGCCTGCCGTTCGCTCGTCTCGAAGAGGAGCGAGCCGCCCGGGGTCAGCCAGCCGCCCGCCCCGGCGGTCACACGGCGCAGGACGTCCAGCCCGTCCGCGCCGCCGTCCAGCGCCACGCGCGCCTCATGGACCCGGGCCTCCGGCGGCAGCAGCCCGACCTCCTCGGTGGGCACGTACGGGACGTTGGCCAGCAGGACGTCCACGCGGCCGCGCAGTGCGGCGGGCAGCGGATCGTACAGATCGCCCTCGTACACCGTGCCGCCCGCCGCCCCCACGTTGCGCCGCGCGCAGCGCACCGCGACGGGGTCGATATCGGCCGCGTACAGCTCCACCTCACCCAGGGCCGAGGCCATCGCGGCGCCCAGCGCGCCAGAGCCGCAGCACAGATCGACCACGACGGCCCCGGGCCGGGCCAGCGGTACGGCCTGCTCGACCAGGAACTCGGTGCGCCGGCGCGGTACGAAGACCCCGGCGTCGATGGATATCCGAAGCCCCCGGAAGTCCGCCCAGCCGAGCACATGCTCCAGCGGCAGCCCGGCGGCGCGCCGGTCCACCATGGCCTCGATCTCGGCCGGGACGTGGGCCACGGAAAGGATCAGCCGCGCCTCGTCCTCGGCGAACACGCACCCGGCGGCACGGAGCCGGGTGACGACGGCGGAAAAGGTGGCAAGTGAAGGTGAAGCCGACATGGAAGCCTGGAAGCCTTTCGGGATCCCTGGGGCGCTCCCGGCAGTCAGCTATCCCGTGTATCCCCGCGGCGAGAGCACCCAGCCTGAACTGGCGTTGATGGGTCTCACCTCCTCGGTGCGTACGGGTGGGGCCACAGTACCCGATGCCCGGCGCCGTGGCGGTCACGATGCGTCCGGGGTATCCGGGGTGTCCGGGGCACGGAAGGTGCGCCGGTACGCCGACGGGGCGACCCCCGCCTCCGCCGCCAAGTGCCGCCGCAGCGAGGTGGCGGTGGCGAAGCCGACCTCGTGGGCGACCCGTTCCACCGGCAGGTCGCTGGACTCCAGCAGGTGCCGCGCCCTCCGCAGCCGCTGCTGGGTCAGCCAGCGGCCGGGGCTCAGACCGGTCTCCTCCCGGAAGCGCCGGGCGAAGGTACGGGTGCTCATCGCCGCATGCGCGGCCAGCTCGTCCAGCGACAGCGGCAGTTCCAGCCGTCGCAGCGCCCAGTCGCGGGTCGGCCCGGTGCCGGTGTCGCCCGCCGGCGGCAGCGGCCGCTCGATGTACTGCGCCTGCCCGCCGTCCCGGTACGGCGGTACGACGCAGCAGCGGGCGACCTGGTTGGCCACCTCGCTGCCGTGGTCCTGGCGCACCAGGTGCAGGCAGACGTCGACCCCGCTGGCCGCCCCCGCGGAGGTCAGCACGTCACCGTGGTCGACGAAGAGCACACCGGCGTCGAGCTCGACCCGGGGGAACAGCTCCCGGAAGTGGTCGGTGAGCGCCCAGTGGGTGGTGGCCCGCCGCCCGTCCAGAAGACCGGCGGCGGCCAGCAGGAAGGCGCCGGTGCAGATGGACACCAGACGGGTGCCGGGGCGGACGCGGGCCAGGGCGGCGAGGGCCTGCGGGTCCGGGGCGGCGGCCGAGTCCCGGGAGATCGCGTACGGGGGGATGACCACGGTGTCCGCCTCGGCCAGCACCTCGGGGCCGTGCCCGGGGGTGACGGTCAGGTCCGAGTCGGTGCGCACGGGCTGCCCGTCCACGCTCGCGGACAGCACCTCATAGCGGCCGCCGGCGGACCCCAGGACCCGGTGCGGGATGCCGAGTTCGAAGGGATAGACGCCGTCGAGGGCGAGGACGACGACCTTGTGGGCGCCGGGCCGCGGGGCCGGGTGCATCCGGCGGTCCAGTCCGGCCGCGCGGTCGGCGAGGTCACGGGCCAGGGAGGGCGCGGCGGGCGCGGGGCGGGGGCCGGGAGTGCCGCGGGCTCCGGGAACGCGGTGGGCGGCAGGGTCGATGGGCATGGCAGGAATGTATCGGACGATGACCTTCTGGCCATCGTCCCGGGCCGGACCGTACGGCCAGGATCGAGGCATGACTTCGACGGACACCCCTGAGAACCCCGACTCCCCGGACCGGGCGGTCGCCGCGGACTCCCCGGACCAGAGGGCAGCCACGGACTCCCCGCACCCCGCCGCTCCGGACGGCGCCCCCGTGATGCTCGCCCTGCACCAGACGGCCCTCGGCGGCCCCGAGGTCCTGCGGCTGACCGAGCTTCCGCGGCCCACGCCCGGCATTGGGGAGATCCTCGTCGCCGTGCACGCGGCCGGACTCAACCCCACGGACTTCAAGCACCGAGCCATGAGCATCTTCCTGCCGCCCCCGCCGCTGACCCTCGGCTGGGACGTCTCCGGCACCGTGGTGGAGACCGGCCACGGTGTCACCCTCTTCAAGCCCGGTGACGAGGTGTTCGGCATGCTGCCCTACCCGTACGGGGCCGGCTCCCACGCCGAGTACGTGACCGGCCCCACCCGCGCTTTCGCCGCCAAGCCCGCCGGGATCGACCACGTCCAGGCGGCTGCTCTGCCGCTGGCCGCGCTCACCGCCTGGCAAGCCCTCGTCGAGACCGCGGACCTCCGAGCCGGGCAGCGGGTGCTGATCCACGCCGCGGCCGGCGGTGTCGGCCATCTCGCCGTACAGATCGCCAAGGAGCGCGGCGCGCACGTCACCGGGACGGCGAGCGCCCCCAAGCACGACTTCCTGCGCGAGCTCGGCGCGGATGCCTGCATCGACCACCGCTCCGAGGACTTCACCGACACCGACGAGCGCTACGACGTCGTCCTCGACGCCCTCGGCGGGGAGAACGCCGTCCGTTCCGTGAGCGTGCTCCGCCCCGGCGGCACCCTCGTCACCCTGCTGCCGGGCGCCGAAGACACTCAGGCTGCGGCGGAGAAGGCACAGGTCCGCGCCGCCCACCTGGCGGTTGAGCACGACCAGGCCGGGATGCGCGCCATCGCCGACCTCGTCGACCGGGGCAGGCTCCGCGCCCACGTCTCCGGCACCTTCCCCCTCGCCGAAGGCGCCCGCGCCCATGTCCAGGGGGAGACCGGCCGCACCACGGGCAAGCTGGTCATCACCGTGCGGACGTGACTCAGGACTCAGCCCGCGAGCGCCTCGTACCGCACCCCCGTCAGCCGCTCGGACGCGACCCACAACCCTCGCCCCGCCGTGTCGCTGAGCGTCCACTTGGCGCGGGCCGAGCGGACGGGGGAGCCGCGCAACAGCCCCTGGAGCGGCGGGCCGAAGAAGTCGTCCTGGCGGACGTCCGGGCCGGTCGCCGCGTACAGGACGGGGAGTGTGCCCTGCTCCGGGCTCTGGGCGAAGTAGCGGTTGCCGATCTCCATGAACCGCTCCTTAGCCCGGTGGCCCTCCATCTTCGGCGCGGCGGACATGAGGTTGGTCGCGGCGTAGCCGGGGTGCGCGGCGGCCGCCACCAGGCGGACGCCCGCCGCGCGCAGCCGGTGGGCGAGCTCGTGGGTGAAGAGGAGATTGGCGGACTTGGAGCGGGCGTAGGCGACCCAACGCCGGTACCCCCGCTCCATGTTCAGGTCGCGCGGGTCCACCGTCCCCAGCATGTGCATAAAGCTGGAGACGGTGACCACCCGCGCCCCCGGACCCGCCTCCAGCAGCTTCGGCAGCAGCAGCCCGGTCAGCGCGAAGTGACCCAGGTGGTTGACGCCGAACTGCATCTCGAAGCCATCGGCGGTCCTGCGGTGCGGGAGGGCCATCACGCCCGCGTTGTTGATCAGCAGATCGAGCCGGTCGCCCTTGTGCTCGGCCGCGAAGGTCCGTACGGACGTCAGGTCGGCCAGGTCCAGCGGCGCGACCGCCACCCGCGCGCCCGGCACCTGCGCCCGGATCCGCTCCGCCGCCTCGACCCCCCGCTTCTCGCTGCGGCACCCGAGCACCACCCGCGCACCGCGCCGCGCCAACTCCCGTGCGGTGACGAAGCCGAGCCCGCTGTTGGCGCCGGTCACGACGGCGGTGCGGCCGGTCTGATCGGGAATGTCGCTCGCGGTCCAGCCCTTCATCACTCGCTCCTTCGCGGTCTGTCGCGTCTGTCGCGACCTGCGCCACGCGCCGGTAGCCCCGTGTGTCCGGCGACAGCCTAAGGGCGGGGACGTGAAGGTGCGAGGTGTGCGGGCCCGCACTCGAACCAGACGTCCTTGCCGCAGGGCCCACCGGCCGTCAGGCCGTCCGCGACACCAAGGACCGGGAACGTGGCGCCCTGCTCTTCGAGCCGTCCGCCTGGCAGGCGTTCGTGGATGCCGTCCGAGGCGGCGAGTTCGACAACTAGGAGAGCGCCGCGCCTGCCGCCCCTGCCGGGGCTGACCGGGTCGGTCGGGTGCGGCGCCGTCTCGCGCCTTCGGCGCAATTGAGCAGCGGGGCAGGGGTACCCGGCGCGGGTCGCGTCGCCGGCCGCCGGGCCGGTGGCGGCTCCGGCGCTCGGAGGTTGGGACTGTTGCCGGGCTGCCGCACGGCAGGGGGCGGGGTACCCCCCCCGGAAAACGTTTGACAAATTAGTTGCTTCAGATCGAGCGTTTTTTGGAGGGGTACCCCGAGGGGCCGCCCCGGGACCCACCGGCTCGCAGTCCGGAGGGGCCTCGGGTACCGAAGGGGGAAGCCGCCACCGGCGCCCACACCCGCCGACCCGGCACCCGGCGACGGTGCCGCGCTCCCCACCCCCTGCCCCGCTGCTCAATTGCGCCGAAGGCGCGAGACGAAAGCCGCACCCGGCCGGGCGCAGCAGCCCAGCGCGGAGCCCCGGAGCCCCCGTAGCCCCGGCCGAGGGCTGGGCTGTCGGACCGATGAGCGATGATCTCCCCACTGCGAATGCGACGGGGGAACAGGGAGGTCCGATGACGACCGGCGCGTGGACGGCCATGGATGACCGGGGCGTGGTGCCCGCGCTGGGCGGGCTCATCGACGGTACGGGGATGTGGCGGCCCGGGGCGCTGGCCTGTATCGAGCGGAACGGCCGGTTTCTGACCGGGACGTGGGACCCGCCGGGCGCCGAGGATCAGGACCAGGACCAGGGACGGGGCCAGGCCCAGGGGCGGGGCCAGGGACGGGGTGAGGGCGAGGACGGGCCCGGGATCGCCGGGGAAGGGTCGTGGGTGCGGTTCATCGGGCGGATCGGGGCCGTGGCGCTCCGGGCCGCCGTCGCGTCCACCCGCCCCGAGCGGCGCGAGCGACTTCTGGCGCTGCTGGAGATGTGGGCGGAGAGCCCGTTCGCCGATCCGGCCGCCCGGCTGCGTACCGGGATCGTGGTCACCGAGCGCCTGGCGGTGCGCGACGCGCGCGGGGCGGCCGTCAGCGTGGGATGGGGTCGTGAGGGGCGGCGCCGGTTCGTCGAGTTGCGGACGGGGGACGCGGAGCCGCCCCGCCTGGGGGAGATCGAGGAAGTCGCCGATGTGCCGCGCGGCTGGGGGAGCCCCGAGCAGCTGCGGCGACTGGTGGCGCTGGTCCGCGAGCGGGGGCCGGCCCCTTGGGGCCGGGAGGCCGTGGCCCTGCTGCGGGAGCGCACGGGCATGGGGCGCCCCGCCGCGTCCCTCGCGCTCGCCGGGTTCCTGCAGCGGATGTACGTCCCCTTCCTGGACGCCGACGAGCGGGCGACCCTGCGGCTGAAGGTGGCCGAGGCCGAGGACGGCGCCTCCGAACTGGCCCGGCTGACCGCGCTGGAGCGGCTGGAGCTGCTCGCGGACGTACTGCCCGAGGACCCGGCCGAGCTGTGGGAGCCGGACGGGATGCGCGGGGTGGCGGAGCGGCTCGCCGAGGCGTGGCAGGCGCGGCGCGGCCGGCGGGCCGTGGTGCCCGAGCGGACCCTCAAGGCAGTCGTGGAGCTCCAACTGCTCCGCCTCTCGGCGGCCGAGTTCTGCGCGGCGTTCACCCACCCCGCAGCCGAACCCGGGCTCAGCGCGCCCCTCGACACCTGGATCAAGCAGAGCGAGCACGGCCCGCTGCTCACCGACGCCCGGTGGGACATCATGCGATTCGAGGACCGCCTGCACTCCATCGTGCCGCACCTGGCCTGGGTCTACGCCGAGCTTCCCGCCGGAGACCCGGTCCGCGAGGGGCTGCCAGGACTCGTGCGGCTGCTCCTGGAGCGACTGGACCACCCGGGGCTGCTGCTGCGCGCCGGGCACCCCGCCGCCGGTTCGGGGCGTACGGTCGCCGAGCTCCAGGAGCGGTTCGGGTTCCGGCCGTACGCGGGCCCCGAGCGGCTGGACGTGGCGAGCATCGACGACGGGCTCACCGTCATCACGGACGGTACGGTCGGCCGCAGGGGAGACCGGTCCCCGCCCAGGGTGCACTTCCGCCCCGCGTTCTACGGCGACGACGAGCGCTCAAGGGCCCTGGCGGCCCTCACCTCCGGCTTCGGCCGCGAGGACCTCCCCCTGGTCGAGTGGCTGCGCGGCCCGGTCTGCGCGCGCATCGCCGAGCGGGTCGAGGGCGCGTCGCTGCCGGTCGGGGCGTACGAATCCAACCCGGCGGCCTCCGCGCCCGACCTGGTGGCGAGGGTCGCCGGCGCGCTCGGCCTCGACGAGGACGCGGCGGCGCTCCACCTCCAGCTGCTGGCCCTGCCCGCGCCGACCGACCGCAACGTCCGCACCTGGAACGGGTGGCAGACCGCCCGGCACCAGAAGGCGGCCGCCGCGCTGGTCGAGCGCGGCCTCGTCATCGAGGACAAGCGCCCCAGGGCGGGCCGTCAGGTCTTCCTGCCGGGCGAGTGGATCCACGCCAAGAAGCCGTACCAGCCCATGGAGGCGTGGAAGGCGGAGCTGATCGGGCTGCGGCGCTCCTACAACCGGCGGCTGGAGAATCCGCTGCCGCTGCCCACCCGCACCCTGCCCGAACTGTTCGCCCACGCCTGGTCGTTGGTGGAGAAGGGCGAGGGGCCGGTCTGAACGGGCTCTCGGCCTCGTGGGGCGAACGGGCTCCTCGGCCTCGTGGGGCGAACCGGCCCCTCCGCCTCGTGGGGCGAACCGGCCCCGGGCGCCCTTCCGTGGCGCTACTTCACCCGCACCTCGCACACCATCCGCCGCCGGTGGTCCACCGTGCGCTCGGGTCCGGTCAGCGTCAGCGGCACGGTGTGCCGTACGCCGGAGTCGGCGCTGGAGGAGGCCAACCGCAGCTCCAGGGCGCCCGGTTCCACCACCCTCGTCCCATCGGCGCCCAGCGGATACGAGGCGAGGTCGGCGTGGAAGGTGAAGTGGACCTCGGCGGACTCGCCCGGCCGCAGCGGAACCCGTGCGTAGCCGATCAGCCGGGACACCGGGCGGGCGATACGGGCCACCGGATCGTGCAGATAGAGCTGCACGACCTCCGTCCCGGCCCGGTCACCGGTGTTGCGCACGGTCAGCCGGACCGTGGTCTCCCCGTCGGTCGGCACATCGGTCGCGTCGGCCTCCGGGCGCTCCCAGGCGAACGAGGTGTACGACAGCCCATGGCCGAAGGGGAACAGCGGGGTCGGGTCGATCGAGCTGGCGTCGCCGCGCAGCCCGAGCGGCGGCTGCGCGTACGTCCAGGGCTGGCCGCCGGACGTGTACGGAACGCTCACCGGCAGTCGGCCCGAGGGGTTGACGCGCCCGCTCAGCACCCCGGCGACCGCCGGGCCGCCCTCCTCACCGGGGAAGAACGCCTGCACGGTGGCGGCCAGCAGGCGCGACCAGCGGCCGAGGGCGTACGGCCGTCCGGTGAACAGCACCAGCACCACGGGGGTGCCGGTGGCCACCAGCGTGTCCAGCAACGCCCCCTGCTCACCGGGGAGTTCGAGGTCGGCGGCGTCACAGCCCTCGCCCGAGGTGCCTCGGCCGAACAGACCCGAGCGGTCGCCCAGCACGGCGACGCACACATCGGCGTCCGCCGCCGTCCTGGCGGCCTGTGCCAACCGGCTCTCGGCGGTGAGCGCCGCCGCACCGGCCGAGGCCACGCCCCCCGCGTCCCCGGCGGACGCGGCCGGGCCGGGCGCGGCGCACCCCTCGGCATGGGTGATCCGCGCACCGGGCAGCTCGGCGCGCAGTGCGGCGAAGAGCGTCGGCACCTCGATGCCCAGGGGCAGTCCGGGGTGCTCCACCCCGACGTGGCGGGGGAAGGTGTAGCAGCCGAGCATGGCGGCGGGGTCGTCGGCGAGCGGGCCGACCACCGCGATCCGGGCGTCCGGCGCCAGCGGCAGCACATCGCCGTCGTCGGCGAGCAGCACCACCGACTCCTCGGCCAGCTCCCGCGCGACGGCCCGCATCTCCGGGGGATCGAGAGCGAGATCGAGGTCGGGGTCGAGGTCGAGATCGAGGTCGGGGCCGGGGTCGAGGTCGGCGGGCCCCGCGGAGTCCACAGCCCCCGCGAGCGCCGACGGCACCGGCGACCAGTCCGCATCCAGCAGCCCCAGCTCGCACTTCTGCCGCAGCACCCGCAGCGCCGCCCGGTCCACCAGCGCCTCGTCCACCTCCCCGGCCCGTATCGCGTCCCGCAGGGGGGTGCCGAAGCAGCGCACCGCGGGCAGTTCCACGTCCACCCCCGCCGCGAGGGCGAGTCCGGCCGCGCGGCCCCGGGTGTCGGCCACCCGGTGGGCCAGCTCCAGGAAGGACACCCCGAAGTAGTCGGCGACGACGGTGCCGGTGAAGCCCCAGGTGTCGCGGAGCAGTTCGGTCAGCAGCCAGGGGTTGGCGGCCGAGGGCACCCCGTCGAGGTCGTTGTAGGAGTGCATCACCGACCGCGCGCCGCCGTCCCGCACCGCCAGTTCGAAGGGCGGCAGGATGACATCGGCCAGCTCCCGGGGGCCGATGGAGACCGGTGCGTGGTTGCGGCCGCCCCGGGAGGCGGCGTAGCCCGCGAAGTGCTTGAGGGTGGCGACGATCCCGGCGGACTCCAGGCCGCGGACGTACGCGGTGCCGATGGTCGCGACGAGATAGGGGTCCTCGCCGATGGACTCCTCCGTACGGCCCCAGCGCGCGTCCCGCACCACGTCCAGCACCGGGGCCAGCCCCTGGTGGATACCGGCGGACCGCAGCGAACCGCCGATCAGCTCGGCCGCCCGCCCCACCAGCGCCGGGTCGAAGGACGCGCCCCAGGCGAGCGGGGTGGGGAAGACGGTGGCGCGCCAGGCGAAGAAGCCGGTCAGACACTCCTCATGGGCCAGCGCCGGGATCCCGAAGCGGTTCCCGGCGGTGATCCGGGCCTGCAGGCGGGCCAGCGCGGCGGCGCCCTCGGCCGGTTCGACGGGGGAGGTGCCGAAGGGGCGGGTCAGCTGGCCGATGCCGTGCGGGAGGAGGCCGTCGAGGTCCACGGCCTCGGACACCTCGTGCTGGAGCGGGGCGACGTCCTCACCCTCCTCGGACTCGGACCCCGGCCAGACGCCGACGAGTTGGGCCAGCTTCTCCTCCAGCGTCATCGAGGAGAGCAGGGCCGCCGCGCGGTCCTCGGCGGAGAGGGAGGTGTCCTGCCAGGGCTGAGGCATGAAGCTCCTTGTCGAGGTGGGAGAACGGCTTGCGTGGAGCGCGTGGGCGGCCTATTTGCCGCCCACGCCCATCAGTCCACTGATCAGCTGACGGCGGGCGAAGAGATAGACCAGGAAGATCGGGACGATGGAGAGCACCACGGCGGTGAGCAGCGCCGGGGTGTCCACCCGAAACTCGCCCACGTAGTCGTAAAGCCCCAGGGTCAGCAGCCGGTTGCTCTTGGACTGGGTGAGCAGCAGCGGGAAGAGGAAGCCGTTCCAGGCGTGCAGCGCCGACATCACCCCGACCGTGGAGATCCCGGACCGCGACAGCGGCACCACGAGCTGGAGCAGCACCCGGGTCGGGCTCGCCCCGTCCAGCGCCATCGACTCGTACAGCTCCTCGTCGATGTCGCGCATCGTGCCGACCAGGATCAGCACGCTGACCGGCAGGGAGAAGGCGGCCGTCGGCAGGATCACCGCGAGCAGGGTGTCGTACAGATGGAGCTTGGTGATGACCAGATAGACCGGGATCACCACCGCCTGGGAGGGGATCGCGAGACCCAGCAGGAAGATCTGGAAGATCCGGCGGGAGGCGCGGCCGCGGGCGCGGACGACGGTGTAGCCGACGGTCACCGACAGCGTGATCACGATCGCCGCGCACACGACCGTGACCAGCGCGGTGTTGAGGAGGTAGGAGAGGAAGTCGGACCGCAGCACCCGCCGGTAGTTGGCGAGCGTCGGATGGTCGGGCAGGGCCAGCGGGCCGTCGTCGATATAGCCGTCGCGGGTCTGGAAGGTGGCGGCCACCAGGACGTACAGCGGCAGTCCGACGATGCCGAGCCAGATCAGGGAGCCGAGCCCGGCCGGGTAGTTGGCGCGGGGCAGACCCCGGCGGCGGAGGCGGGGGCGAGGGGCCGCCGGGGTCTTGTTCGGCGTACGGACGCCGTTCAGGGGGCGGTTCGGACGGGGATTCGGGTGGTCGTGCAGGACGTCGGTCACATCCCCTCCCGGGTGCTGCGCATCGCGGCGAAGCCGGTGAGCCGCACCAGCAGCAGCGAGACGGTGGTGGCGACCACGACGAGGATGGTGGCGACCGCGCTGGCGTAGCCGAGGTCGAACGCCTGGAAGCCGTTCTTGTACATCAGATACGGCACGATCGTGGTGTCCGTGCCCGGCCCGCCCTTGGTGAGGATCAGGACGGTGTCGAAGAAGGTCAGCGCGCCCACCACCATGATCACCGAGGAGGTGACGATGGTGTTGCGCAGCTGGGGCAGGGTGATCGAGAAGAACTGCCGTACGGTCCCGGCGCCGTCGATCGCCGCCGCGTCGTAGAGCGAGCGCGGGATGGCGCGGGCGCCGCCCTGGTAGATCAGCGTGTGCAGCGGGATGAACTGCCAGGCGGTGACGAAGAGGATCGCCCCGAAGGCGCCCTTGGAGCTGCCGAGCAGATCGCCGTCCGCGAAGCCCAGGGCGGGCCCGATGTCGGCGATCAGACCGAAGTTGGGGTCCAGCAGCGACTTCCAGACCAGCGCGAGCGCCACGGAGGAACCGAGCAGCGGCAGGAAGAAGATCGCCGACAGTACGGCCCGGTTGCGCTGCCGACCGGCCGCCCATACGCCCAGCAGCAGCGCGAGCGGGGTCTGGAACACCCAGGTCAGCACGGTGAGGATCAGGCTGAGCCAGATGGCCTGATGGGTCTCCGGGTCGTCCCACAGCCGGGACCAGTTGCTCATCCCGGTCCAGCTCGGGGTGCCGATGCCGTCCCAGTCGGTGAAGGCGAGGGCGCCGACCAGGACCATCGGCGCCACCGCGAAGAAGACGAAGAACAGCGCCCCGGGGAGGGCCCAGACGACGCCGGGCCGGCCGACCCCGGCCCGCCCGACGCTCGCCCGGCCGACGCTCCGGCGTGGCTCGCGCGCCGGACGCCGCTCGCGGGTCGCGGCGTCCGCCATCACATGCCCTTCAGAGCGTCGACGAACCCGGCCGGGCTGAGCTGCCCGTTGAACAGCTTCTGCACGGCGGTGTGCAGCGGCGGGGTGTACTTGGCGGGCAGCGCCTGGTCCCAGGAGAGCGTGAAGTCGGGAGCCTGCTTGACCAGGTCGTACTGGAACCGCGCATAGTCGGGGTTCTCGTGCTCGGCGAGCAGGGAGGTGGCGTCGGAGGTGGTGGGGACGTCCCCGTTGGCGATCAGGTCCTTGGAGTAGTCCTGCTTCGCCGCGAACTTCACGAACTCGATCGCCGCCTTCTGCTTGGCGCCCTTCACCTTGGCGTTGACCGACCAGTAGTTGGTCGGGTTGCCGACGACGCTCTTGGGGTCACCGCTGCCCCCGGGGACCGCCGGGAAGGTGGTCCAGCCCAGCCCCGACTTGGCGAACGCGGGCTGGTTGGCCTTCTGGTTGGCGTACTCCCAGCTGCCCATCAGATGCATGGCCGCCTTGCCCTTGGCGAAGAGGGTGGAGGCCCCGTCGGCGGTGTAGTTGACCGACTTGTAGTTCTTGCCGAACGCGCCCCGGCCGACCAGGTCCCTGACCGTCTGCGCGGCCTTGAGCACCGCCGGGTCGTCCCACGCCGCCATGCCCTGGCTCTGGATCTTCTGGAACACCCCGGCCCCGCCGTAGCGGTCCACCAGGTACTCCACCCACATCAGCTCGGTCCAGGCGTCGGTGCCGGCCAGCGCGAACGGGGCGACGCCCTTGCCCTTGAACGTGTCGATGAGCTTCAGCAGATCGTCCCAGGACTTCGGGGGCCTGGCCCCGGCGTCCCCGAAGACGTCCTTGTTGTAGAAGAGGATCACCGGCTGCATCCCGCGCATCGGGATCCCGTAGTGCTTTCCGTCGATCGCGCCCGCGTCGAGGATCGTGGGGATGAACGCCTTCTTCAGCCGCGCGTCCTTGGCCATCGCGGGGTCCAGGTCGAGCAGCATGTCCTTCTTGACGAACTCACTGATGCTGCCGCCGCCCCAGTTGAAGAAGATGTCCGGGGCGTTGGGCGTGCCCATGGAGGTGCGCATCTTGTCCGAGTAGCCGTCGCCGGGTACCTGGGTGAGCTTCACCTTGATGTCGGAGGTCTTGTTGAACTGCTTGACGACCTCGCGCTGCACCTTGGTCGAGGCGTCCTGGTAGACCCAGACGTCGAGGGAGTCGTCATCCGAACCCCCGGGCCCGCCGCTTCCGCAGCCGGCGAGTGCCGTTCCGACCAGCAGCACGGCCGCTGCCAGGGTGGACGCACGAAGGGTGGACCTTGACCGAGGTATGCGCATCGTGTGCCTTCCGGAAGTTGCCCGATAATTCTCGGAAGCGGTTGCGTGGAAGGTATGGGGGTGCTGATGCGGTGTCAAGGGGTCCGGCACCGACCGGCTTTCTTTCCCCGCCCCGCCCCTTCCCGAACGGGGGGACACCCCCGGCCCCCACCGCGGGGGCTCCGCCCCCACACCCCCGCGGGGGCTCCGCCCCCACACCCCCGCGGGGGCTGCGCCCGGGGCCCCACCGGGGTTGCGCCCGGGGCCCCACCGGGGTTGCGCCCGGGGCCCCACCGGGGTTGCGCCCGGGGCCCCACCGGGGCTGCGTCCCGGACTCCGTGAGGGCTGCGCCCTCTGATCGCGTCGCGGCTGCGTTCCCACACTCCCGTCGGGGCTTCGCCCCGGATCTCGCGTGGGCTCCGCGAGGGCTGCGTCCCGGGCTCCCGTCGGGGCTGTGCCCCCGCCCCTGTGGGGGTTGCGTCCCGGACTCCGTGAGGGCTGCGCGCTCTGATCTCGTTGCGGCTGCGTTCCCACACCCCCCGTCGGGGCTTCGCCCCGGATCCCGCGTGGGCCCGTCGGGGCTGCGCCCCGGGCCCCGCGAGGGCTGCGCCCCGGACTCCGTCGGGGCTTCGCCCCGGGCCCCGTGACGGCTGCGCCCTCTGATCGCGTCGCGGCTGCGTTTCCACACTCCCGTCGGGGCTTCGCCCCGGATCCCGCGTGGGTCCCGAGTCCTCTGATCTCGTCGGGGCTGCGCCCCCGCCCCTGTCGGGGTTGCGTCCCACACCTTCGCGGGGGCTGCGCCCCCGCCCCCATAACGCCCTTCGGGCGTGTCCTCAATCGCCGGACGGGCTGGATTTTCCAGCCCGTCAGGGGGCACCTCCCAGCGGTAGCTGGGGGAGATTGAGGACCGGGGTCCGGGGCGGAGCCCCGGCGGGGGCGGGGGCGCGGCCCCCGTTCGGGAAGGGGCGGGGTGGGGGATCAGCCCTCGGCGGGCGGGGCCGTGCTGGCGCGGATGATCAGCTGGGTGGCCAGTTCGACCCTCGGGGACTCGATCTCCTCCCCCCGCGCCTGCCGCAACACCGTACGGGCGGCCAACTTGCCCATGTCCGCCAACGGCTGGCGGATCGTCGTCAACGGGGGCGCCGACCAGCGGACCTCGGGAAGGTCGTCGAAGCCGATGACGCTCACATCCTCCGGAACCCGCAGGCCCCGCCGCCGCAGCGCCTCGATCGCGCCCAGCGCCATCTGGTCGCTGGACGCGAAGATGGCGGTCGGCGGGGTGGGGCCGGACATCAGCTGGTCGCAGCCGTGGAAACCGGACTCGTGGTAGAAGTCGCCCTGCGCGACCAGAGCCTGGTCGAACGGCACCCCGGCCGCCTCCAGCGCCGCGCGATGGCCGTCCAGCCGCGCCCGGCTGCACAGCAGCCTCGGCAGACCGGCGATCAGCCCGATCCGCCGGTGGCCGAGGCTCAGCAGATGTTCGGTGGCGGCCAAGCCGCCCGCCCAGTTGGTGGCCCCCACGGTGGGCGCGTCCAGCGCCGGGGAGCCGGCCGGGTCGACGACCACGATCGGCACGTTCAGCCGCCGCAACTCCTCGTGGACCACCGGCTCCAGTACGGACGTCACCAGGATCACCCCGTCCGAGGCGCGGGCCCGCAGGTTCTTCAGCCACTGCCGGGCGGAGCCCGCGCGGCCGTGGATCGCCGAGACCACCGTGCCCACCCCGTCCTGATGTGCGACGTCCTCCACACCCCGGATGATCTCCACAGCCCAGGGGCTGTCCAGGTCGTTGAAGACCAGGTCCACCAAGGCGGCGCGGTCGCCGGGCGCGCTCTGGCGGCGGCGGTAGCCGTGGAGCCGCAGCAGGTCCTCGACCCGGGCCCGGGTCTCGGGCGAGACGTCCGAACGGCCGTTGACCACCCGGGAGACCGTGGGCACCGACACCCCGGCCTCCTGGGCGATGGCCGTGATCGTCACCTTGGGCCGGGCGCTGCCCTCGGTGCCCCTGCTCTCCGTAGCCATTACCGCCTCCTCCGTTGACGGGAGTCACCCCCGCCTCTTGCTTCCCGGGGACGCAACCCTCGGAACCTTGCAGAAGTCTTCCGGAAAACCGGATCGGACGTGAAGAGGCGAGAGAGGGACGTCCCCATGAAGCTCCTGAGCTTACGCAGCGCCGCCCGGCCGACCTCCACCGTCCCGGCCTCCACCGTCCCGCCTCCACCGTCCCGGGCACCGCGCCACCCGTAATCTCGCCACCCGTAATCTCGTCACCCGGAATCTCCTCTCCCTCAGGTGTAAGAAAGCGCGGCCCTCGACCACTGCATGGTGAGAGAGCCGAGATGAGGAGACGGCGTGACCGACGCCCAACGCTTTCGGGACCTTTACGAGGAGTGTCATCCCCGTGTGCTGGCCTACGCGACCGGCCTGGTGGGCCGGCAGGTCGGTGAGGACATCACCAGCGAGACCTTTACGGTCGCCTGGCGGCGGATGCGGGACATCCCCACGCCACCGCTGCCGTGGCTGCTCGGCGTGGCCCGCAATCTGACCCGCGAGCTGCGGCGCCGCGACGGCAGGCAGTACGCCCTGGCCGCTCGGGAGGCCCAGCGCGTCATCGCCTCCGGCGCCCAGGTCGAGGACGTGGCCGCGGGGGTGGCCGAGCGCGCGGTGGCGCTGGAGGCGCTGGCGGGGCTGTCCGCCGCCGACCGCGAACTGCTGACGCTGGTCGCCTGGCACGGGCTCGGCCCGAGACAGGCGGCACGCGTCCTGGGCTGCTCCACCGCCACGTTCTCGGTGCGGCTGCACCGGGCCAGACGGCGGCTGGAGCGGGCCGTGGACGCGGCCGGACCCTCTCGCGACCCTCGCGACCCTCGCGACCCTCGCGACTCCCGCCCGAAAGCGACAGTGAAGGAGCACCGACATGGCACGTAAGCGGCCCGATGTCATGAAGACGCTGGCGGACGCCCGGCCCCCGGAGCTCGATCCGGAGCGCCTGGCCGGTTCGGAACGCGCCCGGCACGACCTGATCACCATCCTGGCGAGCAGGCCCGACGCCCCAGAATCCCGCCGGTCCGCCCGGCCGTTCACCTGGCGGTGGGCGCTGCCGGTCGCAGCGACGGCGGCCGCGGCCGGGGTGCTGGTCGCCACCCTGCCGGAGGGCGGCTCCGGCGCCCGGGACACCCGCGGTTCCCGCGCCACCGCCGGACCCACCACGGACGGCCCCCGGCACACTGCCGAGAGCGGCCGCCTGGCGCTGCTCAACGTGGCCGCCCGGGTGGATCGCACGGCGGACGAGGGCACGTACTGGCAGACGACCACGCGGTCGTCCTGGATCGGCGTCGCCTCCGCGGCCGAGTCGACCTTCGCGGTGGTCTCCTCCGAGACATCGCGGTGGTCCTACGGGGTGCGGCCCGGTACGCGGAGCCTGTGGGTCTCGGGGATCGACGCCACCACCGAGCCCCGCACCGAGCGCGACACGGCGCGCTGGCGGGCCGCCGGATCGCCGAAGGACGTGACGCTCGCCGCGTCCGGGTCGGGCGGCAAGCTCGGTCTGCGGCTGGAGCCGGGGGCGAGGAAGCGGCCGACGGTGGACCGGATCAACAGCGGCGACAAGATCGCCGCCCTTGGCGCGCGCAATGTGAGCTACGCGGAGCTGCGGAAACTCCCCGGCGACAGCGCGAAGTTGAAGGAGGTGCTGGCGGACCTGTACGAGGAGGACCGTGGAAGCGAGATCTCCGGCCGCACCGAGTGGATGTGGCGGCAGGCGGCCGGGCTGATCGGCCTCCCGGTCAGGCCCGGGGTCCGGGCCGCCGCGTACCGCGTCATCGCGGATCTGCCGGGCATCCGGTCGCTCGGCGAGGTGACCGACCCGCTGGGCCGTAAGGGGGTCGGCTTCGCCCTGCCGGCGACCGCCCGGCCCGACTACGGGACCGCGCGGTCGGAGCTGATCGTGGACCCGGCGACCGGGGCCCTGCTGTCCGACCAGGAGGTGCTGACCAAGCCGAACGCGAAGGCCGCCGAGGCGGGGCTCACGGCGGGCACGGTGGTGAACTACACCGCCACGGTGGAGTCGGAGTGGAGCGACCGGCAGCTGAAGGCCCCTGAATGACCGGTCGGGGCGAGCTGTAAGAACGGGCGGGCGGCGGCCATTTCCTTCTGAGAACCCCACCCGAGCAGAAGGACGGTCATGGACAGAACGGCAGGACGGCCCGTAACCCGCCGGACGCGGCTGCGCACGGCGGTCGCGGTGTGCGCGGTCGCACTCGGCACGCTCGCCACCCTCGGCACCCCCGCGAACGCCACGACCGGCGCCACGCCCAGCGCCTCGTCCGACCGGACGGCCCGCGCCGACACCCCGTGGAAGCTGCGGACGCCGCTGAGCGAGACCGCCTCGCGGGAGTTCTGGGACGTCGCCGCGACCGGCGCCGAGGACGCCTGGTCGGTGGGTCGCACGACGGACGGTGCCGATGGGCCCGCCCCCCTGATCAGGCACTGGAACGGCAGCACATGGGCGGACGTGCCCGCCGCCTCCACCGACGGCAGGCCCGCCCAGCTGGAGAAGGTCGCCGCCGCCGCGCCCGACGACGCCTGGGCGGCCGGCAGCCTGGCCGACAACACCTCCGCGCCGATCGTGCTGCAGCACTGGGACGGCGAGAAGTGGACGAAGGTCGGCCACGCGGCGCCCGCGGAGGGGTCCCTGAGCTTCGTCGGCGACCTGGCCGCGTTCGGCCCGAAGTCGGCCTGGCTGACCAGTTTCGACTGGGATCCGAACGGCGACGCTCAGGTCTCCCGTCTGGAGCGCTGGACCGGCTCCGGATGGGAGAAGGCGTCCCTCCCCGCCGCCCCCGGCGGTGGCGAGGTACAGCCCTGGGACATCACCGGCACCGGCCCGGACGACGTATGGGTCACCGCGAGCGCCATGACCGGCGAGGTGTCCGTACCGCTGCTGTACCACTGGAACGGCAGCGGCTGGACGGTCCGCGAGGTGCCGGCCCCCGGCGAGCACCCGACCGGCTGGGTGGCCAACCACGCTGTGGCCACCGGCCGTAACTCGGTCTACGTCGTCGGGAAGACCAACGACCCGCAGTCGCCCACGGCCACCATGGCCACCCGCTGGACCGGCGGCCGCTGGCAGTCGCTCCCCGCGCTCCCCGTCGGCGAGGCGAACGCCGCGGGCGCGGACGGCGCCGGGCGGCTGTGGATCGCCGGCTGGGCCCCGGGCAACCCCCACTCCGTACTGGCCCGTTGGACCGGTACGGGGTGGGCGACCGAGGAGCTGCCCGCCGACGTCACCGAGCACAGCGAGATGTCCACGGTGCTCGGCGTCGCGGGCGTCCCCGGGACGAAGGGCGTGCTCGCCGCGGGGACGGCAGGCTGCGCGAGCGACCCCGTCCAGTGCGGAGTCCTGGTCTCACGCGACCTGGGCTGACACCCCGGGACCTGGGCTGACACCTCGGGACCTGGGCCGACGCCTCGTCTCATGCGACCCGGGCCGACACCTTGTCTCAGGCGACCTGGGCTGACGCTTCGTCCGCGCCCGCCCGGGTACGGGTCGCGTACGCCTGGACGACGACCCCCTCGTCGTCCAGGCACCGCCCCGTCGCCAGGTCGAAGCGCTGCTTCAGCAGCGGGGAGGCGACGAACGGCCGCCCGCCCGCCGAGCCCAGCAGCCCCCGGGAGAGGACATACGCCCCGGTGAACGGGTCGCGGTTGGCGATCGCGTACACGCGCCCCGAGCGGTCAAGGAAGACCGCCACCTGGGCGCCGTCCGGCAGCAGTGCGGCCACCCCGCGCCCGGGGGTCAGGTCGGTCAGCTCGCAGACGGTGAACCAGCGCTGGTCGACGAGGAGTTCCACGCGGACCGCGGTCCGCTCGGCTGCCATGGGCGTCATGGGTGCCATGGTCATCGGCTGGCAGTCCCTTCGAGAGTACGGACGGGGAGGGTGGGTCCTGACAGGATCGTCAGGTCCGGCTTGACCTGGTCGCGCTCGGGCACGAACTTCACCGTCGGGTCGGCCGCGCCCGGCGCGTTGACGAAGGAGACGAAGCGCCGCAGCCGCTCGGGGTCGCCCAGGGTCTCGGCCCACTCGTCGCGGTAGCCGGTCACATGGTCGGCCATCATCGCCTCGAGTTCGGCGCACAGCCCCAGTGAGTCCTCGACCACCACCTCGCGGACGTGGTCCAGACCGCCCTCGATCCGCTCCAGCCAGGCCGAGGTGCGCTCCAGGCGGTCCGCGGTGCGGATGTAGAACATCAGGAACCGGTCGATGAGCCGGATCAGCTCCTTGTCGTCCAGGTCCTGGGCGAGCAGATCGGCGTGGCGCGGATCCGCCCCGCCGTTGCCGCCCACGTACAGGTTCCAGCCGTTGGACGTGGCGATCACGCCGAAGTCCTTGCCGCGCGCCTCGGCGCATTCGCGGGCACAGCCGGAGACGGCCGACTTGAGCTTGTGCGGTGAGCGCAAGCCCCGGTAGCGCAGCTCCAGGTCGATGGCCATCCGGACCGAGTCCTGCACTCCGTAGCGGCACCAGGTCTGGCCCACGCACGACTTCACGGTGCGCAGCGCCTTGCCGTACGCGTGGCCGGACTCGAAACCGGCGTCCACCAGCCGCGCCCAGATCAGCGGGAGCTGGTCCACCCGGGCGCCGAAGAGGTCGATCCGCTGCCCTCCGGTGATCTTCGTGTAGAGCCCGAAGTCCCGGGCCACCTCGCCGATCACGATCAGCTTCTCCGGGGTGATCTCCCCGCCGGGGATCCGGGGGACGATCGAATACGACCCGTTGCGCTGGAGGTTGGCCAGGAAGTGGTCGTTGGTGTCCTGGAGGGCCGCCTGCTCGCCGTCCAGGACATAGCCGCTCGCGCCCAGGGTCGGGGCCAGCGAGGCGATGATCGAGGCCACGGCGGGCTTGCACACCTCACAGCCGTCGCCCTCCCGGGCCTCCGCCCGGCCGTGGCTGTCCAGCAGCTGGGCGTAGCTGGTGATGCGCAGGGTGCGGACGATCTCGTACAGCTCGGCGCGGGTGTACGCGAAGCAGCCGCACAGCCCCTTGTCCACGCTGACCCCGCTCGCCTCCAGCTCGTCGTTGACGAGCGAGGTGAGCGCCTTGACGCAACTGCCGCAGCCGGTGCCCGCCTTGGTGCACTTCTTCACCTCCGGGACGGAGGTGCAGTGGTGGTCGGTGACGGCCGAACGGATCGCGCCCTTGGTGACGTTGTGGCAGTTGCAGATGACCGCCTCGTCCGGCAGCGCGGAGGGGCCGAGGGCGGCGGGTGCGCCAAGCCCCGCCGGGAGGACGAGCTGCTCGGCGCTCACGGGCGGCACCGAGCCGGTGAGGGGGCGCAGCATGCCGTACGCCTCGGCGTCGCCGACCAGCACCCCGCCGAGGAGCGCGCCGTCGGCGCCCACCACGAGCTTCTTGTAGACGCCCGTGCGGGAGTCGGAGTAGACGACGTCCAGGCAGCCGTCGGCGGTGCCGTGGGCGTCGCCGAAGCTGGCCACGTCGACGCCGAGGAGCTTGAGCTTGGTGGAGGTGTCGGCGCCGGTGAAGCCCTCGTCGGCGGGGGTATCGGCGATCTCGCGGGCCGCCACCTCGGCCATCTCGTAGCCGGGCGCGACCAGCCCGTACACCCGGCCGTCGGCGGCCAGCGCGCACTCGCCGATCGCGTACACCGCCGGATCGCTGGTGCGGCACGTCTCGTCCACCGCGATGCCGCCGCGCTCGCCGACCTCCAGGCCACAGTCCCGGGCCAGTTGATCGCGGGGGCGCACGCCCGCCGAGAAGATGACGAGGTCGGTGTCGATGGACGAGCCGTCGGACAGCGTCATGGCGGTGACCGCGCCGTCGCCGTCCGCCGTGATCTCCTTACCGCCGACGCCGGTGTGCACGATCAGGCCCATGTCCTCGACCGTCCGGCGCAGCGCGGCGCCGCCGCCCTCGTCCACCTGGATGGCCATCAGGCGCGGGTTGAACTCCACGATATGGGTGGTGAGCCCGAGCCCCTTGAGCGCACCGGCGGCCTCGAGGCCGAGCAGCCCGCCGCCGACGACGATGCCGGACGAGCGGTCCTTCGCGTACTCCTCGATCGCGAGCAGATCCTCAACGGTCCGGTAGACGAAGCAACCGTCGCTGTCCTTGCCGGGCACGGGCGGGACGAACGGATACGAGCCGGTGGCCAGCACGAGCGTGTCGTAGGCGACGGTCAGCCCGGATTGGCTGGTCACGGTGCGGGCGTCGCGGTCGATGACCTGGGCCGGGTCGCCCAGCCGCAACTCGATGCCGTGGCGTGCCATGAAGCCGTCCTCGACGAGCGAGAGCTCGTCCGGGGTGCGCCCGGAGAAGTACGAGGTCAGCTGGACACGGTCATAGGCGGGGCGGGGCTCCTCGCAGAACACGACGACGCGGGCGGTCTCCGTGACCTTCCGCTCGGCCAGCGCTTCGAGAAACCGCTGGCCGACCATGCCGTGGCCGATGAGCACGATGGTGGGTGCGGCGTTTCCGGCGTTTCCGGCGTTCTCGGCGGTTCGGGGATTCGATGCGCTCATCGTCAGGACCCTCCGTCGTTGGTCAACAGGTGGAGCAAGGGGGTGGCGGGGAGCGGCTCATCGCTCTCCCAGGTACGGGCGAGCGCGCCAACGGTGCCGAGATCGCCGAGAAGAATGCCCCCGAGCAGGCGGTCACCGCGGACCACGACTTTGCGGTACGTGTTGCGGGTGGCGTCGGTGAGGTGAATCACGTCGTCGCCGGGGGCGGGGGTGGGGTTGCCGAAGGCAGCGAGATCGAGGGGGCCATCGGTACCCGACGGGCTCGCTCCGGCGGAGCCGGGCGCTGCGGTGAGCGTGAGCCGGGTGAGCGTGCGGGTGCCGTGGTACCGGGGCGCGGTCTCGCCGCCGGATGCGGCCCGGTGGCCGCGTTGTGCCCACGCAGCGGGGTCGGCGGGTACGGCGTCCGTGCCCACGAACCGGTCCCCAGGTGCGGGTTCCGGGGCGGCGGCCTCCTGGGGGGCTGGGGGGCGGGGCCCCGTAGGTTCGGGGAGGGGCGGGGTGGGGGAGAGCAGGCGCGCCAGCACGTCCGCCTGTTCCTGGGCGGCGCCCGCCAGGCCGTACACGACCCCCGCGTGCTCCGCGCAGTCGCCCACCGCGAACACCCGCGGATCACTCGTCCGCAGCTCGTCGTCGATCATGACCCCCCGCGCCACGTCCAGCCCAGCGGCCACCGCCAAACCGACCCGTGGCCGGACCCCGCACGCCAGCACGACCAGGTCCGCCTCCAGGACGTATCCGTCGGCCAGGTCGACGCCGCTCACCGCGCGCCCGCCGTCCACCGCGCGCGTGCGCAGGCCGCGGACGCGGCACTCCGTGTGGACCTCCACGCCCAGCGCCGCCATATGCCGCCGCAGGACCCCTGACGCGCCCGGGTCCAGCTGGCGCTCCATCAGGTGCTCGCCCTGCTGCGCCAGGACCACCTGGGCGCCGCGCTGGGCCAGCGCACGCGCGGCGGAGACCCCCAGGAGCCCGCCGCCGATGACGACGGCCCGCGCCCCGGGGCGTACGGCGGCGCCGAGGGCCAGGCAGTCGTCCATGGTGCGGAAGGCGTGGACGCCGTCCGGAAGCTCGTGGCCGTCCGGTTCGAACAGGCCGCGCAGCGGTGGCAGCACCGGGTTGGAGCCGGTGGCCAGCACCAGCGCGTCGTACGGCACGCGGCGGCCGTCGTCGCAGACCACCTCCGCCGTGGGGCGGTCGACGCGCACCACCCGCACCCCGCTCAGCCGCCGTACCCCGGCGGCGGGGGCGGGGAGCGCGATGACCTCCGGGGCGTACCGCCCGGCGAGTACCTCGGCGAGCAGCACCCGGTTGTACGCGGGGTGCGGCTCCTCACCGATGATCGTGACCTCGACGGCGAGCGAGCCCGGGCCCGCGCCCCGCGCGGCCAGCTGCTGCGCCAGCCTCGTACCCGCCATGCCGCCGCCGACGATCACCACCCGGCGGCGGCCCGGCCTCATCGGCTCCCTGTACGACTCCATGCCAGGAAGCCTGCGGGGTGCCTGTTACCCAGCCGCATCCCCGCCGTTTCCCGTAGGCAACGCTGCCCTCAGCGCGCTCCCTCAGCCGCTGTGAGCCACCCCGGGCGTCCCCAGCCGGATGGGCAGCCGCCGCGGGCTGTTGCCCACGAAGCTGGGGTGGGGGACCAGCTCCTCGTCGGGGATCGCCAGATCCAGCGCGGGGAAGCGGGTGAAGAGGGCTTCGAGGGCGATCACGGCCTCCATGCGGGCCAGCGGGGCGCCCAGGCAGAAGTGGGCGCCGTGGCCGAAGGACAGATGGCGCGCGCCCCGGGTGACGTCGAAGCGGCCGGCGTCCGGGCCGTACGCCCGCTCGTCGCGCCCGGCGGCGGTGTACGAGACGAGCACGGGCGCGCCCTTGGGGATGACCGCGTCCCCGACCGGGAGGTCCCTCGTGGTGTAGCGGAACGGGAAGAAGGACACCGGGCTGTCGTACCGCAGCGTCTCCTCGACCACATCGCTCCAGCTCGCGGCCCCGGAGCGGACCAGATCCAGCTGATCGCGGTGGTTGCACAGCGCCCGCACCGCGTTGGTGATCAGGTTGAGCGTGGTCTCGTGCCCGGCGATGATCGTCAGCATCAGCGTGCCGATCAGCTCCTCCTCGCTGAGCCGGTCGCCGTCCTCCTCACGGACCGCGATCAGCGCGCTGGTGAGATCGTCCCCGGGGTCCTGCAGCCGGGCAGCGGCCACCTGGCCGAGGATCGCCACCATCTCGCGGTTGGCGGCCGGGACCCGATCGGCCGCGGTCTGGGTGGAGACGATCTCGTTGGAGAGCTCGTGCAGCCGGTCCTGGTAGTGGTCGTCGACGCCCAGCAGCCGGCAGATCACGTTCATGGGCAGCGGCAGCGCGAAGTGGCGGCGCAGATCGGCCACCCCGTCCGGATCGGCCGCGGCGGCCTCGCCCAGCCGATCGAGCAGCGTTCCGGTCAGCTCGTGGACCACCGGGCGCAGCGCCTCCACCCGGCGCGGGGTGAACGCCCGGGTCACCAGGGACCGCAGCCGCTTGTGGTCCTCGCCATCCGCGGTGATCATGCCGCGCACGGTGGCGAAGGTACGCATCGGCCAGCCGGGCGGGAGCTCGTCGTTCCGCAGCGCGGCGAAGTGGCAGGCGTTCTTGGCCACGTCGGGGTGGGTGACGAAGTCCTTCAGCTCCTCGTGCCGGGTGATGGCGTATGCCGGTACGTCACCGGGCAGCAGGACCGGGACCGCGGCCCCGCGGGCGCGCAGCTCTTCGTTCACCGCGTGCTGGCGCGCCCCGGTGGGGTCCAGGCGGTGCGGTGCGGCGGGGTCGGCGTGCGACACGGGGCATCGGCCGTCGGTCATCTGCTGTCTCCTGCGGGGGAGTCGGGGGTCGGGGCCGGTCGGTCGGGGGTCGGGGCCGAACCCGGACCCGAAGCCGGGGCGTCGGCGGCCAGCTGCGGCGCGGAGAACCGCACCGGCAGCTTGGCCAGGCCCTTGGACCACGGCGAGGTGATCCACGGAAGCTGCTCCTCCGGCACCGCGATCTCCATATCGGGCAGCCGGTGGCGCAGCGTGTCCACGGCGGTACGGGTGATCAGCCGGGCCGGATCCCGCGCCGGGCAGCCGTGCGGGCCCGCCCCGAAGGCGAGGTACGAGCGGTTGCCGACCACCGGACGTCCGTCCTCGGGCAGCACCTCGGGGTCCGCGTTGGCGCCCGCGAGGCCCAGGATGAGCATGTCCCCGGCGCGGATGTCCTGGCCGCCGAAGCGCAGATCGCGGGTGGCGTAGCGGCCGGGGAAGTTCTGGGTGGGCGGCTGGCGCCACAGCACCAGGTCCAGGGCGTCGTCCACGGTGAGGTGGCCGCGGGCCAGCGAGGAGCGGAACGCGGGGTCGGTGAGCAGGATCTGGAGCGTGGAGGCGATCCAGTTCACGGTGGTGTTGTTGCCCGCGACGATGATCACCACGAGGTTGTGCAGCACCTCCTCGTCGCTGAGCCCGACGGGGTGCTCCAGCAGCCAGGACGTCAGGTCCGCGCCCGGCCGCCGCTTCTTCCCGGCGATCAGCTGGAGCAGGATCTGGCCCATCCGCTTGTTGGCGCCGGTGGCGGCCACGGTCGGGGCGACGATCGTGGTGAGCGTCTCGACCAGCCGGGCCCCGTTCTCCTCGTCGAGGCCCAGCAGTTCGGTGACGACCTGGAGCGGCAGGAGGCGGGCGTAACTCTCGACCAGATCCGCCGCGTGCTGGTCGGCGAACCCGGCGACCAGCCGCTCCGCGGTGGCCCGCACCCTGCGGATCAGCTCATGGCCGTTGACCCGCCCCAGCGCGTCGGCCACCGCCGAGCGCATCCGGCGGTGCGCCGCGCCGTCCGCGAACAGCAGCGCCGGGCGCCAGCCCACCAGCGGCATCAGCGGCGAGTCGGCCGCCACCCGGCCCTCGCGCAGCGGGGTCCAGCGGCGCGGGTCATGGGAGAAGTACTGCTCGTCGCGGGTGAGATGGAGCAGCTCACGGTGGCCGATGACCAGCCATGCCTCGACCCGGGGCGCGATCTCCACCGGGACCACCGGACCGTGGTCGCGCCGCATCCGCTCGTACAGGTCGGTGAGCGGACCGTCGAGCGCGGTCCCGTACAGCGGCACCCGGGAGGCGGCCCGGGCGGTCACGACGCCTCCGTCAGCGTCTCGATCAGATGCGAGACGAGCGAGATCAGCGCCTGGACCGAGGACTTGTGCTCCCGGGCGTCACAGATGACCAGCGGGGTGTGGGGGAGCAGATCGAGCGCGGAGCGCAGATCGTCCTCGTTGTGCGGAGTGCTGTCCGGGAAGGCGTTGACGGCGACGGAGAACGGCACATCCAGGTCCTCCAGATGCCCGATCGCGTCGAAGGACGCCTCCAGATCGCGGGTGTCGACCAGCGCGAGCGCGCCCAGCGCGCCGCGCGCCAGGTCCTTCCAGGCGGGCAGGAACCGCTGCTGGCCGGGGGTGCCGAAGAGGTACAGCACCAACTCGCCGCCCAGGGTGATCCGCCCGAAGTCCAGCGCGACGGTGGTCGTGGTCTTCGACGGCCGCACCTTGGTGTCGAGCCGGGCCCCGGCCTGGCTCATGGTCGCCTCGGTGGAGAGCGGCTTGATCTCCGACACCGTGCCGATCAGCGTGGTCTTGCCGACGCCCATCGGGCCGACCACCAGGATCTTGGCCGCCCCGGCCACGCTGGACTCCACGTACATGACGGGGGTGTCGTCCATGTCATCCATGTCGTCCGTATCGCCCGTCTCGTCCGTATCGCCTGTCTCGTTGGTGTGGTCTGTGCGGGTCGTGCGGTCCGCGTGACCCGGGTGGGCCGGGTGGGCCGTGTGGGCCGTGTGGTGGTCGGTCCTGGTTGTGCCGTCCGTACCGGCCATCGAGATCTCAGAGCTTGCTCTCAAGCCCATCGAGCACCTTCCTCAGCAAGTCCAAATCGGCACGTTTTCGCTTGACCACCCGGATCGGCGGACGCGCCACGATGTGCCCCCAGTCGATGAGATCCGCGAGCAGCACCTGCACCACGGCCGGTGGCTGACCGAGATGGGCGGCGACCTCCGCCACCGACAGCAGCCCCTGGCAGAAGTCGGCGATCCGCCGGTACTCGGGCTGGAGATGCGGCGGCAGCGCGCTCCCGGACGCCACGACAAGCGTTTCCAGCGGCAGAGCATCCCGTGAGGAACCGGCACGCCCCCGTGTGATCACATAGGGGCGCACCGCGGCCGTGGTGCGTTCCTCGCCGGGTCGGCTCATGACGTCGGGCGGCCCATCGGCTCCCGCGGCTGGCTGCTCAGATGGGCACCGATCTTCGCGACCAGTAACTGCATCTGCTGAGCCACCAGGCCGACATCCGCCTCCGTGTCGGTGGCCACCCCCAGCGAGGCGCCCTGACCGGCCGAGGTGAACAGCACGAACCCGCTGTCGGACTCGATCATCAGCTGCCGCACCCCGGCCTCGTCGCCGAACAGCAGCGACACCGTGGACTGGCTGGTGACCGTGAGCGCGGCACAGGCGGCGGCCAGCGACTCGGCCTCGGCCACCCCGAGCCGGGACACCTCGCCGGTCAGCCCCTCGGCGGAGTCATGGCCCATGCGCAGACCGTCCTCCGAGACGACGACGGCATGCCGCACCCCGGGGATCCCCGTCAGCGGACGCAGCATCCATCCCACGTCGGGCAACCTGGATATGGTTCCGGCCACTACCGGCCTCCCTCTCGGTCTTCTCGGTCCGGACTCGATTCATCCTCGGGCGGTACGGTCTCCGCTTCCGTCTCCGTCTCCGCCTCCGCTTCCGCGCGCCCGCGGCGGGTGCCGGAGACGACGCTGGTGATGGAGGCGCGGGCGGCCTCGGGTGTCCAGGGGGCCGCCGCGGCCGGCGGGGTGGGCGCGGCGCGGGCGGGGGTGCCGGAGGCGGTGGCGAGGCCGACCGCGTCGGCCCCATCGGCCCCATCGGCCACGTCGGTGGAGGAGGCCGGGGCGGAGCCGGAGGCCGACGCGGCTCCGGCGGCCGGGCGGCGGCGGTTGCGGCGCCGGGGCAGCCCGGTGCCGAGGGGCGCGGGGGCGTCGGGCGCGTCGGGGACGTCGTCCACGGACACGCCGTTCAGCAGACCGCCCCCGGCGGGGTCGGCGGCGGCCGTGCCGAGCCCCGCGCCGCCCGCGTCCTGGTTCACCGTGCCGACGACCACGGGCTCCACGACCACCGGTTTGTGGTCCGCCGCCCGTACGGCGCTCGGCTGCTCGGTCAGCAGCCGGTGCGGTACGAAGACCACCACCCGGGTGCCGCCGTACGCCGACGCCGTGGACAGCTCGACGCCGAAGCCCAGCTCCCGCGACCAGCGCCCCACACAGGCGAGCCCCAGCCGGGGCACCGCGCCCAGCTGGGCCAGGTCGAGACCGTCCCGCAGCTGGCCCACGGCCTTCTCCAGCACGTCCGGCGGCATCCCGAGCCCCGCGTCGTCGATCTCGATGACCGCGCCCGCCGCGACCTCGCGGATGGCGACCGCGACCTGGGTGCGGGAGGGGGAGAAGACCGTGGCGTTCTCCAGGAGTTCGGCCACCGCGTGCATCAGGCCCTCCACGGCGGGGGCCACCGCGTAGAGGGTCTGACCGCCGTGGACGTCCACCCGGCCGAACTCCACGATGCGCGACTGCGCGCCCCGCACACAGTCGAAGAGCGACACCGGCCGGGTCTCCCGCCGCGCGGGCCAGATCCCGCACATCACCAGCAGCGTCTGGGCCTTGCGGGTCATCTGGGCGGCGGCGTGGTCCGCCTTCATGACCTCGCCCATCAGCCCGGCGTCCTCGACATACTGCTCCAGGCCGTCGAGGACCTGCTGCTGCACCATCGACATGGCGTGCATATTGCGGGCCACGGACTCGAACGACGCCTGGACGGAGTCGCGCAGGATCCGCTCCCGGCGCGCCGCCTCGTCCAGATCGGTCTGTACGGCGGCCAGCCGGGCGACCTCCTCGCCGCGCTCGGCCGCCAGCGCCCGCTCTTCGGCCGCATTGGCTCGTTCCCGCTCGGAAACGGCTCGTTCTCGCTCGGTCGCCCTACGCGCGTCCGCGAGCGCGCGGCGAAGTCTGACCACCCAGGTGAGGCACAGTGCTAACACCAGTACCAGCACCGCGGACGCGGCCAGCACGACGGCCCCCGTCCCCGACAGCACCTTCGACACCTCCATCTGGGACACGGCCAAGAAAGGGCAGATACTACTGACCAACTGATCAGTCTGGTCCGGTAGTTGCCAAACTCTCACGACTGGGCAGCCGTGTCGGCACCGGGGTCGGGCCCGGCTATGCCGCCCGGGGCAGGCGCAACAGCAGGCGAGCCCCGCCCCGCGGGCTGGTGAGCACCGTAAGGGTGCCGCCGTGGGCGTGAGCGATGTCATTGGCGATGGCGAGGCCGAGACCGGTGCCGCCGTCCTGGCGGGCCCGGGCATCATCCAGCCGGGTGAACCGCTCGAAGACGCGCTCGCGGTCGCATTCGGGGATGCCGGGGCCGTCGTCGTCCACGGCCAGTTCGACCATGCCGCCCTGGACCGCCACGGTGATGGAGACGCTGGTGCGGGTGTGGCGGCGGGCGTTGTCGGCGAGGTTGGTGAGCAGCCGGGACAGCTGCACCCGGCTGCCGGTCACGACGGCGGCCCGGTCCTGGTTCCCGGAATTCGTGGGGTGGTCCCCGGTCTTCGTGGGGAGACCCCCGGCCATCGTGGGCTGGTCCATCGTGAGCGCGCCCGGGTGGCGCCGTACCTCCTCGGCCGCCAGCGCCCCGAGGTCCACCGCGGCCTTGGGCGGCGCCTCCTGCGCGTCGAGCCGGGCGAGCAGCAGCAGATCCGAGGCGACGGCCTGGAGCCGGTCGGTGTCCCGCAGCGCCTTGTGCACGGCGGCCGGCCAGTCGGTGCGCGACGGGCGGGCCAGGACCAGCTCGAGCTGGGCGCGTACGGCCGCGATGGGGCTGCGCAGCTCATGCGAGGCGTCGGCCACGAACTGCCGCTGCCGGGTCATGGCCCGGTGCAGCCGGTCCAGCGTGGCGTTCATGGTCCGGGCCAGCCGGTGGATCTCGTCCCGCGCCCGGGGCACCGGCACCCGGCGGTGCAGATCGCGCTCGGTGATCTCGGTGAACTCCTGCCGCATCGCGGCGACCGGGCGCAGTGCGCGCCCCACCAGCAGCCAGGTGAGCCCCGCCACGAACAGCACCAGACCGGCGGCCGCTGGGGCGGCCTGGCGCAGCATCAGCCCGGTGGCGCTGTCGAGTGAGGTGGTCGAGGGGCTCACCGTCACGCTGTACGGCCGCCCGGCCTCGACGGTTTCGGTGGATTCAGTGGATTCGGCGGGTTTGGTGGGTTCGGCGGGCTCGGCCGGTTTGGTGTGGAGCCCCGGGAGCCCGGCCGACCCCTGCGAGGCGGCATCCGCCGGGGCCGTGGGGGTGACCGTCCGGCCGGAGGCGTCCTTGATCGTCACCGCGCCGGGGGCGACGATGTATGCCCGCTGCGGCATGGCCCGGGTCTTCAGCTGGCCCTTGATCGCCACGGCGGCGTTCCTGGCGTCCAGATCGGCGCTGGCACGGAGGTTGTGCTGGAGGGCGAGCACCAGTGCCAGCATGCACAGCGCGATCGCGAAGGCCACGGTCCCGGCGGCCGCCAGCACGGCCTTGGCGCGCACGCTCAACCCGGAGGTCAGGCGCGGGCGGTGGGTCCGTGTGCCCTCCGACTCCCGCTGCCCGTGCGCCATGTGCTCCGCGTCCGCGCTGCGTATCGAGCCCGCTGTGTGCCCCACCGTTTCACCCTCCGTCGCGGGCCAGCAGATAGCCCGCGCCCCGTATCGTGCGGATCGACCGCCGTCCGTACGGCACATCGATCTTCCGGCGCAGACTGCGGATGTAGACCTCGACGAGGTTGGCCCCGCCGTCGTACGCGGCGTCCCATACGCTCTGCACGATCTCGGACTTGGAGACCACCTGCCCGGCGCGCCGCGCCAGGTACTCCAGCACGGCGAACTCCTTGGCCGTGAGCGTGACCTCGTCCGTCCCGCGCGCGCAGGCCAGCGCCGCGGGCTCCAGCCGCAGATCGCCCAGCTCCAGCACCTCGGGCCGGTCCAGCCCGCCGCGCCGCACCAGGGCGCGCACCCGGGCGATCAGGACGACGAAGGAGAACGGCTTGGTCAGATAGTCGTCCGCGCCCACGTCGAGCCCATCGGCCTCGTCGTACTCGCCGTCCTTGGCGGTGAGCATCAGGATCGGCGTCCAGTCGCCCTCCTCGCGCAGCCGCGAGCACAGCTGATAGCCGGAGCACCCGGGGAGCATCACATCCAGCACGATCGCCGCGTACTCGCCGGACCGGGCCAGCGCCAGGCCGCTCAGCCCGTCGGCCGCCGTCTCGATGGTGAAACCCTCCTGCTCCAGGCCCTCGGTGAGCAGCTCGCGGAGTCGGGCGTCATCTTCCACCACCAGTATGCGCACGCGGTCAGGATGGCACGGGCAAGCTGAGGCCCCGCTGAAACCGGCACCGTTTCAGCGGGGCCTCAGGTGATTCAGCGAGGACTCAGCATCGGTGCGCCACGGTGAGTGCGCCGACGGATCAAGGATCCTTCGGCAGCCAGTTCCACTCCCCGAACGAAGGAGAGCTGTGCCCATGTCCCGTACTCTGCCCCGTTTCTCGGCCGCGAAGCGGCGCGGTGTCGTGCTCGCCGTGGCGGCGGGCGCCCTGGCGCTGGGGGCCGCGGCCCCCGCCTCGGCCTCTGCCTCCCAGTCCTCCTCGGCGTCGGCCTCCGCCGCCAAGGGGAAGACGTCCCAGGGTCCGGCCCTCTGTGTGATCCGGGCCGACGACGACAGCGCCAAGCCGACCAAGCCGACCACGCCGGGTAAGCCGGCCAAGCCGGGCAAGGTGGTTGAGCATGCCAAGACGGTCAAGCTGACCGATGCGGGCAAGGCCGCCGGTAAGAAGGCCGTCGCGGTGTCGAAGGACCGCTCCCGCGGGCACGACGACACCTGCGTCGTCATCCCCGCCTTCCCGACCGACCCCGGGAAGACCTGCAAGGTCGTGGTGATCAAGCGTGGCGCCGGGAACTCGGACTCCGTCCCCGCCTTCCCCGCGAAGCCGGGTAAGCCCACCACGCCCGCCAAGCCCGCCAAGCCGGGCAAGCCCGCCACGCCCGCCAAGCCCGGGAAGCCCCTGCCCACCAAGCCCGGTAAGCCGGGCAAGCCGGGCAAGGTCTGCGTGATCGTCGTGTCCAATGACGGGCACCGGGCCACCAAGCCGTCTTCGGACGCGAAGACCACGGCGGTCGAGGCGACCCGCGCGACCCGCTCCTGATCCACCGGCCGGCCAAGTGGGGGGTCGGCCGTCAAAAGGCCCGGCGCGCACGGCGCGCCGGGTCTTTCCGCGCGCCGTGAGACCGTGTCGGCGACCGGGAAGCGTACGACGAGCGAAGGCGTTCACACGGCATGTCGATCATTCACAAGACCACGATGAGCCCGACCAAGTTGGAGCTCCTGACCCCGTGGCTGCCCCAGCAGCCGTGGTACGCCGCCGCGCGGCGCCCTCCGGAGCTGTCCCGGGTCGGCGGCTTCCGCCTCGACGACCCGGAGGGCGAGGTGGGGATCGAGTTCATGGTGGTCCGGGACGACGCCGGTGACCGGCCCGCCTGGTACCACGTTCCGATGACCTATCGCGCCGCGCCGCTCGACGGAGCCGAGCGGGCCCTCATCGGCACGACCGAGCACGGGGTGCTGGGGCAGCGGTGGATCTACGACGGGCCGTATGACCCGGTGCTGGTGGCCCAGTTGATCGCGCTCCTCCAGGGCCGCGCCGAACCGCAGGCGCAGAGCGAGTCCCACACCCCGGATCCGTCCGTCACGGCTGAGGTGACCGGAGCCGGGTTCGACGTCCCGGCGGGGGCCGCGGAGGCTCCGGCCGTCGCGAACCGTCCGGACGGCACCCGTCTGCCGCTGGGCGACGGGGGTCCCGCCCTCCATGTGACGCGCGTTCTGCGTCCGGAGTCCGGTGCGGAGTCCACCGGGATCCGGGGCCATGTCAGCGCGGGCTGGCGGCTGTCGGAGGGCGGCGAGGCCCGCGGCCGGTACGTCGTCCTGTACGACGGCGACACGGCGCCCTGACACTCCGAACGCCCCTCACGGGTCAATAGATCCAATGAATTGACGCCTTGGAGGCGAAGCGAGGCGATTCCGTGCCGCTATATTGACGTGTTCCGCTCATAGATCCTACCTTTCCCGGGCCAGCACTCCACGAGTTCCAGCAGGGTTCCAGCAAGGTTCCGCAGGGAGGGACATGTCGGAGTACGTACGCTCACGCATCCGGACCGTCCGCAAGGCCCGTAGGGCGGCCCCGAGAGCCGCCGCCGTCGCGGCTGTCTTAGCCACCCTCGGCGCCGCGTTCGGCGGCACCGCCGACGCCGTCGCGCGCGGGCCCCGTCCCGCCGCCGATGTCTATGTCGCACCCAACGGCGACGACCGCGCCCCCGGCACCCGCGCCGCCCCCGTCCGCACCCCCGAGCGCGCCCGCGACCTCGTACGGAAGCGTGTCCCGCACCAGAGTGCCGACCTTACGGTGCATCTCGCGCCGGGCACGTACCGCCTCACCCGTCCGCTCGTCCTCGACTCTCGTGACTCCGGGGGCAATGGCCATCGCGTCATCTGGCAGGGCGGCAAGGGCACCGTGTTCAGCGGTGGGCGGGCGGTCCGGGGCTGGCGGCCGGTCAAGGGCAGCGCCGGGCTGTGGTCGGCGCCCGCGCCCGCCGGGCTGGACAACACCCGACAGCTGTATGTGAACGGCGTCCGCGCCCAGCGGGCGCGCGGGCCGATCCCGGTGACCCTCACCGCGACCGACACCGGTTACACCGCGTCCGCCGACACCCTCGCCCGCTGGCGCAATCCGTCGGACATCGAGTTCGTCTACCCCAGCGGTGAGGCGCTGTGGAACATCCGGCAGTACGGGCTCGGCCCGTGGACCGAACCGCGCTGCCCCATCGGCTCGATGACCGGCACCACCCTCACCATGGCCCAGCCGTGCTGGGACAACTCCACCAGGCGCGTGGAGTTCCCCGACATCCCCGGCCGCAGCATCAACATGGTCGGCCCCGCCAAGCTCACAGGCGGCGCGCTGCCCGGCTATGTCGAGAACGCCTTCGAGGTTCTGGACCAGCCCGGGGAGTGGTACCTCGACCGGCACACCCGCACCGTCTACTACCGCCCGCGCTCCGGGGAGAATCCGCGCACCGCCGACGTGGCGGCGCCGGTCCTGGAGAAGCTGGTCGACGGGCGGGGCACCGGGCGGGCGCCGCTGCACGACATCGCCCTGCGCGGTATCGAGTTCTCGTACGCCACCTGGCTCACCCCCTCCTCGCCCGAGGGCTTCTCCGAGGTGCAGGCGGGCTATACGGTGACCGGCCCGGAGGGCTGGAAGACGCAGGGGCTGTGCGAGTACACCCCGGGCGGCACCTGCCCGTACGCGTCCTGGACCAAGATGCCCGGCAGCGTGGCCATCAGCCACGGCCGTGACATCGAGTTCTCCGACGACGCGTTCACCCACCTCGGCGCGGCCGGGCTCGAACTCGGCACCGGGACGCGGAACGCGACCGTACGCGGCAATGTCTTCACCGACATCTCCGGCAACGGCATGGAGATCGGCGGGGTGGACGCCCCACGGCCGGGCAGCGACGCCGACCTCACCCGCGAGGTGTCGGTGACGAACAACCACCTTTACGCGCTGCCCCGCGAGTACCACGGCGGCGTCGCCATCCTCAACGGCTACACCCAGGACAACACCATCGCCCACAACCAGATCGACCATGTCGCCTACTCGGCGATCTCGATGGGCTGGGGCGGCTGGCCCGACAAGATCGGCAAACCGGCCACCGCCAATGTCTCCCGCGACAACAGGGTGTCCAACAACCTCATCTTCGACTACATGCAGGCACTCGACGACGGCGCCGGCGTCTACACCCAGGGCCTCACCGGAAGCTCCCTCGACAACGGCGAGAAGATCACCGGCAATGTCATCCACGACGGGTGGGGGCTGGGCCGGACCGTCTACACCGACAACGGCTGCACCTATGTCACGGTCGAAGGCAATGTCCTCTACGGCGCTCAGGCCAACGTCCTCAGCGCCCACGTCGACTACCGCGACGACCTCGGCAACAACGACCCGACCCGCATCGTCGGCAACTACTGGGAGCAGGGCGATCCCGACGGGAACGACAAGGGCGTGGTGACCAGCGGCAACCACATCCTGGACGATCCGTCCGAGGCACCGGCCGACATCGTGGCCGGGGCCGGTCTCGAACCCCGCTACCGGGGGCTGCTCGGCCGCACGTTCGCCGCCGACTCCGTGCCCGAGGCGCCCACCCGCGTGGGGGACTTCGCGGCGGACGGATCGGTGTACGTCACCTGGAACCCGTCGTACGTCGAGGGTGGTTCCTCGGTCACCTCGTACACGGTGACGGCTTCGGGCGGTTCGCGGTCCGTCTCCACCACCATCCCGGCCGCCGACTTCAAGCGCACCGCCTACGCGGTCGTCCGCGGGCTCGACAACGGGACCTCGTACACGGTCACCGTCACCGCCCGCAACAAGGCCGGGGTGAGCGAGGTGTCCCTCCCCGCGGCCCCCGTGACGCCCACCGCCGGCGGCCCCGGCGCCCTGCCCGGCGTCCCCACCGGGGTCAAGGCCAACGCCGACGCCACGGCGGCGAGGCTCTCTTGGACCCCGCCCAAGACCACCGGCGACACCCCGGTCATCGGCTACCGCATCACCGTCTCCGACGGCCGGGGTATCGCCGTGACCGGCCGCGACGTCCTGGTCTCCCAGCCCCGGGCCAAGGGGATGCTGCGGGTGATCGGCAAGCTGCGCCCGGCCACCGCGTACACCTTCTCGGTCGCGGCACTGACCGCCACGGGCGCCGGTCCGTCGGCGGATGTGTCCGTCACGACGTCGAACGAGTAAGGGGGCGAAAGCTCAAATTCTGCTCTGAAACGGCACTCATCAGGGTTCATCACCGTTCAGAAAGACAAAACTGACAGTACATGAACAGTTCGGATGGACGGGGGCATTCCGATGTGTGCCATGACGAGACGCCCGGACCTTTATGACATCGCCTATCTGGTGGGCGGGCGGCCGTGGGTGATCCAGACCCTCCTGATAGCGCTCCAGGAGCGGGATGTGATCACCCTCCGGCGCTCCCGGATCCGCGCCACGGCGGGGGCGGGGGCTGAACACTCGGGGGCCGAGCATCCGGGGGCCGATCATCCGGGGGCCGAGCACCCGATAGAGCGGGCGCTCATCGCGCTGTGCCCGCGCTCGAGGCCAGTGGACCAGGTGGTCCCCGCGCTGCTCGGCGGACCCGAGCTGGCGGAGATCCGGCACCGGCTCACGGCTGACGGACTGCTCACCCGTCTCCGGGGCCGCCCCACCCGCATGGGCAGGCGCCGCGTGGCAGCGGCCGTGCGGGAGGGGACGCTCCCCCCGTACGTCTTCTACGGCCCCGTCGTCGTCCCGGAACCGGCCCGGCGCAGGGCCGTCAGCGACGCGATACCCATCCCGACCGGCGGCCCGGCCTACTGGGACCGGAACCTCCTCATCGCCTACGACCCCGAGTACCTCGACCAGGAGTCCTTCTACACCGCGCACGGATGGGGCGACGACCGTGGCGGGAGCCATGGCGGCGACTACGGCGGTCACGGCGGTCACGGCGGTCACGGGGGCGACTACGGCGGTGGCCACCACTCCTGCGGTGGTGGCGGTGGCGGCGGCAGCGACTAGGGGGTGTCCGCCGGAGGTGACGCCTGCGGCGTGCTGCTCCCCGCCCCGCCCCTTCCCGAAACTGGAGCTCCGCCCCAGACCCCGGCCGCCTCGCAGGTGGTGCGATGGGCGCCCCCGGCCGGTGAGCTGATCGCGGCGACGGCCGGCTCGCCGCCTTCCGGGGTCCCGGGGTGAGGTGACCTCGGGGTTCCGTCCCGGACTCCGGCCGGAGAATGCGGATGTGCGCGGTCATCCGCTGTGCCGGTGCGCCGGCCGCGACCGGCCCGCGGACGCGGGTGTTCACGCCCTCGCCGCCCGCCACGCGCACGCGCCGGCCCCCTGCCCACCGGTCGGCTGCTCGACCCCCGCGTCCCAGGCGGCCCGGCCGGTGAGCTGATCGCGGCGACGGCCGGCTCGCCGCCCTCCGGGGTCCAGGGGCGGAGCCCCTGGTAGTGGGAAGGGGCGGGGAGGGGAGAGACCCGCTGGCCCCGCCGCCCCAGTGCGCTTGGAGGGTGTCCGGGGCTTCGCCCAGGCCCCAGGCCTCAGGTCCCGGGGTCCCGGGGTCCCGGGGCGGAGCCCGTGCCACGCGGCGGAGCCGCATATCGACGCTGCGTCAGGCGGTGGCCGCGTCCTCGTAAGGCGTGGGACAGCCATGCGTGGCGGTCACGGCCGTCAGTAGCACCACCGAGTCCTCCAGCGCCCGCAACCCGTGCCGTTCGTGCGGCAACTCCTGCACCTGGCCCGCGATGAGATCGAACCGGTCACCGCCGCCGGTCAGCCGTACATGCCCGTGCAGCACCTGGAGACTGGCCGCCGGGGGAGCGTTGTGCTCGTCGAGCTCGCAGCCGGAGACCATGGCGATCACGCTCTGCCGCAGCGGGCCGTCGTGCAGGAACAGATGTGCGCTGCGCCCGTGCGGATCGGCCTTGGCCTGGTCCAGATGGTGGCGCGCGAGCGTGGTGAGGTCATCCATGAGTGCCCCTCGATCGGTCCGGTCTGATCGTCGGCGGGTTCCCTCAATCCTCACCGGCTAGCGTGGTGGGCGCCAGTCCGCAGCCGTGCCGTGCAACCGCCCCGTGGAGAGAGGTACCGCAGCAGTGGCCGACTACCTGACCGTACTGACCACCACCGACACCCCCGAGAAGGCCGAGGCGCTGGCCCGTGGGGCGATCGAGGCCCGGCTGGCGGCCTGTGCGCAGATCAGCCAGCCCGTGACATCCGTGTACCGGTGGGAGGGGGAGGTCGAGACGGCGGCCGAGTGGCAGGTGCTGTTCAAGACCACCGCCGCGCGCTACGACGAGCTGGAGGCGCATATCCGCGAGGCGCACGACTACGAGACCCCCGAGGTCATCGCGACGCCCATCGTGAACGGCAGCGAGGATTATCTGGCGTGGGTGGTGTCGGAGACGACCATCGGCTGACGGCGATCGGGGGCCGGGGCGCGGCCTCAGGGAGGTCCGGGGGCAACCGCTCAACGCGCGCCCGAGCCCCGCTCCGCCAGCGCCTCCTCGATCCCCCGCTCCCGTGGCCCCAGGAAGTGCGGATCCGGCTCGAACGCCGCGTCCAGCGCGGCCTTGCTCGCCGCCACGACCTCCCGCGTGCCACCGAAGTACCAGGTCGCATCGTGCGGCTCGTCAACCGCGACCCCGTACGCGTCGATCCCCGCCGCCCCGCACAGCGCCAGCGCCCTGCGGACGTGGAACCCCTGGCTCACCAGCACCGCCTTGTGCACCCCGAAGACCCGCCGGGCCCGGGCGCAGGAGTCCCAGGTGTCGAATCCCGCGAAGTCGCTCACGATCCGCCGGTCCGGGACCCCGCGCCTGACCAGATACGCGCGCATCGCGTCCGGCTCGTCGTAGTCATGGCGGCTGTTGTCGCCCGTGACCAGCAGCGCATGGACCCTGCCGGCCTTGTAGAGCCGTACGGCGGCGTCCAGCCGGTGCGCCAGATACGGCGACGGCTCCCCGTTCCACAGCCCTGCCCCGAAGACCACCCCGACCGGGGCCGGGGGCACATCGGCGACCGTATGGATCCGGTCGTCCGTGCTCAGCCGCAGCCAGGTCGCGGGGAGCAGGGCCAGTACGCAGACGAGGACGCCCCCCTGCACCAGCCGCCGCCACCCCCGCCGTGTCCTCGGCAACCGCCCCCGCACCCACCCCAGCATGCGTGCCCCCTCTCCGCCTCACTGATCAGCTCGCGCTGTGTGACGCCGGAGAGGGGGATGGCGGTTGCCTCGAACTACTTGGTGGCTTCGGCCTCTTCCGGCTGATCCACGAAATCGGTCGTGTCGAGATCGAAGTCGAACGGAGCGGGAATGGGCAGCGGCTTGCCGAACGGGACCGTCATCCGGGCGAGGTAGCCATGGTCCGACGGATCCCAGAAGGCCGTGATCTCCTCGGTCTGCATGTCGAGCACGAGGTACACCGGCACATGGCGACCGTAGACCTCGAGCTTCTCCTGCCAGTCGACATCCCGGGTGGAGACGGACGTGAGCTCGGCGACGAGGGACAGCGCCGCGCCGTCCACATGGCGCGCGTCGCCCACGAATGCCTTCAGGTCCGCTACATGGAGATCCGGCCCGTAGGCGCGCTCGGATGTGGGGAAGCTGAAGAGGAAGGGGGAGGTGTCGGGGTCGTGGCCCTCGGGAACATGGGGTGCGAGCTGTAGGCGCAGTGACCTCATGTGCCGCTTGTAATACGGCCTCGACCACGGCGACACGACGATCTTCCCCCTGATGAGTTCGGCCTTGTAGCCGTCCGGTGTATCCAGTTCCTCCGTGGCCCGGAGCAGTTCCTCGAACCCCGTCAGGGGCTCCTCTCGGGGCTGCTCGGCTGCCGGTGTGCTTTCTGTGGTCATCGGCCGCTCCAATATCGCGGTCACCGCGTCCTCCATCTGCTACGGAGCGTACTGTTTCGCTCACCGTAGCGACGGCCCCCCGGTGGTATCCGTCTTCCGTTCGTATTACCCCCACAAGGGTGATGCATCCGCTCCCGCATAGTCTTGACCAGCCGTTTCGCCCCACCAAAAACCAGCAGGTGATCTCCGCCATGCCCCCGATTCCCACCGCAGAGCTCCATCTCCATATCGAGGGCACCCTGGAGCCCGATCTGGCCTTCGCGCTCGCCGGGCGCAATGAGGTCGAGCTGCCGTTCGCCACCCAGGAGGAGCTGCGGGCCGCGTACTCCTTCGGCGACCTCCAGGACTTCCTGGACCTCTACTACGCGCTGATGACCGTGCTGCGCACCGAGGACGACTTCGCCGACCTCACCAACGCGTATCTGGCCCGCGCCCGTGCGCAGGGCGTACGGCATGCGGAGATCTTCTTCGACCCGCAGGCGCACACCGCGCGCGGCGTGGAGATCGACACGGTCATCCGCGGGATCGGCCGCGCGCTGGACGCCGCGCCGCGCGCGTACGGCATCACCACGCGCCTGATCATGTGCTTCCTGCGCGACGAGAGCGCCGAGTCGGCCCTGGCGACCTTCGAGGCGGCCCGCCCCCACCTGGACCGGATCGCCGCCGTCGGCCTGGACTCGGCGGAGGTCGGGAACCCGCCGTCGAAGTTCCGCGAGGTGTACGCGCTGGCGCGGCGGGCCGGGCTGAAGTGCGTCGCGCACGCGGGAGAGGAGGGGCCGCCCGCGTATGTGTGGGAGGCGCTGGACGTCCTCGGCGTGGACCGCGTCGACCACGGGGTGCGGAGCCTGGAGGACGAGGCGCTGGTGGCCCGGCTGGTCGCGGACCGTACCCCGCTGACCGTCTGCCCCCTGTCGAACGTCCGGCTGCGCGTCGTGGACCGCATCGAGGACCATCCGCTGCCCGCGATGCTGGACGCCGGTCTGCTGGTGACGGTCAACTCCGACGACCCCGCCTACTTCGGCGGCTACGTGGGCGACAACTACACCGCCGTACGGGACGCGCTCGGACTCGACGAGGCCACCCTGCGCGCCCTGGCCCGCAACTCCTTCCAGGCCGCCTTCCTGGACGAGGAGACGCGGGCGGCGTACCTGAAGGAGGTCGAGAGCTGGAGCCGAGGCTGACCGGAAGCGGTCAGCCCCCGGCGGGCTCCAGGCGCACCGCGCACACCTTGAACTCCGGCATCCGCGACACCGGATCCAGCGCCGGGTTCGTCACCGTGTTGGCCCGCCCCGGCCCCGCCCAGTGGAACGGCATGAACACCGTGTCCGGCCGGATGTCCCGGCTGATACGGGCCGGGGCCACGGCGCGGCCGCGCCGGGAGACCACCGCGATCGGCGCGCCCTCGTCCACCCCCAGCCGCTCGGCGAGCAGCGGGTGGAGCTGGACGTAGGGGCCGGGCGCGGCCTCGTTGAGCTCGCCGACGCGCCGGGTCTGGGCGCCGGACTGGTACTGGGCCAGCACCCGGCCCGTCGTCAGCAGCACCGGATACTCGGCGTCCGGCTCCTCGGCCGCCGGGCGATGGCTGACGGGGGCGAAGCGGGCCCGGCCGTCGTCCGTGGCGAAGCGGTCGAGGAAGAGGCGGGGGGTGCCGGGGTGCGGGCGGGCCCCCGCGGTTATGGAGTCGGCCGGTATGGAGTCGGCGGGGTTCACGGCGTCGGCAGGGCTCACGGCGTCGGCAGGGCTCATGGAGTCGGCCGGGCTCACGCATTGGGCCCCCTCCGAGTCGTCCCGTTCCGCGCTCTCCGGGCAGGGCCAGAACACCCCGTCCTCCTCCGCGATCCTCCGGTACGTGATGCCCGAGTAGTCCGCGGGGCCCCCGGCCGAGGCCCGTCGCAGTTCCTCGAAGACCTCCTCCGCGTCCGCCGGGAACCCCTTCTCCCAGCCCAGCCGGGCCGCGAGCGCGCTCAGCACCCACAGGTCCGTCCGGACGCCCGGCGGCGGGGTGAGGGCAGCCCGGCGGAGGAGGACCCGGCCCTCCAGATTGGTCATGGTCCCGGTCTCCTCGGCCCACTGGGCCACCGGCAGCACCACGTCGGCGAGCGCGGCGGTCTCCGAGAGCACGACGTCCGCGACCGCCAGGAAGTCCAGGGACCGCAGCCGGGACTCCACATGGGCCGCGCGCGGGGCGGAGACCACCGGGTTGGAGCCCATCAGCAGCAGCGCCCGGACGTCCCGTCCGAGCGCGTCCAGGAGTTCGTAGGCGCTGCGCCCCGGCCCGGGGAGGTCGTCGGGTTCGACGCCCCACACGGCCGCCACATGGGCGCGCGCGGCCGGATCGTCCAGCTTGCGGTAGCCGGGCAGCTGATCGGCCTTCTGGCCGTGTTCGCGGCCACCCTGGCCGTTGCCCTGGCCGGTCAGACAGCCGTAGCCGGACAGCGGGCGGCCCGCGCGGCCGGTGGCCAGACACAGGTTGATCCACGCGCCCACGGTGTCGGTGCCCTTGGACTGCTGCTCGGGTCCGCGGGCCGTCAGCACCATGGAGCTCTCGGCGTCGCAGAACATCGTGACGGCCTTACGGAGCTCAGGAACCGGGACGCCCGTGATCCGCTCCACCAGTTCCGGCCAGTGGGCCATCGCGGCGGCCCGCGCCTCGGGCCAGCCGCTGGTGCGCCGTTCGACGAACTCCTCGTCCACCCGGCCCTCCGCGACCACCAGGTGCAGCAGCCCCAGCGCGAGCGCCAGATCGGTGCCGGGGCGCGGCGTCAGATGCAGATCCGCCTGCTCGGCCGTGCGGGTCCGCCGGGGATCGACCACGATCAGCCGGCCGCCCGCCTCCTTCAGCTCGGTCAGATAGCGCAGCGCGGGCGGCATGGTCTCGGCCAGGTTCGAGCCGACGAGGACGACGCATCCGGTGCGGGCCACGTCCGCCAGCGGGAACGGCAGCCCTCGGTCAAGACCGAAGGCCCGCTGATGGGCGGCGGCGGCCGAGGACATGCAGAACCGGCCGTTGTAGTCGATCTGTGAGGTGCCGAGCACCACCCGGGCGAACTTGCCCAGCGCGTACGCCTTCTCGTTCGTCAGCCCACCGCCGCCGAAGACGCCCACCGCGTCGCGGCCGTACGCCCGGCGGGTGGACTCCAGGCCCTCGGCGATCCGGTCGAGGGCCTCCTCCCAGGTGGCCGGTTCGAGCCGACCGGTGTCAGGGCGGCGGACCAGCGGCTCGGTCAGACGCACCCGGGAGGAGAGCACGGCGGGCGCGGTGCGGCCCTTACCGCACAGCGCGCCACGGTTGACGGGGAACGCGGTGCGCTCGACGACCTCGACACCGACCGGCCGACCGCCCGGCCCGTCACCGGGTCCGCCGCCCGGCGGCAGCGGGCGCAGTGCCATACCGCACTGCAGCGAACAGTAAGGGCAGTGCGTATCGACGGGGTCGGAGGAGGCGGGGGAGTGCTCCCCGGGAACCGGAACGTGCGCCATGTGAAGGAGCGTGCTACGGCCGTGTTACAGCCCGAGTCACCTCGCATTACGCCTGCGGGAAGCGGACCTCAGCACGGCGCCGGACGGCCGGTGAAGTCGACGCAATCACCTGTGACGGCCACGCAATGGCGGTGCAATCTGCCGCTGCCAGGCTCTCGTCATGACGCCCCACGCCGCTCCTCCCGGTCCGCCTGGTCCTTATGGCCCTCGTGGTGCTCATGGCCCTCTCGGTCCTCATGGCCCCGACGGCACGGCGGACTTCGACAGTGCCCAGCAGATCATGACCCGGTTCACCGCCCAGCTCACCACCCAGCTCGACCGGCTGGGCCCCCACGGCGTCCCCCGGGGCGGCCGCGATCGCCCGCCGACGCTCGTCGCCGTCGCCCACGGCAGCCGGGACCCCGAGGCGCTGCGCACCGTGAACGCCCTCCTGGACCGCGTCCGCGCGCTCCGCCCCGGGCTGCCCGTACGCCTCGGCCATATCGAGCTCAACCGGCCGCTGCTGACCGACACACTGGCCGCGCTGCGCGGCGAGGCGGTGCTCGTCCCGCTGCTGCTGAGCCGCGGCCACCACATCAAACGGGACATCCCGGACGCCGTCGCCGCCGCGCCCCACCTCACCGCCCGGATCGCCGCCCCGCTCGGCCCGGACCCGCTGCTCGCCGAGGCACTGCACGCCCGGCTGGCGGAGGCGGGCCGACGCGCCGCGGTTCCGCACGGGACGGGCGGCGGCGTCGTCCTCGCCGCCGCGGGCTCCCGCGACCCGGACGCGGCCGTCGACACGGCCCGTACCGCCGCCCTGCTCAGCGCCCGGCTCGGCGGGGTGCCCGTGCTGCCCGGCTACGCCTCCGGCTCCGGTCCCTCCCTGTCCGAGGCCGTGCGCGCCCTGGCCGCGCTCGGCCACGACCGGATCGCGGTCGCCTCCTACTTCACCGCGCCCGGCCGTTTCGCGGCCCAGTGCGCGAGCGCCGCCCCGGGCCTCGCGGCCGCCCCGCTCGGCGCCCATCCGGCGGTGGCGCGTCTCGTACTGCGCCGTTACGAACAGGCGCTGGCCTCTGCGCCCTTGTCACACCCGGCGGCTACCGTCGGTGTATGAGACCCAGCGCACCCCCTGAACCGGAACCGGATCCGGCCGACTCGGCCGGTGCCGCCCCGACCGGTGCCGTCCCGGCCGGTGTCCCCGAGGCCGGCCCCCGCCGCGTCCCCGGCTATGCCGCGGCGGATCTCGAGCGCTGGGCGCCCGAGCCCGACAAGCGGCCGGGCCGGACCGCCTTCCAGCGGGACCGGGCGCGGGTGCTGCACTCCGCCGCGCTGCGCAGACTGGCCGGAAAGACCCAGGTGGTGCCCGCCTCACCGGCCGCCGCCCCCGGACCGGCCGGGCTCGCCCCGGCCTTCGACGCCACGCCCCGCACCCGGCTGACCCACTCCCTGGAGTGCGCCCAGGTGGGCCGTGAGCTGGGGGCCGCCCTCGGCTGCGACCCGGATCTGGTGGAGACGGCCTGTCTCGCCCATGACCTCGGCCATCCGCCGTTCGGGCACAACGGCGAGCGGGTGCTCAACGAGATCGCCGAGCCCTGCGGCGGCTTCGAGGGAAACGCACAGTCGCTGCGGCTGCTGGCCCGGCTGGAGCCGAAGCGGTTCCTGCCCGACCGGGGCACCGGCGGGCCGGTGAGCGTCGGGCTCAACCTCACCCGCGCCGCGCTGGACGCCGCCACCAAGTACCCCTGGTCACGCGGCGGCCATCCGCACAGCCCCCGCTCCCCGAAGTTCGGGGTCTATGAGGACGACGTCCCGATCTTCGAGTGGTACCGGCAGGGCGCCCCCGAGGGCCGTACGACGTTCGAGGCCCAGGTCATGGACTGGTCCGACGATGTCGCCTACTCCGTCCACGACGTCGAGGACGGGCTGCACGCGGGCCATCTGAACCCCGCGAGCCTGCTCGCCGAGCCCGAGCGCCGCGAGGTTTTCGCCGTCGCCGCCGACCGCTACGCCCCGGGGGCCGAGCCCGACGAGCTGGCCGAGGCGCTTGACCGACTGCTGGGCCAGGAGTGGTGGCCGCACGGCTACGACGGCTCGTCCGTCGCCCAGGCCCGGCTCAAGGACGCCACCAGCCAGCTCATCGGCCGTTTCTGCCTGGCCGCCGAAGGCGCCACCCGCGCGGCGTACGGCACGGGCCGCTTCACCCGCTACCACGCCGAGCTGGTCGTCCCCCGCGCCACCCGCCTGGAGTGCGCGGTCCTCAAGGCGGTCGCCGACCGGTATGTGATCCAGCGCGCCGACCAGGAGCTGTTCCGGGCCGATCAGCGCGTGGTCATCGCCGAGCTGGGCGAGGCCCTGATCGCCCGCGCCCCCGACGGCCTGGACCCCCAGTTCCGCGCGCTCTTCGACGCGGCCGGGGACGACCGGGGCCGGCTGCGGGCCATCGTCGACCAGATCGCCTCCCTGACCGACACCTCGGCCCGGGGGCTCCACGCCTGGCTCACCGGTTGAAGCCGCTCCACGCCCGGCTCACCGGCTGAAGCCAGAAGCCAGAAGCCAGAAGCCGGAAGCCAGAAGCCAAAAGCCGGAAGCCAGAAGCCGGAAGCCGGAGGCCGTCCGCCGGATACGGCTTCCGCGCACACATACGGCCTACCGGCCCTTCCGGACGCACGCGCGGTGCGGGAGGCTCCCCTGTGACACAGCTTTCGGCACATCCTCTCGGCACGGCTTTCCCGGCACAGCGTTCAGGACGGCTTTCGGAGCGCACGACCTGACACGACCGGGGTAAGGCACTCATAGAGGAACCGCTCGGCACCGCTCGGCAGCGAGGAGGACACAAGTGGTGGACGCACACCAGACATTCGTCATCGTCGGAGGGGGCCTGGCCGGGGCGAAAGCCGCGGAAACCCTTCGAGCGGAGGGATTCACCGGGCGGGTGATCCTCATCGGTGACGAACGCGACCACCCCTATGAACGGCCCCCGCTCTCCAAGGGCTTCCTCACCGGCAGCCAGGAGCGCGACAGCGTCTTCGTCCACGAGCCCGCCTGGTACGCCCAGTCCGATATCGAGCTCCACCTCGGCCTGCCCGCCGTCCACCTGGACCGCACCGCCAAGGCCGTGACCCTGGGCGACGGCACCCGGGTCCACTACGACCGGCTGCTGCTGGCCACCGGCGCCGAGCCGCGCCGCCTCGACATCCCCGGCACCGATCTGGCCGGGGTCCACCATCTGCGCCGGCTCGCCCACGCCGAGCGACTCAAGGGCGTCCTCACCACCCTCGGCCGGGACAACGGCCAGCTGGTCATCGCGGGCGCGGGCTGGATCGGCCTCGAGGTCGCGGCCGCCGCCCGTGGCTACGGCGCCGAGGTGACCATCGTCGAGCCCGAGCCCACCCCGCTCCACCCCGTCCTCGGTCCCGAGCTGGGCGCCCTCTTCGCCGACCTCCACGGCGAGCACGGCGTCCGCTTCCACTTCGGCGCCCGCCTCACCGAGATCACCGGCCAGGACGGCATGGTGCTGGCCGCCCTCACCGACGACGGCGAGGAGCACCCCGCCCACAGCGTGCTGGCCGCCATCGGCGCCGCCCCGCGCACCGCCCTCGCCGAGGCCGCGGGCCTGGAGGTGGTGGACCGCGCGGCGGGCGGCGGGATCGCGGTCGACGCCTCGCTGCGCACCAGCGACCCGGACATCTTCGCGGCGGGCGACGTGGCCTCCGCCCCGCTCGCGTTCCTCGAAGGCACCCCCGTACGGGCCGCGCTCCCGCCGACCGCCCGGCTGCGCGTCGAGCACTGGGCCAACGCGCTGAACGGCGGCCCGGCGGCGGCCCGCGCCATGCTCGGCCAGGACGTCGCGTACGACCGGGTGCCGTACTTCTTCTCCGACCAGTACGACGTCGGCCTGGAGTACTCCGGCTACGCCCCGCCCGGCAGTTACGACCAGGTGCTGGTGCGCGGCGATGTCGGCAAGCGGCAGTTCGTCGCCTTCTGGCTGAACGACGGCCGCCTGCTCGCGGGCATGAACGTCAACGTCTGGGATGTCACCGAATCGATCCAACGGCTCATCCGCGGCGGTCAGCAGCTCGACCCGGCGGCCCTGGCCGACCCGGCCGTCCCGCTGAACTCGCTGCTCCCGTAGCCCCCCGGGCAGGTATTCGCCGGGGTCCGGCAGGCGGCGGACAGCCTTGTCGGACCCCGGCCGTAGAATTCGGGCGTGGCAGGCAGGATCAACGATGACGACGTGAAGGCGGTACGGGCAGCGGTCCCGATCGACGCCGTCGTATCCGAATACCTCCAGCTGCGGAACGCGGGGGGTGGCAATCTCAAGGGCCTGTGCCCCTTCCACGACGAGAAGAGCCCGTCCTTCCAGGTCAGTCCCAGCAAGGGCCTCTACTACTGCTTCGGCTGCCAGGAGGGCGGCGACACGGTCGACTTCATCATGAAGATCGACCACCTCTCCTTCGCCGAGACCATCGAGCGGCTGGCCTCCCAGTCCGGGATCACCCTGCGCTACGAGGAGGGGGGCTACACCCCCGGCCGCCAGCAGGGCGAGCGCACCCGGCTGGTCGAGGCCCACAAGGTGGCCGCGCAGTTCTACGTGGAGCAGCTGGACCGCCCCGAGGCGGAGATCGGCCGCACCTTCCTGGCCCAGCGCGGCTTCGACCAGGCCGCGGCGCAGCATTTCGGCGTCGGCTACAGCCCGGCCGGCTGGGACCACCTCGTCCGCTTCCTGCGCGGCCGTGGCTTCACCGACAAGGAGCTGATCGTCTCCGGGCTCGCCCAGGAGGGCCGCCGCGGCCCGATCGACCGCTTCCGGGGCCGGCTGATGTGGCCGATCCGGGACATCGCCGGTGAGGTGGTCGGCTTCGGCGCCCGAAAGCTGCGCGAGGACGACAACGGCCCGAAGTACCTCAACACCCCCGAGACCCCGCTCTACCGGAAGTCCCAGGTCCTCTACGGCATCGATCTCGCGAAGAAGGACATCGCCAAATCCAGCCGGGCGGTGGTGGTCGAGGGCTACACGGACGTCATGGCCTGCCATCTCGCGGGGGTCACCACCGCCATCGCCACCTGCGGCACCTCGTTCGGCGGCGATCACATCAAGATCCTCCGACGGCTGCTGATGGACAACTCGGGCGCGGAGGTGATCTTCACCTTCGACGGCGACGCGGCCGGGCAGAAGGCGGCCCTGCGCGCCTTCGAGGACGATCAGCGGTTCGCCGCCGAGACCTCCATCGCGATCACGCCCGACGGGATGGACCCATGCGAACTCCGCCTGGCCCGCGGCGACGAGGCCGTGGCGGACCTGGTCGACACCCGCACCCCGCTGTTCGCGTTCGCCCTGAAATCGATCGTCTCCCGCTACAACCTGGACACCGAGGAGGGCCGTATCGCCGCGGTCGACGAGGCGGTGCCGGTCGTCGCGGCGATCAAGAACCCCGGGCTGCGGGACCGCTATGCGATCCGGCTGATCGGGATGGTCGGCATCGCCACCCAGGCGGAGGAGCAGTCGATCGTCCGCCGGGTGCGCGGGCTGGCCCGCAGCAGGCAGAACGGCGGGCCGGGCGGCCCGGAGCACGGGGGCCGCGGCGATCAGCGGGGCGGCGGCCCGGGTGGCGCCCGGTACGGCGGCCGGGGCGACCAGCGCGGCGGGGGTCCGGGCGGGCCCGGAGGCCCTGACGGGGGCCCCGGCGCCGCGGGCGCGCCGCCGGTCCCGCGCGGTCCCGCCCTGAATCTGCGCAGCCCCGCCCATCGCGTCGAGCGCGAGCTGCTCAAGCTGGCGCTGCAACACCCCCATCTGGTCTCCCCGGCCTTCGACGCCTACGGCATCGACGAGTTCACCGCCCCGCCGTACGCGGCGGTGCGCCGCGCCATCGAGGACGCGGGCGGCGCGGCCGCCGCGGACGACGACTATCTCGCCCGGGTCCGGGAGGCGGCGCCCGACGACACGGTCCGGGCGATGGTCACCGAGCTCGCCGTCGAGCCGCCGCACACCCGCCGGGACCCGGACGAGGTGTACGCGGGGGTGCAGTTGGTGGCCGTCCGGCTGGCCGCCGTGAACCACCGCGTGACCGAGGTGCGGGGCACCCTCCAGCGCCTGGGGCAGCACGCCGACCCCGCCCACCTCGCCGCCGTGCAGAACGAGCTGTGGGTGCTGCAGCAGTACGGCCAGTCCCTCCGGGACCGGGGCGCGGCGGCGCTGTAGGAACGAGCGGGCGCTTGGGCCGGGCGGCTCGGGGCGGCCGGGGCGGCAGCGGCGGCCGGGGGTGGCGAGGGTCGGTGGACGGGTTCCGGCCAGCAGGTTCGTGCTCCGGCGGGCGGGCCGGAGGGCTCGCTGTAGTCGCCGGGTAGTCGTACGGTCACGGGCCGCTGAGCAAAAAGTGCCCGCACGCCCCTCGTGGCGGGCCTGTGTCGTACTCCACACTGGGATGCGGTGCCTGAGTCCTCGGAGCGCGGCGGTCTTGGCCGGGTAGGGCCGGAATCCCCCGCAGAGTCGCTCAAGATGTACGGGACGGACGGCGGCGCGGCCGCCGTGCCGTACCCGATCGTTCTGCCCCCTCAGCAGCGATCACCCTGGAGGTCGCCCCCGTGCAGACCCAGACCCTCACCGACGCGGCCCTCGCGGCGCACCCCCTGTCCCCCCACTCGCCCCGCGCCACAGCGGTAGCGCCGGCCATGCCCGAGGACTCGGCGGACCTCGCCCCGGAAGGCGTACCGGATACCGGCCAGGACACCGCACCGGACCCCATGGCCGAGCTTGCCCCCGACACCGCCACGGCCCCCGCGCCCGACGGCGCCGCCCCCGAAGCGGAACCCGCGGAGCCCGTGGAGCCCGCCGAACCTGTCGAACCGGTCGAGGCCGTGGAGCCCGTAGAACCGATCGAGCCGCCCGCCCGCGCCGACACCAGCGGCCCCTCCGCCGACCTCTTCCGCCAGTACCTCCGCGAGATCGGGCGGATACCGCTGCTCTCCGCGGTCGAGGAGGTCGAGCTGGCCCGCCGGGTCGAGGCGGGCCTCTTCGCCGAGGAGAAGCTCGGCAACGCCCCCGACCTCGACACCCAACTCGCCCTGGACCTGGACCGGTTGGTGGTCCTGGGCCGGATGGCCAAGCGCCGGCTGATCGAGGCCAACCTCCGCCTCGTCGTCTCCGTCGCCAAGCGCTACGTCGGCCGCGGTCTGACCATGCTCGACCTGGTCCAGGAGGGCAACCTCGGCCTGATCCGCGCGGTCGAGAAGTTCGACTACGCCCGCGGCTACAAGTTCTCGACATACGCCACCTGGTGGATCCGCCAGGCCATGTCCCGCGCCCTGGCCGACCAGGCCCGGACGATCCGGGTCCCGGTGCATGTCGTCGAGCTGATCAACCGGGTGGTCCGGGTCCAGCGCCGGATGCTCCAGGAGCGCGGCTACGAGCCCACCCCCGAGGAGGTCGCCGCCCATCTCGACCTGCTCCCGGAGCGGGTGAGCGAGGTGCTGCGGCTGGCCCAGGAGCCGGTGTCGCTCCACGCGCCGGTGGGCGAGGAGGACGATGTCGCCCTCGGCGACCTCATCGAGGACGGCGACGCGGCCTCACCCGTGGAGTCCGCGGCCTTCCTGCTGCTCCGCGAGCACCTGGAGGCCGTGCTGTCGACGCTCGGCGAGCGTGAACGCAAGGTGGTGCAGCTGCGGTACGGACTGGCCGACGGCCGCCCCCGCACGCTGGAGGAGATCGGCCGGATCTTCGGGGTGACGCGGGAGCGGATCCGCCAGATCGAGTCGAAGACGCTCAACAAGCTTCGCGACCACGCCTTCGCCGATCAGCTGCGGGGCTATCTGGACTAGGGCCTGTCTGGGGTTGTGATCTGGGCTCGCGGGGCGTGGCACGCACGCTCGCCGCGTTGCCGAAATGCCCTAGTAGCTCCGCTACGAGGGCCTTCCGGCGCCTTGCGATCGCACGCACCACGCCCCGCTCCCCGATCCAGATCACAACCCCAGACAGGCCCTAGGGCCTGCCCACGCAGGCTGGCCCGAGACCTGCCCGGCCCCAATCCCACGGCCTCACATGGCCCCGTACCCACCGGCCCCGTACCCGTCGGCCGTCCCATGGCCTACGGCCTCCGGGGCTCCCGGCTCGACGGCCCCGGACCCCAAGGCCTCCGGCTCAAAGGCCCCGGGGTGGATCTGCTCCCGTACTGCCACGTACTGCTGCCGCACCGACTGCCCCACCGGCAGATCCTCGCCCGGCTCGAAGACCTGGCCCGCCGCGGCCGGCCAGCGCGGCGGCTCATGCGGCGAGTGGGTGCCGTGCGAGACGCCCAGCGCCCACGCCGCCTGCCGGGCCGCGCCCAGCGCGGCGTAGTCGGCGGGCTGGACCACCACGACCTGCGCGCCCAGCACCGCGGGCGCGATCGCGCGGACGGCCTGGAGGTCGGCCGCGGGTCCGAGCAGGAAGACGCGCCGCACCTGGACGCCGCGCCCGCGCAGCACGTCCAGCGCGTCCGCGAGCCCGCACAGCATCCCCTCGAACGCGGCCCGCGCCAGATGCTCGGGCTTCATCGACTCGCGCCGCAGCCCGGTCAGCGTCCCGGCCGTATGCGGCAGGTGCGGGGTCCGTTCGCCCTCCAGATACGGCAGCAGCACCAGCCCGTACGACCCCGGGGTGGACTTCATCGCGAGCGCGGAGAGCCCCTCGAGATCCGTGCCCAGCAATTCCGCCGTACCGCGTAGCGCCCGTACCGCGTTGAGCGTATGGACCACCGGTAGATGCATGCCGGTGGCGTCCGCGTACGACAGGATCGTGCCGGTCGGATCGGCCAGCGCCTCATGGTGGACGGAGAAGACCGAGCCGGAGGCGCCCAGGGAGATCACCGCGTCCCCGACCCCGACCCCGAGCCCGAAGGCGGCGGCCATGGTCTCGCCCGTACCGGCGGAGATCAGCAGCCCCTCGGGGGTGTGCCCGGCGGCGTCGGCCGGGCCGATGACCTCCGGCAGCCGCACCTGGTGACCGAGGGCCAGCTGGACCAGGTCGGGGCGCCAGGATCCGTTCGCCGCCGACCAGTAGCCACTGCTGGAGGCCGTACCGCGGTCGGTCGTACGCCGCACCGGCCGCCCCAGCAGCTGCCACACCAGCCAGTCGTGCGGCTGCATCAGCTCGGCCACGCGGTGCGCCGCGTCCGGCTCGTTCCGCGTCAGCCAGCGCAGCTTCGCCACCGGCTGCGAGGCGGTCGGCACGGCGCCGACCGCCTGGGCCCAGGCGGTACGGCCGCCGAGCGCCTCGGTGAGGTCGGCGGCCGCGGACTGGGCGCGCTTGTCGTTGCCCACCAGCGCGGGGCGCACCAGCACCCCGCCCGCGTCCAGCGCCAGCAGCCCGTGCTGCTGCGCCGAGACGCCGATGGCCTGGACCCCCTCGAGCAGCCCGCCCTCGGCGGCCTCGCCGAGGGACATCAGCCACGCCTGCGGGTCCACATCGCCGCTGCCGCCGACCGGATGCGGGGCGTACCCCTGTTTGATCACGGCACCCGTATCGGTGTCACAGACGACGATTCGTGTGCTCTCGGACGAACTGTCCAACCCGGCGACTATCCCCATGGATCAGATCATGCCACCGCCGGGTCTAGGTGTTGCTGGTGCCCCAGTCGTCCTCGCCCACCGCGCGGGCGTCGCGCTGCCCGATCTTCTCGCGCAGCGGCCGGACCTTGTCCAGCGCCCGCACGGCGGCATGCCGGCCACCTTGCGCGGCCGATTCGGCGGTATTGCGGACGGCCGGGTTCCGTGCGAACTTCTGCGCGCACGCGCGCAGCTGTTCGTACCGCTGGCGGCCGGCTCGCGTGCCCAGTACGTAACCCACAGCCATCCCGGTGATGAACGTCAGCCGGTAGCGCATCGACCTGCCCTTCTCGCTGTCCTTCACAACTGGACCCCGGGGTCGTGCCGCACGTCTACCCGCCCGCGCCGCAGATCACCCACGATCATCTAGAAGATCATCCCTGGATCGGCGGAGGTTCGCCCGAGGGTGGACGCGGCGAACCGATTGGCGGAGCACCCCCCTGCTTGCGCTAATGTATGTGTCGCAGCGAGCGCACGCCGTCCGGGAGATCCGGGCGGGGCCACGGTCGCGGCACATGGAGCAATCCCCTGTAGCTCAATTGGCAGAGCAGCCGGCTGTTAACCGGCAGGTTACTGGTTCGAGTCCAGTCGGGGGAGCTCGGTCCCCTGTAGCTCAATTGGCAGAGCATTCGGCTGTTAACCGGAGGGTTACTGGTTCGAGTCCAGTCGGGGGAGCAGTGAGGAGGACCCCTTGTGGGGTCCTTTTTCATTTCCGGCCCCCTCCGGGCGTGATCTACGTCATGATCGCAGCCAGGGGGCCTCCCAGCGTCGGCCCTCCGAAGCAGCAGATCGTATGAGCGGCTATGCTGCGGCAGACGGCGCGCGCAGATGTGTACGACGCGCCGTTACGGGGCGGTAGCTCAGCCGGTTAGAGCAGCGGACTCATAATCCGTCGGCCGTGGGTTCGAGTCCCACCCGCCCCACCAGGGCACTACGCGGGCAGACCCATCCTGACCTGCGCAGACATATGAACGGGAGTCGCCGCGCCGACGCGGGGACTCCCGTTCATCCGTTCAGACCAAGATCAAGTGGCCCTACAGTGGCCCGAAGGACCCGCCAGTGGCCCAGGTGGTGTCCGAAGGTGACTACGCGGCCTTCCGGGACCGTCGCGAAGACCGCCCATCGGCGCGGCCTCGCGAGCTGCCGGGGCGGGTGCTGGGACCGGCGGACGGGCCCCATCGGGAGACGTCCGGCCCATCCGGTCGGGCGATGAAGAAGCGGAGCAGCGCAAAGTGCGGCCGCTGATCCTCCGGGTACTGATCGTTCAGGTTCTGGATCCGAAGGATCTCCAGTTCGCGATCGGCGCAGTGGTCCCGGACCCACTTGAGGGCGGCGTCGGCGGCGTGCTCCTGGCCCCGGCCGACAGTGCGGATCTCTCCGAGCAGGGGGCGCTGAGGCCCGGTCTGTGTCCCGACGACCCATGTGTTTCCGGTGCCGCGGGCGCCGTGGGCGAAGATGACGGCGACGTCGCCTTGGAACGCCTCATCGGAGATCTCCAGCTCCTGCTGGACGTCGTACGCGACCTCGCGAGGCACGACGGACAGCGTGGACTCGGCCTCGGTGCGCATCACCTCGGGCAGCACGCTGGTGTAGGTATCCGAGGTGATCTGGCGCGAGGAGTGGCCCAGCCTCTCCTGCACGATCTTGATGTCGTTCTTGGCCAGCAGCGACAGCGTCGCAGAGATGTGCCGGAGGTCGTGCAGCCGTACGGGCGGCAGGCCGGACAACTCCACCAGACGCTTGAAGCGCCGCGACACCCAGTCGGGGTGCAATGCCTCCCCGTTCTCGTGCGTCCATACCCGGGCCGACTCGATCCAGGCGTCGACCCCGGCCCATTCCTCGCGGTCCCTCGCCTGCCGCTCCCGCCAGCGGCTCAGGACTTCGCCGTGCTCCAGGCTCAGCCAATTGGTCCGTACACTCTCTGCCTTGGGCGTTTCTCCGTACTGGCGGTAGGCAACCTCCACTATCTGTGCCGAGATGCGCAGCCAGAGGGCGTCGAGGCTGACTTCGGACCATGGCAGCGCGCACATCTCGCCGCGCCGCGGGCCGGAGAAGACGAAGGTGTACCACAGTGAGTACAGACGGTCGTCTTTGACGAAGTCGAGGAACTGCCCCGTCTGTCCAGGTGTCCACACCATGACGGGGCCCGGCTTCTCGCCCGTCTTCTTCCAATGCGCGATACGTTCAGGGGTCCATACGAGTGGCTTGGGGCGCGTGACGGCTGGCAGCTCGACAAGCTGAGCCCAGTTCTTTGCGAATGCCTCCTCCGTTTTGATGCCCCAGGACAGGGCGGAGCTGAGCGTGTCGTTGATGCGGTGCATCGTTGCGGCGGAGGTGACTTTCCTCAGCCCCTTGCGGCCCTCGCGTAGTGCCTGGTTCGCGGCCAGGTACTCCTTGCGCGTCCGGCGCCGCTCTTCCTTCTTTCCGGCCGCACGCACCCAGGCGGTGTGGGCAGCATCTCGTGCCTGGGTCAGCTCGTCGACGCGTAGGCGGTGGAGCACGCGCTCGGCGTTCTCCTTCTGTATGGCGTCGTACATACGGTCCAGATGACGAACTCGGAGGTCGCGGCGCTTGATGTGCCCAAGGTGCGGTCCGAGGTAGAGGGTGATGTGCTCCTCGTAGCCGTGGCGGGTGGTGCGAGCCAGGGACTTCTTGGCCTTGATCCAACGCCCCAGGAATTCGCCCATGGTCTCGTCGGACAGCACGTCTGTACCGAGCTCTGCTTGCTTGTAGACCTTCTTGGCCTTCTCCTCGGCCTTCTCCTTGGTGGGGAAGCCGCTGAGGCGGACTCGCTGGCGCTTCCCGTTCTTCCCGCGCTCAAGCTCCAGCGTGAAGGCCCACGAGCCGTGTCCCTTCTTGCCGAGCTTCGGGCACGTCAGGCCGATGGACCCGATCTTGGGTGTGCCGTCGTCGTTCAGTACAGGGTTGCCCTTCTTGTCGATGAGCGGCCCCTCGCACTGGCATCGCCGGTAGAAGTTCGGCGAGTACATCTGACCCCCTGCTGCCGACTGCCCCGCAGTCGGCTTTGCTTGTGCGTACGTGTCCGTACGAGTCCGGTGTGATCTGTCTTCATCTTGCTGAGGCTGTCGGACACTGTTGTAAAGTCGTGCGCAAGTTGGCGCGGGGGAGGATGCGACCAACGACATGGCTGCTCAGGAGGCAGGCGAACAGGCTCCGTCCGGAGCGATGGGACTGGAGGAGCTGCTGGCTCTTCCAGCCACGGTGAACGTGACAACTGCTGGCCGGGCCCTCGGGATCGGCCGCGACAAGGCGTATGAACTGATCCGATCAGGACGGTTCCCGGTTCGGACGCTCCCGCTGGGTGGCACGATCCGTGTGCCGACGGCAGAGCTGTGGAAGATCCTCGGCTTGGATGCACGAGACTGAGCGTGGGTGACGTACGGATATGAGGTGTGTTGTTGCTTTGCAACAGTGTGACCTATCTTCGGTAAACTTGGTGTGGTAAGGGGGTCGGCTAGGTCAAGGAGTCCAGGGCATGCCTCGGCTATATGGGTTCGACGACATGGCGCACGAGAGGGTGCGCGAGAGCGAGGCCGCGCCCTTGCGGCAGGCCGCTAGCCGCCGCTACCAGAAGCAGACCTTTGAAGCGATCACCGAGTGGATGAACGCCGAGGGCTACCGGACAACCCGAGGAGGCCCTTGGCGGCCGTCTGTTCTGGCGAACGTCCTCGACCACCCAGCGATCGCCGGGCTCGCTGAGGACGCGGACGGCAACCTGGTGGACTCAGGGGGACCGCGAATCATTCCCCCCGAGGTCTTCAAAGCCATCCGGGCCATGCGGCCGAAGAACGATCCGACCCATCGTCGGGCTGAACAACGTGAGTACCTCACGCCGGGCGAGCTTGCCGATTGCGGCTTGTGCGGCGGGGTGGTCGGCTCATCCCCTGCGAACAGTGGGAGCCGGGGGTACCGCTGCCTCCCCAACAGGCCACAGCACCCGGGCGGCTGCGGCAAGGTCCGCATCAACGCTGACCTGTTCGAGACCTACGTCGCTGAGCATGTACTGGCTGAGCTGGCCAAGCCGGAGGTCAGCGCATTGATCGCGCAGGCGCGTGACGAGATCCTGGCAGAGGCAGCCGAACTTCGTGCCCAGGTGAAGGCTGACAAGGCGCGGCAGAAGGAGCTCGGCGAGAGCTACGCTCGCTCGCCGGAGCTGTCCCTGAGCGCCTTCCGCGCCGCTGACAAGCAGTTGACCAATCAGATCCGGGAGAACGCCACTCAGGCCCGCTTCCTCGAGCAGGTTCAGCACGTGCCGGTGGGGGACGTACCGGACCTGGTCCGGTGGTGGAAGCATGCCCCGCTGGTATCGAAGCAGGGTGTGCTGACCCTCATGCTGGAGCGGATCACGGTCTATCCGGCTGCCGCACGAGGGTCGCGCACCGTGGACGGGGATCGCGTCGCGCTGACGTGGCGGAAGTGGAACCCCTCTCAAAGGGATACCGCCGTCACCGCAGGGTGACGGGGACCGCCTTGAGCGCGCGTGAGCGGAAAGAGACACGCCACTGCAACTGCTGAGGAGGAACGGCGAGATCCAACTGGGGGAACCGGCGAAGCAACGTATCGAGGGCGATCTGGATCTCCATACGAGCCAGCGGGGCACCGAGGCAGTAGTGCATGCCCTGGCCGAGGGCCAGGTGGGCCTTGTCCTCGCGGCGGATGTCGAACACATCCGGTGAGGGGTATCGCTCAGGGTCCCTGTGCGCAGAGGCCAAGCAGAGCATGACGGTGTCGCCCGCGGGGATCTGTGTGCCCCCGATCTCTATGGGCTCCGTGGGGAAGCGTCGAATGGCCATCTGGTTGGGGTGCGCGTAACGCAACAGCTCCTCGACGGCTTCGGGCAGCAGGTCGGGCTCAGCACGCAGCTCTGCGACCTGTTCCGGGCGCTGGAGGAGGGTGACCAGGCCAGCACTGATCAGATGCTGGGCGTTCTCGCTCCCGGCCATCAGGAGCAAGAAGGCGAGAGAGACGAGCTCGTCCTCCGTGAGTTGATCGCCCTCGTCTCGCGCAGCGATGAGTGCCGAAAGCATGTCGTCGCCGAGGGCCCCTCGTCGGGTGGCGACGAGGTCCAGGAGGAAAGCGTGGATGTTCTCCACGGCGTCTTTGATCTGTTGGGGGCTTTCGGGCGTGAGCATGCTGCTCACCCATGTGGAGAAGCGGCGCCGGTCGGCATCGGGCACCGCGAGCAGGTCGCCGATTACCACGAGCGGCAGGGGGAGGGAGAAGGTCGAGACGAGGTCTCCGCCCCCTTGGCTGGCCAGCTCATCCGCGAGACGGTCGACCGCGGCCTGGACGCTTCCGCGCAGGCTCTCAACCCGGCGCGCGGTGAATGCTTTCGACACCAGGCGACGCAGGCGCTGATGGTCCTCGGGATCGACGTTGAGGAGGTTGGCGTCCAGGGCCGGCGGGAGGGAGAAGCCCTTGTACCCAATGCCGGAATCTCGCTTGTTCACTGACAGCCGTGGATCGGTGAGCCCGGCACGTACGTCCTCTTCTCGGACCACGAGCCAGATCGGTGAGCCGTCTGGGAGCGCGACCCGGTGTACGGCGCTTTCCTCGCGAAGCTGTGCGTACCTCGGATAGGGATTGTCGAGGAACGCAGCGTCGAAGGGCTGGGGGAGGTGTCCTTCCGGGACGCGGGTCATCACGTGGGCTCCTGCGTGGTCGGGCGGCTGTCAAACGTACGGGTGAGGACGGCCGCGACGGTGGGGGAAGCGTCGAAGGCGCGGGCGACCTTGCGCTGAAACGTGATCTCGGTAGCGAGGTCCTGCGGTTCGGCTTCAAGTGGCGAACTCGGGTACTCCATCGGCCGAATCCCTCGGTCCTTCGACTGCATCGCTGCTGCGAGCTGAGCGGCTTCAACCGTCGCGGCAAGCTCCTCGTCCCGGAGGCCAGCAGCCATGGCCTGTTTCCGGGCCTCCTCAGCGACAGCGGGCGTCATCCAGGTGCGTAGGTTCCACTGGGCGTCCCGGATCTCCACCACGAGTCGGTACAGCCGGGTTCGTATATCGGCGTCGCCCGGATTGAGCACTACATCCGGTGCGTGCGATGTCACTTTCGAATGCAGGGGGGCGAGCTGGCGATACGCCCGGCGGTAGTCGATCCACGCCCACACCCGGCTGACATGGCGCCCCCAGTCCGGGATCGTCCAACCGACGGTCTTGGTGACGGTCGAGACTGCGACACCGATCTGAGCCGCCGGTTCCCATCCGTGTCCGGTGGTCTCAAACAGCCCTGCGATGACATCTGCGAGACGAGAGCCGATGTAGACGAGTTGGAGCGGCAGGGACAGTGCGATCAATATGAGGCCGCGCCGAAGCCACGGAGTCGGGGCGACCTTGGCATAGCGCCAGCCAAGTATGCCTACGTCGACCTGATTCACCGTGTGCCCCGTCAGGTAAACGATCATGTAGACGGGATAGTAACGAGCATTCGTGACTGCGAAGTCATCAGGCCGTTCGCCGAAGCTTGATGCCAAGCAAAACAGCGTCACCATCGTGGTCAGGACGAGGGCGAGAAATACGAGGCGCGGTACGGATTTACGCCAGGCGATGTGTCGCTCGTGGCTGAGGTGGAGCAGTACGAGCTGCTGGCAGGCAGCTGACAGAATGACTGTGCTTTGTGAGAGTAGCCCCGATAAGTTGACGATGCCGGCCGCCTGACTGATTTCCACCCAGACTGGTGGGGTGGAGATGGTGAATGTGATAGTCAGGAAGAAGAAGTTACCGAGTAGCGCGACCTGCGTAGGGGACCGGTCCGTACGGAGGACTCTCAGCTTGTAGAAGAAGGCGAGCAGTGATATCGCGGCAGCTGTGGGGTATAGGTAGTTATTCACTTCTGTCTCGTTGAGTGGGCTTCTCCAAGGCGGACAATCGTGCCACCAGTTCCTCTGCCTCTGGTGGGATGTCCCAGGTACGCTCAACGGCCCATGTACTGATGCGCCGACCGATGATGGACCCGACATACTCTGCTTCCTGCTCGGCCTCCGAATTTGAATGGTCTCGACCGAGTACGCGGCGGACCAGTTCCGGGTCGAGGGAGGGCAGGAGGAGCCGAGAGGCTTCAGGAGTCATCACAGGCGTGGTCTCGTGATCACATATAAAGTGCCCCAGCTCATGGAGCATCACTTGGTGCTGATGCACTGGGGCGAGGCGATCCTCAACCACGATGAAATCTCGGTCATTAGCAGACACCAACAGGCCATCGGGGCTGCCGCGGGGGAGCGTGAGGGTAATGACATGGATCGGGCGGCCGTATAAACGACCGAGCCGGGCGCAGAGGTCCTCAACAGTGAGGGGCTGATCACCGGTTAGGCCGATAGCGCGTACCCGCTCCTCGCATCGTCTTTGTAGGGCCTTGCTGTCTTGGCTGGTATCTCTACGTCGCCAACGCATCACCATCACGACACTAACTATCGGTCTCGTCGGGGTGGTGGTACGGAATATCCTGCAAGGTGTCCTGCGCTTTGGCTGCGGAGTCAAGGATTCCTCTGAGCAAGCCGGTCAGCTCTTTGAGCGAATCAGAAGGAAGCGCCGCTGCACTGGGCTTCCGCAACGCCACGCTTTCGACCCCTTGCTGTTGCAGCTCCCTAAGCGTGTCGAACTCGGCATTGACCTCACGGAACACCTGGTCATCGAGGAAATAGGCATCTCGCGTGATCCCCAGCGATGAGGCCACCTTGACGAGCGTTTCGATCGTCAGATTGGAACCACTGGCCGACTCAGCCTGGGCGAGTGTGCGCTTGGAGACTCGGGCCCGTTCAGCCAGCGCGGCTAGGGTGAAGGGCCCCTCGGGGTGGTGCTGCCGGACGTAGCGCAGGCGTTTGGCCACCGCTGACTTAGCCTCATGGATTCGCTCGTCAGTCGACTGCTCCGCCGACACCGACTCCTCTGGGCTTGTCCTGTCCATGCCGCACCTCCTCGGTGCAACACGATGCATCACCATCGCAGCATAGTGCAACATGGCACCTGATCAAGTCCTTCCACTTGAAGGGTAGTCAGGTGCGGATATGGAGCTGACCTGCGGGCCTTCCGTACGGTGCGGGCTCGGATCCCGTCGAGATGCTGGGGTGTGCAAGGGGAGCCTCACGGCTGTGCGAATGCGGACATGTTGGGCGCATGGGCTCTTGGATATGTGGAGATCTTGAAAGGGTGCCGGGTCGGGGTGGCGGGAACGTCTCGGCGTCAGGCAGGAAAGTCGATCGCGCCTCGGGGACGGCTGGGTGGCGGGGGTTCCTCGGTCCCGGGGCGGGCGTGTCAGTTGCTATGTGTGAGAGGAGTCCATGTCCGAGTTGGACGAGCGTCGGGTCGCCGAACTGGCGAAGCGGCCTGCGCAGGTGCTCGAGGGTGGGGGGAATCAGTCGGCGGCCCGCGAGGAAGCGCGCAAAGTCCTGGAGGTCCAGGCGGCGATGCGGTCCGAGGGGGAGGGGGCTGACGGTTCGGAGGGAGTCGGTGGGTGACTCGGCGCTGTTCATCCTCCGCCGAAAAGATAGGTGACAATGTTGAATGGCTGCTGTAGCTTGAGCTCAGGCGGGTACGGCAGCCGCAGGATCCCGCCCGGTGGTGCCACTTCGAGTGGCACCCTCCCTGCTCCTCGCGGGTGGCCGACCCCCCGCGCCCCGCCCGCGAGGAGTTGGTCGCGTCGGTGCGGCCTGTGGGGTGTGTGGGGCAGGGCCCGCCACGGCAATTCGTCGTGGCGGGCTCGCTTGTTCCCGGGGTGTCGACGCGTTGCGCCCGAAGGGGCGGGGGTCGGGCGGGCGCGTGCAATGCGGTGAATTCAATTCTAGAAATAAAGAGAAATTCTTGAATTCAGGAAAGAATTGAAACTTGCTTTAGAGGTGAATGCCATTAAGATATAAGTACAAGAAACCAACCGGAAACCAAATTGGTTTTCCTTGAATTTGGAAAGGTGCGGGAATCGTGTTTGCCGACCTCAAGATTGATGAGATCGCCCCCAACCCCGAGCAGCCCCGCAAGTTCTTCGACGAGGAGAAGCACAAGGAACTGAAGGGCAGCATCGAGGAGAACGGGCTCCTTCAGCCGGTCGTTGTCCGCCCGGTCGAGGGCGCAGAGACCCCCTACATGCTGATCGCAGGCGAGCGTCGGTGGAGGGCCTGCAAGGCCATCGGCGAGAATGTCATCTCGGCCAACATCCTCAAGGACACTGACGACGAGACAGCGTACGTCCTCGGCATTGCGGAGAATGTAGGCCGCGAAAACATGACGATCATGGAAGAGGCCGGTGCCTACGCCGACCTGGCCGCCGCCGGCTGGGACCCCCTGAAGATCGCCAAGCGGTTCGGCAAGACTGAGACCCACATCAAGTGGCGGCTGGGCCTCCTGACTCTGCGCCAGGAGGTCAGCGAGATGGTCGACAAGGGGCAGATCAAGCCCAACCTGGCCTGGCACATCGCCCAGCTCAACCCGGGCAACCAGATGGTCGCGGCTACCCGATACGTGCGCGGCGACTTCGACAGCGAGGCGGAGGCGCAGCACTTCGCCAACGGGCTGAAGATGATGGAAAAGCAGACTTCCCTGACCGGCGAGCAGACCCCCGACGCCGAGACGCAGGAGTCTCGCAAGGCCCAGAAGGCGAAGGCTAAGGATGGACTCGGCAAGGCCGAGGAGGTCCTGCTGCCTCTCCTGGAGGAGCTGGCCGAGAAGAAGCCCGAGGACCTGGCCGTCATTCTCGGCGACGACCTCACCCGTCACGTGAAGGTCATCGGCAAGCTCTACAGCCAGGTCCAGCTGGTCCGCAACCTGCTGAGCAAGGCCCAGGGCATCCAGCGTGCGATGGAGGCGGACTTCAACCGCAAGGCGCTGGAAGTCCAGAAGGAGGCCGAGGCCGCGAAGAGCAAGGGCGCAGAAGCGGAGGGTAAGGCCGAGGAGGAAGAGACGGCCAGCGCAGAGAAGAAGCCCGACGCCGAGCCTGTCGCTAAGAAGACGACAGCCAAGCCCACGGCTCCCCGTTCCAAGGCTCGCCCGGCCGCGAACACCACCCCCCGGAAGGCGACCGCGCAAAAGAAGTCGGAGGTCAAGCCGGTGGCCAAGGAGCCGGAGGCGGCACCGGCGAAGTGAGGGGGTGAGGGGGCGCGGCAGTGGCGGCGCCCCTCCGTCCTCACCTGAACTGCGGTGGGCGTGGTCGGGATATCCGGCCACGCCCTCTGCGTGTGCTGCACCCCTCAAGCCGAGGGGTGTGGATGCTGGTCAGTCGCGCCAAGCCCGCAAAGCCCTGTGGGCTCGACGTCACTCAGATCCATACGGGCCTGAGCGGGTGTCGCCTAAAACCCGGGCCGTTGGCGTAGGCGTCTGCGCGCCCGACCGTTGAGAAATACGAAAGGAAGCAACTGCGTGCTAACCCTGTTCACTAACCGCTACCAGGCGTACCAACCCCCGCAGGGAGTGCCGGTGCGTATCACTGTGGGGGCTCCCCGTTTCCAGCTCACCTATCAGCTCAGGCACGTGGTGCGCGAACTGGCACCTCGGAGGGAGTATTTCTCCAAGCCGCTGCCGGAGTTCACTTCGGTCTACCGCGCGGACCTGGACAGTCTGGGAGCGGCACGGGTCGCCGCGCGGTTGCAGGAGATAGCCGAGGTGGAGAAGGAACACAGGCTGGTCCTGCTCTGCTTTGAAGACCTGACGGACCCGGCGCAGTGGTGCCACCGCCGGATCTTCGCAAAGTGGTGGAAGGACGTCACGGGTGACGAAGTCCGCGAGCTGGGCCCGCTGGCAGACCGCTATGAGCAGGGCACGTTGATGTAAGGGCGCGGCTTGTCCGCAGTCCTCTCGCGCACCGCAGCGCCCGGTCATGCATTCGCTCGGCCGGGCGCTGCGGTTTACGCATGCCCTTGCGGGCGATCCGCACTCCGATGCGCTCGCCGTGACTATTTTCGCAGGTCGGGTCGATCATGCGCCTTGTCGGCGTGCAGGGCTTGAAGCGTCGGCTGCCATCTGCTTCAGGCCGCTGTAGTTGGACGGACTGAATCCTGACAGGCCATCGCCTCAGACCCGGGCGCTACCTCTCGTGGCAGGAGCCGCGAAGGGCGGAGAGTCGCCCCACATCGGCGGGGAGCACGCAAGGCGCTCAGCACCAGCCGTCAGGCTGCCGGATCACCCCCGCGTTGGCGCGGAGGGTTGTTGCTCAAACTTGGTGTCTGCGAGCGCGGACGGAACACCCCCACATCAGCGGGGGAGAACGCCTCCCTCCAGTACTCCGAGGACTGGCAGTGCGGAACACCGCCGCGTCGGCGGGGAGGAAGATCACGCGGAAGCCGGCGGCCTGGAGCGCGGCGGAACACCCCCACCTGGGCGAGGAGGACGAGTTCGAGGCATCGGAGATACCCGTGAGGAACGGAACATCTCCTCATCGGCGGGGAGGGCGGATCAGGAAGACCAGGGCAGCCGCCGTGGCCGGAACACCCCCGTCGGTGGGAAGGACTCGTACGTCGGCACGGCGTTGCGGATGGGCTTCGGAGCACCCCCACGTCGGCGGGAAGCACAGGTGGACCACCAGCGACCGCAGGAGCTCACTCGGAACACCCCCGCGTCGGCGAGGACCACGCGAACCGTGACAACACATGGCGCTGGGACCGCTTCCTCGTCAGGCAGGCCGTCCGAACACCCCCGCGTCGGCGGGGAGTACGTCTATGAGGACGGCGCTCCGGCCGTGCTGTTCGGAATACCCCCGCGTCGGCGGGGAGCACGGCCAGCGTCGTACGGGTGAGGTGGTCGACGACGGACCACCCCTGCGTCGGCGAGGAGCACAAGCAGACGCTGAACCACGACCTCCCGCCGCTCGGAACACCCCCACGTCGGCGGGCAGCATCCTGGCGTCCAGCTCGCATCGAGATTGGTGATCGGAACCCCGCATCGGTGGAGAGCACCTGGTGTTGAGACCGATCGCGCCGCCGGTCATCGGATCACCCCCACGTTGGCGGGGAGCACGACGGCACCGAGAAGGTTAAGGCGACGGTGGCCGGACCCCACGTTGGCGGAGATCACCCAGGGATTCTGACCATGAGGGAGCCCCAAACCGGAACACCCAAGCGTCGGCGGGGAGCACAAGAGAAGGTAGAACCCCTTGGGGACCTCTGTCGGAACACCCCGCGTCGGCGGGGAGCACGTCGCCACGGGACTGGCCGCAATCGGCTTCAGCGGAACACCCCCGCGTCGGCGGGGAGGACTAGACCTTGGCCAGGGTGTTCACGTCCTGCCACGGAACACCCCCGCGTCGGCGGGGAGCACGACGTTGGCGATCATGGGTTATTAAATGTGCGTGGAACACCCCCGCGTCGGCGGGGAGGACGCGGTCAACGTCCTGGTTTGGTCGTAGGTCTGCGGAACACCCCCGCGTCGGCGGGGAGGACCAGCCCTACCCCCTCGACGTCGAGCGGTACCCCGGAACACCCCCGCGTCGGCGGGGAGGACCGCCAGCGTCGCAGCGTCGACATCCTTGCCACCGGAACACCCCCGCGTCGGCGGGGAGGACGACGAGCGCATGGTTTTCCTCGCCATGAACAGCGGAACACCTCCGCGTCGGCGGGGAGGACGTCGACGCGGACATCTGCTCGGTCTGCGAGCTCGGAACACCCCCGCGTTGGCGGGGAGGACGCGAGCATCCGCATGAAGGCGTCGACCACGGCCGGAACACCCCCGCGTCGGCGGGGAGGATGAAGACGAGTGGGGTCCATCGAGGTACCGCACCGGAACACCCCCGCGTCAGCGGGGAGGACAGCCATCCGGCCCCCTCTCAGAAGGCAACGAGTGGAACACCCCCGCGTCGGCGGGGAGGACGGCGTATACGTCCTCCCAATATCCAAGCGGGCCGGAACACCCCCGCGTCGGCGGGGAGGACGGCATCACGTCCAGGACGGGCTGACGCTGCGTCGGAACACCCCCGCGTCGGGGGGAGGACTCTCCGGCGTTCTTCTACTAGGGCTCGGTCGGCGGAACACCCCCGCGTCGGCGGGGAGGACATTCTGAAGTACTTCAGAACACCTCTTGACTTCGGAACACCCCCGCGTCGGCGGGGAGGACGCATCATCTTCGTCCACGTACCCGATGAGCGCCGGAACACCCCCGCGTCGGCGGGGAGCACGCTGACCGTGAAGAAGCTGACGGAGAAGCCCACGGAACACCCCCGTGTCGGCGGGGGGCACGAGGACGTCGCCCGGCGGGCGCGCACCTAGCGCGGAACACCCCCGCGTCGGCGGGGAGCACAACGACACGGCGATGGTGTGCCGGTGGTTCTCCGGAACACCCCCGCGTCGGCGGGGAGCACGCTCCCTGAGGAGCTGAGCCAGCCCTCGGGAGCGGAACACCCCCGCGTCGGCGGGGAGCACGCCCCGATCAGCCACCTGCGAGTCGCCACGATCGGAACACCCCCGCGTCGGCGGGGAGCACACCACTTGGCAGTGGCACCCGTCGTGGTATCGCGGAACACCCCCGCGTCGGCGGGGAGCACTCCTGGGCCGTGCCCATGCGATAGCCAGCGGTCGGAACACCCCCGCGTCGGCGGGGAGCACCATGCCGTGGGAGACGGCGAGGCCGTGGGGGTCGGAACACCCCCGCGTCGGCGGGGAGCACCGACTCGACGACTGGAGCCCGGAAGCGCCGCTCGGAACACCCCCGCGTCGGCGGGGAGCACATGAACGTGTCCCATCCCTCGGTGTGGGGCCACGGAACACCCCCGCGTCGGTGGGGAGCACGGACAGGCCGGCGCCCTCGTTTCCTCGCTCGGCGGAACACCCCCGCGTCGGCGGGGAGCACCGTGTGAAGCTGGATCAGCCGAGACGCCAGCGCGGAGCACCCCCGCGATGGCGGGGAGGACTGGGCCGTGCCCTTGAGTCCAGACGGCGCTACCGGAACACCCCCGCGATGGCGGGGAGGACGTCCACGGCTCCGACGAGGCACCCCGCGCCACCGGAACACCCCTGCGATGGCGGGGAGGACGCTGGACGCTGTGACGATGACCTGTGCGATCTCGGAACACCCCCGCGATGGCGGGGAGGACTCGCCCCGACCATGGCCGAGGCCGAGCTGATGCGGAACACCCCACGATGGCGGGGAGGACGAGGCGTTGGGCGTGCCAGAAGGAACGCCCGGCGGAACACCCCCGCGATGGCGGGGAGGACTCCAGGAGCTTCGAGTACGAGGTGGCCCAGTCCGGAACACCCCCGCGATGGCGGGGAGGACCGCACTCCCAGCAGTGGACGGTGATCAGCTGACGGAACACCCCCGCGATGGCGGGGAGGACAGAGCCTGACCAAGGAACATCGCCGACGTGCTCGGAACACCCCCGCGATGGCGGGGAGGACGGCACCCAGGACACCGGCCTATCCCGCGGCACCGGAACACCCCCGCGATGGCGGGGAGGACGTCAGCCCGGAGCGCACCTCCGTGGTCCAGCGCGGAACACCCCCGCGATGGCGGGGAGGACGTGTACGTCGATGCCCTTGTGGACTACGGGGACGGAACACCCCCGCGATGGCGGGGAGGACGACGCGCTGGAGGAGTACGACGACAAGCTCACCGGAACACCCCCGCGATGGCGGGGAGGACGGGCGACGCGAGATGCGCGCCACGGTTCATGGCGGAACACCCCCGCGATGGCGGGGAGGACGGGCGACGCGAGATGCGCGCCACGGTTCATGGCGGAACACCCCCGCGATGGCGGGGAGGACCCGTCCTCCTGTTCAACGACAGGGACGTCCAGCGGAACACCCCCGCGATGGCGGGGAGGACGGACAGGCTCACCCCACAGGCGGCGGCGGCCTCGGAACACCCCCGCGATGGCGGGGAGGACCACCGTGAGCGTGACCAGGTACAGGCCGTGGTCGGAACACCCCCGCGATGGCGGGGAGGACCAGTACCCGACCGGTACGGCGGGGTCGCGGTTCGGAACACCCCCGCGATGGCGGGGAGGACCGGTAGCCGCGGGCGGACCATCCGACGTACAGCGGAACACCCCCGCGATGGCGGGGAGGACTCACTCAAGGGGTTGGGGGGTGGCTTCAAAGGCGGAACACCCCCGCGATGGCGGGGAGGACGGCAAGGCCGCGATCTGGGTGATGGGCCAAGGCGGAACACCCCCGCGATGGCGGGGAGGACGACTGCAGGACGAGCAGCACGTTGCCGCGGGTCGGAACACCCCCGCGATGGCGGGGAGGACGGCTGCGGTCCGGGGTCCTGCCGGTACGCCTCCGGAACACCCCCGCGATGGCGGGGAGGACAGGCGGCCCTCTTCGGCGAGCCGCTTCATCTGCGGAACACCCCCGCGATGGCGGGGAGGACTCGAGCTGCGGGAGAAGGTCCGCACCGCCTCGAGGAACACCCCCGCGATGGCGGGGAGGACATCCACGCCGGTCGGGGGGACGTCGAAATCGCCGGAACACCCCCGCGATGGCGGGGAGGACGTCTGCCCGGCCTTCGGGTAGGAGAAGAACGCCGGAACACCCCCGCGATGGCGGGGAGGACACTGGCCGCGGAAACCACCCACTCGCCTCAGCAGGAACACCCCCGCGATGGCGGGGAGGACTGTACCTGGTCGAAGCCCTCGTTCACCAGTTGCGGAACACCCCCGCGATGGCGGGGAGGACGCTCACGCTGCGGCCTTTTTACCCCTGGCTGCCGGAACACCCCCGCGATGGCGGGGAGGACGACGACCCCATGCATAGGGTGGCCGTCGAGATCGGAACACCCCCGCGATGGCGGGGAGGACAGGGGGCACTGGGTGTCGACCTGTGGGGCGGACGGAACACCCCCGCGATGGCGGGGAGGACCTCACGCGTCCCCCTCATTGAACAGTTTGTTGCGGAACACCCCCGCGATGGCGGGGAGGACCCACTGCTCCAGCAGCAGCCCCCACGTCAGGTCGGAACACCCCCGCGATGGCGGGGAGGACACCACTCTCACCAAGCTCGGCCGTAAGCACGGCGGAACACCCCCGCGATGGCGGGGAGGACGCCGTGGTCGCCTTCTCGATCTCCGCGCGCAGCGGAACACCCCCGCGATGGCGGGGAGGACGGTCGGCGGATTGGCGATCGTGATCCGATCCCCGGAACACCCCCGCGATGGCGGGGAGGACTCGAAGTGGGCGCTGGCGTGGTGGTCGGCCCACGGAACACCCCCGCGATGGCGGGGAGGACCGACCTCATCTGTTCAACGCGAGCAAGAGTTCCGGAACACCCCCGCGATGGCGGGGAGGACTCTTCCTGACCTGCACCTTAAGAGGGGCTTTGCATTTCCTTGACTTTTGGTGGTGCGGTCATGCGGATCAGGGTGAGCCCGTCGAAGTCCTCGGGGACGCGGCGGCGGGTGCCTGCGGTTCGGATGGCGTAGCCCTGTTCGGTGGGGGCCGGGTGGACGAGGACGGCAGCGCCGTTGCCGACGGTTTGGGTGACGGCTTGCCATAGTTCGTCGCGGACGCGGGCGGAGACGCTGCCGACGAAGATGCCGGGGACGACTTCGCTGGTCCAGCGGCTGAGGGCACCTCGGAGGTGGTCGGGGACGGCGGTGGTGGCGATAACCAGCATGGAGGCCATCAGTCGCCTCCTGCTGCGTAGTTGATGCCTGCGGGCAGGACGCCGACTTTGGGGTCCCAGAGGTGGACCATCTGGGCGTCGCGGCGTTCGGGCCGTTCGTCCTCGTCGTCCTCCCCCGCCACGGCGTTGCCAGTGTTGGTGTGGTCGGGGGCCAGTAGGTTCTGCACGTCGCGGACGATGCGTGGCAGGAGCCGCAGCAGGCGGAGGTCTTCGCGGAAGCGGCGGCGGGCTTCCTGCTCGGGGTTGGTGGAGTTGTGGAGGGCGAAGGCGATGGGGAGTGTGGTCTCGGCTTTGTAGAGGTCGGCGATGTCGTAGACGAATGCGTGCTGGGTGCCGGCGTGGACGAATCCGAGGGCCGGGGAGATGCCGAGGGCGAGCAGGGCTGCGTGGACGATGCCGTAGAGGCAGGTGTTGGCGGCGGACAGGGCCAGGTTGACGGGGTCCTGGGAGTCCCATTGGTCGGGTCGGTAGTTGCGGCGGAAGCGGCCGATGCCGTGCTGTTCCGCGAGGATCTTGTAGAAGGCTTTCATGCGCTGGCCTTCCATGCCGCGCAACTGCTCCAGGGTGACGGTTTGGGGGAGGGCGGCGTCCTTGAAGCGCCTCTCGTACATGCGGATGGCGACGTCGAGACGTTTTGCGGGGTCGGACCAGCAGGTGACCTGCTGCTCGAGCCAGTGGGTGGTGAGGGAGTCCGGGAGGATTCCGGCGTAGGCGCGCACACCTCCGGCGCCGACGCAGACGACGCTGGTGCCGTGCCGGGCCAGGGTGGTCAGCGCGGGAGTGGTGATGGAGACGCCGGGCCCGAGCAGGAGGCAGGAAAGGGCTGCGGTGGGTACGTAGACGAGGTCGATGCGCTGGGGGTCGACCTGAATCTGGGCGCAGACTCCAGTGCCGTCCTGGACGACGCGGACCATGTCCAGGTAGAGGAAGGACAGGGAGTCGGCGACCCTGGGCAGCATGGCGAGAGTAGGGGAGGCGAGGCGTCGGCGCGCATCGCCTCCCCTTTTCGGCGCGCTCATGCGGTGGTGGAGGGGGCAAGGCTGAGGAGTCCGGCACCGTAGGGTTTTCCGCGTCCGATGCCGTTCAGTACGGCGTCGCGCAGAGCATCGGGGTCTGTGATGGTGGCTGTTCCGTCGTAGCGAATGAGGCTGTGCCTCATCCCGGGGGTGTTCTGTCCTCGGGGGCGGACCGGCTGCATGGTGGTGGGCGTCAGGATGTGCGGCTGGAGGCCGGCGTCGGTGGCGCGTCGCAGCCACCACTGGTCGGCGTCCGCGCCGGACAGCGGCACGATGCGGCCGCGTTTTCCTTTTTCTTCCAGGGAGAGCCGTTCCCGTTTGGCGGGGTTGAGGACGATGCGGTAGCGCACTGCCAGCCCTTTGCGCAACGCGGTCAACATCGGCGTCAGGCTCTTGGTCTCGGCCTGCCCGTATCCGCTGGGCAGGAGGGAGGGGGCGAGCTGGGCGGCCTGGACGAGGAGGGTGCTGGAGGTGTCGGTCTCGTCCAGGCGATAGAGGACGCCTGCCCGTTGGCGTGGCGAGTCGCCGAGGCCATCTGGGACCATCCGCATTACCGTCTTGTGCATCTGGGTGGCGTCGCGCAGGTCCCTCTGCACCTCACGGCTGTAGGGGTTGAGGCGGATCCGAGCGATCACCGGGTGGTCGTTCATGCGCTTCCCTCGGCGTGGGCGTAGTCGATCAGGCGCGTGAGCAGGGTGTGCTGAGGGCCTGCCAGGTCTCGGTGCACCGGCTCCACGGTGCGATAAAGGCGACGGCCGATGTGAGTACGTCCTTCCTGGGCGAAGCTCACCGGGACGTCGTTGATGTCTATGGCATCGGCCGCCCCGTCGCGGGGCGGCTGTTCGTGGAGGAACTCCACCGCGATGGTGTCGCCTTCCTCCTGGCGGGACGAGGTGCGGCTGAGGGGGACCGCGGTGCGCAGTTCTCTCTCCGGGTCGTCGATGTGGCTGCGCAGGAGGAACGGCTCGTCCGGTGCGCAGGAGCGGCGGCCGAGGTAGGGCGCCCAGTGAGGGCGGCGCAGCGCCTGGGCGAGCTGTTCGACCGTGTCGTCGGGTGCTCTGACGGCGACGACGAACACCGCGTCGGCGAGGTAGTGGCGGCGGGTGACGACGGCCGCGCCCTTGTTGCCGCCACCGCTGGTGGCGGCGGTGCGGGCTTTGGGGAAGCCGCCGCCGACCGTGTGGTAATCCACCAGCCGCACGCCAGGACGGTCCACCCGTACGGTGAGCCGCACGTCCTGATACCGGTCCAGGCCACCGTCGCCGCGGCCGATTCCCTGGGCGGCGGCGAACATCCCGATCAGTGCCGAACGGGTGGGGAAGGCGGCGGTGTCCCGCACGGGGGTGAAAACCGACCGCTCCCCCCAGGACTGGAGGGGCCCGGCCAGCCGCAGCAGCAGTCCGCTCACTGCTGCCCCTCCGCGTCCGAGCCGGAGGCGGGGAGGGCTGCGTCCACGGCGGCCTCGATGAGCTGGTGGTAGGAGGCGTGCGCCTGGCCGAGGCCGGTGAACTTCTCCTCGGGGTCGATGACGGTGTGTCCGTGGAAGGGCCGGTTGCGCTCGCCGGTCAGGCGGTTGATGTTGCGGGTGTAGGCGTCCAGCGCGGTGCGGGAGGGGCGGGAGAAGCCGCCCTGGATGTCCGAGGCGACCGGGGTCTCGAAGGCCGCGGCCAGAGACAGCGGCCGGTGTTCGCGCACCGCGAGGTAGGCGAGGTCGGGGAGGGTGTGCGGGGCGGTGCTGTTCTTCTTGGCCTGCGGCAGGGACAGCAGGAAGTGTTCGGCGAAGGAGGCGAGCACGGTCTGGGCGGCCTTGGCATCGCCTTCGAGGTTCTTCAGCAGGTCGGTGATGTTGACGGTCGCGTACCGGTAGAAGACACCGGCGCTGAACTCTGCGGTGTCGAGGTGGCCGCTGCCGGTCTCGGCTTCACCGAGCCAGTCGTCGACCGCGGTGAAGTAGTCGCGCTGTGGCTCGGCCGCGTGGGTGGTGAAGGCGTGTGCGACCTGGGCGGCGCCATCCACGTTGGCGTCGGGGAGTTCGGCGAGCATGCGGCCCAGCAGGCCGATGGAGGCGGTGCGCTGCTTGAGGATCGTCTCGATCCGGTTCGGGGGCAGCAGTTGGCCAGGGTCCTCCTTGCCCTTGGCCTTGGTCTTTTCCTTGGCCGTCTGCTGCGCCTCCAAGCCCTTCTCGAGAGCCTCCCGGTGCTCGGTGCACACCACGGCGAGTTCCTCGATGGCGGCCTCGGGCAGGAACAGCAGTACCGAGGTGTGGCCGGCCTTCTCCGTGCCAATGCCCTTCTTGCCGGCGCTCGCTGCGACCTGGGCTCCGGCGAACGCGGCCAACTCTGCCTGCCAGCCCGCCTTCTGTAGCGCCTGCTGCACCTTCACGGGCACCATGCGGGTGCGGGCGGCCTTCTCTCCGAGGTCCTGCTCGACGCCGTGCCTGATGACACGCTTCCAGGACTGGCTGGAGACCCGGATTCGCAGCGCGTTGCCGTAGCGGACCTGCTTGGGCGAGCCGAGGTCATCGCGGTTGAGGTTGGCGACCGGCACCGATTGCAGGGCGCTCAGGTCCAGGTAGAGGGTCATCGCTTGTTCTCCTCGGGAAGATCGGTGGTGGGGTCGGCCTCACCGGTGTCGGTGCGGAAGTAGCTGTCGAGCCAGCGGGTGGCGATGCGGTCGCGGTCGTGGTTCCACCAGGACAGGTCCTTCAGCAGGACCGCCCAGTCGACCGTGATGCCGCCGCCGGTGAGCTGTGCGAGCAAGGCGGGCAGGCTCCGGTGGACGGCGTCGCTGCTCTGCCGGGACATCAGGTGCAGGGCGCCTTCCGCCGTGTTCGGTTTGAAGACGCCCTTGGCGACGGCCTGACCGAGCGAGGCCCCCAGGTTGGGGCGCTGATGCCAGGCGGTGGCGCTGGTGTCCCCGGGGGTGTCCTGGCGGGCACTGCGCGGGCGCGCCGCGATCAGTGAAGCGACGCCGTAGTAGGCGCGCCGCACATCGCCGTAACCGTGGTTGTCGTTGTCACGGAGCCACGGAACCAGGTGGCGGTGCATGTAGTTGCACCGCTCGACTGGCAGGCCCAGACCTCTGCGCAGCTCGGCCCGTTGCCTGTTGTCCTGGCACAGGCTGTGGACGTAGGAAACGAATTTGTCGTACTTGGGCGGAGCAGGGGCCGCCGCGGAATCGGTCATGAGACATTCCTGGTCAGAGGCATGGTGATGGGCTGAACTCGCCGACCGCACGGCCAGCGTGAAAAGGGAACCGGCGAGCGAGAACGTCAGCTGGCTGAGGCGGGCTGGGGGTCGAGCAGGGCGAGGAGGAGCGAGCGAGCCCGGTGACGGGCGCGCGCCACCCGGATGTCTGCCCGGTTCGCCGGGCCGATCGCCTCGTCAAGCGCGGTCATAGCCGCGTGGACGAACGGCTTGACGACCTGATCGGCGCACCGCTCCGGCTTGGCCAGCTGCCAGAACTCCTCTTCGGCCGTGGGCCAGTACCGGGTGAGCGCGGCGGATGCCCACGGGCCGGGCTTGCGCGCATCGAGCTTGATCTTCGCCTTGGGCGAGAGGTCGACGGCGGTATCCGTGGCGATCTTCCAAGCAACCCTCGCAGCCCAATCGAGCCGGTCACCGACCTGCTCGGCCGAGGCGTGGCAGCGTCTGATGTGGTGTGCCATTTCCGCGTCGTTCTCCTCCAGCCACCGCAGGACCGGCGGAGTCGTCGAGCGGAACCAGACGCTGTCCTTCTGCTGGCCGTCCTGGTCGAAGCCGTAGGCGCGCACCCGCAGAGCAGGCAGCAGTGTCCGCGGCAGGCCCTGCAAGGACGGCGGCCGCTGAGTGTCCTGTCGGCTGTCCTTCAGCAGCAGCGCGTCCAGGTCCCGCCACAGAGCCCGGGCTCCATCGGCCTCCCGCGGCTGGAACTCCCCGTCCTTCCTCCGGTCCAGGATCTGGAAGGGATCCCGCACCTGCCGGGGCGGCTCGTGCGTGGACCACGTGAGGTACGCGTCGGTCACCGACCGGCCATCCGGCGACGGCACCAGCAGAACGGCGTGACGGAACCGACCAGTCAGCATCCTGCCCGGCCACGTGATCGGCGGGAGCGGCCGCAACGGAACGCCGAGGTCATCCTCCTCCCACGGGCAGGCGTCGTCGGACTCCCAGTCCACCTCGGCCTGTGGGCTCGGCACCGCCAGCACCAGAGTGGTGAACAGGTCCGGCGCCCAAGCGAAGTACGACACGGTCTTCCGTAGCGGCGCCGCATCTCCGCTGCCCGCCCGCACACTGGTGATCCGCCGCGGCGTGCACTGTCCGGACGGGCCGTAGTACAGCTGCGCGATCAGATGCCAGGCAGCCTCTGCGGCCGGAACCGGCTCGGGAGCGGTGTCGGTGAAATGTCCGAACAGCACTGCCCCGTTGATGCCCGTCGGACGGCCCATCACCAGTTTGTTCACGCCGGACGGATTCGGACCGCCCTTGGCGTCCACGCACTCTGCACGCAGCCTCGGGTCCTGCATGAAAGGCCGCTCGGAGTCGAACAGGTCGAACCGGCCCGACGGCACCTCCTTGTCGAAGTAGCCGTCCACCGCATCCGGATCGAACCGGCCGGCCTTGAGGACCCGCAGGCGCAATGCCAGCCAGTCATCGATGTCCTCGGCGACTTCGGCGTCGTCGAGTCGTACTCCGCCGTTCGCGGCGATCCGGGCCGCCATGACGGCCAGGATGCGCATCAGACCGGCCGCCGCCGGCGGCACCGGCAGCTCCAAGTCCGCGATCTCGTGGGCGCGCTTGAACAACGCCCGTAGCCCAAAGCGCGCCGACTCCCCGGTCAGCAGACGGGCCGGAATCCAGGGCTCATTCCTCAGGTCGAACCCCCCAGTCATGACATCCCCCCTTCAGGAAAACGGATCTTCACGACGCATGCACGGCAAAGCCCCCCAACTGACCGCTCGGGCGTCGTAATGGCATTCAAACAGGCACCACTGACAATCGGGGCCTGTCTCAGTAATCGCATCACTCGGAGGTGTTCGCAGCTGCTTCATGAAGGTCGAAAGGTAGGGGCCTGGGGAAGAGATCAGCTTGCGAAGCGCGGCGGCGCTTCGATATATCTCGGCGCCAGCGACGGGGAGTCGGTCCGTCCATCGCGATCGTCATCGGCATGAAGCCAGACCCTGTCACGGTAGGGTTCTGTAGCGGCCTTGCTCCTGGGTGCTGTCGAGGCCCATCGCCGTCTCTCCCGGTGGCCTCTCCGTGGGCACGTGCCTCCGAACTTCGGGATCGGGCATGCCCCCTGCCGATGTGGGGGTGTTTCGCCGGGCCACGTCCGTCAACCGCGAACCAGGCCAAGGTCCGCGTCGAGGCGCAGTGTCTTGTCGCCGACGTGCACTGTCTGGACGATTCCTGCCTGCACCGGCTGATAAAGGACGCGGAGGTCCCCCAGCATCGGGTGTTCCATCCAGGACCCCGGCGGACTCACACCGTCCCCGTCCGGGCTGTGAAGCCAGTCGAAACGCACAGGAATCGTGCGACGCATCACCTTGCGCACAGCTGCGGCCGACACGCGCTCTCCCTCAGATGCTGATGGCAGCGACTCCTTGCCCTCCGGGTCGAGTGTCACGCGCCCGTCCTCCTGGACGAAGGCGCACAGCAGGCGGACCGAGTCGGCACCGAGCCGGGTGGACAGTTCCCACTCGTCCTCTTCGCCTTCCAGATGATGCAGGTCGACAAGCTGGGCAACCTGTCGCGCACGGAAGACAGCCCGCAGGCCGGCCATGCTCCGCTCGGCCGTCTCCTTGCCCTTGTGAGCCACCCACGCCTTCCCCGCAGGGCTGCCGGGGTCATCCCAGTCGAACTGCTCGCCGTCACCGTGGACAGCCTCCACAAGTGCTTGCACATCGTCCGGGACGGAAATGGTCCCGTCCTCGAGCTCCGCAAGCTTCCGGGAGGTGGCGCCGAGCAGAAACTCGGAATACACCTCGCCCCACTGCACCGGCACCTTCCCGCCGCCAGCCATCGGGTCGAGCACGACCAGGCGCGGCCCATCAGCCCACGCCGGGCGCCCACCCCCCTCGGGATATCCGTAACGGGCCCAGTGATTCTCGTGCCTCCAGCACCGGCCAGCCCGCTGCAACAGCAGGGACAGCGGCGCGAGGTCGCTGATCACAATGTCGGCGTCCAGGTCGAGCGACTGCTCAACAACCTGCGTAGCAACGACAATCCGTCGCCGTGGCCTCGGGCCCTTGCGCCCCAGACCGTCGGTGACGTCACGCGTACGCTGCTCGCGCACGTCCCCCGGGAAGCGAGCGTGGAGCAGCTGCACACTCCCTCCCTCGGCATGGGAGCGCCGGTCGAATTTTCTGCACAGCCGCCGGTACGTCTCCTGCGCGTCGCCGACCGTGTTGCACACCACCAGGGCTGTGCCACCGTCCCCCTCGGCCACCGGCTGTACCAGCCGCTCGATCACCGCCATCCGGTTCCGAGACCCTCCCTGCGAACCGTGCACGACCCGTTCCACCGTGACGCCCAGCCTCATGCGCCGGGCGCGGGCCTGCTCCTGCCGCCGAGCCTGCGACATCTGCGTGCACCGGCCACTCTCAGCGTCCACGTACAGCCATCCGGGGTACGGGGCCGGAAACACCCGCTTGCGCAACGCCTTTGTCGAGTGACCCGCGCCCTGCAAATACTCCTTGACCAACCGGTCGCTCACCGAAGCCGGCAGGGTCGCCGACAACAGCACCACCGGCACCCCGTACGCTCCGAGCCAGTTCAGCAACCGGCCCAACAGCACCTGCATGTACGGGTCGTAGGCGTGTGCCTCGTCCACGATGAACGTCTTGCCCGACAACGCCAGCAGGCGCAGCGCGTTGTGCCGCACCGGCAGAACCGCCATGAGCGCCTGGTCGACTGTGCCGACCGCGAACTGCGCCAGCAGCGGCCGCTTGGCCCCGCGCAGCCACCGCTGCGGCCGCATGTCCGCCTCCCTGCGGTGGTGCCCGGCCGCAACCTCATCGCCGTCGCAGGTCACCACCGCCTCACCCGCAAGGCCCTCATCGGCGTAGGCACTGTTGAGCCAGGCCATACTGTGGACCAGCGTCAGCCCAGCGTCCTGACCCGACTGATTCAGCAGAGCCTTGGTGACCCGACCATGCATCTGATCGCTTGTGGCCATCGTCGGCAGTAGAAACGCATACCCCCGCGTCCCGAACCTCTGTGACAGGACCCGTTCGGCCTCCAGCGCCGTCTCGCTCTTCCCGTCCCCCGGCGCCGCGGTCACCAGCAGAATCCCACCACGCTCCCCCTCCCCGACTGCCGTCGGCAACTCGTCCATGACCGATCGCTGCAACGGGTTCGGCTCGCCGATGATGCCGTACGCCTCGGCGAACTCCTTGCGCTCCAACGACACCGGAGCCAGCCCGGCATCTCCAAGAAGTTGAGGCGCATCCACCTGTGAACGGCGGAAATGCTCGACCAGTGACGGCTCGGGTTCCCGCTGACGTCGCCTTAGGTAGGTCTCCTGGCTCACCAGCCAGTCTGCAAGAATCACCACACCAGTCACCAGCACCGCGGCCGGCGCCTTGAACGACTCCGGCGCCACCGGGAACCCCAACACCTCATGCACCGCGACGGCATGCGCGACACGCTGCCGACTCCACGCCTCCCCACCGAGGAAGCCCGGATCGACACTGTCCTCGACTTGGTGGAAACGGCCGTGATGGCCACCGATGATCTCGGCCAGCCGCTGAGCGACCTTCTGCTCCTCGTCCTCTTCGAAACCCAGCGCCAACAGCACCTCTGCCGCAGCCGCCATACCAGCGACATCGTGGCCGACACGATCCGCGCTCATCTCCTCGCTGTCCGCACGCAACGCCGCACTGAGGTGCTGGACACCATGCCGTGAACAAAACTGGAACCCCGAGAGCTTGCCGATGTCGTGCAGCCCGGCACACAGCCCGACCAGAGCCCGGGCACGCTCCAGCTCGCTCCCCAGCCCCATCCCCTCGGCAATCCGGACCCGCTGGTTCTCCGACAGGTAGACGTCCCACAGATGCAACGCCATCGCCACCGCATCAAGAAGATGCCTCGCCAGCGGATACGGAGGCCACTCCGGATCCAGGCCCCGCGACTTCCCCCACGCAGACTCATCCAGCGCATCCTGCTCGCGCATCATGGCGTTTTCCTCCCACTTCAACACTGGCTCGCGTCCCGCCACACGGTGGGAGGTCGCTCCGCCGACCGATCCAAGCACCCGCCACTGACACCTTGACCCGACTGCTGTCCTCCGACGGCCTTCCCGTCGAGCGTCGCCCTTCCCGAACGTGCCTTGGATAAAGTGGGCATGGTGCAGTCCCCGAAGCGTTTTACCTCACCCGACGTAGCAAAGAACGAGCAAAGTCGTTCTTAAGCCGCAGGTCAGAAAGTCCTCCCCGCCGTCGCGGGGGTGTTCCGTCGCCGGGCTGCTCCACCGACCAGCCGTTGTGGTCCTCCCCGCCGTCGCGGGGGTGTTCCGACCCCCAAGGGTTACGACAGCGGCGGCTGGCTGTCCTCCCCGCCGTCGCGGGGGTGTTCCGATGGGCGGACGTCCGGCATGCCCGGACGCAGGGTCCTCCCTGCCGACGCGGGGGTGTTCCGCCGAAGCTGCTGCTCGCCACCGATACCACGGGGTCCTCCCCGCCGACGCGGGGGTGTTCCGTGGGCCACCCGTGAGGACCTGATCGAGCACAGGTCCTCCCCGCCGACGCGGGGGTGTTCCGTCGGCGACCAGGACGTCATGCAGCCGGGGGTCGTCCTCCCCGCCGACGCGGCGGTGTTCCGCCGACGAGACCCGTGTTCGGCGCGCTGGTACGGTCCTCCCCGCCGACGCGGGGGTGTTCCGATAGGCGGCATTCATATCGAGACCAGTCACAGGTCCTCCCCGCCGACGCGGGGGTGTTCCGGCTCGCCGCGCTGGAGCCGGGGCAGGGTGTTCGTCCTCCCTGCCGTCGCGGGGGTGTTCCGGCCAGCCGTACGAGGACGCCTGCAACCTCGGCGTCCTCCCCGCCGTCGCGGGGGTGTTCCGGCATCTCGCAACGGCTCCCGCGCCAGTTGGTGGTCCTCCCGCCGTCGCGGGGGTGTTCCGGAGATGGACCCCAAAGCACCGGCCCCGGCCGCGTCCTCCCCGCCGTCGCGGGGGTGTTCCGTCGGGGTCCTCGGTGAGGAAGGCGTGCTGGCGGTCCTCCCCGCCGTCGCGGGGGTGTTCCGCAGGAGAACGACGAGCGACTCCTGACCATGGTGTCCTCCCCGCCGTCGCGGGGGTGTTCCGCAGGTCCGGCCCACCATCGACACTGGCTACGTGTGCTCCCCGCCGACGCGGGGGGTGTTCCGTCGATGGGCCCGCCTTCATCCGCCACGGCCGGGTGCTCCCCGCCGACGCGGGGGTGTTCCGCATGAGATGGAGCGGGCTGTGGTCCGTCTCCGGTCCTCCTCGCCGACGCGGGGGTGTACCGATCAGGCCGCAGTCGTGGCACTCGGCCACCTCGTCCTCCCCGCCGACGCGGGGGTGTTCCGGTCCGGGCTGCGCATGGGAAGCAGGTCACCCGGTCCTCCCCGCCGACGCGGGGGTGTTCCGACGGGCGGCCGTACCTCCCGGAAGGAGCGCACGTCCTCCCCGCCGACGCGGAGGTGTTCCGCGCGTGCCGCCGGAGACCGACCAGCAGGGCCTGTCCTCCCCGCCGACGCGGGGGTGTTCCGTCAGGGTGGGGCACCGACGTGGAGTCTGAGACGTCCTCTCCGCCGTCGCGGGGGTATTCCGGCGGTGATGGTGCCGGCGACGAATCCGGTGGCGTCCTCCCCGCCGACGCGAGGGTGTTCCGCGTTACGCACGGGTACGGTGCGGTTACGCAGGGTCCTCCCCGCCGACGCGGGGGTGTTCCGAAGCCGATGCACCTGGAGCCGTGGGACAACTGGTCCTCCCCGCCGTCGCGGGGGTGTTCCGTCATGGGTCGCCGACCAGTGCCTGCTTGCACAGTCCTCCCCGCCGACGCCGGGGTGTTCCGCCGACACCCGCGAAGCGGCCAAGGACACGCTGGTCCTCCCCGCCATCGCGGGGGTGTTCCGACCGGTCTGGCGCTTACGGCGTCGACCAACCGGTCCTCCCCGCCGTCGCGGGGGTGTTCCGACAGCACGGACCTCCGCGCTGTCGGCGACCTGGTCCTCCCCGCCGTCGCGGGGGTGTTCCGTCGTGGGCGCTGGACACCGCGCTTGAGCCGTAGTCCTCCCCGCCGTCGCGGGGGTGTTCCGACGTTCATGTTCCTCGACGCTCCGCAGGTCCAGTCCTCCCCGCCGACGCGGGGGTGTTCCGTAGACAGTGAAGGTGATCCGGCCCGGTAGTCCGTCCTCCCCGCTGACGCGGGGGTGTTCCGGTTCCAGTGCTCGTACGGATCCGGGAGTCCTCGTCCTCCCCGCCGACGCAGGGGTGGACCGCCCCACATGCCGTACAGCGAGACGCTCATCGAGGTGCTCCCCACCGGCGTGGGGGCGGACCGCTGGAGGTTCGACGTGAAGGTAGCCGAGTCGCCGTGCTCTCCACCGACGTGGGGGCGGACCCGCTTTCGGGGTACCAGACGAGGGACCATGGATAGATGACATTCTTGAGAGATGTCATTTGCTTCTTGTGTTAGGTTCCAGCACGGCGCCCGGCCCGGCATTTGCGTTGTCGTTCCTCGTTATCGCAGTACCCAGGAGGCGAGAGATGTTCCAGGGCACCATCCCGGGCCCCATGCGCGCCATCGTGCGCGAGACCGCCGGAAGTTGGCCGTGCGGAGACGTCTACGTCCCGTGCTGCGGAAACTTCACGATCGAGCGCAGTGTGGCTGGCATGGGCTTCGCGCTCCACTCCTCGGACGTCTCGATCTACACGACGGCCATCGGCCGGTGGCTCACCCGCCAGCCCGTAGGCATCCGGCTGCGCGAGGAGAGCACAGAACATCTCGGCTGGCTGGCTGGTTCCCTGGATGACGGCGTGGGAACGGTCGCCACGCTCATGCTCGGCACCCGCTTCCTCGCCAGCGTGGGGCGCGAAGGACTGTGGCACGAGCGGGTGGTGCGCTCCTATCGGGAGCAGTGGGAGGCCAAGCACGCGGAGACGGTGCAACGGCTGTCCGGTTCCGATGTCGAGCTGGCCTCCTACGAGGTCGAAGATGTTCGCTCGTGGCTCCAGAGGGTGCCCCGCGATGCTCCTGTGTGCTCCTTCCCTCCTTTCTACGGCGGCGGGTACGAGAAGCTGTATGAGCCGCTGAACGAGCACTTCACCTGGGACTCCCCGGAGTACGAGCCGCTGTCGGATGCTGATGTGGTGGACGTGCTCGGCGCGATCACCGACCGGCCCTACTGGCTGACCGCCTCCAACCACGACGTGCCCGACCTGCACCGGTACCTGCGCGGCGTTATCAAGGCCACTCCCCGCGCCGCTCCCTTCTACGTGTACGCCAGCGAGGCACCCACCCGGATTGTCGCTCCCCGCCAGCCCATCGAGCCGGTCAGGACGCCCCGGCTGCGCTGCGGTGACGAACTGGTCGGACCGATCAAGCTGGCGATGCTCAAACCCGGCCAGTTCAATGCGCTGCGCTCCCGGTACCTAAACCCGCGCATCGCACCAGGCGCGGCGAACCTCGCGGTCGCGGTCAAGGACGGGACCGGGCGCATCCTGGGCGTGTTCGCGATGGCACCCAGCAGCTACACCCCGGATGAGGCATACCTGCTCAGCGACTTCGCGGTGGCGCCGACAGACTACCCGCGCCTGTCGAAGCTGATCGTGCTGGCGGCGACCAGCACCGAGGCGCAGCTTCTGTGCCAGCGGGCCTTCTCGCGCCGGATCCGCGCGGTGTCCACCACGGCGTTCAGCAACAACCCGGTGTCGATGAAGTACCGCGGGCTGCTGAAGCTCACCAAGCGCGGCCCGTCGAACGAGGACGGCTGGAAGTTCCAGCTCCAGTACCAGGGGGCGATGGGCGAGCACGGGCTCGCCGAGGCCCTGGAGAAGTGGGCGAAGCGGTGGGGCGCCCGGACGACACAGACGGAGGTCTGACCATGGAGGAGACGACGCCGCTTGCCCCGCCGCAGATGGTGCAGGGCGACCCGCGCACACTGACCCTGCTCGACCTGAACGCGCGGTTCTTGCCGCACGAGCAGTTCCGGCAACTGGTGGCCAACATCCAGCGGGATGGGCACCTCACCTCGACTCCGTTGGTGTGGAACGACACCGAGAGCGGGCGCCTGATCGTGCTGTCCGGCAACCATCGGACGCTGGCGGCGATCGAGGCCGGACTGGAGCAGATCTGGTGGATGCAGATAGACCAGCCGTTGCCCCGCCAACGGCAGATTGCGCTCCAGCTCTCGCACAACGCCATCGCGGGCCAGGACGACCCGGCCATCCTCAAGGAGCTGTACGAGGAGCTGGAGTCGGTGGAGTGGCGGCAGTACACGGGCCTGGACGACAAGACACTGGATCTGTTGGAGAAGGTCGATGTGGCCAGCCTTGGGGAGGCGAACCTCGACTTCGCCTCCGTGCAGCTGATGTTCCTGCCCGACGAGCTGGAACGTGCTGAGGCGGCCTTCGACGCAGCTCGGGACACGGGCGCCGCTGATCAGCGGTGGGTGGCTGGCCTGGAGCAGTACGAGCCGGTGCTGGACGCGCTGGAGACCTCTCGTGCGGCGTACAAGGTCGGCAACAGCGCGACCGCGTTCGGCGTGATCCTCGCGGTGTTCGAGCGGCACCTGGGTGAGCTGGCGGAGGGATGGTTCGACACGGGCTCGGGAGAGGCGCACCGAGGCGGAACGGCGCCGCTGGAGACGGTGTTCGGCGTACGGGCGGTGCCGGTGGAGACGGCGGCCGCGATCCGGGCTGTGATCGACCGGTTGGTGCGTGAGGGCAGCGTGCCGGAGAACGAACCGTGGCGGGCGCTGGAAGTCCTGGCCGCACGGGAGCACTAGAGACGGCCGCTGGCGAGGAGGTGAGCGGTGGCTGAGAGCCCCGTAGAGCCCTGGGAGCGGCAGAGTGGAGAGTCGCCCCAGGCGTTCGAGGCGTTCGCGGCCTACCGCGATCTGGGGGCGGCGCGGAGTGTAGCGAAGGTTGCGGGAGAGTTGGGTAAAAGCCGCACGCTGCTCTTTCGCTGGTCGCGGCAGTACGCCTGGGTGATGCGGGCGGCGGCGTACGACCGCGAGCAGGACCGGGTGTTCCTTGCAGAGCAGCGGCAGGCACGACGTGACGTTGCCCGTCGGCACGCCAAGATCGCGCAGGCGGTGTTGGGGAAGGCGGTGGCGAGGCTCCAGGCTCTCGATCCGCGCGAGCTGTCCGTGTCCGAGCTGCTGCGCTACTTCCAGGTGGCGGCCGAGATCGAGCGGCGGGCGATCGGCGAGGAACCGTCCGGAGCTGAAACGAGCGTGGGCGAACAGGGCACGCATGTTGCTGCCTTGACGGATGAGGAGCGATGGGCCCGGATGGATCAGCTGCGGCGGGAGCTGGAGCGCCGGCTGTCAGAGGGCATGCGGTGAGCCGGGGCCGGGCCAAGCGGCAGATGATCGCCAGCCTCGCGGATCCCGGGGTGATGAGCCTTGAGCAGTTGAAGGCTGAGGTTGCCGAGCTGGTACGGGCTGATGAGCTGTCGGCGCGCCGGTGGGCGTGTGAGGTGCCGGACTGCGATGGGTTGCCGCATGAAGGCTGGTTGCACCATCACGCGCGGGCGGCGCAGCGGCGGCCGTCGTGGCTGTGGACGGTGTGGATGCTGCTCACCGGCCGTGGCTGGGGGAAGTCGCGGACGGCTGCGGAGGCGGTGCGGGAGTGGGCGAAGACGCCGGGATTGCAGATCGCGGTGGTGGCGAAGAATGCCACGCTGGTGCGGGACATCTGCTTCGACTCCCCGAAGTCCGGGCTGCTATCGGTGTTCCCGCCCGGGGACGTGGCGAAGTACAACTCGTCGCTCGGCGAGACGACGCTGCGGCTGAAGAACGGCACGCTGATCCGGGGCTTCGGCGCGGAAACGCCGGACAACCTGCGCGGCTGGGCGTTCGACAAGGCGTGGTGTGACGAGTACGCGGCCTGGTCGCGCCACACCGCCCAGGAGGTCTACGACATGCTGTGGTTCTGCCTCCGCGAGGCGGAAGCCCCGCAGGTGGTGGTCTCCACGACGCCGAAGCCGCTTCCGCATGTGAAGCGGCTGGTTGAGCGCGGACGGGCGCAGGAGAAGGCGCACCGGGAGGGCGGGGAGCCGCCGCGGGTAGTGCTCACCCGCGGGCACATGCGGGAGAACGACGCGAACCTGAGCCCGGCGGCGCGGGCGGAGCTGGAGGAGGAGTACGCCGGCACCCGGCTGGGTCGGCAGGAGCTGTCCGGCGAGCTGCTGGAGGACGTCGAGGGCGCTTTGTGGAAGGGGTGGATGCTCGAAGTCGAGGGTTTCCGGCCCAGACTGGAGCACCTGCCGGACCTTCAGCGCCTGGTGGTGGCCGTCGACCCGGCGACCAAGAGCCATGAGAACGCGGACATGACCGCCTTCACCGTCGCTGGGCGCGGCTGGCCGGTGGAGACGATGTTCGGTGACGATCGGCCTCGCGGGTATCTGCTGCACTGCGAGCAGGATCGGCACACCCCGACGCAGGCGATGAAGCGGGCCGCCGCGCTGTATCACGAGCACCGGGCGGACTGCGTGGTGATCGAGGCGAACAACGGTGGTGACTACCTGCCCGCTCTGCTGGAACAGGTCGACCCAACGGTGAATTGGCGAATCGTTCACGCGACCCGTGGAAAGCGGGCGCGGGCGGCTCCGGCAGCGCAGCTGTATGAGCAGGCGCGTGTGCATCACGTGGGCTCGGCGCGCCTGTTCGCGGAGCTGGAGGAGCAGATGACGACGTTCGTCGGGCAGGGCGAGACGGAGGACTCGCCGGACCTGCTCGACAGCGCGGTGTGGGCGCTGTGGGATCTGTTCCTTGATCCGACGATGCCGCCGCCGCGTGGAGGCGACGACCAGCGGCTGAGTGGTCGGCGTTGAGTACTTCGGATGGGGCGACCGCCCGGAGGAGGTGTGCAGACCCGAAAGGGCCGAGTCGCAGTTTTGTGCACCGCTTGTAGTTCGAACGGACCATCTTGCCGCAGGGAAAGGAGCAGTCCATCACATACCGGACCCTCTGCGGATGGTTTTGGCAGCTTGGCCTCTCGGGCTCGATAGGCTGTGGCTCCCTTCGTGAAGCCGTATGTCGGCGGAGCTCTCGTAGTGCGTAATCCGACACCGCTACGGGTGCTTCAACGACAAGTCGGCTTCTGCGAGAGGGAAGAGGTATGAGGCATGACCGAGCTTGCTCCGTCCGACATCCAGCCGGAGGAACCGTTCGACCATGGGCGCAAGCCCCGGGCCGAGCAGCAGGCAGTGGTGGAGCGTCATAGCAGTGAACGCCGCACTCCGCGGCTGCGGGAGCGGTTCCTCGAAGGCATGGCCTCTGGGGTTGGTGAGACGGTCGGCAGGATTCTGGTCGGTCTCGTCGTCCTTGGCGTTGTCGCCATCGTCGCCCTCTTCTGAGCACAGCAGAACGGCCCGCACCTGAAAGGCGGGGCCGCTGTTGTCACTGCTGGTGACGTATTGCAATTCGGCGTCTGTCGTTCCTGAGCGTAGGAAACTGGGGAGCGGCAGGCGCCGTTTCATGTCCGTAGCCCGCTCCGTGATCTTCGGGACTTGCTGTCCAGTGAGGCCACGGCCTAGGCCATCGGAGGTGGCACAACCATAACAGGATGGGGGGCTGGGGCTTATCGGGTTTGAACCGGTGCGGGTGACCAACGCCGTTTGCGGCCGCCGTAGGCCAAGTGGCGTGCCGTTACGCTGATGACCCGGCGCGGGGCCGTTAACGGGAGGGAACTGTTCCCGATGGGCCTGCGCCAATTTGTGATCGATGCATGGTCGTGGCTGAGCTACAAGCCGGTGATGGCTGAAGCTGGCCGCCCGGGAAGCCGTGCGTTTCCTGAGCTGGCCAGGACGTGGGTGCCGCCGCACGAGTTGCGGCGGCTGGCCGCGTACAAGGTGCTGGCGTCGTATGACAACAACCAGGCCGGGCAGCTTTCTGCGGCCGGCGGTGATGTCGGGGCGCTGGAGCGGCGGGAGTTGGGTGACGCTGCCAACCTCGTGGACACCGCGCTCGGCTATCTGCTGGGGTCGGAGCAGAAGGTCGCGGTTGAGGGGGCGGAGCACGCCGACGACGAGACGCCGACGCCGGGTGCTGCGGAGGCTGCCGCGGTGCAGGAGCGACTGAGGGCGTGGGCGGACAAGGAGCTGCTGACGTTCCGGGTGCAGCAGGCGGAGCGGGCGGCGGTGCTTCTTGGGGACTCGGTGATGGTGCTGGCGTGGAACCCGCAGAAGCGGCGGCCGACGCTGCGGGTCTACGATCCGGGGTTCTTCTTCCCGCAGTGGGACGACGAGGACGACGATTTCCCGAGCCGTGTGCATCTGGCGTGGGAGTTGGCGGCGGATGACGAGGCCGGGTTGAAGGCCCGCGTACGGCGGGTCACCTACGAGCTGGGGCCGGTCTCCCGGGACGGCGAAGAAGGTGATGGGACTGGGGTGCGGCAGTATCCGTGGGAACCCGGCCGGGCCTCTAACGTGACGTGCTACCTCACCGATGCCGAGTGGCTGCTGGACGACTTGAAGAACGGCGAGACGCTGGATCGCCTGCCGTTGGGCAAGGCCTCGTACCGGGTGCGGGCGGACGGTACGGAGCTGAATCGGCTGGATTTGATGATCGACTTCGTGCCGGTCGTACACCTGGCGAACACGATCCCGGATGGCGGGGAGCACTGGGGGCGTTCGGTGCTGGCGCGGGTGTTGCAGGCGCTCGATGAGCTCGCGGCGACGGACTCGGACAGTTCGGCGGCATCGGCAACGACGGGCACGCCGATCATCGGGCTGGCCGGCGCGCGGCTGCCGGTGGACCGGGCAACGGGCAAACCGGAGAAGCTGACGGTTCAGGCCGGCGCGGTCTGGCAGCTCGGCGAGACGGGGCGAATGGACGCGCTGGACACCTCGCCACAGTTGGCGGAGCTGCGCTCCCGGGTGGAGCACCTGCTGGACCGGATCGCGGCCAACAGCCGTGTCACGGCGGCCGGGCTGGGGACGCTGGACGCCTCGGAGGTGCCCTCGGGGTACGCGCTGAAGCTGGCGCTCGGACCACTGGACGCGTTGGTGGGGATGATGCGTCTGGCCCGGGAGCACAAGTACCGGTTGCTGTTCAAGATGGTGCAGCGGCTGTACCAGGCGGGCCGGGCCGAGGGCTGGACGGCCGGGGACTCGCTCCCGGCGCGGTTGTCGTGGGCGCCGCACACACCGACCGACCGGGCTGCGGTGCTTGAGGAGGTCGTCCAAGCGTACGGAGCCGGGGTCATCTCGCTGGAGACAGCGGTGGCGATGTTGGTTGAAGCTGGCTACCCGATCAAGGATGCGGCGGAGGAAGTGGAGCGCATCCGCGCGAAGGCCCAGGAGGAGGCATCAGCACGGATGGCGGAGGCAGTGGCCCGCCGCGGGGATGTGGATGAAGAGTCGGGGGACGAGGAGGAGCCGAGGCGCGACGTCGGTGGAGGCGGAGAGCCGTCGAGGAGCAGCGGCGGGCGGCCTGTGCCATTCGGGTTCGCGTCTGCCAGCGGGCGGCACCAGGCTTTGTCGTCAAAGGACGATCTCGGGCGACGCACAGCAGTTGGATAATACATCGTTACGAATTGCCCGATGCCTAGTGAAAGTTCGTTCGACCGCTGTTGCCAACCTCATTGCATGGGCGTAAGCGGCTGGGCGACCGGAGGGTTCTTAGCGGGATCGTGTGGAATTTCCGTACGGGTACGGCCTGGCGGGACGTGCTCGAGCGGTTCGGGTTGTGGGCCACGCTTCACACTCGGTTCTGGCGCTGGGCCAAGCACCTTCGAACGGATGCTCCGGGCCGCCCAAGTACAGGCGGACGGGGTCGGCGACCTTGAATGGCTGGTCCCGGTCGACTCCACCGTGGTGCGTGGCCATCAGCACGCCGCCGGGGTCCGAAGAAGGGGGCGCAGCCCCCCTCCGACGTTCCAGGGGCGGCCTGACCAGCAAGAATCGCCTCGCGGAGTTTCAACCGGCTCAAGCAATGGCGCGGTACCGCGACCCGGTACAACAAGACGCCCGAGTCCTACCAGACGGCCGTCACCCTCGCCTCGCTCCTGATGTGGGCGTAAGATGCCGCAACAACTCCTAAAAAGAACAGCGCGGTTGGCTGGAAGGCTGCGGACGGGCTTCAGTCGCTCCCCACCTTCTTGACCCAAGTTGAGTACTGTCGCAACAAGTTGACGAGCAATCTACGTGACTGGGGTGGCGTTACCACTTGCCTGGGCCGCAAATGCAGCTGTGAGGTGTGATGTCGGATTTCCCGCCCAAGACGACGCTCAGTCCGGCCGAACTCTCCGAACTGGTCGATTTCCTGGACGACTACACCACGAATATCCTCGGTGCCTTGAGCATGGGAATCGGGTCTCTCGCAAGCGTGTTGACTCCCTCGGCGGTGACGTGGCCGCATGCGTTCCCGAAGATCGACAGGTCGACAGCAGAGGAGATGGTGCCGGAGCTTCGGTCCTTGCGGAAGTCCGTCTACCACGCCGGGCGTGCCGCGCTCGATCTCCCAGACGACCTCGTGCGGGCAGCCGAGGTCGGGCGTCAAGTACTGGAGAAGCTGCACGGGGTCCCGGTGACGTTGTCCGGTGAGGAGCGTCGGCGGGTCCCGAGCGTCACCCAGCAGGGCGGACCGCCGAGTACCAACAACAGCGTGGTTGGTGGAACGCATCGGAACTTGATTCAAGCGGGCAGCATCGCTGGCGGCGTTCACGTGCACCCGACCGTGGGCGACGATGTCGGCGACCTGGAGAACCCGATCGTCGTCGGCGTGGAAATCCACCCGCGCGAGTGGCACGCGGACCTCGTCGTGGACGCCTCCCCGCCCCGTCCCATGGCGCCGAGCGGCAGCGTGTACGTAGTGACGCTACAGGCGCGGACCACGCGAGCGGTGATCCTGCACCGGGCCCGGTCCGTGATCGTTTCTCGCCGCCAACCACGACGGGCTTGCTATCGAGCCCACATTCGCGGCCCTCTGGAGCCGAGGAAGTTCTCCCTCGACCTTGAGGCGGGCCAACCGGAGTTAAGGCCCGAGGGGGTGGATTTTCCCCTGACGATCAGCTCCGTCGATCCGGAGCAACTCTGGATCGAGCCGGCGGTGGGTGCTGAAGAGGTCGGCTGGCGGCTGGAGATCGACTGGACCTGCCTCGATCATCACGGAACAGCCGTTATCGACTATGGCGGCGATCCGTTCGAGACGTATCCTCCTGAAGTCCTGTTCACGGAAGGGGGTGCGTCCTCCCGGCTCCGCACCGGCTGCAGTCTCATCCAACATGAGCCGGACTGCCCCGCGCTGCACCTGCCGCATGACGTTAAGCCGTCCGTCTACGGTCCTGTGGCGCCGCATCGGGCACACGGCTGACCTAGCGAGCGATCGAACGCCAGGCGTCGTGGGGTAGACGGAAGTTTGACGACAGGACTTAGTCGTCGGACGGTAAGCGGTAGTGCTGTCGGCGGCCATGGCTAGACTGATCGATAGCGCGGGGGTGCGCACCTGGAGGAGTTGTATGGTCCGGCCCCTGCCGCCGCGCCACCCTGTCGGTTTTCGCCGTGACGGGCGCCCGATCTTTCCGATTCTCGGTGCCTCGTCTGAGGACGAGGTGAACGAGCGCCTGGACGACGCCGAGGACGGCGGCCAGGAGCAGCAGGTCACCGTCACCCAGGACCGCTTGGGCAAGATGCTCACGCGGGAGAAGGCTCAGGGGGAACGTGCTGCGATCAAGCGGCTGCTCTCGACTCTGGGGTTCGATACGCCGAAGGCCCTGACGGAGTTCGTCACCGTGCAGCGGGAGGCTGAGCAGGCCGCGCTGTCGGAGGTCGAGCGACGGGAGCAGGCCGCTGCCGAACGGGAGCTGCAAGCCGCACGCCGTGAGGAACTGGCCGCCGAACGGGAGAGCGCGGCGATCCGCCGAGCGGCGCTGGTGGCGCTGGGTGCGGAAGGCGACGACCTCACCGACGCTGAGCGGCTACTGGCCGTCGATGACGAGGACGCCGACGAGGCGCAGATACACGCGGCGGCCGAGGCCCTACGTTCCAGACGGCCGGAGCTGTTCGGCGAGGTGCGCCGCTCGGTACCGGCGGCCCCGGCGGGCGCTCCGGCCGGACGAGGTCCCTCGCGGACAGCGTTGCCGCAGAAGCCGGGTGCGGCCGGGCTGGAGATGGCCCAGCGCCGTGGCCTGATCCCGGAGTTCAGCGACGTCGCGAGCTGACCGGTAGCACGTACAGGGGACCACGCCCCTTCTCCCCGTGGACGGCACTGCCCTGGAGGGCGGTGTGCGGAAGCTGACCGCATCGTCCATGGAGACAGAGCATGTCCATTCAGCCTGTTGAGTCCTCGCAGTACCTGACCGCCAACCGGGAGTGGCTGGCGTCGCTGCACGGCACCGACCAGACCGACACGATCACCCTCGACCTGACGCTGTTCACCGAAGGGGTGCACTACGAGTGCGGGGATGGCTGCGACCCGTACGGCCGGGTCTTCTCGGGAGTGCCGGTCGGCAAGGTCGCCGAGTCGGGCCTGTACGGGCCGTATGACCCGGAGGCGCACTGCGGGCGTCAGGTGTTGCGCGGCTTCGTGATCGCCGAGGCGCCGTTCGCGCCGGGGCAGACACGGGTTCCGGCCGCGCTGCTGTGGCACGGGGTGGTTAAGGCGTCCAAGGTGCCCGGTGGTATCGACTTGTCGCAGCTGACGTGGCACCCGCGGGCCGCGCTGATCCGGTTCGTGTGAGTGGGGCCTGACCTGTGTCGATTCAGGACCTGCTGAAAGACGTGGGCGTTGTCGATCTGACAGCGTTCGCGCGGGCGATCCCTTCTCCGAAGGACTTCCTCCTGACACAGAAGATCTTCCCGACGCTGGTGCTGCGGGAGGTCAAGTGGCGGGTGAAGGACTCGGGCCGGTACGTGAACGTGGCGAAGTACCGGGCGTTCAACGCGAGCGTGCCGTTCGCCACCCGTGAGGCGTGGCAGACCTCCCGTGAGGGGGCGCTGCCCGCGCTGGGCCAGAAGCTGATGGTCTCCGAACAGGAACAGATCCTCCTGGAAGCCTCGCACGGCTCGGACCAGGATCGGCTCATCGAGTTGCTGTACGACGACGTCGAGCGGCACGTCGAGGCGATCCAGTCACGTCTGGAAATGGCCGCCGGCGACGTGCTGGCGGATGGGAGGTTCTCGCTGGTGCAGGAGAACGGGCTGACGCTGGAGGTCGACTGGAACGTCCCCGCGGCGAACATGCCGGTCGCGCAACGGCCATGGTGGGACCCGGAGTCGGACCCGATCGCGGACGAGCTGCGGTGGATCCAGCACCTGGACGACGTCGGCGCGCCGGAGCCGGAGCTGGTGGTCACCAGCCGGAAGGCGTTCTCGTACCTGGCGGCGAACAACGCCTACCGGGCGGCGTACTACGGCAGCGTAAACCCGTCGACGACGCCGACGGCGACGCTCACGCCGCAGCAGATCAACGTGGTGCGCGGTAACTACTCGCTGCCGCCGATCACCTTCTACAAGGTGCAGGTGCGGGTGGACGGCAAGCCACGCAAGGTGCTGCCGGAAGACCTGTGGTGCCTGATCCCCCCAGACCGGGAGAAGTGGGCGCAGACCCAGATCGGTGTGACGGCCGAGGCGCTGGTGCTCTCGCGTGGCACGAACCCGGAGATCATCCGCGAGGACGCGCCGGGCATCATCATCACCCGCGGGGTCCAGGACGACCCGGTGCAGATCTACACCAAGGGCGCGGCGGTCGGCATGCCGGTCATGCACACCCCGGACGCGCACATCGTGGCGAAGGTCCTGTGATGCCAGTGCTTCGACTGAAAGCCGCCGTGTACGTGCAGGACCCGGCCACGCGCGAGGAGCTGATCCTCCTGCCCGGCGAGGAACCCGAACCCCGCCTCGCCGCCCTGGTAACAAATCGCGACGCATGGGAGGTCCCGCCCGAGGACGGCGGGCCGGAACCGATCGCAGTCGGCGAGCCGGACCCGACCGCAGAGAAGACGGTCCAGCCGGAGCCCGAGGAGGTCGGCGGGGGCAGTGCGAAGAAGTCGCCGCCTCGCCGCGCTCGGTCTGCTTCGGCGTCGTCGTGACCTTCGGCCCGCCACTGGGAACGCCTCGGTGGCGGGCCACTCCCGTACAAGAGGAAGGGCAGGCTGGTGGATGAGTTCCAGCGGTCGTGGCTGCTGGCGCAGCTCGGACCGAACACGGACCCGGCTGACCTGGAGCGCCGGTTCTTCCGGCTGCGGTCGGTTCGGGCGGTGGCGCTGGAGGTGTTGGGAGAGCGGAGAGCCAAGCTGCTTGGCGACCCGCTGAAGGTCACCGTCGATGGCGTCGTGACCATGGATCTGCAAGAGAACTTGCGCGGCATCGAGCGGCAGATCGAAGCCGTAGGTCAGACTCCGGCTCCTGACGACCGTGAAGATGAGAGCGAGGAGGGGACTGCTCTTGCGACGTCGGTCATGATGCCGGCGCGCCGCTACCGGTAGATCAGTGCTGTTCAGGTGGAAGTCGGAGGGACGGAGGGAAGTATCGGCGGCTACCACGCATCCATGAGTTGATCGTTAGTGCACTGTTCTGTGGACGGTGCTATCCATTGCCGCGCCAGCTGGGCAAGATCAGCACATGAGGATTCTGGTCATTGGCGGAACGTGGTTCCTGGGCAAAGCCATCGTGCAGAGCGCCTTGTCGCAGGGGCACGAGGTCACCACCTTCAATCGTGGCCGGTCAGGGGCCGACGTGCCGGGCACTGAGGCCGTGCATGGCGACCGAACGGTGCGCGAAGATCTGCTGAAGTTGGCTCAGCGAGGTCCGTGGGACGCGGTGATCGACACATCCAGCTCGGAGCTTCCCCCGCGTGACGTGCTCTTGTCCGCAACGTCTTTGGCGCGCCAGGCCCGACGCTGGGTGCACATTTCCACCGTGTCCGTGTACCAGGGGTGGCCGCACGAGGCGCTGACTGAAGGGTCGCCGCTGCTTAAGTGCCCCGCCGATGCCGATGAGTCATTCGGCTACACGGGCGCGGACGGGAGCCCCACCAAGTACGGCTTTCAGAAGGCCGGTGGGGAGCGCGCCGTGGTGCAAGTTTTCGGCGATGCTGCTGTGTTCCTGCGGCCCGGCGTGATCTTGGGTCCTGGGGAGTACATCGGCCGCCTGCCCTGGTGGCTGGAGCGCGCCAAGCGGGGCGGGAGCATCCTGGCGCCCGCCCCGGCCGAGCAGCGAATTCAGCCTGTTGACGTCCGTGACGTCGCGGACTTTGCGCTGCGCCAGGCCGCCGGTTCGGTCAGCGGGGGCTTCAATGTGACTCACCCGGACGGCATCGCATTCAGTGACTTCCTCCACCAGTGCCTGCACGCAACCGGGGGTGACGGCACGCCCGTGTGGGTTGAGCCCACTGTGTTGGCCAAGCACGGTGTGAAGCAGTGGACTGAGATGCCGCTGTGGCGAACGCACGCCGGAGTGTGGGCGGTGGATTCTCAGCGTGCCGTGGAAGCTGGGTTGCGTTGTCGACCGATCGCCGAATCCGTGCGCGATACGTGGCAGTGGTGGGCCGCCGACGGGCGTCCCGTGGACCACCCGCGGTGGGCAGAACACGGGATCGCGCCGGAGAAGGAGGCGAGGATTCTCGCCGCGCTTTGATCAGGCTTCGACAGCCAGCTGGTGGTTCCCGAGTTGGTAGGGCGCCGATGCGCGGGTGAAGTCCTCGATGCGCTCGCGGAGCTGCGTGGGTAGATGAGCTCCGTGGAAAGCGGGCTGGGACAGGTAGCGACGGACCTGGGCGGCGCGTACCAAGATGCCCGTGATGCGGTGGTCCCCGGGGATGGCCCAGATGGGCTCAAGGGCCTCAGCTGCGCCATCGACGTCTCCCGAGATGAGACGCGCCAGTGCAAGGTCGGCGGCCGCACTGCCGAGGACATGCGTGGCCCGGCTTGTGGGGTCTTTCTCCGAGAGCAGCGCCAGTGCCCGGCGGGCCGTGGCCTCGGCTTGTGCTCCGTTGCCGATCAGGAGTGCTGTTGAACTGTTGGACATGGCCAGCCGTTCATCGGGGAAGCCGAACTCGCCGCCTACTCCGTCGTGCAGGTCGTCACGGTCGCCAAGGCCCGTGTCCTCGGACTGTCGGATCGCCCGCTGCGCAGATTCCACGTCGCCCAGGTGCCCGAGGGCGCGGGCCTGAATGGCCAGGAGACGGCGCTTTGCGACGTCACCGAGCCCGCCATGCGACAGAGCATTACGGGCTTTGACGATAGCCTCCGTTGGCTCGCCGGCGTGGTAGGCGATATACGCGAGAGAGCCGTCCGCAAAGGCTTGTAGTGGGGCGAACCGCGCGCTCTCTCCGTACAGTGCGGCCGTACGCGCCAATCGCCTGGCTCCGGAGAGAGAGCCGAGGTTGAAGGCGGCGGCCGAAAGCAAGGCCACTGCTTGGCCGCACAAGATCAGTAGCTCTTGCTGCTGGGCTGGAATCTGCGTGCGATCGCGGTGCCGCTCTGCTTCCTGCCGAAGTTCCTCAGCCTGCCTGAACACGGTGAGTGCAGGGCGGGCGTGGTACTCCTGTGCGAGAGTTCCTATCCTATCGCGGAGCTGGTCGATGGTGGTGTTGGAAATCGACGCCGTGGCGGTGCTGTCAGCGTCTTCGTGGGCTTCACGTGCTGTCATGAGGATCTGCTCTTCCAGGTCGAACGCGGGTACCTGGGGGTTTGTCGCAGGTGGGGGTCCGAATAGGGCTTCGACGTCGTATCCGGGGAACATCGCCTCAAGGACGAGGCAGGTGTCGGCGGTCGGTAAGCCCTTCAGCTTCCCAGCCGTCCAACGCCTGAACTGTGTCTCACCACAGGTCGGATTGCTTGTTCCCTTCTTGACGACCTTGTCGGCTGTTTCATTGAACTGCGTTTCGAAGGTGGCGTAGGTCATCCGTCGTTGAGTGACCAGCAGCTTCAGCAGCGTCCTCGGTGTTTCGTTCATGCCACCCCCAGTAGATGCGCCGCAGTGCTGCGGCGCTCCTGCGGATCAATCCCTCCTGGTGAAGGGGATACCGCGCGCTCGTTCTCCTGCAACCAGGGTTGTTGAGAAGCCACGCCAAAGCTACTGGTAGGCCACCTCGCTCACCCGGAAGAACCTCAAAGGCCACCTCCTAAGTCATGGTGAGGCCACCCCGAGCAGGAGCAACCTGGGCCCCTCATCGCTCAGAGTGCTCGATCAACCACGAACATGGGAATCAGGGAGTCTTCCGTGAAGCCGCAGATCCAGCGTGCAGCTCGCCACCGACGCGGCCTGATGGAGCTCGGGAACGGACGGAAACGCATGGTGGCGGATGGCGGTAACGACGCTAAGCCCCTCCTCCGCCAGTGTGCCTCAGTTCGGAGGCCACATTGATGACGACCTATGTGTGGCCCCCCAAGTCCCGTGATGGGTGTGCCTTGGTACATGCGTACACGGACGTGCTCGGCTGGCCCTTATTCGTTGGCACAGAACCGGTGCTGCCCGGCGAGGTTGAAGACGCCTTCGTCCACAATCCCAGCACCGTGGTGCTGGCTGCCTGCGCTGAGTTCGACGCCGTGTCCGTCCCGCGCAAAGCCGCTGCGGAGGCGCTCGTCAGGCTCGACAGGAAAGGGAAGGTCGTGCCCTGCCTCCTGCACGGCGACACGGGCACGTTTTTGGCCGCGCGCGGTACCGGACCCTGTGCCTCCACGCTCCCCAGCGTTCAGGTCACGACTGGCCGGGATGCGCGGATCATCCTGCCGCCGACCATCGGGGCCCGCTGGGACACTCCGCCTTGGCACCCCACCGAACGGGCCCCACTGGAACTGCCCAACGCCCGTGTCCTTCGCTCCTTCCTTGGTGAAGGACTGCGTTTCTATGGGCTCGGCTAGATGGGGGCCAGGCCGTGATGGTGGTGACCACGACGCCCGTGGAAGCAGGAGCGGTTGGGCTGATCACGCGAGCCAGACCCTTGTACCTCGCGGAGCTGCTCGACATATGCCGGGAGGTACTCGGCCACGTCCGTCAGGCGGGCTGGTACGCCCGATGGCCTGGTACATCAGTGCCGCTTCCCGACCGTGTCAACCAGACGCACGTCTGGTGAGGGCCGCCGCCCCTGCTCCAACTGCCAGGAAGGGAGGGGCGGCGGCAAAACCAGGCGTGACGTGGACCCATTACTCCCTCTTCGGCACCTACTTCCCGTTCCCCCGCGGAGTCACAAGGCCGCCGAAGAGGGGCTCTACTCGCAAAGCACATTCCGAAGGGATTGAACATGCGTCGGGATCAGCACCTTTCCCCCGCCGGCGGGATGCTGCCGGTCAACTCCAGTGCTGTCCTTCGGTGTCCACGACCGCGCCAGTACTTCGCGGGCACCGTGCGCGTGCCGTACATCGCTGCGTGGACAGGCGAGAATGCGCTCCCGGCTGTGATCACGACGCGACACGGTCGTGGCGGTATGGGGATCGGTTACGCAGACGAATACGGCATCGCCGACCGTCGCCGGGGCGTGCTGTGGATCAGGGTGCCGGTCAAGCACGGGGTTGGCGCGCCACTGCTCGGGCGTGTGCACGCCTTGCGTCAGAGGCAGGCGATGAATCACATGCTGTGTCAGTTCTGCGGCAGACCCACTGATGACCGGCCAGATGGGCGGTATCTCTTCTTGCTGCACGCGGCCAGCGGCAAGTCGATCGCAGATGGGGAGAGGACCGCCACGCCACCTGTGTGTGATGGCTGTGCCGTTGAGGTGTGGGGCCGTCCTTCCGTGCGGAGGGAGTGTGCAGCGGTGTGGGTGGAGGAGGCCACAGCCTGGGGTGTGGCCGGGATTGTGTACGCGCCAGAAGCCCTCAGGCCGGTGCCCAACGGGGACGGCGAGCCGTTCACGCTCCTGCCGTACGACGACCCGCGGCTGCCTTGGACACTCGCCTGTCGCGAGGTTGTCGCGCTCCACGGCTGCGCGGCCGTGGAAACCTTGACGATCTGGCGGAGCACACCGCCGCCTGAGCCGTCGATCCCCATGTCAGCGCACCAATACGTGTCGAAACCGGAAGGGTCATGGTGACCAGGCAACAGCGCCAATCGCCGGGCCGTTTGAGGCTGTCTGCTCGCGAGCGCGAAGCCCTCCAGCTCACAGCGAGCGGTATGACGCCGGCTGAAGCAGCCGCGCAGATGGGCGTGTGTACCTCCAGGGTGAACGACTGCCTGCGGTACGCCTCGGCCAAACTCCACTCGCCCGAGCGGCCGGGTGCCGTACACCGGGCCTACCTGCTGGGGGAAATCCCCCCGCCTGAGCACACAAACGACGGTGTGGGCCTCGTGCTCAGTACGGGGCAGCACGAAGTTCTCCGCGGCTTGGCGGGCGGCCAGGATCTGGGATGGATCGCTGCGAACAGCGGGGCGCATGTGGACGTCGTGCGTAGGGATATGCGTGCACTGATGGCGCTGATGGACGCCAGAACCACGATGCATCTTATTCGCCGTGGGTGGGAGCTCGGCCTGCTCGGACCGACACGGAAGGAATTGTCCAGTCCCTCGCCTGTCCGGAGTCCTGGGTGAACTCCGGACGGGACTTGCCGGTCAGTGACTCATGGGCAGTTCGCCATCGGCTCTCAGAGCCTCGCCTCAGCTGCTCATCCATCACGATCGCAGCCGGAGTCTCTTCGGCGACCGTCATTAAGTACGAGCCAGCGTCTTTTAGGAATTCAGCCATGACTGCCAAGTTGGAAGACCTTCCTCGTGTGCCGCGAGGGAAACGGCTTATGGGGAAGGACCGCGAAAGTTTCCGCGAGAGCGTTAGTAACGTCTATGAGAGTGACCCCGACGTGAGTATTCGGGATATAAAAGATGTCACAGGGCGCTCGTTCGGATTTATTCGCAAGATACTCATTGAAGCGGGTGTAGAGCTGCGCTCACGCGGCAGGTCGAACCGCAAACCGGGAGCAATGCGATCATAAGGTCGCGTGCACTCCGTGCGCTCGAATGGCTGGCCTGTCGAGGGGAGATGGTGACGATTACTGCTCCGGTTGTGGTGCAGAGCCGAGTCGGTGTGCTCAACAAGGCTTGTGCGATTCTCGCTGTGCTGGAAGAGGAGCCGGCGTGTCTTGGCACGGTGATTTCAGAAACTGGCCTGAAGCGTCCCACGGTGCATCGACTCGTTCTCGCTATGGAGAAGCTGGGCCTGCTTGAGGCCGACCAACAGGGGCGGTTCTTTGCCGGGCCGAGGCTGATCGGCCTGGCAATGGCGGCGCAACAGGCGGTCGCTGACCTTGAACTGCGGCAGGAACTCAGTGCACTGCGAGCCACAACCGGCGTACGGTCCGTCCGTCTTGAACGGCGTTGCGGCGATCAGCGGGTCTGCATCGCCGAGGACCATCGAATCAAGTCGTCGGCCAGTGGGCGCAATCGGTCCAGGGTGGTGGCGATGGGGGAAGACCCCGTATCACGTGTCTTCCTCGCACGGCGAGGGCTCAGCCAAGGTCACGCAGCATGGAGCGATGCCGCTGCGTGCTCCGGGACACGGTGTCGCGGCTGGGTGCAGGGTGTTGCCGACGGGGGCCTGGTTCTGGCGGTGGCGGTGGGAGGCGGCGATGGGGACCTGTCCGCTGTCCTGTCGCTGTCCAGCCCCTTGCAGCGGACACGCCGCGAAGCCTCGTACGGCCGCGAGGTGATCACGGTCGCGACGGAGGCTGCCGCCCGCATCTCTGACCGCCTCCGTGCCAAGGAGGCGACCGGTTTGGTCAAGGGGCTGGAGGACCGCGCCCGGGGAGTCGGACCACAGTCCGCCGAATAGACCCCGCTCGGGGCACCGGTCGACACCGCTCCCGGTGCCCCGAGCGGTATCACACTCCCAGCGCGGAATAGGTGGAGCACGACGTATTGCGCTGGGTTCATGTAAGAGATCAGGTACTCACACAAGGAGAGGTAAGTGACAGTCCTCGCTTCCGAGCCGCTGCTGGAGCAGCAGGCGAATCTGATGCGGCACCTGGCCGAGGTGCTCAAACAGCATGAGATCGGCGGGTCCTTCCGGCTCATGTTCGTACCGTCGGAGCTGGAGATCTCCGATGACGAGGTCCTGGTCCAGGCCGTGAATCAGGAGAAGCGCGTGGTCGAGATTCGTCCTCGCGCGCTGACCGAACTCAGTACGGGCGACGTCCTTCATGCAATGCAGGTCATCGATCCCACTGACGAATCGCTCACCGCCCGTGGCCCGGGACCTTTTGGGAAGGACTGCAAGGTGTCGCTCAGGCTGAATGGATCCAGGGGACACCTGTACGCGACTTAGGAGCATGGGTCGGTGGACACTCATTCGCACCACGAAGTGGCCTTCAGCTTCCTCGCCCGCCTTGGCGCGGTAATGTGGCCAAGGCTCATGGCAAGCCAGCCCGTACACGTCCAGCAGGTATTTGATACTGCGTGGATCGAGAGCGTGCCTCTGCCTTTGGCGGAACAGAAGGCGGCAGGTCAGACAGTTGCGCTAGTCGATGGCATGGACTTCCACCGTAAGGTGGATCAGGATGCGATTGACCGTGCTTATCGGGAGCGGCAACGTACTCGGGTCTACGAGAGCCTGGACGTTCGCAGTGACGGATGGTTCAGCGTTGTCACGCACCGACTGACCGCGTTGATAGGTCGCTGTGTGGTCTGTACCGCCTATGAGTCACATGCTGGAGACCGAAATCTCGGCGCACACGATGATGAATGGCTCGGCGTGATCACCCAAATGTGGGGTGCGAAACGCTGGCTTGTCTGGCCGGAGACAACTGGTGCACCCGAGGAGATAGTCACCAGGGCTGGAGATGTGCTGATCCTGCCGCAAGGGGTGAAGCATGAGGTGAACACCCCAGGATCCCCTGGCTATTCGGTGCATCTGGTGTTCGCCATCACGGACGAACCGGTGTGACACTTCCAAGGCAAGGTGGCCGCTAGCACCCCGTGGGCGCCGACAGATAGGTCGCCCCGGCCGAGCCCTGGCTGGCCGGGGCGACCGACAGAAGCCCTCTCGCGGCAAATCCGACCGAGTGTCAGCAGCGCACTCACCTCGCAAAATTCCTTTCTCGCTCCCATAGAGAAACCCCCAATGGGCTGTGGGGCGGTTTTCCACAACCAGTCACTACGAAAGGTGTGGTTCGCACGGTGAGGGGCCGGCCGGCCCCAGCACCCCAGCCGACGACTGCGGTCGTGGCTGCACACCCAAGGCGGGCCATCGCGGCCCGTGAACGACGGTGAACACGGTGTTTGCGCACCCGGCTGATGTCGATGACGGCAGCCGGGTGCGGGGGCCCCGTGCTCCCCTGCTCGCGCGTCGCGCAAGCAGTATCGCCCAGTATCTCGGAGGTACTGAGATGAGCGTTCCGATAGCCGAGCCAGCCGCCCAGGCCATCAAGCCGACCACCGTCACCCTCCCGTTCTCGGATGAGGACTGGGAGCTCGAGGTTTCGATTACGGACGCCCCGCATCCTGTGGCGTCGGACTCCTGCGACACCAGCGACGGTTGCGAGTCGTCGTGCGCTTCCTCCTGCACTAGCGACTGATCGACGCCCAGCAGCAGCCGCGCCCTGCGGGCCGGATACTTTCCCGGCCCGCAGGGCAACCCCAGCCCAGCGAGGACGAACGATGACGCGGACCAGACCTCTCCAGCGCGGTGACGTGCTCCTCCTGCGCGCCGCCGTCGCTCCTTTCAATGAGCAGCGCACGCGATGGCCCTCGCCGGACGACCCGGCTGATTGCTGCCGGTGGCTTGCCGAGGTGTGGGCCGATTCGGACTTCGCCACCGCGGTGCGCGCCGCGACGCCGCGTCTTGTCCGCGCGGTGGAGCAGGCCGTGAATGATCTGACGAGGTCACCGACGAAGATCCGCAGGGCGGTCACCGCCACAGTCCGTTATCTGCTGCGCGCCACCGGACGCCCGACTCCGTTCGGCCTCTTCGCCGGAGTGGCTACCGCATACTGCGGCCCCGCCATGGTCCGGTTCAGTGTCGAACACCGTCCGGTAGCCCGTCCGGACACACTCTGGCTCGACCACGTCCGCCGCGATCTCCGGTGTCGCCCCGATGTCCTGCCCCACCTGATCGTGGCAGCCGATGACCTGACGGTACGGCGGGGAGACACGCTCGAACGGCCGTTGCCCGGGGGCCGTACCGCGACCGTCCGCCTTACTGGGCCGCTGGCAGCCATCCTGGAGATGGCCGCCGCGCCGGTGCCGTATCCGCAGGTTGTGGACCGGCTTATCACGATGGGCGGTTCCGCTGCCCAGGCGGCACACATCCTCGCCACAGCACTCGGCGCAGGATTGCTGACCACGCAACTCCACGCACCCATCACAGACACGGACCCACTCGGCCACCTTCTTGGTGTGCTGGAGCCGGTCACGACGCAGCTGGAGCCCGAGACCGTTGACGTCCTGCGCGAGCTCAGGGACGTACACCGGCTGCTGGACAGGCACAACACGGCCGGGGACCAGTCGACAACGCGGGAGATCCGGGACCGGGCCGAGCGCAGGATGACCGCGATCAATGATGCCGGTCGTGTGCGGCTGAGCGTGGACCTTCGTCTCGATGCCACCGTGCAGATTCCCGCTCCCGTCTTGGACGAGGCCGAAGCCGCGGCCCATGCCCTGCTCCGGCTCACTCGCCACCAGGGCGAGCGGCCCGCCTGGGCTGCGTACCACAGCGTGTTTTGGGACCGGTACGGCGCAGGCAGTCTCGTTCCCGTCCGGGACGCTGTCGATCTCGCCGCCGGAGTGGGACTTCCCGCTGGTTTCGCCACCTCGCTCTGGCCCGAGCCGTCGACCAAGGCGCTGCCCCGGGACGAGCTGCTGATGCGCCGGGCGTGGCAGGCGGCTGTGATCGGCGAGCAAGAGATCCGTCTCTCGGACGCTGACATCGAGGAACTGAGCCGCACATCGCACGGAGGCGCCGAGGAACCAGCGGTCGCGCCACACGTCGAGATGAGCGTGCGGGTGTACGCCGAGAGCCAGCAGGCTCTGGACCGCGGAGACTTCACCCTGTCCGTCCGCCCCGCGTGGAGTACCGGGAACCTTACCGGCCGGTTCGCGGCCACCTTGCGTGATGGCGGACTGCGCGAGGCGTACGGGAAGCTGCCCACCCTGGTCGACGGGGCGCTCGCCGCCCAACTGTCCTTTACCCCCCTCTACCCGCATGCTGAGAACGTCGCGCGCACGCCGGCGTTCCTGCCGTATGTGATCCCGTTGGGTGAGCATCGCCCGCCCGGCGCAGACCTGATTTCGCTGGACGACCTCGCTGTGCTGTCCACCGGCAAGCGGCTGCACCTGGTCAGCCTCTCCCGCCGCCGAGTCGTCGAGCCCGTCGTCCTGCACCCGCTCGCCCTGGAGAAACAGGCACCCCCGCTGGCCCAGTTCCTCGCCCAACTTGGGCGGGGCTTCGCCACCGCCTGGACCCAGTTCGACTGGGGCCCGCTCGCCGCCGGGATGCCGTTCCTGCCCCGCGTCCGGTACCGCAAGGCCCTGCTCACCCCGGCCCGCTGGCGGCTGGCAGCGGGCGACCTTCCGGCCGGATCCTTCGACCACGCCTGGCACGAGGCCCTGACCGACTGGGCCCACACCTGGAGGTGCCCCCGCGCCGTCGAGCTACGGGAAGGCGACCGCACGCTGCGCCTGGACCTGCGCGTGGCTCTGCACGCGCGGCTGCTGTTCGACCACCTACGGCGGCACGAGAGCGCCGACCTGTACGAGGCCGCTGGGGAAGAGGATCTGGGCTGGATCGGACACGCGCACGAGATCGTCCTGCCGCTCACCTCCACCCGGCCGCCCCTGCCGGCCCCGGACATCCAGGACGCGCCCGTGGTCACCAACCGGACGCTGTCCGACCCCGGCAGCGACCGGCCGTGGGTGCAGGCCAAGCTGTTCACCGCTCCCGCCGCCATGGACCAGATCCTCGCCCGCACGCTCCCCGACTCCCTGGAACAGCTCGACATCTGGTTCGTCCGCTACCGCTCGCTCCTGGAGGAGAACCACCTGCGGCTGCGCATCGCCGCCCCTGACCCCGCTGCGCACGCCACGATCACCCAGACCATCGTCAGCTGGGCCCGGCATCTCCAAGACGACGCCCTCGCTTCACGTCTCGTCTTCGACGGCTACCGGCCCGAAACAGGGCGCTACGGCACCGATGCCGCGATGTCAGCCGCCGAGGAGGTCTTCATCGCCGACAGCAGCGCCGTCCGCTACGCCCTGGCAGACCTGCCGCGAACCGACCGGCGCCTGCTGTGCGTCCTCGGCATGGTTGATATAGCCCTCGGCCTCCTCGGCGAGGACGACGGTACGAACTGGATGGCAACGAATCCCGCCCCAGGGATCGGCCTGCCAGCCGTCACCCGAGCCGTCGCTCAGCAGACCCGCGCCGGGCTCCAAACACGACCGTCCGGCTGGACACCACGGCTCGACGCCGCGAGCACCGCACGGCGCAACGCCCTGCACCGCTACCGCAAGCACCTCGCTGATGGGCAGATCACCACCGTGCTGGAGTCTCTTCTGCACGTGCACCACAACCGGTGCATCGGACCGGATCGCGAGTCCGAAGCCGCATGCCGTCACGCTGCCCGCCAAGCGTGCCGCACCGTGTGGATACGGAGGGCCGATCAATGACCGCGCACGCCCACCACCTGGGCACCGGACTGGCCGGGACGTTCCTGCGCCGAGCCGTGCTGGCCCACAGCGACGGCGCGTGGGAGGCAGCACACCGCGTCGCCCGCGACGTCTCCACCCAGCCCGCCACCGCCCACCCGGACGATGCGAGCCTGTACCGCGGGGCACCCGCCCTCGCCTACGCCCTGCACACCGCCAGGCACCCGGCCTACCACTCCGCACTGGAAACCCTGGACGAGACGGTCGCAGGGCTGGTCCGCGCCAAGCTCGCGGCGGCACGCGAGCGCATGGCAGCCGGTCAGCCGCCACGGATGCGGGAGTACGACCTGATCAGCGGCCTCACCGGGCTCGGCGCCTACCTCCTGCACCACCGGACACGCCCGGAGCTGCTGGAGTACGTGCTGCGCTACATCGTCCGGCTGCTCCTCCAGCCCGTCACGGTCGACGGCCACACGCTCCCGGGCTGGTGGACCTCTGACAGTCCCAACGGCCAACCCGAGCTGGCATGGCCGTACGGCCATGGAAACTTCGGGCTCGCGCACGGCGTCGCGGGCCCCGTCGCCCTCCTCGGACTGTGTGGCCGCGCCGGGTTCCGCGTGCCCCGCCAGCAGCACGCGTTGGTGCACGCCTGCCGGATGCTGGAGCAGTGGTCGTCTTCCGTCCCGGCCGGAGGCGCGGCCTGGCCCGAGACCGTGACAGCTGACCGGTGGCACCAGGGGCCACCCTCCGCCACGCCTCCGGGCAGGCCCTCATGGTGCTACGGAACCCCGGGCATCGCCCGCGCCCTGCAACTGGCTGCTCTCGCCTGTGATCGCCCCTCCGGACGACGTCACGCCGAGCGTGCTCTGGCCGCCTGCCTCAACGACCCCAGCCAACTTGGCTCACTCAACGACGCGACGGTCTGTCACGGCTGGGCGGGACTCGCTCTGGTCGTCGCCGTGGCGGCCGCCGACGCCGCTCCCGGCAGCCCGCTCCCAGGGCAGGTTCCCCTTCTGCGTGACCTGCTGGCCGCCCATCTCGATGAGCATCCGATGACGGACACAGCTGGTCTGCTCACCGGCTCGGACGGCACCCTCCTCACCCTTCACACCCTCAGCCCCACCCGGCGCGTTTCACCAACCTGGACCACGTGCCTCCTCCTCAACTGATAAGGAATCGAGCGTGAACAGCACCCCGACCATCGATGACCTCCGCAACGCACTCGTCGACCAGATTCTGGCCAAGCGGCCGCTGCCTCCCCGCGTCGAGCGAGCCCTGCGCACCGTTCACCGGGAAGTCCACCTTCCCGGGGTGGACCCGGCCGTGGCCTACAGCAACCGGGCCATCACCATCAAGGAGAACCCCGAAGGGCCGCTCGCCCTCTCCTGCGCCTCCGTGCCCTCCACCGTGGCCATGATGCTCGGCCAGCTCGACGCGCAGCCCGGCGATCACATCCTGGAAATCGGCGCGGGCACCGGCTACAACGCCGCTCTCCTCTCCGAGATCGTCGGTGAGGACGGCGAGGTCACCACCATCGACATCGATGCCGACGTCACCCAGCACGCCCGCGACGCCCTCACCAAGGCCGGATACCAGCACGTACGGGTCATGGAGCGCGACGGTCTGGAGGGGGCACCCGATTACGGCCCTTACACCCGCATGATCGGCACCGTGGGCTTCTGGGACTTCCCCGCCGCATTGCGCGACCAGCTCATCGACGGCGGCCGGTTCGTCCTCCCACTGCGCTGGCGCGGACAGACCCGCTCCGTCGTCCTCAACCGCCAGGGCGAGGCTCTGCTCTGCAATGACATGGAGCTGTGCGGCTTCGTACCCATCGTCGGCCAGGACGGCGAGCGCACCATCGAGCTGGCCGACGGCACCGTCAGCGTCCATCACGACCAGGACCAGGATGTGGACCCTGCCCGGCTGAACGACGCACTCACGCAGTCGGCTGCCGAGACGTGGTCGGACGTCCGAGTCGGCGGGGAGGAGTCTTTCGACGGGATCTGGCTGCGGGCGACCGCGTTCGAGGACACCGTCTGCCGACTCGAAGCCACCCGCGCCGCTGTGGAGAGCGGCCTGCGCCGCCCCGTCATCATCGGACGAAGCCCCGCGCTGGTTGCTGGGGGTTCCCTGGCGTACCTGATCTCCAAGCGCGACGACACGGACCCCGAACGGCCTTCGCTCCTCGGAGCCGCCTATTTCGGCCCCGACGGCGCCGACCTGGCCAAGCGCCTCGTCGCGCACATCACGGCATGGGGAGCCGATCGCACCGCCACGCCCAACCTGGCGATCTACCCTGCGGGTACGCCGGACAGCGACCTCCCGGCAGGCCACGTCATCGAAAAGGCCGAATCCCGCGTCGTCCTCACGTTCGCGTAGAAGGACCGGCGAGGCAGCCTGCACGCGGTCCGATTGACCGTTCCTCCCGAGCGGACTGGCCTGTCCGACAGCCCTCCTATCGTCGGCTGAATGGATCAGACGAACGGCACGGACACCACCCGGCGCGTTGCGATCACCGCCTGGGGTGGTCGGGCTGGCATCGAGGTGGACGGTGCTCGGATCGATCCGAGCACCGTCAAGGCGTACTCCGTAAGCCACGTCGCCGGGGAGCATCCGGAGGTACTGCTGCACGTCGCGGACAGAGGTGAGACCCAGTGGGCTGGGATGGCCCGTGTTGCAGTCGCCGATCTCCCCGATCCCGGGCCAGCAGCAGCCGTGTTCCTCGACGCGATCGACCCGGAAGCCCTGGAGCGTGCCGCGCTGGCCCGGCCGGACCTCGGCACCGAGCCGTACTCGCTGACGAAGGCGATGCTCACCCAGCTCGGGGAGTGGGCCCGTGGCCTTTGACGTGGACGGCGTGCGCCGCGTCGTCGGTCGCCTCATGGACGACAAGCTGGAGGCATGGCGGGACAGCGCGGGCCGTACAGACGACGTGCTGGACGAGACCACCGGCAAGCTGGTCCCGCCGACACCGGATGAGGAACTGGTCTGGGACGGGCTCGGCGCGGTGATGCCGCTCGGCCGCCCGGCCATCACCCAGCCCGTGGAAGGGGCCGTTGCCGTCGAGCCGCCGACCACCGACTACCAGGCCGTGCTACCCGTCGATGCTCCCGCGTTGAGGCGCGACGACGTGATCCGTGTCGCCGGTTCTGTCCGTCCCGGAGGCCCCCGCGACCCGCTGTTGATCGGCCGCCGGTTCCGCGTCTCCGACGAAGCAGTCGGTACCTACAGCGTGGTCCGTATCGTCCGGGTCCAGGTGATCGGCTGATGACCCCGGCGAACCCACATCCCAACGCCCACCCGGACGCGACCGCCTTTCGTGACCCGATCGCGCTGGCCGCCACGCTCGCCCGCATGGGTCCAGCGACCCGTGCCCGCACGCGGACGATCACCCGTCACCACGCCATGCTGCTGCGAGTCCGCATCCAGCGGAACGCCAGTGGCAGGCCCGGCCCAAACGTGATCACCGGCCAGTACCGGGCCTCCTGGGACGTGCGGCTGCGTACCGGAGGCGGGGAGGTGACTGCGGAGGTGTTCTCCGACGCACCGCAGGCGAGACGGCTGGAGTACGGCTTCGTCGGCGTAGACAGCCTCGGGCGGCACTACCGGCAGCCGCCGTTCCCACACGTCGAGCCCGCATTCCGGCAGACCGAACCGGCGTTCATCCAGGCCCTGGCGGACGGGGTGCTGCCGTGACCGCCCGCCTGCCGGTGACCCGCACGCTCGCCGCTCTGGTGGAGCACGCCACCGGCCGCCCCTGTGGCATCGGTGAACTCCCGCGTGTGCAAAGGAAACCCGGATGGGAGGTCGCGTCCACCCCGTACACCATCCTCGACTCGTTGCCCGCCGAGTTCACGGGCCCGCCGCTGTGGGACTGGCACGCCGATGCCGCCTGGTCCTACCAGATCACGTCGGTCGGGGAACGAGTCGATCAGGTGGAATGGCTGGCCGACCGCGTGCGCGTCGGCGTTGTCGGCCGGACCGGAGGTCGCTGGAGCCACGACCTGCATATTCCTGGAGTCCTCGTCGCCGACCGGGAGTTGACGTACGACGCCGGAGGGGAGCCCTCGGTGTCGGCGGCAGGCGCTATCGTGTCCTACGTGCAACGGGTCACGATCACCGTGACCCCGGCGGCATGAACGCTTTCCCTCACCGCGGAGGCCCGCGCGGACGCTAGGCCCTCAGGCCAGGCGAACCCCTTTGAACCTCAAGGGGCAGGGCCTCGGCACGGGACGCTGCCCCAGAAGTGGGAGCGGACCTGTGTCCCTGAAGAAGCCGTCTACTCAGACCCGATTCCTGCGGCGCGGCATCTCCAAGATCTACTGGATCAAGAAGGTCAACGATCCCAAGCGGCCGACCCGCCGGGAGATCTCCGAGCCCAACCGGTTCGACCTCACCCAGGCCGTCTCGGACATCGAGGGTTGGGCGTTGGAGAACGACCCGATCGAGACGCCTGACATGGGGAGCACCTTCAACTCCTCGATCCCGGGCAACGACAAGGCGGAGAACAGCTCCCTCACCTTCTATGAGGACCGGTTCAGCGACGCGATCGAGCAGCAGCTTCCCAAGGGCGCCAAGGGCTACGTCGTGCTGCTCCGCAAGGGCGATATCCCTGGCTCCCGGTCGGTGGACGTGTTCCCTGTACAGGTCGCCACCCGTGCCGCGACGTACAGCACCGGCAACGAGGCTGCCAAGTTCAAGGTCGACTTCACGATCACGGAGGAGCCCTCGCTCGACGCCCCGGTGCCCGAGGGCGACTATCACACTCTTCCGAAGCCGGACGAGAACTGCGACGACGACCACGAGCACGGTCACGGTGACGGCGACCACGTCGACGTCACCGTCGTGAGCAGCAGCGCGACCACCGCCACCGTCCACGAGCACGGTGACGAGGACTGAACATGTCGCGCCCCGCACAGGCCAAGCGCCTGTCCCCTCCCCGCGAGACCTCGGCGGAGGGGGCCTGGGCGGCCAAGATGGACCGCCTGCGTCGCCGCGCCCGCGCCCAGAACACGCTCCGCATCTGCGACGACGATCAGCTGCGTCAACGGTTCGATGAGGCCGAGCAGGCCGCTCAGCGAGCCCGCTTCCTGGCCGAGGCCAACCCCGATGACGAGGCGGCCTCGCGGCAGGCAGCCGACGCCGCTGCTGCGTTGGAGAAAGCCCGTACCGCGCTGGACAGTGCCTCGGACTTCCTCACCTTCCTCGCCTTGCCGCGTCCCGCGCTGGAGGAGCTGATCTCCCAGCACCCGCCGACCGATCAGCAGGCCCAGGAGGGGGCCGTGTTCAACCCGGACACGTTCCCTGCGGCGCTTGTCTCAGCCGCTTCTCTCGACGGCATGAGCTGGGAGGAGGCCGAGGAACTGCTGAACACGTGGTCGGCGCCGGACGCCAACGCCCTATGGGAAGCGGCCTGGCAGGTCCAGCAGGAGAGCAGGGTGGAGCTGGGAAAAGGCTGAGCCGTGACGCACAGCTGAGGTCCGAGCTGGAGCTGTGCGCCGCGTACGCCATTCCCCACTCGCAGTTTCTCGGCGGGGATGGCCGGTGGACCGAGCTGGACCGGGTCAAGGCGCTGGCCTGGGCGGAGTGGCAGCGGGCGGTGTGCCCCCAATGCCACACCCGGCTGGAGGAGTGGGACGCCAAGCGCGGCGGAGACCCGCATGCCTACGTCACCGACACTCTGCGCTGCCCCGGCTGCGAGCTGATCGAGCAGGAACGCGACCACGTGCCGGGGGACCGCTCCGGCTACGGCGTGAAGATTCAGCTTCTCCCTCGCGAGCTGCACCGCGACGACACCTGATCAACCGCGTATGACGTAAGGAGGCCCAGGGCGGTGGCCGGGTTCACACTGACCGTGGCGATGCGCGCCGAGGTCCGCGACCTGATCGCGGGTTTCCGTGCTGCCTCTGGTCAGGCACGCACCTTCGCCGACCGCACCGACGCCGCCAACCGCTCCCTGGTCCGCTTGGACGCCAATGGCGCACGTCTGGCGAGCCAGTTCGCTGCGCTGAACCGCTCCAGCCGTGCAGCCGTCGGCGAGCTGAACCGCATTGCCGTACGTGCCGCGGCCGCCCGCGCCAGCCTGCGGGCGGCCGGGGACGACGGGGCCCGCTCCATGTCCCGCCTCCAGCGGGCTGCGGCAGGCGCGGGCCGGCGCGGCGTGGCCACCACGAACATGCTCTCCGGCGGCGGCCTGCTGCTGGGGGCGGGCGCCATGGTCGAGGAGGGCAACCGCTACCAGCGGCAGATGAACCTGTTCCGGGCCGTTACCTCGGCAACCGCCGCGCAGATGAAGCGCGCCGCCGTCGTGGCACAGGAGCTCGGCAACGACCTGACCTTGCCGGGCTCGACCGCGGCCGATGCCGCCGAAGGCATGGTCGAGTTGTCCAGGGCTGGTTTCCGCGCGGACCAGTCCATCGACGCCGTACGCGCATCGCTCCAGCTCGCGGCAGCTGCCGACGTCAACGCCGCCACGTCCGCCCGATATTTGGGCGACATCATGGACCAGTTCGGTCTCGGCGCTGATCAGGCTTCGAGAGCGTCGGACACGCTGGCGGCCACGGCGAACAACGCCTCGGGCTCCATCACCGACATCTACTACTCGATGCGGTACGCGGGGCCAGTGGCGAACGCGCTCGGTGTCTCGCTCCAGGACACCGCCGCCGCGGTTGGCATGCTCGGCAAGGCGGGGATTCTCGGGCAGACGGCGGGCACGTCGCTTCGAGGGATCTTCGCGAATCTCGCGGCACCGACGCCGCAGATGAAAAACGCGCTCAAGGACCTGGGCATCCAAGCATGGGACGCGCAGGGGAATTTCCGTGGCTTGCGCGTAGTCATCGATGGCCTGTCGAAGGCCGAACACGAACTGTCCCAGAAGGACTTCGCCGCTGGAGTCACCCGCGCGTTCGGCAAGCCCGCGCTCTCCGGAGCGGCGGCGCTCGCCCACCAGGGCACCGAGTCCTTCGACGCGCTGTCCGTAGCCGTACGACAGACCGGGGCTGCCGCGACCATCACCGCGTCACGTGGTCAGGGTCTGACCGGCGCGATGACGCAACTGCGCACCCAGGCCCGGCAGACCGGGCTCGCACTGTACGAGGGCATGGCACCGGGCCTGGAATGGGTCACTCGACTCCTGACGCGCGGCATGGCGGGTGCCACCCCGTACCTGACCACCGCGCTGGAGTACGGCCGCAACCTCGCTGTTCTGTACGGCCCGGAACTCAAGGCCAAGGCCGGGTCTGGCCTCGGCGGACTCATCGAGGAGGCCCAGGGACTACTCGGACCACTCAAGGAACTGGGCGCACACACCCTGGCCACCGGCCTGAACCTATTGATCAATGCCGCCCGGACCCTCGGTGACGTGCTTCGCCATGCGGCCGACGGTGTGGAACCGATCATGCACGCCATCGCCACGCTCGGAGAGGGCGGCGGCGCCGCGACCGGCACTCTCGACATCATCGCGACGGTCGCCAACGTGGCGATGGACGCTGTCTCCGGCCTGTCCACTGTGCTGGTCCCGATCGGCCACGTCGTGGGCGGACTTGTCAGCGCCTTCGGCGCGCTACCTGCCCCCATCCAGTCGGCTGCCCTGGCCATGTTGCTATTCCGCCGCGCGCAGCCGACCCTGACCAGTCTGGCGACCACCGTGAGCGGGCCGGTTCGGTCCAGCTTCCAGTCTTTCGCCCAGCAGATGCGGGTCCAGCAGGCTCTCGCCGCTACCTCCGGCGTCACGCTCTCCCGCTACGGCGCGGCGTGGGCCACCCTCCAGGCACGCGTGGGGTTCCTCGGGAGCATGACCTCCGCGTTCCGTAGCGCGACCGGCGCGGGCGCCACGTTCAGCGGCACCCTCAACGGGATGACGCGCGCGGCCGGATCCGGCTTGCGATCGGCACTCGGCGGCATCACCAATGCACTCGGTGGACCCTTCGGAGTGGTCATGGCGGGCGTGTCGGTCGGCCTGGGCCTGCTCGCCTCCCGGCAGCAGCGTGCAGCGCAGGCTGCTGCCGAACACCAGCAGCGCATCTCTTCGCTGACTGCCGCCCTGCGCGAGTCCGGCGGACAGATCAACAGCGATGTGCGCGGGCAGGCCGCCCAGATCCTCCTGGACACCAAGACCAGCCAGGGCCAGCTCACCAAGGTCATGGATGAGGCCGGTGTGCCGCTCGCGACGCTGACCGATGCCTATCTGGGACAGGGCACATCGCTCGACGCTTTGCAGAGGAGACTCCAAGCCACGGCGAACGCCCACCGCGAGTACAAGAATGTGGCGGGAGGCAAGGCCAGCGTCCTCGACTACACCGACGTCGGACAGCAGTACAAGGACGCCGCTGACGCCCTCGGCAGCGTCAAGGGTGAGATGGCCGAGTCGGTCAAGAACGCCAAGGAGCTGGCGAAGGCGACCCGTGGCGCCGGGGACGGCACGTCCGCCTACGACCGGCTGAAGAGCGCAGTCGGTGGCTTGGCGGACGAGACCGCCGATGCCGATACCCGCACTCGATCCCTCAAGAGCGCCCTCGACCTGTTGTCGGGCGGCCAGATCTCGCTCCAGGCCGCGAAGGCGAAGGTCAACTCAGCCGTCCTGGACCTGAAAGAGGGAGGCAAGAACCTCAACCGTGACCAGGGCTACGGCGGAAAGCAACTCGTCAACGACGACCGGACGCTCAACACCACCACGAGGAACGGACAGCAGCTCTACACCCAGCTCACCGCTCTGTCCGACGCGGCGGCCGATGCCTCGGTGGCGACGTTCGACCTCGCCCAGCGCAATGGCGAGGCGCTGCCGGCCGCGCTCGCCAAGGCCCGCGGAGAGATGAGCCGTGCACGTGCCGAGGCGATCAGGGCCGCGCAGAGCTACGGCCTCACCCGAGCCCAGGCCGAAGGCGTCGCCGACAGCCTTGGTCTGCTGCCGTCGAAGGTGTCGCTGCTGCTCCAGACGAAGGGCATGGACAGCACCCTCGCGAACCTGATCGCGGTCCAAGCCGAATTCCACCGGCTCCCCAATGCCAAGACCATCAAGGTCGACTCCTTGAGTGATGGCGCGCAGAAGAAGCTGCGCAGCCTCGGCTTCACGGTCAAGACGGTGCCCGGCACCCGCCAGATCAGGATCACGGCGCCAACGGCCGCGGCACGGAAAAGCCTGGACGGACTGATCGACAAGCTCGGTCGAACCCCGAACAGCAAGAACGTCCACGTCTCCGCGCCGACCGCAGCGGCCATCAAGAGCTTGTCGGCGGTCCAGGCCAAGATCAGAACTACCCCCGGAGCGAAGTCGGTCATCGTGCGCGCTCCTACGGCTCGCGCTCGGAAGGAGTTGCAGGCGCTCGGCTTCCGGATCGAAAAGGTCCCCGGCTCCAAGAACGTCAGGGTCATCGTGCCGACCAGCGGGCCTCGTAAGGCGGCCGACTCGATCCAGAGCAGGATCAATGCGCTGCGCGGCAAGTCGGTGACCGTCACCACTCGGCACGTGAATGTCCTGGAGACAATCCGCAAAGCACCGTCCGACACGGCCGACGCCCTACGCCGACAGGCCGAGAACCTGACCAACCACGCTCGGGGCGGTGTCGTCGACTACTACGCGGACGGCGGCATCACCGGCGGACCGCGCCGGGAGAATCACGTCGCCCAGATCGCACCGGCCGGGAGCTACCGCATATGGGCGGAGCGGGAGACCGGTGGGGAGGCATACGTGCCTATGGCCCCCGCCAAGCGCGAGCGGAGCAAGGCCATTGTCGAGACCGTGGTCGACCGGTTCGGCGGCCAGGTCGAGTGGTACGCCAACGGTGGCGTCAGGGGAGCCCGCGGCCGCGACTACGCCCCGATGCTCGCCAGCTCCTTCAAACAGGCCCGCAGCGTAGCGGCGATGGCGGGCGTCGTGCGCGCCTTCGACCTCCGCACCGGAAGCGACCGTGCCCGCACCCGCGTGGTCGACGCCCGCGCTGGTGGCCGGGTCCAGGTCGTCGTCGTGCGGGAGCAGCAGCCGCTGATCGGCTCGATGCCGGTCACCGTCACCGACAGCGCCGCCACACCTGAGCAGATCGGCTCCGAAATGATGCGCACGCTGCGCAACGCGCAGCGGGGCGGGAGAGTGTGATGACCACAGCACCGAACAGGGTCGGCCGCCCCGAACTGGCCGCGTGGCAGTACGAGATCGGCGGTGTCGTGCTCGGCACCGGGAGCTACGTCCCGATCGGCAACGTCGAAGGGCTCGGCGCGCCCGCGCCCAGGTCGCAGGACGCCGACAACTCCAACAGCGACGGCACCACCCCAGGACGGGACTTCTATGGACCGCGCCCCCTGCGGTTCGAGGCGGGCATCAAGACGCCTGGCGACCCGGTGAAGGCTGCCGAGATCCTCGCTCGGCTGGAACGGGCCCTGGACGCCCCGGAGGCGCGCACCACCCCGGACGGTCGCCACGTCCTGCGCGGACGGTGGCCCGGCCACTCGACACGCCGTATGTACGGTCGACTTCGCCGCATGGAGGCCACCAGCATGGCCAACGCGGTCCACGGGTGGATACCGCTCGACCTGGAGTTCGTGGGCCTGGACAACCCCTGTTGGTACGACGACGAGGTGTCGAAGCTGACCCTCGGCCTCGACCAAGCGGCCCGCGGCCACGGCGGGGACCGCACCGTCGATGAGGCGATGGGCCGCGCCGCCGCGTGCCGCCGTCCGGCTGATCCTCGCCGTCGCCCAGCCGATGACCGGCCCGGCTGGGTCACCAACCACGGCGACGTGCCGACGCACCCCAGCCTCCGCGTGCACGGACCGGTCACCGCCCCGCGGATCTGGAACGCCGATACGCGCCGCGTCCTCGAACTCGACGTCTCGCTGCGCGAGGGCGAGTGGGTGGAGCTGGAGACCCGGCCCGGCACCTGCTGGGCCCTGCGCAACGGCACCGTCAACGTCGCCAACCACCTTGAGCCCGCGAGCCGTCTCGACCTGTTCACTCTCCCGCCCGGACGGTCCGAGATCGCGTGGAGCGCGCACGACCCGTCCGGCACCGCGCGCCTCGAGGTGACGTGGCGGTCGGCGTATACCACCCTGTGAACGGAGAGCACTCGTGACGCTGCAACCCCCCATGATGGTGCGCGGGGCCGACCACTCCGCCCGTGCGCTGCGCCTGATGATCCGCGATCTCGCCCGGGGCCGGCAGGGCGTTGCGGAGAGCGAGGACCTGAAGGTCCGCCCGCTGGAGACCCCTGGCCCCGGAGTCCGCGTTGGTGACGGCTCGGCCCTCATCCACGGCGCCCGTCCGTGGCAGGGGGCCTACACGCAGAGCAACATCGGTGATGCCGTGGTGGCCGTCGAGCCGACCGGCCCGTTCGCGCGTACCGACTTGATCGTCCTGCGGATCGAGGACCCCGAGTGGGAAGGGGAACGCGACCCCCATACGCAGGAGATTGGCTACTTCCACGTCGTCAAGGGCGTGGCCCATGATGCCTCCGCCGTCCCCGAGGGGATGACCGGCGTCGCCCTGGCCCGCGTTGCCCTGCCGCGCAACACCGCGGCGATCACCGCCGACATGATCACTGACCTGCGCCAGATCGCGAACCCGCGCACCGAACGCATCCTGCGCACCGTGCACCCGACGAAGACGGAGGAGGTGCCTGGCAAGCACGGCCAGTGGGCGGCATGGCCCGAAGAGGCCGCCTGGGCCCTCGACGTCCCGGCTTGGGCGACGACGGCCACCATCGTCGTCACCCTTAGCGGTCTGCGCGCGGAGGCGGGCTCCGTGTACGCCGAGCTGCGGACCCGGCTCGGGAAGCGCGCTGCGAAGCCGACCGTCGTGGACGACGACGGGACGACGACCCGCCGCTCCAGCGCGACCCTGGCCGACACCCTCGCCGTGCCGCCCGCTTACCGGGGCACCCGCCAGCACCTGGCCGTCGAGATCAACCAGAACGACAAGTACGGGGACGGCGAGCTGACGGTGGCCAAGGGCACGACGGTGACGCTCGATGTCGCCTTCACGGAAGGGCCCGCCTGACGATGGCCGACTACCGCTACATCGTCGCGCGGGCCGCGACCGGTGACGTCCTGCACTGGAACCTCCCGCTCGGCGAGGTCGAGTACGGCCCGGAGATATCCGGGCCCGGCTCGCTGAAGGCGACCCTGCCAACCTCATTCCGCCGCTCGCTGAGCGACACGCTCGACGCTGGCGACACGGTGCTTCTGGTCGAGCGCAACGCCCGCCTCGACTGGGGCGGCATCCTGTGGCGCGCCGAGCCGGAGGGCAACACCCTGCCCGTCGAAGCCTCCGGCTTCACGAGCTACCTCCACCGCCGCTTCGACCTGCACGGCAACCTCGACGGCCGCGGCCCGTACATCGAGGCCGACCCGTGCCAGGTGATCCGCGATGTGTGGGCCTACGCCCAGGCCCAGCCGGACGGCGACCTCGGCGTGAGCGTGGACGACACGAAGTCGAAGGCGAAGACCGGCACCGCGAAGGACCCGTACACCACCGCGAAGACCGACCCGCGCAACCTCGGCGAGATGGTGGACGAGATGGCCGAGACCGATGACGGCCTGGAGTGGTCGGAGACAGCGACGTGGCGCGGGCGCCGAGCCGAGCGGCGCGTCATCCTTGGCGCGCCGCGGCTCGGCCGACTCCGGGAGGACCTGACGTTCACCACCGGCGCGAACGTCGTCGGCACCCCGCACGTCATCAAGGACGCCGACTCCTACGCTCAGTGGGTCATCGGGCTCGGCGCGGGCGAGGGCAAGAAGCGCAAGGTCGTCGTGGACGGCGTACGTAACGGCCGCCTGCGCCTGGAGTACCGGCTGGAGACCAGCGAGAAGGACGAGGCCAAGCTGAAGCAGCGGGCCCGCCGCGAGCGGCTGGCTCGTCAGGTCCTTCCCGCCCTGACCGAGCTGGAGATCATCGACCACCCGGCTGCTCCGGTCCACTCGCTGAGAATCGGGGACGACGTACGGGTCCGCCTGTTCGAGCCGCATACCGAGTTCGACGGCTGGTGCCGCCTCGTCGGCTGGACCGTACGGCCCGGTGACGGCGAGACCGCCGAGCGCGTGACTCTGAAGTTGGAGCGCACCAACAAGCCCGAGGACGAGGCGGGCGACGGAGAGGAGCAGTAGATGCCGGACACGATCGCCACCCTCGGCCGCCGACTGGCCAGGCTGGAGAGGCGGGTCACCACCCTGGAACGCGCCCGCCGCGCGCCGTACCCGGAGTGGCGAGATCTCCCGCTCACCGGCGACACCACCATCGCCGACGAAGAACAGCCACCACAGTTCCGCGCCAACCCCTGGGGCACCACGGAGTTCTGCGGCCGGATCGGACTGACCGGCGACCGCGCGACGGACGAACAGCTGGTCGCGCTGCTCCCCGAAGGTTACTGGCCGGAAGCACCGCGCACGGTCGACGTCGCCTCCGACGCAGCCCGGCGCACCCTCCAGCTCGACGTCGATCCCAAGGGCCTGGTGCGGCTGCGCGTCCAGGGCGGGGGAAGCGTCCGCGCATCCTGGATCAGCCTCGACAGCGCGTCGATCCGAACCGACCGCGACGGCACCTGACCGGCGGCGCCCGGCTCCTGGCCGGTGCTCCGCCGGTAGCATGACGCCTGGGTGACCCTCCACCCGCTTCGCACTCCCGAGGGACCGGACCGCCGTGGCGGCCACGGCAGACCGCCATCCGGCGCAGGGGAGAAGGACGAAGCGCGTGGCTACACCGCTGAGCGCGGACAGGTTTCTGTCTGTGCTGAAGGGCGCCGGGCTCGGCGTGGTCGAGCACGGCAAGTGGCGCACCCACAACCGGAACACCCACGGCAACTGGGGCCCGGCGAACGGCGTCATGATCCATCACACGGGGCCGTACACCTCCGAGAAGGACATGGTGGAGCTGTGCCGGACCGGCTACCAGGACTTGCCCGGACCGCTCTGCCACGGCGTGATCGACCGCTCCGGCACCGTCCACCTCGTCGGCTACGGGCGCTGCAACCACGCCGGGATGGGCGACACCGACGTTCTGCTCGCAGTCATCGCGGAGAAGAAGACCCTCCCGCGCGACAACGAGGCGGACACCGACGGGAACAGGCACTTCTACGGGTTCGAGTGCATCAGCACCGGGAGCCATCCGTGGCCGGCGGCCCAGCTCGACGCGATGGCCCGAGCGGCGGCGGCCATCTGCCGCGTCCACGGCTGGAATGAACACTCCGTCATCGGTCACAAGGAGTGGCGGCCAGGGAAGCCGGACCCGGGCGGCATCGACATGGACGACTTTCGCGCTCGGGTCGCCCGCCACCTCAAGGACGGCGGTAGGCCGAAGCCGGACCCCAAGCCGAAGCCGAAGCCGGACCCGAAACCCAAGCCGACGCCGAAGTACGCGGCGTACCCAGGCGAGCACTTCTTCCGCAACGGGCGCTCCTCGCCGGTGATCGCCGCGATGGCGAAGCGACTGATCGCAGAGGGCTGCGACAGCTACGAAACGCCGCCCGGCCAGGTGTGGAACGACGCGCACCGTCGCTCGTACGCCGCCTACCAGATCAAGCGCGGCCACCACGGTGCGGACGCCGACGGCATCCCCGGCCCCGAGACCTGGGCAGACCTCCGCGTCCCGCACCAGGCCGGTGCCCCCCAACCGAATCCGACCACCCCGGACCAGGAGCACGACCCCATGCCGCAGGCCCTCGCCGACATCGCTGAGCGCACCGTTGCCACCTACCTTCAGTCGCTGCTGGGCCTGATGGTCGCCGCCAGCACGACGGACATGGTGTCCCTGTCCGCATGGCAGGCCGCTGCGGTCTCCGCGATACCCGCCGCGCTCAGCGCGTTGAAGTCCACGCTCGGCACTGCCCTGGGCCGGCCCGGAACAGCGTCCTGGCTGCCGGTGAAGCGCGACCCGGCCACGCCGAAGCACTGACCGGTCGGCGACGAAAGAGAAGGAGGGAGCCGTGCCTGAGGAACAGGTCGCGCTCGCCCTGGCCGAGCTGCGTCAGGCGCTGGAAGTCGGGTTCGCTCGCATCGACGGGCAGCTGGCTCTCATCGTCCAGCGCAGTGACCAGACGGACAAGGCGCTGGAAGAGCTGGAGGAGCGGGTCGCCGCACTGGAGAAGGGGCGGTGGCCGCTTCCGACCCTGGCCGTCCTCGCCAGCGTCACCGCCGTGGCGCTCGCCATATTCGAGGCCGCGCGTAACTAACTGTCCCCGGTATCGCGGTTGCATACCGTGTTGGGTTCGAGAGGTTGCTCAGCAGCATAAGAGAAGGCCCCGTCTCGCGACGGGGCCTTCGGGCCTCTTGGAAGACCAAGGCGATGGTACCAAGGGTTAGCCTTCGGTCCCCGCCACAGTCTGCTGCGCTGCGTCGCTTCGTGGCCAGCCAGAGCTGCGAATGGTCACCTATCGCTGCGCGTCACGGGCCAGGTGTTCCACGCCGACTGACCGTTGCCTACTAGCGCGCGGAACGCTTCCGCTGAGCCCGTTCGATGCGGTCCAGGACCTCCGAGATCAGCACCCCGCGCAGTCGCTCGGCCTCGGCCACCTGGTCGCGAAGGGAGTCGATGGCTTCGACGGGAATCCCCTCGGCCCGGGCCTGCGCCGCACGGCGAATCTCATCCCCCAAGCGTTCAAATGCGGTCAGAGGCAGGGCGAAAGGGTTCGTCAACCCGTTGGTCGCCAGATACGCATTGAGTTCGTCTCGGAACAGACGTCGAGGCTCGGGAACCCGTGGTCTCCTGAAGCGGCGCCCCATCAGACTCCCGTCGGAAATCGGGATCAACCAACCGTCCAGTAGAACGCTGTCCGCCGCATCTTGCAGGTCGTCGAGGGCGCTGGACATGGCGGAGGTGAACTCACTGACCTCGACTCGGTGATCATCTGCCAGTGCGGCGACAGCCTCTCGCTGGAGCTTGACCACTGCGCGCGCACTACTACGGACCCGAATCAGACGGTTGATCTCATCCTCTGCCTCTGCCCGATTGCGATCGCGCGTCGCATTCCTGTTCTGGAGCAACGGAGCCGTGACGGCTGCTCCAGCGCCCAGCAGCGCGCCCCCTAATGCCCCGACCAATCCGTAGAACGCCGCGGTGTCCGCCATGCAGACATGATCCGGGGTCGTACTCATGCTCGGTCAAGCCCCAGCGACACGAATCAGGCGGTGCCAAAGTTCGATGGCACACACTCGCGTTCATCAAGGTTCGTTGGCACGCACTCAAGATCCGGTGGCACACGCGTGAACGACGGATCGCCGTCCAATCTGGAGCTGCTGCACCAAGCGTGGCGTGCGACGCCACGGCTACTCTTCCGTCGTCACGCGTGAGCGCCGAGCGGAGGATGGGGCATGGTTGGCCGTAAGCCGTACCTGGTCGGGCACCAGGAGTTCGCCGCGCTGTACCGCGTCGATCCGAAGCAGGTGGCGCAGTGGCTGGCGCCGAGCCGCGGTGTGCTGGACCCGTCGACCGCCTTGGTGGTTAGCGGGGTACGGTACTGGCCGCTCGGTTTCGCGGCTGGGTGGGGCGCGACGACCCCGCGGTTCCGGCAGGTCGATCTGAGCATCAGGGCGCAGCTCATCGCGGAGCAGGGCGAGGGCTGGGAACCCAACCTGTGTGATGAACTGCCGCCGATTGTCGGCCAGCAGGAGATCATCGAACTGTTCCACCTGCCCGCCCAGGGGAACCTCGCCACGACCATCGCGACAGGCCGGTTTACGGCGCACGACTGGCTGCTGTCCGGGTCGAGGCTCTGGATGCTGGACACCGTCCTAGCCGCTGTCCCAAAGCTCCGAGAGAGCGCACGGAGCCTGCCTTGGGATATCGACGAGGAGGTTGTCACAGCCTTGCGCGATGGCACATACGACGGCCCCGGCAGCCGTGTTCTGACCCGAGGTCGCCATGCCCGAAAAGCCGTCTGACCTGGACAGAAACTGTACTTAGCCTCGAATTGCCAATAAAATATAAGTAATCCCCCTTCGGGGGTTCGCGATTCACCAAGGAGGCAGAAGTGCAGTTCATCGCCACGCAGAGCGGCCGGGGGGTGTGATCATGAGTGCCCGCGAGGCCCTGGTGCTGGAGGGGGCTCTCTCGCTCTACGTGCTGAAGTGCCCCGACTCGAACCTCGCCGTCCGGGCCCTGGAGGCGGCGTCGGCAGCCAATGAGGCTCGCGAAGCGTGTATGGAGGACGCGATTGAGCGGACCTCCGCCTGAGCCTGGCCAGGGCTTGAAGTTGCGGCTGTAGTGGGTGGGGTTGATCGCCCGTTCGCTTGCCCGCAAGATAGGTGACATTCTTGCAAGCAGTCATTAGGGGGTGGGTATGGCAGACATCCAGGACGAGATACCGGGCCTGGTCATCCACACCGTGAGGCAGCCGGATGGACAGCCAGCGTCCATCCAGGCGCAGTTCGAGTCGTTCCACCAGCTCAACCCCTGGGTGCTGCGCGCATTGGAGGCCCTGACCGCCGACTACTTGGAGCGCGGAGCGAGCCGCGTCGGTATCGGGATGCTCTTCGAGGTCCTGCGCTGGCGCTACGCCACGGCGACCGAGGGCGACGAGTTCCGCCTCAACAACAACTTCCGCAGCCGGTACGTCCGGCTGCTCATCGAGCGGCACCCCGAATGGGCGCGCGCTTTCGAAGTCCGCAGTCTGCGGGCCGACTGAACCAACCCTCTTGGAGATGAAGGACCGATGAATCAACCGACCGAGCAGCAGGGCATCGACGCAACGTCGGCTGGCCCAGCGCCGACCAACCCCGATAAGCAGCCCGACCGCAGCGTCTCCCAGAGTGCCGTCGTGCTGCGCGCCGACCAGATGGAGTTCGACGCGCGTCAGGTGGCCGCCCTGTCGCTGATCAGCCCCGGCCTCACCCAGGCACCGCGCGCACAGCTGGCCATCTTCTTCCACTTCTGTGTGAGGTCTGGGCTCGATCCCTTCGCCCGGCAGATCTACATGATCGGGCGCACCAACTGGAAGGCGGCCGACGACCCGGACGAGCCCGAGAAGACCTGGACCATTCAGACCGGCATCGACGGTTTCCGCGCCGTCGCCCACCGCGCGGCGACGAAGGCCGGGGAATCGATCTCCTACGAGGACACCGTCTACTACGACTCCGAGGGCAACGCCCACGAGGTCTGGCTTTCCAAGGAGTACCCGACTGCGGTCAAGGTCACTGTCCTGCGCGGCACCAGCCGGTTCCCGTTCATCGCCCGATGGGACGAGTTCGCCCCGACGTACTACGACCGCAAGCAGAGCGCGTACGTCGTCGCGAAGATGTGGCGGCAGATGCCCGCCCACATGCTCCGCAAGTGCGCTGAGGCAGGTGGCCTGCGGATGGCCGCTCCCCAGGACCTGTCCGGCGTGTACGTGGACGAGGAGATGGCGCGGGCCGACGCCGAAGCCGTCGTCCGCGAAGCGGAGGACGCGACCCGGGCCTTGCGAAAGGCCGCCGGACTTGAGGCGGGCGACGACAAGGGCGAGGACGCGAAGAAGGCGTCTGCCAACGGCCCCGAGGCCGTGGACAAGGACGAGGCCACGAAGAAGCCCGCGCCGAAGAAGCGGGCGCGAGCCACGAAGAAGGCTGCCCCCACGCCCAAGCCGGACGCCGAAGCCGAGCCCGACGAGGCCACGCCCCCGGCGAAGCGTGCACCGCGGAAGCGGGCCGCCTCCCCGCGCCGCGCCGCCACCTGACCCCTGCCGACACCGGGTGCCCTCCCGTCTTCGGCGGGCGGCACCCCACCCTCTTGGAGATCACAGTGACCACTATGGCTATCGCCCCTGAGCGGCCCGTCAGCCTGTGGCCCGCCGCTCACGCTGCGGACTCGCGCCGTCCCCGCTCCCAACAGACCAAGCTCGGAGCCAGCGACACCGTGTGTGCACGCCGGGCCGGGTACCTTCTGCACGGCCGCACCCCAACAGACGTCGGCGAGAAGCGGAAGGCGATCCTCGGGACCTGGCTGCACGACGGGATGCTCGACGCCGCCCGCGAGGAGTACGGCTGGCTCGTCGAGCGCCGCGTGGAGGACGAGACGGTCCGGGGCCACATCGACGCCGTCCAGCTCGACAGCACGACCGCCGCCCGGCTCCCGAAGCGGCTGCGCCCCACGCTCCCAGCGGAGGAGACGACCGTTGAGGACGTGAAGACCAAGAGCACGTACCAGTGGGACAGCGTCCTGCGGTACGGCGCGAGTCAGGCCGAGCTGCGGCAGGTGTATCTGTACGCCGACCTGCTCGGCACGGAAGGCTTCGCCAGTGTCAGGGGCCAGCGGCAGCTCGCCCAGCTCGGCCCCGTGCCGGTCGCCCGTATCCGCTTCCGGTTCATCAACCGCGACAACGGCGACGACCACATCCAGGAGATCGCCTACGAGGCCGACCGAGCCCGTCGCGCCCGCTGGTGGGTCCAGCAGGTCCGGGCGGCTGCCTCACCCGAGGAACTGCCGCGCACTTTCCAAGGGCCGGGCATCTCCGTGATCTGCGACCACTGTCCGTTCCGTACCGCGTGCTGGGGTCCGCTCGTCGCCGGGCGCTCGTCGCAGAGCCAGCTCATCCACGACGACGAGGAACGTGCGAAGGCGCTGGCCGAGTACGCCGAGGTCTCCGAGCAGATCAAGCCGCTCAAGGACCGGCAGAAGTTCCTCCGAGCCAAGCTCGACGGCTCCGAGCCGGGGGTCTACGGCGACAACGTCCTGAAGTGGAGCGGCGGTAACCCGACCAAGGTCGATGACGTCGAGGCGATGGTCTCGCTGTACCGCCGTGCCGGGCTGGAGGTGCCGATGGCACCGGACGTGGCGGCGATGAAGGCCAAGCTCAAGCAGGTGGGCATTCCTGTACCCACGCGCCTCGACCACGACCGGCGGACCACGGTGAGCATCAACGTCACTGCCAGGAAGAAGCCCTGAGCGTGCCACCTGGCGGGGCCGGGGTCGGTGTGCCCTGTCCCCGCCCCGGAGCGGCGCGAACGGGGCGCGACACGGAGAGTGCCGGTGAGCATTCAACTGATGGTGGTGGCCGCCTACTTGCCGAAGGAGGTGATCAACACGACGCAGAAGCTGGTCCTCATGAAGATCGCGGATTCGGCCGATGACCAGACCAGGCTGGCCCGGCCCGGTTTGGAGCGGATGATGGCCTGGGCCGGCGTGGGAGAGAAACAGGTCATCACGGTGGTGACGCAACTCGTCGGGCTCGGCCTGGTCGAGCGGGTCACGATCGGCCGTGTCGGGCGCCGTGCCGAGTACCGGGTGTTCCCGCACGGTGTGCCGCCGGTCCCGTCGACGGAGGAGCTGATCGAACGGCGCCGTGCGGCGCAGCGCGCCCCGACGAACCCTCGGCTGGCCCGGAAGACCTGGCGCCGCAAGCCGTCGTCAGCGGCCCGCACACAGCGGGACGTTGCCGCACGGGAAGAGACGCGGGCCTCTGCCGAGCCGGGTCCGGAACCAGGGTTGCCCCAGGGAAACCCTGATTCGGCTCGGGGCAGGGTTGCCGTGGGGGAACCCAGTGGGTTGCCGCAGGGAAACCGGGCGGGTTCCCCTGGGGAAACCCCTTCTCTTCCTTCTTCTTCCTCTTCTCTTCCTCACCCCCCTACCCCCACGGCTGACGCCGCAGGGGAGCCGGGGGCGGGGCGCGGGGCGCAGCAGCGGGCGGGCTGCCCGAAGCACGCCGAGCCCGTGGCGAACTGCCGAGGGTGCGGCACGAACCCGCGTGCTGGGCGCGAAGAGGCGCGGCGTGAGGCGGCCGACCGCGAGCATCGCGACCAGCAGGACTGGCTACGAGAGTTCTTCGTCGAGCAGGAACGCCGCGTGGCCAAGACGGACCCCCAGGCCCTGGAAATGGCCCGCCAGCGGGTGCGCGACCTGGCCCGCATGGGACGCGAGAAGGGAGCCAACTCCCGTCGCAGACAGGGGCGTTAGCGAGATCGCCAACATTGACGCCCGCCATTAAGATATAAGTAAGGTTCGGAACTGGCCGAACTCACCAACCTCTTGGAGATCACCTTGACCGACATGCTCACTCCCGCCCCCGATGCTTACGTCGTGGTCGCTGAAGTGATTCATGGCCCGCACCTCGCTCCGCGAGTCGGTGACGGCCTGTTCTGCTCGGCCGAGTGCGCCGAGTACGGCGTCCGCGAGCTCGTTCGCGACCTGAGTAGGGAGGAGGGCAGCAGCGGCTTCGTCCTGCCCCACGAGGGGCGCATGATCGGCTGCGTTGTCACCCGTGGGGGCCGGATGTGGTCCGTGCAGATCCTCGCACGCAGTGAGCTGCCCACCCTCTGACGCTCACTTCACGTCAGGTAGGTGACATTTTTCAAATGGTGGGCGCACCTTCTGTGCGCCCACCGCGCACACCCTCTTGGAGACCAGAACATGACTACCATCGCGGCTCTGCCCAACCACGACCGCACCACCGACCCGATGTGGCAGCAGCTGTTCTACGGCTACAGGCACGTCATCACCCCGCTGCGCTACGCGGGCTGGGTCACCGACGTCGAGACCAGCGGCGGCGAGTTCTACGTCCGCGCCGACCTGCGAGACGGCACGGAACTGATCATCGCCTCAGAGCACAGCCTGCCCGTCGACCCCGCCGAGGTGACCGGCTGGACCGCCATCCGCCAGGACACGGAGCACACCAGCAAGCACACGGTCCTGTACGACTCGACTCCGAATGGTCCTCAGCGCCACCACGGCAACAGTCTGATCCCGCTGATGGCCCGCATCGACGGCCTCGACCTCCCCTGCCACGCGCCCCGGCTGTTCGTCTCGGCTACGCACAACGCGCCGTACGGCATAAACCACAACTCGACTGCCGGGACCGAAGGCGCGGCGGGCGCCCTCGCCCGATTCACGGAGTGGTCGCGACAGCTAACCGACTTCGAGGGGTACCACCGCGTCTGGCAGCGGCCCGAACGGGATGGCTACCCGCTGGCGTTGTTCGAGAGGGACGGATACATCACCACCCTCCGTGTCACCCGCAGCAATGACTGACCGGTCACGCCGCGCACCGCGCCCCACCGGGTGCGCGGACCAGTGATCTGGCTGCTGATCGTGTGCGTCCTCGGCCTGACGGCGTTCACCGCACTCGGCATCGAGGACAGCCGCAACCTCCACGCATCACGCGCCTCCGAACAGTCCTGACCATGGCCGCCCGGCCCGCGAACCGGGCCGGGCGGCCCCACCTCTTGGAGACCACGACCGTGCCCCGATCTATCCACCTGCTCTGCGGAGCGGGGGGAGATGGCCAAGGTGTGCTCGAAGCCGGGTTCGAGCCGATCCTCGGGATCAATCACTGGCAGACCGCCGTCGACACCGTCGAGCTCAACCACCCGAACGCAGCAGCGCGTTGCGCAGACATCCAGAACTACCCCATGCGTTGGCTACCGAAGGCCCTCTTGCTGTGGGCCTCGGTCATCTGCACCGAGGTCAGCCCCGCTGGCGGGAGGAAGCGCCCCGACCCCGTGCAGGACGCCCTCTTCGAGGAAGAAGAGCAGTGGCGCGAACTGCCGCCTGAAGCATTCGAGAAGACCCGCGTGACCGCCTGGTGCGTGCTGCGCGCCGCCGAGGCGAAGCGGTTCCCCTGCGTCGTCGTGGAGAACGTCGTCGAGTTCATCACCGACTGGCTCTTGTTCCCCGAGTGGATCCGCGCCATGAAGAAGCTCGGCTACCGGGTCCAGATCGTCTCGGTGTCCTCCGCGCACATCGGCTCGGAGACCAACTTACGCGCCCCGCAGTGGCGCGACCGCGTGTACATCGTCTTCACCCTCTCCGGCATCCGTCGCCCCGACCTCGCGCCGCGCCCGCTGGCCCACTGCTTCAAGTGTGGGCTGGACGTCAATGCGCGCCAGAGCTGGCGCGACCCGCGGGTGAAGTACGGCAAATACCAGCAGCAGTACGACTACCGGTGCCCGCGCAGCCACTGCGGTCACGCGCTGGTGGAGCCGTATGTTCGCCCCGCCTCCGACGTGATCATGTGGGACAACATCGGCCAGCGGATCGGGGACCGAGCCAAGCCTCTGGTGCCCAACACGATGCGCCGGATCGCAGCCGGGCTGGCGAAGTTCCCCTACGAGCCGTCCGTCGTCACCCTCACCCACGGCAAGGACGGCACCGACCGCGCCTTCGCCCCGCACACCCGGCCGCTGCCAACCCGCACGGCCAAGCTCGGCGAAGCCCTGCTCGTGCCGGTCGGCGGCTCGTGGAACGACACCGCCTCGCCAATCGAGGAGCCGATGCGCACCAGGACCACCCGCGAGAGCGAAGCCCTCGTCACCGTGGACCCGTTCATCGTGGAGTTCCGCAAGAACTGCGACGCCGCGCCCGTCGACGCCCCACTCAGCACCATCGCCACCGCCCGGCATCACGGCCTGGTCGTGCCCGACGGCGATGTCCGCACCCGGGCGCGCAACACCCTGGTGATCCCGTACCGGCGGGCCGCGCCGAAGACCGCGGGCGTGCCCCTGCACACCCTGTCGACTCGCGATTCGGCGGCCGTCGTGCGCAGCGCGCCTGCCATCGAGGACTGCTACTTCCGGATGCTCCAGCCCAGAGAGCAGTTGTCGGGCCAGCGGTTCCCCGAGACGTACGAGGTCGTCGGCACCCAGGCCGCCCAAACCCAGCAGGCCGGCAACGCCGTGAGCGTCAACGTTGCCCACTGGCTCGGCGAACGTCTGATGCCCGTCCTCGCCTGACCTGCTCCCCCTCCCCGAAGAAGAAGGGACACCCCTGCCATGACACCGGCAACCCACGATGCAGTGGCCATCCTCGCCCAGCAGCGAGAGGAGCTGGCTCACGCGCGCCTCCGAGCCGAACGTGCCCACTGCCTGGGCATCATCGACCACCTTGCCGCCAAGATCCGTGCCCGCTGCCCCGAGGCCGTCTACGTCGCGATCGACCGCAGCGCCGAAGACCGCACTGTCACCGTCTACGGCGTGCTCGGCGAGCAGCCGAGCCCGCTCGGAGCGTGCCCCTGGCTGTGGGACGGCACCGAGACCGGGCATCCGCTCAACGAGATCGACTCGGACATCATCCTGGACATCGAGTACGCACTCCTGCCCCCGACTTCACCGGTGTGGGCGCTCGTGCGGCGCAACATGGGTATGGACGGCAGTTGGCTTCTGGAGCTGCCCCCGGCCGACCGCGCGGCCCGCGTAGCTGAGCTGATACGCGGGCACCACCCTGCGGCGACGGCGGTCATCGTGGACAGCCGCGCAGGCGGGGGCCGCGTCGTCGGGGTCATCGAGGAGCAGTCGGACGGTAAGGCTACCGCTCCCGTGGCTCGGCCCCGGCTCAGCAGCGCGTGCGACGACGCCCTCACTCGTCTCGTGGCGCAGGTCTTCCTCCTCCCGCCGCTGGCCGACCGTTACCTGAGGCCGATACCGCGCGACTTCACCCATCCCTACGGCTCCAACGTCAGCGTCAGCGATCAGGTCCGCCTGCTGCTGCTGCCGACCGCCTAGCGAACGGGAGGAGGAGCAGATGAGCGGCAATGGGTGGGTCGGTGAGGCCCCCTGCGCCGGGGACGTCCGCTTCACGTCCGAGGAGACGGCGGCCGAAGCCCCGACAGAGCCGCTGGTCCTCTCCCTCCTCGCTGCCTGCCAGGGCTGCCCGTTCCGGTCGCCGTGCATCGACCTGGTCATGCCGAGCATGAGCCTGTTCGACGGCGTCTGCGGCGGGCGGCTTTGGCGAAACGGCCGAGTCCTCGCGACCTGCGAGGGCGCGCGGCCCGCCGAACTGCGTGTGCGCGGTCGGCGCCCGATCACCCACGGCACCGAAGCCGGGGCCCGTGCCCACAACCGGCGCGGGGAGAGCGCGTGCGCCCTGTGCCGGGAAGCCGGACGGCTCGCCCAACGGGCCCGCCGGGCTCGCAAGCGTGCCACCGGCGCCTGATCACCGTCCCTACAACTCCTACGGAGAAAAGCATGTTCACCATCAAGGCCAGCGATCTGGCGGCCATCCTCGACCGTGTTGCCCCGCACCGGTTCCGGGCGGACGACGCCGCCAACGACCTCGACGCCCTGATCCTCGACTGCACACCGGGTCACCTCCATGCGGTCGCATGCAGTGACCGAACGCTCGCCGTCGCTCGTACTTCCGTCGCGGGCAGCGTGTGGACGGCACCGGTCGGTTACAGCGATGCCGCCGCGCTGCGCGCCTGGCTGGAGTCCTCCAAGCGCGTCACCGTCGAGCACGTCACCAGCGACCGCCACCAGCAGCTCCGCTTCACCGAAGGCCCCGCGCAAATCACGGTCCCTGCCGCGCCCCACGTCGGCCGCCTGTCCTGGCGTGCGCTGCTGCGCCTCGTGCTCGATGCCCGCGACCACTCCCTGGCCGTCGGCCGCCCCGTGCAGCTCAATGCCGACGACTTCGCGCTGTGGGGGAGCGCCTGCAAGGACGGTGAGGCGATCGAGTTCAGCTCCCTGGGGCCTGTGGGGACGCTGGTGACCGCCGGGCCGGACTTCCTCGGCCTTCAGGCCCCTCACACCTGGGACGGCCCGACGCCGGGCGAGGGGTGGTCCTCTTCGCTGCGCACTCGCTTGTTTCTCTTCGCTGGGGCCTTCCTCGAGGTCGGGGCGCGGTATGCGGACTGCACGCGGACGGTGTGGGTCGTGCCCGCCCGGCCCGGCCCAGGCGAAGAGCCGACGTTGGTCTCTGCCGACGACGCGGCCGCCACCCTGCCGATCTCCCAGGTGCTCGCGGTCGGGAAGTTCCTGACCCGGCTTCCCGGCTGACAAAAGGTAGATGACATTCATGGATGATTCCTTGCTCTCTCGCGCCGCGCGGTGCGACCACGACGCGGACCCCGGCTTCGGGCTCAGCACTCTGCCTGCCGCGTGGCGCGCCCGCCCCTCAACTCCTGCGGCACAGCCAGCGATCCGAAAGGAATGCCCAGTGAACAAGGCCCAGCTCATCAACGTCGTGGCCAAGGCGACTGGCAACCGCGCTACGGCAACGCTCGCCGTGGAAACCGTGCTCGACGCCATGGTCCGCGCCGTTGCCGCCGGGGAGGTCGTCTCCGTCACCGGCTTCGGAAGCCTGACCCGGGAGGAGCGCCCGGCCCGCACCATACGCAACCCGAACACCGGCGAGCGGATGCAGGTCGGCGCGAGCTACATCGTGAAGTTCCGTCCCGGCGCCCGGTTCAAGGACCTCGTCGCAGGCCGCCGCGCGATGCCCGAGAGCGGCAACTGCGTCCGGAAGGACCCGAAGACGCCCAAGGTCGCCCGTCCGTAACCCGCTGCACACCAGGGGCCGTCCCGGCACGCGCCGGGACGGCCCCGCCGAAGGAGCGCGATATGAACGACCATTCCGTGGGCGTAGAGGTCGACACGACCGCGAAGTGGCTGGAGGAGCGGGGTCTGTCCGGTGCGGCCCGTCTGTTGCGGCGCGTTGCCCGTCAGAGGGACGACGCCGTGAGCCAGCTCAGCCTTTGCCCCGCCGCAGGACCCGCGTACCCGGCGGGCGGCACCGGGCACACTGCTCCGCGCGATCTGGACGCCGCCGCCGAAGCGGCGATGCTGCGCACCGACCTGGCCCGCCTCCAAGCCCTGGCTGAGCGGGCCGGTTGGGTGCCCGAGCCGGACGCGAAGCGCCTGTGGCGCTGGCGTGACGGCTGGTGGGAGCTGAGCCACCGCCGCAAGAACCCGAAGGACGGTTACCACGACACCGGTTGGTACCTGTGGGGGCCGGTCGGCAGCTACGACGGCGAGTGGGCCGACCGTCACAAGGGGCCGGCCATGGCCGAGGCGGAGCGCCTGATCACCAAGCACCGTGCCGCGACCGGGGAGGGGCAGTGGTGAGCGGCCAGAAAGAGCTGGTCAGCGCCCGAGCCGTGCACGGCCCCGAGCCGGTCGGAAACTTCCGACGGCCGAGGTGATCCGGCGCGCGGGAGGTGCCGCGTGACCGCCGACGCCCCGTGACCCTGTCGAGCGTGGCCACGATCCTCGCCGCGATGGGGCTCGACTGGCTCGGCTACCCGCCGATCCCGGTCCCCGACGCGCACCGGCGGGCGTTGTGCCGGTTCCGATGGCCCGATCTCATTCCAGCAGCCGCAAATTAGGGAATTGAATTGCGGAAATTAAATTTGCATTCCATCGGGTATTTCTTGCTCTTAGGGTATTTGCCATTAAGATATAAGTAAGGAATTCGGGAAATACCCGAATGGAAAGGGGATTTGGGAGTGGAAATCAGTAACCACGGATGCGGCTGCGAGTGCAACAGCGGCGGCTTCTGCGGTGGCTGCGGCCACGCCGGATGTGGCGGACGCCGCTAACCGGCCCCGAACCCCGTCAACACCCCGCGCCCCCGGCCCACGCCGGGGGCGCGCTCAAACGCAAAACCTCTTGGAGACCACCACCATGAACCACAGCCGAGGAGTTCACCTCCTGGCAGAGCTGATCGACGTCGACCCCAGTCACGTCGCCCGCGCGGTGAGCACCGCAGCACGAGCCCACAGGGCCATCCACGAAAGCTGCCTTCATGAGCTGACTGGCGAACAGCTCCGGCGTCTTGTCGAACGCGATCGCTTCGCCGTCGCCATCGTCGCGAACCTCGCCATGCGCTTCGCAGGCCGCAGCGAGGACGCCCTGCTCCTGATGGACATCTACCGCGCCAGCGTAGGCACCCAAGCTCACCCCGTGCCGATCCGCAAGGGCGTCGGCACGCGGCCCGAACACCACGACCACCCCTACGTACAGCGGGCGATCCGCATACTCCAGGCAGCTGGCCTGCCGCCCATCCATACCGACGGCATCCACGCCCTGCGCTGGGGCTTCCAGGTGCAACCGGCAGGCGAGGAACTCCCCGGCTGGGTCTTCATCAACCCCGACCCCGATTGCGACGAGCGCACCGGCTTCGCCGGAGGCCGAGGCGGCTACCTCGCCGTCATGCGGTGGGCCGGGTGGGGCGTGATCACCGAACCCGTGTACGAGGGCCTGCTCGCCGCCGTCCACCCCGACCACCGGAACAACACCTTCCCCGCCCCCTCGAACTCCTGACCCCCGCCCGTGCCTGGGGCCGCACCACGCGGCCGGCACGGCCACCCAGAAAGACACCAGACCGTGAAGCTCCCCATCGACGACGCCACCCTGGCGTCCTGGGCCGACCTGCTCGGCCTCACCGACGAGCAGACCACCGCGACCCTCGCCGAGATCGAGGAGACCCTGCGCATCGGCTACGAGAATCGCCCCGACGCGCTGCGCGACACCAGCTTCGACCAGCTCATCAGCGACATGGACGCCGACGAGGCGGCCCTGTTCTTCCTCATCAGCGGCCTACGCCAGTCCGGACATGCCGAAGCCGCGTACGCGGTCGAGGTCCGCAGCATCTTCGCCACCCCCCGGGACCTCCAGCAGACCAGCTGACCCCGCACCCATAACCCATCCACACGCCGCCCCGGCTGCGCGCCGCGCACCGGGGCGGCCCCATGCGCGCCCGCAGAAAGGAATCTGCTCCGTGTCCGACGCCTTCTTGCCCCGCGCCGCGGCCCCTGCCGCCGCACGGCCCGCCCCCTCGTGGGCGAAGAAGCCCCCACCCAAGTCCAAGGCTCGAACCCGCGGGAAGATCACCGCCCGCCGCTACGCTGCCCCCCGCGACCGGCATGAGCACGCCCGCAAGATCGCAGAGAACGTCCTCGACGCCTGGTATCAGTCCTTCGGCGGCAGCAGCATCGACGTCCCCCTCGGCACCGTCGCGGGGCTCTCACTGCTGCGCAACGTCCCCGGCTTGGCGGACTGGATGCTCAACCTCCAGCCCGAGGAACTCCCGCAACTGCTCAAGGAGATCTACCTCGGCCACTGGATCAAGCGCCCCGACCTGATCAACCGCGCGATACGACTCCATGACTGGGCCTGGAACCCCGACCCTGACAAGCAGCAGCTCCGCGCCGTCCACGCCGTCACCCGCGTCGCCATCAACACCGGACTGCTCGACCTCACCGGCCACGACGACCCCTGGCAACGCTCCGAGACCGATGTCCTCAGCCCTCTACTCACCGGCCTGCGCCACAAGAGCGACAAGAAGTGGCGCGGCGAGTACCACACTCCGGCCTGCGTCACCGACCTGATGGCCAACATGACCGTGGACAAGGACTTCGCCCAGCCCGGCATGACCATCCGCGAACCCGCCGTCGGCTCCGGCACGATGTTCCGCTCAGTCGCCCAACGTCTGCGTGACCTCGGCCTCAACCCGCACGACTTCCACTGGTACGGCAACGACATCGACTCGCTGTCCGCCGGGTGCGCCGCCATCAACGCGATCATCTGGGACCTCGGCCCGCGCTGCCTCATCGGCTGCGCCGACTCCCTCGCCCCGGACGACGACTACGCCAAGACTCGCGCCGAAGCGAAGGAAGCCTTCGAGCAGCGCGACCGGTACATGGAGACCGCCAGCACGATCGTCGCCTGGCGCCGCGCCCTGGACCTGGTCGACCAGCTCATGCCCAGCGAAGGCAACGCCGCGTGACCGAAGCCGATCCCTTCGCCCGGCCCGGCACCACCCCGACACCACGTCGTCGACGCCCGGCCTTTGCCGGACCCCGCGACGAGGTCGACGTGCCGCCCCTCGGCCACATCGCCCCCGACCTCGACCCGCCGTGGAGCAAGGAGGACACCGACACTCCCGACCGCACCGCCTCCTACCAGCACCCCGAAGGTCACCGCGTTGGCCTCCGCGTCCAGTCCCGCGGCCTTGCCATCCAGACCTGGATCACCGCTGGCCCGGACCTGCCGCCGATCCCTGACGGCACCGACATCGAGCGGGCCGAGGCGCAAGCCGCCAACGACGCCCGGCTCCAGCCCGGCCGCACCTGGCACACCGTCTTGGCCACCCGAACAAGCAAGGCCCTGGCCGCCGACCTCGGCGTACTCGTCTGCGAACGGCTGCTCCCCGCTCTCACGAACAAGCCACGCGGCATTCCCGCCCCGGCGCCGCCCGCCCGCATCGGGCAGCCCGACACCGCCCCGCAGAAGGAAGGAACCCAGAAGTGAGCACGCCCAACAACACCGTGCAGATCACCAGTTTGCCCGACCTCGCCCAGATCCTGCCGTACCTCCTCGGCCACTACCCGGACGACAGCATCGCCCTCCATGCCCCCGGCCCCGACTTCCTCGATGGGCCGACCATGACCTGCCCTCTCCCCGAGGACATCACCGAGTGGCAGGCCACCGCCGAGCACGCCGCCCGCCAGTTCGTTGCCTACGCCCACGACCGGAGGCACGACCCCGCCCAGGGCATCGTCATCTACCTCTGCCGCGAACCGCGCCCCGGCCAGAGCCCCGAGGAGACCGCCGCGCTCCTCGCCCCCGTCGGCACCTGGCTCACGAACGAGTTCGCGGAACTCCGCGCCACTGTCCTCCGAACGATCGGGCTCGTGGCGAACCGGTGGTGGGCCTACGAGTGCGACATCGACGGGTGCTGCGAGGGCGAACCACTGCCGTCTCCTGACGACCCCACCAGCGTCGCCGCGCAGATGACCCGCCTCGGCCGTACCCCCGGCCCCCGCACCCGCGACATCATCAAGGAGTTCCAGGCCACGGCGGACCCCAGCTTCCTCAAGGACCTGCACATCGCCGCCCTCCGCTTCAACTCGCGGTGCGCGACCAATGCCGGACGCGACGCGACACTCATGACGACGTTGAACCAGATCGACGCCGCCATGAGCCGGTTCCGTGACGGGGCGACCATCCTCAGCAGGCCCTTGATCACGCAGCTCATCGTCGGCCTTCAGGACGACGCCGCCGTGGAGGCCGGTATGGCGCACGCCGAGGACGGCAACCTCCCCCACGCCCGACGCCTCTGGGCTTACCTCGCCCGGCACTGCGCCGAACCGTTCGAGCCGGAGAGCGTGCCCATCCTGACGCTTTTCGCGTTCGTCGCCTGGCGGCAAGGCGACCTCATCGCGGCCCGACTCGCCCTGCGCGACGCCATCACCACCGACCCCGACTACGAGCTGGCCACCGGCATACACCTCGGCATCAACGACGGCGAGGACCCCCGAGAATGGCTCGCCTCCGCCCGGGAGGGCAGCACCCACCGCGCGACGTACCTCCAGCACGCCGTCCAAGTCGCCAGTGAGTACAGCCCCACTGACACCAATGTGGCGCGGTACCGCGAAGCCCTCGACGTGGCCACCGTCAGCTACCTGCCTCAGGACCTCACCGACGACCAGAAGATCCTCGCCCGCCACAACACCGCCGACATCATCGACGGAGCCCTAACCGACTTCCGCAACGGCCGACCTCAGCTCATGGACGAGATCGCCGCGCGCATAATCGTCGACCTGCAAGACCGGGAAACCAGGGACGCCGCACTGTCCATCGGTGAGGAGAACGATCTCCCCTACGAACGGCAGCTCTGGGGCTACCTCGCGCGGCGCTGCGTACCGCCGCACACCGACAAGGCCCCGCCGCTCCTCACCCTCCTCGGCTGGGTCGCCTGGCGACAGGACGACACCGTCACCGCCGCCCACGCCTTCGCGGACGCCCTCGACATCGACCCCAGCTACGACCTCGCCAGGTTCCTGCTCGACGGCATCCACACCGAGTGCGACCCTGCCGCGCTCTTGGCAGCATTCCGGGACGCTGCAGCGCGATTCGCCGCGAGCCGAGCGGATCTCGACACCCTCTGATGACCACCACGGTGGCAGACGTCCTCTCAGTGCTGCTGCGTCCGGTCGAGGTCTTCGCTTCGCATCCCTGAGCCCGAGTCACCGCCCCCCGGCCGCGTTTGCGGATCAGGTGAAGTCGACGCCCCTTTCGCTGATCCTGACCGACACGTTGTGCCAGGCCGCGGGGGACACGTGGGGGTTGAGGAACTGGCAGTCGTACCCGGTGTCCTCGCCCACCTTCACGACCTTGAACGCCGGCATCCGGTCGCAGCGCAGCTCCCAGCCGGGCTCGTGGTAGCCGTCCCAGAACCGGCTGTACACGGCCTCGGACTTCAGCACCGTCGTCCCGTGGGCGCTGACGCCGTACTCGACAAGAAAGTCGCTCTCCCGGTACGTGGAGGGGACGGAGACGGTCCAGTGGACGTTCACCCCGTCGTATTTGACGGTGCACTCCGTCTTCTTCCCTGCCGCCAATTGCACACCGCCGTCGGCGCACCATGCGCTCGTCCGGCCCTTGAACTGGGTCATGAGCAGCGTCTTCTGGCGGAGTGAGTACAGCACCTTCTCGGTCGCCGAGGCGCCCAGACCGGGGTCGGGCGGCAGGAGCTTCTCCACCTGGTCGAGGCCGGAGACGAAGCCCTGGTACGTCTTCGTGACCCTGACCGGCAGTGCCTGGCCGGACGGTGAGGGGCTCCCCGTGGGGGTGAGGGTGGGGAAGGGGAAGGACGAGGCGCTCGGGCTCGGGACCGGTGCGGAGGCGGAGTCCTTGCCGCCGTCCTCGCCGGAGGAGGAACCGGAACAGCCGCTCATCACCGCCGTGGCGATCACGCACAGGGAAAGTCGTGCCCAGACAAGGTCCATGGGACTACTGATACCAGCTGCGCCCGGCAGGGGGCCGCGAGTCGAAACCGCAACGGGCTTGTGGGTCAGGCGTGCTGAACGCCTCCGTGCGGTTGCGGCAGGGAAGACGGCCGGCGGGTGCGCGGACGTGCTACTGCTTGGCGACTGCGACGGGGGAAGATGACCGTATGCCGCAGTTCAGCACACCCCAGGTGCGATTCCACCGCTCGGCCATAGCCCCCCGGAGAGGCCACCACCAGCCCGACAGCCCCAGCGGCAAGCGCGAAACGGGCAGCACGTCACTTACCGCTCTCTGAGACGTCACCTGCTATCCGCTGTCCATCCCAAGCTATCCCCAGCGACGAGGAGTTGAAATGTCGTGGGAGCGCGTTGCGGGAGTAGGCAGGGGGCGGTCTGCCGGGCCGCCGGCCGGGGGGATCAGGGTGACAACGCTACGAGGTGCGGCACCAAGGCCCGCGAGCCCGACGTGATCCAAACGAGAGACCCTAGCCGTCCAGCCGCCCAAGAAGACCGCACCTGTGAAGGCGATCCCTGACGTACTGCCACTCCCCGAACACGACGGCACGGAGGCAGCATGAACGGGGAACCGCGCGTACCCTGGAAACGGCGGCTGACCTGCAAGAATCCGCTCGGCTCTACCTCGGGCACAGGGGGCGGGAGCCCGCTTCGCCGGTAAGGCACTCCGCTGCTCGCAACTTCGACTCAGCAACCGATACTCGTCGATGACCTGCGCCATCACACTCTGCGGTGCTTTGTCGCTGACTGCATAGCTCGGGTGTGGGGCTCACGGTGGCCCGCATGTGGCCCCAGTGGCCCGTAGGTGGCCGGAAGGGCCGGGAAAGATCAGGAAAGGATTGGCATGGCCGGCATAAAGAGAAGGCTTTGACCTGCGAAAACGTGAAGAGGAAGCCAAGATCGGGAAGATCGCGGACGATCATGAAAGGACTCATAATCCGTCGGCCGTGGGTTCGAGTCCCACCCGCCCCACCGGGCACCACGCGGGCAGGCCCCATCCTGACCTGCGAAGACATAAGAACGGGAGTCGCCGCGCTGACGCGGGGACTCCCGTTCATCCGTTCAGACCAAGATCCAGGGGACACACAGGGGCCCGGCGGGCGCCGGTTTGGCCGTGAGCGGCCTACGCGGCCCCTTGATCTTGCTCGCTGGCCTCGGGACCACTCGGAGAGACGGGAACCGGAGTCCATCCGGCCAGTCCTGTCATCTGCCGCGACGTCCGCCGCATCAAGGGGATCCGCGGGATCCGCGGTATCAGCAGACCAGGGACCGGCTCAGCGGGCCTGAGCGCAGATGACGGCCGCGGGGCTCGGCGTCCGTCAGCCGGCCGGCCTCGACGACGGGGCGGCCGCCCACCATGACGGTCTCCGGCCAGCCGGTGACCGTCATGCCCTCGTACGGCGTGTAGTCCGTGGCCATGTGCAGGCCTGTGCTGTGGACGGTCCGGGTGGCTGTGGGGTCCCAGATCGCCAGGTCCGCGTCCGAGCCGGGCGCGATGATTCCCTTGCGGGGGTACAGGCCATTGAGCCTGGCCGGGTTGGCGCACATCAATTCGACGAAGCGGCCCGCCGGCAGGCCGCCCTTGAGCACCAGCTCGCTGAAGATCACCGGCATACGGGTCTCCACTCCCGGTAGACCGTTGGGCATCGCCCGTACGTCGTGGCTCACCGATTCCTTCTGGGCCGTGTCGTAGCAGCAGTGGTCGCTGCCGACGGTGGCGACCTGACCCATCAGAACCCGCGAGCGCAGCCCGGCGACGGTGCCGGCGGCGCGCAGCGGGGGGCAGCACACGAACCGCTCCGGGTGCGGGCCCGCGTACGCCGTGTCGTCCAGGACGAGATGATGGGCGACGGTCTCGGTGAAGGCGCGCACCCCTCGGCTGCGGGCGCGCGCCACCAGGTCGACGGCCTCGGGCGTGGACTGGTGCACGAAGTACACGGGGGCCGCGACCGATTCGGCGATGGCGAGGATCTCGGCGACGGAGGCGTTCTCGGCCAGCTCCGGCCTGGTGCCGGCGTGGTGGCAGGCACTGATCGCGTCGGCCGCTTCACCGCGTTCCTGCACGTCGGAGATGATGTGGTCGGCCTCGCAGTGGATGACCACCATGCCGCCGAGGTCCCTCAGCGTGGTCATCACGTTGAGGATGGTCTTCTCGTCGGCCATGGTCTCGCCGCGGTAGGTGGTGAACATCTTGACCGTGACGATGCCGTCGGAGGTCAGTGAGCGCAGCTGCTCCGGCACGGTGTCGTCCCACTGGACCACGCACGCGTGCAGTGCGCTGTCGCACAACCCCCGCCCCGCCTTGGCGCGTTGGGTTGCCGCGACATCGGCCGGGTTCTGCCCGGGGCGGGGGATCGCGAAGTCGACGATCGTGGTCGTACCGCCGAAGACAGCGGCGGTCGTGGCCTGCCGGTAGTCGTCGAGGGAGGTGAAGTCCCCCGAGGTGAAACCGACATGGCAGTGCGGGTCCACCCCGCCGGGCAGTACGAGGCGTCCGGCGGCGTCTATCTGGGTGATGCCGGGCGGCTGTGCGGAACGGTACGCGCCCGGTTCCACCACCCCCAGGACCTTTCCGCCGCCGACCAGGACGTCCGCGGCGCCCTGCCAGTCGGCGTTGACCACGGTGCCGCCTCGGACGACGAGGTCGATCGGTTCGGAAGGGGACATGGTGAGCCTCCAGTAAGAGGGACGGCGGTCAGAGCGTGGCGAGGTAGGCGTGCCAGCCGCCGTGGGCGGTGATGTCGAGGACACCGGGGGCCGTCAGCGCGGAGGCACGCATACGCATCGAGAAGGAACCCGATCCGTCCTCCAGGGTGATGACGCCCAGTTCGAGTTCCTGGGGCTCCGCGGGGAGCAGCTGATCGCGCAGCACCTCGTAACTGACTTCGTACACCTCGCCGTTGATCGCCGCGCCGCCCTCCGTGACCGGGTGCAGGCCGGGGAACTCGTCGCGTACGGAGAAGAAGCGGTAGGCGGGCGCCGTGCGGGCGGGGCCGAGCGGGCGGGCGTCCTCCAGCGCGTGGTTGAGGCTGCCTCCGGACATCGCCTGGCCGTTGACGAACATCTTCAAGGTCATGAGTGAGTGCCTTTCAGGGCGATACGGGAGTGGTGGCGGCGTCGTACAGCAGGCGGCCGGGGCCCAGGTCGTCCACCGGGTCGGCCGGAGGCTCCCCCGCGATCTGGCGGCACAGCGTGTCGCCCCACACCGGGGCGAGGGTGAACGCGTACGTGCCGCCCGCGACGAAGAACCCGGGGTGCCCGGGGACTTCGCCGATCACCGGCATCTCGTCCGGGGTCGCCGCCAGTGGTCCGGCCCACATGCGCAGCAGGCGCAGCCCGCCGAGGAACGGCAGGATCCGCCCGGCCTGGGCGAGGTTGCCGGCCATGCTGACGGGGCTGACGGTGCTGCGGCCCGCCATGTCCAGCCCGGCGGCGGGCCAGCCGCCGCCGATCAGCAGGTTGCCGGCACTGACCTGCTTGACCGACATGCCCTCGCCGATGTGCTGGACCAGGTGGTGCATCACCGGCGGCACCCGCACGGTTACGTGCATCTGGATCGCGACCGGCGACATGCGGACGTGGATTCCGGCCAGCTCGGAGATCTCGGTGATCCACGGGCCGGCCACGTTGACGACCGAGGGCGCGGTCCAGCTGCGGTCGCCCGAGAGCACCTGGTAGCCGTCGCCGACCCTTTGCACGCCGGTCACCGGGGTGAAGGCGTGCAGTTGGGCGCCGAGGCGGCGGGCGGCGGTCAGATAGGCGGGGGTGATCAGGAGCGGGTTGGCATATCCATCCAGCGAGCACCAACTGGCGGCGCGCACGCGGTCCGAGAGCAGGGGCATGTGCTTGCGGGCCTCGTCGCCGGTGAGCACTTCGGTGCGGATGCCCGCCCGGTGTTCCCACTCGTGCTTCTCCCTCAACTCCGCTTCCTGTGCGGCGGTTTCGGCGACCATGAAGCCGCCGCCGCGGCGCAGTTCCACGTCCGCGTCGAGACGCTCCTCGACCTGGGACCAGTGTTCGGACGCCCGGCGTTGCAGTGGCAGCAGGCGGGCGCTGTCGACCGGGACCTCTTGGCCCGGGCGACGGGTGTGGATGGCCTGGATGTGGAGGTTGCCCGCGGTGGTGCCGGAGCCTTCCCTGTTGGGGGCGCCGCGCTCCAGTACCACGACGCGGTAACCGCGTTCGGCGAGGTGGAAGGCGGTACTGGCGCCGAGGATACCGGCGCCGATGACGATGACGTCGGGCTGTGCGTCGGTCACTGGTCCGTCACCTCCCGCCCTTCGACCGTGGTGGCCATGGGCAGCGGTCGCAGTGGCATACGGGCCGCGAAGCACTCCGCTGCCCGGTCCGGCCCGGAGCCCCGCGCGGCCAGCGCCGCGACGATGTGGCCGCATTCGCGGCCCTGGCAGGGGCCCATACCGGCGCGGGTGGCGGCCTTGGTGCCGTGCAGGTCGTTCCAGCCCGTCGCGACGGCTCGCCGGATCTCGCCTGCGGTGACTCCCTCGCAGCGGCAGACCTGGGTGGCGTCGGAGATGTCGGCCACGGCGTCGGCGGGCAGGGGGTAGAGGCGGTCGGCCAGCGCCGCGAAACGATCCAGGGCGCGGGCCCGGCGTCGGAGGCCGGCCACCCGCACGTTCGCGGGTCCGGGTGCCAGACGGCGCAGGATCGCGTGGGCGGCGAGCTGTCCTCGTACGCCTGCCGCATGCACGCCCGCGATGCCGGCGCAGTCCCCGGCGACGTACAGCCCGTCCACCGAGGTCGCGCCGTCCGCGTCCACGACCGGGAGCCGCTCCGTGCCCGCCGGGTCGGGTTTGGTACGGCAGCCCAGCAGCCGGGGGAGTTCGGTGCTGGGGCGGAAGCCGAAGCCCACGCACAGCGCGTCGGTCTCGACCCGGCGGACGCCGCCGTCCGCGCTGCCGATGTCCACGGCGGTGACCTGGGTGTCGCCGTACGCCGCCAGTACGCGGGAGCCCTGCTCGACGCGGACGCCGTGGCGGGCGAGGGTCAGCAGGTAGCGGGCGGCCTCCGCGAGCCGCGCAGGCTGCCGCAGGGCGCCGCCGATCGCAGCGGCCCGAGGGCGGTACGGGTGGTTCAGCTCGAGCAGCGCCTCGATCCCGGCGCCCGCCTCCAGCAGGGCGCAGGCGACCGGGAGCAGGAACGGCCCGGTCCCGGCGAGCACCACCCGTCGGCCCACGGGGACCCGGTCCATGGTGGCCAGATGCAGGGCGAACCCGGGGGTGACCACACCCGGCAGCGTCCACCCGGGGAAGGGCAGGGTGCGTTCGTACGCGCCGGTGGCGGCGAGCGTGGCACGGACGCGCACCCGTCCCAGGGCGCCGGTGCGCACGTCGCAGGTGAACAGGGTGCGGCCGGCGTCCTCGGCGCCCCAGACCAGGGTGCCGGTACGACAGACGACTCCGGCGGCCCGTACCTGGCGGATCAGTTCGGTGCCGCGTGGGCGGAAGTCACCGAAGGTGGCGGCGAGTTGCTCGGCCCGGCGCTTGTAGTACTGGCCGCCGAGGGTGTCGGACTCGTCGAGCAGGACCACGCGCAGTCCGCCCCGGGCGAGGACCAGCGCCGCGTGCAGTCCGGCGGGCCCGCCGCCGACCACCGCGACGTCCGTCTCCGACTCCTCGGTGTGGTCAGCCATGCGCGGCCGTCGGCACGGGCTCGGTGTGGGTGCGGATGTCGGTGCCGTCGGCGACATGCGCGGTGCAACTGCGGGAGCCGGGGCGGCCGTCGATCGTCACCTCGCACTCCAGACAGACACCCATTCCGCAGAACGGGCCGCGCAACTGACCGTTGACCGGGTTGCGGCGCAGCGGCCAGATGCCGGCCGCGACCAGGACCGCGGTCACGGACTGGCCCGCCCATGCCTGGCTGGGGGTGCCGTCGATGGTCACGGTGACCGTCTCCGGCAGGGGGCTGGTGCTCATGGCTGTGCTCACAGGGCTCAAGGGGGGTGGGGGGTTCACAGGATCCGCTCCAGGAACTGGCGGGTGCGTTCGTGTTCCGGCGCGGAGAAGAACAGGTCCGGGGACTTGTCCTCCACCACCAGGCCGTCGGCGATGAACACCACCCGGTCGGCCGCCGCGCGGGCGAAGCCCATCTCATGACTGACGACGATCATGGTCATGCCCTCCTCGCGGAGCCGGACCATGACGTCGAGCACCTCGCCGACCATCTCCGGGTCGAGCGCCGACGTGGGTTCGTCGAAGAGCAGCAGTTCGGGGCGCATCGCCAGGGCGCGGGCGATGGCCACCCGCTGCTGCTGGCCGCCGGAGAGCTGGGCGGGGTAGGAGCCGGTCTTGTCGGCGAGGCCCACCATGGTCAGCAATTCGCGGGCGGCGGCGCGGGCTTCGGTCTTGGGGACGCCGTTCACGTGCACGGGGCCGGAAGCCACGTTGTCCAGGGCGGTCATGTTCGGGAACAGGTTGAACTGCTGGAACACCATGCCGGTGCGCCGCCGCTGGACGGCGGTCCGGCGCTCCCGCAGGGGGACCTGGCGTCCGTCCCGGTCGCCGTAGCCGATGCGTTCGCCGCAGATGCTGACGGTGCCCGAGTCGGGGGTCTCCAGGTGATTGAGGGTGCGCAGGAACGTGCTCTTGCCGCCGCCCGACGGACCCAGGACGAGGACGACGTCGCCCTGCCGGACGGTCAGGTCGATGCCCTTGAGGACCTCGACTCCGCCGTACGACTTGCGGACCTGGCGCGCTTCGACGACCACGGGTGCGGCTGTCTGCTCGACGGTCATCGGGGCTCCAATTCGAGTGCCGGTACGGCGGCGCTCTTGACGCGGCGGCTACGGCGGCTACGGCTCGGCCCGGTCTGGTGGCCGCGGCCGACCCGGACCTCCAGCCACCTCTGGACCAGTCCCCACAGGGTGGTCATCGCCAGGTAGTACAGGGCCGCCGCGGTGAGGCCCTCCAAGACGCGGAAGTTGGTCTGGACGGCGAACTGGGTGCGGCGCAGCAGTTCTTCGGCGGAGATCACCGAGACGAGCGTGGTCGTCTTGAGCAGGCCGTTGAAGCTGTTGCCGAGCGGCGGGACCATCACCCGCAGCGCCTGCGGCATGACCACCACCCGGAACACCTTCCAGGGCGGCATGCCCAGCGCGCGGGCCGCCTCGGACTGGCCGCGCGGGACCGAGAGGACCCCGGCGCGGACGATCTCCGAGAGGTACGCCGCCTCGTTGAGGACCAGGCCGGTCAGCGCCGCGCTGATCACGCCGAGGCGCAGGCCAACCTGGGGCAACCCCGTGTAGATGATGACCAGTTGGACCAGCAGGGGGGTGCCGCGCATCAGCCACACGTAGAAGCCGGTGACGATCCGGATCGGCGCGATCCGGGACGCTCTGCCGAGCGCCACGAGCACAGCGAGCGGAAGGGCGAGCGCCATGCTGACCGCGGTCAACCAGATCGTCGTCCAAGCTCCCTGAATGAGCTGAGGATTGCTGAGGAAGGAGAAGAAGGCATCCCAGGACCACATGGCTCTCGCCCTTCGCTGGTTACTTCGCGCTGATCGCGCCGGTGGTCACCTTGAGGTCGCCGGTGTAGGCCGTGACGCCGTATTTCTTGAACAGCGTGGCCAAGTAGCCGTTGTCACGGAGTGTGTTGAGCGCGCCCGCGACCGCGTCGGCGGGCTTCTGCTTGCCGAAGCCGAGGGCGAGCGGCGCGGGATTCATGCCCTTCACCGCCGTCTCGAAGCGGCCGTCCTTCTGGTAGTGGCTGGTGACCGACTCGACGATGGCCACGCCTTCGACCTGGCCCGCGGACAGCGCCTGGTAGGCGTCGGCGGTGGTCGTGAAGGTGCGGATGGTGACCTGCGGCTTCCCGGCCGTCTTCAGTTTCTTGTTGAGCGCGGTGAGGGTGTCGAACTCGTAGCCCGGGGCCTCCACGGCGATGGTTTTGCCGGACAGGCCGTCCTCGGAGGTGATCTTCTTCGGGTTGCCCTTGGCGACGGAGATGGAGACGCCCTGGATCTCGTACGGGACGAGCGTGACGGTCTTGGCCCGCTCCGGTGTGTAGAACATGCCGGTGTCGATCATGTCCCAGCGTCCGGACTGCACGCCGGGGATCTGCGCGTCGAAGGGGATGTTGACGAACTTCGGGGTGAGACAGAGGAGTTTGGCTATCTCGTTGCCGAGGTCCACCCGCATGCCGACGATCTTGTTGGAGGCGTCCAGGTACTGCATGGGCGGCAGGGTCGCGTTGGTCGAAATCGTCAACGTGCCCGCCTTGACCAGGTCCGACTTGCCCACCTTGGGCGTGCAGCCGGTCGGGGCCGCGGCGGCGGACGACGAGGACGAGTCCTCGCTGCCGCAGGCCGCCACGGTCACAAGCAGGGCGGCGGAGGAGGCGGCGATGAGAAGTCTGCGCACGGTCGGTTCACCTTTTTCCGGTGCTGGTGGAACAGGGATGCAGCCCGGCCTCGTCGAGCGCCGCGGACAGGCCGAGCAGCGCGGACGGGTCCTCCAGGGGGAGCAGCGGGGGGCGTACGTGCCCCCCGGGCTGCCCGAGCAGCCGCATGGCGGCTTTGAGCTGCGAGGTGGGTGAGGCGAACCGCGAGCTGTAGTCGTCGTTGACGAGCAGGTTCACAAGCCGTTCGTAGCGTGCGGACCATTCCCGGGCCCGGTCGAGGTCACCGGCCCAGTAGGCCTCGTAGAAGGGGACGGCGAAGAGGGCGCCGAGGCCGCCGCCGTCGATGTTTCCGGCGCCGCCGAACTCGGCCATGACGGCCATGCCCCGGCGGTGGATGAAGCGGCCGAAGACCTGGACCTTCCCGGCCAGGGCGGCGCAGGTGTCCGCGACCTTCAGCTCGTCGCCGGAGCTGTCCTTGACGGCCACCACGGTGTCGAGTTCGGCCAGCTTGGCCAGGGTGTCGACCGTGATGTCGACGGCCGTGCCGCGCGGCCAGTTGTAGACCATGAGCGGCAGGTCGACCGCCCGGGCGAGGGTGGCGTAGAAAGCGTGGATCTCGTCCTGGCTCGGATGGACGTAGGGCGGCGGGGTGGTGAGGATGCCGTCCGCGCCGATCGAGCGGGCGTGCTCGCCGTATCGCGCGGACTCGTCCGCGGTGTACGCGCCGCAGCCGATCACCACCGGTATCTGTCCGGAGAGTTCGGTGACCGCGATCTCGGCCACCCGGCGGCGCTCGTCGGGGGTCTGCGAGAACCACTCGCCGGTCGTGCCGTTCACCAGCACCCCGTGTACGCCGTGTTCCGTGTACAGCCGCAGCAGTTCGCGCCAGGCGCTCTCGTCGAGCGAGCCGTCGGCGGCGAACGGCGTGGGTGCGGCCGGCCAGTAGCCGCGCCAGGAGACGGCACCCGTGGGGGTCATGGTGAGCTCCAATCGAGTATCTGTCCCTTCAGGACGCCTTCAGGACGCCACCTTGTGGGATCGATTGCACAGAACCGTCGCAGCCGGTCCGTGCGAGGTCAACCTCGGATTGGCCTGAAGTTGTCGGAGAAACGTAATTTTTACGCCACTGACTTGAAGGTGTCTGACATGATGACGCCCATCGACTCGGGGTGTGGAGAGTCGTATGGGATCGATTTCATGATCGGAGGTGGACCGGTGGCGGTCACCTTGGACCAGGTGGCGGACGCTGCGGGGGTCTCCAAGAGCACGGCCTCGCGAGTGCTGAGTGGCTCCAGCCGGGTCAGCGACCGGACGAAGCGCGCGGTGCAGTCCGCGGCGGAACGCCTCGGCTACCGCCCGAACCGGATCGCCAGCGGACTGCGTACGCGGCGCAGCAACCTCATAGGGCTAGTGATCACCAACCTGGTGAACGCCTCCTTCCACACCATCACCGGGGTGCTCCAGCAGCGGCTGGACGAGTGCGGCTACCAGGTGCTGCTGTGTGTCACCGACTCCGACCCGGTGCGCGAACGCCGTTACCTGGACATGCTGTTGGACCACCGCGTCGACGGCCTGATCATCGTGGGCACCGGCGACAACACCGCGACGGTCCAGCAGGTGAGCGCGGCCGGCATCCCCGTGGTCAACCTGATGCGCACACCTGACGGCGCTCCCGGTGACTCCGTGATGGCCGGCGACCGGGAAGGCGCCGAACTCGCCGTCCAGCACCTGCTCGGCCTCGGACACCGGCGCATCGCCTTCATCGGCGGCCCGCCGGGCGTCGACTCCGGACGCGACCGTTACATGGGATTCGCCGCCGCCCTGACTGCCGCCGGACTCGAACCCGAACCCACGCTCTGCGCACGTGGCCCGTACACCGTGGCGTTCGGCGCGGAGGCGGTCATGCGGGTGATGGCCGGGGACGACCCGCCCACCGCGTTGTACAGCGCCAACCACGAAGCGACGTTCGGGGCGCTCGGAGCCCTGGTGCAGCTCGGCGTCCGGGTGCCGGAGCAGCTCTCTCTCGTGTGCCACGAGGAGGCGCCCTGGTTTCCGTACTGGCACCCGCCGATCACCGTCGTCGACAACGGCGCCCGCGACCTCGGCGAACTCGCCGCGGAGCAACTCCTGCGCCGCATCGACAGCCGCCCCGACAACGGTGACCCCGGCCCGGAGCGCGTCGGCCGGCTCATCCGCGTCGGCTCCCGACTGGTGGTACGCAGCTCGACCACGGCCCCGCGTCGGCCGAGGTGATGGCCGGTTCCTCGGTCAGCCGACCTGTCTGCTCCTGCGGTCCTGCCCGGGCGTCGTGCCGTACTATCCGTCGGTTCCGGCGCCGGTTCCGGGCCCGGCGGGCGGTGCGGGCCGCCGGGAGCGGCAGGCCCCTGGGCGGCGCCCAGTCATCCAGGCCCGGATGATCAGCGGCTGAGCGGACGCCGTCGAGGGCGGCTTCCGATTCGGTTGCCGCGGAGCGCACGGGAACGCTTCAGCACTCGGCTTCTTCTGGAGTGAGCGACTCTCGCTGGGCGGTCTGTGCGACGCGAGCGAGGAGGGTGCGCAACTGCTCGGCGTCCTGGTCCCCAAGGTCGGTGAGGAGGCGGGCTTCAGCGGCGGCGAGGCTGCGGCGCACGTGCTTGAGCCGGGCGCGTCCGGTGTCGGTGAGCAGGACCTGGCGTGCGCGGCGGTCGCGCGGGTCGGGCCGGCGTGTGATCAGTTCGTGCGCTTCGAGGTCGTCGAGGAGGTACGTCATCACCGTGCGGTCCAGGCTGACCTCTTTTGCCAGCGCGAGCTGTGAGGGCGGCTCGCCACTCGCCAGGGCGACCAGGACGAGGTAGCCGCGCGCGCCTCCGGGGAGGTCGGCGACGGAGTCGGTGGCGACGCGGCGGAACGCGGCGCCGACCATGCGGATCGCCCATCCAAGATCGGTGTCCAGGGCCAGGTCACCGCCCTCGCCGCGGGGCTTCTTGTGCTCGTAATCGGTTGCGCTCACCCGCGTAGCCTAGCACGAACCTGCTACACGGCAGATGTTCTTGCGAACAGAACATCTGCCGTGCATAGTGGATCGGGCAAGGGCGCCTTGCGGCTGATCCACGCAAGGCGGCGTCATGACCACAGCAGGGAAGATTTCAATGAGCACTGGCACCGCTTTGCAGGGCAGCACCGCACTCGTGACCGGGGCGACGTCGGGTATCGGCAAGGCCGTCGCGCAGAACCTGGCCCGTCAGGGTGCCAAGGTCGTGCTGCACGGGCGTGACCAGGCCCGGGGCGAGGCCCTGGTGAAGGAGATCGCGGCCGAGGGCGGCGCCGCCCGGTTCGTCGCCGCTGACCTCACAGACTCGGCCGACACGCTGCGCCTGGCCTCCGAGGCCGGCGACGTGGACATTCTGGTGAACAGCGCGGGCCTGTACGAGTTCACCCCGACGGCGGCGACCGACGCCGCGAGCTTCGACCGGCAGATCGCGGTCAACACCCGCGCCCCCTTCCTCCTGGCCGGCGCGTTGGCGCCGGGCATGGCCGAGCGCGGGCATGGCTCGATCGTGATCGTCGGCTCCAGCGCGGCCCGTATGCCCGCCCCGGTCGGCGCCGCCTACGGGGCCTCCAAGGCCGGCGCGGAAATCCTCACCCGCTACTGGGCGACCGAGTTCGGCGCCTCCGGCGTGCGGGTCAACACCGTCTCGCCGGGCCCCGTGCACACCGAGGGCACGAAAGCGATGCTCGGCGAGCACATCGCGGCCCTGGACAAGGCCAACGCGCGCGGCCGGGCCGGTGACCCCACCGAGATCGCCGAGATCGTCTCGTTCCTGGTCAGCCCGGCCAGCAGCTACGTCAACGGCGCCGTCCTCTTCGCCGACGGCGGCGAACTCAGCGCCCTGCCCGCTTGAGGAACGGTGCGATGGACGTCTTCGTCATCGGCGCCACCGGCTTCGTGGGCGGCGCCGTCGCACGGCACCTGGCCGCGCACGGGCATCAGGTCACGGGCCTGGCCCGCACCGGCCCGGCCGCCAGCACCCTCGAAGCCCAGGGGATCGTCCCGTTACCCGGGGATCTGGATGCCCGGCGCTCCGCCGTCGTCGAGGCGGCGCCGCGCGCCGATGCGGTCATCTACGCGGCCCAGGCCGGTCCGGAGCAGGAGACCGCGACCGTCGAGGACTTGACCCGCGCCCTGGCCGGGACGGGCAAGACGCTGCTCTTCCTCTCCGGCAGCGGCGTGCTCATGCAGCGCACCGCGGGCGCGTGGAGCCAGGACAGCTTCGCCGAGCACGACCCCTTCACCGTCGAGCCGTTGGCCGCCTTTCGAAAGGCGGCCGAGGACACCGTCCTGGCGGCCGCCACTGACGGGCTGCGCGGCATGGTCATCCGCCCCGGAGTGATCTGGGGCCCCGGCGACCATGGCCAGGTGCCGATGACCTACCAGTCGGTCGCGGCGACCGGGGCGGCCAACTACGTCGGGCCTGGACTGAACGTGTACAGCCACGTCCACATCGACGACGTGGCCCGCCTGTTCGCCCTCGCCCTGACAGCGGGACGGCCGGGAGGGCTGTACCACGCGGTGGCGGGGGAAGTGCCCAACCGCTGGATCGCGGAACGGGTCGCGGCCGACCTCGGCGTCGAGCCCCGCAGCGTCACACCGGAGGAAGCGGCCGGAATCTGGGGCGAGTTCGGCGCCCTCATCATGGCCGCTTCCAGCCGGATCCGAGCCGTCACCACGCAGCAGGAGCTGGGGTGGCGACCCGAGCACACCGACATGCTCTCCATGATCGGCGAAGCCCGCCTGCGGGAACTCGCCCACCACGGCGCATGACCGGCGCTTCGCCGCTATGTGAACAGCGGCGAAGCGTCCCCAGCACCTGGCAACTACCAGTCGGAACAACCCCGATGCCCATCTCCACCGTGGAAGAGAACGCTTATGAGAACGCCCAACTGGCTTCCTGGGGGCTTCAAGATCCAGAGGGTCGCCACCAACGGAACGACCCTCTCAGTTGCCGTCGGCGGCAGCGGACCGGTCCTGGTCCTGCTGCACGGCTGGCCGCAGACCTCGCGCGCGTGGGCACGCGTCATGCCGGCCCTCGCCGCTACCCACACCGTGGTCGTCCCCGATCTGCGGGGCACCGGCGCCAGCGACCGTCCCGAGGACGGATATACGAAGGTCAACCAGGCGCGCGACATGCGCGGGACCCTGACGGCGCTGGGCCTGAGCGGTCCGGTGTCCGTGGCCGGTCACGACATCGGCTCGATGGTCGCGCTGGGGTGGGCGGCTGCCCACCCCGAGGACGTCTCCCACCTCATTCTGGTCGACTCCATCCTTCCCGGCCTCGGTCTGGAGGAGGCGATGAACGTCGCCGAGGGAGGCATGTGGCACTTCGGCTTCTTCATGACGCCTCACGTGCCCGAGATGCTCTTCGACGGGCACGAACTGGAGTTTTTCACCGCCACGTTCACCGCCATGTCCAACCCCGGCACCTTCAGCCCCGAAGACCTGTCGGCCTATGCGGAGGAGTACACCGGGCGGGAGCGGCTGCGCGGCGGTTTCGAGCACTACCGCACGCTTCTCGAGGACGGGCGGGAGAACCGGGCCCTGCTGGCCGGCCGAAAGCTGCTCATGCCCGTCCTGGCCGTCGGCACCACCCACTCGGGCAGGGCCACCGCGGACGCCCTGCTCCCTGTCGCGGACAACGTGCACAGCGCGGTCGCGCGGACGGGACACTTCGTCGCCGAGGAAGACCCGGACTGGTTCACCAAGACCGTCACCGAGTTCATCGCCTGATCTCCGGGGAGGGCGCCGGGCTGATCCAGAGACCCCTCTCCGCCGCTATCCGCGCCGCTCGTGGCGGTGCCACTCGCGTCCACCGTCGCGAGAGATCCACAGCCCTTCGCCCTTCACCAGGTCGTACGTCGCCGTCGTCGCGTCCGCGATGCCGTAGAGCGTTGTGCCGTCGACGGTCAACGACGTGAAGGTCGCCGGTGTCTTCAATTCGTGGAAGGCGTTGTTGGCGCGGTCGTCGGCGAGCCAGTAGCGGCCGCCTTCCTCGCCGACGAGCAGCCGACCGTCCGCGAGCGACTTCAGGACCAGCGACTCCGGGCCGCGCTTCAGATCCCTCCAGGGGATGTCGCCGGCGAGGACCGTCCGCCAGTGTTCGCCGCCGTCCGTCGTCAGCAACAGGCCGCGCACGCGCTCGCCCCGGATGAGGGACAGTGCCGCGGTGCCGCCCCGCGCGGCGAGGACGCCACCCGTGTACGGCTTCGGGACGGCTCTGGAGCCAAGGGTGTGACCGTCGCGCTGCCATACGACGCGGTTGGGGTCTTCGGTCAGGGGCTGGTCCAGGCTCCAGACCGTGCCCCGTTCGTCGACGGCGAAGCGGATGGCGGAGTCCGGCACTCCGGCCGGGGGTGCCACGGTACGGGTGGCGGGGCGATAGATGAGGGTCGGCTCCGGTTCGGCGAGCAGGAGATCGCCGGGGCGGGTGCGCGACGGGGTCTCGGTGATGACGGCCTTGTGCGGCTTGCCGCGTACGTCGAGGGCGTACGCTCCCTCGGGCCCCTCGCCCGGCGGCACCCGTACGAAGCCCCCGCGCACCCCCTTGAACGCGGGCGGCGCCGCCTCCGCGTCCGCGTGTTCGGCGTGCTCGGCGACCGTATGGCCGTCGGGCCCGACGATGCGCCAGGCGGTGGCGGCCGGCCCCTCGTCGTCCTCGACGTTGTCGGCCTTGTACGTCAGGAGCAGCGAGCCGTCGTGCGCGCGGGCCACGTCGGTGGGTGCCCCGGCCGCCTCGATGACATCGGCGGGGCGCGGGTGAGGGTCTTCGATGACGCGTCTGTACTTCGCCTCACGGTCCCCGGAATTCCCGTCGCCGGAGCCACTCGTGCCGCAGGCGGTCAGCGCCAGCGCCGCACTCGCCGCGGCCATGAGTCCGGCCGTCCGCCTCCCGTGTTTCCCCAGCCACACCATCGGCACATCCTCACACGACTCACGTCCTTTGCGGAAAGCGCGAAGCGCGACCAGAGTGAACGTATGCGTAAGGACATTGGCGCCGTGCCGACAGTGGCCGGGCGCTTCGGATGGGGGGCGGGGCCCGATGAGTGACGCACCGCTGGCGGGTGCCCTGCGGCTGCCGGACGGCTCATGGGTCAGGGGGCGCGGTCTGCGGAATCCGCGGCCGGAGGGGCCGCTGCCCGGGTTCGGGCTGTATCTGGGGTCCACCCGGTTGCGCCGGCGGCATGACGGGGAGCTGGGGTGGGAGCGCGCATGGGTCGAGTGGCCCGATTTTCTGCTGCCCCGTGACCGTGACCTGGCCGTACGGCAGATTCGCGCACTGCACTCGCGGGCGCGGGCGGGCACGCCCGTGGAGGTCGCGTGCGGGGGCGGAGTCGGCCGGACCGGGACCGTCATCGCCTGCCTGGCCGTCCTGGCGGGGGTGAGCCCCGCCGACGCTGTCACCTGGGCGCGCACCCACCATCACCACCGGGCCGTCGAGACGCCTTGGCAACGGCGTTGGGTGGCTCGCTTTCCGGCCGGCTGACGTGGACATAGAAGGCCCGGCGGCCCTCAGTTCGCAGCCGGGGAAGCGGTGTCGTCGGCCTTGACGTCGAAGTTGATCTGGTCTCCATCGACAGAGGACACCGTGACCGATACGCCCAAGGTGCTGCCGTCGTCCGCTGTGAGCTTGCACCGGGTGGTGTTACCGACCTTGCCGACGAGGTCCTCGGGGCAGGCGACGTTCGGCTTCGGCTGGCCCGTTGTGGCGGCGAGCTTTTCGGCGACTACGGTGGCCAGCTTGTCCGCGGACAGTTTCGGCGTGGACTTTTCGACGCTGACCGAGGCCGAGCAGCCCACGAGCAGCACGCCGGCGGCCACGGCCGAGAGGATCGGAGTCGCCGCGGACAAGCGGGTCGTGGTCATAGTGGGCTCCGGTCTGTGGGGATCATGACAAGAAGAGGCCGGAAGCATACTTGGAGGACGCAAGAGCGGGAGCCGCCGGGGCCGCCGCGGCGGCCCCCGCTCTCCCGTTCGGTTCCATGGTTTGGTCAGCCCTTCACCGCGCCGGAGAGCATGCCGGAGATGAAGTGCCGCTGGAGGAAGACATACGAGGCGACGACCGGCAGGGCGACGATGATGGACGCGGCCGCCAGTACGGAGTACTGGGTGGTGTGCTCGCTCTGGAAGAAGGCCAGGCCGAGCGGTGCGGTGCGCTTGCTCTCATCGGTGATCATGACCAGCGGGAGCAGGAACTCGTTCCAGGTCCACATGAACACCAGCATCGCCATCGTCAGCAGCGCCGGACGGCTGGTGGGCACCAGGATCCGCCACAGCAGCCGCCAGTCGGACGCCCCGTCCAGGCGCGCCGCCTCGATGACGCTGACCGGTACCGAGCGGAAGAAGTTGCGCATCCAGAAGACGCCGAAGGCGAGGGACTGGGCGGTTTGCGGGAGGATCAGCGACCAGTAGGAGTCGGTGAGTCCGGTGTCGCGCAGATTGAAGTAGAGCGGGATGACGAAGGCCTCGGGCGGCACCATCAGCCCGATGAGGGTGACGTAGAAGAGGGCTGATCGGCCGGGGTAGTCGAAGTGCGCGAAGGAGAAGCCCGCCAGGATCGCCAGGACGGCCGTCAGGAGCACCACCGAGACCGCGACCAGCAGGCTGGAGGTCAGATAGGTGGCGAAGTGGCCCTGGCGCCAGGCGGTGGAGAAGTTGCCGAGGTCCAGGTGGTCAGGCCAGGTGAAGGAGGGCCCGGACGCCGCGGCGGGGGTCAGCGCGGACGACACCACGCCGATCAGCGGCAGCAGGGCCAGCACGGCGAAGAGGGTGAGGATGGCATAGTTGAGCGCCCGTTCGCGGCGGGAGATCATGTCTCGTCCTCCTGTGGCTGGACCTTGGTGATCAGGAAGGTGAGAAGGAGGATCACCGCGGTCAGGGTGACGGCGATGGCGCAGGCCGAGCCGACCTGGCCGGTGCCGAAGGCCCGGTTGTAGACCTCGTAGGCGGGCAGGCTGGTGGCGTTGCCCGGACCGCCGTGGGTGGCGACGTACACCAGGTCGAAGGTGCGCAGGGCGGCGATCACGGTGAGGGTGAGCGCGACGGTGATCTGCCCGCGCAGTCCGGGCAGGGTGACGGCGAAGAACTCCCGCACCGCGCCTGCCCCGTCCAGCTTCGCCGCCTCGTACAGCTCCGCCGGGATCTGTCCGATACCGGCGATGAACAGCACCAGGCACAGGCCGATCTCCAGCCAGGTGCCGATGAGTCCGACGGCGGGCAGGGCGGTGGAGAAGTCGCCGAGCCAGGGGCGGGCGACCGCCTCCAGTCCGATGGCGCGCAGCGCGGTGTTGAGGACGCCGTCGGGAGCGTAGATCGCCGTCCAGGCGGTGGCGGTCACGACCATGGCGACCACCTGCGGCAGGAAGATCATCGCGCGGAAGACGGAGACGCCGCGCAGTCGGCCGGCCCGCGTGGTGACCGCGGCGAGCATCAGGGCGAGCGCGATCGGGATGACGGAGAAGAACAGGATCAGGACGAAGGAGTGGAGGAAGCCCGCGCGCAGCTGCGGGTCGCGGGCGATCTCGGTGTAGTTGTCGAACCCCGCCCAGGTGGAGACGGAGATCCCGTCCCAGTGGAAGAGGGAGATCTGCACCAGCTGTCCGAGCGGGACCAGCAGGAAGACCGTGAGGACGAGCAGGGCGGGAAGGGCGTAGAGGTAGCCCTTCCACTGGATGACGCGGCCGCGGCGCCGGACCGGCTCCCGGGTGGGGGCGCCGGCCGGGCGCTTGCGTGCCGTCGGGCGATGTGCGGTGGCGGCCATGAGAGGGGGTCTACCTGCTGTTCTGGAAGGAGGAGTAGTCGGACTGGAGTCGGCTGGTGAACGCCTTGGGGGTGAGGTGTCCGGCGGTCAGCTCCTGGACGGCGGCGGTGAGGGTGTCGTAGAAGGTCGGGGTGGTGTAGTCGAGGTAGGGGAGCAGTCCGTCCTTCTCGCTCACGGCCTTCCACCGGGTGAGGATGTCCGCGTCGACGGTGCCGGGCGTCGGCTTGTAGTCGGCCGGTGGAAGGGCCGGCAGGTTGCCGTGGGTGGCCGCGGCCTTCATGCCGTTCTTGTTGACGAGGAAGTCGATGTACGCGCCGGCGACGTCCGGGTGCTTGGACTTGGAGGTCACGGACCACGCGAGGCCCTCGCCGCCCTGGGTGAGCGGGGGCTGTCCGGCGGCGGGGCTGAGCGCGGTGAAGCCGACGTTCTTCTTCATCTTCGGGGCGAGGACGGCCGACTGCCAGGTGCCCTCCAGGAGGAACAGGGACTTGCCCCGGCCGAAGGAGTCGACGGCCTGGTCCTTGCTCTTGCCGTTGAATCCGGAGCCCAGATACCCCTTGTCGGCCCAGCGGCGCAGCGTGGTCGCGGCCTTGAGGGTGCCGGAGTCCGTCCACTTGGCGTCGCCCTCGTCGAAGACGAGCTTGCGGACCTCGGGCTTTCCGGCGGCGAGGGCCTGGATGACGCCGAAGATGTGGATGCCGGGGCTCTTGTCGGCGTCGCCGTAGGAGAGGGGTTGCAGGCCCGACGCCTTGGCCTTGGCCAGTGCGCTCTCGAAGCCGGTGAGCGTGGTGGGCAGGGGCAGGCCGAGCGACTTCAGCTTGGCCTTGTTGTAGTAGACGCCGATGATCTCACCGGTCTGCGAGACGCCGTACAGATTGCCGGTCTCCCAGGTCTTGCCGTCGGGGGTGAAGCGGTTGAGGTCGAGCAGCTGGGACGGGAAGGCGGTGTCCCAGCCGTAGGCCTTGGCGTAGCGGTCCACCGGCTGGAGCAGCTTGGCCTTCACGAAGGCGCCCATGTCGGGGTAGCCCTGGTTCGCCTGGACGACGTCGGGCGGGTTGGCGGAGGACAGCGCGAGTTTCAGGGTGGTCTTGAGGTCGGCGAAGGACCGGGAGACGCGCTTGATGGTGACGTTCGGGTACTTCGCCATGAACGCCTTGTTGAGCGCCTCTGTGGAGGCGTTGGCGCCCGGGTCGGTGTTCTGGTCCCACACGGTGAGGGTGACCTTCCCGGCCTTGGCGGGGTCGGTGGCGACGGGGCCGGAGGTCTTGGCGCCGGTGGCCGATCCGTCGCTGGGGCCGGGGGAGCAGGCCGCGACACCGGTCAGGACACCGGTGGCGAGCGCCGCCGCGGCTATGAGGCGCCGACGGGGGCGTCGTGGGGTTCTCTCGGCCATGGGGTGGTCCTCCTGGTGCTGGGGGTGCGGTTGGTGCTGGGGGTGCGGCCGCCCGGGGCTGAGGGGGTGGCCGCCTGGGGCTGGGAGTTCGGCCGTACGGGGATGGAGCGGCGTCTGTCGGAACGGGGATGGAGCGGCGTCTGTCGGATGTGGCGGGGCGGTCGTCCGACCGGCGGGACGCGGTCGTCCGACCCGAATCGGATCGCGGGAGACCCGACCCGGATCGCGGGAGCTACGGCCTGATCGCACGGATGCGGACGAGGTCCGCGTCGGGGATCCGGGGCGTGCGTTCGAGGAAGGCGTCAATCGCCTCCCAGCGCGGTGCGCTGTTCGCGCCGCCCAGGTTCTGCACCGACAGGGCGGCGCACAGTCCGGCGAAGCGGAGCCGGGTGGCGAGGGGCCAGTCATGGTTCAGGCCGGTGATCAGTCCCGCGGTGAACACATCACCGGCGCCGGTGGGATCGACGGCCGGCACCCGGGGAACGGCGACCCGGACCAGCTCGCCGGTGGCGCCGTCCACCGCCACCGCGCCGTTCCCGCCATCGGTCACGACGACGTCGGGCACATGGTCGGCGAGCACCTTCACGGCGTCCTCGACCGTGTCGGTACGGGTGTAGCTCGTCGCCTCGACGGCATTGCAGACGAATACGTCGACCTCGGCGAGCCGGGTGAGCAGATCCCGTGACCACTGGCCGGTGGGGTCCCAGCCGACGCCGCCCACCACCCGGGTGCCGCGGGCGCGGAACTCGGCCGCCCAGGCGGGCAGCGGCCGTCCGATCCCGAGTTGCAGAAAGCGGACGGCGGGCAGCTCGCCGTCCCACACCTCAGGGCGCAGGGCCCCCTTCTCCTCGTAGGTGAGGAAGGCGCGGTCGTGTTCCTGGGTCACCGCGACCGTGACCGGGGTGTGCACGGCGGGATCGCGGCGCAGCCAGGTCGGGTCCAGGTTCTTCTCGGCCGCGAGCCGGGCGGCGAGATGCTCGCCGAAGAGGTCGGTGCCGAGCACCCCCAGGATCCCGGTCCGCAGTCCGAGGCGGGCGGCGGCGACGGCGCGGTTCGCGGTTCCCCCGGGGGAGACGGCGAACCGGTCGGCGTACACCTCGGTTCCCGGGGTGGGGAGATGGGGGATGCCGCCGAAGACGAGGTCGCAGAAGACCTCGCCGGCGAAGAGCACGTCGAGCACGGAGACCGCCTCTTTCCGGTGCGACCACGGTGAAGTGCTCAACTATGAGCACTGCCCCTACGGAATGACAAGAGTCGATCAGTAACGAGAATGTCTCTGGGATTCCATGACTGACTTCAGTCATGCGGTGCTATCGTCAATGCGTGACCTCACGCAAACGACATGCGAAGATCGTCGAGTCACTCCGGTCGACCGGGGTGGCCTCGGTACGCGAGCTCGCCGAAAACCTCCAGGTCAGCGAATCCACGATCCGCCGGGACCTGATCCTCCTCGACCGCAACGGCGAGCTGGTCCGTACCTACGGTGGAGCGGCCCTGTCGCCGCGTGGGACCGCGGAAGCCGCCGGTGCGGAGGCGGCGCCCGAGACCCCGTTCAACCTGGTCATCTCGCGTGACGAGGCACTGAAGGAGGCGATCGCCGAGGAGGCCGTGAAGCTGGTCGAGGACGACAGCGTGATCGTCCTCGACATCGGAACCACGCCCCTGGCCATCGCCCGCCGGCTGCGGGGCCGTCCCGTCACCGTCATCACCAGCAGTCTGCCGGTGCTCGACGTACTCCGCGACGACGACGCCGTACGGCTGGTGATGCTCGGTGGCGTGCTGCGCCGCAACTATCAGTCCCTGGTCGGCTCCCTCACCGAGCAGGCACTCCGCCAGGTCAGCGCCGACCTGCTCTTCCTGAGCTGCACCGGAGTGCGGCCGAACGGCCATGTGGTGGACAACATGGCCGTCGAGGCCCCCCTGAAACAGGCCATGATCGAGACCGCTGGAAAGGTCGTCCTGGTTGCCGTCGAGACCAAGTTCCCCGGCACCGGATCGCTGCGCGTGTGCTCGCTCGCCGACCTCGACGTCCTGATCACCACCAGCGGTGCCGACCCCAACACGCTCCAGCTCTGCCGCGAGGCGGACGGAAAGGTGATACTCGCATGAAGTTGACCGTCCTCGGCGGCGGCGGATTCCGCGTGCCATACGTCTACCAGGCCCTGCTGCACGATCAGGGTTCCCCCCGTATCGACGATGTGTGGCTGTACGACACCGACCCGGCCCGGCTCAAGGCCATGGCCGAGGTGCTCGCCCAGTTCGCCGACGGCCATGCCGAAGCGCCCAGGGTGACGGTCACCACGTCGCTCGACGACGCCCTGGAGGGCAGCGACTTCGTGTTCGCCGCCATCCGCGTGGGCGGGCTGGCGGGACGGATGTGCGATGAGCGGGTCGCCCTCGACCTCGACGTCCTCGGCCAGGAGACCACCGGCCCGGGCGGCTTGGCCTATGGGCTGCGCACCATCCCCGTCATGCTCGACATCGCGCACCGGATACGGCGCCTGGCCCCGCACGCCTACGTCATCAACTTCACCAACCCGGCCGGCATGATCACCGAAGCGATGCAGAGCGTCCTCGGCGATCGGGTCCTCGGCATCTGCGACACGCCGTCAGGTCTGGGCCGCCGCATCGCCACGACCCTCGGCCTCGACCCGTCCCGGGCCCAGTTCGACTACGTCGGTCTCAATCACCTCGGCTGGATGCGCCGCGTTCTGCACGACGGCGAGGACATCCTGCCCCGGCTGCTCGCCGACGAGCAGCGCCTCGGCGACCTGGAGGAGGGCGTGGTCTTCGGGCGCGAGTGGCTGCGCGACCTCGGCGTGATCCCCAACGAGTACCTGTACTACTACTACTTCAACCGGGAGGCCGTACGGTCCATCCTCGACGCTCCGCAGACCCGCGGCGAGTTCCTGGCCCGCCAGCAAAAGGAGTTCTACCAGCGGGTGACGGAGGCCGCCGCGGGCTCGGCCGTGTCGCTGTGGCGGAAGACCATCGCCGACCGCAGCGCCAACTACATGGCGGAGGCCAAGGGCGCCGTTCAGGGAGAGGCCCAACCGAACGAGGACTTCCGGCCGGACCCCGCGCATCAGGGGTATGCCGGGGTCGCCCTCGCGGTGATGGCCGCGATCAGCCGCAATGAACGCGCCACGATGATCCTCAACGTGCGCAACGGGACCACCGTCTCCGGCCTCCCCCACGACGCCGTCGTCGAGGTGCCCGTGACCGTTGACGCGAACGGTGTCCACCCGCTCACCATCACCCAGCCCGATCTCCACCAGACCGGTCTGATGCAGCAGGTCAAGGCGGTCGAGCGGCTCACCATCAGCGCCGCTGTCACCGGCTCCCGGACCGATGCCGTGAAGGCGTTCTCCCTCCACCCGCTGGTCGACTCGGTGACCGTCGGCCGCAAGCTGCTCGACGGCTACATCGACCGCATCCCCGAAGTGGCCGAGGTCTTCAGCGGCCGGACGTCCTAGCGGCGCCCAGCGGCGCCCAGCGGCGCCCAGCGGCGACAAGGCCCGGCGGCCCCCTTGGCCGCCGGGCCTTGGGGGCTCAGCCGTGGGAGACGGTCAGCCCGTAGAAGCCGACGCGCGCTCCGTTCGTCGTGCTGTCGGAGGACGACTGGTTGTACGAGCCCGCCTTGAAGTACTGCTTGTACGGGAAGAAGGACGACGGGATGTCGTAGTGCGTCGTGCTGCCGTTGACCGTCAGGTCGATGGTGTCGCCGCCGGAGACGCCGATCGTGTAGTTCCATGTCTTGCCGACCGACACATGGCCCACGTTGTGCAGCGTCTGGCCACCGTCGGGGGAGTTCTCGGTGCCGAGGACGATGTCGCCGTTGGCGCGGTAGTACAGCTCCACCAGCGGCTTTGTGGAGGAGCCGCCCGAGCCGAGGTGGATCTGGCCGACGCAGACGTTCTTCGTCACCGACACCACGCGCAGCGTCGCCTGCAGCTTGTGCGAGCCGCCGAGCGACCAGTCCGCGGCGCCGCCGTCGCGGTTCATCTCGCGCAGCTCGGAGCGGGCGTAGTTGGAGTTCGGGGTGGTGACGCCCTTTTCGGGCGCCCAGAACGTCATCGCCCCGTCGCGCTTGTCGGTGTAGAAGTAGTCGTCCTGGAATCCGCTCGCCCCCTGGAGCCGGGACGAGGGGATGGTCGTCGGCTTGCCGGGAGAGCCGACCGGCTCCTGGAGTTGCCACACCGACAGGTCGAAGTTGCCGCCCGGCGCCTTCGACGGGTCGGCGAAGGCGGCCGTGGGGGAGGCGCCGGCGGGGCCCGCGAGGGCCAGGCCACCGATGACGGTGGTCACGGTCGCCAGCGCGGTGAGCAGCGTACGGATGCGCATGGGAATTGCCTTCCCGTGGGGGGTTGGTATGGACCGTGGTCCATGTATATGAAGTTGGTGTTTCGTTGTGAACGCCGAGATGTGACGAGACGGTAGAGTCGTGGTGTGTCCGCGTCAATCCTCCTGGGCGGGTTCGGTGGGGTGCCGGGCGACTGAGGCCCCATCAAGCGGTGAGCGGACTGACGCGCCGCTTCGCGAAAACACTGACGCACCGCCTCGCGAAAACATGACGCGCCGCTTCGCGAAAACCATGTGTCACCCGGCCACGCCGTGCGCTATGTTCCGCGTGGCGATTCCACTATCTGTCAAAGGACTGAAGCCCATGGACTCGGCGTCCCCCAGCGGCCGCCGTCGGCACTGAGCGATCGGTGCCAACAATCCGTCTCCTCACGGCGGCCCCACATATCCGTACACCGCTTCCTTCCGCGGCGCCTTCCGCCGCGTTGATCCGTGAGGTCACTTCACCATGGGCACTGACGTCCAGAGTTTTGCCGTAGCCAACCTCCGCCGCCGCCCCGTGCTTGTCGAGGTCGGGGGCTTTGTGGCGGGGATCGATCCCGGTACCACCAGCCCGTACATCAACTACGCGACCCCGCTTCCCGGCGCCCGGCCCACCGCCCGGGACGTCATGGAGCTGATCGGGGCGTTCCGGGTACGCGGGCTCAAGCCCCGGCTCGAGTTCGCGCCGGACGCCGCGCCCGCCGTGGAACCCGCGCTGCGGGAGGCGGGGTTCGGCGTGGAGGCCACGCACGCGTATCTGGTGTGCACTCCGGAACGGCTCGCCGTTCCGCGGGGCACGGCGGCCGTTCCGGTGGCGGCTCCGGCCACGGACGAGGACTACCGGGCGATCGACGCCGCGCTGGCCGAGGCGTTCGCCAGTGAGTTCGCCGCCTCCGAGGAGGGAGCGGCCCGGCTGCGCCGCGTCCAGGAGGACGGCGGCGCGGTCCGGTTCGTCCGGGCGCCCGACGGGGGCTGCGCCGGCGGGGCCACCTGCTCGGCTCCTGCCGTGGGCACCGCCGAACTGGCGGGCGTGGGCACCCGTCCCGCCTTCCGCGGCCGGGGCATCGCCGCCGCGGTCACCGCCGCGCTGACCGGGACGATGTTCGCCCGGGGCGCCCGGTCGGTCTGGCTGGAGTACTCGGGCGAGGGCTCCCGCCGCGTCTACGAACGGGTCGGTTTTCAGCCGCGGGGGACTCGTCTGTACATGAGTCTCGAGAGCTGACGTAAGGGGGGCGGATCTCTCCCCTCCCCGCCCCTTCCCGCTACCAGGGGCTTCGCCCCTGGACCCCCGGGGTCCGGGGTCGGAGCCCTGCCATGCGGCGGAGCCGCGTATCGATGCCGCGGGAAGGGGCGGGGCCCCGATCCGGGGCCGGGGGCGGGGTCTGGGGTCTGGGGTCTGGGGGCGGGGCCCCACGCGGCGGAGCCGTATATCGTCAGGTGTCGGGAAGGGGCGGGGAGGGGAACAGCCGGCCGCAGGCGTCAAGCCCCGTCGGACACGTCCTGGCGCGGGGCCGCCGCCTCCAGCTCGTCCACGCTCCCGGACATGATCGTGCGGATATGGGCGGTGAGATGCTCGATCGGCCAGTCCCACCAGGCCAGGGCCAGCAGCCGGGCGATGTCCCCGTCGTCGTAGCGGCGGCGGATGAGCTTGGCCGGGTTGCCGCCGACGATCCCGTAGTCGGGAACGTCGTCCACCACCACGGAACCGGAGGCGATGACCGCGCCGTGGCCGATACGCACGCCGGGCATCACCATCGCCCGGTATCCGAACCAGACGTCATGGCCGACCACGGTGTCGCCCCGGCCCGGCAGGCCGGTGATCAGGTCGAAGTGGTCGGCCCATGAACCGCCCATGATGGGGAACGGAAACGTGGACGGGCCGTCCATGCGGTGGTTGGCGCCGTTCATGATGAACCGCACCCCTTCGCCCAGCGCGCAGAACTTCCCGATGACCAGCCGCTCCGGCCCGTAGTGGTACAGCACATTGCGGGTCTCGAACGCGGTGGGCTCATCCGGGTCGTCGTAGTACGAGAACTCCCCGACCTCGATCAGCGGCGAGGTGATCAGCGGCTTGAGCAGCACCACTCGTGGCTGCTCGGGCATCGGGTGCAGCACGGTCGGGTCGGCGGGTATGGCCGGCATCGCACATCGCCCTTTCTCGTCGCGGGTCAGGGGCCAGGGGGCAGGGGCCAGGGGCCAGGGGCCATGATCGCAAGGTCGGCGCCCGGTGTCGCGTGTATTTGGCGGGGGCGGCCGAGAGGCAACCCGAGCGCGCTCGCTGGAGTCCTTGAGCGGTGAAGCCCGTCCTTGAGGGTGAAGCCCGTCCGCTCGATCCGCCTTGCGAGGTGTCGCCGTGCGTTCGCCCGTTCCCGTCGCCGCCGTGGCCGTGTCCGTGCTGCTGCTCGCCGGGTGCAGCGAGGTCGGCCACGAGGGGCGGAGGCCGGTGGACGGGCCCACCAAGGGGGCGGCCGGCGCCCCACTCGGGGACTTCAACGGCGACGGTTACGACGACTTCGCCACCGCCATCCGCCCCACCAGCGCCTCCCGGGGACCGTTGCCCGCCCGGCTCGCGGTGGTCTACGGCGGGGCGCACGGCCTCGACCCTCGGCACCGCCTCGTCGTGGACGGCGCCGAGGACGACTACGTGGGCCCCCTGCTGCGCACCGATCTGGACCGGGACGGATTCACCGACCTGGTGACGGCGCGGTTCCGGCACCGGCACGGGAGTCCGCCGCGGGCCGAGCGGACGGGGGAGACGGTGGTGCTGCGCGGCGGCCCCCGAGGGCTGGCCGCGCCGCGCCCGCTCGGCGGCGGCGCGGCCGGGCTCCTGGCGCTGGCCGTGGGGGACTTCGACGGGGACGGCGCGGCCGACCTGCTGGCCTCGGCGGCGGACGATTGGGGGGACGGCTGGGATGACGGCCGGGGTGACCGCCGGGGTGGCCGGGGTGTCGGCCGGAGTGCCGTACGCGTGCTGTACGGGCCGTTCGGCGCGAAGGCTCACCCCGCCCGTACCGCCCCGCTCCCCACCGGCCCCACCGAGCGGCCCCGCCGCGGCGCACCCGCCACCGCCACGGCCGGGGACTTCAACGGCGACCACCGCACCGATGTGGTGCTGACCTACCGCTACGGCCTCGGCCAAGCGGACCAGCCGGAACTGGGTGACACCGCCCCCCTCGACACCCCCGTCGCCCACTACCGCGGCGGACCCAGGGGCCTGGTGCGGGACAAGCGGCCCGAGGCACGCCTGGCCCACGCCCTGGGCACGGAGGACGGACCGCGCGAGCCCGCGGCCGGGGACGCCGACCACGACGGGGTCGACGATCTGCTCGCGCCCGGCCAGGGGACGCTCGGCCCCGGCCGCCACCGCGGCTCCGGACGGCTGACCGTCGTCCACGGCGCCAAGTCCGGTCTGGGCCGGGGACGTGCGGATCTCACCGTCGATCAGTCCGCCCCGGGCATGCCCGGTGACGCACGGCGCGGGGACGGGTTCGGCGGCTCCCCGGCCGTCGGCGACATCACCGGCGACGGCCGCCCCGACCTCGTCGTGGCCACCCCGGAGAAGAACAACGGCAACGGCCGGCTCACCCTGCTGCCCGGCTCACGGCACGGGCGCGGCGGCGAGTACGCCCCCGACCCGGCCAAGAGCCCGTACCGGGGGCACGGCGGGGAGCACCGCGGGGAGCAGTCCCTGGACCTGGACACCCCGGGGGTGCCCGGTCGGCACACCCCGTACGGCTTCGACGCCTTCGCCCCGCAGCCCCCGCTGCTCGACGTCGACGGGGACGGACACGAGGACGTGGTCGCCGCCGCGCCCGGCTACGGCCGCGGCAGGACGGGCGGCTTCTGGATCTTCCGGGGGACCGACCGCGGGCTCTCCACCAGGGACGTACGCCGCTTCACCCCCGCCGACCTGGGCATACGCTTCCGGGCGGGCTAGCTCTCGGGCCAGCTCTGGAGACGCCGCCACCCCGCCACCGGCCCGGAATAACGGCGGGCGGTGGCGGGTTACGGTGCATGTGGCATCTGCCGACGTACGGAAGCGGGTAACGCAGGCATGAGCACTAGCACCGTCGAGCTCACCAAGGACAACTTCGACGAGATCGTGTCCGGGAGCGAATTCGTCCTGATTGATTTCTGGGCCTCCTGGTGCGGGCCGTGCCGGATGTTCGCGCCCATCTACGAGAAGGCCGCCGAGCGCCACCAGGATCTGCTGTTCGCCAAGGTCGACACCGAGGCCCAGCCCGAGCTGGCCGCCGCCTTCGACATCCAGTCCATCCCCACGCTGATGATCGTGCGGGAGAACATCGCGGTCTTCGCCCAGCCCGGCGCCCTCCCCGAGCCGGCCCTGGAAGACCTCATCGGCCAGGCCCGCGACCTGGACATGGACACGGTGCGCGCCTCCATCGCCGCCGCGGCGAACGAGAAGCACGCCATCGACAAGGAGAAGGAGCAGGGCGTCGCGGGCGAGGAGAAGGCATCCGGCGGCCGTGGCTGAGCTGCTGCTGGTCCGGCACGGCGAAACCGAGTGGAGCCGGTCGCACAAGCACACCAGCTGGACCGATCTGCCCCTGACCCCGCGCGGTGAGGAGCAGGCACGGGCCCTGCGCCAGCCGCTCGCCGCACGGAAGATCGGGCTGGTCCTGGTCAGCCCGATGGAGCGGGCCCTGCGGACCGCGCGGCTCGCCGGGCTCGAGGAACCCAACCTCGAGCCCGATCTGCGCGAATGGGACTACGGCGGCTACGAGGGCATCACCACCGACGAGATCCACCGCACCCGCCCCGACTGGAACCTGTGGACCGACGGCGTGCCGTCGGCCGGTCCCGACCACCCCGGTGAGTCACCCGAGCGGATCGGGGCCCGGGTGGACCGGGTGCTCGCCCGGATCGCCCCCGAGCTGGAGTCGGCCGACGGCGCTGATGTGGTGCTGGTGGCGCACGGCCACGTGCTGCGGGTGCTCACCGCCCGGCGGCTGGGCCTGCCCCCGTCCGCCGGTGCGCTGTTCCGGCTCGACACCGCGACCGTCAGTCGACTGGGAAGTGAGCATGGTCGCCCGGCCATGGTCGCCTGGAACGTAGGCTCGGAGTCGATCTCCGGACAGGGCGCCACCGGAAGCGGTAGCACCCCCGCCGGTTGATCACCTCCGACCGTATACGCATATCGCACGTCCGACAGGAAGCAGGGAACAGCGAGCATGGCAACGACGCGTACCGCGCACACCGTCTGGCAGGGCAATCTGGCCGAGGGCAAGGGGACCGTCACCTTCGACTCCTCGGGCATCGGCGAGCAGCCGGTCTCCTGGCCGTCCCGCGCCGAGCAGGCAGGCGGCAAGACCAGCCCCGAGGAGCTGATCGCGGCGGCCCACTCCAGCTGCTTCTCGATGGCGCTCTCGCACGGCCTCACCCAGGCGGGCAACCCGCCCACCCAGCTGACCACCCAGGCCGAGGTCACCTTCCAGCCCGGTACCGGGATCACCGGTATCCACCTCACCGTCGAGGGCACGGTGGAGGGTCTGGACGAGGCCGCGTTCACCGCGGCGGCCGAGGACGCCAAGAAGAACTGCCCGGTGAGCCAGGCGCTCGCCGGTACGGAGATCACGCTGTCGGCGAAGCTGGCCTGACGTCCTCCATACGCTGCAGCAGTCCCCAGGTGAACTCCGCCACATAGTGGCGGAGTTCACCGTTCTCCGCCTCCGGCGCGTCGAAGGCGAGCCGCCAGCGGGTGGGCGCCGAGCCCTCCATGGGCCGCGCGGGGGCGAAGGCGCGCGCCACCTCGTCCACCGTGCAGGACCAGGGCGCGAGGTCGGCGGCCGTACGCAGCCGGGGTCCGGGGGCGCCCGGAGCGCGCACCAGCCACTCGTTCCACACCGCCCCGTTCGGCGCGGTGAGCACCTCGAACCGCAGATCCGGCCACAGCGGCACGGACCAGCTCAGCGCCTCGCAGGTCAGATCGCCGATCCGGCGGGTGGCGGTGGACTCGGGCGGGCCCAGCACGGAGCGGTAGCGGGCCACTGCCGAGCGACGCCGCGGCGAGCGCTGCATGGCCTGCCAGCGGCGGTTGGCCTCGCGCATCACCGCACGCCCGAACCCCAGCTCGCGCAGTGCGTCCTCGACCAGCCCCGGCTGATGGTCGGCCATCCGGCGCAGCAGCACGAGGACGAAGGGGAAGGGGGCGGGGAACGAGTCGGGCTGAGCGAATGAGCCGGGCGCGGAATCCATGGCTCCTATCGTGGCGTACGGGGTCGCCGTGCCGGGGCGTAAGGGCTCGCCGTGCCGGGGCGTACGAACTCGCCGTGCCGGGGCGTAAGGGGGCGTCCTCCTCCGGTGGCGCAAGCGCTTTCCGGCGCATCGTGCCTTTGCCGGACCATTGCCGGGGGAAGTCCCCTCCGCATAACCTGTGTTCGCGATACCGGCCACCGGCCGGAATCTCGAACGCTTGCCATCTGAACCAGAAGGGGAGGGCGAGCACTATGGGACGCCTGGTGCCCGCGGTGACACGGGCTCTGGACATACTCGAGCTCTTCCTGGACGGGGACGGCACGCTCTCCGCACCCGAGATCACCCGTCGGCTCGGACTGCCCCGTACGACGGTCCATGAGCTGGTGACCACTCTGGCCGCCCGCTCCTATCTGGTCCAGCTTCCCGACCAGCCCGGCCGCTATCGGCTCGGGGTGCGGCCGTACCAGCTGGGCAGCCGCTACGCCGAGCAGCTCGACCTGGCCGCCGAGGGCCAGCAGGTGGCCCGGAGCGTCGCCGAGACCTGCGACGAGACCGTGCATGTCGCGATCCTCGAGGGCATGGACGTCATCTACATCGCCAAGGTCGACTCCACCCACGCCGTCCGCATGGTCTCCGCCGCGGGCCGCCGACTGCCCGCCCACTGCACCTCGGTCGGCAAGATGCTGCTCGCCTCCCTCCCGGAGGACGCCCTGGCCACGCGGCTGTCCGGCGATCAGCCGCTGGCCGCGATGACGGACAACAGCATCACTTCCCCCGACGAACTGCGCCGCCACCTCGCCACCGTGCGCGAGCGCGGCGTGGCCGTCGAGCAGCGGGAGTCCAACCCGGATGTGAACTGCGTGGCGGCCCCCGTACGGGACTCGGCGGGGAAGGTGGTCGCGGCGCTGTCGATCTCGGTGCCGACGATCCGCTGGAGCGATGAGCGCCAGGCCGAGCTGGAGCAACTGGCGGCCAAGGGCGCGGGTGAACTGTCGGTGCGGCTGGGACATCGGAGGCGGGACATATGAGCACACGGCCATCGCTCGAGATCGCGGTGCGCGCGAGCGCCGTGCTCGGTGAGGGACCCACCTGGGACGCCGCCGCGCAGCGGCTGATCTGGGTGGACATCCTCTCCTCCCGCGTTCACACCTACGACCCCGCCACCGGCCGCCGCACCACCCTGGGCACCGAGCAGCACGTCGGCGCCGCCAAGCCCCGCGCGGGCGGCGGCCTGGTGGTCAACCTCCGCGACGGCATCGGGATATACGGGGCGGACGGCGGCTTCGACTGGCTGCTGCGCGAGGCGGTCCCCGGCCGCCGGGGCAATGACGCCGCCGTCGCGCCCGACGGCTCGCTCTGGGCGGGCACCATGCGCTACGACGAGGGGGCCGGCGGCGGCACGCTCTCCCGGATCGGGTCCGACGGCTCCCATACGGAGTTCCTGCCGGAGGTGACGGTCAGCAACGGCATCGGCTGGAGCCCGGACGGCCGCCTCATGTACTACATCGACACCCCCACCCGCCGTATCGACGTCTTCGACGTCGAGGACCCCGGTGGTCCGGTGGTCTCGGGCCGGAGGCCGTTCGCCGAGGTCGAGGAGGGCGCGGGCTTCCCGGACGGGCTGTGCGTGGACGCCGACGGAGCGGTGTGGGTCGCCCTGTGGGACGGCGCCGCGATCCGTCGCTACGCCCCTGACGGGACACTCGATCGGGTGGTGGAGCTGCCGTTCCCGCGCCCCACCGCGTGTGCCTTCGGCGGGGCGGACCTCACCGATCTGTATCTGACCTCGGCACGCGTCGGCCTCGGCGCCTCCGCGCCGCCGCTCGCCGGGTCGCTGCTGGTCATCCAGGGTGTGGGGCAGGGTCTCGCGCAGCCCGCCTTCGGCGGCTGAGCGGGGCCGGGCGGGCCCCGGCCGTCGCCGGTTCGCCGGAAGACAGGGGCCTGACGAGGGCTTTCGTACGGTTCTTTGCACAGGATCCTCACACCCCGCGTCCTGTTGACCTACCCGTTGGTCACATAACCTGCCCGGCGAAATGGATTACTGCTCTCCGTGCCGCCGCCATCTCAACGGTGCCGTCTCCTGCCCTGGATGCGGGAGGCCCGTCGAGGAACTCGGGCCGCCCTCTGTCGCGTCGGACGCGGCGGACGGGGGCGCCGGGGACGAGGCGTCCGCCACCGCCACGCGGGCGGAACGGCGGGCGGACCGCCGCGCGGCCCAGGTTTCCCGTGGCTCCGGCACCACTCGCGCCTCGCGCCGGAAGCCCAAGTCCCGGGGCCTCTTCGGCCGCCGCGCCCGTCGCGCCCGCCGGGGCCGGGGACGCCGGGTGGCGATCCTGGCGTCGGTGCTCGGCCCGGTGCTGGTCGCGGTGTTCGTGGCCGAGCTGGCCACCGAGGGGCACTGGCGGGAGTCCTCCCCGGCGCCCAGGCGGCAGGAGCCGGTGGCCGACCGCGACGGCGGGGTGACCGAATCCGCCGAGACGATCGTCCAGGACACGACCGGCCCGGGTGCGGGGCCCTCGGCGGGGGACGGCGAGGAGCGAGACCCATCCCGGGACGGGGACAAGGACGGCAAGAAGTCCAAGGGCGAGAAGGACGACACCTCGCCCGATCCGGACGACGCCTCGTCCTCCGACCCGTCGGACGACTCCCCGTCGGCCCCGGGCGGCTCCGGGGTGACCCATCGGCCCACCACCCCGCCGAAACCGAGGCCCACCGCCCCGGCGACCGTCGCGCCGACGCCGACCCCGACGCCCACGGAGACGTGCCAGCGCTTCCTGTGGTGGTGCACGTAGGGGGCGCACGGCGGGTCGATGCCTGCGGCGGGCTGCTCCCCTCCCCACCCCTTCCCACAACCGGGGCTCCGCCCCAGACCCCGGGCGGGGCTCCGCCCCGGTTCCCGAGCGGAGGCTCCGCTCCGGCTTCCGAGCGGCGCTCCGCTCCGGTCCCCGGAGCCGGGGTTCGCTCCGGTCCCTGGGGTGGGGGTTCGCCCGGGGGTCCCGGAGACGGGGCTCCGCTCCGGTCCCCGACTGGGGGTTCGCTCCGGTCCCCGGAACCGGGGCTCCGCCCCGGTTCCCAGGCTGGGGGTTCCCTGAGGCCCCGGATCGGGCTCCCGCCTGTCCTCGGAGCCGGGGCTCCCGTCCTGGTCCCCGGGCCGAGGGTTCCCTGGCCCCGGGTCGGGCTCCGCCCCAGAACCCGGGTTGGGGCTCCGCCTCTTCCCGCTGTATCGATATGCGGCTCCGCCGCGTGGTGGGGCTCCGCCCCAGAGCCCGGGGTCCAGGGGCGGGGCCCTTGGTATCGGGAAGGGGCGGGGAGGGGAAAGATCCCGTACCCCGGGCGTCCCGGCGATGGGCCTGCGCGACGCGCTGCGGCGCGGGCCTTGCAACGCGGCTCTACGGCGCGGTGCCCAGCATCCGTTTGAGCAGGTCGCGCAGCACCGTCCGCTCCTCGTCCGAGAGCTCCGCCAGCGGTTCGCGCGCGAAGTCGAGCGAGCCCCGGAGCCGTTCGGAGGTCTCGCGGCCCGCCTCCGTGGCGGCGGCCAGCTTGACCCGGCGGTCGGCCGGGTCAAGGCGGCGCTCGGCGAGGCCGCGCGACTCCAGGCGGTCCACGATCCCGGTGACGTTCGACGGCTCGCACTTCAGCTGCTGGGCGAGCCGCCGCATCGGCGTCGGGCCGCCGGTCAGCAGGCTCAGCACCCGGGCCTGGGCCCCGGTCAGGGAGTGCTTGGCCGCCGCCTCCTCGTATTCCTCGTGATAACGGGCCACGATGGTGCCGATGAGCTCGACGACCTCGAGGGTCAGCGGGTCGATGCGGGGCGTCATGCCCACCAGGGTACCCATTTACTTGACAACATGAAATATCCAGCAGCATGATTGTTTCATCCGCTGAAACGTAGGAGAGGCCCCTTCCATGTCCGTCATCCCCACCACCGGCCGTGAATGGCACCTGGTCGCCCGCCCCCAGGGGTGGCCGAAGCCGGAGGACTTCGCGCTGCGCGAGGCCTCGGTATCCGAGCCGGGCCCCGGGCAGGCACTGGTCCGTAATCTCTACATGTCGGTGGACCCGTACATGCGCGGCCGCATGAACGACGTGAAGTCGTACACGCCGCCGTTCCAGCTGGACCGGCCGATGGAAGGCGGCGCGGTCGGCAAGGTCGTCGCCTCCAACGCGGAGGGCATCTCCGTCGGCGACCACGTCCTGCACTTCGGCGGCTGGCGTGAGTACGCCACGGTGGACGCCAAGAGCGCCGTCAAGGTCGACCCCGAGGTCGCCCCGCTCCCCGCCTACCTCGGGGTGCTCGGCATGCCCGGCCTCACCGCCTACGCGGGGCTGCTGGAGGTCGCCTCCTTCAAGGAGGGCGACGCGGTCTTCGTCTCGGGCGCGGCGGGCGCGGTCGGCAGCGAGGTCGGCCAGATCGCCAAGCTCAAGGGCGCCTCGCGGGTGATCGGCAGTGCCGGTTCGGACGAGAAGGTCCGGGTGCTGCTCGACGAGTACGGCTTCGACGCGGCGTTCAACTACAAGAGCGGCCCGGTCGCCGACCAGCTGAAGGAGGCCGCGCCGGACGGAATCGACGTCTACTTCGACAACGTCGGCGGTGAGCACCTCGAGGCCGCCATCGGCCGCCTCAAGGTGCACGGCCGGGTCACCGTCTGCGGCATGATCTCGCAGTACAACGCCACCGAGCCGACCCCCGCCCCGCGCAACCTCGCGATGGTCATCGGCAAGCGGCTGCGGATCCAGGGCATGCTGGTCGGGGATCACCAGCACCTTCAGGAGCAGTTCTTCCAGGAGGTCGGCGGCTGGATCCGCGAGGGCAAGCTGCACTACCGCGAGACGGTCATCAAGGGTGTGGACAACGCGGTGGACGCCTTCCTCGGGATGCTCCGTGGGGAGAACACCGGCAAGATGATCGTCGCCTTCGAGGACTGAGTCTTCGAGCGCCGAGTCTTCGAGCGCCGAGTCTTCGAGTACGGAGTCTTCGAGGACTGACGGTTCATGTAACGACGGTTCATGGACCGATGGTTCGGCCGCCCCTGCCACCCGTGTGGCAGGGGCGGTCCCGGCTATCGCAGCACCACCGTCGTCAGCGAACGCCCCGGCAGTTCGACCGCCAGCCGCCCGTCGCGCACCCGCGCGGTTCCGACGCGGCTGAGCGCGTGCGTCTCGTCCGTCCGGTAGACCGCGCCCCGCGCGTCACCGCCCCTACCTCCTCCGCCCCGTAGCGCGTAGTCCGTGCGCACCGGCTCCGCACCGGTGTTGAGGATCTCCAGGACCCGCCTGCCGTCCCGGTTCCGGAAGGCCGTCGTCTTGACTCCGTCCGCCCCGGAGTCCGCCGCGACCCGTACCGCCCCGGGCCGGATGAAACGGCTGTACGCGGCCAGGGCCCATAGCCGCTTGGAGACGTGGTAGTCCGGGCCGTCCAGCTGGATCAGGCCCCGGGTGGCGCCCACCGACGCGCCGAACCAGTACACATACCCACTCGCCCCCGCGTCCGCGAGCGTCGTGTGGATCGCCTCCGCCACCGCCAGGCCGTCATAGCCGCTGTCGTCGTCCCATGCCTCGTTCCACGTCGTCCCGTTGGGGCTCCACTCCGACATCCAGGTGCGGCGGGTCGTCGGCAGCGGCTGGTCGGAGGGGGTGACATAGGGATGGCCCGTGTGCACCGCGACCTGGCCGGCCGCCTCCTCGTCGGCCTCGATCGCGGCGGAGAACGACGCCTGCTCGTCCCATCCGGCCGCGTCGCAGCACAGCAGATTGATCCCGGCCCGCCGCACCGTGGGGCCGATCGCCTTGATCACCTCGACCGCCTGTTCCGCGGTGAACCGCATCGAGGCGTAGGACGTGGCGAGGTCCGGCTCATTGGTGAAGCCGAGATCGGTGATGCGTACGCCCTCCTGGCGGTAGAACTTCGCGTACTGCACCAGGTAGTCGGCGTACGCCCGTCGCCACTCCGCCTTCAGCGTCCCGCCGTATCCGTCCGTCCCGTTCGTCTTCATATAGCCCGGCGCGCTCCAGGCGTCGGCGTAGAAGCGCTTGACGCCGTACCGCCGCGCCTCCTTCGCCAGCCACACCTGGCCGCCGTCGTCGCCGTCCCACTCATAGCGCGGGGGCGCGTCCGGGCCGCCCGGGTCGGTGGGCTGGATGGACTTCATGTGGTCGTAGACCTCGTCGGAGGACGAGCCGATGCCGAGCCGCAGAATGCTCAACCCGGCGCCCGTGGCGCGGTTCAGCAGCAGATCCAGCACCTCGCGCTGGTGTTCCGGGGTCAGGCCCTGTGCGCCGTGCATCAGATCGGCGCGCTGGAACGCCTGGGAGAAGCCGAAACCGTCGATGGGCTGGAGACGCCTTCCGAAATCCACGGTGCCGCCGCGGAGTGGTGCCGCGGCGGCGGACGGTGTGATGAGCGGGAGCAGTGCGGCGGCGAGCGCGCCGACGAGGGCTGTGCGGACCGAAGTGATCACGAAAACTTCCCTTCCCGGCTCCGAAAAGTTCCGGAACGTTTCCGTAACGTCGGCCGCACGCTAGAGGCGGCGGTGAGGTGGGTCAAGGGATCGCTCACGAGGTGATGGGTCGGGGGCACGCGGGTACCCGGGGAGCCGAAAGAGCTCGGAGCGACGGGAAACTCGGAGCGACGGGAAACTCGGAGCGACGGGAAAAGCGACGGGAAAGGTGGCCCCATGTCCACGACGCCCGGTCCGGAACAGCCTCGGTCCGCCGCGCAGGTGCTGGTGGCGGTGAGCGGAGTCTCGCGGGACGACGCCGAGGCCGTCTTCGGCGTGTTGCGCACGGCTTACGCGTCCGACCAGGCGACGGCGAACCTTCCGCAGGACGCGGGGGAGGGGCGCCCCACGGTGTGGACGTCCGTCTTCGAGGTGACCGACCCGCGCGCGGAGCCACGCCCGGCCTCCCTTACGGCCCCCGTCACCGCCGACCTCCAGGGCGGCCCCGTCCCGGTGCGGCGGATGGCGGACGTCCTGGCCCGCGCCTTCGAGGTACGCGAGCAGGGCGCGGTGGCGGGCGACCAGGAGCGGGAGCTCCGGCTGAGGCTGTCCAACACCGGGATCCGCCCGTCGTAGCGTGCGTGGCGAGCGGGGCCGGGTGCCCGGCGGGGCAGCGAACCCATAAGAGGCAGCGAACACACAAGGGGCAGCGAACACATAATCGGTTGCCTGTCGGCGACGGCGGCGGATGCAATGTCCGGCATGGTCACCCAGGCGCGCCCGCCACGGCGGGATGGATCATCCGTCCGGATCGGCGCTCTCGCTCCGCTGACCCGACCCGGCTGGGCCGGGGCGGGGCAACACCTGCTCGCGGGCCTTGAGCTGGCCGTACGCGACGTCAACGACGACGGCGGGATCGCCGGAAGCCCACTCGAGCTGGTGGTCCGGGACACCGCGGCCGATCCTCGGAAGGCCGCGGCGGCCGTGGACGAACTGGCCCGTCTGGGCGTGGCCGCCTTGGCGGGGGAGTACCACAGCGTCGTCGCTCGTGCCGCCGCCACCCGGGCAGACGCGCTCGGCCTGCCGTTCCTCTGCTCGTCGGCGGTTCTCGACGCGCTCACCGAACAGCCGACGGACTGGGTCGCGCGTCTCCCCCCGGCGCAGTCCCACGGCTGGCGGATCTACGCGGACTTCCTCCTCGGCGCGGGCCACCGCCGCATCGCCGTGGCAGCCGAGCCGAGCGTCTACTGGGCATCCGGGGCCCGCGTTCTGCGGGACCGTCTCGCTCCACGCGGCGGCACCGTCATCGAACTCGACATGCGCGCGCTCGCCCCCGCGGCCCTGTGCGACGAACTCGTCGCCCATCGCGCGACGGCCCTCCTGCTCCTGGTCGGCCACCCGGAGCCGGCCGTGTCGATCGTTACCGCCGTCCGCCGCGACCAGCGCCTCGCGGAGATCATGATGGGTGCTCCGGCCGGGCAGCCGGAGTTCGCCGAATGGGCGACGTCGCTGGGTGAGGACGGCGCCGCGATCCCGTTCCTGCGCTACCTGCCCGAGCGCCTCAGCCCACTCGGCGCGCGAGTCGAGAGGGCCCTCCGCGAGCGGCTGGCCGCGGCGCCCTCCTTCGTCGCCTTCGAGGGCTATGACACGGTCGCCGTCCTCGCCGAGGTGCTGCGTTCTCAGGGCACGGACCGGGCGCGCGTCGCCGCGTCCTGGCCGCGCGTCGCGGTCGAAGGCACCCGCGGGCGGATCCGGTTCTCCCGCACGCCGGGCAGCGGCGTGTGGCAGTGGACCTGGCCGCCGATCCAGGTCGTCGACCGGGATCCGGCGGAACCCGATCGCTTTCGGATCCTTCGCATCGGCTGAGCGAGCACGGAGGTCCGGCCGCCCAGCGCCTCCGCTCACCGGGTGCCGGGGCCGGTGGGGCACAGTGCGTGGTCGATCAGGGCGCCGGCCGCGTTCTCCTGGTCCAGGACGTGCTCCGGGGTGTCACCACGCGCCTCGGACATGGAGACCACGGCGCTTCGCCCGCCGTCGTCGGTGACGCCGTTGAGGGTGATGTAGCCGCCGTCCCCGCCCTCGTGGCTCCAGTAGGTTCCGCCGCAGCTCAGGGGACGCTCGACCAGGCCCAGCCCGTATCGGCCGCCGGGCCACAGCCGTTGGACCTCGGCGCTCACGGGGACGGTCCGCTTCATCTCGGCCAGCTGCCGCGGCGGCAGCAGGCGGCCCGCGAGCAACGCGCGGAGGAAGCGGTTCTCGTCCCGCGTGGTCGTGACCCACGAAAGGTTCCCGTGGTCCACCGGTATCTGGTCGGTGACGTCCACCACGGAACCGGGGCCGAAGAGCTGGTAGGCCCTGGCGTGCGGCCGGGGCAGGGTGGGCGAGGTGCCCATCCAGCGGGTCCGGTCGAGGCCGAGCGGGCGCAGCACGCGGTTCTCGATCTCCTGGTGGGCGGGGCGACCGGTGGCCTTCTGGATGATCATGTCGAGCAGGACATAGCCGGTGTTGGAGTACGCCCAGCCCTCGCCGGGCGGGAAGTCCGGCGCATGGGCCATGGCGCGGGCCACCAGCCGCTCGGGGCTGTGGACGTCGTGGCGCTGCTGGTAGTACTCCTCCGGCGTGGTGTATCCGGGTAGGTCGTCGTGGATGCCGCTGGTGTGCTGGAGCAACTGGCGGAGGGTGATCCGGCTGCCGTCGTTGCCGTTGCCCCGCACCACTCCTGGCAGCCAGTGGTCGACGGTGTCGTCCAGGGAGAGTTCGCCCTCGGCCACCAGCTGGAGGACCACGGTGGCGACCAGCGTCTTGGACGTACTGGCCATGCGGAAGTAGCCGTCGGGAGGGACCGGGCGGCCCGTGTTCAGGTCGGCGGTGCCGCTGGTGGCGACCGACTGCCGGCCGTCGGGCGCGATCGCGCGGGCCTGCACACCGCTGACACCGAGGGCGTGGATCGCCTCGGTGTCCTGGCGCAACCGCTCCCCGGGGGAGCGACCGGCGGGCTGGGCGGCGGCGGTGGCCACCTCGGCGGCGAGCAGCGTAGCGACACCGAGTGCCACGGCGAGGCGCCTTCGCGGAGTCGAAGTCATGGCCGAACGCTAACTTCGGCCCCCGGCGGGGGCGATCCGGCGCACCCCAGGATCGGTAGGGGGATATCCCCCCAGTACCGGCCGCGCAGCATGGGCCGCCCGGTGCGGGCCCCAGCACAGGCCCCCAGCACAGGCCGCCCAGCGCGGGCCGTCCAGCTCGGGCAACCCGACGCCGTCCTGCCATTGACGCACGCCGTGACGAGATCTTACGGTCGCGTTCGAAGAAACGAGCGCTGGTCGATATGTCGAATAGTCGCGCGGGCGCGCATATGCGCAGTCGCGACACCCGAAGAGATGGGCCGTCATGCCGCAGACCGATTCCGCCCGGTTCACCCTCGACCCCGCCTTCACCGTCGGCGACGTCAACCCCCGCCTCTTCGGCTCGTTCGTCGAGCACCTCGGACGCTGCGTCTACACCGGCATCCACGAGCCGGGCCATCCGGCCGCCGACGAGGCCGGGCTGCGTACCGATGTCCTCGCGCTGATCCGGGAGTTGGGCGTCAGCGTCATTCGGTATCCGGGCGGCAACTTCGTCTCCGGCTACAAGTGGGAGGACGGTGTCGGGCCGGTCGAGGAGCGGCCGCGGCGGCTCGATCTGGCCTGGCGTTCCACCGAGACCAACCGGTTCGGGCTCTCCGAGTACATCGACTTCGTCCGTAAGGTCGACGGCGAGCCCATGATGGCGCTCAACCTCGGCACCCGCGGCGTCGCCGAGGCCCTCGAGCTCCAGGAGTACGCCAACCACCCGTCCGGCACCGCCCTCGCCGACCTCCGGATCGGCCACGGCGACAAGGATCCGTACGGCATCGGGCTGTGGTGTCTGGGCAATGAGATGGACGGTCCCTGGCAGACCGGTCACAAGACGGCCGAGGAGTACGGACGGCTCGCCGCCGAGACCGCCCGCGCGATGCGGCAGATCGACCCGGGCGTGGAGCTCGTGGCATGCGGCAGCTCCAACCAGTCGATGCCGACGTTCGCCACCTGGGAGGCGACGGTCCTCACACAGACCTACGACCTGGTGGACCACATCTCCCTGCACGCTTACTACGAGGAGCGCGACGGCGACCGCGACTCCTTCCTCGCCTCGGCCGTGGACATGGAGTCCTTCATCGAGAACGTCGTCGCCACCTGCGATCACATCGGCGCCCGGCTGAAGTCGAAGAAGAGGATCAACCTCTCCTTCGACGAGTGGAACGTCTGGTACCAGACCCGCTACCACAACGCCGAGCCGCTCAACTGGGAGGAGGCCCCGCGCCTCCTGGAGGACAACTACTCCGTCACCGACGCGGTCGTGGTCGGCTCGCTGCTGATCGCCCTGCTCCGCCACGCCGACCGCGTCACCGTCGCCTGCCTCGCCCAGCTGGTCAACGTCATCGCCCCGATCATGACCGAACCGGGCGGCCCCGCCTGGCGGCAGACCACCTTCTACCCCTTCGCGCAGGCGTCGGCGCACGGGCGCGGGCGGGTGCTGCGGGCCGACGTCGACAGCCCGACGTACGAGACCCCCGTCTACGGCGAGGTGCCGCTGCTGCACGCCACCGCCGTGCTCGACGAGTCCACCGGCGCGGTCACGGTCTTCGCGGTCAACCGCGACCAGCACCGGCCGCTCCCGCTGGAGATCGCCCTGCACGCCCTCCCCGTGACCCGCGTGGTCGAGCACACCGTCCTCGCCGACGCCGATCCCGAGGCCCGTAACACCCTCACCGACCCCGAGCGCGTCATCCCGCGTCCCGGCGAGGGCACGGAGCTCGCGGACGGCGCCCTGCGCACCACGCTGGAGCCGATGTCCTGGAACGTCATACGCCTGGTCTGAGCATCCGGGCGCGAAGGGCCCCGCCCGGAGTGCCGGGCGGGGCGTGGACGGGACGGGGGACGGGGACCGGGACGGGGTGCGGCGGCCGGTCAGGCGTCCGGGTCGACGCCGACCGTGAGCGTGCCGCGATAGCCGGCGGACGGCGTGCTGCCCAGCGCCGTCACGGCGAGCAGCCCGGCGGCGGTGCCGCCGTTGCCGTAGATGCCGTCGGCGGACAGGGGAGTGCGGGGGACGGTGTTGGTGGAGTACGGGGAGAGCTTGGCCACCGCCTCGGTGATCTTCTCGTCGAAGAAGAGCTGACCGGTGTGGATCTCGTTGCCGCCGGTGAACGAGCCGTCCGGGGTGAGCGTGACACCCGTGTGCACCTTGAGGTGGACATGGACGCAGCGGCCCCGGTACCAGCCGGGGTAGATCCCGGTGAGCTTGGCCACCCCGTCGGTGCCGGTGAGCACGCCGCCGCGCAGGAACTTGCCGTTGTCCGGCTCCTGGTGGCCGTTGTTGCCGACGAAGCCGGAGTACTCGCCGAGCGCGTCGCAGTACCAGATCTCCACGAGCGCCTTGTTGAGCGGCGCGCAGGTGGCGGTGTCCACGGCGGTGAGGACGAGCTCGAGCGGGACTCCCTTCTTGTCCTCGGCGACGTCTGCGCGTACGAGGGCGTGGTCGAGGTAGTACGGGCCCTCGGTGAGCTCCTTGGTGAGCGTGCAGATGGCGGCGGTGCCGCGGGTGCCGGCGGCCGTGGTGGTCCCGGTGGCCGCGGATCCGGCGGCCGTATCACTCGCCGCGGCCGACTCCGGGCGGGCGGCGGCCGTGCCCGCGCCGATTCCGATGGCCGCCGCGGCGGCGCTTCCGGCGAGCAGTACTCTTCGGCGCCCCATGGGGGAGGGGGATAAGTCTGTCATGGGCATGGAAAGATAGGGGTGATTCCTGTGGGGCGCCTGTGGGTTCGGCAAAGTCCCCGCCCGTCAACTCTCGATACGGCCAACTCCCTTGTTCTGTCCGGGTGTTGACAGCGCAACAAGCGCTTACTAGCTTCTTCCGGGATGGCCGCTGTCCGCCGGGGCGATCCTGACCACATCGCCCGGCGCCGGGGCCCCGCACCGTCAGAGCCGCAACCTTTGGCGATCTCCACCGGCCTTTGTGATCAGCGTGCTTGCCGCTCACCCTCGCTCATCCCGCAAGCGATTACCCTCCCGTGTGGAGATCCTCCGAACGAGAGGACTCCCCCATGCGCTCGACGCACGACCACGGCACCACGGACGACGGCGATGTCATGGACGTCACCCGCGTCACCCCCCGCGACCGACGCCGGCTGACCGCGGTCGCCGCCGGCGTCACCGCGGCGCTCGCCCTCGGCGGCCTCTCCACGGTCTCCGCCCATGGCGCGGACTCGGCCGACTCCGCACGCTCCGCCACGGACACGCGTCCCACCGCCGAGACCACCCCCATCGGCTTCGGCGCCGGGACCACGGGCGGCGGGAACGCCGCCGCCACCACCGTGACCTCCCTGGACGCCTTCAGGACCGCCGTCACCGGCGACAAGGCCAAAGTGGTCAAGGTCTCCGGGCTGATCTCCCTCACCGGTCAGGTGGACATCGGCTCCAACACCACCGTGCTGGGCGTGGGTTCGGGCTCCGGCTTCACCGGCGGCGGACTGCGGCTGAAGGAGTCGACGAACGTCATCGTCCGCAACCTCGACATCAGCAAGCCCCGGAAGCCGTCCGACGGCATCACCGTGCAGAAGTCCACCAAGGTGTGGATCGACCACAACACCTTCTCGGCCGACCGCGACCACGACAAGGACTACTACGACGGCCTGCTGGACATCAACCACGGCTCGGACAACATCACCATCTCCTGGAACAAGTTCGCCGACCACTTCAAGGGCAGCCTCGTCGGCCACAGCGACAACAACGCGAGCGAGGACACCGGTCACCTCAAGGTGACGTACCACCACAACTGGTTCTCGGACGTGTACTCCCGCATCCCCAGCCTGCGCTTCGGCACCGGCCACTTCTACGACAACTACGTCCAGGGCGCGGAGACCGGTGTGCACTCCCGGATGGGCGCGCAGACGCTGGTCGAGAACAACGTCTTCCGCGACACCGAAGTGGCCGTCACCACCAGCCGGGACAGCGATGTCGACGGCTATGCGGTGCTGCGCGGCAACGACCTGGGCGGGGCGGCCACCGAGGTCTCCCGGACGGGCAGCTTCACCACCCCGCCGTACGCGTACACGGCGGAACCGGCGTCCTCCGTGGTGGCCACCGTCACCGCCCAGGCGGGCGCGGGAAAGCTCTGAAACGCGTCAGCGCCGGTCCCAGGGGGCCGCGCGTCAGCGCCGGTCCCAGGGGGCCGTCAGGAGGGCAGCACCCACATGGGGTTGGCGTAGAACCACAGATCGCGCCATGGATCCGCGTCGCCCGGCACATCCATCGCCGGGCCGTGCGGATCCACCGCCGCGCCCCGCGCGCCCACCGCCACGCGGTTGCCGTCGGTGCCGCGCAGCCGTACGTACAGCGGGCGGTCCACGGGGCCGAGGTCGTAGGAGAGCCGGACCGTTCCCGCCGTGCGGCCGATCTCGAACGATTTCACCACGCGGGTGCGCGGCGCCGCGAACGTGTCACGGTCGTCCACCGCGCCCGTGACCTCACCCCGGATGACGTCGACCCGCGCCAACTTCGGTACGAACCCCGCCCAGTTGGGGCCGTTCGCCAGGGCGATGTCCAGCTCCAGCCGGACCCGGGTGCCGCGCTCCACGTGCAGCGTGCCGCCGAGGGTGACCGAACGCCCCCGGCCGCCACTCCCGCCACCGCCGAGCCGCGCGTCCAGGCCGCTGATCAGCCCGCCGTGGTCCACCCACACCCGGCCCGCCCGGATGCCGTCCATGACGGCGGCGTACGAGAAGTCCTCGGCGCCCACATGGGTGCGGCTGTACTGGCCCGGCCAGTAGTCGTTCTCCTCCAGGTCGAGCCCGCCCGCGTACACCGGGTCGTTCTGCCGTCCGTTGGTCTCGTAGTCGCTGCCGGGGCCGCGCATCGCGGTGTCGGCGTAGACGTTGTGGGAGTCGGAGTTGGCAGTGATCCACCACGGCTTGCCCTCGCTGAGCAGGCTGTCCCACAGCCCGCCCACCGTGGCCGTCATCCAGTCGAAGCCGCCCCAGGTGCGGTACGACTCGGCCGGGTACGCGGCGAAGGACTGCGGCCCGGGGGCGTTCTCGTACAGCCCGCGCGCACCGCCCGGACCGTGCGCGGAGGCCGGGATCCCGGCGGCCTGGTGGCCCGGCGCGCCCTCCATGCCCACGGCGATGTGCGGCTGGGCGTCCCGCCAGCCCCGGATCTCGTGCGGGGAGTCCAGGCCCTTGCGGGCGGGGTGGTTGGCGAGCATCAGCGCGGCCCTGACGCGCCGCCGGCGTACCGCGTCGGAGAGGAAGTCCAGCCCGGCGATGGCCAGGGCCTCGTTCCGCGGGGTGGAGTCCCCGGCGTTCTTCACCGATCCGTCGAAGGAGGTCTCGAACTCCTTGAGCACCGCCACCTCGTCACGGCCGGGGTGGACGAAGACCGTGCCGTGCTCGGCGCCCGGGATGTTCCACTCCAGCCCCTGGAAGACCAGCGCGTCCCGGTGGGTCGCGCGCGCCTCGCGGATGTCGGGGTTGACCTTCTCGACCCCGATCCGGGCGTGGGTGACATTGCCGTGGTCGGTGATCACCATCCAGTCCAGACCGTGCCGGGCACCCTGCCGCACCTGGTCGATGACCCGGTACTTGCCGTCGTTGCTGTACTGGGTGTGGATGTGGTGGTCCCCGGCCAGCCACAGATAGCCGCCACCGGGCCGGGAGCCGGGCGTCGCCGCGCCGTTCGCCGCGACGGCGCGCGCGGTGCCGCCGTCCAGCACGCTCACGGCGCCGAGCCCCGCGCCCAGCAGCCCCGCGCGGCGCAGCATCGAGCGCCGGGAGAGCTGATCGGGGGTCAGCTCGTCGTCCCGTACGGACAGGTCGAGGGCCGGGGGCAGGCTGTGCACCGCGAGTTCATCGTGAGGGTGGTGATGTCTGGGGGCCATGAGCGCGAAGGTAAGGACCGCGGTTGAACACCAGCCGAACACCGCACGCCCAACAGCCCATCGTCAGCGGTTCATCAGCCGAGAGGACGCTCCCTTGAGACTCATCGGACGCTCAGCCATCACACGTTTAGCCGTCGCCGCCGCGGCGGTGCTCACCCTCTGCGCGACCGCGACCCCGTCCGGCGCCACATCCGCGGTGGCGGACACCCGGGCCCCCCGCGCCACCTCGGGCACGTTCAACGTGCTCACCTACAACGTGGCCGGGCTCCCCGAGGGCCTGTCCTCCGGCCATCCCGCCAAGAACACCCCGCTGATCTCGCCCCGGCTCGGCGCGTACGACATCGTCAACGTCCAGGAGGACTTCAACTACCACGCCGCGCTCTACGCCGGTGACGACCATCCGTACCGCACCCCCACCAGCGGTGGCGCCGGTTTCGGTGACGGCCTGAACACCCTCTCCGACCTGCCGTACGACGACTTCGAGCGGGTGAAGTGGAACAGGTGCAACGGCACCGACTGCCTCACCCCGAAGGGTTTCACCCTCGCCCGGGTGCGGCTGGCCGAGGGCGCGTATCTCGACCTGTACAACGTGCACACCAACGCGGGGACGACGGACGCCGACCTCGCCGCCCGCCGCGCCAACATCACCCAGCTCTCCGACTACATCACCGCCCACTCCGCCGGTAACGCGGTGCTCGTCATGGGCGACACCAACACCCGCTACACCCGCGCCGCCGACAACATCCGCGACCTCGCCACCCGCAACGGCCTCACCGACGCCTGGGTGGACCTCGTGCGCGGCGGCTCGGCCCCGCCCGCCGGTTCCGACGCCCTCGTCTGCGACCCGGACAACGTCACCGACACCTGCGAGGTCGTGGACAAGGTCCTCTACCGCTCCGGCCCGCTGCTCTCCCTCACCGCCACCCGCTACCACAACGCGCACCCGGCCTTCCTCGACGCCGACGGCGAACCGCTGTCCGACCACTATCCGCACACCGTGGACCTCTCCTGGCGCACCCCCGACGCGCTGCGCGCCAGCGACCAGTTCGGCGGCCCGCACGGCACCGCCTTCAACGACGCCGACGACCTGCCCGCCACACCGCCCGCGCCCCGCACCCTCACCCTGCGCGGCAGCTCCCGGCTGGACGCGGTGTCCCTGGCCCTGGACGGCGGGGTGACCCTCACCCACGGCGGCACGGGCGGCACCCCGGTCTCCCTCACCCTCGGCCCCGCCGAACACCTCACCTCCGTCACCCTCACCCGGGGCCAGAAGGACGGCCGCACCCGTGTCTTCTCGGCGGCGTTCACCACCGACACGGGCCGTACGGTGACGGCCGGAACGCCCACGTCGGACACCGTCACCTACACCGCCCCCGCCGGCTGGCGGATCGTGGGCTTCACCGGCCGCGCCGGTGACGAGATCGATAAACTCGGCGTCCTCTTCGCGCCACGCTAGGCCAGTAGGCTTCGGCCCATGCGTGATCTTGTGAATGGCTTCGGTTATCTGATGAAGGGGCAACGCTGGGCGGCCCGGCACGGGAGATGGTGGGGGTTCGGCATGATTCCCGCCCTGATCACCCTCGTGGGATACGCGGCGGCCCTCGTCGCCCTCTTCTTCTGGACCGATGACGTCATCGCATGGGCCACGCCCTTCGCCGACGACTGGTCCTCACCCTGGCTCGGCGTCTTCCGCGGCGCGCTCTCGATCCTCTTCGCCGCCACCTGCCTCTTCCTCGCCATCATCACGTTCACGGCGGTCACGCTGCTGGTCGGCCAGCCCTTCTACGAGTCGCTCTCCGAAGCGGTCGACCGCTCCGAGGGCGGCGCGGTTCCCGAGTCCGGGATGTCGACCTGGGCGGAGCTGTGGATAGGGCTGCGCGAGGCCATCGCGCTGCTCATCCGCGTCGCCCTCTGGAGCGTGCTGTTCTTCGCGCTCGGCTTCATCCCGGGGGTCGGCCAGACCGTGATCCCCGTCCTGGCCTTCTGCGTGACCGCCTTCTTCCTCACCGAGGAACTGACCTCGATCGCCCTGCTGCGGCGCGGCATCCTGCTGAAGGACCGCCGCCGCATGCTCCGCTCCCGCCGCCTCCTCTCCCTCGGCTTCGGCGTCCCCCTGTCCGTCCTCTTCCTGATCCCGCTGGTCGCGGTCTTCCTGATGCCGGGCGCGGTCGCGGGCGCGACGCTGCTGGTACGCGACCTGACGGGCGAGGACGAGCCCGCGACCCCGCAGGGCGAGACGGCGGCGGGCACAGCGGGCGCCTTCAACGGCTCGTAGCGGCGGACCCCGAGTGACGGCCCGGTTGGTCCGCCGGACAACGCCCCCGGCGGACCAACCCGGGTCGCGTGCCGACTACCGGGCAGCGGGCATGTTGCCGTCGCGCCAGTCGTTCACACGCTTCCGGATGCTGGGGACCATGGGGAGCGCGTCAACCTCCGCGGGCTCGAACCAGCGGACATCGGTGGACTCCTCGGAGACCGCCAGTTGCCCGGCCACAGGACGTGCCACGAAGCAGACGGAGAACTCTTGGCGTACCTCGCCATCGTCGTAAGCGAAGACGTGACGGGGGTTGGTGTAGGTGCCGACGATGCCGACGATCTCGACATCAATCCCGGTCTCTTCGCGCGTCTCCCGAATCGCGCAGTCCGGCAACGACTCTCCGATGTGCATAACACCGCCAGGAAGCGCCCACATGTCGTTGTCCCGCCGGCGCTGAAGCAGGATGCGCCCCGCATTGTCAACAACGACGGCGGAAGCAGCGGGAACCAGGCTGTTCGCGGCTGGGGCACTCGGGTCGTCCTCATAGTCCCGCCTAGCCATCACCTTCCCCTTCCCATACCGGACTGCCTCGTCTCCACAGTTCGGCTGAGCGGCGCTGACTGGGCATGATGTGCGCCGACCGGGCCTCAGGGGCTCACCCCTGGACGACGCCGCGAAGCGGGCCGCCAGGTTCGGCCTGAGCCACCAGCTCCGCAGCATCGAGAGCATCAGGATGTCGACCGAGGGGGTATCCGGCCCCCGGGTGACGGTGACCAGGGAGACAGACGAGTGACAGACAATCAGCGGGGCATCACCGAAGACCAGCGTCAGCAGGCCAAGCTGATCTGGGACTACCACCAGATGCACCACCAGGTGCGGCCATGCGATGTTGCGATCGGCCTGGGCAGCCACGACCTCGGCGTGCCTGCCTTCTGCGCCCGGCTGTATCGCGCCGGGCTCTTTCCAGCCCTGGTCTTCACCGGCGGGCCCAACCCCACCGCCCCGGAGCGATTCCCCCGCGGCGAGGCGGTCCACTTCCGCGAGCACGCCATCGCACTCGGCGTTCCCGGGGAAGCGATCCTGCTGGAGCCCAAGGCCCGTAACACCGGCCAGAACATCACCTTCTCCCGCGAAGTCCTGGCCGCCACCGGGATGACGCCAGAGACCGTGTTGCTGGTCTCCATGCCCTATATGGAGCGACGCTCCTTCGCCACCGCCCGCAAAATGTGGCCTGAGACCGAAGTGATCTGCGCGTCGGAGCCACTGGAGTTTGACGACTACCTCAAGAGCATCGGCGACGAGAAGCTCGTCACCGACGATCTTGTCGGCGACCTCCAGCGGGTGATCGAGTATCCGAAGCTCGGGTTCGCCACAGAGCAGGACGTCCCGGAGGACGTGCATGCCGCTTTCGAATCTCTCATCCGCGACGGCTTCACCAGCCGCCTCATCTCCTGACCTCCCGCCTCCCGCCACGGTGGGGAATATCTGTTCCTGGTCGACGGGTGACGCGGGCGCGCAGGGTCGCTTTCTGCTTCCGGCCGGGCCCTTGGCTCTGTTGCTCGCCGAGCGCCCGGTCCGCGGCGTCAACGGGTCGTAGCGGCGACCACGGTGAGGACCGAGCGCACCTGGGCGGTGATGGCCTCGCGGTTGTGGACGAAGTCCGGGTCGGTGACCTGTCCCGTGGCGGGGTCGGTGTTGCCCGGCCCGAACTGCAGGACGGGGGTGTGGAGATGGCCGCCCGGGGCCTTCAGGCCGACCGCGTCGCGCAGCAGCGTGGCGCGGTAGGCGATCTCGTTGGAGAGGTAGTCGCCGCCACCGCCCGCGCGGGCCGTCGAGCCGGGGGTCGGGCCGTCCGGGCGGACCACGGGCGTGGAGCCGCCCGCCGGGATCTCGGTGACCTCGGTGTGGTCGTAGACGGGGACCGGGCCGGTGTTCGCCGCGACGATCCGCTCGTAGGGGAGGGTGGTCGTCGTCCACTGCGGTTGGGGGTGCGGGGTCGGTACACCGGACGGGATGGGCACGGTCTCGGTCCGGGAGACGTTCGCGTTGTCGGGGTAGCCGCCCCGCCAGGCGCCGTTGGTGCGCTCGACATCGAAACGGCCCACCCGGCCCTGGCTCACCGTCATAAACGCGTCCACCCGGCGCGGCCCCGACCGGAAGGCGGGCAGCAGCGTCCGCTCGACCGTGCCGTCCGCGAAGTCCGCCCAGCGGACGGGGAAGACGGCCGTCTCGACGCGGGCCGGGCCGCTGTCCGTGCGGATCGTCGTCCCGTCCAGCGCGAGCGCCGCCGCGCCGGAGGGGTTGGATCGGCGCACGTCGGCGTCCAGCTGGAACGGGTCGAAGCCGGTGACCACCATGCGCTTGATGTTCGTACCGGCCGGGAGGTCGAGCGAGTCCTGCCCGCGTGAGGTGCGCTCCAGCGTGTCGAGGAGCGCGGCGCGGCGGGCGTCGGTGAGCGGGAAGCCCGGCTGCCACTGGCCGAGCGCGCGGGTCATCCCGAGCCGCGCCCAGTACAGCGGCCGGTCGTCGTCCCGGCTGAGGTCCCCGCCCGCGGGCCCCCGGCCCTGTACGCGGTCCACGGCGCGTTTCCACAGCGCCCGGCCCTCGCGGGTGATCACACGCTCGGCCTCGGCGGCGGAGTGCGTCCCCGCCAGGGCGCGGGCGAAGTCCGGTGCCACGTCGTCGAACCCGCTGCGGCGCAGGATCTCCTGGGGCGCGGCCTTGTCGAGCCGCTGCTCCTCGACGGTGGGGGTGGCCGTGGCGTCCGGCGCGGCCACGGCGGGGGTGGCGATGGCCAGGGAGACGGCGGCCACGGCGACCAGGGTGTGTATCGGTCTCATACGGGTCCTCTCGGGTGAGGATGAGGGTGGGGGTGGGGGTGGGGGCGAGGGTGGCGGCGACGGATGACGGGGGCTGGGGCTGGTCCCGGGGGAAACGACAACCCCTCCCGTCCCGCGCTCTTGAGCACGGGACGGGAGGGGAACCGATGAGCTACAGGGCCGCGCGGCGGAGCCGCTCAGCGCGTCGAGAACGAGTGCACCGTCGTCGACCGGTAGGTCTGCCCCGGCCGCAGCACCGTCGAGGGGAACGACGGCTGGTTCGGCGAGTCCGGGAAGTGCTGGGTCTCCAGGGCGAAGGCGTCGCCCTGCCGGTAGACCCGTCCCGATGTGCCCGCGAACGTGCCGGTCAGGAAGTTGCCGGTGTAGAACTGCACGCCCGGCTCGGTCGTGGCGATCCGCATCACCCGGCCGGACTCCGGCTCGGTCACCGTCAGGAAGTGTTCCGGACGGCTCGTGATGCCCTTGTCCAGCACGAAGTTGTGGTCGATCCCCTGCCCGTAGAGCACCTGCTGGTGCGCCTCCCGGATGTCCCGGCCGATCTCCTTGGCGCGACGGAAGTCGAACGGGGTCCCGGCCACCCTGGCGAGTTCGCCGGTGGGGATCAGGGTCTTGTCGACCGGGGTGTAGCGGCTGGCGGCGATCTCCAGCCGGTGGTCGTAGACGGAGCCGCTGCCCTCCCCGGCCAGGTTGTAGTACGTGTGGTTGGTGAGGTTCACGACCGTCGCCTTGTCGGTCGTGGCCTCGTAGTCGATGCGGAAGTCGCCCGCCGCCGTGAGGGTGTAGTCCACGCGCACGGTGAGCGTGCCGGGGTAGCCCATCTCGCCGTCGGGGCTCACCCGGCGGAGGGTGAGCCCCACGTCCGCGCCCTTGCGGAACGGCTCCACGGACCAGACGTGCTTGTCGAAGCCCTTGTCGCCGCCGTGCAGGCTGTTCGGCCCGTCGTTGATCGGCAGCTGGTACTTCTTGCCGTCCAGCGTGAAGGTGCCGCGTGCGATGCGGTTGCCGTAGCGGCCGATGAGGGCGCCGAAGTACGGGCTGTCCGCCACATAGGAGTCCAGGTCGTCGAAGCCGAGCGACACATTGGCGCGGCGGCCGTGGCGGTCGGGGATCTCCAGGGCCTGCACGATGCCGCCGTAGCTGAGCACGCGCAGCCGGGTGCGGCCGTTCTCAATCGTCCAGCGGTCGACCCGCGTGCCGTCCGCGAGCGTGCCGAAGTGCTCCTTCACCGCGCCTCCCTTGCCCGCGGAGTCCCCTCCGCCGGCTCCGTGAGCGGTGCCGGTCGTGGCGGCCGAGGCCGCCAGTCCGGCCGCCGCCGCCGTGATCACCGTGCGTCTGCTCGTGGTCATATGCGGCTCCAAAGGCTAGATCCATGAGGGACAGCTGATGGGTTACGACCCGACCTTGCGCTTGTTCCAGACATCGAAGCCGACCGCGGCCAGCAGCACCAGACCCTTGATCACCTGCTGGTAGTCGGTACCGATGCCGACCAGCGACATACCGTTGTTGAGCACGCCGAGCACCAGACCACCGATGATGGCGCCGAGCACCGTGCCCACACCGCCGCTGGCCGAGGCGCCGCCGATGAACGCGGCGGCGATGGCCTCGAGCTCGAAGTTGAGGCCCGCACTGGGGGTGGCGGAGCCCAGCCGGGCGGCGAAGACCAGACCGGCGAGGGCGGCCAGCACACCCATGTTGACGAAGACCAGGAAGGTGACGCGCTTGTCCCGGACGCCGGACAGCTTGGCCGCCGGCTGGTTGCCGCCGAGGGCGTACACATGCCGTCCGACGACGGTGTTGCGCATCACGAAGCTGAAGATCACGAAGAGCCCGGCCAGCACCAGCAGCCCGTACGGCGCCCCGTGCCAGCTGGACAGCGTCATGGTGAAGGCCATCACGGCGGCCACGATCGCGGCGCACTTGACGAAGAACAGCCCCAGCGGCACCACCTCCAGCTCATAGGCCGCCCGCTGCTGCCGGCCCCGCCACTCCTGCCAGACGGCGGCGGCACACACGACGAGGCCGATCACCATGGTGGGGTTGTGGTACTGCGTGTACGGGCCCATCTCCGGGATGAACCCGGTGCTCAACTTCTCGAAGCCGTCGGGGAACGGCGACAGCGACTGCCCGTCCAGCAGGATCTGGGTGCCGCCGCGGAAGGCCAGCATGCCGGCCAGGGTGACGATGAAGGACGGGATGCCTATGTAGGCGATCCAGAACCCCTGCCAGGCCCCGGCCACCGCGCCCAGCAGCAGGCACAGGACGACCGCGAGGCCCCACGGCATATCGTGTTTGATCATCATCGCGCCGGCGGCCGCGCCGATGAAGGCCACGAGCGAGCCGACCGACAGATCGATATGCCCCGCGATGATCACGATCATCATGCCGATCGCGAGGATGAGGATATAGCCGTTCTGCTGCACCAGGCTGGTGACGTTGCCCGGCCGCAGCAGGATGTCGTCCGACCAGATCTGGAAGATGACGATGATCAGGGCGAGCGCGACCAGCATCCCGTACTGGCGCATATTGGACCGCACGCTCTCCAGGAGCAGCGTCCCGACGCTGGAGGAGCCCTTGGCCGGTGGTGGGGCCGGGCTCTCGGTCTTCTGGGTGGCCGTGCTCATCCTTCGTCTCCTCTGTCCCTCGTCATGTGGCGCATCAGAACTTCCTGCGTCGCCTCGGCCCGGGGAACCTCCCCGGTCAACCGCCCGGCCGCCATCGTGTAGATCCGGTCGCACATCCCCAGCAGCTCGCCCAGCTCGGAGGAGATGAAGATGACGGCCTTGCCCTGGGCCGCCAGATCGTTGATGACCGTGTAGATCTCGTACTTGGCCCCGACGTCGATGCCACGGGTGGGCTCGTCGAGGATGAGCACTTCGGGACCCGCGAAGATCCACTTGCTGAGGACGACCTTCTGCTGGTTGCCGCCGCTGAGCCGGCCGACCCGCTCGAAGACCGTGGGCGCCTTGATGTTCATGGTGGTGCGGAACCGCTCGGCGACCCGTGACTCCTCGTGCTCGTTGACCACGCCGCGGCGCGCCACCTTGGTCAGCGAGGAGAGCGAGACATTGCGGCTGATGGTGTCGTCGAGGTTGAGGCCGAAGGTCTTGCGGTCCTCGGTGACGTACGCGATGCCGTGGTCGATCGCCTCCGGGACGGTGCGGGTACGGACCTCCTGGCCGTCCCGGAACACCCGGCCGCCCGCGTAGCGCCCGTACGCCCGCCCGAAGACGCTCATGGCGAGCTCGGTGCGGCCGGCGCCCATCAGCCCGGCGATGCCGACGATCTCACCGCGCCGTACGTTCAGCGACACCCCGTCCACGACCTTGCGCTGCTGGTCGATGGGGTGGTGGACGGTCCAGTCCTCGACGGCCAGGGCCACCTCGGAGGCGTCCTCGCCCTCGTACGGGGTGCGGTCGGGGAAGCGATGGTCGAGGTCGCGGCCGACCATGCCGCGGATGATGCGGTCCTCGGAGATCTCGGGGCTGGCCTCGGGGGTCTCCCGGACGGTCAGGGTTTCGATGGTCTGGCCGTCGCGCAGGATGGTGACGGAGTCGGCGACGCGGCGGATCTCATTGAGCTTGTGGGAGATCAGGATGCAGGAAATGCCCTGCGCCTTGAATTCCAGCAGCAGATCGAGGAGCTTTCCGCTGTCCTCGTCGTTGAGCGCCGCGGTCGGCTCGTCCAGGATGAGCAGCTTCACCTCCTTGGAGAGCGCCTTGGCGATTTCCACCAGCTGCTGTTTGCCCACCCCGATATCGGTGACACGGGTCTGCGGCGAATCCGTCAGACCGACCCGCTTGAGCAGCGCGGTGGCGTGTTTGAGAGTCTCGTTCCAGCTGATGAGGCCGCGCCGGGAGTGTTCATTGCCGAGGAAGATGTTCTCGGCGATGGACAGATAGGGGATCAGCGCCAGTTCCTGATGGATGATGACGATGCCGCGCTGCTCGCTCGCGCGGATGTCCTTGAAGGCGCACGCCTCGCCGTCGAAGAGGATCTCGCCGTCGTAGCTGCCGTGCGGATGTACCCCGCTGACCACCTTCATCAGGGTGGACTTTCCCGCGCCGTTCTCCCCGCAGAGGGCGTGGATCTCACCCTGGCGGACGTGGAGATTGACCTGGGAGAGCGCCTTGACACCGGGGAACGTCTTGGTGATGGAACGCAATTCGAGAATGGTGCTCATAGCCCGGTACCGCCCTACTTCAGCTGCGACGCGGTGTAGTAACCCTGGTCGACCAGCACCTGGGTGTTGGACTTGTCGACGCTGACCGGGTTGAGCAGGTAGGTCGGCACGACCTTCTTGCCGTTGTCGTACGACTTGGTGTCGTTGATCGGGGGCTTGCCGCCGGTCAGCTCCGCCTTGGCGATCTGCACGGTGGCCTTCGCCAGCTTGCGCAGATCCTTGTAGATGGTCTGCGTCTGCTGGCCCCGGATGATGGACTTCACGGAGGCGAGCTCGGCGTCCTGACCGGTGACCACCGGATACGGCTTGGCCTTCGTGCCGTAGCCGGCGCTCTTGAGCGCCGACAGGATGCCGATGGACATGCCGTCGTACGGCGAGAGAACGGCGTCCACGTCGTTGGTGCTGTACGCCTTGTTGAGCAGGTCCTCCATGCGGTCCTGGGCGGCGCTCCCGCTCCACTTCTCGGTGTAGAGCTGATTGAGACTGGTCTGCTTGGAGCGGACGACCAGCTCCTTCTTCTCTATGTACGGCTTGAGCACGCTCATCGCGCCGTTGTAGAAGTACCGGGTGTTGTTGTCGTCCGACGACCCGGCGAACAGCTCGATGTTGAAGGGGCCCTTCCGGCCCTTGGCCAGCCCCAGCTTGTCGACGATGTACTGGCCCTGGAGCCTGCCGACCTTTTCGTTGTCGAAGGTCGCGTAGTAGTCGACGTTCTCCGTGCCCAGCAGCAGCCGGTCGTAGGAGATCACCGGGATGTTGGCGTCATGGGCCTGCTTCAGGACGTCGTTGAGCGCCCCGCCGTTGATCGGCGCGATCACCAGCAGCCGATGACCCTTGGTGATCATGTTTTCGAGCTGGGCCACCTGGGTGCGGACGTCGTCCTCGCCGAACTGCAAGTCCGTCTTGTAGCCCGCCGCCTGGAACTGCTTGGCCACATTGCGGCCGTCGGTGATCCACCGCTCGGAGGACTTCGTCGGCATCGCGATGCCGATCGTGCCTCCCTTTTCCTTGCTCTTGTACCGGCTGCCGCCGACCGCCTCCTGGCCACAGGCCGTGGCGGTCAGCGAGAGCGCGAGGAGGCCGGCGCCTATCGCCGCGGCTCGTGCTCCTCTTACCGTGCGCATGGTGTTGGGGTCCTTCCCTGGGGCGTCATTGCTTCAGGAACTGGGGAGGTCCGCGTCGGCGGTGAAACGCCGCAGCGGACCCGGCAGCCGGGAGCCGAGCGGGGACATCCCGCCGTCCGCGCCCAGCCGGGTGAGCAGGTCGAGCACGAGCCGCCCGCGGCGCACCCGCTCACGGGCGCTGCCCAGCGCCACGTCGCGCAGCTGGGCGCCGTACGGGTAGATCCCCGGGGATTTGCTGAGCCCGAACTTCAGATAGATGGGGGCGCCGCGCCGGATCAGCTCCGCCGCGTCATAGAGCCGGACGTAGCCGCCGAGGTCGTCCGGGGCCTCGACGTAGAAGTCCATCGGGGCGCGGGAGACCCGGCGGATCTCGGTGAGGTGCTCCAGCGTCAGGTCCGAGGGGATGTTGATGGAGTCGGCCCCGAGCCGCTCGTACACCGCGAACGAGGCCGGGTTGACCGGGCCGACGAGCGCGGACAGCTTGAAGGTGGTGTCCGCGGGCAGCTCGCCGCTCGCCCGCAACCGGTTCAGCAGCCACAGCACCCCCTCGTCGGCCACCAGCAGGCACTTCACGCCCAGCGAGACCGCGCGCAGCGCGTCCTCCACACAGCCGGCCACCGCGTCATGGCCACGGGCGCGCAGGCCCCCGCCGCCGGAGTCGGAGCGGGTGGCGCCGCCGATGTCCCAGGTGCCGCGGGGGCCGGTGAACAGGCACAGCTCGGCGTTCCGCTCGGCGCAGCACTCCACCATCTCGGTGATCTCGGCATCGGTGAGCATCCAGACGCCGCTGCCCTGGCTGATCCGGTGGATCGGCACATCCAGCCGCCCGGCCTCCTTGAACACGGTGGCCAGCGCCTCCGGGCCCTCGACGGAGGGGATCTCGGTGCGCCAGGTGCCGCCGTCGGGGAAGGTGTGCGCGGAGGCGTCGGCGGGGTCGGGGGCGGGCGCGGCGTGGCCGAGCGAGGCGAGGGCCGCGTCGGCGGGGCGGCGGGGGCCGGAAGAGGCGGGTGAGGCGGCGGTCACGGTGCTCCCTGTGGAGTGATGGCCGGTGGTTCGGCGTCCGGCTGGTGCTGCCCAGGACATCGTTGTCCTAGTGGGGCTGGGGTGATGACTAGAGACGGGCCGGAGGACTGGTGGGATGACTGGAGTCGGGTCCGAAAGGCTGGTGGGACGACCGGAGTCGGGGGCGGGAGGCTTGACGCGGCGAGGTTTGGCACAGCGAGGCTCGATCCATGGGCTAGTCGAGGCCCCGCGGACGCAGCAGCACCTTGCCGACGGCCGGATCGCCGCTGCCGACCAGCTCGATCGCCGAGGCGAAGTCGGTCAGCGGCAGCTCATGGGTGATCAGCGGCCGCAGGCTCAGCAGCCCGGCGTCGAACACCCGTACGGCGTGCGACCAGGCGGCGGGCGGGGCCCCGAAGACGGTCTGCACCTCGATCTGGCGGACCACCAGATCGGTGGGGTCAAGACCCTCCGCGCCCGCCGCCGGGATGCCGGTGAGCACCAGCCGGCCGCCCCGGCGCAGCAGCGAGGCCGAGGTACGGGCGGCGGAGGCCGATCCGGCGGTCTCGATCACCACGTCATAGCCCGAGAGCTGGTCGGACAGCTGGTCCCGGGAGCGGAACTCGGTGCCGCCGAAGGACAGCGACAGCTGCTCCCGGTCCGGGCGGGTGCCCACCACCAGCAGCCGCGCGGGGGAGACGGCGGCGAGGAACTGCACGGCGATCATGCCGAGCGTGCCGGTGCCGACCACCGCGACCCGCTCACCGGGCTGGGTCCGGGCCTTGAGCGCCGCAGCGGCGACGCACGCGGCGGGCTCGAGCAGCGCGGCCGCGCCCAGGTCGGCGTCGTCGGACAGCGGGTGCAGCAGCCGGGCCGGCAGGGCCAGGGTGTCGGCCATCGCCCCGGGCTGGGTGAAGCCGGTCTCCTCGTACCCGGCCGTGCACAAGGTGGTGTCCCCGGCGTGACAGCGGTCGCACACCTGGCAGTTGCGGAACCCCTCGCCGACGACCTTACGGCCGACGAGCGCCTCCGGGACGCCCGCGCCGACCGCCTCGACCGTCCCGGACCACTCATGGCCGGGGGTGACGGGGTAGCGGACGTATCCCTCGGGCCGGTTGCCCTGGTACAGCTCGCGGTCGCTGCCGCAGATCCCGGAGGCGTGCACCCGCACCCGCGCGTCGCCGGGGGCGGGCGCGGCCTCTTCGGCCGCGGTGCCGGTCTCGACGAGACGGAACGCGCCGGGGGCGTCGAGGACGAGCGCGGTCACTGCCGTCCGCCCTTCGGGTCCCGCTTCTCCCAGCCCTCGGCCCACAGGTCGAAGTGGGCCTGCTGCTGGGGGAATTCGGCCGCCGCGTCGGTGTCCAGCTCCACGCCGAGGCCGGGCTCGTGGGAGAGCTGGAAGTAGCCGTCCACGACCTGCGGGGCGCCCTTGACCACCTTCTTGATCTCCGCGTCGGCGAAGTCGTTGAAGTGCTCAAGGATCTTGAAGTTCGGGGTGCAGCCGGCGACCTGGAGCGACGCGGCGGTCAGCACCGAGCCGCCCACGTTGTGCGGGGCGATCAGGACGTAGTGGGTCTCGGCCGTGGCGGCCAGCTTGCGCGTCTCGCCGATGCCGCCGATGTGGCCGACGTCGGGCTGGATGATGTCGGCGGCCTGCGACTCGAACAGCTCGCGGAACTCGATCCGGTCGTGGATGCGCTCGCCCGTGGCGATCGGCAGCCGCGTCTTCTCCGCCACCTTCGCGAGCGCCTTGAGGTTCTCCGGCGGCACCGGCTCCTCCAGCCACGACGGGTGGAAGCGCTCCAGCTCGCTCGCGATCCTTACGGCCGTCGCCGGGCTGAACCGCCCGTGCATCTCCACCAGCAGCTCGGTCTCCGGCCCGATCGCGTCCCGCACGGCCTCCACGAGGGAGAGCGAGTGCAGGGTCTCGGCGTGGTCCAGCTCGAAGTGGCCGGTGCCGAAGGGGTCCAGCTTCAGCGCCCGGTAGCCGCGCTCGACCACCGTGGAGGCCGCCTTGTGGAACGCCTCGGGCGTGCGCTCGACGGTGTACCAGCCGTTGGCGTACGCCTTGACCCGGTCTGTCACCTTTCCGCCGAGCAGCTGCCAGACGGGCACCCCGAGCGCCTTGCCCTTGATGTCCCAGCAGGCCATCTCCACACAGGCGATGCCGGACATCACGATCTCGCCCGCCCGGCCGTAGTCGCCGTACTTCATCCGCCGGACCAGGTCCTCCACCGCGAACGGATCCGAACCGGCGAGGTGATTGGTCTCGGCCTCACGCAGATAGCCCAGCAGCGCATCGGTCCGCCCGAGCATGCGGGTCTCGCCGACGCCGGTGATCCCCTCGTCCGTATGGACCTGCACATAGGTGAGATTGCGCCAGGGGGTGCCGACGACATGCGTACTGATACCGGTGATGCGCACAGCAATCGACCCTTCGCGGTGTTCGATATTTCGTCACTCGTTCGAAATCTTGACGTGACGGTAGTGAGAGCCTGTCAAGGGTGTCAATGGTTGTGCGTCGAATGACGTTCGAACGTGACAACCCATCATGACCGATCAAGAACCATCATGACCGATCATTTCGCTGGGCAACATGTCTGCCGGAATGTTCGTTGGAGACGCTGTGGCGCGGGGCTCGGTCTCTCGTGTGCGAGAGCAAACGGGCCGAGGTGACCTCTCGTACATGGAGGACGGCGTCGCACCAGTCCGCGAGCGATCCGCCGGAGAGGTGGTGGGCGGCATCGTCGGCCGGGTCGTAGCCAGGACCGAGCAGGCGTGTTCTGGTCGGCGTGGCGAACCAGGCCCGCACGGGAGCCGGGCTGTCGGCGCGCGGGTCCAGGAGGTGGGCGTCCAGTGCGGTGCCTCCCAGGATCGCGTCAGCGAACTCCGCCGGCGGCTCCGGTACCGGACCGGATGAGCGTGATCCTTGATCCATCTGTCACCATCTCGGTCATGGCCGGACCCCCTTGATCGGAATTGGTTGGTTTCGGAAACGCGCCCGGTCGTGGCCGACACGGCGAGAGCAGGCACGGACATGAACCAAGGTTGAGGTCAAGCCAAGGGGGGACGGCGGCTACGAACCGCTTCGCTGTGCCCGCACCAGTACCTCGCCCGCCGTCGTCCGGTCGTACAGAACCGATCGCCCCGCCCGGCGCCTGCGGACCAGGCGGGCCTCGCGCAGGACGCGCAGATGGCGGCCGATCGAGCCCAGGGTCTGGCCGGTGAGGGCCACCAGATGGGTGGTGCTCTTCGGGGTGTCGAGGAGGAGCAGGACGCTCGCGCGGGACGGGCCGAGGAGGCGGGCGAGGGGGTCGGCGGTCGGCTGCGGGTCGGGCACGGCGAGGGCACCGGCGCACGGGTAGATCACGGCGTAGCGGTGCGGCGCGTCCCAGGAGACCCATCCGGCGGCGGGCGTGACGGGGACGAAGAGCAGCTGGGCGCCGTGGACCGCGCGGGGCGGGTTGTCGTGGGCGTTGATCTGCAGCCGGCTGCCGCCCAGCCAGCGCATCCCCGGCCGCATACCGTCCAGGACGGCCGCCCAGCCGCCCTGGCTCACCTGGCCGGTGCGCGCCACCACATCGGCCTCGATGATCCGGCGGCGGTGCGGCCAGGTGGGCCGTACGGCCTCCGCCCACACCCACTCCAGCAGCTCCGCGAGGAGCCCCGGCAGATCGTCGCGGCGCAGCGCCGCCGGGAGCGGGGAGCGGCCCAGTGAGACCGTGAGGTCGGAGCGGGCGGCGGCCGGGGCCGTCGTACGGACGCGGGCCAGCTCCTCCTCGAAGGACGGCTCGCCCTCGCCGGGCGGCGCCTGGGTGAGGAAGTCCGCGAGCCAGGTCCGGCCCAGCGCGGCCCGGACGAGCAGCGCGGTCACCGGGTCGTCGGCCAACCGCGCCCGGTAGGCCGGCAGATGGGCGTCGAGCCAGGCCCGCTCGCCCGGGTGCGCGGCGCTCGCCCGCTCCAGGGTGATCAGGGCGGCGGTGGTCTCGGCCAGGGCGGAGAGGACGAACCGGCCGCCCGCGAGCGTGTCCGCGTCCACCAGCCACAGCCCCATCCGGCCACCCCCGCCGCCACCCGTGGTCGCGCCTCGTCCCGCGTCGTTTCGCGTCCGCGCGAAACATTAACGCCGCCGCGCGGCGACTCCCGAGCCTGAAGGCCATGCGCACATATCGAGAAGTGTTCCGGGCCCCGGAGTTCACCCCGCTGTTCCTGGTGTCCGCCACCCAGGTGGCCGCCTCCACGGCGAGCGGACTCGCCCTCGCCACCCTGGTCTACGCCGCGACCGGCTCACCACTGCTCTCCGCGCTCAGCATGTTCGGCCCCTCGCTCGCCCAGGTGGCGGGCGCGCTGGCGCTGCTGTCGGCGGCCGACCGGCTGCCGCCGCGCGCCGCGCTGTCCGGGCTGTCGGCGCTCTTCGCCCTGGGGACCGCCGCGTTGGCCCTCCCCGGGCTGCCCGTGGCGGCCGTCCTCGCCATCGTCTTCGGGCTGGGCGCGGCGGCCTCCCTCGGCGGGGCCGTCCGCTACGGGCTGCTCACCGAGATCCTGCCCAAGGACGGCTATCTGCTGGGCCGTTCGGTGCTCAACATGTCGGGCGGCACCATGCAGATCGGCGGATACGCGGCCGGTGGCCTCCTCGTGACCGCCCTCTCGGCGCGCGGCACCCTGCTCACCGCCGCCGCGCTGTACGCGCTGGCCGGGGCCACCGCCCGGTTCGGCATGAGCGGGCGCGCGGCACGGGCCGGCGGACGGCCGTCGGTCGCCGAGACCTGGCGCGTCAACGCCCGGCTGTGGTCCTCCGCGCCCCGCCGCCGTGTCTACTACGCGCTCTGGGTGCCCAACGGGCTGATCGTCGGCTGTGAGTCCCTCTTCGTGCCCTACGCGCCCCGGCACGCCGGGCTGCTCTTCGCCGTGGGCTCCCTCGGCATGCTGATGGGGGACCTCCTCACCGGACGGCTGCTGCCGCCGCACCGGCGGGAGCGGCTCGCGGCGCCCCTGCGGCTGCTGCTCGCCGCGCCGTATCTGGTCTTCGCACTGCACCCGCCGCTGCCGCTCGCGCTGGCCGCCGTCGCCCTCGCCTCGATCGGCTTCTCGGCCACGCTGGCGCTCCAGCAGCGGCTGATGGCCCTGACACCGGACGAGATGAGCGGCCAGGCCCTGGGGCTGCACTCCTCCGGCATGCTCACCATGCAGGGCGTGTCCGCGGCCCTCGCGGGCGCGCTGGCCCAGCCCACCTCGCCGGCGGTGGCGATGGCCACGCTGGCGGCGGTCTCCGTGGCCGTCACCCTTGCCCTGGCCCCGGGGCTGCGGGGCGATCCGGCGGCGGCACGCCCGCGCGAAGCGGCCCCGTCGGAGGAGGCGGTCCGGGAGTGAGCACCGTAAGGGCGCGGATGAGCACCGTAAGGGCGTCACCGGGGGCGACCGGTCGCGGGGCCGTGGGGTCAACCGGGCGCCCGGCGGCCACCCGTTGGGCGGTGCCGGACACGCCGCACGGGGGTGAGGTTCCCCCGGACGGGTTCGGGCGCCCGGTAGCTGTACGGGCAACTGAACTCCCGCCCCAGGAGGTACGTCCATGCGCAACCGCCGCCGCGCCCTCGGCGCCCTTACCGTTCTTCTCATGGCGGCGCCTGCCGCCCACGCCGCGCCTGCCGCCCACGCCGCGCCCGCCGCCCACGCCGCGCCCGCCGCCCACGCCCGGCCCGACGGGCCGCGTCTGCCCCTGCCCTGGACCGACGATCTGACCATCGACCGCACCGGGGACGTCACCCCGGACGGATCCGTCACGCTGTACGGCAGCTACCGATGCGTCCGGGAAGGGATGGAGTACTCGCGGGCCAGCGTGCTCGTCACCCTCACCCAGGGCCGGGAGCGCCACGGCCTCGGTGGCTATGGCGCGGTCTGCGACGGACAGCGGCACCGCTGGCTGATCGACGCGGTGGACGTGGGGCGGTACGAACCGGGACCGGCGGACGCCGAGATCACGCTGTTGAGGTTCGACACCGATGGCTCCTTCGTGCCGATGCCGAGGAACGCGGCCGGGGTCGAGCGGGGGGTCAGGCTGGTGGGCGGCGACGGCTGAGCCACCGTCACGAGACGGCCCGCCCGCACGGCCGTCACGCCTCGGCCGCTTCGTCTCCCTGCCCCAGCAGGGAGACGAAGGCCCGGAAGAGGGCGGGCATGTCCAGCGCGTCCCGGTCGTGCAGCCACTGGAACTGGAGCCCGTCCATCACCGCCACCAGCAGCGGCGCGGCGGCCTCGGGGGTGAGCCCGCCGGGGAGCCGGTCGCCGAACTCGCCGCGCAGGATGGCCGCCATGTCGGCGCGCACCTTGTCATAGCGCTGGGTGAAGAAGCCGCGCGCGGGGTGGTCGTCGGTGACGCTCTCACCGAGGAGCGCGGAGAAGGTCTGGACGACGCCGGGGCGCATCGCGTTGTACTCCACCAGCGAGGCGAGCAGGTCCAGCGGCCATACGTGCCCTCCGTCGCGCCGCGCGGAGCCGGTGTCCCACTGGTCGCGCTCCTCGAGCACGGCGATGAGGAGCGAGTCCTTGGTGGGGAAGTAGTGGAGCAGCCCCTGTTGGGTGAGGCCCACCCGCTCGGCGACCGCGCCGAGGGTCGCGCCTCGGTAGCCGCGCTCGGCGATCACTTCGAGCGCGCAGCGGACGATCTCCGCCCGTCGTTCCTCACCACGTCTGGTACCGCGCTCGGTCGCCCTCTCCATGCCCGTACCGTAGAGCATGTTTGATAACGAGTCGATAACGGTACCTACCTGGCGACAGGTTCTCGGGTCCACGATGGCCCCGGACGAGGACCGGACGGGACCCGCACCGGGAGGGGCGAGCGATGGCGGACGCGATCGGCGAGGGTGGCGAGGGCGGCGAGGGGCGCACGGCCGAGGCCGTGGAGAAGGCCCTCGGCCTGCTGGATCTGGACACCAAGGCGCGGCTGCTGTCCGGGCAGGACATGTGGAGCCTGCCCGCCGTTCCGGCGATCGGGCTGCGCTCCCTGGTGATGTCGGACGGCCCGATCGGCGTCCGTGGCGTCCACTGGACCGCCGACGACCCCTCCGTCGCCCTGCCCAGCCCCACCGCGCTCGCCGCGACCTGGGACCCGGAGCTCGCCCGGCGGGCGGGGCGGCTGCTCGCGCAGGAGGCGCGGCGCAAGGGCGTCCATGTGCTGCTCGCGCCCACGGTCAATCTGCACCGCTCCCCGCTGGGCGGCCGCCACTTCGAGGCCTACAGCGAGGATCCGTATCTCACCGGCGAGATCGGCACCGGCTATGTGACGGGTGTGCAGGACGGCGGAGTGGGCACCACCGTCAAGCACTTCGTGGCCAACGACGCCGAGACCGAGCGCTTCACCGTCGACAACCGGATCGCCGCGCGGGCGCTGCGCGAGCTGTATCTCGCGCCCTTCGAAGCCATCGTCAAGAACGCCCGCCCCTGGGGCGTCATGGCCGCCTACAACGGGGTCAACGGCTCGACCATGACCGAGCACCGCGAGCTTCAGCAGGGGGTGCTGCGCGGCGAATGGGGCTTCGACGGCTTCATCGTCTCCGACTGGATGGCGGCCCGTGACACCGTGCGGGGGCTCAAGGGCGGGCTCGATGTGGCGATGCCCGGCCCGCGGACCGTCTACGGCGAGGCGCTGGCCGCCGCGGTGCGCGATGGCCAGGTGAGCGAGGCGGAGCTGGACGAGGCGGTGCGGCGGCTGCTCACCCTGGCCGCCAGGGTCGGCGTCCTGGACGGCGCGGCCCCGGCCGTCGCCCCCGCCGACCGGCCAGGCCCGATCGACGGGGACGTGCTGGCCCGCGAGATCGCCCGGCGCTCCTTCGTGCTGCTGCGGAACGAGGGCGCGGGCGGCCGGGAAGCGGTGCTGCCCCTCGACCCCGGCGCCCCCGGCGGGGTGCGGTCGCTGGCCCTGATCGGCGCCGCGGCGCGCGATGCCCGGGTGCTGGGCGGCGGCTCGGCGGTGGTCTTCCCCGACCATGTGGTCTCACCGCTCGACGGGCTGCGGGCCGCCCTGCCCCCGGGCGTCGAGCTCAGCTACGCCGTGGGTGCCGACCCCACCGATGAACTCGCCCCCGCCGCCCAGGGCTTCGAGCTGCGCGCCGTGGTCCGGGCCGCGGACGGGCGGGTGCTGGGCGAGTCCCGGCTGGCCGGCGGGCAGGTGCAGTGGATCAGCGACTTCCCCGACGGGGTGAGCTTCCAGGAGCTGCACACCGTCGAGACCGTCGGCACCTTCACCCCGCGCGAGAGCGGCGCCCACTCCTTCGGCACCAGGGGGCTGGGCGGCCTCCGGCTGGCCGTGGACGGCAAGGTGCTCTTCGAGGGGGAGCAACACCCGGCGGACGTCGGCGACCCCTTCGAGGCCTTCATGGGCTCGCCCGTGCCCCGGGGCCAGGTGGAGCTCACGGCGGGCGAACCGGTGGAAGTCAGCCTCACCTGCGCGGTGGCCCGCCCCGAGGACGCCCTTCTCGACGCCGTCTCCTTCAGCCTGCTGCACCGGGCCCCGGAGCGGGACGCCGAGGAGCTGATCCAGGAGGCCGTCGCCGCGGCCTCGGCGGCCGAGGCGGCCGTGGTGGTGGTGGCCACCACCGAGCGGGTCGAGAGCGAGGGGTTCGACCGCGGGCATCTGCGGCTGCCGGGCCGTCAGGACGAGCTGGTGCGCCGGGTCGCCGCCACCGGCACCCCCACCGTGGTGGTGGTCAACGCGGGCTCACCGGTCGAGATGGCCTGGCGGGACGAGGTCGCCGCGGTGCTGCTGAGCTGGTTCCCGGGCCAGGAGGCGGGGGCCGCGCTCGCCGACGTCCTGCTGGGCGCGGAGGAGCCCGGCGGCCGCCTGCCCACGACCTGGCCCCAGCGGCTCGAGGACGCCCCGGTCAGCACGGTCACGCCCAGCGAGGGCCGACTGGTCTACGACGAGGGCGTGTTCATCGGCTACCGCGCGTGGGAGCGGCGGGAGGGGACCGCTCCGGCGTACTGGTTCGGCCATGGCCTCGGCTACACGGACTGGGCGTATGAGGCGATGGACTTCACCCCCGCGGAGGGCGACGGCGAGGCGCTGGGCACGGTGACCGTGCGGGTCCGCAATACGGGTGCCAGGACGGGCCGTGAGGTCGTGCAGATCTATCTCGCCGTGCCCGGGGACGACGGGGTGGAGCGGCCGGTGCGCCGCCTCGCGGGCTTCGCATCGGTGGACGCGGCCCCGGGGGAGACGGCGGAGGCGACCATCCCCGTGCCCCGCCGGGCGGCGGAGATCTGGGACGAGACGAAGGGCGCCTGGCGCCTGATCCCGGGCACCTACGCGGCGGAGGCGGGCCGCAGCGTAGCCGACCGCCGCCTGTCGGCCCCGGTGCCCGTGCAGCCGACACCCTGAGCCACGCCGCCCGACACGCGCCGAGGCCGCTCGCGTCCACCAGCCAGAGGACGCCCGACGATCCGCGCCGCCTACGGCAGGCTGTCCCCTCCCCGCCCCTTCCCGAACCTGGGGCTCTGCCCCAGCCCCCGGAGCACCGGGGCTGCACCCCAGGCCCCGGAGGGGCGGGGCTGCACCCCTGCGCCCGGGGGCCAGGGGTGCAGCCCCTGCCGGGCGGCGGAGCCGCACGAAGGGAGGGGGCCCGCGTCCCGCGCCCGGCTTCCGGGCCCCGGCCGGGAGCCGGGCGCGGCCGGGGTCAGGGTCAGGGCGCGGTGATGCGGCGGTAGGCCATGTCGGCCAGTTGCGCCTGGCCCGCCTTGCTGGGGTGGAACCAGTCCCATTTGCTCAGCTCATGCGTGGTGAAGCGGTACTTGTGCACCGCCGGGTCGTACCGGCACAGCACATCCCGCCCACACACGTCCTTCAGCACCTTGTTGTACTCGGTCACCCGGTCCGACACCCGCTGTCGGCGGTCGTTGGAGGCCGCGTCCAGGTCCTGGGAGTCCTTCAGCATCGACGGGCAGATGCCCAGCTTCCAGATCTGCCGCCCGAAGACGTTCTTGCGCCCTTCCGACCACAGCCGCTTCAGATCCGGCACGCTGGCCACATACACCTGCGTCTTCGGCAGATCACGGCGCAGCCGGGTGAGCGCCGAGGTGAAGGTGGTGCGGAACTGCTCGGGTGAGGTCATGTCGTCCACCGAGTCCCGGCAGGCGTCATTGGCGCCGATCATCACGGTGATCAGCTTCGGCCTGCGGGCCGCGGCCGCCTCGATCTGGCCGGGGAGGTCGGCCACGACCGCGCCGGTCTTGGCGAAGTTCCAGGCGTGGGTCCCCGCGTCGGCGGTGGCGGAGGGCAGCAGCCGCTGGGCGAGGCTCCGCACATCGGTGCCGGTGGACCACGACACCTCGGGGCAGTCGGAGAGCACCGAACAGGCGTCGAAGCCGCGGGTGATGGAGTCGCCCACGGAGGCGATCGAGGTCGGCCGGGTGTTCCAGACGATGGACCGCTTGGCGCCGGGCGTCTTCCCCGCGCGGGTCGGCCCGTGCCGTGAGGGGTCGTCCGAGCTGCCGAAACAGCCCGCTGAGCTCAGCACGGCGGCGGTGGTGAACAGCACCATGCCCGTGCGTCCAGCGGTGCGCCCGGTGGGGCGCGGGGACGGGCGCACGATCGTACGCGTGGTCGAGGAAGCGGCCGCCGATCGCTTCCGGCGTGTCGCGCTGACCCGCATGGCTGTTCCCCCTCCGGCTGTTGGGTGATATCTGTCCGGACCGACGGTACGTCACTCCTCCGGCTGGCTCGCACGGTACGTTTTTCTTGCGCCAGATGAGCGTCGTCCCGGCGACAAGGCGCGCTATGCGGTACCAGCACATTACGCCCCGTCACATCCTGTCCACTTTCTAGAGAATTCTGCACGATAAATTTCACTGAAGGTGACGTCGAGACTGGTGTGGGAGTGATCACTAGGGCAGAATGTGATCCGATGTCCCGGGCGGGACCGGTACGGGCGCGAGGCCGCTGGGGAAGGCGCACCTCGAACCGCACAGGAGGCACCGGTGACGACCCGTGGAGTTCTGTATGTGCATTCCGCTCCGCGCGCGCTGTGCCCGCACGTCGAATGGGCCATCGCGGGCGTCCTCGGCGTGCGTGTCACCCTCGACTGGATCAAGCAGCCGGCGGCGAACGGCACCTGGCGTGCCGAGTTCTCCTGGCAGGGCGAGGTCGGCACGGCCTCCAAACTGGCCTCCGCGCTCCGCGGCTGGCATCTGCTGCGCTTCGAGGTGACCGCCGAGCCCTGCGCCACCGCCGAGGGCGAGCGCTACAGCTCCACCCCCGAACTCGGCATCTTCCACGCCGTCACCGGAATGCACGGCGACATCCTGATCCCCGAGGACCGGCTGCGCGCCGCCCTCGCCCGCTCCGCCCGCGGCGAGAGCGACCTCGAGGCGGAGATCGCCAAACTGCTCGGCAAGCCCTGGGACGACGAGCTGGAGCCGTTCCGCTACGCGGGTGAGGGCGCCCCGGTCCGCTGGCTGCACCAGGTCGTCTGAGCACCTGACGCGCCGCCATCCCTTTGGCCGGGACCCCGCTCCGGGTTTTAGCGTGGCGGAATGACCGAACAACACCCGGCAACGTCCGTCGCGGTCCTCGGCACCGGCATCATGGGTTCCGGAATGGCCCGTAACCTCGCCCGCTCCGGGCTCGAGGTCCGTGCGTGGAACCGCACCCGATCCAAGGCCGAACCGCTCAGCCAGGACGGCGTACGCGTCACCGACACCCCGGCCGAGGCCGTGGACGGCGCCGATGTCGTCCTCACCATCCTCTACGACGGCGCCGTGGCGCTCGAGACGATGCGGCAGGCCGCCCCCGCGCTGCGCCCCGGAACCGCATGGGCCCAGGCCACCACGGCGGGGCTGGAGGCGCTGGAATCACTCGCCGCGTTCGCCCGTGAGAAGGATCTCGTCCTCATCGACTCGCCCGTGCTCGGCACCAAGCAGCCCGCGGAGAACGGACAGCTGCTGGTGCTGGCCGCCGGGCCGGTGCCCGTCCGCCCGGTCGTCTGGCCGGTCTTCGACGCCATCGGCAGCCGTACGGAGTGGGTCGGCGACAGCGCGGAGGGCGCCGCCGCCACCCGGCTCAAGCTGGTGCTCAACAGCTGGGTCCTCAACGTCACCCACGCCACCGCCGAGGCGGCCGCCCTCGCCAAGGGGCTCGGCGTGGACTGGCAGGGCTTCCTGGACGCGGTCGAGGGCGGCCCGCTGGACAACGGCTATATGCGGGTCAAGTCGGCCCAGGTGCTCCGGGGCGACCTGGAGCCCAGCTTCGCCACCAAGACCGCCGAGAAGGACGCCCGGCTGATCGTGCAGGCCGGGGAGCGCGCCGGAGTGCGGCTGGACCTGGCGGCCGCGGGCGCGGAGCGGTTCCGCCGCGCGATCGAGGCGGGCCACGGCGACGAGGACATGGTGGCCTCGTACTTCGCCAGCTTCGACGGCGAAGCCCCCTGAGCCGACACACCGGCTGACACACCGACGGCCCGCCCCCGGCCGGAGCCGGAGGCGGGCCACCCCCACGTATCAGGGCGTTGGACCAGCGGCGCGTCAGACCGTGCGGAAGGCCAGCACCACATTGTGGCCGCCGAAGCCGAACGAGTCGTTCAGCGCCACGATCGGGCCCTCGGCCGGCAGCGCCCGCGCCTCGCCGGTCACGATGTCCGCGTCCGCCTCCGGGTCCAGCGAGCCGATGTTGATCGTCGGCGGGGCCAGCCGGTGGTACAGCGCGAGCACGCTGGCCACCGTCTCCACACCGCCCGCGCCGCCGAGCAGATGGCCCGTCATGGACTTGGTGGCGGAGACCGCCATGTGGTCCACGTCGTCGCCGAACACCTTGCGCAGCGCCTTGATCTCCGCCAGGTCGCCCTGCGGGGTCGAGGTCGCGTGCGCGTTGACGTGCGCGACCTCGGCACCGCTGATGCCGGTGTTCTCCACCAGGTTCTGCAGCGCGTTCCCGATGCCGTTGCCGGACGGCTCCGGCTGGGTGATGTGGTGGGCGTCGGCCGAGATGCCCTGGCCGATGGCCTGCGCGTACACCCGGGCGCCACGCGCCGCGGCGTGCTCGGCCGACTCCAGGACGATGGCGCCCGAGCCCTCGCCCATCACGAAGCCGTTGCGGTCGACGTCGAACGGGCGCGAGGCGCCCTGCGGGTCGTCGTTGCTCTTGGACATCGCCATCATGTTGCCGAAGGCGACCATGGGCAGCGGGTGGATGGACGCCTCGGTGCCGCCCGCGACGACCACGTCGGCGCGGCCGGTGCGGATCATCTCGATGGCGTAGCCGATGGCCTCGGCTCCGGAGGCGCACGCGCTCACCGGGGTGTGCGCGCCCGCGCGGGCGTTGAGGTCGATGCTGACGTTCGCCGCCGGGCTGTTGGGCATCAGCATCGGCACGGTGTGCGGGGAGACCTTGCGGACACCCTTCTCGCGCAGCACGTCGTACTGGTCGAGCAGGGTGGTGACCCCGCCGATACCGGACGCCACGACCGCGCCGAGCCGGTCGGGGTCGATCGAGGAGTCCTCGCCCGCCCTGGCGGTGAAGCCCGCGTCCGCCCATGCCTCACGAGCCGCGAGCAGCGCGAACTGCGCGGAACGGTCGAGCTTGCGGGCCTGCGGACGCGGAATGATCGTGCCCGGCTCCACCGCGATCTTCGCGGCGATGCGGACCGGCAACTCGGCCGCCCATTCCTCCTCCAGAAGGCGGACGCCGGACCGGCCGGCCAGCATGGCCTCCCAGGTCGACGGGGCGTCGCCACCCAGCGGCGTCGTGGCACCAACACCGGTGACGACCACGGTGCGATTGGTCGAGTTCACAGGAATTCCTACTCCACGTGTAGAAGGTGCTGGACCTGCCACCGCACGGGCGGCGACGACCGGCCTTGATACGGGCTCAGCCCTGGTGCTTGAGGATGTAGTCGACGGCGTCGCCGACGGTCTTGAGGTTCTTGACGTCGTCGTCCGGGATCTTCACGTCGAAGCGCTCCTCGGCGGCGACGACCACCTCGACCATGGACAGCGAGTCGACGTCCAGGTCGTCGGTGAAGGACTTGTCCAGCAGGACGTCCTCGGTCGGGATACCGGCGATCTCGTTGACGATCTCGGCGAGACCCTCGAGGATCTCTTCCTGAGTGGCGGCCATTGCGGCGCTCCTTCTTCGGTGTGTTGCGGTGGTGGCGCAGCGTCCGACTTCTGTGGAGCTGCGTGGATATGGACTATGGAGCCTAAGGGAGGGTAACGACCGTCGCTGCGTAGACGAGACCCGCTCCGAATCCGATGACGAGCGCGGTGTCGCCGCTCTTCGCCTGCCCCGTCGCCAACAGCCGCTCCATGGCGAGCGGAATGGAGGCGGCCGAGGTGTTGCCGGTGGTCTCCACATCACGGGCGACCGTGACGTGCTCCGGCAGCTTGAGGGTTTTGATCATCGAGTCGATGATCCGCATATTGGCCTGGTGGGGGATGAACGCGTCGAGCTCGTCCGCGCTGACCCCGGCCTCGTCCAGGGCCTGCTGGGCGACCTTCGCCATCTCGTAGACGGCCCAGCGGAAGACGGCCTGGCCCTCCTGGCGCAGCGCCGGGTAGCGCACGTCGGCGGCGTTCTGCTCGCGGTAGACGTCCCAGGGCAGCGTCTGGGTGATGGTGTCGGACTTGTCGCCCTCCGAACCCCAGACGGTCGGGCCGATCGCGGGCTCCTTGGAGGGGCCGACCACCACGGCGCCGGCGCCGTCGCCGAACAGGAAGGCCGTCGCCCGGTCCTCCAGATCGGTCAGGTCCGAAAGCCGCTCGACCCCGATGACCAGCACATGCTCCGCGGTGCCATCGGTGATCATGCCCTTGGCGAGGGTCAGTCCGTAGCCGAAGCCCGCACAGCCCGCCGAGATGTCGAACGCGGCCGGCTTGCCGGTGCCCAGCAGATGCGCGATCTCGGTGGCGACCGCCGGGGTCTGCTTCAGGTGCGAGACCGTCGAGACGATCACGGCGCCGATCTGCTCCGGCGTCAGACCGGCATCGGCGATGGCCTTGCCTCCGGCCTCCACGGACATGGTGGCGACCGTCTCGTCCGGACCGGCCCAGTGCCGGGTGGCGATGCCCGAACGGGAGCGGATCCACTCGTCGGAGGAGTCGATGTGCTTGAGGATCTCCTCGTTCGGCACCACCCGGGTCGGACGGTAGCCACCGACGCCGAGAATGCGCGCGTACGGGGCGCCCTTACTGGGCTTGATCTTCGCGGTCATGCTTCTCGGAGCTCCTCTTCGGCCGGTGTGTCGACGGGGACGGCGTGCTCCTCGATCAGCGCACGCGCCGTGTCGAGATCGTCCGGAGTCTTCAGCGCCACATTGGTGACGCCCGGCAGCGCGCGCTTGGCGATGCCGGTGAGCGTGCCGCCCGGGGCCACCTCGATGAGCCCGGTGACGCCCAGCTCCTGGAAGGTCTCCATGCACAGATCCCAGCGCACCGGGTTGGACACCTGGGCGACCAGCCGCTCGATCACCCCGGCCCCGGTCGCCACGACCCCACCGTCCCGGTTGGAGACGTAGCGGGTGCGCGGATCGGCCACCGGGACCCCCGCGACCAGGGCCTCGAGGGCGGCGACCGCCGGGGCCATGTGGTCGGTGTGGAACGCGCCGGCCACCTTGAGCGGTACGACGCGGCGCACCCCCACGGGCTTGTCCTCGGCCAGCGCCGCCAGTTGCTCGGCGGTGCCCGCGGCCACGATCTGCCCGGCGCCGTTGACGTTCGCCGGGGTCAGTCCGTGCTTGTCGAGGTGGGCGACGACATCGTCCTGCTCACCACCCAGTATGGCGGCCATTCCGGTCTCGGTGCGGCTCGCGGCCTCCGCCATGGCGAGTCCGCGGCGGCGGACCAGCACCATGGCCGCCTCGTGGTTGAGCACACCGGAGGCCACGGCCGCGGTGATCTCGCCGACGCTGTGGCCCGCGACCGCGCCGATACGGCTCGGCAGCTCCGCGAGACCGCTCGTGCCCTCGGCGCCCTCGCCGAACAGCGCGTGGGCGGCGACCAGACCGGCGGCCACCAGCAGCGGCTGGGCCACCGCGGTGTCGCGGATCTCCTCCTCGTCGGCCTTGGTTCCGTAGTGGATGAGGTCCAGGCCGGAGACGGCCGACCACCAGGTCAGACGTTCGGTGACGCCGGGGAGGTCGAGCCAGGGGGTCAGGAAGCCGGGCTTTTGAGCACCCTGGCCGGGAGCGACGAGTACGAGCACTCTCACACTCTCTCTTGCGGACGGGTCGAATCGCCCGTGAGGACAAGGACGAAGAACCGACAGGGGAATTGTGGGGGTCCAACAAACGGTCAGGGCAATATGTTCGCGTCGGCGAGACGTCCCAGGATCAGGGCTATGCGCAGAGTAAACGCCGACCTGACGTCGGAAGGTGACCATCCGGTGACGTCCGTCACACGTCGTAGCCGGTAGCGGACGGTGTTCGGGTGAACGAAGAGCATCCGGGCCGCGCCCTCCAGACTGCTCGCCTGTTCGAGGTACACACTCAGCGTCTCGAGCAGCGCCGAACCGGCTTCCTCCAGCGGTCTGTAGATCTCCTCCACCAACTGCTCACGGGCAGCCGGATCCCCGGCCATCGCACGCTCGGGCAGCAGATCGTCGGCGAGCACCGGACGGGGCGCGTCCGGCCAGGCGGTGCACGCCTTCAGCCCGGCCGCCGCCGCCCCCGCCGAGCGGGTCGCGGCCAGCAGGTCGGAGACCACGGGACCGGCCACCACCGGACCCGGGGCATACGGCCCGATCAGCGCCTTCGCCGCCTGGAGCGGATTGTCCGAGCCGCCCGCGACCACCACAAGACGGTCGCCCAGCACGCCGGTGAGCACCTGAAGCTTGGCGTGGCGGGCGGCCCGCCGGATCGCCTCGACGGTCAGCTCACTGTCCCCGTCCGGGGCGGTGCCCAGCACCACGCACACATGTTCGGGTGAGTTCCAGCCCAGGGCGGCCGCGCGGGACAGCGCCCCCTCGTCCGCCTCGCCGGACAGCACCGCGTTGACCACCAGCGACTCCAGCCGGGCGTCCCACGCGCCGCGCGCCTCGGCGGCCTGCGCGTACACCTGGGCGGTGGCGAAGGCGATCTCCCGCGCGTACACCAGCAGCGCCTCGCGCAGCACCGACTCATCGCCCGGGGCCGCCACGTCGTCGATCGCCGACTCCATGACCTCGATGGTCGTGCGGACCATCTCCACGGTCTGCCGCAGGGTGATCGCCCGGGTCAGCTCGCGCGGGGCGGTGCCGAACACATCGGTGCTGATCGCCTGGGGTGCCTCGGGGTGGCGAAACCATTCGGTGAAGGCCGCGATGCCCGCCTGCGCCACCAACCCGATCCAGGAGCGGTTCTCGGGCGGCATCGCCCGGTACCACGGCAGCTGCTCGTCCATGCGCGCGATGGCGTTGGCGGCGAGCTTCCCGGAGGACTTCTCCAGGCGGCGCAGGGTGGCACTGTGCGGATGCGGGGTGTTCGAGGCTGGTTCAGGCACGAGGACAAGACTGCCTTATCGGATGGTGAGCGCTGGGGGCGGGAGGTGTACGCGGGGGTAGGGACATGGGCGGGGCGGACGGTCAGGGGCGCACTACCGTGGACCGGGTGATGTGGATACAGCGGTCCGGTGCACGGTATCCGGGTGGGGAGGGCGCGGGCATCGAGACGCGCCACGCCTTTTCCTTCTCTGGGTACTACGACCCCGGCAATGTGCGGTTCGGCTCGCTCGTGGCCTGCAACGAGGAGCGGCTCGCCCCCGGCGCGGGCTTCGCCGAACATCCCCACCGCGATATGGAGATCGTCACCTGGGTCGTCGAGGGCGAGCTCACCCACGAGGACTCCACCGGCGCGCGGACCGTCGTGCGCCCCGGCGACGTCCAGCGGCTCAGCGCCGGAAGCGGAGTACGTCACACCGAGCGCAACGCGGGCGCCGAACCGCTCACCTTCGTCCAGATGTGGCTGATGCCGGGCCCGGGCGCCGCCACGGACCCGGCGTACGAGGTGGTGCGCGGCATCGCCGACGGCACCCCGTACGCACTGGAGCGCACCGAGGCGGTGCTGCATGTGCGGCGGCTGGTGGACGGTGAGCGCACCGCCCTGCCGGACGCGCCGTGGGTCTACGCGCACGCGGTGCGCGGCGCGGCCCGGATCGACGGGGAGACCCTCACGCCCGGCGACGCGGCCCGGATCTCCGCCGCGGAGGGTCTTGAGGCGCGCGCCGAGGGCCCCGCCGAGCTGCTGATCTGGGAGATGCACGCGGAGCCGGGCTACGGCTGAGGGGCTACGGGGTGTCCGCCGCGTGACACGGGCTTCGCCCCTGGACCCCGGGGTCTGGGGCGAAGCCCCAGTTTCGGGAAGGGGCGGGGAGGGGCCGGCCCGCCGCAGGCGTCACCATCCGCCGGACACCCGCTATCCCAGCTCGGCCAGGACCGCGTCGGTGAACGTGGGCCAGGCCTCGATCGCCCACGGGCCGAAGGCCCGGTCGGTCAGGGCCACACAGGCGGCGCCCGCGTCCGGGTCCACCCAGAGGAACGTCCCGGACTGGCCGAAATGCCCGAAGGTGCGGGGCGAGGAGGAGGCGCCGGTCCAATGCGGCGACTTGCCGTCGCGTATCTCGAACCCGAGCCCCCAGTCATTGGGCCGCTGATGTCCGTAGCCGGGCAGCACACCCGTGAGACCCGGGTGCACCACGGAGGTGGCCCCGGCCAGCGTCTCGGCCGCCAGCAGCCGCGGGGCCTGCAGCTCCGCCGCGAAGCGCACCAGGTCGTCCACGGTCGAGACGCCGTCCTTGGCGGGCGAGCCGGGCAGGTCGGTGGCGACCATGCCGAGCGGCTGGAGCACCGCCTGGCGCAGATACTCCGGGAACGGGATGCCCGTGGCCTTGGCGATGTGGTCGCCCAGCACCTCGAACCCGGCGTTGGAGTAGAGCCGGCGGTTGCCGGGCGCGGCGACCGAGCGGTGCTCGTCGAAGGCGAGCCCGGAGGTGTGCGCCAGCAGATGGCGCACCGTGGAGCCCTCGGGCCCCGCCGGCTCGTCCAGCTCCACCGCGCCCTCCTCGACGGCGACCAGCGCGGCGTAGGCGGCGAGCGGCTTGGTGACCGAGGCGAGGGGGAACCGATGGCCGGTCGGGCCGTACGATCCCGCCAGGGTGCCGTCCGGGCGCACGACGGCGGCCGCCGCCGTCGGAACCGGCCAGTTCTCGATCATCCGCAGGCTCTCCATGTCCCAGAGCCTACGGGGTGTCCGTCGGAGGCTCTTTCCCCTCCCCGCCCCTTCCCGTACCAGGGACTCCACCCCTGGACCCCGGGGGCGGGGAGCCGACTTGGGCGTTCGCGGGGTGAGTGGCTGCGTCGGCGGGCTGGTCGTGGTCGGCGCGGCGGGTGGCCGGGCGGGGGTCCGTGCGTATCCGGGTCGTCCGGCCGGGGTCTGGGGCGGAGCCACAGTTGAGGGAAGGGGCGGGGAGGGGAGCAGCCCGCCGCAGGCGCCAAGGTTCCCCCAAATCTTCGCTTGCTTGGAGTGCACTCGAAGTACATAGCGTTGACGACGTCGACGAGGTGTGCGGATCCGCGACCTGCGAGAGGTGAATCGGCATGACCGTGATGGAGAGCGCCCCGGTGAAGGCGCGGAAGAACTGCGCGGGGAGGGTAGGCCACCCCCGGCCCACCGGGCAGGACCGATACTCGATCAGTGAGGTCGTCGCCTACACCGGGCTGACGGCGCACACCCTGCGCTGGTACGAGCGGATCGGGCTGATGCCGCATGTGGACCGTACGCACACCGGCCAGCGCCGCTTCACCAACCGCGACCTGGACTGGCTCGACCTCGTCGGCAAGCTGCGGCTGACCGGGATGCCGGTCGCGGACATGGTCCGCTACGCCGAGCTGGTGCGGGAGGGCGAGCACACCTTCGCCGAGCGCGAGGAACTGCTGACCACGCACCGCGAGAACGTGCGGGAGCGGATCGCCGAGCTCCAGAGCACGCTCGAAGTCCTCGACTTCAAGATCGATGTCTACGCTGACGCCCGGAGGGCGTCGGAGAGGTTTGACCCCGTATGAGCGACCGCACCAACGAGACCATCGCGACCGTCGGCCTGGGGACCGGCGGACCCGAGGTCGGCGTCCAGGGCCTGGGCTGCATGGGCATGAGCTGGGCCTACGGACCGACCCACGACGAGGCGGAGGCGCGGGCCACGCTGGAGCGGGCCCTGGAACTGGGCGTCACGCTCTTCGACACCGCCGATGTCTACGGCTTCGGGCGGAACGAGGAGTTCATCTCCCCCTTCGTCCGGGCCAACCGGGACCGGATCACCCTGGCCACCAAGTTCGCCATCGAGCGCGACGAGAGCGCCCCGTTCGGCCGCCAGCGGATACGCAACGACCGCCCGTACATCCGCCAGGCCGTGGAGGGCAGCCTGCGCCGCCTCGGGGTGGACCACATCGACCTGTACTACATGCACCGGCGCAACCCCGAGGTGCCGCTGGAGGAGAGCGTCGGCGCCATGGCCGAGCTGGTGGCCGAGGGGAAGGTCAAGCACCTCGGGTTGAGCGAGGTCACGGCGAACGAGCTGCGCGCGGCGCACGCGGTGCACCCCATCGCCGCGGTGCAGTCGGAGTGGTCGCTGTTCAGCCGCGACATCGAGGAGAGCGTGGTCGGGGCCGCCCGGGAGCTGGGCGTCGGCCTCGTGCCGTACTCGCCGCTCGGCCGCGGCTTCCTCACCGGCTCCTTCGTCCAGGCCGAGCAGGAGCTGGGCGAGGACGACTTCCGCCGCCGTCAGCCCCGCTTCACCGGCGACAACGCGGCCGCCAACGCCGCGCTGCTGGAGCCGCTCCGGAAGATCGCCGAGGCGCGCGGGGCCACGCTCGCCCAGATCGCGCTGGCCTGGGTGCAGCAGCGGGCCCAGGTGCACGGGCTCGCCGTGGTGCCGATCCCCGGCACCCGCACCCGGGCCCGGATCGAGCAGAACACCGGCGCGACCCGGATCGAACTGAGCGCGGACGAGCTGGCCGCGCTGGAGCCGATCGCCGGACAGGTGGCGGGCGCCCGCTACGCCGACATGAGCGCGACGAGCGCGGGCCGCGAATAGCCCGCGGCGCCGGGCCGCGTGGCGGGCGCCGAGGGCCGCGCCGCCGGGGACGGCGGTCAGCTGAGGCCCTGGCGGCAGTCCGGCCCCGTGCCCGGACCGCCGCCGTCCTCCTCCGCGCACCGCACGCCGTCGAAGTCCCCCAGCGCGATCCGCGAGAAGTTGCGCAGCGAATCCGTACCCGGCGCGAAGTAGCCGGTGTGCCCGTGGGCGCTCTCGGAGGAGACCACCCGGGCGCCGAAGGACGGATCGGTCGGGTCGTCGCCGTGGCCCAGGCCCAGGAAGTCATAGCCGGTCACCCGGCGGATCCAGTCGGTGCGGTCCCGCGCCGCCCAGACCCGGGCCCCGGTGCGCAGGGCCTCGGCGCTGTCCGCGCGCATCCCCGGGCTGCCCAGCACCACCAGGTCGGAGACGCGGGCGCGGTCCATCGCGGAGGCGGCGAGACCGCACACCACCGAGCCGTAGCTGTGGCAGAACACGGCGGGCGGGGCGTCGGCGGTGGCCGCGGTGGTCACGGCGAGCCCGGCCAGAAACCGGTCCAGGCGGGGCGCACCCGCCTTGGCCAGTCGGCTGGTGGCGGCGTCCGGGCCCAGCCCGACCGGGGTGGTGTAGCCGACCCAGGCGATGACGGCGGTCGGGGTCGCGGGAGCGTCCTCGGCCATCCGCGCCCGCAGCGACCGGGCCATTCCGGCCGGGGCGCCGTACGGGTCGCCCGTGCGGTCGAAGTCGTCCAGGTCGATGTCCGAGCCGGGCACGATCACGGCCGTGCGGCGGGCCGCCGCCAAGTCCCCGTAGACCTCCGCCACCTGGCCGCGCCCGCGCGGATCGAAGGCGAGGATCTGGCGGCCGGGCTCCAGCAGCGCCGCGTACCGCTCGGCGAGCGGGCTCTTCGGGTCGGCCTTGCGCTCCTTGTGCCAGGCGGCCCGGATCGCCCGGGCGTTGGCCTCGTACCGCAGGCTCAGCGGTGCCCCGTCCAGATTGCCCACCACCTCGGGGTGCCGGATGACCAGCGCCTTCCGCTGGACCTCGGTGAGCCGGTCGAAGAACCGGGCGATCCCGGCGGGTGAGGCGGTGGCCGGATCGGGCAGCTCGCGCCCGGCCCCGCTCAGCGAATGGTCCGCCAGCCATGCGGAGGTCCCCGGCGGCGGCCCGGTGATGGCCTGCTCCTCGTGGGCCACCGTCCAGCCGGCCGTCCCCGCCATGACGGTGATGGTGAGCGCCGCGGTGATCAGGCGTCGTGCGTAGTGCCTGGTGCGTAGCGTCTGGGACATGGCGGCGGCTTTCCCTCTTCCGGCAGCGGTTCCGTCGGCGGTTCCATGAGTGGTTCCGCCGGTGGAACCGTCGGTGGTTCCATCGGTGGCGAGGGAAAGGTAGAGAGGTGTCGGGTGGCGGTACGTCACCCCCCGGTGCCAAGTGGGATGTCATACCCCAGTAGGGGGTGGTTGCCCGGCCGGGGTCACTGACCCGGTGTCACCAGGCCCGACTCATAGGCGAAGATCACCGCCTGGGCGCGGTCGCGCAGCCCCAGCTTGGCCAGCACCCGGCCGATGTGCGTCTTCACCGTCTGCTCCGCGAGCACCAGCGACTCGGCGATCTCCTGGTTGGACAGACCACGGGCGATCAGCTCCAGCACCTCGGTCTCACGCGGCGTCAGTCCGCTGCGCCGCAGGGCCGGGCCGTCGCGGCGCGGGGCGGGGCGCTGGCGGGCGAAGTCGGCGATCAGCCGGCGGGTGACGGACGGGGCGAGCAGCGCCTCGCCCGCCGCCACCACCCGGACCGCGGAGATCAGATCGGCCGGCGGGGCGTCCTTCAGCAGAAAGCCGCTGGCCCCGGCGCGCAGCGCCTCGTAGACGTAGTCGTCCACGTCGAAGGTGGTGAGCATCAGGACCTTGGGCCGGTGGGTGACCCCGCGTGGCGGGTCCAGCAGCCGGCGGGCCGCCTCGAGCCCGTCCATCTCGGGCATCCGCACGTCCATCAGCACCACATCGGGGTGGCTGCGGCGGCTGACCTCCACGCCCTCCCGTCCGTCCGGTGCCTCGCCGACGACGTCGATGTCGCTCTGCGCGGCGAGCAGGGCGGCGAACCCCGCCCGCACCATCGCCTGATCGTCGACGATGATCACCTTGATGGTCATGAGGGGTCCGTCTCTTCGAGGTCTACCAGGGGGAGGCGGGCCGCGACGCGGAAGCCGCCGTCGGCCAGCGGGCCGGTGTCGAGCATGCCGCCGACGAGCCGTACCCGCTCGACCATGCCGACGAGGCCATGGCCGGTGCCGCTGGTCTCCAGGGGTTTGGTGGGCGCGCTGTGGGCCGGGCCGTTGACCACCAGCAGGGTCAGCGCCGAGCCGTCCTCGGCGGAGATGGCCACGCGGGTGGCGGCGCCCGGTGCGTGGCGCACCACATTGGCCAGCGCCTCCTGCACGATGCGGTACGCGGACAGCCCCACGGCCTGCGGCAGCGGTTCGAGCTCGGCCACGTCGTCCGCGATGGTCAGCGTGGTCGGTATCCCGGCCCGTACCGTCGCCTCGACCAGCTGTGGCACCTGCCGCAGCCCCGGCTGCGGTGCCCGCTCCCCGCGGGTCTCCTCGCTGCGCAACACGCCCAGCAGCCGCCGCATTTCGGCGAGCGACTCCCGGGCGGTGGCGGCGATGGTGGAGAACTCCCGCTCCGCCTCGGACGGCAGACCGCCGATCCGGTACGGGGCGCTGTCCGCCTGCACGGTGATCACCGACATGTGGTGGGCGACCACATCGTGCAGCTCACGGGCGATCCGGGTGCGCTCCTCCAACAGGGTGCGATGGGCCCGTTCGGCCTCGCTGATCGTCTCCTGCTCGGCCAGCCGCCGCTGGGCGTCCCCGCGCTCGCGCAGCGCCCCGGCGACGAGCAGCACCACGCCGCTGAGCACGAACAGCACCACATTGCTGCCGTTGCTCTTGTCCGGGAAGGCCATGCCGAGCGCCAGTCCCGCGGTGCCGGTGACCAGCCACACCGCCACCAGGGTGCGGCGCGGTTCGCGCAGCGCGAGGGCGAGCAGCAGGAAGAGATAGCCGATGATGGCGCCCGGCAGCCAGGGCCACACCCGGTTCTCCAGGTGGTCCGCGGTGCCGAGCACCACCAGGGCGCAGACCAGGTCGGAGAGGAAGACGATCCACCACGCCTGGAGGGGGCGGGTGACGGACAGCAGCAGCGGGCTGCCCTGGACGATGCCGAGCAGCGTGGCGACGCCGCCGCCCACCCCGTAGTCATGGGAGAGCATCTGGGCGGTGGTGGGGACCAGGATCGTGGTGAGGACCATCGCCACGCCGTACGGCACCCTGCGCAGCCAGTTCCTGGGCGACTGGGCGAACAGCGGTGTCGCCGGATAGCTGGGGGTCACCAGGGCCCGGGCAAGGCCGCCCGCCTGCCGCCGGGCGGCCTTGGGCAGGCTCTCGTGGGCGGTGGAGGACGCGGTGGAGGACGCGGCGGTCGATGAGGCGCCGGCGGCCTCGCCGGCCGGTGCGGAGGAGGGACCGGACACTTACAGCTCCGCCAGCAGCTCGGCCTTCTTCGCGCTGAACTCGTCGTCGGTCAGCAGCCCGGCCGTGTGCAGGTCGCCCAGGTGACGGATGCGCTCGGCGATGTCGGCGGGGTCGCGGCGCGGCGCGGCGGCCCGGTTCGGGGCCGGGGCGCCCTCGGCGCACGGCACGGGGGAGGAGGCCCGTATGGCCTCCAGGACGGCCGCGGCGAACGGCAGCGACTGGTGGACGAGGCCGTAGCCCATCCCGAAGACGACGGCCGCCGGGTCCCGGTCGGGGCGGTCGGCGGGCTGGTCCTCGGCGGAGCGCCGCAGCAGCCGCAGATGGCCGTGGCCACCGCCCTTGGGGGAGACCTTGCCGGTGCCGTTCCTGGCCGTGCCGTCCTTGGCGGAACCCCCTTTGGCGGCACCGGCCTTGGCGGCGCCCTCCTTGGGGGCGGTGCCCGCCGAGCCGCGGCTCTCCGGCGAGCGCCACTCCACACCGGTGAGTTCGTCGATCCGGAAGCGCTGGTCCCCGACCTTCCACTTCTCCGAGGAGGCACCGGTCCAGAACCAGCGGAAGGAGATGGCCTTGCCGTCGAACGACGCCTTGCCGTCGTACGCCTTGAAGGACAGCGGCGGCGGGGGCACGGTCACCAGATGCGCCTCGGCCGCGGTGTCCGCCTCGGGGCCGAGGGAATCGCGTATCCGCTCGGCGTAATAGTCGGCGAGGGTCTCCCGCTCGGCCGGCAGCACCAGGCGGTACGGGTCGTACGCCTCCCTGAGCTGGCCGTCGGCGGCGTCCATCAGTGGGTCGGCGCCCGGTCTTGGCACGGCGCGCAGCACCACCGTTCCGCGTTTGCCCACGGCGAGCTCCACCCCGGACAGCGCCTCGAAGGGGATGCGGCGTTCGCCGAGCGCCTGAAGCAGCTTCGGCGTGCGGATCCCCCGTTCGAAGCGGATGAGCATGGAGTCGGTGTCGAACTCCCAGACGGTCTGAAAACCGGCCAGCACATCACCCATGCGGCTCATCGTATGCGGCGGTGGCCCGCCCGTCCCCCTTTGAGGCTACGCGCGTCACTAGAGTTTCCGGTGTTTATGCCGGGCGTCAGCGTAGCCCCGCGGTGCAGTCGTCGCCGTCGCCGCAGCTCACGGACTGGACAGCACCGATTCCCACCCGCGCGAAGTTGTCCAGGCTGGTCGTGCCCGGTTCGAAGTATCCGGCGTGTCCATCCGCCCCGTCCGCGGCCAGCACCCGGGCGCCGAAGCCGGAGGAGACCGGGTCCGCGCCGTGGCCCAGCCCGCCGAACTCCAGATGCGGAATGTCCTCGATCCAGTCGCCGGAGTCGCGCATCGCCCACACCCGGGCGCTGGTGCCCAGATCGGAGACGTGGCCGGCGCGCATCCCGGGGCTTCCGGCCACCGCGATGTCGGTGACCTTGGGCGGCAGATCGCGGGCGGCGACCCCGCACACCACCGAGCCGTAGCTGTGGCACATCAGCGAGACCCGGGAGAGCGAGGGCAGCGCGTTGACCAGCGCGCGCAGCCGCACCGCGCCCTGGGCGGCCAGCTTGCCGGTGGCCGCGTCCATGCCGATCCCGGCCGGGGTGGTGTAGTCGGCCCAGGCGATGACGGCGGTCTTGGTGTCCGGGGCGTCGGCCCGCTCGTTGTCGTAGAGCGCGCGGGCCATCCCGACCGTGGCGGTGTACGGGCGCCCGGTCTTCTGGAACGTCAGGATGTCGGTGTCCACGCCCGGCACCACGATCGAGACCCGGTTGGCGTGGGCGAGGTCGCCGAAGACCTCGGCGGCCCGGCCGGCGCCCGAGGGGTCGAACGAGAGGATCTGCCGCCCGGCACCCAGCAGGTCCTCGTAGCGGTGCATCCGGCGTGTCGCGTCCGAGCGGCCCATCGGGGTGAGCCGGGGGTCGTGGATCCGTTTGCGCTCATCGGCGCGCGCCTTGAACAGGGCGACGCGGTTGGCGCGGTAGCGCAGGGCCACCGGCGCGCCGTTGAGATTGCCCACGGCCAGCGGATAGCGCCGCACCACCCGGTCCGTCTGGGCCTTGGTGAGCGAGTCGAACCAGCGGCCGAGGACGCGCGGCGAGCCGTACGGGTCGGGCAGCGCGCGGCCGCCGAGCGATCCGTGGCGCCAGGCGTCCATTGACGCGGAGAGCGCGTCCTGGGCTCCTCTGTGGCTCCGTATGGCCGTCCAGCCGGTCGTGGCGAGGAGGACGAAGACCACCGCCAGCGCGAGCAGGGCGCGCCAAGCGGTGGAACCGGGGGAGGGGGAGCCGAGCTCCGAGAAGGAAGTCACCGCGGGACACCCTAGGAGAAGCGCGGCGCCGCGTGCCAAATCCCGTGATTGATATCACGTTTGAAAGCGGGAATGCTTGGGAGCTATGCCGGGATTGATGCTATTTGTCCCATTTCTCCGCGAGGGTGGGACCCACGTAATCAAGATGGAACGCGGTGAGGTCTCGCAATGTGACGACACTGTCCTCCTCACCCTCGGTCCACAGCTTCCCGGCCACCCGGATCACCCCGCCGAACATCGCGACCACCAGCCGCGGCCGCGGATCGGCGTCGATGTCCAGCCCCTCGCGGCGGGCGATCTCGCGCGCCAGCCGCTCCTCCATCTCCGCGGTGCGGCGCAGATGGACCGCGAGCAGGCTCGGCGTGGACTCGATCACCCGGTACATCCGCATATGGAGCTCGGGCGGCACCAGCTGCTCGATGGCCTCCCCGATGCTCCCCCAGGCGTCGAGGATCGCGCCGCGCAGCGCGGCCAGCGGCGCCTCGCCCGCGGGGCGCCCGCACAGGGCGGCGAAGAAGTGACACTCGGCCGCCTCCTGGCTCGCGAAGGCGACCTCCTCCTTGTTGGCGAAGTACCGGAAGAAGGTGCGCTGGGAGACCTCGACCGCCTCGGCGATCTCGTCGACCGTCGTCCGCTCGTATCCCTGACGGGTGAACAACTCCAGTGCGGAGCGCACCAGGGCGCTTCGCGTCCGCTGTTTCTTGCGCTCGCGCAGCCCGGCCGGTGGTGGCGCCGCCGTGCCCGCCACTGCCTCGTCCGTCGTCACCTATCGGCTCGCTTTCTACCGGTGTGGGGCCGCGTCGCGGCTGCTCAGGATACCTGTGACAAAAACGTCAGCTACCGGCGGATGAATCGGTTTGTCAATTGTCAGACGCTGACATTAGCCTCCGGACATGACCTCTTCGACCACCGTCGCCGATTCGGCGTCGGAACCTCCCATAGCCGATGCCCCGAAGGGGCTTCGGGGTCATCCATGGCTGACGCTTCTCACCGTCGCCCTCGGCGTGACGATGGTCGCCCTCGACGGCACGATCGTCGCCATCGCCAACCCGGCCATCCAGAAGGACCTCGGCGCCTCGCTCGCCGATGTGCAGTGGATCACCAATGGCTATCTGCTGGCCCTCGCCGTCGCGCTGATCACGGCGGGCAAGCTGGGTGACCGCTTCGGCCACCGGCAGACCTTCCTCATCGGCGTCATAGGCTTCGCCCTCTCCTCGGCCGCCATCGGCTTCTCCGGCGAGGTGTCGCTCGTCGTGGCGTTCCGGGTACTGCAGGGCCTGTGCGGCGCGCTGCTGATGCCCGCGGCGCTCGGGCTGCTGCGCGCCACCTTCCCCGCCGAGAAGCTCAACATGGCCATCGGCATCTGGGGCGCGGTGATCGGCGCCTCCACCGCCGCCGGGCCCATCGTCGGCGGACTGCTCGTCGAGCACGTCAACTGGCAGTCGGTCTTCTTCATCAACGCGCCCGTCGGCGTGCTGGCCGTGGTCCTCGGTCTGCTGCTCCTGGTGGACCACCGCGCCGAGAAGGCCCCGCGGTCCTTCGACCTCCCCGGCATCGTGCTGCTGTCCGGTGCGATGTTCTGCCTCATCTGGGCGCTCATCAACGCCGCCGACTGGCACTGGGGCGACCAGCGCACGCTGCTCTTCCTGGGCCTGGCGGCGGTCTGCTTCGCCGTTTTCGTCTTCTGGGAGAACCGGACGGCGGAGCCGCTGCTGCCGCTCAGCATGTTCCGCTCGGTGCCGCTGAGCGCGGGCACCGTGCTGATGGTGCTGATGGCCTTCGGCTTCATGGGCGGCCTGTTCTTCGTCACCTTCTATCTCCAGAACGTGCACGGGATGAGCCCCGTCGACAGCGGGCTGCGGCTGCTGCCGCTCACCGCGATGATGATCGTCGCCTCGCCGCTGGCCGGTGCGCTGATCACCAAGTTCGGGCCGCGTACACCGCTGGTGATCGCCATGGCGATCACCGCCGTGGCGATGTTCGGCATGTCCCGGCTGGACGTGAACAGCGGCGGCCTCGAGATGGCCGTGTGGTTCGCCCTGCTGGGCCTCGGCCTCGGCCCGGTCATGGTCGGCGCCACGGAGGTCATCGTCGGCAACGCCCCGATCCAGCACGCCGGTGTCGCCGGCGGCCTCCAGCAGGCCGCGATGCAGGTCGGCGGCAGCCTCGGTACGGCCGTCCTGGGCGCGGTCATGGCGGGCCGGGTGGACAGCGCGCTGCCGGACAAGTGGGCCGGCGCCGGGCTGCCGCCGATGCCCAAGGGCGCGGAGTCCAAGGCGTCGGACGCGGTCGAGGTCGGCATCGCCCCGGTCCCCAAGGGCACTCCGCCGGAGGTCGCGGGCAAGATCACGGCCGTCGCGCATGACACCTTCGTGTCAGGGATGGGGCTCGCCTTCACGGTGGCCGCCGTCGTCTCGGCGGTCGCGGCGCTGGTGGCGGCCTTCACCAAGCGCGGTGAGAACGCGGACGCGTCCGGGGGCGCCGTCCACATCTGACCCCTCGCGGTCAACCCCCTATCAGGGTGGACCTTGATCGACCCCATGGTGGCGAACGGGAGCCGGCGGACAGGCTGGCTCCCGTTCTGTTCTTTCCACACGGGGAGCGAAAGCGTTATGCGCAAGATCATTACGGCCACCGTCTCGGCCCTGGCCCTCACCGCCACTCTCGCCCCGGCCGTGGCGGCGGCCGGGCCCGCCGCCCCACCGCGGCTGGGGAACTGCGCCGCCGGGCAGCTGTGCCTGTGGCGGAGCGGCGGCTTCACGGGGGCGCGCCAGACCCATGAACTGGCTGACGTCGACATCGAAAGCTGTGTCCCCCTGCCGTCCGGCACCACCGCCGCGGCCCTGGCGAACCGTACGGGCCGCCCGGTGACGGCCTATCAGAGCCGCGAATGCGCCGAGACGGCCGAGTTCCACACCTACCCCACCGGCACCTGGGCCCCCGAAACCCCGTACCAGGTCCGGGCCTTCAAGATCTGGGAACGCTGACCGGCGGTCCGGGGCCCACACCGGATCCCGCCCCCGGGTGCGGGCCTGGGGCCTGAATGTTCCCCGACCCGCCCCTTCCCGAACCAGGGGCTCCGCCCCTGGACCCCGCACGCCCTCCGGGCCTGTCCTCAAGCGTCCCGCCGGACGGTGGTGGGTGGCCCCGCCACCGTCCGGCGGGACGGCCGATCCGGCCGGCTCCGCCGCCATCGGGGCCGGCGGAAGTGCCGGGCGCGGCGCCTGGGCCGGAGCACCGAGCCAACCCCGGTCCCGAGACCCGGGCTCCGGGGTTTCGGGACCGCGGGTCAGGGGCCTGGGGTCCGGGTCCGGGCTGGGTCCGGGCCGGGTCCGGGGGGTCTGCGATCTGGGGTCCACGTCTGGGAGCCGGGGGTCCGGGGTCTGTGGATTCCGGGGTCGACGTCCGGCGGGGTCTGGGATCCGGGGTCTGGGATCTGTGGTCTGGGGGCCGAGCCCGGGGGTCTGTGGATTCCGGGGTCGACGTCCGGCGGGGTCTGGGATCCGGGGTCTGGGATCTGTGGTCTGGGGGCCGAGCCCGGGGGTCTGTGGATTCCGGGGTCGACGTCCGGGGCCGACGTCCGGGATCCGGGGGTCCGGGGCGGAGCCTCTGGGCCCTGCGGTGGGAGGGCGGGGGCGCCGCGCCCCCGCCCTTCACATACCCCTGGCGCCCGGGGCGCAGCCCCGGGCGCCAGGGCATCGGGGCACACGACGACGCGGGGCGGGCTGGACACCTCCAGCCCGCCCCGCGTCACGGCCAACTGCCGTCGAAGACGGCTACGCGTCGCCGCCTGCCGGGCCCGGGTCGGCGGCGGCCACGTCCAGGAGCTGGTAGCGGTCGATCGCCTGCTTGAGGGCCGAGCGGTCGATCTTGCCGTCGCGGGCGAGCTCCGTCAGGACGCCGAGCACGATCGACTGGGCGTCGATGTGGAAGAAGCGCCGCGCCGCGCCGCGGGTGTCGGCGAAGCCGAAGCCGTCCGCGCCCAGCGACTGGTACGTGCCGGGTACCCAGCGCGCGATCTGGTCGGGAACCGCCCGCATCCAGTCGGAGACGGCCACCTTCGGGCCCTCCACGTCCGCGAGCTTCCGGGTGACATACGGAACGCGCTGCTCCTCCTCCGGGTGGAGCAGGTTGTGCTTCTCCACCTCGACGGCGTCCCGGCGCAGCTCGTTCCAGGACGTGGCCGACCACACGTCCGCCTTGACGTTCCAGTCCTCGGCCAGGATGCGCTGGGCCTCGATCGCCCACGGCACCGCGACACCGGAGGCGAGGATCTGCGCCGGTACGGAGCCCTTCTCGCCCTGCCGGAAGCGGTAGAGGCCCTTGAGGATGCCCTCGCGGTCCACGTTTTCCGGCTCGGCCGGGTGCTGGATCGGCTCGTTGTAGACGGTGAGGTAGTAGAAGACGTCCTCACTGTTCTCGCCGTACATCCGGCGCAGGCCGTCCTGGACGATATGGGCGATCTCGAAGCCGAACGCCGGGTCGTACGCGACGACCGCCGGGTTGGTCGAGGCCAGCAGCTGGGAGTGGCCGTCCGCGTGCTGGAGACCCTCACCGGTCAGGGTCGTACGACCGGCGGTCGCGCCCAGTACAAAGCCGCGCGCCAGCTGGTCGGCCATCTGCCAGAACTGGTCACCGGTGCGCTGGAACCCGAACATCGAGTAGAAGACGTAGACCGGGATCAGCGGCTCGCCATGGGTGGCGTACGCGGAGCCCGCCGCGATCAGCGAGGCCGTACAGCCCGCCTCGGAGATGCCGTCGTGCAGCATCTGCCCGGTCGGCGACTCCTTGTAGGCGAGCAGCAGCTCACGGTCGACCGACTCATACATCTGGCCCAGCGGCGAGTAGATCTTCGCCGAGGGGAAGAGCGAGTCCATGCCGAAGGTGCGGTACTCGTCGGGCGCGATCGGCACGAACCGCTTGCCGATCTCCTTGTCCCGCATCAGGTCCTTCAGCAGCCGCACGAACGCCATGGTGGTGGCGATCTGCTGCTGACCGGTGCCCTTCTTCAGCGTGGCGTAGGTCTTGTCGCCCGGCAGCTGAAGCGGCTTGGCGCGCACGACACGGGTCGGCGCGTAGCCGCCCAGCGCCTTGCGGCGGTCGTGCATGTACTGGATCTCCTCCGAGTCCCGGCCCGGGTGGTAGTACGGCGGGAGGCCGGACTCCAGCTCCTTGTCCGGGATCGGCAGGTGCAGCCGGTCGCGGAAGCGCTTGAGGTCGTCGACCGTCAGCTTCTTCATCTGGTGGGTCGCGTTGCGGCCCTCGAAGTTCGGGCCGAGCGTCCAGCCCTTGACGGTCTGCGCGAGGATCACCGTCGGCTGGCCCTTGTGGGCCTTGGCCGCCGAGTACGCCGCGTAGATCTTCTTGTGGTCGTGACCGCCGCGGCCCAGGTGCAGGATCTGGTCGTCGGTCATGCCCTCGACCATCTTGCGCAGCCGCTGGTCGTCACCGAAGAAGTGGTCGCGGATATAGGAGCCGGTCTCGGTCGCGTACGTCTGGAACTGACCGTCCGGCGTCGTGTTCAGCCGGTTGACCAGGATGCCGTCGCGGTCCTGCGCCAGCAGTGGGTCCCAGGTGCGGTCCCAGACCAGCTTGATCACGTTCCAGCCGGCGCCGCGGAACTGCGACTCCAGCTCCTGGATGATCTTGCCGTTGCCGCGCACCGGGCCGTCGAGCCGCTGGAGGTTGCAGTTGACCACGAAGGTCAGGTTGTCCAGGCCCTCACGGGCGGCCAGGGAGAGCTGGCCGAGCGACTCCGGCTCGTCCATCTCGCCGTCGCCCAGGAACGCCCAGACATGGGAGTTGGAGGTGTCGGCCACGCCGCGCGCCTCCATATAGCGGTTCATCCGCGCCTGGAAGATCGCGCCGAGCGGGCCCAGGCCCATGGAGACCGTCGGGAACTCCCAGAAGTCCGGCATTGACCGCGGGTGCGGGTAGCTGGACAGCGCGTGACCGAGCTTGGACTTCTCCTGACGGAAGCCGTCCAGATGGTCCTCGCTCAGCCGGTCGAGCAGGAAGGCGCGGGCGTAGATGCCGGGGGAGGCATGGCCCTGGAAGAAGATCTGGTCGCCGCTGTCGTGGTCCTTGCCGCGGAAGAAGTGGTTGAAGCCCACGTCGTACAGCGAGGCGGACGAGGCGAAGGTGGCGATGTGGCCACCGACCCCGATGCCGGGGCGCTGCGCCCGGGAGACCATCACCGCCGCGTTCCAGCGGGTCGCGTTGAGGACCTTGCGCTCGATCTCCTCGTTGCCGGGGAAGAACGGCTCGTCCTTGGTGGCGATGGTGTTGACGTAGTCCGTGCTGCGCATCTCGGGCACGGCGACGCGCTTCGCGCGGGCGCGCTCGATCAGGCGAAGCATCAGGTAGCGGGCACGTTCCCGGCCTCGCTCATCGACGGCTGCGTCGAGCGAGTCGAGCCATTCCTGGGTCTCTTCGGGATCGAAGTCCGGGACCTGGCTGGGAAGGCCGCCAATGATGATCGGGTTGCGATCGGATCCGGAAGCCACGCTATTCCTTCGCTTTTCGGTCGTGCTGTGCACGGACATGGATTCGTGCTCTGCTGCTGTCGCGCCGTTCTCCATCGTGTACCTCGGGTACGGGATACGTCACCTCTACCCAGTGGTAACCATTGCCAGGTGAGACGGGCGCTTCGGCGGCCGTCTCACGCGCGACGGCCGAATCGCAACCTTACGCCCACGACCGGGGTCGTCTGCGTACGACCGTTCGGCACGGGAGCGGCGTAGGGTGGCTACACACACACGTAAGCCGGACATCTTCGGGCAATCCGGTCGGCCGTGCGCCGTTGCGTGCCGTTCCTCCATGATGGGAGTTGCGGCGACACGTCAACGTTTGGGCGGGATCGCTGGCCGGGTACTTGCGCGATCCGCCCGGCCCGTGTGGACTACGCCCAAGCCCTCGCGTACGCGCGCGGGGCGCACAGACTCGAAGAGTGAATGAAAGATGACAGGAGGCAATCCGTGAGCGCGACCGCGGACCACGCGGAGGAGCGGACCAACCCTGCCGCGAGGCTGGGTTTTCAGCCCGAACAGGTGGTCCAGGAGATCGGCTACGACGACGATGTCGACCAGGAGCTCCGCGAGTCCATCGAGGAGATCACCGGCCAGGAGCTCGTCGACGAGGAGTACGACGATGTGGCCGACGCCGTTGTGCTGTGGTTCCGGGAGGACGACGGCGACCTGACGGACGCGCTGGTGGACGCCATCCAGATGATCGACGACGGCGCACCGGTCTGGCTGCTGACACCCAAGACCGGCCGTGACGGCTATGTCGAGCCGAGCGACATCAATGAGGCGGCGACCACCGCCGGCCTGTCCCAGACCAAGAGCTTCAACGCGGGCAAGGACTGGACGGGCAGCCGCCTGGTCACGCCCAAAGCCGCGCGCAGCGGCAAGCGCTGAGGCCGGCGAATCCACACCCCAGAGCCCCCCTCCGTTCCCTTACGGAGGGGGGCTCTGAGCGTAGGCTGGGCCGCGCAACACATGATCAATTGAAAGCTTGATCATGTCGAACATGATCTTCCGAACGTGAGCGAAGGGATGGCTTCCATGGCGATAGAGGTCGGCGCGAAGGCCCCTGACTTCCAGCTGAAGAACCAGCACGGCGAGTCGGTCAGGCTCTCCGACTTCCGGGGCGAGAAGAACGTCGTACTGCTCTTCTACCCGTTCGCCTTCACCGGCGTGTGCACCGGCGAGCTGTGCGCGCTCCGCGACGAGCTGCCGACGTTCGTCAACGACGACGTCCAGCTGCTGGCGGTCTCCAATGACTCGCCCTTCAGCCTGCGGGTCTTCGGCGAGCGGGAGGGCCTTGAGTACCCCCTGCTGTCGGACTTCTGGCCGCACGGCGAGACCAGCCGCGCCTACGGCGTCTTCGACGAGGACAAGGGCTGCGCGGTGCGCGGCACCTTTGTGATCGACAAGGAGGGCGTGGTGCGCTGGACGGTCGTCAACGGCCTGCCCGACGCCCGGGACCTGAACGACTACGCCAAGGCCCTGGAAGCCCTGTAGCCAAGGCCCGGCGAAACCCGGTAGCGGCCGGGAACCGCTCACTAGGATCGACGCGTTGATCCTGATGGGAAACCTTTGATGAAGGGGCACGCAGTGCTCCTGACGAACCTTTTTTGGGAGGACTCGTGGGAGTCAGCCTCAGCAAGGGCGGCAACGTCTCGCTGACCAAGGAAGCCCCGAACCTGACCGCGGTCGTCGTGGGTCTCGGCTGGGACGCCCGTACCACCACGGGCACGGACTTCGACCTCGACGCCAGCGCCCTGCTGACCAACGCCGAGGGCAAGGTCGGCAACGACCAGAACTTCGTCTTCTTCAACAACCTCAAGAGCCCCGACGGCTCCGTGGAGCACACCGGTGACAACATCACCGGTGAGGGCGAGGGCGACGACGAGCAGATCAAGGTGAACCTGGCGGGCGTCCCCGCCGATGTCGCCAAGATCGTCTTCCCGGTGTCGATCTACGACGCCGAGACCCGTCAGCAGAGCTTCGGCCAGGTGCGCAACGCCTTCATCCGCGTGGTGAACCAGGCCGACGGCAATGAGCTCGCCCGCTACGACCTCTCCGAGGACGCCTCGACCGAGACCGCCATGGTCTTCGGCGAGCTGTACCGGAACGGGGCGGAGTGGAAGTTCCGCGCCATCGGTCAGGGGTACGCCTCGGGTCTGCGCGGCATCGCGCAGGACTTCGGCGTCAACGTCTGAGCGACGTCCGAACGGGCCGTCGAAGGCCGTCGAAGGCCGTCGACAGGGCAATCATTCCGGCGCCGCACCCCCCGCGCCCCAGAGGCAGGGGTGCGGCGCCGGACGCGTATCACCCATGCAACACCGCGGGGAGGAAACAGCATCATGGGCGTCACACTCGCCAAGGGGGGCAATGTCTCCCTCTCCAAAGCCGCTCCGAATCTCACACAGGTGCTGATCGGCCTGGGCTGGGACGCGCGCTCCACCACCGGGGCGCCGTTCGACCTCGACGCCAGCGCCCTGCTGTGCCAGTCGGGGCGGGTGCTCGGCGATGAGTACTTCATCTTCTACAACAACCTCAAGAGCCCCGAGGGCTCCGTGGAGCACACCGGCGACAACCTCACCGGCGAGGGCGAGGGTGACGACGAGTCCCTGCTGATCGATCTGGGCAAGGTCCCGGCCGAGGTCGACAAGATCGTCTTCCCGGTCTCCATCCATGAGGCCGAGGCCAGGCGCCAGACGTTCGGGCAGGTCAGCAACGCCTTCATTCGGGTGGTGAACCAGGCGGACGGCCAGGAGCTGGCCCGCTACGACCTTTCCGAGGACGCCTCCGGCGAGACCGCGATGATCTTCGGCGAGGTCTATCGCTACGGCGGCGAATGGAAGTTCAGGGCCGTGGGACAGGGGTACGCGTCGGGTCTGCGAGGCATCGCTCTAGACTTCGGAGTCAACGTTTCGTAAAACCGCGTAAAGTGCGCGGGGGAGACCTTACGACGAAGGATTGGGTAGGCAGTGCTCCTGAAAACCTTTGGGTGGTCGTTCGCCGTCACGGCGATCGGTCTGGCCCTGGCCGGCGTCCTCTGGGGGTGGCAGGGGCTCGCCATCGTCGGGATCCTCTCGATCCTGGAGATCTCGCTCTCATTCGACAACGCGGTCATCAACGCGGGCATTCTGCGCAAGATGAACGCCTTCTGGCAGAAGATCTTCCTGACCGTCGGCATCCTGATCGCCGTCTTCGGTATGCGGCTGGTCTTCCCGGTGATCATCGTCGCCGTCACGGCCAAGATGAGCCCCATCGAGGCCGTCGATCTCGCGATCAACGACAAGAACCAGTACGAGCACCTGGTCACGGCGGCGCATCCGGCGATCGCGGCCTTCGGTGGGATCTTCCTGCTGATGATCTTCCTCGACTTCATCTTCGAGGAGCGGGACATCAAGTGGCTGGGGTGGCTGGAGAAGCCGCTCGCCAAGCTGGGCAAGCTGGACACGTTCTCGATCGTGGTCGCCCTGATCGGACTGCTGATCGCCGCCACCACCGTGGCCACCGACGTGGCCCACGGCGGCGGTGACAAGAGCGCCACCGTCCTGTTGTCCGGCGTCGCCGGTCTGCTCACCTATCTGATCGTCGGCGGCATCTCCGGCTACTTCGAGGACAAGCTCGAAGAGGAGGAGGACGAAGACGAGGACGACGAGGCCGGTGCGGCCGGGGGCGAGGGCGACGAGGGCGCGAAGGCGGCCACGAACGCCCAGCTCAACGGCAGCGGCGGCCGTGGCTCCAGCGGCGCCTCCGTGGTCGGCCTGGCCGGCAAGGCCGCGTTCTTCCTCTTTCTCTACCTTGAGGTCATCGACGCGTCCTTCTCCTTCGACGGAGTCATCGGCGCTTTCGCGATCACCAACGACATCTTCGAGATGGCGCTGGGTCTGGGCATCGGCGCCATGTACATCCGGTCGCTGACCGTCTTCCTGGTCCGCAGGGGCACCCTGGACGACTACGTCTACCTGGAGCACGGCGCGCACTACGCGATCGGCGCGCTGGCCGTGATCCTGCTGGTCACGATCAAGTACGAGATCAACGAGGTCATCACCGGCCTGGTGGGCGTGGTGCTGATCGCCGCCTCGTACTGGTCCTCGGTCCGGCGCAACCGTAAGGAGGCGGCCGCCGGGGAGGATTCGGAGGCCAAGACGGAAGTCACCTCCGGAGTCTGACCGCCGGGGTGTGACGCGGCGGCGTTTGCGGAACGCTCTGAGCGGGGCGGCCGAGGTCTTCGGATCTCCCGGCCGCCCCGCGGCGGTTGAGCGGGTGGCAGGCGGCTTGTGGGGCTGTTTCCGGGGCAGCCTTCTGCCAGCCGAGGCAGCGAGCGACGAAGGGTGGGGTGCGCACCATGGCGTTCTGGAGCAACTGGGGACGGTCCGCATGGCGTCAGTTCGACAGCGGTGACGCGTCCGGTGTGGTCGAGCTGACCAAGCGGCACGCGTCGATCTCGCTGACCAAGCAGGGGGCCGCCACCGGCAATCTGCGCATCAACCTCTCCTGGCAGATGCGCACCTCGGACTTCAACAGCAGGCCGAGGCGCGGCTCGCTGCGCCATCCGCTGCAGATGTTCAAGCCCGAGCCGGTGCAGGCCCAGGGACCCGCGTTGGTCAATGTCGACCTCGACCTCGCGGTGATGTACGAGCTGAAGAACGGCGCCAAGGGCGTGGTGCAGCCGCTGGGCGAGTTCTTCGGCAATCTCAACGAGGCGCCATACGTCAAGCTCAGCGGCGACGACCGGTTCGGCTCCGGGTCCGGTGAGACGGTCTACGTGAACATGGACCACAAGGACGACATCAAGCGACTGCTCGTCTTCGTCTACATCTACGACGGCACCCCCGCCTTCGACCGCACCCACGGCCTGGTCACCCTCTATCCGAGCAATGGGCCGCGGGTGGAGATCGCACTCGACGAGCGCGCCCCGCAGGCGCGCTCCTGCGCCGTCGTGCTGATCGAGAACATCAAGGGCGAGATGATGGTCCGCCGCGAGGTGAAGTACGTCTACGGCTTCCAGGCGGAGCTGGACCGGCTGTACGGCTGGGGCCTCCAGTGGGGCCGGGGCTACAAGTCCAAGGTGTGACCCGGCTCACCCGCCGGGCCCCGACCCCGTCTTTCCTTACCTGTTCTGGAACTGCGGGCCCTGCGGCGGCAGGACGAAATGGGGGTCCGGCACCTGGGCGGGGATCGGCGGCGGGGGCGGCGGCACCGGCCCCGTCGGCTGCACCTGCTGCGGATAGCCGTACGCGGGCGGCTGCGGATAGCCGTATCCCGGCTGTGGCTGAGGCTGTGGCTGCGGATAGCCATAGCCGGGCTGTGCCGGGGCCTGGGCGGGCGGCTGTGGATACCCGGTGCCCGGGGCCTGCGGGGGCGGGGGCGGGGGCGGCACCTGCGACGGCACATAGGCGTAGCCGCTGTCGCCCCGCGCGGCGGCGGGGTGCATGGGCTGGGTGCGCTGTGGATCCCAGGGGTCGGGCGACACCGGGTGCGGATAGCCGTACGCCGGGGGATGGGCCTGGGTCGTCGCGTCGGAGGGCGACGGGACCGGAGTGCCGGGGGCCGAAACGGGGGGTGCGGATGTCGCGGCGGCCGCGGCCGCGGGCTCAGGGGCGGGGGCCGGGGCTTCGGGGGCGGCGGCGGGCTCGGGTGCGGCGATGGCCTCCGGCTCGGCCGCGGCGTCGTCCTCCGGGCCGCCCTCGCCGTCCTCCACCGAGATCCCGTACTGCGTGGCCAGCCCGACCAGCCCCGACTCATAGCCTTGCCCCAGGGCCCGGAACTTCCAGCCGTCGCCGCGCCGGTAGACCTCACCGCAGATCAGCGCGGTCTCCTTGCCGGTGTCCGGCAGCACCGCGAAGATCGCGACCGGCTCGGCGTCGGCCGCGTCCGGCGCACCGGGCGAGGCGTCGTACAGCAGCAGGCTCAGATCCCGTACCTGCCCGAAGGTGCCGCCGTCGGCGGACGCGGCGATCAGCAGCCGGCGGATCTCCGGCTCCAGCCCGACCAGCTTGGCCTCGATGGTGTCCGTCAGCGCGTCCTGGTTCGGCTCCTTGGGCAGATGCCGGACCAGACCCGAGGGGTGCTGCGGCTGGTTGTAGAAGACGAAGTCCTCGTCCGAGCGCACCCGGTCGTCCGGCCCCAGCAGGAGCGCCGAGGCGTCCACGTCGGGTACGTCCGTGCCGGGGGTCCAGCGCAGCACCGCGCGTATGGCCGTGGCCTCCAGCGGGATGTTCGATCCCTTCAGCATCGCCTGCGTCATGGCGGCAATCCTGCCTTCCCGATGGGTGCGGGGACAACGCAGGGTACGCGGCGGTCGGCAGTGCGGGGGTGGTACGGGGCGGCAGGGCGGGCATGCCGGACACCACGCGGACGCACATGGGTTACGTGATTTTCACGCCCTTGGGGAACTTTTGACCCATGGCCGCACGTACGATTATCGGCCAACCGCGGGTCAGGGTGACCGAGGCGGCGTACCGGCAGTGCGGGGAGTTGTATGCGGCATTTCGAACATCTACCCGTCGAGGTGCGAGCCAACCTCTTCCACCGGGAGCCCGGTGAATTCAGCGCGGACTCGCCCACCCGGACGCTGGCCGTCGCCCTCGGCGCCACCTTGTACTGCCCGGCGACCCGGCCCCGGCTGGCCGAGGACATCGTCAAACAGGCAGGTCGTGGCGTGGTCTCCATGGTGCTGTGCCTGGAGGACTCCATCGACGACGCCGAGGTGGCGGGCGCGGAGGAGAACCTCGTACGGCAGTTCTCGGAGCTGTCCGGGCGCGGCTCGGGCACCTCGCTGCCGCTGCTCTTCATCCGGGTCCGCACCCCCGAGCAGATCGTCGATCTCGTCTCCCGCCTCGGAGCGGGCGTGCGGCTGCTGTCCGGATTCGTACTGCCGAAGTTCACCGAGGAGCGTGGCGGGGCCTTTCTCGAGGCGCTGATGTCGGCCGAAACCGCCCAGGTGACCGAGGCGTTGGGCGGACGGCGGCTGTTCGCGATGCCGGTCCTCGAATCGCCCGAGCTGATGCACCGCGAAACGCGCACCGACAGCCTCAGCGGCATCAGCCGGATCGTCGACAAATACCGGGAGCGGGTGCTGGCGCTGCGGCTCGGGGTCACCGATCTGTGCTCGGCGTACGGGCTGCGCAGGGCTCCCGACATGACCGCCTACGACGTCCAGCTGGTCGCGTCCGTGATCGCGGACGTGGTGAACATGCTGGGCCGGGCCGATGGCACGGGCTTCACGATCACCGGACCGGTGTGGGAGTACTTCAAACCGCATGAGCGGATGTTCAAGCCGCAGCTGCGGATCAGCCCCTTCAGCAGCGGCCGCGCCGAGTCGCTGCGCACCGCGCTGATCGAGCACCACATGGACGGGCTGCTGCGCGAGATCGAGCTGGACCGGGCCAACGGCCTCCAGGGCAAGACCTGCATCCACCCCACCCATGTGGCCCCGGTGCACGCGCTCTCCGTCGTCAGCCACGAGGAGTTCAGCGACGCGGTGGACATCCTCGAGCCGCAGCGCTGCGGGGGCGGTGTGCTGCGCTCCTCGTACACCAACAAAATGAACGAGGTGAAGCCGCACCGGGCCTGGGCCGAGCGGACCCTGCGGCGCGCGGAGGTCTTCGGGGTGGCCCGGGAGGATGTGAGCTTCGTGGAGCTGCTGGCGGCGAGCCTGCGGACGTAGAGCGAACCGGGCCCGGCACGGGCCCGGGGACGAGGGACGACGGAAACGAGGCGCAGGGCGGCGTGAGCGTGGACAACGTGTGGTCGGGACAGTGGGTCGCGGACCGGCTCGGAGTACGGCTGGCCGGGGCCGGGGCCGGGGCCGGGGCCGGGGCCGGGGCCGGGGGCGGGGGCGGGGATGGCGACGGCGGCGCGGAGCTGCGTGAGCTGCTGGGGCTGGCCCTGCGGCGCAACCCCAAGCGGGCGCATCTGCTGGTCTCCAACGTGCTCGGCAAGCACGTCCCGCAGCGCCCCGCCACCGTCCACGGCGCGGGCGTGCGGCTCGGCCGCCGGGTGCGGGAGCTGCTGGGCGACGAGGCGGCGGCGCGCGCGGTGGTGCTCGGGTACGCGGAGACCGCCACCGGCCTCGGCCACAGCGTGGCCGACGGGCTCGCCCTCGCCCCGTACCTCCACTCCACCCGACGCCCGGTCCCGGGTGTCGCCACGGTGGGCGGCTTCGAAGAGGAGCACAGCCACGCCACCTCCCATCTGCTGCTCCCCGAGGACCCCGGGTTCCTGGCCTCGACGGGCCCGCTGGTCCTCGTGGACGACGAGTTCTCCACCGGCCGTACGGTCCTCAACACCATCGCCGCCCTCCACCGCCGCTTCCCCCGCGACCACTATGTGGTGGTCGCCCTGGTGGACATGCGCTCGCCGGACGACCGCGCCCGCCTGGACGCCTTCGCGGCCGACCTCGGCGCCCGCGTCGACCTGGTCGCCGCCGCGGCCGGAGCGGTGCACCTCCCCGATGACGTCCTGGAGCGCGGCGCGGAGCTGGTGGCCGCGCACGAGGCGGCCGCCGAGGACCGTAAGGCGGCCCCTGAGGGCCGTGAGGGTGTCGCCGAGCACCGTAAGGCCGCCGCCGGGGGCCGTGAGGGTGCCGCTGAGGGCCGTAAGGCGGCCGCAGAGGGCCGTGAGGGCGCCGCTGCCCCCGACGCGGACACCTCCGCCGTCCGCGTGGACCTCGGCTGGCCCGAAGGGCTCCCGGACGGCGGCCGCCACGGCTTCACCCCCACCCACCGCACCCGCCTCGAAGCGGCCCTCCCCACCCTGGCCACCCGCCTCGCGGCGGCGCTGCGGGAAACCCCGGACGCCTCCGCCGCGCCGGCCGATACCGCCCCGGCGGCGCCTGCGGGACACTCCGTGCCGGACCCGGACCACCCAGCTGCGCAAGACGCACCGGCCACGGCTGCCGACGACCCGGCGGCAGCCTCGCGCCGGGCCGCGCCCGCCCCGGGCGGGCCGGGCGGCGACGCGGGCGGCCCCGGCACCGGTGGCGCCCCCACCCCGCCCCGCCCGCTCCGTCGCGTCCTCGTCCTCGGGTTCGAGGAGCTGATGTACGCGCCGCTGCGGATCGCGGAGGCGCTGGACCAGGTGCTCGACGGCGTAGAGGTGCGGTATTCGACGACCACCCGCTCGCCCGTGCTCGCCGTCGACGACCCCGGATACGCGATCAGGACCCGGCTGACTTTCCCCGCGCACGACGAGCCCGCCGACGGTCCCGGCCCCCGCTACGCGTACAACGTGGCGCCCGGCGCCGACCCCGGCCGCCGCTTCGACGCCGTCGTCGCCGTCGTCGACTCGACCGCCGACACGCCCGCGCTGCACGCCCCCGACGGGCTGCTCGCCGGCTTGAGCGCGCACACGGACCGGCTGGTGCTGGCCGTGGTGCCGTCCTACCGCCCCCAGACCCCACCCACCCCCCGCACCGTCCCCGAACGACAGGCACCGCCCATGCACCAACCGTCGTACGAGCCCCTGCGCGGGCCGGACTTCTCGTCCTACGCGCCCGAAGAGGTCGGCTGGCTGCTCCAGGACTTCTCGCACGTCACCCTCGAGGCGCCCACCGAGGAGCGGGAGGAGGCGATCCAGAGCGGGGGCGCGCACTACGCCGAGTCACTGCCCGTGGAGTACCAGCCGAGCGAGCGCTACCAGGAGCTCTTCCGGGCCGCCCTCGACACCTCCGCCGCCCGGATCGCCCGCGCGGTCGGCGCGGTCACCGAGACCGTGCTCGCCGAGCGCTCCCCGCGCCCCGTCCTCGTCTCGCTCGCCCGCGCCGGTACCCCCGTCGGGGTGCTGATGCGCCGCTGGGCGCACCACGCCCACGGGCTGGACCTCCCGCACTACGCGATCTCCATCGTGCGCGGCCGTGGCATCGACACCGCCGCGCTGCGCTGGCTGGCGGACCACCACGACCCGTCCGATGTCGTCTTCGTCGACGGCTGGACCGGTAAGGGCGCCATCACCCGCGAGCTGTCGGACGCCGTCGCCCCGTACCCGGACTTCGATCCGCGGATCGCGGTCCTCGCCGACCCCGGTCGCTGTGTGGACACCTACGGCACCCGGGACGACTTCCTCGTCCCTTCCGCGTGCCTCAACTCGACCGTCTCCGGGCTGATATCGCGCACCGTGCTCCGCGCCGACCTCGTCGGCCCGAACGACTTCCACGGCGCGAAGTACTACCGCGAACTCGCCGGCTCGGATGTCTCCGAGCACTTCCTGGACACCGTCTCGGCCCGCTTTGCCGAAGTCACCGAGGCGGCCCTGGCCGACGCCGGGCGGCTCGCGGCCACCGACCGCACCCCCACCTGGGAGGGCTGGGCCGCGGTCGAGAGGATCAGCCAGGAGTACGGCATTCACGACATCAACCTCGTCAAGCCGGGCGTCGGCGAGACCACCCGGGTGCTGCTGCGCCGCGTCCCGTGGAAGATCCTCGCCCAGCGCGGCGCGGGCGCGGACCTGGACCATGTGCGGCTGCTCGCCGAGCAGCGCGGAGTGCCGGTCGAGGAGGCCGACGACCTCCCGTACACCTGCGTCGGGCTGATCCACCCGCGCTACACCCGGGGCGCCACCGGGGCCGACGGAAAGACGGTCGGCACGGCTTCCTACAAGACGGTCGACACGGCTTCCGACAAGGCGGCCGACAAGGCGAACACCGCGGACACGGCGGGCATCGCCGCCGGCAGACACGAGAGAACGGTGGCGGCACGATGAGCGTTCTGGTGGCAAGCGACCTCGACCGCACCCTGATCTACTCCGCGGCCGCGCTCGGCCTCGAGATGCCGGACGCCGAGGCCCCGCGGCTGCTGTGCGTCGAGACGTACGAGGGCAAGCCGCTGTCGTACCTGACCGAGACCGCCGCCGGACTGCTCGCCGAGCTGGTCCGCACCTCCGTCTTCGTCCCCACGACCACCCGCACCGTCGAGCAGTACCGCCGCATCCGCCTCCCCGGCCCCGCCCCCCGCTTCGCGATCTGCGCCAACGGCGGCCAGCTGCTGGTCGACGGCGAGCCCGACGCCGACTGGCACCAGCGGGTGCGCAGCGCCCTCGACGACGGATGCGCCCCCCTGGAGGAGGTGCGCGCCCACCTCAGCGCCACCGCCGACCCCGCCTGGCTGCTCAAGGAGCGGGTGGCCGAGGAGCTGTTCGCCTATCTCGTGGTGAGGCGGGAGCTGCTGCCCGAGGGGTACGTCAAGGAGCTCACCCAGTGGGCCGATCCGCGCGGCTGGACGGTCTCCCTCCAGGGCCGCAAGCTCTACGCCGTGCCCAAGCCGCTCACCAAGAGCGCGGCCGTCGCCGAGATCAAGAGCCGCACCGGAGCCGACGAGGTGCTCGCCGCGGGCGATTCGCTGCTCGACACCGATCTGCTGCTCGCGGCCGACCGCGCCTGGCGCCCCGGCCACGGCGAACTGGCCGACATCGGCTGGTCGGCGCCCCAGCTGACCGTGGTCGAGGAGAAGGGCGTCGCGGCGGGCGAGGCCATCGTCCGCGCCCTGGGGACACGTTCCTCCGTCACCTGGGCGCGCGCCCGCAGCCAGATCATCCGCGCCGTCTCCCGCGGCCGGGACTGACCAGCCGCACCGCCACCCATCCCAGCACCGCGAGCCCGGCCGCGCCCAGCACCGCCTTCGAGTAGACCGAGACGTAGTCCGTGACGTCGCGCCAGTTGTCGCCCAGCGCGTAACCGGCCAGGACGAACACGGAGTTCCAGATCGCGCTGCCGAGGGTGGTCAGGGCGAGGAAGACCGGCAGGGGCATCCGCTCGATACCGGCCGGAACCGAGATCATGCTGCGGAAGATCGGCACCATGCGGCCGAAGAAGACCGCCTTGGTGCCGTGGCGTCCGAACCAGCGCTCGGTCCGGTCGATATCGGCGGGCCTGACCAGCGGCAGCCGCTCGGCGATCGCGACGGTCCGCTCCCGGCCGAGCAGCGCGCCCACCCCGTACAGCGCGAGCGCGCCCACGACCGAACCGGCGGTCGTCCACAGCAGCGCGGCCACCAGGCTCATCCGCCCCTGCCCCGCCGCGAACCCGGCGAGCGGCAGGATCACCTCGCTGGGCAGTGGCGGGAAGAGGTTCTCCAGGGCGATGGCGGCGCCCGCGCCCGGCGCCCCGAGGGCGTCCATCAGGCCGGTGGCCCAGTCGGTGATCCGATCAGTCATGGCCGGAACGCTAGGAACCGGCCGCACCCGGCGGCCATGAGGCCGACCGTCCGGTTCCCCGGCCGTCCACCGCACCGGCAACCTGCGGAAATCCTCAGTGTCCCGGCCGGTCCCGGCCGCTAGCGTTTCCACCATGAGTGCCACCACGGGGAGATGGCCGCGGCGCGCTGCCCGGCGCGCCGCCGGGCTGCTGGCGGGGGCCGGTACGGCGCTCGTCGCGCTGCCGTTCCTGGCGGCGGTGGGGCTGACCCTGCTGTCCGTGCCCTGGCCGGGCGCGCGGCAGTGCGTACTGCGGCCGTTCACGGCGGGCGCGGCGCGGCTGACCGAGCTGGAGCGCCGCAGACTGGCCCGGTTCCTGGACATCGAGATCACCTCCGACTACGGCGGCCGCCAGGCGCTGCGCTACCTCGCGGCGCGCACCGCGGTCGGGCTGCTGGGCGGTCTTGTGCTGCTGGCCGGGCTTGCCGGCATCGCCTACGGCACCTTCCTCCTCTGGGGCTGGCTGCTCGGCTACGCCTTCCACGACCTGGTCAGCGTCGTGACCAGCGGTGTCGGCGGCCTCTTCCTGCTGTTCCTCGCCGTCCAGGGGGCCCTCGGCGTGGCCGGCCTCGAGGCGCGGCTGGCGCGCGACATCCTCGGCCCCGAGACCCAGGACGCGCTGCGGCACCGCATCGAGGAGCTGGCCGCAAGCCGCGCCGGGGTCGTCGAGGCGGTCCACGACGAACGGCGCCGCATCGAGCGCGATCTGCACGACGGCGTACAGCAGCGGCTGGTGGCACTCGGCATGCTGCTCGGCCGGGCCCGCCGCAGCCAGGACCAGGTCAAGGCGCGCGCCCTGCTGGCGCAGGCCCACGAGGAGAGCCGCCAGGCGCTGGACGAACTGCGCGAGGTGGCCTGGCGGGTCTACCCGACCGCGCTGGACGAGGCCGGGCTGCGGATCGCCCTGGAGACGGTCGCCGAGCGCTCGGCCATCCCCGTACGGCTCGACTACGGGCTCACGGCCGAACCGGTCACGGCGGTGCGCACCGCCGCGTACTTCGTGGTGGCGGAGGCGCTGACCAACGCCCTCAAGCACTCGGGCGCGGCCCGCATCGACGTCTCGCTGACGGCCGTGGCCCCTGGCACGCTGACCGTCCGCGTCACCGACGACGGCACCGGCGGCGCCGACCCGGCGGGCGGCGGTCTGCTCGGCCTGGCCCGCCGGGTCGCCGCCCTCGACGGCCGGCTGCGCGTGGTGAGCCCGCCCGGCGGCCCCACCACCGTCACCGCGGAACTGCCCGCCCCGTCCCTGGGCGGTGTGGTGTGCGGGTGATCCTGGCCGATGACTCGACCCTGCTCCGCGAGGGCCTGGTGCGGCTGCTCGCCGAGGAGGGGCACGAGGTGGTGGCGGCGGTGGGGGACGGCGCCGCGCTGGTGGCGGCGGTCGAGGCGGCACCGGACGTGGACGCGGTGGTCGTGGACGTACGGATGCCGCCGACGCATACGGACGAGGGGCTGCGGGCGGCGCTGGAGATCCGGCGGCGGTGGCCGGGGGTGGGCGTGCTGGTGCTGTCGCAGTACGTGGAGAAGCGGTACGCGACGGAGCTGCTGACGGGGGAGGGGGCGGCCGAGACCGACGGGCTCGGGGCTCCCGGGGCGCGGTCCGGGGGAGTTGGCTATGTGCTCAAGGACCGGGTGGTGCAGGTCGACGAGTTCCTCGACGCGCTGGAGCGGGTCGCCACGGGCCGCGCCGCCTTCGACCCGGAGGTGGTCCGCAGACTGCTCGCCCGCTCCACCCGCACCGACCCGCTGAGCCGCCTCACCCCGCGCGAGCGGGAGGTGCTCGACGCGATGGCCCAGGGGCACACCAACGCGGCGATCGCCGAGCGGCTGTATGTGTCCCGCAGCGCGGTCGAGAAGCACATCAACGCCATCTTCGAGAAGCTCGAACTGCCGGGGAACGCGGGGTACAGCCGCCGGGTGCTCGCCGTACTGCGCTATCTGGGAAGCTGAAGCTGAAGCTGATTGGATCGGAACCGGACTGGACCGGACCGGACTGGAACGGAACGGACCGGACCGGACCGGAACGGAACCGGTCGGGGAGCCGAGGAGCCGAAAGGGAGGCCGTGATGGCCGAGAGCAAGAGCACACCGATCACGGCCGAGCTGTACGACTACGTCCTGCGGCACAATCCGCCGCTCGACCCGGTCCTGCGCGAGCTCGTCGAGGTCACCCACCGCGATCTCCCCGGTCACGCCGGGATGCAGTCCGCCGAGGAGCAGGCCCCGCTGCTGGCCTTCCTGGTCCGGCTGACCGGCGCCCGCCACATCGTGGAGGTCGGCACCTTCACCGGCTTCTCCGCGCTGGCCATGGCCCAGGCGCTGCCCGCCGACGGCCGGTTGGTCGCCTGCGATGTGTCGGCGGAGTGGACGTCGTACGGCCGGAAGGCGTGGGCCAAGGCCGGTGTCGAGGACCGTATCGACCTGCGGATCGCGCCCGCGCTTGACACGCTGCGCGCGATGCCCGCCGAGCCGCATGTCGATCTCGCGTATCTCGACGCGGACAAGCAGAACTACATCCCGTACTGGGAGGAGCTGGTCCCGCGGATGAACCCGGGCGGTCTGATCGTCGCGGACAACGTCTTCTACCACGCGCAGGTCATGGAGGCGACGCCGTCGCCCGGGGGCGCCGCGATCCAGGCGTTCAACGACCATGTGGCGGCGGACGCCCGGATGGAGGCGGTCATGCTCACCGTCGCCGACGGCCTGACGCTCGCGCGCCGGGTCGGCTGAGCCGCCGGTCGGGTCAGCTGAGCCGCCGGTCGCGGATCCGCTGCCGGACCCGGGCCCAGCGCCCCTTGGGCTGGTCGGTGGGCTCGCCGCCCCCGGGCTGATCCAGCTTGCCCCACTTGCCGGGCGGCTGACCGGACCGTTCAAGGGGCCCGCCCGGGGTGCCCGGGGCCTCGGGTGTGAGCGGGGCGCCGGGCCGGAGGGCCGTACCGCCCCGTTCGGCGGCGCGCTCCCGCGCCGCGATCAGCTCACGCGCGTGGGCGGCCTCGCGCTCGGCCTGCTCGGGGTGGCGGGTCACCCAGTACGGATTGTCATGCGGCAGCCCGCCGCTGACCCGTCCGTACATCCCGAACCACATCAGCAGCAACCCCACCACAAAGCTGAACAGCACGTTCTGCATCCGGAACGCCAGGAAGTTGTACGGGGTCTCCAGCAGCGCCAGATTGACGAACCCGCTCAGCAGGAAGAGCAGCCCGAGCACCATATTGAGCGTCGAGGCGAAGTTGCCGCCGATGAGCATGCCGATGATGAGCAGCAGCCCGACGGCGACGGAGAGCACACTCAGCGTGTCGTTGGTGTTCAGTCCGGCGACCGTGTCCCCGCCGGTGTCGAAGAAACCGACCCGGTGGATCAGGCCCAGGATGCCGAAGGCGACGAGCACCAGTCCCATGAGCCCGGCGCCGACGCGATAGACCTTGCTGAGCCGGTGATCGACGGGCAGATGCTCATTGAGCGTGGTGTGCGCGCCGAGCCGCTCCGGGAAGTGCCGTGCGACTCCGGCGGGATGAGGACCGATGGGGGAGGGGCGGCCCGTAGCCATCTCCGGCCTCCTTGCTGCTGGCGACGCCGGGCCTCGGCCGTGCGCTCTTCGCGGTCGAGGCCGTACCCGTGGACCGGCACCTCACCGGCGCGTACACGACGTACACGCGCACAACCGGAGGCGCGGCACGGGTACGTATCTCCAGGATCCGCCCCGGTCCCCCAAGGCTCAACCGCAGCAACCGCCGCCGCAGCAGCCGCCACCGCCACCGCTGGACGGGGGCCGGGCCGGGGAAGCGGAGGACGACGAGGACGCGGCGCCGGTGACGGCCACGGTGGACAGCAGCTTCACCGTGTCGTCGTGCCCGTCCGGGCAGGACGCGGAAGCGGAGGACTCGGCCATGGGTCGGTTCAGCTCGAAGGTGGTGCCGCAGGCGCGGCAGCGGTACTCGTAGCGAGGCATGGCAGGAGCATAACCACCGAACCGCAGGTCAGCCCCCCGAATGAGCCCTGGTCTTCTGGGCTCTGGTCTTCTGGGCACTGTGCTTCTGAGCTCTGGGCTTCTGAGCTCTGGGCTTTGCGAGGGCTCAATGCCCCCCGCCCCGCTCGTCCCGGATCTCCTGGACGACCCGGCCGGCGGTCTGCCGTACGGCCTCGGTCTCGGAGAGGAAGTGCCACCAGTCCGGATGCCGCCCCTCGAGACCCGCGATGGCCCGGTCCAGGCGCTCCACGGCGTCGTCCAGCGGGCGCGCGTGGCGCGGATCGGGGGTGCTGCGCCCGGCCATGGCCAGCCGCTGCGCGTCACGGATCGCGAACCGGGTGCGCTCGATCTCCTTCTGCTGGTCGTACGACACCTCGTCCAGCCGCCGCAGCCGGTCCCCGGCCGCCGAGACGGCCTCGTCCGTACTGTTCAGCAGCGCCCGTACGGTGGCCAGCAGCGCGGTGGCATCCGGCCAGCGCTGCTCCTCGCGCGCCGCCTGTGCCTCCTTGAGCTTCTCCTCGGCCTGCGCCACATCCCGCGCCGCCTGCGCGGGGACGGGCTGCAGATCCTGCCAGCAGGCCGCCGCGTACCGGCGGCGCAGCTCGCTGAGGACGGGCTCGACCCCGGCCGCCCGGGTGGTGATCGCCTGGGCGCGGGTGCGCAGTGACACCAGCCGCTTGTCGATCTCCGCCGCCCGCTCCGGCAGCCGCTCGGCCTCCCCGCGCACCGCCTCGGCCTCGCGCAGCACATCATCGGCGCGCCGCAGGGTCTCCTGCACACCGTGCTGCCCGGCCCCCTGGTTGAGCTTGGTCAGCTCGGGCGACAGCGCCGCCAGCCGGGCCGCCAGATCGTCCGCCCGCAGCCCCGACGCACGCACCGCGTCCAGCGCGTTACTCGCCGCGAGCAGCGCCTGCCGCGCCCGCTCCACGGCCGGCGCCAACCGCGCCAGCCGCGTCTCGGCCTGCTCCAGCAGCGGCCCCAGCCCCTGCGCGAACCGGTCCAGATCCGCCTTCGTCCGCTCCAGCGCGTCCTTCGCCCTGGTCAGATCGGTCCGGGCCCGGGAGGCCGTCGTCGCGTCCAGATCGTCCCGATCCAGATCGTGGGCGTCCACCGCCGTGATGTAGTCCTGGCTGACCTGGTCGATCCGCCGCTCCAGCGCCGAGAAGTCGCCCGCCGTCCGGCGCGCGGCGGGCGAATCGTCCACGGCGGTGATCGTCTCTATGGAGATCCGCAGATCCCGCTGCGCGGTGTCCAGCTCATAGAACGCCGCCGCCGCGGCATCCTTCGCCGCCTGCGCCTCCGCCCGCTGACTCTCCCCCCGCCCCCCGAACCACCGACGCCCCCCGCCCCCACCGGCGAACGACAACGACCCCACCGCGACCAGCAACGGCACGGGCAGCAGCACCAGCCCGAGCACGGAGGGACCACGCGAGCGCCGCCCATGGGCGGGAGGGGCGAGACGGACAAGGCGGATGAACGGGCCAACACGGACGGCCGGGCGACGCGGAAGGCGCAGACGGCGCGGAAGGCGCGGACGGCGCGCTGGACGCGCAGACTCTGCAGATGACGCCGCCACTTCCCGCTCCCGATGGATCGCCCAGGTCCGAATGTCATTCTCCCACCCGACACTGACGAGCACAGCGCTCGGTTCGGTTCGCGATCTGCGGACTTCTCCCACCCGAGTGCACCCCCTCCGCGGCGCCCTCCGCACCCATCCACACGATTGCGGCACCACCCCGGAAACCCTGTAGGCTGACAGCCCCCTGGGGCGCATAGCTCAGCGGTAGAGCGCTGCCCTTACAAGGCAGATGTCGGCGGTTCGAACCCGTCTGCGCCCACAGTGATTGACCGCAGGTGAGAGTGCGATTCGGTCCCTCAACCCGTTTGAGTTGAGGGACCGTTCATGCTCGGATGCCACATAGATGCCACATCCCCAAAGGATCATGCTCTGCAACGAGGTGTAACCCTGTGCGACAGGGGTACGCAGTTCGTAAAGTGAGACTCCGAGGGGTGGCGCTGCGCCCGATCCAGCGTCGGGATCCGCGATATCCGATCACCGCAGGGACGCAAGAAGCTGGACCGTGAGCGGGAGGAATACTTCCGGCTCATGGATCAAGGTGTGAGCGGCCGGGAGGCATGCCGGATCGTCGGCATCAACCGCCGCACCGGCAAGCGGTGGCGCAACGGCACCGCCCCGACGAATGGCCAGTACCGGCCCCACGCCGCCGAGGCCCGCCGACCGCGCCCCAAGCCCAGCAAGATTGGTACGAACCCGCAGCTGCGCGACTTCGTCCAGGACTGCCTCGGCCAGCGGTGGAGCCCGGAGCAGCAGCGTTCCGCCCGCGCGCCACGGGGGCGCCGATGGGACCGTGGGCAGACTCAGGCCGTGGCGCGGACGAGCATGGTGCCGATCTTCCGAGAGCCAGCTGGCGCAGGCAGCACCCGTGCGGTCGCTCTGGCGAACCCGTGCTCGCGCAGAATCTTCGCCCAGCTCGGTGGTTCGTAATCCCACCGCTTCACCACCAGCGGGTCCTCGTCCTCGGACCTGGTGATGTACGACGCCTGACAGCCATAGCAGCCCTCGACAGGCGGGCGCTGGGAGAAGGCCAGCACGCCGCCCGGACGGAGGCGCTCACGAATCGCCGGCAGCAGGCGGGTGGGGTCGGTGAACCACACCGCGCCGAAGACGGAGAACACCGCGTCGAAGTCGTCCGTGGAGCGGGCCAGGAAGTCGAGGGCGTCCCCCTGGTGCAGCTCCAACCCAACGGCATCAGCCCATCGGGCGCTGGCGGCCCTGAGTTGGGCCAGGGACAGGTCCACGCCTACGGCCCGCGCGCCGAGTGTTGCGACGTGCGCGAGGTTGCCGCCCTTTCCGCAGCCGAGCTCCAAGACCACCGAGCCGCGGCTCATACCGAGGATCTCGGCACCGGGGCCGTGGTCGGAGTACTGCGTCCAGTTGAACCACGTCGTCTCCCCGGCGGCGTTCACTGGCCGCCGCTGGGGCTTCTGCTGCGCGTAGGTGTCCCAGGCGGTCTCCGCCATGCGCTCTCCGGTCCCGTAGGCCAGCCGCCCGGTGGCAGTGCCGGGCGGCTGGCGGCGTGCTTACGTCACTTCTTGCCGCTGTTGGGGCTGTCGCTGCAACCCGCGTGACACTGGCTACAGTCGGCCGCTTCGGGCCAGAGGTCGGTGTCCACCGCGTACCCGGCGGTCGCGATGGCGTCGAGGATGCGCTGCCTCGCTGCCGCAGCTGTGCCGCGCTTGCCTTCCGCTGGGTCTGTGGGGACGTGGTGGATGAAGTGTCCCGCAACGCGCTGGCAGAAGTCGGCGTAGTCGCGGGTATGGAGGATGAAGGTGTGCCAGCCGATGTCGATGGTCTTGCTGGGCGTCAGAGGCTGGCTGGTGTTGTTGGCGCAGGCGGCGATCCGCTCGGCGAGCGGCAGCGCGATGTCGTGGTCCTTCACGATGCGTGTGGCGAGCCGGTCGAGGAGATCTGCACTGAGGAGCGTCCTGGCGTCGGCAGCGGTGCCGAGCGGCCGTTCCACGGTGACGGTCACATTGCCTCCTATGTTGGATGACCTGGTCTGGCCCTGCTGGACGGGACTCCGGCCCGCGGTCCGGGCCGGAGTCCCTTCGCCCCTGCCTTGCCGGTGGCCGTGTCTGGCTGTATCGACCGGTAGGGGGTCTTGGAGGGCGGGCCGCTGGCGGCGAAGTCCGGCCCGGGGCGGGGGACCCCGGGGCACCAGCGACCCACCCGGTTTATGGGGCGGGGGTGCTGACGAAGCAAAACCAGACCGCGAGCACCAGCAGCGCGGGGATCACGCAGAGCAGGAGACCCATCCGGGCGGCGCGGAAGGCGAGCAGCCCTGCCCACACGACGGTGGAGTGTCGACGGTGCCTCATCCGGTACCTCCCGAACTCTTCCGGCGGGGTGGAGGTGGCTGCTCGCGCCTGACGTGCTTGCACCGGTCCTGCCGCACGCCTGTCACCGTGGGATAGCGGACCGTGCCGCAGGTGGCGCACTCAGCCCGCCAGGCAAGGTGTGCGCCGCCCGGGTACGGGACCAGCGGCACGTAGCCAGCCGCACGGATACGCCGCTCGGCCCACTCGGCGCGCTGTCGGGGAGACGACGACCTCGTCCAGGCGCTCACCCATGACCACCACCCTGCTCAGCCGCACCAGCACAGAGCGGCCGGCATACGTACAGTTCGACGGCCTCTTTGGTGACGCCTCCGCAGGTCCACACGACCGTGCCGAGCAGCTGGTCGGCGAGCAGCCGCTGCCCGCACAGGGCGCAGTCCCAGCCGTGAAGTTGGGGCCCGGTCAGGGTTTCGGGGTCCGGCAGCGGTATGCCCGGGAGCAGGGAGGGTTGTGGGTAGGCCGTCATCGGGACCACTGCCCCTCGTGCTCGGTCGCCGCCGCGCTGGTGAGACTCCGCGACCGCCCCTTGGAGTAGAGCGGCGCGTGCGGGGGGGGGGCAGGCGTAGGTGACCATGCCGACGTCGCTGCGGCCATCCTCCACGTCGACCGGGATGGGCTCGTCAGTGGGCAGCTTGCAGTGGTAGCAGAGTTGACGGCCCTCGGGCACGCGGCCGTACTCGGCGCGGTCGGCCTCGGCCAGTGCCTCCCGCAGCCTCCAGGTGTCGGTCAGGTAGTGGTCGGCCGAGAGCGGCACGCGCCAGTGGGTGCGCGGGCCCTCGGTCCAGGAGACGGGCGGCACGCCTAGGTAGGTGCTTTCATCGGCCAGCTCGATGAGGACGCGGACTTGCCGCAGGCGCCACCTCTCAGCGGTGCCCACGGCGACGAGCCAGTACAGAGGGCCGTGCTTGTCCTGGATGACGGCACCGGTCTCAGCGCCGAGAGCCTTGAGCGCGCGTTCCCCGATGGTCGGGGCTGCGCGGACGGCGTCCCACCATCTGCCCACCGGTAACGCCTCAACGTCGTCGGTGTTCGGCGGTGTCCACGGAAAGGGTCTGGCCCTCATACCGCGCCTCCCGGAGACGCGCCGAGAAGAAAGGCGAGACGAAGAGCAGTACCGCTCTCGTCGCCACGCTCGCCGAGCTCATACCCCCAGTTGGTGACATAGCGTCCCCCCTGGTCGGCGATCTCCTCCACCAGATTGGCGCTGAACGGATTTGCCACACACAGCTGGGCACCCTTCGCCACTATCGACAGTCCGTAGGCTTTCAGTCGATCGGCGAGGTCGCGGTAACCGGATGCGTCCATGCATCGATGTCATCGCACCAGTAGTCGCGACGGGATATGACAACCTATGACACGGAGTGGATCATGAATCGGGCTGTGGCCATCACCGGTACTCGGTCGACAGCACATCGGGATCTCGCCAGCTACACCGAGCTATTCGACAACTACCTCCACCCCTTCGCGGATTCCGACGCCCACTTCTACATCGGAGGGGCCAAGGGCATCGACAGCCTGTCCCTGTTGTGGCTGGCCGGGAACACGGAAGCACGGATCACGATCGTCGTCCCTGGCACCGTCCAGCAGCAGCCCGCTGAGGCGCGACAGGCCATCACCCGCACGCGCGGCCGAATCACGAAGGTGATCGAGCTGGGCGCCGAACAGCTCCGTATGCCCGCGTTTCACGCTCGGAATCGGTGGATGGTCGACCACTCCGACATGGTCATCGGATTCCCCCTGTCAGGCCCTCATGGGGCCTCTGGGACTTGGCAAACCCTCGATTATGCAGCGCAGCAGGTGAAGCCACACCTAATCGTGCCCGTGTGACGGGGATCACCGGCATGATGAGGGCATGAGCACGTGCGAATCTCGTGGCGCTGCTGCCCTCAAGTCCCTCCGTAAGGCGCGAGGCTTGTCCCTGGCCGACATGGCGCGGGCGCTCGTCGAGACAGCGCGTCGACTCGGCCAACCGCTCGACTCCTCGGCCACGAGCGTGCAACGGTCCGTTGCCCGGTGGGAGAGCGCGAAACGCCCCATTCTCCCCAGCGATCGGTACCAGCTGCTGCTCGCGCACCTCTACGCCCGCGACGCCGATGGTCAGATCGTGTTCGGTTCCGGAAGTGACTTCGCCCAGCTGCTCGATGCCCTCGCCCACCTGGGCGCGGCAGAGACGCAGCTACGTGAGCTGCGCGCCCTGCTCGTACGCACGGCCACCGACGGCGGCGCCGGGCTGCTCGCCCTACTCGGACCCACGACTCAGCTATCGATGGCGGCCGCGCTCGCCGATCCGGCGCGCGTGGACGATGCGCTACTCGCCGGGATGCGGGCGGCCGTTGGCGACGTCAATGCACAGGTGGGCTCGTTGCCTTTCGCCCGGCTGCAACTACTGCTCGCCCCGGTGATCGAGTCCTGTCAGCGGCTGCTGGCCGGCGGCGTGCCCGAGCCGCTGCAGCCTGAGCTACGCACGGTCGCGGCGCAGGCGTATACCCTCGCCGGGCGGCTGTCGTTCGAGACCCGGGATGACCAGGCGTCCCGCGCGCTCTACGCGACCGCCACCGACGCGGCAGGACAACTCGGTGCCCCGTGGCGCCGGGCAGTCGTGCACATGAGCCATGCCCTGGTCACGCTCTACTCGGTACCAGGCATCGAAGCGGCCCGTGAGCTGGTCGACGCTGCGGTGCGCGATGCCCGTACCGGCGACAGCATCCGCGTGCGGGCCCGGGCACATGCGCTACAGGCCGAGATCGCTGCCCGGTCGGGCGCCGAGCGGCACGCGCAGACCGCGCTGTCGCTCGCCTGGTACGACCTCGACCGCGACGTAGACGGCGATCCGGCACCAACGAGCTTCACTGCTGATCATCTACGCGGCTTCGAGGGCCTGTGCGAGCTGTATGTAGGAGAGGCGGCGGTCGCTCACGACGTCTTCGCCAGCGGCGCGGAAGCCCTGGACACGCCGCGTGAGCGGGTGCAGCGGGCCATCGTCTCCACCGATCAGGCCCTGGCCTGTATTCGCCTCGATGCGTCGGAGAGGGCCGCAGACCTCCTGCACGCCTGCGTCGATTCGGCAGCTAGCACCGGCGGGCGGGTACCGGCGTTGCGCCTGCGTCAGGCGCGTAAAGAGCTGCGTCCGTGGCGGCGCGAGGGTTTCGTCGCCGATCTGGATGATCACCTCATCGACGTACTGGGAAGCTGACACGACAAAAGCCCCCTCGCCCGGCCCAGAGGTCAGACGAGGGGGTTAGCCAGGGGCATGGACTTTCACGTCCGGAATTAAGGGTCAAAGCCGCCGCCGATCGGGAGCGAGCGCCCCGGCAGCGTCACGCTCACCCTGCGGCCCTGCTGGGACGCAGAAGCGCTTCCTCAAGTGGTGGGACACGGCATAGCAGCCTTGGGGAAGGAACATTGGCCCGTCGGCGGCTGGCCGAGGTTTACGAGACTCGCATGCCGCCGTCGACGGAGAGGACCACTCCGGTGACGTAGGAGGCGCGGTCGCTCAGCAGCCAGGCGGCGGCCTCGGCGACCTCCTCGGGCTCGGCCGCGCGGCGCAGCGGGGTGTGCGCGTTGAGCTGGTCGATGACGCCCGGCGATTCCGCTTCCCAGCCGCGCATCATCTCGGTCAGCGTGGTGCCGGGGGCGATGGCGTTGACGCGGATGCCTTCCGGACCGTAGGCGACGGCGGCCGACTCGGTGAGGCTGTGGACGCCTCGCTTCATCGCGCTGTAGGCGGGCAGTACGGGGTTGCCCCTCCAGCCGCCGACGGACGAGGTGTTGACGATGGCGCCCGTGCCGGCGGTCGCCCGAATCGCGGCGACCTGGGCGGCCAGGGCCAGCCAGACGCCCTTGAGGTTGACGCTGTACTGCTGGTCGAAGTCCGGCTCCCGCACTTGGTCCATCGGGCCGATCTGCTGCGTGCCGATCGCCCCGTTGTTGAAGGCGACGTCGAGTCGGCCGTACACCTCCACGGTGCGGTCGACGGCGGCGCGCACGCTTGTCGCGTCCGCCAGGTCGCACACCGCGTACTCCGCGGTGCCGCCCGCCGCCCGGATCTGTTCGGCCACCGCTTCGAGCTGGTTCTCCGTGCGGGCCGCGAGCAGGACCCGGGCGCCTTCCCGGGCGAACAGCCGCGCCGCGGCGGCGCCGATGCCGCGGCCGGCTCCGCTGATGAAGGCGACCTTGCCGGTCAGCAGACCCGACGCGGCGGGGGTGGGGGTGTCGGTGGTCTGTGTGTTGTCCATGCCGACGAGCCTGTGTCCGGCCGCGCGCCCTCATCCAGGCACCGGCGGTACCTGGATCGGCTTGGTCGGCCCCGTGCACACTCGGGGACATGGACAGACGTGAGCTGGCCGGTTTCCTGCGCAGCAGGCGCGAGCGGATCACCCCTGCCGATGTGGGGCTGCCCGCCGGGCCGAGGCGCCGTACCCCGGGGCTGCGACGCGAGGAGGTGGCGCAGCTGGCGTACATCTCGACCGAGTACTACACGCGGCTGGAGCAGGCCCGTGGCCCGCGCCCCTCGCGCGAGGTGCTGGCCGGTCTGACCCGTGCCCTGCGCCTGTCGGACGCCGAGCGCACCCACCTGCACTACCTCGCCGGTGCCCCGCCCGCCCCGCCGTCGGGACCCTCCCGCGAGGTGCGCCCGAGCATCCTGGACCTGCTGCGGCGGCTGCCGTACGCCGCGGCACTCGTCCTGTCCGCGGCCTATGAGGTGATCGCCCACAACGACCTGGCGGCCGCCCTCCTGGAGGACTTCTCCGCCCTGCCCCGGCACGAGCGCAACTTCTTGCGCCGTACCTTCCTCGATGCGCGCGTGGGGGAGCGGCAGTGGTACAGCCGGTCCGGTATGGAGATTTTCGGCCGCAATGCGGCCCGGCACCTGCGGGCCGCCGCCGCTCGCTACCCCGACGACCCCGAAGTGGCCACGCTGGTGGATGACCTGCTCACCGGCAGCGCGGAGTTCGCCCGGCTGTGGGCCGCCTACGAGATGTCGGTCGAACCCGCCCCGCACAAGACCTTTCGGCACCCCCTGATCGGTCCCCTCACGCTCAACTGCGATGTCCTGGACATCGCTGACCGGGACCAGCGAGTCGTGATCTACACGGCCGATCCCGGCTCCCCGGCGGAGGAGGCTCTGCGGCTGCTGTCGGTGATCGGCACACAGCGCATGGACGTACCCGGCTGACCGCGGCCTCCGGCGGCCGGTCGGTTCACGCATGGAAAAAACCGATCCCGCGGCGACCTCGAAGTCGATGCCGTCGAGCACGACTTTGTCGCCATATGCCTTGCGCAGCCCGGAAACCGCGATCGCCGAACTCTTCATGCCCCATACGGTCTCGGCCAGGCCTGACACCCGCCTGTCACGCCCCTGACATGAGGCCTGACATGGCGTGGTGCCCTGACCGGCCGTCGCGGAGGTCAATACGTGAAGCGACTCACGGTCTCCGGGTGGATGACGAGCCGGGTCTGCTCCGTGGCCAGGATCTCGGCGAGGTCATCGGCACGGGCCGGATCGTCGAGGTCCCAGTAGCGAGCGGCCAGACGGGCGCACAGCTCGTGTGCTCCGTCGGACTCCACCGTGGTGCGGCCGGCGACCGACAGCCAGCGCTCGCGTTCACCCACGGGGGCGGCGACGACGATCGAGGCGCGGGGGTCGCGGCGCAGGCGCCGCACCTTGAGCGAGTCCGGGGCCGTGAACAGCTGGATCGTGCCCTCGGCAGTGGCCTCGAACCACACCGGCCGGGGCTGTGGCGGGATCGGCCCCTCGGCCACGGACAGGAACCCGTGCAGGGGGCGGCGGAGGAAGTCGAGGTCCTGGGCGGTCAGCGAACTGGCGTCGGTGCTCATCACGGCCTTTCGGATAGGTGAGGGGGAATGGCGGAACGGGTGTTCCGAGGACGATGGTCAAGCGGCTCGGTCAACCGCTGTCGGGGCGCCCCAGGCTCCCGCCGCCGCGGCCCGTACGGCGTAGTCCTCGAAGGACCGGGGCGCCCGTCCCAGCACGGTGGCGAGGTCGTCAGTCGTCCCGGCGAGCAGCCCGCGTTCCATCAGTACGAACATCTCGGCCACGTGGTGGGCGTCGTCCTCGCTCAAGCCCTCCTCGACCAGCGTCGCGGCGTACTCGGCGGGGGAGACCTGCCGGTAGGTGAGGGGCCGCCCGGACGCCCGGGAGATCAGCTCGACGGCCGAGCCGAAGGTGAGCGCACGCGGTCCGGTCAGCTCGTAGACCCGTCCGGCGTGCCGACCGGGCTCGGTCAGCACCGCGGCCGCGGCGTCGGCGACGTCCTCGACGTCGATGAACGGCTCGGGTACCGCGCCGGCCGGGAGCGCCAGCTCCCCGGCGACCAGCGGGGCGTGGAAGACGTCCTCGTCGAAGTTCTGGGCGAAGTTCGACGACCGCAGGACGGTCCACTCCAGCGCCGAACCGCGCACGGCATCCTCGGCCGAGCGCATGTCCAGTCCGAACGCGGAGTCGCCCCAGGAGTCGGCGCCGCGCCCGGAGAGCAGGACCAGCCGCCGCACCCCGGCGGCCTCGGCCCGGGCCACGAACGCGTGCACCGGGCCCGGTACGCGCGGGGGCACCACGTAGACGACGGCGATGTCCCGCAGGGCCGCGTCCCAGCTGCCGGGGTCGGACCAGTCGAACCGGATCCGGCTCGACCGGGAGACGGCACGCACCGGCGTGCCGCCCAGCCGCAACCGGGCGGCGACCCGTCGGCCGGTCTTGCCGGTCGCGCCGAGGACGAGAGTGGTGTCGTTGCTCATGACGCCGATTGAACACGGCCGATTCGGACGAACCCATGGGTGAAGAGCCGGATCACCTGTGTATTCGTCCAACCTCACCGAGGTGGACGCGTTCAGTGACCTGATCCGCGGGGTGCGGGACGATCGTCGTACGCGGCCCTGGGACGTTCACCTTCGTCGACGAGGTCGGCACCCGGGCCGAACCGATCGCCTGCGGCGAGCACCGCGCCACGCCCGAGCAGGGCGGGACCAGGCGCCGGCGTGACGACGGCGGGGACGCCGGTGGCATGTCCGGCCCCGTGCTGGACCACCTCGCCGCCGAGGTCGCCGTCGACACGCCGGGCCGGCAGGTCGTCCTCGACCGGCTGCTGGACTGGCTGCTGGTCCGCACGCTGCGCGAGTGGTTCGACCGACCCGGTGGTGAGCCCCCGGCCTGGTGGGCCGCCCGGCGGGACCCGGTGGTCGGCCACGCGCTGCGGCTGCTGCCCGCCGAACCGGCGGCACCATGGACGGTCGCCGCGCTCGCCGGGCGCACCGGGGTGTCGCGTTCGACGCCGGCCAAGCGGTTCGCCGACCTGGTCGGCGAACCCCCGCTGACCTACCTCACCCACCGGCGCATGACGCTCGCGGCGGACCTCCTGGTCGACCGGGAGGCCGCGACGTCGTCAGTCGCCATGGGCGACCGGCTCGGGACCGGCGTCGAGCGCGTCGAGCACCGCGTCGCCGTTCGCCCTCGCCCACTCGGTCAGCATGTGGATCGGCTCGATCAGCGTCGCCCCGAGCGGGGTGAGCTCGTACTCGACGCGGGGCGGCACCTCGGCGTAGGCGTGGCGGCGGATGAGCCCGTGCGCCTCGAGCCGTCGGAGCGTCTGGGTGAGCATCTTGCGGGAGATGCCGCCGATCAGCTCGATCAGCTCGCCATGGCGCACCGGGCCCTCGCTGAGGCCGTAGAGCACGACCGCCGTCCACTTGTCGGCGATCAGCTCGATCGCCAGACGCCCCGGACAGTCGGCGAGGAAGGAATCACCGGGACCGAAACCGCTCATGGCGCCAAAGGTACCCGCGCCAGAGGTACCTGCCGGTTCCTATCGGAAACCTAGCGTGGGTTCTCCCCTTCCCCCAAAGCCAGGAGAGTCATGCGAGTCATCACCCAGCAGACGCTCGGCGGTCCCGAGGTGCTCACCATCGTGGACGCGCCCGAGCCCCAGCCCCTCCCGACCGAGGTTCTCGTCCGCGTCAAGGCGATCGGGCTGAACCCGCTGGAGGCGCGCCTGCGCGCCGGCGATTTCCCCCCGCTGCTCGGCCCGCCGCCGTTCATCCTCGGCTGGGACATCAGCGGTGTGGTCGAGGAGGGGTCGCTGACGTATCGGTTCAGGCCTGGCGACGAGGTGTTCGGGATGCCGCTGTTCCCGCGGGCGGGGAGCGCGTACGCCGAGGTCGTGTCGGCGCCGGCGTTGCACCTGGCACCCAAGCCGGCGTCGCTCTCGCACGTCGAGGCGTCGGCGCTGCCGGTCGTCGGGCTGACGGCGTGGCAGGGCCTCGTCGATCTCGGCGGCGTGACCGAGGGCGACCGCGTCCTGGTCCACGGCGGTGGTGGCGGGGTCGGCCACGTCGCGATCCAGATCGCGAAAGCGCTCGGCGCGCACGTGATCGCGACCGCCGCCGGGAGCAAGCGGACGTTCGTCGAGGGGTTCGGCGCCGACGAGGTGATCGACTACACGGCCGTCGACTTCACCGAGGCGGTCCGCGACATCGACGTCGTGCTCGACACGATCGGCGGCGACACCGCCGAGCGGTCGCTCGAAGTGCTCCGCCCGGGCGGTCACCTGGTGACGGCGGTCGCCGAGGAGGATTCGGGGCTCGCCGCCAAGTACGAGGCGGCCGGCATGCGCTTCAGCGGCATCGCGGTCGACCCCGATCCGGTCGCCCTGCGAGGTCTCGTCGAACTCGTCGAACAGGGCAGGCTCCGGGTCCACGTGCAGGAGACGTTCCCGTTCGAGCGCGTCGCCGACGCGCACCGACTGCTCGACGGCGGTCACCTCCAGGGCAAGCTCGTCCTCACTGTCTGATCCCATTGCCGCGGGCGGCGGTAGCCGTGTCCCCTGTCACCGTGCGGCTTCGACATCACCGTCCGCACAACCGGTCCAATGCCGACTGGCTCTCCTCATCCGCGGCGCGGTAGAGCAGCAACCGCTGGTCCGGATCTTGAAGTGGCATCAGCACTTCGAAATGCAGTGTGAGCACACCGGCGTCAGGATGCCGTATCACCTTGTGCCCGCGGCCGTTGACCTTGACGTCTCGCTCGGCCCACAAGCGCGCGAATTCCTCATCATGAGTGGTGAATTCGGCGATGAGGTCGGTCAGCGCCTTGTCCTCCGGATACGCGGCCCAGGCGGCACGCAGGTGGGCGATTCCCTCCCGCACGACGCGTTCGCGGTCGACATAGAACTCGCGTATCCGCGGATGCATCAGGCACAGCCACATCGCATTGCGCTGCGCCGGCGGCAGGGTGTCGAAATCCAGGAGCAGCTTCGCCATTTCGCCGTTCCAGGCCAGGATGTCGTAGCGGTGGTTCAGCAGCATGACCGGCAGCGGCGACAGGTCGGCGACCAGCCGGGCCAGCGGCGGCACCGCGGTGGTGGCGGGCTTGTCGGCGTCGCGGGGGCGGCGCTGCTGGGCCAGATCGAAGAGGTAGACGCGTTCGTCGGGGCCCAGGCGTAGCGCCCGGGACAGCGCCTCCACCACGTCCGCTGAGGGCCGCAGCCCGCGGCCCTGTTCCAGCCGCACGACGTAGTCGATGCTGACCCCGGCCAGTTCGGCGACCTCTTCGCGGCGCAGTCCCGGGGTCCGCCGGGACCGCCGACGCGACGGCAGGCCGAAATCGTCCGGGTTCAGGCGTTCGCGCCGGGTCCGTAGGAACGCGGCCAACTCCTGTGTCGCGTCCACGGTGCGGGTCGTCATGGTCGATCCAACGATCAGGGTAGGACTGGCATTCCCAGGAACTTCCTTCCCTTATCCCCGGCTCGCGGCGGCCACAGGCTTGTTTTCGACAGCGGATCACAAGCACAGGAGGACACGATGTCGCTCACCCTCGACACCTATCGGCTGCTGGGCCGCTCCGGACTACGGGTCTCACCGCTGGCGCTGGGCGCGGCGACCTTCGGCACCGAGTGGGGCTGGGGCGCCGAGCAGGACGAGGCGCGCAAGCTGTTCGACCTCTACGTCGAGCGCGGTGGCAACTTCATCGACACCGCCAACACCTACACCAATGGCAGCTCCGAGCGCCTGCTGGGCGAATTCACCCGCGACAACCGCGAAAGCCTGGTGCTGGCCACGAAATACACGACGCTGCGCCGTCCCGGCGATCCGAATTCCGGGGGCCCGCATCGCAAGAGCCTGTTCGCGTCGGTGGAAGCCAGCCTGCGACAGCTGAATACGGACTATATCGATCTGCTCTATCTGCACGTGTGGGATTTCACGACGCCGGTTGAGGAGATCCTGCGCGGCATGGACGATCTGGTCCGGCAGGGCAAGGTCCTGTACGTGGCGATCTCCAACGCCCCGGCCTGGCAGGTGTCGCGCATGCAGGCGATCGCCGACTTGCGCGGCTGGTCACCGCTGGTCGCGCTGCAGATCGAATACAACCTGATCGAGCGCACCGGGGAACGTGACCTGATCCCCATGGCGCGCGAGATGGGGCTGGGTGTGGTCCCGTATTCACCGCTGGCCGGCGGGGTGCTCACCGGCAAGTACAGCCGCGACGACCTGACCGCGACGAACGTCGCGTCCGGTGACGGCACCCGCAAGAGCTTCAACTTCGCCTTGGGCACGCTCACCGAACGCAACCTCGCCATCGCTGATGTCCTGAAGGAGGTCGCCACGGAACTGGGCCACACACCCGCCCAGGTCGGACTGGCCTGGACCCTGCGGAACCCGAGCGTGACAGCGCCGATCATCGGCGCACGCACCCCCGAGCAGCTGGAGAGCAATCTGGGTGCCCTGGAGGTCGACTTCACCGCCTCCCAACTGGCCCGCCTGGACGAGGCCAGCGCGATCGAACTCGGCGCCCCGCACGGCCTGCTCGCCAGTGACCACATCCGCAATGTGACCCAAGGCGACCTGAAGATCGAAACCCGCCGCTGATGCCGATGGTGGTGGCAGGGCTCAGCGACTCACCGCGCTGGGCTCCCTGGACCCGTAGAAGCAGGTCCGGTCGTCCGGGCCGATGTATCTCCAGGTCCAGTTTCATCATGCCGTCGAGGAACTCTCGTTCCAGGTCCCCGGTGTCCTGCAGGCACGCGTCGGCGTCCGCGCGGGCAGCGGAGAGGGTCCCGAACAGCCGTCGCTCCTCGAACCAGTCGGAATGGGAGATACGGCCCTGTTCGTGCAGGACGGCGAAGCCATAGGGGCGTCGGCTGATCGGATCGCCCGCCCCGGCGGGCGGCGGCTCGTCGGGTGTCACCTCGAGCTGCTCAAGGCGCTCATGCGCGGTGCCGTCCCACGGATCCCTTCGCAACGCTTCCTCGTACGCGGCGATGGTGGAACGTCCGATGGCGATCGTGGCCGCGACCTCGGCATCGGCGATCTCGGCATCGGCGGGCGCCGCGCCGCCGGGCGCCGCCCGGCCCGCGACCGAGTCGTACAGACGTCCCGCCTCGGCCAGCCGGTCGGCGATCTCCTCCGTACCGTCGTCGAACCAGAGCCGCCGCCAGGAATCGGCGAGCAACTGCCCTGCCCGCACCAGGCGAGCTCCCCCCGTCGTCATCGACCATGGGGCGGCACGCCACCCCATCCGGGGAGGTCCTCCGCTCGGGCCGACCCGAGATCCTTCGCGGGCCCGATGCCGCGTTCCCGAGGCGGGAGCCACCATGCTGGTGGAGACCTGCGAAGAGGAGCGCATCATGTCGTACCCGGAATTCCTCGAATACCCGGAGCCCCGCTACCACGGTGACAAGGGCGAGGTGAACGCGGCCTTTCGTCCGGCCAATACCCCGCCCGACATCTCCTCACCCGGTGGCAGCTCTACGCACTACCTCGCCACCAATGAGTCGACCGGTGGTGAATTCGGCCTGTACAAGCTTGAGTTGGGCGCACGGGCCGCCGGAGCGAAGGCCCACTTCCACAAGGCGATGTCGGAGTCCTTCTATATTCTCTCCGGCGAGCTTGAGCTCTACAACGGCGAGAGGTGGGTCACGGGCCGCGAGGGCGATTTCCTGTATGTACCGGTCGGCGGTCTGCACGCCTTCAAGAACGTGACCGACGAGCCCATGTCCATGCTTCTGCTCTTCTCCCCGGGCGCCCCGCGCGAGGAGTACTTCGAGCGGGTCGCGGAGATGTCGCAGCGCGGTGGCGAGGAACTCAAGCGCTTTCGTATCCGGCACGACAGCTACTTCGTGGAGGATTTCGAGCCCGAGGGGAAGTAAGAGAGTAGGCCCGAGAGGAAGTAGGAGAGTAGGGGAGTGGGGAAGTAGGGGAGTAATCGCCATATGGGCTTGCCCGCGCGTCATGCGCTGACGCGCGGGCAACACACTCTTCGCGCTCTCCGCTGCGGCCCCTCAGCGCAGGGCTGTGGGTATCGAGCCCTCACCCACTCTGCGAGCTTTCGGGTACGCCGAGCGAGTGCCAAGCCGACCAGTCGTTGTCGTTGCCGGCGACATTCTGCCAGGCGCACCTGATGGTGCCGTCGCCGAAGAGGGCGAAGACCTCCAGTCGGCCATCGGCGTTCGAGGCGACCACCGGGTCGCCGATCACGAGCGGGTGGCCATCGCCGCAACCGAGGTCCAGGACGCGCCTGCTTCCGGCCACCCGGTCGCACAGCAGCTCATAGCTGGACCGGCCGTCCGGAGCGCGACCGCGGCCGAAGGCTTCCGCGGTCACCGCTGGGTGCTCAGCGTGGAACGCCCGCAGGAATGCCTCTTGCGACGCGGTAGTCGTCACTCACTCAACTTACGGCGGTCACGGGGTCATCGGGCGCGATCCTTTCCGATGGACTCGCTGAACGCCCTGACCAGGCCATGGGGCGCGTCGTCGCCGAACATGAGCTCGTCGCTGCCGACACCTTCGGCGGCGACCTCGGCGCTGCGGGGGAACATGGTCCGCTCGTATTCGGCGAGCGCGGTCTCGACGTCGTCGGGGTGCGCGGCGAGGGCCTTGCCGAGTTCGGCGCCGTCGAGCATGGCCAGGTTGGCGCCTTCGCCGTTCGGGGCCGTGAGGTGGGCGGCGTCGCCGACCAGGGTCACCCCCGGCACCCGATCCCACCGGTGCTCGATCGGCAGGGCGTAGTGGGGGCGCAGGACCGGCGGGGTGTCGCCGTCGGTGATCAGCGCGGTGAGCTCCGGTGCCCAGCCGTCGAATTCCCGCACTATACGGGCGGTGGCCGCGGCGGCATCGGTGAAGTCGATCGCGGCGAACCAGTCCTGGGACCTGGGGAGCAATACGTAGGTGTGCAGGGTGTCGCCGCTTTCCCGGTGCGCGTGGATCGCCCTGCCCGGCGCGTGCGCCATCATCGACCCGCCGCCGACCGCTTTGGCGGCGGCGGGGTGCCGGGTGTCGGCGTCGTACAGATACGTCTCGACGAACGACAGGCCGGTGTACTCGGGCATGGCGCTGGACAGCAGCGGCCGGACCCGTGACCACGTGCCGTCCGCGCCGACCAGCAGGCTCGTGACGACGGTGCCGCCGTCGGTGAACGTCACCTCGTGGCGGCCCTCACCGAGGGCACGCGTCCCGCTGACCTTGTGGCCCCACTGGACGGTGCCGGCCGGGAGCGAATCGAGCAGCATCTGCCGCAACTCGCCGCGTTGCACCTCGGGGCGTCCCCCCGTGCCGTCGTCGGCCTGCTCGAACAGCACGGTCCCTTCCCGGTCCAGGGCCCGGAGCGCCTGGCGGCCCTCCAGGACCAGGCCGCGGAACTCGTCCATCAGGTCGGCCGCCCGCACGGCCAGTTGACCGTTGTAGTCGTGGATGTCGAGCATCCCGCCCTGCGAACGCGCCATCGGGGAGGCCTCCGCCTCGTAGACGGTGGCCGGGATGCCGTGGACACGCAGGACGCGGGCGAGCGTGAGCCCGCTGAGTCCGGCGCCGATGATCGTGACGGGAGTGCGCATCGTGACTACTCCTTCGGAGTCGAGGCCGCCCGGCGCCAACCCGGCCAACCTCCCTGGTATGCCATTCCAGCATTGGAACGTCGCTCCATAATGGAACGTCGCTCCATGCTGGAACAACACTCCAGTCATGTCAAAATGGCCGCATGGCACCACGGACACGCCGGTCACAGCGGCGCACAGAGGCGCTCACCCGCGAGCGCATCGTCGAGGCCGCCGTCGAACTGCTCGACACGGCCGGCGAGGGCGGGCTGACCTTCCGGGCGCTGACCGAACGCCTCGCCACCGGGCCAGGGGCGATCTATTGGCATGTGGCGAACAAGGAAGAGCTGCTCGACGCCGCGACCGGCGCGGTCGTCGCCGCCGCTCTGGCCGCCGAACCGGCCGAGCGGGCCGAGTCCGCCCGGCCCGCCGGATCCCCTGACTCGCCGCAGGACAAGATCCGCGCCATCGCGTTCGGCCTGTTCGACGCGATCGAGGACCACCCGTGGCTCCCCACGCAGCTCGCCCTCCAGCTCTCCCGCAGCCCCTGGGGTTCGGTGACGCCGCAGATCTTCGAAAGCATCGGCCGTCAGGTCCGCGCGTTGGGCGTGCCCGAGGGCCACTGGTTCACGGCGGCCTCGGCGCTGGTGCACTACATCCTCGGCGCCACCGGCCAGAACGCCGCGAACGACGCGAGCGCCCGCACCCTCGCCTCCGACGTGGACCGCGCCGAGTTCCTCGACGCCGCGTCGAAGGCATGGGAAGAGCTCGACCCCGACGACTACCCGTTCATCCGTGCCGTCGCGGCCCAGATGCGCGAGCACGACGACCGCGAGCAGTTCCTCGCCGGGATCGACCTCGTCCTCACCGGCATCAGGGCTCTCCACCTGCCCAGCGAACAGGGCCGCACCCCACCACCCGCCACCTGAGCGGGGTGAGGCCCGGCGTGGACGGCGGGATCCGCCTCGCCGAGGCGTGAGGGGAGTTGACGGTGGCCGAGCACGCCTGGCGCACTGCGCTGATCGCCTTGATCAGCGCGGTGCTCGCTGGTGAGACCCGGCTGCGGTGGGACGCTGCGGGGCCTCGGGCCGGGCGCTACCCGGTGCGGAGCCTGCGGGCCGGCAGGGTGTCAGAAGGCGCGCATGTTGGACAGGATCTCGCCCGCGCTTCGGGTCGCGGAGGGCGCGTGCTTGTGCTGGGGGTCACGAGGGGGTGCGGGGTGACCGGCGGCTGGGCGGCATGCTAGCCGTCCCGGGGTCTGGGGGCCTGGGCCGGGTTCGCTCGCCGGAGTTGGTTTCAATTGATACCGTATCGAACGAATGAGTGGCTGTAATGTGACCCCATGAGCGCCGATCTCCCTCACCACACCACCGCCTCGCGGGCGACCGGCCGTGCCGGGGATGCCTCGCCCTTCGCGCTCGGCTTGCTGCTGCGTCGGGCGCACTGGCGGGCGGCGGCGGTGATGACGGAGGCGCTTCGGCCGCTTGGCATTGAGTTGCGACACTTTGCCGTGTTGATCGTGCTGGTCGACCGCGGGCCTACGGTGCAGCGGGATCTGGCGGCGGCGACGGGGACGGACAAGGCGGGGATCATGCGCGTTGTGGACGACCTGGAGCGCAAGGGGCTGGTTGTGCGCAAGGCCGTGCCGGGGGACCGGCGGGTGCGGGCCGTGGAGATCACGCCTCAGGGGCTTGAGCTCTTCGACGCGGCCCATGTGGCGGCGGAGCCGCTGGCCGAGCGGCTGGTCGGCGAGCTGGGGTCCGATGAGGCCGAGCGGCTGAAGGATCTGCTGACCCGGTTTGCCTATCCCGCGGAGGGTGGGGCGTAAGGGCGTTATGCGTCGGCCGTTGCCTGGGATGGAGTGAGTGGACGCCGTGTGACGGCCTTGCCTCGGTGAGGCGTCACGCGGCGTCCATGGCGCCTGGGGCTACGCGGGCAGGCGCTACGCGCTCCGCGGTGGGGTGCGGGCGGCGCGGTGTAGCCCGCGGACCAGGCGTCGGCGGTGATGTGGGGGCGGGTTCGGCGGCGAGGTCGTGGTAGATCACCGTGCCCTCCGGGTGCTGCTCCTCCCATGCCCTGCGGAAGGCGGCCGCGACCGAACGGGACGCGGACGCCTCGCCCGGACGTACGGACGAGTCGATGTGCAACAGCGTGACCATGGACTTTCTCCCATGAGTGCTCGGTGATGGTTGCGAGTGCGATGGTATCGAATGATACAGTTTCGATCGTAGCGAAGATGTGGCGCCTTGAGCAGATGGGAGATGGGCGATCTTGGATGTCTACGAGGCCGTCACGAGCCGGCGGGCGGTGCGGGGATTCACCGACCGGCAGGTTCCGCGGGAGGTGCTGGAGCGGGTGTTGTCCGCCGCGGCTTGGGCGCCGTCCGCGTCGAACCTCCAGCCGTGGCACGCCTACGTGCTGACCGGCGGGCCGCTGGCCGAGCTCAAGAAGCGGGCCGGTGAGCGGCTGGACGCGGGCGACGCCTGGGACGGACCGGAGTACGAGCAGTACCCGCCCGCGCTGAAGTCCCCGTACCGCGAGCGCCGAGCCGCATTCGGCGAGCAGCGCTACGGCGCGCTCGGGATCCCCCGCGAGGACCTGGAGGCGCGCCAGCGGGCCGCCTCCGCGAACTGGCAGTGCTTCGGCGCGCCCGCCGCCCTGTTCTGCTATATCGACCGCGACCTGGGCGGACCTCAGTGGTCCGACGTCGGCATGTTTCTGCAGACCGTCATGGTGCTGCTCCGCGCCGAAGGGCTGCACAGCTGCACGCAGATGGCGTGGGCGAAGTACCACAAGACCGTCGCGGAGATCGTGTCGCCGCCGGAGGGGCTCATCCTCTTCTGCGGCATGTCGATCGGGTACGAGGACGTCGCCGCGAGTCACCCCCGTACGGGGCGGGCGCCGCTCGGCGAGACGGTCAGGTTCGTCGACAGCTGCTGAGGCGACGGCTGCTGAGTCGACCGCTGCTCAGCCGACGGCTGCTGAGTCGACGGCTGCTGAGGGGCGAGGGGTCTCAGGCCTGCGGGGTGGTCAGCCACGCGCTGACGCGGGCCAGCGCGGTGGGGCCCGAAGTGGTGGCCACGTCCTGGGCCAGGTCGGCGATCGAGACCGTACGCAGCGCCTCTCGCCAGGCCGCGTCCGCGCCGCCCATCACACGGGCGATCGGGCACGGGGTGGTGCATGCCTCGGCGGGGGTGGCCAGCGGGCCGCGCTGGCGGATCTCCGTGCAGGTGAACGCCGGGCTGGGGCCGTCGACCGCCTCGACCACATCGAGCACGGTGATCGAGGCGGGCTCCCGGGTGAGGACGTAGCCGCCCGCCTTGCCCTGGACCGAGCGGACGAGCCCGGCCCGGGAGAGCGCCTGTAGCTGTTTGGCCAGGTAGCTCGCCGATACGTCGTGCAGTTCCGCAAGCCTGGTCGCGGGGATGGGCTCCTCGACGGATGTGAGCACGACGCAGCAGTGCAGGGCCCACTCGACTCCGCCGGACATCTTCACCCGCCCCACTCTAATCAGCTCGCCGATCAGCCCGCTTACTCGGACAACTTGTGTCCGGGTATTTTCTCGGACAAGATGTGTCCGAGTTTGATGGGCGGCGCGGCCACGTGGTTCATGCGCCGTATCCAGGCAGGCGCCGTGCGCCCATGCGGGCGCCCATGCGCAGCACTCCGACGAAAGGCATGTCATGAAGTTCGCGGTCATCGGCGGTACCGGGCTGATCGGGTCCCAGGTCGTCAAGAATCTGAACGCCGCCGGACACGAGGCGGTGCCGCACGCGCTGTCCACCGGCGTCGACATCATCAGCGGTCAGGGGCTGGACGAGGCGGTCGCGGGAGCCGACGTCGTCGTCAACCTGACGAACTCCCCGACCTTCGACGAAGCCTCCCCGGCCTTCTTCAAGACCTCGATGGACAACCTGCTGGCCGCGGCCCGGAAGGGCGGCGTCGGCCACTTCGTGATCCTCTCGATCGTCGGCGTGGACCAGGTGCCGGAGCTGGACTACTACCGGGCCAAGGCGCTCCAGGAGGAGATCCTCGCGGCCGGGCCGATCCCGTACTCGATCGTCCGGGCGACGCAGTTCATGGAGTTCATGGACGCGGTCCTGTCCTGGACCGCCGACGGCGACACCGTCCGGCTGCCCGCCACGCCGATCCAGCCGATCGCCGCCAAGGACGTGGCCGCGGCGGTGACGGAGGCCGCCGTGGGCGCCCCGCTGCGGGGTATTCGCAACGTCGCCGGACCCGAGGTCTTCCCGCTGGACGAGCTGGGCCGGATCACCCTGGCCCAGAAGGGCGACCCCCGCACCGTCGTCACCGACCCGGCCGCCGGGATGTTCGCCGTCGTCCAGGGGGACGTCCTGACCGACACGGATGCCCAGTTGGCCCCCACCCGTTACGTCGACTGGCTCTCCTGACCCGCGCGCGGTACTCGCGCGCGGCCCGGAGAAGCCGAGCCTCGGCCCGCCCGGCGTTACGGCCCCGGCGGGCGGGGCTCGATGTTGTGGTTGAGCCGGAAGACGTTGTCCGGGTCGTACGGGGCCTTCACGGCGGCCAGGTGGCGGCCGGGCGCGGGCGTCGTCGGCCTGGTCGTCCCACAGGCCGATGGGGTGCACGGTCCACGGCGACGCGCGCCACGGCGACGCGCGCCACGGCGACGCGCGCCACGGCAGCGGAAACTCGGAGGGCCCCTTGGTCACGGCCCCGCCCTGCGGGAACAGCGCATGCTGAGAGTGGGGAGGGGACGATCACGTCGGGGGCGTGCTCGTTGATCATCTCCGCGTCGTGGCCGAGGTGCGGCAGGGGAGCGGCGAGGTCGCGGGCCTGCTCCTCGTGGCCGATGTACGTGTCCGGGGCGCGTCGGGAACGGCGCTCAGCGGGCATCTACCCCGGCTGGGGACCCCTGAGGCTTCGGGGCCTACGGCCGGTACGGCCGTTGCCCGCGCCGTTGAGGGGGAGCAGCGACTCCAGGGTGGCGCCCCGCACCCAGGCGCCGAGGAGGTTCCGGTGCAGGGCGAGGATCCCGTGCTTCATCGCGAGCTTCTCCGCCTCCCGGGTGAAGGCGCAGGTGGCGACGTACACCGCGACGTCCGCGCCGTGTTCGGCCTTCGCGGTGCCGAGGAACTTCTGCATATCGCCGCTCGACACGGTGCGATGGGGTGCGTAGTGCTTGCACTGGATCACCAGCAGGCGGCCGTCCGGCATGCGGCCGATGACGTCCGCGCCCAGGTCGCCCGACTTCCCGGAGACGACGACCTGGGTGCAGCCGTCCCGGCGGCACAGCTCCGCGACGTAACTCTCGAACCGCTGCCAGGTCATGGCGTCCACCTCGGCCATGGACCGCTCACGTGCCGCGTTCTCCTGCTCGGTCTGCCAGGCCCGGTGCTGCGCCACGGTACGCAGACGCGTTTTCCGCAGCCACCAGCCGATGGCGCCGAACAGGCCGACGAGGACGACCCCGAGGACATACGGCCATACCGTCTTCCAGGTCAGGGCCAGCGCGAGGGCCGCCACCGCGCCGCCGCTCCAGGCCGTGCGGCGCAGTCGTGCCTTCAACCGCCGTAATGCCGCTTTACGTCCCCGTCGTTGTCGTTGTCGCGGTCGCCCTCGAACGGTCATTGTCTGCGCCCCCCTGTCGGCTCGTTTCCCGCCCCCGCAGTGTCGGGAGCGGCGGGACGTCCCCGCAAGACCGCCCCTCGCGCGGCGGCCGGGTCTGCCGTGGGCGAATCTGCTGCGGGCCAAGATTCCTTACGGAGCAGGCGAATTGGGTCGATGGTGAAAGGACCGCGGCGGTGTGGGTCGCGGTATTCACAGGGAGGTCCGATGGGAACATTCGCCACCGGCTGGGAGCCGGCAATGAGTCCGCGAGCCGCGGACGGGGACACGGCACCCACGCGGTTCGACGATCACCTGGCCGCGCAGCTGCTGACCCAGCGCATCGTCTTTCTCGGAACGCAGGTGGACGAGGTGTCCGCGAACCGGGTGTGTGCGCAGATGCTGCTGCTGTCGGCCGAGGACCCGCGGTCGGACATCAGCCTCTACGTCAATAGCCCGGGCGGTTCGGTGACGGCGGGGCTGGCGATCTACGACACGATGCGGCTGATTCCGAACGACGTCTCCACGCTCGTCATGGGATTCGCCGCGAGCATGGGGCAGTTTCTGCTCACCGTGGGCACGACGGGAAAGCGCTACGCGCTGCCGAATTCCCGCATCATGATGCATCAGCCGTCCGCCGGTATCGGGGGGAGCACGGCCGATATCGCGATTCAGGCCGAGAATCTGGAATTCATGAAGCGGTCGATCGAGCGGATCACGGCGGAGCACACCGGGCAGAGCGTGGAGACGATTTCGCGCGACGGTGACCGCGACCGGTGGTTCACACCGGAGCAGGCGAAGGAGTACGGAATGGTCGATCGGGTCGTGGAGTCGCTCGCGGACGTACGGCCCGCCGGTACGCGGCGCAGGATGGGGATCTGATATGGGGCAGTACACGATTCCGACGGTTGTCGAGCGCACCACGCAGGGGGAGCGGGCGTACGACATCTACAGCCGGCTGCTGTCCGAGCGGATCATCTTCCTCGGTACGGAGATCGACGACGGCGTCGCCAACGTCGTCATCGCGCAGCTGCTCCACCTCGAATCGTCGAGCCCGGAGCAGGAGGTCTCGATCTACATCAACTCACCGGGCGGCTCGTTCACCTCGCTGATGGCGATCTACGACACGATGACGTTCGTGTCCGCGCCCATCTCCACGTTCTGCGTGGGACAGGCGGCCTCGACCGCGGCGGTGCTGCTGGCCGGGGGAGACCCCGGGCGGCGGTTCGTGCTGGAGCACTCCCGGGTGCTGCTGGGGCAGCCGGTGAGCGGCGGTGCGCAGGGCACGGTCTCGGACCTCAGCCTCCAGGCCAAGGAGATGCTCCGGATCCGCTCGCAGGTCGAGGAGGTGCTGGCACGCCATACGCCCCACGACGCCGCCACGCTCCGCGCCGATATGGACCGCGACAAGGTCTTCACGGCGGAGGAGGCGGTGGCGTACGGGCTCGCCGACGAGGTGCTGAGCCGACGGATGGCCCGGGGATTCTGAGGGCTCGGTGCCTCAGGCGGCCAGGCGTACGTCGCCCTGCCGCCCCGCGTGCCGGGCCCCGCGGTCCGCGACGGACGTGCCGGAGGTGGCGGAGGTGACGGACGTGGCGGAGGTGGCGGAGGTGACGGACGTGGCGGAGGTGACGGACGTGAGGGACGCGACCGACGTCGCCGCGCCGTCGCGCCGCCGCGGGCCGGAGACGAGCCGGATCAACTCGCCCTGGGCCATCGCGAGAAGGTCGGCCAGGCCCAGGCCGAGTGCGCGGGCGGCGGCCGCGAGGACCTCGGACGACGCCTCCTTGCGGCCCCGTTCGAGCTCGGAGAGGTACGGCATCGAGATACGGGCCGCCTCGGCCACGTCCTTGAGCGTGCGCTGCTGGGTGAGGCGCTCGCGCCGCAGCACGCCACCGACGACATCCCGCCACAAGGGCTCCTTCACCGGCTCCCGGCCGGGCTGCTCCGGTCCGCCCGGAGTACCCGGGGTGCCCGGGGTGCCTGGAACGGCGGGGGCGGCCGCGGGGGTTCCGGCCCCGGCGGTGGCTCCCGCCCGGGGCGCCGGGTCCGCGGTGGCCGGACGCAGGGGAATGACGCGGGCTCGGTTCGACGCGTGGCTGCTCACCCCCTCAGGGTAGGAGCGTCGCGCCCCACGGGAAGGGGGCAGCGTTCTGCCGTTGGCGAATCGCTCATGCGTTCGGCGTGGGGCGGATGGCGCGAACCGGGCGCGCACACCCGGCGCATCCCCGGCGCGGAGCCCCGTTGTCAGTGCCGGGCCCTAGCGTATGGCTGTCCTTATTCACGCTTGCTGGGCTGCTTGCGTAACTCGGACACGGCGGGGGCCGGGCCCAACAGCGCGGGTCCGGCCCCCGACGGAAAGACGGTTCGACGCCAGGCGGCGATCTTCGTGGGCCGGGCGGGGTCGTCGCGCCCGTGTCCAACCGGGGTACGGCCCGCTATCGCCTGTCCGGGGAGCCGCGGTCGCCCTCGGGTGGGCGGGGCTCGTCCGGGGTCAGGCGGAAGACGACGTCGGCCAACTGGGCGCAGACGCGCTCGATCTGGCGTCGGGTGGCGTTGCGTTCGGTGATGATCGCGGACAGGAGCAGGGCCGTCAGGGCCGTGGAGCCGTTGAACGCCTGGAGGGTGACCATCCGGGCCGTGAGCGAGTGGTGGGAGAACGGGCCGGTGCCCTCCGCCGTCGAGGCGATCGCGAGGACCGTGACGATGAGCGAGCACGGGGCGGCGCCGGCGAGCTGGAAGCGCAGGGCGGCCCAGATCAGGAACGGGAAGACCAGGAAGAGCAGACTGACCTCCGCCCGCATGGCCACCAGCGTGACGGCCGCCGTGCCCAGCAGCAGGGCCGCCGTCTCCAGCAGGCGGTACGGACCGGCGCCGCGCGGGAGCCGGGTGCGGTGGAGCACCAGCAGTACGGGGGTGATCACCAGGACGCCCATCGCGTCGCCCGTCCACCACACCGACCAGGCCGTCCAGAAGTCATCCGCGGTGAGCGCGCCCGACAGCAGGAGCGCGACCGTGCCCACCGTGGCGCTGATCAGCATGCCCGCCAGGGCGCCGAGGAAGACCAGGACCAGCGCGTCCCGCAGCCGGTCCACGGCGGGCCGGAAGCCCACCCGCCGCAGCAGCAGATACGAGCAGATCGGGGCCAGGGTGTTGCCCGCCACGATCGCGATGACGGCCGGGGCCGACGGGCCGATGGGGGCGTTGACCGCGACGGCGCCCAGGGCGATGCCCGGCCAGGCCATCGGGCCCAGCGTCAGCAGACAGGCCAGCGCGATGCCGGTCGGCGGCCACAGCGGGGTGACCTGACCGCGCACCAGCTCCTGGAGCAGTCCGATCCTGGCGCCCGCGTAGTAGAGGGCGGCGACGGCCACGAGCCGCAGCGCGGTGGCGCCGTGACGCCGGAGGCTGTTGTTCCGCCGGATCCCCATGTCGCGCGCCACAGTCGCCATCAGACTACGGGCGTCCTCGGACGGCGCGGCTGACACGCGGCCACCGGGGCCGGGCTCGCCCGTACGCAGCACGGCCGACACCCCGGGCGTCCGCTTCCACCACATGGTCACCGTGTCGCTCGGCGGCACCGGCACCATCGGCCATGTCGTCAACAACACGGGTGGGCCCGCCAATTCGCAAGGCTCGTTGTGCGGTCGCCGATGCTCACTCGCGCACAGACGCCGCGCCCGCGATACGACCCCTTCCCGGGGGTATCGCGGGCACGCATATGCGCAGCGGGCTTGCCCACCCGAAGCGGGAGACGTCACCGTTGTCCCCCACGGGCACGCGCCGCGCGCCCGTATTCGACTGGGACCGGAGGTGCCATGGGACCGATCGTTCCACCCCTCGTTCCACCGTACGAAACCGTCGGCGACGGGCCGCACCATGTGATGGCGGTGCACGGCTGGTTCTCGGACCGGGCCGCGTACGCCGCGATGCTGCCGCACGTCGACCGGCGCGGGTTCACCTATGTGCTGCCCGATCTGCGCGGCTACGGCGAGGCGCGCGACATCCCCGGCGCGTACACCACCGGCGAGGCCGGGGGCGATCTGCTCGCGCTCGCCGATCACCTCGGCTGGGAGCGGTTCTCGCTCATCGGCCACTCGATGGGCGCGGCCGTCGTCCAGCGCGTCCTGGCGGCCGCCCCGGACCGGGTCCGCCGGCTGGTCGGGGTCGCGCCGGTGCCGGCCAGCGGGGTGCCGATGGAGGGCGAGCAGTGGCAGCTGTTCGCGGCCGCCGCCGACCGCCCGGAGAACCGCCGGGAGATCATCGACCTCACCACCGGCGGCCGCCACCCGGCCGCCTGGCTGGATCTGATGGTGCGGCACTCAGTGGAGCACAGCGACCCCAAGGCGCTCCGCGCATGGCTGGACTCCTGGGCGCTGGAGGACTTCCACGAGGACATAGCCGGTGCCCAGGTGCCGGTACGGATCGTGGTCGGCGCCCACGACCCCGCGCTCACCGCCGAGGTGATGCGGCAGACCTGGCTGCGCTGGTACGTCAACGCCGAGCTGGTGGAGCTGGAGTACGCCGGGCACTACCCCGCCGATGAGACACCGCAGGAACTCGTACGGGCCGTGGAGGACTTCATCACGGCCGACGCGTAGCCGCCGGTGAGGAGCCGGAGGCGGGCCCGGACGGATCGCCGGAGGGGGAGGCCGGTGTGGAGGGTGAGGCGGAGGCACTGCTGGTGTGCTTCGCCTCGCTCTCCTGGTACCTCTTCTCGCTCTTCCGGTACTTGGGCAGCAGCTCCTTCAAGATCTTGTCGACATACTCCCGCGTCTCGAGGATCTTCGGGATGCCGCGCGCCCGGAGCACCGCGTTCGGCCCCGCGTTGTACGCCGCGAGCGCGAGCCGGGTCGCCCCGAGCCCGGCCTTGCCGCCCGGGACCACCTTGACCACGTCGTACAGATGGCACATGTAGCGGGCCTGTGAGGGGATGGCGTCGCGGGGCTCCCAGACGTCGGCCTTGCCGTCGCCGTCGCCGTCCTGGCCCCACTCCTTCCAGGTGACCGGGGAGAACTGCGAAATGCCCTGGGCGTGCCCGGAGTCCGCGTCCCGGCGCCAGCCGCTCTCCGCGTCGATCTGGGCGGCCAGCAGCGGCACGCTCAGCGGGGAGCAGGTGCGGACCGCCGCCTCCACGACGGGGCGCCTGGCATCGGGGATCACCGGCAGCTCGGGCTCCGAGGGCTCGGTGAGGTGCCGTACGACCAGGACCGCGGCGACGACCAGGGCGAGGCCGGCGAGGAACGCGGCGACCATCCCGGCGGCGCGGGTCAGCATGCCGGAACGGGCACGATGGGGGTACGCATGCAGGGACCGTAGCCGGTATCGCGGGCCGATCCGTAATCGGTCGCCGACACGGCCCTACCGCGCCTGGTGGGCACCGGACAGCGGCTGCCCGGCCGGACCCGCGGGGAGCGGTCCTGCCTCACCCTCACCCGGACGCTTCATCACATACGCGGCACCGGCGCCCGCCGCGAACAGCGCGAGCACCGAGACCGCCGTGCCGAGCCAGGTGGCGCCGAGCCACTGGCCACCGACATAGCCGAGGGCCACGCTGTACGCCGCCCAGGCCAGCCCGGCCACCGCCGACCACGGCAGGAATTCCTTCACCCTCCGGTGGGCCGCGCCCGCGCTCAGGCTGACGACCGAGCGTCCCGCGGGCGCGAAGCGGGCTATCACCACGAGCGGACCGCCGCCACGCACCAGCGCGGTGCCCAACTTCTCCTGGGCGGAGGTGAGTCGGCGGGAGCGGGCGATGGCGCGGTCGAGCCGGTCGCTGCCGCGCCAGGCCAGCCGGTAGGCGACCATGTCCCCGAGGACGGAGGCGGTCGCGGCACACAGCATCAGCCCGAACATGGCGGGGAAGTCGGCCGCGCCGGCCTGGCGCACCACACCGACGGCGTCAACGGTGGTGCCGGCGGCCGCGGTGGCGGCGGTGATCACCAGAACTCCGCTGGGCAGAACGGGCAGGAAGACGTCGAGCAGGACGGATGCCCCGATTACCGCATAGATCCATGGGGTGTTGGTCAGCGACCCCAAATGTTCCAACAACGTTCTACTCCCGATCCCGGTCCCCCCGCTGCGCATGTCGCCGGGAAGCGGCAGGCGTCAGCCTGTAACAGCCATACAGCGTACGCCTGTGACTGAAGAGGATAACGGTAAGGGGTGTGATGATGTTGTTCGAATCACGCCATGCGGGGCGTTCGACCCCGCATGGCGTGATGGGCGACGTGATGTCGAATGCGTGGAACTGACGGCTGGACGAGGTGCCGTCCGGCTGTCGTCCGTCAGACCCGGGACGGCTCGCGCGGCGTCTCCGGCGCCGCCTCGCTCGCGCGGGGCGAGCCGAATATCCGGTCCAGCGCCCAGGGGCCGGGCCCGGTGAAGACGAGCAGCAGCAGGGCCCAGCAGAACATCGCGGCGGGCTCGCCGCCGTTCTGAATGGGCCACAGCTTCTCGGGCTGGTGCTCGTGGAAGTACGCGTAGGCCATCGAGCCCGAGGAGATGAAGGCCGCGCTGCGGCTGCCGACGCCGAGCATCACCAGTGCGCCGCCGACGAGTTGGATGACGGCCGCGTACCAGCCCGGCCAGGTGCCGGCCTCGATGGTCTTGCCGGTGCCCATCATGCCGCCGAACCAGCCGAGCAGCGACGAGGCGCCGTGGCAGAAGAACAGCAGCCCGACCACGATGCGGAAGAGGGAGAGGACATACGGCTTGGCGCTGTCGAGCGCCTCGCCGAGGGTGCGGGGGGTGGTGGAAGAAGGCATGGGAGGGGAGCTCCTTGCTCCTGGGGACGGAGAACAGCGGAACGCCAGGTTAGGTTCCCCTCATCTTTTGTTGCAAGTTCAAGTTCCTGCCAATGTGAGTGCCCCGGGGGCCCTTTTCCGACGTCCTGAACCCGCTCCTCAGAGCCCCACGGCGCACATCAGGGCAGCTTCCTGCCGAGGCTCCCGCGCGGTCGTCACGCGCAGCACCGCCCGTGCCACCGCGTCCGTGTCGCAGAGGGTGACGGAGTTGACGCCCGGCCGCGCGCCCGCGGCCGTCACCCAGTGGACCCCCTCGGTCGGCACCCCGAGGGCGAACCGCCGCGGATGCGGGCGGCCCTGGGCGTCCACCAGCCGGTAGGGGGCGGTGGTGACGTCGAGGCCGCCGGTCTCATAGCCCTCCACCCAGTGCGGACGGCCCTGCCCGGTCTCCAGCAGATGGATCAGCAACTCATCGGCGGTCCGGCGCACATCCGGCTCCGGCAGCCGCGCCTCGATCAGCGTCGTGACCGCCACCGGCGGACCCGGCACCTCGGCCGACCGCGCGGCGAATCCGGCCTCGTCAGCCCCTTGGCCCGGACTTTCCAAGGTCACTTCAAGTCGTGGGCCGAGGACGTCCAGGATGCCCGCCTCGATCAGCGCGGCCATCTCCTCGATCCGGCGGCGCGGCGGGCCGATCGAGAGGAAGGCGTTGAGCGGGGTGTACCAGCGGTCCAGATGGGCACGGCGGGACGCCCCCGTCAGCCCGCCGTGGTCGACGATCAGACGCACCTCGTTGCGGAGGTCGCGCAGCACGTCGAGGGCGGCCTTGACCGGGCCCTCGACATTGCCCAGCCGTGCGTGCGCCACGTCCTGGTGGGCGTAGGCCAGCAGCCACCGCCGGAATTCGTCACGCCCCGTGAACCGGCGTCCGCGGTACGGCTTGGCCACCGCCTCCCAGGACCAGCGCTCCGCCTCCGGAATGCCGTACTCCGCGAGTACGGCGGCCTCTTCGGGGCTGCCGTGCTCGGTGGCCAAAAAGTGACGCCTGAAGCGTGCTGGGGTGAACGGGGTGGGGGTTCCGGAGCCGGACTCGGGGGCTTCCGGGGCGGTCGAGGCCTCCGGGGTGGCCGTGGCTTCCGGGGTGGCCGGGGCGTGGGTGTCGGGCGCGCGAAGGACCAGCAGCGCCTCGTAGTAGACCGTCTCGGCCTCCTTGGCCACGAGGGGCCATATCTCGGTGAGGAAGTCCGGCGGATCGCCGGCGTCCGCGCGCTTGCGGAAGTGGCCGAGCACATCGGGGGTCAGCAGCAGCGGGGTGTGCCGGCCGCACGGCCCCTTCGCGTTGTCGCCCCGCGCGTGGTACGGGATGCCGCGCCGCGACCCCGCGTACAGCCGTGGCTCGAGCCCCGAGGGCCGGTAGACCAGGCCGCCGTGCGGGTGGGGGACGAACGTGCCGCCCCGGCCCGCCGTCAGCAGCGCCAGGTGGTCGAAGAAGTTGAGGCCGAGGCCGCGCAGCAGCACCGGCTCGCCCGGCGCGATGAGCGACAAGTCGACATCGGCGGGGTTGGCGGGCGGGTAGTAGCGCAGCCCGCGCCGCTCCGCGTGGGCCGCGTACCGCCGCTCCGTGGCGTCGGTGGCCGTCGGCAGGTGGCCCTGCGCCAGGACGACCGCGCGCAGCCCCTCCAGACGGCTCCCGTCATCCAGCGTCAGCGCCTGCGCGCCGTCGGCCCGTTCCTCCAGCCGTACGGCGCGGGCCCGGTGCACCCGGACGGTCACGGTGTCCGGCGCGCCCCGCACCACCTCGCCGAACACCCACTCCAGATAGCGGCCGTAGAGCGCGCGGCTGGGGTAGTCGTCCGGGCCGAGGCCGGGCGCCAGGCCGCGCGCGGTGACCCATTCGTACAGGCTCGGCCCGGTCCGTACCGGTCCGCCGCATTCGACGCTCGCATCGGTGAACAGGGTGACCTGCGAGGCCACGGTGTTCATCAGCAACTCGTCCGGCTGGGCGGTGCGCCAGACCCGTCCCGCGCCGGGCGGGGAGGGGTCCACCATGTGCACGGTCAGCGGGGTGCCGGGCGCCAGCTCCGGGGCCGAGGCGCACAGGCGCTCCAGCACGCTGGTGCCGCGCGGCCCGGCGCCGACGACGGCTATCGCGTGAGAGTCTCCGGCCAAGGCTGTGTCTCCCGGGGCAGATGTGACGCAGGATGCGCGCCCATCATGCCGCCCGCTCCACACGAATCTCCCCGGTCTCCGGAACCTGCCGCTCCGTTGTGGCCTGTATCACGGACGTACGCCGCCATCACGTGACGTAGGCCGCCATCACGTGACGTACAGGGCCATCCCGTGACGTACAGAGCGGAACGGTGCCCAAGGGGCGGCGCTCAAGGGGTCGGCCGGCCCGCCCAGTCCGTCTCCAGCGCCGTCACCAGCCGGGCGCCGCCCGCGGGGTCCGACTGCGCCTGGTCCAGCCGCAGATGCGCGGTACGGCCCCGGAGGGTCAGCGTCATCAGCTGGTTGCCGAACCAGGGCCCACCCGTCTTGCGCCAGCTCAAGCGGGGGTGCGGCACCCGCCCATGGCGCCGGAACGCCCGGCCCAGGGCGCGCCCCGCCGCGCTCCAGCCGAAGCGGAAGCCGAGCCGTATCGAGGCGTAGATGCTGTTGTGGACCGGGGAGCAGGTCAACTGGCGCACCTGGCTGCGGGGTGGCCGGGACGGCCACCGCGACCAGTCCGGAGTGGCCACATAGGCGTGGTGCACATCGCCGGAGAGCACGCTGATCGTGGCGGGTGCGCCCGGCGCGCCGCCCACCGCGGCGATGGTGTCGGTGAGCGCGTCGAAGGACTCGGGGAACGCGGCCCAGTGCTCCAAGTCACCGCGCTGCCGCAGGTCCTCGGCGATCCGCGCCCAGCGCCCACCGCGTCTGCCGCCGCACACCGAGGCGTTCCACGCCTCCACGTCATGCACGAAGTGCGGCAGCAGCCAGGGCAGCGAGGTGCCGAGCAGCAGATGGTCGTAGCCGCCCTCGTGGTGACCGCCATGACCCTCTTCGTGGCCGCCGGAGGCCGCCCCGGGCTCCTCCGGGCCGGGGAAGCCGCCCACGCCCTCCATGGCCTGCTCGCGCACCCAGGCGAGCTCCTTGTCGGTCAGCATCGCCCGCCGCCCCTCCTCGAGCACCCGCGCCGCGCGGGTGTCGACCATCAGCAGCCGGGTGCGGCCGAAGTCGCGGCGGTAGCTCCAGCGGGTGTACCCCGGATCGGCGTCGGCGCGGGCGGCGAACTCCCGCAGCGCCTCGGTGCCGTCCTCCGCCGCGCGCACCTCCGCGTAGAGCGGGTCGGCGGCCAGCTCGATCGGGGAGAGGTTGCCCAGGTGCTGATGGACCCAGTAGGACATCAGCCCGCTCAGTATCCGCTCCCGCCACCACGGAGTGGCGCGCATCCGGCGCTGCCACGCCTCGCTGGTGTTCCAGTCGTCGATGACATCGTGGTCGTCGAAGATCATGCAGCTGGGGACGGTGGAGAGCAGCCAGCGCACCTCGGGGTCCAGCCAGGACTCGTAGTAGAGCCGGGTGTACTCCTCGTAGTCCGCCACCTGCTCGCCCGGCGGCTCGCTCAGATCGCGGCGCTCGGCCAGCCAGCGGCGGGTCTCGGCGGAGGTCTCGTCCGCGTACACCTGGTCGCCCAGCAGCACCAGCACATCGGGGCGCGGGGCCTCCGGGGCGCGGGCGAGCGCCTGCGCGAGGGTGTCGAGCGCGTCGGGCCCCACGGGGTCGTGCGAGGCGTCGGAGGGCGGTGCGGCCCACCGGCAGGAGCCGAAGGCCACGCGCACGGGCGCGGGGTCCGTGGGGTCGGCCCCCGGGGCCGGGGTGCGGATGGTGCTGTCGGGGAACGGGGAGTCCGGCAGCGGCCAGACCTGTTCGCCGTCCAGCAGCACCCGGTAGGCGGTCTCGCCGCCCGGCCGCAGCCCGGTGACCGGGATCAGGGCGTAGTGGTGGCCCGCGATCCGCCAGGTGCGGGCGGTGCCGCCCGCGCCGTCGGCGCACCGCACCTCGGCCTCACAGGGCCGGTCGGCCTCGACCCAGACGGTCGCGCCGGTGCCGGTCTCCCAGTCGACATGGCGCAGCAGTGGTCCCAGGCGCAGCCCGGCCATCCGGACCTCCTCCGTCGTTCTTCGATGTGCTCGTCATGCGTACGGTACGGAACGACGGAGGAGGTGCGGCGGTTCCTCCGGCCGGTGCGCCGGATGGAGCGGTGTCTCAGCGCGGTGTCTCGGCGCGGTGTCTCAGCAGCCGTTGAGGATGCCGCTGAGCGCGGACTTCTCGGCCGAGTCGAGGGTGAGCTTGTAGGTGTACTTCACCGAGACCCACATGCGGGCGTACATGCAGTGGTAGGCGCTCCGGGGCGGCAGCCACTCGGCGGGGTCCTGGTCGCCCTTGGACTGGTTGACGTTGTCCGTCACGGCGATGAGCTGGGAGTGGGTCAGGTCGTTGGCGAACGACTGGCGCTGGGCGGTGGTCCAGCTGTTGGCGCCGGACTTCCACGCCTCGGAGAGCGGCACGACGTGGTCGATGTCCACGTCGCCGGAGGCGGACCAGGTCTCGCCGTCGTACTCGGAGTACCAGGTGCCGCTGGTGGCCGCGCAGCTGGAGTCGGTCTGGACGTTCTTGCCGTCGCGCTTGAGGACTTCCTCGCGGGTGTTGCAGGCGCCGCTCTGGGTGATCCAGTGCGGGAACTTGTCGCGGCTGTAACCGTCGGACGAGCCCTCGGCCTTGACGGTCAGCGAGGCCAGCTGGGTACGGGCGGTGGCGGCGCTGGGCGGAGTGGGCGGGGAGGCCTCGGCGGCGGGCCCGCTCAGTACGAGCGTGCCCAGCAGGGCGACGAACCCGCCGAAGACGGAGGCGCGACGCGCGTAGACGCGACGGCGAGAAGACGTGTCCGACATGCGAACTCCCTTGAGGGTGGGGGGTCGTTGGCCACTGGTGCTCGGCCATGGTTGCGGCGCCGGGTTGCTGTGGGGTGGGCGCCAGGTAACAGAGTGACGACGCGGTCATGTCAACGCAAGGGGTTCCGGGAGGCAGTTGGTGCCACGCACCCGCCCCGGCGCGGCCGCCGCGCGCTCGCGACGCGCCCACGTATCGCGTGTGCCCGCGCCCGTGTCAGTGGCGTTGCCGCCGGTCAGCGCCGTGCCCCGGGGGCGGAGCTCGCGGCTCCGCCGCCCGGCGCGCGCAAGTCGCCTGTGAGCCGGGCGCGCGAGGGGCGATGGCGCTCCGGGCGGCCCGGCGGTGTCCGGCGGCCCGTGCCGCCCACGGCGGCCTGCTCCCCTCCCCGCCCCTTCCCGAAACCGGGGCCCCGCCCCAGGCCCCGAAACCGGGGCTGCGCCCCGGGCCCCGGGCCGGGCTGCGCCCCAGATCCCGGGTCGGGCTCCGGCCCTGGCCCCGGGTGGGGCTCCGGCCCTGGCCCCGGGTCGGGCTCCGGCCCTGACGCCGGGCCGGGCTCCGGCCCTGACCTCGGGTTGGGCTCCGGCCCTGTTCCCGGAACGGGGCTGCGCCCCAGGCCCCGAAACCGGGGCTGCGCCCCGGGCCCCGGGCCGGGCTGCGCCCCAGATCCCGTGCCGAGCTCCGGCCCTGACCCCGGGTGGGGCTCCGGCCCTGGCCCCGGGTCGGGCTCCGGCCCTGACGCCGGGTGGGGCTCCGGCCCTGGCCCCGGGGCGGGCTCCGCCTCAGATCCCGGGCCGGGGCTTCGCCCCTTCCTGGGGTCCAGGGGCGAAGCCCCTGGTATCGGGAAGGGGCGGGGAGGGGAAAGCCGGGCACCCCGTGGGGCGCGCTGCCGCCGGGGCTCGACCGGAGGGCCCGGGGGCTGGGTGCGGCGGGGGGTCCCGTATCCTTGGCGGAAGCAGAAGGGGAGTAGCTCCTCGCCGGACCGTCGACATACTGCCCGCCCCTCGAGGTGCGGGCCGGCGCCCGGAGCGTACGGATCACCGCGCGACGCGGAGGCCGTGCGCCAGCGAGACCTTCGGCCGCAGTGTCCGACGCTGCCGTGCCGAAGCGATCCCTCCCCCGGGGCCCTTGGCGCGGCCCGATCTACGAGGTATCCATTCCGTGTTCAGCATCACCATCGCCGCCGTGGTCTTCGGCGTCGTCTTCCTTGCCGAGCTGCCCGACAAGACCGCCCTGGCCGGGCTGATGCTCGGCACCCGCTACCGCGCGTCGTACGTCTTCGTCGGCGTGGCCGCGGCCTTCGCTCTCCACGTGGGGCTCGCGATCGCGGCGGGCAGTGTGCTCACCCTGCTGCCGCACCGCCTGCTCCAGGCGATCGTGGGAGTGCTCTTCCTCGGGGGAGCGGCGATGCTGCTCTTCAAGAAGGACGACGACGAGGAAGAGATCCGCAAGCCCGCCGACCAGAGCTTCTGGAAGGTCTCCGGTGCGGGCTTCACGCTGATCCTGATCGCCGAGTTCGGCGATCTGACCCAGATCATGACCGCGAACCTCGCCGCCCGCTACGACGACCCGCTGTCGGTGGGCGTCGGCGCGCTGCTGGCCCTGTGGGCCGTCGCGGGACTGGGCATCGTGGGCGGCCGCACGCTGATGCGGTACGTACCGCTGCGGCTGATCACCAGGATCGCGGCCCTGGTGATGCTGGCGCTGGCCGGTTTCAGCCTGTACGAGGCCGTCGCGGCCTGACCGCCCGGGCGTCCGGGGCGCGAACGCCGCACGGCGTGGGCCCCGGCGCTCAGTCCGAGAAGCGCTCAGTCCGAGAAGTGCAGCCGCATCGTGCCGTCGGGCTGGGCCTCGATCCGCACCTGCTCCAGGTCCCGCACATGCGCGTCCGGGGCGTGGGCCCCGGCGCGCGGGCCGATGCCGACGATTCGCATTCCGGCCGCCCGGCCCGCCGCGATGCCTGCCTCCGAGTCCTCGAAGACCACGCAGTCGGCGGGGGCGAAGCCGAGCTCGGCCGCGCCCTTCAGGAAGCCCTCCGGGTCGGGCTTGCTCGCGCCGACGCGCTCCGCGGTGACCCGTACCTCCGGCATCGGCAGTCCGGCGGCGCCCATGCGGGCGCGGGCGAGGGCCTCGTCGGCGGAGGTCACCAGGGCGTGCGGGAGTGCGGCCAGCGCGGCCATGAAGGCGGACGCGCCGGGTACCGGCACGACGCCGTCGAGATCGGTGGTCTCCCGCTCCAGCATCCAGCGGTTGTCCGCCAGGTTCCGCTCCACCGGGCGGTCCGGGAGCAGCGCGGCCATCGTGGCGTGGCCCTGCCGGCCGTGGACGACCTTGAGGACCTGCTCGGGGTCGAGCCCCTGCTCGGCGGCCCAGATCCGCCAGTAGCGCTCGACCACGGCGTCCGAGTTCACCAGGGTGCCGTCCATGTCGAGGAGGAGTGCGCGGGCGGTGAGGGACATCGGGACTCCTGGTCGCGAGCGCGGAGTGCGGACCGCGGAAGGGCGCAACGGAAAGGGAAACAAGCGGCTCCGCCCGCCGGTCAGGGAAAACGGGCGGAACCACTTTGTTCATTCACGATACAAAGCGGGGCCGCTATGCGCCAGGGGGTGGGGCCCCTCAGGTCGTGTCCGACGGATCGTGCCGCCTGCGGCGGGCTGTTCCCCACCCCGCCCCTTCCCACAACTGGGGCCCTGCCCCAGCCCCCGGCCAGGGCTTCGCCCCAGCCCCCGCCGGGGCTTCGCCCCCAGCTCGCCGCTGGGGTCTGGGGCGGAGCCCCAGTTTCGGGAAGGGGCGGGGAGGGGAAAGGCCCGCCGGACCTCGTAGGGCTTGTGCTTCCGCGTCCCCCTACGGCTCGTCGGTTCTCGATTCGAGGTCGCGGCGGGTGTTCTCGCCGTAGACGCCGTCCGGATCGCCCGTGATGTCGTGCTGGTCCTGGTAGCTGGAGACGATCCTCCGCAGTCCCTCGTCGTACTTCCCGTCCGCCACACCGATGTACTGCAACAGCTGGGTCAGCCGCTTCTGGAGCTCGACCACCTCGGCCCCGCTGTCGCCCTCGCGCAACACCGGCGGGCCGGGCGGCTCGGGCGTGTCGGACGGGGCGGAGGTCGGGCCGTCGGACGCGCTCGGCTCGGGCTTCGTCGCCGAGCCGGTCGCGGAGGCCGACGCCGAGGGGCGGGCCGAGCCCGAGGGGCCACCACCGTGGCTCGGGGCCGCGCCGGCCCGCGCCGAGCCGGACGCGGAGGGGTGGGGCGTCGCACTCGACGAGGGGGAGCCGGACGACGTACCGGGTCCTTCGGCCGGCAGCTCCTCCTCGGCCGGAGGGCTGACGGTGCTGTCGGCGAGGGTGCGATCGCTCGCGCCGCCGCCGCTGCCGTCCTCCTTGTGGTCACCGCCGAGCAGACCGGTGCCGATCGCCAGCGAACCGGCCACCGCCACGGCCGCCGCGCCCGCGAGCACGGCCGCCACGACCTTGCGCTTGCTCTTGCGGTGACGGCCGGGGCCGGGGGCTTCTCCGTCGGCGTCGTCGACAGCCTCGTCCCCCTCGTCCCCGCCGGGTCTCACGTCCCCGCCGGGTCTCTCCTCGACGCGGTCGATCACCCGCGTCTCCTCGCCGTTCCCCTTCCCGGCGTTCCCGGCGTTCCAGGCGATTCCGGTGCTTTCCCCTCTCGTCGCCTTCTCTGCCGCCGTCTCCGCCGCCTTCTCCGCCTCCTCGAAGAGGCGCAGATCGCGCGGATCGGGGCCGGCCCGGCGCTCCTCCGGGCGCGTCACCTGGTGGTTCGGCCGGGTCTGGTCATCGGTCGCACCTGCCGTCGCGGTGGACGCGGCGGCGCGTTCGGCACACGTACAGCCGGGGCGGCCGTTGGCGCGCGCCGGTGCGAAGCAGTGCGGGCAGGACTCTGCCGTCACGGAACTTTCCCTCCCTGGAGTTCGCAGCGATTATGCGCATCCGATCGCCCTCCGCGCAGGTGTTCGCCCGCCGTGCGGACCGGTCCGGCGGGCCGTAACAGGGCATAAAGGTGAGGATGGGATGAGGATGAGAATGCGGAGGGGACGGAGGGGAGCGAGGAGGAGTCGCCATGGCGCGGGACGCCGGCAGCCCGGCTCCGGCCCCAGGAGGCCCGGGAACCCCCGGCGCCGTGGCCCCCGGCCCGGGAGGAGACCGGCCGCGGCGCGCGGTCCTCGTGGCCATCGGCGCGCTGCTGCTCGGCATGCTGCTCGCCGCGCTCGATCAGACGATCGTCTCCACCGCGTTGCCCACGATCGTCAGCGACCTCGGCGGCCTGGAGCATTTGTCCTGGGTCGTCACCGCCTATCTCCTCGCCTCGACCGCGGCCACCCCGCTGTGGGGCAAGCTCGGCGACCAGTACGGCCGTAAGAGGCTCTTCCAGACCGCGATCGTCATCTTCCTGATCGGCTCCGCGCTGTGCGGACTCGCCGGGAACATGGCCGAACTCATCGCCTTCCGCGCGTTGCAGGGGCTGGGCGGCGGCGGCCTCATGGTGCTGTCGATGGCCATCGTCGGCGATATCGTCCCGCCCCGTGACCGCGGCCGCTACCAGGGCCTCTTCGGCGCCGTCTTCAGCGCCGCCAGCGTGCTGGGGCCGCTGCTGGGCGGGGTGTTCGTGGACCGTCTCAGCTGGCGCTGGGTGTTCTACATCAATCTGCCCCTCGGCATCGTCGCGCTCCTCGTCGTCGCCTCCGTCCTGCACATCCCGGTGCGCCGCACCTCGCACACCATCGACTACCTCGGCACCTTCCTGATCGCCGTGGTGGCCGCCGCCCTGGTGCTGATGACCTCCCTCGGCGGGGTCACCTACGGCTGGGGCTCCTGGCAGATCGTCGGGCTCGCGGTGGTCGGCATGGTGCTGCTGGCCGCCTTCGTACGAGTGGAGACCCGCGCGGCCGAACCCGTGCTGCCGCTCACCCTCTTCCGCAGCCGCACCTTCACGCTCTGCGCGGTCATCGGCTTCATCGTCGGCTTCGCGATGTTCGGCAGCATGACCTATCTGCCGACCTTCCTGCAGATCGTGCAGGGCGTCTCGCCGACCACGTCCGGCCTCCATCTGCTGCCGCTGGTCCTCGGCACGCTGGTCTCCTCCACCGTCTCCGGCCATCTGGTCAGCCGCACCGGCCGCTACAAGGTCTTCCCGGTCCTGGGCACCGCGGTCACCGCCGTCGGGCTGCTGCTGATGCACCAGCTGCGGGAGTCCAGCGGGGTGGCCGAGATGAGCGCGTACTTCTTCGTCTTCGGCTGCGGTCTCGGCCTGGTCATCCAGGTACTGGTGCTGATCGTGCAGAACTCCGTCCGCTATCAGGACCTGGGCGTCGCCACCTCCGGCGCGACCTTCTTCCGCTCGATCGGCGCCTCGTTCGGCGTCTCCGTCTTCGGCACGATCTTCGCCAACAACCTCGGCCCGCACATCGCCGACGCCCTCGCCGGACGGCGTCTGCCGCCCGGAGTCACCCCCGGCGCCCTCACCTCCGACCCCCGGGCCCTCGGCCGACTGCCCCCGGCGGACCAGGCCGCCGTCCGGCACGCGTTCTCCGTCTCCATCACCGACGTCTTCCTGTACGCGGTGCCGGTCGTGCTGCTCGCCTTCCTCCTCGCCTGGTACCTCCGGGAGGAGCCGCTGCGCGCCAGCGTCACCGCGCCCGACGGCAGCGAGATACTCGCCAGCAACCCCGTGGAACGCACCTCGCGCGACGAATGCGCCCGCGCGCTGTCCCTGCTGGGCAGCCGGGAGGGCCGCCGTAAGGTCTACGTGGACATCACCCGGCGCGCCGGTCTCGACCTCAGCCCCGCCGCGAGCTGGATGCTGCTGCGCATCCAGCACTACGGCTCGGTCGAACCCGCCCTGCTCGCCGAGCGCACGCCCGTACCGCTGCGGGCCATTACCGAGGCGGTCCGGCAGGTCGAGGCGCGGGGCCTCGGCCGCCGCTACGGGCTGGAGCTGATCCTCACGGACGACGGCCGCGAGATCGCGACCAGGCTCTACCGGGCCCGCGAGGCATCCCTCGCGGAACTCCTGGGCGACTGGTGGTCACCGGACCGCCCGACCGACCTGACCGAGCTGGTGGACGAGCTGACGCGGGAGCTGTGCGGCTCGGACGCGGAGCAGCCGAGGGAGGGCACGCCCCGCCCGGACCACCGCAGACCGCCGCCGCCGCGTGGGTAGCCCCCTCCGGGTCCGGAAACCGCGGCCCCGCGACCGACGTGCTGCTTCAGCCGCTGTGGCCGAGGACGGCGGTGACTCGTATCTCGACACGCATCCCCGGGGCGCCGAGGGCTGACACCCCGACCTCCGTCCAGATGGGCGCACGGTCGCCCATGCGCCGGCGGAACTGCTCCACCATGACCCGGTTGTGGTCCTCGCCAATGGAGTCTGCGGAGGTGGGGACGTGGTACGAGGTCACGGCGATGACATCGCGCCAGGTGGCGCCGGTCGGTGCGAGGGTCCGCTCGACGTTGTCGAATGCCTGGACGATTTCGTCCTCCAGTGTCTCGGGGAAGTTCCAGGCGTCGTCCCATCCGCCCTGTCCCGAGGTTTCGACGCGGTCTCCGGTGCGCACCGCCTGGCTGTAGTGCATGGCGGCCAACTGCGTCTCGCCATAGCCGGGGGTGACGAAGAAAATCGGCTCGTCCGTGGCGGTTGCAGGCATGGGAAATCCTCTCGATTGACTTCACGCGTGTAGTGAACGTATCACGCGAACACTTCATGCATGAAGTGACAGCCGCTTGGTGCCGCGACAGCTGCTTGGTAAGGTTGACCGCATGACCAGCTCCTCACCTCCGAACGGCGGCGGTGAAACACCTCCCGACGAGCCGCCATGGCTCACCGCGGCCGAGAAGGAAGCCTGGACCGGGCTGGTCTCACTCGTCCTGCTGTTGCCGGGGCGGCTGGAATCGCCGCTTCAGCGTGAGGCCGGTCTGACGCTCTTCGAGTATCTGACCCTCAGTCATATCTCCGAGACCCCGGAGCGCCGTCTGCGGATGAGTGAACTGGCGTACCTCGCGAACGGCTCGCTCTCCCGTCTGTCCAATGTCGTCAAACGCTTCGAGCAGCGCGGATGGGTGGAACGCTCCCCCGATCCCGACGACGGCCGCTTCACGATCGCCGCCCTGACCGACGCCGGCTACAAGGTGGTTGTCGCCGCGGCGCCCACGCATGTGCGGGCGGTGCGTCAGCTGGTGCTCGACCCGCTGACCGCCGCCGACCAGCGGGCCCTGGCCCGCATAGCGGCCAAGCTGCGGACGCGCCCGGTCGACTTGACCTAGGTCTGCTGTTCGGGTGGATTGTCGGGCGGACCGGGGGCGATGCCCGGCACCCGGAGCACCCCGCGGCACCTCGCCTCAGCCCAGCTCCTTGGCCATCCAGACCTCGGCGTACGGCCCGTCCGTGAAGGCCGGAACCTCCCGGTAGCCGTGCCGTGCGTACAGCCCACGGGCCTCGACCAGATCGAGACGGGTGTCGAGCACGATCCGCCCGGCGCCCAGTTCGCCCGCCGCCGCCTCGACGGCCGCGAGCAGCGCGGCGCCCCCGCCCAGCCCCCGCTTGGCGGGCCGTACGTATACCCGCTTCAGCTCCGCCGTGCGCGCGTCCATCAGCCGCACCCCCGCACATCCGGCGAGTTCGCCCTCATGGTGCGCCAGCAGGAACGCGCCCTGCGGCGGGGCGAGATCGTCGCTGGGCATCTCGGTGAGCGCCTGCTCGATCTCCTCCGGGGTCGAGTTCCGCTCCTCGTGGAGCTGGTAGTAGCGGTCGGCGACATCGACGAGGTACTCGCGCAGCAGCATGGCCGAGACGGGGTCGTCGACGGGCCGCGCGACGACCGTCCACGCGGGGGAGACGTCGGCGCGCTCACCGGCTTGGGCATGGGGCGTACTCGTCATGGTCCGCATCCTGGCACCCGCCACACCTCTGACGCACCGCAGTTTGAGGGCCGAGGACCGGGCTACCCGAAGAGAGGAGCCCCCCCGAACGCGAAGGGGGAAGCCAGCGGGAAGGCAGAAGCAGACCATGTCAACTGGTGCGATCAGCATCGTGGTTGTCGTCGCGGTCGTCCTCGCGGCCGCGCTCGTCATCCGCGTCGTCCGCGCGGGCGCCGGGCGTGAGGAACGCGCTCTGCGACGCCGCTTCGGGCCCGAGTACGAACTGAACGTCGCCCAGCACGCGGGCGACACCAAGGCGGCGGAGCGGGAACTCGAGGAACGGCTGCGGCGGTACGGCGATCTGAGGACCGAGCCCCTGTCCGGTGAGCTGCGTGAGCGGTACGTGGCCGAGTGGGCCGGTACGCAGGAGATGTTCATCGAGTCTCCGGAACATGCGGTGACCGGCGCCGATCAGCTCCTGGCCCGGCTCGCCCACGACCGTGGCTACCCGTCGGGCCATTACGAGGAGCAGGTGGCGGCGCTGTCCGTACACCACGCCGACCACGTCCAGGGCTACCGGCAGCTCCACGACACGGCCGCCCGCGCCCGCGAGGGGCGCGCGGACACCGAGGAGCTGCGCGAGGCCGTGGTGCACGCCCGGCCGTTCTTCGAGGATCTGGTCAGGCCGCCGCACCACGGCGCCCCGACCGGCTCCGAGGCCGCGCGGCAGCACCACCACGGCGAGCGGCGGAGCGGGCGGAGCGGAAGCGGCCTCCGGAGGTGGCTGCCAGGGGCCGGGACCGGGGCGCGGACGGGTACGGGGACGGGCCATACGCGGTTCGGCCACACCAGGAAGGGCGGCGCGTGGTGACGGACCCGACCGACCCGACCGACCCGGCCGACCCGGCGGAGAACGACGGGCAGCGGCGCCATGGGCTGGAGCAGCATGAAGTGGCTCCGCTGCCCCAGCGGCCGGGCCGCACGGAGGCGGCGGAACCGATGACGTCCTGGCACGCGCCGATGCCGAAGCACGAGTCGACGCCGACGCCGACGCCGACGAACGGGAGTCGGCCCACGCCGACGAACGGGTCCTCCGCCCAGCCGTCGGGCGAGCCGTCGAACACCCCGAACGGCCCCAGCTTCCCCGTGCTGCCCACGAGCGAGCACGACAAGCTGACCCAGCGGCTGCGGTACGCGGTCAGCGGCTTCGTGGACTCCCCACGCGGCGCCGTGGAGGAGGCCGACGCCCTGCTCGTGGAGGTGGCAGCCCGCCTCACCGACCTCCTGGCCGAGCGCCGCGCCACCCTCCGTGCCGCCTGGCACGAGGACGACGCGGCCAGCTCGGAGACGGAGGAGCTGCGTCTGGCGATGCGGGGCTACCGCAATGTGCTGGAGCGCCTCATCAGCATGTGAGAGCCCCAGCTCACCCTTTGGCCGCCGCCCGGGGCCCCTCCGGGCGGCGGCCAAAGGCGTATCGGGCGGCGGGGCCTCGTAAATCGTTCGTGGTGGGGGCGGGGCTCGGCCTACCGTGGCGCGGTTGTGGTCACGCGGGGTTCATGGAGGGCCGGGGGCGATGAGGGCGTACAGCGGGTGGGTCGACGAGGGATTCGGCGGCGTCGCCGACGTGTTCGCGCGGAACTTCGAGGAGTTTCCCGAACTCGGGGCGGCCGTCACCGTCTTCGTCGGCGGGCGCAAGGTCGTGGAGCTGTGGGGCGGGGTCGCGGATGAGGGGAGTGGGCGGGGGTGGGAGCGGGACACCGTCGTCCCGGTGTTCTCCTGCGCCAAGGGCCTGGTGAGCGTCTGCGCCCACCTCCTCGCGCAGGAGGGGCGGCTGGACCTCGACGCCCCGGTGAGCCGGTACTGGCCGGAGTTCGGCCGGTACGGCAAGGAGGCCATCACCTGCCGGATGGTCCTCGGGCACCGGGCGGGGGTCCCCGTGCTCGACGGGGTGCTGACGTTCGAGGAGATCGCCGACTGGGCGCCGGTGATCCGGGCCGTCGAGGAGCAGACGCCGCTGTGGGAGCCCGACACGGCGTACGAGTACCACGGCCATGTCTTCGGCTTCCTCATCGGCGAGGTCATCCGGCGGATCACCGGGCACACCCCGGGCGCGTACTTCCGCCGGGCCGTGGGGGACCCGCTGGGGCTGCGGGCCTGGATCGGGCTGCCCGGCGCGGAGATGGACGGGCGGGCCCGGCTGGTCGAGGCGGAGGGGCGGCCCGGGATGCCGGGGCCCGAACATCTGCTGACCCGCATCGTGACCATGAACGGCGCGCTGGTCTTCCCCGGCCTCGACGAGCCGCACGGCTGGAACGACCCGGCGCTGCTCGGCATGGAGCTGCCCGGCGCCGGCGCCACCGCGTCGGCGAGCGGGCTCGCCGGGCTGTACGCGGCGGCCGTGACCGGCCTCGAGGGCCATCGGCGGCTGCTGGCCCCCGAGACCGTGACGAACGCGGTCCGCGAGGTCTCGTCCGGCAAGGGCTGGCTGGGCTTCGACATGGGGGCGCGCTGGGGGTCGGGCTTTCTGCTCGACTCGCCGTCCTTTCGGCCGATGCTGGGGGAGCGGAGCTTTGGCAATGACGGGGCGGGTGGGCAGTTCGCCTTCGGCGATGATGAGTTCGGGGTGGGCTTCGCGTATGTGGCCAACCGCATGATCGGGCACGGTGATGCGAGGGCGTCGCGGCTCGTCGCCGCCGTGCGGGAGCGTTTGGGCGGTTGATCGTCCCCCACCCCGCCCCTTCCCGAAACGGGGTCTCCGCCCCCGCCCCGGCGGGGCTCTGCCCCGGGCCCCGCTCCTCAATCGCCGGAGGGGCTGGGATGGGTAACGCCGCGGCATCGATGCGGCTCCACCGCGGGGCAGGGGCTCCGCCCCCGGACCCCGGGGTTCGGGGTGGGGCCCCAGCCGGGTTCGGGGCGGTGCCCCGGCGGGGTTCAGGGTGGGGCCCCGGCGGGCTCCGGGGTGGAGCCTCTGCGGGGTTCGGGGCGGTGCTCCTGCGGGGTTCGGGGTGGCGCCCCGGCGGGGTTCGGGCGGTGCCCCGTGCGGGCTCCGAGGTGGTGCTCCTGCGGGGTTCGCGGCAGAGCCCCAGCCGGGTTCAGGGTGGAGACCCAGCGGGGTCTGGGGCTGGGCCCCAGTTTCGGGAAGGGGCGGGGAGGGGAACAAGCCCGCCGCAGGCGTCACGAGCCCCCGGACACCCTCTACGCCGCATCCCACAGCTCGGGGCTGTGCGACTTCACCAGCGCGTCGATCCGCGCCAGTACCTCGCCCACCGGCAGTGGGTCCAACCGGCGGCCGTCCCGCAGCCGCAGGGCCACCCGGCCGTCGGCGGCCTCCCGGGCGCCCAGCACGGCCTGGTACGGGACCAGGCGGGCCTCCCGGACGCGGGCGCCCAGGCTGCCGTGGTCCGGGCCGGCGAGCTCCGCGCGCAGGCCGAGCTCATCGCACCGCCGGACGATTTCCCCGGCCCCCGCCAGCTCGGTCCCGGAGATCGGCAGGACCACCAGCTGAGTGGGGGCCAGCCAGGCGGGGAAGGCCCCGCCGTGCTCCTCGATGAGATGGGCCACGGCCCGCTCCACACTGCCGATGATGCTGCGGTGGACCATGACCGGACGGTGCCGGGCGCCGTCCGGGCCGATGTAGTGGAGATCGAACCGCTCGGGCTGGTGGAAGTCGACCTGGACGGTGGACAGGGTGGACTCGCGTCCGGCGCCGTCGGCCACCTGCACATCGATCTTGGGGCCGTAGAACGCGGCCTCGCCCTCCACCGCCTCGTACGGCAGCCCGGAGCGGTCCAGGACGTCGGTCAGCAGGGCGGTCGAGCGGCGCCACAGCTCGGGCGCGGCGACGTACTTGCCACCGGGGCCCGGGAGGGAGAGCCGATAGCGGGCCGGGGTGATGCCGAGCGCCTCGTACGCCCGGCGGATCATCTCCAGGGCGGCCCCCGCCTCGTCGGCGACCTGGTCCAGGGTGCAGAAGATATGGGCGTCGTTGAGCTGGATGGCCCGGACCCGGGTCAGCCCGCCGAGCACCCCCGACAGCTCCGAGCGGTACATCCCGCCCAACTCGGCCATGCGCAGCGGCAGTTCGCGGTAGCTGTGGCCTCGGGAGCGGTAGATGACCGCGTGGTGGGGGCACAGGCTCGGGCGCAGTACGACCTGTTCCGCGCCCAGAGACATCGGGGGGAACATGTCGTCGCTGTAGTGCTGCCAGTGGCCCGACAGCTCGTACAGCTCCCGCTTGCCGAGCACCGGCGAGTACACATGCCGGTAGCCCGCCCGCCGCTCGGCGGCGCGGATGTACTCCTCCAGGGCGTGCCGTACGGTCGCGCCGGCGGGCAGCCAGTACGGCAGGCCCGCGCCGATCAGCGGGTCGGTGTCGAACAGGCCCAGTTCACGGCCCAGCTTGCGGTGGTCGGACATCGCGGTCTCCTCGTCAACGTCGGTGGACATCGGGCGAGTGACCGCACGGCGAAGCCCCGGGGCACTCGCCCCGGGGCTTCGGATCAGAACATCGATCAGCGCGCCGGGACACTCTCCGGCGTCGTCGTCATCGCGGTCGCCATCGCAATGGTCATCGCAGCGCGCTTCATGCCGCTCAACCTAGCAAGGCCCGGCGCGGCCCGCCCGGTGATTTTCCGGGCGTACGCCACGCCGGGCCACGGCCCGCACCCGCGGTACCCGCTACGCCAAGCGGTGCCCACCACGCCAAGCGGTACCCGCTACGCCCCCTCCGGCAGCAGCTCCCCCACCGCGTCCCGCCACGCGGCCCGCGTCGCGACCGCCTGCCGCCACGTACGCACCGCCTTCGGCGGCATCCCGACGGCCAGCACACCGGCCACCCGGTCCCCGGAGCGGTAGACGGCCAGGAACTTCCGCTCCTCCAGCTCGCCCTCCACCACCGCGACCTCCTCATGGCCGCGCAGATACCCGTGCGCCTGGATGCGGAAGTCGTACTGGTCCGACCAGAAGTACGGCACCGGAGCGAACGGCCGCCGCTCGTCCGGGCGGAGGAGGTTGCGGGCCACGGCCATGCCCTGCTCGGTGGCGTTGGTCCGGTGCTCGATCCGCATCGCCGTGCCGAACAGCGGATTGTGCCAGCGGGCCACGTCCCCCGCGCCGTACACACCCGGCGCGGCGGCGCTGTACTCGTCGCACTCCAGGCCGTCGCCCAGGGTGAGCCCACTGCCCTCCAGCCAGCCGGTGTTGGGCACCGAGCCGATCGCGACCAGCACCTCGTCGGCCTCGACGAGCGTGCCGTCCGTCAGCCGTACCCCGCCGTCGGCCACCTCGGCCACCGCGACCCCGGTGCGCAGATCCACGCCGTGGTCGTGGTGGGCCTGGGAGAGCATCCGGCCGACCCGCTCGCCGACCGCCGGGGCCAGCGGCACCGGCGCCGGTTCCAGCAGCGTGACCTCCGCGCCCAGCCCCCGCGCGACGGCGGCGGCCTCGGCGCCGAGGAACCCGGCGCCGACCACCGCCAGCCGCCGCCCCGGGCCCAGCCGGTCCCGCAGGGCCAGGGCGTCGTCCAGGGTGCGCAGCACATGCGCCCGCTCCCCGCCGTCGCCGGGCAGTCGGCGCGGGCGGACGCCGGTGGCGATGACCAGGCCGTCGTACGGGACCCGCGCCCCATCGGCCAGCGCGACCGTACGGCCCGCGAGGTCGAGCCCGGTCGCGGCGACGCCGAGGCGCAGTTCCAGGCCGAGCGCGTCCAGATCGGCGGGGGCGCGCAGCGGCACCCGGTCGGGTTCCCACTGCCCGCCGAGGATCTGCTTGGACAGCGGTGGCCGGTCGTACGGGTGGTACCGCTCATCGCCGATGAGCGTGAGGGTGCCCTCGTAGCCCTCCCGGCGCAGCGTCTCCGCCGCCGCAAGACCGGCGGCGGAGCCACCGACCACCACCACGTGCTTCACTTCTCGATCACCCGTATCGCCGCCGCCGGGCAGATCACCGCGGACTCCCGTACATCGGCGTGGAGTTCGGGCGCGGGCCGTTCGTCCAGCAGGACCACGATGCCGTCCTCCTCCCGCTGGTCGAACACATCGGGCGCGATCATCACGCACTGACCCGACGCCACACACTTGGGCACATCGACTTCCACACGCATGGTGACTCCCTTGCCTTCGCCGCTGCCGTCCGCGCCGCCTTCGCCGCTCATGACGTCCAGGTGACGGGCAGCTCGTAGACGCCGTAGACCAAACCGTCTTCCTTGAAAGGTAGTTGGTCGACTCCGGTGGCCAGCCGCAGGGTGGGGATACGGCGGTAGAGCGTGCCGTAGACCACCTGGAGCTCCATCCGGGCCAGCGGCTGGCCCAGGCACTGGTGGACGCCGAAGCCGAACGCCATATGGCGGCGGGCGTCGCGGCTGATGTCCAGCCGCTCGGGCTCGGCGAAGACCTCCGCGTCCCAGTTGCCGGTGCCGGTGTAGATGATGATCCCCTCCCCGGCGCGGATGGTCTCGCCGCCGATCTCGATGTCATCGAGCGCGACCCGGCGGCGGCCGTTGTGCACGATGGTCAGATAGCGCAGCAGCTCCTCGACGGCTCGGGCGACCACCTTCGGGTCCTCGGTCTCCCGCAGGACGGCGAGCTGGTCGGGGTTCTCCAGCAGGGCCACGGTGCCGAGGGCGATCATGTTGGCGGTGGTCTCATGGCCCGCGATCAGCAGCAGTACGCCCATGTTGGCGGCGTCGCGCTGGGTCAGCTCACCGGCCGTGACCCGGGCGGCCAGCTCGGAGAGCATGTCGTCGGCCGGGTGGGCGAGTTTGGCGGCGACCAGCTCGTCCAGATAGTCGGTCAGCGCCTCGTTGGCGCCGACCACCTCCTCGACCGTGGAGTGACGGTTGATCAGCAGCGAGCTGTTCCGCTGGAAGAAGTCGTGGTCCTCGTACGGCACCCCGAGCAGCTTGCAGATCACCAGCGACGGCAGCGGCAGTGCGAGTGCCCGCACCAGGTCCACCGGGGTCGGCCCGGCCAGCATGGTGTCGATCAGCTCGTCGGTGATCTTCTGGATCTCGGGCCGCATCGCCTCGATCCGCTTGATGGCGAACGGTCCGGTGACCATCCGGCGGATCCGGGCGTGCTCGGGGTCGTCCATGGTGACGAAGGACCGCCGCCGCCGGGCGTTCTCGCGGAAACCGGCGCTCGCGTGCGGATACCCGGGCCGCGAGTTCTCGGCGCTGACCCGCGGATCGGCGAGCAGCGCGCGCTGGTCGGCGTACCCGGTCACCAGCCAGGGGGCGCTGCCGTCCCACAGCCGTACGCGCGCGACCGGCCGTTCGGAGTGCAGCGCCCGTGCGGTCGGGGGAGGGGCGAAGGGGCAGCCGGTCGCCCGTGGCATCGGAAACTCCGGAAGCGGCTCTTCCGCCTCGGGCGCGGTCTCTGCCAGCGTCTCGGTCATGTCTCTCCTCGGGTGGGGGTTCCGATGGGAGCGGAGCGTGAACCTTCGGGTGGGTCGGTGGGGACGGGTGTCCTGGCGTTACGGGGACACGGACCTTCGCGTTACGGGGTCTTCCGGGTCCGAGAACCTCCGCGTTCCGGGGACGTGATGACCAGCGAACCAGCTCGACCTGACTCCCCCCGGTCAGTTTCCTGACGAAACGCTGACAATGGGGAAGGCCACGGTGACCGTGGTGCCGCGGCCCGGTGCGCTGCTGACGCTCACCTCCCCGCCGTGCCGCTCGACCACCCGCCGCACGATGGTGAGGCCGATGCCGCCGCCCAGCTCGATCGGGCCGTCCTCGTCGCGCGGGGAGGTGAGCCGGGCGATGTCCCGCGGGCCCATGCCGGGCCCCTGGTCGCTGACCGACAGCTCGACGCGCGGCGTTCCGCCGGTCCCGTTCCCGTCCCCCGTTTCGTTCCCGTCCCCCGTCCCGGTCCCGTCCCCCGCCCCGTTCCCGTCCCCGGCCACCTGGCCGCGTACCGCCACGGTCACCGGGGACCCGGCGGGGGTGTGGCGCAGCGCGTTGTCCAGCAGATTGCGTACGGCGTGCCGCAGCATGCGGTTGTCGGCGACGACGGTCGCCCGGCCGGAGTTCTCGCGGGCGATGGGGCGTTCGGGGTCGAGCAGCCCGAGATCCGCCACCGCCTCGTCCGCCACGTCCCGCAGATCCACCGGCTCCCTCTCCAGCGGCCGTACCCAGGAGACGTCCGCACGGGGGAACACCTGCTGGACCGCCTGGTGCATATGGTCGGCCTCGTCCTGGATCCGGCGCAGGGCGCGCACCATCAGCTCGGGGTCGTCGCTGAGCCCTTGCAGCGGGAGTTCGGCCCAGCCCCGGATGGTGGTGAGGGAGGTGCGCAGCTCGTGCAGCAGGACCTCCAGCCGCTGCTGGCGCTCGTGCGTGCTCATCCGGAGGCGAGTCCGCCGAGCCAGTAGCCGAAGCCACGGCGGGTGTGGATCAGGGCGGGTCCGGCCTCGTCGACCTTGTGACGGAGGCGGGAGACCAGCTTCTCGATGGCGTTGTCGCCGTAACGCCGGTGGTCCGCCACCCACAGATGCTCGCCGATCTGTTCCTTGGACAGCACCTGCCCGGCGTTGACCAGCAGATAGCGGAGCAGCCGGAACTCCGCCGGGGTCAGCTCCAGCGCCCGCCGCCCGCGCCGCGCCTGACGGGTCGTCTCGTCCAGCACCAGATCCGCGTACGTCGTCGGCGGCTCCTCCCGCCGCCGGTTACGGGTGCGCAGCAGGGCGTGCACCCGGGCCAGCACCTCGCCGATCCGGAACGGCTTGGTGACGTAGTCGTTGCCGCCGATGCCGAGGCCGGTGACCAGCGAGTCGAGCGAGTCGCGGGCGGTGAGGAAGAGCACCGGCGGATGGTTCTCGTCGGCCGCCACCAGGCGTCGGCACACCGTGAAGCCGTCCAGATCGGGCAGCATCACATCGAGGATCACCAGGTCGGGCCGGTCCCGCCCGACCCGGTCGAGCGCCTCTCCGCCGGTGGCCGCGGTACCGACCCGGTAACCGGCCAGCTCGAGGGTGGTCGAGAGCAGTTCGGCGATTCTCGATTCATCGTCGACGACCAGGATGCGCTGCCCGTTGCCACGGGCCGGCGCTGGTTTCTCGCTGACACTCCCGTACACGCCATGACACTACTTGACTGTTCCTCAGCCTGAAAGCGGGGATTTCAGCCTTCAGGGGTGTTGAGGATTCCTGACTCAGGCAGCTTGGCCGCACTGCGTGCGGCCAAGTCTCACGCCTTCAGCGCCAACCGGGGTCAGACCTGCCCGGATGAGCATCACGCGGGCGGAGTTCTTGTCTCTGGGCGAGACGGTTCCGCACGTGGTGCGGGTGTGGGTGCGCTCACCCAGCGGCAGTGCGTGCTCGGCTCTCGCTCCGCAGTGCGCGCAGTCCATCGTGGTGTGCGCGGGATGTACCAGGTGCACGGTGCGTCCGTGCTTTCGGCCCATTTCGATTAGGGCCTTCTTGGCGGCGCCGATGGCGGCGTCGGCGGCCTTGCGCGCCATCGAGGTTTTGGTGAGGAACTTCGGACGAAAGTCCTCTACCGCGATGGCGTCATGGTCGCGTACGACTCTCTTGGCCCACTTGCGGCCGGTGTCCGCACGCTGTCGGGCGACCTTCTTGTGTAGCTTCGCTCGCAGCTTCTTCGCCTCGCGGTAGCGTTTGGAGGCGGCCTGTCCCTTCTCCGGCTTGCGGCGAGCCATCATCCGGTCATAGCGGTTCAGCTTGGCTTTGGCCCTCTTGCCGTGCGCGGAATGGGGAAGGTCATGGGCATCTGAGGTGGTGGTTGCGGTCTCCTTCACGTCCCAATCCACACCGATCACCCGCCCGGTAGCGGGTAGAGGTGAGACCTGGGCAGGGACGACGAAGCCGGCGTACCAGTGCCCAAGACTGTCCCGGTACACGCGCACGCTCGATGGGTCGGCTGGCAGCTCACGCGACCACACCACGGTCAACACGATGCCCCCGGCCAGATGCTGCCCCGTCCTTCAGCCGGAAACCCCGCTTCGTGTAGTTCAAGGTCGGAGCGGCGTCGCGCTTCTTCTTCCATTTCGGCATCCCGGCCCGTTGCTTGGCCGGTAGTCCGTCCTTGATGTCTTTCTGTGCCTTGGCGCGTGATTTACCGAAGTCCCGAATGATCTGCTGTCGGGGAACACTTGAGCCGTCGCGCAACCACGGGGTCATCGCGCGGGCTTCGGTCAGCATCTTGTCGAGCTGGGCGGGGCCGCAGGTCTGCTTGCCGCTGGAGGTACTCTTGTTCCGCAGGTGCACGGCTTTGGATTTGGCGACGCATTCGTTCCAGATCCAGCGACATCGATTCCACTCCGCGAGCAGAGCCGTGTGGGCGGTCGACGACGTGCGAAGCCGATAGGTGTACCGAACCGGCCCAACCCCGTCGTTTTCCTTTAATACTGCCATATTGCCATTACTCTAGCATTATGGTCATGTACGGCAGCGCCATATCAGCCTTGCCGTCGCGCACATGACCAGCGCGGTCGGCGGCCCCGCCGAACAGGATGTCCACCCGGCGTGCGTCGGGCTGACGGGCATACGCGGTGAGGATCCCGGACAGCGGATCGGCATCCCCGGCGGACTTGATCACCAGCCGCAGACGCGCCTCGGTCTCGGCGGCCGGGCGTGCACCCTGGGCCGCGGCGCTCAATTTCGTTCTCAGCCCCGGAGCCGAGGATCTCATCCAGTGCTGGTGGCCCGGCACCCCTAGTGAGCGGGGATGCCCCGCCGGAATCCGCGTATTGGTGGAACCGGTCGGGCCAGGACTTTCCTGAAGGGTCCGGACCAGTGCACGGGGCACTGCCATGTGCGCATCGCGGCCACCGGCCGCATCCGCCGGAGTCGGCATCCTGGGCGGAGCTCCGCCCGCGCTGCTCGGTTAGCATGATCCGAACTCACGACGAGCGCCCCCATCGCCCGCCCTTCACCGGAAAACCGTGCTATCCGGTGCGAAGAGTGACCTACAACCCACATCGAGCAAATCGGCCAAACAATTGATATCTATAGCATCGCGGATGTTTTCGCGAATAAACAGCCGAATGACGTTCGCCGCGTGGCGCGGGCCACGGGCGGTGCTGTGGGCTGTGGCGGGTGTGGCGGTCCTCGGGTTCCTCGTCGCGCTGGAGATCACCGCCCGACGTTACGGCCTGCCGGGGCCGATGACCAATCAGGTGCAAGAGGTGGTAATCGCCCCCAAATCGGGCTTCCTGCTGTACGCCGGTATGGGCTTGATGATGGTGGTGCTCACCTGGCGGGAGCGGTTCATCGCCGCCGGTGCCGCGATCGGCATCGACATCGTCATCTTCCTGGTGCGGTGGGTGGCCGACGCGAAGGTGACCGAAGGACACCCCTTCGGCAACGGCGCGCTGTGGGTGTTGCTGGGCTGTGCGGTCATCGCGGTCACACGCCGCACCGGCCGGGAACGCGCCCTGCTGCTGAAGGGCGTCGGGCTGGGCCTGCTGCTGGTGGCGGGCCGCAAGACCGGCGACACCTGGCTGCTCATCACGGCGAAGTCCCGCCCGACGGTGCTCGATCCGTACCTGGCGACCGCCGATCACGCACTGGGCAACCCGTCGTGGCTGGCAGGCCGGATCGTCGAGGCCATGGGCCCGATCGGCGCCCATGTTCTCGACTACGTCTACATTCAGCTTCCGGTGGCCGCGGTCGTCGTCTCGATCTACCAACTGCGCAAGGTGGCGGTCGAGCGCCGCTTCCCGCGCCACCATCTGGTGCGCACCTTCCTCGCCATCGGCCTCCTCGGTCCGGCCATCTACATGGTCTTCCCGGTGGTCGGACCGATCTTCGCCTACGGCGCCGGGGCCTTCGGTACCGGCGGCGAGCACTGGGCGCTGGCCGACCTGTGGCCGCACACGCCGCCGCCCATCAGCGCCCCGCACTCGATGCCGTTCGACGAGATCACACCACGCAACTGCATGCCCAGTCTGCACACGGCGTGGGCCACCGCGATCTTCATCCATTCCCGCCAGGGCCCGCGGTTCCTGCGGTTCGCGGGAACGTTCTGGCTGGTCGCCACGCTCGGCGCGACGCTGGGATTCGGCTACCACTACGGTGTGGATCTCGTCGCGGGCGTGGTGTTCGCGCTCACCATCGAGGCGGCGCTGCGCTCGCTCGCACGTGGCTGGGACCGCTCGGGGACCCAACTGGTCGCCCACGGTGCGGCGGTCTTCGCCGCGCTCCTGGTGGCCTATCGCTATCTGCCGGTGGAGATGGCGAGACATCCATGGGTGTTCGGACCCCTGCTCCTGCTGGCCATGGGCTCGGTGATCCACGGCTATGTACGGACCACCAGGCTGTGGGAGCCGAAGGCCGCACCCGCGCTGCAACCGGAACCGCGGCCCGAACTGGTGTGAGCCGTGCTGACCGTAAGGCGGCCATGAGGCGGCCACGGGGCGAGGGCGGTTAGCGACGCGTTAGCCGATCGGCAGGGGATCATCAGCGGCGGCGGACAGCCTGGCTGGGACAGGCCCCGAACGACGGGGACCGCCCGCGCCACAGGGGGAGACTCAATGCCACGCCGCATCGCCCGCCGGCACGCTCGCAACGCCGCCGTCGCCACGGTGGCCGCCATCGCCGCCTTCGGGCTGGCCGCCTGCCAGGACACTTCGGACGGTACCTCCGCAGCCGCGTCCTCCACCGCGTCCCAGGACTCCGCCTCCCAGGGCTCCGGCTCCCCCGGCGCCGAGGCGAAGAACGGGGAGGGCGGCGCGGCGGCCCTGCAGAAGACGGACCCCAAGCCGCTGCGCGACGGCACGGGCCTCTACCCCCGGGCGATCCGTCTGGAGCACAGCGGGAAGGACAACGGCCGCGTGCTCGCCTCGACCGTCGTCCCCAACGGCGGCAACGGCATCGGCGCCATTCAGGAGAGCACCGACGGCGGAGCGAACTTCAACCAGGTGGGCACGGTCGCCGACCCCAAGCCCGCCGACGGCGGCAAGGGGCTGTGCTGCGCGACCCTCTACGAACTGCCGCAACAGGTCGGTGACATGCCGGCCGGAACGCTGCTGTGGGCCGCCTCCTTCGGCCAGGACGAGCCCGAATCCAGCCGCCATATGTCGATTCGGGTGTTCAAGAGCACCGACGTGGGCCGCACCTGGAGCTCTCTGTCCACGGTCGCCACCGCGCCGAACGCCAACGGGCTGTGGGAGCCGGAGTTCTCCATCGACGCCGACGGCAACCTGGTCTGCCACTACTCCGACGAGACCGATCCGAACCACAGCCAGAAGCTCGTCGCCGTACGCTCGCGGGACGGCGTCTCATGGGACGGCCCGCAGGACACCGTCGCCAGCGCCCCGGTCTCCGACCGCCCCGGGATGGCGGTCGTACGGAAGGTGCCGGACGGCAAGTACGTCATGACGTACGAGATCTGTTCCGAGGACCCCAAGTTCTCCTGCGTCGTGCACGTTCGCACCTCTTCCGACGGCTGGGACTGGGGCGACCCCGCCAACCTCGGCACCCGGCCCGAGACGGCCGACGGCAAGTACTTCAGGCACGCGCCGACCCTGGCCTGGGCGCCGGAGGACGGAAATCCGCAGGGCAAGCTGCTGCTGGTGGGACAGGTGATGTACAACGCGGACGGCAGCAAGGCCGAGGGCAGCGGGCGCACCGTCTGGACCAACAGCAAGGGCGGAGAGGGCGCCTGGAAGGAGATCCCGGCCCCCGTCGCCGTGAAGTCCGACAAGATCGACTTCTGCCCCAACTACAGCTCCAGCCTCCTGCCTTCGGCCGACGGGCGCCAGCTGCTGGAGATCGCGACCGACTACGACGGGGAAGTGTGCCGCCCGTACCACGCCACGGATGGCATGTGACCGGGCCGCCGGCCCGGCCCGGAGACGGCCCGCGCCGTCCTGACCCCGAACCGGTACGCGGACATCGAGGTCCACCGCTGGCAGTTCGGCGGGCGGCCGTCATGACCCGCCCCTCCATGGGGCCCGATCACTCGCGAAGTCGAGAACGGTACGCGCCCGGGGCCATGCCCCGGGCGCGTCGGAAGGCACGGCTGAAGGCGTGCGGAGAGCCGTATCCGACCGCGCTGGATATCGACTCGACCGGCTCGTCGGTATCGCGGAGCCGGACGGACGCCAGGTCGATGCGCCACTGCGTCACGTACGCGCCCGGCGTCTGTCCGAGGGCGGACCGGAAGTGCCTGGACAGTGTCGCCCGGGAGACGCTCGTCGCGGCGGCCAGGGTCTCCGTGGTCCAGGGGTGTTCCGGTTGGGCGTGGACACATGCCAGGGCGTCGCGCACGACCGGATCACGCATCGCGCCCAGCCATGAGCCTGACTGTTCCTCCGGGTGGCGGGCCAGCCAGGCGCGTACGAACTGGACGAGCAGAAGGTCGACGATGCTGTTGACGGCGGCGGTGGTGCCGATCTGGGGCTGTGCGAGTTCCGCCGTGAGGAGTTCGACGGTCCTTCTGAGCTGCGCGTTCTGGCGGGCTGTGACGTGCATCGGCCGGGTGAGGGAGGTGAGCACCGGTGTGCTCACCTCCGGGTCCTGCTCATAGTGCAGGACGATCACCTCTGTCTGCACCGGCGCCGAGCCCAGCCGCAGGGCTCGGCCATCGCCAAAAGCACGGGCCGCCGCCTCACGGTCGCAGGAACCCATCGTCACGCTGGCGCCGCCGGCTATCCCGTGTGCGGTGCCCGGCGACACCAGGACGGCGTCTCCGGCCCGCGCCTCCAGGGGCTTCTCGCCCGGGACGTGAAGCCACATCGTGCCGCGGGACACCATGTGCAGTGCCGCTCCTGGATAGGTGTCCAGCCACAGGCCCCAGGTTCCTCCGGCCTTCAGCATGACCCCGAGCGCCCCACGCGCACCCGAAACACGCAAGACCTCCGCCAGCACGTCCATGGGTCCATTCTCGTCCAGCGTCGCGAGCCGCCCACCGGCGGGAGGCGGCACATGTGTCGTCGTTCACAGCTTCAGGCCACGTCAAGAACGATCTTTCCGTGCACCTTCCGGGCGAACAGCGCCTGGACGGCGTCGTCCACCTCCTTCCAGTCGCCTCGCAGTCCGACCGGTGCCGAGAGCCTCCCGGCGGCCATGAGGCCCAGCAGGTCCGTCAGCTCCCCGCTGGTCGGCGTCATGTCGCCGTAGGTGGCGATGGTGCGGGGTTCGCCGAAGCCGAACAAGGCCCCTGACGGGAACGTGGTGTCCTGCCCCGAGGAGTAGCCGACCAGGTGGATGGTGCCGCCCTCGGCGAGGGAACTCCACGCCTGGGCCACCAGTGGCCCGCCGACCGTGTCCAGGACGAGGTCGAACCGGTCCCCGGTCTCGGCCAGGTCGGTCAGGACCTCGTCGGCGCCGAGTTCGCGGAGTCCGGCGGCCCGGTCCGGCGAACCGACGAGTGCCGTCACCCGGGCGCCCGCCAGCGCCGCCAGTTGGACGGCGAAGTGCCCCACGCCCCCGCTGGCGCCGGTGACCAGGACGTTGCGCGCCAGCAGGGAACGCTTGCGCAGCACCCGGAGTGCGGTGACTCCGGCGATCCCCAGCGCGGCGGCGTCGGCCAGATCCACGCCCTCGGGGACGGTGCCGAGCGAGGCGGGGTCGACTGCCACCCGCTCCGCCCACGCGTGGGGAGCCATTCCCACCGCGACGCGCGTACCTTCGGGCGGCCCCGAGCCGTCGGACGCGGCGCGCACCACGACGCCGGCCGCGTCGTGACCGTGCACAGCGCCGGCCGGCCACTGGTGCGCGTAATTCAGCTCTCCGAAGTTGAGACCGATGTGCCGTATCTCCACCAACGCCTCACCGGTGGACGGCACGGGCTCATCGACATCGGCGAACCGGACGGGTCCGGCCTCGCCGTGATCGACCACAAGGGCGCGCATAGGGTGTGCTTCCTTCTCTCGCGGATGCGCCTGAACACTCGGCGCGGTAGCGGGCGGCAGCGGATCGAGTGCGCGAACGCCGCACCGCCGCCTCCGTAAAACCCTTACGCACGGCCAGGACGGCGACCAGTCCCGGGAGAATCAATCAGTTGACGATCTGTGCCAGCGAACCGCCGGCCCCCTGGCCAGGGGGCCGGCGATGGTTGTCAGGGGCCAGGGTCAGCCTTGCTTGGGCGCGGCCTGCTGGACGACCTCGAAGGACCACAGCGTGGAGCCGGACGCGGCGGGCTTCTGCTGGGGGGCGTCCTCGCCGCCGCGCTGATGGGCCGCCTTCATCGGGCCCTCCATCCACGCCTGGAAGTCCTCCTCGCTGCGCCAGCGCGTATAGACGAGGTACTGGTCGGTCCCCTCGACCGGCCGCAGCAGTTCGAACCACTCGAAGCCGTCGGAGTTCTCGACCGTCCCGGCCCGTGAGGCGAAGCGCTTCTCCAGCACCTCGCGCTGCTCCTCCGGGACCGCCAGCACATTGATCTTGACGATGCTCATGCCCACCATCCTGCCGCATCACCAGGGCAGGCCGCGGGCTGCGACGCCAGGGCCTGTCCTGCGGACCGGTTGCCGCCGGACACCCCGGCTCGCGAAGAGCCGAAGCCTTCGGCGATCAGTCGCACCGGCCGCACGGATAGCCACGCCGCAAGGCGGACCGAGTCCCGGCCACGCCGGGCACAGGCGCCCACCGGCCGCGGTGTGACCGGTGCGGCGGCGGACCGTACGGCGACTGCCAGGCAGGCCGGTCGGTCCGACCCGGGCCGCCCGCGTCGCGGCGCCGTACGACCGGGTCCTGGAGCAGTCCGGCCGGCAGGCCGGGGCCGTTGTCGCGCCCGGAGGCGCACCTGTGGCAACGGCGGAGAACGATCGGCAGGCAGGTGGGCACAACCACCCAGTTTTTGGACATGGAGTTACACCGCTTCCCATGAGAAGACCGCAGCGAAAAGGAGCACGGCGCACAGGTGCGACGCGCGATGGATCGGCGCTCGGGGGTCTCACTCGGTGTACAACGGCTCGTCCTTGACGGGGTGACTGCGGGCGGCAGCACGGTAACGGCACACGGGAGCGCGGCTCCACTGATTTTCGGTGTGAGGACCAGGGTCAGTGGCTGATGACGACCTTGCCGAAGCGTGGCCCCTTCTCGAAGTGCGCGAACGCCGCCGGGGCCTCCTCGAACGGGAAGACGCGGTCGATGACGGGCCGGAGCCGGTGTTGGCCGATGGCCTTGTTCATCCGTTCGAAGTCGCTCCGGCTCCCGACGCTGATCGACCGGAGAGTCGCGGCGCGACGGAAGAACCGCGTCACGTCCATGCCGCCGCCCGCCGCCAGATTGCCGACGAGGGCGATCTGCCCGCCCCGGGCGACGGCGTCGATGGACTGGGAGAGCGTTCCGGCGCCGCCGATCTCGACGACGCGGTCGGCGCCGCCGCCGGTGAGTTCCCGTACCCGCGCGCCCCACTCCGGTGTGCTGGTGTAGTCGACGACATCGGATGCGCCGAGGGCGCCGAGACGTTGGGCCTTGGCGGCGCTGGATGTCGTGGCCAGGACGCGGGCACCGGCCAGGTGGGCGAACTGCAGCGCGAAGACCGATACCCCGCCCGAGCCCTGGACCAGGAGAGTGTCCCCCGGACCGACTCCGCTCACGGCCGACCACGCGGTGAGCGCGGCACACGGAAGCGTGGCGGCTTCCTCGAAGGACAGCTGGTCCGGCACGGCGACCAGGCTCTGTTCGTCCAGGGCGAGGTATTCGGTGAGCCAGCCGTCGCGGTGCGTGCCGCGCAGCTGCCCCCACTCGGGGAACGGACCGTACAGCCAGGTCGGGTGGAAGGTGCCCACGACACGGTCTCCGACCCGGAACCGCGAGACCCCCTCCCCGACTGCCTCCACCACGCCCGCGCCGTCGGAGAGCGGGATGCGCCCCGGCGGCACGTCGACGGGGTACCGGCCGGTGACGATGAGCAGATCGCGTGCGTTGAGGGAGCCGGCCTTCACCCGTACGAGCACTTCGCCCGCTGAGGGGCTCGGCACCGGGCCCTCCGCCGACTTGATCAGGCTGCCGTCCGTTCCCATCTGGAATATGCGCATTTCCTACCCTTCGTTCGTATGTCGCCTCCACGATAGACACGCCCGGCTGGACGATCTGTATCTTGGCGTCCATCGTTTGGCGCAGATCGTCCAGGAGGGATCGGGGGAGACCAAAGGGAGTGGAGAGGGATCCGATTGACGACCTCCTCGCCACGATGAAGATCGAGGACGCCCGGTATGTGCGGGTGGACGCCCGTGCGCCCTGGGGAATCTCGTTCCCTCCCCGGGACCTCGCCCGGCTGGTCCTGATCTCCCGTGGTGCGTGCCTGCTCGTCGCGGACACGCTCGCCGGGCCGCAGCGGCTGGAGACGAATGACTGCTTCCTGGTCCGAGCGGGGGTGAGTTTCACGCTTCAGGACGAGGCGGGCAGCGAGGTCGTCGACTGCGACGGGCTGATCTCCCAGGCCCCCGGCGACGCGGCGCGGGTCGGGGGCGACGGTGAGCTCACGCAGATCGTCTCCACCCGGTTCGCCTTCGACGCCGTGGCGGCGGAACCGCTCTTCGCGCTCCTGCCGCCGGTGTTCCGGCTGAATCTGGACGACGTGACCGGTCAACTCCTGCGGACCACGTTCGACCTCATCGCGCGGGAGAGCGCGGCGGGCGGGCTCGGTGGTGGCTTCATCATGAGCCGGCTGTCCGATGTGCTCTTCGTCCAGGCGCTGCGGACGTGTTGTACGGATGTCGGCGGCGGGACCGTCGGCTGGATCGCCGCGCTGCGGGACCCGCGGCTGGCGGTCGCCATGCAGGAGTTGCACGCGGACCTGGCCCATCCGTGGACGGTCGACGAACTCGCCCGCATGGCGGGGATGTCACGCTCGGCGTTCGCCGCCCTGTTCAAGGAGAGGACGGGGGACACCCCACTGGGCTACCTCACGGCATGGCGCATGTACCGGGTCAAGGTTCTGCTCCGCGAGACGCCGCTGAGTGTCCAGGAGATCGCCGTCCGAGTCGGATACGACACCGGCAGCGCGTTGAGCCGCGCCTTTTCGGGCAGGGAGGGTGTCACCCCCGGCACCTGGCGGAAGCGGAAGCTGACGGGCCATTGAGCCGTCATGGCCTTTGAGTCGTCATGGTCTTGGCGCCGGGCCCTCAGCCGTGCAGCCTCAGACCCTTCGTGACCTTGTCCACCTGGCCGCGCGGCCCGTAGACGGCGAGGCCCACCAGGTTCAGGGCGTCGGCCTCGACGGCGCGGACCGTGGCGCGGTTGTCGTCCTCGTTGTCGGTGGCGAAGAGTTCCTCGGTGTAGAGGGACATCGGCAGGTCGCGGGAGAGGGCGCGGGCGTGGGTGCGGGTGAGGGCGGGGGCGTCGGCGGTGTAGACGAGGGCCGGTTCGCGGAACATCGGAAGGTAGACATTGCCCGAGGCGTCCTCGTACGGCTTGCCGACGATCTCGTCCGAGGCGTGCGCCAGGCCGCTGGAGAGGAAGGCGGTCACGTTCAGCTTCTGCCAGTCGGCGAGGTCGGAGCGGACAATGACGGCGATCTTGGTGTCGAAGCGCATGCCGTCACTCTCGCCACTGCCGCGACCTGCCGTCTTGAACGCTCGTGCGCCACGGCACAATGGATCCGTGGCTGGAGTCGGAGAAGGGGAGCGGGGCCGGGAGGACTGGGCCCGGTACTGGCGCGATCCCGACCGGCCCGTGGAGGCCATGCACGCGCACTTTTTCAGCCATCGGTTCCATCCCCACAGCCATGACACCTACTCCTTCGCCGTGACCGAGGTCGGCGCCCAGCGCTTCCGGTGCCGGGGTGCGCTGCGCACCAGCGGGGCGGGGATGGTGATGGTCTTCAATCCCGACGATCCGCATGACGGGGAGGCGGCCGCCGAGCTGGGCTACAAGTACCGCATCGTCCATATAGGTCCCGATGTGGTGCGGAATGTCCTCGCCGATGTGGCCGGCAGCGCGGACGGCCGGGCGGCGCTGCCGCTGTTCGACCGCCCCGTGGTCTCCGATCCCCTGCTGCCCCGCGCCCTGCTGCGGCTGCACACCGCCCTGGTCGGCGGCGCCGGGCCGCTGGTCCGGGACGAGCGGCTGACCGCGGCCGTCGGGGCGATGGTGCGGCGCGGGGCCACCGGGCCGCTGTCGGCCCGGGAGCTCCCGGACGGGAGCGGTGAGCAGGCGCGGGCCGCGCGGCGGGCCAGGGCGCTGCTGGAGGGGTGTTACGCGGAGGAGATCCCGGCGGCGCGGCTCGCGGAGGCCGCCGGGTGCAGCCGCTTCGCGCTCTACCGGGCGTTCCGCGCCGCGTACGGGATGGCGCCGAGCGACTTCCAGCGGCAGCTCCGGCTGCGCCGGGCGCGCGGGCTGTTGGTGGCGGGCAGCAGCGCGGCGGAGGCCGCGGCCCAGGCCGGGTTCGCCGACCAGAGCCACTTCCACCGCTGGTTCGTGCGGTGCTTCGGAGTGACGCCGGGAACATTTCAGCGCGCGGCGAGTCCCGATTCGCGGCGCACCCCCCGGCCCTGATGAAATTGGCCCGGACCGTACGGACCCTCGCGGAGCGCAAGGACCCTGCCAAAGTCTGACATCTTTCGGACAACCCCGGACGACAGTCAGGTGAAGAGGGGGTGTTCCGCGTCTGAGTAGTGGGCTCAGTAGGGTCTCCAAACATCCGGGACAGATGAAGAGGGCGAGTGGGGGAGCGGCACGGCGTGGCGAACGTGGAGCGGAGCGGACTGGGGAGAAGCCCGGACACGGGGCCGGCCCCCGGCGCCGTAGGGGCGCGGACGTCACGGACCAGAATGGGGCTCGTGGCCCTGTGGCTCCTGGCGGGCGTGCTGGCGGTCCGTCAGGCGGCGGCGGTGCTGCGGCTGCCGCCCGATGAGCGGCTGACCGATCTGGAGACCTGGATCGGCGACCAGGGCGTGCTGCATGTCAGCGGGTCGCTGTACGACGGGGACTCCTTCACCGGCACCCCGTTCTCCGGGCTCGTCCTCAAACCGCTGACCCGGGCCGCCGAGCAGAGCCTCGGGGTCGCCTGGACCTTCGGCACCCTGCTGCTGGTCGTGGTCCTCGGGCTGGTGGTGGCCCGGTCGCTGCCCGGCCCGGTCTCCCGCCGCACCTCGCTGATCGCCGCACCGCTGGCCATCAGCCTGCTGGTGCTGTCGCTTCCGGTGCGCAACACCTTCACCCTCGGCCAGACCAGCGTCATCCCGGTGCTCCTGGTCGTCCTCACCGTGCTGCCCAGAACCTCCGGGCGGCAGGCGGGTGTGCTCATCGGAGTGGCCGCGGCGCTCCAGCCCGCGCTGCTGCTGTTCGCCGTCGTGCTGTGGCTGGTCGGGCGGCGCCGGGCCGCCCTGCTCGCGGGCGCCACGTTCGCCGTGTGCACCGCGCTCGCCTGGGCGGCCATGCCGCACGACTCGGGGACGTACTGGGGGCACCACATCGGCGGCTTCGGGCTCGGCGCCCCCGCCGACAGCCTGGCCAACCAGTCGCTGCACGGGCTGCTGCTGCGCATCGGCGTCGAGGGCCCGGTGGAGCTCGCGCTGCTGGCCGTGCTCGCGGTCGCGGTCATGGTGATCGGCCTGCGGCGCGCGGTGCGCTACACGAGGGACGGGCAGCTGCTGCTCGCCGCCGCCATCACCGGCAGCGTGGCGCTCGCGGTCTCGCCCACCTCCTGGCAGCACCAGCAGCTGTGGATCCTGCTGGCCGTGGTCGGCCGGGTGGGGCGGCGCGGCTCGGACCGGCTGGTGTGGCCGGTTCTGGTCGTACTGGCGATGTCGCTCAACCGCACCGCGCTGCTGCCCGACATCGAGATCCTCGGCCATATCGGCTACAACGCGCCGCTGCTGGCCGCGCTCGCCGCCGCCTGTCTGGTGCCGTTCCTCTCCCGTACCTCGCCGCGGTGGGACGACCCCGAGCCGACGCCGGTCGCCGAACCGGCCAGGAGCCGCTTCGCCTGGGTGCCGCTGCTGCGCGTCCTCAAGCGGCCGCTGTCCCGCCCGAACCTGATGCTCGAGCTGATGCTGATCCGCGTCGGCTACTTCGCCTACTCCTGGATCCGCGGCCACGCCCCGGACGAGCGCGGTGTGGCCGAGGGGCACGGAGACCAGGTGCTCACCCTCGAGGGCTGGCTGCACATCGACATCGAGCACTGGTTCAACGCCATCGTGGCCGACACCGGATGGCTCAAAGACTTCATGAACTGGTACTACAGCACCTTCCACTTCCTGATTCCGCTGTCCCTGCTGGGCTGGCTGTATCTGCGCCGCCCCGCGACCTACCGCTGGGCCCGCACCCCGCTGGCCTTCGCCACGCTGCTCGCCCTGGTCGGCTTCTGGCTCTACCCGCTGGCCCCGCCGCGGCTGATGGGGCTCGGCTACGTGGACACCGCGCACGGTCCGCAGGATCTGAGCAACCCGGACTTCGGCGCGCTCACCAAGCTGTCCAACCAGTACGCGGCCATGCCGTCGCTGCACGTGGGGTGGTCGCTGTGGTGCGGGGTGGTCATCGCGATCGTGGCGCCGTACGTCTGGGCGAAGGTGCTCGGCATCCTGTATCCGCTGCTGACGACGGCGGTCATCGTGGGCACCGCGAACCACTATGTGCTGGACGCGATCGGCGGCGCGGTCATCGTCACGGCCGGGTTCGCGCTCCAGTACGTGTTCCTCGGCGTGGGCGGGCGCCCGCACGAGGAGGCGCCACCGCTGTCGGCGGCGATGGGCGCCGCGGTCGCCCGCGCCAGGGGGCTGGTCCCGGGGCTGGTACGGCAGCGCGGTGGACCGCACGACGACGCCGAGACCTCGGAAAAGGGCCGGTCAGGGGTGGGTGAGTCCCCCGAAAAGGGGGCCGGGGCTCGCGTTGAGCGGCATGACCAGCGGGTCTAGCGTGGTGAGAAGGGGGCGGAAAGTCGGACAAGCGCGTGAGACGGGGGGAGCCGGGAATCGAGACGGGGAGCGGGGACCCCGACCGAGGAGGGATCAAGGATGTCCTTGGTGAAGGCAGTAACCGCGGCGGTCGCGATGGGCGCCTCAATGGCTGTCGCGACACCCGCGGTGGCCGCGCCCCCACACCCCTTCGTCTTCGTCCACGACAGGTTCCAGCCGGCGTCGGAGGCGAAGCACGCCGGTGCGGTGACGTACGACAAGTCGCTGGTGCCGACGTCCGCGTCGGTGTTCATCGCGGAGGCGCGGCTGAGCGGCAAGGGCATGAAGAACCACCACGAAGGTGGGGAGGGCCGCGGCCACTACCCGATGCACAAGGGCACGTTCGTGTTCATCAGCGTGCGTGGCCTCGCGGCCGATCACCACTTCGGGATCCACGTCCACACGAAGCCGTGTGGCACCAAGCCCGACTCGTCGGGGCCGCACTACCAGAACAAGCAGGACCCCAAGCAGCCCTCGACCAACCCGGAGTACGCCAACCCGCACAACGAGGTGTGGCTGGACGTCACCACCAGCAGCTCCGGCAAGGGCTGGGCCAAGTCCTGGGTGAAGTGGAACTTCCGGCCGGACGAGGCCCGTTCCGTGGTGATCCACAAGCATGCGACGGGCACCACGTCGGGCAAGGCCGGGCAGGCGGGCACCCGGGTGGCGTGTGTGAACGTGCCGTTCAAGTAGCGGCGTTCCGCGCATCGCGCGGCGCTCGGTGGAGGGCGGGCAGGCCTCACGGCGGCAGCAGTCCACCCTCCACCGAGGCGTCCCTGATCTCCTCGTACAGCGCGCGCAGCGTCTCGCTCACGGCCACCCGCGGCAGATGCAGCCCGTCCAGCGCCTCGGCGTCCACGGGAGCGTGGCTGTCGGTGGCCATGTCGCCCCAGCCCTGGCCGGTCAGACAGCGCATCAGGGCGGGGTCGAGCCGGTCCACCCCGCGCACCAGGCACGCCTCGGGCGTACGGCCCTCCTCGTACTCCCGCCACAGCGCGAGGAGTTCGGCTCCGAGCGGGGCGGGGAGCGAGGCGAAGCGCGGCGGTTCACCGCCCGCGGCACCCCGCTCCACCGCGTCCATCTCGACGAGGTCGTGCATCAGGCAGAGCTTGAGCATCTTGGTGAGGTCGAGCCGCTGCCCGGCCTCGCGCTCGAACTCGGCGTGCAGGATCCAGCTCACCATCGCCAGATGCCAGGAGTGCTCCGCGACGCTCTCCTTGCGCTCCGGAGTGGCGTTGTTGGCGCGCTCGATCTCACGGAGGCGGGCGGTGAGGGCTATGAAGTCGAAGAGTCTTCGACGGTCGCCCGCCGCACCGTGCGGGCCGTACATCTCGCTCATGGCGGTCAGTGTGCCCGCGCCCGGTGGGTTGTGGGACTCCTGGCGCGGCACGAACAGCTTACGCGCAGGTCACCGTGAGCTCCTTACACGTAGGTCACCCTGAGCTCCTTGATCCCGTTCAGCCAGGCCGAGCGCAGCCGCCGGGGCTCACCCGCGAGCCGGATGTCCGGAAGGGTGTCCGCGATGGCGTTGAAAATCAGCCGGATCTCCAGCTCCGCCAGGCTCTTGCCGAGGCAGAAGTGCGGTCCGCCGCCGCCGAAGCCGAGGTGGGGGTTGGGGTCGCGGGTGATGTCGAAGACCTCCGGGCCGTCGAAGACCTCGGGGTCGTTGTTGGCGGAGGAGTAGAACACGCCGACCCGCTGTCCCGCCTCGATGCGCTGCCCGCCGAGCTCGGTGTCCTGGGTGGCGGTGCGCTGGAAGGACATCACGGGGGTGGCCCAGCGCACGATCTCGTCGGCGGCGGTGGCGGGGCGCTCGGCCTTGAACAGCTCCCACTGGTCGGGGTGGGTGAGGAAGGCGTGCATCCCGTGGCTGATGGCGTTGCGCGTGGTCTCGTTCCCGGCGACGGCGAGCAGCAGTACGAAGAAGCCGAACTCGTCCGAGCCCAGATTGCCCTCGTCCTCGGCGGCCACCAGCCGGCTGACGATGTCCTTGGCCGGGCACGCCTTGCGGTCGGCGGCGAGGTTCATGGAGTACGAGATCAGCTCCATGGCCGACTCGGCGCCGATCTCCTCGGTGATGGCCAGCTCGGGATCGTCGTACGCGACCATCTTGTTGGACCAGTCGAAGATCTTGGATCGGTCCTGCTGGGGGACGCCGATGAGCTCGGCGATCGCCTGCAGTGGCAGTTCGCAGGCCACATCGGTGACGAAGTCCCCGCTGCCGCTCTCCCTGGCCCCGGCCACGATGCGGGTGGCGCGGTCGCGCAGGGCGTCCTCGAGGGCGCGGATGGCGCGCGGGGTGAAGCCGCGCTGGACGATCTGGCGGACCCTGGTGTGCTCGGGCGGGTCCATGTTCAGCATGATCAGCTTCTGGACGTCGATCTGATCGCGCTGGATGTGCTCGTTGAAGCGGATGATCGCGGTGTTGGCGTGGGAGGAGAAGATCTCCGGCCGGGTGGAGACCTCCTTGACATCGGCGTGACGGGTGACGGCCCAGTAGCCGTCGTCGTCGAAGCCGGCCACGCCGTGTGGCTGGGGGATCCAGCACACGGGCGCCGTCCGCCGCAGCCGGGCGAGCTCCGGGAGTGGCACCCGATGCTGATGGAGGTCGGGGTCGGTGAGGTCAAAGCCTTCGGGGAGCGCTGGGCAGGACATCGGCCACTCCAGGGATCTGACGGCCTATCAGAAGTGTCCGCAAGGTAGTAACGGGTTCTACAAGTAGCAAGAGAAATCGCGGCCATTGTTTCGGGGGATCGATGCCCCTCTTGGTCCGCTCAACCCCTGCACAACCCTTGCGCCGCCGGGCCGGGTCTCAGCAGACTGAGCTGAAGAACTAGAACGCGTACTAGTTCTGACTGCGGGCGCTGCCGGGAGCCCCGTGGATGCGATGAGAGGACGAGACAGCCATGGCCGCCGAACCCGTCATCGTCGAAGCCGTCCGCACGCCCATCGGCAAGCGCGGAGGCGCGCTCGCCAACCTCCACCCCGCCTATCTGCTCGGCGAGACCTACCGCGAACTCCTCGCCCGCACCGGCATTCAGCCCGACTGCGTCGAGCAGATCGTCGGCGGCACCGTCACCCACGCCGGGGAGCAGTCGATGAACCCCGCGCGCACCGCCTGGCTGACCATGGGGCTGCCGTACGAGACCGCGGCCACGACGGTGGACTGCCAGTGCGGCTCTTCGCAGCAAGCCAATCATATGGTGGCCAACATGGTCGCCACCGGTGTCATCGACATCGGCATCGGTTGCGGCGTCGAGGCCATGTCGCGGGTGCCGCTGGGCAGCGGCTCCAAACACGGTCCGGGCAAACCGTTCCCCGAGGAGTGGAACGTGGACCTGCCCAATCAGTTCCAGGCCGCCGAACGCATCGCCCGCAACCGCGGCCTGACCCGCGGACACGTGGACGCCCTCGGGCTGATCTCCCAGGAGCGGGCGGCGCGCGCCTGGGCCGAGGAACGGTTCAAGCGCGAGACCTTCGCCGTACAGGTGCCCACGACCGACGAGGAGCAGACGGCCGGCGAGGGCATGTGGCGCGCCGTCGACCGGGACGAGGGCCTGCGCGACACCAGCATGGAGGCGCTGGCCGGACTCAAGCCCATCATGCCCACCGCCGTGCACACCGCGGGCAACTCCTCCCAGATCTCCGACGGCGCCTGCGCGGTCCTGTGGGCCTCCAAACGCATGGCCCGCGCCCTCAAACTCCGCCCCCGCGCCCGCATCGTGGCCCAGGCCCTGGTCGGCACCGATCCGCACTTCCACCTGGACGGCCCGATCGACGCCACGAAGGCGGTCCTGGGCAAGGCCGGGATGACCCTGAAGGACATCGACCTGATCGAGATCAACGAGGCGTTCGCCTCGGTGGTGCTGTCCTGGGCGCAGGTCTTCGAACAGAACCTGGAGAAGGTGAACGTGAACGGCGGCGCGATCGCCCTGGGGCACCCGGTGGGGGCCACGGGGGCGCGCCTGATCACGACGGCGCTGCATGAACTGGAGCGCGCGGACAAGGAGTTCGCGCTCATCACGATGTGCGCGGGCGGGGCGCTGGCCACGGGCACGATCATTCAGCGGCTGTAGGGGGCGGTCGGGCCGCGGTCGCGGCCGGCGGCGTTGCCCGCCCTGACCGCCGTCCGCCCTGGGCGGTCACGGCCGAAGCCGTCGGTGTCGTGTGGGATGCGCTGGAGGAGGCCGACTCGCCGTCGCATGCGGACGGAGTTCGAATAGGCCCCGAAAACCCTCAAGCAGATGGACGGCTCCGCGGGAACTCCCAGACGCCGGACCTACCCCCGGGAGCACAGGCCGAGCGCCTGGACGGGCACATCGTGACCCGGCCCGGTCGGTCAGCCGCCGGACGCGGCGCTGACCTCGCCCTCCAGCGCGACGGGATATCGAGCGTGCGGCCCTCGGCCGCCAGCCGGGCCCGCAACGCCCGAACCGCGGTCAGCGCGGGGTAGGTGTGGCCGCCGGTACCTCCGCCCGTGACGATGAGGCGGAAGGAGTGTGGCTATGGTCGAGCGCTGATCGACCGGAATCCGAGGCTCGGATTTCGGCGGTATCGATTCCTCGGCGGTGCCCCTTGGGGCGCCGCCGTTTTCGTATGCCTGGAATCGTCAATCCACGGTGACCCGCCTTCGCTGTAACGGGGGCTGTGTCGCATATGAGTTCATGTAGGACGAGCAGATGAAAAGCCTTTAAGGGCAGCTAATCTCTGGGATGTCATCGGATTGGCCGCTTGGGATGATTTGTCATGAATCACCCCTCGTGCGGCCGGAGTCGAAGGGAAGCGACGACATGTCAGCTCGCCGAATGCTCACCGGTACGTTCCTGGGGCTGGGAGCCCTGGCCCTGGCTGCCACGGCGGTCGCCCCGGCGGCCAACGCCGCGCCCGTCCCCGTGACGGGCCTCAACTGCGACGGCGATACCTATAAGTGCACGGCCAACCTGCGGTTCGGTGACGGCAGGTGGGTCGCGCAGTGGAATGTGAACGTCTTCCACCAGAGCGCGGCGAGCCATCAGCGGGCCACCGGGTCGGCGGACGCGCTGCGCACCGCTGCGGCCCCGGTCCCGGTCACGACCCTCACCTGTGATGGGGACACCTACAAGTGCACCGCCGGGCTGCAGTTCGGCGACGGCGGGTGGGTCGCCCAGTGGAACGCCAATGTGTTCCACCAGGCGGTGACCAATGCCGTGCCCGCCGCGTCGGCGAAGACGGTCAAGGCTCCGCGGGAGGCCGCCGCCCCGGTGCCGGTGACCGCCCTGAACTGCGACGGTGACACCTATAAGTGCACGGCCAACCTGCGGTTCGGCGACGGCAGGTGGGTCGCGCAGTGGGACGCCAGCGTCTTCCACCAGAACTGACGCGCCACCAGCAGTAATCAAGGGCCCGGTGCGGACAACGCGCCGGGCCCGCTCGGTTACCCGTCCTCGAACGCCACCGGCGCCTCGAAGGCCGCGCGGCGGGTGGCGCGGCGCAGCGCTCGCAGCACCGGTCCGCCGAGGGTGAGGGTGAGCACCATCGTGACCACGGCGCGCGGCAGGTCCCAGCCCAGCGAGGTGGCCAGGCAGTACGCCACGAAGCGGGCGAGGTTCTCGCCGAGTGGGTCGCCGGGGACGTAGGAGATCCCCGAGGCCACGCCCTGCATCAGGGTCCAGCCCTGGAGGTTCATGACCGTTCCGTAGGCCACGGACGCCACCGCCCCGTACCCCGCGAGCAGCAGCGACTCCGCCCGGCCGGGCGGCCGGGCGGCGCCGGGGAGCAGCCCCGCGCCCATCGCCACCCACCCCATCGCCAGCATCTGGAACGGCATCCACGGGCCCACCCCGCCCGTGAGCAGCGCGGACGCGAACATCGACACGGCGCCGAGGACAAAGCCGAAACCGGGGCCCAGCACCCGTCCCGACAGCACCATCAGGAAGAACATCGGCTCGATCCCGGCCGTCCCCGCGCCCAGCGGACGCAGGGCCGCCCCCGCCGCCGCCAGCACTCCGAGCATCGCGACGGCCTTGGCGTCCAGACCGGTGTCCGCGATGGTCGCCACGACCACGGCCAGCAGGAGTGGGAGCAGCGCGGCGAACAGCCAGGGCGCGTCGGCGGCGTGGGTGGTGATCCCCGAGTCGCCCGGGGCGAACAGCGGCCAGCCGAAGGCGACGACACCGATCGCGGAGACGAGGGCGAGCGCCGCCACCGAGCGCGGGCCGAGGCGTATGGCCTTCGTCCCGCCGCCGCGTTTCCGCTCCGCCCGGTGCGGCCCGCTCAGTGCTGTCCCGCTCATGGCGCTCCCTCCAGTGCCTCGCGCACCTGTGGCACCGTCAGCCACGGCAGTGGGGCCAGCACCTTGGCCACCTGTGGGGCGAAGGCGGGGGAGGAGACCACCACCTCGGCCGTGGGACCGTCCGCGACCACCTCGCCCTCGGCCAGGATGACGACGCGGTGGGCGAGTTCGGCCGCGAGTTCCACGTCGTGGGTGGCCAGTACGGTCGCGTGGCCGTCCGCGGCCAGCCCGCGTACCACCTCCACCAGACGCGCCTTCGCCGCGTAGTCCAGCCCGCGCGTGGGCTCGTCGAGCAGCAGCAGGGGCGGCCGGGCGGTGAGAATGACGGACAGGGCGAGCGCCAGCCGCTGCCCCTCCGACAGATCGCGCGGATGGGCGGTGTCCGCCACCTCCGGCAGCAGCCGGCCGACCAGCTCACGGCAGGTGCCGGGCGCGGCGCCCGCGTCCTGGTCGGCCGCCGCGCACTCGGCGGCGACCGTGTCCGCGTAGAGCAGATCGCGCGGCTCCTGCGGTACGAGGCCCACCTGGCGCAGGAGTCGGGCGGGGCGGGTGCGGTGCGGTACGACCCGGTCCGGGCCGACGCGCACCGAGCCCGAGGCGGGTTCGTACAGCCCGACCAGGCTCGCCAGCAGCGTGGACTTGCCCGCCCCGTTGCGTCCCATCAGCGCCACCGTCTCGCCCGGCCGGACCGTCAGGTCCACCCCGCGCAGCGCCTCCACCCGGCCGTGGCGTACGGACAGCCGCGCCACCTCGCCCACCGGCCCGCCCGGCGGCGGATCGGCCACCGCCCGCGGGGTGAGCGGCGCGAGCCGGTCCCGCAGCGGTCCCGCCTTGCGGCGCGCGTCCCGTACGGACAGCGGCACCGGCGGCGGCCACCCCGCGAGGCCGCCCAGCGCCACCACGGGCGGCTGGACGGGCGACACCGGCAGCAGCTCGGCCGGTGAGCCGGTCAGCGGGGCGGCGCCGGGGGAGGGGAGCAGGATCATCCGGTCCGCGTACTGCGCCACGCGTTCGAGGCGGTGTTCGGCCATCAGGACCGTGGTGCCCAGGTCGTGCACCAGCCGCTGCAACACGGCCAGCACCTCCTCCGCCGCGGCCGGGTCCAGCGCCGAGGTCGGCTCGTCCAGGACCAGGACGCGGGGGTGGGTGGTGAGCACCGAGCCGATCGCCACGCGCTGCCGCTGCCCGCCGGAGAGCGTGGCGATGGGACGGTCCCGCAGCTCGGCGAGGCCCAGCAGGTCCAGCGTCTCCTCGACCCGGCGGCGCATGGTGTCCGGGGCGACACCGAGCGACTCCATGCCGTACGCCAACTCGTCCTCGACGGTGTCGGTGACGAAGTGCGCGAGCGGATCCTGGCCCACGGTGCCGACGACGTCGGCGAGCTCGCGCGGCTTGTGGGTACGGGTGTCCCGGCCCGCCACGGTGACGCGGCCGCGCAGGGTGCCACCGGTGAAATGCGGTACGAGACCGGAGACGGCCCCGAGGAGTGTCGACTTACCGACCCCGGACGGGCCCACGAGCAGACACAGCTCGCCCTCGGGGACGGTCAGATCCACCCCCGCGAGGGCGGGCCGCGCCGCACCGTCGTAGTGGACCGAGACCTGCTCAAAGCGGATCACTGCGTGGCCTCCTCGGGCCCCGCCCCGGCTCGCGCGTCGCCTTCGGCGCGGGGCGGGGTGTATGCGGTGGGGTGGTGGTCGGGACGTGGGCCAGGGGCCGTATCCGCGCGCGGTCCCGCCGCCGTGCCGCCCGGTCCCGGTTGCGGTCCCGGCCCCGGCTCGGCAACGGGCCGGGTGCTCCGGCCAGGGCCCGGAGACTCCGAGCGCTGTCGATCCCGGCCCGGGGCCGGTGCGGCGGGGGCGTTGGCCGTTGGGAGGGGCTCGGGGGGAGTGGGCTGTGGCGGGGGCGGGGCCGCTACTGCCGGGAGCAGACCCAGCAGCACCCCCGCCGCCGGCCACAGCGGCAGCGTCGGTGCGGTGAGCGGGACGACGGACGGCTGGAGGGCCTGTGGGGCGTACGAGGCGGCAGCGATCATCAGTGCCGCGACCGCCGCTCCCGACCCCGCCACCAGCCATGCCCGGACGCCCCAGCGGTCCGGGCGGTAGCGGCTGCGCACCGAGCGGCGGCCGCCCAGCCACAGGCCGCCGAGCGCGGCGGCGAGTCCGGCGAGCAGCAGCGGCAGACCGTAGCCCGCGCCCTCGGCCGCGAGCAGGCCGTACGTACCGCAGCAGACGCCGAGCAGCCCGCCCAGCGTCAGCGCGGTGGTGGTACGGGCGACGGCGGGCGGGACCTGGGCGGTGCGGCCGTAGCCGCGCGCGTCCATCGCCGCCGCCAGGGCCACCGAGCGTTCCAGCGCGCCCTCCAGCACCGGCAGTCCGACCTGGAGCAGCGCCTTCACCCCGCGGTCTGGGCGGCCGCGCAGCCTACGGGCGGAGCGCAGCCTCGTCACGTCCGCCACCAGATGGGGCGCGAAGCTCATCGCCACCACGACCGCGACCCCGGCCTCGTACAGCGCGCCGGGCAGCGACTTGAGCAGCCGCGCCGGGCTGGCGAGGGCGTTCGCGGCGCCGACGCAGATCAGCAGGGTGGCCAGCCGCAGCCCGTCGTACAGCGCGAACACCAGCCCCTCGGCCGCCACCCGGCCGCCGATGCGCACCCCCTGCGCCCAGTGGGGCAACGGGACTTCGGGGAGCGTGAAGAGCACCCGCGTCCCGGGGATCGGCGAGCCGAAGAACAGCGCGAAGAACAGCCGGATGGCCAGCACCACGAGGCCCAGCTTGAGGAACGCGAGATACGAGCGGGCCCATGGCGCGTCCGTGCGGCGCACGGCCACCACATAGCCCGCGACGGCGATGAGCAGCCCGAGCAGCAGCGGGTTGGTGGTCCGGGACGCGGCCGTGGCCAGCCCGAGCGCCCACAGCCACCAGGCCCCGGCGTGCAGGGCGCCTCCGCCGCGCGGGGTACTGCCGACCCGCCGGACGCGGAACCCGACGCCGCGGTGGCGCGGGGCGGTGGCCTCGGGCGTGGTGCGCGGTGGCATGGCGGTCTTCCGTGTGCTCATACGCGGCGGCGGCGCGCCTGCCAGACCGCCGCGGCGCCCAGCAGCACGACGGCGGCGAGCCCGCCGATCAGCCCGGCCGAGGGGCCCGAGCCGCCGTCGTCCGCCTTGCCGCCGTCGCCCTTCGGGGCGGCGTGGGCGTCCACGGAGGTGCTCACCTTGTCCCCGCAGCCCGTCTCCGGATAGCCGGAGATGGCGCACAGCAGCGCGGCGGAGTTGTAGCGCAGCGGCTTCGCGACGGCGGCGAGCGCCTCCCCGGCGGACGCGTCCTCGCCGACCCGTGCGCACTCGGTACGGGGTGCGGGCGGCGTCCGGCGGTCGGGTGCGTCGGTGGCCGTGCCGAAGTCGATGACCACCGCGACCCGTTTGGTGCCGTCCGTGGCCGGGGTGTCGGCGCAGACGGCGGCGAAATCGGCCATGCCGCGAGGCCGGGTGGCGTCGTCGGAGTCCTCGCTGACCGCGTAACGGAAACCGATCATGTCGCCATCACCGGGCCGCGCGGAGGAGGGCTCCTGGGTGGCATAGCTCCAGCTGCCGCCGTCCCCGCCCCGCTGCCAGAACGACCAGTAGCGATACCCGTCGGCGGCCTGGGCCTGGCCCGCGCCGAGCATCGCGAACAGGGCGACGGCGGGCAGCACCAAGGCGACAGCGGACAGCAACAGCCGGGCCGCGCGGCCGCACCAGGCGAAACGCGCTCGGGCGTGGCGGGTGCGCGGGACCGAAGCCGCCCCGGTGCGGACCGATGCCACGTCTGTGCGTGGGCTCACAGCTGTCGCCTCTTCCGGCCGCTCAGCAGGAAGCCGATGCCCATGCCGGCGACCGCGCAGACGCCGACCGTCCACCAGACGCCGCCGACTCCGCCGTCGTCGTCCTTCTTCTCGCTCTTACTGCTTCCGTCCGACTCCGCGCCCGGGGCCGCCGCCTCGGGCTTCGGGCCGGTGGCGTTCAGCTGCCGGACGAGGTCGGCACCGCCGAAGTCGCGGGGGTCGGCACCGGCCGCGTGGGCCGCGAGGACCAGTTTGGCGAGGGCCCCGGGGTCGCCCTTGGCCCAGGCCGCCGCGCCGCTGCCCTTGCTCTGGAGCCACTGGAGGGGCTTGCCCGCGGCCGCGCTGTGTTCCCCGGCGGCGAGCGCGACCACCGCGTCGGCCGTGCCGCCGAAGTCGGGCTGGTCCTTGGCGCCGGGCATCGCGGACTTCAGGTGCGTACCGGTGTCGGACATGACGCGGGAGAGGTGGGCCAGGGCGGCCTCGGCGGCGTCCTTGGGCGAACCGGCTCCGCCCTTTCCGCCCGCGCAGCGCAGTGGCTTCGGCTCGGCGCCACTGTCCTTGCCGACGGTCTCGAAGACGAAGCCCTTGCCCTGTGCGGCCAGTGCGGCGCTCGCGGTGGCCAGCTCGTTGGCGACGGGCTTGCCCTTGGCGGCCGTGTACGCGAACGCCCCGCGCTCCTCCGCCTTCGCCGAGCAGTCCAGTTGCAGGCCGAGCAGAGCGTCGTACGGGGACTTGCCGCCCTTGCCCGAGGCCGACGTCACCTTCGCCGGGTCCTGGCCGGTGGCGGCGAAGGCGCCGACCGCCGCCGCGGTGGAGTTGGCGTCGCTCGGGCCGCCCGGGTTCATGCCCCAGCCACCGTCGTCGTTCTGGTGGCGCTTCAGCCAGCCGATGCCCTTCTCCACGGTGCCGGAGCGCCCGCCCACCGCGGCCAGCGCCTGGACCGCCGCCGCCGTCGCGTCCGTGAACTCGCCCTTCTTCGGGTCGCACGCCTTGGACGTGTCCGCGCGGTACGCCGCGAAGCCGCCGTCCGCGCAACTCTGCCCGGCCAGCCAGTCGATGGCCGACTTCGCCGGGGTGACGCCCACCGCGTCCTGGGCGAGCAGCGCCAGCGACTGCCGCCACACCCCGTCGAACTTCGGGTCCTTGGCGCCGTAGAGCCCCTCGGCACGCCCGGCCGGTCCGTCGTCGGCCACGGCGGCAGGCGCGGCGGCCGCGCCCAGTGCGGCGCAGAGGGAAAGAGCCGCCACGCTGCGGCGAATGTTCATGGCTGTGGTGCCTCTCGGTCGGTGGACGGGCGCACGCAGCCGCGCACGGCCGTCCAGCCGCGCCGCACGCGGAACGCTCCGCGGCACGCCTGGCACCCGGCTCAGCTCCGCATACCTCGACGGTGCCGCCACCGGTCGTCCGGCGGCGGGAGCCTGCGTCGTCGCGCCCGCCCGGGTGTTCCGGCTCGTACGCCCCGCGGGGCGCGCTCACGGTTGCGGGTCAGCGCCGGAATCGCACCGGCTTCCCCCGATCGGACGCGTATGAAGTTTACGGACAGCTTATCCGCCGACTTGTCGGGCGCCTTCAGCCGCCCACCGCTCGCCGTCGCCAAAAAGGCTGTCGCCCCGGACGACCGCGAGACAGCGCGTCGTCGTGCCGTCCTCCTCCTCGATATCACGGCGGTGCGCGAAGCCGAGCCGGGTGAGCAGGTTCAGCGACGCCTCGTTGGCCGCCATGACCGTGGCATGCACCTCGCTCAGCCCGAGCGCGCCGAAGCCGTGGCCGACGACCGCCTCGGTCAGCTCGGTCCCCAGACCGCGCCCCCACGCCTCCGGCGTCAGTGCGTAGACGATCTCGTGGCCGCCGACGGCCTCGGTCGGCTTGATCTCGGCGTGGCCGACGTACCGGCCGTCCTCGCGGACGGCCCATACGTCGAACAGCCCCCGGGCGTAGACCTCGGTGAAGATCCGCCCGAACAGCGCCCGGCCCTCGGCCTCCGGGGCGAGCCTCCCGTCCGGTGCGCAGCGTCGGGGTCATGCGCCGCGACGCTACGCGGCCGGGCAGCACCCGGCAATCCGGTAGTGCGCGCCCAGCGGTCCGGCCCGACTGCCCGCGCTCCCGGCCGTCCGCTACCCGCGGCGCCACCACTGGGCCAGGGACTTCCACCAGCGGCGCCGGGCCTCGTGCTCGGCGCCGGATTCGGGCTCCGGCTGCGGCTCCGTGGTGGGGGTCGCGGAGTCCGGCGAGGGCGTGGTCCCGCCGGGGCCGTCGCCGTCCGGGGCGTCCGCGCGGGTGACCGTGGGTGTCCGGCCCACGGCCCCGGAGATGGCCGCGGTCGCGGCCGCCGCCATCTCGGCCAGTGCCTCATCGGACTTGGCGGCCGTCCGGGGAAAGCGCACCGGCAGCGCGGCCAGGGCCCGGTGGAAGGGACCGGGCCGCCACTCCAACCGCTCGGCGGGAACGGCGAGTTCGAGATCGGGCAGGCGGTCGAGCAGCTTCTCGACGGCCACGGAGGCGATCAGCTGCGCCGGGTCCTTCGCGGGGCAGGTGTGGGGGCCCGCGCTCCACGCCAGATGGGCCCGGTTGCCGCGCCGGTTCGACAGCAGATACGGGTCGTTGTTGGCGGCCGCGAGGCTGATGACGACGGGGTCGCCCTTGGGCAGCCGGTGTCCGTCGACCGTGACGTCATGGCGCGGGTAGTGGACGCAGAAGTTGGCCAGCGGCGGGTCCTTCCACAGGACCTCGTTGAGCGCGTCCTCGATCAGCATGGTGCCGCCCGCGAGATCGCCCCGGAACCGTTCGTCCGACAGCAGGAGCAACAGCCCGTTGCAGATCAGGTTCTGCTGGGGCTGGGTGCCCGCGCCGACGAGGACGACGATCTGGTGGATCAGCTCCTCGTCGGTGAGCTCGGCGGGGTGGGCGATCAGCCAGGACGTCATGTCCGGGCCCGGATTCTCCCGCTTGAGGGCGATGAGCTGGAAGAGGGTCTCCGCGAGGAGCGCGTTGGCCTGCTCGGAGTCCTCGGTGACGTCGAAGAGCGCCGAGAGCGCCCGCACCAGCTTGTCGCTCAGCTCGGGCGGGCAGCCGAAGAGCTGGTTGAAGACGAGCAGGGGGAGCCGGGCGGAGTACTCCTTGAGCAGATCGGCCTCGCCCTTGGGGCCGAAGAGGTCGATAAGGAAGTCGGCGCTCCGCTCCACGTAGCGGCGCAGCGCGTGGACGTCCAGGCGGTCGAGGGTGTCGGAGATCGCCGAGCGCAGCCGGTGATGCTGCTCGCCGTCGCTGCACAGCGCGTTCGGCCGGTACATCATCATCGGCACCACGGGGTTGTCCATGGGGATGGTGCCGTCGGTGAGCGCCTGCCAGTGGCGCGCGTCCTTGGAGAACGTCTCGGGGCCGCGCAGGATGTCCAGCGCGGTCTGATAGCTGGTGACGAGCGAGACGGGGACGCCGGGGGCCAGCTCCACGGGCGCGATGCGTCCGTGTTCTCGCAGGCGGGCGTAGGCGGCGGACGGGTCGGCGGCGAACTCGGGGCCGTGCAGCGACTCGAGCCCGTGCCCGGCCGGGGCCCGGCCGGAGTGGGCGGGGCAGCCCGGGGGCGGTGTCGGGTCGGCCGTGGGACCTGGTATCGGGTCGGAATCGCGGATGGGGCTCGTCACGCATGCTCCTGCTGATACGGCTGTTACGGGGGGTGTCCGGCTGTATACGCCAGGTCGGGTAAGGCTAGCTTCCGGTTCGTCGGACCGGCACCCCATACGTCACTCAAATCGCTTGGTACATCACAGGATTGCCGCCCGGCACCGCTTCCGCCCTGCCCAGCTTCACCAGCCGGCGCAGATGCGCCTCCGCCTCCGAGACCGCGATATTGCGGGAGCCGAAGGGGATCTGCTCCCACGGGCGGTTCCACTCCATGGCCTCGGCCAGCCGCCACGGGGTGAGCGGGGTGGTGAGCAGTGCCAGCAGCCCGGCCAGCCGCTCCTCGTGGTGGTCCAGCAGTGCCCGCACCCGCGCCGGGGCGTCGGTGAAGGCGTACTGATGGGCGGGGAGCACCTCGGCGGGGGCGAGGGCGGCGACGCGTTCGAGGGAGTCGAGGTAGTCGCCGAGCGGGTCGGTGACCGTCATGTCGTCGGGGTCCTCGTAGAGCCCGATATGGGGGGTGATCTCGGGCAGCAGATGGTCCCCGGAGAACAGGCGGCCATGGCCGGACAGGCCCTCACCGGCCGCCGGATGGGCCTCTTCGAGGTGGAGGCAGACATGGCCGGGGGTGTGGCCGGGGGTCCAGATGGCGCGCAGCCTCCGGCCCGCCAGATCGAGGAGTTCACCGGGGACGATCTCGCGGTCGGGGAGCGCGGCCCGCTGCCCCGGGAGGCGCGTACGGCCGGACGCGCGGGTGGCGCGCAGCGGGGCCAGATGCTCCTCGGGCGCCCCGGCCGCGGCGAGCTTCTCCTCCAGGTAGTCCAGCCAGCGGGAGGGCTCGGCCTCCCGGGTGCGCCGGACGACCTGGGCGTCGGCGGTGTGCATGGCGATCCACGCCCCGGACGCCTCCCGCACCTGGCCGGACAGCCCGTGGTGGTCGGGGTGGTGATGGGTGACGAGGACGCCGTGGACATCGGAGACGGAGGCGCCGCACGCGGCGAGCCCGGCGGTGAGGGTGTCCCAGGCCGTGGGGTCGTCCCAGCCGGTGTCGATCAGTACGGGGCCGCGGTCGGTGTCGAGGAGGTGGACCAGCGTGTGCCCGAGCGGGTTGTCGGGGATCGGGACCGGGATGCTCCACACTCCGCCGCCATGGTCGGTCACCTGCGTCACCTGCGCCATCGGCTCCCCCTCTCCTCGACACAAGCATTGCCCACTATAGCTAGAACTGGTATCAGTTCTGATGCAGCGTCAGATATTGGCCGCCTCCATTGGCGGGCCCGGCCCCGGACGGGCCGACCGTACCCACCCGTACCCCCTCAGTCGGACCCACCCTCAGTCAGACCCACCCCCTCAGTCATCGGCCGGAAGGCATCAGCGATGAACGACCTCATCGAGCACGGGCAGCTCTTCATCGGCGGCGCGCTGGCCGATCCGGCGGGCGAGGACACCATCGAGGTCGTCTCGCCGCACACCGAGCAGATCATCGGCCGGGTGCCGCACGCCTCAAGCGCCGATGTGGACCGGGCCGTCGCGGCGGCGCGGACGGCGTTCGACGAGGGCCCCTGGGCCCGGATCAGCCTGGACGAGCGGATCGCGGTGGTCACCCGGATCAAGGACGCCATCGCCGTACGCCATGAGGAGATCGCCCGGGTCATCAGCGCGCAGAACGGCTCCCCGTACTCCTGGAGCGTCCTCGCCCAGGCGCTCGGCGCGATGATGGTGTGGGACGCCGCCATCACCGTGGCCCGCGACTTCGTCTACGAGGAGCGGCGGGCCGGGGTGCTCGGCCCGCTGCTGGTGCGGCGGGAGCCGGTCGGGGTGGTCGCGGCCGTGGTGCCGTGGAACGTACCGCAGTTCGTGGCGGCCGCGAAGCTGGCGCCCGCGCTGCTCGCGGGGTGCTCGGTGATCCTCAAGCCGTCGCCCGAGACGCCGCTGGACTCCTACATCCTGGCGGAGATCGCGGCCGAGGCGGGGCTGCCCGAGGGGGTGCTGTCGATCCTTCCGGCCGACCGCGAGGTCAGCGAGTACCTGGTCGGCCACCCGGGCGTGGACAAGGTGTCGTTCACCGGCTCGGTCGCGGCCGGCAAGCGGGTGATGGAGGTGGCCTCGCGCCAACTGACCCGGGTCACGCTGGAGCTGGGCGGCAAGTCGGCCGCGGTGATCCTGCCGGACGCGGACCTGGAGGCGGCCGTCGCCGGGATCGTGCCCAACGCCTGGATGAACAACGGACAGGCGTGTGTGGCCCAGACCCGGATCCTCGCGCCGCGCGCCCACTACGACGAGATCGCCGAGCGGTTCGCGGCCGCCGCCTCCGCCCTGGTCGTCGGCGACCCGCTGGATCCGGCCACCCAGGTCGGGCCGCTGGTGGCGCGGCGGCAGCAGCGCCGTTCGCTGGACTACATCGCGCTGGGCCAGCGGGAGGGCGCCAAGGTGCTGACCGGCGGCGGCCGCCCGGAGGCCCAGCAGACCGGCTGGTACGTGGAGCCCACGCTCTTCGGCGACGTCGGCAACGACATGCGGATCGCCCGTGAGGAGATCTTCGGCCCGGTGATCTGTCTGCTGCCGTACGGGGACGAGGAGGAGGCGGCCCGGATCGCCAATGACTCCGACTACGGGCTCTCCGGCTCCGTCTGGACGGCGGACGTCGGGCACGGCATCGACTTCGCACGGCGCGTCCGCACCGGCACCTACTCCGTCAACACCTTCAGCCTCGACATGCTCGGGCCGTTCGGCGGCTACAAGAACTCCGGTCTGGGCAGGGAGTTCGGCCCGGAGGGGTTCTCCGCGTACCTGGAGCACAAGATGATCCACCTGCCCCAGGGGTGGGACGGGGAGCCGAGCTGATGGGGGACCGCTGGCGGATCGAGGTGGACCGTGGCGTGTGCATCGGCTCGGGGATGTGCGTGAGCACCGCCCCCGGTGGCTTCCGGCTCGACGGGGCGCGGCAGGCGCATCCGGTCGAGACGGAGGCCGACGCTTCCGAGGCGGTGCTGGCGGCGGCCGAGGGCTGCCCGGTCGAGGCGATCGCCATCCGGCTGTCGGAAACCGGTGAACAGGTCTTTCCCCCCGACGAGTAGCTCTCCTGGCCGCCGAGTGGCTCTCCCGGCCGCCGCCCGCCGGTTCACCAGCCCTCGTACCGCGATATCAGACCCAGCCCTCGCACTGCGATATCCGTATGGCGTCCACGCGGTTGCGCGCCCCGGTCTTCCGGGTGATCGCGGCCAGGTAGTTGCGGATCGTCCCGGTGGACAGATGCAGCGTACGGGCGATCTCCGGTATGGAGGCGCCGTCGGCGGCCAGCGACAGCACACCCAGCTCCCGCTCGGTCAGCGGGATCTTGGCCGCCCGGAGGAAGCCGTAGCCGAGCGCTTCGTCGACGTACCGCTCCTTCTTCGCCACCTGCCGGATGGCCTCGACCAGCCGTTGCGGCGGGGCGTCCTTGTCGACGTAGCCGAGTGCCCGGGCCTCATGCGCGCGGCGCAGCGGGCCCGGCCGCTCCGAGTTGACGAGCACCAGCAGTCCGCAGTCCCCGCCCGCCCCGGAGGCGGATGCCGTGAACTTCCCCCACTCGCCCTTCCGTGCCGCCTTGTCGGCCGCCGGGCTGTCCGTGTCCACCACGCACACCTGCGGCTGTAAGGAACGGGCTCTGCCACGCGCGTCGCGCCAGGAGCACGCGGCCGCCTCGATGTCTGGTTCGGCCCCTATCACGGATGCCAGGGCCGATCGCAGCAACCCTGACTCGTGTACCAGAAGTAACCGGATCACGAACTTCTCCACCCCCCACGATGCCGTTCTCTCGTCGCGCGCCGTTGTCGCTCTGTCGCGCGCCGTTCATGAATACCGGGATTGAGTAGGGCGTGAACGCGGAATTTGAGCCAATAGGGGGCGCAAGGGCGCACAAACCCCTTCCAGAAGCTCGAAGGGGCGCAGGAATTGGTGTGCGCGCCCCTGATGTACCGTCCGTCCGGCTATCGGGCGGGGGTGGGTGCGGTGAGGTCGATCAGACGGCAGACGGTCTCGATGTCGATCTTCACCTGGGCGATCGAGGCCCGCCCCGAGAGCCAGGTGATCAGCGCCGAATGCCAGGTGTGCTCGATGACGCGGACCGCCGAGAGCTGCTCGGTCGTCGGGGCCTCGGCCAGGCCCATCGCGTCGAGGATGATCGCGGTGGTGAGCCGGGAGACCGTGTCCACCTCCGGGCTGACCGACCGGTCGGCGAAGGTGAGCGCGCGCACCATCGCGTCGGCCAGATGGGGTTCGCGCTGGAGCGCGCGGAAGGCGCGCATCAGCGTCTGGGCGACCCGGGCGGCCGGTTCCTCCTCGGTCGGCGGCCGCTTGCGCAGCGTCTCGTGCATGTGCTGGAGCTGATCCTGCATCGTGGCGACCAGCAGATGGACCTTGGAGGGGAAGTAGCGGTAGAGGGTGCCGAGCGCCACTCCGGAGTTCTCCGCGACCTCGCGCATCTGGACCGCGTCGAAGCCGCCTCGGCTGGCCAGCCGGGCGCTGGCGTGCAGGATGCGCCGGCGGCGCGCCTCCTGCCGCTCGGTCAGCTGCAGGGCGGCCGGCTTGACTTCTGCGGTCATTTGTCCCACTTCGAATGTGTTGCGTCTGCGGGTCGGCGACAAGCGGACATCGTGCATGATGACAGGGCCGTTCCGGGCCTGCGAGGCACTGGAACCCGTTCTAGGCTAGCGCGGGTCCTCCCCGAAGCGCCCGTGTCCGCGCAGTTGAGGCACGTTGCCGCCGAGTGGCGCTCGCGGTCGCGCCTGCGGGGCCGCACCCGGTGCGCACCCCGTCGTCAACTTCTCCTCAGGTTCCGGCTACCGAGTGGTAGGGATCACCTGCCCCGACCCTGGAGAGGTCGCCCGGGGCAGGTATCTTCGTGACTCCTCAGGGGATGCATTAGTGAAACTTGTTCTAGATAAACGGAAGCGGATACGCTCCCGCTGAACTGCACCAAGGAGGGGGCGCGAGTGACCGCAGAGGCCGCGCAGGAGACCGGGGCCGACCCGCTTCGAGCAGCACCCCCCACCGCCACCGGGGAACGGCCGCTGCGCATCGCGCTGCTCAGCTACAAGGGGAATCCGTTCTGCGGGGGCCAGGGCGTCTATGTACGCCATCTCTCCCGCGAACTCGCCCGGCTCGGCCACACCGTCGAGGTCATCGGCGCCCAGCCGTACCCGGTGCTCGACACCGAGGAGGGCGTCACCCTCACCGAGCTGCCCAGCCTGGACCTCTACCGCCAGCCCGACCCGTTCCGCACCCCCCGGCGGGGTGAGTACCGGGACTGGGTCGACGCCCTGGAGGTCTCCACCATGTGGACCGGCGGCTTCCCCGAGCCGCTCACCTTCAGCCTGCGCGCCCGCCGCCATCTCGCCGCGCGCCCCGGCCAGTTCGACGTCGTCCACGACAACCAGACCCTGGGCTACGGGCTGCTGGGCCTGGAGAAGCTCGGCTTCCCGCTGGTGACCACCATCCACCACCCGATCACCGTCGACCGACGGCTGGAGCTGGACGCCGCCGACGGCTGGAAGCGCCGGTTCTCCGTGCGCCGCTGGTACGGCTTCACCCGGATGCAGAAGCGGGTGGCCCGGCGGCTGCCCTCGGTGCTCACCGTCTCCGGCTCCTCCCGCCGGGAGATCGCGGAGGACCTCGGGGTGCGGCCGGACCGGATCCATGTGGTGCACATCGGCGCGGACACCGGCCTGTTCTCGCCCGACCCCGCCGTCCCGGAGATCCCCGGCCGCATCGTCACCACCTCCAGCGCGGATGTGCCGCTGAAGGGCCTGGTGTATCTGATCGAGGCGCTCGCCAAGGTCCGCACCGAGAACCCCGGGGCGCATCTGGTCGTCGTCGGCAAGCGGCCGGAGGAGGGGCCGGTGGCCACCACCATGGCGCGCCACGGGCTCGAGGACGCCGTCGAGTTCGTCAAGGGCATCAGCGACGCCGAACTGGTGGACCTGGTGCGCGGCGCCCAGATCGCCTGCGTTCCCTCGCTGTACGAGGGGTTCTCGCTGCCCGCCGCCGAGGCCATGGCCACCGGCACCCCGCTGGTCGCCACCACCGGCGGCGCCATACCCGAGGTGGCCGGGGTCGACGGCGAGACCTGCCTGGCCGTACCGCCCGGCGACGCCGACGCGCTCGCCGTGGCCCTGACCCGGCTGCTGGGCGACGCCGACCTCAGACGGCGGCTGGGCGCGGCCGGCCGGGAACGGGTGCTGCGGCGCTTCACCTGGGAACAGGCCGCCCGCGGCACCGTCGAGCAATACCGCCAGGCCATCGGCGCCTCGGCGCGGACCGCCGGCCGCCGCTGAGCCCCGGCTCCACCCCGTATCTCTCCCGCCCCCCGACCTCTCCCGCCTCACGAATCCGCCGGACGAAAGCAGACCCCCGTGCTGACCGTCGATTTCTCCCGCTTCCCCCTCGCCCCCGGCGATCGCGTCCTCGACCTCGGCTGTGGCGCCGGACGGCACGCCTTCGAGTGCTACCGGCGCGGCGCCCAGGTCGTGGCGCTCGACCGCAACGGCGAGGAGATACGCGAGGTGGCCAAGTGGTTCGCCGCGATGAAGGAGGCCGGTGAGGCCCCGGCGGGCGCCACCGCCACCGCCATGGAGGGCGACGCCCTCGCCCTGCCCTTCCCCGACGACAGCTTCGACGTGGTCATCATCTCCGAGGTGATGGAGCACATACCCGACGACAAGGGTGTGCTCGCCGAGATGGTGCGAGTGCTCAGGGCCGGCGGCCGGATCGCCGTCACCGTGCCCCGCTACGGCCCGGAAAAGGTCTGCTGGGCGCTGTCGGACGCCTACCACGAGGTCGAGGGCGGCCACATCCGCATCTACCGCGCCGACGAGCTGCTGGAGAAGATGCGCGAGGCCGGACTGCGGCCGTACGGCACCCACCACGCCCACGGGCTGCACAGCCCCTACTGGTGGCTCAAGTGCGCCTTCGGAGTGGACAACGACAAGGCGCTCCCGGTGCGCGCGTACCACCAGCTGCTGGTGTGGGACATCATGAAGAAGCCGCTGGCCACGCGGCTCGCCGAGCGCGCCCTGAACCCCGTCATCGGCAAGAGCTTCGTGGCGTACGCGACCAAGCCTCACGCCCCGCGTGAGGAGCGGGCGTGACGGCGCTCGGACCGCCCCCCGGCCCCCGCCCCGGCCCCGGCACCGAACGGCTCGCGCTGCCCGGGGTGCTCAGCCCCGAGCAGGTGCTGCGCACGGTCCAGGGCATCGCCGCCGTCCAGCGCGCGGACGGCGCCATACCGTGGTTCCGCGGCCACCACCTCGACCCCTGGGACCACATCGAGTCCGCGATGGCGCTGGACGCGGCGGGCGAGCGGGAGCGCGCCACGGCCGCCTACCGCTGGCTGGCCCGGCACCAGAACCCCGACGGCTCCTGGTACGCGGCCTATCCCGACACCCCGGACGGCGTGGCCGCCGCCGACCCCACCGACCGCGGCCGGGAGTCCAACTTCTGCGCCTACGTGGCGGTCGGCGCCTGGCACCACTACCTCTCCACGGGCGACGACGCCTTCCTCGACCAGATCTGGCCCACCGTCTTCGCCGCCGTCGAGTTCGTGCTCGGGCTGCAGCAGAGCGGCGGCCAGATCGGCTGGCGGCACCGCGCCGACGGCACCGTGGACCCCGACGCCCTGCTGACCGGCTCCTCCTCCGTCTACCAGGCGCTGCGCTGCGCCCTGGCCATCGCGGAACACCGCGAGGAGCCCCAGCCCGACTGGGAACTGTCGGCCGGGCTGCTCGGCCATGCCATACGCCACCACCCCGAGCGGTTCCTGGACAAGCACCGCTACTCGATGGACTGGTACTACCCGGTCCTCGGCGGCGCGGTCACCGGCGCCGCCGCCAAGGAGCGCATCGAGGAGGGCTGGGACCGCTTCGTGGTCCCCGGGCTCGGGGTGCGCTGTGTCTCCCCCAACCCCTGGGTCACCGGCGGCGAGAGCTGCGAACTGGCGCTCGCGCTCTGGGTGATGGGGGAGTCCGACCGCGCGGTGGACATCCTGCGGTGGATCCAGCCGACGCTGCGCGCCGAGGACGGCATGTACTGGACCGGCTACGTCTTCGAGGACGACGCGGTCTGGCCGGAGGAGCGCACGACCTGGACGGCCGGGTCGCTGCTGCTCGCCGTGGCGGCGCTGGGTGGCGACGAGGCGACCACGGCCGTCTTCGGCGGCGAGCGCCTGCCGCGCGGCTTGGACTCGGACTGCTGTGCCTAGAGCGCGCCCAACGGTTCGTGCCGCCTGCGGCGGGCGTGCTCCCCTCCCCGCCCCTTCCCGAAACCGGGGCTCCGCCCCAGACCCCGGGTCCAGGGGCGGAGCGCCTCTGCCACGCGGCGGAGCCGCATATCGGTGCGCTCCGTAGGGGCGCGGGGAACTGCGCGATCAGCCACGATGGTGTCGCGGACGGTCGACGGCAGGTTGGGGGACTTCCGGCGGAGCGCTTACGGGGTGTCCGGCGGGCTGCTTGGGCGGAGCCCCTGGTAACGGGAAGGGGCGGGGCGGGGAACGGCCCGCCGCAGGCGCCGAGATCGCGCTCAGCCGCGGCGGAGTCGGCCCGCGATAGCGTGTCCGATGAAGAGGTACACCACGGCCGGGAGGCCGTAGTTGAGGACGGTCCGGAGCCAGTCCGTGTCCATCGTGAAGAGGTCATGGGACCAGCTCGCGAGCCAGCTCGCCGCGTCATGGACCACCGTGACGAGGTCGTTCGCGCGGTTGGCGTCGAGAAGGGCGAACAGGATCCAGAGGCCGAGGATGACGGCCATGACGTCCGCGACGACCGCCACGACGGTCGCCGCCTGGTTGCTTCCATGGCGATAACTTCGTGACATGCCTCACGTGTTGCCCCGCGAAGCGAAGCCAAACTCAGCGCGGCCGCACACCCGTACGACGCGTTTCAGCCCGCCAGCTCCGCCAGCACCCGCAGCGTCGAGAGGTCCGGCGCCAGCGCCAGCAGATCCGTGATCGGGCCCTTGCGCCACAACTCCAGCCGCTCCGCGATCCGCTCACGCGGCCCGACCAGCGAGATCTCATCGGCGAAGGCGTCCGGCACGGCCTCGATCGCCTCCGCGCGCCGCCCCGCCAGGAACAGCTCCTGCACCCGGCGCGCCTCGGCCTCGTAGCCGAAGCGGGCCATCAGATCGGCGTGGAAGTTCCGGGCCGCGTGGCCCATTCCGCCGATGTAGAAGCCGAGCATCGCCTTGACCGGCTTCAGCCCCTCCGCCACATCGGCGCACACCCGCACCTGTGTCATCGGCGCCACCATGAAGCCGTCCCGGGCGTCGGCCAGTGTCGCCTGGTAGAGCTCCGTCCGCGAGGGCGACCAGTACAGCGGCAGCCAGCCGTCGGCGATGCGCACGGTCTGTGCGATGTTCTTGGGCCCTTCCGCCCCGAGCAGCACCGGGAGGTCGGCGCGCAGCGGATGGACGATGGGCTTGAGGGGTTTGCCGAGACCGGTGGCGTCCGGACCGGCGTAGGGGTGCGGGTGGTAGCGCCCGTCGAGCCGCACCGGCGCCTCGCGGTTCAGCACCTGCCGGATGACCTCGACATACTCCCGGGTCGCCGTCAGCGGGCTCTTGGGGAACGGGCGTCCGTACCAGCCCTCGACCACCTGCGGTCCGGACAGCCCCAGCCCCAGCATCATCCGGCCGCCGGAGAGATGGTCCAGGGTGAGCGCCTGCATCGCGGTGGCGGTCGGGGTGCGGGCGGCCATCTGCGCGACCGCCGTGCCGAGCGCGATCCGGGTGGTGTGGGCGGCGAGCCAGGTGAGCGGGGTGAAGGCGTCCGAGCCCCAGGACTCGGCGGTCCACACCGAGTGGTAGCCCAGCCGCTCCGCCTCCTGGGCGAGTTCCAGATGGTGGGGGTCGGGGCCGCGGCCCCAGTAGCCGAGCGCCAGACCGAGCCGCATGGAAGCCCCCTCGTTCCGCCGGACAGGGTGGAGAACGGCGGCTGACGACACGTCAGCCACACACCGGCCGGACTGTACGGGCCGGGGCCGCACATGGCAACGGCCCCTCGCCCGAGCGTTCGGGCGAGGGGCCGTTGCCATGTCATGCGACGCACACGGTCGTGTCATGCGACGCGCATACGCGGGTCAGCCGCGCTGGATCCCCGTGGTGTCCTGGAGCACACCGCGGCGGCCGTCCTGCGTCTGGGCGACCAGCGCCTGACCGCGCTGCTCCACCGCGAGGTACCAGGTGCCGGGGGCCAGTTCGGCGATGGTGCTCGACGAACCGTCCTCCGCGTACAGCGGACGGGCCACCGGCACCGCGAACCAGAACGGGGCGAAGTCCCCGCCACCCGCGGCCGGCGGGGTGGGGGCCGGAGCCTGCTGGCCGCCGAAGGACTGGCCGGGCTGCGGCTGGCCGGGCTGGCCGGGCTGAGGGGTGCCGTACGGCGCGGGGGCGCCGGGCTGGGCGCCGCCCGGACCCGGGTAGCCGTACCCCGGCTGCGGGCCCTGGGCACCGTACGGGGACGGGGCCGGGGCGGAGGCGTTCATCAGCGGGGCCTTGAGAGCCGGGACGCGCTGGGCGAGCAGCGCGACGGCCGCCATCGCCAGGGTGGCGATCAGGCCGAGGATCTGCCCGACGCCCTTGTCGACTCCGTCCGGGCCACCGATGATCGTCCACAGCGAGCTCCAGGCCGCGAAGACCGCGAGCGCCGAGCCCCACTGCTCGAGCGAGAGCCCGAAGAGGTTGCGGCCCGCGGGCTGGAAACGCGCGGAGACGATGAGCGCCGCGGCGATCACGCCGGCCAGGAAGATGGATGGCAGTACGGGAAAGAAGTCGGACTTCCATCCGTTCTCACCGGCGTCCTTGCAGAAGCTGCTACCGCCGCAGTCGACGGTGTAGAAGTCGAGGAAGGAGGCGATGAACAGCAACACCGCTGCTCCGATCACCACGCCGTCGCCTCGAGTGAGCGAGCGGATGTTCAACGTGAGGTCCTTTGTCGGTTTCGTCTGTACGAGCGCTGCCGCCAGGCGCGATAGCGCGAAGGCGTCGGGGGTGGGCCCCATCGTACGGGTGAATCCGCCCGCCGAGACCGGGGGTGTCCCATCGGTATCCCGCTCGTGACCTCCCGTTCGGTTGTGGCGGCGCTACTCGTTCAAGAAGTCCGTAATGCCCTGTGCGATACCGCGCGCCGCGCGCTCGCGCCACGCCGTGTCGGTCAGTTCGGCGGCGTCCTGGGAGTCGCGCATGTTGCCGCACTCGATGAACACCTTGGGGACGGTGGAGAGGTTGAGCCCGCCCAGGTCGCCCCGGACGTCCAACCCGCTGCCGTCGCCGATGTACTCCGCGGGCGCACTGCCGGTGGCCTCGGCGAATTCGCCGCGCAGCCGCTCGCCGAGTCGGCGGGACGGCGCGGTGATGGCGGAGGTGTCCGCGCCGCCGCCCCGTACGGACTTGGGCAGGATCACATGGAAGCCGCGCTCCCCGGCGGCCGCGCCGTCCGCGTGCACGGAGACCACGGCGTCGGCGTGGGCCTTGTTGCCGATCTCCGCGCGCTCGTCCACGCACGGCCCGTACGGCCGGTCGCCGTCCTGGGTGAACCGCACCGTGGCGCCGCGCGCTTCGAGCAGGGTGCGGGCGCGGCGCGCCACATCGAGGGTGAAGGACGCCTCGGGGTAGCCGGAGTTGGTGGCCGTGCCCGTGGTGTCGCACTCCTTCTTCTCGGTGCCGATGTCCACGAGCCGGGCGATCCGCGAGGCGTGGTCGCGATTGCGCGGATTGTGCCCGGGGTCGATCACCACGACCTTGCCCTTGAGGGGCTTACCGGGCGCCCCGGGCTTGCCGGATTCCCCGGACGGAGTGGTCGGCGCGGACGGGACGGACGCGCCGGACGACGGGGGCGGCGGGGAGGACGTCGAGGAGGTCGTGGGCCCGCCCGCCCCGTCCGCGCCGTCGTCCTTCGAACCGCCCAGCGAGCTCCACAGCAGCCAGCCGACGAAGCAGGTCGGTATCAGCGCCACCAGGACGATGGCGAGGGTGCCGCCGCGGCGACCGGGCGCTGGAAAAAAGCTGCCGTTGGACACGCGGGCGATGGTAGCGGCCCGGCCGATGCGCCTCGGGCGGCGGGCGGCTCGGGCGGCGGGCGGCTCGGGCGCCGGGCGGCTCAGGCGGGCGTGGCGGCCGCGGTGCGGCGCAGGACGCGGAGCGAGCGGGTGGCGGAGACCTCGGTGAACGCGCCGGAGGCGAGCGCGCGGCGGTAGATCCGGTACGGCGCCCGGCCGCCGTCGGCCGGGTCGGGGAAGACGTCGTGGATCACCAGCAGCCCGCCCGGCGCGACATGCGGTGCCCAGCCCTCGTAGTCGGCGCCCGCGTGCTCGTCGGTGTGCCCGCCGTCGATGAACACCAGCCCGACCGGCTTCCCCCACACCGCCGCGACCTGCGGGGACCGCCCGACCATGGCGATGACGTGGTCCTCGAGGCCCGCCCGGTGGAGGGTGCGGCGGAAGGTGGGCAGCGTGTCCATCCGCCCCACCTCGGGGTCCACCACCTCCGGGTCGTGGTACTCCCAGCCCGGCTGCTGCTCCTCGGAGCCCCGGTGGTGGTCCACGGTCACGGCGACCGTCCCGGCCGCGCGGGCGGCGTCGGCCAGCAGGATCGTGGAGCGCCCGCAGTACGTGCCGACCTCCACCAGCGGCAGCCCCGGCGCCGCCGCCCGCACGGCCGCGGCATACAGGGCGAGCCCCTCGTCCAGCGGCATGAAGCCCTTGGCCGCCTCGAAGGCGTCGAGCACGGTGCGGTCGGGGGCCGCGGGCGCGGCGGCGGCAGCAGACTGAGTCACCCGCTCATCCTGCCGCACCGCCACCGGTCCACGGTGCCCGGGGGCACGCCCCCTCGGTGGGCCGTTCCTTCGCGTTTGAGCTGGTTTCGCCTAGGGAAATCACTGGACTTTTCCGATGCGGGGCAGCGGTTCGACCGCGGTCCGGGTATTCACCCTCCACTGATTCCCGGTGCCGATGCGCCCTGGTGCTGCCCCTCACTCGACGTCGTGGCCCCTGAAGGGCCGTGACCGAGCGCGGCTTCACCGGCCGGCCGGCACGGTGCCGACGATCCATAGTCCGATGTGGCCGTCCAGGCGCTCGGAGCGCCGTTGCTCCGTGAAAGGTGGATCATGACCAGTGCGCCAACCGCACGAGCGGAAGAGCGGGATCTCGCCCGGCTGGGCAAGCTCATCGAGGCCTCGGAGAAGCGGCTCGTCGACCGGATGCGGCGGTCGTTCGAGCTGCGGGAGGCCGCGCGTGCCACCCTCGCCGGGGGCGTCGCCTCGTCGTGGCAGGACGCCGAACCCGGTGCGATCTGGATCGAGCGGGGCGAGGGCGGGCGGGTCCGGGACGCCGACGGCACCGAGTACGTCGATCTGCACGGCGGTTTCGGGGCCAATCTGGCGGGCCACGCCCACCCGGCCATCGTCGGCGCGGTCGAGCGGCGGGTGCGCCTTGGCACCCACTTCGGTCTGCCGACCGAGGATCTGATCGCCGTCTCACGGCTGTTGGCGGAACGCTTCGGCCTGCCGTTGTGGCGGTTCGGCAACTCCGGGACCGAGGCCACCATGGACGCCGTCCATCTGATGCGGGTGGCCACCGGCCGCAAGAAGATCATCAAGGTGGAGGGGGCCTACCACGGACACCACGACTCGGTTCAGGTGTCCACGTTCCCCCTCCCGGGGCAGGGTGACATCGGACCGGACCACCGGCCGCGCTCGGTGCCGTCCGGGCCGGCGTACTTACCGGAGTCCGCCGATCTGACGCTCGCCGTGCCGTTCGGCGACATCGACGCGGTGCGCACCGCACTGGAGGAGAACCCGGATTCCGTCGCCGGAATGATCGTCGAGCCCGTGATGCTGAACATCGGCGTGGTCCTCCCGCCCCCGGGCTACCTCGCCGCACTGCGCGACCTGCTGCACGCCCACGGTGCGTATCTCGCCTACGACGAGGTGAAGACGGGTCTGGCGGTGGCGCCCGGCGGAGCCACCGAGCTGCTCGGCGTCACCCCCGACCTCGTATGCCTGGCCAAGGCGCTCGGCGGCGGACTCCCCTGCGGGGCCATCGGCGGCACCGCCGCACTGATGGAACTGATCGCGGACAACAGCTATCAGCAGGTCGGTACGTTCAACGGCAACCCGATGACCATGGCGGCGGCCCGCGCGATGCTGACGGAAGTCCTCACCCCCGGGGCATACGCGCATCTGGAGGCCCTGCGCACCACCATCGTGACCGGCGTGAGCGAGCTGATGGCGCGCTACGGCATCCCGGGCCATGTCGTCTCCGCCGGGGCCAAGGGCGCGGTCATCTTCACCGACCGGCTGCGCGGCTACCGCGACTTCCTCCGCTCGCCCGCCCCGTGGCGGCGCGCCCACTGGCTCTACCAGGTGGGCGGCGGGGTCCTGCTGCCGTCGTGGGGCAAGTCCGAGCAGTTCACCCTGTCGGTGCAGCACACCCGGGACGATGTGCGACGGTACGTGGCCAACTTCGAGCGGCTGTGCCGGGATGTGCGCGGGGGCGCCCCGGGCGGTGTCCGCTGATGGCCGCCGGGGAGTGGGAGAAGTCCGCACAGGGGGGCATACGGGAGCCGGAGTCGGTCCGCACCGTCGCCGTCGTCGGCACCGGCCTCATCGGAGGCGGCTGGGCCGCGCACTTCCTGCGGATGGGCTATGACGTCATCGCCCATGACCCCGCGCCGGGCGCCCCCGACGGGCTGAACGCGCTGGTGGACCGCGCCTGGCCCGCCGTGGAGCGGCTCGGCCTCGCCGACGGGGCGCGGCGGGACAGGCTGAGCTTCACCGGCTCCCTCTCCGAGGCGGTGTCCGTGGCCGACTTCGTCCAGGAATCCGTCCCCGAACGGCTGGATACGAAGGTCCGAGTGCTGGCCGCGATCGACGCGGCGGCACCCCGAGGCGTCGTGGTCGCCTCGAGCACATCCGGCTTCGCCATGACCGATATGCAGACGGCGTGCCGCACCCCCGGACGGTTCGTGGTCGGCCATCCGTTCAACCCGCCCTATCTCATCCCCCTGGTGGAGGTGGTCGGCGGCCGGGCCACCGACCCGGCCGCGGTCGCCTGGGCCGACCGCTTCTACCGCCACACCGGGAAGACGCCCCTGACCCTGGACCGGGAGCTGCCCGGGTTCATCGCCAACCGCCTCCAGGAGGCGCTGTGGCGCGAGGTGCTGCACATGGTCGCCGCCGGTGAGGCCACCGTCGGCCAGGTGGACACCGCGATAGTCCACGGTCCCGGGCTGCGCTGGGCGCTGCTGGGGCCGTGCCTGACCTCCCATCTGGCGGGCGGCCCCGGCGGGATGGCCCATATGCTCGACCAGTTCGGCCCGGGGCTGCTCGACCCCCTGACCAGGCTCGACGCCCCCGAGCTGACGGAGGAGCTGTACGAGCGGATGGTCACCGGAAGCGAGGAGGCGGCAGGGGGACGGTCCGTGGCCGAACTGGTCGAGGAACGGGACGCCTTTCTGATCGATCTGCTGCTGCTCCTGGAACGGCACACCCGGCGCTGGGGCCGCCGCGCGGAGCCGTCCGCGCCGCCGCCCTACCCGGCGGACGCCCTGCCCGAGGACGCCTTACCCAAGGAAGCCTGATAGCGGAGCTGTGGCAGCCGGTCGACGGTCACCAGCCCCGGCTCCGCCCGGACGACGTCCGGGATCCGGTTGATGAGCGTGGTGCAGGTGGTGTCCCGGGTCATCACCCGGTCGTTGCGCAGGTGCAGCGTCGGCCGCCCGGTGGCGCGCCACTCGTTGAAGTCCGTCTCGCCCGCCTCGTACACCTTGCCGGTCGAGCTGATGACCAGGTCCACGCCCTCCTCGGTGTGCAGGGTGTCGGTGTCGGTGTAGCCGAGCAGCCTGCCCTCGGCGATGTCCTTGCCGAGCGCCGCACAGGGAGTCGTCCTCGCGGCGACGAAGGGCGTGGTCCGGGTCTCCGGCCGCCCCGGTGTCAGCCCGATGGCGGCGGCCAGGGCGTAGAGCGCGGTCCGGCCGAAGGTGGGTTTCCGGGCGGTGCCCGCGAGCCATTCGCCGAACTCCGCCACCGTGCTGTCGACATGCTGCTGCCGCGCCACGGCCGGCCCGAAGTCGTCCACGTTCCAGGACAGTTCGCCCTCCACCGTGTGCAGCGTCTGGGCCGAGCCCGCCAGGACGGAGACCAGGCCGACCCAGTAGGTGTCCTGGTGTCCGGTGCCGGTCACGGTGACCCCGTGCCGCTTGGCGAGCTCGTCCAGTTGCCGCGCCCGCGCCCCGGAGGTCGGGAACGGGTACAGCATCTCCTCGGCCAGCGTGAGCACATTGGCGCCCGCTCGGACGATGGTCGCGTAGATGTCGTACATGGCCTGGTTGAGATAGGTGTCGACGGCGACCGCCACCGCGTCCGGCGCGGTCTCCGCGAGCGTCTCCTCGGCGTCGCAGCGGACCGGGACCCCGAGCGGGGGAAGGCCCGCGAGGGTGCCCAGGTCCTTGCCCACCTTGTCGGAGCCGGGCCGGGTGATCGCGGCGACGATCGGCACTCCGCGCTCGTGCAGCAGCCTGGTGATGTGCAATCCCATGGCCCCTGGACCGTAGATGGCGACTTTCGTGGCGCTGTCGGTCATGCTCTCCTCCGGTGTTGCCGGCTCGACGAGGGATTTCCTTCGTAGGTCTACTAGGTCTTGCGCCCTGCCGAAATGCGCCGAAACGCCGATGCGTACGACGGGTTCCGGATGCGAGCATCGCCGTCATGTCCACCCCAGCGCCCCTCCCCTCGGAAACCGCAGCCACCGCCCGGCCCCCGCGCGCCTCGCCCCCGGTCTGGGCGGTCCTGCTGGCCGCCTGCTCCGGGCAGTTCCTGGTGGTGCTCGACATCTCGGTGGTGAACGTCGCGCTGCCGTCGATGCGTACCGACCTGGGGCTCGGCGGGACCGCGCTGCAATGGGTGGTGAACGCCTACGCGCTCACCTTCGCCGGGTTCCTGCTGCTCGGCGGGCGCGCGGCCGATCTCTTCGGGCGCAAACGGGTCTTCCTCGCCGGGCTCGGCCTGTTCACCGCGGCCAGCCTCGCCGGTGGCGTCGCCCAGGAGCCCTGGCAGCTGATCGCCGCCCGCGCGCTCCAGGGCCTCGGCGCGGCCGTGCTCTCCCCGGCCACCCTCACCATCCTCACCACCACCTTCCCGACCGGCGCGGCCCGCACCCGGGCCATCGGCACCTGGACGGCGGTCGGCGCGGGCGGGGGCGCGGCGGGCGGGCTGGTCGGCGGTGTGCTCACCGAGTATCTGTCCTGGCGCTGGGTGCTGCTGGTCAATGTGCCGGTCGGGGTCGTGGTGCTGGCGGCAGCGGCGGTGTGGCTGACCGAGGGCCGCTCCGGAGTGGTACGGCGGCTCGACATACCGGGCGCGGTGCTGGTCACGGCGGGCGTCGCGGCGCTCGCGTACGGCATCGTGCAGACCGAACCGCACGGCTGGACCGCCGCCGCCTCCCTCGTACCGCTGCTCGCCGGGCTTGTGCTGCTCGCGGTGTTCGTGGCCGTCGAGGCGCGTACGCGGGAGCCGCTGATGCCGCTGCGGCTGTTCCGCGTCCGGGCGGTGTCGGCGGCGAACGCGGTGATGGTGGTGTGCGGCGGCGGCATGTTCGCCATGTGGTACCTCATGTCGCTCTACCTGCAGAACGTGTTGCACTTCAGCCCGGTCAAGGCCGGGCTGGCCTTCCTCCCGCACAGCCTGTCGATCGTCCTCGGCTCGAAGCTCGCGCCCCGGCTGATGGCCCGGATGGACGGCAAACCGCTGGCGATCGCGGGCGGTTCGCTGGCCGTCGTCGGCTACGCGTGGCAGAGCCGGATGGGCGCCGACGGCACCTACGTGGGGACGGTCCTGGGCCCCGCGATCATCATGTCGCTCGGGAGCGGGCTGATGATGACCCCGCTCGCCGCCTCCGCCACCTCCGGAGCCGCCCCCTCCGAGGCGGGGCTGGTGTCCGGGCTGGTCAACACCTCACGGCAGATCGGCGGCGCGCTCGGCCTGACGGTGCTGGCCACGGTCGCGGCCGAGCGGATCACGGCGCACGGCGGGGCCGGACCGGAGGCGCTCGCGGCCGGGTACGGTCACGCCTTCGTCGTGGCCACCGGGATCATCGCGACGGCGGTGGTGCTGATGGCCGTCCTGCTGCCGCGGACGCCCGCGGTCACCCGCGGCGGCTCCTCGTAGCCGACTTACAGCCAGCCGTTCCGGCGGGCGGCGCGGACGGCCTCCATGCGGTTGCGGGTCTGGGTCTTGCCGATGGCCGAGGAGAGATAGTTGCGCACGGTGGCGGGGGAGAGGTGCACCCTGGCCGCGATGTCCGCCACCGTCGCCCCGTCCACCGCCGCCGAGAGCACATCGCGCTCGCGCTGCGTCAGCGGGTTGGGGCCCGCGCTGAGGGCGGCGGCGGCCAGGCCTGGGTCGATCACCCGCTCACCGGCCAGCACCCGGCGGATCGCCACGGCCAGCTCCTCCACCGGGCCGTCCTTGACCAGGAACCCGGCCGCCCCCGCCTCCATCGCCCGGCGCAGATAGCCGGGGCGGCCGAAGGTGGTGAGGATCAGCACCTGGCACTCCGGCAGCGCCTCGCGCAGCGCGGCGGCCGCGTCCAGACCACTGCGGCCGGGCAGCTCGATGTCGAGCAGCGCCACATCGGGCCGGGTCTCCAGGGCCCGGGGCACGATCTCGTCCCCGTTCCCGAGCTGCGCGACGATCGCGAAGTCGTCCTCGAGCCCGAGCAGCAGGGCGAGGGCGCCCCGCATCATCCCCTGGTCCTCGGCGAGCAGGAGCTTGATCACGCCTGTCGCATCCTGCACGCCCTTCGCGTCTTCCGCCTCGTTCACGCCGTCCGGGCTCCCTCGACCTCGGCCTCCACCACGTCCTCCGTATCCACCGGCAGTTCGGCGACGAGCCGGAAGCCCCGGCGCCCGCCGGGGCCGGACTCCAGCGAGCCGCCCGCCGTGGACAGCCGCTCGGCCAGGCCCTTGAGCCCGGTACCGCCGACCTCCGGACTGCCGTCCGCGTTCGTACCGGTGGCACGGGAGCCTACGCCGACCCCGTCGTCCGTGATCTCCAGCCGAACCCGGTCCATGCCGCTCCGCACCTCGATCTCGCACCGGGACGCCCCGCTGTGCCGCACCACATTGGTGACCCCCTCGCGGACCACCCACCCCAGCAGCGCCTCGGTCTGCGGGGCCAGCGGCGGCCCCTCGCGGCGGACGACGGCCTCGATACCGGCGGCGTCCAGCGCCGAGCGGGCCCGGTCCAGCTCGGTGGCCAGGCTGCCCTCGCGATAGCCGGTCACGGCCTCGCGGATCTCGGTGAGCGCCTGCCGCCCCACCGCCTCGATGTCCGCGGCCTGCCCCAGCGCGGCCTCCAGGTTCTTCGGGGCGAGCCGGCGCACCGCCTCCGCCTTGACCACGACGACCGACATGGTGTGGCCGAGCAGGTCGTGCAGATCGCGGGAGAACCGCAGCCGTTCCTTCTCCACCGCCGTACGGGCCAGCTCCTGGCGGGTCGCGCGGAGCTGGGCCACGGTCTCGAAGAGCGACAGGATGGCCGCCGTCACCAGACCGGACAGCATGGTGCCGTAACTGACCGTGAGCGAGTCCGAGGGGCCGCCGCGGAGCCCGGCGATGATTCCTGAGGAGGCGGACAGGGTGAGGATGACGGGCCCCAGCTGCCGCCTCCCCCCGCGCAGCACGATTCCGGAGGCCAGCGACAGCAGCGGGAAGCACAGCAGCCAGTTCCCGGCGTAGCCGATGCCCAGCGCGTAGGTGACCGCCGCCAGCCCGGCGAGCGCCAGCGGCGGGGTCCTGGTGTGGCGGCGGCGCTCGTCGAGGGCGGTGAAGACGGTGGTGAGGTAGAGCGCGATGAAGGCCGCCACCCCCGCTCCGCCGAGCCAGGGCAGCGGCGTCTTCTCCTTGAAGAGCGCCTGTACGTCCCCCGTGAGCATGAAGAGCCAGGGCACGAAGGCCCGGCGGCCCGGTGGCTTGAGGCGTTCGATGCGCGCGGCGGTGGCATACATGCGTCCGACCTTATGGATCCCCGTATGAGCTGGGCAGATGCGGATGTCGGGGGATGGCCGTGACATTTGTCCCAGGGTCTTCGTCACCCGGCCAACCGCTACCTGACGGGCCGTCAGCAGAGGGCGTCGACACCCTTCCCCCTTCGGGGCGATTGGGCTATACAGGGTGCCATCGGCTAGAACGCGTTCTACATGTCCACGCGGACGACGCGACCCTGCCGACCAGCGACGACCCCGGCGCGGCCGACGGTGCGGACGGGCGGGCCGGGGTCTTCGGACCGTGGACCGGCGAGCGGACCAAGGAGTGGTGTCGCCCTATGCCCATCGATGTCGCGAAGGCCGTCTCGGCCGAGCCCCGGAGCACGGCTCTCATCTGGGGGCAGAAGGACATCCAGCTCTACCACCTGGGCATCGGCGCCGGAATCCCCGCCACCGACCCCCAGGAGCTCCGCTACACCCTGGAGAGCAAGCTCCATGTGCTCCCCAGCTTCGCGACCGTCGCGGGCGGCGGGATGGCGGTCGCCGGGGGCCTGGCCGCACCCGGTATCGACGTCGACCTCGCCGCCGTCCTGCACGGCGGCCAGACCGTCGAACTGCACCGGCCCATCCCGCTCGGCGGGGACGCCACCCAGACCTCGAAGGTCGCCGCCGTCTACGACAAGGGCAAGGCGGCGGTCATCGTGCTGCGCTCCGACGTGGCCGACGCGGACGGTCCGCTGTGGACCTGCGACACCCGGATCTTCGTCCGGGGCGAGGGCGGCTTCGGCGGTGAGCGCGGCCCATCCGACCGCCTGGAGCCCCCGGCCCGTGAGCCGGACCGCACCGTGGAGCGGGCCATCCGCGAGGACCAGGCGCTGCTCTACCGGCTCTCCGGGGACTGGAACCCGCTCCACGCCGACCCCGAGTTCGCCAAGGTGGCGGGGTTCGAGAAGCCCATCCTGCACGGACTGTGCTCGTACGGGATGGTGCTCAAGGCGGTCGTGGACACGGCGCTGGACGGGGAGGTGGCCCGGGTGCGCTCGTACACCACCCGCTTCGCCGGGGTGGCCTACCCGGGGGAGACCCTGCGCGTCCGGATGTGGCAGGACGAGGGGCGCGTCCAGGTGACGGCGACCGCCGTCGAGCGGGACGACGCACCGGTCCTCACCGACACCATCGTCGAACACACCTGAGATCACGCCACACCTGAGATCACGCACGCTCGACATCACGAGGAGCCGCTGTGCGCGCAGCCGTACTGCACGAGACGGGACAGGACAAGCTCGAAGTCCTCGACGACATCGAGGCGGTGGGCTTCGGCCCCGGCAAGGTCCGGCTGCGGCTGAGGGCCACCGGGCTGTGCCACTCCGACCTCTCCGCGATGGCCGGGGTGCTGCCGCAGCCCGCGCCGTTCGTCCCCGGCCACGAGGGCGCGGGCGAGATCGTCGACGTGGGTGACGGGGTGACCGGGCTGAGCGCCGGCGACCGGGTGCTGGTGTGCTGGCTGCCCGCGTGCGGCGGCTGTCCGTCCTGTCAACGCGGTCAGACCGAGCTGTGCATGACCGGGTTCATGAACGCCGGAACCCCCAACTTCCGGCGCCCGGGCGGCAGTCCGGAGGACGTCTTCGGGATGTCCGGGACCGGCACCTTCGCCGAGGAGATCGTCCTGGCCGCGCCCTGCGCCGTGCCGATCCCCGACGACGTCCCGTACGACATCGCGGCCCTCATCGGCTGCGGGGTGACCACCGGGCTCGGGGCCGTCTTCAACACCGCCCGGGTGGAGGCCGGTTCCTCGGTCGCGGTCATCGGCTGCGGCGGGGTGGGCATCAGCGTCATCCAGGGGGCGAGGGCGTCGGGCGCCGCGCAGATCGTCGCTGTCGACCCCGTGGAGTCGCGGCGCGAGGCCGCGCTGCGCTTCGGCGCCACCGAGGCGGTGACCCCGGACGGTCTCGACACCGCCAAGAACGGCGTCACGGCGGGCGAGGGCTTCGACTACGTCTTCGAGGTCGTGGGCCGCTCCGCCACCGCCCGCCGGGCGTACGAGATCACCCGGCGCGGCGGCACGCTGTGCGTGGTCGGCGCCGGGGCGCTGGACGACTTCCTCCAGTTCAACATGTTCGAGCTGTTCTTCGACGAGAAGCGGATCCTGCCCTCGCTGTACGGCGGCGGCGATGTGCTCCGCTCCTACCGGCGCACCATCGACCTGTGGCGGGCGGGCCGGATAGACCTCGAAGGGCTGATCACCCACCGGGTGCGGCTCGGCGAGATCAACGACGCGATCGGCCAGATGCGGACCGGGGAGGCGCTGCGCACATGCATCGAGATGTGACGGGCCCGCTGACCGGGAGGACCGCGATCGTCACCGGCGCCGGGCGCGGCCTCGGCCGCGCCGAGGCCCTGGAGCTGGCGCGGCTGGGCGCCAGTGTCGTCGTCAACGACTACGGACAGGGCGGACGCGACGGCAGCGGCGAGGCATCGGCGGGCCCCGCCGAGCAGGTGGCCGAGGAGATCCGCGCGGCCGGTGGCCGGGCCACGGCCCACGCGGGCGACGTGGCCGACCACACGCAGGCGGGCGAGCTGGTCCGGCTCGCGATCGACACCTACGGCGCGCTGGACATCCTGGTCAACAACGCGGGCATCCTGCGTGACCGGATGGTCTTCTCGATGAGCGAGGACGAGTGGGACTCGGTGATCCGGGTCCATCTCAAGGGCCACTTCAACACCATCCGCTTCGCCGCCGCGCACTGGCGCGAGCGGTCCAAGGCGGCGGACGGCGGCCCGGTGCACGGCCGGATCGTGAACACCTCCTCCGAGGCGTTCCTCGTCGGTTCGCCGGGCCAGCCGAACTACGCGGCGGCCAAGGGCGGCATCGTCGGGCTCACCACCTCCACGGCGGCTGCCCTCGCCAAGTACGGGGTGACGGCCAACACCATCTGCCCGCGCGCCCGCACCCGGATGACCGAGGACGTCTTCGCCGGCTTCGAGCGCCCGGAGGACGGCCGCCTCGACGCCCTCGCCCCCGAACACGCGGCCCCGCTGGTCGGCTATCTCGCCTCACCGGCCGCGGCCAAGGTGAACGGCCAGGTGTTCGTGGTGCACGGCGGCATGCTGGCGATCCTGGAGCGGCCGAAGGTGGCGGCGAAGGTGGACGCGAAGGGGGACGCCTTCGACTTCGAGGAGCTGGACGCGGCGCTGACGCCGTACTTCGCGGAGCGGGGCGGGGAGGGCTTCGCGGCGGTGGAGGTGCTGGGGCTCAAGCGGGGGTGAGGTGCCGTTCGGCCGGAGGAGGGCCGGCCGGGGGCACCCCGCGATCGCCGGACGGGCCGGACTTCCGGGGGGAAATCCAGCCCGTCCCGCGATCGGGGACGGCCCTGAGGTGCCTACGGTCCTGAGGTCGTGAGGGTCCTCGGGGTCCTCAGGAGCCGTTCTCGTTCGGGCGACGGTGGCGGCCGTGGGCCGGTGCCTGGGTCTCCTCGGACGCGGCCTGCCCCCGGTGCTTGCCCTGAGCGCCATCGGCCTGGGCCGCGGCGGCGTCCCGCGGGCGCGCCTGGGTCGTGTCGATGTGGGTTTCGGACATGGTGGGTACGTCACCCCGTCAGATCGCTTGTACTGTGCGAAAGGGGCTGGCCACGATGTCGCACGACGTTCCATGCGCATTACCCGAGGCGTCCCGCACGCGGACGGAACGCGGGACTGCGCAGCCCCTGGCCGAGTCTAACCAATCGGGTGATCCCGGACCCAGCGGGGTGGCCGGGGCCGGGGTGGCCGCGCGAGCGGCGCCTGCTGGAGCGGTACGGGCCGCAGGGCGGGGGTCAGACCGGTCCCGGGAGCGGGTTCCGGCTCGGGCCCCATCTCCTGCTCGACCCCGGCCCACGACCCGGTCCCACCCCACGGCTCGACCCCGGACCCGCACTCGGGCTCCGGCACCCGCTCGTGCACGGGCAGCGGCGTCGGCTCGTCCACGGGCATCGGCACCGGCCGGTGTACGGCCAACGGCGCCCGCTCCCGCAGCGGCATCGGCTCGGGCGCCCGGGACGGCGTCGGCGTCGGCTCGGCTACCGGCCCGGACGCCCGCACGGGGACGGACGCGCCGGGCCCGCCGACCCGGGTCCACGGTGTGATCCTGGTCGCGGCCCCGGCCGCGGGCGTCGTCGTCCGCGACGCCTGAACGACCCGCGCTTCGGCCGGAACCGGACCGGATCTGCGTGTCACCGGCGCGACCCGCCGCGCCCCGGCCGCCTCGTCCGGCTGCCACGGAGCCGTCGCGTCGTCCCGTTGCCACAGCGCTTCCGGCGTCCGGGCCGGGGTCGGGCCGGACACCTCCGCCACCGGGCCGGAGGGCTCGGTCATCGGGGTCACGCGCGCGATCCGCCGCGCTCCCGTCGCGTCGTCCGGCCCCCACGGTGCCGCCGTGTCGCCCGGTCTCCAGGGCCCCGCCGTGTCGTCCCGCCCCCTCGGCCCCGTCGGTTCTTCGGGTCTCCACCGCGCCTCCGCCGACCCGAACGACGCCACCCCTGACGGTTCCGCCGCGCTCGCGGCGTTGTGCGTGGCGCCGCTCGTACCGCCCGGCGCCGCCGACACCCATGAGCCCCCCGAAGGCCTCGGCGCCGCCCCCGCCGCCCCGGATGGGCGGACCCGGGCCAGCCCGCAGGGCACCTGGGGGGTGACGTACGGCAGGCACAGCTCGCCGCCCCTCGTCCACAGGCCCGCCCCCGGGAGCCAGCCCTCCGGGGCCGGGAACTCGCGCAGCCGCCGCTCCGCCGGGCGCCATACGCCCACCCACGGCCGCCCGGTCCCGCCGCCGGACCCGGAGCCGCCCCGTCCGTCGATGCGGAAGGCGACCGCGCACACCTCGGGTGTCAGCACCTGCCCCGGCTGCACCGCGAACGGCGTGGCCTCCGACCACCCCGCGGGCCGCAGACAGTCCGGGAACCGCACCGGCCGGGTGCTGCCCAGCACGCCCCACCCCAGCCGCCGCTCGCCGGGCGCGTCGGACCGTACGAGCAGCAGACCGCTGTCGGGGTCGGCGAGCAGCAGCCGGTCGTCGCTGCGCTCGGTGATCTGGAGCAGCGGGCTGGTCTCGCCGCCGCGCCGCAAGTCGACCACCACGGTCTTGGTGCGGCCGTCGAGTTCGCGGTCGAGGGCCAGCAGCCGGCCCGTACGGTCCAGCCAACTGCCGCCCGTACAGCGGCCGGGCACCTCGGCCAGGTGCTGGGGGGCGAGGACGCCGCCGCCGAACAGCAGCCAGACGGAGGTGGACCGCGGCCCGCGTCCCAGCGCGAACGCGCACAGGCCGCCGGGCGCGGGCGGCAGCAGCGAGACCTCGGCGCCGTCGATGCCGCCGAGCGGACGCTCACCGGTGCCGGGGCCGGTCGGGTAGAGCAGCGAGAAGGCGTGGTGGCCGGCCACCTGGCGGTGGATGAGCACCTGCCCGTCGGCCAGTGGCAGCAACTCGCTGTCCGGCTCCTCGGGCTGGGCGGCGGGCAGCGGTACGGCGTAGGGCTCCGGGCCGTCCAGCGTCCAGCGCTCGGGGTACCAGCAGCCCGCCTCCCCGCTGAGCGCGAGCCGCGCGCCGTACGAGCGGTCCGAGGCGATGGTGAAACCCCCTCGTGGCCGGTCGCCGACGCCCCCGGTGAGGGCGGTGTCGAAGGCACAGGCAGTCATCGGTCAGTCACCTCCGGCCACTGAACGTAGTTTTCGCACGTCCTGCCGAAGGCCGTAATGGGCGAGCTCCACCCGTAAGTGTGGCTCTTGCCCGATTCGCCTGAGAGGTCGGGGGTGAATGTGCTGTAAGCGACGCGGGGATGGTTTGTGATTAAAGTAAGGCACACCTAAGTGCGATCGGCGCGCTCGTGGACACGGGCGCGCCCGGCTATCCCTGGAGCTCCGTCATGTCCCTGCGCGCCCGCGGCAGTGCCGCCCTCGCCCTCGCCCTGGCCGGGGCGCTCTCCCTCACCGCCTGTGGATCCTCGGACGGCGGCGCGGGTGGCGGCAAGCGCGATGGCGGGGGCGGGAAGTCCGTCGCCCAGGGCGGCAAGGACTTCGGCAAGGCGGCCGAGGAGACCGCGAAGCTGGGCACCGACGCGCGGCCCGGCGCGTTCCCCCGCACCATCACCCACGCGATGGGCGAGACCGAGCTCAAGAGCAAGCCGAAGCGGGTCGTGGTGCTCGACGTCGGCGAGCTCGACAACGTGGTCTCGCTGGGGCTGAAGCCGGTCGGCTACGCCCCCTCCGAGGGCGACCAGGCCATGCCCGACTACCTCAAGAAGGACGCCGGGAACCCGAAGAACGTCGGCACCATCAACAACCTCAACCTCGAGGCCATCAACGCCCTCCACCCCGATCTGATCCTCGGCAGCAAGCTGCGCGCCGAGCCGCTCTACGACGAGCTGAAGCAGATCGCCCCGACCGTGTTCTCCATCCGCCCCGGCTTCACCTGGAAGGAGAACTACCGCCTCAACGCCGCGGCCCTGGACCGCACCGCCGAGGCCGAGCGCAACCTCGACGCGTACGAGAAGAAGGCCGAGAAGCTGGGCGAGGACATCGGCGCGGACAAGCCGACGATCACCATGCTCCGCTTCATGCCGCAGGCCACCCGGCTCTACGCCAAGGCGTCCTTCATCGGCACCATCCTCCAGGACGTCGGTCTGCCGCGCCCGAAGAACCAGCAGATCAACGATCTCGCCGCGGAGATCGGCCCGGAGCGGATCGACGAGGCCGACGCCGACTGGATCTTCACCGGTGTCTACGGCGACCCCAAGGCCACCAAGCGCGACCAGGCGCAGTCCAACCCGCTGTGGAAGAAGCTGAAGGCGGTCAAGGCGGGCCGGGCCAAGAACGTGGACGAGGAGACCTGGTACCTGGGCCTCGGCGTCACCGCCGCCGACCGGGTCCTGGACGACCTGCGCGGCTACCTCGTCCACTGAGCCCGCCCCTTCGGACCGTCGCACGGACGCCCTCGGGGCCGTCGCGCTGAGTGAAGGCCGGGGCAGGGCTCAGCCGTGATCCGGGAGGTAGCCTTGCCCCGTGCCCGCACTCAACGACGTCCTCGCCGCACTCGACGCCCTCTGGCCGCCCGAGCGGGCGGAGCAGTGGGACGCCGTCGGCACGGTGTGCGGTGAACCCGACGCCGAGGTCACCCGCGTGCTGTTCGCCGTCGACCCGGTTCAGGAAGTGGCCGACGAGGCGGTGGATCTCGGCGCCGATCTGCTGATCACCCACCATCCGCTCTATCTGCGGGGGACGACCACGGTCGCCGCCTCCACCTTCAAGGGCCGGGTGGTGCACACCCTGATCAAGCACGACATCGCCCTGCATGTCGCGCACACCAACGCCGACACCGCCGACCCCGGCGTCTCCGACGCCCTCGCCGGCGCGCTCGACCTGCGGATCGTCGGTCCGCTGGTGCCCGACGCGACCGACCCCGAGGGCCGCCGGGGGCTGGGCCGGATCTGCGAGCTCGACCACCCCGAGACGCTGCGGGAGTTCGCCGAGCGCGCCGCCGCCCGGCTGCCCGCCACCGCGCAGGGGATCCGCGCCGCGGGCGACCCGGACCGTAACGTCCACCGGGTGGCCGTCAGCGGCGGCTCCGGCGACAGCCTCTTCGACGCGGTGCGCGCGGCCGGGGTCGACGCGTTCCTCACCGCCGATCTGCGCCACCACCCGTCCTCGGAGGCGCGGGAGCACAGCGATCTCGCCCTGCTGGACGCCGCGCACTGGGCCACCGAATGGCCCTGGACCGAGCAGGCCGCGGCCCAGCTGGACGAGATCTCCGACCGGCACGGCTGGGGTCTGCGGACGCATGTCTCCCGTATCGTGACCGATCCCTGGACGGCCCACGCCGCGGCCCCCGCCGCCCCTCGCTCGACTCCCTGACCTCGTTTCCGTCCCACTCGACTCCCCTGGAGCCCCACGCTGAATGCCGCGCCCGCCGATCAGATCCGCCTCCTCGACGTCCAGGCGCTCGACGTCCGGCTGTCGCAGCTCGCGCACAAGCGCAGGACGCTGCCCGAGCACGCCGAGATCGAGAGGCTGAACGCCGATCACACCCAGCTGCGCGACCTGCTCATCGCCGCGCAGACCGAGGAGAGCGACACCGCCCGCGAGCAGACCAAGGCGGAGCAGGACGTGGAGCAGGTGCGCCAGCGCGCCGCCCGCGACCAGAAGCGCCTGGACTCCGGGGCCGTCACCTCGCCGAAGGACCTGGAGAACCTCCAGCACGAGATCGCCTCCCTCGCCAAGCGCCAGGGCGACCTGGAGGACATCGTCCTGGAGGTCATGGAGCGCCGGGAGTCCGTCCAGGAGCGGGCCGCCGAGCTGACCGAGCGGGTGGGGTCCCTCCAGTCGAAGATCGGTGACGCCACCGCGCGCCGGGACGCGGCGGCCGAGGGGATCGACGCCGAGATCGCGGCCGTCACCAAGGAGCGCGAGGTGATCGCCGGGACCATCCCCGCCGATCTGCTGAAGCTCTACGACAAGCTGCGCCAGCAGCAGGGCGGCGTCGGCGCGGCCCGGCTCTACCAGCGGAGCTGCGACGGCTGCCGCCAGGAGCTCGCCATCACCGAGCTCAACGAGGTGCGCTCGGCGGCCCCCGACACGGTGCTGCGCTGCGAGAACTGCCGCCGGATCCTGGTCCGTACGCCCGAGTCGGGGCTGTAGGCCGATGGCGCGGCGCTTCATCGTCGAGGCGGACGGCGGGTCCCGGGGCAACCCCGGGCCGGCCGGCTACGGCGCCCTCGTGCGCGACGCCGAGACCGGTGAGACGCTCGCCGAGGTGGCCGAGTACCTGGGCACCGCGACCAACAACGTGGCCGAGTACAAGGGCCTGATCGCCGGGTTGCGGGCGGCGTACGCCCTGGACCCGGCGGCCGAGGTCCGGGTGCGGATGGACTCCAAGCTGGTCATCGAGCAGATGTCGGGCCGCTGGAAGATCAAGCACCCCGATATGCGGCCGCTCGCCGCCGAGGCCCAGGGGATCGTCCCGCCCGGCCAGGTGAGTTACGAGTGGATCCCGCGCGAGAACAACAAGCACGCGGACCGGCTCGCCAACGAGGCGATGGACGCGGGCAAGCGGGGCGAGCGGTGGCGGCCGAAGGTGCCGCCCGGCGGCACGCTGGCGCCGGGCGCGCCGGAGGCCGCCGCACCCGCCGACGACGCCCTCGCCGAGCCCGCCGCCACGGGCGCTCCGGCGGTGGGCTGGGGCTCGGCGGATCTGGGCACCCCCGCCACGTTCGTCCTGCTCCGGCACGGGGAGACCCCGCTCACCCCCGAGAAGCGCTTCTCGGGCAGTGGCGGCACCGACCCGGCACTCTCCGACGTGGGCCGCCACCAGGCCGAGCGGGTGGCGGCGGCGCTCGCCGCACGCGGCACCATCCAGGCCGTCGTCGCCTCACCGCTGCGGCGCTGCCGGGAGACCGCCGAGGTGGTGGCCCGCCGCCTGGGCCTGGACGTCCGTGTCGAAGAGGGGCTGCGGGAGACGGACTTCGGCGCCTGGGAGGGCCTGACCTTCGCGGAGGTCAAGGAGCGCTACCCGGACGACCTGGACGCATGGCTGGCCTCCACGGAGGTGGCCCCCACCGGCGGCGGCGAGAGCTTCGCGACGGTCACCCGCCGGGTCGCGCTCGCCCGCGACAAGCTGATCGCCCGTTACCCGGCCCGTACGGTGCTGCTGGTCACCCATGTCACCCCGATCAAGACCCTGGTCCGGCTGGCCCTGGGCGCCCCGCCGGAGTCCCTGTTCCGCATGGAGCTCTCGGCGGCCTCGCTGACGGCGGTGGCGTACTACGGGGACGGGAACGCCTCGTTGCGGCTGCTGAACGAGACGGCGCATCTGCGGTAGGGGCTGACCGCGGTGGCGGTCACGGTGCCGGTTGTGGCGGTTCTGTCACGGTGCCGGTCGCGGCGGTTCTGTCACGGTGCCGGTTGTGGCCGCCGTCACCGCCGCAGCGCCGCCGCCTCCCGGGCCAGCGACTCGACCCGGGCCCAGTCGCCCGCCTCCAGCGCGTCCGGTGGCAGCATCCAAGTGCCGCCCACGCAGCCGACGTTGGGGAGCGACAGATATCCGAGGGCGTTCGAGGCGTTGACCCCGCCCGTCGGGCAGAAGCGGGCCCGGGGGAGCGGCGAGGCGAGCGCCTTCAGATACGCGGTGCCCCCGGCCGCCTCCGCCGGGAAGAACTTCATCTCCTCGACCCCGCGTTCCAGCAGCGCCACGACCTCCGAGGTGGTCGACACCCCCGGCAGATACGGCAGCCCGGACGCGTCCAGCGCCCCCAGCAGCCGGTCCGTCCAGCCGGGCGTGACCAGGAAGCGCGACCCGGCGGCGACGGCCGTCTCCAGCTGCTCCTGGGTCAGGACCGTACCGGCGCCGACGACCGCGTCCGGGACCTCGTCGGCGATCGCCCGGATCGCGTCCGCGGCGGCGGGCGTCCGGAAGGTCACCTCGATCGCGGGCAGCCCGCCCGCCACCAGCGCACGGGCCATCGGAACCGCGTCGGCCACGTCATGGACGATGACGACGGGGATGACGGGGGCGAGGTCGAGCAGCGAGGAATCCGGGGAACCGGGGGAGGGCGCGGTGCTAGTCACGGCGCCCATCCTGCCCGTGGGGCGGCGCACTGCGCAATGGTGGTTGCGCATGTCGCAACGAACGCCTAGAGGGCGGCGGGACCGGGCGCCCCAGCCCGGAACGGGCGGCCGACCCACACACCGCCCGAGTACGGGCCTACACCTCCGTCACCACCACATCCAGCCCCCACGCCCGCCCCGCCCGCTCCGGCGGCGCCGACTCCACCACGTACCCCAGCCCGCGCAGCGCGTCCACCAGCTCCCCGGGGTCGTCCGGTTCGGCGCCCGCGGTCAGCAGGTCCCGTACCATCCGGCCCTTCGTCGCCTTGTTGAAGTGGCTGACGACGGACCGCTTCTCGACCCCGTTCACGATCTTCGACTGGAGCACCCGCACCGTCGCCGTCCGCTCCGCGACCGCCCCCTTGGGCTTCCACGCCGCCGCGTACGCCGCCGAGCGCAGGTCCAGCACCAGCCCGTCCCCGGCGGCCTCCGGAAGCACCTCGGCCATCGGGGTCCGGGTCCGCCAGTACGTGCCGAGCGCGCCGAGCCCCGGGAGCTTCACGCCCATCGAGCAGCGGTAGGAGGGGATACGGTCGTCGATCCGTACGGCGCCCCACAGCCCGGAGAAGACCAGCAGCGACCGCCCCGCCCGGCGACGGGCGGGGGCGGGCAGCGTGGCCAGCCCGAGCGCGTCGTACAGCACACCGGTGTAGATCTCCCCGGCGGGCCGCGCCGCGGCCTCCCGCAGCGCCGCGTTCTTGGCGATCTCGCCGCGCAGCCCCTCGCTGAGCCCCAGCGCCTCCGCGGCCTTCGCCTCGTCACCCGAGCAGAGCGACACCAGCTCATCCAGCACCTCCGCCCGCGCCCCGCCCAGGCCCGGCAGCGACAGCGATCCCAGGTCCAGCGGGGACCCGGCGCCTCCTGTGGCCTTTCCCTCGGACGGCGGCAGCAGGACGAGCACGGTCTCTCCTCGAAGGTCGAATGGTCGTCGGCGACGGGGCGCGGGGCGGGCCCGGAAAACCCGGACCCGCCCCGCCCCGCAGCCTACGGCCAACCGCTGCGGGGTGTCCGGCGGGTGGCAGGGCTCCGCCACTGCGGACCCCGGGGTCTGGGGCGGAGCCCCAGTTGCGGGAAGGGGCGGGTAGGGGAAAGCAGCCCGCCGCAGGCGTCACGACCCGTCGGACACCCCCTGGCGCAGCCAGACCGTCGTCCGCGCGGGCACCCGGTCCCCGTCGAGCGGACCGCTGGCCAGCACCACCTCCAGGCCCTCCGGCAGCGGCACCGGAACCGCCGACAGATTGCTGAGGCTGTGCCAGCCGGTGGAGCGCCGGAAGTGCAGCACCCCCGCGCTCAGCTCATCCACCGAGCCGACCCACTCCACGCCCTCGTCGCCGCCCAGCGCGCGGCGCAGCCGCAGCGCCTCCCGGTACAGCTCCAGCGTGGAGCCCGCCACCCCGTTCTGCGCCTCGGCCGACAGCTCGCCGAAGTACTCCGGCTGCGGCAGCCAGGAGCCCCCCGCGCCGAAGCCGAACGACGGGCCGGACCGCGTCCACGGCAGCGGCACCCGGCAGCCGTCACGGCCCTTGATCCGCCGGCCGCTGCGCTCCCAAGTCGGGTCCTGGAGCGCCTCCCGGGGCAGCTCGGCCACCTCCGGCAGGCCCAGCTCCTCGCCCTGGTACAGATACGACGACCCAGGCAGCGCGAGCATCAGCAGCGTCGCGGCACGTGCCCGGCGCAGCCCCAGCTCCCGGTCGGCCTCCGGCTCCCGGCCGTCGGCGAGCAGCCACGCCTCCCGTCCCGCCCGGCTCAGCTCGTCGGGGAGCGCCAGCCGGGTGGCGTGCCGGATCACATCGTGGTTGGAGAGCACCCAGGTGGCCGAGGCACCGGCCGTACGGGCGTCGTGCAGCGCGCTGTCGATGGCGGTGTGCAGCGCGGGCGCGGACAGCGGGGTGTAGAGGAAGTCGAAGTTGAACGCCTGGCCCAGTTCGTCGGGGCTGGCGTACGGCGTGCGGCGGGAGTTGCGGACCCATGCCTCGGCGACGGCGATCCGCGGCGGCTCGTACTCGTCCATCACCTTGCGCCACGCGCGGAAGATGCCGTGCACCTCATCGCGGTCCCACAGCGGATGGCTGCCGTCCTCGGGCAGCTCGTCCGGGTCGTAGCTCCGTACGTCCCCGATGTCGCGCAGCGGTTCGGCCAGATCCTTGGCCAGGCCGTGGGCCACGTCGACGCGGAAGCCCGCCACGCCGCGGTCGGACCAGAAGCGCAGCGTGGTGAGGAAGTCGGCGCGCACCTCCGGGTGGTCCCAGTTCAGGTCCGGCTGCTCGGGCGCGAACAGGTGCAGATACCACTGCCCGTCGGGCAGCCGGGTCCACGCCGGGCCGCCGAAGCAGGAGATCCAGTCGGTGGGCGGGAGCGAGCCGTCCGGGCCGCGACCGTCGCGGAACACGTACCGCTCCCGGGCGGCGGAGCCGGGCGCCGAGCGCAGCGCCTCCTGGAACCACGCGTGGTCGCTGGAGGTGTGGTTGGGCACGATGTCGACCATGACCTTCAGCCCGAGCCGGTCCGCCTCGGCGACCATCCGGTCGAAGTCGTCCAGGGTGCCGAGGCGCGGGTCGACATCGCGGTAGTCGGCCACGTCGTAGCCGCCGTCGGCGAGCGCGGACGGATAGAACGGGCTCAGCCAGACGCAGTCCACGCCGAGGTCGGCGAGGTACGGCAACCGGGAGGTGATACCGGGCAGATCGCCGATGCCGTCCGCGTTGGAGTCGGCGAAGCTGCGGGGGTAGATCTGGTAGAAGACGGCCTGCCGCCACCAGTTGGGGTCCGAGGGCTGAAGGGTCACGTGGTCCTCGCGGTGATGGGACGATACGGATGCGAATGCGAATCGGTGAGGGCCATCAGGAACTCCGCCCAGGTGGCGAACACCCCGGCCGTGAACAGCCCCGGCCGCGCCGGCGGAAGGATGACGGAGACCACCGTGCGCAGCGGATTCGCGCCGTCCACCGTGGCCGCCTCCTCCAGCGCCCGTGCCACCCCGAGCAGATAGTTGTGCAGGATCCAGATGGAGAAGGGCAGATTGAACGCGACGTAGGGGACACGGCACGCTGTGCGGGTTCGTAGGCGACGGTGACAACTCCGGAGCGGCCGGAGCCTCCGGGTCCTCCGGAGCCTCCAGACCCTCCGGAGCGGCCGGAGCTTCCGGATCGGCCGAGCACACCGCCGCCCGCGTCGGCGAGGAATTCGGTGACGACGCTTGGTCCCGCACGCGGTGGTGAGACCGGCGGTCATGGCGAGGCTGCCAGCGCTTGCAAGCGGCGTTCTGCGGCTCAGAACCATGCGCCCGCCTCTCGTTCCCGTCAGGGCTGCCTCTCTGACAGCGTTTGCAAGCTAGGCGGGGGCGATAAGGAGTGTCAACGGTCCGGTCAGCGGAAAATCAAGGATCGTGGGGCTACGGCTGAGTGACAGCGTTGCCAGAATCCACCGGACGGTGCCTGCCGAGGAAGGAGGGCCGCGTGCTACCGTCCCGCCATGTCCGCAGCTTCCGACAGACCCGCCGGTGTGACCGGACCGGCGACCCCGGACAGCGCTGTCACCGGCGTCCCGTGCGGCGTCCCGGGTCAACAACCGGCCGGTGCCGACGGCCACCGGGGCGAGGCCACGATGGCCGACGTCGCCGAGCGCGCGGGCGTCTCCGTCTCCACGGTCTCCCGGACCCTGCGCGGACTGTCCAGCGTGTCCCCGCAGACCCGCGACCGGGTCGAAAAGGCCGCCCGCGAGCTGTCGTTCGCCATCTCGCGCAGCGCCTCCAGTCTGGTCACCGGCAAGACGCGGCGGATCGCCGTGCTCACCCCGCACCTGGATTCGTGGTTCCTCGGCAACACCATCGCCGGGGTGAGCGGGGTGCTGCGCGAGGCCGAGCTCGACCTGCTCGTCTACAGCGTCACGGACCTGGCCGAACGCGGCGCGTTCTTCGACCGGCTGCCCGCCCGGCGCAACGCCGACGCGATGCTGGTGACCTGCTTCGACCTGACCCCGGAGGAACGGGCCCGGTTGGACGCACTCGGCATGCCCGTGGTCTTCGTCAGCCAGCATGTCCCCGGGCGGCCCAGCGTGTACATCGACGACGTGGACGGCGCCCAGCGCGGCATGCGCCATCTGCTCAACCTCGGCCACCGCCGTATCGCCTTCCTCCAGTCCAGCGACGACACCGGCTTCTACTGGAGCTCCAAGGAACGGCTCACCGGCTACCGCAAGACGCTGGAGGAGGCCGGGCTGCCGTACGACGAGGAGCTGGTCCTCTACCCCGTCGCCCGGCACCGCCGCGGCATCCGCGAGGCCGTCGGCCACCTGCTGAGCCTGCGCAACCCGCCCACCGCCGTCTTCGCCGAGTCCGACGAGGTGGCGATCGAGGTGATGGGGGTCCTGCGCTCCTCCGGCGTCGACGTCCCCGGCCGGATGTCCGTACTCGGCTTCGACGACCACCACCTCGCCGAATGGCTCGACCTCACGACCGTCGCCCAGCCGGTCGAGGACATCGGCCGCGCCGCCGCGGAACTGGCCCGCTCGATCATCGATGCCCCGGAGGCCGACCCCACCCGCCACGTGGTCTTCCCCACCCGAGTCATCCCCCGGGGCAGCACGGCCCCACCGACCCCGCCCACGGCGGGAGCCCAGGCGGATCCACCCCACCCGCGCAACCCCTGACGATGCCCCCAGGCCCCAGATCCCCGGCCCGACCGGCCCGACCGGGGGCCGCCCGTCCGCCGGGTATCATGGTCAACACGGCGGACGAGCCGGCCGGGCGGTCGCGTCGGGGTCCTTCAGGGCCCCGCCGAGGAACGTCCGGGCTCCACACGGCAAGGTGGTGGGTAACGCCCACCCGGGGTGACCCGCGGGACAGTGCCACAGAAAACAGACCGCCGGACGCCGCGAGGCGACCGGTAAGGGTGAAACGGTGGTGTAAGAGACCACCAGCGTCCGGGGTGACTCGGACGGCTCGGTAAACCCCACCTGGAGCAAGGTCAAGAGGAGCCGCCGCACGGCGGCTCTGCGCGGACGATCGAGGGCTGCCCGCCCGAGTCCGCGGGTAGACCGCACGAGACCGGCGGCAACGTCGGTCCTAGATGGATGGCCGCCTCCCCGAGGGCCGCGAGGCCCCCGGGAGACAGAACCCGGCGTACAGGCCGACTCGTCCGCCTTCAAGGCCCTGACCAGGGAATATGCCCTGTCCGGGGTGCTCGGCCAGGCCGCCGCACTTCTCTCTTCTACCTGGGGCTCCCGGGACTTCCCGCGCGGGTGTGCACTCGTTGTGCACTGGGTCCGCTTGCCCGCGCCCCTGTCCAGCTCGCTGGGCGGGGGGCTTTGACATGCTCGGAGATCACCGCCCGCCCCGCGACTCTCTCGCGGCTCCGGACGGCATGCGCAGGCTGTCGCGGCGGGTGGCCAACGACGAGGCCGCGTTGCTGGAACTGATCGCGGATGTCCTCGCGCTGAGCGAGGAAGAGCCGGTGGCACCACTCGGCAAAGCCTCAGAGGATCACTTCAAACCGTCACCGGTGGATCGAGGCTTGGCCCAAGATGTGCAATACCGGTCACTCTGATGTTCTGTGGTCGTTGGGTGGGGTGTGCCAAGGCTCGGACAGGTGGAGTTGTCGGCAGACGAGCGCTTGGCGGATCGGCTCGCCCTTGGGGGCTGACCCGAGCGTTTCCGCCGGAGGACCGCCTACCGAGTGGCCTGAAGTCGAGTCGGCCACATGACACCGTTGCCCGGTGGGCAGCACAAGCTGGACCATGACATCGAGAGCCTTGCCGCAAGACCGTCGCCGTGAATGGAGTTGTCGTGCAGATCGGAGAGTTGTCCGAACGCACTGGGGTCAGCCGCCGGTCCATCCGCTACTACGAACAAAAGGGGCTGTTACAGGCGCAGCGGAGCGACAAGGGGTGGCGTGAGTACGACCACCTTGCGATCAACCGCGTGCTGAATGTGCGGGAGCTCCTGAAGTCCGGACTCACCGTGGAGGACATCCAGCGGGTCGCTCCCTGCCTGGACATGGATGTCACCGACTTCATGTCGTGCAGCAACGCCGATCACGCTGTGTCGATGTATGAAGAGCGACTGGCGGTGATCGACGAGAAGATGGCGATGCTGAAGCGGCACCGGGAGCAGCTCCTCCAGCGTATCGCCACGCTCAGGACGCAGGCAGGAGCGGATCAATTCGGGGAGTTGCTGAAGCAGGCCCAGGGCGTGTGAATGGCCTGTCGGCCCCCGGGATTCCGACCACCTGGCGCAGGTCCGGTCATCACGGGGGCCGAGTACGCCGTCTCCGTATGGGTGAGGATCAGACGTCGCCGCGAGCGGGGTAGGCGTTCGAGATGACGAAGTTCATGCCCTCGATCAGCTCGTCCAGCGGGGGGCGCCCGAAGGGCATGTTCGTGATGGCGGCGTAGTACAGCTCCTGGTCCGGTTTGACCAGGAAGAGTCCGGGTTCGCTGAAGTGCTGGGGTTCGTGTTCATTCGCGGCGGCCGACACGAAGAGACCCCACTCCCGCATCGCGGACACCCGTAACCCATAACCGACGGGAACCTTCCGCAGACCCCACTCGGATTGGGCCCGCTCGGCTCGCTGTCGCGAATCCGCGCTGACGGCGACCGGATGGACACCCATCTCCATCAGCTCGTCAACGCGACTCTCCAGCCGGGACAGTTGCCCCCGGCACGCCGGACAGTGCAGACCGCGATAGAAGACGATCATGGTGAAGTTACGCGGGGAATTCTGGTCCGTCAGACTCCAGGTTCCGCCCTCGGCCAGCGGCACGGAGAGGTCCGGGGCCTTCGACCGCGGGCGAGGAGGAGCGGGCACAGGTGTGATGCTCACGCGAATGATTCCTTCCAAGGGTCGGCGATGTTGTGCGCTCATTCGTGCTCATTGTCGTGCGCTCGCGAGCCCGGGAACGTGGGTAGACACGTAGGCACTCGGACACTCGAACGAGAAGACGCATCGAAATTCTGAAATGCGCGAACTCGAAAACGGCATCTGAATGCGACTTCTGCGGGTTTGCGCCATCACACCTGACCACTCCGCTCGCTGGGCTGTCAACTGAGGGGGACTGGTCTCGGATTCACCGCTGACGGCTCCTCGGGGACGGGTGACTCAAGCTCTCCGGCGCTGCTGCTTGACCTTGACACCAGTGTCACCACCTAGCGTGTGTCCACGTCCAGGGCAGCACGGCATTTCTCCAGCCGACCGGCTGAACGCGTCATCGTCGAGGTCCGGACATATGCGTCCGGATGGGCGGTGCCGCGACGCGACCATGTCCACACCGCCACAGGAATCAGTTCAGGCGATGAGCGAGGGTAAGCCCTCATTCCGGCATGGAGCTCAACGTATGCGAGGTGGAGGTTACCCACTATGAAACGCAGCCTTCCCAGCTGGCTGTTCGTGCTCTTCATGACACTGCTGGCCACGGCAACCGATGAATTCATCATCGCGGGCGTTCTCAAGACCGTCGCGGCGGATCTCGATGTCAGCGTCTCCGCCGCGGGTCAGTTGGTCACGGTGTTCGCCGTGGTGTACGCAGTGGGAGCGCCGACACTGGCCGTGATTTTCGAACGCTTCCCCAAGCGGCTCGTGATGATCGCGGGTTTGGCGGTCTTCGTACTGGCCAATGCCTCGGCCGCGGTCGCTCCGGGCTACTGGTTCCTCATGGCCGCTCGGGTCCTTGCCGCGCTGGCGGCGGCCATCGTCACCTCGGCGGCCTTCACGACGACGGCGATGGGCGCCCCCGAGGGCATGCAGGGGCGGTACTTGGGTGTCGTCACAGCCGGTATGACGGCGGCTCTGTTCACCGGCGTACCTGTCGGATCCTGGCTCGGCGGGGCGTTCGGCTGGCGCGCCACCTTCTGGCTGATTGCCGGGGTCGGTACGGTCGCGGCAATCGGGTTGGCGGTCACGGCACCTAAGATCGCGGGCAGCACTCCCGCCCCACTGAGGGAACGTCTCGGTCCGCTGCGCGATATGGCGGTTCTGCGCCTGGTGACCGTCACGTTCCTGGCCGCCAGCGGTGGCCTGATGTTCTACACCTACCTCGGTGAGTTCACCGCCGCGGTGGCGCACGGTTCCTACGGACTGCTGTCGGTCATGCTCTTCATCGTGGGTGTCGCGGGTCTGGCCGGAGCACTGCTGGCCGGCCGTGCCGCGGACGGCATGGGACCGCGACGGAGCCTGCGCCTGGTGATCGGAGGGCACGCCGTGGCCCTGGGGCTTCTCGCGGTGCTCGGTTTCAGCGGTATCGAGAGCACCATCGTGCTCGGCGCCGTCGTCGCCTTCTGGTCCGTGTTCGCCTGGGGGCTCAACCCGCCGATCCAGGGCAGCATCCTGGGCGCGGCCGGCCCCCAGGTCGGCATGACGGCCCTCGCTCTCAACATCAGCGGCCTCTACCTCGGCACCGGTGTGGCCGGCGCGGTCGGAGGAGCCATCATCAGCGTCTCGGACGTCACCTACGTTCCCGTGGCGGCCGCCGTGCTGATGGGTCTGTCCTTCCTGCTTACGCCGGGTCGCGCACCCTCCGAAGCGGCCGCCCAACCGTCGTCCGACCAGGTTGGCGATGTGAGCGCGTCGCAGACCGCCGGTGCCTGAGGTTCCCCGGTTCCCGGCGCCGACCGGGGAAGAGCGGCTGCTGGTGCGGAGACCCGTGCCCGGCCGTTCTCCCCGGCGGTGCCCCGGTGTCCCTGGTGATCTCCCCGTCCAGCTCCCGGAGGCGCCGATCGGCCTGCCCACATGGGTATACCGAACGCATGGTGTGGACCCGGCACGATGTAGCAGCCCTATTGGGTCTGGAGCGGTGAGCGCGGTATACGGGAGACTCATCCGACTGGACGGGTGACGGGCCAGAACCAGAGGCGGAATCAATGCGGGACAGTGCCGTTACCGTGCGAGCGATCCGCGGTGCGACTCAGGTCGATGTGGATGAAGCGTGGGAGATACGCAGGGCCACGAGGGAACTCCTCGCGGCGGTGTTCGAGGAAAACGATCTACAGCCCGAATCCGTGATCAGTATCTTCTTCACTGCCACTCCGGATATCGTCAGCGATTTCCCCGCACTCGCCGCGCATGAATACGGGCTCGCCGATGTCCCCATGATATGCGCGACGGAGATGAACGTGCCGGACGTGATGCCACGAGTCATCAGGGTCCTGGCACATGTGATATCCGACCGGCCGCGTTCGGCCCTCCGTCACCCGTATCTGCGAGGCGCGGCCGCCATCAGGCCGGAGGCGGTACTGGAGAAACGGAAGCGTTCAGGGAACATCGGCAGGAACGTGACGCTGTGAGCAACACAACGCCACGCCGCAGCACCCTCCAACTCGTCAGGGAACGGCGGGACCGCGGTCAGCTGGCATGTGCGGACGCCGCCCGGTAGACCAGCCCTTCCCGCAGCGCCTTCGCCACCGCCGACGTACGGTTCGGCGAATTGAGCTTTGCCAGGATGTTCGTGACCAGGCGCTTGATGCTGTGCTGCGAAAGGCGCAGCCGGCTCGCGATCTGCTTGTTGCTCAGCCCGTCAACGAGCAGGACCAGGACCTCTTGCTCTCTCGGCGTCAGATGGATCGGCACCTGGTCCGAGCCGGCCGAATAGGGTTTGCTCGCGCGCTTCAGAAGCTTCTTCGTCAGTTCGTGCGGCATGGGGACCTCGCCGACGACCATGCGCCGCAGAGCGTCACCGAGGGACTCGGCGCACAGCTCATGTTCGGACAGAAAACCGTGCGCGGGCGCGGCGGCGATGTACGACACGCACTCATCGGGTACGCCGTTGAGGAGCAGTAGTGTCTTACTGTCCTCCGGTAAGCGGGCGATGAAGACGGACGGTGCTTCATCGAGTTCCTTGATCGGAACGATGAATATGTCGATGTTCGCCCCGGCGGCGGCCGCGAGCTCCGCAGCCCCTTCGTAGATGGTGAATGAGTCCACAAAAGGAATTCGCTGTAGCAGCTGTTCAAGACCCAGTCGACGGAACTCGTTCTCGCTGGATACCGCTACGGAAATATTCGTGATCATCGGCGCGTCTCCCATCGCTTTCGTTTTTGTGTGAGGCGGATTGATCGGGAACTGCTCAGTGATCACGCGGCCGCGACTGACCGTGGCGACGGCGTGATGAGTCAGCGATCTTGGTCTACGCCCTGGAGAGGTGCGCCGCGCCGGATTCGTTGAAGATTCAACTGTGATATACGGTCACACTGCGGGCCCCTAGGCAGTGATCGGCGCGTGGCGCTACCGGCATGTGCCCATGACGGGCACCCCCCCCGTGGCCTTCACCTCCCCCGTCCGGCCAACGCGATGGGCCTTCGCGTTGGCACGGTACAGGTACCCGCGGCTATGTGCGCTACGGAATTTCGACACTTTGTCGGTCGGTATCGGCCCCGGTTGGTCACTGCCCTGCATGCTCACGGCCCATGCGTATCTCCGATTTCCGTTACCCAGCCCATCTCATGGCCACCGAAAAGGTCCCATGGAGCAGTGGTTCATCATAAGGATGCCTATCCGCTCAATAGCCGTATATTCCATGCCATGCCGGGCATATGCCCGCAGCCTGTCCGTGTGCGCCAGATGGGGCGCCCATTCGGGGAACCCCGTCTGTCGGATCCCGGGACAACCTTCGGGTAACCCTTCGGGGCTTACGCGCAACCTGTGACAGTCGGCAACATCGGGGCCATTGATTCGGACACCCCCAAGGCCGGGACGCTGCAAGGTGAGGTACGGCATGACCATTCCGCCAATTGATCTCGACAGCTCGGAAAGCGGCGAGGTGGACGGAATGGCGCGCACTCTTGACGCCGCCCGCCGGATCGTAGGTCCCAACGCAGTGTGCGAACCGGCGGCCGGAAACGTGGGAATGTACAGCTCCCGAACCGTGTACGGTGAAATCCGGCCGTCGACCGTTGAACAGGTTCAGCGACTGGTCGAGCTTTTCGATTCACCCGAAGTACCCTGCGGACTCCACGTTGTCAGTACCGGACACAACTGGGGGCTGGGGTCTCGGGAGCCCGCGCTCGACCATGCCGTCACCTTGCATCTCGGCGAACTCGACGAGATCCGCGGCATCGACGTCGACAAGGGCTGGGCGGTCATCGAACCGGGCGTCACCCAGGGACAGCTCGCCGAACGGCTCACCGGCACCCGGCGCATGCTCAATGTGACGGCCTCCTCCGCACACACCAGCGTGATCGGAAACGGCCTGGACAGAGGAGTGGGGCTCCGTCAGCAGCGTGTCGACGACCTGGTGGGCCTTGAGGTGGTCATCCCCAGCGGGCAATTGATCCATGTGGGCTGGTGGCCGGAGGACGATCGGTCCACGGCCGTGTATCCCCACGGACTCGGGCCGTCACTCCTCCCGCTCTTCTCACAGTCCAATCTTGGAGTGATCACCGCGGCGGCCGTCCGTCTGCTCCCCAGGCCCGAGGCCCAGCGGACGATCAGGCTCAGCTTCAGCCGGGACCAGCTGGTCGGGGCAGTCGACGAGATGCGCCGATGGGTCGCGCACGGGTTGGTGGGCGGTGTGCTGAAGATCTACGACGAGGTCTCCGCCGAGTTCTACGGAGGGAAGGTCGGGGAGTTCTTGGCGCATCTGTGCGTTGACGGCACCTCCGGCTCAGTCGATCTGCTCTCCGAGGTGATCGCCGGGGAAGCGGCCGCCAGCGGTCTGTTCTCCGAGATCACCCGCTCGGACCGCTCCCCGGCCGATGACGATGTGGTCGTGAAGATGGTCGAGAGTGCCTACTCCGGTGACCCGAGCTACAACGACGCGATGCTCCAGGCCACTTTGGGACAGCCGGCCCACCGGGTGGACGCGGAGGGATTGGGCTGGCTGTTCTTCCTCCCCATGATTCCGTTCTCCGGGGAGGCCGTCGCCCACGCGCACGCACTGCTCACGGTCATTCACGCGGAGACCGGAGTACGCGCCGGCTGTACCGTCAACGCGCTCAGCAGTGACCTCATCGACTTCGTCGTCACCATCAGATTCCAGCGCGACCCGGCCGAAGCGGAGCGTGCGCACCGTGCGCTGGACCGTGCCTACGCGCTCTTCTCCGAAGCCGGGTTCATCCCTTACCGCCTCGATGTCGACCATACGAAGTGGATCAACAGGCTGAGTCCCGACGCGGGGGCGCGAGAGGTCGCCCGGCGTCTGAAGACCTCGATAGACCCGAATTCGGCCATCGCGCCCGGCAGGTACGCCTAACGGCGAAGCCACACTCAGCAAGCCCGAGCAACCGCTGAAAATGGGGGGTAGAAGTGCCGACGAAGCGTATTCGCGTCGTCCTGTTCTCGGAGGTGAACTCCAAACTGGGAGCACCGTTCCTGGAGGTGCTTGCGGCCCATCCGCAGGTCGACCTGGTGGGCGTGGTGACCTCCCGGCCAGGCCGGCTCTGTTCCTATTTCGTGGACGATCCGCAGCAGGTGGACCTCGTGGCACAGGCCGAGAGGCTGGCGATCAGAGTGTTCCGGCCCGCGAAGGTCAACTCTCCCGAATCGCTGGATGACTTGCGCTCCCTGGCGGCCGACTACTTCATCGTGGGGAACTACCAGCAGATCCTCAAAGAGGAACTGCTGGATCTGCCCAAGGTTACCTCCGTCAACTTCCACCCGAGCCCGCTCCCTCGTTATGCGGGGCTGGCGCCGTTCTACTGGATGGTGCGCCACGGGGAGCGGTTCGGGGCGGTGTCAGCCATCGAGATCACCCCTGGTATCGATGCCGGCCCCCTTCTCATGCAGAAGCCGATGCCGCTCACCGGGCAGGAGACCGCGCTCAAACTCCGCACGGCCCAGGAACAGCTCAACATCAGGATGCTTCAAGAGCTGATACCGCAACTCGTCGACCGAACCTTCGCCAGAACACCTCAGGACGAGGCGCTGCGCTCATATTTCGGGCGCCCCACCGACGAGGATTACCTGCTCGACTTCACCCGGGACGCGGAGTCGGTGCGCAGAGCGGTCCGGGCCGGCTATCGCCATCCCGGCGCCTACACCATCGGGGCGGACGGGGCACGGACGGTTATCTTGAGGGTGGCCGTCTCCGGCCGTAACTGCCGCGCTTCGCTCGAATCGCCCGGGACGGTACGACGTTCGGACACCGGCCTGTTCATCGCGTCGCGGGACGACTGGCTGCAGGTCATCAGCATTGAGCGCGACGGGGTGGAAGTACTCATCGGCGATTACGAGTCGGCCATGCCGCACGGCGCGGTGCTCGGAGACGCAGGGCTGCTGGTATCCGCATGACCGTCGGGCGCGCGTTCACGCCTCCCAGAGGGAACAGCATGGTTGACAGCTTCCCCGACCAGGACGCGCTGAGAAATGTTCTGGGCCATTTCACCACCGGAGTCACGGTCGTCACCACCATGACGGCCGTCGGACCGATCGGCATGACGGCGAACTCGTTCAGTTCGGTGTCACTCGATCCTCCGTTGGTCCTCTTCTCGGTATCCAGGGCATCGCAGCTCTGCACTCATTTGACAAAGACGGGAAGCTTCGCGGTCAACATCCTCAACGCCGAGCAGCAGAATCTGTCCCGACAGTTCTCGCGCCCCGGCCTGCATCGGTTCGGTGGCATGTCATGGACCCGCTGGATGACCGGGGCGCCGATTCTGCCGGATGTCCTCGCCGTCATCGAATGCGTGGTCACGGACATCCATGAGGGTGGCGACCACTTCATCACGGTGGGCAGGGTCGTCGAGGCCGGGCTGAGAGCCGCGGAGGAGAGAAGGCCGCTCATCTTCTTTCGGGGGGCCTATCGCGAGTTGTCCCGCGCCGACGAGCGGCCCAGCCGACTGGAGTAGTCCATCACAACCCAACGGGGAGAGTGCGTCTTGTTACAGCATGCTCAGTTGGCCCTCGCCAAGGATGAGAACCTGGAGCTCACGCTCAAGGTTCTCCCGGCGATCGTGGTCATTCTCGCCGCCTCCGCTCTGTGCGGGCGCCTGGCACTGCTGGTCAAACAGCCCCGGGTCCTCGGAGAGATGGTCGCCGGCGTGCTGCTCGGACCGACTTTCTTCGGCGCCCTGTTTCCCGGCGTGCAAAAGAATGTCTTCGCCCCCGAGGTGACACCGGTGCTCTATGTGCTGAGTACTATCGGCCTCACTCTGTTCATGTTCCTGGTCGGGGCGGGACTCGACCACGAAGGCGACGGAGAAGGGAAGTCCGTCCGCCAGGCCGGAGCGCTCGCCATCTCGGGTATCGTCCCGTCGCTGCTGCTCGGCGTCGGCGCGGGCTATCTTCTGCACGACAGGTTGTCCCGGTCCGACGTCGGTGCGTTCGAGTTCGCGCTGTTCATCGGAGGTGCCCTCTCCATCACCGCGTTCCCCATGCTCGCGCGCATCCTGTACGAGCGCGGACTGGAGAACTCGCGGCTGGGCAGGATGACGCTGCTGGGAGCCTCCATCGACGACGCGGCCGCCTGGTGTTTCCTCGCGCTTCTCTCCGCGATGCACGCCAACGCCGGGGCCGGACAGGCGCTGCGTACCATCGGCCTGTCCCTGGTTTTCGTTCTGGTCATGCTCTTGGTGGTGCGCAAGATCCTGCAGCCGCTCGGAAACCGAGTGGAGCGGACGGGGACATTGGGGTTCGACCAGATGTACCTGGTCCTCGGCGTCGTGCTCCTATCCGGCTACTGCACCGACTACATCGGGATCTACTCGGTGTTCGGGGGATTCATCGCCGGTCTCTCCATGCCGCGGAACCCGGCTTTTCGTGAAGCGCTGCACAGCCGAATGATGGACCTGGTCTGTGTCCTGCTGCTCCCCATATTCTTTGCTTTCTCCGGGCTCAATACCCAGCTGGCCGGTGTGACCGGATGGTTCATGATCGCCTCATTCATCCTGGTGCTCGCCGCAGGATTCATCGGAAAGTACTTCGGGTGTGGACTCGCGATGCGAGCGGTTGGCTTCTCCTGGCGCGAGTCATGGGCCGTCGGCGGGTTGATGAATGCCAGGGGGCTCATGATCCTCATCTTCATCAATATAGGGCTGGCCCAGGGAATCATCAGCCAGGATGTGTTCTCCATGCTGGTTCTGGTGGCCGTCCTCACCACCGCCGCCGCCATGCCGCTGTACCGGCTCGCATTGCCGGAGCAGTTGGAAGCCGGTCTCTCTCCGGAAGCGGAAGCGCGGCGCACTGGCGCGGCCGAAGGAACGCCGGGCGACAAGGAATTGATATCGCTCGACTCGAAGTAGGACTCGAAACAGAAGGCGTACACCGGTACCTCGGTCCGCTGCGACGGATGACGGCGGGCTCATCGGGGAAGACAGCCGGCTCATCGGGAAGGAAGGCAGAAGGTATGAGTGAGATCCTGCGTGAAGAATTCGATGTCGTGATCATCGGCGGCGGGCCGGCCGGTGCAACGGCCGCAGCGGAAATCGCCAGAGAGGGGCGTTCGGTTCTTCTGCTGGAAAAGACCCCGTTTCCGCGGTTCCATATAGGTGAGTCGCTTCTGCCTTATATGGCGGGACTGCTGGAGCAGATGGGGCTCCTCGAAGAGTTCCGTGGCAACGGGTACGTCCCCAAGTGCGGCGCCGAGTTCACCGACAGCATCGGCATGTTCCGGCGCGTCTCGTTCGAGGACCAGGGGCCGGGGCGCCATCACAGTACGTTCCAGGTCGAGCGTGCCCACTTCGACAACGCGCTGCTCCAACACGCCCGTGCGGCTGGTGCTCAGGTACTGAACCCCGCCACCGCCGATGAACTCCTCATCGAAGACGGACGCGTGGTCGGGGTCCGCTACCGGTACGAGGGGCGCACTCATGAAGTCCGCGTACGGTATCTGGTCGACTCCAGCGGTCGCAGTGGCAAGATCGCTCAGGCCTTCGGCCTGCGCCGCAGCGTCGACCAGCTCCGCATGGTCGCCCTCTACCGTCACTTCACGGGGCTCAGCGAGTCCGCGAACCCCGGCGAGCAGGGCGACATCCAGATTGGCAACCACGATGACGGCTGGGTGTGGGCCATCCCCGTATGGGAGGACACGATCAGCATCGGCACGGTGATGCACCGGGACACCTTCCGCAAGGGCGAGCCCGAGAAGATCTTCGATGACCACCGGAGCCGGATTCCGCGTATCGCCCAGCGGCTGCGCGGCACACGGCCCGCCACGAAGATCCGTATCGAGACGGACTACTGCTATCTCTCCGAACAGCTGGCGGGCCCGGGGTGGTTCATGGTCGGTGACGCCGGCTGCTTCGTCGACCCGATCTTCTCGGGCGGCGTCTATCTCGCCATGGTGACCGGCAGGGAGGCCGGCCGGAACATCGTCGCCGCGCTGGAGAACCCTGGTCGGATCGAGCAGTTGCAGGCCTCGTACGAGAGCTTCTACAAGACTGGATACGACACCTACTTCCGGCTCATCCACGGCTTCTACGACTTCAAGTTCAACTTCGGCGAGTACCGCAGTCAGCTCCCGGAGTACATCGAGGAGCGGCAGGTGTCGCTGCTGCTGGCCGGCGACTTCTGGAGCCAGGGCAACGCGTTGGCACGGCATCTGCGGGACGAGCGGCGCTGGGACACCTTCGCCCCCTTCGAATACTTCTATGGCTGTCCCGTCTACCCGAACCTGGAACTCCTGGAAAGGGTCGATACCGGTGTGTGACCGCTCATGACCGGTCCTTACCTTCCGTGACCGGTCGGGAACCATGCCTGGGCGGACGGCAGCCGCCCGTCTGCGAGACCGGCAGCTTCTCGCACAGTGTTCCGATGTGCGGGAAGCCGCCCCATGAGGGAGACACGATGAACCGTTCGTACAGCGATGTCGTCGTCATAGGCGCCGGACCGGCCGGGCTCGTACTGTCAGAGGTGCTGGCACGACGAGGCATGTCCGTCACGGTGGTGGAACGGCAGAACGATCCCGCACGGAGCCCTCAGGGCGCCCTGCTGCAGCCAGTGACGCTCGATCTGCTCCACCGCCTGATCGAATTCCGGCATTCTGTGGAACTAGAGGGTTCTATCACCGCCATAGAGGAGTACAGCCCCGAGGAGCAGATCTTCGCCGGTTCCTTCGAAGATCTGCCCGGGGCTCCCGTGGGGTACGCCCTGAACGTGACACAGGGCATGTTGCGGAAGTCCCTGCTCGATCGAGTGGGCGAGCATCCGTCGGTCGCCGTCCTCGCGGGTACCCAGGTCCGTCGGCTGGAACGCACCGAGGCGGGGAATTGCCGGACGGTGGTGGCACCGGTCGACGATCCTGACCACCAGCTCACGCTGCGGTCGCGCTGGCTGATCGCAGCGGACGGAAAGCAGTCCGAAACCCGGGAGATGGCCGGCATCGACACCCGTCTCGAAGGCGCCGACCACACTCTTTCACTGGTCCCGGTGCCCACCCCGGAAGACTACCCGCGAACGATCCGGGCACATCGCCGCACGGACGGTATGGCCACGACGGTTCCCGGCGCGTCCCCCGGACTGACCTATGTCTTCACGCACCTGATGGGCCGCGAGGCCACACCCGACCAGGTCGCGCAATGGTGCCGCACGGTGCTGCGAGACGAGGACCGACCCCTGGCCGACGCACTCAGGTCGAACGCGCTACTGGACCGGGTCATCACCATCACCCCTCAGATCGTCAGCGCATCGGCGTGGAGGCGTGAAGGGGTGCTGCTCCTCGGGGACTGTGCGCACGGTATGCACAACATCGGTGGCCAGGGCGTGAACACGTCCATCCAGGACGCGCTGCTGGTCGCGGAGGCCCTCTGCCGTCACGCGGAAGACGGCGACAGCGGACCGATCGACGACTTCATCGCGCTGCGGCGCCCCTTCATCGACGAGTTCCAGACCGCTCAGCAGAAGCTCGGCAGCGGGTTCTGGCCGGCGAGTGGCAGCACCAGCTGGTTCGAGAAACGCTTCGAGGAGCTCAGCCTCGGCCAGGCCGGGTTGCGGACGGCGTGGCGCGATGTGATCTTCTAGCGCTCCGCTGGTTCACCTTGTCCGGGGCAGTGGCGGCGGCTTCCCGTTCACTGATTTGGGGGTGTCTGTTGTCGTTCGGCGGGTGGGAATCACCTGGATGTGGATGAAGCGGTGCGCGTGGCTGATCTCCCTTTCCTGGGTGTGGATGTGGAGGTCGAGCGGCTGGTGCTCGCGGATGTCGAGGTCTGTGTCTCCGTACGGTCCTGAGCCGCGTCGGCATCTTGTCCCGAGTGCGGGCAGAGATCGTCGCGGGCGCACTGCTACTACGAGCGGTGCCTGGCCACCGTCCCGCCGCCGGCCGGCACGTGCGGATCAAGCCGCGGGCACGGCGCCTCGTCCGTGGGAACACCTTCTGTACCCATCGGGCCTTCGCCCAACGTGAACTCGGCATCCATGGGCGGCCCCGTCCGCTGGTGTTACGGACCCGCGAGCGGTATCAGCAGATCCATGAACGCATCGAACGGGCCGCCGTCGGCGATCACCATTGTCTTCTCGACGGCATCTTGACGGACGGCTACCGCGAATCGGCCAATTCCTGGGCCGACTTGCTCCTGAGGAGCACGCCCAACCATGACCGGCTTCGGCGCTTACCGCACGCGCACCCACACCCCCGGGCAGCTCCCGGGCCGACCGGCAGTGACCCAATCGTGCTATGGCGGTCCGTCAAGGGGGGTGTCCTCCGTGACGGAATGTCAGATGATGGGCTCCAGCGAGAATCACGCGTAGTCACGGGGGTGGGCATGGAGGCTTCGGAACTCGCGGTCATGGCAGTGGGGGTGGTTGTCGCTGCTGCTACTGGGGCAGCGACTGCTGTCGGAGAGGGGGCTGGGGCGGCGGTCACCGAGCTGGTGCGCACCCGTTTCGCGGGCACGGAGCGGGGACGTGCGACCTTGGAAGAGCTCGACGCCGGCTCGAGCCCGAGAGCGCGAGCCGATGCGCAGGACGTGCTGCGAGACGAGATCGAGGCGGATCCGGAGCTGAGACGGCAGCTGGAGATGCACCTGTCCACTCTTTCCACGCGCACCGAGAACAGCGTGGTGATCACGGGCGGCCGGTTGTCGCGCAGCCCCATTTCCCTCGGCCCGCTGACCATCAACAACACACCCAGTGCCCGTGCCCTCCTGGTCGCGGCAACGGCCCTGCTGCTGGCCCTGCTCGCACTTGGCGTTTACGGCGGGGTGCAGCTCCTTACTCCCGATGACTCCCCTAAAAGCTCCCGGCAGTCAGAGCCGAGCGACGCTCCATCAGGCGCGCTCAGCGGCAACGAGGGGAGCGGTGGCACCACTCCGCCCAGCGAATCGGGCGGGGCCGACCGCAAGAACACCGCGCTCAACGAGGCGGCAGTCGTTGAAGTGACCCTCCCCGACTCCGGCAGTCTGCCCTCTGGCTGGGAGGCGACGCAGGACAAAGAGATCAATGCGGGCGTGCCCAGCGACTGCAGTTCGTGTACGGGGGCTTTGTACACCGGCACCGTCCCATTTGAAAATACAGACTCAGGCGAGGCAGCCCTCTTCTACATCCAGGCTTATGACACCGCCGACCACGCCGCCCAACGCTTCGATGACGTCCGAGCGGGCAAAGACGAACACTCCGACGGACTCGAGCCGATGTCGCTGCAGCCCATGGGCGACAAGAGCGTCGCCTACCGGGCAAAGATCGTCAATGCCGGGCGGGCGGAAGCGGGCGTGCTCGTGGGTACCGTCGTCACCTGGGTCACGTACCGAACGCCGGATAGTTCCCTCGACCCCGCTGCCCTTTCCTCCTTCGCCCAGATGTTGGCCGAGCGGGCCCAGCAGGCCCAGGACGGGACGATCCCTCCCGTCGCCAGAGTGGAGTTCTGACCGGCAGAAGCCGAAGGTCCGTTCGTTGGGTAGTTCAGGCCGCCTGATCCTCAGGCCGTTCAACGAGGTGTACGTGTTCGAATCGGGCCCCGGTCCGGACGGGGACGGGTCGCGGCCCACGGCCGGCGACGGCGTCCGCGACGATCACAGCCAGGTCTCCGTTGTATGTAGTGTGCGGAAATAACAAGAAGCGAGCGAATTGCGGACCAGCTGGACCGGCACTGGCACAAGAACCTGCGGCCGCGGCTGCACGGTCTTGCCGATGAGGAGTACTTCTGGGAGCCGGTGCGTGGCTGCTGGAGCATTCGCCCACGTGGCACGTCGGCCGCACCGATGTCGGCAGGTTCGGGGGAGTGGACGATGGACTCCGCGTCCCCTGACCCGGTGCCGGCGCCGGTGACCACGATTGCCTGGCGGCTGGCGCACATCATCGTCTCCTGCCTGGGCTATCGGGTCGGATGGCACTTCGGCGGTCAGGACGTCGACTCCCGGACATTCGCCTACGCGGGGACCGCCGACGAGGCGCTCAAACAGCTCGATGAGACGTATGGGAGATGCGTCTCCCAGTTGCCGGACCCGATGGCCGCCTTCTCCTCCTGGGTGAACGGCGCCTGCTCCAGGAAAGACCGGGCGATCCCGCCGCTGGTGTCCAGGAAGGGGAAGCCGCCGGGCCGTGTCCCGAACGTGTACGGGTAGTCGGTCGAGTACAGCATGCGGTCCGTGCCGACGACCTCCGCCGTCCACCGCAGATAGCGCTCGCTGACCGTGCCGCTTCCCGCGACCCAGAAGTTCTGGCGGAAGTAGTCGGCCAGGGGGCGCTCCAGCTTCGCCGCGTGTCGCAGGATCCCGATGTGGTCCAGGTAGAACAGGACGACCTCGCCCCAGTGCCCCGCGTTCACCTGAAGATCGGGGTGGCGGTCGAAGACGCCGGAGAAGATCATCCGCAGGTACTGCACGCCCAGGTCGTAGTACCAGCCCAGCCCGGCGGTCGCGAGCATGGGGCCCACTCCGTGGGGCAGTCCCGAGTGGTACGCCTCCTGGACCGCCCGCACCGGGGTCTGCGGGTGGAAGTGCAGCGGCACCCGGAGCCGCTCGGCGGTGGCGTAGAGGTCGTCGAACTCCGGTGCGTCAGCCGGCTTGTCGCCGGTGCGTCCGTACAGCATCGCGCCGCGGAAGCCCAGCCGTGTGACCGCGCGTTCGAGTTCCGCCGCGGCGGCTTCGGGTGACGGTGTCGGGATGGCCGCCAGCGCCTGGAAACGCCGCGGGTGGGCCTGGACGACCTCGGCGAGCGCGTCGTTCGCCGCTCGGCGCCGGTCACGCGCAGCGTGTCGAGTGCCGATGCCTCGCGTGTGTCGGCCGCGGCGGAGTAGACGATCATCGACTGGTCGGTGTCCGGCGGCAGGAGCGTGTCACAGTCCAGGACGGGGCGCCCCACGGCAGGGGGTGACGCGACGATTTGCGCTGGAGTCGACTCCAGCTTTTAGCGTGAGGGTATGGCTGACTCCTCCGAGCCGGACCGGATCGGCATCCGCGCTGTGTCGGAGCTGACAGGGCTGAGCATCGACACATTGCGCTGGTACGAACGCGAAGGTCTGCTGCCCCTCGTCGAGCGAGGCCCTGGCGGACGGCGCCGCTACCCGCCCGCCGCGATCCGGTTCATCCGCCTGGTGCAGGCGCTGCGCCGCACCGGCATGTCGGTGGACGACGTGCGGGCCTTCGTGCGGATGGGCTCGGGCCTGGAATGGCACGACAGGCGTACGGCCCTCCTGGAGCGGCACGCCTCGGCCATCGAGCAGCAGATCGGTCAGTTGCGTCAGGACCTTGCGGTGGTGCGGGAGAAGATCGCGCACCACCGCGACCTGAAACGGCGCGGTCTGGACTGCGAGGACGAGATCGGCACCGCCGCCCCCGGCGCACTCCCTCCGGGCGAAGCGGGCCCGCGAACGGCGCGAACGACGAAAGACGGGAATTAAGCATGCGTAAGGTCAGCGGATGGGCGGCGCACGCACAAGGCGCGGCCGTGGCCCCATGGGACTTCGAGCGCCGGGAGCCCCGGGACAGGGACATAGCGGTGCGGGTCCGCTACTGCGGTGTGTGCGCCAGCGACCTGTCCGCGATCCGCCACGGCGACCCGGCCGCCTTCCCGCTCGTGGCGGGTCACGAGATCGTCGGGGAGGTCAGCGCGGTCGGCGACGCGGTCTCGCGGTTCTCGGTCGGCGACCGGGTCGCGGTGGGCAACATCGTCGACTCGTGCCGCACCTGCCCCGCCTGCCGCGCCGGCCGGGAGAACTGGTGCCACGAGGGAGTCACCCTGACCTACGGGGGCGTCGACCGCGTCGACGGCTCCCGCACCCAGGGCGGATACTCCACCGAATACGTCGTTGACGAGCACTTCGCCTACCCGCTGCCGAGCGGGCTGGATCCGGCGGGAGTGGCCCCGCTGATGTGCGCGGGCGTCACCACCTACGTACCGCTGCGCCGCTGGGGCACCGGCCCCGGCCGGACGGTCGGCATAGTCGGCATGGGCGGCCTGGGCCATATCGCCCTCCAACTCGCCCACGCCATGGGCGCCGAGGCCGTGCAGTTCACCACCTCTCCCGACAAGGCCGCCGAAGCACGCCGACTGGGCGCCGACGACGTGGTCTTCTCCCAGGACGAGCAGCAGATGGCCGCGCAGACGGGGCGCTTCGACCTGATCCTCGACACCGTCGGAGCGCCGCACGCCCTGGAGCCCTATCTGAGCGCCCTGGCAATCGACGGGACCCTCTGCCTGGTCGGCATCCCGGAGCAAGACCTGCGGCTCAGCGCCCTCAGCCTGATCGTCGGCGCGAAGAACCTGGCCGGCGCGGGCAGCGGCGGAACCGCCGAAACCCAGGAGATGCTCGACTTCTGCGGCGCACACGGCATCACCGCCGAAACCGAGATCGTGCCCGCGCACGACGTCAATACCAGCCTCGACCGGCTGGCCCGCAACGACGTGCGCTACCGCTTCGTCCTCGACCTGGCCTGATGCGCGGCGTGAGGTGTCGCACGGAGGGGTGTGATGTGTCGGGGGCCGGGTAAGCGCGCCGCGATCATCGCTTGAGATGCCGAGGCAGTCGGTACACACAGGGCGAAAAGCATGACCGGAAAGGAGGCGACATGTCGTCGAAGCGACGTCGTAAGAAGAAGGCCCGTCGTAAGAACGGGGCCAACCACGGTAGCCGTCCCCAGTCCTGACCTGGGGCTTCTGCCGAGTGACGGTGACGGGCTCCCCGGGCTCCCCGAGCGCGTGGTGCGCCACCGCGTGCCGGGCGCGGGGAGCCCCGGCGGCGGACCTTTCCCCTCCCGGCCCCTTCCCGTTACCAGGGGCAGAGCCGCTGCCGTGCGGCGGAGCCGCGTATCGGTGCCGTGGGGAGGGGAGCGGCTCGCCGCAGGGGTCGAGATCCGTCGCGGACACTCCCTAGTGGCCCCTAGTGGTGGTGGCCTTCGCAGAGGGCCGTCTGGACGGCGGCCTTCATATCGGCGTCCTGGGCGTCCGTGCCGCCCGGGTTGAGGTTCACCATGACCGTCGCCTGCCTGCCGTCGACCGTGGCGCCGCCCACCGTTCCGTAGCCGAGGATGTCGCCGCCGTGGCCCCAGTAGAGGCCGCCGCAGGGCAGTGGCCTGCTCTCCAGGCCGAGGCCGTACGCCCGGCCGTCGGGGTTGCCGGTCGGGCGGGTCCTCATCATCTGCCGCAGTTGTGCCGGGCGCAGCAGCTTGCCGCGTACGAGTGCGTCCAGGAAGCGGTTGAGGTCGGTGCCGCTGGAGATCATGCCTCCGCCCGCGCCCGCGACCGAGGGGTTGATCGCGGTGATATCCATGAGTGGCGCGTTCTCGCCCGGCCGGGCGTAGCCGCGTGGATGCGGCCCTGGGATCGTCGGGTCGTCGTCCGGTACGTACGTCTCGTGCAGCCCGAGTGGCGTGACGATGCGCCGGTGGATCTCCTCGCCGTACGTGTGGCCGGTGACCCTTTCGATGAGCAGGCCGGCCAGCAGGTAGTTGGTGCTGGAGTAGCGCCAGCCGGTGCCGGGCTCGAAGGTCGGGGGGTGGGCGAGCGCGATGTTCACGAGGTCGCGGGTGTCGTGGTGGGCGAGGGGGTCCTTGAGGATGTCCTGTGGGGTGAGGTGGTCGAGGATGTCGGGCACGCCGCTGGTGTGCTGGAGCAGCTGGCGGACGGTGATGATCCGCCCGTCGTTCCCGTGTCCGCGGATGACACCGGGCAGATAGCGCTCCACCGGCGCGTCGAGGGCGACGCGATGCTCTCCCACCAGCTGGAGCACGACCGTCGCCACGAACGGCTTGGTCATGCTGCCGATCCGGAACCTGCTGTCGCGGCGCATTGGCGCGTGGCTCTTCATGTTCGCGACGCCGCTGGTCAGGACCGCGCTGCCGTGCCGGTTCCGCGTCTCCAGGAGCGCTCCGGGCGCGCCGTCGACCGTGGTCAGCCGGTGCAGGATCTCGCGCAGGCGAGGGGTGTGGTCGGCGGCGGTGTTCTGCCGCGGCGCGTCGTGATGCGTCGGCGCCACCGCCGCGACACCCTTCGGGGCCGCCACCGCCACGTCCTTCGGTGCCGCCGCCGCGACACCCGCCACCACCGCCAGGGTGAGTCCGCCACTCAGTACACGCCTGCGCTTGACCACGTTCATGTGATCCCCCTCGAAGCCCCATCGCGACCGAATGGTCACGTTAGAGACCGCCGAGCTCGGGATCGATCCGGCCAGCCACCCCCATCGCCCTGGGGACAACCCCACCCCCCTCGATCAGAGCAGTTCGAGCAGCGCGTCGGTGAACTCCTCGGTGGTGGCCGTACCGCCCAGGTCCGGGGTGCGGACGGGGGTCTTCGCCAGGACGGTCGCGATGGCGTCGGTGACGCGGGTGGCCGCCTCGGGGTGGCCGAGGTGGTCGAGCAGCATGGCGGCGGACCAGATCGCGCCGAGCGGGTTGGCGATACCGCGCCCGGCGATGTCGGGGGCGGAGCCGTGCACGGGCTCGAACATGGACGGGAAGTCGCGTTCGGGGTTGAGGTTGGCCGCGGGGGCGATGCCGATGCTGCCGGCGACCGCGGCGGCGAGGTCGCTGAGGATGTCGCCGAAGAGGTTCGAGGCCACGACGACGTCGAAGCGCCGCGGGTCGAGGACGAACTTGGCGGCGAGGGCGTCGATGTGCTCCTGGTCCCAGGCCACCTCCGGGTAAGCGGCGGCGCGTTCGGCCACCAGCTCGTCCCAGAAGGGCATGGTGTGGATGATGCCGTTGGACTTGGTGGCCGAGGTGAGCCGGCCGCCGCGCCGCTCGGCGAGGGAGAAGGCGTAGTCCAGGACGCGGGTGACACCCTTGCGGGTGAACACCGCTTCCTGGACGGCCATTTCCTCCGGCAGCCCCCGCCCGAGGCGGCCGCCGATCTCGCCGTACTCGCCCTCGACGTTCTCCCGGACGACGACGAGGTCGACATCGCCGGGGCCCGCGTCGCGCAGCGGGCTGGGCACGCCCTCGAAGACGCGGATGGGGCGCAGATTGACGTACTGCTGGAAGCCCCGGCGGATGGGGATCAGCAGTCCCCACAGCGAGACATGGTCGGGGACGCCGGGGTAGCCGACCGCGCCGAGCAGGATCGCGTCATGGCCGCGCAACTGGTCAAGACCGTCGTCGGGCATCATCGCGCCGAGCTCGGCATAGCGCTCGCAGGACCAGTCGAACGTCTCGTACGTGAAGGCGAGGCCGTGCCGGGCGGCGACGGTGTCCAGGACGCGGCGGGCGGCCGGGATGACCTCGTTGCCGATGCCGTCGCCGGGGATCAGGGCGATGCGGTGGGTGGTGGTCGTGCGGCGGTTCGTCATGGAGGGGATTGCAGCAGGGGAGCGACTTCCGCGTCCAAGACGCAGATCGCATGGGTCTTATAGGTCCGCCCTATGAGACTCCACGGCGGTGCCGACGAATGCCTCCGCCGCCGGTGTCAGCCGGGCCCGCCTGCTGACCAGGGCGATATGCAGGCTGGTGCTCGGCTCCAGGTCCAGGACCAGGGCCCCCGCCCGCTCCGCGAGGCCGCGCCAGGCGTCGGCCACCACGGCCAGGCCGACGCCCCGCAGCACCAGCGGCAGGATCGACACCCGGTGCTCGGTCTCGACCACCACGGTCAGCGCCACGCCCTCGGCCACCAGATCGTCGACGTACCGGCGCATCCCGGTGCCCTTCTGGCCCACGATCAGCCGGTGCCCGGACAGCTGCTCATGGCGCACCGGCACTCCGGGGCGGAACGGCCCGTCCGGCGGTGTCAGCAGCACGAAGCGCTGCTCGACCAGCGGATAGGTGTGCACATCGCCCTGCGGTACGGGGTCGGGGGAGGCCAGCAGACCCAGCTCGCACACGCCGGTGCGCACCATCTGAGTCACATCGTGCGGGGTGAACGCGGCCTGCACGCGTACGGACACCGCGGGATGGGCGCGGGCGAAGCGGTCGATCAGCCCCGCCAGCGGTTCGACGGCCTGGGAGGGCGGGGCCGCGATGTCCACCCGGCCGCCGCGCAGTCCGTGCACCGACTCCACACTGGCCCGCGCGAGCTGGAGGCTGCGCACCGCCTCCCGCGCCGGTCCGATCAGCGCCGTGCCCGCGTCGGTGAGTACCGCCCGGCGGCCGATGCGGTGGAAGAGGTCGCTGCCCAGGTCGCGCTCCAGGGCGCGGATGGCCTGGGAGAGGGACGGCTGGGACAGATACAGCGCGGAGGCGGCCCGGTTGAACCCGCCGTGGTCCACCACGGCCAGGAAGTACTCCAGCTGCCGCACATCCACCGCGCCGCCTCCCCGCGCCTCGCCGCTCCCGCCACCTCCGGTACCTCTGGCGCCGTCAGCGACCTCGGCACCCTCGGCGCCCGGCACGTCCATAGGTGTTGCTTATAAGCATTGTCGTCAACGGGTCGTGGACGCGCACCGCGGGCGGCTGCTGGGATCGGGTCATGAGCGAGCAGCCGCTGGACGACTTCGACCGCCGCACCGTCCACGTCGAGGGTGTGGGAATCAACGTACGCACCGCCGGGGAGGGGCCGCCGGTCCTCCTCCTGCACGGCTATCCGCAGACCCATATGATCTGGCACCACATCGCCCCGGCGCTCGCCGCCACCCACCGCGTGGTCCTGGCCGATCTGCGCGGCTACGGCGACAGCGACAAGCCCGTGTCCGACGCCGAGCACACCCCGTACTCCAAGCGGGCCATGGCACGCGACCAGCTGCTGGTGATGCGGGAGCTGGGCTTCGACCGGTTCGCGGTGGTCGGTCACGACCGGGGCGGCCGGGTCGCGCACCGTCTGGCCCTCGACCATCCGCGCGCGGTCTCGGCGCTCGCGGTCCTGGACATCGTGCCCACGCGGTACGTCTTCCAGCACGCCGACAAGGACTTCGGTCTCGGCTACTTCCACTGGTTCTTCCTGGCGGCGGACCACGGCATCCCGGAGCACCTCATCGGCCAGGACCCCGCGTTCTGGATCCGCACCCGGATGGGGGCGCGCCACCGGGGCGGGACCCCGTTCGACGAGGCGGCCCAGGCCGAGTACATCCGCTGCTTCTCGGATCCCGCGGCCATCCACGCCAGCTGCGAGGACTACCGCGCCGCCGCCTCCATCGACCTGGTCCACGACGACGCGGACGCCGCTGCGGGCCGCCGGGTCACCGCACCGCTGCTGGCCCTGTGGGGCGCGCACGGTTTCGTCGGCCGCCACTACGACGTACCGGAGGTCTGGCGCGGCTACGCGGACGATGTGCGCGGGCACGCGCTGTCGTGCGATCACTACCTCCCGGAGGAGGCGCCGGACGAGACGCTGCGCCATCTGCGGGCGTTCCTCGGGGACCAGGGGAGCGCCTGATCGGGGCTCACGGCGCCGCCTGGAGGTTCTGCTCCGGTGCGGCCGTCTCCTCGGCCGGGTCGGCGGCCCCGCGCGTCTCCCGCGCCAGTGCCACCGTGACCACGGTGAGCGCGCTCATCAGGGCGATGAAGACCACCACGCCTGTGACGCTGTGGTCGAACCAGAGCAGCAGGGCGGACGCGAGCATGGGCGCGAGACCGCCGGTGAGCACGGTGCCGATGTTGTTGGCGATGCCGACCGCGCTGAACCGGACCGTGGTGTCGAAGAGTTCGGCGAAGAACGCGGGCTGGGAGCCGAGGACGGCGGACTGACCGATGCCCAGGGTGAGGAAGAGCGCGAGCCAGATGGCCCAGGTGTGTCCGCCGTCGAGCACGGTGAAGAACGGCCATGCGGCGGCCAGCAGTACCAGGGCCCCGCCGATCGAGACCGGGCGCCGCCCGACGCGGTCGGAGAGCGCGCCGAAGGCCGGTACCGTCACCAGCTTCACGGCCGCGACCAGCGAGATGCCGCTGAGGAGTGCGGCGGTCGGCAGTCCGCGGTCCTCGGCGTAGGTGACCGAGAAGGTGCCGAAGACGTAGTAGCCCGCGTTCTCGGCGGCGCCCGCGCCGATCACGATGAGCATCTCCTTGGGGTAGCGGCGCCAGGCGGTGACGCAGCGGCTCTCGGCGATCCGCTGCCGCAGCGGGCGGCCGGACGTGGCGGAGGGGCCGGATGTCGCGGCGACGGAACCCGCCTGCCGCACCTGCTGGAATTCGGCGGTCTCCGGCAGCGAGCGGCGCACCCAGAGGCCGAAGAAGGTCAGGCCCGCGCTGAGCAGGAAGGGAATCCGCCAGCCCCAGGCGAGGAAGGCGTCCTCGGACAGCAGCCCGGTGGTGAGCGCGAAGGCTCCGGTGGACAGGAGGGTGCCGGTGCCGGTACCGATCGCGGGCAGTGAGGTGAGCAGCCCGCGCCACTTGGGCGGTGCGTTCTCGAAGAGGATAATCAGCGCTCCGGTCTTCTCGCCGCCCGCGGCGAAGCCCTGGACGAAGCGCAGCAGTGTCAGCAGCACCGGCGCGGCGACGCCGATCTGCGCATGCGTCGGCAGCAGGCCGATGGCCGTGGTGGCGAGTCCCATCAGCAGCAGGGTGGCCACCAGCACGCCTTTACGGCCCTGAGTGTCGCCCCGCTCTCCGAAGTAGGCGCCGCCCAGGGGCCGGGCGAGGAAGCCGATGGCGAAGGTGCCGTAGGCGAGGACCGTGCCGACCAGCGGATCGCTGTCCGGGAAGTAGACCTTGTTGAAGACGAGGGCGGCCGCGGTTCCGTAGAGGGCGAAGTCGTACCACTCCACCGTGGTGCCGAAGACGGCGGCGAGGGCGACCTTGGGCTGGAAGACCGGCCTTCTGGTGGCGGAACTGCCGGTGTGCGTCATTGGGGGACTCCCTTGTCACCGTGGATCGAGTACCACTGTGTGGTTCGCTTGTGCCACTTGATGGTTCGGTGATGTTATGGAGGCACACACCCCGTGGCAAGGGGTCACACCCCGATTCGCGCTGGAGGTCCTCCGTTGAGCACGCCCGCCCCCGCCGCCCCGCCACCCCTGCTCGACGGCATCCGGGTCCTGGATCTGACCAATGTCCTCGCCGGGCCCTTCGCCGGATATCAGCTCGCCCTGCACGGCGCCGACGTCCTCAAGGTCGAGATGCCGGGGACCGGGGACCTGGCCCGCCAACTGGGCGCCGACCGGCAGCTGAGCGAGGATCTGCTGGGCGCGTCGTTCCTGGCCCAGAACGCCGGGAAGCGTTCGCTCACCCTGAACCTCAAGGAGGACGAGGGGCGCGCGGCCCTGCTGCGCGCGGTGCGGGAGTCCGACGTCCTCCTGGAGAACTTCCGCCCCGGGGTGATGGACCGGCTGGGCGCCGGCCGCGAGATCCTCATGCGGGAGAACCCGCGGCTGATCTACTGCGCCGTCTCCGGCTTCGGCCAGACCGGACCGCTGCGCGCCCGGCCCGCCTACGACCAGATCGTGCAGGGCCTCTCCGGGATGATGAGCGTGACCGGCACCCCCGAGGTCAGCCCGCTGCGCGCCGGTTTCCCGGTGGCCGACACCCTGGGCGGCATGGCCGCCGCCTTCGCCGTGGCGGCGGCCCTGGTGCGCCGGGAGCGCACCGGAAGCGGCGCGTATCTGGACGTCTCGATGCTGGAGGCCGCGCTCACCGCGATGGGGTGGGTGACCTCCAACTACCTGATCACCGGACGCCCGCCGCGGCCCATGGGCAATGAGAACGTCACCGCCGCGCCGTCGGGGACCTTCCGCACGGCGGACGGATACCTCAACATCGCGGCCAACCGTCAGCGGCAGTTCGCCACCCTGTGCCGGCTCATCGGCCGCGCGGAACTGCTGGACGACGAGCGGTTCGCGCATCCCGCGGACCGCAAGGCCCACCGCGAGGAGCTGCGCGCCGAGATCGAGAAGGGGCTCGCCGAGCGGACCGCGGGGGAGTGGGAGGAGATCCTCGCCGACGCCGGGGTACCGGCGGCGCGGGTGCTGTCCGTACCCGACGCGCTGGGTCTTGAGCAGCTCGCGGAGCGGGACTTCGTCCGCACGCTGCCCTTCCCGGACGGGCGGACGCGCGAACTGCGCGTCCTGGGCAGCCCGTTCCGGGTCGACGGCGCACCGGCGGCCGCCCCCGCCCCGCCACCGCTGCTGGGCCAGCACACCGACCAGGTCCTGGCCGAACTCGGCTACACCCCGAAGGAGATCGACGCGATGAAGGAGCGTGGCGCGATATGACCCGCCCGTCCGGAGAGCCGGAGGCCACGACGGTTCCACAGGACGTCACCGACTGGTGGGCCACCGCCGTCAGCCGCATCCGGCCGGGCGAGATCCTGCTGCGCGGCTACCCGGTCGAGCAGCTGATCGGCCAGGTGTCGTTCGCCGAGACCGTCTGGCTGCTGCTGCGCGGCGAGTTGCCCACCCGGACGCAGGGCCGGTTGCTGGAGGCCGCGCTCGTCGCCGCCGTCGACCACGGGCCCCAGGCCCCGTCGATCGCCGCGGCCCGGATGGCGGCCACCTGTGGACTGGGGCTGAACAACGCGGTGGCCACCGGGGTGAACCTGCTGGGGGACGTGCACGGCGGGGCCGGTCAGCAGTGCATGGGGGTCCTGGCCGGGCTGGAGGAGGCCGCGGCCGAGGGGGCGGACCTCGACGACGCCGCGAAGAACCTGGTGGCGGAGTACCGCGCCACGGGCTCCCATGTGCCCGGATTCGGCCACCGCTTCCACCCGTACGACCCGCGCCGTACCCCGCTGCTCGACCTGGTGGGCGCGGCGGTGGCGGACGGCGAGGCGCCGGGCTGGGCGCTGCGCGCGGGAACGGCCCTGGAGCGGGCGCTGACGGAGGGCCGCAGCCGTCCCGTGCCGATGAACATCGACGGCGCCACCGCCATCGTCTACAGCGAACTCGGCTTTCCGCCCGAGCTCGGGCGCGGGCTGTTCGTGCTCTCCCGCAGCGTGGGCATCCTCTCCCACGCCTGGGAGGAGAAGTCCGGCGGGGCCAGGATCAAGGGCCCGCTGCCCCGGCGGCTGCTGCCCTCGTACGAGGGCCCGGCGCCCCGGAACCTCAACCGGCCGGAGAGCGGCGGGAACAGCTCCGGGAGCGCGTGAACGTCAGCCGCTCCCGCCGAGGAACCGCAGCTCCGACAGCCGCTTCGCAGCCTCGGCCAGCGCCGGGCGGAACGACTCGACGCGCTCCTCGGTGAAGCGGCTGGTGGGCCCGCCGAGGCCCACCGCCGCGACGACCTGTCCGGCCGCGTCGGTGACCGGGGCGGCCACGGCCGACACCCCGTCCTCGCGCTCGCCGTGGCTGACCGCCCAGCCCCGCTCCGCGGCGAGGCGCGCCCGTGTCGCCAGGACGGAGGTGAAGTCGGGGCCGCGCCCGGCCGCCGCGGCCACGCGGCTCAGGGTCCGGGACGAGCCGCCGATGAGCAGGACGTGCCCGGAGGCACCGGCCCACAGGGGCATCTCCTCGCCGACGCGCACCACATGGCGCAGCTGCTGGGTGCCCTCGTGCTGGGCGACACACACCCTGGAGCCACCCTGGCGGATGTAGATCCGCGAGGATTCGCCACCCGACCGGACCGAGAGGAGGCGCAGACACTCCACCGCCTCCGGGGGCAGCCGCCAGGCGTCCTGGGCGAGCGCCGCCCAGCGCAGCAGTCCGGCGCCGGGGGTGAGCCGGCCGTCCCCCCGGCTCCACAGCAGCCCGCGCTGCTCCAGCGTGGCCACCAGCCGGACCACGGTGGACTTGGCCAGTCCGGTGGCGTCCGTCAACTCCCGTACGCTGCGGGAGCGGTGGGTCTCGTCGAACAGGGCGAGCAGATCCAGTGCGCGCAGGACGCTCCGTACGCCCTCGCCGCCCTCTCCGGTCGCCGTCCCCATCGCCGTCCTCCTCGCCGCGCACCGCATAAGCCGCCTATCGGTGCGACGGTACCACCAGGCGGCCCAGCGTAGGCGGGAGTCGGCTACGCCGGTATGACGGCGACCAGGTCGGCCGGCATCCTGCCCCGGAGGTCATCCCACTCGCCCTCGCTGATGTGGCGTTGCAGGGCCTCCAGGACGGTGTGGACCAGCTGTTCGGTGTCGCCCTGGATCGAGTACGGGAAGTCGTGCCGGATCCGCTGGAAGAACTCCTCGCTGTGCATCTTCACGGGCGTTTCCGCGGGCCTCCACCCTTCGAAGTAGATGCCGCGCACCAGCATCGGGAGCTGTGCGCCGAACTGGACGGCCTCGTCCACCGTCAGCCGGTCCCGCAGCTGGTGCAGCACCGCGCGCAGGGCGGCGTAGGACTGTTTACGGCGCTCCTTGGGCCAGCCGTACGCGTCCTCGATCTCCTTGAGGAGCCGGTTGGTCTTGTCGACGGTCGTGTCGAACGCGGGAAAGCCTGTGGCAACCATCGTGTTCGTCCTTTCGGTGCCCGTGGCGGCCGCCCGGCGGGGCGGGGGCCGCCACGGGGTGGGAGAGTCTCAGAAGCCTCCTGGCTGTTGCGGCTGTTGCTGCTGGCGTTCCTGCTGTCGCCGGCTCTCGCCCTCGATGCTCTCGGTGATCTCTATGTGGCGGGGCTTGGCGGTCTCCGCCTTGGGCACGGTGATCGTGAGGATGCCCTCGGACATGCCCGCCTTGACGCCCTCGGTGTTCACCTCGCTCGGGAGCAGCAGCCGGTACTCGAAGCGGCCGGTGCGGCGCCCGCCACGGCGCAGGACGCCCTTGCGCTCCCGTTCCTTGACCTCCCCGGTGACGGTCAGCTCCTGGCCGTTGACCTCGATGTCGATCTCCTGGCGCCGGACGCCGGGGAGTTCGAGTTCGACGTGGTACGCCTCGTCCCCCTCGGTCACATCGGCGGCGGGTGTCCACGTCGCGAGTCCGGGCACCGCGGCCCCGCCGACCGTGGATTCGAGCAGCCCGCCCATCTGGCTGAGCAGGTCGTCGAACTCCGCCAGCGGATTGCGCGCCCAGACCCGGGGCCGGTCCATCGCGCCTTGGCGCTGCGGTTGGGGTCGTCGTGCGGGTGTGCTCATCGCCCTTCACCTCCGGTCGTATGGTGTGGATGTGTATGGGTAGCGGATGGGTGTCCACTGGTCCGCCCCGAACATGCGCGCCTGGAGCACACCGCGCTCGGCGAGTTCGGAGCCTGGGGTCCCGGCCGGGCCGGAGCCGACGACCAGCAGATCGCTGACCGGGACGCGGCGCGGCAGCGTCTCGGCCTCCGGGGGTCGGTCCTCGCCCGACATCAGGCCATGGCCTCGTGGGCGAAGCACCACCGCCAGGTCTCGCCCGGTTCCATGGGCTCGACGATGGGGTGTTCCTCGGCGTACGCGTGGGACCGGGCGTGCTTGAGCGGCGAGGAGTCGCAGCACCCCACGTGCCCGCAGGTCAGGCAGAGCCGCAGATGGACCCAGGGGGACCCCAGGCGCAGGCACTCCTCGCACCCCTCGGGGGTGCGCGGGGAGACCTGGCGCACCATCGACAGATGTGGATCGGGCTCGATGGCCATGGCGTTCACCCTTTCTCGTTTCCAGGATGAGCAGGGACGGGACGGCCCGCACCTCGGACCGCTGGGCGGCCCGGGGGGTGCGGCCGATGACGGGGCGGGACGGTCCGGTGCGGCATGGCGCTCACGCGGCCTTCCCGAGCCCGGCGATCTCCGGCTGCCGTTCGTAGCTGACCGCCAACTCGCCGTGCCGGCCGTCCACCTTGACGGTGGCGCCCTCTTCGACGTCGCCGCGCAGCAGGGCGCGCCCGATGTGGGTCTCCACCTCGTGGGAGATGTAGCGGCGCAGCGGGCGGGCCCCGTACACCGGGTCGTAGCCCTCGTGGGCGATCACCTCACGCCCGGCCGGGGTCAGCTCGACGGCGATCAGGCGCTCGGCCAGCCGCTTGCGCAACTCGTCGAACCGCAGCTCCACGATCCGCTCGAGCTGGGCCTCGCCGAGCGGCTTGAACAGCACGATGTCATCGACCCGGTTGAGGAACTCGGGACGGAAGTGGCCGCGCAGCTCGCTCATCACCAGGCTCCGGGCGTCCGGCTTGAGCTCGCCCTCGGAGGTGACGCCGTCCAGCAGGTGCACCGAGCCGATGTTGGAGGTCATGATGATCACGGTGTTGCGGAAGTCCACCAGCCGCCCCTGGGCGTCGGTGATCCGGCCGTCGTCCAGGACCTGGAGCAGGGTGTTGAAGACATCGGTGTGGGCCTTCTCGATCTCGTCGAAGAGCACCACCGAGTACGGCTTGCGCCGCACCGCCTCGGTGAGCTGGCCGCCCTCCTCGTAGCCGACGTACCCCGGCGGGGCGCCGACCAGCCGGCTGACCGTGTGCCGCTCCTGGTACTCGCTCATGTCCAGACGGATCATGTTCTCCTCGGTGTCGAAGAGCGCGGCGGCCAGCGCCTTGGCCAGTTCGGTCTTCCCGACGCCGGTGGGGCCGAGGAAGATGAACGAGCCGATCGGGCGGCGCGGGTCCCGGATGCCCGAGCGGGCCCGGATGATGGCGTCGGAGACCAGCTTGACCGCCTCGTCCTGGCCGATGACCCGCTCCTGGAGGATCTGGTCCAGGCGCAGCAGTTTCTCCCGCTCGCCCTCCTTCAGGCGGGAGACCGGGATCCCGGTCCAGGCGGAGACGATGTCGGCGATCTCCTCCTCGGTGACCGCCTCGCGCAGCAGCCGGTGCGTGCCCTGCTTGGCGGCCAGCTGCTCCTCCTCGGCGGCCAGCTTGCGCTGAAGCTCCTGGAGCCTGCCGTAGCGCAGTTCGGCGGCGCGGCCCAGGTCGTAGGCGCGCTCGGCCTCCTCGGCCTCGCGGCGCACCTCCTCCAGCTCCCGGCGCAGATCCTGCACCCGTCGGATGGACTGCCGCTCGGCCTCCCACTGGGCGTGCTTGGCGTCGGCCTCGGCGCGCAGATCGGCCAGCTCCCGGCGCAGCTCCTCCAGCCGCTGCCGGCTGGCCGGGTCGGGCTCCTTGGACAGCGCGGCCTCCTCGATCTCCAGCCGGGTGACCCGGCGGGTGATCCCGTCCAGTTCGGCGGGCATGGAGTCGATCTCGGTACGCAGCCGGGCGCATGCCTCGTCCACCAGGTCGATGGCCTTGTCCGGCAGGAACCGGTCGCTGATGTAGCGGTGGCTCAGGGTGGCGGCGGAGACCAGCGCGGTGTCCTGGATCTTGACGCCGTGGAAGACCTCCAGACGCTCGCGCAGGCCGCGCAGGATGGAGATGGTGTCCTCCACACCCGGCTCGTCCACCAGCACCATCTGGAAGCGTCGCTCCAGCGCGGCGTCCTTCTCGATGTGCTTGCGGTACTCGTCCAGGGTGGTGGCGCCGATCATGTGCAGCTCGCCGCGGGCCAGCATCGGCTTGAGCATGTTCCCGGCGTCCATGGCGCCCTCGGCGGCCCCCGCCCCGACCACGGTGTGCAGTTCGTCGACGAACAGCAGGATCCGCCCCTGGGCCGAGGTGACCTCGGTGAGCACGGCCTTGAGCCGCTCCTCGAACTCCCCGCGGTACTTCGCGCCGGCCACCAGGGACCCCATGTCCAGGGCGAAGACGGTCTTGTCGCGCAGCCCCTCGGGGACGTCGCCGCGGACGATGCGCTGGGCCAGGCCCTCCACGATGGCGGTCTTGCCGACGCCGGGGTCGCCGATGAGTACGGGGTTGTTCTTCGTCCTGCGGCTGAGGATCTGCGTCACCCGGCGGATCTCGGCGTCCCGGCCGATCACCGGATCCAGCTTGCCCGAGCGGGCCTCCAGGACCAGGTCCCGGCCGTACTTCTCCAGCGCCTCGTACGCCGCCTCGGGGTTGGCGGAGGTGACCCGCTGGCTGCCGCGCACCTGGGTGAGCGCGCCCAGGAAGGCCTCCTTGGTGACGCCGTGCTCCTTGAGTACCCGCCCCGCCGCGGTGGCGGACCCCTCCTCGGTGAGCGCGAGCACCAGGTGTTCCACCGAGACGTACTCGTCCTTCAGGCGCTTCGCCTCCCGCTCGGCGGTGTCCAGCAACTGGGAGAGGCGCTGGGTGATGAAGACCTGTCCGGGGGCGGCGCCGGGGCCGGTGACCCTGGGCTTGCGCGCCACCTGCGCCTCCAGCAGGGTGCGCACCGCTTCGGGGTCGGCGCCCACCTGGGTGACCAGTCGCGGGATCAGACCCTCCGGCTGATCGAGCAGGGCCAGCAGCAGATGCTCGCCGTCGACCTCGGTATGGCCGTAACCCTGGGCCCTGGTCTGCGCGTCCTGGAGGGCTTCCTGGGATTTCTGGGTGAGGCGGTTCATGTCCATGGCGGTTCTTCACTCCTCGCGCCACCGCGGCGCAGTTCGGCTTCGAGCCGGTTGATGCGGTCGAGCAGATCGAGCACCAGACCGATGGAGGCGTAGTTGAGGCAGAGCCCGGTGTGCAGCCGCTCGACGCGGGCCAGCGCCGCCGGGGCGTCGAGGGCGAACACCAGCCGCCCGGCGGCGTCGCGCTCGGCGTCGACCAGGCCGAGGGCGACGAAGCGCCGGATCAGGTCGGGGTGGAGCCCGGTGCGGCCGGCCACGGTCTCAAGCGAGAGCCTGCGCGCGGGCACCAGCTCGTAGTGGACGGACGTCACGGGCGGGTACCTCGTATCCGTCCGCGTCGTGGTCGCGTGTGTGCTCATCGCTCCCTCCGGGGGTCGAAGGAGGAGATGCGGCCCAGCTCCTCGAACAGCTCCCGCTCCCGGGAGCCGAGGTGGGGCGGCACCATGACGCGGATCTCGGCGTACAGATCGCCGTCGGGGCCGCGCGGGTTCGGCATGCCCTCGCCGCGCAGCCGCAGCCGGCGGCCGCCGGAGGAGCCGGGCGGGACGGTCACCTTGGCGGTGCCGCCGGGCGTGGGTACGGGGACGGTCGCGCCGAGCGCGGCCTCCCAGGGGGACACCGGGAGCGTCACATGGACGTTCCGGCCGTCCAGCCGGAACCGCGGATGGGGCTGGATACGCACCCGTAGGTACAGATCCCCGGCCGGTGCGTCACCGGTGCCCCGGCCGCCCTGCCCGGCCAGCCGGATGCGCTGCCCGTCGAAGACGCCCGGCGGGACGTTCACCTCGAAGGTGCGCTGCCCCGTGGGCCCGGCCAGGGTGACCCCGCGGCGCCCGCCGCGGTACGCGTCCTCGACGGTGAGCGGCAGCTCCGCCTCCTGGTCGGCCCCGGGGATGGTGACGCCGCCCGCGCCGCCCGGCCCCGCGCCGCCACCGCCGAAGAACGCGCCGAACAGGTCCTCGAAGTCCACCCCCTCGCCCCTGGCGTCCTCGCCGAAGCCACGGGTGAACCGCACCCGGCCGCCGTCGCCGGCCGTCGTCCAGCCGCGGAAGCCACCGCCGCCGCCTCCGGCACCGGCGCCGACGCGCTCCTCCCAGTCCTCGGGGATCTTGCGGAAGTCCTCGCCGAACCGGTCGTAGCGGGCCCGGGTCCTCGGGTCGGAGAGCACGCTGTAGGCGTCGTTGAGCTCCTTGAACCGCTCCTCGGCGTTCGGGTCCTTGTTCACATCGGGGTGATGGCGGCGGGCCTGGGTGCGGAACGCCTGCTGGATCTCGTCCTGGCTCGCACCCCGGGAAACCCCGAGCACCTCGTAGTAGTCCCGTGCCATGGCCGTCTCACTCCCGCTTCGCCACGGCCACGGCCACCGGCCGCAGTTGGCGGCCGGGCTCCCCGTAGCCGGGGCGCAGCACCTGGACCACGGTGCCCGGTTCGGCCTCGGGGTCCTCGACCACACCGACCACCTCGTGCCGGGCCGGGTCGAACGGCACCCCCGTCTCGCCCTGCCGCTCGTAGCCGAGCCGGGACAGGGCGGCCACGGCCTGGTCGCGGATGGCCTTGACGCCCTCGACGATCGAGCCGGGGTCGGCCTCGGCATGGGAGAGGGCCAGTTCGAGGTTGTCGACGACGGGCAGCAGGGCCACCGCCGTACGGGCCCGCTCGGCGGCCCGCTCCCGCTCCAGCTCCCTGGCGTGGCGCTTGCGCAGGTTCTCCAGGTCGGCCAGGGCCCGGCGCCAGCGGTCGTCGAGCTCGGCCAGCGCGGCGGCCTGCTCGTCGGCCCGCTCGTCGGCCTCGCCGACGGCGGGGCCGCCGGCCGCGTCCGGGCCGGGGCCCTCCCCGCTCGCGCCGCGCGCCTCCACGGCGCCCGGGGCGGGCAGATCCTGCTCCTGCTCCGGCTCCGGTTCCGTCACGGCGCCCTCCGGCACCGGGTCGGGCTGCTGCGGTTGAGTGGACATGGCGGCCTCTCGGTGAGCCTTCGTGGGATCGGCCTGTGCGGTCTTCGTGGGATGTGGCTTCGTGGGATGTGCCTTTGTCGGTTCGGCCTTTCGGTTCGGCCCTTGCCGATTCGGTCAGCCCTTGTCGAACTCGGCGTCGATGACGTCCTCCTCGTCTCCGCCTCCGCCGCCACCGGTCCCGGTGCCCTGGGCGCCGCCCACCCCGGGGCCGCCGGTCGCGCCGCCCGGACCCGCGCCCGCACCGGCCACCTCATGGGCGGCCAGGCCCGCGTGGACCTGCTGGAGTTCGGAGGTCAGCGGCCTGGTGCGGTCGGTCCCGGCCTCGTTCCTGACCGCCTGGCGAGCGTCGTGCACCAGCATCTCGGCGCGCGATCTCTCATGGGAGGGCACCGTGTCGCCCAGTTCGGAAAGGCGCTTCTCGACCTGGTAGGCGGTGGCGTCCAGTTCGTTGCGCGCGTCCACGGCCTCGCGCAGCGCCCGGTCCTCGCCGCGGTTGCGCTCGGCCTCCTGAACCATCCGCTCGACCTCGCCGCGTTCGAGGTTGCCGGTCTCGCTGATCTGGACGGACTGCTCCTTGCCGGTGTCCCGGTCCCGCGCCGTGACATTGAGGATGCCGTTGGCGTCGATATCGAAGATCACCTCGACCTGCGGTTCGCCGCGCGGCGCCGGGCGGATGCCGGTCAGCTGGAAGCGGCCGAGCACCCGGTTGTCGGCGGCCCGCTCGCGCTCGCCCTGGAGGATCACGATGTCCACGGCCTGCTGGTCGTCCTCGGCCGTGGAGAAGGTCTCGGTGCGGCGCACCGGAATGGTGGTGTTCCGCTCGATGATCTTCGTCATGACGCCGCCGCGGGTCTCGACGCCCAGCGACAGCGGGGTGACATCGAGCAGCAGGACATCCTTGACCTCGCCCTTGAGCACCCCGGCCTGGATCGCGGCGCCCAGGGCCACGACCTCGTCGGGGTTGACGCTCATATTGGGCTCCTTGCCGCCGGTCAGCCGGCGGACCAGGGCCTGTACGGCGGGCATCCGGGTCGAGCCGCCGACCAGGATCACCTCGTCGATGTCGCTCTCGCCGGCCTTGGCGTCGGCCATGGCCTGCCGTACCGGGCCCAGACAGCGCTCCACCAGATCGACGGTGATCTGCTCGAAGGTGGACCGCATCACGGTCTCGGTCAGATGCTTGGGACCGGAGCCGTCCGCGGTGATGAACGGCAGGTTGAGCTGGGTCTGGGTCACCGAGCTCAACTCGGTCTTGGCCTTCTCCGCGGCCTCGAAGAGCCGCTGGAGCGCCTGTGGGTCCCGGCGCAGGTCGATGCCGTTCTCCTGCCGGAACCTGTCGGCGAGGTGGTCGACCAGCCGCCGGTCGAAGTCGTCGCCGCCCAGGTGGCTGTCGCCCGCGGTGGAGCGGACCTCCACCACTCCGTCCCCGACGTCGAGGATGGACACGTCGAAGGTGCCACCGCCGAGGTCGAAGACGAGGACGGTCTCATGGCCCTTCTTGTCCAGGCCGTAGGCGAGGGCGGCCGCGGTCGGCTCGTTGATGATCCGCAGCACGGTCAGACCGGCGATCTCACCGGCGTCCTTGGTGGCGCTGCGCTGCGCGTCGTTGAAGTACGCGGGCACCGTGATGACCGCCTCGGTCACCCGCTCGCCCAGCTGCTTCCCGGCGTCGTCGGCCAGTTTGCGCAGCACCTGGGCGCTGATCTCCTCCGGCGAGTACAGCTTCTCGCGCACCGTGAAGCGGGCGAGGCCGCCCTCGTCCGGGACGACGTCGTAGGCGACCGCCTTGGCCTCGGCGGAGACCTCGTCGTAATGGCGGCCGATGAACCGCTTGGCCGAGTAGATGGTGCCCTTGGGGTTGAGGATCGCCTGGCGCCGGGCCAGCTGCCCCACCAGCCGTTCACCGGTGTCGGTGAAGGCCACCACCGACGGTGTGGTGCGGCTTCCCTCGGAGTTCGGAACGACCGAGGACTCACCGCCTTCCCACGCGGCGATCACCGAATTGGTGGTGCCCAGGTCGATGCCGACTGCCTTGGCCATGGCAACTCCTTCCGGGGGCGGCCGCGGGCCGCATACATCGCCCGGTCGGCCGCGGAAGCGGATCGAGGAACGGGGCCTCTCCTTCCAGGGTGACAAATCGGACAGGAATCGGCCCCTGCGCCCCGGGGTCGAATATCGGTGGCCCGAATGGGCCCATGGGACGGGGGAGCCGGGGCCGGTCCCCTCAGCCGGTGGATCTGGTCCCCTCAGCCCGCGGAGCCCGTGCCCCTCAGCCCGTGGAGACGTCCTGCTCGACCCAGATCGTCTTGCCGTCCGTGCTCTGCCGGGTGCCCCAGCGCGTCGCCATCTGGGCCACCAGCATCAGGCCCCGGCCCCCCTCGTCGAAGACCCGGGCCCGCCGCATATGGGGTGCCGTACTGCTGGCGTCGGAGACCTCGCAGATGAGGTCGCGGTCGCGGATCAGCCGCAGCCGGATGGGCGGGCGGCCGTAGCGGATCGCGTTGGTGACCAGTTCGCTGACGATCAGCTCGGTGGTGAAGACGGCCTCCTCGAGACCCCAGTCGGTCAGTTGCTCGGTGGTGCTCCGGCGGGCCTCGGCGACGGCGGGCGCCTCCGCCGGGATGTCCCAGGTGGCGACCCGGTCGGAGTGGAGCGCCCGGGTGCGGGCGAGGAGCAGGGCGATGTCGTCGTCCGTGTGGGCCGAGGGCAGGGCGCGCAGGACGTCGTCGCAGAGCGCGTCCAGGGACGGCGCGGGGCGGCTCAGGACGTCGCGCAGCGTCTCGAGCCCGTCGCCGATCTCGCGCTCGCGGCCGTTGATCAGGCCGTTGGTGTAGAGGGCGAGGATGCTGCCCTCGGGCAGCTCCGTCTCCATGATCTCGAAGGGCAGTTCACCAAGGCCGAGGGGCGGACCGATGGGCGGGGTGAGCACGTCGGCGGTGCCCTCCGGGCTGATCACCAGCGGCGCGGGATGGCCCGCCGCGGCGATGGAGCAGCGGCGCGAGACCGGGTCGTAGACCACGTACAGACAGGTGGCGCCGAAGGACCAGAAACGCTCGGTCCGCTCGTCCGTGTAGAGCCGGGTGACCATGTCGTCGAGGTGGGTCAGCAGCTCCCCCGGCGGCAGATCGATATCGGCCAGGGTGCGTACGGCGGTGCGCAGCCGCCCCATGGTGGCGGCCGCGTGGATGCCACGCCCCACGACATCGCCGACCACCACGGCGGCGCGGGCGCCGGACAGCTGCATCGCGTCGAACCAGTCGCCGCCCACCCCGGCCCAGGCGCCCGAGGGCAGATAGCGCGAGGCGATCTCCAGCGCGGTCAGCTCGGGCAGCCGCTGCGGCAGCAGACTGCGCTGGAGGGCCTCGGCCGTCCTGCGCTCGCGCAGATAGCGGCGGGTGTTGTCCACACAGACGGCCGCCCGGGCGGTGAGCTCCTCCGCCAGCAGCGTGTCGTCGTCGGTGAAGGGCGCCGGGGTGCGGTGGCGGGCGAAGAGCGCCGTGCCGAGGGTGACCCCTCGGGCGCGCATCGGCGTCACGATCACCGAGTGCACTCCGTGCTCGCGGATCCGGGCGGCCCGGCCGGGGTCCTTGTTCTCCCAGCTCGCCAGCAGGGACGGCGTCACCTGGTGCCGTGCGGCCCGGCCCCTGAGCAGGCAGGCCGCCGTGGGGGAGTGCGGGGGATGGGTGGCCAGGTCCCCGACGTCGGCCAGCGCCTCGGGGGCGCCGTCGAGCACGGACCGGTGGGCCGCGCGCCGCAGGGTGACGGGCTCGCGCAGCGGCCCCTCCGGGGGCTCGTCGCCCTCGTGGAGGAAGGTGAGCAGATCGACGCTGGCGAAGTCGGCGAGCCGGGGGACCGCCACCTCGGCCAGCTCCTGGGCGATCCGGTCCAGGTCCAGATGGCTGCCCAGCCGCGCCCCCGCCTCGTTGAGCAGCTGGAGCCGCTGCCGGGCCTCCTGCTCGGCGGTGGTGTCGCGGGCCGCGAAACACACACCGCGCAGCCCGCCGGTGCGGTTGGCCAGCGGGGCCAGCGAGACCGACCAGGCGTGCTCCTGGCGATCGCCCGGCTCCCGCAGACGCGTCTCCAGCTCCAGCCGTTCGCCGCTCTCCAGCACCCTCCGCATGGCCCGCTCGACCCGGTCGCTCTCCCCGTGGCCCACCAGCTCCGTCAGCCGCAGCCCGCGCATCTGCTCCTCGCTGCGGGCGGTGGCGGCCTGCATATAGGCGTTCGCCCGCGCCAGTCGCAACTCGGTGTCGAAGAGCGCCAGGGCGCAGGGGCACTGGGCGAAGGCGTGGTCCGCGGGGGTGACCAGCTCCTGTGGTTCCGGGGGCGCGGCGGAGACCAGGAGCCAGCCCGCGGGGCCGTCGTCCGGCGGGCCGCGGTGGGCCAGCAGCTCGACCTCCAGCGGATGGCCGTCCCGGTGGCACAGCGCGATCCGGCCGCTCCACCGGGGCCCGTGGGCCAGGCACGGCCCGGCGCCGCCCTCGCCGGTGTCCCCGCCGCTGTCCCGGGCGGTGCCCCCGCCGCTGTCACCGGCGGCCGGCTCGGGGCGCAGCTTGGCGCGCAGCTCGGCCGCCGGCCGCCCCACGACCTCCTCGGCGCGGTAGCCCAGCAGCCGCCGAGCGCCCTCGCTCCACCCGGTCAGCACGCCGTGGTCGTCGACCGTGGCCGTGGCCAGGCCGGGGGCGCCCGGCGGCGGATCCGGCCGGACGCGGGGGGCTGTGGGGTCGGGAGGTGTCGTCATCGGACATCGGGTCGACGGCTCATGGACCCGGCGGATGCCACTCGATCATCAAAATCGTGGCGTCGTCGCTGAGTTCGCTGTGCCGGTAGTCGAGGATCGCGTGGATGAGCAGGCGCAGCACCTCGGGGGCGTTCTGCCCGGCGGCCGTCGAGCGGATGATGTGGTCGGCGAAGCGCTCCAGGCCGAACTGCTCGCCTCCCTCGTCGCGCGACTCCACGACCCCGTCGGTGTAGAGCAGGACGCGGTCACCGGGCTCCAGCGTCGTCTCATAGATCTGGCGGGGCGCGTCCGACAGCCGCGCGGGCAGCCCCAGCGGCGGTTCGGCAGGCCGCTCCAGCTCCTTGTCCAGCAGCCGCTGGCGGCGGATGACCAGCGGTGTGGGGTGACCGCAGTTGGACCAGCGCAGCGCCCCGCTGGGCATGTGCAGCTGGAGGAAGACACCCGTGCAGAACTGGTCCGGAAGCCATTTGGCCAGCGCCTCGTCCACGGTGGTGACGAGCGCCGCCAGGTCGGCGCCGGTGCGCCGGGCGTTGCGGCTGCCCGCCATCGCCACGGAGGTGGTCAGCCCGGACGCCAGGTCGTGGCCCATCGCGTCGAGGATCGTGGCGTGCAGGACGTCCTCGGTGAACGAGTGGTCGAAGGCATCGCCCCCCAGCTCGTACGCGGGCTCCACGACGGCCGTCGAGACCACCCGGCCGGTGCCGATGGAGCGGGGCGGGAGGAAGGCCCGCAGCATCTCCGTGGGCAGCTGCATGGACCGGGTGCGGGTGCGCTGCGCGAAGGTGTCGATATAGGTCCGCTTGGACGTGATGACCAGGGCCAGGAGCGAGGCCAGCGTCCGGCAGCGCCAGAGTCTGAGCCCGTCCAGGGAGGCCATCCGCAGTTGCAGGACTCCGAGCCGCTCCGCGCCGTTCATCAGCGGCAGCCATACGGTGAGCCCGCCCGTGCCCTCCTCCTCGACCCGCACCGAATCGGTGCGGTAGGCGAATCCGGCCAGGGAGTGGTCGAGCTCCAGGCGCGGCTCGCCCTCCTCGAGCGGCATCAGCAGCCGCTGCCGGAGGTCGATCAGGAAGACGACCGCGCGGCCCAGGTTCATGGCCTCGGTGTAGCGGTCCACGGCCACCGGGAGCTCCGCCGGTGATGCCTCGTGGGTGGCCCTGAGCAGCTCCTCCAGCGACTGCTCAGCGCTCTCGGCCGAGGTCGACACGTTCGCGTCCACCATGCGGTCAACCTTACGGCGGCGGGCCCCGCGACGCCCGGGGGGCCACGGGGGCACGGGGTCACGGGGGTACGGGGGTCACGGGGGCGTGGGCACAGGCTCCCGGGCGACGGCGGCGGGTTCGCGCGGGGGCTCGCCGGGGGCGAAGGCCTCGCGCGCGACGGCTTGGTGTACGACGGTCTCCAGGGCGACCTGGCGTACGGCGGTCTCCAGGGCGGCCTGGCGTACGACGGTCTCCAGGGCGGCCCGGCCTACGGCGGTCTCTCGTACGGCGGTCTCCGGTGGGGCCATGGCGGCGTCGCGTACGGCGGGCTCCCGTACGACCACGGTGTCCTCGCGCGTCCCCACCCCCGACCGCGGAGCCCGGGAGAGCAGGACCACCCCGCGGGCGGCCGCCGCCGCGCCCATGGCGGCCAGGGCCCAGCCGCCCGGGCCGCCCCGGAACCGCTCGTCCAGCAGCACGATACCGATGGCGGCCGCCGCCACCGGGTTGGCCAGGGTCAGGGTGGCCAGGGGCGCGCCGAGGCCGCTGCCGTAGGCGCTCTGGGACAGCAGCAGACCGCTCACCGCGAAGACCGCGACCAGCACGGCGACGACCGCGGCCCGCCAGGACACCAGGGCCGCCTCGGGGGCGCGGGAGTCGGCAAGCGCCACCGTGAGGGTCTGGGTGAGCGCCGAGGCGACGCCGGAGGCGACCCCGGACGCGGTGGCGAACCGCAGCCCCCGGCCCGGCGTGCCGCGACCCCCGTGTCCCGGCCGGACGCACAGCCCGATGAACGCCAGCACGACGGCCGCGAGCCCGACCGCCTCCGGCAGGCTCAGCGTCTCGCTCGGGGTCTCCCCGGCGGTGACCGGCAGCAGGGCGCCGAGGCCGAGCAGCGCGAGGACCACGCCCCGCCACTCGTCCCGGAGCACCCGCCGCCCGGCGAGCCGCGCGCCCAGCGGGACGGCCGCCACCAGAGTCAGCGCGCCGAGCGGCTGGACCAGGGTGAGCGGTCCGTACCGCAGCGCGGCCACATGCAGCAGGGCACCGGTGGAGTTGAGGCCGACCGCTCCCCACCAGGCGCCGCGCAGCAGCAGCCGCGGCATGCGGTCCGGCCGGCCGCCCGCGGCCAGCCGCTCCTGGGCCACGGCCGCGGTCGCGTAGGCGACGGCCGAGGCGAGCGCGAGCGCGACGGCTATGACGGTCGGGTTCATCCACCGTGCCTTCCTCTGGGCACTGTCTGCCTGCCTGCCACCAACGGCACTATCGGCACACAAACGTATCGATACAAGAGTGTACCGGTGCGGAGGCGTATCGGTACAAGGGCGTATCGGTACGCGGATGTGTCGGTACACTGCGTGGTCGGGGAGGGAGCCGGAGTCCGGTGGACCGAGGAGGAGGACCCGATGGCGACGCAGAGCCCGGAGACGGACGCGCCGCAGCGCCGTTCCAAGATCACCCCCGAGCGGGAGCAGGAGTTCTATCAGGCGGTCCTCGAACTGCTCCAGGAGGGCGGCTACGAGGCCCTCACCATCGAGGCGGTCGCCGCCCGCACCCGCGCCAGCCGCTCCACCCTCTACCGGCAGTGGTGCACCAAGCCCCAGCTCGTCGTCGCCGCGCTGCGCTCCTGCAAGCGCCCCTTCGCGCTGGAGGGCATCGACACCGGTTCCCTCGCGGGCGACCTGCGCGCCGTCGCGGAGGCGGTGGGCGAGGCGGGAGAGGTGTGCGGCGGTGACACCGCGCTGGTGTACGCCCTCGGGCACGCCGCGCTGCAGAACCCCGATCTGCTCCAGGCGCTGCGCGCCGCGCTGATCGAGCACGAGGTGAAGACGATCCAGGCGATGGTCCGCCGGGGCGTGGAGCGCGGCGAGGTGGCCGCGGACAACCCCGCCCTCGAGTTCGTCCCCACCCAGCTGATCGGCGCGATGCGGGTCCGCCACCTGCTCGAGGGGCGGGCGGCCGACCGCGCGTATCTGACGCGCTTCCTCGAAGCGTCGGTCTTCCCCGCGCTCGGGCTGGCGCCTTAGGGGTTGTCCGGCGGGTCTTGCCCCCGTAGGGCCGCCGGTCCTTCGGGCCGCCCCGTAAGGCCTCGGCCGGGCCCCTTCTGTCCGCGCTGCCGGGCCGTCGTCAGATAAGGGGCGGGCGGCCCAGCTTGGTCATGTGCCACACCGTGCGCCAGTGCATCGGACGGCGCCGCCCGCAGCTGGTGCGCAGGCCCTCGAGGAAGCCGCCCGCCCAGGCCCGCAGCCCGGTCAGGGAGCGGGTGCGGACGAGCGTGAGCAGCGTCCAGGTGGCCAGGTAGAGCGGCGCCAGCGGCAGCGGCAGGTGGCGGCGGGCCAGCCAGACCCGGTTGCGGGCGGTCATCCGGTGGTAGACGGCGTGCCGGGCGGGGGAGGTCCGGGGGTGCTGGAGCAGCAGTTCGGGGGCGTAGACGACCTTCCAGCGCGCGTCGAGCGCCCGCCACGCGAGGTCGGTCTCCTCATGGGTGAAGAAGAACTCGTCCGGCCAGCCGCCGATCTGCTCCAGCATCGCCATCGACAGGGCGTGGCCGCCGCCGAGGAAGGTGGTCACCTCGCCGCCGCGCATCGGGTCGGACGCGCGCAGCCGGGGTACGTGGCGGCGCTGGGTCTCGCCCGTCTCGTCGGCGATGCGGAAGCTCACGATGCCCAGGCGCGGATCCTCGGCGTACAGATCGCGCACCCGGCGGAAGACGTCGGCGTCCACCAGCAGCCCGTCGTCGTCGAGATCGACGACCACGTCCACGTCGCCGAACTCGCGCAGCCGGCGCCAGGCGACGTTACGGCCGCCCGAGACCCCGAGGTTCTCCGTCAGCTCGACCGTGGTCACCTCGCCCGGGAACTCCGGGAACTCCGGGAGTGGGGAGCCGTTGCCGACGACCACGACGCGCGCCGGGGGTACGTCCTGCTTCGCGACCGACTCCAGCAGGGCGGCCACCTCTCTGGGCCGGTTGCCCATGGTCAGGACGGCGATACCCAGGCGTGGTTCGGGGGCGGCGGACACGGTGGGACTCCAGAGTTCGGTTGCGATGCCCGCGATCGTAACCGTTCACTCAGAAGGACACTTCCGTACGGCTGATGTTCATCAAGGACTGAGCAACGAGCTTCAAAGTCTGAGCAAGACAATCAGCTCAGCAAGACAATCAGCCGTCGAGTGCGGCGAGCGCCTTCTTGGCCGCGCCGATGGCGCCCTTACGGATGTCATCGGAGTCGGCGGCCTTGTGGCTCTCGAAGTCGCCGCCGTTGTAGGTCACGGTGACCGTGGCGTTGTCCTGGTGGACCGTCACCACGGCCTCGCGTATGCCCTGGTCGTCGTCCTCGGTGGTCTTCTCGGTCACCGAGGCGTCGTCGCCGAGGCCGGGCACCGCGCTGCCGCCCTCGCTCTTCTGCTTCCCCGCGACGCTCTTGATGTCGTAGGCGATGTCCAGCCAGCGGTAGTCGAAGTCGTCCAGCGCATGCCAGGAGCAGCCCGTACGGCGGTTGAGGTCGCTGGACTTCAGCTCGTTCCCGGCCGGTTTGGCGCCCGGCACCAGATCCTTGATCATCGACTCCGGGAGGACCGTGCACGCCTCCTCGGGCGGCTTGGCGTAGCGCGGCGCGGCGGCGCCGGTCGCGGGGGCCGAGGTCTGTGGGGAGGGGCCCGCCGGGGTGGCGCTCGTATCCGAGTCGTCCGACGTCGTCATGGCCACTCCCACGGCGGCGAGGACGGCTACGGGCAGCAGACGGGCGACCAGGGTGAGCGGCAGAGAACGCACGGCGGTCTCTCTTCGTTCGGATGCCGGTGTGGGGCGGTGTTGGGCAGTGTGGGGCAGTGGTGGGGCAGCGGTGAAGCATGTGGCGCGGTGGGAAACGACCCTGCCATATCGAGCGGTCCTCGAACAGTCCGGGGGGTGGCGAGGGGGCGCCCGGGAATCGCTGTGCCGATGGGGTGAATTGCCCGCATCCTCACATTATCTCCACAATCGGAGGGTTATCTACGACGGGTGACGTTCCCTCATCCGTCAGCCGCGGCCGATGTACGGCATCGCCGTCGCCATGACCGTCGCGAACTGCACATTCGCCTCCAGGGGCAGCGACGCCATATGCCGCACCGTACGTGCCACGTCCGCGACGTCCATCACGGGCTCGGCCACCACCTCCCCGCTCGGCTGCGGCACACCGGCGGACATCCGCTCGGTCATCTCGGTCGCCGCGTTGCCGATGTCGATCTGCCCGCAGGCGATGCCGTACCGGCGCCCGTCCAGCGACAGCGACTTGGTGAGCCCCGTGATGGCGTGCTTGGTGGCCGTGTACGCCACGCTGTCCGGCCTGGGCACATGCGCCGACAGCGAGCCGTTGTTGATGATCCGTCCGCCCCGGGGATCCTGATCGCGCATCAGCCGGAACGCCGCCTGTGCGCACAGGAACGCCCCCGTGAGGTTGGTGTCCACGACCGACCGCCAGTCCTCGTAGGCCAGATCCTCCAGCGGCACCCCACGCGGGCCGAAGCTGCCCGCGTTGTTGAACAGCAGATCCAGCCGCCCGAACCGCTCCCGCACCGCCGCGAAGAGCGCGTCCACCCGCTCCGGACTGGCCACGTCCGTCGGCACCACGGGGGCCGGGGGGCCGCCACCGGCCAGCCGCGCCGTCTCGGCCAGGGCCTCCTCGCGGCGTCCGGCCAGCACCACCGACCAGCCCGCCTCGAGGAGTTCGAGCGCCACGGCCCGGCCGACCCCGGACCCCGCGCCCGTCACCACCGCCACTTTCGACACCACCGACACACGTCCATCGCTCATGGCGCCGCAGCGTACGCCACGTCAGTTCACCGTGTCGGCACGCCGATTCGCGGTAAAGGTCCCTTCCGGCAATGGAGCTCACCGAGCGGTCATATCGATGTCGTGTCCACGCAAACGCCCGGCCGTCCCCCGGCACTCCAATTCCTCTGACGCCACGAGCCAGGGGAGAGCACATGGCACACGACTCGCATCAGCGGGCCATACGAGCCGCGGCCGCAACGTTCGGACGCCGCCGCTTCCTCACCGTGACGGGAGCCGCCGCCGCGCTCGCCTTCACCACCAATCTGCCCAGCGCCCACGCCGCGCAGGTGTCGCCGCGCGCGCTCGCCGACAACCCGTTCACGCTCGGCGTGGCCTCCGGCGATCCGCTGCCCGACGCCGTCGTGCTGTGGACCAGGCTGGCGCCCCGCCCCTACGAGCCGGGCAACGGGCTGCCCGAGGAGGGCACCGTCAAGGTCGAGTGGGAGATCGCCCGCGACGAGAAGTTCAGCCGCGTCGCCCGCCGGGGGACCACCACCGCGCACGCCGAGTTCAACTACACGGTGCACGTGGACGCCAAGGGGCTCGAGCCGGGCCGCGTCTACTGGTACCGCTTCAAGGCCGGGAACTGGACCAGCCCGGTGGGCCGCACCCGCACCACCCCCGCCCTGGGCGCCAAGGTCCAGGAGGTCCGCTTCGGTCTGGTGTCCTGCCAGGCGTACCACGACGGCTACTTCACCGCCTACCGCCACCTGGCGCAGGAGGACCTGGACGCCGTCTTCCACGTGGGCGACTACCAGTACGAGTACGCGGTCAACGCCGCGGGCGGCGCCCGCAACTACACCGACCGCACCCTCCCCGCGCACTTCAACACCGAGACCATGACGCTCGGGGACTACCGGCTGCGCTACGCGCTCTACAAGTCCGACGAGGACCTCCAGGCCGCCCACGCCGCCTTCCCCTGGTATGTCACCTGGGACGACCACGAGACCGAGAACAACTACGCGGGCGACATCGACGAGAACGGCGGCCCGTCGGACGAGTTCCTGATCCGCCGGGCCGCCGCCTACCGGGCGTACTGGGAGAACATGCCGCTGCGGATGCCGCAGCAGCCGAGCGGCGCCGACATGCGGCTCTACCGCCGCTTCCACTACGGCAAGCTGGCCCAGTTCGACATCCTCGACACCCGCCAGTACCGCTCCAACCAGGCGTACGGCGACGGCTGGCAGTACCCGGGGCCGGAGTCCGAGGACCCCTCGCGCACCCTCACCGGCGCCACCCAGGAGCGCTGGCTGCTCGACGGCTTCCAGCGCTCCACCGCCACCTGGAACGTGCTGCCGCAGCAGGTCACCTTCTCCCAGCGGAAGAACACCACGGCCGCGCGCTCCAAGCTCTCCATGGACTCCTGGGACGGCTACCCCGCCTCCCGGGAGCGGATCCTGGCCGGTGTGGAGAAGGCGGGCCTGGCCAACTTCGTCGTCCTGACCGGCGATGTCCATGTGCACTACGCCTTCGACATCAAGAAGGACTTCGACGACCCGGGCTCCCGGACCCTGGGCGTGGAGTTCGTCGGCACCTCCGTCAGCAGCGGCAAGGACGGCGCCGACAAGCCCGACAACTGGGCCACCTACATGGCCGCCAACCCGCATATGAAGTTCTACAACGGCCGGCGCGGCTATGTGACGGTCTCGCTGGACGAGGAGCGGGCACGGGCCGACTACAAGACTGTCTCCGCGGTCACGACCCAGGGCGCGCCGCTCACCACGGCGGCGTCGCTCGTCAGCGAGGCCGGGAACCCCGGCCTGAAGCAGGTCTGACGGGCGGGCGGGCCCGGTGCGCACCCCAGCGCCGGGCCCGCCCCGCTCATGCCTCGTCCTCGTTTGTGTCCGCGTCCGCTCCCGGATACCGCACCCCCAGCCGCTTCCGCGCCGCGTCGAGGGTCCGCATCACCGCCAGCGTGCCGTCCAGCGGCACCAGCGGGGACTCCGTCTCGCCCGCGCGCAGCGCGCGCATCACCTCCGCCGCCTCCCGCTGGTAGGAGCGCATCCCGTCCACCGCCGTGATCTCCTCCGGATCCCGGCCGGGCCGGTGCAGTACGAAGCGCTCGGGCTGGAAGAAGCCGCGCGGGAACTCGATCCGCCCCGCCGTGCCCGTCACCGCCGCCGTCATCGGCGTATCGGCGGTGATCGAGCAGGACAGCAGCGCCACCGCCCCGCCGTCCCAGCCCAGCGCCAGGCCCGTGTTCACATCCACGCCCTCCGGGGAGAGCTGCCCCACCGCCCGCACCTCGTCCGGCTCGCCGAGCAGCAGCTGGGCGAAGGACACCGGATAGACGCCGAGGTCCAGCAGGGCGCCACCGCCCAGCGCCGGATCGCGCAGCCGGTGGTCCGGGGGATACGGGCCGGGCAGCCCGAAGTCCGCGTGGACCGCCCGGACCTCGCCGATCGCGCCGTCGTGGATCAGCTCGGTCATCCGGCGGACGACCGGATCGCAGTACGTCCACATCGCCTCCATCAGGAAGCGGCCCCGGGTCCGGGCGAGGTCCACCAGCTCCTGGGCCTCGCGGACATTGAGCGTGAACGGCTTCTCGCACAGCACCGCACGCCCCGCCTCCAGACACAGCCCGGCCGCCGCCCGATGGGCCGAGTGCGGGGTGGCGACATAGATCACATCGATGTCGTCATCGGCGGCCAGCTCCTCCCAGCCGCCGTAGGAGCGGGGTATCCCGAACCGCTCCGCGAACCGCTTCGCCGACTCCGGGCTGCGCGATCCCACCGCCATGACCTGCGCGTCCGCCATCTCCAGCAGATCCGTGGTGAACGACGCGGCGATCCCGCCGGTCGCCAGGATCCCCCACCGCACGGGCTCGGCCTTCGGTCCGGACATCCTCACCTCTGGCTTATTCGGTCGTGAGCACTCCAATTCAGCTGAGAGCATAGACAACGATTCAACGACTCATGGAAGGTCAGCATGCAGCAGCCCGGCCAAACGGCCGCCGCTCCCTCCCGGGCTCCCAGACCCGAACTCTCTTCTCCCCCCTTCTCCGCCGCCGCGCCCCAGGTCACCGCTCCGCTGACCGCGCAGCGCCGTACGAGCCTCCTCGTCACCTTCGTCCTCGGCGGGCTCACCGCTCTCCCCGCCCTCTCGATGGACATGTACCTCCCGGCCCTGCCGGAGGTCACCGACGCGCTCCACAGCTCCGCCGCCACCGCCCAGCTCACCCTCACCGCCTGCCTGATGGGCATGGCGCTCGGCCAGCTCGTCGTCGGCCCGATGAGCGACAAGTGGGGCCGCCGCCGTCCCCTCCTCATCGGCATGGTGATCTACGTCATCGCCACCGCCATCTGCGCCTTCGCGCCCACCGCCGGGCTGCTGATCGGGTTCCGGCTGCTCCAGGGGCTCGCGGGGTCGGCCGGGATCGTGATCGCCCGCGCCGTCGTCCGCGACCTGTACGACGGCATCGCGATGGCCCGCTTCTTCTCCACCCTCATGCTGATCTCCGGCGTCGCGCCCATCGCCGCGCCCGTCATCGGCGGGCAGATCCTGCGCTTCACCGACTGGCGCGGCGTCTTCGTCGTCCTCACCGTGATCGGCGCCCTGCTCACCCTCGTCGTCTGGCGCTTCCTGGGCGAGACCCTGCCCGCGGAGCGCCGCCACGACGGCGGGCTCGGCCAGACGCTCCGTACGATGCGCGGGCTGCTCGCCGACCGCGTCTTCGCCGGATACATGCTCGCGGGCGGCTTCGCCTTCGCCGCCCTCTTCGCCTATGTCTCCGGTTCGTCCTTCGTCGTCCAGGAGATCTACGGCGCCTCGCCGCAGACCTTCAGCCTCCTCTTCGGCCTCAACTCGATCGGCCTCATCGGCATGGGCCAGATCAACGGCCGGGTGCTCGTCGGCCGCGTCAACATGGACAAGGTGCTGGCCGTGGCGCTGACGCTGATCGCCCTCGCGGCGACCGCGCTGCTGATCCTTTCCGCCGGGGTCTTCGGCAAGGCCGGTCTGGGGCCGGTCGCGGCCTGCCTGTTCGTGCTGATGTCGTCGATGGGTCTGGCCATGCCGAACACCAATGCCTCGGCGCTGATGCGCACCCCGCACGCCGCCGGTTCCGCCTCCGCGCTGCTGGGCACCTCCACCTTCCTGCTGGGCGCGGTCGCCTCCCCGCTGGTGGGGATCGCGGGCGAGACCACGGCGGTGCCGATGGCCGTCGTCCAGCTGGGCTGCGCGCTCGCGGCGATGGCCTGCTTCATGGGACTCTGCCGTCCGTGGCAGCGACGTACGAAGCGCAGCGTGACCGTGGTCTGACCCGGCTGCTGGAGACCGTCAGGGCGCTTCCCGAGGGGGAGCGCCCTTGGTGTTCCGGGGTGGCGCTGGCGGCCGGGACCGGCTCCGGCCCGCTGGCCGAGGAGTGTTTCGGCTGGGCGGTGCGCCACGCGGCCTACGACGAGACCTCCGACCGGGGCGTGGAGCTGCCGCGCGAGCGGTGGGCGCCGGTGCGCCGCGACACCGTCTTCGACCTCGCCTCGCTCACCAAGCTGTTCACCACCATCGTGGCGCTGCGGGCCGTCGAGCGCGGGCTGATCTCGCTGGACGGGCGGGTGGCCGCGTACGCCCCGGAGTGCACGGCCGCCGCCGAGCACGGCATCGCCGTGCGGCAGCTGCTCACCCACACCTCCGGGCTGATCCCCGAACTGCCGCTGTACGAGGAGGACGGGCGGGAGCGGGCGCTGGCCCGGCTCGCGGCCGAGCCGCCGACCACCCCGCCCGGCACCGCTCGCCGCTACTCCGACCTCAACTTCCTGCTGCTCCAGCGCGTTCTGGAGCGGTCGGCCGGGCAGCCGCTGGACCGGCTCGTCCAGGAGACGGTCACCGGCCCGCTGGACATGACCGACACCCGCTTCAACCCGCCCGCCTCCTGGCTCCCCCGGATCGCGGCCACCGAGGACCAGCGACGGCCCTGGGGCAAGCTGGACCGGGGGATGCTGCGGGGCGTGGTGCACGACGAGAACGCCTGGGCGCTGGGCGGGGTCGCGGGGCACGCCGGGCTCTTCTCGACGGCCGGGGACCTGGCCGTGCTGTGCCGGGCGCTGCTGGCCGGGGGCGGGCCCGTGCTGTCGCCGGAGTCCACCGAGCTGATGCTGACCGCGCCTGGGCTGGGCTTCGAGGTCGACCAGCCGTGGTTCATGGGCGAGTTGGCGGGACGGGGCGCCGCGGGGCACACCGGGTTCACCGGGACCAGCCTGGTGGTGGACCGGGCCCGCGGGGCCTATCTGGTGCTGCTCGCCACCACCGTGCATCCGCGCCGTCGCCCCGGCGACAGCGCGCCCCGCGCGGCGGCGGCCACGGCGCTGGCCCGCGCCCTGGGCTGACGGCGCCGACCCGTGCCCTTGGCTGACCTGCTCTGGCTGACCTGGTCTCACCAGCCGGTGATGTCTGGACAGTTGGCCTGATCCGTTCGCTTGGTTAGCCTGTGCAACTGCCGTGTACCCCCGGACGGCCGCGCTGCTCCACCGCCACGAGGAAGACCGCTGTGACGAACCTCCAGGACCCGCAGGACTCTCCGGCCCCTCCGGCCCCTCCGGCCCCTCCGGCCCCTCCGGAACCGCCGGGCGCGGAGGCCGCGCCCCGCGACCCGGGCCCGGCGGTGCCGCCCCCCGGCTGCCCCGCCCACGCCGACCCCTCCCACACCGGCCCCGCACTGCTGTACGGGGAGCGGTACCTGCGGAATCCGGCCGAGAGCTATGAGCGGATGCGGCGCGACCACGGACAGGTCGCCCCGGTCCTGCTGGAGTCCGACGTCCCCGCCTGGCTCGTCCTCGGCTATCGCGAGATACGCCAGGTCGTCACCGACGTCCAGACCTACGGCCGCGACTCACGCCGCTGGAACCGCTGGGACGAGGTGCCTTCCGACTGGCCCCTCATGCCCTGGGTGGCCCACAGCCCCATGATCCACTTTACGGAGGGGGACGAGCACCGGCGGCGCTCGGCGGCCGTCAGCGACGCCCTCGCCTCCGTCGACCCCTTCGAACTGCGCCGGCACTGCGAGCGCTTCGCCGACTCGCTGATCGACAAGTTCGTCGGCAGCGGCAAGGCGGACCTGGTCTTCGACTACGTCTATTCGGTGCCCGCCCTCGCCATGGGCACGATGTACGGCCTGCCCGAGGACCAGCTGGAGTACATGGCGGAGGCGGTGACCGTCTCGCTGCTCTCCAACGACGAATCCATGGCGGCCCAGCAGCGGGCCGCCGAGGTGGTACAGCGGCTGGTGGCGGCCAAGCGCGAGGAGCCGGGCCCGGACGTCACCTCCCGGTACATCGCCAACTCCCCGGACCTCACCGACGAGCAACTCGTCGGGGACCTGATGGTGATGATCGCCGCGGGCATGCCCGCCACGTCCTACTGGATCGGCAACACCGTCCGGCTGATGCTCACCGACGACCGGTTCACCATGACCCTCGCGGGCAACCGCCGCAGCATCGGCGAGGCCATGAACGAGGTGCTGTGGGCGGACTCCCCGCTCCAGAACGTCATCGGCCGCTTCGCCACCCGGGACACCACGCTCGGCGGCCAGCGCATCCGCGCCGGCGACCTCCTCGTCCTCGGCTTCGCCGCCGCCAACGCGGACCCGCTGCTGTGGCCCGACTCCACGGTGGGCTACGCCGGGAACAACGCGTATGTGTCCTTCTCCGGTGGCGACTACGGATGCCCGGCGCATGCGCCCGACCTCGGCAAGATCATCTCGGAGACGGCGATCGAGGTGCTGCTCGACCGGGTGCCGGACCTGGAGCTGGCGGTCGAGCCCGGTGAGCTCCAGTGGATGGACTCCCTCTGGTACCGCTGCCTGGTCTCCCTCCCGGTCACCTTCACCCCCGCCCCGGCCCCGGGCTAGGGGGCTTCGGCTCGTGATCGCCTGCGGCGGGCTGTTTCCCCTCCCCGCCCCTTCCCGAACCTGAGGCTCTGCCCCAGACCCCGGGGCAGCAGCGGAGCCGCATATCGATGCTGCGGGAAGGGGCGGGGTGAAGGGGCGCGGGGAACTGCGCGACCAGCCACGACGGCGCCGCGGACGATCGACGGCAGGTCGGGGCTTCCAGCGGTACCAGGGGCTTCGCCCCCGGACCCCGGCGTCTGGGGCGGAGCCCCGGTTCCGGGAAGGGGCGCGGAGGGGCAGCCCGCCGCAGGCGTCACGGTCCGGCGGAGCTCTTAGCGGAGCGCCCGGCGGGGTGGTTCCTCCTCGGGTGGCCAGACATCGCCCCAGGACACATCGCGGGCGGCCCGGTACAGCGGCCCCTGACGCTTGGTCACCGTGGCGCGCCGCAGCCCCTCCTCGGGCGCGCACAGGTCCAGCAGCACCTGGCCCTTGCGGATCTGCGGACGGCGCACCACCCGCGCCCCGGCGGGTGCCGGGTCGAACCGTACGGCCGCGACATAGCTGAACTTCTCGTCCTCGTACGGCAGCGAACCGCCCTTGACCCGCCGGTGGAGGGAGGAGCGGCGGACCCGGGTGGCGAAGTGGCACCAGTCGGCGCCGGGCTCGATCGGGCAGGACGCGCCGTGCGGGCAGGGGGCGACGATCCGCAGCCCGGCCGCCAGCAGCCGGTCCCGGGCCTCGCGGATCCGCAGATAGCCGTCCGGGGTGCCCGGTTCGACCAGCACCACGGCCTGCGCCGCGCGCGCCGCCTCGGCCACGACGGCGTGCCGGTCGGTCCCGGTCAGCTCGCCCAGTACGTAGCTGACGGTGACCAGGTCCGTCCCGTCCGGCAGCGCGAGGCCGTCGCCGATGGCCCGGCGCTGCCACCGGGCGGTGCGCAGCGCCTCGGAGGGCGCCTGCCGGGCCAGTTCACGGCCGAGGGCCAGCGCGGGTTCGGCCCAGTCCAGGACCGTGGTGGTGTGCCCGGCCCGCGGCCAGGCGGCGGCCACCGCCCAACTGGCCGCGCCCGTACCGCCGCCGATGTCGATGTGCGCGGCCGGGGCCCAGTCGGGGGTACGGGCGCGGAAGGCGTCGAGGGCGGCGCGCACGGCCTCGAAGGTCGCGGGCATCCGGTACGCGGCGTAGGCGGCGACGTCGGAGCGGTCGCGCAGCACGGGCGCGTCGGTCGGGGTGCGCCCCCGGTAGTGGCCGATCAGCCGGTCGACCGCCTGGGCCGCCTGGCGGGGCGGCAGACCGTCGAGGAGTCCGGCGAGCGCGGTGTGGGGCGTCTCGTCGGTGGGGGCGGCGTCGGGGGCGTGCATTCGGGGGATTCTACCGGCGGGAGGGGGCGCCTTCGGCGCCTGGGCCGGGCCTCTCGCGGGGGCCGCGCTGCCCTGGGCGGCGCCCTCCCGGCCCGAGCCGGGTACCTCCCGCCCGGTCCGCTCCCCCAGGGCCGCCCCCGCCGCGCGGACCGGGGGCCGGGCCACCGCCCAGCCCGGGGCCGCTGGTCGGTCCGCGTGCCCACCGCCGGGCCCTGCTGGTCGGCCCGGGCGACACCGGCGGCGGCCTGGGTGTGGCCGACGCCCACCGCCGACTGCCGCTCATCCGCCGCTGGGCGCCCGCGGCGTTCGTACGGGCGTGGAGATCAGTCGTCGCGGCGCGTCCGTGATGATGCCGTCGCAGCCCAGCCGCAGCATCCGGTCCCGCTGCGCCGGGGTGTCCACGGTGTGCGCCCATACCCGAGGTATCCCGGAGGCGACGGCCCGCCGTACGTCCTCATCGCGCGCCCGGTAGTCGACGTCCAGCAGATCGACGGCTCCGCGCCAGTCGCGCGGGGTGTCGGTGCGCATCTGCCGGGCGGACCGCCACAGCTGGGTCAGCAGCCCCTTGCGGTGGGCCTCGCGGGCCACCTCGGGGCGGTTGCTGTTGACGTAGACGGAGTGGATCAGCCCCCGGTCGCGGATCATCTTCGCCAGCCGCGGCAGGCTCTCCGGGTCCTTGGCCTCCACCATCAAGGTGATCCGGCCGCCGAACCGGTCCAGTACCTCGGCGACGGTCGGCGGCCGCTCGGGCCGCCAGGTGCCGCGCAGGGAGGGGTCGGGGCGCAGCCGGACGTCGCGCCACTGGGCGGTGGTCAGGGCCCGCACGGGCCCGGTCCGGTCGGTGGTGCGGTCCAGCGTGGCGTCGTGCATCACCACGAGCGTGCCGTCCGCCAGCATGCGGCTGTCGAAGTCCAGTACCTGGACGTCATGCCTGCTGAAGGCGCTGGCCAGCCCGGACATGCTGTTCTCGGGCACTTCCAGGGCGCCGCCGCGGTGCGCGGTGTAGACGACGGCCGGCTTACGGGACGACGGCGTCGTGAGCGCGGGCCGGAGGCCGGAGCGCGCCGGTTCGGCGGCCGGGGGTATGAGGCGTCGTACGGACGGACGGGCGGTGGGGTGGGCCGCGACGGCCGCCGGTATGGACAGGCCGAGCACCACGACGGCGGTCAGAAGATGCCTGCTGATCATAAATGGAACGCTAGGGGCGTGGCATCCGTTATGCCCTGATATCGACACCCGGTCGGGGTGCTCTCACCCACCCCGGATGCGGACACCGGCCACTTCCGGAGCAGGATGGTGGCAGCATTGACCGGGTACCGGCGGTACCGCCGGGTGCCGGCGGTGAAGCGAGGCGATAGATGGAACGCAAGGGCAGGTTCTCCCAGTGGCTGCGTCGGCCGAGGAGCGGAGCGGGCGGCGACCAGGGCACGGGAGCGGGCGCCGGGGGCGTCCGCGAGGATCTGCTCATGGCCGCCGCGGCGGCGGGGTTCCCGCTCGCGCCGGCCGCGTACCCCTCCGGTTACGGCTGTTCCTGTGACCGCATCGGCTGTCCCACCCCGGCCCGCCACCCCGTCTCGTTCGCCTGGCAGACCCAGGCGACGACGGACCCGGACAAGGTCGCGCAGTGGCTGCGCGCCGATCCGCGGGCCAACTTCATCACCGCCACCGGCATCGTTCACGATGTGCTCGACGTGCCCGCGGACGCGGGGCGGCTGGCCCTGGAGCGGCTGGGGGAGGCCGACGTCGAGGTCGGGCCCGTGGCCACGAGCAGCGGCGATCTCCAGCAGGGCCGGATGCTCTTCTTCACGGCCACGCGGGGTACGCCCGACGACGAGGACGAGTGGTGGCCCTGTGAGCTGGACTGCCATCCGGAGACGATGGATGAGCATCCGGGGCTGCGGTGGCACTGCCGGGGGAGCTATGTGCTGGTGCCGCCCGCGAGGTTGCCGGGGGACGGGCATGTGGGGTGGGTGCTCGGGCCGGAGCGGGCGCTGCCGGATCCGCTGACCTTGCTGGAGGCGCTCACCGATGCGTGTGCCCGCTTCGCGGGCGAGGATCGGGAGACAGCCGCTTGGCCCATGGGGCGGTAGGGCAGGGGTGTGGGCAATCGTTCCGCGGAGGGGGCACCTCCCAGCGGTAGCTGGGGGAGGGACGGGTGGGCACACCCACCCACCGGCCCGCACCCGACAACGAAACCCTACGGGCCTATTCGCCCTTCGCCGCCGTTACGCCCTCCAGGCGGTTCAGGAAGACCACCTTCGGGTCCGCCGCGTCCTTCGCCGGGACCCGTACCGCCGACTCCGCGATGCGGGTCAGCGTCACCGCCTTCTTCGCCTCCCCCGTCATCAGCGCCTTGATCTGCGGATCCGGGTTGGGCCGGAACCCCTTCGCCATGGTCTGCTTCTGCCGGTGGTGCGAGGTGAAGAACACGATCGCCCCGCCGTCCGAGGTGCGCAGCCCCACCGGGGCGTCCCCTGCGCCCTGCGCCGGACTGTCGATGTACTCGGTCCAGAACTTCGGCGTGCGCAGGTACTTCTTCCGGGTGTCCCGCAGCCCCGACGTGGACTGGCCGTCGGCGAAGACCGAACCCTTGCCCGTCATCAGGTAGTCGGCGTACTCCGCGCTCAGCTTGTCCGGCCGGGTGGCCAGCCTCGGGGCCGGCCCGGCGGCCCGGACCGGCTTGGCCCAGCCGTCCTTGTCGGTCGCGAAGTCCGGGACCTCGTCCTGGCTGAGGATCGACAGATACGCGGCCTTCCACGGCTCATCGGCACCGCCACGGGTGAAGACGAACAGCCAGCGGTTGTCGTCGCGGTTGCTGTCGGTGTCCGCGACGAAGAACTTCGGCCAGCCCACCTGCTTGGGGATGCGGTAGGTGACGTCGGACAGCTCCAGCGACGGGTACTTGGGGTTGCCGTCGGGCGAGCTCGCGTGCTGGGCCTTGAGGTCGGCCGTGGTGATGGCCTCCAGCGGGCCCGTCTCCACCTGGCTCGCCAGCGCCGGATCCAGCTCCCGGTACGCCTTGTTGTATGTGTCGGTGAACCGCTCGAGCGCCTTGGGCGCCTCAGCCTTGTCCACCGACGGAATGTTCTCCCGCTCGCCGTGCACCGTCATGCACCCCGTGAGCGTCATCCCCAGCGTCAGTACCACCGCTGCGGTCGGAACTGCCAGCTGCCGACGGGGCGACCTGCGTGTCATGGGGCTCCGGCTCCCGATTCGTGGGGGCTGCTGTGGACGGCGACACCCTACCGGGGCGGAGGAACAGCGCGAGCGTGGGGACCAGGTAGAGCGCCCACATCCACACCTGGAGCCAGGTCGGGTCCGGCTGGAAGTTGAAGACGCCCTTCAGCACCGTGCCGTACCAGGAGTCCGGCGCGATGGTGGAGCTGATGTCGAAGGCCAGCGAGTGCAGCCCGGGCAGCCAGTCGGCCTCCTGGAGGTCGTGGAAGCCGTACGCGAGCACCCCCGCCGCCACCACGACCAGCATCGCACCGGTCCAGGTGAAGAACCTCGCCAGGTTGATCCGCAGCGCGCCCCGGTAGAACAGCCAGCCCAGCACCACCGCGGTGACCAGGCCAAGGACCACGCCGATCAGCGGGTCCGCCGTACCGTCGTTGCTCGCCCGCACCGCCGTCCACACGAACAGCGCGGTCTCCAGGCCCTCCCGGCCGACCGCGAGGAAGGCCGTGGCCACCAGCGCCCCGGTGCCCATCGCGAGCGCCGCGTCCAGCTTGCTGTGCAGCTCGGACCTCAGATGGCGGGCGGTGCGCCGCATCCAGAACACCATCCACGTAACCAGGCCCACCGACACGATCGACAGCGAACCGCCCAGCGCCTCCTGCGCCTCGAAGGTCAGCTCCTGCGAGCCGAACTCCAGCGCCGCGCCGAAGGACATGCTCAAGGCAACCGCGACGGCGATCCCGAGCCACACCGGGCGCAGTGCTTCCCGGCGCTCGGTCTTGACCAGATAGGCGACCAGGATGCAGACCACCAGGCTGGCTTCGAGCCCTTCGCGCAGACCGATCAGGTAATTGCCGAACACGAGGTTCGCCTTCCTTGTCGAGGGTTCCTGGAGGAGGTCGAGGGTTCCTGGCAGGGTCCGTCAGGAGAACAGCGCCCTGCCCCACCAGTCGTCCGCGTCCCGGACGCCCGGCGGGATGGCGAAGAGCGCCGAACCCACGTGCTGGATGTACTCGTTGAGCGCGTCGGTCCGCGCCAGCCGCCGCTGTACGGGCACGAACCCGTCCCGTACGTCGTGCTGGTAGGCGAGGAAGAACAGCCCCGCGTCGAGCCGTCCCAGACCGTCCGTGCCATCGGTGAAGGAGTAGCCGCGGCGCAGGATCCGGGCCCCGCCGTTGGAGTCCGGATGCGCCAGCCGGACATGCGCGTCCGGCAGCATCGCCTTCAGGTTGGGCTCGTCGTGCTCGCGCTGCCTGCCCTGCGGCGCGCCCTCGCCCTTGTCCCGGCCGAAGACGTCCTCCTGCTCCTTGAGCGAGGTGCGGTCCCAGGTCTCGATGTGCATCCGGATGCGGCGGGCCACCAGATACGAGCCGCCGGCCAGCCACGCCGGGCCCGCCTTCCGGCTCACCCACACATGCTTGTCCAGGGCGGCGGTGTCGGTGCCCGCGATGTTCCGGGTGCCGTCCTTGAAGCCCATCATGTTGCGCGGGGTCTGCGCGTCCGGCGTGGTCGAGGACGTCTTGCCGAAGCCCAGCTGCGACCAGCGGATGGCCACCTTGCCCATGCCGATCCGGGCCAGGTTGCGGATGGCGTGCACGGCCACCTGCGGATCGTCCGCGCACGCCTGCACACACAGATCGCCGTCGCTGCGCGCCGGGTCGAGGTTGTCGCCGGGGAAGGCGGGCAGGTCGATCAGCGCCTCGGGGCGGCGGTCGGCGATGCCGAAGCGGTCCTTGCCCTTCTTGTCCGTGAACAGCGTGGGCCCGAAGCCGATGGTGAGGGTGAGCCGGGACGCCTTGAGGCCCAGTGCCTCGCCGGTGTCGTCCGGCGGGGCCTCCGCCAGATCGCTCACCGCGCCGCCGCCGACCGGGTGCCCCTGGGTCATCCGGGCCGCCGCCTTCGTCCACTCCTTCAGCAGCGCGATCAGCTCGGCGCGGTCGTCGGTGGTGATGTCGAACGCCGCGAAGTGCAGCCGGTCCTGCACCGCGGTGGCGATCCCCGCCTGGTGCGCCCCGTGGAAGGGCACCGCGGCGCCGCTGTCCGCGACCGCCCGGGTGTCGTCCGCGTCGCCGCCGAGCGCGGCCGCCGCGCCCCCGGCGGCCGCGGCGCCGAGCGCGAGCCCGGCGCCGCCCCAGCCGATCAGCGCCCGGCGCGAGGGAGCAGCCGTACCGGTCTCGCGCGAGGGAGCCGTACCGGTCTCGTCGGTCATGCCCGGCCCCCTCACTTGGCGACGACGGCCGCGGCGAGCCGGGAGAGCGGCTCGGCGAGCGCGTTGACCGCGTCGGACAGCTTCTTGCGCTGGGATTCCGAGACGGTGTCGTACGACACGAAGCCATCGCCCTCGCGGTACCGGTCCAGCAGCTTCGTGACGGCCGCGAACTGATTGTCGAGCTCCTTGGCCAGCTCCGGATCGTGTCCGGCCGCCACCGGCTTGAGCAGCTTGTACGAGGTCTCGGCGCCCTCGACGTTGGCCTTGAAGTCCACCAGGTCGGTGTGGCTGTAGCGCTCCTCCTCACCGGTGACCTTGCCGGTCTGCACCTCGTCCAGCAGCTCCTTGGCGCCGTTGGCCATGCCGGTGGGGGTGATGTCGGCGGTGCCGACGCGCTTCTGCCAGTCCTTCAGATCCTTGATGAGCTGGTCGGCGAGGTCATGGTCGGCCGCGGTGATCTTCTTGGTCTGCCACAGTGACTTCTCCAGCCGGTGCCAGCCGGTCCACTTCTGGCCCTTCTCCAGGCCGTCCTCGCGCACGTCCACCTTGGGGTCGATATCGCCGAAGGACTCGGCGACCGGCTCGGTGCGCTCCCAGCCGACGCGCGAGGGGGCGTAGAGCTTCTTGGCGCCCTCGAGGTCGTCCTTCTTGACCGCGTCGGCGAACTTCTGGACCGCGGGCAGCGTGTCATCGGCCTGCTTCTGGGCGTACGTCCGGTACGCGGCCACCGCCTTGTCCAGCCGCGGATCGCGCTGGGGCAGCTTGCCCTCGCCGGTCGCGGACACCTTCTGGCGGATGCCGTGACCCTTCATCCCGGGCTTGCAGGCGATCTCGTACGAACCGGCCTTGACCTCGGCGTTGATCGAGGCGCGGGTGCCGGGGCCGATGTTCTCCCGCTCGGTGACGATCCGGTCGCCCGGGGCGTAGACATAGACCTCGGTGACCTTGGAGCCCTTGTTCTCCACCGCGAGCTTCACATGCCCGGCGGGGAAGGAGGTCTTGGAGACCTCGCACGCGCTGTCGGAGGCGGTGACCTGGATGGCGTCCGAGTCCTTGGCGTCGGACTTCTGGGCGCATCCGGCGACGGCGGTGATCGTCGTCAGTGCCGATATCGCGGCGACAACGGAGGTGCGAGCGGCTCGCATACGGGCTCCAGACGGAATCGGGACAGGCGGGGCAGGACGGACGTACGGCGGCGGATAAGGCTGCCCTAACTTAACTGAGCCTTGCCTGTGTGGATCCTGTGTAAGGTCAAGGAGTGCCCTGCGGATGGCAAAGATTTGGCCAAGGTGGCTGATTTGATGCGGTTCGCAGTCCGGGAAGAGTGACGCACGCCTCTTATGGGCGCGGCGCCGTTACGGGCGAGGCGCTTTCGTGGGGTCGCGCTCTCGTGGGCGCGGGCTTGGGCACGGCCTCGGCGGCCGTTGGCGTGGGCGCCCCGCTCAGGCGCTGATCCGGAACTCCTCGGCCAGCTCCCGGAAGATCCCCGCGTTCAGCGCGTAGGCGCGCTTGCACTCCTCCACGACGCGCTGCTTCTCCAGATCGTCCACCGGCAGCGCGTCCAGCAGCGCGCGGTACTCCCGCTTGAACGCGGCGGGGTTGGCTATCGACTCGAAGACGTAGAACCGCACCCCGTCGCCCTTGCGGTCGAAGCCCCAGGTCTTCTCCGCCGTGTCCCGGACGATCTGGCCGCCGGACAGGTCGCCCATATAGCGGGTGTAGTGGTGGGCGACATAGCCCGCGGGCCAGTCGCGGGCGCACTCCGTGACCCGCGCCGCGTACGCCGCCGTGGCGGGCAGCGCGGTGAGGCCGCTGCGCCAGTCGGGGCCGCCGAAGTGGGCCAGGTCGCGCTCCAGCTCGGCCAGACGGGCCAGCTCCGGCCGGAGGAAAGGGCCCGCCACGGGGTCCGCCGCGAGCGCGTCGGCCGGAGACTCCAGGGCGCGGTAGACGAACCACAGCTGCTCGGAGTAGCGGCGGTAGGCCGCCACCCCCAGCCGTCCACCGAGCAGATCGCTCATGAACGACGAGCTCCCGACGTCCGAGTGCGCTTCCCGTGAGGCGGTGCGGATCTGGGCGGAGAACTCCACGGTGGACCTCCGGGGCCGAGGTATGTAGGTGAGCCTTACCTAAGTAGAGGCCATCGTCTACGTCAATGCTTTCCCGACAAGCTGTCGGTAAAACAACCGCTGAAAGACCGGCTACCGTCACACGCGTCCGTTCGGCTGTCGGCTACCGGGATCCATTCGCGGTGCATCGGGCTTGAAGCCCGGTGGTGATGCGAATCTGAGGGTGGCGACGCGGAGTGTTGCCGCATCTGGTTCCGGCGGAGCCGGGCAGGGGCTCACACCGGCCGGTTCTGTTGCTCGATGTACTGCCTGACCACGGAGAGCGGGGCGCCGCCGCCGGTCCCGGCGAAGTAGGAGCCTGGCCATGGTTTGTTGACCCGCCAGCAGTGGCGTACCAGGTCTGGGAATGCCTGGCGCAGGCGGCGTGAGGAGGGGCCCTGAGAGAGTTGGCGAGCTTGGTGGCAGCGACCTTGGGCGGGAAGTTCACCCACAGCGGAACATGGCGTTGAACTCCGCCAGTTCGTACTCGAAGTCCGCGCAGGCCGACCGCGTGATCTCCTCCATTCGCACCAGGTGAAGTCCGTGAACACGTTGTGCCGGAACTTTGCCAAAGGCCAAGTGCACGTGCGTCACGAAAGTACAGTGCTGACCAGTTCTGATCTCCTGTATCTCTCCCATAGCTCAAGTGCGTACGGTGGCTCTCATGCGGCTTCGGTACAGCTTTCGCCTGTACCCGAATCACGCCCAACGCGGCGCGTTGGCACGGGCATTCGGGTGCGCCCGCGTCGTCTTCAACGACGCCGTGCGCGCCCGCGAGGACGCCAGAGCGGCGGGAGGCCCGTTCCCGAAAGCCGGGGAGCTGTCCACGCGCCTGATCACCCAGGCCAAACAGGCCAAGGCCCGCTCCTGGCTGGGTGAGGTCTCCGCAGTCGTGCTCCAGCAGTCCCTGCGCGACGCTGAGACGGCCTACAAGAACTTCTTCGCCTCCCTCAAGGGCGAGCGCAAGGGACCCAAACTGGGGGCGCCGAGGGTCAAGTCCCGCAAGGATGCCCGGCAGTCGATCCGGTTCACCGCCAACGCCCGCTGGTCGGTAACCGGCAGCGGACGACTGAGCCTGCCGAAGATCGGGGCCGTCAAGGTGAAGTGGTCGCGCACCCTGCCCACCACCCCCACCTCCGTCACCGTGATCAAGGACGCGGCCGGAAGGTACTTCGCCTCCTTCGTCATCGACACCGACCCAGCTGCCGACGCCGCCCGGATGCCCGACAGCGATCGGACCGTCGGCATCGACCTGGGGCTGACGCACTTCGCGATCCTCGACGACGGCACGAAAATCGACTCTCCGCGATTTCTACGCCGCGCGGAGAAGAAGCTGAAGAAGGCCCAGCGGGAGCTGTCCCGCAAACAGAAGGGATCCAGGAACCGGCAGAAGGCCCGCCTGAAGGTCGCCCGCGCGCATGCCCGCGTCGCCGACGCGCGCCGTGACCGACCAGTCAGACCTGCTCGTACTGCGGCCACGTGGACGGACCCAAACCCCTCCATATCCGGGAATGGACCTGCCCCGCTTGCGGAGCCCTCCTCGACCGGGACATCAACTCCGCACGCAACGTGAAAAAGGCCGCCGGACTGGCGGTATCGGCCTGTGGAGCGCTGATAAGACCAGAACCCGTTCTGGCACAGCGCAACGAAGCAGGAAGCCACGGATTCCCTCCCGAAGCCTGTGCCGCGTAGCGGCACAGGCTTCGGGAGGGAAGGCCAGAATCCTCGGACTTCAGTCCGAGGAGCAAGTCAAGGCAGAGTGAGGATCTCCGCCCCGGTCTCGGTCACCACCAGAGTGTGCTCGAACTGCGCCGTCCGCTTGCGGTCCTTGGTGACCACGGTCCAGCCGTCCTCCCACATGTCGTACTCATGGGTGCCGAGCGTCAGCATCGGCTCGATGGTGAAGGTCATCCCCGGCTTGATCTCGGTGGTGTGGTGCGGGCTGTCGTAGTGCGGCACGATCAGGCCGGAGTGGAACGAGGTGTTGATCCCGTGGCCGGTGAAGTCGCGGACCACGCCGTAGCCGAAGCGCTTGGCGTACGACTCGATGACCCGCCCGATGATGTTGATCCGGCGGCCCGGCTTGACGGCCTTGATCGCGCGGTTGAGCGACTCACGGGTGCGCTCGACGAGCAGCCGCGACTCCTCGTCCACCTCGCCGCACAGGTAGGTGGCGTTGTTGTCCCCGTGCACCCCGCCGATGTAGGCGGTGACGTCGAGGTTCACGATGTCGCCGTCCTTGAGGACGGTGGTGTCGGGGATGCCGTGGCAGATGACCTCGTTGACCGAGCTGCACAGCGACTTGGGGAATCCGCGGTAGCCCAGCGTCGAGGGGTACGCGCCGTGGTCGCACATGTACTCATGGGCCACCCGGTCCAGCTCGTCCGTGGTGACCCCCGGCGCGATCAGCTTGGCGGCCTCCTCCATCGCCCGCGCGGCGATCCGCCCGGCGATCCGCATGCGCTCGATCGTCTCGGCGTCCTGGACCTCGGGCCCGTCGTAACGAGTGGGGCCCTCCTTCCCGACGTACTCCGGACGCGGGATCGAGGCGGGCACGGTGCGGGTGGGGGAGAGCGTCCCCGGGACTAGAAGCGACTGGCCAGACATATCAGCGAGTGTATCGGCGGCGCATGGGGCAGCATGGCCGCAAGGGAGTACGAGCGGAAGGTCGGGGCCGGGATGGCGCTGTTCAGGAGAGGTACCGCCGGCAGGCCCGGCGAGTGGTACTACTGCATCAAGCACCAGAAGGTCGAGGCGGGCCCGGAGTGCCGCGCCGCCGACCGCCTCGGCCCGTACGCCTCGCCGGAGGAGGCCGCCCGCGCGATGGAGACCTCGCGCGAACGCAACGAGGAGTGGCGGAACGACCCGCGCTGGCGCGACGACGAGCCCCCGGCGACGGACTGAGGCCGCCGCCCTGGGGGCGGGCGGGGCCTTCCCCCGGTGCCGTGAGCCTTACCGGGTGCGGGAACTTCTCCGGGTGCGGAGAGCGCCCCCGGGTGCCGGGTGCTTCCGGGTGCGGAGAGCTTCTCCGGGTGCGGGGCGCCGGGGGCAGCGGCCGTGTCCGGAGACCGGGCCGCCGACCGCCTCGGCCCGTACGCCTCGCCGGAGAAGGCTGCCCGCGCGATGGAGACCGCGCGAGAGTGCGAGCCACCGGCGGCGGGCCGAGGCTTCCCGGGCGCCGTGAGCTATCCCGGGTGTCGGGCGCACGGCGCCTGACGATCAGCCGGCGGCGGGGCGGAGCTCGCGCGCCTCGCGCGCCTGGCGGGTGTGCCCGGGGCAGCGCCAGGGCCAGCGGGCCGACCGACGCCACACAGGCCGGCCCGCCGGACCACACCGAGGCCCCGTACGCCCACCCAACCGAATTGCGGCCCGTGGGCCGCAGTCCGTACGCCCCTCACCAATGCGCCGGTGGCGGCGCCGCCAAGTGTTCGGCCAGCCGGGCCAGCCGGTCCTGGAAGCGGCGGCGGCCGGGACGCGGCAGGCTGTTTTCGCCGGCGGCCGCGCTGACCAGGTGCTGGAGGGTGTCGAGGTCGAGTTCGCCGCTCTCGGGGGCGGAGAGGGCGTCATGGGCCAGGGCGTGCAGCTCGGCGGCGCCGCCGTCGAGGGCGAGCACGGTGGCCCCGCCCCGGCGGGCGTCGTTGACCCGTTCCAGCAGCCCGGACCCGGGGTCGCCCGGCGCGACCACCAGCAGGGTCTCCCCGCGGCCCGCCCGCTCCAGCCGCCCCAGCCCGACCGCCAGGTGCGCGGGGACGGCGGTGCCATCCGGCACCCGGTGGCGGACGAGGGTGGGGGACAGCTCGGGCAGCCCGGACCAGGCCGCCTCGTCGTCGAGGTGCGCGGCCAGGTGCCACGGTTCGTAGGCCTCGCTGCCGACCAGCAGCAGCCCGCCCGCGCGCGGTCCGACCGAGGCCCGTAGCGAGCCCGCGAAGCGGCGGGTGGCCTGGAGCCATTCCGTTCCGGCGAGGACTTCGCGCAGCAGCGCGACCCTTACGGCGTCCATGGCATCCGGATCCTGCCCGGACCCGCGCCCGGACGGGCGCGATTCGGACCCGGCTCACCCGTTCGGGGCATATGCGGTGGGCATGCCGTCAGCCCGTTCCGTGTCCGGTGCCCACGCGCACCGCGTCCGCGTCTCCAACTGTTCATGCGCCGTCTCTTGACGCTCTGTAAGGCAAACCCTAAGGTCGCCGCACACAAGGGACGTCCTACGTCCCATTTATCTGACTCGGCACTCGATTGCGACGGGGCATCGGGAGGTCTGGTGACAGTCGACACGGGGGCGGCACGCTCGTACGAGGTGTCCGTTCCGTTCCGGGCGGGGGCCGAGGGCTATGCGAGCTACCGGATCCCGGCAGTCGTGCTGACCCACGACGGCACCGTCCTCGCGTTCGCCGAGGGCCGGGTGGACTCCTCCGCCGACGACGGCCATATCGACCTCGTGCTCAAGCGGTCGGCCGACGGCGGACGGACCTGGGGCGCCTTACAGGTCGTGGCCCGCAACGGCGACGGAACGGCGGGCAACCCCGCCCCCGTCGTCCTCGACGGCGGCCCGAACGACGGCCGCGTCCTGCTGGTGCACGTCCGCAGCGCCGCCTCCGCGACCGAGGACCGGATCCGGCGCGGCGAGGTGAGCGCGGCCGACGGGCGGCGGGTGTGGCTGACGTACAGCGATGACGACGGCGCGAGCTGGAGCGGGTCCCGCGAGATCACCGCGAGCACCAAGCGGCCCGAATGGCGCTGGTACGCCACCACCCCCGGCCACGCCCTCCAGCTGCGGTACGGCCCCCACGCGGGCCGGATCGTCATCCCCGGCAATCACTCCCTGCCGCCGACCGTCCCCGGCGACGACGGCACCGAGGGCCGGTACAACGGCGGGCACGACCTGCTCAGTGACGACGACGGCGCCACCTGGCGGATCGGGTACGTGGACGACAACCCCGACGGCTATGTCAACGTCAACGAGACCACCGCCGCCCAACTCCCGGATGGCCGGGTCTACTTCAACACCCGTACCGACGCCACCGCGCCCGGCACCCGCGCCGACGCCCACTCCGGCGACGGCGGCGCCACCCTGGACCTCCCCTTCCGGCCGCAGGCCGGTCTGGTCGCCCCCGTCGTGGAGTGCAGCGTGCTGCACCTCGGCGAGCCGGACGCGCTGCTCTTCTCCGGCCCCGCCGACCCCGCGTACCGGGCGCTGATGACCGTCCGCACCAGCTTTGACGGCGGCGTCACCTGGCGGCCGAGCCACACCGTGAACGGCCTGCCCGCCGCATACTCGGATCTGGTCCGGCTCGACGACGCCACGGTCGGACTGCTCTACGAGACCGGCGACTTCAGCGCCTACTCGACCATCACATTCCGGCGCATTCCGACGGAGGAGCTGGTATGAGCGACACCGCAAGAAACCGGAACACCCGGACGCACGGCACGCCGCGCCGCGCCGTCCTCGGCGGCGCGGCCGCCGCGGCCGCCGGGTTCGCCCTCGCGGGCTGCGGTTCGGACGATGACGGGGGTGATGAGCCCAAGGGCCGCAAGAAGGGCGAGAAGATCACCCTGACCTTCTGGTCCTGGGTGCCGGGCATCGACAAGCCCGTCGCCCTGTGGAACAGCAGGAACCCGGAGGTGCGGGTCAAGGTCGAGAAGGTCTCGGCCGTCGACGGCGCCCAGTACGCCAAGATGCACGCCGCCATCAAGGCGGGCAATCCGCCGGACCTCGGCCAGATCGAGTACCCGGTCGTGCCCAGCTTCCTCATCGACAACGGGCTGCTGGACCTGACCAAGTACGGGGTCGCCGACCACAAGGACAAGTTCATCGGCTGGCAGTGGCAGCAGTCCGTCTTCGGCAAGGCCGTCTACGCCGTACCGCAGGCGTCCGGTCCGATGGGCCTGTTCATCCGTCAGGACCTCTTCGAGAGGTGGGGCATAGAGCCGCCCGCCACCTGGGACGAGTACGAGGCGGCGGCCACCGCGATCCGTAAGAAGGGCGCCTGGATCGAGACCTTCTCGGCCACCAACGGCAACCGCTTCGCGGGGCTCGCCTGGCAGGCCGGGGCGCGCTGGTTCGGCACCGAGGGCGACACCTGGACCGTATCCATCGACGACGAGCCCACCCGTAAGGTCGCCGACTACTGGTACGGGCTGGTCCGCCGGAAGCTCATCAAGACCATCCCGGACCGGCAGAACGCCTGGTACAAGGACGTCCAGACCGGCGACATGGCCTCCTGGCTCGGCGCCAGCTGGGGCGATGCCCTGCTGGTCGGCAACGCCCCCAAGACCGCGGGCAAATGGCGCGTGGTGCCCATGCCGCAGTGGAAGAAGGGCGACGCCGCCTACGCCAACTGGGGCGGCTCCACCACCGCGGTCTTCGCCAAGAGCAAGTACCCCAAGGACGCGCTGGCCTTCGCGATCTGGCTCAACACCGACCCCGAGTCGATCAAGCTCCTGATCGAGAACGGCTATGGCACCCCGGGCGCCAAGCAGGGCTACACCACCTCCCAACTCGATGTGCACAAGGACTTCTTCGGCGGCCAGGAGTACAGCGAGGTCTTCGACGAGGCGAGCAAGGGCGTGGACACCAGCTGGAAGTGGGGCCCCGCCACGGACACCCTCTACCAGCGGCTCGGCGACGCCTTCACGGCGGCCATCGGGGACGGGTCCGACTTCCGCTCCGTGCTGAAGAAGGTGCAGGGCCAGACGATCACCGATCTGAAGGAAAAGGGCCTCCAGGTGAAGGCCGGGTGAGGCGGATGAGAGGAGCCCCCCGCCGCCTCACCAGGACCGAGGCACGCGGCGCCCGGGCGGCTTCCGGGTTTCTGCTGCCCTTCCTCGCGCTCTTCCTGCTGTGCTTCATCGCCCCGATCGCGTACGCCCTCTACGAGAGCCTGCTGAAGGTCGAGCGCACCGGGCCGCTCGGCCTCGGCGGGGAGACCAAGCAGGTGTGGGCGGGGCTGTCCAACTACGCCCACGCCCTGGAGGACGACCGGTTCACGGCGGGCTTCGGGCGGGTGCTGCTCTTCGGCGCCGTCCAGATCCCGGTGATGATCGCCTTCGCCACCGGGCTGGCGCTGCTGCTGGACGCGGCGTCCGCGCGCTGGGTGGGCTTCTTCCGGACCGCCTTCTTCCTGCCGTACGGGGTGCCCGGTGTGATCGCCTCGATCCTGTGGGGCTTCCTCTATGTCCCCGGGATCAGCCCGCTGGTGGAGATGGCCGATTCGGTGGGCTGGAACGTGGACTTCCTGGGCCGCGGGGCGGTCCTGTGGTCGATCGCCAACATCGTCACCTGGCAGTTCACCGGCTACAACATGCTGGTACTGATCGCCCAGCTGAAGGCCGTCCCCGGCGAGCTGTACGAGGCGGCGCGGATCGACGGGGCGAGCGCCTGGCAGGTGGCCCGGCACATCAAGCTCCCGCTGATCCGGCCCGCGCTCGTGCTCACCACCGTCTTCAGCCTCATCGGCACCCTCCAGCTCTTCGCCGAGCCGAAGGTGCTCAAACCGCTGAGCAACTCCATCGACTCCGGCTACACCCCCAATCTGGCCGCCTACAACGAGGCGTTCACCAGCAACAACCAGCACATCGCGGCGGCCGAGGCGGTGCTGCTCGCCCTCGTCGCCTGCGTGCTGTCCTTCGGCTTCCTGAGACTCGTCGGACAGCGGGGGAAGGACGGCGAGAGCGGATGAGCGAGGCGAACGACCTGACCGGCGGCGTGGTCGTCGGCGAGCCCGGCGGGCCCACGGACGGGGCCGCGCGCGGGGGGCCCGAGGCGCCCGGCGACCGGCCCGGTGCGGGCCGCCGCCGCGCGGCGAAGGGCCGGGAGGGTCTTGAACCCCCCTTGCGGCACCGCATCATCACCGCCTCGCTGCTCACCGTCGCCGCCCTCTACTTCCTGACCCCCGTCTACTGGCTCGTGGTCTCCTCCACCAAGTCCAGCAGCGACCTCTTCGGCACCTTCGGCTTCTGGTTCCACGACCCGCACCCGCTGGACTATCTGCACCGGGTGCTCACCTACGACGACGGCGTCTACGTCCGGTGGTTCGCCAACAGCCTGATGTACGCGGGCGTCGGCGCGCTCGCCGCCACCCTGCTGTCGGCCGCGGCCGGCTACGCCCTGGCCAAGTACCGCTTCCCCGGCCGGGAGGGCATCTTCAACGTCATCCTGGCCGGAGTGCTGATCCCGGGCACGGCGCTCGCCCTCCCGCTGTATCTGCTCTTCAGCGAGATCGGCCTGGCCAACACCTACTGGGCCGTGCTGATCCCGAGCGTGGTCAGTCCGTTCGGGGTCTATCTGTGCCGGATCTACGCGGCCGCCGCCGTGCCGGACTCCCTTCTGGAGGCGGCGCGGATCGACGGCGCGGGGGAGGCCCGGATCTTCTCCACACTGGGGCTGCGGCTGATGACCCCGGCGCTGGTGACCGTCTTCCTGTTCCAGTTCGTACACATCTGGAACAACTTCTTTCTGCCGCTGGTCATGCTCTCCGACTCCGACCTCTATCCGATCCAGCTCGGTCTGACGTCCTGGCAGGGGTACGCGGACCGGCAGCCGGAGCTGTACCAGTACACGGTCGGCGGGGCGTTCCTGTCCGTGCTGCCGCTGATGGTGCTGATGGGCGTACTCCAGCGGTACTGGCGCACAGGGCTGACGGAGGGGAGTGTCAAAGCGTAAGAGACGTCACCGTGAAGGTGGTCGCGGTGCGTGACAGGATCACTGTCATGACAACTCCTGATGCCACGAACTCCGCGTCCGACGCCCCCGCGAAGAAGGCCCCCGCCAAGGACCCCTGGGACCTCCCCGATGTGTCCGGCCTGACCGTCGGTGTCCTCGGCGGCACCGGCGACCAGGGCCGCGGTCTCGCCTACCGGCTGGCCAGGGCCGGTCAGAAGGTGATCATCGGCTCGCGCGCCGCCGAGCGCGCGCAGACCGCGGCGCGGGAGCTGGGCGGCGCGGAGCTCGGCATCGAGGGCGCGGACAACGCGGAGTGCTCGCGCCGCAGCGACATCGTGATCGTCGCGGTCCCGTGGGACGGCCACGCCAAGACGCTGGAGGGGCTGCGCGAGGAACTCGGCGGCAAGCTGGTGATCGACTGCGTCAACCCGCTGGGCTTCGACAAGAAGGGCGCGTACGCGCTGCGGCCGGAGGAGGGCAGCGCCGCCGAGCAGGCCGCCGCCCTGCTGCCGGACTCCCGCGTCACCGCGGCCTTCCACCACCTCTCGGCCGTGCTGCTCCAGGATCCGGAGGTCGAGCAGATCGACACCGATGTGATGGTCCTGGGCGAGTCGCGCGCCGACACCGACGTGGTCCAGGCGCTTGCGGCCCGCATCCCGGGCATGCGCGGGGTCTTCGCGGGCCGGCTGCGCAACGCCCACCAGGTGGAGTCCCTGGTGGCCAATCTGATCTCGGTCAACCGCCGCTACAAGGCCCACGCGGGCCTGCGCGTCACGGACGTCTGAGGGCGGCCCCGCGGGCTTGCCCACACGCGGGGCGCGGGCTTGCCCACACCCGGGGCGCCCGGCCCCTCCGGCGGCGCATGGGGGACAATGGCGGGGAATGACACACCCCCCGACAGGAGCCGACCCCATGCCCCGCCTCGCCCTCTGCACCCTGGCCGTCTGCGTGCTCGCGATCGCCGCGGCCGTCGTGTCCTTCGCGCGGGGGAGCTGGCTCGGCATCGTCTGGATCCTGATCGCCGGAATCTCGTCCAACATGGCCTGGTACTACCTCCGCAAGGCCCGCGCCGACCGCGCCGACCGCGAGAGCACGAGCGCCGAGGGCTGAGGCCCGGGGGATCCGCTGAGGGGTGTCCGGCGCGTCGATATGCGGCTCCGCCGCATGACAGGGGCTCCGCCCCTGGACCCGGGGTCTGGGGCGGAGCCCCGGGTCTTCCGGGTCTGGGGCGGAGCCCCAGTTGAGGGAAGGGGCGGGGAGGGGAACAGCCCGCCGCAGGCGCCCCCTAGGAGCGGAACCCGGCGATATCGGGCTCGCCCTGCCAGAAGCGGAAGAACTCCTGCCCCCAGTAGGTGTCCCACTCCGATACGCCCAGCGCCCGCATCACCGCGTCGATCGCGTCGAAGAACGCCTGGTTGACCTCGGGTATCCACAGGATCCCGAAGACCGCGAGCAGCCCGAACGGCGCGTACGGCTCGACCTGGCGCCTGATGCGGTACGACAGCCACGGCTCGATCACCCCGTACCCGTCCAGGCCCGGCACCGGCAGGAAGTTCAGGATCGCCGCCGTGACCTGGAGCAGCGCCAGGAAGGCGAGCGCGAAGCGGAAGAGCTCCGGCACCCGGTCGGTGGCACCGAGCCAGAACGGCGCGGTCAGCGCGGCCGCGAACAGCACATTCGTCAGCGGTCCGGCGGCCGAGATCAGGCTGTGCTTCCAGCGCCCCCGGATCCGGTGCCGCTCGATGAACACCGCCCCGCCCGGCAGCCCGATCCCGCCCATGATCACGAAGATCACGGGCAGCACGATGCTCAGCGCCACATGGGTGTACTTCAGCGGGTTGAGGGTCAGATAGCCCTTCGCGCCGATCGTCAGATCCCCGCCGTGCAGCGCGGTGCGCGCATGGGCGTACTCATGCAGACAGAGGGAGACGATCCAGCCCGAGACGACGAACAGGAACACCGCGAAGCCGGGGCTCGCGGAGTACTCCGTCCACACGGCCCACGCGGACACGACCATGATCGCGAACAGACCGAGGAAGACAGGGCTGATACGCCGGTCATGGCGGCTGATGGCGGTGGTCATCGGGTGGGGTCTCCGTACGGGAAGGTGGGCACTGACGGAAGAACGGTGATCAGTGTGCGCGGAGTTCCGGGCGAAAGGGAACGGACGTGATCAGCGCCACGCGGGAGGGCTGCCCAGCGGCTAGTCTGAGAACAACCTGGCCAGGGAGGAAGCATGACGATCATGGAGGACCGGGCGGTGGAACTGCATGAGCAGATTCGGCTGCCCCGGAGCATGCGGCTGCGGCTGACCAGGAACGGACTGACGTTGGTACCCATTACCCAAGAGCACTGGAAGACCCAGCAGCGCATCGCACTCCAGATCGAGGAGCGTTTGCCGGGCTGGACAGCGGTGGGCGAGTTCAGCGTGGTGCCGCCCCGGGAGGGCTACAGCCCGGAACCGGACGTGTCGGCCGTGCCGAGTGACAAGATCCCCCCGGGTGCCAGCAAGTTCCCGGAAGACCTGCTCCGGTTCGTCGTGGAGGTCGTCTCCCCGGAGAGCGAGGAGCGAGACTACAGCACCAAGGCCGATCACTACGCACTGCGCGGCATCGAGGCGTACCTCGTCGTCAATGTGCTCACCGGCCGCTGGACGCTGCTGACCCGCCCACGGGACGGGAGCTACCGGCACACCGTGACCGGCGACTTCGGCGAGAAGATCGAGATCCCGGTGGATGACCAGACGCTGGTCCTCGACTCATCGGAGTTCGTGCGGGTGGTGCGAGCCTGAGGCGGATGTCCCGCAACGCGCGGCGTCGACAACAATGGGCCCGTGCGCTACGGCATCCTCGGCACCACCCAGGCCCGCCACGACGACGGCACCCCCGTGGACGTCGGCGGGGCGCGGCTGCGTGCGCTGCTGGCGGCGCTCGCGCTGACGCCCGGACGGGCGCGGACCACCGGGGCGCTCATCGGGGAGATCTGGGACACCGATCCGCCCGCCGACGAACACGGCGCGCTTCAGGCGCTGGTCGGGCGGTTGCGGCGGGCGCTCGGCAAGGACGCCGTGGAGTCCGTTCCGGGCGGGTACCGGCTGAGCGCCGACCCCGACGACGTCGATCTGCACCGCTTCGAACGGCTCGCGGAGGAGGGCGCCCGCGCCCTCGCCGACGGCGATCCGGCCAAGGCCGTCGATCTGCTCGACGCCGCCCTCGCGCTGTGGCGCGGGCCCGCGCTCAGCGATCTGCCCGACGCCACCGCGCCCGCCGCCCGCGCCGAGGCGCGACGGCTGGACGCGCGGCGCGCCCGGCTCGCCGCCGACCTCGCCCTCGGCCGCGCCGACCACGCCCTCCCCACGCTCACCGGGCTCTGCGACGCCCACCCGCTGGACGAGCCGCTGCGCGCGCTGCACATCCGTGCCCTGCGGGACGTGGGGCGGGTGGCGGAGGCGCTGGCCGCGTACGAGGCGATCCGTACGGAGATCGCCGAGCGGCTGGGCGCCGACCCGGGGCCGGAGCTCCGGGCGCTCCACGCCGAGCTGCTGGCGGTGACCGGCGAGGGGGCTGCCGGGCCGCCGAGCCCCGGTTCGCCGGAGCCCGTACCGGCCGCCTCCGGCCGCACCGGTGGTGGCAATCTGCGGGCCAGGCTGACCAGCTTCGTCGGGCGCGAGGCCGATCTGGCGGCGCTGCGCGGCGATCTGGCCCAGCACCGGCTGATCACGCTCCTCGGGCCCGGCGGGGCCGGGAAGACGCGGCTGTCGCAGGAGGCCGCCGAGGCGGTCGCGCCCGGCTGGCCGGACGGGGTGTGGCTGGCCGAGCTCGCGCCGGTGGACGACCCCGAGACCGTTCCGGAGACGGTCCTCAGCGCGCTCGGGGCGCGCGAGACGGTCATCCTCGGCACGGCGGCCGAGGGGCTGCGCGCCGCCACCGACCCGACCCTGCACGATCCGCGCGCCCGGCTCATCGAGCACTGCGCCCCGCGCCGGATGCTGATCGTGCTCGACAACTGCGAACACCTCGTGGCGGCCGCGGCCCACCTCGCCGAGTCCCTGCTCGCCCAGTGCCCCGGGGTCACCATCCTGGCCACCAGCCGCGAACCCCTCGCCGTCCCGGGCGAGTTGGTCCGTCCCGTGGAGCCGCTGCCCGACCCCGTCGCGCTGCGGCTGCTCCAGGACCGGGGCGCGGCGGCCCGGCCCGGGTTCCGTACCGAGGACGACCCGGCCGCGTGTGCCGAGATCTGCCGCCGCCTGGACGGGCTGCCGCTGGCGATCGAGCTGGCCGCCGCGCGGCTGCGGCTGCTCACCCCGCGACAGCTCGCCGACCGGCTGGACGATCGCTTCCGCCTCCTGACCAGCGGCAGCCGTACGGCGCTGCCCCGCCAGCAGACCCTGCGCGCGGTCGTCGACTGGTCCTGGGGCCTGCTCGACGCCCCCGAACGCACCGTGCTCGCCCGGCTGTCCGTCTTCGCGGGCGGCTGCGGGCTGGCCGAGGCGGAGGTGGTGTGCGGAGACACCGAAGGGCACATCGAAGAGCACATCGAAGCCGTGGACCCCCGCGATGTGGCCGCCCTGCTCGGTTCCCTCGTCGATAAATCGCTCGTCGTCACCGCGCCCGGAACGGACGCCGGAGCCGAGCCCGGGGCGGACGGGGAGATGCGCTACCGGCTGCTGGAGACCGTCGCCGAGTACGCGGCGGAGCGGCTGGACGAGTCCGGCGAACGGGCCGCGGTCGAACGCCGCCATCTGGTCGCCTACCGGGAGCTGGCCCGTACCGCCGATCCGCTGCTGCGCGGCCCGGCACAGCGCCACTGGCTCCTCCGGCTGGAGACCGAGCACGAGAACCTGCGCACCGCGCTGCGCCGGGCCGTGGCCGCCCGCGACGAGCAGGAGGCGCTGTGCCTGGTGCTCTCGCTCGGCTGGTTCTGGCATCTGCGCGGCCATCGCGTCGAGGCTCACCACTGGGCGACCGCCGCGGCCGAGCTCGGGCCGAGCCCCTTCGCACCGCCCGTGACGCCCGCGCCACCGCTGTACGTCAGCTGTATCGCCGCCCCGCCGCCGATGGAGCCCGAACTGCTGGAGGAGGCGCGGCGCGGGGCGCGGCTGTTCGCGCTGTCCAACATCGACGGCGACCTCCAGGCCGTGGTGGGCGACGACACCCGGCGCGAGTTGGAGGGCATCGTCTCCGCCTACCGGCCGGGGCTGCCCCAGTCCTGCCGTCTGCCGGGCGTGCTGTGGTTCTTCGCGGTGGTCCTCAAGGGTGACTTCGCCCTGTTGCGGGGGATGGCCGACGAGGCGGTGCGCACCTGCCGGGAGCTGGGGTACGCATGGGAGCTGGCGTTCAACCTCCAGCTGCGGGCAAGGGTTCACAACGAGCGCAGCGGCGAGCACGAGAGCGCGATCCGCGACACCGACGAGGCCCTGGAGATCTTCCGCCGGATCGGTGACGTATGGGGCACGGCGGAGGCGCTGGCCGGCCGCGGCGAGACCCGGGGACAGCGCGGCGAGGGCGCGGCCGCGGCCGAGGACTACCGTGCGGCGATCCGCTGCGCCCAGGAGCTCGGGGCCCATGAGCAGGTGCTGTTCCTCCGCTCCCGGCTGGCCGGGGTCTTCGTGGAGCTGGGCGACGAGGAGGAGGCCGCGGAGGGCGAGCGGATCCTGCGCGAGGTGGCCGGGCAGCGGCAGCACGCCGAGGCGCTGTCGTACGCCCGGATCCATCTGGCGCTGCGCTACGGGTCCACGGGCCGCCTCGCGGAGGCACGGGCCCTTCTGACCACGCTGCACGGGGAGTTCGAGGGCCGGGCGCTGCGTCTGTTCGCGGGCATGGTGGAGGGGCTGCTGGCCTGGCTCGACCTGCTGGAGAGACGGCCGGGCGACGCCCTGGAGAACGTGCGCCGCGCGCTGGCGAAGTCCGCCGGCCGGATGACGGACCTCATCGCGCCGTACATCCCGGTGACCCAGCTGCTCACCGGGGCCGAGGCGCTGAGCGGCCTCGGCGGCGCCGAGCGGGCCGGGACCGCGGCGCGGCTGGTGGGGGCGTACGACGTGCTGCGCGAGGCGCAGTACTACCGGAAGTCCACCGTCGAGCGGACGGGCCGGGAGCGCACGGTGGCCGCGGCGCGGGCCGAACTCGGGGACGCCGCGTACGAGCGGGCCTACGCCGAGGGCACCGGGCTCACGCTGGAGGAGGCCATCGCACTGCTCTGACCGGGCCCGCCCGGCACTGCTCCGGCCGGGCTCGACCCGGGCCCGGCGGCGACATGGCAACGATCGGGCGCGTCCCCCGTGGGACGCGCCCGGCCGGTGGTGCGGGGGACGCGGACCATCAGCTCGTCTTGATGCGGAACCTGCGCACCGCGAGCGGCGCCACGACCACCGTGAGGGCCACCGCCCAGCCCAGGGTCACCATCACCGGTTCGGCCACCGCGCCATGGCCGCTGGTCAGCGCCCGTGCGGCGTCCGCGAGTCGGGACAGCGGGTTGAACTCGGTGAAGGACCGCAGCCACCCCGGCATGGTGGCGGTCGGGGCGAAGATGGAGGAGCCGAACTGGAGCGGCATCATGACTATGAAGCCCAGACCGCTGACCGCCTGCGGAGTGCTCAGCGACATGCCCAGCAGCATGAAGACCCAGGTCAGCGACGATCCGAAGACCACGGACAGCGCCACTGCGGCCAGCAGCTCCACGGGCCCGGTCTCGAGCTCGAAGCCCATGATGAAGCCCATGATCAGCAGGATGACGGTGGACACCAGCATCCGGCCGGCCTCCACGATCAGCTTGGCGATCAGCACCGAGGAGCGGGCGATGGGCATGGTGCGGAAGCGGTCCATGACGCCCTTGTTGAAGTCGTCATTGACGCCGATGCCGATCGACATCGCGATGTTGAGCCCGCCCATGGCCATCAGACCGGGGATGAAGTAGTTGACGTACTCGGAACGGTTGCCGCCGGCCATGGCGCCGCCGAAGACATAGGTGAACAGCAGCGCGAAGACGATCGGCTGGGCCAGGGCGTCGAACATCGCGAACGGTTCGTACCTGATCTGCATGACGTAGCGCCGCACCAGCGCGCCGATGTGGCGCAGATTGGCGCGGGGGCCGATCCGGCCGTCGCTCTTCCCCCGTACGGGCGCGGTCATCGTGGCCGTACTCACGCGGCGACCTCTTCCAGCGTCTTGTTGTCCTGCGGTGTGGACGCCTTCCGGCCGGTGATGGCCAGGAAGACCTCGTCCAGGCTGGGCAGTTGGGTATGGATCCCGGAGATCGCGAAGCCGCGCTCACCGAGCAGACCGATCAGGGCGGTCAGCTGCTCATCGCTGGCGATGGGCACATTGACCTGGCCCTCCTCCACGTCGGCGATCGCGCCGCCGATGCCGTCGAGCCCCGCCTGGCTGATGGCGCCGACCATGCGGTGCAGCTCACCGGGGTCGGCCGGGCGGATCTGCAGGGTGCGGCCGCCGGTCTTGGCCTTGAGCTCGTGCACCCGGCCGCTGGTGATGACCCTGCCCCGGTCGATCACCGTCAGGTTGTCGGCGAGCTGCTCGGCCTCCTCCATGTACTGCGTGGTCAGCAGCACGGTGGCGCCGTCGGCGACCATCCGCCGGACCTCGTCCCACACCTCGTTGCGGGAGTGCGGGTCCAGACCGGTCGTGGGCTCGTCCAGATAGAGCACCGAGGGCCGGCCGATCATGGACGCGGCCAGGTCGAGCCGGCGGCGCATACCGCCGGAGTAGGTACGCACCCGGCGCTTGCCCGCCTCGGTGAGCGAGAACCGCTCGAGCATGGCGTCCGCCCGGGCCCGCGCCTCCCTGCGGGAGAGATCGAGCAGCCGCCCGATCATGTAGAGGTTCTCCCAGCCGGGGAGCTTCTCGTCGACCGAGGCGTACTGCCCGGTCAGCCCGATGGTGCGGCGCAGCTGCCGGGGCTGGCGCATCACGTCGTACCCGGCCACCACCGCGGTGCCGGCGTCCGGCACCAGCAGGGTGGACAGACACCGGACGACTGTCGTCTTGCCGGCGCCATTGGGGCCCAGCACCCCCAGGACGGTGCCCTCCGGCACGTCCAGATCCACTCCGTCGACGGCTTTGGTGTCACCGAAGTGCTTGACCAGCCCCCGAACTTCGACGGCGTTGCCGTCCCTGATCCTGTGTTCCCGTCGCGTCATGCCGCCCACGATGTCAGCCGTCACCGACAGACCACCGACAAGCGGCAGACAGCCCGCCGACGGGGGAAGATCGGCGGGCTGTCGTCGTACCGCAGTGGCTCGTGGTGTCCAAGCGCTCCGCTGGAAGTGCCGTGATGCGTCGTCGGCCGTCTGCTGCGCCGTCGTGGCCGGTCGTTCCTCCGGCCTGCTCAGTGGAAGGAGTGCTCCTCGGCCGGGTAGGCCCCGCCGACGACGTCCTCCGCGAAGGCCCGCGCCGCGTCGCCCAGGCCCTGACGCAGCTGGGCGTACTGCTTCACGAAGCGCGGCACCCGGCCGTCGGTCATGCCCGCCATGTCCGTCCACACCAGCACCTGGGCGTCGCAGTCCGGACCGGCGCCGATGCCTACGGTGGCGATGTGCAGCGACCGCGTCACCTCGGCGGCCAGCTCGGCCGGGACCAGCTCCAGGACGACCGCGAACGCGCCCGCGTCCTGGACCGCCTTCGCGTCCCGCAGCAGCTGCTGGGCCGCCTCCTCGCCGCGCCCCTGGACCGGGTAGCCGCCGTAGGCGTTGACGGACTGCGGGGTCAGGCCGATATGCGCCATGACCGGGATGCCGGACTGGACCAGCAGCTCGATCTGATGGGCGGAGCGCTCCCCGCCCTCCAGCTTCACCGCGCCCACGCCCGCCTCCTTGACCAGGCGGGTGGCGTTGCGCAGCGCCTGGACCGGGCCCTCCTGGTACGAGCCGAAGGGCAGGTCGCCGATGACGAGGGCGCGCCGGGTGCCGCGGACCACGGCGGCGGACAGCAGGGCCATCTCGTCCATGGTGACGGGCACGGTGGACTCGTAGCCCAGATGGCAGTTGCCCATCGAGTCGCCGACCAGCAGCACCGGGATGCCCGCCTGGTCGAAGACGGAAGCGGTCATCGCGTCGTAGGCGGTCAGCATCGGCCACTTCTCGGCGCGCTCCTTGGCGGCCGCGATGTCACGGACGGTGATGCGGCGGGAGCCCGTGCCCCCGTAGAGCGCCTTCTCGGACTGCTTTCGCGCAGGACTGACGTGCGTCATCGCTACGGCTCCTGTTCATCATCTCGAGGCGCCCTGACGGCGTCCCCGGACCAACCCCATGCTGGCACGGCTCCTGCCGGGGCGAAAGTGGGCCCGGATCGCAAAGATTTTCCAATACGAGACGGTCTCGTATCGTAAGTCGCCTAGTCTGGGCGGCATGGCAAGCCCATCCAGCGCCCAGGGCGTCCCGGCCGGGTCCGGCGTCCCCGAGGCGATCCACCGCAGACGCTGGGCGATCCTCGTCGTCCTGATGTTCAGCGTGCTGGTCGTCGTCCTCGACAACTCGATACTCAACGTGGCGATGAAGACCATCGCCTCGCCGAAGCCCACCGGGCTCGGCGCCACCCAGAGCCAGCTCGAGTGGGCGATCAACTCCTACACGCTGGTCTTCGCCGGGCTGCTGTTCACCGCGGGGATCCTCGGCGACCGGATCGGCCGTAAGAAGGTCCTGCTCGGCGGGATGGCGGTGTTCGGCATGGGCTCGGTGTTCGCCGCCTTCTCCGGATCGCCCGGTGAACTCATCGGCTTCCGGGCGCTCATGGGGCTTGGCGCCGCGTTCGTGATGCCCGCGACCCTCGCCATCCTGGTCAATGTCTTCGAACGCGAGGAGCAGGCCAAGGCGATCGGCATCTGGGTCGCCGCCGTGGGGCTGGCCATCGCCATCGGCCCGATCACCGGTGGACTGCTGCTCGAGCACTTCTGGTGGGGTTCGGTCTTCTTCGTCAATGTGCCGATCGTGATCGTCGGACTGATCGCGATGGTGGTGCTCGTCCCCGACTCCAGGGACCCCGCGCCCGGCCGGGTGGACCCGCTGGGCGTGCTGCTGTCCGTCGTCGGGCTCGTCCTGCTGGTCTACGGCATCATCAAGGGCGGCCAGCTCGCCGACTTCACCGACGCCCAGGTGCTGGGTTCGATCGCCGCCGGGCTCGCCGTCCTGGCCCTGTTCGTGGTGCACGAGAAGCGCAGCGACCACCCGGCCATCGATATCGGCTACTTCCGCAACCCCGCCTTCTCCGCCGCCATCGCCGCCGTCGCCCTGGTCTTCTTCGCCCTCATGGGCGTGACCTTCTTCATGGTCTTCTACACCCAGAGCGTGCGCGGCTACAGCGCCCTCGAATCCGGGCTGCTGATCCTGCCGCTGGCCGTGGCGCAGCTGATCTTCGCCCCGCGCGCCCGGCTGGTCGTCGAGCGGTTCGGCGCCCGCGCGGTGTGCACCTGCGGGATGCTGCTGGTGGCCGCCACCATGTCGGGATTCCTGCTGCTGGGCGTGGACACCCCGATCGTCGTGCTCGAGGTGCTGTTCTTCGCCCAGGGCACCGGAATGGCACATATCATGCCGCCGGTGACCACCGGGATCATGCAGGCGCTGCCGCGCCAGAAGGCCGGCTCCGGCTCTGCCCTCAACAACACCTTCCGGCAGGTCGGCGGCGCGCTCGGGGTCGCGGTGCTGGGCTCGGTGCTCTCCACCGCCTACCGCGACCGGATCCGGGACACCCTGGCCGCCGTGCCCGGACTGCCCGCATCCGTGCAGCGCTCGGCGGGCGAGTCCGTCGAGGCCACCATGGGGGTCGCCGAGAAGCTCGGGCCCAGGGGCCAGGCGCTGGTGGGCCCGGCCCAGGACGCCTTCGTCCACGCCATGCACATCACCGCCCTCGGCTCCGCAGGCGTCGCCGTCCTCGGCGCGCTGGTCGTGCTGGCCTTCCTGCCCGGCAAGGAAGGTTCCGGCCGGGCCCCCGACGACGGGCGGCCGCATTCGCGGGAGGAGGCGTCGGCCGACCGATGACCGCACCGGAGAGCTCCGCGCCCAGGCTCCGCGGCCGCCCTCGTAGCCCCGCCACCGACGCCGCGATCATCGAGGCCGCGCTGCGGCTGCTGGAGGAGGGCGCCTCGGTCGGCGGGCTGTCGATCGAGGGGATCGCCCGCGAGGCGGGGGTCGGCAAGGCCACCGTCTACCGCCGCTGGCCCGGTAAGGACGCGCTGATGCTCGATGTGCTGCGCTCCCTGGAGGAGCCCAGCCCCGAGCCGTCCGGGGTCTCGGTGCGCGACGACCTCGTCGCCATCCTGGAGTTCATGCGCCGGCGCGGGCTCGCCAAGCGCAACTCCGCCCTGCTGCGCAGCGTCATCACCCAGATGCACGCGCACAAGGAGCTGTGGCGGGCCTACGACGAGAACGTCATAGCGGCCCGCCGCGCGAGCCTGCGCGCCGTGCTGCGGCGGGGCCGGGAGAGCGGTGAGATCCGCGCCGATGTGGATCTGGAGCTGCTCGCCGACCTCTTCACCGGCCCGATGCTCGCCCGCGCCATGCTCCACGAGTGGAAGGAGCTGCCGGAGGGGCTGGCCGAACGGATCGTCGACACGGTCCTCGAAGGGGTCTCCCCACGCCGTTGAGGACCGCTGAGCGGTTTGTGCCCGTTGTGTCACAACACCCCCTCCCGGGCCGGGATGTGGAACTCGGGGCCGTCGTCCCATCGTCCCCGGACAGGGAGCACCCCAACCGGGGGCGTCGGGAAAAGCCCTGGTCATCACCTAGGGTCGTAGTCCAAGGCGCGGCAGTTGAGGCAGTGAGGGACAGCGAATGACGCAGGCGCACACGCAGGAGACGGGACAGCTCGGGGACGCGCCCCAGCGATCGGGCTCCCGGATCGGCCGCCTGTTCGACCGGCTCCGGAACGATCCCGGCATCTGGCGGCGCGGACTGGTGCTGGCGGCGATCGCGGTCCTGCTCGCCCTGGTCATGATCTTCCACGCCGACATCCCCAACCGGGTGGGCAACCTCGGCTCGCTGCTGGAGACGTTCCTGCCGTGGCTGGGCCTGTTCCTTCCGGTGCTGCTGGTGCTCGGTCTGGTGCGGCGGTCGGCCAGCGCCGTGCTGGCGCTGGTGCTGCCCGTCGCCGTCTGGCTGAACCTCTTCGGCGGACTGATGTTCTCCGACAAGTCCGGCAGCGGCGGTGAGCTGACCGTCGTCACCCACAACGTCAACGCGGAGAACGCCGATCCGACCGGCACCGCGAAGGACGTGGCCGCCTCGGGCGCCGATGTGGTGGCCCTGGAGGAGCTGACGGACTCGGCCGTGCCGACGTACGAGCGGGCCCTGGCCGGCACCTACCGCTACCACACCGTGCAGGGCACGGTGGGGCTGTGGAGCAAGTACCCGCTGTCCGGCACCAAGCCGGTGGACATCAAGCTGGGCTGGACGCGGGCGCTGCGCACCGCCGTCGCCACCCCGCGCGGTGAGGTCGGCGTCTATGTGGCCCATCTGCCCTCGGTCCGCGTGAAGTTCAACGCGGGCTTCACCGCCGGGCAGCGCGACGACAGCGCCGAGGCGCTGGGCCAGGCCATCGCCCGGGAGCCGCTGAACAAGGTGATCCTGCTCGGCGATCTGAACGGCACGATGAACGACCGCGCGCTCGCCCCCGTCACCGCGCAGATGCGGTCCGCCCAGGGCGCGGCGGGCGACGGCTTCGGCTTCAGCTGGCCCGCCTCGTTCCCGATGGCGCGGATCGACCAGATCATGGTGCGGGGGCTGGACCCGGTCTCGGCGTGGGCGCTGCCCAGGACCGGCAGCGATCACCTTCCGCTGGCGGCGTCGGTCGACTACTGAGCCTGGGCCGCTTGGGGGGTCTGCTGAGCTGAGCCTGTGCTGCTCGGGGCCGTCTGCTGAGCTGGGCCTGTGCCGTTTGGGGCCGTCTGTTGATCCTGTGCTGCTTGGGGGGTCTGCTGTGCCTGTGCTGCTCGGGGCCGCCGGGTGACACAGCTCACGGGGCGCCCGGCGAGATCTTACGTGCCGTTCATCTTGGAGATCTCCTCGGGAACATTCTGCGTGAGAGACTTTGTTCAGCTAGAGAACATATGCATCCCCGCACGTTTCTCCTTCGTTTGAAAGGTCTCTCATGCCCCTGGCCCTGCTCGCCCTTGCTGTGAGCGCCTTCGGCATTGGTACTACCGAATTCGTGATGATGGGCCTGCTGCCCAATGTCGCGGATGATCTGGACACCTCGGTGCCCACGGCCGGATACCTCGTCTCCGCCTACGCCATCGGGGTCGTGGTGGGTGCTCCGCTGCTGACCGCCCTCGGCTCTCGTATCCCGCGCAAGCGGATGCTCGTGTTGCTCATGGCGCTCTTCACGGTCGGCAACCTCGCCTCCGCCCTCGCCCCCAACTTCGGGCTGCTGATCGCGGGCCGGGTGCTCGCCGGGCTGCCCCACGGCGCGTTCTTCGGCGTCGGCGCGGTGGTCGCCGCGCGGCTGGTGACCGAGGACCGGAGGGCCCGCGCGGTCGCCACCATGTTCCTCGGGCTGACCATCGCCAACATCGTCGGCGTCCCCGTGGCCACCCTGCTCGGCCAGAACCTCGGCTGGCGCGCGACCTTCCTGGTCGTCGCCGCGATCGGCGTGGTCGCCATGGCCGCGCTCGCCCGGCTCGTTCCGCGGATCTCCCCCGAGCAGCACGGCGGGCTGCGCCAGGAGCTCGGCGCGCTGCGCGACCGCCAGGTGCTGCTGGGGCTGCTCACCGCCGTCTTCGGCTTCGCCGGTGTCTTCGCCGTCTACAGCTACCTCGCCTCGATGATGACCGAGGTCACCGGGTTCGGGGAGTCGACGGTCACCCTGGTGCTGGCGCTGTTCGGCATCGGCATGACGCTGGGCGCCCTGGTCGCCGGTCCGCTCACCGACCGGGCGCTGCGGCCGACGCTCTACGGCTCGCTGGCCGCGCTGGCCGCCGTGCTCGTGGCCTTCGACTTCACCGTGCATGTGAAGTGGGCGGCGCTGCTGTCGGTCGTGGTGCTGGGCGCGGTCGGCTTCATGACCACGACCCCGCTCCAGATGCTGGTGATGAACAAGGCCCAGCACGCCCCGACGCTGGCCTCCGCCTCCAACCACTCCGCGTTCAACCTGGCCAACGCCGGTGGCGCGTGGCTCGGCGGCGTCGCCATCGCGGCGGGCTGGGGCTGGACCTCCCCGACGCTGGTCGGGGCGGTGCTCGCGGTGATCGGTCTCGCAGTCGCGCTGATCGCGGGGCTGACGGATCGGGGGCCGGCGGGTGGCTCGCGGGTTGTTGCGAGTAGTGAGTCGCTGCCGCAAATGTCTGAGGTGGGCTGAGCTCAGCGCTCCGTTGGAGTGGGAGGCGTGCGGCGGGCGCTGTTCCCCTCCCCGCCCCTTCCCGAAACCGGGGCTCCGCCCCGGCCCCCGAGTCCAGGCGCGAAGCCCCACCATGCCGCTCCGCCACGGCCAGGGGCCCCCGCCCCCGGGACCCCGGGGTCGGGGCCCCGGTTTCGAGTTTGGGGCGGGGAGGGGAAAGATCCGCCGCACCTCCGTAAGCGCCGCTGTCTGAGGCGCCGTCGATCGTCCGTGGCACCGTCGTGGCTGGTCGCGCCCACGCGGCGGAGCGGCGGAGCGGCGGAGCCGCGTATCAACACAGCCCCGCGTCCCCTTCAGCGCGCTCCCGGACCCTTCTCGCTTGACTTTGACATCGATGTGAGGCTTTAGCGTCCCCGTCATCAGCCGTGAAACGTAAGGACACACCTGATGACCAGCACCTCACCCCTGGCCCGCATCGTCCGGGGCACCGGCCCCGGACTGCTGCTCGCCCATGGCGGGACCGGCTCCATCGAGGGGAACTACGGCCCGATCCTGGACGGTCTCGCCGAGCGTCACCGCGTGGTCGGCCCCGACTATCCCGGCTCCGGCCGCACCCCGCGCGCGAGCGGGCCGCTGGACCTCGACACCCTCGCCGATCAGCTGGTGGCCACGGCCGTCGAGGAGGGCCTGGACACCTTCGCCATCGCCGGATACTCCCTCGGCGGGCCGGTCGCCCTGCGTGCCGCCACCCGCCATCCGCAGCGGGTCACCGCGCTGGTGCTGACCGCGACCTTCGCCCATCCCAGCGCCCGGATGCGGCTCCTGGTGGACGACTGGCTGCGCCATCTCCGTTCGGGCGACCAGGAGGCGACCGCCCGCTGGACGGCGCTCATCGGCGCGGGCGCGCCCTATCTGGACCGGATGACGCCCGAGCAGCTCGCCACGGTGATCGAGGGCGCCCGCGTCTCGGTGCCGCCCGGCGCGATCGACCAGGTCGAACTGGTCGGCCGGATCGACGTTCGCGAGGATTTGGGCCGGATCCGGGTGCCCACCCTGGTGATTTCCACGACGCTGGACGCGATGGCCACGCCGTACCACCACCGTCAGGTGGCGGACGCGATCCCCGGGGCGCGCCTCGCCGAGCTGGCGTCCGGCCATCTGCCGTTCGCGGAGGCGCCGGATGCGTGGCTGGGCCTGATCAGGGCGTTCCTGGACGCCCAGGGGGCGGGGGCGCGGTCATAGGGCGCCGTGCGTAACGCCGCCCAAGAGGCTCAGACGGGCCAGGAGCCTCAGACCTGTTCCCGCCAGCGGTTCGTGATCGGCAGTCGGCGGTCCTTGCCGAAGCCCTTCGCGGAGATCTTCGTGCCCGGCGGGTACTGCCGGCGCTTGTACTCGGCGGTGTCCACCAGCCGCAGGATCCGGGTCACCAGCGCGTCGTCGTATCCCGCCGCCACGATCTCGGTACGCCCCTGGTCACGGTCGACATACAGCTCCAGGATCCGGTCGAGGACGTCGTAGTCGGGGAGCGAGTCGGTGTCGACCTGGCCGGGGCGCAGCTCGGCGCTCGGCGGCTTGGTGATCGAGTTCTCGGGGATGGGCGGGGTCTGGCCCCGCTCTTCCGCCGCACGGTTACGCCATTTCGACAGGCGGAAGACGGAGGTCTTGTAGAGGTCCTTGATCGGGCCGTACGCACCGACCGAGTCCCCATAGAGCGTGGAGTAGCCGCAGGCCAGCTCGGACTTGTTGCCCGGGGCGAGGACGATGTGGCCCTCCTGGTTGGAGATCGCCATGAGCATCGTGCCGCGCAGCCGCGACTGAAGGTTCTCCTCGGCCAGCCCGATGAGGCCCAGGGAGCCCATATAGGCGTCGAACATCGGGGCGATCGGGACGGTGCGGAAGTTCAGCCCGGTGCGCCGCGCCAGCTCGGCCGCGTCGTCGACCGAGTGCTCGGAGGAGTAGCGCGAGGGCATCGCGACGCCGTACACGTTCTGCGCGCCGACCGCGTCACAGGCGATGGCGGCGACGAGCGAGGAGTCGATCCCGCCGGAGAGCCCGATCAGCACACTGCGGAAGCCGTTCTTCGCCACATAGGCCCGCAGCCCCACGACCAGCGCCGTGTAGATCTCCTCGTCGTCCCCGAGCCGCTCGGCCTCGCCGCCCGCGAGCTCCGGCTCATAGCGGGGCAGCGGGTCGGCGGAGAGGATGACATGGTCGATGCGGAGCCCGTCGTCCACGACCCCCTCGGGGACCGAGCCCGGGTCGGCGGCGGGCAGATCGAGGTCGAGCAGCACACAGCCCTCGGCGAACTGCGGGGCCCGCGCGATGACTTCGCCGTCCCGGTCCACGACGATCGAGTCGCCGTCGAAGACCAGCTCGTCCTGGCCGCCGATCATGGCCAGGTACGCGGTGGTGCAGCCCGCCTCCTGGGCCCGCTTGCGCACCAGGTCCAGCCGGGTGTCGTCCTTCTCCCGCTCGTACGGCGAGGCGTTGATCGACAGCAGCAGCCCGGCCCCCGCGGAGCAGCTGGCCGGCACCCGGCCGCCGTCCTGCCACAGGTCCTCGCAGATGGCGAGCGCGACGTCGACGCCGTGGACGCGGACCATGGGCAGGGTGTCGCCGGGCACGAAGTAGCGGAACTCGTCGAAGACGCCGTAGTTCGGCAGATGGTGCTTGGCGAAGGTCAGGACGACCGCGCCCCGGTGCAGCACGGCGCCCGCGTTCTGCGGCGACCCGGCCGGCTGGCCGTAGCGCCGGGCGCGCTCGCTGCGGTCGAGGTAGCCGACGACCACCGGCACCTCGCCCAGCCCCTCGGCGTTCAGCCGCTCGGCGAGCGAGTGCAGCGCGGCGCGCGAGGCCTCGACGAAGGACGAGCGCAGCGCCAGGTCCTCGACGGGGTAGCCGGTCAGCACCATCTCGGGGAACGCCACCAGATGGGCGCCCTGCTCGGCGGAGTGCCGGGTCCAGTGGAGTATCGATTCGGTGTTGCCGTCGAGGTCGCCGACGGTCGAGTCGATCTGGTTCAGAGCGAGGCGAAGTTGAGGCACGCGCCCAGTGTAATCGTCTGTCTGACGCGATAGCCGGGGGTGTCTCCCTTCTCACGCCGGACCAACCGTGTCCGGTCTCACGCCGGGCCCACCGTGTCCGGTCTGACGCCGGACCAACCGTGCCCGGCCCCTTCGCCTCCGGGGCCCGGGCCTTGCCCGCCGCGAGCGGCTACTTCTGGTAACCGAGGATGGTCATCATCCCGGACTCCGAGTGGTAGACGTTGTGGCAGTGGACCATCCACAGCCCCGGGTTGTCGGCGTCGAGGTCCACGTTCACCTTGTGGTGCGGCAGCAGGACCGTGGTGTCCTTACGGGGGCCGCCGTCCGGCAGCGCGAAGGTGTGGCCGTGCAGATGGACCGGATGCCACATGTCGGTGCCGTTGATGAACGAGATCCGCACCCGCTCACCCTCCCGCACCGGATAGCGCTGCGAGGGGTCGTACGGCCGGCCGTTGATCGCCCAGTCCCAGCGCCGCATCGAGCCGGTGAGCCGCATCCGGATGATGCGGTCGGGCTCCTTGGGCGTCAGCCGGACGTCCTCCGCCGCCTTCAGCCGGTCCGCGGTGAGCAGCTCGCCGTCCAGCTCCTTGGGGCGCGGGAACTTCACCGGGTTCTTGCCACGGGTGCGCAGCACCGCCATCGCGGACCGCCCCTTGCCCTCGGCGATCACGGCGAGCGGGAAGACCCCGTCCTTGACGGTGACCAGCACGTCGTAGCGCTCGCCCATCCCCAGCAGCAGCGCGTCCGTCTTGGCCGGTACGACGGGGTAGCCGTCGGTGTGGGTGACGGTCATCCGGTGGCCGCCGAGGGCGACGCGGAAGGCGGTGTCGCCGCCCGCGTTGATGATGCGGATACGGACCCGGTCGCCGCGCTTGGCGCGGAAGACCTGCGGGGACTCGGGGCTGCGGCCGTTGACCAGGTAGTAGGGGTAGGTGACATCGCCCGCGTGGCCGCCCAGCAGGCGGCTCTCCATGGGCGCGGCCTTCTTCCGCGCCGTGGACCGGGTCCGGTCGCGCTTGGAGGTGCCCGTGGCGGTGCCTTTGGCGGTGGCCTTGGCTGTCGCCGTGGCGCTGGCCCTGGCTGTCGCCGTGGCCTTGGTGGTGGCCTTGGCCCCGCGCTTGCCGTCGCCTGCCGTGGAGCCATCGCCCATCGCGCCGTCGTCCATCGAGCCATGGCCCATCGAGCCATGGCCCATCGCATGGCCGCCCGCGCCGCCCTTGCCCGCGTTCAGCCGCTCGAACTCCTTGTCCGGGGTGCGGCCGCCCACCCCGTCGAGCCAGTCGTCCAGGACGACGACCCACTCCTTGTCGTACGTCAGCGGCTCCTTCGGGTCCTCCACGATCAGCGGTGCGTAAAGCCCCCGGTCCAGCTGGACGACCGAGTGCGGATGGATCCAGTACGTGCCCGGGTAGACCGCGGTGAAGCGGTAGTCGAAGGCGGCGCCGGTCTTGATCGGCCGCTGGGTCACCCCGGGGACGCCGTCCATGTCGTTGCGCAGCCGGACGCCGTGCCAGTGCAGCGTGGTGGGCTGCGGCAGGTTGTTGGCGAGGGTGAGCGCGATCGTGTCGCCCGCCGTCACCCGGATCTCCCGGCCCGGCACCTGGTCCTCGTACGCCCATGACGTCACCTTGCGGGCGCCGATGTCCAGGGTGGTCGCGGTGGCGGTGAGCCGGAAGGCGCGTACCGGGCCGGGGCCCCGCCGCCGCTCGGTCGCGGCGACCTCCGGGCCGTGGGGGGAGACGTACTGCGCCGGGGTGTCGTCCGCGGGCGCGCCGGGCCTGGCGGGGGCGCCCATCGCGTTGCCGTCCACGCCGTCGGGGCCTCCGGCGCGGGGGCGGGGGCCGGGGGAGCCGCAGGCGGGGAGCAGACCGCTGCCCGCGGCGGCGATGCCCGTGCCTAGCACGGCACGGCGAGTCTTTTCGTGCATGAGTCAGTACCCCATTGGTGATGTGTGCCGGATGCGTGAGGGTCGGCGCGTCCACCGCCTCGCCGGGAGGGCGGGCGATGGACGCGCCGCTCTATGCGCCGCATCAGCGATCGGCTCTGGGGTGAGGGGCCTCGGTGCATCGCCGCCTCCATCTGACCGTTCAGATCATCATCCGACGGTTTGATCATCGTGATAATCGGCACCCTACCCCCAAGGGGTATGGACCCCCGGCAGGCGCCACGCAGGGGGCAGAACGGTCGGGTCCGGGACCGGCCGGGTGAAAGTACGATGCACCCATCGTGGTGAGGTGAGGGGAGGCCGGGGCGACCGGACGAAACCTCCGTGAAATCCCGCCGCGTGATACTGGGGATGCGGAAGGTGCCCCGCGCCCGCGCAAAGAGCCGTTTGACCTGCAAGGATTGGGGACCATGGATAAGCAGCAGGAGTTCGTGCTCCGCACGCTCGAAGAGCGCGACATCCGGTTCGTACGGCTCTGGTTCACCGATGTGCTCGGCTTCCTGAAGTCCGTGGCCGTCGCGCCGGCCGAGCTCGAGGGCGCCTTCGACGAGGGCATCGGATTCGACGGCTCCGCGATCGAGGGCTTCGCCCGGGTCTACGAGTCCGACATGATCGCCAAGCCGGACCCGGGGACGTTCCAGATCCTGCCCTGGCGCGCCGAGGCCCCCGGGACCGCTCGGATGTTCTGCGACATCCTGATGCCGGACGGCTCCCCGTCCTTCGCCGACCCCCGCTTCGTCCTCAAGCGCATCCTCGCCAAGACCTCCGACCTCGGGTTCACCTTCTACACCCACCCCGAGATCGAGTTCTTCCTGCTCAACCAGAAGCCGGTGGACGGCACCCGCCCGGTGCCCGCCGACTCCTCGGGCTACTTCGACCACACCCCGCAGAACATCGGCATGGACTTCCGCCGCCAGGCGATCACCATGCTCGAATCGATGGGCATCTCGGTCGAGTTCTCCCACCACGAGGGCGCCCCCGGCCAGCAGGAGATCGATCTGCGCTACGCCGACGCGCTCTCCACGGCCGACAACATCATGACGTTCCGCCTGGTCATGAAGCAGGTCGCACTGGAGCAGGGCGTGCAGGCCACCTTCATGCCCAAGCCGTTCTCGGAGTTCCCCGGCTCGGGCATGCACACCCACCTCTCCCTCTTCGAGGGCGACCGCAACGCCTTCTACGAGTCCGGCGCCGAGTTCCAGCTCTCCAAGGTGGGCCGCTCCTTCATCGCGGGGCTGCTGCGCCACGCCGGGGAGATCTCCGCCGTCACCAACCAGTGGGTCAACTCCTACAAGCGCATCTGGGGCGGCTCCAAGCGCACCGCCGGCGCGGGCGGCGAGGCCCCCTCCTACATCTGCTGGGGCCACAACAACCGCTCCGCCCTCGTCCGCGTCCCCCTCTACAAGCCCGGCAAGACCGGCTCCACCCGCGTCGAGGTCCGCTCCCTGGACACCGGCGCCAACCCCTACCTGGCCTACGCGGTCCTCCTCGCCGCCGGCCTCAAGGGCATCGAGGGCGGCTACGAACTCCCGGCCGGCGCCGACGACGACGTCTGGGCCCTCTCCGACGCCGAACGCCGCTCCCTCGGCATCGAGCCCCTCCCGCAGAACCTGGGCGAGGCGATCGACCTCATGGAGCGCAGCGAACTGGTCGCCGAGACGCTCGGGGAGCATGTCTTCGACTTCTTTCTGCGCAACAAGAAGCAGGAGTGGGAGGAGTACCGCTCCGAGGTGACCCCGTTCGAGCTGCGGAAGAACCTGCCGGTGCTGTAAGCGCAGGTCAGACCGGCGTTCTCGGCGTACCGCCGGCCCGGCACAAGAGGACCCGGACGGACCGTGCGGGTCCTCTTTCATCGGCGTTCGCACATACGCGCTATGCCGTCCTCTGCAGGTTCGGTTCTTCCCACCTCGGGGTCGCTTAGGCTCGTCAGCGGCGCCTTTGATCACGGGTGTGCTGGTGGTCGAGCGGCGCGGAGTCGACCAGGGACGGGAGGCGGCGGGATGGCCGTACCGCAGGGACGCAGGAGCAGCAATATCACCCGGCTGCTGCGGCACGGTTTCACCGACGCCTCGGCCGCGCAGCGGCTGCTGGACGCGTCCGAGCTGGCCTCGGTACGGGACGACTCCGTATTGCTGGAGGCGCTCGGCGCGACCGCCGACCCCGATCTGGCGCTGCTCGGGCTCGTCCGGCTCGTCGAGGCGCTGCCCGAGGAGGACGCGGAGGAGAAGGAGGACGGCGGGCAGCGGGCCGGGTCCCGGCAGGCGCTGCTGGACACCCTCGTCACCGCCAAACCGCTGCGCGACCGGCTGCTCGGGGTGCTCGGCGCCTCCGAGGCGCTGGGCGACCACCTCGCCCGTCACCCGGGCGACTGGCACGCCCTGGTGACCTACGAGTCGGCCGATCTGCACCCGGCCACCCCCGAGTTCGAGCGGGCCCTGGCCGAGGGGGTCTGGGGCGCGCCCGGGGCGGGGATGCCCCGGCCCGACGCGCTGCGCGTCGCCTACCGCCGGGCGCTGCTGGCCATCGCCGCCCGCGATGTGTGCGGCACCACCGACATCACCCAGACGGCCGCCGAGCTGGCCGACCTGGCGACCGCCACGGTGCGGGCCGCGCTGGAGATCGCGGCCGAGGAACAGCCGCAGGACGCCGCCGCCTGCCGGCTGGCCGTGATCGGCATGGGCAAATGCGGCGGCCGCGAGCTCAATTACGTCTCCGACGTGGACGTGATCTTCGTGGCGGAGGCCGTCGAGGGCGTTGAGGAGGGCGAGGCGGTACGGGCCGCCACCCGGCTCGCCTCGCGGCTGATGCGCGTCTGCTCCGACGTCACCGTCGAGGGCACCATCTGGCCCGTCGACGCCAACCTCCGCCCCGAGGGGCGCAACGGCCCGCTGGTGCGCACCCTCTCCAGCCATCTGGCGTACTACCAGCGCTGGGCCAAGACCTGGGAGTTCCAGGCGCTGCTGAAGGCACGTCCCATGGCGGGCGACGCCGCGCTCGGCCAGGCGTACGTGGACGCCCTCGCGCCCATGGTCTGGCAGGCCGTCGAGCGCGAGAACTTCATCCCCGACGTCCAGCAGATGCGCCGCCGCGTGGTCGAGAACATCCCCGTGTCCGAGGTCGACCGCGAGCTCAAGCTGGGCCCCGGCGGCCTGCGCGACGTCGAGTTCGCCGTCCAGCTGCTCCAGTTGGTGCACGGACGGTCCGACGACTCGCTGCGCAGCGGTACGACGCTGGACGCGCTCGCCGCCCTGGCCGCCGGCGGCTATGTGGGGCGCACCGACGCCGCCGCGCTGGACGACGCGTACCGCTTTCTGCGCACCATGGAGCACCGACTCCAGCTCTACCGGCTGCGCCGCACCCATCTGATGCCCGAGGGCGAGGCCGACCAGCGCCGCCTCGGCCGGTCGCTGGGGTTCCGCACCGAGCCGGTGACCGAGCTGGGCACCGCCTGGCGGCGGCACGCCCGCGAGGTGCGGCGGCTGCACGAGAAGCTCTTCTACCGGCCGCTGCTGGACGCCGTCGCCCAGCTCCAGCCCGGTGAGATCCGGCTCAGCTCCGAGGCGGCCGGTCAGCGGCTCACCGCCCTGGGGTACGCGGACCCGGCCGATGCGCTGCGCCACCTGGAGGCCCTGGCGTCCGGGGTGACCCGTAAGGCGGCGATCCAGCGGACGTTGCTGCCCGTGCTGCTGGGCTGGTTCGCCGACTCCGCCGACCCGGACGCCGGGCTGCTGGGATTCCGCAAGGTCTCGGACGCGCTGGGCAAGACGCCCTGGTACCTGCGGCTGCTGCGCGACGAGGGCGCCGCGGCCGAGAACCTGGCCCGGGTGCTCTCCGCCGGGCGGCTCGCCCCCGACCTGCTGCTGCGCGCCCCCGAGGCGGTCGCCCTGCTCGGCGACCCGGAGGGGCTGCGCCCGCGCGGCCGGGCCCATCTGGAGCAGGAGGTGCTGGCCGCGGTCGGCCGCGCCGACGGCGCCGAGCAGGCGGTCGCGGCGGCGCGCGGGGTGCGGCGGCGCGAGATGTTCCGTACGGCGGCCGCGGACATCATCGAAAGCGCCCGGCTGGCCAACGGCGAGGTGCGCCCGACCGTGAGCTGGCCGCCGTCGGGCGATCAGACGCCGGGCCGGGCCACCGGGGCGGCCGCCCCCGCACCGGCCAAGGGACCCGAGGTGCCCAGCGCCCTGCGGGACTCCGAACCCCATGTGCCGGCCCGGCCCGCCGCCCCCGCCGCCGAACCGCCCGTGGACGACGCGATGCTGATCGACATGGTCGGCGACGCCCTCTCCGATCTGAACGCCGCGACCCTCGCCGGGGCCCTGCGCGCCGCCGTCCGCGACACCTGGGGCGATGAGCTGCCCACCCGCTTCGCCGTCATCGGCGTCGGCCGCTTCGGCGGCCATGAGCTCAGCTACGGCTCGGACGCCGATGTGCTCTTCGTCCACGAGCCGCGCGAGGGCGCCGACGACCAGGAGGCCGCCCGCGCCGCCTTCGCCGTGGCCAACGAGATGCGACGGCTGCTCCAGCTCCCCACCGTGGACCCGCCCCTGCTCATCGACGCCGATCTGCGCCCCGAGGGCAAGTCCGGGCCGCTGGTGCGCACCCTCGCCTCGTACGCCGCCTACTACCGCCGCTGGGCGCTGGTCTGGGAGAGCCAGGCGCTGCTGCGCGCCGAGCCGGTGGCGGGCGACCCCGGGCTCGGCGAGCGGTTCATCGAGCTGATTGACCCGCTGCGGTACCCGGCCGAGGGGCTGGGCGAGGACGCGATCCGCGAGATCCGGCGGCTCAAGGCCCGGATGGAGTCCGAGCGGCTGCCGCGCGGGGCCGACCCCACCACCCACGCCAAGCTGGGCCGCGGCGGTCTCAGCGACGTCGAATGGACCGTCCAGCTGCTCCAGATGCGCCACGGCTGGGCCGAACCCGGACTGCGCACCACCCGCACCCGCGAGGCCCTGGCCGCCGCCCACGCCGCCGAGCTGATCTCCACCGAGGACGCCCAGACCCTCGACGAGGCGTGGATCCTCGCCAGCCGGGTCCGCAACGCCGTCATGCTCGTCCGGGGCCGCCCCGGCGACACCTTCCCGACGGACGTCCGCGAACTGGCCGCCGTGGGCCGCCACTTGGGCTACGGCCCCGGCCACGTCGGCGAGATGCTGGAGGACTACCGCCGCACCACCCGCCGGGCGCGGGCGGTGGTGGAGCGGCTCTTCTACGACTACGAGAGCTGAACCCGCCGCTTTGCCGCCAGGTCAGCCGTCCGAGGGCAGGGTGACGCGCAGCGGGCCGCAGCCGATCCGGTCGGCCTCCGCGGCCACATAGCGGGGGAGGATCGTACGGATGTCCCCGGGGTGGTTGCCGTCCTCCGCCCGGACCAGGAAGGTGACCTGGCCGGTCTGGCACTCGGCCTGGAACAGCCCCATGTCGTCGCGGACGAAACCGTATCCGTCCTGCTCACCGGCCTTTACCCGGCCCTTGGCGCCGTCATGGGACAGCCGGTCGTAGAGCATCGCGAGCCGGGGGTCCCCGATCGTCATCAGCCGCAGCCCGGGGTGGCCGAAGAGCACATCGCGGTCGCAGGTGCGCACCGGGCCGTCGCCCCGGGTCACCACGGCGCCGCCCCTCCCCTCACGTTCGAACGCGGCCGGGACCCGCAGCCCCTTGATGCCGCACATCGCGTCCTTCTTCTCGTCCACGAACCGCGGCGGCCCGGACATCCGGCGGACCGGGTCGGCGATCTCGCCCGTGCACCCTTGGTCGGCCATGTAGTGGTTGACCAGCTTGACCACGGCGCGGGCGAGCGCGTCGCGGGCCTCGGTGTCCACCTCGTCGTCGTAGACGGTCCAGCCGGTCTCCATGTCGATCACGGTGGGGCCGCTGTTGACGTCCAGCCCGCTCGGCCGGCCGATGCAGCCGTCGGGCACCGCGAGCCAGGCCCGGGTGTCCGAGGCCATCCCCAGCAGCCCGTCGCCCAGCGGGGTGAGCCGCGCGGACAGGAACTCATCGGCCCACCGGTCGCCCGCGTCGCCGAACCCGGTGTCCAGCTGGTGCGTCTCGACCGTGATCCGCCGCCCGCGGGGCGACGTCAGTCGGCATGCGCCCGAGGGGCCCTCGGAACCGATGCGATCGGTGGTGATGGGCACCTCGGAGGTCTTGATGTCCCGTTTGCCGTCGAACAGCGCCGCGACGTCGTCCCTGCTGAACGCCCCCCAGCAGGCCCGGTCCTCCGCGAACGGACCCGCCTCGGCCCGCCAGGCCACCCCGGCGCCGCCGAGCAGCGCTCCCACGACGGCTCCGACCACGGCCATGATCACGGCCAGCCGCGGCCGGGAGCGGGCCACGCGCTGCCAGTGCCACCAGGGGCGGCGCCGCTCGTGCAGCGGCACGCGGGTGCTGTCGTCGCTGCTTTCGCCGCTGTTCTCGTTCTCGGAATCGTTCATCGGCTGGAACCCCCGGGTGCGATGGGCGCGCAACCGACGCGTCGCGCCACGGCGTCGGCGAAGGCGGCGAGGTACGGAGTCGTCTCGTGCAGGGAGGGGGCGAGCATCAGCACGGTGAGCGGGCGCCCCGCGCAGTCGGCCCGTACGACCTTGTAGTCGTCGGCGAAAACCCCCGTACCGCGCCAACCGCGCGCCGGTGCCTTGCTGCCCGTGGCCCCGTCGAACAGCGCGGAGAGCCGCGGCTGGGCCACCATCAGGGCGTCGAAGTACCGGCCCTCACCGGCTTGCGTCCGCACCGAACAGGACTGGAGATCCCGGGTGACCGCGCCGACCTGGTACTCCAGGTCGCGGGCCGCCTCCTTGTCGAACTCCAGGCCCCTGATCCGGCAGGCCCGGGTGAAGAAGTCCTCATCGTCCTCGGGCAGTGTGGCCATCGGCGAGACGGCCTCGAGCGGCTTCGCCGGGGCGCAACCCGCCTTCTCCATCGCGCCGTTGGCCGCCGCGACGAGCAGCCGGGCCACCGACTGGGAGCCGCCGAGCCCCGCGTCGCCCGGCAGGGTGGAGTCGCTGTATTCCGACCGCGCCATCGAGTCGAGCGTCACCGCGGTCGGCCGCCCGTCCTCGGTGTCGCATCCCTTGGGCAGCACCAGCAGCGCCTGCCGGCCGTCGGTGGCGCCCGGCAGCCCGTCGGGCAGTGGCATCGCCCGGTCGCCGAGGTAGCCGCCGATCCACTCCATGCGCTCCGCGGCGCCCTCGGGCGCGGGCCCGTAGGTGACCGTGATCTCGGTCTCCTCCACGACCTTGCCGCCGTCGCTGTCCGCGCGCTCGGAGCGGAGCGCCACGGTGCACCGACCGCGCTGGCGCCGTGGTGTCGGCACGGTCTCCTTGGACGTACGGCTGGCGTTGTCCTCGTCCAGCGCGTCGCCGCTCAGGAAGTCCGGCCCGCTGTCCTCTTTCCACGCACCCCAGCAGTAGGTGTCTTTCCCGTCGAACGGCCAGGTGTCCGTGGCCCAGGTCCCGACCCCGGCCGCCACCAGCACCGCGACGGCGCCACCGACCGACACGGCCCGGCGGCGTGCGCCGCCCATCAACTGTTTCATCAATGACCTTCCCCCGTGTGGCCGCCGATCCTACTCAGCGGCTCCGCGCACGACGTGAAGAGGTCATGGCCATTCCGTGGGCGTCAGCGGCTGCTCGCGGCGGGCGGGTGGTCGAGCCGCACGCTGATGGTGACGCGCCCCTCGCCGTCCACCCGAGCGACCGCGTGCCCGGTCCGGTCGGCGCGTTCCGGTGCTGGGGCCGGTGGCGCGGTGCGGGTTTCGTCTCGCGCCTTCGGCGCCATTGAGCATGGGGGCGGGGATGGGGGCGCGGGCCTCGCCGCCGGCCGACGGGCCGGTGGTGGTGGGCCCCGTGGCGGCTACTGCGGTCCTGGGCTGGGGCCCGGCCGGACTGACGGCCTCTGGGTACCCCCTTTCAAAAAACGCTTGATGTGAAGCAACTCATTTGTCAAACGTTCTCCAGGAGGTACCCCCACCCCCCGGCGGTCCGGCATCGGCACAAGCCCCTGAGCACGGGAGCCGCCACCGGCTCCGCCGCTGACGGGCCGCCGCCCGGCGACGCCGCATGCGCCCCCCACCCCCGTCCCCCATGCTCAAAGGCGCCGAAGGCGCGAGACGAGACCGTCAGCCGCCCGACGGCTCCCAGACCGCGCAGTCGTGGGCGAAAAGCACACGGCGGGGATCGAAGCCGATGAGGCGGTCCAGCCAGGGGCGGTACGGGGGGAGGGGAGGCGCCATGCCGTCGAGGGCGGCCGTGCGGGCCAGGTGGTCCGAGGTGAACTCGGAGGCGAAGTCATGAGCCTGACCGGCGAGGATCACCGTGCCGTCGGACTGGCGGACGGCCAGGGACTGGTGGCCGTCGGTGTGGCCGGGGGTGGGGATGATGTGGACGCCCGGCCAGATCTCGGCCTCCCCGGTGAGTTCTTCGTAGCCGGCGCCGGGGAAGTCCAGTAGCTCGTCGAACGTGTAGTCGCCCCCGCGAGCGGTGGCCAGCTCCACGTCCTGGACCAGGATCGGCGTACCGCCCAACAGGGGGTTGCCGCCGCAGTGGTCGAAGTGGAGGTGGCAGTTCACGACGAGGGAGACGTCCGCGAGGGCTGCCCCGGCCGCCGACAGCGCCTCCGGAAGGGCGCGACGGCGAGGGCGGTAGTGCGCCTCGGTCTCGGGGTCGGCGGCGCCGATGCCGGTGTCGAAGAGGATCAGCCCCCGCTCGTGCCGCACCAGATAGGCGAGCACCGGCTCGACCCGTGGCCGCGGTCCGCCGGTTTCCGAGGCGGGGCGGACGAAGTAGCCGAGGTCGAGGCGGCGTACCGCTGTGTCGTTGGCCATCTCGCCATGGTCGCGCGGCGCGTAGCGTGCCCGCTCGGGGCTCTGCCGGGAGCAGAGGTCCGAGGAACATCCGTGTCAGGTCGGGCGCTGAGCGTTCGTCGGTCCTGGTAGGCGGTTCAGGCAGGTTGTGCGGTGCAGTGCTCGGCCAGCGCGCGTAGGCCCGTGGCGAAGATGTCGTCCCGGAAGGACTTTGTCAGTTCGCCGGCATCGGACGGGGCGCAGTCGAACACCACCGACCAGCCGACGAAGGCCTCGCCGGTCGCGGTGAGCGGCAGGACCTGCATGGTGGCTCGGTAGAAAACCACCGGGTACGGCGAGCTGATGATGTCGTACGTGAGCGATCTACTGTGATCGTCAAGTGCCACGAGCGTTTCCACAACGGATTTCCCGTCGGCCATGAGAAGGGTACGGACGGTGCCGACGCGGTCAGGTGCGTCTCCGTCGAGCAGAGTGCTGCGCGCCACAGCGGGTTGCCAGTTCGCCAGACCGCCGAAGTCGCGCAGGGTGTGCCACACGGTTGTGGCATCGGCCGGGATGACGGCGCTGGCATACGCTTCGGGCATTGGTGTTCTCCTGTATCGGATGGGAACGGCCTTCGGTTCGAGTGGACCTTGCTGAGGTCTCCGCCCTGCCTGTGCGTGTCCTGGGCACTGGCTCGGTGAATCCGGCCACGGGTACTTCCGTGGGGTCGGTGCCGCTCGTCATGCCAGCGACGCTAGGGGCGCGATCGCTGACGTGGGAGGGTGCGCTGCGGCCACCCGGTATGACACACCGTGATGAGGCTGCTACGGGAACCGTCCTCGGGGCTGGTCGGAGGGGTTGTTCGCCCCATCGACGGCTGGTCTGGCGGTAACGCCGAGTGAGGAGCGACGGCCGGGCCGCGTGGGTCCATCGCACCCATCCACCCGCCCGTTCTCCTGCCTAGTCTGGTTCGCATGGACGGAGACAACGGACTCGGTGACTATCTGCGTGCTCGCCGCGACACGACCATGCCACGGGATGTCGGATTCCCCGACGACGCGTCTCGGCGGGTGTCCGGCCTGCGTCGGGACGAGGTGGCGCTGCTCGCCGGGGTGAGCACGGACTACTACATCAGGCTGGAACAGGGCCGGGAGCGGCATCCGTCCAAGCAGGTGCTCCAGGCGATCGCCCGGGCACTGCGGCTCGACGAAGCCGCCACGACCCATCTCTTCCGGCTCGGCCTGAGCGCTCCCTGGCCGTCTGTGCGAGCGACCACGACGGTCGGTCCTGACCTGCTGAGGCTGATGGACAGCCTGCGGCAGCTGCCCGCGTTCGTGGTCGGCTCGGCCCAGGACGTGCTTGCCTCCAACGCGATGGCGCAAGAGCTGTACCGGGGTTTCACCCGCTACGACAACCTACTGCGGATGATCTTCCTGGATCCCTTCGCCCAGGAGTTCTACGGAGACTGGGAGAACGCGGCGGCCGTTGCGGTGAACAATCTGCGCGCGTCGTCGGCGCAGTTCCCGGATGACGAGCGCATCGAGCGCGTCGTCGGCGAACTCAGCGTCCACAGCCCCGCGTTCGCGACTTTGTGGGCACGCTACGAGATCCGTCCGCGCACGCAGGAGGACAAACACTTTTGCCACCCGCGGGTGGGTGAACTGCGTCTGCACTTCGAGGCCCTGGCCGTCACCAGTGCTCCTGGACAGCACCTGTCCGTCTACAGCGCCGAGCCCGGCAGTGCCAGCAGCGACGGCCTGATCCTGCTCCGCCGGCTGGCCGAGCAGAGCACCGCTCCAGAGAAAGGAAACGTACATTCATGACCGACCCCGTCGCCCACGCCGCCGGCCGTTTCGAGATCGCCGGCAAGAAGGTCGCCCGGCTCGGCTTCGTCCCCTGGGCTCCGGTGGGCGCCGGCGAGCTTGCCAGGCCGGGCGGCCCGGTCGACCGCATCTCCTCCGCACACGGCGCCACCCCCTCCCAGGTCGCACTCGCCTGGCCGGCGGCGGATCGGTGGGGTCATCAGGGGCGGTCTCCGGCGTCAGGCGAACGCAGGTAGTTGTAGACCGTGGCGCGGGAGACCCCCAGGAGTTCGGTGACCACCTGGACCGAGTGCTTCACCTGGAGGTAGCCGCTGGTCTTGAGGGTGCGGACGAGTTCCTTCTTGGCGGGGGTGCCCAGGCTGCGCGGGGTCTGGCCGCGGGCGGCGGCGAATTCCTCGATGACGGTGCGCAGTTCCGCGGCGGTGCGGGCGCGGAGGGTTTCGGTGAGCGGCTGTTCCTGCTCATCGGTCCGGACGAGGTTGTTGAGGCTGCGGGCGACGCTCGCGAAGAGGGAGACGTCCAGGTTCAGGCAGATGGCGGCGACGTACTGGCCCGCGCTGTTCTTGATGCCGATCGAGGTGCTCTTCGCCGGGCGGCCGTCCGGGAAGCGGTTGGCGTAGTTCTGGACGATGTCGGGGAAGCCGGGGTCCCGCATCCGGGCCAGGCCCAGCTCGGTGGCGGACTGGCCCACCTCGCGGCCGGAGAGATTGCTCTCGATGGCGCGGATGGACTGGTCGGCGTTGCGCAGATCGTGGAGGACCACCTCGCACAGCCCGGGGAACATCCGGCCGAGGGCGACCACGATCTTCTCGGTCTCGCGGAGCAGCAACTCGTCCTCGGGCGTTCCCGTCGCCTCCTGACGCCTCTCCTCGGTCATCGCTCATCGCCCTCCGGCGCGAAGAGCTCCGTCATCGTCGGCGTCGCCTTCAGCCCCGAGCCGGTCAGCAGCACCACCGTGGTCTCACCGGGGCGGATCGCGCCCCGGGCGCGGAAGACCTCGATCGCGGCGGCCGCCGTCGCGCTGGTCGGCTCCGCGTAGAGCCCCGTCGCGGCCAGCCGGCGGACCGCCGCGGCGATCGCGTCCTCCGGGATGGCCGCCATGTCGCCGTCCGAGCGGCGGATGGCGCGCAGCACCTCGGGGAAGCGGACGGGTTCGCGGATGGCCGTGCCCTCGGCGATGGTCGGGGCGTGGAGAGACGGCACGGGGGTCTCGGTGCCCGCGCGGAACGCGGCGTGCAGCGGGGCGCAGTGGGCGGGCTGGGCCACCAGCAGCCGGGGGCGGTGGGCGATCTGGCCCGCGGCGAGCAGTTCGGAGAAGCCGAGGTCGCAGCCGAGCACGGTGCTGCCCGCGCCCGCCACGGTCACCACGGCGTCCGGTGCGGTGAAGCCCAGGTCCTCCCACAGCTCGTACGCCAGGGTCTTGGTGCCCTGGAGGAAGAAGGGGTGCCAGTTGTGGCTGGCGTAGTACGTATGGGCCGACTGGCGCAGCGCCTCCGCCGCGGTGGCGTCGCGGCCGCCCGGCACCAGCTGGACCTCGGCGCCGTAGGCCCGGCTCTGGAGGACCTTCGCGGGGGAGGTGGTGGCGGGGGCGATGATCCGGGCCCGGATGCCGGCGGCGGCGCAGTACGCGGAGACGGAGGCCCCGCCGTTGCCGGAGCTGTCCTCGATGACCTCGCGTACGCCGCGCTGGGCGAGGAGCGAGATCATCACGCTGGTGCCGCGGTCCTTGAAGCTGCCGGTGGGGCTGAACCACTCCAGCTTGAAGAGAATCCGATCCTCCCCCCAGCTCTTTTCGACCAGCGGGGTGCACCCTTCTCCCAGTGACACCGGGGCGTCGATGCGTACCGGGAGGGCCGCTCGGTAGCGCCATAGTGACCGGGCCCCGGTGTCCACCTGCTCGCGGGTGATGCCGGGCAGTGCGGAGACGGTGAGGGGAGCCCCGTCATCGCCGCACCAGCGGGGGTCGTCGATCGGGTAAGTGGCGCCGGAGCGCTCGTCGACGTAGCGGGGTTCGGATCCTGGTTCAGCTCGCACCTTGGATATTTTGTTTAGTTGTGTATATCCAGTCAAGGGCGTGACGGGCTGCTCGAGCCCACGGCGAGTGCGGTGCGAGGGCCGCTCAAGGGTGGGCGAACAGCCGTTCCAGCACTACCGCGACCCCGTCGTCCTCGTTCGCCGGCGCCACCTCGTCGGCCATCGCCTTCAGTTCCGGGTGGGCGTTGCCCATCGCGACCCCATATCCGGCCCAGCCCAGCAGCGGGATGTCATTGGGCATGTCGCCGAACGCGATCGTCTCGGCGGGGGTGAACCCCATGCGGTCGGCGGCCAGTTGGAGCCCCACCGACTTGTCCGTCCCGGCCGGGAGCACCTCGATCATGCCCTTCTCGGAGTGGGTCACCGCCACCTCGCCCGCGCCCACCCGCTCCGCGGCCGCCGCGACCAGCCCGTCCGCCACCGTCCGGTGGCGTATCAGCACCTTCTCGATCGGCGCCGCCCACAGCTCCTCCCGCTCGGCCAGCCCCCACTCCGGACGCATCCGCTCGGTGAAGCGGGAGGTGACGACGAAGCGGTTCTCGGGCGCCGCGGTCACCACGGCGAGCTCCAGCGGCCCCGCGCCCAGCGCCTCCTCGGTGCGCTCCACCACCGACCGGGCCAGCTCCCGGTCCAGCGACGCGGAGACCAGCAGCCGGTCCGCGGAGGCGTCGTACAGCTGCGCGCCCTGTCCGCACACCGCGAGCCCCCGGTAGCCGACCGCCACCAGGAACTCCCGGCAGGACGCGGCCGGGCGCCCGGTGACCACCAGATGCCGCGCCCCGGCGGCCCCGACCAGGGCCAGCGCCTCACGGTTGCGCGGCGAGACCGTCAGATCCCCGCGCAGCAGGGTGCCGTCGAGGTCGGTGGCCACCAGCGGGAAGCGGGGCCGCCCGGCGGTACGGGGCCGGGGGAGCAGCGCGCCCGGGGACTCGGGGGCGGATTGGGAAGTGGATACGGAAGAAGCGGCAGCGGCCGCGGCGTCGGCGGTGTGCACGGTGGCCGGTGGTCCCTTTCGTCACGCTCATCGTGCTCATTCCGCGTCGAATCAGCGCGACACATGGAGCCCCTGAACCATGTCGACATGTGAACTCATGTCGACCTTGCGGAACAGAGAATGGCGGCTCCGTGGGGGACGATCAAGCCGTGCAGATCACGGCCACCTGCCTCGGCAGCCGGTACGGCAGCGAGCCGTACCACGCGCACGACAGCGCGAAGCCGAAGGAGAGACAGATGACCCCGCCGACCGCGTCCATCCAGAAGTGGTTGGCGGTGGCGACGATCACCAGCAGCGTTGCCGAGGGGTAGAGCAGCCCCAGCGCCTTCACCCACACCGGGCGCGCCAGCGTCGCGATGGTCAGACCGCACCACAGCGACCAGCCGATGTGCATCGAGGGCATCGCCGCGTACTGGTTCGACATAGCGGCGAGGTTTCCCGAGGCCATCGAGCCCCAGGTGTTGTGCACCACCACGGTGTCGATGAAGTGGCCGCCGCTCATCAGCCGGGGCGGGGCCAGCGGAAAGAAGTAGTAGCCGAGCAGGGCCACACCCGTGGTCGCGAAGAGCGCCAGCCGGGTGGCGGCGTAACGGCCCGGATGCCAGTGGTAGAGCCACACCAGCACGCCGAGCGTGACGATGAAGTGGAGCGTGGCGTAGTAGTAGTTCATGCCCACGATCAGCCAGCTGACCGAGTCGATCGCATGGTTGACGCCCCGCTCGAAGGCCATTCCGAACCGGTGCTCCCACTCCCAGATCCAGCTCGCGTTGCGCAACGCCTCCGGCCGCTGCTCCGGGACGGCGTTGCGGATCAGCGAATAAGTCCAGTAACTGACGGCGATGAGGACGATCTCGAACCAGAGCCGGGGCCTTCTGGGGGTACGCAACCGGTCCATCAGGGTGAGGCCCGGTGCCCGCTCCGCGTCGGTGTCCGCGATGGGTGCCGGGGTGGCTGTACGGCCTGCCGTGGTCCTGATCGTCGCTCCACCCATAGGGCAACAGTCTGCCAGACGACGTCCACCCGCAGATCATCCGCGGCATCGGGTCTTCGTTGCTTATGTCCTGGTCCGGGGGGTCCTCCAAGGGGCGTATGCCCCTATACGTCGCCCCCGGCCGCCCGGTTCCGTGCCTCCACGCCGTGGGCCGACGCCGTGGAGCCGCGCACCACCAGTTCGGGCAGGAAGACGAACTCGCTGGGCGGGGCCGGGGTGCCGCCGATCTCCTCCAGCAGCGCCCGCACCGCCGCCTGTCCCATCGACTGCACCGGTTTACGGATCGTGGTCAGCGGCGGATCGGTGAAGGCGATCAGCGGGGAGTCGTCGAAGCCGACCACCGAGACGTCCTGAGGGACCGCAAGACCCTGCTGCCGGGCCGCCCGGATGGCGCCCAGCGCCATCATGTCGCTCGCGCACACCACAGCCGTACAGCCCCGCTCGATCAGCGCGGTCGCCGCCGCCTGACCGCCTTCCAGGGTGTACAGCGAATGCTGGATCAGCTCCTCGGACTCGGCCGGGGAGAGCCCCAGCCGGTCCCGCATCGCCTGCTGAAAGCCTTCGATCTTGCGCAGTACGGGTACGAATCGCTTCGGCCCGAGCGCGAGACCGATCCGGGTGTGCCCGAGCGAGACCAGATGAGTGACCGCCAGCCCCATCGCCGCCCGGTCGTCGGGGGAGATGAACGGCGCCCGCACCTTCGGCGAGAAGCCGTCCACCAGCACGAACGGCACGCCCTGGCCGCGCAGCTGGTCATAGCGCTGCATATCGGCCGAGGTGTCCGCGTGCAGCCCGGAGACGAAGATGATCCCGGCCACGCCCCGGTCCACCAGCATCTCGGTCAGCTCGTCCTCCGTCGAGCCGCCGGGGGTCTGGGTGGCCAGCACCGGGGTGTAGCCCTGCCGGGTGAGCGCCTGCCCGATGACCTGGGCGAGCGCGGGGAAGATCGGGTTCTCCAGCTCGGGCGTGATCAGTCCCACCAGTCCGGCGCTGCGCTGCCGCAGCCGCACCGGCCGCTCATAGCCGAGGACGTCCAGAGCGGCGAGGACGGACTCGCGGGTGGCCGCCGCCACCCCCGGCCTGCCATTGAGGACGCGGCTGACGGTGGCTTCGCTGACCCCCGCCTGGGCTGCGATGTCAGCAAGCCGTGCGGTCATGGAGTGGGACTGTACCGGTCGCGTGTCAGATTGCCCACCACGCGCACGAATCAGGCGGAATGCGCACGGTTCCGGCCTTGTACGCCAGCGGCGCCGACGAGAGCAGCGCACGCCCCGGAACCGGCAGTTCGACCTCCTCCCCGAGCGTGTTGAGCGTGCACACCAGGCCGGGCCGGGACAGCGCGAGCACCCCCGCGGGGGCGTCCAGCCAGCTCATCGGGCCATCCCCGAGGCCCGGCAGCTCACGGCGCAGCGCGAGCGCGTCGCGGTACAGCTCCAGCGTGGAGCCGGGGTCGCCGGTCTGCGCCTCGACGGACAGCTCGGCCCAGTCCTCCGGCTGGGGGAGCCAGCTGCCGCCGGGGCCGAAGCCGTAGGAGTCGCCGGAGCGGGTCCAGGGCAGGGGCACCCGGCAGCCGTCGCGGAAGCCGTCCTGACCGTCCTGGCCCTCCTGCCCGTCGGCGGAGGTGCGGAAGAAGGCCGGGTCCTGGCGCAGCTCGTCCGGCAGCTCGGTCACCTCCGGAAGGCCCAGCTCCTCGCCCTGGTAGAGATAGGCCGAGCCGGGCAGCGCCAGGATGAGCAGGGCCGCGGCACGGGCGCGGGCGAGCCCCCGCTCCGGGTCGCCACCGGCTCCGTCGGCGTAGCGGGTGGTGTGCCGGACCACGTCGTGGTTGGAGAGCACCCAGGTGGTGGGGGCGCCGACGGAGCCGGTGGCGGCCAGCGACTCGTCGATCACCTCGCGCATCGCGGCCGCGTCCCACGGGCACTTCAGGAACTGGAAGTTGAACGCCTGGTGCAGCTCGTCGGGGCGTACGTAGAGGGCCAGCCGCTCGGCGGTGGGCGCCCATGCCTCGGCGACGCCGATCCGGTCACCGGGGTAGGAGTCCAGCAGCCGCCGCCAGGAGCGGTGGATCTCGTGCACCCCGTCCTGGTCGAAGAACGGCAGCACCTGGGAGCCGATCAACTTGGCCTGTTCGGTGCGGCCGATGTCGGGCAGCCCGGCGGCCTTGACCATGCCGTGCGCGACATCGATACGGAAGCCGTCCACGCCCAGATCCAGCCAGAAGCGCAGCACCGAGTCGAACTCCGCGCGGACCTCGGGGGAGTCCCAGTTGAGATCGGGCTGCTGGGGGGCGAACAGGTGCAGATACCACTCGCCGGGGGTGCCGTCCGGAGCGGTGGTACGGGTCCAGGCGGGGCCGCCGAAGACCGACTCCCAGTCGTTCGGGGGCAGTTCGCCGTGGGCGCCGCGGCCGGGGCGGAAGTGGTAGCGGGCGCGGGCCGCGCCGCCGGGCCGCCCGGCCAGCGCCTCGCGGAACCACGGGTGCTGGTCCGAGCTGTGGTTCGGGACGACATCCACGATCACCTTCAGCCCCAGCTCATGGGCGGTGCGCACCAGGTCGTCGGCGTCGCCGAGGGAGCCGAAGAGCGGGTCCACGGCGCGGTAGTCCGCAACGTCGTAGCCGCCGTCGGCCTGCGGGGAGGCGTAGAAGGGGGTCAGCCAGACGGCGTCCACACCCAGCCCGGCGAGGTGCGGCAGCCGCTCCCGCGCCCCGCGCAGATCGCCGATCCCGTCGCCGTCGCTGTCGGCGAAGGAGCGTACGTACACCTGGTAGATGACGGCGTCGCGCCACCAACCGTGGCCTTCGGACGGGCGCGCCGGCTCGGTGGCAAGGGAGGTCGTGAGCTCCTGGGTCATGGCGCGAACGTAACAGCTCTGCAATGGCTTGCGGAAGAGCTTGCAGGGCGCGCGGGTGCCCTTCGGGGGCGCTCCGGTCGTGCTGTGAGCGTATGTCAAGCGCCGTAACGGGAGCGGAGCGGCTACCACGGGGACACGTGGACGTAACGATGCCGGGCGCCTTGCAGAAATTTGCCGCAAGGTCTTTCGACTGGCCTGCGGCCCTGTTACGTTCCTCCGCAACTTGGGGCCGCGAGGGAGCGGCCGGCTTTGGAGGAGTTCAGATGCGACGTGGCATAGCGGCCACCGCACTCGTCGCGGCCATGGCGCTCGCGGCGACGGCATGCGGCGGTGACGACGGCGACAGCGGCGACAAGAAGTCCGGCGGCCATCTCTCCGGCACCGTGACGTACTGGGACACGTCGAACGACGCGGAGAAGGGCACGTACAAGGAGCTCGCCCTGGGCTTCGAGAAGAAGCACCCCGACGTCAAGGTCAACTACGTCAATGTGCCCTTCGGCGACGCGCTGGCCAAGTTCAAGAACGCCGCGGGCTCCGGCGGCTCCGGCGCGCCCGATGTGCTGCGCACCGAGGTGGCCTGGACCCAGGACCTGGCCAACATCGGCTATCTCGCCCCGCTGGACGGCACCCCCGCCCTCGCCGACCAGTCCGACTATCTGCCCAAGGCGCTCGCGGGCGCCGAGTTCAAGGGCAAGACCTACGCCGTACCGCAGGTCATCGACACCCTCGGCCTCTTCTACAACAAGAAGTTGCTGAAGGACGCCGGGGTCCAGCCGCCCAAGGACTGGACCGAGCTCAAGGCCGCCGCCAAGAAGATCAAGCAGAAGACCGGCAAGACCGGCCTCTATCTGCGGGGCGACGACGCCTACTGGTATCTGCCCTTCATCTACGGCGAGGGCGGCGACCTCCTCGACACCGGCGCCAAGAAGGTCACCGTCGACGACGAGCCCGGCATCAAGGCGTTCGCGGCCGCCCGCGACCTGGTCACCTCCAAGGCGGCGGAGACCGACGCCACCGACGGCTGGGACAACATGCAGAACGCCATCAAGAACGGCGACGTCGCGATGACGATCAACGGGCCGTGGGCGATCGAGGACACCCTGGCGGGCAAGGCGTTCAAGGACAAGTCCAACCTCGGGGTGGTCCCGGTCCCGGCCGGCAGCAAGGGCCAGGGCGCCCCGCAGGGCGGCCAGAACCTCACCGTCTACGCGGGGTCGAAGAACCTGGACGCCTCCTACGCCTTCGCGCGGTACATGAGCTCGGCCGAGGTGCAGGCCAAGACCACCGAGAAGCTCTCCCTGCTGCCCACCCGCACCTCCGTCTACTCCAACAAGACGGTCGCGGCGAACCCCAATGTGAAGTTCTTCAAGGCCGCGGTCGACAAGGCCGTCGAGCGCCCCTGGATTCCCGAGGGCAACAGCCTCTTCCAGGCGATCCTGGTGCAGTTCCCGGGCGTCCTCACCGGCAAGACCTCACCGGAGAAGGCCGCCAACGCGGTCGGTGACGCGTACCGCAAGCTCCTCAAGGGCGACTGGAAGTAGGGCCGGCGACGATGGCTGTCGACACCAGCCGGCCGCTGGACCCGGCCGCGGGCGCGAAGGGCGCCCGCGGCCGGGGCGGCCGGGTTCGCAAGGCCGGCACCCCACCGCCGCGCCGGATCCGCGACGTGCTCGCCCGCCACTGGTACGCCTGGGCCATGGTCGCGCCCGTCGTGCTCGTCATCGGGCTGATCATCGGCTATCCGCTGATCCGCGGCGTCTATCTGTCGCTCACGGACGCCAACGAGGCCAACGTCGAGCGCACCATCGGGATGAACCACATCCCCGCCACCTACCAGACGGTCGGCCTCGACAACTTCCAGGCGATCCTCGATGACCAGGTCTTCTGGGACCGGCTGAGCTGGACCGTCACCTGGACCGTCAGCTGTGTGGCGCTCACCTTCGCGATCGGCCTGGGCCTGGCCGTGCTGCTCAACCGGCGGTTCGCCGGGCGCACCCTCTACCGGTCGCTGCTGATCCTGCCGTGGGCCGTCCCCGCCTTCGTCTCCGTCTTCGCCTGGCGGCTGCTCTACAACGAGAAGAACGGCATCCTCAACAAGGTGCTGCACGGCGGCGGGATCGACGCGGTGCCCTGGCTGAACGACCCCACCATGGCCAAGGTCTCGGTGATTGCCGTGAACATCTGGCTCGGGGTGCCGTTCATGCTGGTCGCGCTGCTCGGCGGGCTCCAGTCCATCCCCGGTGAGCTGTACGAGGCCGCCGAGATGGACGGGGCGAGTCCCTGGCAGCGGTTCCGCCACATCACCCTGCCCGGACTGCGCTCGGTCAGCTCCACCGTGATCCTGCTGTCGACCATCTGGACGTTCAACATGTTCCCGGTGATCTTCCTGCTGACCCGCGGCGGACCCGGCGACTCCACCGAGATCCTGGTGACGTACGCCTACCGGCTCTCCTTCGTCAACAGCCCGCGCGACTTCGCCGGCGCCTCGGCCTGGGGCGTGCTGATCCTGCTCATCCTCATGCTCTTCGCGGTGATCTACCGCCGTTCGCTCCGCAAGCAGGGAGAGGTCTGGTAGCCATGCGCGACCAACGACGCGGCCCGCTCGCCTCCGTCGGGCTGCACACCACGCTCGTCATCGCCTCCGCGGTCGCGGTCTTCCCGCCGCTGTGGCTGGTGGTGACCTCGTTCAAGCCCAAGAGCGAGGCGTTCAGTACCGATGTGGTCAAGGACCCGACGCTGCGGAACTACCAACACGTCCTGGGCGACACCGAGTTCCTGACCTGGTTCGGCAACTCGCTGTTCATCGTGGTCATCACCACGCTCCTGGGCGTCTTCGTCGCGGCCACCACCGGCTACGCCGTCAGCCGCTTCCGGTTCCCCGGGATGCGCCCGCTGATGTGGCTGCTGCTGATCACCCAGATGTTCCCGGTGGCCATCCTCATCGTGCCGCTGTACAACATCATGTCGACGCTGGGCTGGCTCAACCAGCCGATCTCGCTCATCGTCACCTACCTCACCGTGGCCGTGCCGTTCTGCGCCTGGATGATGAAGGGCTTCTTCGACACCATCCCGGTGGAGATCGACGAATCGGGCCGGGTCGACGGGCTCAACCCCTTCGGGACCTTCTGGCGGCTGGTCGTCCCGCTGGCCAAGCCGGGGCTCGCGGTGACCGCGTTCTACACCTTCATCACCGCCTGGGCCGAGGTGGCCTACGCCTCCGCCTTCATGACGGGGGAGGACCACCTCACGCTCGCGGCGGGGCTCCAGACCTTCGTCAACCAGTACACCTCCGACTGGGGCTCCATGACGGCCGCCGCCGTCATGATCGCCATCCCGGCGGCGCTGGTGTTCTCCTGGGCCCAGCGCCATCTCGTGGCGGGGCTCACGGCCGGGGCGACCAAGTCGTGACGAGTCCGTTGGCGGCGGGCCCGTTGGCGGCGGGCGCGCGGGAGGCGGGCGGATCCGCGGGAGGCCCATCCGCGGCGGGCGGATCCGCGGGCGGCCCATCCGCCGTGGGCCCACCGGGGGCAGGCCCGCCGGGGGCGCCGCCGCGGCTCGCCGATATCGCCGCCCAGGCCAAGGTCAGCGAGGCCACCGTCAGCCGGGTGCTCAACGGCAAGGCGGGCGTGGCGGCCACCACCCGGCAGCGGGTGCTCGCCGCCCTCGACGTCCTCGGCTACGAACGGCCGGTACGGCTGCGGCGGCGCAGCGCCGGGCTGGTCGGCCTGGTCATCCCGGAGCTGACCAACCCGGTCTTCCCCGCCTTCGCCCAGATCATCGAGCAGGTGCTGGCCGGTCATGGCTACACCCCGATCCTGTGCACCCAGATGCCCGGCGGCGCCACCGAGGACGAGCTGGTGGAGCAGTTGGAGGAGCGCGATGTGGCGGGCATCGTCTTCATGTCCGGACTGCACGCCGACACCACGGCGGACCCTGCCCGCTATGCCCGGCTGGCCGGGCGCAAGGTGCCGTTCGTGCTGATCAACGGCTATCACGAGGACATCCAGGCCACGTTCGTCTCGCCCGACGACCGGGCGGCCGCGCGGATGGCCGTCCGCCACCTGGCCGCGCTCGGCCACCACCGGATCGGCCTCGCGGTGGGGCCCGCCCGCTATGTCCCCGCGCTGCGCAAGGTCGAGGGGTTCCTCGCGGCGAGCGCGGAGCTGCTGGGCCGATCGGCGGACGAGGCACGGGAGCTGGTGCGGCATACGCTCTTCAGCGTGGAGGGCGGGCAGGTGGCGGCGGCCACGCTGCTGGACCAGGGCTGTACGGGCGTCGTGTGCGGCAGCGACCTGATGGCGCTCGGGGTGATCCGGGAGGCGGCCCGGCGCGGGCTGCGGGTGCCGCACGATGTGTCGGTGGTCGGCTTCGACGACTCCCCGCTGATCGCCTTCACCGATCCTCCGCTGACCACCGTCCGCCAGCCGGTGCAGTCGATGGCGACGGCGGCGGTGGGGGCGCTGCTGGAGGAGCTGGCCGGAAACCCGGTCCAGCACACGGAGTTCGTCTTCCAGCCGGACCTGGTCGTGCGCGGCTCCACGGCCAGGCCGCGCTAGGGCCTGTCTGGAGTATCCGACGGCCCGTACCGCCTGCGGCGGGCTGTCCCCCACCCCGCCCCTTCCCTCAACTGGGGCTCCGCCCCAGCCCCCGTCCGGTGAGCTGACCATGGCGACCCTCTGGGTCCCAGGGGGGAGCGAACCCGGGGCTTCGCCCCGGGTCCCGGCCGGGCGACCCGGATGTCGCGCGGGCGTCCGCCGCGCTGGCGTGCCGACCGGGACCAGCCCCCGGTGTGGGTGTTGACGGCCTCGCCGCCTGCCGCGAGCAGCGCCCGTCCCGCGGACGCCCTGGTCGGCTGCTCACCGGTCGGCCGCTCGACCATCGCGCCACAGGCGGCGCGGTCGGTGCCCTGGCCGGTGAGCTGATCGCGGCGGCGGTCGGCTCCTCGGCCCCGGGGCGGAGTCCCTGGTAGCGGGAAGGGGCGGGGAGGGGAAAGATCCGCACGCCGGGTACCCCGTAGCGGGCACCCCGTGGGAAAACCGATCCGACCGGCCGGGCGCGTGGGGCCCGTTGACCGGACCCCCGGCCGGCCGGATCGGAGAACGTGGTTGAACGTAACACCGCCGCAATTGCTTGCGAAAGGTCTTGCAACAACGAAAACTCGCGAGTACGGTCCCGTCACCACCCCACCACTGACGTCTTGCAGCAAGAACCTTCAACTGGCCTTACGGGCATGGCGCGTTGCCGTACGAGGCTCGATCGGCACCCCCGAACTCCCCCCACGGAGGAACGATGGCCAGCAGCCGCATACCCCTTGCCACCGCACTCGCCCTCGCGGCGAGCGCGGTGACGCTCGTCGCACTGCCCCAGACCGCGAGGGCGACACCGCCCGGCACCAAGGACGTCACCGCCGAACTCTTCGAGTGGAAGTACGACTCCGTCGCCAAGGAGTGCACCAGCACCCTCGGCCCCGCCGGATACGGCTATGTCGAGGTGTCCCCGGCCACCGAGCACATCCAGGGCGGCCAGTGGTGGACCTCCTACCAGCCCGTCAGTTACAAGATCGCCGGACGGCTCGGCGACCGCACCGCCTTCAAGAACATGGTCGACACCTGTCACGCCGCGGGCGTGAAGGTCGTGGCCGACGCCGTCATCAACCACATGTCGGCCGGATCCGGGACCGGCACCGGCGGTTCCTCGTACACCAAGTACGACTACCCCGGGATCTACCAGCCCCAGGACATGGACGACTGCACCGCGCAGATCAGCAACTACCAGGACCGCTGGAATGTGCAGCACTGCGAGCTGGTGGGCCTCGCCGACCTGGACACCGGTGAGGAGTACGTCCGTACCCGACTCGCGCAGTACCTGGGCGACCTGCTCTCGCTCGGCGTGGACGGCTTCCGCGTCGACGGTGCCAAGCACATCCCGGCGGACGATCTGGCCGCCATCAAGAGCCGGCTGAGCGACCCGGGCGTCTACTGGAAGCAGGAGGTCATCTACGGCGAGGGCGAGGCGGTCTCGCCGACGGAGTATCTGCGCAACGGCGATGTGCAGGAGTTCCGCTACGGCCGTGACCTCAAGCGGGTGTTCCGGAGCGAGAAGCTGGCGTATCTGAAGAACTTCGGCGAGGGCTGGGGCCATATGGCGAGCGGCCAGTCCGGTGTCTTCGTCGACAACTGGGACACCGAGCGCAACGGGTCCACCCTCACCTACAGAGACGGCGCCGACTACACCCTGGCCAATGTCTTCATGCTGGCCTGGCCGTACGGGTCCCCGGACGTCCACTCCGGCTACGAGTTCAGCGACAACGACGCGGGCCCGCCCAACGGCGGTGCGGTGGGCGCCTGCTACCAGGACGGCTGGAAGTGCCAGCACAAATGGCCCGAGATCATGAGCATGGTCGCCTTCCGCAACACGGCCCGGGGCGCCTCGGTGACCAACTGGTGGGACAACGGCAACAACGCCATCGCGTTCGGACGCGGCGACAAGGCGTACGTGGCCATCAACCACGAGAGCGGCTCCCTCACCCGGACCTTCCAGACCTCGCTCCCGGCGGGCGGCTACTGCGACGTGCAGAGCGGCAAGTCCGTCACGGTCGACTCCTCGGGCCAGTTCACCGCCACGCTGGGCGCCAATACGGCGGTGGCCCTGCACACGGGCGCCCGTAGCTGCGGGTAGGCCGCCGCCTTCACCCGCGGGCCCGGAGCCAAGGGGCTCCGCCCCTGCCCCGGGGTTCTGGCTTGGGCCCGGGGTTCTGGCTTGGGCCCGGGGTTCTGGCTTGGGTCCGGCGGTCCGGCTTGGGCCCGGGGTTCCGCCCCTGGGCTCGGCCCGTGCCCCGGACTCCGGACCCCGGACCCCGTGCCCCGTGCCCCGGACCCCGGGCACGGCCCCGGGCCCCCTGCCCGGCCGTCGCCCCGGGCATCAGGCACCGCACCAGGCCCCGGGCTCCGCCCCCGCCCCGGGCATCGAATCGCCCCCGACGTTCTCCTCGCTCCCCGGGCGGGGCCGGAGAGCGCCTCCGCCCCCGCCCGGGGAGCGGGGGCGCGGAGCCCACACCCACACCACACCTCAAGGAGCCACCAGCCCCGTGAAACCCCCGAGAGCCACCCTCTTTCGCACCGCCGCCGCGCTCGCCACCCTGGCGCTGGGCGCGGCGGCCGTGCCCGCCGTTTCGCAGACCGCCCGGGCCGCGGCCACCAAGACTCAGGCCGCCACCGCCGAGGCGCAGTGGATCGACCGCGCCACCGTCGTCTGGAAGGTCGAGCACACCGCCGCGACCGCCGAGGAGCTGCGCTCCGCGGGCGGCGGCACGCTGCGGCTGGCCCCGGCCGCGCTGACCGGAGCCCAGAAGGCCGCCTATCCGCACCTGGCCGACCGCCCCGCCTATCGGCTCGACCCGCGCGACCGCGGCAAGGCCGCCACGGCGCTGCGCGGCCCGCTCAGCGCCGTCCAGCGCGCGGCCGACGACCGCGACCACGTACTGCACCGCACGGGTGTGCAGATCCCCGGCGTCCTGGACGACCTCTACGCCGACCGGGCGCGCCGGGCCCGCCTCGGCCCGGTCTTCCACGGCGGCCGACCCACCCTCTCCGTCTGGGCGCCGACCGCCCAGAGCGTCTCGCTCGACCTCGACGGGCGCACCGTCGCCATGCGCCGGGACCCCGGCAGCGGGGTGTGGAGCGTCACCGGGAGCCCCGAGTGGCGGGACAAGCCGTACCGCTACCGGGTCCGGGTCTGGGCGCCGAGCGTCGGGAAGACCGTCACCAACGAGGTCACCGACCCCTACTCCACCGCCCTGACCGCCGACTCCGCCCGCAGCCTGGTCACCGACCTCGCCGATCCCCGGCTCGCCCCCGCCGGCTGGGCGTCGCTGAAGAAGCCCAGGGCCGTCCCGCTGCGCGACGCCCGCATCCAGGAACTCCAGATCCGCGACTTCTCCATCGCGGACCGCGGCAGCGCCCACCCCGGCCAGTACCTCGCCTTCACCGACCGCGGCTCGGACGGGATGCGGCACCTCACCCGGCTGGCCCGGTCCGGCACCTCGTACGTCCACCTCCTGCCCGCGTTCGACTTCGGCACCGTCCCGGAGCGGCGGTCCGACCAGGCCCGGCCCGGCTGCGACCTGGCCGCCCTGCCCGCCGACTCCGACCAGCAGCAGAAGTGCGTGGCCCAGGCCGCCGACAGGGACGGCTACAACTGGGGCTACGACCCGCTGCACTACACCGTGCCGGAGGGGTCCTACGCGAGCGACCCGGACGGCCCGGCCCGCACCCGCGAGTTCCGGCGGATGGTGCAGGGGCTGGCCCACGCCGGGCTGCGCACTGTCATGGACGTGGTCTACAACCACACCGTGGCCGCGGGACAGGACGACAAGTCGGTGCTCGACCGCATCGTGCCCGGCTACTACCAGCGACTGCTGGACGACGGCAGCGTGGCGACCTCCACCTGCTGCCCCGGCACCGCGCCCGAGCACGCGATGATGGGCAAGCTGGTGGTGGACTCGATCGTCACCTGGGCCCGTGATTACAAGGTTGACGGCTTCCGGTTCGATCTCATGGGCCACCACCCCAAGGCCAACATCCTGGCCGTGCGCAAGGCACTCGACGCCCTGACCCCCGCCAAGGACGGGGTGGACGGCAAGTCGATCATCCTCTACGGGGAGGGCTGGAACTTCGGAGAAGCGGCCGACGACGCCCGCTTCGTCCAGGCCACCCAGCGCAACATGGCCGGTACCGGCATCGCCACCTTCAGCGACCGGGCGCGGGACGCGGTGCGCGGCGGCGGGCCGTTCGACGAGGACCCCCGCGTGCAGGGCTTCGCCTCCGGGCTCTTCACCGACCCCAACGGCTCACCCGCCAACGGCGGCCGGGACGAGCAGCGGGCCCGGCTGCTGCACGCCCAGGACCTGATCAAGGTGGGGCTCTCCGGCAACCTCGCCGACTACACCTTCACCGACACCGGCGGACGCCGGGTCAAGGGCTCCGAGGTCGACTACAACGGCGCCCCGGCCGGTTACGCCGCCGCCCCCGGCGACGCGCTCGCCTACGCCGACGCCCATGACAACGAGACCCTCTACGACGCGCTCGCCTACAAGCTCCCCGCCACCACCTCGGCCGCCGACCGGGCCAGGGCCCAGGTGGTGGCCCTGGCCACCGCCACCCTCTCCCAGGGCCCGGCGCTCAGCCAGGCGGGCACCGATCTGCTGCGCTCGAAGTCGCTGGACCGCAACTCCTTCGACAGCGGGGACTGGTTCAACGCCGTCCATTGGGATTGCGCGTCCGGCAACGGCTTCGGCCGGGGGCTGCCCCCGGCGGCGGACAACGAGCCCAAGTGGCTGTACGCCAAGCCCCTGTTGACCAATCCGGCGGTACGTCCCGGCTGCTCCGAGATCACGGGCGCCTCGGCGGCCTACCGGGATCTGCTGCGGATCCGCACCACGGAGAAGGCGTTCAGCCAGACCACGGCGGAGGGGGTGCGGCGGGCGCTGTCCTTCCCGCTGTCCGGGACCGGGGAGACGCCGGGCGTCATCACCATGCGGCTCGGCCGGCTCGTGGTGGTCTTCAACGCGGCCCCGTCCCGGCGGTCGCAGACCGTCCCCGCCCTGGCAGGGGCCCCGTACGCTCTCCACCCGGTACAGGCGCACGGCGCCGACGCCACGGTGAGGACGTCCGGCTACGAGCGCGCGACCGGAACCTTCACCGTCCCCGGCCGCACGGTCGCCGTCTTCACGGTGGCGGGGGCCGTCGGGCGCTGAGGGGGTGTCCGGCGGAGCGTGGCGCCTGCGGCGGGCTGTTCCCCTCCCGCCCCTTCCCTCAACTGGGGCTCCGCCCCAGACCCCGGAGTCCAGGGGCGGAGCTTCTGCCGTGCGGCGGAGCCGCATATCGATATCGCGGGAGAGGGGGAAGGCCTGCTGGCTCTGCCGCCTCAGTGTGCGTCAGCCGCTGGCCTCAGCGGCCGGGCCCTGGCGTCTTGGTGTGCTTGCGTGTCAGGGGGGTGTTCGGGGCTTCGCCACGGGCGCCGGGGTTCAGGGGCGGAGCTTCTGCCGTGCGGCGGAGCCGCATATCGATACCGCGGGAAGGGGCGGGAAAGCATCGATATGCGGCTCCGCCGCGTGGTCCGCCGCACCCCCTGGCGCAGGGGCGCAGCCGCGCCCGCCTTGGCGGGGAGGCGCTCTGAAGGGGGCGGGGCTGTGTCGGTGTGCGGCTCCGCCGCGTGGGCGACCAGCCACGACGGCGCCGCGGACGATCGACGGCAGGTCGGGGCACTTCCAGCGGAGCGTCAGCGCAGCGGGCCCATCCGGTCACCGTTCGCCAGGCGGGCCTTGAGGTCGGCGCGGGCGCCTGCCTTGGCGGGGAGGGTCAGGCCGCGGCCGTAGGAGCGGCCCCGGACGCCGCCGGTGGCGACGATCCCGGTCACCTGGCGGCTTCCGGCGGCCAGCAGATACCAGTGGCCGGACCGGGCCTTCCACAGCACCCCCGCCAGCACCCGCGGCTCGCGCGGGCCGCAGGCGGGGGAGTTGTCGGCGCCGGCCGCGACCGCGCCCGCCTTGCCGCGGCGGGTGTCCCACGGCTGGAACTGGGCCAGGACCTTGCTGCCCGTGCCCCGCCAGGTGTCGGCGCGGGTGCACAGCCAGGCGGCGTGGCCGCCCGCCTCCGGCAGGGCCTGGGCGGCGAACCGCCAGGCGTTGACCGAGCGCACCCCGCGCGCCCGCATCATCGCCAGCCGGCATCCGGTCCTGGCCCAGCTCGCCCGGGCCGCCCGCCCCGCCACATCGCGCACCCCGGCGCCCGGGGTGCCGTAGGTGAGCCGGGCCGGGGCCAGTTCGCCGAGGTCGGCCACGAGCCGCGAGCCGAACTGGAGCGCGGGCCAGCCACGGCAGGGGCGCAGCCGCGGAACGGTGCGCACCGGGTCGGTCACCCCGTCCCCGGTGCGGCGCAGCAGGCGCGGCGCCCCGGCCGGGTGCAGCAGGTCCCGCACCCAGGCGTGGCGCACCCATGGGGCGGTCAGATAGCGGACGTTGCCGTCCGTGCGGCTGAGGACCAGGGCGGTCGAGGTGCCCGCGTCCGCGGCGTCCAGCCGGGCGAAGTCCAGCGCGACCGCGCCGCCCTCACTCGCCTCCGCGTACCGCGCGACCCGCAGCCCGTCGTACAGCAGCACCACCGTGGCCTGGTCCACCTCGCCCGCGAACAGCAGCTGTGGCGGCCCCGACGGCGGTCCGGACTGCGTGCCCATGGTGGCCGACACCCGCACCGAACGGCCCGGCCGCGCCCAGACGGCCAGCGCGCGGCGCAGCAGCGCGGTGTCCCGGACCCGGTCGCCGCGCGCGGGCCAGGAGGAGAAGTCGGCGCGGGACGCGGTGCGCCAGGCGTCGGGCGCGGCGCGGGTCAACCTGCCCGGGTCCAGGGCCCGTTCGGAGGCGGGATTGCGGGCGTACGAAGGCGCGGCGGCGCCGCTCGGCCCCCAGCCCCGCCCCGGCATTCCCAGCAGCGTCCCGCACACCACCAGCGCCACCACGGCCACCAGCACCGCCCGCAGATGCTGACGGCGGCGCATCAGATCGGTGGGCCGCGCCTGGAGCGAACACGGGTCGAACTCGGCGGACTCCAGCAGCGATTCGTCCCGGCTGCCCGCCGGGTCCGGCACCGACTCCGCCTCGTCCACCGCGTCCCGCGCGTCGGCGACCCCCGCGGCGCGCAGCAGGGCGCGCGTCTCGTGCTCGTCGAGCTGCTCCAGCTCCAGCAGGGCGTACGCGGCGCGGCCGGGGCCGGACAGCTCCGACAGCGCCTTCTCCAGGGCGAGTTCATCGGCGCCGCCCGAGCGCGGGAACAGTCGCAGCCCGAACACCTGCGGCAGCACCGGGGGCCGCTGCCACCAGGGCCGCTGCCGGGCGGCGCGCAGCGCCAGGCGGAGCACCCGCAGCCGCACATAGGCGTAGCCCGTGTCGGCCCCCGGGCCCCTCGTCCCGCGCTGCCAGGGCAGTTCGACGTCGGGGTGCGGGTCCGGGCCGGTGCCGTAGCCCCGGTTGCGGGGCAGCGCGCGCTGGGCGAGGGCGTGTGCCGCGAGCACCCGGCGGGTGCGCCCGATGCCCGGCGGCAGGATGAGATACGCGAGCCGCACCAGCCGCGGATAGTGCTCGACGATGGCGGCCTCGGCCTGCTCGACGTCGATCAGGCCGGTGGTTTCGTCGTCGGTGGCGACTGTCGCCTGGTGCTGGTCCACGTGTCGTGAACGAGTGGCGGGCCGGGTTGGTCACCTACGGGGGTGTCCGGCGCCACTTGGCGCCTGCGGCGGCCTGCTCCCCTCCCCGCCCCTTCCCGAAACTGGGGCTCCGCCCCAGACCTCGGACCGGGGCTCTGCCCTCAGGCCTCGGACCGGGGCTCCGCCCTCAGGCCCCGGACCGGGGCTCTGCCCTCAGGCCTCGGACCGGGGCTCCGCCCTCAGGCCCCGGACCGGGGCTCCGCCTCAGACCCCGGACCGGGGCTCCGCCTCCAGCTCCCGAGGGTCCATGGGCGGAGGCCCTGCCCTGTGGCGGAGCTCCTGCCACCCGGCGGAGCCGCTGTCACCCGGGGGCGGCGAGCCGACCGGCGGCGCCGTGAACACCCGCACGGCGGGCTGGTCGCGTCGGCGCGGCGGACGACCGGGCCGGCCGGGGGCTGGGGCGGAGCCCCAGTTGTGGGAAGGGGCGGGGAGGGGAGCAGCCCGCCGCAGGCGTACGCGTACCGCCGGACACCCGCCGAGCCCCGCCCCGCCACCGACGCCACCCCGCTACCGCGTACTCGTCCTCCAGCCGCTGAACTCGACCGTCCCCCGGGCGCCCGTGCCCCCGCTCGCCGCGCTCATGAAGATCCCGGCGTCCTGCGCGGACGCCCCGCCCGGCGCCGTCACCGTGGCCACCTTCCGCCAGCTCGCGCCGTCGTCGGTGGACAGCTCGCCGGTGTAGGAGGTGGCGGCGGTGCGGGTCAGCCGCAGCAGTACGGGCGCCTTGACGCCGGTGATCCGCTGGTAGGTGTCCAGCGTGCCGTCGCCGCCCGAGTCGTACGACAGGACGACGCCGTTGGCCGGGGTGACGGAGAGGTTCACAAAGCCGGGGGAGCCCGCCGTGGCGAGGTCGTCGCGGACGATGATCCCGGCCCGCGCCCAGGGCCCGGTGGCGGCCTGGGCGTCCACCTTCACGGTCATGGCCGTGCCCACCGTAAGGACGCCGTCGCGGTAGACGGAGCCGAATTCGGCGGTGCCCTTCCACAGGTCCTGGCCCGCGCCGTCGATCGCGAACCGCTCGTTCAGCTGGCCGAAGGCCGCACCGCTGTTGGTGACCGTCTTCAGCCCGTCCGCCAGCGGCCCGGCGATCCACAGCGTCCCGGTGCGCACGGCCCGCACCCGCTCCTCGCCCCGCGGCCCGTACGTCACGCCCAGCTCGTACGGCAGCGGCTCGAGCGGGTGCTGCAGCGGCTCGTCGGGCGCGGTGGCCCGCCAGCGGACCTCGCCGGTGCCGCCTGCCGGGACGCCCGGCAGCCGGGTCGGCCCGTCCGGGGACGGGTCGAGCCCGGTCACGGTGAGGTCGAAGTCGACGTGGCCGGTGGGGCGCAGCCCGCTCACGTTGCGGAGGGCGGCGGTGAGGGACGCGGAGCCGCCGGGCGGCAGGGTGGCGGGCTCGGCGGTGACGGCCGGCGTGCCCTGGTACGGGGCCTTGGCCAGCGCCTCGTACACCCGCTGGGCGGTGCGGTGGGCGTCCGCCGTCGGCCGCACGGGGTAGCTCTTGCGCTCGCGCGTCCACGGCTCCTCGACGGCGAACCAGTCGAAGGCGCGCGGCGTGCGGTCCTCCGCCAGCGCGTCCTCCAGCTCGTCCAGATAGGACTGCCACTGGGGGAGGTGGAAGTCGGCGATGAGACCGCTCCAGTCGCGGTTGGCGTAGTTGGCCAGTTTGCCGCCGTCGGCCGTGGAGCGGTCCGCCCAGGTGGTGATGAGGGTGCGCGCGGCCCGCTCCAGCTGGGCCGACTCCTCCTCGCCCGACGCCATTCGCTTGGCGTCCTCGAGCCATGGGCCCAGCAGGAACCGCCGGTGGGCGCCGGTCATGTCGTCGCTGAGCCGCATCAGCTTGAGCCACAGCCGGGACAGCGTCCGGAAGGCCGTGCGGTCCTTACGGTCGTAGGCGTCTTTCAGCTGCGGGATCAGCTGCCAGGAGCGGTTGGCGAGCGCCTGCCGGGCGATGTCGGTGAGGTCGTGGCGGTAGGCGTCGCTGTCGCGCAGCCCGGCGCGCACGCCCAGCAGCGCCGCGAAGGCCACGTCGAACCCGGCCGGGTCGAAGGCGGGGGTGTGGGTCGCGTAGTTGGTGCCCGAACGCGCGGTCAGGGAGGGCCGGGCGGCGAACACCGAGTCATGCGGGCGGCCGTCCTTGCTGCTGATCTCGTACGCGGTGTCGCGCAGCGCGGCGAACGCCTCCCGGGCCCTGTTGTCCCGCCCGCCGTAGCGCACATCGGCGTAGGAGCGGAACCACTCGGCCCGGTCCACCGCCTCGTCCCGCCACGCCAACTCGCTGAACAGCTCCAGCGCGGCCGGATCCCGCTCGACCGCCTCCGGCATATACGCCGTGCCGACCAGCTTGCTGCCCGGTTTGTCGCGCCATACGGTGAACCGCTTGGTCCACATGTGGGTCTTGGCGCCGATCGTGGTGCGGCCGCCGAAGTTGGGGATGGTGCCGAACGCGTACGGCACCGCGCCCCAGTCCTGCTCCCGGTCGGTGACGGTGTCCAGGTCCGAAAGACCGTCCACGATGAGCATCCGGTCGTGGTCGACGGCGTCCAGCAGATCGCGGCGCGGGTTCTCCTGCCAGCCGAGGATCACCCAGGTGGCGCCGGGGCGGGCGGTTTGGAGCGAGGTCTCCACGGCGCGGGCGGCCTCCGGCACGGGGACGTCACCGGGGTCGCCGCCCTCGTGCAGCAGATCCATCTTGAACAGCTCGGCCTCGCCGAACAGTTCACCCTGATGGCGGTAGAAGGCGGCGGCCACCTTCCGGAACACCTCGGTGCGCGGATCCAGCCAGTCGGGTCGCCTGAGCCCGTTCCAGTCGCCCTGCGGGACCGTACGGCCCCCCGGGTTGCGGTCCGCGAAACCGTCCGGGACGGTGCCGAAGTAGCCGGGGAACACCGGCCGCATGCCCAGCTCCCGCAGCCGGTCGGCGATCCGCCGCCCCAGCTCGGTGCGCTTGGCCAGGAGCGCGGTGGACACCGGGCCGCCGTATCCGCTCATGTTCTGGAGCAGCCACCACGGCTGGTGGGAGGGGGCGGGGAGCCAGGCGCGCGCCTCGGCCTCCGTATAGCCGAAGTCCTGGAGCAGCCGGTGGTAGACACCCTCCTGACCGGCGGTGACCAGCAGTTCGTTGCAGCCGTGCAGGGCCGCGATGTCGATCAGGTGCTCCCAGCGGTCCCAGTCGGCGAACGGCGCGGTGTAGCCGTCATGGGTGTCGTTGAACGCGAAGCGGTGCGGAAGCGCGGTCGAGCGGGTGACGCGCCGGGCGGGCGCGGGCAGCTTCCCCGGCAGGTTCAGCTGATCGCCGGACCAGGTGATCTGGGCGTGGCAGGTGTACTTGAGGTACCAGTGCACCCCGGTGAGCAGCACCGCCGGGCTGGTCCCGGAGACCGTCAGCCGTCCCGCGGACCCGCCGACCTCGAACCGCTCCTCATCGCCCCGCTTCTCCAGCGCCACCAGCCGGAACTGATCGGCGTGCGCCGGCAGCAGCCGCCGCAGGGCGGCGCGCGCGGGAGCGGTGTCGAACGCGGTCACGGCGGTGTCCTGTGCGTCATGCGGTTCGTCGGCCATCGCCGGTAACCCGCTCCCCAGTGTGGCCCCGGCCCCCAGTGCTCCGGCGGTTCCGATCAGCGTGCGTCTGCTCAGGTCGCTCATGCGCCCCCCAACGGACAACGGCCAATGGGTCATATGGACAAGGCACTTAACCAGCGTTGTGGGGTGGGAGCAATGGGGCGCACGGGAGGCCGGTGAAGGCCGACCGGCTCCGGCGGGCCGGGGCAGGCACGGTCGACCGGCTCCGGCGGCTCAGCCCCGGTCGAGGTAGGCGAGCACCGCCAGCACCCGCCGGTTGTCGTCGTCCGACGGCGGCAGGCCGAGCTTGCCGAAGATGTTGGAGGTGTGCTTGGCGACCGCCCGCTCGGTGACGACCAGCCGCGCCGCGATCGCCGTGTTCGACCGTCCCTCCGCCATCAGCTCCATCACCTCCAGCTCCCGCGGCGTCAGCCGCCCCAGCGGCCGGTCCTGGGCGCGCCGGTCCAGCAGCTGCGAGATCACCTGCGGATCCATCGCCGTGCCCCCGGCGGCGACCCGCCGCACCGCGTCGATGAACTGATCGGCGTCGAAGACCCGGTCCTTGAGCAGATATCCGATGCCCCCGCTGCCGTCCGCGAGCAGCTCCCGCGCGTACAGCTGCTCCACATGCTGCGACAGCACCAGCACCGGCAGCCCCGGCCGCGCCCGCCGCGCCGCCAGCGCGCACTGCAACCCCTCGTCGCTGAACGACGGCGGCAGCCGCACATCCACCACCGCCACATCCGGATCCAGCTCGGCCAGCGCCTTGCTCAGCTCGGGCCCGCTCTCCACGGCGGCCACGACCTCGAAGTCGTACGCCTCCAGCATCCGCACCAGCCCGTCCCGCAGGAGGAAGAGGTCTTCGGCGAGGACAACGCGCACGGCGGCTCCAAGACTTCGTCGGGCCCCTGGGGTGGGGGACGTGACCGAATCCGACGAATGTACCGCTGTGCGGTGAGCGGGAGGGGAACCGTTCTGCCGGATTCCGCGTAATGTCCTCTTGACCTGCTGCCGGCTGGTGGCGGGCGAACGAAGGGGGAGCCGGTGCTGGGTCGGATGCGGGTGATGGCGGGCGTGGCGGTGTCGCTTTCGGTGGCGCTGGTGGCGTGCGGGCCGGAGAAGGAGAAGGAGTGGACGGGGGCGGAGCCTTCGAAGGGGTCCGCGGCCGAGGCCGCGCGGTTCGCGCCGTTGGTGCGGCTGGCCAAGGGGGAGTCGCTGTTGCCGATGGACGCGACGCGGTTCATCGGGCGGTCCGCGCTCCGCTTCGACCACGAGGGCTTCTGCCGTGACGAGGGGCCGGTGGCCGATCCGATCGACCCGCGGCGGTTGGGGAGTAAGGACAACTCCTACCAGCACGCGGAGGTGCAGCCGGGGAAGTCGTCGTCCAAGCCGGTGTCCTGCCCCGGACACGGGGACAAGTGGCGCACCTCGACCGAGGCCGACGGCGGTTTCTATCTCGACCCGCCGAAGGAGGTGCGGAAGGGCGAGGGCACTGACGCGCCGGTCTACTGGGAGTACCACAACCACAAGACCGACCCGAAGCGCGCGGCGTACGTCTACTGGTTCTTCTACGCCTACAACAACCTGACCCCGGGCAACCGGCACGAGGGCGACTGGGAGCGCGTCGCGGTCCAACTGCGCGACGGCAAGCCGGAGGCGGTGACGTTCGCGAAGCACGGCAAGGATACGTGCAGCGTGAAGTGGTCGGAACTGGATCCGCAGGACGGGCATCCGACGGTGTACTCGGCGCGTGGTTCACACGGCTCCTATCCGACCGATAAGAACCAGTGGGTGAACGGCACGCTCGATCGGCCCTCGAAGGGCGGCGCCGAGTGGCGCACTTGGGAGCACGCCCGCGCCGCCAACCGCGAGCCCTGGTGGGGGTACGCCGGGTGGTGGGGGTCGCAGCAGCATGTGAGCGGATTCAACGGGCCGATGGGCCCGCGCCCGGGGCGTCTGCTGTCGGGCATCTTCACCGACGACAGCTGCGGGCCCGCCGACAAGCCGCCGACGGATCCGCCCAAGGACCAGCCCACGGACCAGCCCACGGATCAGCCCACAGAACAGCCCACGGACCAGGCCGCGCCCAGGACGAAGGAAGGGGCGATCCGGCGGTACGAGGAGTATCTGCACGCCGTGGGCCGGGAGGACATCAAGACGGTCTGCGAGGTGGCCGGGCCCGCGGCGAAGCAGGCGGAGGACCAGGGGTTCGGTCCGTGTACGTCCACGTTCCTCGTCACGTTCCAGATGATCTCGCCTACGCAGAAGAAGGCTCTGCAGACCGCCACGGTCGATCCGCGGAAGGTCGTCGTACGAACCCCCGATAAGTTCGACATTCCGGCCGATGCGGTCAAGGCCTCCGTCACCTTCTCCGAAAACGAGATCGGGACCAGCACCCTGGAGTACATGAAGGACGACTGGTACATCACCGACTGAGCGCGCGGCGCGGGTGCGTCATCGGGCGGCGCCCTGCGCCGAGAGGGCGCAGGGGATCTCCATCGTCACCATGGTGGGCCCGCCGACCGGGCTGCTGACCGCGAGAACCCCGTCGAACGTGCCCAGCCGCCGCTCGACGCCGCTCAGCCCGCCGCCCGGGGTGATCTCCGCGCCGCCGCGGCCGTCGTCGGTCACGGTGACGCGCAGCATGCCGTCCTGGTGGTGGACGTCCACCCACATCCGCGAGGCGCCCGCATGCTTGGCCGCGTTGGTCAGCACCTCGCTGACCGCGAAGTACGCCGCCGACTCGACCGGTTCCTCGGGGCGGCCGGCAAGGTCCACGTCCACCTCCACCGGCACCGCCATCCGCAAGCCCAGCGCGCGCACCGCGTCCCCCAGGCCGCGCTCGGCCAGTACGGGCGGATGGATGCCGCGGACCAGGTCGCGCAGCTCGGCCAGGGCCTCGGCGGAGTTCGTACGGGCCGCGGCGAGCAGCTCCCTGGCCTTGGCCGGGTCCTTCTCGATCAGCGCCTCCACGGTGCCCAGGCTCATGCCCATCGCCACGAGCCGGGCCTGGGCGCCGTCGTGCAGATCGCGCTCGATGCGGCGCAGTTCGGCGGCCGAGGTGTCCACGGCGTCGTGCCGGGTCTCGGTGAGCCGCCGCACCCGCTGCTCGAGCGCCATATGCGGGGTCGGGTCCAGGAAGGAGCGCGCCAGCAGGAAGTGGCCGCGCAGCAGGACGGGGGAGAGGACCGAGCCGAGGGCGAGGAAGCCGACACCGACCGGGACGGCCAGCAGGGCGGTGCCCAGCGAGTCGATGGGCAGGAACGCGTACCAGTAGGTGCCGCCCGCGTCCACGATCGGCTGCCACACCCCGGCGGCCAGTACGAACCCCTCGAGCCCGTACGGCATGAAGACGAAGGCCAGCAGTGCGATGGCGTACCCGGCCGTCATGTCGACCTGGAGCCACAGCAGATCGCGCCAGGTGGCCGGGTCCTTCAGCAGGAAGGTGCACAGCTCGACCTGTCCGGTGACCCCGGAGCGCCGATCGGCCGGCAGCGGGCGGTACGGCAGCTGGATCCGCACATCGGACCAGGCGGCGGCCAGCAGCCGGCGCCGATTGGCGTGCGCCCGCACCGCGCGGATCAGCGGAGGGGTGGTGAACACCCCGATGCCCAGCGGGATGAAGCTGATCGACAGGATCGTCAGCACGGACAGGGTGATCGACACCAGCGCGAGCCAGGAGACGGCGAACCCCCGTGCGCAGGCCGTCAGCGCTCCACGTGCCCTCATCCGGCTTCCCCCTCGCTGGTCGGAATGTGGTGCCCGCACCGGCGGGCCATCTCAGTGTGTCAGCGGCCCGCCGCCCGGACACGGGGGCCGGACACCGTCCCGGGGTGTACCTGGCACCACCTCCCCGCCTCGCCCTATGGCTCGGCGACAGGGTGGCTGCCCGGCTGGGGCGCGGACCTGCGGATTTCTAGTGTCGTGGCATGACCTGTTCCGTCCGTACCTCACGGGGAGAGACGCCATGAGCGCAACGAGGAAGGGCCTGGCCGTGCGGCTGGGCGGGTGGTCCACCCGCCACCGCAAGACCGCGATCACCGGATGGCTGCTGTTCGTCGTGGTCGTCGCCGTGGTCGGGGGAATGTCGGGGTCCCGGCAGATGACCAACTCCGAGAACAGTACGGGCGATTCCGCACGCGCCGAGAAGATCCTGGAGGACGCGGGCCTCCAGACCCCGGCCGGCGAGATGGTGATGCTGCGCAGCGACCGCCCGGACGGCTGGCGGGACGCGGCCCGCGATCTCTCGGCGCGCCTGGAGCGTACGGGCGAGACGGTGCGCGTGCAGCCCCCGGTGCGCTCGGAGAACGGGCGGGAGGCACTGATCAGCTTTGAGATGAAGGGCGACCCGGACACGGCCGGGAAGCGGGTGGAGCCCGTCGTCGAGGCCGTGGAGAAGACCGAATCGGACCATCGGGGCGTCGTGGCCTACGAGTTCGGCGACGCCACCGCCCAGCATCGGCTCGACGACATGCTGACCGACGACTTCAAGAAGGCCGAGCTGACCGCAGTACCGCTGGCGCTGGGCATTCTGCTGGTGGTCTTCGGGGCGCTGGTGGCCGCGCTGCTGCCGCTGCTGCTCGCGGTGACCGCCTGCCTCGGCAGCTTCGGACTGCTCGCCCTCGTCAGCCATCAGCTGCCCGTGTTCGACTCCACCAACTCGGTGATGTTCCTGGTGGGCCTGGCAGTCGGCGTCGACTACTCGCTGTTCTACCTGCGGCGGGAGCGCGATGAGCGGGCGGCGGGCCGGGACGCCGGGACCGCGCTGCGGATCGCGGCCGCCACCAGCGGCCGGGCGGTGCTGATCTCCGGGGTCACGGTCATGCTGGCGATGGCCGGGATGTTCCTGTCCGGGCTGCTGCTGTTCCACGGCTTCGCGGTCGCCACCATCCTGGTCGTGCTGATGGCGATGCTCGGCTCGGTGACCGTGCTGCCCGCGATGCTGTCCTGGCTGGGCGACCGGATCGACGCCGGGCGGGTGCCGCTGCGCAGCCGCCGCCGGAAGAAGGGCGTACACACCGGCGGTGGCCTCTCCGGCAGGCTGATGCGGCCGGTCCTGGCCAAGCCGAAGCTGTTCGCCGCCGTATCGGGCGCGCTGCTGCTGGTGCTGTGCGCGCCCGCCCTCGGGATGAAGACCGAACAGCTCGGCCTGGAGAAGCAGTTCGGCTCCGACGCCGCCATCACCGTGGCGTACCAGGAGATCACCGGCTCCTTCCCCGGCGGCCCCGCGCCGGCCGAGGTGGTGCTGCGCTCCGACGAGATCGACTCCGCCCGCTTCGACGCGGCGGTGGCGGACTTCAAGAAGGAGCTCGCCGCGTCCGGGCGGTTCGGGAAGACGGTCGACGTCGAGGCCCACCGTACGGAGGGGGTGGCCCGGATCGAGGTGCCGCTGGCCGGGGACGGTCAGGACGCCACCTCCCGGCGCGCCCTGGACACGCTCAAGGAGGATCTGGTGCCGAGGATCCTCGGACCGGTCTCCGACCAGGTGCATGTGACCGGTGAGCTCGCCTCCAGCCGCGACTTCAACGACCAGCTGAAGACGGACATCGCACCGGTCTTCCTCTTCATCGCCGCCGTGACCTTCGTGCTGATGCTGCTCTGCTTCCGGTCGCTGCCGATCGCGATCGTCTCCATCCTGCTCAACCTGCTGTCGGTGGGCGCCGCGTACGGCACGATGACCGCCGTCTTCCAGCACGGCTGGGGCGCGGAGTGGCTGGGGATGGAGCCGGCCGGGGCGATCGAGGGGTGGATGCCGCTGTTCGTCCTCGTCATCCTCTTCGGGCTGTCGATGGACTACCACGTGTTCGTGGTCTCGCGGATCCGGGAGGCCCATGAGCGGGGGCTCGCCACCCGGGACGCGATCCGCGAGGGCATCCGGACGACGGCCGGCTCGGTCACCGGGGCGGCCGCCATCATGGTCGCCGCGTTCGCGGTCTTCGCGCTGCTGCGGATGCAGGACATGCAGCAGATGGGCGTCGGGCTCGCGGTCGCGGTGCTGGTGGACGCCACGCTGGTGCGGATGGTGCTGCTGCCCTCGGTGATGGCGCTGCTCGGCGAGCGCAACTGGTACCTGCCGCGCGCCCTGCGGTGGCTGCCGAACGTGAGCCACGGTGAGGAGCCGGTGGAGCGGCCCCGACCGCCGCTGGTGGGGGCGGGCCGCTGAGGTTCCGGATCCGCTGAGGTGCCGGATCCGCTGAGGTTCCGGATCCGCCGAGGTGCCGGATCCGCTGAGGTCCCGGCCCCGCACCGCACGCGCCCGCCGTGGCGGACAGGCCGTCGGCCTGCCCGGCACGGCGGGCGTCAGGGTTCATGGACGCGTTCAGACGGTGGGCACGTACTTGTACCCCACCCGCCGCACCGTCACGATCGTCCCCCGGTGCTCGGCGCCCATCTTGCGGCGCAGCCGGGCCACATGGACGTCGACGGTCCGGCCGTCGCCGACATGGCCGTACCCCCACACCGTGGTCACCAGCTGATCGCGGGTGTGCACCCGGTGCGGATGGGCGACGAGATGGCTCAGCAGCTCGAACTCGAGGTACGTCAGGTCCAGCGGCCGCCCGGCGATCTCGGCGGTCCGCTGGTCGGGGTCGACCCGGATCAGCTCGTCACCCGTCACCGCCGGAACCCCCTCCGTGGGCGGCTCCGCCGCCTCGGGTACCTGCCGGTCGGCCGGGACCAGCACCAGATAGCCGACCATCGGCGGATGGCCGGGGAGCGCGGGCACGGTGTGCGGGGGAGCGGGCAGCCAGGTGGCGCCGGGGTGCAGCAGATCGGCGACCGGTGGCACCTCGTCGGGTGCGACGGCTCGCAGCCGCTGGCGGGCGGGAGGGACGGATGGGCTGGTCGGGGCCGCTGGAGCGGAGGCGGAGGCGGACGACAGGCCACGGAGGTTCGTCATGAGGTCAGCTCTTTCGCGCGAGAGGGCGTCAGTGGACGTCGTGCGCGCGGGCTGGGCGGCCGGGCGGAGAGGTCAGCGGCCGAGCGAGCGGGCCCGCGCATCGGATGCGCGGCAACACTCGCGGTCGAAGTGGTGCGCCTGCCGGGACGGCCAGAACGGCTCGAGGTCGTAACGACCCGTCGCGATGTCATGGAGGCTGGCCATGGCCCTATTGAAGCAGATACCGGGCCCGGAGCGCTCGGCCGTTGACCGGGAAGAGGTGCGACGATGCCCCGGTAAGAGGCCCCGCGCGGAAAGCTTCCGCAGGCCGCCGCGTACCCCTTGAGGAGCGCAAGCCCATGCCGCACATCGTCGTCGAATACTCCGACACCCTGACCGACGCGTTCGACCGCCCCGGCTTCGGTGCCGCCCTGCACCCGGTGGTCGCCAAGACCGTCGACACGGCGGTGGCGGGCTGCAAGACCCGGTTCCGGCGGATAGAGGAGTCCCATCTCGCGGACGGTGCCGATGACCTCGCCATGATCCACATCGAGGTGTCGATCCTGTCCGGGCGCGACGCGGAGACCAAGCGGGAGCTGTCCGCCGCGGTGATGGGGGTGGCGCGCGCCCATGTGTCGCCGGTGCCGGGGCTGACCGTGCGGACCACCGTCGACGTGCGGGATCTCGACCGGGACTGCTACGAGAAGCACGAGGCGGTCCATCCCGCCTGAACGGAGGCGCACGATACACCTTCGCGAGCAATTCCGGCATCTACCTATATACCAAGGCGAGGCGCACAATGGGGGTGCGGTGTTTTTACCGCACTGTGCGGTCAGACTTGCATGGATCGAAGGAGGCGAGTCGAATGGCCGACGTCTCACGTGCGAGAGGCGATATAACGGGCCACCCCGACGTGTCCGAGATGCGGGAGCGCTACGCACGCATGATGGACGCGCGGGACGTTGTCTTCCTCGACGGGCCGGTGCTTCTCGCCGGTCTGTACTTCGCCATCTCTCCCTGGGTGGTGCACTTCTCCGGCGCCAGCCCCAACCTCACGGTCAACAACCTCGTCCTCGGTATCACCATCGCCCTGCTGGGGCTCGGCCTCACCACGGCGCCGAGGAGGATGTACAGCCTGTGCTGGGCCATGTCCGCGATCGGTGTATGGATGATCATTTCTCCCTGGGTGGTCGCCCGGGGCGCCGATGCCGGGATGATCGTGAACAATGTCGTCGTGGGTGCCATCACCTGCCTGTTCGGCCTGATCGCGGCCGGCATGGTGATGCGGAAGGGCAGGGAAACCTGACCGGACGCTGAATCACCGAACCGTCTGGACAACGGCGAAGGCCGTCCACCGCATACCCTTCGGGGCCGTGCGGCGGACGGCCTTCACACGTTGACCCCGCCCTGGTGCGGGGCTTTTGCACGGGCTCTTGTGCGGGGCTTTTGTGCGTGCTTTTGTGCGGGTCTCAGCCGATCGGCTCGGGCAGCGGGACCACGTCGTAGGAGCACTCGATGGTCCGGCCGGTGGCCGGGTCGCCCAGCTCCACCCGCCAGCGCCCGGCGAACTGGTCCACGCCCTCGGCCATCGGGATGGTGCCGGAGATCAGCACGGTGCCGGGCACCAGGTCACCGCGTTCGCGCAGCACCTCGACCCAGTACGCGGGCGGCAGCAGCTCGGCCAGGGTGCCGCTCTGCACCTCGGTCTCCTCACCCTCGTGAGTGACCCAGGCGCGGAGCGTCAGATCGTCGAGGCGGGGCGCCACATCGGACAGCCGCCAGGCACGCGTGGCCAGCACATCCGGGGCCGCGTTCTTGCTCCAGGCCACGCCGTGGACCTCCAGCTCCCGGTCGGTGTGGTCGCAGGCCGCGGTCAGCAGCAGTTCCCCCTCCGCGGCCACGACCAGCGCCCACTCGGCCTCGCCCGAGGTGCGGGCGTGCTGCACGCTGACGCGGCCGGTCTGCTGGGCCAGGTAGGGGGCGACCGGGTAGAGGGCGGGTGTCACGGAGGGTGCGGGCACGCCCAGCTCGGCGAGCTCGGCCACATGGGCGGCCACATCCTCCTGGCTGCGTCCCGCGTAGCCCGCGTTGAGCACCTGGACGACCTCCACGTGGTGCAGGGAGCCATCGGGGAGTTCGAAGGTGAGCGAGGACGGGGCGGACTGTGCTGTGGGCTGCGACGGCTTCGTTGTCATGGCTGCTGTGTTCTCCAGGGCGCGGTGGGGCTTGTGGGGGCGATCTGCGGTTTCTGTGCTTGCCGGGCGGTGACCCGCTGCCGCGGGTGACCGCGCATTTCGCGGTTTCGAAGCGGTTAACTTCCTCCGGAGGGGTTGCGCATACGCTTGGTATACAAGAAGTATGCCGGAAGGCCGATCCGCGCAACCCCTACCCCTCGCACCACCACGAAAACGCCACGTACCATCCCGTAAGCCTCATGCACCACCTCGAGGACGGAATATGCAGCCCACCGCATCGAGCGCACCGCCACCCCGGGCCGACCGGTCCGGGGTCCGTCGCGCCTTCGTCGCCAGCCTCACCGGCACCGCCCTGGAGTGGTACGACTTCGCCGTCTACTCCGCCGCCGCGGCCCTGGTCTTCGGCGATCTCTTCTTCCCCTCCAAGGACCCCACCACCGGCACCCTGCTGGCGTTCTCCACCTACGCCGTCGGCTATGTCTCCCGGCCGCTGGGCGGCTTCGTCTTCGGACGGCTCGGCGATGTCATCGGCCGCAAGAAGGTGCTCATCGCGACGCTCGTGCTCATCGGCGGCGCCACACTGCTGATCGGGCTGCTGCCCACCTACGCCACGGTCGGCGTCGCGGCCCCGGTCGCGCTGGTGCTGCTGCGCTTCGCGCAGGGCGTCGGCGTCGGCGGCGAGTGGGGCGGCGCGGTGCTGCTGTCCAGCGAGTTCGGCGATCCGCGGCGGCGCGGCTTCTACGCCTCCGCCGCGCAGGTCGGCCCGCCGGCGGGCAATCTGCTGGCCAATGGCGTCCTGGCCGCGCTGGGCGCGGCGCTGACGGAGGACCAGTTCACCAACTGGGGCTGGCGGGTGGCGTTCCTGCTCTCCGGGCTCCTGGTGGTGTTCGGTCTGTGGATCCGCGCCAAGCTGGAGGAGACCCCGGTCTTCAAGGCGATGGAGGCCGCGCAGGACCGCCCGGAGGCGCCGCTGCGCGAGGTGTTCACCACCCAGCCGAGGGCGCTGACCGCCGCGATCCTCAGCCGGGTCGCCCCCGATGTGCTGTACGCGATGTTCACCGTCTTCGTGCTCACCTACGCCACCGGGGAACTCGACATGTCACGCGGCTCGGCGCTCACCGCCGTGCTGATCGGCTCCTCGCTGCAGATCGTGCTCATCCCGCTGGCCGGGGCGCTCTCGGACCGGGTCAACCGGCGGTTGCTGTACGTGGGCGCCGCCGTGGCCGCCGGGGTCTGGCCGTTCCTGTTCTTCCCGCTGGTCGCGGACGGCAGTTGGGCGCTGCTCACCCTCGGGGTCGTCGGCGCGCTGGTGATCCACTCGCTGATGTACGGGCCGCAGGCGGCCTTCATCGCCGAGCAGTTCTCCCCGCGGCTGCGCTACACCGGCTCCTCGCTCGCCTACACCCTCGCCGGGCTCATCGGCGGCGCGATCGCGCCGCTGCTCTTCACCACGCTGCTCGGGGCCTATCACGCCTGGGTGCCGCTGGCCATCTACATCGCGATCACCGCCGCGGTCACGGTGGCGGGCCTCTGGCTGGGCCGGGACCCGTCGACCGCCGAGGAGGAGGAGCCGGAGCCGCTCCCCGTCGGCCACAACACCGCCTCCACGACCGTGTCCTGACCGCCGCCCTGCCCGGTCCGTCCTGCCCCGTCCGTCCTGTCCCGCCCCGCCCCGCCTCACCCCGCCCCGCTTCGCGGAGCTGTAAAGCGAGCCGTACCGGGGAAGGGGCGGGATGGGACCGCGTACCCTGCCGGGATCACCAACCCCGACCGCACTCCGACGCTCCCGACGAGGGCCGCACCCCGACCCTCCGACCAGGAAATGAGGCAAGCACCCGCCATGCCCCTCCGCATCGCACTGAGCCAGATCACCACGGGCCCGGACCCGGCGTCGAACCTCGCCCTGCTGCGCGAGGAGAGCCGGCGGGCGGCGGCTGCCGGAGCGCGTCTGGTCGCCTTCCCGGAGGCGGCCATGGCCTGCTTCGGCACCCGGCTCGGCCCCATCGCCGAACCGCTGGACGGCCCCTGGGCCACCGAGGTCCGGCAGATCGCGAAGGACGCCGGGCTGGTGGTCGTGGCCGGGATGTTCACCCCGGCGCCCGACGGCCGGGTGACCAACACCCTGCTGGCCACCGGCCCGGGGGTGGAGACCTCCTACGACAAGATCCATCTGTATGACGCCTTCGGCTTCGCCGAGTCCAAGACGGTGGCCCCGGGCTCCGAGGTGGTGACCTTCGACCTCGACGGCGTCCGGATCGGCCTGGCCACCTGCTACGACGTACGGTTCCCCGAGCTCTTCCGGGCCCATGCCGACGCGGGCGCGGTGCTCTCCCTGCTGCCCGCCTCCTGGGGCGCGGGGCCCGGTAAGCGCGAGCAGTGGGAGCTGCTGACCCGGGCGCGGGCGCTGGACGCCACCGTATGGCTGGCGGCCGTGGGCCAGGCCGACCCGGAGGCGTCCGGCGTGACCGCCACGTCCTCCGCGCCCACCGGTATCGGCCACAGCGCACTGATCGGCCCCGACGGCACCGTACGGGAGCGGCTGGACGCGGGGCCGGGTCTGCTGGTGGGGGAGGTGGACACCGAGGAGGTCACCGCCGTGCGCCGCACGGTGTCCGTCCTGGCCAACCGCAGGCTGGGCGGACAGTCATGAGCGAGGCCGGGCGTACGACCATGGGCGAGGCCGGGCGTACGACCATGGGCGAGGCCGGGCGTACGGCCATGAGCGGCACCGCCGGGGCCAAGCCGGAGCACGAGTTCCATCTGCCCGTCGCGCCCTGGCGGCGGCCGCCGGGCGCGGCCGCGGGGGTCAGCGAACAGATCCTCGCCGCGGACGGGAGCGGCACCCACACCACCGCACTGGTGCGCTGGGAGCCGGGGACGGACACCTCTCCGTCCGGGGTGGTCCGCCACGACGGCTGGGAGGAGGTCTATCTCCTCGAGGGCAGCATGCGCGATCTGACCCTGGGGGAGACCTTCTCGCGCGGCTTCTACGCCTGCCGGCCGCCGGGGATGCCGCATGGCCCCTGGGTCTCCGAGGAGGGCGTCACCATGCTGGTGATCACCTATCCGGACGCGACGGCCGGGCGGTGACGCACCCCCGGGCAGTGCCTCACCCCGGGCGGTGAGTCCCCCGGGCGGTGGCTCACTCCCGGGCGGTGGCTCACCCGGCGAGCAGCACCTTCAGCGTCGACCCCAGATGGGCGCTGATCGCCGCGCGGGCCGCCTCCGGGTCCCCGGAGGCCACCGCGTCCAGGATCGCCCGGTGCTCGCCGAGCACCTCCTCCTGGCGGCCGGTCTGGGTGTAGAGGGCCACCACCCCGGCCCGGATCTGGCGGCTGCGCAGCCCGTCGTAGTGCCGGTTGAGGAGTTCATTGCCCACCGCGGCGATCATGGTCGCGTGGAAGAGGTGGTCCACGGCGATGAACTCCTTGGCCTGCTCCGGCCCCATCAGCTCGCGCTGCCGCTCCAGCAGCTCCGTCAGCTTCTCGACCGGCACCGTGCCCGCCTCGATGGTCCGCTCGGCGGCGTGGCGCTCGACGATCCCGCGCAGCTCCATCAGCTCGGTGATCTCCCGGCCGGAGAGCGGGGCGATATGCGCACCCCGCTTGGGGACCAGCTGGACCAGGTCCTCGGCCGCCAGCAGGAGCAGGGCCTCGCGGATCGGGGTCCGGGAGATGCCGATCCGGTCGGCGATCTCCTGCTCGGTGAGGAACCTGCCCTGCATGTCGGGATCGGTCAGTACGGTCTCCTTGAGGAACGCGTACGCCTTTTCTCGTCCGGACTGCGCTGGCACTGGGCCCCCATGCTGCTTCGCATACAATTCGTATACGAAAATTATCACGGACCGGTGGCCGCGTCGGGGGAGTCGGGTATCCAGGAGCCCTCCACGGCCCCCGCGACGAGGACCACCTTTCCGGCGACGGTGCCGGACTCGGCCAGCCGCATCGCCTTCGCGGCGTCGGAAAGCGGAATCCTCGCCGCCACCAATGCGGTGAACTCGCCCTTCGCCATCAGCTCCAGCACCTGCCCCAGGTCGGTGCGGATCCGCCCCTGGAAGGCGGCCAGACGCCGCCGCCCGGCCCAGAGGTTGAAGAAGTGCGCCCGCCGTCCGTTCGGCAGCAGGTTCCACAGGGTCAGCCGGGCGAGCAGCTTGAGCACCGGGGCCCGCGACGAGCCGGGGACGTCCCGGGTGGCCGCCGTGCCGTAGGAGACCAGCGTGCCGCCGCGGGCGAGCAGCCGGAAGGAGTCCACGATGCCCTCGCCGCCGATGTGGTCGAAGACCGCGTCGACACCGCCCGGCGCCAACGCCCGCACCCGGGCGGGCAGATCCGGATCGCGGTAGTCGAGCGGGGTGGCGCCGAGGGCGTGCACCGCGTCGTGGTGGCGGGGCGAGGCGGTGCCGATGACCTTGACGCCCGAGTGGCGGGCGAGCTGGACCAGAGTGGTGCCCACCCCGCCGTTGGCCCCGTGGACCAGCACGGTCATCCCGGGGCGCACCTTGGCCACGCGGTGGAGCATCTGCCAGGCCGTGATCCCGTTGACCACCACCGTCTCGGCCTCGGCCGCGTCCACCCCCTCGGGGACCTCCACCAGATCGCCCGCGTCGACGAGGGCGTGACTGGCCCAGCCGCCGATCTTCGTGAGCGCCGCGAACCGGCGCCCCCGCAGGGCCTGATCCACCCCGGGGCCGGTCGAGACCACCGTGCCCACCAGGTCATAGCCGGGCACGAAGGGGAACGGCGGCTGGTCGTAGTACTTCCCGCGGCGCATCTGCTGCTCCGCGAAGGAGACCCCCGACGCCTCGACGGCCACCAGTGCCTGCCCGGGACCGGGCTCGGGCAGCGGGCGGGTGCGGAGCTCGAGCCCTTCGGGCTCCACCCGGCCCGGCAGAACGACTTCGGTGATCATGGCTGACCTCGTTTCGAAGTGAGGTGCCCTCGTGGTTGTGAGAGCTTCTAACCAAACAATGAACCTGTTACTCTCGAGGTGTCAAGTCCGAGTTCGAAGGCCCACACGGGAGGCGCGTCCATGGCGACAGCACGGCGAGAGCGCTATCGCAAACAGACCCGGGAGGAGGCCAAGGCCGTGGCCCTGGCCCAGCTGGCCGAGTCGGGCACGGCGGGCATCTCGGTGAACGCGATCGCGAAGGCGATGGGGATGACCGGCCCCGCGCTGTACCGCTATTTCGCGAGCCGGGACGAGCTGCTGACCGAGCTGATCACCGACACCTACCGCGATCTGGCCGAAACCCTCGCCCAGGCCGTCGCCGACGCCGCCCCCGCCGACCGCTTCCGCGCCATGGCCCGCGCCCTGCGCGACTGGGCGAAGCGCCAGCCCGACCGCTATCTGCTCATCTACGGGACCCCGGTGCCCGGTTACCACGCGCCGCCGGAGACCGCCGAGATCGCGGGCGGGATGATGCGGACCATCGTTGACGCCTGCTCCGCCGTCGGTGATGCCGATGGCGCCACCGCGCGCGGCGCCACCACGAGCCACGAGCGGCAGCCCCTCACCGAGCTCGAGGCCGAGTTGGCGCGCCATCTCGAGGGCGTGGGCTCCTGGGTGCCCGGGGAGGAGCCCGGCGGTGAGCTGAAGGGCCGTGCGCTGCGCACCTGGACCCGGCTCCACGGCGTGATCAGCCTTGATGTTCAAGGCCAGTTCGCGGGCATGGGCTTTGATCCCTCGGTCCTCTTCGAGGCCGAGATCGACGCCCTGGTGCGGGGCGGCTGAGGTGCCCCGGTCCGAGCTGCCCGCCCGGCGGGCCCGGCGCACACTGGAGGGACACCGGAGCGCGACGGGGAGCGGAGGCCGCGATGGAGCAGGGTGAGTTCGATGTGGTCGTGGAGATCCCGGAGGGGTCCCGCAACAAGTACGAGATGGACCATGAGACCGGCCGGATCCGGCTGGACCGGATGCTGTTCACCTCGACGAAGTACCCGGCCGACTACGGCTATGTCGACCACACCCTCGGCCGGGACGGCGATCCGCTGGACGCCCTCGTCACCGTCGCCGAGCCGACCTTCCCCGGCTGTGTGATCCTCTGCCGTGCCATCGGCATGTACTGCATGCGCGACGAGCAGGGCCCGGACGAGAAGATCCTCTGCGTCCCGGCCCATGACCCGCGCTACGTCGGCGTGCAGGACATCGACGATGTCCCCGAATTCGACCGTAAGGAGATCACCCACTTCTTCGAGGTCTACAAGGACCTCGAGCCCGGCAAGTCCGTCGAGGGCTCCCACTGGGAGGGCCGCGACCGGGCCTACGCCGAGATAGCCTCCTCCCGCGCCCGCGCGGCCGAAACCGGCCGGTTCCAGAGCCCCTGAGCGGGACCGGTGGCGCCGTGCCCCTGAGCAGGGCCGACGCTCAGGGCACCGCCTCGCGCGGCGTCGGTACCCCGCGGTCGTTCTCCGGCACCCCGCGGTCGTTCCGCGGCTCCCGCAGCTCCCGGAACAGCCCGGGGCACCCCGTTCCCGCGCCACCTCGGCACATCCCGGGAGATCCGCGGGGAGAGCCGGCCGGAGATGTTGCTGACCGCGATGCCCAGCAGCGCCCGCGGCCCGGCCGCCCCCGCCAGCACGACGATCGAGGGCAGCGCGTCCCGGAGCCCCGGCAGCGCCTGGCACACCACCAGCGCCACCACCGCCGTACGTCCACCTTCCAGGCCAACGCCGGCGAGCGACGCACCAGTTGGGGCAGTCGGCGGGCCATGCCCCGGGCGGACCCGGGCGCCCGGGGTTACGGCGAGGTCCACCGATCGTGGAGCGCGTCCGGTGCGTCACGCGACCGGGAAAAGCGCTGGAGCCGCGCGCCGTTCGCATGCTTCGATGCGCTTCATGGTGTCCATCGACCGACTGCTCGCCTTCGCGGCCATGTCCTTCCTGCTGATCGTGATCCCCGGTCCGAGCGTGCTCTTCGTGGTCGGCCGGGCACTGGCCCAGGGCCGCCGCGCCGCGCTGACCACGGTCGTCGGCAATACGCTCGGGGCGTATGCGCTGGTCGTGGCCGTGGCACTGGGCGTCGGATCGGTGGTGGAGCGCTCGGACCTCGTCTTCACCGCGCTGAAGCTGGTGGGCGCCGCCTATCTGGTGTACCTGGGGGTCAAGGCGGTGCGGCAGCGCCGCTCGCTCCAGGCCGCCTTCACCGGCGACGGCCCCGCCCACGGGGGCCTGCGGACGCTGTGGGAGGGGTTCGCGGTCGGTGTGGCCAACCCCAAGACGATCGTGTTCTTCGCCGCCGTACTGCCCCAGTTCGTCGACCGCGAGCAGGGACATGTCGTACCGCAGATGCTGCTGCTCGGGCTGGTCTTCAACGCCATCGCGGTGGTCTCCGACAGCGTCTGGGGCCTGGCCGCGGCCACCGCCCGCACCTGGTTCGCCCGCTCCCCGCGGCGCCTCGCCATGGTCGGCGGTGCCGGCGGACTATCCATGATCGGCCTCGGCGTCACCGTCGCCGCGACCGGCCGAGCGGACTAGGGCCCTTCTGACGGATCTCCGCGGCGTCGCGACGCCCGGCACGCCCTCTCGCCCCACCGCGCGAAAACCCAAGTAGCTCCGCTACGAGGGCTTCCGCGCGGCACGCCGAGAGCACGCTCCCCCAGCTACCGCTGGGAGGTGCCCCCTGACGCCGCTCCTTCCTCCACGGAGATCCGTCAGAAGGACCCTAGCCCCGTATGGACTGTATGGACTCCGTCCGGATCAGGCCGCTGTGCTCCGACGACCTCCCCTCCGCCGAACGCGCCTCGGCCACCACCTTCCTCGAGGCCGACCGCCGCAGCAGGAGGGTCGGCGAACCCGAGCCCCGGCCCCGCCCGGCCGCCGCCTCCCGGCAGTGGATCGACCGGATGCGCCACTTCCTCATCGAGGACCCGGGCGGCTGCTGGGTCGCCGTGGACGAATCCGAAGGCGACGACGGCGTCATCGGCTTCGCCATCTCCCAGAACCGCGGCCCGTTCTGGTTCCTCGCCACCTACGGCGTGCTCCCCGGCCACCAGGCCAAGGGCATCGGCCGACGCCTCATGGACGCCGCCCTGGCCCATGCCGACGGCCGCCAGGGCATGTTCTCCTCCAGCGTCCACCCCGGGGCGACCCGGCGCTACCGGCTCGCCGGGTTCTCGCTCCACCCCCAGATGCGCATGGTCGGCACCGTCGACCGCGCCACCCTCCCCGCCATCACCGGCGTCCGTGAGGGACGGGACGACGACATCGACTGGATGAACCACCTCGACCGGCGGCTGCGCGGCGCCGGCCACGGCCCCGACCACACCTATATGCGGGGCACCCTGCGGCTCGTCGTCTCCCGCGCCTACGGCAGACCGGGCTATGTCTACATCGACGACCAGGGCCGCGCCGCCCTCCTCGCCGCCGCCCACCCGGCCACCGCCCAGGACCTGCTCTGGGAGGCCCTGGCCACCTCCAGCGGCGACACCCTCGTCAACTGCATCACCCCGGCCAACGAATGGGCGGTCGACGTCGGCCTGGCCGCCCGCCTCGACATCGGCCAGGAGGGCTATCTGGCCCTCCGCGCCATGCCGCCCCCGGCGCCCTACCTGGCCAGCGGCCAATTCCTCTGACGCGACGCGACGCGACGCCACGCCACGCCACGTGCCCCGCGTGCGCGGGCAGTTGAAGGCCGTAGCCGCGCGCCGCGCATGGGGTGGGAGGTGCGCTGGGGGAGGGGGTGGGCGCTGCGCCGTATGGGGTAATTCGGGGGCGTATCTATGGTGTTGGTGGCATGTCGCGCGCCTACTGGTGCTAAAGACCGGTGGGTTTCACATCTGCCGGGGGACGGCGAGGCGCGCATCCCGCGCCGAACGCCATAAGCGCGCACCCCCCAACCCCTGATGCGCCGCCACGTGTCGCGGTCACGGCCCGCGTGGCGAGCAACGGCCCACCACCCCACCCCACTTGGAGGGCCATCATGGCTTCACCCACGATCACCCTGGTCACGGCGGCACCGAACCCCGCCGTGTCCGGGCAGTCGGTCACGCTCACCGCCACCGTGATACCCGTCGGCGCCGGAACGCCCACGGGCACCGTCACCTTCGTGGTCAGCGGCGGTCCCACCCTGACCGGGACGCTGTCCGGCGGGACCGTCTCCGTCACCGCGAGCGGTCTGAGCGTCGGCGCCCACATCGTCACCGCCACCTACAACGGCGACGCCAACTTCACCCCGTCCACCGGCACCACGGCCGTCGTCGTGATCCAGGCGTCGACGACGACATCGGTGACGTCGGCGCCGGACCCCTCGACCCTGGGGCAGCCGGTGACGTTCACCGCCACGGTCACCCCGATCGCGCCCGCCACCGGGACCCCGACCGGCACGGTCACCTTCGTCATCAGCGGCAGCGGGGGCGGTTCGTTCACCCAGGCGCTGTCGGGCGGCATGGCCACGCTCACCCTCAGCACCCTCGGTGCCGGCCCCCACACCGTGGTCGCCATCTACGGCGGCGACGCCAACTTCCTGCCGTCCACCGGCACCGACACCCACACCGTGACCCCCGGGCCCGCGGCCACGACCACGACGCTGACGTCCTCGGTGAACCCGTCCGTGTTCGGGCAGCCGGTGACGTTCACCGCCACGGTCACGCCGAACGCGCCCGCCACCGGGGTCCCGACCGGCTCGGTCACCTTCGTGATCAGTGGCAGCGGGGGCGGTTCGTTCACCCAGCCCCTGTCGGGCGGCACGGCGACGTTCACCACCAGCGGACTGGGCGCGGGTTCGCACACCGTGACGGCCAACTACGGCGGTGACACGAACTTCGCCGCGTCGTCGGCGACGCTGACGCAGGTGGTGAACCCGGCGCAGACGATCACCTCGCTCAGTTCCAACCCCAACCCGGCCGAGGCGGGCTCGCCCATCGACTTCGTCGCCTTCGTGGCACCCGTCGCGCCCGGCGACGGCACCCCGACGGGCACGGTCACCTTCACCCTCACCAACGGCTCGGTCACCATCACGACCCAGCGGCCCGTGGACGCCTTCGGATTCGCCTTCGTCTCCGACGCGGAGCTGCCGGAAGGCGAGTGGGACGTCAGCGCGGTCTACTCGGGCGACGCCAACTTCGGAGCCTCGGGGGTCTCCGAATACACACAGATCGTCACCGGAGCCTGAGCCACGGCCACGATCACGACCTGACCGCACAGCACTGAGTCCCGCCACTGCCCGAGAGGGGCGGTGGCGGGGCCCAGCCATGCGGCGCCGAGGGGCATCCCGGCGCATACATGCCCTCTATGGGGGTAAATGTGAAGTGTGTCCGGCAAGACGCCACGATGGGGCACGCTCGTGCTGGCCGTCCTCGTCGCCCTGACCGCGGTGCTGCTCACCGCCGGGGGCGCCCATGCCGAAACGGATGTGAACAAGATCGGCAAGGCGCTGCGCAGCAGTCCCGTGTACGTCGATCCCGGCGCCTCCGACGCCCTGAGCGCCGGACAGGCCCGTGCCCTGGTGGCACACATCCGCACGGCGGATGTGCCGGTCTATGTGGCCGTTCTGCCCGACAACCCCGCGTACGGCGGTGAGCGCGTCTTCGGGCGGCTGCGCGCCGCCGTCGACCGCCCCGGCGTCTACGCGGTGGCACTCGGCTCCTCCTTCGGGGCGGCCTCCGACACCTCGGTGCTGCCCGGACGCACCTCGCAGGCGCTGGCGGAGCGGAACCTGCGGCAGCACCCGCACGACCTCGCCGCGGTCCTGAACGGCTTCGTGACCGACACGGCCACCGCGATCCACGACCGGACCGGCCAGGGGAGCGACGGCGACCAGGGCGCGCGGGGCTCCACCTTGTCGGTGGGGGACGCGGTGGCGGTGCTGATCGTCCTGGCCGCCGTCGGCGGAAGCGGCCTGTACCTGGTGCGGCGCACCCGCAAGCAGCGCCGCGAGCGCGAACGGGCCGAGCTGGAGCAGGTGCGCGGCGCGGTCGAGGAGGACATCACCGCGTACGGCGAGCGGCTCGGCGGGACCCGCTTCGACCCCGCCGACCCGGCGTCCACCCCCGAGATGGCGGACGACTACGGCCGCGCCCTGGACGCCTACGAGGAGGCGAAGGCCAGGTCCGCCGCCGCCCGGCGGCCCGAGGACGTACGCCCGGTGACCGAGGCGCTGGAGGAGGGCCGCTTCGCGCTGGCGGTGCTCGACGCCCGTCGCGAGGGCGGCCCGCTGCCCGAGCGGCGCCCACCGTGCTTCTTCGACCCGCGCCACGGCCCCTCCGTCCGGGACGTCCCATGGGCACCCCCGGGCGGCACCCAGCGCTCCGTACCCGCCTGCGCCGCGGACGCCACCCGCATCGACGACGGCCGCTATCCCGACGCCCGCACCGTCCCGGTCGGCGGCGACCGGCGCCGCCCGTACTGGGACGCGGGTCCGGCCTACGGGCCCTGGGCGAGCGGCTACTTCGGCGGCTACGGCTCGATGCTGCTGCCCGGGCTGCTGGTCGGCACCCTGCTGGGCGGGTCCCTCGGCCCCGACTACGGGACGGGTGCGTTCGACGGTGGCTTCGGCGACGGCGGGGACGGCGGCGACTCCGGCGGCGGCTTCGACGACGGCGGTTTCGGCGGTGGCTTCGGCGACGGCGGTGGCTTCGACGGTGGCTTCGGGGGCGGCTTCGGCGACGGCTGACCCCCGCCCTGTGCGCGCTGCGTACGCGGGGCCCTGACCACGGCGAACGCGCGCCGCACGGGGCGGGTGGTGTGCGCGGGGAAGGCCGCCGAGCGCTGCGCCATCCGGGGTAATCCGGCGGCACATCTCTGGCGGTCGGCGGTGAGTCGCGCGCCTACTGGTGCTACAGACCGGTGGGTTCCACATCTGCCGGGGGACGGCGACGCGGGATGCCCCCGTGCGGATCGCCGTATGCGCGCACCCCTGACCGTCGATGCGCCGCCGCGCCTCGTTCCCGCATGCGTGGCGAGTAACGGCCCACCACCCCACCCCACTTGGAGGGCCACCCATGGCTACGTCCACGATCACCCTGGTCACGGTCTCACCCAACCCCGCCACCTTCGGACAGTCGGTCACGCTCAGCGCCACCGTGATCCCGCTCGGCACCGGAACCCCCACCGGCGATGTCACCTTCGTCATCACCGGTGGTCCCACCCTGACCGGGACCCTGTCGGGCGGTACGACCTCGGTCACCGTCCCCAACCTGAGCGTCGGCGCCCACGCCGTCCTCGGCAACTACAACGGTGACGCCAACTTCTCACCCTCCACCGGCGCCAACGTCATCCTCGTCGTCCAGTCGGCCACCACCACGTCGGTGTCCTCGTCGCCGGATCCGTCCACGCAAGGGCAGTCGGTGACGTTCACCGCCAACGTCACTCCGGTCGCGCCCGGTGCGGGCGTCCCGACCGGGACGGTCACCTTCATCATCGGCGGCCTCGGTGGCGGCGCCTTCGTCCAGCCGCTGTCGGGGGGCGTCGCGACGCTGTCCCTCAACACCCTGGGCGTCGGCACCCTCCCCGTGATCGCCCTCTACAACGGCGACACCAGCTTCCTGCCGTCCTCCGGCACCGACACCCAGACCGTCAACCCGGCGGCATGACCCCTCCCCGCACCACCGAGCCCCCGCCCCCGCCCATCGGGGCGGTGGCGGGGGCTCGGACGGAGCCGGAAGGGCTCACAGCGCGCGCACGGCTCACACGTCGAAGTAGAGCTCGAACTCGTGCGGGTGCGGACGCAGCTGGAGCGGGGCGATCTCGTTGGTGCGCTTGTAGTCGATCCAGGTCTCGATCAGGTCGGAGGTGAAGACACCGCCCTGGAGGAGGAACTCGTGGTCGGCCTCGAGGGAGTCGAGGACGGCCGGGAGGGAGGTCGGGACCTGCGGAACGCCCGCGTGCTCCTCGGGGGCGAGCTCGTAGAGGTCCTTGTCGATCGGCTCGGCCGGCTCGATCTTGTTCTTGATGCCGTCCAGACCCGCGAGGAGCAGGGCGGAGAAGGCCAGGTACGGGTTGCCGGAGGAGTCCGGGGCGCGGAACTCGACGCGCTTGGCCTTCGGGTTGGAGCCGGTGATCGGGATACGCATCGCGGCGGAGCGGTTACGCTGCGAGTACACCAGGTTGACCGGCGCCTCGAAGCCCGGGACCAGGCGGTGGTAGGAGTTCACCGTCGGGTTGGTGAAGGCCAGCAGCGACGGGGCGTGCTTGAGGATGCCGCCGATGTAGTAACGGGCGGTGTCCGACAGGCCCGCGTAGCCCTGCTCGTCGTAGAAGAGCGGGGCGCCGCCCTGCCACAGCGACTGGTGGACGTGCATGCCCGAGCCGTTGTCACCGAAGATCGGCTTCGGCATGAAGGTCGCGGTCTTGCCGTTCCGCCACGCCACGTTCTTGACGATGTACTTGAAGAGCTGGAGGTCGTCGGCCGCGGCCAGCAGCGTGTTGAACTTGTAGTTGATCTCGGCCTGGCCGGCGGTGCCCACCTCGTGGTGCTGGCGCTCGACCTGGAGACCGGCCTTGTTCAGCTCAAGGGTGATCTCGGCGCGCAGGTCGGCGAAGTGGTCGACCGGCGGGGTCGGGAAGTAGCCGCCCTTGTAGCGGACCTTGTAACCGCGGTTGTCCTGAAGCGCACCGGTGTTCCAGGCGCCGGCCTCGGAGTCGATGTGGTAGAAGGCCTCGTTCGACTTGGTCTCGAAGCGCACGCTGTCGAATACGTAGAACTCGGCCTCGGGGCCGAAGTACGCGGTGTCCGCGATGCCGGTGGAGGCGAGGTACGCCTCGGCCTTCTTGGCGATGTTCCGCGGGTCACGGCTGTACTGCTCGCCCGTGATCGGGTCGTGGATGAAGAAGTTGATGTTGAGGGTCTTGTCCCGGCGGAACGGGTCGACACGCGCCGTGGAGAGGTCGGCACGCAGCGCCATGTCCGACTCGTGGATCGCCTGGAAGCCGCGGATCGACGAGCCGTCGAAGGCCAGCTCCTCGTTCGGGTCGAACGCCTCCGCCGGTACGGTGAAGTGCTGCATGACGCCGGGAAGGTCACAGAACCGGACGTCGACGAACTTCACGTCCTCGTCCGAGATGAACTTCCGAGCGTCGTCGGCGTTCTGGAACATCCAACTCCTCCTAGCCCGGCCGCGGTGGGACGGGGATATGTCCGGTGGCGCGATTCCATGTGCGGTGGCGCGCTCCCGCCGACCATAGGCAGACGGGATTTCCCGGGCATGACCCATTTGTTTCACCCAGGTTAACCGGCTCAAGGGTGGCTGCGGGGGCCTCGTGGCCTCGGAAAAGGCGTCGTACGGGGTCGCGGGAACCGCTGGGAAGGGGTCCGGCCGGGGGAACGTATGCCGTCGCAGTAACGTAGACGGGTGGACAAGAGGCAAGCAATCGGATCGTGGCTTTCCGGGCCCCGCGCGGCCGCCGAGGAGATGGGCGTCGACTTCGGCTACCGGGGCCAGGGCCTCGGTCTCCCCGAGAGCGGACCGGGCTCCATCGCGCCGCTGGGACGCCGTTTCGGGGCGCTCTTCATCGACTGGGGCCTGTGCCTGCTCGTCTCCTACGCGCTGCTGTCCGGCCGTGACGCCCAGGTCGCCGGGAACTGGGCGCTGCTGGTCTTCCTGGCGCTGAGCCTGGTCACCGTGGGCACCGTCGGCGCCACCCCCGGCAAGCTGCTGCTGAAGCTGCGGGTCGTCGGCGAGGGCGGGGTGCGGCTGAGCCTGCCGCGGGCCGTGCTGCGCAGTGTTCTGCTGGTGCTGGTCATCCCGGCGGTGGTCTGGGACCGCGACACCCGCGGGCTGCACGACCGGCTCTCCCGCGCGGTGCAGATCAGGGTCTGAGTCCGTCGTACGGATCAGGGGCCGAGCCCGCGGATTGTGTACAACGGCGTGACATACGAAACGGCGGCCTGGACAGAGAGTCCCGGCCGCCGTCTCGCATCCGTTTCGGTGAGGGAGGCGCTCAGCGCCCCTTCGGCATCCGCATCCCCTTGGGCATCGGGCCCTTTGGAATCGGCATGTTGCTCATCAGGTCGCCCAGCGCGCGCAGCCGGTCGTTCACCACGGTGACCTGCGCGCCCGGCAGCACCCGGGGGAGCTTCAGCAGTGTGGTGCGGAGCTTCTTGATCTCGACCTGGCCCTCGCCGGAGCCGACGATCACATCGTGGACCGGGACGTCCGAGACGATGCGCGCCATCTTCTTCTTCTCGGCGGCCAGCATGCCCTTGAGCCGGTTCGGGTTGCCCTCGGCGACCAGCACGACGCCCGCCTTGCCCACCGCGCGGTGGATGACGTCCTGGTTGCGGTTCATCGCCACCGCGGGGGTCACCGACCAGCCGCGGCCCACGTTCTCCAGCACCGCCGCCGCCGCGCCCGGCTGGCCCTCCATCTGTCCGAAGGCGGCCCGCTCGGCACGGCGGCCGAAAATGATCGCCATCGCGAGGAAGGCCAGGACGAAGCCCAGGATGCCCAGGAAGATCGGGTGGCCGATCCAGAAGCCGATCGCGAGAAGGACACCGAAGGTGACAATCCCCACGCCGGCGACGACAAGTGTGACCTTCGGGTCGACCCGCTTGGTCATCTTGTAGGTCAGGGCGATCTGCTTCAGCCGCCCGGGGTTCTCGGATGTTTCCTTCCTCGCCATACAGCGAAGTTTACGTGGCCTGGGAAGCCCCGGTGGACACGGCCTCCAGCACGTGTTCGGCCTCGTCCCGGTCCTTGGCCCGGCGCCGGTCCTCGAGCACGGCCGTCCAGGCGTTGCGGCGGGCGGTGCGCTGCCCGCCGCGCAGCAGCAGACCCTCCAGGGCGAGGAGCGCGTCGGTGACGGACGGGCGTACGGGCGCAGCCGGCATGGATACCCCTCGGAAGCGGCGGATGATCGCTGCGCACTACGTATAAGCAGTGCGTGGCTTAATCGTTACCCAATGGTGTTACCAGTGCGTGACTGGCCGGTCAAACACCGATGAAGCCCTGCTGGGGCCCGTATTCCGCCCTTGACCTGCGACGTTCTCAAAGGCCTCGAATCTGTGTGTGCTCGCAATCACACAGCGTGTTGCTCACACGGCCGACCGCCGACGGAACGTGACGGCGGCGCGACGACGGAGGGTCAGACAGCCTGAGAAGTCACCGCGACATTGCGCCGCTCGATGGCCTGCTGGTACAGACGGCCGGCGCGGTACGAGGAGCGGACCAGCGGGCCGGACATGACACCGGCGTAACCGATCTCCTCCGCCTCCTCCTTGAGCTCCACGAACTCATGGGGCTTGACCCAGCGCTCCACGGGGTGGTGCCGGGGGGACGGCCGCAGATACTGGGTGATGGTGATCAGCTCGCAGCCCGCGTCATGGAGGTCCTGGAGCGCCTGGCTGATCTCCTCGCGCTCCTCGCCCATGCCCAGGATCAGGTTGGACTTGGTGACCAGACCGGCCTCGCGCGCCTTGGTGATCACTTCGAGCGAGCGCTCGTAACGGAAGCCGGGGCGGATGCGCTTGAAGATCCGCGGCACGGTCTCGACGTTGTGCGCGAGCACCTCGGGACGGGCCGAGAAGACCTCGGCGAGCTGCTCGGGGACCGCGTTGAAGTCCGGGATCAACAGCTCCACACCGGTGTCCGGCATCAGGGAGTGGATCTGGCGCACGGTCTCCGCGTAGAGCCAGGCGCCGCCGTCCTCCAGATCGTCACGGGCCACGCCGGTGATGGTCGCGTACTTCAGCTCCATGGTGCGTACGGATTCGGCCACCCGGCGCGGCTCGTCGCGGTCCAGCGCCTGCGGCTTGCCGGTGTCGATCTGGCAGAAGTCGCACCGCCGGGTGCACTGGTCGCCGCCGATGAGGAAGGTCGCCTCGCGGTCCTCCCAGCACTCATAGATGTTCGGACAGCCCGCCTCCTGGCACACGGTGTGCAGGCCCTCCCGCTTCACCAGGCCGTGCAGCTCGGTGTATTCGGGACCCATCTTCGCCCGGGTCTTGATCCACTCGGGCTTGCGCTCGATGGGGGTCTGGCTGTTCCGGACCTCCAGGCGCAGCATCTTGCGTCCGTCGGGTGCGACTGCGGACACGTCCGGCACTCCTCTTTGCTTGGCTCTGCTTGGCGGCCCGGCGTGGCGAGTTTGCCGGCGGGCTTGTCAATCGTCGGCGGTCACCAGGGTACGCCCGTGGTTCGTACGGATTTACGTCCAGGGCAACCGAACGCTGCGAGGACGCATTCCCGCGGGGGCCGTCCCGGAAGGGCCGGAACGGCCCGGGAGGGTCAGACCGCTCGCGGCAGCGGGACGGAGGCCTCCAGGACGTCCCGCAGATGCCGCTCGACCACCGGCAGCACCTCGGCGATCGGCACATCCCGGCCCAGCTCCTCCGAGAGCGAGGTCACACCCGCGTCCCGGATGCCGCACGGCACGATCCGGTCGAACCAGGTGTTGTCCGGATTGCAGTTGAGCGAGAAGCCATGCATCGTCACGCCCTTGGCGATCCGCACCCCGATGGCGGCCAGCTTGCGGTCCTCGCCGCGCTGCCCGGCGTTGGACGGGGCGTACTCCGGCCCGTTCAGCCGTGCGTCGAACTCCTCGTCCTCCAGCCGGGGGTCGAAGTCCAGCTTCAGCCCGCCGAGCGCGGGGCGCTGGTCCACCGGGTCGCCCAACACCCACACCCCGCTGCGGCCCTCCACCCGGGTGGTCTCCAGACCGAACTCCGCACAGGTGCGCAGCAGCGCGTCCTCCAGACGGCGGACATGCGCGATGACGTCCACCGGGCGCGGCAGCTTGAGGATCGGATAGCCGACCAGCTGGCCCGGGCCATGCCAGGTGATCTTGCCGCCGCGGTCCACGTCCACCACCGGGGTGCCGTCCAGCGGGCGCTCACTGTCGGCCGTGCGCCGACCCGCCGTGTAGACCGGGGGGTGCTCCAGCAGCAGGCAGGTGTCGGGGATCTCGTCCGCGAAGCGGGCGGCGTGCACCCGGCGCTGCTCCTGCCACGCCTCCTCGTAGTCCACGGCGTCCGCGCCGAAGCCCAGGTGGACGTAGGCAAGCGCCGATGAACCGGGGGCCGACCCCGGGGAAGACGTGGTCACGGCGGTCACGGCAAGCTCCTTCTCGACCCGCGTCGGATGGGGTGGCGGAGCCTCGCGGCGGCGCCCCCGCCACTGTACGACCGTGTTCCCTTACGTCCGCACCCGGCTCGTTCTCACACGATCGGATGAATGCCGCCGGACGGCCGCGATCAGCCCTCGAGCGACGGTTACATTCGCGCCGTTCCACAGAGCGATCAGGGAGACCGGCAGGCTGATGACGGAACGACCCCCGCAGCGCATTCCCAATCGTCAGCTCGCCGCGCTCATCGCCGAGGCTGGCTTCTCCAACGCCGGGCTCGCCCGGCGGGTGGACCAGCTCGGACTGGAGCACGGTCTGGACCTGCGGTACGACAAGACATCGGTGACACGGTGGCTGCGCGGACAGCAGCCACGCGGCACCACCCCGGCGCTGATCGCCGAGGTGTTCACCCGGCGGCTGGGACGCCGGCTGACCGCCCAGGACCTGGGCCTGGACGCGTGCGCGCCCGTCTACGCGGGGCTGGAGTTCGCCGCCACCCCGCAGGAGGCGGTGGACATCGTCAGCGGGCTGTGGCGCAAGGACTCCGGGAGCCATGCGGAGCTGCGGAAGATCGCGTTCACCCCGGCGGGTCTTGTCGTCCCCAGCCGCGACTGGCTGATCGGACGGCCCGACGACCGGGTGGCGCGCGGCGATCCACCGGCGGGGGCCGCCCCGGCGGGGGCGGCGGTGGGCGCCGGGGCCGGGCCGGGGGCCGGTGGCGCCGGGGTCGCCGGGGCGGCCGGGGCCGGGCGGCTGCCCGCGCAGGGCGGCCCGGTGGGCGGCCCAGCGGGAGCGGCACTGGGGCGCGCGGTCGGTCAGAGCGCCCATGGCGCTCATGGCGCCCATGGCGCCCATGGCCCGCACGGCGCCCATGGCCCTCAGGGCCGGGCGCCGCTGCCCCGCCAGCGGCGCCACGACCGCGACCGGCGCGGCCCGGGCTACCGGGTGACCTCCGGCGACATCGCGGCCCTGCGCTCGGTCGGGGAACTGTTCGCGACGCTGGACCAGACGTACGGCGGCGGCCACGCCCGGCAGGCCCTGGTGCGCTATCTCGAGCACGAGGGCGAGCCGATGCTGCGCGGCTCGTACAACGAGGCGACCGGGCGGCGGCTGTTCGGCGCGATCGCCGATCTGACCCGGCTGGCCGGATGGACCTCGTTCGACATCGCCGCCCATGGCCTGGCGCAGCGCTACTTCGTGCAGGCGCTGCGGCTGGCGCAGGCGGCCGGGGACCGCACGTACGGCGGCTATGTGCTGGTCACGATGAGCCGCCAGGCCGTCTACCTCGGCCATGGGCGGGAGGCCGTACAGCTGGCCCGGGTGGCCCAGCAGGGGGTCGGCGGCGGCGCCCCGCCGGTGCTCCAGTCGCTGCTGCACGCGATCGAGGCGCGCGGCCACGGCGTGCTGGGCGAGGTGCGCGCGTGCACCGCCTCGCTCGCCCGCGCCGAGCGGTCGCTGGAGGCGGCCCGGCCGGGGGACGAGGTGCCGTACTGGGCGCGGCTGTTCGACGAGGCGCAGCTGGCGGACGAATTCGGCCACTGCCACCGCGATCTTCAGCAGTACCGCGCCGCCGCCCAGCACGCGGAGCGCTCCCTCCGGCTCCACGGCGCCGGGTTCGCGCGCAGCCGGCTGTTCTGCCGGGTGGTGCTGGCGACGGCGCGGCTGGGCCTCGGCGAGCTGGAGCAGGCGTGCCAGCTGGGCGCGGAGGCGGCGCAGCAGGCGTCGGAGATGCGGTCGGTGCGGGCGGCGGAGTACGTACGCGACTTCGAGCGCCGCCTGGAGCCGTACCGCGACGCGGCACCGGTACGGGGCTATCGGGAGCGGGTGGCGGCGCTGGGGTAGGGGGGCGGCTGGGGTGGGGGGCCTGCCGCCGCTCAGGCGTCCAGCACGACGCCGAAGGCGCGCTCCAGACCGGTGCGGCCGGCATCGGTCAGGTTGATCACGCGGCGGCGGCTGCCACGGCGGATCCAGTCCAGCGCGAAGAGCCGGTCCGTCAGGGCGGCGCCCAGCGCCCCGGCGAGGTGGTGGCGCTGCTCGGTCCAGTCCACGCAGTAGCGGATCAGCTGGCGGCGCCCGGCGAGTTCGTCCGCGTCCACGCCGAACGCCGCCAGCTCCGTGCGCCCCGGGGCCGTCAGCCGGTACGTGGTGTCCTTGCCCGGGGCGGAGAGCCGGTCGCCCTCCGCCGTCTCGGGGTGGAAGCGCCCGTCGCCGCCCTCCAGGACCCCACGCTCCAGCAGCGCCGCCATCAGGGCCACGCCGAGGGCGCCCGCGACATGGTCGTAGCAGGTGCGCGCCCGGCGCAGGGCGTGTGCGTGGGTGCTCTGCCGCAGTGAGGTGACGGGCAGCGGCGGGGCGATCCTGGCCAGCGCCTCGAGTGCCTCGCCGACGGCGGGACCGGTCAGCCGGTAGTACCGATGCCGCCCATGCCGCTCGACCCGCACCACCCCGGCCTCCAGCAACTTGGCCAGATGTCCACTCACCGTGGAAGCACTGACCCCGGCCTCACCGGCCAGCACGCTGGCGGGCAGCGCACGCCCCTCCAGCAGCGCCCGCAGGACGCGGGCACGGGACGGGTCGGCGATCGCCGCGGCCGCGCGGGCGATGTCGGCGTCACGGGCATCCGTGGTGGTGGCCATGGCTCCAGCGTAGGACGGGGTCGCTTCGGCGGGGGCCGAAGTGTGGCGGGGCAGGCCGGGGCAGGGAGCGTGTCCTGGGGCACACCATGATTCGGTCCGTACCGAAGGGTTCTGGAGTGAGGCTGGGGGCATGAGGACGTACCGCTCCACACACCGGCCTCCGCGATCCTCGGACCCGCCCGTGGCGGGTGCGGTGCGGAAGGGGCCGCTGCTTGCCATCTGCCTCGGCTACTTCCTGGTCATCCTCGACGTCACCGTCGTCAACGTGGCCGTGCCCCGCATCGGCGCCGGGCTGGGGGCCGGGCAGGGGGCGCTGCAGTGGATCGTGGACGGGTACACGCTCGTCTTCGCCGGGCTGTTGCTGCTCTGCGGTGGGCTGGGGGACCGGCTGGGCCATCGGCGGGTGTTCCTCGCCGGGCTCGGGCTGTTCACGGTGGCCTCCGCCGCGTGCGCGCTCGCGCCGGGCGCCGGCTTTCTGGTCGGCGCGCGGCTGGCGCAGGGGGCCGGGGCGGCGACCATGGTGCCCGCCTCGCTCGCGCTGCTCGGGGCGCTGCATCCCGAACCCGGCGCGCGGGCAAGGGCGTTCGGGGTGTGGGGCGGGATCGCGGGGGTCGCGGCCGCGGCCGGGCCGGTGCTCGGCGGGGTGCTGGTGTGGGGCGTGGGCTGGCGGACCGTGTTCCTCGTCAACATCCCGCTGGGCGCGCTCGCCATCTGGCTCACCGTCCGCCATGTGCCCGCCACGGGCCCGCGCTCGGAGCGTCCGCCGCTGGACCTCGCCGCCCAGCTCACCGGCGTCGGCGCGGTGGCCGCCCTGACGGCCGGGCTGAACGAGGCGGGCGGGCGCGGCTGGACCGATCCGCTGGTGCTCGGCGCGCTGGCGGCCGCGCCGCTCGCGGGGGCGCTGTTCCTGTGGCTGGAGCGGCGCGCGGCGGCGCCCGCGCTGCCGCCGCGGCTGCTGACCGGTTTCCGGTTCCCGGCCGCCCTGGCCGTGGGGGTGCTGCTCAACCTCGGCTTCTACGGGCTGCTCTTCCTCAGCACCCTCTACTTCCAGCGCCACCGGGGCTGGGACCCGCTCGCCACCGGTCTGGCGCTGCTGCCGATGGGGGCGCTGGTCGCGTTCGCCTCGCCGCTGTCCGGGCGGGTCGCGGCGCGCGTCGGCACCCATGTCCCGGCCGTGGCCGGACTGCTGACCGGGGCCGTGGGGCTGCTCGGCTGGGCGGCGGTGGGACCGCACACGCCGTATGCGCTGCTGGTCGTGCCGCTGCTGCTGACCGGGTTCGGCACCTCGTTCACCATGCCGTCGGCGACGATCGCGGCGATGGAGGCCGCGCCGCACGAGGTGCGCGGCGCGGCGTCGGGCGCGTTCAACGCGGCGCGGCAACTGGGCAGCGCCATCGGCGTGGCCCTGTTCGGAACCCTCGCGGCAGACTCCGCGAACTCCGCCTTCTACGCCGGGATGCGGCTGTCCGCCGTGATCGCGGCCGGATGCTTCGGGTGCGGCGCGATCCTGGCGGCGCTGTCGGGGCCCGCCGTCCGTACCATGCCCAACGCCTCCGCCACGGACGCGTCTTGACGCGCAGTCGCGCAGCGCGCGGGCCCCGGTGACCCTGCTGCCCTGCGGGCGTGCCCCAGGCCGCCACGGCGGCACCGGGCCGGGCCCGGTGCCGGAACTCGCGCCGGACCCGACCCCCGGCGAGGCGCCCAGCCGGACCAGCCGCGTGCCGCCCAGCCGCGTGCCGCGTGCCGCGTGCCGCGGGGGAGCCTGGGCTTCGGTGGGCCCGCCGAGCACTGTGGGCCCGTACCGTCGGTCAGGCTGCCGTGGGGGGGCAAGGACTCGGGACCGGTGTCGGACCCTGGAGCCCGGCGAGACGCCCTGCCGGACCAGCGGCGCGCCGCCCAGCCGCGTGCCGCGTGCCGCCTGCTGCGTGCCGCGCGGGAGCCTGGGTCGGGCCGCCGCGGCGCGGGTGCCAGCCTTCCCGGGCTGCGAGCTGTGAGCCGCTGGGGCCGCGGGTAAGGCCGCCGTGGGGCAGGGCGCCGGAGCCCGCGCGGGCCCGGCTCCTGGTGGGGCGCAGAAGCCGGGCGCGCCGTCTCCGGGCGCGAGCAGCCGTATGGGAGCCTGAGCCCTCGCGGGCGCGCGGCGGGTCGGGCCGCCGCGGCGCGGGGGCCGGTCTTCCCTGGCCGCGGGCCGTAACGGGAGCCTGACCTCAGCGGTGAGCCCCCGCAGGGGCCCCGCGTCAGGCCGCCGCGGCGGGCAAGGTGCCCGAATGCGCGTCGGAGCCCGAGTCGGGTGGGGCGCCGAAGTCGCTGAGGACTGCTCGGGCGGCTCGGCGGCCGGAGGCCAGGGCGCCTTGGACCGTGCTGGAGTCGCGGTGGTCGCCGCAGACGTACAGGCCGGACAGCAGCCGCACCGGACGGCGTGGGTCGTGGGGTGCGGGCATGGCCGGGACGGCGTACGGGTCGTGGTGGGCGGCCAGCAGGTCCCAGTCCGCCGTCGACGTTCCGTACACCGCCGCCAGTTGGGCCCGGACGGCCCGGTCGAGCTCGGCGGTCGGCAGCGCGGCGGAGGCGCCCAGCACCGTGGAGGTGATCAGCACCCGGCCGGGCGGGGTGCGCGAGGGGTCCACCTCGCTGGTCACCATGGTGTGGGCCACCGGGCCCTGCCCGCCCGCGGCGAGTATCAGCGCGGGCTCGCGCAGCGGCGGCCGGTCGACGGTGTGGTGCACCACCGTGACCGGGTGGAAGGCCGGTACCCGCAGCCCGGGCAGCAGCCCGGCCGCGTCGTGCGCCCCGGTGGCCACCAGCACCGCACGGCAGCCGAACTCGCCGTGCTCGGCGGTGGCCACGGCCGTGGTGGAGGCCGATACGGCCCGGACGCCCGTACGGACCGTCCCCGGCGGCAGGGCCGCCGCGAGCAGTTCGGGGACGGTGGACGCGCCGCCGGCCGGGAGGCAGAGGCGGCCGCGTGCGTAACCGCGCAGCGCGAGGTCGGCGCAGCGGCTCGAGGTGGTGAGGTCCGGGTCGCTCAGCAGTGAGACGAGCAGCGGACGCAGTACCCCCTCGACCGTACGAGCAGGTAGGCCCCGCCCCCCCAGGGTCTCGGAGACCGGCCGGTCGGGGCGGGCGAGCAGGCGGTCCGCGGGCAGGGCGGCGAGCCTGCCGAGCGCGGCACCGAGTCGGGCCTGATCGAGCCCGCTGCCGAGCGGCGCGCGGGCGGCGTTCGCGAGGGCGCGTGCCGTGGTGAATGCGCCCCTCATGCTCCGGGGCGTGTCCACCCGGTGCGTACGGCCCTCGCTGTGGACCAGCACCCCCTGGGCGAAGGGGCGCAGGGCGAGGGCGCCGAGCCCCGGAGTGCGCCGCAACTCCGGGAACGAGGTGTTCATCAGATGGCCGGTGCGGTCCAGCCGGAAGCCGTCCACGGTCTCGGTGGTCATCCGTCCACCCACGTGGGGCGCGGCCTCGAGCACCGTGACCGCGACTCCCGCGTCGGTCAGCCGATGGGCCGCGGCCAGTCCCGCGAGCCCGGCGCCGACGATGACGACGTCCGTGCGGTGCGCGCGCTTGAGCACGTGTCCTCCCCGAGGTCGGTGCGTCCGTCACGGGGGCTGCTGCCCCGACCGGCGGTCCGGATGCGTGGGTCCCGCGAGTCGGCTCGGCGAGACGGTCTTGACAGTACGGACAAAAACGGTCGATGCCAGACGCGCATCGACCGGGCACGGGCGCACACCGGTCGCACACCAGTCGCACACCGCCATCGAACGGTCCACGGCCGGGGAAGGAGAGAGAGCGGGGGAGAGCGGGAGGGGGCGCGGAGCGCCCAACTCCCCTATCTGAGCGCTGCCTTGATCGCCTCTTCCACATGCGGGCAGGCGAACGTGAAGCCGGAGTCCAGGAGGCGGCGAGGGATGGCCCGGACGCTGCCGAGGACGTCCCCGGACATCTCGCCGAGGGCGATCCGCAGCGCGGGCGCGGGGACCGAGAAGAGCGTGGGGCGGCCCAGTACCCGGCCCATGGCGGCCGTGATCTCGCGGTTGGTCACCGGCGTCGGCGCGGTGAGGTTGACCGGCCCGCTGAGCTCGGGCGTGTCGAGGATGTGGCGCAGCGCGGCGATGTGGTCCCGCAGCGCGATGAAGCTCCAGTACTGCCGGCCGCTGCCCATCCGCCCGCCGAGGCCCAGCTTGAACAAGGGGAAGAGCTTCCCCCACGCCCCGCCCTCGGCGGAGACCACCAGACCGGTCCGGGCGAAGACCGTACGGACGCCCGCCTCCTGCGCCGCGGTCGCCGCCTCCTCCCAGTCCTGGCAGAGATCCGGAAGGAAACCGTGGCCGGGGGGCGCACTCTCGTCGACCGCGCGCTCCCCGGTGTCACCGTAGAACCCCACCGCGCTCCCGCTCACCAGCACCCGCGGCGGGGTGTCCAGCGAGGCGATCGCCTCGGCGATGGCGGCGGTGCCCAGCACCCGGCTGTCCCGGATCTCCTTCTTGTACGCGTCGGTCCAGCGCCGGTCGCCGACGCCCGCGCCCGCGAGATGGACCACGGCCTCACAGCCCATCAGCCCGGAGGTGTCCACCCACTGCCGCCGCGGGTCCCACTCCACCTCGTCCTCCGCACGCGGTGGACGCCGCACCAGACGCACCACCTGGTGGCCGTCCTCGCGTAGCGAGCGGACGAGTGCCGTGCCGATGAGCCCGGAGGAACCGGTGACCGCGATACGCATGGCCCCATCCTGCCCTCGATCACGGGAGGGATGTCGGACAACGGGCGGGCGTGGCACGGTGATCCACCTGCCCCGGCCCTACGACCTGCCCCGACCCCCAACCGTCCCCACCGTCCCGGCGGGCCGAACGGCTCGTGCCGCCGACCCGCCGGCCTGGTCAGATCAGGCCCTGAAGCGCTCCCACAGCCGCGGATACCGCTCCGCCAGCACCGCCTCGTTCTCGAAATCGAGGGGCTCCCCGATCGGTTCCCGGGGGGTGGGCGAGAGCCCCAGCTCCGGCAGGGGCGCGCCGGTCAGCCGCTCGTACGCCTCGTCCGCCGCGTACCCCAGGTCCTCGCAGTCGCCGTCCACCTGCTCGTCGAAGTCCTCGAGCAGATCGGCGAGCGCGTCCGGATCGTGCAGCGCGCCCTCGAAGATCTCCCGGCCCTGGCCGATCAGCCAGTAGCGGAACGCCTCGAACGCGTCGTCGCCGACCCCGCCGAGCAGCACCCAGGCGGCGCCCCACACATCCCAGCGGTACGCCCGGTTGGAGCGGGCCTCGAAGTGCCGGGCGAAGTCCAGCACCGCGTCGGGGTCGAGCCGTGACAGCTGCTCGACGAGCAGGTCGGACTGGTCCTCGGGGTCGCCGTCCGCGGCCTCCCGAGCGCTGTCGACCAGCCCCCAGAACTCCGTCTCGTCCATCATCACGGGACCAGGATCGGCCCTCCCGCCCACCCCCGCACGCGGAACGGGCCGGATGCGGCCGCCCCGCGATACCGGACAGCGCGTGTCGGATTTCCCTGCGATGGTCGATCCGTGGCCGACCCGGGTCGACCACATCACCCAACACGGCATTCCACCGAGAGGACGTAGTGGACGTGAGCACACAGGGCGCACTGGCGGGCCGGGTCGCGCTCGTCGCGGGGGCGACACGCGGCGCGGGCCGGGCGATGGCCGTCGAGCTGGGGGCGGCCGGGGCCACCGTCTACGCGACGGGGCGCACCACCCGGGACCGGATCAGCGAGGTGGGGCGGGCCACCGAGACCATCGAGGAGACGGCGGAGCTGATCACGGCCGCCGGCGGCACGGGCATCGCGGTGCCGACCGACCACCTCGAGCCCGAGCAGGTCCGGGCGCTGGTGGAGCGGATCGACCGGGAGCAGGGCCGGCTGGACGTCCTGGTCAATGACGTATGGGGCGGTGAGGCGCTGATCGAGTTCGGCAAGAAGACATGGGAGACGAATCTGGCGGGCGGGCTGCGGATGCTCCGGCTCGGCGTCGAGACCCACCTCATCACCAGCTACTACGCACTGCCGCTGCTGATCCGGAACCCGGGCGGGCTGGTGGTCGAGGTGACCGACGGAAGCGAGGAGTTCAACAGGACGTACCGGCTGAACCTCTTCTACGACCTCGCCAAGAACGCCCCGATCCGCACCGCCTTCGGGCTCGCGGAGGAGCTGAAGGAGTTCGACGGCACGGCGGTCAGCGTCTCGCCGGGCTTTCTGCGCTCCGAGCAGATGCTGGACCACTTCGGGGTGACGGAGGAGAACTGGCGGGACGCGGTGGAGAAGGAGCCGCACTTCGCCATCGCCGAGTCGCCGCACTTCGTCGGGCGCGCGGTCGCCGCGCTCGCCGCCGACCCGGACCGGGCGCGGTGGAACGGCATGTCCGTCTTCAGCGGGGAGCTGGCCAAGGTCTACGGCTTCACCGATCTGGACGGCTCCCGGCCGGATGCCTTCGGCTACTTCCGGGACGTCGTCTTCGGCGGTGAGGAGGGCACGGCGGCCGACTACCGGTAGAACCGCACGGTCACTGGTACAGCTCCGCCGTACGGCGCGCCGCCTCCGCGAAGAGCGCCCGCAGCTCCGGCGGCCCCAGCACCTCCGCGTCCGGGCCGAGCCCGAGCAGCTGGGCGAGGGCGACCTCGTACGACTCGACGGGCAGGGTGACGGTGAGCCGCCCCTGCCCGTCGGGCTCCCCGGCCTCGCGTACGGCCTCCTCGGCCGCCACCCGGTCCGTGACATGCGGCAGCCGCCGGGCCCCGGCCGGGGTCAGCCGTACGACGGCCCGCTCGCGCAGGATCGAGCGGGCGAACTGCTCGGCCCGCTCCTCCCAGAAGGCGGGCAGGTCGAACTCCTCGTCCCGGGTGAAGCGGGCGCCGGTCGGTTCGACGGCGGCGAAACGATCCACCCGGTACACCCGGAAACCGCCCTCCGCACGGGCCGCGAGATACCAGACGCCCGCCTTGAGCACGAGCCCGTACGGTTCCAGCTCCCGCCGGACCTCCGCGTCCCGGCGCCGGTAGCGGACGGCGATCCGCAGATCGTCCCAGACCGCGTCGGCGATGCCCGGCAGCAGCTCCGGCGCCTCCGGCTCGCGCCACCAGCCAGGGGCGTCGAGATGGAACCGCTGGGCCACCGTATGGGAGGCGTCCCGCAGCTCGGGGAGCAGTGCGGCGGACACCTTCAGCCGGGCGGCCGAGGCGGCGTCCGCGAGCCCCATCTCGCGCAGCGCGGAGGGCACACCGGACAGGAACAGCGCCTCGGCCTCGGTCCGCCCGAGGCCGGTCAGCCGAGTGCGGTAGCCGCCGATGAGCCGATAGCCCCCGGCCCGGCCCCGGTCCGCGTAGACCGGGATCCCCGCCTCGGACAGCGCGGCCGCGTCCCGCGTCACGGTGCGCTCGGAGACCTCAAGCTCCCGCGCCAGCTCGGCCCCCGTGATCGAGGGCCGGGCCTGGAGCAGAAGCACCATCTTGATGAGCCGAGCAGCACGCACGGCCCCATGATGCCGTGCTCTCGGGCGAGCGGCGGACCATGGCGGGCTCGCGGCCGTAGCGCGCCCGGCCGCGTCCGGGGCGGGCCCCGGCCTTGCGCGGCCCGTCGACGAAACCGGGGGCCCGGCCCCCGGCCCTGCCGGGGCTCCGCCCCTGGACCCCGCTCCTCAAACGCCGGAGGGGCTGGATTGCCGGCTGAGCGGGCGGGCGTCCGCGCACTTCCGGTTGTCCGGCTGGGGGCTGGGGCGGAGCCCCAGTTGTGGGAAGGGGCGTGGAGGGGAGCAGCGCGCCGCGGGCGTCACCGGGCCCCGCGACCGGGGCGGTGCCGTCAGACGCCGTACCGCTCCGCGGCCTCCTTGGGAGCCGTGGCGCGGACCGCGCCCTGGCGGGCGAGGCGGGACAGGGCCGCCACCACGATGGCCGGGGCGTCCACGCCGAAGTGGCGGCGGGCGGCCTCGCGGGTGTCGGAGAGGCCGAAGCCGTCCGTGCCCAGCGAGTACCAGTCCTGCTCGACCCACTGGCTGATCTGGTCGGGGACGGCGCGCATCCAGTCGCTGACGGCGAGGACCGGGCCCGGTGCGCCTGCCAGGGCACGGGTGACGTACGGGACCCGGTCTTCGCCCTTGAGCTGCGCCGCGTCACAGGACAGGGCGTCGCGGCGCAGCTCGCTCCAGGAGGTGGCGGACCACACGTCGGCGGCCACGCCCCAGTCGTCGGCGAGGAGTTTCTGGGCCTCCAGCGTCCAGTGGACGGCGGTGCCGGAGGCGAGGAGCTGGATACGGGGGGAGTCCTCGGCCGGGGCCGTGGCCTCCTGGTAGCGGTACAGGCCCTTGAGGATGCCCTCCTCGACCTCTTCGCCCTCAGGCATCGCCGGCTGGACCTTGGGCTCGTTGTAGACCGTCAGGTAGTAGAAGACGTCCTCGGCCTCGGGGCCGTACATCCGCCGCAGACCCTCCCGCACGATCGCGCCCACCTCGTAGGCGAACGCCGGGTCGTAGACGAGCGCCGCCGGGTTGGTGGAGGCGATCAGCGGGGAGTGGCCGTCGGCGTGCTGGAGGCCCTCGCCGGTCATCGTCGTACGGCCCGCCGTGGCGCCGATGAGGAAGCCGCGGCCGAGCTGGTCGGCCAGCGCCCACATCTGGTCGGCGGTGCGCTGCCAGCCGAACATCGAGTAGAAGATGTAGAAGGGGATCATCGGCTCGCCGTGGGTCGCGTACGACGTCGCGGCGGCGGTGAAGTCGGCCATCGAACCGGCCTCGGTGATCCCCTCGTTGAGGATCTGACCGTTCGCGGCCTCCTTGTAGTACAGGAGCTGATCACGGTCGACCGGGTCGTAGGTCTGGCCGAGCGGGGAGTAGATCCCGGCGGTGGGGAAGAGCGACTCCATGCCGAAGGTCCGCGCCTCGTCCGGCACGATCGGCACCCAGCGCTTCCCGGTCTCCTTGTCCCGCATCAGGTCCTTGACCAGCCGGACGAAGGCCATGGTGGTGGCGATCTCCTGGCTGCCGGAGCCCTTGGCGAGCGCCTGGAACGGCTTCGCGGACGGCTCGGGCAGGGCCACCGGGTGGACCCGGCGGGCCGGGGCCGGGCCGCCGAGGGCCGCACGGCGCTCCTGGAGGTAGCGGACCTCGGGGGAGTCGGGGCCGGGGTGGACGTACGGCACGAGGGCGTCGTCCAGCTCGCTGTCCGGGATGGGGAGTTCGAGGAGGTCCCGCATGGCGCGGAACTCCTTGCCCGTCAGCTTCTTCATCTGGTGGTTGGCGTTGCGCGACTCGAAGCCGGGGCCCAGCGTCCAGCCCTTGACGGTCTGGGCGAGGACGACGGTCGGGGCACCCTTGTGCTCCACGGCCGCGCGGTACGCCGCGTACACCTTGCGGGGCTCATGGCCCGCGCGCGAGGTGTGGAAGCACTCGGTGAGCTTGGCGTCGGTGAGCCCCTGTGCCAGCCGGGCCAGCTCCGGGTCGGCACCGAAGAAGTGCTCGCGGATGTAGGCCGCGTCGCGGATCGCGTACGTCTGGAACTGGCCGTCCGGGACCTCGCGCAGCCGGCGGACCAGCGCGCCCGAGGTGTCCAGCGCGAACAGCTCGTCCCAGGCGGAGCCCCACAGCGACTTGATCACGTTCCAGCCCGCCGCGCGGAACTGGGCCTCCAGCTCCTGCACGATCTTGAAGTTGGCCCGGACCGGGCCGTCGAGGCGCTGGAGGTTGCAGTTGATGACGAAGGTGAGGTTGTCCAGGCCCTCGCGCCCGGCCAGGGCGAGCGCGGCCGTCGACTCCGGCTCGTCCATCTCACCGTCGCCGAGGAACGCCCATACGTGGGAGTTCGCGGTGTCCTTGATACCGCGCGCCGCCAGATAGCGGTTGAAGCGGGCCTGGTAGATCGCGGAGATCGGGCCGAGCCCCATCGAGACGGTGGGGAACTCCCACAGCCACGGCAGCCGGCGCGGATGCGGATAGGACGGCAGACCGTCGCCGCCCGCCTCGCGGCGGAAGTGGTCCAGGTGGTGCTCGGTCAGCCGCCCGTCGAGGAAGGCGCGGGCGTAGATGCCGGGGGAGGCGTGGCCCTGGATGTAGAGCTGGTCGCCGCTGCCTCCCCCAGTCTTCGACCCGGAGGTGCCCCCCGCCTCCTTGCCCCGGAAGAAGTGCTGGAAGCCCGTCTCGTAGAGCCAGGCGGCGGAGGCGAAGGTGGCGATGTGACCGCCGAGGCCGTCACGGCTGCCGCGGGTGACCATCGCCGCCGCGTTCCACCGGTTCCAGGCGGTGATGCGGCGCTCCATGGCCTCGTCGCCCGGGAACGCGGGCTCGGCGGCGGTCGGAATGGTGTTGAGGTAGTCCGACTCCAGCAGGGGCGGCAGCGCGAGCCCGGCGCTCTCGGCGCGCTCCAGGGTGCGGCGCATGAGGTACGAGGCGCGCTGCGATCCGGCCGCCCGGGTGACGGCGTCCAGGGAAGCGCCCCACTCGGCGGTCTCCTCGGGGTCACGGTCGGGAAGCTGGTCGAGCGCACTCGGCTGCGTGCGTGCGAGATCGGTCATGGAACTAACGGTAAGACTGATCGATGATCGATCAAAGCGCTGCCAAGGAAAAAGTGCTCCGTAAGCCGAAATTGGCATTCCGTGCCGCGAAACTAGGCACGCGGTGCACAGCCGAGGACATGCTCCTTGACCAGTTCGCCGACCCGCGGATCCCGCCGTCTGAAGGCGTCCACCACCGCCTGGTGCTCCTCCGCGTACGACTGCTGGACGGTGCCCAGCCAGCGGATCGACAGCGTCGTCCAGATCTCGATGCCCAGCGACTCCCAGGTGTGCAGCAGCACGCTGTTGCCCGACGCCCGCACCAGCTCCCGGTGGAACGCCACGGTGTGCCGGACCTGCGCCTCCCCGTCGGCCGTGCGGTCCGCCTCGTACAGCGCCCGCACCTCGGGCTCCAGGGCGGAGGTGTCCTCGGCCAGCACGGGCGCGGCCAGCTCCGCCGCCATCTGCTCGAGCCCGGCCCGCACCGGATAGATCTCCTCCAGGTCGGCGGCGGTCAGATTCCGCACCCGGACGCCCTTGTTCGGCGCCGACTCGATCAGCCGCAGCGACTCCAGCTCCCGCAGCGCCTCCCGTACGGGCGTCTGGCTGACCTCCAGCTCGGTGGCGATCCGGCGCTCCACGATCCGCTCGCCCGGCTTCCAGCGGCCGCTGACGATGCCCTCCACGATGTGCTCGCGGATCTGCTCGCGCAGCGAGTGGACGACGGGCGCGGCCATGGGGGACTCCTTAGAACCAGCGGTGAACAGCTGCCATTATCCCGGCTGTGCGGTAATGAAAACCGCGCCCCGCACGGGAAGCCCGTGCGGGGCGCGGCAGGGAAACCGAGGTGGGGATCAGAGCCCGAGGTCCACCTCGAACTCACCGGCCTCCAGGATCTCCTTGACGGCCGTCAGGTAGCGGGCCGCGTCGGCACCGTCCACCAGGCGGTGGTCGTAGGAGAGCGCCACGTACGTCATGTCGCGCACCGCGATGGTCTCGCCCAGCTCCGGGTGGTCGATGACCACCGGGCGCTTGACGGTCGCGCCGATGCCCAGGATGGCGACCTGGTTCGGGGGCACGATGATCGTGTCGAACAGCGCTCCGCGCGAGCCGGTGTTGCTGATCGTGAAGGTGGCGCCGGACACCTCGTCCGGGGTGATCTTGTTGGAGCGGACCTTGCCCGCCAGCTCCGCCGTCTTCTTGGACAGACCGGCGATGTTGAGGTCGCCGGCGTTCTTGATGACCGGGGTCATCAGGCCCTTCTCGGCGTCCACCGCGATCCCGACGTTCTCCACGTCGAAGTACGTGATGGTGTTGTCGTCCTCGTTGATCCGGGCGTTGATGGCCGGGTGGGCCTTCAGCGCCTGGACGGCGGCCTTCACGAAGAACGGCATCGGCGAGAGCTTGACGCCCTCGCGCTGGGCGAACGCCTCCTTGGCCCGGGCGCGCAGCCGCATGACCTTGGTGACGTCCACCTCGACCACGCTGGTCAGCTGGGCCTGGCTGTGCAGGGCCTTCATCATGTTGTCGCCGATGACCTTGCGCATCCGCGGCATCTTGATGGTCTGGCCGCGCAGCGGGGACACCTCCTGCGGGGCGGCCTTCGGCGCGGCGGCGGCCGGCGCCTGGGCCTTGGCGGCCTTGGCGGCCTCCGCGGCGGCGATGACGTCCTGCTTGCGGATGCGGCCGCCGACGCCGGTGCCCTTGACCGTGGACAGGTCCACGTTGTTCTCGGCGGCGAGCTTGCGCACCAGCGGGGTGACGTAGGCGCCCTCGGCCTCGGGGGCCGCGGGAGCCGGGATGGTGGCGGCCGGGGCCGGGGCGGGCGCCGGAGCGGCCGGGGCCGGCTCGGGGGCGACCGGCTCCGGGGTGACGGCCTGCGGCGCCGGGGCGCTCGGGGCCTGCGGGGCCGGGGCGGGCGCCGGGGCCTCCTGGACCGGCTCGGGAGCCGGGGCGGGGGCGGCCGGGGCCTCGGCGGGCGCGGCGGCCGGAGCGGCACCGGCGGCACCGATCACGGCCAGCTTGGCGCCGACCTCGGCGGTCTCGTCCTCGCCGACCAGGATCTCCAGCAGGGTGCCCGCGACCGGGGCCGGGATCTCGGTGTCGACCTTGTCGGTGGAGACCTCGAGCAGCGGCTCATCGGCCTCGACGGACTCGCCGACCTCCTTGAGCCAGCGGGTCACGGTGCCCTCGGTCACGCTCTCGCCGAGCGCGGGAAGGACCACATCGGTGCCCTCGGCGCCACCGGCCGGAGCGGCGGCGGCAGGGGCGGGGGCGGGCGCCTCGGCGGCGGGCGCCGGGGCGGGCTCGGGCTGAGCCGCCGGAGCGGGCTCGGCCGCGGGGGCGGGGGCTTCGGCCGGGGCCGCGCCGCCGTCGTCGATGACGGCCAGCTCGGCGCCGACCTCGACCGTCTCGTCCTCGGCCACCTTGATGGACGTCAGCACACCGGCCGAGGGGGCCGGGATCTCGGTGTCGACCTTGTCGGTCGACACCTCGAGCAGGGGCTCGTCGGCCTCGACGCGCTCACCTTCGGCCTTGAGCCAGCGGGTGACGGTGCCCTCGGTCACGCTCTCGCCGAGCGCCGGCAGGGTTACGGAAACCGCCATGGTGTTCGGTTGCTCCTTAACGATCTTTGGATGGTTCGCGCTCGGGATGAGTCAGTCGTGGGAGTGCAGCGGCTTGCCGGCCAGGGCCAGGTGGGCCTCGCCGAGCGCCTCGTTCTGGGTCGGATGGGCGTGGACGAGCTGCGCGACCTCGGCCGGCAGCGCCTCCCAGTTGTAGATCAGCTGAGCCTCGCCGACCTGCTCGCCCATCCGGTCACCGACCATGTGGACGCCGACGACGGCACCGTCCCGTACCTGCACGAGCTTGATCTCGCCCGCGGTCTTGAGGATCTTGCTCTTGCCGTTGCCCGCGAGGTTGTACTTCAGAGCGACGACCTTGTCCGCACCGTACAGCTCCTTGGCCTTGGCCTCGGTGATGCCGACGGAGGCGACCTCGGGGTGGCAGTAGGTCACCCGCGGCACGCCGTCGTAGTCGACCGGCACCGGGTTCAGACCGGCCAGCCGCTCGGCCACCAGCATGCCCTCGGCGAAGCCGACGTGGGCCAGCTGGAGGGTGGGGACCAGGTCGCCGACGGCGGAGATGGTCGGCACGTTGGTCCGCATGTACTCGTCGACGAGGACATAGCCGCGGTCCATGGAGACCCCGGCCTCCTCGTAGCCGAGCCCCTGCGAGACCGGGCCGCGGCCCACGGCCACCAGCAGCAGCTCCGCCTCGAAGGTCTTGCCGTTCTCCAGCGAGACCTTGACGCCGTCGGCGGTGTACTCCACGCCCGAGAAGCGGGAGCCGAGGGAGAAGTTGATGCCGCGCTTGCGGAAGGCGCGCTCCAGCAGCTTGGAGCTGTTCTCGTCCTCGACCGGGACGAGGTGGGGAAGCGCCTCGACGATGGTGATGTCGGCCCCGAAGGACTTCCACGCGGAGGCGAACTCGACGCCGATGACGCCGCCGCCCAGCACGATCGCGGACTTCGGCACGCGGTCGAGCACCAGCGCGTGGTCGGAGGAGATGACGCGGTTGCCGTCGATCTCCAGGCCGGGCAGGGACTTCGGCACCGAACCGGTGGCCAGCAGGATGTGGCGGCCGGTGTAACGCTCGCCGTTCACATCGACGGAGGTCGGGGAGGACAGCCGGCCCTCACCCGTCACATAGGTGACCTTGCGGGAGGCGATCAGGCCCTGCAGACCCTTGTACAGGCCCGAGACCACGCCGTCCTTGTACTTGTGCACACCCTCGATGTCGATGCCCTCGAAGGTGGTCTTCACACCGAATTCCGAGCCCTCGCGGGCCTGGTCGGCGAGCTCACCGGCGTGCAGCAGTGCCTTGGTGGGGATGCAGCCACGGTGCAGACAGGTGCCGCCCAGCTTGTCCTTCTCGATCAGGGCGACGTCCAGACCCAGCTGCGCGGCGCGCAGGGCAGCGGCGTAACCGCCGCTACCGCCTCCGAGGATCACTAGGTCGAAAACGGTGCTGGCGTCGTTCGCCACGTCACGTCCTCCATGCATGGTGCGCCGGGGCCGGCCGTTGGTCGGCCGGGCGGCGGCGTGTGTTCGGCCGCTTCTTACGTCGGCCCTGGTGTCGGGGGCCCTGTCCTGCCGGGACAACATCTTCGCACTTGTTGGGAGGAGGCGGGACGCGGGGCCGCTGTGTGAGAAATCTCCAGACCCCAGTTCAGGGGTTACCGCTGCGTATCCGGAACGCGAAGCCCCGTCGATTTCGTTGAGGGCGAAATCGACGGGACTTTCGGCCTACGGCGCGGGCGTCTCATACGGTCGCGATGCGTTGCCGCGACATGTCGCTGTGTCGCGGGGCCTACGGGGGTATCCCGGCGGATCACGCGCCGGAGCCGCGTATCGAACCACGCGGCGGAGCCGCATATTTATTCATGCGTCGGAGTCGCGTATCGATTCACGCCGCGCAGCCGCATATCGATTCACGCGGCGGAGCCGCATATCGACACTTCCCCCTCCCGCCCCTTCTCGCTGCCAGGGGCTCCGCCCTGGACCCCGGGGTCTGGGGCAGACCTCGGCTCAGCCGAGGTCGCCGTCGGCGGTGCGCTCGGCCAGCCGCACCAGGGTGCGGACCGCGGTGCCCGTGCCGCCCTTGGGGGTGTAGCCGAACGGACCGGACTCGTTGAAGGCCGGGCCCGCGATGTCCAGGTGGCCCCAGGTGATCCCGTCCGCCACGAACTCCTTCAGGAAGATGCCGGCCACCAGACCGCCACCCATGCGCTCGCCCATGTTCGCCAGATCGGCGACCGGCGAGTCGATGCCCTTGCGGAGGTGGTCGGGCAGCGGCATCGGCCAGGACGGCTCACCGGCCTCCTCCGCGACCTCGTGGAGCGTGGTGCGGAACGCCTCGTCGTTCGTCATGATCCCGAACGTGCGGTTGCCCAGCGCGAAGACCATCGCCCCGGTCAGCGTCGCCACGTCCACGATCGCGTCCGGCTTCTCCTCACCGGCCCGGGTGATCGCGTCGGCGAGCACCAGCCGGCCCTCGGCGTCGGTGTTCAGCACCTCGACGGTCTTGCCGCCGTACATCGACAGCACATCGCCGGGGCGGGTGGCCGAGCCCGACGGCATGTTCTCGGCCAGCGCCAGCCAGCCCGTCAGATTGACCCGCAGGCCCAGCTTCGCGGCCGCGACGACCGCGGCGAACACGGCGGCGGCACCGCTCATGTCGCACTTCATCGTCTCGTTGTGACCCGCCGGCTTGAGGGAGATGCCGCCCGAGTCGTAGGTGATGCCCTTGCCCACCAGTGCGAGCGTCTTCTCGGCCTTGGGGTGGGTGTACGCGATCCGGACCAGCCGCGGCGGGGCCTCCGAGCCCTGGCCGACGCCGAGGATGCCGCCGTACCCGCCCTTCTTGAGCGCCTTCTCGTCCAGCACCTCGGTCTTGAGGCCGTGCTCCTTGGCGGCCGCGACCGCCTCGGCCGCGAAGGCGGCCGGGGTGAGCAGGTTGGACGGGGTGTTGATCAGGTCGCGGGCGCGGTTGACCTCCGCGACGAGGGCGGTGGCGCGCTCTACGGCCGCCTTGTACGCCTTGTCGCGCGGCTTGCCGCCGACGAGGGCGACCTCGGCGAGCGGCCCGTTGTTCTTCTTGTCCTTGTCCTTGTCCTTGGCGTTGCCGCCGTTGCCGTTGCTCTTGTCGTACGTGTACGCCCCGAGCAGCGCGCCCTCGGCCACGGCGGTGGCGCCGGCCGGGTCCTCGATCGGCAGCGCGAACGCGCCCTTCTTCGAACCGGACAGCGCGCGGGCGGCCGCGCCCGCGGCCCGGCGCAGCGTCTCGGCGTCATAGCCGTCGCCCTTGGCCGGGACCTCGCCCAGCCCGACCGCCAGCACGACCGGGGCCTTGAGGCCGGACGCGGCGGGCAGTTTGGTCACCTCGCCCTCGGCGCCGGTCGCGCCGAGCGTCTCCAGAACGGCGGCCAGCTTCCCGCCGAACGCCTTGTCCACGGCCTCGGCGCCGACAGCGACGACGGGGCTCTTGGCCCCCTTCGCCACACCGACGACGACGGCGTCCGCGCGCAGTGCCGCGGCGGACGAGGTGCTGAGAGTCAGAGCAGTCACAGTGGTCGGGTCCCTCTTCCGGTAGTTCGTCGGCCGTCATGGATTGGTTGGCCGCGCCCCTCCGCATCGTATGCCCAGGCCCTATTCAGGGCTCAGTTCTCCCCCGGCTACCGCTGGGCGGTGGCCGAGGCCGGAAGGGTCGAGCACCGGGCGCGACGTGGCACTGAGAGCTCCACAGAGGCGTGCCCTGGGGCTTACCCGCTACGGGTGACCGGGATAGCCTTCCGCGCGATGGACACCACGCCGGAGCCGCCGCAGCCGCAACCGCAGCCGTCCGCACGCCCGCCGGAGGCCGGGCCCGAGCGGCCGGAGAGCTCGGAGCCCTCTGAGGGCGCGGAGCAGCAGCCAGACCGGCCGGAGCATCCGCCGCGGCCCGGCTACGATCCGCCGCCCGCGCACGCTCCGCGTGCCCCCTGGGGCGACGGGGTCCGCTTCGCGTTCGGCACGCTCACGGTGCTGCCCGTGCGGGGCACGCGGTGGGACCGGGAGGCGGCGCACGCGGGGATGCTGTGCGCTCCGCTGGCCGGGCTGGCCGTGGGGCTGTGCGCGGCCGCGGTGGGTGGGGTGTTGCTGTTCCTGGGCGGTGGGGCGCTGCTCGCGGCCGTTGCCACCGCCGCGATACCCGCCGTACTGACCCGCGGCCTCCACCTCGACGGGCTCGCCGACACCGCGGACGGGCTCGGCAGTGGCAAGCCCGCCGAGGACGCGCTGCGCATCATGAAGCGGTCGGACATCGGGCCGTTCGGTGTGATCACGCTGCTGTTCGTCCTGCTCGGGCAGGTGGCGGCCCTGGCCGAGCTCTACGGGCAGGACTGGGCGCACGGCGCGGTCGGTGCGGCCGTGGCCGGTGTCGCCGCGCGTTGCGCCCTGACGCTGGCGGCCCGCGTGGGGGTTCCGGCGGCGCGGCCGGAGGGGCTGGGCGCGGCGGTCGCGGGCAGTGTGCCGTGGCGTTCCGCCGGGGTCGTGGCGGCGGTGACGGTGGTGGGCTGCGCGGTGGTGGCCGTTCCGTTCGGTCCGTACGCCGTCGTCCGTAACGCCTTCGCCGCACTGGCCGCCCTGGCGGCCGCCGAACTCCTCCTGCACCACTGCCACCGCCGTCTCGGCGGGGTGACCGGCGATGTCTTCGGCGCGCTGGCGGAAACGGCCGCCACCACCGCCCTGGTGGTCCTGACCTTCGGCTAGCGCCTGCCCCTAGGGTCCTTCTGACGGATCTCCGTGGCGTCGCGACGCCCGGCACGCCCTCTCGCCCCACCGCGCGAAAACCCAAGTAGCTCCGCTACGAGGGCTTCCGCGCGGCACGCCGAGAGCACGCTCCCCCAGCTACCGCTGGGAGGTGCCCCCTGACGCCGCTCCTTCCTCCACGGAGATCCGTCAGAAGGACCCTAGTCGTCGCGCTCCGGGAGTTCCGCGTGCAGGGCCGCGGCCGCCTGTACGAGCGGCAGGGCGAGCAGCGCGCCCGTACCCTCGCCGATCGTGACGCCGTGGTCGAGCAGCGGGGTGAGGGCGATGCGGTCGAGGGCCTTCTCCTGGCCCGGTTCGCCGCTGGCCTGACCGGCCAGCCACCAGTCCGGGGCGCGGAACGCCACCCGCTGGGCGACCAGCGCGCAGGCCGCCGAGACGACGCCGTCGAGGATCACCGGGGTGTGGCGTACGGCGCTCTGCAACAGGAAGCCGGTGATCGCGGCGAGGTCGGCACCGCCGACGGTGGCCAGCAGCTGGAGCTGATCGCCGAGCACGGGGCGGGCGCGGCGCAGCCCGTCGCGGATGGCGGCGCACTTGCGCATCCAGGCCAGGTCGTCGATGGCGGCCCCGCCGCGGCCGGTGACCACGGACGCGTCCGTACCGCACAGCGCGGCGATGAGCGTGGCCGCGGCGGTCGTGCCGCCGACGCTGAGGTCACCGAGGACGAGGAGGTCCGTGCCGGAGTCCGCCTCCTCGTCCGCGATGGCCATCCCGGCGCGGAAGGCCCGCTCGGCCTCGTCCAGGGTGAGCGCGTCCTCGACGTCGATCCGGCCGGATCCGCGGCGTACGCGGTGGCGGGTGACGTCTTCGGGGAGATCCTCGGGGTCGCAGTCCAGGGCCATGTCGATGACTCGGACGGATGTGCCGAGGCGGGCGGCCAGGATGGCGGCCGGGCTCTCGCCGTCGAGCACGGCGCGGACCAGACGGTGGGTGCTCCTGGCGGGGCGGGCGGAGACGCCGAGGTCGGAGACGCCGTGGTCGCCCGCGAAGAGGACGACGCGGGGCTGCTCGATGGGCTTGACTGGCACCCGCTGCTGAGCGGCGGCCAGCCACTCGCCCAGTTCGTCCAGCCGCCCGAGCGCACCCGGCGGCAACGCGAGCCGCTCGCGGCGCTCCTCGGCGTCACGCCGGATGCCCCCGTCGGGGCGCTCGATCAGGTCGACGAAGTCATCGAGATTGAGAGCACTCACCTGGCGAACCCTACCGGGCGCCCCGGGAACCGGTACGGCGTCCGTCCGTTGAGCCCCGCGCGGCCCCCGCGCGGCCCCCGCGCGTAGGTAGGCCGGGCACAGGCGTAGGCAGGCCGGGCACAGGCGTAGGCGCAGGCTGGGCACAGACGTAGGCGCAGGCTGGGCACAGGCGTAGGCGCAGGCGCAGGCTGGGCACAGGCATAGGCGCAGGACGGACACGGAGCGGGGCCTGCGTCGGCCTACTCGGCTCGGCTGCCCGCGCCGCCGTCTCGCGCCTTCGGCGCAATTGAGCAGCGGGGGAGGGGGTGGGGGGGCGCGGGCCGCGTCGCCGGGCGCCGGGCCGGTGGAGCGCGGGGTCCGTGGCGGCTCCGGTGCTCGGAGGCTGGGAGCCTTGCCGGGCTGCCGGGCTGCCGGGCTGCCGGGCTGCCGGGCTGCCGGGGTCGGGGTACCCCCTCTCAAAACGTTTGACAAATTAGTTGCGCCAGATCAAGTGTTTTCGAGAGGGGTACCCGGAGGGGCCGCCCCGGGGCCGACCGGCCCGCAGTCCGGAGGGACCTCGGCCGCCGAAGCGGGAGGCCGCCACCGGCGCCCGCCTCCGCCGTCCCGGCGCCCGGCGGCGGTGCCGCGCCCCCCACCCCCTGCCCCGCTGCTCAAATGCGCCGAAGGCGCGAGACGAAAGCCGCACCCAACCGAACCGAGCAGCCCCGCACACCCCACACCGCCCCGCACACCCCACACCGCCCCGCGTGCCCAGCACCCCGGCCCGCGATCAGCCGCGCAGCGGCAGGGGCTGACCCGCCACCACCAGCAGCACCTGCTCGCACTCCTCGGCGAACGCCGCGTTCAGGCGGCCCAGTTCGTCGCGGAAGCGGCGGCCGGAGGCGGTCGCGGGGACGATGCCCGAGCCGACCTCATTGCTCACCGCGACGACCGTACGGGTCGTGGCGCGGACCGCCGCGACGAGGGCGGAGACCCGTTCGTGGAGGGCGCGTCCGCCGTCGTGTGTCCACTTCTCGTCGTCCCAGGCGCTCACGGAGTCCATCGCGTCGGTGAGCCACAGCGCCAGGCAGTCGATGAGCAGCGGTGGGCCGTCCTCGGCGAGCAGCGGGGGCAGGTCGCAGGTCTCGGTGGTGCGCCAGGAGCCGGGGCGGCGGTCGCGGTGGGCGGCGACGCGGGCGGCCCACTCGGGGTCGCCCTCACGGGTGCCGCCCGTCGCGACGTACAGGACGTCGGGGAACGCGGCCAGCCGCCGTTCCGCCTCGAGGGACTTGCCGGACCGGGCGCCGCCCAGCACCAGCGTGCGGCGCGGCAGGTCCGGCACCGCGTGGTACTCGCCGACGATCAGCGTCTGCCCGTCCGGCACCGCCCGCGCGCCCGCCGTGGCGAGGCGGCGGTGCAGCTCCCGGCCGGGCGGGGTGGTGTGGTCGAGATGGACGGCCAGGACGTCGGTGGTGGCGTCCACGGCGCCCGAGGAGCGCAGGGCGGCCAGCGCGTCGGGGCGGCCCAGCACGTCGAGCAGCACCATGTCGTACGGCTCGGCCGGGTCCGGGAGCCCGGCGGCGGTCGCGCCCGGCGGGAGGTACAGCAGCCGGGTGCCGTCGGGGCCGGTGACCTCGTAGCCGGTACCGGGGGAGTCCAGCGCGACCGCCCGTACCCGGTGCCCGCTGATCAGGGACAGCATGCGGCCGTCCGGCACCCGCCCCGGCGCCGGCAGCCCGGCCGGGAACTCGACGGCCGGACCCGCGTGCGGATGCGAGAGCAGCACCTGGCGGACGCCCACCAGCGAGTACCCGGCCCGCGCGGCGGCGAAGGCGGCCCCCGGGGTGAGGTCGATCAGCAGCGCGCCGTCGATCAGCAGCGAGGTGGCGGCCCGTGCCTCCTCGCCGACGGCGGCGGCACAGGCGGCGCAGGGACAGCCGTGGCGCGGCAGCCCGTCGGGGGCCCCGGTGCCCAGAAGAGTGAGTTCCACGCCCCGATCGTCTCGCGTCCGTTCCCACGGGTCGCGCGGGGCCACCCCGTACGGAGTGATCAGTCACCTAGGCTGCGGGCAGACATCAGCTGTGGACCGGCGGGTATCACCCGTGGGTCGGCGGGATGGAGGAGGCTGGAATGGCGTGGACATGGCGGTTCGAGAAGTCCGACGGGGCGGAGACGAAGCCCGCGGTGCAGCCGGAGGAGTTCCCGACCCAGGGGGACGCGGAGTCGTGGATCGGCGAGGAGTGGCGGGAGCTCCTCGAGGGAGGCGCGGAGCAGGTGACGCTCTTCGAGGACGGTAAGAAGATCTACGGCCCGATGAGCCTGCGCGCCGAATAGACAGAGCCGAATAGGCAGAGCCGAATAGACAAACAAAGCCGAATAGACAAAAGCGCGGGGTGGCGGTCCTGACCGCCACCCCATCCCGGCCCCGGCTCGGCTCCGGCTCTGCCTCGGGTCGGCCCCGGATCAGCCGCGCACCCCGCACAGATGCAGTAGCGCCGCCACCGCCCGGTAGGGATCCGTGCGGCCGGCCCGCTCCTCGGCCGTCAGCAGCCGCTCCCACTCCGGGGAGTCCGGCGGCTCCGCGTCGTCCGGGGCGAGGTCGGTGAAGACCCGCACGCCGTACCAGGCGCGCAGCGGCGCGCCGATCGCGGTGAGGGTCTCGGTCAGCTCCTCGCGCCGGTCGGCGCGCACCGGCAGCCCGATCCTGTTGGTGTACGAGGGGGAGTCGAAGGCGGCCAGCGCGGTGTCGAAGTCCCCGGCCAGCCCCGGCCGCATCGCCAGCGCGTCACCGTTGCGCACCAGCAGGGAGAGCAGACCGCCGGGGGCCAGCACCCGGGCCAGCCCGGCGAGCAGCGGATCCGGTTCCGGCACGTACATCAGCACGCCGTGGCACAGCACCACATCGAAGGTGCCCGGCAGGAAGTGTGCCCCGGTCTCCCGGCCGTCGCCCTCGAACAGCCGCACACGTCGTCGGATGCCCTCGGGCTCGTCGGCGAGCGCGGTGCGGGCCGCCTCCAGCATGGTGGCGTCGGACTCCAGTCCGGTCACCTCATGGCCCGCGCGGGCCAGCCGCAGGGCCTGGGTGCCCTGGCCGACGCCCACGTCGAGCATCCGCAGCCGCTGCCCCACCGGGAAGCGCGCGGTGATCTGCTCATCGAGCTGGTGGGCGACCAGCGCCTGCCGGACGGTGTTCCGCAGGCCCCCGAGGCGGCTCAGCCAGCCGGCCGCCCCGCCGGTGAAACCGGAGGATTGGCCGCTCAGGGCCGCTCTCCGCGCTTGACCTGCGGCTTGGGCAGCCGCAGTCGGCGCATCTGGAGGGTGCGCATCAGGGCGTACGCCACCGCGCCGCGCAGATTCTCGTCGGGGAAGCGCTTGCGCAGCTGCCGCTTGAGCTGGACGCCGAGGACGAGGGAGTTGACCACGATGAGGACGATGACCACCATCCACACCAGCAGCACATAGCTCTGCATGGCGCCGGCCCGGATCATGCTCAGGACCAGGATGACCACCGCGAGCGGCAGGAAGTACTCGGCGACGGAGAACCGCGAGTCCACGTAGTCGCGGGCGAAGCGCCGCACCGGACCCTTGTCGCGGGCCGGCAGATACCGCTCGTCACCCCCGGCCAGCGCCTGGCGCTGCTTGGCCAGATCGGCGCGGCGGGCCTCGCGCGCACGCTTGGAGGCGTCCTTACGGTTGGCCGGCGTCTTCGCCAGGCTGCGGCGCTGCGACTGGGCCTCGCTCCGCTTGGGAGTGGGGCGGCCCTTGGGCGCCTGCGGGTCACGGGTCTGCTGCGGCTGGTCCGCGGTCACCTTGGTGGTAGCGGCCTGCTCATCCTTGGAACGGCTTCGGAACACAAAGCCCAAGGGTACGGGTTGCGGGGTGTGCGCCCCAGCCTCTGGGGGAACGATCAGGCAACGGAGTCCCGCCCTAATCGGGACACAGGGGGCGCACTCCTCCTTGCGCCGGAGGCTCCCACCGTCTGATCGTCCTGCAGGAGGAGCGCGAGCGGGCTCGAACAGTGCGGTAATGGAAGCAGGGCCCGTAGGCTGGGTCTGTTGGAGTGCCGGAGTCACACGTCCGTCAGAAGGGGGCGCGCGAGGCCCATGAGCGGTGTCATGAAGCGTATGGGGATGATCTTCCGCGCGAAAGCCAACAAGGCCCTGGACCGGGCCGAGGACCCGCGCGAAACCCTTGACTACTCGTACCAGAAGCAGCTGGAGCTGCTCCAGAAGGTGCGCCGCGGTGTCGCCGACGTGGCGACCTCGCGCAAGCGCCTTGAGCTGCAGCTCAACCAGTTGCAGGGCCAGTCCGCCAAGTTGGAGGACCAGGGCCGCAAGGCGCTCGCGCTCGGCCGGGAGGATCTGGCCCGCGAGGCGCTGTCCCGCCGTGCCGCGCTGCAGCAGCAGGTCACCGACCTGGAGACCCAGCACCAGACGCTCCAGGGCGAGGAGGAGAAGCTGACCCTGGCCGCCCAGCGGCTCCAGGCCAAGGTCGACGCCTTCCGTACGCGCAAGGAGACCATCAAGGCCACCTACACCGCGGCCCAGGCCCAGACCCGCATCGGCGAGGCGTTCTCCGGCATCTCCGAGGAGATGGGCGACGTCGGCATGGCGATCCAGCGTGCCGAGGACAAGACGGCGCAGCTCCAGGCGCGTGCGGGCGCGATCGACGAGCTGCTGGCCTCCGGCGCCCTGGACGACCAGTCCGGTATGGCCAAGGACGACATCGCGGCCGAGCTGGACCGGATCTCCGGTGGTACGGACGTGGAGCTGGAGCTTCAGCGGATGAAGGCCGAGCTGGCCGGCGGCAGCCCGCAGCAGGCGATCGAGGGCGGCAAGACGGACGAGTCCCAGCAGTCCCGGACCCAGCACAAGTTCGACAAGCAGTAGCCCGCGCCCCCGCCTGGGCGAGGTCTCCAAGGAGGTCGTCATGATCGTACGGATCATGGGGGAGGGCCAGGTGCGGGTGGCCGAGAGCCATCTGCCCGGACTGAACAGGCTCGACGACGAGCTGCTCGCGGAGATCGAGGGCGGCGATCACGAGGGCTTCCGGAGGACCCTGGGCGCGCTGCTGGGCGCGGTGCGCTCGGCCGGTGAGCCCCTTCCCGACGACGTGCTCCAGCCGTCCGAGCTGATCCTCCCCGGCGCCGACGCGACCCTCGAGGAAGTCAAGGCGATGCTCAAGGACGACGGCCTCATTCCGGGCTAGTGCGGCGCGCTCCCGGATCCACACTCCAGCACAGGTCATACCTCCTTTCACCGGCCGGGTACGGGCCGCCCATGAAGCCGGGCGGCCCCCCGCGGCCCTTACGGTTGGATTCCGTGACTCCCCTCGCCGTCGGGCCGGGCCTGGCCCGTCCGCACCGCTGGCTGTGCGCCCACCCCCGTGCCCTGGACACCCTGGTGGCGCTGGGGGTCCTCGCGCTGATCCTGATCGGCGCGGTGGCCGGCCCGCGCATGCGCCACCAGCCGCTGGGCGCCTTCTTCGTGCTGCTGGCCGTGCTCGCGGCCGCCTCACTGGTGCTCCGCCGCGATCTGCCCCGCGGGGTGCTCGCCTTCAACGTCGCCCTCACCCTCACCGAGCTGGTCACCAATGACGTGGGCCCGCCGCGCACCTCGATCGTGTTCGGGGTCGTGGTGGCGCTCTACACCGTGGCGGCCCGCACCGACCGCCCCACCACCTGGCGCGTCGGAGCCGCCACGGCCGTGCTGCTCACCGGCGCCGGGATGCTCTTCGCGCTCAACCCCTGGTACTCACAGGAGAATTGGGGCCTGTTCGCCTGGACCGGGCTGGCCGCGGCCGCCGGTGACGCGGTGCGCAGCCGCCGTGCCTATGTCGCCGCCATCGAGGAGCGGGCGGTACGCGCCGAGCGCACCCGCGAGGAGGAGGCGCGCCGCCGGGTCGCCGAGGAGCGGTTGCGGATCGCCCGCGAGCTGCACGATGTCGTGGCGCATCACATCGCGCTGGTCAACGTCCAGGCCGGGGTCGCCTCCCATGTCATGGACAACCGCCCGGACCAGGCCAAGGAGGCGCTCGCGCACGTACGGCAGGCGAGCCGCTCGGCGCTGGAGGAGCTGCGGGCCACGGTCGGCCTGCTGCGGCAGTACGGCGACCCGGCCGCCCCCACCGAACCGGCCCCCGGCCTCACCGTCCTGGACCAGCTCGTGGACGGCTTCGTACGGGCCGGGATGCGGGTCCGGGTCCGGGCGGAGCCACCGGAGAAGCTGGGTCCGCTGCCGGGCTCGGTGGACCTCACGGCCTACCGCGTGGTCCAGGAGGCGCTGACCAATGTGCACAAGCACGCCGGGCCCGGGGCCACGGCCGAGATCCGCATCGCCCGGGCCGCGGACGCGCTGGAGGTCACGGTCGAGGACGACGGGGCGGGGACGCGGACCGAGGGCCCCGAGGAGGCGCCGGAGGGCGCGGAGGGGGCCGGGCAGCCCCGGGCGGACGGGTCGGAGCCCGGCGGCGGACACGGCCTGCTGGGGATGCGCGAGCGGGTGACCGCGCTGCGCGGCAGCTGCGAGGCGGGAGCCCTGCCCGAGGGCGGTTTCCGGGTGCGGGTGAGACTTCCCCTGCAGCCGCGTAGGGGAGGGGACTCATGACGATCAAGGTGCTGCTGGCGGACGATCAGGCGCTGCTGCGCAGCGCGTTCCGCGTCCTGGTGGACTCCGAGCCGGACATGGAGGTGGTGGGCGAGGCGTCCGACGGGGCGGAGGCGGTGGACATCGCCCGGGGACGGGGCGCCGACGTCGTCCTGATGGACATCCGGATGCCCGGTACGGACGGGCTGGCCGCCACGCGCATGATCACCGAGGATCCGCAGCTCAAGGACGTCCGGGTGGTCATGCTGACGACCTTCGAGGTGGACGAGTACGTGGTGGACTCGCTGCGGGCGGGGGCCAGCGGTTTCCTCGGCAAGGGCGCCGAACCCGATGAGCTGCTCGCGGCGATCCGTATCGCGGCGGCGGGCGAGGCGCTGCTGTCCCCGGCCGCGACCAAGGGGCTGATCGCCCGCTTCCTGGCCCAGGGCGACGGGAGCGGCGGCGAGGACGCCTATGACTCCTCACGGCTGGACGCCCTGACCGTGCGCGAGCGGGAGGTTCTGGCCCAGGTGGGCGGCGGGTTGTCCAACGACGAGATCGCCGCCCGGCTGGAGGTCAGCCCGCTCACGGTCAAGACGCATGTCAACCGCGCGATGGCCAAGCTGAGCGCCCGCGACCGCGCCCAGCTGGTGGTGATCGCCTACGAGACGGGGCTGGTCCGCGCGGGCGCGTAGGGGCGTCCACCGGACCTTTCCCCTCCCCCAGCATCGATATGCGACTCCGCCGCGTGGCAGGGGCTTCGCCCCTGGACCCAGGCGGGGGCTGGGGCGGAGCTCCAGTTGTGGGAAGGGGCGGGGAGGGGAAAGCGGCCCGCCGCAGGCGTCACGATCGGGCGCCCCGCCCCCATCGCCGGACGACCCTGCCTACGGCAGCGCCAACATCCGCTCCAGCGCCAGCTTGGCGAAGTGCTCGGTCTCCTTGTCGACCTGGATGCGGTTGACCACCTTGCCGGCCACCAGCGACTCCAGCGCCCACACCAGATGCGGCAGATCGATCCGGTTCATGGTCGAGCAGAAGCAGACCGTCTTGTCGAGGAAGACGATCTCCTTGCCCTGGTCGGCGAAACGATTGGCCAGGCGCCGTACGAGGTTCAGCTCGGTGCCGATCGCCCATTTCGAACCGGCGGGGGCGGCCTCCAGGGCCTTGATGATGTACTCGGTCGAGCCCACGTAGTCGGCCGCCGCCACGACCTCGTGCTTGCACTCGGGGTGCACCAGCACGTTCACACCCGGTATGCGCTCGCGCACATCGTTGACCGAGTCCAGCGAGAAGCGGCCGTGCACCGAGCAGTGGCCGCGCCACAGGATCATCGTGGCGGCGCGCAGCTGCTCGGGGGTGAGCCCGCCGTTCGGCTTGTGCGGGTTGTAGACGACGCAGTCCTCCAGCGACATGCCCAGGTCGCGGACCGCCGTATTGCGCCCCAGGTGCTGATCGGGCAGGAACAGCACCTTCTGGCCCTGCTGGAGCGCCCACTCCAGCGCCCGCTGGGCATTGGAGGAGGTGCAGATCGTGCCGCCGTGGCGACCGGTGAACGCCTTGATGTCGGCGGAGGAGTTCATATACGAGACGGGCACCGTCACATCCGCCACGCCCGCCTCGGTGAGCACCTCCCAGCACTCGGCGACCTGCTCGGCCGTGGCCATGTCGGCCATCGAGCAGCCGGCCGCCAGATCGGGGAGGACGACCTGCTGGGCGTCGCCCGTGAGGATGTCGGCGGACTCGGCCATGAAGTGCACACCGCAGAAGACGATGTACTCGGCGTCCGGCCGCGCGGCCGCGTCCCGGGCGAGCTTGAAGGAGTCTCCGGTGACATCAGCGAACTCGATGACCTCGTCACGCTGGTAGTGGTGGCCGAGCACGAAGACCTTGTCCCCGAGCTTCTCCTTGGCCGCGCGGGCGCGTGCCACCAGATCCGGGTCGGAGGGCGCCGGGAGGTCTCCCGGACACTCCACACCGCGCTCGCTCCGGGGGTCGGCCTCCCGGCCGAGAAGCAGCAGAGCGAGCGGGGTCGGCTGCACGTCGAGGGGCTGGGCGGTGGTCACGTCACGCACCCTTCTTTCTTCGCTGGGAACCCTAATCGTCAGAATGACGCTATCTATCATAGCTCCTTCACGTCACGTTGACGAGAGGCATTGTGTCGATGTGACGCATTCCGGTGTGTCCGCCCGTATGCGAGCATGAAGGGCAACAGGAGATAGGCGCTTGGGCCCGGAATGAATCCGGGACGCCGTTGGTTGGTTCCAACGGCAAGCAGTCCGTACGACCCGGGAGAGAAGCAGATGACCGTTCAGGACGAGACCACCGCGAGCGAGGGCATCATCCTGTCCGACGCCGCCGCGTCGAAGGTCAAGAGCCTGCTGGAGCAGGAGGGCCGTGACGACCTCGCGCTGCGCGTCGCCGTCCAGCCCGGCGGCTGCTCCGGCCTGCGCTACCAGCTCTTCTTCGACGAGCGCTCGCTCGACGGCGACGTCGTCAAGGACTTCGGCGGCGTGAAGGTCGTGACCGACCGCATGAGCGCCCCGTACCTGGGCGGTGCCTCGATCGACTTCGTCGACACCATCGAGAAGCAGGGCTTCACCATCGACAACCCGAACGCCACGGGCTCCTGCGCCTGCGGCGACTCCTTCAGCTGAGCCCCCGGGCGCGGCGGAGTAAACAGCGCAGCGGAAGGGGGCGGGCCCGTCGGGCCCGCCCCCTTCCGGCTGTCCTGAGCCGTTCGCTCACTTCCGCAGCGGCACCGTCTCACCGGTGGCCCCGTCCACGACCTTCCGGCCGTCCAGCGGCTCCTTCAGCGTCACCTTCCGCTCCAGCTGCTTGGCGATGAGGATGCAGGCCCGCCCCGGATGCTTCGGCTTGCTCTCGAGGTCCAGCGTCACCTTGTCGGAGGTCTCCTTCGCGGAGACCGAGTAGGTGTTGCAGACCCCGCCCCAGAAGCGCAGCGTCAGGGTCTTGCCGTCCACGCTGTACGAGGTGAGGTGATCCGGCTTGGAGGTGCTGTCCCCCTTGCCCGGCGAGGGGGAGTGGCCCGGCTCCTTCGCCTTCTTGATGAACTCCGGCTTCACCGCGGGGTAGGGGAGGGTGACCGCCACCCGGTTGGTCCCGGTCGGCTTGGTCTCGAAGATCCACGACGGCACCAGCGCCCGCCGGCCGTCCACCATGTGCGAGGCGAGGCCGAACGTCACCGTGCGCACGCTCACCTTGCCCGAGGGGCCGTCGCTCCTGCCCGACGTCGAGTTCAGCCGCTGGAGCGCCTGCTCCGCGCTGAGCACCGGATAGCTGTCGTCCTCCTTGGGCTTCGACAGCGTCCCGCTGCCGCCGACCAGCCGGCCGTCGGCGCCGACCTGGAGATTGGTGCCCCAGCCGTAGGTGGGCAGATCGCCCACCTTCGGATCCGCGTTCACCATCCGGACGGCGCCGTAGAGGCCGCTCGCGTCCAGCTTGGCGTCCGACAGCCCGAGCGCCTTGAGCACCGGCTCGGCGGCGCTCTGGGCCTTCTCCTCGGAGACGGCCTTGTCGCGGCCCTCGGCGGCGCCGTTGTCACCGCGCTTGTCGCCGTCGCGGTAGGTGGGGCAGCCCTTGTCGGGCTTGTCCGCCCCGTCGCCCTTGTCGGTCCGGGTGCTCTGGGGCGCCTTCTTCCCGTCCGGGTGGACGCAAGAGGTGTCGCCCGGCGCCCCGTAGCGGGAGTACGACCAGCTGCCCGGCCCGGTCCGGCTCACCCGCAGCGTCGGGCCGCTCGCGTCCGGGGCGCCGCCCACCTTCCAGTACCCGTGGTCGGCGCGGGGGCTGCCGGAGACGTCCAGGGCCTTCGCCAGCCGCGCCACATCGGCCTTGGTGACCTTCGGGTCGGTCAGATACACCGGGGCCTCGTCGGGCCCGTCCGGCAGCTTGCCCGTCACCACATAGCGGCCGCCGTGCGGGTCGGGCTCGCCGGGCGCGATGCCCTCGTTCCCGCCCCGCTCTCCGCCCGGGGAGGCGTAGGCGTCCAATGCGAGGGGTTTCGGCGATCCGTCCTCGCCCGACGCGCCCGGACCCCGGGTGCCGCCGTCCGCCGCGGTGGAGGCCCAGTAGGCGCCGCCACCACCGGCGATCAGCACCGCGGCCGCCACCGAAACGACGGCCAGCGGCGAGCGCCGGCGCACACGGGAAGTGTCGTCGTCGGGGGTCTGCGGGATGTCGGTGTCCTCGGTGCTCACCGTTTCGCTCCTTCGGCTCCGCTCACGTTCTACGGTCCCATCCCTCGCGAGGAGATGCCGATGAGACGGAGCCGGGGCGCGGCCGGTTCCTTCAATCGCCGTAGTCGGACATCCCGGCCAGCAGATCGGCCGAGGTGGCGGGCACCGTGACCCCCCGGATGCGGGAGGCGGCGACCGGGGGGACGGGCCTGGTGGGAGCGGCCGATACGGTGACCCTCCAGTGCGGCGCCATCCGTGCACCGTCGCCGCGCAGCTCCTCCAGATTTTCGGGCTCGATGGCCCCGGTGGCGGGAAACGCGGGGGTGAGGTGCTGGGGCATGATGCCTCCCGGTCCTTGGGTGTCGCCGACGCGTCCCCCGTGTCCACGCACCGTATTCAGCTGGTGTCGGTGAAAAAAGACCTACTATTGGGTAGTTTCTTCCGTTCGTATGGACCGGGCCGAGCAGATAGCGTGAAGCGTCCGATCTCTCCGCCACGCAGGAGCGACTCAGTGCGTATCGCCGTAACCGGCTCCATCGCCACCGACCATCTGATGTCCTTCCCCGGCCGTTTCGCCGATCAGCTGGTCGCCGATCAGCTGCATACGGTCTCCCTCTCCTTCCTGGTCGACACCCTCGACGTCCGCCGCGGCGGAGTCGGCCCCAACATCTGTTTCGGCATGGGCGTGCTGGGTCTGCGCCCGATCCTGGTCGGCGCGGCCGGCGAGGACTTCGCCGACTACCGCGCCTGGCTGGACCGGCACGGTGTGGACACCGCGTCCGTGCGGATCTCCGAGGTCCAGCACACCGCGCGGTTCGTCTGCACCACCGACGCCGACCACAACCAGATCGCGTCCTTCTACACCGGCGCCATGAGCGAGGCCCGCCAGATCGAGCTCCAGCCGGTCGCGGAGCGCGTCGGCGGCCTCGACCTGGTGGTGATCAGCGCGGACGACCCGGAAGCCATGGTCCGCCACACCGAGGAGTGCCGCTCGCGCGGCATCGCCTTCGCCGCCGACCCCTCCCAGCAGCTCGCCCGCATGGACGGGGAGGACATCCGGCTGCTGATCGGCGGCGCGGAGTACCTCTTCACCAATGAGTACGAGGCCGCGCTGATCGAGACCAAGACCGGCTGGACCGCGGACCAGATCCTCGCCAAGGTCGGCACCCGCGTCACCACGCTCGGCGCGCAGGGCGTGCGGATCGACCGCGAGGGCGAGGAGCCCGTGGTCGTCGGCTGCCCGGAGGAGGAGCAGAAGGCCGACCCGACCGGCGTCGGCGACGCCTTCCGCGCGGGCTTCCTCTCCGGCCTGTCCTGGAACCTCCCGCTGGAGCGGGCCGCCCAGGTGGGCTGCATGCTGGCGACGCTGGTCATCGAGACGGTCGGGACGCAGGAGTACGAGCTGCGCCGCGGCCACTTCATGGAGCGCTTCGCCAAGGCGTACGGCCATGACGCGGCGGGCGAGATCGCGGCCCACCTCCCCTGAACCCGTGGGGCGCCCAGGGGGCCCTCGCCCCCTGGGCGCCGTCTTCCAGCCCCTCCGGCGTTTGAGGAGCGGGGTCTGGGGCGGAGCCCCAGTTTCGGGAAGGGGCGGGGAGGGGAGCAGCCCGCCGCAGGCGGCACGCCCCGCCGGACACCCCTAGGTGCGGCGGCGCACCCGGTACGCCACGCCCCGCTCGGCCGGCCGCTCGCCCTCGTAGGTCTGGCCGCGCATCTCGCACCAGGCCGGGATGTCCAGCCGGGCCGCTTCGTCATCGGCCAGGACCGTCACCAGCCCGCCCACCGGCACCTCGCCGATCACCTTGGCCAGCTCGATCACCGGGATCGGGCACCGCTTGCCGAGTGAGTCGACGACGAGCTCGGGCTCGGGTTCCGGCTCGGGGGCCGGGCCGGCGGCGGCTTCGGGCGGTTTCGGGGCGCCCAGGCGCTCCCGTACGCCCGCCACCACCCCCGGCAGCGCCTCCAGGAACCGGTCCACGTCCGCCCCGGCCGTACCGCGTGGCAGCGAGACCCGCACATTGCCCTCGGACAGCACCCCCATGGCCCGCAGCACATGGCTCGGGGTCAGCGTGGAGGAGGTGCAGGAGGAGCCGGACGAGACCGAGAACTCCGCGCGGTCCAGTTCATGGAGGAGCGCCTCTCCGTCGACATAGAGACAGGAGAAGGTCACCAGGTGCGGCAGCCGCCGCTCCGGGTCGCCGACCACCTCGACATCCGGCACCAGCTCCGGCACCCGCGCCCGGATCCGCTCCACCAGCCCCCGCAGCCGCTCCGCCTCGGCGGCGCCCTCCGCCCGGACGGCCCGCAGCGAGGCGGCCGCGGCGACGATGGCGGGGAGGTTCTCGAACCCGGGGGAGCGGCCCGACTCCCGCTCGTCGGCGGGCTGGACCGTACGGAAGCGCACCCCCTTGCGCACCGCGAGCAGCCCCACCCCCGCAGGACCGCCCCATTTATGGGCACTTGCGGTCAGAAGCGACCAATTGCCCTCTATGGGGCCCCAGCCGAGCGACTGCGCCGCGTCCACCAGCAGCGGTACGTCCGCCGCCGCGCACTCCTCGGCGGCCTCGGCCACCGGCTGTACCGTGCCGACCTCATGGTTGGCGGACTGCAGACAGGCCAGCGCCACCCCGCCCGGGGCCTCCCGCAGGGCCGCCGCGTACGCGTCCGGCGCGACCCGCCCCGTACGGTCCACCGGGACCTCGGTGACCGTACCGCCGTCCGCCTCGTGCGCGGCCGCCGCGTGCAGCACCGAGGAGTGCTCCACGGCGGAGACGATCAGATGGCGACCGGCGCGCCGCCGTCCCGCGAGCGCCCCCGCGATGCCGTCGTGTACCGCGCGGGTCCCCGAAGGAGTGAAGACGAGCTCGTCCGGGCGGCACCCCACGGCCTCGGCGGCCGTCTCCCGCGCCGCGTCCAGCAGCAGCCGGGCCCGCCGCCCCTCCCGGTAGAGGCGCGAGGGGTCGGCCCACCCCTCGTCGAGCGCGGCGAGGAGCGCCTGCCGGGCGACGGGGTGCAGAGGGGCGGATGAGGCCGCGTCGAAGTAGGGCACGTAGGAAACGCTAGTCGCCGGGACCGGCGAACGGACGGCCATGGCCCCGCCCAGGATCGCACCGGGCCGGAACCGGGTTCGCACCGGGCCCGGAGCCGGGGCCGGAACCCGGGCCGCGCCCGGCCGGAACAGGCCGCCGGAGCCCGGGATTCCACCCCTTCGTGGAGCGCCCCGGCGCGTTGGGCACCCTCCCCGCGCGACCCCAAATGGCGTCCAGTAGGGTTTGGTCCGCATAAACATCCAAACCCCTGCCCGCACCGGGCCGGCGACCGACCAGACAGACGGCCGCGGCCGACCGCGCGGGCGAGACTCTCGGGAAGGCGCTACGTGAGTCCCAACGGCTCCGACCGCTCGTCGCGGCGCCCGGTGCGGCGGAAGCTGCTGCAGGCGCTGGCCGCGGGCTTGGTCCTGGCGACCGCCACCGGTTGCACATCCAAGGACTTCCCCCGCCTCGGAATGCCTACCCCCGTCACGGAGGAGGCGCCGCGGATCCTCTCCCTGTGGCAGGGCTCGTGGGCGGCGGCGCTCGCCACGGGCGTCCTGGTCTGGGGCCTGATCATCTGGGCGGTCATCTTTCACCGTCGCAGCAGGACCAAGATCGAGGTTCCCGCGCAGACCCGGTACAACATGCCGATCGAGGCGCTGTACACCGTGGTCCCGATCATCATCGTCTCGGTGCTGTTCTACTTCACCGCACGCGATGAGAACGCGCTCCTCAAGACCTCCAAGAAGCCCGACCACGTGGTCAACGTGGTGGGCTACCAGTGGAGCTGGGGCTTCAACTACATGGAGAACGTGGACGGGTCCACCGCCACGCCCAAGCAGGAAGCCAAGGAGATCTCCGCGATCCCCAAGCGCATGCTGAACGCGGTCCCCAAGGGCGCCGAGGGCGTCTACGAGGCGGGCACGCCCGGTGAGCGGAACCCGCAGACCGGCAACCCGGGCCCGACCCTGTGGCTGCCGAAGGGCGAGTCGGTCCAGTTCATCCTGACGTCCCGCGATGTGATCCACTCGTTCTGGGTGGTCCCCTTCCTGATGAAGATGGACGTCATCCCGGGTCACACCAACCGCTTCGAGGTCACTCCGAACCGCGAGGGCACCTTCAAGGGCAAGTGCGCCGAGCTGTGCGGCGTCGACCACTCCCGGATGCTCTTCAACGTCAAGGTCGTGTCGCCGGAGCGTTACCAGCAGCACCTCAAGGAGCTGGCGAAGAAGGGCCAGACCGGCTACATCCCGGCGGGCATTGAGCAGACGGACGCCGCCAAGAACGCGGAGACCAGGACATCGTGAGCATCCTCAACGAACCCCAGGGTGCCGGCACCACCGCCTCGCAAGAGCGGCAAACGCCGGTACGTCGGAAGCAGCCGGGCAATGTCGTCGTCAAGTGGCTGACCACCACGGACCACAAGACGATCGGCACGCTCTACCTCGTCACGTCGTTCGCGTTCTTCTGCATCGGCGGCCTGATGGCGCTCTTCATGCGCGCCGAGCTGGCCCGTCCGGGTACGCAGATCATGTCGAACGAGCAGTTCAACCAGGCGTTCACCATGCATGGCACGATCATGCTGCTGATGTTCGCCACCCCGCTGTTCGCGGGCTTCACGAACTGGATCATGCCGCTGCAGATCGGTGCGCCCGATGTGGCGTTCCCGCGGCTGAACATGTTCGCGTACTGGCTGTACCTCTTCGGCTCGCTGATCGCGGTGGGCGGGTTCCTGACCCCGCAGGGCGCGGCCGACTTCGGCTGGTTCGCCTACTCCCCGCTGTCGGACGCGGTCCGTTCGCCGGGTATCGGCGCGGACATGTGGATCATGGGTCTGGCCCTCTCCGGCTTCGGCACGATCCTCGGTGCGGTCAACTTCATCACCACGATCATCTGCATGCGGGCTCCGGGCATGACGATGTTCCGGATGCCGATCTTCACCTGGAACGTGCTGCTGACCGCGGTGCTGGTCCTGCTCGCCTTCCCGGTGCTGGCCGCCGCGCTGTTCGCCCTGGAGGCGGACCGTAAATTCGGGGCGCATGTCTTCGACGCGGCCAATGGCGGAGCGTTGCTCTGGCAACACCTCTTCTGGTTCTTCGGCCATCCAGAGGTTTACATCATCGCGCTGCCGTTCTTCGGCATCATTTCCGAGGTCATTCCGGTCTTCTCCCGGAAGCCGATGTTCGGTTACATCTCCCTGATCGCCGCGACCATTTCGATCGCCGGTCTCTCGGTGACGGTGTGGGCCCACCACATGTATGTCACCGGCGGAGTGCTACTGCCGTTCTTCTCGTTCATGACGTTCCTCATCGCGGTGCCGACCGGTATCAAGTTCTTCAACTGGATCGGCACGATGTGGAAGGGGTCGCTGAGCTTCGAGACCCCGATGCTCTGGGCGGTCGGCTTCCTGATCACCTTCACCTTCGGTGGTCTGACCGGTGTGATCCTGGCGTCGCCGCCGATGGACTTCCACGTCTCCGACTCGTACTTCGTGGTGGCCCACTTCCACTACGTGGTCTTCGGCACCGTGGTCTTCGCGATGTTCGCCGGATTCCACTTCTGGTGGCCGAAGATGACCGGCAAGATGCTGGACGAGCGGCTCGGCAAGATCACCTTCTGGACGCTGTTCGTGGGCTTCCACGGCACGTTCCTGGTGCAGCACTGGCTGGGTGCCGAGGGCATGCCCCGTCGGTACGCCGACTACCTGGCGGCCGACGGCATCACCACGCTGAACACCATCTCGACCATCAGCTCCTTCCTGCTGGGCCTGTCGATCCTGCCGTTCCTCTACAACGTCTGGAAGACCGCCAAGTACGGCAAGAAGGTCGAGGTCGACGACCCCTGGGGCTACGGCCGTTCGCTGGAGTGGGCGACCTCCTGCCCGCCCCCGCGGCACAACTTCCTCACCCTGCCGCGGATCCGCTCCGAATCCCCGGCGTTCGACCTGCACCACCCGGAGATCGCGGCGCTCGACCAGCTCGAGAACCACGGTGCGCCTGACGATGACAAGGCCCTCGCGGGTGGTAAGGAGGCCGGCAAGTGAAGGTCCAAGGCCGGATGTTCATCTGGCTGGCCGTCTTCATCCTCGTCATGGCGATCGTCTATGGCGTGTGGTCGAAGGAGCCGGCCGGCACCACGGCGCTCTTCCTGGCCTTCGGGCTGAGCATCATGATCGGCTACTATCTGGCCTTCACGGCCCGCCGGGTGGATGTCGGTGCGCAGGACAACAAGGACGCGGATGTCGCGGACGACGCCGGCGAGCTGGGATTCTTCTCCCCGCACAGCTGGCAGCCGCTCTCCCTCGGCGTCGGCGGCGCCATGGCGTTCCTGGGCGTGATCTTCGGCTGGTGGCTGCTCTTCTTCTCGGCCCCGATCATCATGGTCGGTCTCTTCGGCTGGGTCTTCGAGTACTACCGCGGCGAGAACGCCAACCAGTAGCCCTGACCGGCTGATATGAGCGGGGCCCGGACACCTCCCCAGGTGTCCGGGCCCCGCTCGGCGTCGCGGGCCCGTACGGCCCGCCGGGCCGCCGGTTCACTCCGGTGCCTCACTCCGCGCGCCGTTCCGGGACCCCGTTCTTACGTTGGCTCCATGAGCCACACACCTCGATCACTCAGAAGCCGGGCGGTGCTGACCTGCGCACTGCTGGTGGCGCCGCTGATAGCGGGTCTGAGCGGATGCGGGGGATCCCCCGACCCCCTGTCCGCCAAGCCGTACGACGCCGCCGATCAGATCTCGTTCAGCGGTGACGGCGACGGCCGTAAGGCCAATCCGGACAAGCCGCTCGAAGTGACGGCCAAGGACGACGACAGCCGGATCACGGATGTCACGGCCACCGACGCCGCGGGCCGCTATGTCCGGGGTGAGCTGACCGACGACGGCAGGCACTGGCGCAGCACCGTGCCGCTGGCCGCGGGCGCCCACTACACGCTGAAGGTGTCCACGGAGGACTCCAATGGCGCTCCGGGCCGCCGTACGGTCGACTTCACCACCAACTCCGCCCACCGGCTGCTGAAGGTCACCTTCGGCCCCAAGGCGGGGGAGTACGGGGTGGGGCAGCCCATCACGGCCAAGCTGAGCCGGCCCGTCAAGGACCCCTCGGCCCGCGCCGTGATCGAGCGCGCCCTGAAGGTGGACTCACGGCCCGCGGTGGAGGGCGTCTGGCACTGGGTGGACAGCCGGAACCTGCACTACCGTCCGCAGGAGTACTGGCCCGCCCACGCCACCATCACGGTGCACTCCAACCTCAAGGGCATCCGGATCGGCGGCGGGCTCTACGGTGGCGAGGCCAAGTCGCTGCGGGTGACCACCGGCGACCGCCTCGAGGCCCTCACCGACTCCGGCACCCACCAGATGACGGTGAAGCGCAACGGGGTGCCGATCCGGACCATCCCGATCACCACCGGTATGCCCGGATTCGACACCCGGAACGGCATCAAGGTCATCCTGGCCAAGGAATCCGCCGTACGGATGACGGGCGCCAGCATCGGGCTCGGCGCGGGCTCCTACGACCTGATGGTCTACTGGGCCGCCCGGGTCACCAAAAGCGGTGAATACGTCCATGCCGCGCCCTGGTCCACCGGTTCACAGGGCTACGCCAACGTCAGCCACGGCTGCACCGGCATGAGCACGGCGAACGCCCAGTGGTTCTTCAACACCGTGCGCCTGGGGGACATCGTCCAGGTGGTGCACAGCAACGGAGACGACATGGCGACATTCGACAACGGCTACGGCGACTGGAACATGGCCTGGGCGGACTGGCGCAAGGGCAGCGCCGTCGCCTCCGGCCAGTCCGACGCCACCCCCGCCGACTCCGCCCGGCTCCGGCCCCAGGTCTGAGCGGACGGTGCGGACGGTGAGGTCAGGCGCCCACGGCGAGCCGCTTGCGGAGCAGCCCGGCCAGCGCGTCCGCCAGGGCCACCGGGTCCACCGGATGCGTGACCGCGGCCTCCGCGCGGCTCCAGGTGGCCAGCCAGGCGTCCTGCGGGCGGCCGATGAGCAGCAGCACCGGCGGGCACTGGAAGATCTCGTCCTTGATCTGCCGGCAGACGCCCATCCCGCCCGCGGGCGCCGACTCACCGTCCAGCACGCAGGCGTCGATGCCGCCCTCCTCCAGCGCCGAGAGAACGGCCGGGAGGGTGGCGCACTCCAGGAATTCCACCGGGGGCACATCGGCGGCGGGCCGGCGCCCGGCCGCCAGGCGCACCTGCTCGCGGGTGCTTACGTCATCGCTGTAGACCAGCACCGTTGCGGTGGGCCGCATCATGACCTCCGGACGAAGTAAGTGATCTGCCGGGCTCCTGAGGCGGATGCTACTCCCGTACAGCCGTCCGGAGGAGGGGGTGTACGGATCTCTCCCTCCTTCGGGGGACTGTCCGGAACAGCCCCGACGAGCAGGGTCGATGTCCTTGAGGCGGCCCTTGACACTCCGAACGGGACCCCCGGGAGTGAGCGCTGGATAAGCGACCGACATAATGTCGGTCGTGGCGACAGCAACAGCAGTAGAAACCGGGCACGCGCACCCGTCGGTCAACCGGCCGAACCTCACCAGCGTCGGAACCATCATCTGGCTGAGTTCCGAGCTGATGTTCTTCGCGGCCCTCTTCGCGATGTACTTCACCCTGCGATCGGTGACCGGAGCCGAGCACTGGAAGGAAATGGCGTCCTCGCTGAACTTCCCGTTCTCGGCGACGAACACCACGATCCTGGTGCTCTCCTCCCTCACCTGCCAACTCGGCGTCTTCGCCGCCGAGCGCGGCGACGTGAAGAAGCTGCGCTCCTGGTTCGTGATCACCTTCATCATGGGCGCGATCTTCATCGGCGGTCAGATCTTCGAATACACCGAGCTGGTCAAGAAGGACGGGCTTTCGCTCTCCTCCGACCCCTACGGCTCGGTGTTCTACCTGACCACCGGCTTCCACGGCATGCATGTGACGGGCGGCCTGATCGCCTTCCTGCTTGTCCTGGGCAGGACGTACGCGGCCAAGAGGTTCACCCACCAGCAGGCGACGGCGGCCATCGTCGTGTCCTATTACTGGCACTTCGTCGATGTCGTCTGGATCGGCCTCTTCGCCACGATCTACATGATCAAGTAAGCCGGTCACCGCACCGGAACCACGTCCTTAACAGCATCGACGCAGAAGATCCTGACACCGGGGTAATCCGTGAAAAAGCTCTCCGCACGACGGCGCCATCCGCTGGCTGCGCTCGTCGTCCTACTCTTCGCGCTGGCGGTCACTGGGGGGCTGTACGCCGCGTTTTCGCCGAGCGAGGCGAAGGCCGACGACAGCTCCGCCCAGTCCCTCGCCATCGAGGAGGGCAAGAAGCTCTATGCCGTCGGCTGCGCCAGCTGCCATGGCACGGGCGGTCAGGGGACCTCTGACGGCCCGAGCCTGGTCGGCGTCGGCTCCGCCGCCGTGGACTTCCAGGTCGGCACCGGCCGCATGCCCGCGCAGCAGCCGGGCGCCCAGGTGCCGAAGAAGAAGAAGATCTACTCGGACGCCGAGACCGAGCAGCTCGCGGCCTACATCGCGTCGCTCGGCGCGGGTCCGGTGACGCCCGCCAAGAGCGAGTACAGCCCGGACGGCGCGGACGTCGCGAAGGGCGGGGAGCTCTTCCGTACGAACTGCGCGCAGTGCCACAACTTCGCCGGTAAGGGTGGTGCCCTCACCAACGGCAAGTTCGCGCCGGCTCTCGACGGGGTCAGCCCCAAGCATCTCTACGAGGCCATGCAGACCGGCCCGCAGAACATGCCCTCCTTCCCCGACACCGTGATGCCGGAGAAGAACAAGCAGGACATCATCGCCTACCTCGACACGGTCAACAGCGACAAGAGCAAGACCCCGGGTGGTCTTGAGCTCGGCGGGCTCGGCCCGGTGAGCGAGGGTCTGTTCGGCTGGGTCTTCGGCATGGGCGCGATGATCGTCCTCACCATCTGGGTCGCCGCCCGGACCGCAAAGGCCAAGAAGTCATGAGTAGCCACGAGATTTCAGAAGCAGAAGACAAGCTGCCGGAAGCGCGGGGGGCCGAGAGCGCCGTAAGGTCGGCCGAGGACCCGTTCGCCGACCCGGGGCTGCCCCCGCACGAGCACCGTAAGCAGGACATCGACGAGCGGGCCGCGAAGCGCTCCGAGCGCACCGTCGCCCTGCTCTTCACGGTCTCGATGCTGGCCACGATCGCCTTCATCGCCGCGTATGTGGCACTCCCGGTCGACAGGTACATCTACGTCTTCCCGATCGGGCACATCAGCGCGCTGAACTTCGCGCTGGGGCTGACGCTCGGCATCGCGCTGTTCACCATCGGCGCGGGCGCGGTCCACTGGGCCCGCACCCTGATGTCCGATGAGGAGATCGCCGACGAGCGCCACCCCATCGAGGCCAGCCCCGAGGTCAAGTCGAAGGTCCTCGAGGAGTTCGCCACCGGCGCCAAGGAGTCCGGCTTCGGCCGGCGCAAGCTGGCCCGCAACACCCTCTTCGGCGCGCTGGCGCTGGTGCCGCTCTCCGGCATCGTGCTGCTGCGGGACCTCGGTCCGCTGCCGGGCACCAAGCTCCGGCACACCAAGTGGGCCAAGGGCAAGCGGCTGATGAACTACAACACCATGCAGCCGCTGCGCCCCGAGGACATCGCCGTCGGCTCGCTCACCTTCGCCATGCCCGAGGGCATGAGCGAGGAGCAGCACGACTTCCAGACGGAGATCGCCAAGGCCGCCCTGATGCTGGTCCGGCTCCAGCCGGAGAACATCAAGGACAAGCGCGAACTGGACTGGTCGCACGAGGGCATCGTCGCGTTCTCCAAGATCTGCACCCACGTCGGCTGCCCGATCAACCTCTATGAGCAGCAGACCCACCACGTCCTGTGCCCCTGCCACCAGTCGACCTTCGACCTCTCCGACGGTGGCCGAGTGATCTTCGGTCCGGCCGGTCACGCGCTGCCGCAGCTGCGGATCAGGGCCAACGACCAGGGGTACCTCGAAGCCATGGGCGACTTCTCGGAGCCCGTCGGTCCTGCTTACTGGGAGCGCGGATGAGTACTACAAGCGACAGCGCCGCGCAGCGCCGGGGCAAAGCGCCCGCGGGTGAGCGCGTCGCGGACTGGGCCGATGGCCGGCTGGGCATCTACAGCCTGGCCAAGGCCAATATGCGCAAGATCTTCCCGGACCACTGGTCCTTCATGCTGGGCGAGGTCTGCCTCTACAGCTTCATCGTCATCATCCTCACGGGTGTGTACCTGACGCTGTTCTTCCACCCCAGCATGTCGGAGGTCGTCTACGAGGGCCCGTACGTCCCGATGCAGGGCGTGCGGATGTCCGAGGCGTTCCAGTCGACCCTCGACATCAGCTTCGAGGTGCGGGGCGGTCTGCTGATCCGGCAGATCCACCACTGGGCCGCGCTGGTCTTCCTCGCCGGCATGTTCACCCACATGATGCGGGTGTTCTTCACCGGTGCGTTCCGCAAGCCGCGTGAGATCAACTGGCTGTTCGGCTTCCTGCTGTTCTTCCTCGGCATGCTGACCGGCTTCACCGGCTACTCGCTCCCCGACGACCTGCTCTCCGGCACCGGTCTGCGGTTCATCGAGGGTGTGTTCCTGTCGATCCCGGTGGTCGGCACGTACATCTCGATGTTCGTCTTCGGCGGCGAGTTCCCCGGCACGGACCTCATCGCGAGGCTCTACCCGGTCCATGTCCTGCTGCTGCCGGGCATCATGCTCGGCCTGCTGGTGGCGCACCTGATCCTGGTCTTCTACCACAAGCACACGCAGTACCCCGGGGCCGGAAAGACCGAGAAGAACGTCGTCGGCATGCCTCTGCTGCCGGTCTACATGGCCAAGGCGGGCGGCTTCTTCTTCCTGGTCTTCGGTGTGATCGCGGTCCTCTCCGCGGTCGCGACCATCAACCCGATCTGGACCATCGGCCCCTACCGGCCCGACCAGGTGTCCACCGGCGCCCAGCCCGACTGGTACATGGGCTTCGCCGAGGGTCTGGTCCGTGTGATGCCCGGCTGGGAGATCACCGCCTGGGGTCATACGCTCGTCCTGGGCGTGTTCATCCCGATCGTGCTCTTCCCACTGGTCCTGTTCGCGATCGGGCTCTACCCGTTCATCGAGTCCTGGATCACCGGCGACAAGCGTGAGCACCACATCCTGGACCGCCCGCGCAACGCCCCGACCCGTACGGCCTTCGGTGTCGCCTGGATCACCGCGTACTTCGTGATGCTGGTCGGTGGCGGTAACGACCTGTGGGCCACCCACTTCCACCTGTCGATCAACTCGATCACGTGGTTTGTGCGGATCGCCTTCTTCGTCGGCCCGGTCCTGGCGTTCATCGCCACCAAGCGGATCTGCCTCGGCCTCCAGCGGCGCGACAAGGACAAGGTGCTGCACGGCCGTGAGACCGGCATCATCAAGCGGCTGCCGCACGGCGAGTTCATCGAGGTCCACGAGCCGCTCCCGCAGGACCAGCTGCACGCGCTCACCCAGCACGAGCAGCCCGAGCCCTACGAGATCGGCCCGGCGGTCGACGAGAACGGGGTCAAGCGGAAGATAAAGCGCTCCCAGAAGCTCCGTTCGAAGCTCTCCAAGGGCTACTACGGCGGGGACAACGTCATTCCGAAGCCGACCCGAGAGGAGTACCACGAGATCACCAGCGGCCACGGCCACCACTGATCTCCCGGTACCCCTTCAGCGACCGGTTTCTTCATACAGCGACGCCACAGACCAGGGCCCCGGCCCGGACCACACGGTCCGGCCGGGGCCCCGGCCGTGCGGCCGATAGGCTTGCGACGGGCCGCTGAAGTGCGCGGACCCCTTCCCTGCCCACCCCCACGGATCCAGGAGCGGACCATGGACGTTGTGACCCCCGCCGGAGGCGACAGCACCGCGACGGCCCGCACCTGGCCGGACGTACTGAGCTTGCTGATCGCCGGTCGTGACCTCGATGCCGACGACACCGCCTGGGCCATGGACCGGATCATGCGGGGCGAGGCCACCGACGCCCAGATCGCCGGTTTCGCGATCGCGCTGCGCGCCAAGGGCGAGACGGTCTCCGAGGTGGCCGGTCTGGTGCGGGCGATGTACGAGCACGCCCGGGTGATCGAGGTGCCCGGGGCGACCGTGGACATCGTGGGCACCGGCGGCGACCGCGCCAAGACCGTCAACATCTCCACCATGTCCGCGCTGGTCGTCGCCGGTACCGGCGCACGGGTGGTCAAGCACGGCAACCGCGCCGCGTCCTCCGCCAGCGGCGCCTCGGATGTGCTGGAGAAGCTCGGCGTCAATCTGGACATCACCCCCGAGCGGGTGGTCGAGGTCGCCGAGGAGGCCGGGATCACCTTCTGCTTCGCGGTGAAGTTCCACCCGTCGCTGCGGCATGTCGCCTCGGCCCGGCGCGAGCTGGGCGTCGCCACCCCGTTCAACCTGCTCGGCCCGCTGACCAACCCGGCGAAGGTCACCTGCCAGGCGACCGGGGTCGCCGACGCCCGTATGGCGCCCATCATCGCCGGGGTGCTGGCCGAGCGGGGCTCCTCCGCACTGGTCGTCCGGGGTGACGACGGGCTGGATGAGCTCACCGTGACCACGACCTCCCAGGTGTGGGAGGTCCGGGACGGCGCCGTGCGCCAGGAGACCTTCGACCCCCGGGACGTGGGCGTCGAGCGGGCCCCCGTGGAGGCCCTGCGGGGCGCTGACGCCTCGTACAATGCCGATGTGGCCCGCCGGCTGCTGGCGGGCGAGCGGGGCCCGGTCCGGGACGCGGTGCTGCTGAACTCGGCGGCGGCGCTGGTGGCGCTCGAGCCGGACCCGGGGGACAAGCCCCTGACGGACCGCATCGGGGCGGGTGTCGCGCGGGCCGCCGAGTCGATTGACTCGGGCGTGGCGCGCGACGTCCTGGAGCGATGGGTCCGGGCCACTCACGCCTGAGCGCTCCGCTGGGAGTGCCCTGATATGCCGTCGATCGTCAGCGGCGCGGTCGTGGTCCGGCGAACGCCGTACGGCGCCCATGGTCTGTCCGGGATGCGGACAGGGCATGGGCGCCGGCGTCTGACATGGCATACTCCTGCCCAGGTCACGAGCGACAGCGACTACGGCCCCGGCCCGCTGTCCGGCAACCCTCCGTCCGTGGCGGGGTGCCCCGGGTGATGACCAGGCCGCCAGGCAGCGAGGCCGGCGGCAAGCGCGGACCCCTCGCACTAGGGGTCCTGGTGGTCGAGGGAGTTCTTCCGTGATGCAGCGAATGCGCTAGGGCCGAGCGGCCCGTCTCTCCTCAATGTGCTCCGCGCGGTGCGGCCGTGCGTCGAGCGATTCTCCGCGCCCTTACGGCTGGCTCGCCGCCGCCGTTTCCGTGCGCGTCACGCATTCCTTCGACCCCTTCGGGAGACTTCGCCATGTCCGCGCGCCCCGCTGCCACCGCCACCCTCTCTGCTACCGCCACCGCCTCTGCCACCGCTTCCACCTCCGCCGATTCCTCCGTCGCCGCCTGTGAGCCGCTGCCCGTGCTGGGCGGCGATGTCCTGGTCCCCCTGGTCACCGGTGGCGAGGTGACCTACGCGGCGCTCGACTACGCCGCCAGCGCCCCCGCGCTGCGGCGCGTCTGGGACGACATCGCCGCGTACGCGCCGTACTACGGCAGCGTGCACCGCGGGGCGGGCTACCTCTCGCAGCTGTCCACCGACCTCTTCGAGAACAGCCGTAAGGACGTCGCCGCCTTCCTGGGCTGCCGCGAGGACGACCAGGTCGTCTTCACCCGCTCCACCACCGATTCGCTCAACCTCCTGGCCGCCGCGGCACCTCCGGGCACCGAGGTCTTCGTCTTCGAGACCGAGCACCACGCCTCGCTGCTGCCGTGGGAGCAGCGGGAGGACGTCACCGTCCGCTACCTCAGCGCCCCGCGCTCCCCGCGGCAGGCGGTGGAGACGCTGGAGAAGGCGCTCGCGGGGCGCGCCGAGGGCCCGGCGCTGGTGTGCGTGACCGGCGCGTCCAATGTGACCGGCGAGCTGTGGCCGGTGCGGGAGCTGGCCGCGGCCGCGCACGCCCACGGCGCCCGTATCGTCCTGGACGCCGCGCAGCTGGCCCCGCACCACCCCGTGGACATCGCGGAGGCGGACGTCGACTGGGTGGCCTTCTCCGGGCACAAGCTGTACGCGCCCTTCGGGGCCGGGGTGCTGGCCGGACGGGCGGACTGGCTGCGGGAGGCCCGGCCGTATCTGGCGGGCGGCGGCGCCAGCCGTAAGGTCACGCGCAGGGACGACGGCGGCGTCGACGTCGAGTGGCACACCACCGCCGCCCGGCACGAGGCGGGCTCGCCGAACGTCATCGGCGTCTACGCGATCGCGTCGGCCTGCAAGGCGCTGACCGAGGCCGGTTTCGAGGGCCTGGTCGCCCGTGAGCGGCAGCTGATCGAGAAGGTGCGGGCGGGTCTTGCCGAGGTGCCCGAGGTGCGGGTGCTCTCGCTGTTCGGCGACGACGCGCCCCGGGTCGGCGTGCTGTCGTTCGTGGTGGAGGGCTGGAACAGCTCCCACTTCGCGGCGGCGCTCTCCGCGGAGTACGGCATCGGCGTACGCGACGGGCTGTTCTGCGCCCATCCGCTGGTCCGCACCCTGCTGGACAGCGAGCCCGACGAGCCGGGCGAGTGCGGCGCGCCCGAGGCCGCGCCGGGGGAGCGGTCGCTGAACGCGATCCGCGTCAGCTTCGGGGCGGGCACCCCGGACGAGCATGTGGAGCGGTTCGTGGGCGCGGTGAAGGAACTGGTGCGCGAGGGCGCCCGGTGGAGCTACCGCACGGAGGACGGCCGCTGCGTCCCCGACCGCGGCTGAGGCCCAATGGGCCTCCGGCCCAGGAGTCCGGGGCGGCCGGGCCCTGCGGGGATTCCGGCGGGGGCTCTTTCCCCACCCCGCCCCTTCCCACAACCAGGGGCTCCGCCCCTGGACCCCGGGAGATCGACGAGTCGGCCGTCGCCGCAGTGAGCGCCTGCTGCGGTGGGCTGATCGCGGTCGGCGCGCCGACGCGGCGGATGGCCGCGCGGAGGCCCGCGTGCATCCGGATCGTCCGGCACGGGTCCAGGGGCAGGGTCCCTATTTCGCTTGCCCCCTGGGTCCCGGGGGGTGGCGGGGTGGCCGTTGCTGTCGTGAATGCCTGCACCGGCGGGCTGGTCGCGGTGGGCGCCCCGGCGGGCGTCCGGGTTGTCCGGCCGGGGTTTGGGGCGGAGCCCCGGTTTTGCTTGGGCCCTGGGGTCCGGGGGGCGACGAGCCGATCGTCCCGCGATCAGTTCACCGGGGCCAGGGTGCCGACCGCGTCGCCCTGCGACGTGGCCGGGGGCTGGGGCGGAGCCCCCACGCGGCGGAGCCGCATATCGGTGCTGCCGGGAAGGGGCGGGGAGGGGCGGGGAGGGGAGCAGCCCGCCGCAGGCGTCACGCGCCGCCAGACACCCTCTAGGGACTGTCTCCAGTTGTGATCATTGGGCTTTCAGGATGCTGCTGATCCAGATGGTCGCTGCGCGGAGATGGAGTCCGGCGAGGTAGCTCTCGGGCGTCTTGTCGTAGCGGGTCGCGATGCCTCGCCAGTCCTTCATCCTGTTGATGGCCCGCTCGACCGTGTTGCGGTCGCGGTAGAGATCGGCATTGTGGGTGACGGGCCTGCCGCCCCGGCTGCCTTTCTTCCTGCGGTTGGCGGCCTGGTCCCTCTTCTCCGGGATGACTGCCTTGATGCGGCGTTTGCGCAGATGGGCTCGGTTGGCGCGGGAGGAGTAGGCCTTATCACCGGCCACGGCAGCCGGCCGGGTGCGGGGACGGCCGACCGGCAGACGGACCCGTACCTTGCTCAGAACCGGGATGAACTGCGGGCTGTCGGCGGCCTGTCCGGCGGTCAGAAGGAGCGCCATCGGCCGGCACCGCCGGTCGGCAGCCAGGTGGATCTTGCTGGTCAGCCCGCCGCGCGACCGTCCGAGCAGGGCGGCCTTCAGCCGGGCCCGCCGTCGCAAGCGGATGCGCCGGCGTTCGGCCCGGACCGGATCGCTTTCGCCGTCCTGCCCGCCTTGTCCCTGCGATGCTCCCCCTTTTGCGAGGCTGCCTCCTCGAGTGCGGCCAGAGTCTGTTCGCTGACCCGCATGCCGGCGGCGTCGTGATGGGCCCGCGCGGTGGTGGAGTCCACGCTGACCAGGGACATGTCGATCTCGTCCCTGCGGGCGGCCTCGGCGATCGCTTCGTCCAGCAGGGTCTGGAAGACGCCCGCGTCCCGCCATCGCATGAAGCGGTTGTAGACGGTCTGCCAGGCGCCGAACCGCTCGGGCATCTCTCTCCACTGGCTGCCGGTGCGGAACCGCCAGATCACCCCCTCGAACTGCTCACGCAGCCGCTCGGGGTACGGGCCGAACCTGCCGACCGGCAGGAACGGCTCGATGAACTCCCACTCAAGGTCGGTGAGTTGCGCACGCGTCACAGCACAGTCTTATCGGACCGGCCCCCACCCCGGGGCTTGATCACAACCGGAGACAGTCCCTAGCCGTCCAGGCCGATCGCGAACGCCGCCTCCAAGTCGTGCTGCGAGTACGTCCGGAAGGCGATGTGGGTCTCGGTCGAGGCGACCCCCGGCAGCTTGCTGATCTGGCCCGTGATGATGTCCGCGAGATCGTCGTGCCGGGCCACCCGAACCATCGCGATCAAATCGTGCGCGCCGGTGACCGAGTAGACCTCGCTCACACCCTCCAGCGCGGCGATCTTCTCGGCGGTCTCCGGGATCTGGTCCACGTTGGTCTTGATGAGCACGATCGAAGTGATCACGGCTGGCTTTCTCCCTCACTGGGCCTGGCTGCGCCGCCCACTCTAGCCGTCCGCCCGAACCGGGCCCACGCGTAGAGAAAGCCGAGCGTGAAGCCCACGAGATGGGCGAGATAGGCGACGCCGGGGCGGTCGTCGGCCTGCCGGGCGGCCAGCCACTGGAGGGCCACCCAGAAGATCAGCACCGCCCAGGCCGGAAAGCGCAGCGGGAGGAAGAGCAGGAACGGGAAGAGGCTGGTCACCCGGGCCCGGGGAAACAGCCACAGAAAGGCGCCGAGCACCCCGGAGATGGCCCCGGAGGCGCCCACCAGGGACTGGGCCGAGTCGGCGTGCGCGGCGGCGTACCCGAGCAGCGCCAGATAGCCCGTGGCGAGGTAGAAGACGGCGAACTGGAAACGGCCCATCCGCTCCTCGGTCATCGCGCCGAAGACATAGAGGAACAGCATGTTGCCGAGCAGATGCAGCCAGTTGCCGTGCACGAAGAGCGCGGTCAGCGGGGCGAGCGGCTGATCGGGGTCGCCGCTCCACAGGGCGCTGGGCACCACCCCCCAGCGCTCGAAGTACGTGGACTGGGCCTCCACCAGCCGCCCGCCCGAGCCATAGCCGGGGTTGAGCCCCGAGGCCGGTCCGAGGACGAAGATCAGGCAGCAGCTGACGATCAGGCCGTACGTCATCCAGGGGCGGCCGGGCCCCGCCATCCAGGGGCGGTGGCGCCCCGACGACGTCTCGATCATGGGCAGATCATTCCGTACCGGGCACAACCTCCACAGAGCGCCTCGCCGCGCTCCGCCGGGTCGTGGGGGCGGACCGGGCCCGGCACGGGCCAGGGCTCAGGCCGTAGGGTTACAGGACGCCGCCGACGAGCCGAGAAGCGAGGACCCGCAACCATGGCCGTGCCCCTGCCGACCACCCAGACCCGCTGGCGTTGCACACTGTGCGGCAATCTCACCCGGTTCGATGTGACCCGCTCGACCAGAGCCGTGGAGTATGTGCATCTCGACTTGGCGGGGGAACCCAGAGTCGAGGAACGCGAGGTGCTCAGTGAGACCATTGAGTCAGTGCGTTGTCGCTGGTGCAACGCGGTCGACCAGGTCGAACTCGTGGAGCGTCCGAACACCGGCCAGAGCGCCTGAGAACGGAGCGGTGACAGGTGGTGGAGCGGACCGGTGACCCCGGGGCGGCCGGTGACGCCGAGGGCGTCCCCGAGGCGCTGGACCGCCCCCTGCCGGAAGGGGTGCGACGGCGCGTGGTGGCGCTGGTCGCGGACGCCTTCGGCGGTCTGACGGTCACCGAGCTGCCCACCCAGCTGCGGCAGTACGCCCGTTTCACCCCGACCCGCCGCGCCAAGTTCGCGGGCAACGCCATGGCCGCCGCGGTGGAGAGCGACCCCGTCTTCCGGCAGCGGATCGCGGGACGGCTGCGGGAGACCCAGCGGGAGCTGGCCGAGGCGATCGAGGGCGGTTCGCCGCCCGCCGCGGCCGATCCGGTGGATGTCGCGGCGGTGGCGTATGTGCTGCGCCCGGTGGGCTGGGTCAAGCTGGTCGAGGCGGCGGGTGAGGAGGCCCAGCGGGCCTCCGCCGAGCGGGCCGGTGAGGAGGCGGCGCGCGAGCTCCAGCGGCTGCGCGACGAGCTCGCCGAGGCCAAGGCGGCCACCCGGCACGAGACGGAGCGGACGCGCACCGAGCTGGAGTCGGCCCGCAAGGAGAACGACGTGCTCCAGCGCAAGCTGCGCAGCGCGCAGAGCGATGTGAAGCGGGGCGCGGCCGCGCTGCGCAAGATCGAGGCGGAGCTGGAGTCCGTACGGTCGGAGGCGGCGGCCCGTCAGGCCACCGCGGACAGCGAGGCACGGCGGCTGCGGGCCCGGCTGGCGGAGGCGGAGTCGGCGCTGGAGGCCAGCCGGCGGGCGGTGCGCGAGGGGCGCAGCGTGGAGGACATGCGGCTGCGGCTGCTGCTGGACACGATGCTGGACGCGGCGCAGGGGCTGCGGCGCGAACTGGCCCTGCCGCCCGCGTCGATGCGCCCGGCGGACACGGTGGACGCCGTGGAGCCGGGGAAGATGACGCCGAAGGACATAGCGACCAGGGCGCTGTCGGAGATGGACCCGGCGCTGCTGGACCAGCTGCTCGCGCTGCCCCAGGCACATCTGGTGGTGGACGGCTACAACGTCACCAAGACCGGCTATCCCACGATGCCGTTGGAGAAGCAGCGGCTGCGGCTGCTGGGCGGTCTTGCGGTGCTCGCGGCCCAGACGGGCGCGGAGATGACCTGTGTCTTCGACGGGGCGGAGCTGGCCGCTCCGGTGCTGCTCGCGCCGCCGCGCGGGGTGCGGGTGCTGTTCAGCAAGCCGGGTGTGACGGCCGACGAGTTGATCCGGCAGCTGGTCCGGGCCGAGCCGCCGGGCCGTCCGGTGGTGGTGGTGTCCACCGACCGCGAGGTGGCCGACGGGGTGGCACGCGCCGGAGCGCGCCCCGTGGCATCGGCGTTGCTGCTGAAGCGACTTGCCCGTTCCTGAGCCGTCGTGGCCCGAGTCGTCCCGCCCCGTGCCCCGGTTGCCCCGTTTCTCCGTTCCGCGGCTGAACTGCCCGAATCACTTTGAATTGACTTCACAAGTCTGACCCGGGGCACTTGTGGTGTCAGCGGAGCGTCATCGACCATCACTGCCTGTACGATATTTGTAAAAGATGCCTCCGCAGACCGACTTTTTTGCCGTCGGGATTTGAACGGATCACGGCGGGGTCACTATGGTCAGCTCGAACCTTCGCGCGGTTGATCACCCATCCGGGGTGACAGCGGAGGTACCGCCGAGTCCGCGCCCTGTCGCGGAGCCGGGGCTCACAACCCCCCAACTCCCGGTAGGCGGCTGGAGGAAGAAGGAGCTCGCCTTCGTGGCGTCCCACCGTCGACCCAAGCAGCCGAGCCGCACTCGGGTAACCGTCCTCACCGCGACCGCGGCCGCCGCCGTCGCTCTCACTTCCCAGGCCGCCCAGGCCGCTCCGAAGCAGGACAAGAAGGACGTCAAGGAGCAGGTCGACAAGCTCTACGAAGAGGCGGAGCAGGCGACCGAGAAGTACAACGGCGTCAAGGAGAAGCAGGAGAAGCTGGAGAAGCAGGTCGGCGAGCTCCAGGACAAGGTGGCGCGCGGCCAGGAGGATCTGAACAAGCTGCGCAACGGCCTGGGTTCGATGGCCACCGCCCAGTACCGCTCCGGTGGGATCGACCCCTCGATGCAGCTGCTCCTCTCCTCCGACCCGGACACCTACCTCGAGAAGGCGTCCACCCTCAGCCAGCTGAGCGGCAAGCAGGCCGAGTCCCTGCGGAAGATCGCCGACAAGCAGCGCACCCTCAAGCAGCAGCGCGAGGAGGCGTCCACCAAGCTCCAGGACCTTGCCGACACCCGTAAGGCGCTCGGCAAGAAGAAGGACGAGATCCAGGGCAAGCTGTCCAAGGCCCGGAACCTCCTCAACACCCTCACGGCCAAGGAGCGCGCCAAGCTGGCCGCCCAGGACGCCGAGCGCGCCAACCGGTCCAGCGAGCGCGTGGACCTCGGCAACGAGGTGCCCGAGTCGGGGCGTGCCGCCGCCGCGCTGGCCGCCGCCAAGACGAAGATCGGCCTCCCGTACGTCTGGGGCGCGACCGGTCCGTCCTCCTTCGACTGCTCCGGACTCACCGGCTGGGCCTACCAGCAGGCCGGGGTGCAGCTGCCGCGCATCTCCCAGGACCAGGCGAACGTCGGCACCCGCATCAGCCGCGGTGAGCTCAAGCCGGGTGATCTGGTGCTCTTCTACGGCGACCTGCACCACATAGGCCTCTACGCGGGCGGCGGCCAGGTGCTGCACGCGCCCAAGCCCGGTGCCGGTGTGCGCTACGAGTCGATGGACAACATGCCGTTCCAGTTCGGCGTCCGGGTCTGATCCGGAAGTCCTGCGAACCAGGTTTCAAACCGCCTCAACTGCAATCCTTTCGGGCGAATCTCCAGCGCCCTCGCTGATCCCCCGCCCCGCCGGTGACCTGCGTCAGTCGGCGGGGCGTCAGTGTGCCCGCACCTCACGGCCGTTGGACCGTGGGTGGCGCCACGGCTACTGTCTGCCCGCAGTTCTCAGCCCGACACTGCGGAAGGGAGTGCGGCTTCCCATGGCGTCCCGTCGCCGCGTCGCGAAACCCCGGTCCGGCCGGGCCACCGTCCTCACCGCCGCCTCGGCGGCCGCGGTGGTCACCGCCGCCGCGCTGTCCGCCGTGCCCGCCGGTGCCGAGCCGCACGACCCGGCGGGCCGTCCGTCCGCCCGGTCCGCCGGCGACCGGATCGCCACGCTCTACGCCCAGGCCGAGCGGGCCACCGAGCGCTACAACGCGGCGGAGACGCGCACCCGGGCCCTGCGCCGCCAGGTCGGCCGGGTCCAGGACCGGGTCGCCCGCGGCCAGGATCGGGTCAACCGGATGCGGACGGCGCTCGGCGCCCTCGCGGGCGGCCAGTACCGCACCGGCGGGATCGACCCGGGCCTCGCCCTGCTGCTGTCCGGGGACCCGGCCCACTACCTCGACCGGGCCGCCACCCTGGAGCGGATCACCAGCCGTCAGACCGCCCGGCTGCGGGTGCTCCAGGGCGCCCAGCGGACCCTGCGGCAGGAGCGCGCGGAGGCCGCGGCCAAGCTGGTGAAGCTGGAGCACAGCCGTAAGGAGGTGGCCCGCCACAAGCGGGCGGTCCAGCGCCGGCTGGCCACGGCGCGGCGGCTGGTGAACGCGCTGCCGCCGGGGGAGCGGGAGAGCTACGCACGCCGCGCCTCGCGGGCGGGCGGACGGGAGCACGGAGCCCTCGCCGGGCTGATGCCGGGCGCCCTTCCCGGTGGCCGCTCCCCTTCCGGTTCCGATTCCGGTTACCGCCCCGACGAGCTCCGTGGGGGCCTGCCGGGCGGGCCGCACACCGTGCCGTCCTCGGGGCGGGCCGCCACGGCGTTCGGCGCGGCACGGGCGGCCCTGGGGCTGCCGTACGCATGGGGTCAGTCCGGTCCCACCGCCTTCGACTGCTCCGGGCTGATGCAATGGGCCTACGCCCACGCCGGGGTGGCCATTCCGCGCACCTCCCAGGCACAGGCGCACGCCGGGCAGTCGGTGCCGCTCTCCCAGGCCCGCCCCGGCGATCTGGTGGTCTACCGCTCCGACGCCAGCCATGTGGCCATGTACGCGGGCAACGGGCAGGTGATCCACGCCCCTTACCCCGGGGCGCGGGTCCGGTACGACCCCGTGGGTATGTTGCCGATCTCTTCCGTCACTCGCGTCTGAAGCCGGCGCGCGGGCTCGTACGATCTAAGACGTGGCGGGTCGGTGGAGATCGGGCGGATGGCGGGCGCTGCTGTGCCTGCCCCTGGTGGGCGCGTTCTCCCTGACCGCGCTGAGCGGCTGCGGCCCCGTCCCCGCGCCCGACGACCCCGAGGGGCGCGACGGCCGGGCCGTGCAGCGCATGCTGGACCAGCGGGCGGCGGCGGTCCGGGAGCGGGACGCGGACGGCTTCCTCGCCACCGTCGACCGCGGCTCGGCCGGCTACCTGGCCGAGCAGCGGCGGGTGTTCCGGCAGATGTCCGCCGTACCGCTGCGCTCCTGGACCTACCGCCTGGTGCGCACCGGCGGCTTCGAGCCCGCGCGGGTCGGCGGCCGCAGCCTCGCCGCGCAGGTCGAACTCCGGTACCGGCTGAAGGGGTACGACACCGCGCCGGTCGTCTCCGCCCAGTACCTCACCCTCGCCCGGCGCGGCGGGCAGTGGTACGTCGCCTCCGACGACGGTGTGGTGGACGGCAAGCGCGGTATGGAGCAGCTGTGGGACCAGGGCACGGTCGACGTCGTGCGCGGCGCCCACAGCCTCGTCCTGGGCGTCGGCCAGGACCGGCGGGTGCTGCGCGCGGTCGCCGACACCGCGGACCGGGCGGTGCCCGTCCTGGGCCAGGTCTGGCCCCACCAGTGGGCCGGGCGCGTCGTGGTCGAGGTCCCCGCCTCCCTGGGCCGGATGGCCGCCCTGCTCGGCGCCTCGGCGGACGGCTACCGGGGGATCGCCGCCGTCACCACGGGCGAGGTCGGCGGAGCCGGTGACGAGACCCCCGCCGACCGCGTGATCGTCAACCCCGATGCATACCGGGTCCTCGGCGACTTCGGCCGACGCGTCGTGATCACCCATGAGACGGCCCATGTGGCCACCCGCACCGCCACCAGCGCCGCCACCCCGCTCTGGCTCTCCGAGGGCTTCGCCGACTGGGTGGGCTATCGCACCCCGGGCCGCACCCCCCGCCAGATCGCCCCCGAACTCACCGACGCCGTCACCGCCGGGCACCTGCCCACCGCGCTCCCGCGCGACGACGACTTCCGCTTCGGCAGCGACCCCGACCGCCTCTCCCGCGCCTATGAACAGGGCTGGCTCGCCTGCCGCCTGATCGCCGACACATGGGGCGAGAAGAAGCTGGTCGAGTTCTACCGCGCGGTGGGCCGGGCGCATGAGCGCTCGGGCGCGGTGGAGTCGGCGCTGCGGAAGGTGCTCGGGGTGAGCGTGCGGGAGTTCACGGAGCGGTGGCGGAAGTACGTGGCGACCGAGCTGAGCTGAGCCCCGCGCCCTGTGAGTGTGCGACCGAGCTGAGCCCCGCGCCCTGTGAGTGTGCGACCGGGCTGGGCCCAGCCCCGGGCCCGTACGCGGCGACCGAGCCGGTACTGTCGGCCACGATGGACAAGACCCTGCTCGTGACCAACGACTTTCCGCCCCGCCCCGGCGGCATCCAGGCGTTTCTGCACAACATCGCGCTGCGCCTGGACCCGGACCGGATCGTCGTCTACGCCTCCACCTGGAAGCGCGGCCGGGAGGGTGCCGAGGCCACCGCCCGCTTCGACGCCGAGCAGCCGTACCCGGTCGTCCGGGACCGGACGACCATGCTGCTGCCCACCCCGCGCGTCACCCGCCGCGCGACCGCGCTGCTGCGCGAGCACGGCTGCACCTCGGTGTGGTTCGGCGCCACCGCGCCGCTGGGGCTGATGGCCCCCGCGCTGCGCGCGGCCGGGGCACGGCGGCTGGTGGCGACGACGCACGGCCACGAGGCGGCCTGGGCGCAGCTGCCCGCCGCACGGCAGCTGCTGCGGCGGATCGGCGGGGCCACGGACACCCTCACCTATCTCGGTGAGTACACCCGCTCCCGTATCGCCGCCGCGCTCGACCCCCGGGACGCCGCCCGTATGGTCCAACTCCCGCCCGGTGTGGACGAGAAGACCTTCCACCCCGGCTCGGGCGGCGATGAGATCCGGGCCCGGCTGGGCCTGGCCGAGCGGCCCGTCGTGGTCTGTGTCTCCCGGCTGGTGCCGCGCAAGGGGCAGGACACGCTGATCCGGGCCATGCCGCGGATCCTCCAGCGGGTGCCGGACGCGGTGCTGCTGATCGTCGGCGGCGGGCCGTACGCGAAGGATCTGCGCCGCCTCGCGGAGACCACGGGCGTGGCCGGGTCGGTGCGGTTCACCGGCCCCGTCCCCTGGGAGGAGCTGCCCGCCCACTACGGCGCGGGCGACGTCTTCGCCATGCCCTGCCGCACCCGCCGTGGCGGGCTGGACGTCGAGGGCCTCGGCATCGTCTATCTGGAGGCGTCCGCGACCGGTCTGCCGGTCGTCGCCGGGGACTCGGGCGGGGCGCCGGACGCGGTGCTGGACGGCGAGACCGGATGGGTCGTACGGGGAGACTCCGCCGAGCAGAGCGCCGAGCGCGTCGTGACCCTGCTGGAGGACGCGGAGCTGCGCCGCCGCATGGGCGAGCGGGGCCGCGCCTGGGTGGAGGAGCGCTGGCGCTGGGATCTGCTGGCCGACCGTCTGAAGTCGCTGCTCTGACGCCCGCGGCGGGCTGCTCCCCTCCCCGCCCCTTCCCGGCACCTGACGATACGCGGCTCCGCCGCGTGTGCGGCCCGGCGGCCATCAGTCTCGGTAGAGGGCCTCGATCTCCGAGGCGAAGTCCTTCGCCACCACGTTCCGCTTCAGCTTCAGCGAGGGCGTCACATGCCCGGAGTCCTCGGTGAACTGGGTCGCCAGGACGCGGAACTTCCGGATCGACTCCGCCTTGGACACCGCCGCGTTGCCGTCGTCCACCGCCCGCTGGATCTCCGCCAGCAGGTCCGGGTCCTCCCGCAGCTCGGCCACCGTCACGCCCTCGGGCTTGCCGTGCTCGGCCGCCCAGCGCGGCAGGAACTCCTCGTCCACCGTGACCAGCGCGCCCACGAAGGGACGGCCGTCGCCGACGACCATGCACTCGGCCACCAGGGCATGGGCCCGGATCCGGTCCTCTATCACCGCCGGGGCGACGTTCTTGCCGCCCGCGGTGATGATGATCTCCTTCTTCCGGCCGGTGATGGTGAGGTAGCCGTCCTCGTCGAGCGTGCCCACGTCCCCGGTGTGGAACCAGCCGTCCGACAGCGCCTCCGCCGTGGCCGTCTCGTTGTTCCAGTACTCGGTGAAGAGGTGCTCACCGTGCAGCAGCACCTCGCCGTCGTCGGCGATGCGCACCACCGTGCCGGGCATCGGCTGCCCGACCGAGCCGATCTTCTGCCGGTCCCAGGGGTTGAAGGTGGTCGCCGCGCAGGACTCCGTCAGGCCGTACCCCTCCAGGACCGTGAAGCCGATGCCCCGGTAGAAGTGGCCCAGCCGCTCGCCGAGCGGCGCCCCGCCGGAGATGGCATGGGTGGCCCGGCCGCCCAGCACGGCCCGCAGCTTGCTGTAGACCAGCCGGTCGAAGACCTTGTGCTTGAACCGGAGCCCGAAGGACGGGCCGTCCGGGGCGTCCAGCGCCTTGCTGTACTCGATGGCGGTGTCGGCCGCCTTGTCGAAGATCTTGCCCTTGCCCTCGGACTGGGCCTTCGCCCGCGCCGAGTTGTAGACCTTCTCGAAGACGCGCGGTACGCCCAGCACCAATGTGGGCCGGAACGCGGCGAGTTCATCGGTCAGGGACTTCACATCCGGCACATGGCCGAGCTTGATCGGCGCCAGTACCGCCGCGATCTCCACCAGCCGCCCGAAGACATGGGCCTCGGGGAGGAACAGCAGCACCGACGACTCACCGGTGTTGAAGATCGGCTTGAGCCGCGCCACCGCGTTGCCGCACTCGGCGAAGAAGCTGCGGTGGGAGAGCACACAGCCCTTGGGGCGGCCGGTGGTGCCCGAGGTGTAGACGATGGTGGCGGGGGAGTCGGCGTTGGCGATCGAGGAGCGCTCGTCCACCTTCTCCTCGGGGACGTGCTCGCCCAGCTTCCGCAGCGTCCCGATGGCGTCGCCCTCGATCCGCCAGACGTGCTTCAGGGCGGGCAGGGTGTCCCGGACGGCCTCGACGGCCGCCTCGTGGACGCCGGTCTCGACCAGCGCGGCCACCGCGCCCGAATCGCTGAGGATCCACTGGACCTGCTCCGGTGAACTCGTCTCGTACACCGGCACGGTGACCCCGCCCGCGCTCCAGATGGCGAAGTCGAGCAGCGTCCACTCGTAGCGGGTCCTGGACATCAGGCCGACCCGGTCGCCCGGCTCCACACCGGCCGCGATCAGTCCCTTGGCGGCGGCGCGCACCTCCGCCAGGAACGCGGTCGCGGTCACGTCCTCCCAGCGGTCGTCGACCTTGCGGCCGACCACGGCGACATCGGGATGCTGTGCGGCATTGCGGCGGATGAGATCCGTCAGATTGCCGTCGGCCGGAACCTCGTACAGGGCCGGAAGGCTGAACTCGCGCAAGACTGCTGCTCCTCGTGGGGCGCCGGCGCCGCTACAGGGCATGGGGGGTGGTGGACGGCCCGGACGTTACCCATCGGTACGCTTCCGGGATAGGGGTTCCTGCCCAGATGTTTGATGCGTCACACACCGCCTTCGTGCTGCCCGCAGACTAGTCGACGGGCGCCACGTCCGCTAAGGAACCGCAGGTAGACGCGGGGCGGTGCAGCCAGAACACCTTACGGGCGCGGGCCCTTACGTCTTAGGGTGACACGCATGCGAGTCCACGTGGTGAGTGACGTGCATGGCAACAGTGAGGACCTCGAGAAGGCCGGTGACGGGGCGGACGCCCTGATCTGCCTCGGTGACCTCGTTCTCTTCCTCGACTACGCCGATCACTCACGTGGCATCTTCCCTGATCTCTTCGGGGTCGAGAACGCCGACCGGCTGGTCGAACTGCGCACCGCCCGCCGCTTCGAGGAGGCCCGGGCGCTCGGCAACCGGCTGTGGGAGGGGCTGGACCGCAACGCGGCGATAGAGGCCGGGATCCGCCGCCAGTACGCCGAGCTCTTCGCCGCGTTCCCCACTCCGACGTACGCCACCTACGGAAATGTCGACATGCCGTCACTGTGGCCGGAGTACGCCCAGTCCGGCACCACCGTCCTGGACGGTGAGCGCGTCGAGATCGGCGGGCTGGTCTTCGGTTTCGTGGGCGGCGGGCTGCGCACGCCGATGCGCACCCCCTACGAGATAGACGACGAGACCTACGCGGCGAAGATCGCGGCGCTCGGCGAGGTGGACGTGATCTGCACCCACATCCCGCCGGACGTGCCGGACCTCTGCTACGACACCGTCGCCCGCCGCTTCGAGCGCGGCAGCGCCGCCCTGCTGGAGGCGATCCACACCGTCCGTCCCAAGTACTCCCTCTTCGGCCATGTCCATCAGCCGCTCGTCCGCCGTATGCGGATCGGGGCCACCGAGTGCGTCAATGTCGGACACTTCGCCTCCTCCGGCACCCCCTGGACCCTGGAGTGGTGACCCGCGCGCGGTAGCCTTCAGCCGCAGAGGACCCATGCGGCGGACCGGTACGGAGGAGCCACGGCGATGGCGGAACACACCAGCTCGAGCATCACGATCGAGGCGGCCCCGGCCGACGTGATGGAGGTGATCGCCGACTTCGACCGTTACCCGGAGTGGTCCGGTGAGGTGAAGGAGGCCGACATCCTCACCAAGGACGCCCAGGGGCGCGCCGAGCAGGTGCGGATGCTGCTCGACGCCGGCGCGATCAAGGACGACTACACCCTCCAGTACAGCTGGACCGGGGACGACCAGGTCAACTGGTCCCTGGTCAAGTCCCAGATGCTGCGCACCCTTGACGGCTCCTACCGGCTGTCGGCGCGCGAGGGCGGCAAGAGCACCGAGGTGACGTACCAGCTCACGGTCGACGTCAAGATCCCCATGCTCGGCATGATCAAGCGCAAGGCCGAGAAGGTCATCATCGACCGCGCGCTCGCGGGCCTGAAGAAGCGCGTCGAGGGAGCCTGACCCGCCCGGACCGCCCCGGACCATTCCGGGCCGCCCCGGACCATCCCGGGCCCCGACGGTGCCCGGGGTGATCCACGGTGCGGGGTACGCTCCGGCGGGTGCGGATCACCGGACCCGCGCCGCGCACACCGACGTAACCCCCTGCCGGAGGCTCTCTTCATGCGTACGGTCCTCGTCACCGGCACCGGCGGCGCGGGCCGCACCACCGTGGCCGCCGCGACCGCCCTCGCCGCCGCCCGTGAGGGGCGGCGGACCCTGCTGCTCACCGCCGACTCCGACGGCACCCCCGAGGCGCTGCTCGGCATCGGCACGCCGCGGTCCGTCCCCGGGCGCACGGCGGACCGGCTGCCGTGGTCCGTACCCGTCGAGCTCGTGCCGGGGCTGTGGGCCGCTCGGGTCGTCACGGATGAGTGGTTCCGCGGTGAGCTGACCGCCCTCCAGGACCGCGGCCACGGCCTGCTCGACCTGCTCGGCGCGACCCCGCTGGACGGCGAGGAGCTGACCGCCCTGCCCGGGGTGGAGGCCATCGCGCTGCTGCGCGCCCTGCGCGCCGCCCAGACCGCCCCGCCCGGCACCGGCTGGGACGTCCTCGTCGTCGACATGCCGCCCGCGCCGGACACCGTCGCGCTGCTCGCGCTGCCCGAGCAGCTGCGGCGCTATCTGCGCCGGCTCATGCCCGCCGAGCGGCAGGCGGCCCGCGCGCTGCGGCCGATGCTCGCCCAGCTGGCGGGGGTGCCGATGCCCGCGCAGAAGCTGTACGAGACGGCCGAGCGCTGGGAGCGTGAGCTGGCCGCCGTCCAGGGGGTGATCGAGTCCGAGGCCACCACGGTACGGCTGGTCGTGGAGCCCGGACCGCTCGCCGACCGGGCGCTGCGCACCGCCCGCGCCGGTCTGGCGCTGCACGGCTGCCGGGTGGAGGCGGTGATCGCCAACCGGCTGCTGCCCACCGGCACCTCCGACCCGTGGCTCGCCGCGCTGTCGGGCCAGCAGCAGGCCGCGCTCAAGGAGCTGTACGAGCAGTGGGCCCCCGCCGTCCCGGTCCGTGAGCTGCCGCATCTGGGCCGCGATCCGCACGGCCTCGGCGAACCGCGGCCCGCCGAGCCGCACTCCGCCGAGCCGCACTCCGCCGAGCCGCGCCCCGGCGACGGCGCTCGGCGCGCCCCGGCCGGGCTCGCCGATCTCGCCGATCTCGCCGGGGCCGTCGGGGCGCCCGGGGCGCGGCCCGACCGGCCCGCCCCCGACCCCTGGACCGTCGAGGACCGGCTGGCCGAGGACGGGGTGCTGCTGTGGCGGCTGCCGCTGCCCGGCGCCGACCGCGACGGGCTCTCCCTGGTGCGCCGGGGCGATGAACTGATCGTCACCGTCGCGCCGTTCCACCGGGTGCTGCCGATGCCGTCCGCCCTGCGCCGCTGCACCGTCTCCGGCGCCGGGCTGCGCGACGGATGGCTCCAGGTGCGCTTCACTCCCGACCCGGACCTGTGGCCGAAGCGGCTCTGACCCCCGCGCCCACGACGGCCGGTCTCCGGCTCTGATCCCGCCCCCTCCTTCGGGTAACGTCGGTCACAAGCCCGGATGAACGTCACCGGGCAGTCAGCATCCCCGCCGCAGGAGTTCGCCATGAGCGATGCCACCGAGCGCCCCCCGGAGCCCCCGGTCACCGATGGGCCGGTCACCGAGACCGACCCCGATGCCTGGGAGCGCGCCTGTGAGGAGGACCTCGCCGCCGAGCGGGCCAGGCAGCGGGCCCGGCAGACCACCGAGGAGCCGGGAACCGTGGCCGAGGAGTTCCTCAAGCTGGCCGACGCGCTCGCCGAGAAGGTCGCCCAGGCGCCGATCGCGGGGACCGCGGTTCAGGGGGCCGTACAACAATTGATCGCACAGGCGAAGGCCGGCGTGGAACCGGTCATAGAGCGCAATCCAGAGGTTTTCGAACACCTCGCCAGTGCCGGATCCGAGCTGCTCGCCGCCTACCGCGCCGCCGTGACCGGCCAGGAGCGACGCTGGACCCAGGGCGCCGAAGGCGATTCCAAGGGCAGCGGCGAGGAATCCGAGAGTTCGAGTAGTGAACACATCGACCTCGACTGAGCGCCACCTCCGGTACCGTTAGCCTCGGCGGGGTTCGACCAAATAACTGAGGGACTCATGGGACTCACCATCGGCGTCGACATCGGCGGCACGAAGATCGCGGCCGGCGTGGTCGACGAAGAGGGCTCGATTCTCGAAACGAGCCAGGTTTCGACCCCGCACACTCCCGAGGGAGTCGTCGACGCCATCGCGGACGCGGTGCGCATCGTCAGCGAGGGGCATGAGATCGAGGCCGTCGGCATCGGCGCGGCCGGCTATGTGGACGACAAGCGCGCCACGGTGCTCTTCGCGCCCAACATCAACTGGCGGCACGAGGCGCTCAAGGACAAGGTCGAGCAGCGCGTCGGCCTGCCCGTCGTGGTGGAGAACGACGCGAACGCCGCGGCCTGGGGCGAGTACCGCTTCGGCGCCGGGGTCGGCCATGACGACGTCGTCTGCATCACCCTCGGCACCGGCCTCGGCGGCGGCATCATCATCGGCGGCAAGCTGCACCGCGGCCGGTTCGGCGTCGCGGCCGAGTTCGGCCACATAAGGGTCGTCCCGGACGGACTGCTGTGCGGCTGCGGCAGCCAGGGCTGCTGGGAGCAGTACGCCTCCGGCCGCGCCCTGGTCCGCTACGCCAAGCAGCGTGCCGCCGCCACCCCGGAGAACGCCACGGTCCTGCTCGGCCTGGGCGACGGCACCTCCGAGGGCATCGAGGGCAAGCACATCAGCGACGCCGCCCGCCAGGGCGACCCCGTCGCCATCGACTCCTTCCGCGAGCTGGCCCGCTGGGCCGGGGCCGGGCTCGCCGACCTCGCCTCGCTCTTCGACCCCTCGGCGTTCATCGTCGGCGGCGGGGTCTCCGACGAGGGCGATCTCGTCCTGGAGCCGATCCGCAAGTCCTTCCGGCGCTGGCTGGTGGGCAACCAGTGGCGTCCGCACGCCCAGGTGCTCGCCGCCCAGCTCGGCGGCAAGGCCGGGCTCGTCGGCGCCGCCGACCTGGCCCGCCAGGGCTGAGAGGCGAGGGGGGAAAGTGCCGCTCGCGGACCTGCCCGGATCCACCACCGGCCCGGACGCGGCGGTGGTGCGGGTGCTCAGCTACAACATCCGCTCGATGCGGGACGACCGTGAGGCGCTGGCCCGGGTGATCCGGGCCTGTGCCCCCGACGTCGTCTGCGTCCAGGAGGCGCCGCGCTTCTTCCGCTGGCGCAAGGCCGCCGCCTGGCTGGCCCGGGAGACCGGCCTCGTGTACACCACGGGCGGGGCCACCGCCGCCGGTCCGATGATCCTCACCTCGCTGCGCGCCCATGTGGAGCGCGCCGAGGACACCCTGCTGCCGCGCGTCCCCGGGCTGCACCGGCGCGGTTTCGCCACCGCCGTGCTGCGCTTCGGCGGCGGCCACCGCGACACCGGCCTCCGCGACACCGGCCGCCCGGCGAACGGCCGCCCGGAGGGCGGTGACGGCAGCGGCGTCCGGCTCGGCGTGGTCAGCTGCCATCTGAGCCTCGCCGAGGCCGAGCGTTACGAGCAGGCCGGGATGCTGCTGGACCATGTGACCGCGCTGGACGTCCCGTACGCCATCGCGGCCGGTGACATCAACGACCGGCCGGACGGCCGCGCCTTCCGCCGGATCGCGGGGAAGCTGCGGGACGGCTGGGCCACCGAGCCCTGGGGGAGCGAGGCCACCTTCTCACCCAAGGACCCGCGTCGGCGCATCGACGGGGTCTTCGCCTCGGAGGGCATCGAGATCATCGGCTGTGGGGTCCCGGCCGGGCTGCCGGGCGTCACCGACGCGGACCTCCGCGCGGCCACGGACCACCTTCCGGTGCTGGCCGCGCTCAGGCTGCCCCGGGTGTCCCCGGCCTGAGCGGCCGGGCATGAGACCGGAGCCGGGGCGCGCCCGGCTCCGGAGCGCCGGGGTCAGACGACGGCGCCGCGCCCCGGGTCGTCGTCCTCGTCCTCGTCGTCGTCCTTCATCCGCAGCACCAGCGTGACGAAGCCGCCGAGGAAGCCGCCGACGCCCAGCGTGGCGATCCACCAGACCATCTCCACCTGGAACAGCACCACTCCGAGCAGCAGCAGCGGCCCGCCCAGCACTCCGAGCCAGGCGAAGCGGGAGGTGGTGTCGGACTCGGGCAGCGGAGGCGGCTCGGGCGGGACGAAATGGCCCTCGTCAATCTCGTCGAAGTCGTCCTCGGACGGCTCTTCGGGCTCCCAGTCGCGGGGGCCCACGCCCGGGGCGTAGACGATGAAGCCGCCCGGCTTCTCGGTCTTGTCGGGCTTGGTCAGCCCGCCCGTGGCCGCCTCGCCGTCACCGGACCCCTCGGCGTCGGTGTCGGCGTCGGTGTCCGCCGCGGACCGGCGGTCCCGGTCCCGCTCCTCGTCGAGGTTCTCGGCGGCGGGCCATCGCTCGGCGCCCGGCGGGTCCTGCGGTTCCTCCCCGTACGCGGCGACGATCGCGGCGAAGGCGGCGTCGTCGTCCCGCCGCGCGTCCGCCTCGTGTCCATTCGAGTCGTGCTCAGCCACTGGCCGCCGCCCCCTCCTTTCCGCTGCCCTTCCCGAGGCCGGTCCGGGTGGTGTCTTCACCCATACCCGCCGTCAGCCGGGTGATGAACGTGTCCGTCTCCTCGAAGATGAACTCGGCGTCGTGGTCCAGCGTGGCCACGTGGTAGCTGCGTTCCAGCAGCCGCTCGCTGACGTCCCGCGAGGACACCTGACTCAGGATGCGCTCGGAGTCGGCCGGCGGCACCACATGGTCCTGGGGGCTGTGCATCACCAGCAGCGGCTGGGTCACCTGCGGCAGTTCGGCGTCGACCACCCGGTAGAAGCGGCGCATCGAGTGCACGGCGTGCAGCGGCATCCGCTCGTAACCCGACTCCCGCGCGCCCGGCTTGGCGATGTCGCTCACGATGCCCTTCACCGACGGCACCAGATGACGCAGCACCGGAAGGGCGACGGCCAGCGGATCGTGGATGCGGTTGGCCGGATTCACGACGGCCACGCCGCTGATCGCCGCGCCGTGCTGGGCGGCCAGCCGCAGCGCGAGCGCCCCGCCCATCGACAGACCGCAGACGAACACCCGCTCGCAGACCCGGAGGAGCCTGCCCAGCTCGCGGTCCACCTCCGCGTACCAGTCCTGCCAGCCGGTGACGGCGAGATCCTGCCAGCGCGTGCCATGGCCGGGAAGCAGCGGAGCTACGACCGTCAGACCACGGGCCGCTAGGTGGTCGGCCCAGGGCCGAACGGACTGCGGGGAGCCGGTGAATCCGTGACAGACGAGGACGCCGATCTCTCCGCCGTCGTGGCGGAACGGCTCGGCTCCGGGCAGGAGCGGCACCACGGATCTCCGTTCACTGGGGAAGCGGGCTCGGGTCCTCAGCGTACGCGGCGCGCCGCATACGGGGTAGGCAGGTTAAGGTCTCCTCGTCGGATACAGGAGGTCCCGGTTGTTCTACAGCGCAATGAAGCTGTCGGTGGGTGGCGCGTTGAAGCTCACCTTCCGGCCCTGGGTGGAGGGGCTGGAGCACGTCCCCGCCGAGGGCCCGGCCATCCTCGCGAGCAACCACCTCTCCTTCTCCGACTCCTTCTTCCTGCCCGCGGTGCTCGACCGCAAGGTCACCTTCATCGCCAAGCAGGAGTACTTCACCACCCCCGGCGTCAAGGGGCGGCTCACGGCGGCCTTCTTCAAGGGCGTCGGGCAGCTGCCGGTGGACCGCTCGGGCTCGCGCGGCGCCGGCGAGGCCGCCATCAACGCGGGCATCGATGTGATCAAGCGCGGTGAGCTCTTCGGTATCTACCCCGAGGGCACCCGCTCGCCCGACGGGCGGCTCTACCGGGGCAAGCCGGGCGGTCTGGCAAGGGTCGCGCTCGCGACCGGCGCCCCGGTGATCCCCGTGGCGATGATCGACACCGAGAAGATCCAGCCCCCCGGCAAGGTCATGCCGAAGCTGATGCGGCCCGGCATCCGGATCGGCAAGCCGCTGGACTTCAGCCGCTACCACGGCATGGATGGCGACCGCTTCATCCTGCGCTCGGTGACCGACGAGGTCATGTACGAGATCATGAAGCTCTCCGGCCAGGAGTACGTGGACGTCTACGCCACCGCCGCCAAGCGGCAGATCGCGGAGGCGGAGGCGGCCCGGAAACAGGCCGAGAAGAAGCAGGCCGAGGCCGAGAAGAAGCAGGCCGAGAAGGAGAAGGACAAACACAAGTCCGGCGCCTAGCCGCGCCGGCACCGGGGGTGGGGGACGTTGACGGAGCGGTCCAAACGGGAGCGCGCCGGGGGCGGGCGCGTGGTGCGGATGTCCGTCGAGCAGCCGCTGTGGCAGGCGTTGACCGCCTACCGGGTGCTCACCCTGCTCTACGCGCTCGGCCTGTGCGTCTACTCCTTCGACGACTACGACCATCCGATCGGCGCCGTGGTCTACATGGCGGTGCTGACGCTGTGGACGGCGCTCACCTTCCGGATGGTCGCCTCGGCCGAGCGCTGCACCCGGCGGTTCCTCGTCGGCGACCTCGGCATCGCGGTGACCGGCATTCTGCTCACCCCGCTCGTGGACAGCCACGACCGGATCGCCGAGGGCACCCCCACGCTGCCTTCCATATGGACGATGGGCGCGGTCCTCGGCTTCGCCATCAAGGGCGGCTGGCGCTGGGGCGCCTCGGCCTCCACCGTGGTCTGCGCCGCCAATGTGATCGAGCGCGGCGGATTCGCCCAGGACACCGTCCACATGCTGTCGCTGGTGTGGGTGGCGAGCGTGGGCATCGGCTATGTGATCGAGGTGGCCCGCGCCAGTGAGCGCACCCTCGCCCGCGCGCTGCGCATCGAGGCGGCCACCCGGGAGCGGGAGCGGCTGGCCCGCGACATCCACGACAGCGTGCTCCAAGTGCTCGCCATGGTGCAGCGGCGCGGCGCCGCGATCGGCGGCGAGGCGGCCGAACTGGGCCGGATGGCGGGGGAGCAGGAGATCGCGCTGCGCACCCTGGTCTCCACCGGTCTTGTGGCCCGGCCGCGCACGGGGGACGACGAGACGGAGGCCGTAGCCGACCCGGGCGGCCCGCCGGACGCGGTGGACCAGCCGGTCCCGCCCTGTCCGCCCGACCCCGGGCGCTCCGACGGCGGCCCCTGCGATCTGCGGGCCCTGCTGGCCCCGCACGCCGGGTCCCGGGTCACCTTCTCCGAGCCGGGTGCCCCGGTGCTCCTCCCGGCGGGCGTCGCCGGGGAGTTGGCCGCCGCCGTCGGCGCCGCCCTGGACAACGTACGGGTCCACGCGGGAGAGGACCCCCACGCCTGGATCCTGCTGGAGGACGAGCCGGACGTGGTGACGGTGACCGTACGGGACGATGGCCCCGGCATCCCCGAGGGGCGGCTGGCGGACGCGGAGGCGGAGGGCCGCCTGGGGGTGGCCCTGTCGATCCGGGGACGGCTGCGCGACCTCGGCGGCACCGCCGAGTGGATCTCGGCACCGGGGCAGGGCACCGAAGTGGAGTTGACGGTTCCGAAGGCGTCGGCGAAGAAGGCGAAACAGAAGGGGGAAGCGGCGCGATGACCGCTCAGCACGACGGCCGCCCGGTGACGGTGATGGTGGTCGACGACCATCCGATGTGGCGCGACGCGGTGGCCCGGGACCTGTCCGAGGCCGGGTTCGACGTGGTGGCCACGGCCGGGGACGGACCACAGGCGGTCCGCCGGGCCAAGGCCGCCGGGCCCGACGTCCTGGTGCTCGACCTCAACCTGCCCGGACTGCCGGGGGTCGAGGTGTGCAAGGAGGCCCTCGCCGACCGCCCCGAGCTGAGGGTGCTGGTGCTCTCCGCGAGCGGTGAGCACGCGGACGTCCTGGAGGCGGTCAAGTCCGGGGCCACCGGCTATCTGCTGAAGTCGGCCAGCACCGAGGAACTGCTGGACGCGGTGCGCCGTACGGCGGCCGGCGACCCGGTGTTCACCCCCGGCCTCGCGGGCCTGGTGCTCGGCGAGTACCGGCGGCTCGCGGGCGAGCCCGCCCCCACCGCCGCCGACCAGCCCGCCGCCCCGCAGCTCACCGAGCGTGAGAGGGAGGTGCTGCGGCTGGTGGCCAAGGGGCTTTCGTACAAGCAGATCGCCGAGCGGCTGGTCATCTCGCACCGTACGGTGCAGAACCACGTCCAGAACACCCTCGGCAAGCTCCAGCTGCACAATCGGGTGGAGCTGGTCCGCTACGCCATCGAGCGCGGGCTGGACGACGCCTGACGCCGTCCGCCCGCGACCGGTGACACCGCGTCACCCGCTCGCCCCTCGTACGGGTGAAGTTCAAAACCAACTCCCTTGATCCACGCGGGAATCGTCCGACGCCCCATCCCGTGTGACCTGGATCACCGTTAGCGTGGCTCTCCGTACCGGGCCCAATCACGGGATTCCACGGGAGAAGGGAAGAAACGATGCGGGTCGGAGTGCTGACCGGCGGCGGTGACTGCCCCGGGCTCAACGCGGTCATCCGCGCCGTCGTGCGCAAGGGCGTACAGGAATACGGCTATGACTTCATCGGCTTCCGGGACGGCTGGCGAGGCCCTCTCGAGAACGACACCGTTCCCCTCGACATCCGCGCGGTGCGCGGCATCCTGCCACGCGGCGGCACCATCCTCGGCTCCTCCCGCACCAACCCCCTCAAGAGCGAGGACGGCATCCGCCGGGTCAAGGAGACCCTGGTCAAGCAGGAGGTCGACGCGCTGATCGCGATCGGCGGCGAGGACACCCTCGGCGTCGCCGCGCGGCTCTCCGGAGACTACGGCCTCCGCTGTGTCGGCGTCCCCAAGACCATCGACAACGACCTGTCCGCCACCGACTACACCTTCGGCTTCGACACCGCCGTCAACATCGCCACCGAGGCCATCGACCGGCTCCACACCACCGCCGAATCGCATATGCGCGTGCTCGTCGTCGAGGTGATGGGCCGTCACGCCGGGTGGATCGCCCTGCACTCGGGGCTCGCCGGCGGCGCCAATGTCATCCTCCTCCCTGAACAGCGCTTCGATGTCGACCAGGTCTGCGCCTGGGTCGAATCCCGCTTCAAGATCCGCTACGCCCCGATCGTGGTCATCGCCGAGGGTGCGATGCCCAGGGACGGCGACGCCGTCCTCAAGGACGACACGCTGGACTCCTTCGGCCATGTCCGGCTCTCCGGGGTCGGCGAGTGGCTCGCCAAGGAGATCGAGAAGCGCACCGGTAAGGAGGCCCGCACCACCGTCCTCGGCCATGTCCAGCGCGGGGGCACGCCCAGCGCCTTCGACCGCTGGCTCGCCACCCGCTTCGGGCTGCACGCCATCGACGCGGTCCGGGACGAGGACTTCGGAAAGATGGTCGCGCTGCGCGGCACCGACATCATCCGGGTACCGCTTGCCGAGGCGACCGCGCGGCTCAAGACGGTCGATCCCTCGCTCTACGCCGAGGCCGAGGTCTTCTTCGGCTGAGGCCGTCTGGGTGCAGTACGGCGATGGGCCGGGCGCGGAAGCCGCACCCGGCCCATCGTCACGCCGCCCCCCTTGGCGGCCGGGCCTCTCGGGCCAGCCGTCCCTCGGGCCTGCGGGCCCTTCAGACCAGCACGGCCGCCAGCAACTCCGTCACCAGCGCCGCCCCGTCCCGTGACAGCACCGACTCCGGGTGGAACTGCACCCCGGCGAAGCCCGGCCCGCGCAGCGCGTGCACATCGCCGGTCGCCCGGTCCCGGCTCAGCTCCACGCGGTGCATCGCCAGCTCCGTCTCCGCCGCCTCGTCGCAGCGCGCCGTGAAGGTGTTGTAGAAGCCGACGGTCTCCTCGCGCCCGAAGAAGTCGATCCGCTCCTGTGCGCCCTGGAACGGCACGTCCTTGCGGACGATCTCCAGCCCCAGCTCGGCCGCGATCAGCTCGTTCCCCAGGCACACCCCCAGCAGCCCGTGCCGGTGCCCGGCCACCAGCTCGGCGGCCAGCGCCCGCAGGAACCGCATCTTCGGATCGGCCGTGTCGTTCGGGTCACCGGGACCGGGGCCGAGCACCACGGGCCCCCGATGCGCCAGCGCCGCCTCGCGCACCCCCGGCTCGTCGTACCGCCGCACGGTCACGGTCAGCCCCGAGGTGCGCAGCAGATGCGCGAGCATCGCGGTGAAGGTGTCCTCGGCGTCGATCACCAGGGCATGCCCGGACAACCCCCCGATCCGGGGCTCCTCGGGGGCTTGCATCCGCAGCCAGAACGGCGCCAGGTCCGCCCGCCGCGCGTCCAGCGCCGCCCGTACCCGCGGATCGTCCGCGAGCCGTGGCCGCGGGCCCTCCGCCTCCGGCCGTACGGGCGCGGGCCGCACGCCCAGCGCGGTCAGCACCCCGGCCGCCTTCGCATGCGTCTCGGCCACTTCGCCGCTCGGGTCCGAGTGGCGGACCAGCGTGGCGCCGACGGCCACCCTCAGCGATCCCCCGGCGTCGATGTCGGCGGTGCGGATGAGGATCGGCGAGTCCAGGGTCTGGGCGCCGCCGCCGTCCCGTCCGATCAGCGCGAGCGCCCCCGCGTAGTAGCCACGGCCACCGGGCTCGTACCGCTCGATCACCCGGCACGCGTTCTGCACCGGGGAGCCGGTGACGGTCGCCGCGAACATCGTCTCGCGGAGCACCTCCCGGACGTCGAGCGAGGAGCGGCCGCGCAGCTCGTACTCGGTGTGCGCGAGGTGCGCCATCTCCCTGAGCCGGGGCCCGATCACCGTCCCGCCCATGTCGCCGACGGTGCACATCATCTTCAGCTCCTCGTCCACGACCATGGACAGTTCCTCCACCTCCTTGCGGTCGTGCAGGAACTCCAGCAGCCCCTCGGCGCCCGGCCCGCCCTCGGGGTAGCGGTACGTCCCGCTGATCGGGTTCATCACGACCGTCCTCCCGGACATCCGCACATGGACCTCGGGGCTGGCCCCCACCAGCGTCCGCCCGTCCGCCAGCCGCACCACATACGTCCAGTAGGCGCCCCGCTCCCCGGCCAGCAGCCGCCGGAAGAGCGCGAGCGCGTCGGTACTCGCGAACCCCGGGATCTCGCCCCGGAACGTCCTTCGGATGACGAAGTTGGCGCCCTCGCCGGTGCCGATCTCGTCCTCGATGACCCGGCTCACGATCTCCGCGTACGCGTCGTCATCCACGTCGAACGCCCCGTCCTCGACCCGCACCGGATGGCCGGGCAGCGCCTCCAGCGCCTCGGCGAGCGGCAGCTCGTAGCCCTCCTCCGGGCGCAGCACGGCCAGCGGGGTCCCGTCGTCGCGCACCTCGAACCCGCGCTCGCGGATCTGCCGGAACGGCACCAGCGCGAGGGCGTCCGCCACCGGGGCGCCGCCCCGCGGGGTCCCGGTCGGCAGCGGGATGTCGGCCAGCCGCTCCACCTCGCCGACCGGGCCGAGCAGCACCTCCACGGTGTCGGGCGCCCGGCCGGGGGTGCGTCGGTGCAGCAGGGCGAAGGGCGGCGCGTCGTCGGAGAGCAGCCGTGCGACGACGGCCTGGGCCTGGGGGTTCTGCATGGCGGGTGATTCCTTCCGGAATGAGGAACGACCCGCGGAAACGCCGAAGGCCGCCCCTCGGGCGGCCTTCGCGAGATCTTGGGAGTGCGCGATTCAGTGGGCCGCCGGATGAGCGGTCCACCACCAGGTCATGGTCAGTCGCGCGTGCATGTCGAGGACCCTACAGGATCAGTTCCAGGGGTTGGCGGGCTGATCGTCGATCGCGGTCCAGAAGCGGGTGCCTTCGGGTACGTAGCCGTACGCCCAGAAGGACCAGCCACCGCTCGCCTCCAGGTTGGCGCCGTACCGGCCGTCGTGGAACTCGGCCTCCCGCCAGTCCGCGCCGTAGTACCGCGCACAGATCGCGTCCGCCGCGGCCCGGCTGGTCAGCGACTTGCCCAGCACGGGCGGCGTCGCTGCCACGGTGCCGCGTGCCCAGCCCGCGTAGAAGTCCGGGGTGATCCCACCGGGCACGGCGCTGCCGTTGACTCTCAGGCACAGCATGGGGAGTGTCGCCGTGGCCGCGGTGTCACCGTTGTACGCGTCGGTCGCGGAGTCCGCGCCCACCCTGACCGTGCCGTCGGTCCCCTTCGCGAGCACGGTCCAGGTCATCCCGGACGCGATGGCCGATGAGTCCGCCTGGGCGGGTGTGGCGCCCAGCGACATCAGTACGAGCGAGGCGGCGGCCGCGAAGGCGGCGGCACCGCGGCGGAGCAACTTCCTCATGGGGCACTCCTTCGGAATGGGCACCGGCCACGGGAGTGGGCCGGTCACCCGAACAGCGTCCGAGGAGCGCACGGTTCCATCACGACATCTTCACGGGCTGTCCGTAAATGGCTGGAGGATGCCCGAACGCCCGTTCTTGCGCGACGCGTCCTGCGTGTGCTGGGTGCGGCCGTGTCTCACCCTGTGGGCAGCGGGCTGGACGGCCGTGGAGACCCCGTAACCTTGTGCGGGTGACCGTGAACGCTGAAACCCACGCCGGTGGCCACACCTGGCAGTCTCTTCCCGCGGCGCAGCAGCCCGACTGGCCGGACCGAGCGGCTCTGCGCGATGTGATCGCTGAGCTCGAGTCCTATCCGCCGCTCGTCTTCGCGGGCGAGTGCGACGCGCTGCGGCACCGCCTGGGGGCCGTGGCGCGGGGCGAGGCGTTTCTGCTCCAGGGCGGTGACTGCGCCGAGGCATTCGACGGCGTGGGCGCCGACCAGATCCGCAACAAGCTGAAGACGCTCCTCCAGATGGGCGCGGTGCTGACCTACGCCGGGTCCGTCCCGGTGGTGAAGGTGGGCCGGATCGCCGGGCAGTACAGCAAGCCGCGCTCCAAGCCGACCGAGACCCGGGACGGGGTGACCCTGCCCACCTACCGTGGCGACTCCGTCAACGGGTTCGAGTTCACCCCCGAGGCGCGGATCCCGGACCCGCAGCGGCTGAAGCGGATGTACCAGGCGTCGGCCTCGACGCTGAACCTGGTGCGCGCCTTCACCACCGGCGGCTACGCGGACCTGCGGCAGGTGCACGCCTGGAACCAGGACTTCGTCAAGTCCTCGCCCTCGGGTCAGCGCTACGAGGCGCTGGCGCGCGAGATCGACCGGGCGCTGGCCTTCATGAACGCCTGCGGGGTGGACCCGGAGGAGTTCAAGACCGTCGAGTTCTTCTCCTCGCACGAGGCGCTGGTCCTGGACTACGAGACGGCGATGACCCGCACCGACTCGCGCACCGGTGAGCTGTACGACGTCTCCGGGCACATGGTCTGGATCGGCGAGCGCACCCGGCAGCTGGACGGGGCGCATATCGAGTTCGCCTCCAAGGTCCGTAACCCGGTGGGCGTGAAGCTGGGCCCGACGACCACGCCGGAAGAGGCGCTGTCGCTGATCGAGCGGATCGACCCGGACCGCGAGCCGGGCCGGCTGACCTTCATCACCCGGATGGGCGCGGACAAGATCCGCGACAAGCTGCCCAATCTGGTCGAGAAGGTGACCGCCTCCGGTGCGCAGGTCGCCTGGGTCTGCGACCCGATGCACGGCAACACCTTCGAGGCGGCGTCCGGGCACAAGACCCGCCGCTTCGACGACGTGCTCGACGAGGTCAAGGGCTTCTTCGAGGTCCACAAGGAGCTCGGCACCCATCCGGGCGGCATCCATGTGGAGCTGACCGGCGACGATGTCACGGAGTGCGTGGGCGGCGGCGACGAGATCTTCGTCGACGATCTGCACCAGCGCTACGAGACGGCGTGCGATCCGCGGCTCAACCGCAGCCAGTCGCTGGACCTGGCGTTCCTGGTGGCTGAGATGTACCGGGACCAGTAGGGCACGACCAGTAGAGATCACAAAGACGCAGGTGGGGCGCGGATCACAGGGATCCGCGCCCGCTGTGCGTTGTGGGGGTCCGGCGCGGCAGGTAAGGTAAGGGTTACCTCACTGATCAATGCCATTATCGACGCCACCGCTGGAGAGCCCGTGTACGTCTGCTCATGCTTCGGGATCACCGAGCAGCAGGTGCGTCAGCACGCGGAAGCGGGTGCGTGCACCCCGCGCCAGATCGCCGGTGCCTGCAAGGCGGGCACGGACTGCGGATCGTGCGTGCGGAAGATCCAGGCGCTGCTGGGCCGCGGTGCGTGCCCCCGGCGCGAGGCGCTGGACCCGGTCGTCCTGACGACGGCCGCGACGACGGCATCCGCTGCCGCTTCCCTCCCGGGGTCGACGGCGGCCGAGGCGGCCTGACCGGCGGACCGTTCGGCCCGACCGGCGGCCGGTTCGATCGCCGCGAGTTCCGCCGCCGCGAGTTCCGCCACCGCGGGCTCAGTGGCCCTTGCCGCTCCCGGAGTAGTTGTCGCCGTTGTCGCCGGGCTGCTCGATCTGCTGGGCGATGTAGAGGGGCTCACCGAGCTTCTCGATCAGCTCCAGCTGGGTGTCGAGATAGTCGATATGGAGTTCCTCGTCGGCGAGGATGTACTCGAAGAGATTCGCCGACGTGATGTCCGCTTTGGACCGCATCAGCTCGATGCCCCGCTTGAGGCGGTCGATCGCCTCGATCTCCACCTGCCGGTCGGCCTGGAACATCTCGGTCAGCGTCTGGCCCACCCGGACATGGAAGAGCCGCTGGTAATTGGGCAGCCCATCCAGAAGAAGGATGCGGTCGGTGAGGATCTCCGCATGCTTCATCTCGTCGAAAGACTCCGACCGGGTGTATTTGGCAAGCCGAGTCCAGCCAAAGTGGTCCTGCATCTTTGAGTGCAGAAAGTACTGATTGATCGCGGTCAGCTCGCCGGTCAGCTGCTCGTTGAGGAACTCGAGGACCTCGGGGTCACCCTGCATCGGAGGGGCTCCTTCCAATCCGATCGGGAACGGCAGGTTCCGCGCATCGTCGCACCGCGCCTGTTGGGGCGTCCAGTAAGTGCACGCTTAGTACGAGTTGTTCCCGTCCCCGATGCCCTGGTCACGACCACCCCCGGCGGTCTGAGACCATGGAGCCCATGGGTCAGTCGGAAAGCCGCGAGGGGGAGCTCGCGAAGCTGCCTCCTGGGCAGCGACTGCAGCGCGGTTGGCCGGTTACGCACTATGGGCCGGTCCCGAAGTTCAAGCCGGACCGATGGGAGTTCCGGGTCTTCGGCGCCACGGCGGACGGCGAAAAACACTGCTGGACGCATGAGGAGTTCTCGGCCCTGCCGTACTCGACGGTCGTGGCCGATCTGCACTGCGTCACCAAATTCAGCATGCTCGACGCCGAATGGGGCGGGGTTCCCTCGCTGGAGATCGCGAGGCTCGCACCGCCGGCGCCCGATGTCACCCATGTGATGGTGTGGGCCGAATACGGGTTCAGCTCGAATCTGCGGCTGTCCGACTTCATGGCGGAGACCACGATTTTCGCCACCCACAAGGACGGCGAGCTGCTCACCGCGGAGCACGGCTTTCCGGTGCGGCTGGTGGTGCCCCATCTGTACGCCTGGAAGGGCCCGAAATGGGTGCGCGGGGTCGAGTACATGACCGCCGACCGCCGCGGCTTCTGGGAGGAGCGCGGCTACCACAACATCGGCGACCCCTGGACGGAGAAGCGCTACTCCTACCAGGAGGAGCCGGGCGACGGCCCGGAGCTCTAGGGCCCTTCTGACGGATCTCCGTTGGAAGAAGGACCCTGGGCCGGGCCGCCGGGTAGCGATGTTCGGGCGCGCCGCCGTGGCGTGGTCACCCGTGGCGCGGTCAGTGGTATTGGTGGACCACCGCATGCCCCTTGCCCCGACCGATCATCCACCTGTTGACCGGCGTGGTGACCAGGAACGCCACCACGAACGACAGGGCCAGGCTGAGCCAGAAGAGAACGTCCGACAGTGTCGCGTCCATCGCGCCCGGGAAGACGACGATCGTCGCGTTGTCGGCCAGCTCCATGATCGTGATCGATACGGTGTCGGCCGCCAGCGCCACCCGCAGCGCGCTGCGCGTATCCAGCCCCGCCCGCAGCACGCCCCGCATCGTCAGGGAGTAGCCGAAGACGAAGGCGAGCACGATCGCCAGGATCATGGTCGGGACGTTGTGCCAGGCCAGGGCCGTGCCGATGGCCATGCCCACGACCTCGCCGATGGCGCAGCCGGTGAGGCAGTGCAGGGTCGCCTGGGCTGCCATCGACCAGCTCGTCGTGCCCCCGTGGTGCTCATGGTCATGGTCTTGGTGCTCATGAGGTCCGCTCTGTGTGTGCTCATGCTGTCGCATGTCCGTACCCCCAGCGGTGATCGCGGATTCGTCGACCACTGTCAACGCTATACCCCCTAGGGGTATTCCTCAATGCGCCGGGCGCGTTCTCAGGTCACCCCGGCGCGCAGTTCCTTCAGCCGGGCCACATCCGCCGCATGCCCCTCCGTACCGCCCGGTGTCTCGATCACCAGCGGCACCCCCTCGGTCGCGGGGTGGGTGAACAGCTCGCGGAACGGCTCCGCCCCGATGTGCCCGGCGCCGATGTTCGCGTGCCGGTCCTTGTGGGCGCCGACCACGTCCTTGGAGTCATTGGCGTGGATCAGCCTGAGCCGCCCCTCACCGGCGACGGCCACCAGCTCGTCCAGCGTCTGCTTCACACCGCCCGGGGCGGCGAGGTCATGGCCGGCCGCGAACACATGGCAGGTGTCCAGGCAGACACCGAGGCGTGGGTGCCGGTCCAGCGCCTCGAAGTACGGCCCCAGATCCTCCACCAGCGCGCACAGCGAGGTGCCCTGCCCGGCGGTCGGCTCCAGCAGCAACCAGGGGTCGTCGTCCCGGGTCAGCTCGTCCAGCAGCGGCAGCACCCGCTCCCGTACCTGCGCGATCGCGGTGGCACGCGGGCGTCCCCCGGTCGCCGAGCCGGTGTGGACGACCACACCGAGTGCGCCGATCTCCCGGCCGCGCCGGAGCGAATGGCGCAGGGACGCGACGGAGCGCTCGGCCGTGGCCTCGGTGTGCGAGCCAAAGTTGATCAAGTAGGGGGCGTGGACGTACACCGGTATCGACCGCTCGGCGCAGCCGACGCGGAACGCCTCGTCCTGGGCGGGCGTACCGGCGGGTGTGGCCCAGCCGCGCGGATTGGCGACGAAGACCTGGACGGTCTCGGCGCCGATGTCGGCGGCGTGCGCCAGACCGACAGTGGCCAGGCCGCCGGCTACCCGGATATGGCCACCGATGGGGTTGCGGATGGTATGCGTACTCACGCCATCAAGGGTCCCAGGCGCGAAGGGCCCCCGTTGCCGCCCCTCGGTGAGGTCAAGGCCCCCGGGCCGGGAGCCGCTGTCGGTGGGCGCCCCTACTGTGACGTACATGACTCTGCTGAGCTTTGACCGTCGCTGCTCCGAGATCGTCGCCCAGACCCAGCTGCTGCGGGGCTCGGTCGAGGGCGCGGATCTGACCCGTCCCGTGCCCACCTGCCCCGGCTGGAGCGTCGGGCAGCTGCTGCGCCATCTCGGCGGGACCCATCGGTGGGCCGAGGAACTGGTGCGCACCCGGGCCACGGAAGCGCTGCCCGATGAGCACTTCCGTGATCTGTCGCCGTACGCGGAGGAGGACCCCGCCGAGCTCGCCCCCTGGCTGGTCGAGGGCGCCCAGATGCTGGCCGACACGCTGCGCGAGGCGGGGCCCGAGGCGCGGCTGTGGACCCCGGTGCCGGACTTCGGGCAGGTCGCCGGTGGGCGCGCGGACTTCTACGCCCGCCGCTTCACCCATGAGACCGCGATTCACCGGGCCGACGCGGTCCTCGCCCTCGGCGCGGAGTACACCCTCGACCAGGAGGTGGCACTGGACGGGTTCGACGAGTGGCTGGCGCTCGGCTCGCTGCCGATGCACTTCGAGGTCCACCCCTGGATGCGCGAGCTGCTCGGTCCCGGCCGCACCCTGCACTTCCACGCGACCGACACCGCGCCGGAGGTGGCGGCGGAGTGGGTGGTCGACCTCACCGGCGACACGATCATCTGGCGGCGGGCGCATGAGAAGGCCGCGGTCGCGGTGCGCGGGCCGCTGACCGACCTGCTGCTGATCATCTACAAGCGGCGCCCGGCCCGCGGTGCGGGCGTGGAGATCCTGGGCGATGAGAAGCTGCTGGACTTCTGGCTGGAGCGGGTCAGCTTCGGATGAGCCGCCGGACGGATGGCGTTGGCCGTCCGGCCGCCGCCATCCGTCCCCGAGCCCTCAGAACACGCCGCCCTTGGTCCTGATGGTGATCGTGCTGCCCTTGGGCGCCTCGTCGCCGCCCTCCACCGACTGGTCCTGCACCTTGTCCCCGGGGAACAGCAGCGCCTTCTCGACGTCCACCTCGAACCCGGCGTCCTCCAGCTCCGCCTTGGCGTCGTCCACGTTCATCCCCGTGACGTCCGGCACCTCGACCATCTGCACGCCCTTGGAGATGGTCAGCGTCACCGTGTCGCCCTTGGCGGCCTTGTCGTCCGTCGACGGGGACTGCTCGGCGACCGAGCCCTTGTCCTCCTCCGAGAACACCTGCCGCTCGGCGATCTTCACCTTGAAGCCCTCGTCCTCCAGCGTGGACCGGGCCTCGTCGACCGAATCGCCCACCACATCCGGGATGTCGACCGGTTGGCCCCTGCTGACCACGATCGACACCGGCGTCTCGGGGCGGCGCACGGAGTCGGGCCCCGGGCTGGTCGAGAGGACCGACCCCTGGGCCGTCTCACTGCTGAAGCGGCCGGTGACCTTGCCGACCGTCAGCCCCTGGTCCGCGATCTTCCGCCTGGCCTCGGCGAGCGGCATGCCCACCACATTGGGCACCTCGGCCCGTGGGCGCCCCTGGGAGACCCGGATGGTCACGGTGCCGGTGTCGCGGACGCGCTCGCCCGGACCGGGCTTGGAGCCGATGACCTTCCCCTTGGGGATGACATCGCTGAACTCGTTGACGACCTTCACGTCGAGACCCGCGGCGTGCAGCTTCTTCTCGGCCTCCGCCTGGGTCTTCCGCAGCACCGGCGGGACCTCGGTGAACTGGCCGGCGCTGATGTACCAGATCCCGACGCCGAGGGCGATCGCCAGCAGCACCGCGGCGGCGATCGTCACGATCCCGCGGCGCGGCAACCGGCCCCGGCCGCCGCGGCCGCCCCCGCGGTGCCCCTGTTGCCGGGGCGGTTCCGGGGGCAGCTCCAGACGGCTGGTGTGGTTGAGCTGGTCCTGGTCCTGGACGGCCGCCGCCGGGCGCGGAATCACCGCCGTACGGTTCTCGGACCCGGCCGAGTTGTCCTCCTTGGCCTGCGGCGGCACCGCGTCCAGCTGGTCGTCGGTCAGCGCGGCCCGCACCGCGCGGGTCGTGCTCAGCAGCGCGACGGCGTCGGCGGGGCGCGCGTCGACGGCGCGCGCGGTGGCCGAGGCCACCAGCGCGTCCAGCTCCGGGGCGACCCCGGGCGCGAGGGCGGAGGGCGGCGGGACGTCCTCGTTCAGATGCTGGTAGAGCACCTGCGCCGGGGTGCTGCCGCCGTGCGGCTTGGCGCCGGTCAGCATCTCGTACAGCACCACACCGCAGGCGTAGACATCGGCGCGGGTGTCGGCCGTGCCGTGCTCGATCTGCTCGGGCGCGAGATACGAGACGGTGCCGAGGACACTGCCGGTGGAGGCGCTGGTGTTGGTGTCCACCGCCCGGACCAGTCCGAAGTCGGCGACCTTGACCCGGCCGTCGTCCCCGATCAGCACGTTCTCGGGCTTCATGTCGCGGTGGACGAAACCGGCGCGGTGGGCCGCGCCGAGCGCGGCCAGCACCGGCTCCAGGATGTCCAGCGCGGCGCGCGGACGCAGTGCCCCGCGCCCGCGGAGCACATCGCGCAGGGTGCAGCCCGAGACGTACTCCATGGCCAGATAGACATGGCTGCCGTCGGTCCCCTGGTCGTAGACGGCGACCACGTTGGCGTGCGCGAGTCTCGCGACGGACTTCGCCTCCCGGATGAAGCGCTCGACGAAGGCGGCGTCGGAGGCGAGGCCCTGATGCATCACCTTCAGCGCGAGCACACGGTCCAGCCGGGTGTCGACGGCCCGGTAGACCGTCGCCATCCCGCCAACGGCGATGCGCGCCTCGATGCGGTAGCGGCCGTCGAGCTCCTGCCCGACGAGGGGGTCCTGGAGGGTCGTATCCACGGAGGAAGTCTACGAGGCGCCGATATCGGCCAGGACCGCCCGCCTCAGGTGGGGCGGGCACTGCAGCGGAACGGTGACATCGGCGGGTCAGTTGTGCGACGCGGCGGCGATCGCGGCCAGCTCCTCCAGCGCGGAGGTCCAGGACAGCGTGGCGTACTCGGCGTGCTTCGCCTTGGCGTCGTCGGGGACGGCCAGGGCGCGGATACCGCTCTCCGCGAACCGCAGCCGGGTGCCCCGCCCCTCGGGCGAGAGCGCGAACTCCACGAGGGTGGCTTCGCCGGGGTCCGAGGGGGCGTGATCGGGCTCCAGGGCCAGCCGGAAGCGGAAGAGGGCATCCGGAACCGCCCGCTCGACCATGCCGTGGAACTCTCCGTGCTCGTCCCAGCGGAACCGGAGCCGCCCGCCGGGGTGCGGATCGATCTCGCAGCCGCCGGGGGCATACCAGGCGCGGATGTACTCGGGCGTGGTCAGCACCCGCCACACCCGGTCGATCGGCGCCGGTACGTACACCTCGCGCTCGATCCGGTCGTCCACGGTCACGGTCACGGCGACCACCTCCGGGCTGTGGGCTGCTCCCTCCCTCCACGGTAGGCCCCCGAGGGGCCCGGACACCGGCTGGCGAAGGCCAGGAGCCCTGGCCGAACGTGCGGGACCTGGCCGAACGCCCAGGGCGTAGCCGAACGCCCAGGGCCCAAGCAGGTCAGAGGAAGTCCGCTACGGTTCGGGCAGCGCCCCGAAGGGGCGCGGGGCTGTGTCGATATGCGGCTCCGCCGCGTGGGCGCGACCAGCCACGACGGCGCCGCAGTCGGCCGACGACGCATCCCGGCACGTCCAGCGGAGCGCTTAGCCGAAGGCCGGGCGCTCGGGGTCCAGGGCGGCCAGGCCCTCGGCCGGGCTCGACGCCTCGGCGAAGTGGCGGCGCGGGATCCGGCCCGCCCGGTGGGCCAGTCGCCCCGCCTCCACGGCGTGCCGCATCGCCCCCGCCATCAGCTCCGGCTCCCGGGCCCGGGTGACGGCCGAGGCGAGCATCACCGCCGCACACCCCAGCTCCATGGCCAGCGCGGCGTCCGACGCCGTGCCCGCGCCCGCGTCGAGGATCACCGGCACGGTGGCGCGTTCGGTGATCAGCTGGAAGTTGTGCGGGTTGCGGATACCGAGCCCGGAGCCGATCGGGGAGCCGAGCGGCATGATCGCGGCGCAGCCGACGTCCTCCAGCTTCCGGGCCAGGATCGGATCGTCATTGGTGTACGGCAGGACCGTGAACCCGTCGTCCACCAGGATCTCGGCCGCGTCCAGCAGCTCGATCGGATCGGGGAGCAGGGTGCGCTCGTCGGCGACCACCTCCAGCTTGACCCAGTCCGTGCCCAGGGCCTCCCGGGCGAGGCGGGCGGTGAGCACGGCCTCACCGGCGGTGAAACACCCGGCGGTGTTGGGCAGCGGGCGGATCCCGTGCCGGTCGAGCACGGAGAGCACCGACCCCTGCACCGTGGGGTCGAGCCGCCGCATCGCGACGGTCGTCAGCTCGGTGCCGGAGGCCAGCAGCGAACGCTCCAGGATGTCCAGACTGGGCGCGCCGCCCGTGCCCATGATCAGCCGGGAGCCGAAGTCGGTCCCGGCGATGGTCAGCGGATCGGGCGTGGCGAGCGTCGCGCGGTCGGCGGCGCCGTGGGCCGTCGTGGCGTCGGGGGCGTCGGGGGCGGTGGTGACGGCTGTGGTGGCCGGGGCGGCCGGGGCCGCCGGTGTGGTCGGGGTGGTCGCGGTGGTCGTGGTGGTCGTGGTGGTCTTGGTGGGAGCCATGGTGGGGATCAGCCTCCTTGGACCGCGGTGAGGACCTCGACGCGATCGCCGTCGCCGAGCGAGGTCGCGGACCACTGGGTGCGCGGGACAACCGTCTCGTTGACGGCGGCGGCGACACCCGAGGGCGCCTGGGTGAGGGTCGCGACGAGCCGGTCGAGCGTGGTGCCCTCGGGCACCTCGCGAGGCTCGCCGTTGACGGAGACGGTCATGTGTGCTGCTCCTGTGCTGGGGAGTGCGCGGCGCCGGGGGCACCGGGAGAGGAAGTCGCCGAGGGGGCCGCGAAGCGCCGCGGGCTGAACGGCCGGGCCTCCGGGGGGAGTTCTCCGCTGGTGAGGGCCTCGGCCATGACATCGCCGGTGATCGGGGTGAGAAGCACACCGTTGCGGAAGTGACCGCTGGCCAGCAACAGCCCCGGCAGCGCGGTCGGGCCGAGCATCGGGGCGTTGTCGGGGGAGCCGGGGCGCAGCCCGGCGGACGTCTCCACCAGCGGCAGTTCGGTGATGCCGGGCACCACCTCATGGGCGTCCCGCAGCAGTTCGTACACCCCGCCCGCGGTGACCGTGGTGTCCCAGCCCAGCTCCTCGCTGGTCGCGCCGATGACCAACTCGCCGTTCTCTCGCGGCACCAGGTACACCGGCGCGCCGCGCACCACGGCCCGTACGGTCCGGGAGAGGAACGGCGCGTACCGCTCGGGCACCGACAGCCGCACCACCTGTCCCTTGACGGGCCGTACGGGCGGCAGGACGTCCTCGGGAACGCCCGCGAGCCGTCCGCTGAGGCTTCCGGCGGCCAGTACGGTCCGCTCGGCGGCCAGGCGCGTACCCCCGGTCAGCTCGACCCCGGTGGCGCGGTCGCCGTCCAGCAGCAGCCGCTCCGCGCGGTCGCGGTGGAAGGCGACCCCGGCCCGCTCGCACGCGGTGAGCAGCGCCGCCGTCAGCCGCCGCGGATCCACCTGGTGGTCACCGGCGACACGCAGCCCGCCGTGTACGCCCGGCGCGAGCATCGGCTCCAGACGGCGGCATTCACGCCCCGTCAGCCACTCGGACTCCAGCCCGAGCCCCTGCTGGAAGGTGTGGAGCTCGCGCAGATGGGCGCGGTCGTCGGCGTCGAACGCGACGGCGAGCGTGCCGCACGCGCGGTGGCCCACGTCCTGGCCGCCGGCCTCCTCGAGCTCGGCCACGAAGTCCGGATAGCGGCGTGCGGAGGCCATGTTGAGGCCGAGCAGGGTCTGCTCGCCGTAGTGCAGCTCGGTGACGGCCGCCAGCATCCCGGCCGCGACCCAGGCGGCTCCACCGCCGGGCGCGGGGTCGACGAGCGCGGTGCGCAGCCCGCGCTGGGCCGCCCGCCAGGCCGTGACCAGCCCGATGATGCCGCCGCCGATGACGAGGGCGTCGTAGCGTCCGCCGGTTGGCGGCCCGCCTGATGTTTGAGGTCCGTCGTCGTGACCGTGACCGTGACCTGGTGCGTGCGTGGACACGGTGCCCCTCCCTTCGCCGGCATGACCCGGATCAGGTTCGTACGGTCGGAGGCCGTCCCAGCCTCCCTCTCAGCCCGGTCCGCCCGGGCTCCCGCGAGTGCTCTGTCCCGCCACCCTAGTACGTGCCCCGAATCGCCCGAAAGAGCGGCCGTACACCAGGAAACCCAGCTCCTCACCCAGCCCCTCCGACGGGTGAGGAGCGGGGTCGGGGAGCCCCGCACTCCCAGCCCCTCCGACGGGTGAGGAGCGGGGTCGGGGGCGGCCCCGCACTCCCAGCCCCTCCGGCGTTTGAGGAGCGGGGTCGGGGGCGGAGCCCCGGCAGGGGGCGAGGGGGCGGAGCCCCTTCGTTTCGGGAAGGGGCGGGGTGGGGGCTCACCGCCGGAGGCGCCCACAACCCGCACCCCTGGTCCGGCCCCCGTCCGCCCCCACCCCGCTTTGTGTCCGACCTCTCGTAAGCCGCTCTCCAGTCCGCCCCACCAGCCGCAATACAGTGATCGTGTGAGCGATGAGACGACGACGAAGCCGTCCTCGAACGGCGCCGGACAGCGCGTGGTGATCGTCGGCGCGGGCATGGCGGGGGTGCAAACCGCCGTCGCGCTGCGCGAACACGGCTGGACCGGGGAGATCGTCCTGCTGGGCGCGGAGCCCCACCAGCCCTACGACCGGCCCCCGCTGTCCAAGGCCGTACTGCTCGGAAAGGCCGAGGGCTCGACGCTCGACGTGGACTTCGCCGGGCTCGGCATCGGGCTGCGGCTCGGCGTCGAGGTCACCGGCCTGCGCCCGGACAAGCGGCTCGTCGAGACCGCGACCGGCCAGCTCCTGTACGACGTCCTGGTGATCGCCACAGGCGCCGAGCCGATCCCGCTGCCGGGCAGCGAAGGAGAGCCCGGCGTCCATCTGCTGCGCACGCTGGACGACGCCGAGCGGCTGCGCCCGGTGCTCGCCCGGCAGCGCGAGATCGCGGTCGTGGGGGCGGGCTGGATCGGCGCGGAGTTCGCCACCGCGGCGCGCGAGGCGGGCTGCGCCGTGACCGTGGTCGAGGCCGCGGACCGGCCGCTGGCGGGCGCGCTCCCGGCCGAGGTCGCGGCCCCCATGGCGGCCTGGTACGAGGACTACGGCGCCCGGCTGGTCACGGGCGCCCGAGTGGCCTCCGTCGACGAGAGCGGGCTGCTGCTCGGCGACGGCACCCGGCTGCGCGCCGGCGCGGTGGTCGTCGGGATCGGGGCCCGGCCCGCCACGGACTGGCTCGCGGGCTCGGGCGTGGAGCTGGCCGAGGACCGGTCCGTCGTCGCCGACGACCGGCTGCGCACCTCCGCGCCGGACGTCTACGCGGTCGGCGACTGCGCCTCCTTCCCGTCCGCCCGCTACGGAACGCGGCTGCTGGTGCACCACTGGGACAACGCGCTCCAGGGCCCGCGCACCGTCGCGGCCAATGTGGTGGGGAGCCGGACGGCCGCTCACTTCCCCGGTGTGGTGTACGACCCGGTGCCGTACTTCTGGTCCGAGCAGTTCGGGCGCTTCGTGCAGTACGCCGGGCACCACTCGGAGGCCGACGAGCTGGTCTGGCGCGGCGATCCGGCCGGTGCCGCCTGGTCGGTGTGCTGGCTGCGCGAGGGCGCCCTGGTCGCCCTGCTGGCCGTCGGCCGTCCGCGCGATCTGGCCCAGGGGCGCAAGCTGATCGAGCGTGGCGCCCGGCTGGACCGGACGCGGGCCGAGGACCCCTCGGTGCCGCTGAAGTCGGCCATCCGCTGACCGGCGGGCCGACCGCCGATCGGCCGTCGGCCGGGGCGCCCGGGGGCGGGGCGGGCGGCCCGCTCGGCGGACGCCCGGCTACCCACTGTCAGTCCCAGATGGCAGGCTTGTTCCGTGACCGAGATTGACGCAAAGATCGATGCTCTCGTCCCCGCCTGGCTCACCCTCCCCGACGTCGCCGAACGACTGGGGGTCGAGGTGACACGCGTCCGGCAGCTGGTCAAGGAGGGCCAGCTGATCGCCGTGCGCCGTGGCGAGAACAGGGTCCTTCAGGTGCCCGAGGAGTTCATCGGTGACGGAAAGGTCGTCAAGGGCCTCGTGGGGACCTTGACGCTTCTGAAGGACGACGGCTTCAGCGACGAAGAGATGCTGGAGTGGCTCTTCACCCCTGACCCAAGCCTGCCCGGCACCCCGGCACGGGCCCTGAGCGAGAATCGCGGTACGGAAGTGAAGCGGCGCGCTCAGGCCCTCGCCGTCTGACGCCGTCTGACACCGTCACCCTGATCGCAACCTGATCGGACCCTGATCGCATCTGGCGTACGGGCCGGGCTCCGCTCACGGCCCGTACGCCGCCCGACCCTCCGGGGGGCCCATGTCCACCACCGCCACCGCCACCGCCACCGCCACCGCTCGCGAGCAGCTGGCCGACGCCCGCCTCTATCTGTGCACCGACGCCCGGAAGCGCCAGGGTGATCTGCCGGAGTTCCTGGACGCCGTCCTGGAGGCGGGGGTGGACATCGTCCAGCTCCGGGACAAGGAGATGGAGGCGGCCGAGGAGCTGGAGCACCTCCAGGTCTTCGCGGACGCCTGCCGCCGGCACGGCAAGCTGCTGGCCGTCAACGACCGGGCCGACATCGCGGATGCCATCGGCTCGGATGTGCTCCATCTGGGTCAGGGCGACCTCCCGGTGCCCGCGGCGCGCGCGATCCTCGGCGAGGGCGTACTGATCGGGCGCTCCACCCACGCGGAGGCGGAGGTGGACGCGGCGGCCGTCCAGCCCGGTGTGGACTATTTCTGCACCGGCCCCTGCTGGCCCACCCCCACGAAGCCGGGCCGCCCCGCACCGGGGCTTTCCCTGGTGCGTTACGCCGCCGCGCTGGGCACGGAGCGGCCATGGTTCGCTATCGGCGGAATCGACGCCTCCAACCTGGACCAGGTCCTGGAGGCGGGGGCCCGCCGTATCGTCGTGGTCCGGGCCATCACGGCCGCCGACGACCCGGCGGGGGCGACGGCCGAGCTGGCGAAGCGGGTCCGCGCGACGGCCTGACCGGGTCCGGCCCGACTGGGTCCGGCCCGACTGGGTCCGGCCTGACCGGGTCCGGGTTGACCGGGATGGATCCGGTCCGACCGGGATGGGGCCCGGCCCGAACCGGCGTGGGGCCCGCCCCGCGGCCCGGTCCTGCTCTTCACCCGGGCTTCACCCACCTTTCATCCGGCCCGGCCCGTCCGCCGGTCGAAGGCGTACGGAACTGTCCGCACTGCGGACAGGAAGCTGGCAAAACCCCCATATCTCCGAGGTCGGGTGGGCGTAGCCGGGCCGGGTCGATAGCCTGCGCATATGGCCCTAGGCACCGCTTCCACCAGGACCGATCGCGCCCGGACCGTGCGTGATCTGCTCGCGTCGGGCGAGCAGTCGTATTCCTTCGAATTCTTCGCCCCCAAAACGGCGAAGGGCGAGCAGACGCTGTGGAACGCCATCCGCAGGCTGGAAGCCGTCTCGCCCACCTTCGTCTCCGTGACCTACGGAGCCGGCGGTTCCTCCCGCGAGGGCACCGTGCGTGTCACCGAGCGCATCGCGACGGACACCACGCTCACCCCCGTCGCCCATCTGACCGCGGTCAATCACTCCCGGGCCGAGCTGCGCAACATCATCGGGCAGTACGCCGGCGCCGGGATCCGGAACATGCTGGCCCTGCGCGGCGACCCGCCGGGCGATCCCATGGGGGAGTGGATCCAGCACCCCGACGGTCTCACCTACGCCGCCGATCTGGTCCAGCTGATCAAGGAGTCCGGCGACTTCTGTGTCGGCGTGGCCGCGTTCCCCGAGATGCACCCGCGCTCGACGGACTGGGACACCGACATCCGTCACTTCATCGACAAGTGCCGCGCGGGCGCCGACTTCGCCATCACGCAGATGTTCTTCTACCCCGAGGACTATCTGCGGCTGCGCGACCGGGTCGCCGCAGCGGGCTGTACGACACCGATCATCCCTGAGATCATGCCGGTCACGAACGTCAAGCAGATCGAGCGGTTCGCGCAGCTCAGCAATGCGGCGTTCCCGCCCGAACTGGCCGAGCGGATCCTGGCGGTGAAGGACGACCCGGCGGCTGTACGCTCGGTAGGGATCGACTACGCCACGGAGCTGTGCGCGCGGTTGATGGCCGAGGAGATCCCCGGGCTGCACTTCATTACCCTGAACCACTCCACGGCGACGCTGGAAATCTACGAGAATCTGGGACTGCATCAGCGGTCCTGATGACGGCAGCCGACGGGCGGCCGCATTGAGAGGGGCGGGCATGGGCTGGACGGTCCTCTACATCGCTTTCGGCGTCGTCGCGCTATGGCTGCTGGGAGAGGTCCTCCTGCAGTACAAGGCGCGGCTCCGCTGGCGGCTGCTGGCCTTCGTCGGCTTCCTGGGCGTGGTCCTCGGTGTGCTGATTCCGTCGGTTCCGGTGATCGGTGCGGGCGCGATCGCCTTCGCCGTCGGCCAGACGTATGTGACCCTCTCCTTCCGGCGCGGTTTCGCCGCGGGCTGGGCGCTGAGCGGCGGGCTGCCGGGGCTGCTCGGGCGCGAGGGGAGGAGCGTCCGGCCGGACGACGCGGACAAGGAGCCGATCCTCGAGGTCTCCGACCTGGAGGCGGTCCCGGCGGCGCCGCCGGAGCCGCCCGCGTACCAGCCGCAGCCGATGCCCGACGACACCGGCGAGTACGGCGTCTACGACGAGCCGTCCCCCTTCACCCCGGCCTCGGGCGCGTACAGCGAGGCGACGGCGGACGGCTACAGCGCGTACGAGACGTACGGCGGCTACGGCGCGCAGCAGGACCACAGCCAGGGGCAGGGCCACAACTACGGCCAGGACGTCTACGCGGACCAGATGGGCCAGGCCGGGCAGTACGGCTATGGGAACGAGGCGTACGCGGCCTACGGCCAGGACCCGTACGGCGGCGCCCAGCCCCAGGCCCAGCCCTACGACCAGCAGACTTACGACCAGCAGGCGTACGGCCAGCAGCAGTACGCCGACCAGTACGCGGCCTACGGCCAGCAGGATCCGTACGGCGGGACCTACGGCGGCGGCGACCACTGGGCGGCCGAGGCCGGCTACGCCCCGACGGACCCGGCGTACGACGTGATGCAGTCCGGCGGGCTCTGGGTGCCGCAGCAGCGCGAGGGCGACGCCGCGCCCCCTGCGGACCAGCAGGCGTATCCGTACCAGCAGCAGGGCCAGGACCAGGGCTACCCCCAGGGCTTCGACGAGCAGTACCGCTACTGAGCTCCGCCGACAGGTGGGTGCCGCTCCCGGGAGCGGCACCCACCTGCGCGTTTCCAGGGCCCGCACCGCGGGTTTCCCGGGCCCGCGCTACGGCTGGGACGCGCCGCCCGGGCCGCGCTACTGGGAGCCGCGCCAGTCCCCGCCCTCGACGATCAGCCCGGCCACCAGCGCGCCCGACATCCCCGCGTGGGCGAGCCCGCCGCCCGGATGGGCCCAGCCGCCCGCCAGATACAGACCCGGTATCCGGGTGGCATTGGCGGGCCGCAGAAACGCGCCGTCCGCCCCGGCGAGCACCGGGCCCGGAACACCACCGCCCCGGGCGCCCGTCTCCGCCTCGGTGTCGGCGGGGGTGCGGACCTCATGCCACAGCAGCCGCCCCCGCAGATCCGGTATCGCGGCCTCGGCGGCCGTGATCAGCCGCTGGGCGTCCTGCTCCGCCGCCGCGCCGTCCGCCCAGTCCACCGGGCCGTGCGGGGCGACGACGGCGGTAAGGGTGACGGCCTCGTGCTCCGCGTCCGGGCGCGCGGTGGGGTCGTCCGGACGCAGCACGGTCACCGTGGGGCGGGGGCAGGGCTCGCGGAGCCCCTGGCCGTCGCCGAAGACGGCGGCCAACTCCGCGTCGCGGTCCGGGGCGTGGACCACGGTGCGGTGCGCGGTGTCCTCGGGGCGGGCGCCGCGCAGCGCCAGAAAGACGGTCAGCCGCCCCGGGGTGCCGCCGCCCGCGCCGGGCTCCGGCCGCACGTCCCCCTCCCGCCAGGGCTGCTGCCCGCCGAGCAGTGGGGGCAGCAGCGCGGGGTCGATGCCCGAGACCACCGCGTCGGCCTCCGCGACGCTGCCGTCGGCCAGCTCCACACCCGCCGCACGGCCGTCCTTCTCCACGATGCCGGTGACCTCGGCATCGAAGTGGAATTCCACCTTCCGCTGACGGCAGCGCTCGTGGAGGGCATCGGCGAGCACCCGCATCCCCCCGCGCACATACCAGGTGCCGAACGTCTGCTCGACGTAGGGCAGCACGGTGGCCGCGGCGGGGGCTGAGCGCGGGTCCAGGCCGTGCGCCAGCGCATGGCTCTCCAGGAGGGCCACGGCGCGCGGATCCCCCAGCTCACGGCGGGCCACCTCGGCGAGCGTGGGCGGCCCGGCGGTGCCGCCCCGGCGGAACAGGCCGCCGAGCCGGCCGCGCCGCACGGGGGCGGCCGGATAGGGGTCGCGGCCCAGAACCCGCCAGTCGGCGCGCAGCGGCTCCTCCAGGAGCGGTCTGCGGGTGGCGTCCCACACCCCGCGCGCCCGGTTGACCAGATCGCTCCAGCGCTCGCCCGCGCCCGCGCCGAAGGCGCCGTCCAGCGCCCGGAGCACCCCGGCGCGCGAGGCGTTGGGCAGCCGGACGTCCGTGCCGTCGGCGAAGAGGTGCCGGCTCGCCGGGTCGACCTGGACGAGCTCCACGCTCTGCTCCAGGGTCTGCTTGCCGGTCTTCACGAACAGATCCCGGTGGACGGCGGGCAGATGCAGCAGCCCCGGGCCCGTGTCGAAGCGGAAGCCGTCCCGCTCGAAGCGGCCGACCCCGCCGCCATGGGTGCGCCCGCGCTCGTACACCACCACCCGGTGGCCCGCCACGGCCAGCCGGGCGGCCGCCGCCATGGCGCCCATCCCGGAGCCGATCACCACAATCCGTGCCATGACCGCGACTTTATCCGCCCCCACCGACAGCCGGGTCACCGTGCCTGGGGACGAACGCGCAGAGCTGAGTACGCGTACTCAGCCGGGGAGATGAGTAGCCGCGCGGATGGGCCGCCACCTGCGCGGACGAGAGAGTGGAGCACACGGAAGGGCACGCGCCGCACCGCCGGCACGGGGCGGCGGAACGGCGCGGGCCCGGACGAAAGGTGGGAGTCACCGGGAGTCTCCGGACCAGGAGTCTCCAACGGGGGAAGTTCGGGGGAGTTACGGGGGGAGGCGCTGTTCCGGTCAGGTCGATGAAGGTCGATCTGCCGGAACAGCGCCTTCTGCTTTCACCCCGAGGCCACGGTCCCGCCGACGCGGCCCTGCAGCAGCCGTGACAGCGCCGCGTGCACATCCTCCAGCGACCGCTCCGGCTGATAGGACTGCCAGTCCAGCGCGGCCACCAGCACCATCCCGAACAGCGCCGAGGCCGTCAGCGGGATGTCGATGTCCTCGCTGAGCTCATGCGTGGCCACCCCGGCCCGCAGCTCGGCCTCGATCACCGCTATGGCCCGCTGCCGGACCATCATCAAGGTGGACTGCCAGGCGCGGTTGGTGCGCCACAGCTCGGCCACGTACAGCTGGGTCAGCGACGGATAGCGGGAGATGAAGTCCAGCCCGGCCCGGACCATGGCGTCCAGCGCGTCCACATGGCTGCCGCCGCGCTCGGCGTTCTCGTCGGCGGCGGTCTGGAGCGAGGCGGTCAGCAGCTCGATGCCGTGCCGCAGCAGCTCCTCGAAGAGCACGGTCTTGCTGGCGAAGTTGTAGTAGACCGTGCCCTTGGCCACCCCGGCCCGCTCGGCGATCTCGTCCACGGTGGTGGAGGAGAAGCCCTGTTCGGCGATGAGGGTGACCGCTGCCTCGAAGAGTTTCTGCCGGGTGGCCTGGCGGCGCGTGCTGCTGCTGTCCATGGCGCCGATTCTGCCCGCTGTCGATGTTATCCCGCTCACAGGCTCAGCTCCGGGTGCAGCCGGTCCACCGTCCACACCTGCCGGCGCCGCGCCGACCACGCGGTGAGCGCCAGGGCGGCCGCGGTGAATCCGAGGAGCACTCCGCAGGCCAGCCACACCGGTCCGAGTCCGCCGCCGGTGATCAGCCGGCGCAACCCGTCCACCACGTAGGTCATCGGCAGGAAGGGGTGGATGGCGTTGAAGAAGCGCGGACTGGTCTGCACCGGATAGGTGCCGCCCGCCGAGGTCAGCTGGAGCATCAGCAGGGCCAGTACCAGGATCCGGCCGGCCGGTCCGAAGCGGGCGTTCAGCCACTGCACGATCGCCGCGAAACAGGCCGTCACCAGCATCAGGAAGCCGAGCGTGCCCGCGGCCCGCACCATCTCGAGGCCGATCGCCCAGTGCAACACCGCCATCAGGGCCGCCGTCTGGAGCACACCGATCGCGGCGACCGGGAGCCAGCCCGCGAACGCGATCCGCCAGGAGGATGCGCCCGCCGCCAGCGCGCGCCCGTTGAGCGGCTGGATCAGCATGTAGGCCACCATCGCGCCGACCCACAGGGAGAGCGGGATGAAGTACGGGGCGAAGCCCGTGCCGTAGTTGGGCGCCTTGTGCAGCGCCTGGTTGACCAGCCGCACCGGATCCGACATCACCTGCGTACGGGCGTCCCGGTCCTGCTTGCCGTAGTCGGGGATCTTGGCCGCGCCGTCGTGCAGACCGCCGGAGAGCTTCCCGGAGCCGTCCACGAGCCGGTACATCCCGCCGCCCAGGGCGTCCGCGCCGCCGCGCGCCTTACCGACGCCACTGTCGAGGTCGGAGGCGCCGGTCTTGGCGGTGCCCAGCCCGGTGTGCAGGGTTCCGGCGCCCTTGGCGACCTTCCGCGCCCCGGAGTTGAGAGTGTTGACCTTCCGTACGGCGGAGTCGAGGTCGGTGTCCAGGTGCGGGGCGTTGTGCGCGAGCCAGAGCGCCTGGTCGTGCAGATCGTCCAGATGGCCGCCGAGGGTGTCGAGTTGGCCGGTGTGGTCCTTGACCAGCTTGTTGACGTCCTCGGCCACATCGGCGGCGGTGTCGGCCGCCGCCACCGACTTCTTCAGCGCGGGGCAGTCCGGGTCGGTGGGCACCGCGCCCTCGCAGCGGGTCCGGTAGTCGGCGGCGAGGTCGTCGGACGCCTTACGGGCCTTGGTGGCCGCCGTGGAGGTCTTCTCGGGCAGGGTGTCGAGGTTGTCGGACGCCTTCTGGGAGGCGTCGGCGACCAGTTGGGAGATGTCCCCGATCTCCTTGCCGTGCTCCTTGAGGAACGGGCGGACCTTGGCCGCCACGCCGTTGACCTTGTCGGACAGGGACTGGGTGCCGTCGGCGACCCCGCCCGCGCCGGTCTCGAGCGTCCCGGAGCCCTTGTAGAGCGTGCCGAGCCCGGACTTCAGATCGCGACTGCCCTCCTTGGCCTTGGCCAGGCCCTTGGCGAGGTCGTCCGCGCCCTTCTTGGCCTTGCCGATGCCCTTACCGAGCTTGTCGGCGCTGTTGGCGGCCTTCTCCGTCTCGCCGTGGATGTCGGCGAAGGAGATGAAGATGTTGTCGTAGAAGCCGCGGGACGCCTTGGAGGAGGCCGCGGCGCGCACCTCGGAGAAGACCGAGCGGGAGATCTGGCCGACGATGTAGTTGTTGGCGTCGTTGGTGCGCACCTTGAGGGCGCCGGTCTCCGGGGACTTCCCGGAACTGGAGGCGATGTGCCGGCTGAAGTCCGGGGGAACGGTCAGCGAGAGGTAGTACGTGCCGTTCGCGACGCCCTTACGGGCCTCGGCGGCGCTCGTGGGGTGCCAGTCGAAGGTATCGCTGCCGAGCAGCTTGTCGGTGATGTCGTCGCCCGCGGTGAGGTGCTCGCCCTTCACGGTGGCGCCGGTGTCCGAGTTGACGAGGGCGACCGGGATCTTGTTCAGCTTGCCGTACGGATCCCAGAAGGACCACAGGTACAGCGCGCCGTAGAGCAGCGGCAGCAGGAGCAGGGCGGCGAGCGCCGCGCGCGGCAGCTTGCCCCTTCCGAACCGCTTCAGCTCAAGCGCGGCGAGTTTCGGCGAGCGCATCCGCCGACCCCTCCTCGTTCTCGTCGTGTGCGTGTTCGTCGGTGGCGGGCGCGTCGGCCTTCTGGTTCCGGCGGGCCCTCGCGCCGCTCTCGCCGTTCTCGGCGGCGCTGGTGCGCGCGGTGCGGACCACGACCGCGCCGCGCGGAGCCTGGCTGCACACCGCGAGGACCGTGGTGCCGTCCGCCGCGATCTCCCGCAGCAGCGCCCAGGCCCGCTCGCGATCGTCGTCCGAGAGCTTCAGGTCGGCGTCGTCGACGGCCAGCAGCCGCGGCCGGGCGATGAGCGCGAGCGCGATCGACAGCCGCAGTGCCTCCAGCCGCTCCAGGTCCCGTACGGCCGTACGCGGCCCCTTGGGCAGCGTGTCGAGGTCCAGCCCGGCGGCCGTAAGGGCGGCGTCGATCGCGGCCCGGGACGCGGCGGCCCGCTCCCGGCGCGGGCGCAGCAGCCCGCGCGGGGAGTCGGCGAACCGGCGCCGCAGCAGGGCCCGCTCGCGCAGATGCTCGGCGACCGTGAGCACCGGGTCGAGCTCGGTGACGCCCGGCACATGCGCGAGCGCGCTGATCCGGCGTATGCGCGCCATTTGTTGGGGCACTCGGAAGCCACCGACATGGCCGTATCCCTCGGTGGGGCGCATCCGGCCGGTGAGCGTGAGCAGCAGGGAGGTGCGGCCCGAGCCCGACGGGCCCTCGACGGCGATCAGCGCACCCGGGTCGGCGGCGACGTCGGCACCGCGGAACGCCCAGCCGTGCGACGCCCTGACGCCGAGCCCCTCGGCCGTCACCGCCGCCCCGGTCTCCGTTTCTGGGGTGCCCCCCACACAGATCACTTCCTTGCATTTTTGAACTGACTGGTCAGTGCAAAAACCAGTATGGGGCATGGCCGGACGAGGCGTGGCACCGGGGGCGTTCGCGCTGGTCAGGGCCGATTGTCAGTGGTGTGCCCCACGATGGCCCCATACGGCGGTCGCTTTACCACACGAGCGGCCACCACGCGACGACAGGAGGTTCGTCATGGCCAGTACCGCCGCAGCGCGCCGGCACCGTGCCGCCGCCCCTGCCCCCTCGTTGACCGGTCCCGCGAGCGATGTCCACCCCGTGCTGCGCCGCGCGTCCGCCCCGCCCGCCGCCGCGGCCCTGCTCACCCAGGCCCATGAGGGGCTGGAGGAGGCCGCCGCGCTCGAGACCCCCAACGAGCGCTTTGCGACCGCGCATCTGGCCGCCCTGCGCACGGCCGCCGCCGTGCTCGCCGTGCGCGGCCGCCCCGAGCCCACCGCACGCCGCCGCGCCCGGATCCGCAGCGCCTGGGAGGTGCTGCCCGAGGTCGCTCCCGAACTGACCGAGTGGAGCGCCCTGTTCGCCTCCGGCGCCGAGCGCCGGGCCCGCGCCGAGGCGGGGATACAGGGCGCCGCGAGCCCGCGGGACGCGGACGATCTGCTGCGCGCCACCGCGATGTTCCTGCGCCTGGTGGAGCGCATGCTGATGCTGCAGCCAGCCCTGCCCCACCAGAGGCCGGACGACGAGCCGGGCCCGCCGGGGGCCTGAGGGGCGGCCCGGTATCGGCGCGGGGGCGGTCCGATAGGGGCGTGGGCGGTCGGGTACCGCGCGTGGGCGGTCGGGTACCGAGGGGGCGGTCGGGGTCCGCTGGGGGCCGGTATCCGTGTGACGCCGGTCCGCTGGCCGCCTCGGCGTCGCCCGCCCCACGGAGGCAATAGGCTGGGAGCGCCGACGTTCAGCAAGCCGTCGTCACCGCCTCCGGGCAGTGGCGGCACCGCGCCGAGGAGCCACCCGCCGTGTCAGACCCGCAGCGCCCCCGTGCGTCCCTCCGTACCGCCGTGGTCTGGGAGGTCCTGAAAGACGCCCTGGAACGGCGGGCCAAGGCCACGGGCCGGGAGCCCGCCGGGGGCGAGGCCGTGCACGGCGCGCTGGACGTCCTGGACACCGGCGGCGGCAGCGGCAATTTCGCCGTCCCCGTGGCCCGCCTCGGTCACCGCGTCACCGTGGTCGACCCGAGTCCGAACGCGCTGTTCGCGCTGGAGCGGCGGGCCGCCGAGGCCGGGGTCGCCGACCGGGTGCGCGGGGTCCAGGGCGATGCCCACGGGCTGTTCGACGTGGTCGAGCGCGGCGGTTACGACGTGGTGCTCTGCCATGGCGTCCTGGAGTACGTGGACGATCCCGCCGAGGGCCTGCGGAACGCGGCGGCGGCCCTGCGCCCGGCCGGGACCCTCAGCGTGCTCGCCGCGGGCCTGGGCGGCGCCGTGCTGGCCCGCGCCCTGGCCGGTCACTTCACCGAGGCCCGGCAAGCGCTTACCGACCCCGAGGGCCGCTGGGGCTCCGGGGACCCGATGCCGCGCCGCTTCACCGAGGACCAGCTGTCCGGGCTGGTGCGCGCTGCCGGTCTGGAGATCGCCGCGGTGCACGGGGTGCGGGTCTTCGCCGATCTTGTCCCCGGAGTGCTCGTGGACACCGAGCCCGGGGCGCTGGACGCCCTGTTGCAGCTGGAGGAGGCCGCCGCCGAGCTGCCCGCCTTCCGCTCCGTCGCCACTCAGCTGCACGTTCTCGCCGAGCGGGACTAGAGCGCTCCTCCCGCCCCATCCGACGACGGGCGGCGCAGGTGGAGTCGGCCACAGCAGACCCGATCGGCCGCCTGGCGCCGTATGATCGGGGTACACCGTCCGGCATGGCCAATCGGCGGGAGGGGAATGGACGTCTCAGCGTCAACTTTCGCCACGCCCGAAGGGGTGGGCGAATTGGCGTTGAGGGGCGGGTTTCACGGGGGCGATTCCCTGCCTATCCTGAAAGGGTCGCACCCGGTCGCCCCCCGCGACCGACGAGTAGGAGGACTCCGTGCCGCTCTCGGAGCACGAGCAGCGCATGCTCGAGCAAATGGAGCGAGCGCTGTACGCCGAAGATCCCAAGTTCGCGACAGCGCTTGAGGGAAGCGGCCTGCGAACGTACACCCGGCGACGGGTCTACCAGGCGGTCGCGGGTTTTCTGGTGGGCATCGCACTCCTCATGGTCGGGGTGATCGTTCCCCAGATCTGGATCAGCGTGGTGGGCTTCCTGATCATGCTGGGATGCGCGGTGCTCGCGGTGACCGGTTGGCGCAAGGCCCCCAAACCCGGCGAGGCACAGCGTGGTGGCGGGGCGGCTCCCCGTCGTCAGGGCCGTCAGCGCCGCTCGATGATGACACGCATCGAGGAGCGGTGGCAGCGGCGTCGTGATGAGCAGGGCCACTGAGAATTCACGGATGAGCGGTTGAGGGGCGGTCGCCGACTGGCGACCGCCCCTCAGCCGTGCGGTGTGCTTCTTCGGGCCCCCGCGCCATGCGTCGGGCCCCGCGCCATGCGCGGGGGCTCACGCAGGCGCTCAGGGCCGCCCGGGGATCAGTTCTCCTGCTGGCCGCGCGGGGCCCGGAGCTGGGAGGCCCAGCGGGCCCAGCGGGGCGTCCCCCACCGCTCCACCAGCGCCGACCAGCGCTGTCCCGCCGCCCACGCCAGCTGGGCCGCGGACCGCGGGGCCAGCAGCGCCCGCAGCCGCTCCCGCCGCCCCGCCGTGGCCCGGAATCCGGCCAGCACCAGCCGGACGTCGTCCGCGACGCCCGTGACCGGGCGCGGCCGCGGTGCGTACAGCACCTGCTCGACCGCCTCGGCCACCCGCTGCGCCGCCCGGGCCGGTTCGTCGTCGAGCCCGGCGATCCGCACCATCCGGGCCACCGCTCTGCGCGAGGTCAGCGAGTCGTCCGGCAGTACGCCGAAGTCCCAGGCCGAGTCGGTGAGTTCACGCCATGCGGCGAGCACCCGGTCGGCGGCGTCCTGCTCGGTGCGCCCGCCCGAGCCGTTCAGTCTGCGGGTCCGTATCCGCCGCCGCCACAGCATGGGCAGCAGGGGCACCACGGCCAGCAGCACCGCCAGCGAACTCCAGCTGGTGACCTTGGTGGCCGACCAGCCCCCGCCCGAGGCGCCGTCGTCCGGCTGCTGGGCCGCGGCGCCGCCACAGGTGCCCAGCTTCTTCATGTCCGGGGGGCAGCTGTCGGACGCGGTCGGCGCGGCCGTCGGCTCGGAGGTCTCGGTGGGCTCGGTCGTGGGCTCGTCGGTCGGGGTGCCCGAGGGCGTCTGCTCCATCGTGTAGTCGGGCTGGGTGCCCCGGCTCGGGGTGGGCTCGAAACGGGTCCAGCCCACGCCCTCGAAGTACAGCTCCGGCCAGGCGTGCGCGTCCTTCAGGCCCACCGACACCGAGCCGTCCGCCTGGGCGGTGCCGGGGGTGAACCCGACCGCGACCCGCGCCGGAATGCCCAGCGTCCGGGCCATCGCCGCCATCGAGAAGGAGAAGTGGACGCAGAAGCCCTCCTTCTGCTTCAGGAACCGGACGATGGCGGCCGAGCCGCTGCCGGACTGCACCTGGGTGTCGTAACGGAATCCTCCGCTCACCGCGAACCAGTCCTGGAGCTTGACCGCCTTCTCGTACGCGTTCGCCGCGCCGGCGGTCACCTCCCGTGCCGTACGGGCCACCACGGACGGCAATGAGTCCGGCACCTCGGTGTACTCGCTCCGCAGCCGGGAGGGCGGTGCCGGGGCGGCCGCCAGCTGGTCGGCCGTCGGCTCCACCAGCAGGCTGGTGACCCGGTAGCGCGCGCCCCGGGTGGTCTGGCCCCGGTCGCCGACCAGCGTGCGGCCCTCCGGCTCATAGCGCCAGCGCCCGTCGATCTCGACCTTGGAGGCGGGGTAGGGGAGGGGCAGCCAGTTCTGCGCGTACCAGTCTGCGGCCGAGATCGAGGTGTCGATCGAGGAGACCCGGACCGAGGGGCCGAGCCCGGCGGGCGAGGGGAGCTGACTGGGCACATCGGTGACATGCCGCTCGGACGACTTCCATGAGGTGCCGTCGAACCGGTCCAGCGCCACGATCCGCAGATAGAGGTCCTGGGTGGTCTGCGAGGAGGTGCGATAGCGGAGCACCTCCTTGTTCTCCGGCTGGTTCAGGCTGTCCTGGAGCGACACCAGCGGATTGACCGCCGAGATCGTGCCGCCGCCGCTGCCCGCCCCGCCGTTGCCGCCCTGCCGGTCCAGCAGCCCGCCGTCCAGGGACGGCAGCACCGCGGGCACCGCGAGCGCGATGCCGAGCGCCAGCACGCCGATCCTGCGGCCGGTGCGGACCGGGGCGAGCGCCGGGCTGCCTCCGGCCCCGGCCAGGCCTGAGGGTGGCATACCCGCCGGATGCGGGGCTCCGCCGCTGAACACCCGGCCCCACTGGGACAGCCGGTCCCGGCCCTCGGCCAGGAGCAGCAGCAGATAGCCGGCCGCCGCCAGCAGGAACCACAGCCAGTCGCTCCCGTCGTCGGACAGACCGGCCGCGACCGAGTAGAGCGCGAGCAGCGGAAGCCCGGCGGGGGCCGCGCTGCGGTACGTGACCGCGAGCGCGTCGACCACCAGGCCGATCACCAGCACCCCGCCCACGAGCATCAGCCGGATGCCGTCGGTGAGCGGCGCGGGGATCGCGTACTGCCCCACGTCGTCGGCGCCGTCGCGGAGCAGCAGCGAGAACTCGTGGAGCGCCTGCGGGCTCGGCAGCAGCCCGCCCAGCGCCTGGTCGTGCGCGAAGACCAGGGTGAGCAGCAGCAGCGTCACCAGGCCTTGCACGGCCAGCGTCAGCGGGCGGGCCAGCGGCACCCGGCGGGCCACCACGCCCGCGGCGCTCTGGACCGTCAGCAACAGGACGGCCTGCAACAGCCAGCTCGCCGGATCCACCAGCGGCAGCAGCGCACAGGCCGCCGCCACTGTGGCCAGCGCCGCACATATCGCGAGCCGAACGCTTCCACTCATGTCCAGCTCCCTGTCATGCCGCCGCCCGCGCGGCTTCCGGCGTCCGCCCGGGTGGCGCCCTGGGCGTCGGCCTGCCGCCACAGCTGCGTCAGCGAGGCGCCGGGGCCGACCGGCAGCGCCGTCCACCCCGCCTCGCGCAGCCGCCGCAGCCGGTCCTCCAGCTCCTGTGTGCTGCCGAGCTCCGCCCCGCGCGACCAGGCGGCGCCGTCCAGCACAAAGGCCACCGCGGCCGTGGTGCGGTGCCGCATCCGGGCGGCCATCGCCGCCTGCTCCTCGTCCAGATCGCCCAGGAAGGCCACCAGCAGCCCCTCACCGCCGCCGCGCAGCACCTCATAGGCGGGCGAGAGCCCTCCGCCGTCGGAGTGGTCCACCACGGCGAGGGTGTCCAGCATCAGCCCGGCCGTCTCCGCCGAGTCATGGGTGGAACCGGTGAAGCCGCCTCCGCCGTCCGGGCCGGGTACCGAGCTTCCGGTGTCGGTCAGCAGCCGGACCGCATAGCCCCGCTCCAGCAGGTGGACCGCGGCCGAGGCCGCCCCGGTGACCGCCCACTCGAAGGCCGAGTCCGGCCCGGAGCCGTAGTGGGCGGTGCGCCGGGTGTCCAGCAGCACCGTGCAGTGGGCCCGTTGCGGCTGCTCCTCCCGGCGGACCATGAGCTCCCCGTAGCGCGCGGTGGAGCGCCAGTGCACCCTGCGCAGATCGTCGCCTATGCGGTAGCCGCGCGGGATGACATCGTCCTCGCCGGCCAGCGCCAGCGAGCGGTGCCGCCCGTCCCCGTACCCCGCGGCCTCGCCGGTCAGGCGCACCGGGGGCAGGGGCTCGACGCGGGGCACCACCGTGAGCGTGTCGTAGGCGCTGAAGGCGCGGGTGAGCTCGCACATCCCGAACGGATCGCTCAGCCGCAGCTGGAGCGGGCCCAGCGGATAGCGGCCGCGCAGATCGGAGCGGACCCGGTAGGAGACCTCGCGGCGGCCGCCCGGCTCCACCCGGTCCAGTACGAACCTCGGGCGCGGCCCCAGCACATAGGGCACCCGGTCCTGGAGCATCAGCAGCCCGGTGGGCAGCCGCGAGACATTGTCCATCCGCAGGTGCACCCGGGCCTCGGAGCCCGCGGGCACCCGCGCGGGCGCGAGCCGTCGGCTGCCCGCCACCCGGTACCGGGTGCGGTAGACCACGGCCACGCAGACCAGCGGCAGCGCGGCCAGCAGCAGCCCGACCCGCAGCAGATCCGCCTGGCCCAGGACATAGCTGCACACCGCGGCGGCCACCCCGGCGGCCAGGAAGGAACGGCCGCGGGTGGTCAGACCGGCGAGGGCGGCCCGCAGCCCGCCCGGCTGCTCGCCGGCGCCGGGCCCCTCCGGGCCCATGTCCGTCCCCCCTGCGGCCATCACAGCCTCCGCGCGCCCGGCTGCTGCCGCCCGAAGTCGGCCGGGGGCATGGGCGGCATGGGGGGCATCCCGCCCGCACCGCGCTGGGTGGAGGTGGGCACCGGGGTGCGCTGCACGATGTCCGCGACGACCTGCTCCGAGGTGCGGCGGTTCAGCTGGGCCTGCGCGGTGGGCAGCAGCCGGTGGGCCAGCACCGCGACGGCGAGGGTCTGCACATCGTCCGGCAGCGCGAAGTCCCGCCCGGCCAGCGCGGCCGACGCCTTGGCGGCCCGCAGCAGATGCAGCGTGGCGCGCGGCGAGGCCCCCAGCCGCAGATCGGGGTGGTTGCGGGTGGCGGCCACCAGGTCCACCGCGTAACGCCGGACGGCCTCGGCGACGTGCACCGAGCGCACCGCCTCGATCAGCTTGACGATCTCATGGGCGTGCGCCACGGGCTGCAGGTCGTCCAGCGGGGAGACCCCGCCGTGGACGTCCAGCATCTGGAGCTCGGCCTGCGGGCTGGGGTACCCGATGGAGACACGGACCATGAAGCGGTCGCGCTGCGCCTCGGGCAGCGGATAGGTGCCCTCCATCTCGACCGGGTTCTGCGTGGCCACCACCATGAAGGGGTTGGGCAGCTCATAGCTCTCCCCGTCGATGGTGACCTGACGCTCTTCCATCGACTCCAGGAGCGCGGACTGGGTCTTGGGCGAGGCGCGGTTGATCTCGTCGCCGATCACGATCTGGGCGAAGATGGCGCCCGGCTTGAACTCGAACTCCTTGCGCTGCTGGTCGAAGATGCTCACGCCGGTGATGTCGGACGGCAGCAGGTCCGGGGTGAACTGGATCCGCCGCACGGAGCAGTCGATGGACCGGGCGAGCGCCTTGGCCAGCATCGTCTTGCCCACGCCCGGGACGTCCTCGATCAGCAGATGCCCCTCGGCGAGCAGCACGGTCAGCGAAAGCCGTACGACCTCGGGCTTGCCCTCGATCACACCCTCCACCGACCTGCGGATCCGATCCGCTGTGGTGGTCAGATCGCTGAGGCTCGCTCGCTCGTCATAGGTCGTCACCCGGCCCTCCTCGGCCCGTTCTCAGGGCCGTTGCCCTCGGAACGGACCGGCCCACCGCAAACGCTGACATCGGACCCCCGCGTGGTTGCGGGGGACGATGTCACCTATGCATTCTTGCGGTCTCCGCGGCCTCGCGTCACTCGGCTGTGGATAACCCGGGGTTATTTGTCACGCTTGTACGAGTTCGAGTGCTGAATCCCTTCCGTATCTCCAGCACCCTCACGTCCGTGGCGTGACCTCCCGCAGCAGACCCGTCGTCACGTCGAAGACAAAGCCGCGGACGTCGTCGGTGTGCACCAGGAACGGCGAGGTGCGCACCCGCTCCATCGACTGGCGGACGTCGGCGTCGAGGTCCTTGAACGCCTCGACCGCCCACGACGGCCGCTGTCCCACCTCCTCCTCCAGCTCGTGCCGGAAGTCCTCGGTGAGGGTCAGCAGACCGCAGCCGGTGTGGTGGATGAGCACGACGCTGCGGGTCCCGAGGGCCCGCTGGCTGATGGTCAGGGACCGGATGATGTCGTCGGTGACCACACCGCCCGCGTTGCGAATGGTGTGGCAGTCGCCCAACTCCAGGCCGAGTGCCTCGTGCAGGTCCAGACGGGCGTCCATGCACGCGACGATGGCGACGCGCCGCACCGGCCGCGCGTCCATCCCCGGGTCGGTGAATTTCTCGGCGTAACTGCGGTTGGCCTCCACAAGGCTGTCGGTGACCGTGTCTCCCGTGCGGGCGTCGCGGTCGGTGGACGGGTTCGGCTGCGGCGCTGATATCGACATGATGACGACGCTACCCCTCACCAGGAAATTTTGTCTTCTCTTTAGGTAGGGCAAACGAGGGCAACGGGGTGGGCCGAAGGGGTGATGTGAGGCAATCCACAACCCCCCGCGCCCCGCGGTCCGGTGCCCGGGGGAGGGGAAACCACCCCCGGGGCGGGACGCGCAGGCCGGTTGGTTGACCGAAGGGACGAGTGGACTAAAGTGGCGCGAAGTGGGAGGCGTGACGCTCCCCTCGGATCCCGGAATTTCGCGTGAGCGCGGTGCGTACGCACCCCTCGGCCTCCTCCCGCTCCGGTCGCCTGACGTCACTTCCCCGGCGCCAGTAGGCCACTTCCCCTTCAGAGCGGGCGGGGACCCGGCGGTGCGTATCATCCTCGCCCGATCCTCAGAAGGGCGCACGAGCAGCGCAATGAGCAGCAACGCTCTCCATGTTCCCGTCATGCTCCAGCGCTGCCTGGACATGCTGGCCCCCGCTCTCGCCCAGCCCGGCGCGGTCGTGGTCGACTGCACCCTGGGCCTCGGCGGCCACAGCGAGGCGCTGCTGCGCGACTTCCCCGAGGCCCGGCTGATCGCCCTGGACCGCGACCCGTCCGCACTGCGGCTCGCCGGAGAGCGGCTCGCCCCTTACGGCGATCGGGCGACGCTGGTCCACGCGGTCTACGACGAGCTGCCCGAGGTCCTCGACCGGCTCGGCGTCCCGCGCGTCCAGGCGATCCTCTTCGACCTCGGTGTGTCGTCCATGCAGCTGGACGAGGCCGGGCGCGGTTTCGCCTACGCCCAGGACGCCCCGCTGGACATGAGGATGGACCAGACCACCGGAGTCAGCGCGGCTGAGGTGCTCAACACCTATCCGCCGGGCGACCTGGTGCGCATCCTGCGGACGTACGGCGAGGAGAAGTTCGCCAAGAAGATCGTGGACGCGGTGGTGCGGGAGCGCGCCAAGGAGCCGTTCACCAACAGCGCCCGGCTCGTCGAGCTGATCCGCGATGCGCTGCCGCAGGCCGCCAAGCGCACCGGCGGCAATCCGGCCAAGCGCACCTTCCAGGCGCTGCGGATCGAGGTCAACGGCGAGCTCGCGGTCCTGGAGCGGGCCATCCCGGCGGCCGTAAGGGCGCTCGCGGTCGGCGGGCGGATCGCCGTGCTGTCGTATCACTCGCTGGAGGACCGCCTGGTCAAGCAGGTGCTCGCGGCCGGTGCCGGCAATACGGCGCCCCCGGGGCTGCCGGTCGTCCCCGAGCAGTACCAGCCCCGGCTGAAGCTGCTCACCCGTGGTGCGGAGCTGCCCACCGAGGAGGAGATCGCCGAGAACCGCCGGGCCGCCCCGGCGCGGTTCCGGGGGGCGGAGCGCATCCGGGAAGAGGTCGCCCCATGAGCGCGCGGGGGACGGGCCCGAAAGGACGGCCGGCGCCGGGCGCCACCACGGCCAGGCGCACGCCCTTCGTGCTGCTCGTCGTGGTCCTGCTCGGCTCCGGCCTGATCGCGCTGCTCCTGCTGAACTCCTCCCTCAACCAGGGGTCGTTCGAGCTCACCAGACTGGAGAAGCAGACCAAGGAGCTCACCGACGAGCGCCAGGCCCTCCAGCAGGACGTGGACAAGCTCTCCGCGCCCGGCGAGCTCGAGCGGCGCGCCCGGGAGCTGGGAATGGTGCCCGGCGGCACCCCCGCCTTCCTCAACCCGGACGGCTCGGTCAGCGGGGTGCCCGCCCCGGCCACGGGGCAGCCCTCGGTGCTGGGCGGACCCGGCCGGGTGCTGCCGCCCGCGCTCGGCACCACGCCGTCCGAGGCGTCGCCCGTCCTGTCCGAGGCGTCGCCCACTCCGTCCGCCCTCGCGCCGCCGACGCCGCCGTCCGCCACGGCCTCGGTGCCCCCGTACGGGCTGGCCACCGGCCCCTCCGCCTCCGTATCCACCTCCGCCTCCGCCTCCGCGAACTCCACCCCGGCCCCTCAGTAGGTGACACGGTGACGCGATCCCCAGCCTGCGCCCAGCCCACCCCGCCCGCGCGGGCGACCACCCACGCCCGGTGGACGGCCACCGGCCCGAGGGCGGTCGGCGACCCGAAGGCGGCCACCGAGCCGAGGGCGGCCCTCGCGTGAGCGCGCCCCAGGACCCCCGCCGCCGCGGGGTGCCCGGCCCGGCCGGTCCGCGCGGTGACCGCCGCCCGCGCCAGGACCCGGCGCGGCGCCCCGGCGAGCGCCGGGGTCAGGGCGGACCGTCCGGCCGTCCGGCCCCGCGTCCCCATCCCGGCGCTCCCCAGCAGCTGCGGCTGGGCAGCCCGCGTCCCCGACTGCGGCTGATCAGCCTCGGCCTCACCCTGGTCATGCTGGTCTTCGTCGTACGGCTGCTCCAGGTGCAGGCCGTCGACGCCAGCGCCTACGCGGCCAAGGCCAACGTCAACCGCTACATCCCGGTGAAGCTGTCCGCCGAGCGCGGCTCCATCACCGACCGCAATGGTGTCGACCTGGCGACCACGGTGGACGCCTACGACATCACCGCCGCCCCCGACCTCCTCACGCCCAAGACGGCCAAGTCCCACGACGCGCCCCGCCAGGCCGCGGCCCTGCTCGCGCCGATCCTCGGCAAGGACCAGGCGGACCTGGAGCAGAAGCTCACCGACAACCCCAGGTCGCAGTACGTCGTGCTCGCCCGGCAGCAGTCCCCGCAGGTCTGGAACCAGATCAAGGACCTGAAGAGCGCCCTGGACGACGCGGCGGCCAAGGGCAAGGGCGCCAATGTCCTGGCCGGGGTCAACCGCGAGGCGCACAGCAAGCGGGTCTATCCGAACGGGGACCTCGCCGCCGGGATCCTGGGATTCGTGGACGCCGACGGACGCGGCTCCGCCGGGCTCGAGCAGCAGCTCGACAAGAAGCTCGCGGGCAAGGACGGCAAGCGCGTCTACGCCCAGTCCGGCGGCCACCAGGTGCCCACCGGCGACGTCAGGGAGCAGCCCGCGGTCCCCGGCAGCGACTACGAGCTGACCATCGACCGGGACATCCAGTGGGCCGCCCAGAGCGCCATCGCCGACCAGGTGCGCAAGTCCGGGGCCGACCGCGGCTACGTCATCGTCCAGGACACCCGCACCGGACAGCTGCTGGCCATGGCCAACGCCCCCGGCTTCGACCCCAACGACATCACCACCACGGACGCCGACGCCCTGGGCAACGCCGCGGTCTCCGACGCCTACGAGCCCGGCAGCGTCAGCAAGCTGATGTCCATGGCCGCCGTCCTCCAGGAGGGCGTGGCGCGCTGGAACACCCATGTGGTGGTCCCCAACCGGCTGCCGCGGGCCGACCGGGCCTTCGCCGACGACATCGACCATCCGACCTGGTACCTCACGCTCAACGGCGTGCTCGCCAAGTCCAGCAACATCGGCACGATCCTCGCCACGGAGCAGCTGGCCAAGACCAAGCGGCAGAAGAACCAGATCCTCTACTCCTACCTGCGCAAGTTCGGGATCGGCCAGCCCACCGGGCTCGGCTTCCCCGGCGAGACCCCGGGCATCCTGGCCAAGCCGCAGGACTGGAGCGCCTCGCAGCAGTACACCATCCCCTTCGGCCAGGGGCTTTCGCTCAACGCCATCCAGGCGGCCTCGGTGTACTCCACCATCGCCAACGGGGGCGAGCGCATCGCGCCCACCATCATCCGCGGCGCCAGGGGGCCCGGCGGCGACTTCACCGCGGCGCCCGCCCCCAAGAAGACCCGTGTCGTCAGTAAGGAGACCGCCAAGACGCTCGCCGAGATGCTGGAGTCGGTCGTCGACGATCAGCAGGGCACCGGCGTCAAGGCGAAGATCCCGGGCTATCTTGTCGCGGGCAAGACCGGCACCTCCAACCGGGTGGACCCCAAGACCGGCCGCTACCGCGGCTACACCGCGTCCTTCGCCGGCTTCGCCCCGGCCGACAAACCTCGGCTGACGGTCTACTGTGCCGTTCAGAACCCGACCAAGGGCAGCTACTTCGGCGGTCAGGTCTGCGGACCGGTCTACAAGAAGGTCATGGAGTTCGGCCTCAAGGCCTTGCAGGTCCCGCCCTCCGGGAAGCAGCCCAAACGGCTCCCGGTGAGCTACAACCCGGGCCAGTGAGCGGGCCCAGCAGTGATGACGATCACGCCGGACTCCGGGAACCACGGTCCGGTACGGCCCCGCACCGCCGCCTCATTTCGCGGGGGAGCGGGTGTCCCGGGTACGCTCACCGCCGTGCCCCACGCTGATCAGTCCCAAACCCCTCAGAAGGACGTTTCTGTGGAATACCCGGGAGCGCCCCGCCCTCTCCAGGTCCGCCCGATCCCGCTGGCGGAGCTGGCGGATCAGCTGGGCGTCGAAGCCCCCGAAGCCTCGGAAGGGGCCGCGGTCACCGGGATCACCCATGACTCGCGGGCCGTGCGCCCCGGCGATGTGTACGCCGCGCTGGCCGGTGCCCGCCTCCACGGCGCGGACTTCGCCGCCCAGGCCGCCGACCTCGGCGCGGTCGCGGTGCTGACCGACCCGGCCGGCGCCGAGCGCGCCGCCGCCACCGGCCTGCCGGTCCTCGCGGTGGACAACCCGCGCGGCCGGATGGGCGCGCTGGCCGCCACGATCTACGGCGACCCGGGTCACGACCTGCTCCAGATCGGCATCACCGGCACCTCCGGCAAGACCACGACCGCGTATCTCATCGAAGGCGGCCTCAAGGCCGCCGCGAAGCACGACGGCGGCCTTACGGGTCTCATCGGCACCGTGGAGATGCGGATCGGCGACGAGCGCATCAAGTCCGAGCGCACCACCCCCGAGGCCACCGACCTCCAGGCCCTGTTCGCGGTGATGCGGGAGCGCGAGGTCCGCTCGGTCGTCATGGAGGTCTCCAGCCACGCCCTGGTCCTCGGCCGCGTCGACGGCTGCGTCTTCGACGTCGCGGTCTTCAACAACCTCAGCCCGGAGCACATGGAATTCCACTCCGGTATGGAGGACTACTTCCAGGCCAAGGCCCAGCTGTTCACCAAGGCCCGCAGCCGCCTCGGAGTGATCAACTACGACGACGAGTACGGCCGCCGACTGATCGAGCAGTCCGAGGTGCCCGTCACCACCTTCTCCGCCGAGGGCCACCCCGACGCCCACTGGCGCGCCGCGGACGTCGAGGTGGGCCCGCTCGGCTCGACCTTCACCGCCGTCGGCCCGAACGGTGAGTCCGTACGGGCCGCCGCGCCCCTCCCGGGCCCCTTCAACGTGGCCAACGCGCTCGCCGCCGTAGTCGCGCTCGCCGTCGCCGGGATCGACCCGCAGACGGCCGCCGACGGCGTCGCCGCCGTCCCCGGCGTACCGGGCCGGCTGGAGCGGGTCGACGTGGGCCAGCCCTACCTCGCGGTCGTCGACTACGCCCACAAGACCGACGCCGTGGAGTCGGTGCTGCGTGCCCTCCGTAAGGTGACCGACGGCAAGCTGCACGCCGTCCTCGGCTGCGGCGGTGACCGCGACCGGCTCAAGCGCGGCCCCATGGGCGCCGCGGTGGCCCGGTACGCCGACACGGCCGTCCTCACCTCCGACAACCCCCGCTCCGAGGACCCGCTCGCGATCCTCGCCGCCATGCTCGCGGGCGCCGCAGAGGTGCCGGCCCATGAGCGCGGTGATGTGCTGGTCGAGGAGGACCGGGCCAACGCCATCGCGGCCGCCGTCGCCCGCGCCGAGCCGGGTGACACCGTCATCGTGGCGGGCAAGGGCCACGAGCTGGGCCAGGACATCGCGGGCGTGATCCGGGCCTTCGACGACCGCCAGGTACTCCGCGAAGCCATCGAGCTCAGTGAGCGAGCCCACAGGCGCGATGCCACGCGCCCCGAGGCGAGCCCACAGCACCGGGACAAACACCTACACGACCAGGGATGACAGACCGCCATGCGCGCACCAGCCCCCTCCAGGCAGCTCTCCCGCACGGCCGGAGGTGATCAGTGATCGCACTGTCCCTCACCGAGATCGCCGGCCTAGTCGGTGGACAGCCGCACGACATACCGGACCCGGACCTGAAGGTCACGGGCCCTGTCGTGATCGACTCCCGCGAGGTGCGGCCCGGCAGCCTCTTCGCCGCGCTCCCCGGGGAGCGCGTGGACGGCCACGACTTCGCCAGGGGCGCGGTCGAGGCGGGCGCCGCGGCGGTCCTGGCCGCCCGCCCCGTCGGCACCCCGGACGCCCCCGTACCGGCGATCGTCGTCCCCGACGTCATCGCCGCCATGGGAGCGCTCGCGCGCGCCGTCGTGGAGCGCCTGGGCACCACCGTGGTCGCCCTCACCGGCTCCGCCGGCAAGACGAGCACCAAGGACCTCATCGCCCAGCTGCTCCAGCGCCGCGGCCCCACCGTATGGACGCCGGGCTCGCTCAACAACGAGATCGGCCTGCCGCTCACCGCGATGAGTGCCGACCAGGCCACCCAGCACCTGGTGCTGGAGATGGGCGCCCGCGGTAAGGGCCACATCCGGTATCTGGCGGAACTCACCCCGCCCCGTATCGGACTCGTGCTCAACGTCGGCACCGCCCATATCGGGGAGTTCGGCGGCCGGGAGCAGATCGCCGAGGCCAAGGGCGAGCTCGTGGAGGCCCTGCCGTCCGCAGTGGAGGGCGGGGTGGCGGTGCTCAACGCCGACGATCCCTTCGTGCGCGCCATGGCGTCGCGCACCAAGGCCCGTACCGTCCTGTTCGGCGAGGCCGAGGACGCCGATGTGCGTGCCGGGAATGTCCGGCTCGCCGACGGCGGCCGTCCCGCCTTCACGCTTCAAACCCCTACCGGGTGCAGCGAAGTGACCATGCGCCTGTACGGTGAGCACCACGTGTCGAACGCGCTCGCCGCGGCCGCCGTCGCCCACGAGTTGGGCATGTCCGTCGACGAGATCGCCGTGGCGCTCTCCGAGGCGGGGCAGCTCTCCCGCTGGCGGATGGAGGTCACCGAGCGCTCGGACGGCGTGACGGTCGTCAACGACGCCTACAACGCGAACCCCGAGTCCATGCGAGCAGCGCTGCGCGCGCTGGTCGCCATGGGCGCTGTCACACCGGGGCGTCGCACGTGGGCGGTGCTCGGCCCGATGGCCGAGCTGGGCGAGGAGTCACTGGCCGAGCACGACGCGGTCGGGCGGCTGGCCGTCCGGCTCAACGTCAGCAAGCTCGTGGCGGTCGGCGGCCAGGAGGCCGCCTGGCTGGACATGGGCGCCAAGAACGAGGGTTCGTGGGGTGAGGAGTCGGTGCACGTGTCCGACGTGCGGGCAGCGGTCGATCTGCTGCGCAGCGAGCTGCGACCGGGGGACGTCGTGTTGGTGAAGGCATCCAGGTCGGTGGGGCTGGAGCAGGTCGCGCAGGCGTTGCTCGAGGGCGAGGGTGAGGGCATCCACTAATGGGTGGCATGAGGCAGATCCTCTTCTCGGGAGCCATCGGGCTCTTTCTGACCCTGATCGGCACCCCGCTGCTGATCAAGCTGTTGGCGCGCAAGGGCTACGGCCAGTTCATCCGGGACGACGGCCCGCGCACCCACGGCAGCAAGCAGGGCACGCCCACGATGGGCGGAATCTCCTTCATCCTGGCCACGCTGATCGCCTACGCCCTGGCGAAGGTGATCACGGGCAGCCAGCCGACCTTCTCGGGTGTGCTGGTGCTCTTCCTGTTCGCGGGCATGGGCCTGGTCGGCTTCCTCGACGACTACATCAAGATCGTCAAGCAGCGCAGCCTGGGCCTGCGGGCCAAGGCCAAGATGGCCGGTCAGCTGATCGTCGGTATCGCCTTCGCGATCCTCGCACTGAACTTCGCCGACGCGCGCCAGCAGACCCCCGCCTCCGACCGGCTCTCCTTCGTCCAGGACTTCGGCTGGTCCTTCGGCCCGGTGATCTTCGCGATCTGGGCGCTGTTCATGATCCTGGCGATGTCGAACGGCGTGAACCTCACCGACGGTCTCGACGGTCTGGCCACCGGCGCCTCCGTGATGGTCTTCGGCGCCTACACCTTCATCGGCGTCTGGCAGTACCAGGAGTCCTGCGCCAACGCGGAGACCCTCACCAACCCGGCGTCCTGTTTCGAGGTCCGCGACCCGCTCGATCTGGCCGTCGTCGCCTCCGCCCTGATGGGCGCGTGCTTCGGCTTCCTGTGGTGGAACACCTCACCCGCCAAGATCTTCATGGGTGACACCGGTTCGCTCGCGCTCGGCGGCGCGCTCGCCGGCCTCGCCATCTGCTCCCGTACGGAGCTGCTGCTGGCCCTCCTCGGCGGTCTGTTCGTCCTGATCACCATGTCCGTGGTCATCCAGGTCGGCTCCTTCCGGACGACCGGGCGACGGGTCTTCCGGATGGCACCGCTCCAGCACCACTTCGAACTCAAGGGGTGGAGCGAAGTCCTTGTGGTGGTCCGGTTCTGGATCATCCAGGGCATGTGCGTGATCGTCGGCCTCGGCCTCTTCTACGCGGGGTGGCGGGCCTCGTGACGTCGGGCGCCGCCTCCCTCGACGTGTCCGGCCTCGCCGGACGGCAGGTCACCGTCGCCGGACTCGGCGTCTCCGGGGTCCCCGCAGCGCGTGCGCTGCGGGGCCTCGGGGCCTCGGTGACCGTGGTCAACGGCAGCGACGGCGAATCGCAGCGCGCCCAGGCGGCCGAGCTGGAGCCGCTGGGCATCACGGTCCGCCTCGGCGACGGGGAGACCCTTCCCGACGGCACCGAGCTGATCGTGACCACCCCCGGCTGGAAGCCCACCAGCCCGCTCTTCCTGGCCGCCGCCGAGGCGGGCGTGCCCATCTGGGGCGATGTGGAGCTGGCGTGGCGGCTGCGCGGGGAGGACGCCCCGCCCTGGCTCGCGGTCACCGGCACCAACGGCAAGACGACCACCGTAAGGATGCTGGCGGCCATCCTGGAGGCGGCCGGGCTGCGCACCGCCGCCGTCGGCAACATCGGCGTCTCGCTCCTGGACATCGTGCTGGGCGACGAGCCGTACGACGTGCTGGCCGTCGAGCTCTCCAGCTACCAGCTGCACTGGGCGCCCTCGCTGCGCGCCCACTCCGGGGCGGTGCTCAACCTCGCCCCCGACCACCTCGACTGGCACGGCTCCATGGCGGCCTACGCGGCCGACAAGGGCCGGATCTACGAGGGCAACCAGGTGGCCTGCGTCTACAACGTGGCCGACCCCGCCACCGAGGACCTGGTGCGCGCGGCCGACGTCGAGGAGGGCTGCCGGGCGATCGGCTTCACTCTCGGCACCCCGGGCCCCTCCCAGCTCGGCGTCGTGGAGGACATCCTCGTCGACCGGGCCTTCGTGACGGACCGGCAGAAGCAGGCGCAGGAGCTCGCCGAGGTCTCCGACGTGAACCCGCCGGCCCCGCACAACATCGCCAACGCCCTCGCGGCGGCCGCCCTGGCCCGCGCCTACGGCGTCCCGCCGACGGCCGTACGGGACGGCCTGCGCGCCTTCCGGCCCGACCCGCACCGGGTGGAGCATGTGGCGGACGTCGACGGCGTGGCCTACGTCGACGACTCCAAGGCGACCAACACCCATGCCGCGGAGGCGTCGTTGGGCGCCTATGAGCACATCGTGTGGATCGCGGGCGGCCTCGCCAAGGGGGCCACCTTCGACGAGCTCGTCCTTACGGCGGCCGAGCGGCTGCGCGGCGTGGTGCTGATCGGCGCCGACCGCGCCCTGATCCGGGAAGCGCTCGCGCGACACGCAGCAGATGTCCCGGTCGTGGACCTCGACCGGACCGACACTGGGGCGATGGCTGCGGCTGTGCGCGAAGCGGCGCGGCTCGCCCGGCCGGGCGATACCGTCCTGATGGCCCCGGCCTGTGCCTCGATGGACATGTTCACCAACTACAACAAGCGGGGCGACGCCTTCGCCGCGGCGGTTCATGACCTGGCCTCCGGCCGGGTCCCGGACGATCAGTAGCCCGCCGGTCCCCCGCGAGGACCGCCCGCGCGGGGAAACCGGAGGGGATACGACATGACGCCCGACCAGCCCGCCGCCCCGCGCTCCCGGACGCCCCGCCCCGGCACCGGCCGCCCGGTGCCGCGCTCGGGCGGCGCCCCGCGGCTGCGGGAAGCCGTACGGGGCAAGGGCCGGGCGGCGTCACCGGCCCGTCCGCGCGGCACGGCGGGCGCCTCCCGGCCTCCGCGCCGCCCGCCGAGGGTGAACGTCCCGGACGCCCTGCGCGGGCTTCAGCAGCGTGTCAGGCGGGCCTGGGACCGGCCGCTGACCGCGTACTACCTGCTGCTCGGCGGCTCGCTGCTGATCCTGGTACTCGGGCTGGTCATGGTCTACTCCGCCTCCCAGATCAAGGCGCTGCAGTCCGGGCTCTCGCCGTCGTACTTCTTCCGCAAACAGCTCTTCGCCGCCGCGCTCGGCGGCGCGCTGATGCTGCTCGCCGTGCGGATGCCCATCAAACTGCACCGCGCCTTCGCCTATCCACTGCTCGCGGTCTCGGTCTTCCTGATGTGTCTGGTGCAGGTCCCGGGCATGGGCATCGCGGTCAACGGCAACCAGAACTGGATCTCCTTCGGCGGCCCATTCCTGCTCCAGCCCAGTGAGTTCGGCAAGCTCGCACTTGTCCTGTGGGGTGCCGATCTTCTCGCCCGCAAACAGGACAAGCGGCTGCTGGCCCAGTGGAAGCACCTGCTGGTCCCGCTGGTGCCCGCGACCGGCATGCTGCTCGGCCTGATCATGCTGGGCGGGGACATGGGCACCGCGATCATTCTCACGGCGATCCTTTTCGGCCTGCTGTGGCTGGCCGGCGCCCCCACCCGGCTCTTTGTGGGCGTCCTCGCCTTCGCCGGGGTCATCGGCATGCTGCTCATCAAGACCAGCGCCAACCGGATGTCCCGGCTCGCCTGTATCGGCGCCACCGAGCCCGGTGCGCACGATCAGTGCTGGCAGGCGGTGCACGGGATCTACGCGCTCGCCAACGGCGGATGGTTCGGCTCAGGGCTCGGGGCAAGTATGGAGAAATGGGGCGAACTGCCCGAACCGCATACTGACTTCATCTTCGCCATTACCGGGGAGGAACTCGGCCTGGCGGGGACGCTGTCCGTTCTCGTTCTCTTCGCGGCTCTAGGCTATGCGGGTATCCGCGTGGCCGGACGCACGGAGGACCCCTTCGTGAGGTACGCCGCGGGAGGCGTGACCACCTGGATCACGGCCCAGGCCGTGGTCAACATCGGCGCGGTGCTGGGTCTGCTGCCGATCGCGGGTGTTCCGCTCCCGCTGTTCTCCTACGGAGGGTCCGCCCTGCTGCCGACCATGTTCGCCGTCGGCCTGCTGATCGCCTTCGCACGGGCAGAGCCCGGTGCGCGGGCGGCGCTGGCGATGCGGCAGCCTGCTTTGCGGAAGAAGCTGGCTCGGGTGAGACGGAAGACGATGAGACGGCCCGCCAAGAGGCGGCCGTCCGGAGAGCGGTGAATTTCGGTGCATGTCGTACTCGCCGGTGGGGGGACCGCCGGCCACATCGAGCCCGCGCTCGCCCTCGCGGACGCCCTGCGCAGGCAGGACCCGACCGTGGGGATCACGGCGCTCGGCACGGAGCGCGGGCTCGAGACCCGGCTCGTACCGGAGCGCGGCTATGAGCTCGGGCTCATCCCGGCCGTACCGCTGCCGCGCAAGCCCACCCCCGAACTGATCACCGTCCCCGGGCGGCTGCGCGGCACCATCAAGGCCGCCGAGCAGATCCTGGAGCGCACCAAGGCCGACTGCGTCGTCGGCTTCGGTGGCTATGTGGCCCTGCCCGGCTACCTGGCCGCCAAGCGGCTCGGCGTGCCGATCGTCGTCCACGAGGCCAACGCCCGCCCCGGCCTCGCCAACAAGATCGGCTCCCGTTACGCCCACTTCGTGGCGGTCTCCACCCCGGACAGCAAGCTCCGCAACTCCCGCTATGTGGGCATCCCGCTGCGCCGCTCCATCGCCACCCTCGACCGGGCCGCGGTCCGCCCCGAGGCCCGCGCGGCCTTCGGGCTCGACCAGAACCTGCCGACGCTGCTGGTCTCCGGCGGCTCGCAGGGCGCGCGGCGGCTGAACGAGGTGGTCCAGACGGTGGCGCCGTTCCTCCAGCGCGCCGGGATCCAGGTGCTCCACGCGGTCGGTCCGAAAAACGAACTGCCGCATGTGGACAACATGCCGGGAATGCCGCCCTATATCCCGGTACCGTATGTGGATCGAATGGACCTCGCGTACGCCGCGGCCGACATGATGCTCTGCCGCGCGGGCGCGATGACCGTCGCCGAACTGTCCGCCGTCGGACTCCCCGCCGCCTACGTCCCGCTGCCCATCGGCAACGGCGAGCAGCGGCTCAACGCCCAGCCGGTGGTCAAGGCGGGCGGCGGGCTGCTGGTCGACGACGCCGAGCTGAGCCCCGAGTGGGTGCAGGGCAATGTGCTGCCGGTGCTCGGCGACCCGCACCGGCTGTACGAGATGTCCCGGCGCGCCGCCGAGTTCGGCCGCAGGGACGCCGACGAGCTGCTGGTCGGCATGGTGTACGAGGCGATCAGCGCACGCCGCCAGGCGTGAGGAGGCAGGGAGCGTGGCCGGACCGTCGACCGCCGAGCGCGGCGCACGAGGGACGACTCCGTCCGGCCCGCCCCCACGCCTCCTCCGGGTCCGCCGCGGGCTCCGGCCGCCCCGCCGCCGCACCCTGCTGGTGACGGCGGTGGCGGTGACCCTGCTCGGCGCCGGGGCCGTCTGGCTGCTCTACGGCTCGAGCTGGCTGCGGGCCGAGCGGGTGCGGGTCGCCGGCACCACCGTCCTCACCGCCGACGAGGTGCGCGACGCCGCCGATGTTTCCCTGAACACCCCGCTGGTGGCGGTGGACACCGGAGCGATCGAACACCGTGTACGCGAGCGGCTGAAGCGGATTGCGAAAGTGGACGTATCCCGGTCATGGCCGCACACCGTCAGTCTGGTGGTGACGGAACGCAGGCCCGAAGCCATTGTCGAAGAGGACGGGAAGTTCCACGAAGTGGACGCCACGGGAGTCCGGTTCTCCACGCTGAGCAAGCGCCCGAAGGGGGTTCCGCTGCTGGAAATGGAGCCGGATCGGTCGCCGAGTTCGCGCCATTTCGGCCCGACCGGACTGCGCCGCGAGGCGGTCCGGGTGGTCACCCAACTCCCCGAGAAGGTCCGCCAGGACACCCGTTCCCTCCGGGTCCGCTCGTACGATTCGATCACCCTGGAGCTGACCGGGGGCCGTACCATCGCCTGGGGGAGCGGAGAGCGCGGCGCGGCGAAGGCGAAGGCGCTCACCGCCCTGATGAAAGCGCGGCCGGACGCCGACCACTTCGATGTCCAAGCGCCGAGTGCCCCCGCGGTGTCTCGCAGTTGACGTGGATAGCGGCAGGCCAGCACCCTGGTTGGCTAGCCCGCTGGGTGATCACATAGGGTGAAAAGAAAAGCGGGAGGTTCGGCGTGTTCATTGAACGCGCGACACTTGTCGACTTAGTGTCCTGTTCCGAAGAGTCCGGGAAACAGAGGCACTGGTAACCCTAAACTTCAGCGTTAGGGTTGGGGTCGGCAATCGGAACCGTCCCATTCGGCATCAGTCGGCGCACCGCGGCAACAGCGGGGTGGCGACACGTAACTCGAGGCGAGAGGCCTTCGACGTGGCAGCACCGCAGAACTACCTCGCAGTCATCAAGGTCGTCGGCATCGGCGGCGGTGGCGTGAACGCCATCAACCGGATGATCGAGGTCGGGCTCAAGGGCGTCGAGTTCATCGCGATCAACACCGATGCGCAGGCCCTGCTGATGAGTGACGCGGACGTCAAGCTGGACGTCGGTCGCGAGCTCACCCGGGGCCTGGGCGCCGGCGCCAACCCCGACGTCGGCCGTAAGGCCGCCGAGGACCACCGCGAGGAGATCGAGGAGGTCCTCAAGGGGGCCGACATGGTCTTCGTGACGGCGGGTGAGGGCGGCGGCACGGGCACCGGCGGTGCCCCGGTGGTCGCGAACATCGCCCGCTCGCTGGGCGCACTGACGATCGGTGTGGTCACCCGCCCGTTCACCTTTGAGGGCCGCCGCCGCGCCAATCAGGCGGAGGACGGCATCGCGGGTCTGCGGGACGAGGTCGACACCCTCATCGTGATCCCGAACGACCGGCTGCTGTCCATTTCGGACCGTCAGGTGAGCGTGCTCGACGCGTTCAAGTCGGCCGACCAGGTGCTGCTGTCGGGTGTTCAGGGCATCACCGATCTGATCACCACCCCGGGTCTGATCAACCTCGACTTCGCGGACGTCAAGTCCGTGATGTCCGAGGCCGGATCGGCGCTCATGGGCATCGGCTCGGCCCGCGGGGACGACCGCGCGGTGGCCGCGGCCGAGATGGCGATCTCCTCGCCGCTGCTGGAGGCGTCCATCGACGGCGCCCGGGGCGTGCTGCTCTCCATCTCGGGCGGCTCGGACCTCGGTCTGTTCGAGATCAACGAGGCCGCCCAGCTGGTGAGCGAGGCCGCTCACCCCGAGGCCAACATCATCTTCGGCGCGGTGATCGACGACGCGCTCGGTGACGAGGTCCGGGTCACCGTGATCGCGGCGGGCTTCGACGGCGGTCAGCCGCCCTCGAAGAACCGCGACAAGGTGCTCGGCTCCTACAGCGGCGGCAACCGCGAAGAGGGATCCGGCAGTTCCTCGAACCGCCCGGCCGGCCAGGACACCGGCGGCCGCCCGTCCTTCGGCGGGCTCGGCAGCGTCACCCCGCGTGAGGAGGAGCCCGCCCCGGCGGACCCGGCCCCGGTCGCCGAGGTGTCGCCGCCCCCGGTGTCCACCCCGCACCCCCAGGTCCCCCCGGCTCGCCCCTACCCGGAGAGCCAGGCCGAGGAGCTGGACGTCCCGGACTTCCTGAAGTGAGCCGTCCGGTATGGCTCGGCGGCGACTTTGAAGTGAACCAGACGTGATAGCGCAACAGCACGACGCGAGCGGCGCGCACTTCGCCTTCACCGACCGGTGGGGCGGGGTGAGCGCCGCTCCGTATGAGGAGCTCAACCTCGGCGGGGCGGTCGGCGACGACCCCCAGGCCGTACGGACCAACCGCGAGCTGGCCGCCAAGGCGATGGGCCTGGACCCGGCGGCGGTCGTCTGGATGAACCAGGTGCACGGCCGGGACGTCGCGGTGGTCGACGGACCGTGGTCGGACGACGAGATCCCGGCGGTGGACGCGGTGGTGACGCGGCGTCGGGGCCTCGCCCTGGCCGTTCTCACCGCCGACTGCACCCCGGTACTGCTGGCCGATCCGGTGGCCGGGGTCGTCGGCGCCGCCCACGCCGGGCGGCCGGGACTGGTCGCCGGAGTGGTCCCGGCGGTGGTGAAGGCGATGACCGAACAGGGCGCCGAGCCCGCCCGGATCGTCGCCCGCACCGGTCCCGCGGTCTGCGGCCGCTGCTACGAGGTCCCCGCGGACATGCGCGCCGATGTCGCCCAGACGGTGCCGGAGGCGTGGGCCGAGACCAGCTGGGGCACCCCCGCCGTGGATGTGGCGGCCGGTGTGCGGGCCCAACTGGCGTGCGCGGGTGTGCGGATGGACGAGATGGATGGACAATCTCACATCTGCACCCTGGAGTCGGCGGACCACTTCTCGTACCGGCGCGAGCGCACCACGGGGCGGCTCGCGAGCTATGTCTGGTTGGGCGGCTGAGCTGTGACGGATCGCAAGGCGGAACTGGCCGCGAATCTGGCCCGCGTGGAGGAACGTATCTCTGCCGCCTGCGCCGGGGCCGGTCGCAAGCGCGAAGAGGTGACCCTGATCGTGGTCACCAAGACCTATCCGGCGAGCGATGTCCGTTTGCTCGCGGAACTCGGCGTACGGCATGTCGCCGAGAACCGCGACCAGGAGGCCGCCCCCAAAGCTGCGGAATGCGCGGATCTGCCATTGATCTGGCACTTTGTCGGGCAATTGCAGACCAATAAGGTGCGTTCCGTATCGAGTTATGCCGATGTGGTGCAATCTGTCGATCGCAAGCGATTGGTCGACGCGCTCTCCCGTGCGGCTGTGGGGGCCGCGCGGGAGTTGGGCGTCCTGATTCAGGTCGCGCTCGACGTGGACTCCGATGACCGGGGAGAGCGCGGAGGGGTGGGACCGGACGGAGTGGAACGGCTCGCCGAGTCCGTGGTCGAGGCCGAAGCGCTCCGGCTGGACGGTCTGATGACCGTCGCCCCGCTGACGGGTCCCTACGAGGGGCGGCCGCGGGCGGCGTTCGACCGGCTGATGGAAATCTCATCCCGCCTGCGCGTGGCCCATCCGGCTGCGAACATGGTCTCGGCGGGGATGAGCTCGGACCTGGAGGAAGCGGTGGCGGCGGGGGCGACACATGTGCGCGTCGGCACTGCGGTACTCGGAGTCCGACCCAGGCTCCGGTAACGTCGCGAAGAAGTCGGACCACAGCAGAAAATATGGTCATTCCCGTCAAAAGGCGGGCGGGCCACGTGGATCCATGGCATCCGGTGGCGGAGCCGATCCACCACAGAGCGGAGGACGCAGAAAATGGCCGGCGCGATGCGCAAGATGGCGGTCTACCTCGGCCTCGTGGAGGACGATGGTTACGACGGCCGGGGGTTCGACCCCGACGACGAGTTCGAGCCCGAGCCGGAGCCCGAGCGGGAGCGGGACCGTCGGCGGCATCAGGTGGTGGAGACCGAACCGCGGCCGGAAAGGGGCGAATCTGTGCGAGTCGTCCACCCTCCCGCACAACGCGAACCGGCCCCACTTGCGGTGGAAACCGGGCGACCCGCGCGAATTGCCCCCGTGGCGTCCATCACACCTGAACGTCAGAACTTGGAGAAGAACGCGCCAGTGATCATGCCCAAGGTCGTGTCCGAGCGGGAGCCGTACCGCATCACCACACTGCACCCCCGGACCTACAACGAGGCCCGTACTATCGGGGAACACTTCCGTGAGGGCACTCCCGTGATCATGAATCTGACGGAGATGGACGACACGGATGCGAAGCGACTTGTCGACTTTGCGGCCGGTCTGGTGTTCGGTCTCCATGGGAGCATTGAGCGGGTGACGCAGAAGGTGTTCCTGTTGTCTCCTGCTAACGTCGATGTCACGGCGGAGGACAAGGCCCGTATCGCAGAGGGCGGGTTCTTCAACCAGAGCTGAGACGCAATAACGGCAAACCGGCAACACCGAGTCATCCGAGGCCGAAAGGCCGAGTACGAACCAGGGGAGAGGGACGCGCGGGATGGGCATCGCACTACAGGTGATCTACATCGCGCTCTACTGCTACCTGATCGTGCTGATCTTCAGGCTCGTGATGGACTACGTCTTCCAGTTCGCGCGCTCGTGGCAACCCGGTAGGGCGATGGTGGTCATCCTCGAGGCCACCTACACTGTGACCGATCCGCCACTCAAGCTGCTGCGGCGGTTCATTCCGCCGTTGCGTCTCGGGGGTGTGGCGCTCGACCTGTCCTTCTTCGTGCTGATGATCATCGTCTGGATCCTGATCACCGTCGTGAGCAATTTTGCGAGCAGGGTGTGAACGATACGGTCTTGCCGATTGCCGACGACTACGTTGAGGTGAAGTAGAGATGCCGTTGACCCCCGAGGACGTGCGGAACAAGCAGTTCACGACCGTCCGCCTCCGAGAAGGCTATGACGAGGACGAGGTCGATGCCTTCCTCGACGAGGTCGAAGCCGAACTGACCCGGCTGTTGCGGGAGAACGAGGACCTGCGCGCCAAGCTGGCCGCCGCGACACGTGCCGCGGCCCAGAGCCAGCAACAAGGCATGCGCAAGCCTCCCGAACAGCAGGAGCGGCCGGGCGCACCTGTGCCCGCCGCCATATCTGGACCGCCGCAGCAGCCGGTGCCGCCCGGCCAGCAGCAGATGGGTGGCCCGCCCCAACTCCCGGGCGGAGCCCCGCAGCTGCCGGCCGGCCCGATGGGCCAGAACGGCCCCGGTCCGATGCAGCAGGGTGGCCCCGGTCCGATGCAGCAGGGCGGTCCTGGCCAGATGCAGCAGGGCGGACCCGGCCCGATGGGCCAGAACGGACCCATGGGTCCCGGCGGTCCCATGGGCGGCCCGATGGGCGGTCCCGGTGGCCCGGGTGGCCCCGGCGGTCCTGGCGGCCCCGGTGGCCCGCAGCTGCCGCAGCCGGGGCAGGGCCCGGGCGGCGACAGCGCCGCGCGCGTGCTCTCGCTCGCGCAGCAGACCGCCGACCAGGCGATCGCGGAGGCCCGTTCCGAGGCCAACAAGATCGTCGGCGAGGCCCGCAGCCGCGCCGAGGGCCTGGAACGGGACGCCCGCGCCAAGGCCGACGCGCTGGAGCGGGACGCGCAGGAGAAGCACCGTGTCGCGATGGGCTCCCTGGAGTCCGCTCGTGCCACGCTCGAGCGCAAGGTCGAGGATCTGCGCGGCTTCGAGCGCGAGTACCGCACGCGGCTGAAGTCGTACCTGGAGAGCCAGCTGCGCCAGCTGGAGAACCAGGCCGACGACTCGCTCGCCCCGCCGCGTACCCCGGCGACCGCTTCGCTGCCGCCGTCCCCCTCGATGAGCGGCTCCATGGCCTCGGCTGGCGCCGGGACGATGGGTGGCCACACGATGGGTGGCAACCAGTCCATGGGCGGCCACAACCAGAACGGCGGAGCGCCGTCCTACGGTGGCCAGCAGCAGATGTCTCCCGCGATGACCCAGCCGATGGCACCGGTGCGGCCGCAGAGTCCGCAGCCGATGCAGCAGGCGCCCAGCCCGATGCGGGGCTTCCTCATCGACGAGGACGACAACTGACGCGGGGCGCGTAAGCGCGCGGCGTTCGGCAATCACAAGGGCCGGGTCCCAGGAGCCTCCTCCTGGGACCCGGTCCTTTGCCATGCGCGCTGGCCTGCGGGGGCTGTTTCCCCTACCCGCCCCTCCCCGTAACCGGGGCTCCGCCCCGGACCCCGGTCCTCAATCGCCGGACGGGCTGGATTGCCGTGGCCCGTGGGTTGGGCCTGGGTTCGGGTCCTCAATCGCCGGACGGGCTGGGTTGCCGTGGTCCGGGGGTTGGGCCTGGGTTCGGGTGCTCAATCGCCGGACGGGCTGGTGGCCGCGGCTCTCGGTTGGGCCCTGGTCCGGGGCGATGGGTGGGGTGGCGGGTTGTGGCCCGGGTTTGTCCCGGGGGTGGACGCCTTGTCGCCGGGCGGGCTGATTTCAGCCCGCCCGGCGATTGAGGACACGCCCCCAGGGCGTTCGGGGTTCAGGGGCGGAGCCCCTGGTTCGGGAAGGGGCGGGGTGGGGAACAAGCCCCCGGCGGGGGGCTACGCCTTGCGGAGGCGGAAGGTGAGGCCCAGCGGGGCGTCGGTGAACTCGTCGCCGTAGCCTTCCTCCCCGTCGCCGGAGGCGAAGTCGGTCGCGAGGACCTCGTCCGCGATCAGCTCGGCGTGGTCCGCGAGGGCCTGACGCAGCTCCTCGTCCGCCGACTGCCACCGCAGCGCGATCCGGTCGGCCACATCCAGCCCGCTGTTCTTACGGGCCTCCTGGATCAGCCGGATCGCGTCACGGGCGAGACCCGCGCGCCGCAGCTCCGGGGTGATCTCCAGGTCGAGGGCGACCGTGGCGCCCGCGTCGGAGGCAACGGACCAGCCCTCGCGCGGGGTCTCGGTGATGATGACCTCGTCGGGGGAGAGGGCGACCGTCTCGCCGTCCACCACGACCGACGCGTTCCCCTCGCGCAGCGCGACCGACAGCGCGGCGGCGTCGGCCTCCGCGATCGCCTTGGCGACCGGCTGGGTGCCCTTGCCGAAGCGCTTGCCCAGGGCGCGGAAGTTGGCCTTCGCGGTCGTGTCGACCAGCGAGCCGCCGACCTCGCTCAGCGAGGCGAGCGAGGAGACGTTCAGCTCCTCCTCGATCTGGGCGCGCAGTTCGGCGCCGAGGGTTTCGAAGCCGGAGGCGGCGACCAGCGCGCGCGACAGCGGCTGGCGCGTCTTCACACCGGACTCCGCGCGGGTCGCGCGCCCCAGCTCCACCAGGCGCCGCACGAGCGCCATCCGCTCCGAGAGGGCCGGGTCGATCATCGTCCGGTCCGGCTCCGGCCAGGTGGTCAGGTGCACGGAGGCCGGGGCCTCCGGGCTCACCGGGACGACCAGGTCCTGCCAGACCCGCTCGGTGATGAAGGGCACCAGGGGTGCCATCAGCCTGGTGACCGTCTCGATGACGTCGTGGAGGGTGCGCATCGCGGCGGCGTCGCCCTGCCAGAAGCGGCGGCGCGAGCGGCGCACGTACCAGTTGGACAGGTCGTCGACGAACGCCGACAGCAGCTTTCCGGCGCGCTGGGTGTCGTACGCCTCAAGGGACTCGGTGACCTGCTCGGTGAGCGTGCCCAGCTCGCCCAGCAGCCACCGGTCCAGCAGCGGCCGCTCGGCGGGGGCCGGGTCGGCCGCGGAGGGTGCCCAGCCCGAGGTGCGGGCGTACAGCGCCTGGAAGGCCACCGTGTTCCAGTAGGTGAGCAGTGTCTTGCGCACGACCTCCTGGATGGTGCCGTGGCCCACCCGGCGGGCCGCCCACGGCGAGCCGCCGGCGGCCATGAACCAGCGCACCGCGTCCGCGCCGTGCTGATCCATCAGCGGGATCGGCTGAAGGATGTTGCCCAGGTGCTTGGACATCTTCCGGCCGTCCTCGGCCAGGATGTGACCGAGGCAGACCACGTTCTCGTACGAGGACTTGTCGAAGACGAGCGTGCCGACCGCCATCAGCGTGTAGAACCAGCCGCGGGTCTGGTCGATGGCCTCGGAGATGAACTGCGCCGGGTAGCGCCGCTCGAAGAGCTCCTTGTTGCGGTACGGGTAGCCGTACTGGGCGAACGGCATGGAGCCCGAGTCGTACCAGGCGTCGATGACCTCGGGCACCCGCTCGGCCGTCAGCGAGCAGCCGTCGGCGGTGCAGGTGAAGGTGACCGCGTCGATGTACGGCCGGTGCGGGTCCAGACCGCTCTGGTCGGTGCCGGTCAGCTCGGAGAGCTCGGCGAGGGAGCCGACGCAGGTGAGATGGGACTCGGCGCAGCGCCAGATGGGCAGCGGGGTGCCCCAGTAGCGGTTCCGCGACAGCGCCCAGTCGATGTTGTTATTGAGCCAGTCGCCATAGCGGCCGGTCTTGACCGACTCGGGATACCAGTTGGTCTTCTCGTTCTCCCGCAGCAGCGCGTCCTTGATCGCGGTGGTGCGGATGTACCAGGACGGCTGGGCGTAGTAGAGCAGCGCCGTGTGGCAGCGCCAGCAGTGCGGATAGCTGTGCTCGTACGGCACGTGCCGGAACAGCAGCCCGCGCTCCTTGAGGTCCGCCGTCAGCGCCTCGTCGGCCTTCTTGAAGAACTGGCCGCCGACCAGGTCCAGGCCCTCCTCGAAGGTGCCGTCCGGGCGGACCGGGTTGACCACCGGCAGCCCGTAGGCCCGGCAGGTCAGCAGGTCGTCCTCACCGAACGCGGGGGACTGGTGGACCAGACCGGTGCCGTCCTCGGTCGTCACATACTCGGCGTTGACGACGAAGTGGGCGTCGGGGATCTCCACCAGCTCGAAGGGGCGCCGATAGCTCCAGCGCTCCATCTCGGCCCCGGTGAAGGACTCGCCGGCGACCGTCCAGCCCTCGCCGAGCGCCTTCTCGACCAGCGGCTCGGCGACGACCAGCTTCTCCTCGCCGTTGGTGGCGACCACATAGCGCACCTCCGGGTGCGCGGCCACGGCGGTGTTGGAGACCAGGGTCCATGGCGTGGTCGTCCACACCAGCAGCGCCGCCTCGCCCGCCAGTGGGCCCGAGGTCAGCGGGAAGCGCACGAAGACGGAGGGGTCGACGACCGTCTCATAGCCCTGGGCGAGCTCGTGGTCGGACAGCCCGGTGCCGCAGCGCGGGCACCAGGGGGCCACCCGGTGGTCCTGGACCAGCAGCCCCTTGTTGAAGATCTCCTTGAGGGACCACCACACGGACTCGATGTACCCGGGGTTCATGGTCCAGTACGCGCCGTCGAGGTCGGTCCAGAACCCCATCCGGGTGGTGAGCTCGGCGAAGGCGTCGGTGTGCCGGGTGACGGACTCCCGGCACTTGGCGTTGAACTCGGCGATGCCGTACGCCTCGATGTCCTTCTTGCCGTTGAAGCCCAGCTCCTTCTCGACCGCCAGCTCGACCGGCAGGCCGTGGCAGTCCCAGCCCGCCTTACGGTCGACGTGGTAGCCCCGCATGGTGCGGAAGCGCGGGAAGACGTCCTTGAAGACGCGGGCCTCGATGTGGTGGGCGCCCGGCATGCCGTTCGCGGTCGGGGGGCCCTCGTAGAAGACCCACTCGGGCCGCCCCTCGGACTGCTCGAGGCTACGGGCGAAGATCTTGTTCTCCCGCCAGAAGTCGAGCACGGCGTGCTCGAGGGCGGGCAGGTCGACCTGGGCGGGCACCTGGCGGTACTGCGGCGTCATCGGGGCTCTTCTTCCTCCGGCGGACACGTGCTCTTCCGTTTCCGTCGGAGGGACGAGAGCCGTGCGCTCCCGCGGTACCACCCTCCTTGACCGGCAGCCGCTGGCTCCCGGCCCCCTCATTGGGATCGCGATGCCGGTTCTACTGACCCAGGGCGGGCGTTCTTCCGGCGGCTCCGGGGTGATCCTTCACATCGCGCTCGCCCCCGGGCTCACACCGTCCCCGGGTCGCTCTGGGCCGCCTACGACGCTACTCGTCCCCATCCACGTCTTTCGCTGCGCCCCAGTGTACGGGGCCGGGGAGCCCGGGGCCGACCGAATAAGGCGCTGCGCCGAGTGGGGGACGCCCGGGTCCGGGGACTGGCCCGAATGGCCGGACGCCGGGGGCCGCGATCAGGACAGTCACGCTGGGTCACCCCCGGGTATCGCATCCCGGACGGATTACCGGAGGCGGAGTGGGGCACAACGGTGGAGACCGGGTTGTCGTACGGGCAAGCCGGGCGAATCGGGCGGCGTGCCCCGTTGCCGCCCGCTCGGAGTCGATTTATCGTTCCGGAACGATTCGCGCGCAAGATCACAATATGTGAAGGGGCCGCGGCCATGGTGGCGAGAAAGACCACCGTGCAGAAGAGCACGGCGAAGGCGACGAAGGCCGCACCCGGCAAGAAGAGCGCCTCGGGCAAGAAGGCCGTCAACGAGACCGCGGCACCCGGCAGGGCCGCCGCGCAAGGCGCCGCCAAGGCGGCGAGGAAGAGCGCACCGAAGAAGAAGTCGGAGACGCCAGCCAAGAAGGCCGCGCCCGCCGACAAGGCGGTGCCCGCGAAGAAGACGGGAGCCAGGAAAGTGGTTGCGAAGAAGACCTCGGGTGGTGCGCCGACCGGCAAGAAGGCCACGACGACCGCGCCGCCCCTGCCCAAGGCCCGTGCGGCGGGCGCCCCCGTCGACCCCGGCGAGCTCGCGGTCCGCCCGGGCGAGGACCCCTGGTCGGCCGGGGAGGTGGACGAGGCGCGCGCCGGGCTGCTGGCCGAGGCCGGCCGGCTGCGCACCGAGATCCTCGCCTCCGAGGAGGCGATCACCGGGCTGATGCGCGATTCCGGCGACGGCGCGGGCGACGACCAGGCCGACACCGGCACCAAGAACATCACCCGCGAGCATGAGATGGCCCTGACCGGAAACGCCCGCGAGATGCTGCTCCAGACCGAGCGCGCCCTGGAGCGGCTGGACACCGGGACGTACGGGCTGTGCGAGAGCTGTGGCAATCCGATCGGCAAGGCGCGGATGCAGGCGTTCCCCCGGGCCACGCTGTGTGTTGAGTGCAAGCAGCGCCAGGAGCGGCGCTGACGCCCGTACGCGTGTGCCGTACCCTCGTCCCTCACAGGGGGAGACAGACTCACGAGGTTGAGGGACTCACGTGACAGAGGCGGAGCAGGCCATCGGTACGCCGGACGCGGGGAAGGCGGAGGGAGGCGCCGGGACCAGCGCCGCCGGATCCGGTGAGGCCGCGGCGGGCAGGGGGAAGCGGCGTGTCGGGGTGCTCCTCGCGGTCGCGGCGCTGGCCTATCTGATCGACCTGACCAGCAAGCTGGCCGTGGTCGCGAAGCTGGAGCACCACGCTCCGGTCGAGGTGATCGGCACCTGGCTGCAGTTCGAGGTGATCCGCAACCGGGGGGCCGCGTTCGGCTTCGGCGAGGCCATGACCATCGTCTTCACGGTGATCGCGGTCGGCGTCATCGTGGTGATCGCGCGGCTGGCCCGCAAGCTCCACAGCCTGCCCTGGGCCATCGCGCTCGGACTGCTGCTCGGCGGCGCCTTCGGCAATCTCACCGACCGGATCTTCCGGGCGCCCGGGGATTTCCAGGGGGCGGTCGTCGACTTCATCGCGCCCTCCCACTTCGCGGTCTTCAACCTCGCCGACTCGGCCATCGTGTGCGGTGGCTTCCTGATCGTGATCCTGTCCTTCCGCGGTCTGGACCCGGACGGCACGGTCCACAAGGACTGACCGGGGCCGACACCGGTCCGGCCCTGGAAGGGGCGGGGCGGCCGTATCCGACGGGCGTACGAACCGGTGCTCCCGGTCCGGCATACTCGTCGGGTGAGTACGATTCCCGAGATCCGCACCCTGCCCGTACCGGACGGTCTGGAGGGCGAGCGCGTCGATGCCGCGATCGCCCGCATGTTCGGTTTTTCCCGGACCAAGGCTGCCGAGCTGGCCGCGGCCGGAAAGGTGCAGCTCGACGGCAGTGTCGCCGGGAAGTCCGACCGGGTCTCCGGGGGTGCCTGGCTCGAGGTCGAGATGCCGCAGGCCGCGCCGCCGGTGCGGATCGTCGCCGAGCCCGTCGAGGGCATGGACATCGTGCACGACGACGAGGACATCGTGGTCGTCTCCAAGCCGGTCGGCGTCGCCGCCCACCCCAGCCCCGGCTGGAGCGGCCCCACCGTGATCGGCGGGCTCGCCGCCGCCGGTTTCCGCGTCTCCACCTCGGGCGCCGCCGAGCGCCAGGGGATCGTGCACCGGCTGGACGTCGGCACCTCCGGGCTGATGGTCGTCGCCAAGTCCGAGCTCGCGTACTCCGTGCTCAAGCAGCAGTTCCGCGAGCGCACCGTGGACAAGCGCTACCACGCGCTGGTCCAGGGCCACCCGGACCCGCTGAGCGGCACCATCGACGCCCCGATCGGCCGTCATCCCCAGCACGACTACAAGTGGGCGGTGACCGCGGACGGCAAGCCGAGCGTCACCCACTACGACCTCATCGAGGCGTTCCGCGCCGCCAGCCTCCTCGACATCAAGCTGGAGACCGGCCGCACCCACCAGATCCGGGTGCACATGGCGGCCCACCGCCACCCCTGCGTCGGCGACCTCACCTACGGCGCGGACCCGACGCTCGCCAAGCGGCTGAAGCTGACCCGGCAGTGGCTGCACGCCGTGCGGCTCGGCTTCGAGCACCCCGCGCACGGCGGATGGGTCGAGTTCGAAAGCGTATACCCGGACGATCTGCGCGGGGCGCTGGACATCGTGAAGGCGGAGAGCGCGTGATCGAGGTCGTGACCGACGGGGACCTCTCCGGCTGCTTCGCGGTCCGCCGCGAGGTCTTCGTGGTGGAGCAGCGGATCCCCGAGGAGGAGGAGATGGACGCGTACGACGCGCACGCCGTCCACCTCCTGGCCACCGACGACGGGGGCCGCCCGGTGGGCACCGCCCGCTTCCTGCACGGCGCGGCCGCGGACAAGAAGTACGGCCGCGCCGGTGTCGACGGCGCCACCACCGCCGTGCTCGGCCGCCTCGCGGTGGTCCGCGCGGCGCGGGGCACGGGGCTGGGGGCCGACCTGGTCCGGGCCGTCGAGGCGGAGGCCCACCGGCGCGGTCTGGCCGAGGTCTATCTGGAGTCCCAGACCCATGCGCTCGGCTTCTACGAGCGGCTGGGCTACGAGGCGTTCGGGCCCGAGTTCGACGAGGGCAGCGGCATCCCGCACCGGGCGATGCGACGGTCGCTGTAGCGGCGGGCCGCCGGGCTCACCGTGGGTGCCGGGCGTCCTTGCGCAGCCCGTCCTCGAAGCGGGCGAAGTGATCGTGGCGCTCACGGCGGCGCTCGCTCTCCAGCAGCGCCTGCGGGGCCTGCGCGGCCGGGGCGGTGGCGATGCGCGGCAGGGCGTACGGATGGGCGTCCCGCAGCCAGATGATCATCTTCTCGCGCACCTCACAGCGCACGGTCCACGCGTCGTCCGGGTCCCGCGCCGTGATGAGCGCCCGCACCATGATGGTGCTCGGGGTGGTGTCCGTCACCACCAGGTTCCAGTCCCGGCCGTCCCAGGCCGGGGACTTCCTCACGATCTCGCGCAGGTGCTCCCGCATCTCCTCGATCGGCGCGGTGTGGTCCAGGTGGAAGAAGACCGTGGCCACCTTCTGGGTGCCGCCGCGTGACCAGTTCTCGAACGGCTTGTTGGTGAAGTACGACACCGGCATGGTGATCCGGCGCTCGTCCCAGGTCCGTACGGACAGGAAGGTCAGCGTGATCTCCTCGACCGTGCCCCACTCGCCGTCCACGACCACCGTGTCGCCGATCCGCACCATGTCGCCGAAGGCGATCTGGAGCCCCGCGAAGAGGTTCCCCAGCGTGGACTGGGCGGCCACACCGGCGACCACACCGAGGATCCCGGCGGAGGCCAGCATGGAGGTGCCGACCGTGCGCATCGTCGGGAAGGTCAGCAGCATGGCGGAGGCCGCCACCACGCCGACGATCGCGGCCACCACCCGCTGGATCAGCGTCACCTGGGTACGCACCCGGCGCACCCGCGCGGGGTCGTGCGCGCTGGAGGAGGCATAGCGGAAGTAGGAGGACTCCACCACGGCCGAGGAGACCCGCACGATGAGCCACGCCGTGGCCGCGATGAGCACCAGCGCGAGCAACTGGCCGATCGCCGACCCGTGCTCCTGGACGACCCTCGCATCCGTCTTGTCGTACGAACCGCTCAGCAACGCCGTGCACACGGTCACCTGGAGAGGGAGCCGGCAGCGGCGCAGATGGTCCCACAGGGGGGTCTCGGGATGCCGGGCGTCGACCCTCCGCAGCACCCAGTCGACGGCCCAGCCGATGAACAGCGTGATGGCCAGTGAGCCGCCGATGACGATGAGCGGACGCAGCACGTCCTCCATGGACACCTACCTCATCCTTCCCCAGGGGAGACACCAGGGTGTCCTGTGCCGCCTTCCCCGGATCCGGTGTCCTCAGACTGTGACTGGCACGATAGGAGGGGCCGATCCACGGAATGTGAAACGGGAAGGAAAGTGACGGCGGTGGCCGATACCTCGACGATTGTGCTGTTCCACTCCGCGTACGGGCTGCGGCCCGCCGTGCACGAGGCGGCCGACCGGCTGCGCGCGGCCGGGCATGAGGTGGTGGTGCCGGACCTGTACGAGGGGGAGACCGCCGAGACCGTCGAGGACGGCATGGTGATCAAGGAGCGGATCGGCCGGGACGAGTTGCTGAAACGGGCCGTCACCGCCGCCGCCCCGTACTCGGACCGCGGGCTGGTCTACGCCGGGTTCTCGCTCGGTGGCTCCCTCGCGCAGAACCTGGCGCTGGCCGACGACAAGGCGCGCGGACTGCTCCTGCTGCACGGCACCTCGGACATCGCCGACGACGCCGCGGCCGACGACCTGCCGGTGCAGCTCCATGTGGCCGACCCCGACCCGTTCGAGCCGCACGACTGGCTCAACGCCTGGTATCTGCGGATGCGGCGGGCCGGTGCCGATGTGGAGGTCTTCCGCTACGGCGGGGCCGGGCACATCTTCACCGACCCCGAGCTGCCGGACTACGACAAGGAGGCCGCCGAGGCCACCTGGCGGGTGGCGCTCGGCTTCCTGGCGGGCCTCTGAGCCTTTGACACGCGAGCGGGCTTTTGACGTACGGGTGAGTCTCTAACGCACGGGCGCGTCGGCGCGCTCGACCCGCTGGCTGCCCGCCTGGGTGCGGTACGACCGCGTCCAGGCGCTCGTGGCGTGCGGATCGGTCCGGTCGGAGACGGTGTAGTAGTCCATCTGGGCCCGCCGCGGGGTGACATCGAGCACGCCGTAGCCGTGCGAGTCCATGTCCACCCACTTCACATGGCGGTTGGCGGCCCTGATCGCGGCGGCCGCCGCCAGGGACACCGTCTGCGGCGCCACATGCAGCAGGTCGTCGAGGTTGTCCGAGGTCACCGAGGTGACCACGAACTCGGTCGCGGCCGACCGGGAGAGCGGATAGGTGGCGGCCTTCACCGGTACGTCGTTGGCCCACGCCATATGGATGTCACCGGTGAGGAAGACCGTATTGCCGATCCCGTGGTCGGTGAGGTGGGCGAGCAGCTCGCGCCGGTCGTCCGTATAGCCGTCCCACTGGTCGGTGTTGATGGCCAGCCCGCCCTTGGGCAGCCCCAGCAGCTCGGCCAGCGGGCCCAGCAACTCGGCGGGAAGGGCCCCGAAGGCGACCGGTGAGATCATTACCGAGTTGCCCACCAGTCGCCAGGTGGTGTCCGAGGCGGTCAGGCCCGACTTCAGCCAGTCGAGCTGGGCGCGCCCGGTCAGGGTGCGCTCCGGGTCGTCCACGTCCCCGCTGCCGGTGGCCGCCTGCTGGGAGCGGAACGAGCGCAGATCGAGCAGGTGGAGATCGGCGAGGCTGCCGTAGCGCAGCCGCCGGTAGGTGGTGCCCTGGGTCGAGGGGCGCACCGGCATCCACTCGAAGTACGCCTGCTTGGCGGCGGCCACCCGCTGGGCCCATGCCCCCTCGGTGCCGGGCGTGTGGTTCTCCGCCCCGCCGGACCAGGCGTCGTTGGCGAACTCGTGGTCGTCCCAGATCGCGATCAGGGGGAGCGCGGCGTGCAGCGCCTGGGCGTCGGGGTCGGTCTTGTAGTTCCCGTGCCGGACGCGGTAGTCGGCGAGCGTGACGATCTCGTGGGTGGGGGCGTGCGGGCGGACGACGTACCTGGCCTCCGGGTATTCACCGCTCTGGTACTCGTAGATGTAGTCGCCCAGATGGAGTACCGCGTCCAGGTCGGTGCGGGCGGCCAGATGGCGGTACGGGGAGAACCAGCCCGCCTCCCAGTTGGCGCAGGAGACCACGCCGAAGCGCACTCCCTCGGTCGCCGCGTCGTGCGCGGGGGCGGTGCGGGTACGCCCCACGGGGGAGCGGACGCCGCCCTCCGCGCCGAAGCGGTAGAAGTAGCCGGTGGCGGGCCGCAGCCCGCGCACATCGGCCTTGACGGTGTGGTCGGTGTCGGCGGCGGCCTTGACGGCGCCGCGGGCGACGACCGAGCGGAAGTCCCGGTCCTCGGCGACCTCCCAGGTCACCTCGACGGCGGGGCCGAGCCCCGAGCCGGGCACGGCGTCGGGGGCGGGCGTGATACGGGTCCACAGCAGGATCCCGTCGGGCAGCGGGTCGCCCGAGGCGACGCCGTGCAGGAAGGCGGGCCCGGAGGCGGCGGTGGCGGTGGGGCCCGGGACGAGGGGCAGCAGGGCGGCGGCGGCCGCCGCGGCCGTGACGGCGCTTCGGCGCGATATGTGGAGGTCGGTCACGGCCGAGGAGATTACTGACAAGTAGCCCGCTGGGACAGGGGGCTTGGGAGATGTTCGCCTACCCGTCGCCGCCAGGTCACAGGCGGCATCGGGCCATAACGCCGTCGGCGGGCGCGCCCTGGGGCGCGCCCGCCGAACCGGCCGGGATGGGCCGGGCGCTACCTCTTCAGCTCCTGCTTGACGAGCGGGGTGAACTGGTCCGGGGTCATCGGCGGGTTGTCGCCCACCTGCAGCTTCTTCCCGTTCAGCTTGAAGGACGGGGTGCCGGTGACGTCCTTGGTGTCGTTGAACGTCTTGGACATGGCCAGCGCCCACCGGTCGTAGGTGCCGTTCTTCACGGCCTTCTCGAAGGCCGTGTTGCCCTTCAGCTCCTTGACCTGCTGGGCGACGTCGATCAGCTTCTGGTCGTTCGCGAAGGCGTCATCGGTCTCCTCCGGGTGGTTCTTCGGCGCGTACAGCGCCTCCTTGTAGTCCAGGAACGCCTGCGGGCTGACGTCGAGGGCCGCGCCGAGCGCGCTCAGCGCGTTCTTCGAGCCGGCGCCGGGCTGCTGCTTGTTGTCGTCGAGGAAGGTGCCCATGGTGAACTGCGCCTTGTAGGTGCCGTCCTTGATGTCCTTGAGCACGGTCGGGCCGGTGTACTTCTCGAACTGGGCACAGACCGGGCAGCGCATGTCCTCGTAGACGTGCAGGGTGTTCTTGGCCTTCTTGTCGCCGATGACGACCGTCGTGCCCTGGGGGCCGGTGGCGTTGGCGGGCTTGGCGAACGTCTTCTTCTCGGCCGCCGCCCGCCACTTCTGGTTGGCGTCGTCGGAGTTCATGTTGGTGACGGCGTAGCCGATGCCGCCGGCTATCGCGAGGACCGCGACGACCGCGCCGCCGACGAACAGCTGGCGCCGCATCCGGTCCTTCTTGGCCTGGCGCTCGCGCTCGGCGCGCAGCCGCTCGCGCGCGGCCTGCTTGTTCTGCTGGCTGTTGCGATTGCTCATGATGGTTCGATCTCCGTGGGTGTGCGTCGTCAGTGATGCGTACGGGGGTGTGGAGCGCTGTGCTCAGGCAGCAGTGGCCGAGCGGGGCGGTCCACGACGCACCACGGAGTGCACGAGGAGAGGGAGAGCCGGTGCCGGGCGCACCGGCCGCACGGGCCGCGGGGCCCGGCGGTGGGGCAGCGAGGCCGCCGCGTGGACCGCGACGGCCAGCAGCAGCGGCCGGAAGGCGAAGGCGGCCACGGAGGCCAGCAGACGGCTCAGGGCGGCCTCGCCGCGCCGCAGCCAGGCCGAGGCGATCAGACCCACCGCGATATGCGCGGCGAGCAGCAGCCAGGGGGTGGCGGAGCTCACGGCGGCCGCCAGCGGGGTGGCGACGCCGTTCTGGGAGACCCCGGGCAGCGGACCGCCGAGGTCGCCCCCGCCACACAGCACGGTGACCCCCATGGAGCGCAGGGAGCCCGCCACCGGGCCGCCGGACTGTCCGTAACACGCCTGCTGGCCGGTGGTGAAGATCGTGTCGGCGGCCAGCTCCAGGGGGATCATCAGGGCCGCTATGGACCAGAAGCCCCGCTCCCGGCCCGCGAGGGCGTACGCGGCGGCGAAGACGGCCACCGCGAGCGCGGAGACGGTGCCGAGCGGCAGCGGGGCCCGCGACAGCAGGACATGCGAAGCCGAGGACAGCGTGACGCACAGCGCCGTGAAGAGCGCCGCGCGCACTGCCCTCAGCTGCGGTCCGGTGCCGTCCATGACTTCGAATTCTGCCATGAACGGCTGTAGGGACCATGTGAAGAATCGGCCCGGCGGCCGACTACCCGCCTGACCTGCTGGTTCACCCCTTGAGCTGCTTGTTCACCGCTTCCGTGAACTCCGTCGCGGTCGCGGGGGTGGAGCCGCCGCTGCCGGTCAGCTGGGAGCCGTCGAGCTTGACGGTGGGGGTGCCGCTCACCCCGGAGGCGTCGAAGTCGGCGATCACCTTCTTCGCCCAGGGGTCGTAGGTGCCCTCGCGCAGAGCCTCCCGGAAGGAGGCGTTCGTCTTGAGCGCGTACACCTCCTGGGAGACGGTCAGCAGCTGGTCGTCGTCGGCGTAGGAGTCCTTGCTCTCCTCGGGGTGGTTCTTCGGCGACATCAGGGCGGCCTTGTAGTCGAGGAAGGTGTCGGTGCTCACGTCCAGCGCCGCCCCGAGGGCGCTCAGGGCGTTCGCGGAGCCGCTGCCGCCCATGCTCTTGTCGAGGATGGCGGCGAAGTGGAACGAGACCTTGTACTTGCCGGCCTTGATGTCCTTGGCGATGGTCGGCCCGACCGCCTGGTCGAAGGAGGCGCACGGCGGGCAGCGCAGATCCTCGTAGACGTCGAGGGTGTGCTCGGCACCGGCCTCGCCGATCACCACGGTGGTACCGCTCGGCCCGGAGCTGTGGGCGGGCGTGACGAGGTTTCCCGGGCCCTGTGAGCCACCGGAACCGCCCGAGCCGGGCGGGCCCTGGACGACATCGTCCGACGCGCCGACCCGGGAGCCCTGGTCGTCATCCGTGAACACGAGGACGCCCGCGACCACCGCGGCGGCGGCCGCCACCGCGATGACGGCCGTAAGGCCGCCATTGCGCTGCCGGTCCGCCGGTGCGGGAGCGCCGCCCCAAGGCCCGCCATCCGGGCCCGGCGGCGGACCCTGAGGCGGCGGGGGAACGGGCGGGAGGCCCGGAGGCTGATCCGGGGGCGGCGGATGACCCGGCTGCTGATACGGATTCTGCTGCGGGTCTCGCTCGCCCCCCGGCGGCTGCTGTCCAGGCCACATGAGAGACAACCATAGGGGGGCGAGCGCACCCCGGCCATGGCCGGGGGACGATCAACGGTCCCGGGGGACGGGCGCCCCACGGGGGAGGCGATCAGAGGCCGGGGATGCGGCCGTTGCGGAAGAGGTCCACGAAGATCTGGTGGTCGGCGCGGGCGCGCGCACCGTAGGAGTGCGCGAAGTCCACCAGGAGCTCGGCGAAGCCGTCCTCGTCGGCGGCGATCACCGCGTCGATGGCCCGCTCGGTGGAGAACGGCACCAGCGAGTGGCCGCTCTGGTCGTCCGCGGCCGCGTGCATGGTGGCCGTGGCCCGGCCCAGGTCGGCCACGACGGCCGCGATCTCGGCCGGGTCGTCGATGTCGGACCAGTCCAGGTCCACCGCGTACGGCGACACCTCGGCGACCAGCTGCCCCGCCCCGTCCAGCTCGGTCCAGCCCAGCCACGGGTCGGCGTGGGCCTGGAGCGCGCGCTGGGAGATCACCGTGCGGTGGCCCTCGTGGTGGAAGTACGACCGCACCTGCTCATCGGTGATGTGCCGGGAGACCGCCGGGGTCTGCCCCTGCTTCATGTAGATCACCACATCGTTCTCCAGGGCGTCGCTGTTGCCCTCCAGAAGGATGTTGTACGAGGGGAGCCCGGCGCTGCCGATGCCGATACCCCGGCGGCCCACCACGTCCTTGACGCGGTAGGAGTCCGGGCGCGAGAGACTGGACTCGGGGAGCGTCTCCAGATAGCCGTCGAAGGCGGCCAGGACCTTGTAGCGGGTGGCCGCGTCCAGCTCGATGGACCCGCCGCCGGCCGCGAAGCGGCGCTCGAAGTCGCGGATCTCGGTCATCGAGTCCAGCAGCCCGAAGCGGGTCAGCGAGCGGGCGTCACGCAGCGCGTCCAGCAGCGGGCCCTCCGCGGTCTCCAGGGTGAAGGGCGGCACCTCGTCGTTCTTGGCGCCGGTGGCCAGGGCGTGGACGCGCTCGCGGTAGGCGCCGGCGTACGTCCGCACCAGCTCGGTGATCTTCTCGTCGCTGAGCGCCTTGGTGTAGCCGATGAGCGCCACGGAGGCGGCGAAGCGCTTGAGGTCCCAGGTGAAGGGGCCGACGTACGCCTCGTCGAAGTCGTTCACATTGAAGATCAGTCGGCCGTTGGCGTCCATGTAGGTGCCGAAGTTCTCGGCGTGGAGGTCGCCGTGGATCCACACCCGGCTGGTGCGGTCGTCCAGGTACGGCCCGCCGGAGCGCTCCCGCTCCACATCGGAATAGAACAGGCAGGCGGTACCGCGGTAGAACGCGAACGCCGAGGCGGCCATCTTCCGGAACTTGACGCGGAAGGCGGCCGGGTCGGCGGCGAGCAGCTCGCCGAAGGCGGTGTCGAATACGGCGAGGATGTGCTCGCCGCGCTGCTCCGCCTGGGTCTGCTGGGTCGACATCGCGGAACGCCTCCTGGGGCATGAGAGAGATGATCGGTGGGGCAGATACGACAGGGTATGTTCCGTCTCGCCGGGTGCGCGGGAGGACCGGATGACCCGTCGGGATCAACGCCTGAGGCTACTCGCGAGTGCCCGGCCCTTGTCAGTGCGGAGGGGTAACCTTCGGAGCTGTCTCGCCCTGCCGTCATCGATTGTTCGCCGGAGGTCTTCCACCGTGACCAAGCCGCCCTTCACGCACCTGCATGTCCATACCCAGTACTCGCTGCTGGACGGTGCGGCGCGGCTCAAGGACATGTTCAACGCGTGCAATGAGATGGGCATGACCCACATCGCCATGACCGACCATGGCAACCTCCACGGCGCGTACGACTTCTATCAGCAGGCGACGAGTGCGGGGATCACCCCGATCATCGGCATCGAGGCGTATGTGGCCCCCGAGTCGCGGCGCTACAAGCGGCGTGTCCAGTGGGGCCAGCCGCACCAGAAGCGCGATGACGTCTCCGGTTCCGGTGGTTACACCCACAAGACCATCTGGGCGTCGAACAAGACCGGTCTGCACAACCTCTTCCGGCTCTCCTCGGACGCCTATATGGAGGGTTACTTCGTCAAGTGGCCGCGGATGGACAAGGAGACCATCGCCCAGTGGTCCGAGGGCCTGATCGCCTCCACCGGCTGCCCCTCGGGCGAGCTCCAGACCCGGCTGCGGCTCGGCCAGTTCGACGAGGCCCTCAAGGCCGCCTCCGAGTACCAGGACATCTTCGGCAGGGAGCGGTACTTCCTGGAGCTGATGGACCACGGCATCGAGATCGAGCGCCGGGTCCGGGACGGGCTGCTGGAGATCGGCAAGAAGCTGGACATCCCGCCGCTGGTCACCAATGACTCGCACTACACCTACTCCCGCGAGTCCGTGGCGCACGACGCGCTGCTGTGCGTCCAGACCGGCAAGAACCTCTCCGACCCGGACCGCTTCCGCTTCGACGGCACCGGCTATTACCTCAAGTCGACCGACGAGATGTACGCCATCGACTCCTCGGACGCCTGGCAGGAGGGGTGCCGCAACACCCTCCTGGTGGCCGAGCAGATCGACAACAACGGCTGGTTCGAAAAGCGCGACCTGATGCCGCGGTTCGACGTGCCCGAGGGGTACACCGAGGTCACCTGGTTCCAGGAGGAGGTCCGCAAGGGGATGGCCCGCCGCTTCCCCGGCGGCGTCCCCGAGGACCGTCAGAAGCTGGCCGAGTACGAGATGGACGTCATCATCCAGATGGGGTTCCCGGGCTACTTCCTGGTGGTCGCCGACTTCATCATGTGGGCCAAGAACAACGGCATCGCGGTCGGCCCCGGCCGAGGTTCCGCGGCCGGTTCGATCGTCTCGTACGCGATGGGCATCACCGACCTCGACCCGGTCGAGCACGGGCTGATCTTCGAGCGGTTCCTCAACCCCGAGCGTGTGTCCATGCCCGATGTCGACATCGACTTCGACGAGCGTCGGCGCGGTGAGGTCATCCGGTACGTGACCGAGAAGTACGGCGCCGACAAGGTCGCCCAGATCGGCACGTACGGCACCATCAAGGCCAAGAACGCCATCAAGGACTCCGCCCGGGTGCTCGGCTATCCGTACGCGATGGGCGATCGCATCACCAAGGCCATGCCCGCCGACGTCCTCGGCAAGGGCATCCCGCTCTCCGGGATCACCGACGAGAAGCACCCCCGCTACAGCGAGGCGGGCGAGGTGCGCGGGATGTACGAGAACGAGCCGGATGTGAAGAAGGTCATCGACACCGCGCGCGGAATCGAGGGCCTGGTCCGGCAGATGGGCGTGCACGCGGCCGGCGTGATCATGTCCAGCGAGACGGTCACCGACCATGTGCCCGTCTTCTCGCCGAAGAACGACGGCCAGGTCGTGACCCAGTGGGACTACCCCACCTGTGAGTCGCTCGGCCTGCTGAAGATGGACTTCCTGGGGCTGCGCAACCTCACCATCATGGACGACGCCGTCAAGATGGTGCGCGCCAACAAGGGCGTCGACCTGAAGATGCTCGATCTGTCCCTGGACGACCCCAAGACCTTCGAACTGCTCTGCCGCGGTGACACCCTGGGCGTCTTCCAGTTCGACGGCGGCCCCATGCGCTCCCTGCTGCGCATGATGAAGCCCGACCACTTCGAGGACATTTCCGCCGTCTCGGCCCTCTACCGGCCGGGCCCGATGGGCATGAACTCGCACATCAACTACGCGCTGCGGAAGAACGGCCAGCAGGAGATCACCCCGATCCACCCCGAGCTGGAGGAGCCGCTCAAGGAGGTCCTGGGCATCACCTACGGCCTCATCGTGTACCAGGAGCAGGTGCAGAAGGCCGCCCAGGTGCTCGCGGGCTACTCGCTCGGACAGGCCGACCTGCTGCGCCGCGCGATGGGCAAGAAGAAGCAGGAGGTCCTCGACAAGGAGTTCGTGCCCTTCCAGAAGGGCTGCCGTGAGCGCGGCTACTCCGACGAGGCCATCCAGGCGGTGTGGGACGTCCTGGTCCCGTTCGCCGGATACGCGTTCAACAAGGCGCACTCCTCCGCGTACGGCCTGGTCACCTACTGGACCGCGTACCTCAAGGCCAACTACCCCGCCGAGTACATGGCGGCGCTGCTCACCTCGGTCCGCGACGACAAGGACAAGTCGGCGGTCTATCTGAACGAATGCCGCCGCATGGGTATCAAGGTGCTGCCGCCGAACGTCAATGAGTCCGAGGCCAACTTCACCGCCCAGGGTGATGATGTGATCCTCTTCGGTCTCACGGCGGTCCGTAACGTCGGTCAGAACGTGGTGGAGGCGATCATCCGCGGCCGTAAGGCCAAGGGGAAGTACACCTCGTTCCCGGACTACCTGGACAAGGTCGAGGCGGTCGTCTGCAACAAGCGCACCACCGAATCGCTGATCAAGGCGGGCGCCTTCGACGAGATGGGCCACACCCGTAAGGGGCTCACGGCGCACTACGAAGCCCTGATCGACAATGTGGTCGCGGTGAAGCGCAAGGAGGCCGAGGGGCAGTTCGACCTCTTCGGCGGCATGGGCGGCGACAGCGGGGAGGGCGACGGGCCGGGCTTCGGGCTCGACGTCGAGTTCGCGGACGTCGAATGGGACAAGACCTATCTGCTGGCCCAGGAGCGGGAGATGCTGGGCCTGTATGTCTCCGACCATCCGCTGTTCGGCATCGAGCATGTGCTGAACGAGAAGGCGGATGCCGCGATCTCCGCGCTCACCGGCGGTGAGCACGCGGACGGCGCGATCGTCACCATCGGCGGCATCATCTCCGGTCTCCAGCGCAAGATGACCAAACAGGGCAACGCCTGGGCCATCGCCACCGTGGAAGACCTGGCCGGCTCCATCGAGTGCATGTTCTTCCCGGCGACCTATCAGCTGGTCTCCACCCAGCTGATCGAGGACGTGGTCGTCTTCGTCAAGGGGCGGCTGGACAAGCGCGAGGACGTGCCCCGGCTGGTCGCCATGGAGCTGATGGTCCCCGATCTGTCCGAGGCGGGCGCCAACGCGCCCGTGACGATCACCATTCCCACGGTCAAGGTCACCCCGCCGCTGGTCGAGAAGCTGGGTGAGGTGCTCACCCACCACCGCGGCTCCACCGAGGTGCGGATCAAGCTCCAGGGGGCGCGGAAGACCACCGTGCTGCGGCTCGACCGGCACCGCGTCACCGCCGACCCGGCGCTCTTCGGGGATCTCAAGGTGCTGTTGGGGGCGTCCTGCCTGGCCGGGTGACCGCCCGGCCCTCACGAAAGCCGCGGCCGCCCGGCTTTGACGAAGGCACTGTCCGTCCGGTCCTGACGAAGGCAATGTCCGCCCGGCCCTGACGAAAGACGAAAGAGCGGCCCGTCGAGAACGCGCAAGGGGCGCGCCCGTGTCGGGCGCGCCCCTGGTGGCCATGTCACACGGCCTGCCACCGCGGTGGCCCAGCGCCGGTGCGCGGTGCGTCAGTTGTGGCCGAAGCTCTTCTGCCGGTCCTTGCGCGGCGTCGAGGGGCTGCCCTCCGACCGCATCGCCTGCGACTGCGCGTCCATCGAGGGCTGCTGGTCGGCGGGGCGGTCGGCCATGCCGCGCTCCTGACGCCGCTCCTGCTGCTGCTTGCGATCGCGGTTCTTGTTCTTGCCCATGGTGGTGTTCCTCCAGTTGGGATCAGCCCCCCGGTGAAGGGCCCTCCGGGAGATGCCCTTGGGAAGAAGCCCTTCGGGAAGAACAGTGACATGCCGCAGTGACCCGTGCATTTCGGGCAATTACGGTGAGTGAGAAGGGGGGTCTTGGCGGGTAAGCCGTATCCGCCACGCCGGTGATCCAGTTCGGACTGATAACCCCCGTACGGTCGGGCAGACTCGAAGGAAAGCCGAAAGACCACATCCGGGGACGGCTGTGCGCGGGGGGCGACCGAGGACTGGATTCGTCAGGGAAGAGGGTGGAACGTGGACCGCTGCGTCGTCCTGGTGGACGCCGGGTACCTGCTGGGCGCCGCCGCGAGCCTGCTGGCCGGGGAGCCCGCCCGATCGCGTATTTCCGTTGACCACGCGACCCTCATCCAGGGCCTGCGGGAGCGGGCCGAGGCCGAGACCGAGCGCCCGCTGCTGCGGATCTACTGGTTCGACGGCGCCCCCGACCGCGTACCCCAGCCCGAGCACCGGCGGCTGCGCGTGATGCCACGGGTGACCGTGCGGCTCGGCGCGCTCACCCGCAGCGACGGCCGCTGGGCCCAGAAGGGCGTGGACGCCGCCATGCACGCCGAGCTCACCGAGCTCGCCCGCAATCGGGCCTGTTCCGACATCGTCCTCGTCACCGGCGACGGGGATCTGCTGCCCGGGCTGATGTCGGCCAAGGAGCACGGCGTCGCCGTCCACCTCTGGGCGGTGCAGGCCGCCGACGGCGACTACAACCAGTCCGAGGATCTCGTGGCCGAGGCCGATGAGCGGCGCGTCCTGGACCGCGCCTGGATCACCCGGGCGGTGCGCGCCAAGGAGCTTCCCGGGCCCTGTGCGCCCGTCTCCGAGCCGCGCCCGGAGATCGCGGCCATTCTCTCCGCCCCGCTGCCGGAGACCGCCACGGCCGCCGCTGCCGCTGCGGCGGCGTCGCCCGGCGGGGCGGAGGCGGCCCCCGGCCGCAACGGCGCCGCCCGGCCCGGTACCGATGTGACCGGCCCGGCCGCCGCCCCCGGCCGTTCCGCCGCCGCGGCCGCCGAGGCGGGCGCGGACGTCGCGGCAGGGGCCGCGGCCAAGGGCGTACCCACCCCCAAGGATCTCGCCGACCTCGGCCGCGGCCCGGCCGGGCCCGGCGGCCAGGCGGACCGGCAGCCGGCCAGTGCCACGCTGCGCTGGTCCTCCGACAAGGGCTGGATCGACCGGGGCCCCGGCTCCGGGGTGGGGGAGCCGCCGGAGACCGCCAACCTCCCCATGCTGGCCCAGCTCACCAGCGCCGAGCAGCGCTGGGCCGACCGCGAGGAGGACATCACCGCGGTCAGCGGTGACCCGTTCGAGGTCGGCCAGGTCTTCGCCCGCCGCTGGACCGACCGGCTCGCCGATTCGGGCCACCTCCAGCAGCTTTCCACGGAGTACCCCCGCATCCCGCACCGCATCGACGGTGAACTGCTGCGCTACGCGGCCCGCTTCGGGCTGCTGGCGCACAAGGACGACCAGATCGACGAGCACGACCGCTATGCGATCCGGGCGGGCTTCTGGCGCGAGATCGACCTCCGCTCGGCGGCGGAGCACGCCCAGACCGGCGGCTAGGGGGCATCGACGCCTGCGGCGCGCTGCTCCCCTCCCCGAAACCGGGGCTCGGCCCCAGACCCCGAAACCGGGGCTCCGCTCCTTCTCGCAGCATCGATATGCGGCTCCCGCCGTGCGGCCAGGGCTCCGCCCCGGGCCCGGGGTCCAGGGGCGGAGTCCCTGGTATCGGGAAGGGGCGGGGAGGGGGAAGACTCGCCGGACACCCCGCAGGCCGCGGTCCGGCCCCGCCCCGCGGACCGCGGCCCGAGGGCCCCGGGGACGGGAGCGGGTGTTTGGGCGCGTACCCTCATAGCTCGTGAGGACGGGCGCGAAACAGGCGACGAGTGGCGATGTGGTGTGCACCGTGCGCGGCCTGGTCAAGACCTATCCCGCGGCGCGCGGCCGACGCGGGGCGCCCGCCACGCCCGCCGTCCGGGCCAGCGACGGCATCGACCTCGATGTGGTGCGCGGCGAGGTCTTCGGGCTGCTCGGCCCCAACGGCGCCGGCAAGTCGACCCTGGTACGGCAGCTCACCGGCCTGCTGCGGCCCGACGAAGGCCAGGTGCGGGTGCTCGGCCACGATCTGGTACGCCATCCCGAGCGGGCCGCCCGGCTGCTCGGCTATCTCGGCCAGGACTCGACCGCGCTGGACGAGCTGACCGTCGGCCTCGCCGCCGAGACCACCGCGCGGCTGCGCGGCCTGGAGACCCGCGCGGCCCGCGCCGAGCGCGACGCGGTGATCGAGGAGCTGGGGCTCGGCGAGGTCGCCGGGCGCCCGCTGAAGAAGCTTTCCGGGGGCCAGCGGCGGCTCGCCTGCGTCGCCGCCGCGCTGGTGGGAGAGCGGCCGCTGCTGGTGCTGGACGAGCCCACCAGCGGGATGGACCCCGTCGCCCGGCGCGCCGTATGGGCGGCCGTGGACCGGCGGCGGGCCGAGCGGGGGGTGACGGTGGTCCTGGTCACCCACAATGTGATCGAGGCGGAGACGGTGCTGGACCGGGTCGCCGTGCTGGACCGCGGCCGGGTCATCGCCTGCGACACGCCCGCCGGGCTCAAGGCGCTGGTGGCCGACGAGGTGCGGCTGGAGCTGGTGTGGCGCACCGAGCCGCCGCTGGAGGTGCCCGAGGTCGCCGCCCTGTGGAAATCCGCCGAGGCGGCCCTGGTCGCCGGCGGCGCCTCCGGGCGGCGCTGGACGCTCCGGCTGCCGCCGGACGACGCCCGCGCCGCCATCGCCACCGTGACCGGCGGCCCCGCCTTCGCCGCGCTGGACGATTTCACCTTGGCCACGCCGAGCCTGGAGGATGTGTACCTCGCCCTGGGGGGCCGTGCGGAGGGCGCGGAGGGGCTGGTGAAGACGTGACCGCCGGGGCGAGCCGGTGAACGCGTCGGTGACCGTGACCGTATTCGAGCCGTAAGAGGCGAAGAGGAGCAGCACAACGTGAGTGTCATGCCCGCCGTGTCCGGTGTATCCGGTGTGTCCGGTACCGCTGGTGTGCCTGGTGTGTCCGGTGCGTCTGCTGGGCTGCCCGGTGCCTCCGGTGCGTCCGGTGCCTCCGGTGCGTCCGGTGCCTCCAGTGCGTCCGGTGTCTCCGATGCCTCGGGGGCGTCCGGGGACGCCGGTGAGGCCGGTGACATGCCCGCGCCGCTGGCGGCCCGGGCGCGGCTCTTCCCCGCGCTCGTCGCGGTCTACCGCGCCCAGCTCTCACGGGCCCGGGTGGCCCGCATCCCGCTGCTCTTCGTGGCCACCTTCCAGTCCATCGGGATCATGATCCTTATGCGTGGGGTGGTGGACGGCGGAAGCGAGGCGCGGTCGGTGGTGGCCGGGTCGAGCGTGCTGGTCGTCGCCTTCGTGGCGCTCAACCTGCTCGCGCAGTACTTCGGCCAGCTGCGGGCCAGCGGCGGGCTCGACCACTACGCGACCCTGCCGGTGCCGCCCTCGGCCGTGGTGCTCGGGGCGGCCGCCGCGTACGCCTCCTTCACCGTGCCCGGGACCGCCGTCACGGCGGTGATGGGCAGTGTGCTCTTCCAGCTGCCCATGACCAATCTGTGGATCCTCCTCGCCGTGATCCCCCTGTCCGGCGCCGCTCTCGCCGGACTCGGCGCCGCGTTGGGGCTGCTCGCCCCGCGCCAGGAACTCGCCACGCTGTGCGGGCAGTTGGGGATGTCCGCCGCGCTGCTGCTCGGCGTGCTGCCGGCGGCCCGGATGCCGCAGGTGGTGTCGTACGCGCGCGATCTGCTGCCGTCGACGTACGGTGTGGAGGCCCTGACCCGGTCCTTCGACGGGCAGCCCGACTGGTGGGTGGTCTGCGCCGACCTCGGGGTGTGCGCCGGGGTGGCCGTGGTGTCCCTCGCCGCCGCGACCTGGGCCTATCGGCGGGCGGCGGTGCGGTGACGCGCCGCAGCGAACGTCCCGCCGACCGAAGTACGCCATCCGCCTGGCACGATGACGGGGTGACCGCACCGTTGACGCCACATGATCAGCACTCGCCGCACGACGGGCCCGCCGAGGGCCGGCCGCCGTCCCCCGAGCAGCCTGCCGGGGACTCCGCTGCGCCGTACCCCACCGGGTATCCCGCGCACCCGGGGCAGGCTTCGGGGCATCCGGAGCACGCCGAGCACCCTGAGCACTCCGCCGAGCACGCCGAGCACGCCGAGCACCCTGAGCACTCCGACGAGCACGCCGAGTTCTCCGAGCACTCCGAGCACTCCGAGCCCGGGCCCGAATTGCGTGCCGAACTGGTGCAGGCGTCGCTGGTCGCCATCGCGGTGGCTGTCGCGGGGGTGCTTCTCGGGCTGCTGTGGCTGTGGTTGGCGCCGAAGGTTCCCCTGGTCTCGGACGGTTCCGCCGTCTATCTGAAGAACTCGGAAGGGGAGGACGCGGTCGGCGCGGACGGGATGTTCACGCTGCTCGGGCTCGCCTTCGGGGCCGTCTCGGCCATCATCGTCTTTCTGTTCTTCCGCCACGGCGGTATCGCGCTGGTCGTCGGGCTGGCGATCGGCGGGGTGCTCGCCTCGGTGATCGCGTGGCGGCTGGGCGTATGGCTGGGGCCCACCTCGGACGTCGTGGCGCATGCCAAGGCGGCCGGTAAGGGCGTCACCTTCGACGGGCCGCTCAAGCTGGGCGCCAAGGGTGCGCTGCTGGCGTGGTCGGTGGCGGCGATGGTGATCCACCTGGCGCTGACCGGGCTCTTCGGCCCGAGGGACCCGGAGCCCGCCTTGCCGCCCCCGGCGACGCCGGGAGCGCGCTGACCGGAGCGCGTCTCCTGCCGGGCCCGGTGTGCGCGGGCCCGGTCCGCCGCCCCTCCCGGCTCAGGGAGACGGGACGCTGGACGCGCGGACGATGAGTTCGGGGCGTAGCCGCTTGGACTCCACGGCCTCGCCCTCCAGCAGCCGCAGCAGCGTCCGCAGCCCCTCGCGCCCCATGTCGAGCATGGGTGACCGCACCGTCGTCAGCGGCACCGGCAACTCCGCGGCCAGCGGCGTGTCGTTGAAGCCCACGACGGCCACGTCGTCCCCCGCCCGCAGCCCCTGGTTGCGCAGCGCGCCTATCGCGCCGATGGCCGCGAAGTCGTTGACCGCGAAGATGGCAGTCGGCGGGCTTTGTGTGTCCAGCAGCCGCGCCGTCGCGGCGTGGCCGCCGGAGACGTCGAAGCGGGACTGGGCGATGCGGTCCGCCGGAACGGACAGCCCCGCCTCCCGGTAGCGGTCCACCAGGCCCGCGGTGCGGTCGATACCGGTGCTGGCGTACGGCTCGCCCGCGACGACGGCGACATCGCGGTGGCCCAGCTCCAGCAGATGCTCGGCCACCAGCCGCCCGCCGAGATAGTCGTCGCAGGTCACCGAGGGATGGGCCCCGGCGGTGCGGCTGACCAGGACGAACGGAATGCCGCGGTCGGCCACCTCGTCCAGGAATCGCCCGTCCACATACGCGTCGCCGAAGATCATGCCGTCGACGCGCCGTCCGATGACCATATTGGTGCGGGTGCGCTGTGCCTCGGGGCGGTCGCCGGTGTTGGCGACGAACGTGGACAGTCCGTGCTCGGCGGCGGCCTCCTCGATGCCCTCATAGATCGTGGCCAGCACCATGTCGGACAGCCGGGGCACCAGCACGCCCACCAGGTTGCTGCGCCGGGTGCGCAGGCTCGTGGCGTGCGGGTTGGGCTGATAGCCGAGCTCGTCGGCGAGGCGGCGGATGCGCTCGACCGTGCTGGTCGAGGCGGCGCGCAGGCTTTCGTCCGGTTTGGCGTGCAGCACCCGCGAGACGGTCGAGACATGGAGGCCCAGCTGATCGGCGATGGTGCGCAGGGTGACCGGTCGTGATCGCTGCGTACCCACTCCGCTCGGCCTCCGCTTGTACCGCCGCCGCAGCCGGACCTCGGTTGCGGCCAGTTGACGCGATGGTAACAGCGGGCCCCTTGACACCTGCTGCCGGTGACCCACATTCTACCCAAACGATTGGCCCAAACGTTTGGGTGCGAGATCGAGCCATATGAGATCGGTTTCGCGTCATTGATGAGGAGGCAGGGTGCGCAGGATCGTCGTGCTGTCGACGGGCGGAACCATTGCCACGCGGCAGGACGCCCATGGCACCAGGCTCGCCGCCGAGCCCGCGGACGCCCTGTTGGAGCGGCTCCCGTGGCCGCCGGGGGTGGCGATCGAGGCGAGGGACGTGTTCTGCCTGGGCAGCTATCTGCTGACCCCGGCCGATATGCACGGCGTCGCCCTGGCCGTCCGCGAGGCGCTGGCCGACGAGTCGGTGGCCGGGGCCGTCGTCACCCACGGCACCGACAGCCTGGAGGAGACCGCCTATCTGGTGGATCTCTTTCACGGCGACCCCCGGCCCGTGGTGTTCACCGGGGCGATGCGCCCGGCGGACGCCCCGGACGGCGACGGCCCGCGCAATCTGGCGGACGCGATCGCGGTCGCGGACGCCGTCGCCGCCCGCGACCTGGGGGTGCTGGTCTGTTTCGACGGCCAGGTCTACCCCGCCCGTGGCACCCGTAAGGCGCACACCACGGCGCCCGCCGCGTTCGCCGCACCCGACGGCGGCCCGCTGGGGCGGGTCGGCGACGGCGAGGTGCGGATCTCGGCGGTGCCGGTGCGCCCCAAACCGCTGGACCTCGGCGCCTTCCGCCCCGATGGGATCCGCGCCGACATCGTGGCCTGCTACCCCGGATGCGATGTCCGGGCGTTGCGCGCGGTGACCGACGCGGGCGCCCGCGGGGTGGTGCTCGAAGCCACCGGGGCGGGCAACGCCAACCCGGAGGTCGCAGCGGAGGTCGCCCGGCTCACCGCGTCCGGCGTCGTCGTCGCGCTGTCCACCCGGGTACACGCGGGCCCCGTGGCCGGGCTCTACGGAAACGGCGGCGGCGCGGATCTGGTGCGGGCCGGGGCCGTCCCCACCGGAACCCTGCGCCCCTCCCAGGCGCGGGTCCTGCTCATCGCCCTGCTCGGCGTCTTCGGCGATCCGGAGCGGGTGCGGGCCGAATTCAACGATTCACTGGAGAGGAACACCCATGGCTAAAGAGATCTTTGTGGCATTCGGCGTCGATGTGGACGCGGTGGCCGGCTGGCTGGGCTCCTACGGCGGCGAGGACTCGCCCTGTGACATCTCCCGCGGGTTGTTCGCCGGGGAGGTCGGGGTGCCACGGCTGCTCCGGCTGTTCGAGCGCAAGGAGCTGCGCACCACCTGGTTCATCCCCGGCCACTCCCTGGAGACCTTCCCCGATCAGACCCGGCAGGTGGTCGACGCGGGCCATGAGATCGGCGCCCACGGCTACTCCCACGAGAACCCGATCGCGATGACCCGGGCCCAGGAGAGCGCCATCCTGGACCGCGGCATCGATCTGATCGAGAAGGTCTCCGGGCGCCGCCCGACCGGTTATGTCGCCCCCTGGTGGGAGTTCTCGCCGGTGACCAACGAGTTGCTGATCGAGCGCGGTATCACCTACGACCACTCGCTGATGCACAACGACTTCACGCCCTATTACGTCCGGGTGGGCGACAGCTGGACGAAGATCGACTACTCGCGCCCGGCCGAGGAGTGGATGAAACCGCTGGTGCGCGGTCAGGAGTCCGGACTGGTCGAGATCCCGGCCAACTGGTACCTCGACGATCTGCCGCCCATGATGTTCGTCAAGGCCAGCGCCAACAGTCACGGTTTCGTCTCCCCGCGCGAACTGGAGCAGACCTGGCGCGACCAGTTCGACTGGGTGTACCGGGAGATGGACTACGCGGCCTTCACCATGACGATCCACCCCGATGTCTCCGGCAGGCCTCAGACGCTGCTGATGCTGGAGCGGCTCATCGAGTACATCGGCGGCCACGAGGGCGTGCGCTGGTCGACCTTCGACGACATCGCCACCGACTTCAAGGCTCGTTTCCCCCGCGCCTGATCAACCCGTTCTCCGTCCCGCCCCCAGCGCGGTCATCCCGTGCGTGGCGCGGCCCTTTCCCGGGCGACAGGTTTCATGCCGCCGGGCCCCGGCCCCACCCCCGGCCGAAGCATCTTCGTTCCCCTCGCCGCGACGGCGCGGCGATCCCCCGCTTCCGACAAGGGGCACCCGTCATGACCACAGTCTCCTCCGACCCCGTCGCGCCCACCCGCAGATTGCCGCGCATCGGGGTGCGGCCCACCCGCAAGGCGACGGCCATCGCGTTCTTCGCATGGGTCTTCGCCGTTTACGACTACATCCTCTTCGGCACCCTGTTGCCGGAGATCTCCGACCGCTTCGGCTGGAGCGAGGAACGAGCGGCGCTGGTCTCCACCCTGATCTCCGCCGGAACGGCCATCGTGGTCCTCGGGGTCGGCCCGCTCGTCGACCGGCTCGGCCGCCGTAAGGGCATGATCCTCACCGTCTCGGGCACCGCCCTGGCATCGGCCGCGTCGGCGGGAACCGTGAACGCCGGGTATCTGGTCGGTGTCCGCTCCCTGGGCGGCATCGGGCTGTCCGAACAGTCCGTCAACACCACCTACCTCAACGAGATATACGCCGTCACCGAGGACGAGGCGATCAAGAAGCGCCGCGGCTTCGTCTACAGCCTGGTGCAGGCCGGCTGGCCGACCGGCACGCTCGTGGCCGCGGCGTTCGTCGCCGTGTTCCTCCCGCTCGTCGGCTGGCGCGGCTGCTTCCTGCTGGCCACCTTCCCCGCCGTCGTCATCGCCCTGCTGCGCCGCGGACTGCCGGAGACCCCGCAGTTCGAACTGGAGCAACGGCTGCGTCGGCTGCGCCGGGAGGGCAAGGCGGACGAGGCACGGCGGGTCGCGGCGGAGTACGGAGTGGACGAGGGGTCCTCCGCACCGCTGCTGGAGATCTTCCGCGGCCGCGCCCGGCGCAACACCCTGGTGCTCAGCTTCGCCTGGCTGGCCAACTGGTTCGGCATCCAGACCTTCAGCGTCCTGGGCACCACGGTGCTCACCAAGGCGAAGGGTGTCAGCTTCGCCAACTCCCTGGTGCTCTTCATCATCATCAACGCCGTGGCCTTCGCCGGCTATCTCTTCCACGGCTGGGCCGGTGACCGTTTCGGACGCCGCAATGTGATCGCCTGTGGCTGGATCCTCTCGGGCGTGCTCTTCGCCCTCATGCTGACCGTCGCCCACGGCACCGTCGCCGTGGTGGTGCTCTACTCCCTGGGGATGTTCTTCCTGGTCGGCCCGTACGCCGCGATGCTCTTCTACATGGGCGAGTGCTACGACACCCGCTGCCGGGCCACCGGCACCTCGTTCATCAACGCGTTCAGCCAGCCCGGGGCCATCGCCGCCGGGGCGATCGCCACCGCGATGCTCGCCTCCGGCGCCCACTGGGATCGCACCGCGCTGCTCGTCGGGGCGGTCGGCACCTTTCTGTCCGGCTTCGTGATGTTCGCCGCCCGGCGCGTCGACACCGTCGAAGCCTGAAACCATCGGGAGAAAACCACAGTGGCAAGGACCGACCATCCCACGGACCGGCGCGTCGCCGTCATCACCGGGGCGGCCAGCGGCATCGGCCGCGCGCTCGCCGTGGAGTACGCCCGCCGCGGGGTGCGCACCGTCATCGGCAGCTACCCCGGCGACCCCCACGACCCCACCGGGACCGAGCGCCTGGTGAAGGCGGCGGGCGGGGAGTGCACGCGGTACGAGGTCGACGTGCGCGACCCCGCTCAGGTCGAGGCGTTCGCCGAACACGCCCTTACGGCCTTCGGCCGCCTGGACATCGCCGTGGCCAACGCCGGGGTGCTGCGCCGGGCACCGCTCGACCAGCTCACCGACGACGCCTGGGACGACATGCTCTCCGTCGACCTCACCGGGGTGCTGCGCACCCTGCGCTCCGCCGCGCGGCGGATGGACGGACCGGGCGCGATGGTGGCGGTGTCCTCCATCGCGGGTGGGGTCTACGGCTGGGACGACCATGCCCACTACGCCGCCGCGAAGGCCGGTGTGCTCGGGCTGTGCCGCAGTCTCGCGGTCGAACTCGCCCCGCGGGGCATTCGCGTCAACTCCGTCATTCCGGGGCTCATCGAAACCCCCCAGTCCTCCGACCCCGTCAACTCGCTCGGTCCCGAGGGGCTGTCCCGTGCCGCCGGGGACATCCCCTGGGGACGGGTCGGGAGGCCCGGGGAGATCGCCTCCGCGATCGCCTATCTGACCTCGGACGGCGCCTCGTACATCACCGGTCAGAGTCTGGTCGTCGACGGCGGCCTCACCGTGAGGATGCCCGCATGAGGAGGGAGTGCTGATGGGTGCGCTGGACGAACGGACCGCGTTCATCACCGGCGGGGCCAGCGGGATCGGCCGTGCCGTCGTCGAGGCCTACGCGGCCGAAGGGGCCCGGGTGGTGGTGGCCGACCGCGACGGGGAGCGGGCGAGGGCCGTGGCCGAGCGGACCGGTGCCGCCGGGCACACGGCGGTGGACGTGAGCGATCCGGCCGCCGTGGAGGCGGTGATGTCGGCCGCGGTAGGGGAGTTCGGCGGGATCGACATCCTCGTCAACGCTGCGGGCATCCTCACGGAGGCGCCACTGATGGAGATGGACCCGCGGATGTGGTCCGAGACCCTCGCGGTCGATCTGACGGGCGTCTTCCTCTGCTGCCGCTACGCCGTCCCCCAGATGGCGCAGCGGGGCTGGGGGAGGGTCATCAATATCGCCTCGCAGCTCGGTATCAAGGGTGGCCGGTCGCTGTCCCACTACGCGGCCGCCAAGGCCGGGGTCATCGGGCTGACCAAGTCGCTGGCCCTGGAGGTCGCGGAGCGGGGCGTCCTGGTGAACGCCATCGCGCCGGGGCCGATCGACACCCCGCTGGTCGCCGGGATCACCCCGGAGTGGAAGGCGGCCAAACAGGCCGAACTGCCACTGGGGCGGTTCGGCCGGCCCGAGGAGGTCGCCCCGACCGCCGTGCTGCTCGCCAGCGACCCCGGCGGCAATCTGTACGTCGGCCAGACCCTCGGCCCCAACAGCGGCGATGTGATGCCGTAGCCGCGTCGGCGCCGGCCGCGGCCCTCCCCGCGTCGGGCGCGAACCGGGGACTCGGCGGGCCGGGCCCGGACGCATACGGCTCGGGGGCGACGGAAGCGGGAACGACAGAAGAAGGAAGGTGGCGGGATGTGCGGGGCCTGCGGTGAGCGGGGCGCGTTCGACTGGGCGCGGCCCTGGGTCAGCGGGGTCGCCGCCCGCCGGGCGGTGGCCGCCGCGGTCGGCGCGGTGGACCGGCCCGGGGTGCGGGTGGCGGTCGGGAGCGGCGGCTGGCTGGTGACCGGACCCACCGGAGCGACCACAGCCTGTGCGGGACTGGTCGCCCTGGTGGCTGCCGTACGGCATTGGGCCCCCGGAGCGGAACTGGCATCTCCGGACCGCGCGCGGCCGTCCGGGCCGCTGTCCGTGCCCGGGGAGGAGGACCGGCGCCGGGGCGTGGTGCTGCGCGTCGCCCCGGGCGGGGCCCGCCGCGCCGACGACGCGTTGGAGGCGCTCGGGACAGTGGCGGTGGTGGACTCCGGGGTCACGGCCCGCGCCGTCGTCGCCGCGCTCGCCTCGCCCCGCTGGTCCCCCCGCCGCTATCTGGAGCGGGTGGAGGGCGTGGCGGACGCCTGGGCCCGTCCTGCGCCCGCCCTGTGGCCGCCGCCGACCGGCCCGGACCCCTGCGCCCTGGCCGCCGACACCCTGGTCCGGCTGGAGTGGATCCGGCAGAGCGGCCGGCTGGACGGGGACGCTCTCGCCGTCCGGGGTCCGCTCGGTCCCGCCGCCGGGTACGACGTGGAGATCCGCGACGGGTACGTGGTGCGGGCCCGCACCTGCCTCGCGAGCCATGAGCGGGCCCGCCGTGAGAGCTACGAGCGGGCGATCGGTGCCACCACCGCGTCCGTCAGCGACGCCAGGTCCTTGGGGGACAGTTCGACCTCCAAGCCGCGGCGGCCCGCCGAGACGCAGATCGTCTCGTAGCCGTCGGCCGACGCGTCCAGGGCCGTGGGGAGGCGTTTGCGCTGGCCGAGTGGGGAGATTCCGCCCCGCACATAGCCCGTGGTGCGCTCGGCCACCGTCGGGTCCGCCATCGTGGCGCGCTTGCCGCCGACCGCCGAGGCGAGCGCCTTGAGGTCGAGCGAGGCCGAGACGGGCACGATGGCGACCGTAAGGTGGTCATCGACGCTCGCGACGAGGGTCTTGAAGACCCGCTCCGGTGCGACGCCGAGCGCCTGGGCGGCCTCCTCGCCGTAGGACGGGGCCGCCGGGTCGTGCTCGTAGGAGTGCACGGTGAAGTCCGTGCCCGCGGCGGTGAGGGCGGTGGTGGCGGGGGTGCCCGCCGAGTTCTTCTTGGTCTTCTTCGGCATGTTCGTCCGCGTCAGTTGGGGCTGGTGGGACCGCGGGTCAGATCGACGGCGGGGAGCGACGGGAGCTTACCGATGACCGCGCTCTCGGTGCGAAGGAGTTTCAGCTCGTCGGCCAGCCGGCTCGCGGTGTCCGGCGCCTGGAGCAGCCGCTGCTTCGCGGGCGTGTCGAGCACGGCGGCGGCCGCCACCAGGTAGGAGAGGACGGACGGCTCGCCCGGCAGGTCCTGCTCGGCCGCCAGGGTGCGCTCCCGGGCGCCCGCGAGCCGCTTCTGGTACATGCGGAAGGCCCGTACGACCCCCGAGGCCAGCGCCCCGGCGCCGTCGCCCTGCTCCTCCTCCAGCTCCTTGACCTCGGCCGTCAGATACGGGCCCGAGGAGTCCACGGAGACCAGCTCGAAGCGGGTGGTGCCGGTGGCCAGCACCTCGAAGGTGCCGTCATCCTGCTCCCGGATGGTGGCCGCGTCCGCCACGCACCCCACGGAGTAGAAGGACTTGGCGGGGTCCGGGCCGAACCCGGCGGTGGGGCCGGGGTCCGGCAGCGTGAGGGCGTCCGGGAGGCCGATCGCGCTCGGCGCGACCTCATGGCCGTCCTTGATCGCGATCACCCCGAACCGGCGCGGCGCGTCCTCGGGGAGCGCCGACAGATCGCGCATCAGGGAGCGATACCGCTGCTCGAAGACGTTCAGGGGCATGACGAGCCCCGGGAACAGCACCGTGTTCAGCGGGAAGAGCGGAAGGCGCGCGGAGGTCACGGGGCGTAAGCCTAATGGCCCCGCGCGTTCCCTTTCACTGGTGCCGGAGCAGCGGTCACTGGCGACGCAGCAGCCGGGACGCGCCGGCGGCGACCGCGGTGGCCAGCACCCAGCCCAGAAGGATCATGACGATGGAGGCCCATTGGACGGCGCCCTGGGGTTTCCAGTAGCCGTCCATGCCCAGATCGATGACCGGGATCAGCAGATCGAGCGTGTACAGCGAGGCGTTCCAGTTCGGTGATTCGTCGGGCTTCAGCGCCTCCGGCCGGTTGTGGGCGAAGAACACCGAGCCGACCGCCCACAGCACCGCCATCCACACCGCCGCCCGGCCCGGGCGATAGCCGTAGGCCACCGTCCAGTCCTGGAGATAGCCCCACACCTTCCCGGCGAGCGGCAGCGTCTCCCGGCGGCGCCGCTGCTTGGCGAGCTGCACCTCGCGGGCATCGGCGTCCTCGCCGCTGGCCCGCATCGTGTTGGCCAGCATCTCGTACGGCTCGGGCGCGTACTCGGGCGTGGCGGCGGCCACCCACTCCAGCCGACGGGCCAGCGGGAAGTGGCCGCGCGGAATCAGGCACTCATAGCTGAACCCGGCCATGGTCAGCCCGCCGGGCCCCGGCCAGCTCACCGACTTGTCGACAAGGTTGACCACCCGGGCGCCGGAGAGGATCACCCGTCCGCGCTGCGGCCGCTCCCCGAGGAAGCGCAGTTCGGGCGTCTGGACCCGGCGCAGCGACAGCTCCTGGTCGTTCTCCATGATGAAGCGGGCCTGGTCGAAGTCGATCGCGTCCCCGATCCGCCCGTCGTCCAGCCGGACCCCGCCCTCGCACTCGAAGCGCTGGATCCGGGTGCCGCGGGTGGGGGTGGAGGCGGTGCCGTACGGCGGGGTGGAGCCGCTGGAGTACGTGCTCACCCCGCCCGCGGTGAGGTACAGGCTGCGCTCCACGGTCAGCTGCGGCGCGTTCAGCGCGCGTCGGCCGTAAGGGTTGCGCAGCCGGCTGCCGCGCAGGCTGAGCGACACGCCGATCTGCGCCCCGCGCAGGCTCAGCTCGCCATACGACTCGATCATGTCGGCCTGGAAGTCCTGGGCGACGGTCAGCCCGTCGGCGCTGATCGACATGCCCCGGCGGTCGCGGCGCACGATGAGCTGGTTGAGCAGTAAATCGGTGCCGATATGGGCGTCGGTGAGCCTGATGCCGTGCTCGACCACACAGCGCGGCAGATGCAGATCGCCCTCGGTGCGCAGCCGGGCCGCCTCCAGCCGGGGGAGGGAGCAGCCCACCAGGCGCAGGGTGGTGAACTGCGCCTCGGGGACCAGCACCTCCCGCTCGAAGCGGCAGTTCTTGAGCTCCACATAGGGCTCGATGTTCCCGCCGGCCAGATCGAGCGTGCCGGTGATGTGCACCCCGTTGAGCTTGAGCGCCGAGACCCGGCCCGGCTGCGCGGGCGGCCCGTCCAGCAGCAGGAGGGCCACGACCCGCGCGCGGACGCTGCGCTCCGGGCCCCAGGCGTACGGTCCTGAGGGGTCGTTCCGCTGGGGGTGGGAGGTGCGCAGGTCATGGGTGCTGCCATTGCGGAACGCCTGCCACATGCCCCATTCGGCGGTGGTCAGATCGAGGCCCGGGGGTGGGTCGCCATCGTGCGGCTCGGTCACAGCCGTGTCCCCTCCTGAATCTCCGTGTCCCCGTACGGAGCACATTCCCGCTGAGTAACCGGTTGAACGCCAACGGTCAGGGTCAACTTAGGGGGTCCGTATCACTGACTGATACGGGGGGAGGGGCCTCGTGGCGGGTCTGAGACAATTGATCGCGTGATCTCCCGTATCGATCTGCGCGGCGCCGCCTTCCCCGAGGGCGGGATCGACCGCGACCTGCTGCCCCGTGCCGAGCTCGACGTCGAGGCCGCCCTGGAGAAGGTGCGGCCCATCTGCGACGACGTACGCCATCGCGGTACCGCTGCGCTGATCGACTACGCCCATCGGTTCGACGGCGTGACCATGGAGCGGGTGCGGGTCCCCGCGGAGGCGCTGGAGAGCGCCCTCGCCGGGCTGGACCCGGCCGTGCGGGCCGCCCTGGAGGAGTCCATCCGGCGGGCCCGGCTGGTCCACCGCGACCAGCGGCGCAGCGACCACACCACCCAGGTGGTGCCGGGCGGCACGGTCACCGAGCGCTGGGTGCCGGTCGAGCGCGTCGGGCTGTACGTACCGGGCGGGCGCTCGGTCTACCCCTCGTCCGTGGTGATGAACGTGGTGCCCGCGCAGGAGGCCGGGGTCGCCTCGATGGCCGTCGCCTCCCCGCCGCAGGCGGAGTTCGGCGGGCTGCCGCACCCCACCATCCTCGCGGCGTGCGCGCTGCTGGGCGTGGACGAGGTGTACGCGGCGGGCGGCGCCCAGGCCGTCGCCATGTTCGCCTACGGCACCGAGGACTGCCGTCCGGTCTCGATGGTGACCGGCCCCGGCAACATCTGGGTCGCGGCGGCCAAGCGGCTGCTCAAGGGCCGGATCGGCATCGACGCCGAGGCCGGGCCGACCGAGATCGCCATCCTCGCCGACGCCACCGCCGACCCGGTGCACGTCGCCGCGGACCTGATCAGCCAGGCCGAGCACGATCCGCTGGCCGCGTCCGTGCTGGTCACCGACTCCGAGGAGCTGGCCGCCGCGGTCGAGAAGGAGCTCGAGGTCCAGGTCGGGGCCACCAAGCATGTCGCGGACCGGATCGGTCCGGCGCTGGCCGGCCGGCAGTCCGGCATCGTGCTGGTGGACGGTCTGGAGCAGGGCCTGGCCGTCGTGGACGCGTACGCGGCCGAGCACCTGGAGATCCAGACCGAGGACGCGGCGGCCGTCGCGGCCCGGGTGCGCAACGCCGGGGCGATCTTCGTCGGGGCCTACGCCCCGGTGTCGCTCGGCGACTACGCGGCGGGCTCCAACCATGTGCTGCCCACCGGCGGCTGCGCCTGTCACTCCTCGGGGCTGTCCGTGCAGTCCTTCCTGCGCGGCATCCATGTGGTGGACTACACCCGGGACGCGCTGGCCGAGATCGCCGGCCATGTGGTGACGCTGGCCGAGGCGGAGGATCTGCCCGCCCACGGCGCCGCGGTGAAGGCAAGGTTCGACTGGAAGGTGCCACCGAGCAAGTGACCGGCATTGACGATCTCCCGATCCGGGACGAGCTCCGTGGCAAATCCCCGTACGGCGCTCCGCAGCTGGACGTGCCCGTACGGCTGAACACCAACGAGAACCCCTATCCGCTGCCCGAGCCGCTGGTCGCCCGGATCGCCGAGCGGGTCGCCGAGGCGGCCCGGAACCTCAACCGCTACCCGGACCGGGACGCGGTCGAGCTCCGCACCGGGCTGGCCCGCTACCTCAGCCGTACCGCCGGTCTCGAGGTCGGTGTCGCCCAGGTCTGGGCGGCCAACGGGTCCAACGAGGTGCTCCAGCAGCTGCTGCAGACCTTCGGCGGCCCGGGGCGCACCGCGATCGGCTTCGAGCCCTCGTACTCGATGCACGCGCTGATCTCCCGGGGCACCGGCACCGGCTGGATTTCCGGTCCCCGGAACGCCGATTTCACCATCGATGTCGATGCCGCCCGTAAGGCCATCGCCGAGCACCGCCCCGATGTCGTCTTCATCACCTCGCCGAACAATCCGACGGGGACGGCGGTCGGCGCCGAGACGGTACTGGCGCTGCACGACGCGGCGCAGGACGCCAGGGCGGACACCGCCGGGGCGCTCGTCGTCGTGGACGAGGCGTACGGGGAGTTCAGCCACCGTCCGTCGCTGCTGCCGCTGATCGAGGGGCGGCCGCGGCTGGTGCTCTCGCGGACCATGTCCAAGGCGTTCGGCGCGGCCGGGCTGCGGCTCGGCTACCTCGCCGCCGACCCGGCGGTCGTCGACGCCGTCCAGCTGGTCCGCCTGCCGTACCACCTGTCCGCCATCACCCAGGCCACCGCGCTGGCCGCCCTGGAGCACACCGATACGCTGCTGGGGTACGTCGAGGCGCTCAAGGCCGAGCGCGACCGGCTGGTGAGCGAGCTGCGCACCATCGGCTGCGAGGTGACCGACTCCGACGCCAACTTCGTCCAGTTCGGCCGCTTCGAGGACGCCCACGCGGCGTGGCAGGGCCTGCTGGACCGGGGCGTCCTGGTCCGGGACAACGGTGTACCGGGATGGCTGCGGGTCACCGCGGGGACCCGGGCCGAGAACGACGCGTTCCTCGACGCGGTACGCGAGCTGATGAAGGAGAAGAGCGCATGACCCGCGTGGGACGCGTGGAGCGCAGCACCAAGGAGACCTCGGTCGTCGTCGAGATCGACCTCGACGGCACCGGCCAGGTCGATGTGTCGACAGGGGTCGGCTTCTACGACCACATGCTCGACCAGCTCGGCCGCCACGGTCTCTTCGACCTCACGGTCAAGACCGAGGGCGACCTGCACATCGACACCCACCACACCATCGAGGACACCGCCCTCGCGCTCGGCGCCGCCTTCAAGCAGGCGCTCGGCGACAAGGTGGGCATCTACCGCTTCGGCAACTGCACGGTGCCGCTGGACGAGTCGCTGGCCCAGGTGACCGTCGACCTCTCCGGCCGCCCGTACCTGGTGCACACCGAGCCGGAGAACATCGCGCCGATGATCGGGACCTACGACACCACGATGACCCGGCACATCCTGGAGTCCTTCGTGGCCCAGGCGCAGATCGCCCTGCATGTCCACGTGCCCTACGGGCGCAACGCCCACCACATCGTGGAGTGCCAGTTCAAGGCCCTGGCGCGGGCCCTGCGCTACGCCAGCGAGCGGGACCCCCGCGCCGCCGGGATCCTCCCCTCCACCAAGGGGGCCCTGTGAGCGTCGCGCGCGCGGCCGCCGGGCCGCAGACGACACTCGACCCGCGCTTTCGCCGCGCGGGCGGAGAAGCGAACGAGGTAGCTTCGTGAACGGCCTGTCGACCGTGTTCATCCTCGTAGGACTGTTTCTGCTCGGCGGGGTCATCTCCTTCGTCAAGCAGGGCATGTCCAAGAGCATCATCACGCTGCTCGGGATCGGTGCCACGATGGCGCTGCTCGCCGGCGTCCTGCGGCTTGAGGTATGGAATTGAGCAACAAGAGCGTCGTTGTCCTCGACTACGGATTCGGCAACGTCCGGTCCGCCGAGCGGGCCCTCGCCCATGTCGGCGCGCGGGTCGAGATCACCCGTGACTACGACAAGGCCATGGCCGCCGACGGCCTGCTCGTCCCCGGTGTCGGTGCCTTCGCCGCCTGTATGAAGGGGCTGCGGGCGGCGCGCGGCGACTGGATCGTGGGGCGCCGGCTGTCCGGCGGCCGCCCGGTCATGGGCATCTGCGTCGGCATGCAGATCCTCTTCGGGCGCGGAATCGAGCACGGCGCCCCGGCCGAGGGCCTGGACGAGTGGCCCGGCACGGTCGAGCCGCTGCGCGCCCCTGTCGTCCCCCACATGGGCTGGAACACGGTCAAGGCGCCCGGCGACTCCCAGCTCTTCGCGGGCCTGGACGAGGGCGAGCGGTACTACTTCGTCCACTCCTACGCGGTCCGCACCTGGGAGCTCGAGGTCACCAACCCGCATATCCCCGCCCCGAAGGTCACCTGGTCCACCCATGGCGAGCCGTTCGTCGCCGCCGTCGAGAACGGCCCGCTGTGGGCCACCCAGTTCCACCCCGAGAAGTCGGGCGACGCCGGGGCGCGGCTGCTCCGCAACTGGCTCGACACGCTCTGACCGGCCCCCGCGCCAGCTCTCACCGCCCGCACGCTCTCACCGAAGGTTGCCCGCATGCGCACGCATCGCCTCGAACTCCTCCCCGCCGTCGATGTCCGCGACGGCCAGGCCGTCCGCCTCGTCCACGGGGAGTCCGGCTCCGAGACGTCGTACGGCGACCCGATGGAGGCCGCCCTGGCCTGGCAGCGGGCGGGTGCCGAGTGGCTGCACCTGGTGGACCTCGACGCCGCCTTCGGCACCGGGGACAACCGCGCGCAGATCGCCGAGGTGGCCCGCGCCATGGACCTCAAGGTCGAGCTGTCCGGCGGGATCCGCGACGACGCCTCGCTGGCGGCCGCCCTGGCCACCGGCTGCGCCCGGGTGAACCTCGGCACGGCCGCGCTGGAGTCCCCCGAGTGGGTCGCCAAGGTCATCGCCGAGCACGGCGACCTGATCGCCGTGGGCCTCGATGTGCGCGGAACCACGCTGCGCGGCCGCGGCTGGACCCGGGACGGCGGCGATCTGTACGAGACGCTGGCCCGTCTCGACTCCGAGGGCTGCGCCCGCTACGTCGTCACCGACATCGCCAAGGACGGTACCCTCCAGGGCCCCAACCTGGAGCTGCTGCGCAATGTCTGCGCCGCGACCGACCGGCCCGTCATCGCCTCCGGCGGCGTTTCCTCGCTTGACGACCTGCGTGCCCTTGCGACCCTGGTACCGGAAGGTGTCGAGGGCGCCATCGTGGGCAAGGCGCTCTACGCCAAGGCGTTCACCTTGGAAGAGGCGTTGGAGGCGGTGGCCGTATGACCTCACCCGAGATCGGGCGACGGGTCCAGACCGAGAGTCCCTGGGAACAGACCATCGGGTTCGCCCGGGCCGTCGAGGCCGGTGACCTGGTGCTCGTCGCCGGGACGATGCCGCTCGCGGAGCGCGGCGTCCTGGAGGGCGAGGGGGATCCGTACGAGCAGACGCTCGCGGCCTTCGGCCATGCGCTGGACGCGCTGAAGAGGTTCGACCTCGGCGTCGAATCGGTGGTCCGCACCCGTATGTACCTCACCCACGCCCGCGACGTGGACGAGGTGGGCCGCGCCCACAAGGAGCTCTTCGACGCCGTGCGCCCGGCCGCGACGCTGGTCGTGGTGTCCGGCTTCGTCGACTCGCGCGTCCTGGTGGAAGTCGAACTGGAAGCATTCCGAGGAGCACGACAGTCATGACCCTGGCGGTCCGAGTCATCCCCTGCCTGGACGTGGACAACGGCCGGGTCGTCAAGGGCGTCAACTTCCAGAATCTGCGGGACGCGGGCGACCCGGTCGAGATGGCCAAGATCTACGGCGAGGAGGGCGCGGACGAGCTCACCTTCCTCGACATCACCGCCTCCTCGGGCGATCGCGAGACCACCTACGACGTGGTCCGCCGCACCGCCGAGCAGGTCTTCATCCCGCTCACGGTCGGCGGCGGCGTCCGCACCCCGGAGGACGTCGACAAGCTGCTGCGCGCCGGGGCGGACAAGGTCGGCGTCAACACCGCCGCCATCGCCCGCCCCGAGCTGATCCGCGAGATCGCCGAGCGCTTCGGCAGCCAGGTGCTCGTCCTCTCGGTCGACGCCCGCCGCTGCCCCGAGGGGACGGTGACCCCCTCCGGCTACGAGGTCACCACCCACGGCGGCCGCCGTGGCACCGGCATCGACGCCGTCGAATGGGCCCACCGCGCGGTGGGACTGGGCGCCGGGGAGATCCTGCTGAACTCCATGGACGCGGACGGCACCAAGGACGGCTACGACACGGCCATGATCGAGGCCGTCCGCAAGCACGTCACCGTCCCGGTGATCGCCAGCGGCGGCGCCGGCAAGGCGGCGGACTTCTCGCCGGCCATCGCCGCGGGGGCCGACGCGGTGCTCGCGGCCTCCGTCTTCCACTTCGGCGATCTGCGGATCGGCCAGGTGAAGGACGCGCTACGGGAGGCGGGGCACCCGGTCCGCTGAGGAAGACGCCATGAAGCGGGGGATCACCGGCCGGTGATCCCCCGCTTCACCGCCTCAGGGCGTCACTTCGCGGCGGAGCCCGGCCGCTGGCGGTACGCGTCGACGATGCCGCGCTTCAGGACCGCGGTCTCCTCCATGACGTCGCCCTTCTTGCCCGCCCCGACGTCCTTCGTCCGGTAGCTGCGCACGCCGAGGTAGGCCAGGCTGTCCCGGTCGAAGACCCACTCGGTGGCCGTCCACGCCCTCTTGTCGACGCGGGCGATGCCGACCCCGTGGCGGCCCGCCGCGTCCACCGCGTCCTCCTGCCGCGTCACCCCCGGGATCTTCGCGGCGGCCTTGTACAGGGCGGCGGCGTTCCGTGGCGGCATCACCGTCTCGCCCAGCAGGTAGCCGATCTGGTCGAAGACGGCTTGCGCCTTCTCCTGGCCCCCGTCCGCGTCGGTCATCCGGTAGAGCTCCTCGAGCAGGTCGTCCGGGTCGGTCGGCAGGGACGCCAGCCACTGGTACGTGGGGCGGTCGATACCCGCCGGAGACCCTCCCAGTTCGCGCATCGGGGCGTAGCCCCCGCCCTCGTGGATCTCGCCGGTCTTGGTGATCCGCTTCACCCGCTGCGACGTCCAGACCTCCCGCTCGTGCCGCGGCTCCAGTGTGGAGGCGCCGTTCTCCTCCAGCTCGGCCCCCGCCGTCACGCTCTTGACGTAGACGAACTGGTCCTGTCGCACCGGCTTGACGTCCGACTTCGCCGCGGTCCCGGCGATCCGGTCGAGCAGGACGGTGGCGGTCTCGCGCGGCTGGGCGGTGGTGTCGCCGGACGTCCCGCCCCCGGTGAGGGTGACGGCCAGCGCCCCGGCCAGCGCCAGGGCCGCGGCGGGCATCAGCAGCGCCGGGCGCGGCAGCCGCCACCGGACCTTCGGGGCGGGCGCGGGGGTGCGGTTCCGGTCGTCATCGATGTGCTGCATCAATCGGTCCTTGTGGTGGAGGTACGGAGCGGAGGGCACGTCCCGTTCGGCCGGGACGGGAGGAAGCAGCCGGGCGAGCTCCTCGCGCGCGGTGTCCTCGTACGCGGCGTCCTCGCGCTCGCGCTCGGGCCGGGCGGGCCCGGAGCCGGCGGCGTTCATCGGGGGTCCTCCTGAAACTCCTGAAAGGGCAGGGCCGCGAACGCGGCCTCACGCTGTACCTCTCCGCGACGGTGCGGCGGTTCCTTCTTTTCTTCCGCGAGCCGCTGATCGGCGAGGGTGCGCAGCCGGGCGCGGGCCCGGGACAGCCGCGAGCGCACCGTTCCCACCGGGATGCCCATGGCCTCGGCCGCCTGCGCGTAGTCCAGACCGGACCAGACGCACAGCGCCAGCACCTCCTGCTCCCCGCGCCGCAGCCGGCCGAACACCGTGCGCACGGCGGCGATCCGGCGGGCGTCGTCGATCCGGCCCGCCGCCTCGTCGGCGAAGTCCGCCACCGGGTCGGGCGCCGGACGGCGGGCCAGGAAGGCCAGGCGGCGGCCGATGCCGCGGTTGGCGTTGCGGGCCTTGTTCGTCGCCACGCCCAGCAGCCACGGTTTCAGCGTGTCGTCGCCCGGCTCCAGTCGCTCCCGGGTGCGCCAGGCATCGAGGAACGTATCGCCCATCACCTCCTCGGCCACCGACCAGTCGCCGGTCAGCCGGAAGGCATGGTTGTAGACCATGCGCGCGTAACTCTCGTAGAGCTCCGCGAACGCCTCACGGTCACCCGCCCGTATCCGCGCCCGCAAGCCATCACTCATCTCGTTCACACCTCACACCCGTGCCTCTCCGCACGGCGGAGGTGGTTCCCGTGACCTGCGCCACACATAGGGCGCGGGTGGCGAGGTGCCCGTCCAGGGGTGTCCGCGGTACGCGTACGCCTGCGGCGCGTTGCTCCCCTCCCCGCCCCTGCACTCAACTGGGGCTCCGCCCGTGGTCCGACGGACACTCAGTGATCGGCCGGGAACGACGCCGCCTCGATCACCTCGTCCAGGACCTCACGGGAGCGGAGCAGATCCGCGATCATCCGGTCGATGCGCTCACGCTCCACCGTCAGATCGGAGACCAGCTGCCCGTTGGCCGTCCGCGACGGGCCGCCGTCCGAGTCGCGCATGCAGGGGAGCAGTTGGGCGATCTTCTCGCTGCACAGCCCCGCGGCGAACAGCTCCTGGATGCGGATGACGCGGTCCACCGCGCCCTCCCCGTACTCGCGATGGCCGCCCGGGGTGCGCTCGGCCGTCATCAGGCCCTGCTTCTCGTAGTAGCGCAGGGAGCGCTCGCTGACGCCGGTGCGCCGCGCCAGTTCGCCGATCCGCATTCCTCACCTCGCCTGCCGGTTCGGGGTTGAATCTGACATCAATGGCAAGTTCTACCGTACCCGCATGACGCACACACCCGAGATACCCAGCCTCTTCGAACCCGCCCGAGTCGGCCCTCTCGACCTCCCCAACCGCCTGGTCATGGCGCCGATGACGCGTAACCGCGCCGCCGCCGACGGCGTGCCCCTGCCGATCATGGCCACCTACTACGCCCAGCGCGCCACGGCCGGACTGATCGTCGCCGAGGCCGCCACGCCCAACGCGGTGGGCCAGACCTACCCCGACATCGCCGCGATCCACAACGCGGCGCAGGTGGCCGGATGGCGGCGGGTGACCGACGCGGTGCACGCGGCGGGCGGCCGGATGTTCCTCCAGCTTCAGCACGGCGGCCGGGTCGGCCACCCGGACACCAGCGGACTGATGCCGGTGGCCCCCTCGCCGGTGCCGCTCCCGGAGACGATCTTCACCCCGAACGGCCATCAGCGGTCCGTCGTACCGCGCGAGATGACGCTCGATGAGATCCGTTCCACCGTCGCCGACTTCGCCGCCGCCGCGCGCAATGCCCGGGGCGCGGGCTTCGCCGGAGTGGAGGTGCACGCCGCCAACGGCTACCTCCTCCACCAGTTCCTGGCCCGGGGCACCAACCGCCGCACCGACGCCTACGGCGGCCCGGCGGCCGGGCGCGTCCGGTTCGTGGCCGAGGTGGTCCACGCCGTCGCCGACGCGATCGGCCCCGAGCGGGTGGGCCTGCGCATCTCGCCCGGATCCACCGTCAACGGCATCGAGGAGGGCGACACCGAGGCCCTCTACCCCGCGCTCATCAAGGAGCTCGCGGGCACCGGGCTCGCCTATCTGCACATCGTCCGCGCCCGGCCGGACCAGCCCCTCTTCCGGGAGCTCCGCGCCTCCTGGCCGGCCACGCTGATCGCCAACCCGTCACTGCCCGGCGACGGCGTCCCCGCCGACGGGGGGATGCGCCAGGCCGGGGCGCTGCTGGCCGAAGGCGCCGATCTGATCGCCCTCGGCCGCACCTTCCTGGCCAACCCCGACCTGGTGACCCGCCTGCGCACCGGCGCCCCGCTCAACCCCATACGGGACGCCTATCTGATGTACGTGGGCGGCGAGACCGGCTACACGGACTACCCCACCCTGACGGCGGTCTGAGCTCAGCCGACCCGGACGGCCGGCTGGTGGCGGACGGGGAAGTTGACCGAGTTCGCGATGAAGCACGCCTGATGGGCTTCCGTATGCGCCGAACGCGCCCGCTCCAGCATCCCCTCGTCCGCGACGGTGACCACCGGATTGAGCACCACCTCGGTGAAGCGCCCGCTGTGCCCGGCCGTCTCCTCCATGACCCCGGCGGCGACGTCCTCGTACGCCGTGACCGTCACCCCGTCCCGGGCGCATACGGAGAGGTAGGTCAGCATGTGGCACTGCGAGAGCGAGGCCAGCAGGAACTCCTCCGGATTCCAGCACTCCGGATCCCCCAGGAACGCGGGATCGGCACTGCCCCGCAGGGTCGGCTTCCCCTCGCCGAGGATGTCGTGCGACCGCCCGTAGTCCCGGTAACCACTCGTCCCCGAACCGGTGTTACCGGTCCACCGGACGGTGGCGCGGTAGGTGTGCTGTCGGCCCATCGTCTGTGCGCTCCCCTTCGTGTCCCAGCGGTGGCGGAACTGGCCCCCGCCCATCGTGCCGTGCTGACGGGGAGTGTCCCACCCAGGAGGAGCGCGTCCTGGTACGGGGGCTCTGACCTGCGCAGACTCGGTGGGGCCAGGACGGAGCGGCACCAGGACGGAAAGGGATACCGCCATGAACGCCATGAACGACATGACCGGGACCGGCAAGGTCGTGCTCATCACCGGGGCCAGCAGCGGGATCGGGGCGGCGACCGCGCGCCGGCTCGCCGCCGACGGGCACCGGGTCCATCTGGGGGCGCGGCGCACCGAGCGGCTGGGGGAGCTGGCCGGGGAGATCACCGCCGAGGGCGGCAGCGCGTCGTACCAGAGGCTGGACGTCACCGCGGCCGATGACATGCGGGCCTTCGTGGCGGCCGCCCGGGAGCGGTTCGGGCGGGTGGACGTGATGGTCAACAACGCCGGGGTGATGCCCCTCTCACCGCTCGAGGCGCTGAAGGTCGACGAGTGGGACCGGATGCTCGATGTGAATGTGCGCGGTGTGCTGTACGGCATCGCCGCGGCCCTGCCGGTGATGCGGGAGCAGGGCGGCGGGCATGTCGTGAACATCGCCTCGGTGGGCGCGTACGAGGTGGTGCCCACCGCGGCGGTGTACTGCGCCACCAAGTTCGCCGTGCGCGCCATCTCGGAGGGGCTGCGCCAGGAGTCGGCCGGTGACATCCGGGTCAGCCTGGTCTCCCCGGGCGTGACCGAGTCCGAACTCGCCGAGTCCATCTCCGATCCGAACGCCCGCGAGGCCATGAAGACCTACCGCTCGGTGGCCATCCCCGCCTCCGCGATCGCCGACGCCATCGCGTACGCCATCGGACAGCCGCCCGAGGTCGACGTCAACGAGATCGTGGTGCGCCCGGCCGCGAGCGCCCAGTAGGGACGGGCCGTCCGCAGGGGCGGGCCGTCCGCGGGGGAGACGGAAAACCGGTAGGGCGATCGGTGACGGCGGCTCACACTGAGGGCATGGACGGAGCCACGTCGAGTCAGCTGCTGGGGTTCCCGCCCGATGCGCGGGTGCTCATCGTCAACTGCGACGACCTCGGCATGCACGAGTCGGTCAACGTCGCCGTCATCGACGCGATCGAGGAGGGGATCGCGAGCTCCTGCAGTCTGATGGTGCCGTGCCCGGGGGCGCCGCAGGCCCTGCGGATGCTGCGCGCGCGGCCGGGCATTCCGTTCGGCATCCACCTCACGCTCGTCCGCGACGCGGACCACCTCCGGTGGGGACCGCTGAGCGCGAAGGGGACGGTGGCGTCGCTGCTCGACGAGCGGGGCGAGCTCTTCACCGCCGGCCGGCGGGAGGAACTGCTCGCGCGGGCGCGCCCCGAGGAGGTCGAGCGGGAGTTCCGGGCCCAGATCGAGGCCGTGGCCGACGCGGGACTGACGCCGACTCACCTGGACTGGCACTGCCTGGCCGACGGCGGGCGCGAGGATGTCTTCGAGCTGACCGTGGCGCTGGCGGGGGAGTACGGACTGGCGGTGCGGGTCTGGCTCGACGGCGGCCGCCGGACGACGCGTGGGCGGGGGCTGCCGGTCACCGACCATGACTTCCTGGACAGCTTCGCCCTCGACGTCGACGGTAAGGCGGCCCGCTACGCCGAGCTGCTGCGCGCCCTTCCGTCCGGGCTCAGCGAGTGGGCGGTCCACCCCGGGCTGGACGACGCCCGGTCGCGAGCCGCCGAGCCCGGCGGCGGATGGCGGGTGCGCCACGGCGACCACGCGTTCCTGACGTCGGCGCGGGCCCGCGAACTGCTCGCGGAGGAGGGCGTCGTGGTGATCGACTACCGGCCGCTCCAGCGGATCTGGTCCGGGGGGCCGCCGACTTGATGCCATCCGATCCAGCGGGACCGCTGACTTGACGCCGTTGCCGGGGCCCGCTTTGATCGCAGCAGCCGCACGGTGTACTTGCCCCGTGCCGCGCAAGAGGTGCGCCCAGCCGGTAGGGGACCCGGTGCCGGTCCCGAGCCCGGACACAGTCGCCAGGACGGCGGATGCCATCCGAGGCGGGGACGCTACCCGCGAGTGTTGGAGCTTTCATGCCAGCCAGCCATGCCGCACGCCTTCGTCGCCGCTGGGCCCTCGCGTCGGTGGTGACGGCCGCCGCCGCGGCGGCCGCCGTCGTGACCGTGTCCATGTCCTCGGGAGCCAGCGCGTCCGAAGTGGCGCTGCCGCCCGTCCACGGTGGCTTCGACTACCAGATCGGCGGGGCGTACACCCCGCCGAAGGGCGTCGACATCGTCAGCCGGGACCGCGGGGACTCCCCGGCGAAGGGGCTGTACAACATCTGCTACGTCAACGCCTTCCAGGTCCAGCCGGGCGAGCGCGACCAGTGGCCGGACGACCTGCTGCTGCGCGACCGCAACGGCGATCTCGTCATCGACACCAAGTGGAAGGAACCGCTGCTCGACCTCCGTACCGCCGAGAAGCGCGAGCGCGTGGCGGACAAGGTCGACGGGTGGATCGACGGCTGCGCCGACAAGGGGTTCGACGCCGTCGAGCCCGACAACTACGACAGCTACGAACGCTCCAAGAAGCTGCTGACCACCGGCCACGCCAAGGCGTTCATGGCCCTGCTGTCCGAGCACGCCCACGCCCAGGGGCTGGCCATCGCGCAGAAGAACACCGCGGAGCTGCTGCCCGACCGGAAGGCGGCCGGGCTGGACTTCGCGGTGGTCGAGGAGTGCGGCGAGTACGACGAGTGCGGTGAGTTCGCCAAGGCGTACGACGACCATGTGGTGGTGGTCGAGTACGGCGACGAGGGCTTCGCCAAGGCGTGCGAGGGCTGGGGCGACCGGCTCAGCGTCGTCCGGCGGGACGAGGGCGTCTCGCCCGCGGGCGAGGACGGCTACGTTCGCGAGACCTGTTAGGGGATTCCCTCGTGTCGTCCCCGTCCGCCCCGCGCGGGCGGGGACGCGTCGCGCGGGCGGGGACGCGTCGCGCGGGCGGGGACGCGTCGCGCGGGCGGGGACGCGTCGCGCGGGCGGGGACGCGTCGCGCGGGCGGGGACGCGTCGCGCGGGCGGGGACGCGTCGCGTTCGGCTTCGCGTTCGGCGGGCGGCTCAGATGCCCAGCTTGGCCTCGTGCGCCGCGGCCACGGCCTCCTTGTCGCCCTCCAGCTCGACCCGGGCGGAATCCTGGCGGCCGGTGAGGAAGAGCGCCAGCTCGCCCGGTTCGCCGGTGACCGTGACGACCGGGGTGCCGCGGTTGGCCACCGCCGTACGGCCGTCCGGGCGGCGCAGCACCAGGCCGACGGGGGAGCGGCGGCCGAAGATCCGGGCGCCGCGCTCGATGCGGGACCACAGCGTGTCGGCGAAGACCGGGTCCAGCTCGCGCGGTGTCCAGTCCGGCCGGGCGCGGCGCACATCCTCGGCGTGGACGTAGAACTCGAAGCTGTTGGCCGCCTCGTCCACCTGCTTCAGCGCGAACGGCGACATCCGCGGCGGACCGGTGCGGAACAGCTGGAGCAGCTCCTCGTACGGCCGCGCCGCGAACTCCTCCTGCACCCGGGCCAGCCGCGCGGCCAGCGGCTTGACCAGCACCCCGGCGGCCGCGTCGGGACGGCGCTCGCGGACCACCAGATGGGCCGCCAGATCGCGGGTGCTCCAGCCCTCGCACAGCGTCGGGGCCCCGGGGCCCGCGCCGTCCAAGAGGTCGGCGAGGAGCAGGCGTTCGCGCTTCGCGTGAGTGGACATGCGTCCACCCTACGACCGGGACCCGCCCGCTGCCATGAGGAGCGCCGCCGCGCCCCCGGGCCTACGGGGTGTGCGGCTCCGCCGCAGGCGTACGCCTGCCGCCGGACACTCCCTAACCCGGCAGCGGCTTGCTCAGCTTCTTGCCGTCGCGCCCGGCGCTCAGCGTGAGCGCGCAGGAGACCTGGTCCTCGCCCTGGATGGAGTACGTGCCCAGCGCGGGGTACAGCGCGTAGTAGTAATACATCCGGCCGTCGTTGGGGATGCTCTTGAGCCGCTTCCTGGCATCCGTCGCACACAGCGCGAGCGCCTTGGTCTGAATCGCCTTCTCGGTGGAGAAGTCGCCGCTCAGCGTCTCGTTGGCGATCACCTCGCCGTCGTGCGGGCCGTGGCAGGACCGCTTCTCGACCTTGGTGACGCTGCTGTCCATCGCCGGGTGGTCGAAGCACCGGCCGGGGGCGAGCACCACATACGGCACCTTGTCACCGGGCGCGCCCGACTCCGACGCGTCCGGGGCCGCCGACTCCGAGGCGCCCGGATCCCCGTCGGGGGCCTCGCTTCCGCCGCCCAGCGGCGCGCCCTCGCCGGGGTCCTCCGAGCCCGACGGGGCGGCGGACGACTCGGCGTCCGAGGGCGAGGAGAGCGGACGGTCCGAGGCCGAGGCGGACGGGCCGGCGTCGGCCGACGTCTCCTTGCCGCCGTCGTCCTTCGTCCCGATGACGATCGCGCCGACGACCACCGCCACGGCCACCACCGCCGCGATGACGATCGCCGTGGTCCTGGAGCCGCCGGTGCCGGGCGGCGGGGGAGGGGGCGGCAGCGCCCCCGGGGGTATGGACCCCGGGGGCAGCGCGCCCTGGGGCGGACCCCCGGGCAGCAGGGCCGGTGGGGTGGGCGGACCGAAACCGCCGCTCGGCTGCGCGGGCCGGTCCGCCGGGGGCGGCGGCCCGAAGCCCTGCCGCGGCTGCTGCGCCTGCGGGGGCTCCTGCGGCTGTGCGGGCTGCGCCTGCGGGGGCTGCTGCGGCTGTGCGGGCTGTGGCTGTGGTGGTTGCTGCTGCTGCTGCTGCGGCGGTGGACCGAACCCCCCGCCGTTTCCAGGCCGGTTGGGCTCGTTCGACGGCGGCGGAAACGTCATGCCCGAAGCATGCCCCATTCCACTGACAATCCGTCCATCGGGCCCGGCCTACCGGCCGGTTTCGCAGCCCCGGCCCCGGTCCGGCGGAGATCATTCGCGGAGACCCCCCTCCGGACGTGCAGAATGGTCGCATGACCGGCTCCGACCGCCCCTCCGCCCTCGACCCGGCCCTCGCCGCCCGCCTCAAGCGCGGCGCCGACGGCCTGCTGCCCGCCATCGCCCAGCAGTACGACACCGGTGAGGTGCTGATGCTCGGCTGGATGGACGACGAGGCGCTGCATCGCACCCTCACCACCGGCCGCTGCACCTACTGGAGCCGCAGCCGCCAGGAGTACTGGGTCAAGGGCGACACCTCCGGCCATGTCCAGCTGGTCAAGTCCGTCGCGCTCGACTGCGACGCCGACACCGTCCTCGTCAAGGTCGACCAGGTCGGCGCCGCCTGCCACACCGGCGACCGCACCTGCTTCGAAGCCGACGAGCTCCCGCTCGGCCCGCAGACCGGCCAGTAGACCGGCCACCACCCCGCCAAGCCCTCCAGCCCCCAGCCCCAGCCCCGTGCCCCGCCGGGCTCCCCAGACCCAGACCCAGGACGCTGTCACGATGGATCTCGAGACCTTCCGCAAGCTGGCGGCCGACCGCCGCGTCATCCCCGTCAGCCGCAAGCTGCTCGCGGACGGCGACACCCCCGTGGGCCTCTATCGCAAGCTGGCCGCCGAGCGCCCCGGCACCTTCCTCCTCGAATCCGCCGAGAACGGCCGCTCCTGGTCCCGCTACTCCTTCATCGGCGTCCGCAGCGCCGCCACCCTCACCGAGCGCGACGGCAGCACCCACTGGCTGGGCACCCCGCCGGTCGGCGTCCCTACCGACGGCGATCCCCTCCAGGCGCTGCGCGCCACCGTCGAGGCCCTGCACACCCCGCGCGACCTCGGCGGGCTGGTCCAGCTGCCGCCGTTCACCGGCGGCATGGTCGGCTACCTCGGCTACGACATCGTCCGCCGCCTGGAGAAGGTCGGCGAGCACGGCCGGGACGATCTGCGCCTGCCCGAGCTGACCATGCTGCTCACCTCGGACCTCGCGGTGCTGGACCACTGGGACGGCACCGTGCTGCTGATCGCCAACGCGATCAACCACAACGACCTCGACACGGGCGTGGACGAGGCGTACGCGGACGCCGTGGCCCGGCTCGACGCGATGGCCGCCGACCTGGTCCGCCCCGTGGCGACCGACCCGGCCGCGCTGCCCGACTCCGAGCTGCCCGAGTACACCGCCCTGTGGGGCGGCGAGGACTTCATGGAAGCCGTGGACGACATCAAGGAGCGCATCCGCGCGGGCGAGGCGTTCCAGGTCGTCCCCTCGCAGCGGTTCGAGACGCCGTGCTCGGCCAGCGCCCTCGATGTCTACCGGGTGCTGCGGGCCACCAACCCGAGCCCCTATATGTACCTCTTCCGGTTCGAGGGCTTCGACGTGGTGGGCTCGAGCCCGGAGGCGCTGGTCAAGGTCGAGGACGGGCGGGCGATGCTGCACCCCATCGCCGGTACCCGTCACCGGGGGGCCACCCCGCAGGAGGACGCCGCGCTCGCCGAGGAGCTGCTCGCCGACCCCAAGGAGCGGGCCGAGCATCTGATGCTCGTCGACCTCGGGCGCAATGACCTCGGGCGGGTCTGCGAGCCGGGCAGCGTGGAGGTCGTCGACTTCATGTCGGTCGAGCGCTACAGCCATGTCATGCACATCGTCTCGACCGTCACCGGCAGCCTCGCCGAGGGCCGTACGGCCTTCGACGTGCTCACCGCCTGCTTCCCCGCGGGCACCCTCTCCGGCGCCCCCAAGCCGCGGGCGCTCCAGATCATCGAGGAGCTGGAGCCGAGCCGCCGCGGGCTGTACGGCGGCTGTGTCGGCTATCTCGACTTCGCGGGCGACTCCGACACCGCGATCGCCATCCGCACCGCGCTGCTGCGCGGGGGCACGGCGTATGTCCAGGCGGGCGCCGGGATCGTCGCCGACTCCGATCCGGTGGCCGAGGACGCGGAATGCCGCAACAAGGCGGCGGCGGTGCTGCGGGCGGTGCACGCGGCGGGCCGCCTGGGGCGGTAGTCCCCGGTGGCCGGTGGCTCCCCGGGGCGGTGGTGCCCGGTGGCCGGTGGCTCCCGGTAGGTCCCATATCCCCCACCCGGGAACGATCCCGTACCCGGGTGGGGGATAGTGGTAGGCGTGACTGCAGCAGCCGTACCCCAGCCCAGGGCCGAGCACGAGCCCTCCGCCCCCGCCGCGCGCGGCCGCCGAAGCAGCCTTGCCATCGCCCTGCTCGCCGGTGCGCTCGGCGCCGCCCTGGTCCTGCTGGCCACCAGCCGTAAATGGGCCGAGGGCACCGCCTCCGTCGCCCAGGGATCCCTCTCGCAGAGCGCCAACGGCGATGACATCACCGGACTCCCCGGTGCGCTGGCGGTCGTCGGCCTGGCCGCGCTGGTCGCCGTCTTCGCCGTGCGACGCCTCGGCCGTGCCGTCGTCGCGGCGCTGCTGGCCCTCTGCGGCGCGGGCATCGTGATCAGCTCCGCTCTCGGCGCGTCCGACAAGGGGGCGCTCGAGGAGAAGGCGTCCAAGGTGAGCGGGCTGACCCACAGCCCCATCCACGACGTGGCGTACACCCCCTGGCCGTGGGTCGCCGCGGCGGGCGGGGTGCTGCTGCTGCTCGCGGGCGTGCTCGCCCTGGCTTACGGCCGTCACTGGCCCGCCATGTCCGGCCGGTACGAGCGCGCGGGCACCGCGGGCACTCCGGGCCGGAGCCGCACCCGGCGCGGCGCCGCCGCCTCCGACCCGGACCGCCCCGAGGAGCTGTGGAAGGCCCTGGACCGCGGCGAGGACCCGACGGAGGCCCCGGTGCGGCAGGAGGCCGAGCGCGGCACCTAGGGGCGGTCCGACGGACCTTGACGCCTGCGGCGGGCTCACTCCCCTGCCCGCCCCTTCCCGACACCTGACGATATGCGGCTCCGCCGCGTGCGGGGCTTCGCCCCAGACCGCGGGGTCCAGGGGCGGAGCCCCTGCCGCGCGGCGGAGCCGCATATCGATGCTGCGGGAAGGGGCCGCACCGTAAGGTCCCACCCCCGCTCAAGGGCGTTTCGCGCATCGGGGACAATGGCGTAGGAGCGTTCGCCCCCGAGCGCCCGGACCAGGCGCGTACAGATACGAGGAGAATTCATGGCGGGTCACGACCACGGACACACCCCGGCCGCCTGGACCGGTGTCACCATCGCCTTCATCGGCTTCTGCGTCGCCGGCGCGTTCACCGTGGCGGCCAACCCGCTCGGCTTCTGGGCGGGCATGGTGATCATCGCCCTCGGCGGTGTCGTCGGCGCGGTGATGCGCGCGGCCGGGCTGGGCATGCCCAAGACGCAGCACCCGCCGCAGCCGCGGCCCGCGGCGCAGTCGCAGTCGCAGACGCAGGCGCAGACCCAGAGTTGAGCCTCGGCGCGGCCCGGGGCCGCGCCCGCCTCCACCGCATGCGGCACTGAGCCGTACGGAGGTCGGCGCATCGGCCCTGAGCTGCGCCTTCGTGGCTCCCCGGGCAGACTCGGCGGTGTGACAGAACCATCGCCGACCGCCCTTGTTCCCCTGGTGCGGCGTCTGGCCGCCCCGCTCGGCGTGCTCGCGGGCGTTCTCGCCGCCTTCAGTTATGTCGGCGCCGTGGACCCCCGGGAGCCCGGCCACTACCCCGTCTGCCCGCTGCTGCGGCTCACCGGGCTGTACTGCCCCGGCTGCGGCGGGCTGCGCGGCGCTCATGCCCTGGCCCATGGCGATCTTGCCGCCGCGCTGCGTGACAACGCCCTCGCCGTCGGCTGTTACGCGCTCTTCGCCGTCTGCTGGGTGGTGTGGTGCGTACGCGGACGCTTCCCGGCGCCGCGGGTGTGGCACGCGGGGGCGCTCGGCGCGGTGGCCCTGGTTTTCGCAATCGTCCGGAATTTCCCGTTCGGGGGACTACTGGTGCCGTGACCGTTGTTGTGTATGCGCATGTGGCGGGCGTCCGCGTCAACCGGATGCGAGACCTCGGCCTACCGGCGGCTACCATCGCAGTGCCAGGTGACGCGGTGGACCGCCCCACCCGGTACAGATCAGAAGCTTCATCCCCGTCACGGAAGGGGGCCGCTCGGTGAGTGTGCTCGACGAGATCATCGACGGAGTCCGTGCCGACCTCGCGGAGCGGCAGGCGCGCGTCGCCCTCGACGAGCTCAAGGAGCTGGCGGCCAAGGCCCAGCCGGCGAAGGACGGTGTGGCGGCGCTCAAGGGCGACAGCGTCAAGGTGATCTGCGAGGTCAAGCGGTCCAGCCCCTCCAAGGGCGCGCTCGCCGCGATCGCCGACCCTGCCGGGCTCGCCGCGGACTACGAGGCGGGCGGCGCGGCCGTGATCAGCGTGCTGACCGAGCAGCGGCGCTTCGGCGGATCGCTGGCCGACCTGGAAGCCGTACGGGCGAAGGTCGACATTCCGGTGCTCCGTAAGGACTTCATCGTCACCTCGTACCAGCTGTGGGAGGCGCGGGCGCACGGCGCCGACGTCATCCTGCTGATCGTCGCCGCGCTGGAGCAGCAGGCCCTGGTCTCGCTCATCGAGCGGGCCGAGTCGATCGGGCTGACGCCCCTGGTCGAGGTGCACGACGAGGAGGAGACCGCCCGGGCGGTCGACGCCGGGGCACGGGTGATCGGCGTCAACGCGCGCGACCTCAAGACCCTCCAGGTGGACCGCTCGAACTTCGCCCGGATCGCACCGGAGATCCCGGACCATATCGTCAAGATCGCGGAGTCCGGGGTGCGCGGCCCGCACGACCTGATCGCCTACGCCAACGACGGCGCGGACGCGGTGCTGGTCGGCGAGTCCCTGGTGACCGGGCGCGACCCCAAGGCCGCGGTGGCCGATCTGGTGGCGGCGGGCGCCCATCCGGCGCTGCGCCACGGCCGGGACTGACGACGGGGCGGGATCGGCGGACCATGGAGACGTACGCGCGCCTGGCACGGGGCTGTCGGCCCCGGGGCTGCCGCGCGCCCGCGAGGCGGGTGCGGGGGCGGCGCGTGCGCTACCACATCGGATGCGAGCCGGGGCAGATCAACGGGCGGCGATGGCGCCGGGCGGCGGCGCGCTGAGCGCGGGCCGCACGCGTTCCCATCCATCCCACCTGTCGCGGGGCGATGCCCCGATTGTCGCGGGGCGATGCCCCGATTGTCGCGGGGCGCTGCCCCGATCGAGGAGTACGTCGCATGTCCTCTGATTTCTTCATCCCTGACCCGGAGGGCCAGGTGCCCAGCGCCGAGGGGTATTTCGGTGCCTTCGGCGGCAAGTTCATCCCCGAGGCGCTCGTCGCCGCGGTCGACGAGGTCGCCGCCGAGTACGAGAAGGCCAAGGCGGACCCCGCCTTCGCGGCCGAGCTCGAGGATCTGCTGGTCAACTACACCGGCCGGCCAAGCGCGCTGACCGAGGTGGAGCGGTTCGCCGAGCACGCCGGGGGTGCCCGGGTCTTCCTCAAGCGGGAGGATCTCAACCACACCGGCTCCCACAAGATCAACAACGTGCTGGGGCAGGCCCTGCTCACCCGGCGGATGGGCAAGTCCCGCGTCATCGCCGAGACCGGCGCCGGCCAGCACGGGGTGGCCACGGCCACCGCGTGCGCGCTGTTCGGGCTCGAGTGCACCATCTACATGGGCGAGATCGACACCCAGCGGCAGGCGCTCAACGTGGCGCGGATGCGGATGCTGGGCGCCGAGGTCATCGCCGTGAAGTCCGGCAGCCGCACCCTCAAGGACGCCATCAACGAGGCGTTCCGGGACTGGGTCGCCAATGTGGACCGCACCCACTACCTCTTCGGCACCGTGGCGGGACCCCACCCCTTCCCGGCGCTGGTGCGCGACTTCCACCGGGTGATCGGCGTGGAGGCGCGGCGGCAGATCCTGGAGCGGACCGGGCGGCTGCCGGACGCGGTCGCGGCCTGTGTGGGCGGCGGATCCAACGCGATCGGGCTGTTCCACGCCTTCCTGCCGGACGAGAGCGTACGGATCGTCGGCTTCGAGCCCGCCGGGCACGGCGTGGCCACCGGGGAGCACGCGGCCACGCTGAGCCAGGGCGAGCCCGGGATCCTGCACGGCTCCCGGTCCTATGTCCTCCAGGACGAGGACGGCCAGATCACCGAGCCGTACTCGATCTCGGCCGGTCTTGACTACCCCGGCGTCGGCCCTGAGCACGCGTATCTGAAGGACGTCGGCCGCGCCGAGTACCGGGCGGTCACCGACGACGAGGCCATGCGGGCGCTGCGGCTGCTCTCGGAGACCGAGGGCATCATCCCGGCGATCGAGAGCGCCCACGCGCTCGCGGGCGCCCTGGACCTCGGCCGGGAACTGGGGAGCGACGGCCTGGTGCTGGTCAATCTCTCCGGGCGCGGCGACAAGGACATGGACACGGCGGCCCGGTACTTCGGGCTCTACGAGCAGCAGGGCGACGAGGGGGCGAAGTGATGGCCGGGAACCTGGAGCTGCTGGGGTCGGTCCTGGCGGGCGCCAAGGACGAGGGGCGCGCCGCGCTCGTCGGCTATCTGCCCGCCGGTTTCCCCACCGTCGACGGCGCGGTGGACGCGATGACCGCCATGATCGAGGGCGGCTGCGACATCGTCGAGGTCGGGCTGCCGCACAGCGATCCGGTGCTCGACGGGCCGGTGATCCAGACCGCCGACGACATCGCGCTGCGGGGCGGGGTCCGGATCCGCGATGTGATCCGCACGGTGGGGGAGGTGCACGCCCGCACCGGCGCCCCGATCCTGTGCATGACGTACTGGAACCCCGTGGACCGGTACGGCGTCGAGCGGTTCGCCGCCGATCTCGCCGAGGCGGGTGGCGCGGGCTGCATCCTGCCCGATCTGCCGGTCGAGGAGTCGGAGATCTGGCGGAAGGCCGCCGAGCAGCACGGTCTGGCGACCGTGTTCGTGGTCGCGCCCAGCAGCCGTGATGAGCGGCTGGCGAAGATCACGGCGGCGGGCAGCGGTTTCGTCTACGCGGCGTCCCTGATGGGTGTCACCGGAACGAGGGAATCGGTGGGCCAGGAGGCGCGCGCTCTGGTGGAGCGCACCCGGTCCACCACCTCGCTCCCGGTCTGCGTGGGCCTCGGCGTCTCCAATGCCACCCAGGCGGCGGAGGTCGCGGCGTTCGCCGACGGGGTCATCGTGGGCTCGGCCTTCGTCAAGCGGCTGCTGGACGCCGAGGGTGACACCGAGGCCGGTCTGGCGGGGCTGCGCGAGCTCGCGGGTGAGCTGGCGGAGGGCGTCCGCGCCGCCCGTTAGAGGGTCGCTCGTTCGAGGGAACAACGGGGCGGAGGAGCTCAGCGGTGCTCCTCCGCCTCGTTAGGCGAGGGCGTGAGCCAGAGAAACCGTGAGGGAAAGCGCGGCGCCCGAGAGCGCCTGCGGGAACAGCGCGAGCGGGACCGGGCGCGTGCGAAGCGTAAGCGGACGCTGGGCGTCCTGGGGGCGGTGGTGGCCGTCCTCGGCGCGGCGGTGGGCGTGGGCATCTTCGCGTCCAGGACCGACGACGAGTCGGGGAAGTCGGGCAGCGCCCTGGTGCCGCCGCGCGGAGCCGTCGGCAAGGGACGTCTGGTGATCCCCTCGGGGAGGTCGGAGAAGGCCGGGCAGGAGGGGAAGGCGGGGAAGGCGGCCCCGGTGACCCTGACGGTCTACGAGGACTTCCGCTGCCCGGGGTGCAAGCAGTTCGAGGACGTCTTCCGCAAGACCGTCCACGAGCTCCAGGACACCGGCCGGATGAGGGTCGAGTACCACCTGGTGACGATCATCGACGGAAACCTCGGCGGCACCGGTTCGGTCCGCGCCGCGAACGCGGCGGCCTGCGCCCAGGACAAGGGCCCCGCGAAGTTCCGGGCGTACCACGATGTGCTCTACCGCCACCAGCCCCAGGAGACCCGGGACACATACGCCGACAACGGCAGGCTGATCAAGCTCGCGGACCAGGTCCCCGGGCTGGTCACGCCCGCCTTCCGGCGTTGCGTCGAGGACGGCCGGCACGACGCCTGGGTGCGCGAGTCCAACGACGTCTTCGCCCACTCCGGCTACGCCTCCACGCCGACCGTGCTGCTGGACGGGAAGTCGGTCTACGGTGACCCCAAGAAGCCGCTGAGCCCCAACAAGCTCAAGCGCATGGTCCTCGCGGCGGCCCGCGACTGATCCTTGTTACGCAGCCGTTGCCGGGTGGGTTGTCGCATCTCCCGCCCGGCACGGTAGCGTCGGTCCTGTCATGGACCTCCTCGCTTACATTCCCAGCCCGTCGTCCGGCGTGATCTATCTCGGTCCGGTCCCGCTGCGCGGCTATGCGTTCTGCATCATCATCGGCGTCTTCGTCGCGGTCTGGTACGGCGGTCGGCGCTGGATCGCCCGTGGCGGCCGGGTCGGCACCGTCGCCGACATCGCGGTCTGGGCGGTGCCCTTCGGCCTGGTCGGCGGCCGCCTCTACCACGTCATCACCGACTACGAGCTGTACTTCACCGACGGCCGTGACTGGGTGGACGCCTTCAAGATCTGGCAGGGCGGCCTGGGGATCTGGGGGGCCATCGCGCTGGGCGCGCTCGGCGCCTGGATCGGCTGCCGCCGCCGGGGGATCCCGCTCCCGGCGTACGCGGACGCCATCGCCCCCGGAATCGCCTTCGCCCAGGCCATCGGGCGCTGGGGCAACTGGTTCAACCAGGAGCTGTACGGCAAGGCCACCACGCTGCCCTGGGCGCTGAAGATCGACGGCGACGCCGACGCGGGCCGGGTGGCCGGCACGTACCACCCGACCTTCCTGTACGAGTCGCTGTGGTGCGTCGGCGTGGCGCTGCTGGTGATCTGGGCGGACCGCCGCTTCAAGCTGGGGCATGGCCGGGCGTTCGCCCTCTACGTCGCGGCGTACACCGTGGGCCGCTTCTGGATCGAGTACCTCCGGGTGGACGACGCCCACCATGTGCTGGGGCTGCGGCTCAACAACTGGACCTCCGTCGTGGTCTTCCTGGCCGCGGTGGCCTATCTGGTGATCTGCGCGAAGCGGTCCCCGGGCCGCGAGGAGGTCGTGGAACCGGCGGCGATCGAGGACGGCGCGGCCCCGGCCACCGGGACGAGCGACGACGCCCCGGCCGGGAGCGCGGCCAAGAGTGACGGCACTCCGGCCAAGAGCGGCGGCGCGGACGAGGCCGGCGCGGTGGCCGCCGAGGCGGAGCCCACCAAGAACCCCTGACGCGCGCCGACGTGCGTCCACCGGGCCGCCGGACCCCTCGGGGTTTGGCGGCCCTTCTGCGTCTGCGCAGGTCAGCGAGGTAAGTTCGGCCTTCCTTGCTGGCGGAGCGGGGGAATTCGTGCGTACCTTCGAACCGTTGGGGTGAGGGCCGCATCGCCACACCCTTCTCGAAGGGAGCACATCTTCATATGTCCGTCATTGACAGCGCCGAGTCACCGCACATCGCCCACCGCGACAACCACACCCACCGTGATGTGAACGGCGGCTGGCTGCGCCCGGCCGTCTTCGGAGCCATGGACGGACTGGTCTCCAACCTCGCGCTGATGACCGGTGTGGCCGGTGGCGCCGTGGACCGGCAGACGATCGTGATCACCGGTCTGGCGGGCCTCGCGGCCGGTGCCTTCTCGATGGCCGCCGGTGAGTACACCTCCGTCGCCTCCCAGCGCGATCTGGTCCAGGCCGAGCTGGAGGTGGAGCGGCGCGAGCTGCGCAAGCACCCGGTGGACGAGCTGGAGGAGCTGGCCGCGCTCTACGAGTCGCGCGGGGTGGAGCCGGCCCTGGCCCGTGAGGTGGCCGAGCAGCTCTCCCGCGACCCCGAGCAGGCGCTGGAGATACACGCCCGCGAGGAGCTGGGCGTGGACCCGGACGATCTGCCGTCGCCGCTGGTCGCGGCGGTGTCCTCGTTCGGCTCCTTCGCGCTGGGCGCGCTGCTGCCGGTGCTGCCGTATCTGCTGGGCGCCTCGGCGCTGTGGCCGGCCCTGGTGCTGGCGCTGATCGGGCTCTTCGGCTGCGGTGCTGTGGTGGCGCGGGTGACCGCCCGTAACTGGTGGTACAGCGGGCTGCGGCAGCTGGCGCTGGGTGGCGCGGCGGCGGGTGTGACCTATGCCCTGGGCGCTTTCTTCGGAACGGCCGTAGGATGACAGTCATACGGCGAGCCGCGATCATCACGCCGTTACTCCCCGGTTTCGATCCCTTTACGGGCGGGCATAAGCCCGAAGCGCTTGGGCAGTGTCGCCCGATCCGCGCCATGGCGACGCCGGTCGCCCCATCGCCCATGCCCGTACTGCCTCACCTCACCCCACCTCTGGGGTGTCCGCATGATGGAACGGAATTTTCGCTTCCCGAGATTCACCCCATCATGTAACCTGCACGAAATTCTCGCGGAGGGCCAACGTCGTCCCTCGGCACACGCAAAATGCCATGACGACGACGGGAGAGCCGATGCGTTCCGCATCCCACCCTGCCCGCCAAGGGATGTACGACCCGCGCAATGAGCACGACGCCTGTGGCGTCGGCTTCGTGGCGACCCTCACCGGCGAGGCCAGCCACGAGCTCGTGGAGCAGGCTCTCACCGTGCTGAGGAACCTCGAGCACCGCGGCGCCACCGGTTCCGAGCCCGACTCCGGAGATGGCGCGGGAATCCTCGTCCAGGTTCCGGACGCCTTCCTGCGGGCCAGTGTGACCGGCTTCGAGCTGCCCGAAGCCGGTGCCTACGCGGTGGGCATCGCGTTCCTCCCGGAGGGTGAGACCGAGGGTGCGGCCGCCGCGGAGCACATCGAGCGGCTCGCCGCCGAGGAGGGCCTGACCGTCCTCGGCTGGCGCGAGGTGCCCGTCGCCCCCGAGCTGCTGGGCAACGGGGCCCGGGCCACCATGCCCGCCTTCCGCCAGCTCTTCGTCGCCGACGGCACCACCACCGGCGTGGCCCTGGACCGCAAGGCGTTCATGCTGCGCAAGCGCGCCGAGCGCGAGGCGGAGGTCTACTTCCCCTCGCTGTCCGCCCGCACCCTGGTCTACAAGGGCATGCTGACCACCGGTCAGCTGGAGCCGTTCTTCCCGGACCTCTCCGACCGCCGCTTCGCCACGGCCGTCGCGCTGGTCCACTCCCGGTTCTCCACCAACACCTTCCCGAGCTGGCCGCTGGCCCACCCGTACCGCTTCGTCGCCCACAATGGTGAGATCAACACCGTCCAGGGCAACCGCAACTGGATGCGGGCCCGGGAGTCCCAGCTGGTCAGCGATCTGTTCGGGGAGAAGGGCCTGGAGCGGATCTTCCCCGTCTGCACCCCGGACGCCTCCGACTCGGCGACCTTCGACGAGGTCCTGGAGCTGCTCCACCTCGGCGGCCGCTCGCTGCCGCACTCGGTGCTGATGATGGTCCCCGAGGCGTGGGAGAACCACCCCTCCATGGACCCGGCCCGGCGCGCCTTCTACCAGTACCACTCCACGATGATGGAGCCCTGGGACGGCCCGGCCTGTGTCACCTTCACCGACGGCGTCCAGGTCGGCGCCGTACTGGACCGCAACGGTCTGCGGCCCGGCCGCTACTGGGTCACCGACGACGGTCTGGTCGTGCTCTCCTCCGAGGTCGGCGTCCTGGACATCGACCAGGCCAAGGTGGTGCGCAAGGGCCGGCTCCAGCCGGGCCGGATGTTCCTGGTGGACACCGCCGAGCACCGCATCATCGAGGACGACGAGATCAAGGCCGAACTGGCCGCCGAGCAGCCGTACGGCGAATGGCTCGAGGCCGGTCTGATCGACCTGGCCGACCTTCCCGAGCGCGAGCACATCGTGCACACCCACGCCTCGGTCACCCGCCGTCAGCAGACCTTCGGGTACACCGAGGAGGAGCTGCGGGTCCTGCTCGCGCCGATGGCCAAGGCCGGCGCCGAGCCGATCGGCTCGATGGGCACCGACTCGCCGATCGCCGCCCTCTCCGAGCGGCCGCGGCTGCTGTTCGACTACTTCACCCAGCTGTTCGCGCAGGTCACCAACCCGCCGCTGGACGCGATCCGCGAGGAGCTGGTCACCTCGCTGATCTCCTCGCTGGGCCCGCAGGGCAATCTGCTGGAGCCGACTTCGGCCTCCTGCCGCAGCGTCACCCTGCCCTTCCCGGTGATCGACAACGATGAGCTGGCCAAGCTGATCCACATCAACGCCGACGGGGACATGCCGGGCCTCAAGGCGGCGAACCTCTCGGGCCTGTACCGGGTCGGTGGCGGCGGTCGGGCGCTCGCCGCCCGGCTGGACGAGATCTGCGCCGAGGCCGACCGCGCCATCGAGGACGGCGCCCGGCTGATCGTGCTCTCCGACCGCCACTCGGACGCCGAGCACGCCCCGATCCCCTCGCTGCTGCTCACCTCCGCGGTCCACCACCACCTCATCGGCACCAAGCAGCGCACCCAGGTGGGGCTGCTGGTCGAGGCGGGCGACGTCCGCGAGGTGCACCATGTCGCGCTGCTGATCGGCTACGGCGCCGCGGCCGTCAACCCGTACCTGGCCATGGAGTCGGTCGAGGACCTGGTCCGGGCCGGCACCTTCCTGCCCGGTGTCGAGGCCGAGACCGCGATCAAGAACCTCATCAAGGCGCTCGGCAAGGGCGTCCTGAAGGTCATGTCCAAGATGGGCATCTCGACCGTGGCCTCCTACCGGGGCGCGCAGGTCTTCGAGGCCGTCGGCCTGGACGAGTCCTTCGTGGACACCTACTTCCACGGCACCGCCACGAAGATCGGCGGCGCGGGCCTGGACGTCGTCGCCAAGGAGGTGGCCGCCCGCCACGCCAAGGCGTACCCCGCCTCCGGCATCCCCTCCGCCCACCGCACGCTGGAGATCGGCGGCGAGTACCAGTGGCGCCGCGAGGGCGAGCCGCACCTCTTCGACCCCGAGACGGTCTTCCGGCTCCAGCACTCCACCCGGTCGCGCCGCTACGACATCTTCAAGAAGTACACGGAGCGGGTGAACGAGCAGTCCGAGCGGCTGATGACGCTGCGCGGCCTGTTCTCCTTCAAGGGTGAGCGCACCTCGATCCCGATCGAGGAGGTCGAGCCGGTCAGCGAGATCGTCAAGCGGTTCTCCACCGGCGCCATGTCGTACGGCTCCATCTCCCAGGAGGCGCACGAGACCCTCGCCATCGCCATGAACCAGCTGGGCGGAAAGTCCAACACCGGTGAGGGCGGCGAGGACTCCGACCGGCTGCACGACCCCGCCCGGCGCTCCTCGATCAAGCAGGTGGCCTCCGGCCGCTTCGGTGTGACCAGCGAATACCTGGTCAACTCCGATGACATCCAGATCAAGATGGCCCAGGGCGCCAAGCCCGGCGAGGGCGGCCAGCTGCCCGGCCACAAGGTCTACCCATGGGTGGCCAAGACCCGGCACTCCACTCCGGGCGTGGGCCTGATCTCCCCGCCGCCGCACCACGACATCTACTCGATCGAGGATCTCGCCCAGCTGATCCACGACCTGAAGAACGCCAACCCGGGGGCCCGGATCCACGTCAAGCTGGTCTCCGAGGTCGGCGTCGGCACCGTGGCCGCGGGCGTCTCCAAGGCCCACGCCGATGTGGTGCTGATCTCCGGCCACGACGGCGGCACCGGCGCCTCGCCGCTGACCTCGCTCAAGCACGCGGGCGGCCCCTGGGAGCTCGGCCTCGCCGAAACCCAGCAGACGCTGCTGCTCAACGGGTTGCGCGACCGCATCGTGGTGCAGACCGACGGCCAGCTGAAGACCGGCCGCGACGTGGTGATCGCCGCGCTGCTCGGTGCCGAGGAGTTCGGCTTCGCCACCGCGCCGCTGGTGGTCTCCGGCTGCGTCATGATGCGCGTCTGCCACCTGGACACCTGCCCGGTCGGCATCGCCACCCAGAACCCGGTGCTGCGCGAGCGCTACAGCGGCCAGGCCGAGTTCGTGGTGAACTTCTTCCAGTTCATCGCCGAGGAGGTCCGCGAGCTCCTCGCCGAGCTGGGCTTCCGCTCCCTGGGCGAGGCCATCGGCCACGCCGAGCTGCTGGACACCACCCGTGCCGTCCAGCACTGGAAGGCGCAGGGACTGGACCTCGCCCCGCTGCTGTACGTGCCCGAGCTGCCCGAGGGCGCCGTCCGCCACCAGGCGATCGAGCAGGACCACGGGCTGGCCAAGGCGCTCGACAACCAGCTGATCAAGCTGGCGGCCGACGCGCTGAACGCCGAGAGCGCCGAGGCCGCCGAGCCGGTCCGGGCCCAGGTCGCGATCCGCAACATCAACCGGACCGTCGGCACCATGCTCGGCCATGAGGTGACCCGTACGTTCGGTGGCGCGGGACTGCCCGACGACACCATCGACATCACCTTCACCGGCTCGGCCGGTCAGTCCTTCGGCGCGTTCCTGCCCCGCGGCGTCACTCTGCGGCTCGAGGGCGACGCCAACGACTACGTGGGCAAGGGCCTGTCCGGCGGCCGCGTGATCGTCCGCCCGGACCGGGCCGCGGACCACCTCGCCGAGTACTCGACGATCGCGGGCAACACCCTCGCGTACGGCGCGACCGGCGGTGAGATGTTCCTGCGCGGCCGGGTCGGCGAGCGGTTCTGCGTCCGCAACTCCGGCGCCACGGTCGTCTCCGAGGGCGTGGGCGACCACGGCTGTGAGTACATGACCGGCGGCCACGCGGTCGTCCTCGGCCCCACCGGCCGTAACTTCGCGGCCGGGATGTCCGGCGGTATCGCCTATGTGATCGACCTCGACCCGGACAACGTCAACGTCGATCTGCGGGACGCCCTCGGCGCGCTGGACGAAACCGACCAGCGGTGGCTGCACGACGCGGTGCGCCGCCACCACGAGGAGACCGGCTCCACCGTCGCGGGCGCGCTGCTCGACGACTGGGAGACCGCCGTCACCCGCTTCAGCAAGATCATCCCCGCTACGTACCAGGCCGTGCTCGCCGCCAAGGACGCCGCCGAGCGTGCCGGGCTCTCCGAGTCCGAGACCCACGAGAAGATGATGGAGGCGGCGATCAATGGCTGACCCCAAGGGCTTCCTGAGCACTGACCGCGAGGTCGCCGAGACCCGTCCGGTGGACGAGCGCGTCAAGGACTGGAACGAGGTCTACGTCCCCGGCTCGCTGCTGCCGATCATCAGCAAGCAGGCCGGCCGGTGCATGGACTGCGGCATCCCGTTCTGCCACAACGGCTGTCCGCTCGGAAACCTCATCCCCGAGTGGAACGACTACGCCTACCGGGAGAACTGGCGCGAGGCCAGCGAGCGGCTGCACGCGACCAACAACTTCCCGGAGTTCACCGGGCGGCTGTGCCCCGCCCCGTGCGAGTCCGCGTGCGTCCTCGGCATCAACCAGCCGGCGGTGACCATCAAGAACGTCGAGGTCACCATCATCGACAAGGCGTGGGACTCCGGTGACGTCACCCCGCAGCCGCCCGAGCGGCTCAGCGGCAAGACCGTCGCCGTGATCGGCTCGGGCCCGGCGGGCCTGGCCGCCGCCCAGCAGCTGACCCGGGCCGGTCACACGGTCGCCGTCTATGAGCGGGCCGACCGCATCGGCGGGCTGCTGCGCTACGGCATCCCCGAGTTCAAGATGGAGAAGCGGCACATCAACCGCCGCATCGAGCAGATGCGCGCGGAGGGCACCAAGTTCCGCACCGAGACCGAGATCGGTCGCGACATCGACGCCGCCAAGCTGCGCAAGCGGTACGACGCCGTGGTCATCGCGGCCGGCGCCACCACCTCGCGCGATCTGCCGGCCCCGGGCCGGGAGCTGAACGGCATCCACTTCGCGATGGAGTACCTGCCGCTCGCCAACAAGGTGCAGGAGGGCGACCTCACCACGTCCCCCATCACCGCCGAGGGCAAGCACGTCGTGGTCATCGGCGGCGGTGACACCGGCGCGGACTGCGTCGGCACCGCCCATCGGCAGGGCGCCGCCTCCGTCACCCAGCTGGAGATCATGCCCAAGCCGGGCGAGGAGCGTGCCCCGAGCCAGCCCTGGCCCACCTTCCCGATGCTCTACAAGGTCACCTCGGCGCACGAGGAGGGCGGTGAGCGGATCTACTCCGTCTCCACCACCCACTTCGAGGGCGACGAGGACGGCAATGTCCAGTGGCTGCACCTGATCGAGGTGGAGTTCAAGGACGGCAAGCTGGAGCAGAAGCCGGGCACCGAGCGGAGGATCCCGGCCCAGCTGGTCACCCTCGCCATGGGCTTCACCGGCACCGACCAGAAGAACGGCCTGGTCGAGCAGTTCGGCCTGGAGCTCGACGAGCGCGGCAACATCGCGCGCGACGCCGACTTCGCCACCAATGTGCCGGGTGTCTTCGTGGCCGGTGACGCGGGCCGCGGCCAGTCGCTGATCGTCTGGGCCATCGCCGAGGGCCGCTCCGCGGCGCGCGGGGTGGACCGCTATCTGGCCGGGGCCAGCGAGCTGCCCGCCCCGATCCGCCCCACCGACCGGGCCCTCATGGTCTGACCCGGTCTCCCGGCTTTCCCGGATCTCCGCCCGTACAACGGCGTACGGACCGGCCGCGCGGCGCCTTCCCCCCCTCCCGACCGGGGGGAGGCGCCGCGTGGCGTTTCGGTTGACATTCCCTCGGGTGCACTCCACCATCATTCCACTAACTGATTAGTGAAAGGGTGGTGGAGGGCGGATGGTCGAATACCGCATCGACCGGCGCAGCGGCATCGCCACCTATCTGCAGATCGTCCAGCAGACCAAGCAGGCGCTCCGCCTCGGACTGCTGGAGCCCGGGGACCGGCTGCCCACGGCCAAGGAGGTCGTCGCGGCCACCGCCATCAACCCCAACACCGTCCTGAAGGCGTACCGCGAGCTGGAGCGCGAAGGGCTGGTCGAGCCCCGGCCGGGGCTCGGCACCTTCGTCCGCCGGTCGCTGGCCCGGCCCGGCGCCGCCGCGGACTCACCGCTGCGCGCGGAGCTCGCCGACTGGACCGACCGGGCCCGCGCCGCCGGGCTCGACCGCGAGGACGTGACGGCGCTGGTGGCCTCGGTCCTCGAAGAGCGCTTCGGTGAGACCGCCGCCCCCGGCGAGCGTGGACACGAGGAGAACGGGTGACCGACGAGATCGACGCGGCCGGCGCGCTGGAGGCGTCCGGGCTGGGCAAGAAGTACCGACGCGGCTGGGCCCTCAGAGACGTCGCCTTCCGGCTGCCCGCCGGGCGGATCTGCGCCCTGGTGGGCCCCAACGGCTCCGGCAAGAGCACCCTGCTGTCCCTCGCCGCCGGGCTGCTGACCCCGACCACCGGCACCCTGCGGGTCTTCGGCCGGCCCGCCTCCGACCCCGGCATCCGCGAGCGCATCGCCTTCGTCGCCCAGGACAAGCCGCTCTACCCGCGCTTCTCCGTGGCCGACACCCTGCGCCTGGGCCGGGAGCTCAACCTCCGCTGGGACCAGCGGGCCGCCGAACGAGTGGTGGCGGAGGCCGATGTGCCGCTGTCCGCCCGTGTCGGTTCGCTCTCCGGCGGCCAGCGCACCTGTGTGGCCCTCGCACTCGCCCTCGGCAAGCGCGCCGATCTGCTGCTCCTGGACGAGCCGATGGCCGATCAGGACCCGCTGCGCCGCCGCCGGATGATGGGCGCCCTGATGGCCGAGGCCGCCGAGCGCGGCACCGGCGTGGTCATCTCCACCCATGTGCTCGCCGAACTCGACGGCGTCTGCGACTACCTGCTGCTGATGGGCGGCGGCCGGATCCGCCTGGCGGGTGAGACGGACGCCATCCAAGCCGCTCACCGTCTCGTCACCGGACCAGGCGTGGCCGGGGGCGGAACACCGGAGGCGCTCGCCCGCCACACCGTGGTCGAGACCCGTACGACGGGCCGTCAGCTCACCGCGCTGATACGCCCGGAGGGCACCCCGGACGGGGACGGCTGGATCGTCAACGAGCCCTCCCTCGAGGACGTGCTGCTCGGCTATCTGCGCGCTCCCGACGCCCCGCCGATGTTCACGGCCGAGGCGCGCGCGACCGTTACGGAGGTGCGGGCATGAGCTCGATCGGCATACGGCTCCGGGCACCCGGCGCACGGCTCCGCGCCCGAGGGCTGGTGTGGCTGGTGGCGCGCCAGCACCGGGCCGCCCTGTGGGCGGGCCTGGCCGTGGTCGCGGCGATCGCCGCGTACATCGTCTGGCAGCGCGCCGAGATGGTCGGCTATATGCGGGCGCACGACATCCAGGGCTGCGCGGACTGGAGCTGGAAGCGGCTCTGCCACGGCAGGGAGATCAGTCCCAGCAAGGGAACCACGCCGATGGCCGAGGCACTCCGCCATCTCGGCGACACCTACCGCACACCGCTGCTCAACACCGGACGGCTGCTCATCGCGCTGCCCGCGCTGATCGGCGTCTTCATCGGCGCGCCGCTGTTCGCCCGGGAGCTGGAGACGGGCACCCACCAGGTGGTGTGGACCCAGTCCGTCGGCAGGACCCGCTGGCTCATCGCCAAACTCGCGCTCCCGCTCGTCGCCGTCACGGCCGGCACCGCGGTCCTCGCGGCCCTCTACACCTGGTGGTGGCGGGTGGCCCGGGTCCCGTTCCAGGACATCGCCTGGGGCACCGCCGTACCGTTCGACGCGACCGGCCCGGCGGCGGTCGCCCTCGCCCCGCTGTCCTTCCTCCTCGGCGCGGCGGCCGGGCTGCTGCTGAAGCGCACCCTGCCCGCCATGGTGGTCACCCTGGGGGCCACCGCCGGTGTCCAGTACGGGCTCGACGCCCTGCGCCCCCATCTGCTGACGCCGCGGACGATCGCCTCCAAGCTCTCCGCGGACACTCCCCCTGATGTCTACTTCGGCGCGTGGCGTGGCATGGGCAACGGCTATCTGACCGGGTCCGGGGAGAAGATCCCCCTGGAGCGCTGCTCGTCCGCCGTCGGTGCGCACGGCTGGGACCGCTGCTTCGCCCGGCTCGGCGCCACCAAGAGGTGGTACGAGGAGCTGCACCCGGCGAGCCACTACTGGCCCATGCAGTGGACGCAGGCCGGGATCTGCCTGGCCGCGGCCGTCGCGCTCGCCGCCTTCTGCCTGTGGTGGATCGGCCGCGGACGGGCCTGACCGGCGCCACCCCCTTCCACCCGCAGCCCTTCCGCTCCGATCGGAGTTCCCCTTCCCATGTCCGTCTCGCCTGCCCTCGACACCGCCGGGGCCAGTCCACGCGCCCGCCCGGCGCCCACGGAGCCCCCGGCGTCACGCCCCGCCGGGCGCACCGGGCACGCCGCCGCCGGGCTCGCACCGGCCGGGCTGGCGCTGGCGCTCGGGCTGTGGGGGATCCGCCGCGAGAACAGCATGTGGCGGGACGAGTCGACGACGTATCAGGTGGCCCACCGCGGCCTCGCCGACATCTGGCATCTGCTCGGCCAGGCCGATGTCGTCCACGGCCTGTACTACCTGTTCATGCACGGCGTCTTCGCCCTCTGGGACGGCGGTCTTGTCGCCCTCCGGCTGCCCTCCGTGCTGGCCATGGCCGCCGCGGCCGCCGGGGTCGGACTGCTCGGGCAGCGGCTCGCGGGGCCCCGCGCCGGACTCGCCGCCGGGCTGGTCTTCCCGCTGTTCCCGGTGGTGCAGCGGTACGCGCAGGAAGGGCGCTCCTACGCCCTGGTCTGCGCCGTGGTCGTCTGGGCCACGCATCTGCTGCTGAGCGCCGTGTCCAGGCCCCGCAAGCGGACCTGGACCGGCTATGCCGCCGTCGCGGCACTGGCCTGTCTGCTGCACGAGTTCGCGGTCCTGGCCGTCCTCGCACACGGCGTGGCGCTCCACCGGGCCCGGGTGCCGGCGGGGCTGGGCTGGGCCTGGGGCCAGGCCGCCGCGGCGGCGGCCCTCGTGCCGACTCCGCTGGTGATCGTCAGTCAGCAGCAGGTGGCGCTGGTCGGCTGGATCTCACCCCCGGGCACGAGCCAGCTGCTCGGCTTCGGCGTGCCCGCGCTCGCGGGCGTCCTGTGCGCGAGGGCGCCGGTCCCGGCGCGCGGGCCCATCGCGCTCGGCGATCTCGCGCTGCCCCTGCTGATCCTGCCCCCGGCCGTGCTGATCGCGGTGTCGTATCTGCACCCGCTGTACGTCGACCGCTATGTGATCTACGTCTACGTCGGCCTCGCGCTGCTGGCGGGGGCGCGCCTGGAGCGGCTGCTGCGCGCCGCCACGGCCCCGAAGACGGCGGCCGCCGCGCTGGCGGTGGTGGCGGTGGCCGCCCTGCTCCCGTACTCCGCCCAGCTGCGGACCCCGCAGAGCCGCATCGACGACACCATGGCCGCCGCACGCGCCGTACGGGAGCTGAGCCGGCCCGGCGACGGCGTGCTCTTCATGCCCGCCCGCCGCCGGGAGCCGATCATGTCGAGCCCGGGGGACTTCCGCGGGCTCGAGGATCTGGCCCTGGCCGAGCGCCCGGTGCCCTCGGCCACCCTGCACGGCGTCGAGCTGCCCGCGCCGCGCGTCCGGACCCGGATGCTGGCGGCCGGCCGGATCGTCACGGTCAATGACCCGCCCGGCCGGCCACTGGACGACACTCCCCAGGAGAACACCAAACGGGGGGTGCTGAAGAAGTACTTCCAGCGGTGTGCCGCCAGGGACGTCACGGGGATGCGGATCGTCCTGTACGGGCGCCCCGGCACCTGCTGATCCGGCGCCCCGTCAGCCCTCGTCCCCCACCAGCCGGGCCGGGAAGCCGCCCGTGGCCACCGGGCCCCAGCGCTCGGGGGTGACCCGGATCAGCGACTTGCCCTGCTTGCGCATGGCCTCGCGGTACTCGTCCCAGTCCGGGTGCTCGCCCGCGATATTGCGGTAGTACTCGACCAGCGGCTCGACGGACTCCGGGGTGTCGATCACCTCGGCGGTGCCGTCGATCTGCACCCACGGGCCGTTCCATTCGTCGGACAGCACGACGAGGCTCACGGCGGGGTCGCGCTTGGCGTTGCGCACCTTGGCGCGCTCGGGGTAGGTGGACATCACGATCCGGCCGGAGTCGTCGACTCCGCAGGTCAGCGGGGACGCCTGGGGCGAGCCATCCGTCCGGCGGGTCATCAGCAGCGCACGGTGGCGCGGGCGTACGAACTCCAGCAGCTCGTCGAGGCCGACTTGGGTGTTGGTGGCGATGGAGGGGCTCATGCAGGCGAGCGTACGACGTCGAGCGCGCTTCAAGGCCGTACGGCGCCGCGGAACCGCGCCGCGTCGGAAGCCGCGCTCAGGTGGCCGGCTGCCGTGTCACGTGTCGTCCCACGTGCCGCGTCACGTGCCGCTCACGTGCCGCGTCATGTGTCGCACTCCAGCACCGTACGGCACAGCCCGCAGCGGGCCCGCAGCCGCCCGCGCACCGGGACCCGGATGCGCTGACGGCAGGTCGGGCAGGGGAAGGAGACGCTCAGCGGAGGGCCGGTGTCGAAGGCGTACTCACCTCCGGTGGGGGAGGACTGGCCGGACTGGGCCGACCGGCGGTCCCTGGCGTAGCGGCGGCGGCCGGTCCAGCCGGCAGCGGTGAGCGGCGGCCGGGCCTGCTCGCGGCGGGCCAGTTCCAGCCCCTTGGTGTACGCCTCGTACGCCTGCGGGGAGGTGAACCAGGGGGAGGGGTCCTCGTCGAAGAGCAGCGCCCGCATGGCCAGGACGTAGCCGAACTCCTCCGGTGTCAGATAGCCCAGTTTCTGGCTGGAAACCGAGTCCTGGCGATAGGCGTCGAGCAGCAACCAGCCCGTGCCGAGATAGGCGGCGGTGGTGTCGGTGAGGATTTCGTTGTCGCGTGAGCCGGGGAACGACAGGTCCAGGCGGTGCAGATACACATGTGTGACCTCGTGGGCCAGGGCCGCGCCGATGTCCCGACGGTGGGTCTTGAAGCGGGAGTTGAGCTCGATGAAGTACTCCGGGCCCGCGGCCAGCTCCACGTTCCCCGCGTGCCGCATCTCCCGGAAGCTCACGATCATCCGGGCGTCGGGCAGCCGCAGATGCTGCACCATGACCCGGGCCACCCGCTGTACGCCCAGGTAGAGATCGTCCTGGTCGGAGAAGGCCACATCGCCGGGGACCACGCTGAGTCCGAAGGTGTCCACCGTGTCGCGGGACAGGCGGTGGTAGAGCGCGGTGATCGCGGCCCGGACGGTGTCCAGGTGGGGATAGCCGTGCTCGATGTCGCTGCCCGGTGCCGCCACGCCGTCACCCCGTGCCCGTCGCCAGCCGTGCGCCCTGTCTCACGTCAACCTTACGGTCGTTCGGTGGGGCAGTGGGTAGGCCGCGCTGGCTGGAAACCGACCCTTGTCACCCCGTTCACCCGGTCCACATAATCACAGGGCGTTTTACCGGCTCATCCACGGGATTTCGGAGAGGTTTCCGGATTTTTGTCATGCGGCGGAGCCGCATATCGACTTGGCATGAGCCTGACATACGCCTCGAACCCCCCCACGAAAGGACAGTCCGTTGCGGAACACGCTGAAGCACATCAAGAGAGCCTCGGCCCTCGGCGCGGTCGCCCTCGCCGCCTTCAGCCTCACCCCCGGCAGCGCCAACGCCCAGCCCACCGGCCCCGAGCCGAGCCCCTCCGTGGTCGGCGGCACCCGCGCCGCGCAGGGCGAATTCCCCTTCATGGTCCGGCTGTCCATGGGCTGTGGTGGCGCCCTCTACACCCAGGACATCGTCCTCACCGCCGCCCACTGTGTGGACGGCAGTGGCGCCAACACCTCCATCACGGCCACCGCGGGCGTCGTGGACCTCCAGAGCTCCAGCGCCATCAAGGTCAAGTCCACCCGGGTGCTCCAGGCCCCCGGCTACAACGGCACCGGCAAGGACTGGGCGCTCATCAAGCTCGCCAAGCCGATCAACCAGCCCACCCTGAAGATCGCCGAGACCACGGCGTACAACAAGGGCGACTTCACCGTGGCCGGCTGGGGCGCCGCGGTCGAGGGCGGCGGCCAGCAGCGGTATCTGCTGAAGGCCAGCGTGCCGTTCGTCGACGACGCCACCTGCAAGTCCGCCTACGACGAGCTCGTCACCGGCGAGGAGATCTGCGCCGGGAAGATGGCCCAGGGCGGAGTGGACACCTGCCAGGGCGACTCCGGCGGCCCCATGTTCCGCAAGGACGACAGCGGCCAGTGGATCCAGGTCGGCATCGTCAGCTGGGGCGAGGGCTGCGCACGGCCCGGTAAGCCCGGCGTCTACACCGAGGTGAGCACCTTCGCCAAGGACATCAAGGCGGGCGCGACCCAGCTCGGCGGCTGACCCCTCCTCAGCACCGCGAACGCGGAGAGCTGACCGGGGCGCGGCCATCGGGCCGGTCCCGGTCAGCTCGGTTCCGTCTGGCCGTAGCAGATGCAGAACGGGTGCCCGGCCGGATCGTTGAAGACCCGGAACCCCGAACGCTCCCCGCCGCTGTCACGCAGGAACGTCGCCCCGAGCTCGATCAGCTCCTGCTGCGCCCGCTCCGCGTCCGCGCGCGTCTCCACGTCGAAGTCCAGATGGATCTGCTGCGGGTGGGCCGGGTCCGGCCAGCGCGGCGGCTGGTGGTCCGGCGCCAGCTGGAAGGCCAGCTTACGGCCGTCCTCGGCCGTCAGGGTCGCCCACTCGGGATCGCTGTCGTTCAACCGCCAGCCCAGGATCTTGCCGTAGAAGGCGGCCAGCGCGGCGGGGTCGGGGCAGTCGATGACGGTGCACTGAAGTGTCGCGATCATGTGGGGACCCTACGGGGTATCCGCCGGATCTTTCCCCTTCCCCGCCCTTCCCCGCAGCGGCCGATATACGTCTGCGCCGCGCGGCAGCGGCTTCGCCCCTTGGGTCCGGGGCCCGGTGCGGAGCCCCACGCGGCGGAGCCGCACCTCGCAGCGCCGATATGCGGCTGCGCCGCCTGGCAAGGGCCTCGCCCTCCGGGGCCCGGGGCGGATCCCCGCTTTCCCGCAGGGGCCGATACGCGTCTGCGCCGCGCGGCAGCGGCTTCGGCCCTTGGGTCCGGGGCCCGGTGCGGAGCCGTCCATGCGGTGGAGCCGCGCCTCGCAGCACGGATATGCGGCTGTGCCGCCTGGCAAGGGTCTCGCCCTCCGGGGCCCGGGGCGGACCCCCGCTTTGCCTTCCCCGCCCGTTCCCGCAGGGGTCGATATGCGTCTGTGCCGCCTGGCAAGGGCCTCGCCCCCCCGGAGCCCCGGAGCCCCGGTGGGGTCTGGGGCGGAGCCCCAGTTGTGGGAAGGGGCGGGGAGGGGAACAGCCCGCCGCAGGCGTCAAGACCCGTCGGAGGCTCCCGGCCCGGAACGGCTCCGCCCTGAGCGGGCCACGGGGGAAGCCGGGCCGGAAGTCACCGGGAAAGTCGGGCCGGATGTGGAACCTCTCCCCGCCCAGGCGACTCCTCCACGCTGGAGGCGCCGTACCGGGAGCGGTCCTCCGCCACGACCGCCCCGCCCCCTTCCGCGCCCCCCGCGGGCCGGACCCCGAACCCCCCACAGGGGTCGGGGCGGTCCGGGGGTCTGGGGCCGCCCGAGGGCAGGCCCCGGACCCGGCCGACGCGGGCCGAAGCGCCCCCGAGCGGAACCGGGCCCCGGGGAAAAGTACTCTCGGGAGGCATGACGCACAGCATGAGCGACCACACCGCCGGACAGCCGGCGACGCCGGGGGCGGCCCCCGAGGGGATCGACCCGTCCGTCCTCGACGAGCTGACCCGGTTGCGCGACAGCATCGACAACATCGACGCGGCCGTGGTCCATATGCTCGCGGAGCGATTCAAGTGCACCCAGCAGGTCGGCCACCTCAAGGCCGCCCACCGGCTCCCCCCGGCCGACCCGGCCCGTGAGGGGCGCCAGATCACCCGGCTGCGGCAGCTCGCCGAGAGCGCCAAGCTCGACCCCGGCTTCGCCGAGAAGCTGCTCAACTTCATCATCGCCGAGGTCATCCGGCACCACGAGACCATCGCGCGCTCCGACAACGGCCCCGAGGGGCCCGAGGGCGCATTCCGGTAGTGCGCCCGGGCGGCCGTCCGCCCCGGGCAACCACTTCCCACCCGTGTGCGGCCCGCCGCACGTAGGGCAGCATGTCCCCATGTCCGTACTGACGCGCGAGGAAGCGCAGAACCGAGCCCGCCTCATCGAGGTCCACCGCTACACCATCGACCTCGACCTCACCCGCGGCGAGGAGCTCTTCGGCTCCACCACGACCATCCGCTTCAGCGCGCGCCAGGCGGGCGCGGACACCTTCGCCGAGCTCCAGCCGGCCGCCCTGCACCGCGCCGTGCTCGACGGCCGGGAGCTGGACCTCACCGGCGAGACCGCCGAGGCGCTCGCGGGCGGCCGGCTCCCGCTCACCGGGCTCGGTGAGGGCGAGCACGAGCTGCGCGTCGAGACCGACATGCGCTACTCCCACACCGGCGAGGGCATGCACCGCTTCACCGACCCCGCCGACGGTGAGACGTACCTCTACACCATGTGCTGCATGGCGGACGCGAACGACGTCTTCACCGCGTTCGACCAGCCCGACCTCAAGGCCGTCTTCGACGTCCGCGTCACCGCCCCGCCCGAGTGGACCGTCCTCGGCAACGGCATCGCCACCCGCGTCGGCGCCCCCGAGGAGGGCCGCTGGCAGCTCGCGCCCACCCCGCCCATCAGCACCTATCTGATGGCCCTGGCCGCCGGCCCGTACCACTCGGTGCGCACCGAGCACGCCGGACTCCCCTTCGGGCTGCATGTCCGCCGCTCCCTCGCGCCCTACCTCGAGGCCGACGCCGACGAGCTCTTCGACATCACCCGGCGCTGCTTCGACCGCTACCACGAGATCTTCGAGGAGCCGTACCCCTTCGACTCCTACGACCAGGCGTTCGTCCCCGAGTTCAACTCCGGCGCGATGGAGAACCCGGGCCTGGTCACCTTCCGCGACGAATACGTCTTCCGCTCCGCCGTCACCGACGCCGAGCGCCAGACCCGCGCCATGGTCATCGCCCATGAGATGGCCCATATGTGGTTCGGCGACCTCGTCACCATGAAGTGGTGGGACGACATCTGGCTGAACGAGTCCTTCGCCGAGTACATGGGCTACCAGATCCTCACCGAGACCACCCGCTACACCGACACCTGGGCCGACTTCGGCGTCCGCCGCAAGAACTGGGGCTACGACGCCGACCAGCGCCCCTCCACCCACCCGGTCGCCCCCGCGCCCGAGCTGGTCCCCGACACCGCCGCCGCCCGCCTCAACTTCGACGGCATCTCCTACGCCAAGGGCGCCTCCGCACTGCGCCAGCTCGTCACCTGGCTGGGCGAGAAGACCTTCCTCGACGGCATCAACGACCACTTCACCCGGCACCGCTTCGGCAACGCCACCCTCGCCGACTTCATCGACTCCCTCGCCCGCTCCTCCGGCCGTGACGTCCACGCCTGGGCCGACCGCTGGCTGCGCACCACCGGCGTCGACACCCTCGCCCCTGTCGTCACCGCGAACGGCGACCGCTGGAGCGCCGAGATCCGACACCAGGGCGGCGGCCCGGACGGGGACGCCCCCGTCAGGCGCCCGCACCGCATCGCCATCGGCCTGTACGACCACGCCCCCGCCGCCCCGCACCAGCTGGTCCTGCGGACACGCGTCGAGGCCGAGCTCGACGGCGCCGAGCCCGGCCTCAGCCTCTCCTTCACCGGGCCCCGCCCCGATCTGCTGCTGCTGAACGAGGGCGACCTCACCTACACCAAGATCCGGCTCGACCCCGCCTCCTGGAAGGCCGTCCACCGCTCGCTGTCCGGCCTCCCCGACGCCGTCAGCCGCGCCGTGGTCTGGAACGCCGCCCGCGACATGGTGCGCGACGGCGACCTCCCGGCCACCGACTACCTCGAGGCCGCCCGCGCCCATCTGCCGCACGAGACCGACATAGCGATCGTCCAGGGCGTCCTCGCCTTCGCCCGCACCCAGATCGCCGACCGCTACCTCCCCGCGGACCGGCGCCCCGCCGCTCTGGCCACCATCATTGCCACCTGCCGCGATCTGCTGCGCCGCACCGAGGACGGCTCCGGGGACGGGCTGCGGCTCGCCGCCGTCCGTACGTTCATCGGCAGCGCCACCGCGCCCGCCGAGCTCAGCGACTGGCTCGACGGCGACACCGTCCCCGGCGGCCCCGCCCTCGACCCCGAGCTGCGCTGGCAGATCCTCGGCCGCCTCGCCGTCCTCGGCGCCGTCGGCCCCGCCGACATCGACGCCGAACGCGCCCGCGACTCCAGCGCCACCGGCCAGGAGGGCGCCGCCCGCTGCCGGGCCGCCCTGCCGGACGCCGCCGCGAAGGAGGCCGCGTGGCAGACCCTCTTCGGCGGCGGGGAGGACGACCGGAACACTGACGGCCAGGGGACCGGCGGTCAGGGGTCCGACGGTCAGAGGACCGGCGGCCAGGGGGCCGAGCTCTCCAACTACCTGGTCACCGCGACCGTTGCGGGCTTCTGGCAGCCCGAGCACCACGACGTCCTCGCCGCCTACGTGCCGCGCTACTTCCCGGCCGCCGTCGCGCTCGGCGCCCGCCGCGGTCCCGCCATCGCCGACACCGTCGCCCGCTTCGGCTTCCCGAGCACCGTGGACGCCGAGACCCTGCGCCTGGGCGAGGAGTGGCTCGCCTCCTCCGAGGCCGTACCCGCCCTCCGCCGCCGCCTCGCCGACCAGATCGACGACCTGCGGCGCGCCCTGCGCGTACGGGAGAAGCAGGGCGAGTGACCCCGCGCCGACGGGACGGCGTGGGCGCTCGGTCGCCCCGCCGCCCCTGCCGCGCGGTCATGGCGTGAGTGATGCCGGCGATCAGCGTGCTCCTCCTCATCGCATAGCCGCCGCCCTCATCGCACAACCGCCGCCCTCAGGGCGGCACGCGGTAGGTCACACACGTGACCGGACTCGCCGACCGCGACACAGCATGACGCGATGCCGATCTCATCCCGGTCCGGGCACAGGGCAGACTGGCGGTCATGGATCGAGGAACGCGCCGGTGGACACTGGCGGTCGACGGGGAGGGGTTCGACGTCGCTGAGCGTCCCGACGAGCCCGGGACGTACGACTTCACCTGGCTGACCGGGCCGAACCCGGGATACGGCTTCACCACCCATGTGCACGGAGCCGACTCCTTGAGCGAGCGGGAACTGGAGGAGTCCGCACGGGACTTCCTCAGCCAGGTGGACCCTGAGACGGGGCACATCGAGTAACCAATCAATCCGCGGGGCCGGGCCGTACCACGTACGGGTGCACTTGACCCCGACCCCGGATCGGACCGTCGGCGGGCGAAGTAATTTAGGCAGCCCTGACCGCCGCCCAGACACCCCCTAGGGGCACACCCATGCCCGTGCCCGCATCCGGAACCGCCCGCCTCCTCGCCGGGGGCCAGAGCGGACCGGGCGTGCTCCGCCCGATGGTCGACACCGTCCTCGACGCCCTCGCCCACGGCGCCGCCGACCGCGGTGGGCCCCTCCCGGCCGGGGGACCGGCCGCGGTGGCCCGGCGGATACGCGGTGCGGCCCGGCCGCTCATCCCCGACGAGGGGGAGGGGCCCCACCACGCGCTGCGCAGCCTCGTCCACGCCCTCGCCCATGGCGCCGCCGAACCCGCCGACCCCCGCTGCACCGCCCATCTGCACTGTCCGCCGCTCGCCGTCGCCACCGCCGCCGACCTCGCGGTCTCCGCGCTCAACCCCTCCCTCGACTCCTGGGACCAGGCTCCGGCCGCCTGTGCGCTGGAGGCGCTGACCTGCCGTGCCCTGGCCGAACTCGTCCACCCCCACGGCCCCGACCCCGACGCCCTCGTCACCACCGGCGGCACCGAATCCAACCAGCTCGGCCTGCTCCTGGCCCGCGAGGCCGCCCAAGGCGCTCCGCTCCGTATCGTCCGCGGCGCCAACGCCCACCACAGCGTCCAGCGCGCCGCCTGGCTGCTCGGGCTGCCCGAGCCCCTCACCCTCCCCACCCCCAGCGGCGTCCTCGACCCGGTCGCGCTCCACACCGCCCTCGACCGGCCGTCCGACGCCCCCACCCTCGTCGTCGCCACCGCCGGCACCACCGACACCGGAGCCATCGACCCGCTCCCCGACATCGCCGACGTCTGCGACCACCACGCCGCCACCCTCCACATCGACGCCGCCTATGGCGCGCCCCTCCTGTTCAGCGACACCCTCCACAAGCGGATCCACGGGCTCGACCGCGCCCGTACCGTCGCCCTCGACCTGCACAAACTCGGCTGGCAGCCGGTGGCCGCGGGCCTGCTCGCCGTGCCCGACGGCGCCGCGCTCGCCTCCCTTGCCCACCACGCCGACTACCTCAACGCCGACGACGACACCGAGGCGGGCCTGCCCGATCTGCTCGGCCGCTCGCTCCGCACCACCCGCCGCCCCGACATCTTCAAGATCGCCGTCACGCTGCGGGCACTGGGCCGACGCGGTCTCGGCGAGCTCGTGGACCACGTATGCGCGGCCGCCCAGCACCTCGCCGACCTCATCGAGGCCCGCCCCGGGCTCGAGCTCTACGCCCGCCCCACCATCAGCACCGTCCTCTTCCGCCCCACCGGGGCACCGCCCGCCGCCGTCGCCGCGCTGCGCCGCCGCCTGCTCCACCACGGGGCGGCCGTCCTCGGCCGCGCCGCCACCCCCGAGGGGCTGTGGCTCAAGGCGACCGTTCTCAACCCGCACATCCAGCCCGACGATCTGCGCGGGCTGCTCGAACTCGTGGAAGGCAACACCACCCCATGAGCACCGCACACCCCCCCAACCCCGCCGCTGATCCCGCTTCCACCGCCGACCGGCCCGTGGACCTGGCCGGTATCGGCATCGGCCCGTTCAACCTCTCCCTCGCCGCCCTCGCCCACGGCGTCCCCGCCCTGCGCACCGCCTTCTACGAGCAGCGGCCCGCCTTCCACTGGCACCCCGGCCTCCTCATCGACGGCGCGACCATCCAAGTCCCCTTCCTCGCCGACCTGGTGACCCTCGCCGACCCCGGCAGCCCCTGGACCTTCCTCCAGTACCTCAAGGCCCATGAGCGGCTGTTCCCCTTCTACGTCGCCGAGCGCTTCCACATCGAGCGCGCCGAATACGACGCCTACTGCCGCTGGGTCAGCGAACAGCTGCCCGGACTCCACTTCGACCACCGCGTCGACGCCGTCCGCTGGGACCATGAACACGAGCTGTTCGAAATCGACTTCACCCGGCTCGGCCCGGCCGCCGACACCCCCGCGTCCGATGCGACCGGAACCGACGAGGAGGGCAGGGCCCTCGGCCGCGCATACGCCCGCGACCTCGTCCTCGGCGTCGGCACCGAGCCATACGTCCCCGAACCCCTACGCCCGCTCGCCGACGCCCCCAACGTCCCCGTCCTCCACTCCTCCGACTACCTCGAACACCGCGAGCGGCTGCTGGCCACCGGCCATGTCACCGTCATCGGCTCCGGCCAGTCCGGCGCCGAGGTCTTCCTCGACCTGCTGCGCAACCGCCCCCTGGGCGCCGAAGGGCTCCACTGGATGGCCCGCACCCCCGCCTTCGCGCCCATGGAGTACAGCAAGCTCGGCCTGGAGCAGTTCAGCCCCGACTACACCCGCTACTTCCACACCCTGCCCGAGCCCGTCCGCGACCAGCTGCTGCCCCGCCAGTGGCAGCTCTACAAGGGCATCGCCCATGCGACGCTCGACGCCATCCACCACGAGCTCTACCGCCGCGCCCTGCACTCCGACGGCTGGCCCGGCGCCGTCCTCACCCCCGGGGTCACCGTCCGCACCGCCGGCCGTATCGCCGCCGCCCAGCTCGAACTCCACCTGGAACACACCGAGCAGGGCACCCGGGCCCGCCACACCACCGAGGCCGTCGTCCTCGCCACCGGCTACCGCGAGCGCCGCGTCGACACCCTCCTCGCCGCCCTCGACCCCTACATCCGCCGGGACGCCTCCGAGCGCCTCCGCGTCGACGCCGACCACCGTCTGGTCCTCGACCCCATGATCAAGGGCTCGGTGTACGTCCAGAACGCCGAGCGCCACACCCATGGCGTCGGCACCCCCGACCTCGGCCTCGCCGCCTGGCGCTCCGCCGTCATCCTCAACTCGCTGCTCACGGACCCCGCCTACCGGCTGCCGTCCCGCACCGCGTTCACCGCCTTCGGCCTCCAGCCGTCGGGGCGGTGCGGCACCGTCATCGGCAACCCGCACCTCCCCGATCAGCGCACCCCCCTCACCCCGACGCGGACCTGACCGCGCCGGGGCCGGGCGTGCCCGGAGTACGGGAATCGAACCTCAGCCGGCGGCGGTCAGCGCCCGCAGTTGGGCCAGTGTCTCGCGGATGACGTCGCGCAGGTCGCGGTCCTCGGTGGCGTTGATCCATCGTTCATAGGCAACGCGGAACACGGCGATGCCGGTCTCGGTGGCCAGACTGGCCTCGGCGTCGTCGATGCCCCGCCGTCGCAATCTGTCGGCCAGGACGGCCGACATGGACGCGAGCTTGATCAACTCACGTTCGCGGAGATCGGCGTTGGCCATGATCACGGTCTGCCGCGTCCGCGCGAACTCACGATCGCCGCCGACCATCTCGGCCACCGCGTCGAGCGCGGCCGCGACGGCATCCAGCGCCGATGCCGTGGCCGGCGCCTCCTCCAGGGCGGCAACCGACCTTTCCTCCAGTTCGGACGCCCCGTCGAAGAGAACCTCGCGCTTGTCGGCGAAGTGCCGGAAGAAGGTGCGGGCGGTGACACCGGCCCGTTCGGCTATATCGGCCACCATGGTCTGCTCGAAGCCACGTTCCAGATACAGCGCCAGCGCGGCCTCGCGCAGTCGGCCACCGGCTCCAGGTTCCCACCGTCCCATGCGGCGAGTTTATGTGATGTCACCTGATGACACCGTGTTGCCGTCACCGATGTCATCAGGTGACATCGGCATGCTAGAGTGATGTCATCTAATGACATCACCGGCCGGTGGAGGCCCCGAATGACAACGGCGAAGCGCATCCAGTACCACCAGTACGGCGGGCCCGAGGTCTTGCGGCTCGAGGACTTCGAACCGGCCCGGCCCGGCCCCGGCGAGGTTCTGGTCCGTGTGCGGGCGGCGGCAGCCAACCCGATGGACTGGAAGATCCGCAGTGGCGCCATGAAGATGCTGACCGGCCGGCGCTTCCCGCGTGGGCTGGGCCACGACTTCGCGGGCGTCGTCGAGGCGGTCGGCGAAGGCGTCACTCGGCTCGGCGTCGGCGACGAAGTGCTCGGCGGGGCGCCGCTCAAGACGGCGGGAGCCTTCGCCGAGTTGGTCGTTGCCGAAGCGAAGGGGGTCGTGCAGAAGCCGGCGGATCTCTCGTTCGAGGATGCCGCCGCGATCCCGACGGTCGGGATCACCGCCTTTCAGGCCCTGGCCGGCCTGGGGAAACCGCAACCCGGGCAAGCCGTCTTCGTCCACGGTTGCCTTGGCGGAGTGGGCCGAGCCGCCGTCCAGATGGCCTCGATGCACGGCGCCTCGGTGGGGGGCAGCTGCCGCGCCACCGCCACGCAAGACGCGCGCGACCTCGGCATCGCCCCGATCGTCGAGTTCGACTTCGACCCGACGACGCTCGGAGGACGATTCGACATCGTCCTCGACACGGCGGGCACGCTCCCGATCAAGGCGGCGCAGACGTTGCTGAAGTCCGGCGGCCGCATCATCGACATCACCCCCACTCCCGCGAAGTTCGCGAGAAGTGCCCTGCCGGGGCCCTTCAAGGTGTTGATCGCCCAAGCCGTCACGAAGGACCTCGAGGAGGTCGCGCGAGCCGCCGGGCAGGGAACACTGCGGCTGCCGATCGCCCGCACGGTGCCGCTCACACAAGCGATCGCGGCGCTCACGGAGTTCGAACGCGGCATACCCAAGGGCGGCAAGCTCGTCATCACGACCGGGTGACCGCCGTGCCGCTGTCGGCTCACGCTCTTCCTCCGGGCAGGTGCCAGGTGGGCCGCCTGGAACGAACTGGACCGGATGGCCGACCTCGACCGCTCACAGCTCGTGGACACCGCGCTCGCCCTGGCCGCCGAGCGCCCGCCCCACGGCCGGGTCACCCCACCCCGCTGAGGGGCCGGGCGCCGTACGCTCCAAGCACCACCCCTCGTATATCCGGACCAGGAGCCGCCATGGACCAGCCCGCCCGGCCCGGCCCGCCGCCGCAGCCCGCCGCCCACGTGCCGTACGGCACCCCCGAGATCCCGCGCGTCGCCGTCCGCGGCGAGGCGACCCTGGAGGTCGACCCCGAGATCGCCCGGCTCACCATCACCGTCAGCGCCCGCGGCGCCGACCGGCGCGCCGCCCTGGAGGATCTCACCCGCCGCAACAACCAGGTCCTGGAACTGGTGAAGTCCTACGGCGAGGCGGTCGAGAAGCTGGAGACCGGCGCCTTCTCGGTCACCCCCGAGATCAACCCCAAGAGCCGCCATGAGCGCGTACGGGCCTATCACGGCCGGGTGCACCTCACCGCGGCCCTCACCGACTTCACCGCCCTGGGCGAGCTCACCACCCGCCTCGCCGACCTCGAGCTCACCCGCGTCGACGGTCCCTGGTGGGGGCTGCGCCCCGACTCGCCCGCCTATGGCCGGGCCCGGCAGCAGGCGGTGCGCGAGGCGGTGCAGCGGGCCCGCGAGTACGCCGGAGCGCTCGGCGCCCGGCTGGTGGCGCTCACCGAGCTCGCCGACCTGGAGGCGGAGGAGGGCCCGTTCCAGCCCGTGGCCGTCGCCGCCCCGCGCGCCCGGTCCGGCTACGGCGGCCCCGCCGACCGGGACGCCGTGGCCGCGCTCGACCTGGAACCGCAGCGCCAGACGGTGTACGCGCACGTCAACGCGCGCTTCACCATGACGCCGCCCGAGCTCTGAAACGCCTCCTCCGGAGCCCGGAACCACCCTCCGAAACGCTCATCGGAGCGGCCCACTGCACGTTTCATTAGTTGTCAATAACCTGCCATGCAAAGGCCATGGGGGAGTGTGAAGTTCCCGGTTCTTTACTCGTCGGTAAGTCATAGGCTCGACATCATGCGCCGAGCAAAAATCGTCTGTACTTTGGGACCCGCCACCGACTCGTACGAGCAGATCAAGGCACTCATCGAGGCCGGAATGGACGTGGCCCGCTTCAACCTCAGCCACGGCACCTATGCCGAGCACGAGGAGCGTTATCGGCGAGTGCGCAAAGCCTCGCTGGAAACCGGCCGCAGCGTCGGCATCCTGGCCGACCTTCAAGGTCCGAAGATTCGGCTCGGCCGTTTCCGTGAAGGGCCGGTACTCCTTGAACGCGGGGATGAGTTCATCATCACCGTCGAACCCATCGAGGGCGACCGGTTCCGCTGCGGCACCACCTACGAGGGGCTGGCCGGCGACGTCAGCAAGGGTGAGCGGATCCTCGTCGACGACGGCCGGGTCACCCTCGAGGTCGTCGACATCGACGGCCCCCGGGTGCACACCATCGCCATCGAGGGCGGCATGATCTCCGACCACAAGGGGCTCAACCTCCCCGGTGTGGCCGTCTCCGTCCCCGCGCTGTCCAAGAAGGACATCGAGGACCTGCGCTGGGCCCTCCGCATCGGCGCCGATGTCATCGCCCTCTCCTTCGTCCGCAACGGCAACGACGTCGTGGACGTCCACCGGGTGATGGACGAGGAGGACCGCCGGCTCCCGGTCATCGCCAAGATCGAGAAGCCGCAGGCGGTGGAGAACCTCGAGGGGATCGTCGACGCCTTCGACGGCATCATGGTCGCCCGCGGCGACCTCGGCGTGGAGATGCCGCTGGAGCAGGTGCCGATCGTCCAGAAGCGCGCGATCAAGCTGGCCAAGCGGAACGCCAAGCCGGTGATCGTCGCCACCCAGATGCTCGACTCGATGATCGAGAACTCCCGCCCCACCCGGGCCGAGGCGTCCGACGTCGCCAACGCGGTCATCGACGGCACGGACGCGGTGATGCTCTCGGGCGAGACCAGCGTCGGCAAGTACCCGATCGTCACGGTCAAGACGATGGGCCGCATCGTCGCCGCCGCCGAGGAGGACATCCTCGCCAAGGGCCTGCCCCCGCTCACCGAGCGCAGCAAGCCCCGCACCCAGGGCGGCGCGGTGGCCCGCGCGGCGGCCGAGATGGGCGACTTCCTCGGCGCGAAGTTCCTCGTCGCCTTCACTCAGTCCGGCGACACCGTGCGCCGCCTCTCCCGCTACCGCTCCCCGATCCCGCTGCTGGCCTTCACCCCGGAACCGGGCACCCGCTCCCAGCTCAATCTGACCTGGGGTGTGGAGACCTTCCTGGGCCCGATGGTCGATTCCACGGACGAGATGGTGGCCCAGGTGGACGAGGAACTGCTGCGCCTCGGCCGCTGCAAGAAGGGCGACCTGGTCATCATCACCGCCGGTTCCCCGCCCGGTGTCTCCGGCTCCACCAACCTGGTCCGCGTTCACCACATCGGCGCGGACGACCTGAGGTAGCCGAGCCTCGATCCTGGGGGCCGAAGTACTGGTTCAGTACTTCGGCCCGACGTGGTATTCCGGCGAAGCGTCCACTTCATCGAGTGAAGAAGACCGATTCCAATGTGACCTTGGAATCGAAGGAAAAGTGCCCCGGGTCGGACTCGAACCGACACTGTATGGGTTTTGAATCCATTGCCTGCTGCCAATTGGGCTACCGGGGCTTGCAGTTTCGAAGGTCACCAATGACCCACTGCGCGTCCACCTTACCGCAGCTAGGTAGGCTCGTGGTGCCCACCTGCCAGGAAAACGAGGAGCACAGTGAGCACCGCTGACGCCCCCGACGCGCAGTCGCACGTCCCACCGCAGACAACCCGCGTCGTCATCGCCGAGGACGAGGCCCTCATCCGCCTCGACCTGAAGGAGATGCTCGAGGAGGAGGGGTACTCCGTCGTCGGCGAGGCGGGCGATGGTGAGACGGCTGTCGCGCTCGCCCAGGAGCACCACCCCGACCTCGTCATCCTCGATGTGAAGATGCCGGTGCTCGACGGCATCTCCGCCGCCGAGCGGATCGCGGCCGACCGCATCGCGCCCGTCCTCATGCTCACCGCGTTCTCGCAGCGCGAACTGGTCGAGCGGGCCCGGGACGCCGGGGCGATGGCGTATCTCGTGAAGCCGTTCAGCAAGAGCGATGTGGTTCCGGCCATCGAGATGGCCGTCTCCCGCTTCACCGAGCTGAAGACCCTGGAGCAGGAGGTCGCCGACCTCTCCCAGCGGCTGGAGACCCGGAAACTGGTCGACCGGGCCAAGAGCGTCCTCCAGACCCAGTACGGGCTGACCGAGCCCGCCGCCTTCCGCTGGATCCAGAAGACCTCGATGGACCGCCGGCTGTCGATGCAGCAGGTGGCGGAGGCCGTCATCGAGGACGCGGCGGAGAAGAAGGCCAAGGAGCAATAGGGGACGAACGGAGAGGGGCTCGCACCGCCGACGCGGCGGTGCGAGCCCCTCTCCGCTTTCCCTCAGTCCTCGCCGAGGTACGCCTTCCGCACCGACTCGTCGTGCAGCAGCGCATCCCCCGTCCCCGACAGTACGATCTTGCCGATCTCCATCACATGGCCGTGGTCGGCCAGCGACAGAGCGGCCTGGGCGTTCTGTTCGACCAGCAGGATCGTCGTGCCCTGGGACTTGAGCTCGGCGATGGTCTGCATGATCTTCTGCATCATGATCGGCGAGAGGCCCATTGAGGGCTCGTCGAGCATCAGCAGCTTGGGGCGGGACATCAGGGCCCGGCCCATCGCGAGCATCTGCTGCTCACCGCCGGAGAGGGTGCCCGCCGCCTGGTTGCGGCGCTCGCCGAGGATGGGGAAGAGCTCGTAGGCGTGTCGGATGTCCGCGGCTATGCCGTCCGCGTCCTTCCGGAGGAACGCTCCGAGCTGGAGGTTCTCGGCGATCGACAGCCGCGGGAAGATATGCCGGCCCTCGGGCGAGTGGGCCAGCCCCAGGGCGACGATCTTGTGCGCGGGGACGCCTCGCAGCGGTTTGCCGTCGAAGCGGATCTCCCCGCCGAGCGGCTGGAGCAGGCCGGACAGGGTGCGCAGCGTGGTCGTCTTGCCCGCGCCGTTGGTACCGATGAGGGTGACGACCTGTCCGGCCTCGACGCTGAACGAGATGCCCTTGACGGCCTCGATCTTGCCGTAGGCGACCCGCAGGTCCTCGACCTCGAGCAGTGCGGTCACTGTCCGTCCTCCGTACGTGCTGTGGTGCCCCGCTGGGCCTCGTCCGTGGCTCCGGTCGTGGCCCCGGCCTCCGCGGCCTCGACTTCGGCGGCCTCCTCCGCGCCCGGCGCGCCCTCGAAGGGGGTGCCGAGGTAGGCGGCGATGACGCGCTCATCGCTCTGGACGACCTCCGAGGTGCCCTCGACGAGCTTCTGGCCCTGGACGAGCACCGCGACCCGGTCGCAGAGGTTGAAGATGAAGCGCATGTCGTGCTCGATGACGAGCACGGCGGTGCCCAGGTCCCGGATGGCGAAGACCAGTTCCTCGGTGGCGCGGGTCTCCTGGGGGTTCATTCCGGCGGTGGGCTCGTCGAGCAGCAGCAGTCCGGGGTCGCTGGCGAGTGCGCGGGCGATCTCCAGCTTGCGCTGTTCGCCGTAGGGGAGGTTGCGGGAGAGGTGGTCGGCCTTGTCGGCGAGGCCGGTGAACTCCAGGAGTTCCATGGCACGGGCCTTGGAGGCGGCCTCGGCGCGTTTGAACCCGGGGCCGCGCAGCAGGGCCGACCACAGGCCCTCGTTGGTGCGGGTGTGGCGGCCGACGAGCACGTTCTCCAGGACCGTCATATTGGCGAAGAGCCGGATGTTCTGGAAGGTGCGCGCGATGCCCGCCTGGGTGACGAGGTGGGGCTTGGGCGGCAGCACGGTGCCCCGGTAGGCGACGCTGCCCTCGGTGGGGACGTAGAGACCGGTGAGGCAGTTGAAGAAGGTGGTCTTGCCCGCGCCGTTGGGCCCGATGAGGCCGACGATCTCGCCGGGGTGGACGTCGAGGTCGACCGCTTGTACGGCCGTGAGCCCGCCGAAGCGCATGGTGACGCCGGTGGCGGTGAGCACGGGGGAGGTCGTGGTGGTGGTCATCGCTGTCATGCCTCCGCCTTGGTGACGCCGACGGCACTGTCCTTGAGTCCGGTGGCGCCCGGGACGTCGAGCTGGCCGGTCTCGTGGTACTCGAGCTGCTGCCGCCGGTTGGGGATGATCCCCTCGGGGCGGAAGCGCATCAGCAGGATGAGCGCGACGCCGAAGGCGAGGAGCTGGTAGTCCTGGAGGAACTCCAGCTTCTTGGGGATCAGATAGAGCAGGGTGGCGCCGAGCAGCGGGCCGCCGATGGTGCCCATGCCGCCGAGGATGACGGCGGCCACCAGGAAGGTGGAGTTGGGCGGGACGGGTCCGGCGAAGACGTACTGCTCGGGGACGACCGTGGACTGGAAGTGGGCCCATACGGCGCCGGCGACCCCGGCCAGCGTGGCGCCGAGCGCGAAGGCGATGAGCTTGACCCGGAATCCGTTGATGCCCATGGCGGTGGCGGCGGTCTCGTCCTCGCGGATGGCGACCCAGGCGCGGCCGATACGGGAGTTGCCCGCCCGGCTGAAGATCAGCACGACGACCACCGTGACCAGAAGCATCAGCAGGTAGTAGTTGCCGTTGGAGTCGAGGCTGATGCCGCCGATGCTGTGGTCGTCGTTGAAGTTGAACCCGAAGATCTCCAGCGGGGGGATGTTGGGGATGCCGTCGGGGCCGTTGGTGACGGAGGGGCCGGAGGTGCCGTCGAGGTTCAGCATGGCGAGCCGGAAGATCTCTCCGAAGCCGAGGGTCACGATGGCCAGGTAGTCGCCGCGCAGCCGCAGGGTCGGGGCGCCGATGACCACACCGAAGATCAGGGAGACCACGCCACCGGTGATCACGGCGGCCCAGAACGGGAACCTGACGTCGATCGTCGAGGCGGTGGACCCGGAGACCAGGGCGGCGGTGTAGGCGCCGACGCCGAGGAAGGCGACATATCCCAGGTCCAGGAGGCCCGCGAGGCCGACGACGATGTTCAGGCCGAGGGCGACGGTCGCGAAGATGGCGATGTTGACGCCCAGTTCGGTGAAGCTGGACTTGTCCTGGAAGAAGGGGAAGACGATCGCGGTGATCAGCGCCGCCACCAGGGTGACGGAGCGGTAGGAGCTGGTGAGCTCGCTGATCCGGCTGATGAGCCCGGCCTTGACCAGGGCGACGGCCGCGAATCCGACGGCGATGAGGTAGCCGAGGAACGGCTCGGGGTGGTCGGCGTCGGTCTGGATGCCGTAGTTGACCACGTAGAGGCCGACGGCGAAGACCGCCGCGATGATCAGGATCTCGGCCCAGGAGGGCAGCTCCTTGGGGCGGCACAGCGGGCGGCTGTCGTCCGGGAGCAGGAAGGTGGTGGCCACGGGGGCGGCGGTCACCGCGGCGGCGATCCAGCCGCCGGGCTCCAGGTTGACCAGGCCGTCCAGATCCACCGCGATGGCGATGACGGTGAACCAGGTGACGGCGAAGGTGCCGAGGGCCAGCAACCGCAGGGCCTGGGTGGAGCCGCTGGGGGTGAGCCAGCGCAGGCCCTTCAGGTCGAGGGCGGCCAGCGCGAAGACGCCGGTGGCGACGCCCAGGACGAGGGTGAGGAGCTGTAGTCCGCCGGGGTAGCCGTAGACGGTCAGATCGCCGGGGAACTCGGCGGTCCAGGTCCAGGCCAGGAAGGTGGAGACGGCGGCGGCGGCGCCGCCGGCCGCGGTGAGGGCCCGGAGCAGGGTGGTGCGCGGGGCGGGTGCGCCGGCCTCGGCCTCGCGCACGGCGGTGGGCTGGGTCTTGTCGGTGGTCATCGGTTCACTCCCTCAGGCCCGGTCCGCTACGCGTTCGCCGAGCAGACCCTGTGGCCTGACCAGCAGGACGACGATGAGCAGGGTGAAGGCCCATACGTCCTTCCAGGCACCGCCGCCGAGCTGGTCCATCCCGGGTATGTCCTGGATGTACTTGATGGCCAGGGCCTCGACGACGCCCAGGACGACGCCACCGAGCATGGCGCCGTAGATGTTGCCGATGCCGCCGAGCACGGCGGCGGTGAACGCCTTGAGACCGGCGATGAAGCCCATCTCGAAGTTGATCTGGCCGTACTTGAGCCCGTGGGAGAGGGCGGCGACGGCGGCGAACGCACCGCCGATGGCGAAGGCCATCACGATGATGCGGTCGGTGTTGATGCCCATGAGCTTGGCGGTGTCGGGGTCCTGCGCGGTGGCCTGCATGGCGCGGCCGGCCCGGCTCTTGGAGACGAACAGCCCCAGGGCGAGCATGCACAGCGGGGCGGCGATGAGGAGGAAGGCGTCGCCGCGCTGGATGTGCAGATTGTCGAGGATCTCGAACGACGATCCTTCGAACTGCGGGAAGCTGCGGGGCTTCTTGGCGTCGGGGTAGAAGGCCCAGACGGCCTGCTGCAGTGCGATGGACAGACCGATCGCGGTGATCAGTGGGGCGAGCCGGGGGCCGCCGCGCAGGGGCCGGTAGGCGAAGCGTTCCGCCGCGGTGGCGATGGCGACCGAGGCGACGATGCCGCCGATCAGCATCAGGGGCAGGGCGAGGGAGAGCGCGGTGCCGCTGGGCAGCCAGATGTAGATGGTGAGGGCCCCGAAGCCCCCGATCATGAAGATCTCGCCATGGGCGAAGTTGATGAGCTGGACGATGCCGTAGACCATGGTGTACCCGATGGCGATCAAGCCGTAGAGGGCGCCAAGGGTCAGGCCGTTGACCAGCGTTTGCGGCAGTTCGTGCACCGCAGGGCCTCCGATGAGCGTGTCGGATATGACGCCGCGCGAGGGCGATGGGTACGCCCTCGCGCGGATTCGTTTCGTGGGTGTGCGGTCGCTGCCGGGGGTCAGTCCTTGAAGGTCTCGCTCTTCACGGACTTCCAGGCGCCCTTGGTGACCTTGTAGACGGTCAGCTGCTTGTTCGTGGTGTCGCCGTACTGGTCGAAGGAGACCTTGCCGGTGACGCCGTCGAAGGAGACCTTGCCGAGCGCCTCGGTGATCTTGGCGCGGGCGTCGTCCGGGAGCTTGCCGTCGTTGTCCTCGACCACGGCCTTGACGGCCTGGATGATGGCCCAGCCGGCGTCGTAGGAGTAGCCGCCGTAGGCCGCGTACGGGTCCTTGTAGTGCTGGTCCGCGTAGTTCTTCACGAACGTCTTGGCGGAGTCGAGCTGCTCGACCGGGTAGCCGACGGAGGTGGCGAGGTCACCGTCGTTGTTGGTGCCCGAGGCCTTGATGAAGGCGGGGTCGTAGATGCCGTCGCCGCCCATGATCGGGACCTGTGCGCCGGCCTGCTTGACCTGGTCGGACAGCAGACCGCCCTCGGGGTACTGGCCGCCGAAGTAGACCGAGTCGGCACCGGAGGACTTCACCTTGTTGGAGATGCCGGAGAAGTCGGTCTCCTTGACGGTCAGGTGGTCCCGGCCGACGACCTTGCCGCCGAGGCGCTTGAACTCCTCGGCGAAGATGGTGGCGAGGCCGTTGCCGTACGCCTGCTTGTCGTCGATGACGAAGACCTTCCGCTTCTTCGCGTCCTTGTAGTAGTACTGCGCGGCGAAGCGGCCCTGGATGATGTCGGTGGTCGCGGTGCGGAAGTAGGTCTTGAAGGGGCGCGACTTCTTGCCCGAGGCCCAGTCGTCGCCCTGGCTGAGGGCCGGGTTGGTGTTGGCGGGGGAGACCTGGGCGAGGTCGCCCCGGTCGAAGACGCCCTGCATGGACTGGGCGACGCCCGAGTTGAGCGGCCCGACCGCGCCGAGGATGTCCTCGTCGTCGACCATCGAGGTCGCGTTCGCCTTGCCGGAGGAGGGCACGGCCTGGTCGTCGAAGGACTTGACCTTGAAGGTGACCCCGTCGACCTCGTTGTTCTTGTTGGCCACCTTCGCCGCGAGGTCGACGGAGTTCTTGATGCCCTGGCCGAGGGCGGACAGCGAGCCGGTGAGCGGGGCGTCGACACCGATGACCACGGTCGTCTTGCTGTCCTTGCCGCCACTGTCGTTTTTGTCGTCGCGCGACCCGCAGGCGCTGAGTGTGAGGGCGCCCGCGGTGATCGCGGTCGTGATGATGAGCAAGGAACGGTGTCGCACGAGGAATCCTTTCGCTGGCCCGGCACCCTGAGTTCATGGGGTGCCGTGTCCTCGCCGGATGAACCTGGAATGGCCGTGCGGGTGCGGCGTACACCCCACAGGGCCGTGACTGGCTGTGACTCTAAGCGCGGGGCGCGACCGGGGGCAGAGGTCTAGACGATGATGTGACTGTCTTGTTATGACGCGCGTCACCCCGGGATGTCCGTGTAGCGGAACGGAAGGGACGAATGGGGCGGATTTGGGCCAACCATTAGGTCCGGATCCTGAGAAGGTGCAGTTCCGCTAAGGAGTGCGGTGAGCTTGTGAATGAAGCGCGGAGTCGGGTGCGCGGATGAGCGCGAGAAGATCGACTTCGGAGTCGCCGAGTGTGCTGAAAATGCGACCTTATATTGCGTCAGCGTTACGCAGTGTTACGGCTGGCGGCGCGGGGCCGGGGCCTGTCCGGGGCGGTGGGCGGGGTTCCGGAATGGTGCCGGACCGGTGTCGCGCGGATGTCGCGCCGGTGCGGCTCAGGTCGGCGGGCGCCAGTTCTCGGAGCTGTGGGTGGCGCCGTTCGCGGCCGCGCAGCGGCGCTCGGCCAGCCGCTTGATCAGCGCTTTGGCCGCCGGGGCGCCATGCCGCTTCCGCTCGGTGCGCGCGGCCTGGACGATGTCGTCGTAGATCTCGTACTGCTCGTTGGAGAGCCCCTTCTGCTCCCAGTCGAGCCCGGCCCACTGGCTGCCCGCGAGGTCCTGCTCGGCCCAGTAGGAGATGAGGTCGGCGCACAGCCGCACGGGGGAGGCGGCCTGCGGTGTGGGGCTGTGGGGGGCGGGTGTGGACGCCTGGCCGTTAGGGGAGTCGCCGGAGTTGTGGGAGTCGTCCGAGGGGCCGGAACCGGAGCTGCCGCATCCGGTCATCGTCATGGCGACTACGAGAGCGCATCCACGGACGGCGGCGGGCCAGAAACCCGCCCGGGTCGTTGCCCCCATGGAGAGTCACGGTAGCCCCGGCCTCCCGGGGGGACAACGACAATGGCGCCGGGCGTCACGCCTCGGCGCGGTCCTTCGCCTCGGTGATGTCGGCGACCGTCCTGGCCCGGCCGGCGTCGTCCACCTCGCGCAGCAGGCAGGTGAGGCGGGCGGTGCACACCCGCCGGTCCTGCTCATCGCTGATGACGATCTCGTAAGTGGCGGTGGAGCGGCCCCGGTGGACGGGGGTGGCGACGCCGGTGACCAGGCCCGAGCGGGCGCCCCGGTGGTGGGTGCAGTTGAGGTCCACGCCGACCGCGATCCGCCCGCTGCCGCCGTGGAGCATCGAGCCGACCGAGCCCAGGGTCTCGGCCAGCACGGCGGAGGCGCCGCCGTGCAGCAGCCCGTACGGCTGGGTGTTGCCCTCCACCGGCATGGTGCCCACGACCCGCTCGGCCGAGGCCTCGAGGATCTGCACGCCCATGCGGGTGCCGAGATGCCCGGCGGAGAACAGCGCGTGAAGATCCACGCCGAGCGCCGCGTACTCGTCGAGTACCTCTTGCGGGAACTTCACGCTGGTCTGCTCGCCCATCGGGACAGGCTCCGTTCGGTTGCTGTGGTGGCCACCTTTGCTTGTGGTGGCCACCTTCTTACCAGGCAACTGAGCAAACGCTTAGGCCGGGGTCGTCTGTTCCAGGCGGACGACCACGGACTTGCTCGCCGGGGTGTTGCTGGTGTCGGCGGTGGCGTCCAGCGGGACCAGGACGTTGGTCTCCGGGTAGTACGAGGCGGCGCAGCCGCGCGCGGTCGGGTAGTGGATCAGGCGGAAGCCGGTGGCACGCCGCTCGGTGCCGTCCTTCCACTCGCCGACCAGGTCGACGTAAGCGCCGTCGGACAGCCCGAGCTCCTGGGCGTCCTCGGGGTGCACCAGCACCACCCGGCGGCCGTTCTTGATGCCGCGGTAGCGGTCGTCCAGGCCGTAGATGGTGGTGTTGTACTGGTCGTGGGAGCGCAGGGTCTGCAGCAGCAGCCGGCCCTCGGGCGCCTCGGGGTACTCGACGGGGGCCGCGGTGAAGTTGGCCTTACCGGTGGTGGTGGGGAAGCTGCGGCTGTCGCGCGGGGCGTGCGGCAGGGCGAAACCGGAGGGGTCGCTCACCCGCTCGTTGAAGTCCTCGAAGCCGGGGATGACGGCGGCGATGCGGTCGCGGACGCGCGTGTAGTCCTTCTCGAACTCCTCCCAGGGGGTGTGGCTCTCGGGGCCCAGCACCCGGCGGGCCAGCCGGCAGACGATGGCCGGCTCGGAGAGCAGATGGGAGCTCGCGGGCTCCAGGCGCCCGCGGGAGGCGTGCACCATGCCCATCGAGTCCTCGACGGTGACGAACTGCGGGCCACCGCCCTGGACATCGCGCTCGGTGCGGCCGAGAGTGGGCAGGATCAGCGCCCGCGCGCCGGTCACCACATGGGAGCGGTTGAGCTTGGTGGAGACATGGACGGTCAGCCGCGCGGTACGCATCGCGGACTCGGTGACCTCGGTGTCGGGGGAGGCCGCCACGAAGTTGCCGCCCATGGCGAAGAAGACCTTGGCCTGGCCGTCGCGCAGGGCGCGGATGGCCCGGACGACGTCGAAGCCGTGCTCGCGGGGCGGGGCGAAGCCGAACTCCCGCTCCAAGGCGTCCAGGAAGGCCGGGGCGGGCCGCTCGAAGATCCCCATGGTGCGGTCGCCCTGCACATTGCTGTGGCCGCGCACCGGGCAGACCCCGGCGCCGGGGCGGCCGACGTTCCCGCGCAGCAGCAGGAAGTTGACGACCTCACGGATGGTGGGCACCGAGTGCTTGTGCTGGGTCAGGCCCATCGCCCAGCACACGATGGTCCGCTTCGAGTCGAGGACCATGCGCAGCGCGCGGTCGATGTCGGCGCGGTCGAGCCCGGTGGCGCGCAGCGTCTCGTCCCAGTCGGCGGCGCGGGCCTCGGCGGCGAACTCCTCGAAGCCGTGGGTGTGCTCGCGGATGAACTCCTCGTCGGTGGCTCCCTCCGTCTCCAGGACGAGCTTGTTGAGGAGACGGAAGAGGGCCTGGTCGCCGCCGATCCGGATCTGCAGGAAGAGATCGGTGAGCGCGGTGCCGCCACCGGCGATACCGCGGGCGTTCTGCGGGTTCTTGAACCGCTCGAGACCGGCCTCGGGCAGCGGGTTGATGGAGATGATCTTCGCGCCGTTGGCCTTGGCCTTCTCCAGGGCGGAGAGCATGCGCGGGTGGTTGGTGCCCGGGTTCTGCCCGGCCACGACGATCAGGTCGGCCTTGTAGAGGTCCTCCAGCAGCACGCTGCCCTTACCGACGCCGAGGGTCTCGGTGAGCGCCGAGCCGGAGGACTCATGGCACATGTTGGAGCAGTCGGGCAGGTTGTTGGTGCCGAACTCGCGGGCGAAGAGCTGGTAGAGGAAGGCCGCCTCGTTGCTGGTGCGGCCCGAGGTGTAGAAGACCGCCTCGTTGGGGGAGTCGAGCGCGGTCAGCTCGTCGGCGATGATGTCGAATGCCCGGTCCCAGGTCACCGGCTCGTACCGCTCGGCGCCCTCGGGCAGGTACATGGGCTGGGTCAGCCGGCCCTGCTGGCCGAGCCAGTAGCCGCTGCGGGTGGCGAGGTCGGCCACCGGGTGGGCGGCGAAGAAGTCGGGCGTCACCCGGCGGAGGGTGGCCTCCTCGGCGACGGCCTTCGCGCCGTTCTCACAGAACTCCGCCGCATGGCGCTTGTCCGGCTCGGGCCAGGCGCAGCCGGGGCAGTCGAAGCCGTCCTTCTGGTTGACGCGCAGCAGGGTGAGTGCGGTGCGGCGCACGCCCATCTGCTGGTGCGCGATGCGCAGCGAATGCCCTACGGCCGGCAGTCCGGCGGCGGCATGTTGTGGGGGTGTGACCTCGGGCGCGTCCTGGATCGGATCGCCTGCGGGCGGCTTCGCTGCCATGTCGCTCCCCTTGGGCTCGAGCGTTGCGGGACCTGTGTGTGGACCTATGGGTCCGATCCTGTCACGGGCCACCGACAGCCGGGGCGGCGGCCCGGTCCGGCTTCGGCGGCCCGCCCCGCCCCGCCCGGCCCCGCCCCGGTCCGCCCCGCCCGGCCCCGCCCCGGTCCGGTCCGCCCCGCCCCGCCCCGGTCCGGTGGCCGGGGCGGGAGGCATTGTCGGTGGGGCGTGGCAGGATCGGGGGCGTGGCAGAGAAAGCATCGAAGAAGACCGCAGCGCCCGCGCCCGACCGCACGGGGGATGACCGTCCCCGCCTGCTCCTGCTGGACGGGCACTCCCTGGCATACCGGGCGTTCTTCGCGCTGCCGGCGGAGAACTTCAACACGACCACCGGCCAGACGACCAACGCGATCTACGGCTTCACCTCGATGCTGGCGAACACGCTCCGTGATGAGCAGCCCACGCACCTCGCCGTGGCGTTCGACGTCTCGCGCAAGACCTGGCGCTCCGAGCAGTTCACCGAGTACAAGGCGAACCGCTCCAAGTCCCCCGATGAGTTCAAGGGCCAGGTCGAGCTGATCGGCGAGCTGCTCGACGCCATGAAGATCACGCGCTTCGCGGTGGAGGGCTTCGAGGCCGACGATGTGATCGCCACCCTCGCCACCCAGGCCGAGGAGCAGGGCTTCGACGTTCTGATCGTCACCGGCGACCGGGACTCCTTCCAGCTGGTCACCGACCATGTCACGGTGCTCTACCCCACCAAGGGCGTCTCCGAGCTGACCCGGTTCACCCCCGAGAAGGTGCAGGAGAAGTACGGCCTCACCCCGAGCCAGTACCCCGACTTCGCGGCCCTGCGTGGCGACCCCTCGGACAACCTCCCCGGTATCCCGGGCGTCGGCGAGAAGACCGCGGCGAAGTGGATCAATCAGTTCGGCTCCTTCAAGGAGCTGGTGGAGCGCGTCGAGGAGGTCAAGGGGAAGGTCGGCGAGAAGCTCCGCGACCACCTGGAGTCCGTGAAGCTCAACCGCCAGCTGACCGAGCTGGTGCGGGACGTGGAGCTCACCGCCGGCCCCGAGGGGCTCGAGCGCGCCCCGTACGACCGGGAGGCGCTCGGGGTGATCCTGGACGCGCTGGAGTTCCGCCACCAGAACTTCCGCGACCGGATCATGGCCGTCGACCCGGGCGCGGCGGCGGACGAGCCCGTGGCCTCCGAGCCGGGTGTCGCGGTCGACGGAGCGGCGCTGGGCGCGGGCGAGCTCGCCCCCTGGCTGGAGAGCCACCGCGACGCCCCGCTGGGCCTGGCCACCGTCGACACCTGGGCGCTGGGCAGCGGCAGCGTCAGCGAGGTCGCGCTGGCCACCGGCTCCGGCCCCGCCGCCTTCTTCGACCCCTCGCAGCTGGACGAGGCCGACGAGCGGGCGTTCGCCGAGTGGATCGCGGACCCGGACCGCCCCAAGGTGCTGCACAACGCCAAGGGGATCATGCGGGTCTTCGCCGAGCACGGCTGGTCCGTCGCGGGCGTGCGCATGGACACCGCCCTCGCCGCCTATCTGGTCAAGCCCGGCCGCCGCTCCTTCGAGCTGGACGCCCTGTCGGTGGAGTACCTGGGCCGTGAGCTGTCCCCGGCGGTGGCAGCGGACAGCGGACAGCTGGCCTTCGGCGCCGATGAAGAGGCCGAGCGGGACGCCCTGATGATCAAGGCGCGGACCATCCTGGACCTGGGCGAGGCCTTCGGCGGCCGGCTGAAGGACGTGGGCGCGGCCGGGCTGCTGCACGACATGGAGCTGCCCGTCTCCGAGCTGCTGGCCCGGATGGAGCGGTCGGGCATCGCCGCCGACCGCGACTGGCTGGAGCGCATGGAGCAGCAGTTCGCGGCAGCCGTGCGGCACGCCGTGAAGGAGGCCCACGCCGCGGTGGGCCATGAGTTCAACCTCGGCTCGCCCAAGCAGCTCCAGGAGGTGCTCTTCGGCGAGCTGGGCCTGCCCAAGACCAAGAAGACCAAGACCGGGTACACCACGGACGCCGACGCGCTGGCCTGGCTGGCCGCGCAGACCGACCACGAGCTCCCGGTGATCATGCTGCGCCACCGTGAGCAGGCGCGGCTGCGCTCCACCGTCGAGGGCCTGATCAAGACCATCGCCCCCGGCGGCCGCATCCACACAAGCTTCAACCAGACCGTGGCGGCCACCGGCCGGCTCTCCTCCACCGACCCCAACCTGCAGAACATCCCGGTGCGCACGGACGAGGGCCGGGCGATCCGGCGCGGCTTCGTCGTCGGCGACGGCTTCGAGTCGCTGATGACCGCCGACTACAGCCAGATCGAGCTGCGCGTGATGGCTCATCTCTCCGAGGACGAGGGCCTGATCGAGGCGTTCACCTCCGGTGAGGACCTGCACACCACGGTCGCCTCCCAGGTCTTCTCCGTCGACAAGTCGGCGGTCGACCCGGAGATGCGCCGCAAGATCAAGGCCATGTCCTACGGGCTGGCGTACGGCCTCTCGGCGTTCGGCCTCTCCCAGCAGCTGGGGATCACCCCCGACGAGGCCCGCAAGCTGATGGAGAACTTCTTCGAGCGGTTCGGCGGGGTGCGCGACTACCTCCAGCGGGTCGTCGAGGAGGCGCGCGCCACCGGCTATACGGAGACCATGCTCGGCCGCCGCCGCTATCTGCCGGATCTCACCAGCGACAACCGCCAGCGCCGCGAGATGGCCGAGCGGATGGCGCTCAACGCCCCGATCCAGGGCACCGCCGCCGACATCGTGAAGATCGCGATGCTCAAGGTGGACGCGGCGTTGACGAAGGAGAAACTCTCGTCGCGGATGCTGTTGCAGGTCCACGACGAAATCGTGCTGGAGATCGCCCCCGGTGAGCGGGAGCGGGTCGAGGAGCTGGTGCGCCGGGAGATGACGGGCGCCTTCCAGCTGAGCGCTCCGCTGGACGTATCGGTAGGATCCGGTGCCGACTGGGAGTCGGCGGCTCACTGAGAGTTCGCCCGGTGGGGTGTTTGCACCGGTAGCTGCGGGCCATAAGTTGTCGTAGTGTCACCAGAGTTGACGCGCCGGGGGAGCGCATCGTGTTCGACGGGAGGGACACACGGATGGCACCGCTAATCGGCCGACGACTGCGCAAGGGGGCGGCCACGACAGCGGTGGCGGCGGCCGCGATGGCCGCCCTCACCGCGTCCCAGGCGCCGGGATTCGCCAATTCCGACCGTGGCGACCGGGACCGGGAGCAGCGGGCGGGGGAGGCACCGGCGCCGGACGACACGCCCATCGACGGTGGTTCCTCGTACCACACCGATCTGCCACCTCTGGTCACCCCCGACAAGCCGGGCTCCTCGATCGATCTGCCCGGGCTCCCCGGGGGCAGCAGCATCAAGCCCGAGGCGGGGATACCCGCGAGCGTCCTGGCCGCCTACAAGAAGGCGGAAGCGACCCTGAGGGAGTCCAACCCCGGCTGCAATCTGCCCTGGGAGCTGCTCGCCGCGATCGGCAAGGTCGAGTCCGGCCAGGCCGGCGGCGGCAATGTGGACGCGAACGGCACCACCGTCTCGCCCATCCTCGGCCCGGTCCTCAACGGCGACGGCTTCGCCCTGATCAAGGACACCGACGGCGGTGCCTACGACGGCGACAGTACGCATGACCGGGCGGTCGGCCCCATGCAGTTCATCCCATCCACCTGGGCCAGCTGGGGCCGGGACGGCAATGGTGACGGCGAGAAGGACCCCAACAACGTCTATGACGCCGCCCTCGCCGCGGGCGGCTACCTCTGCGCGGACGGCCGCGATCTGTCCGTCAAGGCCGACCTGGACCGCGCGATCCTCGGCTACAACCACTCGCGGGAATACCTGAACACCGTCCTGTCGTGGTTCGAGTACTACAAGCGCGGCACCCATGAGGTCCCCGACGGCACCGGTGCGATCCCCTCGGGGAAGGACTCCGGCTCCGGCCCGGGCGACAAGGGCAAGGACTCGGGCAGGAATCCGGGGAAGGGCGGCGGCAAGGACACCGGGAAGGGCGAGGAGAACGAAGCCCACACCCTGCCCAAGCCCAACGACGAGCCCGACACCACCCCCCCGACCCCGCCGGCCGACGGGAACGGGGGCACCCCCGGCACCGGGACCCCGACCCCGAAGCCCCCCACCACTCCGCCGTCCACCCCGAGCGGCACCAGCAAACTCACCACCGTCGGCGCGAAGGAGCTGTCCACCATCGCGGGCACCGGGTTCGACCGGTCGCCGCGCGTCAAGGCCGTGGACACCGCGGGCAAGCCGGTGGCCGGCGCCCGGGTGCGGTACGAGATCCTCGGCGACACCGACACGCGCTTCCTCGGCCTGGTCAAGTCCGCCACCGTGCTGACCGCCGCCGATGGCACCGCCATCGCGCCCAAGCTGCTCGCGGGCGAGAAGACCGGCACCTTCACCGTGCGCGCCACCGCCGTGGGGCGCGAGGCCGCACCGGTCGAGTTCACCGCCACCGTCAAGGCCCGGCCCGTGCCGCGGGCAGACGCGCTGGCCCGGATCGACGACAAGAAGCTCACGGCCCAGACCGGTGCCTCCTTCGCCGACGCGCTCACCGTCAAGGCCACCAACAAGGGCAAGATCATGGCGGATGTCCCGGTGACCGCCACCATGATCACCTCGGCGAAGGACCCCAAGCCCAACGACAAGGGGCCCTACTTCCTGGACGACAAGGGCAAGCCGGTGCGCACCCTGGCCGCCCTGAAGACCAACGCCCACGGCCAGCTCACCCTGCCGGAGATCCTCGCCGATGACCAGGCGGGCACCTTCCTGCTCCGCCTCACCGCCGAGGGCGGCGCCGTCCTGGACATCGAGCTGACGGTCACCCAGGCCCCCGCCGCGTAGACAACCGCCCCTCATACGGTTCACCGCACCGCCCCTGAGCCCCCACCGGGCCCAGGGGCGGTGTGACGCATTCACGCCTTCGTGTTCTCATCTGCGCCCCCCGTTGCTACGGTGCCCCATCCCTGACGAAGCGTCAGGCAGCGCCTCGCACCGACCACGAGGAGGCCCCGTATGCGTGCCCTCGCCGCCGCCGCGATCGGACTCGCCGCCGCCCTCGCCATCGTTTTCACGGTGACGGCCATCGGCGCCCCCAGCGGTGGGACCTCCCCGGAACCCCTGCTCACCACCGTCCCCAAGCACCCCTGAGGGAGGGACATCCGCCATGCGCCGCAGAGCAAGCCTGGTGCTGCTGGCCTTCGCCGTCTTCTTCGCGGCCCTCGCGCCGCTGCTGCGCTGGTATGCCTATCCCCGGCTGGCCAAGATCCCGCCCAGCGAGTACCAGACGGCGGTGATGGAGGCCAGCCCGGCCACACTGCTCGACTACGGCACGATGCAGCCCCGCACCGTCCCCAAGGTCAGCATCGTGCAGACCCTGCGCGGCAATGTGCCCGCCGCGAAGAAGGTCGGGAAGGCGACCGGGCGCGATGTCGTCGTCTGGGACACCCTGTCGTATGTGGCCGGGCCCGACGGCAAGATGGTCTCCAAGATCCCCGAGCGCTATGTCTTCGACGCCCACTCCCAGGACCCGGTGCACGCGGGCGGCGAACATGTCGACGGGGACGCGGTGCGCCGCGACGGCATCGAGTACAAGTGGCCGTTCCTCACCGAGAAGCGCGACTACCGCTACTTCGACGCACAGACCCGCACCTCCGCCCCCATCCACTACAAGGGCACCCGGAACTTCCGCGGCCTGGAGGTCTACTACTTCGAGCAGACCATCCCCTGGACCAAGGTGCCGCTGCCCAAGACCATGCCGGTCGACGGCGTCACCCCCGAGACCGTCCGCAAGGCCGGCACCTCCCGCTGGTACAGCACCAAGCGGATGTTCTGGGTCGAGCCCACCAGCGGCGCACCGGTCAACGGGCAGGAGATCCACAAGGAGGAACTGCGCGGCGGCACGCTGCTGGGCGACCGCGACCGGGTGACCGTCTTCTCCGGCCATGTGAAGATGCGCGAGGACTACATCCGGCACACGGTGGACATGGTCAAGTCCCAGCGACAGCTGGTCCTGCTGCTCACGACCTATCTGCCTTGGGGCTTCCTGATCCTGGGGCTGGCCCTGCTCGCGCTCGCGCTGCTGCTGGAGGCGCGCGGCCGCGCCACGCGGCCGCCGTCCGCCCCGGCGGCGCCGGCCGCGTTGTCAGTGGCGGGCCGTAGCGTATGACCATGCCAGTGAACAGCTGCGTCCCCGGCCCCGAACTCATCGGCCACATCGCCGACTTGGCCCGCCTGGAATGGACCCCGGGCGCCACGGCGGCCGCCGCGAAGCGCTTCGGCTGGGTGCCCGACGGCTCCCGTACGTCCTCGTACGCCACCAACACCGGACACCATGTCCTCCCGGAGTGGTTCGGCGGGCCGGACGACGCGGACACCGAATGCATGATCCCGTTCTGTTACTACTACGAACCGGACGACTTCGACGCGGAGTTGCAGGCCGACGGGCTCAGCGGCAATGTCGACTGGCTCGCCGGCTACCACTCCGGCGACCCCGGCTGGGTCTTCGACCGCGATGCCGACCGCTCCGGCTTCGACGGCCGGTGGCGCGCCGCCGTGGACGCCTTCGGCGAGCGCCTCGGCCAGCCGGAAACCGTGGTGCGGGACGAGAAGGGCGACCACCCGTGGAACTACGCGGCATGGCGCTGCGGCGGCAATGCGGTGGTGGTCGGCCAGTGCGTCGACAACGGCTCGTACATGACCTTCGAGCAGGCGCTCATATGGGTCGGGCCGCACCCTGTGGACGAGCCGTTCCCGACGGGGGAGCAGTTCGCCCTGAGGCTGGAGTGCTGAGCGGGCGCGAGTGCTGAGCGGGCGCGAACGCTGAACCGGGCGGAGCGCTGAGCGGTGCGGCCGTCGCGTCAACTTCCGTCCTCGCGGTTCGCCCGTGGTGGCCAAGCCGGTAGTGATCAGGGTGAGGGCGTGGCTAGCATGCCGCTCATGCCTGGCATCACGATTGAGTTCACCGAGCAGGAGCTGGCCGAGCTGCGTGCCGAGGCGAGGGAGAAGGGCGTCGCGATCAAGCGGCTGGCGCACGACATACTGACCGAGGACGTGGTGCGCAGGCGTCAGAAGCAGCGCTTCGTCGAGGGCGCCGTGAAGTTCGCCCTGGCCTACAAGGCCGAGTTCGAGCGGGAGTTCCCGCACGGCATGCGGTGATCCTGTACGTCGACGCCGGTTGGGTGCTGAACGTCCAGGTCGAGGTCTCCCCGGTGAACACCCCGGTCCGGGACTGGGGCGCGCTGCACTGCATGACCGAGCGCCACCGCTACGAGCGGTTCGCGGGCGAGCCCTACTACGAGGAGGCCGCCGCCCGCGCCGCGACCTTTCTGCACACTTCACTGATCCTCGAGCCGTTCTCCGACTACAACGCCACGATCGGCGCGGCCTGCGCGCAGATGTACATGGAGGAGTCCGGAGAGCCGATCGCGCCCCCGCCGGGCGCCATGGTCAAACTGGTCCGCGACTTACGGGAGATCAGCGGCTTCCGCCTCGGCGAGACCGCCCGCCGCCTACGCGCCTGGGCCGACTGACACCGGACTGACGCACTGCCCGGCTCCCAGGGCCCCGGGTTTCCTTCTGCGTCCCCCACGACTCACCGCGCGGCCCGCTTGGCCGTACCGCTCCAGCGCTCCACGCGTTCTACGGCGTTCCGTCGTCCCACTGCGCCGCGTGGCCACCGCGCCCCGGTGCCCACTGGGCGCTCGTGGTCGCGTGGCCTCCCGGGCGCATCGCTCAGCGGCGGGTGTTGGTGCGGCGGGTTGGTTCTGCCGTGGTCGGGTCCTCGGGCCAGGGGTGCTTGGGGTACCGGCCACGCAGTTCGGCGCGGACCGAGCGGTAGCCGTCCTTCCAGAAGGACGCCAGATCGGCGGTGACCGCGGCCGGGCGTCCCGCCGGGGACAGCAGATGGATCAGCAGCGGCACCCGGCCGCCCGCGATCCGGGGCGCCTCCTGCCAGCCGAACAGTTCCTGCAGCTTGACCGCCAGCACGGGCCGGTCCGCGCCGTAGTCCACCCGCACCCGCGAGCCGCTCGGCACCTCGATCCGCTCCGGCGCCAGTTCCTCGAACCGCGCGGCCTCGCCCGTGGCCCATGGCATCAGCCGGGCCAGCGCCTGCCCGGCGTCGACCCGCCCCAGATCGGCGCGCCCGCGGGCCCGTACCAGCTCCGTCCCGAGCCAGTCGTCCGGGCGGTCCAGCAGCGCCTCGTCGGAGACGTCCGGCCAGGCCCCGCCCAGTTCACGGTGGAGGAACGCCATCCGCTGCCGGACCGCCGTGGCCTGTGCCGACCAGCGCAGCAGCCCCGTGCCCTCGCGGCGCAGCCCCTCCAGCAGCGCCCGGCGCACCAGTTCCGGATCGGGGTCGGACAGCGGCCGGGAGACCAGCTCGATCGCGCCGAGCCGGACCACCCGGCGCGCCAGGACGTCCCCGTCGGCCCAGCGCACCTCCTCACCCTCCGAGGCCAGCGCCGCGGCCGCCGCCCGGGCGGTGTCCTCGTCGGTCACCGCCGCGAGCCGCACCCGCGCCGACGCGGAGGCCACCGGCCGGTCCGCCACGGCCACCGCGAGCCACGGCGCCCCGCCCAGCCGCGAGCCGTCGCCCAGCTCCGCGCCCGTCCCGGCGGCCATGAGGTACGCCCGCTCGCCGCGCCGCCGGGCCACCCGCTCCGGGAACGCCAGCGCGGCCATCAGCCCCGCCACGGCGTCATCGCCGCGCCCCGGACCGGCACCGCCCTGTCCGCCGTCCGGGCCCGGGGTCCCCGCGGCGGACAGGGCGTGTTCGAGCCGCCGGGCCTCCTGGCGCCAGCGGGCGGCGTAGGGGTCGCCGCCGTGGCGGGCGGTGCGCCAGGCGGCGGCGAGGTCGTCGCCGTACTCCCTCGGGGGTTCCTCGCTCAGCAAGGCCACCACCTCGGCCGCCCGGCGCGCGCCAACCTCCTTCGCGCCGTCGATGAGCGCCCGCGCCAGGCGGGGGTGGAGGCCGAGGCGGGCCATCCGGGTGCCGCGTTCGGTGGCCCGTCCTACGGCGTCCACGGCGCCGATCGCGGTCAGCGTCTCGCGTGCGGCCGCCATCGCCCCGGTGGGCGGCGGATCGAGCAGGGCCAGCCCAGAGGCGTCCGGATCGCCCCAGCACGCCGTCTGGAGGGCGAAGGCCGTAAGGTCCGCACCGGCGATCTCCGGGGACGGGAACCGCGGCAGCCGGGCGTCCTCCGCCTCCGGCCAGCAGCGGTAGACCACCCCGGGCGCCTCGCGCCCCGCACGGCCCGCGCGCTGCCGGGCGGCGGCCCGTGACGCCCTTACGGTCGTCAGCGCGCTCAGCCCGCGTGCGTGGTCCATCCGGGGCTCCCGTGCCAGCCCGCAGTCCACGACGATCCGTACGCCCGGCACGGTCAGGCTCGACTCGGCGACCGAGGTGGCCAGCACCACCCGCCGTCGCCCGCCGTCCGCGCCCGCGAGCACCGCCTCCTGAACGGCGGCGGGCGCCCGCCCGTGCACCTGGAGAACCTCCGCTTCGGCGAGCCCGCCCAGCTTCCCGGCCACCCGGGCGATCTCCCCGACGCCCGGCAGGAAGCACAGCACATCGCCCTCCCGCTCGCGCAGCGCCCGCCGCACCACGGCCGAGACGTGGTCCAGCAGGGCGGGGTCCACCCGCATCCCGTGCGGCGGCCTTACGGGGCGCTCGGGCGGCGCCCACACCACCTCCACCGGATGGGAGACCCCCGGTGCCGAGACGACCGGCGCGGGCTCCCCAGGGCCCGCCCCGCCATTCCCGGCATCCCCGCCGATGCCGCCATCCCCGCCGTCGCCGAGCAGCCGTGCCCAGCCCTCCGCGTCCGTGGTCGCCGACGCGGCGATCAGCCGCAGATCGGGGCGCAGGGCGGCCCGGACGTCCAGCAGGAAGGCGGCGGCCGTGTCCGCGTCCAGATGGCGCTCATGGCATTCGTCGAGCACGACCACATCGACGCCGGCCAGCTCCTGATCGCGTTGCAGGCGCTGCAACAGCACCCCGGTCGTGACCACCTCGACCACGGTCCCGGGCCCGGCCCGCCGCTCCCCGCGCACGGTGAAGCCGACCCTGCCGCCCGGCCGTTCGCCCAGCAGCCACGCCATCCGCCGCGCGGCGGCCCGCGCCGCGATCCGCCGCGGCTCGGCCACCAGCACCCGCCGCACCGGCCCGCCGCCCACCAGCCCGGCGAGCACCAGCGGCACCAGCGTCGTCTTACCGGTCCCCGGGGGCGCGCACAGCACGGCGACCCCGCGGTCGTCGAGCGCGCGCAGCAGCTCGGGCACGGCTTCGCGTACGGGAAGGCGGTCCAGGGCCTCGGCGCGCGCGTCCGCGGGTTTGGTCAACGCCCGCCTCAGTCCCGCTCGCATACGAAGATCGCCGTGCCGGGGATGAGGTTCCCCCGCAAGGGGGACCAGCCGCCCCACTCCTGGTGGTTCCACGCGGGCCACTCCGGTTCGACCAGGTCGACCAGCCGGAAACCCCCGGCCACCACGTCCCGCACCCGGTCGCCCAGCGTCCGGTGGTGCTCCACATAGACGGCCCGGCCCGACTCGTCCTGCTCCACATAGGGCGTGCGGTCGAAGTAGGAGGCGGCGATGGACAGTCCCTCGGGCCCCGGTTCGTCGGGGAACGCCCAGCGGATCGGATGCGTCACCGAGAAGACCCACCGCCCGCCCGGCCGCAGCACCCGGCGCACCTCGCGCATCACCCGCACCGGCTCGGCCACGAACGGCACCGCCCCGTACGCCGAGCACGCCAGGTCGAACGAGCCGTCCCGGAAGGGCAGGGCGGTGGCGTCGGCCTGCACCAGCGCGACCCCGCCCGCCTCGCCGGACCGGGACGCCCCGGAGACCCCGGAGACCATGGAGCCCCCTGAGGGCTCGGAGGTCCCGGAGGACCCTGAGGCCGCCGCCTCCGCGTCGATCCGCCGTGCGTGCCGCAGCTGCCGGAGCGAGAGGTCCAGCGCCACCGGCCGCGCCCCCCGCGCGGCCAGCCAGCGGGCGCACTGCGCGGCGCCCGCGCCCACCTCCAGCACATCGCGCCCCTTGAGTGCCTCCACCGGGCCCAGCAGCCCGGCCTCCGCCTCGTCCAGCCCCTCCGGGCCCCATATGAACCGGTCGTCGCCCAGGAAGGCGCCGTGCTCCTCCTGGTACTCGTCCGCGTTGCGGTCCCACCACCCCCGGTTGGCCCGGCTGCTCTCCGCCGTGTCGGCGGTCCGGCGGGTGGCCGTCGGCTCGGCGGCCTCCCCAGGGGTGCTGGGCTCGTGTTCTTGGACCATCGCGCGCGTCGTCGTACTCTCTGTATCGACCTGTGGCTGCGGGGCGCGGTGAGAACCGCGTCGCAGTACGGACCATGCAATTTGCCGGGTTTGGGGCGTTATTCCCCGCGTGTGCTCTTCGTGCATTGACCATGCCCGGCTGCCCCCGTATGCTACAAGTTGCGCTGCGGGCCTGTGCGCCTCGGACGGAGCAGGCCGCACTCGCATCTGTTGTATGTCCCCTCGGTTGTCGAGGCGCTCGGGTTTTTCGATACCTGAAATCGGAAAGATTCGGCGTCTCCAAGGCTGTCCGGCTTCGGCAGTGTGATAAGGGTCCTCGGCGTAGCAGTACCTACGACTTCATGTCCGTACCGGAGCCCTTTTCCACATGACGAGCAGCACCGAGGCAACCCGCACCACCCCGCAGGTGGCGGTAAACGACATCGGTTCCGAGGAAGCCTTCCTCGCCGCGATCGACGAGACGATCAAGTACTTCAACGACGGCGACATCGTCGACGGCGTCATCGTGAAGGTCGACCGGGACGAGGTCCTGCTCGACATTGGTTACAAGACCGAAGGCGTCATCCCCTCTCGCGAACTGTCGATCAAGCACGACGTCGACCCCAATGAGGTCGTCGCCGTCGGCGACGAGATCGAGGCCCTTGTCCTCCAGAAGGAGGACAAGGAAGGCCGACTGATCCTCTCGAAGAAGCGCGCCCAGTACGAGCGCGCCTGGGGCACCATCGAGAAGATCAAGGAAGAGGACGGGATCGTCACCGGTACCGTCATCGAGGTCGTCAAGGGTGGTCTCATCCTCGACATCGGCCTCCGTGGCTTCCTCCCCGCCTCCCTGGTGGAGATGCGCCGCGTCCGCGACCTGCAGCCCTACGTGGGCAAGGAGCTCGAGGCGAAGATCATCGAGCTCGACAAGAACCGCAACAACGTGGTCCTGTCCCGCCGCGCCTGGCTGGAGCAGACCCAGAGCGAGGTCCGCCAGACCTTCCTCACCACCCTCCAGAAGGGCCAGGTGCGCTCCGGCGTCGTCTCCTCCATCGTCAACTTCGGTGCGTTCGTGGACCTGGGCGGCGTCGACGGTCTCGTCCACGTCTCGGAGCTGTCCTGGAAGCACATCGACCACCCCTCCGAGGTCGTCGAGGTCGGCCAGGAGGTCACGGTCGAGGTCCTGGACGTCGACATGGACCGCGAGCGCGTCTCCCTGTCGCTCAAGGCGACCCAAGAGGACCCGTGGCAGCAGTTCGCCCGGACCCACCAGATCGGTCAGGTCGTCCCGGGTAAGGTCACCAAGCTCGTGCCGTTCGGTGCGTTCGTCCGCGTGGACGAGGGCATCGAGGGCCTGGTCCACATCTCCGAGCTGGCCGAGCGCCACGTGGAGATCCCGGAGCAGGTCGTCCAGGTCAACGACGAGATCTTCGTCAAGGTCATCGACATCGACCTCGAGCGCCGCCGCATCAGCCTCTCGCTGAAGCAGGCCAACGAGTCCTTCGGTGCCGACCCGTCCGCGGTCGAGTTCGACCCGACCCTGTACGGCATGGCCGCGTCCTACGACGACCAGGGCAACTACATCTACCCCGAGGGCTTCGACCCCGAGGCCAACGACTGGCTGGAGGGCTACGAGAAGCAGCGCGAGGAGTGGGAGCGCCAGTACGCCGAGGCGCAGCAGCGCTTCGAGCAGCACCAGGCGCAGGTCATCAAGTCCCGCGAGGCCGACGAGCAGGCCGCTGCCGAGGCGGGCAGCGCCGCCCCGGCGCCGGGCGGGCAGGCGGCCGGTGGCGGTGGCGGTTCGTACTCCTCGGAGTCGGCCGACAACTCCGGCGCCCTGGCCTCGGACGAGGCGCTGGCCGCGCTTCGCGAGAAGCTGGCCGGTGGCCAGAGCTGACCAGCCGCCGCTAGTCGGCACCAGCTGAGCAGGTAAGGCCCGCTCCCCCTGGGGAGCGGGCCTTACGCATGCCCATGGCGCCGGACACTGACCGAAACGGAGTCCACGGTCACGCCCCGGGCGCCGTCGATCCTGATGCCCTCCTTGCCGCCGTTGACCGTGATCCCCCTGACGGTCCAGTACGAGGCGCCGTTCAGCCGCAGCCCATAGGCGCCGTTGGCGGTGAGGACCGCCTTCGAGGAGCCGGTGAGGGTGATCCGCGAGCCGGAGGTGCCGGAGGCGGTGATCTCGAAGCTGCCGTGGTACCTGCCGTCGGCGAGCCGGATCGTATCGCCGGGCCGGGCCCCGGCGAGGGCCGCCCTGAGCCCGTCCGCGTCATCGACGGAGATCGGGACGGCGGTGGCGGCGGGGGCCTCCCGCCCGGTCATGCCCGCCGCCACCAGCCCGCCGGTGGCGATCAGTCCGGTGACGACGGCGGTGAGGAGGGTGCGTAATCGGGTGGGTGTGCGGCCGGAGGAGTGCATAGGAGGCTGCCTTCCTGTGCCGTGGCCAGAGGTGAACACGCTGGGTTCGGGACAGTGAACGCCGGATGACATGATGAACCGCTGACGGCTGGCGAAGATAGGCGTGCCGCATATGCGCGTCAACCCCGCGACGTGCGCCGACGTCGAGATCGGGCCGCTTCCGCTCGCCCCGGTGGGCCGTTGGGAACGTCGCCCGAGTGGCCGCTTGGAGATCCGGGTTTCAGGGCCGCTCAGCCATCGAAGGTCCCGCCCGGGGAATGCCCCCGCCCCCGTTCGGTGTTCTTGCGAGCGAACACGAGGAGGAGCGGTCACAGTGCATGATCCGCAGGAGTTGTACACATGGGAACCGAGCGGGCTGGCGGAGGTCGACGCGATAGCCTCGCGGGACTCGGCCGGGCTGGTGCTGCTGTACCACTTCGACGGCTATATCGACGCCGGCGAGACCGGGGACCAGATCGTGGAGCGGCTGCTCGACGGTCTGCCGCGCAAGGTGGTCGCGCGTTTCGACCATGACCGGCTGGTCGACTACCGGGCCCGGCGCCCGCTGCTGACCTTCCAGCGCGACCGGTGGACGGCGTACGAGACCCCGAAGATCGAGCTGCATCTGGTGCGCGATGCGACCGCGGCCCCGTTCCTGCTGCTCACCGGGCCGGAGCCGGATGTGGAGTGGGAGCGGTTCGCGGCGGCCGTGGGCCAGATGGTCGAGCGGCTGGGCGTCAGGCTCGCGGTGAACTTCCACGGCATCCCGATGGGCGTGCCGCACACCCGGCCGGTCGGCATCACCCCGCACGGCAATCGCACCGATCTGATGCCCGGTCACCGGGGCTACTTCGACGAGGCCCAAGTGCCCGGCAGCGCCGAGTCCCTGATCGAGTACCGGCTCGCCGAGGCGGGCCGCGATGTGCTCGGCGTGGCCGCGCATGTGCCGCACTATCTGGCCCGGTCGGCCTATCCGGACGCGGCGCTCACCGCACTGGAGGCCATCACCGCGGCCACCGGTCTGGTGCTGCCGGGGCCGACGCACGCCCTGCGCAACGAGGCCCTGAGGACGCAGGAGGAGATCGAGCGGCAGATCTCGGAGGGCGACGAGGAGCTGGTCGCGCTCGTACGGGGCCTGGAGCACCAGTACGACGCGGTGGCCGGGGCCGAGAGCCGCGGCAATCTGGTCGCGGAGCCGGCCGAGCTGCCCTCGGCGGATGAACTGGGCGCGGAGTTCGAACGGTTCCTCGCCGAGCGCGAGGGCGACGGCGGAGCCTGACCGATGACCCCACCGGCGCGCCGTATAGCGTGGGCCCCATGCTGAACCTGGGGCTCACGGGCGGAATCGGCGCGGGCAAGAGCGAGGTCTCACGAATCCTGACCTCATTGGGGGCGGTGCTGATCGACTCGGATCTGATCGCTCGCGAGGTGGTCGAGCCGGGCACGCCAGGACTGGCCGCCGTGGTAGCCGAGTTCGGCCCCGAGGTGCTGACCGCCGACGGCCGTCTGGACCGGCCCAGGCTCGGCGGGATCGTCTTCAGCGACCCGGAGCGGCTGAGCGCGCTGAACGCGATCATCCATCCGCTGGTCCGGGACCGCTCCGCCGAACTCCAGGCGGCGGCCGCGCCCGACGCCGTGGTCGTCCATGATGTTCCGCTCCTGGCCGAGAACAAGCTGGCGCCGCTCTACGACCTGGTCATGGTCGTGGATGCCACGCCCGAGACCCAGCTGGACCGGCTGATACGGCTGCGCGGCATGGCCGAGGACGAGGCGCGAGCCCGGATGGCCGCACAGGCCACCCGCGCGGAACGGCTGGCGATCGCCGATGTCGTGATCGACAACAATGGCCCGATCGAGGCGCTGGAGCCGCAGGTCAGAAAGGCCTGGGCGGACCTGGTGCAGCGGGCGGCCACCGGGGAGGGCTGAGCGGGGGCGCGGTGCGCGGTGCGTGCCGGGCCCGAGCCGGGGCGCGGTGCGCGGAACGGCCAGGGCCGAGCCGGGGCGCGGTGCGGAGCGTGCGGCGGCCCGTGGCGGGGAATGCGGCGTGCGGGGTGATTGTTGTGCACCCCGTAGCGAACGATCATCCGTGACGGTTCATCCCATCCCCTCACTCCATCCACCGCCTCACCACCGAGTACGTACCCGGGGAAGGAAACGGCTGTGCCCGAGCCCACGCCCGAGACCCACGTCATCGACTTCCGCGCCGCCGAGCACCTGCTCGCCGCCCGAGATCCACGAGGCGCCGTCAAGCTGCTCGACTCGGTCATCAGCGCCCACCCCGAGAACACGGCGGCCCGGCTGCTCCGGGCGCGCGCGTTCTTCGGCGCGGCCCAGCTGCGCTCGGCGGAGCTGGAGTTCCAGCTCGTCCTGGAGCGTGAGCCGGACAACGCCTTCGCCCACTTCGCCCTGGCCCGCACCCTGGAGCGGGCCAACCGCCCGGCCGAGGCCACCCGCCACTTCCGGCTGGCCGCGGCGCTCGATCCGCGCCCGGACTTCGTGGAGGCGGCCCGGTTCGGTGAGAAGGGCGGCCGGGACGGATAGGCGGGGCGCGGGCTGAGCCGCGGCGCTCGCCGGGGCCCGACCGCCGCGTGCCGCCGTAGGCGCCGTTGCGCGGCGGGCGCCCGTGCCCCGGTCAGCGCCAGAGGGCGAAGCCGCCGAGGATCACCGCGCCCAGCAGCACCACCCCGCCGAGGCCGAGCGCCACTCCGCGCTGACGGGCGAAGTCGTACGGGTCGGCCTCCCGTCCCCGCCGTGTCTCCCGCCGCCCGTACGGCTCTCCGCTTCCGGAGAGCATCAGCCCGAGCGCACAGAGCGCGATGCCGATCGCCAGCACCCCCATGACGGCCCCCCTGTCGCGGCAGGTACTCAGCTGGTACTGGGCAGTATCCCCCGGAACGCGGTGCTCCCCGCCGTCGATATCCCGTCACCGTCAGAGCGGCGTGCCCGCCTTACGGTGCCCATGTGCTCCAGGACGGCGCCGCCCTTACGGTGTCCCACGCTTCAGCGGCGCCGCCCTTACGGTGCCCACCGTTGAGCGGCGCCGCCGTTACGGAGTCCGCCGCCGCCCTTACGGTGCCCACCGTTGAGCGGCGCCGCCGTTACGGAGTCCGCCGCCGCCCTTATGGAGTCCTTCGCCGCCCGCGGCTCCGCCTGCGCTCGGCGATCGGTGCGTACGGCGGCACATCCCGGCCCGGCTGATAGTGCGGCCCCTGCCGGATGTGCCGGATGACCAGGACGAGGTCGATCAGCGTGACGACGGCGAGTGCCCCGCACGCCGCCGCCCACCCCGGCCGTCCCGCGACCGCGAAGGCCACCGCGCCGCCGAGTGTCCAGAGCAGCCCCCACGTGGCCAGCCCCAGCCGCATCCGCAGCGGACTGCGCGCGTGGATCGGCTCATCGCCCGTTCGGATCAGCCGCATCGGCATGGCACCGCATCTCCCGTTTTCGGCTGGTTCCTTACGCTTTCCGCTCTCTCGAATCTACCGCCGAGGGGCGTCCACCGACACCTGAGATCATGTCGTGTGCATCCATACGGGACGGCATGGGACCAGGACGATGAGGAGCTGCCAGTGATCCGCCAGTCATGGGACGAGACGGCCGCCAAGCGGGCCCGCATCCGCGGCTGCCTGCTGGGCGGTGCGATCGGCGACGCCCTCGGCAATCCCATCGAGTTCCTGTCCCTGCGGTCGATCCGCGAGACCCACGGCCCCGCGGGCGTCACCACCCTCGTCCCGGACGGCAGCGGAGTCGTGGGCCGGGTCACCGATGACACCCAGATGACACTCTTCACGGCCGAGGGCCTGATACGGGCCCACGCCAGAACCTCGTCCAAGGGCCTCGAAGGGTCCGAGACCGCCGTCGTCCGCCATGCCTATCTGCGCTGGCTGGACACCCAGAACCACCCCGGGCCGCCGCCCGCCGAGGGCACCGGGGACCTGGTCCGCTCCGGCTGGCTGCGCACCCAGCCCTGGCTGTACGCCCGCCGTGCCCCCGGCAACGCCTGCCTCTCCGGCCTCACCGCGAAGCACGTCCCCGCCCCGCGAGCCCCCCTCGACGGCACCCCCGGCCCGGTGAACACCGGCTCCAAGGGCTGCGGCACCGTGATGCGCTCGGCGCCGTTCGGCCTCACCGGTCTTGACCCCCGCGACTGCTTCGAACTCGCCGCCCGCTGTGCCCAGATCACCCATGGCCATCCGACGGGCTACTACGCGGCCGGTGCCCTGGCCGCCATGATCGCCTGCCTGCTCGACGGCGAGTCCCTGGAAGGCGCGACCCTGCGCACCCTGGAACTCCTCGCCCGCTACCCCGGCCACGAGGAGACCACCGCCGCCCTCCGTAAGGCGGTCGACCTGGCGGCTGAGGGCGATCCGACCCCCGAGAAGGCCGAATCGCTCGGCGGCGGCTGGGTCGCCGAGGAGGCGCTGGCCATCGCGGTCTACAGCGCTCTGGCCCGCACCCCGGCCCAGCAGATCCTGTACGGCCCCGGCGGCAAGATCAGCTATGACCCGGCACCCCCGCGCACCCCCGTCCAGGCGGCCCTGCTGCTCTCCGTCAACCACTCGGGCGACAGCGACTCGACGGGCTCGATCTGCGGCAACATCCTCGGCGCCCACCACGGCGACCTCCGCCTCCCGCCGTCCTGGCTGTCCCTGACCGAGGGCCGCGGCACGATCGCCGAACTCGCCGACGACTTCGCCTCCGAGTTCCACCGTTCGGTGGAGCTGTACGAGCCCTACGACGACGTGGTCTTCCCCCGCGACCGTTACCCGCTCAGCTGACCGCCCCCCAGGCGGCTCAGACCGCCCCCGGGACTCAGACCCCTCCGGGGCCGTCCGTGCGGCCGCGCCGGAACCGGCGCTGGAGCTTGTGGAGGAAGGGGAAGCGCTCGCGCTTCTCGCGGGTGCTGCGGTCGAGCTCCTCCATGAGCCGCTTGGAACGCTGCTCCATGTCGAGTTCGTCGAGGACGCGGTCGATCTCCGCGAGCAGGGCACCGTGCAGCTGCCACTGGCGGGGGTGCTCCTGGACGCGGCGCAGCAGGAGGTCGGCGCCCCGGTCGCGGCTGGCGTGGGCCTTGACGAGCTCGCTGGAGAGGCGGGCTTCGGCCTCCTCGGCATTGGCGCTGACCTGGGTGGTGACCAGGACGGCGAAGCTCTCGACGGCGGCGGCGAGATGGATGAAGAGATCCTTAAGGGCATCAGCCACGTCCGGGGGGAAGAGGGGTTCGTCCGTCCGCGCCCTGGCGAGGTCGGTCAGGGTGCGGGACATGACGCGCAGGATGACGGTGCAGATCTCCAGCGTGTCCAGGCCGGTGCGGAGCACCACGCGATAGAGGAGGCCCTCCTTGACGCGGGGGTTGAGCCGCACACTGTCCTCCGCCTGCCGGAGCGCCGCGTCGACCTGGGAGATGTCGTGGTCGAGGCGGCGGGCCTCGTAGAGCCGGGCGGCGGCGCGGTCGACGGCCATCTGGCTGCCCAGCTCCTCGGCGATGTGCAGCAGCAGCTGACGCATCCGGCGGGCCAGATCCTCGATGGACTTGCCGGCCGTCTCGACCCACACCGGAGGCGCGAGCAAGAAGTTGAAGCCCATCCCGACACCGGCCCCGATGAGGGTCTCCAGCACCCGGTCCCAGGCGTAGGTGGTCACCTGTGCCACTCCCAGGACCAGCATGGCGCTGATCGCCACCTCCTGGACCCAGTCGCCCACGCGTGTGAGATAGCCGGCGGTCTGGGCGGCAAGGATGATCAGGCAAAGACTCCACCAGGTCAGCCCCACCAGCACGCTGAAGGCGACGGCGATCAGGACGCCCACGACCACGGCCTCGACCCTGCGGAGGCTTCTGGTGAGGGTCGCGTAGAGGGTGACCTGGACGACGAGGAGGGCGGTCAGCGGCGCGGTGAGGGGGGCGGGTTCCTTGCTGAGCTCGAGGGCGACGACGTAGGCGATGGTCGCGGCCGCCGTGGAGCGCACGGTCTGGACGACGACCGGGTCATGGCGCCGTTTGACGAGCTCCGCCAGTGGGTCGAGAACATCGGGCACGTACATGCCCCTTCCACGCCGAGGGGGCCGCCATGTCATCGGGTTTCGCGGACGGGTTAACGTGTCGGGCGTGATCAGCCCATTCAACGGAACGCAGGGGACGGGGGACGGCGCGGCGCTTCCCGGAAGCGCCGGCCCGGCCGCCACCGTCGAGGCTCATCCGCGCCAGGTCGGGCGGGTACGGACGAGTTACGCACCCGATCCGGACGGGGACCCGGACCCCGGCGAGATCGTCTGGACATGGGTGCCGTACGAGGAGAACGACGGCCGTGGCAAGGACCGGCCGGTGCTGGTGGTCGCGCGGGAGCGGGCCGGGACGCTGCTCGCCGTGCAGCTGTCGAGCAAGCGGCACGACGGCGACCGCGAGTGGGTGCCGATCGGCTCCGGGCCGTGGGACCGCGCCGGGCGGGAGTCATGGGTCGATGCGGACCGGGTACTGAGGGTGCACCCGGACGGAATGCGGCGCGAGGCGTGCGCGCTCGACCGGCCGCGCTTCGACCTGGTCGTGATGCGGCTGCGGCAGCGGTACGGCTGGAGCTGAGCGCGGCTCGGCGCGTCTCCGGCCGATGCCGAGGAAGCGTCTCAGCCGTCGGCCAGCGCCAGCAGCTTGGTGACCGTGTTCCAGTTGCGGGCGGTGGTCGGCACCCCCAGCCGGGCGTTGGTGACCTTCCCCGCCAGCTTGGAGCGGCCGACCCCGTCCGGGCAGCACAGGAAGATCTCGCGGCCGATGAGGCGGAACGCGTCCGGGGCGTAGGCGGCCGGATCCAGCGCGTCCAGAGCGGCCGTGTCCGCGGGCACGGCCGCCAGGAAGACCACATGCAGGGTCTTGGGCTCGGCCACGGCCTCCGGATAGGGGTTGGCCTCGATCGCCGCGGCCAGCTCGTCGCGCGTACGGACCATGACGTCCACGGGAAAGCCGAGACCGGCGGCGAAGTGGTCCTCGAGGGTACGGGCCGTCTGCCCGGGCGGGGTGCCGGGGTCGGCGAAGACGATATTGCCGGTCTGGAGGTGGACGGTGACGTCCTCGAAGCCCAGCTCGGCCATCAGCTCACGCTGCCGCGCCATGGGGAACTTCCTGTTCCCGCCCACATTGATGCCGCGGAGCAGCGCTATCTGAGATGCCATGGCCGGAGCGTACCCCTCCCGGAGCCCCTGGCTCTGGCCCCTGGCCTCTGTCCTCCGGCCCCTGGAGCCCACAGCCCTCGGGCCCACGGCATGATGGGGGCGTGCGGCTCGAAGCGATCACCTGGGAACGGCTGACCGACGCGACCGCCGACCGCATCGCCGGGCTGACGGCGGCGGACGGCAGCCCCTGGCTGAGAGTGGCCGTCGACGGGGCCCCGGCGGCGCCCACCGGCGAGCTGGCGCGGGATCTGGCCGAGGCGCTGCGCGTCCTCGGCCGCCCGGCGCTGGTGGTCGCGGCGGCGGGGTTCTGGCGGCCCGCCTCGCTGCGCTACGAGTACGGGAAGCGGGACCCCGACGCGTACTACGACCGCTGGCTGGACACCGGCGCCCTGTGGCGCGAGGTCTTCGATCCGCTGGAACCGGGGCCGGGCGGCACCGGGCGGGTGCTGCCCGACCTGTGGGATCCGGAGACCGACCGGGCCACACGCAGCCCGTACGCCGAACTCGCGCCGGGCGGGGTGCTGTTGCTGCACGGCGCGCTGCTGCTGGGGCACTGGTTCCCGTTCGACCTCTCGGTGCATCTGCGGCTGTCCCCGGCCGCCCTCGCCCGCCGTACCGACGAGGGCGACCGCTGGACCCTGCCCGCCTTCGCGCGCTACGAGGACGAGGTGGGGCCCGGTGAGGCGGCGGATGTGGTGGTGCGGATGGACGACCCCCGGCATCCGGCCTGGCACCGCCCGGAGCCGTAGCCGGGTACGTTTCGAGGCGGTGCGCAGGGGGTCAGGTCCGGGTCTGCGCGCAGGGGTCACTTCTTGGTCGGCGGGCATTCCTTCCAGGCGAAGTGATAGGTGGTGCTCACATCGCCGTCCGTCGAGTCCATGGCGATGAAGCTGGTCGTTTCCTGGGTGTTGGACGTTCCGGCGTTGACCCGCAACTCGGTGTTGATGTTGAAGTTGCGGAGTTCACCGCAGGGCGACCACACCACAGTGGCGATATCGGATACGTCGGTGGCCTGCCAGTTGTCGTCGTAGGCGCCGTTGTAGCTATGCGTGTTCGACGAGGTCTGCGACTGCCCCTGGAAGTAGTACGAGGCTTTCTGCGTGGCGGACGCGCCCTTTTCCAGATGGGCGAAACCACGGTAGTCGACACTGGCGATGGCGTAGGAGAAGCCCTGTGGCACATGCGTGACGAGACTCAGCTGGCAGTTCTTTCTGAAGTCCGTCGGCTTGGAACCCTTGCCCACCTGCGCGAGATACTCGCTGTAGGTCACGGTGAAGGCAGTGTTGTCCGGGGAGACGGCGATCGCCGCGGTGCCCGCCGGGCAGCCCGACCCATTGACGGTCGCGACGGTGATCACGATCTTGTCGGGCGGCACGGTGTCGAACGGGGGTTGTGCATATGCCTGCGAAGTGAGCGTCGAGGCGAATAACGCCGCGACCACACCGCCTGCGTAGAGAACACCGGGCATGATTCTCCATTCGATGGTGGATTTACCGGGCTACCGGACGGCGGAAGGGCATTCCTTCCAGGCGAGGTGGTAAACCGTGTTGACCCCGCCGTCCGTCGAGTCCATGGCCATGAAGCTGGTGGTGCCCGCGGGAGAGGTGCCGGCGTTGACCCGCAGCTCGGTGTTGACGTTGAAGTTGCGGTCCTGGCCGCAGGGGGCCCACACCAGGGCGCTGTAGTCGGTGCTGTCGGTGGTCTGCCAGTTGTCGTTGTACGGACCGCCGAAGTCATGGGTCCGTGACGCGGTGTCCGCCGAGCCCTGGAAGTAGTAGCTCGCCTTCTCGGTGCCCTTGGCGCCCTTTTCGAGGTAGCCATAGCCCCGGTAGTCGACCTGGGCGATGGCGTAGGTGAACCCCTGCGGCACATGCACGCCCAGGCTGAGCTGGCAGTTCTTACGGATGTCGGTCGGGTCCGCGCCGGGGCCGACCTCGGCGAGATAGTCGCTGTAGGTCACGGTGAACGCCGAGTTGTCGGCGGCGACGGCCACGGCGGTGGTGCCCTTGGGACAGCCCGAGCCGTTCACCGTCTTGACGCTTATCTGGATCTTTTCCGGCGGCCCATCAGGGGCCGAGGAAACACCCTGGGTGGAAAGGACCGAGGCGAATAGCGCCGCGGCCGCGCCGCCCGCGAGCAGAACACCGGACATGGCTCTCCAATTCGATCACTTGTTGGGGACGTAGTTGAGCGATGAATTTCCGATGAGCGGGAAGAGCGAGGAAGAGCGGGGGTGCGGGGCGTGCGGGAAGTACCGGCAGAGCGGGTGGCACGCGCGATCGGTGGAGCGGGAAGAGCTGAAGAGCGTTATCGCGCGGTACGGTTCGTACGGCCGAACGCAATGAGAGCCCCATGCCCGGCTGGTGACGGAAAGCCAGGGCGATGGGCGCTCTTAAGATAAGGGCGATAGACAAGCACCACAAGACGGCCGCGGAATTCCGGAACAAGATATTTCCGTCCGGCCGGGAAGGGCGATTCAGAAGAGCGGTTGCGGAAGAACGCCTTCCAGTGCCAGCAGGATGCGCTTGGTCTCCAGCCCGCCGCCGAAGCCGCCGATGCCGCCGTCGCTCTCCACCACTCGGTGGCACGGCACCACGACCGGCAGCGGATTGCTCCCCATGGCCATGCCGACGGCGCGGGCCGCGCCCGGCTCACCCACCCGGTCGGCGAGGTTCTGATAGCCGACGACCGTGCCATAGGGCACATGGGCGGCCAGCTCGCGCAGTACCCGGCGGTTGAAGCCGGTGATCAGGGACCAGTCCAGGGAGAGAGTGAACGCCTTGGCCTCCCCGGCGAAATAGCTCTCCAACTGCCGTATCGCCTCGGCGAGATGCCCGGCGCAGCGAGGTGCGGACGGGGCGGTCGCGGTGCCGGGGGCCGTGGGCGGCACGGCGGTGGGCTCGGTGCCGAGGCGGCGCGTCAGCCTGGCGACGGCCTCGGCCGCCGTCTTCTCCTCCGCGTGGAAGACCACCCGGGCCACCCCCTCGTCGGTGGCCGCGAGCAGCAGCGGGCCGATGGGCGTGGCCAGGACCGCCCAGGCCCAGGCGCGCGCGTCCGGCCCCTCCGGGCGCTCCCGCGGGTCCGGCTGTGTCTGCCGCTCTCCGATCGTCACGCCTTCAGCGTAGAACCCCCCACCGACAGTGCCGCCGACAGCGCCCCGCCGGTCGGCCGGCAGGGCGCTTCGCCAGGGGGAACCGTGGCTCACGAGGCGTCGTCGAGGGCGTCCCGGATCACATCGGGCTTGTTGGTGATGATGCCGTTCACGCCCATGGCCGCGACCGAGACCGCCGTCGGGCCGTCGTTGACGGTCCAGGTGTAGACCTCCAGCGGCTTGCCGTGCGCCCCGTCCACCGACCGCACCGCGGACACATAGCCGGCGTCGATGGTCGTGTAGCTGGGGTTGATCTGGTCGGAGAACTCGGCGTACTCCGGCAGGTCGGCGACGGCCGGGGTGCCCAGGAAGCCGGTCTTGACGTCCGGCCGCAGCCGGTGGACCGCCCGCACGGAGTCGGCGCTGAAACTCTGGACGATCAGCCGGCGCTTGTGCCGGTGGTCCAGCCAGCCCTCTCTTCGCAGCTCCCGCAGCGTCTGGCGCTCGATCCCCGGATAGAGCTCGGGAGCCTTGAGCTCCAGCAGGAGCTTCTGATGGTTGTCCGAAACCCGGTCCATGTACTCCTCCAGAGTGGGCACCCCCTCGCCCTGGAACTCGGGGCCGAACCAGCTTCCGGCGTCCAGCTTCTCGATCTCGTCGAGGGTGAAGTCGGAGATCTTCCAGGGCGCGCGGTCCGGGAAGACCTGCTCGACGTCGGTGGTCCGGCTCAGCGTGGTGTCGTGCATGACGATCAGCTCGCCGTCCCTGGTGCGCTGGACGTCGTTCTCCACCCAGTCGATGCCCAGGTCGTCGGCGGCGTCGACGGCGGCCAGGGTGTTCTCGGGGGCGTACGCGGAGGCACCGCGATGGGCCACGGTGACCGTGTGGTGGTGCGTCGTCCGGCCGGTGGCCTGGGCCGTGGCCGTGGGGAGGAAGAGCGCGGACATCCCGATGAGCGCGCCGGTTAACGCGGCGGCCGGGCGGATCTGCATACGGACTCCTCGCGTCGTGTGGTTCTCGTCCGACTCATGGACGGGCAGAGGCTGCCAGATGTGCGGCTGTGGAGGATAGATGCCGGATGGACGGAAAATTCGTGCCACGGGCGACATCGTGTGCATGATCGTCCGAATCCGGCCAGAGGGCCGGGGCGAGGGTGGCGTGGACGAGCGCTCCGCCGTTGTCAGTGGTGAGTCGTACGGTTGGTCTCATGCGGCCCGTAACTCAGCTCGAACGCAAGGTGGCGCCCTTCGAGGTCGTCAGCCCCTATCAGCCCAGCGGTGACCAGCCCACCGCCATCGCCGACCTCGACCGGCGCGTCCGCGCGGGGGAGAGGGACGTCGTCCTGCTCGGCGCGACCGGCACCGGCAAGTCCGCGACCACCGCATGGATGATCGAGAAACTTCAGCGGCCCACGCTGGTCATGGCTCCGAACAAGACGCTGGCCGCCCAGCTGGCCAATGAGTTCCGCGAGCTGCTGCCGAACAACGCGGTCGAGTACTTCGTCTCGTACTACGACTACTACCAGCCCGAGGCGTACGTCCCGCAGTCGGACACCTATATCGAGAAGGACTCCTCGATCAACGAGGAGGTGGAGCGGCTGCGCCACTCGGCGACGAACTCGCTGCTCACCCGGCGTGACGTGGTCGTGGTGGCCTCCGTCTCCTGCATCTACGGCCTCGGTACGCCGCAGGAGTACGTGGACCGTATGGTGCGGCTCAAGGTCGGTGAGGAGATCGACCGCGATCAGCTGCTGCGTCGCTTTGTCGATATTCAGTACAACCGCAATGACATGGCTTTCACCCGGGGCACCTTCCGGGTCCGCGGCGACACCATCGAGATCTTCCCGGTTTACGAGGAGCTCGCGGTCCGCATCGAGATGTTCGGCGACGAGATCGAGGCGCTGTCCACGCTCCATCCGCTCACCGGCGAAGTGATCAGCGACGACCAGGAGCTGTATGTGTTCCCGGCCACCCACTATGTGGCCGGGCCCGAGCGCATGGAGAAGGCCATCGCCGGGATCGAGGCCGAGCTCACCGAGACGCTGGCCCGGATGGAGAAGCAGGGCAAGCTGCTGGAGGCCCAGCGGCTGCGGATGCGCACCACCTACGACATCGAGATGATGCGGCAGATCGGCACCTGCTCCGGCATCGAGAACTACTCGCTGCACATCGACGGCCGTGAGACCGGATCCCCGCCGCACACCCTGCTGGACTACTTCCCGGAGGACTTCCTCCTGGTCATCGACGAGTCGCATGTCACGGTGCCGCAGATCGGCGCGATGTACGAGGGCGACGCCTCCCGGAAGCGGACCCTGATCGAGCACGGCTTCCGGCTGCCCTCCGCACTGGACAACCGCCCGCTGAAGTGGGAGGAGTTCCTGGAGCGCGTCGGCCAGACGGTCTATCTCTCGGCCACCCCGGGGACGTACGAGATGTCCCGCGGCGACGGCTTCGTGGAGCAGATCATCCGCCCGACCGGCCTGGTCGACCCGGAGGTCGTCGTCAAGCCGACCGAGGGCCAGATCGACGATCTCGTCCATGAGATCCGCACCCGCACCGAGAAGGACGAGCGCGTCCTGGTCACCACCCTCACCAAGAAGATGGCCGAGGACCTCACCGACTACATGCTCGAGTTGGGCATCCAGGTGCGCTATCTGCACAGCGATGTGGACACCCTGCGCCGGGTGGAGCTGCTGCGCGAGCTGCGCGCCGGTGAGTTCGACGTACTGGTGGGCATCAACCTGCTGCGGGAGGGCCTCGACCTTCCGGAGGTCTCGCTGGTCGCCATCCTCGACGCGGACAAGGAGGGCTTCCTGCGCTCGGGCACCTCGCTGATCCAGACCATCGGCCGTGCCGCTCGTAACGTCTCGGGCCAGGTGCATATGTACGCCGACAAGGTCACCCCGGCGATGGCGAAGGCCATCGACGAGACCAACCGCCGCCGCGAGAAGCAGGTCGCGTTCAACAAGGCCAACAAGATCGATCCGCAGCCGCTGCGGAAGAAGATCAACGACATCGTGGCCCAGATCGCCCGCGAGGACGTCGACACCGAGCAGCTGCTCGGCACCGGCTACCGCAAGGCGAAGGACGGCAAGGGCGCGAAGGCGGCCGAGCCGGCGGCCGGCGGCAAGGCGGCCAAGGGTGGCAAGGCCAAGGCCGCCAAGGGCAAGGCCAAGGAGGCGGTGCTGACCGACCGGCCCGCGGCCGAGCTCGCCGAGCAGATCGAGGAGATGACCGACCGCATGCGGGCCGCGGCGGCGGAGCTCCAGTTCGAGGTGGCGGCCCGACTGCGCGACGAGGTCTCGGAGTTGAAGAAGGAGCTGCGGCAGATGAGGGAGGCCGGAGTTTCCTGATCACCGGGCGCCCCGGGTCCTCACCGGGGCGCCCGCGGGTTCCCTGTGTTGCAAGACCGACACAAAAGTCCGCTCGTCCGGCCGGAGCCCTGGCCACAGTGCATAGGGTTTTCGGAAGGGCCGTGCGTACGGCGCGGCGACGGCCGCACACCCGCGGCGGCCACGGGGAATCGAGAGATGAGAGTAGGGACAGCGCGTGACGGTCAACATGTCCAAGGGACAGGCCATCAGCCTGCAGAAGGCCGACGGGGGCACCCTGACCGCGGTGCGGATGGGGCTGGGCTGGCAGGCGGCGCCCCGCCGCGGGCTGTTCGGCTCCCGTACGCGGGAGATCGACCTCGACGCGTCGGCCGTCCTCTTCGCCGACAAGCAGCCGACCGATGTCGTCTTCTTCCGCCACCTGGTCAGCGACGACGGCTCGGTTCGCCACACCGGTGACAACCTCGTGGGCGGCGCCGGACAGGGCGGCGACGACGAGGCGATCCTGGTCGACCTCCAGCGGGTGCCCGTCCACATCGACCAGATCGTCTTCACGGTGAACTCCTTCACCGGCCAGACCTTCGCCGAGGTGCAGAACGCGTTCTGCCGGCTGGTGGACGAGACCAACGGCCAGGAGCTCGCCCGCTACACCCTCACCGGCGGCGGGCAGTACACCGCCCAGATCATGGCCACGGTCCAGCGCGCGGGCGGTTCCTGGCAGATGAAGGCGGTCGGCGAGCCGGCCAACGGCCGCACCTTCCAGGACCTGATGCCGCACATCCTGCCGCATCTGTAAAGGCGTACCGCATCTGTAGAGGCGTACGGCATCTGGCGTACCGCCCAGGTGAGCGCGTCGGCCCGGTTGAGCAGAGCTCGCCGGGCCGACGCGCTCACCGCACCACCGCACCACCGCACCACCACACAACACGTAGGGCACACAGCGGAACACAACGAGGGGACGCAGCCATGACGGCCGAGCTGGTCCGAGGGCAGAACCACCCGCTGCCCCAGACCCGTTTGGAGATCCGGATCTCTGCGGGCAATCCGATCGTGGCCGGGGCGACACTCGGCGATGAGCGGGGCACGGTGCACGGCGCCGAATGGGTCGCGCATCCCGCCTCGCCCCAGCTGGCCGGGATAGAGGTGCCCAGACAGGCGGCGGCCGACCACCGGCTCGCCGTGGACCTCGACGCGATGCCCGAACACATCCACCGGGTCACCGTGCTGCTCGCGCTGCCGGCCGGCGTCGGCGGCCCGACCCGGTTCGGCGCCATGGCCGCGCCGTTCGTCGCCGTCACCGGCCTCGACGGCACCGAGATCGCCAGCTACACCATCACCGATCTGGACTCGGAGTCCGCGGTGGCGGCCCTGGAGCTCTACCGCAGGCAGGGCGCCTGGAAGGTGCGCGCCATCGGCCAGGGGTACGCGGGCGGGCTGGCCGCCATGCTGCACGACCAGGGGCTGGAGCAGGGCACCGACCTCGCGGCGCGGATCAACGAGGCGGTGGCCCGCGGCGTGGCCCGCTCGGTCGCCCAGCCCCCGCCCCGCCCGGAGGGCGACGGCCGGGTGCGCACGGCCGCCGCGGGCGGCGGCACCGACCCGGCCCCCGCCCAGCCGCAGACCCCGCCGCAGCAGCCGCAGGGCACGCCCGCGGCCGGAGGGTCCATCGACTACCAGCACCCGGGCCGCCGCACGGCCGCGCCGCCCACACCCCCGCCCGCGGCGCCCCCCGTCGCGCCCGGGCAGCCCGCCCAGCCGGTCGCGGGCGACGCCTCCGGCTGGTCCATGGACGAGCGGCTCTACAACCAGGTCTGGGGCATGTTCGAGGACCTGGCCCGGACGACCGCGGCCTACCGCAGCGCGGTGGACTTCGCCGAATCCCGCATGGAGCAGGAGCTGGACCGGGTGCTCTCCGACCCGCGCACCCGGGTGGGCCCGGCCGCCGACTCCGCGCGCGCCGAGGCGCGCGCCAAGCAGACCGACCTTGTCGAGCAGGCCCGGATCGCCCTCGATCGCGATCTGGCGCAGCTCATCGCCGAGGCCGAGGTGGTGGAGCCCGCGCTGCCGTACGCGTACGCCCGCTGGGACAGTCCGGTGTGGCAGGCGTACCAGGTGCCGATGGAGGTTCCGATGGCCCTGCGCCTGGGCGATCTGTACCTTCCGGAGCGTGCCGATCTGCGCATCCCGATGCTGGTGCGGCTGCCGCTGGAGCGGGGGCTGTGGATCGACGCCGGGCGTTCGGGCTCGTTCGACGGGCCGGCCGACTCCGGTGAGCTGCGCAGGCTGGCGGCGGACGCGGCGGTGGCGATCGCGGCGCGGATGCTGGCCGTCTATCCGGCCGGGGAGTTCGCGGTGCATGTGATCGACCCGGCGGGTTCGGCCGCGGGCTCTTTCGCGCCGCTGGTGGGGGCGGGTGTGCTGGCCGAGCCGCCGGCGGCCGGGGCCCAGGGGGTCTCGGCGGTGCTCGCCGCGCTGACCCAGCGTGTCGACCTGGTGCAGATGGCGATCCGCAGCCGGGCCACGGACGCGCTGCCGCCGGATCTGGACACCGCCGAGCAGCTGCTGATCGTCCATGACTTCCCGCACGGCTTCGACGACCGGGCCGTCACCCAGCTGCGCTATCTGGCGGACGAGGGGCCCTCGGTGGGCGTGCATCTGATGATGGTCGCCGACCGCGAGGACGCGCGGGCCTACGGTCCGGTGCTGGACCCGCTGTGGCGGTCGCTGCTGCGGCTCACGCCGGTGGCCGACGACCATCTCGCCGACCCCTGGGTGGGCCACGCGTGGACGTACGAGCCGCCGATGGTGCCGCCGGGCAGCCGGGTGCTGGACCAGGTGCTGGGGGAGGTGGGGAGGGCCGCGCAGGCTCTGAGGGCCGCGCGGGCCCGCCAGTCCTATGGCGGCTGACCAGGGCTGATTGGGTCCTGACCAGGACTTTTGCCTTTCTCTTTACTCTTTCATGGGGATTCCTGTACTCTCTTTTACGCGGAGGGGAGTACTCCTTAGCGGTGTTCCCGTCACCACGGATTCCGTCCGGCACCAGGAGGCCGGACGGAATCCCGGGGCACCGGTCCACGGCGCGGTCCATGGGCGGAAGAGACCTCCGGCAGCGACGACGCTGAGACTGCCGTACGAATGCCGGAGGAACCGTGGACGTATCCGTGACCATGTGGGGGCTGACGATCATCGGCCTCTGCGCCCTGATCGCCGTCGACTTCTTCATAGGCGGCCGCAAACCGCATGAGGTCTCCATCAAGGAGGCCGGGATCTGGACCGCCGTCTGGGTCGCACTCGCCGGGCTCTTCGGGCTCGGGCTGCTGGTCTTCGCCGGCGGCCAGCCCTCCGGCGAGTTTTTCGCGGGCTTCATCACCGAGAAGTCGCTGAGCGTCGACAACCTCTTCGTCTTCGTCCTGATCATGGCGAAGTTCGCCGTGCCGACGATCTACCAGCAGCGCGTGCTGATGGTGGGTGTGCTCATCGCCCTGGTGCTGCGCGCGGTCTTCATCGCCGCCGGCGCCGCGATCGTCTCGACCTTCGCCTGGGTCTTCTACATCTTCGGCGCCTTCCTCATCTGGACGGCCTGGAAGCTCATCCAGGAGGCGCGGGCCGATGAGGAGGAAGAGGAGTTCGAGGAGAACCGGCTGCTCAAGGCGGTCGAGAAGCGGTTCCCGTCCACCGACCGGTACCACGACACCAAGCTGTTCATCGTGGAGAACGGCAAGCGGCTGATGACCCCGATGCTGATCGTCATGCTGGCGATCGGCACCACCGACGTCCTCTTCGCGCTGGACTCGATACCCGCGATCTTCGGCCTCACCCAGGACCCGTACATCGTCTTCACCGCCAACGCCTTCGCGCTGATGGGCCTGCGCCAGCTGTACTTCCTCATCGGCGGCCTGCTCAGGAAGCTGGTCCACCTCTCATACGGACTGTCGATCATCCTCGGCTTCATCGGCGTCAAGCTGGTGCTGCACGCGCTGCACGAGTCCGGGGTGCATGTGCCGGAGATCAGCATCCCGGTCTCGCTCGGCGTCATCTGCGCGGTGCTCGCCGTCACCACGGCCACCAGTCTGTACGCCTCGAGGAAACAGGCCCTGGCGGAGGCGGGGAGCGGGGAGGACCGGGCCCGGGACAAGGACAGCGTCGACGTCTGACGGCGCCCGCGGCGTCACCGCCCTGACGGCGCCCGAGAGCGCCCGGCGGCGTCCGGCAGCTGTCCAGTCCAGGATCCGGGAGACGGGCTCACACAGCCGCCTCCCCGGCCTCCAGAGGCCGTACGGCCGACCGTCCACCGTCCGGACGGTCGGCCGTCGGCCGTGTCTCCGGCAGCAGGGCGAAACAGCCCAGGCTCAGCAGCGCCACGGCGGTCAGATACACGGCGACGCCCCAGGGCGGGCCGTCGCCGTGGGACACCGCCGTCGCCACGATCGGCGTGAGCGCCCCGCCCAGGACGCCCGCGAGGTTGTAGCCGAGCGCCGCCCCCGTACAGCGCACCCGCGCCTCGAACAGCTCGGGCAGATAGGCCGAGGTCACGGCGAACATGGTGATGAAGGAGAGCAGCGCGCCCAGGAAGCCCAGGAACATCAGCGGCGGCTCACCGGTGCGCAACAGCGCCACCAGCGGAAACATCCACACCACGATGGCCGCGCAGCCCACCAGGCACATCGGCCGCCGCCCGAAGCGGTCGCCGAGATGGGCCGCCAGGGGCGTCAGGGCGCCCAGGACCGCCACGGCCGCCATGATGCAGCCCAGCAGGGTGGTGCGGGCCACCCCGAGCCGCTCCGTGCCGTATGCCAGCGACCAGGTCGTGACCGCGTAGAAGACGGAGTAGCCCACCGCCAGCCCGCCCGCGGTCAGCAGGACCAGCCGCCAGTGGCCGCGCACCACCTCGGCCAGCGGCGCCGCGGCCTGCTCGCCGCGCTCGGCCAGCTCCCGGAACCGCGGGGACTCGGTCACCTGGGCCCGCAGCAGCAGCCCGGCGCCCGCCAGCAGCCCCGCGCCCCAGAACGGCACCCGCCATCCCCAGGACCGGAACTCGCCGTCGCTCAGCGCGGCCGACAGGGCCAGCATCGTGCCGTTGGCCAGCAGAAAGCCGATGGACGGGCCGACCTGCGGAAAGCCAGACCACAGCCCGCGCCTCGCGGCGGGCGCGTGCTCGGCGGTCAGCAGCACCGCGCCGCCCCATTCGCCGCCCAGCCCCAGCCCCTGGAGGAAGCGCAGCACGAGCAGCAGGACGGGGGCGGCGATGCCGATCGAGTCATAGGTCGGGACGAAACCCACGGCGACGGTCGCGAGACCGGTGAGCATCAGCGAGGCGATGAGCACCGGACGGCGCCCGTGGCGGTCGCCGAGGGGCCCGAAGAGCATCGAGCCCAGCGGCCGGGAGACGAAGCCGACGGCGAAGGTGCCGAAGGCGGCGAGGGTGCCGGCCAGCGGCGAGAAGGTGGGGAAGAACAGCGGGCCGAGGACGAGCGCCGCGGCCGTGCCGTAGACGAAGAAGTCGTAGAACTCGATCGCGGTGCCGACCAGGGACGCGGCGGCGAGGCGGGCCATGGACGGTGAGCGGTCATGCTGCGGTGAGCGGTCGTGCTGCATGACGCGACAACCGCCCCGGCCCGCCGGGGGTCACGGGGCGTACGGAGGCGCGCGGCGCTCCGGGGCCGTGCGAGCGCCGCTACCAGCCGCGCTCGCGCCACTCCCCGAGGTGCGGGCGCTCGGCGCCGAGGGTGGTGTCGTCGCCGTGGCCGGGGTAGACCCAGGTCTCGTCGGAGAGCTGGTCGAAGAGTTTGGTCTCGACGTCGTTGATCAGGCTCTCGAACGCCTTGGGATCCTTACGGGTGTTACCGACCCCGCCCGGGAACAGGCAGTCGCCGGTGAACACATGCGGATGGCCGTGCGGATCGTCGTAGATCAGGGCGATGCTGCCGGGGGTGTGGCCGACCAGATGGCGGGCGGTCAGCTCGACCCGGCCGACCCGCAGCGTGTCGCCGTCCTCGACCAGGACGTCGGTGCGCGCCGGAATGCCCTCCGCGTCGTAGCGGCCCGCGTAGGTGGTTGCGCCGGTGGCCTCCATCACCTCGCGCAGCGCGCCCCAGTGGTCCGGGTGGCGGTGGGTGGTGACCAGGGACGCGATCCCGCTCTCGCCGATGAGGGAGAGCAGGGTGTGCGGCTCCGCGGCGGCGTCGATCAGCAGCTGTTCGTCGGTGGCCCGGCACCGCAGCAGATAGGCGTTGTTGGACATGGGGCCCACCGCGACCTTCGAGATCATGAGATCGGGCAGTTCATGCACGTCGGCCGGTCCGCCGACCGTCACCACTCCGCTGTAGGTCATGGCCTCAGCCTAGTGCGGGCAGGACGGGCAAGGGACCGTCGGGGCAGGAGAGACCGGCACCGTCCGTACGGCCGGTGAGCCAGCCCAGCAGGGCGGCGGGGGAGCCGGTGACGGTGACCGGGGACTCCCCGGGGGCGGCGGGGCGGCCGGTGTGCCGGACGTCGCCTTCGCCGGGCCCGGTGGCCAGCCGCAGCGGGGGAATATCCGGGCGACCGGCGACCCTTGTACCAATCAGCACGGTGAGCAGGCTCTCGACGAACGTGGCGGGGAGATCCGCCACGGTGCGGCCGATGCCGAGATCGACATGGTGCAACTCGACCTCGGTGAGGCGGCGCAGCGGCAGCCCGGCGGCCGGCTCCCGGACACCGCCGCGCGGGGTCACCTCGTACGACAGGCGCTCCGGGGGCAGCGCGGCGACCGCCGCGTCGAAGCGGGTGGCGCTGGTCCGCAGGTCGTCCAGGTGGACGGCCAGCGGCCGGGCGGCATCCCGCCGGATGTCGGCGTCGCGGGTCTCCGCGTCGCGGTACATCGGAGTCTCTTCGCCGGTCCTGGCCCAGGTGAGAAGGTTCACCATCGCGTCCGCGTTGCGGGCCAGGTGGGCCAGGACATGGCCGCGGGTCCAGCCCGGGAGCTCCGATGGACGAGTGAGGGAGGCCTCGTCGAGGGCGGCGACGGCGGTCAGCAGCCGGTCCGTCGCCTCCTGCACGGCGGCGGCGTCCCGGGCGTAGTCGGCCCCGGCGTAGTCGGTCATGACCCGACCGTAGTGCGCACCACACGATCGGGTGAAGTCGGCTCCCGCGTCCCGCAAATCGAATGTGCGTGCTATAGGCTCGGTGTGCTGCATCCTTAAGACATCGTCGTCGTGCCCCCATACCCTGGGTTGGGGGCTTCGCTCCGCTCCGCCTCTGCTCCGACCGGCAGGGCCGCCCCGCGAGCGGGCTCGGCGCACCCCGACCCTCTCAAGAAAGGTGCCGACCGGCGTGGCCGACCGTCTCATCGTTCGTGGCGCTCGTGAGCACAACCTCAAGAACGTCTCACTCGACCTTCCTCGCGACTCGCTCATCGTCTTCACCGGGCTGTCCGGGTCGGGCAAGTCGTCCCTCGCGTTCGACACGATCTTCGCCGAGGGGCAGCGCCGGTACGTCGAGTCGCTCTCCTCCTACGCCCGCCAGTTCCTGGGGCAGATGGACAAGCCCGATGTGGACTTCATCGAGGGCCTGTCCCCCGCGGTGTCGATCGACCAGAAGTCGACCTCGCGGAACCCGCGCTCGACGGTCGGCACCATCACCGAGGTCTATGACTACCTCCGGCTGCTGTTCGCCCGTATCGGCAAGCCGCACTGCCCCGAGTGCGGCCGTCCGATCGCCCGCCAGTCACCGCAGGCGATCGTGGACCGGGTGCTGGAGCTCCCCGAGGGCAGCCGCTTCCAGGTGCTCTCCCCGCTGGTGCGCGAGCGCAAGGGGGAGTTCGTCGACCTCTTCTCCGACCTCCAGACCAAGGGTTACAGCCGCGCCCGGGTGGACGGCGCCACCATCCAGCTGTCCGACCCGCCGAAGCTGAAGAAGCAGGAGAAGCACACCATCGAGGTGGTCGTGGACCGCCTCACCGTCAAGGAGACCGCCAAGCGCCGGCTGACGGACTCGGTGGAGACCGCGCTCGGCCTCTCCGGCGGCATGGTGATCCTCGACTTCGTGGACCTGGAGGAGGACGACCCGCAGCGGGAGCGGATGTTCTCCGAGCATCTCTACTGTCCGTACGACGACCTGTCCTTCGAGGAGCTGGAGCCGCGCACCTTCTCCTTCAACTCGCCCTTCGGCGCCTGCCCGGAGTGCACCGGCATCGGCACCCGGATGGAGGTCGACCCGGAGCTGATCGTCCCGGACGAGGAGAAGTCGCTGGACGAGGGCGCCATCCACCCCTGGTCCCACGGCCACACCAAGGACTACTTCGGCCGTCTGGTCGGCGCGCTCGCCGACGCGCTCGGCTTCCGTACCGACGTCCCCTGGGCCGGGCTTCCGCAGCGCGCCAAGAAGGCGCTGCTGGGCGGGCACCGGACCCAGATCGAGGTCCGCTACCGCAATCGCTACGGCCGCCAGCGGGCGTACACCACGGCCTTCGAGGGCGCGCTGCCCTATGTGAAGCGGCGCCATTCGGAGGCGGAGAGCGACGCCAGCCGGGAGCGGTTCGAGGGCTATATGCGCGAGGTGCCCTGCCCCACCTGTGAGGGCACCCGCCTCAAGCCGATCGTCCTGGCCGTCACCGTGCAGGACAAGTCCATCGCGGACGTCTCGGCGATGTCGATCAGCGAATGCGCCGAGTTCCTGCGTCGCATGGAGCTGAGCGCGCGTGAGAAGACCATCGCCGAGCGGGTCCTCAAGGAGGTCAACGAGCGGCTGCGGTTCCTGGTCGACGTCGGCCTGGACTATCTCTCGCTCAACCGCGCCGCGGGCACCCTCTCCGGCGGCGAGGCCCAGCGCATCCGGCTGGCCACCCAGATCGGCTCCGGCCTGGTCGGTGTGCTCTATGTGCTGGACGAGCCGTCCATCGGTCTGCACCAGCGCGACAACCACCGGCTGATCGAGACGCTGGTGCGGCTGCGCGACCTCGGCAACACCCTGATCGTCGTGGAGCACGACGAGGACACCATCAAGACCTCGGACTGGGTGGTGGACATCGGCCCGGGCGCGGGCGAGCACGGCGGCAAGGTGGTGCACAGCGGGCCGCTGAGCGAGCTGCTGGTCAACCAGGAGTCGGTGACCGGGCACTATCTGTCCGGCAAGAAGGCCATCCCGCTGCCGGCGGCGCGCCGGCCCATGGACCCCAAGCGGCGCCTTACGGTCCACGGCGCGAGGGAGAACAACCTCCAGGACATCGATGTGTCCTTCCCGCTCGGGGTGCTCACCGCCGTCACCGGTGTCTCCGGATCGGGTAAGTCCACACTGGTCAACGACATCCTCTACACCCATCTGGCCCGCGAGCTGAACGGTGCGCGGGCGGTTCCCGGGCGGCACACCAGGGTCGCCGGCGACGATCTCGTCGACAAGGTGGTGCATGTCGACCAGTCGCCCATCGGCCGCACCCCGCGCTCGAACCCGGCCACGTACACCGGCGTCTTCGACCATGTGCGCAAGCTGTTCGCGGAGACGATGGAGGCCAAGGTCCGCGGATATCAGCCCGGGCGGTTCTCCTTCAATGTCAAGGGCGGCCGCTGCGAGAACTGTTCCGGCGACGGCACCATCAAGATCGAGATGAACTTCCTGCCGGATGTGTATGTGCCGTGCGAGGTCTGCCACGGCGCGCGCTACAACCGGGAGACCCTGGAGGTGCACTACAAGGGCAAGTCCATCGCCGAGGTGCTGGACATGCCCATCGAGGAGGCCCTGGACTTCTTCGAGGCCGTGCCCACCATCGCCCGCCATCTGCGCACCCTCAACGAGGTCGGGCTGGGCTATGTCCGGCTCGGGCAGCCCGCGCCGACCCTCTCCGGCGGTGAGGCCCAGCGCGTCAAGCTGGCGAGCGAGCTCCAGAAGCGGTCCACCGGCCGCACGGTGTATGTGCTGGACGAGCCGACCACCGGTCTGCACTTCGAGGACATCAGCAAGCTGATCAGCGTGCTCTCCGGCCTGGTCGACAAGGGCAACACGGTGATCGTCATCGAGCACAACCTCGATGTGATCAAGACGGCCGACTGGGTCGTGGACATGGGCCCCGAGGGCGGCAGCGGCGGCGGTCTGGTGATCGCCGAGGGCACCCCGGAGGACGTGGCCTCGATCCCGGTCAGCCACACCGGGAAGTTCCTGCGGGACATGCTGGGGGACCGGGTGAGCGACGCCACGGTGCCCGCCGCGCGCAAGGGCGGCGTGACCACCAAGAAGGCGCCCGCCAAGAAGGCCGCTGCGAAGTCCACGGCGGCCAAGAAGACCGCGGCGAAGAAGACCGTGGCCAAGAAGGCGGCGGCCAAGACCACGGCCGCCTCCAAGCGGGCGGCCGCGAAGTAGCCCAAGCCGTTGTGCCGGCGCCGCGCCCGGACCGACCCGGGTGCGGCGCGAGCGCGGGCGTAACCGGTTGGGCTCAGGCCAGCTCGGAGGCGTAGGGCGGCTCCGCTCCCGCGCGGGAGCAGGTGATCGCGGCGGCGCGGGCGGCGAAGCCCAGCACATCCCGCCAGGACGCCTCGTCCAGCTTGGCCAGCGCGGGCGCCGACAGCGCCTGGTGCCCCGCCAGCCGGTGCAGCAGCGCGGCGTTCACGGTGTCGCCCGCCCCGATGGTGTCCACGATGTCCACCCGCTCGCCCGGCACCGAGATCACCGAGCCGTCCTGGCGCCGTACGCTCAGCCCCTCCCCGCCATGGGTGAGCACCACGGCCGCCGGGCCCGCCGCCAGCCACGCGCCCACGGCCCTCTCGACATCTCCCGCGTCCTCCGAGTCGGCCAGCCACCTGGCGTCCTCTATGGACAGCTTCAGCAGGCCGATATGGGGCAGCCAGCCGTGGAAGCGGGCCCGGTAGGCATCGGCGTCGGGGATCAGGCCGGTGCGGATATTGGGGTCCAGCGTGGTGAAGACCCCGCGCGCGGCCTCGCGCCGCAGCAGTTCCTCGTACGCGCTCGCGCCCGGCTCCAGCACCAGCGAGCAGGTGCCCAGCGACAGCGCGTCCACCCCTTCGGGAAGGGACGGCGGCAGGGTGAAGAGCCGGTCCGCGGTGCCCTGCACATAGAAGCCGTACCCGGCCGAGCCATCGGCCCCGATGGAGGCGACGGCCAGGGTCGTGGGCTCCTCGCCGCGCTGCACCAGCGCGGTGTCCACGCCGTCCTTCCGCAGGCCCTCCAGCAGCGCCTCTCCGAAGCCGTCCGTGGAGACCCGCGAGCAGAACGCGGTGGGCGAGCCGAGCCGTCCCAGCGCCAGCGCGGTGTTGTACGGGCCGCCGCCGCGCGCGGGCCGCAGCGCGGGCAACTGGCCCCCCGCCGCGGCGCTCGACGTGCGCTCGGGCACGAGGTCGATCAGGGCTTCTCCGGCGACGACGATCACGAGACGGGGTCCTTTCCGGCGAGTCCGGGAGTTCCGGGGGGCGGTCGGTCGAGGGCTTCGGCCACGCAGCCGCACGAGGTGCGGTGGACGAAGGCACAGGGCAGCCGTACGGTGCGCGGCGGGCGCCCCGGATTCTCCAGCCGCTCGAGCAGCAGCCGGACGGCGGTGGCGCCGACCTCCTGGCTGGGCTGGGAGATCGCGGTGAGCCCGGGGGAGAAGACATCCGCCCAGGAGAAGTCGTCGAAGCAGACCAGCGCGAGATCGTCCGGCACGCTCAGCCCCGCCGTCCGCAGGGCGCGCAGCGCACCGATGGTCATCGCGTTGTTCGCGGTGATGATCGCGGTGGGCGGTTCGGGCGAGGCCAGCAGCCGGTGGACGGCGTCCTCCGCGCCCCGCGCCTCGGAGTGGCCCTCGGCCAGCAGCCCGGGGCGGAACGGCAGCCCGTGCCGCTCCAGCCCGGCCCGGTAACCCGCGATCCGCTCGGTGGTGGTGCTGAGCCCCGGCAGCCCCGCGACCATCCCGATGCGGAGGTGGCCGAGATCGGCGAGATGGTCGACCAGTTGTTCCACAGGGCGCGCGTTCTCGGCGCACACCTGGTCATGGGCGTCGCCGACCAGCCGGTCGAGGAAGACGGCGGGGATCTTACGGCGGCCCAGATACTCCAGCAGCCCGGCGGGCTCGGCCGACGGGGCGACGATCACGCCGTCCACCCGTCGCTCATGGAGCAGCCGGACGACGGTGAGCTCATGCGCGGGGTCGTCATGCGGATCGGCGATCAGCAGGCCGTACTCCCGCGCCAGGGCGCTGGACTCGACGCCCTGGAGGATCTCGGTGAAGTACGGATTGCTGATCGCCGAGACGGCCAGGCCGATCGAGCGGGTGCGCGCGGTCACCAGGGAGCGCGCCAGCGTATTGGGGATGTATCCGAGGTCGTCGATGGCGTCCAGTACGGCCTTACGGGTGCCGGGGCGGACCGGCCGGGTCTCGTTGAGCACATGCGAGACGGTGGCCACGGACACTCCGGCGCGACGGGCTACGTCGACCATGGTCGCCATCCGCTGCGCTCCTCGATGGTGTGTGGTCGTGGGGGCCGGGCGTTGGCTCCGTGGGGCCCTGGGGGCAGGTAACGTATCGCATCCTCGATTCGACGTAAACGTTTGCGCAAGCGCTTACGTCGGCACAGGGAGGCGGTGGCGAACGGAAGGATCTGTGCCGGTATGGTCGGAGGGCCCTCACACCCCCAGGAGCCGCAGATGTCCAGCCAGCCCGCCTCCCGCCGAACCGTGCTGTGCCGCGCCGCGCTGGCCGGAGCCGCCGGGCTCGGGGCGGCGGCCTGCTCCCCGGACGGATCGGGCAAGAAGGCGTCCCCGACGCCCACCGCCCCCGTCGAGCTCGGCTCGGCCGGTGTCGTGCCGGTCGGCGGCGCCAAGATCTACCGCGAGCAGCGGGTGGTGGTCACCCAGCCCGCCAAGGGGGAGTTCACGGCGTTCAGCGCGGTGTGCACCCACGCCGGATGCGTCGTCGACACCGTCGAGGACGGCAAGATCAACTGCCCCTGCCACGGCAGCCAGTTCGACGCCCGCACCGGCAAGGTGCTCCAGGGCCCCGCGGAGAAGCCGCTGCCGTCGGTCCCGGTCACCGCGAAGGGCGGACGGCTCGTCGCGGGGCCCGACGCCTGAGCGGCCCCTGACGACTGAGCGGGCGCCCGGCGCGCGCCCGGACGGCCGCGCGACTCCCGAATCCCCTGGACCTCACCGCACCGCGTCCCGAGGGCGCCGGATGTGTCACTCCCCGCAAGTAGGGTGGTGACCATGGCCGACCCGAGCAGCTACCGCCCCAAGCCGGGACAGATCCCCGACTCGCCGGGGGTCTACAAGTTCCGTGACGAGCACGGCCGGGTGATCTACGTCGGAAAGGCGAAGAGCCTGCGCCAGCGGCTCTCGTCGTACTTCCAGGACCTGGCGAACCTCCACCCGCGGACCCGCACCATGGTCACCACGGCCGCCGCCGTGGAGTGGACCGTGGTCTCCACCGAGGTCGAGGCCCTGCAGCTCGAATACTCCTGGATCAAGGAGTTCGACCCCCGGTTCAACGTCAAGTACCGCGACGACAAGAGCTACCCCTCCCTCGCCGTGACCCTCAACGAGGAGTTCCCCCGGGTCCAGGTGATGCGCGGCGCCAAGAAGAAGGGCGTGCGCTACTTCGGCCCGTACGCCCACGCCTGGGCCATCCGCGAGACCGTCGACCTGATGCTGCGCGTGTTCCCCGTCCGGACCTGCTCCGCCGGGGTGTTCAAGCGCTCCGCGCAGATCGGCCGCCCCTGCCTGCTCGGCTATATCGGCAAGTGCTCGGCCCCCTGCGTCGGCCGTGTCACCGCCGAGGAGCACCGCCAACTGGCCGAGGAGTTCTGCGACTTCATGGCCGGCCGCACCGGCACCTATCTGCGCCGCCTGGAGGAGCGGATGCACGAGGCGGCCGAGGAGATGGAGTACGAGAAGGCGGCCCGGCTCCGTGACGACATAGGGGCGCTCAAGCGCGCCATGGAGAAGAACGCGGTGGTGCTCGCCGACGCCACCGACGCCGACCTGATAGCGGTCGCCGAGGACGAGCTGGAGGCGGCCGTCCAGATCTTCCATGTGCGCGGCGGCCGGGTGCGCGGTCAGCGCGGCTGGGTCACCGACAAGGTCGAGGCCGTCGACACCGCCGGGCTGGTCGAGCACGCCCTCCAGCAGCTGTACGGGGAGGAGCGCGGCGACGCCGTCCCCAAGGAGGTCCTGGTGCCCGCCGTACCGGAACCGGCCGAGCCGGTCACCCAGTGGCTTGCCGAGCGCCGGGGCTCCCGGGTCGATCTGCGCATCCCGCAGCGCGGCGACAAGAAGGACCTCATGGAGACCGTGCAGCGCAACGCCCAGCAGGCGCTCGCGCTGCACAAGACCAGGCGCGCCTCCGACCTCACCACGCGCTCCCGGGCGCTGGAGGAGATTGCCGAGGCCCTGGGGCTGGACTCCGCTCCACTGCGCGTGGAGTGCTTCGACATCTCCCATCTCCAGGGCGATGACGTGGTGGCCTCCATGGTGGTCTTCGAGGACGGGCTCCCCCGGAAGAGTGAGTACCGCCGTTTCCAGATCAAGAGCTTCGCCGGGCAGGACGATGTCCGCTCCATGCACGAGGTCGTGAGCCGCCGCTTCCGCCGCTATCTGCAGGAGAAGCAGAAGACGGGGGAGTGGCAGGAGGAAGCCGCCGGGGCTTCCGGGGTTCCCGGGGCTGTCGAGGCGTCCGAGCCCGCTGGGGTTCCCGGGGTCGCCGAGACATCCGGGGCTCCCGGGGCTGTCGAGACTCCCGGGTCCACCGGTACCGCCGGGCAGCCCATCGACGGACCTGACGGACCCGACGGACCCGACCAGGGGCCCTCCGGTCCGATCGACGAGGAGGGGCGGCCGAAGCGGTTCGCCTATCCGCCCCAGCTCGTCGTGGTCGACGGCGGCAAGCCGCAGGTGGCCGCCGCCAAGCGGGCCCTGGACGAGCTCGGCGTCGACGATGTCGCCGTCTGCGGCCTCGCCAAGCGGCTCGAGGAGGTGTGGCTGCCGGACGAGGAGGACCCGGTGGTGCTGCCCCGCAGCAGCGAGGGGCTCTACCTCCTCCAGCGGGTCCGCGACGAGGCGCACCGATTCGCCATCACCTATCAGCGCAGCAAGCGCGCCAAGTCGCTGAAGACCGGGCCGCTGGACACCGTTCCGGGCCTCGGTGACAGCCGTAAGCAGGCCCTGCTGAAGCACTTCGGCTCGGTCAAGCGGCTGCGCGCCGCCACCGTCGAGCAGATCTGCGAGGTGCCCGGCGTCGGCCGTAAGACGGCTGAGACGGTCGCCGCGGCGCTCGCCGGGGCCGCCCCGGCCGCGCCCGCCGTGAACACCGCCACAGGAGAGATCATTGAGGACGAGGCCGCCGGCGCGGCTTCGTCGAACGGGGGGACCAGACCATGACCGAGCACGCGAACCATGGAGACGGAGCGCAGGTGAATACGGGCACGTCGGGCGAGCCCGCCGAGGCGGCGGCCATCCCCGAGCTGGTGATCATCTCTGGAATGTCGGGCGCGGGCCGCAGCACCGCCGCCAAGTGTCTGGAGGACCTCGGCTGGTTCGTCGTGGACAACCTGCCGCCCGCGCTGATCCCCACCATGGTCGACCTGGGCGCCCGCTCCCAGGGCAATGTGGCCCGGATCGCCGTGGTGGTGGACGTCCGCGGCCGCCGCTTCTTCGACAACCTCCGCGAGTCCCTCGCCGACCTCGCCGCCAAGAACGTCAAGCGGCGCGTGCTGTTCCTGGAGGCGTCCGACGAGGCGCTGGTGCGCCGCTTCGAATCCGTGCGCCGCCCGCACCCCCTCCAGGGCGACGGCCGGATCGTGGACGGCATCGCCGCCGAGCGCGATCTGCTCCGCGAGCTGCGCGGGGACGCCGATCTGGTGATCGACACCTCCAGTCTCAACGTCCATGAGCTGCGCGCCAAGATGGACGCCCAGTTCGCGGGCGAGGAGGAGCCCGAACTGCGGGCCACCGTGATGTCGTTCGGCTACAAGTACGGGCTGCCGGTCGACGCCGATCTGGTGGTGGACTGCCGCTTCCTGCCCAATCCGCACTGGGTCCCCGAGCTGCGCCCCTTCACCGGGCTCAACGAGGAGGTCTCCAGCTATGTCTTCAACCAGCCCGGCGCCAAGGAGTTCCTGGACCGCTACGCGGAACTGCTCCAGCTCATCGCCGCGGGCTACCGCCGCGAGGGCAAGCGCTATGTGACCATCGCCGTCGGCTGCACCGGCGGCAAGCACCGCAGCGTCGCGATGTCCGAGCGGCTCGCCCCGCGGCTGGCCGCCGAGGGAGTGGAGACCGTCATCGTCCACCGGGACATGGGGCGCGAGTGACCATTCGTAGCAACCGGCTGCGACGGCTGGTCGGGGCGCGGGCGAACCGGGGCGCACAGCCCAAGGTCGTCGCCCTGGGCGGCGGCATGGGCCTGTCGGCGTCGCTCGCCGCGCTGCGCCGGATCACCGGCGATCTGACCGCCGTCGTCACCGTGGCCGACGACGGGGGCTCCAGCGGACGCCTCCGCGACGAGCTGGGCGTGCTGCCGCCCGGCGATCTGCGCAAGGCCCTGGCCGCGCTGTGCGGCGACGACGACTGGGGCCAGACCTGGGCGCGGGTCATCCAGCACCGCTTCGCCAGCGAGGGCGAGCTGCACGGCCACGCGGTCGGCAATGTGCTGATCGTCGCCCTGTGGGAGCAGCTGGGCGACCATGTGAAGGCGCTCGACCTCGTGGGCAAGCTGCTGGGCGCCCACGGCCGGGTGCTGCCCATGTCGGCCGTCCCCCTGGAGCTCCAGGCGTACGTCCGGGGCCATGACCCGGCGCGCCCGGACGAGGTCTCCACCGTCGCCGGGCAGGCCACCGTGGCGCTCACCCCCGGCGAGGTGCAGTCGGTCCATCTGGTGCCGCTCGATCCGCCGGCCGTCCCCGAGGCCGTCGAGGCGGTCATGGACGCCGACTGGGTGGTGCTGGGGCCCGGCTCCTGGTTCTCCTCCGTGATCCCGCATCTGCTGGTCCCCGATCTGCTCAAGGCGCTCACCGAGACCAAGGCCCGGCGCGTGCTCTCGTTGAACCTCGCTCCTCAGCCGGGAGAAACCGACGGCTTCTCCCCGCAGCGTCATTTGGAGGTTTTGGCCCGACACGCCCCTAAACTCGCCTTCGACGTGGTGCTGGCCGACGAGGCCGCCGTCCCCGACCAGAGCAGTCTGTGCGACGCCGCCAAGCGGCTGGGCGGCACAGTCGAGCTTGCGCCGGTGGCCGCGACCGACGGTGCCCCGAAGCATGACCCGGAGCTTCTGGCGGCCGCGTACGACCGTATTTTTCGGATGCATGGAAGGATCGGCCCATGGCGATGACGGCAGCGGTGAAGGACGAAATCTCCCGGCTCCCCGTCACCCGGACCTGCTGCCGGAAAGCGGAGGTCTCGGCGATCCTGCGGTTCGCGGGCGGGCTGCACCTGGTCAGCGGGCGCATCGTGATCGAGGCGGAGCTGGACACGGGGATCGCGGCCCGCAGGGTCCGCAAGGACATCCTGGAGATCTTCGGCCACTCCTCGGACCTGGTGGTGATGGCCCCCGGCGGGCTGCGCCGCGGCAGCCGGTACGTGGTGCGGGTGGTGGCGGGCGGTGACCAGCTGGCACGGCAGACCGGCCTGGTCGACGGCCGCGGCCGGCCGATCCGCGGACTGCCGCCGCAGGTCGTCTCCGGCGCCACCTGCGACGCCGAGGCCGCCTGGCGCGGGGCCTTCCTCGCCCATGGCTCGCTCACCGAGCCCGGCCGCTCGTCCTCCCTGGAAGTGACCTGCCCTGGCCCGGAGGCCGCGCTCGCGCTGGTCGGCGCCGCCCGCCGGCTCCAGATCGCCGCCAAGGCGCGCGAGGTGCGCGGGGTGGACCGGGTGGTCGTCCGGGACGGTGATGCCATCGGCGCGCTGTTGACGCGGCTGGGGGCGCATGAGTCGGTCCTCGCCTGGGAGGAGCGGCGGATGCGCCGCGAGGTGCGGGCCACCGCCAACCGCCTCGCCAACTTCGACGACGCCAATCTGCGCCGCTCGGCCCGCGCGGCCGTCGCCGCCGGGGCCCGGGTGCAGCGCGCCCTGGAGATCCTGGGCGACGAGGTGCCCGAGCACCTCGCCGCGGCCGGGCGGCTGCGCATGGAGCACAAGCAGGCGTCCCTGGAGGAGCTGGGCGCCCTCGCCGACCCGCCGCTGACCAAGGACGCCGTCGCGGGCCGTATCCGCCGTTTGCTGGCCATGGCCGACAAGCGCGCCCAGGATCTGGGCATCCCCGGCACCGAGTCCAGCCTGACCGAGGAGATGGCCGACGGCATGGTCGGCTGACGGCGCCCCGCGTCCAGGGCCGACCGCCCCGAGACCGGGTAGCGGTCCGACGGTCTCTTCGTATCCGCTCGTGAGCTTGCAAGCACGAACCGGTTTGCCGGGGATACGGCTCAGATGGCGCTGACCGGGCGGATGTCGCTGGGCGCGTCCGGCGTGGGGCCCCGTCAACGATCCCGCACCGTGGTCCTGCGGTGGATGTGACTCCGGGCGCGGAAGCCGGCTTCGCAGAAGAGCATGAATCGGTGTGAGCCCGGGCAGTCGGGAGCATAAGCGGAGCCGCATCGAACCGAGTCAACGAACTCGAGGTGTCCACCGAGTGCGAGGCGGGCCTCCCGCCCAATCCGCACGCGTTCGTCAACTTCTCAGCCGTGAACGGCCCGAGCCTGTTGACCGCAGGTCCGCGGTTCGGGACGGTTGACGGGGCCCCAGGCTGGGGCGCTCTCGGCCCGTGGGCGGTGCCGGGGGCGCCGGAGGGCGGTCCGGCGAACGCCGGGGACTGGTCCCGTTCGCGGGAGCTGTTCCCCACCGCCGCGGGCGTCACCACGCGGGACACCGTACTGCTGGGATTCGGCCTGGAGCCCGTCCCCGACGACGGCCAGAGGGCCGGTTGGTGGGCGACGCGCTACCTGCGCTGCGTCGTTGACAGCGCGTGACACATCGTGACTGAATCGGCGGTCCGTACCACTTTCCGGTGGTCATGGGCCGCCGATGCCAATGTCACGTACGTCCCGTGATAGCGGTAGGGTCGGAGGCGGTCGGGGACATCCCATTACACGTTCGCCGGCGTCCAGACCGGCACACCAACGAGGAGATCGGTTCGTGACGATCCGCGTAGGCATCAATGGCTTCGGCCGCATCGGTCGCAACTACTTCCGCGCGCTCCTTGAGCAGGGCGCGGACATCGAGATCGTCGGTGTCAACGACCTGACCGACAATGCCACCCTGGTCCACCTGCTCAAGTACGACTCCATCCTCGGTCGGCTGAAGCACGAGGTCAGCCACACCGAGGACACCATCACGGTGGGCAACCAGACCTTCAAGACGATGGCCGAGCGCGACCCGGCCGCACTTCCGTGGGGCGAGCTCGGCGCCGACATCGTGGTGGAGTCCACCGGCATCTTCACCAAGCGGGAGGACGCCGCCAAGCACCTTGCCGCCGGCGCCAAGAAGGTCCTGATCTCCGCGCCCGCCAAGAACGAGGACATCACCATCGTGATGGGCGTCAACCAGGACAAGTACGACCCGGCGAACCACCACGTCATCTCCAACGCCTCCTGCACCACCAACTGTGTGGCGCCGATGGCCAAGGTCCTCGACGAGAACTTCGGCATCGTCAAGGGCATGATGACGACGGTCCACGCGTACACCAACGACCAGCGCATCCTGGACTTCCCGCACAAGGACCTGCGTCGCGCCCGCGCGGCGGCCGAGAACATCATCCCGACCTCCACCGGTGCCGCCAAGGCCACCGCGCTGGTCCTCCCGCAGCTCAAGGGCAAGCTGGACGGCATCGCGATGCGCGTCCCGGTCCCGACCGGCTCGGTCACCGACCTCGTCCTGGAGCTCGACCGCGAGGTCACCAAGGACGAGATCAACACCGCCTTCCAGAAGGCCGCCGAGGGTCAGCTCAAGGGCATCCTCGAGTACACCGAGGACCCGATCGTCTCCTCGGACATCGTCAACTGGCCCGCGTCCTGCACGTTCGACTCCTCCCTGACCATGGTCCAGGGCAAGCAGGTCAAGGTCGTCGGCTGGTACGACAACGAGTGGGGCTACTCCAACCGCCTCGTCGACCTGACCGTCTTCGTCGGCGGCCGGCTCTGACCGCTGTCCCGATGAGCTAGGAAACGGGGCCCGCTACGACGCCGTCGTAACGGGCCCCGATCCATGATCAAGGAGTCATCCCTGTGAAGACGATTGACGATCATCAGGTCGCCGGGCAGCGGGTCTTCGTCCGCGCCGATCTGAACGTCCCGCTCGACGGCGAGACGATCACCGACGACGGCCGGATCCGCGCCGCCGTCCCGACGATCACCAAGCTCCTGGACCGGGGCGCCAAGGTGATCGTCGCCTCGCACCTGGGCCGCCCCAAGGGCGCCCCGGACCCCCAGTACTCGCTCGCCCCGGTCGCCCGGCGGCTCGGCGAACTCCTCGGCAAGCAGGTCGCCTTCGCAACCGACACCGTGGACGACAGCGCTCAGGCCACCGTGGCGGCCCTTGGCGACGGCGAGGTCGCGCTGCTGGAGAACCTGCGCTTCAACGCCGGTGAGACCAGTAAGGACGACGCCGAGCGCGGCGCCTTCGCCGACCGGCTCGCCGCCCTCGCCGACCTCTATGTGGGTGACGGCTTCGGCGCGGTCCACCGCAAGCACGCCTCGGTGTACGACCTCCCGGCGCGGCTGCCGCACGCAGCGGGCGACCTGATCGCCGCCGAGCTCACCGTCCTGAAGAAGCTCACCGAGGACGTCAAGCGGCCCTACGCGGTGGTCCTCGGCGGCGCCAAGGTCTCCGACAAGCTCGGCGTGATCGACCACCTGCTGGAGAAGGCCGACCGCATCCTGATCGGCGGCGGCATGGCGTACACCTTCCTCAAGGCCCAGGGCCACGAGGTCGGCGGCTCACTGCTGCAGGAGGACCAGGTCCCGGCGGTCCAGGACTATCTGCGCCGGGCCGAGGAGCGCGGTGTGGAGTTCGTGCTCCCGGTCGATGTCACGGCCGCGCCCGAATTCCCGGACCTGAAGACCAAGGCCCCCGCGAACCCACGGCTCGTCGCCGCGGACGCGATTCCGGCCGACCTCCAGGGCCTGGACATCGGCCCGGAGACGCGCAAGCTCTACGCCTCGAAGCTGGCCGACGCCGCCACCGTCTTCTGGAACGGCCCCATGGGCGTCTTCGAGCACCCCGACTACGCCGAGGGCACCCGGGCCGTGGCCCAGGCGCTCCTGGACAGCCCGGCCTTCACCGTGGTCGGTGGCGGCGACTCCGCCGCGGCCGTACGCATCCTGGGCTTCGACGAGAACGCTTTCGGCCACATCTCGACCGGCGGTGGAGCGAGCCTCGAATACCTCGAGGGCAAGACGCTCCCCGGCCTCGCCGCACTGGAGGACTGAACACCGTGAGTGACCGCATTCCGCTGATGGCGGGCAACTGGAAGATGAACCTCAACCACCTCGAGGCCATCGCCCACGTCCAGAAGCTCGCCTTCGGGCTCGCCGACAAGGACTACGAGGCCGTGGAGGTCGCGGTGCTGCCGCCCTTCATCGATCTGCGGTCCGTGCAGACCCTGGTCGACGGCGACAAGCTGAAGATCAAGTACGGCGCCCAGGACATCTCGGCACATGACTCCGGCGCCTACACCGGCGAGATCTCCGGCCCGATGCTGGCCAAGCTCAGGTGCGCCTACGCCGTCGTCGGGCACTCGGAGCGGCGCCAGTACCACGACGAGACCGACGAGCTGTGCAACGCCAAGGTCAAGGCGGCCTTCCGCAACGACCTCACCCCGATCCTGTGCGTCGGCGAGGGCCTCGACGTCCGCAAGGCGGGCAACCAGGTCGCGCACACCCTCGCCCAGGTGGACGGGGGCCTGAAGGACGTCCCGGCCGAGCAGGCCGAGACCATCGTGATCGCCTACGAGCCGGTCTGGGCGATCGGCACCGGCGAGGTCGCGACCCCCGAGGACGCCCAGGAGGTCTGCGGGGCGATCCGCGGCCGGCTCGCCGAGCTCTACGGCCAGGAGGTCGCCGACAAGGTCAGGATCCAGTACGGCGGCTCGGTGAAGTCGGGGAACGTCGCCGCGATCATGGCCAAGCCGGATGTGGACGGCGCCCTGATCGGCGGCGCGTCGCTGGACGCGGACGAATTCGTCAAGATCGTTCGTTTCCGCGACCAGTGAGTAGGCCCTAGCGCGCGCGTCGTCGTACCCTGTCGGGGGTCGAGGCGGTGGAAATCGCACCGTCCGGCCCCCGACGTCCGTACAAGCCCGAGAAGGTTGGTCCAGCTGTGATCATGGGGTTCTCGATCGCCCTCATCATCTTCAGCCTGCTGCTGATGATGTTGGTGCTCATGCACAAGGGGAAGGGCGGCGGCCTGTCCGACATGTTCGGTGGCGGCATGCAGTCCTCGGTGGGCGGCTCCTCGGTCGCCGAGCGCAACCTGGACCGCATCACCGTGGTGGTCGGGCTGCTGTGGTTCGTCTGCATCGTCGTGCTCGGGTTGCTGATGAAGCTCGACTGAGGGTCCGCCGGCGGGGCCCGTCCGGGACTCGGCTGACGCCCGATAACTGACGTACCGTCGTCAGCGGGGCCCATATGCGGCCTATGATGGCATGGCGTCCTCCGTGACGGGTGTAACTCCTCTCACTGGACGCGCGTTGGGCCTTACGTAGACTGGGGCGCCGGGCGGCGAAGCTGCCAATCGAGGCTTCGCGGCACCATCACGCAGGGAGTTACGACCGTGGCAAGTGGCAACGCGATCCGTGGAAGTCGGGTCGGGGCGGGGCCGATGGGAGAAGCCGAGCGAGGCGAATCGGCGCCGCGCCTGCGCATCTCCTTCTGGTGCTCGAACGGGCATGAGACCGTGCCGAGCTTCGCCAGCGACGCGCAGATCCCTGACACGTGGGACTGCCCCCGCTGCGGCTTCCCGGCCGGCAAGGACCGGGACAACCCGCCGGACCCGCCGCGCACCGAGCCGTACAAGACGCATCTGGCGTACGTACGGGAGCGGCGCAGCGACGCCGACGGCGAGGCGATCCTCGCCGAGGCACTCGCCAAGCTCCGGGGCGAGATCTAGACACACAACGCGGTACGACGGCCCGGCCGGGCACCTCCTGTGAGGGGTGCGCGGCCGGGCCGTTGTCAGTGGCGCGGGCTACGGTCATGAGGTGCTCGATCACCGGGGGGAGCCGTCCCGCCGGGTGGGGGCCGACGCATGGGGCGGAGGGGGATCGTCATGGCCGCGGTGGACGCCGCTGAGCTGGGTGCCGGGAAGCCGGCGGGGCCCGCGTGGCGCGGGGGGTTCGGGCGGCTGTGGGCGGCCGCCGTCGTATCCCGGTTCGGGGACGCGCTGCGGGGTGCGGCGCTGCCGCTGCTGGCCGTCTCGCTGACCGATTCGCCGGTGCTGGTCTCGCTCGTGACCGCCTGCGGCTTTCTGCCCTGGCTGCTGTTCGGGCTGATCGGCGGGGCCATCGCGGACCGGGTGGACCAGCGGCGGGCGATGTGGGCGGTGGACGGCGTGCGGGCCGTCCTGATGGCGGGGTTCGCCGTCGCGGTGTGGCTGGACCGGGCCACCATCGGGCTGCTGCTCGTCCTCGCCTTCGCCCTCACCACGCTGCAGACCCTGTTCGACAACGCGGCCACGGCGCTGCTGCCGTCCGTGGTGGGGCAGCAGGCGCTGGGCCGGGCCAACTCCCGGCTGATGACCGGGCAGGAGGTCATGGGCCGGTTCGTGGGCGCCCCGCTGGTCCCGGTGCTGCTCGGCCTCGGCGCCGCGATGCCGTACGCGGCGGACGCGGCCACCTATCTCGCCGCCGCCGCGCTGGTCGCCTCGCTGGGGGCGGCACCCCCCGAGCGGGCCCCGCGCCCGCCGGGCGGGTCGCTGCGGCGCGATATCGCCGAGGGCCTGGCCGTGCTGTGGCGGGACCGCGCGCTGCGGGCGCTGTGCGCCTCCACCACGCTGTGCAACATCGGCATCGGCGCGCTCATCGCCACTCTGGTAGTGCACATCACCGGCTGGCTGGACGCCGGGAACACCGGCTACGCGGCGGTCATCACCGTCTACGGGATCGGCAGCGTGGCCGGGGGCCTGGTGGCCGCCCGGCTCACCGAGAAGCTGGGGCGCGCCCGTGCCCTCGTGGTGTGCGGCACCGCGCAGATCGGCGCCCTGGCCGCCCTCGGGGCGATACGGAGCCTGCCGGTCGCGGTCGCCGCCATGGGCCTCTTCGGCTTCGCGGGGATCGTCTGGAACGTCACCGAGGTGACGATGATGCAGCAGCGCAGCCCAGACGGGGCACTCGGGCGGGTGAGCTCGGCCTTCCGTACGCTGTCGATCGCGGGCGCCCCGCTCGGCGCGCTGCTGGGCGGGGTGATGGCCGAGGCATGGGGGCTCAATACCCCGGCGCTGGGGGCCGCCGCGCTCTTCGTCTGCGGGGTGGCGGCCCTCGTTCCAGGAATGCGGCCCGTCATCAATTAGGTTGGTGGCACGGGGGCCAGGTACCGACGAGAAGTGGGCTGATGTCCGAGATGAACATGGAAGGCCGCACCAGGCTGGACCAGCTGCCGGAATGGCACGCGCTGGCCGCACACCGCAAGGAGCTGGGCGACGCTCATCTGCGCGACCTGTTCGCGGGCGACCCGGAGCGCGGGAGCCGCCTCACCCTTCAGGTCGGCGATCTCCACGTCGACTACTCCAAGCACCTGGTGACCGACGAGACCCTGCGGCTGCTGCGCGAACTGGCGAGCGCCACCAAGGTGGCCGAGCTGCGCGACGCCATGTTCCGCGGCGAGCGGATCAACACCACCGAGGACCGCTCGGTGCTGCACATCGCGCTGCGCGCACCGCACTCCGCGGAGATCAAGGCGGACGGGCAGGACGTCGTCGGCGAAGTGCACGCCGTGCTCGCCAAGATGGCCGTCTTCGCCGACCGCGTCAGGTCCGGCGACTGGACCGGCCACACCGGCAAGCGGATCCGACACGTCGTCAACATCGGCATCGGCGGCTCCGATCTGGGCCCGAAGATGGCGTACGAGGCGCTGCGCTCCTACAGCGACCGCTCGATGACGTTCCGGTTCGTCTCCAATGTGGACGGGGCGGATCTGCACGAGGCGGTGCGCGACCTGGACCCCGCCGAGACGCTGTTCATCGTCGCCTCCAAGACCTTCACCACCATCGAGACCATCACCAACGCCGTCTCCGCCCGCGACTGGCTGCTGACCGGGCTCCGGGCCGGTCAGGAGGCCGTCGCCAAGCACTTCGTGGCGGTGTCGACCAACGCCGAGAAGGTCGCCGAGTTCGGCATCGACACGGACAACATGTTCGGGTTCTGGGACTGGGTCGGCGGGCGCTACTCCTACGACTCGGCCATCGGTCTCTCCCTGATGGTCGCCATCGGCCCGGACTGCTTCCGCGAGATGCTGGCCGGCTTCCACCTGGTCGACGAGCACTTCTCCACCGCCCCGCCGGAGCAGAACGTCCCGCTGCTGATGGGCCTGCTGGGCATCTGGTACGACAACTTCCACGGCGCCCAGGCACATGCCGTCCTGCCCTACAGCCACTATCTGTCGCGGTTCACCGACTATTTGCAGCAGCTGGACATGGAGTCCAACGGCAAGCATGTGGACCGGGACGGGAACCGCGTCGGCTGGCAGACCGGCCCCATCGTCTGGGGCACCCCCGGCACCAACGGCCAGCACGCCTACTACCAGCTGCTCCACCAGGGCACCAAGCTGGTCCCGGCCGATCTGATCGGCTTCGCGCGGCCGGTGAAGGATCTGCCGCCCGGGCTGGAGTCCCATCACGACCTGCTGATGGCCAACCTCTTCGCCCAGGGCCAGGCGCTGGCCTTCGGCAAGACCGCCGAGGAGGTCGCCGCCGAGGGAGTGCCCGAGGAGCTGGTGCCGCACAAGACCTTCGACGGCAATCGCCCCACCACCACGATCCTCGCCCACGAGCTGACCCCGTCGGTGCTGGGGCAGCTGGTCGCCCTCTATGAGCACAAGGTCTTCGTCCAGGGCGCGGTGTGGAACATCGACTCCTTCGACCAGTGGGGAGTGGAGCTGGGCAAGGTGCTCGCCAAGCGCGTCGAGCCCGCCCTGACCGAGGGCGCCGAGGTGCCCGGTCTGGACACCTCCACCGAGCACCTGGTCGCCACCTACCGCTCGCTGCGCGGCCGCTGAGGCCTGAGAGGGCCGGAAAACCTTCCGGCCCTCACGACAACGAACGGTCCCCCGGGCGCCTGAAGCGCCCGGGGGACCGTCGTATGCGATACGAGGGTTACGGCGACGCCGGGGGGTACAGCTCGCGTGGCAGCCCCGCCGCCGCGGCCCGGTCCAGCAACCACAGCGTCCGGCCGCGACCGCGCGCGCCCGCCGCCGGAGCCTGCAGCTCCCCGGCGCCCGACAGCGCTATCGTGACCGCCTTCGCCTTGTCCTCACCGGCCGCCAGCAGCCACACCTCCCGTGCCGCGCGGATCGCGGGCAGGGTCAGCGAGATCCGCACCGGCGGCGGCTTGGGCGCGCCGCGCACCCCGACCACCATCCGCTCGGTCTCCCGGACGGCGGGCAGCTCGGGGAAGAGCGAGGCCACATGGGTGTCCGGGCCGACGCCGAGCAGGGTTACGTCGAACGACGGCACCGCGCCGTGGTTCTCCGGCCGCGCGGCCCCGGCCAGCTCGGTCGCGTACGCCTCGGCGGCGGCGTCCACATCGCCGCCGTGGGGTCCGTCGGACGCGGGCATCGCGTGCACCCGCGCCGGGTCCAGCTCCACCGCGTCCAGCAGCGCCTCGCGGGCCTGTGTGACATTGCGGTCCGCATGCCCGTCGGGCAGGAATCGCTCATCGCCCCACCACAGGTCCAGCCGCGACCAGTCGACCGCGTCGCGCGCCGGGGAGGCGCCGAGCGCGGCCAGCAGGCCGTTGCCGTTGCGCCCGCCGGTCAGGACGACCGAGGCCGAGCCACGGGCGGCCTGGGCGTCCACGATCTTCGTGATCAGCCGGGCCGCCGCGGCCTGGGCCATCAGCTCCTTGTCGCGGTGGACGACCACCTGTGGTGCGGTCATTTGTCCGCCTTCCCGTCCGCCTTCTGCTCCTGGGACTTCGGGGGGTGGGGCTTGGGAGCCGGCGGCTGTGCCGGTGCCTGCGGCGGGTTCTTCGGCGAGCCCGGAGCGTGCTCCGAGGGCGTCTCCGGGTCCCGGGTCGGCAGCGGCGGCAGGTCCGCCCCGGGCGGCACCACCTGGGTCGCCGGGGCGGCCTTGGCGTCCCGCTCCAGCGTCCCCACGCCGCCCTTGCCCAGCCTGCTGACGCCGAACTTCACCGACGACTCGTAGCTCTCGTCGGGGTCCAGCCGGCGCAGCTCCTCGGCGATCAGCTCCGACATCTCACGCCGCTGCAGCGCCACATGCCGGTCGGGCTGGCCCGGCATGGCCAGCTCGGCCAGCGAGCCGTTCGCCCGGTCCAGGCAGACCACGCCGTCGGCCGTCTCCAGCCGCACCGCGGTCAGCCCGGGGCCCTCCGAGACCTGCCGGTCCACCGGGACCCCCAGCCGCTGGGCGAGCCACAGCGCGAGCAGCTCGCTGCTCGGGTTGTACGCCTCGCCCTCGACGACCGCGGAGGTGATCGGGGAGTGCCGCTGGTCCAGGGCCGCGGCCAGGACGCTGCGCCACGGGGTGATCCGGGTCCACGCCAGGTCGGTGTCGCCCGGGGTGTAGGTGGCGGCCCGCAGCCCGAGGGCCGCGACCGGGTCCTCGGTGGCCTGGGCGTCGGTGATCCGGCGCTGGGCCAGCTGCCCGAGCAGATCCTCGGCGGGGTGCTCCGGGGCGTCCTCCGGCCACCACACCACCACCGGGGCGTCCGGCAGCAGCAGCGGCAGGACCACCGAGTAGGCGTGGTTGGCGAGTTCGCCGTGCAGCCGCAGCAGCACCGTCTCGCCGGTGCCGGTCTCGCCGCCGACCCGCACCTCGGCGTCCATCCGGGCCATCTTGCGGTCGCGCGGCGACCGGCCCGGCCGCTTGATGACGACCAGCGTGCGCGAGGGGTGTTCCTTGGACGCCTCGCTCGCCGCCCGCAGCGCGTCGTAGTGGTTGCCCTCGTCGGTGACGATGACGAGGGTGAGCACCATGCCCACGGCCGGGGTACCGGTGGCCCGGCGTGCCTGGACCAGAGCGGAGTTGATCCGGCTGGACGTGGTGTCCGTGAGATCGATGTTCATGGCCGCCGCCAGCTCCGTCCGTCTCGTGCGAGCATCTCGTCCGCGGCTTTCGGCCCCCAGGTACCGGAGGTGTACTGCTCGGGCCTGCCGTGCTGGTCCCAGTACTCCTCGATCGGGTCCAGGATCCGCCAGGACTGCTCGACCTCCTCATGGCGCGGGAAGAGGTTCGCCTCGCCGAGCAGGACGTCCAGCAGCAGCCGCTCGTACGCCTCGGGGCTGGACTCGGTGAAGGACTCGCCGTACTGGAAGTCCATCGTCACGTCCCGGATCTCCATGGAGGTGCCGGGCACCTTGGAACCGAACCGGATGGTGACGCCCTCGTCCGGCTGCACCCGGATGACCAGGGCGTTCTGCCCCAGCTCCTGGGTGTCGGTGGCATCGAAGGGGGAGTGCGGAGCGCGCTGGAAGACCACCGCGATCTCGGTGACCCGCCGCCCCAGCCGCTTGCCGGTGCGCAGGTAGAAGGGGACACCCGCCCAGCGGCGGTTGTCGATCTCCAGCTTGATCGCGGCGTAGGTGTCGGTCTTCGAGTGGGGGTCGATGCCCTCCTCCTCGAGGTAGCCGTGCACCTCCTCACCACCCTGCCAGCCGGGGGCGTACTGGGCGCGCACCGTGTGCTTGCCCAGGTCCTTGGGCAGCTTGACCGCCCTGAGCGCCTTCAGCTTCTCGGTGACCAGGGAGGACGCGTCGAAGGAGGCGGGCTCCTCCATGGCGGTCAGCGCGAGTAGCTGCAGCAGGTGGTTCTGGATGACGTCGCGGGCCGCGCCGATGCCGTCGTAGTAGCCCGCGCGCCCGCCGATGCCGATGTCCTCGGCCATGGTGATCTGTACATGGTCGACGTACGACCGGTTCCAGATCGGCTCGAACATCGTGTTGGCGAAGCGCAGCGCCAGGATGTTCTGGACCGTCTCCTTGCCCAGGTAGTGGTCGATCCGGAAGACGTCACTGGGCCGGAAGACCTCGTGGACGACCTGGTTGAGATCCTGGGCGCTCTTCAGGTCGTGGCCGAAGGGCTTCTCGATGACCGCGCGCCGCCAGGAGTCGCCCTGCCCGTGCGACAGCCCGTGCTTCTTGAGCTGCTGGACGACGGTGGGGAAGAACTTCGGCGGGACCGACAGATAGAAGGCGAAGTTGCCGCCGGTGCCGCGCGCCTTGTCGAGCTCCTCTATGGTCGCCCGCAGCTGGACGAAAGCCTCGTCGTCGTCGAACACGCCGGGGACGAAGCGGAACCCCTCGGCCAGCTGCTGCCAGACCTCCTCGCGGAACGGGGTCCGCGCGTGCTCCTTGACCGCGTCGTGTACGACCTGGGCGAAGTCCTCGTTCTCCCAGTCGCGGCGGGCGAAGCCGACGAGTGAGAAGCCCGGGGGCAGCAGCCCGCGGTTGGCCAGGTCGTAGATGGCCGGCATCAGCTTCTTACGGGACAGGTCGCCCGTGACGCCGAAGATCACGAGGCCGGACGGCCCCGCGATGCGCGGGAGCCGCCGGTCTCGTGGGTCACGCAGCGGATTGCTGCTGCTCACGTTTTCATGCCTCCGAGGGTGCGAGGCGCTTGAGCTCCGCCTCGGTGGACTTCAGCAGGTCGTTCCACGAGGACGCGAACTTCTCGACGCCCTCGTCCTCCAGCACCTGGACGACGTCGTCGTAGGAGATCCCGATCCCGGCCAGCGCGTCGAGGTCGGCCTTGGCCTGCTCGTACGTGCCGCGCACGGCGTCGCCGCGGATCTCGCCGTGGTCGGCGACCGCCTCCAGGGTGGCCTCCGGCATGGTGTTGACGGTGCCGGGGGCGACCAGATCCACGACGTACATGGTGTCCTTGTACGCCGGGTCCTTGACACCGGTCGAGGCCCACAGCGGACGCTGCTTGTTGGCGTTCGCGCGGTCCAGGACGTCCCAGCGGTCGGAGCTGAAGACCTCCTCGTACGCCTGGTACGCGAGGCGGGCGTTGGCGACGGCGGCCTTGCCGCGCAGCGCCTTGGCCTCGTCGGTGCCGAGCTTGTCGATGCGCTTGTCGATCTCGGTGTCCACGCGGGAGACGAAGAAGGACGCCACCGAGTGGATCTTCTGCAGGTCAAGACCCGCGGCCTTGGCCTTCTCCAGACCGGCCAGGAAGGCGTCCATGACCGCGCGGTACCGCTCCAGGGAGAAGATCAGGGTGACATTGACGCTGATGCCCAGGCCGATCACCTCGGTGATCGCGGGCAGCCCCGCCTCGGTCGCCGGGATCTTGATGAAGGTGTTGGGCCGGTCCACCAGCCAGGCCAGCTGCTTGGCCTCGGCGATGGTGGCGGCCGTGTTGTGGGCCAGGCGCGGGTCCACCTCGATGGATACCCGGCCGTCCTGGCCGCCCGTCGCGTCGTACACCGGCCGGAGGATGTCGGCCGCGTCGCGGACGTCCGCCGTGGTGATCATGCGGACGGCTTCCTCGACGGTGACCCGGCGGACCGCGAGGTCGGCCACCTGCTGCTGGTAGCCGTCACCGCCGGAGATCGCCTTCTGGAAGATCGACGGGTTGGTGGTGACGCCTACGACATGCTGCTGGTCGATCAGCTCGGCCAGATTGCCGGAAGTGATCCTCTTGCGGGAGAGGTCGTCGAGCCAGATGGCGACGCCTTCGTCGGCCAGCCGCTTGAGTGCGTCTGTCATGGGGTGTGTTCTCCTACTCGTCGCACTTACGTCGTCTGTGGGGTCAGCGCCCGGCGGCGTCGAGGGACTCGCGGGCGGCGGTGACCACGGCCTCGGCGGTGAGGCCGAACTCCCGGAAGAGCACCTTGTAGTCGGCCGAGGCGCCGAAGTGCTCGAGCGAGACGATGCGGCCGGCCTCGCCGACGTAGCGGTACCAGGTCAGGCCGATACCCGCCTCGACGGCCACCCGAGCCTTGACGGACGGCGGCAGCACTGTCTCCCGGTACCCCTTGTCCTGCTCCTCGAACCACTCGACCGAGGGCATCGACACAACGCGGGTGGGAATCCCGGCGGCCTGGAGCTGCTCGCGCGCCTCCACGGCGAGCTGCACCTCGGAACCGGTGCCGATGAGGATGACCCGCGGCTGACCGCCCTCGGCCTCGAAGAGGACGTAACCGCCCTTGGCGGCGTTCTCGTCGGCCTCGTAGGTCGGCACGTTCTGCCGGGTCAGCGCCAGACCGTGCGGAGCCGGGTTCGCGGTGTGGCGGCGGGTGATCTCCCGCCATGCGATGGCCGTCTCGTTGGCGTCGGCCGGGCGGACCACGTTCAGGCCCGGGATGGCGCGCAGCACGGACAGGTGCTCCACCGGCTGGTGGGTCGGGCCGTCCTCGCCGAGGCCGATGGAGTCGTGCGTCCACACGTAGGTGACCGGCAGCTTCATCAGCGCGGCGAGCCGGACGGCCGGGCGCATGTAGTCGGAGAAGACCAGGAAGGTACCGCCGTAGACACGGGTGTTGCCGTGCAGCGCGATGCCGTTCATGGTCGAGCCCATGGCGTGCTCGCGGATGCCGAAGTGGATCGTGCGGCCGTACGGGTCGGCCTCCGGCAGCGGGTTGCCCTTCGGGAGGAAGGACGAGGACGCGTCGATCGTGGTGTTGTTGGAGCCCGCGAGGTCGGCGGAGCCGCCCCACAGCTCGGGGAGCACCCCGCCGAGCGCCTTGAGCACCTGGCCGGACGCCTTACGGGTGGCGACGTCCTTGCCCGGTTCGAAGACCGGCAGCGCGCTCTCCCAGCCCTCGGGCAGCTCGCCCGCGGTGATCCGGTCGAACAGGGCGGCCCGCTCGGAGTTGGCGTTCCGCCACTCCTGGAGCTTCTTGTCCCAGGCGGCGTGGGCCTCGCGGCCGCGCTCGACCAGGGCGCGGGTGTGGTTGATGACCTCCGTGTCGACCGCGAAGTGCTGCTCGGGGTCGAAGCCGAGGACGCGCTTGGTGGCGGCGACCTCGTCGGCGCCCAGCGCCGAGCCGTGGGACGCCTCGGTGTTCTGCGCGTTCGGGGCGGGCCAGGCGATGATCGTACGGGCCGCGATGATCGAGGGGCGCTCGGTCTCGGCCTGCGCCGCCTTCAGCGCCGCGTGCAACGCGTGGATGTCGAAGTCGCCGCTCTCGGCCTGCTCGATGCGCTGGACGTGCCAGCCGTACGCCTCGTAGCGCTTCAGCACGTCCTCGGAGAGCGCGGTCGCGGTGTCGCCCTCGATCGAGATGTGGTTGTCGTCGTACAGGGCGACGATGTTGCCCAGCTTCTGGTGGCCGGCCAGCGAGGACGCCTCGGCGGAGATGCCCTCCTCCAGGTCGCCGTCGGAGACGATCGCCCAGATGGTGTGGTCGAACGGAGAGGCGCCCTCGGGCGCCTCCGGGTCGAACAGGCCACGCTCGTAGCGGGCGGCCATCGCCATGCCCACCGCGTTGGCGATGCCCTGGCCCAGCGGGCCGGTGGTGGTTTCGACACCGGTGGTGTGGCCGAACTCGGGGTGCCCCGGGGTCTTGCTGCCCCAGGTGCGGAACGACCGCAGATCGTCGAGCTCCAGCCCGAAGCCCGCCAGGTACAGCTGGACGTAGAGGGTCAGGCTGGTGTGCCCGGGGGAGAGGACGAAGCGGTCCCGGCCCGCCCAGCCCGCGTCGGAGGGGTCGTGCCGCATCAGCTTCTGGAAGAGCAGGTACGCGGCGGGCGCGAGGCTCATGGCCGTGCCAGGGTGGCCGTTACCGACCTTCTGTACGGAGTCCATGGCCAGGACCCGGGCCGTGTCGACGGCTCGCTGGTCCAGATCGGTCCACTCGAGGTCTGTGGTAGTCGGCTTGGTGCTCACCCTGAGTCAGGGCTCCTCTCCACAATGTCGAAATCCGGTGACCGTATGTACACCGGCGTTGTCGAGCCTACCCCTGGAACAACGGTCGTCTTTTCGAGTTCCACCCAACGGGATAAGGAACGAATTCCGAGGTTGCCGCATTCCCTCCGGGGCCCGTCCGAAGGACGTCCCGGGCCCTACGGAAGGCGCCGTTCCGGGCTCTGCCGGGCCCGTCGCCCCCCGGGCGTGGCCGCCTTACGGGCGCCTTGCCGTCCGCCTACAACACGAGGGACCCCGGCGGCGGGCGGCGCATCCGCTACGTCTAGAGTGGCGTGGTACGCGCAAGTCTTTACCGGCTCTTCATGTCCGGTGCTTGCTTGTTCTTGCTTCCACCAGGGGTGTGCGTGACGGCCGTCGAATCCCGTCCTGCGGGGGTGCTCGAGACGAGCGAAACGAGCTCCGGTCACCGGCCGTTCGGGGCCCGTGTCAAGGCGTTCGTGGCGCTGACGAAGCCGCGCGTCATCGAACTGCTGCTGATGACGACGGTGCCGGTCATGTTCCTGGCCGCCGAGGGCGTCCCGGACCTGTGGCTGGTGGTCGCCACCTGCGTCGGCGGCTATCTGTCCGCCGGTGGCGCCGCCGCGTTCAACATGTATTACGACCGGGACATCGACGCGCTGATGGAGCGCACCGCGCAGCGCCCGCTCGTGACCGGCATGGTCTCGCCGCGGGAATGCCTCGTCTTCGCCTTCGCGCTCGCGGCGGGGTCGACGGCCTGGTTCTGGGCGCTGGTCAACCCGCTGTCCGCGATGCTGTCGCTCGGCGCGTTGGCCTTCTACGTCGTCGTCTACACCATGTGGCTCAAGCGCCGCACCTCGCAGAACATCGTCTGGGGCGGCATCGCGGGCTGCATGCCCGTGCTCATCGGCTGGTCCTCGGTGACCAACGAGGTCTCCTGGGCCGCCGTCATCCTCTTCCTCGTGATCTTCTTCTGGACGCCGCCGCACTACTGGCCGCTGTCGATGAAGGTCAAGGACGACTACGAGCGGGCCAGCGTGCCGATGCTGCCGGTGATCGCGGGCAACAAGGCGGTCGCGCGCCAGATCGTCCTCTACAGCTGGGCCATGGTCGGCGTCTCGCTGCTGCTGTGGCCGCTGGGCTACACCGGCTGGTTCTATCCCGTCGTCGCGGCCGTGCTGGGCGGGTTCTGGCTCAAGGAGGCGCACGGTCTCCAGGCGCGCGCCAGGGCCGGGATCACGGGCGCGAAGCTCAAGGAGATGCGGCTGTTCCACTGGTCGATCACCTATGTGTCGCTGCTCTTCGTCGCCGTCGCCGTGGACCCTTTCCTGCGGTGATTACCGGCGGGTAGCATCGGCTGTATGGCAGACACCACCCAGCCGGAGACACCCGAGAGCGGCGAGTCGGCCGCCCAGCCCTCCGCGCCGGAAGCACCGGCCAAGCCGCCCAAGCCCGCCAAGCCGTCCAAGGACGAGAAGCGGGCCGATCGGCTCGCCCGCCAGATCACGGCCTTCGCCGGGAGTCACGGCGGCGCCGAGGGGCAGATCGCGCACATCGGGCGCGGCGCCGTCCGGATCGCACTCGTGGGCGCCGACGGCGAATGGGGCGTCCTCGTGGCCGCCTCCCAGGACAGCGCGCGGCGCGCCGCCGAGCTCGCCGGGCTGACCCTCAGGGACGACTTCGACGGCGAACTCGCCGCCAAGGTCCGCACCGGTCCGTACGAGTGGACGCGCATGGCGGGCATCCAGCTCGGCGGACCCGGCAACCCTCCGGCGGCCGCCTCGTAGAACGCCTGATAACGGGTCCGGCGACACCTCGCGCCCCTTCCGTCCGTTAAGCCCGTCGATGCCGGAGGGCGAGGAGGCGGGCGGCGATGCACGAGGCGACGGACTCCCCGGATACCGTGGGCCCGCCGATCGGTCCGGTCCCCCGCGACGGGCCGGCCCCGGCGGCGGGGCCGATCACCCTGCCGCCGCTGGTCGACCAGCACAGCCACGGCACGGTCGACGGCGAGCTCGGAGTCGGCTCGTTCGAAACCCATCTGGCGGCCGCCGCCGGGTCCGGGGCGGCCCCGGCCGGCACCACCTTCTTCGACAGCTGGACCGGCCTCGCGGTGCGCCGCTGGTGCCCCCCGCTGCTGGGCATGGAGCCCCACTGCGCGCCCGTCAGCTATCTCGCCCGCCGCCGTGAGCTGGGCGCCTACCGCGCCGCGCGGCTGCTGCTGCGCGGCGCGGGCATCGGCACCTTTCTGCTGGAGTCCGGCGCCCGGGACGACCTCAGCACCCCGGACGAGCTGGCCGCGGCCGCCGACGGCACGGTCCTCGAGGTGGTCCGGCTGGAGCCGCTGGCCGAGCAGGTCGCCGACACCTCCGGCACGGTCGACGCCTTCATCGGCAACACCGCGGAGGCCCTGTACGCGGCGGCCCAGCACGCGACCGCCTTCGCCATGGGGATCGCCTTCTGCGACGAGCTCCCGCCCGACCCGCGCGAGGTGCGGCGCGCCGCCGCCCGCTGGCTCGCGCTCACCGGCCGCCCGGCCCGGGACCGTGCCCCCGACCCCGCGCTCGCCCGGCATCTGCTGTGGAGCGCCGTGGCGACCGGTCTTCCGGTGCAGCTGCATTGTGCCGATCCGCAGTCGCTCATCGGCTTCCTGCGCGCCACGGCGGGCTTCGGCACCGATCTGGTGCTGCTGCCGGACCGGCCGCACCACCGGCGGGCGGCCCAGCTCGCCGCGGCCTTCCCGCACGTCTACGCGGACGCAGGGCCGCGGCCCGGGGAGACCCTGGGCGAGGCGCCGTTCGGCAAGCTGCTGTTCTCGACGGGCGCGCGGGCGCTGCCCGAGCTGTATGTGACCGCTTCCCGGCTGTTCGGCCAGGCCATGGCCCGGCTGGCCGAGGAGTGGGTCGGCGAGGGGATCTGCACCCGGGCCGAGGCCCAGCGGATCGCCGGGCTGGTCGCGGCCGGGACCGCGCGCCGGGTCTACCGGCTGGACGCGGCCGGCTCGGGCTGAACGGTCTCGTGGTCGCCGGTGGGGGCGGGCGCGGCCGCCGGAAGGGCGGCGCGCTCGCGCTGGGCGAGCAGCACCCGCAGCACCGCGATCCACACCAGGCAGGAGCCGAGCATGTGGATGCCGACGACGACCTCGGGCAGATGGGTGAAGTACTGCACGTACCCGATCACGCCCTGCGCGAGCAGCACGACGAGGAGCTCCAGGACCGTACGGCGCTGGGCGGCGGGGGCCTTCACGGCCCGCAGCGTGAACCACAGGGCGACGGTGAGGCCCAGCACGATGTAGACGAAGTCCACATGCAGCTGGGTGATCTCCTGCCAGTTCAGCGGGATGCGGTGCACCTTACGGGCGTCACCCGCGTGCGGGCCCGCGCCGGTGACCACCGTGCCGATCAGGATCAGCGCCAGGGTCGCGCCGACCAGCAGCCAGGTCAGCTGGCGCACCGGCCGGGCGATGAGGTCGCGTGGTTCACCGTCACCCTCGCGAGCCCGCTGCCAGACCACCATCGCCACCGTGAGGAGCGCGGAGGACAGCAGGAAGTGCGAGCTGACGATGTACGGGTTGAGTCCGGTGAGGACCACGATGCCGCCGACGACGGCGTTGCCCATCACGATCCAGAACTGGGTCCAGCCCAGCCGGGTGAGGGAGCGGCGCACCGGCGTGCGGGCCCGCGCGGCGATGATCAGCACACCGACGAAGACGCACAGGACGTACGTCAGCATGCGGTTGGTGAACTCGATGACACCGTTGATGCCCATGTCGGCGGTGGGCGTGAGGCTGGACGGGGTGCACTTGGGCCAGGTGTCACAGCCCAGGCCGGACTGGGTGAGCCGGACCGCGCCCCCGGTCACCACGATGACCACGGCCATCACCACGGTGGCCAGCGCGGCCCGCTCCACGAAGCGCGCGGAGGGCTGCCAGCGCCGGGCGATCAGCTCGAAGGGATTCAGCGAATTCGGCACCCGCCCATCGTAGGCCGCCGCTTGTGCAGCTTTTCACGAGGGGTTGTGTTCCGGTAAAGCCGCAGGCTGTAAGGGCCGCCTCGGGCTACTCCCAGCGGAAGAAGCGGGCCGCCGCGCCCAGCCCCAGCACCGCCCAGACCGCCAGGATCCCCAGATCCCGCCACGGCATCCCGGCCCCGTCCTGGAGGACGTCCCGGAGTCCGCCCGAGAGCGCCGAGATCGGCAGCAGCTCCAGCGCGCTCCGCACGGCGCCCGGGAACTTGTCCAGCGACACGATGACGCCGCCCGACACGAGCAGCAGCAGGAAGACCAGATTCGCGGCGGCCAAGGTCGCCTCGGCCTTCAGGGTGCCCGCCATCAGCAGCCCGAGGCCGGAGAACGCCGCGGTGCCGAGGATCAGCAGCAGCGCGACGGAGAGCGGGTCGCCGTGCGGCGACCAGCCGAGCGCCAGCGCGATCGCGGTCAGCAGCACGATCTGCATCACCTCGGTGACCAGTACCGCACAGGTCTTGGCGGCCATCAGCCCCCACCGCGGCAGCGGTGAGACGGCGAGCCGCTTGAGCACGCCGTAGCGCCGCTCGAAGCCGGTGGCGATGGCCTGTCCGGTGAACGCCGTGGACAGCACGGCGAGCGCCAGCACGCCGGGCGCCAGGAAGTCCACCGTGCTGCCGTCCGAGCCGGTGTCGACGATGTCGACGGTGCTGAAGAGCACCAGCACCAGGGACGGGATGACGACGGTCAGCAGCAGCTGCTCGCCGTTGCGCAGCAGCATCCGGGTCTCCAGCGCGGCCTGCGCCCGGATCATCCGCGGCAGCGGGGCCGCCCCCGGCTTGGGGAGAAATGTGCCCGTGGCGGTCACGCTCGCAGCTCCTTACCGGTGAGCTCCAGGAAGACGTCCTCGAGGGTGTGCCGCTCGACCGAGATCCGGTCCGGCATCACCCCGTTCTGCGCGCACCAGGTGGTGACGGTGGCCAGCATCTGGGGGTTGACCTTGCCGGTGACGCGGTACGAGCCGGACGTCAGCTCGGCGGCCGTGGAGTCGGCGGGCAGCGCCTTGAGCAGCGAGGCCAGGTCGAGCGCGGGGCGGCCGATGAAGCGCAGGGTGTTCTCGGCGCCGCCCCGGCACAGCTCCTCCGGGGTGCCCCGGGCGATCACCTTGCCGCCGTCGATGATCGCCACATCGTCGGCGAGCTGCTCGGCCTCGTCCATGTAGTGGGTCGTCAGCATCACGGTGACCCCGTCGTCGCGCAGATCGCGGATGAGGTCCCAGGTGGCGCGGCGGGCCTGTGGGTCGAGCCCGGCGGTCGGCTCGTCGAGGAAGACCAGCTCGGGGCGGCCGACGACGGCCATGGCGAGCGCGAGCCGCTGCTGCTGGCCCCCGGAGAGCCGCCGGTAGGTGGTCCGGCCGCAGGAGCCGAGGCCGAGCCGCTCGATCAGCGGATTCACCTCCACCGGATGCGCGTGGAGGGAGGCGGTGTGGCGCAGCATCTCTTCTGCGCGCGCGCCGGAATAAACGCCTCCGGACTGGAGCATCACCCCGACCCGGGGGCGCAGCGCCGGGGCGTCCCTGACCGGGTCGAGCCCGAATATCCGGACCGTCCCGGCGTCGGGGCGGCGGTACCCCTCGCAGGTCTCGACGGTGGTGGTCTTACCGGCTCCGTTGGGGCCCAGAACGGCGGTCACGGTGCCCCGGCCGACGGACAGATCGAGCCCGTCGACCGCGGTCTTCGGGCCGTACCGCTTGACCAGGCCGACGATGTCGACCGCGGGCTCTTCTCGCATGCCCGGCAGTCTACGAATCCCGGGGCCGTCCGTGGGCGGCAGGGCCTGAAGCCGCGGCGCCCGCCGACCGGCCCGGACACGTCGCCGCAGGTGAGCCCGCATCTCGGACTTAGGCAGGCCTAAGTGATGTACTCCACCGGAACCGGCGAACTCCCCCGCTTGTGGATCGCCGGAGAATTACGCAACAATGGCGTTGTGAAATACGCGAGCGAGGCTCCGAACGAACGCGCGGCTGAAGCGGCCGCGCGGTCTGGCACGCCCGCGTCCGCGCCGGAAGAGCAGCACGGCACCCGCAACCGGGTGGCGCGCTCCATTCTCGACCACGGTCCCTCCACCGCGGCGGAGCTCGCCCTGCGGCTGGAGCTGACCCAGGCGGCCGTCCGCCGCCACCTGGACACCCTTGTCGCCGACGGCGTCGTCGAGCCCCGGGAGAAGAGGGTGTACGGGGCGCGGGGGCGCGGCCGCCCGGCCAAGGTCTTCGCGCTCACCGACTGCGGTCGCGACGCCTTCGACCAGGCCTACGACAAGCTCGCCGTCGACGCTCTCCGCTGGATCGAGCAGAGCGCCGGAGGCGGCGAGGCGGGGCGTGCCGCGGTCGCGGCGTTCGCCCGCGCCAGGCTCGCCGCCCAGGCGGAGGAGTACCGCGGCGCCGTCGAGGCCGCTGCCCCCGGCAGCCGCACCGAAGCGCTCGCCGGAGCACTCTCCGCGGACGGGTACGCTGCTACGGCGCGCAGCGCGCCGGTCGGCGAACAGCTCTGCCAGCACCACTGCCCGGTCGCCCACGCAGCCGAGCGATATCCGCAGCTGTGTGAGGCGGAGACCGAGGTCTTCTCCCAGCTGCTCGGAACCCATGTGCAGCGTCTGGCCACCATCGCCCATGGCGACGGGGTGTGCACGACGTTCGTTCCGAAGACCGGCAAGGTCGAGAAGACCGACACCAGCACTACCAAGACCACCACCGCATCTGCCAGCACGGCCGGGAGGAACCCCGAATGACTCTCCCCACGGAGACCGCTCACCCCGAGCTCGAGGGTCTGGGCAACTACGAGTACGGCTGGGCCGACTCCGACGTGGCCGGCGCCTCGGCCAAGCGCGGCCTCTCCGAGGAGGTCGTACGCGACATCTCGGCGAAGAAGTCCGAGCCGGAGTGGATGCTCAAGCTCCGTCTGAAGGGCCTGCGGCTCTTCGACAAGAAGCCCATGCCCACCTGGGGCTCGGATCTGTCGGGTATCGACTTCGACAACATCAAGTACTTCGTCCGCTCCACCGAGCAGCAGGCCGCCTCCTGGGAGGAGCTGCCCGAGGACATCAAGAACACGTACGACAAGCTGGGCATCCCGGAGGCCGAGAAGCAGCGCCTCGTCGCGGGTGTCGCGGCCCAGTACGAGTCCGAGGTCGTCTACCACCAGATCCGTGAGGACCTGGAGGAGCAGGGCGTCATCTTCCTGGACACCGACACCGCGCTCAAGGAGCACCCGGAGCTCTTCAAGGAGTACTTCGGCACCGTGATCCCGGCGGGCGACAACAAGTTCGCCTCGCTGAACACGGCGGTCTGGTCCGGCGGCTCGTTCATCTACGTGCCGAAGGGCGTGCACGTGGAGATCCCGCTCCAGGCGTACTTCCGCATCAACACCGAGAACATGGGCCAGTTCGAGCGGACGCTGATCATCGTCGACGAGGACGCCTACGTCCACTACGTCGAGGGCTGCACCGCGCCGATCTACAAGTCGGACTCGCTGCACTCCGCGGTCGTTGAGATCATCGTCAAGAAGGGCGCCCGCTGCCGCTACACGACCATCCAGAACTGGTCGAACAACGTCTACAACCTGGTCACCAAGCGCGCCGTGGCCTACGAGGGCGCGACCATGGAGTGGGTCGACGGCAACATCGGCTCCAAGGTGACCATGAAGTACCCCGCCGTCTACCTGATGGGTGAGCACGCCAAGGGCGAGACCCTGTCCATCGCCTTCGCGGGCGAGGGCCAGCACCAGGACGCCGGCGCCAAGATGGTCCACATGGCCCCCCGCACCTCGTCGAACATCGTCTCCAAGTCGGTGGCGCGCGGCGGTGGCCGCACCTCCTACCGCGGTCTGATCGAGATCGGCGAGGGCGCCGAGGGCTCCAAGTCCAATGTGCTGTGCGACGCCCTGCTCGTCGACACGATCTCCCGCTCGGACACCTACCCGTATGTGGACGTCCGCGAGGACGACGTGTCCATGGGCCATGAGGCGACCGTCTCCAAGGTCAGCGACGACCAGCTCTTCTACCTGATGAGCCGTGGTCTGTCCGAGGACGAGGCCATGGCGATGATCGTGCGCGGCTTCGTCGAGCCGATCGCGCGCGAGCTGCCCATGGAGTACGCGCTGGAGCTCAACCGGCTGATCGAGCTGCAGATGGAGGGCGCGGTCGGCTGACGCCACCCCCTCTCCGCCCGGCGGGGGCCGAAGTCCTCCGCCCGGGCACCCCACTCAGGCCCATCAGGCAGAAAGAGAGCAGTACGACAGCCATGGCTGAAACCATCCCGGCCGGATCCACCACGGACGGCGTCATCCAGGTGGGCCAGCCCACCGATGCCCGGGTGAGCGCGCCCGCGTCGTACGACGTGGCCGACTTCCCGGTGCCCCACGGCCGCGAGGAGGACTGGCGGTTCACCCCCCTGGAGCGGCTGCGCGGTCTCCACGACGGCACGGCCGTCGCCGACGGCGGCGTCAAGGTCGAGGTGACCGCCCCCGCGGGCGTCACCGTCGAGACCGTGGGCCGTGACGACGAGCGCCTGGGGAAGGCCGGCAAGCCGGTGGACCGGGTGGCGGCGCAGGCGTACAGCTCCTTCGAGAAGGCGTCGATCGTCTCGGTGCCCAAGGAGACGGTGCTCACCGAGCCGGTGCGGATCGCCGTGCACGGCGAGGGCGGCACCGCCTTCGGCCACCAGGTGATCGAGGTCGGCGCCTTCGCCGAGGCGGTCGTGGTCATCGACCACACCGGTGACGCCACGGTCGCCGCCAATGTGGAGTACCTGATCGGCGACGGCGCCAAGCTCACCGTGGTCTCGGTCCAGGACTGGGACGACACCGCGGTCCACGCCGGTCAGCACACCGCGCTGGTCGGCCGGGACGCCACCTTCAAGTCCGTGGTCGTCACCTTCGGCGGCGATCTGGTGCGGCTCCACCCGCGGGTCGTCTACGGCGCCCCGGGCGGTGAGGCCGAGCTCTACGGCCTGTACTTCACCGACAACGGCCAGCACCAGGAGCACCGGCTCTTCATCGACCACGACACCCCGCACTGCCGCAGCAACGTGGCCTACAAGGGCGCGCTGCAGGGCGCGGAGGCGCACGCGGTGTGGATCGGCGATGTGCTGATCCGGGCCGCCGCGGAGGGCACCGACACCTACGAGCTCAACCGCAACCTGGTCCTCACCGACGGCGCCCGCGTCGACTCGGTGCCGAACCTGGAGATCGAGACCGGTGAGATCGTCGGCGCCGGTCACGCGAGCGCGACCGGCCGCTTCGAGGACGAGCAGCTGTTCTACCTGATGGCGCGCGGCATCCCGGCCGATGAGGCCCGCCGCCTGGTGGTCCGCGGCTTCTTCGCCGAGCTCGTCCAGCAGATCGGGCTCCCCGAGCTGGAGGAGCGGCTCATCGCCAAGATCGAGGCCGAGCTGGAGGCGTCCGTAGGATGACCCCAACCTTCGTACGCGCCTGTGCGCTGGACGAACTCGAGGAAGACACCCCGAAGCGGGTCGAGCTCGAGGGCGTGCCGGTCGCTCTGGTGCGCACCGAGGGCGAGGTGTTCGCGGTCAACGACATCTGCTCGCACGCGAACGTCTCGCTGTCCGAGGGCGAGGTGGAGGACTGCCAGATCGAGTGCTGGCTGCACGGCTCCAGCTTCGACCTGCGCACCGGAAAGCCGTCCGGCCTCCCCGCGACGCGCCCGGTCCCCGTATACCCCGTAAAGATCGAAGGGGACGATGTGCTCGTCTCCGTCACCCAGGAGTCCTGAGGCACCCATGGCCACGCTTGAGATTCACGACCTGCACGTTTCCGTCGACGCCGAAGGCGGCCCCCGCGAGATCCTGCGCGGTGTCGACCTGACCGTGAAGCAGGGCGAGACGCACGCCATCATGGGCCCCAACGGCTCCGGCAAGTCCACCCTGGCCTACTCGCTCGCCGGTCACCCGAAGTACACGGTCACCGGCGGCACCGTGACGCTGGACGGCGAGGACGTGCTCGCGATGTCCGTCGACGAGCGCGCCCGCGCCGGTGTCTTCCTCGCCATGCAGTACCCGGTCGAGGTCCCCGGCGTCTCGGTCTCCAACTTCCTGCGTACCTCCGCGACCGCGATCCGCGGCGAGGCACCCAAGCTCCGCACCTGGGTGAAGGAGGTCAAGGAGGCCATGGAGCGCCTCCACATCGACCCCTCCTTCGCCGAGCGGAACGTGAACGAGGGCTTCTCCGGCGGTGAGAAGAAGCGCCACGAGATCCTCCAGCTGGAGCTGCTGAAGCCGGCCATCGCGGTCCTCGACGAGACCGACTCCGGCCTCGACGTGGACGCGCTGCGGGTGGTCTCCGAGGGCGTCAACCGGGTCCGCGAGTCCGGCCAGGTGGGCACCCTGCTGATCACCCACTACACCCGCATCCTGCGGTACATCAAGCCCGACCACGTCCACGTCTTCGCGGCGGGCCGGATCGCAGAGTCCGGCGGTCCCGAGCTCGCCGACAAGCTGGAGGAAGAGGGCTACGAGGCGTACGTGAAGGGAGGCGCGTCCGAGTGACACAGTTGCCGGGCCTCCTCGACACCGAGGCGATCCGTAAGGATTTCCCGATCCTGGACCGGGTCGTCCACGACGGCCAGCGGCTCGTCTACCTGGACAACGCGGCGACCTCGCAGAAGCCGCGCCAGGTGCTGGACGTGCTGAACGACTACTACGAGCGCTCCAACGCCAATGTGCACCGGGGCGTCCATGTGCTCGCCGAGGAGGCCACGGCGCTGTACGAGGGCGCCCGCGACAAGGTCGCCACCTTCATCAACGCTCCCAGCCGCGACGAGGTGATCTTCACCAAGAACGCCTCGGAGTCGCTGAACCTGGTGGCCAACATGCTCGGCTGGGCCGATGAGCCCTACCGGGTGGACCAGGACACCGAGATCGTCATCACCGAGATGGAGCACCACTCCAACATCGTTCCGTGGCAGCTGCTCTCGCAGCGCACCGGCGCGAAGCTGAAGTGGTTCGGCCTCACCGAGGACGGCCGCCTCGACCTGTCGGAGATAGAGCAGATCATCACCGAGAAGACCAAGGTCGTCTCGTTCGTGCTGGTCTCCAACATCCTCGGCACGGTCAACCCGGTCGAGGCGATCGTCCGCCGCGCCCAGGACGTCGGCGCCCTCGTGGTGATCGACGCCTCCCAGGCCGCCCCGCACATGCTGCTGGACGTGCAGGCGCTCCAGGCCGACTTCGTGGCCTTCACCGGCCACAAGATGTGCGGTCCGACCGGTATCGGGGTGCTGTGGGGCCGCCAGGAGCTGCTGGAGGACCTGCCCCCGTTCCTCGGCGGCGGCGAGATGATCGAGACCGTCTCGATGCACTCGTCGACCTACGCCCCGGCGCCGCACAAGTTCGAGGCCGGTACGCCCCCGATCGCCCAGGCCGTCGGCCTCGGCGCGGCCGTGGACTACCTCACCTCGATCGGCATGGACAACATCACCCGCCATGAGCACGCCCTCACGCACTACGCGGTCGGCAGGCTCCTGGAGGTGCCGGACCTGCGCATCATCGGCCCCACCACGGCCGAGGAGCGGGGTGCCACGATCTCCTTCACGCTCGGTGACATCCACCCCCACGACGTGGGCCAGGTACTGGACGAGCAGGGGATCGCGGTCCGGGTGGGCCACCACTGCGCCCGCCCCGTATGCCTGCGCTACGGAATTCCGGCGACCACCCGAGCGTCGTTCTATCTGTACTCCACGCCCGCCGAGGTCGACGCCTTGGTGGAGGGCCTGGAGCACGTACGGAACTTCTTCGGGTAGGGGCGTGCCGCGTGAAGCTGGATTCGATGTACCAGGACGTGATCCTGGACCACTACAAGAACCCCCACGGCCGGGGGCTGAGGAACGGCGACGCAGAGGTACACCACGTCAATCCCACCTGCGGTGACGAGATCACGCTCCGGGTGCGGCTTGACGGCGACACCATCAAGGACGTGAGCTACGAGGGCCAGGGCTGTTCCATCAGCCAGGCCAGCGCCTCGGTGCTCAATGAGCTGCTGGTGGGCAAGGAGCTGGCCGAGGCCCGCAGAATCCAGGAGACCTTCCTGGAGCTGATGCAGTCCAAGGGCAAGACCGAGCCGGACGACGCCATGGAGGAGGTGCTGGAGGACGCGATCGCGTTCGCCGGTGTCTCCAAGTACCCGGCCCGGGTGAAATGCGCCCTGCTGAGCTGGATGGCGTGGAAGGACGCCACGGCCCAGGCACTGGGCGAGACCGCCGGAGGGAAGACCGCATGACTGAGAACGCCGCCACCACCACCAAGCCCGCCAGCGAGGAAGAGGTCCGCGAGGCCCTGTACGACGTCGTGGACCCCGAGCTGGGCATCGACGTGGTCAACCTCGGTCTCGTCTACGGCATCCATGTCGACGACGGCAATATCGCCACCATCGACATGACGCTCACCTCGGCGGCCTGTCCGCTGACCGATGTCATCGAGGACCAGGCCAAGTCCGCGACCGACGGCATCGTGAACGAGCTGCGGATCAACTGGGTCTGGATGCCGCCGTGGGGCCCGGACAAGATCACGGACGATGGGCGTGAGCAGCTGCGGGCGCTCGGCTTCAACGTCTGACGGCTCCTGGGCCTGTCGAAACGGCCCCCGCGCTCCGGCGCGGGGGCCGTTTCGTATGCCGTGGATCGTTGCGTACGCCCGTACGCAACGATGTGTACGATTGTACGCATGGGATATGTGACGCTCTCCGGGGCCATCCTGGCCGAGATCCTGGCGACCACCTCGATGAAGTACAGCGAAGGCTTCAGCAGGCTCTGGCCCTCGCTGGCCACCGGCGCCGGCTATCTGGTGTCCTTCGTACTGCTCGCGCACACGCTCAAGACCATCTCCGTCAGCACCGCCTACGCCATATGGGCCGGGGCCGGGACCGCCGTCATCGCCGCGATCGGCATGCTCTTCCTGGGGGAGGCGATGACCGCCGCCAAGGTGCTCGGCGTGCTGCTGGTCATCGCCGGTGTGGTGGTGCTCAATCTGAACGGCGCCCACTGATGGGCCGCCGCTACGACCCCGAGCGGCGGCAGCGGATCATCGACGCCGCGGCCGCCGTGGTCCGCGAGCGCGGCATCGCGGGGCTCGGCCACCGGGCCGTGGCCGCCGCGGCCGATGTGCCGCTGGGCTCGACGACCTACCACTTCGCGACCCTCGACGACCTGCTGACTGCGGCGCTCCGCCAGATCAACGCGGAGTGGCTGGCGGAGGTGAGGCAATGGGTGGAGGGCGTCGATCCGGCCGCACCGCCCGCCGACGAGCTGGCCCGGTGGCTGGGGGAGCAGATCACGGGCGACCGGGCGCGGATGGAGCTGGAGTACGAGCTGTACTTCGCCGCGCTGCGCCACGAGGGGCTGCGGCCGCTCGCCGCCGAGTGCCTGGACGAGATGGCCCGGATGCTGACGCGACTGGTGCCCGACGAGGCCACGGCGCGCGCGGTGGTGGCTCTGATCGACGGGCTGACCTTGCAGGTGCTGCTGGCGGACCGGCCGTACGACCGGGAGAGCACCAGCGCGTCGCTGGCGCGGATCATGGGCGGAGACGGCGACGAGGCGCCGCCCGCTCGCTGAGACCGGTTCGCCTCCCGGGCCCGGCTCCGGTTAGCGTTCTGACCATGACCGATGCACCCACCACCGCCCCCACCGGCGCCGTCGCCGCCGGTCTCGCCACCCTCACCGAGGACGGCACTGTCCTGGACACCTGGTTCCCGGCCCCCGAGCTGACCGCCGAACCCGGCCCGGCCGGGACCGAGCGGCTCGACGCCGAGCACACCACTCGGCTGCTGGGCGAGACCGCCCTCAAGGCGGTCGGACCCGACCCCCGGCGCGGCGTCGAGGTCGTCGCCGTCCGCACGGTCATCGCCTCGCTCGACGAGAAGCCCAGGGACGCCCACGATGTCTATCTGCGGCTGCATCTGCTCAGCCACCGGCTGGTCAAGCCGCACGGCCTGAGCCTGGACGGCCAGTTCGGCCTGCTGGCCAACGTGGCCTGGACCTCGCTCGGCCCGGTCCCCGCCGACCAGGTGGAGCGGGCCCGGCTCGCCGCCCGCGCCGAGGGGCTTCAGCTGTCGGTGACCAGTGTCGACAAGTTCCCCCGGATGACCGACTACGTCGTCCCCGCCGGTGTCCGTATCGGCGACGCCGACCGGGTCCGCCTCGGCGCCCACCTCGCCCCCGGGACCACGGTCATGCACGAGGGCTTCGTCAACTTCAACGCCGGCACGCTCGGCACCTCCATGGTCGAGGGCCGGATCAGCGCGGGTGTCGTGGTCGGCGACGGCTCCGACATCGGCGGCGGCGCCTCGATCATGGGCACGCTCTCCGGCGGCGGCAAGCAGACGATCACCATCGGCGAGCGCTGCCTGCTCGGCGCCGAGGCGGGCCTGGGCATCTCACTCGGCGACGACTGCATCGTCGAGGCGGGGCTGTATGTGACGGCGGGCACCCGCATCACGCTCCCGGACGGCAAGATCGCCAAGGCCCTGGAGCTCTCCGGCGTCAACAACCTGCTCTTCCGCCGCAACTCCATCACCGGCGCGGTGGAGGCGCTGCCTCGGACGGGTTCTTGGGGCGGGTTGAACGAGGCGTTGCACAGCCACAACTGAGGTTGGGCGCGCGCTCTTTGGGTTCGTTGTCGGGTGCGGGCCGGTGGGTGGTGTTGTGCCCACCCGTCCCGCCAGGGGGCACCCCCCAGCGGTAGCTGGGGGAGTGACGATTGCCCACAACACGCCCGGAAAGCGCCCCTCAGGGGCGCACTCGCACCACCTGTGGGTCGTGGTCGCTGGACTGGTCCGCGAACTCGGCGTTGATGTGCACGATGTCGTAGTCGGCGCGGCGCAGCGCGCGGCTGGTCAGGATGTGGTCCAGCACCTGCGAATTGCCGTTGTAGACATAGCCGTAGCGCTCGTCCTTCGGCAGTCGGGTCACCAGGTCCGTCAGTACACCGCCCTTGGTGAGGTCGGCCAGCGCGGGCGAGAACTGGTAGTCGTTGAGGTCGCCCGCGACGACCACCGACGCCTTCGGGTCGGCGTGTCGCAGCGCCTTGACGAAGGTGTTGACCGCCGTGGCCTGCCCGGTGCGCTGGACCTCCGAGGAGCGGGCCGGGGGCTGGAAGCGGCTGTCCAGGCCCTGGTCGCCGCCCTTGGAGTTGAAGTGGTTCGCGACCACGAACACCGGGCGGCCCCGGAAGGAGAACTGCCCGACCAGCGGCTTGCGGCTGTCCTTCCAGACGCCGTTCGCCGGGTCGATACGGCCGGGGGAGGCCGACAGCGTGGCCTTGCCGCCCTTCTGCTCGACCTTCACGGGGGTGGTGGAGTCGCCGCCGGGGATGTCGGTGAAGGAGACCCGCTCGGGGTTGTAGAGGAACGCCACGCGGATGTTGCCGCCCGGCTCGCCGCCATCCTGGTCGTCCACCGGGTTGATCTGCCGCCACTCGTACGCGGGACCGCCCGCCGCCTTGATCGCGTCGGTGAGCTTCTTCAGTGTGGCGTCGGCGCTCACCACCGAGTCGTTCGTCGCGCCGTTGTCGTCCTGGACCTCCTCCAGGGCGACGATGTCCGGCGAGGCGAGGTGCTCCACAAGGCCGGTGGCCAGCCGGTCGAACTTCGACTGGGCGGTCTTGGGGGAGAGGTTCTCCACGTTGTAGGTGGCGATGGAGAGTTCGTCCGCCTTCTGCTCACGGGTGGTCTCCCGCCGCGGGCCGTGGTCGGCCAGTTCGCCCATCGCGGTGGCCGCGATCGTGTAGCCGCCGAAGTTGTCGTAGTCCATCGGCCCGGCCGTGGTGCCGGTCAGCGCGTCGCCGACGTCCGCCACGGGGAAGGGGTGCTGGGCGTAGGGGAGGAGCGAGACCACCTTCACCCGGCCCGCGTTCGGGTCGCGGTACGAGCTGTAGAGGGCGCCGCCGCGCGCGGTGCGCCGGTGGCGGGGCTCGGCGGTGACCCACAGCTCCTTGTAGGTGTTGGTCGCGCCGACCACGGGGGCGTTCTCGACCGAGACCCGCATGCCCTCCAGCGACTCGTAGCGGTCCAGGGCGTACGAGCGCGGCCGCAGCGTCAGCCCCTCGATGGAGTCGCCACCGGCGTCCGGGGCGTAGCGGTCGGGGATCGTGGAGGGGGTGAGCCGGTAGGCGGCGGGCAGCGCGTTGCCGGAGGACTGGACCGTCCAGGTCGCCTTGGAGAGCTCGGTGAGCGACTGCCCGCCGGCGTCCTTGCCGCCCGGGTAGTACTCGGACACCGTCCCGGAGACCAGCACCGAGTCGCCCACGGCGACCGAGGGCGTGGTCGACCCGGTGAAGACGAAGATCGCCTCGCTGGTGGCCGCGTCCTTGTCGGGCCGGGTGTCCTGGATCCAGAAGCCGCGCGAGGAACCGAAGGCGCGTATCGCCGTGACCGTGCCGGGGACGTCGCTCACCTGCTGTCCGGCGAGCGGGGATATCCGGGTGCTGCCCTGGATGTCATGGATGCGGACCTCGGCGGCGGAGGCCGACGAGGGTACCGCGAGCAGCCCGGCCGCGAGGGCGGAGGCGGCGACGGCGGTGCGGGCGACGGGTCCGCGCGGGGCGCGAAGGGACATGGTGGTGGCCTCCGGAAGGAGTGAACGGCGAGGAATGGGCCTCTACGCGCGTCAATCTCTTTCCTCGCCACGGAAGTTGTCAAGGGAGGACGGGTGGCCCGGGTATGGCGGAAGCGGGACGGAGACATGAACGAGGGCCGCGGGATGTGGTGCGGGAGGGGGTGCGGGACGGGCGCAGACCACATCGGGACGAAAGTGCCGTCCCGTTCCGTCTACGCTGGGGTCCGGGCCGTATCCGCGCACCCGCGCCGGTACACCCCGCACCGCCGTACCCCCATGGGTCCACGGTCCCGTGGACCCATGGCCCCACAGCCCCATAGCCCCATAGCCCCGCATTCGCGCCCGCGACCTCCGCGCCCGCGACTTCCTTGCCCTCGAGGAGTGACGTCCGCCCATGCCAGAAGAGCGCCCCACCATGCCGCCCGTGCGGCTTCGCACCGACGCGGAACTCGCGCGGGACGCACTCGCCGCGCCGTTGCTCGCCCGCGCGGTCCGGCTCGCCCGCTGGGCCGAGCAGGGGAAGCCGGTGGCGTCGGGCGGGGCGCTGCCGGAGGGCGAGCTGCGGGAGGCGACCGAGCTGCTGGAGCTCGCGGGGGACGAGGACGGGTCGCTGTGCGCGGCGCAGGCGTGGCAGCTGGCGGTGGACACCGGGCTGGTCGAGATCGAGGAGCCGACGGGGGCCGACGGCGACGGCGACGGTGCCGGTGCTGACGCGGGGGGTGAGTCGACGGCCGAGGACGAGTTCTCCGCCGTCGCGACCAGCGGCGAGGAGCTGCGGCTGATCACTGAGGGCGGCCCGCGCGACGTCCTGGACATCTGGCTCGACGGCTTCGAGATGGTGCTGGCCGACGCCGCCGCCCCCGATCTGAGCGACATCGCCGCCCAGATCGGCGAGAGCGGTGAGCTCGACCTCGACGCGCTCGACTGGAACCCGGAGGAGGAGGCCGAATTCCTCGACGGGGTGCTGGGCAACCTCTATCTGCTGACCGCCCTGGACGAGGAGGCCGCCACGGCCCCCGTACCGCTGCCCGCCCTTGCCGCTTCCATGATCGTGCCCGAGGACATGGACGAGCCCACCGACGACATCCTCGAAGAGGTCTCCGAGGCGATGGTGCGGCTGGACGACCAGTTCCGGCTGCTCGCCCCGACCGGCCTCGTCGACTACCAGCCGGTGGACGAGGCGCTGATCCAGGAGGTCGACGGCGAGGGCCGGATCCAGGAGCCCGGGACGGCCCAGGAGCTCGAGGACGAGGACGTCTCCCGCTACGGCATGGTGCGGCTCACCCCGCTCGGCGTCTACGCCGTACGGGCCCGGATGCTCGAGGCGGGCATCGACGCCCCGGCCGTCGGCGACCTGGCCGACAAGGGCGCCGACATCCTGCTGGACGCCCTCCCCGGCCACCCCGAGCCCGCCGCGCAGGCCGAGGCCGAGCAGTGGCTGGCCCGCCGTACGCCCGAGGAGGCCGCCCGCGAGCTGCTGGCCGCCGCCCGCGGCGACGACGAGGACGCGCCGCTGCGCCGCCTCACCTGCCAGCAGACCCTCTCGCTGGCCGGGACCGAGGCCGAGCCCGCCCTGCGCGAGGTGCTCGACGACCGCCACCTGGGCGGGCTGGCCCGGGTCTGGCTGGCCGAGCACGGGGTGGCGGGCGTCCCGGAGCCGTCGGAGGAGATGGTCTTCTGGCTCACCGTGGACACCCTCGCGGCCCAGCTCGCCTCCGAGGGCGACTCGGCGGAGCTGCGCGACCTGGTGCGGGGTCTGGTCGACCAGTCGGGGAGCTTCTTCGACTCGGCCTGGCGGGTGGACCACCCGGCGACGGCGGACGTGCTGGAGGCGATGGGGCGCCTGCACCCCGACAAGAAGGCCGCGAAGGAGGCCCGCAAGGCGGCCTTCAAGGCCCGCTCCCGGGCGTAGTCGCTCCGCGCGGGCCCGCGCGGGTCCGCCGGAGTCCCGCCCGTGTCGCCTTCCGGGTGCCCGTGTGCCCGTGTTGCCCGTGTGCCCCTGTGCCCGCGCACCCGCGCGTCGCCGTGCGGACCGGCGCGGGCGCGCCGGCCCGGCGCCTCGTGTTGCCACCCGCGCGGGGCCCCGCTCGCGGCACCGAGGGGCGCGGCCGGTGCCTGGCGGTGACCCGCGGTGCGCTCCCGGGAGGCGGGGCGTGACGCCCGCGGACGCGGAGTAACCGTCGCCGTTGTAGAGCCGTAACGCTTTGCGCGCCGTATAAGGGATCGGCGGCCATTCGTCCGCTGATGTCGCGCGCCGTTCAACTGATGTTCGGCCGGGGACGGAAACGTATGGCCGCAGTCCGGAGGACACCATCCTGCGTTACGGGAGAAGACATGCCGCTCAGCCGAAGAGACTTCGCGAGGCGTTCCGCGTACACCGGGGCCGGGTTCGCCCTGGTCGGAAGTGCGGGGGTGCTCGCCACCGCACCCGGCGCGCTCGCCGCTGAGGCGACCGAGGAGGGCGTCGCGGGGGTCGAGGGCCAGGGCGGCTCGTCGCTCGGCTACGGTCCGCTCATCGCGGACCCCAAGGGCATCCTGGCCCTCCCCAAGGGCTTCAGCTACAAGATCATCACCCGTACCGGTGAGACGAAGCTGGAGTCCGGCGAGTCCACCCCGTCCAACCACGATGGCACCGCCACCTTCGAAGGTCCGCGCGGTGCGACGCTGCTGGTCAACAATCACGAGCTGGGCGGTCCCCGCAGCAAGTGGCCGCACCCGGTCCCGCTGACCGAGGGCCTGGTCTACGACCCGGCGGCCTCCGGCGGCTGCACCGTCGTCGAGGTCTCCAAGCACGGCGACCACGTCACCGAGTGGGTGGGCATCGCGGGCACCGCCACCAACTGCGCCGGTGGCCGCACCCCCTGGGGCACCTGGCTGACCTGCGAGGAGACCGAGGACAAGGCCGGCCAGAACGGCATGACCAAGGACCACGGCTACGTCTTCGAGGTCGACCCGCACGACCGCAAGGCCAACCGCGACCCGAAGCCGATCAAGGCCCTGGGCCGGTACGCCCACGAGGCCGTCGTCGTGGACCCGGGGCGCGGCCACCTCTACCTCACCGAGGACGCCTCCGGACCGAACGGCCTCCTCTACCGCTGGGTCCCGCCGCACGGCTTCAAGCACGGCCGCGGCAAGCTCGACACGCTCAAGGACGACGCGGGCGTGCTCCAGGCGCCCAAGTGCTATGACTCGGGCGGCAACTTCGTGGACGACCTGTCCCGCGCCACCAAGACCGGCACGGTCTACGGCGTGGACTGGGAGCCGGTGCCGGACCGCGACGCGAAGTCGGTGTCGGTGCGCAAGCAGTTCAAGGACGGCGAGATCACCCGGGCCCGCAAGCTGGAGGGCATGTGGTGGGCGGACGGCGGCGCGTACATCGTCTCCTCGTACGCCCGTGAGGAGAGCCCGGTCCAGCACGACGGCCAGGTCTGGTTCTACGACCCCAAGCGCCGCACCCTCACCCTCAAGGTGCTGCTGGGCGTCAACCCCGACCCGTCGAAGGACGGCGCCTTCGACGGCCCGGACAACATCACGGTCTCGCCGTACGGCGGTCTGGTCATCGCCGAGGACGGCGAGGGCATCCAGCACCTCTTCGGCGCCACCGAGGACGGCCGGACGTACCCGATCGCGCGCAACGACCTGAACATCGGCAGCGCGGAGGAGCCGGAGTTCAGCGAGTTCACCGGCGTGGTCTTCTCGCCCGACGGATCGACGCTGTACGCCAACATCCAGGTGCCGGGCATCATGCTGGCGATCACCGGCCCCTGGCGCCGCCAGGGCTGAGAGCCATGGCCGGGGGCTGACGCCGCCGAGGCCGGGGGAATCGTCCCGGCCAGGGCACGCGTTGACGTGAGCGTGACCTCACGCCTGCGCACCACCCCCTTCTCCATCCTGGACCGCTCCCGCACCCGCCAGGGGCGGGAGCGGTCGCAGGCGCTGCGCGACACCGTACGGTTCGCGCAGCAGGCCGAGGCGCTCGGCTACCACCGCTTCTGGGTCTCCGAGCACCACAGCGTGCCCGGCGTGGCCGGTTCGGCGCCCACGGTGCTGGCGTCCGCCGTCGCGGCGGCGACGGTCCGCATCCGCGTGGGCACGGGCGGCGTGATGCTGCCGAACCACCGCCCGCTGGTCGTGGCCGAGCAGTTCGGGGTCCTCGAATCCCTCTTCCCGGGCCGGATCGACATGGGCCTGGGCCGCTCCGTCGGCTTCACCGACGGCATCCGCCGCGCCCTGGGCGCCGAGAAGGACGCCGCGCGGGACTTCGGCGCCCAACTGGGCGAGCTGCTCGGCTGGTTCACCGGTGAGCAGGACGCTCACCCCCAGGTCCACGCCCACCCGGCGGAGGGGCTGCGGCTGCCCGTCTTCGTCCTGGCCACCGGCGCCGGCGCGGAGCTGGCGGCGCGGGCCGGACTGTCCCTGGTGATCGGCGATCTACGCGGCCGGGACGAGATGCTGCGCGCGATCGACCGCTACCGCACGGGCTTCCGCCCCTCCGTGTGGTCCTCCGCCCCCTACGTCGTCGTCTCGGGCAATGTCGCGGTCGCCGACACCACGGAGGAGGCCCGCCGGCTGCTGCTCCCCGAGGCATGGTCGATGGCCCACTCCCGCACCCACGGCGTCTTCCCGCCCCTGGCCCCGGCCCCGGAGATCGAGGCCCGGGAGATGACCGACAAGGAGCGCGGCTTCTACGAGAGCGGCCTGCGCGGCCAGCTGTACGGCACGGAGGACGAGGTCGCCGCCGCGCTCGACGAGCTGATCGAGCGCAGCGACGCCGACGAGGTGCTGGTCACGACGAGCACCTACGACCGCGATGCCCTCCTGGACTCCTACCGCCGCCTGGCCCGCGTGGCGGGGCTGTCGGGCGGCCTGGTGGCAACCGGCGCCCGTTGACCAGTGGCGAAGGGTTGGTTCACAGAGCCTTGCCGGCGGGCTTGGCCATGCCTCGGACGGTGCGCGAGTCCACGTACTCGCCCATCGCGGTCATCTCCCACTCACCCGAGAACTGCTTGATCAGCTTCGCCATCATCACGCCCGTGCGCGGCTCGGCGTGGGTGAGGTCGAAGCGGACCAGTTCCTCGCCGGTCTGGGCGTCGAGCAGGCGGCAGTACGCCTTGGCCACATCGGTGAACTTCTGGCCGGAGAAGGAGTTGACCGTGAAGACCAGGCCGGTGACCTCGGGCGGGAGGCCGCCGAGGTGGACGGTGATGGACTCGTCGTCGCCTCCGCCCTCACCGGTGAGGTTGTCGCCGGAGTGCTGGATGGCGCCGCCCAGGATGGCCAGCTTGCCGAAGAAGCAGGCGTCGATCTTCTTACGGTCGACACCGAAGGCGATCACGGAGGCGTCCAGGTCGATGTCCTTGCCGCGGAACGCGGGCTCCCAGCCCAGGCCCATCTTCACCGAGCTGAGCAGCGGGCGGCCGCCCTTGACCAGGGACACCGTCTGGTTCTTCTGCAGGCTGACCCGGCCCTTGTCCAGGTTGATCTTCCCGGTGGCCGGGGCCGCCGCGGCGGCGGGCGGGGCGGCCGCGGCGGCGGGCGGGGCGGCCGGGGGCGCGGACGGCATCGGCGGCGGGGGCTGGAAACCGGCGGGCGGGCCGCTCGGCGGGGGCGGCGTCTGGGCGGCGGGGGCGGCCGGGGCGGCGGGCTCCTCGACCGTCACGCCGAAGTCGGTGGCGATGCCCGCCAGACCGTTGGCATACCCCTGCCCGACCGCGCGCACCTTCCACGCCCCATTGCGCCGGTACACCTCCACGACCACCAGCGCGGTCTCGTTGCCCAGCCGCGGCGGGGTGAACGCGGCGATCACCGCGCCGTCGTCGGCGCCGCGCACGGTGGCGGTCGGCTCGGTGCCCGCGAACGTCGCCCCGGGCGCGTCCAGGCTCGCGGTCACCACGATCTTCTCGATGTCGGCGGGGACGGCGGCGGTGTCCACGGTGATGGTGTCGCCCGCGCCCGCCGTCCCGGCGCGGTGGGTCACGCCGGGTCCGGCGGGCTGGTTGTAGAAGACGAAGTCGTCGTCGGAACGCACTTTGCCGTTGGCGGTGAGCAGCAGGCCCGATACGTCGAGCCGCACCGGAGCGGTGACGTCAACCGCCACGCGCGCGACGGAGAGGGGGAGGTTCGAGCCGGGTGTCATAGCGGTCATGCCCGGGGTAACGAACGTCCCCGCTTTACGGTTCCTTGACCTGCGGAGTGACTTCTCCCGTGGCCTGTCCCGCCGCGATCGACCCCGGGCCGGCGTCGTCCCGGTTCGGGGACCCCCGGTTCGCCCGGCACGCCCTGGGCTCCAACAGCCGCGTACGGGCGCGCCGCGCCCGCGAGCTACTCGGCCGGCACCCGCGACACCGCTCGATCACGGACTCGATCCTCCGCGAGCCGCGCTGACCGGTCGGGGCGGCGGCGCGCGGTGGCCGCCGTCACGCCGATCACGCACACGGCCATGCCGACGAGGGCCGTCCACCCGGGCGCGTCCCCGAACATCGCGTACGCCCACACCAGCGTGGTCGGGGGCGTGAGGTAGATCAGCGCGCTGGTGCGGGTGACGCCGTTGCGGCGCAGGCTCAGCCAGTAGAAGCCGTAGCCGCCGACCGTGGAGAGCAGGAACGTCCAGGCCACCGCCGTCCAGAAGGTCCCGCTCGGCGGGGGCGTGGCATGGCCTCCGGCCACGGCGACCCCGGTGAACAGCATGGCGCTGACGAGGCAGTGGAGCGGTATGGCGTCCATGGGGTCGAGCGGCGCCCGTGCCTTTCGTTCGAGGAAACTCGCGGCCAGCAACGCGGCCATCGCCGCGAAGGGCAGGCCGTACGCCCAGGCCGGGGCGGCGGCCGGGCCCGCCGAGAGATCGCCCTGGACGACGAGCGCGACCCCGCCGAGGCCGATGGCCAGCCCCGCCCACTGGCGCGGGCTGACCGTCTCCCCGAGCAGCCGCCCGGCCAGCGCCCCCGCCGCCAGCGGTTGCAGCGCGGCGATCAGCGCGGTGGTGCCGGACGGGACGCCGAGCCCGACCGCCCAGACGACCCCACCGAGATAGCCGCCCTGCGAGAGCGCGCCGATCGCCGTCTGCTCGGCGATGGCGCGCGGGCGCAATCTGCGGCGCCTCAGCAGCGCCCAGGCGCCGCCCAGGACCGCCGCCGCCGCGAGGAAGCGCCACATCAGCAGGGTGTCGGCGGCGGCCTCCCGCGTGCCGAGCTCGGCTCCGATGAAGCCGGAGCTCCACATCACGACGAGGCCGATGGCGGTGACGGCGGCGCTGACGGGCATGGGGGTCCTCGCTCTGGTTGGGGTCGACTCGGGCTATACCGATCTGTTTACTCCCTCATCCACTAGACTAAACAGATCGGTATACACGTCAACCCCGACCCGGAGGTGATCACGGCATGGAAGCGTCTACGGGAGTGCTCACCCCTGCCGCGCGGCGCATCCTCGACACCGCCGCCGAGCTGTTCTACGGACAGGGGATCAACGCCGTCGGCGTTGATCTGATCGCCAAGCGCGCCGGAGTCACCAAGAAGACGCTGTACGACCGCTTCGGCTCCAAGGAGGCCCTGGTCGCCGCGTATCTGCGGGAGCGCGATGAGCGGTGGCGGGCGTGGCTCACCGCCGAGGTCGAGAAGTCGCCCCCGGCGGATCGCGCCCTCGCCACGTTCGACGCGCTCGCGGAGTGGGTGCGCCGCGAGAACCCCCGCGGCTGCGGTTTCGTGAACGCGGCGGCCGAACTGCCGGACGCCGCCCATCCGGCCCGGCAGGTGATCGCCGAGCAGAAGCGATGGCTGCGCGGATATCTGCGGCAGCTGTGCGAGGAGGCGGGCGTGACGGCCCCGGATGATCTGGCGGACGAGCTGCTGCTGCTCCACGAGGGCGCCACGGTGCTGAACGGGCTCTCGGTGGTCGCCGACGCGGTCGGCATCGCGCGGCGGCTAGCCGTGCGGGCGCTGGAGCGGGCCCGGACCTGAGCCTGACGGTTTGGTCTCGGTCGCGATCTCGGCCCATACGGTCTTCCCGGGCCCGCCGCCGGAGCGGGGCCCGACCGCCCAGCGCTCGGCGAGCTGCGAGACGAGATGCAGGCCGCGTCCGGTTTCGGCGTCGGGCGCGGCGGTGGTGAGCGTGGGCCGCTTCTCGGTGCGGGTGTCCGACACCTCGATGCGGATCGTTCCGGGGGTGTCGCCGCCCAGGGGCGCGGTCAGCCGTACGTGGAAGTCCCGCCCCGGGACGCGGCCGTGCCGTACGGCGTTGGCGGCCAGCTCACTGGCGATCAGGGTCGCGGTCTGTGATGGGAGGGATGCGACATGGCGGGTACGGAACGGTCCCCGTTCCTGAGGGGCTTCGGTAAGCAAGTGAAGCTGTTCCGGGAACGGGCCGGGCTCACCCAGGCGGAATTAGGGGCGCTCGTCGGGTACAGCGCGGACCAGGTGGCGTCGGTGGAGTGCGGGCGGCGCATTCCCAAGCCAGAGCTGGTCGACAAGGCCGATGAGGTGCTGGGTGCGGGCGGCGTACTGGAGGCGATGAAGGAGGAGCTTGCGCATCGTGAGCAGCTCGCGTACCTCGAAGGCCAGGGGCGCAGCGCCCTGCTCACCGACCGGGAAGAGGTCCGCCCTATTGCCGCGCGATATGGGTTCATCCGGGCGCAGGCTCTCACGCCACGGGAGTCATCCTTCTTCATCGAGAAGTTGCTGGGGGAGCTATGAGCAATGACATAGGCAAGTTGATGTGGTTCAAGAGCAGCTACAGCGGTAGCGAGGGCGGCGCATGCATCGAGGTCGCCATGGATTGGCGTAAGAGCAGCTACTGCGCGGGAAACGGTGGCGAGTGCGCGAGGTCGCCTCGTGCCGCCCCGACACCGTGCACGTCCGGGACAGCAAGAACACCGACGGCCCGAACCTTACGTTCCCCGCAGCCGCGTGGGGCGACTTCGTCGCCTTCGCGCGGGGCGTCGCTTGACCTTGAGCGCGCTCGAAACCGTACGTTCCCCGCATGATGACACAACAGCATGCGATCGGCTCCGGTTTCGGGGTGCGCAGTACGACGAGCGACGTTCTCACGGGCATCGACCTGACCGGGAAGCTCGCGCTCGTGACCGGCGGTTATTCAGGGCTCGGGCTGGAGACGACGCGGGCTCTCGCCGGTGCGGGGGCCCATGTCGTCGTGCCCGCGCGGCGGCGCTCAACGGCCGTCGAAGCGCTCGGCGGGATCGAGGGCGTGGAGGTCGCCGAGATGGACCTCGCGGACCTGGACAGCGTTCGGGCCTTCGCGGAGGAATTCCTCGCGTCCGGTCGCGCTATCGACATCCTGATCAACAACGCCGGGATCATGGCCGCGCCCGAAACCCGGGTGGGCCCCGGCTGGGAAGCCCAGTTCGCCATCAACCACCTGGGCCATTACGCCCTGACCAACCGGCTGTGGCCCGCCGTCGCCCGTGGTGGCGCACGCGTGGTGTCCGTCTCCTCCAATGGGCACCAGCTCTCGGACATCCACTGGGACGACCCGCACTTCGAGCGGCACGCCTACGACAAGTGGCAGGCGTATGGGCAGGCGAAGACGGCCAACGCCCTGTTCGCGCTGCACCTCGACGCGCTGGGGCGGAACACCGGTGTGCGGGCGTTCTCCGTGCACCCAGGCACGATCGCCACCCAGCTGGGGCGCCACATGTCCCCGGAGGAACTGGCGGAGCTGAGTGAGACGATCGAGGCCAGCCCCACCAACGTCGGCTGGAAGGCACCCGAGGAGGGGGCGGCCACCCAGGTCTGGGCGGCGACCTCGCCTCGGCTCACGGGTATGGGCGGGGTGTACTGCGAGGACTGCGACATCGCCGAGCCCGCGTCGGAGCAGACCGAACTGGGCAGCGGGGTGAGCGCCTGGGCCACCGATCCGGAGCGGGCGGCGCGGCTGTGGGCGCTGTCGGCCGAGCTCACGGGGGTCGATGCCGTCACAGGGTAGATAGACAGCCCAGGCTGCTCAGCTTGAACTGGACAGCCTGAACTGAAGGAAATATCGTGCGGGGCATGGCTGAGACCCCTGGTGGTGTGTCCGCGTCCGCCGTGCGCGCCGCGCATGAGATCCGTGTGGTAGTCGGCCGGCTGCGGCGGCGGTTCAAGGAGGCGTACGACAACGAGCAGCTCACCCCCTCCCAGACGTCCGTGCTCAGCAGGCTCAGCAAGGAGGGCCCCGCCTCGGCCAGCGCGCTGGCGGCGGCCGAGCGCGTACGGCCGCAGTCGATGGCGGCCACGCTCGCCGCGCTGGACGAGCGCGGGCTGATCCAGCGGCGCCCCGATCCCGGCGACGGGCGGCGGCAGCTGGTCTCGGTGAGCGACGCGGGCGGCGCGTTCCTGGACGACAAGCGGCGGGCGGGCGAGGAATGGCTCGCCCGGGCCCTGGAGAGCGGCTATACGGAAGCGGAACGGGAGACCATCCTCGAGGCGCTGGCCCTGCTGGACCGGCTCAGCCGCGCATGATCGAGCGGCTGACGCGACGAAAGGGAAAAGGCAGGGCGGACGCGGGGAGCACCTTCGACCGGAGGTTGCTCGCGCCGATGATGCTGGGTTCGGTACTGAACCCGGTCAACTCCTCGATCATCTCCGTGTCGTTGGTGCCGATCGGCGCCGCGTTCGGGGCGCCGCCGTCGCAGACGGCCTGGCTGGTCTCCGCGCTCTATCTGGCCACCTCGATAGGCCAGCCGGTCATGGGCCGGCTGATCGACCTCTACGGGCCGCGCCGCCTCTTCCTCGCCGGGGCGGCCCTGACCGGGATCGCGGGGCTGATCGGTCTGCTCGCCCCGAACCTGGGGACGCTGATCGTCGCGCGGGTGGTGCTCGGGTTCGGCACCTGCGCGGGCTATCCGGCCTCGATGTACCTCATCCGCGGGGAGGCCCGGCGGACCGGCCAGGAGAGCCCCGCCGGGATCCTTGCCACGCTAGCGGTCGCCGGCCAGACCATCGCGGTCATCGGACCGCCCCTGGGCGGACTGCTGATCGGGCTGGGCGGCTGGCGCGGCACGTTCGCCGTCAACATCCCGCTGGCGGCGGCCGGTCTGATCCTCGGCGTCCGGCGTCTGCCGAAGGAGCGGCCCCCGGCGGAGCGCACCGGCGAGCGCGTCCGGCTGGACCTGATCGGCATGGGGCTGTTCGCCACGATGCTCGTCTCACTGCTGCTGTTCCTGATGGCGCCGCGAGCCGACCGGTGGTATCTGCCGGTGCTGATGGCGGTGGCGGCGGCCGGGTTCGCGGTGCGGGAGCTGCGGGCGGCCGAGCCGTTCATCGATCTGCGGGTGTTCGGCGGCAATCTGCCCCTGCTGCTCACCTACGTCCGCGCGCTCCTCGTCTCCGTCGTCTCGTACGTCTTCCTGTACGGCTACACCCAGTGGCTCCAGGACGGCCGGGGGCTGACGGCCTCACAGGCGGGCCTCGCCCAACTGCCCCTGTTCCTGACCGGTATCGCGGTGTCCACGGCCACCGGCCGCCGCACCGCCGTACGCGGCAAGCTGCTGGTGGGGGCCGTGGGGCAGATCGTCGGCTGCGCCCTGCTGCTCCCGCTCCAGCCGCACAGCGCGATAGGGCTGCTGATCGTCGTCGGGCTCGTCTTCGGCGTACCGCAAGGGCTGATCAACCTCGCCCTGCAGAACGCGGTGTACCACCAGGCCGATCCGGAGCGGATGGGCTCCTCGGCGGGGCTGCTCCGCACCTTCTTCTACCTCGGCGCGATCGTCGCCTCCAGCGCCAACGGCGCCTTCTTCGGCGCACGCGCCGACACCGGCGGGCTGCACGGCCTGGCCTGGTTCATGCTCGCCATCACCGGCCTGTGCCTGGCGCTGACGCTCGTGGACCGCTCGCTGGGCCGTATCGGTTCCGACGATTCCTCTTCCGCACGACAATCGACGCAGCGAAAGGCTTCGTGAACGTGCACGTGAAGGTGAACGTGAACGTGAACGTGAACCCGACCCGGACCCGGAGGTCCACCGCGGGCTGAGCGGCTCGGTCGGGTGCGGCGCCGTTTCGCGCCTTCGGCGCATTTGAGCATGGGTCGGCGGGTGGGGGCCCGGCCCTCGTCGCCGGGTGCCGGGCCGGTGGGGGCTGGGCCCGGCGGCGGCATCTGTGCTCGGGGGCCAGGGTCGTTGCCGGACCGTCCTCCGGATGGGCCGGGGTGGGGTACCCCCTCTCGGAATTGCTTGACAAATTAGTTGCGCCAGATCAAGCGTTTTTTGGATGGGTGCCCAGAGGGGCTGTCCCGGGGCCCGGTCCGCACTCCGGATCGAACCGCGCCCCCGCGGCGTCGAGCCGCCACGACCTCGACATCCCACCGGGCCGGCGGCCGGCGGCGCCACCCCCGCCCCCCACCTCCGGCCCCATGCTCAAAAACCTTGGCTCGGTAAGCGGCGCCCATACGCACAGGGGCCTGCCCGAAAACCTCAGCGTGGCCCCGGGCGGGGCCTCAGCGCGGCCAGATCGGCGGGTTGGTGCAGAACGCGCCGCCGAGGTTCTCGTGGTCGGGGTTGCCCGGCTCCAGTTCGCCCTGTTCGGCGATCAGCTTCGCGGCGTACGGCTCGGAGTCGTCCCTCGGCTCGTACCCCAGGGCGCGGGCCGAGGAGAGGTCCCACCACAGGCGGGTGTTGGCCGAGCTGCCGTAGACCGTCGTGCAGCCCACGTTCTCCGCCGTAAGGGCGGCGTGGAGCAGCCGGGCGCCGTCCGCCGGGCTCATCCAGATGGACAGCATGCGGACCGTCGTGGGCTCGGGGAAGCAGGAGCCGATGCGGATGGCGACCGTCTCGATGCCGTGCTTGTCCCAGTAGAACGCGGCCAGATCCTCGCCGAACGCCTTCGACACCCCGTAGTAGGTGTCGGGGCGGCGCGGGGCGTCGAGCGGGATGAGCGGGTCGTCCCCCATCGGGCGCGGGGTGAAGCCCACGACGTGGTTGCTGGAGGCGAAGACGATCCGGCGGACCCCCGCCTCGCGCGCCGCCTCGTACACGTTGTACGTGCCCTCGATATTGGCCCGCAGGATCTTCTCGAACGGGGCTTCCAGGGAGATACCCGCGAGATGGATGATCGCGTCAACGCCCCGCACGGCCTCGCGCAGGGCGTCCCGGTCGGACAGATCCGCGGTGATCGCGTCCGGCTCGCCCTCGATGGGGAGCTGGTCGAGCAGCCGCAGCTGGTATCCGTACGGCGGCAGCAGCTCGCGCATCAAGGTGCCCATGCCGCCGGCGGCGCCGGTGAGGAGGACGGTGCGGGGAGCGGGCATGGGCGGATCTCCTCCGTGGGGGTATCGCGTTATGGGGTTGTCGCGCAGGGGGCTCTTGTGTATGGGGTTTTTATTCATGTATGTGGTTCAGATTCATGGACACCGTAAGGATCGGCGCATGGGTCGTCAAGGGTCGCGCGATGTCGGCGAATTCACCGTCGGGTGAGTGGTGTCACCCGGTTGGCGCCCTTGACCGGCGGCCGATGGCTGCCTTACGGTGAACTCGTTCACGAATGTAGATGACGATCAGAAACGTGCACACGGCGTCGGTGGGTGACGGCGGGTCGGTGTACACGACAGGGAGAAGCCCGTGACCTCAGCTTCACTCGCCGAGCGCCTTGACGGACTGCTGTTCTTCCCCGTGACCGCCTACGGTCCCGATGGCGCCCTGGACCTGGAGATCTACCGCGCGCACATCCGCGCCGGGATCGAGGCGGGGGCGGGCGCCGTCTTCGCGTGCTGCGGCACGGGCGAGTTCCACGCCCTGACGCCCGAGGAGTTCCACGACTGCGTCGTGGTCGCCGTGGAGGAGGCCGCCGGGCGGGTGCCGGTGGTCGCGGGCGCCGGGTACGGGACCGCGCTGGCGATCCAGTACGCCAAGCTGGCCGAGCGGGCCGGTGCGGACGGGCTGCTCGCCATGCCGCCGTATCTGGTCGTGGCCGATCAGGAAGGGCTGATCCGCCACTACAGCGCCCTCGCGGGCGCGACCGACCTCGACATCATCGTCTACCAGCGGGACAACGCCGTCCTGGCCCCGGACTCCGTGGCCCGGCTCGCCAAGGTGCCCGGCATCATCGGCCTCAAGGACGGCATCGGCGACCTCGACCTGATGCAGCGCGTCGTGAGCGCGGTGCGGGCGGACGCCCCCGACGAGGACTTCCGGTACTTCAACGGGCTGCCGACCGCCGAGCTGACCGGCCTCGCCTACCGCGGGATCGGGGTGACGCTCTACTCCTCCGCCGTCTTCTGCTTCGTTCCCGAGGTCGCCCTCGCCTTCCACAAGGCGCTCATGACGGGCGACGACGAGACTGCCAACAAGCTGCTGGACGGCTTCTACCGGCCGCTGGTCGAGCTCCGCAACCAGGGCCGCGGCTATGCGGTGTCGCTGGTCAAGGCCGGGGTCCGGCTGCGCGGGCTGGACGTCGGCGGGGTGCGGCCGCCGCTGAGCGAGCCCAGCCCCGCCCACGTCAAGGAGCTGGCCGAGCTGATCGAGCGCGGCATGGCGCTGGTCGGGGACGCGGACAAGGACGGGAACGGGGAGGCGCGGTGAAGGCTTCCGCCTTCGTCTACCCCTGGGACGTCGTCGGGGACCCGGACGCCGCGCGCCGCATCGCGGACCTCGGCGTCCAGCAGGTGACGCTGGCCTCCGCCTACCACTCCACCCGGGCCCTGACCCCGCGCCACCCCGGCCACCGCATCGTCACGGCCCGCCACGCGGCCGTGCTCTACCCGCCGAGCGCGGAGCGCTGGCAGGGGCGCGAGCTGCGGCCGTACGAGCAGTCGTGGGTGCCGGGCGACGATCCGTACGGCGAGGCGGCCGCCGCGCTGGCCGACGCCGGTCTCGAGGTCCACGCCTGGGTGGTGCTCGCGCACAACACCCGGCTGGGCGAGGAGCATCCGCGGATCACCGTGCGCAACGCCTATGGCGACCGCTACCCGTGGGCGCCGTGCATCGCCCGCCCCGAGGTGCGCGCCTATCTGGTGGACCTGGCCGCCGAGGCGGCCGTACGGCCCGGAGCCCGCGGCACCGAGCTGGAGTCCTGCGGCTGGTACGGACTCGCCCATCTGCACGCCCACGACAAGATCGGCGGGGTGCCGCTGGGCGGCGCCGGCCAGTACTTGATGTCGCTGTGCTTCTGCGAGAGCTGCGAGGCGGGTTACGCGGAGCTGGGCGCCGACCCCGAGGAGCTGCGCGACCTCGTGGTGCGCGCCCTGCGGCCGGTGTGGGCGGGAGAGACCACCGCGGACGGCGGTGACCGCGCGGGGGAGTGGGCCGAGGTCGAGAAGCTGCTCGGCGCCGACCACGCCGCGCTCTTCGCGGCCTGGCGCGACCGGATCGCGAGCGGTCTGCGGGGCGAGGCCGTGGCCGCCGTAAGGGCCGCGGCGGACGGGGACTTCCAGGTTCTGCTGCACGCCGACCCGGCCCCGCACCGGCTCGGCGCCAACGTGGGCGTGGACCCGGCCGATGTGCTGGCCCAGGCCGACGGGGTCGTACTGCCGTGCACGGGGGGCGAGGCGGCGCGCGCCGGGGTCCTGCCCCCGTTCGTCCCGTACCGGACCGAACGGACCGTGCTCGCCGCCAACTTCACGGTGGTGGCGGGGATGGGCGGCAGCCCGGCGACGCTGGCCCGGGACGCGGCCCACGCGGTGGAGCTGGGCGCGGACGAGCTCCGCCTCTACCACGCCGGTCTGGCCTCGGACCAGGACCTGGCGGCCGTCCGCACGGCCCTGGCCGAGCTGAGCTGAGGCCGAAGGCTCGGAGAGCGCCTGGCGGGTTTCCGGGACAGCCCGGCGGATTATCGGAAGCGCGACACCCGGTGGCATCGCCACGATCGAACGGTGTCGACGAAACGGACCACCTCACCCCGCGGACCCATCGCGCTGATGTCCCTGGGACACGCCTGCGTGGACATCTACCAGGGAGCGGTGGCCGCGCTGGTGCCGTTTCTCGTCTCGGAACGGGCCTACAGCTACGCCGCCGCCTCCGGCGTCGTACTGGCCGCCTCGCTGCTGTCGTCCGTCGTACAGCCGCTGTTCGGGGCGCTCACCGACCGGTGGGCCATGCCGTGGCTGCTGCCGGTGAGCACGCTGGTGGGCGGCGCGGGTGTGGCGCTGAGCGGGGTTACCGGCTCCTACGCGGCGACCCTGGCGGTGGTCGCCGTCTCCGGCATCGGCGTCGCCGCGTACCATCCCGAGTCCGCCCGGGTGGCCCGGCTCGCCAGCCGGGGCAGCCACACCGCGATGAGCTGGTTCTCCCTCGGCGGCAACGTCGGCTTCGCTGCCGCGCCGCTCGCGGTCGCCGCCGTCATCGCCACCGGCGGTCTGCGGGCCTCCCCGCTGCTGGCCGTCCCCGCCGTCGCCGGAGCCGTCCTGTGCGCGGCCGCGCTACGGGCGCTCAGGGCCCCGGGCACGGCGGCCGGGCCCGCGAGGGCGAGCCGCGGGGGAGAGGGGCGGGACGACTGGCCCTCCTTCCTCCGGCTGTCCGGCGCCATCATGTGCCGCTCGATCGTCTTCGTCGGACTGAGCGCGTTCATCTCCCTGTATGTGCGCGAGCGCGCCGGCGGAGGCGAACTCGCCGGTACCGCCGCCCTGTTCGTGCTCTACGCCGGCGGCGCGGTGGGCACGGTGGCCGGTGGCGGACTCGCCGCCCGCCACGGCCGGGTCCCGGTCGTCCAGTGGTCGTACGCCCTGACCGTCCTCGCCGTCGCGGGCGTCGTCCTCGTCCCCGGCCCGGCGCTCTACCTCTGCGTGGCCCTCGCCTCGGCCGGGCTCTATGTGCCGTTTTCCCTGCACGTCACCCTCGGCCAGGACTACCTGCCCCGCCGCGTGGGCACCGCCAGCGGGGTCACCCTGGGCCTGACCGTCAGCGCAGGCGGCCTCGCAAGCCCCCTCATCGGCGCCCTGGCCGACGCCACCACCCTCCAAACCGCCCTGTCCCCCCTGATAGCCCTCCCCGCCATCGGCTGCCTCCTCCTCCGCCCCCTGAACGAACCCGCCGTCCCCGAAGCCATCACCCAACACCCCCACTCGGCGAACACCGACGCCCCCGAGCGGGCGTGAGGACGGGACGGGCCCGGCTTTGGCGCTCTCGGCCAGTTTTTGTCAGAACCGTTGACGAACTCCTGGGGCCGCCTTAACTTCATCGGGTCGTACTTCGTATGTCATATATGAGACGTGATATGTGAGATCTGAGAGCATCATGGACATCGCCCCGAGCCCGATTCCCTCCCGCACCCAGTACGTGCTGGAGGCGGTCAAGCGCGCGATTCTCACCGGGGGGTTGCGGCCCGGACAGGCGTTGGTGGAGGCCGAGTTGGCCGCGCAGTTCGGGGTGTCGAAGACGCCTGTGCGGGAGGCGCTCAAGACGCTCGCGGGGCGGGGGCTCGTGGTGATGAGCGAGTACAAGGGGGCCACGGTCAGGACCGTGGACACCGCGATGGCGCACGCCGTCTACGATGTGCGGCTGCTCCTGGAGCCCGAGGCGCTGCGCCGGACCGTGGCCGCGCGGGCCGGGCTGGAGGACGCCGGGGCCGCGCTGGAGCGGTCGGACGCGGCCGCCGATCCGGCCGGGCGGTCGCTCGCCAACCGCGACTTCCACCGGGCGCTCTATCTGCCCTGCGGCAACCCCCTGCTGACCCGGATGCTCGACGAACTGCGGGACCAGGCCGCGCTGGTGTCCGCCATCGCCTGGCAGGCGGTGCCCTCCTGGGAACAGGAGGCCCATGAGCACCGGGAGATCCTGGCCCGCGCGCTCGACGGCGACGCCGACGGGGCGGCCCGCGCGCTGCACGAGCACATCGCGTCCTTCGTCCAGCGCGCCTTCCCGGACGGGGAGTAGCGCCCGGCGGCCCCCGGCCGCCGACCCCAGTACCCAGCACCCAGCACGCAGCACGCAGCACGCAGCACGCAGCACTCAGCACCATCCGAACAGCTCGTCCCGATGCCCGACATCGAGAGAAAGGGTTCGTATGGACTACTCACCGCTGAGGACGGCGCTCGCGGACGTCGTGGCGATCCCGGTGACCCCGTACGACGCCGAGGGCGCCGTGGACCGCGCCGCCTACCGGGCCCTGCTCCGCCGGCTCCTCGACGGCGGGGTCAAGGCCGTCACCCCGAACGGCAACACGGGGGAGTTCTACGCCCTCACCCTCGAAGAGCGGCGGCTGGTCACCGAGCTGACCGTCGAGGAGGCCGCCGGGCGGGCGGCTGTCCTCGTCGGGGTCGGCCATGACGCGGCCACCGCGGTCGAGGCCGCCCGGCACGCCCGCGCGGCCGGGGCCGACATGGTGATGGTGCATCAGCCGGTGCATCCGTACGTCGCCCAGGACGGCTGGATCGACTACCACCGCACCATCGCCGAGGCCGTCCCCGAGCTGGGCGTGGTGCCGTATCTGCGCAATCCGCTCATCGAGGGCGCGGCGGTCGCCCGGCTCGGCGAGGAGTGCCCCAATGTCATCGGGGTCAAGTACGCGGTCCACGACGCCACCCGCTTCGCCGCCGTGGCGCGCGACGCCGGGCTGGACCGGTTCGTCTGGGTGGCCGGGCTCGCCGAGCTGTACGCGCCCTCGTACTGGGCGGTCGGCGCCACCGGCTTCACCTCGGGCCTGGTCAACGTGGCCCCCAACGTCTCGCTCAACATGCTGGGCGCGCTGCGCGCGGGGGACTACCCGGGCGCGATGAAGGTCTGGGAGCAGATCCGGCGGTTCGAGGATCTCAGGGCCGAGCGGCAGTCCGCCAACAACGTCACGGTGGTCAAGGAAGCGCTTGCCGCGATGGGGCTGTGCCGGCGCGACGTCCGCGCCCCGAGCAGGCCGCTGCCCGAGCCGAGGCGCGCGGAAGTCGCCGCGATCGTCGAGGGGTGGTCGGTGTGAATACTCAACGGAGAACGCGCAAGCGCCCCGACGAGCTGCGCAGCCACCAGTGGTACGGCACCGACGGCCTGCGCTCCTTCAGCCACCGCGCCCGCACCCGCCAGCTCGGCTATCTCCCCGAGGAGCACCTGGGCAAACCGGTCATCGCGATCCTCAACACCTGGAGCGACATCAACCCCTGCCATGTGCACCTGCGCGACCGCGCCCAGGCGGTCAAGCGCGGGGTCTGGCAGGCGGGCGGCTTTCCGCTGGAGTTCCCGGTCTCCACGCTCTCCGAGACCTTCCAGAAGCCCACCCCCATGCTCTACCGCAACCTCCTCGCCATGGAGACAGAGGAACTGCTCCGCTCGTACCCGGTCGACGGCGCCGTGCTGCTGGGCGGCTGCGACAAGTCCACCCCGGCGCTGCTGATGGGCGCGGCCAGCGCCGACCTCCCGGCGGTCTTCGTCCCGGCCGGGCCGATGCTGCCGGGGCATTGGCGCGACGAGGTGCTGGGTTCGGGCACCGACATGTGGAAGTACTGGGACGACAAGCGGGCCGGGCTGATCGGCGACTGCGAGATCTCCGAGCTGGAGCGGGGGCTGGCCCGTTCACCCGGTCACTGCATGACGATGGGCACCGCCTCCACGCTGACGGCCGCCGCCGAGGCGCTGGGCGTGACCGTACCCGGCGCCTCGTCCATCCCGGCCGTGGACTCCGGGCACGACCGGATGGCGGCCGCCTCCGGGTTACACGTGGTCGAGCTGGTCTGGCAGGACCTCAGGCTCTCGGAGCTCCTCACCCGGGAGGCCTACGAGGACGCGGTCGCGACCGTGCTCGCCCTCGGCGGCTCCACCAACGCGGTGATCCATCTGATCGCCATGGCGGGCCGGTCTGGGGTGCGGCTGACCCTCGACGACTTCGACCGGATCGCCCGTACCGTCCCCGTGCTGGCCGATCTGCGGCCCGGCGGCCGGTACTTGATGGAGGACTTCCACTTCGCGGGCGGGCTCCCGGGCTTCCTCTCCCGGCTGACGGACGTCCTGCACCTGGACCGCCCCACCGTCGCCCACCCCACACTGCGCGAACAGCTCGACGGCGCCCTGGTGCACAACCCCGAGGTGATCCGGGACCGCGACCGCCCGCTGGCCGGGGAGGGCGGAGTGGCGGTGCTGCGCGGCAATCTGTGCCCCGACGGCGCGGTCATCAAGCACATCGCGGCCGAGCCCCGGCTGCTGAAACACACCGGTCCCGCCGTGGTCTTCGACGACTACAGGACGATGCAGGCCACCATCAACGACCCCGGTCTCGGCATCACCGAGGACAGCGTGCTGGTGCTGCGCAACGCGGGCCCGCTGGGCGGCCCCGGAATGCCCGAGTACGGGATGCTGCCGATCCCCGACCATCTGCTCAAGCAGGGGGTGCGGGACATGGTGCGGATCTCCGACGCCCGGATGAGCGGCACCAGTTACGGGGCCTGCGTGCTGCACATCGCGCCCGAGTCGTATGTGGGCGGCCCGCTCGCGCTCGTCCGCGACGGCGATCCGATCACTCTCGACGTCGCGGCGCGGGTGCTGCGGCTGGAGGTGGACGACGCCGAGCTGGAGCGGCGCCGGGCGCGGTGGACGGCCCCTCCGCCCCGCTATGAGCGCGGCTACGGCGCGCTCTACCAGGACCAGATGACCCAGGCCGACACCGGCTGCGACTTCCGCTTCCTGGCCCGTCCCGGGGCGGTGCCCGAACCCTACGCGGGCTGAGCGAATTTTTTTGCACGAGATACCGAACAACATTCGGTAAGCGCTTCACCAGACCCCGCACCTCTGAGAACGGAGAAGCAGTCATGGCCCACGCCGTGGCGAAACCACCCCGGGTCACCCGGCGCCGTACGGGAGGACCGGCCCGTACGGGAGGACCGGCCCGCACGGGAGGACCGGCCCGCACGGGAGGACCGGCCCGCCGCCTCCCGTATCTGCTGATCGCCCCCGCCGGGCTGCTGATGCTGGGCTTCATCGCCTATCCGATGCTCAGCGTCCTCTACTACAGCCTGCGGAACTACAACGTCACCAAGCCCTGGCGGAACGGCTACGCGGGCCTGGACAACTTCACCCGGATCTTCACCGACGACCCGCAGTTCTGGGACACGCTCGTCTTCAGCGGCAAATGGGTCGTCACCGAGGTGCTGTCGCAGCTCCTGCTCGGCCTCGCGCTCGCCCTGCTGGTGAACCAGACCTTCCTCGGCCGTGGCCTCGCCCGCGCCCTGGTCTTCTCGCCCTGGGCCGTGTCCGGGGTGCTGACCACCACCATCTGGATGCTGCTCTACAACCCCTCGACGGGCATCAGCCGCTATCTCGCGGACGCGGGGATCGGCACCTACGGCACCTCGGTGCTCTCCGACACCGGGACCGTCTTCTGGGCCGCCGTCGTCGCCGAACTCTGGCGCGGTGTCCCGTTCTTCGCCATCCTCCTCCTCGCCGACCTCCAGTCCATCCCCAGGGACCTCTACGAGGCGGCCTCGGTCGACGGCGCGGGCCGGGCGCGGCGGTTCCTCCACATCACCCTGCCGCACCTGAAGGACGCGATCGTCCTCTCCACGCTGCTGCGCGGCGTCTGGGAGTTCAACAACGTCGACCTGCTCTACACCCTCACCGGCGGCGGACCGGCCGGGCAGACCACCACCCTTCCGCTGTACGTCGCCAACACCGGGATCAACGGCCATGACTTCGGCTACGCCTCCGCGCTGACCACCGTCGCCTTCGTGATCCTCCTCTTCTGCTCGATCCTCTATCTGCGCCTGAGCAAGTTCGGAGGCGAGACCAAGTGACCGCCGCACTCGCCGAGCAGGGCACCCTGCCCGCCGCCGCGGCCGCCCCGCCGCCCACCGCCCGCGGGGGGCGCCGTCGCGGGTCCGGCCAGGACGTACCGCGCTGGCAGATCTATCTGCCGCTGGGTCTGTATCTGCTGTTCACCCTCGTCCCCTTCTACTGGATGCTGCTGTTCGCGCTGCGCCCCGCGGGCTCGAACGCGCTGGTGCCCTGGCCGATCACCGGTGAGCACTTCCAGAAGGTCTGGAACGAGCGCAGCTTCGGGATCTTCTTCCAGAACAGCATGATCGTCGGGGTCGCCTCACTGGTGATGACGACGGCGGTCGCGCTGGCCGGGGGCTATGCCCTGGCCCGCTTCGACTTCCGGATCAAAAAGGGCTTCATGCTGGCGCTGCTGGCCTCGCAGTTCATCCCGGGCGCGCTGATGCTGGTGCCGCTCTTCGAGATCTTCAAGAACCTGCAGATGATCAACTCGCTGGGGAGCGTGGTCATCGCGGAGACCGTCTTCCAGCTGCCCCTGTCGATCATCCTCATCAGCGGCTTCATCAAGAACGTGCCGGTGTCGCTCGAGGAGCAGGCGTGGGTCGACGGCTGCGGCCGCTTCCGGGCCTTCTGCGCGGTGGTGCTGCCGCTGCTGCGCCCGGGGTTGATCGCGGTCGGCTCCTTCGCCTTCGTACACAGCTGGAACCACTTCCTGTTCGCGCTGATGTTCCTCAGCTCCCAGGACAAGCAGACGATCCCGGTCGGCCTGAACACCCTCATCGGGGCGGACAGCGTCGACCTGGGCGCGCTCGCGGCGGGCGGGGTGATCGCCGCGGTGCCCGTCGTCATCGTCTTCGCCTTCATCCAGAAGTGGCTGATCACCGGCTTCAGCGCGGGGGCGGTCAAGGGCTAGTGGGTGTCCGACGGATCGTGCCGCCCGCGGCGGGCTGCCCCCCTCCGCGCCCCTTCCCACAACTGGGGCTCGGCCCCGGACCCGAGCACCTCTCTCACGGACAAGGAGGTCCGAAGATGCGCATGGTGCGCCCCCAGGGAGGGGGATTCCAGTGATACCCCTCGTCCTCGCCGGTGCCCGCGGCCACGGCCGCTGGCACCTGGACAACATCCGGCGGCTGACCGCCGAGGGAAAGGTCCGCCTCGCCGGGGTGTGCGAACTCGCGCCGCTCACCCGGGAGGAGCTGGGCGACGGGCTCGGCGAGCCCGAGCAGTCCGCCGACCTCGCCGCGCTCGTGACCCGCACCGGCGCCCGGATCGCCGTCATCTGCACCCCGATCCACACCCACGCCGACCTCGCCCTCGCCGCCGCCGAACGCGGTGCCCACCTCCTGCTGGAGAAGCCGCCCACGCCCTCGTACGCCGAATTCACCCGGTTGAGCGAAGGACTACGCGGATACGGAACCGTCTGCCAGATCGGCTTCCAGTCGCTCGGCTCCCATGCCCTGCCCACCATCCGGAAACTCGTCGCCGACGGACGTATAGGGGCGATCCGCGGCATCGGCGCGGCCGGGGCATGGGCCCGCGACGAGGACTACTACACCCGCGCCCCCTGGGCCGGACACCGCACCCTCGACGGCCGCGACGTCGTGGACGGCGTCCTCACCAACCCCCTCGCCCACGCCATCGCCACCGCCCTGCACCTCGCCGACGCCGACCGGGCCGAGGACGTGGCCGGTATCGAGCTGGAGCTGTACCGGGCCAACGCCATCGAGGCCGACGACACCTCCTGCGTACGGATCCGCACCACCCGCGGCACCACCGTGGCCGCCGCCGTCACCCTGTGCGCGGAGGAACCCGGTGAGCCCTATGTGGCCGTCCACGGCGAACGGGGCCGGATCACCTTCTGGTACAAGCTCGACCGGGTCCGTATCGAACGCGACGGGGCGCCGCCCGAGACCACCGATCACGCGCGCACCGATCTGCTGGACAACCTCGTCGCGCATCTGCGCGACGGCACCGAACTGCTCGTTCCCCCGGACCGCACCGGCGCGTTCATGCGCGTCGTCGAGGCGGTCCGCACCGCCCCCGCACCGGTCCCGCTGCCCGCCGACGCCTGGCGCACCGAGCCCGGTGCGGGCGTCACCGCGCGAGCGGCCGAGCGGCGCGTGGTGACCGGCATCGACCGACTGGTCACCGCCGGCGCCGAGCGCCTCGCCCTGTACTCCGAACTGCGCGCCCCCTGGGCCGCTCCCCCCACGGAGGTCCCGCACCCATGACACCCCTGACCCCCTCCGGCCCCCTGACACCGACCAACCCGCTCACTCCCTCCCCCACCCGCCGTCCCCCGTGCACCCTGCTGCGCCATGAGCACCGGGTCGTCGGCACGTATGTGCACCGCCCCGAACTGCCCGGCACGGTCGTGCCGCGTCCGTATCTGCACCCCGTGCGCACCCTCGGCGGTGTCACCGTCACCGGGCTGCGGCCCGCCGAGGACCCGGCCCGCCTGGGGGTGTCCATGGCCATCCCGGAGGTGGCCGGATGGAACTTCCGTGGTGGTCCCGGCCGACGGGACCACCACGGCCGCCAGCGCCATCTCAGCTGGCTGCTGCGCGACCCCGACGGATTCGTGGAAGAGCTGTCGTGGACGGCCGGTGGGCGGCAACTGCTGCTGGAGCGGCGCACGGTGGCCGTACGGTCCCTCGGAACGGAGTGCTGGGCGCTGGACTTCACCTCCGCCCTCACCAATGTGACGGGCGAGGAGATCGCCCTCGGCGGGGCGGGCCACGTGGGCGGCTTCTTCTGGCGTGTCCCCCGGTGTCCCGAGCCCGCGCATGTCTTCGGCGCCGACGGCGAGGGCGAGGCGGCGGTGCACGGACGGCCCGCGGACTGGCTGGCGCTGGCCACCGACGACTGGACGCTGGTCTTCGTCGGCGCGACCGGCGACACCCGGGCCGACCCGTGGTGGGTCCGCACCGGCGACCACCCGGGCGCCGGCTCGGCCCTCACCTGGCAGCGCCCCCTGCCCATAGCCCCGGCCGACACGGTCACCCGCCGCATCGTCACAGCGATAGCCGACACCCGCCTGACCCGGCCCGCGGCGGCCCGCCTGGCGGCCCACCTCTCCGACAGGGGAGCGGCGGTATGAGCACCGGTTGTGGGCGATCGTCCCTCCCCCCAGCCACCGCTGGGAGGTGCCCCCTGGCGGGACGGGCGGGCACAACCGACCCGCACATGGCCACGGGCTCCGGCCACAACGGCGCGACCCCAAGCGACCACCACCCGCAAGCGACCCCACAAGGAGACGGACGTACACCCATGAACCCACGCACCCGCAGAGCAACCCGAACCGCGACCGCCCTGGCCGCGACCCTCACCCTCGCCCTGACAGCCACCGCTTGCGGAGACGACGGCTCGACCACCGGCGAGGAAGGCTCCGGCAAGGGCACCATCACCTTCTGGGACAACAACGGCGGCCCCCGCACCAAGATCTGGAAGCAGATCATCGCCAAGTTCGAGGACAAGTACCCCGACATCACGGTCACGTACGTCCCGATCCCGATCGCCAACGTGCAGTCGAAGTACGACACCGCCATCCAGAGCGGCGGCGACAGCCTGCCCGACGTCGGCGGCGTGGGCACCGCGTATCTGGCCAATCTGGTCGCCCAGGGCGCCCTCGACCCCGTGACCGACCGCATCGGTGACAGCGCCCTCAAGGGCAAGCTGATCAAGAACATGGTCGAGAGCGTCCGCGCGGCCGGAGGTGACGACAAGGAGCTGTACTCCGTCCCGACCTCCGCCAACCAGGGCACCCTCTGGTACCGCACCGACCTCTTCAAGGCGGCGAAGCTGCCCGCGCCCGACAGCTGGGACAACTTCTACAAGGCCGCCGAGGAGTTGACCGACAAGGGCCGGAACAAGTTCGGCTTCACCCTGCGCGGCGGTGCGGGCTCGATCGCCCAGGCGCTGGACATGATGTACGCCCAGTCCGGCATCCCGTCCTTCTGGAACGGCGAGGGCGGGGACAAGACCACCCTCAACGACCCGAAGAACGTCGCGGCGCTCGAGAAGTACATCGCCCTCTTCAAGGAGGTCACCCCCGCCGCGGACCTCAACAACGACTTCGCCAAGATGGTCGCCCAGTTCGACCAGGGCGACATCGGGATGCTCCAGCACAATCTCGGCAGCTATGTGGACCACGTACGGCTGCTCGGCAAGGACAAGATCGCGGGCATACCGCTGCCGCCGTCCCGGCAGGGCGCGGCGCGCACCATCGTCTCCAACCCGGTCGACGGCCTCGGACTGTTCAAGGCGAGCAAGAACAAGGCGGCGGCCTGGAAGTTCATCGAGTTCGCGGCCTCCCCGGAGATGAACAGCCTCTGGAACGAGGACGTCGGCGCCATTCCCGCCAACGTCGGCGCCGCGGACGACGACTGGATCGCCAAGGCCCCGCCGACCAGGTCCGCGCTGGAGTCGCTCAACGATCCGCAGACCAAGGTCGTCCAGTTGCCGTACTACCTCCCGGACTGGAACAACATCAGCAAGGCCGACAACGAGCCCAGCTTCCAGAAGGTGCTGCTCGGCAAGATGACCGCCAAGGCGTTCTGCGACAAGGTCGCGAAGGAGCTCAACGCGGCACAGGCGGACTGGAAGAAGCACCAGAGCTAGCCCTGGCCGCCACAGCCGGTCGAGCCGCGCCCGACCGAACCACCACCACTTCGCTCCATGGGCCTTCGGGCCCCTCCAGTCCTCTATGAACTACGTGTATACATGCGGTGTATAGTGCTCGCAGTTCGTGCCGCCAACTTTACGTATTTGGCCGGACGTTGGCGGCATGGCGACCACTATTGGCCACAAGAGGACTTCGGGGACATCAATGGGGCGAAAAGGTCGAATATCCGGGCTGTGCGTCAGTCTCGTCGGCGCCGTCTGCCTGACGCTGGGCCTCAGCGGCTGCGGTGCGTCGTACGACACCACCTCGCCGCGCAGCGCCCGGGAGCACGCGGCGTCGGACGCCGGTCACTCGACACCGGCCGCCTCCAAGCCGGACGTACTGAAGAAGGGCGACGGGGCGAACGGGGCGGACGACAAGAGCGGGGCGGACGGCTCCGTCGACTGCGCCGTCGCCAGGTGCGTCGCCCTCACCTTCGACGCGGGCCCCAGCGGCAACACGCCCCGGCTGCTGAAGATCCTCAAGCACGAGAAGGTCCACGCGACCTTCTTCATGCTCGGCAGGAAGCACATCGACCGCCACCCGGACCTGGTGCGCCGTATCGCCGACGAGGGGCATGAACTGGCCAATCACACCTGGTCGCACAAGATCCTGACCAAGACCGACTCCGACGAGGTCCGCACGGAGATCACCCGAGTCCAGACCGCGGTCAAGAAGCTCACCGGCCGTACGCCGCTGCTGATGCGCCCGCCGCAGGGGCGTACCGACGAGCGGGTCTCCAGTATCTGCCGTGAGCTCGGCGTGGCGCAGGTGCTGTGGAGCGTGACGGCGAAGGACTACCAGACGAACGACTCCGCGCTGATCGAGAAGCGGGTGCTGGAGCAGACGAAGCGCGACGGGATCATCCTGCTGCACGACATCTACAAGGGCACGGTGCCGGCCGTGCCGGGGATACTCGCGAAGCTGAAGAAGGAGGGCTACACGGTGGTGACGGTCTCCCAGCTGATGGCCCCGGCCATCCCGGAAGCGGGCAAGGTCTATCGCCCATGAGGCAACAGACCGACACGTTCTCCGTCGCGTTCGAACATCCTCGGGCACAAAATGATCAAGTGTTGTCGCAAGCTATCGCGATGCGATCGGGATTTCGTAATCTAAGAATCCTCGGGAACCCGGCAACCTAATCTGGAGTGGCGGCAACTACGACATGGAGCGGGCCGGTCCGGATCCTCCGGCCCGTTCTCTCGACGCGGAACAGGAGTTGCCATGAGGCTGAGACGCAAACGGGGCCGTCACCGCCGTCGCAAGGATCGCACGCTGTCGTTGGGCAGCGCCGTGATCGTGGCGTCGGCCGTGGCCGGGGTGTATCTGACGGCTTCACCGGAGGGCGCGAGCGCCGTGCCCACCACCCTGTATGTGGCCACCAACGGCAGCGACGGCAACACCGGCACTCTCAAGTCCCCCTACCGAAGCCTGGAGAAGGCGTTCTCCACCGTCAAGGCGGGCACCACCATCGAGGTCCGCGGCGGCACCTACTACCCCTCCAGGACCCTGCGCAGCTCCATCAGCGGCACCCCACGCGAGCGCGTCCAACTGCGGTCGTACCGCGCGGAGAAGGTCCGGATCGACGGCTCCCGGCTGGGCCGGGGCTCCTCCCTGGTCTCCCTCACCGCCGACTACTGGACGGTCTCGGGGATCGAACTGCGCAACGCCCCGGGCGGCGGCCTGGTCTGCACCTCCTGCGCGCGCAACGTCTTCCAGGACCTCAGCACCCACGGCAACGGCGACACCGGACTCACCCTCCGCGGCGACGACACCAACGGCAACGTCATCCGGAACCTGGACTCCTACGCCAACCACGACGACGCCACCGGCGGCCAGCGGGCCGACGGCATAGCCATCACCCACGGCTCCGGCTCGGGCAATGTGGTCACCGGGTCCCGGCTGTTCCACAACAGCGACGACGGCCTCGACCTGTGGATGTGGGCGAGCCCGGTCACCATCGAGCACTCCTGGGCCTTCGGAAACGGCCGGAACCGCTGGCACATCCCCTACTTCAAGGGCGACGGCAGCGGCTTCCAGCTCGGCTCCGACCGCCGTGACGCCCCCTCGCCCGCCCATCTCGTACGGTCCTCCGCCGCCTGGGCCAACACCAAGAGCGGCTTTGACGCGGGCGGCAACACCGGGGCCCTCCGGCTCCAGCGCACCACCTCCTTCGACAACTGGGGCAAGGGCTACGCCGTCGCCGGCTCCCGCGCCCGGCTGACCCGCAACCTCGCGCTCTCCAACGGCCGCGGCAGTGCCGACACCGGCCTCCTCGCCGTCTCGCTGGACAACAACTGGGCGCCGGGCCGCCGGGCCACTCCGCCGCTGGTCACCACCGACCCCACCACGGCCTTCGGGCCCCGGCGGCCGAACGGCTCGCTGCCGCTCACCGGCTTCCTCGTGGTCATGGACCGCACCGAGATCGGTTCGCCGATGAACTGAAACCCCGGGAAAACCTGAACCGCGCTCCTGGCGGGCACAATCCCCTGATCCGGCACGCCGCCGACCAGCCCGCCGTCCCCCGAGGAGCGCGACCATGGCGAGACAGATCACGGACAAGGCCCCGGCCCCACCACTGCCCGGCCTCCCCCTGCTCGACCGCTACTTCCGGATATCCGAGCGGGGTTCCACCCTCGGCCGGGAGGTCCGGGGCGGGTTCGCCACCTTCTTCACGATGGCGTACATCCTCGTTCTGAACCCGATCATCCTGGGCGGGGCGAAGGACAAGTTCGGCGAGCAGCTCTCCGGCACCCAACTCGCCACCGCCACCGCCCTGGTGGCCGCCGTGATGACCGTCCTGATGGGCATCGGCGGCAATCTGCCGCTCGCCCTCGCCGCGGGCCTCGGGCTCAACGCCGTCGTCGCCTTCCAGATCGCCCCGCAGATGAGCTGGGCCGACGCTATGGGCCTTGTGGTCCTGGAGGGCCTGATCATCTGCGCGCTGGTGGTGACCGGGCTGCGCGAGGCGGTGATGCACGCCATCCCGCAGCCGCTGAAGCAGGCCATCAGCGTGGGGATCGGGCTGTTCATCGCCTTCATCGGCTTCATCGACGCCGGGTTCGTCTCCCGCATCCCGGGCCCCACCGGCTCCACGCCCGTACAGCTCGGCTCGGACGGGCGGCTCAGCGGCTGGCCGGTGGTGGTCTTCTGCGTGGGGGTGCTGCTGACCATCGCGCTGATGGCGCGCAAGGCCAAGGGCGCCCTTCTGATCAGCATCGTCGTCTCGACCGTGCTCGCGATCGTCATCAACGAGATCGCCGACATCCGGCCGGAGGCATGGGGGCTGACCGTGCCCACCCTCCCTGACAGCGTCGTCGACACCCCGGACTTCGGGCTGCTCGGCTCCTTCAGCCTCTTCGGGGCGTTCCAGCAGGTCGGTGTGGTCACCATCGTCCTGCTGATCTTCACCCTCATCCTGTCCGACTTCTTCGACACCATGGGCACGGTCGTCGGGGTGAGCAACGAGGCCGGGCTGCTGGACGCCGAGGGCAGGGTGCCGGGGCTGGGACGGGTGCTGCTCATCGACGGTGCGGCGGCCGCCCTCGGCGGCGCCGCGTCCGCCTCGTCCAACACCAGCTACATCGAGTCCGCGGCCGGGGTCGGCGAGGGCGCGCGCACCGGGTTCGCCAGCGTGGTCACCGGAGCGCTGTTCGGGCTCGCGCTCTTCCTGACCCCGCTGGCCACCGTGGTGCCCGCCCAGGCCGCCGCCCCGGCGCTGATCGCGGTGGGCTTCCTGCTCATGAGCCAGGTGCGGTCCATCGACTGGGAGCGGATCGACATCGCCGTCCCGGCCTTCCTCACCATCGCGCTGATGCCGTTCAGCTACTCCATCTCCAACGGGATCGGCGCCGGGTTCATCTCGTATGTGGTGATCAAGACGGTGCTGGGCAAGGCGCGGGAGGTGCACTGGCTGCTGTGGGGGACGGCCGCGCTGTTCGTGGTCTACTTCGCGATCGACCCCCTCGAACGACTGCTCACCTGAGCCGCGACGCCCCGCCCCGGAAGCCGCTGGGAGCCCCGGGCCGCCCCCGCCCCGTCAGCTGTGGCCCATGATGGGGCGCGGGCGGTAGGGGGCCTCCAGGCGGGCCACCTCCTTCTCGTCGAGCGTCAGCCCGACCGCCGCGACCGCGTCCTCCAGATGGCGGGTCTTCGTGGCCCCGACGATCGGCGCGGTGACCGCGGGCCTGCTGAGCAGCCATGCCAGCGCGACCTGCGCCGGGGACACCCCGCGCTCCTGGGCGATCGCGCGGGTGGCGTCCACGATGGAGAAGTCCGCGTCCGCGTACCACCTCTCCACCAGCGGATCGTTGCCCGCCCGGACCGTCTGCCCGGTGCGGTCCCGGCCGCGGGTGCCCGCCAGCAGCCCGCGCGCCAGCGGGCTCCACGGGATGACGCCCACGCCCTGGTCCTGGCAGAGCGGGTTCATCTCCCGCTCCTCCTCGCGGTAGAGCAGGTTGTAGTGGTTCTGCATCGAGACGAACCGGGTCCAGCCGTGCGCCTCGGCGATGTGCTGGGCCTTGGCGAACTGCCAGGCGTACATGGAGGACGCGCCGATGTACCGGGCCTTTCCGGCCTTCACCACATCGTGCAGCGCCTCCATCGTCTCCTCGAGCGGTGTCTCCTGGTCGAAGCGGTGGATCTGGTAGAGATCCACATGGTCGGTGCCCAGCCGCCGCAGCGAGGCGTCGATGCCCGCCATGATGTGCTTGCGGGAAAGCCCGCGGTCGTTGGGGCCCTCGCCCATCGGGTTGTAGACCTTCGTGGCCAGGACGTAGTCGTCGCGGCTGGGGAAGAGCTCCCGCAGCAGCTCACCGGTGATCTCCTCGCTGCGGCCCACCGAGTACATGTCGGCGGTGTCGAAGAAGGTCACCCCCTCCTCGGCCGCGCGTCGCACGATCGGCCGCGCGTCGTCGATGTCCAGCTGCCAGGGCCGGTGCTCGGGGTTGCCGTAGCTCATCATGCCCAGGCAGATCCGCGACACCTTGACGCCCGACGCGCCCAGCCGTACGTACTCCATGCGTCTGCTCCTCCTGCTCGTCCGCCCGTTCGGCCGACCCGTCACAGCAGACCACCCCGGCCGCCGGATGTCAGCCCGGTGTGACGAAGCCGCTTTCGTACGCGGCGATCACCGCCTGGGTGCGGTCCCGCACCCCCAGTTTGGTGAGCACCGCCCCCACATGCGTCTTGACGGTGGCCGGGCCCACCGCCATCCGGGCCGCGATCTCGGAGTTGGACAGCCCGTCGGTCATCAGCCGCAGCACCACGGCCTCCCGCTCGGAGAGCCGCTCGCGCAGCGCCCGCGCCGTCGCCTCGCGGTCCGGGCCGCGGGCGGCGACGTGCTCGGCGGCCAGTGCCCGCACCGCGGCCGGGAACAGCAGCGAATCGCTGCGCGCCACCACCCGCACCGCCTGCACCAGCTCCGCCGCGCGGGCCCGCTTGAGCAGGAAGCCGCTGGCCCCGGCACGCAACGCGTCGTACACATAGCTGTCGTTCTCGAACGTCGTGACCACGATGACGCGCGGCGGGTCCGGCACGGTGCCCAGGATCCGCTCGGTGGCGCGGATGCCGTCCACATCGGGCATCCGGACGTCCATCAGCACCACGTCCGGGCGCAGTTCACGGACCACCGGCACGGCCTCGGCGCCGCTTCCGGCCTCGCCCACGACCTCCAGGTCCGGCTCGCTGGAGAGGATCGCGCGCAGCGCGGTGCGCACCATTCGCTCGTCGTCGACGAGCACGATGCGCAAGGGGGACGGCGGGGTCGGGGTGCTCACCGGGACGCCTCCACCGGGAGCCGGACCGTGAGCCGCCAGACGCCGTCCACGGTGTCCCAGGCGCAGGTGCCGCGGAGCAGGGTGACCCGCTCGGTGATGCCGCGCAGCCCGCGGCCACCGCCGGCGGTCCGTGCCCGGGGGGTTCCGTCCACCGGGTTCTCCATCGTGATCTCCACTTTCTTCCGGTCCTCGGCGATCCGGAGCCGCACGGGCACCCGGCCGGCGTGGCGCAGCGCGTTGCTGAGCCCTTCCTGGACGATGCGGTACGCCTCACGGGAGACCACGGGCGGCAGCCGGTCCAGCGTGCCGGGGGCCGTCAGCTCGACGGCGACGCCCGCGGCCCGGGTGCGGGCGAGCAGCCCGTCCAGGGCCATCAGGGTGGGGGAGGGGGCGGTGGCCGGGGCGGCCTCCCCTTCCCGTAACAGGCCCAGCACGCTGTCGAGTTCACCGACCGCGTCCCGGGTGGTCTCCTCGATGGCCGCCAGCGCCTCCCGGGCGAAGTCCGGATCGGAGTCGAGGACCTTACGGGCCGCGCTCGCCTGGAGGGTCACCGCGCTCAGCGCATGGCCGACCGAGTCGTGCAGCTCACGGGCGAGCTGGTTGCGGGAGGCGAGCCGGGCGGCCCGCCGCTCGGCGGCGGCGAGCCGCTCGGCGGGAGCCGGTCCGAGCAGCGCGGGCGCACAGCGGGCCAGCAGCGCCCCGGCGGCCGCGGCGATCCCCATGAGCATGGCCAGCAGCGCCACCCCGGCCAGGGGCGCCAGCGCGGTGGGGGTCGAGCCGAACGCGTCCGGCCAGCCCAGCCCATCGGCGTACGAATCGTCGGTGAACGGCAGCGCGACCAGCAGCGCCGAGGCGGGCAGCAGGGACAGGAAGAGCCCGCTGACCAGCCCGCCGATGGCCAGGTGCAGCCCGTACCAGAGCGCGGTGCGGGCGCGCGCGTCCCACGAACCCGCGGGCCCGACCGCGAGCTCCGCGGACTCCGGCAGCCCGCACAGCGAACGCGCGGCGGTGGCCTCCAAGGGGCGTACCAGCGGCAGCAGCGCGGTCGGCGCGGCCAGCGGCAGGGCCGAGGCGAAGGTGCCCAGCTGCGAGCCCAGGGAGGTGAAGGGATCGACACCATGGGACAGCATCGCGAAGACCACGGTGGTCAGCAGGTAGTACGGCATCAGCAGGGCGCCGCCGAGCACCAGATGGACCCAGCGCAGCTGGACCCGGCGGCCGACCACCGCTCGGACCGCCCGCCGCCACCACGCCCCGGTCACCGGGGCAATCCGACGGTCATCCGCACAGCGTAGGTCAGATTCGCGCGTGCCGGGCTGGGTCTGGGCCATGGCCACCAGCCTCCCGGCGCGGCGGACGCGGCGCGTCACCCCGTCCGACGATCCCCCTCCGCCGTGCGGCGGAGTGGACCCTCCTCCCGTGGGTCAGAGGCGGCGCGTCGCGAGGGTGAGCCGGTCCCGGGCGTCGAACAGGGCGTCCTTGATCATCTGCTCATGGGTGGGGGTGAGCCGGGCCACCGGTACCGAGCAGCTGATGGCGTCCCGCGAGGGGGTCCGGTACGGGATGGCGATGCCGAAGCAGCGCAGGCCCAGGGTGTTCTCCTCGCGGTCCACCGCGTACCCCTGCTCCCGGATGAGGTGCAGCTCCTCGATCAGCTTCTCGCGGTCGGTGAGGGTGTGCTCGGTGAGCTGGCTCAGCGTCTCCGGCAGCAGCTTGCGCACCTGCTCGTCGGAGTACGTGGCCAGCAGCGCCTTGCCCAGCGAGGTGGAGTGGGCGGGCAGCCGGCGGCCGACGCGGGTGAAGGGGCGCAGATAGTGCTGCGACTGCCGGGTGGCGAGATAGACGACATTGGTGCCGTCGAGCCGGGCGAGGTGGATGGTCTCGGTGGTGTCGTCCGAGAGCCGGTCCAGGGTGGGGCGGGCGGCGGCCACGACCTCGTCGCCGTCGATGTAGGAGGTGCCGACGAGGAGGGCGCGCACCCCGATCCCGTAGCGGGTGCCGGTGGCGTCCGTCTCCACCCAGCCGAGCTCCACCAGGGTGCGCAGCAGCATGTAGAGACTCGACTTGGGGTAGCCCACGGCCTCCTGGACCGCGGCGAGGCTGTGCATCCCGGGCCGCCCGGCGAAGAACTCCAGCAGTTCGACCGTGCGGACTGCCGATTTGACCTGCGCCCCGCCTGTCTCGGCAGCTGACATCGCCTTGACCCCTCTGTTCGACCAGCCATAGAGTCCCGAGGGGAAATTCATCACCCGGGACAGCGTTCAGCATATCGAACACCGTCGATGTGTGTGACGCAAGCAGCGGTAACACCACAGCAGGAGGAATCCGCGGTGTCAGCACCAGTGTGGAGCGTCGACCCCCGAACCGGAAAGCAGCGCGAGCAGGTAGCGGTCGAAGCCACGGCGGAGGAGGTCGACCGCGTGGTGCGGGCGGCCCACGCCGCCCGCGGCTACCTGGCCGACCGTGCGGTGCGCGCCGCCCTGCTGCGCACCGCCGCCGATCTGCTCGACGAGGCCCGTGACCAGCTGGTCGAGGCCGCCGACGCGGAGACCGCCCTCGGCCCCGCCCGGCTCACCGGCGAACTCGCCCGCACCACCTACCAGCTGCGGTCGTTCGCGACCATCGTGGACGAGGGCGCCTTCCTCGACGTCCGCATCGACCACGCCGACGCCACCCAGACCCCGCCCTGGCCCGATCTGCGCCGCTACAAGCTGCCGCTCGGCGTCGTCGCCGTCTACGCCGCGAGCAACTTCCCGCTCGCCTTCTCCGTGCCCGGCGGGGACACCGCGAGCGCCCTCGCCGCGGGCTGCCCGGTGATCGTCAAGGCCCACCCCGACCACCCCGCCACCTCCGAGGTGGCCGCCTCCGCGCTGCGCCGCGCCGCCGAGCGGGTCGGGGTGCCCGCCGATGTGATCGCGGTGGTGCACGGCTTCGACGCGGGGCTGGAGCTGGTCAAGCATCCGCTGATCGCCGCCGCCGGGTTCACCGGCTCGGTCCGCGGCGGCCGCGCCCTGCACGACGCGGCGGCCTCCCGGCCGGTGCCGATCCCCTTCCACGGCGAACTGGGCAGCCTCAACCCGGTCGTGGTCACCGAGGCAGCGGCGAGCGAGCGCGGCGACCAGATCGGCGCGGGGCTCGCGGGCTCCATGACGCTGGGCGTCGGCCAGTTCTGCACCAAGCCCGGCTTTGTGCTGGCCCCCGCCGGCCCGGCGGGCGACGGCCTGCTGAAGTCCCTCACCGACGCGGTCAGCAATACCGACGCAGGAGTCCTGCTCGACCACCGGATGCGGGACAACTTCGTCGCCGGGATCAAGGAGCGCGTCGAACTGGCGGACGTGGAGGCCCCGGTCACTCCGGGATCCGGCGGTGAGCACACGGTCAGCGCGGGCTTCCTGACCGTCCCGGCGCGGCGGCTCGCCGAGGGCGGCCCGCACGATGTGCTGCTGGAGGAGTGCTTCGGCCCGGTGACCGTCGTGGCGCGCTACGAGAGCGACGACGAGATCAGCGCGGTGCTCGGGCGGCTCCCGGGCAACCTCACCGCCACCGTCCACCTCTCCGCCGCCGAGGGCGAGGGCACCGAGGGCCGGGCCGGTGAGCTGATCGCCGAGCTCACCCCGCTGGCCGGCCGGGTCCTGGTCAACGGCTGGCCGACCGGTGTCGCGGTCGCCCCGGCCCAGCACCACGGCGGCCCCTACCCGGCCACCACCTCCACCTCCACCTCGGTCGGCGGCACCGCCGTCGAGCGCTGGCTGCGGCCGGTCGCGTACCAGGACACCCCGGCCGCCCTGCTGCCGCCGGAGCTGCGCGACGAGAACCCGATGGAGCTGCCGCGGCGGATCAACGGCGTCCGGGAGCAGCGCGGCTGACCCCCGGAACGATGGCTCGGCCGCCGGACCCGCGGATCTGACCCGCGCGTCCGGCGGCCGATTCACGTCGGCTTTCACCCGGGCGCTGCCCAAGCCATTGGAATCGCCGCTGGTCAGCGGGTATGTATAAGGATCGCTTGAAGGCATCCGACACGGAAACGCGATGGACGCCGGGGTGCGCCCGTCCCATAGTGGATGGACATGGAGAGCCTGGCGGGCGCCGAATTCGCGCCACACACGACGTATCTCACCACCGCGTCCAGCGGTCTGATCCCCGCACGCTCCGTAGCCGCCGTGAAGGCGGTCCTCGACGGCTCGGCCGCCGGACAGCCCATCGTCGACGTGTCCTTCGAGGCGGTCGAGGCGAGCCGCGCCGCCTACGCCCGGCTCGTCGGCGTACCGGCCCGGCGCGTCGCGGCCGGCAGCTCGGTCGCCGTGTACGCGGGGATGATCGCGACCTCGCTGCCGCCCGGGGCCGAAGTCCTGGTGGCCGACGGCGACTTCAGCTCCCTCGTCAACCCCTTCGCCGTGCGCGGCGACCTCAAGCTGCGCATCGTGCCGCTGGAGGAGATCGCGGAGGCGGTGCGGCCCGGTACGGCGCTGGTGGCGGTGAGCGCGGTCCAGTCGGCGGACGGGCGGATCGCCGACCTCGCCGCCATCCGGGAGGCCGCCCGGGTCCACGGGGCCCGCACGCTGGTGGACATCAGCCAGGCGGCGGGCTGGTTCCCGGTGAACGCCGCCGAGGCCGACTACACGGTCTGTGTGGCCTACAAGTGGCTGATGTGCCCGCGCGGGGCGGCCTTCCTGACCGTGCCCGAGGACCTCGGCGAACTCACCCCCGTCTTCGCCGGCTGGGTCGCGGGCGAGAAGCCCTGGGACAGCTGCTACGGCCCGGTGCGGGAACTCGCCCACTCCGCACGGCGCTTCGACGAGAGCCCGAGCGTGTACGCGTACGTCGCGGCCCGGCACTCGCTCGCGCTGATCGAGGAGTTGGGCACCGAGGCCATCGCCGCGCATGACCGCGCGCTCGCCGACCGCTTCCGGGACGGGGTCGCCGCGCTCGGGCACCGGCCCGTGGCCGCCCCCGGCTCGGCCATCGTCTCCGTGCCGGGCCTGGGCGACGCCGCGTCCCGGCTGGCGGAGGCGGAGGTGCATGTCTCGGCGCGGGCCGGCAACCTCCGCGCCTCCTTCCACCTGTACAACACCGTGGCCGACGTGGACCGGCTGCTGGAGAAGCTGTCCGGCTGAGCAGGTCCCGGAACCGGGGATGCGCGGCACAAAAATCTGAGGGAAGCCGGGGTACTCCGGCTTCCCTCAGATCACGGACGTCACCTCATCGCACGGCGGTCGTCACCGTACGGGCGTGAAGTCCCTCGCGCCGATGAACTCCGGCCGGCGGACCGGTGCGGCGAACGGCTCGACCGCTGTGTTCTCCACGCTGTTGAACACGATGAACACATTGCTGCGGGAGTACGGCGTGATGTTGTCGCCGGACCCGTGCATGCAGTTGCAGTCGAACCACGTCGCCGACCCGGCCAGGCCGGTGAACAGCTTGATGCCGTGCTTGTCGGCGAAGCCGGTGAGGGCCTCGTTCGACGGGATGCCGGCGTCCTGCATCTGCAGCGACCGCTTGTAGTTGTCCTTCGGCGTGGCTCCTTCACAGCCGAGGAAGGTGCGGTGCGAGCCCGGCATGATCATCAGGCCGCCGTTGGTGTCGAAGTTCTCGGTCAGGGCGATCGAGACCGACACGGTCCGCATGTTCGGCAGCCCGTCCTCGGCATGCCAGGTCTCGAAGTCCGAGTGCCAGTAGAAGCCCGAGGCCCCGAAGCCCGGCTTGACGTTGATCCGGCTCTGGTGGACGTAGACGTCCGAGCCCAGGATCTGCCGCGCGCGACCCACCACTCGCGGGTCGCGCACCAGGTTCGCGAAGACCTCGCTGATCCGATGCACCTCGAACACCGACCGTACATCCCTGGACTTCGGCTCGATGATCGAGCGTTCGTCGGCGCGCACGTCCGGGTCGGTGACCAGCCGGTCCAGTTCGGCGCGGTACACCGCGACCTCATCCGGAGTGATCAGCTGGTCGATCGCCAGGAAGCCGTCGCGATCGAAATCGCTCAGCTCGGACGGTTGCAGCGGCCCCGGGGCCCCGGGCTCGGACCACACCACCGGGTCCACGCGTGGTGTGGCCACCTCCACGGCACCACGGGTCGGGTACAAGTCAGTGACCGTGGTCATCGGTTCATGCCTCCTCGGTCTCGGTGATCAGCGGGTATACGCCGTTCTCATCATGGTCCTCCCGTCCGGTGATCGGCGGGTTGAAGACACAGACGCACCGGAAGTCCGTCTTGGGGCGCATTGTGTGCTTCTCATGCCCGTTCAGCAAGTACATGGTGCCGGGCGTGATCCAGTGCTTCTCACCGGTCTCGTCGTTGGTGAGCTCGGCCTCACCCTCGACGCACAGCACCGCCTCGATGTGGTTGGCGTACCACATCGACGTCTCGGTGCCCGCGTAGAGGATGGTCTCGTGGAGCGAGAAGCCGACGCCCTCCCGGGCGAGCACGATGCGCTTGCTCTCCCAGGTGCCGGACTTGGACTTGATGTGCCTCTCGGTGTCCTCGATGTCCTTGAAGGATCGGACGATCACGGTGAGATCTTGCCTTTCTCTTCTCTGCGGTGCGGGAGGGTTATGCGGTCTCGCGAACCGCGCGGGCGAGGGTCCGCAGCCCCTCGTCCAGGTCTTCGGGGGAGATCGTCAGTGCGGGCAGCAGCTTGACGACCTCGCTCTCGGGGCCGGAGGTCTCGACCAGCAGGCCGAGTTCGAAGGCGCGCTTGCAGACCGCCGAGGCGCGCGGCTTGTCCTCGAACTCGATGCCCCACACCAGGCCACGGCCGCGGAAGTGGGCGCCGGACTGCTCCTCGCAGATGGCGCGCAGGGCCCGCTCGACCTGCTCGCCGCGGGCGAGGGTCTGCTTCTCCATCTGGCCGTCCGCCCAGTAGGTGTCCAGGGTGGCGGCGGCGGTGACGAACGCGGGGTTGTTGCCGCGGAACGTGCCGTTGTGCTCGCCGGGCTCCCAGATGTCCAGCTCGGGCTTGAAGAGGGTGAGCGACATCGGCATGCCGTAGCCGCTGATGGACTTGGAGACGGTCACGATGTCCGGGGTGATGCCCGCCTCCTCGAAGGAGAAGAAGGCGCCGGTACGGCCGCAGCCCATCTGGATGTCGTCGACGATCAGCAGCATGTCCTGGCGCTCGCACAGCTCGGCCAGGGCGCGCAGCCACTCGGGCCGGGCCACGTTGATGCCGCCCTCGCCCTGCACGGTCTCGACGATCACGGCGGCGGGCTTGTTGAGCCCGGAGCCCTGGTCCTCCAGCAGTCGCTCGAACCACAGGAAGTCCTCGACCGTGCCGTCGAAGTAGTTGTCGAACGGCATCGGGGTGCCGTGGACCAGCGGGATGCCCGCACCGGCGCGCTTGAAGGCGTTGCCGGTCACGGCCAGCGAGCCCAGCGACATGCCGTGGAAGGCGTTGGTGAAGGAGACGATCGACTCGCGGCCCTTGACCTTACGGGCCAGTTTGAGCGCGGCCTCGACGGCGTTGGTGCCGGTCGGGCCCGGGAACATGACCTTGTAGGGCAGGTCGCGCGGCCGCAGGATGTTGTTCTGGAACGACTCGAGGAACGCGCGCTTGGCCGTGGTGGACATGTCCAGGCCGTGGGTGACGCCGTCACGCTCGATGTAGTCGATCAGAGCGCGTTTCAGCACCGGGTTGTTGTGGCCGTAGTTGAGCGATCCGGCCCCGGCGAAGAAGTCGAGGTAGGTGTGGCCGTCCTCGTCGTACATGTGGCTGCCCTGCGCGCGGTCGAAGACAGCAGGCCAACCGCGGCAGTAGCTGCGCACCTCCGACTCCAGGGCCTCGAAGACGCTCAGGGCGGGCGGGGTGATGGTCACAGCGGTCTCCTGGGAGAAGGGTGTGAGGGGGGTGAGGAGGGGGTGAGGGATCGGGGGATCGATCGGTGGATCGATCGAGGTCTGGGTCAGGTCCGGTCAGCGCGGGGCCCGAGCGGGCCGAGCGGACCGATGCGGTAGAGCACCTCGGGCTCGTGCGCACCGTCGGGGAACAGACCGCCGTGGAAGAGCACCTCACGCTCGAGCGGGGCTTCGTGCCGTTCCGCGAACGAGGTGAACAGCCGCTTCGAGGCGGTGTTGTCCGGGGTGATCGTCGTCTCGATGCCGCGGACGCCCGTCGCGGCGACCCGCTCGACCAGCCCGTCCAGCAGGGTGGCGGCCAGTCCGCGGCCACGCCAGGCGTGGTCGACGGCGACCTGCCAGACGACCAGGGTCTCGGGGCGCTCGGGGCGGACGTAGCCGGTGATGAAGCCGACCGGTCCACCGTCGGCGTCGCGCGCCACTACGGATGTGGCGGCGAAGTCGCGGCACCACAGGAGGTAGCTGTAGGAGGAGTTGAGGTCCAGGGTTTTGGAGTCGCGGGCGATTCGCCAGATCGCGGCTCCGTCCTCGACGTGTGGGGTGTCGAGAGACAGGCCCTCCGGCAAATCCAATTCGCTACGGACTAGGTCTGCTTGTGCGGCGGTCATGCAAATTCAATTTACCCAGCAGAATCAGAAAATGCATCGTGGTGGGGGGTTACGCGGAAGGGGGCCGATGTGTTATCACGCGGCCGCGCGCGCACGCGCGGCCGCTCGCCGAAAGGCGGTGGTTTGTGGGGGAGTTACTGGGGCATAGCGGACCGTATGTGGGGTCTGTCACATGTGCGTAACTGGCCGGTGACCCGCTTGAATTTCGATGGCAGGATCTCGTGAAAAAATTTTGTGTTTAGGAATCACAAAAGCGGGAAGACGCATGTTGAAGCAGTAGCGGAAAAACGCGGGGAATTTCTGGCCAAGTTGCCATGAATTCAATCTCCCACGGTGAACTGAGGGAAGTCGCCCCGCACCGCGAAGGCCCCGGAGGCGCCGTTGCCCGAGGCCACGTACGCATCCCGGCCGGTGCCCCGGTCGCCCTCGGCGTGGTTGTACTGCCCCGCGAAGACATACCGGCCCGCGGGCACGGTCGCCCCCTTCCGGAGCGTCCAGCGGTAGACCAGCACACCGTCCTCGACATGGGTGGCGGTGGTCACATCGCCGGTCGGCAGCGAGCTCCAGGACCCGGTGGACCGCACACCCCCGGTGTCCGCCACCCGCAGCTCCACCGTCAGCGAGGTCAGCGGCCTGCCGATGGTGAGCGTGATGTCGCTCTGCGCCCAGTACGGATTGGAATGGGTGTTGATGGCGCCCTTGGACCGCACGGTCGGCTCGGCGAGGTGGTTTGGACCGGCCGCGGTGGGATAGGCGCTCGGCGTGTGCCGCTCAGCATCGCTCTGCGACCCGGCGTCCGGCTCGTCCCCGGGCCGCCGGTCCGTGTCCGCACTCGCGCTGCCCGCGCCCGCGCCCGCCGGAGGCGCGGCCGGCTCGCTCGAGGTGCGCACCGTCTGCGGCCGCTCGGCACCGTCCGTGGCCACCACCGCGATCCCCGTCACGGCGACCGCCGCGGCCAGCCCGGCGACCGGGCTCACCACCCGGGTCCAGCGCGGGCTCGTCCGCGGGACGCGGCGCCGCCCGTCGGCCGCCATGCCCGCCGTGACCCGGGCCAGCATCCGGATCCGGTCCGGCTCATGGGAGGCGGCGGCCGTACGCAGCTCGGCGACGACATCGCGGCCCTCGGGGTGGTCGCGGCTCTCGGGGCGCTCGCGATGCTCGATCATCAGCTGCCCCCTCCTGCGTGCCCGGCGTGGCCCATATGGCCCGAGTGGCGCGCTGGACCTGTGTGGCCGGTGTGGCTCGTGTGGCCTGTGTGGCCCGTGTTTCCCGCGCGGAGCGTTCGAACCGTCCGTCCTGTCCGTTCGGCCTCGGTCGCGGACAGTTCCTCCTCGTCCCCGCCGTCCGGAGGGCCGAGCAGCCGCTCCAGCTCGGCGATGCCCCGTGAGGTCTGGCTCTTGACCGTGCCCACCGAAATGCCCAGCGTACGGGCCGTCTCCCGCTCGGAGAGGTCGAAGGCGTGGCGCAGCACCACACACGCGCGCTTGCGGAACGGAAGCCGGACCAGCGCGGCCTGCACATCCACCACGGCGGACACATCCGGGTCGTCCACGCGGTCGGGGCGCTGCGAGGAGAAGAGCGCCACGCGGCGCCGCTCGCGCACCAGACTGCGGATCCGGGACCGGGCCAGATTGGCGACCACACCACGGGCGTACGCGGCCGGGTGGTCGGCGGCCCGTACCCGGTCCCACTGGTGCCAGACCGCCACCAGCGCGTCGGCCGCCAGGTCGTCCGCCCCGTCGGAGCTGCCGAGCAGCAGGTGGGCGAGGCGGGCCAGTTCGGCGTGGTGCCGCTCGAAGAAGTCCCGGAACTCGGCTTGTGGATCGGCCGGTAAGGCGTCGGCGGGCAGCACGCCGGCCGGTGAGGCGTCAGTGGATAAGGCGTCGGCCTGCGGGGCTTCGGCCGGTAAGCGGTCGGGGCCCTCCGGTGCGTCGGGCGGCTGCGGGGCCATGTGCCCCGGGGACCCCGGGTCCCGTGGCGTGTCCGTCATGCGCGCCGCGTCCATCGGTACGGCTCGCGCGGTGCCCGAGGCGGCCGCGTCATCGGCGGGAGCGCTCACGAGGACCTCCTCACTGCCGCTCGTCCGGTGGGTTGCGTGAGCGTAGCAGCGCTCTGCGTGTTGTTCGAGTGGCGCCGTTCCCGCTGATGGGAATTGGCCGGTCAGCGCCCTGCCCCGGTCTCGTACAGTGCGTTGCATGAGGGATAGCGCGGTGCTCCACATCAAGGGCCGGGTCCTGGTCGGACCGGACACCGGCGACGCTGCCGGGGACGTACGGGACGAGCTGTGGGTGGTCGACGGCAGGATCACCTTCGAGCGGCCGTCCGGTGCCAGGGACATCCGGCTGGTCGAGGGCTGGGCGCTGCCCGGCCTCGTCGACGCCCACTGCCATGTCGGACTCGACGCCCATGGGGCGGTGGACGACTCGACGAGCGAGAAACAGGCGTTGACCGACCGGGACGCCGGGGCGCTGCTGCTGCGGGACGCCGGATCGCCGACCGACACCCGCTGGATCGACGACCGTGAGGACCTGCCCCGCATCATCCGGGCCGGCCGCCATATCGCCCGTACCAAGCGCTACATCCGCAACTACGCGCATGAGATCGAGCCCGAGGACCTGGTCGCCTATGTGGCCGCGGAGGCGCGGCGCGGCGACGGCTGGGTCAAGCTGGTCGGCGACTGGATCGACCGGGAGACCGGCGACCTGGGGTCCTGCTGGCCGCGCGGCGCGGTCGAGGAGGCCATCGCGGAGGCGCACCGGCTGGGCGCGCGGGTCACGGCGCACTGTTTCGCCGAGGAGAGCCTGGCCCCGCTGGTCGAGGCGGGGATCGACTGTATCGAGCACGCCACCGGGCTCACCGAGGAGACCATCCCGCTGTTCGCCGAGCGGGGCGTGGCGATCGTGCCGACCCTGGTCAACATCGCCACCTTTCCCCGGCTGGCGCTGGGCGGCGAGGCGAGGTTCCCGCGCTGGGCCGACCATATGCGGCGGCTGCACGCACGCCGCTACGAGACGGTGCGGGCGGCCTACGACGCGGGCATCCCGATCTACACCGGCACGGACGCGGGCGGTGGCCTGGCCCATGGACTGGTCGGGCAGGAGGTCGCCGAGCTGGTGAAGGCGGGCATCCCGGTCCGCGACGCGCTCTCGGCGGCGACCTGGGGAGCGCGGGAATGGCTCGGGCGGCCGGGACTCACCGAGGGCGCCTCCGCCGATCTCGTCGTCTACGACGCGGACCCGCGCGCCGATGTGCGGGTGCTGACGACGCCGCGGCGGGTGGTGCTGCGGGGGCGGGTCGTCGGCTGACGCGGCGCCGGGGGCTGATACGGGCGGGGCGACGGGTGGGGGACGAGTGGGGGACAGGTGGGGCGAGGGGTGCCGGAAGGGAACGTGGTTCGAACTGGGCGGCGAACCACACCCTTTGGGATGAACGGACATCATGTGTCTGCCTGTTTACCCTCGGTGCGCAAATATGGCGTGGTCGAGGCCGTCGGCGCCCGTGGAGTCCCCCGCGGCAGGCGCCGGCGGCTCCATGTCTCCTGTGGGGGTCAACTCACGTGTCCTGTTCAAGTAACACCTACTTCGGCATGCCCACCCGCCGTCTGGCGGCCGCCACTGCCGCTGCCGCGGTCTCCGTCCTGGGCCTGCTGCCCGCGACGACCGCGCAGGCCGACACCGGTGCGACCACCGGTAAGGCGGGTGCGGTCGTGCTCCGCACCGATCTCGATGTCTCCCTGCTCAACAAGACCGTCAGCGCTCCGCTCTCGGTCGTGCTGAACGATGTGCACGCGCCCGCGACCGCCAGTAAGACGGCGCTCAGCGCGACCCTGGACGGCGTGGACGGGGGCCGGCCGTTCAATGTCCTGCGGGCCGATGTGGCCACCGCCCGGGCCACCGCGGACAAGCAGCGCGCCGAGGGGTACTCCAACCTCGTCAACGCCCAGGTGCGTGTCCCGGGCCTGGCCGCGGTGCCGCTGATCACGGTCGAGCAGGTGACCTCGAAGGCGGTGTGCGCCGTCGGGAAGCGGCCGACCGCCCACTCCAACCTGCTCGGCAGCGTCAGCGTGCTGGGTCAGAAGGTCACCCTGCGCACGAGCGGCACCACCACGGTCGATGTGCCGTCGCTCGGCCAGGTCCGGCTCGACCTGTCGCGGACGGCCACCACCTCACGCACGGCGGCGGCCACGGCCCTCAACCTGAAGGTCTCCGTGAACCCGCTCAAGCTGAACGTCTCGGAGGTCGAGGGGCAGGTCACCCTCGCACGGGCGACCTGTGAGTCGCCCGTGGCCGCGGCGGTCGAGCCCAGCCCGAGCGTGGGCTCCCAGACCAAGCCGGAGCCCAAGCCGGAGCACTTGGCCGAGACCGGCGGCAGCTCGGCCACGCCGTACCTGGTGGCCGGTGGCGCCCTCCTGCTCGCCGTGGGCGGTGGCGCCGTCGTTCTGGCCCGCCGCCGCCGAGCCGCCGCCACTCGCGGCGACGCCGCCTGACGCCGGTTCGTCGGGCCCGCCACCCGCGCCACCCGGCGCGGGTGCCGGTGCCGGGGCGGGTGCCGGTGGCGGGGCGGTTGCGCGCATGGGTGTGCGCGGGCGCGGGGCCCGTTCACGGAGGCCCGGGCGAGCCGTAGTTGACCGCGCTCCGCGCCCCGCGCCCCGCGTCGCGCGGGGCGCGGTCGGGCGGCGCGGTCAGGCGGCCGTGTCCGCTATCGCCTTCGTCAAGGCGATGACGAAGCGATCCGTCGTGGCGCGGTCGCGGACGGCGAGCCGGAGCCAGTCCGGGCCGAGGCCCGGGAACGTGTCACCGCGGCGGACGGCGAAGCCCAGCTCCCGCAACCGGGTGCGGATCGCCGCCGCGCCCGGCACATGGATCAGCAGAAACGGCCCGGCCGCCGGGCCGCACACCCGCACTTCGGCCGACTCCGCCAACTCGGCCAGCCGATCGGCCAGATGGGCCCGGTCGGCGGCCGTACGGTCGGCGGCCCGGGCCGCCTCGGTGAGGGCGGACGGGGTGCAGCACGCCTCGGCCGCCGCCAGGGCCGGGCTGGACACCGGCCACAGCGGCTGGACCCGCTCCAGCGCCGTGACGGTGTCCGGCTCCGCCAGTACATAGCCGATCCGCAGCCCCGCCAGGCCCCAGGTCTTGGTGAGGCTGCGCAGCACCACCAGCCCCGGCACATCGGTGCGGGCAGCCAGGGACTCCGACTCACCCGGGACGGCGTCCATGAACGCCTCGTCCACCACCAGCGTCCGCCCCGGCCGGGCGAGCCCGGCCAGGGCAACGGCCGGGTGCAGCACGGACGTGGGGTTGGTGGGGTTGCCGATCACCACCAGATCGGCGTCCTCCGGTACAGCCGTCGGGCCCAGCCGGAAGCCGTCCCGCTCATCGAGGAGCACGCGCTCCACCGTGTGCCCCGCGTCCCGCAGCGCCGCCTCCGGCTCGGTGAACTGCGGATGCACCACCACCGGCCGTCGGGCCGGTATGGCGCGGGCGAGCAGGACGAACGCCTCCGCGGCGCCCGCCGTCAGCAGCACCCTGCCGACCGGAAGCCCATGGCGCGCGGCGACCGCCTCCCGCCCCACCCGTCCGTCCGGATAGGCGGCCAGCCCGTCGAGGGACGCGGCGATATGGGCCTTGAGCCAGTCCGGAGGCGTACCGGCCCGGACGTTGACCGCGAGGTCCGTCAGGGCGGCATCGGCACCCCGCACCTCCGCGTCCCCGTGATGCCGCAGATCGAACCCGGCGGTCACGCCATCGGCGGCGGACCCTTCGGCGGGCAGGTCCGCCAATGCGTCAGTCGCGGCCATCGCCGACGGCTCGGCGGCCATCGCCGACGGCTCAGGGGACATCGGCGTGGGCATCCGGATGCGCGAAGGCATGGGCCTCATCGCTGAACCCGGCGCGCTCGCTGGTGTCGGCCACCTCCTCATAGCGATCCATCACCAGGTCGGCCAACTCCCGCGCCGGGCCGATGACATCGGCCGAGACCACCTCGACCTCGGGGTAGGCGAGCCCCCAGCCCTCCGCCTGCTGCCGCACCCGCTCCAGGGCGTCACCCTCGAACAGGAAGTACGGCAGCACCACGACCCGCCGCGCCCCCAGCTTGGCGCAGCGGTCCAGGCCGGAGGCCACGTCCGGGGCGGCGAGCGAGGCGAAGGCCACCTCGACGCCCGCGAAGCCACGGCCCTCCCACAGCAGCCGGGCCGCGCGGTGCACCTCGGCGTTGGCCTCGGGGAGCGGCGAACCGTCGCCCACCAGCAGCACGGTCGTCTCCGCGCGGTCCGAGGGCAGCCGGGGCCGATTGCCCAGCGCCTCGTCGAGCCGCCGCTCCAGCAGGCTCAGCAGAGTGCGGTGCGGGCCGAGCGGCCGGGCGGAGGCGAACGAGGCGTCGGCGTGCCGCTCCGCCTCCTGGGCCAGCGCGGCGGCGATGCCGTCTCTCGGGGGAGCCGCCGGGATCAGCGTCATCGGGACGACCGCGAAGCGGGTCACCCCTTCCCCGACGAGCCGGGTGACCGCGTCGGACAGCGGGTGGCTGCCCGGTCCGGTGAGGCCACCCGCCACGGGCAGGTCCGGGTGGCGTGCGGCCAACTCCCTGACGAATGCCTGGAAGGCGGCGGCATGCCTTTCGTCTCGCGTGCCGATGCCTGCGATGAGCAGGGCGGGCGGGGTCGTCACGAGGTCTCCTTGGTGCAGGTGGTGCGGGTGTCACGGTCGGCGGGGGGGCGGGCTGCTCCGCCCCGAGACGTTACTGACCTGCGTCGGGGCGGTCGACGGCAGGTCTTCGCTGCCCGCCCTGCCCGGATTTGACCGCCGCCGGGCGGCGAGCGACGGCGCAGGTGGCCTTCCCGGGGCGGTCGTGTGGCGTGGACTTCCGCTTGGCGACGAGCAGTTGGCCCCCCGGGCCGGCGGCCAGCAGCGCGGCCGCCTCGGCGACCCCGGTCGTGCCCACTGCGGCGAGCGGTGCCGTGGACGGGTTCGGCACCTCCACCGCGGCCAGCGCCTCCGCGGGGTACCCGCACAGCGGCACCCCCAGCCGTTCGGCCGCCGTCAGCAGCCCGGCCTCCTCGGCCTTGGCCTCGACCGTGGCCAACTCGGTGACGCCACGCGGGGAAAGGCCCGCCTCCGCCAGGGTGACCTCGACCAGCCCGAGCACCTCGTCGGCGGATACGCCCCGGCCGGCGCCGACCCCGACGACAAGCGGTGCCGCGGGCGGGGGAGACGCCGTGCCCCGGCCGATCACCTCCACGTCAGCTCACCGCCTCGGCTCAACCGGCAGGGGGCGCACATCTGTCGACGAACCGGGCCGCCGCCCCTGGGACCGAGGCCCAGTGCACATGCAGATAGGAGGCATGCACATCTCCCTGTGCGAACCCTTCGGTACGACGCTCCGGGTGGACGAGGCCCCAGGCGGGCTCCGGCCCCGCTCCGGGCACGATGGTGGTGCGGTGGAACTCATGGCCGCGCACCCGTGTCCCCGCGGCGGCGAGTGAGGTGTCGGAGACGGCCACGGCCTCACGGTAGCCCAGCGTCAGACGTTCCGACATCCGTGCCTTCGCGGCCAGCACCCCGCACATCGGCTCCCCGTCCAGCGAATGCGCCAGATACAGCAGTCCGGCACATTCGGCGGCGATGGGCGCGCCGGAAGCGGCGAGCCCGGCGACGGCGGTGCGCAGCGGCTCGTTCGCGGACAGCTCGGGGGCGTAGACCTCCGGGAAGCCGCCGCCGATCACCAGACCGCCGGTGCCCTCGGGGAGGCGCTCGTCCCGCAGCGGGTCGAAGGGGACGACCCGCGCCCCGGCGGCCGTGAGCAGCTCGGCGTGCTCCGCGTACGAGAAAGTGAACGCGGCCCCGCCCGCCACGGCGACCACCGGCCGCGCCGCCCGGCCGCCCCGGACCCCGGCACCGGGGACCGCGTCCATCGCCCGGTGTATCTCCTCCTCCGGATCCCAGGCCCGGCCGGACAGCGGCGGGGCGCTGCGCGCCAGCGCCAGCAGCCCGTCGAGATCGCAGCCCTCCCGCACCCGGGCGGCCAGCGCGGCCGCCGAATCGACCGCCTCCGCATGGCGCTCGGCCACCGGCACCAGACCCAGATGGCGGCTCGGGGCCCGCACCGCCCGCGTCCGGCGCAGCGCGCCGAACACCGGCACCCCGCACCCTTCCAGCGCCTCGCGCAGCATCGCCTCGTGACGGTCCGAAGCGACCTTGTTGAGGATCACCCCCGCGACCCGCACCCCGGGGTCCCAGGAGGCGAAGCCATGCACCAGCGCTGCCACCGAACGCGACTGCGACGACGCGTCCACCACCAGCACCACCGGCGCCCGCAGCAGCTTGGCCACATGCGCCGTCGAGGCCAGCTCGCCCTGCCCGGCCGCCCCGTCGAACAGGCCCATCACCCCCTCGACCAGGGCCAGATCGCAGCCCGCCGCCCCGTGCAGGAACAGCGGCGCGATCCGGTCCGGACCGCACAGATAGGCGTCCAGATTCCGGCCCGGGCGCGCGTCCCCCATCCGCGACCGGCCCGCCCCCGAGGCGCCCGAAGAGGCGGCCGAGGAGATCGCGAGCGCGTGATAGCCAGGGTCGATGTAGTCCGGGCCGACCTTGTGCGGGGACACATCCAGACCGCGCTCCGCGAAGGCGGCCATCAGCCCCGCCGTGACCGTCGTCTTCCCGCTGCCGGAGGCAGGCGCCGCGATCACCAGGCGCGGGACACTCACCACTCGATGCCTCGCTGGCCCTTCTGACCGGCGTCCATCGGATGCTTGACCTTGGACATGTCGGTGACCAGGTCGGCGAAGTCCAGAAGCTGCGCCGGCGCGTTACGCCCCGTGATGACGACGTGCTGCGTCCCGGGCCGGTCCCGCAGCACCGCCACCACCTCGTCGGGGTCCACCCAGCCCCAGTGCATCGGATACGCGAACTCGTCCAGCACATAGAGCCGGTATGTCTCCGCCGCGAGATCGCGCTTGACCTGCTCCCAGCCCTCGCGTGCGGCCTCCTCGCTGGAAGCCATGTCGCGCTGGACCCATGACCAGCCCTCGCCCATCTTGTGCCATGCGACGGTCCCCCCTTCACCCGAGTCGCCGAGGACGCGCAGCGCACGCTCCTCACCGACCCGCCATTTCGCGGACTTTACAAATTGGAATACACCGACCGGCCAGTTTTGGTTCCACGCCCGCAGCGCCAGCCCGAACGCCGCGGTCGACTTGCCCTTGCCCTGACCGGTGTGGACGAGCACCAGCGGACGGTTGCGGCGCTGGCGGGTGGTCAGCCCGTCGTCCGGCACGACGGTCGGTTGTCCTTGCGGCATCAGGCGGCCCTCCGGGGGTTCGAAACGGTTCGTACATCGCGCACCAGCGCGGTCACGCTGTCCGCGCGCAGCTCGTCGAGTGTGACCGGTGTGCCCCGCAGTTCGCGGGCGAGCGCGCCCGCGAGCCCCAGCCGCACCGGCCCCGACTCGCAGTCCACGACCACCGAGGCGACCCCGTCGCCCGCGAGCATCCGCGCCGCGCGCCCGGCCCGTTCGACCGGCGTGGGCCTGCCGGAACGCCGCGCCTCCGTGGCCCGCCCGTCGGTCACCACGACCAGCAGCGGACGGCGTGCGGGATCCCGCAGCCGCTCCACCCGCAGTACCTCCCGGGCCTTCAACAGCCCGGCCGCCAGCGGCGTACGGCCGCCCGTCGGCAGCCGCTCCAGCCGGGTGGCGGCCGTGTCCACCGACGAGGTGGGCGGCAGCGCCAGCTCGGCGTCCGCGCCCCGGAAGGTGATCAGCCCGACCTTGTCCCGCCGCTGGTAGGCGTCGAGCAGCAGCGACAGCACCGCGCCCTTGATCGCGCTCATCCGCTTCCGCGCGGCCATCGAGCCCGACGCGTCCACCACGAACAGGACGAGGTTGCCCTCCCGGCCCTCGCGCACCGCCTCGCGCAGATCGTCCCGGCGCACCAGCAGCCCGGGCCCGCGCCGGCCGCGCGCCAGCTGATGCGGGGCGGCCGCCCGGACGGTCGCCGACAGATGCAGCGCGGCGAGCGTGCCCCGCGGACGGCGCGCTCCGGTGGTGCGGCCGTGCGCGCTGCGGGCGCGCGAGCGACGCCCTGCCGCACCCTCGCCCAGGCCGGGGACGTCGAGCCGCCGGGTCCGGAACGGTTCGGCGGCGCCCACGGCCGCCCGCTCCCCTCCGGCCCCGCCCGCACCGCCGTCCGCTTCGCCCGCCCCACCGTCGCGGTCGGCCGGGGCGGAGTCGGACTCGCGGTCGGCCGTCTCGTGCTCGCCCGTGCGCTGGTCGGGGACGGACGGCTCGGGTTCGGCGGGCGGCGCCTGCTCGCACGCCCCATCACCCGCGCCCTCCCGCGGTCCGCCTTCCCGGCCGCCCGCGTCATCTGTCCCGGAGCCGCCCGGCCCGTCCCCGGGACCCGGGTCCGAGTCCGAGTCCGAGTCCGGATCCGGATCCGGATCCGGATCCGGGTCGTCCTCCTCGAACCGCCGCAGGATTTCGTCCAGTTTCTCCTCATCCAGCCCCGGCGCGTCGAACGGCGCCCGCCGTCGGCGGTGGGGGAGCGACAGCAGTGCGGCCCCCCGCACGTCCTCGGTCCGGACATCGGTGCGCCCCGCCCAGGCGGCCAGCGCGGTCGCCGTACGGGCCGTCACGATGTCCGCGCGCATCCCGTCCACCTCGAACCCGGCGCACACCGCCGCGATCTGCCGCAGCGCGCGGTCGCCGAGAGCCACCCGTGGCAGCAGGGCGCGTGCCGCCGCGATGCGCTCCCGCAGGGCCTCCTCGTCCGCCGCCCAGCGCGCCGCGAACCCCTCGGGGTCCTCGTCGTACGCCAGCCGCCGCCGCACCACCTCGACCCGCTCCCCGGTGTCGCGGGACGCCGCGACCTCCACCGTGAGACCGAAGCGGTCCAGCAACTGCGGCCGCAGCTCGCCCTCTTCGGGGTTCATGGTGCCCACCAGCAGGAAGCGCGCCGCGTGCCGTACGGACACCCCCTCGCGCTCCACGTAGGAGGCGCCCATGGCGGCCGCGTCGAGCAGCAGGTCGATCAGGTGGTCGTGCAGCAGATTGACCTCGTCGACGTAGAGCACCCCGCGGTGGGCGTCCGCGAGCAGCCCGGGCTCGAAGGCCTTCACGCCGTCCGACAGCGCCCGCTCGATGTCGAGCGCGCCCACCAGCCGGTCCTCGGAGGCGCCCACGGGCAGTTCGACCATCCGCGCGGGACGTGCCTCGCCCGTGCCCGGCTCATGGGGCCCGTCCGGGCAGGACGGGTCGGGCGCGGCCGGATCGCAGGAGAACCGGCAGCCGGCCACCACGTCCACCTCGGGCAGCAGCGAGGCGATCGCTCTTACGGCGGTGCTCTTGGCCGTGCCCTTCTCGCCGCGCACCAGGACGCCGCCCACGGCTGGGGAGACGGCGTTGAGAAGCAGGGCGAGCCGCAGGCCGTCCATGCCGACGATCGCGCTGAAGGGATAGGTGGTGGTCACTCGGTGATACCTCCTGGGGTGCGTGGACACAGCGGTCGGGAGTGGGGGCGGGGGTTCGTCATGTCGTCCCCCCTGGCACCCCCGGAGGGACGAACGGCAGGCCCTCCGGGACGCCCTCCTCGATGAGCCGCAGCAGCGCGTCCGTGTCGGCGTGCTCCTCGATCAGGTCGCCGAGGCGGTCGAGCTGCTCCTCGCGCAGCTCGCCGAAGCGGGTGTCCGGCGCGGGGACGAACGCCCGGCCCGCCGCGGCGGCCACCCGCCGCAGAAACGCCCGCCGGAAGCCGTCGCTCTCCAGCGAGCCGTGCCAGTGCGTGCCCCACACCGAGCCCACCCGGCAGCCGTCCAGGAAGGGCTCCTCGGCCCCGTCCAGCAGCTCGGCGACCCCGTGGTGGATCTCGTAGCCCTCCACCCGCTCGCCGAGCGCCTCGCCCACCGGCCGGGCCAGGGTCTTCTCGGTCGCGAACCGCACCCGCACCGGCAGCAGCCCGAGCCCGGCGACCGTTCCGGCCTTCGACTCGACCTCGTCCTCGATGCGCTCCCCGAGCGCCTGGAAGCCGCCGCAGACGCCCAGCACCGGACGGCCCTCGGCGGCCCGCCGGGCGATCGCGTCGGCCAGCCCGCGCTCACGCAGCCACTCCAGCGCCCTTACGGTGCCCCGGGTGCCCGGCAGCACCACCAGATCGGCGTCGGCCAGCTCCTCGGGCCGGTCCACGAACCGCACGATCACGCCCGGCTCCGCCGCCAGCGCGTCCACGTCCGTGAAGTTGGACATCAGCGGCACGGCGGCCACCGCTATCCGCAGGACATCCGCGCCGTAAGGGGGCGCCACGACGCTCTCCCGCACCGCGCCGCGCAGCGACACCCGCAGCCCGTCCTCCTCGTCGATGCCCAGCCCGTGGGCGAACGGGAGTACCCCGACGGTCGGGCGCCCGGTGAGGTCGCGCAGCATCTCGAGACCGGGCTCCAGGAGGCTCACATCGCCGCGGAACTTGTTCACCAAGTAGGCGGCCACATGCCGTTGGTCCGCCGCCGACAGCAGCGCGGTCGTGCCGAAGAAGGACGCGAAGACGCCACCGCGGTCGATGTCCCCGACCACCACGACCGGAAGCCCGGCGGCGCGCGCCAGCCCCATGTTGACGATGTCGGTGCGGCGCAGATTGATCTCGGCCGGGCTGCCCGCGCCCTCGCAGATCACCGCGTCATGGGCGCTCCGCAGCTCCTCCAGGCACTCCGTGACGGTCCCCAGCAGCGCCTCACGCCCCGCGGAGAGCCTTTCGCCCGGCGAGGGGGCTCCGGGCCCGCCGAAGTACCCGCGCGCGCTCAGCTCGCCCACCGGCCTGCCCAGCAGCACCACTTGGCTGCTGCGGTCGCTGCCAGGCTTCAGCAGGACCGGGTTCATCAGCGCGCTCGGCTCGACGCGCGCGGCGGCGGCCTGCATGGCCTGGGCCCGCCCGATCTCCGCCCCCTCCCGCGTGACGAAGGAGTTGAGCGACATGTTCTGCGCCTTGAAGGGCGCCACGCTGACGCCCTTACGGGCGAGCCACCGGCAGATCCCGGCCGTCACCACGCTTTTGCCCGCGTCGGAGGTCGTGCCCGCGACGAGCAGCCCCCCGCCGCGCGCCCCGGAACCGTCCGTGCCGCCCTTACCGCGTATCCCGCTCATCCGCCGCCCCTTCCCAAGGCCCGGAGCCGCCTCGTCAACGCCCGCAGGACCGGCCGGGCCGCCATGGACACCCCGAGCGCCAGGACGCCGACGCGCCGCGACAGCCGTATCGCCCGCTCGATGTCGGCCGACTCCACCGGCCGCCCGCCGGAGTTGAGCACCGGCCGGTGTTCGACCCGGCCGCCGTACGCGAGGGTGCCGCCCAGCCGGACGCCGAGCGCACCCGCGAAGGACGCCTCCACGGGGCCCGCGTTGGGGCTCGGATGGCGTCGGCCGTCGCGCCGCCAGGCGCGCCACGCACCGCGCGGATCGGGGCCCGCGAGGGTCGCCAGGGCCGCCGTAAGGCGTGCACCGGGCCAGCCGGCCACATCGTCCAGCCGGGCCGCCGACCAGCCGAACCGCCGGTAGCGCGGCGACTTGTGGCCCACCATGGCGTCCAGGGTGTTGACGGCGCGGAAACCTATGAGCCCCGGCACGCCGCCCACGGCGCCCCACATCAGCGCGCCCACGACCGCGTCGGAGGTGTTCTCGGCGACCGATTCGACGACCGCGCGGGCGATCTGCGGCCCGTCCAGCGCCTGCGGATCGCGGCCGCACAGATGCGGCAGCCGCTCCCGGGCGACATCGAGGTCCCCGGCGGCCAGCGCTCCGCCGACGGCCCGTGCCTCACGGCCCAGGCTCGTGCCGCCCAGCACGGCCCAGGTGGCGGCGGCGGTCAGCGCGACCTCCGCGCCACGGCGGCCGTCAAGGCCCCGTACAGCGCGGGTCAGCAGCGCCGCACCGGCGGCCGCGCCGCCCGCGCACAACGCGGTGTGCAGGGCCCCGTAACCCCGGTGGTCGCGCCACAGCAGGCGCTCGGCGGCCGCGGCGGCGCGCCCGAACGCGGCCACCGGATGGCCGCGGCGCGGATCGCCCGTGGCGAGGTCGCCGAGGAAGCCGAGGGCCGCGCCGCACGCGAACGAGGCGTGGTCGGCACGCATCCGTCAGGCCGCCGTCACGCCTCGGCGCGGCGATGCGGAACCAGACGGGCCAGAGGGGCCGGAAGAGCCGAATCGGACAGGGAGGGCTGGCGGCGTGGCGATGCCGGGCATGGCGGTATGTCCTCACTCAGGGTCCGCGCCCTGGTTCGACGTGACCGGCGGTGAGAGTCTCCTGGCTCCCGGATCCGCGGCCCTCCCGGTCTTCCAGCCCCGCGTACGCGACGAACCGTACGGACGAGCCGTGACCCCATACAGGCGATGGGAGGGTGCTCCCCGGTGACAGTGGCGGGACCGCGCCGGATTCTCACCGGCTTCCTCTCCTGCCGCCGTTTGGCTCGGGAAGTCCACCATGGGCCGCGAATGGCCGTCAACTCGCATATGACCCATGACGCCCGAGTGTGCCGAGCCCCACAGACAACCGCACCTCACAGGACGGCCGCCGGACGGTCGGCGCTGGTCAGCGCCACCATCCGGCGGCCGGTGGGTCGTTCGGGGAAGCGGGTCCTCAGGCGACGATCAGATATCAGGCGACGATCAGGTAGATGCCGTACACCACGACCGCGGCGCACACCGCGAAGCAGGCGTACGCGCCGGTGCGGGCGAGCGGGGAGGCGCCCACCGTGCCACCGGGCACGGCGGCCGTGCGGCCCTGCTCCGGCGCCGCCTTACGGGAGGTGCCGACGATGCCCAGGGTGAAGACGCCCACCATGGCGACCGTCACCGCGAGACTGATGCCGAAGACCTGACCGAGTGCCGCCCAGTCGATGCTCATGTTTCCTGGCTCCTTAGCGGGTGGTGCTGCTCGCGACGGCGGGGGTGGGGGACTGCTCGGGCGTGCTCTCCGAGGTGCCGTCCTCGGGGGCGGCGCTCGGCGCACCGGCGGGCGGCGGGGCCACGGACCGCAGGGCGGCCGTGACGGCGCCCACCGGCTCCTGGGTGCCGACCTCGTTGACGTTGGTGTGGTCCACGGGCTTGCGGCGCGACAGCATCCAGATCGCCCCGCAGGCCAGGACGGCGAGCACGGCCACCGCCGTGATTCCCGCGTTCCCCTGGTCGGCCAGGAGCGCGGCGGCGCCCGCCACCAGACCGGCGGCCGGCAGGGTCAGCACCCAGGCGACCACCATCCGGCCCGCGGTCGACCAGCGCACCACGGCGCCCTTACGGCCGACACCCGCGCCCATCACGGCGCCCGAGCAGACCTGGGTGGTGGAGAGCGCGAAGCCGATGTGGGAGGAGGCGAGGATGACGGTGGCGGCGCCGGTCTGGGCGGCGAAGCCCTGCGGCGGCTGGATGTCGGTGATGCCCTTGCCCATGGTGCGGATGATGCGCCAGCCGCCCAGGTAGGTGCCGAGCGCGATGGCCAGGCCCGCCGAGACGATGACCCACAGCGGCGGGTCGGAGTCGGGCGCCACCACGTTCCCGGTGACCAGCGCCAGGGTGATCACGCCCATCGTCTTCTGGGCGTCGTTGGTGCCGTGGGCCAGGGAGACCAGGGCGGCCGAGGCGATCTGCCCCGCGCGGTAGCCCTTCGCGGTGTCCTCCGGGGAGCGGTCGCGGCCGAGCCGGTAGGTCAGCCGGGTGGCGGCCAGCGTGGCGATGCCGGCCACGATCGGCGCGGCGACGGCGGGGATCAGGACCTTCATGACGATCGCGTCGCCGTTGACCCCGTCCAGGCCCACGGAGACCACGGTGGCGCCGATCAGACCGCCGAACAGGGCGTGCGAGGAGCTGGAGGGGAGTCCGGCGAGCCACGTCACCAGGTTCCACAGGATCGCGCCGACGAGTCCCGCGAAGATCACTTCTGGCTGGATACCGGATCCCTCGTCGATGATCCCACCGGAGATGGTCTTGGCCACCTCCACGGACAGGAACGCGCCGACGAGATTGAGGACGGCCGACATCGCCACCGCCACCCTGGGCCCGAGTGCTCCCGTGGAGATGGTGGTGGCCATGGCGTTAGCCGTGTCGTGAAAGCCGTTCGTGAAGTCGAACACCAAGGCCGTGACGATCACGATCCCGATGAGAAGCGTGATGTGTTCCATACACCCGGTCAATCAGTTCGAAGGTCGTTAGTGGCACGGTGAAACGTAAGGAAACAGGGTGAACGGGAGATGAACTGAGCAGGGCGTCAGGGTGACATGGTTGCGGGGTCGCTAAAGCCCGGTGAATTCCAGCCTACGTTCCCATGTCGTATGGGAGTTGAGCCGGGATCGAGGGCCGCCGGAGCAGGCCCCGGGACCGGCCTCGCGGGCGTCCGCCGTCCCCTCTGCGTTCACCGCCCGGAGTCGGGTGCCCACGAGGCACGGTCGTAGTCGCCCGCCGTGCCCGTTCCGGTCCCGCCGCCGCGCGGCCGGTGGCCGCCTGGAAGGATCGGGCCCCGGAGGTGAGGGCAGGTGACCCAGTCGCGATCCACGCGGCAGCCGCAGCCGCGGCTGACGCATCCCCTGCGGCAGGCATGGACGCAGGTGGTGAGTACGGCCCGCAGGACCACCGCCGACGGCCTGGTCGTCGGCACCTCGGGCAATGTCTCGGCCCGGGTCGGCGACACCGTCCTGGTGACCCCGAGCGGCGTCCCTTACGACCGGCTCGGCCCCAGGGACGCCGTCGCCGTCGATCTGGACGGGCGGCAGGTCCTCGGCACGCTGAAGCCCACCAGCGAGCTGCCCATGCACCTGGCGGTCTACCGGGAGACCGACGCCGAGGCCGTGGTCCACACCCACGCCGTCCACGCCACGGCCGTCTCCACGCTCGTCGACGAGCTCCCCGCGATCCACTACATGACCGCGGCCCTCGGCGGCCCGGTCCGCGTCGCGCCCTACGCGCTCTACGGCACGGACGAACTGGCCGACGCCATGCTCGAGGCGCTGCGCGACCGCAGCGGCTGTCTGCTGCGCAACCACGGCACCGTCGTCCACGGCGCCACCCTGGACCAGGCGTACGACCGCACCGCCCAGCTCGAATGGATGTGCCGGGTCTGGCTCACCGCGGTCTCCGTCCCCGGCCGCACCCCCTCCCTGATCCCGCCGGACGAGATGCGGCGCGCCGCCGAGAAGCTGAGCGGCTACGGCCAGAAGGGCTGAGCCCGCCCCGGCACGTCCCCGGCCCCCGCCCGGCCCGTCCCGGCCCCGGCCCGTCCTCGGCCCCGCCCCGGGCCCCGGCCGGACGGTCACCCGGCCGGGCACGCCCGCTGGCCTGGCGCCGCCTCCCCGACCACACTGGGAGGGATGCGTCTGCGAACAACGGCGGTCGCGGCCGCCACCACCCTGCTGAGTGTCGGCGTGGCCGCGGTGGCGGCCGGACGGTACGCCACCAGCGCTGCGCTGAAACCGGCCCCCGACCGTCCGCTGCCGAACGAGGCGCCGCTGACCGTCCACGCGACCGCGGCCGGCCAGATCACCCTGACCCGCACGCTCGGCTCGCTGCGCCCCGGCACCTACGGCCTCACCGGCCGCTCCTGCCACGCCGTCGTCGGCCCCGTCATCGAGGACGCCCCGCACCCCGCCGACTGCGTCGTGCGCCGCCTGGAGCGGGTCACCCACGGCGAGCTCACCCCCGGCACCCGGGTCCGGCTGACGCCCCAGGTGCACATCGGCAACCCACGGGACGCGCTCGGCATCGACCACGCCGACGTGGACGTGCCCGCCGAACTCGGTCCGCTGCCCGCCTGGTTCATCCCCGGTGAACGCTCCACATGGGTGATCACCACCCATGGCCTCGGCACCACCCGTGAGCACCCCATGGTCGTCATGCCCTTCCTGCGGCAGCTGCGGGTGCCGGTGCTCGACCTCGCCTACCGCGGCGACCCCGGCGCCCCGCGCTCCGAGGACGGCATATCCCACCTCGGCGACACCGAGTGGCGCGACCTGGACGCGGCCATCCACTACGCGGTGGCCTACGGGGCGACCGGGGTGGTGCTGCACGGCTGGTCCATCGGCGCCTCGATGGCCCTCCACGCCGCCGCGAACTCCGCGCTGCGGCACCGCGTCATCGGCCTCGTCCTGGACTCCCCGGTGCTCGACTGGCAGGCCACCCTGCGCGCCCTCGCCGCGGCCCGCGGCATCCCCGCGCCGCTGCTCCCGCTCGCCCTGCGCGCCGCAGAGGGGCGCACCGGACTCCACGACAGCAGGCTCCCGGAGGTGGCCGACCCGGAGCGGCTGTCCGTGCCCACGCTCGTCGCCCACGGCCCCGACGACACCCTCGCGCCCTGGTACGTCTCGCGCGAACTCGTCTACCGCAGACGTGATCTGGTGACCCTTCACACGGTGCGGCAGGCCCCGCACGCGGCCATGTGGAACGCGGACCCCAAGGCGTACGAGGAGGCGCTGCGGCGCTTTCTGATACCGCTCCTGTAGCGCCCGTAAGGCGGTCTCCCGCGCCGTCCGGCCTCCTGTAGCGCCCGTAAGGCGATCGCGGAAGCGCGTGCGGGGCGGCGCGGGAAGCGTTCGCGGGGCGGCGGCGGAAGCGTCCGTAAGATGGCGTGAACCCTTCGCGGCGACCGCCGGACGGGTGCCGATTGGGCTTTCGGGCCGTCAAAGGCGAGACTGCTTCCGTGACGTCCCGTACTCCGCGCGACTCCCGGCTCCGACTTGTCCGTAACCGGCCGATGGCCACGGCCCGCCGGCCCGCGGTGAACCGTGGCTCAAGACCGGCGCCCCGTCCGCCGGAGGGCACTCCGCCGCCGTCGGAGCTGGCCCGGCAGGCCCGGGCGGGGCTCACCGGGGCCGTGGCGATCGCCCACTGGGCCGCGGCCGAGCACGGCGCGCCCGGGGCGCTGTCCGACGAGGCCGCCGCCCGCGCCACCGAAGCGCTCGGGGTGAGCGAGCGGGAGGTGCGGACCGACTGGGACCGCGCCCGCCTCATCGGCCTCATCGAGCACCACGCGGGCACCACCCGCCCCGGCTGGCGGCTCCAGGCGTGGGACCGGGACGACAGCGCCGTGCTGCGGGGCTGGGTCGCGCTCCTGGACGCGTGGTCCCTGGCCTGCCCCGCCCCCGAGACGGCCGAGCCGACGGCGGTCGCCGAGGTCGTCGAGGCCGTACCGCAGCTGCTCTCCCTGCTGCAGCTCTCGGCCGGTCCCGTGCCGATCTCCACCCTGCTGGACATGCTCCGGCAGCGGGTCGCCGAGCTGCGCACCGAGCGGTGCGAGGTCCCCCAGGAGGTCACGGAGGACCGGGAGCCCGCGGAGGGCGCCGGGGGTACCGCGAGCGCCGACGACGCCAAGGACGCCGAGGACGCCGCCACGCTGGAGGGGCTGCTCGACTGGGCCCTGGACGCCCTCTCGTCCGTCGGGGCGCTCACGGTGCGGGAGGAACCCGAGGACGGGCCGGAGGCGCCGGAGGGCGCCGGGAGCGCGGCCGACGACGACAAGGGCGACCGCCGGGAGGCCGAGCTGACCGCGCTCGGCAACTGGGCGGTGTGGGTCAAGCTCGAGCAGATCTGCGTCGCCGCCCAGAGCCCGGCCGGGAACATCGAGCAGCACGCCGCCGACATGCTGCGCGGCTGTGCGGGCCTGACCCCGGGCCCCGCCCGTGCCGAGTACCGCGCCTGGCTGGCCGCCCGCCCCGTCGGCAGCGCCGTCGTCGAGCTCATCGACGCGGCGCGTGGCGACGACGCGCTGCTGCGCGGGCTCGCCTTCGAGGCGCTGCGCGTCGTCGGGGCGCCCGCCGAGCCCAACGTGCGGGCGGTCGTCGACGAATCGTGTCTGCGGCCGTACGCGCTCCTGTGGCTCGCCGAGCACGAGGGCGCCGACCCGGACGAGGCGCTGGACGCGCTCACCCGCGAGGAGGCCACCTGGCTGTGGGTGGACACCGCCGCGGCCATCTCCGACCACGGGGAGAGCCCGCTGCTCGTCCGCCACCTGGAGTCCGCCGTCCAGGGCACCGTGCCCGCGCTGCTGGCGGAGGTACGGGCGGTGGGGCACCCCCGCACCGTGCAGGTCCTGGTGGCGCTGGCCGCGGCCCACCCCGATCCGGCCCTGGCCAAGGCGGTGCGCCGGGCGGCCTTCCAGGTGCACACGGGCGGGGCCTGAGGCAACGGCGGCCGGGGGGAAAGCCGGGGGAAAATCGACTTGCCCGCCCCGCTAAACTAGCCGCATGGCAATTCTCCTCGTGCATTAGACGGCGTCGGCCGCCCTCGTCCGTCCCGTCCGCCGTCCACCCTGCCCAGGAGTAATTCCCGTGATCACCGCCTCCGGCGTCGAGCTGCGTGCCGGCGCCCGCGTCCTCATCGAGTCCGCTTCCTTCCGCATCGCCAGGGGCGACCGCATCGGTCTGGTCGGCCGCAACGGCGCGGGCAAGACCACGCTCACCAAGTGCCTGGCCGGTGAGGGCATCCCGGCCGGCGGCACCATCACTCGCTCCGGTCAGGTCGGCTACCTCCCGCAGGACCCGCGCACCGGCGACCTCGACGTCCTCGCCCGTGACCGCATCCTCTCGGCCCGCGAGCTCGACTCCGTGCTCCGCAAGATGCGCGAGAACGAGGACCGGATGGCCAACGGCAAGGGCGCCACCCGCGAGCGCGCGATGAAGAAGTACGAGCGCCTGGAGACCGAGTTCCTCACCAAGGGCGGATACGCCGCCGAGGCGGAGGCCGCGACCATCGCCGCCAGCCTCGGCCTGCCCGACCGGGTGCTCGGCCAGCCGCTCCATACGCTCTCCGGCGGTCAGCGGCGCCGGGTCGAGCTGGCCAGGATCCTCTTCTCGGACTCCGACATCCTGCTGCTGGACGAGCCCACCAACCACCTCGACGCCGACTCGATCACCTGGCTGCGGGACTACCTGAAGACCTACAACGGCGGCTTCCTCGTCATCTCCCACGATGCCGACCTCGTCGAGACGGTGGTCAACAAGGTCTTCTACCTCGACGCCAACCGCTCGGTGATAGACATCTACAACATGGGCTGGAAGCTCTACCAGGCCCAGCGCGAGGCCGACGAGAAACGCCGCAAGCGCGAGCGCGCCAACGCCGAGAAGAAGGCCGCGGCGCTCAACGCGCAGGCCGACAAGATGCGCGCCAAGGCGACCAAGACCGTGGCCGCGCAGAACATGGCGCGCCGCGCCGAGAAGCTGCTGGCCGGTCTGGAGGAGGCCCGGCAGTCCGACAAGGTCGCCAAGCTGCGCTTCCCCGATCCGGCCCCGTGCGGCAAGACCCCGCTGACCGCGGAGGGGCTGTCGAAGTCGTACGGCTCCCTGGAGATCTTCACCGATGTCAACCTGGCCGTCGACAAGGGATCCCGGGTCGTCATCCTGGGGCTGAACGGCGCCGGTAAGACGACCCTGCTGCGGCTGCTGGCCGGGGTCGAGAAGCCGGACACCGGCCAGGTGACCCCCGGACACGGGCTGAAGCTGGGCTACTACGCGCAGGAGCACGAGACGCTCGACCCGGAGCGCACGGTCCTGGAGAACATGCGCTCGGCCGCCCCGGATCTCGACCTGGTCGACATCCGTAAGACGCTCGGGTCCTTCCTGTTCTCCGGTGACGACGTGGACAAGCCGGCCCGGGTGCTCTCCGGCGGTGAGAAGACCCGGCTGGCGCTGGCCACCCTGGTGGTCTCCTCGGCCAATGTGCTGCTGCTGGACGAGCCCACCAACAACCTCGACCCGGCCAGCCGTGAGGAGATCCTCGGTGCGCTGCGCACCTTCGCCGGTGCGGTGGTCCTGGTGACCCACGACGAGGGCGCCGTGGACGCGCTGCAGCCGGAGCGGATCATTCTGCTTCCGGACGGTGTCGAGGATCTGTGGGGCCAGGAGTACGCGGACCTCGTCGCGCTCGCCTGACGAGGCCCGACGGCGGGCGGTGCGGGCCCGGCGGAGGGCCGGGGGTGGCGTTCCGGACGCCGCCCCAAGAGTCCGGTTCCTCCGGTCCGATTCCCTTCTTGTAGATCATTCGGCCTAGGCGTGATCCATCATCTGAGTGAGAACGGCTGGTATCGCGGCGCGTCGTAGGCCACCGGCGCACACCACGTGCCGTGCGCCGGTCCGGATGTCTGCGACGTAGCTCACGTATGCCCTGACCTGGCTCTTCGTCGATGAACACGAAAGAGTGTCAGGTTGAACAGCGCCGGAATCCTTGCTTCCGAAGGCCGCCGTGCCGCGATTTACCGCAATCCTTCATCCACAGACCTTGCCGAATGGGTGGCCAGGAAGGCCTGTAGGGGTGATCATGAGAGTCCAGAGCGCACTTCCCATGAGGAGGCACGGGTGGCCGAGACTCTGAAGAAGGGCAGCCGGGTGACCGGCGCCGCGCGCGAAAAGCTCGCGGCAGACCTGAAGAAGAAGTACGACTCCGGGGCGAGCATCCGGGCGCTGGCCGAGGAGACCGGCCGTTCCTACGGATTCGTTCACCGGATGCTCAGCGAATCCGGAGTTTCCCTACGGGGACGCGGCGGTGCGACGCGAGGCAAGAAGACCGCCTCGGCCTGATCGCCCGCATGCTCCATCACCATCAGCAGGTAGGGACAGGGGTGCCACCCGGCTGATCGTCGGTTCGGCCGGGTGGTTACTGTGCAGTCACTTGTACTGACCGCACCCGACCGGAGGCCCCTGTGACCCTGCTCGACAAGGACGGCGTTCAGCTCACCGTCGATGACACGGTCGCCACGGTGACCCTGAACAACCCGGCGAAGCGCAACGCTCAGTCGCCCGCCTTGTGGCGGGCGCTGGCCGAGGCCGGAAAGCTGGTGCCGGGCACCGTGCGCGTCGTGGTGCTGCGCGCCGAGGGCAAGTCCTTCTCGGCGGGCCTGGACCGTCAGGCGTTCACGCCCGAGGGGTTCGACGGCGAGCCGTCGTTCCGCGACATGGCGCGCGGTTCCGACAGCGAGCTGGACGCGACCATCGCCGGGTACCAGGACGCGTTCACCTGGTGGCGGCGGAACGACATCGTGTCGATCGCCGCCGTCCAGGGCCATGCCGTCGGGGCCGGTTTCCAGCTCGCGCTCGCCTGCGACCTGCGGGTCTGCGCGGACGACGCGCAGTTCGCCATGCGCGAGACCAGCCTCGGGCTGATCCCGGACCTCACCGGCACCCATCCGCTGGTCGGCCTGGTCGGCTACGCCCGTGCGCTGGAGATGTGCGCGACCGGGCGCTTCGTCCACGCAGAGGAGGCCGAGCGGACCGGACTGGCCAATCTCGTGGTGCCCGCCGCCGAGCTCGACGGCGCGGTCCAGGACCTGGCCGGGGCTCTGCTCGCCGCGCCCCGTGACGCCGTGGTCGAGACCAAGGCGCTGCTGCGGGGCGCCGTGGACCGCGGCTACGAGGAGCAGCGCGCCGCCGAGCGCGCCGCCCAGGCCCGCCGGCTGCGCGACCTGGCGGGGCTGACGGACTAGAAGACAGTCCCTAAGCGCGGGGCGCGAGCGCGTTACGGACCAACGAGCGTCGTCGGGCACCGACGCGAACCGTTCACGCCGCCCCCGGTGGGGCTGCCCGCCCCGTCACCCCATCCGCCGCGGCGCCACCGGCGGCACCGCCTCCAGCACCAGCACCGCCAGATCGTCGTCGATCGGCTCGGGGCTGAAGTCATGCGCGGCGCGCCGCACCCGCTCCGCGACCGCCTTGGCGCCCAGCCCCACACAGTCCCGCAGGATGTCCGACAGACCGTCGTCGTCATCCAGCTGACGGAGGCCGTTGCGCCGCTCGGTCACCCCGTCGGTGACGCACAGCAGCGTCTCGCCGGGCTCCAGGGCCAGTGTGTCGGCGTGGAAGTCCGGGTTCTCGTCGATGCCGAGCAGCATCTGCGGGGAGGCGGCGGGCGCCACCGCGCCCTGGGTGGTCAGCCGCAGCGGCAGCGGATGGCCGGCGCTCGCCAGGGTGCAGCGGGCGCCGCCCCCGGCCGGGTCCGGCTCCAGCTCCCCGTAGAGCAGGCTCAGGAAGCGCGGCCGGGACTGCTCGCCGTCGATCTCCGCCGCCTCCGTCTCCTCCTCCACCAGCGCCTGGTTCAGCCGGTTGAGCACCGACTCCACCCCATGGCCCTCGCGGGCCAGCAGCCGCACCAGATGGCGGGCCAGCCCGGTGACCGACATCGCCTCCGGGTCGCTGCCCTGGACATCGCCCAGCAGGAAGCACCAGCGGCGGTCGCTCATGGGGAACAGGTCGTAGAAGTCGCCGCCGACGGTCTGCCCCTCGCCGTGCGGCTCGTAGACGATCGCCGTGTCCACCCCCGGGATATGGGCCAGCGACGTGGGCAGCTGGCGGCGCTGGAGCGCCCGGCTGATCGTCGCCTGACGGGTGTACTGCCGGGCCGTGGCCACCGCCTGGGCCACCCGCCGCGCCACGTCCTCCGAGAGCCGCACCACGCCCTCCGCCATGCGGGGCACGCCCGCCCGGCCGAGCAGCAGGACCCCATGGCTGCGGCCGTGTGCGATCAGCGGGAAGCACACCGCCGATCCGCCGGCCCCCTGGCTGTCCGCCACCCCGGGCCAGGGCCAGGAGGTGCCCGCCGAGCCGAGCCCGGTCGGCGGCGGATGCCGCTCCAGCGACATGCGGAGCGCGCCGATACGGTGCTCATTGCTGTGCCAGACGCGGGCGAGCTGGAGCCCGCCGCTCTCGGTGGTCAGCCAGACCGCGCACCAGTCGGCCAGCCGGGGCACCAGGAGCTGCCCGGCGAGGGCGGCCACCATGTTCTCGTCAAGCTGGCCGGTGAGGAGTTCGCTGGCCTCGGCGAGGAAGGACGGTCCGCCGCGGTCCACCCAGTCGGCGGTCGGATCGCGCTGTTCACGGGGTGCGATGGGGGCCAGGGTCTCGGCGAACCGCAGCTCGCGCCCGAGCGCGCTGGTGGGGACGGCGTCGAGCTCGGTGCCCGCCCGCTCGGCGTCCAGCCGGAACCAGACCGCCTTACGGGTGCGGTGATAGGTCACGCCCCAGGATTCGGCGAGCGCCCCGATCAGCTGGAGCCCGCGGCCGCGGCCCCGGCGCTGGGTCTCAGGTCCTCCGTAGACGGTGCTGGCGGGGTGGAGGTCCGCCACCTCGATGACGATCCCCGGCCGCCTCGGCACGTCCCCGGGCACATCGTCCGGACCGCTCGTCTCCTCGGGCCCGCAGGGGCCGCCCTCCCGCCCGTAGCCCTCCCCGGCGGCGCCGTCGCCCGGCTGGAGCCGGCAGACCACCTCGACCCGGGTGCCCGCGTGCAGCACGGCATTGGTGACCAGCTCGCTCACCAGCAGCAACGCGTCGTGGATCGCCCGCTCCTCGAGGGGGACCGGGGCGAACGCCTCCGCCGCGCTCCGTCCGGTGAGCGCCGTACGGATGAAGGCGCGTGCCGCGCCGGGCGCGCGCACGCTTCCGGGCAGCGTCGTCCGCGAGACGGACTCACGTGCGAGAGGAAACAAAGCTCCCACATGCGGCTCCAGGGCAATACGGGCGGTTTAGGCCATCTAGGTGCCATATTATGACAGACAGGGGGATATGAATGATCTTTAAGAGGCGACGCCATGGCCCTCGACCCGGTCACCACCGAGACTTCCCCGGCCCCGCCCGTGGAATGTCCGGAAAACGCTCGGCCCTCCGGCCCGGCGCGCGATGCGCAGACCGCGTCCGCGGCCGAGCTGCGGTCCCTGCTGGCGGCGATGAACGCCCTGTGTGACGGTGACTTCACCGCCCGCGCGGACACCTCGGCCGAGGGGCTGGTCGGCGAGATGGCCGGGGTCTTCAACCAGCTCGCGGTGCGCAACGCGCATCTGTCCGGGGAGCTGCACCGGGTGCGCCGCGAGGTGGTGCGCCAGGGCAGGCTGGACGAGCGGATCACCGCGAGTCCCGGCCCGGGGGCCTGGGCCACCAATGTGGACGCGGCCAATCAGCTGGTGGACGCCCTGGTCGGCCCGGTGTCCAACGCCACGCGGGTGCTCGACGCGATCGCGTCCGGCGATCTGACCCAGCGGGTGGATCTGCACGACGGCAACCGCCAGCTCCGCGGCGATCTGCGGCGGCTGGGACGCGGGGTGAACCGCACGGTGGACCAGCTGTCGCTGTTCACCGGCGAGCTGACCCGTATCGCCCGCGAGGTCGGCACCGAGGGACGGCTGGGCGGTCGCGCCAAGGTGCAGGGGCTCTCCGGCGACTGGCGCATGGTCACGGAGGCCGTCAACACCATGGCCTCCCGGCTCACCGCGCAGGTCCGTGACATCGCCGAGGTGACCACGGCGGTCGCCCGCGGTGACCTCACCCGCCAGGTGACGGTCGAGGCCACCGGTGAGCTGCTGGAGCTCAAGCTGACCGTGAACACCATGGTCGACCAGCTGGGCGCGTTCGCCGACGAGGTGACGCGGGTGGCGCGCGAGGTGGGCACCGAGGGTGAGCTGGGCGGCCGGGCCCAGGTCCGCGGCGTCTCCGGGGTGTGGAAGGACCTCACGGACAGCGTCAACTTCATGGCGTCCAACCTGACCTCCCAGGTCCGCAATATCGCCCAGGTGACCACGGCCGTCGCCACCGGTGATCTCTCGCAGAAGATCACCGTGGATGCGAAGGGCGAGATCCTCCAGCTCAAGTCGACGATCAACACCATGGTCGACCAGCTCTCCGCCTTCGCCGACGAGGTGACCCGGGTGGCGCGCGAAGTGGGCACCGAGGGCCGGCTGGGCGGCCGGGCCCAGGTCCGCGGCGTCTCCGGGGTGTGGAAGGACCTTACGCAGAACGTCAACTCCATGGCGGACAACCTCACCTCCCAGGTCCGCAACATCGCCCAGGTCGCCACCGCCGTGGCGGAGGGCGATCTGAGCAAGACGATCACGGTGGAGGCCAAGGGCGAGATCCTGGAGGTGAAGTCGACGATCAACACCATGGTGGACCGGCTGTCGTCCTTCGCCGACGAGGTGACGCGGGTGGCCCGCGAGGTCGGCACCGAGGGCAACCTCGGCGGTCAGGCCCAGGTGCGCGGCGTCTCCGGGGTCTGGCGGGACCTCACCGAGAACGTCAACTTCATGGCCCTGAATCTGACCTCCCAGGTCCGCAACATCGCCCAGGTCACCACGGCGGTCGCCAACGGCGATCTGTCGAAGAAGATCACGGTCGATGCCCGGGGCGAGATCCTGGAGCTCAAGGACACCGTGAACACCATGGTCCAGCAGCTGCGCTCGTTCGCCGACGAGGTCACCCGGGTGGCGCGCGAGGTCGGCACCGAGGGCCAGCTGGGCGGCCGGGCCGGAGTGCCGGGCGTCTCCGGGGTCTGGAAGGACCTTACGGACAACGTGAACTTCATGGCGTCCAACCTGACGTCCCAGGTCCGCAATATCGCGCAGGTCGCCACCGCGGTGGCGGAGGGCGATCTGAGAAAGAAGATCGACGTCGACGCGCGCGGCGAGATCCTCGAGCTGAAGACCACCATCAACACCATGGTCGACACGCTCTCCTCGTTCTCCGACGAGGTGACGCGGGTGGCCCGCGAGGTCGGCAGCGAGGGCCGGCTGGGCGGCCAGGCCCGGGTCGAGGGCGTCTACGGGACCTGGAAGCGGCTGACCACCGGCGTGAACGAGCTGGCCCTCAATCTGACCACCCAGGTGCGCGCGATCGCCGAGGTCGCGTCCGCCGTCGCCCAGGGTGATATGTCCGGGTCCATCTCGGTCGAGGCGCAGGGCGAGGTCGCCGCGCTGAAGAACAACGTCAATCTGATGGTCGCCAACCTCCGCGAGACCACCCGCGCGAAGGACTGGCTGGAGTCCAACCTGGCCCGTATCGCCTCCCTGATGCAGGGCCACCGCGATCTGGTCGAGGTCGCCGATCTGATCCTGAGCGAGCTGACCCCGCTGGTCAACGCGCAGTTCGGGGCGTTCTTCCTCAGCGCGGCCGGCGCCAGGCCCGGGGAGGGGCTGGAGCTCATCGCCGGATACGGAACCGATCAGGACGCGGTCCGGGGCGACGGCCAGACGCGGCGGTCCGGCCCCCGGGGCCGCGGGCTGGTCGCCCAGGCGGCGATGGAGAAGAGGCGGATCCTCATCAACGACGTCCCGCCCGACTACATCACCATCGACTCCGGGCTGGGCTCCGCGCTCCCGGCCAGCGTGGTGATCCTGCCGATCCTCTACGAGGACCAGGTGCTCGGAGTGATCGAGCTGGCCTCGTTCAGCCGGTTCAGCGAGGTCCACCTGGCCTTCGTCGACCAGTTCGTCAACACCATCGGCGTCTCGATCAACACCATCATCGCCAACGCCCGCACCGAGTCGCTCCTCTCCGAGTCCCAGCGGCTCACCACCGAGCTGCGCCAGCGCTCGAACGAGCTCCAGCGCTCCAACGCGGAGCTGGAGGAGAAGGCCGCGCTGCTGGCGACCGCATCCCAGTACAAGTCCGAGTTCCTGGCCAATATGTCGCATGAGCTGCGCACCCCGCTGAACTCGCTGCTCATCCTGGCCCGGCTGCTCGCCGACAACCCCGAGGACCGGCTGTCCCCCCAGGAGGTGCAGTTCGCCGCCACCATCCACCGCTCCGGCTCCGATCTGCTCCAGCTGATCAACGACGTCCTGGATCTGTCGAAGATCGAGGCGGGCCGGATGGACGTCCGTCCGAAGAAGCTGCCGCTGGTCAAGATCCTCGACTATGTGAACGCCACCTTCCGGCCGCTCGCCGTCGACCGGGGCCTGTCGTTCGAGATCACGGTCGGCGAGGACGTACCGCGCGAGATGTTCTCCGACGAGCAGCGGCTCCAGCAGATCCTGCGCAATCTGCTCTCCAACGCCGTGAAGTTCACCTCCTCGGGCGGGGTGTCGCTGCGCGTCGAGCGCACCCCGGGAGCGGAGTTCGAGGAGGAGGCGCTGCGGGCCGCGGACGCCGTCATCGCGTTCTCCGTCACCGACACCGGTATCGGCATCCCGCCGGAGAAACTGCCGGTGATCTTCGAGGCGTTCCAGCAGTCCGACGGCACCACCAGCCGGAAGTACGGCGGGACGGGCCTCGGCCTGTCCATCAGCCGGGAGATCGCCGGAATGCTCGGCGGCCGGATCGTGGCCGAGAGCGAACTGGGCGTCGGCTCCCGCTTCACCCTCTACGTCCCCGCGCGCTACAGCGGCGTCGCCCCGGCGCCCGACCCCTCGGACCCCAGGGCCACCGGCTCCACCGTCCCGGCGGCCGCCCCCGCCTCGGACGAGACGCTGCCGGACACCGCCGACCACGCCCCGAGCGGGGTCTTCGGCGGGGCGGACAACCTGGTCGCCAGCCGGCTCGCCATCCGGGCCCCGGGCGGCGGGGCGGAGGCCGAGGCCGGGAGTGAGCGGGAGGCCGAGGGCGAGGACCACGACGACGGCTGGCCGGGGACCACCCAGCTCAAGGAGTGGCAGCACGGACGTCCGGGCCAGATCCTGAACGGCCGCCGCATCCTGATCGTCGACGACGACATCCGGAACGTCTTCGCACTCACGCATGTGCTGGGCCGGGTCGGCATGACGGTGAAGTACGCGGAGAACGGCCGCGAGGGGCTGGAGGTGCTGCACCGCAACCCGGACGTCTCACTGGTCCTGATGGACGTGATGATGCCGGAGATGGACGGGTACGAGACGATCCGGGCCATCCGGAGCACACCACGCCTCGCCGATGTGCCGATCCTCGCCCTGACCGCGAAGGTCATGCCCGGCGACCGGGAGAAGGCCATCGACAGCGGCGCCAATGGCTATGTCCCCAAGCCCGTGGACGTCGACCGCCTGATGTCGGCGATCCTCGATCTGCTCGATCCGGACGTCGAGGTGGGGGAGTCGGGCGAGTCGGGAGAGTCGGGGCAGGCGGGTGAGCCCGGGAGCGATGACGCCACGTCTGACGGGTCTGACGGTGACACCGCCGTGTCCGGAAAGGGCGTATCCGGAGAGGACGCCGCGCCTGCTGAGACCGGTCCACCGAGGCCGAGGCAGGGGGAGTGATGACTACGAGCGTGTCCGAGAAGGCCGGAATCCTCATCGTCGACGACATGGAGGAGAACCTGATCGCGCTGGAGGCGGTCCTCGGCCCGCTCGATCAGCAACTCGTCCGCGCCCGTTCCGGCGAGGAGGCGCTGAAGGCGATGCTGCGGCAGGACTTCGCCGTCGTTCTGCTCGACGTGCTGATGCCGGGCATGGACGGCTTCGAGACAGCCGCCAACATCAAGCGGCTCGACCAGACCAAGGACGTCCCGATCATCTTGCTGACCGGGACCGACGCCGACTCCGACTACGCCTACCGGGGCTATGCGATCGGCGCGGCCGACTTCCTCACCAAGCCCTTCGATCCCTGGCTGCTGCGGACGAAGGTCAATGTGTTCCTGGAGATGCACCGCAAGAACCGCCGGCTCGAGGCGCGGACGGAGCAGCTGGCCGACCGGGTCGAGGAGCTGGAGCGCACGGTCGAGGGGCTGCGGAAGTACGCCGAGGAGTGACCGGCCGGGGCCGGGCTCTGGCCAGGGTCTGGTCAGGACTCCACGGCCGTGACGAGGACGGCCACCGTGGGCGGCTGGTCTCCCGGGGCCGGGGCGGCCCGCGCCACCGCCGTTCGTACCGCCCTCGCCACGTCCACGGCGCGGTGATCCGCCGCCACGGCCAGTTCGATCCGGATGTGCGCACCCTCGATCCGCACGGCCCGGGGCGAGCCCAGCACCGGCGCGAGCTGGGCGACGCCGGGTACGGAGGCGGCGGCGCGGGCGACGGCCGCGGTGGCGGGATCCGGGGCGGGGCTTTCGGCCCGACGGGGTCGCGGGGCCGCCGGGGGCGGGGCCGGGAACTCGTCCAGCACCTCCGTCACCCGTATGTCCACCGCCTCCACCAGCAGGCCCAGCCGGTCCGTCGCCGCGTCGAGCAGTACGTCGCGCAGCCGGTCCGCCGTCACCGGAAGTGGTTCCTCCAGAGTCGCCCCGCACTCCGCCGCGATGCGCAGGGGCCCCGGCGGCAGCGCGCTCGGCGGGGGCGGAACCGCGGGCGTCCGGGCGGTGTCGGGGTCGGCGGGCCCGATCCGCAGCGCTCCCAGACGCGCACCGGGGACCTCGGCGGCGGCCCGCCCGAGCACATCGCTCGCCGCGCGTTCGGTGATCCAGGAGCCGTCCTCCCGCTCGCCCAGGGGCAGCAGCCGACCGATCCGCAATTGCTCCCTTACGGTCTGCGCGAGCCGGTCCGTGACCACCGTGTCACCCCTAACCGCCGTACGGACGTGAGCCCTACCGCTCTCAGCCTGCCGTATCGATCGCGCGAGTGCCGCATCTCCGAAGCGGTTCGGGGAAAGCCCCTTTAAGGTGGCAAATAGAGCGAGCGGAAATCGCTTCCACCGCTCTTCGCCTCGGAAGGGACGATCGGTGATGTCCGAGACCGCGCCACGGAACCGACCCGAGAACCCCGCCACGGAACCCGCCGCCGGTACGCCCAGGACACTGGGCGCCGGGCCCGGCATCGCCGCGGCGGCCGCCGCCACCGATCGGAACCGGCGGGGCGGAGGCGACCCGGCCGTACGGGGGCGCACCACCATCGCCGACGGCGTCGTCGAGAAGATCGCGGGCATGGCGGCCCGCGATGTGGTCGGCGTCCACGCCATGGGCGGAGGTCTCGCGCGTACCTTCGGGGTCGTACGGGACCGGGTGCCCGGTGGCCGGTCGGTCGCCCGCGGGGTGAAGGCGGAGGTGGGGGAGGTACAGACGGCCCTCGACCTGGAGATCGTGGTGGACTACGGCGTCTCCATCGCCGATGTCGCACGGGCCGTACGGGAGAACGTGATCGCGGCGGTCGAGCGGATGACCGGCCTCGAGGTCGTCGAGGTCAATATCGCGGTCAGCGACGTGAAGTTGCCGGACGAGGAAGAGGAATCGCCGGAGCCGCGGCTCCAGTAGGCCGGCAGCGGTTCCGGTCGGCTCCAGCGAAGGAGCACACAATGAGCATGGCCGTGGTCGGGATGATCGCGGGAATGGCGCTGGCTTTCGCAGGTTACTTCGGTGGTTTCGGGGCCTTTCTGCTGGTGGCGGCGTTGGGAGCCGTCGGGTTCATCGTCGGCCGGTTCCTGGACGGTGATCTGGAACCGGGCGACTTCTTCCGTTCCCGTGGCCGTGACGGACGGCCACGGTGAGCGCCATGACGACCGTAGGGACGTGCCGTGGTGGAGCCGGGTGAGCGGGGTGCGACGCGGATCGCGGACCGGGTCGTAGCGAAGATCGCCTCGCAGGCGGCGCGGGAGGCGTTGCGGGGCGGCGGCGCGGCGGATGCCGGTGCGGCCGGCGGTGCGGATGCGGGTGCGGATGCCGGTGTGGACCCCGGAGTGGACCCCGGTGAGGTCGTCCTCGCCGATGTCGTCGGTGCGGCGCGGCCGTACGCGGTCGCCGCGGTGCGCGGGGGCGTCGCGCGCGTCCGGGTCTCCGTCGAGCTCGGCTATCCCTCGGACATCGGCGCGCACTGCGGTGCGGTGCGTCGTCAGGTGATCGAACGGGTAGGCGAGATGACGGGCATGGAGGTGCCCGAGGTCGCGGTGACGGTCGAGAGGCTGCATGTGCCGCAGTGGGAGCGCCCGGAGCGCAGGGCGCGTCGGGGGAGGGACAGGGTGCGATGAACGCGGACCAGAAGATGAGTCAGTCCGCCTCGGCGTCGGCGTACGGCGCGAGGGCGGGAACGGGGACGGGTGCCGGTTCCGGTACCGGGGACGGGGATCCGCCCGGGCGCGTCCGGCGCTTCTGGTCAGAGCGGCGGGTACCGGCCGGGATCGTCGCCCTGGTCATCGCCGCCGTCAGCGGGCTGCTGCTGTACGACGTGGCGGCCGTGCGGTCGGGGCGGCGCGCCATGCGGTGGCGGGACTGGCTCGCCGATGAACTCGCCTCGCGGCCGCTGGACAACGCGTGGACCGTGGGCGGGGCGGCGCTGCTGGCCGTGCTGGGGGTGTGGATGGTGATCCTCGCGATGGCGCCGGGGCTGCGGGGGCTACTGCCGATGCGGGTGCCGGTGCCGGAGCCGGAGTCGGGGCCGGAGGCAGAAGCCGAGGCCGCCGTTCGAGCGGGAATCGACCGAACGTCGGCGGGGCTGGTGCTGCGGGACCGGGCGATGGAGGTGCCGGGTGTCCGGTCGGCCCGCGTGGACGTGGGCCGTCGGCGGATCAGGGCCCGCGCGCTGGCCCACTTCCGCGACCTCGACGAGGTACGCGCGGATCTGGACACCGCCCTCCACGAGGGCATCCGCCAACTCGGCCTGGCCCGGCCGCCCGCCCTCTCCGTCCACGTACGGCGCTCCGCGAAGTCGAAGGGGTGAGCGCCACATGCTGAGTGTCGTCAACCGGGTGCTGCTGGGGCTCGTGGGGCTGGTGCTGGCCGCCGCGGGCGCGGTGGTCCTGGCCGGGTGGCCGCCGTTCGACGGCCGCGACGATGTGCTGCTCAGCCGGGCGGACCGCACGCGGTGGCGGGACACCGGATGGTGGTGGCCGGCCGTCATCGCGGCGCTGGCGGTGCTGTTCGTGCTTTCGGTGTGCTGGTTCCTGGTCCAGCTGCGACGGCGTCGCCTCCAGGAAGTGCTCGTGGAGACGGGCGACGGCGAGGGCGCCCTGCTACGCGGCCGCGCCCTGGAGGCCGCCCTCTTGTCGGACGCGGAGTCGCTGGACGGAGTGGAACGTGCCCACGTCCTGCTACGGGGCCGCCGGACGACACCGGAGGCCCGGATGGGCTTGGCGCTGGACGCGCGGGCGGATCCGCTGTCGACTCTGGACGCGGTGCGGGCGGAGGCCCTGGAGCGCGCCCGCACGTCGGCGGGCCTGGAGCGGCTTCCGGCGGAGGTGCGGCTGCGGGTGGCGCGGCACGGGGCGGAGCGGGCGCGGTAACGGCCCGTGTGCGCCTCCGGCGGGATTCCCCCACCCCGCCCCTCCCCGAAACGCAGGGGCCGCGCCCCTACGACCCCCGGGGGCTGTGCCCCACGACCCCCCGGGGGCTGCGCCCCGCCCCCGTTGGGGCTCTGCCCTCGCGCCCTCCGGGGCTGCGTCCTCACGACTTCCGGGGGCTGCGCCTCCACGGTCCCTCGGGCAGGCTGTGCCTCCACGATCCCTCGGGGGGCTGTGCCTCCACGATCCCTCGGGGGACTGCGCCCCCACGACCCTCGGGGGGCCCGCCCCCACGCCCTCGGGGGGCTGTGCCCCGCCCCCGTTGGGGCTCTGCCCTCGCGCCCTCCGGGGCTGCGCCCTCACGACTTCCGGGGGCTGCGCCCTCACGACCCCCCGGGGGGCTGCGCCCCCACGGCCCCTGCTGGGGCTGCGCCGTCCCGGCCCAGCTCCTCAAACGCCGGAGGGGCCGGAGAGAATCCGGAGGGGCTGGGGGCGGGCTTGCCCGGAAGTCAGCCTTTCCGGCGGTTGAGGAGCGGGGTCCGGGGCGGAGCCCAGGTGGGGTCCAGGGGGCGGAGCCCCATAGTTTCGGGGAGGGGCGGGGTGGGGGAATGCCCGCCGGAGGCGACCCCTCAGATGTTGTGGAGGGCCCCGCCGTCCACCGGAAGCATCAGCCCGGTCAGATACGACGCCGCAGGCGAGAGCAGGAACGCCGCGGCCTTGCCGAATTCCTCGGGCGCCCCGTACCGCCGCAGCGGAATCGCCGCCGCGTTCCGCTCCCGCGAGGCCTCCGCGTCGCCGGAGAGGGCATCGAGCTCGCGCACGCGGTCGGTGTCGATGCGGGCCGGGAGGAGGCCCACGACGCGGATGCCGCGGGGGCCGACCTCGAGGGAGAGGGACTTGGCGAAGCCCGCGAGGCCGGGGCGCAGGCCGTTGGAGACGGTGAGGCCGGGGATCGGCTCGCGGACGGAGCCGGAGAGGACGAAGCCGATCACGCCCCCGGAGGGGAGCCGCTCCGCGGCGGCGCGGGCGAGGCGGACGGCGCCGAGGAAGACGGAGTCGAAGGCGGCCTGCCACTGGGCGTCGGTGATGTCGGCGGTCAGCCCGGCCGGCGGGCCGCCGACGCTGATGAGGACGCCGTCGAAGCCGCCGAAGCGCTCCTGGGCGGTGGCGATGAGGCGGGCCGCCGCCTCGGCGTCGGCGTTGTCGGCGGCGACCCCGACCGCGTTCGGACCGAGGTCGGCGGCGACGGCGGCCGCCGTGTCGGCGTCGCGGCCGGTGATGACGGTCTTCGCACCGTCGGCGATCAGCTCACGGGCGGCCGCGAGCCCCAGCCCGCGGGTGGCCCCGGTGACGATGTACACCCGGTCTTTGAGTCCAAGATCCATGGGGTCAGTCTGCCCTGGGCCGTTCCGCGAGGGTGAGGGCGGTCCCCAACCAGTCCGATGCGGCTGAACGCCTGCGGGAAGTTGCCGAGCTGCCGGCCGGTCGCCGGGTCGTACTCCTCGGCGAGCGGCCCGACGTCGTTGCGGAGCGCGAGGAGGCGTTCGAAGAGGACCAGGGCGTCCTTGCGGCGGCCGGCCAGCTGGAGGGCGTCGGCGAGCCAGAAGGAGCAGGCGAGGAAGGTGCCCTCGGCGCCGGGGAGGCCGTCCACGCCGCCGTCGGTGGTGCAGCGGCGGATCAGACCGTCCTCGCTGAGTTCGCTGCGGACGGCGTCTCCCGGACCGACTCCAGGACGAGGGAGCCGTCGAGGTAGCCGCGGCGGGTGCAGGCGCCGGCGCCCTTGGGGGCGAGCCGCCAGTGGCCGTTGTCACGGTCGCCGAGGAGCGCGGCGAAGCAGGCCGGGGAGTCGAAGCGGGGCCGGCACAGCCAGTCGATCGAGCCATGGCGGCTGATCAGTGCCACCGTCTGGTGATCACCGATGAGGGCGTAGCCGCGGAGCCCCGGTGGGGGTCCAGGGGCGGAGCCCCATAGTCGTCGATGCGCTGGGCCATGTCGGCGCCTTCCCGGGGAAGCACCTCCCAGGCCCTGCCCGTCCAAGATCCGCTGGGCGGGGGCCTGGGGTCCTTCTTCCACCGAGATCCGTCAGAAGGACCTAGTCCGTGGCGGCGGTGGCGGGGACCTTCTCCGGTGTGGCCGCCGCCTTCGCGGCCTCGGCGGCGCGGTCCCGGCGCTCGCGGCGGGCCAGCACGAACCAGCCGATGGGCACACCGGCGGAGAACAGCCACCACTGGACGGCGTACGCCATGTGCGGGCCGATGTCGCTGTGGTTGGGCGCGGCGACCGGCTGGGGCTGCTTGCCGCCCTTGGGGGAGGACGAGGTGAGCTCGATGTAGCCGCCGAGGACGGGCCGGGACAGCGCCTTCGCCTGCTGCTCGCTGTTGATCAGCGAGACCTGGCGGGGCGGCAGCCCCTGCTTGTCCTTGATGCCGCTGTTGCCGGTGGTCTCGTCGGCCTTCAGCCGACCGGTGACGGTGACCTTGCCGGAGGGGGCGGCGGGGACCTTGGGGAACTTGGTGAGGTCCGTGCCCGCCGGGATCCAGCCCCGGTTGACCAGCACCGCGCGGTCGTCCGGGAGCAGCATGGGGGTGAGCACGAAGTAGCCGATGGACTGCTCGTCGGAGCCGGTGCGCTGGCGGACGACGACCTCATGGGCGGTGTCATAGGTGCCGGTGGCGGTCACCGTGCGCCAGGTGTCGTCGCGGGGGACCGTACGGCCGGGGGCGGTGACCTTCTCGACGGCCACGGGCGGGGCGTCGAGGTTGTCCCCGATCAGCTGGTTCTGCGCGACCCGGTGCTCATGGCGGTGCAGCTGCCAGAAACCCAGCCTGATCATCGTCGGGATCAGGGCCAGGGCCACGAGTGTGAGGATCACCCACTGCCGGGTCAACAGGAAGCGGTACACATCCTTGACCCTACTCGGCGTGGATTGTCCCTCGACCGCTGGGGGCGGCCCAGGACAATCCACGCAGGTGGCCGGGTTCACACATGGTCGACGATGCCCACCTTCCCTTCCGCCCGCGCGCAGTGCGCACAGCAGTAGAAGTGGCCGTCGGCCTCCACGCCCTGCCCGATGATCTGGGCCCGGCAGTGCTCACAAATGGGCGCCATGCGGTGGATGGCGCACTGGAAACAGTCGAAGACGTGCACATTGCCCTGTGCGTGTACTTCGAATGTCATCCGGTAGTCGTTTCCGCAGACCTCACAACGTGCCATACGCCTCAGCGTGCGGGGCCGCGCGGTGGTGGGCGAGCGGCGGGCGGGCGCGTCGCGCCGACTTCACCTGTTTGTCGGCGGCGCGGGAGTGACGTCCTGGAGGAGCTGCATGAAGGCGGCCTCGTCGATGACGGGCGTGCCGAAGGAGCGGGCCTTGGTGGTCTTGGACGTGGGCGACTCGGGGTCGTTGGTGACCAGCACGCTGGTGAGCCGGGAGACGCTGGTGGCCACGTGCAGCCCGGCCTCGATGGCCCGGTCCTCCAGCAGCTCGCGGTCCACGGAGGTGTCCCCGGAGAACGCCACCCGCATGCCCTGGACCAGCTGCCCACCCGGCTCGTAGCGCCCGGGGTTGGGGTAGGGGCAGGCGGGGCGCTTGCGGCTGGGGCGCCAGCTCTGCTGGTACGACCGCTGGCGGCCGATGGCCGGGCCGTCGGACCACTCGGTGAGCGGCTGGCAGGCCAGCAGCGGCAGCCGCAGCCCGGTCTCGGCGGCGCGGTGGAGGCTGGGCCGGAAGGTCTCGGCGAGCACCCGCGCGTCGTCCAGGGCGTGGTGGGCGCGCCGCTGGACCACTCCGTAGTGCGCGGCGAGGGTCTCCAGCTTGTGGTTGGGCAGCGGCAGGCCCAGCTCCTTGGAGAGGGCGATGGTGCACAGCCGCTGCCGCACCGGCGCGGCGCTGCGGGTGCGGGCGTACTCGCGGGCGAGCATCGACCAGTCGAAGGCGGCGTTGTGCGCCACCAGGACGCGGTCGGCCAGGCGCTCGGAGAGCTCCGCGGCGATCTCGGGGAAGCGCGGGGCCCCCGCGAGCATCTCCTCGGTGAGGCCGTGGATCCACACCGGGCCCGGATCGCGCTGCGGATTGACCAGCGTGTACCAGTGGTCCTGCACCGCGCCCCGGGCGTCGAGCTGATAGACCGCCGCGGAGACGATCCGGTCGTCGCGGGCGAGGCCGGTGGTCTCCACGTCGACGACCGCGTACCCCTGCGGATAGGTGGCCGGCCAGGAGGACGGCGGGGCGAGGTGCGGGGCGGCTGCCGTGGGGTCTTCGAGCATGGTCAATGAGGATACGGGCCGTCACCGACAACCCTGACCGGCGGGCCGGTCGGGACGTTCGCCGTACCGGGGTTGACGGGGCGTCGGACCCGGGCGGCGGGTCGGAGCCCGTATGCGGCGGGTCAGAGCCTGGACAGGGCCAGCTGCAGATCGACGTCGCTGATGAGGAGGCGGCCGGCACGCTTGTCGGCCGGGCGGTCGGGCACCGTCACCTTCACCCCGGGCGAATCCCCGGTGAGACCGTCACCTTGGCGCCATCGAAGCGCGGGGCCCGCTGGCGGATGACGGACTTCAGGCGGTCGGCGGCCCGTTCGGCGGTCCGTTTGCCGTCGGTGAGGGCGCAGATGACCCCGGATGTCTGGTTCGCGGACTTCGCCAGCTGTCCGGTGGCCGAGAGGCGCACCGGGTCCTTGGGGTTCTTCCCGCCGAAGTCGACCCGGTAGACATCGCCCAGACAGTCGCCCAGCGCCCGGTAGTCCGGGTCGTCCGCCACGGACCTGCCCTTGGCCGGGCGCACCGCCGACAGGTCCTTACCGGCGTAGCCGAAGGAGATCTCGTCCTTGGCGACCTGGAGGGTGATCCCGTCCTTCGTCCAGACCGTCTCGCCGTGCCAGGCGCGCCGGGCGAATCCGCCCGCCTTGAGCTTGGCGGTGACGCGGTCCGCGTCGAAGGAGCCCTGCCAGTGCCCGGCGTATCCATTGGTCACATCGGTGTCGATCATGGCCGGATCGAGGCCATAGGCATGGGCGTTGAAGCGGTAGCCCGTCATCAGCGGACTGCCCGCCTGGCCGACGGCGCGGAACCGCTGGGAGTCACCCTTCTCGCCCTTCTCGCCATTCTCCAGGGATCGCACCCGGGCGGCGTCGAGATAGGAGACCTGGGCCCCCTTCGTGCCCGCGGTCGAGATGTGCCCCACCGCGTCCATCAGGGCTGAGGAGGAGTCATCGCCGCCCGACCCGGAGGAGCACCCCGTGGTGAGCGCCGACAGCAGGCAGGCGAAGGCCGTGCCGCCGATCCGGAACCGTTCTCTGGCTCTGCGCACAGGCGGGGAGCTTAATCGGCCATGCCGCCATCGGCCATGCCGTCCGAGGCGGGGCCTGTTGTTGACGCCGCATCTACCATACTTGTTGGTAACTACCCCTAGCGGCGCCCTTATGGGCGGTTCTATGTTGCGGACATGCCGCACCTGCCCAATGCCGTGATGTGGTCGATACCGGCCTTTGTCCTGCTCGCCGTCGTGGAGATGGTGAGCTACCGCTTCCACCCCGACGACGACGCCGAGGGCTACGCGGCGAAGGACGCCGCGACCAGCGTCACCATGGGGCTCGGCAGCCTGGTCTTCGATCTGCTGTGGAAGATCCCGATTGTGGCGATCTACGCCGCCATCCACGAACTCACCCCGCTGCGCGTCCCGGTGACGTGGTGGACGCTGCCGCTGATGCTGCTCGCCCAGGACTTCTTCTACTACTGGTCGCACCGCGGGCACCATGTCATCCGCATCCTGTGGGCGTGCCATGTGGTGCACCACTCCAGCCGCAAGTTCAACTTCACCACCGCCCTGCGGCAGCCGTGGACCACCTGGACCGTCTGGCCGTTCTACGTGCCGATGATCGCGCTCGGGGTGCATCCGGCGGCGGTGGCGTTCTGCTCGTCGGTGAACCTCGTCTACCAGTTCTGGATCCACACCGAGCGGATCGGCGCCCTGCCGCGCCCCGTCGAGTTCGTCTTCAACACCCCCTCGCACCACCGCGTCCACCACGCCTCCCAAGGCGGCTACCTGGACCGCAACTTCGGGGGCATCCTCATCGTCTGGGACCGGCTCTTCGGGTCCTTCGTCCCCGAGACCGAACGGCCCGTCTACGGCCTGACGAAGAACATCGACACCTACAACCCGCTGCGCGTGGCCACGCACGAGTACGCGGCCATCGCCCGCGACATCGCGGCGGCGCGGGACTGGCGCGAGCGGGCGGGCCGGGTCTTCCGGGGACCGGGCTGGCAGCCCGCGACGGTCCCGGAGGCGGGTCTCCCGGAGGCCGGTTCCCCGGAGGCCGGGCGGCCGGAGCCGGTCGGCGAGAGCGTGCGGTGACGGCCGCGGCCGGGCGCGCGACGACGGTCCTGCGGGCTCTCTTCGCGCTGCTGACCGCCGTTCACCTGGGCGCGCTGCTCGTGGACGGCACCGCCGCCGTCCACCTCACCAAGCCCGCCCTGATGCCCGTGCTCGCCGTATGGGCCCTGACGCGCGGCGGGCCGTGGCCGCTTCCGGCCGCGCTGCTGTGCGGCTGCGGGGGCGATGTGCTGCTGCAGGTCGGCGGCGAGACCGCGTTCCTGGCCGGAATGGGGTGCTTCGCGGCCGGGCACCTCTGCTATCTGGCGCTGTTCGCCCGCGCCGGGCGGCGCCGTACGCGGCCCTGGGTGGCCGCCGGGTACGGGGCCGCGTGGCTGGGCACGGTGGCGCTGCTGTGGCCCGGCCTCGCGGCACATCTGCGGCTTCCCGTCGCGGGCTACAGCCTGTTGCTGACGGTCATGGCGCTGGCCGCGCTCGGGGCGGGTGTGCGGACCGGGCTCGGCGGGGCGCTGTTCATGCTCTCCGACACCCTGATCGCCGCCGGGCTCGCCGACTGGCCACGGCCGCCGGTGCCCCAGTTCTGGATCATGGCCACCTACACAGCCGCCCAGTGGCTGCTGGCGGCGGGGACTGCGCGCGGCGCGGTCCCGCGCCCCGCGCCGGAACGGGCGCTCGTCAGCCGGTGACGCCCGTAAGGCGGTGACGCCCGTACGTCCGCGGCGCTCGTCAGCCCGTGACCGGCAGCCGCCTGAGCCGGACCACCCGCAGCGGGTCCGAGTGGCGGTCATGGCTCAGCTCCCAGTCCCGGGCCCGCGCCGCCTCGACCACATAGCCCGCGCCCACTCCGCGGTACTCGCGCACGGGGATGTCGTGCGGGCCCGGCGGCGGGGCCTTCTTCGCCTTCTGGGCGGCCAGTTCCTTGGCGGTCCAGGAGGCGATGCGCCTGTCGACCCGGGCCCGGTAGAAGGCCGCGTCGCCCTCGTGCCGCAGCTCCGGGAGCGTCACGCACCAGGCGGGCCACATCTTCACGCTGTCCCCGAACTTGTCGATCAGACCGAGGAACCCCTTCTCGAACCCGGGGATCACCGTAAGGATCTCGGCCACGATCCCGAAGGCGATGAAGCCGAGGAAGATCACCACGATCAGCGCCCACCACAGCGGCAGCAGCAGCACGGTCAGCACGAACCGGATCAGCAGCGAGTAGGCCGGCCGCGGCGGCAGCGGTCCCCAGGAGTCGTGGTGCACCAGAACGGGGTCCTCTCGCGGCTTCATGGGGAACACGCACGGGCCGCCGGGCGACTGCTCCGCCCCGGCGGCCCGTGCATTGTGTCAGCCGGTCACTTCTCGACGGCGTCCAGGGCGTCCGCGAGCCCGGCGCCGTAGAAGCCGTTGTACCGCTTGCCGCCCTCGCACACCGCGTCGACCGTGCCGTCGCCGTCGATGTCGTACGGCGTCGGGCAGGCCAGGTCATCGGCCTCGGCCTTGAGCAGCGCCTTCACCTGCCAGGGGGAGGCGTGCGGATGGGTGCTCTTGATGAGCGCCGCGACACCGGCCACATGCGGCGAGGCCATCGACGTGCCCGCCATGTAGCCGTACTGCCCGCCCGGCAGCGTGTTGTAGATCAGGCCGCTGGTGGCCGGGGGCTCGGGCTTCTGGTAGACGGTGCTGTCGCCGCCGGGGGCCGCGATGTCGATGATCCCCAGGCCGTAGTTGGAGAACGAGGACTTGAGCCCCTTGGCGCCGGTCGAGGCGACCGTGACGACGCCCGGCAGCTGGGTCGGGATGTCCAGGCAGACGCTCGGGTCCACCTCCCGGTCGCCGGGGGTGGTGTCGTTGGGGCTGGAGGGGTCGGTGATGGTGTCCGAGGTCAGGTCGTAGTTCTCGTTGCCCGCCGCGGCCACATTGACCACGCCCCGGCGCTCGGCGTACGACGAGGCCCGGCGCACCGCCTCGACCAGGGCCTTCTGGTCCGGGTCCGTGGTGCAGTTGAAGTACCACGGGTCGGTGTAATAGCTGTTGTTGGTGACGTCCACGCCGTGCTCGGCGGCCCAGACGAAGCCGCAGACGACCGCCTCGGTGTAGAAGAACCCGGCCGTGGTGGACACCTTGATCCCGGAGACCTTGACGCCCGGGGCCACACCGGTGACGCCGACGCCGTTCTTCGCGGCGGCGATCTCGCCCGCCACATGAGTGCCGTGCGGGGACTCCTCGGCGCTCGGCCGCCAGGCGCCGTCGGCGGTGTCCGGCTTGCCCGTGACACAGTTGACGGACGCCTTACGGTCGAAGTTCGGCGCCAGATCGGGGTGGGTGTCGTCCACACCGGTGTCGATGACCCCGACGGTGACCTTACGGCTGCCCAGGCTCTTCTCATGCGCCTTGTCCGCCTTGATCGCCGGCAGATCCCACTGGAGCGGCTCCAGCGGGTCCTGCCCGGCCTTCGCCTTCGCCGCCACCGCCTGCCGCTGCTTCTCGCTCAGCAGCTTCGGCGTGTCGATGTCGTCGGTGGACTGGGCGGGCAGCGGGGCGGTGCGGGTGTTCCCGGCGGAGGTGACGCCGCGCACCTCACGGACGGTCTTGGCGAAGTCCGGGTTGGCGGAGTGGACGACGATGACGCCGATCCGGTCGTAGGACACCACGACCGTGCCGCCGGCCTGGGCGATGGCCCTGCGGATCCGGGACGGGTCCTGCCCAGGGCGGGTGTTGACGACATAGCTCAGGGACGGGCCGTCGGCCGTGGCGGCCGCGGCGGCGTGGCCGTCCCGTCCGAGCGCGGTGGCGGTGGTGGGCAGGAAGGCCAGCGCGGTGGTGAGCGCCATGGCGGCGGGTATCGCGGCGGTGCGCAGCGGCAGGGAGGTGCGGCGCGGCGTCATGGGTACTCCGGTTCTCTCGACGGTTCTCTCGAGGTGGATGAGAAGGCTCTGGGCGGGCGGACCGGGTTGGATCGTCAGCGTTCCGGACCGGGGGCGCGGACGCGCGCTCAGCGCGCCACTCGGGGGACGCGGAGCCCCCGGGCGCGGGCGGCGGTCCGGCGGGCCGCGTCAACGGCGGCGGTCCGGCCGGGGTCATCCGCACAAGCGAATGTGCGCGCCCTCTCGGCGCGGCTCCCGCGCGCCGCCTCGATGCCCCGGGACGCCGCGGAACCGGGGCAGAGGCGGGCGGGGAGTGGTGAGGGGGTGGTGCGAAGCCGACGGGCCGTCAAACGCCCGCCGTCCGGGTCTTGGAGGAGCCGATCTCAGATGAGCCATGGGGTCTCCACTTCATCCTTACGGGCCGCCCGGACGCCGTCGGCGGCTGGGCGGGTACATGACGAAGGAAGCTATCGCTGATCAAGGTCGGACATCAATGCATTCCGGAAGAAAACCCGCCACAGTACCCGGAGCCGATCCCTCCCCCGAATTCTTATCCGTCTTTCAATCAACCGGCCCCTGTCGTACGGGTCCGCGCCGCCCTACCATGCGTGATCTGGATCACTCGCCGCCGTATTCATTCCCGTCGGACCCACTCACCAGGAGAGACCGTGGATACCGCACCGGCCAACGATCGCCCCGACGATCAGCGGCAACTTGACCGTTCTGCCTACGCCGAGGTCCAAGCGAGCGCGGAGTTCGGCGAACTGCGCGGTGCCCACCGCTCGTTCGCGTTCCCGCTCACCATCGCGTTCGTCAGCTGGTACCTGCTCTACGTCCTGCTGTCCAACTACGCGGACGGCTTCATGGGCACCAAGGTCGTGGGCCACATCAACGTGGCCCTGGTGTTCGGGCTCGCCCAGTTCCTGACCACCTTCCTCATCGCCTGGTGGTACTCCCGGCACGCCGCCGCCAAGCTGGACCCCCGCGCCCAGGCCATCAAGTCCCGTCTGGAGGAGCGCTCATGAGCCCCCACCTGCTCGCCGCCGAGAGCGCCTCGGACAACCGGCCGCTGATCGTCACGCTCTTCGCCGTCTTCGTCCTGGCGACCCTGGCCATCACCGTCTGGGCGGGCCGCCAGACCAAGGACGCCACCGACTTCTACGCCGGCGGCCGCCAGTTCACCGGCTTCCAGAACGGCCTGGCCATCTCCGGCGACTACATGTCCGCCGCGTCCTTCCTCGGCATCGCCGGCGCCATCGCGCTCTCCGGCTACGACGGCTTCCTGTACTCGATCGGCTTCCTCGTCGCCTGGCTGGTGGCCCTGCTGCTGGTCGCCGAGCCGCTGCGCAACTCCGGCCGCTTCACGATGGGCGACGTGCTCGCCTACCGGATGCGCCAGCGCCCGGTGCGCACCGCCGCGGGCGTCTCCACCATCGTCGTCTCGATCTTCTACCTGCTGGCGCAGATGGCGGGCGCGGGGGTGCTGGTCTCCCTGCTGCTGGGCATCACCAGCGAGGCCGGGAAGATCCTCATCGTCGTCCTCGTCGGCGTCGTGATGATGCTCTACGTCACCATCGGCGGCATGAAGGGCACCACCTGGGTGCAGATGGTCAAGGCCGTGCTGCTGATCGCGGGCACGCTGCTGATCACCTTCCTGGTGCTGCTGAAGTTCAACTTCAACATCTCCGACCTGCTGGGCGAGGCGGCCAAGAACAGCGGCATCGGAGAGTCGTTCCTGGAGCCGGGGCTGAAGTACGGGCTCAACGCCACCACCAAGCTGGACTTCATCTCGCTCGGTATCGCCCTGGTCCTGGGCACCGCGGGCCTGCCGCACATCCTCATCCGGTTCTACACCGTGCCCACCGCGCGGGCCGCCCGTAACTCGGTCAACTGGGCCATCGGCATCATCGGCCTCTTCTACCTGATGACCATCGCGCTGGGCTTCGGCGCCGCCGCGTTGCTCAAGCACGACGACATCATCGCCTCCAACAAGTCGGGCAACACCGCCGCCCCACTGCTCGCCGAGGAGATCGGCGGCGGACCGGACTCCACCGGCGGCGCCATCCTGCTCGCGGTGATCTCCGCGGTGGCGTTCGCGACGATCCTCGCCGTGGTCGCCGGGCTCACCCTCGCCTCCTCGTCGTCCTTCGCCCACGACCTGTACGCCAACGTCATCCGCAAGGGCAAGGCGACCCAGGAGGAGGAGATCTCGGCCGCGCGCTGGGCCACCGTCGGCATCGGCACCGTCGCCGTCGTCCTCGGCGTCTTCGCGCGAGATCTCAACGTCGCCGGACTCGTGGCACTCGCCTTCGCGGTCGCCGCCTCCGCCAACCTGCCGACCATCCTCTACAGCCTGTTCTGGAAACGCTTCACCACCCAGGGCGCGCTGTGGTCCATCTATGGCGGACTGATCTCCTCGGTCTTCCTGGTGCTCTTCTCGCCCGTCGTCTCGGGCAAGGAGACCTCGATGTTCCCGGACGTGGACTTCCACTGGTTCCCGCTGGAGAACCCCGGGCTGATCTCCATCCCGCTGGGCTTCCTGCTCGGCTGGCTGGGCACCGTCGTCTCCAAGGAACAGCCCGACAAGGAGAAGTACGCCGAGCTGGAGGTGCGCTCGCTCACCGGGCACGGAGCCCACTGACCGGTCGCTCCCACCCGCGCGGCCCCTCCATGTCACACCCGTCGCGTACGCTGCGAGAGAATTGAGCAGTGCACGCACGCCAACCGTGGAGGGGCCGCCACCATGCTGATCGACACCTATGGTCGCGTAGCCACCGACCTGCGTGTCTCTCTGACCGACCGCTGCAATCTGCGCTGTACCTACTGCATGCCGGAAGAGGGCCTGCAGTGGCTCGCCAAACCGGACCTGCTCACCGACGACGAGATAGTCCGGCTGATCCGGATCGCCGTCACCGAGCTCGGGGTCACCGAGGTCCGCTTCACCGGCGGTGAGCCACTGCTGCGCCCCGGTCTGGTCGGCATCGTGGAGCGCTGCGCGGACCTCGACCCGCGCCCGCGGATGTCGCTCACCACCAACGGCATCGGTTTGGAGCGCACCGCCCCGGCCCTGCGCGACGCGGGCCTGGACCGGGTCAATGTCTCGCTCGACACCCTGCGTCCGGAGGTGTTCCAGGCCATCACCCGGCGCAAGCGCCATGACGATGTGCTGCGTGGCCTCGACGCGGCGCACACCGCCGGGCTGACCCCGGTGAAGGTCAACGCCGTGCTGATGCCCGGGCTCAACGACGACGAGGCGCCCGAGCTGCTCGCCTGGGCCCTGGAAAACGGCTATGAGCTGCGCTTCATCGAGCAGATGCCGCTCGATGCCCAGCACGGCTGGAAGCGCGACGGCATGATCACCGCCGGGGACATCCTGGCCAGTCTGCGCACCCGCTTCGCCCTCACCCCCGAGGGCGAGGACGAGCGTGGCTCCGCGCCCGCCGAGCGCTGGCTGGTCGACGGCGGCCCGGCGCGGGTCGGCGTCATCGCCTCGGTCACCCGCCCGTTCTGCCGCGCCTGCGACCGCACCCGGCTGACCGCCGACGGGCAGGTGCGCACCTGCCTCTTCGCGCGCGAGGAGTCCGATCTGCGCGGAGCGCTGCGCTCCGGCGCCCCGGACGAGGAGATCGCGCGGCTGTGGCGGCTGGCGATGTGGGGCAAGAAGGCCGGATCCGGGCTCGATGACCCCTCGTTCCTCCAGCCGGACCGGCCGATGTCGGCGATCGGGGGCTGATCACTGGTCCTCGGTTGCCGACCATTCCTCCAGCGTCACCACGTCCTTGAGGAAGCCCCGCACTCCGAGGAACTCCGAGAGATATTCGCGGTGTTCCTCGCAGGCGAGCCAGGTCTTGCGCCGCTCCGGGGTGTGGATCTTGGGGTTGTTCCAGGCCAGCACCCATACGGCGGGGGCGTGGCAGCCCTTGGCGGAGCAGATCACGGTGTCGGTCTCGGCGGCGGTCTCGCGGGTGTTCACACCGCAGACTCTACGAAAGGCCCGCCGGACATGACGACGCCGGGCAGCCACGGGGGGAGCCGCCCGGCGTCGGTCCGTCGCTCCGACGGGGGATGCGGAGCGCGTACGCAGTATGTCACGAGGGATGGGGCCCGGTGCACCGGTACTGCACTATTGATCTGAGGTTTTCTTGAGCTTATGGAAACGTGGCAGGTCAGCCCCGCTCACCGGGTCCAGGCTCGCTGATATGTCCGACGTCCTCCGGGACGGATTCCGCCCCGTGGGGCTCGCTCGGCTCCTCTCCGCGCCCGGCGATCAGCATCGGACGGGGCGGGGTCGGGATGAAGGTGGTGGGCAGCGAAGTGGCGTTCTCCCGGCCCGCGTTGGCTATCACGACCGCGATGTAGGGCAGCACCGCGCCGAGCACCAGCGCCACGATGGCCACGTGGCGCTCCACGTTCCACAACACCGCCGCCAGCACGACCGCGACGGTCCGGACCGACATCGAGATCACATAGCGGCGCTGCCGGCCACGTACATCGTCGGCCAGCCCCTGCCGCGCTCCGGTGATTCGGAAGACCTCCGCATCGCCGTGCTTCCGCATCACGCTCCACCACCTGATCGCCGAGCGGGCTTCCCCCCACTCTGGGACGTACTCAACGTTACGCCGCGCCTGCTGTCGGTACGAGACCGGGGCACCCTGATGGGTGCCGTCTCCGGTTGCGCCAGGGTGTATCGGCCCTCCGGCGTGCGCCCTGCGCGACGTGGCCGAACACTGGAAGGGATGTGCATCCCCTCGCCGCGTGTCAGGGAGGCGACATGAACTGGCTATGGGCGATCGTCGTGGGACTGATCCTGGGTGTGATCGCCAGGGCGCTCCTGCCCGGCAAACAGGCCATTCCGCTCTGGCTGACCTGCGTCTACGGCATTCTCGGCGGCCTTCTGGGCAATGCGGTGGCCGGCTGGATCGGGGTCAGGCACACCGGGGGATTCGACTGGATCCGGCATCTGCTGCAGCTGGCGGGGGCCGTGGTGATCGTCGCGCTGGGCACTCCGCTGTGGCATTCGATCCGCGGTGGCGGACGCAGACGTAGCGTGACCTGAGGCGGGCGACCGTGGTGTGACCCGAGGCGCGCGACGGCGGCGGCTGATACGAGGGCCGATACGACGGCTGGTACGACGGCGGCGGCCGGTGCGCGTGGTGGACGCGCACCGGCCGCCGCTTCCGTGCCGTTGTGGGGCTCCCGTGGTGGGGCTCCCGTCGTGGGGTTGCGCGGGCTATACCCCGCGCACCTGGGCGATCTTCCGACCGGCCTTGAGGTAGACACCGCCGGAAGCCCCCGTGAGCCCGGCGGACGCCAGCGTCTCCGCGACCACCTCGGCCAGCGGGCGCACCGCCTGGGCCTCGGGCAGCACCACCGACTCCTGACCGCCCTCGGTCTCGATCACCAGCCGCAGACCGTTCTGCTTGGCGACCCGGCGGGCGGCCGAGGCGCTGGGCTGGAACTCCAGCACCTTGCTCAGCACGGTCGCGATGGACTCGGTGCCGTGCTCCCCGGCGTCGACCACCGGCGTCTCGACATCGGTGAAGCTCTTCTTGGAGAACTGCGCGACGAAGCCCGCACGGGCCGCCATCGCCTTCTCCAGGCCGTACAGCGCCGCCACCACCTCGCCCGCCAGGACCTTCTTCAGATCCATCGGGTGCAGCGACCGCTCCTCGACCCGGGCGATCGCGGCGGCGATCTCCGCGTCCGTCCACTCGGTCCATGCCTCCAGGTACGGCTTCATCAGCCGGTCCGGAATCGACATGATCTTGCCGAAGACATCGTCGGCGGTCGCGGAGAGCGCCACATAGTTGCCCTTGGACTTGGACATCTTGGCGCCGGTGCCGTCCGTGCCCTCGATCAGCGGCATCGTGACCACCAGCTGCGGCCGCTGCCCGCGCAGCTCCATCAGCTTGCGGCCCATCTGCAGATTGAGCAGCTGATCCGCGCCGCCCAGCTCCACATCGCACTCCAGGGCCACCGAGTCCAGGGCCTGCGCGATCGGGTAGAGCAGCTCGGACATGGTCAGCCCGGAGCCGGCGGCCAGCCGGTTGCGGAAGTCCTCGCGCTGCAGCAGCTGGGAGACCGGCACCTGGGAGAGCAGCCCCAGCAGCTCCGGGAAGGTGTACGGCGCCAGCCACTCGCTGTTCTGCCGGAAGTTGACCTTCTCGAAGTCGAAGAACGGCCGGACCTGGTCCTGGTAGCCCGCGAGGTTCCGGGCGATGTCCTCGTCGGTCAGCGGCGGGCGCTCGGCCGTACGGCCCGACGGGTCTCCGATCTTGGCCGTGAAGTCGCCGATCAGCAGCGTGACGTCATGCCCCATGCGCTGGAAGCGGTTGAGGATGATCATCGGCACCACATGGCCGAGGTGCACATCGGCGGCCGTCGGGTCGATGCCCAGCTTGATGGCCAGGCCCTGGCCGGCGCCGCGGCGCTCCTCGATCCGCTTCGCCAGGTCCGCCACGCCGGGCAGGATCTCGACCGTACGAGACGCGATCAGCTCGGCCTGCTCCGTCGGCGAGAGGTCCGTCAGGTCGATATAGCGCCGCGAGCCCGTCTCCTCGAGCAGCCGCTCGACGGTCTTGTCGGAGGAGAGATCCTGGCTGAGGAGCTCGCTGGCGCGGGCGACGGATTCGCCGAGGCGTGTCATGGCGTTCCTGGGGATAGACGAAACGGAAATGGATGGATCCGAAACGGTCGCTTCGGATGGGCGTGGACCAGTCTATTCGGCTCCTCACACCCCCTTGCTGACCGAGCTCATATTGAAGTCCGGAATGCGCAGCGGCGGCACCGCGGCGCGGTTGAAGTAGTCGCTCCACTCCCGCGCCAGCGTCCGCTCGGTGCGGCCCGCCTCGGTGGCGCGGGCGAGCAGGTCCACCGGCGACTCGTTGAACCGGAAGTTGTTCACCTCGCCGACCACCTCGCCGTTCTCCACGAGATACACGCCGTCCCTGGTCAGCCCGGTGAGCAGCAGTGTCGCCGGGTCGACCTCGCGGATATACCACAGGCAGGTCAGCAGCAGCCCCCGCTCGGTCGAGGCGACCATCTCCTCCAGCGAGCGGGTGCCGCCCGCGTCCACGATGAGGTTGTCGATCGCGGGGGCGAGCGGCAGCCCGGTGAGGGCGGATGTGTGCCGGGTGGTGACCAGCTGCTGGAGCACCCCGTCACGGACCCAGTCGGTGGCGGACAGCGGCAGACCGTTGTCGAAGACCGACGCGTCGTCCCCGGACGAGTGCGCGATCACGAACGGCGCCGCCTCCAGCCCGGGCTCGGCCGGGTCGCTGCGCAGCGTGAAGGGCAGCTCGGACAGCTTCTCGCCGACCCGGGTGCCACCGCCCGGCTTGCTGAAGACCGTACGGCCCTCCACCGCGTCCCGGGCCGAGGACGACCACAGCTGGTCGATCAGCAGATCGGCCACGGCGCTCGGGGGCAGCAGCGTCTCGTAGCGGCCGGCCGGCAGCTCGACCCTGCGCTCGGCCCAGGCGAGCCGCTGGGCGAGCTCGGCGTCGATCGCGGCCGGGTCCACATCGGTGAAGTCCCGGGTGGCCCGCCCGGCCCAGGCCGAACGCGTCCGGTCCGGTGACTTGGCGTTGACCTCGAGCGTGCCGGTGGGCTGGTCATGGCGCAGCCGCAGCCCGGTGGAGCTGCCGAGATAGCTGGAGACCAACTCATGGTGGGCGAATCCGTACAGCTCCCGGCCGCCCGCGCGGGCCCGGGCGAAGGACTCGCCGAGGGCGGGCGCGAAGCCCGCGAACACCTCGGAAGAGGTCACGGCCGGGCCGTCGGCGAAACCGGGGGAGACCGCCGCGCCCGGATCCCGCTCCACCAGCGGCTGGGCGTCCTCGGCCGGCTCCGCCTCCCGCGCCGCCGCCTCGGCGGCGCGTACCAGCGGCTCCAGCTCCTCGGCGGTGACCGCGGACCGGGACACCACGCCCGAGGCGGTGCCCTGCCCGCCGTTCACGGTGGCCACGACGGTCAGCGTGCGGCCGCGGGTGACGCCGTTGGTCGTCAGGGCGTTGCCCGCCCAGCGCAGATTGGCCGTCGAGGTCTCGTTGGCGATCACCACACAGCCGTCCGCGCGGGACAGCTCCAGGGCGCGCTCGACGATCTCATGGGGCTTCACGCTCATCGTCCGGCCTCCTGGGTGGTGTTGAGGATGTTGACGCCGCGGAAGAGCGCCGACGGGCAGCCGTGCGAGACCGCCGCGATCTGCCCGGGTTGGGCCTTGCCGCAGTTGAAGGCGCCGCCCAGGACATACGTCCCCGGGCCGCCCACGGCCGTCATCGAACCCCAGAAGTCGGTGGTGGTGGCCTGGTAGGCGAAGTCGCGCACCTGCCCGGCGAGAGCGCCGTTCCTGATGCGATACGCCCTCTGCGCCGTGAACTGGAAGTTGTACCGCTGCATATCGATCGACCAGGAGCGGTCGCCGACCAGATACAGACCGTTCTCGACGTCCCCGATCAGCTCCTCCGTCGAGGGGCCGCCGGGGGCGGGCCGGAGCGATACGTTCGCCATCCGCTGTACCGGCACATGGCCCGGCGAATCGGCGAAGGCGCAGCCGTTCGACCGCTCGAAACCGGTCAGCCGGGCGATCCGGCGGTCCAGCTGATAGCCGACGAGCGTGCCGCCCTTCACCAGATCCCAGGACTGGGCGGCCACGCCTTCGTCGTCGTAGCCGATCGTGGCCAGCCCGTGCTCGGCGGTCCGGTCCCCGGTCACGTTCATGACCTCGGAGCCGTACTTCAACTTTCCGAGCTGGTCGAACGTGGCGAAGGAGGTGCCCGCGTACGCCGCCTCGTAACCGAGCGCGCGGTCCAGCTCGGTGGCGTGGCCGATCGACTCATGGATGGTCAGCCACAGATTGGACGGGTCCACCACCAGGTCGTAGGACCCCGCCTCGACGGATGGCGCGCGCATCTTCTCGGCCAGCAGCTCCGGGATCTCCGCCAGCTCCGCGTCCCAGTCCCAGCCGCCCGCGCCGGGCCCGCCGGCCCCGCCGGTCAGATACTCCCAGCCGCGCCCGACCGGCGGGGCGAGGGTGCGCATCGAGTCGAACTCCCCGCTCGCCGGGTCCACGGCCACGGCCGTGAGCTGCGGATGGAGTCGCACCCGCTGCTGGGTGGTCACGGTGCCCGCCGTGTCCGCGTAGAACTTGTTCTCCTGCACGGTCAGCAGCGACGCGTCCGCGTGCGCGACCCCATCGGCCGCGAGCAGCCGGCGGCTCCACTCGGCGAGCAGCCCGGTCTTGTCGGAGTCGGCCACATCGAACGGGTTGACCTCATACGACGAGACCCAGGTCTTGTCGCCATGCACCGGCTCGTCCGCCAACTCCACGCGCTCATCGGACCCCGCCGCCTCGATCACCTTGGCGGACAGCTTCGCCATCGCCACCGCCTGCGAGGCCACCCGCGCGGCGGCGTCCATGCTCAGATCCACCCCCGCCGCGAACCCCCACGCCCCGCCGTGCACCACCCGCACCGCATACCCCAGATCGGTGGTATCAGCCGCCCCGGCGGCCCTGCCATCCCGCAACCGCCACGCGGCACTCCGCACCCGCTCCAACCGAAAGTCGGCATGCTCGGCCCCAAGCGCACGGGCCCGCGCCAGCGCCGCATCGGCGAGCGCCCTGAGCGGCAGCGCGAGGAAGGACGGATCAATCTCGTGCGTCACGGGCGGCTCCTCTTCGTCGGGTACGTCGCGTGGTGTCCGTCGGCAGTGAACCATGTGGCTGGGGCCTGGGGCGCGGTAATTGCCCGTGGAGGTTGGAGCTTGGGGACACTGCCGCGAGCGCCCGGGAACCGTCCGGGAGCTCAATCGAGATCTCGCGACGCCGTCTCGAGCCCTTGGAGCGCTTCGGCTACCTGTTGAGCGGCATCTGGGGGAAGGGTGTCCAACCCGCGATCGATGACGTCCACAGCGAGCACTTGCTCCAGTGTCCACCAGTCTCCGCGAATGCTGTCCTTTGCCTCAGAAGGCTCCAACGATTCCCAAATGGAGTCAACGTCGCTGACGAGTCGTGCCAACGAAATACTACCTTCTTGAAACTCCAGCAGCGATTTTCGAAGCAATGAGCCATAATTGGTTTCCACGTCCAGCCTTACTGTCGAATTTTTCCGTAGTCCACGGTTACGACCCTTCCGTCTGTAGAATTCCTGACGACCGTCAGGTCGTTTAGTTCGTCGTAATATACCGTGGTGCCCTCTCTCTTCCCGGACATCTCGTGGCCATGTTCGATCGCATGCTGAACGGTCGAAGGCATGATGCCTTGTTTCTGCATTCGGTCAAACGCATGACCACTGTAATGAATCCCGTTGACCTCCCCTGGGGAGTTACTCGCTGTCCTATCAACGGGATGTTTTATTTCCCACTTCTGCCCCCTATGGCCAACAGGGGTCCGTGGCGATGTGTCGTCTTTCGGGCAGCCATCGGGTGCCAGACCGAGGCTGTCGGACAGTACGAAGGGGTTGAGCACATATGCGATCGGGTTCGGACTCGGGTTCAGCCCAAGAAGGTCAGGGGAAGCGTAGCGGGCCGTTTCCGGGTCGTAGTGGCGGAAGTAGTTGTAGTGGAGGCCGGTTTCCGGGTCGGCGTATTGGCCGGGGAAGCGGAGGGGGCAGTCGGCCGAGTCGGGTGGGGCGGGGAGAGGGGTGCCCCAGAGGGTGGTGCGGTGTTGCCAGGCGACGGCGCCGTCGGGGGTGACAAGTTCCGTCGGGGTGCCGACCAGGTCCGTGATGATGGCGTGGAAGCGGGTCCCGGATGCGTGGTGCTCGGTTTGGGCCAGGGGGCGGTGGGTGCCTGGGGCGTAGTCCCAGGTCAGCGTTGTGCCTTCGGCCGTTGTCTGTTCGGCCAGGCGTGTGCCGTCCCAGGTGAAGTTCACCGATTCGGTGGCCGTGCCGTCTTCGGCCAGGTGTTGTTTGGATATGCGGCGGCCCAGTGGGTCATACGTGTAGTGCCAGCGGGCGCCGTCCGGGGTGATGGCTTGGGTGAGGCGGTCTTCGGCGTTCCAGGTGTAGGTCCAGGTGCGGGTCCGGCCGTTCAGGAGGCGGCGGGTGCGGCGGGTCAGGCGGCCCTGGGCGTCGTGTGCGTACGTGGTGCGGCCCGCTCGGCGGATCACCGTGCCGGTGAATTCCCGGTCGCCGGGCGCCTCGTGGCCCGGGGCCGTGGCGTGCGTCAGGTTGCCCGTCGCGTCGTAGGCGTAGGTCTCGGTCCAGCCGTGGGCGTGGACCGCCGTTACGCGGCCGACCGGGTCGAGGTCGAAGCGGCGGGTCCCGGACGTCAGCTCGCGGATCTCGGTGAGGTGGTCGTCCGGGCGGTAGCTGTACGCCCGGTGCTGGATGAGGGCGTTGGCCGGGCCGGTGACGGTCTGGCCCGTCATCCGGTCCAGGGCGTCCCACGCCTGGGTCAGGGTCACATCGTCGCCGAAGGTGCGGGACGTTTCCCGGCCCCCCGCGTCGTACGCGAAGTGCAGGGAGTTGTCCGCCGCGGTGAGGGACAGTGGGCGGCCTGCCGCGTCGTACGCCCACGCCGACCGCAGGCCGCTCGGGGTGATCCGTTCGGTGCGGTTGCCCGCCGCGTCGTACGCGTACGACGTCGTACGACCGCCCACCGTCTCCGCCAGCACCCGGCCCCGCGCGTCATACGTGCGGTGCAGCTCCGTGTCCGGGTTCGCCGCCCGCGTCAGGCGGCTCGCCGCGTCGTACGCGAACGTCGTCTCCGTGCCGTCCGCCGTGCGCGTGGCGACCGTGCGGCCCAGTGCGTCGCGCGTGTAGGCCAGGGTTTCGCCCGCGCCGTTCTCCCGGGATATCAGGCGGCCCGCCGCATCGTGCTCGTACCTGAGCGTGCGGCCGTTGAAGTCCGTTTCCGAGACGACCTGCCCCGCCCCGTCGTACGCGTACGTCCACGTCCGGCCCTGCGGGTTCGTGACCCCCGTCAGGCGCAGCTCGGTGTCGTATGTGAAGGCGTACGTCGCCCCATCCGGCTCGGTCCGCGTCGCCGGGAGGTCGAAGTGGGTGTGGGTGTGGCGGGTGGTGTTGCCCGCCGGGTCGGTGTGTTCGAGGAGGTTGCCCTCGGCGTCCCAGGCCCAGGTCTCGCGGCTGCCGTCCGGCCGGGTGCGCCAGGCGGGCTTGCCCTCGATGGTCCAGCCTTGGCGGGTGACATGGCCCAGGGGGTCGGTGACGCGCGTGATGCGGCCATGGGTGCCCCGGCGGACCCGTGTCGTGTTGCCCAACCCGTCGGTGATTTCCACCGGCAGGCCCGCCTCGTCGCATACGACATGCGTGGTGTGGCCCAGCGCGTCCGTGACCGAGGTCAGATTCCCCGACTCGTCATACGTGTAGTGCGTCTCCGCGCCCATCGGGTCCGTCGTCCGGACGCGGTTGCCCCGCTCGTCATAGGCGTGGCGCCACACGGCGCCGTCCGGTTCCCGGACCTCCCGCGGCCGGCCGTACGCGTCGTACGTGGCCGTGGCCGCCGTGCCGTCCGGGCGGTCGACACGTATCAGGTTGCCGGAGTCGTCGTACGCATAGCGGGTGGTGTGGCCCAGCGGGTCCGTCACCGACAGGGGCAGGCGGCGCGTTTCCGGGTCCCACTCGGTGCGGGTGGTGTGGCCCAGGGCATCGGTGCGGGCCACTGTCCGGTACGCCTCGTCGAAGACATAAGTGATGCGGTGGCCGAGCGAATCCGTGTAGACGGTGGTGCGGGACACCTCGTCGTAGTGGAAGCGGCCGGTCATCATGTCGTCCGAGCCGATGGTGCGCAGCACCCGGCCCCGGTGGTCGTAGACGTACCCGAAGCTGGTGCCATTGCGGTCGGTCCACGACGTGACGCGGTGCTGGTCGTCGTAGGTGAACCGCATCGGCTCGTCGGCCGAGTTGAAGACCTGGGTCAGATCGCCCGCGTCGTTGTAGCCGAAGGCGACCAGCGGGGTGCCCTCCTGGGCGTCACCCACGCCCAGGAGCCGCAGCCCGGTGACGCGCATCAGCTCCGGGTCGGTGTCGATCGCGATGCGGTACCCGCCGGAGTGCACCACCTCGCGCGGGGTGCCGTCCTCCCCATAAGTGAAGGTGATCGACCGGCCGTTGCGGTCCTCGATCACCGTCAGGGGGAGTTCGTTGCCCACCAACGGGTCGAAGCGCAGTGTGCGGCCCTGCTCCGGTATCTCGATCCGCATCGTGCCGCCCGCCGCGCCGTCCCAGCGCAGCGGCCAGCGCGGGCCCCGCGCCGGATAGGTGTCCTCCCCGGGCGTCGGCACCCCGTAACGCAGCACCATCCCATCGGCTGTGACGAACACGATCCCGTCCGCGTCCAGCTCCAGCCGCTGGTCGAGCGTGGCCGCCCAGGTGCGGCCGAACCAGCCGCCGCAGGTGTGCCCGGAGACGAAGGTGCGCTCCAGCACCAGGGGGAGCGCCCCGGGCAGGGACACGTCCGTGGCCGGCAGGACCATCTCGCCGGTCGCGACATCGACGGGGTCGTCCTCGCAGTCCCTGTCGTGGGTGTGGCGGTCGTGCGTGCCCTCGCTGTCCGCGCGGCCGGACGCCTCGCCGTCCCGGCCCAGGACCTTCTTGCGGGCCGCCAGCCGCTGGGCGGCGGTCCGGCCCGTCTGGAGCCCCTTGCGCAGCGCGCTCGCGCCGCCCGTGGCCAGGGCGAGCAGCAGCGACGGGGTGATCTCGCCCGCCGCGCGCAGCGGGTCCTTGGACCACATGTCCCAGTTGGTGACCGCCTTCGCGAACTCCTTGGGGTGCTGGGCCGCGTACGCCGCGCCGTCCGCCATCCCGGCCAGCTGCATCGCGAAGCCCTGGGCGTCGCCCTTGAGGAGCGAGGCGGGGAGCTCGGCCACGCCCAGGATGCCGTGGTGGACCTTCCACAGCCCGTCCTTGAGGCTGTCCCCGACCTTCTGCCAGTTGCTCGGCTTGTTCGGGGCCTTCTCCGCCGCCTTGTCGATCTTCTTCTTCGACGCGTCGACGACCAGCTGCAACTCCTCGATCAGCTTGTCCAGCCGACCGACACATCCCTCCATCGCGGCGATGCCCGGATCGGTCTCCGAAGGCTTCTCCGGCAGTTGCTCGTCGCCGCGCGTCACCGCGTCGTTGTACGACTCGACCTTCCTGCCGTACGCCTTGGACGCCGCCCGCGCCGCGTCCGCGTCCTCGATGATCGGCTCACACCGCTTCTGCACCGACCGCAGCTTGGTGGCGTACGCCGCCAGCGCACTCGCCGCATGGGTGAACTGGTCATGTCCCGAGGTCAGTTCCTTCGGCAGCCGGTCGACCGACTTCCGGAACTCGCTCGCGCCCTTGCCCGACCAGTCCGCCAGCTCCAGCGGCCGCAGCTTGTCCTTGCCGTCCTGGAAGGCGCCCGCGTACGCGCGCAGCTCCAGCACCAGGTCGTCGATGTCGTCCGGATTGCCGGGGATCAGATCCTTGGGCTTGGCATCGGCCGGTATCCGTATCTGCGGGGGCCGCCCCGCGTCCGGATCGCCCATTACGACTCGTCCCCGTACTCACTCAACAGCTTGCGCGAGAACTTCGATAATCCCGTGTCCTCCGGGCGCTTCTCCATCTCCGGCGCGCCCACGTGCTCCCAGGACCATTTGCCCGCCGAGCCCGAGGGGAGCTTCGCCATGTTCTCGTCCGAGGGCCAGAAGTCCTTGATCCGCATCAGATCCGCCAGCATGTACCCGGCTATCGCCTCGTACAGCCGCTCCACCACCGCGTCCGCGTGGTCGGCCAGCTCGCCCATGCCGAAGCCCCACTCCTTGAGGAACCCCTTGCCCGATTCCAGGAGTTCGGGGGCGCCGCAGTGCTGGAGATAGGCCGTCAGCTTCTCCTGGCCGTTCTTCACGGCCCGGGCCCCGATGACCGACTCCTCCAGCGGGGCGATCAGGCCCTTCACCGAAGCGATCTCGATCTTGTAGCCGTCGGCACCCTCATTGCCGCCGTACTTGCCGTGTTCGCCGCCCTCGCTGGGGGCGCGGTTCACATTCCGGGCATCAGGATCCGCCACGCTCAGCCCCCTCCTCGCGGCCTTCCGTCCCCTGGCCTTCCGCCCCGTGGCCTTCCGCTTCCTGGCCGTCCGCGTCGCGCAGCGTCCGCGCGTCCAGCAGGAAGGGGCGCTCGCCCAGCGGATCCACCAGCGCCCGTACGCCCTCGGGCAGCAGTCCCACCAGATCCTCGACGGTCGTGGACGCCCATCCGCACGCCCCCGCGAAGCGGGCGAGCCCTTCGATCGAGGTGAAGACCGGCACGAGCGGGCCGTCTTCGGCGGTCTCCGAGACCAGGAAGCCCGGCTCCTCCGGGCGCTGGAAGTACAGCCGCGCCTTCCGCAGCGCCGCCCACTTCTCCCGCTCCGGCATCCGCGCGGCGGTCTCCTGGCGGATGAGGTCCGCCAGCGTCGTTTTGCCAGCCTGACCAGGCGGTCTGCTGTCCCCTCCGCCAAACATGCGGGCTATCTTCGCACAGGCGACTGACACCACTGGTGATCGCCACGCGACTCGGCGTGATGAAGGAGCGGCCGCCCCGGTTGCCCGGGGTGGCACGCACATCGGGGCGTTCCGTACGGAGTGCGGGTGCGGAGTGCGGGTGCGGGGTGCGGGTGCGGGGTGCGGAGTCAGGACCGCGCGTTCAGCCCGGGGTCAGCCCGCGCCGCCGAGCCACTTCAGCCCGTCGAGCAGGAACCGGTTCTGCGTCTGGCTCGCGAAGGTGGACGACAGAGGGGTGTTGTGCTCGTAGTCCATCGCGTTGTGTCCGAAGTTCGCGTACAGCATCTTGTACTTGCTGTTCGTCCACAGGATCGGGTAATAGCCGTCGTACCAGGTCTGGTTGGGGTCGGTGCCGAGCGGGAAGCTGCTCGGGTCGACGGAGGCCAGGATCTTGATGTCCGGGTTCTGCCGCAGATCCTTCGACCAGCTGTACCACTCGCTGACCGACGAGGTGAAGGTGGCCGGCAGCGCCTTGGTGGACGGGTGGGTCCGGTCCTCGACCCGCAGGGTGGCCGTGGTCGGCCCCCAGGTGTTGGACGTGAAGTTGCCGCTGCCGAGGAACTCGTCGTGGTACCAGGGCCAGCTCTGCGCCTCGGTGGTGAAGGCCGCCACGTGGAACCCCATCCAGGCGCCGCCCGCGCGCATATAGCGCTCGAATCCCGCCCGTTGGGCGGCGGTCTGCGGCAGGTCGTCGAGGAACAGCACCACCTGGTAGTCGTCGGTCCCGATGTCGTCGAGCTGGTTCCAGTCGTTGCTCGCCGTATAGGTGAAACCGTTCTGCTCGGCCTGCTTCGGGAACCAGTCGTTCGCCTCGTGGACGAAGTTGATGTGGGCGGCGTCCCACGTTCCGTTGTAGAGGGCCAACACCTTGAACGGCGCGGCCGCGTCGCGGGCCGTCGCATGGACGGGAGTGACCGCCAGTCCCAGCAGCGTTGCCAGCAATACCAGCAGCCGTATGGCCACGGACGGGGTCCTGGACGATCTGATGTCTCCGCTCTTCCGCATGTGCGCTCCTCGCTGTACGGATGATGCCGCTGTCACGGGTGGGGGATCAGGACATTGACGGCGAACGCCGACACGGCTGCGGAGCGGGTCGTTCACTGCCGCAGAGGCACGGACCTTCGCAGATGAGCGAGGTGAACTTAAAGGTCTGAACCAAGCTCGTCAAGAGATCGCGAAGCATGCGTCTCGATGCGTATTGATGCATATTTGACAGGCTTTTTCTGATCATTCGCCCTTGACCTACGGGCCCGTGAGAGAGGTCCGGGCCCGGAAGTACAAGATCGGCAGGGCCTACCGGTTTTGTCCGCGGCTGGCTATCCCTGGAAGGGCGGGCCCGGCCAGGGCCGCATTCCCGGAAGGAGCCGGTCATGGACGACTGGTACGTGGACGACCGCTGTACCAACTGCGATGTCGCCCGGCAGTTCGCACCCGAGCTGATCAGCGAGGTCGGCGGGCGGTCGGAGGTCGTGCGCCAGCCGCGCGACGAGGCGGAGGCGCGGCGCCTGCACGCCGCCGTGTTCGCCTGCCCCACCCGCTCGATCCGCCCGGCGTCCGGGCAGCCGGACCGGGCGCTCGACCCGTTCCCCATGGCCCTGGACGACGGGGTACTGATCTGCGGTCACAACTCCCGGCACACCGCTGGGGCCAACTCCTATCTGCTGCCGCGGCCGTCCGGCACGGCGATGATGATCGACACACCGCGCTGGAGCCGGGAGCTGGCCGGGCGTTACGCGGCGTCGGGCCCCGTCACCGATGTGCTGCTGACCCACCGCGACCACGCCGCACACGGCCGTCGCTACGCCGATCACTTCGGCGCCCGGCTGTGGATCCACGAGGGCGACCTGGACGCGGCGCCCGACGCGGACCAGGTGATCCGGGGCCTGGAGCCCGTGGAGATCGGCCCGGGGGTCATCGCCCATCCGCTGCCGGGCCACACCCTGGGCAGCGTGCTCTACCTCGCGGACGACCGGTACTGCTTCAGCGGTGACAGCGTCTACTGGTCGCGCGCGCTCGGAGATCTGGCCGTGGCGGAGAGCGTGACCTGGCACTCCATCGAGGAGCTGGCCGCCTCACTGGCGAGGGTGGCGGGACGGCTGCGTTTCGAGTGGATCCTGCCGGGCCACGGGGACCGGTGCCATCTGGACGCCGACGAGATGTCCCGGCGGTTGCGGGCGCTGGCGGAGCGCACGGGGCTGCTGCGGCCCCGGCCGATCGACTTCACGGCCGTCCGGTGGTGAGGGAGCGGCCGGGTGGGGGAGAGGCCGGGACGGAGTCCGGCGGAGGTGGGTGACCACTGGGTTTCTGTAGGAAGTCGACAGGGCGGGGCATCCGCCCCTGTGGGTGCCCGATTCCTCCTCGAGGGCCTGGGACCGATAGTTTGCGGGGGTAGGGGTCGGCACGCGCTGTGACGGCCCGCAGGAACAATCGACAGAGATCGACAAGAGAAGGTGGTCCCTTGAGCCGCTCGGTTCTCGTCACCGGAGGCAACCGCGGCATCGGCCTCGCCATCGCCCGTGCCTTCGCCGACGCTGGCGACAAGGTCGCCATCACCTACCGGTCCGGTGAGCCGCCGGCCGGCTTCCTCGCGGTCAAGTGCGACATCACCGAGCCGGAGCAGGTCGAGCAGGCGTACAAGGAGATCGAGGAGAAGCACGGCACGGTCGAGGTCCTGGTGGCCAACGCCGGGGTCACCCGCGACCAGCTGCTGATGCGGATGACCGAGGAGGATTTCTCCGCCGTCCTCGAGACCAACCTCACCGGCACGTTCCGCGTGGTCAAGCGGGCCAACCGGGGGATGCTGCGGGCCCGTAAGGGCCGCGTGGTGCTGATCTCGTCGGTCGTCGGGCTGATGGGTTCCGCCGGTCAGGCGAACTACGCCGCGTCCAAGGCGGGCCTGGTGGGCTTCGCCCGTTCCCTCGCCCGTGAGCTGGGCTCGCGCAACATCACCGTCAATGTGGTCGCGCCCGGTTTCGTCGACACGGACATGACGCGCGCGCTCAACGACGACCAGCGCGAGAACATCGTGAAGCAGGTACCGCTCGCGCGTTACGCGCAGCCCGAGGAGATCGCCGCCTCGGTCCGCTTCCTGGCCTCCGACGAGGCCGCGTACATCACTGGAGCCGTCATCCCTGTCGACGGCGGATTGGGCATGGGTCACTGAACGTCATGAGTGGAATTCTCGCCGGTAAGCGCATCCTGGTCACGGGCGTCCTCACCGAGGCGTCCATCGCCTTCCACGCAGCCAAGCTGGCCCAGGAGGAGGGCGCCGAGGTCATCCTCACCGGCTTCGGCCGGGTCTCCCTCGTCGAGCGGATCGCCAAGCGGCTGCCCAAGCCCGCTCCGGTCATCGAGCTGGACGTGCAGAACCAGGAGCAGCTGGACGGCCTGGCCGACAAGGTGCGCGAGCACCTGGGCGAGGGTGTCGACCTCGACGGCGTGGTGCACTCCATCGCCTTCGGCCCGCAGGGCGCGTTCAACTTCCTCGAGGGCACCTGGGAGGACGTCGGCACGGCCGTGCATGTCTCGGCCTACTCGCTCAAGGCGCTCACCATGGCGTGCCTGCCGGTCATGCCGCGCGGCGGCTCGATCGTCGGCCTGACCTTCGACGCCCAGTTCGCCTGGCCGAAGTACGACTGGATGGGCGTGGCCAAGGCGGCGCTGGAGTCCACCAACCGCTACCTCGCCCGCGACCTCGGCGAGAAGAACGTGCGCTGCAACCTGGTCTCCGCCGGGCCCATCAAGTCCATGGCCGCGAAGTCCATCCCCGGGTTCGAGGAGCTCGCGGACGTGTGGAACCACCGGGCCCCGATCGGCTGGGACCTGACCGACCCGGAGCCGGCCGGCCGCGGCGTCGTCGCCCTGCTGTCCGACTGGTTCCCGCGCACCACGGGCGAGATCGTGCATGTCGACGGCGGTGTGCACATGATGGGTGCCTGAGCCCACGGCCGCGCCCACGGCGTTTCCGCGCGACGGCCGCCGTCCCGCTCCCGCGCACCGCGGGTCCGGGCGGCGGCCGTTCCGCTTCCGCCTTCACCCGTTCGGGGGAGCAGGACGCGCGTACGGGTGGCGGGCACGCGCACTGTGGAGCCATACACCCCGTAACACCTGATACGCCCTATACCCCCGGCACTCCCGACACGGCCGAGGAGGTTCCGCATGCGTACGACCCGCCGTGTCGCGGCCGCGGTGCTGCTCGTCGCCACGGTGGGTCTGGTCATCGCCGCCTCCAGCTCCGCCGCGCAGGACCGGCCCCGGCCGCGCGAGGCCGCCTGCACCACCACGGTGCGCGGCTCGCACGCCATCGCCAGCTGCTTCAACCCCAATCCCCGCGCCGACCGGGTGCAACTGCATGTCGAATGCGCCCACTGGTGGGACCCGGACATGGACGCCCTTCCGGTGGAGGTCGGCCCGGCGCAGTATGTGCGGCTCGCCGAGCGCTGCTGGAAGGAGATACGGAAGGCGTGGGTGACCCACCGCTGAGCGCGGGGGCTACTCAGCGGCTCCGGAAACGGCAGCCGAACGGGTGGGTGCTGGCCTCGGCCGCCGCCCGCTCCCCGTCCCCGTCCCGGATCGCCTCCACCAGCCGACCGTGGTCCACATACGTGTCCGGGCCCATCCCGCTGTCGACGTCCGCGCGCAGGAAGTCCCGTACGACCGCGCCCAGATCCGCGTACAGCTCGGCCAGCACATCGTTGTGCGCGGCGGCCACGACCGCCATGTGCAAGGTGGCGTCCGCCTCGACGAAGGCGTCCGGGTCGCCCGCCTCCCAGGCCCGCTCGCGCCGGTCCAGCTGGGCGTCCAGCTGCTTGAGGTCCTGCTCGGTGCGGCGCTCCGCGGCCAGGTGGGCCGCCTTGGTCTCCAGCGCGCTGCGGAGCTCGGCCACATGACGGGGGTCGGCGGCGGCGAAGCGGCGGTGCATCACCCCGGCCAGTTCGCTGGTCGCCAGTACGTATGTGCCCGAGCCCTGGCGGATGTCCAGCAGTCCGTTGTGCGCGAGGGCGCGCACGGCCTCCCGTACGGTGTTGCGCGCGACCCCGAGCTGTTCGACCAGCTCGGGTTCGGTGGGGATCCGCGAGCCCACCGGCCATTCGCCCGAGGTGATCTGGGCGCGCAGCTGGGCGATCACCTGGTCGGCGAGGGCGGAGCGCCGGGGCGAGGTCAGCGGCATGACTCTCCTGTGCGTGCGGCTGTGCGTTCGGCGGATGCGATGCCGATGCGATGCGGATGCGGTGCGATGCGGATGGGGCCCGAGGCGGGCGAACGGACGACCCTTCCATGATGCCGTCCGGCCGACACCGGATGGTCGTTATCCACTGGACGAGCATTCATCCCATGATTCTATGATGGTCGGCATGCATACGCGCCCGTCCGACGACCTCGCGACTCCCGATACCGCCGCCCCCGCGCCCCGTCCGGCGGAACGCGGAGGACCGCGCCGCGCGGCCTCGCCCTGGCGCGGCCGCGTCATGGCGGCAGGGCTCATGCTCGCCGCGCTCAATCTCCGCCCTGCCGTCACCAGTCTCGGCCCCCTGCTCGAGGAGGTCCGCGATGACCTCGGGATGAGCGGCACCGTCGCCGGAGTGCTCACCTCCGTGCCCGCGGCCTGCTTCGCGCTCTTCGGGCTCACCGCGCCCCGGCTGGCCCGGCGCTGGGGGCCGGGGGCCATCGTCTGCGCCGGGCTCGCCGCCATCGCCACCGGGCTGCTGCTGCGCCCCTTCGCCGGGGGGACCGTGGTCTTCCTGGCCGCCAGCGCGCTCGCCCTGGCCGGGATCGCGGTGAGCAACATCCTGATGCCGGTGATCGTCAAGCGCTGGTTCCCGGACCGGGTCGGCGCGATGACCGGGCTGTACTCGATGGGCCTGTCGCTGGGCACGGCCGCCGCCGCGGCGGCCACCGTGCCGATGACCGACGCACTGGGCGGCTCCTGGCGGAGCGGGCTCGGGGTGTGGGCGCTGCTCGCCGCGGTGGCGCTGGTGCCCTGGCTGTTCCTCGCCCGTACCGCCCGTGGGAATGCGGGCGGTACGGATACGGACGCACCTGCCGGGGCCGAGACCGCCGCGGCCCCCGCGGGCGCCCCCGCGATGCGCATCACCCGCTCCCCCCTCGCCTGGGCGATGGCCGTCTTCTTCGGCTTCCAGGCCACCGCCGCGTACATCTCCATGGGCTGGATGCCGCAGATCTTCCGGGACGCGGGGGTCTCCGCCTCCACCTCGGGTCTGCTGCTGGCCGTGATGATGGCGATGGGCGTGCCGCTCGCCTTCGTCCTGCCGCGGATCGCCGCCCGGCTGCGGCACCAGGGCGTCCTGGTCGTCATCCTCGGCGTCTTCGGGCTCACCGGTTACGCCGGGCTGTGGCTGGCCCCGGCCGGCGGAGCCTGGGCGTGGGCCGTGCTGCTCGGCATCGCCAACTGCGCCTTCCCGCTCGCCCTCACCATGATCGGGATGCGGACGAGGACCCACGCGGGCGTCGTCCGGCTGTCGGCCTTCGCGCAGAGCGTCGGCTATCTGCTGTCCATCCCGGGCCCGCTGCTGGTCGGTGTGCTCTACCAGCACAGCGGCGGCTGGGGGCAGCCGCTCGCGCTGATGGCCGGGTTCATGGTGCCGCAGATCGTCGCGGGCGTACTGGCCGGACGCGACCGCCACCTCGAGGACGAATCCTGACGAGCACGGAGCCTCATGAGCACCGGCCCTCGCCCAGGACAAGGCCTGACAAGCACGAAGCCTGGGCAGGGTGAGGGCTGAGCGGTCCCGCGTACCGGGGATGGGACACTGGTGCCATGCCAGTGCTCGATGAGAACCCCCAGAACGGCCAGAAGAAGCTCCTCGTCATCTTCGGCGTGATGCTGGGCATCACCGTGATCATCGGGGTGATCGCCACGATCGCCTCGCCCTGACCTGGTGCGGATGCCGGATGGTGGGGCTGGCCCCACCATCCCCTAGGGGGCAGGGCTCAGGGGTAACTGGGTGGCTCACCGGATGGGAGACGCCGCGCCCGCTCCGTACCGTCGAACCATCGACACGTTCGGCGACCCCGGAGGCGATCCCATGCCCGCCCGCACCCAGACCCGGCCCGCGCATCCGGTGGACAGCGGCATGGACACCCGGCTGCCGTGGTGGGCCGTCGCCCTCCCGGCCGTGGCGTTCGCGGCGCTGCTGCTTCTGCTGACCGGACCCACCGACGCCCACGCCGACAGCGGTGGCTCCGGGCCGGTCTCGCAGGTCGTGGAGTTGGTGCAGCGGACCTTCGGAGAGGCTGCACCGTGACCACGGTAGGCGGTGGAGATCAGTTGTGTCCGCCATATCGCGGGTGTGCTCACGTTTGACGAGGTCGTTCCAACACCCTGCGCCTCGTGCACCGATTCATGCGAAGCTGGGACGCATGAGCGTCGATGTGCCCCGCAGGATTGTCCTCCTTCGACACGCCAAGGCCGACTGGCCCCAGGTGGCCGACCATGAGCGCCCGCTCGCGGAGCGCGGCCGCAATGACGCCCCGCTCGCCGGGCGCCGGATCGCGGACGCCGGTCTCACCCCCGAACTCACCCTCTGCTCCACCGCACTGCGCACCCGTGAGACCTGGAAGCTGGTGGTCCACGAGTTGCCGCAGCGCCCCAAGACCGTCTACGAGGAGCGGCTGTACGACGCCCCGGTCGGTCAGCTCATCGAGGTGATCAACGAGACTTCGGACGACATCACCGACCTGCTGGTCGTCGGTCACAACCCCGGGATGCACGGCCTCGCCGACGCGCTGGCGGGCGAGGCCGACGAGGACGCCAAGGAGCGCATGGACCGCGGTGCCTTCCCCACCTCCGCGTTCGCGGTCGTGACGTTCAGCGGTTCGTGGAAGTCGGTCGAGATCGGCTGTGGGCGGCTGACCAGCTTCTGGGCGCCCCACGAATGAGCCGCTCGCCGGACGTGCCGCCCCGGGCGTGATGCCACGTCCCAACGCACCGGCCCCCGCTCCACCGTCGTCGTAGCCGGACGGGGGAGCGGGGGCCGTTCCGCGTTCCGGACCGGGCTCGTCAGCCGCTCGTCAGTCCACGTGTGCGTCCGCCGCCTCGACCTCTTCGCGGGTCACGCCCAGCAGATACAGCACGGTGTCGAGGAACGGCACGTTCAGGGCGGTGTGCGCGGCCTCCCGGACCACCGGCTTGGCGTTGAAGGCGACCCCCAGCCCCGCCGCGTTCAGCATGTCCAGGTCGTTCGCCCCGTCGCCGATCGCGACCGTCTGCACCAGCGGCACCCCCGCCTCAGCCGCGAAGCGCCGCAGCAGCCGGGCCTTGCCCGCCCGGTCCACCACCTCGCCGATCACCCGGCCGGTCAGCTTGCCGTCCACGACCTCCAGGGTGTTGGCGGACGCGAAGTCCAGGCCGAGACGTTCCTTGAGGTCGTCGGTGACCTGCGTAAAGCCACCGGAGACCACACCCACCTGATAGCCGAGCCGCTTCAGGGTGCGGATCAGCGTACGGGCGCCGGGCGTGAGCCGGACCTCCGCGCGCACCTTCTCCACCACGGACTCGTCGATCCCCGCCAGCAGCGCGACCCGCGCGTGCAGCGACTGCTCGAAGTCCAGTTCACCGCGCATCGCCCGGGCCGTGACCTCGGCGACCTCGGCCTGACAGCCGGCGTGGGCGGCGAAGAGCTCGATCACCTCGTCCTGGATCAGGGTGGAGTCCACATCCATGACCACCAGCCGCTGCGCCCGGCGCTGCAACCCCGACGCCACCACGGCCACATCGACGCCGATATCGGCGGCCTCGGTGGCGAGCGCGGTGCGCAGCGGCGCCGTCTCGGCGCCGGACACCTCGAACTCCACGGCCGTCACCGGATACTTCGCCAGCCGGAAGATCCGGTCGATATTGCCGCCGGTGCCGGTGATCCGGGAGGCGATGGCGGCCGTCGACTCGGCGGTCAGCGGATTCCCGAGCACGGTGACATGGGACCGGCCCGTGCCACGCGGCCGGTTGTCGCCCCGGCCGGAGATGATCTCGGCCTGGAGCCGCATCGACTCCGCCCAGCTGTGCACGGTGGCCCGCAGATCGCCCTCCGCCCCGTCGGCCTTCGGCGCCGTGACCAGGACGCACAGCACGATGCGGCCCCGGGTGACGACCTGCTCTATGTCGACTATGTGCACGCCGTAGGCGGCGAGGGTGTCGCAGAGCCCGGCGGTGATACCGGGGCGGTCCTTGCCGAAGATCTTGACAAGGAGGGTGGGGACATCATCGTCCGGAACGGTGGTGACAGGGGGGATCCGCGATGCGCTCATGGTCTTCCCACCGTATCCGGCTGTTCGCGCGCCGCGCGCGGCAGCCCGCACCGTGGACGGCGGGCCGGGGGAATACGTTCATGTCCCGGTCGCCGTGATGTCACCCCTCGCATGATCGGCGACGTCATGCGCCGTGCCCGCCGCCCGGCCCCCGGGGCCCGCCGTCGCCCTCGTCCAGCCGCGCGAGCGCCACCGCCCGGCGGCCCGCCGCGCCCGTCGCCCATGCCGCCAGCGCCCCGGCGGCCCCCGCCGCCGCGCCCCACCCCGCGCCCAGCGCCAGCGCCGGCACGGCGTTCCCGTACAGCTCGATCCCCGCCCCGAAGGCGTCGAAGCCGAGCACGGACAGGCTCGCCCCCGCCGAGACCTGGGTCAGCCCCACCAGCAGCGGCAGCGCGAGCGCGGTCACCACGCCCAGCCGCAGCGCACACCACCCCGCGAAGGCGAACGGCCGGGAGCGCCCCATGGGTGATGGCCGGGAGCCCTCCACGGGCGACGGCCGGGAGCCCTCCACGGGCGTACGGGCCGCGGTGAGCACCCCGGCGGCGAGCATGAGCAGCACACTCGCGACCACCAGCAGCCAGACCCGGCCGTCGAGCTCGGCCAGCCGCCCCACCGTGAGCCGCTCCCCGCCCGGCCCGGCGAGCAGATCGTCCACCGGGTCGGGCAGCACATGCCGCAGCGCACCGCTCGCCCGGCCGTACCAGGGGACGAACAGCCCGAGCGGTACGCCGATCCACACCCCGTTGGGCGCGCCGAGCAGCGCCGACCCGAGCACCAGCCGCGGATGGTCGTCCCCGATCGCCGCGCAGACCCCGGCCACCAGGCCCGCGACGACCGCCAGCACCAGCACCCCGCACAGCGCGGACGCCGCGGGCCGGACCGTGCGGTGCAGCGCCCGCCCGCCGGGCGGCAGCGGGGTACGGCGCGAGGCGAGCAGCGCGAGCAGCAGGACGGCGACGACCCACACCAGGCCGCCCAGCAGCGAGCGGCCGGGGGTCACGGTGAAGCCGACGGACGCCTTCGCGCCGACGAGGTCGGACAGCCGGTCCGGCAGCAGCCCGCCGCCGATGTCCGCGATGTCGCCCAGCTGCTCGGGGAGCCGGCTCAGCAGATCGTGCTCGGCCTGCTCGGTGCCGAGACCGCGGCGGACGAGCGTGGCGCCGTCGATCGTGACCGTATCGTTGCCCACCCAGGTCAGTCCGGCGAGCAGCAGCAGGAAGAGCAGGGCCACCAGGCCGGCCCGCGCGGCGAGTTCGACCCGGCCGATCACCGCTCCAGCGCCCCGCAACGACCGTACGAACAGCCATCCCAGCAGCAGCGCGCCGACCAGGCTCACCCCCAGTGGCGCGATATCGATGGCGGCGTGGGCCTGCGCGCCCTCCAGTCCGAAGACGCCCACATCGCCGGACGGGGTGACGGAACCGCCGACCGCCAGCACCGTCGCCGCGGCGGCCATCGGCCCCAGTGCGCCCGCACCGTCCGCGCCGATCAGATGCAGACCGAGCGCGGCGATACCGACCATGGCCAGGAACGCCCAGCTCACCGAGGCGATCGCGGCGAGCAGCGCGGGTCCCCAGGGCACTCGTCCGCCGCCGCTCGCGCTCATACCCCGCCCCCCGATCGTCGCGAGTTGCCCGGATAAACCATGATCCGCACTATCCGTCAGCGCTTACCACTTTCCGAGGGCCTTTCGGATGAGTCAATGACGCCCGAGATGCGGTCTTGTCAAAACCCGACTTCCGATGAAGGGACTGAGCCTGAAATAGTTCCTCACGATGTTCGCCATCCCTAGACTCCCTGTGTCAGGGGGTAACTCGGGGGACAACTAGTGGGGCGCGGAGTGCCGGAACTCGTACTGGAATTGAACGGACAGACCTGGACACTTGATCCATCCAGGTCGTACAGCCTGGGGCGTGACCCGCAGGGCGACATGGTGCTGGACGACGCCAGGGTCTCCTGGCGACATGCCACGGTGCGCTGGGGTGGGCGCAGTTGGATCATTGAGGATCACGGTTCCACCAACGGCACCTATGTGCAGGGCCAGAGAATCCAACAGGTGGAAATCGGCCCTGGTTCGGCCGTCCATCTCGGCAATGCCACCGATGGCCCCCGGCTCAGCGTCTCCGGCGGAGGTGCCCCCTCGGGCGGTGCCCCCTCGATGGGTGTCGCGGGCGCGTACGGCCGGCAGGCGGCGATGGGCATGCCCCAGCAGGCTCACCAGGGTCAGCAGCCCCCCGCCCAGCAGCCACCGCCGCAGCCCGGCCCCGGCGGCTGGCCGCAGCAGGGCGGGCAGCCGCCCCAAGGGCAGCCCCAAGGGCAGCCCCAGGCGCAGCCGCAAGGGCAGCCCCAAGGCTGGCAGCAGCAGCCCCAGGCCCCGCACCAGCAGCAGCCGTTCATCCCGCAGCAGCAGGCGCCCCATCAGCCGCCGCAGCAGCAGGCCCCCCAGCCGCACCAGCAGCCGCAGCCTCAGGCCCCGCAGAGCAACCTCGCGCAGAGCGGTCCCGGCGCCGGCCCCTCCGGCACCGCGACCGCCCAGGGTGACCGAAGCCCGACCACCTTCCACCAGCTGGCCGCCGGCCGGGTGATGCGCATCGGCCGTGCGCTGGAGAACGACCTGGTCGTCTCCGATCTCCAGGTCTCGCGCCACCACGCCGAGTTCCAGGCGCTGCCCGACGGCCGCTTCGAGATACGTGACCTCGGCAGCCACAACGGCACCTATGTCAACGGTCAGCCGGTCCGGCAGCAGATCATCGGCCCCACCGACACCGTCGGCGTCGGTCACTCCACCTTCCGGCTGGTCGGCGACCGCCTCGAGGAGTTCGTCGACACCGGTGCGGTCTCCTTCTCGGCCCGCCATCTGACGGTGACGGTCGACGGCGGCAAGCAGATCCTCAAGGACGTCTCCTTCGGTGTCCCGGAGAAGTCCCTCGTCGCGGTCATCGGCCCGTCCGGCTCCGGTAAGTCCACGCTGCTCAAGGCGCTCACCGGCTACCGCCCGGCCAACCAGGGCGATGTCCTCTACGACAACCGGAACCTCTACAAGCAGTTCGCCGAGCTGCGTCAGCGCATCGGTCTGGTGCCCCAGGACGACATCCTCCACAAGGAGCTGACCGTCCAGAAGGCGCTGCGCTACGCCGCCAAGCTCCGCTTCCCCGGTGACACCGCCGAGGCCGAGCGCGAGGCCCGGATCGACGAGGTGCTGCGCGAGCTCAAGCTGGACATCCACCGGGAGAAGAAGGTCACCGCACTCTCCGGCGGTCAGCGCAAGCGGGTCTCGGTCGCGCTGGAGCTGCTCACCAAGCCGTCGCTGATCTTCCTGGACGAGCCGACCTCCGGTCTCGACCCGGGCATGGACCGCGATGTCATGCAGCTGCTGCGCGGTCTGGCCGACGACGGCCGTACGGTGCTGGTGGTCACCCACTCGGTGGCCGAGCTGGCGCTGTGCGACAAGCTCCTGGTGATGGCGCCGGGCGGTTCGGTCGCCTACTTCGGCCCGCCGGACGAGGCGCTCAACTTCTTCGGCTATGACACCTGGGCGGATGTCTTCTCGGCGTTCGAGAACTACCGCGACTACGACTGGGCGGGCCGCTGGCGCGGTTCGCAGCACTACCAGATGTACGCGGCGGACCTCGACTCCGTGGCCCCGCAGTCGGTGAACGTCCAGGCGCCACCGGCCCGGATGCAGAAGTCGCAGAGCTGGGGTTCGCAGCTGTGGACGCTGATCCGCCGCTATCTGTCGGTGATCGGCTCCGACAAGGGCTTCATGGGGCTGATGGTGATCCTGCCCGCCGTGCTGGGGGCCGTGAGCGTCGTCATCCCGGCGAAGTTCGGCCTCCAGATGGCCCCGAAGGGCAGTTTCAACCAGGCCGCCGGGACGGTGTTGCTGATCCTTGTGGTCGGCATGTGCTTCACCGGCGCGGCCAATTCCGTACGAGAACTGATCAAGGAACGGGTCATCTACGAACGGGAACGGGCGGTCGGCCTGTCCCGCTCCGCGTATCTGATGTCCAAGGTGATCGTGCTCGGTGTGATCACCGCGTGCCAGGGCGTCATCATCTCCGCCATCGGTCTCTCGACGCGCAAGATGCCCGAAGAGGGCCTGCTGATGCCGCCGGCCGCCGAGCTCTGCGTGGCGGTCATCGCGATCGGCTTCACCTCGATGATGGTGGGCCTGGTCATCTCGTCCCTGGTGAAGACCGCCGAGAAGACCATGCCGCTGCTGGTCATGTTCGCGATCGTCCAGGTGGTCTTCACCGGTGTGCTGTTCAAGATCTTCGGATCGCCGGGTGTGGAGCAGTTCGCCTGGCTGATGCCGTCCCGGTGGGCGATCGGCGCGGCCGGTGCCACGCTGGATCTGGGCCCGGGCGCCGGTCACATGATGGCGCCGTGGGACAGCAAGAAGCCCCTGGACACCGACCCGCTGTGGGAGCACACCACCACCCAGTGGGGCATCGACATGGTCGCGCTGATCGTCCTGGGCATCGTGTGCGGCATCGCGGTCGCACGGCTGCTGCGCCGCCATGAGCCGGAGGTCATGCGCAAGTAGCCGCCACGGCGGTCACGAGAACACGGCCACGAAAAACGGGGCTGGAAGACACAGCCACGAAAAGCATGGCTACGGAAAGGGCGATGGCACCCCTCGCACACAGGGGGTGCCGTCGCCCTTCGGCGTCGGAACGCCGGGTTCTGGACGGGCCCTTCGGGCTCAGTAGGGGCCGTTCACGTTGTCCATCGAGCCGTACCGGTCGGCGGCGTAGTTGCAGGCCGCGGTGATGTTCGCGACCGGGTCGTACGGGTCCCAGGAGGTGCCGTCGACGTGGTAGGCCTGGAAGGTCGGAGCTATTACCTGGAGCAGACCCTTGGAGGGCACGCCGTTCTGGGCGTTGATGTCCCAGTTGTTGATGGCGCGCGGGTTGCCGCCGGACTCCCGGATGATGTTGCGGTGGATGCCCTCGTAGGAGCCGGGGATGCCCTTCTCCTTCATGATGTCGAGGGACTCCCGGATCCAGCCGTCGAGGTTGTCCGGGTAGGTCTTCTTCTCGGCGGCGACCGTCTCGATACGCGTGGCGGAGCGGCTCGCGGCCTGCTTGGCGGCGCGCTCCTTGGCGGCCTTGGCCTCGGCGGCCTTCTTGGCGGCGGCCTCCTCAGCCGCCTTCTTGGCGGCGGCCTCTTCCGCGGCCTTCTTCGCGGCGGCCTCTTCCGCGGCCTTCTTGGCGGCGGCCTTCTTCGCGGCCTCGTCCTTGGCCTGCTTCGCGGCGAGGGCGGACTGCTTCGCCAGGGCCTCGTGGTGGGCCTGGGCGTCGGCCTTCTGAGAGGTGAGGGCGATCGGTTTGTTCGGCAGGTCCTGGGCCGTGGTCTTGGCGCCGGCGTCACCACCGGGGACGACGGCGAAGGCTATGGCGGCCGCGCCGGCGGCTGCGATTCCGGCGGCGGAGTACTTGTGCGTCTTGGTGAGACGGTTGTAACCGGGGATGTTGGGCAGGGGCATGGCGGAGTAGACCTCTTCCAATCGCTTGAGTCGCAGGCCAAATCGGCGCGCAGAGCGCCGTTCCTGGATCTACGGCGCCGTGCGACTGGGTGAAATTCTTAGCTGCCGCAAAAAGTTGTCGCAAAGGCGTGACATACGATGCTGCTTAGTGGATAAGTAGGCCGTTCATGCCCACGCGGACGGCCGTCATCCCCGCTCAGTCGCCTATGAAACGTCCACTAAGCACGTTCGTACGTGATTTAGGTCGTGTGTCCGGGCTCACATCGCGGAGCTTCTCATATTGCGCGCTGTGCCCACGCAAATGCTCAGGGTGTTTGTTTTTTCCACCCCTGTAACAGCCCCTTTGGGGGCCTCGTGTGCGCCGTTCGACCTAGGGCTCAGGTCTTATCAGGTGGCCGCCGACCGGCCGATATGCCCACCGGATGGCGGTGGGTACGGTAATGCCCATGACGAAAGGACGGGGCGGCGGAGCCGAGGCAGGGCTGAGCCGGGTGAGCGCGGCGCTGCTCGCCATGAGCCGACATCTGGAAGTCCGTGATGTCCTAAAGACCATCGTTGTGTCCGCCCGTGAGCTGCTCGATGCGGAGTATGCCGCTCTGGGGGTTCCGGATGATCACGGGGGTTTCGCCCAGTTCGTAGTAGATGGGGTCAGTGAGGAGCAGTGGAAGGCCATCGGGCCACTGCCGCGACAGCACGGCATTCTCGCCGCGATGCTCAAGGACGCCACTCCACAGCGACTCGCCGATGTGCGGCTGGATGCCCGTTTTGAGGGATGGCCATCGGCTCATCCCGTTATGTCGGATTTCTTGGGACTTCCCATTGCCGACGGCGATGAAGTCCTCGGCGCGGTATTCCTCGCCAACAAGCGATGCCCCAAGCCCGAGGGCGGCTGCGGTTTCACCGCCGAGGACGAGGAGCTGCTGTCCATCCTGGCCCAGCACGCCGCCATCGCCCTGACCAACGCCCGGCTCCACGAGCGCAGCCGCGAACTCACCATCGCGGGGGAGCGCGCCAGGCTCGCCCATGAGCTGCACGACGCGGTCTCCCAGAAGCTCTTCTCGCTGCGGCTGACCGCCCAGGCGGCCACGGCCCTGGTGGACCGCGACCCCGGCCGCGCCAAGGACGAGCTCCAGCAGATCGCGCTGCTCGCCGCCGAGGCCGCCGACGAGCTGCGCTCCGCCGTAGTGGAGCTGCGCCCCGCCGCCCTCGACGAGGACGGCCTCGTGGCGACCCTCAGGACCCAGGTGCAGGTGCTCGACCGGGCCCACTCCGCCCGTGTCACCTTCGCCTGCCACGGCGTACGGGCGCTGCCCGCCGCCCAGGAGGAGGCCGTGCTGCGGGTGGCCCAGGAGGCCCTGCACAACGCGCTGCGCCACGCCGACGCGCGGCAGGTGGACGTCACCCTCGCCCGGCACGGCCAGGGCGCCCGGCTCCGCGTCGCCGACGACGGCAGGGGATTCGACCCCTCGGCCGTACGGCGCGCCGGGCGCCACCTCGGGCTGGTGTCGATGCGGTACCGGGCCGGTGGTGTCGGCGGCGGTCTGACGGTGGAGTCGGCGCCCGGCAAGGGCACCGTGATCGAGATGGAGGTGCCCGGTGGCTGACCCGGGACGGATTCGGGTGCTGCTCGTCGACGACCACCAGGTGGTGCGGCGCGGCCTGCGGACCTTCCTCCAGGTCCAGGACGACATCGAGGTGGTCGGCGAGGCGTCGGACGGCGAGGAGGGCATCGCCCGCGCCGAGGAGCTGCGCCCCGACGTCGTCCTCATGGACGTGAAGATGCCCGGCCTGGACGGGATCGAGGCGCTGCGCACCCTGCGCGACCTCGACAACCCCGCCCGGGTGCTGGTGGTGACGAGCTTCACCGAGAAGCGCACCGTGGTCCCCGCCCTGCGCGCGGGCGCCGCGGGCTACGTCTACAAGGACGTGGACCCCGATGCGCTGGCCCGCGCCATCCGCTCCGTCCACTCCGGCCATGTGCTGCTCCAGCCCGAGGTGGCCCTCGCGCTGCTCTCCCAGGAGGACGGCGGCGGCCAGGGGCGCGGCGGGTCCCTCACCGAGCGTGAACGCGAGGTGCTGGCGCTGATCGCGGACGGCCGGTCCAATCGGGAGATCGCCCGTGCGCTGGTGCTGTCCGAAAAGACGGTGAAGACCCATGTGTCCAACATTCTTATGAAATTGGACCTCGCCGATCGCACCCAGGCCGCTCTATGGGCGGTACGGCACGGGATCGGAGCATGAACAGCGTTTCTCCGTGAAATCACACCAACGTGTGGCGATCACTCGAACAGCGCAACTCGCCATCGGCCGTGCCGTTCTTCACGGCGTACCGCGGCGGACCGCCGCGGTGATGCGTTGATGAATGAAGGGTCTTGAGAAGTGAAGAACATCAAGAGGTTCGCTGCACTCACGATCGTGGCCGGCGGACTCGCCGTCGCCGGTGCCGGTGTCGCCTCCGCCCAGGGCCCCCAGGCCGACGGTGGGGCGATGACTTCCCCGGGTGCCGTTTCCGGCAACAACATTCAGGCGCCCATCCACGTGCCCGTGAACGTCTGCAGCAACACCATCTCGGTCATCGGGGCCATGAACCCGGCGTTCGGCGTCCCCTGCGTGCGCTGACGACCCCCTGGCGGACATTCCGACGCACCACCGGCCGGTCCCGGAGGCACCCGCCTCCGGGACCGGCCCCATGACAGCCTCCGAGCCCCGATGACGGCCAGACATCAGACCGACCCGGGAAGTCCGGCGCCCGCAGTGGTCGGAGACCCGCGAAGACCAGCCCTCGCGAAGACCAGCCCCCGCGAAGACCAGAGACCGCGAACGTCAAAGACCCGCGAAGGTCAGAGGCCGCCCCGCTCCCGCTCCTCCACATACGCGTTGTACGCCGCCACCTGGGCCCTCCGGGACGTGCGCTCCACCGGCCGAAGCGCCTCGGCCCGCGCCGTGATCTCCGACGCGCTCACCGCCCCGCCGTGCTCCCGGCCGTCCCCGCCCGCCATATACGCGATGTCCACCAGCGCACCCACCCGCTGCGCCAGCTCCAGCACCCGTATGGCCCGCGGCGGATAGCCCGGGGCCAGCACCTCGCGCCCCCGCTCGGCCCGCGCCCGATACGCCTCCAGGGCCGCCTCGGCCACCGGGCCCGACCCGGCCACGTTCAGCCGGGAGAGCACCTCCGTGGCCTCCCGCAGCGCCTCCGCCAGCTCCCGCTCGGCCTCGCCCAGCGACGGCACATCAGCCGGCGGCGCCTCCCGCACCGTCTGACACCGCCACACCACCTCGATGTGCTGATCGCCCTCGGGCCCGGCCGCCGACACCTCGGGCACCAAACCGAGCGCCGCCCCGGTGGCGATCACCGCCTCGCCCGCGTCGAGCGCGTGGGCGTTGAACTCCGGCGGGCCGCTCAGCCCCAGGGGATGCCCCGCTATGGGCAGCGCCACCCGCAGCCCCTTGGTCCCGAGCGCCCGCAGCCGCCCCAGCGCCAAAGTGAGCCCCACCTGCCCGGACTCCCCCGGAAGCCCGGCTACCCGGTGCGACGCGTCCTCACCCGCGATGCGATGCGCCGCCTCATCGGGGGAGACAAGTCCGGCGAGAAGGGCATTTCCCCAAGCCGCGAGGCGCCCTGAACGTGGTTCATCGAGCATGGCACCAGCCTAAGGACTGCCACCGACAACGCGTGGCGTAGGTTTTCCTCAGGGGGCTGCGCCCACAGGCGCACGCACGACTCGAGACTGCAATGGGAGACAACGCGCTCATGAGCGAGGTTCTGGAGCTGCTGGACGTATCGGTGGTCCGCGATGGGCGGGCTCTGGTGGACGAGGTCTCCTGGTCGATCAAAGAAGGCGAGCGTTGGATCATCCTCGGGCCCAACGGCGCCGGCAAGACCACCCTCCTCAACCTCGCCTCCAGCTATCTCTTCCCGAGCACCGGAACCGCCCGGATCCTCGGCGAGCAACTCGGCCGCGTCGACGTCTTCGAGCTGCGCCCCCGCGTCGGCATGGCGGGCATCGCCATGGCCGAGAAACTGCCGCGCCGCCAGACCGTCCTCGAGACCGTCCTCACCGCCGCGTACGGCATGACGGCCCACTGGCAGGAGGACTACGACGCGGTCGACGAGACCCGCGCCCGCGCCTTCCTCGACCGCCTCGGCATGACCAAGTACCTCGACCGGAGGTTCGGCACCCTCTCCGAGGGCGAGCGCAAGCGCACCCTCATCGCCCGCGCCATGATGACCGACCCCGAGCTGCTGCTCCTCGACGAGCCCGCGGCCGGACTCGACCTCGGTGGCCGCGAGGACCTCGTCCGCCGCCTCGGACGGCTCGCCCGCGACCCGCTCGCCCCGTCGATGATCATGGTGACACATCATGTCGAGGAAATCCCCCCCGGCTTCACCCATGTTCTGATGATCCGCCAGGGAAAGGTGCTCACCGCGGGCCCGGTCGAGACCGAACTGACCTCCCGCAACCTCTCCCGCTGCTTCGGACTCCCGCTGGTCGTCGAGCGCAACGGCGACCGCTGGACCGCCCAGGGCCTGCCGCTGACCTGATGTCCGCCCCGTGCGCCCACCGTGCCACCGGCAGGTGATCCGCGCACTGTCCCCGGCGACTTGGGACAACTACCATGAGCATGTGGATCCGTGGGTGTGGTGGCTGATCGCCGCCGTAGGACTGGGCATCCCGCTCGTGCTGACCGCGATGCCCGAATTCGGGATGGTCGCGGTCGGCGCCGTGGCCGGTGCCATCACCGACGCGCTCGGCGGCGGCATCGTGCTTCAAGTCGTCGTCTTCTGCGCGGTCTCCGTGGCATTGGTCGCCGTCGTACGCCCGATGGCGGTCCGCAGCCGCCGTCAGCAGCCCGAGCTGCGCAGCGGCGTCGAGGCGCTGAAAGGCCGCCAGGCCGTCGTCCTCGAGCGCGTCGACGACGGCGGTGGCGGCCGGATCAAGCTCGCGGGCGAGGTGTGGTCCGCGCGCTCGCTCGACCCCGACCAGGCTTACGAACCAGGGCAGCAGGTCGACGTGGTGGACATCGACGGTGCGACGGCCGTCGTCATGTAGACGCCGTACCGGAGTGTCCTACCAAGAGTTGAGGGCGCCCCGGTTGAGCTGCGGAGTCGACCATCGATCTGACAGACTCCACCCTCGGGAACCGCCAGACTTGATCATCCCGACCATCCGAATCGCCGCATGAAGGGCACGGGGAGCCGCTGTGGAACCGATCATCATCGTCCTGATCATCCTGGTGGTGCTGGTCTTCATCGCACTGATCAAGACGATCCAGGTCATTCCACAGGCCAGTGCCGCCATCGTGGAGCGCTTCGGACGCTACACACGCACCCTCAACGCGGGCCTGAACATCGTCGTCCCGTTCATCGACTCGATCCGCAACCGCGTCGACCTCCGTGAACAGGTCGTGCCCTTCCCCCCGCAGCCGGTGATCACCCAGGACAACCTGGTGGTGAACATCGACACCGTCATCTACTACCAGGTGACCGACGCCCGCGCCGCCACCTACGAAGTGGCCAGCTACATCCAGGCGATCGAGCAGCTGACCGTCACCACCCTGCGGAACATCATCGGTGGCATGGACCTCGAGCGCACCCTGACCTCCCGCGAGGAGATCAACGCGGCGCTGCGCGGCGTCCTCGACGAGGCCACCGGCAAATGGGGCATCCGGGTCAACCGCGTCGAGCTCAAGGCCATCGAGCCGCCCACCTCCATCCAGGACTCGATGGAGAAGCAGATGCGAGCCGACCGTGACAAGCGCGCCGCGATCCTCCAGGCCGAAGGTGTCCGGCAGTCCGAGATCCTGCGCGCCGAGGGTGAGAAGCAGTCCGCGATCCTGCGGGCCGAGGGTGAGTCCAAGGCCGCCGCGCTGCGCGCCGAGGGCGAGGCCCAGGCGATCCGCACGGTCTTCGAGTCCATCCACGCCGGAGACCCGGACCAGAAGCTGCTCTCGTACCAGTACCTCCAGATGCTGCCGAAGATCGCCGAGGGCGACGCCAACAAGCTCTGGATCGTGCCCAGCGAGATCGGCGACGCCCTCAAGGGCCTCGGTGGGGCCATGGGCAACTTCGGCCCGTTGACCGGCGGCGGAAACGGCGGCGGCACCCCCAGCGGCACCGGTAAGGAGCCGACCCCGCGCCGCGAACAGCCCACGATCGACTGAACGGACGGCGGCGGGGCGGCCCCTCAGCGCCTTCGCCAGCGGATGGTACTCAGGCAGGCAGCGCCAGCCACTCCGGCAGACCGTCCCGCTCCGCCGCCCCCAGCGCCAGCAGCAACGCATCCGAAGGCGTCGGCTCGAACGGCGCCTTGAGCAGCCGCATCCCGGCCTGCTCCGGAGTCCGGTCCGCCTTACGGTGGTTGTCCTCGGCACATGAGGCGACCGTATTCAGCCAGGTGTCCCCGCCCCCGCGCGACCGCGGCACCACATGGTCCACGGTCGTCGCCCGGCGGCCGCAGTACGCGCACCGGTGCTGGTCCCGGACCAGCACCCCGCGCCGCGACCACGGCGCACGTCTTCGGAACGGCACCCGTACGTAACGGCACAGCCGGATCACCCGCGGCAGCGGCAGATCGACCTCCGCGGCCCGCACCCGCAGCCCCGGGTGGGCGTGTTCGACGACGGCCTTGTCCTGGAGGACCAGCACCACGGCGCGCCGCAGCGTGACCGTCGCCAGCGGCTCGAAGCTCGCGTTCAGAACCAGCGTCTCGCGCATCCCGACCACCCCCGCATCCCGGTGTCCCGGTCCCGTGCCGGAGATCGGCGGGACCGGGATCAACTCTGGCCGGGAGCCTGGCCGAGAACAACGCAATTTCGCCGCGTCAGCGCGCGGCCGGCACCTCGTACTCCCCGATCAACTGGGCCCGCCCCAGCGTGTGGAACCGCAGATTGAAGCCGACCACCGCGGGCGAGGCGTCCGCGTCCGGGCCCAGCTTCTCGGCGTCCACCGCGTAGACGGTGAACACATAGCGGTGCGGACCGTCCCCGGGCGGCGGCGCGGCCCCGCCGAAGTCACGGGTCCCATAGTCGTTGCGCGCCTGTACGGCACCCTCGGGCAGGCCGGTGAAGCCACCGCTGCCCGCACCCGCCGGAAGCTCGGTGACCGTGGCCGGGATGTCGAACACCACCCAGTGCCAGAACCCGCTGCCCGTCGGCGCGTCCGGGTCGAAGCAGGTGACGGCGAAACTCTTGGTCTCCTCCGGGAAACCCTCCCAGCGCAGCTGCGGAGAGGTGTTCCCCTCCGCCTGCACCTGGGCGGATTTGAGCGTGCCGCCCGGTGCCACATCGTCGCTCACCACCGTGAACGACGGCACCGGCGGATGGAAGTCGTGGGGGAGCGGGGCCCGGTTCTGCTCGGACACGTCGAGAACCTCCTCGAAGTCGCAGTGGATCATCTCCGCGGCCAGCCTAACGAGACCGGTACCCGGCGGGCTGGCACCATGGCGCCCATGACCGGCCCCACCCTCGCCCTCCACCTACGCCTCGACGGCGTGACGGACAAGGACGGCTTCCTCGCCCGCTGCGCCCGGGACCTGCGCTTTCCCGACTGGTACGGGCGTAACTGGGATGCCCTCGCCGACTGCGTCACCGATCTGTCCTGGTGGGCCGAGGGCGGCGAGCCCAGCGGTTGTCTGCTGGACATCCAGGGCTGGCCGGCCTTCCGCGACGCGGACCCCGACGCCGCCGCGATCGCGGCCGACATCCTGGCCGACGCGGAGGAGTACTGGGCGGCGCGGGGACGGCCCCTGGTGGTCCGCTACGACGACGGCCCCTGACCGCATGGGAACGGTCCCTGACACACGCACGCGGGGCGTGCGCCGAGCTGCCCTCGGTGCACGCCCCGCGCGGAAGCCCGGTCCGGGGAGGGGGAACCTCAGAACCAGTTGCGCTTGCCGCCGACCTGGGCGAGCCACTGGTTCAGATACGCTGCCCAGTCGGTGTCCTGGAAGGTGGCCAGGTTCATCGTGAACGACCGGTAAGTGTCACTGCCCTCGGAGAACAGCCCCGGCTTCTTGTCCATCTCCAGCACCACGTCCATCTCGCGGTCGTCCGCGACGAAGGACAACTCCACCTGGTTCAGGCCCCGGTACTGCTCCGGCGCGTAGAACTCGATCTCCTGGTAGAAGGGCAGCCGCTGGCGGGTGCCACGGATGTGCCCGCGCTCCAGGTCGGCGCTCTTGAACCGGAAGCCGAGGGCGCCGAAGGCGTCCAGGATCGCCTGCTGGGCGGGGAGCGGATGCACATTGACCGGGTCCAGGTCGCCCGAGTCCACCGCGCGCGCGATCGCCAGCTCGGTGGTCACCCCCACGTTCATGCCGGACAGATGGCGGCCCATGAACATGGTGATCGGGGTCTCCCACGGAATCTCCAGGCCGAACTGCACCGCGTGCACCGCGCCCGGCTGCACCTCGAACGCACCGCCCAGCCGCTGCCGGGTGAACTCCACGTCCTGCTTGTACTCCTGGTCGTTGCCCTCCACCTCGACCCGCGCCTGCAGGCCGACCGAGAGCCCCTCGATCTGCTGCGCGACCGAGCCGCCCTGGATCCGGACCTCGCCCTGCACAATGCCGCCCGGGACGACGTTCTCCTCGGTCAACACCGTCTCCACCGAAGCGCCACCGGCACCCATACTCGCGAGCAGCTTCTTGAAGCCCATGTTCTCCCTTTCAAGGACGCGACTGCGTCTTGACTCGATCGCATTCGATCACTGTTGACACCTAGAAACGCGAAACAGCCGTGGACGGTTCCGCGGGCTCATACCCTTCCAGCGGACCGGTGCCGCCTCCAACCACCGGTTCATATCTGTTCCACTACGCTCGGGGCGCGTGACAGCAGGACCTGACCGCACCCCCCTCGCCCGTGCCTTCTTCGACCGGCCCGTCCTCGAGGTCGCCCCCGACCTCCTGGGGCGCGTCCTGGTCCGGCGGACCCCGGACGGACCGATCGAATTGCGCCTGACCGAGGTCGAGGCGTACGCGGGCCCGGCGGACCCCGGCTCGCACGCCTACCGTGGCCGCACCGAGCGCAACGCCGTGATGTTCGGCCCCCCGGGTCATGCGTATGTCTACTTCACCTATGGCATGTGGCACTGCCTCAACCTGGTCTGCGGACCGGAGGGCCACCCCAGCGGGGTGCTGCTGCGCGCGGGCGAGGTGCTGCACGGCCATGAGTGGGCCCATCAGCGCAGGCCGAAGGCGCGCAACGACCATGAGCTGGCCAGGGGCCCGGCCCGGCTGGCCACGGCCCTGGGCGTGGACCGCAGACAGGACGGCAGCGATGTGTGCGGGGGCCCCGACGCCCCGCTCGCCATACTCACCGGCCACCCGGCCCGGCCCGAGCAGGTGCTCAGCGGTCCGCGCACCGGTGTGGGCGGCGAGGGCGCAACCCACCCCTGGCGCTTCTGGATCGACGGCGACCCCTCGGTGAGCCCCTACCGGGCCCACTCCCCGCGTCGCCGGAATTCGACGCGCCGTCAGGTCGGAACTTGACTCTGCTGGCCGGGACGCCTAACGTAGCCCGAGCCGCTTGAGATGGGCAGCGCTGTCGTCACGATCCCAGGATCGAGTCACCGCGGCCTCGGAGCGGCCAACCACTACGACGATTCCCGAACAGGGTTCTGTTTCGCTGCGCGAAATCACGGCCCGGGGCTCCGATTAGGAGCCGGGCGGGAAATTCGCTAAAGTAGTGGACACGCCGGAAGGCGCGAAAGACCCCGCTCCAGCAGGGGGCCGGAAACGGAATTCGGATCGGAAACGACCGGAAATCGGATCTGGTAAGGTTGGAAACACCGAAGGGAAGCGCCCGGAGAAGCCGGTGAAATGGTTTCGAAGGAAGCGTCCGTTCCTTGAGAACTCAACAGCGTGCTAAAAGTCAACGCCAGATATGTTGATACCCCGTCCATTTTGGGCGAGGTTCCTTTGAAGAAAAAACACAGCGAGGACGCTGTGGACGGGCCGGGTTATTCCTCCGGTTCCGTTCCGCTCTCGTGATGTGTTGCCGGGATAGCCCGGAAGCATTCACGGAGAGTTTGATCCTGGCTCAGGACGAACGCTGGCGGCGTGCTTAACACATGCAAGTCGAACGATGAACCGGTTTCGGCCGGGGATTAGTGGCGAACGGGTGAGTAACACGTGGGCAATCTGCCCTGCACTCTGGGACAAGCCCTGGAAACGGGGTCTAATACCGGATATGACTGCCGGCCGCATGGTCTGGTGGTGGAAAGCTCCGGCGGTGCAGGATGAGCCCGCGGCCTATCAGCTTGTTGGTGGGGTGATGGCCTACCAAGGCGACGACGGGTAGCCGGCCTGAGAGGGCGACCGGCCACACTGGGACTGAGACACGGCCCAGACTCCTACGGGAGGCAGCAGTGGGGAATATTGCACAATGGGCGCAAGCCTGATGCAGCGACGCCGCGTGAGGGATGACGGCCTTCGGGTTGTAAACCTCTTTCAGCAGGGAAGAAGCGCAAGTGACGGTACCTGCAGAAGAAGCGCCGGCTAACTACGTGCCAGCAGCCGCGGTAATACGTAGGGCGCAAGCGTTGTCCGGAATTATTGGGCGTAAAGAGCTCGTAGGCGGCTTGTCGCGTCGGATGTGAAAGCCCGGGGCTTAACCCCGGGTCTGCATTCGATACGGGCAGGCTAGAGTTCGGTAGGGGAGATCGGAATTCCTGGTGTAGCGGTGAAATGCGCAGATATCAGGAGGAACACCGGTGGCGAAGGCGGATCTCTGGGCCGATACTGACGCTGAGGAGCGAAAGCGTGGGGAGCGAACAGGATTAGATACCCTGGTAGTCCACGCCGTAAACGTTGGGAACTAGGTGTGGGCGACATTCCACGTTGTCCGTGCCGCAGCTAACGCATTAAGTTCCCCGCCTGGGGAGTACGGCCGCAAGGCTAAAACTCAAAGGAATTGACGGGGGCCCGCACAAGCGGCGGAGCATGTGGCTTAATTCGACGCAACGCGAAGAACCTTACCAAGGCTTGACATACGCCGGAAAACCCTGGAGACAGGGTCCCCCTTGTGGTCGGTGTACAGGTGGTGCATGGCTGTCGTCAGCTCGTGTCGTGAGATGTTGGGTTAAGTCCCGCAACGAGCGCAACCCTTGTTCTGTGTTGCCAGCATGCCTTTCGGGGTGATGGGGACTCACAGGAGACTGCCGGGGTCAACTCGGAGGAAGGTGGGGACGACGTCAAGTCATCATGCCCCTTATGTCTTGGGCTGCACACGTGCTACAATGGCCGGTACAATGAGCTGCGAAGCCGTGAGGTGGAGCGAATCTCAAAAAGCCGGTCTCAGTTCGGATTGGGGTCTGCAACTCGACCCCATGAAGTCGGAGTCGCTAGTAATCGCAGATCAGCATTGCTGCGGTGAATACGTTCCCGGGCCTTGTACACACCGCCCGTCACGTCACGAAAGTCGGTAACACCCGAAGCCGGTGGCCCAATCCTTGTGGAGGGAGCCGTCGAAGGTGGGACTGGCGATTGGGACGAAGTCGTAACAAGGTAGCCGTACCGGAAGGTGCGGCTGGATCACCTCCTTTCTAAGGAGCGCATAGCCGACTGCAGGCAAGTGTCCTGCACGGTTGCTCATGGGTGGAACGTTGACTATTCGGCATTGTTTTGGATGTTTCTTCTGTTAGTACTGCTTCGGCGTGGAACACAGGGTAAGCGGACAGGCGATGTCGGGCACGCTGTTGGGTGTCTGAGGGAATGAATCCCTCGACAGGCCGGAGTCCATGTAGGTGGTGGACGACTGGTCGTTGCTTGAGAACTGCACAGTGGACGCGAGCATCTGTGGCCAAGTTTTTAAGGGCGCACGGTGGATGCCTTGGCACCAGGAACCGATGAAGGACGTGGGAGGCCGCGATAGGCCCCGGGGAGCTGTCAACCGAGCTTTGATCCGGGGGTGTCCGAATGGGGAAACCCGGCAGTCGTCATGGGCTGTCACCCATACCTGAACACATAGGGTATGTGGAGGGAACGCGGGGAAGTGAAACATCTCAGTACCCGCAGGAAGAGAAAACAACCGTGATTCCGGGAGTAGTGGCGAGCGAAACTGGATGAGGCTAAACCGTATGTGTGTGATACCCGGCAGGGGTTGCGCGTACGGGGTTGTGGGTTCGTACTTCAGTCGTCTGCCGGCGGCTGGGTGAGTCAGAAATTGTTGATGTAGGCGAAGGGCATGCGAAAGGCCCGGCGTAGAGGGTAAGACCCCCGTAGCTGAAATGTCAGCAACTTGCTTGTGCGATACCCAAGTAGCACGGGGCCCGAGAAATCCCGTGTGAATCTGGCGGGACCACCCGCTAAGCCTAAATATTCCCTGGTGACCGATAGCGGATAGTACCGTGAGGGAATGGTGAAAAGTACCGCGGGAGCGGAGTGAAATAGTACCTGAAACCGTGTGCCTACAAGCCGTGGGAGCGTCGCCGTGTTCTTTGGAGCACGGTCGTGACTGCGTGCCTTTTGAAGAATGAGCCTGCGAGTTTGCGGTGTGTTGCGAGGTTAACCCGTGTGGGGAAGCCGTAGCGAAAGCGAGTCCGAATAGGGCGGTTTAGTAGCGCGCTCAAGACCCGAAGCGGAGTGATCTAGCCATGGGCAGGTTGAAGCGGAGGTAAGACTTCGTGGAGGACCGAACCCACCAGGGTTGAAAACCTGGGGGATGACCTGTGGTTAGGGGTGAAAGGCCAATCAAACTCCGTGATAGCTGGTTCTCCCCGAAATGCATTTAGGTGCAGCGTCGTGTGTTTCTTGCCGGAGGTAGAGCACTGGATAGGCGATGGGCCCTACCGGGTTACTGACCTTAGCCAAACTCCGAATGCCGGTAAGTGAGAGCGCGGCAGTGAGACTGTGGGGGATAAGCTCCATGGTCGAGAGGGAAACAGCCCAGAGCATCGACTAAGGCCCCTAAGCGTACGCTAAGTGGGAAAGGATGTGGAGTCGCAGAGACAACCAGGAGGTTGGCTTAGAAGCAGCCATCCTTGAAAGAGTGCGTAATAGCTCACTGGTCAAGTGATTCCGCGCCGACAATGTAGCGGGGCTCAAGCGTACCGCCGAAGTCGTGTCATTGCAGCATGTGGTCCAACGGCCGCTGTGATGGGTAGGGGAGCGTCGTGTGCCGGGTGAAGCAGCCGTGTAAGCGAGTTGTGGATGGTTCACGAGTGAGAATGCAGGCATGAGTAGCGATACACACGTGGGAAACGTGTGCGCCGATTGACTAAGGGTTCCTGGGTCAAGCTGATCTGCCCAGGGTAAGTCGGGACCTAAGGCGAGGCCGACAGGCGTAGTCGATGGACAACCGGTTGATATTCCGGTACCCGCTTTGAAGCGTCAACGCTGAATCAGGCGATGCTAAGTCCGTGAAGCCGTCCTGGATCCTTCGGGTGAAGGGGAGTGGTGGAGCCGACGAACCAGACTTGTAGTAGGTGAGTGATGGGGTGACGCAGGAAGGTAGTCCAGCCCGGGCGGTGGTTGTCCCGGGGTAAGGGTGTAGGACGCAAGGTAGGTAAATCCGCCTTGCATGTGTCTGAGACCTGATGCCGAGCCGATTGTGGTGAAGTGGATGATCCTATGCTGTCGAGAAAAGCCTCTAGCGAGTTTCATGGCGGCCCGTACCCTAAACCGACTCAGGTGGTCAGGTAGAGAATACCGAGGCGTTCGGGTGAACTATGGTTAAGGAACTCGGCAAAATGCCCCCGTAACTTCGGGAGAAGGGGGGCCATTGCTGGTGATGGGACTTTGCTCCTTGAGCTGGTGGTGGCCGCAGAGACCAGCGAGAAGCGACTGTTTACTAAAAACACAGGTCCGTGCGAAGCCGTAAGGCGATGTATACGGACTGACGCCTGCCCGGTGCTGGAACGTTAAGGGGACCGGTTAGTGGGGTTTTGGCTCCGCGAAGCTGAGAACTTAAGCGCCAGTAAACGGCGGTGGTAACTATAACCATCCTAAGGTAGCGAAATTCCTTGTCGGGTAAGTTCCGACCTGCACGAATGGCGTAACGACTTCTCGACTGTCTCAACCATAGGCCCGGTGAAATTGCATTACGAGTAAAGATGCTCGTTTCGCGCAGCAGGACGGAAAGACCCCGGGACCTTTACTATAGCTTGATATTGGTGTTCGGTTCGGCTTGTGTAGGATAGGTGGGAGACTGTGAAGCATTGACGCCAGTTAGTGTGGAGTCGTTGTTGAAATACCACTCTGGTCGTGCTGGATGTCTAACCTGGGTCCGTGATCCGGATCAGGGACAGTGTCTGGTGGGTAGTTTAACTGGGGCGGTTGCCTCCTAAAGGGTAACGGAGGCGCCCAAAGGTTCCCTCAGCCTGGTTGGCAATCAGGTGTTGAGTGTAAGTGCACAAGGGAGCTTGACTGTGAGACCGACGGGTCGAGCAGGGACGAAAGTCGGGACTAGTGATCCGGCGGTGGCTTGTGGAAGCGCCGTCGCTCAACGGATAAAAGGTACCCCGGGGATAACAGGCTGATCTTCCCCAAGAGTCCATATCGACGGGATGGTTTGGCACCTCGATGTCGGCTCGTCGCATCCTGGGGCTGGAGTCGGTCCCAAGGGTTGGGCTGTTCGCCCATTAAAGCGGTACGCGAGCTGGGTTTAGAACGTCGTGAGACAGTTCGGTCCCTATCCGCTGTGCGCGTAGGAGTCTTGAGAAGGGCTGTCCCTAGTACGAGAGGACCGGGACGGACGAACCTCTGGTGTGCCAGTTGTTCTGCCAAGGGCATGGCTGGTTGGCTACGTTCGGGAGGGATAACCGCTGAAAGCATCTAAGCGGGAAGCCTGCTTCGAGATGAGGGCTCCCACCCACTTGATGGGTTAAGGCTCCCAGTAGACGACTGGGTTGATAGGCCAGATATGGAAGCCGGGTGACCGGTGGAGTTGACTGGTACTAATAGGCCGAGGGCTTGTCCTCAGATGCTCGCGTCCACTGTGTGGTTCCCGGGTTGCGAACAGTCGCACCGGTGAATCAGTTCCACTTTACTTAATTGAAGAGTGTGCTTGTTCGCTAGAACCCGATAGGGTTTCGGTGGTCATTGCGTTAGGGAAACGCCCGGTTACATTCCGAACCCGGAAGCTAAGCCTTTCAGCGCCGATGGTACTGCAGGGGGGACCCTGTGGGAGAGTAGGACGCCGCCGAACAATCTTTGAAGGACCCTTGGTCCCAGCGTGCATGCTGGGACCAAGGGTCCTTTTGTTTTTGCTGGGCCCCCATCGGCATGACCGGTGCGGGAGAATGGCTGAAGTACACGAAGACAGGAGTCACGCCGATGTCCACCAACTCTCCCGACGACCGGTCGGGCCGCGAGCCGCGGGGCCGGGAAGCCGGCGACCGGCGGGAGGCCCGCGGCTCCGGGCCGCGCCGCGACGGCGGTCGTGGTGGTTTCCGGCGTGACGACCGCCGCGATGAGCGGCCGCGCGGGCCGCGTCGCGATGATGACCGTGGCGGGTTCCGCCGCGATGACGACCGTGGTGGCTTCCGCCGCGATGACCGGCGGGACGAGCGACGGGATGATCGCCGGGACGACCGGTCGCGTGGTCCGCGTCGGGACGATGAGCGCGGAGGTCGCCCCGGCGGCTATGGTCGCCGCGATGACCGGGGTGGCCGCCCCGCCGGGCGTTTTGAGCGCCGGGACGACCGTCGTGATGACCGCAGGGACGATCGTCGTGACGAGCGGCCGCGTGGGCCTCGCCGTGATGACCGCGATAGTGGCTCCCGCCAGGGCGGCTTCCGCCGGGACCGTGACGATCGGCCGGGCTTCCGCCGGGACGATGACCGCGGTGGCTACCGGCGCGACGACCGCCGGGATGAGCGCCGCGACGGGCGCCGTGACGACCGTGGTGGGTTCCGCCGCGATGACCGCGATCGTGACCGTGGCGGCCGGGGCGGCGGCTATGAGCGTCGGGATGAGCGGCCCTCGTACCGTCGCGATGACGACCGTGGCGGGTTCCGCCGGGACGAGCGGCCTTCATACCGCCGTGATGACGACCGTGGCGGCCGGGGCGGCGGCTATGAGCGTCGGGATGAGCGACCGGCGCACCGTCGTGACGATGACCGTGGTGGCTACCGGCGCGACGACCGCCGGGATGAGCGGCCCTCGTACCGTCGTGACGATGACCGGGGTGGCCGCCCCGCCGGGCGTTTTGAGCGCCGGGACGACCGTCGTGATGACCGCAGGGACGATCGTCGTGACGAGCGGCCGCGTGGGCCTCGCCGTGATGACCGGGACGGTGGCTTCCGTGGCGGTCGGGACGACCGCGGGCCGCGTCGTCCGTACGGTCAGGGCCGGGGTGGCGACGACCGGCGCTCCGGCGGCGGTGGGTTCAATCGCCGTGACGACCGCGGCGGCTACGGGCGTCGCGAGGAGCGCGGCAGGGACCGCGACCGCGAGCCGATCAAGCGGCTGCCGATCCCTGAGGACGTCACCGGCGAGGAGATCGACAAGGGCGTGCGGCAGGAGCTGATGAGCCTGCCGAAGACCCTTGCCGAGGACGTCGCGAGGAACCTCGTCATGGTGGCCAAGCTGCTGGACGACGAGCCCGAGCGGGCGTACCAGTACTCGCGCGTCGCCCTGCGGCTCGCCTCCCGGGTGGCCGCTGTGCGCGAGGCCGCGGGCTTCGCCTCGTACGCCGTCGGGAAGTACGCCGAGGCGCTCGCGGAGTTCCGCGCCGCGCGCCGGATGACCGGCAACTCCGAGCTGTGGCCGGTGATGGCCGACTGCGAGCGCGGTATGGGCCGTCCCGAGCGGGCGCTGGCCATGGCCGGTGAGCCGGAGGTGCAGAAGCTGGACCGGGCTGGTCAGGTCGAGATGCGGATGGTGGCCGCCGGCGCCCGGCGTGACATGGGCCAGGCCGACGCCGCCGTGGTCACCTTGCAGAGCCCGGAGCTGGCCTCGAACGCCACCCAGCCCTGGACCGCCCGGCTGCGTTACGCGTACGCCGACGCGCTGCTGGCGGTCGGCCGTGAGGAAGAGGCCCGCGAGTGGTTCGCCAAGGCGCTCGAGGCGGATCAGAGCGGGAGCACGGACGCTTCGGACCGGCTCGCCGAGCTGGACGGGGTCGAGTTCGTGGACGCCCTCGACCCCGAGGAGGCGGCGGATGGCGATGCTCGCCAGCCCGTCGAGGAGTCGAGGGTCGAGGAGTCGGAGGCCGAGGAGTCGAGGGTCGAGGAATCGGAGGTCGAGGAGTCGGAGGCCGACGAGGTCCCGTCCGATGAGGACATGGTCGAGGCCGACGACGCCGACGACATCGAGCCGGTGGCAGAGGGCGCGTCCGAGGGCCGGGCCGCCGGGTCCGACGAGGACGGCGACGACCGCTGATGCCATGACATGAGGGGGCGGGATCCCGCCCCCTTCGCATGTCCGCTCGCGTGCCCGTCACCGAAGGGCTCACCCCAGCGTCAGGCTCCGCAGCACCAGCCCCGTCGCGGGCTTCGGCCCGAAGGACGTCGACTTGTGGGGCATCGCGATGCCCTGCCGCGCCAGTTCGTGCACGACGTCCTCGCGCACCGGATGCATCAGCACCGCCGTCCCGCCCAGCCGCTCCGCCTGCTCGACGGCCGCCGTCGGATCGTGGAGGTAGCCGATGTACTCGGGTGTGTCAGAGACGTTCCACAGATGGTCCAGCAGGGTGTGGTGGAGCACCGTCGCGTCCAGGGTCCGCCATGCCTCCGGGCGTCCGTCGGGGACCGTACGGGCCAGCAGCTCCGGATCCGGCCGGTCCAGGAGGTGGAAGCGGCCGTCGCCGGCCAGCAGGAAGGCGTTCGGGGCGCCGGGCTCGGCGCGCGCCGCTTCGGCGGCCTCGGCGAGCGTCTCCAAGGCGCGTGGCAGCGGGCCGTCGATCGTCCGCACCCGGAAGGCGCTCCGTACCGCCGGAAGCGCCTCGTCCGGGGACAGCCGGCGGAGCAGCCGGTGGATGGCCCGGACCCGGAGCGGATAGCGGGTGGTGTCGACGAGCAGGACGAGCCCGAAGTCCCAGGGGCCGGGCTCCCGTCGCTCCTCGCGCAGCCGCAGATAGGTGGCCCAGCGGTGGTGGCCATCGGCGATGAGGGCCTGGTGGTGGCGGAGGTCGGTGGAGACCTCCACGAGGTCGGCGGGGTTGGTGACCCGCCACAGATGGTGGTCGACGCCGTCCTCGGTGGTCGTGGAGAGCAGCGGCTCGCGCAGGATGGTGCGTTCGATGACCTGTGCCGCCCCGCCGGTGCCGGGCCCGGCGGCTCCGTTCCCTGAGGTTCCGTTTCCCGATGTCCCGTTTGCCGAAGTCCCGTTCCCGTTGCCGCGGTAGGCGAGCAGCAGCGGCTCCAGATGGGCGGCGGTGGCGCGCATCAGATCGGCTCGGTCCTCGACGATATGCGGCATGACCTCCTCATGGGGGAGGACGATGCCCTCCTCGCGGGGGCTCAGCCGCAGCGCGCCGATCAGCCCGCGCTGGAGGGTCGGGCCGTCGCGCTGCTCGTAGACGTAGAGCGCGGGTTCGGGGTCCGGGGCGAGCACTCCGTCCGCCTGCCAGCGGCGCAGCGTCTCGGCGGCCTGGCGGTGGCGGGCCTCCGGGGTTCCGGCCTGCGGCAGGATCAGCCGGACGATGTTGTACGGGTCCGCCGTCTCAAGCTCGCGCAGACCCTCGGGCCTGACCACCACGTCGTAGGGCGGTGAGGTGACGGCGGCGAGACTGCCGACCCGCTCCGCGACATAGCGCAGCCCCCGGAAGGGGGTGAGCTGCAGACCTTGTCCGCCAGGCCCTGGAATGCTCATCAGTGCATGTTATGCCCCGCGCGGCGATACGCGATGATCGGGGGAGAAGCGCACAGATCTGCGAGGAGTGGCCCCCATGAACCAGCCCGTCCGCACCCGGCCCGAGTCGAGCCGGCAGTCGCTGAACGAGGCGTACGACACGGCTCTGCTGGACCTCGACGGGGTGGTGTACGCGGGCGGCGAGGCCATTGACCATGCCGTGGAGTCGCTGGTCACCGCGCGGGACGGGGGGATGCGGCTGGCGTATGTGACCAACAACGCGCTGCGGACGCCGGAGGCGGTGGCCGAGCATCTGACCCGGCTCGGGATGCCCGCCACCCCCGACGACGTGATCACCTCCGCGCAGGCGGTCGCCCGGCTGATCTCCGAGCAGCTGCCGAAGGGGGCGCGGGTGCTGGTGATCGGTGGGGAGGGGCTGCGGGTGGCGCTGCGCGAGCGCGGGCTGACGCCGGTGGACTCGGCGGATGACGACCCGGCGGCGGTGGCGCAGGGGTACGGCGGGCCGGACATGCCCTGGGCGAGGCTGATGGAGGCGGGGTACGCGGTGGCGCGCGGGGTGCCGTGGTTCGCCTCCAACCTGGACCTGACGATTCCCAGCGGACGGGGCATCGCCCCGGGCAACGGCGCGGCGGTGGAGGTCGTACGCATCGTGGCGGGCACGTCCCCGCAGGCCGCCGGGAAGCCGCTGCCGCCGATGCACCGGGAGACGATCCTGCGGACCGGCGCCCGGCGGCCGCTGGTGGTCGGGGACCGGCTGGACACCGATATCGAGGGCGCGTACGCGGGCGGGGTGGATTCGCTGCTGGTGCTGACCGGCGTGACCACCCCCGCACAGCTGCTGGCCGCCGAGCCCGGACACCGGCCGTCGTATGTGGACCGCGACCTGCGGGGGCTGCTCACCCCGCAGCCGGAGGTGGCGCACGATGGGGAGTCGGGCGGCTTCCGGTGCGGGGGCTGGGCCGCGCGGGTCGAGAACGGCGCGCTGGTGCTGGAGGGCGGGGGCGAGGAGCCGCTGGACGGGCTGCGGGCGCTGTGCGCGGCGGCGTGGTCCGAGGCGGGGGACGGTGTGAGCGGCGCGGACGGGGGGAAGGCTCTGGCCCGGCTGGGGCTGTGAGGGCGAACTCGCGCTCCGGGAAGCCCGCATGGATGCGGCCAGCGGGACTTAGGGTAACCTAACTTAACCTGAGTCCTGATCGGCCGTGCTGTGAGGTGGAGTTCCGCGTGACCCTGGTCAGTCCGGCGAAAGCCGGGACCGAGACAGCGAGCGCGCCGCCCCGGCGGCGCACCGCGCGCCGCGCGACCGGACTGGTCGTCTCCCTGGGCGTGCTGCTGACGATCGCCGCGGCGTCCATCGCGATCGGCGCCAAACCGATTCCGCTGGACCAGGTGTGGCACGGGCTGTTCCACTACACCGGCAATGACACCGATGTGGTGGTCCGGGACGTACGGCTGCCGCGCACCATCCTCGGGCTGCTCGTCGGCGTCGGCCTCGGCCTCGCGGGCGCGGTCATCCAGGCCCTCACCCGCAACCCGCTCGCCGACCCCGGGCTGCTGGGGCTGAACGCGGGCGCGTCCGCCGCCGTCGTCTCGGCCATCAGCTTCCTCGGCGTCACCTCCCTCACCGGCTATGTGTGGTTCGCGTTCCTCGGCACCGCCGTCGTGTCCGTGCTGGTCTACGCGCTCGGCGGTAGCCGGAGCGCCACTCCGGTGCGGCTCGCGCTCGCCGGGATGGCGGTGTACGCGGCGCTCTACGGATACGTCAACGCCGTGGAGCTGCTGGACACCGCGGCGCTCGACAAGATGCGCTTCTGGACGGTGGGTTCACTGGCCTCCGCCAATATGACGGTGGTCCGGCAGGTGAGCCCGTTCCTCCTGGTCGGCGTCGTGCTGGCGGTTCTGCTGGGCCGTTCGCTGAACGCGGTGGCGCTCGGCGACGACACCGCCCGCGCGCTCGGCAGCAACCTCAACCGCACCCGGGCGCTCTCGATGATCGCGGTCACCCTGCTGTGCGGGGCCGCGACCGCCGCCTGCGGGCCGATCGCGTTCGTCGGGCTGATCGTGCCGCATCTGGTCCGCGCGCTCACCGGTCCCGATATGCGCTGGATCCTGCCGTACGCCGCGGTGCTCTCGCCCGTTCTGCTGCTGGGCGCCGATGTGATCGGGCGGTTGGTCACCCGGCCCGCGGAGCTTCAGGTCGGCGTCGTCACCACCTTTCTCGGCGGGCCCCTCTTCATCTACCTCGTACGTCGCCGAAGGATGGCCCAACTGTGAACGCGAACAAGCGCACCGCTAAGTCCGGGACGCGCGGGGTCACGCTGCGCACCGCCGGTCTCTCGCTGCGCCTGGACGTCCGCGGCGCGGTCGTGGGGCTGCTGCTGATCGCCGTGGCACTGGTGATGGGCGTCGTGCTGATCGGCACCGGCGACTTCCCCATCGCCCCCGCCGATGTGGTGCGCACGCTGCTCGGCAACGGCACCGTGGCGCAGGACTTCATCGTCAACGAACTGCGGCTGCCGCGGGTGCTGGTGGGGCTGCTGGTCGGCGCGGCCTTGGGGCTGGGCGGGGCGATCTTCCAGTCCATCTCCCGCAATCCGCTGGGCAGTCCGGATGTGATCGGCCTCGGCCAGGGGGCGGCGGCCGGGGCGCTCACGGCCATCGTGCTGATCAAGGGCGATTCGAACGTGGTCGCCACCGGGGCCGTCCTCGGCGGAGTGCTGACCGGACTGGCCGTCTACGCGCTGGCCTGGCGACAGGGCGTCCACGGCTATCGGCTGGTCCTCGTGGGCATCGGCACCTCCGCGACGTTCACCGCCGTCAACGGCTATCTGCTCACCCAGGCCCACCAGGAGGACGCGGCCCGTGCGGTGATGTGGCTGACCGGCTCGCTGAACGGCCGCGACTGGGACCAGGTCTGGCCGCTGCTGGCCGTCTGCGCGGTACTCGTGCCCGTGGTCCTCGGGCAGGCGCGGAACCTGCGGATGCTGGAGATGGGCGACGACAGCGCCTACGCCCTCGGGGTGCCGGTGGAGCGGACCCGGATGGTGCTGATGGGCGCGGCCGTGCTGCTGGTCGCGTCCGCCACTGCCGCCGCCGGGCCCGTCGCCTTCGTATCGCTCGTCGCCCCGCAGCTGGCCCGCAGGCTCACCCGCTCGCCCGGTCCGAACCTGCTCCCCGCGGCCTGGATGGGCGCCGCGTTGCTGGTCACCGCCGACTGGGCCTCCCAGCGCGCCTTCGGGGCCGATCAGCTGCCGGTGGGGGTGCTCACCGGGATGCTGGGCGGCGCCTATCTGCTGTGGCTGCTGGTGACCGAGCGCAGGGCGGGGCGGATATGACGACTGTGGGGCGGATATGGCGGCTGGGGCGGAGATGACGACTGTGGACACGACCCGGACGGAAGACGACATGGACAAGGACACCCGGCAGACCGTGGCTTCCCGCACCAGTGGCACCCAAGACCAGCGGCAGCGGCTCATGGCGGAGGGGCTGACCCTCGCCTACGACCGGCGTACGGTCGCCGAGGAGCTGTCCGTGACCATCCCCGACCACTCCTTCACGGTCATCGTCGGCCCCAACGCCTGCGGGAAGTCGACCCTGTTGCGCGCCCTGTCCCGGATGCTCAAGCCGGCGGCCGGATCGGTGCTGCTGGACGGGCAGTCGATCGGTTCGCTGCCCGCCAAGAAGGTCGCCCGCACCCTCGGGCTGCTGCCCCAGTCCTCGATCGCCCCGGACGGGATCACCGTCGCCGACCTGGTTGCCCGCGGCCGCTATCCGCACCAGGGGCTGCTGCGGCAGTGGTCGGAGACGGACGAGCGGATCGTCGACGAATCGATGGCGGCGACCGGGGTGGCCGAGCTCGCGGATCGCTATGTCGATGAATTGTCCGGCGGTCAGCGCCAGCGGGTGTGGATCGCGATGGCCATCGCCCAGCAGACCCCGCTGCTGCTCCTCGACGAGCCCACGACCTATCTGGACATCCAGCACCAGATCGATGTGCTGGACCTGTGCGCCCAGCTCCACGAGGAGCAGGGCCGCACCCTCGTCGCCGTGCTCCACGACCTGAACCACGCCGCCCGCTACGCCACCCATCTGATCGCGATGCGGGGCGGGGAGGTCGTCGCGGAGGGGGCGCCGGGGGACGTGGTCACCGCGGAGCTGGTGGAGCGGGTCTTCGGGCTGCGCTGCCAGGTGATCGACGACCCGGAGACGGGGACGCCGCTGGTCATCCCGGCCGCCCGCGGGTCCCGTACGGCACGGGTGGAGGCGCCTCTGGCGACCGCCGCGGTGAACGAGTCCTGACGGCCGGCGCGGGGCGGGGGTGCGGGCCGGAGCAGGGGCTCGGGGTGGGGCAGGGCTGATGGATGGCGCTTGCCGGGTACGGGGTGGGCGCTTGCCGGATACGGGGTGGGCGCTTGCCTAGATCAGCTTCCGCAGCCGCAGCAGGTCGCGCAGCCCGGCCTCGAGCTTGATCCGTCCGGCGCCCCACGCCCGTGCGAAGTGCAGCTCGCCGTCGACCAGGGCCACCAGGTCGTCGCCGGTCATCGCCAGCCGGATCTGCGCACGCTCGGCCGGGGGGCCTGGCGCGGTCGTCACATCCTCGATCCGGCTGTCCACGAGACGGCCGATGAAAGTGGTGTCCAGATCGGTGATCCAGCAGCTGACCGAGCGATCGAGCGCGGCAGCGCTGCGGAGGTCCCCGTTCGCGGTCGCGAGGTTCTCCGCCAGTTTGTCGAGTGCGCTGCGGCACTGTTCCAAGGTCGCCATCGCGGTCGACGTTACCCCAGGTCTCGTACGTCGGAGAACGAGGGATTCGCGGTAGCGTCGGGGCCATGAGTGAGCCGATGCCGGCCGGGTGGCCCGGTCCGCGGCCCGGTCCGGCGGCCGAGGAGGCCCGGGAGGCCGCGCCGGAGCCGGTGCCCGAGGGAGCCGAGGTGGCCGAGGGCGCCGAGGACGTCGTGGTGGAGCGAGTGCCCGAAGTGGCCGAGGGCGCCGAGGACGTCGTGCCGGTGCCGGTGCCCGAGGCCGTGCCGGAGCCGCCCGGCCCCGCCGATCCGGCCCCGCTCGGCGTGGACCGTACGCCCACCGGCGTCGCCGAGGTGGACGCCCGGCTGGCCCGGCTGGCCGACGCCGACCACCTCGGGATGAGCGGACATCTGGAGGTGTACGAGGATGTCCACCAGGGCCTGCGCGACACGCTGACCGCACTCGACCGGCGGCCCGGCCCCCCGGCGCCCGGCCCGCGGCCCCCGTCCGCTACGTAAACGACCTCAGGAGCTGAACCACCCGTGGCAGTGACCCGTCCACGACGCGCACGACTCGACGCGGAGCTGGTGCGCCGCAAGCTGGCGCGTTCGCGTGAGCATGCCAGCCAGTTGATCGCGGCGGGCCGGGTCACCGTCGGCGGGGCGGTGGCGACCAAACCGGCCACCCAGGTCGAGACCAGCGCGGCCGTCGTCGTGATCGAGGACGACAGCGATCCGGACTATGTCTCGCGCGGTGGCCACAAGCTGGCGGGCGCGCTGTACGCCTTCAGCGAGGAGTACCGGAAGGGCGCGGGCGCGGGGCAGGACCCCGGGGTCCGCCCGGCCATGGGAGCCGGTGCGGGGCTGACGGTTGCCGGGCGGCGGGCGCTGGACGCGGGCGCCTCAACCGGAGGCTTCACGGACGTCCTGCTGCGCGCGGGCGCCGCTCAGGTGCTCGCCGTGGATGTCGGCTACGGGCAGCTCGCCTGGTCGCTGCGGAGCGATGAACGCGTCAGTGTTTATGACCGTACAAACGTACGCGAGCTGACACTTGAGCGGATTGGTGGGAAACCGGTGGACCTGGTGGTCGGTGATCTCTCCTTCATTCCGCTCGGGCTCGTCCTGCCCGCCCTCGTGCGGTGCGCGGCGCCCGACACCGATCTGGTGCTGATGGTCAAACCACAGTTCGAGGTCGGCAAGGAGCGGCTGGGCAGCGGGGGAGTGGTCCGCAGCGCCGAACTGCGCGCCGAGGCGGTGCGCGCGGTGGCCGGGCGGGCGGCGGACCTGGGGCTGGGTGTGCTGGGCGTGACCGCCAGCCCGCTCCCGGGGCCGTCGGGTAACGTCGAGTACTTTTTGTGGATGCGCGCCGGGGCGCCGGCACTGGACCCGGCGGATGTTGACCGTGCAGTGGCGGAGGGGCCCAGTTGACCACTTCAGAAGCAGCGCAGCAGAAGGAAGCAGTGCCCGTGCCCGAGCCCGTGCCCGTGCCCGAGCCCGGAGCCGGGGACGCGGTGGCGGGACCGGCGGTCGAGCCGATGACGCCGGCGGCCGAGGCGACGGCGGACCGCACCGTTTTCCTCCTCGCGCACACCGGCCGCCCAGCGGCCATCCGCAGCGCCGAACTGGTCGTTCAGGGGCTGCTGCGCAGCGGAATCGGGGTGCGGGTACTCGCTGCCGAGGCGGCGGACCTGCCGCTGCCCCCCGCTGTCGAGCGCGTCGACGCGGAGCGTGACGTGCTGAACGGCTGTGAGCTGCTGGTCGTCCTCGGCGGGGACGGGACGCTGCTGCGCGGCGCGGAGTTCGCCCGCGTCTCGGGCGTGCCGATGCTCGGCGTGAACCTCGGCCGGGTGGGCTTCCTGGCCGAGGCCGAACGCGACGACCTCGACAAGGTCGTGGACCGGGTGGTGACCCGGCAGTACGAGGTCGAGGAGCGGATGACGATCGATGTGCTGGTCCGCAATGACGGGCACATCGTGCACACGGACTGGGCGCTGAACGAGGCGTCGGTCGAGAAGGCCGCGCGTGAGCGGCTGCTCGAGGTGGTCACGGAGGTCGACAACCGCCCGGTCTCCCGGTTCGGCGGTGACGGCGTGGTCTGCGCGACCCCGACCGGCTCCACGGCCTACGCCTTCTCGGCGGGCGGGCCGGTGGTGTGGCCCGAGGTGGAGGCGCTGCTGATGGTGCCGATCAGCGCCCACGCGCTGTTCGCCAAGCCGCTGGTGACCTCGCCGAAGTCGGTACTCGCGGTCGAGGTGCAGCCGCAGACCCCGCACGGGGTGCTGTGGTGCGACGGCCGCCGCACGGTGGAGCTCCCGGCGGGCGCGCGGGTCGAGGTGCGCCGGGGCGCGGTCCCGGTCCGGCTGGCCCGCCTCCACCACGCGTCGTTCACGGACCGCTTGGTCGCCAAGTTCGCCCTGCCGGTCGCGGGATGGCGAGGGGCCCCGCACTAGGAGACGTCCAGCGGTTCGTGCCGCCTGCGGCGGGCTGTTCCCCTACCCGCCCCTTCCCGAAACTGGGGCCGCGCCCCAGACCCCGGCCCGGGGCTGCGCCCCAGACCCCGGCCCGGGGCTGCGCCCCAGACCCCGGCCCGGGGCTGCGCCCCAGACCCCGGCCCGGGGCTGCGCCCCAGACCCCGGCCCGGGGCTGCGCCCCAGACCCCGGCCCGGGGCTGCGCCCCGGGCCCGGATCGGGGTTGTGCCCCGGGCCCCGGAACCGGGGTGGTGTCCCGGTCCCGGATCGGTGTGTCCCGGGCCTGGATCGGGGTTGTGTCCCGGGCCCTGGAACCGGGGTGGTGTCCCGGTCCCGGATCGGTGTGTCCCGGGCCCCGGAGCGGGGTTGCGCCCCAAGCCCTGGAACCGGGGTTGTGCCCCAGACCCCGGATCGGGGTTGTGCCCCGGGCCCTGGATTGGGGTTGCGCCCCGAGCCCCGGACCGGGGCTGTGTCCCGGGCCCGGACCGAGGTTGTGCCCCAGGCCCTGGAACCGGGGCTGTGTCCCGGGCCCTGGAACCGGGGTTGCGTCCCAGGTCCCGGAGCGGGGCTGCGCCCCGGGCCCAGGGGCCACGGGCGCAGCCCCTGGCATGCGGCGGAGCCGCATGGAGGGCCGGGGTCCGGGGCGGCGATCCGCTTCCCAGCCCCTCCGGCGTTTGAGGAGCGGGGCCCGGGGGCGGCGATCCGCTTTCCAGCCCCTCCGGCGTTTGAGGAGCGGGGTCCGGGGCGGGGCCCCGGTTCGGGAAGGGGCGGGGTGGGGCTCTCCGCCGGAGGCGCCCGCACCCCCACCCCACCCCGGGCAGATGTGCGGGTGGCCCCCATAAGTGGCGCCCCTTCGTCGCATCGCACCGACCAAACCTCGTATGGTCGTGCACGTGCTGGAGGAGATGCGGATACGTGCGCTGGGCGTCATCGACGACGCGGTCGTCGAGCTGTCGCCCGGCTTCACCGCGGTGACCGGTGAGACCGGCGCGGGCAAGACCATGGTCGTCACCAGCCTCGGGCTGCTGCTGGGCGGCCGCGCCGACGCCGCCCTGGTGCGGATCGGGGCCAAGGCGGCGGTCGTCGAGGGCCGCCTTACGGTCGACGCCCGCTCGGCGGCGGCCGTAAGGGCCGAGGAAGCGGGGGCCGAGCTCGATGACGGTGTGCTGCTGATCAGCCGTACGCTCTCCGCCGAAGGGCGGTCGCGCGCCCATGTGGGCGGCCGCTCGGTCCCCGTGGGCCTGCTGGGCGAGCTGGCCGACGATCTCGTGGCCGTGCACGGCCAGACCGATCAGCAAGGCCTGCTGCGGCCCGCCCGGCAGCGGCAGGCGCTGGACCGGTACGCGGGCGCCGCGGTGGCCGGGCCGCTGGAGAAGTACGCGGGGGCCTACCGCCGGCTGCGCGCCGTCTCGGCCGAGCTGGAGGAGCTGACCACGCGGGCCCGCGAGCGGGCGCAGGAGGCGGATCTGCTGCGCTTCGGCCTCGAGGAGGTCGCGGCGGCCGAGCCGCGCCCCGGGGAGGACGAGGAGCTGGCGGCCGAGGCCGAACGGCTGGGGCACGCCGAGGCCTTGGCGTCCGCCGCCGCCGTCGCGCACGCCGCCCTCGCCGGGAACCCGGAGGATCCGGAGGGCGTGGACGCGGCCACCCTGGTCGCGGGGGCCCACCGCGCCGTGGAGGCCGTACGCTCCCATGACCAGGCCCTCGGCGGGCTCGCCGACCGGATCGGCGAGGTCGGCATCCTGCTGTCCGATGTGGCCGGGGATCTCGCGGGGTACGCCGACAACCTGGACGCCGACCCGATCCGCCTGGCCGCCGTCGAGGAGCGCCGCGCCGCGCTGACCCAGCTGACCCGCAAGTACGGCGAGACCATCGCGGACGTGCTGACGTGGGCCGAGCAGGGGGCCGCGCGGCTGGCCGAACTCGACGGCGACGACGACCGCATCGGCGAGCTGACCGCCGAGCACGACGCGCTCCGCGCCGAGCTGGGCGAGTTGGCGCAGGCGCTCACCGACGCCCGTACGGAGGCGGCGGGGCGGTTCGCGGAGGCGGTCACCGCCGAGCTGGCCTCCCTGGCGATGCCGCACGCCCGGGTCACGTTCGCGATCCGCCAGACCGAGACGGAGGGGGACGGCATCGAAGTGGGCGGCCGCCCGGTGGTCTTCGGGCCGCACGGCGCCGATGAGGTCGAGCTGCTGCTCGCGCCCCATCCGGGCGCCCCGCCCCGGCCGATCGCCAAGGGCGCCTCCGGCGGAGAGCTGTCCCGGGTGATGCTCGCGGTCGAGGTCGTCTTCGCGGGCTCCGACCCCGTACCGACGTATCTCTTCGACGAGGTGGACGCGGGCGTCGGCGGTAAGGCGGCGGTCGAGGTGGGCCGCCGGCTGGCCAAGCTCGCCCGCTCCGCGCAGGTCGTGGTGGTCACCCATCTGCCGCAGGTCGCGGCCTTCGCCGACCGGCATCTGGTGGTCGAGAAGACCAACGACGGGTCGGTGACCCGAAGCGGCGTGAAGGCCATGGAGGGCGAGGACCGCGTACGGGAGCTGTCACGGATGCTCGCGGGCCAGGAGGACTCCGAACTCGCGCGGGCGCATGCGGAAGAGCTCCTGGAGGCGGCCCGCACGGGACGCTGACCCTTCATACGGCGCTTGACGCGATCCCTTGCATGACCTTTGAGTGAACCTCGCGTGACGCTTCCCCCGAACCGTCACGCGACGCTCTTCCGATCCTTCACCCGAACGGGTGGTACCGCGGACACGCGGGCGAGTTCGGGGCAGGCGTCATCTGGGAGCGTTGCGACGAGGGCTCGGCGAGTGCTGGCATTCTTGGGCGGAGCGCGTCCGCACCGTCCCCCCATCGCCCCGACACCGTCTCAGGAGCTCCGCCCGCGTGAGCAGTACCGTGAGCAACACCCCGGTCCCGCCGCACGGGCGGTCGTCGCTGCACGCGGTCCAGGTGCTGGGCGCCGGGAGTTCGGGCAGCGGGGTGCATGTGCGGTCGCTTTCGGCCGGGCTGGTGGCGCGCGGACTGCGGGTGACCGTGTGCGGTCCCTGGAGCGCCGAGCAGGGCTACGGCTTCACCCAGACCGGAGCGTGGTTCACCGGGCTCGACGCCCTGACGGACGCCGGAAGCATGGCGTCGCTGCGCAGGGCCACCCAGGGTGCGGCCCTGGTGCACGCCCACGGGCTGCGCTCGGGGCTGCTGGCGGCGATGGCGCTGCGTGGCCGGAACGTACCCCTGATCGTCACCTGGCACACCCGCGTGGACGCCGAGGGCGCGCGGGCCCGACTGGTCCGGCTGATGGAGCGTCGGGTGGCGCGGGCCGCCGCGATCGTGCTGGGGGCCTCCTCGGATCTGGTGGCCCGGGCCCGGGCCCGCGGCGCGCGCGACGCCCGGCTGGCCCCGGTCGCGGTGCCCGCCCCGCGCCGGCCGCCGGAGACCGCCGACGGCCGCCGTCAGAAGGCGCGGGCCGAACTGGGCGTGATGGAGCGGCCGTTGCTGGTCACGGCCGGGCGGCTGGAGGCGATGGCCGGGCACGGCCCGCTGCTGGACGCGGCGCGGCGCTGGCGGGTGCTGGATCCGCGGCCGCTGCTGGTGGTGGCGGGGGAGGGGCCGGACCGTGCGGTGCTCCAGCGCCGGATCGACACCGAGGGGCTGCCGGTGCGGCTGCTCGGCTGCCGCGAGGACGTGCCGCAGCTGCTCTCCGCGGCCGATGTCGCGGTGCTCTCCAGCCGCTGGGAGGCGCGGTCGCTGCTGGCCCAGGAGGCGCTGCACGCGGGGGTGCCCCTGGTGGCCACGGCGGTCGGCGGGGTGCCGGAGCTGGTGGGGGAGGCGGCCGAACTCGTCCCGTACGGCGACCCCGAGGCCCTGGCCGACGCCGTGACCGGGCTGCTCGCCGATCCGGTGCGCCGGGTGGAGCTCGCCGCGGCGGGGCGGGCGCGGACGGCGGGCTGGCCGACGGAGGACGACACCGTCGCCCATGTCCTCAGCGTCTACGATGAGTTGGTGCAGACCTTTCTGCGTGAAGGGGTTGACGGGCCCGGTCGTTGATCGGCAGGGTGCTGGGCAGAGGAACGAGAGAGCGCTCTCAATTTGCGCCTCCCGTCACCCCCCACGCCATTTTCCCGGCAACCCCCACTACGCCGAGGAGCACCATCATCATGATCAGTCGCAGGAAGCTGCTGGGTGGAATCGCCGCCTCCGCCGCCGCCGCGGGAACCGGCCTCGCGTTCGCCGGCGGCCGCGCCAGCGGAGCACCGGACGCGAAGGCCGCCGCCTCCCTGCCCCTGACCGTCGTGAACAAGACGGGGCAGTACGACAACGGGTCGGTATGGCTCTACATCGTCGGCAACGAGGGCGACCGGCAGGTGCACGTCACCCCGGACGGCAACATCGCCCCCGTCGCGCTCTCCGACAACGGCTCGGATGGCTTCACCGACTACGCGATCCCGCTGGCCGGAAGCGGTGAGACCAAGCTGAACCTGCCTCAGATGTCCGGCCGGATCTATGTGGCGCTGGGCTCCAAGCTCAAGCTCAAGGTGGTCGAGGACGGGGCGGGCAAGGCCGCGCTGCAGTACCCGGCGGGCTGGGTGTCCGGCGACCCGAACTACGACATCATGCACGACTGCGCGGAGTTCACGTACAACTCCTCGGGGATGTTCTGCAACACCACCATGGTGGACATGTTCAGCGTCCCGCTGTCGATCCACCTCACCGGCGCCCAGGACCAGACGACCGGCACCCTCAAGGACGGCGCCCGCGCCAAGGTCTTCTCCGACCTCGCCGGTGTCGACGCCTTCAAGAAGCTGATCGTCGGCGACAATCTGCGGGTGATCGCTCCCGGTCACGGCATGGGCGCGGGGGTGTTCGCGGAGGACTACTTCGCGTCGTACATCGACCAGGTCTGGGACGCCTACGGATCGAAGGACCTCAAGGTCACCACCAACGCGGGCACCTTCACCGGCCGGGTGAGCGGCGGGAAGTTCTCCTTCACCGGCCCGGCCTCGGTCTCCTTCGACAAGCCCTCCACCAAGGACGTGCTGTTCTGCGACGGCGCCCTGGCGGCCCCCAACGACGGGACCACGGGTCCGGTCGCGGCGATCCTCGGCGCGGGGTTCAACCGCTCCACGCTGCACAACGCCGACGCCCAGCCGACTACGGACCCGGCCGCCTTCTATGGCGAGGACGTCACCAACCACTACGCCAAGGCCATGCACGCGGCGACCGTGGACGGCAAGGCGTATGGCTTCGCCTTCGATGACGTGGCCGAGTTCGCGTCGTACATCCAGGACACCGCCCCGAAGGGGATCACGCTCACGCTGACCCCGTTCTAGGGGGTGTCCGACGGGTCTGGGTCTTGGCGCCTGCGGCGGGCTGTCCCCTCCCCGCCCCTTCCCGAAACTGGGGCTGAAGCCCCAGACCCCGGCCGCGTCGCGGGTGGCGCGGTCGGCGCCCTGGCCGGTGGGCTGATCGCGGAACAGCTGGCTCGTCGCCCCCCGGGGTCCAGGGGCGAAGCCCCTGCCACGCGGCGGAGCCGCATATCGATGCCGGGGGAAGGGGCGGGGAGGGCAAAGTGTCGATATGCGGTTCCGCCGCCTGGTCCGCCGGACGCCCCGGAGGCCCGTCCGGTGGATCGGTCTTCGCGCCCGCGACATCAGCGGCCGCCGCCGCGAGGCCCGCGGCGTCTGGCGCGGGGGGTGCCTCCCGGCAGTGGCCGGGGGCGCCGTGCCAGGGGGCGCGGGGCCGCGAAGATCGGCCGGGCCGGGGAGGGCCCCGCCGAGGTTCGGCACGGGGCGGCCGGGCGGGGAGGTGTTCGCGGCGCACGGCGAGGGCGGCGCGGCGGACGGCGAGGGAGCCACTCCCCGCCCGGCAACATGGGGGGACACCGAGCGGTCCCGGGCAGACACGGCGGACCGCGCCCGCGTCGGGGTGGGCCGTGCTTGTATCGGGTGGGCCGTGCCCGCGTCGGGGTGGGGCGCCTCCGTGTCGGATGGGCCGTGCCCGTGTCGGGTGGGCCGCCTGCGCGTCGGGCGGGCCGTGCCCGTGTCGGATGGGCCGTGCCCGTGTCGGGTGGGCCGCCTGCGCGTCGGGCGGGCCGTGCCCGTGTCGGATGGGCCGTGCCCGTGTCGGGTGGGCCGCCTGCGCGTCGGGCGGGCCGTGCCCGTGTCGGATGGGCCGTGCCCGTGCCGGGGTGGGCCGCCTGCGCGTCGGGCGGGCCGTGCCCGTGTCGGGTGGGCCGTGCCCGTGCCGGGGTGGGCCGCGTCCGTGTCGGGTGGGCCGTGCCCGTGCCGGGGTGGGCCGCGTCCGTGTCGAGGTGGGCCGTGCCCGTGTCGGGGTGGGCCGCGCCCGCGTCGGGGTGGGCCGTGGCCGTGTCGAGGTGGGCCGTGCCCGTGTCGGGTGGGTCGCATCCGCGCTGGGTGGGCCGTGTCCGCGTCGGGTGGCCCGCGTCCCGCGTCAAGCGGGGCGGGCCGCCGTCGTGTCACCGCACATGGCGGCGGGCCTGGAGGGCCACCCCCAGGGCGAGCACCGTCTGAGGGTCCTCCAGATCGCTGCCCAGCAGCGACGCGATCCGGGCCAGCCGGTCGTACAGCGTCTGGCGGTTGAGGTGCAGTGCCCGGGCCGTCTCCGCCTTGCGCCCCGCATGCCGCAGATACGTCTCCAGCGTCGGCACCAGCGGCGGACGGGCGGTGCGATCATGGGCCAGCAGCGGACCGATCACCCGGTCCACGAAGGCGGCCAGATCGCCGTGCTCGCGCAGTCGCCACAGCAACAGGTCGACATCCAGGCTCCGTACGTCGTACCAGCCCCGGTCGGGCGGCGCTCCGCAGGCCGCGTTCGACGCCTCCGCCGCATGCCGCAGCTCGGCTCCAGCCACGTCCCAGCCGACCGCGAGCCCGGCGACCACCACCGGCGGCCGGGCGCCGGCCCGGTCCGGCCAGGCCCGCTCCACCCCGGCCCGCAGCGCCGCCGCGATCCGTTCGGCCACCGCGCTCCGCTCGGTCGCGCCGCGCAGCCCCGCCAGCAGCGGAACCCGCGCCTCCGGAAGCCGTACGCCGAGCAGCACCGGCACCCCGACCGCGGCCAGTTCCTCCTGCACGGCGTGGGCCAGCGCCGCCCAGCTCTCCCCGCCTCCGGCCAGCGGCCGCGGATCCTCCACCAGCCGCATCACCACCGGCAGCAGCGGTCCGCCCGGGTCCGGCCGGAAGCCCAGCACCCGGGCCTGGGCCGGGGCGTCCGACGCCTCGATCCGGCCCTCGGCGAGATCGGTGAGGAAGTCCCCGCGCCCGCGCGCCGCCAGCTCCTCCTCCTGACGCGCCCGCAGCAGCACCACCGCCAGCAGGTCCGCCGTCCGCTCGGCGGCGATCCGGTGCACCGGGCCCAGCGGCCCGGCCACCGGAAGGACGGTCAGCCGCGCCCGTACCGCACCGGGGCCGGGCCCGCCGCCCGGGATGTCCGCGATCACGCTGCCCGCCGGCGGCTCGGGCCGCTCGGCCGCGCGCGGCGCCCGCAGCCCCTCCCACACCTGGAGCGGGTCGGCCGCGCCCGCCGGGGACGTGCCGCCCGGCCCGGCCGCGTACAGCAGCTGTCCGTCGGGGGTCTCCAGGAAGACTGGATTGGCCGCGAAGGCGGCGAAGTGGTGGACGATCTCCGGCACCCCGCCGCCGCGCAGCAGCACCTCGGTGGCCTGCCGGTGCACCACATCGGCCTGGCGCAGCAGGGCGTAGTGCTCATTGACGATCTCGGTGTGGATCTCCTCGGTGACCGTCACGAACGGCACCTCGCGATGGAGCTGCACCAGTGGCAGCCCGCACGAGCGGGCGGTATCCACGACCGGCCCCGGCAGGGTGCGGAACCGGGCTCCCAGCTCCACCACCAGGGCCGCGATGCCCCGCTCGGCGAGCCGGCGGACGAAGGCGCGCTGCTCGGCGGGGCGCGGCCCGACCCCGAGACCGGTGGTCAGCAGCAGCTCACCGCCCTTGAGCAGCGCGGCGATGTTCGGCGCCTCGCCCGCGTGCACCCAGCGCACCGGGCGGTCCAGCAGCTCCTGCCCGGACACCACCTCGGGGAGCCCGCGGCGCAGGGCGGGAAGGCCGAGGGCCCGCGCCACGGTGATCGTTCCCTCTGGTTCCATGCCGCCACGCTACGGGGTGTCCGAGGGGCCTTTCCCGTCCCCGCCGTCCCCTCGGGCATCGCTATGCGGCTCCGCCGCGTGGCAGGGGCGAAGCCCCGCGCCCGCCCGCCGCCCGGGGAACTGGGCCCGGGCCGAGCCCGGACGTGGGGTGCCCGGGCCCCCAGGGCCCGGGCCGGGGGCTAGCCTCCGTACGCGCCGGACGCCGTCAGGCGCAGCGCGGTGTCGATCAGCGGCACATGGCTGAACGCCTGCGGGAAGTTGCCCACCAGACGCTGGTTGTGCGAGTCCCATTCCTCGGCCAGCAGCCCGAGGTCGTTGCGGAGCGCGAGCAGCTTCTCGAAGAGCCTGCGGGCCTCGTCCACCCGGCCGATCATCGCCAGGTCGTCGGCGAGCCAGAACGAGCAGGCCAGGAAGGCCCCTTCGTCGCCCTCGAGACCGTCCACCCCGGCGTCCTCGCCCGCGGTGGGGTAGCGCATCACGAAGCCGTCCTCGGTCGACAGCTCCCGCTGGATCGCCTCGATGGTGCCGATGACGCGCTTGTCGTCCGGCGGCAGGAAGCCCATCTGCGGGATGAGCAGCAGCGAGGCGTCCAGCTCTCGGGAGCCGTAGGACTGGGTGAAGGTGTTCCGCTCGGCGTCGTAGCCCCTCTCACAGACGTCCCGGTGGATCTCGTCGCGCAGCTCCCGCCAGCGCTCCAACGGCCCGTCCACATCGCCGGATTCGATCAGCTTGACGGTGCGGTCGACCGCGACCCAGGCCATCACCTTGGAGTGCACGAAGTGGCGGCGCGGCCCACGCACCTCCCAGATGCCCTCATCCGGCTCGTCCCAGTGCTCCTCGAGGTAGCGGATCAGCTTCAGCTGGAGCACGCTCGCGTAGTCGTTGCGCGCCAGACCGGTCATATGCGCCAGGTGCAGCGCCTCGGTGACCTCGCCGTAGACGTCCAGCTGGACCTGGCCCGCCGCGCCGTTGCCGACCCGGACCGGCTGGGAGTTCTCATAGCCGGGCAGCCAGGTCAGCTCGGCCTCGGCCAACTCCCGCTCGCCCGCGATGCCGTACATGATCTGGAGGTTCTCCGGGTCGCCCGCGACCGCGCGGAGCAGCCATTCGCGCCAGGCGCGGGCCTCCTCGCGGTAGCCGGTGCGCAACAGCGAGGAGAGGGTGATCGCCGCGTCCCGCAGCCAGGTGAAGCGGTAGTCCCAGTTCCGGACGCCGCCGATCTCCTCGGGCAGGGAGGTGGTGGGCGCCGCGACGATGCCGCCGGTGGGGGCGTAGGTCAGCGCCTTCAGCGTGATCAGCGAGCGGACCACCGCGTCCCGGTAGGGGCCGTGGTACGTGCAGTGCTCGACCCACTCCCGCCAGAACGCCTCGGTGGCCTCCAGCGCGCCCTCCGGTTCGGGCAGGGCGGGCGGCTCGCGGTGCGAGGGCTGCCAGCTGATGGTGAAGGCGATCCGGTCGCCGGGGCCCACCGTGAAGTCGGAGTAGGTGGTGAGGTCCTTGCCGTAGGTGTCGGCCTCGGTGTCCAGCCATACCGAGTCCGGACCGGCGACGGCGACGGTACGGGTGTCCACCCGGTGCACCCAGGGCACGACCCAGCCGTAGGAGAACCGCATCCGCAGCGCGGAGCGCATCGGCACCCGGCCGCTGACGCCCTCGACGATCCGCACCAGTTGCGGGGCGCCGTCACGGGGCGGCATGAAGTCGATCACACGGACCGTGCCGCGCGGAGTGTCCCACTCCGACTCGAGGACCAGGGAGTCGCCGCGGTAGCGGCGGCGGTCGGCGGTGGGCGGCCGGCTCCCCGCGGGGGCGGCGGGCCCCAGCCGCCAGAAACCGTGTTCCTCAGTGCCCAGCAGACCGGCGAAGACGGCATGGGAGTCGAACCGCGGCAGGCAGAGCCAGTCGACGGTCCCGTCTCTGCAGACGAGGGCGGCCGTCTGCATATCACCAATCAGTGCGTAATCCTCGATACGCCCGGCCACGTGCATTCCCCATTCGAACGGCCGTATCACCCCGGAGGGCGTTGCTTACGGTCTCGGAAAATTCTGACGAGCTCTTGTTCCGGGGGCGTGCTGGTGGTGCCGTGCCGGGGTGGCTCGCATGCGTGCGTCCGATGAGGATACGACGGACAACGGTGATCCGCTTGAGCCCGTCCACATCGTGGCTCGCATCTCACGGCCGATCGGGTGGCCAGGTCACGCATGGTGTTCGGGCGGTTGCGCAGACCGAACGCGGGAACCCGGTCAGCAGCGACCGCTCCGGGGCGCTGATACCCTGGTAGCCCGTGGAGCGGCGGGCACAAAACCCCCGAACCTCAGCGGCGGCGCCCCCGGACCCCGGAGCGGCTGCCGTACGCACCCTCACGACGCGACCACGGGAGCCCCCTCTTGGCCATTGCCGCTAAGCCCATGACGACCAAGCACCTCTTCGTCACCGGGGGTGTCGCCTCCTCACTCGGCAAGGGTCTTACCGCCTCCAGTCTGGGGGCGCTGCTGAAGGCGCGCGGTCTGCGCGTCACCATGCAGAAGCTCGATCCGTATCTGAATGTCGACCCGGGCACGATGAACCCCTTCCAGCATGGCGAGGTGTTCGTCACCAACGACGGCGCCGAGACCGATCTGGACATCGGCCACTACGAGCGCTTCCTCGACGTCGACCTCGACGGCTCGGCCAATGTGACCACCGGACAGGTCTACTCCACCGTAATCGCCAAGGAGCGGCGCGGTGAGTACCTCGGGGACACGGTGCAGGTCATCCCGCACATCACCAACGAGATCAAGCACCGCATCCGGCGCATGGCCACCGATGACGTGGATGTCGTCATCACCGAGGTCGGCGGCACCGTCGGCGACATCGAGTCGCTGCCCTTCCTGGAGGCCGTCCGCCAGGTCCGGCATGAGGTCGGCCGGGACAACGTGTTCGTGGTGCACATCTCCCTGCTGCCCTACATCGGCCCGTCCGGCGAGCTGAAGACCAAGCCCACCCAGCACTCCGTGGCCGCGCTGCGCAACATCGGTATCCAGCCGGACGCGATCGTGCTGCGAGCCGACCGCGAGGTCCCCACCTCCATCAAGCGCAAGGTCTCGCTGATGTGTGACGTGGACGACGCCGCCGTGGTCGCCGCCATCGACGCCAAGTCGATCTACGACATCCCCAAGGTGCTGCACTCCGAGGGCCTGGACGCCTATGTCGTCCGCAAGCTGGACCTGCCCTTCCGCGACGTGGACTGGACCCAGTGGGACGACCTGCTGAAGCGGGTCCACGAGCCCGACCACGAGATCACCGTGGCGCTCGTCGGCAAGTACATCGACCTGCCCGACGCCTATCTCTCCGTCACCGAGGCGCTCCGCGCCGGCGGCTTCGCCAACAACGCCCGCGTGAAGATCAAGTGGGTCACCTCCGACGACTGCAAGACGGCGGCCGGCGCCCGGGAGCAGCTCGACGGCGTGGACGCGGTCTGCATCCCCGGCGGCTTCGGCGACCGCGGTGTCATCGGTAAGGTCGGCGCGATCACCTACGCCCGGGAGAACAAGATCCCGGTGCTGGGCCTCTGCCTGGGACTCCAGTGCATCGTCATCGAGGCCGCGCGCAACCTCGCGGGCATCGAGGGCGCCAACTCGACCGAGTTCGAGCCCGCCACCACCGACCCGGTGATCTCCACCATGGCCGAGCAGCTCGACATCGTCGCGGGTGAGGGCGACATGGGCGGCACCATGCGGCTGGGCATGTACCCGGCCAAGCTGGCCGAGGGCTCGATCGTCCGCGAGGTCTACGACAACCAGCCGTACGTCGAGGAGCGTCACCGCCACCGCTACGAGGTCAACAACTCCTACCGCGGTGAGCTGGAGAAGAAGGCCGGGATCGTCTTCTCCGGCACCTCCCCGGACAACAAGCTGGTGGAGTACGTGGAGTACCCGCGCGAGGTCCACCCCTATCTGGTCGGCACCCAGGCCCACCCCGAACTGCGCTCCCGCCCGACCCGTCCGCACCCGCTCTTCGCGGGCCTGGTGAAGGCGGCGGTCGAGCGACAGGTCGCAGCTCAGACGCTGGGTGCTCGCGCCTGACCGCTACGGTTGGCAGGGGCGGGCGGCCGGCCCGGCCCACCGCCCCGTCAACCGCACGCGGAAAGGACGCTGAGGCAAGCATGCGCATCCAGGACACCCCCGAGGAATGGCCGGTCACCGCCACCGCCACGCCGTTCACCGGCAACAAGACCGGCGTGCGCACGGACGAGGTGGAGATGCCCGACGGCAGCCGGGCCAAGCGTGACTACCAGGTCCACCCGGGCTCCGTCGCCGTCCTCGCCCTGGACCAGGACGACCGCGTGATCGTGCTGCGGCAGTACCGGCACCCGGTCCGCCGGCGGCTGTGGGAGATCCCGGCCGGTCTCCTGGACGTCCCCGGTGAGAACCCGCTGCACGCCGCCCAGCGGGAGCTGTACGAGGAGGCGCACGTCAAGGCCGAGGACTGGCGGGTCCTCATCGACCTCTACACCTCGCCCGGCGGCAGTGACGAGGCCGTGCGGATCTTCCTGGCCCGGGAGATCTCCGTGGCCGAGGGCGAGCGGTTCGAGGTCTCCGAGGAGGAGGCCGACATGGAACTCGCCCGGGTGTCCCTGGAGGAGCTGGTGCGCGGCACCCTCGCGGGCGAGCTGCACAACAACTGCCTCGCGACGGGCGCGCTGGCGCTGCGGGCGGCGCTCTCCGGCGACGGCCTCGACGCCCTCCGGCCCGCCGACGCCTCCTGGCCCGCCCGGCCCTTCGACGCCTGAGCCACTGAGGGGGCGCATGGGCCCCGCTCGGCCTCGGTGAAGATCCGATGGAGTGATTTTCGGTCCGTGCTGTGGGCCGCGAGTACCGGGTACCTGACGCGGAGTGAACTACGCTCATAGTGAGCCGAAGGGGCTCGTACGCGCAGGTGGACGGGAGTGGGCCGGTGGCGGAGCAGGCGGTCGACACCGAGGGGGAGCCGGCGGCCCCAGGGAAGCGGCAGCCGCCGCCCACCGCGTCCGCTTCAGCCGCCTCGTCCGCCCCCGGTCGTTCGCCGGAATCCACCGGCCGCCCGCCGGAATCCGCCCCCGGCCGTCCGCCCAAAGATGAGACATCATCCTCCGACATCCCGCCGCGGCAACGGCGCTCCACCGCGGACGCCCAGGACGGCGGGGTGTGGAGCGGCGCCACCCGGGCCGTGCTGTTCGCGGCGGCCGCCTCCGTGGGGCGGGGGTTCGCCGGGCGGCGGCGGGAGCTGCTCTCGCTGCGGGCCGACATCGAGCGCGCGGGCTTGGACACCATCGCCGGTCGTAAGGCCGCCCGCAGCCGGGTCCTGCTGATCGCGGGCCGCCCCGGCTGGGGCCGTACGGCGCTGGCCGAGGAGCTCGTCCGGCGGCTCGTCGACGACTACCCCGACGGGGTGCTGAGCGCCCGGCTGACGACCTCAGCCGGCGATCACGTGCCCACCGAGCGCACCGCCCGTGAGCTGCTGGGACGGCTCGGCGTGACCGCCCCGCCGGGGGCGGACGAGGACGATCTGAGCGAGGCGCTGCGCGAGGCGCTCGACGGCAAGCGGGTGCTGCTGCTGCTCGACGACGTGGCCGGGGCCGAGCAGGTGGAGGCGCTGCTGCCCGACGAGCCAGACTGCCTGGTGGTCGCCGTCTCGCGCGGGCCGCTGACCGGGGTGCCGGATGTGCGTCCGTGCACGGTGGGCGGGCTGGATGTGAGCGCGGCGGTCGGGCTGCTGGCGCAGTACACCGGCCCCACCCGGATCACCTGCGACCCGGTGGCCGCGCAGTCCCTGGTCGAGGAGTGCGCGGGCCAGCCCGCGGCGCTCGTCCTGGTCGGCGGCTGGCTCGCCGCCCGCCCCCAGGCGTCGGTGGCCGACGCCCTGGCCCGGCTGCGCGAGCTTCCGCCGGACGAGGGCGACCACGACCACGGCGCCCGCCCGCTGACCCGCGCCTTCCGGCTGGCCTACGCCGCGCTGCCGTCCGCCGCCGCCCGGATGCTGCGGCTGCTGGTGCTGGCGCCCGGCGGATCGGCCGACGCCCAGATCGCCTCCGCGCTGGCCGGCTGCTCGGTGGCGGACGGCGAGGCGGCGCTGGAGGGCTTCGCCGCGTACGGGATGCTGCGCCCGCGCGGCACCGGCCGCTACCTGGTGCCCGGCTGTCTCGATCCGCTGCTGCGGGAGCGGCTGGCGGCCGAGGAGCGCCCGGCGGAGGTGGAGCTGGCGCGGGCGCGGATGCTGGAGCGCGCCGTACGGCAGCTGCACGCCTGCCGGCTGGCCGCCGAGCCCGCCGGGTCCCCGGGCCGGAAGAAGCTGGCCGGGATGCCGAAGCCGCTGCGGTTTTCGTCGTCGGGGGAGGCGGCCGGCTGGCTGGAGGAGCGGCTGCCCACGCTGATCGAGGCCGCCCGTCTTGCCGTCGAGACCGGTCAGCTCGACACCCTGGCATGGCGGTTGGTGGCCGCGCTGACCCACGCCCTGACCGCCCACCGGGGCTTCGAGGGCGCGGCGGTGGAGCTGTACGGGCTGCATCAGCTGATGCTCGACGTGGCCCGGCGCCGCGATCTGCCGGTGGAGCGGGCGGCCGCGCTGCTGAACCTCGGCGATCTGGACGGCGGGGCGGGCCGGGTGGACAAGGCCCTCGCCCGCTACAAGAGCGCGCTGGAGGCCGCCCGCGCCTCGGGTGATCCGTATACGACCGGCCGTGCGCTGGAGTCGATCGGCGCCACGTACCAGGCGCTGGAGGATTGGCACCGGGCGGCCGACTGGTTCGGACGCGCCCTGGAGCTGCGGCTGAGCCGCCGCGACACGCCCGCGGCGGCCCGGCTGTACGCACGGCTCGGCACCGTCCACGGCTACGTCGGGCGGTGGGGCGAGGCGCTGCGCGACTGGCGTGCCGCCGCGGCCGCCTGCCGCCGGGCGGACGACCGGCCTGGGTACGCCCGGGCGCTCAGCGGTGCCGCGGACGCCCAGGAGCGCTCGGGGCGGCCGAGGGAGGCGCTGCGCACCTGGGCGGAGACCGCCTCGGCCGCCCGGACCTGCGGTGACACCGGGCTGCATGCCGAGCTGGCGCGCCATGCGGCGGACGCGATGGACCGGCTCGGCGGGGACCCCTCGGTGGCGCGGTCGCTGCGGCGCACCGCCCGGAGGATCGAGGCGGGCGAAGCGGAAGACACCGGTCCGTCACCTCAAGGTGGAGTCTGAAACCCTGTCGACCTACGAAATCAGTAGTGGTCTTCCAAAAGATTGATGCATTGCAAGGCTAGACAGCATGAGGTCCTTCATTAGACTGGCTGTACCGCGATTGTTGCGGTCGTCTCCGGCATGCGGACGCGCGTGACGGTTTGCCTGTCTATGGTCGATGGTGTATCGGCCCATGGCCGGCTATGGCGATATGTCCCTTTTCCCCCATTCAAGGACCGTGATCGACGTGAAGGTCGGCATCCCCCGCGAGGTCAAGAACAACGAGTTCCGTGTGGCCATCACCCCCGCCGGTGTGCACGAGCTGGTCCGAGGCGGCCATGAGGTCGTCATCGAGCGGAGTGCGGGCCTCGGCTCGTCCATCACGGACGAGGAGTACACCGCCGCCGGTGCGCATATCCTCGGCACCGCCGACGAGGTCTGGGCCACGGCCGACCTGCTGCTGAAGGTCAAGGAGCCCATCGCGGAGGAGTACCACCGGCTGCGCAAGGGCCAGACGCTCTTCACCTATCTGCACCTGGCCGCCTCCCGGGCCTGCACCGACGCGCTGCTGGAGTCGGGCACCACCGCCATCGCCTACGAGACGGTCGAGACCGCGAACCGCGCCCTGCCGCTGCTCGCGCCGATGTCCGAGGTCGCGGGCCGGATCGCGCCGCAGGTCGGCGCGTACCACCTGATGCGCTCGGCCGGCGGCCGCGGTGTGCTGCCCGGCGGGGTGCCGGGTGTGGCCGCCGGGCGGGCCGTCGTCATCGGCGGTGGCGTCTCCGGGTGGAACGCCGCCCAGATCGCCATCGGCATGGGCTTCCACGTCACCCTGCTCGACAAGGACATCAACAAGCTGCGCGAGGCCGACCGGATCTTCGGCAACCGGGTGCAGACCATCGCCTCCAACGCCTATGAGCTGGAGAAGGCCGTCCTCGAGGCCGACCTGGTCATCGGCGCGGTGCTCATCCCGGGCGCCAAGGCGCCCAAGCTGGTCACCAACGAGCTGGTGTCCCGGATGAAGCCGGGAAGTGTCCTTGTCGACATCGCGATCGACCAGGGCGGCTGCTTCGAGGACTCCCGCCCCACCACCCACGCCGAGCCGACCTTCGAGGTCCACAACTCGGTCTTCTACTGTGTGGCCAACATGCCCGGCGCGGTGCCGAACACCTCCACCCACGCGCTCACCAACGCCACGCTCCCGTACATCGTGGAGCTGGCCAACCGCGGCTGGCGGGACGCGCTGCGCCGGGACGCCGCGCTGGCCAAGGGGCTCAACACCCATGAGGGTCAGGTCGTCTACGGTCCGGTCGCCGAGGCCCATGAGCTGCCCGTCGTCGAACTGGGCTCGCTGATCGGCTGAATGGCGCCCGGAGTTCACCGGCCCCGGCCGCCGGGGCCCGTCAATCCCGGTTGCCGGACGGTCAACCCCGGCCGTCAACCACATGTCAACACCGGGCATCCGGCCGGGTCTTGTCGAAGGACGAGGCCCGGCCGAAGGTGTGTCCGCTGTGCCCCGTATCGCCTGCGGACCACCGCTCGGCCAACTCGCCCTAAATGCAACTATTCAGACGCTTTATGTGGTGGTGAAATCTCCGCGGCACCGTTCACACGCCCTTGACATCGGGGTGTTCGATTGCCGACACATCGTGCCGTGTCCGGTGGATTGTGTTGCTGCGGACCGGTGACACGCCATAGAGTCGCCAACCGTCGGCATGGTGTCACGCTGACCTATAGAGAAATTTCCTGGTCACCAAGGAGGTAGGACGACTTGTGAATGAGTCGACATTTTCTCCCGGGGGTGGTCAACCAGGACCGGCTGCGCGGGGCCAGGGCCCCTCGGGGCTCGAGGCTGTCGGCTCCGTCGCTGTCCGTACCTTCGCAACCCGCCAGAGCCCGACGACAGCCCACCAGAGCCACAGCATGGACGGCCATCACGTGAACGCCATGGCCGGCGACCAGGGGGGCACGGATCCCGCCCGCTTCGCCGACTACGACGACCTCCCCGACGGGCACTTCTACGACCCGGACGCGGAGTACGAGCCAGACCCCGAATACGCGGCCACGCTCGCGCCCGACGCTGCCCGCCAGCGCCGCGAGCGGATCGGCCCCACCGGGCGCCCGCTGCCGTACTTCCCGATCCCCGGGCCGCTGACCGACCACGGTCCCGCGAAGATCATCGCGATGTGCAACCAGAAGGGCGGGGTCGGAAAGACCACCTCCACCATCAACCTGGGCGCGGCCCTGGCCGAGTACGGCCGCAGGGTCCTGCTCGTCGACTTCGACCCGCAGGGCGCCCTGTCGGTCGGCCTCGGGGTCAACCCGATGGAGCTCGACCTCACGGTCTACAACCTGCTCATGGAGCGGGGCATGTCGGCCGACGAGGTGCTGCTGAAGACGGCCGTGCCCAACATGGACCTGTTGCCCAGCAATATCGACTTGTCGGCCGCCGAGGTGCAGCTGGTGAGCGAGGTCGCCCGGGAGTCGACCCTCCAGCGCGCGCTCAAGCCGCTGATGGCCGACTACGACTACATCGTCATCGACTGTCAGCCCTCGCTCGGTCTGCTCACCGTCAACGCGCTGACCGCCGCGCACAAGGTGATCGTGCCGCTGGAGTGCGAGTTCTTCGCGCTGCGCGGTGTGGCGTTGCTCACGGAGACGATCGAGAAGGTCCAGGAGCGGCTCAACCCCGACCTGGAGCTGGACGGCATCCTCGCCACGATGTACGACTCGCGCACCGTGCACAGCCGTGAAGTCCTCGCCCGCGTGGTCGAGGCGTTCGACGATCACGTCTACCACACGGTCATCGGCCGTACGGTCCGCTTCCCCGAGACCACGGTCGCGGGCGAGCCGATCACCACGTACGCGTCCAACTCCGTCGGTGCCGCCGCCTATCGCCAGCTCGCCAGGGAGGTGCTCGCCCGGTGTCACGCCGAGTGAGTCTGCCGGGAGCCGACGAACTGTTCCGCACCACGGGAGGGATGGGCCTCCAGTCCTCCGCTCCCGCCGCCGGGCGCCGCCAGGCGAACGGCGAGGGCCCCCGGGTACCCCCGCCCGCCGCCGAACCCGACGCGGGCGCCGAGCCGCGCGAAGGGCAGGAGCGGCGCGCGGACGGTGAGCAGTCCGGCTCGGGCGAACACACGGGACGGGACACGGCCTCCCAGGACGCGGTCGGCGAGCGGCGCCCCGCCGCGGGGGACCGGCCCAAGGCCCGCCAGGCCCAGGGCGGTTCGGCCGCGGCCGAGCAGAACGGCCCGGCCCGCCGCCGCGCCCGTACGCCGAACCGAAGGCCCAGTGGGCGCGAGCGCCACGACGAGAAGATCACGGTCTATGTCTCCGCCGAGGAGCTGATGGACCTCGAGCACGCGCGTCTGGTGCTCCGCGGCGAGCACGGGCTCGCCGTCGACCGCGGCCGGATCGTCCGCGAGGCGGTCGCGGTCGTCCTCGCCGACCTCGAGTCGCGCGGCGACGCGAGCATCCTGGTGCGCCGCCTCCGCGGCCGTTGACCGGGCCGGGCGATAGCCTGCCCGGTCGTACGGGCTGCCCCGCCCGGCCCTGAGCACCCTGGACCGCGATGCCGACGAACGACACCCCCGCCCCGCCGCCCCGCCCCTCTCGCCGCTCCCTCGGCCGGGGGCCCGGTACGGCGCCGGCAGGGACGGGCCCGGACCGGTCCACCGCGCCCACGCAGCACCGCGACGCGCCGTCCCCCGCCCTGGACGCCCCGGCCCCGCAGGCGGAAACCGCCGCAGAGGAGCGCTCCGCCCCGCCCACGGCGCCGCGCGAGCCCACCGCGCCCTCGGCGGCCGGAGAGACGCGGGACGGCGCCCACGCGGCGCCTGAGGCCCCTTCTGAGCCGTCCGCCGTGCCGGAGGCGCGCGACGAGGCGTCTGCCGTGGCAGAGGCGGAGGGCGAGCCGGAGCCGGTCCACGCACGGGCCGGCCTCGACGTGGTGGCCCCTGCGGGCGGGCACGGCGGTGAGGCGGCCGGGGCCGGGAACGGCGGGGCCGGCGCGAGCGGTGGGACCGAGGCCGGTAGCGGGGCCGACGCGGGCGACGGGGCCCAGGCGAGCAGCGGGGCTGACGCCAGTGGCGGGACCGAGGCGAGCGGTGGGGGCGGTCAGGGCGAGGCGCGAGCCGAGGACGGCGGTCATCGGTTCACCGTGCGGCTGGACAACTTCGAGGGGCCCTTCGACCTCCTCCTCCAGCTGATCTCCAAGCACAAGCTGGACGTCACCGAGGTCGCCCTCTCCAAGGTCACCGACGAGTTCATGGCCCATATCCGCGCCATGGGGCCGGACTGGGACCTCGACCAGACCACCGAGTTCCTCGTCGTCGCGGCGACCCTGCTGGATCTCAAGGCGGCCCGGCTGCTGCCCGCCGCCGAAGTCGAGGACGAGGCGGACCTGGCACTGCTGGAGGCGCGCGATCTGCTCTTCGCCCGGCTGCTCCAGTACCGCGCGTACAAACAGATCGCGGACATCTTCAACGACCGGCTGACCGCCGAGGCCGCCCGTCACCCCCGTACCGTCGGCCTGGAGCCGCACCACGCCGAGCTGCTCCCCGACGTCGTCATCAGCATCGGCCCCGAGGGCTTCGCCAAGCTGGCCGTCAAGGCGATGCAGCCCAAGCCCAAGCCGCAGGTCTACGTCGACCACATCCACGCCCCGCTGGTCAGCGTCCGTGAGCAGGCCGAGGTGGTGGTCGCGCGGCTGCGGGAGCTGGGGGAGGCGACCTTCGCCGCGCTCACCGAGGACGCTCCCGACGTCCTTACGGTCGTCGCGCGCTTCCTGGCCCTCCTGGAGCTCTACCGCGAGCGCGCGATCCTCCTGGACCAGCCGGAGGCGCTGGGGTCGCTCATGGTCCGCTGGACGGGCGAGGCGGGTGAGCGGCCACTGGTCACCGACGAGTTCGACCAGGAGGCCGAGCCCCGTAAGGAGCCCGAGCAGGAGACGGCCACGCCCGATAAGGAGAAGGAGGAGGTAGCGAGTTGAGCGAGCAGCGGACACCCGCCGGGCTCTCCGAGGTCGCCGAGCTGGACCTCAAGCCCGCCCTGGAGGCGGTCCTCATGGTCGTCGACGAGCCCGCCACCGAGGAGAACCTCGCCAAGGTCCTCCAGCGGCCGCGCCGCGCCGTCGCGGACGCGCTGCGCGAGCTGGCCGACGAGTACGCGACCCAGGGCCGGGGCTTCGAGCTGCGGCTGGTCGCGGGCGGCTGGCGCTACTACACGCGCCCGGCCTACGCCGCCGCCGTCGAGGGGTTCGTCCTGGACGGCCAGCAGGCGCGGCTCACCCAGGCCGCTTTGGAAACCCTCGCGGTGGTCGCGTACCGTCAGCCGGTCAGCCGTTCCCGCGTCTCGGCCGTCCGCGGCGTCAACTGCGATGGCGTGATGCGGACCCTCCTCCAGCGGGGCCTGGTCGAGGAGGCGGGCACGGAACCCGAAACAGGTGCGATCCTGTACAGGACGACGAACTACTTCCTGGAGCGGATGGGCCTGCGGGGGCTGGACGAGCTCCCGGAGCTCGCGCCGTTCCTCCCCGAGGCGGACGCGGTCGAGGGCGAGTCCCAGGAGGGCGTGCCGTCGTTCGACCCGGACGCCATGGACGGCGATGACGCGCAGGACGACGCAGAACGCACGACGACGTAGAACACCGAGCCGACAGCGGCCACTCTCAGACGGAAACTTGATGCGAAGCAGCGGCAGGAACAGCAGGGGCAGCGGTAGCGGCGGCAAGAACTACCGAGGCGCGGGGAACAGGCGCGACGAGCAGCAGCAGCGCGCCGGCCGCCCCCGCCCCGAGGAGCGCCGCTACGACGTGGGCGGCGGGCCCAAGGCGGGCCCCAAGGGCTCCCAGGGCGGCCCCAAGGGCTCTCAAGGGTCTCAGGGCGGCTCCAGGACGGGCTCGCAGGGTTCTCAGGGCTCTCAGGGTGGCGGCCCCAGTGGCGGCCCCAAGGATGGCGGCCCCAGGGGCGGTGGCCCCAAGGGCGGTGGCGGCGGTCGTGGCCGCAAGCCCGGCCCGGCCCGTCCGCGCGAGTACGAGGCGCAGATAGAGGAGCGCAACCGCGCCCGCCACGACAAGCCGCGGGTCAAGATGCCCAAGACCTTCGGCGAGCAGGAGGGCGAGCGGCTCCAGAAGGTGCTCGCCCGCGCCGGTATGGGCTCGCGCCGCGCCTGTGAGGAGCTGATCGACCAGGCCCGGGTCGAGGTCAACGGCAAGATCGTGACCGAGCAGGGGCTGCGCGTCGACCCCGAGAAGGACGAGATCAAGGTCGACGGGCTGACCGTGGCCACCCAGTCGTACCTCTTCTTCGCGCTGAACAAGCCCGCCGGTGTCGTCTCCACCATGGAGGACCCCGACGGCCGCCAGTGCCTGGGCGACTATGTGACCAACCGCGAGACCCGGCTCTTCCACGTCGGCCGCCTCGACACCGAGACCGAGGGCATCATCCTGCTCACCAACCACGGTGAGCTGGCCCACCGCCTCACCCACCCCCGCTACGGCGTGCGGAAGACCTATCTCGCCGCCATCCAGGGCCCGCTCCCGCGCGACCTGGGCAAACGGCTCAAGAGCGGCATCGAACTCGAGGACGGCTACGCCCGTGCCGACCACTTCCGGGTGGTGCAGAACACCGGCAAGAACTATCTGGTCGAGGTGAGCCTGCACGAGGGCCGCAAGCACATCGTGCGGCGGATGCTCGCCGAGGCCGGCTTCCCGGTCGACAAGCTGGTGCGGACGGCCTTCGGCCCGATCGCGCTCGGCGACCAGAAGTCCGGCTGGCTGCGCCGGCTGACCAACACCGAGGTCGGCATGCTCATGCGCGAGGTCGAGCTCTGATACGGACCCGGCGCCGCTGACGGCCCCGGCCGTCGGCGGGCCGCCGCGTCTCGCCCAGCGGTCGCCCCGGGAGCCTGTCCGACCCGCTCGTTACGCTGATCGGGAGCGCGGCCGGACACCGCGGCCGCGCCCGACGCACGACGCACGACAGGCACAGCACGCACAGGGGAGCGAGACGTGGCGGTACGAGCGGTCCGCGGGGCCGTCCAGCTGGACCGGGACGAGCCGGAGCACATGCATGAGCGGGTCTCCGCGCTGCTGACCGCCATCCTGGAGCGGAACACCCTCGACCCCGACGACCTGATCAGCGTGTGGTTCACCGCCACCCCCGATCTGCACAGCGACTTCCCGGCGGTCGCCGCCCGCAAGCTGGGCATCACCGACGTACCGCTGATCTGCGCCCAGGAGCTGGACATACAAGGGGCCATGCCCCGCGTCGTCCGCATCCTGGCGCATGTCGAGACCCCCCTGTCCAAGTCCGACGTCTCCCATGTCTACCTGGGCGCCGCCGGCTCCCTCCGCAAGGACATCGCCCAATGAGAACCGCCCTCGTCATCGGCACCGGCCTGATCGGCACCTCCGCCGCGCTGGCCCTGGCCGGCCGTGGCGTCCAGGTGTACCTCGCCGACCACGACGAGGCCCAGGCCCGGACCGCCGAGGCGCGCGGCGCCGGGACTCAAGGCCAGCCCGAGGGGCCCGTGGACCTGGCGATCGTCGCCGTGCCCCCGGCGTACGTGGCGGCGACGGTGGCCGATGTGCTGCGCCGCGGGCTGGCCCGCGGCGTCCTGGACGTCGCGAGCGTCAAGGGCGGCCCGCGCCGTGAGCTGGAGGCCCTGCGCTGCGACCTGACCCGCTACATCGGCACGCATCCGATGGCGGGCCGGGAGCGCTCCGGGCCGCTGGCCGCCACCGCCGACCTCTTCGAGGGACGGCCCTGGGTGCTCACGCCCACCGGCGGTACCGACACCGAGGTGCTCAACCTCGCGCTCGAGCTGGTCGCGCTGTGCCGGGCGGTGCCCGTGGTGATGGAGGACGAGGCCCACGACCGGGCGGTGGCGCTCGTCTCGCACACCCCCCACCTGCTGTCCAGCATGGTCGCCGCGCGGCTCCAGGACGCCGATGAGACGGCGGTGCGGCTGTGCGGGCAGGGCATCCGCGACGTCACCAGGATCGCGGCCTCCGACCCCGCCATGTGGATCGACATCCTGTCCGCCAACCCCGGCCCGGTGGCCGATGTGCTCGCCGCCGTCGCCGCCGACCTGGACGAGACGGTGCGGGCGCTGCGCGCGCTCCAGTCCGCCGACGAGGCCAAGCGCGGTGACGGCGCGGCCGGGATCGAGGACGTGCTGCGCCGGGGCAACGCCGGGCGCGAGCGGGTGCCGGGCAAGCACGGCGCCGCCTCGGCCGTCTATGAGACCGTGACGGTGCTCATCGGCGACCAGCCGGGCGAGCTGGCCCGGATCTTCGCCGACGCGGGCCGGGCGGGTGTCAACATCGAGGACGTCCGGATCGAGCACGCCACCGGGCAGCAGGCCGGTCTGATCCAGCTGGTGGTCGAGCCCTCGGCGGCCCCGGGGCTCACCCAGGCCCTGCGGGAGCGGGGATGGTCCATCCGGCAGTAGCGGCGGATCGGACCGCCCACGGCCCCGGCCCCGGGGCCGTCCCCCAGCGGTGCGAAGCCGCCCGGGGGAAGCCAGTAACCTTGTCCGAGGCTCACATGGCCCGTTCAACTCAGCCCCGTGCACACGAAAGGTGTCTGTCACCGTGGAAACCGCCGCCCGGACCGCCCCGGCCGCAGTGATTGTCGCGATCGACGGCCCCGCAGGCACGGGCAAGTCCAGTACCTCGAAGGCCGTCGCCGCCAAGCTGGGCCTGGGCTACCTGGACACCGGCGCCCAGTACCGGGCGATCACCTGGTGGATGGTGGCCAACGGCATCGACGTCGAGGACGCCGTGGCCGTGGCCGACGCCGCGGGCAAGCCCGCCATCGTCTCCGGTACCGACCCGGCCAACCCGACGATCACCGTCGACGGCACCGATGTCTCCGGGCCGATCCGCACCCAGGAGGTCACCTCGCGGGTCAGCGCGGTCAGCGCGGTGCCCGAGGTGCGGACCGTGATCACCGAGCTCCAGCGGACCATCGCCGCCGAGGCGCCGCGCGGCATCGTGGTCGAGGGCCGGGACATCGGCACCACGGTCCTCCCGGACGCCGACCTCAAGATCTTCCTGACCGCCTCCCCGGAGGTCCGGGCGGCCCGCCGCAGCGGTGAGCTGAAGGGCAAGGAGGCCAGTGACCTGGCCGCCACCCAGGCCGCGCTGGCCAAGCGGGACGCCCTGGACTCCGGCCGCAAGACCTCGCCGCTGGCCAAGGCGGACGACGCGGTCGAGGTGGACACCTCCGAGCTCACCCTCGACCAGGTCATCGAGTGCGTGGTCACCCTCGTCGAGGAGAAGCGGACGGTCGCGTGAGCACCACCGACGGGACACTTCCCAGCGCGGCCGGGGCCGCCGTGGGGCGGCGGATCGGCATCGGTCTGATGTACGGGCTGTGGCGGCCGCGGGTGCTGGGCGCGTGGCGGATCCCGTCCGCCGGGCCCGTGATCCTCGCGGGGAACCACTCCCACAACATCGACGGCCCGATGCTGATCGGCACCTCGCCGCGGCCGGTGCACTTCCTGGTCAAGAAGGAGGCGTTCATCGGCCCGCTGGACCCGTTCCTGCGCGGTATCGGGCAGCTGAAGGTGGACCGTACGAGCGCCGACCGTACCGCGATCGGCCAGGCCCTGGGGGTGCTGGAGCGCGGCGGGGTGCTGGGGATCTTCCCCGAGGGCACCCGGGGCGACGGCGACTTCGCCTCGCTGCGCTCGGGGCTCGCGTACTTCGCGGTGCGTTCCGGCGCGCCGATCGTGCCGGTGGCGGTGTTCGGCACCGCCACCCCGCGCGACGACGGCCGGTCCAGGCCGCTGCCCCGGCTGCGCAGCAGGATCGACGTGGTGTTCGGCGACCCGTTCGAGGCGGGGGACGGCAGCGGCAGGCGGACGCGGGCGGCCCTGGACCAGGCCACCGAGCGCATCCAGAAGCGGCTGGGCACGCATCTGGGCACTGCCAGGCGGCTCACCGGCCGCCCGGAACAGACATAGACCCGCGAGCCCCCAGGGGCGGTGCGCGGTACTGAGGGACGACGAGGAAATCTTCATGAACGACCAGATCCACAGCGGCGGCGACGAGCACGGGGAGCTTGGCGACGCCGAGTACGCGGAGTTCATGGAGCTCGCCGCGCAAGAGGGCTTCGACCCGGCGGAGGTCGAGGACGACCTCGCCGCGGCGGGGCATGGCCCGCTGCCGGTGCTGGCCGTCGTCGGCCGCCCCAACGTCGGCAAGTCCACCCTGGTGAACCGGATCCTCGGCCGCCGGGAGGCGGTCGTGGAGGACCGCCCCGGCGTCACCCGCGACCGGGTGACCTACGAGGCCGAGTGGTCCGGCCGCCGCTTCAAGGTGGTCGACACCGGCGGCTGGGAGCAGGACGTGCTGGGCATCGACGCGTCCGTGGCCGCCCAGGCCGAGTTCGCGATCGAGGCCGCCGACGCGGTGGTCTTCGTCGTGGACGCCACGGTGGGCGCCACTGACACCGACGAGGCCGTGGTCAAGCTGTTGCGCCGGGCCGGAAAGCCCGTGGTGCTGTGCGCCAACAAGGTCGACGGGCCCAGCGGCGAGGCCGATGCCGCGATGCTGTGGTCGCTGGGCCTCGGCGAGCCGTACGCGGTCTCCGCGCTGCACGGCCGCGGCACCGGCGACATGCTCGACGCGGTCCTGGAGGCGCTGCCCGAGGCCCCGGCCCAGACCTTCGGGACGACGATCGGCGGACCGCGCCGGATCGCCCTGATCGGCCGTCCGAACGTGGGCAAGTCCTCGCTGCTCAACAAGGTCGCGGGCGAGGAGCGGGTGGTCGTCAACGAGGTGGCGGGCACCACCCGCGACCCGGTCGACGAGATGATCGAACTCGGCGGCGTCACCTGGAAGTTCGTCGACACCGCCGGTATCCGCCGCCGGGTCCACCTCCAGGAGGGCGCCGACTACTACGCCTCGCTGCGCACCGCGGCCGCCGTGGAGAAGGCGGAGGTCGCGGTCGTACTGATCGATGCCAGCGAGTCCATCAGCGTCCAGGACCAGCGGATCATCTCGATGGCCGTCGAGGCCGGGCGCGCGCTCGTCATCGCCTACAACAAGTGGGACACCCTGGACGAGGAGCGCCGCTACTACCTCGAGCGCGAGATCGAGACGGAGCTGGTGCAGATCCAGTGGGCGCCGCGGGTCAATGTCTCGGCCCGCACCGGCCGCCATATGGAGAAGCTGGTCCCGGCGATCGAGACGGCGCTGGCCGGCTGGGAGACCCGCGTCCCGACCGGGCGGCTCAACTCCTTCCTCGGCGAGATCGTCGCCTCCCATCCGCATCCGATCCGGGGCGGCAAGCAGCCGCGGATCCTCTTCGGGACGCAGGCCGGGACCCGGCCGCCACGGTTCGTGCTCTTCGCCTCGGGCTTCCTGGAGGCGGGCTACCGCCGCTTCATCGAGCGGCGGCTGCGCGAGGAGTTCGGCTTCGAGGGGACGCCGTTGCAGATCTCGGTGCGGGTGCGCGAGAAGCGCGGCCGTAAGAAGTAGCGGGGACGCGGCCGAAGGGCAGAGCGGGGACGCGGTCGCGGGACGGAGCGGCGGCCGCGCCGGGGGGGCTCATGCCGCCCCGGCCCCCGGCGCCGCGTCAGTACGCGTGCCCCGGCTCCTCGCCCCGGCCGGGCGGGAGCGCGGGGAGATAGCCGCGGTAGTACAGCTCGTCGGTGTGCCAGGCCCCGCCGTGGTCGTCCGGGCGGCCGTAGCCGCTGACGAGGCCCCGGGGCTGGCCGATGGCGGCGAACGCCACGAACTCCATGTTCTCCTCGTCCGAGCGGTCACCGGGCAGCGCCCGGAACAGCCTGCGGTACTCCGCGTACAACGCGTCGTAGATCGGCGTGGTGGAGTGGCGCCAGGGATCGTACGCCGCCTCCAGCGCGGGGCGCATGGCCGGAATGCAGCCGTATGAGGGGGAACGGTGGGAGAGGTCGTATGCGTGCACGTATGTGCCAACGACCCGGCCGCCCGTCGGATGCGGCATCGGTGGCGAATGGGCTGCCCACCAAGGATCGGTGAGGTCCGGGGGCAAGTCCGGGGGCGAGCCCGGGACGGCGGCGGCCATGGCGGTCATGTGCCCGCGAGCGGCATCGAAGCGCCGACCAGAGCGCCGCGCGCGGCGGCCCGGTCCAGCGCCGCGCGCAGTTGGTCCTCGCGCGGCTGGGTGCCGATCGTGCCCGCGGCCGCGGCGTAGACCAGCACCTTCTGGGAGCGGCCGAGGGCGCTCCGCCAGCCCTCGCTCAGCGGCATCGGGCTGTGCGCCTGCCACCAGGCCACCGGGCGGCCGCCGCCCGGTGCCGGCATCAGCACCGCGTGCAGCCGTCCCATGGCCAGCAGCACCGACCAGCCGGGGTTGGGCGCGGGCGGCCGGCCCAGGTCGACCACCGGGGCGAACCCCTGCTCGCTGAGGAGCTGGAGGAATTCATCGCCGTGGCCGGTCGAACCGGGGCGGATGATCGGCGCGGTCGGCTCCACCACCAGCGCCGCGCACGCCTCCTGACCGACCAGCACCACCCCGCTGGTCACACCGAGCACCGCCTGCTGCGGCACCGGCACCTGCCCGGACGGCTCCGGGGTGGGGGACACGGCGACGGGCGACACCGGTGACGGGACCGGGGCGGGCGACGGGGCCGGTGCCGGGGCCGCCGGGCCGGGGAAGTACGACGTGGCAGCGTGTGCCGCGGCCGGTACGGGCGGCGCGTGCGAGGCCTCGGCGGTCGGCGGCGCGCTGTCCTCACCCGTGATGGACCGCACCGCACCGCGCAACTGGTCCTCCGAGACCGGGACGACCTGGGAGGGCACGCAGGTGGCGTGCGCGAAGGCCAGCACCGCCGTCTCCTGCCCGACGAAGAGCACGGTGCTGGTCCGCTCCTGCTCGGTGTTGCCGGGGGTGCGGCAGGACGTGCAGTCGTAAGCGCCCGGGGCGTTGTCCCCGGCGAGCAGCCGGTCGGCTTCTTCGTCGCCGATCTCGGCGCGTACGTCATCGCTGACGTCGAGCATGCGCGGCACGGGTGGCTCCTCGGTCTCGGTGGGTGGGCCGAGTGGTTCCCGGCTCATACGTAGACAACGGGCCATACGGGGCGGGGGTCACGCGCCCGGCCACCCCGCGGTCTGATGCACCATCGGGCGGAAAAGTTCCCCCGACTCCCTACCGATTTCACATCTGTTGGAGCACAAGAAGGTGATGAAACCCAACCCTGTGCCACTTTTCACGGTCTTACACCGTGGTAGGCGGACGACACACCCGTCCGCGGGGAAGCAGTGGGATACGGGGTCGGATGCACATCTCTTTCCTTATTCACAACGCGTACGGGATCGGCGGGACGATCCGGACCACGTACAACCTCGCCCGCACCCTGGGGGAGCAGCACGATGTGGAGATCGTGTCGGTCTTCCGCCACCGCGACCAGCCGATCTTCGACCCCGGTCCGCGGGTGCGGCTCAGCCATCTCGTGGACCTCCGGAAGAGCAGCCCGTCCTACGACGGCGGCGACCCTGACCACGGTCGCCCGGCGCAGGTCTTCCCCGTGACCGAGGGCCGCTACAAGCAGTACAGCGGGCTCACCGACCGCCGTATCGCGGATCATCTGCGCACGCTCGAGGCCGATATCGTCGTCGGAACCCGGCCCGGGCTCAATGTCCACATCGCCCGGGAGGCCCGCCGCGGTCCGGTACGGGTCGGCCAGGAGCATTTAACGCTCAGCACCCACTCCAAGGGACTGAAGCGGGCCCTGCGCGCCGTCTACCCCCGACTGGACGCGGTGACCACCGTGACCGAGGCCGACGCCCGGACCTACCGCGGCCAGATGCGGCTGCCCGGCGTACGGATCGAGGCGGTCCCCAACAGCGTGCCCGCGCCCGGTCTGGAGCCCGCCGACGGCACCGGCAAGTGGGTGGTCGCGGCCGGCCGGCTGGCCCCGGTGAAACGCTACGACCTGCTCATACACGCCTTCGCGAAGGTCAGCGAGGCCCGCCCCGACTGGCGGCTGCGGATCTACGGCGGCGGCGCCCAGCACGCCAAGCTGCGCGCCCTCATCGACAGGCTCGGCCTCTACAACAACGTCTTCCTGATGGGCCCGGCCAATCCGCTCGACCCCGAGTGGGCCAAGGGCTCCATAGCCGCCGTCACCTCCAGCCTGGAGTCGTTCGGCATGACCATCGTGGAGGCCATGCGCTGCGGCCTTCCCGTGGTGTCCACCGACTGCCCGCACGGGCCCGCGGAGATCATCGACAACGGTGTGGACGGCCGTCTCGTGCCCACCGGCGACACCGACGCCATCGCCGCCGCGCTGCTCGACCTCATCAACGACGACGAGCTGCGTCAGCAGATGGGGCAGGCCGCGTTGAAGGACTCGGCCCGCTTCGACCCCTCGCGGGTGGCCGGGCGCTACGAGACGCTGTTCTCCGAGCTGATCGGCCGCAGCGGCCTGCGGGGTTCCCTGCACCGCGCCCGTGGCTCCCTGATCGGCGGCGCGTTCGCCGCCAAGGACTCCCTGCGGAAGGTGCGTGTCGCATGAGTGCACCAGCACAGGCAACGCAGCACGTCGAGGAGGACAGAATGAGTGAGGCCGCCGAGGCCGCCCCGGCCCGCGCCGACTGCGTGGCGGACTCCGCCGGTGGGCTCACCTTCCACATCGCCGACTGGGCCCGCCCGACCCCGGGCGGCCACGACGACTGGAGTGGTGCGCTCGTGCTGATCCGCCGGGGCCGGAGGGACGCCCCCGACGGGGAGGTACGGCTGCCGCTGGGCCCCACCGCGGACGGCGGGCTCCAGGCCGCCCTGCCCAGCACCGTCGCCCTGCCAGAGGGCCGCTGGGACGTCCATGTGGCCTACCGGGACGCCGAGCCGCGGCGGCTCGCCCCGGGCCTGAACGATCTGCGCTCGCTCGTGGACCGCCGCCCCGGCCCGAGCACCTCCCCGCTGTCCGTCCGCATCCCGTACGCCACCAAGCACGGCAACCTCTCCCTGCGCAGCTGGCGGCGGGCGCCCCACGCCGAGGCCGGGGAGATCCGGCTGGAGGACGACACGATGGCGGTGCGGGGGCGGCTCTACCGAGTCGCGTACCCGTCCGAGTGGCTCGCCGACGCGGTGGTCGAGGCCCGCTGCCGCGGGGGCGAGGCCCCGGTGCGCACCGCGCCGCTGGAGGTGGACGGTCCGGACTTCTCCTTCACGCTCTCCTATGCCGAGCTCGCGCGCACCTGGGGCGGCGACGCGGACGTCTGGGACCTGTGGCTGCGCCCGGCGGACCGGACCATGGCCCCGGCGCGGCTCGCCCGGATCCTGGACGATGTCGCGGACAAGAAGGAGATCTTCACCTATCCGCCGCGCACGGTGGCCGGCCGACGCGGTGAGGCACTGGCCCGGCCGTACTACACCGGGGACAACGATCTCGCGGTGCGGATCGAGGCGCTCGTCTGAGCCCGGGAGCCTGAGAGCGAACCGAGGACAGCCTTGCGGACGAAGACTGTCCTCGATCGGTGGCAGACTCGGCCGCATGCTGGAGACCTCGGCCCGACTGCTCCGCCTGCTCTCCCTGTTGCAGGCCCACCGCGAATGGTCCGGCGCGGACCTCGCCGACCGGCTCGGGGTCACCCCGCGCACCGTGCGCCGCGATGTCGACCGGCTGCGCGAGCTCGGCTATCCCGTGCACTCGGCGCCGGGCACCGGCGGTGGCTATCAGCTCGGCGCCGGCGCCCAGCTGCCGCCGCTGCTGCTGGACGACGAGGAGGCGGTGGCGGTCGCGGTGCGGCTGCGCCAGGCGACCGGCGGCGGGGTCGAGGGCATCGAGGAGACCTCGGTGCGGGCCCTGGCCAAGCTGGAGCAGGTGCTGCCGGAGCGGCTGCGCCGCCGGGTGGGCGCGCTGACCGCCTTCACCGTGCCGCTGTCCGGCTGGAGCAGCGGTCCCGGGGTGGACCCCGGGGTGCTGACCGAGCTGGCCGCCGCCTGCCGGGACTGCCATCAGCTGCGCTTCGAGTACCGCGACCACGGCGGTGCGGTCACCCGCCGCACGGTCGAACCGCACCGGCTGGTCGCCGCGCAGCGCCGCTGGTATCTGGTGGCCTGGGATGTGGAACGGGCCGACTGGCGTACGTACCGGGTCGACCGGATCACCCCGACCCCGCCGCACGGCCCCCGCTTCACCCCGCGCCGCCCGCCCGCCGACGACATCGCAGCCTATGTGGCCCGGGGCATCACCACCTCCGTCTACGCGCAGCGGGCCACCGTGCTGCTGCGGGTGCCCGCCGAGCGGGCGGCCGAGCGTTTCACGCCCACGGTGGGGGTGCTGGAGGCCGTGGACGAGCACAGCTGTCTGCTGCACACCGGTGCCCACAGCCTCGATGCGCTGGTGATTCATATCGGCTTGAGCGGCTTCGACTTCGAGGTGCGCGAGCCGGTGGAGCTGAACGATCGCATCCGGGAGCTCAGGAATCGGTTGGATCGGGCCCTGGGCTGACCGAGCCCCGCGGCTTCGGCCGCTGGTCCCTCTCCTGCGTCGGGCTCGCCACCTCGGGATGGTTCAGATCGAAGGCCGGCGACTCGGAGCGGATCCGGGGGAGCGTGGTGAAGTTGTGCCGGGGCGGGGGACAGGAGGTCGCCCACTCCAGGGAGCGGCCGTACCCCCAGGGGTCGTCGACCTCCACCTTCTTGCCGTATTTGGCCGTCCTCCAGACGTTGTAGAGGAACGGCAGGGTCGACATGCCGAGCAGGAAGGAGCCGATCGTGGAGAGGGTGTTGAGCGCGGTGAAGCCGTCCGCCGCCAGATAGTCGGCGTAGCGGCGCGGCATCCCCTCCACGCCCAGCCAGTGCTGCACCAGGAAGGTGGTGTGGAAGCCGGTGAACAGCGTCCAGAAGTGGATCTTGGCCAGCCGCTCGTCCAGCAGCTTCCCGGTGAACTTGGGCCACCAGAAGTAGAACCCGGCGAACATCGCGAAGACGACCGTCCCGAAGACCACGTAGTGGAAGTGGCCCACGACGAAGTAGGTGTCCGTGACATGGAAGTCCAGCGGTGGTGAGGCCAGGATGACGCCGGTGAGCCCCCCGAAGAGGAAGCTCACCAGGAACCCGACCGCCCACAGCATCGGCGCCTCCAGGGACACCGAGCCGCCCAGCATGGTGCCGATCCAGTTGAAGAACTTCACCCCGGTCGGCACCGCGATCAGAAACGACATCAGGGAGAAGAAGGGCAGCAGAACCGATCCGGTGGCGAACATGTGATGGGCCCAGACCACCATCGACAGCCCGGTGATGGCCATGGTCGCGCCGATCAGCGTCACATAGCCGAAGATCGGCTTGCGCGAGAAGACCGGGATGATCTCGGAGATGATGCCGAAGAACGGCAGCGCGATGATGTAGACCTCGGGATGGCCGAAGAACCAGAAGAGATGCTGCCACAGCAGCGGCCCGCCGTACCGGGGATCGAAGACCACCGCTCCGAACCGCCGGTCCGCCTCCAGCGCCAGCAGCGCCGCCGCCAGCACCGGGAACGCCATCAGGATCATGATCGAGGTGAAGAGGGTGTTCCAGGTGAAGATCGGCATCCGGAACATCGTCATGCCCGGCGCGCGCATCGCCATGATGGTGGTCAGGAAGTTCACCGCGCCCAGGATCGTCCCGAACCCCGACAGTGCCAGCCCCATGATCCACATATCGGCGCCGATCCCGGGGGAGCGGATCGGGCTGTTGAGCGGGGCATAGGCGGTCCAGCCGAAGTCCGCGGCGCCCCCCGGCACCAGCAGACCGGTCACCACGATCAGGCCGCCGAACAGATACAGCCAGTACGACAGCATGTTGAGGCGCGGGAAGGCCACATCGGGCGCGCCGATCTGCAGCGGCATGATCTCGTTGGCGAACCCCGCGAACGCCGGGGTCGCGAACAGCAGCAGCATGATCGTGCCATGCAGGGTGAACGCCTGGTTGAACTCCTCCTGCGAGACGATCTGGAGGCCCGGACGGGCCAGCTCGGCGCGCATCACCAGCGCCAGCACGCCGCCGATCAGGAAGAAGCCGAACGACGAGATCAGATACAGATGCCCGATCTTCTTGTGGTCGGTGGTGGTGAGCCAGTCCACCAGCACGCTGCCCTGCCGCGTCTCCCGTACCGGACCGGCGGTCCGCGCGGTCTCTGTCGCCATCGGGATTCCTCCGTGTCCTGCGCGGGTTACGCCATGATCGCCCGATGGGCGGCGTGATCCGGGGAGCTGCCCCGAGCGTCACTCCCTCGGGGGCAGGAGCGGACCGAGTGGCCCAAGGTCCAGATTGAGATCGGAGGGCGCGATGCCGTAGCGGTCGCAGAGCGTGCCCATCCGGTCCTCCAGGAGCATCAGCGTCAGCCCGATCCGCTCCTCCTGGTCCTCCGTCAGATCGCCCTGGTCCACCCGGCGCAGCGCCTGCCGCTCCATGAGCTGCCGCAGCAGCTCCACGACGGTGAGCACCAGCTTCATCAGATCGCGTTCGACGGTGTCCTGGTCCAGCTCCACCTTGCGGCTCACGGTCCCTCCCAGGGGGACGGCACATTGGCGTTGACCGAGCTGATGAGCGCGCGCAGATCGATGCGGACCAGATCGACGTCGGCGATCCGCAGGGTCAGATCACCGGTGATCACCACGCCGCCCGCCAGCAGCCGGTCCAACACGTCCACCAGAGCGATCTGCTGATGGGCCAGGGGGCCCTCGGGGACCATCGTCATCCGTCCGCCCCCGCGCTCCCGGTCTTCCCCTCCGCGCCGGAGGTCTCGTCCATGGCGGTGAAGGAGTACGGCGCCCAGGGGCCGGTCAGCTCCAACCGCAGCGCGGGCGTCCGCCCGGCCAGCTCACCGACCCGCTCGGCGAAGTCGGCGCTGTCCTCGCGCCGCACCAGATACGCGGCGTTCAGCACATTGCGGTCGGAGATCCCCGACAGCCGGGGGTCCTGCGGCGGATGCAGCCGGGACCGCTCGGCCAGCGCGCCGAGGGTGTCGTGCACCAGCCGCGTGCCCTCCTCCGTATCGCCCCAGCGCCGCTCGGCGGCCTGCCGCTGGGCCTTGCGGCGGCGCAGATAGTCGCGGCCGGACATGGCGCCCGGGGAGTTCGGGGCGCTCGGGGCGCTCGGGGAGTTCGGGGCGCTCGGGGCGTTCGCGGCGTTCGCGGTCCCGGCGGGCGGCTTCTCGGCGGCGGGCTGGGTGGCATACGCCTTGACGCCCCATTCGACCCGGCCCTCCAGCCGGTCCAGCGCCGAGGCGAACCGCTCCCGCCCGGTGGCGAGCATCCGCCGCAGCCCCTCATCGCCGTGGCATACGGTGGCCAGCCGGACCGGTATGACACAGGACTCGGCACCGGCGGTGTCGACCACCCGCTGATGGGCCCGGGCCATCGTCTCCAGCCAGGTCATGTCCTCCAGCCGCTCCCGCAGCGAGCCCTCGTCGTAGTCCTCGGCCGGTACGGCGCCCGCCAGCACGGCGAGTCCCAGATGGCGTACGGCGTACACCGATTCGTCCGCGACGCCGGTCACCCCCTCCAGGGCGGTGAGGGCGTCCAGGGCGGCCTCCGGCGCACCGGTGTCGCGCACGACCGCGTAGGCGTACCGCAGTCCTTCGGTCATTCGGTGGTCTCCCGGTTCTGCCCGCTGGTCACCTCGGTGTTCTCGCGGCTGCCCCGGCCGGTGACCTCGGCGTCCTCGCGGCTGTCCCGGCGGGTGACCTCGGCCTTCTCGCCGCCGTCCACCCCGGTCCGGGCGCGCGACGAGAGCGACGGGTCGTGCTCCCACCAGTCGATGCCCATCTCCTTCGCCTTGTCGACCGAGGCCACGATCAGCCGCAGCTTGATCGTGAGAAGTTCGATGTCGAGCAGATTGATGCGGATATCGCCCGCGATCACCACGCCCTTGTCGAGCACCCGCTCCAGGATGTCGGCGAGGTTCGCTCCGCCCTCACCCCGTCCGGCCAGGCCGTACGACCCCGAGGAGCCGAGCGACGACGCCGGTGAGCCGTAGGCGTCGGCCGTCGGGGCCACACCGCCGCGGGTGGTCACAGAGTCCCGTTCGCCCACTGGCGCGCCTCCTCCAACCGGTCGAGCAGCACATCCTCCTGCCGCTCGAACTCTCGTTCGTCGATCACGCCCTTGCCGAGCTGGGTCTCCAGCTCGGCAAGGGCGCGCTGGACGGTGGCCGGGTCGTAGTACTCCCGCTCCGCCGCGGCGACGACCTGCCTCAGCACCCAGCCGATCATCAGCATCAGGACTCGACGAAGCTGTACGGCGGCAGCGGACCGTTGATCCGCAGCTTCAGCCAGGGGTGGGCCCGCTCCAGTTCGGCGGCCGCCGACAGCAGCGGATCGGCGGCGTCCTTGCCGAGCAGCAGCGACAGGCTCACGAACCAGCCGCCGCTCTCCGGGCCGGGCCGCACCTCCTCGGCGGTCGGTGCCAGCGCCTCCTCCACGAGCTTGGCGTCCCGCACCTCACGGGCCCGTACCGCGCCCGCCATCAGCTCGCCGAAGCGCACCCGGTCCTCGTAGGTGCCGCCGCCCGCCGCCCGGTTGGCCTCCGCCATCATCCGCAGCTCCGGCTCCTCGGCGAGCACCTGGTGGAGCACCGAGTCCTCGTCGTGCACGGCCTTGACGTTGTACTCCACCCGGCCGGTCAGCCGGTTCAGCTGGTCCTGGTAGCGGTCGGCGTGCTCGGCCAGCACGCTGCGGACATCGTCGTCGCTGGAGGAGACGCTGCCGAAGCGCATCGGCAGCACCGCGCGGGAGTCGCTGACCTCGGCCAGCACATGCTGGTGAGCCAGCAGATCGCGGCGCCGGGGCTTGAGCTCGGGCGGGCAGTCGCTGACGATCGCGGCCAGCTCGCCCTCGTTGAGCGCCCGGACCGGCAGCGGGGGGTCGCCGATACCCAGCAGCCGATCGCCCAGGTCCGGGACCTCGCCCCGCGCGATGCCGTAGACATACGTGGTCATGAGGACTCCTCGGACTTCCGTGGCGCCGCCTTACGGGCCGGACGGCGCCGACGCGGCTCCTCCTCTTCCTCCTCCGACGGCCGGATCGCGTCGGCCACGGACTGGGCGGCCTTGGAGACGGAGTCGCCGGCGCCGGAGAGGGCGCCCTTGGTCTTGGACCGCGCGCCGTTCTCGGTGATGCCCTCGACCACCTCGGGCAGCCCGGGGGACTTGTTCGGGCCCGACTCCAGGTCGAGGCGGTTGCACGCCTCGGCGAACCGCAGATAGGTGTCGACACTCGCGACCACGATCCGAATGTCGATCTTGAGTATTTCGATGCCGACCAGGGAGACTCGGATGAACGCGTCGATCACCAGCCCTCGGTCGAGTATGAGTTCCAGGACGTCGTACAGGCCGCTGGTGCCGCCCCCGCCCCTGGATTGCTGTGCCGGGACAACCGTGGTCATGTCGGGTGTGTTCCTCTCGTCCGGTGGCGTCCGGTCCCCCGCCGACGTCAGCGGCGGTCGCTCCGGCCACGCTCATAGCGGCGCAGGCGTCGGTAGCCGGTGAGCAGGCCGTCCGGGTCGAGGGTCACCTCGTACAGGGCCATCAGGCTCATCGTCTCCGGCACCCGGACCAGCTCTGTCACCTCGGCCTCCAGCAGCCATCCGTCGTCGGTCCGCTCCAGACGGGGGAGGGACTCGGGGCACAGGCCCGTCAGCTCGACGAGCTGCTCGCGGGCGGCACGGAGGAGTGCCGGCGGGCTCGGGCCGTCGGCTGCCGTCTTCTCGGGGGTCTCATCGGATCTGTCAGTCATGTTGGCTCCGGGGCGGCGGGTACCGCGTCCGGGTGGGGGTAAACCTCGGGCCCCGGCCCCCGGTGATTTGTGGCGGAATTGTGCGCTCCGCAGGAGTCCGGGCCGTGCTTTTCCGGTCGCCGCGTGAATTGTTCGACAGATCTCGCCCGCGCACCGCCGCTCATACCGGAGCCGGCCGTTTGGCGCGGGATATCGACGGAAACTCGCAATCATCTTCGAGGCGTCAACACAAGCCCCGGAAGAGTGATGAAGTCGTTCACAAACCCGGGCGTGTTTTCTGTGACACAAGTGTGACGAATGGCGGCCGTGAGAGGCATGGGACGGTGGTAGTCCCGTGGCGGTCCAAGACAACTCTGGGTTTGCCCCCCGTAGACAGCCACCTACGGTGGCTCTCATGGGACCTGTACCGAACCTTCCGGCCGAACCCGACGACGACCTCGACAGCTATGTGGGCCTCGATGCCGACACCGCCGAGGAGAGGGCGCGCGCACGCGGCTGGAGCACCGTACGGACGCTTCCGCCGGGCGCGATCATCACCATGGAGTATCTGCGGGGGCGGATCGACTTCGAGGTGGACGACGGCACGGTGAAGCGCTGCTGGCGCGGCTGACCGGGTGTGGCAGCGGCTGACCGGGCGTGGCCGCTGACCGGGCGCGGCTGACGGGCCGCCCGCCGACCGGCCCGGGTCCGCGCCGGTGCGCGCCGATGGGCCGATGGGCCGGTGCGCCCGGCGCGGATACGACGACGGCCCCGGAACGCTCTCGGGGGAGCGTTCCGGGGCCGTGGCGCGGGTGTGACCGGTCGGCGCGGGGGAGGAGGTGCGTACCGCCCCGCGGCCCGGTGGGCGGCTCAGCCTCCGGTGGCCGTCCGGCCCCGGGAGGCGCCGGACGGGCCGAAAGGCGCCGTGGCGCGCGGCACCCGGTCGGCGTGCGGCGGCCGGCGGCTGCCGACCGGGGTGACCGGGGTGCGCTCGGAGCGCATCGTGTGCTGGCGGACCGGGTGGAGGGGCCGCCCGTCGGGGCTCCGGCCGGTGGCGGTGCCGGGCCGGACCACGGCCACGGTCTCGCGGGTGGGCAGCTCGTCGTCGCGGGCGGTGCGCGGGGTGGCCAGCGGGGTCCCGGCGACCGGCCGCCCGGACGGCACCGGCACGGGCGCCCGGCGCTCGCGCAACCGGCGCCACAGGGTCAGCAGCAGCACCTCGGCGCGGGCCATGGCGGGCTCCAGCCAGGGCAGCGCCAGCAGCACCAGCACCCCGGCGGCCCAGCCCAGCACCACATCGCTCAGCCAGTGGGTGCCGAGGTAGACGGTGGTCATGCCGACCCCGAAGGCGAAGCCCGCGGCGATCAGCGAGGCGACCCTGCGGGCCACGGGAGTGGTCGCCAGATAGGCCAGAATGCCCCAGGTGACCACGGCGTTCGCGGTGTGACCCGAAGGAAATATATCGCCTGTGCCCCACATCTCGTTGGACCCGACGGTGGTCGCGTAGTGCGGACCGAGCCGACCGAAGCCGATCTTCACCGCGCCCACGGTGGCGTTCAGCAGCAGCAGGGAGGTGCCCAGTGCCAGCAGTGGGCGCAGGGTGCGCTGCCGGTAGCAGCACCACCCCAGCCAGGCGGCGACGGCCACGGCGGTGGGCCCGCGCTGGCCCATGACCACGAAGTAGTCCAGGAAGGTGTGGAACTCGGGCCACTGCTTGTAGGGCCGGAAGAGCATGACCTGCCAGTCGAGCTTCACCAGCCATGAGGTGGTGAGCACGCCGATCACGGTCGCCGCGTAGACCGCCAGCGTGGTCCCGAGCAGCCAGAAGCGTGTTCGGGTCATGCGCGGTCGCGCGAGATCGGGCCTTCGCTCCTCGGTCGCGGGGAGCTTGTCTTCGGTACGCACCTAATCGACGTTACATTGCGTGACAGGCGGGTTCAGTCGATCAGGTCGCTTTGTGATGACGATGTGATGTGGAGTGCGTCTCGCCCACGGCTTTTGGCCGCGCCCTTTCCAAGGAATGCGCGAGGCCCCGGAACTTTTCTGCTCCCCACCTTCCAATGGGCGTGTCTCAGGGACTTTATGGAATTCTTACAGGGCGTGTTTATCGCCCATTAGCCATAGCGTTCCCCGAAGTTTCCCTTGGCGTCGCCGGGTGGCCGGGAGTGATCGTCCGCGGGGCTCCGCCCGGCCGGTCGGGGTGGCCGGATCGCGGCGCCGGCCGGATCAGGGCGGCCCGATCGCGGCGCCGGCCGGATCAGGGCGGCCCGGAGCCATGCAGCCAGAAGGCCCCGTACACCGACGAGGCGAGCCCCACCGACCCCAGGACCAGCGCGGTGCGCACCGGGCGCAGCCGGGCCAGGGCGACCGCGATCGGCAGCAGCAGCGGGAAGGCCGGTATCAGCAGCCGGGGCTTGGAGCCGAAGTACCCCTTCGCGGCCAGCGCCAGGACGAGCACCGCCCCGCCGTAGGCCAGCAGCGGCAGCGGCTGGCGCTGCCGCACACAGCGGACCGCGAGCCAGATCAGCGCCCCGACGCCGAGCAGCAGCCCGAGCCCGCCCGCGAAGGGCGGCTCGATCAGCAGCCCTCCGATGAAGCCCGCGAAGGCCAGACCGCCGTCGAAGCCGTTGCCCCAGCCGTTCTGCACGTCGAAGTAGCCGGTGACGCTCCCGGTGCGGAGGGCGACCCACACCACATAGCCCAGCCAGCCCAGCGGCGCGAGCACGACGCCCGCGAGAAGCTGGAGAAAGGGCGCGAAGCGCCTCCGTCGAGAGTGGTGGTGGGCGACAGGTGGGCCGGTGCGCCACGCCTGGCGCCGGCGCCCCTCCGGCAGCAGCTCCACCGCGGCCGCCACCCAGACCGCGGCGACCACCGCAGCCCCCACCGGCCGGGTGAGCCCCGCCAGCGCCGCGCACAGCCCCGCCCACAGCCACCGGCGGGTGAGCGCCGCGTAGACCCCCCAGGCGGCCAGCGCGGTGAAGAGGGACTCCGAGTACGCCATCGACTGCACGATGCCGACCGGCAGCACACCCCACAGCACGGCCAGCGTGACGCCCACCCGCCGCCCGTACAGCAGGTCACCGATCGCGAAGATCCCCCAGGCGGCGAACAGGGACGTGACCGAGCTCACCAGCAGACCGGCGTCGGCCACGTCCAGCGGGGTCATGGCCGATATCACTCGCTCCAGCGCCGGGAGCAGGGGGAAGAACGCCAGGTTGGAGTGGACCGCGCCGTCGGGCAGATGGAGCGTGTAGCCATACCCCTCCGCGGCGATGCGGGTGTACCACAGCGAGTCCCAGCGCGCGGAGAGCAGCTGATGCGGGCTCTTGTCCGCGAAGGCTCCCCAGATCGCGAGAACCACCAGCCCGAGCAGGCGCGTCCCCGCATATGCGAGCAGTGCTGGAGCGGCCCGGCGCAGCGCGCGACCAGCGGCGCGGCCCGGTCGGCCGTCGTCGCTGAGCGGCGCGGTGCCGGCCTGGGCGAGATCAGTCACGGCGACGATTATCGAGGATGATCCGGGCTGCTCGCGGAGCCTGTGGACAACGCTCCGCGGAGGGGCCGCGGGGCCTGTGGACAACTGTGTCGCGGGAACAGCGGACGACAACGGCCGACGGCGGACGGCAATGACGGCCGACGGCGGACGGCAACGGAGGACGAACGGAAGACGGCCACCGGTGGGCCACAGGTGGGACGCGGGTGGGCCACAGGTGGGACGCGAGTGGGACGCCGGGAGGACACAGGAGGGACGGCAGAGGGACGGGGGACAAAAGGGGAAGTCTGGAACGTACGCCTCCGTAACCATCCGCGGGCAGGTCCCAACATGACCTGCGGCACACGGCTCGCGCGGGGACTCGCGTACCCTGACCTCTCACTCGCGCCTTCGCCACCGGGGTCACCCGGACGTCCCTACGACGTGACGTACAGCTGTCACGACGGCGGACCGCGAGCGCAAGACCCAGGGAGGTGCGTACATGTCCGGGACGACCACGGCCGGCAATCGGCGGACGGCGGGCGTTCCCCGGCAATGGCGCGGCACCGAGGCGAGCGGCGGGTCGAACCGCTGGGTCGTGCTCCTCGTGCTCTGCGTCAGTCTGCTGCTCGTCGCCGTGGACGCGACCGTGCTCCATGTCGCGGTCCCGGCGGTGACCGAGGATCTGCGCCCCGGCGGGATCGAACTGCTGTGGATCGTGGACGTCTACCCACTGGTCTGCGCCTCGCTGCTGATCCTCTTCGGCACCCTCGGCGACCGCGTCGGCAGACGACGCGTCCTGCTGCTCGGCTACGGGCTCTTCGGAGCCGCCTCCGCGATCGCCGCCTTCGCCCCCAACCCCCAGATCCTCATCGTGGCCCGCGCCCTGCTGGGCGTCGGCGGCGCGATGATCATGCCTGCCACCCTGTCGATACTGCGCCAGGTCTTCCCGGACCGCCGGGAGCGGGCGCTGGCGATAGGCGTCTGGAGCGCGGTCGCCGCCGTCGGCGCGGCCGTCGGCCCGCTGCTCGGCGGCTTCCTGGTGGAGAACTTCTGGTGGGGCTCGGTCTTCCTGGTCAACCTGCCCCTGATGATCGTGGCGCTGCCCGTCGGCCGCTGGCTGCTGCCGGAGTCCACCGGCGACAAGAACGGCCCCTGGGACGTGCTGGGCGCGCTCATGGCCGCCTGCGGGCTGTTCTGCGTCGTCCTCGGAGTCAAGCGGGTGGGCAGCGGCGCGGGGCCGCTGGACGCCGTGACCGCCGCCCCGGTGTTGGTGGGGGTGGTGCTGCTGGTGCTCTTCGTACGCCGTCAGCGCCGCCGTACGCATCCGCTGGTGGACCTCAAGCTGTTCGCCCGGCCCGCCTTCTCGATCTCCGTCGGCTGTATCGTGCTCGCCCTGCTGGCGCTCGTCGGCCTGGAGCTCATAGCCGCCCAGTACCTCCAGCTCGTGCTCGGGCTCACCCCGCTCGAGACGGGTCTGCGGCTGCTGCCGCTCACCTTCGCCGCCATGGCCGCCGGGCTCGTGGGGTCCCGGATGCTCCAGTGGCTCGGCCCGCGGGTCATGGTCGCGGTCGGCTTCGCGCTCACCGCCCTGGCCGTGCTCTCGCTCACCGCCATGGGCCAGTCCGACCGGCCCGCCGTACTCGTCGGCGGCTTCATCGTCCTGGGCTTCGGCCTGGAGACCACGCTCTTCAGCGCGTACGAGTCCATGCTCAACGAGGCGTCGTCCGGTTCCGCGGGCGGCGCGGCCGCCATCGGCGAGACCTCCTACCAGCTCGGCGCCGGGATCGGCATCGCCCTCCTCGGCAGCGTCATGAACGCTGCCTACAAGCCCGGCGTCTCCTCGGTGCCCGGCGTCCCCGCCTCCGCCAGCTCCGACGCGAGCCAGTCGCTGGGCGCCGCGTACAAGGTCTCCGACCGGCTGGGCGGCCACGCCGGGGAGGCCCTGCGCGCGGCCTCCCGCGCCGCCTTCGTACACGGTCTGCACGTCACGCTCGCGGTCAGCGCCGGGCTGCTGACGCTCGGCGCGCTGGCCGCGCTGCGGCTGCCCAAGGTGATGGAGTGCGCCGCCGACGACGAGGAGTCCACCCAGGGCCCGGCGGATCAGCAGGGGCCGACGGATCAGCAGGGGGCGACGGACCGGCAGGGTCTGGCGGATCAGCAGGCGGCGACGGACCGGCAGGGGCCGGACGGCACGAACGCCTCGGCCCGCCTCGACCGCGCCACCGTCGCCGCCGAGTCCTGACCGACCCGGGCCGGGTCCTGCGGGGTGTCCGGCGGTTCTCGGTTCTTTCCCCTCCCCGCCCCTTCCCACAACTGGGGCTCCGCCCCAGACCCGGGGCCCAGAGGTGGAGCCGTTGCGGTGGGGTGGAGCCGCCGCCGTGCGGTGGAGTGCCTGGCTGCGGGAAGGGGCGGGGAGGGGAGCAGCCCGCCGCAGGTTCGGGACAGCCCGCCCGAGTCCCGGCCTCGCCCCGTCCGATCGCTGCGCGGCCCCTGATGACCCGGCGTGAGCAGGTCTGGACGCCGGGGGTTACCCGGTCGTAGCGTCGGAGCGGCCGGGCTGATCACCCCGGCCGCCGGGCGGGAGGACGCGCCCCGGTGGCCGGTAGCTGCCCGGCGTACCCGGAACCGCATCCACCGGAGGCCGCCACCCATGTCCGCTGGCACCCTGCCGTCGTTCGATCCGCACGACCCGCTGGGGCTCGACGATCTCCTCGACCCCGAGGATCTCGCGGTCCGCGACACCATGCGGCAGTGGGCCGCCGACCGCGTACTGCCGCACATCGCCGACTGGTACGAGCGCGGTGAGGTCCCCGGTATCCGTGAGCTGGCCCGGGAGCTCGGCTCCCTCGGGGCGCTCGGGATGTCCCTCACCGGCTACGGCTGCGCGGGCGCCAGCCCGATCCAGTACGGCCTGGCCTGTCTGGAGCTGGAGGCCGCCGACTCCGGGATCCGCTCCCTGATGTCGGTGCAGGGCTCCCTGTCCATGTACGCGATCCACCGCTTCGGCTCCGAGGAGCAGAAGGAGCGGTGGCTGCCCCGGATGGCCGCCGGCGAGGTCATCGGCTGCTTCGGGCTGACCGAGCCCGACCACGGCTCCGACCCGGCCGGTATGCGCACCTACGCCAAGCGGGACGGTTCGGACTGGGTGCTCAGCGGGCGCAAGATGTGGATCACCAATGGCTCGGTGGCCGGGGTCGCCGTGGTGTGGGCCCGCACCGACGAGGGCATCCGCGGCTTCGTCGTCCCCACCGACGCGCCCGGCTTCTCGGCCCCCGACATCAAGCACAAGTGGTCGCTGCGCGCCTCGGTCACCAGCGAGCTGGTCCTGGACGAGGTGCGGCTGCCCGCCGACGCGGTGCTGCCCGAGGTCACCGGCCTGCGCGGACCGCTGAGCTGTCTGAGCCACGCCCGCTACGGCATCATCTGGGGATCGATGGGCGCGGCCCGCTCCGCGTTCGAGGCGGCGCTGGAGTACGCGCGGGAGCGGGAGCAGTTCGGCCGGCCGATCGGCGGCTTCCAGCTCACCCAGGCCAAGCTGGCCGATATGGCGCTGGAGCTCCACAAGGGGGTGCTGCTCGCCCACCATCTGGGGCGGCGCTTGGAGGCGGGGCGGCTCCGCCCCGAGCAGGTCAGCTTCGGCAAGCTGAACAATGTGCGGGAGGCGATCGAGATCTGCCGTACGGCCCGGACGATTCTGGGAGCCAACGGGATCTCGCTGGAGTATCCGGTGATGCGGCACGCCACGAATCTGGAGTCCGTGCTCACCTATGAGGGCACCGTCGAAATGCACCAACTGGTGCTGGGCAAGGCGCTCACCGGAATCGACGCCTTCCGGTGAGCGGCCCCGGGCCTAGCTCTGGTTGAAAAAGCCCGTGGCGTGGCCGGCCTGTCCGTTGACGATCTGGAAGTCGGCCGGGGTGAGGAGGAAGACGCGGTTGGCCACCCGGTCGATCGAGCCCCGCAGCCCGAAGATCAGCCCGGCCATGAAATCCACCACGCGCTTGGCGTCGGCGGACTCCATCGTCGTGAGGTTCACGATGACCGGTACGCCCTCCCGGAACAGCTCGCCGATGCCGCGCGCGTCCCGGAAACCGTCCGGGGTGACCGTGGCGATCCGGGTGCCCTGGTCCCGCGCGGTCTCGTCGGCCACCCGCGCGCGCGGGTCGGTCATCCAGGAGCCGCCGGGCTCGGACCCCTCGGCGTAGTCGTCGTCGTAGTAGCGCTCGTCATCGCTGTCGTCGACGAGGCCAAGCCAGGCACTTGCCTTGCGTACCGATCCCATGGACGCCTCCTCTCCCTGATGGTGTGTACTGTCCGCCCCTCTATGGTCGTCCATGATGCGGATGGTCTGCCACGTGGATTGCGGCCGCACAGGGGATTCGTGACGTTACTGGTGCACAACGGCTGGCGCCATATCAGAGTTCCACCTGCTTACGAAGGCTGACGGAGCGGTGGGTAGACTCCGCCGCTGCCGGACGGGTGACGTCGGGGACGTACGGGTGAACGGGGGATCGTGGTGTTTGGCATTATCCGGCCTTGTCGGCATCGGCTGTCGGAAAACCTGCGCACCGAGTGGATGGCGCATTTGTGCGGGCTGTGCCTCGCTTTGAGGGGGGACCACGGGCAGTTCGCCCGCATCGCCACCAATTACGACGGCCTGGTGATATCGGTGCTGGTGGAGGCCCAGGCCGGGCGGTCGGAGGGCTGGCGGCGGACCGCCGGGCCCTGTCCGCTGCGCGGGATGCGGACGGCGTCGGTCGCCCAGGGCGAGGGGGCGCGTCTCGCGGCCACCGTCTCGCTGGTGCTGGCCTCGGCGAAGGTACGCGACCATGTGGCGGACGGCGACGGGGCGTTGGCCCGGCGGCCGGTCGCCGCGGCCGCCCGCCGGGTGGCCGGGCGGTGGGACCGGGCCGGGGAGCGCAGCGGCGCCGCGCTCGGCTTCGACACCGCGCTGCTGCTCGACGCGGTCGGCCGGCAGGAAGAGCTGGAGTCCCTCGCGGGCCCCGGCACCCCTCTGCTGACCGTCACCGAGCCCACCGAGACCGCGACCGCGGCGGCCTTCGGGCACACCGCGGTCCTGGCCGGGCGGCCCGGCAACCGGGCCCCGCTGGAGGAGGCGGGTCGGCTCTTCGGGCGGCTGGCGCATCTGCTGGACGCGGTGGAGGACCTGGCCCAGGACGCCGAGACCGGCGCCTGGAACCCGATCGCGGCCACCGGGACCGACCTCGCCGAGGTCCGCAGGCTGTGCGACGACGCGGTGCGCGGGGTGCGGCTGGCGCTCAAGGACACCGAATTCGCGGGCAAGGGCTCCGGGCGGCTCGCCCACGTACTGCTGGTCCATGAGCTGGGGCGCGCGGTCGACCGCGCCTTCGGCACCACCGGCTGTGCGCACACCGGAAGCCAGGCCGCGGGCGCTCCGGGCACCCTGGACGCTCCGGGCGCCCCGGAGTCCTCCTTCGGGCCGCCGCAGTCGCCGTGGATCAACCCGGGCGGCCCCGGCGGCGCGCCCCCGGAGCCGCCGCACGGCCGCCGGCGGGGGCTGATCGCGGGCTGCCTGGTGTGGACCGGGCTCTGCTGCACCTGCCAGGTGTGCTGCCGTGACCCGTACCACGACCCGTGGTCCGGGCAGCCGCGCGAGGGCCTGTGCCATAAGTGCAGTGACTGCTGCGACTGTTGTGACTGCTGCAGCAATTGCGGTGACTGCTGTAGCTGCGACTGCTGTGATGGGTGTGACTGCGGCTGCGACTGCTAGCTGCCAGGGGTGCCCGTCGGCTTGTGCCGCCTGCGGCTGGCTGCTCCCCTGGTCTTGCCGCCTGCGGCGGGCTGTTCCCCTCCCCGCCCCTTCCCGAAACTGAGGCTCCGCCCCAGACCCCGACCGGGGCTCCGCCCCAGACCCCGACCGGGGCTCCGCCCCAGACCCCGACCGGGGCTCCGCCCCAGACCCCGGGTCGGGGCTGCGCCCCAGTCCCCGGGTGGGGGTTTCGCTTTGGGCTCGGGGTGGGGTTGCGCCAGGCTCCGGGCGAGGGGGCCAGGTTCGGGGCGGGCTCCAGGTCTTGGGCTGCGGTTTCGCTCCGGGCTCCGGGCGGGGGTTTCGCTGCGGGCCTTGGGCGGGGGCTCCGCCCCAGTCCCCGGGTCGTGGCTGCGCCCCAGTCCCCGGGCCGGGGCTCCGCCCCAGGCCCCGACCGGGGCTGCGCCTCAGTCCCCGGGTGGGGGTTTCGCTTTGGGCTGGGGGTGGGGGTTGCGCCTCAGGCTCCGGGCGAGGGGGCCAGGTTCGGGGCGGGCTCCAGGTCTTGGGCCGCGGTTTCGCTGCGGGCCTTGGGCGGGGCTTCGCTCCAGTCCCTGGGTGGGGGTTTCGCTTTGGGCTGGGGGTGGGGGTTGCGCCAGGCTCCGGGTGAGGGGGCCAGGTTCGGGGCGGGGCTTCAGGTCTTGGGCTGCGGTTTCGCTCCGGGCTCCGGGCGGGGGTTTCGCTGCGGGCCTTGGGCAAGGCGGGGCTTCGCCCCTCGAGGCATCGATATGCGGCTTCGCCGCGTGGCAGGGCTCCGCCCGCGGGCCGGGGGTCCAGGGGCGGAGCCCATGGTTACGGGAAGGGGCGGGGAGGGGAAAGAACCGCCGGACACCCCCGTAGCCGGAAGACGGGTTGAGGGGAGGGGCGGAGCACTGGCGTGTGTGGGAAGGCCGAAGGCGCGTGACGACGCGGATGTGCTGCGGCCACACCGGGGGAGGGAGTCCGGCGGGCGCGGGCGAAGCCTCAAAGCGCTGGGGAAGGGAGTCCCCCTACGGCAGCGGAGGCGGGCGGTCAGCCCGAACAGGACGACGACCACACCCGACCGAAGTCGATGTGGTCGCGCGTGACCAGTCGCTGCCTTGAGTCCATGGGGCAAGTGGAGCAGCCTTCCGCTTCCTCGTCAACCACGGTGAGACGCACTGCTCACAGTTCGGACAGTCTTGACAGCGCACCATGGGGTCGTCCTACTCTCGGGCCCATGCCGGGCTGAGGGGCCCGGCCGTTGTCGAGCTGAGGGGCTCGGCGTGTGTGAAGGCCGTGCGTGCGTGTGTTCACTTCAGAACTCACGGAGCCTCCGCATGTCCGCGAACCCGGACCATCCCGCGCATCCGGACCACCCCTTCCGATCACCCGCCACGGTCGTCTCACCCGCCACGGTCGTCATCGTCGGCGCGGGCCCGCGTGCCACCGGTCTGATCGAGCGCATCGCCGCCAACGCCCCCGAACTGTACGGCGACGGCGCCCCGTTCGAGCTGCACCTGGTCGATCCGCACCCGCCCGGCGGCGGCCGCATCTGGCGCCCCGACCAGTCCCCGCTGCTGTGGATGAACTCCATGGCCGAGGACGTCACCATGTTCACCGACGAGTCGGTGGAGCGCGAAGGCCCGATACGCCCCGGCCCCTCCCTCGCCGAATGGGCCCGCGAGGCCAGCGAGGCCAGCGAGGTCCGCGGAGCGGAGCCGCCGCACCCCCTGCCGCCCGAACTCGCCGCCGAGGCCGCCGCCCTGACCGGGCGGAGCTTCGCCACCAGACGGCTCCAGAGCGCCTATCTGCGCTGGGTGTACGAGCACTCGGTGGCCGATCTGCCGCCCGGCACCATCGTCCATGAGCACCGGGACCGGGCCGTACGCGTCACCGGGCCGCGCGACGGGCGGCAGCAGGTGTGGCTGGAGGGGCGGACCGCGCCGCTCACCGCCGACGCCGTGGTCCTCGCCCTCGGTCACCTCGACGCCGAACCCGACGCCGAGCAGCGGGCGCTCACCGCGTTCGCCGCCGAGCACCAACTGGTCCACCTCCCACCGGAGTTCACCGCCGACAGCGATGTCAGCGCGCTGCGCCCCGGCGAGCCGGTGATCGTACGCGGCCTCGGCCTCGCCTTCGTGGATCTGATGGTGCTGCTCACCGAGGGGCGCGGCGGACGCTATGAGCGCGGTCCGGACGGCGAGTTGGTCTACCGGCCCTCCGGCCGCGAGCCCGTGCTGTACGCCGGTTCGCGGCGCGGTGTGCCGTATCACGCCAAGATCGGCTACTCGCTGAGCGGTGAGCGGCCCCCGGTGCCGCGCTTCTTCGGCCCCGCCGAGGTCGATGCGTTGCTCTCCCGCCCCGGGCGGCCGGACTTCCGGCGCGACGTCTGGCCGCTGATCGCCAAGGAGCTGGGGTTCGCCCACTACCACCGGCTGTTCACCGCCCATCCGGAGCGCGTGGCCGGGGAGTGGTCCGCGTTCGAGGAGAAGTACGCCGCCTGCCCGCCCGGCGGCCCCGATCTGGACGTCCTGGTCGCCGCGGCCGTCCCCGACCCGGCCGACCGGCTCGACCTCGACACCCTCGACCGCCCCCTGGCCGGGCTGCGGTTCGGCGACCACGAGGCCCTGCAACAGGCGCTGCGCGGCCATCTCGAGGCCGACCTCGCCCGTCGCCACGACCCCGCGCACAGCCCCGACCTGGCCGTCTTCCTCGCCCTGCTCTCCGTCTACGGCCAGCTGATCCGGCTCGGCGACATCGGCGGCTGGTGGCACGGTTTCTTCAGCTTCCTCGCCTCCGGCCCGCCGGGGCCGCGGCTTGAGCAACTGCTCGCGCTCTCCCGCGCCGGAGTGGTCCGCTTCCTCGGCGCCGAGACGACCGTGACCACCGATCCGGTGCGCGGGGTGTTCCGGGCGAGCTCCGCCAGTGTGCCCGGCCATGCCGTCGAGGCCCGTGCGCTTGTCGAGGCCCGGCTGCCGGAGCCGACCGTGGACCGCTCCCGCGACACCCTGCTGCGCTCCCTGCACCGCGACGGCGCCGCCGCCACCCCGGCCGGACTGCTCGCCGTCAGCTCCGCCGACGCCCGGATCCTGGACCGGGCGGGCCGCCCGCATCCGCGCCGCTTCGCGCTCGGCCCGCACACCGACGCCCGCGCCTCGGGCGCCTTCGCCCGGCCCCGCACCAACGCGCCCGCGTTCCGGCAGAACGACGCCACCGCGCGCGCCCTGCTGCGCTGTCTGCGCGAGCTGTCCTGTCGCGCCACGGTCACCGCCTGAGCCTCACCGCTTGAGCGCCACCGCCTGAGTCGCACCGCTTGAGCGCCACCGCCTGAGTCGCACCGCTTGAGCGCCACCGCTCGAGCGCCACCGCCTCAGCCTCACCGCCTCAGCCTCACCGCTCGAGCGCCACCGCCTGCGCCTCACCGCCTGGGGCCCGGCCGACTGAGTGCCCCCCGGAAACCATCCCCCGCACAACCCCCAGCTCTCCCTCCGAAGGACCCTCCATGTCCCTGACCTCCGATCCACCCGTCGACAAGGCCGCCGCAAACGGCGCCGAACGCGAGGACTACTCCGCCCTCAAGGTCGTCCCGGTACGCCACCCCTGGCGCTGGGCCGCCGTCGTCGTCACCGCCGTCCTCGTGGCCCAGTTCGCCCACGGCCTGATCACCAACTCCGGCTGGGAGTGGGACGTCTTCGCCGACTTCTTCACCACCCGGACCATCCTCGAGGCGGTCTGGATCACCATCCAGCTCACCTTCTACGGCACCGCGCTCGGCTTCGCCCTCGGCATCGTCCTCGCCTTCATGCGGCTGTCCCAGAGTCCCTTCCTGAAGTCGGTCGCCTTCACCTACATCTGGGCGTTCCGCTCCATCCCGCTCATCGTCCAGCTGCTGTTCTGGTTCAACCTCACCTATCTCTACAAGCGGCTCGACTTCGGCGTCCCCTTCGGCCCCGGCTTCTTCTCCTTCGACACCGCGGGTCTGGTCGGGGCGATGAGCGCCGCGGTGCTCGGGCTCGCGCTCCACCAGGCCGCCTACGCGGCGGAGATCGTGCGCGGCGGCGTCCTCGCCGTGGACGGCGGACAGTTGGAGGCGGCGGCCGCGCTCGGCATCCCCCGGCTGCGGCAGCTGCGCCGGATCGTGCTCCCGCAGGCGATGCGGTCGATCCTGCCGAACGCCGCCAACGAGGTGATCTCGCTCTTCAAGGGCACCTCGATCGTCTCCGTCATGGCGATCGGCGAGCTCTTCTACCAGGTGCAGGTCATCTATGGACGCAACGGCCGGGTCGTGCCGCTGCTGATGGTCGCGACCGTCTGGTACATCATCCTGACCACCGTGCTCTCGATCGCGCAGTACTACGTCGAGCGCCACTTCTCGCGGGGAGCCACCCGATGACCGCCATGGTCGACATCCGCTCCGTCCACAAGAGCTTCGGGTCGCTCCAGGTGCTGCGCGGCATCGACCTGGAGGTGCGCTCCGGGGAGGTGGCCGTCGTCCTCGGCCCCTCCGGCTCCGGTAAGTCCACCCTGCTGCGCGCCATCAACCACCTGGAGAAGGTGGACAGCGGCTGGATCAGCGTCGGCGGCTCGCTGGTCGGCTACCGCCGCCAGGGCGACCGCCTCTACGAACTGCGCGAACGCGAGATCCTCAGGCAGCGTACCCGGATCGGCTTCGTCTTCCAGAACTTCAACCTCTTCCCGCATCTGACGGTGCTGGAGAACATCGTCGAGGCGCCGATATCGGCGTTGCGCCACCCCAGGAAGGAAGCGGTGCGCGCCGCCGAGGCGCTGCTCGACCGGGTCGGTCTGGCCGACAAGGCGGCCGCGTACCCCCGGCAGCTCTCCGGCGGACAGCAGCAGCGGGTGGCGATCGCCCGTGCCCTCGCCCTGGAGCCCGAGCTGCTGCTCTTCGACGAGCCGACCTCCGCCCTCGACCCCGAACTGGTCGGCGAGGTCCTCGACGTCATCAAGGATCTGGCCCACCAGGGCACCACGATGATCGTCGTCACCCATGAGATCGGCTTCGCGCGGGAGGTGGCCGACACCGTCGTCTTCATGGACGGCGGCCGGATCGTCGAGCGGGGCACGCCCGCCGAGGTGCTCGACGCCCCGCGCCATGAGCGCACCAAGGCGTTCCTCTCCAAGGTCCTCTGATGCCACCGATGTTCACCAGATCACCGATGTCCACCAGATCACCGATATCCACCTACGCAAGGAGCACCCCCGTGAAGACCCGCCGCACCCTCGTCACCGCCGTCGCCGCGCTCACCGCCTCCGCCCTGCTCGGCGGCTGCGGCGACGGCGACTCTCAGGAGACGGTGGGCTCCAAGGGCTCGAAGAACGCCATCAACATCAGCCCGGACCAGCACCGCGTCAGAGGGAAGAAGGTCGACTCGATCGCGGCGAAGGTCCCGGCCGCGATCCGGGAGCGCGGCACCCTGCGCATCGGCGGCAGCGCCGACGCCTCCGCCCCGCTCGGCTTCTACGCGACCGACGACAAGACCCGGATCGGCTCCGAGCTCGACATCGCCACGCTGGTGGCCGACACCCTCGGGCTCAAGGTCGACTTCCAGCCGGTCTCCTGGGAGAACCTCTTCGTCGGCCTCGACAGCTCCAAGTTCGACGGCGTGTTCTCCAATGTGACGGTCACCGAGGAGCGCAAGGAGAAGTACGACTTCGCCACCTACCGGCTGGACGACCTCGCCTTCGAGGCCAAGAAGGGCACCTCCTGGCGGGTCAAGGGCCCGAAGGACGTGGCGGGCAAGACCGTATCGGTCGCCTCCGGCACCAACCAGGAGAAGATCCTGGTCGACTGGAGCAAGCAGAACGAGACGGCGGGCCGCAAGCCCGTGGACATCAAGTACTTCCAGAAGGACACCGACTACTACCTCGCCCTCCAGTCCGGCCGTATCGACGCCTACTTCGGCCCGAACCCCACCTCCGCCTACCACGTCGCCTCGGCCGGCCAGACCCAGATCATCGGCCGGTTCTCGGGCGGTGGCGACCAGGTGCAGGGCAAGATCGCGGCGACCACCAAGAAGGGCAGCGGGCTGGTCGACGCCTATGCCGCGGCCCTGGACCACGTGATCCAGGACGGTTCGTACGCCAAGGTCCTGAAGCGGTGGGGGCTCTCCAGCGAGGCGGTGAAGAAATCCGAGATCAACCCGCCCGGGCTGCCCAAGCCGTGACCCGCTGACTCCCCGAAGAACGAGGAAGGCCCCGACCATGGCCGTACCGACCGGCACCCTGCACCTGGCCGCCGCCATCGACGGCAACGGGCAGTACCAGGCGCCGTACTACGTGGAACTCGCCCGACTCGCCGAGGACGGCGTGCTCGACTTCATCACCCTGGACGACAGCCTCGGCCCTCCGGGGCCGGGCCGGGGCAGGCTTGACGCGCTCGCCGTCCTCGCGCGTGTCGCGCCCGCCACCGGGCGGATCGGCCTGGTGCCGACGGTCACCACCACCCACACCGAGCCGTTCCATGTCTCCTCGTCCGTGGCCACCTTGGACTGGGTGAGCCGCGGCCGGGCGGGCTGGCGGATCGAGGTGTCGGCGACGGACGCGGAGGCGCGGCTGGTGGGCCGCCGCCCCGCGGCCCCCGCCGGGGAGCTGTGGGCCGAGGCAGCGGAGGTGGCCGATGTGGTGGCCCGGCTGTGGGACAGCTGGGAGGACGACGCCGAGATCCGCGACACCGCAACCGGCCGCTTCGTCGACCGCGACAAGCTGCACTACGTGGACTTCGAGGGCGCCCACTTCACGGTGCGCGGCCCGGCCATCGTGCCCCGGCCCCCGCAGGGCCACCCGGTGGTGGCCGTCGCCGCCACCGACCCGGTGAGCTGGCAGACCGCGGCCCGACACGCCGATGTGGCGTACATCCGCGCCACCTCCCCGGAGGAGGCGGGCCGCATCCGCGACGAGCTGCGGCGGCGCGTGGTGGCGCACGGCCGGGAGCCCGGCGCGCTCACCGTGCTCGCCGCCGTGGCCGTGGACCTGGCCGACGGGGAGGGCGCGCCCGGTAACCCCCCGGCCACGGGCGGCGCGCCGGTGCCGCTGACCGACACGCCCGGCGGTCCCCCGCTGTACCGCGGGGGGCCGGTGGAACTCGCCGAGCTGATCACCGGCTGGCACACCGCCGACGCCGTGGACGGCTTCCACATCACCCCCGTCGCCCCACGCCATGACCTGGAACGTTTCGTCAACGGCACCGTGGCGCTGCTCCAGCACCGGGGGCTGTTCCGCACCTTCTACCCCGGAGCGACACTCCGCGCCCACCTGGGGCTCTCCCGCCCGGCCAACCGCTACGCCCCGGAGAGGGAGGCCGCCCGATGACCTCGCGGCCCCAGCAGATCCATCTCGCGGCCCACTTCCCCGGGGTCAACAACACCACCGTGTGGACAGTCCCGCCCGCCGGGGCGACCACCACCCCTGGCCGATGCGCTTCGCACAACCCCGCTCTCGGGAGCCAGATCGACTTCTCCTCCTTCGAACATCTCGCGCGCACCGCCGAGCGCGGGCTGTTCGACTTCTTCTTCCTCGCCGAGGGGTTGCGGCTGCGCGAGCACAACGGCCGGATCCACGACCTCGACGTGGTCGGCAGGCCCGAGTCGATCACCGTGCTCAACGCGCTGGCCGCCGTCACCGAACGGCTGGGGCTGGCCGCCACCGTCAACGCCACGTTCAACGAACCGTACGAACTGGCCCGCCGGTTCGCCTCCCTGGACCACCTCAGCGGGGGCCGCGCCGCCTGGAACGTGGTGACCTCCTCCGACGCCTTCACCGGCGAGAACTTCCGGCGCGGCGGCTTCCTGGACCGGGCCGACCGTTACACCCGGGCCGCCGAGTTCGTCGCCGCCGCCCGTGAGCTGTGGGACTCCTGGACGCCGGACGGCACACCGCGCCCGTTCGCCCACACCGGCCGGCACTTCACCATCGACGGCGAGTTCGGCGTGCCGCGCTCGCCGCAGGGCCATCCGGTGGTGATCCAGGCCGGGGACTCCGACGAGGGCCGGGAGTTCGCCGCCTCCACCGCCGACATCATCTTCACCCGGCACGGCTCACTGGAGGCCGGGCGCGCCTTCTACGCCGATGTCAAGCGGCGGCTCGCACGGTACGGACGCGCCCCCGGCGAGCTGAAGATCATGCCCGGGGTGACCCTGGTGCTCGGCGACACCCCGGCCGACGCCGGGGAGAAGGCCGCCGAGATCCGGCGGCAGCAGGTCTCGCCGCAGACCGCGATCCTCACCCTGGAGCAGATCTGGGGTGTGGACCTGTCCGGCTACGACCCGGACGGGCCACTTCCGGACATCGATCCCGACCCCGAATCCCAACTGGTCCAGGGCCGGGTGCGGCACGGCGATCCGCTGGCCGTGGCCGCCAAGTGGCGGGCGTTGTCGGAGGAGAAAGGGCTGTCCATCCGGCAGACCGTCATCGAGGCGACCGGGCGTCAGTCGTTCATCGGCACCCCGGAGGCGGTCGCGGCGGAGATGGCGGAATTCGTCGCCGCCGACGCCGCCGACGGCTTCATCCTCGTACCCCATCTGACCCCCGGCGGGCTCGATGACTTCGTGGACCGGGTGGTGCCGCTGCTTCAGGAGCGCGGGGTGTTCCGCACCGCGTACACCGGTCCGACACTCCGCGACCACCTGGGACTTACCGTTCCGGGGGAGCGGGGCTGAGCGGCCGCGCGGCGGTCCGGCCGTCGGGACGCGATACGTCCGCGCCATAACGGAACCCGATCGCCCGTGCGTCCGTCTCACCGGATACCCAAGGGGATGGGAGCACAAGCCCCGGCGGCCTGAACCCGCCGGGGCTATGTGGCGTGTGCCCGACGGCTGTTCCGAATTGTCCTCTTGCGCGCTGCGCCCGGAGCCACGAATACTTCCGGAAGCGCTTGTCAGGGGCACGCCGAATCGGTCATATCGGCGTGCTCATTGACTGCGCCTCACGGGCCTGCCCACCCAAGCGGACCCCCGATTCCCCGGAGGAAGAGTTGAGGATCAAGCGCAACGCCCCCCACAGCAAGCAGGCGAGACGTATCGCCCTGATCGCCGCGACCTCCGCCCTGGTGGCCGGAACGGTGCTCGCCGCCCCCGCCGCCTACGCCGGTAGCGACGGCGCCCGCACCTTCAGCGCGGCCGAGGCCAAGTCGGCGAGCAGCGCCGTCCTCGAGGCCGATGTCGCGGGCACCGCCTGGTATGTCGAGAAGGGGACCAACAAGCTCGTGGTCACCGCCGACAGCACGGTGTCCCAGAGTGAGATAGCCAAGATCAAGAACACCGCCGGCTCGAACGCCGACGCGATCGAGGTCAAGCGGACCTCCGGCAAGATTCAGAAGCTGATCTCGGGCGGCGACGCGATCTACGCGAGTAGCTGGCGCTGCTCCCTCGGCTTCAACGTGCGCAACAGCAGTGGGGCCAACTACTTCGTCACCGCCGGCCACTGCACCGACGGCGCCGGCACCTGGTGGTCGAACTCCGGCCACACCACCACCATCGGCCCGACGTCCGGCTCCAGCTTCCCGACCAACGACTACGGTCTGGTCCGGTACAGCGGCTCGGTCACCCCCCAGGGCACCGTCGGCAGCCAGGACATCACCTCGGCCGCCAACCCGACCGTGGGCCAGACGGTCACCCGACGCGGCTCCACCACCGGCATCCACAGCGGCCGGGTCACCGCGCTGAACGCCACGGTCAACTACGGCAACGGCGACATCGTCTACGGCATGATCCAGACCACGGTCTGCGCCGAGCCCGGCGACAGCGGCGGCCCGCTCTACGCCGGCTCCACCGCCCTCGGCCTCACCTCCGGCGGCAGCGGCAACTGCACCTCCGGTGGCACCACGTTCTTCCAGCCGGTCGTCGAGGCGCTGAACGCGTACGGCGTGAGCGTCTACTGATCGGCGCCGTTCCTCCGCTGATCAACTCCGCACCAGGCTGAGCGAGAGCCCCCGTCCGTGCTGCCGGACGGGGGCTCTCCGCGTCGGTGGGGTAGGCCGTTCCATGCGGCCCGGCGGGGGTTTTCCACAGCCCTCCCCACTGCTCGGCGGGCGGACTATCGTGGACATCAGTACCCCACGAGGGGCATTGTTCGCGATACGGACGGCAGGTGGCCGTGATGGTCGATGCGCTCGTGACATTGGTAGTGGTACTGGCTTGCCTCGGCGCCCTGGGCGTGCTGGCCGCGGCCCGAGTGGTCAAGCAGTACGAGCGGGGGGTGGTCTTCCGGCTCGGGAGGCTCCGCTCGGATATCCGGGGGCCGGGGTTCACCATGATCGCTCCGTTTGTCGACCGGCTCCAGAAGGTCAATATGCAGATCGTGACGATGCCCGTCCCCGCCCAGGAGGGCATCACCCGGGACAATGTGACCGTGCGGGTCGACGCCGTCGTCTACTTCAAGGTCGTGGACGCGGCCGAGGCGCTGATCGCGGTGGAGGACTACCGCTTCGCCGTCTCCCAGATGGCCCAGACCTCGCTGCGGTCGATCATCGGGAAGAGCGATCTGGACGATCTGCTCTCCAACCGGGAGAAGCTCAACCAGGGCCTGGAGCTCATGATCGACAGCCCGGCCGTCGGATGGGGCGTCCATATCGACCGGGTGGAGATCAAGGATGTGTCGCTGCCGGAGACCATGAAGCGGTCGATGGCCCGCCAGGCGGAGGCCGACCGGGAGCGCCGCGCCCGGGTGATCAACGCGGACGCGGAGCTGCAGGCATCGACGAAGCTGGCCGAGGCCGCCGCCCAGATGGCCGACACCCCTTCGGCGCTCCAGCTGCGGCTGCTCCAGACGGTGATGGCGGTCGCCGCCGAGAAGAACTCCACACTGGTGCTGCCCATCCCGGTCGAGCTGCTGCGCTTCCTGGAGAGGGGCCAGCAGGAGATCCCGGCGGCGGCCCGGACAGAGGGTGGCGCGGAGGGTGGCGCCCCGGCCGCCGGTCCGGCCGCCACACCGGAGCGGGAGGCCGCGCCCGCGCGGCCCGGCCAGCCTGCCCAGCCCGCTCGGCAGGCGATGCCGACGCTCACCGAGCGCGAGCCGGAGCCGCATACGGTCGAGCGATGAGCCATGGGAGGTGATCCGGCAGGGAGTTCCGCGAGGATTCCGCGAGGGGATTCCGCGAGGGGTTCCATGGGGTGATCCGCCCGGTTTGACGGCTCGTCCGTATACCTGATTCGGTGCCCGTACACCTCGAAGGTGTGCGGGCACCGCCATGTCCGGACATGAGTCCGCAGTGTAAATTTCACGCCCATGACGTGAACGCGCCCTTGTGCGCGCCCGGTGGTGATGGGAATACTCGGCGGCGCAAATTGGCATGGACGCGCCCCCAAGGGGGGAGAAGCGCTATGCCATTACGCCCTCCGGGCCCTGGCACCCCACTGCCGACGGGCCCAACCCCCCACTGGAAGGCAGAGAGTTGAAGCACCGCCGCATACCCAAGCGTCGTGTCGCCATCGCCGGAGCCGGCATAGCGGCCCTGGTCGCCACGGGCATCACCCTGCAGAGCGCCAACGCCACCCCCGGTGAGCCCCAGCCCGACACCCTCTCGGTCGGCGCCGCCGGAAAGCTCGCCAGCACGCTCACCTCCTCGCTCAAGAGCGACACGGCGGGTTCGTACTACGACGCCAAGGCCAAGAAGCTCGTCGTCAACGTGGTCAACAAGGGCGTCGTGGACAAGGTCCGGGAGGCCGGAGCCGAGGCCAAGGTGGTCACGAACACCCTGGCCGAGCTGAGCAAGGCGCGTCAGACGCTGAAGCAGAAGGCCACCATCCCCGGCACCTCGTGGTCGGTTGACCCCAGAAGCAACAAGGTCATCGTCACCGCGGACAGCTCCGTCAAGGGCACCCGGATGGCCACCCTCAACAAGGTCGCCGACGCGCTCGGCGACAAGGTCGAGGTGAAGCGCTCGGCCGGGAAGTTCTCCACTTTCATCGCGGGTGGCGACGCCATCTGGGGCGACGGTGGGCGCTGCTCGCTCGGGTTCAACGTCGTCAAGGGCGGCCAGCCGTACTTCCTGACCGCCGGTCACTGCACCGAGGCCATCAGCAGCTGGTCGGACTCGCAGGGCGGCGAGGAGATCGGGACCAACGAGGGCAGCGAGTTCCCCGGTAACGACTACGGACTGGTCAAGTACACCAAGGACACCGACCACCCGAGCGCGGTCGACCTCTACAACGGCAGCAGCCAGGAGATCGCCAAGGCCGGTGACGCCACCGTCGGTCAGAAGGTGACGCGCAGCGGCTCCACCACCCAGGTGCACGACGGCGAGGTCACCGGCCTCAACGCGACCGTCAACTACCAGGAAGGGTCGGTCGAAGGGCTGATCCAGACCAACGTCTGCGCCGAGCCCGGCGACAGCGGCGGCGCGCTCTTCGCGGGCGACACGGCGCTGGGTCTGACCTCCGGCGGCAGCGGTGACTGCTCCTCGGGCGGCGAGACCTTCTTCCAGCCGGTGCCGGAGGCGCTGCAGGCGTTCGGCGCCGAGATCGGCTGACCTGGCTGACCTGGTGAGCGTTTCGCTCCCGCGGTCCGCTCCCGTGTGAACCAAAGCAGGCCCCCGGACACCCGTGGACGGTGTCCGGGGGCCTTCCCCTTTTCCGGTCAGTCCATCAGAACTCGAAGACCATCGTCGGGGCCGCGCTCTTGAAGCAGTTGTTCGCGAAGGTGTGCTCGTACGACACCCGGCGGCCGTCCCAGATTCCCTCGGCGGTGACGGTGATGGGGTGCCATTCCTTGGTGCACACCCGGCCGGACTCCGCCCCGGTCCGCAGCTGACCGAACACGCCGCCCACGGAGCGGAGTTCGGCGCATGCCTTGGCGGGGGCCGGGTGGGTACCGGTGGGGGTGGGGCGACAGCTCAGAGTCACCGCCCGCTGGACCTCGGTCGTGGCCGCGTCGGTCCCCCAGCCGACGGTCAGGACCAGCGCGGACGGCGGATACAGGCTCTGCGGCTTGGCGGGCGCGGCGTGTGCCGCGCCGCTCGTGCCGATCCCCAGCACGGCGCTCACGGCCAGTGCGGCCCCCAGTCCGATCGCCCCAGTAGTTTTCCGCATTTCGAACACTCCCTTGCTCGTCGTTGCAGATACCGGACGGAGTTCTACGCGGTGTGCGTCAGGAACGCACGTCGATCGAGCACTTCCGGTCGCTACAAGTAGTCGTTCGGTGGCTTATTGTCGCGTGCGGTGGATGTCCGGGCGCGGAACGCCGCGTGGCGACCGGGTGTGCGGCGCCGTGCGCGTCGCGCCCCTCGAGGGACCCCGTCCGCCGTCTCGCGCTCCTGTGGATGGCGTGCTCAGCGAGGTGGCCGAGATGCTCAAATCGATTCAAGGGCGCTCAGGTGAGCGAGATCGAGTGATATTCATGATGCCTCTGGGGAGAGGGCTGTCGCGTACCACGCCAGGGCGAGAACCCGCCAGGGCAAGCCGACCGGCGGAGTGGGGTCGGAGCCCGGAATCCGCGGCTCCCTCGGGGCCGTCCCAGGGGGTGTCCGCCGCGTGGCAGGGGCTTCGCTCCTGGGCCCGGGGGATGGGGCGGCGCCCCGGTTGTGGGAAGGGGCGGGTAGGGGAGCAGCCCGCCGCGGGCGTCAAGGCCCGTCAGAAGGGCCCTAGTCGCCCGGGACCAGCTCTCCGCTCAGGGGTCCGGTCCGGCTTCCCCAGCCGTAGCCGCGCTCCGCGCGCAACCGCACCACCAGCCGCCGCTCGGCCACCATCGCCGCGCGGAACTCCTCCCAGTCCGGATGCTCGCCCTGGATCGCGCGGTAGACCTCCACCAGCTCATCGGCGGTGGCGTCATGGGGATCGGCGGCGACCGGTGTCAGCTCGGCATCGCCCTCGGCCACCAGATAGGAGTAGTGGTCCCTGCTGGTGACATAGAAGCTCGCGCGCGGATCACGGCGCAGATTGCGGGTCTTGACGCGGTCGTCGGTGACGGAGATCCGGATGAGGCGCGTCGCGGGGTCGTAGGTGAAGGCGACATTGGACAGTTGCGGCCGTCCGTCCCGCTTGAGGGTGACGAGCGCGCCGGTGCGCTGCTCCCGTAGCAGATCGAGCAGGGATCCCTCCGTCATGGTGATCAGCATACGCACGGGCCGGTGGCTCGCCTACTGATTCGACCCACCGGCTTCCGCGTGCCGCGTCCACAAGGCGACACGCGGGATTAAAGGCGTTTTGGGTGCTTATGGTGGAGTAGGAGGGAGGGGGAAAGTGCCATCGAAGCCAACTCGCACGCGTGTTCGAGAATGGGGTTATGGTGGGGCGTGGGACATGCAGGGTCGGTCAGGGGGTGTGAGCGGCGGGAGGTGCGGATGCCAGGCTTCACGCATCTGCACACCGCGTCCGGGTTCTCCATGCGGTACGGGGCCGCGCACCCGGAGCGGCTGGCGCAGCGTGCCGCCGAGCGCGGCATGGACGCGATCGCGCTGACCGACCGCGACAGCCTCGCCGGAGCGGTGCGGTTCGCCCGGGCGTGTGAGCGCGCGGGGGTGCGGCCGTTGTTCGGGGTGGACCTCGCCGTGCGGATGGAGGCCCCGGAGCGGGGGCGCACCGCCCGGCGCCGTACGCCGGTGCGCGGCGGGGCGTTCATCGACGAGTCCGCGCCCCGGGTGGTCTTTCTCGCCCGGGACGGCGCGCCCGGCTGGGCCGTGCTGTGCGGGCTGGTCTCCGCCGCCCATGCCGGGCTCGCCCACCCCGGAACCGCCCGGACGAACGGCGCAGGACCGCCCCTGCTGCACTGGCGCGATCTGGTGAGCGACCCCGGCGCGCTCGCCCCGCTGACCGCGCTGCTCGGCCCGGACTCCGACGTCGGCCGGGCCCTGGCCGCCGGACGCCCCGACCGGGCCGCCCGGCTGATCGCCCCCTGGCGCGAACTCTTCGGCGACGCGCTGCGGCTGGAGGCCGTATGGCACGGCCGCACCGGCACCGGACCGGGCTCGCTGCGGCTCGCCGCCCGTACCGTCGGCTTCGCCGCCGAGCAGGGCGTCCCGGCCGTGCTGAGCAACGCCGTGCGCTACGCCGATCCGGGGGAGGGGCCGGTCGCCGACGTCCTGGACGCGGCCCGCCGGCTCGTCCCCATCGACCCGCGCACCCCCGGGGCGCTCGACAGCGGTGAGCGCTGGCTCAAGGGCCCCCGGGACATGGCGAAGGCGGCCGAGCGGATCGTGGAGGCGGCGGGGATGCGGCGGGACGCCGCGCACCGGCTGCTGGAGGAGACCCGGCGCACCGCCGCCGGGTGTCTGGTCGACCCCGAGGACCACATCGGCCTGGGCAGCGTCCACTTCCCCGAGCCCCGGCTGGTCGGGGCCGGGCGGCGGAGCGCCGAGCGGGTGCTGCGGTCGCGCTGCGCCGCCGCCATGGTGCTGCGGGGGTACGACCGCGACCGGGCGCGCTGGGAGCGGCTGGAGGACGAGCTGCGCACCATCGAACGGCTCGGTTTCGCCTCGTACTTCCTCACCGTCGCGCAGGTCGTCGACGACACCCGGGAGCTGGGCATCCGGGTGGCCGCCCGGGGCTCCGGCGCCGGATCGTTCGTCAACCATCTGCTGGGCATCGCCCACGCCGACCCCGTGGCCAACGGTCTGCTGATGGAGCGCTTCCTGTCGGTGCGGCGGGCCGCGCTGCCCGATATCGACATCGATGTGGAGTCGGCGCGCCGGCTCGACGTCTATCGCGCGATCTTCGAACGGTTCGGGGCCGAGCGGGTCGCGACCGTCTCGATGCCCGAGACCTACCGGGTGCGCCACGCCGTACGGGACGTGGGCGCGGCGCTCGGCATGGACCCGGCCGAGGTGGACCGGCTCGCCAAGTCCTTCCCGCACATCCGCGCCCGGGATGCCCGCGCGGCGCTCGCGGAACTGCCCGAGCTGCGGGAGCTACGAGAGGCGACCGCCGAGCAGGAACGTTTCGGCAGGTTCTGGGAACTGGTCGAGGCGCTCGACGGGCTGCCCCGTGGCATCGCCATGCACCCCTGCGGGGTGCTGCTCTCGGACGCCGGACTGCTGGCCCGTACGCCCATCGTGCCGACCAGCGGCGAGGGCTTCCCGATGTCGCAGTTCGACAAGGACGACGTGGAGGAGCTCGGACTGCTCAAGCTGGATGTCCTCGGGGTGCGGATGCAGTCCGCGATGGCGCACGCGGTCGCCGAGATCCGGCGGGCCACCGGGCGTGTCGTGGACATCGACGACCCCGAACAGGTGCGGCCCGGCGATTCGGCCACCTACGACCTGATCCGCTCCACCGAGACCCTCGGCTGCTTCCAGATCGAATCGCCCGGTCAGCGCGATCTCCTCGGCCGGCTCCAGCCCACCTCCTTCCACGATCTCGTGGTCGACATATCGCTTTTCCGGCCCGGTCCGGTAGCCGCCGACATGGTCCGGCCCTTCATCGACGCCCGGCACGGCCGCAAGTCCCCGCGCTATCCGCATCCGGATCTGGAGGACGCGCTGCGCGAGACATACGGGGTCGTGGTCTTCCATGAACAGATCATCAAGATCGTGTCGATCATGACCGGATGTGAGCGGGACCTCGCCGACGAGGCGCGGCGCGCGCTGTCCGACCCCGAGCGGCAGGGGCGGGTGCGGGCCTGGTTCCACGCGGAGGCGGAGAAGCGGGGCTACGCGCCGGAGGTGCGACTGCGCACCTGGGAGATCGTCGAGGCGTTCGGCTCGTACGGCTTCTGCAAGGCGCATGCCGTCGCCTTCGCGGTCCCGACGTATCAGTCCGCCTGGCTCAAGGCCCACCATCCGGCCGCCTTCTACGCCGGGCTGCTCACCCATGACCCCGGGATGTACCCGAAGCGGCTGCTGCTGGCGGACGCGCGGCGGCGCGGGGTGCCGATCCTGCCGCTGGATGTGAACCGGTCGGGGGCCGCCTATCGAATCGAACTGACGTCTGGTGATTCTCATGACAGCAGTGGTAAACGCGACGGCAGTAGTAAACGCGACAGCCGTCATAAAGCGGACGCCGGTATCCGGCTGGCGCTGAGCGACGTCCACGGCATCAGCGAGGCCGAGACCGAGCGGATCGCGGCCGGACAGCCGTACTCCTCGCTCCAGGACCTGTGGCTGCGCGCCCACCCCGGGCGGCCGGTCGCCGAACGGCTGGCCCAGGTCGGCGCGTTGGACGCGTTCGGCGCGAGCCGCCGCGATCTGCTGCTGCAGATCGCCGAACTGCACCGGCAGCAGCGGGGCGCCGCCGCCCGGCGCAACGCGGAGGGCCAGCTTCCGCTGGCCGAAACCGGCCCCGCCGCCCCCGCCGGACTCCCCGACCTCGACGCGAACGAACGCCTCGGCGCCGAACTCGGCATCCTCGGCATGGACGTCTCCCGCCATCTGATGGGCGACCACCGGGACTTCCTGGAGGAGCTGGGCGCGATCCCCGCGAAGCGGCTGCGCGACGCGCCGCACGGGGAGGTCGTACTCGTCGCCGGCGCCAAGGCCGCCACCCAGACCCCGCCGATCCGCTCCGGGCGCCGGGTCATCTTCACCACGCTCGACGACGGTACGGGGCTGGTCGACTGCGCCTTCTTCGACGACAGCCACGCGGCGTGCGCGCACACCGTCTTCCACTCCTGGCTGCTGCTCGTCCGCGGCGTGGTCCAGCGGCGCGGCCCGCGCAGCCTCAGCATCGTCGGCTCGGCCGTGTGGAACCTCGCCGAACTGGCCCAGCTCAGGAAGGAGGGCGGCCTCGGGGCGGTCGCCGCCGAACTGGCGGGGGCGGGCCCGGAGACGGGCGAGGCGGACTCCGGCCGCCGCATCGAGATGCCCACCGGCTACGCCATGCACCCCTGGGCCGACCTCCGGCCCGCGGGCGACCAGGCCGCCACCGGCCGCAAACTGTGGCACTCCAGCCCGGGGAGCGCGGGATGACCAGCGGCCGGCACCCCTTCCCGACCCGCCTGATGGACATGGTCCTGCCGGGCGGCGGCCGGGCCGTGGGCCCCGAGCGGGCGGGCGAGGTGCCGCATGTGCTGTACGTGCGGTTCCACCCCGCGCCCGGGGAGGACGTCTACCAGGGGCTGCTCACCCTGCTCGGCGAGGTGACGCCCGTCGTCGAGGCGCTGCCGCCCGATGCCGCGCTCGCGGATGTGCGGGGCGCGCTGCGGTACTTCGGGCGGGACGCGGCGGGGCTGGCCGAGATCGTACGCGTCCGGACGCTGGCCCGGTACGGCGTGGACTGCACCGTCGGCGTCGCCGCCAACCCCCTGCTCGCGCGCATGGCCGCCCACGAGGCCCAGGAGGCCCGGGGCGCTCAGGGCGCTCAGGAGTCCGGGGCCGTCCGTACCGTTCCCGGCGATCCGGACGCCGTCGCCGCGTTCCTGGCCCGTAAGCCGCCCATCGCCCTGCCCGGGGTGGGGCCCGCGACCGCGCGCACCCTGAGCGCGTACGGGCTGGACAGCGCCGCGCGGATCGCCGCCGCGCCGCTGTCCACCCTCCAGCGCATCCTCGGCGCGGCGACCGCGCGCCGCGTCCACGCCTGGGCGCGCGGTATCGACCCGGCGCCGGTCACCCCGAACGCCCCCGCCCGTGCGATGGGCGCCGAACACCGCTTCCGCCGCGATGAGTTGGACCCCGCCCGCCGTCGCCGCGCGCTGCTCACCCTCGCCGACGGGCTCGGTGTCCGGCTGCGGACGAGCGGGCAGGTGGCGGCCGCGATCAGCCTCACCGTCCGCTACGCCGACCGCTCCACGACCACCCGCACCCGCACCCTGACCGAGCCGACCGCCCACACCCCGGCGCTGACCGCCGCCGCGTACGCGCTGCATGACGCGCTCGGGTTGCAGCGGGCCCGGGTGCGGTCCGTGGCGCTGCGCGTCGAGGGGCTGACGGACGCCGGGCTCGCCTCCCATCAGCTGACGTTCGACCCCGCGGACGAGAAGTCACGCCGGCTGGAGGCCGCCGCCGACCGGGCCCGCGCCCGCTTCGGCGTCTCCGCGGTCCGGCCCGCCGGGTTCCTCGACGTCGCCTGAGTTCCTCGACGTCGCGTAAGCCGCAGGTCCCACCAGTCCCACTGGTTTTCCCCACTTCGCGTAACCCGGCGCATTCCTGGACGTCACGTGAAAATCGCGTAAGCGTTCCTTCACTGACGGATGGCTGGATGGCTTTGCTACTCGCGCGTAATTTCGAGTGAGCGCACCACTCTTGTGATCCGGATCGCAGGGCGCAGCGCAAGCGCACCGTCAGCGCGACTCTCTCCCCCACCAGCGAGGAGTTCATATGATGCTGCCCTGGAGGCGTATCCGGCGATACCGGAAGACCAAGACCCGCACCTTACTACCCGCCCTGGCCCTCGCGGTCGCGGCGACCGCGGCGACCCCCACCGCCGCGCTCGCCACGGACACCGCGCCGGAGGCGGTGAGCAGCGGCTGGAACAACTACTCCTGCAAGCCATCGGCCCAACACCCCCGCCCCGTCGTCCTGGTGCACGGCACCTTCGGCAACTCCGTCGACAACTGGCTGGGCTTCGCCCCCTACCTGGTCCAGCGCGGTTACTGCGTCTTCTCCCTCGACTACGGGCAACTGCCCCTCGTCCCGCTGTTCCACGGTCTGGGGCCGATCGACCAGTCGGCCAAGCAGCTGTCCGCCTATGTGGACCGGGTGCTCGCCGCCACCGGCGCCGCCAAGGTCGACATGGTCGGGCACTCGCAGGGCGGGATGATGCCCCGCTACTACCTCAAGTTCCTCGGCGGCGCGCCGAAGGTGAACGCCCTGGTCGGCATCGCCCCCACCAACCACGGAACCACCCTGTCCGGGCTGACGAGGCTGCTGGACTACTTCCCCGGGGCCGGCGACATCATCGCCAAGGGCGCCCCGGGGCTGATGGACCAGGTGGTCGGCTCGGACTTCCTGCGGCGCCTCAACGAGGGCGGCGACACCGTCCCCGGAGTGCGCTACACCGTCATCTCGACCAAGTACGACGAGGTCGCCACGCCCTACCGGGCGCAGTTCCTCTCCGGTCCGAACGTCAAGAACGTGGTGATCCAGGACCTGTGCTCGACCGACATCTCCGAGCACGTGACCATCGGGCTGACCGACGGTCTGGCCTTCCACGAGGCCGTCAACGCCCTCGATCCGGAACACGCCACGCCGACGACGTGTGCGTCGGACGACTGACGCTTGACGGCAAGTGGATGAAGCGCACGTCATGGCGCGACCTGCCTCGGTCCGTACGAGCAGGGCGCGTCGCCCGTCGGGCTGGTCGACCTCCGATTACTCGGCGATGAGCTCGACCTCGATGTTGCCCCGCGTCGCCTTGGAGTACGGGCACACCTGGTGCGCCTGCTCGACCAGCTTGCGGCCGGTCTCGTTCTCCAGCTCGCCCGGCAGCTCGACGCGCAGCGTCACCTTGAGCCCGAAGCCGTCGTCCGCCGCGTCCTTGCCGATGCCGACCTCGGCGGTGACGGAGATGTCCTTGGTGTCGACCTTGGCCTGGCGGCCGACGAGGCCGAGCGCGGAGGCGAAGCAGGCGGCGTAGCCCGCGGCGAACAGCTGCTCGGGGTTGGTGCCCTTGCCGTTGCCGCCGAGGGCGGGCGGCATGGCCAGCGGCAGGTCGAGCTGTCCGTCGGAGCTCACGGCCCGGCCGTCGCGTCCGTTGGCCGTGGCCACCGCGGTGTAGAGCGCGTCCATGAGGACCATCCCTTTCGTGTTCCGGCAGTCGGAGGGAGGTGGGGGCTCGGGGTGCCCCGCCTCCTGGGCAGAAGTAGAGCACACAATTAAGTTGCGTACAACTAAAGGGTACGCTGGAGGCATGTCACACCAGTCCGACCGCACCGCCGACAGCACTGCCGATCGCGGCACCGACCGCACCGCCACCCCCGAGTCGCGGCCCTCCGACGAACTGCTCCGGCTCGATCGGCAGCTCTGCTTCAGCCTGCACGCCGCCTCCCGAGCCTTCGACAGCCTCTACCGCCGGGTGCTGCGCGACACGGGGCTGACCTATCCGCAGTACCTGGCCATGCTGGTGCTCTGGGAGTACGGGGAGATGCCGGTCAAGCGGCTGGGGGAGTATCTGCGGCTGGACTCCGGCACCCTCTCGCCGCTGCTCAAGCGGATGCAGTCGGCCGGGCTCGTCCAGCGCGAGCGCAGCGCGCAGGACGAGCGCTCGGTGACGGTCCGGCTCACGGCGGAGGGGGCGGCGCTGAAGGAGCGCGCCCAGGGCGTGCCCATGGCGGCGATCGAGGCCAGCGGCCTCGGCCTGGAGGAGGCGGTGGATCTCCAGGCGCGGGTCCGGCGGCTGACGGCGGCCCTGGACGCGGCGCTGGCCGAGGAGACGTGATCAGACTGGGCTCCGTCCCAGTCTCCGGGGTCCGGGGGTTCAACTGGGGCTCCGTCCCAGTCTCCGGGGTCCGGGGGTTCAACTGGGGTTTCGCCCGAGACTCCGGGGTCCGGGGCCCAACTGGGGCTCCGCCCAGACCCCGGGGTCTGGGCGGAGCCCTGGCACGCGGCGGAGCCGCAGGGGCTCAGCCGCGGTCTCGCCGTACGGTCTTGCGGCGGTTGGCGACGGCGAACAGCACGGCCGCGCCGGTGGCGAGGACCGCGGCGCCGCCGATGGCCATGGGGCCGGTGGATCCGTCGCCTCCGGTCTCGGCGAGGCGCTGCCCGTCGGCGGCGCTTCCGTTCTGCGAGCCCTGCGAGCCCTCCGGTCCGGTGCTCGCGGCCATGACCTCGGCGCCCTTGGCCTCGGGGTGGTTCCCCTCCGTGGCCTTCTCGTCCGCCGCCTCCGCCGCCTCCGCCGCCTCGGCGCCGCTGTCACCGCCGTGGCCGTGGTGGTCGACCGTGGACTTCTCGGCGCCCTTCGCTATCTGGGCGTCGTTGGGCGCGGCGGCGGTGGGTGCGGAATCCGCCTTCGTCCCGGCTCCCTTGGCCGCGGCGGCCCCTCCGCCGAAGGTCACGTCCGAGCAGGTGTAGAACGCCTCCGGGCTGTCCGAGCGCTGCCAGACGCTGTAGATCAGATGGCGGCCCGACTTGCCCGGCACCTTCGCCGAGAAGACGTAACTCCCGTCCCGCAGCGTGGGGTCGGTGACCTTGGCGAACGGCTTCGCCTCCAGGTCAGCCCAGGTCAGGGGCTTCGTCGGGTCGTAGCCGTCCTTGGTGATGTACAGCTCGAAGCTGCCCCGGTGGGGCGCGGTGGCCCGGTAGGTGAAGGTGTGCTCACCGGCCGTCATGGCGGTGGCGGGCCAGTCGGCGCGCGGCAGGTCCAAGCCCTTGTACTTGTCGCGGCCCGCGCTGCACAGCTTTCCGTCCGGGATGATCTCCTTGTGGCGCCCGGCGGCGTCCGGGATGTTGACCTCGTTCCAGTCGTAGAGCGCCTGGGTGCCGCCCGCCTGGACGGCCGCCTTGCAGGCCGCCGAGTCCGGGCTCTCCGGCCCCTCCGCGAAACACGCCGACACCCGGCTGACCGGGTCCGTCATCGACCCGTGCGCGGAGGCCGGGTCGGCGCTCAGCGCGGTGAGGGCGAGCGGCACCATGCCGAGTACGGCGATGCGGGCGGTTCTGCGGCGAACGGTCGCACGAGCGGTCATCGTGGGGACTCCTTCGGTGGGGGGTGACGCGCAGCACGCTAGCCACGCCCAGGGGCCTCCTCGCCGGTCTTATGGCGCCGTTAAGGAGCAGCTCAGGCCCAGCTGAGACTGGGCGGGTCGCGGGGATACCCGAGGTGATCCACCTGAGGTGATCGCCGATGGTTGCGAGGGGGCGATGGCGTGGAAGGGTGACACATATGACCGGTACGAACTCGCCCCGCGCCACGGGCGCCTCCCGCGCCTCCCGCCCGTCGGCCCGTGAGCTGATCGAGGCCGTCGTCGACCCCGGCAGCTGGCACGGCTGGGACGAACCGGTGGAGATCACGACGGACGACCCCGAGTACCGGGCCGACCTGGAGCGGGCACGGGAGCGCACCGGGCTGGACGAGTCGGTCATCACCGGTGAGGGCCGTATCGAGGGGCGCAGGGTGGCGCTGATCGCCTGCGAGTTCCGCTTCCTGGCCGGTTCGATAGGGGTAGCAGCGGGGGAGCGGCTGGTACGGGCCGTGGAGCGGGCCACGGCGGAGCGGTTGCCGCTGCTGGCGGCACCGGCGTCGGGCGGCACCCGGATGCAGGAGGGCACGGTCGCGTTCCTCCAGATGGTGAAGGTGGCCGCGGCGATCACGGACCACAAGGCGGCGGGCCTGCCGTACCTCGTCCACCTCCGCCACCCCACCACCGGCGGCGTACTCGCCTCCTGGGGCTCCCTGGGCCACGTCACCGCCGCCGAGCCGGGCGCCCTCATCGGCTTCATGGGCCCACGGGTGCACGAGGCGCTGTACGGCGAGGAGTTCCCGCCCGGCGTCCAGAACGCCGAGAACCTGATGAACCACGGCCTGATCGACGCGGTCCTCCCGCACAGTCGCCTGTCGGGCGTGGCGGCCCGAGTGCTGAGAGTGCTTTGCGCGGGCGATGCGGTGTCCGGCCCCGCCGCCGACGCCGGGCCGGCGGCGGGGGAGCCCTTGCGGCGTGGGGATGCCGCGCCCGGGTCCGCGTCGGCGGCCGCCCCTGGCCCATCAGTGAGCGGCGCCTCCACCGAGCCCGCCCCCGGCTCTGGCGTCTCCACCGAGCCCGCCCCCGGCTCTGGCGCGCCCGGCGGGGCACCGGAGGCGCCGGGCGGCTCCATGGCATCCGCGCCCGGGGCACCCGACGACACGGACGCGGGGGCGGTCGTGCCGACCGCGGAAGCGTCGATACGGGCTTCGCGGCGGGTGGAGCGGCCCGGGGTGCGGGATTTGTTGCGGGTGGCCGCCGAGGATGTGAGTCCGCTCAGTGGTACGGGGGCCGGGGAGCACGATCCCGGGTTGTTGCTCGCCCTCGCCCGGGTCGGCGGGACGCCCTGCGTCGTTCTCGGGCACAACCGGCGCAGCGCCCGTAAGGGCGACACCGCCGAGGGGCCGGGGGAGGGGCAGGCGCTGGGGCCGGCCGGGTTGCGGACCGCGCGGCGCGGGATGCGGATCGCCGCCGAGCTGGGGCTGCCGCTGCTCACCGTCATCGACACCGCGGGCGCCGCGCTCACCCGCGAGGCGGAGGAGGGCGGGCTCGCGGCGGAGATAGCGCGGTGTCTCGCCGACATGGTGACCCTGCCCGCGCCCACTCTCTGTCTGCTGCTCGGCCAGGGCGCCGGTGGCGCCGCGCTCGCGCTGCTGCCCGCCGACCGGGTCGTGGCGGCGCGTCACGCCTGGCTGTCGCCGCTGCCGCCCGAGGGCGCGTCCGCGATCCTCCACCGCACCACGGAGCGGGCCTACGAGGTCGCCGCCCGTCAGGGCGTACGTTCCGCCGACCTCCTCGCCCAGGGCATCGTCGATCGCATCGTGGAGGAGGACGCCTCCGAGGACGCGGAGGGCCCCGGGGCGCCCGATGTCTTCCTCGGCCGCCTCGGACCCGATGTCTTCCTCGGCCGCCTCGGACAGCTCCTCGGTGCCGAGCTCGCCGCCCTCCGCGCCCAGGACCCGGGCGAGCGGCTCGCCGCGCGCCGGGTCCGCCATCGCCGTATCGGACTGCCCCGCTGACGCCGAGCATTGACGAGCTTGACGGCTAATCGGGGCCAAACGGGCGGACCGGAACGTCGAATTAGCGGTCTTAGGCATGCCTAACCTAATCTCGGGCCGTGAACGAGAATGATCTCGATGCGGCGTCACGGCCGTTCCTCTCCCCTGCCCTCCGTGGCTCCTCGGCTGCCCCGGCCGCCCCCGCCCCGCGGCCGCCTCGGCTCCACCTCCTCGCCCTCAACCCCACCGACTCCGTCACCGAGGGCTTCCTCCCCGCGGCGGCCCGGCTCGGTCTGGCGGTCACCCTCCTCACCGACCAGCCCGAGGCCCATCAGCGCGCCTACGGTCGGCAGGAAGAGAAAACGGGATCCGCGCACCCCTTCCCCGCCCTCGACGTCGTCCCCTGTGACGTACGGGACTTCGCCGAGGTCATCAGCCGTATCGCCGCCGACGGCGCCCGACCCCGCGCCGTCTTCACCAACAGCGACCACCTCCAGGCCCAGGCCGCCCTCGCCGCCCAGTACTTCGGCCTCCCGGGCAAGGACTGGCGCGCCGCGCTGCGCACCAAGAACAAGGCCGAGCTGCGCCGGGCCCTCGCCGCCGCGGGTCCGGACGTCGCCGACCCCGTCTGGTCCGCCGAACTCGCCACCGGACAGGACCCCGCCACCCTCGCCGGGCTCGACGCGCCCTACCCCTGTGTGGTCAAACCGCGCGAGGGCGTGGCCAGCGAGGACGTCGTCCTCGTCGCCGACGCGGACCAACTCGTCCGGCGCTGCGCCGAGATACGGGAACGGCGGCCGGGCGCGGCCCTGGTCGTGGAGGAGTTCCTCGACGGCGAGCTGCGCACCCTCGAAACCCTCGGCGACGGCCGCACCCTCCACGTCCTCGGCGCCTTCCGCACCGAGCTCTCGCCGCCCCCGTACTTCATCGAGGAGCGGCTGCACTTGCTGCCCGCACCGCCGCCGCAACCGCACACCGATCAGGTGCTGGCGCAGCTGCGCGCGCTGGGCGTCGGCTTCGGCGTGTGCCACACCGAGTACGTCGTCCAGGGGGACCGGGCTCGCCTCATCGAGGTCAACTACCGTGCCATAGGCGACCAGTGCGACCTCGTCCTCGCCGAACTCCTCGGCATCCCCCTTTTCGAGTACATCCTCCGTACGCACATGGGCGAGCCGCTGCCGGACGACCTCGGCGCGCGCACCGACGGCAGGGTGCGCATGGAGTACGTCACGGCCGACCGCGCCGGGCGGCTCGCCTCCGCCCCTCCGGCCAGTGTGACCGAGCGCGACGGCGTACGGCTGGACTACCGGCCGCTGCGCGGGATCGGCGAGGAGCACCCGCTCCACCGCACCAACCGCGACTTCCTCGGCGTGCTCCGGGCCACCGGCACCGACCAGGGGCGGATCGACGCGGCGGTGGCGCGGTTCCTCGCGGCCCACCGATGGGAGATCGTGTGACAGAGGAAGAGGAGCTTCTCGGACGGGTGCTCGACACGCTCCTCCGGGAGGACGCCTACAAGCTGCGCAGCCACGCCGTCCCGGTGCGGCGCGCCGACGGCGACTGGTTGCGCATCGCGCTCGCGGGGTTCGCGGGGTTCGAGGGGCCCGAGGGGGGCGAAAGCGTGCTGCTGCCGGTGGAACCCGAAGGCTTCCAATGCGACATCCGCACCCGCCGCCCGGCCCGGCTGCTGTGCGCACCCCCGAAGGGCGCGCGGGAACCAGCCTCTGCCGCGACTGCCGCTGCCACTGGACCGGCTGCCGCCACCGACGGCCCTTCCCACGGCTACGGCCTGGGGGAGGGCCGGGCGGAGGACGTGGCGGGCCCCGCCGCGGGCGCCGGGCCGCCATCCGCGCCTGGCCCGGCCGACGCTTCCCGGACGCCGAGTGTCGCGGGGGAAGCCAGGGCGCCGGGCTGCCCACCCGGCCGTTCACCCCGCACCGTGCTGACCGGGCTCGATGCCGTCCTCGGGCGGCTGCGGGGGGCCGTGCCCGATGAGGACCGGGCGCTCTACGACGTCTTCGTGGACGAATGCCGCCAGGCGCTCGACGCCATGCGGCTGCACAGCCGCGTGCGTCCTCGCGTCGTCGCCGAGCTGGGCGCGCGGTACGGGGAGCGGTGGGGCGGGATGGCCGGAGCCCTCGCGTATGACACGCTCGCCGCCTTCCGCGACCATCCGGTCTATCCGACCAGCCGGGGGCGGTCCATCTTCAGCGAGGAGCAATTACGCGCCCACGCACCCGAGTTCCACCCCACCTTTCCGCTGCGCTGGCTCGTTCTCCCGCGCGAGGCGGTGTGCGGGGATCCGGCGCGGCTGCCCGGCTGGTGGCCCGCGCCCGGGGACCTCGGGCCAGGGCCGGGCGACGGCCACCTCGCCCTCCCCGTGCATCCGCTCACCCTCGGACCCCCGCTGGAGAACGCCCTCCGCGCGGCCGGGCTCCACGACGCCGCCCGGCTCGCCGAGCGCCCCCTGCTGGACGTACGGCCCACCCTCTCCATGCGGACCGTGGCCGTCGCCGACGACCTCGCCGACGATCCCCTCGTCCACCTCAAGCTGCCCCTCACCACCTCCACCCTGGGGCAGCGCAACCGGCGGTCCGTCAAACCCGGCACGCTGATCGACGGCGAAGTGGGGCAGCGGCTCGTGGAGGCCGTGATCGAGCGCGAGCCGAGGTTCGGCGCCACCGTGCTGCTCGCCGACGAGACCACCCACCTCCACGCCGGACACGAGCTGCTGGCCACGCTCGTCCGCCGCTACCCGCCCGGCCTGGAGAACGCCACCATCGTGCCGCTCGCCGGGCTGCTCGCCCCCGCCCCGGACGGCACGCTCGTCATCGACGGGCTCGCCCAACGCCACTACGGCGGGGACGTCCTCGCCCTGCTGGACGACTACCTCACGCTGCTGTTCGACTTCCACACCACCCTCTTCGCCTACGGCATCGCGCTGGAGTCCCATCAGCAGAACACGTCGCTGGTCTTCGAGGACGGCAGCGGGAACGGCGGTGCGGTGCCCCGGCTCCGGCTGCTCATCAAGGACCACGACGGCCCCCGCGTCCACGCGATACGCCTCGCCGCCATGATCGGCGGAGGACCGGCCGCCGATCTGTGCGGATTCGACGACCGCAGGATCCTGACGTCCGGCGACGGGCCGGTGGCCGATGTGTTCACCACCATCACCGTCCACCTCTGCGCCGCCGCCCCCCTCTTCGAGCTCGCCCGCCTCGGCCGGGCCCCGCTCGACACCCTGCTGCGGCGGCTGCGCGACCGGCTCACCGACGCCGTCGACCGGCTCGCCGTCACCCGGCCCGGCGCGGCCGCCGCGCTGCTGCGCAGACGGGTGCTGGACGCGGACCGGCTGCCGGTCAAGGCGATGGTCACCGCCGGCACCTTGTTCACCAAGGAGCGCTCGGGCGCCGCCGACATCAACAAGCACTACGTCACCGGGCCCAACTATCTGCTGCGGGGAAGCGGCAGATGACCGCCGCGCCCGATCGGCCCGCCTTCCCAGACCCCCCGAACCCCGCACTTCCCTCCGTACCTCTCTCCTCCGCACCCGTTGGAGCCGCCCCATGCCCATGACCTCCTCGCCCGCCGCGACCCTGGCCTCCGCCGACCACGCCACCGCCCACACCCTCCTCAACTGCCTGCTCCGTGAGGTGTCGGGACCGGAGCACCAGACCGTCGTGGCCGATGGATGGCTGCGGCTGAGGCTGCCGCGCTGCGGGGTGCTGCTGCGCGTCGGGCTGCGGCGCATCTCCCTCATCGGGGCGCACCGCTTCACCGGGCCGGTCAGCGAGGAGCGCGACGGCACCTGGGCCGAGGTGTCCTGGCGCGGGCTGGCCGAGCGGATCCACCAGGAGCTCCAGCTGCGCACGGGGGTGCACAACGACGAGTTCCTGGGCCAAGTGGCCTCCAGCCACGCCGGGATGACGGCCGCCCTGGAGGCCCTGGAGGACCGGAGCACCGCAGCGGACCGGAGCACCATGAGCGACGGCGCCCAGGATCTCTACGGCGACGGCGCCCAGGATCTCTACCTCGCCTCCGAGCAGTCCCTCCTCTTCGGCCACCGCTTCCACCCCACCCCCAAGGCCCGCACCGGCAGCGCCGACTCCTGGTCGCGGTTCGCCCCCGAGGCCGGGGCGCGCTTCCCCCTGCACCACCTCGCCGTACGACAGGAGCACGTGCGCGAGGAGTCCGCGCGGCCCGGGGCGCTCGCCGCCCTGGACCGGCAGGGCGCCGTCCCCGAGGGCTACCGGCTGCTGCCCGCGCACCCCTGGCAGTACGCGATGCTGCGCGAGCACCGGCTGCTGCGGGCGGCCATCGCCCGGGGCGAGGTGCTGGACCTCGGGCCGGGCGGCGCTGAGTTCGCGCCCACCGCGTCGGTCCGTACGCTCTACGACGGCCGGGACTTCCTCAAGTTCAGCCTGAACGTGCGGATCACCAACTGTCTGCGCAAGAACGCCGACTACGAGCTGTCCGGCGCCGTCGCCCTGACCCGGCTGCTGGAGCCGGTCGCCGCCGATCTCGCCGCCCGCTTCCCCGGCTGTGAGCTGCTGCGCGAACCCGCGTACCGGACGCTGGACCTCGGCGGCGACAGCGGAGCCGATCGTCAGCTGATCGAGGGCTTCGGGGTGATCGTCCGCGAAGGGCTGGCCGCCCGGCTGCGGCCCGGCCTGACCGCGCTGCTCGCGGCGGCCGTCGCCGATGAGTACCCGACCAGCGGCGCCCAGATCTCCCGGCTCCTCCCCGACGCCGACCCCGACCGGCTCTCCGCCTGGTGGCAGGCGTATCTGGAACTGCTCGTACCGCCCGTACTGGCCGCCTACTTCGACCACGGCGTGGTCCTCGAACCCCACCTCCAGAACGTCGTCATCGGCGTCGACCCCGGCGACGGCACGCCGCGACAGGTGCTCTTCCGCGATCTGGAGGGCACCAAGCTGGTGCCCGAGCACCACACCGCCGGGCTCGCCGCGCTGCCCGAGGCGGTGGCCCGCCCGCTGACGTACGAGCGGGAGCGCGGCTGGGACCGGGTGGTGTACTGCCTGCTGGTCAACCACATCGCCGAGATGGTGGCCGCCCTCGCCGACCGCAGTCCGGGTCTGGAGCCCGCGCTGTGGTCGGCGGTCCGCCGCGTGCTGTGCGAGCGTTCGGCGGCCCATGACCACCCGCCCGCGCTGCGCGCTCTGGTGGCGGGCGTGCCGCTGCCCGCGAAGGCCAACCTCCTCACCCGCTGGGGCCGTCGGGCCGACCGCCACGCGGGCTATGTCCGTATCGCCAGTCCGCTCGCCTCCGCCCTGCTGTCCGAGGCGGCCCACGTCATGCGTCCCGGGAGCAGCCGTTGATCACCTCCGCCGTCCGTACCCTCGCCACAGCGCTCACCGGCGACGACCTTCCCGCCTACGTCTACGACCTGGCCGCGCTCCGCGCGCACGCGGGGACCGTACGGGACGCGCTGCCCCCGGGCCTGGAGCTGTACTACGCGGCGAAGGCCAACCCGGCGCCCGCCGTCCTCCGGGCCCTCGCGCCCCACGTCACCGGCTACGAGGTCGCCTCCGGCGGTGAGGTGGAGCATGTCCGCGCGGCCGTGCCCGGGGCGCCGCTGGCCTTCGGCGGGCCGGGCAAGACTGAGGGGGAGCTGCGGCGGGCGCTGACGCTGGGCGTGGAACGGTTCCATGTGGAGAGCGAGCAGGAGCTGCGGCTGCTGGCCGGGGCGGCGGAGGACGCGGGGATCGACACCGTGGACATCCTCCTGCGGGTCAATCTCCCATTGGCCGGTGAGTGGGCGGACGGCGAAGGGGGCCTCGGCGCGGCCCTGGGCGGCGCGGCGCTCGCCATGGGCGGCCGCCCCGGCCCCTTCGGGCTCGACCCCGAGGCGGTCGAGCGCTGCCTCCCGCAGCTCTCCCCGGGCGGCGCGGGCGGCCCCCTCCGGCTGCGCGGCATCCACGCCCACCTCGCCAGCGGCCTCGACGCCCCCGCCCAGGTGGCCGTGGCCGCCGCGATCGCCGACTGGGCGCGGAAGCTGTCCGAACGCCACGGTCTGGGGATCACCGAGGTGAACGTCGGCGGCGGGATGGGCGTGGATTACGCCCACCCCGACCGCCGCTTCGACTGGGCCGCCTACGGCCAGGGCATGGCGGACCTCGCCCTGCGCCACCCCGATCTCACCCTGCGGATCGAGCCCGGCCGGGCGCTGACCGTCTACTGCGGCTGGTACGTCACCGAGGTGCTGGACATCAAGCACAGCGGGGGCGAGGCGTTCGCGGTGGTGCGCGGCGGCACCCACCACATCCGCACCCCCGCCACCAAACAGCACGACCAGCCCTTCCAGGTGCTGCCCACGGACACCGTGTGGACCCGGCCCTGGGCGCGCCCGGCCGTACGGGAGGAGCCGGTCACGCTGGTCGGCCAGCTGTGCACCCCCAAGGACGTGCTGGCCAGCCGGATCCCGGTCGCGGAGCTACGGGTGGGGGACCGGGTGGCCTTCGCGATGGCGGGTGCGTACGCGTGGAACATCTCGCACCACGACTTCCTGATGCACCCCCGGCCGGGCTTCCACTACCTGGAGGAATAGCCGTGCGTCAGCCGTCGGCGGGCCGGGGCTCACCGCGATAGGTACCGAAGGACCACTTGTTGCCCTCCGGGTCGGCGATGGCGAATTCCCGGCTGCCGTACGGCTGGTCCTCGATCGGCCGGAGCACCCGCACACCGGCCGCCGTGAGGCGCCAGCGTGGCGAACCGGCCCTCCACGACTGGTGCTCGCACAGCCGCTCGCGAATGTCGACGGCCCGCTTGCCCAGCACGTCGGCCCCGGAGGTGACCAGGTCGTCGTCGGAGGCGAGCGCACCGGCCGGAAGCCCCAGCAGCGTGCGCGCCGCCAGCGGATGTACGGCCAGCTGCACTCCGGCCTCGCGGCCGGGCTGGACGATGTAGGCCGGTCGCTGGTGCAGCCCGCCCACGACGATCTCCTCCCGTGCCGCGCCGGGCCCCCGCGCCTGCTCGGGCGTGACGCCGCCGACGACGGGCCCGTCGAGGGAAAAGATCAGGGTCAGACAGGGCGAGGGCAGCACCCGGTGCAGCGTGGGCGGTATCCCCTGGGAGCGATACCCGACGGCGGTCACCACCATCCCACCGAGCCCGCACCCTAGCCCGGCCCGGGCCCGCACGAACTCCTGGCTGCTCATGCGCCCAGTATCACCCTGCGGGCGAGCTCGCTCGAAGGTCATGTTCCGCGTCGATCTCGCGCAGCTCCGCTTGAGCGGCAGCGCGCTCCTCCTCGGTGACCGGCCCGTGCTTCCCTTCGAGCCAGTCCATCAGTTCCAGCAGCCCGTCCCGCGTTCGCCTTGTCACCATGCGTGCACCTTAGCCGCACAGGTAGTGGTCACTGAGAGCGGCTACGCTGCGAGCCCATGGCCGTGACCCACGATCGTCCGCAGATGCTGCCGGAGGAGTTCGAAGCGTGCGCGCGGCTGGCGACCCGGGTGGCGGAAGGGACGCGGTGGGAGTTCCTCAACGGGAAGATCGGAGTTACGCCGAGACCTGATGGCGGCCATGGGCGGATCATCCAGTGGTTGGCGCGGATCTGCATCCAGGCCCATCCCGAGCTGTGGCTGCACGACCAGGGCCTCAAGGTCGAGACGTACCGCAATGGCCATGCTCGCCCCGACGGGACCCTCGCCCACAGTGACGCGTTCGTCGGCCAGGGGGAGTGGGCCGACGCCGATCCCGTCCTGATGGTCGTGGAGGTCACCTCGTACGACTCCGATACCGACCGCAGGGACCGGGTGGAGAAGCCACGGGCCTACGCCGAGACGGGCATCCCGGTGTATCTGCTGGTCGACCGGGAGGCCGGTGAGGTCACGGTCTTCAGCGAGCCCGACGGGGTCCGGTACGAGACCACCAAGACCGTGCCGTTCGGCAAGCCGCTCACGCTGCCCGCGCCGGTCGGCGTCACGCTCGACACCGAGCCGCTCCAGGGTTGGGTGCGCTGACGTCCCTGGCTCCCGTGCGGGCACGGTGGCCTGGAATGATCCCGTGGCATGTACACCGTTACCCTCTGGGAGTTCGCCGCGCTCGCGGCGGCATCCATACTCGTCGGCTTCTCGAAGACCGCCGTCAGCGGCGCCAATACCGTCAGCCTCGCGATCTTCGCGGCCGTGCTTCCGGCCCGGGAGTCGACCGGTGTGCTGCTGCCCCTGCTGATCGTCGGCGATGTGCTCGCCGTGGGCACCTACCGGCGGCACGCACACTGGGGGACCCTGCTCCGGCTGTTCCCGGCGGTCGCGGTCGGGGTCGTGGTGGGGACAGTGTTCATGCTGTGGGCCGGGGACGCGGAGGTGCGGACCTCCATCGGCGCGATCCTGCTGCTGATGGCGGGCGTCACGGTATGGCGGCGCCGTGCGGCCGCCCGGGCGGCGGCCCCGGAGGTCCCGGCCGCCGACGGGGCGGGCGCACGGCTCAAGGCCGGTTCGTACGGGGTGCTCGGCGGCTTCACCACGATGGTGGCCAACGCGGGCGGCCCCGTAATGTCGCTCTACCTGCTCTCCGCCGGTTTCCGGAAGCTGGGCTTCCTGGGCACCTCGGCCTGGTTCTTCCTGATCGTCAACGTCGCCAAGGTGCCCTTCAGCGTCAGCCTCGGCCTGATCGACGGCCGCTCCCTGCTCCTGGACGCGCTGCTGGCGCTCTTCGTCCTGCCCGGTGCGTACATCGGTAAGGCGTGCGTGGACCGGATCAATCAGCGGCTCTTCGAGCGGCTGGTCATCGCGGCGACGGTGCTGGGCGGACTTCAGCTGCTGCTGCGCTGACCCTTAAGGCTCGCTATGAAGGCGCTCCACGAGTCGTTGGGGAATCTGAGGGCGGGGCCGTCGGGGTTCTTGGAGTCGCGTACGGGGACGATGCCGGGGAGGTTGTCGGCGACCTCGACGCATACCCCGCCGTCGTTGTTGCTGTAGCTGCTCTTGCGCCACGAAGCGGTTCTCAGATCTGGGGCGGTTCCCATGAGGTCAAGTCCTTCATCACGGCTTGGATCATCGCCTCGGAGTCCCGTGGCGAGAGGGCCATGGCCCTGAGCAGATCGTAGTTCTTACGGAGCTTGGCGACCGCGCCCGAGTCCTCAATGAATCCGCCGCGATGGGGGCCTTCCTCGTAGGCGAGCGTCGGTTCATTGGGCAGTGTGTAGAGAACCAGAGTCCTGCCCGCATCCGGGTGCTGACCTGCGCCGAAGGGCAGGACCTGGATGGTCACGTGCGGTTGTGTTCCGCGCTCGATCAGGGACATCAACTGGTCGCGCATCACCTCAGGCTCTCCGGCGGCGCGGCGCAACGCGGCCTCGTCCACGATGAACCAGCAGTCAGGCGGCTGGACTTGGCTCAGTCGAGCTTGTCGGGCAAGCCTGGCCTTCGTCATCGCGTCGATCTCTGCCTCAGGGGCGTATCGGTTCCCAATGCGCAGAGATGCCCTCGCGTGTTCGGGAGTCTGGAGCAGACCTGGAATCGTGGCGCAGGCGTACTCCTCAATGGCCACCGCGTGCTTCTCAACCTCCATGACGCCCCGGTACTTGCTCTTGAACGGCTCATTCTTCGCCAGCGCATACAGTCGCGCGAACATCCCGTCCGTCCCAAAGCACGCGTCCAACTTCGCCGGAAGGTCGTCGTACGGCAGCGACTCCGCCGCCTCGATCCGGGCCAGGTGCGATTTGCTGTAGTTCAGCACCTCGGACAGCCGCCGCAGCGACATGTCCGCCTTCTCCCGGTGGCGGCGGATCTCCGCGCCGAAGAGGTCGCGGGCCGAGCGGTCGGGAAACAGTTCGCGTGGCTGGAACGGCATCGTGCATCCCCTCTTGTCCCGCGATCTTGGCTGGGACTTGTCGCCTCTTTCCAGCCTACGCGCCGGAACGCGACGGTATGTGCACTCAACGTAATTGGCCGACCGGAAAGACAGGTCAACGTGTTCGCACACACCGAATCCACCGCTCCACGGATGACCATGCGCGTCTACCGCGTCTCGCCGGACGGCGCGGTCGTGACGCAGGAGCTCGGCAGGGTGGTCGTCGTGGTCAAGGACAAGCTCGAACCCCTGCGGTCCAGCCAGTTCCCGCCCTGCCGCTGCCCGCGCCACCGCAAGGGGGCGGACCTCTGATGCAGCTGCATTGTGCATGCAATGCTGGTAAAGGCTCGTGCCGCGCAGGCCGGCAAGTGCTTCAGGCCTATGCGCCGGACGTGCTCGTCGGTGAGGCATCCAGGCTCACGCTCGCCGAGGTCGCGGCCCGTGCCGAAGCCGGGGCCAGTGCCAGCCTGAGCGCATCGGACGTGCTGGCCGCGATCGACGACGCGCGGGCAGGCCGTTGATCGTCATCGATTGCTCCGCGCTCGTCTTCTTCCTATGACGCCGAGTACGTCGCGCTTGCCGAAAGCCTGGCCGTGCCGTTCATCACCAGCGATACCAGGATCGCCAGGAGCGGGGTGGCGCGCTGTGAGATCGAGGCGCCTGGGGCCGCCCCCCCCTGTGACGCGGCTGCGTCACGCCTCCAGCCCCACGCGTCGGCCGCGGATGCTCAGGGCGATGACGGAGACGAGGAACCAGAAGGCGCCGAAGGCCGCGTATCCGGCGACGGTGGACAGGCTGCTCGTCGCCGAGGCGGACGTGGCGGCGACGGTGGCACCGGCGAGGACGGACTGTCCGCCGCTGATGACCATGGGCCACTGGGCGCCGACGGTGCGCCTGCGGCGGATCGCCACGGCGAGCTGGATCGCTCCGGAAAGGAGGGCCCAGACGCCGAACACGAGAAGGGCCGTCGTGATGGTGGAGAAGACGGCAATGATCATTCCGGTGGTGGTGGCGAGGCCGAGAGCCATGTTGATGGTGCTGACGCGGTTCCTGGAGCCGGTGCCCGCCATACGGCGCTCGAGCAGCGTGGCGATGACGTCCCACAGGGGGTAGATGATCAGCAGCACGGCCGCGATCACTGTGGGCCTGTCCGTCGACACGAGTGAGGCGGAGGTCGTGAAGACGAGTGCGGCCCAGACCAGGGAGAAGGCGACCCGGATCAGGTAGAGCGATCGGAGCCCGGAGGGCGTCGCCGTGGTCGTGGCCGGAGTTACGGTGGTCTGAGTCATCGGGCGTCCCGTTGTGATCGAGATGGTGTGAGGCGGTCGCCTCGATGACGAGTCTCAGCGGCCTCGGGAGGGGCCGTGTACTTCGATCGAAGTAGTTCTGCCATCCATTTCGATCGAATGAGATCTGCCGTCTCCATCGGCCGAAGCCGGTTCGCCGTGTACTTCGTTCGAAGTACACGGCCGCAGCACACGGGAACGAGAATCAGGCCATGGTCAAGGCGCAGAACAATCAGGACGGGCCCGCGGCGCCCCTGTGGGTCCGCCGCCCCGAGGTGCTGCACCGGGTCGCCTATTCCGTGGCCGCGCTCGTGTTCACCGGGCAGATCGTGGCAGCGGTGCTGAGAGGGTCGGATGGGCCGACGGCCCTCTCCGTGGTCCTCGCCGGTGGCGGTGTCGCCCTCTCATGGTGGAAGCCGTGGGCAGGACTGGTCGTGACGAGCGCGGCGTCCTTCGCCGTCACAGCGGTGGGCCACGACCCCCTGTCGGTGTGGATGATGGCGGTGCTCGTGCTGTTCTCGGTCACCCTCAGGGGAAAGCAGCCGCTGGCCGGAACCGGCATCGTGGCGGCGTTCTTCCTGGGGGCGTTCATGACGCTGGGAGGGTTCCGTGGCGGCGCGATCGTGGGAGCCGCCGCCCTCTTCTCAGCGATAGCGGGCGGTGCGACAGGGGCCGCGCTCCGCATCCATCGAGACCACTGGTGGATCCTGGAGGAACGGGCCGAGAGCGCCATCGCCACCCGCGAGATCGAAGCCATCCGACGAGTGACCGAAGAACGGCTCCGCATCGCCCGGGACCTCCACGACGTCATCGGCCACCAAGTCGCGATGCTGAGCCTGCATCTCGGTGCCGCGGAGATCGGGCTGCCCGAAGGCGCCGAGTCTTCCCGGCAGGCCCTCGTCTCGGCCCGGTCCAGCGCCCGCACCGTCGTCGTCGAAACGCAACGGATCCTCGCGCTCCTCCGCCTCGGGGACGACACTTCCGGCGACGAGGCGCTCCGGCCGACCCCGGCGCTCAGTGGCCTGGAAGGGCTTATCGCCTCGTTCGAGAGCATCGGCCTCGACGTCCGGCCCTCCATCGACATTCCCGCCGGTTTCGTGGAGCCCAGTGTCGGCGTGACGGTCTACCGGGTCGTTCAAGAAGCGCTCACCAATGCCTACCGGCATGGAGAGGGGACGGCGACGGTGGATGTGCGCGAGCGCGACGGCAGGATCTGCGTCACCGTGGAGAACCGCGTCGGTCATTCACTCCGCGGCTCCGACGCGGGCAGCGGACTCGGACTCGTGGGAATGCGCGAACGCGTCGAGTCCTCCAGCGGGCGGCTGACGATCGACAGTGACGACGGACGGTTCCGGGTGCATGCGGAGTTCAGCCCGCTGGGAGCGGTCGTCCGATGACGCGGATTCTGATCGTCGACGACCAGGACGACATGAGGGCCGGCATCAGAACGATGCTTCTGCCCGACCCGGGTCTCGTTGTCGCGGGTGATCTCTCCGATGGACTCCAGGTCGTCCCCTTCCTCCGGGACCACCCCGTCGACCTGGTCCTGATGGACATCCGGATGCCCGGCATCGACGGTGTCGAAGCCACCCGCCGGATCCGCGAAGAGCACCCGCCCGAAAAGCTGCGGGTGATCGTGCTGACCACTTTTGACCAGGACGACATCGTTCTCGCCGCCCTTCGCGCGGGCGCCAACGGTTTCCTGAGCAAGACCGTGAGCCCTGCTGAACTCGTCGCCGGAATCAACGAGGTCGTCGGCGGTGGCGGTGCGCTGTCGGCCGCCGCGACGGCCGCGCTCATCGGTCATATGACCCACAGCCCGCCCCCGGTGATCGACCAGGAGCTGCTGAGGCGCTTCGACGCCCTGACCCCCAGGGAACGGGACGTGGTCGTTCTCGTCGCGAGCGGTCTCGGCAACGACGAGATCGCGGCCCAGATGTCCGTGTCGCCGTTCACCGTGAAGACGCATGCGGTGCGGGCCATGACGAAGGTCGGCGCACGTGATCGGGCGCAACTCGTCTCGTTCACCTTCCGGGCCGGCCTCTACCCCTGAGCCTGCCGAGCGGAACCCCGTAACAGGTGGCCACAGCTCTCGCGTACGACCAGCTCCGTGGGGATCGTCACCCGCACCCCCGGCTCGGGGGTGCGTTCCAGTTGGTCGAGCATCAGGCTCAGACAGCGGCGGCCGATCTCCGCGAAGTCCGTACGGATCGTGGTGAGCGGGGGGAGCAGATGCGCGGCCTCGGGGATGTCGTCGTAGCCGATCACGCTCACGTCCTCGGGGACCCGGCGGCCCGCCTCGTGGAGGGCGCGGAGGACGCCCACCGCCATCTGGTCGTTGGAGACGAACACCGCCGTGGCGTCCGGGTCGTGGGCGATGCGGCGGCCCAGGTCGTGGCCCGAGTCCGCGCTCCAGTCGCCGAAAAGCGGCTCGTGGGCCTCCGCGCCCGCTTCCCTGAGGGCGGCCCGCCAGCCGTCCACCCGGGCCTCGGCGGCGATCCAGCCGACCGGGCCCGCGATATGGCGGACCGTGCGGTGGCCGAGGCGCAGCAGATGTTCCGTGGCCTGGCGGGCGCCGGACGCGGAGTCGCCCGCGACGACGGGGAAGCGGGTGCCGAAGCTCTTGTCCAGGGTGACCATGGGCCTGCCGTGGTCGGCCTCGACCAGGGCCTCGCCCACCGAGCGCTGCGGGGCGATCGCGATGATGCCGTCCGCGCCCTGGCCGAGCAGCCGGTCGACGGCGCCGCGTACCGCCTCCTGGTCGGCGGCGGTGAGCGCGATCGTGCTGACCAGATAACCGGCTTCCTGCGCGGCCTCGTTGATGCCCGCCAGCGTGGCGGCCGGGCCGAAGCGGGCCGCGTCGAAGGAGATCACGCCGAGCGTCCGGCTGCGGCCGCTGGCCAGGGTGCGGGCGCTGGCGGTCGGGCGGTAGCCCAGTTCCCGCATGGCGGCGCGGACGCGTTCGCGGGTCTCGGGGCGGACCCGGGGGTGGTCGTTGAGGACGCGGGAGACGGTCTGGCCGGAGACCCCGGCGCGGCGGGCGACGTCGGCCATCACGGCCCCGCCGCCCGCCGTCGCCCGGCGCCGCCGGACGCGCTGGGGGCCGCCCGACTCGTCCTCCGGCTCGCTCCCCATGTGGTTTCCCCTCGTGTGTCTCAGTTCTCGTCCGTCCAGCCCAGGTCGGGCTCGTCCGTCAGCCGTACCGTGCGCGTCGTCGCCGCGTGCAGCTCCAGCAGGACCAGCTCGTTCGTTCCCGGCCGCAGCACCGGCGCGGGCACGTAGAGACGGCGCTGCGGACCGCGCGACCAGTAGCGGCCGAGGTTGAAGCCGTTGATCCAGGCCACGCCCTTGGTCCAGCCGGGCAGGGCGAGGAACGCGTCGGCGGGGGTGTCCACCGTAAAGGTGCCACGGTGGAAGGAGGGACCGGCGACGGGGGTGTCCGTGCCACGGAAGGGCAGTTCGGGGAGGTGATCCAGGGGGAGCGGGTGGCAGGTCCAGTTCTCCAGGGGCTCGCCGTCGAGGGTGACCGGGCCGGTGATGCCCTTGGGGTCGCCGATGCGTGGCCCGTAGTTCGCCCGGCCCATGTTCTCGACCAGGACGTCCAGCCGGGCCCCGTACTCCGGGCTCCGGACATGCAGCGTGTCCTCGTGGCGCTCACGCTCCAGGACGCCCGCCGGGGCGCCATTGATGAAGACCTGCGCCCGGTCGCCCACCCCGCCCGTGAAGTGCAGGACGCGGTCGCCGAGCGCGGGCAGCTCCGTGCCGTAGAGGACGAAGCCGTACGCCTGGCCCAGCCGCTCCATGGTGGGCGGGTCGGTGAACTGCTCGCCGGGCGACAGGAATTCGGCGCAGACCAGGGCGTTGGCCGAGTCCGTGAGCCGTACGTCGGTCGGCGGCAGCTTGGGCGAGGGCTCCGGGACGGGCTCGTCGGGGACGGCGGCGTGGCGGGCGATGACATCGCGGAACGCGGCGTACTTGGGGCCCGGGTCGCCGCATTCGGTGAGCACCGCGTCGTAGTCGTAGGAGGTGACGGCCGGGGTGTAGGCGTGGTCGTGGTTGGCCCCGGCCGTGAAGCCGAAGTTGGTGCCGCCGTGGAACATGTAGATGTTCACCGACGCGCCCGCCGACAGCAGCTTGTCCAGGTCCGCCGCCGCGTCGTCCGCCGCCCGTACGTGGTGTGGCTCGCCCCAGTGGTCGAACCAGCCGATCCAGAACTCCGCGCACATCAGCGGCCCGCTCTCCTGGTGGGTGCGCAGCACCTCCAGCGAGTCGCCGATCCGGCCGCCGAAGGTGCCGGTGGTGAGCACTCCGGGCAGGCTCCCGGCCGCCAGCTTCGACTTGTCCGCCTGGTCACAGGTGAACAGCAGCTCCTCGACGCCACGGGTGCGCAACGCGTCGGCCAGCTGCGCGAGATAGGCGGTGTCGTCGCCGTACGCCCCGTACTCGTTCTCCACCTGGACGGCGATCACCGGACCGCCGCGTGCCGCCATATGGGGAGCGAGGGGCGGCAGGAGCAGATCGAGGTACGCGTCCACGGCGGCGGTGAAGCGGGGGTCGCGGCTGCGCGGGCGCAAGCCCGGCTGGGCGGTCAGCCAGGAGGGCAGCCCGCCGCCCTCCCACTCGGCGCAGATGTAAGGACCGGGGCGCAGCAGTACGCGCAGCCCCTCGGCGTGGGCCAGCTCGAGGAAGCGGGGGAGGTCGAGCAGCCCGTCGAGGTCCAGGGTGCCGGGGGCGGGCTGGTGGAGGTTCCACGGGACGTAGGTCTCCACGGTGTTGAGCCCCAGCAGCCGCGCCTTGCGCAGCCGGTCGGCCCACTGGCCGGGGTGGGTGCGGAAGTAGTGGAGGGCGCCGGAGAGGATCCGGAAGGGCTCACCGTGCAGGAGGAAACCGTCGTCGGAGAGCGTCAGGGCGGCGGCGGGCATGGGCGTCAGGAGGTCCTTTCGGCGGCGGGGGCGGGCTCGTCGGGTGGGGGTGGCGTGGGGCGTGGGGGTGGCGTAGGGAGTACGGACGGGGACGCGGCGCGGATCAGCCATCCGGTGGTGACCAGGCACACCGCGGAGATGGCGCAGAGGATCAGCGGTACGGCCCGGACGCCCGCGAGTTCGATCGCCTTGCCGAGCGCGGGCGGTGCGGCGACCCCGCCGACCATCGAGGCCGCCATGACCAGCGCACCGGCCCGCTGGGCGCGCGGCGCCGCCCGGAGCAGCCAGGGCAGCCCGGTGGGGAAGATCGGCGCGATGAACAGCCCGGCGCCCGCGTAGGCGTACGGGGCCGCGGCGGGGATCGCGGCCAGCAGCAGGCACCCCGTCATCCCCGCGCAGCTCACCGCGATGATCGCCTGGGCGGACCAGCGGAGGGCGAGCGGGGCGACGAGGAAGCGGCCGACCGTCATCATCAGCCAGAAGGCGGAGGTCGCGGAGGCGGCGGCGGTCGCCCCGTAACCGATCGTCTCCAGGTGGGTCGGCTCCCAGCCGCCGACGCCGGACTCGATGGCGACGTGGAGGACGTAGAGGACGACGAAGGCGGCCAGGACGGTGGCGAGGCTGCGGGCACGGACGTGGCGGCGCGCGCCCGCGCCCGCGTCGCTGTCCCCGTCCGCTCCCGTGTCGCCGCCGCGCGGCGGGGCCTCGTCGCGCACCCCGGCCAGACACAGCAGCAGCGGTAGCGTGAGCGCGGCGAAGCCGAGGAAGACGGCGGGGTAGTGCGCGGCCCCGACCAGGCCGATGAGGGCCGGGCCGAGGACGGCGCCGATGCCGAAGTGGGCGTTGAGGATGTTGAGCATGGCGGCGCTACGGTGCCCGAAGCCGACGGCGAACAGCTGGTTCAGCCCGTAGTCGATCCCGCCGAAGCCCAGCCCCGCGAGGAGCGCAAGACCCAGGGCGAGCGGCCAGGTGGGCGCGAGCGCGAACCCGGCCGCGCCACCCGCCATGAGCAGGTAGGACCAGCCCAGCAGCCGGCGGTTGCCGATCCGGCCGAAGAGCCGGTCGAAGCCGAGGACACCCGCCACCGCGCCGATGAAATGCGCGCTCAGCCCCATCCCGGCCGCGGATGGCGACAGCCCGTAGGTGTCGCGCAGGGCGGGGATCGACGGCCCGTAGAGCGCCTGGAGCGCGCCGATGAGAACGAAGCCGACGCAGGAGGCGGCCACGGCGGCGCGGCTGAAGAGTTGGGGAGGTGGTGGTGAGGGGGTTCTCGTTGGTTGCTCCAAGGAGTCCACGAGGGGGAGTGTTACCGCTAACATGCGGGCCGTCAAGGGTGTGTGGCGGCTGTTGGCGGGCGCCGCTACGGGGTGTCCGGCGGATTTCTCCCCTCCCCGCCCCTTCCCGTTACCAGTGGCTTCGCCCCTGGACCCCGGGGGTCTGGGGGTAGACCCCCACCACGCGGCGGAGCCGCGTATCGATGCCGTGGGAAGTCCTGGGCGGCCCCCGAGACGGAACCAAGCCCGGAAAACAACCTGCGGACCGGGACGGGTCTTGCCACGCTGTGCGGATGGACCGTCAACGGAGATCCCATCTCGCGCACGCCGACCATCCGATCGCCGCCCCGATCGCCGACGAGTCGGTGGCCCGGCTGCTCGACCGGGCGGTGGCGGACGAGGCCGACCGCGCCCTCGACCTCGGCTGCGGAGGCGGCGCATGGCTGCGGCGGCTGCTGGTCCGCTATCCGTGGATGCGCGCCGAGGGGGTGGACATCCACACCGCGGCCCTGGAGCAGGCACGCGAGGGCGCGGAGGAATCCGAGGTCGCGGACCGGCTGATCCTCCATGAGATGGACGCCGCGGTCTTCGCCTCGGCGCACCGCTTCGACGTGGTCCTGAGCGTCGGCGCCGCGCACGCCTTCGGTGGCCTGCTGCCCACTCTCGCGGCGGCGCGCGAACTCCTCGCCCCGGACGGGCATGTCCTCGTGGGCGACGGCTTCTGGGAGCGCGAACCCGACGCCGCCGCCCTCTCCGCGCTGGGCGCCACGTGGGACGACTACGCGGATCTCGCGACGACCGTGGACCGCGTCGTCGCGGACGGCTGGACGCCGGTCTACGGCCATGTCAGCACGCCCGGGGAGTGGGACGACTACGAGTGGTCCTGGACCGGCTCCCTCTCCCGCTGGGCCCTGGACCACCGCGAGGAACCCGACGCCCTGGACGCGTACAAGGCCGCCGCCGAGCACCGCTCCCAGTGGCTGTCCGGCTACCGCGGCACGCTGGGCTTCGTCACGCTCGTGCTGCGGCGGAGTCCCTGACCGCCAGAGCGATGGCGGTGCCTACGCGGCCTCGTGGGCGGTGAGCGTCACCTGTGCGTCGGCCTCGTCGATGGCGATGTTCAGCGACGCGTTCAGCCCCTTGGCCAGCTTCGCGAGGAGGGGCAGTGTGGGCACCGTGTCGGAACCCTCGATCCGGGAGACCTCGGCCTGGGTCAACCCGGTGCGGGCGGCCAGCTCGGTCTGGGACAGCCCCAGCTCCATCCGGCGGTCGTAGACGACTTTGGCCAGCGCCATGGACAGGCGGTGCTCCTGACGCTCCTGCTCGACCTCGGCGGACTCCTGGTACCCCTCGGCAAGCTTCCGCTCGCTCGCCCGCTTCCAGCGGCTGTGCAACGCGTCGTTCATGTCGTGCACGATATTCGCGACATGGGCGACGAGGGTGCTCATCCATACGAAGGGCGTTGTCAGTGGTCGATGCGAGCATCGCGGTATGTGTGCAGAGAGCTCGACCAGCGCCTACTGGGACGCCGCCGCCGTGGGCTTCGACGATGAGCCGGATCACGGGCTGCGGGACCCGGCCGTGCGGGAGGCGTGGGCCGGGCGGCTTCGCGGGTGGTTGCCCCAGCGGGGCGCGGATGTGCTTGACCTCGGGTGCGGTACGGGGAGCCTCGCGTTGCTCGCGGCCGAGTGGGGGCATCGGGTGACGGGGATCGACCGGTCGCCGCGCATGGTCGAGCTGGCGCGGGCGAAGCTGGCGGGGACGGGGGCCAGTGTGCTCGTCGGGGACGCGGCGGAGCCGCCCGTGGGGGAGGGGCGGTTCGATGTCGTGCTGGTGCGGCATCTGCTGTGGATGCTGCCGGATCAGCGGGCGGTGCTGCGGCGTTGGGCGCGGCTGCTGCGGCCGGGTGGGCGGCTGGTGCTGATCGAGGGGCGGTGGGGCGAGGCCGAGCCCGTCGGGCTGACCGCCGCCGAGCTGTCGGCGATGGTCGCGCCGTTGACGGAGCGGCTGTCGGTCGAGGAGCTCGCGCCGGACGCGGCGCTGTGGGGGCGGGCCGTTCGCGACGAGCGGTATGCCCTGGCGGCGGATCTCGCGCCGGTTCGGCGGCATCGGGAGATCGTCGATGTGCATCTGATTCTGCGCCGGGGCGGTGATGTGCTGCTCGCGCGGCGGGCGAACACGGGCTATGCGGATGGGCTGCTGCATGCCCCGTCCGGGCATGTCGAGGACGGTGAGGACGTGCGTGCCGCGATGCTCCGGGAGGCGGCCGAGGAGATCGGGATCGGCCTCGGCCCGGACGAGGTGCGGGCCGTTCTCGTGTTGCAGCACAAGGCGCCGGCCGGGGACGCCCGTACGGGGTGGTTCTTCGAGGCGGAGCTGGGGGAAGGGGGGCGCGAGCCCGTCAATCGGGAGCCCGGGAAGTGCTCCGAGCTGGGCTGGTTCCCGCTGGACGCGTTGCCGGACGACATGGTGGCGTACTGCCGCGCGGGCCTCGAGGCGTATCGCGCCGGGCACCGCTTCGCCCTCCACTGGCATGAGCCGGACGACCCCATCGCGTACGCCCCCGAGGGGCCCGATCGGCTGACCCCGCTCTGACGGTCGGAGGTTATGGGACGTTGTCCCGTTTCGTTAGACTCGGCCGCGGAGGGAGCGTGCGGTGAACGACGACGATCGAGACGCGGAGCGTGCGGCCCGGCCCAAGCGGGCGGACGCGCGGCGCAATGAGAAGGCGCTGCTCGAGGCCGCCGCCGCGGTGTTCGTCAGCTCGGGCGTGGAAGCGCCGATACGCGACATCGCGGCCAAGGCCGGTGTCGGGACGGCCACGATCTACCGCCACTTCCCGACCCGGGCCGACCTCATCGTCGCCGTCTACCGGCACCAGGTCGAGGCCCTCGCCGAGGCCGCCCCCGCGCTGCTGGCGGGCGGCGAGACCCCGCACACCGCACTGGGGCGGTGGATCGACCTCTTTGTCGACTTCCTGGTCACCAAGCACGGCCTCGCCGCCGTGCTCCAGTCCGACGACCCCTGCTTCGACCCCCTGCACTCCTACTTCATCGACCGGCTCCTGCCCGTCTGCGATCAGCTGCTCGACGCCGCGGTCGCCTCCGGTGAGATCCGCTCCGGCCAGGACGCCTATGAGCTGATGCGCGGCGTCGGCAGCCTCTGCGCGGGCGCCGGCAACAACCCCCGCTACGACGCACGCCACCTCGTCGGGCTGCTCATCTCGGGGCTGCGCCAATCGCGCTGACGCGGTTACGCGCTGACGCGGGTTGACGCGGTTACGCCGAGAGCTCCCGTATGCAGCGCCACTCCGTGGCCGCCGGTTCGTAGCCGAACCACTTGTTGACCGCCAGCATCGGACCGTTGTCGCCGTCGTTGCCGGTGAACGCCTCCCGGCAGCCCGCCGAGCGGGCGCGGTGGAGCGAGTCGTTCTTGGCCAGCTTGGCCAGACCCCGGCCGCGGAAGGCGCGGCGGGTGCCGGTCATACCGGACCAGTAGCGGCCCCGGCCGTCCGTGTGGGCCACGCTGTAGGCGGCCACCGTGCCGTCCACCACCGCCACCGACGTCAGCTCGCGGTCCAGCGCGGGATGTTCCCAGGTCAGGGCCAGCCACTCGGCGTATGGCGGCGCGGCCGTGTCCACGTCGCCCGGCTCGTCCACCGTGCACTCCACATCCGCCTCGTACAGCGGATGCGGATCGTCCGCGAAGTCCGCCGCCGTGCGCAGCTCCAGCCCGTCCGGGAGGCCGCCCAAGCTCAGCGGCGGCAGCGCCGCCGCCGTCAGGTCCAGCCGCTGGACACGGGAGCAGCGGCCGCGCCGATAGCCGCGCCGCTCGGCGAAGGTCACCGAAGACGCGTCGTCCAGCGTCCAGGCGAAGATCTTCGCCGTGCCCAGCCCGGACAGATACTCCTCCGCCGCGTTCACCAGCGCCGACCCCGCGCCCCGTCCGCGCGCCCCGGCGATCACGGTCGTATTGGCGAAGGCGAGCCCCGGCTCGTCGCTGCCGTGGAAGACGCCCATCTCGCTCGAGCCCACCACCTGCCCGTCCGCCTCGGCGACCAGCAGCCGGTAGTGCTGTTCGACGGGCGCGCTCTCCGACTCCCAGACCACCGTCCGGGGCGTGGTCACCAGATAGGGGAAGGCGGAGCGCCGCGCCGCCACCACGGCCTCCGCGTCGGTGGCCCGGAAATCGCGCACAGTCATGGTCATGGTTGCGCAGATTACGGCCTGTCAGCCCCGCCCGCCCGCTAATTTCCGCAGCTCGTGGGCTAGATCACCGAGGCCGTGCGGTTCCCCTCGGCCTGGCAGACGGTTCCCCTCGGCTTGACACACAATGGGTGCCACAAACACCGTCCCGCACCCACGCCCCAGGAGCCCCAACGTGGCCTTGCAGATCACCGTCGACCAGGACGCGGCGACCGCCCCCTTCGAGCAGATCCGCGCGAGGATCGCCGAGCTGGCCCACTCCGGCGCGCTTCCCGTGGGCTACAAGCTGCCCACCGTACGCGGCCTCGCCGAGGAGCTGGGGCTGGCCGCGAACACCGTCGCCAAGGCGTACCGGGCCCTGGAGTCGGATGGTGTGATCGAGACCCGCGGCCGCCACGGCACCTTCATCGCGGCGGCGGGCGACGCGACCCTGCGCCGGGCCGCCGAGGCCGCCCAGACCTACGCCCAGCGGGCGCGGCGGCTGGGCCTGGACCGCGCGGCCGCCCTCGCCACCGTCGAGGACGCCCTGCGCGCGGTCTACGGCGACTCCGAGTGACTCGGCCGGGGTGGCTCCGGCCGTGGCCGGGGTAGCTCCGGCAGCGACCCCGCCTGACATGCTGTCCCCATGACCAGCGCGCTGCCCAATCCCATGACCGGCCGTACGACCAGCCGTAAAGCCCTCGTCCGGCGCCCCAGCCCCCGCCTCGCCGACGGGCTCGTCACCCATATCGACCGCACCCCGGTCGACCCCGCGCTGGCCCTGCGGCAGTGGGAGGTCTACGTCGTGGCGCTGCGCGCGCACGGCTGGGAGACGGTCGAGCTGCCCGCGCTGGACGACTGCCCGGACGGGGTGTTCGTCGAGGACACCATGGTCGTCCACCGGAACGTCGCGGTGATCGGCCGCCCCGGAGCCGAGTCCCGCAGGCCCGAGACCGCGACCGCCGAGGAGGCCGTGACCGCCCTCGGCTGCTCGCTGAACCGGATCCGCGAGCCGGGGACGCTGGACGGCGGGGACGTCCTGAAGATCGGCGACACCATTTATGCGGGACGCGGCGGACGCACCAACGGCGACGGCATCCGCCAGCTGCGCGCCGCGCTGGAGCCGCTGGGCGCGCGGGTGGTGGCCGTACCGGTCAGCAAGGTGCTCCACCTGAAGTCGGCGGTCACCGCGCTGCCGGACGGCACCGTCATCGGCTACCCGCCCCTCGTCGACGACCCGGCCGCGTTCCCCCGGTTCCTCCCCGTCCCCGAGGAGTCCGGCGCCCATGTGGTGCTGCTCGGCGGCGGCAAGCTGCTGATGGCGGCGAGCGCGCCGCGCAGCGCCGAGCTGTTCGCCGACCTCGGCTATGAGCCGGTGCCGGTGGACATCAGCGAGTTCGAGAAGATGGAGGGCTGTGTGACCTGCCTGTCCGTACGGCTGCGGGAGCTGTACGGCTGAGCCGGCCCCCGGTGGGCGTCTCGTGGACGCCCCCCGGTGGGCCGCTCAGAGGTACAGCCCCGAGTTGGACTCCGCCGACTGCGACGGCACGGCGGGCGGCCGGGTGCCGCGCCGCAGCGCGTACAGCTCCGCGAGCGTCGCCCCGTCCCGCCCGATGACACCTTCCCGGTCGTCGACCTCCCCGCCGAGCCAGGTGACCGCCTCCGGCCGCGTCAGCTTGCCGACCTCGATCCGGGCCAGACACCGGCCGGGTCGGACCACCGCCGGGTGCAGCCGCTCCAGATCCTCGTTGGTGGTCACCCCGACCAGCACGTTGCGCCCCTGGCCGAGCAGACCGTCCGTCAGGTTCAGCAGCCGGGACAGCGCCTGCCCCGCGGTGTGCTTGGCCTCGCCGCGGATCAGCTCGTCGCAGTCCTCCAGGAGCAGCAGCCGCCAGCGTCCCTTGGCCGTGCCGTCGTCCTCGCCGATCGCGATGTCCATCAGATAGCCCACGTCGGTGAAGAGCCGCTCCGGGTCCAGGACGCAGTCCACCTGGCACCAGTCCCGCCAGGAGCGGGCCAGGGTGCGCAGCGCCGAGGTCTTGCCGGTGCCGGGCGGGCCGTGCAGCAGCAGGAGGCGACCGGCGATGTCGTCCGGGGTGACCTTCATCAGCCCGTCCATGGCCTCGGCCACCGGCGCCGTGTAGTTGCCGCGGATCTCCTCCCAGGTCCCGGCCGAGATCTGCCGCGTGGTGCGGTGCGGGCCGCGCCGCGGCGAGACGTACCAGAATCCCATCGCCACGTTCTCCGGCTGCGGATCCGGCTCGTCCTCCGCCCCGTCCACGGCCTGGTGCAGCACCTTCTCGGCCAGGGCGTCGTCCACGGCGGTCACGGTCACGTCCGCCCCCCGGTTCCACCGGGAGATCAGCAGGGTCCAGCCGTCGCCCTCCGCGAGCGTCGCGCTGCGGTCGTCGTCACGGGCCGCGCGCAGTACGGTCGCGGACGGCGGCAGCAGCGTGGCGCCCGACCTCACCCGGTCGACGGAGTGACTGCGGGCGTACGGCTGCTCGCCGGTCGCGAAGCGTCCCAGAAAGAGCGCGTCGACGACATCCGACGGCGAGTCGCTGTCATCGACGTTCAGACGGATGGGAAGGGACTTTTCGGCGGGTGTCGTAGGCAGGGTCTGCCTCCTGAGAACGGGGGGCTGGTGCGTCGGGCAGCGCACCCGCCCCCATGATCCAGGACAGAGGGCGAGGGCGCACCAAGGTTTGTGGCCGTTTACCGAGCTGTTCCACGGAAGCCCACCGGAATGGGGGCGTTCACGGATACTCTCACCCGTTGGGGGCGCTAAGGGCTCCAGGGAGGGAACGGGGCGGGTTTCGCCCAGGTCATGGCAGAAGAGGCGTCGGCGGACCGGCGCGTTGCTCGGCGTCGGCATGACCACGCTGGCGCCGCTGGTGACCACCTGCTCCAGTCGGCCCGGTGGGGGCGACGGGCGGCACGGGTCGGAGCCGGCGCGCGGCACGGCCGACATCAGGGGCCGGGCCGGGGATTCACCCATACCCAGTACAGCGCCGACCAGGGCGCCTACCCAGTACAGCGCCGACCAGGGCACCGACGGCGGCCGTGAGGTCGCGGCGGACCTGCTGTCCCGCCCCCCGATGCCGCAGAACCAGCACATCACGGGCTGGGGCGCGGGTGTTCAGCCCTGACTTCGTGTCATGCGTCGCCGCCGTGCGAGGCGGGTGAACAGCGCCGGCACCAGGATCAGCAGGCTCACGGCCCCCACGGCCGCCACCCCGCCGCGCGCCGACCACATCCGCAGCGCCAGCATCGCCTCCGCCACCAGCGAATCCAGCGCGAGCGCGCCCGCCACCGCCAGCACCGGGCCGGTCAGCGCGTCCAGCCCGCGCAGCGCGCTGCCTATGGCCAGCGCGGGCGCCGCCAGCAGGAAGAACAGCGTGAACGGCGCCCGCAGCGGTGAGCGGACGTCGGCCAGCGCGAGTACCGCGCCGAGGCCCGCGATGCCCACCGCGGCGCCCACGATCACCGGCAGCGAATCCCCACCCGCCGGTCTGTCGTCAGTGATGGTATGCATTGGCCACTTTCCCCCCGAAGTGCCGGATGCCGGGCTTCAATGTCGCGCAGTCGACGGATGCCGTCAAGACGGTGAAAGGGTGCGAAAGCGCCATGGACGGACGGCTGGTTGAGCCCGCGTCAGGGCTGGTCCCGCCGTGTGCGCCAGTCGTGCGCCGGGGGCCTGCGGGTGGGGTGTTCGGGCGAGGTACTGAGGCTTCGTGTGGTGACTCATCCGGATTCCGTCCGACCTATGGACGTATCAGCCGCGTATCGAAAGATTTTTGCCAACTACCCGCATAGATCAGCCGGTTGCGCGGGATGACATATCCATGTCACACCACCGCAATCGATCCCCGCGGTGTGACTGACGGTTTCGAACGCGATTGCCATTTTTCGGTCTATCGCGCCTCACATCGGCACAGCAGTGATCCTGCTAGGGAGATCGAATGAAACTGTCCAGACTCACGGCGACGATGGGTGCTTTCGTCGTCGGTGCCGTCCTCGCCCTCACCGGGGCCGGCTCGGCCCAGGCCACCGAGAACAGCGCGGGCCCCGCCTATGTGGCGCTGGGCGACTCCTACTCATCCGGCGTCGGCGCGGGCGGCTACGACGGCGCCAGCGGCAACTGCAAGCGCAGCACCAAGGCGTACCCCGCGCTCTGGGCCGCCTCGCACGCCCCTTCGAGCTTCAACTTCACCGCCTGCTCGGGCGCCAAGACCGGCGATGTGCTGAACAACCAGCTCGGCCCGCTGAACTCCGGCACCGGCCTGGTCTCCATCTCCATCGGCGGCAATGACGCGGGCTTCGCCGACATCATGATGACCTGCGTGCTCCAGTCCGAGTCCACCTGCGTCAACGCGGTCAACAGCGCCAAGAACTTCGTCCAGAACACCCTGCCCGGCAAGCTGGACCAGGTCTACAACGCCATCAGCGCCAAGGCTCCCTCCGCGCATGTCGTCGTCCTCGGCTACCCGCGGTTCTACAAGCTCAGCGGCTCCTGCGTGGTGGGCCTCAGCGAGGCCGAGCGCGCCGCGATCAACGGTGGCGCGGATGTCCTGAACTCCGTCACCGCCAAGCGCGCCGCCGACCACGGCTTCAGCTTCGGCGATGTCACCGCGACGTTCACCGGGCATGAGATCTGCTCCGGCAGCGCCTGGCTGAACAGCGTCACCATCCCCATCGACGAGTCCTACCACCCGACCGCCGCCGGCCAGTCCGGTGGCTACCTCCCGGTCTTCAGCTCAGCCGCCTGACCCGCGCCCGCCACCACGCGCAGGGGAGGAGGCCCTGTCCGCCGGGGCCTCCTCGCGGGTCCGTCCACCGTGCGTGGGCACGCGGTTCATGGTGAGGGTCGCGATACTTCCCCCCTCCCGCACAAGATCCGCGAGTTCTCGGCGACGTAGGGAGACCACCCGGGCGGTGAGATCGGGGACCGCGGTCCGGGCAACGAGAGGGACCGCCGACCTGATCGTGTGTGACATGCCGCCTTCGGCGTAATGGAGGTCTTGGGCCGTTCGGCCGGTCACGCTGTGCGCGTTGATCAAGGTCGTGTCAGGAGACCTATTCATGGACAGATCGCGTGAGTGGATCTTTGAGCGGATCCGGCGGGACCGCCGGCCGAATCCGGCGGTGTCGCAGCGGAAGCCGGCCCGACGGTACCGGGTTTCGCGCAAGAAGGTCGTCAAGGCCGCTGACCGGTTCACCTTCCGCTGCACCCTCCTGCGGACCGGCACCGGGGCCCACCGGCTCCAGGCCACCGAAGCCGAACACCACACCGCCCGGTGAATCTCTCCTCTGTCATGCGAAATGAGGCCAGCGGGGTGGAAGGGCGTGGCTATGGCGGAAGGTGAGCGGGATCCGGACAAGGACGTGGTGGACCGGTCGGAAGGCTTCGGTGAGCGGCTCCTGGGGGTGCTGCTGGACCGCGCGCACGAAATGCCGCCGCAGCTGATCGCCCCTCTGGTCGCGGAGGAGGTGAGCAGGGTCGGTGGCCAGGACGTCTCGATCCTCTTGCAGGACTACGGACAACTGCATCTGGTGCCGCTGCCCGGCAGGCAGCTGGTCGTCGGCGAGCCCGAGCCGATCAGTGACTCCCACGCCGGCACGGCCTTCCTGCGCGCGACCCCCGTCGAGGTGCCGCAGGCCGACGGCATCCGCATGTTCCTGCCGTTGCTGGACGGAAGCGACCAGGTGGGAGTGCTCGCCGTCACCCTGGCCGCCGTCGATGACGACGACCGGCGGCTGCTGCGCAGGCTGGCCGGCCTGGTCGCCGACATGCTGGTCACCAAACACCACTACACCGACCAGTTCTTCCTGGCCCGGCGCCGCGAGCCGATGAGCGTGGCCGCGGAGATCCAGTGGTCCCTGCTGCCGCCGCTGGCGATGTCCGTCCCGCAGGCCGCGGTCGCCGGCATCCTCGAACCCGCCTACAACGTCGCCGGCGACAGCTTCGACTACGCCCTCAACGACGACATCCTGCACCTGGCCATCGTCGACGCGATGGGCCACGGCCTGGACGCCGCCACGATGGCCACCGTCGCCATCGGCGCCTACCGGCACGCCCGACGCGCCGGCACCGGCCTGGCCGAGATCTACGCGTTCATGGACCGGGCCATCGCCGAGCAGTTCGGGCCCGACCACTTCGTCACCGCGCAGATGATGCGCCTGAACATCACAACGGGCCAGCTGCACTGGGTCAACGCGGGTCACCCGGCGCCGCTGCTGATCCGCGACCACGCGGTCGTCCAGCAACTGCACAGCTCGACCACCTTGCCGGTCGGCGTCGGCGGCGACGAGCCCCAGCTCAGCGAGCAGACACTCCAACGCGGCGACCGGGTGCTGTGCTTCACCGACGGGCTCATCGAAGAGCGCGGAGCCGGTGGCGAGCAGTTCGGTGAGGAACAACTCATCGACTGCGTCAACCGCATCGAGCCCACCGAGGAAGGAGTACGCGCGGTAGTGCGCTCCCTGTCCCACGCCCTGAAGCAGGAGCGGGGCGGGATCACCAGCGACGACGCGACGCTCTTCCTGATCGAGTGGCGCGGCGGCGCCGCCGACCACCTCGCCGCCATGGAGTGAACCGACTCGCCCCGCGGGTTCGAAGACACGTCCTCAACCGAGCGTGGTCGCCGCCCCCCTCAGCACCAAGCCGCACCCCAACGCGAGGACGACGGCGGCGGTTCCGACGGGCGAGGCGCGGCGCACCGCCCCCAGCAGCCGGTCGATCCGGCCCCCGGACCCCTTGCGCGCAGCCAGCCGCTCCGTGGCCCGCACGCCCAGGCGCACCGCGGTGAACCCGGCCAGCGTGAGCGTCAGTGCCAGCCCGAGCCCGTACGCCACCACCAGGACGAAGCCGAACCACGCCTGGCCCAGCGCGGCCGCGCCGACGAGCACGATGACGGCGGAGGGGCTGGGCACCATGCCCCCGGCGAAGCCGAGCAGCAGCGTGCCGCGCAGGGTGGGGCGCACCTCGTGGGTGTGGGTGTGACCGTCGCCGTGGTCGTGGGTGTGCGTATGACCGTGGTCGTGGTCGTGGTCGTGTGTATGCGTATGGCTGTGGTGGTGGGCGTGCGTGTGCCGACGGCGGCGCAGCGCCTTGCGGAGCAGTCCCGCCCCGGCCACCGCCACCAGCACCCCGCTCGCGATGCCCAGCCATGAGATCACCGAGGGGGCGGCCGCCGAACCCGCCGTGACCAGCAGCCCCAGCGCGAACACCCCCAAGGTGTGGGTGACCGTCACCGACGCGCCCAGCGCCAGTACGTCGCGCAGCGCGCTGCGCCCGCCCGCCGCGGCCGCCGCGGCCATCATCGTCTTGCCGTGGCCGGGCGCCAGGGCGTGCATCGCGCCCAGCAGGACGGCCGTGGCGAAGGCCGTAAGGGCGAAGCCGAAGGTGATGTCATGGCGCGCCACCATCGAGGTGAGCGCTTGAGTCCACCGGTCCACCCCGCGCGGCAGCACCGACGAGCCCACCGCCTCGTCCCGGTCGGACTCCGCCGCGCTGGCCAGCGCCGGGCCGCCCGCCTCGACCTTGAGCGTGGCCGACCGCTGGTCGGACGGCGAGGAGAGCTGCCCCGCCGGGTAGCGGACCAGCCGGTGGGAGGCGGAGGTCTTGGGGACGTCGGCATCGGTGAGCGTCATACGGTCGCCCTGCGCCGTCACCTCCCGCCAGCCGGGGCCCGTACCGATGTCGCGCGGGCGGTAGGCGACCGTCGCCCGTTCGCCGTCGCCCAGCGCGGCCGTGAGGCGGCACTCCACCCGCAGCGTCGGCAACCCGGCCTGTCCGGGGCGCTGACGGGCCTGCGCGCGCCCGGCGCGTACGGGCGTCTCGCGCCCGTCGACCGTCAGCCGCGCCCCCTCCGCCGCGCCGGCGCACCGCCGCGCCGCCCACGCGCCCAGCTCCCGCCCGGACAGCGCGTCGTCGCCGTCGCGGTCGATCTCCGGCTTCGCCTGGGCGGCGGGGATCTCGGCGAGGTCCTCGACATGGTCGACCCGCAGCGTTCCGGGGGTGACCACGAGCCCGTCGTAACGGTTGACGGTGAAGTTCCCGAGCGGATGCGCCTCGGCACTCCCCGCGGGCAACACCACCATCGCAACGGCCCCCAGCAGCACCCCAACGGCCGCCAGCCGCCGACGGGCGCGCCGCCAGGAGCGGGGGGTGGGGGATTGGTCCCCGGTTGGGGATGGGCGCGCGAGCCGCCATCGGGCGCGCCGCCCGGGGTGCTGGGCTGGTGGCTGGGGCTCGGTTCGGGATGGGTGCGCGAGCCGCCATCGGGTCCGCCGCCCGGGGTGCTGGGTTTCGGCGCGGCTTTGGGGGTGGACCCCTGGCCGGGGGGTCCGGGACTCGCCTTCGGTGTGGGAGGGGGCTGTCAGCCGCCAACGCGTGCGTCGACCGGAACTCTCGATTTCGTCGACGGGGGTTCGGGGGCGGAGCCCCGGGTGGGGGGCCGGGGGCTGGTCCCCGGTTCGGGGAGGGGCGGGGTGGGGGAGTGTCATCGGGTGGCCCCCAGCTCCTTCAGCGCCGCCTTCGCCGCCCTCGCGCCCGTGGGGGAGAAGCCCGGGTTGAGGTCGAGCGCGGCCTTCAGGTGGCGGCGTGCCGACGCGTCCTCGCCGAGGGACTTCTCGATGGCGCCCCGGTGGTAGAGGAACGCCGCGTTGCGGTAGCCCGGTTCGGCGGCGTCCTTGGCGTACTCCAGGGCCTCCTCGTCCTCGCCGTTGCGGTGCAGCGCCCAGGCCAGCGCGTCGGCGGTGTGTACGGTCCGCCGTCGGTCCCACTCGGCGCGGGCCGCCTTCAGCGCCTCCTTCACATCGCCGTGGTCGGCCGCGACCAGCGCGCTGTCCAGGTCGGTCGCCACCCCGTTGGCCCGTGCGAGCGCGATCCAGGTGTCGACCACCGAATACTGCCCGCGCGCCTTGGAGCGGTCGCCCCGCGCCTCGTACGCCTCGCCCAGCGCCGCGAGCTCGGCGGGCAACGGATAGCGCCGTACGACCGCCTCCAGATCGCGGATCCCCGCCTTCTGGCGGCCGTCCGCGAGCGATGTGCGGCCCTGGCCCTCCAGCGCCGGGAGATAGTCGGGAACGGCGCGCAGCGCGGTGCCGTACGCGCGCCGCGCCGTCTCGTACTCGCCTTGGTTCCAGGCCAGTTGGCCGAGCGCCGTCGACACATAGGCGATATCGCTGGGCGAGGTGGCGGAGTCCTGGGCGCGCAGCAGCACCCGGCGCGCCCCGGCCGGGTCGCCGCGCAGTTCGTGGACGTAGGCGAGGCGGGTGAAGACGGGGATGCCGGGGCGCAGGGAGTCGGCCTTCTTGGCGGCCGTGTACGCGTCCTCGTAGCGGCCCAGTTCGACGAGGGCGTCCACCCGGACGGCCAGCGCCCCCTGACTGTAGGAGTTCACCTTCAGGGCCTTGTCGGCGTCGCGCAGCGCGCCCCGGAAGTCATGGCGGGCGGCGGCGAGCGAGGCGCGCCCGGCGAGCGCCACGTCGTTGTCGCGCGGCTCGAGGGACAGGGACCGGGCGAACGCCTTGTCCGCCTGCGGATAGCGGGTGGGATCGCCGCTGGTCCTGGCCTGCTCGACATAGGCCGAGCCGAGACCGGCCCAGCTCTCCGCGTCCTTCGGCTCGCCGCGCAGATGGGTCTGCATCGCGTCGATCTGCCGGGCGAGGCCGTCGCCGCTGAGCTGCTCGTACCGTGCGGCGGCCGGGTGCACCGCGCGGGCGGCGTCCTGGCCGCCGCCGGACCCGCCCGGCCCGTCCGAGGCGTCGAACACGATCGAGGCGGCGGTCAGCCCGGCCGCGAGCGCGAACACCACGGCCGCGGTCCGGGCCGTAGGGGGGAGGGATGGCCGTAGAGCCATGGTGACAGCTGCCTTTCGGGATGAGCACGAACCCAGCGGAACGGAGGGGACAACGGGTGAGGAGGAGCCTGGGCGCGGCCGCCGCGCGGGTTTCGGCGGGGCCGCGCCCGGTGGTACGGGCCCGGTGGCACCCGTGGTTCAGTGCCGGCGCAGGCGCGGAGCCCGCCGGCGCGACCGCATCCAGAGGAATCCGAGGCCCAGCAGCAACACGGCCCCGCCACCGGCCGCCGCGGACCCGGCCAGCAGCATGTTGTCGTCGGAGGAGGAGCCGACGCCCGAGCCGCCGTTCAGCAGCGACTGCCCGGCGCTCTTCGAGACGGCCTTGGCGTCCGAGCCGGAGCTGGGCAGCGCCAGATACGGGAACGAGCCGCCGAACTTCTGGTCGTTCTCGTCCACCGCGTCGCCCAGGTCGTTCTTCTTGCCGAGCAGTTCGCCCTCCATGGCCTGGAGCGCGATGTCCAGGACGTCGTCGGAGAGCCTGCGGCCGTTGGGGAAGCCCGCGTTGTCACCGTCCAGGACGCCCAGCCGCTTGGGGCTGCCGTTGGGTTCTATGGAGGTGTTGAGCCGTAGCTCCTCGGCGGGGCGCACGTTCGGTGGCTGGTTGAGTTTGGGCACACCGGTGAGGAACGCCTGCACCAGGTCGTCGCGCGGGGTGTCCGGCGCCTTGATCTTGTAGATCTGCTCGATCAGCTTGGGGAGTTCGGGGTCCTGGACGAACTTCAGGAACTGCCCGTCGTCCCATGGCGAGGAGGCGTTGAACTTGTCCTTGTCCTTGCGCGGGATGACCACCTCGTTGACCAGTGGGCTGCCGAGCCGGGAGACCTGGGTCCAGTCGCCGTCGGCGGTCTGGCGGTGGGTGGTGGCCCAGACGCCGATCACCGGCTGGTCCTTGGACTCGGTCAGCGCCGACGTCGGCACCTGGAGGGCCATCGACTGGACGTTGTAGCCCTTGAGGGTGTCATTGCCGACCTCGGACATGTCGCCGCCGTACAGCAGGTCGAAGACGCGCAGATCGAGGAAGAACGGGTCGTCGGCCTGACCGGCGAAGGCGGTCGAGCCCCCGCTGTAGCCGATCTTCTGCACCGACTGGTCGCGGAGCTTGGAGTAGTCGGGCATGGACGCCTTGCCGACGTTCGACGGCGCGACCGGCAGATCGCTGCCCAGCTTGGCGCGGGCGACGGCCTTCTGATGCTTCAGCTTGATGACTTCGAGGTCGTATGTCTGGGTGAAGTTGAGGGTGGCGTCCTCGATCGAGTTCACCGGCCCGGTGTTGTAGAGGAACGTGTCGCCGTTCTTGAGGTGGTCCTTGAAGGTCCACCGGAAGAGCAGATCGCCCTGGCCGTCGCCGTCGTTGTCGACGTGCAGGTCGTAGCGGGCGTCATGGGCGAACTTGTAGAAGTTGGGGCCGCCCGCGGGGTCCTGGAACGGCAGCACATTGACGACCATGGTGGTCGTGTCCGGCTTGTCCGGGCTGACGAACGCGTAGACGTCCGTGGCGTCGTACTGCGGCTGACCGGAGATCAGCGGCGCCTCGCGGTGGCTCGAAGCCTGCGCCGTCCCGGGCTGAGTTACGGCCACTCCGGCGGCCGTGAGCCCGCCGGCGGCCAGTGCGCAGCTGACCAGCGTGGCCAAGCTCTTGGTGATTGGGGTCATCCTGTAGGTCCTTCGCACGCTTGTTGGAGCAGTCCTTCATGCGGCTGTTGGAGCAGTCCTTCATGCGGCTATTCGGACCCGGCGAACGAATGGATTGGTCGGCCCGGGAATTTGTTTGCGCGTGATAGGTATCGTCAACACCCTTGACGCGGTGGTGAATCCGGAACCTGGGATGCGTGGGTGACGGCTCGGGGAGGTAGGGTTACTCTGCCCGGGGCGGGTGCCCTCGTACGGGTGGGGAGTGTCATGGAGCAGATAACGGTACGGAGCAGGCCACGAGTGCCTGCGATCAACTGCGGAAGCGGTGCGTCCAGTGCGCGCCTCGACCGCCATCTCGCGGTGATGGGCGGCCCTGCCGTCCCGCAGCGGGAGGCGGAGAGCGCGGCGGTGCTGATGCAGGAGCTGACCGCGCGCGATCACGCGCGCGCGAAGAACAGCCGGGGTGCGCGGGTGTCGCTGTTCGCGCCGCTGCGCCGGTTGCGCCGTTCACTGTTCGGCAACCGCGGCTGACCCGGCCGGCCCGTAGGCGTCTTCGTCGTCATCCCGGGCAGGCACGGGGTCAACCGGTTCGCTCCAGCCGGTGAGTTCCGTGCTGTGATCCACCCCACGCCGTCGTCGCCGTGGGATGCCGACGAGAGGCCACGACGGGCCGCCATGGCCGCTGTGCGGCCATGGCCGAGGGGGCACGCCCGACCAGGCCGGGCAGGCCCCGAGCGGGTAGTCGGGCTCAGAGCAGGGCGAACTGCCCCTCCGGGCCCTCCTCATGGTGATCCAGTACGGACGCCGGGCGCCGGGCCGCACCGGGCACCGGCAGCACCCCCGCCCCCCGCAGCTCCGCCACGTCGATGAGCGCGCCGGCCGCCACCCGGTCGGCGAGCGCCCGCAGCTCCGGTCGCAGCTCGGCGAGCAGCGCCAGCACGGTGATCAGCTCCAGCAGCTCCGAGGTCCACGCGGACGGCCAGCCCGCCGGGCCGATCGCCTCCAGCGTGCCCGGCTCGTGCGGGGCGGTGCGCTGCTCGAACCAGGTCTCCAGCACCCGTACCCCGCCCGCCTGGAAGTCCCATGCGGCCTGCGGGACCGGCGAGATACGGCCCTCGCCCAGCAGCAGGGCCTCCTCGTCCGGGTCGTAGTCCAGGGAGCCGGGCAGTCCGCTCGACGGAAGCGCGGCGCGGACATAGGGGCGCCGGCCACCCGGCATGCGCGGGCGTTCACCACTGTGCGCCCCGCGCGTATGCAGCCACAGCGCACGGCGGCCCAGCTCCACGCCCGATCCCCACAGCTCCGGGTCGGCGGTCAGGGGTACGGCGCATGGCGCGGCGCGCGCCGTGGCGGCGGTCCAGGCCAGGAAGTCCTCGGCGGTCACCGGGCGGCCGAGCCGCGTGGTGAGGTGGTCCAGCAGGCCGGGCGCGAGATTGGGCTCCTGCCCGCCGGGGCGGCGGTAGAGCGGACGGATCCGGCCGGGGCGGCCCGCGGGGGAGTGGCCGTCCGGCAGCAGGGCGGAGAAGGTGAGCACCGGGTCCGGTCCCGCGGCCTCGACGGCATGGATCTGCCGGTCGTCCGCCACCCGCCACAGCTCGGGGCGGGCGGCGTCGATCAGCCGGTGATCCGGTATCAGCCACTGCTGGTCGAAGGGCCCGTGCGCGATCCGCACCGGCTCGGGGCACGGCCCGTCCTCGCGCGCCAGCCGGGCCGTGGAGGTGGCCTGGCCGGGCAGCTGCGGTACGGAGCTGTGCGGCGTACGGGCGCGGGTCGGCCGGAACAGCGCGGCCCGCGCCGCCTCGTCCTCGGCCCGGGTCAGCCGCTCCCAGCGCGCCCTGAGCGAGGCCGCGTCCGGTCCCATGACCCAGGCCCGCCCGAGCCGCAGCGGTCCCACGGCCCACGGCATCAGGTCCCCCAGCGGCGGCGCCTCACGTTCTCCCACGCCCGGCATGGTATCGATGCCGCCCTGTCCTTCCAGGGGGCTGCCCGACGTCAGCCGCCGCCGCTCCGGTGGCTCCGGCCGCCGTGGCCACGGCACCTGCGACTGTGCGGCCCGGCTGGTCTCTCCCCTCCCCGCCCCTTCCCGCAGCATCGATATGCGGCTCCGCCGCGTGGCGGGGGCTACGCCCCAGCTTCCAGCCCCTCCGGCGATTGAGGAGCGGGGTCTGGGGCAGCGCCCCAGTTTCGGGAAGGGGCGGGGAGGGGACAGCCCGCCGCAGGCGGCAAAGCCCGCCGGACGACACCCTCTAGTCCGCCTCGACCGTCACCGAGAACGAGAACCGGTCGCCCCGGTAGTGGATGCGGGCCACGTCCACCACGCGGCCGCTCTCGTCGTAGGTCACCCCCGTGTAGTGCAGGATCGGGCTGAGCAGCGGGACCTGGAGCAGCCGGGAGGTCTCGGGGTCGGCGAGGCGGGCCTCCACCGTGTCCGTGATCCGGCTGATCCGCACCCCCACCGCGTCCCGCAGCACCTTCGTCATCGGCCAGCGGGCGAGGTCCGCGAGGTCGATGCGGTCGGCCAGCTCGGGGCGGACCAGGTTCTCCGCCCAGTTGGTGGGCTCACCGCTGTGGCCGTCCCGGCGCAGTCGGCGGTAGGCGGTCGCCTCGTCCAGGCCGGGGAAGTACTCCGCGAGCGCCGCCGGCACCGGCGCCGGGCCGTGCTCCAGCACCGTCGTCCGCTCGCCCGACTGTTGCGCCACGATGGCGTCCACCGACCCCAGCAGCCGCACCGGCGCGGCCCGCCGGGCGTTCGGCTCGATGAACGTGCCGCGCCGCCGGTGGCGGCTGATGAGCCCCTCGGTCTCCAGCTCCTTCAGCGCCTGCCGCATGGTGAGCACGCTGACCCCGTAGTGCTCGGCCAGCCGGTCCTCGGTCGGCAGCCGCAGCGGATCGTGCGGGGCCCGCCCGAGTATCGAGGCCCGCAGCGACTGCGAGACCTGGTACCACAGCGGCAACTTGCGGTTGAGGGCGAGGGAGTCGGGGGCGAAGGTGGTCACACGGTCTCCGGTCGACGGGGGCAACGGCGGCGTTCAGGGGCGGAAATGGCGTTCCAGACCCTGCCATACGTCGTCATAGCGCCCCTGGAGGTGGTCCGCCTCCAGCGCCTGCCGGGTAACCGTGACCGGCCAGCGCGTCTCGAACATGAAGGCCAGCCCGTCGTCCAGTTTGTGCGGCGCCAGCTCGGCCGCGCTCGCCCGCTCGAACGTCTCGTGGTCCGGGCCGTGCGCGGACATCATGTTGTGCAGCGAGCCACCGCCCGGTACGAAGCCCCCGGCGCCGCCGGTCTTCGCGTCGTACGCGCCCTCGATCAGCCCCATGTACTCGCTCATCACATTGCGGTGGAAGTACGGCGGCCGGAAGGTGTCCTCCCCGACCAGCCAGCGCGGGGCGAAGACCACGAAGTCCACGCCCGCGAGCCCGGGGGTGTCGGAGGGCGAGGTGAGCACCGTGAAGATGGACGGGTCCGGGTGGTCGTAGCTGATGGTGCCGAGCACATTGAAGCGGCGCAGGTCGTACACGTACGGCACATGGGTGCCGTGCCAGGCGACCACGTCGAGCGGCGAGTGGTCGTAGGTGGCGGCCCACAGATTGCCGCAGAACTTGTTGACCACCTCCACCGGGCGCTCCACGTCCTCGTACGCGGCGACCGGGGCGAGGAAGTCCCGGGGATTCGCCAGCCCGTTGGCGCCGATCGGGCCGAGGTCGGGGAGGGTGAACGGGCGGCCGTAGTTCTCGCACACATAGCCGCGCACCGACGGCTCCAGCGGCTCCACCCGGAACCGCACCCCGCGTGGGATCAGCGCCACATGCCCCGGCTCGGCGCGCAGCAGACCGAACTCGGTGTGCAGCAGCAGCCCGCCCCGCTCGGGGACGATCAGCAGCTCGCCGTCCGCGTCGCTGAACACCCGGTCGGTCATGGGCGCGTTGGCGGCGTAGAGGTGGATGGCCATCCCCGCGCGCCGGGTGGCGTCGCCGTTGCCACCCAGCGTCCACAGCCCGGCCAGGAAGTCGGTGCCCTCCGGCGGCTCCGGCAGCGGGTCCCAGCGCAGCCGGTTGGGGTCGGGCGCGGCCTCGGTGAAGGGCGCCCCGCGCAGCGCGCCGCCCGCGATGCGGGTGAACGGCGGATGCGCGGCCGAGGGCCGGATGCGGTACAGCCAGGAGCGCCGGTTGGTGGCGCGCGGCTCGGTGAAGGCGCTGCCGCTCAGCTGCTCCGCGTAGAGCCCGAGCGGGGCGCGCTGGGGGGAGTTGCGGCCGATGGGCAGTGCGCCGGGCACGGCCTCGCTGCTGTGTTCATTGCCGAAACCGGAGGCGTAGACCAGCTCTTCGGCCGTTTTGCGCGCCCGCTCGATCCCCTGCTCGTGTCCTCGCTGACCGACGTGCTGATCGCCGTGCCGGATCCCCGTGCCGTCGCCCATCGCGCGCTCCCACCGCTCCGCCGCACACCACTAGATTGCGCTTGATTCCTATGTCAGACGATAGGAATCGAAACCCGGGCTCGTCAATGATCGGGCAGGATGGTGGCGTGCCCATACCGCCCCTCCGCCGCCATCCGGTCCAGCGCCGCAGCGCCGAGCGCCTCGGCCGGATCCTCGACGCGTGTGCCGAACTCCTCGACGAGATCAGCTACGAAGAGCTGAGCACCCGGGCCGTCGCCGAGCGCGCCAACGTGCCCATCGGCTCCGTCTACCGCTTCTTCTCCAACAAGCGGGCGATGGCCGAGGCCCTGGCCCACCGCAATCTGGACGAGTACGCCGAGCGGATCACCCGGCGGCTGGCCGCCTCGGACGCGGCCGCCGCCTCCGGCTCCGGGCCGGACGGGGGCGGCGGCTGGCGGGAGGCCATGGACGTCGTCGTGGACGAGTACCTGGCGATGAAGCGCGGGGCGCCGGGCTTCGCGCTCATCGAGTTCGGCCATCCGGTCCCGGCCACCGCGCCGCCGGAGCAGCCCAACCATCTGGTCGCCGACCGGCTGCGGACGCTGCTCGCCGACCGGCTCCGTACGGGCGCGGACGAGGCGACCGAGGAGCGGCTGCGGGTGGCCTTCCTGCTCGCGGTCGAGGCGGCGGACGCGCTGCTCCGGCTGGCGTTCCGGATGGACCCGGAGGGCGATCCGGCGATCGTGGCGGAGACGAAGGAGCTGCTGCGCGCCTATCTGGCCCGGGTCCTGGACTGATCCGGGGTCCACTGGGAGGTCCGGTCGACCGGGAGTTCCCGTCGGTCCCGGGGCCGGTCGACCGTGGGTTCCCGTCGGTCCCGGGTCCGGTCGATCGGGAGTTCCCGCCGATCCCTCCCCGACATGCCTACCAGTCGGTATGGTGAGCGGGTCCGGCGCGTCATCGCGGCCTCGCCGCCGTCCCTGGGAGAGACCGATGAGCACTGCCCTGCGTATCTGCCCGCTCTGCGAGGCCACCTGCGGGCTGACCCTCACCATCGACGAGGGGAGGGTGACCGGGGCGCGCGGCGATCGCGAGGACGTCTTCAGCCGTGGTTTCATCTGCCCCAAGGGCGCCGCGTTCGGGCAGCTCGACGCCGATCCCGACCGGCTGCGGCGCCCCCTCGTCCGCCGTGCCGGGCGCCTGGTGGAGACCGGCTGGGACGAGGCGTTCGCGGCCGTGGCGGAGGGGCTGGCCCCGCTGCTGCGCGAGCACGGGCCGCAGTCCGTGGGGGTCGTGCTGGGCAACCCCAATGTGCACACCGTGGCCGGAGGGCTCTATCCGCCGCTGCTGCTCGGCGCGCTGCGCACCCGTAACGTCTTCAGCGCCAGCACCCTCGACCAGATGCCCAAACACGTCTCCAGCGGGCTGCTGTACGGGGACGCCAACGCGCTTCCGGTGCCCGACCTGGACCGTACGGACCATCTGCTGATGCTCGGCGCCAACCCGCTGGACTCCAACGGCAGTCTGTGCACCGCTCCCGACTTCCCCGGGCGGCTGCGGGCGCTGCGGCGGCGCGGCGGCCGGCTGGTGGTGGTCGACCCCCGGCGCACCCGTACGGCCGCGCTGGCCGACCGCCATGTGGCGATCCGGCCCGGCACCGACGCCCTGCTGCTCTTCGCCATGGTGCAGGTGCTGTTCGCCGAGGACCTGGTGGCGCCCGGCCCGCTCGCCGAGCACGTCAGCGGCGTGGCGGAGGTGCGGCGGCTGGCCGCGGACTTCCCGCCGGAGGCGGTGGCCGAGGCGTGCGATGTGCCCGCCGAGGAGATCCGCGGCCTCACCCGCGACCTGGCCGCCGCGTCCCAGGGCGTGGTGTACGGGCGGGTGGGCTCCACCACCGTCGAGTTCGGCACCCTCACCAGCTGGCTGGTCGATGTGGTCAACGTGCTCATCGGGCAGCTGGACCGGCCCGGCGGCATGATGTTCCCGCTCGCCGCTACCGGCCGCCGGGAGCGCCCGGCGCGGCCCGGGAAGGGGTTCGCGCTCGGCCGCTGGCACAGCCGGGTCAGCGGATACCCCGAGGCCAAGGGCGAACTGCCCACCGTCGCACTCGCCGAGGAGATCGAGACCCCGGGCGAGGGGCGGATACGGGCGGTGCTGGCGCTCGCGGCCAACCCCGTGCTCTCCGCACCGGACGGCGACCGCCTGGACCGGGCGCTGGCCGGGCTCGACTTCATGGTCAGCGTCGACCCGTACCTCAACGAGACCTCGCGCCACGCCCATGTGGTGCTGCCCCCGCCGCCGCCCAGCCGCAGCCCCCACTTCGACTACGCCTTCAACAGCCTGGCCGTGCGCAACCAGGTCCGCTACACCCGCCCGGCGATCCCGCTGGAGGCGGACCGGCTGAGCGAGAGCGCCATCCTGGCGCGGCTGGTGCTGTGCGTGAGCGGGAACGGCGGCGCCGACCCGGAGGCGGTGGACGCCATGGCGATCCAGGGGACCCTCGCCAAGGAGGTCGCCGACGAGTCCTCCCCGGTGCACGGACGTGAGCCCGGCGAGCTGGCCGCGCTGCTGACCGGGGTGGACGGTCCCGAGCGCCGGCTGGACATGATGCTGCGGCTGGGCCCGTACGGCGACGGCTTCGGCGCCGACCCCGACGGGCTGAGCCTGGAGAAGCTGCTCGCCCATCCGCACGGCATCGATCTGGGTCCGCTGCGGCCGCGCGTTCCGGGGCTGTTGAAGACCCGCAGCGGCACGGTGGAGCTGTGCCCGGAGCCGCTGGCCGCCGATGTGGAGCGGCTGCGCCGGTCGTCGGCCGACCGGCCCTCGGGGCTGCTGCTGGTCGGCCGCCGCCATCTGCGCTCCAACAACAGCTGGATGCACAACGTCCCGGCCCTGATGGGCGGCAGCAACCGCTGCACCCTCCAGGTGCACCCCGAGGACGCCACCCGGCTGGGGCTGACGGACGGCGGTCTGGCCCGGGTCAAGGGCGAGGGCGGGGAGCTGGAGGTGCCGGTCGAGGTGACGGACGCGGTACGGGCCGGAGTGGTGAGCCTGCCGCACGGCTGGGGCCATGCCCGCCCCGGCGTCCGGCTGTCCGTGGCCGGGGCCCGGCCCGGGGTCAATGTCAACCAGCTCTTCGACGGCTCACGGCTGGATCCGCTCTCGGGGACGGCGGTGCTCAATGGCCACCCGGTGCGCGTATCGCCCTCGGTACGGCACTGACCTGGGGTTTTGCGCTTATTGCTCACGCGTCAAGACCTTGTTAACGGAAAGTTGCCGCACCTAACGTCGCCTCGACCGCCAAATCTGGGGGAGTTCAAAGGCGAACGTGAGGTAGCCAACTATGCTGACCATCCTCGGCTTCGTCATGATCGCGACATTCCTTGTCCTGATCATGATGAAGAAGATGTCCCCGATGGGCGCCCTGGTGCTCATCCCCGCGCTGTTCTGTGTGCTTGTCGGGAAGGGGGCGCACCTCGGGGACTATGTCCTCAAGGGCGTCGGCGATCTGGCACCCACGGCCGCCATGCTGATGTTCGCGATCATCTACTTCGGGGTGATGATCGACGTCGGTCTCTTCGACCCGATCGTCCGGCTCATCCTGCGGTTCTGCAAGGCGGACCCGATGCGGGTGGTGGTCGGCACCGCGATCCTCGCGGCGATCGTCTCGCTCGACGGCGACGGCTCCACCACCTTCATGATCACCGTGTCGGCCATGGTGCCGCTCTACCGGCGGCTGAAGATGAGCCTGGTGGTGATGACCGGTGTCGCGGCCATGGCCAACGGCGTGATGAACACGCTGCCCTGGGGCGGCCCGACCGCCCGCGCCGCCGCCGCACTCAAGGTCGACGCCAGCGACATCTTCGTGCCGATGATCCCGGCCCTCGCGGTCGGTCTGCTCTTCGTCATCGCCCTCGCCTACGGCCTGGGCCTGCGCGAGCGCAAGCGGCTCGGCGTGCTGACGCTGGACGAGGTCACCGCGGGCGACCCCGAGCAGGTGCTGGTCGGGGCGGGCTCCGGAGGCAAGGGGGCCAAGGGCCGTAAGGGCGTCAAGGCCGCGCTGACGGGCGGCGGCGCGGGCTCCGGCACCGACGCGGAGGCCCAGTCCTCGAAGGGCTTCGGCTCCCCGAACGGCTCCGGCTCCTCGGACGCCTCCGACGAGGCCGACGAGCTCAAGGGGCTCGACCCCCACCGCGCCACCCTGCGCCCCAAGCTCTACTGGTTCAACGCGGCCCTGACCGTCGCCCTGCTCGCCCTGATGGTGACCGAGACCATGCCGATCCCGGTCCTCTTCCTGCTCGCCGCCGCCGTCGCGCTGACCGTCAACTTCCCGAACATGAACGACCAGAAGGCGCGGGTGGCCGCGCACGCCGAGAACGTCGTCAACGTCTCCGGAATGGTCTTCGCCGCGGCCGTCTTCACCGGCGTCCTCACCGGCACCGGCATGGTCGAGCACATGGCCCGCTGGCTGGTCGACGGCGTCCCCGAGGGCATGGGCCCGCACATGGCCATCGTCACCGGTGTGCTGTCCCTCCCGCTCACCTACTTCATGTCCAATGACGGCTTCTACTTCGGCATCGTGCCGATCCTCGCCGAGGCCGGGGCCGCCCACGGGGTGTCCGCGCTGGAGATCGCCCGCGCCTCGCTCGTCGGACAGGCCCTGCACATGTCGAGCCCGCTGGTCCCCGCCGTCTACGTGCTCGTCGGCATGGCGAAGGTCGAATTCGGCGACCACACCCGGTTCACCGTGAAATGGGCGGCGCTCACCTCCCTGGTGGTGCTCGCCGCCGGTCTCGCCTTCGGCATCATCTGACCCGTGAAGATCTCGAAGCCCGGTAGGGGCTGGCTGCTGCGCCTGGTCATCGCCTTCTCGTTCACCCAGGGGGCGGTGAGCATGGCGCGGCCGGCCGTCTCGTACCGGGCGCTGGCGCTCGGTGCCGACGCCCGTGCCATCGGTGTGATCGCCGGTATCTACGCCCTGCTGCCGCTGTTCGCCGCCGTACCCCTCGGGCGGCGCACCGACCACGGGCGGTGCGCCCCGCTGCTGCCCATCGGGGTCGCCCTCATCGCCACCGGCTGCGCATTCAGCGGCACGGCCGGATCGCTGCCCGCGATGGCCGCGTGGAGCGGGGTGATGGGCCTCGGCCATCTGTCGTTCGTCATCGGCGCCCAGTCCATCGTGGCCCGCCAGAGCGCGCCCGAGGACCAGGACCGCAACTTCGGCCACTTCACCATCGGTGCCTCGCTCGGCCAGCTCATCGGGCCCATCGCGGCCGGTCTGGTGGTCTCCGAACACGACGGGGCGATGGGCCGCACCAGCGCCGCCGCGCTGTTCGTCTCCGCCGCCCTCGCGGCCTTCTCCGTCACCTCGCTGTGGCGCATCGAGCGCCGCCCGGACGGCACGGCGGCCGGGCCCGCCAAGGAGGCCCCGGCCCGCAAGGTCTCCGTACGGTCCATCCTCACCACCCGCGGGGTCGCCTCCGGCATGTTCATCAGCCTCGCCGTGCTCTCCGCCACCGACATCCTCACCGCCTATCTGCCGGTCGTCGGCGAACAGCGCGGCATCTCGCCCGCCGTCGTCGGTGTGCTGCTCAGCCTGCGCGCCGCCGCCACCGTGGCCTGCCGGCTCGCCATGACCCCGATGATCCGGCTGATGGGCCGCACCGTGCTGATGGCCGTCAGCTGTCTGGGCGCCGCGCTGCTGTGCGCGGGCATCGCCCTGCCGGTGCCCGCCTGGGCGCTCGGGGTGCTGCTGGCCGGGCTCGGCTTCTGCCTCGGCGTCGGCCAGCCGCTGTCGATGACGACCGTCGTCCAGGCGGCCCCCGAGGGCGCGCGCAGCACGGCCCTCGCGCTGCGGCTCACCGGCAACCGGCTCGGCCAGGTGGCCGCGCCCGCCTCCGCCGGTGTGCTCGCGGGGCTCGCGGGCACCGCCGCCCCCTTCGTCATGCTGGGCGGACTGCTCCTGATATCGGCGGCGACAGCCGTCCGGCCGCTGCGCGGTCGCCCGGCCGCGGACCCCGCCGGGGACCGGCCGGTGCCGGAGACGCGGCCTGCCAAGGGGCGTACGGAGGAGTCGTCCTCGGCCTCGCGGGGCACGGGACGGCCACCCCGGTGAGCCGACAGCGAGGTGGCCTCAGGGCCGCTCGCCGTCGACCATGGCCAGCCACCCCCTGGAGGCGTCCCCGAACGGCTCGGCGCGCCCGTCGACCGCGTCCATCAGCCACCGCCCCGCCGCCTCGGCCTCCGCTATGACATCCGCCGGATAGCCGTACCGCACCTGGTGCTCGGCGAACTCGTCCTCGTCGTCCATCAGGGTCGAGCCGTCCGTCCGCTTGCGGATCACATCGAGATCCAGGTCCACCATCGACACCTCGTGGGAGGAGAGCCACTCGGCAGGCGTGGCGATGTCGCAGTAGATCTCGGTCTCCCGGGGCGGGGCGTTGAACGCCGCGGTCCACCAGGCGTCGCGCGGGAGGAGGATCACATGCGCGCAGGCGATCGGCACCATCGGGCCGTACCCCTTGCGCATGACACCGCCGCCGGGCAGCCCCAGCCAGACGCCGTGTTCGTCCTCGCCCAGCCTGCGCATCCGCAGGTTCCAGTGCAGAGAGCCGTCGTACTTGCGGTAGTTGACGGATACGAGATCTGGCATGAGCCGATCCTATGCGGTGGCCGCGGCGGCGTGCCGCCTACCATCGGTCGAATGGACACCCCCGTATCACCGTGGAAGGACCGCGCGGGACCGCAGGCCGGGCCGGTGCCGGATGCGGGGAGCGAGGACTTCCTCCACCACCGTGAGCTGCTCTTCTCCATCGTCTACAACATGCTCGGCACGGTCGCCGACACCGAGGACGTGGTGCAGGAGACCTGGCTGTCCTGGGCGTCGGTCCAGGGCAGGGAGATCGCCAACCCCCGGGCCTATCTGGTGCGGATCGCCGTCAACCACGCGCTCAGCCAGATGCGCCGCGCCCGCCGCAGCCGGGAGAGCTATATCGGCCCCTGGCTGCCCGAGCCCGTACTGACCGAACCGGACACCCCCGACACCGCGATCCGCACCGAATCGGTGTCCCTGGCGATGCTGGTGGTCCTGGAGACCCTGACCCCCTTGCAGCGCGCGGTGTTCGTGCTGCGCGAGGCGTTCGCCTACGACCACGCCGAGATCGCCGCGATCCTGGGCCGCAGCCCGGCCGCCATCCGCCAACTCGCCCACCGTGCCAAGGAACGCGTCGAGGCCCGGCGGCCGCGCTACGACCTCGACCGAGGCACCCAGCGCATCGTCACCGAGCGGTTCCTCGACGCGGCCGTCGGCGGTGACCTCGACGCCCTGATGGACGTCCTGGCCCCGGAAGTGGTCATGTGGAGCGACGGCGGGGGCAAGCGCCGCGCCGCCCTCCGCGTGATCGAGGGCCGGGACAAGGTGGCCCGCCTGGTGGCCGCCGTCAGCGCCCAGTTGCCCACCTTCCACGCGCGCCCGGTGCAGATCAACGGGGGCCCGGGGGTGGTTCTGTTCATCGGCGGGACGCTGTACGCGGCCGCGGTGTTCGACCCCGCGCCCGACGGCGAGCGGGTGCGCGGCATCTACGGCCTGATCAACCCCGACAAGCTCGGCCGACTCGCCCAGTCCGTCCACCCCCCGGCTGGAAGACTGGCCCCATGACAGAGCTGAACGGGGAACCGGCGGGCATCCGCGAGCTGACGGCGCTGGCCATGACCAACTACGGCCACTTCACCACCATGCGGGTGGAGGACCGGCGGGTACGCGGGCTGTCCCTCCACCTGGACCGGCTGGTACGGGACTGCGGGGTGCTGTTCGGCACCGATCCCGACCGGGACCGCATCCGCGAACTGGCCCGGCGCGCCGTCGCGGACACCGAGGGCGCGCTCACGGTCCGGGTGACCGTGTACGACCCCGACCTCGGGCTGGAGCGGCCCGGAGCCGAGGCCACGCCGCGGATCCTGGTCACCACCCGGCCCGCCGCCGCGCCCTCACCGCCCCCGCTGAGCGTGCGCACCGCGGCGCACCACCGCGACCTGCCCGAGGTCAAACACGTCGGGCTGTTCGGGCTGTTGCGGCTGCGCCGCCTGGCCCAGCTCGACGGCTACGACGATGTGCTGCTGACGGACGAGCGCGGCGCGGTGTCCGAGGGCGCGACCTGGAACGTGGGGTTCTTCGACGGCGATCGCCTGCTGTGGCCGGACGCCACGTGCCTGCCCGGCGTCACCCAGGAGCTCGTTCGCCGTGTCCACGGCGGCCCGCAGCACACCGAGCGGATCGACCGCGAGCGGCTCGGCGGACTGCGCGCGGCGTTCGCCCTCAACGCGGGGGTGGGCGTGCGGCCGATCCGGTCGATCGACGGGGTGGAGTTCGACCCGGAGCATCCCGTCCTGGACACCCTGCGCAAGGAGTACGCCGCGACGGCCGCGGAGCGGCTGTAGGACGGCCCGCATGAGGGGCGGGCGCCGGGCGATTCGCGCCGCCTGCGGCGGGCCCCTCCCCTCCCCGCCCCTTCCCAAAACCGGGGCTCCGCCCCAGCCCCCGGACCGGGGACATCGGTATGCGGCCCCGCCGCGTGCGGGGCCGGGGCCCTGCCCCAGCCCCCCCCGGGGTCCAGGGGCGGAGCCCCTGGTATCGGGAAGGGGCGGGGAGGGGAACAGCCCGCCGCAGGCCGTCCGCATGCGGCGGGTCCGCCGCCCGGGATGCCGGGCGGCGGACCCGTGAGCCGCCATACGCGCTGGGCCGGTCAGCCGGTGAGCGCCCGGTCGCCGTCGCGCCGGGGGGCCGGGGACGAGGGCTCCTCGCGCAGGCCGTACCGGCTGTGCAGCCGCCGCAGCGGCGCCGGGGCCCACCAGGTGGCGCGCCCGCCCAGCCGCATCGCGGCGGGCAGCACGGCTCCCCGGATGAGCGTCGCGTCCATCAGCACGGCCAGCGGCAGCCCGACCCCGTACGCCTTCACCAGCGAGATGCCGGAGACGGTGAAGGCCAGGAAGACCACCGAGATCGCCACCGCCGCCGCGGTCACGATGCGGCCGGTGCGTTCCAGCCCCTGGGCGACGGCGGCCGTCGGCGAGCCGGTCAGCTCGTACTCCTCACGCATCCGGGACAGCAGGAAGACCTGGTAGTCCATCGCGAGCCCGAAGGCCAGGCCGAAGAGCATCACCGGGATCGTCGCGGCGATGTTGCCGGTCGGGGTGAAGTCGCCGAACAGCCCCGCGAGATGGCCGTCCTGGAAGACCCACACCAGCGCGCCGAAGGTGGCGGTCAGGCTCAGCGCGCTGAGCACCAGCGCGAGGAACGGCAGCATCACGCTTCCGGTCACCAGGAACAGCAGCACCAGCATGGTCAGCAGCACCGTGCCCAGGGCGTACGGAAGCCACTTCTCCAGCGCCGCCGCGGCGTCGTGGTTGGTGGCCGCGGCCCCGCCCACCAGCGCCTCGAACGGCGCCTTCTGCGAGCGGATCTCACCGACCAGCCGGTCCGCGTCGTCCGCGCCGGCCGTCTCCGGCACCACGGAGAAGTAGACGGCGTCGCCCGAGGCGAAGCGCGCGTACCGCTGGTCGGGCGGGGCGGCCTGGCGGCCCTCGGCGTAGGCGCCGGTGGCGGTGCGCACCGCGGCCACGTGCGGCAGCTGAGACAGCCGTTTCGCGTACGCGCCGACGGCCGCCCGGTCGGAGCCGCCCTCGGGCGCCACGACCTGGAGCGCGCTCTGCTCACTGCTGTCGAACTCGGCGCGTACGGTGTCGGCCACCTGACGTGCCGACGAGGAGGCGGGCATCACCCGCTCGTCCGGCATGCCGAGGTTGATGCCGAGGAACGGCGCGCCGAGCAGCAGCAGGAACGCGGTCACGATGGTCACGATCGGCACCGGGCGCCGCATCACGGTGGTGGCCAGCCGGTGCCAGAAGCCGCTCTCCACGCTCCTGGCGGCCGCCTCGGAACTCGCCCCACCGGCCGTCGCGGTCCGCCGCCCGCGGAACACCCGGCCCTTCTCGATCCGGTCACCGAGCAGCGCGAGCAGCGCCGGCAGCACGATGAGCGAGGACGCGCCGGACAGCAGCGCCGTGAGCGCCCCCGCATAGCCCATGGACCGCACCGCCTGGAGCGGGAACCAGGCCATGGCCAGGGACGATACGGCCACGGTCAGCGCCGAGAAGGTCACGGTGCGCCCGGCGGAGGTCAGCGTCGCCCGGATGGCGTCCGGCGGGGCGAGCCCGGACCGCAGCTCCTCGCGGTAGCGGCTGACCATCAGCAGGCTGTAGTCGATGGCCAGGCCCAGGCCCAGCAGGGTCACCACGCTCGCCGCGAGCGAGCCGACCGTCGTGACGCTCGCCAGGATCCACGTCAGCCCCATCGTCAGCATCATCGCCACCAGGGCGACGGCCAGCGGCAGCGCCGCGGCCACCGCGCTGCCGAAGATGAACACCAGCGCGACCAGGGTGATCGGGATGGCGACCGTCTCACCGGCCGTGGCGTCCTTCTGGCCCTGTTCCAGCAGTTCCCGCTGGAACTTCGTATAGCCGCCCAGCTTCACCTCCAGCCCGCCCCGCGAGCCCTCGTAACGGTCCGCCAGCTCGGCGACGCGCTTCTGCGAGGAGGTGTCGTCCCCGGTGACCGTGCCCATGATCAGGGCCTTGTGACCGTTCTTGCCGCGCAGCTGCGGGGCCTTCCCGGTGGTCCAGTAGGAGCTGACGTTCGCCACTCCGGGTTCCTTGCCCAGCTTCCGGGTGAGCTCGGTGCCCGCCGCCGTCACCGACGGGTCGTCCACCCGCCCCTTCGACGTCACCAGCAGCGTGAGATTGGGCAGCCCCTGCCCGAACCCCTTGTCCAGCGCGGTGATCGCCCGCGATGACTCCGATTTCGGATCGTCGAAACCGCCCGCCGTCAGCTTGTCGAACAACGTCGTACTCGCCACCCCGCCGACCACGGCGAGCAGCAGGCCGACGACCAACACCGCCAGGCGCTTCCGCACGACGAAACCGGCCAGTCTGTCCAGCATTCCCTCTTCCTTCCTCAAGCGCACCGCGTCCGGAATCCCGTCACGGCATCCCAGACGCCGAGCCCCTCCCGGATGTGACATCCCCGGCCCGCGTCGCTCACCGAACGGCGGTCAGAACGCCGGGGTCGTCCGGCACCTCGGCCGGGCCCCGGTTCCAGGCCCACGGCGAGCGGCCCTCCTCGCGGACCTTGCGGTACAGCAGCACGCAGTAGGTCGCGTCGATGGTCCAGACGGTCAGGAAGAGGAAGATGAACAGATGGTGGCCCGGGTACATCACCAGCACCGTCCAGCCCGCGAAGAACGATCCGATGCCCTTGGCGAGCGCCACGTACATCGACTGCCCGAGCGAGGAGCCACGGCGGTTCAGCATGAAGATGAAGGACAGGCTCAGGAACACGTTCAGCCCGGTGCCGGTGTAGATGCCGGTGGCGTCCTTGAGCTCATAGGTCGTCATGATGTGGAAGACCGCGGACCAGGCGATCACGCCGAAGACCATCCACCGGAAGGCCCGTCGGCTCATACCGGGATAGTCCTTCCATCCGTAGGCCAGCGTCTGCCGGAGGATGAAGCAGTCGACCAGGAACCAGCTGAGGTTGATCGGGCGTTGCACATCGGCCTGGTCCAGGATGAGGGAGAGGGTGAACTCCCAGGCGAGGTTGACCTCGACCACGAAGACGGGAATCCCCACCCGCTTGTCCAGTTTGGCGCGGTAGATGGCGAGTCCGTACGCCACCAGCCAGCCCGATGCGCACGGGCCCATCAGGATCCAGAACAGCCAACTCGGCCGGTCCGCCTCCGGCAGCGTCACCGGGGCGACGTTCGGGAGGTCGATGAGAGCGGGCGGGAACCACACGGCTAATTACCCCTCGTTCATGGTGGATGCGGTCGTCTCGATGCGTTGCGTCGTGATGCGATGCGCGGCGCGGGTCAGGTCCACTGGCCGGTGCCGTAGGTGTCGCTGTTGCCCAGCAGCTGTTCGCGCAGCTCCCCCCGGCGCACCTTCCAGGTGGCGGTGCGCGGCATCTCGTCCCACGGCACGAGCCGGGGCTTGTCCATCTCGGGCAGGCCACGGCGGGCGCGGTCCCACTCCTGGGGGTCCAGGGCGTCGTCGCGCATGCACAGCACCGGGACCGGCAGCTGCCCGGGGACCCCGAGCACGATCACCTCGGAGGCCCGGTCCAGCCGGTCGAGCAGGGTGGACTCCAGCTCGATGCCGCTCATCCCGGGGATCATGTCGACCTCGCGGTCGATCAGCCGGATGCGGCCGTAGCCCGCGTACTCGCCCAGGTCGCCGGTGTTCCACCAGCGGCCCTGGTCCTTGGCGCGGTGCCGGTCGTCCTCGCCCAGATAGGTCAGACAGCGCGACTTGGTCCGCACCATCAGCAGCCCCGGCTTCCCCCGGGGCCGTTTGCGGCCGGTCTCCGGGTCCACGACCTTGACCCGGACCAGCGGCGGGAAGCCGACGTTGGTCGCGTCGTGCGCCCGGGGTTTGCCCGGTCGGACCATGGAGCGGGTGGCCACCCCGGCGGCGATGCCCGCGATCTCCGACTGCCCCACGCCCCAGGCCCACAGCGGCAGCCGGACCCGGGAGGCGCCGAGGAACTTGCGGACCGTCCTGGGGTGCACCGCGTCGAAGGTGCTGATGAACCGCCGTACGCCCGCGAAGAGTTCGGGCCGGGTGTCGGCCAGCTCCTCCCAGTACTGGAAGACGTTCGGACAGGCCTCCAGCGAGGTGGGCGGGTGCGCGGCCAGCATGCGCGCCACGTTCTCCAGGCCAGGCTCTGAGAGGATCACCATCTTCCTCGGCCCGCGGAACAGCGTCCCGTTGGTCCAGGACAGATTGCGGTTGTGGGCGAAGGAGATCCCGCTGGCCACCACGTCCTCCGGCCGGGAGGTCATCAGCGGCAGCCGGTAGGACTCGATGCGGAACGGCACGGCCGCGAGCGTGGTCGCGGGCGAGTGCACCACCAGCTTCGGCACGCCGGTGGTGCCCGAGGTGTGGGTGACCAGCATGGGCTCATGGCGGCCGCGGAACCGCACCGGCGGCCGGGCGCCGCCGCGCACGTCGTCGATGCGCAGCGTCTCCCCGGGCAGCCCCGGGCGGTCCTCGCCGACGGCCACGACCGTCATCCCCGGGTCGTCGAGGGCGATTCCGGCGGCGGCCATCCGCGCCAGTACCGTGGTGCCCATCACCAGCACCCTCGGGGAGATCCTGGTGAGCAGGGTGCGGATATGCGCCTCCGACCGGATGGGCGCGATCATCACCGGCAGCGCCCCGAGCCGGGCGGCGGCCGCGGCGAGCAGGATGAAGTCGTAGTGGTTCTCCTTGACGATGGCGAGCCGGTCGCCGTGGCGCAGCCCCGCCCCGTGCAGCCAGCCCGCGGCGTCCTCCACCGTCACCGCCAGGGCGGGCACGTCGAAGCGGGTGCCGGAGTCCGGGGCGATGTCGAAGGGCCGGTCCAGATGCATGACCGTCGGCCTGCCCTGTTCGGCGGCCCAGTGGAACAACCGGCCTACGTTGACGGGCCGTTGGGAACGCGCCGCCATGCTCATCTCCTCGTGTACGGGGGGTGCGAACGCTGGGACTGGACGAACGGTCAGGACAGGACGTACAGCGCGGGTGCCAGCAGACCCAGGAAGCCCAGGTCGTAGGCGTACAGCCCGAGCTTGCGGGCGCTCAGCCAGCGCCCCCGCAGCGGGCCCTCGCGCAGCTGGGCCGCGTGGAGAGCGGTGGCGGGCAGCAGGGTCAGCAGGGTCCACCACGGCCACCGGGTGGTCAGGCCCAGGACGCAGATCAGCGTGGCCGAGGCCAGGAAGAAGACGGCCATGGCGGTCTTGTAGACCCGCGGCCCGGTCGACGCGGCCAGCGTCCGGCGGCCCACCGAGCGGTCCCCGTCGGCGTCGTTGACGTTGGAGTAGCTGCTGACCATGACCAGCCAGAGCCCCAGCAACAGGCCCACCAGCACCGCGGGGGACGACCAGTGCCGCTCCACCGCCAGATACGGGGCCAGCAGCCCGGCCGTGGTGGCCAGGCACAGCAGCGTCTCCGCACCGCCCCGGTGGTAGCTCAGCCGCAGCCCGGCCGAGTACTGCACGCTGAAGAAGAACCCGACCCCGTAGAGGAGGTACGCCACGGCCGGGGCCCGCCAGTCCAGCGCCCAGAACGCGCCGATTCCCGCGAGCACCGCGACCGAGGCCGCGCAGGCGATGAACCGCACCGCCTCGCGCTCGGTGACCGCCCCGCTGAGCAGCGGCTTGCCGCGGATGTCGCGCCCCGTGTCGCCGGCCTTGTAGTTGCGGGCGTCGCTGCCGTTGCGGAAGCCCACCAGGTCGTCGGTGGCGCAGGTGCAGGTGACGATGCCCATGGAGCCGAGCAGGAACAGCAGCATCGCGGCGGTGGTCCCCGGACGGTCGCGCGCCTGCGGGCTCAGGGCGAGCCACGCCATGCCCCAGCCGAAGTAGTTCTGGTACACGAAGATCTTCGACAGCCGGAACAGCCCGCGTGCCACGTCCCCGCCGCGGCGGGTGGGCGCCGTCGTCCGGCTCTCGCTCGTCAGTGAGGTCACGGCCGTCCTCCCCGGGCCGGGGTCCGCTCCCGCGCCAGGCCCACATAGTTCTCGGCGAAGTTCCGCGCGGCGGCGGGGGAGTGCACCACGGCCTCGAGCCGGGCGTGCTGGAGCCGCTCGTCGAACCCCCGGCCCTCCGTCGGCCGGTGCAGCAGCCGCGACATCCAGTCGGAGAACTCCTGCGCCTGCCAGACCCCGGGCAGACAGGCGGCCGAATAGCCGTCCAACGGGCCGCGGTCGCCGGTTTCGTAGAACTCCCGGAAGGCCGCGGCGAGCACCTTGATGTCCGCCACGGCGAGGTTGAGCCCCTTGGCCGCGGTCGGCGGCACGATATGCGCGGCGTCCCCGGCCAGGAACAGCCGCCCGTAGCTCATCGGCTCGGTGACGAAACCACGCAGCGCCACACAGCTCTTCTCCAGGACCGGCCCCTCGGTCAGCTCCGGGGCGCCGTCGATGTCCAGCCTGGTGTGCAGCTCCTTCCAGATCCGCTCATCGGGCCAGTTCTCCACCGACTCACCGGCCTCCACCTGGAGATAGAGCCGGCTCACCGCCGGGGAGCGCATGCTGTGCAGCGCGAAGCCGCGGCCGTGCACCGCGTAGATCAGCTCCTCGGCGGCGGGCGGCGCCTGGGCCAGTACCCCGAGCCAGGCGTACGGATAGGCGCGCTCATAGGTCGTCAGCGCGCCGGGCGGCACGGAGCGGCGGGAGACCCCGTGGAATCCGTCGCAGCCCGCCACGAAGTCACAGGCGATCTCCACCGGTTCGCCCGCCACCGTGCAGCGCACGGCCGGTGTGTCCGTCTCCAGGCCCCGCAGTTCGACGTCGGGGACGTCGAACCACAGCCCTGCCCCGGCCTCGGTCCGGGCCCGGACCAGGTCCTTCACCAGCTCCTGCTGGCCGTACATATGGACGGTCCGGCCGGTCAGCTCGGTGAAGGGCATCCGGTGGGCGCGCGAGCCGAACCGGAAGACGAAGCCCTCGTGGACCAGCCCCTCGCGGTCCAGCCGGTCCGCCAGACCGGCCTCGCGCAGGAAGTCCACGGTGCCGCCCTCCAGCAGCCCGGCCCGCACCCGCTTCTCCACATGACTCCGGCTCCGCCGCTCCAGCACGATCGAGTCCACCCCGCGGAGCTGGAGCAGATGGGAGAGCAGCAGGCCGCCGGGGCCCGCCCCGACGATCGCGACCCGCGTAGTCAGGCGCTTCACGGATGCCCCCTCATCCCACGCTGACGGTGGGGGACCCGGGGGCGTCCCGCGGGCCCGCCTCCTCGGCCAGGCGCATGGCCTCCTCGATCAGGGTCTCCACGATCTTGCTCTCGGGTACGGTCTTGATGACCTTCCCCTTGACGAAGATCTGGCCCTTGCCATTGCCGGACGCGACACCGAGATCGGCCTCCCGCGCCTCACCCGGGCCGTTGACCACACACCCCATCACCGCGACCCGCAGCGGCACTTCCATGCCCTCGAGACCGGCGGTGACCTGGTCGGCCAGCTTGTACACATCCACCTGGGCCCGGCCGCAGGAGGGGCAGGAGACGATCTCCAGCTTGCGCGGCCGCAGATTGAGCGACTGCAGGATCTGGGTGCCGACCTTCACCTCCTCCGTCGGAGGCGCCGACAGTGACACCCGGATGGTGTCGCCGATGCCCTGTCGCAGCAGCGCGCCGAAGGCCACCGCCGACTTGACGGTGCCCTGGAACGCGGGGCCCGCCTCGGTCACCCCCAGGTGCAGCGGATAGTCGCAGGACTCGGCGAGCAGCTCATAGGCGCGCACCATGACCACCGGGTCGTTGTGCTTCACCGAGATCTTCAGATCGTGGAAGTCGTGCTCGGCGAAGAGCTCCGCCTCCCACAGCGCCGACTCCACCAGCGCCTCGGGGGTTGCCTTGCCATGCTTGGCCATCAGCCGCGCGTCCAGAGAGCCGGCGTTCACCCCGATGCGGATCGGGGTGCCGTGGTCCTTCGCGGCGCGGGCGATCTCCTTGACCTTGTCGTCGAACTTCTTGATGTTCCCCGGGTTCACCCGCACCGCCGCGCACCCCGCCTCGATGGCGGCGAACACGTACTTGGGCTGGAAGTGGATGTCGGCGATCACCGGGATCTTGGACTTGCGGGCGATCTGCGGCAGCGCGTCGGCGTCGTCCTGGCTGGGGCAGGCCACCCGGACGATGTCACAGCCGGTCGCGGTCAGCTCGGCGATCTGCTGGAGGGTGGCGTTGACATCGGCGGTGACGGTGGTCGTCATGGACTGCACGGAGACGGGGAAGTCGCTGCCGACCCCCACCGCGCCGACGCTTAGCTGACGGGTGACACGGCGCTTGCCGAGCACCGGTGGCGGCGCGGCGGGCAGGCCGAGATCGACGGTCATCGGAAATCCTCCTCGAGGCGCCGGACGCCCGGCGCACGGTCGGCCGCGATCCGCATCCGGATCGAGCGGGCCAGGTCTTCGGGGCTCAGGCCGCATTCGGCGAGGATGTCGGCGCGTTCGCCGTGGTCCAGGAAGCGCTGCGGAATCCCGAAACCGGACACCGGGGCCGGGACACCGGCGTCGCGCAACTCCTGGGCGAGCAGCGAGCCGTAGCCGCCCACGCGCAGGTTGTCCTCGACGGTCACCACGAGCCGGTACTGCTCCGCCAGCTTGATCAGCGACGGGTCGACCGGTTTGAGCCAGGCCGGGTCCACCACCGTGACGCCCAGGCCCTCCTCGGTGAGCCGGCGCGCCGCCTCGCACGCCGTCGCGGCCATGGCGCCCACGGACACCAGCAGGACGTCGTCGCCGGGGGAGCGGTGCAGCACATCGATGCCGTCGTGCTGGTCGACGGCGGGGATATCGGGCCCCACCGGGCCCTTGGGGTTCGGCCCCAGGTGGCCGCCGGTCCGCAGCACCTTGTCGATGAGGAAGTGCCTGATCTCATCCGCGAGCTCGGTGAGTTGGCCGGCGTCCAGGTGCTTGATGTCGGCGGGACCGTGGATGGTCTCCAGCAGGGTCATCCGGGTTTGCTCCCTGAAGCGTCGGTGCCGCCGGGTGCGGTCGCTGTCGGTGCCCATCGGTGGCCTCAGGCGCTCCGGTAGGCGACCTCGTGGGCCATGGCGGCCAGTTCCTCCCGCCACTCCGGCTCCAGCGGGGCCTCGGCGATGGCGCGGCAGGCCCGCTCCACGAGCCCGTCGATGTGCTTCTCGACGTCGTCGCGCACACCCGTCTCGATCAGCAGCCGCCGCAGGTGGTCGGCGCCCCGCAGCTGAGCGGGCACCAGCTCGCGGATGTGCGCGTTGCGCTGGATGGCCAGGGCCATCAGCAGCGTCATCTTGTGCTGCTCGAAGTCCAGACCGCTCGGCTTGCCCGTCACCTCGGAGTCCCCGAAGGCGTCCAGCAGGTCGTCCCGCAGCTGGAACGCCTCGCCGAGCGCCGCCCCGTACCTCTCGAAGGCCGGCGCCGCGTCGGCGCGGCCGGCCACGGCCGCGCCCAGGACCAGCGGGCGGTGGATGGTGTAGCGGCCGGACTTGGCGATGGCGATCCACCGCGAGGTCTCCGGGTCCGGCTCGAACTCCACGGACGCCGCGACGTCCATGTACTGGCCGATGATCAGCTCCGAGCGCAGCAGATGCCACTCGGCGGCCGCCGCGGGCTCCACCTCGGCCATGATCTCGTCGGAGTAGACCAGGGCCAGATCGCCCGCGAGGATCGCCACGTTCTCCCCGAAGCGCTCCGCCGTGCCCTGCCATCCGCGCTCGCGGTGCAGCGCGGCCTGGCTGGTGTGCACGGTCGGCGCGCCGCGGCGCACCGCGGACTCGTCCATTACATCGTCGTGGATCAGCGCACAGGCGTGGAGCAGCTCCAGCGCGGCGGCGACGGGGATGGCCCGGCCGTCCTCCGGATCGCCGCCGGCGGCCAGAAAGCCACTCAGGCAGAACGCCGGGCGCATCCGCTTGCCGCCCGCGTCGACCAGGTCGGCGATCGCGTCGATGGGGACGGTCGAGCGGGGGTCGAGACCGTGCCAGCGCTCGTACTCCGCGGACAGGAAGGTGCGCAGCCGCTCCTCGACCCGGGGCAGCAGGCTCATCAGCGTCCGGCGGGCGGTGGTGGCCGGGGCCGGGGCGGGGCGGGGGGTCGCCATCGTATGGACCGTCACTTCGTCCTCCTGAGGGTTCCGGCCGGTGCGTCCGATGGCACCTTCGACCAGGCGTCGTCGAGTCGTTCCCGGCCTCGGCTGTCCAGCCCGGAGACGTCCGGGACCAGCTGGGCGGGGGTTCCGGTGTCGCGGGCGACATCGACCATCCGCCGGGAGTCGCTGGAGTCCTCCGAGCCCACCGCCGGCACCGGATCCGCCTGCTGGGCGAGGGGGCAGGTGGCGTCGATGACCTGCGGATCTCTTATGGACGCGGCGGTGCGGACGGCGGGCGGGACACCGTGTGCGGAAAAGAGGCACACGGCCCCTTCGGGAACGTCGTATTCCGATTCCACGAAGCGTGCGCCCTTGCGCTCCAGGAGGCCGACGACGTAGTGGTTGTGGACGATTTGTTTTCGAACATAAATAGGCGGGCCGTATACCTCAAGCGCCCGCTCGGCCATGGCAATGGCGCGGCGGACGCCCGCGCGGAATCCACGGGGCTCGGCGAGGATGACGCGTTTGCGGGGCGCTCTCGTATCGGGCTGGGAGGTCTTCGTGCTTAAGTGCATGACGTATTGCTCCAACGCCGGCTTGCGGCTCGGATGAGAATGGGCGCGTCGCTGTGCGGCCATGCCGCCTAAGGCGGTCATGGCTTTGTCCCGGCGTTTGCGGATGGCTGTCGAAGGATCGGCGGCCCAGCGGTCAGCAATTGCTCGCACGGGCCATAAAGGCCGTCTGAGCTGGGAAAATGCCGAGATAGCCACTACCGGGAGGCAGGGCGTTAAGGGCGGTCTCCGGAAGCCGGTGCTCGGAGACGACGCGATGGAAGAGACATTCACTTACCCCCGTAAGTCTCATGTGATTTCTACGCCATCCGTTGCAGTGCCCCCACTGGATAAGCGCAGGTCGAAAACACTATAGAAGGCGAGTCTGAGTGCAAGCCTTACGCATGTGACCTTCGTCACATTCCGAAATACCGGCGGAACTGTCGCTTACGGTTACCCCCCATTGCTAAGCTCCCTGCCGCGTTGAATCGACCGTGTCGTCGGCTGCGCAACGGGGGCTCTGAGCCGGAAATTCCGGTGGTAACCGCTGGTAATCCCTTCCGAGTGATGGAGAAATTCACTCGAAGGAGTGACGGACGTATATTCACCATTTCTATCTCCGCTGGTCGCGGATTTGCGACCGGGAGCGGATGCGTCCGTTTCCTCGGTTCCGTCGACCCGTCCCGCCAGCCGGTTCGCGGGCCTCACGGGTGTCCCGCGCCGCCTCGGCGCTTCAGCAGGATGTGTCCGGCTCGACCAGTGGAGGCTCCTTCATGACCGCTCCCGGCCCGACCGCGGAGAAGGTGACCGCTCAGCAGCCGCCGTGGCCCGACCCGGACCGGCTCGAGGAGATCCGGCACGCCCTGAGCGGCCGCCCCGCGCTGATCTCCCCGGAGGAGACCGAGCAGCTCACCCGGCGGATGGCCGCGGTGCAGCGCGGCGAGGCCGCCGTCCTCCAAGGCGGGGACTGCGCCGAGCTGTTCGCCGACGCCGCGCCGCGGCCGGTGCGGCGCAAACTGGGGCAGCTGCGCGAGCTGGCCATGGTGATCCGCACCGGTCTCGGCCTTCCGGTGGTGACGATGGGCCGGATCGCGGGCCAGTACGCCAAGCCCAGATCGGCGCCGTACGACGTGCTCCCCGACGGGAGCCGGTTACCCGTCTACCGGGGAGACGCGGTCAACGGCGCCGCCGCCGACCCGCGCGCCCGGATCCCCGACCCGGACCGACTGCTCACCGCCTACGACCGCGCGGCCGCCGTGCTGTCCACGATGCGAAACGAACAGACGGCCCACGACGACGCCGAGCGGATCCACGCCTCCCATGAACTGCTGCTGCTTCCCTATGAGTTGTCCCTGATCCGGGCGGCCGCCGACGGCGCCGGCTTCGCCTCCTCCCTCCACTTCGGCTGGATCGGCGAGCGGACCAGGGACCCCGAGGGGCCGCACATCCGGCTGGCCGCCTCGATCCGCAACCCCGTCGGCGTCAAGGTGGGGCCGTCCGCGACCCCGGCGGACCTGGTGGAACTGGCCCGGCTGCTCAACCCCGAGCGCCGGCCCGGCCGGCTGGCCTTCATCGTGCGCATGGGCGCGGACCGGATCGGCTGGCTGCTGCCGCCGCTGGTCGAGGCGGTCGCGGAGACCGGGATCCCGGTGGTCTGGCTGAGCGATCCCATGCACGGCAACACGATCCGCTCCGGAAGCGGTGTGACCCCCGGCTGAACCCCGCGCAGGCCGCCGAAACGGTCCACGCGTTCACCTCGCTGCTCCGCGCGGGGTGAACCGTGCCGGTCATCCTTAAGTTCCGATAGGTTCGAGGTTTCGATGCGCACGCTGCTGGTAGACAACTACGACTCGTTCACCTACAACCTGTTCCACTACCTGGCCGAGGTGGGCGACCGGGAGCCCGAGGTGATCCGGCACGACGACCCCGGCTGGAAGCCCGAGATGCTGCGGGACTTCGACAACGTCGTCATCTCCCCCGGACCCGGCAGCCCCGAGCGCGCGGCCGACTTCGGCGTCTGCCGCGACATCGTCCTCGAAGGCGCACTGCCGCTGCTCGGCGTCTGCCTGGGCCACCAGGGGGTGGGCCTGCTGAGCGGCGCCCGGGTGGTCCGGGCCCCCGAGCCCCGGCACGGGCGGCTGTCCCGGGTGACCCACGACGGCACCGGCCTCTTCGCCGGGCTGCCCAGCCCCTTCGACGTCGTCCGCTACCACTCGCTCACCGTCACCGACCTGCCCGAGGAGCTGCGGGCCACCGCCTGGACCGAGGACGGTGTGCTGATGGGGATCGCCCACCGCGGACGACCCCTGTGGGGCGTGCAGTTCCACCCCGAGTCCATCTGCACCGAGCACGGCCGGCTGCTGCTGGGCAACTTCGCCGGCCTCACCCGGTCCTGGCAGACCCGGCGGGGAGTGGAACCGGCGGCGCGGCGGCGCGGCAGACGCTCCTCCCCCCGGGGCGGCGCGGAGCCCACCGCCGCCCCGCGCGCCACCCCGCGGTCCCTGCGGGTGCTGGTGGAGACCCTGCCCACCCGCTGGTCCGACGAGGTCGTCTTCGACCGGCTGTTCCGCGCCGACGGACACGCCTTCTGGCTGGACAGCAGTGCCACCGGGGGCGAGCGCGGACGGTTCTCGATGATGGGGGACGCCTCCGGGCCGCTCGCCCGGGTCGCCACCGCCGACACCTGGGCGGGCACGGTCACCGTCACCGCGGGCGGCTCCCGCGAGGTGCTGCACGAGGAGTTCCTGACCTGGATCGAGCGCGACCTGCGCGCCGCCCGGGTCCAACTGCCCGCGCTGCCCTTCGACTTCGCCCTCGGCTGGACCGGATACCTCGGGTACGAGCTCAAGGCCGAATGCGGCGGTGAGCGCACCCACCGCTCCCCGGAGCCCGACGCCGCGATGGTCTTCGCGGATCGCGCCGTGGTGTTCGACCACCAGACCTCGACCACCTACCTCCTCGCCCTGGCGGAGGAGGGCGAGCGGCGGGGCGGCGAGGAGCAGGCCCGGACATGGCTGCGCGGGACCGCCGACCGGCTCGCGGAGCTGGCCGGGCGGGAGCCCGGCCCCACCCCGCTCACCACCGGCCCGGACGAAGTACGGCTGCGCCATGACCGCGAGCGCTACCTGGAGATGATCGCCACCTGCCAGGAGCTGATCACCGCGGGGGAGACCTATGAGGTGTGCCTGACGAACATGGCCGAGGCCGACGGCCCGGTGGACCCGTGGGCCGCGTACCAGTATCTGCGCCGGCTCAGCCCCGCGCCGTTCGCCGCCCTGCTCCGCTTCGGCCCGCTGTCCGTGCTGAGCACCTCGCCCGAGCGCTTTCTGCGGGTCTTCCGGGACGGCACCGTGGAGTCCCAGCCGATCAAGGGCACCCGGCCGCGCGGCGGCTCCCCGGCCGAGGACGAACTGCTGCGGGTGGACCTCGCGACCAGCGAGAAGGACCGCTCCGAGAACCTGATGATCGTCGATCTGGTGCGCAACGACCTCGGCCGCACCGCGGAGATCGGCTCGGTGCGGGTGCCCAAGATATTCGACGTCGAGACCTATGCGACGGTCCATCAGCTGGTCAGCACGGTACGCGCCACGCTGCGGCCGTCCACCTCCGCGGTCGAGAGCGTGCGCGCCGCCTTCCCCGGCGGGTCGATGACCGGCGCGCCCAAGATCCGCACCATGCAGATCATCGACGATCTGGAGGCGGGGCCGCGCGGGGTGTACTCCGGCGCCATCGGCTACTTCTCGCTGTCCGGGGCGTGCGATCTGAGCATCGTGATCCGCACCCTGGTGGTGACCCCGGACCGGGTCAGGTACGGGGTGGGCGGGGCGATCGTGGCGCTGTCCGACCCGGATGAGGAGTTCGAGGAGACGGCCGTGAAGGCGACCCCGCTGCTGCGGCTGCTGGGCGCGGAGTTCCCCGGCCGGGTGGGCACCGAGACGGCGGCGGCCCGCTGAGGGTCCACCGCGGTCCCGGACACCGCGCGGGCCCCGCGGCGTCAGCCGCTGATGTCACAGGCGCGAGGATCCACCGGACAGGGCCTAAGCGCTTGCTCACTCTCCGTGTAGGGTGTGCGCCATGGACGCGGAGCCCAAGAACACCGGAGGCAAGGTCGAGCCCTGGGGCGACATCACCCCCGACGCCGCCCGGCGGCTGGTGAGCGCCGCCGTGCACGCCTTCGCGGAGCGTGGCTACCACGCCACCACCACCCGGGACATCGCCAGCCGCGCCGGAATGAGCCCGGCCGCGCTCTACATCCACTACAAGACCAAGGAAGAGCTGCTCTACCAGATCAGCAAGGTCGGCCATGAGCGGGCCCTGTCGATCCTGGAGCGGGCGCGGGACAGCGAAGGCACCCCCGCCGAGCGGCTGGCCGCCGCCGTCCGCTCCTTCGTCCGCTGGCACGCCGAGCACCACACGACCGCGCGCGTGGTGCAGTACGAGCTCGGCGCGCTCGCGGAGGAGCACCACGCCGAGGTCATCGCGGTCCGCAAGGCCACGGACGGGGCGGTGCGCTCGATCATCGAGGACGGGGTGAAGGCGGGCGTCTTCGACGTCCCCGACGTCCGCGGCACCACGGTCGCGGTGCTGTCCCTGTGCATCGACGTCGCCCGCTGGTTCAACGCCGCCGGGCGCAGCACCCCCGACGAGGTCGGCGACCTCTACGCGGGTCTGGTGCTGCGCATGGTGGGCGCCGGCGGCGGTCAGCGGTAGTAGCGGACGACGGATTCCGCCACGCACACCGGCTTGTCGCCGCCCTCCCGCTCCAGGGTCACCGTCAGCGTCATCTGGAGACCGTCCTTGACCTCGGCCACGTCCACGATCCGGCCGGTGGCGCGCAGCCGGGAGCCGACCGGGACGGGGGAGGGGAAACGGACCTTGTTGACCCCGTAGTTGATGCCCATGCTCACGCCCTCGACCCGCAGCAGCTGCGGGGTGAACGACGGCAGCAGGGACAGCGTCAGATAGCCGTGCGCGATCGTGGTGCCGAACGGACCGGCGGCCGCCTTCTCCGGGTCCACATGGATCCACTGGTGGTCGCCGGTCGCGTCGGCGAACAGATCGATGCGCTTCTGGTCGATCTCCAGCCAGTCGCTGGGGCCGAGTTCCTCGCCGACCGCGGACCGCAGTTCATCGGGCGAGGTGAAGATCCTGGGCTCTGTCATGCGTGCCTCCCGGGCGACCACTCACTAAGCGACTGCTCAGCATGGTGGGCTGACCTGGGCCCTGTCAACGCGGTCCGCGCCGACGCGGCCATCGGCGTGCGTCAGCGGTCGACGGCCAGTGTCAGCGGTCGACGGCGAGTGCCGGTTGTCGAGGGCGAGTGCCGGCCGTCGACCGTGATCGACGGCAGTCTCAGGGGATTCCGGCGCGCTCGCCGGTCGTCCGGTGCTCAAAGGTTCCGACGAGCGCGCTCCCGGCCGGGGCGGCCGGGTGTCATACGGTGGCGTACCGGCTCATCCGGACCACGCGCCGCGCCGCCGCCAGGGCCTCGGTGGTCAGCAGCGGCAGCGGCACCACGATGCCGCAGTCCGCGCAGACCGGCCCGGCCGAGGGATAGCGGTCCAGGTCCTCGCGCCAGACCAGGCCCGGTCGGACGCAGACCGGGCAGGCCGCCCCCGGGCCCGACTCCATCGCCGCGATCAGCCGTCGCAGTACATCCGCGAGGCGGTCGTCGGGATGGGTCGAGGGGCTCTCGCAGGGAATGATGTCGCATCCGCCCCAGGTGCGCAGATGCCAGTCGTCGACAGCGCTGGGCTGCCGGATGCCGAGAAGTTTCTCCTGCCTGCGCCGGGCGGCGAAGTCCGCCTCGTACGCGAGCCACAGTGTGCGGGCCTCCTCGAGCTCCTCAAGGGCGGTGAGCAGTCGTAGGGGGTCCGGCCTGCGATCGTCCGGGGTGATCCCGGAGCGGGTGCACAGATGGTGCCAGGTTGCCCGGTGCCCGTACGGCGCGAACCGTTCCAGGCATTTGCGCAGCGATGTGCGCCGAGCGGTGATGTGTCTGCGTGGATTGCGGACCTCTCGTGCGAGTGCTCTGAAACCGGCCACTTCCTACCACCTCCGCGATTGCGGACCCGACTCGTTGTCGAATGGACGTAACGCAGCGCGATCCGGATCCATCGAATTCCCTGGATCTTCGCGGGCAGTCCTCATTTGTCCCCAAGCGGAAGGAAGTTGACGCCCGCTCATCTTCCGGGCCGCTAATACCGCCGGTAACCTCCGTCCGACGGCAATCGGGAGGAGCGCACATGCGACGACGAACCCCCAGGCCCACCAGAACCCGCAAGCTCACCAGTACCGTGCTCGCCGCGGCCGCCGCGCTCGGCCTCGGCATCGCCCTCGCGGCCCCGGTGCCCCAGCCGGCCCGGGCGGAGCCCGCCGCGGCGGCCGCCACCGACTACTGCCGGGGCCAGTGCTCCGACATCCTCCCGCCGGGCGCCACCGGCAACGCCACCCTCGCCGACATCCTGGCCAACCGGGTGCTGGGGACCCACCCCGAGCACAGCGCCGACCAGCTCGGTCCGTACGGCGATCTGGCGAGCGGCTACCCCACCCTCACCGACGACAAGCTGAACAGCTTCTTCAACGACTCCTCCTTCGGAGTCCCCGCCGACCAGGTCGCCTCCGTGACCAAGCCGCGCGACGACGTCACGATCACCCGCGACAAGAAGACCGGCGTCCCGCACATCCAGGGCACCACCCGCGAGGGCACCGAGTACGGCGCCGGATACGCCGCCGCCCAGGACCGGCTGTGGCTGATGGACCTCTTCCGCCATGTGGGCCGCGGCGAGCTGACCCCCTTCGCCGGCGGCGCCCCCGCCAACCAGGGCCTGGAACAGGACTTCTTCCGCCAGGCGCCGTACACGGAGGAGGACTACCAGGCGCAGATCGACTACATCCTCGCCCACGGCGGAGAGCGCGGCCGCCAGGCGCTGGCCGACGCCCAGGCGTATGTCGACGGCATCAACGCCTACGCCAAGAAGTCCAAGGACGGCCGGTACTTCCCCGGTGAGTACGTGCTCACCGGCCATATCGACGCGATCACCAACGCCGGTGATATCCAGCCGTTCAAGCTCACCGACCTGATCGCCCTCGCCTCCGTCGTCGGCGCGCTGTTCGGCAACGGCGGGGGCGGCGAGGTGGAGGGCGCGCTCTCGATGCTCGCCGCCCAGCAGAAGTACGGCCTCGCCGAGGGCACCAAGGTGTGGGAGTCCTTCCGGGAGCGCAACGACCCGGAGGCGGTGCTGACCGTACGGGACGGCAGCTTCCCGTATGCCGGGAAGCCCGCGGCGCCCAAGGGCACCGCCCTGCCCGACAGCGGCTCGGTCACCCCCGAACAGCTCGTCCACGACCGCGAGGGCGGCGCCGCCACCAAGGCCCGCACCCAGGTCAAGGCCCCCAAGCCGGCCCTGGAGCCGCTGCGCGGCATCTACGACGACGGGGTGCTGCCCCGCGATCTGTTCAGCCGCAAGAAGGGCATGTCCAACGCGCTCGTGGTCTCCGGCAAGTACACCGAGAGCGGCCACCCGGTGGCCGTCTTCGGCCCCCAGGCCGGCTACTTCGCCCCGCAGCTGCTGATGCTCCAGGAGATCCAGGGCCCGGGGATCAGCGCCCGCGGCGCCTCCTTCGCGGGGGTCGGGATGTACGTCCAGCTCGGCCGGGGCCAGGACTACGCCTGGAGCGCCACCACCTCCGCCCAGGACATCACCGACACCTACGCGGTCGAGCTGTGCTCCCCGGACGGCTCCGCGCCGTCCAAGGACTCCACGTACTACCGCTTTCGCGGCGACTGCGTGCCGATGGACAAGCTCGAGCGGCGCAACGCCTGGAAGCCCACCCTCGCCGACTCCACCGCCGCCGGCTCGTACCGGATGCAGGTCTACCGCACCAAGTACGGGCTGGTGACCCATCGCGCGACCGTCGGCGGCAAACCGGTGGCCTACACCATGCTGCGCTCCACCTACCGCCACGAGGCCGACTCCATCATCGGCTTCCAGATGCTCAACGACCCCGGCTATGTGACCGACGCCAAGTCCTTCCAGAGCGCGGCGCAGCACATCAACTACACCTTCAACTGGTTCTACGCCGACTCCCGGCAGACCGGGTACTACAACAGCGGGCTCAACCCGGTGCGCGCCGCGGACGTCGACTCCTCGCTGCCGGTGAAGGCCGAAACCGCCTATGAATGGCGGGACTTCGACCCGAAGGACAACACCGCGGCCGCCACCCCGCCCGCCGAACACCCGCAGTCCATCGACCAGGACTACTACATCAGCTGGAACAACAAACTGGCCAAGGACTACGGCGCGGCCGGTTTCGGCAACGGCTCGGTGCACCGCGGCAACCTCCTCGACGACCGGGTGCGCGCCCTGGTCCGCAAGGGCGGTGTCACCCGCTCCGCGCTCACCCGGGCCATGGCCGAGGCGGCCGTCACCGATCTGCGCGGCGAGGACGTGCTGCCGGAGCTGCTGAAGGTCGTGCGCTCCAAGCCCATCGACGACCCCCAGCTGGCGACGGTCGTAACTCAGCTGGACTCATGGCAGTCGGCGGGCTCACAGCGCCATGAGACCAGCGCCGGATCGCACACCTACGGGCACGCCGACGCGGTACGCGTCATGGACGCCTGGTGGCCGCTGCTGGTCGAGGCCGAGTTCAAGTCCGGCCTGGGTGACGGGCTCTACGACGCGCTGCGCACCAATCTGTCCGTCGACGAATCGCCCTCGGCCGGGCACGGCCCCACCGGCTCGCACGCCGGGTCCTCCTTCCAGTACGGCTGGTGGTCCTATGTCGACAAGGACCTGCGCACGGTCCTCGGCGAGGACGTCAAGGGCCCGCTGGCCCGCCCGTACTGCGGCGGCGGGCAGCTGACCGCCTGTCGTGACGCCCTGCTGACCAGCCTGAAGACGGCCGTGGGCAAGACCGCCGCCCAGGTCTACCCGGGGGACGACAACTGCTCCGCGGGCGACCAGTGGTGCGCCGACGCCATCATCCAACGGCCCGTCGGCGGGCTCACCCACGACAAGATCAGCTGGCAGAACCGGCCCACCTTCCAGCAGGTGGTGGAGTTTCCGGCCCACCGCTGAGCCATGAGGACGGCCCACCGCCGAGGCCACGAGGGGCGGGGCCCCGCATCCGGCGAGGCCCCGCCCCCGGTCCGCTACCCCGCTCCGATCCGGCCCGCGCGCAGCACCACCCGGGCCAGCTCCTCATGGCAGATGTCGCTGTGTGCCCCGGCCGGCGGCACACCGTGCCGGACCACCTCCGAGACATCGACGCTCACACAGCCCCCGGCCGGGAACGGGCCGTCCAGCGCCTCGGCCAGCTCCAGCCGCGGGCAGCCCTCCACCGCCTGGACGCCGTCGTACCCGATCGCCCCCCAGCGGATGTCGCCCGGCAGCAGCGAGGCATCGTCCCAGGACACCCGCGACGCCACCGGATACAGCAGCCCGAGCGCCGTGTCATGGCGCGAATGGCAGGACACCACCGGCCCGCCGACCCGGCGCGGGGCGTCGAGCAGCACCCCGCCGCGGTCGGCCGCGTGCGGCAGCCGCTCCGTGAAGGCGTAGTGCGAGAACGCCCCCTGGAGCAGGGTCACCGACGCCACCGTGGCGTCCTCCTCCAGACCGGTCAGCGCGAACGACACCAGCCGACCGCCGAAGCTGTGGCCGACCAGATGGAGCCGCGGCGCGGCCCGGAGGGACGCGAGGGCGCCGAGCACCGGCCCGAGGCCCTCGCGCCCGACCGTGCCGGCCCGCCGCTTCATCACGTAGTACGTCCCCTGGCGCAGCAGCTCGTGCGCCCCGTTCCAGAGCCCGCCGAGCCCGCTGTCGAAGACGGCGCGGTCCTCCGCGTCGGTCTTCCCGCGCGCCTCGGTGAGCGCGGCGGCGAACCGCTCGCAGACCTCCGTCACGTCCTCCCCGAACATCGCCGGTACGCCGTCCTCGTCCGGCTCCGCGCCCGTGTCCGCCACGTCCCCCGCGCCGCCGGACATCCCGCGCACCCGCACAAGACCGCGCACCAGCACCGCGAACTCGTCCAGCGCCGCCAGCCGTTCCGGCCGCTCGGCCAGCAGCTCCGCGAGGCGCGCCACGATCTGCTGCCGCCCCGGGAAGACCACGTCCAGCGCCCGGTGGGTGTCCGCGTCCAGCCCCGGGGGCGCGCCGGGCGCCTGTTCCCGCGGCAACCCCCCGAGCGACTCGTCGGCGAACCGCATCGACGGCCACACCACTCCCACATAGCCCAGCCGCGCCGGGCCCGCCTCGCCGAGCAGCCCCGGGAAGGGCGCGAAGAAGCGGTCGTACAGTCGTGTGGCCATCGTCCGGGTGTTGTTCCAGCCGTGCGCGAACACCACCAGATCGGTGAGCTCCTGCTGAGCGGCCTGTTCCAGCAGCCGGTCCCGCTGCCTGGTGTCGACGTCCCCGTCCGCGTCGAATCTCAGCTCCCAGTACGGCCTTACGCTCATCCCCGTCATCGTTCTTTCCCCTCGGATGGTCCGATGTGCGTGCATCGTCCCAACTGCCCCGACCGCTGGCCATACGACACGCGTACGGTCGCCGTCGGACAATCGGCCAGACGTTCGACTTACCCGGAATGGGACGGGCGGAACGTGGAATGCCGGGCTCCGTCACCATCCGGCGATTGGGAATTCCCGAATATCCATCGGAAGAATATCGCCGCTGTTCTCGGGATCAGTACATGACAACACGCTGCACTATGCTGCGAACGGAAACGTCATTGGGGTGCCGAATACTCTTCGAGCGGAAGGCCGGAATGCCCTTAAAGGATCGATGGCAGTACCCGACGGCGCTGCTGGACACCACGATGGACCAGCTCAGGACGTTGCTCGCGGTGCATGAGGCGGGCACCGCGCTGGGCGCCGCCCGGCTGCTGGGGCGGGAGCAGTCCAGTGTGCAGAAACAACTGGACACCCTGAACCGGAACTTCGGCGCGCTGTGCGGAGAGCCGCTGGTGGTCAAACGGGGACGCAGTCAGAATGTGCTCTTCACCGCGACCGGGGAGTCACTCGCCGGACTCGCGCGCGGCACCCTGGAGGACTGGCGGGAGGGGCTGCACGACTGCCGCCGCCGGCTCGGCGGCCGGCTCGTGGTCGGCTCAACCCGTTACACCCTCGGCTTTCTGCTGAATGCCGTGGAACTGGTCACCGAGGAATTCGACGGCCGGGGCGTCGAGCTCAAGGTCGAGCATGTGCGCACCCGGGATCTGCTCCAGCGGCTCGACGCCAAGGAGCTCGACCTGGTCTGTGGCAGTGTCCTCACCACGGCGGGCCACGACGACCGGCTCGACGGCTTCGAGGTGATGGAGTGGCGGCGCAGCGGGCTGTCCCTGGTCACCAACCTCGACGCCGAGGAACAGCCCGGGCCCTCGGTCCCGGTGAGCGAGCTGCCCCGGCTGCCGCTCGCGGTCTCCGCCGACGGCCTCATACCCGGCTTCCTGCGCGGCTGGTTCGGTGCCCGCTACCGCCAGGAACTGCACATCGCCGCCGAGATCGACACCGTGCAGTACGGTCTTGAGCTGCTCTCCTCGGGGGTGCTGCGCGGCTGTGTGCTGGTCACCGAGGGCATCGGCGACGCGGTGGCCGACGGGCGGATCCGGGCCGGGGCCGGGCTGCGCACCCTGGAGCTGACCGACGGCATGGGGCCGGAGCTGGAAGTGCTGGTCGGGGTGTTCGTACGGGCCGGGGAGCGCACCGCGCAGGACGCCGGCCATCCGCTCAATGTGCTGTGGAGCGCGCTCGCCGGGGAGAACGCGCGGTGGCGCAGCGTCATGCGCAAGGAGCGCCCCGGCCGGTAACCCGCCCGCCGCCCGTGGGCAACCCCTCGGCCGTCCGGGGTGGCGGATGTGCCTCTTCCGTTCACACATACCGACTGGTTAGTCTGCTGGGCGGACGCCGGGCGGGGCAGAGGCCGAGCCGGGCGGAAAGCCGATCCGAGCCGAGCCGAGGAGCTGCGAATCGTGGGTACCGTGCGTGGGGCGCGTGTAGTGGTCACCGGAGCGGGCGGCGGCATCGGCGCCGCCCTCGCCCGGCGCTTCGCCGCCGAGGGCGCCCGGGTCGTGGTCAACGACCTCGACGCCGCCAAGGCCGCCTCCGTCGCCGGGGAGATCGGCCAGATCCCCGTCCCCGGTGACGCCTCCGGTGTCGTACCCGCGGCGCGCGAGGCGCTGGGCGGCGCCATCGACATCTTCTGCGCCAACGCGGGCGTCGGCCACGACGGTGGCCCCGAGGCCGACGAGGCGCTGTGGCAGCAGTCCTGGGACGTCAATGTGATGGCCCATGTGCGGGCCGCCCGGGAGCTGCTGCCCGAGTGGCTGGAGCGCGGCAGCGGCCGCTTCGTGGCCACCGTCTCCGCCGCCGGGATCCTCACCATGATCGGCTCGGCGCCGTACGCCGTCTCCAAGCACGCCGCGCTGGCCTTCGCCGAATGGCTCTCGGCCACCTACCGCCACCGCGGCATCGGCGTCCACGCCGTCTGCCCGCAGGGGGTGCGCACCGACATGCTCACCGCCTCCGGGACCGCCGGGGAGCTGGTGCTGGCGCCCACCGCGATCGAGCCCGAGCAGGTGGCCGACGCGGTCCTCGCGGGCATCGAGGAGGAGCGCTTCCTGATCCTTCCGCACCCCGAGGTGGCCCGCCACTACGCCTCCCGCGCCGGTGACACCGACCGCTGGCTGGGCGGCATCAACAAGCTCCAGCGCAAGCTCGAAGAGCTCGAGACGGCGTCCGGGACCTCGGGCTGACCCCGCGGCCGGTCGCTCCCGTCTCTTTCGTACCTTCCCGCCCCACCACCCTCGCCCCCGTCCAGACAGGGCCGCTCCCATGACCACGTACCAGGACCAGCCATGGCTCGCTCAGCTCAATGAGAAACAGCGCCGGCCGATCGTCCCGCGGCCGAGTCCACTGCACGCGTTCCGGGACGCCGTGCGCACCGCCCCCGATCATCCGGCGCTCGCCTACTTCGACGGACGGCTGACTTACCGGGAGGCCGACGAGCTCTCCGACGGCATGGCCGGCCATCTCGCCGAGCGCGGCTTCCGGCCCGGCGACCGCCTCGCGATCATGCTCCAGAACACCCCGCACTTCGTGCTCGCGCTGCTGGGGGCGTGGAAGGCGGGCGGTACGGTCGTCCCGGTCAACCCCATGTACAAGGGCGCCGAGCTCGCGCACATCCTCGGCGACGCCGAGGCGAGCGCCCTGGTCTGCTCCCGCCACGGCTGGGAGGACTACATACGCGACACGGCCGCCGCGTCCCCGGTGCGCATCGCCCTCACCGCCGACGCCCGCGACCTCCAGACCCGCGACGACGAGCGGGTGCTGCGCGACCAGCCCATCCCGGTCCCCGAGGACACCCGGGACCTCCTCGCCGTCGCCCGCGCCGGGGCCCGCCCGCCGTCCGTCCCCGCCCCGAGCCCCGATGACATCGCGCTGATCAGCTACACCTCCGGGACCAGCGGCACCCCCAAGGGCGCCACCAACACCCACGGCAACATCTCCTACAACGCCGACCGGCAGCACCTCCTCCATGAGCTGCCCACCGGTTCGACGCTCTTCGCGCTCGCCCCGCTGTTCCACATCACCGGCATGGTCTGCCAGCTGTGCGCGTGCGTCTCCGGAGCCGGCACCCTCGCCCTGGCCTACCGCTTCGAGACCGGCGTCGTCCTCGACGCCTTCGCCGAGCACCGCCCCCTCTACACCGTGGGCCCCTCCACCGCCTTCATGGCGCTGATGGCCCACCCCCGGGCGACCCGCGACCACTTCTCGTCCTTCCGCATCATCTCCTCCGGCGGCGCCCCGCTGCCGCCCGCGCTGGTCGAGCGGTTCCAGTCCGGCTTCGGTCCGTATCTGCACAACGGCTACGGCCTCACCGAGTGCACCGCGCCCTGCGCCAGCGTCCCGCCCGGGGTCCGTGCCCCCGTCGACCCGGTCTCCGGCACCCTCGCCGTCGGCGTCCCCGGCGCCGACACCGTCGTGCGCATCGCGGACGACGAGGGGCGGGACGTGCCGTTCGGCGAGCAGGGCGAGATCGTCGTCCGCGGCCCGATGGTGGTGCCCGGCTACTGGCGGCGCCCGGAGGCGACCGCGGCCGCCCTCCCCGACGGGGAACTGCGCACCGGCGACATCGGTTTCATGGACGAGGGCGGCTGGCTGTACGTGGTCGACCGCAAGAAGGACATGATCAACGCCTCGGGGTTCAAGGTGTGGCCGCGTGAGGTCGAGGACGTGCTCTACACTCACCCCGCCGTGCGGGAGGCGGCCGTCGTCGGCAAACCCGACGCGTACCGCGGCGAGACGGTCAAGGCGTATGTGAGCCTCCGATCAGGGGCCGAGGTCACACCGGACGAGCTGTCCGCGTACTGTGCGGAGCGGCTTGCCGCGTACAAGTACCCCCGCGAGGTGGAGATCCTGCCCGAGCTGCCGAAGACGACCAGTGGCAAGATCCTCCGGCGGGAACTGCGAGGATGAGAGAGAAGAGGAAGAGAACGGGTGGCGACCATGGCCAGAGCGACGGACGGTGACGGACAGCCGGTGCCACAGCGGCTGCTGGCCGCTGCCACCCGCCTCTTCGCGGAGCGGGGCTACGACCGGACGTCCGTACAGGAGATCGTCGAGGCGGCGGGCGTCACCAAGGGCGCGCTCTACCACTACTTCGGCTCCAAGGACGATCTGCTCCACGAGATCTACGGCCGGGTGCTCCGGCTCCAGCAGGAGCGGCTGGACGCCTTCGCGGACGCCGACGCGCCGGTGGAGACGCGGCTGCGGGAGGCGGCGGCCGATGTCGTGGTCACCACCATCGAGAACCTCGACGACGCGACCATCTTCTTCCGGTCGATGCACCAACTCAGCCCGGAGAAGCACAAGCAGGTGCGCGTCGAGCGGCGCCGCTACCACGAGCGGTTCCGCGCGCTGATCGAGGAGGGGCAGCGGGCCGGGGTGTTCAGCTCCCGGACCCCGGCGGACCTGGTGGTGGACTACCACTTCGGCTCCGTCCACCACCTGGGCACCTGGTACCGGCCCGGCGGCCGCTGGGCCCCCCAGGAGGTCGCCGACCACCTGGCCGACCTCCTGATGCGCGCGCTACGGCCGTAAAACCAGCCCGTCCGGCGTTTGAGGACCGGGGGTCCGGGGGCGGAGCCCCCGGTTGCGGGAAGGGGCGGGGCGGGGAACAAACCCCACCCCGCCCCCACACCCACCGCCCCAGCTACACGTACCGCTTCAACTCCCGCCGCGCCAGCGACCGCTGATGCACCTCATCCGGACCGTCCGCCAGCCGCAACGTACGCGCGGCGGCCCACAGCTCGGCCAGCGGAAAGTCCTGGCTCACCCCACCCGCGCCATGCAACTGCACCGCCCGGTCCAGGATCTCCACCACCGTCCGCGGAGTCGCGATCTTGATGGCCTGGATCTCGGTGTGCGCCTCGCGGTTGCCCACCGTGTCCATCAGCCAGGCCGTCTTCAGCACCAGCAGCCGCAGCTGCTCGACCGCGACCCGCGCGTCCGCGATCCACTCGTGCACCTGCCCCTGCTGGGCGAGCGCCTTGCCGAACGCCTGCCGGGCCGCCGCCCGTCGGCACATCAGCTCGATACCGCGCTCGGCCATGCCGATCAGCCGCATGCAGTGGTGGATCCGGCCGGGGCCGAGGCGGGCCTGGGCGATGGCGAAGCCGCCGCCCTCCTCGCCGATGAGGTTGCCGACCGGCACCCGCGCCCGGTCGAAGACCACCTCGGCGTGGCCGCCGTGGTAGTGGTCCTCGTAGCCGTACACCCGCATCGCCCGACGCACCTCGACACCCGGAGTGTCGCGCGGCACCAGCACCATCGACTGCTGGCGGCGCACATCGGCGCCCTCCGGGTCGGTCTTGCCCATCACGATGAAGATCTTGCAGTCGGGGTTCATGGCCCCGGAGATGTACCACTTGCGCCCGGTGATGACGTAGTCGTCGCCGTCGCGCTCGATCCGGGTCTCGATGTTGGTCGCGTCGGACGAGGCGACCTCGGGCTCGGTCATCGCGAAGGCCGACCGGATCTCGCCGGCGAGCAGCGGCTCCAGCCACTGCTTGCGCTGCCGCTCGTCGCCGAACTGGGCGAGCACCTCCATGTTGCCGGTGTCGGGGGCGGCGCAGTTCAGGGCGGTGGGGGCCAGCTGGGGGCTGCGGCCGGTGATCTCCGCGAGCGGGGCGTACTGGAGATTGGTCAGCCCCGCGCCGTACTCGGCGTCGGGCAGGAAGAGGTTCCACAGGCCCTGGCGGCGGGCCTCGGCCTTGAGCTCCTCGACGATCGGCGGGGTCAGCCAGGGGGAGTCGAGGGCGGCCCGCTGCTCCTCGGCGACCGCCTCCGCGGGATGGACGTGCTCGTCCATGAAGGCGAGCAGCTTGGCGCGGAGCTCTTCGGTCCGGGCGTCGAATGCGAAGTCCATGACGGGATCAGCTCTCCTGGAGGGTGGTGAGGCCGTGGTCGATGAAGGCCGGGACGATGTCGCCGATGCGGTCGAAGCCCGCGCCGAGGGTCTGACCGAGGGTGTAGCGGTAGTGGATGCCCTCGAGGATCACCGCCAGCTTGAAGTAGGCGAAGGCGGTGTACCAGGAGACGCCGCCGACATCGCGCCCCGAACCCTCGGCGTAGCGCTGGATCAGCTCGTCCGTGGAGGGGTGGCCGGGGGCGCCCTGGGTGGAGGAGATGGGGGAGTCGGCGAGATTCGGATGACCGCTGTACATCACGATCAGTCCGAGGTCGGTCAGCGGATCGCCGAGCGTGGACATCTCCCAGTCGAGGATCGCGGTGATCCGGTCGTCGGCGTTCACCAGGACGTTGTCGAGGCGGTAGTCGCCGTGTACGACCGTGGGCGCGGGGGAGGCCGGGAGCGCCTTGGCGAGCCGGGTGTGCAGCTCGTCGATCCCGGCCAGCTCGCGGCTGCGCGAGGCGGTCAGCTGCTTGCCCCAGCGGCGCAACTGCCGCTCCAGGAACCCCTCCGGGCGCCCGAAGTCACCGAGCCCGACCTCGGCCGGGTCGACGGAGTGCAGCGCCACGAGCGTGTCGACGAGGGAGAGCACGACCTCCCGGGTGCGCTCCGGGCCGATGGCGGCGAGCTGCTCGGCGGTGCGGTACGGGGTGCCCTCGACGAACTCCATGACGTAGAAGGGCGATCCGATGACCGACTCGTCCCCGCACAGCAGCACCGGCTCCGGCACCGGCACGGCCGTCGGGTGCAGGGCGCTGATCACCCGGTGCTCCCGCGCCATGTCATGGGCGGTGGCGAGCACATGGCCCAGCGGCGGACGGCGGACCACCCAGCGCGACGTGCCGTCGGTGACGGTGTAGGTGAGATTCGAGCGGCCGCCTTCGATCAGCTCGGCCCTCAGCGGCCCGCGCACCAGCCCCGCGCGTTCGCGGTCGAGGTGGGCGCGGAGCCGTTCGAGGTCGAGCCCTGGGGGATTGCCTGCGTTCATCGAACCTCTCTCGTGCTCGTATGCGGGGAACGGGCGGGCCGTTCGTCCCGCTCATGATGCCGACCAGTCGGTATGTAGTCCAGTGGGTCTCGGGCGCGAGGCGTGTGACATGGCGGTTCGGGGGGTGACGAGGCGGGGCCCGGGGCGGGCACCGGGGCGGGCACCGGGCAGGGGGGCGGTAGGCCCTCGGCCGGTGCCCCGCCCTTACGGCCCCTGCCGTCCCTAGGGGTCCTGCCGCTCTTACGGGTCCTGCCGCCCTCGCCGCCGCTCGGCCCGCTCCTGGGCCTCGACCACCGCCTCCCCGTACTCCACCGACCAGGCACCGAGCGCCTCGACCGGCCCCAGCAGGGTCTCCCCGAGCGGGGTAAGCCCGTACTCGACCCGGGGCGGCGCCTCCGCGTACCGGTGCCGCTCCACCAGCCCGTCGTCCTCCAGGCGGCGCAGGGTGTCGTTGAGCACCTTCGCGCTGATGCCGCCGATGGCCTCGCGCAGCTCACCGGGGCGGCGCGGCCCCTCCCGCAGCCCGAAGATCACGACGGCGGTCCAGGTGCGGGCCAGCAGGTCGAAACCCAGCCGCGCCCGGCAGTCGGCGATGAATCCGTCCGGGGCGGTGGGCCGTGCCGTCGTCGCCGGTTCGCTCACTGATGACCTCCTGGCCGCTGTCCTGGCGCATCCGTCGCACACCGCACGGTGTGCGACGGACTTCCTAGTGTCGTCGCTCTCGGCAAGTGAGAACGACGGGCGAGAACGAGGAGACCGCGATGCGGATCGGAGTGCTGGGCACGGGCAATATGGCCGACGCGCTGGGAACCCAGTGGGCGCGGGCGGGCCACGAGCTGCTGATCGGCGGCCGCTCAAGGCCGAAGGCGGAGGCGCTGGCCGCGCGGATCGGCCACGGCGCGCGGGCGGGGAGCCCGCGCGAGGCCGCCGGATTCGGCGAGGTGACGCTGCTGGCGGTGGCGTACGAGGGCGTCGAGGCGGCCCTGGAGGCGGCGGGCGCGGCCGAGGGGACGCTGAGCGGCCGTGCGCTGATCGACTGCACCAACGCGATCGTCCCCGGCCGCTTCACCCTCGCCACGGACGGCGGACCGGGCATGGCCGAGCGGATCGCCGCACGGGCCGTCGGGGCGCGGGTCGTGAAGGGGTTCTGCCACTGCGCGGACGCGGTGTGGCGGATGACCCCGCCGGTCTTCGCCGACGGCCCGCTGGGGGTTCCGCTGTGCGGGGACGACGAGGGCGCCCTGGAGACCGTACGGGCCCTGGTCCGCGACATGGGCTGCGTACCGCTGGACGGCGGTGGTCTGGAGCGGGCCCGCCTGCTGGAATCCACCGTGGCGTTTCTGCTGGGCTTCTGGTTCGGCGGGGTGGAGCCGCGCGCCGCGCTGCCGCCGCTGGCGGTGCAGGGGCGGGCGTAGCGGGCGGGGGGTGGGCGCGCGGATGGGGTACGGATGGCTGTGGATTTGCGGTGGCGGTGGGCGAGCAGGAGCGTCGAAGGGGAGGAGCGGGCAAGAAGACGCCGGGACGGGGAACCCGCGAAGCCGCGAACGAAACCGTGAACCCGCGAACGGACCGCGAAGACCGCGAGGAGCACCACCATGAAGGCCATCAGCTACCGCCGCTACGGCGGCCCCGAGATCCTGGAGTACGGGGAGCGGCCGGAGCCCAAGGTCGGCCCCGACTCCGTGCTGATCAGGGTCAAGGCCGCCGCAGTGAACCCCGTCGACTGGAAGGCGCAGGCGGGATACCTCGAACCGGTCCTGGACGCGGTCTTCCCGGTCATCCCCGGCTGGGACGTCGCGGGGGTGGTGGAGCAGCCGGGCCCGGCGGTGACGGAGTTCCAGCCGGGTGACGAGGTGATCGGATACGTACGGGAGGACTTCCTCTCCCGGGGTACCTGCGCCGAGTACGTGGCCGCGCCCGTCCGCACCCTCGCCCGCAAACCGCGGAACCTCTCCTTCACGCAGGCCGCGGGCATCCCGCTGGCGGGTCTGACGGCGTACCAGTGCCTGGTGCGGGCGCTGAGGGTCGGCGAGGGCGACTCGGTGCTGGTGCACGCGGGGGCGGGCGGGGTCGGCTCGATGGCGGTGCAGCTGGCCCGGCACATGGGGGCGCGGGTGATCGGTACGGCGGGGGAGCGCAACCACGAGTATCTGCGGGCGCTCGGGGCCGAGCCGACCGCGTACGGGGACGGGCTCGCCGACCGGGTCCGCACCCTCGCCCCGAACGGGGTGGACGCCGTGCTCGACCTCGTCGGCGGCGACGCGCTCGCCGTCTCCTCCGAACTCCTCGCCCCCGAGGGCCGCCTGGCCTCGATCGCCGACCCCGCCGTCCTGGGCCTGGGCGGCCACTACGTCTTCGTCCGCCCCGACCCCAACGACCTCCAGGACCTCACCGACCTCGCCGAACGCGGCGCCCTCGGCGTCGAGGTCTCCGCGGTCTTCCCCCTCCAGAAGACGGCGGACGCGCAGCGTCTGAGCATGGAGGGCCATGTCAGGGGCAAGATCGCCATCACGGTGGACTGACCGGCGGACGCCCACGGCGGGCCGAGTCCCCGCCCCGCCCCTTTCCGAACCAGGGGGCTTCGCCCCTTGGGCCCCGTCTGGTGCGTGGGCCCGCCTCGGGCCCTGGGGTGTGCGGGGCCTTGTCCTCGGTCCTGCTGCGGGGCACCGGCGGGGTTGGGGTCCGGGGCGGAGCCCCGGTGGGGTCTAGGGGCGGAGCCCCTTGTATCGGGAAGGGGCGGGGTGGGGAATCGCCCGCCGCAGGCGTCCCCGCGCCGCACTCGTGCCCCCGGCCCCAGCCAGCTGGACCCCGCCCTGCCCAGCCCGCCCCCGCCCAGCCCTATCGCAACGTCGCCGCCCCCAGCGCCGCCAGCGCGACCGTGCAGGCGACCGCGGCCGCGGCCGCCCACGGGGACAGGGCGGGCGGCCGGGGCGCGTGCATGGCCCGGATGCGGTGGTGGGCCAGGGCCAGGAAGGCCAGCCAGGCCAGCACGACCAGGGCCAGGATCACGAGCGAGACCGGGTCGATACCGCTGTGCAGCGTCTGCCGACCCGCGAGCGAGGCGGCCACCGCGCACGCCAGCGTCGTACGGCGCCACGCCAGCCGCGTCCGCTCCGGCTGGAGGCCGGGGTCCCGGTCCCGCGTTCGGGCCCCGTCGAAGCCTTTCCCTTCCGGCATCGCCTCACACCTCCCGGCTCACCCGCCCCACCCGAAGGCGGCCACGATCACCATCAGCAGCGCGACCACCCCGACCGCGAGCCCCAGCACGATCGGGAAGCGGGACGCCGGCAGGTCCTCGCCGCGTCGCATGGCCCGCTCGCAGCGCACCCAGTGGCTGATGGCCCGCAGGGCGCACAGCGCACCGGCCGCCAGCAGCATGAGCGCCAACGCGAGCCGCAGTGGGCGGCCGGTCTCCGGGAGGAACTGGTCGACCGCGAATCCGCCGCCCACCAGCGCCATCGCGGTGCGCAGCCATGCCAGGAAGGTCCGTTCGTTGGCGAGCGAGAAGCGGTAGTCGGGGGTGCTGCCCTCCTCCCGCAGCCGCTCGGGCGCGAACCACAGCCGGATGTCCGAGACCGCTGAGAGGCGGCCACCGCCACGCGGCTCGGTGTGGCGGGAAGGCTCCGAGGGCCCGGACGTATCCGTCACCTTTCGACCTTCTCACGGCGCCACTGGGCCAGCCGCTGGTACGCCTCCCACCCGTCCGGCACCCACTCCCACTCCGGCAGCCGCCGCGTCAGCTCCTCCTCGGTGAGAAACGCGTGCCAGGCGACCTCCTCGGCTTGCGGATCGACCGGCAGCTCGCAGCGCACCTCGTAGACCCGGCTCCACCATGTGTGCTCGGGCGTCTCGTAGAGGAACGAGAACAGCGGTACGGGCTCGGGCAGCCCCCGCACCCCCAGCTCCTCCTCCGCCTCGCGCAGCGCCGCCTCGTCGTAGCCCTCGCCCGCGCCGACGACCCCGCCGACGAACATGTCGTACAGCGACGGGAAGACCAGCTTCTCGGCGGTGCGGCGATGGACGAAGATCCGGCCCTGGGCGTCCCGCGCCTGGACGAAGACGCAGCGGTGGCGGAGCCGGTGGGCCATGGCGTCACCGCGTCGTGCCTGGCCCACCACGCGATCCCGCTCGTCCACGATGTCCAGCAGTTCGTCGGCGGAAAGCGGTTCCTGATCAGGCATACCGCCATACAAGCAGATCGGGGGCGCGGTCAGCGCCGGTGTCCACCGCCGTAGCCGCCCCCGTACTCGCCGCCATAGCCCCCGCCATGGCCGTTCCCGCCGCCGTAGCCGTTTCCGCCGCCATATCCGCCGCCCTGGCCCTGCCCCTGGCCCTGCCCGTACGGCCCGGAGCCGCCGTCCTGGCCGCGCTGCCTGGCCTGCTGCTCGGCCCAGCTGTCGAACGCCTCCACCGCGTCCTGCCAGTCGTCGTACTGCCCCGGTCCCCGCGACGACCAGCCCGGCCAGGACGGGGTGGAGCGGCCCTTGCCGGACGACGACGCCGCGGGCTTGTCCGCCGCGGAGTCGCCCGCCGGGGCCTGGGCCGTCGGCTGGGCGGCGGCCGGTGGCTGCGGCTCGGGCTTCTCGGCGCGGGCGCCGCGCAGCGGGGTCTCGCCCGCCGCCGCCTCGGCGTATGGGACGGCATGGCTCTCGGGCTCGTCCGGCGCGGCCGTCGAGCTGTCGTGGCCGGAGGCGGCCGTCGCCTGGCGGGCGTCCTTGCCCATGAGCATGAAGAGCGCGGTGGCGGCGCCGGTGGCCGACAGCAGAATCGCCCCGGCGGCCGCCTTGCGGCGGTTGTCCACCGGGCGGCGGCGGGCGTGCCGGGGCCCGATCACCTCGCCGCGGAGCACCTGGGGTGCCTCGTCCGCGTCCGGCGCCGCTAAGAGGGGCTGTGGGCCGGGCGTGATGAGCGTCGGGTTCACCACACGACGTTCGACATCGGGCCTCGGCCCTGAGTGCTCAACGGAGCGGTCAGCCATGGTCGATGATGATGCCCGGTTGGCCGAACCGTGTCCAATGTCGGTGAACGATTGTGACCTTTTGTTCCACGCCCAGGTTGCGCGGAGCGAGTTGGCCGTCCGGCACGGGGACGGCAGCGGCCGGAAACCGCTCCCACACCCCGGGTTGACGCCGTACTGGCCGGTAGGCAGGATCGGCGGTCATGGCTCCGGCGGTACACCGTCGGCACACCGCCGGTGGCCGTCGGAGGGCTCACGAGAACGGGACACCACACCATGGCGTATGACGCGGATGTCATCGTGGTCGGCGCGGGGCTCGCGGGCCTCGCGGCCACCGCCGAACTGGCCGACGCCGGCCGTAAGGTGATCCTGCTCGACCAGGAGCCCGAGCAGTCGCTCGGCGGCCAGGCCCACTGGTCCTTCGGCGGTCTCTTCCTCGTCGACTCACCCGAGCAGCGCCGCCTGCGGATCCGTGACAGCCACGAACTCGCCTGGCAGGACTGGCTGGGCACGGCCGGGTTCGACCGCGAGGAGGACCACTGGCCGCGCCGCTGGGCCGAGGCGTACGTGAACTTCGCGGCGGGCGAGAAGCGGTCCTGGCTGCACGCCCAGGGGCTGCGGCTGTTCCCGCTGGTCGGCTGGGCCGAGCGCGGCGGTTACGACGCCACCGGGCACGGCAACTCCGTGCCCCGCTTCCACATCACCTGGGGCACCGGACCCGGCATCGTGGCCCCCTTCGAACGGCGGGTGCGGGCGGCCGCCGCCCGCGGCCTGGTCGAGCTGCGCTTCCGGCACCGGGTGACGGGGCTGGCCCGCAGCGCGGGCACGGTCGACACCGTCACCGGCGACATCCTGGAGCCCAGCCAGGCCGAGCGCGGCTCGCCCAGCAGCCGCGAGGTCACCGGCGCCTTCGAACTGCGCGCCCAGGCCGTGATCGTCACCTCCGGCGGCATCGGCGGCAACCACGACCTCGTCCGCGCCAACTGGCCCGAGCGGCTCGGCTCCCCGCCCGAGCGGATGATCTCCGGGGTCCCGGCCCATGTGGACGGCCATATGCTCGGCATCGCCGAGGGGGCCGGCGGACGGATCATCAACCGCGACCGGATGTGGCACTACACCGAGGGCATCCAGAACTGGAACCCCATCTGGCCCCGGCACGGCATCCGCATCCTGCCCGGCCCGTCCTCCCTGTGGTTCGACGCGCGTGGCAAGCGGTTGCCGGTGCCGCTGTTCCCCGGCTTCGACACTCTCGGCACGCTCGAGCACATCATGCGGACCGGCCACGACCACACCTGGTTCGTGCTCACCCGGAAGATCATCGAGAAGGAGTTCGCGCTCTCCGGCTCCGAGCAGAACCCGGATCTCACCGGCAAGAGCGTCCGCGGTGTGATCGGCCGCGGGCGGGCCGGGGCGCCGGGCCCGGTCCAGGCGTTCATGGACCACGGCGCGGACTTCATCGTCGAGCGGTCGCTGCCGGCGCTGGTCCGGCGGATGAACGAGCTCACCGAGGAGCCGCTCATCGACGAGGCCGAACTGCGCCGGGAGATCGTCGCCCGGGACCGCGAGATCGCCAACCCCTACACCAAGGACCTCCAGGTCACCGCCCTGCGCGGCACCCGCAAGTACATCGCCGACCGGCTCATCCGCACCGCCGCCCCGCACCGCGTCCTCGACCCCAAGGCGGGCCCGCTGATCGCCGTGCGGCTGCACATCCTGACCCGTAAGACGCTCGGCGGCCTGGAGACGGACCTCTCCTCCCGCGTGCTGACCGAGGGCGGCGAACCGCTGCCCGGCGTCTACGCGGCCGGTGAGGCGGCGGGCTTCGGCGGCGGCGGAGTGCACGGCTACCGCTCCCTGGAGGGCACCTTCCTGGGCGGCTGCCTCTTCTCGGGCCGTACGGCGGGCCGCGCGGCGGCCGAGGCGGTGGGGTAGGTGGGTAGGTCGGGGAGACGGTAGTGGCGTAACCCCCTCGTGCGCCGCTCGCTCCCGGAGTCTTACCGAAGTCTGACGAATCCCGGCAGGAGATGGCGCACCACCCCCGCCCGGTGCTCTCATCAATCCATGGACCCCAACACCGGTGCCGGATCGGACGGCGACGGCACGCCCGTCGGCCGGCGCCTCGTCCTCGGCATGCTGGGCCTCGGCGCGGGCGCGATGGCCGCGGCCCCCTGGCTCCAGGGCCGGCTGGAGACCGCCCTGGGCGCGGTGGCCGACAAGGACCCGACGGGGGTGACCGGACTCCTCCCCAACGGCGGCGGCTTCCGCTACTACTCCGTCACCTCCTCCGTGCCCCACAAGGACGCCGACAGCTACCGCCTCACCGTCGACGGACTCGTCGACAAGCCCGGCGCGTACCGCCTCGCCGATCTGCGCGCGCTGCCGCAGACCCGCCTGGTGCGCGACGTCCAGTGCGTCACCGGCTGGCGGGTGCCCGAGACCCCGTTCGAGGGGGTGCGGCTGTCGGCGCTGCTGGACGCCGCCGGAGTGCGCCGAGGGGCCAAGGCGGTCCGCTTCACCTGCTTCGACGGCGCGTACAGCGAGAGCCTGACCCTCGATCAGGCGCGGCGGCCGGATGTGCTGGTCACGCTGAAGCTGCGGGACAAGCCGCTCGGCCACTCCCACGGCGGGCCGGTGCGGCTGTATGTGGCGCCGATGTACTTCTACAAGTCGGCGAAATGGCTCTCCGGTATCACCGTCACCGATGAGGTGCGGCCCGGCTATTGGGAGGAGCGGGGCTATGACGTCGACGCCTGGGTCGGCAGGTCGAACGGACGCGACGATGACCCCACCGCCTGAGCGGACGACGACCCCTCCGCCCCGGGCCGGGGAGCGGGACGGCGGCTCCCGGGTGCTCCGGTTCAGCCCCGCCGAGCGCTGGATCCACCGCACCACGGCCCTCCTGCTGGGCGCGTGCGTGGTCAGCGCGGCCTGTCTCTATCTGCCCGCGCTCGCCGAACTCGTCGGCCGGCGCGAGCTCGTCGTCACCGTCCATGAGTGGACCGGCGTCCTGACGCCCCTCCCGGCCCTGCTCGGCCTCGTCTCCCGCGCCTTCCGCGCCGATCTCACCCGTCTCAACCGCTTCGGCCCGCACGACCGCCGCTGGCTGCGCGCGGCGCTGCGGCGCGACCACCGGCCCCAGGAGCGTCCGGCGGGGAAGTTCAACGCCGGGCAGAAGCTGTACGCGGGGTACATCGCGGGCGCGGTGCTGGTGATGGCGGGCACCGGGCTGCTGATGTGGTTCACCGGTCTGGCCCCGCTGGTGTGGCGCACCAGCGCCACCTTCGTCCACGACTGGCTGGCGCTGGCCATCGGCATCGTCCTGCTCGGCCATATCGGCAAGGCGCTCGCCGATCCGGAGGCGCGGCGCGGGATGCGCACGGGCCGGGTCGAGCGGGCGTGGGCGGCCCGGGAGCACCCCCTGTGGCGTACGGACGAGGACGCGCGGGAGCGCCGAGACCGCTGAACCCGTGACACCCGGTGCCATGATTCGTCGCATGCGAGAGAAAGGTGCAAGAACAAGCGTTATGCGGCTTTGGCTGCATGCCGCCGTATGCCTCGCGGTGATGCTTCCGCTGAGTGGATGCCGCATGTTCGAGTCCCCGCTGCGGCGCGGCGGGCTCTGGGTGAACCCGGACAGCCCCGCCGCCCGGCAGGCTCATGAGAGGGAACACGAGGGAAAGAACGGCGACGCCGCGCTCATCCGGCAGATCGCCCAGCAGCCGGTCGCCGAATGGTTCGGCCCCGCGCCGCCCCGGGAACGGGCCCGCTCCATCACCGAATCGGCGGCGCGGACCGGGTCCACCCCGGTTCTGGTGGCCTATCACATCCCGTACCGCGACTGTGGGCGGTACTCGGCGGGCGGCGCGCGGAACCGCGCGGCCTACCGGTGGTGGATCGAGCAGTTCACGCTCGGCATCGGCGATCGCAGGGCGATCGTCGTCCTGGAGCCCGACGCGGTGGCCCAGCTGGTCGACGGCTGTGTGCCGCGCAGGCTGCGCAAGGCCCGGCTGGAGATGCTCCGCGACGCGGTCGCCCTGTTCGCCGCGCTGCCCCACGTCCAGGTGTACCTGGACGCGGGGAACCCGAGCTGGATCAAGAACCCCGCCCGGCTGGCGCGGCCGCTGCGCGACGCCGGTATCGAGCAGGCGGACGGCTTCGCGCTGAACGTCTCCAACTTCCAGCCGACCCGCCGCACCAAGGCGTACGGACACCGGCTCTCCACCGCCCTCGACAAGGCCCACTTCATCATCGACACCAGCCGCAACGGCAACGGCCCGCTGCGGGCCCGCGGCGCGGCCCGGCACGGCATCCGGGCGCGGGACCGCTGGTGCAACCCGCCGGGGCGGGCGCTGGGCGAGCCGCCCAGTACCCACACCGGGGACCCCCTCGTGGACGCCTATCTGTGGATCAAACGGCCCGGGGAGTCCGACGGCACCTGCAACGGCGGCCCTCCGGCGGGCCACTGGTGGACCAAGTACGCCCTCGACCTGGCCCGTAACGCCCCCCACCGCCACTGAGCGCTCCGCCGGAAGTGCCCTGACCTACGGTCGATCGGCCGCGGCGCCGTCGTGGCCGGTCGCCCACGCGGCGGAGCCGCACATCGACACAGCCGCGGCGGAGCCCGCATCGACACAGCCCCGGGCCCCTTCGGGGCGCCTGTCCTTCGGTGTCGCGCGGGGGCTGGTCGCGTCGCGCGCCGTCGGCACCGTGCCACGCGCCGGACGCTTCCGGCCGCGGCGCAGCAGCCCCACCGACCAGATCGCCACCGGAGCCAGACACAGGGCCAGGGCGAGCACCGCCCACACCCGCATCACCGCATGGGTGTGACCCAGGAAGAACGAGCCGACCAGCGAGGAGCCGAACACCCCCGCCCACAGCAGATGGATACGGAACGTGGAGAGCCGGTCGGGGCTGGACGAGTCGCCCTTGGGCGTGACCACGAACCGGCTGGTGCGCCGCAGCACCGCGTCGCACAGTGACTTGGCGTAGATCGGCGCGGACAGCGCCGAGAGCAGCATCCCGGCCAGCCCGCCGGAGCCCTCCGGCTCGTGCGGGGAGACGTTGTGCCGCCGGTTCCAGACGTACAGCCCGATCTGGAGCATCGCCGCGTCGCTGTAGAGCATCATCCACATCTCGGCCGGGATGTGGATCCCGGCGGCGCCCAGCACCAGGAACAGCGCGCACGACAGCGCGGAGAGGAGCCAGTTGACCGCGGTCATCGGGTAGTACGCGATCATCAGCGAGTAGTTCAGCAGCTTGCCCGGCGACAGGGTGAACGGGCCCTTCCAGAACTGCTTGAGCACGGTCTCGTAGGTGCCGCGGCTCCACCGCATCTGCTGGGTGAAGAAGTCCGTCCAGGTGCTCGGCCCCTCGCCGACCGCGAGCACATCGGGGGTGTAGACCGAGCGCCACTTCTTCCGGGTCGCCGGGTTGCGGTGGCGGTGCAGCTCGAAACCGGTGGCCATGTCCTCGGTGATCGAGTCGTACAGCCCGCCGATCGAGCGCAGCGCGCTGATCCGTACCGCGTTGTTGGTGCCCACGAACATCGGACCGCCATAGGCGTTTCCGGCCCGCTGGATCAGCGCGTGGAAAAGGAACTGCTGGCTTTCGGCGGCCTTGGTGACCGGGGTGTCGTAATTCCCGTAGACCTGCGGGCCGACCACGAAGGCGATATCCGGATCCCGGAAGTAACCCAGCATGCGCTCCAGGAAGTTGGGCAGCGGCACATGGTCGGTGTCCACACACGCCATGAATTCATAACCGTCGCCGTGCGCGTCCAGCCAAGCGTTGTAATTCCCGTGCTTGGTCCGCGCCCGGAAAGCGCCCTTCGGCTGATTCCACTTCTCGATGCCCTTGCGCGAGAAGTGCCGTACGCCCAGCCGCTCGCACAGCGCCTTGACCTCGTCGTCGTCCCCCTCGTCGAGCAGCCAGACGTCCAGCGGCCCGGTGTGCCGGATCCGTACCGCCCCCTCCAGCGTGGCCCGGACCATGGCGATCGGCTCCTTGCCGGGCACGAAGCTGGTCAGGAACGCCACCCGGGTCCCAGGCGTGGCCACCACCGGCACCGGATCCCGCGCCACCAGCGTGGCATGGGCGTTGGAGACGACCGTGAACAGGCGAAACCCCTCGATCAGCGCGATCGAGACCAGCATCGACAGATCCGCCGCCCGCTGCCACCCCGGCGCGTAGGCGCGCTCCACCCAGTGGTCCGGGTGCAGCAGCCACAGCAGCAGCACCGCCGAGCACACCGGCGCCGCGCACAGCAGCAGCGCGGCACGGACCCGGTGCGGCTCCTGCGCCAGCAGGCTCCGGCAGCGCACCCGGTAGGGGCGGTCCGCCGGGGGCTCGGTCAGCGGGCCCGCCAGTTCGCTGTACCGCTTGTACTCGTACACCGGAGCGGGACGGTGGTGCGGGACGCGGGAATCCGACGCGGTACGCGCGGGCGGCGGCCCGGCTACGGCGCGTGCGGTGGTTTTCCGGGGGGAATCTCTGACGGGGGTCGGTGCAGACATCTGGGCACTCCCGCGGGGCTGGCTCGAACCGAATATCGCGCCACGATGACCCATACGGGCCATATTCATCAGGTCATCGCGCGAGATGAGAAGGTAACAATCCCACGGGGGCATGAGCGTGCACATCGGATATTCGGCGCGCCATTGTTGGCGGCCCGTGAGGCATCCACTCCAACGGCCCAGCGGCGCGCGTCTTACGTGATTTACATCCCGCCGTCTGGCAGGGTCGGCACCGATCGAAGGCCATCGGAATACGGAGGATGGGGCGCAGTCGCCCGATGAGAGTCCTGCACATCATCTCCCGCCTCGGGGCCGGAGGAGCCGAACAGCAACTGCGGCTGCTGCTGCGCCATATGCCGGTCCGCTGTGACGTCATCGCCCTCTCGGGTCCCGGCGCCAGCGCGCACGGCATCCGCGCGGACGGCATCCCGGTCACCCATCTGCCCCTGGGCGGCGGGCACGAACGGCAGCTCACCACCGTGCCCAGGCTGGTGCGGATCATCCGGTCCGGCGGCTACGACCTGGTGCACACCCATCTGTACCGGGCGTGTGTGCTCGGCCGGATCGCCGCCCGGCTGGCCGGGGTGCGGGCGGTCATCGCCACCGAACACAGCCTGGGTGAGCGGCGGATCGACGGCCGTCCGCTCAACTCCGCGCTCCGCGCCCGCTATCTCGCCGCCGAGCGGCTGGGCTCGGCGACCGTCGCCGTCTCGGCCGCCGTGGCCGACCGGCTGCGCGACTGGGGCGTGCCCAACCGCCGGATCCATCTGGTGCCCAACGGGATCGACGCCCGCCACTTCCGCTTCGAGCCGACCGCCCGGGCGGCCGCTCGCGCCCGGCTCGGCATCCCCGACCGGGCCTTCGTGGTCGGCGGGGTGGGACGCCTGGTGGCGGACAAGCGGTTCGACACGGCGGTGCGGGCCGTCGCCGAGGTGCCGGACGCCCGGCTGCTGCTGGTCGGCGAGGGCCCGGAGCGCCCCGCCCTGGAGGACCTGGCCGCCCGGCTCGGCGCGGCCGACCGGGTCCGGCTGCTGGGGGAGCGCGACGGCGCGGTGGCCCCGGCCGACGACCGGCCCGCGGGGCTGCCCGCGCTGCTGGCCGCCATGGACGTCCTGGTCTCACCGTCCGCCGAGGAGGCGTTCGGCCTCGCGGCACTGGAGGGGCTCGCTGCCGGGCTGCCGGTGCTGCACGCCGTCTGCCCCGCCCTCGAGGAACTGCCCGACGGCGCCGCGCCCGGCGCCCGCCGTATCGCCCCCGGCCCGGCCGCCCTCGCCGCCGCCTTGCGCGCGCAGGCCGCCCAGGGCCCGCTGCGCTTCCCGGTCCCGGACGCCGTCGACCGCTACGACATCGCCCGCGCCGCCCGCCGCCTGATGGACCTCTACGACCGCACCACCACCTGCGGCCCGGACGGCTGCCTGCGGGTGCCGCCGGTCAGCCGCATGCCGCGGCGCGGCGCGCCCGCGGGCTGAGACGGCCCATCCGACGGGGGATCAGCCGTGTGGCGCGGACCCGCGGTCGCCGTCGGGGGCCGGGACCAGGCCGCGCGGCGGCTCCGGCACATGCCGAGGAGTCAGCTTTTGCCGCCCGGAGCGTCGGCCACGCTCAATGCCGATGCGCGGTGTGCCCGCGGGCTCAGGCCGCGCTCGCGCTTGAAGGCGGCGCTGAGGGCGAACGCGCTGCCGTAGCCGACCCGCCGGGCCACCGCCGCCAGGGTGTGCTCCGGATCCCGGAGCAGATCCGCCGCGAGCGCCAGCCGCCAGCCGGTCAGATACGCCATGGGAGGCTCGCCCACCAGCGCGGTGAAGCGGCGGGCCAGCGCCGCCCGCGAGACACCGGCCTCGGCGGCGAGCCCGGCAACCGTCCACGGATGGGCCGGGTTGTTCTGGAGCAGCCGCAGGGCGCGGCCCACCACCGGGTCGCCCAGCGCCCGGTACCAGCCAGGCGCCCCGGCCTCCGGCCGGGAGAACCAGGCCCGCAGCACCGAGATCAGCAGCAGATCCAGCAGCCGGTCCAGGACCGCCTCCTGCCCGGGCTCGTCCTTGACGATCTCCTCGCCGAGCCAGGGCATCAGGGGGCAGTCCCACACCCCGCCGTCCAGGCACAGCAGCGGGGGCAGCGCGTCCAGCAGCCGCCCGCTGATCTCCCCGTCCAGCAGATAGCTGCCGATGAGCATCACGGCCGAGCCGTCCGGGCTGTTGCCCCAGGTGCGCACCCCCAGCGCCATCGCCTCGGCCAGATCGACGCCGTCCGCCGTGCGGCACACCTCACCGGGGAGGATCCACGCCCGCGGCGCGGTGGCGGGGTCGCCGGCCACCGTGTAGGGATCCGGGCCGCGCGCGATCGCCACGTCGCCCGGGCGCAGCCGCACCGCCTCGCCCGCGTCCGGCACCACCCACGCCTCGCCGCGCGCCATGGTCATCACGCACAGCGGGGCCCGGTCCTCGATCCGCACCGCCCAGGGCGGTTCCATCACGACCCGCAGCAGAAAGGCCCCCCGGGCCCGCGGGCCGTCCAGCAGACTCGCCAGCGCGTCCATGGGGCACAGCGTAGACGCTCGCGCATGCGGTGGAGCCTCTCGGCCATGGCCCGTCTCACCTGCCGCGAGTTGACTGGCCGTATGACGACACAGCCCACGCGATCACAGCCCACGCGATCACAGCCCACGCGATCACGGTCCACAGAGCGCACGACCGCCCTGGTGCTCGGCGGCACCGGCAAGACCGGCCGCCGGGTCGCGGACCGGCTGAGCCGGGCCGGGCACCCGGTGCGGATCGGTTCCCGGTCCGGCGAGACGCCGTTCGACTGGGAGGACCCGGGCACCTGGGAGCCCGCGCTGGACGGGACCGCCGCCGCGTACATCGCCTACTACCCCGATGTCTGCGACCCGGGGGCCGCCGCCACCCTCCGCGCCTTCGCCGAACTGGCGGCCGAGCGGGGCACCCGGCGGCTGGTGCTGCTCTCCGCCCGGGGTGTGGAGGCGGCGCTGCCCGCCGAGGAGGCGGTGCGGGTGCCGGGTGTGGCGGCGACCGTGCTGCGGGCGAGTTGGTTCTTCCAGAACTTCGGCGAGGGCATTCTGCGCGACGGGGTGCTCGACGGTGAGATCGTCTTCCCGGCCGGGTACGTCAAGGAGCCCTTCGTGGACGCCGACGACATCGCCGAGGTCGCGGTCGCGGCGCTGACCGGGGACGTGCCCGGAGACCGGACGTACGAGATCACCGGGCCGAGGCTGCTGACCTTCGCCGAGGCGGCCGCGGAGATCGCCGGGGCGACGGGCCGCGCGGTGCGCTATGTGCCGGTCTCCGCCGGGAGTTACGGGGCCGCGCTGGTGCGCGACCACGGGCTGCCGGACGAGCTGGGGGCGTTTCTGACCGAGCTCTTCGCCACCTTGCTGGACGGGCGCAACGCGCATCTGACGGACGACGTCCGTCGCGTCCTGGGCCGTGCGCCCCGAGACTTCGCGGACTACGCGCGACAGGCAGCGCGGGGCGGGGTCTGGACCGGCTGAAGCGCGACGGACACCGATGCCCGCCGCGGGGCGTCAGGGGAGTGGCTGTTCGGTCCAGATGCACTTGCCGGTGGGCGTGTAGCGGGTGCCCCAGCGCTGGGAGAGGGCCGAGACCAGCTGGAGTCCGCGCCCGCCCTCGTCGGTCTCCGAGGCATGGCGGATCCGGGGGGTGGTCAAGGAGCCGTCGGTCACCTCGCAGATCAGCCCCTCGCCCCGCAGCATCCGCAGCTCGACGGGGCCCCTGCCGTGCCGGATCGCGTTCGCGACCAACTCGCTGACCAGCAGCTCCGCGGTGGGGGTGAGTGGGTCCAGCTCCCAGCGGGTCAGCTGGTCCCGGACGTGATCGCGCGCCTCGCCCGCGGCGATCGGCCCCTCGGACAGCGGCCAGGCGGCGATGTGGTCGGGGGCGAGCGCATGGGTGCGGGCGATGAGCAGTGCCGCGTCATCGGCGGTGAGCTGCTTCTCCGGCAGCAACTCGGCCAGCACCTCGTCGCACAGCCGCTCCAGCGACGCGTTCTCGCCCCGGTCTCCGTCGGGCCAGGCCTCCCCCGGGCCGGGTACGCGGGCCGCGCTGGACAGCGCGCTCGCCAGGTGCCGCATCCCGCGGTCGATGTCCCGGGCGGCGGATTCCACCAGACCGTCGGTGTACAGCACCAGCAGACTGCCCTCCTCCAGACTCACCTCGGTGGTCTCGAACGGCGGCTGGGCGGCGCCCAGCGGCGGATCGGGGGCGCCGCCGGCGAAGCGGACCGGGTGGCCGGGGCGTACGACGGCCGGCGGTGGATGTCCGGCGCTGGAGAAGACGCAGGTGGCACCGACCGGGTCGTACACGGCGTACAGGCAGGTCGCGTAGAGGTCGTCGCCCAGCTCGCTCACCACGTCGTTGAGCCGGGTGAGCAACTCGGCGGGCGGGAACTCCAATTCGGCCAGGGTGCTCACGGCGGTGCGCAGCCGGCCCATGGTGGCCGCCTCGGACAGCCCGTGACCCATCACATCGCCGATGACCAGGGCCACCCGGGCGCCGGACAGCGGGATCACGTCGTACCAGTCACCGCCCACGTCGATGCCCTCGCTGGCGGGCAGATAGCGTGCGGCGGTGGTGACCGAGGACAGCCACGGCAGAGCACGGGGCAGCAGCCCCCGCTGGAGCTCCTTGGCCCGGTTGTGCTCCATGTCGTACAGCCGGGCGCGCTCGATGGCCTGCCCCATCAGTCCGCTGAGCGCGGTGAGCAGGGCCCGCTCCTCCGCGTCGAGCCGGCGCGGCTCGGCGAAGGCGACCACCGAGCAGCCGATGTTCCGGCCGGAGACGATCAACGGCAGAAAGGCCCATGCCTGCTTCTCGGCCGCGGCGGGGCGCCCGGCCATGCCGGGATAGCGTGCGGTGTACTCCTCGGCCGACTCGACGAAGGCCGGCGCCCCGGTCCGATACACCTCCGAGACCGGCGATACTTCATGGATCGAGGCCCCGTCGATCGACTCCAGGAAGGGCCGCGGATAGCCGACGGCCCCGGCGATCCGGATCACGTCGCCCTCGATGAGCTGTACCACCATCCCCGAGGCGCCGAACGGCGGCAGCACCCGGTCGGCGATGGCGTTCACCACGTCGCGCATCGTCAGCGCCTGCGCGAGGGCGTTGGTCAGCTCGCCGATCCGCGCGGTGCGCTCGGCCGCCGCGTGCTCGGCCGCGGCCCGCTCCGCCTCCCGCGCCCGGCTCGCGGTGATGTCGGCGGCGTAGACCGTGAGCCCGTTCGGCACCGGGACCAGCCGCATGGAGTACCAGCGCTGATTGGTGGGCCAGCGCACCTCGAACCCGACCGGGGTGCCGCTCTCGGCGGCCCGCCGGTAGCGGCTTTGCAGGCCCGGCTCGGCCTCGTCGACGCTCAGCCGCGCGAAGGCGTCCCACAGCGTCCGGCCGAGAGTCGTCCGGGCGGCGCCGAGCAGCCGCTCCGCCTCGCCGTTGACGAAGGTGATGCGCCAGTCGCCGTCGACCGCGAAGAACGCGTCGCTCATATGCCAGAGCGCCTGGCTCACCTGGTCGTCCGCCAGCAAGGTGCCGGTGCCGCCCCGGTCCGGGTCCGGGTCCCGGTCCGGGTCCCGGTCGGGAGGGTCCTCCCGCAGCCGCAGGGCGGCCCACGCGGCCAGCGCCTCGACGGCCGCCCACCGCTCCGGTGCGGGCCGCTCGGCCGGGACCAGCAGCACCGACATCGCGCCGGTGACCCCCTCCGGAGTGATCAGCGGAACCGCCAGCAGCCCGCTTCCGGCGGGTAGCGGCGGGCCCGTGCCGTCCCCACCACCGAGGGCCGGCGCCCACACCGATGTGCCCTGGGCCATCGCGCGGGCCGGGGCGCTGGCGCCGGCCGACTCGACCTCCGCCCAGTCCCGGGCGACCGGACGGATCAGCCCGTGCACCGCCGTGAGCAGCGGCGACCGGGCGCCGGGGCCGCGCAGATGCACCATGCCGCCGAGACCGCCGGTCTCCGTCACGGCGTGGTCGAGTGCGAATCCGAGCAGATCGGGGCCGCTCAGCCCGTCACCCGCTTCGGTGATCATGCGTATCCGAGCGGCGATGGCGTCGTCCATGCCCATGGGGAAAATTTACTCCCTTAGGGGTATATGCATGGGAGTGTGCCAGGAGGTGTCCGGCGGATCTTGAGGCCTGCGGCGAGCTGCTCCCCTCCCCGCCCCTACCCGAATTCCGGAACTCCGCCCCAAACCCGCAACCGGGGCTCCGCCCCAGACCCCGTAACCGGGGCTTTGCCCCCGAGCCCGTTGCCGGGGCTCCGCCCCCGAACCCGTTGTCGGGCTCCGCTCCAGACTCCCGTGACCGGGGCTCCGCCCCAGACCCTGTAACCGGGGCTTTGCCCCCGAGCCCGTTGCCGGGGCTCCGCCCCCGAACCCGTTGTCGGGCTCCGCTCCTGACTCCCGTGACCGGGGCTCCGCCCCAGACCCTGTAACCGGGGCTTTGCCCCCGAGCCCGTTGCCGGGGCTCCGCCCCCGAACCCGTTGTCGGGCTCCGCTCCTGACTCCCGTGACCGGGGCTCCGCCCCAGACCCCGTAACCGGGGCTCCGCCCCTGACACCCGTTACCGGGGCTCCGCTCCCGAACCCCCGCAACTGGGGCTCCGCCCCAGACCACACGGGGTCCGGGGCGCAGCCCCGGTAACGGGAAGGGGCGGGGAGGGGAAAGCTTCGATACGCGGCTCCGCCGCGTGGTCCGTCGGAGACCCCGTAGCGGGCCGGGCGGCGGGCGACCGGGGTCAGCGAGGACCGGACGGGCAGTGTGCCGCGGTGCGGGTCCGACCAGGGTCACCACGGCGCACCGCTGCTCCCGGCCGCGTTCGTGAACAGCCCAAGGTGCTCGCGGGCGTACTCCCGCACCCCGGTCGCGGGCCTTCCCGTGATCGTCTCGATGTCGTCGGTCCAGCGGTCGTAGCGGTTCTCCGCGTGCAGCCGCGCCATCGTGGCGAGGTGGTCGAAGAGGTGGTCGGGCAGGCCCAGAGCCTTCAGGTGGTGGTTGACCCATGCCTCGTAGGAGACGTCCACATAAGCGACCGGCCGGCCGAGCGCGTCGGCGAACTCCGCGGCCATGGTGGTCATGTCGACGGAGGCCGGGCCGGTCAGATGGTAGGTCCTGCCGATGTGCGAGGAGGGGTCCACCAGGATCGCCGCCACCACCGCGGCGACGTCCCGCGCCGCGACCGGGGAGGTGCGCCCGGTGCCGAACGGCAGCTGGATCGTGCCCTCCTCGGCGATGGAGCGGTAGACGAAGACCGAGAAGAGCGGATTCTCCAGGAAGACGGTGGGCCGGAGATGGGTGACGGGCAGCCCGGACCAGTTGAGCGCCTGCTCCGCCAGCCAGTGCTCCCGCTGCTGCGTGGACTCCGAGGTGCTGGTGAGGTCCATCTGGGAGACGGTCATCTGCGACATGTTGACCAGCGCGTCCAGCCGCGCGTAGTCGCGGGCGACCGCCGCCGTGGTCATCGTCGCCTCCAGATACTTCGGCGACACGCTCATGCCGAAGTACATCCGCCCGCAGCCGTCCAGCGCGCGGGCCACGTCCGGGGCGCGGGTCAGATCGCCCGCCACCACCTCCGCGCCCGTGGCGCGCAGGGCCTCGGCCCGCTCGTCCTCCCGGTGGACCATGGCGCGCACGGGCAGCTCGCGGCGGCGCAGTTCCTCGACCACGGTACGGCCGACGGACCCGGTACCGCCCGCGGCGCCGGTCACCAGGATCGGTGGATCGGGCATGGCTAGGACACGAGCTTGTCGAGGGTGATGGGCAGTTCGCGGATCCGGACACCGGTGGCGTGGTGCACGGCGTTGGCGATGGCCGCCGCGGTACCCGTGATGCCCACCTCGCCGAGGCCCTTGGCCCCCATCGGGTTGGTGTACGGATCGGACTCGTCCAGCCAGTGGGCCTCGACCGAGTGGACATCGGCGGCGGAGGCGATGTGGTACTGGGCGAAGTCCTGGTTGACCACATGGCCGAACCGCGGGTCCAGCACGCTGTGTTCGTACAGCGCCATCGAGATGCCCTGGGTCATTCCGCCGATCAGCTGGGAGCGGGCCGTCTTGGGGTTGATGACCCGGCCCACGTCGAACATCCCCAGCAGCCGCGCCACCCGCACCTCGCCGGTGTCCTCGTCCACCCATACCTCGGCGAACTGGGCGCCGAAGCTGTGCATCGCGAAGCGCTCGGCCTCCGGATTGCCGCCGGGCAGCTCCGCGGTGACCTCCAGCCCCTCCGACGGCGCGATACCGCCGTGCTCGGCCTGGAGCCGGGCCCGCAGCCGGTCCGCCGCCTCCCAGATCGCGGTGCCCCAGCTGTTGATGCCCGCCGAGAACCCGGCGACCGACGCGGTCGGCAGCGCCGTGTCCCCGATCCGCATCTCCACCTGCCCGACCGGGACGCTCAGCGCGTCCGCAGCGATCTGGGTGAGCGCCGTCCAGGTGCCGGTGCCCAGGTCGGCGGCGGCGATCCGGACCGTGTAGTGGCCGTCCGGGGCGAGCCGGATCGTGGCCGCGTTGCCGGGGAAGCGGGGGGAGGGGTACGTCGAGGCGGCCACGCCGGTGCCCACCAGCCAGCGGCCCTCGCGCCGCGACCGGGGAACCGGGTCGCGGTGGTCCCAGCCGGCCCGGCGGGCGCCCTCGCGCAGACAGCCCGTCAGATGGCGGCTGGAGAACGGCAGCCCGGATTCCGGATGCACCTCCGGCTCATTGCGGATCCGGAACTCCACCGGGTCGAGACCGCAGGCGATCGCCATCTCGTCCAGCGCCGACTCCAGCGCGAACATCCCCTGTGCCTCACCCGGCGCCCGCATGATCGTCGGCACCGGGACATCCAGCGGGGCCAGCCGGTGGGTGGTGCGCCGGTGCGGCGCCGCGTACATCATCCGGGAGCAGACGCCCACCTGCTCCGCGTACCCCTTGGCCCGGGCGGTCTGCTCGATCACCTCGTGGGAGAGCGCGGTCAGCCTGCCGTCCCGGCCGGCGCCCAGCCGGATCCGCTGGATCGACGCCGGGCGGTAGCCGACCAGGGCGAACATCTGCTGCCGGGTCAGGGAGAACTTGACCGGCCGCCGGACCATCCGGGCCGCCATCGCGGCGAGCACGGCGTACGAGTGGGGGTAGACCTTCGAGCCGAACGCGCCCCCGACATGAGGGGAGATCACCCGCACCCGCCCCGGCTCCACCCCCAGCACCCCGGAGATCAGGGCCTGGCTCATGGAGGCGCCCTGGGTGGAGCAGCGCACGATCAGCTCACCGTCCTGCCAGGTGACCACGGCGGTATGCGGCTCCATCGGGTTGTTGTGGTACATCGGCGTGGAGTACGTGACGTCCACCATGGTCGGCGAGGCCGCCAGCGCCGTATCGACGTCCCCGAGCACACTGTCGGCGGGCGAGCCGTCCTGGAGCTCTCCGTCGCCCGAGCCGAAGGTCGCGGCGTGCACCGGGGAGTAGAGGTCGCCACGGTCGGCGCGCAGCTCCACATCGGGGGGCCGGCTCTCGTAGTCCACGCGGACGAGCCCCGCCGCGCGGCGCGCGGTCTCCAGGCTCTCGGCCACCACCGCCCCGATGAACTGGCCGCGCCAGGCGACCTCGTCGGACTGGAGCACCGCGAGCTCCGGATCCTCGGGCCGGGTCAGTGTGGGGGCGTTGAGGTGGCTGAGCACCGCCAGCACCCCCGGCTCCGCCTCCGCGAGCGCGCTGTCCACCCCGGTGACCCGCCCGGCGGCGATCGTGGACTGCAGCGGATACAGATAGACGGGCTGGTCGAGGGGCCATTCATAGGCGTAGGTGGCGGTGCCGGTGACCTTCTGCACACCGTCGATACGGTCCATCGGGACGCCGATGGCGCGGGGGCGTGCCGTGACGTCGCTCATCGCGCCTCCTCCAGCAGCTCCAGCAGGGTGCTGACCATCGTGTTGCGGGCGAGCGGAACCTTGAAGGCGTTGCCCGGCAGCGGCCGTGCCGCGGCCAGCTCGGCGGCGGCCGCGTCCACGAAGCTCTCCCGCGTGGCGGGCGCGCCGCGCAGCACCGCCTCGGCGGTGGTGGCCCGCCAGGGCTTGTGCGCCACCCCGCCCAGCGCGACGCGGGCGTCCCGTACCGCCCCGTCGGTGACCTCCAGCGCGGCGGCGACCGAGACCAGCGCGAAGGCGTACGAGGCGCGGTCGCGCACCTTGCGGTAGCGGGAGCGGGTCGCGGCGTGCGGGGGCGGCAGCTCCACCCCGGTGATCAGCTCACCGCGCTCCAGGACGGTGTCGCGGTCGGGGGTGTCCTCCGGCAGCCGGTGCAGCCGGGTCAGCGGGATCCGCCGCTCGGCGGCCGGGCCGGTCACCGTCACCACCGCGTCCAGCGCGGCCAGCGCGACGGCCATGTCGGAGGGGTGGGTGGCCACGCAGACGGGGGAGGCGCCCAGGATCGCCATATCGCGCTGATGGCCCTCCATCGCCGAGCAGCCCGAGCCCGGTATGCGCTTGTTGCAGGGGGTGGTGACGTTCTGGAAGTACGGGCAGCGGGTGCGCTGGAGCAGATTGCCGCCGGTGGTGGCGAGGTTGCGCAGCTGGCCCGAGGCGCCCGAGAGCAGCGCCTGGGAGAGCACCGGATAGCGCCGCCGGACCCGCGGGTCGGCGGCCAGATCGCTGTTGGGCACCGCCGCCCCGATCCGCAGACCTCCGTCGGGCAGCTCCTCGATCCGGTCCGAGGTGAGCCGCCGGACGTCGATCAGCACCTCCGGGGTCGTCACCTCGAGGCGCATCAGATCGACCAGATTGGTGCCCCCGGCCAGATAGGCCGCCTCGGCCTCCCTCACCAGGGTGGCGACGGCCGTCGGCACCTCGTCGGCGCGTTCGTAGCGAAAGGGCTTCATCGGTGAGCCACCTCCGCGATCGCCGGGACGATGTTCGCGTACGCGGCGCAGCGGCACAGATTGCCGCTCATCCGCTCGGCGATCTCCTCGTCGTCGAGCACCACATCGGTGGCGCCCGGGTCCTTGCTCACGGCGCTGGGCCAGCCCTCCCCGGCCTCCTGGAGCATCCCGGCCGCGGAGACGATCTGACCGGGTGTGCAGTAGCCGCACTGGAAGGCGTCATGGGCGATGAACGACCGTTGGAGCGGATGCAGCTCACCGTCGGTGAGCCCGGCCGCCGTGACGATGTCCGAGCCCTGGTGGGCGACGGCCAGTGCGAGGCAGCCGAGGATCCGGCGGCCGTCGAGCAGCAGAGTGCAGGCGCCGCACTGTCCGTGGTCGCAGCCCTTCTTGGGGCTGGTGTTCCCCAGCTGTTCGCGCAGGGCGTCCAGCAGCGTCGTACGGGTGTCGACGGTGAGGCGGTGCTCGGTCCCGTCCACTCGGAGCTCGATCTCGAGGTCCATGTTCCCTACCCTTGATCGTCGTCCTTCGGAACGTCACGGGGCACCCCCATTCTGGGACATATGGGTACTGATCGCCCGTTCGGCGGTATGGTCACGCCGAAACTCCGCACCGATACGGGCCGCGGCCCACGTCCGACCTGCACCGGTGGACCAGGCCGCGGCCCGGGGCCAGGGCCTCCTTCAGGTGTGCTGGATCACGGCTTCCAGATGGGGCAGATAGTGGTCCATGCGGTCCCGCTTGGTGAGCAGATACGGGAGGTTCTCCTTGTGCGGAGTCATCAGCAGCGGCACCTGCTCGCTGACCCGGACGCCGTGCCGCAGCAGCGCGTCCCGCTTCTGGGGGTTGTTGGACAGCAGCCGCACGGAGCGCACCTCGAGGTCGTGCAGCACATCCGCCGCCACCTTGTAGTCACGGGCGTCCGCCGGCAGGCCGAGGGCGAGGTTGGCCTCGACGGTGTCCAGCCCCTCGGACTGGAGCTTCATCGCCTGGAGCTTGGCGAGCAGTCCGATCCCGCGCCCCTCATGGCCCCTCAGATACACCAGAACGCCCCGGCCTTCGGCCGCGATCGCCTTCAGCGCGGCGGAGAGCTGGTCGCCGCACTCGCAGTGACGGGAGCCGAACGCGTCTCCGGTGAGGCACTCGGAATGCAGCCGGGTAAGCGCTTCCTCCCCGCCGACATCGCCATATACCAGCGCTATTTGTTCATCACCGCGCACGAGGTCCCGATAGCCGATCGCGAGAAAGTCGCCATGCTTCGTGGCCAGTCGGACATTCACCACTCGTTCGACACCCGAGGTGCGGGTGTCGACATCGAACACGCCATCACTTTCTGTCATGTCCCGATCTTATCTGGAAAACCACCGCCCTTGTACAGGAGAATGAGAAAGCCGCAGCAACAAGCTGTCCGGCCGACACATGAAAGGTCCACGAGATATGAGCGGTTCGAGAACGCGCCCGCAGGCCGGCATGGTGTTGCCGACACGGACGACGGAGGAAGTGCGGGCCGACCGGGCCGATGTCGCCGTTCTTCCCGTAGGCAGCTTCGAACAACACGGCGCATTTCTCCCACTGGTGACCGACACGGTCATCGCCTGCACGGTCGCAGCCGAGATCGCGGCCGCGTATCCGGTGCTCCAACTGCCCCCGGTGACGGTCTCCTGCTCCCATGAACACGCCGCCTGGCCAGGGACGGTGTCGATATCCGCGGCCACCCTCTACGCCGTGGTCCGCGATATCGCGGACTCACTCAGGCGCTCGGGTATACGCGGTCTGATTCTGGTGAACGGGCACGGCGGAAATTACGTACTGCGCAACATCGTCCAGGAATCCGCGGGCACTGACTTCCGCATGGCGCTATTCCCCGGATCGGCCGACTGGGAGGCCGCCAGGACACGCGCCGGAGTACGCACCCCGGCCAACAGCGATATGCATGCGGGCGAACTGGAGACATCGATCCTCCTGCATGCCCATCCGGAACTCGTAAGGCCCGGTCATGAAACCTCCGACTGGATATCCGACGATCGGAAACATCTGCTCACCCTCGGTATGTCGGCCTATACCGAGTCCGGGGTCGTCGGCCGTCCGTCCAGGGCATCCGCGGAGAAGGGAAAGGAACTCCTGGCCGGGCTCGTCGACTGCTTCGCCGAGTATCTTTCCCTGGTCGGTGCCGAGAAGGAGGCGTGATGACCTTCCTGGAGACGGAAGAGGCATGGGAGCGGCTGCGCTCCGTCCGGACCGAGGCGGACACCGGGGCCGCCGGTCTGGTCCGGGGTCCGGACGGCCGGTGGCGGTGGAACGAGGCCGCCTCGCCGGAGGCCCGGCTCCTGGTCGACCGCTATCTCCCGATGTGCCTGGCCGGGCCGCGGCTGACCATCGCTCAGCTCGGCCAGAGCCTGGACGGCTTCATCGCCACCCGCACCGGCGACGCCGACTACGTCACCGGCGAGGAGGACCGCCGCCATCTCCACCGGCTGCGCGCCCTCGCCGACGCGGTGGTCGTCGGGGCCGGCACCGCCGTCGCGGACGACCCCCAGCTGACCGTGCGCGCCTGCGCGGGCGCCCACCCGGTGCGGGTCGTTCTCGATCCGCGCGGACGGGTGCCGCTCGACCGACGGGTGTTCACCGATGGCTCAGCTCCGACCCTGTGGGTGGTGGGCACCACCGGTGAGCGCCGGTCGGCGCCGCCGGACGGCGTGGACGTGCTGACGCTTGACGACCCGGACGCCTTTGCCCCCCACCACCTGGTGCGGGCGCTTCGGCGGCGCGGGCTCGGCCGGATACTCGTCGAGGGCGGCGGGGTCACCGTGTCGCGCTTCCTGCACGCGGGGGCGCTGCACCGGCTCTACGTCACGGTGGCCCCGGTCCTGCTCGGCGACGGCATCCCCGGGCTGCGCTTCGACGGTACGACGGTCATGCGCAACGCGCTCCGCCCGCCGGTCCGCCGCGACACCCTCGGCGAGGACACCCTCTTCGAACTCGACCTGTCGGCCCCGCAGCCGGCCGCACCACTGGACGGCCAGCACCACGACACCGGGGAGGCTCGCGGCGAAGGTGAGCGCCCCGTAGACCACGGCCACCGTCAGCCCCTGGCTCGCGCCGAGGCCCGCGGCGCCGAAGGCCCAGGCGGTCACGCCCTCGCGGGGGCCCCAGCCGCCGACGTTCAGCGGCAGGGCCATGGCGATCAGGGCGAGCACCATCAGGGGCACCAGCTCGGTCAGCGGGGCGTCTGACCCCGCCACCCGCGCGGCCAGGACGAACGTCGTCAGATGCCCGGCCAGCACCACCACCGAGGAGATCACCACCCCCGGCCAGCTGCCCCGGGCCAGCAGCCCGCGGCGCGCCTCGAGGAGCGCGCCGCGGACCGCGCCGCGCCGCCGCCCGGCCACCGGCGCCGCACGGCGGCGGCGCCGGACGGCCACCACCGCGAGGAGCGACAGGACACCCCCCGCGGCCAGTACCCATGCCGTGGTCGGCCCGCCGAACAGCCGGCCGGTGTGTTCCAGGGCCGGCGAGGGGTGGGCCAGCAGGATCGCCACCCCCACCGCGATCAGCACCACCTGGCCCGCGACCCGCTCCAGCACCACCGCGCGCACGCCCCGGCCGACATCCCCCGCGTCCCGCCCGTGCCGCACCGCGCGGTGCACATCGCCGAGCACCCCGCCGGGCAGCGCGGCGTTGAGGAACAGCGCGCGGTAGTAGTCGGCGACGGCGGGGCCCAGCGGCAGCCTGATCCGCAGCCCCCGCGCCACCAGACACCAGCGCCAGGCGCTGAAGACCGTGGTGAGCAGGCCGAGGCCGACCGCCGCCAGCAGGGTGAGCCCGTCGATGGTGCGCAGGCCCTCGACGAAGGCCCCGGTGCCCAGCCGCCACAGCACCACCCCGAGGATGGCGACGCCCGCGGCTGCCCCGAGCCGGGCCCGCAGCGCGCCGGTCACGCGGCCGCCCCCAGCGTGCGGGGCGCGGGCAGCGCCAGCAGATCGTGGTGGTGCACCACCACCCGCAGCGCGCCCGCCGCGGCCATCGCCAGCCGGCGGCGCAGATACGCCTCGGCGTGCGCGCCGAGCTCCGGCCGGTGCTCCACGGCCGCGCCCACCCAGCCCCGCAGCCACTCGGCCGTCAGCGCGGAGTGCTCGGCGCCCAGCACCCAGGGGCTGGCGTGGGTCCGTACCGTCGCGCCGTGCCGGGCGAACGCCTCGGAGGCCACCGCCATCGCGTCGGGGCCCACCAGACCGCCGCGCCGCTGATGGGCGTTGAACGCCTCGGTGATCTCCGCGTCCATCGGGTCGGCCGGGGTGAGCTCGACCCGCCCCACCACGGACAGCGCCAGCAGCGCCGGGCACTCCGCCTCGGCGCAGGCCGCGGCGATCCCGTCCACCTCCTCCGGGGTGAGCACGTCCAGCAGCGCGGACGCCGTCACCAGCGAGGCGCCGTCCAGCGTGCTCGCGGTCAGCCGGGAGAGGTCGCCGCGCGCCGTCGCGACGGTGATGCGGCTGCCGTCGGTGGCCGCCCGGGGCATCCGCACCGCCGCCCGGTCCAGCAGATCGGGGTCGCGGTCGTGCAGGATCCACAGCTGCGGACCGCTCAGCCGGGGCGCCAGCCAGCGTCCCATGGAGCCGGTGCCGCAGCCCAGGTCGTGGATCACCAGCGGCGGGCCGGACAGCCGGGGGCCGAGCGCCTCGAGGAGTTCGGCGGAGCGGGCCGCCGCGTCGGCGCCCTCCCGCAGCTCCAGCCAGTCGGGGGTGTAACGCGGTACGTCGGTCGTCTTCACGCGGCCCTCCGCGGTTCGTCTCGGAGCTGTTCCAGCGCACCGGCCAGATTGCGGGTGGTGTTCTCCCACCCGGCCAGCGCGGTGCGCCGCTCGTGCGCGGCGGCGGTGAGCCGGCGGCGCGCACCGGGGTCGCCCAGCCAGCGGCGCAGCGCCGCCGTGAGCGCGTCGGGGTCGTCCGGGTCGACGAGGATGCCCGGCACCCTGCCGTCGGGCGCCTGCCCGACCGCCTCCGGAACCCCGCCGACGGCCGTGGCCAGCACCGGGATCCCCCGGGCCAGCGCCTCGGTCACCGCCATGCCGTAGGTCTCGGCGTACGAGGCGAGCACCATCGCGTCGGCGGAGGCATAACCGGCGTCCAGCTCGGCGCCGGTCCTCGGGCCGAGCAGACGCACCCGGTCGGCCACGCCCAGCTTCTCGACCAGCTCCCGGAGCCGGGCGGCGTACTCCCGGTCCTGTTCGAGGGAGCCCACACAGTCGCAGGCCCAGGGCAGATCATCGATCCGCGCGAGCGCCTCGACCAGCCGCAGGTGTCCCTTGCGCGGGGTCACCGAGGCCACGCACAGCAGCCGTGAGCCGTCTCCGCCGGAGGAGGCGAGGGGCGCGATGTCGGCGCCGGGCGCCGCCACATGGACCCGGTCCGGGACCAGCCCGTGCAGATCCACCAGCCGCCCGGCCGCCCAGGCACTGGTGGCCACCACCGTCCGCACCGCGCGCAGCGTCCGGCCCTCCAGCGCCTTCAGATCCTCGGCCCGGCCGGGGGCCAGCCCCGTCTCGTCGCTCAGCGGCAGATGCACCAGCACCGACAGCCGCAGCCGCTGGGCCTGCGGGACGACGATGTAGGGGAGCGCACAGGCCACCAGCCCGTCGAGCAGGACGAGCGTGCCGTCCGCCAGCGCGGTCAGGAGCCGGGCCAGCTCGGCGTGGGCGGCCGGGCCCGGCTGGGGCCAGTCGCCCGCGATGGCGTGCTCCTCGACCCGCCAGCCGGAGCCGGGCAGATCCCGGCAGATCCGCCGGTCGTAGACGTTGCCGCCGCTCGGCGCGGCCGGGTCGGCCACGCCGCCGGGCATCACGAAGTGCACCGTGCGCGGTGCGGCCGGGCTCATAGGCCACGCTCGTAACTCGCCCAGGCGACATGCGACTCATGCAGCGTGATGGTGATCCCGGACAGGCCCCGGGCGCCCTCGCCCAGCGCCCCCGAGCGCACCCGCTCGGCGAGGCGGTCGGCGATCACCTTGGCGAGGAACTCGGTGGAGGTGTTGATCCCCTTGAAATCGGGTTCGTCGTCGAGGTTGCGATAGCTGAGCGCGCCGCACACCTCCCCGAGCTCACGGGTGGCCAGGCCGATGTCGACGACGATGTTGTCGTCGTCCAACTCGGCACGGCGGAAGGTGGCGTCCACGAGGAACGTCGCCCCGTGCAACCGCTGCGCGGGTCCGAAGACCTCGCCGCGAAAACTGTGAGCGATCATGATGTGATCGCGAACGGTGATGCTGAACAACGGATGACCCTCCAGATACGGCGCGTCGGGCCCTCGGCCGGGGCACGCCCTCTAGTACGGCCGTCGCGTTCCCCGTGTTCAGCCGGGCGACACGGCAGATTCCGCGTCGTAGCGAACCCGATGGCACAGCCCCGGAATCTCGCCCGACGCGAGCCTCGGAAGCACCCCGGGAAGCTCCTCGAAACCGCATTCGCCGGTGACGAGGGCGTCGAAGGCGGGGTCGGCGAGCAGTTCGAGCGCCAGCGCCATCCGGTCGCCGTAGGAGCGGCGGGCGCCCCGGGCCGGGGACACCGTCCCCACCTGGCTGCTGCGCACCGTCAGCCGCCGGGAGTGGAACGCCTCGCCCAGCGGCAGGCCGATCCGCCGGTCCCCGTACCAGCTCAGCTCCAGTACGGTGCCCTCCGGGGCGAGGAGCTCCAGCGAGCGCGCGAGCCCCTGTTCGGTGGCGCTGGCGTGCACCACCAGATCGAGGTCGCCCGCCGCCTCGCCGGGGAGCGCGAAGTCCACCCCGAGCGCCCGCGCGACCTCCGCGCGCGCCGGCTCGGCGTCCACCAGCTGCACCCGTACGGCCGGGAACCGGGACAGCACCGCCGCGACGGAGGCACCCACCATCCCCGCCCCCACCACCGCGATCCGGTCGCCCAGCAGCGGCGCGGCGTCCCATGCGGCGTTCACCGCGGTCTCCACCGTCCCCGCCAGCACCGCGCGCGGCGCGGGCACGCCCTCCGGCACCGGGGTCACCGCGCTCGCCGGGACCACATAGCGGGTCTGATGCGGATACAGACTGAAGACGGTGCGCCCCCGCAGGGACGCCGGTCCCTCCTCGACCAGACCCACATTGAGATAGCCGTACTTCACCGGCCCCGGGAACTCGCCTTCCTGGAACGGCGCGCGCATCGCGGAGTACTGGCTCTCCGGTACGCCACCGCGGAAGACCAGGGTCTCCGTACCGCGGCTCACCCCGGAGCACAGCGTGCGCACCACCACGTCCCCGGGGCCGGGTTCGGCCAGGTCCACCTCCCGTATCTCGCCATGGCCGGGGGAGCGGAGCCAGAAGGCACGGGCGGTGCGCGTCATACGACGTTCTCCTGAGGGGCTGAACAATCGGACGGTGGCCCACGTACGGATGACCATGAAGCCGCGAACACGGTACGCGGCACCCATTCACTCCGCCACACAGCCCGGAGGGTGCACGGTGGCCCTGAACAATCCCTACAACACGACGCTGTTGCGCAATGAGACAGCCGCGGGCGCGGCCGCGCAGCTGCTGTTGCTCGTCCTGCTCGGCACGGCGATCGACCTGGGACCCGCGGGCTGGCTGACCGGCCTGGCCTTCGCGGTCGCCACCTGGGCGGTGCTCACCCGCGCCCTGCAACGGTCCTGGCTCGCCTCCTTCGGCGCGGCCAACCGCGTCACGCTGGCGCGGGCCACACTCGTCGGCGGGGTGACCGCGCTGGTCGCCGACTCCTTCGAGAGCCCGACGCCGGTCACCGCCCTGGTATCCCTCACCGCGGTCGCGCTGATCCTCGACGCGGTCGACGGACAGGTGGCGCGCCGCACCGGCACCTCGTCCTCCCTGGGCGCGCGGTTCGACATGGAGGTCGACGCCGTCCTCATCCTGGTGCTCAGCATCTACGTGGCCACCTTCCTCGGCCCCTGGGTGCTGCTGATCGGCGCCATGCGCTACGCCTTCGTCGCCGCGGCATGGGTGCTGCCCTGGCTGAACGGCCGGCTGCCCCCGAGCACGGCCCGCAAGACGGTGGCCGCGCTCCAGGGCGTCCTGCTGCTGGTCGTCGGCGCCGATGTGCTCCCGTATCCGGCGGCCTTCGGCGCCGCCCTGCTGGCCCTGACCCTGCTCAGCTGGTCCTTCGCCCGCGACATCAGGTGGCTGTGGCGCACCAGGGAGAGCCGGGCGCAGTGAGCGCGGCGGCGCCGACGAGCCCGCCGCCCGCTACCAGGGGAGGGTGCCTTCGATGTCGAAGTAGCCTCCCGTCGGCCCGTCCGGGCCCACCGTCGCCATACGGACGATGATCTCGGCGCCCTCCTCGACGGTCTGGTGACCGTTGTGCGCGTTGAGGTCCGTCGCGGTGTAGCCGGGCTCCACGGCGTTGATCCGCATCTCCGGGAACGCCTTCGCGTACTGCACGGTGACCATGTTGACCGTGGCCTTCGACGCCGGATAGGCGACGCCCGGATAGGCGTGCACGAGGGTGCCCGGGGTGGAGACCCGCTCCAGCGAGGCCAGCCCGCTGCTGACATTGACCACGACCGGCGCGGCGGACCGCCGCAGCAGCGGCAGGAAGGCGTGGGTGACCCGCACCACGCCGAAGACGTTCGTCTCGAAGACCTCCTTCATCATGTCGGCGGTGACCTCGGTGGCGCCGATCACCCCGCCGTCCGGCGTCCGCGCCTCGATACCGGCGTTGTTGATCAGTACATCCAGTCCGCCGTCGGCCTCGATGGTCTTCGCGGCGGCGGCCACGGACGCGTCATCGGTGACATCGAGGACGACCAGCCGCGCCCCCAGCCGCTCGGCGGCCCGGCGTCCGCGCTCGGCGTCCCGGCTGCCCAGATAGACGGTGTGGCCCGCGGCGATCAGACGGCGGGCGGTCTCGAAGCCGAGACCTTTGTTCGCTCCGGTGATGAGTGTTGTCGTCATGACTCCAGGCTGCGTCCGGGCCGGGCGGGCAGCCAGGTGCTCCGTCTTCCTGGGACCGCGGGTACCAGGCTCGTCCCCGGTCCGGGGTGCAGACTGGTGACCATGGCGACCACGGAGTTCGGGCAGGCGGTACGGCGCTGGCGGGACCGGGTCCCGCCGGAGGCCGCCGGGCTGCCGGCCGGCGGACAGCGGCGCGCGGCCGGGCTGCGCCGTGAGGAGCTAGGCCTGCTCGCCGGGATCTCCGTCGACTACGTCACCCGCCTCGAACAGGGCCGGGCCTCCCATCCCTCGACCCAGGTCGTCGAGGCCCTGGCCAGGGCGCTACGGCTGTCGGCGGCCGAGCGCGCCCACCTCTTCCGGCTGGCCGGGCTGGCCCCACCGGGCCCCGAGACGGTCCCCGCGTACATCACCCCGAGCGTCCAGCGGCTGCTGGACCGGCTGACCGGAACGCCCGTGGCCGTGAGCGACGCGTCCTGGACGCTGCTCATGGCCAATCCGCCGTATGTGGCCCTGAGGGGCGATCCGTCCCGGTGGCGCGGCAACGAGCGCAACGCGGTCTGGCGCCATTTCGTCAGCGAGGACACCAGCTCCCGGCAGACGCATGAGGATCGGACCGAGTTCCAGTCCGCGCTGGTCGCCGACCTCCGTACGGCCGCCGCCCGCTACCCGGCCGACCAGCGGCTGCGGCGGCTGGTCGCGGAGCTGCGCGCGCACAGCGAGCGGTTCGCCGAGCTGTGGGACTCCGGCGCGGTGGGCCACCACGAGGCATCGCGCAAGACCATCGACCATCCACGGGTGGGCCCGCTGACGCTGGACTGCGATGTGCTCACCGTGGCGGGCAGCGATCTGCGCGTCGTGGTCTACACCGCCGAGCCCGACACCGAGGACGCCGAACGCCTCGCCCTGCTCACGGTGCTGGGCACCCAGACGCTCACCGGCTAGCGGAACCCGGCGGCCCACGACGCCTGCGGCGGGCTGTTCCCCTCCCCGCCCCTCCCCGCGGCCTCACCACGCGGCTCCGCCGCCTGGTGAGGCTGTGCCCCCGGATCCCGGCTGGACGATGTGCGCGGGCGTCCGCCCGGTTGTCCGCTGCGCCAGTGTGTGCCGACCGCGATCAGCCCGCCGGTGCAGGTTCGCGCCCTCGCCGCCCGCCGCGAACAGCGCCCGCCCCGCGGACACCCTCGCCCCTGGTCACCGGTTAGCCGCGCGACCACCGCGTCGCGGGTGGCGCGGTCGGTGCCCTGGCCGGTGAGTTGATCGCGGCGGCTCGTCGCAGCCCCCGGGGGCCAGGGGAGAAGCGAAACCGGGGCTCCGCCCCGGACTCCGGGCGGACGGCCCGGATGTGCGCGGGTGTCCGCCCGGTCATCCGGTGCGTCGGCGTTCGATGGCGTTCAGCTCGCTGGTGCAGGTTCGCGCCCTCGTCGCCCGGCGCGAGCAGCCCCTGTCCTGGGGGCGCCCCGGCCGTCTGCTCGCCGGTCCGCTACTCGGTCACCGCGTCGCGGGTGGCGCGGTCGGTGCCCTGGGCGGTGAGCTGATCGCGGCGGCTCGTCGCGCCCCGGGGGCCAGGGGCGGAGCCCCTGGTAGCGGGAAGGGGCGGGGAGGGGAAAGACCCGCCGGGCACCCCGTAGCCCGCCGCTCGCCTACGACGGTCCGCGGCAGCGCGGGTGGTACGGGAGGCCGACCCCGTACCACCCGAATCTGGCGATGAGATTTTCATATTTGCGTAATTGGATCGCTGCGTTCCGTAAGATTTTAGGCTCATCCGATGCACGAACCGGCGTTGGTACGCGCTATCTGAACAGAGGGCGCACACGGCGCACTCGCGGGGCGTGTGGGGGCCACCCTCGTACGACGAACAGAAGGACAGCGAAGTCCGGTGAATCTTCAAACCGTGGTGAACGTCGTCACCGCCGTACTCGTCACCCGGGTATTCGGCAGTGACGCCATCGCCCTCCTGCGCCGCGCGGCCGCGATGGGAGTCCGCGTCGGCGTATCGGAACTGCATCGCAACAATCAGGAGGGAGGGGACCTGTGACCAACGACTTCCCGCGCTCGCGCGAGATCACCTCGATGACCGCCGGACTCCCCGCCGACTTCCGTGCCTTTCACCAACTCCACCGGAAGGCGTACATCGACCGGGCCATGGTCTACCTCGGCAACCACGCGGACGCCGAAGAGGCCGTCGACGCCGCCTTCGAACAACTCCTGCGCTGTTGGCCCAAGGTGCTGACCATGGAGAACCCGGCCGCCTACGCCTGGAAGGTCATGAAGAACCGGGTCATCGACCTCGCCAGGGCCCGCAACCGGGGCCCCGCCCTCCTGGACAACGCGACCTTCGAGACCGCGATCCTCAAGGACGCGGTCGACCCCATCGCCGCCCTGGAGGAGAGCCTGAACCTCTATCAGGCGATCAAGAAACTCCCCGAGCGCCAGCAGGACGTGGTCATCCTGCTCCACTGCCGCGGCTACAGCGTCGCCGAGACCGCCACCCACCTCGGGATCACCGAGGCCGGTGTCCGCTCCACCGCCCGCTACGCCCGCCGCCGTCTGCAACAACTCCTGGCCAAGGACAACCGATGACCTCACCCATTGACCGCATCCTCGCGCGGGCCCTGCTCAACCCCACCCCTCCCATCGACTTCGAGGCCGCCGAGGCCCGGCTCGCCGCCCGCCACGCCAACCCCGGCGGCACCCCGCCCCAGGAGCGCCCCCCGCAACAGGACCGGCGGACCGCCGCGGCCGCCGGAGCCGCGGCGCCGGGGGCGGACGAGCGGATGGCGCAGGATCTGCACACCCTGTGCGAGGCGATCATCGCCCGGCCCAACGCCCTGACCCAGCTGCGGGACTTCCTCACCCGCCGCATCCTCGAACCGCCCGGCTCCCGGGTCCTGGGCTGCGTGCTCCAGCTGGCCGGGCATGAGGATCACGCCCAGCTCTGGTGGCAGTTCGCCGCCGGGGCGGGCGACCCCGCCGCCGCGTACTGCCTCTACCTCCACCACATGGCGCTGGGCGAGGACGGACAGGCGCACGCATGGCTCGAGTGGTGGCATGAGCAGGCGGGCAACGACATCCCGCCGGTCACCGACACCGTGGAGGACTGGACCGCCACCGACCATGAGATGGCCGCCGCCCTCCGCATCCTGCACGGCCTGAAGAGGGGACAGGAGGTCCCGCCCGCCACCAGGGCGGTCATCCACTACGTCGCCGAGGCCGTCGACTTCACCGACGACCCCGATATCGACCTCCCGCTGCCGGAGCCGGGGTTCGCCGACCGCATCGAGGACCTCACCACCACCAAGCCCACCAAGCCCGCCAAGCCCACCGCGGACGCCGCGTCCCCGCCCGACCGGGCCGTGCTGCCGGAGCGGCCGCGCAGCGGTTCACCCGCGTAGCGATACCCCAGCGCAGCGGTTCCCCCGCCCAGCGGCACGAAGAGCCGGCGGCCGGAGAATGTCTCCGGCCGCCGGCTCCCGTTGCCGAAGGCCGCGGAACTCCTCGGCACGCGAACCCCGGTGCTGAACCTCAGCGCCGGGCCACCAGATCCTTGAGCGCGACGTTCAGTTCGAGGACGTTCACCCGCGGCTCGCCGATGAAACCGGCCGTACGGCCCTCGGTCTTGTCCCTGACCAGCTGCTCCACCTGGCCGACGGACAGCCCGTTCCGCTCCGCGACCCGATGGACCTGGATCTTCGCGTACCGCGGGGAGATGTGCGGGTCCAGACCGGAGCCGGAGGACGTCACCGCCTCCGCGGGAACCTGGGACGGCTTGACGGTGTAGCCGGGCACCGAGTTGTTCCTGACCACCGCGGCCTTGGCGTCCCGGACCTGCTGGAGGAGATCCTCGCTGTCGGCGGAGAGGTTGGTGGCTCCGGACAGCAGCAGCTTGTACCGGGTGTTGACACTGTTGCTGCCGAGGCCGTTCGCCGGACGTCCCTGGAACCACTTCAGATCGGGATCCGGGGTCTCCTGGCCCTTCTTCAGCGGCAGGTCGTACGACTGCCCGATCAGCGAGGAGCCGACGACCTTGCCGTGTGCCGTGATCTCGGAGCCGTTCGCCTTGTCGTGGAACAGCCCCTGGGCGACGCCGGTGACCAGCAGCGGGTAGATGACGCCCGTCACCAGGGTCAGCATCAGCAGGGCGCGCAGCCCGGCGCCGAACAGCCGGACGGTGTTCGTGACGGAATGGTTCATGGCGATCAGCCGATCCCGGGGATGAGGGAGATGAGGATGTCGATGATCTTGATGCCGACGAAGGGCGCGATCAGGCCGCCGAGACCGTAGATCCCGAGGTTGCGCCGCAGCATCCGGTCCGCGCTCATCGGCCGGTAGCGCACGCCTTTCAGGGCGAGCGGCACCAGCGCGATGATGATCAGCGCGTTGAAGACGACCGCGGAGAGGATCGCCGAGTCCGGCGAGGACAGCCGCATGATGTTCAGCTTGTCCAGGCCCGGGTAGACCGCCGCGAACAGCGCCGGGATGATCGCGAAGTACTTCGCGACATCGTTGGCGATGGAGAAGGTGGTCAGCGCGCCCCGGGTGATCAGCAACTGCTTGCCGATCTCCACGATCTCGATCAGCTTGGTCGGGTTGGAGTCGAGGTCGACCATGTTGCCGGCCTCCTTGGCGGCCGACGTCCCCGTGTTCATCGCCACCCCGACGTCCGCCTGCGCCAGCGCGGGGGCGTCGTTGGTGCCGTCGCCGGTCATCGCGACCAGCTTGCCGCCCGCCTGCTCCCGCTTGATCAGGGCCATCTTGTCCTCGGGCGTGGCCTCGGCGAGGAAGTCGTCGATGCCCGCCTCCTCGGCGATCGCCTTGGCCGTCAGCGGGTTGTCACCCGTGATCATGACGGTCTTGATGCCCATGCGGCGGAGCTCGTCGAACCGCTCCCGCATGCCCTCCTTGACCACGTCCTTGAGGTGGATCACGCCCAGTACGCGAGCGCCCTTGCCGTCCTGGACGGCCACCAGCAGCGGGGTGCCCCCGGCCGCGGAGATCCGGTGGGCGATCCGGTCCGCGTCCGCGTCCTCGGCGACCGTACCGCCCCGCTCCCGGACCCAGGCGACGACCGAACCGGCCGCCCCCTTGCGGATCTTCCGCTCGCCGATGTCCACACCCGACATCCGGGTCTGCGCGGTGAACTCGATCCACTCGGCGCCCACCAGCTCGCCCTGGTGGCGCTCGCGCAGCCCGTACGCCTCCTTCGCCAGGACGACGACGGACCGGCCCTCGGGGGTCTCGTCGGCCAGCGAGGACAGCTGGGCGGCATCCGCCACCTCGGCCTCGGTGGTGCCGCGCACCGGCACGAACTCCGCCGCCTGCCGGTTGCCCAGGGTGATGGTGCCGGTCTTGTCCAGCAGCAGCGTGGAGACGTCGCCGGCGGCCTCCACCGCCCGGCCCGACATCGCCAGCACATTGCGCTGCACCAGCCGGTCCATGCCCGCGATGCCGATCGCCGACAGCAGCGCGCCGATCGTCGTCGGGATCAGACAGACCAGCAGCGCCACCAGCACCACCATCGTCAGATGCGTGCCCGCGTAATCCGCGAACGGCGGCAGTGTGGCGCAGGCGAGCAGGAAGACGATGGTCAGCGAGGCGAGCAGGATGTTCAGCGCGATCTCGTTGGGCGTCTTCTGCCGTGCGGCGCCCTCCACCAGGTTGATCATCCGGTCGATGAAGGTCTCGCCCGGCTTGGTGGTGATCCTGATGACGACGCGGTCGGACAGCACCTTCGTCCCGCCGGTCACGGCCGAACGGTCGCCACCGGACTCCCGGATGACCGGCGCCGACTCGCCGGTGATCGCCGACTCGTCGACCGAGGCCACGCCTTCCACGACATCGCCGTCGCCGGGGATGACATCGCCGGCCTCGCAGACCACCAGGTCCCCGATCTTCAACTCGGTGCCGGGGATCCGCTCCTCCGAGCCGTCCCCCGGCAGCCGTCGCGCGATGGTGTCGGTCTTGGCCTTGCGCAGGGTGTCGGCCTGCGCCTTGCCACGGCCCTCGGCGACCGCCTCCGCCAGATTGGCGAAGACCACGGTCAGCCACAGCCAGGCACTGATCGCCCAGCCGAACCAGTCGCCCGGGTCGGTGAAGGAGAACGCGGTGGTCAGTACGGACCCGACCAGCACGACGAACATCACGGGCGACTTCACCATCACCCGCGGATCCAGCTTGCGGAAGGCGTCCGGCAGCGACCGCAGCAGCTGCTTGGGGTCGAAGAGCCCCCCGCCGACACGGTCCTCGGCCGGGGTGTGCCCGGTGCGAACGCCGCTGTGCGGCGCCCTGGTCGGAGTGGCAGTGGACATGGCGTCCTCGTGGTTTTCTATGCGGGTGGTCATCACGCCAGCCCCTCGGCCAGCGGCCCCAGCGCCAGCGCCGGGAAGTACGTCAGACCGGTGATGATCAGGATCGCGCCCACCAACAACCCGGTGAACAGCGGCTTCTCGGTGCGCAGAGTGCCCGCGGTGGCCGGGACCGGCCGCTGCCCGGCGAGCGAGCCCGCGAGCGCCAGCACGAAGACCATGGGCACGAAGCGGCCGAGCAGCATCGCGAGCCCGGTCGTGGTGTTGTACCAGTCGGTGTTCGCGTTCAGGCCCGCGAAGGCCGAGCCGTTGTTGTTCGAGGCGGAGGTGAAGGCGTACAGCACCTCGGAGAAGCCGTGCGCACCGGAGTTGAGCATCGAGTTCGGCGGCGTCGGCAGGGCCATGGAGGCGGCGGTGAAGATCAGCACCAGCGCCGGGGTGACCAGGATGTAGCAGGCCGCCAGCTTGATCTCGCGGGAACCGATCTTCTTGCCCAGGTACTCGGGCGTACGGCCGACCATCAGCCCGGCGATGAACACCGCGATGATCGCCATGATCAGCATCCCGTAGAGCCCGGAGCCCACACCGCCGGGCGCGATCTCCCCCAGCATCATGCCGAGCATGGTGATGCCGCCGCCCAGGCCGGTGAAGGAGGAGTGGAAGGAGTCCACCGCCCCGGTCGAGGTGAGCGTGGTCGACACCCCGAAGAGCGCCGAGGCGCCCACCCCGAAGCGGGTCTCCTTGCCCTCCATCGCACCACCGGCGGCCTGAAGCGCCGGGCCGTGGTGGGCGAACTCGGTCCACATCAGCAGGGCGACGAAGCCGACCCAGATGGTGACCATGGTCGCCAGGATCGCGTAGCCCTGCTTGACCGAGCCGACCATGACGCCGAAGGTACGGGTCAGCGCCAGCGGGATGACCAGGATCAGGAAGATCTCGAAGAGGTTGGTGAACGGGGTCGGGTTCTCGAAGGGGTGGGCGCTGTTGGCGTTGAAGTACCCGCCGCCGTTGGTGCCCAGCTCCTTGATGGCCTCCTGCGAGGCCACGGCGCCGCCGTTCCACTGCTGCGAGCCGCCCATGAACTGGCCGACCTCGTGGATGCCGGAGAAGTTCTGGATCGCCCCGCAGGCGACCAGCACCACGGCGGCGACCGCCGCCACCGGCACCAGGACGCGGACCGTGCCGCGCACCAGATCGGCCCAGAAGTTCCCGAGCTCACCGGTGCGCGAGCGCGCGAAACCACGCACCAGCGCCACCGCGACGGCGATGCCCACCGCCGCCGACACGAAGTTCTGCACGGCCAGACCGGCGGTCTGCACGACGTGGCCCATGGTCTGCTCGCCGGCGTACGACTGCCAGTTGGTGTTCGTCACGAAGGACGCGGCCGTGTCGAACGCCTGCGCGGGCTCGATCGAGGAGAACCCCAGCGAACCGGGCAGGCCGCCCTGGAGCCGCTGCAGCAGATAGAGGAGGAGCACCCCGGCCGCCGAGAAGGCCAGCACCCCGCGCAGATACGCGGTCCAGCGCATCTCGGCGTCGGGGTTGGCACCGATACCCTTGTAGATCCACTTCTCCACCCGCACGTGCTTGTCGGAGGAGTAGACCCTGGCCATGTAGTCGCCGAGGGGGACGTAGGCGAGCGCCAGCGCCCCCATGAGGGCGAGCAGCTGTAGCACGCCGGCGAGTACGGGACTCATGTCGCCCGCTGCGGTAGCAGCAAGTGTCACGGTCAGAACCTCTCCGGGAAGATCAGGGCGAGGACGAGATAGCCCAGCAGGGCGACGGCCACGATCAGGCCGACGACGTTTTCGGCGGTCACAGCTTCGTCACCCCTTTGGCGACAAAGGCCACCAGCGCGAACACCGCGATCGTGGCGATAACGAAGGCCACATCGGCCATCGCGAGCTCCTGGAAAGAGGTCGGGGGAGATCCGCCGAACAGCGGATCGAACGGACAACGCAAGAAGGAAACCCCGCCCCATGGCCGGATCCGACCGTCGTTGACGGGTCCCATACGGCGATCAGCACGCCTTTGACGCGCCTCTTACGGGCACCGCGGCGAGCGCTGACCGGAACGGATCGTTCTGCCGCCGAGGAGTGGCGCGAGGCGCCACAGAGCGGCGCGGAAGAGGGGAAGGAGCCGAAACGACGAGCACCCGCGCCCGGTGGAAAGCCGGAGGCGGGTGTCGATGTGTGTGTGGTGTCCGAGGGGGATTCGACCGCGTATACGGATGCGTGGAGCGGCCGCCGGCCCCCTCCTCCATCCGTTGACTGAGCCCCATCGGAGTGTGCCGCTCAAGCGGCGCCGCTCACTTCTGTCGATGCACGGCGCCCTCGTCCGGCTCGGCGGGCGCCGCGTCGATGTGGACTGGGTCGCCCACGGCGCCCCCGGTGGCCGTGCGGACAGCGTCCGCGATGAAGGCGAAATTCTCGTCACCGAGCTTCCGCGGATCAGTGCCGTCCAAAAGGCCGGCTCCGACGTACTCGTTGATCACTCGCAGGGCGGCCGCAGCGGCCGCGGCGTGCAGACGCACCTCAAGGCCGTCGGGCTCGAGTCCGAGGCGAGCCGCGATGACCCCGGCCAGTTCGTGTTCCACCTGGTCGCAGGCCATCAGCCAGGCCGTGCGCAGGGCCGGTTCGGTCTCGGCCAACCGAATCATCTTGATGCCCAGCCCGGCATCGGCCTGCTCCAACGGACTGATCTCGCTGACCAACCGCTTCGCCTCCGTGGCGAAGTGCTCCTCCAGAGAGCGGTCCAGCGGCCAACTGCGCAGCGTGGCCAGCTCCCACTCCACGCTCTGCGCCACGATCGGCTCCGCGCAGCTCTCCTTGCTGCGAAAATGCCGCCAGATGGTACGGGTCGACAGACCCACCGCCTCTGCGATCTGGTCACCGCTCGTGCGGTCGACGCCCTGCGCCCAGAACAGGCGGGCCGCCTCACGCGAGATCTCCAGACGTACGCGACGGCGCCGCTGCTCACTCATCCCGCCACGGCTGCGTTCGGTCGACGTCACGTCGTCGGCCATCTCTTCGCCACCCTTCCACCATCGCGTTCACTCAGTGCCATATTGACATTAAGTGACGCATCATGCCAGCTGGCGTGCAAGGAGGCCGGCCGCCGGCGCCACCCGCGAAGAACTCCAACGGGTTGCGGACGCCGCCCTCCGCAACTGGCCACCTGTTGGAGCCCCTGCCCGTCAGGCTTCGGCCATGCGGCGGAACTCGCTCGGGTTGGTGCCCCGGAGTCTTTTGAACGCCACGCTGAACGCGAACGGATCGGTGTAGCCGACGGCGCGGGCGACGTGAGCGACCGTCGAGGACTCCTGCTCGACCAGGAGATCCGCCGCCAGCGTCATGCGCCAGCGGGTCAGATAGGCCAGCGGCGGCTCGCCGAGCAGATCGGCGAACCGTTTCGCAAGTGTCGAGCGGGACACCCCCGTACGCCGGGCCAGCTCGCCCACCGTCCATGGCGCCGCCGGTTCGGTGTGCAAGAGGCGCAGCGCCTGGCCGACCACCGAGTCCTTCTGGGCGGTCCACCAAGCCGGGGGGTGGCCGCCGGGCCGGTCCAGCCAGGTGCGCAGCGTGCACACCAGCATCCAGTCAAGGAGTCGGTCGAGCACGACCTGCTGGCCCGGTTCGTCGCGGGCGACCTCGGAGGCGAGGTGGTCCAGCACCGGGTCACCGGTGTCTCCGGCGTCCACGCGCAGCACGACGGGCAGCGCGTCCATCAGCTGTCGGCTGATCTCGCCGCGGACCGGATAGGCGCCGACCACCAAAGTCGTCGCACCACTGTCCTCGCTGCCCCCTTCGCCGGGATCGTGCCAGCCCAGACGGTGCCGTGCGCCACCCTGCTCGGGCGTCGCGCAGTGCTCCCCGCAGGCGATCGGTTCTGCCGTACTGCCGGGCTCGTCGACGAAGGTGAAGGTCGTTGGACCACGCACCACGATCGTGTCGTGGGCGCCGAGGCGCTCGGGCGGATGCCCCTCCGGCACGATCCAGCCCGCCCCGGTGAGGACGGTGCACAGGGTCAGCGGCGCACCGTCCACGAAGTGCAGTGACCAGGGCGGGGACAGCGTCGAACTGCCGAACAGGGAGCCGCGGGCCCGCACCCCGCGGAAGAGGTCACTGGTGACGTCCACACCTGCAAGATAGACGATCGCAAAGGTATTGCGGCTCGCTACCCATGTGAACGTGTGGCTGGTACGCGTTCAGTGGTTGTCATGACGCGAAAGACTCCCCGGGTCGTGGTCTCGGACATAGACGGTGACTCGCGCCCCATTGACGTGGGTTGTTCCGTACGCGCGGAAGTGGCGCCGCAGGGTGCTCGTTTTCGCTTCCTCCTGTGGGTTGGCCGACGAGTGCGCATCCGCCGCGCGGACCGCGACGATCCGGTCGAATTCCAGCATGCGTGCCGCAATGTCCTGGGCGGGAAGCTCGACGCCTGCGAGTGTGTTCGACGAAACGGGGTCCTGTGCCAGGGCCAGATCCGTCAGGAAACGGGTGTCCTCGGGGTTGGCCGCGGTCAAGATCCGGTGTCGGCCGGAGAGATAGAGCAGCCCGTCGCCGGGACGGCCTTCCTCGCGTACGGCGGCGCCGATGGCGGTGACGTCATTGCTCCGGCTCTGGGGCGTCCTCAGCGAAAGGCTCGGCGGGACGAGCGCGGCCAGTACGGCAACCACCGCGATCCACGCGTTGCGGGAAGACCGCTGCCGCCGGTGGAAGTAATCCATCCAGGCGCCCAGCAGCAAGGCGATTCCGATATTGCTGAAGAGCACATAGCGGTCGACGAAAAGGGGCTTGACCAGTGAGGCGATCAGCAGCAGAAGGCCCGGAAGCACAAGAATCGGCACAGCCAGCACGGAAAGCCGAACGGGCCCCCTCACCCCCAGGGGCGCTCGGGCACACACCACGCCCACGACCGCCACCACCAGGAAATAACGAAGCCGCACCGGTCCGCCGATCCAGGACACCTGCTCCGACTGCCCCGCACTGTAGATCGCCAGCGGCAACAGCCCGGCCACGACGCCCGCGGCAGCCGCACTCCACGCCCTCAGCACCGGTCGTGGAACACGGGAGACGACCAGTGTGACGCCGTGTGCGACCAGCGCGAGGACCGCGAACTCATGGAGCAGACAGGCCAGCAGCATGGTGGAGCCATAGACCGTCCACCGCCACCGGGCGCGATGCGGGACGCTGACCACGAGCGCATAGGTGGCCCAGGCGACCAGGGCACAGACCATGGCATACGAGCGGCCTTCCTGCGCGTACTTCTGTACCTGGGGAAGGAGCGGAAACACCAGCCCGGCCAGCAGCCCGGCACGGGGTCCCGCCAGGCGTAGCGCCAGAAGCCCGACTCCGCTCGCCGCCACGGACATCGCCAGCACAGACGGCAGCCGTAACGTCAGCAGCCCTCCGCCGAAGAGACCGAAGATCTCATGCATCACGGCGTAGTAGAGGGCATGGACCAGATCAATATGCTGGGCGGTGAGCCATATCTGCGAAAGATCGCGTTGCGCGAGCTGATAGGTGACGGACTCGTCCCCCCACATGGTGTTCTGCCTGCGGATACCCCAGAGCCCCAGCGCGATGGTCAGCGACAAGGGCGCGATGACGACAACGGCTTTGACCGGGCCCGGTGATTGCCGGCGGGCGGGTACGGGAGGGGAAATCGTCCTGGCCACGGCGGGGGCACGTTCATCAACGGACATCGGCGACAGGACCTTTCAGCAGTGGCGAAGAAGCTCCGCCAGCGTGCCGGGACCTCGTTGATCGGATGCTGACCCAACCTGACCGGACGATCAGGAAGGCGGGCCGGCGCTGTGCGAGGCTGCACCACATGCGCATCCTGGTGGTCGAAGACGAGGTGGACCTTGCCCACACCCTGCACACCGGTCTGACCGCTGAGGGCTACAGCGTCGACCTCGCCCATGACGGCCGGCAGGGACTGTGGATGGCCCGGACCGGCGAATACGCCCTTGTCGTACTGGACTTGATGCTGCCCGGACTCAACGGCTACAAGGTCTGCGCCCAGTTGCGCCGGGAGGGCGACGCGACTCCCATCCTGGTACTCACAGCCAAGGACGGGGAGTGGGATCAGGCAGAGGCCCTGGACACGGGGGCCGACGACTACCTGGCCAAACCCTTCTCCTACACGGTGCTCGTCGCACGGTTGCGGGCCCTGGTCAGACGAGCCGCCGCGGCCCTTCCGCCCGTCCTTGCCGTGGGTGACCTCTCGTTGGACGTCGCCGGCCGGGTCTGCCGCCGGGCCGGGGTCCGGGTGGAACTCACACCCCGGGAGTTCGCCGTGCTGGAGCTGCTGGCCCGCCGGGCGGGCCAGGCGGTCTCCAAAACGGATCTGCTCTATCACGCGTGGCCCGACGAAGCCCAGGATCCCAACCTGGTGGAGGCGCGCGTCAGCGCCCTCCGCAAGAAGGTGGACGCCGCGTTCCACCGACAGTCCCTGCAGACCGTACGGGGCACCGGCTACCGATTGGTGGACGACCGTGAACGCGACTGAGCCGCGACGCCGCTGGTGGCCTCGTTCGGTACGAGCCCGCACGGCCCTGGCCGCCGCCCTGGCCGCCGCCGTTGTCCTGGTCGGCATCGGCTGGTGGGTACACCGCGACGTCTACCGCCAGAGCACGCAGATCGCCGAAGACCAAGCCAAGGCACAGCTCTGGTCTCTTTGCGATCAGTTGAGACAGGGCGTCATTCCCGACTCCACAAGCACCGTGCCGTACGAGGTTGTCGCGACCGGCCGACGCACCGCTGTCGCCTACGGCGGAGGCATGGTCGACTTCGATCCCGGCACCCACCACGTGATGCCCGCCCCGCCGAAGGCCCAGCGGGTCGAGCTCATTACTACCGTCCGCCTACCTGCGAACCCCGACTACGACCCCAGTGACAAACTCTCCGTAGCCGGCGGGACCAACCAGGTCATAACAGCCGACATCTGGGCCGATGAACTGAGCGGCACCAAAGCCGCCGCTCTGGGCGTCGCCGCCGACGCCAAGCTGCGGGTCTATGTGGTGGTGCTCCCGCACACAGCCGAGGCAATCACCAAGACCACCGACCTCCTGCTGCTGCGGGCCGGGCTCGTCGGCCTCGTACTGATCGCCGCCGTCACCTACTTCGCCGTCCGCATCGGGCTGCGGCCGGTCGAAGCCATCCGCGTCCTCACCGCCTCGGTCAACGCGAGCGACCCCCGCGAACGCGTCACCGTCCCCGCCACGGGACACGAGATCACCGCCCTGGCCACCACCATCAACACCACCCTCCAACGCCTCGACAACGCCGCCGCCCAGCAACGCCGCTTCGTCGCGGACGCCGCCCACGAACTGCGCAGCCCTCTCACCACATTGCTGGCCAGCCTGGAAGTCGCGCTCGCCTACCCGGAACGCACCGACTGGCCCGCCGCGGCCACCACCGCCGCACGACAGACCCGCCGCCTCCAGGCTCTCGCCGAAGACCTGCTGCTCCTCGCCCGCCTCGACACCCGCACCCCCACAGCCGGCCCTGAAACCGTCGACCTGACAGCCCTCGCCTCCCGGCTGACCGAGCAATGCCCCCTCACCGAACGGCCGTTGACCCTCACCTGCGACAGCACCGCCCCCGCATACGTACACGGAAACCCCGACGACTTCGAACGGCTGCTGCGCAACCTCATCGACAACGCCGCCCGCCACGCCGCACACCGCATCCAGCTCACCATCCGGAACCAGGACGCCTGGGTCGTCCTCACGGTGCATGACGACGGACCGGGCGTGCCCACCGAGGACGCCGAGCGCATCTTCGAACGCTTCGTCCGGCTCGACGACGCCCGCTCCCGCGACCACGGCGGCACCGGCCTGGGCCTCGCCATCGCCCGCGACCTGGCCCATCGCCACCGAGGCACCCTCACCCTCACCCCCCGGACCCTCGGAGCATGCTTCCGGCTACGCCTTCCCCAAGCCCCCACCCCGGCCGAGAAATGACGCGCTTCACCGCGGCAGCCCCGCGGTCGAGGACTCGTTCGGCGCTCAGCGCGCGGACCGCCGCGAGTCGCCGCGGGCAAGGTATCCGGCCGCGACGGCGTCACGCACCATGCGGCCGGCGCCGGAGTGGTCGAGACCGAGCCGCATACCCCGCCGGGGTATGCTTCCGCTGTTTGGGAAGCGCATCCCTCAGAGAACGGCAAGTTCTCTGAATTGCTCGGCTGACAGCTACCTGATCGGACGTAGAGGCGGGTGCAATGAACGTTGAGGGTTTCGCTGAGGACGGGTATGACGCGGTGCGTCAGGTCTTCCAGCGGCTGGTGGACGGCGGCCTGGAAACAGGGGCGGGCGTATCGGTCTGGCGCGAGGGCCGCGAGGTTGTCCAGCTGAACGCGGGGTGGGCCGATACCGGACGGAGCCGTCCCTGGCGTGGCGACACGCTGGTCCAGCCATACTCGCTGTCGAAGTCGTTCGTCACGCTCGCCGCCCTGGTGGCGGTTCGCGACGGTGCGCTGGCACTGGACGAGCCGATCGCCAGGTACTGGAGCGAGTACGGGGTCCGGGGCAAGGAGCGGACCACCCTCCGCCACGTGCTCACGCACCGGGCGGGTCAGCCGCGCTTCGGACCCGAGGCCGCAGGTCTTGACCTGCTGGATGACAGCGGGCTGCGGGCGAGCCTGGCACAGGCGGCGCCGGAGTACGTTCCCGGGACATCACTCGGGGAACACGCGCTGACCTACGGGCACCTGGTCGACGGCATCCTGCGCGCGGGCGCCGGGGCAACGCTGGGAGAGATATTCAACGATACGGTGCGGCCCGCGCTGAACCTCGATGCCTGGTTCGGCGTGCCGGATCACGCACTGAGCCGCGTCGCCGACCTGGAGTACGCGGACCCGAACTGGCCGCGGCTACTCCCTGCGGCACCGTGGCTTCAGATCCCCGCCGGAGCCCTGGACACGGAGCGGGTCAACTCCCGGGCCTGGCGGCAATCGGTCTTCGGAGCAGTCAACCTGCATACGACCGCGACGGCGATGGCTGCGTTCTTCTCCCATCTCACCAACGAGGACGGACCGGTACGGGAACTGCTCGGGGAGAGGCTGCACACCGATCTCCTCGCCTCCCAGGTCACCGACTACGACGAGGTCTTCGGCACCGAGATCACCTGGACACTGGGCTTCGTACGCGACAAGGGCAAGATCGCCAAAGGTGGGATCGGCGGCTCCGTGGCCTGGTGGTCACTCCGGCATCACCACGCCTGCGCCTACCTGACGCGCCGATTGGACGATCACTCCCGGGCCGCCGAAATCGCCGCAGCCCTGGGCGACGACCTGACCGTGGTGGGCGAGGATTCGGCATAGGAGCCGCGCCCGTAGGGTCACTGCGTGGGGACGTGATGCGACGCGCGAGGTCCCCGACCACTGGACCTGCGCTCCCGCGGGTGGCGTCCTCGGGGCGCTGCCACATCGAGCTACTGCGGGGGATGCTCCTACGGGGCGGGCCACGCTCCCACCTCGGGGCGCGGGGACGGGTGCACGGTGAGTAACCTACCCCCTCAGGGTATATTGGCGATCCGCTGGCAGGGAGCGTAGGTGGAAGCGATGACCGTGCGGAAAGTCCGGCTGACGAGCGCCCATGGTGGTGCCGTCCGCTGGGCCCTGGCTGTCGCCATCGCCCTGTTCATGGTGATCGCCGTCCTGGTGCACCACCAGGCGATCACGGTGATGACCTCGACTTCGCCCGCTGCTTCGCGCGCGATGGCCGCCATGGCCATGCCCATGGACACCGCCGGGCAGCCCGATGCCCACAAGGGTGCCGCACCAGCCACCACCGACGATCCCGTGGGCTCGGCGGCCTCCCCGCCGGTACTCCACGCCGATCCGGTCGTGTACGGGGACGGGAAGACGGCCTGCGGCGGTGTGGGCGTGGAGCACTGTTCCGCCTTCAGCGTCGACACGCTGAAGCTCACGGCGCCGCCCGCGACGTCGTACGCCGAACGCGACGCCTCCCCGCACGCAGCGGTCTCCAGGCGCGGTTCCTCCGGCACGGCGGAGCGCGCACCGCCCGACCTGCTCTCCGTCCTTTCTCGTTTGCGCATTTAGGCCGCGTCCCATGGCATCCCTGCCCCCGGCGACGGGGCGAGGAGCCATGTCCGCATGTGACCTGAGTGGCATATTCGAGACAAGGACACCACCTCTGTGAACAGCATCAATCGCCGATCCGTCCTGCTGGCCGGACTGGGGGTGGCCGGCGCAGGTGCGCTCGCCGCCTGCGACAGCGCATCCGGCTCCAGTGGCACCCCCGGTCTGGTCAGTCCCTCCGGGGCCGCGGTCACTCGCGTGGAGAAGAAGCGCTCGTCCACCGGCAGGGTGATGAAGCGAAGCCTGACCGCCACACCTGTCAGGCTCGACCTGGGCGGCGGCGTCACGGCGAGGACCTGGGCCTTCGACGGGCAGGCCCCCGGTAAGGAGATCCGCCTCACGGCCGGGGACACCTTGGCCGCCGAGCTGACCAACCAGCTGCCGGACAGGACCACCACATCCATCCACTGGCACGGCCTCGCCCTGCGCAACGACATGGACGGCGTGCCCCCGGCCACCCAACAGGCCGTCCGCGCCGGATCGGCCTTCACCTACCGCTTCATCGCCGACGCACCCGGCACATACTTCTTCCACCCCCATGTCGGCGTCCAGCTCGACCGCGGCCTGCACGCTCCGCTGATCGTCGAGGACCCGAAGGAACCGTTGTCCTACGACGATGAGTGGGTCGTCGTCCTCGACGACTGGCTCGATGGCGTCACCGGCACCCCGGATGAGGCATTCGCGGAGCTCAAGCAGGGCATGGGCGGGATGGACCACAGCGGTATGAGCGGTATGGGCGGCAGCAGCCCCAGCCCCGAAAGCGCGGGCGGCCACGATATGGGCGGCATGGACAAGAACCCGTCGCCATCCCCCTCGGACTCCGCCGACGGCATGTCGATGAAGTTCATGCTCATGGGTGCTGACAGCGAGCTCCTCGGTGGCGACGCGGGGGATGTGAAGTACCCGTACCACCTGGTCAACGGCAAGGTTCCGCAGGACCCGGACGTCTACACCGGCAAGCCGGGCACGCGAGTGCGGCTGCGGATCATCAACGCGGGCTCGGACACCGCGTACCGCGTGGCGCTGGGCGGCCACAAGCTGACCATCACCCACACCGACGGCTACCCCGTCGAGCACCGCCGGACCGACGCGCTGCTGATCGGCATGGGGGAGCGCTACGACGTCCTGGTCACCCTCGATGACGGTGTCTTCCCCCTGGTCGCACTGGCCGAGGGCAAGAAGGCCAGCGGCATGGCGCTGATCCGTACCGGCTCGGGCAGCAAGCCGTCCCCCACCGTCCGCCCCGAGGAGCTGGACGGCCTGATCACGAGCGCGTCCCAGCTGCGCGCCGCCGATGAGGTGCGGCTGTCGTCGAAGAAGGCGGACCGGGTCCACCGCATCGAGCTGACCGGCGGTATGGACAAGTACAACTGGGCCATCAACGGTAAGCGGTTCGACATGAACAACCCGGATGCGAGTCCGCTGCGTGTCGAGGAGGGCCAGCGGGTGCGGCTGGACTTCGTCAACACCACCGACATGTGGCATCCCATGCACCTCCACGGCCACACGTACCAGCTCGGCAGCACGGGGCCGCGCAAGGACACCACCATCGTGCTGCCTGAGAAGAAGGTGTCGGTCGTCTTCGACGCGGACAACCCCGGCCAATGGCTGCTGCACTGCCACAACGCCTACCACGGCGAGGCGGGGATGATGGCCCTGGTGGCCTACCAAGCCTGATCGCACGCGTCCGCCGCCAGGGACGGGTCCGCCAGAGGGGCGGGCCCGTCCCTGAGGCCACGCAGCGGGCAGGCGGGCGCTGCGCGTGCCGACGCCGAGTGCGAAGCTGCGCTGGTGGCCCGGGGCGGCTCGCACCTGAGGCCGGAGCGCGACGACTTATCGGGACGGCTCTGGAATATCCCCGGCGGAATGGGTAGTCGTTTCACCGTGTGCGATTCCACGACGCGCCTACCGACGAGATAGGGCGCGCCTACGGGGTCTGACCGACGTCAGGAAGGACCATGGTCGGGATGAGCGCGTGGGAGCCGGTAGCGGTCCTCCTGGGCATCGTCGCCGGAGGAGTCTCGGCCCTGTACGGATGGAGCGCCTGGCTGACCTCGGCGCGTGAGCCGCTGGATGCCGAGCCGTTCAGCGGAGGGCTGCCACCGCGCGAGCACGCCTTCTCCCGGTTTCATGTGCGCTGGTATCCGGTCACTATGATCTTCCTCGCCTTCGACATGGAAATGCTGTTCATGTACCCGTGGGTGAAGGTGGTGTCCGATGTCGGGTCGAGCGCGGTCATCGAGATGTTCCTCTTCCTCGGTCTTCTGTTCGCGGGCGTGAGTTACGCATGGCGTGAGGGCGCGTTCCGATGGGTTTGAGGGACGTGCTACGGAACGCGGCGGTATCCCGTCCGAGCGTGCTGCTCGTCGGATGGCCCGGCTCCACGGAGATCAGACTGGAGGCCGAAGCCGAGTTACGGCGGCGTGGGTGGCCGGTGGTGGCCGGGCCGGCAGCCGCGGACTTGGTGGTGGTGGCCGGATCAGCCGAATCTTCCGAGGCCGAGTGGTTGGCCAATGTCCGGCGGCAGGTGCCGAGTCCCAGGGCGCTGGTCACTCTCGACCGACCAGGGCATGTGCGTCAGCGGTTGGAAGAGGGCGCCTCAGTACTCGCCGACGGTGGGGAGCGTTGGCGGACGGCTGCGCACGACGAGTCTGCCGCGGAGGCCGGGCTCTCTCCCGGCCCGGGGAACGCTCATGGCCATGAGGGCGGGAGGGTTGCCGGGCTCCCGATGGCCGGACGCGGGGATGATCGGGATGGGCTGCGTCTCGACGTCCTCCATGTCCCGCTGGGTCCAGCCCTCAACGACTGGCCTTGCGGTTTGATCCTGCACCTGTCCCTCCAGGGTGATCTGGTGCAGCGCGCCGATGTGGAGTACGTGCGGGTGGCCTCGAGGCGGGACCCGTTCTGGAACGAGCCGTGGCTGCGGACCGCCGGCGATGGCCCTGTGACGCGCGACTGCGCGGCCCGTCGCCGGTGTGGGGCTCATCTGGACAGTCTCGGGCGTTTCCTGGCGGTGATTGGCTGGGGCGACGCCGCCGCCTGCTCGCGCCGTCTGCGGGACGATGTCCTGGCTGGTGCCCCAACCGACCGGTTGCGTGCCGAGGTGCTGAAGATGGTCCGCCGGGTGGGGCGTTCCCGCACAGTGCGGTGGCTTGTCGCGGGTCTTGGCCCGCTGCCTGCGGTTCGGGCTCATGAGCTGGGCGTGTCGGGGCCGGCGCTCGCCGCGGACGGCGACGCCTATGACCGCGTACGCGTCTGGTTGGCGGAGGTTCGCCGCGCGGTCGACGAGTTCGGGGACACGCTGCCGCTGGAATCCGACGATCGGAAGGGACCGCGGGGTGCGGTGGATGCTGTTCGGCCCCCGTCTCGTGCCCTGCTCGACACGCTGCCCGAGCTGCTGCGTGGCGCCGAGTTCGGTTCGGCCAGGGTGATTGTGGCGAGCCTCGATCCGGACATCGACGAACTGGTTGCCGTGACTGCCCGGGGACCGGCCCATGGCTGACCCGGCGCCCCTGTGGGCGACTCTCGTCCTCCCGACGGCCTTGGCGGGCGCCGCCGTCATCAGCGCCGGGTTCGACGCCGCTCTGTCCGCCTCGACCGAGCGGGGGCGCGCGGCGTCGCCGCGCGGTTTCCTCGAGCGCGCGGCAGGTCCGCTGCGCGAGGGGCTGCGGCTGCTGGTCCAGCAGCGTCGTCGTACCAGGGCCGCTGACGCGCTGCTCGGTCGGCTCGGTGTCGTTCTGGTTCCCGTCGCGGCTGTGCTTGCCGGGGCAGTCCTTCCGATGGGCTTCACATCGGTGAGCGATCTGGACGTCGGCATCGTCTGGTTCAACGCGATGGAGGCTCTGGCCTGGGCAGCGGTGTGGCTGACCGGTTGGGGGCCGAACTCGGCGTTGTCGTTGATCGGTGGGTACCGATTTCTTGCTCAGGGACTGGCGTACGAGCTGCCGCACATGCTGGCCATCACTACGGCTGCCCTCGGGGCCGAATCCCTGCGCGTGGGCGACGTGGTCGGCGCTCAGCGGGAACTGTGGTTCGTGGTGTGGATGCCCGTCGCGTTCGGGGTCTACCTGCTCAGCGCCATGGCGATGTCGTTCTGGGGGCCGTTCGACCAGTCCATTGGGCGGGACCTCGGCGGCGGTGCTGCCGTCGAACTGTCCGGCGTCGACCGGCTGGTGTTCCTCGGTGGCCGCCGGGTCCTGCTGGTGGTGACCGCGGCGTTCAGCGTGCCGCTCTTTCTCGGGGGCGGCCACGGGCCGCTGCTGCCCGGCTGGTCGTGGACGTTGATCAAGACAGCCGGGGTTCTGGGCGTGCTGATGGTGTGTCGACGGCTGATGCCCACCGTGCGGATGGACCGCTATATGGAGCCGGCGTGGATGGTGCTGGTGCCGCTGGTGCTCGTGCAATCACTCATCGTCGCTCTCGTCGTGCTGAACCGATGAGAATCGGAGGTTGCCACTGGTGTTGACGGACGTGACGTTCTGGGTCCTGGCCGTGCCGGCCATCGCCGCCGGAGTCATGGTGTTCCGCTTCGACTCCATGGCCAGAGCGACGTACGCGCTGCTCACCTCGGTGCTCTGCGTGGGGGGCGAGGTCCTGCTGCTGGGCCTGGATTACCTGGGTGTCGTGATCGTGCTGATGATGATCATCGAGATGGCCATCATGGCGGTCTTCATGGTGATGTACATGATGAACCCGGCCGGACTCATGCCGATGACCATGGTCCATAACGCCAAGGGCGCGGCAGCGATCTGCTTGGTGGTCTTCGCCGCTCTCGCCGCCGGAATCCTGCTCGCACCCTGGCCCGAACCCCGAGGCAAGCCGCCGGCCGACCCCACCAAGGCGCTCGGCATGTCGCTGATGGGGCCACAGATGCTCACCATGACGACCCTGGGCATGGCCCTGTTCGCCACCATCGTCGGCACCGTCGTCCTGGCGACCCACCGTGGACGCTACGACCGGTTCGGCGACGACCTCGGAGGGGACCGTGTCGCGGACCCGGGCCGGGGAGGAGCGGGCCGGTGAGTCTGGAGCTGTTCCTGCTTCTCGCGGCGGCACTGTTCTGCATCGGACTCTTCGGGGCGCTGACGCAGCAGTCCATCGTGATGCTGATGATGGGGCTGGAGCTCATGCTGGGCGGGCTGATCGTCGGCGCCGCGGCCGTCTGGCATTTCATCGCACCCGCCTCGGCGGACGGCCAGGTACTGATCGTCATCGCGGTCACCGTCATGGCGGTCGAGATGGCGGTCGGCTTCGCCGTCGTCACGGCTCTTTTCCGCGCCCGTGAGGTCGACGTGACCGATATGGCGGCGGAGTTGAAGGAATGAGCGGGGTCCTGTGGGCGCTTGTCATCCTGCCGCTGGGCTCCGGCGCGCTGCTCACGATCGCCGGGCGGCTCGTCGATCGCGTGGCTCCGCTCGTGGCTGTCGCCGTCGCCGTGGTTGACCTCTTCCTCGCCTGTCTGGTCGCCGTCGCCCACCCCGATGCCAAGGCACCACTGCTGGCCGGGCTGCCCCTCCAGCTCCGGGTGGACGGGCTGTCCGGGCTGATGGTGGTGGCCGTCACCGCCACCGCGACGGCCGTTGTGGTGTTCAGCGTCTGGGACATCGGCCCCGGCGAGGCTCGGGCCCGCTTCTTCGGCCTGATATCGCTGTTCAGCGGCTCCATGCTGGTGACCGTGACCGCCGCCGACCTCCTGACGCTTCTCATGGCGTGGGAGATCATGGGAGCCACTTCCTGGGCACTGATCGGATACTGGTGGCGCGACCCAGAACGCGTCGGGGCGGCGACGACCGCGTTCGTGACCACCCGGACCGCAGACCTCGGCCTGTACCTTGCCGCCGGTGCCGCTCTTGCGGGCGGTCAGTCCCGATCACCAGCCCTGGAAGAACTGGACAGCGCAGCCGATCCCTGGCTGTCCGTGATCACTGCTGGAGTGGTCGTGGCGGCGTTGGGCAAGTCGGCCCAGCTCCCCTTCAGCTTCTGGCTCTCCCGTGCCATGCAGGGTCCGAGCCCCGTCTCCGCCCTGCTGCACTCCGCGACCATGGTGGTGGCCGGAGCGTATCTGCTGCTGCGCCTCCAGACCTTGCTCGACGCTTCCGGCTGGGGCGGCCCCGTCGTCGCATGGACCGGCGCCGCGACAGCCATCGCGCTGGGCCTGGTCGCCGTGGCGCAAAGCGACCTCAAGCAGCTGCTCGCCGCGTCCAGTTGTGCCCAGATCGGCTTCATGGTGCTGGCTGCCGGAGCCACCGGCGTCACCGGCGGGGCACTGCAGCTCATCGCACACGCCGCGGCCAAGAGCTTGGCGTTCCTGGCCGCCGGCGTCTGGCTGACCCTGTTCGGGGCCAAGGCCCTGCCCGCCCTCCAGGGGGCCGCCCGACGCCATCGTATGGCGGGAGTCACCTTCACCGTGGCCGCGTTGACGCTCGCGGGCGTGCCGCCCTTGTCGTTGTGGGCGGCCAAGGACGTTCTGCTCGCCGCGGCGCTGGAGGAGAGCCCCTGGCTCTACGGGGCGGGGCTGGCCGCCGCCGTTGTGTCCGCCGTGTACAGCGTGAAGGCCATGTGGTTCGTCTGGCGGCCGGCCCCGCGCGACGACACACTCCGCGGTGACGAGCCCGCCACGATCCGCCACGTCTCTGTGCCGGGCCGTCTTCCGCTGGGGTTGCTCGCCGTGGCCTGCGTCGCCTTGACCGTCCTCGCCTTCCCTCCTGCGCGGGACACGGTGACGCGCGTACTGGCAACCGGAGGGCGGCCCGTCCCCCAGCTGTGGGAGTTCGCCCTCTCCGGCGGCCTCGCCCTGGCCGGGTCCGCCGCCGTATGGGCATGGGGATCACGCCCGGTGCCCCTGCCCGCCCCCCTGCGTCGCTGGTTCGGTGACTGGCTCGGGATGGAGGCCGCCGTACTGGCTCTTCTCGTCCGCCCCGTCTTCCGTATCGCCCGCGCGCTGGCCGCGTTCGACGACCGAGTCCTCGACCGTGGCGTCGACGGCGCGGCCCGGGGCGCCCTCCGGCTGGCCCGATGGACCGACCGCCGTACGGAGCGGCGTGTCGACGGGGCCGTCGAAGGGGTCGCGTCCACCGCCCGCACGCTCGGCCGGTGGGCTCGCCGTCCGCAGACGGGGCAGCTTCACCAGTACCTCGCCCAGGCCGTCGCGGCTTTCAGCGTCCTCGCCGTCGTCCTCGTCCTTGTGAGGTGACCGCGGTGCTCACCGCCCTCGTCCTGCTGCCGACCGCCGTGGCGGCACTGCTGCTGTGCGCGCCGCGCAGCGCGCCACCGAGGCTGTTCATCCTCACCTGGGCGGCGACCTGCGCGGTCGAGTTGGCGCTCACCGTCATGGTGTGGGCGGGTTACCGATCCGGGGGCGGCACGCAGTACGAGGCAGTGGCCCGGTGGATTCCGGACGCGGGGGTGAGTTACCACGTCGGTGTCGACGGACTGTCGCTGCCGCTCGTCGCCCTGACGTGCGTACTGTTCCTGGCCTGCGCGGTCTACGCGCTCCGCGAGACCCGGCGCGTCAGGGAGTTCGCCGCGCTGTTCCTGTTTCTCCAGACCACCTGCATCGGGCTGTTCGTGGCGCTCGATCTGATCCTGTTCTTCGTCTTCTTCGACCTGTCCATCGTGGCGATGTACTTCGTCATCGCGGGATGGGGTCACCCGGGCGCGGGGCGCGCGGCTCTGAAGTTCTTCCTCTACACCTTCATCGGGTCGCTCGCTCTCCTCGTGGGGTTCATCGGCCTGTATCTCGCCGCCGAGCCGCACACCTTCGACATCGTCGAACTCACCCGGCAGAACCCCCTCGCGGGCCGCTCGCTCTACGGTGCCCTGACCCTGCTCGCGGTAGGAGTGGGCCTTGCGGTGAAGACGCCCACTGTCCCCTTCCACACCTGGCTTCCGCCCGCCCATACCGAAGCCCCCGCCGTCGGTTCGGCCATCCTGGCAGGAGTCCTGCTGAAGATGGGCACGTACGGGTTCCTGCGCATCGCCATGCCGATCCTCCCGGATGCCTGGCGTCGCTACGCACTCCTGTTCGTCGTGGTCGGTGTGGTGTCCGTGCTCTATGGAGCGTTGGTCGCCCTCGCCCAGACCGGTTTCAAGCGCATGGTCGCGTACACCTCCGTCAACCACATGGGGTACATCGTCCTGGCCATCGGCGCCGCCGCTGCCGTCGGCCGTGGAAAGGGCGAAGCCGAACATCTCGCCGTGACCGGCGCCGTGGTGCAGATGGTCAGCCATGGCCTCCTGACCGGCGCGCTGTTCCTGCTCGCGGGCGTGTTGTACGAGCGCGGCGGGACCTACGACATGTCCGCGTATTCAGGGGTGGCGGAACGCGCGCCGGTGTTCGCCGGAGTGACCGGGGTCGCGGCCTTCGCTTCCCTCGGCCTGCCCGGGTTCTCCGGCTTCATCGCCGAATTCCAGATCTTCACCGGGAGCCTGGGGCCACGACCGGTGGCAACCGCCCTGGCGCTGCTGGGTGTTCTCCTCACCGCCGGGCTGTTTCTGCGGGCGCTGCAGCGGATTTTCCTCGGCCCGCTCCGGCTCCCGGCGGTACCGGGTGCGGACCGGCGGTTCCCCGACATCCGGGGGCACGAGGGCGTAGCCATCGCCCCCCTGCTCGTTCTCGCCGTCGCCCTCGGCCTCGCCCCGCGCTTCCTGCTGGACGTCGTTGAACCGGCTTCCCGGAGCGTACTGGAGCTTCTCGCCCGATGACCGAGATGAACGAGAACCCCCTCGACCTCCTCCCCGAGGTACTCCTCGCCGGCTCCGCCGTACTCGGACTGCTGGTCGGCTCGTGGCTGCCACGCGGCCGACAATGGCTGGTGGGCGCGCTGGCAGGCGGCGCGTGTACGGCGGGGATCGTCGCCGCGGCGCCGGCATCGACCGGCACGGCCTTCGGCGGAGCCTTCGCCGTCGACCCGGTCACCGCCACCAGCCGGATCGTCATCCTCGGCGGCACCCTTGTGATCCTGGCACTGAGCATCATCCCGCTGCACGCGAACCCGCGCGAGGGCGAGTTCTACACCCTGCTCCAACTCGCGGCTCTCGGTGCGATGATGCTCGCCGGAGCCCAGGATCTTCTGCTGCTCGCCGCCGCCTATCTGCTCGCCGGCGTCCCTTCGTACGTTCTCGCGGGCTTCCGCAAGGACACATTGGGGACCGAAGCCGCCTTGAAGTACTACGTGGTCGGTGCGCTCCTCGGCGTGTTCATGCTGACCGGGATCACCGTCCTGTACGCCGCCGGGCGCGCCACCGCCTACCCGATGCTGCGGGCCGAACTCCCGGGCGCCTCGGTGCGGCTGACAGCCGCGGGAGTCGTCGCGGTGCTCGCCGGGCTGCTGTTCAAAGCCGGAGGGGTGCCGGGACACTTCTGGGTGCCTGACGCGGTCCAGGGCAGCGCCGCCCCGGTGGCGGCATTCCTGACCAGCCTTCCCAAGATCGGCGCCGTTGCCGCCCTGTACCGGCTGGGAGCCGAGGTATTGGCCGACACCGATGTGCCCTGGGCCGGCCTGGTAGCCGTGCTCTCCGCCTCGTCCATGACGCTGGGCAATCTCGCGGCCTTCTTCCAGCAGGACGTAAAACGCCTCCTCGCGTATTCGACGATCAGCCAGGTCGGATACCTGCTCATGCCGGTGGCCGTGGCCGGGCGCGCCGATCTCGCCCAGCAGGCGCTGCTGTTCTATCTCGCCGGATACGCGCTGACCAATATCGGTGCGTTCTCGGTGGTCTGTGCCCTTCCTGGTTCACGGACACTCGACAGCTACCGGGGACTCGCGCGTCAGCGACCCGCTCTGGCCGGAGCCCTGGTCGTATGCCTGCTCGGCCTCGTCGGCACCCCGCCGACCGCCGTCTTCCTCGGGAAGCTGGAAGCGTTCAGCGCCGCCTTCGACGGCGGATACGCCTGGCTGACCGTCCTGGCCGCGATCAACACCGTGGCGTCCCTCTTCTACTACCTGCGCTGGATCGCACCGGCCCTCTCCGCGGGGCGGGACGAGCGGCCGCGTGAAGTCATCCGGACGGCGTCCGTCACCGCTTACGGGACGGCGGCCTGCACCATCGTGCTGGGCCTGGCAGGAGGCCCGGTGCTCACGCTGCTCGACGGGAGTCTGGCCAGATGAACGCGTGCGGGCTCATCACCGACTTGTCCACGAAGACGCATAGCAGACGAGCGCCACGTCCTGAGTAGCGGCTCGAGGAACCGAGCTGACGCACCCTGAGTCGGCCGGAGGGGCCGCGGCGCGAATGCGTTCCTTCCCCGTGAACGCCGATGCCCACCGAAACGTACTAAGTGCCATAGCAGTTGACGGCCCAGCGGGCGAACGAGCGCGCTGCGCGGAGAGTCGGCGTACGACCGCACCCGGCCGTAGGGCTCGGGCGATCAGGAAGGTGAACATGGAACCCATGGCTCTCAGTTGGTCCGTGGCGGTGGTATCCGCCCTCGTAGCCGCCGTCAGCGCGGTACGGGTGGCGACCACCAACGGTGAAGCCCGATTCGCGGCGGTGGGTGACGCGCTGATGGGCCTATGCATGGCCGCCATGGCCCTGCCCGCCACTGTCGCCTGGTACGCCAGTTACGGCATGTGGTGGGCGGCGGTGTTCGCCCTGCTCGGGCTCGGCGGCGTCGCAATGGCGGTCAAGCACACGCGCGAGTGTGGTTGGAAGCACGGCCGCCACTGGGTGCACCTCATCGTCGGCAGCGCAGGCATGGTGATCATGACGCTCGCCATGACGAGTACGTCGTCCGGTCCGGTTCTCGCGCTGGGCGGCTCCTCGATGGCACACATGCCGGGGATGGAAAACATGGGTAACGCGGCCGACATGAGCCACATGGGCGGCATGGAATCCATGCCCGGAATGGACATGCCCGGTATGGGCACTGCCGCAACCGATGACGGGGGAGCTGGGGGGTCGGCCCCCGTGTGGCGCTTCGCGGTCGCGGCGCTGGCTGTCTACTTCCTGCTGTCGATCGGCGCATCCGTGTGGGCGCGGGTTCGGGGCACCGGCAAGGGTGGCACGGCGGCGAGCCGGGGGCGCAACTGGGGGCGCTGGCTGCTCTCCATGCCGGACACGGTGCTTGTCTTTCTGGTTTCCTTGACGGTCTCCGTGTGGGACAGGACCCGGACCGGGGAGCGGGCGGGCCAGGGCCGCCGCCGCAAGCTCGGCGCCGCACCGGACGCGGCGCTGGCAGCACACATCGGCATGGGTGGAACCATGTCCACGATGCTCTTGATGATGGTCGTCTGACGGGGTCGGTTTGAGATGAGGGCCTGAGCCACTGGTCTGTCCTCGGGTTTGGCAGTGCTGAGGAGGACGGTCTCTCCGTCCGTCGCAGTGCGGTCGCGATGTTGGCGAACGCCGTGCTGGGCTGATGACGAACACGATTAAGCCGCTGGGATGGGTGCGGGGTGCGGCGCAGCCGCACTTCCTCCGAGCTCGAGTGTGTTCGGCAGCACAGGCAGGTGCGGGGAATACCCCTAGGGGGTATATTGGCTGTCATGGGAGGGCAGGAGAACGCGCCCTCTGGCAGACGACCGCGTGCAACGACACCCCGAGGAAGAAGCCATGACCTCACAGACCACCTCCGGCTCCTGCTGCAGTTCCGATGGTTCCTGCGGCTCCGGCACCACAGCCGACGTCCAGAGCGCCGGCGTCACCACCGTGTACCAGGTGTCCGGCATGACCTGCGGCCACTGCGAGGGCGCGATCTCGCATGAGATATCCGCGCTGGACGGCGTCACCGCGGTCAAGGCCGTCGCCGCCTCCGGTGAGGTGACCGTCACGTCGAGTGCTCCGCTCGACGAGGAGGCGGTCCGAGCCGCTGTCGACGAGGCCGGCTACGAGCTCGTCGGCACCGCCTGACTCACTCCGCCCCTTCCCTCAGGAACGCGAATTCCTTCCCGCCGGGACGTACCGCTCCGCTGATACGGACGCCGTGCGTCCCGGCCCTCCCCAGGAGAACCTTCATGACCAGTACGGTTCCCGAGAAGACGTTGACGCCCGCGAGCGAGGTCGAGCTCTCCATCGGCGGCATGACCTGTGCCTCATGCGCGGCCCGCATCGAGAAGAAGCTCAACCGCATGGAAGGTGTGACGGCGACCGTCAACTTCGCCACGGAGAAGGCGAAGGTCTCATACGCCGACGGGGTTGGGGTCGCCGACCTCATCGTCACCGTCGAGAAGACCGGCTACACCGCCGAGGAGCCGCTGCCCCTCACGCCTTCGACCGGTGGAGAAGCCGAATCCGGGCCGGTCGCGCCCGACGGTGAGACGGTCTCTCTGCGGCAGCGACTGCTCGTGTCGCTGGCACTCTCCGTGCCCGTCGTCCTGATGGCGATGATCCCGGCCCTGCAGTTCGACAACTGGCAGTGGCTGTCGTTGACGTTGGCGGCTCCGGTTGTTGTCTGGGGTGCGTTCCCCTTCCACAAGGCCGCCTGGACAAACGCCCGCCACGGCGCTGCCACCATGGACACGCTGGTGTCGATCGGGACGCTCGCCGCACTGGGCTGGTCGGTATGGGCGTTGTTCTTCGGGCATGCCGGGATGCCGGGCATGCGCCACGGATTCGCATTCACGATCTCCCGCTCGGACGGCTCCTCCTCCATCTACCTGGAGGCCGCGGCGGGTGTGACCACGTTCATCCTCGCCGGGCGCTATCTGGAGGCGAAGTCCAAGCGCAAGGCGGGCGCGGCGCTGAAGGCCCTGCTGGAGCTGGGCGCCAAGGACGTCTCGGTGTTGCGGGGCGGCAAGGAAGTGCGCATTCCCGTGGGGCAGTTGGCGGTCGGCGACCGCTTTGTCGTACGACCCGGCGAGAAGGTCGCGACCGACGGCACCGTCGTCGAGGGAAACTCGGCCGTGGACGCCTCCATGCTGACCGGTGAGTCCGTGCCGGTGGACGTGACGCTCGGCGACACCGTCACAGGTGCCACGGTGAATGCCGGTGGACGGCTGGTCGTCGAGGCCACCCGGATCGGGTCCGACACTCAGCTCGCCCGGATGGCAAAGCTCGTCGAGGACGCCCAGAACGGCAAGGCCGAGGTGCAGCGCCTCGCCGACCGGATCTCCGGCGTGTTCGTCCCCGTGGTCCTCGTCATAGCCCTGGGCACCCTGCTGACCTGGCTGTTCGTCACCGGCGATGCCGCGGCCGCCTTCACCGCGGCCGTCGCGGTGCTCATCATCGCCTGCCCCTGCGCGCTCGGGCTCGCGACACCGACCGCTCTCATGGTCGGCACCGGACGTGGCGCCCAGCTCGGCATCCTGATCAAGGGACCGGAAGTTCTGGAGTCCACCCGCCGCGTCGACACCGTCGTCCTCGACAAGACCGGGACTGTGACCACGGGCCGGATGCGGCTTCAGGACGTCTTCATCGCGCCGGAGGTGGACGAGGAGGAACTGCTGCGGCTGGCAGGTTCGCTGGAGCATGCCTCCGAGCACCCGATCGCCCAGGCGGTCGCGGCCGGAGCCATCGCGCGAGCCGGAAGCCTCCCCGTGCCGGAGAACTTCGAGAACGTCGCCGGTCTCGGAGTCCAGGGCGTTGTCGACGGGCACGCGGTGCTCGTCGGGCGCGAGAAGCTCCTGCGGGAGTGGGCGATCGAACTGCCCCGGGGGCTGGCCGAGGCCAAGGCCGCCGCGGAGGCCGAGGGGCGTACGGCGGTCGCCGTCGCCTGGGACGGTGAGGCGCGGGGGGTGCTCACCGTCGCCGACGCGGTCAAGGAGACCAGCGCCGAGGCGGTGGCCGAGCTGCGGGGACTGGGCCTGAGGCCGGTGCTGCTGACCGGTGACAACCAGGCCGTCGCCGCATCGGTCGCCGGGGCCGTCGGCATCGACGAGGTGATCGCGGAGGTCTTGCCGCAGGACAAGGTGGATGTGATCAAGCGCCTGCAGGGCGAAGGCCGTACGGTCGCGATGGTGGGCGACGGCGTCAACGACGCGGCCGCCCTCGCCACCGCGGACCTGGGCCTGGCCATGGGAACGGGTACGGACGCGGCGATCGAAGCGGGCGACCTCACCCTCGTACGCGGTGACCTCCGGGTGGCCGCGGACGCGATCCGGCTCTCCCGGAAAACCCTGGGCACCATCAAGGGCAATCTCTTCTGGGCCTTCGGCTACAACGTCGCCGCCCTGCCGCTGGCCGCCGCCGGCATGCTCAACCCGATGATCGCGGGTGCGGCGATGGCGTTCTCATCGGTCTTCGTGGTGACCAACAGCCTGCGGCTGCGGTCCTTTAAGTGAGCTGTGGCCACCACACATGACAAGGGGCGTAAACAGCGCCGCCCATGAGGGGTGCCCGGTCGGTGGACCGGGCACCTCGCCGTCGAGGCGACAGTGCTCCGGGGCTGCCCGGTCGAGGAACTGCTCCTTGGCGGGCGACCGGCCCATCGCACGCCGCGACGCACGGCTTCTCGCCCGCGCTCCCCGCCGCTGCCTGTCCGCGGTACTGTCCGCGGCACTGTCCGCCGGGCTGTGTTCCCCGAGCCGCCCATGCGACGCAGCCGCGAGCTATCTGGCGTCGAAGAGACCGGCCCGCCATGCCCCGACGACGATGACGCAGATGCTTCCCGCCAGATAGAAGGGTGAATGGCCGCCCGGGAGGATCGTCACGGCATCGGTGAACTCCTCGACCCAGTTGACCACCAATGTGATCAGGCTGAGCCCGATAAGGGACCATCCGACAATCCGAGAGGGCCGGGAGCGGGTCTGCAGTCGGCCCACTTTGATCTTTTGTGCTTCCTTGGTCATGGCACGGTTCTCTCTTCCGGATCTGGGCGTGTGGATGCGGTGTCGGAGTCCATCGGGGTCCCGCGTTCATCGCGCCTCGCCGAACGGATGAGGAGGACCACAGCCACGGCGAAGACAGCGATCGAGGTCCAGTCGTTGAGGCTGGTTGGACCAGTTGCCCCAGCGGCCGACGGCCTGGGCCAGGGCGAGGCCCGGTGCCACGGCGTCCGCGAAGCCGAGCAGGGAGACACCTCGGCGTCGGCAGCCGATCCAGGCACCGAGGACACCGAGCGCGACCGCGCCCCAGATGAAGGCGTAACCCCCTCAGAGGCAGTGGCCCCAGGTGTACGACTCCTTGCGCCGGACTGGGCACATAAGCGATGTGCATCCAGCCAGCATACGCTTATCCGCTAAGTTGCTTAGCGGAAAGTTCGGGCCGCGGCGTTGATCGGCATCGCACTCCAGGTAGGGGAGGCTATCCCCGTGCCCTGGCCGTCCCCCGCCACGCCCTCACGCCCCGCCGCTACTCCGCTAAGCGGCCTAGCGGTATTCTGTCGGCAGCACCTCGCGAACCGGGAGCCTCTGCCCGAGCGGCGCTCCTGGCGCAGGCAGGAAGGCGGGCCGGGGCTCCCGGGAGGTGTGGGGCAAGGGCTGGTGTGATCAGGGCCCGCAGGCCACCAGCAGCGGCAGCAGCGGAGCCGCGGTGCTGGCCACCACGACACCCAGCCACGTCACACGGTGCGGCCGGGGTTGCGGTGCGAGGACGCGGCGCAGCCGGATGAGGGCTCCCGGCCCGCCGACGCCCAGAGCGCCCTGCGGCGCCTGCCCTGCGGCTACCTCACACATGGCGGTCGCCAGCGCCTCCCTGGAGTGGCTTCGCAGCGCTCTGTCATCCGCCGCCATCTCTACCAGCAGCGCGATCTGCTCCTTGGCGTGCCGGGCGAGCGGCAGGCCGGGGAAGGCGCGGGAGAACGCGTCCACGAGCAGCTGGAGAAGGTGGTGCCTGCCCTCGATGTGAGCACGCTCATGTTCCAGCACCGCACGCATCTGCGCATCGGACAGGACCTCGAGGGCTCCCCGGGTGATGACCACACGACGTCGGCGCCCGGGAAGGCAGTACACGGCGGGAGTGCCATGGTCCACGACCGTGGCGTCGTATCCGGGGGCCGGCTCGCCGACCAGGGCGAGCATGTCGAGGTGACGCTGCCGCGCTCGGCGCGCCCGCCAGGTACAGAGCACGAACCAGCCGAGGGGCAGCAGCACGATGACGGCAGGAGCGCTGAGCGCCAGGGCGTCCCCGAGGGAGGGCGCGGACTCGCTTACCGGGGCGTCGGCGGCCAGACCGCAGACGCTGAGCAGCCCGACGAGACTTTCATGTACATGCTGCTCGGTGAGGGCCAAGTGGTACACCGCGAGCGCGGTGGCGACGACGAACGTCGCCATGAGTCCCTGCCACGCGAGGACCGCTGTGACCGGCGCACGGTGGGGCCATCGTGCCTGTGACAGCAGAGGTGGCATCGCGGCACCCACCAGCGCCGCGTATCCGGCCAGCGCCACAGCTGTGATCACACATCGCTCCGCTTCTTGGCCGCTCGGAGAGCCGAGCGTAGGGCGTCTGCCTCTTCCGGTGTGATCTGTTCGATGAAACTGACCAGCGTTCCGACCGGATCCGGGTTACCGCCGAGCGCCTCCTGCATCTGCGACGCCGTGTACTGCTGCCGGGTACACGTGGGCTCGTACACCCAGGCCCGCCCCTCCTTGTGCCGTTTCAGCATGCCCTTGCTGTGCAGAATGTCGGCCACGGTCTTCACTGTGCTGTAGGCGATGGGCCGCTTCTTGCTGAGGTCCACCAGTACGTCGCGTGCGGTCGCCGGCCGCCCCCAGGCCCATAGGCGGTGCATGATCTCCGCCTCGAGCTCACCCAGCTGACGCACGGTCTCTCCCCTCGCCCCCGGAACGCGAAGCCTCCGGCACCAGTGACCGCTCATCGTAGTGGGCGGAGTCCCGGAGCCCCGCGGAGCCTCGGCGTGAGGGCATGGCCGGGGCGGGGCACGCAGCGGCCGTACGCAGACGCCGAACCAGGGCGTGTGCGAGCAGCGCCAGTGAGGCCATGGCCAGCAATGGCTGTGCGGGGGCCCAGTACGACAGGGCTCCGCTCACCCCGAGGGCCAGCACCACCAGCTTGTTGCAGATCGGGCAGCCGACGGCGAACGCCGACAGCACACCCCCGAGCAGCGCCCGGCGCCCTCGCGGCCCATCGCCCCGCGCGGCCGGAGGCCCGTTCACATACGTCGCCACCAGCAGTCCCATGAGCAGCGATGACACCACCCAGACCGGGTAGTTCCACCACAGCACCGGGGTCATCCTGGTGTAGAAGGGCGTGGGTACGACTCCGGTCGGCACGCCGATCGCGGCTCCGGCGACAAGTGCCACGGCCACCGCCGCCGCCCACTGACGTGGTGTCCACGCACGCATGCGCCCGCCTCTCTACGGCTACCATTACTGCCAAACAGCTTAGTAGGTCACCCTCATGCCTGACCCGGGCAGCATGATGCGGTCCGCTTCGGTACTGTCGGAGGGCGGTGCGACCACAGAAGGAGTCACGACGTGCAGGCGAGCCGAAACGTACGAGCAGCAGGTGCCCTCGGGCATCTACTGCTCGTTGTCGTGCTCGCGATGGGCATTTTCGTGATGCACTCGATGGGCCATCCCGACAGCGCCTCCCACACGAGCACGGGAGCGGCTCACACATCGGCCACAGCCGCCCACACCGGCGGCGGCATGTCCTCACCGCAGGACGCTGTCATCTCCTCGCACTCTTCGGATTCCCATCAGGACAGCAAGGCCTCCTCCCACTCCCCGGCCATGGGGATGGACATGGCCTCGCTGTGCGTGGCCGTGCTCGGCACGTGGATTCTCGCCGGTCTTCTCCGCGCGGTTATGAGCCGCGGGACGGACTGGCTGGCACGGCTTCGCGATGGCGCCGTGGCGACCCTGCGCCCCAACCCCCCTCCGCGCAGACCGCCTGACCTCGCTCAACTGTCAGTCCTGCGGATCTAGGCCGAACGCCACCGTGGGCGGCTTGCGCTGCCCGCTCACCCCGTTCGACCCACTTTCCGCAGAACAGACACAGAGGTTTCCGACATGACCGCCATCAAGCGCAGCGCGCTCCGTCCGCGCGTCCGCCGTATCGCTCTCGTCAGCACCGTCGCCGCCGCAGGCTTGGTCCTCGCCGCCTGTGGCAACGACGACGACATGAGCGGCATGGACCACGGGAGCAAGAGCAAGACCTCCGCCTCGGCGAGCGCGACCACCGGGGAGAACCCCGCACCGGGCACGTTCAACGACGCGGACGTGAAATTCGCGCAGATGATGATCCCCCACCACGAGCAGGCCGTCGAGATGTCCAAGCTCGCCGACGAGCGTGCCGAGGACGCCAAGATCAGCACCCTCGCCGGAGACATCGAGAAGGCCCAGGATCCCGAGATCAAGAAGATGAGGTCCTGGCTCAAGGCATGGGGCAAGCCCGAGTCGGGCGGCAGCATGCCCGGCATGGACCACGGCTCCGACAGCAGCATGCCCGGTATGGATCACGGCTCCGGCAGCTCCGACAACTCGGGCATGCCCGGGATCATGTCCGACAAGGACATGAAGAAGCTGAAGGCCGCCAAGGGCCCGGACTTCGACAAGATGTTCGCGCAGATGATGATCGACCACCACAACGGGGCGATCGACATGGCCAAGGACGAGCAGAAGAACGGCAAGAACGCCACCGCGAAGAAGCTTGCCGACGATGTCGTCAAGAACCAGACCACCGAGGTCAAGCAGCTCCAGGGCATCCTCGACAAGCTCTGATCCGATCACACGCCGACCGTTCCGGGCTCAGCCGGTCACTCCGGTGAGCCCGGGGCGGTCGCCCGCCCACACACTCCTTACTGGGCCGCTTACTGGGCCGCGCCCGGCCATGCCCCGGCCCGCCCCCACGATCCCCGAGGACTCATGAAGACGCACCGCGCCGTCCAGGCGGCCACGGCCGCCGCAGTCGGCCTCACGCTGGCCGCCTGCTCCGGCGGTGACGGCGACACGGACTCTTCCGCTGCCGTCACGACTGTCAGCCACATCCACGGACTCGGGCTGGACCCGTCCGACCGGCGCCTGTACGTCGCGACCCACGAAGGCGTCTACACCCCCGACTCCAAGGGCAATCCCAAGCTGGTGGGCGACAGCAAGGACGACTTCATGGGCTTCACGGTGGCCCAGGACAAGACCTTTTACGCCAGCGGCCACCCCGCCTCCGGAACGGACGGCCCCGGCAACAAGGGACTGATCAAGAGCACCGACGCGGGCAGGACCTGGAGGTCGCTCTCCCTCTCAGGGAAGTCCGACTTCCACGCCCTGGAGTACGCACACGGCACCATCTACGGCTACGACTCCACAGGCGGCCTGCTCCGCACCAGCAAGAACGGCACCACCTGGAAGGACGGAGCGACCCTCCAAGCGCTCGACATCGCGGTCAACCCGGACGACGCCGGCCTCGTCCTCGCCACCACCGCGGAAGGGACCGCCCGCAGCACCGACGGGGGCAGGACCTTCGCCAAGGGGAAGCAGCCGGTGATGGCCTTCCTCTCCTGGAAGGCCAAGAACGCCCTCTACGGCATCGACACCTCCGGCGGGCTGAGCCGCAGCACCGACGGCGGCGCCGCATGGAAGAAGCTCGCCACCGTCCCCGGCGGACAGCCGCAGGCGCTCACCGCCGTCGACGCCCAGCACGTCCTGGCCGCGACACAGAACGGCGTGTACGAGTCGAAGGACGGTGGCAAGACGTTCACCAAGCGCCTCGCCGTCGAGTCGAGCGGCGGCCACTGACCCTCCCACGCGCGCCCGCTCACTGCCCGCAGCGATGCAGGGCGTGGTGGCGGTTTCACCATTCCCTATAGTGTTAAGTAGATTAGCCGTACGGATGGCTGCGCTGGAGTACTCAGACCCGTTGACGATGACCGATGCCGGTGCCGCTCGAACACCGTCGCGGTCGGTGCTCCTACCGCCGAGACAGAAGAGAAGCCAGTTGGTTGACGAGCGACAGCCGTCGGGGGACTGGGCCCCGGCCGAGACCGGTCACGCCCCCGACGCCGCGTATGGGGTCCACCGTGCCTACCACGGTGGTGCCCAGCACGGCGGTGTGAGATCTGGCGGTTACGGCGACGAGGACCCGCTGTTCGGCGCGATGCCCAGCATGTACGACACCACGGCCGCCGCCCTTTACGACGAGTCCGCCCATCGACTGTCGTGCAACACCTATGGCCATGACCCCACCACGATGTGGGGCGCCCCCGGCCATGCGGGGATGAACTCGTCCGCGGCAGACCTCGGCCCGGCAGGCCCGAGCGGGCACACAGCCCAGTGGGAGGACTCCACCGGCCAATGGCGCGATGGGGTCTACCCCACAGCATGCCTCGAAGAGTACGAGTCGCAGACGCAGCCGTGGAGTACGGGCGCCTCAGCGGATGGGGACGCTTCCCGCGGCTCTCCTGCCTCACCGAACTTCCTTTCCTCCCAGGCCGATGAGTCGCCCTGCCCGGCAGCGCATGTCCAGGACGCCACCGGGGATGCGGAGGTTGCCTCTCCCGGACCTTGCCGTGCCGACGTCCGCAATCGTCGTGCGTCCGCCCGGCGATCCGCGCTCCTGACCGTCGCCGCTCCGTCCGCTGTCGTTATGGCCATCACAGGGGCGGCGGCCGTCTCGGTCAGCGTCGACGACCAGGATGAGAAGGCCACACAAGCCGCCCCGGACACGGCACCGGCCATCGAGCCATCGGCCGCCAACGGCAGGCTCGACGCGCAGCTCGCCGGTGTGACACGTGGCGCGGATGACTTCGCCGATCGCGCCAGCCGTACGCAGCGACGCATCGATCTCAAGCGACGTCAACAGCAGGAGCAGAGGCGGAAGGCGGCCGAAGCCGCACACAGAAAGGCGGAAGCGGCACGTAAGGAGGCGCTCCGCCCGAAGTTCGCTCTTCCCGTCGCACAGCGAGGAGTCGGCGAGCTGTTCGGAGCGGCTGGCTCCATGTGGTCGAGCCGGCATACCGGACTCGACTTCCCCGTGCCCATGAACACACCGGTGATGGCCGTCACCGACGGCACGGTCGAAGCCAAATGGAATCCGTTCTACGGAAATATGGTCATCGTCACCGCCCCCGATGGCACCGAGACCTGGTACTGCCACCTCGCCAGTGCCAAAATCCGGGCCGGCCACGTCAAGGCGGGAGAGGTCATCGCCTACGCCGGAAGCTCGGGCAACTCGTCGGGGCCACACTTGCATCTCGAAGTGCATCCCGGCGGCGGCGACGCGATAGACCCTTTGTCCTGGCTTCGCAGCCACGGCCTCGACCCCACATAACAGCGATGGGCGCGGCACCGGCGGACCGCGTCCCGTCGCAGGCGATGCCAGAACCCTCGGTCAGCCTGCACCGTCGAGACCGGCGAAGCGCTCGTCAGCCCGCCCGACGCCACCGCGGTCTCCGACCTCGCGACGGCCGGAGCCATCGGCACGGTCCGGCTCATCCCCGCCGAATGAGGTGATGCCCCCGCGGGATACGCTGCGTTCTCGCGGGAGCCCGAGCCCGGCCGTGGCAGCGTGGTCCGGGGAACAGGCTGGAGCCTCGAAGACGGTGAAGAGATGAGAACGGTCCGCCACCGTCCGGCCCTGAGCGCCGGGCAGCCCATGGACACTGGCCGTACAGCCGTCCTCGCCGCGCTCACCGTGCTGCTTCCGCTGCTGTGCCGGACCGCCTTCGGGGCACGCGTTCCCGTGGGTGCTGCCGTGATCGGCTGCGGCTCGGCGGCGCTCCTCGGCTCCCTGCTGGCTACCCGCCGTCGGCTTGCTCCTGAGCAGGTACTCGCCGCCCTGGGCGGTGCCCAGGCTGCCTTCCACCTCGGCTACACGCTGCCGGGCGCGTGCGCCGCGGCGGCCTCCCGCGCGGGGACGGGCTGGCTGGAGTACGCACCCGCTCCCGGCCACCACTCCTGGGAGGCGCCAGTCGGGCACGTGGTGACCATGGTGCTCGCCGCCCGGCTGCTCGGGGTGACGGACGCGGTGCTGCGTCCGCTGCGCACGCTCGTGGCCGCCGCGCGGCAGCGGCTTCTCCTCCGGCTGCCGGGGGCCGTGGTCGCCGTGCGGCGGCTGCCGCTGGTTCCGGCGAGCGATCCCGCGCGTACCGCTGTCGCGTTCCGGGCGCCGCCGTGCCGGGGTGAGCGCGCCCCACCGCATCGCCGTGTGATCCCACGCGTTCCGCTTCCGCTCCGGCCGGTGCCGGGCGGCGGTGCCTGCTCGGGCTGAACCCGGCGTGGCGGCCGCCGCACCTCCGGCCGCCCGATCCCGGCCGCGTCCGCGGCCGGACGTAAAGGCACTCCATGTTCACCGCACACCTCCCGCGCGCCACCACCGCCGTCGGCATGCTGATGGGCGCCACCCCGGCCGTGGCCATCGCCGCCGCGTCACCCGCCGCCGCGCACACCGGGCTGACCGGCAGCACACCGGACGACGGCGCCACGCTCGCCACGCCGCCCAGCCGCGTCTCCCTGTCCTTCAACGATCCGATGGACGCCCGCTACAGCCGCGTCGCGGTCACCGGTACCTCCGGCCGTTCCGTCGCCACCGGCGCGCTGAAGGTCGACGGCCGCACCGTGAGCCAAGCTCTGGCCACCGACGTGCCACCCGGCCGGTACACCGTCGGCTACCGGGTGGTCTCCGCCGACGGCCACCCGGTGTCGGGCCGCTACACCTTCACCGTGTCCGCGGCTCGTACGACGAGCCCGGCCCCCGATTCCTCCCGTTCCGGCACGGACTCGGCACGCGAAGGGTCCTCGGGGTCCGGTGTGCTTCCGGTGGCCGCCGGGGCGGCCGTGGTGCTGGCGGGCGTGGGCGGCACCGCGCACGCGCTGCGCAAGAGGAGGTCCCGCCATGTCGGTTGAGCCGATATCGCGTTCGCGTGTGCTCCGCCCGCCGCTGCTGGCCCTGGCGGCACTTGTAGTCGCCACGGGTGCGCTGCTGGTGGCCGTACGGTTCGGCGGTGGCATCCCCGAGGCGGTACCGGGGCTGCCGGATGCCGGGCCGGTCACGGCGTGGGGCCTGCCGCCGGCCCGTGCCGCCACGGACCTCGCGGCGGTGTGCACCGTCGGCGCACTGCTGCTGGTCGCCTTCCTGGCACCCGGTGACCAGCGGCGGCTGGGCGCGCGGCGGCTGCGGGTCCTGGCCGTGGCGGCCGTGTCCTCGGGTGTCTGGCTGCTGGCGACCCTGACGGCACTGGTGTTGACCGCCTCGGACCTTCTGGCCCGGCCGCCCGCCGACGTTCTCGAACCGGCGCTGCTCGCCGACGTCGCCATCAACGCGCCACAGGGCCGCGCCCTGGCCCTGACCGCGCTTGTCGCGCTGCTGCTCGCCACCTTCCTGCCCGGCGTGACCACCCGCGGTGCCACCGCTGTGAGTCTCTGCGTGGCGCTTGCCGGACTGGTACCACCCGCGTTCGCCGGCCACTCCGCCGCCTCCGGCAACCATGACGCCGCCGTGATCGGCCTCGCGGCGCATGTGCTCGCCGCCACGGTGTGGATCGGCGGGCTCGCGGCGGTCACCGCCACCGCCGTACGGGCCCCGTCCCACACGGCGGCGGCCGTACGGCGCTTCAGCCCGCTGGCCGCATGGTGTCTGCTGACCGTCGCCGCGACCGGCATGGTGAGCGGACTCATCCGCCTCGACTCACCGGGTCAGATGTTCACCACCCGCTACGGGGTGCTGCTCCTCGCCAAGGCCGCGGCCCTCATCACCCTCGCCGCCTGCGGCGTCTGGCACCGCAGGCGGACCCTCCCGGGCCTCGAGGCCGGGCGGCGCACCGCCTTCACCCGGCTCGCCGCGGCCGAACTGCTGCTGATGGCGGCCACCGTCGGCCTCGCCGTCGGACTGTCCCGCAGCCCCGCCCCGGCGCGGGAGCCGGGGTCCTACGACCCGGTCCGGGAACTGCTGGGGTTCCCGATGCCCGCCCCGCTGGGCGGCTTTCCGTGGACGCCGCTGTTCACCGAGTGGCGGTTCGAGGGGACATTCGGCTTCGGCACCGCCGCCGCGGCCCTGATGTACCTGGCGGGCGTGCGGAGGCTGCGGGCCCGTGGCGACACGTGGCCGGTGGGCCGTACGGTCTCGTGGCTGGCGGGTCTGGTGGTCATCGTGATCGCGACGATGAGCGGCTTGGGGACGTACGGCAAGGTGCTGTTCAGCGTGCACATGGGCCAGCACATGACGCTGGCGATGACGGCACCGATCCTGCTCGTACTGGGCGCTCCGGTCACCCTCGCGCTGCGCGCCCTGCCCGCCGCCCCCAAGGGCGGCCGGCGCGGTCCACGCGAACTGCTGACGGCCGTGCTGGGCAGCGTCTGCATCAAGGTGATCTCACACCCCGTGGTAGCCGGAGCGCTGTTCATCGGCAGCGCCTTCGCGGTCTACTACACCCCGCTGTTCGAGACCCTGATGCGCAGTCATTACGGTCATCTGGCGATGCTGCTGCACTTCCTGGTCGTCGGGCTGCTCTTCTTCTGGGTGATCATCGGCGTCGACCCGGGACCGCACCGCATCCCGCACCTCGCCAAGCTCTTCGTGATGATCCTCACGATGCCGTTCCACTCCTGGTTCAGCATCTCGCTGATGAGCTCGACCGACCTCATCGGAGAAGGCTGGTGGACGGTGCTCGACCGGCCCTGGGGCAGCTCGCTCGCCGACGACCAGTACAACGCGGGCGCCATCGCCTGGGCCACCGGCGACATCCCCGTCCTGATCACCACGCTCATCCTCGCCGTCCAGTGGGTCCGCTCCGACGCCCGCGAAGCGCGCCGTATCGACCGCCGTATCGACCGCGGCGACGCCAACGACCCGCTGGCCGCCTACAACGCCTACCTGGCGAGCCTGCGTGCCCGGGACGAACGGATGGCACGGGCCGGACGTACGGGCGCGGCGAGCCCGCCTACGGCGCCCACAGCGCAGACCGACGGTGACGACCAATCGGTGGAGGACACAACGTGATCAGGTATCGGGCGATGCTGAGCCGGGCCGCCCTCGTACGGCCTCGGGCGTGGTGGCGCGGCCCGGTGGCGGCGCTCGCGGGCGGTCTGCTGCTCGTCGCGGCCTTCCCGCCGATCGGGCTGTGGCCTGCCGCCGCCGTGGGACCGGCGCTGCTGCTCGCCGCGCTCCGGTACCGGAGACCGCGCGCCGCCTTCACTCTCGGCGCCCTCTTCGGGCTGGCGTTCTTCGGTCCGCTGTTGTGGTGGCTGACCAACCTCGGCGTGCTGCCATGGGCCGCGCTGAGCATCGCCCAGGCCCTGCTCCTGGGCCTGCTCAGCTGCGCCGTCCCGGCCTTCGCCCGGCTGCCGGGGTGGCCGTTGTGGGCGGCCTGCTGGTGGGTGGCCACGGAGGCGGTACGGTCCCGGGTGCCGCTGGGTGGTTTCCCGTGGGGGCGCCTCGCCTTCAGCCAGGCCGAGTCCCCGGCGCTGGGGTGGGCCTCGATCGGCGGCGCCCCGGCCGTCAGCGCGGTGGTCGCCTTGGTGGCGGGCTGCCTCGCCGCGCTGCCGACCGCCCGATCAGGGCGGCGTCGCACGGTCGTGGGCCTGGCGGCGGCTGTCGCCGCCTGCGCTTGCGGAGCGTTGCTGATTCCCGCCACGGCCTCGACCGCCGGGACCGAGCGGGCGCGGGTGGCCGTGGTGCAGGGCAATGTGCCCCGCGCCCGCAGTCTGGAGGAGCAGGCTCGCGTCGAACAGGTGGCCACCAACCACATCGCCGCCACCCGGCGACTCGCCCATGACGTAGCGGCCGGGCGCACACCCCGGCCGGATCTCGTGCTCTGGCCGGAGAACGCCACTGACACCGACCCGCGCACCGACCCCCTGCTGCGCGGCCAGATCACCGACGTCGTGACGGACCTCGGCGCGCCCGTCGTGGTCGGAGCGATCCTCGACGCACCGGGCGAACGGATCCGCAACGCCGGTCTGCTGTGGCGGCCCGGCACGGGTCCCGGCCGCTACTACACCAAGCAGCACCTGGTGCCGTTCGGCGAATACATCCCGCTGCGCGACGTCTTCGGCGGGCTGGGAGAACTCCAGCTCATCCCGCGCGACTTCGTACCCGGAAGCGGTCCGGTACGGCTGGACGCCGGACGGGTGCGGCTGGCGGAGTCCATCTGCTACGAGGTGGCGTACGACAGCCAGGTCCGCGACGCCGTCCGTACCGGCGCCAACCTGATCGCCGTACCCACCAACAACGCCACGTACATGCGCGACGGCAATGTGGCCGAACCCGAGCAGCAGCTCGCCATGGCGCGGCTGCGGGCCGTCGAACACGACCGCGCGGTGCTCGTCGCCTCCACCACCGGCGTCAGCGCGGTCGTCGCCCCGGACGGCACGGTCACCAAGTCCACCGGGCCCTGGACCCGTCGGGTACTGACTGCCACCGTCCCCCTCCGTTCGACCACCACGCTCGCCACCCGCCTGGGCCCCGCCCCGGAGGCGGCGTTCGCGGTGGCCGCAAGCGCGGCCGTGGCCCTCGGTATCCGCCGCCGCGGCGCTCTTTCCGGGCCGGCGGGAACGCATGAACCTCCACCGACACTCGGCGGCACCATGGCGTTGCGCGGTCGCTCCGGCCGGAGTTCTCGTGCTGTCCGAGCGGCGGGGCGCCGGTAGGGCGCCCCGCCGGTCCATCCCTGGTTGGTCGCCTCCGGAGTCCGGAGCGGATCAGACGGTGGCGGGCTGCGGCGCCGGCGACGACAGTTGCCCGTCCCGGGCGAGCGCCGCGACGGCGCCCGCGCAGGCCAGGCCGGTGGCGGTCAGGACGAGCCAGGTCAGCCACAGGGCGTGGTGGCGCCGGGCGAAGCCCCACAGGGCACCGGTGGCCAGGTTGCCGAGGGTGATGCCGAGTCCGGAGACGGTGTTGTAGAGCCCGTAGTGGGTGGCGACCAGCCGGTTGCCGGAGAGGGGCACCGGCCCCGGCCAGGGTCCGCATCAGTGGGGATGCGGTTCGTCCCGGTGCACGGGGCCGTGCGGGTCTTCACAATGCGTGGCCCCGGCGGCCCCTCCATCGGTACCCGACACGTGGAGGGTCTCGTCCGGAGCGTGGTCGACCTGCAGTGTGGTGTGCGTGATGCCGTAGTCGTCATTCAGTATCCGCTCCAGATCACGCCGTACGGCGTGACAGTCGCCGTCGGGAACGACCAGGACGTGGGCGGAGAGCGCCGCCTGTCCAGAGGTGATCTCCCACACGTGCAGATCGTGCACCTCGGCCGTGGCGGCGTGGGCGACGAGCTGGTCGCCGATCCGGTCCGGGCTCAGGCCGGTTGGCGCCGCCTCGAGGAAGATGCGCCCGCTCTCGCGCAGCAGGCCGTATCCCGCCTTGAACATGAGGGCGACGACCACCAGGGTGGCGATGGCGTCGGCGCGGGCGAATCCGGTGGTCACCACGATGAGGCCGGCGACAGCGGTGCCGATGAAGGCGAACAGGTCGTTCAGGATGTGCTGGTAGGCGCCTTCGACATTGAGCGAGGTGCGGTTGGCCTTCGAGATGCACCAGGCGGCGATCACATTGACGGCGATGCCGACGAGCGCCGTGACCAGCACCAGTGCTCCCTCGACCTCCGGCGGGTTGATCAACCGCTCGACGCCCTCGTAGGCCAGCCAGGCTCCGAGCAGCAGCAGCGTGAGCCCGTTGGCCTGGGCGGAGAGGATTTCCACACGCTTGAGACCGTAGGTGTAGACACCGCGAGCCGGACGAGCGGAAAGCCGCATGGCGATGAGCGCGAGCACGATGGACGCGGCGTCGGTGAGCATGTGCGCGGCGTCCGAGATCAGGGCCAGTGAACGAGCCACGATGCCGACGACGACCTCGGCGGCCATGAAGGCGGTGATCAGCGTGAGAGCGATGGCCAGCCAGCGCCGGTCGGCGTCCGCCGCCACTCCGTGCGAATGCCCGGCATGTCCGCCCGCTCCATGCCGGTGATCGTGCTGGTGGCGGTCGTTGCCCATGTCGGTGCGCCTCATCCCTGGTGTGGGTGCTCAGCCGAGTGAAACCCATGTCCGCGCTGATCGCCAAAGGCGGCACCGGTGACCGTTGTCGACTTGCCCAAGCTTTGAGGGCCGTCACTGAAGGGTCAGACGCCGCGGATACGCCGTCTGCCGATGCCGGGCAGGAATCGCCCGGCGCGTGAGGAATAGGTGGCGTAGGCGGCGCCGTGCACACTCCTGAGACAGGGCTCCTCGACCGCACGGACCTGCGATTGCACCGCCAGAATCACCCCCGCGAGGGCCGTCACGGCGATCAGGTTGGGCGTCATCAGCCCCAGACCTGCCGCCGTGACGGTCATCGCGGTGAAGACCGGGTTGCGCACGTGGGCGAAAAGGCCGGCGGTGACCAACTCGGTGCGTTCGCCCGCGTCCACGCCGACCCGCCAGGAGGCGCCCATGGCGGTCTGGGCGGCGAATGTCGCCGCGATACCGGCCAGGGCGATGCCGAGCCCGGTCCACTGAACCGGTGCCGCGCGAGTGCCGGGGAGCTCCGGCAGGCCGGCGAGCGTGCCGAGCGGGGCCGCGGCTCCGCCGAGCAAAGCCAGGACGAACAGCACTCCGGCCCACCATGCGGCGGTCCCGGGGCGACCGGGGACGCCGCGGAATCCGGCGTCCCCGGTACGTCGGTGCTGGAGGACGGCACGGACGCCGAACGCGGCCCCGGCCCACCCGACGTAAAGGGCGAATGCCGCCACGGCCCAACCGGTCATCTGTCCGCCTCCCGCCGCAGGGAGCAGCAGGCGCATCCGGGTCGGCATGCGCGGTCGGCCTCCGCCCGGAGCGAGACGTCACCCACGGCGGTGGACGGGGCGGCGCAGCAGCCTTCTCCGCGCCAGGCGTCCCGGCCTTCTTTGAGCGCCACTGCCGCTATGACGAGGGCGGCGATGGGATCGGCCCAGGACCAGCCGAGCGTGGCATTGACGGCGAGGCCCACCAGCAGGACGGCGGAGAGGTAGGTGCACAACAGGGTCTGTTTGGAGTCGGCGACCGCGGACGCGGAACCGAGCTCGCGCCCCGCGCGGCGCTGGGCGGCTGACAGGAAGGGCATGATCATCAGCGAGAGGGCAGCGAGGACGATGCCGGTGATCGAGCGGTCGGCCTCGCCGGACCCGGCCAGCGCGCGGGCGGCGTCGACGCTGACGTAAGCGGCGAGGGCGAAGAAGGAGACGGCGATGATCCGCAGTGTGGTCTTCTCCCGTGCCTCGCGCACCGCGTGCTCGCCTGCGGAGAATTGCCAGGCGACCGCCGCCGCGGAGGAGACCTCGATGACCGAGTCCAGGCCGAAGCCGACCAGCGCGGTGGAGGAGGCGACCGTCCCTGCTGTGATGGCGACGATGGCCTCGATGACGTTGTAGGTGATCGTCGCGGCGACCAGCAGGCGGATGCGGCGGGTGAGCGCGTTACGACGGACCGCGGACGGCCCGAGGGATATCGCGGTCATCAGCAGCAGCCTTCCGTCTCCGCGTCCGGGCAGGTCCGATCGGCCGCGACCGCCACCACGGCCGCACGCAGGTCGTCCAGCGCGTGTCCAAGCCGTTCGTCGGCCAACTCGTAGCGGACACGGCGCCCCACCGGCACGGTGACGACCAACCCGCAGTCCCGCAGGCAGGCCAGATGGTTCGACAGGCGGGTGCGAGAGATGCCGAGCACGGCGGCGAGATCGGAGGGATGGGCCGGCGCCTCGCGCAGCGCGAGCAGCAACTGGCAGCGGATCGGATCGGCGAGCGCACGGCCGAAGCGGGCCAGCACTTCGACGTCCGGGGCGATGGTCAGCATGGCCCGATGATACAGGCGATCCTGAATCCAGAAATCCCTGAACTGACGGCCCTTCTCGAGTCACCGCTTGTTTGAAGTTGACATGTCATCGACGGGTGATCGCCGAATGCGACACCAGGCTCGCCCTCTACCGCGAAGCCCTGGAAGCAGGTACAGACCCGAAACTCGTCGCTCAGTGGACCGCCGAGGTCCAGGCCCGCTCAGCCGGTCACAAGGCCGAGGTCCACCGGAATCTCGGGCCCAAGCTGACCTACGAGCCCGGAAAACAGCTCATGCGGGCCGAGGCAGCACTCGACCCGCACAAGTTGGGGATATGGTCCGTGTCCGAGGGGGGACTTGAACCCCCACGCCCGATAAAGGGCACTAGCACCTCAAGCTAGCGCGTCTGCCATTCCGCCACCCGGACCAGGTGTCTGTCGGTCGGCCCGTGGCCGTTCCGACATGGAAAACCATAGCAAACATCGGGACGTGCTCGATCACGGCCGGTCGTGCCCCCGGGGGTGCTGGGTGGGCGGGCTGTGTGACGGGGGCATGACGGCGGCATTGCCGCCTTGGGCTGGGCGGGCGAGCGGAGGAGGATGGGCGGGTGACCCCTGCCGCGGGGCGCCGTGGCAGGGCGTTCCGCGGCAGCGCAACGACGAGGAGGCATCGTGAGTGAGTCGCTTTCGGGCGCGACGACGACCGGGACGGTCAAGGGCGAGGACGAGGTGGTCGACCTCTGCCGTGACCTGATCCGGATCGACACCAGTAACTATGGCGACCACTCCGGCCCCGGTGAGCGCGCGGCCGCCGAGTACGTCGCCGAGAAGCTGGCCGAGGTGGGGCTCGAGCCCAAGATCTTCGAGTCGCACAAGGGGAGGGCGTCGACCGTGGCACGGATCGAGGGGGAGGATCCGTCCCGCCCCGCGCTGCTGATCCACGGCCACACCGACGTCGTACCGGCCAACGCCGAGGACTGGACCCACCACCCCTTCTCCGGCGAGATCGCGGACGACTGCGTCTGGGGCCGGGGCGCGGTGGACATGAAGGACATGGACGCGATGACGCTCGCGGTCGTCCGGGAGCGGCTGCGCAGCGGCCGCAAGCCCCCGCGCGACATCGTGCTGGCCTTCCTCGCCGATGAGGAGGCGGGCGGGGTCTACGGGGCCAAGCACCTGGTCAACAACCACCCCGAGCTCTTCGAGGGCGTGACGGAGGCGATCGGCGAGGTCGGCGGCTTCTCCTTCACCGTCAACGAGCAGCTGCGGCTCTATCTGATCGAGACCGCGCAGAAGGGCATGCACTGGATGCGGCTCACGGTGGACGGCACCGCGGGTCACGGCTCGATGACCAACAACGACAACGCCATCACCGAGCTGACCGAGGCGGTCGGGCGGCTCGGGCGGCACAAGTTCCCGGTGCGGGTCACCAAGACCGTACGGTCCTTCCTGGACGAGCTGTCCGACGCGCTCGGCACCCCGCTCGACCCGGAGAACATGGACGAGACGCTCGCCAAGCTGGGCGGCATCGCGAAGATCATCGGGGCCACGCTCCAGAACACCGCCGCCCCGACCATGCTCAGCGCCGGCTACAAGGTCAACGTCATTCCGGGACAGGCCACGGCGCATGTGGACGGGCGCTTCCTGCCGGGGTTCGAGGAGGAGTTCCTGGCCGACCTCGACCGTATCCTCGGCCCGCGGGTCAAGCGGGAGGACGTGCACGCGGACAAGGCGCTGGAGACCACCTTCGACGGGGCGCTGGTGGACGCCATGCAGTCGGCACTGAAGGCCGAGGACCCGATCGCCCGCGCCGTGCCGTACTGCCTCTCGGGCGGTACGGACGCGAAGTCCTTCGACGACCTCGGCATCCGCTGCTTCGGCTTCGCGCCACTGCGGCTGCCCCCGGAGCTGGACTTCGCCGGGATGTTCCACGGGGTCGACGAGCGGGTGCCGGTGGACGGGCTGAAGTTCGGTGTGCGGGTGCTGGACCGGTTCCTGGACGCCTGCTGAGGGCGCGGGCCGAGGGGGCTGCCGGGCCCGCTGAGAGGCTGACACGATCGGCTTAATCGATCACACATACCGAAGGGACCAAAAAGGGTGAATGGTGTCGTAGCTTGATAGCTTGATTGCTCCCTCCTCGTTACATGGTGTGTGCGGCCCGTAACCGGGCCGCGATGCCGACAAGGGGGTGGTGCTGTGCCCCGCCTTCGGCAACTACCGCATCGATCACGTGACATCGGGTCACGGTCCACCGGGGTGTGATCCCGGGCGGTTTCGGAGTGTGCGCGCTCCGGGGCCGCTCGGGGATGGGGGTGCGGGCGAGATCGCCCGCGCGCGCTCCGTCCGGGACGGAAGGCTAGGGGAGCAGACAGTTATGCGACAGGTTGCGAAAAAGGGCCTGATCACCGTAGCCGCGGCCAGCGGCGTTCTCGCCGTGACCGGCGGCTATGCCCATGCGGCGGGGTCGGGCGCCGACGGTGGCGCCGCGTACTCGCCGGGCGTCGTCTCGGGCAACAACATCCAGGTCCCGGTGCGTGTGCCGGTGAACCTGTGCGGAAACACGGTCAGCGTCGTCGGTGTCTTCAACGGCGCCGGCGGGGGAGGGTGCGGCGACCGGTCCGGCGGTGGCTCGGGTGGCTCGTCCGGCGGTGGCGGCTCGCAGTCCGGCGGCTCGCAGGCGCAGGGCGGCAGCAGCGGCTCGTCGGGCATCGGTTCCGGCAACAACATCCAGGCCCCGATCGGCGTTCCGGTCAATGTGTGCGGGAACAACGTCAGCGCGGTCGGGTTCGGGAACAGCAGTGACGGCGGCGACTGCGGGGAGACGGTGCCGGCGGTGCCGGAGAACCCGGGGGAGCCCGGCAACCCGGGGAATCCTGGGAACCCCGGCAATCCTGGCAACCCCGGAAACCCTGGCACCCCCGGGAACCCGGGTAACCCTGGCAACCCCGGAAACCCGGGGAACCCCGGAAATCCGGGTCAGCCTGGGAACCCGGGCAACCCTGGGAACCCGGGCAACCCTGGGAACCCGGGCAACCCCGGGAACCCGGGCAACCCCGGTAACCCGAGCAACCCGGGGGGTTCGAACCCCGGTGGTGGCTCGGAGCAGCCCGGACACTCCTCACAGGGCCACCAGGCCGAGCACACGGGAGCCCATGGCCTCGACCCGTCCGCGAACCTTGGCAGCAAGGAGCAGCTCGCGCAGACCGGCGCGGGCCCCGTCGAGCTGGCCATTCCGGCCGCCGCGGGCATGCTGCTGGCGGGTACGGTGCTCTACCGCCGGGCCCGCGCCGCGCAGCGCTGATCACACCTCGCGCTGATGGGCGCTGACAGGTGCCGGGCGGTGGCCGCACCGCACCACACACCGTGCACCGCACCTCACACGCCACGCGTCACACACCGGTTCCCATACGCCGGGTGACGGTGGCGTCACTCCGGGCGGGCCCCGCGGTCGGCGGGGCCCGCCCGGTCATGTCCCGGTCCGCTACCAGGTCGCCCGGAGCTGGCGGATGATCCGGCGCCGCAATCGCACTCTGCGGCTGCCGTCGGGGTTGAGTCTCAAGCGATCCAACTCCCAGTGTCCGTACTCGGCATGGTCGGTGAGCAGGCGGGTAGTGGCCTTGCGGGAAACGCCGCGCGGCACATACACATCACAGAATTCGTATTCCGGCATCGCATCTATTGTGCGGGAACTGCCCTGCTACGGATAGCGTCTGCACTATGTCTGATGCTGCGCAGCCATCCGCTGCCGAGGTACGTGCCGCCGCCGAAGCGGTGAAAGCCGCACTGGATCGTCACCTCGATGCTGTCGAACGCCGGTCGGGGGAAGGCGATCCGGCCGTCTACGCCGCGTTCAACGAACTGGCCGCGGCAGCCGAGGTCTACGACGAGCTGCTCTATGACGCCTACGACGAGGTGACGCCCTTCGAGATCCCTGGTGACGACCGTCTCCCCGCCTACACCGGGCCGGAGGAGCCGAGCGCGCTGAGCGTGCTGATCCGCAGGGACTACGTCGTCGCCGAGCCGCAGCGACTGCTCTCGCAGGCGCAGCGGATCGCCGACCTGGATCCGGACATCGACACGGGGAACGACAAGCAGGGCGGCGGGGCGGCCGCCGGGGAGAGCGTGCACACCGCCCTGGGGGTGGTCTTCGGCGAGTTCGAGCCGGACGAGATCGCCTCTCGGCACAAGGAGTTCGGCCTGGAGGAGGGCGACTCGACGCTCTGGGTGGTCGCGGCCGAGGAGGCCCCGGAGCCGGGGGAGTGGCTCTCCGCCCCCTTCGACCAGGCGGATCCGCATATGGTCGTGTGCCGCTTCGACATGAGCTCGGTCTTCGACGAGGAGCTCGAGGACGACGAGGAGCTCGAGGACGAGGACGAGGACGATCTGGAGGTCCTGGAGCCGGGCAGCTGAGGTCTGGGGTTCCGGGCCGCTTGGCCCGGGGCCGCTTGCCCTCGGATTGCTCGGTTCCGGGCGGCTCGGGCCCGGCGGTGGCTTCGGGCCGCCCGGAACCGGGTCACTCGGCTCCGTACCCCGGCCCCGGAACGCTTGGTCGTGAGACCGGGCGATCCCGGGCCGGGGGCGTGCTGGAGGCCCGTCACGGGGCGGGGTCCGTCGCGCGGCAGCGCCCGTCGCGGGCCGTCGGTCAGCCGGTGGGCGCGGGTGGGACCTGGGCTTGGAGGAGGGCGCGCAGGCGGGTGGTGCGGTCCTTGAAGGGGATTTCCGCCACCGCTCGCGGCAGCGCCGCATCCGCGCCGTGCACCACCGAGAGATGGCGCTCACCGCGGCCGAAGGCCGTGTAGACCCAGGCCCGGGTCAGCCCCGCTGTGGCGTCGCCCGGCAGCACCACCACGGCCGCGGGCCAGCGCGCTCCCGCCGCCTGGTGCGCGGTGAGGGCCCAGCCGTGCCGCACCAGCTCGCCGACCTCCTCGCGTGGCACCACGACCGGGGTGCCCGCGCAGTCCAGACGCAGCCCCTCGGCGTCCGCCGAGACCACGGTGCCCGGCACCGTACGGCCCGGGGCCGGGGTGTACGCCACACGGTCGCCCGGGTCGAAGCCGCCGAAGCGGCCGGGGCCGGGGTTGAGGCGGTCCTTCAGGGCCGCGTTGAGCGCGCGGGTGCCGGCCGCGCCGCCGTGGCCCGGGGTGATCACCTGGGTCTGCTCCGGCGGGACGCCGATCGCACGGGGCACCGAGTCGGCGACGAGTTGCACGGTGCGGTGCACCGCCTCGCCCGCGTCCCGCACGGGCACGATCACGACCTCCTTGCCGGGCGCCTCCACCTGGCTGAGCTCGCCGATCCCGATGCCCGAGACCAGCTCGCCGATGGGGCCCGGGTCGGGGGTGCGGGAGACGACCTGCGGGCAGCGGCGGGCCGCCACCAGGTCCGCGAAGACCCGGCCGGGACCGGCCGACCACAGCACCCCGGGGTCCCCGCTCAGCACCAGACGGGCGCCGTCCGGCAGCGACTCGACCAGCATCGCGGCCGTTTCCACGTCGAGCTGCGGGGCGTCCAGCACGGCGAGCAGATCGAGCGCCAGCGCGCCCTCCTCGTCGCGTCCGGGACCGTCGGCGTCGGCCAGCAGCCCGGCGACCGTGACGGCCGCCGAGGCGGCCTCCGGGCCCGCGTCCGGGCCTGCCTCCGGACCCGCGTCCGGGCCTGCCTCCGGGCCCGCGTCCGGGCCTGCCTCCGGGCCTGCCTCCGGACCCGCGTCGGGGCCGGTGCCCGGGGCCTCGCTGAGTGTGGCGGCCAGCCGCCGCCTGCCGTCCTCGGTGTGCGCGGCCGCGTAGGCCCGCAGGCCCATCGCACGGGCGGCGGCGACCAGCGCCGCCGGTTCGGCGCGCGCCGCCTCGCCACCGCTGTGGGTGACCAGGCCGTGGGCCGCGACGGTACGGATGAGCTCCGCGGCGGAGGCGGACGGCGCGGCGGCGGCCGCGCCCTCCCACTCGGCATCCCCCACGGGCGCCTCGCCGTCCTGTGCGGGGGCGAAGGTGCTCGCCAGCCGGGCGAGACCGTCGGCCAGGCTCTCCTCCGCCAGGGCATAGCGGTCCAGCCCCAGCAGCACCCGCACCGGCTGCTCGGCGTCCTCGTCCTCGGCCGCCCGGGGACGGGCCCCGGCCGGGGTGTCGAGCGCGTCCTGGAAGACCAGCACCACGCCCTCCGCGATCGCGGTGCGCAGCGCCTCGTCCGGGTCCGGCACGGACGCCTTGGCGAGCGCGTCGCACAGCGCGGACGACTCCAGCGCGGTGTGCCCCTCGAGGGCGGCGCGCTCCAGCAGCCAGCCGGTGAGCGCCAGCGCACGGCGCTCGTCGCCGGGCTCGCAGGCCGGGCCGAGCAGGGAGCGGGCGAAGCCGTCCGCCTGGTCCGGGCGTACGCCGGGCACGGCGAGCAGCTGCCAGGGGTCCTCGCGCAGGGCCTCGGCGGCGTGCTCCCCGAGCGTTTCGGCGACCTTCCCGGCCAGGGTCTCGGGGGCCCCGCCCGCCGCGAGCACCTCCCGGACGTCGCCACTGCCGGGGATCTCGGCCCCCGGCCCACGCGCCGGACGGGCCGACGACGGCCGTACGGGAGCGGGCGCGGAGGTGGGGGCCGCCGCACGGGCCCGCTCACGGGGGGCCGCGGGGGCGGCGGGCGCCGCCGGACGCGCTGCCGGGGCGTCGTTGAAGAACGACGCCGCCGACCGCTCACCGCTCTCCACGGCCCGCACGGCAGCAGCCAACGCCTCAGCCGCCGCCGACCGCCGCCCCTTGTCCCCACCGCCGGAGCCTTCCGCGGCGCCGCCGGACGCGTCCTGCCCGGCGGACGTGGGAGCACCTGCTCCCACGCCATCGCTCGCCTCGCCTGGACCCGGCGCTTCCGCGTTCCCAGAGCCCTGGCCCGACCCCGCGCCGGATGTGCCCTGCCCGGCGGACGGGGCCTGCTCACCCGTTCCGGGCCCGTCGGCCTCGCCTGCCGGGGGCTGTTCGCCGTCGGTGCCTCGGGCGCCGTGGGAGTTCGCTCCGGCGCCGGGAGCCCCCGACTCGTCGGCCCCGCCCTGTCCGGCGGCCGCGGCCGCCCCCGCGTCGTTCCGGTCCGCCCCCGCGGCGTCGCCCTCGCTGCGGTCACCCGGGGCCTGGTCCGGGTCCGCCCCCGCGGGGGCGGCCTCGCTGCGGTCGCCCGGGGCCTGGTCCGGATCCGTCCCGGCGGTGGCGGGGGCGCCCAGGTCACCCGGCGCGCCGGCCCCGGTGCCGGCCGGCTCCGGCGAACTCGGGTCGGCCTCCTCGGGCGCGGGTGCGGCGTCGCCGGCGAGGCGGTCGGTACTCACAGCGTGCTCCAGTCCTGATCGGGATAGCGGTGCACGGGCGCCGACACATCGTCGAGCGCCTGGCAGATCTCGTCCGGAAGACTAAGGGGCTCCGCCGACAACGCCGCCCTCAGCTGCTGGGCGTTGCGCGCGCCGACGATCGGGGCGGTGACGCCCGGGCGGTCGCGGACCCAGGCCAGGGCCACATTGAGCGCGGTGGTCGCCAGGCCGTCGGCGGCTATGGCGACCGCCTCGACGATCCGGCTCGCCTCCTCGTCCAGATACGGCTCGACGAACGCCGCGAGCTCGGAGGCGCCGCGCGAGTCGGCGGGCGTCGTATGGCGGTACTTGCCGGTGAGCACACCGCGGCCGAGCGGCGAGGACGGCAGCAGCCCGACGCCCAGGTCGAGCGCGGCGGGCAGCACCTCGCGCTCCACACCGCGCTGGAGCAGCGAATACTCCATCTGCGTGCTGGCCAGCCGGGTGTGCGCTCCCGAGGAGACCAGCTGCCAGGTGGCGGCCTTCGCGAGCTGCCAGCCGCTGAAGTTGGACACCCCCACATAGCGGGCCCGCCCGCTGCTCACGGCGATGTCGAGCGCCTGAAGGGTCTCCTCGAGCGGGGTGAACGGGTCGAAGGCGTGCACCTGCCACAGGTCGACATAGTCCGTGCCCAGCCGCTCCAGCGAGGCGTCCAGCGCGGCCAGCAGATGGCCGCGCGAGGCGTCGAAGCGGCGGTCGGGGTCGGGCACGCTGCCCGCCTTGGTCGCGATCTGGAGGTCGCGCCGGGGCAGTAACCCCTCCAGCAGCTGCCCCAGGAGGTATTCGGCGCCGCCGTCCGCGTACACATCCGCGGTGTCGACAAGCGTCCCGCCCGCCTCCCAGAACGCCTTGAGCTGATCCGCGGCGTCGTGTTCGTCGGTGTCCCGCCCCCAAGTGAGCGTGCCGAGCCCGAGGCGGGAGACGCGCAGGCCCGTGCGGCCGAGGTGCCTTAGCTCCATGAACGTCGAGATTACTGGCCGCAAAGCGCCACGTGGCAGCCTGTGGATAACCCACCCCTGACGTATCGGGGCCATGCGCGCTAGAGTCCCCGGAACAGCGACGTTACTGATCAGTAAGGGGTGCGGTATGAGGCTCGGCATCAACCTCGGCTACTGGGGCGCCGGAATGGACGCGGACAACCTCGCGGTCGCCCGCGAGGCCGACAAGCTCGGCTATTCCGTCTGCTGGGCCGCCGAAGCCTACGGCTCGGACGCCGCCACGGTGCTCGCGTGGGTCGCCGCGCAGACCGAGCGCATCGACGTCGGCTCCGCCATCTTCCAGATCCCGGCCCGCACCCCCGCCATGACGGCGATGACCGCCGCCACCCTGGACACCCTCTCCGGCGGCCGCTTCCGCCTCGGGCTCGGCGTCTCGGGCCCCCAGGTGTCCGAGGGCTGGTACGGGGTGCGGTTCGACAAGCCGCTCGCCCGCACCCGCGAGTACGTGGAGATCATCCGCAAGGCGATGTCGCGCGAGCGGCTGACCCACGAGGGCCAGAACTGGACCCTGCCGCTGCCCGACGGCCCCGGCAAGCCCCTCAAGCTCACCGTGCACCCGGTGCGGGAGTACATCCCGCTGTACATCGCGGCCATCGGCCCGAAGAACCTGGAGCAGACCGGCGAGATCGCCGACGGCGCCCTGGTCCTGTTCTACGATCCCGAGCACGCCGAGGAGACCACCCTCAGCTCGCTGCGAGCGGGCCGCGAGAAGGCGGGCAAGGACCTCGAGGGCTTCGATGTGGTGCCCACCGTCCCGATGGCCCTCGGCGACGACGTCCGCGGCCTCGCCGACCAGTTCCGCCCGTACACCGCGCTCTACGTGGGCGGTATGGGCAGCGCCAAGCAGAACTTCTACAACAAGCTGGCGCAGCGCATGGGGTACGAGAAGGAGGCCGCCGAGATCCAGGAGAAGTACCTCTCCGGGGACAAGGAGGGCGCCGCCGCGGCCGTCCCCCACGAGCTGATCGACTCCACCGCGCTGCTCGGCCCCGTCGAGCGCATCGCCGACCGCATGCAGGCGTACGCGGGGGCCGGGGTCACCACCCTGTCGCTCACGCCCGCGGGCTTCACGCTGGAGGAGCGGCTCGCCGGGCTGCGGGCGGGCGTCGAGGCCCTGGAGCGGGCCGGGCTCGCGTAAGAGCCGAGCCAAGCGCGGCGCTGGGAACGTGGCGCCGGGAAAGTGGCGCCGGGAACGTGGCGCCGGGAACGTGGCGCCGGGAACGTGGCGCCGGGAAAGTTCTGCGGCCGTGGTGGGGGCTCGGGGGTCTTCCCCGCCACGGCCGTCATCCAGCACAACGCCTCCGCCGCCCGGGGGTTACGCGGACCCGGCGTACGGAGGGATCCCCCGTTCGGCCGAGCCGGGTGTCCCAGCTGTTGCCACCGCCCCCACCGGGCCGTTGACTTTTTCTGCGCACCACTGCGCACGACCAGCGCACGGAGGTGGCGGCGATGCTCTCGGCGAGAAGCGTGTTCCAGGAGATCCTCGACAACGACGAGTCGTTCCGGCTCTTCTGCTCCGTCGCGGCCAGCGGGGAGGCCCAGGGAGGCTGGGAGAACGGCCGGATCGCCGCTCTGGTGCCCGAGAGCCGCCGCGGCCTCGCGCCCAAGATCGCCCGCCATGGCGCCGACGAGGACAAACACGGCCGGATCTTCAACGCCCTGCTTCGCAAGCGCGGTCTGGAGCCCATGGAGGTGCCGCGCGAGACCGACTACACGATGCTCCTGGAGGCGCGCGGCATCGGCCTCGCCCATGACAAGCTGCGCCGCGACGAGCCGCTGACCGAGCACGACATCGTGATCTACCTCGCCCACAGCCGGGTCACCGAACAGCGCGCCTCCGCCCAGATGATGATGTTGCGCAGGTACTTCGGCGACCACCCCGACCTCGGCCGCGCGGTGCGCATGATCGCCGATGACGAGGACAACCACCTCGCCTACTGCCACGAGGAGCTGCTGCGTCTGGCCGCCGACGGGTACGGCCGGACCATCCAGCGGACCCTGCGGGAGAGCGCGCTCGTCGAGACGGAGGTCTACCGGGACGTCAGCCTGGCCGTGATGGCCCACATGGGACGCCTCCTCGGCTGGCCCGGGCCGAAGTCCGCGCTGCTCGCGGCCGGGATCCACGCCCTGCACACATACGAGCGGCTGGGCGGCTGGCGGCGCATGGTATCACTGCGGATGCCCGAGCGGCGGAACGCGCTGGGCGGACCGGCGAAGAGCGCTTCCGGCGCGCCCGAGGCGCCCGAGTTCGTCTGACGGAGCCCTGAGACCCCCGCTCAGAGCCACCCACGCCGCTTGAACCAGCGGTACAGCACCGCGATCACACCGGCCATGAGCACGACCACCCCCGGGTATCCCCAGGGCTGCTTCAGCTCCGGCATGTGTGTGAAGTTCATGCCGTAGATCCCGGCGATCATCGTCGGGACCGCGGCCATGGCCGCCCACGCCGAGATCTTCCGCATGTCGTCGTTCTGCCGCACGCCCATCTGCGCGAGATGGGCGGAGAGGATGTCCGACAGCAGCCGGTCCAGCCCCTCAACATGCTCGTTCACCCGGGTCAGATGGTCGCTGACATCGCGGAAGAACGGCCGGGAGCCCTCGTGCACGAACGGCACCCCGGCGCCGGTGAGCCGCTCCATCGGCTCCCCCAACGGCCCGGCCGAGCGGCGGAATTCCATCACCTCGCGCTTGAAGGCGTAGATCCGCCCGGCGGTGTTCTGCCCGGCGCCCGCGTTCGGGGCGAAGACCTCCGTCTCCAGCTCCTCCAGGTCCCCGTGCAGATCGTCGGCCACGTCCAGGTAGTGGTCCACGACCGCGTCGGAGACCGCGTACATCACCGCCGTAGGGCCGTGCTGGAGCACCTCGGGCATCTTCTCCAGCCGGTCGCGCACCGAGCCGAGCGGATTGGCCTCGCCGTGTCTTACGGTCACCACGAAGGAGTCACCGACGAAGACCATCAGCTCACCCGCGGTGACCGTCCCGGCCTTGTCGTCGTACTGCACCGGCTTGAGCACCAGGAACAGCGAATCGTCATAGACCTCCAGCTTCGGCCTCTGGTGGGCGCACAGGGCGTCCTCAACGGCCAGCGGATGCAGTCCGAACTCGCTGGTGACCAGCTCGAACTCCTTCTCGGTCGGCTCATGCAGGCCGATCCACAAGAAGGCGTCCCCACTCGCGCGCGCCTCGTCCAGGGCGTCGGAGAAGTCGGCGGGCCCCTCGGTGCGGGCCCCGTCCCGGTAGATGGCACAATCCACGATCACGCTGCGCATTGTGCCTCGCGTGATGCCGATCGGCACAGGGGACCCCTGCACGGGATCGGTGCGCATCCCCGCTGAGCGGCGCCGGAGGGGTCGTAGGGTGGCAGCCATGCCCATGCTGATCCTCGTACGGCACGGCCGGTCCACCGCCAATATCGCGGGCGTCCTCGCGGGCTGGACACCCGGTGTCGCCCTCGACGAGCGCGGTACGGCCCAGGCCGCGGCGCTGCCCGGCAGACTGGCCGGACTGCCACTCGCCGCCGCCGTCACCAGCCCACTGCAGCGCTGCCGGGAGACCCTGGCCCCGCTGCTCGCCGCCCGCCCCGAACTGCCGCTGCACCCCGACGACCGGATCGGGGAGTGCCACTACGGCGACTGGTCCGGCCGGAAGCTGGCCGAGCTCGCCGATGAACCATTGATGAACATCGTCCAGCAGCATCCGTCCGCGGCCGCCTTCCCCGGTGGCGAGTCCATGCGCGCCATGCACGCGCGCGCGGTCGAGGCGGTGCGCGACTGGAACGCCCGGATCGAGCGGGAGCACGGCGCCGACGCGGTCTATCTGATGTGCTCCCACGGGGACATCATCAAGGCGCTGGTCGCGGACGCCATCGGACTCCATCTCGATCTGTTCCAGCGGATCTCGGTCGAGCCCTGCTCGGTCACCGCGATCCGGTACACCCCGACCCGCCCCTTCCTCGTCCGGCTCGGCGACACCGGGGACTTCGCCGGACTGGTGCCGCGCGAGGAGAACTCCGGCAACCGCGGCGGGGACGCGGCGGTGGGCGGCGACGCGGGAGCACCGTGATCGCCGTGCGCAGTAGGGTGGTGCCGCGGTGCGAGGGCGCCGTGACAGCCGTGACCGGGCGGTCGTGACACCCAGCGGTCAGCAGTCAGTCAGCCGAGCAGTCGAATCAAATGGAGCAGGACGTTGTCCCGTCAGGTGTTCCTCTATGACCCGCCGGACCGTTTCGTCGCCGGTACGGTCGGGCTGCCTGGTCGCCGTACCTTTTTCCTGCAGGCGTCCGCCGGTAGCCGGACCACCAGTGTCGCGTTGGAGAAGACACAGGTCGCCGCGTTGGCCGAGCGGATAGACGAGCTGCTGGACGAGGTGGTGCGGCGCACCGGCGGAAACGCCCCGGTCCCCGCCGTCGCACCGACCGAGGTCAGCGACACCGCACCGCTGGAAGTCCCCGTGGAGGAGGAGTTCCGGGTCGGTACCATGGCACTCGCCTGGGACGGCGAGGAGCAGCGGATGATCGTCGAGGCGCAGGCGCTGGTCGAGTTGGAGGCCGAGTCCGAGGAGGACCTGGCCGAGGCCGAGGAGCGGCTGCTCCAGGACGATGTGAACGGCCCGCCTATGCTGCGGGTGCGGCTCACCGGGACGCAGGCGCGCGCGTTCGCCAAGCGCGCCCTGGAGGTCGTCAACGCCGGCCGGCCGCCCTGCCCGCTGTGCAGTCTGCCGCTCGACCCGGAGGGACACGTATGTCCGCGCCAGAACGGATACCGCCGCGGAGCCTGACGCCGCCCACCCGTCTCCCATCACCATCCTCAACGGAGCCTTCGCGCATCTTGTCCCCGGCCGAGCTGCTGGCTCTCGGTGAGCTGACGGTGCGCGGCCGGGTCCGGGAGGCGTCCAACGCGGTGCTGTACTGCACGGTCGAGTACGAGGGCCACAGCGCCCCTTGCGTCTACAAGCCGGTGGCCGGGGAGCGGCCGCTGTGGGACTTCCCGGACGGCACGCTCGCCCAGCGCGAGGTCGCGGCGTACGAGATCTCCGAGGCCACCGGCTGGGGCCTGGTGCCGCCCACGGTGCTGCGCGACGGGCCGTACGGGCAGGGGATGTGCCAGCTCTGGGTGGAGGTCGAGACGGCCACCGACGGGCCGGACGGCGACGGCTCGGAGGAGACCGGGGGAGCGGAGCTGCTCGCGCTCGTCGAGGGCGATGAACCGGGACCCGGCTGGAAGGCGGTGGGCTACGCCGAGGTGGGCGAGGGCCGTACGGCGCTGCTGGTCCACGCCGACGACGTACGGCTGCGCCGGCTGGCCGTCCTCGACGCGGTGATCAACAACGGCGACCGCAAGGGCGGCCATCTGCTGCCCGCGGCCGGTGGCCGGCTCTATGCGATTGATCACGGAGTGACCTTCAACGCCGACGACAAGCTGCGCACGCTGCTGTGGGGCTGGGCCGGGGAGCCGCTGCCGGACGATGTGCTGGAGGTGCTGCGCCGGCTGGCGGGCGAGCTGGCCGACGGCGGCCCGCTGAGCGCCCGGCTGGCGGAGCTGATCACCGGGGCCGAGATCGAGGCCCTGCGGGCCCGTGTCGCCGCGCTGTTGCGCACGGGGAAGCACCCCGAGCCCAGCGGCCAGTGGCCCGCCATCCCCTGGCCGCCGGTCTGACCGTACGGGGGCCGCGGTGCCCCCGTCCGGGAGTCCCTGGAACGAGGATCGGGCAGCTCAAGCAGCTCGTGGGCGTCCGCGCAAGACTGCCCATCCGGCCAACACCACTGGTCCGGTTCGTATACGGACGCTGCATCCGGTTACGCTCATTGCATGTATGCCTGGCCCGCTTCTGAGGTTCCCGCCCTGCCCGGCAGTGGCCGCGACCTGAGCATTCACGACACCGCGACCGGGGGAAGGATCACCCTGACCCCCGGTCCCGTCGCGCGCATCTACGTCTGCGGGATCACCCCGTACGACGCGACCCACATGGGTCATGCCGCGACCTACAACGCGTTCGACCTCGTTCAGCGCGTATGGCTCGACACCAAGCGCCAGGTGCACTACGTCCAGAACGTCACCGATGTCGACGATCCCCTGTTGGAGCGGGCGCAGGAGAACGGCGACGACTGGGTGGCCCTGGCCGAGCGCGAGACCGCCCTCTTCCGCGAGGACATGACGGCCCTGCGGATGCTCCCCCCGCGGCACTACATCGGCGCCGTCGAGGCGATTCCGGGGATCGTGCCGCTCGTGGAGCGGCTGCGCGACCTGGGCGCCGCCTATGAACTCGAAGGCGACATCTACTTCTCCGTGGAGTCCGACCCCGCCTTCGGCTCGGTCAGCCGGCTCGACGCCGAGGCCATGCGGCTGCTGTCCGCCGAGCGCGGCGGCGACCCGGAGCGCCCGGGCAAGAAGAGCCCCCTCGACCCGATGCTGTGGATGGCCGCCCGTGACGGCGAGCCGAGTTGGGACGGCGGATCGCTCGGCCGTGGCCGCCCCGGCTGGCACATCGAGTGCGTGGCCATCGCCCTTGACCACCTCGGCATGGGCTTCGACGTGCAGGGCGGCGGATCCGATCTCGCCTTCCCGCACCACGAGATGGGCGCCTCGCACGCCCAGGTCCTCACCGGTGAGCGGCCGTTCGCCAAGACGTACGTACACGCCGGGATGGTGGCCCTGGACGGCGAGAAGATGTCCAAGTCCAAGGGCAACCTGGTCTTCGTCTCGGCGCTGCGCCGCGACGGCGTCGACCCGGCGGCCATACGGCTCGCGCTGCTGGCCCGCCACTACCGCTCGGACTGGGAATGGACGGACGGGCTGCTGCGGGAGGCCGAGGAGCGCCTCGCCCGCTGGCGTGCCGCCGTCTCGCGGCCCGACGGGCCCTCGGCCGACGCGCTGGTGGAGGAGATCCGCGAGGCGCTCGCGGACGACCTGGACTCCCCGGCCGCCCTGGCCGCCGTCGACCGCTGGGCCGCCGCGCAGTCGGCCACCGGCGGTACGGACGAGGGGGCGCCAGGACTTGTCTCGCGCGCCGTGGACGCGCTGCTGGGCGTGGCACTCTGACGCGTCGTCGGGGCGCCGCGCCGCGACGTTGAACGCATGAGCCCGCGCCGGGGTCATCCCGGCGCGGGCTTCGTGCTGTCTCCTACGCGTCGTGCGTGCCGTACGCGTCGTGCGCGGTGTACGCGGTGTGGTGCGCGTGGTGTGGGGTCGTGCGCCGTGCGTGGCGGCCGGGGTTACCGGTCGGAGCCGGACCCCTCGTCCCCGTCGTCGCCCCGGTCCTCGGTGCCCTGGCCGTCGTCCGCCCCCTTGGCGTCGTCCGCCCCCTTGGCGCTGTCGGCCTGCTTGGCCTCGTCCACGTCCTTGGCCTCGTCCTCGGCGCCGCCGGTGTCCTCGGCGTCGTCCTTGGCCATCTCGTCCTTGGGGGACGGCTTGCGCGGCCGCCCGTGGCCGGTGGAGGGATCGCGCAGATAGGGGGCGCTCGGGCCTCCCGAGCCGCCCTCCAGACCGCCGCTCTCGGTCGCGTGGCCGCCCGCGGGGCCGGGCTGGCCGTCGCGCCGCCGCAGATAGCGCTCGAACTCGCGGGCGATGGCCTCGCCGGACGCCTCGGGCAGCTCGGCGGTGTCCCGCGCCTCCTCCAGCGATTGGACGTACTCGGCGACCTCGCTGTCCTCTGCGGCCAGCTGGTCCACGCCCAGCTGCCAGGCCCGGGAGTCCTCCGTCAGCTCGCCCAGGGGGATGCGCACCGTGATGAGGTCCTCGAGGCGGTTCAGCAGCGCCAGGGTGGCCTTCGGGTTCGGCGGCTGCGAGACGTAGTGCGGCACGGCCGCCCACAGGCTCACCGCCGGGACGCCGGCGTGGGCGCACGCCTCCTGGAGGACCCCGACGATCCCGGTCGGGCCCTCGTAGCGGGTCTCCTCCAGATCGAGGCTGCGGGCCAGGTCCGGGTCGGAGGTCACCCCGCTGACCGGCACCGGCCGGGTGTGCGGGGTGTCGCCGAGCAGCGCGCCGAGGATGACGACCATCTCCACGCCCAACTCATGGGCGTAGCCGAGGATCTCGTTGCAGAACGACCGCCAGCGCATGCTCGGTTCGATACCGCGCACCAGCACCAGGTCCCGGGACTTCTCCCCGGTGTCCGCCCGGACCACCGAGAGCCGGGTCGTCGGCCAAGTGATCTTGCGCACCCCGCCCTCCAGGGCGACGGTGGGCCGGTTCACCTGGAAGTCGTAGTAGTCCTCCGCGTCGAGCGAGGCGAAGACCTCGCCCTTCCACTCCCGATCCAGGTGCCCGACCGCGGTCGAGGCGGCGTCTCCGGCGTCGTTCCAGCCCTCGAAGGCACAGATCATGACCGGGTCGATCAGCTCGGGAACCCCCTCAAGCTCGATCACCCAGCGCCTCCTTCCACCGGGGCGGACGGATGATGCCGCCTCCAGCTGCAGTTTCCCATTGCGTGCCACCCAAGCCTACGGCTTTCCGGGGCCCCGGCCGCAGCCCCTGTCCAGGAGCACTAAGAGATTCATCCGATCTGTCCTTCGAAAGTTCGGCCACACCTCTGGACGAAACCCTTAGGGCAGCGCTATACATCGGATCATCGCGAAAGGTCCGATGTTCTCTCTCGCGCATCGTTTCAGGGAGCCCCCATTGAGTCAGCGTCCATCCGTCACCGAGCTCGAGGTCCATGACATCCGGTTTCCCACCTCGGAGCAGCTCGACGGCTCGGACGCCATGAACCCGGACCCCGACTACTCCGCCGCCTATGTCGTGTTGCGCACGGACGCGGGGGAGGGCGCGGCGGCCTCCGAGGGACACGGCTTCGTCTTCACCATCGGCCGCGGCAACGATGTCACCGCGGCCGCCATCCGCTCCCTGCGCCCCCATGTGGTGGGCCGCCCCGCGCCTCTGACGGCCGCCGATCTCGCCGCCCTGCACCGTGAGCTGACCCATGACTCCCAGCTGCGCTGGCTGGGGCCCGAGAAGGGCGTCATGCACATGGCCGCGGGCGCGGTGGTCAACGCCGCCTGGGACCTCGCCGCCCGGCAGGCCGGAAAGCCCCTGTGGCAGTTCCTCGCCGAGATGTCGCCCGAGGAGCTGGTCGAGCTGGTCGACTTCCGCTACCTCAGCGACGCGCTCACCCCGGAGGAGGCGCTCGCCATCCTGCGCGCCGCCGAGCCCGGCCGCGCCGAGCGCGCCGCTCGGCTGCGCGAGCGGGGCTACCCGGCCTACACCACCTCGCCCGGCTGGCTCGGCTACTCCGACGAGAAAATGATCAAGCTGGCGCAGGAGGCCGTCGCCGACGGCTTCGTCCAGATCAAGCTCAAGGTCGGGTCCGATCTGGACGAGGACCTCAGACGGATGCGGCTCGCACGCGAGGCGGTCGGCCCCGATGTGCGCATCGCCGTGGACGCCAACCAGCGCTGGGACGTGGCGGAGGCGGTGCGCTGGATGAGCGCCCTCGCGCCGTACGACCCGCACTGGATCGAGGAGCCCACCAGCCCGGACGACGTCCTCGCCCACGCCGCCATCCGCGCCGGACAGCCGGTCAAGGTGGCCACCGGTGAGCATGTCGCCAACCGCGTGGTCTTCAAGCAGCTGCTCCAGGCCGAGGCGGTGGATTTCGTCCAGATCGATGCGGCACGGGTCGCGGGGGTCAACGAGAACCTCACGATCCTGCTGCTCGCCGCCAAGTACGGAGTTCCGGTGTGCCCGCACGCGGGCGGCGTCGGGCTGTGCGAACTCGTCCAGCACCTGGCCATGTTCGACTTCGTGGCCGTCTCGGGCAGCTGGGAGGACCGGGTCATCGAGTATGTCGACCACCTCCACGAGCACTTCGCCGATCCCGCGGTCGTCGAGTCGGGCCGCTACCGGGCTCCGACCGCGCCGGGCTTCTCCGCCCGTATGTACCCAGAGTCGATCGCCGCCTACCGCTATCCGGACGGGCCCGAATGGCGGGCCCGCCTCGCACGGCCCGTACCGGCTCCGTCCGCACCGGCACCGTCCGCACCCGTAGAGCCTCAGGAGGACCACCAGTGACCACCGGCGACTTCGAAGGGCTGGCCGCGCTCGTCACCGGCGGCGCCTCCGGCATCGGCGCCGCCATCGCCGCCGCGCTGCGCGACCGGGGCGCGCGGGTCGCCGTGCTCGACCGCGATCCGTCGGGCGCCCCGGACGGCACACTGCCGCTCAAGGCCGATGTCACCTCCGACGAGGGGGTCAGGACGGCGGTGGACGCGGCCGTGGCCGAGTTCGGCGCCCTGCACACCGTCGTCGGCAACGCGGGCATCGGCGCGATCGGCAGCGTCGAGGACAACTCCGACGAGGAGTGGCACCGGCTGCTGGACATCAATGTGCTGGGCCTGGTCCGCACCGCGCGGGCCGCGCTGCCCCACTTGCGCGCCGCCGCGGCCGACCGGCCCGGCGCCGTCTCCATCACCCACACCTGCTCGATCGCCGCCACCGCGGGGCTGCCGCAGCGCGCCGCGTACAGCGCCAGCAAGGGCGCGGTGCTGTCGTTGACCCTCGCCATGGCGGCGGACCACATCCGCGAAGGGGTGCGCGTCAACTGCGTCAACCCCGGCACCGTGGACACCCCGTGGGTCGGCCGGCTGCTCGGCCAGGCCCCCGACCCGGCGGCCGAGCGCGCCGCCCTGGAGGCCCGGCAGCCCACCGGACGGCTGGTCTCCGCCGACGAGGTGGCCGCCGCCGTCGCGTACCTCGCCAGCCCCGCCGCCGCGGCCGTCACCGGCACCGCGCTGGCCGTCGACGGAGGGATGCAGGGGCTGCGACTGCGCCCCGCCTCCTCCTAGACAACCGCCCGATCCCTTGAGACAACCGCACAATCGCCTCCGCCCGAGGCCGGCACAACCCGCACGACTCGACCCAGGAACGACCAAGGACGGGACTCGATGACGAGACTCCGCACCACCGGCACCGCCGCCTGCGCCGTGCTGCTGGCCGTCGCAGCGCTCACCGGCTGCAACCGAGAGAGCAATGGCGCCGGCGGCGGCAAGGTCGGCATCGACATGCCGCGGACGGACACCGACTTCTGGAACTCCTACCAGCAGTACCTGGAGAAGGGCATCGACAAGGGCACGGTCTCCGCGCTCCCGCTGTCCAACTCGCAGAACGACATCGGCAAGCTGGTCGCCAACGTCCAGGCGTTCACCGACCAGGGCGCCAAGGCGGTCATCATGGCCCCCCAGGACACCGGGGCCATCTCCTCCACCCTGGAGCAGCTGGAGGAGAAGAAGATCCCCGTCATCAGCGTGGACACCCGGCCCGACTCCGGCAAGGTCTACATGGTGGTGCGCGCCGACAACCGGGCGTACGGCACCAAGGCGTGCGAGTACCTCGGCGAGAAGCTGGGCGGCAAGGGCCGGATCGCGGAGCTCCAGGGCGACCTCAGCTCCATCAACGGCCGGGACCGCTCGCAGGCGTTCGCCTCCTGCATGAAGAAGAAGTACCCCGGCATCAAGGTGCATGAGCTGCCCACCGACTGGAAGGGCGATGTGGCCTCCGCCAAGCTCCAGAGCCTCCTGGCCCAGCACAAGGACGTGAACGGCATCTACATGCAGGCGGGCGGCGCCTTCCTGCAGCCCACGCTCGCGCTGCTGGAGCAGAAGCGGCTGCTGAAGCCCGCCGGTTCGGCCAAGCACATCACGATCATCTCCAACGACGGGATACCCGAGGAGCTGGACGCGATCCGCTCCGGCAAGATCGACGCCACGCTCTCCCAGCCCGCCGACCTCTACGCCCAGTGGGCCCTGAACTACGCGAAGGCCGCTCTGGACGGCAAGACGTTCAAACCCGGCCCGACCGACCACGACTCCAAGATCGTCAAGATCGGGAACGGCCTGGAGGACCAGCTCCCGGCGCCGCTGGTGACCAAGGAGAACGTCGACGACAAGAAGTTGTGGGCCAACCAGCTCGAGAAGAAGTGACCATGGCCGAGGCCGAGCAGCCCGCCGTCGTACGGGCCCAGGGCATCGTCAAACGGTTCGGGCCCACCGTCGCCCTGGACCACGCCCGGCTGGCGGTGCGGCCCGGGGAGGCCCATGCGCTCGTCGGGCGCAACGGGGCGGGCAAGTCCACGCTGGTGTCCGTCCTGACCGGGATGGAGCGCCCGGACGAGGGCGAGGTGACCTTCGCGGGCGAGTCCGCCCCCGGCTACGGCGACACCGCCGCCTGGCAGCGCAAGGTGGCCTGCGTCTACCAGAAGTCGATGGTGGTCCCGGACCTGACGGTCGCCGAGAACCTCTACCTCAACCGCTTCCCGGGCGCGGGGCGCATCCGCTGGCGCGCCCTGCGCGAGGACGCCCGCGCGCTGCTGGCGGAGTACGGCGTGGAGGTGGATCCGCAGGCGCGGGCGAAGGATCTCAGCGTCGAGCAGCGGCAGTTCGTGGAGATCGCCCGCGCGCTCTCCTTCGGCGCCCGGCTGATCATCCTCGACGAGCCCACCGCCCAGCTCGACGCGGGCGGGATCGACCGGCTCTTCGCCAAGCTGCTCGAACTGCGCCGGCAGGGGGTCGCCTTCCTGTTCATCTCGCACCATCTGCAAGAGGTCTACGAACTCTGCGACACCGTCACCGTCTTCCGCGACGCCCGCCATGTGCTGACCGCCCCGGTCGCCGGCCTCCCCAAGGAGGAGCTGGTGGCGGCGATGACCGGGGACGACGGCGGGGCGCCCGAGGGCGACTCCCGGGCCGTCGTCCGCGCCCCCGTCGCCCGTAAGGAGGCCGACCCGGACGGGGAGCCGGTGCTGCGCACCGAAGGGCTCGCCCTGGAGGGCGAGTTCGACCCGCTGGACCTGGTGGTGCGCCCGGGCGAGGTGCTCGGCCTGGCCGGGGCCACGGCCAGCGGTAACACGGCGGTCGGCGAGACCCTGGTGGGCTTGCGCAAACCGGCCGGCGGGCGGCTGTCGGTGCGCGGCCGGCCGGTGCGCCCCGGCAGCGTGCCGCACGCCATCGACGCGGGCATCGGCTACGTCCCGGAGGACCGGCACGACCAGGGCCTGGTCCTGGGCCGCAGCGTCGCCGAGAACGCCACGCTGACCGTCACCGACCAGCTCGGGCCCTACGGCACGGTGCTGCCCTCCCGGACCCGTGCCTTCGCCCAGCGGATGATCACCTCCCTGGACATCAAGACCTCGGGACCTTCGCAGCCCGTTTCGGGTTTGTCCGGCGGAAATCAGCAGAAGGTCGTCATCGCGCGGGCGCTGGCCCGTGAACCCAGCGTCCTGGTCGCGATCCGCCCGACCGCCGGGGTGGACGTGAAGTCCAAGGACGCGCTGCTCGGCGTCGTACGGGACGTGGCCGCGTCCGGGAGCGGCGCGGTCATCGTCTCCGACGAACTGGACGATCTGCGGGTCTGCGACCGGATCCTGGCGTTCTTCCACGGGCGGGTGGTCGCGGAGTTCGGCAGCGGCTGGAGCGACCGTCAGCTCGTGGCCGCCATGGAGGGCATCACGGAGCCGGGCACCAACGGCACGGCGGGGGACACCGAAGACCGCACAGAAGGAAGGCAGACATGACCGATACCGCACGGCAGCGGACCGCCGAGGCGGTGGCTGACGACCCGGCGGGGGGCCGGCCGCGGATCGACATCGCGCGCTGGCGCGATCTGTCGCTGGTCCCCGTGATCTTCGTCCTCGGGGTGATCGGCTTCATCGTCTCGCCCGCCTTCCTCACCGAGGACAACCTGATCGGCGTCGTCCAGCAGTCCACCGAACTGGGGCTGCTGGTGCTGGGCGAGGCGCTGATCCTGATCAGCGGGCGGATGGACCTCTCCCTGGAGTCGACCATCGCCGTGGCGCCGGTGATCGCCCTGTGGCTGGTGCTGCCCGAGCACGGGGCGCGGTTCGAGGGCCTGGGGCTGCTGCCGGTGTGGACCGCGATACCGCTGTGCCTGGCGGTCGGGGCGCTGATCGGCGCCGCCAACGGCTTCCTGATGCTCAAACTGCGCGTCAACGGCTTCATCGCGACCCTGGGCATGCTCACCATGCTGCGCGGACTCCAGGTCGGCATCGCCGAGGGCCAGTCGATCGTCAACGTCCCCGAGTCCTTCCGCTACCTCGGCAAGGCCGAGTGGCTGGGCGTGCCCGCCGCCGTGTGGATCTGCCTGGGGCTGTACGCCCTCGGCGGCCTGGCGCTGGGCTATCTGCGGCACGGACGCTCGCTGTACGCGATCGGCGGCAACCCCGAGGCCGCGCGCGCGGCGGGCATCCGGGTGGACCGGATCACCTGGATCGTGCTGAGCGTCGGCGGACTCCTGGCCGCCTTCGCGGGCATCCTGTACACGGGCCACTACGGCTCGGTCGCCGCGACCCAGGGCAACGGCTGGATCTTCCAGGTGTTCGCCGCGGCGGTCATCGGCGGGATCAGCCTCAAGGGCGGCCGCGGCACCCTCTTCGGCGCGCTCACCGGTGTGCTGACCCTGCAACTGGTCGTCAATGTGATGACCCTCGGCGGGGTACCGCCCCTGTGGAACCAGTTCATCAACGGCTCGATCATCATCGTCGCGCTGATCATCTCCCGCTACGCCAGCGGCGAGAAGCAGGACTGAGAGCCGGGAGGAAGCCATGGCGGTCGACGGCGGACGGGTACCGAGCGGCCCGCGCGAACTGGGGCGCTCGGGGGTGCGCGTACCACCCCTGGGCCTGGGCTGCGCACCGCTGGCCAATCTCTACGAGGCGGTGCCGGAGGAGCGTGCGCTGGACACCGTAAGGGCGGCGTTCGACACCGGCCTCAGCTATATGGACACCGCGCCGCACTACGGGGTCGGGCTGTCCGAGGAGCGGCTGGGGCGGGTGCTGGCCGGGCGCGAACGCGCCGGGTACACACTCTCCACCAAGGTGGGGCGGCGGCTGCGGCCGCGCGCCCCCGGAGAGCCCGTCCAGGCGGACGGCTTCGCCGACACCCCCGACCGGGTCCGGGAGTGGGACTTCACCCGGGACGGCATCCGCGCGAGCCTCGAGTCCTCCCTGGAACGGCTCGGGGTCGACGCCGTGGACATCGTCTACCTCCACGACCCGGAGAACCACGTCCGTGAGGTCTATGAGACGGCCTTCGCGGCGCTGGCCGAGCTGAAGGGGGAGAAGCTCGTCCGGGCCATCGGCTTCGGCATGAACCACAGCGACCTCCTCGCCCGGTTCGTCGCCGACTTCGACGTGGACGTCGTAATGTGCGCCGGGCGCTGGACGCTGCTGGAGCGCACCGCCTTCGACGATCTGCTGCCGGTGTGCGAGCGGCGCGGCACCTCCGTGGTGGCCGCCGGGGTCTACAACTCCGGGCTGCTCGCCGACCCCGCCCCCGGGGCCCGCTACGACTACCAGCAGGCGCCGCCCGAACTCCTCGCGCGGGCCCGGCGGCTGGCCGAGGTGTGCGCCGAGTTCGAGGTGCCGCTGCGGGCCGCCGCGCTGCGCTTCCCCTTCGGCCACCCCGCGGTGGCCGCGGCGGTGGTCGGCTGCGCCTCCCCGGCCGAAGTCCGGGACAATGCCGAGCTGTTCGCCCACGACATCCCCGATGAGCTGTGGCAGGCCCTGGTCCGGCGCGGTCTGCTCGACGACGACATCCCGCTGCCGTACTGAGCCCCCGAGGAGTGCCCGAGTGCCCTTGCCGCGCCGTATCGACGCCCACCACCACCTGTGGGACCTGACCCGCCGTGAGCAGCCGTGGATGGACGGCGCGTGGGCCGAGCCCATCCGCCGCACCTTCACCCCGGACGACCTCGCCCCGCACCTGGACGCCCATGGGATCGACGCCACCGTCGTCGTCCAGTCCAGCTCCTCCGTGGCGGAGACCCGGGAGCTCCTCGCCCTGGCCGGTGGATCGGACCGGATCGCGGGCGTCGTCGGCTGGGCCGACCTCACCGACCCCGGGGTGGGCGAGGTGCTCGCGGAGCTGGCCGCCGGGCCCGGCGGCGACCGGCTGGTGGGCCTGCGCCACCAGGTGCAGGACGAGCCGGATCCGCGGTGGCTGGACCGGGAGGACGCCCGCCGGGGGCTGGCCGCCGTGGCCGAGGCGGGGCTGGCCTACGACCTGCTGGTCACCCCGCGCGAGCTGCCCGCGGCCCTGGACGCCGTCCGCGAGCTGCCGCAGCTGCGCTTCGTCCTGGACCACGCGGCCAAGCCGCCCGTGGCGAGCGGTGAGCGCGATCCCTGGGCCTGGCAGCTGGCCGCGCTCGCGGCCCTGCCGAACGTCGACTGCAAGCTGTCCGGTCTGGTCACCGAGGCCGACTGGGAGGGCTGGAAGCCCGAGCAGGTGCTCCCGTACGCCTGGCATGTGCTGGACGCCTTCGGGCCCGGCCGGGTGCTGTTCGGCTCCGACTGGCCGGTGTGCCTCCTGGCCGCGACCTACGACGAGGTGGTGGCCGTCGCGGACCGGGCCACCCTCCGGCTCGGCGAGGACGAGCGCGCCGCCGTCTTCGGCGGCAACGCGGCCCGCGCGTACGGTCTGGGAACCTAGGGTCCTTCTGACGGATCTCCGCGGCGTCGCGACGCCCGGCACGCCCTCTCGCCCCACCGCGCGAAAACCCAAGTAGCTCCGCTACGAGGGCTTCCGCGCGGCACGCCGAGAGCACGCTCCCCCAGCTACCGCCGGGAGGTGCCCCCTGACGCCGCTCCTTCCTCCACGGAGATCCGTCAGAAGGACCCTGGCGGAAGGCCCCACCCCACCCCCGCGGGCGGGGGGCCGGGGGCGGAGCCTCCAGCGGGGGCCGGGGCGGAGCCCCGGTGGGCTCACAGCGTGGAGCGCAGCCACTGCTCCACGCTCGCGATGTGCACCGTCGCCCAGGACCGTGCCGCCTCCGCGTCACGGTCCCGCAGGGCGGCCAGGATCGCCCGGTGCTCATGGAGGGTGCGGCTGACCGCGTCCTCCTGCGTCAGACCGCGCCACACCCGGGCCCGGGTGGTGGGCCCGGAGAGCCCGTCGAGCAGCGAGCAGAGCACCGAATTGCCGGAGGACTGGACGATGCCGCGGTGGAACTCCAGATCGCAGGCGACCAGCTCCTCCACCGAGGGCTCCTGTCCGAGCGCGTCCAGCTGCTCCTGGAGCCGGCCCAGCTCGGCGTCGCTGATCCGGGTGGAGGCCAGCGCCGTGGCCGCGGGCTCCAGGATCCGCCGCACCGCCAGGAACTCCAATACCGTGTCATCGCGGTGGAAGTCCACCACGAAGCTCAGCGCCTCCAGCAGCAGCTGGGGATCGAGGCTGGTCACATAGGTGCCGTCGCCCTGCCGTACGTCGAGGATCCGGATCAGCGACAGCGCCCGGACGGCCTCCCGCAGCGAGTTGCGCGACAGCCCCAGATCGGCGGCCAGCTCACTCTCCTTGGGGAGCCGGTCACCGGGGCGCAGCGCGCCCGAGACGATCATGCCCTTGATTTTTTCGATCGCCTCGTCGGTGACCGCCATGGTGGACCTCCCCGGGCCAAACATCCGATGTATCAGGTCCATTATGACGTGCTTGGACCGGCGGCGTCTGCCGGGGACGCCGCCGGTCCGCTGTGACCTTCTGCCGGGAGGGCCCGAGGGCGGGCTCAGAGCCGGTTCATCGGATGGCTCAGAAAGTGAACGGCCCCGGGGACTGGGCCGAGGTGGCGGTGCAGTTCACCGTGATCAGACCGAAGATGACCAGCTTGAGCGACTTGGCCTCCAGGACGTCGCCCGCGGCCACCGTGCCCTTGAGCGGGCCGGTGGTCACGTCGGAGCCGGTCGGGATCGCCGGGTTGGAGTTCCCGGTGAAGGTCTTGGTTCCGCCGCCGCTCTTCGACAGCGTCAGCGTCGAGCTCACCGAGCCCGCCGGAACGTCGATCGGGGCCTTGATCGCCCCCGAGGACAGGGTGATGGTCGCGGAGGTCCCGCTCTGCGTGGCGGTCAGGGTGGCCAGGCCCGACCCGTACGTCCCGCAGTCCGCCGTGAGGGTGGCGGACGTGGGGTCGACCGCGGACGCGGTCGGTGCCAGCGCCAGCGCGCCGGCGGCCAGTGCTGCTGTTCCCATTGCCGTGCTGATCCCGAGCTTGAACCGTCTCATGGGATTGCCTTCCGGAGTGGGGGAAAGTGCGGCTGATGTGTGGGGGGTTCCCGCCCGTCATCCACGGGCGATGTCATTGATGCGCGCACCGCCGAAGAAGGCAAGAGCGATTCAGCTGATTTTTAACGCGCGAGTAAGTTCGGCGGCTCCCGCCGAGGCGGCCACCAACTGCCCTTCGCGCACGACGAGTTAGCGAGATCTCAGCTCCAGAGCCTGCTGGGCGCCTCCCTGCGCACCACCTCCTCGAATTGATTGCCGCCTCAAACCAGCAGTCCGGGCGGCCGGGTGAGAAGACGTTTCCTCGCACCCGGCCGCCCGGACCTGGGAAGGCGGCCCCGCGGGGGTCAGGGTCGCTTGGCCAGCAGATCCTCGACCCGGCTCCGGATGTCCTCGGAGTCCAGGCCGCGGATGGTCAGGGTGGTGCGGCGGCGCAGGACGTCATCCGCCGTGCGTGCCCACTCGTAGTCCCGGGCGTAGACGACCTGCGCCCAGATCTCCGGGGCGTCCGGGTGGATCCGCTCCGCGAGCGCCGGGTCGCCGCCGGCCAGCCGGGCGATGTCGAAGGAGAGCGAGCCGTAGTGGGTCGCCAGATGGCGGGCGGTGTCGGCGGCCATGCGCGGGCCGGGGGTACCGCCGTCCACCAGCAGCCGGTGCTCGACGGCGTGCGGATTGGCCAGGCCCGGCAGCGGCATGTGCCGGGGCAGCAGCTTGACCGGCTCCATGTCGTCGGCGAGCGGACGGCCCGGCAACTCGGCCAGCTTCTGCATCACGGTGCGGCCGATGTGGCGGAAGGTGGTCCACTTGCCGCCGGCTATGGAGAGCATCCCGCCCTTGCCCTCGGTGACCACGGTCTCCCGCTTGGCCTTGGCGGTGTCGCCCGGGCCGCCGGGCAGCACCCGCAGACCCGCGAAGGAGTAGGTGATCAGATCGCGGGAGAGCTGCTGGTCGCGGATGGAGAAGGCGGCCTCGTCCAGGATCTGGGAGATGTCCGCCTCGTTGACCGCGACATCGGCCGGGTCGCCCTCGAACTCCTCGTCCGTGGTGCCGAGCAGCAGCATGTCCTCCCAGGGGAGGGCGAAGGTGATGCGGTACTTGTCGATCGGGGTGGCCAGCGCCGCCCGCCAGGGGGAGGTGCGCTTGAGGACCAGGTGCGCGCCCTTGGACAGCCGGATCGACGGCGCCGCGCCCGGGTCCTCCATCCGGCGCAGATGGTCCACCCAGGGGCCGGTGGCGTTGAGCACCAGACGGGCGCCGACACCGAACTCGGTGCCGTCGGTGCGGTCCCTGAGCTCTGCTCCGGCGACCCGGCCGTCGTTCTTGCGCAGGCCTATGACCTCGGCGTGGTTGAGGACGGTGGCACCCGCCTCCACGGCCGCCCGGACCGTCATCAGGGCCATGCGGCTGTCGTTCATCTGGCCGTCGCCATAGACCGCGACCGCCTTGAGGCCCTCGGTGCGCAGTTCGGGGACGTCGCGCGCGGCCCGCTCGGCGCCGATCACATGGCCCACGCCGTCACGGAACGCGGAGAGCGCCGAGTAGGCGAAGACGCCCGCGCCCAGCTTGGCCGCGCCGTGCGGGCCGCCCTTGTAGACCGGCAGGTAGAAGGTGAGGGGGTTGGACAGGTGCGGGGCGACGGTACGGGAGACCGCGCGCCGCTCGAAGTGGTTCTCGGCGACCAGCTTGACCGCGCCCGTCTGGAGGTAGCGCAGGCCGCCGTGGAGCAGCTTGGAGGAGGCCGAGGAGGTGGCACCGGCGAAGTCACCGGCGTCCACCATCGCCACCCGCAGCCCGGACTGCGCGGCGTGCCAGGCAGTGGTGATGCCCAGGATTCCGCCGCCGATCACCAGGAGGTCGTACGTCGCCTTGGAGAGCTGTTCCCGGGTTTCGGCTCGGCTCGGGTTCGAACCGGCAGCCGGGTGCGTTCCGAGGGAGGACGGAACGCTCTGCAGGGTGGTCATTGATTACTCCTCGTCTTCGATCCAGCCCATGGTCCGCTGCACGGCCTTGAGCCAGCTCTTGTACTCGCGGTCGCGGACGTCCGCGTCCATTCGGGGGGTCCATTCGGCCGCCCGGCGCCAGTTCGCGCGCAGGGCGTCGGTGTCCGGCCAGAAGCCGACGGCGAGACCGGCGGCGTAGGCGGCGCCGAGGCAGGTGGTCTCGGCGACCATCGGGCGCACCACGGGTGCGTCCAGGGCGTCCGAGAGGGTCTGCATCAGGAGGTTGTTGGAGGTCATACCGCCGTCGACCTTGAGCGAGGTGAGCTCGACCTCGGAGTCCTTGGTCATCGCGTCGACGATCTCGCGGGTCTGCCAGGCGGTGGCCTCGAGCACGGCGCGGGCGATGTGCGCCTTGGTGACGTAGCGGGTCAGGCCCGCGATCACACCGCGCGCGTCGGACCGCCAGTACGGGGCGAACAGACCCGAGAAGGCGGGCACGAAGTACGCGCCGCCGTTGTCCTCGACCGAGCTCGCGAGGGTCTCGATCTCGGCGGCGCTGTTGATCAGGCCCATCTGGTCCCGCATCCACTGCACCAGCGAACCGGTGACCGCGATCGAGCCCTCCAGGGCGTAGACCGGCTTCTCGTCGCCGATCCGGTAGCCGACGGTGGTCAGCAGCCCGTTGTAGGAGTTGACCGGCTTCTCGCCGGTGTTCATCAGCAGGAAGGTGCCGGTGCCGTAGGTGGACTTGGCCTCGCCCTCGGAGTAGCAGGTCTGGCCGAACAGGGCCGCCTGCTGGTCGCCGAGCGCGGAGGCCACCGGCACGCCCGCCAGGACGCCCTGGGCGGTGTGCCCGTAGACCTCGGCGGAGGAGCGTATCCGCGGCAGCACGGCGGCCGGGATGTCCATCGAGGACAGGATCTTCTCGTCCCAGTCCAGGGTGTGCAGGTTCATCAGGAGGGTGCGGGAGGCGTTGGTGACGTCGGTGACGTGCACGCCGCCGTTGACACCGCCGGTCAGGTTCCAGATGACCCAGGAGTCCATGGTGCCGAAGAGGATGTCGCCCGCCTCGGCCCGCTCGCGCAGCCCCTCGACGTTGTCGAGCAGCCAGCGGATCTTGGGACCGGCGAAGTAGGAGGCCAGCGGGAGGCCGGTCTCGCGGCGGAAGCGGTCCTGGCCGACGTTGCGGCCGAGCTCGCGGCAGAGGGCGTCGGTGCGGGTGTCCTGCCAGACGATGGCGTTGTGCACCGGCTCACCGGTGTTCTTGTCCCACAGCAGGGTGGTCTCGCGCTGGTTGGTGATGCCGATCGCCTTGACGTCGGCGGCGGTGATCTCGGCCTTGGTGATGGCGCCGGTGACCACCTCCTTGACGTTCTCCCAGATCTCGGTGGCGTTGTGCTCCACCCAGCCGGGCTTGGGGAAGATCTGCTCGTGCTCCTTCTGGTCGACGGCGACGATGCGGCCGTCGCGGTCGAAGACGATGCAGCGGCTGGAGGTGGTGCCCTGGTCGATGGCCGCGATGAACGGTCCCTGGCCGTGGGACGAGGCGCTGGTGGTGTGGGTGTCGGTCATGATCTGCTGCTCTCCTGCGAGTGGTGGGGTGGACTAGGCGAAGGCGATCTCGTAGATCCCGCCGGCGATGGCGCCGCCGATGAGCGGGCCGACGACCGGGATCCAGGCATAGCCCCAGTCCGAGCCGCCCTTGTTGGGCAGCGGCAGGAGGGCGTGGGCGATCCGGGGGCCGAGGTCACGCGCCGGGTTGATGGCGTAACCGGTCGGGCCGCCGAGCGAGAGGCCGATGCCGACCACCACGAACGCGGTGATCATGACGCCGATGACACCGAGGCCCTTGCCGTCGCCGTTGAGCCCCTGGGTGAGGATGGCGAGCACCAGCACGGCCGTGGCGATGATCTCGGTGGCGAGGTTCTGACCGACGTTCCGGATCTCCGGGCCGGTGGAGAAGATGCCCAGCACCGGGCCGGCGCCGGTGGCCTGCTGCTGCCGGTCCGCCGCCGCCGTGTCCTGGGCGCCCGGTCCGCCGACGATCTCGCGGTCGGTGAGATGGGCGTGGAAGTGGCCGAGGTAGGCGAGCCACACCAGCGAGGCGCCGATCACCGCGCCGAGCATCTGCCCGAGGAAGTAGATGGGCACCTTGCTCCACTCGACGCCGCCCTCGATGGCGAGGCCGACCGTCACCGCCGGGTTGAGATGCGCGCCCGAGAGCGGTGCGGAGATATAGGCGCCGGTGAGCACGGCGAAGCCCCACCCGAGGGTGATGGCGACCCACCCGGCCTCGAACGCCTTGGATTGCTTCAAGACAACGCCGGCGACGACACCGCAGCCGAGCAGAATGAGAACGGCGGTACCGATGGTCTCGCCGATGAAGATGTCGGAGCTGGACACCCGCGACTCCTTTGTCCTTCGTCCAGGGGAAGGCGAACCCCCGGGGCTGTCCGGTGGTCCGCGCCCTCGTGGGAGGGCGTTGGTCGGCCCGCGGCGAGTCCACCATAGCGAATATTGTCGTCAGGTGTTCGACAATGCCGACCGATGAACGGCAGTTTTCTTCACGCTGAAGACCCCGTCAAGGGTCGTGTGAAGGAAAAATCGCGCGTATGTGAAACCGTGATGAAGCAGGTCATGCGGGGACATGGGGGCAGATCCACCCGCGTTGGCGCGATTCAGAAACGCAGGGCGCCCAGATCCCGGGAGACGGCGCGCGCACAGTCCCGTACGGCGGCCACGAGCTCCGAGCGCAGCTCCCCGTCCTCGCACACCCGCTCGACCGCGCCCGTTATCCCCACCGCGCCCACGGGCAGCCGGCGCCGGTCGTGGATGGGCGCCGCGACGGACGCCACGCCCTCCCAGGTCTCCTCCACGTCGCAGCCCCAGCCGCGCGCCCGGGTCAGGTCCAGCACGCCCTCGAACTCGCGCTCCCCGGTCACCGTGCGGGGCGTGAACGCCTTACGGTCGCCCTCGGCCACCTCGCTGTGCGCGACCGGGTCGTAGGCGGAGAGCACCTTGCCCAGGGCCGTGGAGTGCAGCGGGTGCATGGCGCCGACCTCCAGCACCTGGCGGCTGTCGTCCGGCCGGAAGACATGGTGGACGATCAGCACGCCCTGCTGGTGCAGCACGCCCAGGTACACGCTCTCGCCGCTGGAGCGGGCCAGGTCGTCGGTCCACACCAGGGCGCGGGCGCGCAGCTCGTGCACGTCCAGATAGCTGTTGCCCAGGCGCAGCAGCTCCGCGCCGAGCTGATAGCGGCCGGACGCCTCGTCCTGCTCCACGAAGCCCTCCTGCTGGAGGGTGCGCAATATGCCGTGTGCGGTGCCCTTGGCCAGCCCCAGGGTGGAGGCGATGTCGGACAGTCCCAGACGTCGCTCACCACCGGCGAGCAGGCGTAGCATCGCGGCGGCGCGCTCCAACGACTGGATGTTCCGGGCCATCGCCAACCTCCTGACTGCGGTTCGACAATGCTGAACACTATCGGTCCATGTCGACTGCGTGGTACCAGGCGCCGCGTGTCGGCGATCGACGGACCGCGGGGTGCCCGATCGGCCGTGCTCATCCCGGCTGATGGAACGACCATCGTGAAATGACCACTGGCAGCTACCCTGGCGTGGTGCGCCGTCCCCGGGGAGGGCGCAAAGCCGACAGCCGTCGCACTCCAGGGAGCACATCCATGGCCTCTCATACGCCATCGCCCACATCCGCCGCCCGAGCCGAGGCGCTCCGCGAAGCGCTGGCCACCCGCGTGGTGGTCGCCGACGGCGCGATGGGGACGATGCTCCAGGCGCAGGAGCCCAGTCTCGACGACTTCCAGCAGCTCGAGGGCTGCAACGAGATCCTCAACATCACCCGCCCGGACATCGTCCGCTCGGTCCACGAGGCGTACTACGCCGTCGGTGTGGACTGCGTCGAGACCAACACCTTCGGCGCCAACCACGCGGCGCTCGGCGAGTACGACATCTCCCACCGCGTCCACGAGCTCTCCGAGGCCGGCGCCCGGATCGCCCGTGAGGTCGCCGACGAGTTCGAGGCCGACGGACGCCGGCGCTGGGTGCTCGGCTCCATGGGCCCGGGCACCAAGCTGCCCACCCTCGGCCACGCCCCGTACACCACCCTCCGCGACGCCTACCAGGCCAATGCCGAAGGCATGATCGCCGGTGGCGCGGACGCCCTCCTGGTGGAGACCACCCAGGACCTGCTGCAGACCAAGGCCTCGATCATCGGCGCCCGCCGCGCCCTCGACGCCACCGGCGCCAACCTTCCGGTGATCTGCTCGGTCACCGTCGAGACCACCGGCACCATGCTGCTCGGTTCCGAGATCGGCGCGGCGCTCACCGCCCTCGAACCGCTCGGCATCGACATGATCGGCCTCAACTGCGCCACCGGCCCCGCCGAGATGAGCGAGCACCTGCGCCACCTCGCCCGCCACTCCCGGATCCCGCTGTCCTGCATGCCCAACGCCGGCCTCCCGGTGCTGGGCAAGGACGGCGCCCACTACCCCCTCACCCCCGGCGAGCTGGCCGACGCCCAGGAAACCTTCGTCCGCGAATACGGGCTCTCCCTGGTCGGCGGCTGCTGCGGCACCACGCCCGAGCATCTGCGCCAGGTCGTCGAGCGGGTCCGCGAGCTGACCCCCACCGAGCGCACCCCGCGCCCCGAGCCCGGCGCCGCCTCGCTCTACCAGACCGTGCCGTTCCGCCAGGACACCTCGTACCTGGCCATCGGCGAGCGCACCAACGCCAACGGCTCCAAGAAGTTCCGCGAGGCCATGCTGGAGGCCCGCTGGGACGACTGCGTGGAGATGGCCCGCGAGCAGATCCGCGAGGGCGCCCATCTGCTCGACCTGTGCGTGGACTACGTGGGCCGGGACGGCGTCGCGGACATGGAGGAGCTGGCCGGGCGGTTCGCCACCGCCTCCACCCTCCCCATCGTCCTGGACTCCACCGAGGTCGACGTCATCCAGGCCGGGCTGGAGAAGCTCGGCGGACGCGCGGTCATCAACTCCGTCAACTACGAGGACGGGGACGGCCCCGAGTCGCGGTTCGCCAAGGTCACCCGGCTGGCCCAGGAACACGGCGCCGCCCTCATCGCGCTGACCATCGACGAGGAGGGCCAGGCCCGCACGCCGGAGAAGAAGGTCGAGATCGCCGAGCGGCTGATCGCCGACCTGACCGGCAACTGGGGCATCCATGAGTCGGACATCCTCATCGACACCCTGACCTTCACCATCTGCACCGGTCAGGAGGAGTCCCGTAAAGACGGCATCGCCACCATCGAGGCGATCCGCGAGCTCAAACGGCGCCACCCGGACGTCCAGACCACGCTGGGCCTGTCCAACATCTCCTTCGGCCTCAACCCGGCCGCCCGGATCGTGCTCAACTCCGTCTTCCTCGACGAGTGCGTCAAGGCGGGCCTGGACTCGGCGATCGTGCACGCCTCCAAGATCCTGCCGATCGCGCGGTTCGAGGAGGAGCAGGTCCGGACCGCCCTGGACCTGATCTACGACCGCCGTGCCGAGGGCTATGACCCGCTCCAGAAGCTGATGGGGCTCTTCGAGGGCGCCACCGCCAAGTCCCTCAAGGCGGGCAAGGCCGAGGAACTGGCCGCGCTGCCCCTGGAGGAGCGCCTCAAGCACCGCATCATCGACGGCGAGCGCAACGGCCTGGAGGCCGACCTCGACGAGGCCCTCCAGGAGCGCCCCGCCCTCGACATCGTCAACGAGACGCTGCTGGACGGCATGAAGGTGGTCGGCGAGCTGTTCGGCTCCGGCCAGATGCAGCTGCCGTTCGTCCTCCAGTCCGCCGAGGTCATGAAGACCGCGGTCGCCCATCTGGAGCCGCACATGGAGAAGTCGGACGACGAGGGCAAGGGCACCATCGTGCTCGCCACCGTCCGCGGCGACGTCCATGACATCGGTAAGAACCTCGTGGACATCATCCTGTCCAACAACGGCTACAACGTCGTCAACCTGGGCATCAAGCAGCCGGTCTCCGCGATCCTGGAGGCCGCCGAGGAGCACGGCGCCGATGTGATCGGCATGTCCGGGCTGCTGGTGAAGTCCACGGTGATCATGAAGGAGAACCTGGAGGAGCTCAACCAGCGCAAGCTGGCCGCCCGGTTCCCCGTGATCCTCGGCGGCGCCGCGCTCACCCGGGCCTATGTCGAGCAGGATCTGCACGAGATCTACGAGGGCGAGGTGCGCTACGCCCGCGACGCCTTCGAGGGGCTGCGCCTCATGGACGCCCTGATCGCCGTCAAGCGCGGCGTGCCCGGCGCCACGCTCCCCGAGCTCAAGCAGCGCCGGGTGCCCAAGCGGGACGTGTCCGTGACCGAGCCGGAGCCGGAGGGCCCGTCCCGGTCCGACGTGGCCACCGACAACCCGGTGCCCACCCCGCCCTTCTGGGGCACCCGCGTGGTCAAGGGCATCCAGCAGATCGACTACGCGTCCTGGCTGGACGAGGGCGCGCTGTTCAAGGGCCAGTGGGGGCTCAAGGAGGCCCGTACCGGCGACGGGCCGAGCTACCAGGAGCTGGTGGAGTCCGAGGGCCGTCCGCGGCTGCGCGGCTGGCTCGACAAGCTGCACACCGAGAACCTGCTGGAGGCGGCCGTCGTCTACGGCTACTTCCCGTGCGTCTCCAAGGGCGACGACCTGGTCCTGCTGAACGAGGACGGCAGCGAGCGCACCCGCTTCACCTTCCCGCGCCAGCGCCGCGGCCGCAGGCTGTGCCTCGCCGACTTCTTCCGCCCGGAGGAGTCCGGCGAGACCGACGTGGTCGGCCTTCAGGTGGTCACCGTCGGCTCGAAGATCGGCGAGGCCACCGCCGAGCTGTTCGCCGCCGACTCCTACCGCGACTACCTGGAGCTGCACGGCCTGTCCGTCCAGCTGGCGGAGGCGCTGGCCGAGTACTGGCACGCCCGGGTCCGCGCCGAGCTGGGCTTCGCCGGGGAGGACCCCGGTGGCATCGAGGACATGTTCGCGCTGAAGTACCGCGGCGCGCGCTTCTCGCTGGGCTACGGCGCCTGCCCCGACCTGGAGGACCGCGCGAAGATCGCCGAACTGCTGGAGCCGGAACGGATCGGGGTGAAGCTCTCGGAGGAGTTCCAGCTCCACCCCGAGCAGTCCACGGACGCCATCGTGATCCACCACCCGGAGGCGAAGTACTTCAACGCGCGGTAGACGCGCGGCAGCCCTCCGGCGGCCTTCTGTGACCGCCTTGGGCGCTCACCGGGCGCGTCGGCGCGGCGCGACGTAGACTGGTCGATCCGGTAGAGGCCGGTCGCCTTCCCGTCAGCGGAAGGGGGCCGGCCTTCGTGCCCCTTATCCGGAGGTGTTTGGATGACCAGCAGCATCCCCGCCGTCGACACCCGTACGGCCGAAGGCTCGGCCCTGCAAGCCGTTCTGCTCGACATGGACGGCACCCTGGTCGACACCGAGGGCATCTGGTGGGACGCGGAGGTCTCCATCTTCGCCGAGCTGGGGCACGCCCTCGCCGAGGAGTACCGCCAGGTCGTGGTGGGCGGTCCGATGTCGCGCAGCGCCCAGTTCCTGATCGAGGCCACCGGCGCCCAGATCGCCCTCGCCGAGCTCACCGGCCTGCTCAACAGCCGTTTCACCGAGCTGATCGACGGCAGTGTGCCGATGCTGCCCGGCGCCCACCGGCTGCTCACCGAGCTGGCCGCGCACGGTATCCCCACCGCCCTGGTCTCCGCCTCCCACCGGCGGGTGATGGACCGCGTCCTGCGCTCGCTCGGCCCGGAGCACTTCGCCCTGACGGTCGCGGGCGACGAGGTCGAGCGGACCAAGCCGCATCCTGACCCCTATCTGCTCGCCGCGGCCGGGCTGGCCGCGGAGCCGGGGCGGTGCGTGGTCATCGAGGACACCGAGACGGGCGTACGGGCCGCGGAGGCGGCCGGGTGCCGGGTGGTCGCGGTGCCGTCCGTGGTGCCGATCGAGCCCGTGGCGGGGCGTACGGTCATCGGCTCGCTCGAAGAAGTCGATCTCGATTTCCTGCGCACCCTGGTCACGGCGGTGCACTGATCGGGCACCGAGCGTATTCCTGTAAATTGCAAACTGAATAGCGCGGGCGGAATTTTCACGTTCCGTTGGCGACAACGGAACGTGATGTTTATCACTGCATATGCCGTGGACGGATGCGATGGCTGTCTGTCGCGCGTCCCGTCTGGTGCGATTTGGGTGAGCCCTTGTGTCCGGATTGGTGGCATGGCGTACGAATCGCGGCCACGTCCGGATATCGGTCGATGATCGCTCGTTATCGGGGCGTGATATCGCCTCAACTTCGTTGTGTCCGAGTATCACTGGCGCCGCGGACTAATCTCGTCGCGAGTAGTTGATCGATGGCAGGGAGACTCCCGACAATGACGCGCAAGTCGCTGGTGCTGCCGGCTGTGGCCGGCCTCCTGATCTCCACGCTCGCCGCGTGCGGTGGTACCGACGGCTCGGGCTCGGACGGCAAGACGCTCGTCCTGGGCAGCACGGACCGCATAGAGGCGTCGAAGGCGGCGCCCGCGCCGCTGGATCCCGCCCTGGCCTACGACTTCGCGTCCTGGAGCGTGCTGCACAACGCCTTCCAGACGCTGATGCGGCTGCCCCGCTCGGGAACCGAGCCGATACCCGACGCGGCCGAGAAATGCGGCTTCCAGGACAGACAGAGCGAGCAATACCGCTGCACGCTGCGCGAGGGGCTGAAGTTCTCCAACGGCCACGACCTCACCTCGAAGGACGTCAAGTTCTCCCTCGAGCGGGTGCTGCGCATCGACGACCCCAACGGCACCAAGTCCCTGCTGTCCAACGTGGACAAGATCGAAACTCCCAGCGACCGTGAGATCGTCATCCATCTCTCGCAGCCGGACGCGACCTTCCCGTCGAAGCTCACCACCCCGGCCGCCGCGATCCTGGACAGCGAGGTCTACAAGCCCGACGCGCTGCGCAACGGCTTCGAGATGACGGGCTCGGGCCCGTACAGCGCCAAGACCGAGGTGCGCGACAACCGGCTGACGAAGGTCGTCTTCACCAAGAACTCCCACTACAAGGGCGATGTCGAGCCGAAGGCCGGCAAGGTGGAGATGCGGTTCTACGACTCCGCCTCGACCATGGAAAAGGCGCTGGTCAAGGGCGACATCGACCTGGTCCACCGCGGCTTCTCGCCCGAGCAGATCGACAAGCTCAACAAGGGCGAGATCAAGGGCGTCCGCCTCTTCGAGTCCTCCGGCCAGGGCATCCGCTACCTGGTGTTCAACACCTCCGACCCGGTGGTGAAGAACAAGGCGGTCCGGCAGGCGATCGCCCATCTCGTGGACCGCCAGGCGCTGGTGCGCGATGTGTACAAGCGGACCGCCGAGCCCCTCTACTCGATGATCCCCACCAGCATCTCCTCGCACATCAACTCGTTCCACAACGAGTACGGCGACCCGGATCCCAAGGAGGCCCGGCGCGTGCTGAGCGAGGCCGGTATCAGCACCCCGGTGAAGCTGACGCTGACCTACACCACCGACCACTACGGTCCGGAGACGGCCGGGGAGTTCAAGGAGCTGCGCAAGCAGCTCAACGGCAGCGGACTGTTCTCCGTCAAGATCAAGGGCTACCCCTGGCGGGACTTCCGGCCCGCGCTCATCAAGCGCCAGTTCTCCGCCTCCGGGATGGGCTGGCTCCCCGACTTCCCGGACCCCGACAGCTACACCGCGCCGTTCCTCACCAAGGACAACTTCCTCAACTCGCCCTACAGCAACACGACCATCCAGGACGAGCTGATCCCCAAGACCCGGCAGGAGGCCCAGCGCAGCCTCGCCGACAAGGACTACCAGTCCATCCAGAACGCCGTCGCCAGCGATGTGCCCTACCTTCCGCTGTGGCAGGGCAACACGTACGTGGCCGCCCGCGGGAACGTGACGGGCGCCGAGTACGCCTTCGACTCCTCGACCATGCTCCAGCTGTGGGAGCTCGGCAAGGGCGACTGAGAACGACTTACGGGGGTCGGATACGAAGACGTCGAGCGTGTGAGGAATACCGTTGAGGAAACGTGATCAGTGGCTGGCAGCTCCCCTCGGGGCAGGACTGGCCGCCGCCCTGCTCACCGGCTGCGGCAGTGAGGACGGGGACGCGGCGGGCACCGGCGAGCACGTGGTGATGGGGATGTCGGACGAGGTGCTCGCCACCGACCCGGCGTCCGGCTACGACCCAGGCTCCTGGCTGCTGTTCAACAACGTCTTCCAGTCGCTGCTGAGCTTCCCGAAGGGCAGCACCACACCGCAGCCGGAGGCGGCGGAGAAGTGCTCCTTCAAGGACAACACCAGCCGGGTCTACTCCTGCACGCTGAAGAACGGCCTGAAGTTCACCGACGGCCATCCGCTCACCTCCGAGGACGTCAAGTACTCCTTCGAGCGCACCAAGCGGATCAATGACCCCAACGGCCCGGCGCTGATGCTCACCTCCATCGGGAGCATCGACGCCCCGGACAAACGGACCGTCGTCTTCCATCTGAAGGACTCCGACGCGACCTTCCCGCAGAAGATCGCCTCCGGCGCCGGGTCCATCGTGGACCACGAGGAGTACCCGGCCGACAAGCTGCGCACGGACCACAAGGCGGTCGGCTCCGGCGTCTACAAGCTGGACTCCTTCACCAAGGACGAGGCGGACTTCTCCGTCAACGGCGGCTACCAGGGACCCGCCGAGCCGAAGAACTCCGGGCTGACCCTGAAGTTCTTCCACGGCGGGCAGGCGCGGCTGAAGTCCGCCGTGCAGAAGGGCGATGTGGACCTCGCCTACCGCGGGCTGGCCATGCGCGACCTCGCCGACCTCCAGGCGCAGAGCCTCGGCGGCGGCAAGAGCCTGAACGTGGTCGAGGGCACCGGCGCCGAGGTCCAGCACCTGGTCTTCAACATGAAGGACCCGGTGGCGGGCAAGCTCGGGGTGCGCAAGGCCATGGCGTACCTCATCGACCGCTCCACCCTGGTACGGGACGTCTACAAGCGCACCGCCGAACCGCTGTACTCAGTGGTCCCGGCCGGTATCACCGGCCACAACACCGCCTTCTACGACAAGTACGGCGACCGCCCGCAGCCCGAGAAGGCCAAGCAGGCGCTGCGGGACGAGGGGATCACCGGCAAGGTCAAGCTGACCCTGTGGGGCACCCCGATCCGCTACGGCCCCGGCACCGTCCCGGGCCTGCGCCGGATCGCCGAGCAGCTCAACGCCAGCGGGCTGTTCGACGTCGATGTGAAGAGCGCGGACGTCGCCGCGTACGAGAAGGGCGTCGCCGGAGGGAAGTACGGCGTCTATGTGAAGGGCTGGGTGCCCGACTACCCGGACCCGGACAACTTCGTCGCCCCGTTCTTCGGCGCCGGCAATGTCCTGGCCAACCACTACACCTCGCCGCGGCTGACCGCGCAGCTCATCCCCGCCACCGCCGAGCAGCCCAGCCGTGAGGCCACGGTCGGCGACTTCCAGCGGATCCAGGACATCATCGCCGACGAGGTGCCGATGCTCCCGCTGTGGCAGGGCAAGCAGTACGCGGTGGCCCGGGACGACATCACCGGGCTGCAGTGGACCCTCGACTCCTCGACGGTCTTCCGCTTCTGGGAGATCGGCAAGTCGTCCGACGGCTGACGGTGCTACCGGCCGATCGGCCGGAAGCACCCCGAGCCGCCCCGGTACGCCTACTGCGTGCCGGGGCGGACCAGCCCGCTCTCATAGGCGTAGACGGCGGCCTGCACCCGGTCGCGCAGCCCCAGCTTGGTCAGCACATGGCCCACATGCGTCTTGACCGTGGTCTCGCTGACGAACAGATCGGCGGCGATCTCCGCGTTGGACAGCCCCCGGGCCACCAGCTTCAACACCTCGACCTCGCGCTCGGTCAGCGTGTGCAGGGTGTCCGGCACCGGCTCCTCGCCCGACGGCAGATGCCCGGCGTACTTGTCCAGCAGCCTGCGGGTGATGCTGGGCGCCAGCATCGCCTCGCCCGCCGCCACCACGCGGATGGCCTGCACCAGTTCGGTGGCGGGCGCGTCCTTCAGCAGGAAGCCGCTGGCCCCGGCGCGCAGCGCCTCCACCACGTACTCGTCCAGGTCGAAGGTGGTCAGCACCAGCACCTTGGCCGGGCCGTCCCGCCCCGGGCCGGTGATCTGACGGGTCGCCTCCACGCCGTCCATCCGCGGCATCCGGATGTCCATCAGGACCACATCGGGCTGGAGCGCCCGCACCTGATCGAGGGCCTGCAGACCGTCCCCGGCCTCACCGACGACCGCCAGGTCCTGCTCCGCCTCCAGAATCATCCGGAAGCCGGTGCGCAGCAGCGGTTGATCATCGACCAGTAGGACGCGGATCGCCACGGGAACTCCTTCTCCTAGACCGCGTCCATTCTGCCCGCCCGTCACCCACCACCACCCTCAGGGGGCGCTACGCGGCACCTCTTGTCCCGCCCGTCACCCACCACCACCCTCAGGGGGCGCTTCGCGGCACCTCTTGTCCCGCCCGTCACCCACCACCACCCTCAGGGGGCGCTTCGCGGCACCTCTTGTCTTGCTCGCGGCACCACCGCCAGCGGATACGGCGGCGGCGTACCCCCGAATTCCGGACAGTGTGCCTGGTGGTCGCACCAGCCGCAGAGCCTGGTCTGCCGGGGCACGAAGGCGCCGGTCTCCGTGGCCAGCCGGATCGCCTCCCACAGGGCCAGCACCTTGCGCTCCACGGCCCGCAGATCCCGCTCCTCCGGGTCGTACGTCAGCACATCCCCGCTGCCCAGATAGACCAGCTGGAGCCGCCGCGGGATCACTCCGCGCAGCCGCCACAGCACCAGGGCGTAGAACTTCATCTGGAACAGGGCCTCGCCCGCGTACTGCGGCGCGGGAGCCTTGCCCGTCTTGTAGTCCACGATCCGCACATCACCGCTGGGAGCGATGTCGATCCGGTCGATGATTCCACGGAGCGTCAGCCCGGAGTCGAGCTCCGTCTCCACGAACAGCTCGCGCTCAGCGGGCTCCAGACGGGTCGGATCCTCCAGCGAGAACCACTGCTCCACCAGCGTCTGGGCCCCCGTCAGCCACTCGGCCAGCCGGTCCGGCGCCGGAGCGCCGTCCTCCTCCTGGAACAGCTCCGCCAGCTCCGGCTTGGCCGCCAGCAGCCGCTCCCACTCGCCCGGCACCATCGAACGGGCCCGCGGGGCGGTGCGGTCGTCGGCCGGGGCGTCGAAGAGCCGCTCCAGCACCGCGTGGACCACCGTGCCGCGGGTGGCCGCCGCGCTGGGCTTCTCCGGCAGTTTGTCGATCACTCGGAAGCGGTACAGCAACGGGCACCGCATGAAATCGGCCGCCCGTGAGGGTGACAACGAGGCGGCGGGGCCGGACTTCGGTGGCCCGTCGGAGGGTTCGGCCTTCCCGGTGGTGGTTCCCGTGGTGGTTCCCATGGCGAAGACCCTACGACCCGCCACCGACAGCCGGACGCATACCATCGACGTTCGAGCCCCCGGCACTGCATGATCGTGGGGACCGTATCAAAAAGAAGGGTGCGACCGAGCATCCGACGAGGGGACACCGTGGACAACAGCGGGCAGCGGCAGTCCGACAACGGGGAATCGGACCGCGCGACCGAGCCCGAGGGCGGCAAGCAGCCGCGCCCGCGCGACGTGGGCGGCGGCATTCTCATGGGCCGGCCCTTCGGCGTGCCGGTGTACGTCTCGCCCAGCTGGTTCCTGGTCGCCGCCCTCATCACCTGGGTCTTCGGCGGCCAGCTCGACCGGGTGCTGCCCGAGCTCGGCGCGGCCCGCTATCTGGTCTCGCTCTTCTTCGCGGTGGCCTTCTACGCCTCGGTGCTGGTGCATGAGCTCGCCCACACCGTGGCCGCGCTCCGCTTCAAGCTGCCGGTGCGCCGCATCCAGCTGCAGTTCTTCGGCGGGGTCTCGGAGATCGAGAAGGAGACCGAGACCCCCGGCCGGGAGTTCGTGCTCGCCTTCGTCGGCCCGCTGCTCTCCCTGGTCCTGTCGGGCGTGTTCTACCTGGGCATGATGGTCGTGGAACCCGGCACGGTGCCCGGGGTGCTGCTCGCCGGGCTGATGATCTCCAACCTGATCGTGGCCGCGTTCAACCTGCTGCCCGGGCTGCCGCTGGACGGCGGGCGGATGCTGCGGGCGGTCGTCTGGAAGATCAGCGGCAGGCCCATGACCGGCACCGTCGCCGCCGCCTGGAGCGGCCGCGCGCTCGCCGTCGCGGTGCTCGTCGGGCTCCCGCTGCTCACCCAGGCGGGCGGGCTCGGCGAGGAACCCAAGAGCTTCGGCAGCGTGGACTCGCTCACCGACGCGCTGCTGGCCGCCATACTCGCCGCGATCATCTGGACCGGCGCGGGCAACAGCCTGCGGATGGCCCGGCTGCGGGAGCGGCTGCCGGACCTGCGCGCCCGTACGCTCACCCGGCGCGCCGTCCCCGTGGCGGCCGACACCCCGCTCTCCGAGGCCCTGCGCCGGGCGAACGAGGCGGGGGCCCGCGCCCTGGTCGTGGTGGACGGTCACGGCGCCCCGACCGCCGTGGTGCGCGAGGCGGCCATCGTGGGGATCCCCGAGCACCGCCGCCCCTGGGTCGCGGTCAGCGGTCTCGCCCAGGACCTCAAGGACGGTATGCGGGTCTCCGCCGAGCTCACCGGCGAGGAACTACTGGACACCCTGCGCGCCACCCCCGCCACCGAGTACCTGGTCGTCGAGGAGACCGGAGAGATCTACGGGGTGCTCTCCACGGCCGATGTCGAGCGTGCCTTCGTGGCGGCCATGGCCAGGACCCCCTCGGGCCGCTCCTGAGGCCCCGGGCGTGGTCCGGGCACGGCGAAGTGCCCGGTAGGCTGTTCACATGTCCGAACCGACCGGTGCCGCCCGCCGTCGCGGGCCCTTCCAGGTCGGGGACCAGGTCCAGCTCACCGACCCCAAGGGACGCCACTACACCTTCACGCTCGAGTCCGGGAAGAACTTCCACACCCACAAGGGATCCTTCCCCCATGACGAGCTGATCGGCGCCCCCGAGGGAACCGTCGTGCGCACCACGGGAAACGTCGCGTATCTCGCGCTGCGCCCCCTGCTCCCCGACTATGTCCTGTCCATGCCACGCGGTGCCGCCGTGGTCTACCCCAAGGACGCGGGGCAGATCCTGGCGATGGCCGACATCTTCCCCGGCGCACGCGTCGTCGAGGCGGGCGTCGGCTCCGGCTCGCTCTCCACCTTCCTGCTGCGGGCCATCGGCGACCAGGGCATGCTGCACTCCTACGAGCGCCGGGCCGACTTCGCCGAGATCGCCGCCCAGAACGTCGAGCGCTACTTCGGCGCCCCGCACCCCGCCTGGCGGCTCACCGTCGGCGACCTCCAGGACAACCTCAGCGACACCGACGTGGACCGCGTGATCCTGGACATGCTCGCCCCCTGGGAGTGCCTGGAGCCGGTGTCCAAGGCGCTCGTCCCCGGCGGCATCCTGTGCGCGTACGTCGCCACCACCACTCAGCTCGCCCGCACCGTGGAGGCCATCCGCGAGCACGGCACCTTCAACGAGCCGTCGGCCTGGGAGACCATGGTGCGCACCTGGCACGTGGAGGGCCTGGCGGTACGGCCCGACCACCGCATGATCGGCCACACCGGCTTCCTGCTCACCGCCCGCCGGCTCGCGGACGGTGTGGAGCCCCCGATGCGCCGCCGCAGGCCCGCCAAGGGCGCCTACGGCGAGGACTACGTGGGCTGGGGCACCGCCAAGGAGACCGGCACCGCCAAGGACACCGGTGCCACGGACGCCTCAGGAGGCGACAGGCGCCCCTCCGGCGGCCAGGACACCCCCTCCGGCGACGTCTGACGCCATCAGGGGCCCGTCCGGCAGCCGGCTGAGGCCCGCCTGGCGGAGACCGGCGCCACAACGACTCGGCGCGGCCACCGAATTCCTCGTGTGAGGGCGGTGGCCGCGCCCCTGTGAGATGTGGCACCATGCGGGTCATCTCCCGCCTCAGCCCCTCACATGGAGTCATCCCGCGTGCAGCCTCTGGGCCCGGATCTCGCGCACACCCAACCCCGTCCGGTGCACTGGGTGGCGACCGCGGCCGCCGTGGCCGCCGTCATCGCCGGAGGGTCGTTCTTCCAGCCCTCCGACGCCAAGGCCACCACGTCCACCACCGCCTCCGCGCCGGGCACCGGAGGGCTTCCGGCTGCCAAGGCCCCCGACCCCCGCGCCGCGGACTATCCGATGAACTGCGGACGGGCCCGGCCCGACGTCATCGACCGGGGCTCGGCGGACCTGGACGGTGACGGGCGGCCGGAGACCGTCGCCGTGGTGCGCTGCCCGACCGCTTTCGGTACCCCGCCCAGCGGCGTCTATGTGCTCTCCCAGCCGACCGGCCGCGCGGGCGCCGCGCCCCGCGTGGTGGCCACCTTCGTGGATCCGAGGGAAGGGATGAGCATCAGCGATTTCGCGGTACGCGGAAAGAGGGTTTCGGCCACGTTGCTGGGATACTCGTCGGCCAAGGTTCCGCGGTGCTGTCCGGATCTGCAGCGCAAGGTCAACTGGCAGTGGCGGGACGGAAAGTTCGTACTGAAGGCGCTGCCGGTCCCAGGGAGTGTGTGAGCGGTTACTCGCGGTGGGTCACTCCGCTTCGGGTCCGTAGACCTCGACCCGGTCCGTGACGCGGCGTACATGGATGCAGTCGCCGGGGCACTCCTTGGCGGAATCCCTGACCTCGGTCAGCAGGGCCAGGGGGACCGGGGTGGTCGCGCCCTTGTCCTGTAGCAGCTCATCGTCGGCGCTCTTGACGTAAGCTAGACCGTCAATGTCGAGTTCGAAGACCTCGGGAGCGTACTGGGCGCAGATGCCGTCCCCGGTGCACAGATCCTGGTCGATCCAGACCTCAAGACCGCCGAGCTCCTCGTTCCGCACGGTGTGCCCCCTCCTGTTCCTTCGATACGCGATTCAACATTGTCTAAATATCGCCAGCCCTGACGGGTGTTGACCGTGTCGACGATACAACCGCTCGCTTTCCGATGTTGTTGGGTGGGTATTCACCTGGCGTGAGGGAGTGCGCAAGGGTGAAGATCGGACACACGCCGACCGGGTTTGTGATCTAGGGGTTTCAACCCGCACCGGCCCAGGTAGGGTCAGGAAGCGTCCAGCTCCCCTTGGAGGAGGTGAGGACCGTGGCAGCCCACGACGACGACATCAACCGCGGCATCCGGCCGGGGCGGGGGTCTGATGACCCTGCCGGCCAGGTTGCCTATCTCGAGCAGGAAATCGCCGTCCTGCGCCGCAAGCTCGCCGACTCTCCGCGTCATACGAGGATTCTCGAAGAGCGGATCGTCGAGCTGCAGACCAATCTGGCGGGAGTCTCCGCACAGAACGAGCGGCTCGCGAACACACTCCGTGAGGCCCGCGACCAGATCGTGGCCCTCAAGGAGGAGGTCGACCGGCTTGCACAGCCGCCGGCCGGTTTCGGAGCCTTTCTGCAGGCGAACGAGGACGGTACGGCGGACATCTTTACCGGGGGACGTAAACTCCGGGTGAATGTCAGCCCAAGCGTCGAGCTCGACGACCTCAAGCGCGGCCAGGAGGTCATGCTCAACGAGGCGCTCAACGTGGTCGAGGCCATGGAGTTCGAGCGCGCCGGGGACATCGTCACCCTCAAGGAAGTCCTTGAGGACGGCGAGCGCGCCCTGGTGATCGGGCACACCGACGAGGAGCGGGTGGTGCGGCTGGCGGAGCCGCTGCTGAGCACCACCATCCGGCCCGGTGATGCCCTGCTGCTCGAGCCCCGGTCCGGCTATGTCTACGAGGTGGTACCGAAGAGCGAGGTCGAGGAGCTCGTCCTCGAAGAGGTGCCGGACATCGACTACAACAAGATCGGCGGTCTGGGAAACCAGATCGAGCTGATCCGCGATGCGGTCGAGCTCCCGTATCTCTACCCCGACCTCTTCAAGGAGCACGAACTGCGGCCGCCCAAGGGTGTGCTGCTGTACGGCCCGCCCGGCTGCGGTAAGACGCTGATCGCCAAGGCCGTGGCCAACTCCCTTGCCAAGAAGGTCGCCGAGGTGACCGGCAAGCCCGCGGGGAAGAGCTTCTTCCTCAACATCAAGGGCCCCGAGCTGCTCAACAAGTACGTCGGCGAGACGGAGCGGCACATCCGGCTGGTCTTCCAGCGGGCCCGGGAGAAGGCCAGTGAGGGCACGCCCGTCATCGTCTTCTTCGACGAGATGGACTCCCTCTTCCGCACCCGTGGCTCCGGGGTCAGCTCGGACGTGGAGAACACCATCGTCCCCCAGCTGCTCTCCGAGATCGACGGTGTGGAGGGCCTGGAGAACGTGATCGTCATCGGTGCCTCCAACCGCGAGGACATGATCGACCCCGCGATCCTGCGCCCCGGCCGCCTCGATGTGAAGATCAAGATCGAGCGTCCGGACGCCGAGGCCGCCAAGGACATCTTCTCGAAGTACCTGACGGAGTCCCTGCCCATCCACACGGACGACCTCACCGAGCACGGCCAGTCGCCCAAGGCCGCGATCGGCGGGATGATCCAGTCGGTGGTCGAGCAGATGTACACCGAGTCCGAGGAGAACCGCTTCCTGGAGGTCACCTACGCCAATGGCGACAAGGAAGTCCTCTACTTCAAGGACTTCAACTCCGGCGCCATGATCCAGAACATTGTGGACCGCGCCAAGAAGATGGCCATCAAGGACTTCCTGGACCACAACCAGAAGGGCCTTCGCGTCTCCCATCTGCTCGCCGCCTGCGTGGACGAGTTCAAGGAGAACGAGGACCTGCCCAACACCACGAACCCGGACGACTGGGCCCGGATCTCCGGTAAGAAGGGCGAGCGGATCGTGTACATCCGCACCCTGGTCACCGGAAAGCAGGGCGCGGACACCGGACGCTCCATCGACACGGTGGCGAACACCGGTCAGTACCTGTAACAGCGCGGTCCGGCTGCGGATGTCCTGGACGGGGCATCCGCAGCCGGATGCGCTTTTCGGACCGCATTCTTCGTATGAGTCCTACGAGCCCGACCGGAGCAATGACTGTAATGATCTCCGCAGCACCGCTTGGCCGTTCTAGGCTCTTCGGTACCGCAGTATCGCGGCACGGGGGATCGGGGGCCGCAGATGGACCGGGAGCGCAGCGGTACTTGAGCGCCGATCCCAGCCGGGGGCGGCGCCGGGCAAGGAGGGCCGCATGACCGTACGGCGCGTAATGGGAATCGAGACGGAGTACGGGATCTCCGTCCCGGGGCACCCGAACGCCAATGCCATGCTCACCTCATCCCAGGTCGTCAACGCCTACGCGGCGGCGATGCACCGGGCGCGCCGCGCCCGCTGGGACTTCGAGGAGGAGAACCCGCTGCGGGACGCCCGCGGATTCGACCTCGCACGCGAGTCCGCCGACTCCAGCCAGCTCACGGACGAGGACATCGGTCTGGCCAATGTGATCCTCACCAATGGCGCGCGGCTCTACGTGGACCACGCCCACCCCGAGTACTCCGCCCCCGAGGTCACCAATCCCCGGGACGCGGTGCTCTGGGACAAGGCCGGCGAGCGCGTCATGGCCGAGGCCGCACTGCGCGCCGCCGAGCTGCCCGGCGGCCAGCTCATTCACCTCTACAAGAACAACACCGACAACAAGGGCGCCTCCTACGGCACGCATGAGAACTACCTGATGAAGCGGGAGACCGCCTTCTCGGACATCGTGCGCCACCTGACGCCCTTCTTCGTCTCCCGCCAGGTCGTCACGGGCGCGGGCCGCGTCGGCGTCGGCCAGGACGGCCATGAGCACGGCTTCCAGATCAGCCAGCGGGCGGACTACTTCGAGGTCGAGGTCGGCCTGGAGACCACGCTCAAGCGCCCGATCATCAACACCCGCGACGAGCCACACGCCGACGCCGAGAAGTACCGCCGGCTCCATGTGATCATCGGCGACGCCAACCTCTCCGAGCTGTCGACGTACCTCAAGCTGGGCACCACCGCCCTGGTGCTGTCGATGATCGAGGACGGCTTTATCGCCGTGGACCTCGCGGTGGACCAGCCGGTGCGCACCCTGCACCAGGTCTCGCACGACCCGACGCTGCGCCGTCTCGTCACGCTGCGCAGCGGCCGTACGCTTACCGCGGTGCAGCTCCAGATGGAGTACTTCGAGCTGGCCCGCAAATACGTCGAGGACCGCTACGGGGCGGACGCCGACGAGCAGACCCGGGACGTCCTGGTCCGCTGGGAGGACGTGCTGAACCGGCTGGAGCGCGACCCCATGAGCCTGTCCGGCGAGCTGGACTGGATCGCCAAGCGCGAGCTGCTCGAGGGCTACCGCCGCCGCGACGCCCTGGAGTGGGACGCGGCCCGGCTCCATCTGGTGGACCTCCAGTACGCCGACGTGCGCCCGGACAAGGGCCTGTACAACCGGCTGGTGGCCCGCGGCAAGATGAAGCGGCTGCTGGACGACCAGGACATCGCACGCGCCCAGAACAAGCCCCCGGAGGACACCCGCGCCTACTTCCGCGGCCGCTGCCTGGAGCAGTACGCGGACGACGTGGCCGCGGCCTCCTGGGACTCGGTGATCTTCGACCTGCCGGGCCGTGACTCTCTGCAACGGGTTCCCACCCTGGAGCCGCTGCGCGGCACCCGCAACCACGTCAAGGAGTTGCTGGACCGCTGCCGCACGGCCGAGGACCTGGTCCGGGTGCTGTCCGGAGGCTGAAATGCCCTTGAGCCGGGAATCATCGAGGTGGCCTCCGTACGTTGTAGCGAGTGGGAGGCCGATGTCGGACCCTGCTTGTAGGGTCTGATCTTGAGACCGATCGAATCAGCGGGCGAACCGAGCGGGGTGAGGGAAATGGCGACCAAGGACACCGGCGGCGGTCAGCAGAAGGCGTCGCGCTCGACCGAAGAGGTCGAGGAGCAGACGCAGGACGCACAGGCTGCGGACGACCTCAAGGAGCGGCAGGAGAAGCTCTCGGACGACGTCGACTCCGTGCTGGACGAGATCGACGACGTGCTCGAGGAGAACGCGGAGGACTTCGTGAGGTCTTTCGTCCAGAAGGGCGGGCAGTAAGGCGCGTCTTCTCCGTCCTGCGTCCCCGCGGAGGGGACGCAGGACGGATGACTTCCATGGCCAGGGGTATGGTCCGTGCATCATTTCAAGATCTGGTGGAAGGAAACGTGTGGAAGCCAACACTCGTAGCACAGGGCGTCTGCCGGCTGCCTTCCTGACGCCCGGCTCCTCGTCGTTCATGGACTTCCTGGGTGACCACTCGCCCGAGTTGCTTCCGGGGAACCGTCCACTGCCCCCGGTGCAGGGCGCCATCGAGGCCCCCCACGGCACCACCATCGTGGCGGTGACCTTCTCCGGCGGCGTGGTGCTCGCCGGTGACCGCCGCGCCACCATGGGCAATGTCATCGCGCAGCGTGACATCGAGAAGGTCTTCCCGGCCGATGAGTTCTCGGCGGTCGGGATCGCGGGGACCGCCGGTATCGCGGTGGAGATGGTCAAGCTCTTCCAGCTGGAGCTGGAGCACTTCGAGAAGGTCGAGGGCACCGTGCTCTCGCTCGAGGGCAAGGCGAACAGGCTGTCGACCATGATCCGCGGCAACCTCGGCATGGCGATGCAGGGCCTTGCCGTGGTCCCGCTCTTCGCGGGGTGGGACGTCGACCGGGAGAAGGGCCGCATCTTCTCCTACGACGTGACCGGGGGGCGTTCGGAGGAGCGCGGCTTCGCCGCCACCGGCTCGGGCTCGATGTTCGCCCGGGGCGCGCTCAAGAAGCTCTATCGCGAGGATTCGACCGAGGAGCAGGCCGCCACGGCCGTGCTCCAGGCGCTCTATGACGCCGCCGACGACGATTCGGCCACCGGAGGGCCGGATCTCGCCCGCCGTATTTATCCGATCATCACATCCCTCACCGAGGATGGTTTCAAGAGGTTCAGCGAGGACGAGGTGTCCGAACTCGCCCACGCCATCCATGAGCGGCGCCTCGAGGAGCCGGACGGCCCCCGCGCCCCCCTGCTCTGATCAGGACGGTCCTACCGGAATGCATTCGCCAATGACAGAAGGGACGGACAGCCGGTGACGACGCCGTTCTATGTTTCTCCTCAGCAGGCCATGGCCGACCGCGCGGAATACGCCCGTAAGGGCATCGCGCGCGGCCGCAGCGTGGTCGTGCTGCAGTACGCCGACGGCATCGTCTTCGTTGCGGAGAACCCGTCCCGCGCGCTGCACAAGGTCAGCGAGATCTATGACCGGATCGCCTTCGCGGCCGTCGGTAAGTACAACGAATTCGAGAATCTGCGCATCGGCGGTGTCCGTTACGCCGATCTGCGTGGCTATACCTATGACCGCGAGGACGTCACGGCCCGCGGACTGGCGAATGTCTACGCCCAGACCCTGGGCACGATCTTCTCCAGCGCCGCCGAGAAGCCGTACGAGGTCGAGCTGATCGTCGCCGAGGTCGGGGAGGGCCCCGAGGACGACCAGATCTACCGGCTTCCGCACGACGGCTCCATCGTGGACGAGCACGGCTCGGTCGCCGTCGGTGGCAACGCCGACCAGATCAGCAGCTACCTCGACCAGCGCCACCGGGACGGCATCACCCTGGCCGAGGCCCTCAAGCTGGCCGTCGACTCGCTCTCCCGTGACAACAACGGCGGGGAGCGCAGCCTCACCGCCGAGCAGCTCGAGGTCGCGGTCCTGGACCGCACCCGCCCCCAGAAGCGCAAGTTCAAGCGCGTCCTGGGCGGCCAGCTCTCCCGGCTCCTGGAGTCCGGCGAGGGCGGGGCCGACGCGGAGGCGTCGGCCGAGTCCTCGGAGGAGTCCTCCCCGGAGTCCGAGGACTGACCCACCCCACCCCCGATTCGTCTCACCGCCACCGCCGCCCCGGCCCACCGGGGCGGCGGTGGGCGTCATGGGGTCCGGGCCCGGGTCAGGGCCGTGGGGGAGGGGCCGTGGAGCCCCGGGGAAGCAGATCGACGGGGAGCACGGTGTCCTGGGGTGTCTCGCCGTCCAGGAGCGTGATCAGGGCCCGCATACCCGCCGCGCCCACCGCCTCCGCAGGGAGCCGGACCGTGGTCAGCTCCGGCTCCACCGCCGTGGCCAGGGCCAGATCGTCGAAGCCGGTCACCGAGATGTCGTCCGGGATCCGCAGCCCCAGCCGCCGGGCCGCCTTGCAGGCACCCGCGGCCAGGATGTCGTCGTCGCAGACGAGCGCGGTCGGCCGTGGCCCGGGGCGGGCCAGGACGCGCTCGGCGGCCCGGCGGCCCTCCTCGACGCTCAGCCCCGCCGGTTCGGCGCTCAGCGCGGCGCCCGGCACCCCGTCCACCGCCTCCGCCAGCGCCCGGGCGCGGACCCGGAAGGTCCAGGAGTCCACCGCCGCCGCGAGATGGGCCACCCGGCGGTGCCCGAGCCCCAGCAGATGCCCGGCCACCTGCCGCGCCCCGTCCGCGATGTCCAGGTTGACCGTGGCCGCCGCGGACGCGTCGTCCGGATCGCTGTCGAGCATCACCAGCGGCAGTCCGCCGCCGCGCACCGCGACCAGGGCGTCGGCCGCCATGGAGGAGGCGATCACTCCGTCCAGCGAGGCGCGCGCCGAGTCGAACGGGTCCCGGGCCGGTCCCACGCCCTCGGGGGACGGATAGAGCACCACGCCGAAGCCGTGGTCGGCGGCGACCCGCTCGGCGCCGGTGTAGACGCGGGCGAAGAACTCGGTCGTGAGGGCGGGCACCACCAGCAGCACGGTCCTGGTGCGGCCCAGGCGGAGGCTGCGGGCCGCGAGGTTGGGGCGGTAGCCGAGATCCCGCGCGGCGGCACGCACGGTCTCCACGGTGCGCTCGGAGACCCTTCCGGGCCACTTCTCCCCGAGCACCAGGGACACGGTCGCCTGGGACACGCCCGCCGCGCGCGCCACGTCCCGGCTCGTCGCCCGTCCCGCCGCCGGCCGTCCCGCCGCCGTCCCGCCGCCGCCCGGAGCCGCCCCGCCACCGCCCGCTGTCGCCCCGCCGCCTGGAGCCGTCCCACCGCCCGGAGCCGTTCCACCGCCCGGGCCGCCGCGCCGCGCGGACTCACCCGTCCGGCCGGTTCCCCGGGAACCTTTCCCGGGGGCCCCGCCCGCCGCGTGGGCGCGGTCCGCGCTCGCCACCATCGTCTCCGCTCCCCTCGGTCGCCGTACGGCTGACCGCAGGCTGCTCATTCCGGCCCGCGAGTGGACCCGCGGTGGCGGCCATGGTACGTATGACGCTGGACGTTATACGTACAACGTCACTCACGACCCGCGACGCGCTCGCGACAACCCGGCGGAACCCACCGGAACCCGCAGGAAGGGGCAGGAAATGGCGGCTGGCTACGGGGAACTGCTGCGCACCCCGCACGCGGCACGGCTGCTCACCGGCACGCTGCTGGGGCGGCTCCCGAACGCCACCGCCGCCCTCGCCGTGCTGCTCTTCGCCCGCGCCGAGGGCGGCAGCTACGCACTCGCCGGTGCGCTCTCGGCCGTCTACGGGGCGGCCAACGCCGTGGGCCAGCCCCTGCTGGGCCGGGCCGTGGACCACCTCGGCCAGCCCCGGGTGATGCTCCCCGCCGCCGTGGCCTCCGCGCTCGGGATGGTCCTCTTCGCCGTTGTCGGGCTCGAGCCGCTGCCCGTGGCGTACGCGGCGATGCTGATCGCCGGGCTGTTCACCCCGCCGCTGGAGGGCGGGCTGCGGGCGCTGTGGCCCACGGTGCTGCGGCGCGAGGACCAGGTGCACGCCGCGTACGCGCTGGACGCCGTGGCCCAGGAGGTGATGTTCGCGGTCGGCCCGCTGCTGGTCACCCTGTCCGTGGCCGTGTGGTCCGAGGCGGCCGCGCTGCTGGTCATCAACGCCGTCGGGGTCGCGGGCGCGCTCTCCGTCGTGATCTCGCGGCCTTCGCGGCAGTGGCGCTCCGCGCCGCGCGAGGCGCACTGGCTGGGCGCGCTGCGCTCGCCCGGGCTGCTGGTGCTGCTCGGCTCGTTCTTCTTCATCGGGCTCGCCCTCGGCGCCATCGCGGTGGCCGCCGTGGCGTACGCCGACGAGCACGGCGGCGGCGCGGTCTCCAGCGCGCTGCTCTCCGCCCTCGGCGTGGGCGCGCTGGTCGGCGGCATCGTCTACGGCGGCCGCACCTGGCCCGGCGCGCCCGAACGGCGGCTGCGGCTGCTGGTGGCCGCGCTGGCGCTGGGCTATCTGCCGCTGGTGCTGGTGCCGGGCGTCGTCACGATGACCGTCCTCGCCGGAGTGGCGGGCGTGTTCCTCGCCCCGGCGCTGGCCTGCGCCTTCGTCGTCGTGGACCGCCACGCGCCGTCCGGCACGGTCACCGAGGCGTTCTCCTGGCTGGTGACCACTTTCGTGGTGGGCAACGCGGTCGGCACCGCCGTGGCCGGGCCCGCCGTCCAGTTCGGCGGGGTGGTCCCCGGATTCACGGTGCCCGCGGCCGGTGGCGCGGCCGCGCTGGCGGTGCTGCTGGCGGCCCAGCGGTTCCTCCTGGACGGGCCGCGGCCCGTCGTCCGGCCCACCATGTACCGAACACCGGATGAACCTCGTGCGGAAAATGATCGCAACCATGCCGCCGAACCCGGTTTCAGAGCACGCCATCAGGCGTAATGTTCAGGCATGGACCGCCGCATTTTCGGCCTGGAGAACGAGTACGGCGTCACGTGCACATTCAGGGGACAGCGCCGGTTGTCTCCTGACGAAGTGGCGCGGTACCTCTTCCGCCGTGTCGTCTCCTGGGGCCGCAGCAGCAATGTCTTCCTGCGCAACGGCGCCCGCCTCTATCTCGACGTGGGCTCGCACCCGGAATACGCGACACCCGAGTGTGACAACGTGACCGAGCTGGTCACCCATGACAAAGCGGGCGAGCGCATTCTCGAAGGTCTCCTCGTGGACGCGGAGCGTCGCCTGCACGAGGAGGGAATCGCGGGCGACGTCTATCTCTTCAAGAACAACACCGACTCCGCGGGCAACTCCTACGGCTGCCACGAGAACTATCTGGTGGCACGGCACGGGGAGTTCTCCCGGCTCGCCGACATTCTCATCCCGTTCCTGGTGACGCGACAGCTCCTGTGCGGCGCGGGCAAGGTCCTCCAGACCCCCCGCGGCGCGGTCTACTGCGTCAGCCAGCGCGCCGAGCACATCTGGGAGGGCGTCAGCTCCGCCACGACCCGCTCCCGGCCGATCATCAACACCCGCGACGAACCCCACGCCGACGCCGAGCGCTACCGCCGGCTGCATGTCATCGTGGGTGACTCCAACATGTCCGAGACCACCATGCTGCTCAAGGTCGGCGCCACCGACCTGGTGCTCCGCATGATCGAGGCGGGCACGGTGATGCGCGACCTGACCCTGGAGAACCCCATCCGGGCGATCCGCGAGGTCAGCCACGACATCACCGGGCAGCGCAAGGTGCGGCTCGCCAGCGGGCGCGAGGCGTCCGCCCTGGAGGTGCAGCAGGAGTACTACGAGAAGGCCGTCGACTTCTGCGAGCGCCGGGGCATCCGCACCGGCATGGTCGAGCGCGTCCTCGAGCTGTGGGGCCGCACCCTCGACGCGATCCGCACCGAGGAGCTCGACCGGATCGGCACCGAAATCGACTGGGTGATGAAGTACCAGCTCATCGAGCAGTACCGGGCGAAGAACAACATCACCATGTCGCATCCCCGCATCGCCCAGATAGACCTCGCCTACCACGACATCCACCGCCGCCGCGGCCTCTACTACCTGCTGGAGAAGCGCGGCCAGGCGGCCCGGGTCTGCAACGACTTGAAGATCTTCGAGGGCAAGTCGGTGCCACCGCAGACCACCCGCGCCCGGCTGCGCGGCGACTTCATCCGCCGGGCCCAGGAGCAGCGCCGCGATTTCACCGTCGACTGGGTGCATCTGAAGCTCAATGACCAGGCGCAGCGCACCGTGCTGTGCAAGGACCCGTTCCGCTCGGTCGACGACCGGGTGGAGAAGCTGATCGCCGGTATGTGACCGGCGTACGGCTTACCTTCCCCTCGGGCCCCGTGCGTTCTCCGGACGGGGCCCGAGCCACGTCGTAGAGTGGCGCGCACTGGCCATCTCAAGATCTACCTAACGAGGACTCCGTGCGTCGACGCTCCGTACTCCTTGCCCTGCCCGCGGGCCTGCTGACACTCGCGGGCTGCGGTGACGATGAATCAGGGTCCGACAAGACCAAGCCGTCCCAGGAGCCGACGAGCCAGAGTCCCTCACCGGCCCCCAGCGGCAAGATCGTCTCCGGCCCGGTGCCGGCCATTACCGCGGGTAAGAAGTTCGGCGAGAAACCGAAGGTCGCCAAGGGCACGGGGAAGCCCTCGCAGAGCCTCGCGGTCAAGACGATCAGCCAGGGCGACGGCAAGAAGACGGTCAAGGGCGACTGGCTCCAGATCAACTACCTGGCGCAGATCTGGGACACCGGCAAGGTCATCGACAACACCTTCGACAAGAAGAAGACCGCCGCTTTTCCGATCGGCAAGGGCCAGGTGCTCCCGGGCTGGGACCAGGGACTGCTGGGCCGGAACCTCGGCAGCCGGCTGGAGCTGGCCGTCCCGCCCGCGTACGCCTACGGCAAGCAGGGGCAGCCGCAGGCCGGTATCAAGGGCACCGACACGCTGGTCTTCGTCATCGACCTCGTCGGCGCCTACAACGCCAAGAGCTCGGCCAAGGGCAGCAAAGTGGACCAGACCGACGCCGACCTGCCCAAGGTGTCCACCAACACCGACGGCAAGGCGCCCAGCATCACCGTCCCCAAGAAGTCCGCGCCGAAGAAGCTGGTCTCCGAGTACGTCATCGAGGGTGACGGCAAGGAGGTCAAGAAGACCGACGCGCTGCTCGTCAACTACAAGGGCGTGCTGTGGGACGGTGGCAAGGAGTTCGACTCCAGCTACAAGCGCGGCGAGCTCGCCCAGTTCTCGCTCCAGCAGGTCGTCAAGGGCTGGTCGCAGGGGCTGACGGGGAAGAAGGTGGGCAGCCGGGTGCTGGTCGTCGTGCCCCCGGACCTGGGCTACGGCAAGGCGGCCCAGAAGGGCATCCCCGCCAACTCCACGCTGGTGTTCTCCGTGGACATCCTGGCGGTTCTGTAGCCTGTGCGGGTTGCCCACCACGTCACAAGGAGCAATTTCGTGAGCATCGAGAAGCCCGAGGTCGACTTCCCGGGCGGCGAGCCGCCGGCCGAGCTGGAGATCAAGGACATCTGGGAGGGCGACGGGCCCGCGGCCAAGGCCGGCGACAACATCGCCGTGCACTATGTGGGCGTCGCCTTCAGCACGGGTGAGGAGTTCGACGCGAGCTACAACCGCGGCACCCCGCTGCGGATCCAGCTCGGCGTGGGCCAGCTCATCTCCGGCTGGGACCAGGGCCTCCAGGGGATGAAGGTCGGCGGCCGCCGCCAGCTCATCGTCCCGCCGCACCTCGGCTACGGCGACCGGGGCGCCGGTGGTGGCCGGATCAAGCCGGGCGAGACGCTGATCTTCGTCTGCGACCTGGTCTCCGTCTGAGACGGCCGTCCGTCGCGCCGAGGGCTCCTGCCGGTGAGCGGGAGCCCTCGGCTTTTGCCGCGCGTCCCGGTAGCGGTACGGTCACGTCGTCAAGGTCACGAAGAAAGGGCGTCGATGGCGATTGCCAAGGCCGAGCGGTTGATGAACCTGGCCCTGTGCCTGCTGGGAACGCGGCGTCCGCTGACCAAACGGGAGTTGCGGGGCTCCATAGAGGCGTACCTCCAGACCGACACGGCCAACGACGAAGCGTTCAACCGCATGTTCGAACGCGACAAGGACGATCTGCGTGAACTCGGCCTGATCATCGAGACGGTGGAGGGCCTCGACGGCGAGATCGGCTATCTCGCCCGCCGGGACAGCAACCGCCTCCCGCCGATCACCCTCGACGCCGAGGAGGCCGCCGCCCTCGGCCTCGCCGCCAAGGTCTGGCAGCAGGCCCGGCTCGCGGGCGCCGCCAGCGGTGCCCTGCAGAAGCTGCGCGCCGCCGGGATGCCGGTCGCCGAGGATCCGTACGACACGCCCGGGCACAGCGCGCTGGAGCCGCGCATCCCGGTCCATGAGAGCGCCTTCGAACCGCTGATGCTCGCCTGCCGCGACCGCCGCCCCGTCGTCTTCGACTACCGCAAGGCGAACGCCGCACGCCCCGAGCCGCGGCAGGTCGAGCCCTGGACCCTGGAGTGCTGGCGCGGCCACTGGTATCTCGCCGGATGGGACCGCGACCGCGCCGCCGAGCGGGTCTTCCGGCTCTCCCGGATCACCGGCCGGGTCCGGCTGCGGTCCGGCGCGTTCACCGCCGAGGTGCCCGACCACGTCACCGTCCGGGAGACCGTGGAGAGCTGGGCGGGCGAGACCGCCAACGGCACCGCCCGGATCCGGCTGCGCTCGGGCCACGGCTATCCGCTGCGGGCCAAGGCACTGTCCACCCGGGAGTCCGGCGACGGCTGGGACGAGCTGGAGATTCCCTACGGGCACGGCCTGGACGCCTGGCTCGTGGAGTTCGGCCCGGACGTGGTCGTACTGGCGCCCGAGGAGCTGCGGGCGGATGTCGTGGACCGGCTGCGCGCGGTCGCCAAAGGCTGAGGGGACGGATCTACTTCATCATGGCCGGAAACGCCATTGACCAGACCCGGCGGATGCTCTCCCTGGTGACGTATCTGCGCGAGCGCCCCGGCGCCCGCGTCGCCGACGTCGCCCGGGCCTTCGGCATCAGCGAGGACGAGCTGATCGCCGACCTGGATGTGCTGCCGCTGTGCGGCACCAGCTTCCGCGGCGGCGACCTGATGGACATCGACACCGACGGAGAGCGGATCTGGTGGCACAACCCCGATGACGTGGCCGAGCCGCTGCGGCTGGCCGCCGACGAGGCCACCGCGCTGCTGGTCGCCGCCCGCGCCGTCGCCACCCTCCCCGGGCTGCGCGAGGGCGACCGGGACGCGCTGCTGCGGGCCACCGCCAAGCTGGAGGCCGCGGCGGGCGAGGCGGCGGGCGCCAGCTCCCGGCTCTCGGTGATCTTCGAATCGGAGGGCGGGGTCTTCGCCGACGTCGACCGCGCCATCTCCGAGCGCCGCAGGCTGTGGCTGCGCTACTACTCACCCGCGCGTGACGAGATCACCGAGCGCGAGGTCGACCCGATCCGGCTCTTCGCCGTCGGCCGCACCTATATGGAGGCGTGGTGCCGCCTCTCCGAGGCGCGGCGGACCTTCCGGCTGGACCGGGTCGTCGAGATCAAGCTGCTGGACGACGCGTCCGACCCGCCGCCGATCGAGCTGCGCGACCTGTCGGAGCTGTCCTCCGCCCTGGTGCAGACCGGCGCCGAGGACCCCGAGGTGGTCGTCGAGGTCGGCCCCGGCGGGCGCTGGGTCGCCGAGTACTACCCGCACGACAGCGCCGATGAGCTGCCCGACGGCGGCCTCCGGATCACGCTGCGCGCGCCCGACCCCGGCTCGCTGCGGCGCCTGGCGCTGCGGCTGGGCAGGGACGGCAGGATCGTCTCGCCGCGGGAGCTGGCGGCCAGTGCTCGGGACGCGGCGCGGCAGGCGCTCGCGGCGTACGGTGAGTGAAGGGACGCACACAGTGACCGCACGGGGGAGTGCCACGTCGGTGATCTTCAAGGCAGCCTGTCCGCAGTGCCGCGGCCGGTTCGAGCTGGCCGCGGGCGCCCTGCGGCTGGCCATCGGGGCCAGCCACCGCACCACCTTCTACTCCTTCACCTGCCCCGACTGCGGAACCGCGGTGCGCAAACCGGCGGGGGAGCGGATCGTGGAGCTGCTCACCGGTGGCGGGGTGCGTACACTCCGGCTGCACTCCACCGTCTAGGCTCTGCCGCATGCTCTGGCCGATGCTCGCCCTCGCCCTCGCCTTCTGCGGAATCGCCGTTCTCGCCGTGCTCTCGGTGCGGGTCTACGCCGAGGTCCGCAGGCTGGCCCGGCAGGTGTCGGACAGCTCGAAGCGGATCACCCGGGCCGCGGAGGACCTGGAGCGGGCCTCGGCTCCGCTGGGGTCAACCGTCGACGCCCTGCGTCGGCAGTGACGGTCGCGCCGCGCGGGCGGTGAGGTTCGCCGCTGATGGGCACTCTGCTGCCCCACGGCCAAGCGGGGTACGCTGAGATTTCGTGGCCCCGGAATCGAGGCGGAGGGCCGCAACCCGGAGTCCGCACGGGGATTGCTTCCGGTTTACCCCCGCGCGCTACGATCGCTGACAGCACGGCTGCCGGACACCTGTCCGACCGGTCGGGCAGCCCCACCCCCAGCCGCCTCGGTGAGAAGGTAGACGCTTATGCTGTTCGGAAAGATCGGCGTTCCCGAGATTCTCCTCATCCTTGTCGTCGTGCTGCTGCTCTTCGGTGCCAAGAAGCTTCCGGACATGGCGCGCTCGCTGGGCAAGTCGGCCCGGATCCTCAAGAGCGAGGCGAAGGCCATGAAGTCGGACGGCCAGCAGCAGAGCGCGCCGGCCGACCCGCCCCACCCCGGTCAGGACGACGCCACTCACCGCACCATCCAGGCCGCGCCCGGAGACGTGACCAGCTCGCGCCCGGTGTCGGAGCCGAGCGACACCACCAAGCGCTGACGCAGGGCCACTTGAAGGCGGCGCGAAGGGCCGCCACCGGACGCACGAGATGAGGACGTGGGTTGCTCAAGTCTGCCCGCAAAAAGGAGAAGGACCCCGAGGGGCGGATGCCCCTCTCGGAGCACCTGCGTGAGCTGCGCAACCGGCTGCTCAAATCGGTCCTGGCGATCTGTGTGGTCACGATCATCGCGATGTTCTTCTACATGGACATCGCGAAGTTCCTGATGCGGCCGGTGCTGGACGCCGTCGGCTGTGGCGGGGTCTCGTTCTCCGACCTCACGGGCAAGGGGAGCGAGGGGGGCAAGGGCCACGACTGCGCCTACTTCACCGTGAACGGTCTGCTGTCGCCGTTCACGATCATGCTGAAGGTCTCCTTCACGACCGGTCTGGTGGTGGCCACTCCGGTCTGGCTCTACCAGCTGTGGGCCTTCCTCGCGCCCGGGCTGCACCGCAACGAGAAGAAGTACGGTCTGTTCTTCGTCGGGCTCGGCGTCCCGCTGTTCGTCGCCGGCGCGTACTTCGCGTACCTGATCCTGCCGACCAGCGCCAAGGTCCTCATCGGCTTCACCCCGGAGGGGGCCAACAACCTCCTCCCACTGGACGACTTCCTCGATCTGCTCGCCCGGATGGTCGTCGTCTTCGGGCTCGCCTTCGAGCTTCCGCTGCTGCTGATCCTGCTGAACTTCACCGGCATCCTCAGCGGACGCCGGATGCTCGGCTGGTGGCGCGCCATGATCATGGGGATCACGGTCTTCGGCGCGATCGCCACTCCCAGCACCGACCCGATCGGCATGTTCGCCCTGGCCGGACCGGTCGTCGTGCTCTACTTCGGCGCCGTCGGCGTCGCCCTGCTCAACGACCGGCGCAAGGCCCGCCGCCGGGCCGCCGACCCGGACTTCGGGCTGAGCGACGACGAGGCGTCCCAGCTGGATCTGACCCCCGAGGCCGTGGCCGCGCCCGGCGCCATGCCGGAGCTCACCGACGGGGACGACTCCGGCCCCACCCGGCGCAACGGCTACGACGACGTCACATAGCAGTACCCGACCGCACAAAGCCCCGATAAAGATCGCGTGCGCTGTCGGAGGTGGCCGGTAGGCTCGTAGATACGATGACCGACGAGCTATCTCCCGCCGAGCGCTATGCGGCGTCCCGCGCCCGGGCCGCCGAGCAGGCCACCGCGCTGGCCCCCTTCCGCCAGATGTACGACTTCGAGCTGGACCCGTTCCAGATCGAGGCGTGCAAGGCCCTGGAGAGCGGCAAGGGTGTGCTGGTCGCCGCTCCCACCGGCTCGGGCAAGACCATCGTGGGCGAGTTCGCCGTCCACCTGGCGCTGACCCAGGGCCGCAAGTGCTTCTACACCACGCCCATCAAGGCGCTGTCGAACCAGAAGTACACCGACCTGGTCAAGCGCTACGGCGCCGACCAGGTCGGCCTGCTCACCGGGGACAACAGCGTCAATTCCGATGCACCGGTGGTCGTGATGACCACCGAGGTGCTGCGGAACATGCTCTATGCCGGCTCCCAGTCGCTGCTCGGCCTCGGCTATGTGGTGATGGACGAGGTCCACTACCTCTCCGACCGGTTCCGGGGTGCCGTCTGGGAGGAGGTCATCATCCACCTCCCCGAGTCGGTGACGCTGGTGTCACTCTCCGCGACCGTCTCCAACGCCGAGGAGTTCGGTGACTGGCTGGACACCGTCCGCGGCGACACCGAGGTCATCGTCTCCGAGCACCGTCCGGTGCCGCTGTGGCAGCACGTGCTGGCCGGGCGCCGGATGTACGACCTGTTCGAGGAGAAGAACGGCCAGGACGGCGACCAGGGCGGACGCCGCGAGGTCAACCCCGATCTGGTCCGGCTGGCCCGGATGGAGAACAGCCGCCCCTCCTTCGGCCGCGACAAGCGCCGCGGCCGCAATATGCGCGAGGCCGACCGGGAGCGCGAGCGCCGTCAGCGCAGCCGGATCTGGACCCCCGGCCGCCCCGAGGTGATCGACCGGCTCGATGCCGAGGCGCTGCTTCCGGCCATCACCTTCATCTTCAGCCGGGCGGGCTGCGAGGCCGCCGTCCAGCAGTGCCTCCACGCGGGGCTGCGGCTCAACGACGAGTCGGCGCGCTCCCAGGTGCGGGCCATCGTCGAGGAGCGCACCGCCGGGATCCCCGACGAAGACCTCCATGTGCTGGGGTACTTCGAATGGCTGGAGGGCCTGGAGCGGGGCATCGCGGCCCACCACGCCGGAATGCTCCCCACCTTCAAGGAAGTTGTCGAGGAGCTCTTCGTCCGCGGCCTGGTCAAGGCCGTCTTCGCCACCGAGACCCTCGCCCTCGGCATCAACATGCCCGCCCGCTCGGTGGTGTTGGAGAAGCTCGTCAAGTGGAACGGCGAGCAGCACGTCGACATCACTCCCGGTGAGTACACCCAGTTGACCGGCCGCGCCGGGCGGCGCGGTATCGACGTCGAGGGCCATGCGGTGGTGCTGTGGCAGCGCACCATGGACCCGGCGGCGCTCGCCGGGCTGGCCGGCACCCGCACGTATCCGCTGCGCTCCTCCTTCAAGCCGTCGTACAACATGGCGGTCAACCTGGTCTCCCAGTTCGGGCGGCACCGCTCGCGCGAGCTGCTGGAGACCTCCTTCGCGCAGTTCCAGGCCGACAAGGCGGTCGTCGGGATCTCCCGCCAGGTGCAGCGCAACGAGGAGGGCCTCGAGGGCTACCGCGCCTCCATGACCTGCCACCTCGGCGACTTCGACGAGTACGCGCGGCTGCGCCGCGAGCTCAAGGACCGCGAGACCGAGCTGGCCCGGCAGGGCGCCGCCCAGCGGCGCGCGGCCGCCGCCGTCGCCCTGGAGAAGCTCCGCCCCGGCGATGTCATCCACGTGCCCACCGGCAAGTTCGCCGGGCTCGCGCTGGTGCTGGACCCCGGGCTGCCCGCCGGGCGGGTGGGCGGCCACCGCGGCATGGAGTACCACGACGGGCCGCGGCCCCTGGTGCTCACCGCCGAGCGGCAGGTCAAGCGGCTGGCATCGATCGACTTCCCGGTCCCGGTCGAGCCGCTGGACCGGATGCGGATCCCCAAGTCGTTCAATCCGCGCAGCCCCCAGTCGCGCCGCGATCTGGCCTCCGCGCTGCGCACCAAGGCCGGCCACCACGATATGCGGCGCCATCGCAAGGAGCGCTCGCCCGCCGCCGACGACACCGAGATCAGCCGGCTGCGCGCGGCCATCCGCGCCCACCCCTGCCACGGCTGCAGCGACCGCGAGGACCACGCCCGCTGGGGCGAGCGGTACCACCGGCTGCTGCGCGACACCCGGCAGCTGGAGCGGCGCATCGAGGGCCGTACGAACACCATCGCCCGCACCTTCGACCGGATCTGCTCCCTGCTGAGCGAGCTCGGCTATCTGCGCGGCGACGAGGTCACGGACGAGGGCAGACGGCTGGCGCGGCTGTACGGCGAGCTGGACCTGCTGGCCAGCGAATGCCTGCGGGAGGGCGTCTGGGAGGGGCTGCCCCCCGCCGAGCTCGCGGCCTGCGCCTCCGCGCTGGTCTACGAGGCGCGGACGGCCGATGACGCGCTGCCGCCCAAGCTGCCCCCGGGCCGGGCCAAGGACGCGCTCGGCGAGATGGTGCGCATATGGGGGCGGCTGGACGCCCTGGAGGAGCAGCACAAGATCAACCAGGCGGAGGGCGTCGGCCAGCGCGAGCCGGACCTGGGCTTCGCCTGGGCCGCCTACCGGTGGGCCTCCGGCCATGGGCTCGACGAGGTGCTGCGCGAAATCGACATGCCCGCCGGTGACTTCGTGCGCTGGACCAAGCAACTGATCGATGTGCTCGGCCAGATCGCCGCGGCGGCCCCCGAGGGCACCGTGGCGCGCAGCGCCCGCCGCGCGGTCGACGGACTGCTGCGCGGAGTCGTGGCGTACTCCTCGGTCGGCTGAGCCCGCCGCCCACCGCGGTGGGCTCAGGCCGGATCGTAGGTGAAGAGGAGGGTGTTGCTGTTGCCCGCGGGGGTGTGGAGCTGAACATTGACGGTTCCGGCCGCATGGGCCGGAGCCGTCGCCACGACCAGGTTGTCCGAGAGGACGCTGAAGGAGGCCGGGACTCCACCGAACGTCACGGAGTCGGTGTAGGTGAGGTTGGAGCCATTGATCGTGACGGAGTCGCCGCCCAATGACGAACCCTCGTCCGGGATCAGCGAATTGATCACCGGGGCGCCGAGATAGGTGTAGTACGGGTTCCCCGGGCCCAGGGTGCTGGTGCCGCCCGGCGTGGTCACGGTGACCACGACCGTACCGGTTCCGGGAGGAGCGGTCGCCGTCAGCTGATTGTCGGAGATCACGGTGAAGCCGGGGGCGAGGTTGGGGCCGAAGTGGACGGCGCTGGCCAGGGCCAGGCCGCTGCCGGTGATGGTGACGGAGTTACCGCCGGTGTCCGGACCGAACTGCGGGCTCACACCGGTGACGACCGGGGCGGCGACATAGATGTACGACAGTGGATTGCTGATGCCCCCCGGCGTGGTGACGGTCACATTCACCACCGACGCCGGTCCCGCCGGCGCGCTGACGGTGATTTGGGTGGGGGTGTTGGTGAGGATGGTGGCGGGGGTGGTGCCGAAGAGGACTTGGGCGGCGCTGGTGAGGTTGGTGCCGGTGATGGTGACGGTGTTGCCGCCGCTGGTGGGGCCGGAGGTGGGGTTGAGGCTGGTGAGGGTGGGGGCGGGGATGGTGGTGTAGGTGTAGGGGAGTGGGTTGCTGGTGCCGCTTGGGGCGGTGGCGGTGACGTTGACGGTGCCGGTGCCCGCCGGCGCGCTGACGGTGATTTGGGTGGGGGTGTTGGCGAGGATGGTGGCGGGGGTGGCGCCGAAGAGGACTTGGGTGGTGCCGGTGAGGTTGGTGCCGGTGATGGTGACCGTATTGCCGCCGCCGGTGGGCCCCGAGGTCGGGCTGAGCGTGGTGAGCACCGGAGCCGCGACCGTCGTATAGGTGAAGAACACGTTCTGGGTGCTGGTCCCCGTCGGCCCCGTGACCGTGACCTTGGCCGTGCCGCTCCCCGGCGGAGTCCTTGCCGTGATCTGTGTGTTGCTCACGACGACCACATTGGTGGCGAGATTCGGGCCGAACCTGACCACGGTGGCGCCGAGGAAGCCGGAACCGTTGATGGTGACAGGGGTGCCCCCGGCCGGATTGCCTTGCGTGGGGCTGACGCTGGTCACTACGGGGGCCATGATGCCCTTCTCCTTCTTGAGCCGTGCGGACGGCCGTGCCCTGACCGGCGGGACGTCGGCCAGGGCACGGGGGATCGGAAATCACCGTGTGCCATGCGAGGTGCTGACCCGGGGGTGACCGTGCGGGGCTTGCCCGCCCACGGCCCGTGGATCAGGTGACGGTGAAGGCGGCGGGGCCGGATGTGCCACCACAGGTGGTGACCGTGAAGGCCCCGGCGCCCGCGGCCGCCGCGGCGGGCACGGCGGTGACGAGGGAGGTGTCATTGACGGGGGTGAAGGGCAGGCCCGCGAAGACGGTGGCCGCCGAGTCGGTGAACGTCACGTCGGTGATGCCGATCAGGCAGGTGGCGCCGGAGATGGTGGTCTCGGTCCCCGCCGGGCCCGTGGCAGGGGTCAGTGTGGCGGCGGTCAGGTCCGGCGGGTTGTAGTAGTCGATCAGGGTCGCGCCCGCGGTGCCCGTGCCGCCGGCCGTGGTGACCGTGACCTGCTGGGTGTCGAAGCAGCCGGCCGGGGTGTGGGCCGGAGCGGTGACGGTGACCGTGGTGTTGCTGCCACCGGCGGCGAAGGCGACCGGGGTGAGGGCACCCACGTTGACGGTACCCCCGGACGCGAAGCCGGAGCCGAAGACCGTGAGCGCGCCACCGGTGGCGGGCAGGCAGGTCTCGCCCAGCCCCGTGGTCGTCGGCCGCACGATGACGAAGAACGGCACCGCATTGGTCCTGGTTCCGTTCGACAGGTTGGCGCTGACCGAGACCTGTCCCGAGCACGGTGCGGTGGAGGGAACCACGAAGGTGACCAGGGTGCTGGAGACCGATGTCGGGCTGACGACGGCGCCGCCGAAGTTCACCGAGACGGTGGTGCCCAGCGACGTGCCGTTGATGCTGACGGCGGTGCCGATCGTGCCCTGGCTGGGGGTGAGGGAGGTGATGGGCATGAGTTTTCTCCTGTTCGATCGTCTTGCTCTGGGCGGGTGTGCCGAGAGAAGGGGGATGGGCAGGTGGCCGTTGCCCGCACCGGCTTCCGTCGCGCAGAGGGGTGGAAGGGGAGACGGACCCTCGGGGGCCTGGGACGCCATGGCCTTCAGCGGGGACCGCATGACCGGTGATGGCGACTTGAGAGGGACTCGACTCGTGCCCGGGTGCCGGCCGTAATAGGGCGAGTCCTGCATGGAACGGGTCGGCGCCGAGGTCACCGTGGTGCCGAAACTCGCGCTCGATGTGAGTGAACCAAAAGAGGGATAGATGCGGAAGGTGTGAAAAGGGCGCGTACAGAGCTCATATGACGATATGTCAAGTCTCCCCGGCGGGCTCCCGCGAACCGGAGTGCGCCCCCGCTGCCGGATCGACGCCGGCACTCTGCCGTGCCCGCAGGGGCCGGTGCACACAACGGCCCCGGCCGGATGCTCCCGGCCGGGGCCTGATGGTCGTACGTGCCGCGCCCTCCCGCGCGGCGCCGGTGCGGTGCCCTACGCGGCGGCCTCCTCGGGTCCCGCGCCCTCCTGCTCCGCCTCGACCTGCTGGTTCCACTCCCGCTTCGACGCCTGCCAGCCGTCCTCGTCATGGCCGCGCCGCCAGTACCCGGAGATGGACAGCCACTCGCGCGGGATCTGGCGCTCCAGGCGCAGATGGCGGCGGATCTCCCTCACGAAGCCCGCCTCGCCGTGGACGAAGGCGTGCAGCTGTCCCGGCGGGAACTCCAGCCCCCGTACGGCCGCCACCAGCGCCTCGCCGACCGGCGCGGCGCCCCGGTGCAGCCAGCTCACCCGGACCCCCTCGGGCACGGTGACCTTGAGCTCCTCCGTCTCGTCCGCCACCTCGACGAACACGTGCACCGGCACCTCGGCCGCGCCCCCCGCCCGGCTGTCGGTCAGTCGCTCCAGCGCCGTGGCGATCGCGGGCAGCGCGCTCTCGTCACCCGCGAGCAGATGCCAGTCGGCCTCGGCGCTGGGGGCGTAGGCGCCGCCCGGCCCCATGAAGTGGATCTCCTCGCCGGGCCGGACCCGGGCGGCCCACGGCCCGGCCAGCCCTTCGTCGCCATGGGTCACGAAGTCCACCGTCAGCTCGCGGGCGGCCGGGTCCCACGCCCGCACCGTGTACGTCCGCGTGACCGGCCACTGCTCGCGCGGGAACTCGGCACGGATCCGCTCCAGGTCGAACGGTTCGGGGTAGACCGCACCCCCGGTCGGGAAGAGCAGCTTGATGTAGTGATCGGTCCACTCGCCCGCATGGAAGTCCGCGAGGCCGTCGCCGCCCAGGACGACCCGCACCATGTGCGGGGTCAGCCGGTCGGTGCGCACCACCTGTGCGCGATGCGGCGTGCGCGACTTACGGGCCGGACGGTCCGCCATGGAGACCTCCCTGATCAACAAGAGTTAGGTTTACCTAACCTAACAGCTCATTCCTCAAGAGTGGACAGCAATCTGCGCAAAGATCCGCCCAATCCCCAGCGCTCCGCCAGCGCCGCCACGGCTCCAGGGTCGCGCGGCGCCCTCGGCAGCGCCGGGTCGAAGGGGGGAAGCGCCACGTCCGAGGCGACCCGGACCACCTTCGGGGCGACCTCGACATACGCCCGCGCCTCGGCCAGCCGCTTGCGCTGGGCGGGGGTCAGCTTGGCGGCGGGGTCGTCGACGGCGGCCATGATCCCGGCCAGGTCGCCATGGGCGGCCAGCAGCTTGGCGGCGGTCTTCTCGCCGACGCCGGGCACCCCTGGCAGCCCGTCGCTGGGGTCGCCGCGCAGCAGCGCCAGCTCCGCGTACCCCCGGCCGGTCACTCCGTACTTCTCGCGCACATAGGACTCGTCCACGAGCTGCAGGGTGCCCACGCCCTTGACGGGGTAGAGCACCCGCACCGCGCGCTCGTCGTCCACCAGCTGGAACAGATCGCGGTCGCCGGTGACGATGTCGACCGGGCCGGCCGCCCGGCCGGTGAGCGTGCCGATCACATCGTCGGCCTCGTAGCCCGCGGCGCCGACCCGGGCGATGCCGATCGCGTCCAGCACCTCGTCGATCACCGGGACCTGCGGGGAGAGGGTGTCCGGCACCTCCTCCTGGTCCACCCCGGCCCCCTCCGGGGCCTCCTCGGCCACCCGGTGGGCCTTGTACGTGGGGATCAGGGCGACCCGCCAGGCAGGGCGCCAGTCGAAGTCCATACAGGCCACCAGATCGTCCGGGCGGTGGTCCTGGACGAGCCGGGCGATGAAGTCCAGGAGCCCGCGCACGGCGTTCACCGGCGTGCCGTCGGGGGCCCGGACCGAGTCCGGGACCCCGAAATAGGCTCGGAAGTACAGAGAGGCGGTGTCGAGGAGCATCAGGCGTCGCGTCACGAACCCGACTATGCACTACCCCACTGACACCGATCCCGAGGATAATGTGAACTGGATCACCGTTTGGTTTACGCCAAACCGATCGGGGCAGGCGCGCCCCCGGAGCGAACCCGTTCAGTGATTCAACTTTTGCGGCGGTCAGCGGTCCGATGCCGTACCGCTCCACGACCCGCCGGCGGGGGTGGCGGGTCGCTTTTTGGTGCGATCTGAGAGGTACATGTGGCCAAATTGCGAGCCGAGCACCTGTACAAGGTGTTCGGCAGACGACCCGATGAGGCGGTGGCGCGGCTGGAAGGCGGCGCGGACCGTGAGGAGCTCCGAGCGAACGGTACGACCGCAGCGGTCATCGATGCCTCCTTCGCCGTCGAGGCGGGCCAGATCTTCGTCGTCATGGGTCTGTCCGGGTCCGGCAAGTCCACCCTGCTGCGGATGCTGAACGGGCTGCTGGAGCCGACCGCGGGGCGCGTGCTCTTCGACGACGACGACCTGACCGCGCTCACCCCCAGGGGGCTGCGCGAGGTCCGGTCCCGCAAGATCAGCATGGTCTTCCAGCACTTCGCCCTCTTCCCGCACCGCAGTGTCCTGGAGAACGCCGCCTACGGCCTCGAGGTGCAGGCCGTACCGCGCGAGGAGCGCGTCCGGCGCGCCACCGAGGCGCTGGAGCTGGTGGGCCTGGCCGGCTGGGAGAAGTCCTGGCCCGATGAGCTCTCCGGCGGTATGCAGCAGCGCGTCGGCCTCGCCCGGGCCCTGGCCACCGACGCCGACATGCTGCTGATGGACGAGTCCTTCAGCGCGCTGGACCCGCTGATCCGCCGCGATATGCAGGATCAGCTGCTCCAGCTCCAGAAGCGGCTCAAGAAGACCATCGTCTTCATCACCCACGACCTGAACGAGGCCATGCGGCTCGGCGACCACATCGCCGTGATGCGCGACGGCCAGATCGTCCAGATCGGCACCGCCGAGGACATCCTGGTCACCCCCGCCAACGACTACGTCGCCTCCTTCACCCAGGACGTGGACCGCAGCCGGGTGCTCACGGCCGGCGCGATCATGTCCGAGCCGGACGAGGTGCTGGGCAGCAAGACCGACGACGGCACCACGCTCCGCACCGCGCAGGACGTGCTGGCCGCCGCGCCCGCCACCGTCAGCGAGGGAACCCCGATCATCGAGCTGTTCCAGCCCTGCTCGCGCAGCGGAGTCGCGGTCGCCGTGACCGACGACGACGGCGCGCTCACCGGCGTCGTCACCCGCGCCCGGCTGCTCGCCGCCCTCGGCGAGCCGGACGGCGGGCCCGCCGGGGCCCAGTCGCCGTCCGATGGCTCTCCGGACGCGCCCGAGACCACCAAGAAGGTGATCACCGGTGCCTAGGCTTCAGCTCGGCGACTGGATCAACTCCGGCGTCAACTGGCTCCGAGACAATCTGAGCTGGCTCTTCGACTTCATCTCCAGCGTCGTCCAGGGCATGTACGACGGGTTGAACACGGTGCTCAGCGGCCCCGAGCCGCTGCTGCTCGCGGGCATCCTGGCGCTGCTCGCCTGGTGGCTGCGCGGGCTGCTGCCCGCCGTGCTCGCCTTCCTGGGATTCGCCCTCATCGACTCGATCGAGTTGTGGGGCGAGGCGATGAACACCCTCGCACTGGTGCTGGTCGCCGGTGTGATCACCATCGTGTTCGCGGTGCCGCTCGGCATCTGGGCCTCGCGCAACCGCGCGGTGAGTGCCGTGATCCGTCCGGTGCTGGACTTCATGCAGACGATGCCCGCCTTCGTCTACCTGATCCCCGGCATCTTCTTCTTCGGCCTCGGGGTGGTCCCCGGTGTCGTCGCCACCGTCATCTTCTCGATGCCCCCGGGCGTCCGCATGACGGAACTGGGCATCCGGCAGGTGGATGCGGAGCTGGTCGAGGCGGCCGACGCCTTCGGCACCCATCCGCGCCGTACCCTGCTGCGTGTCCAGCTTCCGCTGGCCCTGCCCACCATCATGGCGGGCGTCAACCAGGTGATCATGCTGGCGCTGTCCATGGTCGTCATCGCCGGTATGGTCGGCGCCGAGGGCCTGGGCTCCACCGTCTTCCAGGCGATCAGCTCCGTCGACGTCGCCATGGGCTTCGAGGGCGGCATCGCGGTCGTCATCCTGGCCATGTACCTGGACCGGATGACCAGCGCGCTCAATCAGCGCGTCTCCCCGCTGGCCCGCCGCGCGCTGGCCAAGGAGAAGGCCAAGGCGCTCAGCGGTCTGAAGGTGCTGCACTGGCGCCCCGCGACCTCCGTCGCCATGGTCGGCGTGGTCGTCCTGGCGCTGGTCGCCGGCGGCATGAGCATGTTCGGCAGCGACGACGAGGGCCCCAAGGTCTCCGCCAACGTCGGCAAGGGCCAGTCGGTCAACATCGGCTACATCAACTGGGACGAGGGCGTCGCCTCCACCTTCCTGTGGAAGGAACTCCTGGAGCAGCGCGGCTTCAAGCCCAAGGTGCAGTCGTACGACGTCGGCGCGCTCTACACCGGTATGGCCGCGGGCAACATCGACTTCGAGACGGACTCCTGGCTGCCCACCACCCACGCCTCGTACTGGTCGAAGTACAAGAGCAAGCTGGAGAACCTCGGCTCCTGGTACGGCCCCACCTCCCTGGAGATCGCGGTCCCCTCGTACGTCAAGGGCGTGAAGACCCTTGAGGACCTCGAGAAGAAGTCCAGCACCTTCAAGAAGAAGATCGTCGGCATCGAGCCCGGTGCCGGTGAGATGAAGCTGATGCAGGACAAGGTCATGCCGGACTATGGGCTGAACAAGAACTTCAGCCTGGTCAAGGGCTCCACCGCGGCCATGCTCTCCCAACTGGACCGCTCCTACGCCAAGAAGGAGCCGATCGCGGTCACCCTGTGGTCCCCGCACTGGGCGTACGACAAGTACAAGCTCACCAAGCTGAAGGACCCCAAGGGCGCCTTCGGCAAGGGCGACCGCATCGACTCCCTCGCACGCAAGGGCTTCTCCAAGGAGAACCCGCAGGTCGCCAAGTGGATCAAGAACTTCAAGCTGGACGAGAAGCAGCTCACCAGCCTGGAGTCGGCCATCCAGGACGCCGGTAAGGGCAAGGAGCAGCAGGGCGTGCGCGCCTGGCTGAAGCAGAACCCGGGCATGGCCAACAAGCTCGCCCCGGTGCCCGGCGGCGCCGACCAGAAGGGCAAGGACGCGGGCGCCGCGCCGATGATCGGCTACTTCCCGTGGGACGAGGACATCGCCACCACCTACCTGTGGAAGAACGTCCTCGAACGGCGTGGCTACAAGCCGGAGATCAAGCAGTACGACGTCGGCTCGATGTTCACCGGGATGAGCACCGGACAGGTCGACGTCGAGTTCGACGGCTGGCTACCGGTCGCCCAGAAGCAGTACTGGGACAGATACAAGAAGAACCTGGTCGACGTCGGGTCGTGGTACGACAAGACCTCCCTGGAGATCGCGGTGCCGTCCTACGTCAAGGACGTGAAGTCGCTCGCCGACCTCAAGGGGAAGTCCGGCACCTTCGACGGCAAGATCGTCGGTATCGAACCCGGGACCGGCGAGATGAAGCTCCTGAAGGGCAAGGTGCTCAAGGAGTACGGCCTGGACAAGGAGTACAAGGTCAGTGACGGCTCCTCGCCGGCGATGCTGGCCGAGCTGGAGCGGTCGTACGCCAAGAAGGAGCCGGTGGCCGTGGTCCTGTGGACCCCGCACTGGGCCTACAGCAAGTACAAGCTGACCAAGCTCGCCGACCCGAAGAAGGCGTTCGGGGCCAGCAACCAGCTCCACACCCTCGCCAACAAGTCCTTCCCGAAGAAGTTCCCCGAGTTCAACGGGTGGCTGAAGAAGTGGCACATGACCGAGAAGGAGCTGGCGACCCTGGAGCAGGCCATCCAGGACGCCGGTAAGGGCAACGAGGAGAAGGGCGTCCAGAAGTGGATGGACGCCCACCCCGGCATCGTCGACAAGATGGCGCCGGTGGCTTCCTGACCCACCGTCCGCACCACGCACACCGCGGCCCGGAGCGCACGCTCCGGGCCGCGGTGTCGTGCTGTGCGGGCCGCGCCGCGCAGGGGAGAGAAAAACCGGATGACGGCCGAGGAGGCGGCCCCCTACTGTCGTATCCGTGAACGCACCTCCCGGTGCGAAGACGACGGTTACTTCGGTCGATTTGGGTTCGATTCCCAGAACGCTCCGCCCGGTGCGGAGTGGGAAACACACCGTCGTCGACTGTGATCTCGGGAGGCGCGCGCACGGCAGTCGGAGCGCCTGGTGCGCGGGCCGCGGTTACTTCCTTTCCAGAACAGCCCGCCGCCCACTCCTGACCTCAGGCGCCGCCGACGCACCGGCGCGCCGCCTCCTCCCAATGCCCACTCGGGGGAGAGGCATGACCGCATGACCAAGTTCAACCGCGTCTTCCGGCGCGCCAGGGCCACCACGACCACCTACGAGGGCGGCGCCGCCGTCACCCGCGACAGCAAGTCCGAACTGGTGCTGCTGGCCGTGGTGAACATGGTCGGCGAGCAGACCTTCTACGAGCCCTCCGACGACCGCGACGACCGCTTCCGCACCCTCGTCCGCACCGTCGCCGTCGAGGACGCCGACTGGACCGCCCGCTTCATCGGCTGGCTGCGCGCCGAGGCCCACATGCGCACCGCGTCGCTCGTCGCCGCGGCCGAGGCCGTCGCGGCACGTCTCGCGGCCGGGCTGCACGGCGGCAACCGCCCCATCGTCGCCGCCGCGTGTCTGCGCGCCGACGAGCCCGGTGAGTTCCTCGCCTACTGGACCGCCCACCACGGCCGCGCGCTGCCCAAGCCGGTCAAGCGCGGCCTCGCCGACGCCGTCCGCCGCCTCTACTCCGAGCGGTCGCTGCTCAAGTACGACACCGGGAGCCACGGCTTCCGCTTCGCCGACGTCCTGGAACTGGTGCACGCCGCCCCGGACCCCGACAAGCCGTGGCAGGGCGAGCTGTTCCGGCACGCCATCGACCGCCGCCACCAGCGGGACGCCGCGCCCCCGGTCTCGCTGCGCACCCTGCGCGCCCGCGCCCGGCTGACGGCCCTGCCGCAGTGGGAGCGCCGTGCCGTGCTGGAGCGGCCGGACGCCGCCGACGCGCTCCGTACGGCGGGCATGACGTGGGAGGCGCTCGCGGGCTGGATTCGGGGGCCGATGGACGCGTCGGCCTGGCAGGCCGTGCTGCCCTCCATGGGCTATATGGCGCTGCTGCGCAATCTGCGCAACTTCGACCAGGCCGGGCTGCCGGACGTGGTCGCCGAACGGGTCGCGGCACGGCTGGCCGACCCGGCGGAGGTGGCCCGCTCCCGCCAGTTCCCGTACCGCTTCCTGTCCGCGTACCGGGCCGCGCCGTCGCTGCGCTGGGGCCACGCCCTGGACCGGGCGCTGACCGCGTCCACGGCGGCCGTCCCGGCGCTGCCGGGCCGCACCCTCGTGCTCGTCGACACCTCCGGCTCGATGCAGAGGCAGGTCTCGGGCCGCTCCCAGGTGCGCCATGTGGACGTCGGCGCGCTCTTCGGGGTCGCGCTCGCGCACCGCGGCTGCCAGGTGGACCTGGTCGGCTTCGCCTCCGGGCACTTCGGCCACCGGCTGACCCCGGGCGGCTCGGTGCTCCGCGACATCGAGGCGTTCTGCGCGCGGATCGGCGAGGTCGGGCACGGCACGGAGACGGGCGTGGCGCTGCGGGCGGCCTACCGCGGCCACGACCGGGTAGTGATCGTCTCGGATATGCAGGCGTTCGCGGAGGCGCGCCGCGGCCGGTCCGTTCCGGTCTCGGAGGCCGTCCCGGCGCGGGTGCCGGTGTTCGGTGTCAACACCACCGGCTACGCGGCCACATCCATCGACACCGGCCGGCCGAACCGGTACGAGATCGGTGGCTTCAGCGACAAGCTGTTCACGATGGTCGGACTGCTGTCGGAGGGCTGCGGCGGCGACGGTGGCGGCCGCGGCGGCCATGGCGGCCGGGCAGTCTGGCCGTGGGAGACGCTGCCGGAGGCGGCGTAGAGGTGGTCGGTTGGGGCGCTGGTGGTTGGCGCGATGGCGTCGGGGCGGCCGGGCGCAGGGCCGGATACGTCGCGCCGTACGGTGGAGCGATGAGCCCTCGTATCCCCGTACGGCGCGTGGTGTCCCTCGTGCCCTCGCTCACCGAGGCCGTCGCCGCCACCGCGCCGGAGCTGCTGGCCGGGGCGACCGACTGGTGCACCCATCCGCCCGGCCTCACCGCGGAGCGGATCGGCGGCACCAAGAACCCCGACACCGCCCGGATCGCCGCCCTCGCCCCCGACCTCGTGATCGCCAACGAGGAGGAGAACCGCCCCTCCGACCTCGCCGCGCTGCGCGCCGCCGGTCTCGAGGTCCTGGTGACCGAAGTGCGCACCCTGGAGCAGGCGTTCACCGAGCTGGAACGGGTCCTGGTGCGCGGCTGCGGACTGGCCCGGCCCGGCTGGCTGGACGCGGCCGAGGCCGCCTGGGCGGACGTACGGGCCGGAGGCCCGGTGCGGCACGCCGTCGTCCCGGTGTGGCGGCGTCCGTGGATGGTGCTCGGCCGGGACACCTTCGCCGGTGACGTCCTGGCCCGGCTGGGCGTACGGCACCTCTACAGCGGGCACCCCGAGCGCTATCCCCGGATCCCGATCCAGGAGCTGACGGCGGGGGAGGCGGATCTGGTGGTGCTGCCCGACGAGCCGTACCGCTTCACGGCCGACGACGGCCCCGAGGCGTTCCCCGGCCTCCCGGCGGCCCTGGTCAGCGGCCGTCACCTCACCTGGTACGGCCCCTCGCTGGCAGAGGCGCCCGCCGTCCTCACGGCCGCGTTGTCGGCGGCGCGCTGACTGTATGCGCGAGTCCCGACCACCCACGACGGAGGACCCTTTGCCGAACGTCATCGCCGTACCCATGGAGCCCAAGGCGGCACGGGCGGTCCGCGACCGCCCCGACGCGCTGATCGGCGCCCCGCTCCCGGACGACGCCGAGGTACGGGGCGACTGGGTCCGCGCGCCCGGCGCACGCGGTGGCGCGGTGATCTATGTGCACGGCGGCGGGTTCGCCCACTCGATGCCCGAGGCCGAGCGGGTGATGGCCTATCGGCTGTCGAAGGCGACCGGACGCCCCGCCCTGCGGGTCGACTACCGGCTGGCCCCCGAACACCCGTATCCCGCGGCGCTCGAAGACCTGCTGGCCGCCTGGCGCGGCGTGCTGGACGACGGCGTCCCGGCCGCCGAGGTCGTTCTCGCCGGGGAGTCGGCCGGGGCCACGCTGGTGCTCTCCGCCCTGCTGGAGATCCAGCGGACCGGAGGCCCGCGGCCCGGTGCCGCGATCGCGGTCTCACCCATCACCGACTTCGCCCTTACGGGTGCGTCGATCGCCGCCAACGACAGTAAGGACGTACTGAGCCGGGCCGCGCTCGGCTCCATCAGCGCCCAGTACCTGGCCGGGACGCCCGCCGACCGGGCCCCGCAGTCGCCGCTGTACGGCGATCCGCGCGGGCTGCCGCCGCTGCTGATCGCCGTGGGCACGGACGAGGTGCTCCTGGACGACGCCCGCCGCTTCGCCGGGGCGGCCGACGCCGCCGGGGTGAGCGTGCGCCTGGAGGAGTACGAGGGCATGCCGCACGCCTTCCACCTGTCCGAGCCGGGCGAGGTGCTGCTGGACCGGATCGGCCGGTGGCTCGCCGACCCGGTCCGCGTCTTCACCGTCAGCGACCCGGACGCGGGCCCCTACGCCCTCACCGGCGGCCCCGACGGCGCCCTGTGGTTCACGCTGGTCCACCAGGGCGCGATCGGCCGCAGGGACGCCGACGGCCGGATCGCCGCCCACTCCGTCGGAGCCAAGCCGACGATGATCGCCCAAGGGCCCGATGGCGCCCTGTGGTTCAGCGAGTACGGCACCCACCGGATCGGCCGGATCGCGGTGGACGGCACGACCTCCTCCTTTGCCCCGCCGACCGCCGACGGCGGGCCGTACGGGATCGCCGCGGGCCCGGACGGGGCCATATGGTTCACACTGTCGGCCGCCGACCGCATCGGGCGGATCACCATGGACGGCGACATCACCGAGTACCCCGCGCCCGGCGCCTTCCCGTCCGCCATGGCGGCGGGGCCCGACGGCGCCATGTGGTTCACCCTCAACCAGGGCAACGCCATCGGCCGGATCACCATGGACGGCCATACGACCGCCCACCCCCTGCCGACCGAGGCCGCCGCGCCGGTGGGCCTCGCCCAAGGACCGGACGGCGCCCTGTGGTTCACCGAGATCGGCGCGGGCCAGATCGGCCGCATCACGGTGGACGGGACCGTCACCGAATACCCGCTGCCCGACCGGCAGGCCCGGCCGCACGCCATCACCAGCGGCCCGGACGGGGCGCTGTGGTTCACCGAATGGGGCCGCGGTGGGGTCGGCCGCATCACCACGGACGGCCGGATCACGGCGTACGACCTGCCCCGAGCCGACTGCGAACCGCACGGCATCGCCACGCACGACGGCGCCCTGTGGTGCGCCCTGGAGACGGGAGCCCTGGCCAGGATCGACGTCCCCCGGTGACCGGCGGGCCGCGGGACGGGCGGGGCGTGGACAGGACGCGGGACGGGCAGAGGCGGGGCCGGGGACGCGGGCCGGGCAGGAGGGGGCAGGGCCGGGGACGCGGGCCGGGCGGGGGCGGGAGCGGGCCGGGCAGGATCCGAAGCCCCGCCCGCCCCCCATCACCCTCAGCCGTCCACCGAGCAGCAGGAGTCGCGCCGCAGCAGCCGGCCCACCTCCAGCCACTCATCCGCCGACTTCCCGTGCGGTGCCGCCGCGGCACCCGCCCCCGGGAAGGACTCGACCAGCCCGCGCTGCTCGTACGGCATCCCGCCCCGCAGCACCGACACCGTCCGTACCAGCGTGTCGAAGTCCGTGAAGGGATCGCCGTCCACGACGGTCAGGTCCGCCAGCTTGCCGACCTCCAGGGTGCCCAGGTCGCGGTCGGCGCCGAAGGCCCGCGCCGGGAGGACGGTCGCCGTGCGCAGCGCCTCCTCCGGCGACAGACCGAACCGGTGCAGGGCGCGCAGCGCCATGTGCAGATGGAGGCCCACCGGCACCAGCGGCTGGTCCGTCCCCAGGGCCACCACCCCGCCCCCGGCGAGGATCCGCTGGTAGACCCCGATCTCTGTGCGCAGCGTGGCCAGTTGGTCCGAGGTCGGGGGCGTCCCGGCGAGCTGCCGTACGAGCGCGGTGTCCCACGGCGGCATCAGCCGGGTGACCCGCTCGTCCTCCGCCAGCGACGGGTCCGCCCCGACCAGGGGCGAGGCCGTGAACGGCGTGGCGATGAGCCGGAAGTCGGAGGTCGCGGTGTAGATCTCCGTCAGGTCCTGCTGGGAGTGCCCGGTCGCCGTCGTGGCGTGGCCGTACTCCAGCCGCTGGGTGGCCTGCAGATGCGTCGTCAGGTCCTGCCCGAGCTGTATGCCGGGTGAGCACAGATGGCTGCCGGTGCGCACGCCGAGCCGCTCATGCGCGAACCGGGCCGCCTCCTCCATGATCCAACCCGGCGCGCGGACATAGGTCTTGACGAAGTCCCAGTCGAGCGCGGCACCGCGCGCCAGGGAGCGCCGCAGACCGTCGCGGGTGCGATGCGCCCGGCCCATGCTGTACGCGACGCGCGGCCCGTCCAGCAGCTCACCGGTGGCCAGCAGCCGCGGCCCGGCCAGGGCGCCCGCCGCGACGGCCTCCCTGAGGCGCGCCTGCTCATAGGCGAACCCACCGAGGGAGACCGCGGTGGTGATGCCGTACGCGAGCTGCAGGGCGGTCTGACGGCCGCCATAGGTGTACTGCCAGGGGTGGGTATGGGCGTCCCACAGTCCGGGGATCACGGTGCGGCCGGAGGCGTCGACGCGCCGCTTCGCGGGCCGCCCGGCCCGGTGCGCCTCCACGGCCGCGATGCGCCCGCCGCGCACCACGATGTCCACGTCCTCGCGGACCGTGCCGCCCTTACGGCCGTCACGGCCGGCGCCGCCGCCCTCGCCGCCGGTGCCGTCCCAGAGCCGCCCGGCGTGGACGACGGTGTCCGCGGGGCGCGGCCGTCGGTGGTCCAGCGGGACACGGACCGTCCGGGCGCTGCCGCTCTTGACGTCCAGCAGCCGCAGCCGGCCCGCCGACAGATACAGGACGCTGCGGGAGTCACCGGACCAGGAGGGGTGGTCGGCGGCCTCGCCGGTCAGCCGGCGCGGCGCGCCGTCGGGGGTGCCATCCGCCCTGACCGGCAGCAGCCACAGGGCGGACTCGACGATGAGCGCCATATGGCGGCCATCGGGGGACCAGACCGGCCCGGAGTCATAGCGGTCGGAGAGGGAGGTATGCGGTGCGACGGCGTGCTGGCGGGCCGCACCCGTACTGATGTCGATCACCCGGATGAGGTTGTAGCCCTCGCGGAACCGCTGGTTCAGGCGATTGCGATCGCATAGGGCGACATAGCGCCCGTCGGGCGACCAACTCGGCCGGCCCGGCAGCCCGCCGGCGCCCATCGGCGCGGCGAGCACCCGTTCCGTACCGGCGTCGAGATCGCGCAGGACCAGGTTTCCCGACATGTCGACACTGACGAGCCGCTTGCCGTCGGGGGAGAGCGCCGGATGCACCCGGCCGCCGGAGGCCAGCATGGTCTCCTCGCCCGAGGCCAGGTCCCGGCGGCGCACGGCCAGCAGCCCGTCGCGGTCGTCGGCGTACACCAGGGCGCGCCCGTCGGGCGTCCAGGTGGGAGCCAGCAGATACCGGGTGGGGGCCGCCCGTACGACCCGGCGCGGGCTACGGCCGCCGGAGACATCGGCGACCCAGAGGGAGTTGAGGGCGGCGAAGGCCACCTTACGGCCGTCGGGAGAGAGCGCGGGCAGATGCAGCCCACGCACCGGCCGCACCCCGCCACCGTCGAAGTCGTACCGCTTGACGCGATACCGGGGCCGGTCGACGGGGAGTGTGGCGGAGAAGGGGATCTCCTCGTAGGCAAGCGCCTTACGGTCGGCATCCTCGCCGGTGCGCCCGGCTCGGGCGGTGCTCTCACCGGCGGCGTCTCCGCCTCCGTCGGCGCCGGACCGCGTTGCCGAGGGCACCCGGAACACCCGGAACCGCCCGTCCACGGTGAGCAGCAACTCATCCCGCGACACCCAACGGGGCGGCACGGGCTGCACATCGCCCGTGATCGCCACCGGCTCCCCGTTCACGACCAGCGTGCAGGAGGCGGCGGGAGCGGCCGTGGTGCGCAGATAGGCGAGATGGCCGCCCGCCGACACGGACGGCGTCATCAGCTGGGCATCGGCGGTGGGATCCGTGCGCTCGGTTGTGACGGGTCCGGTGCCGTCGGCCCGTACGGAGGCCACCGTACGGGCGTTCAGCGCCGTCCCGGCGAGCGCTCCGCGTACGAACAGCACCCGCTCGCCATCCGCGGACCAGGTGGGGTCGAAGTCCTCCCAGGCGCCGTCCTGGAGCGGCCCGTCCTGGCCGTCCACCCCGGTGAGCCGGGTGAGCTCACCGCCGGCCACGTCCAGCACCCAGATCCGGTACGGGCTGCCCGCCACGGGGTCGCCGCCGCGCTCGGAGGCGAAGGCGATCCGGGTGCCGTCGGGCGACCACGCGGGACCGCGGTCGTCCCACGGACCGTCCGTTCGCTGCCGCAAACCGGAGCCGTCGGGGCGCAGCGTCCAGATATGGAATCCGCCGCCCCGGTAGGCGCAGACGGCCAGTAGCTTTCCATCGGGGGAGTACACCGGCCGGGTGGGCTCCAGATCGGCCGGTGTGAGCGCTACGGCCTCGCCGCCCTTACGGGCGACCGACCACAGGACGTTCTGAACCTCGGCGATCAGGCGGTCGCCGGACGGGGAGAGCGTCGCCGCGCCGTTGGTGGCGGCGGTGAAGGAGAGCGAGCCCGCCCGGGCCGGTGCGGCGGCGGCCGCCTCGAAGGGCAGGGTGGCCGCGGTGGCGGCGGCGGTCCCCACGGCGGCGGCCTGCAGAAAGCGCCGCCGCGACAGGGCGAGCACACCTGCCGAGGCGGGGGAGCGGGAAGCGCCGCTCGAATCAGGGGAGTTGGGCGAACCGGAAGGGCCTTCCGAACCGGGGGAGCTGGGTGAACCCGAAGTGTCGGTCGAGCCAGTGGAGTTGGGAGAGCTGGTGGAAAGCGAAGCGTCGTGCGAGTCCAACGGTCCTCCTGGGGCACGGGAGTTACATGGATCGGCAGTCGATACGCGGTACCAAGCGCTTGATCGTTACACACCCCGCGCCCCGGAGGACAGGACCGCGTCGATGCCCTTGGCTTGTGGGCCAGGCAAAGGGAGAGTGGGCTTCCGTTCGCACCAGCCCCAGTCGCACCAGACTCAGTCGCACCAGACTCACCCGCACAAGACCCCTTCACACCAGATCCATTCACACCAGATCCTTCGCACCAGATCGATTCGAGCAGGAGATGAGACGGCATGCCCGACGGCGGTATCACCCACCGCACCGACCATCTGCCCATGCCCGACGGCGCGCGGGTCGTGACCTACAGCTGGCTGCCGGAGAGCCGCGCCGTGCGCGCGATCGTCCAGATCGCCCACGGCGCCGCAGAGCACGCCCGGCGCTACGACCGGTTCGCCCGCTTCCTCGCCGCCCACGGCTATGCGGTGGTCGCCTCGGACCACCGCGGCCACGGAGCCACCGCTGATTCGACGGGCGGCTTCGGTGTCGTGGGCGGGGAGGGCGACGGCTGGCGGGCGATCGTCTCGGACCTGCGCACCATTGGCGACCGCGCGCGGGCCGCGCACCCCCGTGCGCCCCTGGTCCTGCTCGGCCACAGCATGGGCTCGATGCTGGCCCGCGACTGCGCCCAGGAGTATGGCGAGGAGCTGGCCGGGCTGATCCTCTCCGGGACCTTCCGCTCACTGCCGGGGACCGAGACCGAGGAGGCGCTGGCGGGCATCGCCCAGGAGATCGCGGACCGGGGCCGGAACGCGCGGTCCACCTTCACCCCGACCCTCTTCGCCTCGTTCAACGACCCGTACGAGCACATCCAGGACCGGACCGGCTTCGAGTGGCTGTCGCGCGACGCGGCGGAGGTGGCCACGTATGCGGGGGACGAGCGGTGCGGCTTCGCGTTCAGCGCCGGGCTGTCCCAGGACTGGGTCCGTGGCGTCCGTAAGATCAACGACCCGCGCCACCAGGCCCGTATCCCGGACGCCCTGCCGGTGCATGTGGCGGTGGGCACCGAGGACCCGTGCAACCAGGGGATGACGCTCGTCTACGAACTCCTGGAGGACTTCCGCTACGGCGGCACGCGCGAGCTGACCTGGAAGGGGTACCAGGGGGCCCGGCACGAGATCCTGAACGAGACCAACCGGGACGAGGTCCAGCAGGACCTGCTGACCTGGCTGGGAAAGCACATCTGAACCACCAGCTGGCACGGGCCCTCACCGCAGGAAGGCGGAGATCCGCTCGCGCAACGCCACCGGATCCAGCCCCTGCCCCGCGAGATGCTCGTCGATCGTGCCGTAGCGGCGCAGCTCGCGCCGGGGAATGCCCAGGCCGAGCACGCGATGCGGGCGATCGGCGAGCGCGTCGTTCACGGCGGCGGTCGAGGTGCCCGCGAGATACGGCTCGACCAGGACAACATCGACGCCGCCCGCCGCCGCCCCAGCGGTGGCACGCACCGCCCGCTCATCGAAGGGCCGCACAGTCGTGGCGTAGAGCACGGTGACGTCCAGCCCGTCGACAGCCGTAAGGACGCCATCGAGCATCGGCCCGACCGCGATCACCACACCGCGGCGCCCCTCCCGTACGGTCAGGAAGCGGCCGGGGACGATGTCCCGCGGGGCGGAGTTCGAGTGCGCCGACAGCCGTACGTACACCGAGTCGTCACCGGCCGCGGCCGCGTCCCGCAGCAGGGTCTCGGCCTCGTCCGGATGGCCGGGCACATGGACGGTCCAGCCGTCGAGCGTGTCCAGCAGGGCCACATCGCCGGGCGCCATATGGGTGTGGCCGCCCGCCGGCCAGTCGTACGAACCGGCCGCGCTCACCAGCACCCCGCCGACGCCCTGATGCCCGAAGTCCAGCTTGACCTGCTCAAAGGGCCGCTCGACCAGAAAGCTGGCGAAGGTGTGCAGAATCGGCCGCATCCCGGTCAGAGCCAGTCCACCGCCGACGCCGATCAGCAGCTGCTCGCGGATGCCGACGTTGATCACCCGGTCGGGATGCGCCCGGGCCGCGTCCGTGAAGCCGTCCTTACCGATCTCGGCCAGCACGACGGCCAGCCGGGGATCGTCGTCCAGAAGCCGGGAGGCGACGGCGGCGAAACGCTCACGCATGGTTTCCATGAGAACGGTCCCTCTCACACTGGAATTCACGGGAATCGACTGGAATCCACTGGAATCGCGTCAAACCTTGGCCTCGACCCGGGCCACCACGACATGCGGCCGCCCCGGGTGCGGCGCGGTGTACGCCTCGTACAGCGCCTCGTGATCACGCCCGTCCACGGTCGCCGTGGACCACCCCGCGGCCTCGAAGCGCGCGGCGATACCCCCGGGCCGCCCATGGCTGGCGGAGGCATTGTCGACAACGACCGCGTGCAGCCGCTCCAGCCCCACGGCCCCGGCATACGCGATCGCCTCGTGATTACTGCCCTCGTCCAGCTCGGCATCGCCGATGAGCACCCACACCGCCGCCCCGGAGAGCCCCTGCGCCCGCAACCCGAGCGCACTCCCCACGGCCAACGGCAGCCCATGCCCGAGCGACCCGCTGCTGATCTCGACCCCTGGCACCAGCACCCGATCCGGATGGTGCCCCAGCGGCGAGTCATACGCCCCGAACCCCGCCAGCAGCGACTCGGGGAAGAACCCCTTGGCGGCAAGCACGGCGTAGTACGCCATCGGCCCGTGCCCCTTGGACAGCAAAAACCGATCCCGCTCCGGCGCCTCCATCCCCTCCGCCGAAACCCGCAGCACACGGTCGTAAAGCACCCAGACCACGTCCAGCGTCGAAGTGGCAGCCGGCCCGTGCTTCTCGTCCCCGGTCATCAGACTCATCAGCCGAGGAAGATCGTCGTACCCATATCCGGTGTGAACGTCGGTGAAGGTCATGCCGCGAGCGTGCAACTTAAACCAAGCTTCAAGTCAAGCCCCCACCAACATCACTCCCGCTCGCCACCCCCGTAACAATGCGCAATGCCTCGACCTCGCCAGGTGAACGCCCCAGCTGGTCCCGCCGGACTTCCGATCTTCCCCCGGGGTGGCAGCGACCACCCCCTGAAGTGCGGTATTGTTCTTCATGCGCGGTCGGCGAGGGAAAGCCCAAGCCGAACGAGCACCGGGACGTGGCGCAGCTTGGTAGCGCACTTGACTGGGGGTCAAGGGGTCGCAGGTTCAAATCCTGTCGTCCCGACGGTGCAGAGGGTCTTCGCAGGTCAACACCTGTGAGGGCCCTCTTTTCGCGCTCCCGATTCCGGCGTCGAGGTCGAGCACGCCGCTCACCGACACCTTGACTCGGAGGGTTTCTCTCCATGCCGCTTCTGGACCTGGACAAGATCACCGCAGGGCTCCCCAAGACCTGGCAGGGCTTCCTGCGCGACTGGGACCGCTCGCTGCGGGCGGGCAACTACCCGGAGACCACCCGCTACAACTACCTCCTCGCCGCCGCACAGCTCGCCCGCTACCTGAACGAGAACGCGACGTCCGACCTCGAGGCGGAGGACGCGGCCGAGGATCCGGCTGAGGTCACCCGCGCGCACATCGAGGCGTTCCAGGGCTGGATGATCGAGACGCGGTCGGCGTCGACCGCGCTGAACAAGCACAAGGGACTTCAGCAGTTCTTCAAGTGGCTGATGCTGGACGAGGAGGAGATCGACCGCTCGCCGATGGAACGCGTCCGCCAGCCCAAGACCGTGAAGAAGCTGATCCCGGTCATCCGGGACGACGACACCAAGAAGGTGCTGGCCACCTGTAAGGGCAAGGCGTTCCTCCAGTTGCGGGATGAGGCCATCATCCGCCTTTACTACAACACCGGCGCCCGCCTGTCCGAGGTCGGCAACCTCACCCTGGAGGACATCGACCTGGTCACCGACTCGGTGCACTACCACGGCAAGGGCAGCCGCGACCGCCGCGTGCGGTTCGGCCCGAAGACGGCCCGGGCGGTGAGCCGGTATCTGCGGGCCCGCGCCAAGCACAAGGGCGCCGAGCTGCCGGACCTGTGGCTGGCCGAGCGCGGCGGGAAGCGGCTGGCACCGAACGGCATCAAGATCATGATCAAGCGGCGTGGCCTGTCCGCCGGGGTGAAGGGCGTACATGCCCACCGGTGGCGGCACAACTTCGCCCACGAGTGGAAACGGGCAGGCGGGGACTCGGGCGACCTGATGCTGCTGATGGGCTGGATCTCCGAGGACATGCCCCGCCACTACGGCGCCAGCGCGGCCGCCGAGCGCGCCCAGGAGACCCACCAGCGGATGGGAATCGGCGAGAATGTCTGACCAGGACACGCTGCCTGCGACGCAGCGAGGCGCCCCACCGGACCGCCGCTCAACTTTTCGCCTGGTGACGGCCATCATGGCGGCCGTCGTCGGTCTGACATTCCTGTTCGGCTTCGGCAATGTATGGAGCCTGGCCTTGCGCCTGGGCGTCCCGCCGTGGGTGGCACCGTTGGTCGCACCGGCGGTCGACCTCTCCGTCCTCGGCCTGCTCCTGGGCATCCGGCACCTTGCCCTCCACGGCGCGGGCGCGGAGGAACTGCGTCCGGCGCGTCGGCTGTTGCTGTTCTCGAGTCTGATGACCCTGGCGCTGAATGTGGCCGATCCGCTGATCGCCGGCCATCTGGGCAAGGCCGCGTTCGACGCGGTCGGCCCATTGCTGCTGATCGGCTGGGCCGACGTCGGCCCCGGCCTTCTCCAAGCCATCGGTGCCTTCAGGCAAACCACTGTGGACAGCCACACGACCACCGAAGAGTCAGGCCCGACTCACAACGCGTCGTTGCCCCACCAGCCGGGCGTTTCGGAGGATCAGCCCGATGACCTCCTGGAACGTGCGCGGCGGGAAGACGCCCGCCACTGGAAGGAACATCAGCGGCCGATCTCCGCGGAGACTCTCCGTAAGCGACTTCATGTTGGCGCCGCCCGGTCCCGGATGCTCGTGGCCATGGTGCGCTCGGGAGATTCTCACCAGCCGGGCCGGGAATCGCATGGCGATGATACGGCTGTCAGTGGCCTCGACGGGTGAGTCCCGGCATCGGTCGGGCTCATCGTTGCAGGAAGGCGGACAGGAGGAGTTCGGACTCTGGGGAGAGCGAACGCCGCGGCCAGCGCATCGGAATCGGCAGGCTGATTCTCGTCGATGACCAGCAGCACCTCCTGCCCAGGAGGATGAGTGATGTCTGAGCAGAGGGAAGGTAGGCCGGTGTGGGAAGGGCGAGCGACTATCGGTGTTGCTGACTGGCTTGCTGCGCAGTTGGAGCGGGTCCTGAGCCGAGCGAGCAGCAACGCGGCGTACTGGCGGGCCTCTTCAACAGGGAGCGACCGTCGCGCCCTCTGGCAGAGGGAGCCCGCCCACAGAGAACGAGGACCCTTCCCCGGGATACTCGGGAAGGGTCCTCGCTAGGTGTCTGGGGCCGTAGTCCCGCGGAAGGAGAGCGCCTCTCAGTTGGCCTTTACATACGCCTCACGGACGGTCGCCGAAACACGGCCACGGTCGCTGACCTCGTAGCCGTTCTCCTTGGCCCAGGCCCGGATTTCGGCGGTGTCCTGACCTCCCGCCGGGGTTGTAGACCGGCGTTTCCGCCTGGCGGCAGAGCCCTGTGTGACGCTCCCACGTACGCGACGAGCGCCCTTGGCGTTCAGGTAGGGACTCAACGCCTCCAAGAGCTGGTCGTAGTTCTGGGGTGACAGGTCAAGTTCGACCCCAGCCCCATCGATCAGGACGGTGTGGGTGCTGATCTCTTCTGATTCCTCACCAGTGAGATCATCTACGTACGTGGTGACAACTTTCTGGGCCATGCTCAGGATGATAAACCAACGAGACCATGGTGTGAATGAAATGCTGATGGACCAGAACCAGGGACTCCACCCGTACATGCTGCTAAGTGGCCCAGATGCCCCATTCGCCGACAACACCGCTGACGAACGCCTCGTCAGGGCGGGCGACTTAGGTGGGCTTATCCAAATACAGTCACCCGTGTATCCGTCAGAGTAGACGGTAGGCGGCTCTCTCTTCTTCCCAGCCTTGGTGGTGGAGAAGTGAAGGAGGGTGAGTCACTGCTAGGCAATTCCTAGGTACGGACCAGCAGTGAGGTAGGGATGATCATTCGGGCTCGCTCGTGCAATTCACGAGCTTTGTGATTCTTGAGATGCGGTCGAATTCGCTCGTACATGCTCTTCATTTTTTGGTCGGCTCGTCCTGACTGAACCAAAGGGTAATCATCTAGCGATAGATGCCACGTAGCGCAGGCAGCCTCCAGGTGGCCCATTTCGAGCTGTCTTTCTGCGAGAAGCGCGCGGTGCCGTACGCGGGCGCGTCGATATACATCGTATCGCAACTGATCCGACTGCATCATCGCAGAGACTGAGCCCGAGACATCGCCAAGTTCATAGCGAACTTGACTGACGTGGTAATTGAGGGAAGAGGGATCGTAGGACCCGAACGGTTTTGACCGGGACTCCGCTTTGTCCATGGAGATTTCGGCATCTCGAAGGTACATGAGTGCGCTGCTACGGTCTCCAACTTGCGCGCTCGCGTGCGCCTGCTGTCCCGCCAGGAAGGCCCTCATCCTGGGGCCGGCCTGTGGTGACGCGGCAGCAGCGGCGTCGGCAAGACGTACAGCTTCCGGGCCGTGGCCCAGATCAACGGCCTGAACGCTCATTCCGCGCAGGGTTGTGCAATACGTCAGGTGATCCTCTGATGCTCCTGCCAGTTCCAGAGCTTTCAAATAGTACTGCTGCGCCAATCCGTGAAGACCTTCGTCTACAGCCATGTACCCCGTCAGGTAGCAGAGGTCAGAGGCGGCAGACATCATGGCTTTACGCACTGGTTCCGGGGCATCGGCGTGCAAATACGGGGCTACTGTGTTCACCAGAAAGGCTGCCGCCATGGGTCTTGCATGACGCCCGCCAAACTGGTCGTCAAGCTCCGATATCCGTTCAGTCATAGCAATGACCGTGTGGACATCCTGCATTCCTATGCGTCGCACCTGCCCTGTCTGTGCGGACTCCATGCGACCGACCACGTCTGGCCAGTTGGGTACCGTCAGCGCGACAGAGAAGAGGCTCGCGCCAAGGATGCTGCGGCGCGAGGGGTCCATGTCTTGTCTCCCCAAGTCGATCAACGCCTCCACGGTACCCGGGCGTGCGTTCGTCTCGTCCGCGGGCGGGGGGAAACCTGCCTCAGCATGCGTGATCGGTCGGCCCAGCTTTCGGGCGAATACCTCCAAGATCAGCGGCCGGACAGGCTCCTTCGGCATGTGTCCCCGAAGCCACTGATGGACGGAGGGTTCCCGGTACCTCTGGGGCGTTCCGCGTTCGGTGCCCACGCGGTTGATCTCCTGGGCGAGCTGCCGCAGCGTCCACCCGGTCTCTATGTACAGCCGCTGCAGGCCCGCATTGGGCTCCCGCTGGCTCACTCTGCGCTCAACTCCTCAGCAAATGCGGGCGCTTAAAGCTCTTAAAAGTTGCCACTCACGCCACGGTACCGCGATGCGTAGTGGAGCGGTTGCCTAGAGCGAGAAGGACCCCCGCCACCTGTGACTGGCCCGGGGGCATGGCCCACGCTGTAGAGGAGCGCCACCTGTGAACAAGGCCATCGCTCGTATGGCGACAACAGGAAGGCTGCGACAAGCGGCGGCAGTGAAGTTCGGTGGGGCGATTGCTGTGCCTGAGGGATCACCGATGGGCGAGTCACCGGACAGGTCTGAGGGAGGCGTGTCCCGATCTGCGGACACCTGCCGCACTCCGTTGACCTCTCGCTTCGCAGGGTTGCCGTACAGCCTCGTCGGCAACGCCGCCCAAATGAGTCGATGGTCTCCCACGGGCGGTGAGCTGAGGTGACGGCAGCCACAACAGCGCCCGCACGCCCGGGATCACTTGCCGGTCTTCGCACGCATGACGTCATGAAGGTGTGCTTCGAAATCAGCCCGCGCGACCTCGGAGAGAACATCCCCGATCAGGACGCGCAACGCGTCAGCCAAATGCGTCATCTGGCCAAGGCGTGCCTCGTGTACTGGAAGCTGTCTGCGTTGACCGGTGACGTGATGCTGCTCGTGTCCGAACTGGTCACCAACGGCGTTAAACACAGCTGTGGCACCGAGATCACCATGACGCTCTGCACTGCCGATGGCGGATTGCGACTTGAGGTTAGCGACGAGACCAGCCAGCGGCCTCAGATCCAACATCCGGACAACGACGCCGAGAGCGGTCGTGGACTCCAGCTCGTACAGTGGATCACCCAGCAGCACGGCGGTTCTTGGGGGGTCAGCCCCGACGGCACCAGTACCTGGTGCTCGATCCCCCTCCCCTCGCCTGGAGGCGATGGTGGCTAAAGGAATGATCGCTGCACACGCCATCGGGAAAGGCGGACCGCGAGAGGCCACCCAGTGGGTACCTCCGCTGGACGCGGAAACGCTGGAGCACATCCTGGTCAAGATGCGGGACTGGGATCCGCTCGACTGCGACGCGATCTTCGAGGACCTGGCCCATGCCTTCGACGGCCAGCCGCCTGAGGACAGCGAGGCCGATCAACTCGCCCATCGCCTGAGCGACAGCCTCGGACAGCTCGTCAACATCGCTCTGGCCGGGCGTGCGGACCAGCGGGATTACGAGACGGCAGTGCTCGTCGAGAGGGCCCACACCGTGCGCTCCAAAGAGAAGCCAATCGGCTCCTGGACGGCCATCGGCTACTTGCGGCGGCTGGCGTGGGTCACCAACGAACTGCTCGAGCGCCTTTGCCGGACCGGGCATATCGATGGCATTCCATGACCGCGTCAACTGGACCACCCCGCGTCTGGTGGGGAGGGCCGGCCGCCGCCCCTGCTCCAACTGCCAGGAAGGGAGGGGCGGCGGCCAATCCAGGCGTGACACGGACCCACTACTCCCTCTTCGGCACCTTCTTCCCGTTCCCTCGCGGAGTCACAAGGCCGCCGAAGAGGGGCTCTACTCGCAAAGCACATTCCGAAAGGATTGAACATGAGTTGGGGCCAGCACCTTTCCGCCGTCGGCGGGATGCTGCACGACTACTCCAGTGCTGTCCTTCGGCGTCCACGACCGCGTCAGCACTTCGCGGGCACGATGCGCGTGCCGTACATCGCTTCCTGGACGGGAGAAAATGCGCCCCCGGCCGCGATCACGACGCGACATGGCCGCGATGGTATGGGGATCGGTTACGCGGACGAATACGGAATCGCGGACCGTCGGCGGGGCGCGCTGTGGATCCGGGTGCCGGCCAAGCCTGGGGCTGGCGCACCACTGCTCGACCGTGTGCACGCCCTGCGCCAGCGGCAGGCGATGAATTTCATGCTGTGTCAGTACTGCGGCCGGCCCACCGATGACCGACCCGATGGGCGGCATCTGTTCTTGCTGCCCGCGGGGGCTGGCAGACCGGTCACAGATGGGGAGAGGACCACCACGCCGCCTGTGTGCGATGGCTGTGCCGTCGAGACATGGGGCTGTCCCTCGGCGCGGAGGGAGTGCGTGGCGGTGTGGGTGGAGGAGGTCACGGCCTGGGGTGTGGCTGGCGATGTGTACGCACCCGCGACCCTCCCGCCGGTGCCCGGCGAGCACGGCGAGCGGTTCACGCTCGTGGCGTACGGCGACCCGCGGCTTCGTTGGACACTCGCCTGCCGCGAAGTCGTCGCGCTCCACGGCTGCACGGCCGTGGACCTTGAAGACCTGAGGGAACGCACCGCCGCCTGAGCCATCCATCCCCATGCCATCGCCACCCATACGTATCGAGACGGGAAGGGTCATTGTGAGCCAACCGCGCCCATCGCCGGGCCGTTTGAGGCTGTCTGCCCGCGAGCGCGAAGCCCTCCAGCTCACAGCGAGCGGTATGACGCCGGCAGAAGCGGCCGTGGAGATGGGGGTGTGTACCTCCAGGGTGAACGACTGCCTGCGGTACGCCTCGGCGAAGCTCCACTCGCCCGAGCGGCCGGGTGCCGTGCATCGGGCCTACCTGCTGGGGGTAATCTCCCCACCCGAGCACACAAACGATGGTGTGAACCTCGTGCTCAGTACGGGGCAGCACGAAGTGCTCCGCGGCTTGGCGGGCGGCCAGGATCTGGGATGGATCGCTGCGAACAGCGGGGCGCACGCGGACGTCGTGCGTAGGGACATGCGTGCACTGATGGCGCTGGTAGACGCCAGAACCACGATGCATCTTATTCGCCGTGGCTGGGAGCTCGGCCTGCTCGGACCGACACGGAATGAAGTATCCAATCCCTCGACTGTCAGTGTGAACTCCGGACGGGACTAGTCCGGTCGGCTACTCATAGGTAGTTCACCCTCGGCTCTCAGAGACTCTCTTCAGCCTTTCATCCATCACGATCGCAGCCGGAGCTTCTTCGGCGACCGACATTAAGTACGAGCCTCCGTATTTTAGGGATTCAGACATGACTGCCAAGTTGGAAGACCTCCCTCGTGTGCCACGAAGGAAGATACTTACGGGGAAGGATCGCGAAAGCTTCCGTGTGAGCGTCAGTGTCGTCTATGTAAACAACCCCAACGTGAGCATTCGGGATATGAGTGAGACCACAGGACGCTCATTCGGGTTTATTCGCAAGATGCTCATTGAGTCGGATGTAAAGCTGCGCTCACGCGGCGGATCACACGCGTTGCGAAAAGACGCTGAAGATTGAGAACGTCGGCAAGCCGAGAGTGATGCGGTCTTGAGGTCGAGGGTACTCCGCGTACTCGAATTGCTGGCATGTTGAGGGGAGATGGTGACGATTACTGCTCCGAGTGTGGTGCAGAGCCGAGTCGGTGTGCTCAACAAGGCTTGTGCGATTCTCGCTGTGCTGGAAGAGAAGCCGGCGTGTCTGGACACGGTGATCTCAGAAACCGGCCTGAAGCGTCTCACGGTGCATCGACTCGTTTTCGCAATGCAGGAGCTGGGCCTGGTCGAAGCCGACCCGCGGGGGCAGTTCATTGCCGGTCCGAGGCTGATCCGCTTGGCAAGGGCGGCGCACCAGGCGATCGCTGACCTTGAACTGCGGCAGGAACTCAGCGCACTGCGGGCCACAACCGGCGTACGGTCCGTCCGTCTTGAACAGCGTCGCGGCGATCAGCGGATCTGCATCGCCGAGGACCAGCGACTCAAGTCGGCGGCCAGTGACGGCAATCGGCCCAGGGCGGTGGCGATGGGGGAAGACCCCGTCTCACGGGTCTTCCTCGCGTGGCGGGGGCTCAGCCAGGGCCACGCAGCGTGGACCGACTCTGTTGCGTGCTCTGGGACACGGTGTCGCGGCTGGGTGCAGGGTGTTGCCGACGGGTGCCTGGTTCTGGCGGTGGCAGTGGGAGACGGCGATGGGGACCTGTCCGCTGTCCTGTCGCTGTCCAGCCCCTTGCAGCGGACACGCCGCCAAGCCTCATACGGCCGTGAGGTGGTCACGGCCGCGATGGAGGCTGCCGCCCGCATCTCCGGGCGCCTCCGCACCAAGGAGGCGACCGGTCTGGTCAAGGGGCTGGAGGACCGCGTTCGGGGAGTCGGACCACAGTCCGTCGAATAGACCCCGCTCGGGGCACCGGTCGACACCGGTCCCGGCGCCCCGAGCGGTATCGCACTCCCGGCGCGGAATAGGTGGAGCACGACGTATCGCGCTGGGTTCATGGAAGAGATCAGGCACTCACAGAAGGAGAAGAAGTGACAGCTCTCGCCGCCGAACCGCTGGTGGTGCAGCAGACGAATCTGATGCGGCACCTGGCCCAGGTGCTCAAACAGCATGAGATCGGTGGGTCCTTCCGGCTCATGTTCGTACCGTCGGGGCTGGAGATCTCCGATGACGAGGTCCTGGTCCAGGACGTGAATGCGCAGGAGCGCGTGGTCGAGATCCGCCCTCGCAAGCTGACCGATCTCAGTCTCGGAGAGGTTCTCCACGCAACGCAGGTCATCGATCCGTCGGATGAATCGCTTATCGCCCATGCGGACAACTCGTCTGGCTGGGACTGCAAGTCGTACACGAGGCCAGATGGCAGCACAGGACATCTGTACGCGACCTAGGAGTATTGGCGCGATGGGTGGTCTTACACACCAGGAAGTGGCCTTCAGCTTTCTCGGGCGCCTTGGTCCGGCAGTTTGGCCGAGGCTCACGGCAAGCCAGCCGGTACACGTCCAGCAGGTATTTGATGCTACATGGATCGAGAGCGTCTTCCTGCCATTAGCGGAACAGAAGGCAGCAGGTCAGACGGTTGCGCTCGTTGACGGGCTGGACTTCCACCGAAGGTCCCATAAGGATGCGGTTGCGCGTGCTTATCAAGAGCGGCAACGCACACGCGTCTACGAGAGCTTGGACCTTCGCAGCGACGGATGGTTCATCGCAGTCACTCTGCAACTGACTGCGATGATTCGCAGTCCAGTCGTCTGCAGCGCCTACGAGTCACACGCGGGCGACCGCAACCTCGGCCCGCACGATGACGAATGGCTCGGCTTGATCACCCAAGTGCGCGGTGCGAAACGCTGGCTCGTCTGGCCGGATACAACCGGTGCACCCGAGGAGATAGTCACCAGGGCTGGAGATGTGCTGATCCTGCCGCAGGGGATGAAGCATGAGGTGAACACCCCAGGATCCCCCGGATATTCGGTGCATCTGGTCTTCGCCATTACGGACGAACCGATGTGACACCCCCAAGGCAAGGTGACCGTTAACACTCTGCGGGCACCGGCAGGTTGGCCGCCCTGGCCGAGCCCTGGCTGGCCGGGGCGGCCAACAGAGGCCCTTCCTAGTAAATGATCTGAGCGTCAGCAGCCTGCTCACCTTGCCAAATTTCTATCTCGCTCCCGTAGGGAAACCAAGGAATGGACTGCGGGGCGGTTTTCCACAGCAAGTCACTATGAAAGGTGTGGGATGAAGATCCCATATGTCGTTCTCGCGGCCGCCGCAGTCGGCGTTGCGCGGCTTGTGCAGTCCGAGAGGCAGAACCGGCAGCGGCTCGCCCTGCACGCCGAGGAACTGCACCAGGTGTGGATCTCCGAGGTGGCTTCCGATCCCGAGCTGCGGGCGATGTGGACAGCGCCCGGCGAGCCGCCTGCCGAGGAGTACGCGAGGCTTCTGCACTGCAACCGGCTGATCAGCTTCTTGTCGGTCAAGTACCGGGCTGGCCTGCTCGACGCCGCGTCCTTGAGGATCCAGTCGCGGTGGGTGATGGAACGCGAGGTCGGCCGGACGTACTGGACGACGTTCGGGGCCTTCCGGGAGGAGGAGGCGCTGGATCGGACCGATCGCACCTTCAACGCGATCACGGCCGACGAGCACGCCGCCCTCGTGGACGCGGACGCAGCCGCCACCTGACGGGACTCCCGGCGCTGCCGCGCTGAGAGCAGTGCGCAGCGCTCCCAGGACTGGGGCTTCCTCCCGGTCGTGAGGGCCATCCCCGTGTATGGGAAGGTCCCGGCCGTGCCTCTCGGAGGAGGCGGCGCGTGAGCGCCCCGGCCGCGGCTCGTGGGGAAGCCGCGGCCGGCCCTCCATCCCCGTACCCGGTTCCACCAACCGCCTGAAAGGGACTCCATGCACGCCAGCAGCACCATCGACGTAGCTGTCTGGAACATCGAGGCAGACGGCGGCCGCCAGGGTGAACGCCGTGACCTCGCCCTGGACATCCTGGCCGAGCACGAGCCGGACGTCTGGCTCCAGCAGGAGGCGAAGCACAGCCGGGAAGGCGGCCAACGACTCAAGAACAGCGCGGCGAAGCGGCTCGGGCTCCGCGGCTTCCTGGCAGAGCCCAACCCATACGTTGATGCCGACATCGCCACCGCCGTGTACCTGCGCCCCGAGCTCTTCCACGTCCGCGAGGAGCCGCCGCGGGCAAAGCCATGGTGGCTGCACCCCTGCCACGTACAGGCGCAACTGGGCGACTGCCCCGTGCCACTGAACATCGTCTCCGCCCACCTGTGCTTTTTCGACGCCAACCAGTGGCTCACCGAAGCCGGGTGGCTGACCACTCTCGCCGAACCCGGCATGGTCACCCTCATCGGCATGGACAGCAACAGCTACCCGAGGGTTCCTAAACCGACCGCCCTGCCGAACTGGGACACGGTCACCGACCGCGCGCACATGGTCCACCGCACCTACGTAGACGCCGACGGCCACCGCCGCAGCGACACCCGACCTGACGCCGCCCTCATAGACGCCGGATACGTCGACCTTGCCCGGCACGCGGCCGACCATCTCGGGGTAGACAGCAAGATAGCGCTCGCCCCTACGGCGGGGTTCGACAAACCGCACCAGGGCAGTCCGCAGCGCATTGACCGCGGTTACGCGGCTGGCGGTGCGGCTGATGCTCTCGACCACGTCGAGGTCATCGACACCGACGACACCCGCTTCCGCCTCCGACCATGCCCTGGTCCTGTACCGCTTCAACCGCGCTCGCCTGGAACGCGTACTCACCCAAGCTGCACCATGCACACGGTGATGAGACGGCCCGTCGGCATCACCAAAGCGGGCCAATACCCCATGCGGCAGCCGTTACGACGGCGATACGTGGCGCTGGTTGTGAGAGCAGCTTCACGCGGGGGCAGCGGTGCCGTGGGCGTCGATGATCGCAGGGAGGGCGCGCACACGGTCATGCAGCTCGTCGGCACCCGTTACGCGCGTCGGGCTGAGGGCGGCGTCGAGCTGCGTGAGGCGGCTCCTGGAAGTGGAGCGAAGCCGTGCTGCGGGTACGCGAGCCAGGACGTCCAGAGCGCGTTGCGCGGCATCGGTCGGTTGGGTGGGGGCTTCGGCTTGGGCCAGGAGCAGGGCGGCGGCGGCCCAGCCGGGGGTGGCCGTGATGCAGGCGTTCATGGAGGTCTCGGCGGTGGCGACCGCCTTTTCGGTCCGTCCCAGGGCGCGATCGGCGTCGGCTTCGTGCAGTTGGTGCTCTGCGATGTCGTAGCCGAACCTTCCTGGCGCCCAGCCCGCCGCGTCGGCCTCCAGCTCACGCATGGCGGCCGCCAGCGCCGCGTCCGCTTCTCGTTGACGGTTCAGAGCTGCAAGGGACGGGAGTTGTGCCCAGGCATGGAGCTGGGCGCGCGGGAGCCCGGCAGGGGCGGAGGCCAAGCCGCGGTCGGCATGGGCCAGAGCCTGGATGTGCTGGCCTGCCGCACGGGCAACCATCGCTTGCGCGCCCCAGGCCCAGCCCGCGAGACGCGCGTCTCCGCTGCGGTCGCCGTAGGTCGTGGCCGTAGCCAGATGAACTCGTGCTCCGGCGTGGTCGCCGAGGTGGTGGGCGAGGTTGCCCAGGAGGGCGGACAGCCAGCCGACGCACCGCCGCAGCTCATTCTCGATTCGATCCGGCGTCGGCGTGGTGCTGGTGAGGGCTTGCATCAGCAGGCCCCGGGCGGCGTGCACTTCGGTGAAGAGCAGGTGGGGCGGATGCTTGCTGTAGCCGAGTGCGTAGTGCTCAATAGCCGCCTCGGACAGGTCCACGACTGCGGTACTGCCTGCCGGCTCGGCGAGCAGCGCGAGGTGCAGAGATTCCCGGACGGCCGGCAGACCGGCGGAGGTCGTCATGGTCACCATGCTTTCCCGTGCGGGAAGGACGCACGCTTGGGGCCCGGGAGCACTGTATCGAGCACCCTGAGCCCACTGGGGTTGTTCGTAGTCAGGGGCACGGCCGAGTCCGAGCTGCTCCGGACGGGCCTGGTAGACCGTGCACAGGACCTCGACGTACTCCAAGCTGGGCCGCTCAAAGGATCGGTGTTCCCACCGGCAGAGCATCGACTCCGACATGCCCGGTGGCATCAGGCCGCGGGCCCGGTACAGGGCGCCGACCCGCTCGATGGTGCGGGACCGAGGCCAGCCGAGGGCAAGGCGCCACGCCTCCAGCGAGTGGACTTCGGGCAGCTCGGCGCGGATCACGTCGGCCGTCCGCTCGACCCCGCTGCCACTGTGCAGGCACCGTTCCCTGATCTCGGCGGCGGCCTTCTGGATAGCGGCGCGACGCGATCGACTGACCGTAGTCATTTACGCACCCCCCGCGATGGAGCCGGCTGCGCGTCACGGTATCCGAGCTCCCCCGCCGAGGGGAGTGTGGCCTGTCGCGACGGGCCGACATTGCGAGTTGTCCGCAATGCGCGCAAGCAGATCTGGCAATGACGTGCTGTCCATCCGCCAGGACGATGAGTGAATACCGTGACCAGTCGGTACGGCGTCCCCGATCTCAAGATCCGCGTACCCGGCCACAGCGGCACTCGACTCGACGGCGCCCCCGAGGCAGCCATCCGTGCTCGACCGGGCAATGCCTCGGGTTCCCTGTATCGCCGATCCCCAAAGGGGGAGTTCCGTGAACAGCCCTAGCGATTCGTCGTTTCCCCTCGGCACGTTGACCATCGGCAAGACCTTCGACTTTGAGGCTGGGCATCGGCTTCCCAGCCTCCCGCCCGAGCACAAGTGCTCACACCAGCACGGACACAGCTACCAGGTCGAGGTCATACTCACCGCCCCCACGCTGGAGGCGCCGGGCTTCGTCACCGACTTCGGGGCGCTCGCCCCGTTCAAGAAGTTCCTGGACACCGAGCTGGACCACCAGAACCTCCATGAAGTGCTGCCCTTCGAGCCGACCTCGGAGCACGTGGCCCAGTTCCTTGCAGGCTGGATCATCCAGAACCTTGAGCCGGACATCCCCGGCCGACTGGTCGCGGTCCGTGTCTGCGAGACGGAGCGCAGTTGGGCCCGCTTCGACGTGGAGCAGCGGTGATGTCGAAGGGCACGGCTCCAGCGTTCACCGGGAGCGCTGACGAGCTCTGGCTGATCATCGCGGAGTGCTTCGGCGTCGAACAGCCGACGTTCCAGGGGGAGGGCCCCAGCTGCGGATGTCCCGCCCTGTTTATCCGTCTGTCCCGGTGCAACTTGACGTGCCGCCGGTGCGACACGAAGTACACCTGGGACTGGTCCCAATTCGATCCCCACGAAGAGTCGACGAAGCAGCCCGTGGCCCATCTCCTCGAATGGGCTCTCTCGTCGCCTGTCGAGTTGGTCGTCATCACTGGCGGCGAGCCGCTGATCCAGCAGCGGGCGCTGATCTCCCTGGTGCAGGGCCTGCTAGCTGCCGGTAAGCGGGTGGAGTTCGAAACGAACGGCACCCTGGTGCCGGACCCGGCGCTGCTGATGGACGGGGTGCAGTTCAACGTCTCGCCCAAGATCGCCAGCTTCGGCGTCTCCAAGGAGCAGCGGCTTGTGCCTGCTGCGCTGGAAGCCTTCGCCGCGTGCGGGCGAGCCGCATTCAAGTTCGTCGCCCGCACGGTGCCGGACCTGGACGAGGTCGCCGAGCTCGTGGACGCGTATGGCTTGGCGCCGGTGTGGGTGATGCCGGAGGGCACCACCGCGGACGCGCTCATCGCGACCACACGGGTGCTCGCGGACGCCGTCGTGGCTCGCCACTGGCACTTCTCGACACGCCTGCACGTCCTGGCGTTCGCCGACGCCCGCGGACGCTGACAGCTCCTTGCTCATGTTCTGTTGCCCCATCCCCTGGAAGAGGCGAAGCCCATGACGAATGCCATATATGGTGCGTCCGGCCTGAGTCCGGCCGCACCACCGCAGCCCGCCGCGGAACTCTCACGCCCGGAGGTCGATGCCGAGCGAGTCGCTGTGCTGGTCGGCCAGCTCCTGACCGCGCTCGGCGAGAACCCCGACCGCGAGGGTTTGGCCGAGACGCCGACTCGGGTCGCAGCCTGGTGGACCTCGTTTTTGTCACCGGACGCCGCGACGCCCACGTGCTTCACCGAAGTCCACCTGAGCGGTCAGTTGGTCGTGGTTGGCGGCGTGAGCGTGTGGTCGCTCTGTGAGCACCACATGCTGCCAATGAACCTGCGGGTCGTGGCTGGCTATGTGCCTGATGGCGAGGTGATCGGGCTGTCGAAGTTCGGGCGGATTGCGCAACGGTATGCCGGGCGGCTCCAGGTACAGGAGCGCTTCACGCGGCAGGTTTCCGAGGAAATCACTGCCGCGATCGGTGGCAAGGACCTGGCGGTAGCTGTCCGCGGCACCCACCTGTGCATGAGCATGCGCGGGGTGCGGATGGAAGAAGCCCGCACCACCACCTTGCAGGTCGGCGGCCGGTTCCAAACCGACCCGGTGCTCTCCGCGCAGTTCCTCACCCTCGCCACCGGGCAATGGGGAGCCGTGGGGTGACCAAGCACATCGACTTCTCTGTCATCGCGCCGCCCGCCTACCTGGACGATTTCGTCTCCCAGGAGCCGGCCCGCGTACATCACGTGGCTGCCCAGCGAGTCCTTTCCGATGACGGCTACCGGGCGTTCTTCGTCGCCGAAGCCGAACGGGGCGCTGAGATCATCATCGACAACGGGGTCTTCGATCTCGGCCATGCCCTGCCGGCCGCGGACCTCGTCGCAGCCGGACTCGCGGTCAGCGCCCGCGAAATCATCCTCCCTGATGTCATGCACGAGGGCGCCGCGACGATCAAGGCAAGCGAGCAGGCCGCCCGCGACATCCTCGACCTCACCGACAGCTTCCGCTTGTGCGTCGTCCTGCACGCCGCGGACGACGAGGAATGGCTGCGCACCTACGACCACTTCGCTTCCAGCGACTATGTCGGCGCCATTGCCCTGCCCGCTTCCCGGCGTCCTGACCCCGAGAGGCAGCTATGTCGCACCAGGTGGATGGCCACCCACTACCTTGAGGACCGCGGCATGGTCGAGGAGCGGATGGTCTACCGGCTTCTCGGACTGGGCCGCACCGGGCACCTGGAGCTGGTCGAGCAGCGTGAGCACGAGTGGATCGCCTCCGTAGACGGCGCGGCGCCGGTCATCCTCGGTGCGATGGGCATCGCCATGCTGCCCGGCGGCCCGTACGAGAAACCCAGCACGCCCCGCATCGAGAACCTCGGCCCGATCCCCGAGGACCGCTTCGATCTGATCCGGCAGAACATCGCCGTCGTCCGCGAGGCGGCCGGCAGCCACGTGAAGATCGCTGAGGCCCTCCGATGAGGCTGACGCCGAACTCCCTGCTCGAGCCCGTGCACGGGCTGCTGCGTGCGGCCACGGTTCCCGTCGATGGGCACACTATGTGCCCCGACCGCCTGTTGCGCTACTTGGAGATCAAGGCTCACCACCTCATCCAGGACCAGGACTGGGACAGCATCCGCGTCGTCGGCGGCTACGACCGTACGGCAGTGGTCTCCCGGCACGAGAAGACCGGCAAGCTGTTCAACATCGAGCGGCCCACCGCCACGGTTCACGGCCGCGACCTGGTCATCAAGGCGTTCCCCGGCGCCGACTACGTCCAGCACTACGCGCTGATCATCGCCACCTACCTGGCCATGACCGGTCGCCCGGCCGACGCCGTCACCTACCAGCCGCCCGGGGAGGAGGAGTGCCGTGCGGCCGTCGAAGCACTCGACCTCGATCTGGACGGCGATCTTGTGATCGTCGGCTGGGGCCTTCAGCACCTCGCGCCCACGGACGGCGTGTGGACGCGCGGGCCCGGCTACGCCTGGCAGCGTGCCGATGTCGCCAGCCGCCGGGTGGTCTTCCTCGGGTTCCTTCACAGCATCTGGGGGGACGTCGCCGGCCGGGTCGTCGCCCGCTTGGCCGAACTCGGCGCCCGCGATGTCGTCTACGTCGGCAAGGTCGGGGCGCTGGCCCCCGCCATCGAGCCGAACAGGTGGCTGGCTACCGGCAACGAGAGCCTCGTCGGCGGCGCGCTGGTCACCTGGGACGACTTCTTCGGTGATTTCGCCGCCGCCCAGGCCGACGTGCAGACCGGGCTGCACGTCACCTCCGCGTCGATCCTCCTGGAGAACCGCGACTGGCTGGCCAAGCACGCCGAGTACGCCTTCGTCGACCCGGAGATCGGCCCCATGGGGGCGGCGGCGTGCCGGGCGGGGATCAGATTCGGTTACCTCCACGTCATTTCCAACAATCTGGCCCGGCACTACCCCGCCGACCTGTCGAATGAGCGCCACGGCGATGTCCTGCGGCGGCGCGCCCAGCTGATCGACCGGATTCGCGGCATCATCGCGGATCGCCTTGCCAACACCTCGGTCCCATCCCCCGGAGGAACCCGGCCATGAAGGTTGCAGCACACCCTGCTCCCACGCCGGGGCGGGAGATCACGGTCACCGGCATCGACGGCGCAGGCAAGTCCACCCTCGCCGCGCGTCTGCATCAGGCCATGAACAACGCCGGTCACCGGACGATCCTCGTAGGCAAGCACAGCACCGAAGTCCCCATGGACGCAGCACTGTCCGCCTACGTCGATCGCCTCAACGCACTGGTCTACCGGCGCGACGCCCGCGTTGCCCAGGCATGCGGCGACCACTACTGGCTGCTGGCTCTGGCCGCCTGGTACACCCTCCAGGAGCAGCTCGTGATTCGGCCCGCGCTTGCCGCAGGCACTCACGTGATCCTCGATAACGCGCACCACAAGATCCTCGCCCGGTACGCGATCAACCCTGAAGTCTCCACCCATCTGGCCGAAGAGGTTTTCGCTCACCTCACCGAGCCCGACCTGGTGATCTTCCTGCGGATCGGCGCCCGCGAAGCCCTTGCCCGCAAGGGCTCGTTCACCTCCCTGGAGACCGGCCACTCCGGCAGCGGCGACGAGCACTTCATCCGCTACCAGGACACCGTCCTGGACCAGCTGCGCGAGCAGGAGCAGCGCGGTGGCTGGCTTTCGATGGACGTCGCCGACATGGACCGCGACCAGGTCTTCAAGACCGCCACCGGAGCGCTGGCCAACCGCCTGCAGCTCACCGTCTGACCCGCCCCCACACCTACAAGGAACGCTTCATGTCACAGGCCCGCCCCACGAGCGACATGTACGTATGTCACGGCGTCACCTGGGCCACCGGAGACCCCCGTCTTCTGCTCGCCCCGCTGCCCGGTGGGCCGTTGGCCTACGTCGAGATCATGAACCAGCGCCTCGGCTACCAGGTGAGCGGTACCGGGCGGTGGTGCACTGGCCGGTACCGGTTCGTCGACACCCACCGCGTCGAAGCCGTCGCCTGCCCCGACCGGGCGGCGGCCGAGCAGAGCGGGCAGTGCGCCCGCTGCGCCGGCCAGGACGACTTCCGCTTCGCCCACCAGTTCCATCAGGGAGGCCACGCCCCCGTAGCCCTCTCCGCGTACATGGCGCAACCGCACTGGCTGTACCTGGCGACGTTCGCCGACGGCACCACCAAGGTCGGCACCGCGGCCGAGTCGCGCAAGCGGTCCCGCCTTGACGAGCAGGGCGCCCTGGTGGCCACCTACCTCACCAAGAGCCCCGACGGCCGCGCCGTTCGCTTCCTGGAGGACGCGCTCACCCGACGCCTCGGCCTGCCCCAGACCGTCCGAGCTGCGGCCAAGCTCCGGGCCCTGGCCGAGCTGCGCGACCTCGCCCCGGTCCTCTCCTCGCATGAGAAAGAGCTCGCCCGCGCGGCCGAGGCCCTGGCCGACATGAACATCCCCGCGGTCTGGGAGGCATGGACGCCGCCCAGTGAGGGCGACCTGCTGCGCACAGCCGGGACCGAACGAGCGCTCTACCCACACGACCCGCGCGAGGGAGAACACGGCCTCGTCCCCCTGGCCTGCGCCGGTTCCCAGGTTCTGGCCGTCCTCGACAGCAACGACGATCTGCCCTACCTGCTCGACCTCGGCACCCTCAAAGGCCGCCGCATCACCCTCGGCCCGTTTAGCTCTCCGAGCGCCGCCGTGCAGTCCGCGCTCTTCTGACCCTTCCTCCAACGTTCCGTGAAGCGAGGCACTCCACGATGGCACCCCAGGACGCCGTCCTCGGCTGGGACGAACACACCACCGCCGAGGCATATGCCGCCTTCACCCGCGAGTTCCCCATGTACGGCGCCACCAGCCGTGACCTGGCCCACCGTGCGAGCCTGGCCGACGCCCACCTCGTGGTCGACCTGTGCGGCGGCACCGGCGTGACCGCCCGCGCGATCCTCGAACTGATCCCTGACCGGGCCCGGGTCGTCTCCCTGGACAGCGCCGCCGCGATGCAACGTGTCGGCCGCCGCACCCTTCACGACCCCCGCCTGTCCTGGATCACCGCCCCAGCAGAACGGCTGGCCGATCACGTCCCGACCGGCGGCGTCGACACCGTTGTGTGCAACTCGGCGATATGGAAGACCAACACCGCCGCAGTATTCACCACGGTCGCCCAGGTCCTGCGCCCAGGCGGGCGGTTCATCTTCAACATCGGCGGCGGCTTCGCCGGCGTCCGCCACACCGACGAGCAGACCGCACGCACCGGGCCGTCACTGAATACCCTCATCCGTCAGATCGCCGCCCGCGATCACGGATACACCCCGTCCCCCGCCGCCGACGCGCCCCCCAAGCTGCCGCTGAGGAAGGTCACCGAGCAACTGGCCGCCACCGGGCTGAACGTCCTCGGCACCGAGGTCACCGCCCAGCACAGCACCATGGCGGAGAAGAAGGCATGGCTGTCCATCCCCGTGTTCGCCCGGCCCGACGGGGGCTTCACCCATGCCCAGCGCATGAAGATCCTGGACGCGGCCTACGCCCTGACCACCCCCGATACCCCGACCGTGACGAGCTGGCTCGTCGTCGTCGCCCAGCGGCCGGGCGACACGCCGTGACCACCCCGGCCACGTCCTCTTCCACAGAGGACTTCTGCGACCACGCTAGCGTCGGGGTGCTCATCCCCTCCCTGGACGGTCTCCTGGTGTTCGAGCGGAGGAGGCCGCCAGTCGGGATCGCGCCGGTCGCCGGCCACCTCGACCAGCACGGCGGCCCCGAGGCGGCGGCTCACACGGAGGTCACCGAGGAAGTCGGCCTTACCGTCACCCGCCTGCACCTGCTGCTGGAGCAGTGGCGGCCGAACCAGTGCGGTCGCACACCCACCGGGCCCGTCGGCCACCACTGGTGGATCTTCGAAGCCCAGGTATACGGATCCCTCTGCCCCTCCGCCAGAGAGGTACGCACCCCCCGATGGATACACCCCGACCAGCTCCAGCAGTACGCGCTGCGCACCGCCGCTTACGCCGAACGGCGCCTGAGCAGGGAGGAGTTCGAGCAGGAGCCCGGCTTGGAGCCGGTGTGGGTCCGCTTCCTGCACGACCTCCAGCTACTCAACGTGCCCGCACGCACTCTCGACCGGATCGACACCGTCCTTTGAAGGGCAGCCGGAAGCGCCTCTCAGCAGGTGTCGGCTGCGTGGTTCGCCGCCAGGCGCCGTACGTATCCGCGGATACGGTCGCGGTCCTCAGGGAAGACGCTCTCCCACTCCTCGTCGAGGCCGATCCACGCCGCCGGCTGGCCCTTCTCCCCGCCGAGCGACGCCTCGTGATCGACGATCGCGGCGTAGGACAGCCCCAGCGTCGGGGACCAGTCAGCCCGATAGGAACGGACCGCCACGGCTGCGGGCTCGGGCAGCAGGTCCGCATGCAGGCCGGTCTCCTCCAGCAGTTCACGCGCTGCCGCTTCCCTCGGTGTCTCGCCCGGCTCGACCTTGCCCCCGGGCGGAACCCATCCGCGGACACGGTGCTTGACCAGCAGGACGTATCCAAAGCCGGGGTCGGTGGCCCAGACCTCGGCCGCAAGGGGCTTCATCGGATGCCGCCGGGCCTCATCCAGCCAGGCTCGGGCGCCATCGAACTCCAGCGCAGCGAGGCGGGCGTCGGAGACCGCCTCCTCCAAGATCATTTGCCCAAGTTCACCATGACTCACTCGCCACACCCTAGGCGGTCGCCGCGCACACGCGGCGCAGACGGCCCGCGGGCCATGCGGTCCTGTTCCACCAGTGCCCCGGGCCACACGGTGGCCGACCGAGTCGAAGCGGTCAGCGGCGAGAGCCCCTCCTTAGCGGCTGCTTCAGAAAGGAACTCCGGCCATGAGCGGTGACAACAGAACGGAGCGAGGCGCTTGGGTGGTCCTTGGCGGAATCCACCTCCTCAACCAGACCGCACCGCGGCGGCCGGACGAGCCGATCGTGCTCATCCGGGTGGCCCCTCAAGAGGTCTGCCTGCCTAGCATCACGGTGGCCATCCGGTGGAAGGCGCTCGGGGTCTGCCCGGTCGACGCCCTGAGCTCGGACGGTATGCGGCTCGGCGCGGCGCTGATCGACGGCAGCATCCTCTTCCCCGACGCCATCGCCGGCGCCGCACTGCGCCGACTCGTCGGAGCAGACTCGGCACCGGGGCTCGTGCCCTTGTGCTACCTGGCCGCACATCCTGATGGCGGCTATCACGCATACGCGCAGATCCGCTTCTATCCCGAGGACGCCTGCTTTGTGCGCACCACCCGTAAGCCGGTCGGCCACGGCCCGGTTACGGCCCTGCACTGGCTGGGCCCGGTGCTGTCCGCGCACGCCGAGTCGAGCATTGCGCTCAACAACCACCTGCGGTACTTCCGTACCCACTTCGCCGGAACGGAGCTGGAGTACAAATACACCCTCGATCCGGCGCCGGACATCTGGGCCGCGTCCCTGGAACTGCTGAAAGTCCTGCGTGACGGCGAGCTGGACGGTTGCCGACCCGAGTACCGGGAGGAGTTCCAGATCCACCACACCGAGAACCACCTGTTCGACGTCGTCGGCCCTGAGCAGGAAGTCGGCTACGCCTCGTTCATCCCGACAGTCTCCGCCGGGTACGTGCTCAAGCGGAAATGGTTCACAAAGGACACCTTCGCCCGTCGCGAGGAGCTGACCTCCGGAATCGACGTCGCACCCGACGGCTTCGAGGAATACCTGCGCACGGAGCTGGGTCTCCGGGTTCGTGCCATGCCGCCCTTTCAGCGTGTCCGCTACGACGTCCAGTGCGAGTCGATGCGCACCGGCCACGTCTACGGCATCTTCTTCGACCGCTGTTCCCTGCTGGCGACACCCGAGGTCGTGCTGTCCCAGTGCGAGCTGGAATACCGGCGCTCACGCAGCGTCCTGGACCACGACAAGGACGAGGTGCTGCGCGAGATGGAGCGCATCGACAGCTGGCTTCGGAGCTACCTCGCCGCCCACGGCTGGGCGAAGCAGCACACCTTCTACTCCAAACGCAGCTTCCTGCGCGACGCCGTCACCGCCAGGCCGGAACTAGCCCAGCCGCGCCCCGCTGCCCGCGGCGGTCAGCCGCAGTGATCAACTCGAATCGCGTCGGTGGCTACGAGCGCTCCATCACCGAAAGCCGCACTCGTCACTGAGGTGGCGGCTGGCAGGATGTGCCACCGTGACGACGACGAGTGAGCGCATCAACCGGCTCGATACAGACCTGCACCGACTGGGAATCACCCGACGGGTGCACCCCCGAGTGCGGATCGCCGTCCGACGCCGCATCCACCTGCGGCTATGGCTGATGTACACGCTCGGATGGGGCGCCATCACCATCGCGGTAGCGGTCACGTACTACTACAAGCGCAAACGCACATACTTTTTTGGCCTGTTGCCCCCCGCAGCCCGCCCCATCGACGACTGGGCTACGCCCATCGCTGCCGGACTGCTCGCCCCGCTCGCGTATTTCGCTGGCGCAGCACTCGGCGCACTGGTGGACGGGCGGCCCGCCCGGGACTCGTTCTACGACCTGCCGTGGGGGCGCACGGTCGGTGTGTCATGGATGCGCGCCGCTCGCCGCTACGCCCTGGTGATGGAGATCGTCGACGCGATAGCGGCCTGCGGCCGCGCGCATGCGGCGGGCGGCGAGCGGCAAGCTCCTGCCCTGCGGCACGTATCGAAGAAGCTCGGCGCTGTCACCCGCGGCCTGCGCACTGCGTACCGGCTACGGAGCAGCGTGCCCCGCTTCTCGCACCGCCGCAAGGCTCTCGACAAGCACGCCCGGCAGGTCGTCGCCGCGCTCCGCTCACAGGAAGCCCGCCTGGACGTCGATCCACGCGCTGCTCTCCCGCAGCTTGCCGACATGCTTCTGACGATCGCGGAACGCTATTGCCAGGCCCGTGTCGGCGCCCTCCTCGACGAAACCGACCTCGAAGGCGTACAGCCCGGTCCAGACCGCGAGTGGCTGCGCATAACCGCCGCCGCTGTCCTGTGCGCAGGAGCGGTCGTTGGGATCGCAGAACTCGGCCTTGCCGACGGTGCGGAACCCATCGTCATGCTGTGCGCGTGCCTAGTGATCATCTCCGTCGTGTGGAACCGGCGTGTGCGGCGCGCATTCGACCTCCTGGGCATCGTCCTCGGTCCATGACGACAAGGCCCGGGTCGGTTCTACGGCTAACGCTGACGGCTATCGCGTGGCGGCCTACCACTACCTCATCCCTGGTCTGGGCGCCCACCGCCTGCAGAAACTGGAGCCCGAGAAGCGCTTCTACCCGGAATGCAGGCGAACGGCAGCGCCGACGGCACCGCCCAGCAGGCGTACGGCACCGTCCGCATGACGCTGAATGAGGCCGTGCGCCGTCGTCATCTCACCACCAACCCGGCCTCTACCGCTAAGGCTCCCAAGCTCGAAGAGGAGGAGGTCAAGCCGTACTCGGTCGAGGAGGTTCATCGGCTGCTCCTCGAAGCGGGGAAACCCCACGAATACGCACGCTGGATCATCGCGCTGGCGCTCAGCCTGCGCCAGGGCGAGGTTCTCGGCCTCACCTACGGAGCGACCCTCTGAGTTCGGAGAAGGTGCTGACGCCACAGCTTTGGGAGGACGTGTTGGTGGACTACGGATTCCACGTGGGAGGCGGTCGACTTGCTCCGGGCTCCTGAGGCCGACAATCCGGTGGTGGTGCAGCTCGTCCGACCCGCCGGGCGTCCAGCACTCAGCCAGGTCGGGGCCCGCCGCCGAGGCTGTAACAGATCTGCCGTCGCCGACGTTCCGCGCTGTAGAGAAGGGGGTGGCTCATACGCCAACCCCCATCACCTCAGCGATGCGGAGGAATGGGTGACGACTGCTACTGCTCCCCTCTCACCGGCGGCGGGCCGGGCCTTCTGGCAGGAACCTCTGCTTCCGTCGAGGCCGACGCCTGGACCGAAGCCGACGCAGGTGAGGGCTTTGTCGGCGTTGACTGCGCGCTCGCGACAGAGGCTTCAATGCGTTCATGTTCCACCGACGTCATCACACGTTCCAGCGGCGTCCGGACACGGCACAGATGGGTCGGCAGCCACGGGCCATCCGGCGGCGCTTGGAGTTCGGGGTTCACCCTCTGGCGAGGGACCGGTTCCCGGTCCCTCGAACCCCCGTGCAGTCAAAGAGAATCGGACGATCCGGACCTTCCCCGGCGTCCGCTGTCTTTGGTCAGCAGTCTCGTCAATTTGGTTAAATCGCCTGAATGGCCGGTCGGACTTCGAAGTTAGGTCGCAAGGCGGCTCGTGTGCACCTTGCAGTTGGAACGAGAACGCGCGATAGACGTGGATCTGTTCGTCTGCCGTGGCGAGATGTGTTCCTGAGGTGGTGTGGCTATGCGGATGGAAGGACCCTGGAGGTCGCGCGGGCATTGGGCCATCTGGGCGGTTCTCGGGGCTTCGGCAGTGGCGAGCGTGGCGGCATGCAGTTCAGATGGACCAGCTGACCGTGGGGGCTCCGCTACTCATGCGAGTGGTTCGAGCTCAAGGGCGGCAGCTTCGCCGTCCTCCCTGTCCGCGACAGGTGCGGCGCGTCGGCGAGCGATAGCCGCGTATGTTGGCATGTGGCGCGATATGGCTGAGGCGGGGAAGACATCGGATTGGCGGTCTCCGAGGCTGTCGCGGTACGCCACTGGTGATGCGCTGTCGACGATCTCGCGAGGCATGTATGCGGATCACCTCAACGGATTTGTTTACAAGGGAAAGCCGGAGAACTACCCGAAGGCGACTTCGATGGATCCGCCTGCGGATCCGAATACGGTGCTGATCTCCGACTGCGGGGACTCTACGCACTGGCTGAAGTATCGGGCCGATAACGGCAAGCTCGCAGACGATAAGCCCGGCGGGCGTCGGTCGATTACTGCTGAGGTCAAGCAGCAATCCGACCGCAAGTGGAAGGTCACGCGCTTCGCCGTCAAGGAGATCGGCTCATGTTAAGGCGAGGATCGGCCGTGGTGGGCCTGTCGCTTGCGATAGTGATGACGGGCGCGATTCCCGCGTGGTCGGATGATTCGTGGGGTTCTGTCGACTGCTCGCAGAACCCGCATCCAGGATGTGACTTAGGCGCGGGAAGGGGCCCGCAGAAGGAGAGTCCGGGCCAGGGAGGAGGCGGGGCGTCACCTGGACGGGGAGGCGGTGATGGTGGCGGTGGCCGTGACCGGGAGGAGCCGGAGAGCTCCAATCCTGACTTCAACTGGTCTGACTGTTCTTATCGACGCAGTGACTATAAGCCGCCCTCGGACGCCCAATCGGTCTCCCACCACGGCCCCCTTGATAGCAGCATCCCTACGGCTCAACCAGCGCTGTTCCACGTCCAGTCCCAGCCCCCGATAGCCAGGCCGATTGCCGAACCGAAGCCTGGCGAAGACGGGGCCTGGTACGTGTACAAGTGCGATGCGGGCGGTACACGGGATGCGCTCTACCGGCCCCCGGTGTGGATTCCCGACGGGCCACAGGATGATGGCGGCCTCCCGATTTCTCCGGCCGCGTTGGCAGAGCAGGCCCGCAGCCAGCTCCGGCTGCCCTCGCCGAAGATCAAAGCGAGCCCGGCGGACGAGCAGTTGGTGACCCTGCCGACGTGGCTGTGGTTGGAGCCCGGCGCATGGCGGAGGATGTCGGCGACGGCGTCGGTGCCAGGGGTGTCGGTGGCTGCGGTGGCGCGGCCGACATCGGTGGACTGGACGATGGGCGATGGCGGTTCGAAGGTCTGCCATGGCCCTGGTACGCCCTACCGTCCGAGCCAGGCGTCCCGACGGAGTTCTTATCCGAGGAAGTCGTCGCCGGATTGCGGTTACACCTACCACTCGTCGTCGGCCGGGCAGCCAGGTGATGCCTATCCGGTGTCGGCGACAGTGCACTGGTCGGTGACCTGGTCCGGAGCCGGCCAGTCGGGCAGCTTCCCCGGTTTGACGACGACTTCGACCGCCTCGTTCCGCGTCGTGGAAAGCCAGGCAGTCAACACCGACAACGAATGAGCCCGCCCCCTCCCCATGCGACGGGCGAGGCGATAACACCCACATCCATTTGTCATCACCGGGCTGCGCGGCCCGGTGCCGGATAGCTCATGCCAGGAGGCGGTTGTTGATGAGTACGCGAACGTATCTTCCTCCCCAAGCCCCGTTCCCAGAAGGCCGCGACTCTGGACGGCGGCGCCCCGGAGTGAACGAGGAGCCGTCTCGGCTGGTCGGTGGTCGGTGGCGGCGTCGTGTGTCGTATCTGCCGCTGGGAGCGCTCTTGGTGCTGGGCTGTTCGGCGGGCGGCGTCGTGGTGGCCTTGAACCTGGGGCACCGGCAGGCGGTGCTGGCGTTGGCGCACCCGGTCACGGTGGGGCAGACGCTGATGGAGCGGGACCTGCGGGAAGTGAGCTTGGCCCGCGGCAGTGGGCTGGCAGCGATCTCCGCCGGGTCGACCGACCGGATCGTCGGGCGTCCGGCGGCCTACACCATGCCCAAGGGGACGTTGCTGACGGAGTCGGTGCTGGGCGAGCCGCAGACCCCACCGCGGGGGAAGGCTGTGGTTGCCGTGGGGTTGAAGGAGGGGCGATTTCCTGCGGGGTTGGAGCGCGGGAGCCGGGTTGCCGTGGTGAAGGTGCCCGAGCCCGAGGGAAGCACTGCGGAGCCTCAGCTTCCGGACCCCTCGTCCCCCGTGTGGTACGCCACGGTCGTCGCGGTATGGGGCAAGGAGCGTGGGGAAACGGCGGTGGTGTCCTTGCAACTGGGTGAGGACGAGGCGCGCGAGGTGGCGGCTTCTCCCTCGGACGGCATCAGCGTCCTGCTGGTGCGCGAGGAAGTGCTGTGACCCTGGTGGCCCTCTGCAGTGTGAAGGGTTCCCCGGGGGTGACGACTACGTGCGTGGCGATGGGGGCCCGGTGGCCGACCGGGGAGCGGCCGGTGGTGGTGGAGTGCGATCCGGCCGGAGGCGATCTGCTGGCCCGATTCCGGCTCAAGTTGTCGCCGGGGCTTGTGAGTCTGGCCGTCGCGTCCCGCCGCTGTTCGCAGCCGGGCCTGGTGTGGCAGCACACCCAATGGCTCCCCGGTGGGCTCTCCGTGGTGGCCGGGCCCGCGGGCGCCGCACAAGCGCGAGCTGCGCTAGGGGAGATCAGCGATGCTCAGGCGTCCGTGCTGCGCCGGTCGGCCGACAGGTCTGATACGGCGGTGATCGCCGACTGCGGACGGCTTGATCCCGGCTCCCCGGCCATGGCCGTGGTGCGGGCGGCGGACGTGATGCTGCTGCTGGCTCGTGCGAATGACGACGCTCTCTCTCATGTCGCGGTGCGACTTGAGGAGGCGGCGCGCTGGTCACGGCGTCCGTGTCTGGTACTGGTCGGGGACGGCTGCTCGACGGGGGAGGTCTCCAGGGCGCTGGGGATCGAGGTCCTGGCGCGTATCCCGGAGGATCCGAAGGGCGCTGCGGCCTGTGGGGGGCTGCCTGGTCGGCGGGCGACGCCCACCCGTTCTGCTCTGGGGCGGGCGATCGTCGACATCGCCGCGTTGGTGTCCTCGCACGCCCGTTCCGAGCCCACCGCCTGGGGCGGACGCCGTCTGCCCCGGTTTGCCGCGGTAGCACGGTTCAGCCCGCCCACGCGGCAGGTGAGAGAACCACTACCCGCCCCGGAGGAGGTGCGCCCCGATGACGCGGCCGGGCGATGAGCAGCCTGCCTGGCCCATCCCCACAGGGGCAGGCCAGCAGGATCAGAGGGGGAAATGGCGGCGGGAGCCGGGGCTGAGACTTCCAGGGCCGGCCGATCTGGTCGGTGCCGGAGTGCCGGTGGACTCTCCTGCGGAGCAGCTGCGGCGCAAGCTGCGCCGGGAGCTGGCTGCGCGCCTGTCCGAGCGCATCCGAGCCGACGAGGAAGCGGGCCGTCGGGAGGTTCCGGCGAGCGAGCGTCGCAGGCAGGCGGAGGCGATCCTGGCCGCGGCCGCCGAGGAGCACACGCGCATCCAGTTGAGCCGCGGTGGCAGCGTCGTAAGGCCGGAGACCGAACAGCAGATCCTGACGCAAGTACTGGATGAGGTCTTCGGCCTGGCCGGGCTGGAGCCGCTGCTGCGTAACCCGGAGATCGAGAACATCAACGTCACCGGGGACCGGGTCTTCGTCCGTTACGCCGACGGCCGACGCGAGCAGCTGCCTGCCGTGACGGGGTCGGACACCGAGCTGATTGAGCTCATTCGCGATCTGGCCGCACGCTCCGGAGTGGAGGAACGGCGCTTCGACCGGGGGACGCCGGGGGTCAGTTTCCATCTTCCCGGCGGGGAGCGTGCCTTCGCCGTGATGGCGGTCACCGCTCGCCCGTCCCTGTCGATCCGACGACACCGCTTTGAGAAGGTCACGCTCGCCGAGCTGCGTGAGCTGGGGACGGTCGACCATGCCTTGGCGTTGTTCCTCAGCGCGATGGTCCGCGCGCGGAAGAACGTGCTGATCACCGGCGGGACGGTGATGGGCAAGACCACCATGCTGCGCGCCCTGGCCGGCGAAATCCCTCCGTGGGAGAGGCTGATCACGATCGAAGACACCTTTGAACTCGGCCTGGACGCCGACAGCGAGCGGCATCCGGATGTGGTGGCGATGCAGGCGCGCGAGGCGAACGTCGAGGGCCAAGGAGCCGTCACCCAGGCAGAACTGGTGCGATGGGCGCTGCGGATGTCCCCGGACCGCGTCATCGTCGGCGAGGTCCGCGGACCTGAGGTCATCCCGATGTGCAACGCCATGAGCCAGGGCAACGACGGCTCCATGGGCACCCTCCACGCTTCCACCAGCCGCGGAGCCTTCACCAAACTGGCCGCCTACGCCGTCCAGGGCCCGGAGAAGCTCCCGCTGGAAGCCACGAACCTCCTCCTCGCCTCCGCCCTGCACTTCGTGGTCCACCTGGATATCGGGCGAGGCGGAGGCCGGGTGGTGGCCTCGGTGAGGGAAGTGGTCGACGCCGACGACAAGCAGGTGGTGTCCAACGAAGTCTTCCGGCCCGGCCCGGACGGTCGAGCCGTGCCCGGAGCGCCGCTGCGCGCCGAGACGGAAGAAGACCTTGCCGCCGCCGGATTCGACGCAGGGCTGCTCAAACGCCCGGAATGGGTGTGGCGGTCATGAACGGCTATGTAGCCTTGCTCGGCCTGTGCGGACTCGGGGTGGCCACCGGCCTGATCGTGCTGGTCAGTGCCTGGCATGGCAATCTTCCCGCTGGTGCTCGAACGTGGCGCCGACGCCCGCGGCGCGCGGTGACGCGGTGGTGGATGGCCGCGGCCTGCGTGGCCGGGGTGCTGGTCGGGGGCGTCACCGGCTGGGTGGTCGGGGCGTTGCTGGCGGCGATGGCTACCTGGAGCGTGCCGCGCATCTTGGAGGCGACCAGGGCCGATCAGCAGCAGACCGCGCGGATCGAGGGCATAGCCGGGTGGACCGAGATGCTCCGCGACACCCTCGCCGCCGCGGCCGGGCTGGAGCAGACCATCATGGCCACCGCACACACCGCGCCCAGGGCTATCCGGCCCCACGTGCTGGGTCTGTCGGCTCGGCTGGCCGGCGGCGAACGCCTGACCGTGGGGCTGCGGCGGTTGCAGGCCGACCTGGACGATCCGACCGCCGATCTGGTGATCGCCGCCCTCATGTTGGCCTCAGAGCACCAGGCGCGTCAGCTCACGCCCCTGCTGGGCGAGCTGGCCGCCACCGCCCGTGCGCAGGTCCAGATGCGCCAGCGGGTCGACGCCGGTCGCACCCGGATGCGCACCACCGTCCGCGTGGTAGTGGCCACCACTTTGGTGTTCGCCGGGGGACTGATGCTGCTCAACCCGGAATTCCTGAGCCCGTACGACTCCGCCACCGGACAGCTGATCCTGCTGCTGATCGGGGCGATCTTCACTGTCGGGTTCGCCTGGCTGCGCCGGATGGCCCGGATCGAAGAGCCTGAACGATTCCTCACCGAACCAGGACCACAGGGCGACCCCGCCGAATACCAGGAGGTGAGCAGGTGATTGTGCTCATCGTGCTGTCCGCCGGTGTGGGCGCGGGGCTATGGGCGCTTTGGATGTGGCTCATCCCGTCCCGCCCGCCCCTGGACGCACTCCTCACCCGCCTGCGCGCCGAACCCGCCCCGCCGCCAATTGTCGTCCGTACGGGTACCGGAGGGTGGGCACAGCACCTGGGACGGCCCTTCGTCGTAGCCATGCGGCACCTGGGATTGCCCGATAGCTCCCTCAACAAGGACTTGGCGATCACCGAGCGCTCGGTCGAGGTCCACCTGGCCGAAAAGGCCGCGCTGGCCCTGACCGGCCTGCTGCTCCCCGCGGCGGTCGAACTCCTACTGACCCTCGGCGGCCGTCCCCTCCCATGGGCCATGCCCCTGGCCGGGTCACTGGCGTTGGCGGTGGGTGGCTTTCTCCTGCCGGACGCCATGGTACGCTCCGAAGCCGCCAAGCGCAGGACGGCCTTCCGCCACGCACTCAGCGCCTTCCTCAACCTCGTCCACCTCCTGCTCGCCGGAGGCGCCGGAGTCGAGGGGGCGCTCGCGGACGCCGCCAAGGTCGGGCATGGCTGGGCCTTCCAACAACTGGGCCGTGCGCTGGATATCGCCCGGCTCACCCGCACCACCCCCTGGCAGCCCCTGGGACAGCTCGGCGACGAACTGGAGATCAACGAGCTCTCCGAGCTCGCCGCCGCACTCTCCCTTGCCGGCACCGAAGGCGCCAAAGTCCGCGCCTCCCTCGCCGCCAAGGCCACCGCGCTGCGCCACCAAGGAGGCAGCGAGGCCGAGGCCGAGGCAAACGCGGCAACCGAACGGATGACCCTGCCAGCGGCGCTCATGGCAGTCGGCTTCATCGTCTTCGTCTTCTACCCCGCCCTGACCCACGTCACCACCTCGCTGTAAACCCCACGCTGAGAAGGAGTCCCGCTGTGCCCTCGCTGCCGAACTCGATCACGACACGCGCCGCCGCCCTGCTGCGCAGGCTGGCCCACGATGATCGCGGATACACCTCGGAGGCCGTGATCTGGATCGCGATCCTCTCCACGCTCGCCGTGTCCGTCGGCGCGCTGATCGGCCCGGACATCATCGACGCGGCCCGCAACATACACATAGGGCGGAAGTAGGCCACCCGCATGGCAACCATCACGGACCTCCACCGGCCCCATTCCGATGACCTCGCACCAAGCCGCCGTCTCCCAGGCAGACGGCGACTGTGGGAGCGGGTCCGGGATGACCGCGGGGCGGTCACTACCGAGATCATGCTCGTCCTGCCGCTGCTATTCACCCTGGTCCTGGTGATCGCGCAAATCACCGTGTGGGCACACGCCACCCACATGGCACAGGCCACCGCCTCACACGCCCTGTCCGCCACCCGCGTGGAACACGGCACCGCCCAGTCCGGCAGATCCGACGCCCAGCAGATTCTGGATCAGCTCGGCCACGGGCCATTGCACGGCGCGCACATCAGTGTGACCCGCGGCGTGGAGAGTGCCTCGGTGCGAGTGGAGGGAACCGCCACCAGCGTCGTGCCGTTCCTGCATCTGCCGGTCCACGCAGAAGCTGCCGGCCCGGTGGAGAAGTTCCAACCAGTGACAGCCGACCAGGCCGCGCCATGAGCCACCCCACTGCACGTGCCTCCTCGTCACACCACGGGAGCGGGCTGATGCGTGCTCTCCGTGGTGACCAAGGATCAGCGACAGCCGAGCTCGTCCTGCTCATCCCTGTCCTGCTCCTGGCGGTGTGGTTCCTCGTCTACTGCTCGCGACTGCCCGACGCACGATTACGCCTTGAGGACGCCGCGCATCAAGCCACCCGCGCCGCAAGCCAGGCGCGCAGTCCGTCCACCGCCGCCCGCCAGGCCCACTCCACAGCCACCGCAGCACTGGACCACGCGGGGATCGCCTGCCAGTCCCTCACCGTGGACACCCACGGCAGCCTGCAACCCGGCTCGACGGTGACCGTCACCGTCGCCTGCACGGTCGGCCTGCACGATCTCGCGCTGCTCCAACTCCCCGGCACCACGGTGCTCCAGGCCCGTTTCGCCGCGCCGGTTGATGTCTACCGCGGCAGAGCTCCCGGCGCCGCCACGGCGACCTCCATCGACTCCCCGCAGGAGGGCCCGTGAGTGAAAAGGGCGGTTCCATCTCTCTTGGACGTGGCCTGACCGATGACCATGGGCAGATCACTGTGTTCGTCGTCGTCATCACGGCGCTGGTCGTGCTGTTCGCCGGCCTGGCCGTCGACGGCGGCCTGGCCCTCGCCACGAAGATCCGCGCCCTCGGCGAGGCACAGGAAGCCGCCCGCGCCGGCGCCCAGGCAATCGACCTGGATGCCTACCGGGCTGACGGCACGCTACGCCTCCAACCTGATCAGGCCCGTGCTTTGGCCTACCGCTACCTCGCCACCACCGGCGACACGGGCACAGTGACGGCCACGGAGCGGACAGTGACAGTTGCCGTCACCGTGCAACAGCCCACCCAGCTGCTCCAAGTGGCACGCCTCGACACGCTGACCGTGACCGGGTCCGGCACCGCCCGCCCCCGCCACGGTGTCAGCGCACCCGAACGGTAAGAGACGCGGATATGGCCCAACGGGTTCACCACCGGCAACTGCGCCAGTTCTATCCAGCGGCCCGTGCACTGCTGGCCGCTCTCCTTCTCCTGACCTTGGCGGTCGGCATCCCTTGGGGACTGGTGCGCTTCGTCGGCTGGCCGCTGCCAGACCACCTGACGACCTGGACCGAGATCCAGGATCTCCTACTCGCCCCGTTGAGCAACTCCTTCCTGCTCAACACCCTGGCCTGCCTGCTGTGGCCGACATGGGCGGTCTTCGTCCTCGACGTCGTGCGCACCACCCTCGACATGGTGCGCACAACCGCGTGGCCCGAGATCCGCCCGGCAGGTCTGGTGCATGCCCTGGCCACCGCCCTCGTAGGAACCGTCGTCCTGGCCCTCGCCACGAGCCGATCCGCCCCTCAGAGCGTTCCTACCCAGTCCACCACCGTGGTCGACCGCACCGCGACCCCCACCAGCTCACCAGTCCTCGCACAACCGGTGTCGAGTCAGGCAGAGAAGACGTCGCAGGCAGCGCTGGGGAGGGTCGTGGTACGCCCGCCGCACGATGGTGTCTACGACAGCCTGTGGCGCATCGCGGAACGGGAACTGGGCGATGGGCACCTGTGGCCCAAGATCTATGCCCGCAACGAAGGCCGCCCCCAGCCAGACGGCCGAGCCCTGACCACCCCAGGGCTCATCCGACCCGGCTGGATCCTCCATCTCCCCAACACACCCCGCCCCACTCTCCCCGATCACGGCCACCACCCCACCCCCGGCGCCTCAAAACCTCCCCCATCCTCCCCTCCCCTCCCCACCCCCCAGCCGCCAAGCACCCAGCCTGCCCCGTCCCATCCGCAGCCTCCCGCACACACCCCCGAAAACCCCACGCACCATAACGATCCTGGTCTGGGCGTCTCCCTGCCCAGCGGAGCGTTCGTCGGCCTCGGGCTGGCCACCTCGATCACTGCTGCCTGGCTGTTAGTACGGCGGCGGCGCCGCGTGCGCTACCGCCTCGGTAGCGGCCGACGCGAGGACCTCACCATCGCCCCCGTAGTCCGCGCCCTCCGCATCGCCAACGACCAGACCCACTTTCCCAACGCCCCCGACCCGTCCGACCCGCGCTCTAACCCGGCTCACGGCACAGCACCAATACAACGGCCGGCCCGGGCCGCGCTGCCGAAAGAGGGGCGGATCATCGGCACCAAGGATGGCCAGGCCCTCGCCCTGGATCTGGCGCGCACCCGCGGCCTGGGGCTGGTTGGCCCCGGAGCGCTCGACGCCGTCCGGGCCCTGGTCGTCACCCTCCTCGCCGAGCAACACGGCCCTCAACCAGCTCCGGACATCCTCATCCCCGTCCACGATCTCCACCTGTTGGTCGGCGAAGACCACACCCCAGCGCCGCAACTCGGGCGACTGCATATCGTCGACCACCTAGACATGGCCCTGGACAGGATGGAAACCGAACTCCTCACCCGCGCCCACACTGACGCCGACACTGCGACACCGCGCACGGAAGAACTCGTGCTGGTCGCCACGCCCGCCCCACAGCTGCACAGACGTCTGCAGGCTGTCTTGGACAACGGCTCGACCCTTGGCCTAGCCGGGGTGCTCATCGGCCAGTGGCGCCCCGGAGCAACTGTCCGCATACGCGCAGGCGGCACCGTTGCCGCCACCAGCGCCTATCAGGCCAACTCCCTCGAAGGCGCTCGGCTGTTCACCCTCCCGCCTCCGGACAGCCAAGCCATTCTGAACCTGCTCGGCGAAGCCGACTCGCCACGCCACGAACTTCCTGCCGTAACCGAACTGTCCACCCGCGACTCATGTCGAGAGCAGGCAAGTAGCACCTCGCGGGCGAAACACACCCCCTCAAGCCCGGAGCACACGGACCGCACCACGGCGCTGTCGCCAAGCAACTCGCCCAGCACCGACAGCGCCAAAACCCTCGATACCGAGCCACCGCCAACGTCAGCTCCTGAGCCCAACAGCCATCCGCCCTCGCCCTCCAACACGCATACCCGACGGCTACCGGCCGCCCCGCACGCAGAACCCGAGGGCACTACCAGCACTGGAGATCCTCAACGCGGTGAGCGGCTACCACAGGACTCGCGAAACATTGCTGAGGCGACACCACACCGTCCTCACCAGGCTCGCAGCAGCACACCAGCTGACAGCCCACTGAGGCTCAACCTCCTCGGCAATCTCCAAGTGGTCCATCACCACGACGACCACCACCAAGACATCACCAGCGCCCTCGCACCCCGCCAGCGCGAAGTCCTGGCCTTCCTCGCTCTGCACCCCAACGGAGCGCGCCGCGAGACACTCACCGCGGCCCTGTGGCCGGAGGCTCCCACTGACCGCCCATACAACGCTCTCCACGCCACGCTGAGCCAACTACGCCGGGCGCTGCGCACCGCGACCCGCAAAGAGGCACTGGCCGAGGCGATCGCCCGCCAGGACGGCCCCTACACACTCGATCCTGAGCGCGTTTGCGTCGACCTCTGGGAGGCGTACGAATCCCTCGATGCCGCTCGTCCTGGTCACAGCGCCGTCCACCGCCTCGCCGCCGTGCAGCGCCTCGGTGAGCTCTACCGAGGCGACCTGGCCGAAGACGTCACCGCTGAATGGATCGAGGCGCCTCGTGAAGCCCTGCGCCGCGACGTACTCGACGCCTTCAGCGCCTTCGCCCACACACTCGACGACACCGATCCGCAGCAGGCCCTCATCCTGCTCGAGCGTGCTCGCACGCTCGACCGCTACAACGAGGCCCTCTACGAAGGCATCGCCCGCCTCCAGGCCCGTCTCGGCCAGCGTGACTCTGTCGCACGGACGCTTGCTCTGCTCACCAAGACCCTCGGTGAACTGGGCGAAGATCCCAGTCAAGAGACAGTGTCGCTGTGCGAGTTCCTCCAGCGCTCTGATTCTGCCGACTGCTCCCGCGACAGGACCGCCTGAGGTCTGTCGTTCCGCAGACCAGCAGGGGAGCGGTCGGGGAGGGGCGTCGCGGGCAATTGTGACGCCGCAGGTCAGCGCTTTGTCGCAGTGAGGCTCTGAAACGCCTCTCCCTCGAATCAGGAACGGATGAGGTATCTCCGCAGGGCAGTTGGGTTGCATCCCATGACTGACGGAGCGGCGTTTCCTGATGACTGCCAGATCAGCCAGCGGCACTGTGAGCGTGTTGTTGCTCATTGAGGACCCGCCATCCTGATTCTGCTGGTCGGCGTGTCGTCTCGGTGGGTGCTCGTGCTGGTCAGGGCAGAGATTGGCAGCACGTGATCGCCGGTCAGGGCGTGTTGACAGCGAATTGAACGTGAAGCGGGGCGGCAGAGCACTACTACCGCTCCGCATAGCGCAGGAACTGCAGCCCAGTACGGCCAGGGAAAGTGTCTGTGTGAGGGAGGCGATCACGAGTAATGGCTGGACGGCGGGAGAGCACCGGAATGCAGTCACACAGATCATCGGCAAGGCCAAGTACGTGAGCAGATCCACAGTGGTCTGTAGTCGCTTGCGAGTGGTGCGGCTCGCATCTGGCGCGGTGGTAGATCTCCCAGCCGAACGTTGCGCAGTGGGCGCCGCTGAACTCGGCCAGCCGCGGTCCCAGCTGGTCGCGGATGTAGCTGCCGACCGCCGAGATCTTCTCGTAGTTGACCAGGTAGGTCCAGCCCAGGAGCAGGCAGATCACGAGGATGGCGAGCAGCAGTTGAACCCGCCTGCTCTGGATGGTAATCGCTAGGACTGCGGTGGACGCGGCGAGCGTGAAGTAGAGCAGGTTGTCACGGAATCCTATCCGGGCTTTGTGCTCCTCCTTGACGCGGTCGTACTCGGCCAGCAGCAGTCTGCTCTCGGTGACGTCTTCTGTGGCGGCCACGGCCATTCCTAAGCTCGGGTCCCAGCTGGGCTGATGAAGTGGGCGGGCAGGGCTCCGGCGTTCCGTCCCTGCCCGCCCTGAAGGCCGGGAAGGCTAGTCGGTGGCTCGGAAGGACGGCAGGTTGTAGGGGTTGTGTCGTTCGATCCAACCCTTTCCTTCCGCCGCGATTCCTTCCAGGAGGCGGAAGGTGTGGATGAAACCGCCCGAATTGAGGTCGATCTCGGCGGTTTCCTGGGCGTTCTCGTCCGGCGCGATTTGATGAGTGTCGGCGTCTTTTACGCGAATGTTCCTGGCCGGCCCGTTGTTGAGGATGAGCTCCAGGTCGTAGCCGACCTCGCTGCGTTCCGTGACCTGTACGGAGGACAACGCGTCGAACCGGTAGTTGCTTCGCTGCTCCTTCCCACGTTTTGCGTCGGTGAAATCGAATTCCTTGCTGATCTCACGAACGCCATCCTGTGTGACCAGGAAAATACGGAAGCTGTAGCGCGAGTATCGCCAAGGACCGCCCTTCGCACGCGCTCGATTATAGGGGCGTGCCGGGGTCATCAGGATGGTGTGGGTGATCAGGTCGCGCCAGGCGAGCCGGTAGTGGCGAAGTGCTTCGTCGACGAGCAGCGTCTTGTCGCAGGTGAGCCAGGTCTCCATTTCCAGCTCACTGGGTCGCATGGTGTCCAGGAACGACTTCCAGTTCCGGTACGCGACTTGCCGCGCGGCCAGCCGCTCTTGATATTCCTGGGTTTCCTCGGCCAGTCGGTGCTCTTCACCCCGGGCTTCCAGCCAGGAGGACGCCGCCGCGCGTCCGGACCAGACCGAACCGACTACGGCCAGAATGGCCAGCAGTACCTGCGACGAGCCACCACCTGAGGCCACTGTTCCGAGCAGGGCCAGAGTGGTGATGCCGAGAGTGATGAGGGCGACCACGCACAGCGCCTGCGCCCCCGCCGGCGTCTTGTTCTGGTGGCGTTGATCGAACAGAGTACCTTTGTTGTAACGGTCTCGGGCATCCTCAGCGAGATAGCGGATCAGCCAGTTGACCCGGTCCACGCTGATTCGGCTCTCACGGTAGAGAAGCGCGATCTCGGCGACGAGGCTGTTGCGGATGTGGACCGTATAGTCGAGCCATACGTACGGGGCGAATCCGTGGGGCACGCGGGTGCTGAAGTAGTGGTCGAACGAATGACGGACGCGGTTGGTGAACCCGTCCCCGGTAGCGGTGGGATCACCCGTCTGCGGAATGTGGAACAAGCGGTTCTTGGCCTTCAGCTGATGTGCCTGGTACCACCACCGGTGGCCGAAGTGAGCCGCAGTCAGGCCCGCACCGAGCGCCACCAGTAACTCGATGATTGCCTCAACCGGATCCGCGACCAACGCCAGGATCCAGAGGAATGCGGTGACGACGACGAACAGACCGGCGCGGACCGGGAGGGCTGCCTTTGCGGCAGCGGCGGTGCTCGGGCGGGGCGGCAGGGCCCGTGCCGCGATCGGGTCGGGTTCGAAATAGGCCCAGACCCGTTGGGCCCGGTCGTTGCCGAAGCGAGCTTTCTCGGCCCGCTCGCAGTTCTCGGCCCACAGGCTGTCCTTCAGCCCTCCGGTGAGTACGAGGTCGAAGTGGTGGAGGATCGCGTCACGCCTGCGGGGTGACAGGGCTCGCAACCGCTCCAGTACGCGTCCTGTTTCGTCGTTCGCGGTGCTGAGCATCGCCAGCAGTTCGAAAGCGACGCGCAGAGCGTCTTTCCACTCTCCCTCGGCGTAGGTCCGTACGAGCCTGGAGGCACGGCGCAGCCGCTGGATTTCTTCGGTGCTGAGGTCGTGGTAGGCGCGTGCGCTGAGCATGGCGAGCACCCAGTGGAAACGGACCTCCGCGTTGTCGTGTCCGTTAACGATCGCGTCACTGATCATGTCGCGAGCACGGCTGGGGACGCCGTCCTCCAGGCACCGCACACCGGCCTTGTACTTGTCCTGAGGGGAGGCATCGGAATGGATGGAAATCGTGGGGTTGTGTACGACCCCGCCCTGGATTCCGACGACGGAGTCGAATGCGGAATTGTGCGTGACGCCGCTGCCGTCGTTCATGACAGGTCACCCGCCGCAACAACCAGCGGTGCCAGCCTGGCCATCAGCTCGGGAGACTCTACGATCAGGCCGCGTAACCTCTTGAGTGCCATGGTCGCCCTCTTGGACGATTCGGGAGTGTTTTCCCCTGCCGCCCGGCGGGCAAAGCCCAGCTCGGCCAGTGCCTCTCGGTAAGTGTCGTCGTCGAGGGCGCTCCCGGCGTGGTGACGCTTCAGGTGCTCACGGAAACCGTCCAGTTCCGCGACCAAGTCCGCCGGACTAGTCACCTTCGGGCCCGCGTTCAAGTAGACGCTGCTCTCCTTGACCGAGCCGGCCATGATGCCAACAGTGCTGTTGTGGGCGGTGTTGCTGACGTGCTCATTGGGTTTGTCGGCCGTATGGGCCTTGTCTGCCTCTGCCTGGGACATTGCTATCTGCGCCTGCTCTCCCACCAGTTCCACGGCCAGCCGGGTGGCGAATGCCGCCGCGTTCGCCGCGGCTCATGGTTGCCAGTTACGGTCCTTCGCGCTGCTCTTCGTACCGTCCGCTCGGTCGCTGATTCCCCGGATGATGGCCACCGGTGCCCCGCTGAGATGACCGGCCTGGGCCACACCGGCGGCCTCCATCTCGATCGCGAGCGCGTCGTTGTAGTGCTGCCGGATCCACCGCGCCTCGGCCGAGATCTTCGAGTTCTGTACGACCTCGCCGGCGGCGATCGCGCCGAAGCGCACCTGCGGCACGCGCCCATGACCGGGCGTGTCGTCGGCCCAGTCGTTCACGCGAGCCAGATGTGAGCCGAGCTGGCTGATAGCGTGCGCCGCCTCCCATACCCGGGGACGGGCCTTGAGCCCGTCGTCCTCGCTGGTCCCGCCGTGGTAGGCGTACACGTGTGTCGCCATCACCACGTCGCCCAGCCTGGCGCTGTCCCATAGGGCACCGGCAACGCCGACGAACAACACGGCCACCGGCGAGAACTCCTGTATCGCGCGCTCAGCGATCACCGCGGCGGAATGATTCCCTTTGTTCGTCAGACCGAGTGCGACACGACATGAAGTGCCCGGCACCGTTCCCACCTCGAACCGCGTCCCACGCTCATGACGGTGCACTTGTGGACCGGCTAGCTTTCGACGCACGGCCTGGTACTCGAGATTGAGGGCGGTGAGAATCACCACCAGGTCTTTCGACATCTATTTCCCTTCCTCTCTCGTGTCCTCTTCCGTCGTGGACGGCGCAGGTCGGATCAGCGGTGGAAACAACACCGTCTTCGGACCGGCTCGGTACAGCCGCGCGGGCCGTCCCCCCGTGGTCCTACGTCCCGGGCCGGCGGGGATGATGAATCCCTTTACGGCCTGGACTTTTCGGTAGAAATTTCGCGTGTCGAGTTCGGTTCCCCAAACCGCCTCGTACACCTGCTGCAACTCGACGATGGTGAAGACTTCTCCGCAGAATGCCGTGGCCAGCGCCGAGAATTCGAGCTTGGTACGCGCGCGCTCGATTCCGTCCGTCACAATCCGGCGGTGATCGAAGGCCAGTTCCACCTCACCGGACAGGACGGCTTCCGCAGGAACCCACGCGGCGTCCATGGCATCCGTTCCCGCGACCGGTTCGGGGAGTCCCGGCGCGATCGCCAAGTGGGCCACGGAAACCACTCGCCCCCGTGGATCACGGCCCGCGTCCCCATAGGTGCCCAACTGTTCAAGGTGCACCAACCCGGCAACCAGAGCGGTTTCCTCACGCAACTCACGGTGGGCGGCGTCCAGGATCTCCTCATCGGCGTGATTGAGGAATCCGCCAGGCAGAGCCAGCATTCCCTGAAAAGGATCTTCGCCCCGCTCCACGAGCAGGACACACAGTCGCCCCTCGCGCAGCGTCAGGATCACAAGATCGACCGTCAGTAGCACAGGTGTGGGTGACCACACATCAGCTTGCATGCCACTTACGCTACTTCGGTTCCTGTCACTTTAACAAGAAGGGCGACATGGAGGCCGCTGGTGCTGTGTAAAGGCGGCGCTCCGAGCGGTCAACTCGTCGTCTATTCCGCAGCCAGGCGTGGGCCGATCGTGGCCTGCTGGTTCGGTGTTGCCTCGAAGCGGCTCGGGAACGGGTACTTGCGTTCCCAGAAGGTGTGGAGAACTGCCTGGGCTGACGGTCGGGCGGGACAGGGGTGTGTCCACGTCGGCGAGGCAGGTGAAGTGGATGTCCTCGCCACCGCCAGGCGGGACAGGCGACGGTGCAGGTCCGGGGTGCCCAGTTGGACGTAGCGGGAGCGGTAGTCGGCGGGGGCTGGCTCGGGCGGTTGCGATGGCCCAGCCTGATTGTGCATGTCACGGAGCTGGTGTGGGCCCGCGGCGGCGTACTCGCGCCGGTCAGGGGCGTGGTCTTCCGCGGGAGATCGTCCGTCACCGGTGGATTTCGGTGTTGGCGAGGACGAGCAGGGCCCGCAGGAGGGTGGTCGCGTGCCGGGCGTTCATGCGGATCTTGGTGAGGCAGCGCCCGGACATCTGGTTCGCGAAGCCGTGCTCGACGGCGGCGCGTTCGCGGATGAGCGGGCGGTTCGCTTCCTTCTCGGAGTCGGTGAGGCGGCGGTCGCGGGTGGCCTTGCGGCCGGTGATCACCACCGGGGCGTCGGGTCGTCGTCCAAGCAGACGAAGACGCGGTCGGCCAGGGCTGCGAGTCCGGCCTCGCGCAGATGACCGGTGATTTTGTTGTGGTGGGGAATCGGCCGGTGAGTCGCCGTCCTGGCCGATCAGCACGGGAGATAACGGCCCGCGCTGGTGCGGGAGATCCAGCCCCGGTCGGCAAGCTTGCGCAGCTGTCCGCGGACCGGCTCCACCTTCGCCAGCGTCGTGTCCCGGCCCGGCACGATCTCGACGTCCCTGGCCATCACCGTTTCTCGCGCTGACCCCTGTCCGGCGTCGGCACCCAGCCAGCACGGTGCTGATCGTGGACGGCACGCTGGTCCCCACCCGCGACCGGAGCGTGGCCGCCGCCAGCAAGGACTACCGTTACTCCACCAATCACCAGATCGTCATCGACGTCAACACCCGACTGGTCGTGGCGGTTGCCGGAAGGTCCCTGTCCGGCAACCGCCACGACGCGGGCGCGCCTACCGAAGATCCTGCGTGCCACCGTGCCGTGAAGAATACGTCGCTTCTCGGTGACGGCGGCTATCGCGGCACCCCTGCCCTCATCCCGCACTGGCCGCGCAAAGACGACACTCGCCTCTGAGTAGCGGGCCGACAACACCGTCCACCGCCGGGCCAGGGCCCGCATCGAGCACGCCTTCTCCCAGATGAAGACCTACAAGGCCGCCCGCAAGTGCTGACTTACCCGCCGATGGCGTCCGTCACATCGTCCTTGGCGTGGCCAGGCTGCACAACCTGGTCTTCACCGGGTAAGCCCGGCGCTGGGCCCAGCTCCGACCCTGACCCAACCACCCGCTTACGAGATAGCGTTTACTGTCCCTTATGCCCTGCCTGCCGGGCACGGTTCACAAGGTCCGCGTGCTGTTTGGGCCACTCTGCCAGTGGTGTGAGAGCTGTCAGCAGCTCGTCGGCAGCTGACGTCAATTGGTAGCGGGCACGGTAGGGGAATGTGGGCTCGCGGTGGCGCTCGATGAGTTCCTCCCGCTCCAGGCGCCTTAGGGTCCGGTTCAACACACTTTCTTGAAGGTAGAGGTGCCGAGTTTCCGACCAGCCATCTTCATGGGTCTTTTCTCGGATTGTGCCCAGTAATCGGGTGTATTGTTTGGGGCCTTCTGCCAGTGCGACCAGAACGTCGGGTATCCATTCTCCGTTGATCATGTGGAGAGCGTGACGCAGGTTCAAGGTGAAGACGTGGTCTCTGGGTGCCTCGTCGGCGCCTGAGGTGTCCTCTGCGCTATTCGTTGCTGGGAGTCGGTGATGCTCGCTGCGGGGCATTTGTGCCTTCCACGCTAACGGTTGCTGTCGAGGTGTCCTGGACGACTGCCTCTCCATGCCCACCAGGTGGAAGGCGAGGCAGAGGGACCTGGGACTGGTCAGAAGCGGTTCATCGGGACAGGGCGGGACAGCCCAGTACGGACCCGGAGGGGCGGTGTGGGAAGGGCTGGGGACAACGACGAACCAGCCCTTGCCGAGTGCGCGACTGCCCGGTGCGCTCCAATGGTCGGCTGTGGAACGCCGGGCGAGAAAGTACAGGTGGGGTTCCCTGCCCTCCAGGTCTGCGATAATCGCGCCGGGTGTACATCGGATCTGGTGACGGAGGATGCCAAGCACCTGGTATCCAATTTCCGCCGACGTGCGGATCGCGTCCCACCACAGGCCTGTCGCGATGGCCTCGTGTTTTCCTCTCGGTGGAATCCATGCGGGTAGCCACTGGCGGAGGCCGTTCATCGGTCTGCACGGACGAGTTGGCCGAGTACGCCGGTGAGGTCGGCGTGAAGCCGCTGGGCCGACTCGGGCGACAGCACAAGTGAGCGGGGAGCGGAGGGGGTGGCCCGAAGGTAGCGGGCGAGCGGAATACACACGTCTCCGTCGGCCAGCCGGTGTACCTCATCGACTACCGGACTGCGCCCATGGTGGGACAATGCCGCTGGCGAGCCGGCGACGCAGGTCTGATTGCCTCCGCTGCGCTTGGCATCGCGCAATGCCACGTCACACTCCAGCAGCAACTCGGACAGGTCCCCGGGGATCAGGTCGGTGCAGGCGGCCACACCCATCGATACGGTCTGTCCGGTAATGGTTACTGCCGAGTCGCAGCTGGTCATGGCTTGGACCGACAGGCTGCTGATGTGGGTCTGGATTCTCTGGGCGACCGCCAGGGCGCCGTCCAGGTTGGTGTCGGGCAGCAGGATGAGGAACTCGTCACCGGTGTGTCCGCCGTAGCGGCCGACGATGCCTCGTTCGCCACTGTGTTGGCGTAGCGCTGTTGCCGCGGCGCGGAGTACGGCGTCTCCTGCGGGGTGACCGTAGAGGTCGTTGATGTCCTTGAAGCGGTCGAGATCGACCAGGATCAAGGCCAGGGGCCATGGCCTATGGCGGGCTTGGAGTAGTGCTTGCGAGGCGTCGTGGTTCCATCTGCGTCGGTCCAGGACACCGGTGAGCTCGTCGGTTAAAGGGGTCTGGCATGCCGGGCAGCGGGAGCCTCTTCCGGGCGAAGGTTCCTCCTGCTGCGTGTCACCTCTGGGTAAGCCGTTGGCCGGTGGAGGGGGCTGCGGCAGTGGGCGGGGGGTGGCAGTCATCGGTTTCTCCCCGCGCTGGAGCGCTGGGACCCACGGACGGCCGTTCACGCTGGATTTCAGCGGCCCCGCCCTGGGCGGGGCGGCCGTTTCGCATTGCGCTTTGACTGGTCCCCCGTGCTCAGCCAGAGACGCCAGCGGCTGACTCGGTCATCGACTGGTGACCGATTGCCCCAGTGTGGGTCCTCGGTGCTCCTGCGCATGACGTAGATCAATTGCAGGTTGACTGGCCGGATGATTCGTTCAACCAGTGGTTGATGCGTGGCGGTGCGTGAGTCTAGACTCTGATCCGTCGGGGCTGTCAACCGGTGGTTGAAAACTGGGAGTTCGCGACAGCTCCGGCCAACGCGGTGGAGGTGAGGGCCCATGTCCGATGCCGAGCCGAGTGCGACTCTGGCCGAACGACTGAACCGCCTGTTCGACAGCATCCGTCCGGATGGTCCGAAGGGGCGCGCATACACCAATGGTGAGGTAGCCGAAGCCGTCAAGCAGGCGAACCCCAGCATCCGGGTCGGAGGTGCGTACCTCTCGGCGCTGAGGACCGGAGCGAAGAAGAAGCCTTCCGTCGAGCTGCTCACGGCTCTGGCGCGTTTCTTCGGGGTCCCGACGGCTTACCTGCTCGAGGAAGCCACCGCTGCCCAGACCGACGCTGAGATCGAACTCGCCAAGGTCGCTCACAACCTGGGAGTCCGGCAACTCGCCCTTCGGGCCTTGGAGCTGACCCCCGAGGGCCTTGCGGCGGTGACGAAGATCGTCGAGCACGTGCTGGAGACCGACAGGACACCACCAAAGCCACCTGAAACGAAGGACTGAGCATGTGAACCGGGCGAGGCCGGGGGGCGTGGATGCTCGTCATGGTCTGGAACACGACCAACCAACAGCGGCACGGTGATCCGATGGACCTGAAGGCAATGCGCCGTAGTTGCAAGGCGCTCGTCCGGGATCTCGACCTTCCTGTCCCCGCCGAGCCTGACCAAGTGGTGGCCGCCTTGTGCGGGCGCATGAGGCAACGGCTCAACCGAGCCGTACATCATCGCCTTGTCTCTTTCCCCCCGGACACAGTCAGCGGCCTATGGGTGGCAACAGACAGCGCGCACTACATCCTTTGTGAACAGAACACCAGCCCCTGGCACCAACTACTCATCACCTGCCATGAGTTCTGGCACATGGAGGCAGACCATGAGGCCACTCCGGCTTCCGGAGAAGACTCCACCCGCCTGGTGTTCCCTTCCCTGGACCCTGACACCGTGGCCCGCATCGTCGCCTCTCGTACCCATTGCAGCAACGTGGCAGAGGAAGAAGCAGACTTCTTCGCCTCATTACTGATGGCGAAAGTAAGCCGCTGGTTACCAAACGAGACCTGGACTGTGCCCGATTCTCCCGCAACGGCAGCGGTTGTCCGTCGGCTTGAGACTTCCCTGGGACGATCCCCGGACCAGGGGGAACTGTGAACAACCCGAACACGATCTACTGGACCTGCTCCTTAGCCGGCTGGGTTGGAGTGTGCTTCAAGCTCCGTGACCTCCGCCACTCCCCTCGCAGCCCGCTGAAGAGGGCCGTGTGCATCACACTTGCCCTTGCATCGACTTCTATTTTCTGCGCCGCCCCTTCCTCCGTAGCCGTGATCAACAAGACCACTGGCGTACCGAACCTGGCGGCACTATTCGTGTACATCATCATCGTCATGATCAGCGCCTCCGCTCACGTCATGCTCGCCTACTGGCTGCACCCCCTGGACCGTGCACGGCAGGCCGCCCGCCGGTGGACGCTGACGTATGCAGTCCTGATTACAGTCATGATCGCTCTGTTCGCAGCAGGTGACGCTCCGGTCGAGCGCCGCCTGGACTTCGATACCTACTACGCCAGCGCCCCCTACCTTCGCGAATTCATCCTGCTCTACCTCGTCGCCCTGGCCGCCGCCACCGCCGCCATGATGGGACTCTGCTGGAAGTGGGCCACCCTGGCCGGACGACCCTGGCTGAGCCGCGGCCTTCGGATGAACGGGATCGGCGCGGCTGGCGGCCTCGCTTTCAGCCTCGCCAAACTCACAGCGGTGATTGCCCGCTGGTGCGGCACGGACTGGGACGGGCTCAGCTCCGACCTGGCCCCGCGATTCGCCGCACCCGCAACCATATTCACGGCCATCGGCGTCGCCTTGCCATCATGGGGCCCGTATCTGACCCGTATGCGTAACCAAGCCACCCGGCACACCGCCTATCGGGAGCTGTACCCGCTCTGGAACGCTCTGCGCCAGGCCTCACCAGCGATCGTGCCCGCGGCCCGGATCCCGCGCGGGGATTTCGAACTGCGCCTGATCCGCCGGCTGGCAGAGATCAACGATGGTCGCCTCGCCGTGCGCTCCTACATCGACCCACGAGTCAAGGGCCTTGCCTTGCGCCTCGGCCAAGAGGCCGGCCTGACGGGCTCCGCGCTCCACGCAGTGGTAGAAGCAGCCCGACTCAAATCCGCCGTGGCCGACAAAGCTCGAGCCATGAAGTTTCCCTCGGACGCAGCAGCCGACCGCCCGCAAGGCGGGACCGATGGGATCGGAGAACTCTCCTGGCTGGTGGAGCTGTCACGCGCCTTCGTGAACTCCCCAGTCGTCAGTGACGTACTCGTTCAACTCCAGAAGGACAGGGAGGAAGACGCCCTTGACTCGTCTCAGGAAGGGTAACGAGCCTGCTGCCAAAGACAGGGATACCGGCACCATGCGCCCCCTCACTCACGCTGTCGTCCTCGGCGGAGGATTGGCCGGGACACTGGCCGCCGCCGCGCTGGCCGGCCACGTGGACGAAGTAACAATCGTCGAGCGCTACCACCTTCCCATGGGCCCAGGCCCCCGCAGAGGAGTCCCGCAGGCTCGCCACGCCCATCTGATGTGGTCAGGAGGTGTCCGCGCCATCGAATCGCTCCTGCCCGGCATCACCAGCCGCTGGATCACCGCCGGCGCCCGAAAAGTCGGAGTACCCAACGAGCTGGTTTCCCTGTCCGCACAGGGCTGGATGCGACGTGGGCCGCAGATGCAATTCCTCATCATCTGTAGTCGCGACCTTCTGGACTGGGTCGTACGAGATCAGGTACTCGCCAATAACCGGATCACCCTTGCTCCGCCCGGCCGGGCCGTAGGACTCCTTGGAAGCGCCTCGCGTGTCACCGGCGTGCGGGTGCGCAACGAACAGAACGATCAGGAAACCCAACTGCACGCCGACTTCGTCGTTGACGCCACCGGCCGCACCTCACAGGCCAGCCAGTGGCTGGTCAGCCTTGGACTCACCACGCCGGCCGAGAAAACCGTCGACTCCGGCCTCACCTACGCGACCAGACTCTTCCACGTCCCGAAAGGCACGCCGACCGACTTCCCCCTCATCAATGTGCAGGCCGACCACCGAGCCGCCCGTCCCGGCCAAACCGCCACCCTCATCCCCATTGAAAACCACCGATGGTTGGTCACCCTCTCCGGGACCCGAGGCGGCGAGCCTTCCACCGACGCACCCCGCTTCGTCGACTTCGCGCGCAGCGTGCGACACCCCATCGTCGGTGACCTGATCGCCACTGCCCACCCTGACGGTCCCGTCTATGGTTCCCATAGCACCGCCAATCGCAGGTGGTACTTCGAACGCCTTCACCAGTGGCCGGACGGATTCATCGTTATTGGCGACGCCGTTGCTACGTACAACCCGATCTATGGCCATGGCATGTCAGTCGCCGCCCACGGCGCCGTGGCATTGCACCGCGAACTGGCACGGCACGCCATGCGCCCCGGAACTGCCCGCCGTATCCAACGCGCGATCGCCAACACCATCGAAGGCGCATGGACGACGGCAACCAGTCAGGACATGCTCTATCCCCTAGCCATTGGCGCACAGCCCACTGTGACGGCGCGCTTGCTACAGCGCTATGTGGACCGGCTCGTCAAGACTGCGAGCGACCGTCCAGCGGCCGCAGAAGCCCTCTACAGCGCCTTCACCCTTTCCAAGCCGATGGCGCATCTAGTGTCGCCGAAGGCGGTCCTCGCCACTTTCCTCGGCCCCATCCGGCCCACACTTTCTAACCCTCCCCTGAGTGACGAGTACTATTCTTCGGGTGACCTTCATCCCTGAGTGAATAGCGCAATCGGAAGTTGCTGGCTCGGTTGTTGAACGGCTGCGCTGTCACCGGGCCTGGTAGGGCGCCAGTCCCCGCCCACCTTGGCCGGGGATGAGTCACCCATCCGAGTGCGCGGTCAGAAGATGAACGCCGAGCCTGTGGCTCCGCCAACCGGCTTACCGAACGGCTTTCCAAACGGGGGACCTGCTAGGGCGGCAGCCCCGGCTCCCGCCTTGTCGCAGGTCTGAGCTTTAGCACCCCTACCTGGGCCGTCCGCGACTTTTATAGTGCCTAGGCCCTTGAACAATCATGTGGGGAGGAGATGGGCTGTGGGAGGAGTTCGGCAATTCGATTCTTGTTGCTAGAGATTGGTCAATTGCTTGGCGCTGGCCGGGTTTTGACGGTGCGGGTTGAATCCTCTTTTGGTGCGTCGCCTTCCCGCTGTGGCCCACGAAATCCTTAATAGCTGAAATGATCAGCTGCGGGTCGCGTGATTGCTGATGAACGCGGAAAAGGGGAATGGTCGGGTGGATCGTGGAGAAACTCGCCGCCGAACTGTTGTATTTCCGCCGGTATTTGGGAGAATGGAAAGGTGAGGACGTAGCGCATCAGGGCGCGCGTCGCAGGCGATCGGAGAACGATCGTGGCAAACCGGAATTCCGAGAACGAGAAGGCGAGTGCACCGCGCGGGGACGTTACCCGAGAGGACATGGCGCGCGTGACAGCGGGAGACTTCACGGACTTGAACGACTTGGCGCGGCGTTACTGCCGCGTGGTGGATTCTACGCGCTCACGCAAGCGCGCGAACGGCAGCGCAACCGTCATCAAGAACGGGTATGCCCCCTACGGCACGGATGACGTGAGCGACGATGTCACGCAGGACGCCGTTCTGATCTTCGCGAAGCGGCTGCGGAAGATCATTACCTCCTGCGCCGTTTCCGCTGTGTGGGTGGAAACGCGCGAGCCGTGCGCGTGGCAGTACATACGTAGGGACGGGGAGACGATCATTGTCACCCGTACGACGCTGCACCGGTGGGCCGTTCGTGATGCTGCTGCTCGCAACGGGTACCGGCTGGACGTGAAGCCGGAAGAAGTTGACACCATTCCGGGGGCTCAGGCCATGCGCGGCATGCCGCACGCGGAGACGCTCCCCGCACTCGCGGTGACCCCCTGTCTGGCCGGTTACAGCGGGGAAATCTTCCGGTCCGCATGGGGCGACGGGCGCGGCTACCCGACTCTCAAAGTGATCATGGACAACGCAAATTCTGTCGATGATCTCGGGCGCGGCGGAGTGCTCGGGAAAGCAGCGCAGGCCATCCATGGCGGACCCCGGAACTCCTCCTCGAAGGTACAGCGCACCCGGGATGCTGCGCGTGAGGAGTGGCGCAAGCTGACTGCGGAACTTGACGCCGTGCGCGATGAACTCGTGTACCAGTCCGCACGACCGTCTCATTCCGCCTAGCGCGGAGGAAACTCAGCAGGGGTCCCGGGTCGGTAGACCCGGGGCCCTGACTCATGTTCAAGTGGGCCAGTTCTTGAAACAGGATTCTCATGATCGGTATTTGGGCGTGCGCGGGCGCCGTATTGGTGTGAGGGCAGAAAGATGACCGCCCGCTCGTTGCTCGCATGTTGAGTGCCGGGCCGACCGCCGTGCCATGCGGATTGCAGGTGCGGCATACCGGCCGAGTGAACCGGCCCACGCGTGCACTTGAATGCGACCGGGCGCTTCCCGAAAAGATCTTGAAAGAGATTCGCTCAAGATCGGGAATCGGGAGATTCCGGGTTGCGTATTTGATCATGAAGAGATTCTTCCGTGATCGGTAATCGAGGGTGTCTCGCTGCCGTATTGAAGTGAGAGCGCGTGGACGCCAATTTGGTGCGGCGCGTGTTGCCTCGCTCATGAGGACTCAGCGGCTCGCCGTATGTGATGGCATGCCCGCAAGGGCTGTTGAAATCGCGCCGCGTGCGAGGAGTTCCGTGCTCCCCTGGAGGGAGGAGATCATGAACATCACAGGAGTTCCCCTGGGGGACTTCTGCGCGATCACAGATGATGTGTCATGCCGTAGGTACGGCGGAAACGTCGTCGTGGCCTCGGATGCGCACTCTGGGTATGGCAATTCCATCACCGCACGGTTACGGGTGATGGACAGCCGTGGTGCGGGGGCACGCACGGCCGCGACCGGGCGCCACGGACCGTATGCCTGCTGGCACGCGTATCGCGATGTGCTGTGGAGCATGTTCGCGGCCTATCCCGACGCTCGGGCCCGGACGGCACTGGAGACCTACCGGGGCATCTCAGGGTTCGAACGCGACTATCCGGCCACCGGTGATCACAATGTCGGTTCAGCCATGTACCCCGCGTGCATAGCTGACCTGTGCGTTATGGGCGGCTGCGGTGACCCGGAGCCGCTGGTCGCACCGACGGTTGGTGACCTGGCCGCCGTTGAAGAGGCCGTGCCAGTCACGGACGACGACAGCATCCTGGCACGCATCGAACGAGAGCTGCGGCGTGCGGATCGATACGCCCCTGAACCGCTGGTGTTCGAAGGGCCTGAGTCCCTGGCCGGTGTGCCAGATCTGGCCTACAGCGGACGCTGAACGGTCGCCGGACCTCTGCGGAGGCTGCGCAGGGTTCTGGCCGTAAGGCCAGGACCCTGCCTCCTCTCCCGGGCAACGTGCGTACACCGAACCGGTCGCATTCATCCATGCGACCACTGAACCGCTCTGCCGTGCGTCCGGCTGGCCCGGGCGTACCCACGGCTGTTCAGCGTGAACAGTCAGTTCGGTCAACTACGAGGGAGGAGTGTGCGATGTGTGAGCTGTGCGAGATCCTGGACGGCCGTAGTGGCGGGTCGGCCGTGCCGATGCAACCGCCGGAGGCGGGGCCCACTGCGTCGCCGCAGATTGTCGGCATCCCGGTCACCGAGAACGACGACGGCACCGTCACCCTGACCCTGGATCAGGAGCAGATCCCCAGCATGCAGCTCCAGCTGGCGGTCGGGGCCATGGTGCTGAGCGGGCGTGACCCGTTCATCGAGTGACAGCGTGTCCCGACCGGTCCCCGGCTGTGTCGGGGACCGGTTCGGGCTGCGGGCCTGAATCGATCAGATCGGAGAGTGACTGATCTTGACGGAGAACGATGACGCGATTGATGTGCTGACGGTTGCTCGGATTCAGGGGCAATGGCACGCATGGAGCGTGGCGCTGGATGAGTGGCTTCCCCTGCCGCTCACTGCCGAAGCCACCGACCACGACGTCGAGCAGTTCTACGCGGCGCGTGGCATCCCCATCCGGATCGCGGAGAGCCAGCACACAGGATGATCCCCGTTTCGCCCGGCCGCCCAAGGCTGGGCCGGGCTCTGAACGGGTCTTATGGACGAGTGCTCCACCGCGTGGGCCCGAGACCTGTCTCGGGCCCACGCCCATGTCCGGCGACCTTGGGAAGGGGGATACGGACATGAGCGCGGCAAGCAATATTTGGGGCGCCGCTCCCCAGACAGCGCTCTGGTATGGCGAGATCACCTTCGGCCGTGACATCACCGATGACGACGGCGCGCTGATCGGCACGGAGACCGACTATACCTACGGGTACAGCAACGACCCGCTCCCCGACCCCGCAGCCATGTGCCCGCAGGGCTTCGAGGTACTGGAGGAGAGGCTGACGCAACTGCATGAGCAGGTCGCGTTTAGCAGGAACAGCGCAGTCCAGGACAGCGGGGAGTGTGAGTTCCGCGTATGGCGTGAGAACGGCGACCTGATCGCCTCTCCTGGCACGTACGAAGAGGCTGCTGACGCGCTGCGCGAGGCCGTCCAGGCTGACATTGACCGTTATGGCACGCAGAACGCGGCGTGCGGCGTGCTGTCCACGTACGGCTACAGCATCGATGTCGTCGAGGGCGATCGGTGCGTCACGCAAGACTTCATGATTAACCACCCCGATTGCCCGTTGGACGATGCGGCCATCGTCGAGGCGGGAGAGTAAAAGAACAGACTGAATCGAGCGGGACGAGTGATGCCCGGAGAAAGGAGCATCTCATGCATATGAGCCGTGACGGTGAACCCTGCCATGTGGAGATCTTCCGGCGCGGGCAATGCGAGGTCATTGCTGATGGTGGCGACGATCAGGAGCCTTTGCCTGAAGGCGTGCAAGGGATCCTGAAGGCAAGCGGATTCGTTGAGGAGACAGTGCCGCCGCTCTACAGCTGGTTTCAACTGCCGCCGAATCTGGGTCGGAGAGAGGAGAACGCTCGCTCTGGTCGTGCGCTCACAGCACTAATGGAGGCAGGTTACTTGGTCGCCTTCGATCCGGACCTATCCGATGACGGCGACTGAGCTCGTTTGCTCCTTCTTCTAGTGCGCGTCGGCTTCGAGAGAGCAAACGGGCGGATGTCCCGCCCACGACTCAAAGTAGGTGTTCCTATGGGCGGTTCGAACCGCCCTTCGGCGGAGCAATCCAGCATGTGGCTGACCCGAAGAGGAACCGGGGTTACCACTATGTGGTGGCCTGGGGAGTAGACCTAGGATCGTACGCCTATTACATCGAGATGAGTTGTGCCGAGGCAGAAAACGATGATGCTCCCAAGAACGCCATCTACAAGGGGCGTGACGGACGTTGGCGCACAGTTGATGAGTTGCGCGACGCCCGACAAATCCAGCGGTACGAGGACTACGTGGCCGCGCTCACGCGGTACGCAGAAGATCTGGCTGCCGAACGCCGCCACCGTCGCTAGCGCTGCTGCATAGTGCGGGGTCCAGTCAGTGCAGGCTTCCAGCAGAGATGTTCACTCCGTCTTGGAGCAGGCGCCGCACCACGCCGAGGTGCTTCATTCGCCTGGACCGTCGCCTCTCAGCACACGCTCCGCCGCGGCTTTCATCGGTTCTCGTGCACGATGCCTCGCGCTCCCTGGACAAGGATCATGCCGATGGTCGATTCACAAGAACTGCTCAGGTTCCTTATCTGCGGCCAACTTGCACGCGATGACATCGCACGTGAGTACGGCCCGCCGAGCCAGCTCTCGGAGGAAGAGCGGAAGTGGCGGCACGACGACTTGCTCTCTGCGTTCTCCACCTACTTGGAGCACCGTGTCATGGGTGTCGGACGCACGTGGCAGGAAGCGCTGCGTGACGCTGCGGTTGCCGGACGACTCGGGTTTGACCTGCCTGCCGATGCCGGCGAGGTGGTATTGGCGGAGACGCGGGAGGTCCTGCGGCACGGCGCGATGACGGACTGGGTCGAAACCGAGGACGGCGTGGCCCTTCTCGATGGCTGCTGGTGATGCGAGATTGTCATGGCCATGCCTTGAAAGGAGCGGTGGTGATTCCTGTTCATCCGTCCGAGGAAATGCGCGACCGGTACGTGCAGAACATCATGGCGACATGGTGGTCCGCCAGCGCGGAGCAGCAGGAGCGTGGACATACTTGGTATCGCACCGCGCACGATTTGGCCGCACAGATCAGCGGAGGCGACGCGAGACGCGGAGCCGGTGTGATCGCAGCGCTGTCGGCCAACAAGTCCTGGCATCAGAATGTGCGATTAGCGCGCCAGGCGTGTGGTAGCGGTGTGCTCTCCGGCCACTTTTCGGACGCACTGGCCAAGGCTGCTGCGATCATGGCCGGAGCGGATCCGGCTGACGTACTTCCCATGGACCGCAAAACTGGCCACTTTTTCCAGTGCATCGCTGACCCGGACGATCCCGAGGCGGTAGTCATCGATCGTCACGCGCATGACATCGCCGTGGGTGAGAGATACGGCAATCGCGATCGCGGGCTGTCTTGTGCCAGTCGCTATGAGCTGATCGCGGACTGCTACCGTGAAGCCGCGCTGCGACTGGGTGAGCTGCCCTGCACGGTTCAGGCTGTCACATGGGTCGCCCACACTGAGCATGTAGCCGACACCGTTCCTCGTGGGCCACGTGCACGATTCTGATGACTCCAGACTCCGTCATCAGGCCCTGGCTCAGACCAATCACAGCTCCGGCAGCGTATTTCGTCTGCATTCCACGCTGCCGGGTCGCCCCGACCCAATGGGGCGCATGCCCATTTCCCTCTCATGGTTTACGCGGCACGAGAGGGAAATGGGCCCTTGTACGCAGTGCTTCACGCCCGCACGCCTTTCCCTATCCCTCCCTCGCCCTGCGGGTTGGGCGTGCGGGTCTGCGGCACTGTGTCAATTAATTCCCGACCCTGAGAAAGAAGGGAGAGCGCGCGTCCTGATGGTAAACGCCGACCTACTGCATGAGACTGTGCAGCATATCCGAAACCACCCAGACACATGGTGTCAGTTGGACTATCGCCGTGGCCCGGCAGGTTGTTTCGCTTACCACGCAGCTCTGCTTGCTGGAGCGGAGCTGGCCAGCCCAGAACCAAGTGTCTCGCAGGCAGATTGCCGCGCCTATTGGCCTAATCACGATGACCGCTTGGCCTTCAACGAGGCCGCTCGCAAGCTGGGCTTCACCGAGCGCGACTACATCAACATCTCTGATTTTGCTCGCCGCGCTCTCGGGATCGACAGTCACGCCGCTGACGAACTGTTCGAGGCCACCAACACGTTGGCGGACCTGGAGCGATTCGTCCAGGCGCTCACCGTCGACTCTGCCTCCAGGCGCCGGCAGTGAGGCGACGTTGCCTCGCCGACGGCGTCCTGCACACGCTGGGTCCGGGCCGCACCCAGAAGTAGGTAAGTCGGCGGGTCCAACTACTCCTCCCTTCTCTTCCCATTCATCAGGGGGCACCAAGACAGATTCATCCTTGTCCTCGGAAAGGAGCGTGATGGTATGTCCAGGGAAACACTGGAGTGGCTGAACAAGAACACGCTGATCGGGTTTACCGAGAAACGGGGGACGGCCTGGCATTACCGGCGCAGTTTGCAAGGCACTGAACCCAACCACTACTCCGGGGCGATTCCGGTTGAGGATGTCAAGCGACGTCTTTTCGGCTGGGAGGCTGTCTCCAGCCCGGTGTACGTGGAGAGCCCGCTCACCGGAGGCCTGGAACGGGCCTCCGATAGGCGGGCGTACGTGCGCAGCGACAATGGCTACATCCTGGGGTACTTCGGCGAGGGCTACGAACCTCACCCATACGACGAGTGGCTGATCGACAAGATCGCCAGCCTGCTGGACGCTGAGGTGTCGATCGGCTCGGCGGGGCTGCTGCGCGAAGGTGCGGTCGCGTGGGTATCGGTTGAGGTCCCCGAGACCATCACTACTCCGGAGGGGGTTGAGTTCCGCCCCAACCTCTTCGGCGCCACCTCGTTCGACGGGTCTCTCACGACCACCTTCAAGCGAGCCGTGACCAACATCGTGTGCGACAACACCATGGGCGCGGGCCTGGCCGAGTCCGGACAAGAGATCAAGATCAAGCACTCACGGAACTCGAAGCTGAGGCTTGCCGAGGCCCGCGAAGCGCTCAACCTCATCTACCAAACCGCAGACCGGTTCTCGGCAGAGGTCAAGCACCTGTGCGAGACCACTGTCACGGACCGGCAATGGGACGCTTTCCTGGACGCCCACACGCCCATGCCGGAAGACAAGGGGCAGGCGCACACCCTGGCGGAGAAGAAGCGCGACACACTGGCCAGACTGTGGAATCACGACGCCCGCGTCGTGCCCTGGCACGGGACCGCTTATGGAGTTGTACAGGCGGTCAATACCTACACCCACCATGAGCAGGCCGTACGTAACGCCCAGCGCGCCGAGCGCAACATGCTCAGGGCTATCACGGGGGATATCCACAAGGTGGACCACGCCACTCTGGCCACGCTGGCCACCGTGCTCGACGACACGGGCCTCATGACGACGACGTAGCACCGCTTGCTTGCGGGGCACCGGTACAGGCACGGCGGCGCAGAAGGAACGTCACATCCAAGCCTCCGCTCGGGGAGAGTCTGCTCTATGCACCTCCCCAGTCCGGCAACCCGCCAAGTCCTCGGAGCCCTTAGGAGCCACACGACAGCGTCGAGTCGGACAGGAGAGGAGAAATGGCAAAGACAGAGTTAGTTGACATCCCCTTCATCGGCATCATCAGGATCGAAGTCGAGCCGCTGCACCTTCCGGATGGGGCAGTCCAAGATGCGGTAATCGAAGGCATGCGTACGCATCTTTCGACGCATATGGCAGAGGCCTGGAAGTCAGGTGGATCCGGTGGGTTCACCCCTCCGGTAAAAGTCGAGGTGACCAAGCTGTTCGAAACCTACCCGCTGTACGTAGAGAGCGCGCCGGATCGGCGCGAGCGTCGGCACCAGCAGGTGGAATGGCAGCTTCAGTGGACGAGGGCCGGCCATCCGACCTCTGATGGGGTGGACGGGGCCGAGGAGGGCGACGACGTTCCTGCGCTCATTGAGGAGTTGGAGGAGTACGGCATCGAGGCCGCTCGCCAGCACTCAGGCGGCGAGTACATGGTCGCCGAGATCGAGCTGGAGGGCGGATACTTCCTGCGTTCATCACAGCCAGCTGGCTCGGACGAGGGCTACTTCTGGAGCATTGAAGACCACAGCGGGGAGCTCGTACTGCAGGGCCGTTGGCCGCAGAGCGATGCGGCCCAGGCCGCGCACTGGATCGCGCTGATGCTCCTGGCATTCGGCTCCATTACGCCCCGGTTCTGACCCACAGGTGCGCGCCAGATCGGACTCACCCACCGCGGCTCTCGCGATGGCCGATCATGAATGGCCGAGTGATCTGGTCATCGGCGAGAGCTGCGTGAGCTCTCGATGATGCCGCGCCGCCGCCGCAGGCTCGTCGACCGGTATGGACTCGCCCCATGGTGCTTCAGAAGCTGAGGATGAGTTCGTCCTCCTGGCCCAAGTGGCTCCGGGGCGACGCTGACGCTGCCGCCCCGGAGGCCGAGATGGCAGGTTGCGATCATCTGTCACCGCAGGACAGCGCCTGCTCGACCCACCAGCTGGCACACCGTGATCACAAGCGCTACTCCAGACGAAGGAAGGTGATCACCAACTCCTGTTAGGGACTACCTCCGTACATGCGGGACACTATCCGCACCTGTCGGAGGTGGAGCGCTGTGAACATCGACTTGAGCAAGGCGATCGGGACCGCTGAAGAACTGCTGGCGGAGTTGAAAAAGCTCGACGGCACTGAGGTCGACGAGGCGCCGACCCGTGCCGCCAAACGCCAGCACACCAAGCTGAACCGTACGTTGCTCCGCCTGTCCCACCTGGGGAACCGCGCGTCCGTGGAAATCATGGATACCTACCACGATTTCAAGCGTCGGGATGACCCAGTGGAGGAGAGTGACAAGGAGTGAACGACCTGACCGAAGCCTTGTTGCGTGATGTGGCCAGCCGCCTCCAGAAGGCCATCCAGGCCCGGGACTGTCCCGCGATGGTTGCCCTCCACGGTCGGCGCACCTTGTTCCTGTCCGACTACGACTACCTGCGAGACGAGGCCGCCGCCGTGGCCTTCGAGAACCGCGTCGCCGAGACGGCGCGGCAAATCAACACGACGCACTGGGTGATGGTCGTTCCGCAGGTGTGGCTGGTCACCGGCGGTACGGTGGCCGCCCGTGCCGTCTCCAACCACCCTCTGCGCGAGGGCGAGCAAGAAGTCATCACTCTCATGACCTTCGATGTCGACGACGGAGTGGACTACGGCTTCGTTCCCTACACCCGGCGCCCCAACGGCGCGCCGGTTTTCGACGAGCCGAAGCTATTCACCGACCCTATCCGGCCACGGCCCGAGATGCCCGGCTTCACGCTGCTCACCCGCCTGATGCACGACGACGGCCCCGAGACGTCCCTCGGCTGATTCCAGCGCAGCGGCATCTCCGGCAACTCGGTGTACCGCTCCGTAGTGCCCACAGCCATCAGGCGCGGCCGTGTCTGACCCCAGTGGGGGTCAGGCGCTTGGAACACCCGGCCCCTGCTGACAGCCAGCTCGGACGGCTCCCGTCCGTACGAGCTACTTGCCGTATGTCCGGGCGCGGCCAGCGATATGCCCTCCGGGTCTCTCACCTGGACGCCATGCCGCCGGACGCGCGCTGGATCGAGCCCATCTGCCCAGACGGTAGCGCGGCCTGCTCGACAGCAGTCCCCGTAGCGAGGTGCCGCCCGTTTCCGTGAACGTCGACTTCGACGCTGCCCGGACCCCGGAGCCGATATCCACTCCATCCTGTGCCCAGCGGCTGCGCATCTCCCTCACCACGTCGCAGAACAGCGGTGCCGTGGCACAGCGCCGGTGAATCAACAGAGTGACCAGGCACGAGCGCGTCGTTTCATCCGCTGTGCCTGCGTACGGGGTCGCTCGGCCGCCACGCATCGCTACCTGAACGAAAGGATTACTTGTCATGCCGCGTGCCCCCGCGCCGCTGGTCAGCTGCGTGCCGGCTTTTGCCCGGCACAACGCGTTTCCCCCACGGGTTGGATGGCCCGCCAAGGTCCACGCCGCGCTACGGGAAAGCCCTCAGGCTCTCTCCCGGCCCGACGCCGCCACGATGCTCGGCGTTGGCTCCTCGATGGTCAGGCCCATGCGTTTCTGGTCTCACTCATTTGGTCTCATCCGCTACGGAGAGAGACTCAGACCGCGACCGGTGTACCCGACAGCCCGCGGGCACTGGCTGCTTGACGAGGACGGGGCCGACCCCTACCTCGAGGATCCTGCCACTCTTTGGCTGCTGCACTGGTGGCTGTTGAGCGGACAGCCCTGCTATGTCCCGACGTTCTTTCACCTGTTCGCCAACTGGTGGAAGTCGCGCTTCATCCGGAGCGAACTGCGTGCCGCTGTGCAGCGTGCCGCTGTTGCCACCGGGTGGCCGCGGCCCGGTGACGCCCTCATCAGCCACGACATCACCGCACTGACATCGATGTACGGCACGACCAGCGTGGTCACGTACTCGGCCAGGTCGGTCGAGGAGTACGTGATCAATCCCTTCCGCCAACTCGGGATCTTGAATCTGGCCCCTGACAGTGGCTTCACCGAGTGGCCCGCTGCGGTGCGGCGCGACAGGGGGGAGCTGGTGGTGGACCGAACGCGGGGCAACATTGCGCCGCGCACGGTCCTGGCCTACGCCTGCCTGCAATACGCGCAGCAGAGTGGGCCGGACCAGCCCGGCGCCGTCGCACTGGCGCGACTGCATACCGACCCTCGGGGACCCGGTCGGCTGCTGCTGGCCGACGAGCACTCGCTGCGCACTGCACTGGAGGCTGCCGCAGAGCACCCCGCCGGCAGGGACATCGCGCTCGTGGACTCCGCCGGAGGAGATCTCCTGGCCCTTGATGACTCACCGCGCACGATCGCCGACAGGCTTCTGGCTTCCTACTACCACTGCCCGAGCGGACCGGAGACCTACTTCTGAACTTCTGGCGAACGCAGCATTCCAACTCCAATGAGCATCGCGTGGAGGTTGACATGAGATCGAAAACTGCGGTGGCGCCTGGCAGGAGACTCTGGATCATCACTTCGAGAGAGGACGTGGCCCTGAAAGTCACATACATCGAGCGTCCGACTGACCCCCTGCAACTGCTTCCCTTTATGGGACTTCACCTCATCGCATTGCGCGACGGTCTACCTGATTGGGGTGGCCAACTCATCGCCATCACCGACAAGGCTCACATCCGCAAATACTCCGGTGAGATCGCCGAGTTCTCTCTTACGGAGACCGTCTTCAAATGCGTACAAGCGAAATAGGACGTACAGAATCCCCTCATGGGGGCGTAAGAAGCGCCGCGCGACCCCCTGAGCCCCCTCACCGAGAATGGGGGATGTGCACGTGATGTGTTGCGTCCGTGTCTTATCCCTATACAGCTCTGGTGACTGTGGTTGCAGGCGCTGCAAAGAATCTGGGCCCCGCCGCTCTACGGTCATGCTTCGCTCTTGACCGACGGTCGCGGGCCAGGCACCCGGTTGCGTAGCTCAGTGGTAGAGCGCCGGTCTTATAAGCCGATGCGGTCGCGGGTTCGAATCCCGCCGCAACCACTTCCGCCTAGGCCATCAGAAGGAGTCCAGCGTCATCCTGGCTATGCACGGACCGCCGCTTGAGCTGGTCGGGTGGCACCAGCGTAGTCGTCTCCCTGGTGGCGATAGGGCGCGATCTTGATCTTTTGTCCGAAGTTCGGCGCGTTGATCATTTGCCCCTCGCCGATATAGAGGCCGACATGGTGGATTCCCTCATCGGGTGTTCCGTAGAAGACGAGGTCGCCAGGGACCAGTGGTTTCCCCTGAGGAACTCGGGGTCCAGTCTGGAACTGTTCTTCTGCGGTGCGCGGCAGGGGAATGCCTGCTGCGGCGTACGCCGCCTTGGTGAGTCCCGAGCAGTCGAATCCTGCGTCCCCGTCTGCGGGTCCGTTGCCTCCCCATATATACGGCAGTCCGAGCTGGCCTTCGGCGTAGTCGATCGCTTTTCTGGCGGCGGGACTTGCTTCCGTCGTGCCGCCGAGGCCCGAGGGGTTCTGGTAGTCGTGTGCTTGGGCGAGGACCTTGGCGACGTACCACTCGGCAGGGTTGTAGGTGAGGATTGCCTGGTGGAGGTTGCGTCCGCCACGGGCGCCCGAGTCGCACAGGTAGGCGACCGCGGTGTAGATCGCGTCCCGGGGATTGTACGGAGAGGGTGCCCGTGTCTCCTGCTGTGGTACCGGGTGTTTGGCGGTGACCGCGTCGAAGGTCGGCTGGAGGAATTGCATCGGGCCCTTCGCTCCTTTGGTGTTGGCTGCGCTGTGAACGCCGGGCAGGGTGGAGCGGCCGTGGTCGGTCTCGACCTTGCCGATGGCGGCCGGAATCGACCAGTCGAGACCGGGGCAGGTGGTTGCCGCCTGCTGGTAGAGCGTGAGGTAGTCCGGCGGGATGTCGGTAAGGGCGGTGTGGCTGGGCTGGCTGCCGGCACTTCCGCCGAAGACCGATAGGACACTGCTTGCCCCGGCGGCGGCCAGAGCGACCACGAGGAGCACCGCTCCGAGGATCGAGATCCCGATTTTGGCCATGGATCACCTCCGGGACTGAGCAGATGAGGGGGCCGGTGCCACTGGAGCAGGCGGTGGGCTGCTTGTGGTGGTGCCCGTATTGGCGAGGGTGATCGGGGCGAGATGTGGCCAGGCGTGGCCGAGCTGGGCGAGCTTGAGGCGGCGCTGAGGGGAGTTGGCGGTGTCCAGGGGCAGCCAGCGGGCCACGGCGGGGTCGCTTTGTTCAGGGTGGGCGACGAGGTCTGCGCTGGTGGTGGCCAGCGGGACGAGAGAGGGCTGGTCGAGGGCTGCCAAGGCCGCGGTGAGGGCGCGGCGCGCCCTGTTTTCGCGGCGGGTGCTGGGTAGCCAGAGCAGAACCGGTGTGGTGATTCCGGTGGTGGCGGCCAGCCGCGCGTAGCGGCTGACTTTGCGGGCTACCACGCTCAGCGGTTCGGTGCCGAAGTCGTATTCGAGGAACCATTCGATCTCGGTGGAGTGCTGGCGCCAGCGGCCGTAGGCGTCAGGGCGGACGATGTCGCCGAAGTGCTTGTGGCAGCGGGCCTCGGACCACCAGGCGGTCAGTTCACCGTCGGTGTCTGCTCGCCGGGTGCGTGCTGAGAGGGCGGTGAAGAAGGTGTTGACGCCGATGGTGTGGGCCAGGCGCAGGGAGTGGGCGATGCCGATGGCGCGGTCGTGCCGGTAGCCCAGTTCGTGAAGGTCGAGCCCGTCTTCGCGGGCGAGGAAGGTGGCCCCGACGGTGTCGAGGACGTAGTGCATGGGGGCGCTGCCGGCGGTGACGAAGGGCTGGAAGCGGTCGAGCACCCGCCACTTGTAGAGGCTGAGCAGGCGCAGGTTGGCCGCTCGGGTGGTGGGCCAGGCCAGGGCGGCGATCTGGTGGCTGGTGAAGACCTTGTGCTCGAACAGCATGCGCATGAGCCACCGGTCGCGGGGCGTGAGGTGCTTGGCGAGTCGGGCGAGGTGATCGCTGGTGGTGGCCGAACGCGGTGCGGGCCGCTGGGGCATGTGCCCGCGCAGGGAGCGCTGGGGAGTGGGATTGCTGATCACAGGATGGTTCACCTCCGGTAATGAGGGGTGAGAGGGAGCAGAGGGCGCGGTGGGGGCCACCGCGTCCGAGTGTGGGATCAGGCTGATGTGGGCGTGTCCGGTTGGCCGCGTCCGGGTGTTCGGCGTGGGTCGATCCGCGGTGGAGTGCTGTCGTCGTTCTTGCGCAGTGGCTCGGAAGAGGGCTGGGGGCGGGCGTTGCGGGCCGCTGCGGCACGGATCTGCTTGGCCCGCCCGGGAATGGGCGGCGGGAGTTTCTCGGTGACCGCGGTGAAAGCGGGGGCTTCGGCTCCCTGGAGTACGGGGCGGACCGCAGCGTGGAAGACATCCAGGTTGGACAGATCGTGTGCCGTCAGGCGCGGCTCGGTGTGGCGGGCCAGATGTCGGGCGTCTTCCGGGCTGGCGTTGAAGATGATCTTTGTACGGGCGTTGGTGCTGATGCCTTCTTCCAGTTCCTTGGGGAGCTGGCGCAGGTACTGGTGGGCGAGCGTCATCGACAGCCGGTACGCGCGGGCCTCGGCGAGCATGTCGCCGAGGGAGTAGGGCAGATGGAGGAAATTGTGCGCCTCGTCCATGTACAAGCTGGCGTCGTGGCGTCGGGCTTGGGGGATCCGAGCACGGGCGGTGGTGGCCTGCCAGGCGCGTGCGACGACGATGGAGCCGACCAGGTGAGCGGTCTCGGAGCCGAGTGCGTCCTGGGCGATACGCACCAGGCAGATCCCGCCGTCGAGCACCTGGTTCATGTCCACGGTTGAGGGCCCGCCGGCGAGGGCTTCACGGACGAACGGGCGCAGCAGGAAGGCACGTACTTTGTTGAGCAGCGGGGCGGTGACCTGAGCGCGGCCCGGATCGGACAGGTCGCCATACCAGGTCCAGAACCCTTTGAGCACTTCGTCGTGCAACTGGTCGATGGCACGCTGCCGGAAGGCGGGGTTCGACAGCAATTTGGGGAGGTCCGTCAAGACGGGCGTGCCGGGCAGCGCGCGCAGAGTCAGCAGCGAGGCGCGCAGGATGTCGTCGGTACGCGGGCCCCAGGACGCGGCGTAGACACGGGAGAAGATCGACACAAGGTTGTCGACCGTGCGCGGTCCGTCTGTTCCCTCCAGGGGATTGAGCACAGGCGGGCGGGCCCTGCTGTCGGCATCGAAGAGGACTACTTTCTCCCCCAGCTCGGTCGGCAGACGCATGAGTAAGTCGCTGACCAGATCGCCCTTGGGATCGATGACCACCAACCCGCGCCCGGCCTCGGCGTCGGTGAGGATCATCCGGGCCATCAGCTCGCTCTTGCCCGAGCCGGTGGCGCCCAGGATGTGCAGGTGGTGCCGAGCGTCGGGGACGCGCAGCCCGACAGGACGGAGGTGACCGCTGTCGGTCACCCCGATCGGCCGCACCGCCGCCCCGGCGTTCGCGACGCCCGGCGGAGGTGGCACCGCCCTCGCTCCGGCTCGTTGCAAACTCGGGATGGACTCGTCCCACGGCAGATGCGCCAGCGCGGCGAGTTCCGGGACGGACAGCAGATCGCCAGCGCCCAGGCGCCGTTCGGCCAGACGAGGCAGCACATGGCGGGGGCGTAGGCGGGTGCGGCGGTAGTAGTTGTACTCGGTGAACGTGGCGAATGCGGAGGCGATGGCATGGCTCCGGCCGCGCATCCGGTCTCGCGCCTTTGCTCGCTCCTCGGCATTTGCCGTATCGGGCACGGTGGAGGTGACCGCATAGCGGATACGGGTTTCGTACGGGACGCCGCGCTGCTTGGCCACAATCACCCGGTCCTCCGCAGCGATCTCTAGAGCCGTATGCGGATCCAGGACCGGAGCGCCTCGCGAGGGGCGGGGCCGGGGCTGGTGGCCGGGCGTGAGCAGATCCAGTAGACGGCTGACCGGCCGGGTCGACCGCCCGGCGCGGGCGTGTCGGGCGGCCCGGCGGGCCTTCTTCACCCGGCGTCCGGCCACCGGCCGGGCCAGTACTTGCACCGCTGCCCGCTCCTGAGGGCCGAGCCCGACCGGTGCGCCGAGCAGGGCGCGGACGGGGTCGGTGGGGAAGTCGGTGCGGATGGGCAGTGCCTCGCTGCGTGCCAGTTTCAGCTCGCCCCCGGTTGTGACCATGTGCCGCCCTGCTGGTGGTGTTGTGGGCAGCGGACTGGTGACGGGAGCGGTGCGGGTGTGGGTGCCGGGCCAGGCGGACTCGATCGCCCGCTCGATCATGCCCGGTGGGATCTGGCCGGGCACCCACACCTGGAGGCGGACGGTTTCGCGGTCGAAGAGGTACTCGAAGGCCAGGTGTGGCTGCCCGGTCAGCCACCGGCGCCAGGCTGGCCGCAATAGACCCACCAGGTTGGCCCACAAGGCCGGGGCTCCGGTGGCGTCCACCGTGGGCGGAGGGAGGATCTGGATGACCCGCGCGTCGGCGACCAGGCGCTGCTGGCAACGGCGTCGCCACCACCAGCGCGCCCACACCAGCACCACGGTTCCTGCGGTTGTGGAAGGCGCGGCAACCAGTCCCCAGGTGACCGCCCATTCCTGGAGATGAACCAGTACGGCGTGCACCGCTCCGGCAGGGTCGCGCAGATAGTCCCCGATCGGGGAATCCGGCACCTGCGAGCCGGAGAAGTTTGCGATGAACGACGAGGCCGGTGAGAGGAGGAGAACAGAGGGATGGAGCATGGCGCAGGACACCTTCCGTGAGCGAAGCATCAGGTGGGTCGGTGGCCATCAGGCGGCGCGCTCGTGCGGTTCGAGGACACTCGGCCCTTCGGACTGGCCCGGCAGGCGTGGTTGATCGCCGGGGATCACCCGCGGCGCCGGGCGCGTGCCCGAACGGATGTGGGCGTGGCGTTCGGCGTCGACCTCGGCCTGCCACGAGCGGAAGGTGCGGCCGTTGAGCCGCTTGAGAAAGTGCGGAATGCGGTTGGCAGGAATCCCGACGAGCCGCGGACCCAGCACGGCGAGGAGATCGTTTGCTTCCTGGGAGTGCCAGCCCGCGGCGGCGATGGATTCCTCATCGGGGAAGACATCCGCCACCCGGTCCCGCTCAGGATTTAAGGCGGTGTCCTGGGTGCCGCCGAAGCTGAACACCCACAGGAAGTTGTCCGGCGGGTCCGGCTCCACCAGGGCGCGGAACCTGGCTACTTCCTTGGTGTAGGCGTAGAAGTTGACTTCTGGCCGGGCGCGGATCACCCGCAGCCAGCTGAGGGTATAGGCGTCGGTGAAGAAGTCGCCCGAGTCGTGGATACGTATCCAGACCCCGCGGAACTTCTCGGCGCCGAGTTCGCTGATCATCGCCTGTTCCCAGGCGGGTAGATCGTCCAGGACGAAGCGCAGGTTCGCCTCGTGCTTGGCTTTGACCACCGGCCAGGTGTAGGTGCCGTGCCGGGCGTAGCAGACGTGGCGGCAGATTCCTGCGGAGGGGCAGGTGTTGTAGGTGCGGCCGTCCGGGAGCCGACCCGCCCAGGCCGGCAGTGTCCAGTTCCACGCGCCGATAGCGCGCATTTCCCGGTTCTGGGTCAGCAATGGCGACGGTGGCGATGGGGGCAGACGGGATGGCGTTGATGAAAGGAAAGGCATGAGAGAGCGCCCTTCGAGTGAAGAAGCAGGTTGAAGCGTCGCTGGCTCTGGAGAACTGCGGCATGGGGGACTGCACAACCGCATCCCCAGCGACCTGATCGTTCCGAGAAGGCTGGTCAGGCGATATCAAGATCGATCTGATCGCTGGGGTGGTCCGCGAAGCTGCCTGCTGCCTCGGCGTGGTCGAGGTCCAGGTACGGTTCTTCGCCCTCCGCGACAGCGCTGCTTTCGGCCAGGGCGGCGAGTTCGGCAGGATCGGTGGTCACCAGGCGGTGCTCGGTGGGTGAGGCGATCGCCTCGAAGGCCACTCGTTGGGTACCTGTGGAGAGCAGCCCTTGGCCGCGATCGGCTGAGAGCAGGAACTGGCGTTCGCCGTCGGACAGGTTGAACGTGGAGGTGATCTCGTCGATGGCCTGTGGGGCTTGGCGCAGCAGGATTTGGGTGGCGGCGTTGGCCACGATGGCCTTGCCGAGGTCGGAACTGAGGACATCGGCGCTGTCCTGGGTGGCGACCGTGAGCCCTGCCCAGCGTTTGCGGAAGGACTTGGCCATGCGGAACAGGAATTCCGCTCCGGCGGGCTCCTGCATCAGCAACCAGGCTTCGTCGACGACGACCAGCCCGGGGCGGCGCAGGGCCGGATTGGACACCCGCCGCCAGACCGAGTCCAGGGTCAGCAGTGTGCCGATCGGTTTGAGCTCGTCGGCCAGGTCACGCAGCGAGAAGGCCACGAGATGGCCTTCGGGCCTGCTGGTCGTCGGGCCGTCGAACAAACCGGAGAAGGCGCCGCGCACATACGGGTCCAGCCGAGCGGCCAGATCCTGCGCTGTGCGGTTCTTCGACTGTTCCAGGACGGCTGCCAGATCGGCGAGTAATGGAGCGGGGCGGGTCCAGGTCCGCGGGTCGGTCGTGATCCCGGCGCGCTGGTAGGTCGCGGCAATCGCCCGGTCCAGCACAGCGCGCTCCGTCGGCGTGAGCGTGCTGCCCAGCAGGACGCCGATGACCGTGTGCAGGAACAGAGCCCGGCGGATAACGGCATCTCTGGGCGCTGTGCGCCGCCCGTCCGGCCGGGTGTGCAGGGGCAGGTCGAAGGGGTTGAGGCGGACCTGCTCGGCGCCGAGGTGGACGTACGTGCCGCCGACTGCCTGGGTGAGGCGCGCGTATTCGTCTTCGGGGTCGATGACATGGATCTCGATGCCGCGGTAAAGCGACCGTAGAAGTTCGAGTTTGGCCAGGTAGGACTTGCCTGCGCCGGAGCGGCCGAGAATGACGGAGTTGTGGTTGTCCAGGGCGAAACGGTCCCAGTGCACCAGCCCCTGCGAGCCGATGTTGTACCCGTACAGCACCCCGGTGGGGGCGCCGGCAGAGGTGGGGTCGCTCGGGGGCAGGTCAGGACTGGTGAAGGGGAAGGCCGCCGAGAGCGCCGCAGTGTCGAAGGTACGGCGCATCCGTATCAAGTCCAGGCCCATGGGCAGGCAGGTGACCCACCCTTGCAGGCTGCGGTAGCTGGTCGGTTTGGCGTCCAACAGCAGGCTCGCCGCCAGCGAGCGGACGGCGGCGACCTCGTCCTCCAGTTCCTCGGTGTTGGCTGCATGCACGGTCAGGTAGAGCCCGACGCGGTAGAGCTTGCCTTCGCCCCGGGCGATGCGGGAGGACAGCTCGTAGGCGTCCTCAGTGGCGGCTTCCACGTGCGGGTCGCGCAGCCGGCCTTTCTGCTCCGTGTAGCGGCGGCCGGATTCGAGCTTGGCTAGCTGCCGCTTGAGGCGGGTGCTGGCGGTGACCGGGTCGATCGGCTCGATGTGCACGCTGACGTCCACCCGGCCCGGGTAGGTCAGCAGGGGTTGCAGCCATCCGGGGTAGACCTCGCGAGGGAAGCCGGTGACGGCGAAGGAAGCCACCTGTTCCCCGCCGATCTCCAGCTGCCGGGGGCTGACGGCCAGTGCATCGGGAGTGAAGGCACCAGCGCTCGTCATGGGCGCGTTCAGGCGTGAGGCGCGTGAACGGCCAGCACGCTTGCGGTTCATCGTGATTCCCTCCCCGCTGGCCGGTCGTGTTCGGCCTCGTCGCTCTCTGGGCCGGAGGTGCCCGGGCGTTCGAAGGTGCGCAGGGCGGTGTCGTCTTCGGGGACCGAGGCGATGGTGATTACGTCGTCGGCTCCGGCGAGGTGGGAGGAGACGGGGACGAGGCTGTGGGGGTTGCAGGCGGCGGCCAGCACCGCGGTGGCCTGCCCGGCATCCAGCGGAGTGACGACGATCCCGGTCGGGCCCAGCAGGTCGGCCGCCTCGCCGAGTCGCCGCACCAGGCGGGCTTCCGCCGCCCGGCGCGCCGCCTCCACCGAGGGCTGCGCGGAGTCTCGGGACCGCGCGCGGCGGGTGAAAGCCGCGAGTGGTGAGGCGCCACCGAGCCCGTCGACCGCACGCTGCGGCCCCAGCGGTTCGCGCAGAACGAGCAGCACTTGGCGGCGCAGCAGATCGCTCTGGGTGCCCAGCTGGGCCAGATAGTCGGCGTGTTCACGGGCTGCCTCCTCCAGCGCCGGGTGCGGCAGCCTGGGCGCCTGCTCGCGGAGCTCGCTGATCTGCCCCGTCAGGTCCAGACGCTCGGTACGTACCAGCACCTGGACCGGGGCGGTGAGGGAGTGCAGGTAGCGGCCAAAGGCGGCGGTCAGGGATTCCTGCTCGGCCGGGGTGCGCAAGGAGAAGTTGACGGTGGAGCACACCGCCACTGCCGCGACTCCGTCCGTGCCGAGGTCGACCACGCCGGTCTCAGTGATGCCTTCGGCGGGGAGCTCCAGCTCGGCCGGAGCAATGTCCCACTCGGCGCGCGTGTCTCCGGAGTTGCGGGTGACCCGGCTGGCCAGCCAGGCAGGGGCCGGGAGGATGCCTTCGGGAGCGGCGACTCGATAGCGGGGGCTCATGCGCTGGCGGATGGCAGCCAGTGCCAGCCGGTCCAGTGAGATGCCGTCCCGCCGCCCCAGGGCCAGCAGGACGGTGGCCACCGCGATGGGGATGGCCAGGACCGCGAACACCGCCAGCGGCACGAAGTCGCGGGTAGTTGTCCAGGTGCCGTAGAGCACGATGCCGGCCACCGTGAGGATGAGCAGCTGGCGGGCGGTCAGGCTGCCCAGGACGGTGTCCTCACGGTCGACGTCGGCGGGGATGCGTACCGGCTGGGTCATTGCCGTTCACCTCCTTCAGTTCCTGCGTCGTCCTCGACTGGGTGGCGAAGGGCGGTTGGGGGGTGGGGAGCTGAAGCGCGGTGGAGGTGGCGCGCTGGTGCGTTTCTGCGGGCGCGGAGTGGCGGGATCGGATATCGGTGGGCGGAAGGCCACTGGTGCGGGTTGATCACGGGTCCGTCGGGGCCGTGTGGGCGACGGATCAGTGGGCGGTTGGAACCGAGGTCGGCCCGGTGGCGTGGTGGGGCGGCCTGCTCGGGCGGGTGGGGGTGTGCCGGATCCGGGTGCGCGGAAGGAGGGCGAACCGGGTGGTGTCGTGGGCCGGGGCGTGGGTGTGGAGCGCGTGCTGGCCGGGCCGTCGTCGGATGGGCCGGTGGGGGTGCGGAAGGTGGGCATGCCCGGCGGGCCGATCTGCGGACCGAACCGCGGGGTTGCTCCGGGTACGGGTTCGCGGAACAGGGCCGGTCCGGGCGGGCGGCGCCGGATCACCGGCGGGCTGGCCGCCCGCGTGTCGCGGCGGGTCCGAGCGGGGATGGGTGTGCTGTTTCTGCCGGTGCGGGATCGCGGGACTGCACCGAAGGCGCTGGTTGAGTTCATGCCGCGCAGTGCTCCGAAGGTTCGGGCGGCGATGTAGGTGCGCACCAGGCTTCCGGTGATGGAACGCCGGTGGCTGCCGCGGAGAGAGCTGAGAATCCAGAAGGGGATCTTGAACAGGATGTACATCAGGGCCAGGGAGACGATGAGGTCGACCAGGCCTGACTTGTTGGGGCCGAGCAGGGTGAAGCCGTCGGGGTCCAGAAACACTCGCAGGGCGGTGACCAGGGTCAGGGACTGGGCGAGTTGGACCGCCAGCAGGCCGAAGAAGCAGCGCCACCACCAGCGGGCGATGCCGTCGGTCTGCGGCAGGGCGTGGCACATCAGGGCCAGCGGTGCCCCGGCGATCACGATCATGGTCAGAGCGACGCGTACGGCGTAGGTGACCAGGAGTGCCACCAGCATCCCGGCGATGAACACCTGCATGAAGATGATGAAGATGCCGCCGTTGATGGAGCTGAGGATCAGGTTGCGCAGCGTCTTCGCGGCGCTGTCCTCGTCCACGCCCTCACCGAGTACGGCTCGGGACAGGGCGTTGGCGATGGCGATGGCCTTGTTGGCGACGAACAGGGACAGGGCCGCGGCCAGGAAGCCCAGGACGATACGCGGGGCGATCTCCTTGATGGAGTAGTGGGTCTGGACGGACTGGTAGGCCATCACCACGATCCCGGCGATCATGATGAGCATGCCGTAGCAGGCCAGCATGATGTGCCAGGAGTTCGACCACAGCTCGCCGATGCGCGGTAGTTGGTCCAGGGTCGGGGTGGACAGCAGGGTGTTGCCGAGAAGGTCCAACAGCGGGTTGAGTGCCTTGGTGACCAGGCCCTTGAAGAAGACGGTGATGGCGGCGTTGATCCCGTCGACGATCCAGCCGACGACACCGCCAGGGTCGCCCCCGTCACCGTCGCTGCTGTCCGGTTCTTCGGTCGGCAGCGGAACGGAGCTGGCCCCGCTGCTGCCGGGCTGCGGAATGCAGTCCGACCGCGACGACCCGCCCGACGGAGAAGCACACGGATCCCCCTCGGTCGTCGAAGGCGCTGCGGTGGGAACGTGAGGAATCCCTGGCGACGAGCCCCAGGACGACGCACTCGGCGCCGGACTGCGGGGCGCGGCTGAGGCGGTGCCGGAAGGTTCAGGGGAAGGCCCGCCGGGTGCGGCCTGCGCACCCGACGCCAACAGCCAGCCAAGCAGCACCGCGATGACCACCACCGCGAAGCCCGAACCCAGGGCCCGCATCCGGACCACTGGCCGGCGAGAGCGCGCTCCGGAGGCTCTGTCGAGCGCGCCGTACCGGCGGGCCACGGGCGGAGAGGGCGGCGGGGCGGCGGGCATCAGGCACCCACGATCCCTTTGAAGATCTCCACCACCAGCGGCGCCAGAGTGGCCAGCCCGTACCCGAAGCCGGCGCTCTTGAACGAGGACTTGGCCTTCTCGACTTCACCCGGGTCACCTGCGGCCAGGATGTACCGCACGCCCCCGACGGTGAGGAACAGGGTGGCCAGACCTGCCAGGATGCCCATGATCCAGTTACGGAGGTTGTCCAGGACCGTGTTGATCGACTTGGCCAGCGCCTGGACCCGTACCGGCTCGGCCTGTGCAGCCGACGTCAGCAGGATCGACACCGCGACAACAAGGCAGACGATCAGCAGGAACCGCCCCGCCCACGCAGCCAGGCGTTGCGTGGAGCGTTGCTGGCCACCCTGATCGGCGCGGGCGGTGCGATCGCGTCGGCAGCGGCGGGACAGCGATGATGTCAGGCGCATCGAGGCACCTCCGGAGACGGCATGGACGATGCGGCGGGTGAACTCCCCCCGCACCCGAGAAGGCCGGTCCTGGGCCGCGGATTGGACAGCGGATCCCGAGCTTTCTGCGTGGTGCTCGGCACGGCATCATCTGGCGAATTACTAACGGAGCGTGACGAGCCTGAGCGGAGTTGTCGGGCGGGACGGTCGGGGTCGGCGAGCACGCTGGCGGCCACCGGGTCGTTCGAGTCGGTGTCCCGGGTTTGATCGCGTATGAAGGCGATCAGTCGGCGTTCGGCACGTTGGCGGGCCTTGTATGCGGCGTCGGTCGTGGTCCGATTCGCGACCGCCCAACCGGTAATAGAGGACTCCTCCAGTCGGGTTGCGCCGATCAGGTCGGCCTCGGTCCGAGTCAGGACCGACTGGCGGACTGCCTGGGCGAGGATGAGGTCCGGGTGTCCCCACGGGGGCCTGGGCGGAGAGGAATGGAAGCCGTGGGCCACTGGTGTGGGGGCGTCCAGGGCCTCGGACAGGGCGGCGTGCCCGGCACGATAGGCCGCCCATCGCAACCGCACGAGCACCCGCGGCCGGTTCAGATCGATATCCGCCAGGGCGGACAGAAAGCCGGAGAGGATCTCCGCGTGCACGTCGAACGCGTCGTCGGGATACCGGGCTGCCAGCCATCGCGAGGCGCTTGCCAGGGCGGGCAGCGCCATTCCGGTGCACGCCAGAGTCCAGGTGGCGCCTTCATCCCGGGAGCGCTGCACCAGGTGGGTCCACACGGCATCGCGGGTGTGGCGGGGGCAGCGGCGCTGCAACATGCGGCGCCGCAGCTCATTCAACGGGACTAGGCGGTTGGGCAGGCCGGAAAATTTCCGGCCGTCCACCGACAGGGGATCTGGCCCGGTTACCAGCCAGGTAAAGCACTGCCGAGCTGTGTCCAGGGGCAACTGCTGGGCTTGACGGCGATGCGAGCGACGGGCGTGGCGCCTGCCAGTCATGAAACTCCCTCCTTCACACAAGGAGCGAAAACGACGCATCCATGAATCCAGGCAGCCGACAAGAAATAGCCAAGAGGGCAACAAGGCGCTCACCTTGTGCGCCGTCGACATTGCTAAAGAATTCCTAATTATGGCCTGAAGACGATCACGTGGAGGCAGCTGGGCACGGCTTCGGATACCCGCCCTTAGCCGCCCCTTAAGCTGCTTTGACCTGCTGTTTTATGTGCTTGGCAGATGTTTCCTAGTAGTGCGGTAGGCCCCTGGGGCCGAGCGTTCCGGGTCCTGCATTCGACGCGGACGGGGGGCTCGGAGGCGGAAAATTTCTCGAAGAAAGCGCGGAGCGCTGCCGAGGTATTGCCTGGGGACCAGTGAAGAACCGGTTTTTCTATCTGTCGGCATCCTGGCGAAGAACCCCAAGAGAGCGTTCGGATCAGGCGCGACCTTAAGGGGCGGGAGGGAGTTCGGCCCGACGGTGTCCAAAACCGGACCGGATCCCGGTCTTCTCTGGTGTCCATGCAGCGCTACGGATCCCAGGAGTACGGGTATGACACGCAACCGACGAGCTACCAGGCCACTCCAAGGCGGAGAGAGGCGACACCAGGACGACCCCTCTGGCCGACGGAACAGCGGGGGCGCCCAGGCCAGTTCGCCCTGGGCCGCACTAAGGGGGCACGGGGCGCGCCCCGGATCGGTCTGGCCGGTCGCATTGGAGCAGAGCCCGGATGCAGACGTCCTCCCCGGGTGGCTTCTGGGGGCCATCGTCAAGATCATCGCCCTCTACAGCGAAGCCGGGCAGCAGGTGCTGCTCCTCGCCCCACCCACCCGCCACGGTGAATCCACAGATGACCCAGAACGTTCTTCAGGCCCGCCTGAGTCAGGACCCGGTCTGCTGACCGGACTGACCGACGCGGCCCAGACCGCGGCCCGACTCGGCCGTACCCTCCACGTGCGCACCGCTCTACCCGCCAAGAGCCGGCTGTCCGATCCCGGACTCACCCACCAGTCGGGGTTCGGACTGCCCCCGCAGCCGCCCGCCCCGACACCGACTCACACCGACTTTCCTACGGACCCGGGCTCGACCGCAGTCGGTCCGGATCGCTACGACGTTGTGATCACGTTCGTCGACCCACGAGACCCCAACTGGGTCCCCGACACACCCTGGCGCAATCTCCTGATGCCGAACGGGTCCGTGGCGTTCATCACCCACAGTGACCACCAGCAGGGGCGCCTGATCGACCCCAGCAGTCTGCTGACGCACACCGCGCACCGCGCGGGGCTCACCGCCCTCGATCACGTGGTCCTGCTGGAGACCCCTGTCCGTCGCAGCGGCCTGACCGCACCGCCGCCTCGCGCGTCGACAGCCCTGTTCCCGCAACGTCAGGCCGATTCTTCGGAGGCGCGCCACATGCGCATCCACTCTGACCTGTATCTGTTCGCGCATCCGCGGGCCGAGGTAGCTGCTGAAGCCGGGGAGGCGGGCTGATGGCTGACCAAGTCCCGCCGCTGTGCTGGGTAGGCCCGCCGCTGTCAGTGTGGGCCACCGGACAGCATGATGAGTCCCTCCAGCTCGCGCGTGGCCCCTACGTGCGTGCCACGGTCCAGGACACCGCCCGCATGCCCCCGGCCATCGCCGGCTACGCCATCGCCACATATACTCGCCCCGGCGACACCGTGCTCGACCCGGAGTGCGGAACCGGCACGGTCCTGGTCGAGGCCCTACGCGCCGGACGACATGCCATAGGGATCACCCGCCACCACCGGTGGCGGGCCATCGCCCGTGCCAACATCACCGCCACCAAACGTGATGGCGCTGTGCCGGATGGAATGGTCCTCGAGAGCCCACCCGACGCCACCGCCACGCGCCGTGCCGGGCTGGCCAGCCACAGCGACCTGCTCCTGACCACCTGGCGTCCCCCTCTGCGCTCGTGCGTGCACTCGGCGGATGAGTTCGGCACCGGCACGGCTGCCAAGGAGGCCGCGGCCACTGACCGTCTCCATGCGCTGCTGGCCTCCTTCCAGGCGCTGATCCGACCCGGCGGCCATGTGATCGTTGTGGTCCCGCGATACCGCAGCGGCGATGTTCTGCTTGACCTGCCGGGTCATGTAGTGCGTGCTGGGTGGGCGGGCGGACTGCTGCCGGTGGAGCGGTGCGTCGCGCTGCTGGGTGAGCTGCGCGGCTCCCACCTCGTAGCGCGCGCCTCGGTGGCCCAGCGCCGCAGCGTCGCTCGCCACGGGCGGGCCCACGGGAAGCCGATCATGCTGACCGCGCACCAGGATGTGCTGATCTTCCAGACCCCGCGGCGGACCGCCGCCGGAGCGTTCTCCGTTCCACCGCCTGGGCCTAGCACGCTTCGCCGTCGTGAGCGGGTGGCCGTCTCATAGAGGAGAGCCGCCGCATGATCCTCCGTATTACACGGACGGTTCGTCACCGCTACTGACTTTGTTGGCGTGATGTCGTCATGGTGAGTCCGGTTCCTGCGAGACATCCGTCGATGAGTTCGCTGCGGTACTGGATCTGGCGGAGACCGTGTCGAAGCGTGGTGATGAGGTGGTCGGGGTCGGTGAAGGCGGTGTTGGTCTGGCTGCTGCGTCGCAGCAGGGACCAGATGCCCTCGACGGGGTTGAGGTCCGGTGCGTAGGCTGGCAGGAAGTAGCAGGTGATCCAGTCGTGGGTGTCGATGAACTCCCGCAGTCGGCGGTCCTTGTGGACGTTGAGGTTGTCCCACACGAGCACAAGGGGTGCGGCGAGTTGCTGATGCGCGGCGATGAGCAGGTCGCGGTAGTCGGTCCAGGTGAAACTGCGTCTGCCGCCCCGCTTGTGATCGACATGCCGCTTGGGCCGGTAGATCAGCCGTGAGCGTTCACCCGGCTTGTAGCAGGCCAGGGCAGCGACGGAGAAGCGGCGCTGGGAGCGTCCCCGGACCCGGATGAGGGGTGTGCGTCCGCGCCGGGCCCAGGTCCGTGCGGTGGGCGGCGTCATCGAGAAGCCGGCCTCGTCTTCGAAGCACAGCCAGGCGTCGAGCGCCGCCACGGACCTTCCACCTGCGGCCAGGTCTCCTTCACCCATCCCGCCACGGCCTCCTCGTCGCGCTCGACCGCCCGGCGGGCCGGAACCTGGTGACTGAAGCCGTGCCGGTGCAGCATCTGCGCGATCGCCGACAGCGTCATGCTCTTGTGGAACCGGCGCCCGATCAGCGTCTTGATCCTTGCCAGTGTCCACGTCTGGTCCGGCCAGCCGTGCGCGACCGGCCCCTTGGCGAGCTCCTGCTCGAGCACGGTGAACAGGGCCTCACTCAGCTTGGGCCGTGAGACGGGCCCGGCAGACCGCAGCCCCTCGGTGCCGGCGTCGTGCCAGGCCCGGCGCCAGCGCTGCACCGAGCGCACACTCACCCGTAAGTCCTTGGCGACCTCGACGTTGGAGGTACCGGCGGCGAATCGTTCCGCGGCCTCCAGCCGGATCCGCTCTCGAAACGCCTGCCGTCCAGGCGTCAGCCCACCACCCTGCGGATATCTCATACAACCGGCATACCGCGACGATCACACATCGTCAGCCCCCAACGACATCACGCCGCAAAGGTCAGTAACACCGGAGACGCGGTCGAGGCGCTGGCCTTGGGCTGCTCGCGTCAGTGAAAACAGATGATCCGGGCATCCCGTGTCCAAGAACGCGTTGAACCTCGGTCTTTTGATGTGAGGGAGGACACCGACCCGGGAGTGCAGATGAGGCTGTTGAACCTGGACAAGATCACGTTGGGTGTGTCGGGGACCTGGGCAGGATTTCTGCGGGATTGGGACCGGACGCTGAGGGCGGGGAACTATCCCGAAACCACCCGCTACAACTACATTTTGGCCGTGGCCCAGTTGGCGCGATACCTGGATGGTATGGGCCTGGAAGGCGCAGAGGGAGCGCAAGATCCAACGAGGGTCAAGAAGCCGCACATCGAGGCATTCCAATCGTGGATGATCAGCAGCCGGTCAGCTGCGACCGCGCTGAACAAGCACAAGGCGCTGCAGCAGTTCTTCAAGTGGTTGACGGTCGACGAGGCAGAGATCGACCGCTCGCCGATGGAACATGTCAAGCAGCCTAGGACCGCCCAGAAGCTCATCCCGATCATGCAGGACGACGACACATCCAAGATCCTGGCCACCTGTAGAGGTAAATCCTTCATACAGGTCCGTGACGAGGCAATCATCCGGTTGCTGTGCAATACCGGTGCGCGCTTGTCCGAGGTCGGCTTCCTCAAGGTGGAGGACATCGATCTGAACACTGACTCGGTCCATTACCACGGGAAGGGCAGCAAGGACCGTCGCGTACGCTTCGGCCACCGAACCGCTCGAGCCCTCAGCCGCTACCTACGGGCTCGTGCCCAGCACAACGGCGCGATGCTGCCAGACCTATGGCTTGCCGACCGTGGCGGTCGGCCACTGGCCCCAAACGGCATCAAGATCATGATCAGGCGACGCGGGCTGGCCGCTGGACTGACCGGTATCCATGCCCACCGCTGGCGGCACACCTTCGCTCACGCGTGGAAGCGGGCCAGGGGTGACAGCGGTGACCTGATGCTGCTGATGGGGTGGACTTCCGATGACATGCCTCGCCATTACGGTGCCAGCGCGGCAGCGGAACGTGCCCAGGAAACCCAAGTCAGGATGGGAATCGGGGACCATGTCTGAACCTTCTCAAAGCCGAGTACCTAAGCCGGGTCTGACCGCACAGCAACGGAGGTACCGGGCGAGGACGGCTGCTCACGCGTCCTGGGCGAACACCAGCGACCGAACGGCTCGCACGGCGGCGGGTACAGCGGCGTTCCTCGAGCGGTTCGAACGCCAGGTGGACCCAGAGCACGCTCTCCCAGCCGAGGTCCGCCGACAGATGGCGGTGCATGCCCGAACGGCTTACATGTTGCGACTCGCGCGCCGCTCCGCTGAGGCGCGGCGTCGAAGGCGCAGCGAGGGATGATCGCGGGACGACGGGCCGCAGGCAGGACGTACGGTGACCGGGACGCGATCGGATAGAAGTCGGATGTGCGTGTCCCGGCCGCCTGGTGGTGGCGCCAGGGCGCCGCGTGTGGGCCTCGAATAATCGTCGCTCCTGGTCAAGCGGCATATCTGTACTCGTTGATTACGCCGCCGAGGATGCGGGTGTGCAGGGCTTTGCGGCTGGCCGGTTCCAGGACTGGAGGTGGTTGTCCGTGAGCTTGGGGAGGCAGTTGGTAGTTGGCATCGGGCCCGGTGGGGGCGGTGCGCTGGCCTGGAACACGGCGTCGAAGGCGTCGGTGTACTTGCTGTCGCGGTCCCGGATGAGGAAGCGCAGCGAGTCCGTGCGTATGTCCAGGTCGGTGGTGAGGTTGCGGGCTTGCTGGGTGGCCCAGGCAGCGGTCGGGTGTGCGGTGACGTCGGCGATGTGCAGGCGCCGGGTGCGGTGTTCGAGAAAGATCAGAGCGTAGAGACGTTGCGGGCTGATGGTGTCGATGTGGAGGAAGTCGCAGGCGATCGGGCTGGTGGCCTGCGTGGAGAGGAACTCGCGCCAGGTTGGGCCGGTGCGGCCTGGTGCGGGGTCGATTCCTGCGGTGTGGAGGATCTGCCAGGCGGTGGAGGCGGCGATCGGGTGTCCGGGCCGGGCCAGTTCACCTTGAATCCGGCGGTGGCCCCATCGGCGGTTCTCGTGGGCGAGGCGCGGTGGGAGGTTCTTGACGGCGGCCTGTGTGGGCGGCCGTCCGGGACCGCGGCGTCGTCGGGAGTAGTCCCATCGGCGGGCGACGAGGTTGCGGTGCCAGGCCAACAGCGTGCTGGGTGCGATGGGGAAATCCTTGGCCCAGCGGTGGCGGGGGATTGGTGAGGACAGGGAGGCGAACCACAGGCGGTTCCGCGGGTTCGTACCGTGCTCGTCCTTGTAGTTGGCGTCGTAGCACGGCGTTTTCATGGCGCAGGACCAGAAGTTCGGCCTCCTTCGAGGTGTCCCGCCGCAGAAACATCGTCGGGACGGAGAGAAGGCGTCGAGTCACCTGGTACAGGAGCGACACGATTCCCATCATGGTCGCAGCCCTCTGCACGCCGGGTGGGGCGTTTCACCAGCAGCGATGAATAACCGAGCCCCACAGGCACGGTCGCTGTCGGTGAAGCTCGGCTTGCCGACCTGACGCTGCAGGACCAGCAGTTGGTACCGGAGGACGAGGATCTCGGTGTCCTTTTCTCTGTCGCTCATCGGCAGGAGGCGTAGGAGCGCCAGGGCGTTGGTCGTGGCGAGGTAGGGCAGGCGCAGCGGCACGACAGATCATGATGCCGCCCCGGCCCTTTGCGGGTGAAGGCACTTGGGCGAATGTCGAGGAGAACCGAAGATCCGTGATCAGGCTACCGACCTGCGTGGATGATTTATCGGCACCCGCAGGCGCTACCAGGATCCACGCACGACCAGGCTCTGACGGACTCTCGTGCTGCCAGCGGAGCGAGTGGCGTCCGACGGGTGGACTGCGGTTGGGCGCCCGTCCGAGCGCGACTAGCCTGCGGCTATGGCCCTTGGAACACCTTCGACCCAAAAAGTGCGCACCCGCACAGTGCGCGAACTGCTCGCAACCGGCAATTCGTCGTATTCTTTCGAGTTCTGGGAGCCGAGGAACGAGAAGGGCGAGCGCAACCTCTGGAACGCGCTGCGCCGGGTCGAGGCGGTGGCCCCGAGCTTTGTCTCCGTGACCTATGGGGCCGGCGGTTCCACCCGGTCCGGGACGGTCAAGGCCACCCAGGAGATCGCGGCCGACACCACACTTACGCCCGTCGCGCACCTCACCGCGGTCAACCACACCATCGCTGAACTGCGCAACATGATCGGTCAATACGCCGATGCCGACATCAGGAACATCCTCGCGGTGCGCGGTGACCCGCCTGGCGACCCGATGGGTGAGTGGATTCCGCACCCGCAGGGTGTGCGGTACGCTGCCGACCTGGTCCGGCTGATCAAGGAGTCCGGGGACTTCTGCGTCGGCGTCGCCGCCTTCCCCGAGATGCACCCGCGCTCGACCGACTGGGACACGGACATCCGGCACTTCGTGGACAAGTGCCGCGCGGGCGCCGACTACGCGATCACCCAGATGTTCTTCGACCCGGAGCACTATCTGCGGCTGCGCGACAGAGTCGAGAAGGCGGGCTGCGACACCCCCATCATCCCCGAGTGCATGCCTGTTGTGGGCATCAAGCAGCTCGACCGGCTCCCGCAGCTCAGCAACGCAGTCTTCCCCGCAGCCGTGAAAGAGCGCATGCTCGCCGTCAAAGATGATCCGGCCACCGTACGCTCCATTGGCATCGAGTTCGCCACGGAGTTCTGCGCGCGGCTGCTGTCCGAGGGTGTCCCCGGACTGCACTTCATCACGCTCAACAACTCCACGGCGACACTCGAGATTTACAGGAGTCTCGGATTGCATCAGCAGTCGTGAGCAGGAGGGCAGTTGTAGAAGACCATCAGCCGCTGAACTTGGATGCGTGATGTCAGCTTCTGCTCCCGGCGTCCACGGAATGACCGGGGGATTCCGCCTTGATGGGAGCAGGTGCACCCTCCGCTCGACCTATAGCGATCCAGCCGTCACCGCACACAGTGAGGGTTTTCCGTCTTGATCAGTTGGCGAGTTCGAGGGCGACGACGGCTCGGACGACGGCGGTGATCCGGGTGGTGCTGCAGCGGAGCTTTCGCAGGATTCGCCAGCACTTAAGTTATCCCCGGGACCTCAGCCACTCTCATCTATGTCTGAGACGAGCGTTACTCGCGCCCTCTGCCTCTCGTTGAGTCAGCGCTATCAGCGGTAATTCTTCGACGAGAGTGAACGAGCGCAGTGGCATACAGCATCACGGCCAAGCCGCCTGGTGGGCAGGGCACCTGGACCGTCGTCGACCGCGCCTACCGCACCGTGGCCCCGGTCGAGGAGTGGTTGGAGGCCCACCGCACCGCGTGGTCCCCAAACACGGTCCGCTCCTACGCCACCGCGCTCGCGCAGTGGTGGAGCTTCCTGGAACAGCGCGACGCGGCTGACGAGTGGCGGGGGGTCGGTGTCCCGGCCGTGACCGCCTATCTGTCCTGGTTGCGCAACGGCCGTACGGTCGAGCACGCCCTGGTCTTCGGGGATGACGGCCCGCAGGCTGCGACGCTGGAGTCCCGGCTCGCCGCGCTGGTCTCCTTCTACCGCTGGCAGGCGGCGGTGCACGACGTGCCGGTCGCCGACCGGCTGCTGCGCGGCGCCCCGCGCCGGGCCCCGGGCCGGGCGACGCTCTCTCACCTGGACTCCGGCTCGGCTCCGGCCGCGTCTTCGCTGGTGCGGGTGCGCCGGACCGCTCACCGGGACCGGCCACCGGTACTGCTGCCGCGGCAGATCCAGGAGATCCTGGACGGCTGCGCGGTCTGGGACGACGAGCACGGCGAATGGCAGGGGAATCTCCGCGACCGCTTCCTGTTCGCGCTGCTGGCGGAGAGCGGCGTGTTCTCCGGGGTTCGAGCTCTGTCTTAGCGGCTCGTTCCTCGCGTTTGCGCAGCTCAAAGGCTGATGCAGGAACGCTATCGAGTGCGACAGGTGTAGTGCAACGCGGCTCGCGGGGGTTCACCTGTTGTGGTGAGCGGTGTTGAGCTCGGTCATGAGCTCGCGGTTGGTCGCGCGGGCGGCAGCCAGGTCGTCATCGCGTTCTTCGAGCTGGGCACGCAGATCGAGGACCTGCTGTTCGAGGTGGGTGATGCGCTGTTGGAGGGCGTCGATGTCGATGGGGGCGCCGAGGCCGGACTCGCGCCAGACCTGCGCGCCGAGGGCTTCGGACAGGCGTTGTTCCAGCAGCCGGTTGCGTGCGTCGAGGCGGACGGCGCGTTCGTGGGACGCGAGCAGGTCGGCTTGAAGCGAGGCGCGCGAGACGGCAGGCCCGATGGCGGCTGCGTCGGCTGGCGGCACGGCCTCGGCGGCGTGGACCTTCTCCAGCAGGTCGTGGTGCCGGTAGAGGAAGCTGCGATCGACTCCGGCGGCGCGGGCGATGCCGGAGACGGTGATCTCGATGCCTTCGGCCGCTGCTTGTTGGATCACGGCGGTGACGCGTTGGCGGCGGCGAGCGGAGTCCGCTTGGCGTCCCTTGCGCATGCTGTCGCTGCGTGGAGTTGCGGTCATGCGGTTTCCTCCAGAGGCGCGGTGGGCCCGACGCGGAGGGTGGGCATGCCCAACGACACAGCGCGGTGCTTTCGCACCACCGCGACAGCCTCGTCGATGCGGGCCTGCTCTGCGTCGTCGAGATCGGACAACCCGGTCTTGATCCTGCTGATCAGGCGTCGGATCCGCGCGATCTCCTGCTCGGTGGGGGTGGCATCAAGCCGGGCCCACTCGTCGACGCCGTCGACCGCAGCGGCCAGGCGTTCCCTGGTGCGTAGCAGATCGTCCAGATAGGCGGTCAGATCTGGCAGGAAGGAGACGTCGGTGCGGAAGTGGTCGCAGCCCACGCAGCGGAACCGGACCGGGCAGGCCCCGCCGCCGGCCTGGACGTTGGAGGGCTCGGTGCAGCGGCCGTAGGGGACGGCGACCTCGCCGAGGGCATAGCGGGCGTGTTCGGACTCAAGCAGTGCCGCCGCCTGGTGCCAGATCCGGTTGCCGTGGCGATCGAAGCTCAGCGCGGTGACCTTGTCGACGGCGTCGCGGCGGCGGTCTTCGCCAATGCGGTAGTACCCGCGTGTGACGTTGAGATTCCGGTGATCAAGCAGGTCGGCCAGGACGTCGATGGGCACTCCGGCATCGGCGTGGCGCTGGGCATAGGAGTGCCGATAGGCATAGGGCACCGCCCGTGCGCTGTCGAACGTCACGCCGTCGCGAGTGCGCAGCTCGCCCAGGCCGTCCACCCAGAGGCGGTGGCGGCCTTCCAGCATGGAGATCGTCATCGGTCTGCGGCCGTCGGGGTTGCGCCTGGGGGCCGGCAGCAGTTTGAGCTCGGCGATCGGGGTGTCGCCGAACTGATCGCGGACCCGCTGCTGTTGGCTGGTGATGACGGCGGCGGTGGCGGCGCTGATCGGCAGGCGGCGGCCCAGCCGGTCGGCCTTGGCGTTGTCGTAGACGAGCACGGGGCTGCCGTCCTTGTCGTGTCGCAGACAGTCGAACGGCAGGGCGACGATGTCCTCGGGGCGCCGTCCGGTGTCGATGGCGATCTGGACAGCGGCCTTGACCTCGGCGGGCTCCAGGCTGTTCAGGTTCGCGCAGAGCACCGTCATGATCTCGGCGGGCAGATCGCGGCCGGGTTCGCCGCGCTCGGGCTCGGCGGGGATGTCGCCGATGCCGACGGTGAATGCGCCGGAAAGCCCGGCCGCGACCTGCCCGGCCCGGGTCAGGCCGCGGGCGTGGATCCCGGCAAGGGCCGCGCGGGCTCCGCGGCAGATCACGTTGCGGCGGTATCGGCTGATCTGCCCGGTCGATTCCAGGAAAGCGAGCCGGTTCAGGAAGTTCTCGATGTCGGACCGGCCGAGGGCCGTCAGGTGTTCTCCCTGGTCGGGTCGCAGGTGCAGGACTTCGGACAGCCGCGCCAGTGCTTTGACCTTCTCCCGGACGTTGTTGGCGCCGGCGCCGCGGTGGCGGGGCAGTTCCTCAGCGGCCCACAGCTTCGCTGCGGCCCGCAGCCAGCTCTGGCGGATCCCGGTGAACGACAGCCGCCCGGGATGGCCGAAGACGCCCAGGTCCCAGTGGTCTTTCGTCTGCTCGCTGCCGGGGTCGGCCAGCGCCCGGCGGATGTCGCGGATCAGGCTCCGCGCCAGTGCGCGGGCGGGCCTGCCGGCGCGAACCCGGTCGACGTCGCACTGCGTGATCGATACGGCTTGCTGGTGGCGCAGCGAGTCGGCGACCGCGCGTAGGCTCACCTCGTTGACCTTGGCCCCGTTGCGGACCCGCTGCTGGAGGCCGAACAGCATCTCGACGACCACCAGGTCGGGCAGTCCGCGCAGGCTGACATGACCGCTCTCGGCAACCGCCGACGCGGTGAGACACCAGTTCTGCTGGTCGGTCCCCGGGACGCGACCGATGACCGCTCGCCATCTGACATAGTGCGTCGGGCACAGGCCGTGCTCGCTCTCGGCGCGGCGGACGCAGGCTGCGACGATGCACGGCCCCAGCGCCGGCAGCGGCTTGACACGGGGATCGGCCAGGAACCTCTCCACCGACAACCCTGGGGTGCGGCGCAGACGGCGCAGATGAGCCTGACACAGCCCGATCCGCGTCCGTGACCGGCCGCCCGCCGGCGACATGCGCAGGCAGCCGGTAACGGCGCACTGGGACGACACCGGCGGGGCTGGTGGCAGCTGCGTGGCGGCGTCGATGTCCTCCAGGCTCATCCCGGCCCTGGTCAGCCGGGTGAGGCACCGATGACACAAGCCGCCGCTCTTGGTGCCGTGGGCGGTGGCCTCGCATCCATCCACCCGACACAGCGTCCGCCCCAGCAGCGGGTGCCGCGCGGGAAGTGACAACAGCCGCACCGCCGGATCCCAGCCAGCCTCGGCCAGGAACGCCGGATCCAACAGCCCGGCCAGCGTGGCAGCCGTCCCGGACAGTACGGCACCGTGAAGCACATGCGTCATCGCATACGACGCCTCGGCTGACGGCGCCGCCGTCAGCGGCATCGCGGCGGTCATCGGATGGCTCCGGCCTGCTCGCGCGGGCTGGGCACCTGGTCGACCGCGGCCCGCAGCCGGGAGGAGTCAGGATGCACATATACCTGCGAGGAGGTGATGGAGGCGTGTCCGAGCAGTTCGGCGACCACGTCGACACCGCATCCGGCGTCGGCGATGTTGCTGCCGCAGGCGTGGCGCAGCTGGTGCGGCCGGACCTGAGTCGCCAAGCCGGCGCGGGCCGACAGTGCGGCCAGCAACTCGCCGATCCCATCCGGTCGCATGGGAGCGCCGATCTGCCCGGCGGACAGGTTCACCAGCACGAAGTCGCTGTCCGTGGCCTGCCGAACCCGCAGGCGTTCGAACTCGTAGGTGTCAAAGGCGCCGACGGTGACGAAGTCCAACGGGACCGGCCGCTGTCGTCGGGACTTCGCCCAGGCCCCGTTGGGGTTGTCCTCGCGCCGGACCACGTGCAGATGGGCCCGGGCGATCTCGCAGCCCAACGCGCGGGAGTCGAACAGCAGATGGACGTCGCTGCGGCGGAGCCCGCACAACTCGCCGCGGCGCAGCCCTGCCCGGGCCATCAGCAGCACGATCAGCCGGTCCCGGGCCGAGCGGCAGGCCCGCAGCAGCGCGACGATGTCCTCCTCACCGGCCCGGTCCACCGCCGTCTCCGGCTCGTGCAGCCGGTGGCGGGCCCGCATCCGCCACGTCATCGACCCGTCCTCGCTGCGGGCGGCCGCCGGCAGGTCGCAGTCGTCGGCGACCTCGTAAAGCAGCGACACCAGATCCGAAGGCCCATGGCCCTCGGCGACCGCGTGCACCACCATGCCCCGCACCGCGGTGAGCACGCCGTTGATCCGCGACGGCGAGCGAGCCGCCCGGACGCCGGGGCCGGCCAGCACCACGGACGCGCGGGCTGCCGAGCCCGAAACGCTCGGCCCGGCATGGGCCAGCCACGTCATAAACGACCCCAGCTGCCCGGCACCGGTCTGCCAGGACCGGCCCGTCCTGACACACCAGCGCAAGAACAGCGCGATCGCGTGCGCGTACGCCTTCGTCGTGGATTCCGCGCCGTCGCGTCCGAACCGCTGATGCCTCAGGAAACCGTCGGCGACGGCTACCACCTGCAGATCTTCATCCAGCACCGTCCAGTACCGCTGACCGGACGGCAACCTCACCGGAAAAGCCCGCACTTGTCTTCACTCACTCCCGGGTTGACAGCCTGAAGGACTATCAGCCACGAGCACCACACCCCCGGAGACGTGCCGCACCATCGCCTCGATCCATTCGATCAAGCGACATAGCGCAACAGGCTGCGAAACCCCGGAGAAGGGATGCGGATCGGCGAGGCCCTGGGCCTTCGGATCAGCGACTTCGTCATGGGTCGCGGCGGGACGCCGTACGTGGGGATCGTCCCCCGCGAGGGCAACGCCAACGGGGCCCGGGTGAAGATGATGCGCCCCCGCCGCGTCTACGTCGGCACCGATCTGGAACGCCTCTACGCGGACTACCTGACCCAACTCTCCTTGAAAGCTGCGGAGTTGGGGCTGCCGATCGGTGCCGACGACATACTGTTCGTCAACCTGCACCGGCCCCCGTTCCTCGCCGCCCTCCGGGAGGGAACGGTCCGCGACAAGATCGAGGCCCTGCGGCGCCACGGCATCGGCCCCGCAGGCTGGACCGCCCATTGGTTCAGGCACAGTCACGCCACCGCGCTTCTGCTGGCCGGCACCCCGGACTGGGTGGTCTCCCGCCGCCTCGGTCATGCCCACGTGCAGACCACGCTGGACCTTTACGGCTGGGTCAGCGAGGACGAGGCCTTGCGGGCGGCGGCGAACTGGAAGCAGTACACCGAAGGGTGGCGTGCCGACCATGACCGGTGACCGTCTGATCTCCCTCCGCGCCGGCCTCACCTGCGACGTCGATCCCCTCACCCGCCTCCTGGCCGACCTCCCGGCCGACTGGCGGGGCGAGGTGATCGGCCCCGGCATCGAGGACTGGGCCACGCGCATCGCCTGCGGTCGCGGCCGCCTCCTCAAGCTGCACGGCGTCCGTCCCGATCTGCGAACGGAGATCGCGTGGATGGCGCACTGGCAGTTCCGCGACGGCGTCCAGGTCTCCGTCCCTGCGCTCGGGCAGCTCGCCGAGGCCCTGGCCTGGGCCGATGTCACCGGGCGGCCCCTGCCCCCCCTCGCTGGCCGACACCCCGAGGGACGACCTCGTCAAGCTCTACAACACCTGGTTCCACGCTCGGAACAACCGCCTGCCGTCCCCGACCGGCGGCCGGGAACGCTTCGAGAACCTCCTGCGTTATCCGCGCCTGGCCCTGCAGGCGCGTCTCCACCCGGGAGCCTGGTGGGAGCTGGACACCTGGAACCCGCGTTGCGATCCCCGCATCCCACTGCGCGACCGCGAACCGCTGGCCACCACGGGGTGCTCGCCAGGATCGGCCCGGCTGCCCTGGGTGCGGGACGCGATCAAGTGGCACCTCGGGACCCAACTCCAGTCCGGGGCCCTGACTTGGACCACCATCGTCGCCAACCGCATCCTGTCGCTCCTGCGCTTCGACCGGTGGCTCGCCACGCTGGACGAGCCCGCCGCCGCGGTCGGCGACCTGTCACGCGCTGCCGGCTTCGCGGCAGCGTTCCGGCTGTGGGCCCAAGACCCGGCCAACCGCCCCGGCAGCCGCCGCGCAGAGCGCACCTCGGTGCGGCAGATCAACCAGGACCTGCGCGCCATCGCCGAGTTGATGGCCTTCCTGATCGACAACCGCCCCGAGGCGGTGCGGGCCCTGGGCCCGACGCCGTGGGACGAGCTGACCGACACGCACCCGGCGGTCTGGATGCGGCAGGTCGGCCGCCTGCGCAACCAGCCACCGCCGGTCGTCGAGGAACACTTCGTCGACGACCACGCCCTCGCCCAGATCACGGCCTGCCTCCCCCTGCTCGGGGAACCGGGCACGCACACCGCGACCGCGTCCACGGCGGACGGCGAGAAGACCCTCATGGGCGGCGGTGACCCGCAGGCGACGCGCATGCTCCTGCTGCAGATCCTTACCGGACGCCGGGCCAGCGAGATCTGTCTCTGCCTCTTCAACTGCCTCTCCCCGGCCACCGACCGCGCCATCGAGGCCGCCGAGGGTGAACAGGTCGCGCGTTTCCACTACGCCCAAAGCAAGATCGACGACGCGCCGGACACCATCCTGGTCGACGCCGAGGTCGTGGCCGTCATCGAGGAACAGCAGCAGTGGGTGCGCGAGCGCTTCCCCGCGCGGGAACCGCGCTTCCTCTTTCTCCAGCGTCTGGCGAACGTCCACGGCACCAAGCCCTACGGAAGAAGCAACTACGGAGCCGTGCTATGGAAGTTCAGCGCGCAGGCCAAGATCGTGGACTCCGCCGGACGGCTGGTCCGGCTCAGCCACACCCACCGGTTCCGGCACACCAAGCTCACCCGCCTCGCCGAGCTCGGGCTACCGGTCCACGTCCTGCAGCGGTATGCCGGGCACACCAACCCGACCATGTCGATGCACTACGTCGCCCGCCGCGAGGAACACGCCGAGCAGGCGTTCCTGGCGACCCTGAAGTTCAAAGCCGACGGCACCCGCGTGGTCTTCTCTCAGGAAGACCATGACAGAATGCACCTGTTCGACCGCGCGGACCGGTTCCTGCCCAACGGCTACTGCCTGTTGCCGCCCCTGCAAAGCTGCGAGAAGGGCAACGCGTGCTTGACCTGCGGGGTCTTCGTCACCGATGACAGCCACCTCGCCACCCTCCAAAGGCAGTTGGAGGAGACGAGTGCGCTGGTCGAGCGGACCTCCGCGCAGTTCCACCACCGTCATGGCCATCCGATGCCCGCCGACAACGTCTGGCTGATCCAGCGCGAGGCCGAATGCGATGCCCTGGTCAAGCTGCTGACGGCGATGCAGGCCAGCCCCGGCCGGGCCGTCCAGGGGGCCGGCAGCCCCGGCACTCCGGTCCCCGTGTCCATCGACCTCACCCGCCACCGGAAGCCGCAGCCATGACCGACCAGCGCCAACGCCGCATCGACACCCTCGGCCAGGCCGCCCGCCGCAAGTCCGAAGCCAAGACGAAGGCGGCCGAGATCGCCATCCGCTCCCTGATCAAGCGCGGCGAGCCGATCACCTTCCAGGCCGTCCAGCGCGAGGCCGGCGTCTCCCACTCCTTCCTCTACACCCATCCCACCCTGCGCGATCGCATCGAACAGCTCCGGCAGCAGAACCAGGCCGCATCCCCACGGCCCTCGGATGCCGCCAGCGAGAACAACATCGTCCTCGCGCTCACCACGGACATCGCAAGGCTGAAGAAGCGACTCCGCGACCAAGACAAGGAGCTGCGAGAGGCGCTCGCCCAGGCGCACGGCGAGAACCTCGAACTCCGACGCGAAGTCGCACGCCGCGACGGCTCCGTGCCTCCCGCGCAGACCAGCATCATCGGGCCCTGCTGACCACGTCGCAGCAATCTCAGGAACAGTGCAACCAGGAGAAATACGCCGACCTCAAGATCAAACCGGCGATAACTCAAGAATTGGCGTGTGCTGACCATGCTCCGCCTCGACGTGCGCTGGGCCACCCGGCTCGTGCGGGCGCTGCTGGCCCTCAACCAGCACGAGATCGCCCGCTGACAGCCGATCTTCACCGCAGACAGGCCCCGACGACCAGCACGAGCACGACTCATCCACCCATGCCACCCCCGTGACCTGCACGTTCAGGATGAACACAACTCAATGCCTCAAGCAGAAAACCACGACCCAGACGTAATCGAAGATCGTCAGTGGCACAAGATCGACGTTCTTCAGAAGGCATTCCTGTGCCGGTTCCGGCCGCCTCCGATTCCGCGTCCAGGCTGTCCAGGCAGGAGGTCAGACGCGGCCCTCCCGGCCTGGCTGACCAAGAGGTGTCGCTCGACACGCATCGAGCAGTGATCGAGCCCGTTGCAGGCGTGGCCAGTCGATCATCTGTCCGTCCACGCGCACTGCGGCGCCATCGGAGTCCCCGGCGGCCTGCACGACCCGCCGGGCCCATTCCAGCTCGGCGTTCGTCGGTAGCCATGCCTGGTGAACCACATCGACCTGTCGAGGGTGGACGCACATGCGACCGCCGAAGCCCAGCCCGCGACTGCGCTGTGAGACGGCGGCCAGACCAGCCTCGTCACCAAGGTGGGTGTACACACCGTCGAGCGGCGCGGGCAATCCGGCCGCCCGGGAAGCCCCCTGAGGTCTGGGGGCAGATCCGAACCAGCAGGTCAGCTTGGGTGACATAATTCCCGGCACCCACAGGGCTGATCAGTCGGGTAGCGGGGACGCATCCGCGTCCCCGCGCCCTAAAAACCGTTCCCGTCCGAGGCCGCTGTTCTTGACACCGCCGAACGGCGCGGTGGGCTCGTTGACATAGGCGTTGACTCCTACGGTGCCGGAACTGACCTTGCGGGCCAGCGCCTCACCACGATCGGGGTCGGCCGTCCACACCGTTCCGCCCAGTCCGTACTCGCTGCTGTTGGCGATGGCGATCGCTTCCTCCTCCGACCCATAGGGAATCACCGCCAGCACCGGCCCGAAGATCTCCTCCCGCGCGATGGTGCGCGCTGTCGATGTCGCAGAAGACCGTCGGCTCGACGAACCAGCCCTGATCGAGACCCTTGTGCCGGTCGCCCCCCCGTAGTGAGTCGTGGCCCCTCGCTGAGTCTGCTGGCGACATACCCCTCGACACGGTCGCGTTGGCGCGCCGACACCAGTGGTCTTATCCGGGTGGCGGGGTCCAGCGGGTCCCCCACAGATAGGGACGGAGTGACGGTGTTTTCCACCTCCGTGTACCGGGAGCGGGGGCGGGGACGGTGGTGACCTGAGCCACCTTCGAGGGCACCTTCAGCCAGACCGGACAGCCCGCCTCCTGCACGGTCTTGTGGTGGATGGCGCTGTGCCACGACTCCACCGGCGTACTCGACCTGATCCAGGCTCGTTCCGTCGAACAAGTGGTGCAGTCGGCGGTCGAGATGACCCAGGATGCCCAGGCTGCTGGCCACGACGAGCGCCGTCGCGAGCAGGGAACCTTTATCGCGGCCGCCGCTTCGTTGGGCTACACCCAGTCCGCGGTGTCCCGGCAGATCGCCGCGATCGATCAGGCTGCGGGTGCCGATTTGCTGGAGCGGCGGCGCGGCGGCGTGCGGCTCAGCCCGGCCGGGTCGTTATGCGCCGCGCGACGACCGTCCTCGATGAGATCGACGCAACCCGCGCGCGAGCTTTCTGGCCTGCCCGGGCAGGCCGGCACGGTCCGTCTGGGATGGTTCCTCAGCGCAGGCGCCTTCCTGCTTCCCCGCGCCCTGGCCGCCCTGCGCCACACGGACCCCGGCCTGCACGTCGTCGGCCGGGAGGGCAGCATCCCGTCGCTGGTGCGCCTGCGGGCTGGCAGCCCCGACCTCGCCCTCACGTAAGCCCCGCAGGCGACTCGTTCGTTCGGGCAACAGCCGGCGTCCCGGCTGAAGCGCGCTGCCCGTGCGGACGTGCGGGGACGTCCGGCGGTCGGGGTGGTCGGCCATGTTCCCGCCTCCTGCGGGCGGCCAGGATGGTGAGCGGATCGTCCCGGCCTGGCCGCAGGGACATGCGGCGGCCGTGGCGCGGCGTCGGCATAGCGATGAGGTGAGGCGATTGAGCAAGATTGTGGCCGTGGTCTCGGGCGGGATCGACTCCGTCACCATGGCGTACCACCTGAAGGCCCAGGGGCACTCCCTTCACGTTGTGGCCATCGATTACGGGCAGCGACACCGCAAGGAATTGGAGTTCGCGCGGTTGGCTGCGGGTCGGCTGGGGGCCCCGTACGAGGAGGTCGATCTCACCGGCGCGCGCAGTGTGTTCCGTGGCTCCTCGCTTACCGATTCCGCGGTGGATGTCCCGTCGGACCGGGGCCCTGCGCGTGGCGGCCCCAATATCGTGCCGAATCGGAACGCGCTCCTGCTGTCCGCGGCGTTCGCGCTGGCGGTGGTGGTGAAGGCGGAGGCGGTTGCGTTCGGGGTCATGGCCGACGACGTCGGGCCGTCGGACACCTCCGTGGAGTTCATGAGGTCGTTCATCGCGATGGAGCGCGTGGCCACCCGTGGTCACGCGCACCCCGATCTCGACCTGATCACTCCCCTGATCGAGTTGCACAAGAGCGAACTCATCGCCATGGGTCACAAGCTGGACGTGCCCTGGACGCAGACGTGGACCTGCTTCCGCGGCGAGGACCTTCACTGTGGCAGGTGCGCCGCTTGTTGGGAGCGGCGCGAGGCGTTTACGGCGGCCGGTGTCGAGGATCCGACGGTGTATGCACGGTAGAGAGCGGATGTGAGCGTGTCAGTCTTCGAAACACTGGAGTCCGAGGTCCGGTCCTACAGCCGGGCCTGGCCCACCGTGTTCAACCGCGCAGTCGGGAGCCGACTCTACTCCGAGGGCGGAAGACCGTACCTGGATTTCTTCGCCGGCGCCGGGGCTCTCAATTACGGCCACAACAACCCGTTCCTCAAGGAGGCGTTGGTCGAGTACGTGATGGGCGACGGCGTCACCCACTCGCTCGACATGTTCACCACCGCCCGGCGTGGTTTCCTCGAGGCCCTGCGCGACAGGATCCTCATCCCGCGCCGGCTCGACTACAAGGTGGTCTTCCCCGGGCCGGGTGGGGCGAATGCGGTTGAGGCCGCCCTCAAACTCGCCCGCCGGGTCACCGGCCGGGTGCCGGTGCTCAGCTTCACCAACTCCTTTCATGGGATGACGCTCGGCGCACTGGCGGTGAGCGGCAACGCGCGGAAACGGAGCGCCGCCGGGGTCCCCCTGGCCCATGCCACCACGCTGCCGTACGACTCCTATTTCGCGGATGGTCCGGACCGGTTCGGGGAGGTGATGCGTCTGCTGGCGGACCCCGGCAGCGGCCTCGACCTGCCGGCTGCGGTGATCGTGGAGACAGTGCAGGGCGAGGGCGGGATGAACGCCGCGAGCGCCGAGTGGCTCCGACACCTGTCCGAGCTGTGCCGGAGCGTGGGGGCCTTGCTGATCGTCGACGATGTGCAGATGGGCTGCGGACGCACCGGCCCCTTCTTCAGCTTCGAGGAAGCGGGCGTCTCCCCCGACATCGTCTGCCTGTCGAAGTCCATCGGTGGGTACGGTCTACCGCTCGCGCTCACCCTGATCAGGCCAGAGCTGGACGTGTGGTCACCTGGCGAGCACAACGGCACGTTCCGCGGCGTGAGCGCGGCGTTCGTGACCGGGGCGCGAGCTCTGCACACCTACTGGAGCGATGACGCGCTGGAGGAGCGCACCCAGGCGGCCGGTGAACAGATGGGCGCCGCTCTGGAGGACATCGCGGCGGACTATTCAGGGACCGGTCTGCGGGCCAAGGGCCGTGGCCTGGCGAGGGGGCTCGATTTCTCCGGGCTGGGGAACTCCGGAGAGGAGGTCGCCGCGCGAGTGTGCGCGGCCGCCTTCGAGCGCGGACTGCTCATGGAGACCTCGGGTGCCCGGGGCTACGTGGTCAAGCTCCTTCCCCCGCTGACCACCGACGAGAACGAACTCGAAGAGGGGCTGGCCATCGTCGCCGAAAGCGTGAAGGCCGTCGTGTCCCATCGTCATGAAGGAATGGCTCTGTGAAAACAGTGATACCCACCGTGAACATCGAGAAGTGGTGGCGGACCGGGTCGGCGGAGCGGCGAGAGACCATCGCACAGCTGGACGCCGCCCTGCGGGGCACGGGCATGTTCCTCCTGGAGGGACATGGCGTGCCGCAGGAGCTGATGCGCGAGCTGCGCGCCCGTGCCCGCGAGTTCTTCTCGCTGCCCCGGGAGGTCAAGGCCCGGTGCGGCATCGAGGCGGCCTACGACAGCGGGTGGCTGGAGATGCATCCGGCCGGCGGCGTGGGGGTCGAGCACGAGCCCGGCATGGAGCCGGATGCCGCGGCTCCCGATCTGCATGAGTCGTTCTACCTGGGCCCCGGCATCCGGACCGGGAATGCCGTTCTCGACCGGCTGTACTACCCGGCTAATCGCTGGCCCGAGGAGCTTCCCGCGCTGAGGGCCGTGGCGGATGCGTACACCGCCCACATGGTCCGGCTGGCGGGCGAGATCAATGTACTGCTCGCCACGGTGCTCGGGTTGCCGGAAGACTACTTCACCACCCGTGCCCGGCAGGCGACCTGGACGCAAAACCTGAGCTGGTACCCGTCGCTGAACTCGGTCGGGAGTGTCGCGAGCGGCCAGTTGCGCAACGGCCCGCACACTGACCTCGGCACGTTCACCCTGCTGAGTCGTCAGCAGGGGGTGGGCGGGCTGCAGGCGTGGAACGAGGCCGACGGCTGGTTCGCGCCTCCGTACAACCCGGATGCCTTTGTCGTCAATCTCGGCGACCTGATGGAGTTGTGGACTGATGGGCGGTGGCGGGCGCTGAAACACCGGGTGCTCGGTCCGAGTGCCGAGGCGCCCGACGAAGAGCTGCTGTCGTTGGTGTTCTTCTACGAGACCGATCCCGGGACACTGGTCCAGCCGCTTGCGCCACCGGTCGGCGGTGGGGCCGGTCACGCCCCTGTGGTGGCCCGTCACTCGATCCTGAAGAAACTCGGCGCGCGACAGGATTTGGCCGCGGCTCTCGGCTGACCCCGCTCGACACCCCAGACCGCTGCCGCCGGCCAACGAGCCCGGCGGCAGCGGTATGTCGTCGCTAGCTATCTGGTGCGTGCGGATGGCGCGTCGGTCAGGGTCGGCAACACGGCGACCGCGGTCGCGACGGGGAAGAGCAGGCACAACACGGCCGACGCGCCGTATGCTCCGCTCAGGGAGGCCCCAGCTGACGCGCCCACGGCGAAGCCGACGGTCATCATGCTGGACGCGAGGCTCTGCGCCTCGTTGTCGCAGCCCTTCGGTGTGAGTTCGCCGATCCGTGTGTAGAAGCCGGCGAAGGACGAGCCGACGGCGACACCCGCGCCCAAGCATCCGGCCAGCACCAGCGGCGGGTCGGCGCGCAGGGCGAGCCCGAGTACGAGGACGCCGACGGCGAAACCGCTCAGCAGCCCGGCGAGTCCGGGCATACGCCGCGCCCGGGTGGCTCCGAGAGTGAGCGAGCCCACGATGCTGCCCACCGAGAGTGCGCCGAGATACCAGCCGCTGCGCGCGGCCGCGTCATGCTGCTGAGCCGAGATGGGCAGAGCCACCTCGGTGGCGGCGAGCACCGCGCAGAACAGGAACTGCGCGGCGAAGACGACCAGCAGCGGACGGGCGCGTGCGATCCGCGCCCACTGGCCCGAGTGCGGCACGGGCCCTGGCGGCCGCAGCCGGTGTACGGCGGCCAACTGGACCACCGCACCGGCCATCAGGGCGCCGATCGCGGCGAGTGGCGCGGCGGGGGAGACCGCCGTACTCAGCAGGCTCGCGAGCACCGGGCCCACGATGAGCGCGATGTCCATCAAGGTGGCTTCGAGCGCGTTCGCGACGGGCAGGGAGCCCCGGCTGGTGACGGACATCCAATGGGTGCGCGTGAGGATGCCGACCGGCGGAAAGCACAGGCCGGTCAGCATGGCGGCCAAGAGAAGGGCGGCCAGCGGCAGATGGGCCGTCACCGACGCCGCCAGGCCGCCCAGACCCATCAGATAGCCGACGAGGCAGCCCATGAGGACCGTGTGCAGTGAGTGACGGGTGACGAGCCGGGCCCGCATCGGGTTGCTGGCGGCGCTCGCCAGCTGCATCGTTCCCAGCGTCAGCCCGGCCGCCGCGTAGGAGTAGCGGGGCGAGACCAGCAGCAGCGTGGTCACAGGGAACATGCTGACCGGAAACTTCGACGCGGCGCTCGCTGTCGCCAGCCGCCGGGCCTCGGCCGTCGACAGCAGTCCGCGATAGACGCCCGGGAATCCCGAGGCGCGCCGGGACGCGCGGTCGGTGTCCGTTGGCGGCGCTCCGGCGGCTCGCAGGTCCGGCCCCATCTCAGCTCCGCACGGGGCTGCGGTCGATCTCCAGTGTGACCAGGGACCTGATGGTGGCCAGGGTGCTCAGCACGCTGTCCTGGTCCGGGCCGGTGACATAGGCACTCACCGGGATGGCTGTGCTGTCCTTGGTGGTGGGGATGTGGTCGCCGGGTTCGGCATCGACCATGAGCTTGTCGATCCCGGGGACCCCGTCGAGCTTGTCCAGACCGTGTACGGCGACCAGGGTGCCCGGAGCGTCGTCGTTGCGGAGGATGAGGGAGCCGAGCGCGGCCGAGAAACGCGGACGCGCCTCCATGAGCGCCGGGCGTCGGCCGAGGTAGCACTCGATCGCGTCGTGGAACGGCCGGATGTCCGCACTGTGCCTGGACCACATCTCCATGGCGGGGCCGCCCGGCTGCCGGGCACCGATCTCCATGAGATAGACCCCGTCCTCGTTGTACTTGACCTCGGTGTGGCTGGGGCCGCGTCGCACGCCGTAGGCATCGAGAACACGGTGCACATAGCTCCGCAGCCGCTCCCACGCGGGATAGCCCTCGTCGAGCTGAAGCGTCTCCCAGACGGGGAAGTCGTAGTCACGGCCGTCCGGCTGCCGGTACTCCCACATGTCCACGACCTGGTGGGAGCCCTCGGAGCTGTAGCAGTTGACGGCGACTTCGCGACCCCGCACATACTGCTCGACCAGCCACTCGGTGACTGGCTGCCCGAACACGTCGTGGGTGACCGCCTCGTCGAGCCGGCTCAGCGCGGCCTCGTCCGACATCACCATCGTCCCCTGTGAGCAGGACCCCATGGTGGGCTTGACGATGACGGGGAAGCCGATCGCACGGGCGGCGTCAGGGATCTCCTCGACCTTGCTCACCAGCGTGAAACCCGGTACGGATATGCCTGCATCGACTGCGTGGGAGCGCATGGCGGCCTTGTTGCGCCGGGCCCAGGCGAGGTCGTGGTCATTGCCGGGCACGCGCAGGTCCGACGCCAGCATGTCAGCCAGATACACCGACGCCTCAATGGCTGGGATGACAGCCTGGACGTCGAGACCGGTGGCGGTTACCTTCCGTACGATGTCGGCGCGTTCCGAGGCGTACACGGACAGGTCGTCGCCCTCGGCGTGACCTGGCGACTCGGCGCTGTAGTCGAGGGTGTAGACGGACAGCACGGTGAATCCCAGCTCGCGGGCGGCGTCCTTGTACGCCGCTCCGTAACGAACGGGGTCGACCAACAGGACCGCCGGAGCGTTCTTCGTCATGCGGGGTTCTCCTCCACTGCTGCGACGCCCCTCGTCCGAGGGACCGGCTGCGAGCCTGCCGCCCCGCCCGGCCGGGATGGAGGTACTCCCGGGTCGGTCTGCGGTCGCCCACGTCTGGCCGGTTGGGTCGGCAGGCGTCCGTTCGGGCGCGTGAGGGTGTCCTCGTGGACGCCATGTGGTCGCTCTGGTCCGTGCGATATGGATGGAAGAACGGACCTACGGTCATCCTCCCGCGCTGCCGTGGGAGCCACGATGAGGTCATGAATCCCGAGTTCTATTCGAAGGTCGCCGACAAGTTCGGCGGGTACTCCAGCGGAGCGCGGCGGACCACCGAATTCCCCGACGGGGATCCCGAGGAGTGGTTTGACCGGGCCGCGGTGAGCGCCGCGGGCGCCGGAAAGAGGCTGCTGGACGTCGGGTGCGCCGACGGGCGCAATCTCCTCGCCATCGCGCCTGAGTTCGGTCAGGTCACGGCCATCGACCTGTCGGCGGAGATGCTGCGATCCGCGGCCTCGCACCAGGCGGAGTCCGGACTCGGCCATGTCTCCTTCGAACTGCGGGACGCCCTCGACACCGGCTACCCGGACGAGGCGTTCGATGCCGTCACCTCGCGCCGCGGCCCGCTGTTCCCCCAGGAGTTCCGGCGCGTTCTCAAGCACGGCGGCTCGCTGGTCTACCTGGGGATCGGCGAGCAGGACGCGCTGGAGCTGAAGACGGTTTTCGGGCGTGGCCAGTTGTACGGGCGATGGGATGACGCGCCGATACTGCGGGCGGAGCGACGGCGGCTGGAGGAGTCCGGTTTCGAGGTCGTGCGGGCGAAGACCTTCTTCTACGACGAGTACTTTCTCTCCCCGGACGAACTGAGCCGGTTCCTGGAGCTCGTGCCGATCTTCGAGGACTACAACAGGGATCATGACAAGGAGCTGTTCGACCGCTATGTCGCACGGGCGTCGAGCGAGCGCGGAGTCCATCTGGCCAGACACTGGTTCCTGTTGCACGCGCGCAAGTGCTGAGTCACAGAGAGAACGAATCGGCGGGCCGGCCCGGAGAGTCGTCTCCGGGCCGGCCCGCCGGTCTACGCCTGAGCATCGGGCAGCCGGAAGGGCAGGGTCATGCCCTCGAGAGCGGCGGCGCAGTGGCAGTCGCGTCGCCGGGGCAGATGCTCCACGGTGCGCAGCACCAGATCCCGTAGGTGCTCGGAGTTGGCGGCGAACACTCGGAGCACATCGTCCTGCTCGACGCTCTCCGAGGCGTCCATGCCCGCGTCGAAGTCCGTCACCAGAGCCAGGGACGTGTAGCAGAGCCCAAGTTCGCGGGCGAGCACGGCCTCGGGGTGGCCGGTCATGTTCACCAGCGACCAGCCCGCTCGGGCGTATGCCTGGGACTCCGCGCGGGTGGAGAACCGCGGGCCCTCCACCACGACCATGGTGCCGCCGTCGGCCACCTCCGCTGCAGCCGAGGTGGCCGCCTTCAGGACGCTCTTCCGTCCGTCCTCGCAATACGGGTCGGCGAACCGTACATGGACGGCTCCCTCGTCGTAGAAGGTCTGGGCCCGGCCGCTGGTCCGGTCCACGAGCTGGTCCGGGATGACAACCGTCCCCGGGGGCAGGTCCCGGCGCAGGGAGCCCACGGCGCAGGGCGCCAGCACCCGTCGGACACCAATCGATCGCAACGCCCATATATTGGCCCGGTAGTTGATGCGGTGCGGTGGGAAGCGGTGGTCGCCGCCGTGCCGGGGCAGAAAGGCCACCCGGCGGTTGGCCACGGTCCCGACCGCGGGGTCCTCCGACGGACGGCCGTACGGAGTGTCCATGGGGATCCGCCGCGCGTCGGACAGCAGTTGGTAGAAACCGCTGCCGCCGATCACCCCGATCTCCGCCACCGTGTCCGTCAGGGTGTTGCTCATGAGCGCCTCGCTTCCGGCGTGCTTCTTGGGACGGTTTCGGCCCCGTCGGCCGGCACGAGCACGAGCTGGTCTAGGGAGCGCGCTGTGGGGTAATGGGTGCTGCACACAGCGCACGGATCGTCGTCACGCCTGATGGCGACGGTCTGCCACCCTGCGGCCGAGGCCGCGTCGAGTTCGGCGCTGGTGTCGTTGAGGAAGACGAGAGACCGGGCGGGCATGCCGATGGAGTGGGCGATGTACCGGTAGGACGCGGGGTCCTGCTTGGGACCGGCGTCGGTGAGATCGAAGTAGCCGTCGAGCAGACCGGTCAGATCACCCGCGTCGCTGTGGGCGAACCAGTCGCGCTGTGCGGCCTTCGCTCCCGAGGAATAGACAAATGGAGCCAGGCCCGCGCCCCGCCAGCGTTCCAGCGCGGCGGGGACCTCGGGATACACATGCCCGTGCAGTGTCCCGTCCGCGTAGCCGTCGGCCCAGATCAGAGACTGGACGGCTTTCAGCGGCCTGGCTTTGACGTCGCCGTCCGACCAGGCCAGCAGGGTGCGGACGGCAGCGTCTTCGTCCAGCGATGGATCGTCTGCGCACTCCTGTACGTCCCGCAGAAGCTCGGCGTGTACGGCGGTGCCACGCCGCTGGGCGAACCAGGGGGCGATGCGGTCGCGGGCATAGGGGAAGAGCACCTCGCGTACGTGCCCCGCGGAGCCGACCGTCCCTTCGATGTCGAGGACCACCGCGCGGACCCCGTGGCGGCGGATTATCACATCAGGCATGGGGGTCTGCCAGCAGGTCGTCCAGAGTGGGAAACCTGCGGGCGAGGGGATCGCCGGTGAAGTCCCCGATCCACCCGTCCTCGGCCTGGAAGAAGCGGATGGCGCAGAAGTCGGGCTGCCGCCCCATGTCGAACCAGTGGGCCGTGCCGGCCGGTACGGACAGCAGGTCGCCCTCCTCGCACACCACCGCCAGGACCCGGTCCGCCAGGTGCAGGTAAAAGCAACCGGTGCCGTGGGCGAAGAAGCGCACCTCGTTCTCGCCGTGCCGGTGTTCGTCGAGGAATGCCTCGCGCGCCTTCGCCGCGCGTTCGCGCCACGCAGGGGTGTCCTCGGGGCGGAGTTGGACGACGTCGACCAGGCGCAGGCTCTCCTCGGCGCACAGCGTGTCCACCTCCGTCCGGTAATGGGAGAGGACTTCCCGCTCGGTGGCGTCGGGCGGCAGAGAGCCGCGGACGGACCAGTGGCGCAGGGCCACCGAGTGGTCCCGCAGGACGTCGGCGATACGGGGCCGGTCGCGGGTGCGGAGCAGGACGTCGCCGGGCCGAGAGTCCGGCATGACCTGGAGGAGTGTCATGGATTGTCTTCCGTTTCGTGGGTCAGAACTTCTGGACCGGGGGTGCTGCTCCGCCGTCGATCACCAGGAGCTGACAGATGGCCTCGATGCACTCCAGCCGGTTGCGGGCCTGCGCGAGGTCCTCGCCCCAGGCCGTCACGCCGTGGTCGGAGAGCAGCAGGCAGGGGGGTGCGTCGGGGGTGTCGGCGTAGTGGCGGGCGATGTCCGCGGCGATACGGGAGACATCGGGCCAGTTGGGGAAGACGGGCACGTCTGCCGTCGAGGGGTCGGCGAGGCCGAGGCCCTTCAGCAACTCGAACTGTTTCAGCCGCAGCAGTCCGGTGTGCGTGGTGATGTTCGTCCGGCAGGCGATCGCGGTGGAGTACGGCGCATGGACATGGATCACGGCGCCCGCGTGCGCGGTGCGGTACAGGGCTGTGTGGATCGCCGTTTCCGCGGAGGCGCGGAGGGCGTCGGGGGCGACGGGCCGATCGGTTCTGGTGGAGACGACCGTCATGTCGCGCGCCGTGAGCTCGCCCTTGTCACGGCCGCTCGCGGTGATGAGGATCAGGTCGTCGGCGCCCTGAAGACGCATCGAGAGATTGCCGGAGGTGCCCGGCATCCAGCCGCGTTGGTACAGCAGCGCGGCGAAACGGGCCAGCTCTTCACCCGTGCGCCGGAAGGTGTCCCCGGCGGTGGCGGTGCTCATGCGACCAGCTCACACAGAGTGTATAGGTGATAGCGGGACAGACACGTCCGGCCACCCAATCCCTTCAACTCCACGATGGTGACGAGCCGTTCGGCCCGTGCGCCGCTCATCGCGACCAGCCGGGCCGCAGCGAGCAGGGTGCCTCCGGTGGCGAGAACGTCATCGACGCAGAGCACCCGCTCACCGGGGAGTATGGCTCCCTTCTGTACCTGAAGGCGACTGGTGCCGTACTCCAGTCGGTACGAGACCTCATGGACCGGTCCGGGGAGCCTGCCCGGCTTGCGGGCCAGGGTCAGGGGCAGCCCGGTCTGCGCCGCGAGCGCGGCTCCGAGCACGAAGCCGCGGGCTTCGACGGCGAGGATGCGGTCGACGTGGCCGTGGCTTTCGCGGATGACGCGGGCGGCCAGGCCGCCGAGCATGCCGGGCTCCGCGTAGAGCCTGACCATGTCGCGGAAGGCCACCCCCGGGACCGGGTGGTCCGGGACGATGTCCAAGAGCGTCTCGATGTCCCGTGGACGCGGGCCGCTGTCGTGTTCGCCAGACGTCGGGGAGGCCGGGAGGTGTCGGGGGCGTCGGGTCGTCTTCTCGGACACCAGCGCGGTGATGAGCTCGGCGGGAGTGATGTCGAAGGCCGGGTTGTGGACCGTAGCGCCGACGGGGGCGAGGGCGGTTCCCGCCAGGTGCGTCACCTCGTCGGCGGCGCGGTCCTCCACCCGGATCCCCGAGCCGTCGGGCAGGGCGCGGTCCCAGGTGGACTCGGGGGCGACCACGATGAAGGGGATGCCGTGGTGCGCGGCGGCCACGGCTAGGCCGTAGGTGCCGATCTTGTTGGCCGTGTCGCCATTGGCGGCGATGCGGTCGGCGCCCACAAGAACGCAGTCCACCAGGCCGCGGCTCATCAAAGCGGCTGCGGCCGAGTCGACGCAGAGCCGGTGTGGCACTTTGGCCTGGGTCAGCTCCCAGGCCGTCAGTCGGGAGCCCTGCAGCAGCGGGCGCGTCTCGTCGACCAGCACCTCCTCGATCCGTCCACGCTCGGCGAGTTCGAGGATGGCGCCGAGAGCCGTGCCGACGGCGGCGGTGGCGAGGCGGCCCGTGTTGCAGTGGGTCAACACCCGCAGCGGCCGGTCGGGGAGCAGCGCCTCCACCACTTCGGCAGCGCGGCGCACCATAGCCTCATTGGTCGCGATGTCCTCCGACAGCATCGCCTTCGCCTCGGAGAGGACGGCCTCCGGGCCCGCCGCGACCCGGCCGAGAGCGCGCTGTACGCCCCGGGCCAGGTTGACCGCGGTAGGTCTGGCGCCGGCGAGGCGTGCCGCGTCCGCGCGCACCGCCTCCTCGTCGACACCGGTCGGGGAACGGTGGGCGTGCGCGGACAGGGCGACGCCGAGGGCGCCGGCGAGCCCGATGGCGGGGGCGCCGCGGATCGCGAGGGTCTTGACGGCGTCCACGACCTGGTCGACGCTCTCCAGGCGCAGCGTCCGGTGTTCACGGGGCAGGGAGCGCTGGTCGATGGCGATGACCATGCCGCCGTCCCAGGCCAGTGAGGGGGTGCTCGGGGTCACGCGCTTTCCTCCTTACGTCTGCCTGTCGCGCCCACGACGGGAATCAGTCCATGGCGGGCGGCGACCAGTAGGCGCGGACCCACAGCGGGTCCATGCCGAGGTGGTGCGGGCCATACCGGTCGGGTGTGCCGGCGATGGCGAAGGCCGAGCGGGCGGTCAGTTCCCGCGCGCGCCGGAGCCGGTGACGGGTGAGTGCGTCCCGTATCTCCCGGTCGTCGGGGGATACTTCGCCGCCTGTCTCGGGCAGCAGGGCGTACTGTCCCGCCACGAGCAGTGCCGCGTAGGCCGCTTTCTCGCCATCGACTACGGCTCGGAAGAGGTGAGTGCGCGCGGCGTTGCGGTCGGGGCCGAGCAGGTTCCGGACCATCCGGTCGGCCAGGGCCGGTGGTACATCGCCGGCTTTTGTCTCCAGGTCGGCATAGCGCCGGATGTCTTCCTCGGTGGGATCGAGGATCTCTCGGACGGAGAGGCTGGGTTCGTCGGGCGCGGCGCCCTCGAACGGCACGGCGGTGTCCTGGGCGCGGAGGTCCAACGCGTACCAATGCTCGTCGTACGAGGGAGTGCGGCGGTAGTGCGCGGTACGGAGCTGGGCCAACACCTCGGGCGGTGTGGCGGGGTCCTGGTACACGCCCAGACGGATGCCGGTCGAGCCTTCCAGTGCGCTCAGCTCCCGAAAGAGGCCCGGGCGCGTTCCGCCCACAGCGTGCGCGGCGTTGAGCGATGGGATGCCGGGGTCGTTGACGAAAGTGAGCTGGTAGTCGACGCCGTCGAGCAGCATGTCGAGACAGAGACCGAACAGCATGTCATTGCGCAGCCGGATCAGGGAGCGCACCAGGCGGGCAGTCGGTTCGGGTCCATGGCGCGGTACGGCGGTCGGAGTGATGGACGGAGTACCACTGCGCAAGGTCATGGAGGCGGCGGGCTTCCTGCGGCGGAGAATGGTTCCGCGCGGTAGTGGGCGACGGTCACCACGTCTCCCGCGAGTTCGCTCAAGTAGGTGAGACGCGTCGGACTCTTCGCGGCGGGTGCGGACCGAGCACGACTGAAAGGCATGGACGTCCGGGTAGCCGCGAGGGCGGCGACGCGCCTGTCGTAGCGCTCCCGTACGGCGCGTCCCCGTGCGGAGTCCGTCCAGGCCGAGACGAGGACGTGATCGCCGCGGGGGATCCGCAGCCCGGGTAGGTAGGAGTAGATGTTGAAGTGGAGGAGCCACAGCGAGGGCCCCGGGGGCAGTTCGGCGCCCTTGACCTCATGCAGCAGTCGCCTTCGGATGGCCCATCCACCGTGTGCCGTGGCCAGACCAGACCATCCGTGGACGCCCGCCTCAGGGTCGATGCACACATAGTTGAGGTGGTGTGCGTCGGCGACGGACCCGTAGATCAGCCGTGCGTCGCCGACAGCGATCAGATTGCTCACCTCCGTGATGTGCCTGGTGACCGTGTGCACAAGGCTGACCTCTTGGTCAACGAAGGGAGAGGCGAATTCCATGATCGAGGAGTCGAGCATGTAGGGGAAGAGAGCCGGGTCCATGATGGACGCGCCGTCGAGATGGGACACGGACGGATTCCTGTCGTGGGAAGGCGGAGCCGGCAAGGGCCGCGACCAGGAGCCACCGCCGGGGGCCGGCCGGTTCGGGCCGCCGGGCCCCTGCCGCCGGGCGCGGGTGTCAGAGCCTGATGAGAGACATCAACTCAGCGCGGAGCCCGCTGTCGTCACCGAATCCGCCACGGAAGGCCGTCGAGGTCATCTGTGCGCTGGCCTTGATACCGCGCATCGTCATGCACAGGTGCTCGCCCTTGCCCAGCACGGCGACATCCTCGGTGCCGCTGAGGTCGGAGATCTCCTGAGCAATGTCCGCGACGAGACGTTCCTGCACCTGCAGACGGTGGGCGTGCCGGTGCGCCACCCGGGCGAATTTTGACAGGCCGAGCAGGTAGTTGGTCGGCCGGTAGGCGATGGTCACCGAGCAGTTGAACGGCAGGAGGTGGTGCTCGCAGAGCGACCACACCTGGATGTCCGAGACGATCACCACCTGGCTGGTCGAGACGGTCTCGAAGAGCGTGCCGGTCGAACCGGGCTCGTAGTTGACGAACTCACGCCACCAGCGGGCAAACCTGTCGGGGGTGTCCCGGAGGCCGTCGCGGTCGGGGTCCTCCCCGATCTCCTTCAGCAGCCGCCTTCCTAGGTCGACCAGCGGATCCTCCTCGGGGACGCCGGTGAATCCTGACTGTTCGCCAGGGGGCTGGGTGTGCAGGGACATTCATACGCCTCTCTTTTGTCCCCATACCAGGGTGTGTAGCCTCGTGGTGATGTTCCAGCCGCGTTCGATCGCCGCGGCGGCGAGATTCTGCAGGTGCTCGCTGACATGCTCTGGATCCTGCCCTTCGGGCATGATCCAGACCGATTCAATGCCCATGTCGGATACCAGCCCGGCCACTTCGTCGAGGTCCGCCTCCTCACGGCAGACGAACTTGAACGCCGCCTGCGGAAGCCGGGCGAACCGGCGCAGGGCGGCTGGGACGATGCGCTTGCGCGCCGGATCACCGGAATGGGACAGCTTCGGCGACACGTTGAAGCGCACGCCGGCCTCGACGAGCCGTGGGTCCGGTATCCGAGTCCCGTTGGTCTCGATCTCCACCTCGACACCACTGCCGGTCAGAGTATCGATCAGCTGGAGCAATCGCGCTTGCTGGCTGAGGGGTTCCCCTCCAGAGATGACCACCAGGTCGACTCCGAAATCCATCAGTTCCCGGGCCACCGAGGTGACGGAGCGACGGTGCAACTCCACTTTGGGGTCGTACTTGATTCCCGCGTCGCTCGCCCCCTGCCAGTCCCAGGTGTAGGGGGTGTCACACCAGCGGCACGAGAGATTGCATCCGCCGAGCCGGAGAAACGCGCATCTCCGGCCCAGCGAAGGGCCTTCACCCTGTACGGTTTCAAGTGGGGCCGAATATCTCATTGACGACGAGTTCGGTTTCCACGGGCATCACCTCCTTTTGTCGGTCTCCACCCGGCGGCAACGGCGCCATGGGCTCAGGCGACATCAGGGCGGTATTCCGCCCAGGTTTTGGGCGTTTCGGAGACGCGTACGGCGGTCAGCTCGGGAAAGTCCCGCAACCACTGGTCATACAGCCAGATGGCCAGGTTCTCGGCGGTGGGGCTTCCGTTGATGATGTCATTCAAATGGCGGTGGTCGACGGTTCGGTCGAGCCAGGACTTGAAGGAGGACAGATCCCCGTAGTCACGGACGAAACCGGTCGGCGTCAGATTCTCCTGGGCAGCGGACAGCTCCAGTTCCACGACGTAGTTGTGACCGTGCAATCGGCTGCATTGATGGTCCTCGGCGAGGCCGGAGAGCTGATGGCTCGCGGAGAACTCGAACCGTTTCGTGATGCGCAGCGTCACGCTCTGAGTGCCTTTCATGTCGGCGTTTCTCTGCCATTGAGTCTCGGCAAGAGGAAGGCGCCGCGGGATGTCCTTCCGGTCAGTCTTCAGGACAGCGGGCGGCCCGTCCTGTCGCACATCGATGTCCGTCGGGCCGGGTGAGCCATGGTGGAAAGTTCCGTTGACCGACGTAGCGGCGCCCTTGGGTCGCCCGCTTCACCGTTGGCCCGCCGCGCGGCCCAGGTGTAGCCCTCCCGTATGGCGAACGCCACGGCATGGGCCCGGTTCTTCAGGTGCATGCGTGTCATGATGCCGTGGAGCACGCCCTTCACTGTGCGTTCCGAATAACTCAATTGGGCGGCGATTTCCCGGGTGCCCAGCCCTTTCGCCACAAGTTCGAGCAGGCTAAGTTCACGGGGACTGAGTTTTCTCACTTCCTCGGACGTGGATCCTTCGCGTCGCCGTATGCGCTCCATCTGGGTGAGAAGTCGAGTGAGCAGATCGGAGGGGATGTCCCCTTCATGCCTGGCCGCTGACTCGACTGCCCGCACTAATCGTTCGGCGGTTTGCGGGTGCCGATGAATCATCCGTGCAGTTCACGCCGCGTGCTGGTATTCGTGGAGGGTTCCGCCGAGTGGGTCTGTACGGTCTTCGGCCCTGTCGCACATTCGGTGGTGACGGAGCGTCCTGAGGGTCGTTGATATCCCGTGAAGGATGTCAACGAGCTTGTGCAGACGGTGTTTTCGGGGCTGTCCCCGCTGGTCATAGAGGAGGTCACCGACGAGGGCGAGCGGATCGTGGTGCGGGCCCGGACGCCGACGAGGCGGCGGTCTGCCCGACGTGCGGGGCGCCGTCCGGGCGGGTGCACGGCTATCAGCTGCGGACGGTGGCCGACGTGCCGGTCGACGGCCGGCGGGTGGTGGTCCGTGTGCGGGTGCGGCGCCTGGTGTGTCCCACGCGCGGCTGCCGTCACACCTTCCGCGAACAGGTGCCCGGAGTCCTGGAACGATACCAGCGCCGCACCGCCCGCCTGGCCAGGCAAGTCAAGGCCGTGGTCAAGGAGTTACTGACTTTGTTGGCGTGATGTCGTCATGGTGAGTCCGGTTCCTGCGAGACATCCGTCGATGAGTTCGCTGCGGTACTGGATCTGGCGGAGACCGTGTCGAAGCGTGGTGATGAGGTGGTCGGGGTCGGTGAAGGCGGTGTTGGTCTGGCTGCTGCGTCGCAGCAGGGACCAGATGCCCTCGACGGGGTTGAGGTCCGGTGCGTAGGCTGGCAGGAAGTAGCAGGTGATCCAGTCGTGGGTGTCGATGAACTCCCGCAGTCGGCGGTCCTTGTGGACGTTGAGGTTGTCCCACACGAGCACAAGGGGTGCGGCGAGTTGCTGATGCGCGGCGATGAGCAGGTCGCGGTAGTCGGTCCAGGTGAAACTGCGTCTGCCGCCCCGCTTGTGATCGACATGCCGCTTGGGCCGGTAGATCAGCCGTGAGCGTTCACCCGGCTTGTAGCAGGCCAGGGCAGCGACGGAGAAGCGGCGCTGGGAGCGTCCCCGGACCCGGATGAGGGGTGTGCGTCCGCGCCGGGCCCAGGTCCGTGCGGTGGGCGGCGTCATCGAGAAGCCGGCCTCGTCTTCGAAGCACAGCCAGGCGTCGAGCGCCGCCACGGACCTTCCACCTGCGGCCAGGTCTCCTTCACCCATCCCGCCACGGCCTCCTCGTCGCGCTCGACCGCCCGGCGGGCCGGAACCTGGTGACTGAAGCCGTGCCGGTGCAGCATCTGCGCGATCGCCGACAGCGTCATGCTCTTGTGGAACCGGCGCCCGATCAGCGTCTTGATCCTTGCCAGTGTCCACGTCTGGTCCGGCCAGCCGTGCGCGACCGGCCCCTTGGCGAGCTCCTGCTCGAGCACGGTGAACAGGGCCTCACTCAGCTTGGGCCGTGAGACGGGCCCGGCAGACCGCAGCCCCTCGGTGCCGGCGTCGTGCCAGGCCCGGCGCCAGCGCTGCACCGAGCGCACACTCACCCGTAAGTCCTTGGCGACCTCGACGTTGGAGGTACCGGCGGCGAATCGTTCCGCGGCCTCCAGCCGGATCCGCTCTCGAAACGCCTGCCGTCCAGGCGTCAGCCCACCACCCTGCGGATATCTCATACAACCGGCATACCGCGACGATCACACATCGTCAGCCCCCAACGACATCACGCCGCAAAGGTCAGTAACGGGCGCCGTGGTCGAGCGTGTCGTTGTCTGCCTGACGTCGGCATTCAGTGATCAGAAGGCCGAGCCCGCTCTTCGTCAGGTGGTCGCGGACGGGGCCGATCGCGGAACGCGCCCTTTCCATGACCGCGCCCCGGTCAGCGGCCTGGGGGATCGTCCTCAACGAGATCGACCATACCCAGGACTCGGAGGGCGTGATGGACCAGGTGCTGGATCTGCTGCCACAGGACCGCGCGAATACCGAGGCAGCGGCCGTGTGAGGACGGCCGTGAAAAGTGCGTCCGGCCACTGATGGCGAGACGGCTGCGTGGGCAGTGGCTGCCCGTCCTGTGCCGTGACGGTCCCACCTGGCACAGGCTGTAGGGACCGTCCAGGGCGCCTACACCGGTCCGGTGCGGGCGCGAGTTTGCAGGTCAGAGCCCCTTATCTGCCCGTCTCCCAGATGATGCCTCTGATGTGGACGGCGTCCGCCATCCTTTCTGACCTTGACCGGGGTCGTCGCCGCGTTCGTCCTGTGGTGGGGCAACAGGCGTCTGTACTGAGGCGGACACAACGGTGGGGTGAGGCGCGGGACCCTCACCGATCCGGCGGACGAGACACCCTCCTCGATACCCCATCCCACGCGTGACGTGTGCCGTGCCCGGCTCACGGTCAAGCCGGAGGTCCGTGGCCTGCGCGGTGACGACGTCGGGACCGGCGAGAGTCAAATGACAGATACCGGGACAGGGGTGCGACCCGCGACCTTGGAATGAGTGACATTGCCATTGTCGACCAGCCGTAGTACGTCGCCGCGCCGCGGACTCACCATGGCCCCGCGTACGGCTTGGAGGGTGTTTCTCATGGTCACCACCGTGAGTGTCTGGCTCGTAGGATTCCGCTTCCGTTCAGCTCAGGGCCGGCTGGTCCAACACTTCTACGTAGTCCCCGGGGCGGCCGACGCAGAGGCCGCCTGTGAGATCGCCACGTGCAGGGCGTACACGTCTCGCGAACGCGCCCTGCGCGGCGGACTCGACATCGAGGAGGCCTCCGCGGAGACACGCGAGGTCGTCCGCGACAGCCTGGGCATCTGGAGCCTGGCCGACCGGGATCTCTCTGTCGTGTGTTCCCCCGGGAGATCGGCCAGGACGCTGGAGCGAGCCCCATGGGCCGCCCTCACCCGTGCCGTCTGACCGCTGAGGGCCGCGAACCGTAGAGAGGAACAGGATCGCGTCGGCCCCGTGGCGACGTCCGCTCAGCGTAGTTTGCGGTAGGTGGCACGCAGGTCATGGATCCACGCCTCCGGGTTCTCGTAGGGACCGAAGTGACCGCCCTTCTCGTGGACGTACACGTCGCGGATGTCCGCGTAGAACTGGCCGCCGCCGGCCTTGAAGATCTCGACGCGCTCCTCGGCCGAGGCCGCCCCGGGGGAGGAGTCGCCCAGTAGAAAGGTGAAGCCGGCCGGGGCCTGTACATACGGTTTCAAGTCGTTGACCGGCTCCGGCGGATACAGGTTCGCGTTCTTGTAGGCGCGGATCGACGATCCGATGGCCTCGTTGGCCCAGTAGATGGTGGCGAACGTCAGGACGTCGTCGGCGGGCCACTCGGCGTCGAAGTCGGCGTTGCGGTCGCTCCAGGACTTCCACCTCTTGAGCACCCAGGCCAGCAGGCCGGCCGGGGAGTCGTTCAGGCCGTGAGTGAGAGTCTGCCCGTCGAGCAGATGTGCGGCCACGTGGGAGACGTAGGTCCTGTCGCGCCGCAGGAGCCGGGCGCGCGTGGCTTCGGGAAGGTCCTCGGTCCGCTGGCCGCCGGTGAGGTCCCAGAAACGGTCGCCCTGGAACATCGCGGGCGGCATCTCGTTGCCGAGGTGGATGCCGTAGAGCGTGTCGGCGTATTTGTGACCGAGCCGGGCGCCCACGAGCGCGCCGTAGTCGGCCGCGCCCACCCCGTACCTGTCGTACCCCAGCACGTCGGTCATCAGGGTGTGGAAGCGGTCCGCCATGCTCGCGTAGTTCTCCCTGTGATTGGTCAGCGGCGTGGAGAAGCCGAAGCCGGGCAGGGAGGGGACGACGACGTCGAAGGCGTCGGAGGGATCGCCGCCGTGTGCGGCCGGGTCGGTGAGCGGTTCGACCACCTTGTGCCAGTGGTGGTGGGTCCAGGGCCAGCCGTGCATGAGGAGCAGCGGGATTGGGGCGGGCCCCCGGCCCCGTTCGTGGATGAAGTGCACCGGAGTGCCCCCGACGTCCACGCGGTGCTGGTGGAAGGCGTTGAGCCGCGCTTCGGCGGCGCGCCAGTCGAAGCCGTCGGCCCAGTACTCGACCAGGGGCTTGAGGTAGGCGGTGCTCAGGCCGTAGGTCTCGTCCTCGTTCTCCGGGTCGGGTGCGAAACGGGTGGCCCTCAGACGGGAGCGCAAGTCGTCCAGGACGTCCTGGGCGATGTCGACGGTGAACGGTTCGAGGGGGCGGCCGGGGCCGGATGTGCTCATGGTCTCTGTTGTCCTTCGCTTGCCGAGGTGCCGGGGCGGGTCAGTAGGTCAGGTCCACGCGCACACGTGTGAGCACGAGTTCGGCGATCTTCCATTCGCCGTGCGTCTTCGTGAAGCGGGGCCGGTAGTGGCCGTATCCGTGCATCTCGGTGAACTGCGGTTCGCCGTCGGCGTCCGTGCGGGCGGGCCGCCTGATCAGGTCCTCCATCGCCCACACCCCGCGGGCCGATGTCGCCGACTCGACGTCGATCAGGTCGGAGAAGAGATGGTGTACGAGTTCGGCGCCGGGGCCGACGCTCCGCGGGATGGACCGGGCGATCTCCTAGGGGCTGTTCATCCGGCGCAGGACGGTCCCATCGGCGTTGTACGGGGTGAAGGTGCCCTCCGGAGTGAACAGGGAGGCCACCTCCTGCCATCGCTGGTGGTCCGCGGCGTATACGTAACGCGCCATCAGGCGGCGCAGGCTCTCGATGATGTTCAGGTGTTGTTCGATGCCATCCATCTGTGGTGCTCTCTCCTCGTCGGCCGCAGGCGCGTAAGCTTGACGGCCGCTTGAATGGACCCGATAGTCCATTCAGTCTGGCGCTCGAGAATGGACCGACAAGTCCAGAAGTTGGTGGCCCAGGGCGCGGCCGATGGTCGATTACGGTCGTTCTGTTCCCGGCCGGGGCGGCCCGAGAGCGGGGGCTTGCCGGGGAGGCAGACCCCCGCGCGCTCACCGGCCGAGGAGGTGACCCGTCCGCCCACCGTCTCTGCCGCCCCCGAGGCGGGAAGGAAGCTGCTCCCGCGCGCATCTCTCTTCGCGGACCGCGGTTCATCCGGCCGGCTGATGCGGCATGGCATTGTGCAGGGCGGTCCTTGGCCGGGCAGCGTGTGCGATCCGCCGACCCGGTTGGCCGGAATGCTGTCGCGCCGATCGCCGTCGTATGCCGTGGTTGGTGGGTCGTCTCCTCCAGTCGTCCGTGGGGGCTGGCCGGACCGGGTTCACCGGGATGGCCCGCTCGCGAGGTGATCGGCGCTTGCGTGCTCGCCGGCGAGCACGCAGCCCGAGGCTGGGATTCTCGTGGTGCGGGGGTCAGGGCAGCAGGAGCAGCTTGCCGGTGGTCGCCCGCGACTCCAGGTCGCGGTGGGCCTGGGCGGCGTCCTTCAGCGGGTAGTGCCGGACGTCGCTGGGCTTCAGCCGCCCTTCCTGGACCAGGTCGAACAGCTCCGAGCTGTGGCGCAGGAGCGCCTCGCGGGTGGGGATGTGGTCGCGGAAGACCGGATAGCACAGCTTGATGCTGTGGGGCAGCTCCCGCATGTCCACCACGGGGACCGCTCCGATGACGGCCCCGTAGTACATCAGCAGTCCGTGCGGGCGCAGCACCTTCATGGAGGCGCGGAAGGTGGTCTCGCCGCCGCCGTCGAACACGGTGTGCACGCCCTGGCCGCCTGTGATCTCCAGGACCGGCTCCACGAAGGCGTCCCCGGTGGAGACGACCGTGTGGTCCGCCCCGTCCCGCCGGGCGAGTTCCGCCTTCTCCGCGGTGGAGACCACGCCGATCACGCTCCCGCCGCGGGCCTTGATGAGCTGCGTCAGCTTCTGGCCCAGCCCGCCGGCTGCCGCATGTACGAGGGTCGCCTGGCCGGCCCGGACGTCCGCAGCCTCGGTGACGAAGTGATGGGCGGTGATGCCCTGCATCATCAGGCTCGCCGCCACCTCGTCGGAGATGGTGGCCGGTACGGGTACGGCGTCAGTGGCGGGCAGCACGATCCGCTCGGCGTAGGAGCCGTAGGCGTACACCCAGGCGACCCGGTCACCCACGGCGAAGTCGGTGACGCCGTCCCCGACCGCGCTGACCCGGCCCGCCCCTTCTACTCCCGGGACGAAGGGCAGCTCACCCGTCGCCGCGCCGAGCCGGCGCGCCCCGGTGTCCATGAAATTCACCCCGGCCGCGGCCACGTCGACTCGGATCTCACCGGCCCCGGGTTGCGGATCCGGGCGCTCGGACAAGCGCAGTTCCTCCGGCCCACCGAGGGTCTCCACGACGATTGCCTGCATGGCACAGCACCTCTCAGTCGTTCTTCGCTGTCGTGCGTCGTTGTCACGATGCTCCGGTTAAAGTGGACCTGCAAGTCCAAAAAAAATGGAAAGAGGGCGGTGTCATGACGACCGGCAGAGGGACTGTTTCGCGACTTACCGCGAAGGGGGCAGCCACCCGGCGCCGCATCGTGGAAGGGGCGGCGGAACAAATTCGTGAGGGAGGAGTGACGGGAACCACCCTGGACGACATCCGGGCCCGCACGGCGACCAGTAAGAGTCAGATCTTCCACTACTTTCCCGGCGGCAAGGACGAGCTGCTGTTGGCCGTCGCCGCGTGGGAGGCCGACCGTGTGCTGGAGGACCAGCAGCCCCATCTCGGCGATCTGAGCACGCTGGGCGACTGGCAGGCGTGGTGGGACTGGCGCGACGCGGTCGTGCGCCGATACGAACAGCAGGGGGTCAACTGCCCTCTCGGCGTGCTGATCACGGAGCTGGGTCGCGGCAGCAGTGCGGCGCAGGCGCTCACCGGACAGCTGCTCATGCAGTGGCAGGCCGCTTTGCGGGACGGCGTCCGGTGCATGCAAGCCGCCGGCCGTATGGATCCGGGGATCGACGCCGATCGGACCGCGGCCGCGCTGGTCGCCGCGGTGCAGGGCGGCGTGACCATCCTGATGTCGACCGGCGGCATCGGGCATCTGGAGGCTTCCCTGGACACCTTGCTGACCTTGCTTCAGGCGCCTTGAGCCGGTGAGGCGGCGGCTCGTGCCGTGGATCCGAGCAACCGGTTAACACGGCGTGCGGGTCGCCGGGGGCAACGCGTGGGACCATGTCGCCGCTGCTGACGGCATGCTCCTGAAGCGTCCGGTTGTACGCTTCACGCGGTTTCAGCGGTCGAGGACAGAGGGAAGAGGCCGCCATGAGTGAGTCCACAGGGGGTCCGCCCGCAGGGAGCGCAATCCCATCGCGGCGCTGGTCCGGGCGCTGGGGGCGCTGGCCGAGCTGGACCCGCCCGCGGTCGGTGTCCGCCAGTTGGCTCGCCTGCTCGACGCGGCGCCGAGTTCCGTACGGCGCACACTGGAAGCGGCCAAGGATGTCAGCCTCGTCTCGGTGACGCCGGCAGGGCAATGGGAACTCGGCTGGGAGATGTACCGTCTCGCCGCCATGGCGCAGCGGCGCAGGCCCTTCCAGGCGGCCGCTGAGGTGCTGGAGGAATTGACCGAGCGCACCGGCGAGACGGCGCTGCTCGCGGTGTACGACCCGCAGAAGAAGGCCAGGATGTTCGTCGCCGCCTCGCAGAGCTCGCACAGCGTGCGCTTCGTGCCCGACCTGTTCACCTGGCCGCCCGCGCACGCTGGCGATTCTCGCCCACCGGCCGGAGGAGGAGCGCCGGGCGCTGTACGCCGACGGACTGCCGACTCTCACCGGGACGACCCTGACCACCGCGGACGCTCTGGAGGAGGCTCTGGCCGAGGTCAGGAGGGAGGTGTGGCGGTGAGCCATGACGAGGTGAATCTCGGAGCCAGTGCGGTCGCCGCCCCGATCCGCACGGGCGCCGGAGTCGGCAGCAGTGTGGCCGTCATTGCGACCGCGCAGCGGTTCGACGACGCGATGCGGCGGGACGCCTCCCGCGACGTGCGGTGGGCCGCGGAACGTCTCGGCAGTCGGCTGGGTGATCCTCTCTCGGGTCTTGAGGCCCTCCAGTAGCCCGAGTGCTGGGTGCCCAGCGAACGGTAGACGAAGGGGCGCCGCCGACGGGCGGCGCCCCTTCGTCATGTCCGGACACCCCGTCGAAAGCGCAGTTCACGGCCATGGCGAAAAGCGGTACGACCTCTGGCCGCCCGCATCGTCTCCGAGGAAATCCTGTCGACTCCCAACCGTTGACGCATACATTCGTTCCCTTCTGGCGTCCATGGACGGACGTCTCGCTGGGCCGCCCGGGACGGGGCGATCCGCTTCCGCCACTGCGCAAAGGAGCGCATGCCATGCCCTCATCAGCCGCCGCACGAGAATTCCGTGCGCACAAGAGAGTCCTCGGCACCACCGTTGTCTGCGCGGCGCTCGGATCGTCGGGCGCCTGGTACTACAACCAACGGGATCTTCTACGGGCCGGTCAGCGACGCCTTCGGCGTCCGGGAGAGTTCCGTGGCCCTCGCCGGACTCCTGGGCACGGCGATAGCGCTCGCCATCGCCCTGCCCTTCGGCCAGATCGTCGACCGGGTCGGGCCCCGCCGGGTCGCCCTCGTCGGTATCCCCGTCCTCTCGGCCACCGTCCTCGCATTGGGTCTCTACCGCGGCCCGTTCGCCGGGTTCTTCGCGCTGTGGACCCTGGTCGAAGCCCTCGGGCTGGGCGCGGGGCCCACCACGTACACCCGCATCGTCAACGGCTGCTTCAGCGCCGCCCGCGGCAGAGCCGTCGGTATCACCCTCGCCGGGCTCAGTATCGCCGCGTTCTGCCTGCCCGCCCCGCTCGCCTGGGTGATGTCGGAGTGGGGATACCACACCGGCTACCTAGTGCTCGGGCTGCTCACCCTCCTCGCCTGGCCCCTGGTCTGGCTGCTGCCCAAGGACCACACGGCCGCCGCACGTCACCAGACGGCCGGCCCCGGGGAGCAGTCACCGGCCGCGGCACTCGGCACGACGGCCGGACCCGGCGGAGGACGACCGGCCCCGGCGCCTGTCCGGCTGCCCGGCTGGGACGCCGCGGCCGCCTTCAGGTCCCCGGTCTATCTCGGCATGACGATCGTCTTCGTCGTCGGCTCGATCGCGGTTACCTCGGTCTTCGTCCATCTGTCGCCCATCATGCAGAGCCGCGGCATGAGCGCGGTGGAGGCCGCCTCCCTCGTCTCCCTCGCCGGTATCGGCGTCATCGTCGGACGGGTCGGCATCGGCGCCCTCATGGACCGCTTCTTCCCCACCGGATGGCCGTGGGCATGTTCGCCCTCACCTCGGCCAGGGTCGCCCTGCTCCTGCTGCCCGCCGACCCCCTCGCACCTGTGGCCGCCGTGGCCCTCGCATCGCGCTGGGCCCAGAGGGCGACATGGTCTCCTTCCTGGTCGCCACCTACTTCGGCCTGCGCTCCTACGACACGCTGTACGCGATCTCCTACTCCAGCTTCGCCTTCAGCGCCCACCTCGGCCCCTACGTCGCCGGTGCCCTCCACGACGCCACCGGCACCTTCACCACCGGGCCGGTCGTCGCTCTCGTCCTGCTGCTGGCTGCAGCGGCGGCCGTGCTGTTCATCCCGCGCCGCAGCCTGGTCGAACCTCGGGCCCACGGAAGCCGAACACCGGCGGACGGGCGCCGCCGTCCAGCCGTCCTGACCACCCCGTCAGACCGGTGGCCGGGAGCCGCGGGCACACCCCGCCCCACCGGTGCCGTGCGAACGCGCGGCGCCACCGCGGCCCCGGACACCGGGACCGCCCCGTCCGCCCGCGGACGGCAGGCACGGAAGGAAGAAACATGGCGGGCCCCCTGTCCGGAATGCGGGTCGTCGACCTCACCTCGGTCATCATGGGCCCCTACGCCACCGCGATCCTGGGCGACCTCGGAGCCGAGGTCGTGAAGGTCGAGACGGCCTCCGGCGATGTCGGACGCCAGTGGGGACCTGCACGCCACGAGGGCATGAGCGCGATTACCCTCAACCTCCAGCGCAAGGTCGAGACGGCCTCCGGCGATGTCGGACGCCAGTGGGGACCTGCACGCCACGAGGGCATGAGCGCGATTACCCTCAACCTCCAGCGCAACAAGAAGAGCGTGCTGTTGGACCCCAAGAGCGACGAGGGCCAGGCCCGACTGCGCGACCTCGTCCGCGACTGCGACGCCGTCGTGACGAACCTGCGCCCCGCGTCGCGCGAACGCCTCGGTATCACCTACGACGACCTGCAAAGCGTAAATTCCGCTGTCGTCCTGTGCACGGCCCAGGCCTACAGCTCCACCTCACCCCAGAGGGACGAACCGGCCTATGACGACATCGTGCAGGCCGCCTCCGGCCTGTGCGACCTCTACCGGCGGATCGACGGCGAACCCCGCTACGCGCCCTATGTCATCGCGGACAAGGTGTGTGGGCTGATGATGGTGTACTCGCTGTTGGCCGCCCTGCTGCACCGGGCGCACACGGGGGAGGGCCAGTGGGCGGACGTGTCCATGGTCGACACCATGCTCGCGTTCAACCTCGTCGAGCGCCTGTCGGGGCACACCTTCGTCCCGCCCGAGGGCCCCTGGGATGGAACAGGGCCCTCGTCCCCGAACGCCGGCCAGCCGTGCCCGGGACGGCTGGATCTGCCTGATGCCGTACTCGGACCGCAACTGGCGGAACTTCTTCACTCTGATCGGCCGCGAGGAACTGGGCGCCGACCCGAGGTTCGCCACCAACGGCGCACGCCACGTGCACATGAACGACCTCCAGCTGGTCGTGGCCGAGGTCGCGCCGCAGCGCACGGTGGCGGAGTGGCTGAAGGCCTGCCGGGACCGGGGCATCCCGGCCCAGAAAGTGCTGGACCTCGACCGCCTCGACGAGTCCGAGTACTTGACGCGGCGCGACTTCCTCCAGCACCGCACGCACCCCACCGAGGGGGAGTACCTCGGCATCCGCTTCCCCGTCGACTTCTCCCGCACCCCGGCCGACACCTCGGGCCCCGCCCCCGCGCCGGTGAACACAACGACAGCGCCGGAAAACCGGCAGCGTCCTCATTCCTTCGCCGGATGGCGACCGGTGTACAGGGGGCGGTCACCGCGGCCCGTCAGCGGGACTTCGCCCACCTCGTGTCGAAGACTGTCGTCTTTCGGGCACATGGCGATCCCGAGGAATGCCAGATGTACCCGAAGAGCACTGAACAGTGACCTGACGGGCAGCATCACCCGGACACGGCCCAGTGGGGTGTGAGAAAGGCCGGAATTCGGGCGGACGTTCGCGCTATGACCCGGCGTTAGCCTGGATTGTGAGGAGCGGCAGCTCCCCTCATCGCACAGATGCCGGGGCCGCGGAAGTGTCCCGTGGAAACGTGTGAACAGTGACAACCGACCACGAGGAGAACTGGGTCGAGATGCTGCCCCGGGGGCACTTCGACCTCAGCGAGCAACTCGGGCGCTGGCGCGATATCCGCACCTCCAAATTCCCGGCCGAGGTCGTGGCGGACATGGACCGGCAGGTTGACGAACTGGTGGCGTCCCAACTGGCTGACAAGGTCGTTCAAGTCGGTGACGAAGCACCGTCGTTCACCCTCCCGAATTCCGTCGGAGAGGCCGTCGGTCTCGATGAGCTGACCGCGCGGGGGCCCGTCGTCATTTCTTTCTACCGCGGAACCTGGTGTCCTTTCTGCAACCTCGAACAGCGGGCGCTTCAGCAGCACCTGCCTCAGATCATCGAGTGGGGGGCGCCCCTCGTCGCGATCTCCGGGATGACGCCGGACAACTCGCCTGACCATGGCGGAACGGCTCGGCCTGACCTACGAGGTGCTCACGGACCACGGCCTCGCTGTCGCCCGTTCCTACGGCTTGGTGTTCCGGCTTCCCGGCCATCTCGGCGAGCTCTACGACAAGCTCGGACACCCCCCTGCCGCGCTGCAACAGCGCGGCCGACGACAGCCTGCCGATCCCGGGCACCTTCGTGACCGACAAGGACGGCTTAGTGAGGTTCTCCCACGCGACCCGAACTACATGTACCGAGCCAGTCCGGCGGACGTCATCGCAACCCTGCGCGAACTGGCTTGAGAACGGCTCGCGTCCGCGTCCGATCCTGGTGGAATCGCCAACAGGATCGCGTCCCTGCGGGGTGTGCACACGTGGTTATGCTCGATGCACCGAGAAACACCGGTGCATCGAGCGGCGACCGGTGACCGAACGAGGGCCTCGGCAGCGGAAACAGCCGAGATACCGAGAACCACCCGAGAGCAACGGAGAAACGCATGGACCGCCGGGCAGAACTCGACAAAGTGGCGGACGCGTTCGGCAAGGCGTGGACCGAGGGATTGTGGGACGAGTACTTCGCCCTGTACGCGGACGACTTCGTCTTCGAGTTCCCCTCGCCGCCGCACACCGGGCGCTGGTCCGGGGAGGAAGCGGTGGAACACCGTGACCAGTGGCGCGCGGCGTTCGAGAACAGCCGTTTGACCACCACGGGCGAGGACCTGCGCCTGTACGACGGATCCTGGGTCGTCACTTGCAACCACGGAGAGGGCGTCCTGCGCGGCAAGCCCTACAAGGGACTGCTCACCACCGTGCTGCACCGTATCGACGACGAGGGCCGAGTCGTGGAGTACCGCGAGTTCCTCGGCGGACTCACCAAGCCGGTCTCCTGACCCCGCACACCGCTCAGCCCAGGAGTGAGCGGAAGTCCTGTGGCAGCGCCGGTCCGTCGAGGCGGCCGAAGACCGGGTTGGGGAAGTGCCCGCCGGCGATGATCTGTCCCGGACCGGAGAAGTCACGGGCGAGACGGGCCTTGGTGCGCCGCGCGAGCGTCCCGTCCGCGTCGGCCATGAAGCTCATCTCCGGGTCGGTGAACTCGATCGGGCAGTGCACCGCGTCGCCGAGGATGATTGCCCGCTCGCTGCCGGAGCCGATCACGAAACTGGTGTGACCGGCCGTGTGCCCGGGAGTGGCGAACACCGTGACGCCGGGAACCGGGCTGTCACCGTCCTGGACAAGCCGCAGGTTGTCACCGAGCACCGAGAGCTGTGTCTCGCTGGGTGCGGTGCCGGTATCGTCCCATGGCGGGCTCTGCCAAAACGTCCACTCCTCCTCGCTCACCACGTGGACGGCGTTGGGGAACGCCGCATCCTGGGTGTCCCCGAGCGTCGCCCAGCCCACGTGGTCCACGTGCAGGTGTGAGTAGAGGACGGTATCGATGTCCGCGGGCTCGACGCCGACGGCCTTCAAACTGTCCAACAGTCCGCCGCCGAAGGCGGTGCCTTCCAGGGCGCCCCCGGACACCTCTGCCAGGTTGACGGAGTGCGGCCCCCAGGCCAGGTCGACGAGGGCCTTGCGGTTCTCCGACTCGATCAGGAAGGAGCCGAAGCTCATGACGAGCCACCCCTCCTCGTCGAGGAACTCGCCGTGCCGCTCCCACGCGTCCGGGGCGGCGCCGACGAACTGGGTCGCCGGGCGCTGCCTGGTGGCGCCGTCGGGAAGGTAGGTGACACGGACTGCTCCGACATCGAGCGTGCTGCGACGGGCGATCCGAGCGGGCATGGTGATGCGTCCTTCCGCGGTGGGGAGAGACAGCCGTATCGGGCCGCCAGGTGTGTGCCCGGCACGACGCTGCCGTGGACGACGTTAGGTGTTCGCTTCTCGGAAGGGGAGTACGCACAAAAAAGTAAGCATCCGCCGCGCTCGGCACACATGGGTGTGCGCCGTCGGCACGGACGGGACGCATGCTCAGCGGCGGCGACCGCCGGAACCGCGGTTGGTCAGCAGGCCGCTGAGAGTCTGCACCGCCGGCGAGGAGTCGGCGGCACGGGTGGTGATGTGGATGTCGCGTGCCAGGCCGGAGGGTTCGGACACCTCAAGGAAGGTGACGCCGTTCCTCGGCACGGCCGCCAGACCGGGTACGAGGGCCACCCCGAAGTCGGCGGCCACCGACAGCAGCAGCAACTCGTAGTGGTCGGAGCGGAAGGCGATGTCCGGCTCGAAACCCTCCGCGCGGCACAGCAGTTCGGTGACCGCCTGGAACCCCTCGCTGGGCAGCGTGGACAGCCAGGTGGTGTCCGCGTAGTCACGCAGCCTGGCCGTGGTCTGCCCGGCCCGGTGGAGGTGTGGGGGTACGGCCAGCAGGAGCCGGTCCCGGTGCAGCAAGGTCTGGCTCAGCCCGCGCAGATCAGGCCCCGGCAGATGCCCGTACTGGTGGGTGACCGCCAGATCCAGGTCGCCGGCCGCCACGGCGGGGATGGCGTCCTCGGGCTCGGCCTCGGTGAAGGAGAGCGACACCTCGCCGTGCCGCTGCCGGAAGGCCACCAGTGCTGGCATCACCAGGCTGGTCGCGGCACTGCTGAAGGCCGCCACGCGCAGCCTGCCGCCGCGCAGTCCTGAGACCGCCTGGACGGCCTCCTCGGCGGCGGCCAGCTCGGCCAGCACGCGGTGGGCGTGTTCGACCAGCACTCTGCCCGCGTCGGTGAGGCGCACACTACGGGCGGAGCGCTCCAGCAGGGCGATGCCCAGCTCCTGCTCCAGGGCGGAGAGCTGCTGCGAGGCGGCCGAGGCGGTGCATCCGGCCAGTTGGGCGGCACCGGCGATGGAGCCGGTGCGCGAGACGTCCCGCAGGAGGCTGAGCCGACGAGCATCGAGCATAAGGAGAACATACGCTCAGGCGAAGCAGATGGGTATTCTTCTGGCGCTCGTGGTGCAGAAGTGTGGGCGAACACCACGACGAAACGGGAGATCACATGCTTCCCTCCGCCGACGAGCCGACCCGGACGGCCACCCCCCAGCGCGCCGTGCGTTCCCCCTCGCTGACCGACCTGCGGCAGGCATGGGGTGTTGTGAGGGCCCTGTTGCTCCCCACTCCGGTCCATCCCGGCACCCTGGGGCCGCCCGGCAGCGATTTCGCCCTCAAACTCGAATCCCTGCAACCCACCGGCTCCTTCAAGGTGCGCGGTGCGCTCGCCGCGCTGTCCGCCCTGGAGGAGGGCACCCGGGTCGTCACGGCCTCCGCGGGCAACCACGGGCTGGGCGTGGCCTATGCGGCGCACCTCCTGAGCCGCCCCGCTACCGTCGTGGTCGCCGAGAACGCCTCGTCCGCCAAGGTCTCCCAACTGCGTCGCTTCGGCATCGACCTGGTCCGCACCGGCACCTCCTTCGACGAGGCCGAGGCTCATGCCCTGCACCTGGCGGAGCGGGACGGACACTACCTCTCCGCGTACAACGACCCGCACGTCATCGCCGGTCAGGCAACCATCGGCCTCGAACTCGACAACCAGCTCGACGAGGAGCTGACCGTCGTGTGCGGGGTGGGCGGCGGAGGACTCGCCTCCGGACTCGGCCTGTGGGCCTCCACACGTCCGGGGGCGCGGATCGTCGGCGTGGAGGCCGAGGCGTCCACGGCGGTGAGCGCGGCCGTCAGGGCCGGCGGACAGGTCACCGTCGACATCGGTGAGAGCCTGGCCGACGGCATGGCCGGCAACATCGAACCCGGCGCGGTGACCCCGCAGCTGATCGAGCGGTACGTCGACGACCTGGTGACCGTCAGCGAGCCCGAGATCCGTACGGCGATCCGTCATCTCGTCACCGAGCGGGGCTACGTCGCCGAGGGGGCCGGTGCCGTCGCCGTCGCCGCGCTGCTCGCCGGCAAGGTATCCGTGCGCGGGCGCGCCGTGGCCGTGGTCTCCGGCCGCAACATCACGCTGCCCGCGCTCACGGCCGCCCTTGGCTGAGAGCCCGCCCGGCCCCCGCCAGCGCAAGCGCAGCTTACGCAGAGGCGTAGCGTCACCGTCTGCTCGCCGCAACGACGAGACCTTACGCTCTTGCCACCGGCCGGGCGCCGGAGGCATACCTTCCGCCCGGCCCGGGCCGACGAGCTTGTCGGCCGTACACCTCAACAGACGCCCGGATGGAGACCCCACTCCGTCCCAGGCCCTCCCTGTATCCCGGTGCTCCGTCGCCGACCGTGACGGAGCACCGGTTCCCGCGAGAGTTTCCCCACGTCTCCCCCTCCCCGGCACCCGCTCCGGCTCCTTGCTTCCCCCGTCCCTCCGTGCCCCGCATCCAGGGAGAAACCATGATTCCCACCGCTCACTCGTCCCCTTCGCGGCGTTTCATCCCGTGTATCCGTGTAGTCCTGGCCACAGGGGTCTGCCTTGCTCTCGCCGCGGCCTGCGCCAATCCCCAGGACACGACTACCGCGACATCCGAATCCGACGCGACCGGGAAACCGGCCGCCGTGACGGCCGAACGCGACCCCGCCCTGTACGCCATGGTGCCGGAGGCCTACAAGAAGGCCGGGCGGATCCAGGTCGCGACCAACGCGCCCTTCGCACCCTTCGAGATGTTCTCCGCGGACGGACAGAAGAAGCTCACCGGGCTGGAAATCGACCTCGGTCACGTCCTCGGACAGCGTCTGGGCGTTCCGTTCGAGTTCTCCCAGCAGCCGTTCGACGGTCTGCTGCCCGGCCTGCAGGCCAAGAAGTACGACGTCCTGATGGCCGCCCTGTTCGACACCGCGGCACGCGAGAAGAGCATCGACTTCGTCAACTACGGCCGCTCCGGCTCCGTCCTGCTGGTCCGCAAGGGCGACCCCGGCGACGTCAAGACACTCGACGACCTGTGCGGCAAGCAGGCCGCAGCCCAGACCGGCGCACAGCAGATCTCCCTGCTCGACCAGCAGACGAAGAAGTGCGTAGCGGACGGCAAAAAGGGCGTCACGGTCAGGACCTATCCGCAATTCTCCGACGCGCTGCTGGCCCTGAAGACGAGCAAGACCGACCTGATCGCCGGTGACCTCGGCGCCCTGCGGTACGCGGCCAAGCGGGACACCTCCGTCGAGGCCGTCGAGGACCCGGCCGCGCCCAACGGCTACGACCCGCAGTCGATCGGCATCGGACTGCCCAAGGGCCAGCCGAAGTTCCGCGAGGCCGTCCGCCGGGCACTGGCCGACCTGATCGAGGACGGCAGCTATCGCAAGATCCTCGACACCTACGGCGTCGGCAACATCGCCGTGGACAAGCCCACCGTCAACCAGGTGAGGAGCTGATGGACATGGCCACCATCCCCTCCGCCGCGGCCACACGCGCCGCCGTCCACGACGATGACCTCCCCGTCCGCCGGCTGAGCAGGCCGGGCCGCACCGTCGCGGCCCTCGTCGTGGCCCTGTGCGTTCTCGGCATCGCCTGGAGCTTCGCCACCAACCCCGCCCTCGACTGGGGCACCGTCGGCGCTTATCTCTTCGCCCAGCTCACCGTCAAGGGCGTCTGGGTGACGTTCTACCTCACCGTGGTGAGCATGGTGATCGGCGTGGTGGGCGGCACCATCGTCGCGGTGATGGCCCTGTCCGACAACTACGTCCTGCGGTCCATCGCCGCCGTCTACACGGCGCTGTTCCGAGGAACACCTGTCCTCGTGCAGATCATCTTCTGGGGCTTCATCGGTGCGTTCTTCCCCAAGGTCACCCTCGGCATCCCCTTCACCGACGTGGTCTTCTACTCGGCTCAGACCAGCAGCCTCGTCTCCGCGACCACGGCGGCGATCCTGGCCCTGGGACTGAACGAGATCGCTTACGCGGCCGAGATCGTGCGCGGCGGCATCGACTCCGTCGACCACGGCCAGCGCGAGGCGGCCTCGGCCCTCGGCCTGCGGCCTGCGGTGACGATGCGCCGCATCGTGCTGCCCCAGGCGATGCGGGTGATCGTCCCGCCCATGGGCAACGAGGTCATCACCATGCTGAAGACCTCCGCGCTGGTGTCGGTGATCGCCGGCAACGACCTGATGACCAACCTCCAGCAGGTCTACTCACAGAACTACAAGGTCATCCCCCTGCTGGTGGTCGCCTCCATCTGGTACCTGGCGCTCACCGCTGTCTTCACCCTCGGCCAGCGCCAGCTGGAGAAGCACTACGGCCGGGGCATCGGTTCCAGGAGGGCACGATGAGCACGCTGATGGTCGACGCGGTCGACGTACGCAAGTCCTTCGGTCACCTGGAGGTACTCCAGGGAGTGGACCTCACCGTCGGCAGCGGAGAGGTCACCTGCCTGATCGGACCCAGCGGTTCCGGCAAGAGCACGTTCCTGCGCTGCATCAACCACCTGGAGCGCATCGACTCCGGACGGCTGTACGTCGCCGGCGAACTTATCGGCTACCGACGGGCCGGCAACCACCTGCAGGAACTCTCCGAGAAGGAGATCGCCGGCCAGCGCAGCCGGATCGGCATGGTCTTCCAGCGCTTCAACCTCTTCCCGCACATGACGGCGCTGCAGAACATCACCGAGGCGCCCCAGCGCGTCCTGCGCCGCACGAAGAACGAGGCCGAGCAGGAAGCCTGCGAACTCCTCGACCGCGTCGGGCTGTCCGGCCGGGAGGACCACTACCCGGCCCAGCTGTCCGGCGGGCAGCAGCAGCGGGTCGCCATCGCCCGCGCCCTGGCGATGCAGCCCGAACTGATGCTCTTCGACGAGCCCACCTCCGCGCTCGACCCCGAACTAGTGGGTGAGGTGCTACAGGTGATGCGAGACCTGGCGAGGTCCGGCATGACCATGGTCGTGGTCACCCACGAGATGGGGTTCGCCCGGGAGGTGGCCGACCAGGTCGCCTTCCTCGACGGCGGACGCGTCGTCGAGCGTGGATCGGCCAGTGACGTCCTCGGCTGCCCGAGCCACGAGCGCACCCGCTCCTTCCTCTCCCAGGTCCTGTAGGAGAACCGCCATGACCGCATCCGAACCTGGCCCCGCCGTCCCGCTCGGCGAGCAGGGGCTCGACGAGGTGGTGGAGCTGTGCCGGGACCTGATCCGCATCGACACCAGCAACCCCTTCGACGGAACCGGCCCCGGGGAGCGCCGCGCGGCCGAGTACGTCGCGCACCGGCTGGACGAGGTGGGCATCGGCAGCGTCATCCTGGAGGCGGCACCGGGCCGCGCCAGTGCGGTGGCCCGGATCGCCGGACGGGACCGTTCGCGCCCGGCGCTGCTGCTACACGGCCACCTCGACGTGGTGCCGGCCGACCCCCACGACTGGTCCGTCGACCCCTTCGCCGGCGAGATCCGCGACGGCTTCCTGTGGGGCCGCGGAGCCGTGGACATGAAGAACATGAACGCGATGATCCTGGCCGCCGTACGACGCCTCGCCCGCAGCGGCGAACTGCCGGCGCGGGACATCGTCCTGGCCTTCCTCGCTGACGAGGAGGCGGGCGGCGCCCTGGGATCACGCTGGCTGGCCGAGCACCACCGCGACCTGCTGGACGACTGCGACCAGGCGGTCAGCGAGATCGGCGGCTTCTCGGTCGACCTGTCCGACTCGGTCGCGGAACGGCGCGTCTACCTCGTCGAGACGGCCCGCAAGGGCGTGGCCTGGCTGCGCCTGCGGGCCCGCGGCACTCGCGGCCACGGCTCGATGATCACCAAGGACAACGCCACCGTACGGCTCGCCGCCGCCCTCACCAGGCTCGCCGACCACGACTGGCCGATCGACCTCACTCCGACCACCGCCCGCATGACCACCGAGCTGAAGAACCTGGCCAGCATCGACGCGGGCCTCGACGACCTGGACGGTACCCCGTTCGCCCCGGTCGCCGGGCTGGTCAGCTCCGCCCTGCGCAACGTGGCCAACCCGACCGTCCTGCGCGCCGGCGACACCGTCAACGTCATCCCCACCGAGGCGCAGGCGCTGGTGGACGGCCGCTTCGTACCGGGCCGTGGCCAGGAGTTCCTGCGCGAGGTCGCGAGCATCGTGGGGCCCGGCATCGAGATCGAGACGGTCGACTACACCGAGTCCGCCGAGTCGGCCCCGGAAGGGTCGCTGATCGACGCCATGCAGCGGGCCCTGAGCGCGGAGGACCCGGTGGCGACGGTCGTCCCGTACTGCTCCTCCGCGTCGACCGACAACGTTTCCTTCGCGTCGCTGGGCATCGAGGGGTACGGCTTCGCCCCGCTCCGGCTGCCCGCGGGCTTCGACTTCGCCCGGATGTTTCACGGCACCGACGAACGCGTGCCGCTGAGCAGCCTGCGCTTCGGCGCGCGGAGCCTCTACCGCTTCCTGACCGACCACTGAGATGCCGGTCCCGGAGACACCCGGCACACCCGGCACGCACCGGGCTCCGGTCCTCCGGCCACGACGAAAGAGCAGGGAACATGACCCTCCCCGATCTCCCGACCCCGGCCGAGTACGTTCTGGCGGCGATGTCGTGATCGAGTCACTGGCGGTGCTCGGCGTGCGTACCGTCTTCGGTATCCCAGGGCAGCACGCGCTCGGTCTCTTCGATGCGCTGGGGCGCAGTTCGCTGCGGTTTGTCTCCAACAGGATCGAGAACAACGCGGCCTTCGCCGCCGACGGACACGCCCGTGTCACCGGCGAGGTCACTCCGCTGCTGCTGTCCACCGGGCCCGGCGCCCTGACGGCGCTGGCCGGCCTCCAGGAGGCCGCGGCCGCCTCCGCCCCGATCCTGGTGATCAGCAGCCAGATACCGCGCGCCGGACTCGGCGGGGCGCGGCGTGGCTTCCTGCACGAGCTGCCCGACCGGGCCGCGGTCGTCCGCGGCGTCGTCAAGCACGCCAGGCTGGTCAGGTCCGCGTCCCAGATCCCGTCCGCGATCGCCGAGGCCTGGCGCGCGGCGGCGAGCGCACCGTGCAGTCCGGTCTGGGTGGAGATCCCGCAGGACGTGCTGCTGGAGCCCGCCGATGTGCCTCCCGTACGCGACCTGTCCGGGTCCGCCGCACCGCTGGAGCCCCGCGCCGAGCTCGTCGCCGAGGTGGCCCGGTTGCTGGAGGGAGCGGCCAGCCCCGTCGTCGTGGCCGGCGGCGGTGTCGTACGCTCCGGCGGCCGGCCCGCGCTGCTGGAGCTGGCCGAGAAACTGCACGCCCCGGTGGTCAGCACGTTCGGCGGCAAGGGCGCCTTCCCCTGGAACCATCCGCTGTCCCTGCAGTCCTGGCTGGAGGACCGGCACATGACGGCCTTCCTGGAGGACGCGGACGTCCTGCTGGTCGTGGGCTCCGGACTGGGCGAACTCTCCAGCAATTACCACACGTTCACCCCGCGCGGCCGGGTGATCCAGATCGAGGCCGATGCGGGGAAGCTGGAGTCCAATCATCCCGCGCTCGGCATCCACGCCGACGCCCGGTCCACCCTGCGGGCACTGACCGCCGCGGTGAGCACCCGCGCGGACGGAGCCTGGTCCCGGCGTGCCGTGGCCGAGGTGCTCGCCCGCGTCCACGACCGGCTGGACAAGCAGGAACACGGCGCAGGACGCTTTCCGCACCTTCCGGCGCACCACCCCCGCACAGCGGCAGGCGGCGCTGCTGCGCCTGGTGGACGCGCTGGAGGAGGCCGCCGAGGAGTTCGCGGACGCCGAGTGCCGGGAGACGGGCAAGCCCCGCCGCCAGGTGCTCGAGGAGGAGATCCCCCAGTGCGCCGACCAGTTGCGCTTCTTCGCGGGGGCCGCCCGGCTGCTGGACGGGGCCTCGGCCGGTGAGTACGCCGCGGGACAGACCTCGCTGGTGCGCCGTGAGCCGGTGGGGGTGTGCGCGCAGATCACTCCGTGGAACCACCCGCTGATGATGGCCGTGTGGAAGATCGCCCCCGCTGTCGCGGCCGGCAACACCACCGTCGTCAAGCCCGCCGGGACCACCCCGACCAGCACGGTGATGCTCGCCGAGCTCGCCGCTTGGTTCCTGCCTCCGGGGGTCGTCAACGTGGTCCTCGGTGACCGCGACACCGGACGCCTGTTGACCGAGAACCCGATCCCCGCCCTGGTCTCCATCACCGACCCCACCCGGGCCGGAGTGCAGGTGGCCCGGGCCGACGCCGACGGCCTGAAACTGACCCACCTCGAACTCGGCGGGAACGCCCCCGCGATCGTCTTCGCCGACACGGACGTGGAGAGCGCCGCGGACGGCATCGCCGAGGCCGTCTTCTACAACTCGGGCCAGGACTGCACCGCGGCCTCTCGCATACTCGTGCACGCCGACGTCCACGACGCCCTGCTGGCCGCCCTCATCCGGCGGGCCGAGGCGCTCCGGCTCGCGAACGAACAGTCCTACGGCCTGGCGGCGTCCATCTGGACCACCGACCACTCGCGTGCCCTGCGGGTCACCGCGGAGCTCGATTTCGGGGCGGTGTGGATCAACACCCACGGGCCGCTCACCGCGGAGATGCCGCACGGCGGGTTCAAGCGGTCCGGGCACGGAAAGGACCTGTCCGCCCACGGCCTGGCGGACTACACCCGTGTGAAACACGTCATGAGCGCCGTGGGCAGCGCGTCGTGACACGCGCTGGCCGGCCCGGCCCGCCCGCACCCCCGGAGAGAGAACATGACCTTCATCACCGTGGACACCACGCTGGCCCCCACTCCGGTGGGCGCCTACAGCCAGGGCCGCCGTGTCGGCCCGTTCCTTCAGGTGTGCGGCCAGCTCGCCGCGCACCCCACGACCGGGCAGCCGCTCGACGGCGATGTGGCCGCACAGACCCGCCGCGCCCTCGAACAGGTCACCGCCGTACTGTCCGAGGGCTGTGCGACCTGGGACGACGTGCTCATGGTGCGCGTCCATCTCGCCACGGACGACGACTTCGAGGCGATGGACAGCGCCTACCGAGAGATGGTGCGCGCGCCGTTCCCGCCCCGCACGACCGTCACCGCGGGTCTGGCGCCCGGGGCCCGTGTGGAGATCGACGTCCTCGCGGTCGTCGGCTGAACCGGTTCCGGCGGCGCCGTCAGAAAAAAGTTGCATCAGCCACGAACTTTTCGGCCTGGCGGGCATCGGTTCCTATGACGGCGCAGATGGCGCCGTGCGCACGTGTCTCATCGCGTGCGGGCACCAACCAGGAGCGAAGCACATGGCACACACCTCCCGATCGCTGCGTCACGCGGCCGCCCTCGCGGGCGCGGCCGCCGCACTGGGGCTGCTGACCGCCTGCGGTGGCGGCTCCGGCGCCGACGGCAGCGCGCAGGCGTCGTCCGGTTCCACCGCGGTCACCGGAGGTACGGCCGGTGGCTCGGGCGGCGGCTCGGCCGCGTCCTCGGGCGGCTCCGCCGCGTCCGCCGCCTCCGCGAGGAGCACGCGCTGCCACACGTCGGAACTGCGCGCCTCGGTGGGTTCCGAGGGCCCCGGCGCCGGGCAGGAGAACTTCGCCCTCGTGCTGACCAACGCCTCCGGCCACACCTGCACCGTGACCGGCTATCCCGGGGCGGCTTTCACAGACGCGAGCGGCCGGCAGCTGGGATCGGACCCGTAGCGCGCGCCGGCACGCCCACGACCATCGCCCTGAAGCCGGGGAAGAGCGCCTGGTCCGGGCTGAAGTTCGCCAACCCCGACATCAGCGGGGCGAAGACGGTGACCCCGGCATCGCTGCTATCACCCCGCCCAACGAGCGCGACCCGCTGAAGGTGAAGTGGACGGGGTCCGGTGCCGGTGTCCGGCAACTCGTTCGGCGACGTCGCTGACACTCCTGAGCCCCGGCACCGGAAGCTGAACGCGGTCGGCCCGGGTCCGGGGAGCGCGCCGCGCGCCCGGCGGACTGGCCCGGTCAGCCCGGTTTGCGGGCGATGACAACGGACCGGTCGCCGGCCGTCGGCCGCAGCGACGGTGCCTCGAAGCCGGCCTCGCCGAGCATGTCGGCCAGCTCGCGGACCGACCAGCACTTGCCCGGTGTGGCGTGCATCAGGAAGACGGAGTACTCCGCCGCGGGCAGCGGCCCGCTCTTGTCGGCGTTGATGTGCACGTCGTGATCGACCAGATACCCGCCCGCGGGCAAAGCCGCGTAGGAGGCGCTCAGCAACTGCCTGACCCGCCCGGCGCCCCAGTCGTGCAGGACGTGGGAGTACAGGTGGAGGTCGAAGCCGTCCGGAAGCGCACCGCCGAACATGTCGCCGACCAACACGTCCACACGTGACGCGTGGCCGCGGTCGTTCAGCAGGGCACGTGTGGCCACGTCCACCGGGGCCCGCTCCAGAACCGCGACGTCCAGCGCGGGGAACCGGTCCGCCAGAGCACCGGCGTAGATGCCGGAGCCCCCGCCCACGTCGAGCACCTGCCGCATGGGAACGTCGGCGAGAGCCTCGGCGAGCGCGGGACCGAGGAAGCGTCCCCGCGCGTCCATGGCCGCGGTGACACCCGCGGCGAAGGCCGGATCGGCGAGCCTGCTCTCCCAGTCCGCGTCGGCGGCTGCACTCGCCCAGCTCGCGGGCTCACCGGTGCGCAGCACGCGCAGAAGTTCCGCGCACCCCGGTCGCTCGGCCAGCGAGGCGTAGTACGGGCGCAGGTCGTAGGGCGAGCCGGCCGTCAGGTGGTCGCGGGAGGCCGCCGTCACCCTAACCTCGTCACCGGCACGTTCGAGCAGACCGAGAGCGACGAGGTAGGTCAGCATCACGTCGACCGCGCGTGGGTCGAGATCGAGCGCGGAACACAGGTGTTCCGCGGATGCGGGCCCGTGGCCGTCCAGCCAGGAGAAGAGGTCGAGTTCCGCGACGGCGACGATGAGGAGGTCCGGTGCGTAGGCACTGTCCCTCAGCCGGTACAGCGCGGTGGGGTCGGTGGTCATCGGTTCCATTCTCTCTGCTCGGCTAGGTCCTTCGGTCAGCGCGGTCGGCCGCCGCTCTCCGCCGCGTACCGCTCGGCCAGACGGCCGGCGATGGCAGCGTCCTGTGTGCCCAGGCCCGTCAGATCGGCCACCGTGATCGCGGTGTCACCGCACCGCCCGGGACGCCGGCCGGCCAGGACGTCACCCAGCGCCTCGATCCGGGGCGACGGGCCGGCGTCCCCTCGGCCGAGGTACTGCAGTTCGCCGATGCGCAGGCACTGCCCGGGATCGTCGGCGGCAACGAGTTCCGCGCGGCGCAACACCGAGGCGTCCAGTTCCCGCTTGCCCTCCATGTCCGCGCCCACAGAGGTGACATGGGTGCCCTCGGCGAGCCACTCGCCGCTGAGGACCGGCTCCCGGGACGGGGTGACGGTGACCACGATGTCCGCGCCCCGGACGGCGTCCTCGGCGCACTCGGTCGTCCGCACCGTCCAGGTGTGCAGGGCCCGCATCCGCTCGGCGAACGCCTCGCGCCCCAACGGACCACGGCCGTGGACGACGAGTTCACCGGGGCTGCGCACCTGGAGCAGGGCCCGCAGCTGATAGGCGGCCTGTGCGCCGGGCCCGATCACCGCGACGCGATGGGCGTCCGGCCGGGACAGCGCCTGCGCCGCCAGCGCGCCCGCCGCGCCGGTGCGGACGTCGGTCAGATAGCCGTTGTCGAGCGCGACCAGCGTGGGGAAGCCCGTGGTGGCGTCCGCGATCAGGCTGAGCCCGCCGGAGACCGGCAGACCGAGCGGACGGTTGCCGTAGAAACCCGTGGCCAGTTTGACGGCGTAGTGGCTCGCGCCGTGCAGGTGTGCTCCCTTGACGTGCACCTCGCCTCGCCGGCCCCCGTCCGGTGCGGTGACCTCCAGATGCCAGGGATCCGGCTGGTCGACGGCTTGGGAGGCGTGCGCGACAAGAGCCTGCCGGGTGACCTCCAAAGCTTCCTCGGCGGGCAGCAGCGTGCGAATGCGGCTCTCGTCCAGGACGTGCACGGTCGGGGGAGCGGTGGTCATCGAGGCTTCTTCCCTACGGCGGGACGGGCAAGGCGTCAGGGCGGGGCGACGGACGACGGCGCCGAGCCCGCAGCACCCCCGACGGAGGGCGGCGGACCGGCGCCGACGGGTCCGCGTCCAGCATGGCCGACGCGCGGCCACGGAAGAAGCCAACTTTCCTGATGCCGTGCGTAAGTGATTCCTGCGCTCACGCACGGCCGGGACGGTGCCGTACCGCTCCCGCTCGTCAGACCAGGCGCCGCCGCACCCACAAGACGCACAGCGCGGTGAGCGCCGCCGCGAGCACCAGGCACAGACCGGTCTCCACCCCCTGCATGGGCCACAGATGCGAGGCGGGGTGGTAGTCGGCCCAGTGGCCGGTCCGCCCGTGGACGGTGAGGCACTTGTCGAAGTTGCCCGACGAGTAGCAGCTGTTGACGTCCGAGACCGGGGCGCCGGAGGCGGAGAGCGTGCTGTCGGACATCACCCAGGCGTCGTCGGGGCCGGGGATCGCGCTGGTGTGCTGCTTGTTCACGGTCATGGTCGGCAGCAGGTGCCCGCGGATCCGGTCCAGCAGTACGAGCACCCCGGCGCCCACGACCAGCGTGGCCGCCATCGCGGCGACGGTACGCCGCAGCAGCAGGCCGAACGTCACGCCGACGACGAACAGCAGCACGGACAGGCCCACCACCACGGGACCGATGCCGTAGTACGGATACCACTGGTACCAGGGGAACTGGCTGCCCATCACGTCCGCCACCGGGTGCCACCACCAGGGCATGGCCAGGGCGAGGATCGCGCTGATCACCGCGGTCATGGCAGCCGGTACGGCGAGTTTCGTCAAGACCCAGCGCACCCGGGACACCGACTGGGAGCAGGCGGTCCAGTAGGTGTCGGTCTCCAGTTCCTGCGCCAGCTGCGGACCGCCGAAGAACAGACCGAAGAGCAACGGCAGGACGATCACGACCTGGAGCGGACGGCGCATCGGGTACTGGTAGTGGGAGCCGAAGTCGAGGATCTTGGTGAAGCACGGTGAGGAGGAATCGGTGATGCCGCGGCACGCGTCCAGGTGCCGCTGGTCGATGGCCGTCACCGCCTCCTGATGACGGACCGCGGCGTAGACGGCCACCGCGAGGGCGAAGACGAGACCGATCCAGAAGGCGACGCGGTTCTGGCGCCACACCAGCCAGGTGAGGCCGCGCAGCCGCAGGGCACGGGGCCGCGCGAGAGCGGAGGTGGTCACGCGGTCACCTCCGCGGCCCGGGTGCTGGCGGTGTCGACGCTCGCGCTGGCCGTGATCAGCGGGGACACGTCCGTGGTGCGCAGATGGGCGAGCAGGAGATCCTCCAGACCGGGTGGGCTGACTTGCCAGCCGTGAGGCAGCGGGCCACGGGGGCGGACGAGCGCGGTCAGCCGGCCATCGGGCGTCCGGCGGCTCTCGACGATCTCGTGCCCGGCCAGTTCCGACCGCCGACTGCTGTCGGCGTCGGGCGCGGACACTAGGCGGTGGGCGTTACTGATCGCGTCGATCTCACCCGCCAGCCGGACGGTTCCGTCGTTGACGAGGACCAGAAAGTCGCTAGCCCCTTCCAGTTCGGAGACCATGTGGGAGGACATCACCACGGTCGTGACGTTCTGGGCGGCGTCGTGCATGAGCATGTCCGTCATCTGACGCCGTAATACCAGCGGGTCGAGGTCGGCCATCGGCTCGTCGAGCGGGACCATCTCGGGCCGCTTGCCCAGCGTCAGCGCGAAGGCGACGCGGGTGCGCTGGCCTCCGGAGAGCGTGCCGACCCTCGCGGACAGCGGCACGTTGCCCTCGGCGATGATCCCCCATTCTGCGGCGCGGGACGTACCAAAGTATGTGTGTGTCTCTCGCGCCCGTAGGGGTCCACGTCTCCCGCGCCGCCGAGCCGGGGGACATGGACTTGGTCTGCGGTTCCCCAGGGACCTGGGACAGACAGGTGTCCGCCCGGGTATCGCGTCGTCCCTGGAGACGATCTGACCGCTGCCGGGCGACCACTGTCTGTGAGAAGGCATGATTGCCGCCGGTCCGCGCGTACTCGTAGAAGGGCAGCACCTCGGTGGTGTCCCGGTTCTGTTCGAGAAACTCGCCCGTGTTGGCCTGGTCGCACGTGCCCCACCAGACGGCGAAGGGCGTCCGCGTCACCGGATCGCCGTCCCAGGTGGCCGTCGAGGCGAGGGTGAAGGCGGGCTTGATGTCCACGCCCCCGCGGCCGGGCGGTGCGGTGGTGGCGAGGTGGACGAGGGGGCAAGGCTCTTGCCGGTCGGGGCAAGTGCCCGGGTAGCGGGAGCACTAGTTTGGATGCCACTGGCTAGAGCGATTGAATTCGCGTCCTCTTCGAGCAATCTTGAGTTGGGTACGGCAGTCGAAACGGATGGTGTTGCCCTTCGGCGCTCATTCCGTATTCCGGGTGCCTCTCGGAATTCTCCTGCTCGGAGTCGGGCCCATGGCGTTTTCCCGTCACCCGCTCGTGAGCCGCACGACCGTTCCCCTCGGTCACCTGTAGCGCCAGCCAGAAAGGCAACCGCATGGCCGTCACCAGCAAAGCCGCCCTCGCTGTACCGGGTGAGGAGGGTTTCCGCATAGCGGACATCGTCGTCGACGAACCCAGAGAGCACGAGGTCCTGGTCCGCGTCGTCGCGGTTGGACTCTGCCATACGGACACCCTGTACAAGCAGGTGTGGGAGGAGCCGTCGCTGCCGCCACTGGTCCTCGGCCACGAGGGCGCGGGCGTCGTGGAACGCGTCGGTTCCCAGGTCACGTCGGTCAAGCCGGGCGACCGGGTCCTCATGACGTTCGACTCCTGCGGACAGTGCGTCTCCTGCCTCACTGGTCACCCCGCCTACTGCGCCCGCTTCGGCGACCTCAACACCGGCCCGGCCCTCGGCCGGACCACGGGTGGCGCCCCGCGCCTGTCCACCCTGGACGGAAAGCCTTTGGTGGGCGGGTTCTTCGGACAGTCCTCACTGGCGGGCCACGCCCTCGCCAACGACCGCAACGTCATCCCCGTCGAGGCGGACAGCGATGACGAACTCGCCCTGCTCGCACCGCTGGGCTGCGGTTTCCAGACCGGAGCGGGAGCCGTCCTCAACCAGTTGCCGCCCGCCCCCGGCGCCACCGTGGCCATCTTCGGCACCGGGGCGGTCGGCTTCGGTGCCCTGCTGGCGGCGCGGCTGACCGCCGCCGCCCGCATCGTTGTGGTCGACATCGTCCCCGGGCGGCTTGCCCTGGCGCGCGAACTGGGTGCCACCCACACCGTCAACAGCGCCGAGACCGGCCCCGTCCAGGCGCTGGGCGACATCACTTCCGGCGGCGTACAGGTCGCTGTCGACACCACCGGTGTGCCGGAGGTCCAGGCCCAGGCCGTGCAGTCGCTCGCCCCGCGAGGCCGGCTGGGACTCATCGGACTGCGCCTGGGAGCCCACTTCAGCGTGCCGATCACCTCGCTGCTGCCCGGGGTGAGCGTGCAAGGCGTCATTGAGGGTGACAGTGACATCGTCACCTTTCTGCCCGCACTCGTCGAACTCGTACGCCAGGGCCGGCTGCCCCTGGAGAAGTTGGTGCGCGAGTACCCGCTGGACGAAATCGACCGGGCCATATCCGATTCCAGCTCAGGATCGGTCGTCAAGCCGGTCATCCGACTGTGAAGAATTGAAGGGTCACGTCATGTCGACAATCACTACGCGCATTCCGCATTACCCCATGCTCATCGACGGCAGGTCGGTACCGGCCGAAGGAACCCCGGCGGACGTACTCAATCCGGCGACGGAGGAAGTGGTCGGGACGGCACCGGACATCACCGACGCCCAGTACGAACAGGCCCTGGAATCCGCCGGACGCGCCTTTTCGACGTGGCGGGACACTCCCCTTGCGGAGCGCCGGAAGGTGCTCGTGTCGATGGCCCGGCTCATCGAGGAGAACCTCGACGAGCTGACCGCTCTGCACACCGCCGAGCAGGGCAAGCCGCTGCAGGCTGCCCGTCTCGAATGGGCGGGCTCGGCGCGCTGGTTGGCCACCATGGCCGAGTTCGAGTACCACGCGGACGAGACCCGAGAAGAAGGCGGCCGGACCGTGCGCGTACGCCACACCCCCTACGGTGTCGTCGTCGGCATCGTGCCCTGGAACTTCCCCGTCGCCCTGGCCGTGTGGAAGGTCGGCCCGGCGCTGCTGACCGGGAACACCCTGGTGCTCAAGCCGTCCCCCTACACTCCGCTGACGATGCTGCGCTTCGGGGAACTGGTCCGAGACGTGGTGCCGGCCGGAGTGCTGAACATCGTGTCGGGCACCAGCGGTCTCGGCAACAGGCTCACCTCCGACCCGCGGGTCGCGAAGATCTCACTGACCGGGTCGACGGCCACCGGCAAGGCGGTCATGGCGACCGCGTCACAGCGGCTGGCCCGGGTGACGCTCGAACTGGGCGGCAACGACGCCGCGATCGTGCTCCCGGACGTCGACCTCGACACGACGGTTGAGAAGGTGTTCTGGGCGGCCTTCATCAACTCGGCGCAGATCTGCATCGGCGCGAAGCGTGTCTATGTCCACGACTCGATCTACGACGCGTTCGCGGAGCGGTTTGCCAAGATCGCGGAGACGGCCGTGGTCGGCAACGGGGCCGAGGAGGGGGTGAAACTCGGCCCCGTCCAGAACCGGCGCCAGTACGAGCGGGTACGCGAGCTGATCGAGGCGACCGAGCAGGCCGGGCACCGGTTCCTGGTCAAGGGCGACATCCCCGAAGGCAGGGGTTACTTCATTCACCCGACGGTCGTGGACAACCCGCCGGACGACTCGCGGATCGTCCGTGAGGAGCCGTTCGGGCCGATCGTGCCCCTGCTGCGCTACACGTCCGTGGACGAGGTCGTGGCGCGGGCCAACGACTCCGAGTACGGCCTGGCGGGCTCGGTCTGGAGCAGCGACCCGGAAGCGGCCGCGGAGGTGGCGGCACGGCTGGACACCGGAGTGGTATGGGTGAACGCGGCGCAGGTGCTGGCGCCCGGCATCCCGTTCAGCGGCCACAAGGAGTCGGGCATCGGTCACGAGAACGGTGTGGAAGGCGTACAGGAGTACACCAACACCCAGGTCGTGAGCATGCCGCGGAACTGATCCGCGGCCGCCCGCCCCACGCCGCCGTCGAGGGGAACACCTCTGCCGTGTCCGACCTGCCGGACGCGGCAGCGGGCGTTTCCCGAGCCATGTTCAAGGCCCGGGCCGAGCCACATGCCGCGACCCGGCCGCCCGCCCCGTGACCCGGTGCGCCGCTCGGCCCTCCGTGGCCCGGCGGGCCGCGTGGTCAGTGGCCGGCGTGGCAGAGCAGCAGCCCTGCCCCGCGGGCGTGGAAGCGCAGTTCGTCCCGGTGGTCGGGGTGGGCGATGCCGATCAGCCGGCGTGCCCGCTCGTCCAGGCTCGCGCCCCGCAGTTCCGCGACGCCGTACTCGGTGACCACGTGGTCGATGGTGTTCTTCAGCGTCGTCACCACACTGCCCGGCGTGAGCTGGGAGCGGATGCGGCCGCGCCCGTCGTGGGTGGTGGAGTGCAGCACGATGAACGCCTTGCCGCCGGGGGAGTACATCGCCCCGCGCGCGAAGTCGGCCTGCCCGCCGGAGGAGGACCAGTAGCGGCCCGCGATGGTCTCGCTGGCAGCCTGCCCCATCAGATCGACTTCGGTGGTGGCGTTGATGGACATGAAGTTCGGCTCGGCGCCGACCGTCCGCAGGTCGTTCGTCCAGTCCCCCGGACCAACGGGGTGAGGAGGCGTCATGCGGGATGGCCCTTCGCGGCCCGGAGGCCGCGCAGGCGGTACGTCAGCCACAGCCAGGACGGGGACACGTGCGGGTGTCGGCCGTCACAGCAGCGACGGCATACTTACTTTTTTGTCTGTACTTCCAGTTCAGGGGGTGTCGACCTACGTTTGAAGCATGACGAACAACGCCAGCACCACGAAGTCCGGCCGCTCCCTCGAAGAACGCCTCCAGTACGTCGAGGACCGGCTGGCGATACAGGACCTGATCGTGCGCTACGGCCTGGGCCAGGACCTGCACGAGGACGGTGACAACAACGTCCTGGAGCAGTGGGACACCGTCTTCGCCCCGGGTGCCACCGTCGACTACTCCGTCACCGGTGACGCGTCTCTGAAGGGCCTCGACTACCGCAAGCTGGTCGAGGTGATGCGCGGTGCCGAGGGGTCGATGAGCACCCTGCAGAAGTGGCAGCACTTCCAGGGCTTCTCCACGGTCGTGATCGACGGCGACCACGCCACGGCCCGCACCCAGCACATGCACACCCACAAGGGCAGCACCGACGGAAACGGCTGGAACCTCATCCAGACCGGCTTCTTCGTGGACCAGTTGGAGCGCCGCCATGAGGGCTGGCGCATCACGCACCGCACGCTGGAGATCATCTGGATGGACACCTTTCCCACCGTGTGACGGTGCCGTACGACGAGAGGCGCCGCACATGTCCACCGTCCTGTCCCTGTCCGCGAGTCCCTCGCCGCAGTCCAGGACCGCGGCCGTACGGCGCCACGTCGACGGCCTCCTGACCGCCGCGGGACACGATGTCCTACCGGTCGACGTACGTGATCTGCCCGCCGCGCCACTGCTGTCCGGCCAGGTCTCCGACCCCCGCCTCGCGGCCGTCCTGGACGGCGTCGAGCGCGCCGACGGAGTCGTCGTCGCCACGCCCGTCTTCAAGGCCTCCTACTCGGGGCTGCTGAAGGCGCTCCTCGACGTGCTGCCGGAGAAGGCGCTGGCCGGCCGGGCGGTGCTTCCGCTCGCCACCGGCGGCACCCTCGCGCACGTCCTGATGCTCGACCATGCGTTGCGGCCCGTGCTCGCCGCACTGGGTGCCGACGAGATGGCCCCCGGACGCTTCGTGCTCGGCACCCAGGTGCCGCTCAAGGGCGGGCGGTACGCCCCGGACGCGGACGCCGAGAGCGCCCTCGGGCTGGCCACCCGCCCCTTCCTCGACGCCCTGGCACGGCGTACGCCCGTCACTCACGGCCCCGGTACCCGGCCGACGGCACCCGCTCTGGTGCCGGGCATCGCACAGGACCCGCAAGCACGGACATCCGCCCGCGCCTGAGGCCGGACCCCGGAGCCGGTAAGCCCGGACGTCCGCCCGCCCGGACCCGTGAACCCGGACGTCCGCCCGAGCCTGACGCCGGGCCCGGGACCCGCCGGGACAGCACTCGCCTCCTGCCCCGCGCCTTCTCCATCGATCCGACGACATACAAGGACACCGATGCCCACCACCCCGCCCCTGCCGGCGCTCTCCGTACTGGATCTTGCGTTCATCACCGACGAGACCACCCCCCGTGTCGCCCTCCGTCACACCCGTGACCTGGCCCGGCACGCCGAGGAGCTGGGCTACCGTCGGTTCTGGCTGGCCGAGCACCACAACGCACCCGGTGTCGCCAGTGCCGCGACCGCAGTACTGATCGGACACGTCGCCGACGGCACCTCCACGATCCGGGTCGGCGCCGGCGGCGTCATGCTGCCCAACCATGCCCCGCTGATCGTGGCTGAGCAGTTCGGCACCCTGGCAAGCCTGTATCCCGACCGCGTCGACCTGGGGCTCGGCCGTTCCTCCGGGACCGACGAGCCGACGCAGCTGGCTTTGCGCCGGGCGGGCGGTTCCTTCCCGCACGACATCGAGGAACTGCGGTCCTACCTGGCCGAACCCGAGCCGGACGCCCCGGTGCGTGCGTACCCCGGCGCGGGCGAACGAGTGCCCCTGTGGGTGCTCGGATCGAGCCCGTCCGGCGCCTCCGTGGCCGGCCGACTGGGGCTGCCGTTCGCCTTCGCCTCACACTTCGCGCCTGACAATCTGGCACCGGCACTGGCCACGTACCGCGCGGAGTTCCGGCCGTCGGCGCAGCTCGACCGGCCGTATGTGATGGTCAGCGCCAACACGGTCGTCGCGGACACCGACGGGGAGGCGTGGCACGCCTTCACCGCCTACCAGCAGTACATGGTCAACAACATCTTCCGCCGTCCCTGGCGCCCGCTGCCCGCACCCGTCGACGACATCGACGCCTACTGGCAGCCCCACGAGAGGCACACGGTCGGTCGGATACTGCGGTTGTCGCTGGTCGGTTCGACCGCCACGGTGCGGGACCGCCTCACGGATCTGGCGGAGATGTCACAGGCGGACGAGATCATCGTCACCCCCACCGACCACACCCACGAGGGCCGTCGCCGTTCGCTGGAACTGCTCGCCCTGGCCCGTCGCGAGGCCGGCCTGAGCCACGTGACGGGAGCGTGACATGTCCTCCCGTGTTTCCGGTGCCGCCGGGCATCCCGGCGCACCCGTCGCCCGCGCCGCTGCGCTCGCCCTGGTCGAGCGCATCGACCCGGACTTCGCCGTCGTCGCACGCCGTGCCTACGCGGCGGCCGAGGAACGCGAACTGACCGGCCGGGAAGCAGCCCTCATCGGCATGGTCGTCCAGGGCAACATCTCCTATTACGATCCCGTCCAGATGGAGAGCTGCATGCGGACCGCGCTGGAGGCCGGTGCGGACGTCCTGGAGCTGGCCAAGGTCATCGAGTTGACCGCCGTGATGGGCTACCACGGAGTGGCCGTGACCGTGCCGATCACTCTGGAGGCCCTCCAGTCGCAGGGCCGGCTGCCCGGTCCCGGCGCAGCGCCGCGTGACACCCTGCGCAACATCAGCCGCTCGATGGTCGCGGAGTGGGCGGGCGCCGCGGGACAGATGGCCGACTTCGCACGGGTGTCGCCCGAGCTGGCGGATCTCATGTCCGACTGGACCCGGGTGGCGTGGAACAACGACATACTCGACCGGAAACTGAAGGAGCTGATCTACCTCGCGTTCGACGCCACACCCACCCACATCTTCCTGCCGGGTGTGGCCGGGCATGTGCACCGCTGCCTTGACGCCGGGGCCACGGCCCGCGAGATCATGCAGGTCCTGGAGATTTCCGTGACCCCCGCCATGGACGTCGTGGGCCGGAGTCTGCACCTGCTGTCGGAGGTCACCGCCGGGCCGCGGGACCCGTCGAGTTCTTGAGGGCGCGCAGGGCGGCTCCGTCCGGACACGAGTGGGCGGCCCAGTCGTGGAGGGCGTTGAGGGCCGGGGTCAGCGCCGCCCCGGCGGGGGTCAGTTCATACTCCACATGCGGCGGGACCTCGGGGTAGACGATCCGGCGCACCACCCCGTCGGCCTCCAGGGCGCGCAGCTGCTGGATCAGCATCTTCTGTGTCACGCGCGGGATGGCCCGCTCCAGCTCGGAGAACCGCTGCGGCTGGCGGACGAGCAGGTGGTGCACGATGAGCAGCTTCCACCGGCCTTCCAGAATGCTCAGAGCCAGCTCGACCTTGTCGATGGAGCACTGCGACTCCGAGTCGGCCAGGGCGTCCGGGCGCTCACTCACTTTTTCACCAGTACTGGCCATGTCACCATACGTTAGGGCGATACGTGTGCCCGGGCAAGTGCGTACTGCATGGGATGCGCGACGGTGGACGAGGAGGCCGGGGCGTTCTGCCGGCCGTGCGACTTCCCCAGCCACGGCCCGGCCGACCGCCCGGCCGAGACGAGCGGGAGGCGACACGATCCCGGCAGGAACGGATCCGGGGGATCCGGAGATCATCATGGGCGATACGGCCGTCCTGCGGCCCGAGCCGGCCGGACAGGTGTCTGATGGGGCGTGGCGAGGGCCCGCAAGGGCAGGGCGTGTGACCGCCGCGGCCGGGGCCCATGTGCCTTATCCGGTCCGTCAGCCGTCGGGGAGACCCGCCGCGCGCTACCGCCCCCACCCCGGCGGCTCCCTTCGGAAACTCTCATGACCCGCGGAGATATCGCGTGTGGCCACGCCGGTGCGACGAGTGGTGGGTGCTGCTCGTCCCTGCCCGTTCGGGTCGATGGGCGGACCGACGCGGCACGGCTGGATGAAGTCGACACCCGGGCGAGCGGTGCCCGCGGACGGTGCGTGCTCGCGGCGGTGACGCGCGCGGTGTGCCGGCGCGACACGTTTTCCACGAGGGGAACCACCAACATGATCAGTCGCCACACCTTCTCAGGCGTCGTGACGGCGGGAGCGGCCGCGGCAGCGGCCGGGCTCGCCACGGGCCCGGCCTCGGCGGCGCAGCCGGCGCCGCGTCGACCGGCCGCCGCCTCCGGCTCCGCCGGGTGAAGAACGTCGTCCTCGTCCACGGCGCCTACGCCGACGGCTCGTCCTGGGCCGATGTCATCGAGCGGCTCCAGGCGGCGGGCCTGAACGTCACCGCCGTACAGAATCCGCTCAGCTCCCTGGCCGACGACGTGGCCGCCACCCGCCGTGCGCTGGATCTCCAGGGACGGCCCGACGGTGCTCGCAGCGCACTCCTGGGGCGGCGCCGTCATCACCGAGGCCGGACTCCATCCCGAGGTGACGGGCCTGGTCTGCGTCGCGGCCCGCGCGCCCGAGGCGGGCGAGGACTACACGGCCCTGGCCGGGACCTTCCCCACTCCGCCTGCCAGTGCCGAACTGGTGGAGTCCGGCGGATACAAACAGCACAGCGAGAAGGGCTTCCTGCGTGACTTCGCGGGAGGTGTGCCGCGACGGCGGGCCCTCGCCCTGTACGCCGCGCAGGGGCCGCATCACCGACTCGCTCTTCCCCACGTCGACGACCACGGTCGCCGCCTGGCGCACCAGGCCGACCTTGGTACGCGGTGTCGGGGAACGACCGCACGACCTCCCCCGAGCTGGAACGGTTCCTCGCCCGGCGGATGGGGGCGAAGACCATCGAGCTGGCGTGGCGCCACCTCTCGCTCGTCACCCACCCCGACGCCATCGTGCGTCTGATCCTGGACGCCACCGCGCACGGAGCCTGATCACGCAAGCCCGGCCGGTTTGTGGAGTCGGGTCAAGAGGGGTCTGCCCGGGGAGCCGGGACGTCGGCGGGGACCTCCGCGTTCGACGAGCGCAACGGGGTCTCCCGGATGAACAGGATCAGTACCAGTGCCAGCAGGGAACACGGCGCGACGCCGAGGAAGACGTCACCGATCCCATGACCGTAGGCCGTCTCGATCACCTCGCGGACCGGGGCGGGCAGGGACGCCAGACGGGGGATACCGGACCCGCCGGATGAGGGCGCGTCGCCAAAGGAAGCAAAGCCGGTGGCCTCGAAGTGGGCGACCCGGCTGCCCAGCAGGGCTCCCAGAGCGGACAGGCCCAGCGCGCCGCCCAGGGAGCGGAAGAAGGAGACCAGGGAGCTGGCGGAACCGAGATCACCGGCACTGACCTGGTTCTGCACGGCGAGCACGAGGTTCTGGAACAGAAGGCCGACACCCACTCCGAAGACGATCATGATGAGGGCGGACTGCCCGTATGGGGTGCCCGTACGCAGGGTGCCCAGCAGGAGGGCACCCGCGGTCAGGAACACACCGCCGACGACCAGGGACATCTTCCACTTGCCGGTCCGGGTGATGATCCGTCCCGACAGCATGGAGGCCACCAGCAGGCCGCCGACCAGCGGAGTGGTCATGAGGCCCGCCATGGTGGGCGTCCGGCCCTCGGAGAGCTGGAAGTACTGGCTCATGAAGATGGTGCCGGCGAACATGGCCACACCGACGAAGAGCCCGGCGAGCGAGGACAGCGTGATCGTCGCGTTGCGAAAGAGCCGCAGCGGCACGAGCGGCGCGCTCGCCCTGGACTCGGCCAGCACGAAGAGCAGGCCGAGGACGATGGCACCGGGCACCATCACGGCGCTCTGCCACGACAGCCAGTCGTACTGGGCCCCGGCGAGGGTGATCCACACCATCAGCAGGCAGGCGAAGGCGGTCACCAGCACCGCGCCCAGCCAGTCCACACGGGCTCCGGCCCGGACCACCGGCAGGTCGATCGTGCGGTGCAGCACCGCCATGGCGATCAGCGCGAAGGGGATCACCGCGTAGAAGCACCAGCGCCAGCCGAGCCAGCTGACATCGGTGATGACACCGCCTATCAGCGGGCCGCCGACCGTGGCGAGGGCGTAGGCGGCCCCGAGGTATCCGCTGTAGCGGCCCCGCTGCCGCGGCGGGACCATGGCCGCCATGATGATCTGTGCCAGCGCGGTCAGGCCGCCCGCACCGATGCCCTGCACGGCCCGGCACGCGATCAGAGTGCCCGCGTCCTGCGCGAGACCGGCGACGACGGAGGAGACGATGTAGAGCACCAGCGCGAACTGGACGAGGAACTTCTTGCTCATCAGGTCCGACAGCTTGCCCCAGATGGGTGTCGAGGCGGTCAGGGCCAGGAGCGGGGCGGTGACGACCCAGGTGTAGGCGTTCTGCCCGCCGCCGATGTCGGCGAGGATGGTCGGGAGCGCCGTGGAGACGATGGTGGACGACACGGTGGCGACGAACAGGCCGAGCAGGAGGCCCGACAGGGTCTGCAGGATCTTCCGGTGGGGGATCGGCGCCTCGGCGTCGCCGGAGGCGGCCGACGCGGCAGACGGATCGTCGGTCACCGGGGCAGCGTGAGACGGGGTCTTGGACATGATGGTCCTTCAGTGGTGCGAGATACTGCGGAGAACTGGATGACAGAAACCGGGGCGGGTGTCAGTGTCGGCTCAACGGCGGCCGGACTGCTCGGTGTCGAGCAGCGTGCGCAGCCGGCGCCGGGCCCTGATCAGACGTGATCCCACAGTGTTGACCGGTGTTCCTGTGAGCCTGGCGATCTCCTTGTACGTGTAGCCCTCGACGTCGGCCATGTAGAGCACGTGCTGATGGCTGCGCGGCAGCAGGGCGAAGGCGGCCTTGACGTCCTTGTCGATCAGCCGCCCGAAGGCCGCTGCCTCGGCGGACTGGCCCAGCCCACAGTGGTCGGGTGAAGGGCCCCAGCGCGCGTCGGTGGTCTCGTCGATCGACAGTCGGTGTGGTTCACGGGCCCGCTTGCGGTAGTCGTTGATGAAGGTGTTGACCAGGATGCGGTTGAGCCAGGCCCGGAGATTGGTGCCCTCGGCGAACGAGCCGAAGGATGTCCAGGCCCGCAGACAGGTCTCCTGGAGCAGGTCGTCACCGTCGACTGGGTTTCCGGTCAGGCGTATCGCGCCGGCGCGCAGATGCCCCAGGAGGGGCACCGCCTCCCTGTCGAAGCGCGCGGACAGGTGAGCGTCGGTGTGGCGGTGCCTTTCGGCACGCTGTGCGGGGGTCATCGTGCTCTCCCGGGGGACGGTGATCGAGTGGGAGGTGTGTCCACCCGGTGGAGCGGACCGCGGTCGGCGAAAGCCGGCCACCGGCCTCGCGGCCGGTGGCCGGATACTCAGTGGCGGATCTTCGGGGGCGTGTACAGCTCCGCGGGGCGCGGCCAGTCGAGTATCTTGCGGACCGTGCCGCCGAGGATCCACTCCTTGTCCTGCGCGCTGAGCCGGGTGCTCTCGCGGATGCTGAAGAGTTCGTCGGCCCAGCGGTGGTCGCCGCTGATCGCCGAGTAGTCGCTCGCCCACATGACCCGCTCGCGGCCGAAGGCGTCGAGGACGCGCAGCAGCTTGTCGACAGCGGGTTCGAAGGGGTAGGTGTCCGCGTGGAACAGCTCGGGGCCGTGACCCCACTTGATGGCGACGTTCGGCAGGTCGGCCAGCCGCAGTACGTCCTCGAACTCGGCGTCGTTCTCCGGCATGCCGACGTGGTCGACGACGATGGTGGTCTCCGGGTGGGCCTGTGCGTAAGGACGCAGCAGGGGAGCGACGCGCGGGACCATCGTGAAGACCGGCAGGCCGTTGTCGGCGGCGGCGTCGAAGACGGGTGTGTAGGCGCCGTCCGCCAGTTCCTTGACGTCCTCCTCCATCCGGGCCACGATCCGCACCGCTCGGGCGTGCGGCGCGTCGGCGACGGCCTTGACGCCGGCCGTGAGCTGCGGGTCGCGGTGGTGGATGCGTAGCAGGTAGGAGAAGCGCTCCGGGTTGCGGATGGAGGCGAGTTCGGCGCCGGGGGCGGTGGCGCGGAAGGCCCGGTGTTCCGGCAGCAGGATGCCGGGGTTGCCGCGGCCGGTCTTCTCGTCGAAGCCCCAGAACTCGTCGATCACCGCCGCCTGGATGCCCAGGGAGTTCATGGAGGCCAGGGTCTCCTCGGCGTTCAGCGTGATGTGGAGGTGGATCTGTGAGTCGACGATGTCCATGGGAGATGTTCCTTTCGGTGGTGCTGGAGAGGTAGGGACGTGGGCAGGCGGGGGCGGCCGGGGATTCAACGGGTGGTCTCGGGCGCCCAACGGGCGCGCAGCGCCTCCCGGTCGACGGCGCGGCCGGCGAAGTAGACGGCGTGGATGCGGCGGGTGTTGGCGATGCCGTCCAGCGGGCTGGCATCCAGGACGAGCAGGTCGGCACGCTTGCCGGGTTCGAGCGTGCCGCGGTCGGTCAGTCCCAGGACTTCGGCCGGCAGCTGTGTCGACGAGCGGATCACCTGGAGCACCGGCATGCCGGCCCGGGCCATCGACTCGATCTCACGGTGCTCGGCGATGCCGAAGAACTGGGTGCGCGCGCCGGTGTCGGCCGACAGCAGGACGCGGACGCCTCCTTCGACGTAGGCGCGCAGGCTGTCCTCCAGAACCCGGTAGCCGGTCATGCCCTTCTCCACGGCCGCGGGCGTGAGCGTGGCGAGGTGCTCGCCCACCTCCTTGCGGGCTTTGACGGAGACGGTGTCCGTCAGCGCCGGCTCGGTCAGCCAGCCGCTGGTGTCGTAGGCGGTGCGCTGGATGCCCATCGAGGTGAACGCGAAGGCATCGTCGCGCTGGAGGAGTTCGATCAGCTCCGCGTCGGGGCCGGGGGCGCGGACCATGTGGGCGATGCCGTTCACGCCGGCCCGCAGGACCCCCTTGGCGTCCTCCAGCTCGAAGATGTGCGCGATGGCGAGGTAGCCGAGGCGGTGTGCCTCCTCGATGATCGCGGTGTACACCTCGGGCGTCAGCTTGTTGCGCGTGCCCCAGCGGTCGTCCACCCAAAACTTGATCGCGTCGGGTCGCTTGCGGGCGAGTTCGCGGACGGTGACGCGGGCCTCGTCCGCGGTCGTGACCTCGTGTACGACGTCGGTGGCGAAGTAGGGACCACCGTTGATCTCGCCGGGAGTCGGCGCGACGAGCCCGGTCCCGGCCGTGAACAGCAGCGGCAGTTGCGGATCGCTGAGTTCCCCGGAGCGCTGCGCGTTGCGCAGGCTGATCTCCACGTCGTCGCGGTCGGTGCCCAGGGACTGGAAGACGCTGATGCCGTAGTACGCGAGTCGGTGCAGGTGGTCCAGCACGTTCTCCAGGGAATAGTTGTCCTTGGAGACGGTCGCGTCCCGCATGTAGCCGATGTGACCGTGCGGATTGACGATGGTGGGCATGACCGTCTTGCCGGTCAGGTCGACACGGGCGGCGCCTTCCGGCACGGTCAGCAGGTCCTGCGGACCGATGTCGACGATGACACCGTCGTCGACGACGATCCCGGCGTCCGCGATCACGGTCCGGCCGTCACCGGTGATGACGTGGGCGCCGTGGAAGTAGGTGGTGTTGGCTGAGGAAGGCATGGTGTGGCCTATCTGGTGCCGGAGGAGATGCGGGATGGGGCGGGGTCCGGCGGACCGCGGGCCGAAAGTCGCTTCGGCGTGCAGACGTCGGGCTGTCGCCTGTGGGGGCGTCGGGTGTTCCGCGGAGAGGTCCGCGTCGCGAGGCCGGCCGGTCCGGGGTATGTCAGTCGTCGAGCAGGCCGTAGGAGCGGGCGTCTTCACGTGCCTGTTCGATGCCGAGGAACGTGTCGAATTCCGGCAGGGTGCCGATGTCGGACTCGATGCTGATCGTGGATCCCTCGCGGAGCAGTGTCTGGAACGCCATACGCATGGCGTGGACCGCGGCCAAGGGGCCGAGCGCCCTGTACAGGACGACGTCGACACCCCACGAGCCGATCTCGGCGGCGGTGCGTCCGGGGAAGTCCACGGTGAAGACGGGCACCTTGGACTCGGACTTCAGCAGGGCCCAGCGCTCCTCGTCCAGACGTCCCGCGATGAACACCCCGTCGGCGCCCGCCTCCGCATAGGCGAGCACCCGCTCGATCGCGGTGAGCTGGATGTCCACCGGAGCGCCGCGCTTGGACGCGTCGGTCCGCCCGATGACCATGAAGTCCTCGGACTTCCGGGCGTCCACGGCGGCCTTGATCTTGTCGGCTGTCCGCTGCGTCGTCTCCAGGTCCGCGGTGGCCTTGATGTGCTTGCCGAAGAGCTGGTCGTCGATGTGGGTGGCGGCCGCGCCCGCCCGCTCCAGCACCCGCACGGCGTTAGCGGTGTGCAGTGGGTTGCCCCAGCCGCCTTCACCGTCGACGATGATCGGCACGTCCACGATCGGCGCGAGCCGGCGCACCTGGTCGGCCATGTCCTCCAGACCGATGTAGCCGATGTCCGGCAGGCCGTACTTGGTGGCGCCGGTCGCGTAGCTGCCCAGGTAGGCGGATTCGAAGCCCAGTTCACGGATGAGGAGGGCGGAGATGCCGTCGTGGACGCTGGGGACGACCAGGGGCTTGTTGGCCTCGATCACGTGCTTGAGCGTGGTTGCCATGATGCTTCCCTTCGGACGGATGGACGGGCGGAACCGGACGGGACCCAGGGAGTCGTCAGGCGGCAGGGCGCCAGGGAACCACCTGGCCGTCGCGCACCAACTCGCCGTACTGCTCGGGCTGTACGGGCTGCTTCACCATGTCCAGCAGGGCGACGGCGGCCTGGTCCGGAGTGGGGGCGTCGCTCACGTCCCACCACGCCTGTGAGGTGCGGGTGTTCATCATGCCCGGGCACACGGAGGCGACGAGGATGTCTCGCGCCAGGTCGTCCGCACGCCGCTGGGCGGCCAGGGTACGTACGGCCGCGACCTGGGCGATCTTGGAGGGGATGTTGACGAAGGCCGGCCAGGGCCCGCCGAAGGCGCTGCCGTCCTGCACGGCGTCCCGCCAGGCGGCGACCGAGGCGTCCACGTCGTCCAGCGTGCCGAGGTTGTCGAATCTGCCGTGCAGCACCGGCGCGAGGTACGACAGGGTGCCGAGCGAACTCGCGACGACGATCAGCCGTCCCCCGTCCCGCACCAGGGGGCCGAACGCACGCAGCACACGTGTGGTGGCGAAGTTGTTGACCTGTGTGTAGGCGTCCACGATGGCGCTGGCGTCGTCGCCGGGAGCGACACCCATCACGGCGTTGTTGAAGACGATGTCGACCCCGCCGTGTCGCTCCGCCAGGGTGTCGGCCAACTGCTGTGCGCGGTCGGGGTCGGCGACGTCGAAGAGCTCGTCGCGCACTTCGGCGGGTGCGACGGCCGCCAGTTCGGCGGCGACCTCCTTCAGACGGACGCCGTCCCGGCCCGTGGCGTACACGATGTCGCCTTCGTTGAGCTGCTGCGCCAGGGCCTTGACGAGCGCGAGGCCCAGGCCCTGGGTCGCTCCGGTGACCAGTGCGATACGGGGTGCCTTCGCCATATTTTCCTCCAAGGTTTTTCTGTTTACGGACAACAGAATGCATGGAAGAAAAGGCTGACACATCCCCTTGCTTGGGTGTCGCTTATGCTGGTGTTCGCACCACCCTGATCGCCGGATGGTCCAGTTGGAGGGTGTTGCAATTGGCACCCGGGTACCGACTTGTTGGCTACTGCGCCCGCTGTTTATCGTATTCGCATGAACAATCTCATCGACTCCATTTCCGCCCGCATCGAAGTGTCCAGCATCACGGAGGCTCTTCCCCTCTACCAGGCGCTGGCCGGCGTCGACGAGGCGCCGATCCTGGAGTTCCCGGGTCTCCGGCTCGCCGTTGTCGGTCCGTTCCTCGTCATCGAGGGGGACGCGGACACGCTGAAGAAGATGCACCGTGAGGCGACGCTGCACGTCAACGACCTCGAAGCGGCCGTCAACTCCTTCGTGAAGGAGGGCGGTTCGGTGATCGACGGCCCGACCGAGGCGGCCGGCGGGGTGCGCACCATCGTGGCCGACCGGGACGGCAACCTCTTTGAGTGCTTCCACCGCCCGTCTGCCTGACACCAGGGCCTCTCGCCGGGGCCGGGGTGAGAAAGAATTCAGAAAGGAAGTGCGCGGAGTCCGTGAGAACGGGCTCCGCGCCTTTTTGGCGGTGCCAGGTTCTTCTGGCGCTACGCCTGAGCGACCATGTCCGCTTCCACGGTCAATTCGGCTTCGAGAAAGACAATCAGCGACTGCTGCTCGTCGTGCGCGTCGGCCAGCTTGATGTAGTCGTGATCGACGCGTCCGAGGCGCGGATGGTGGATTTGTTTCCGGGATGAGCTGAATCCGCTGATGCCGCCCTCGTCCCACAGTTCGCAGAACGTCTCGGACGCCTTCTTCATGGTCTCCAGGAGTTCCGGTCCGCGCGGATCGTCGGGGTGTTGTGCCAACGCCACCCGGAACTGGCCCACCAGTGAGCGGGCCTCGCCCATCCAGTCCACGAACAGACCGGAGCCGCGCGATTCGGTGAAGGTCAGCCACAGGATGTTGCGCTCGCCCTCGGGCCGTTGGTCCAGCCCGCCGAGCAACTCGGCGTACTCCTCGTTGTAGGCGAGCAGATCCCACCAGGGGGTCATCACATAGGCCGGTCGCGGGGACAGCTCCTGCACCAGCCGGCTCAGCAGGGGGTCCACCGTGCGGGGGTGCGGGCCGCTCGGCGGCAGCGCGAGACCTGCCAGGGTGAACAGGTGGGCACGCTCGGGCTCGGAAAGCCGCAGTGCGGCGGCGAGACTCTCGATCACCTGCCTGCTGACGCTGATGTCCCGGCCCTGCTCGATCCACGTGTACCAGGTGACGCTCAGGCCGGCGAGCTGGGCGAGTTCCTCTCGTCTGAGTCCGGGCGTACGGCGCCGGGTGCTGGGCTGAAAGCCCGCTGACAGGGGGTCGGTCGCTTCGCGACGGGACCGTAGGAAGCCCCCGAGTTCTTCGCGCTGGACCAGGTCGGACATGAGGAACCTCGATTACCACGGCGATGGGCGGAGGGCGGACGGGCCGGACGAATCTCAGCGGATCTCGGCGAGCAGTTTCTCGGAGACAGTCCACAGTCGCCGTGCGTTGTCGGCGTCGACGGCGTAGCGGGCGACGCCATGGAGATTACCTGTCCGGCAGTCGACGACCTCGGCCTCGTTGCAGTCGGCGAAGTAGCGGCCGCCCACCCCTTCCAGCAGCGGGGAGACAGCGAGCAGGACGGACGTCGCGGCCCCCTGCCCCACCGACTTCAGCTGGTCGGCCGGCACCCGGCCGCTGCTGCCTCCGATGTGCCGCTGAAGGTTGGTCTTGATGGCGCCCGGCATCAGCGCGTTCACCGTGATGCCGTCGGCAGCCCAGCGGCGCGTCGCCTCCACCGCGAACAGGACGTTGGCCGTCTTCGACTGGGCGTACGCGGCCCACGGGTCGTAGCTCCGGAAGTCGAAATGCAGGTCGTCGAAGACGACCGGCGAGCGCTGGTGCCCGGTGGAACTCACCACCACGACGCGCGCGCCGCCGGCCTCGGCGAGTGCGTGATGCAGACCGGTCGCGAGTGCGAAGTGCCCCAGGTGGTTGGTGGCGAACTGCAGTTCCCAGCCCTGGGGCGTGTACTCCTCCGGGGAAGCCATGATCCCGGCGTTGTTCACGAGGATGTGGAGCGGCCCGTGCCAGGTGGCGCCGAAGGCGGCCACCGAGGCGGGGTCGGCGAGGTCGAGCCGTGCGGTACGGACGTCCTTGTTCCCGGTCGACCGGGTGATCTCCTCGGCGGTCCGGTCACCCGCCACTAGGTCGCGGACCGCCAGGGTGACCTCCGCCCCGCAGGAGGCCAGCGTCCGCGCGGTCTCGGCGCCCAGGCCGGAGGAGGCGCCGGTGACCACGACACGGCGTCCCGTGAGGTCGACGCCCGCCGCCACCTCGGCCGCGGTGCTGCTGAAACCGAAGGGGGTGGTCAGAAGGGGCATGCCGAACTCCTCGCTCGCTCGGTCTGAATCAGGTGCGCGCGCCCGGCGGCGCAGCTCCACGGCTTTCACCGTAGGTCTGCTCTCTCCATGAGACAAACGAGAGTTCAGCACATGTGGTATGCGTAAGTGTCATGGACTTCAGGGATGTGTCACTCACCGCCTTGCGGGTGTTCCGGGCCGTGGCCGAACAGGGGACGTTCACGGCTGCCGCGGAGTCGCTGGGCTACACCCAGTCGGGCGTCTCCCGCCAGATCGCCTCCATCGAACGGGTAGCCGACGCCAGGCTCCTGGAGCGCCGCCGCGAGGGCGTTCGCCTGACCGCCGCGGGCCACTTGGTTCTGCGGCGCGCCTCGGTGGCCCTCGACGAGATCGACCGCACCGCCCGCGAACTCTCCGGACTGCCGGATCAGGGCGGGACAGTGAGGGTCGGGTGGCTGCCCAGCGTGGGAGCAGTCCTGCTGCCGAAGGCGATCGCGGCGCTGCGCGTCTCGCACCCCGGCATCACTGTCATGACCCGCGAGGGCGGAACTCCCGCCCTCGTCCGGGCGCTGCGCACGGGCAGCATCGACTTGGCGCTGATCAGTTCCGCACCTCCGTTCCGTCCGCTGGACGCGGAGTCGCCCTCGCTGGTGTCCCAGACCCTCACCGAGCGGAGTCTGTACCTCGCGCTGCCGGTCGCCCACCCTTTGGCCCGCCGTGACTACGTCGACGTCGCCGACCTGCGGGGACAGCGGTGGATCGCCGCGCCGGGCTCGGGGGACGATCGGCTGATGGGGGTGTGGCCGGGGCTCGACGAGCGGCCCGAGATCGCGCATACCGCCCGGGACTGGCTGGCCAAGCTGCATCTGGTCGCAGCCGGCTGCGGCCTGACGACGGTCCCGGTCGCCCTCGCCGGAGCGGCACCCGAAGGGGTCGTCGTGCGGCCGGTGCGCGGGGGCGCGCAGGAGCAGCGCCGCCTGCTGCTCGCCCGGCTTCCGCATCCGCCCCAGGAGGCGACCGAGCGGGTCGCCGAGGCGCTGCGCGCCGCCGCCCTCGACACCGACATCGCCCCTTAGAACGGCCCCGGGACGGTTCAGCGACCTCATCAAACAATGATGAAATCGCATGGGGGGTGTGCCGAACTATCGTTGGACTCATGTTCTGCGCGTCCTTAGCGTGAAGTGCATGACAGATCCACGCATCGCCCTGGTCACTGGGGCGGACCAACCCCTCGGCCGGGCACTCGCCCAGGGGATGGCGGCCCGCATGGGAAGTGGCGATGTTGTCCTGGCGGCCGGGCGTGACGCCCAGCGGGTCTTCGACGCCACCGAGTCGATCGCCGGGGGGTCCGCTGCCGCAGCCGCGTCGAGGGATGGATCCTCGACGTCACCGACACCGCCATCGTCTTCCACCGCGCGCAGGAACTGCGCACCCGGTACGGCGATCTGGACGTCGTGATCTCGGGCGCCGTGGGCACGGTCGAGCCGCACACGCCCGAGGTGGACCAGGCCGACGCGTTCATCGACATCACCAACGTCGCCACCCACGCGATGCTCCGCGCCTTCGGACCGTTCCTGCGGCCAGGCGGCCGGCTCGTCGTGGTCGCCGGCGCGCACGGCACGCTCGGTCACCTCGACCCGCGTCTGCAGAACCTCTTCGACGGGGCCGCCCTGGAACAGGTCGAGCGCCGTGGAGTCGTGGCGCAGTGCCCTGCACCTGCGCATCCCGTCGAAGGTGGCCCAGGTCGCCGCGGTGCGTGCCGTCGCCACCGAACGGCGTACGCGGGACATGGCCGACGCGGCCCTGGTCGCGGCGGAGTGCCCCGGATCCCCGCCCCCCCGCGGCCCGTGGTCGCGCCGAGTGTCGGCGGGGACATCGGAGGAGGTCGCGGGCGCCGTGCTGGGCCTGGTCCTGTCGAAGCGCCCGGACCCCTTGATGTACGGCGAACCGGTCCACCGGGGCGAGATCCTGCCGTGGAACCGCGGCACCCCGCCGGAGGCACAGGACCGGTTCCCCACCCTGTGAGCAAGCGGCTCCGCCGGGTGGGAGACAACGGTGCCACCCGCCCGCAGAGCCATCGAGGGCGTCCCCTCCCGGCTGCGCGCGCTCCGGCACTCCTGGCCGGTCGCCGCGTCTCAGGGCCGTACCGCCGCGTCGTCACGAGTCGTCGGCGGCAGGGCACGCCCGCCAGGCATGAGGAAAAGCACGTGAACGCTCCGAACCCGTCCGCCGAGCTCAACCCGGCCGCGCCGGACACGCGGACCTCCCGCTCCGTCGCCGTGGTGGTCGTGGCGGACGATCCGATCACGGCGGAAGGCGTGGTGACCTACCTCCGGTCCACCCCTGCCACGACGGTCGTCCCCCGGGAACGGGCCGGCGAGGCCGACGTGGCGCTGTTCGTCGCGGTAGGGTCACCGGCCGGACCATCGCCGCCATGGAATGGAAGAGGTGGCTCACTGCTGCGACGACGGTGAGCTGCCCATCGCGCTGGTCGCCGACGGCATCAGCGGCGGTGCGCTCTTGGTCCGAGCCATCAGCCACGGCCTTGTCAGCTATCTGGTCCGTGGGCAGGTCGACCTGGAGGGGACGGTCGGCACGCTGGTGGCGGGCAGCCGGGGCCGCACCGAGATCCCGCCCCAGATGGTCAAGGAGCTGGTCGCCCGGGTGAGGGTGTGGCAGCGCGGCGGTTCGGACGGGGTGGACTCGCCCCTCGGCGAGCTTACCCGCAGGGAGACGGAGGTCCTCTCGCTGATCGCGGAGGGGCTGATCACGGCCGAGATCGCCTCCCGGCTCAACTATGCCGAGCGCACCATCAAGAACGTTCTGCACACGGTGATCGTGCGGCTGCATCTGTAGAACCGGGCTCATGCGGTGGCTTACGCCATGCGTGCCAGGGCGATTTGATCATTCGCTTATGTAAATAGTTTATTGGGGCGCCCCTGTGTCGACGGGGCCCGCGGCGCCTGCGCCGCCCATGGCCCAAGGGGCATTCGTGGTGACCGTTGGGGCTATGCGTCCGCATCCGGCTCGGCGGCTCCCCGGGAACGTCGTGGGGCGGTGCCGGAACGCGTCCGACACCGGCCCGAACGAACAGCCGATCGCACCAGGATGGCCCGTGACGTCGCGCTGACGCCGGAACTGGCGGCCACCGTCACTGTTTCGTCAGTCGTCCGGCTCGGTGGGACGCCAGCGTCTCGGCCGTATGGCGCAGCGCCTCGGCAGGATGCCGGGGCGGGAGCGCGGGGTGGACCGCGCGGGTTCACCTGGAGCTCTCCGTCGCGGAAGCGCTCGGGGAGGGCGGCGACCTGGGGCGCCCAGCGTGTGGTCGACAGAGACGGTCCTTCAGAGGTCACCGGCGCCAGCCACAGCCGGAGCACCTCGGTCGGCCGCTCGGCGGCCGCTTCGGCGCGGCCGGCTTCCAGCACCCGCCGCGCGTCCACCCGCAACCGCCGGAACCGCAGCGGTCAAGCGACTCCTCGCGTCGAGGAGTTCCATGCGGACCGAGGCTTCCGGTACCGCCGCGCGCACGCCGTCGACGGCGGCCCGGCCTCGGCCCCGGCGGCGGCCAGGTGTCTCGCCGCGGCCAGACTGACTCCCTGGCTGGCGCCGGTGACGACGGCCCTCTAGGGGACGGGCGCGTTCGGGCATCGAGCCTCTGAGGTCATCCGGGGGGGCCTTCGCCCGGTTCGCCGTTCCACTGGAGGAGGCAGCGCAGGGCGTCCTCCGAACGGGATCCCGGCTGCGCGGTGTACGTCACCAGCGTCAGTCCGAGCTGTCCCTCGACGGCCAGCATGTGGGCGTCCAGGGCCAGTTCCCCGACGAGCGGATGGCGGTAGATCTTGCGGCGCAGGTTGGGTGCGCTCACCGACGCGGCGCCCCACCAGTTGCGGAAGTCACCGTCCCGGATGACCAGTTCGCCCACCAGTGCCTGGAGAGAGGAGTCGTCGGGGTGGCGTCCGGCCTCCATGCGCAGCGCCGCCACGGCCTCCCGCGCCATCGCCTGCCACTGGTCGCCGAAGAGCGCGCGGTAGCCCTCGTGACAGAAGGCGAGCCGGACCAGGTTGCGGTGGCTGCGCGGCAGTGAGTCGAAGTCGAGGAGCAGGGAGACCGCGCCCTGGTTCCACCGGGCGTCGGAGGCCGCCAGTTCGCGGGGGCCACGTCGACGATCACCGAGGCGGCGCGTCCGGGGGCGCCCGGCTGCTCACCGTGGTGCTGGGCGAGGCGCGTCGCGACCGAGCCGACCAACTCCTCGTAGGCCGCGCTGCGCGGCAGCACCGTCATGGAGTCCGAGCCGAGGATGTCCGTCCGCAGGTCACCAGGTTCGACGAGCGTCACCTTCAGGCCCAGCGGACGTATCTCCTTGGCGAGCGACAGCGAGAAGGTGTTCACCGCCCGCTTCGCGGCCTGATACGCGGCCAGGGCCCGGTGTGCCCATACGGCCGCCGAGCGAGGAGACCTGGACGAAGTGACCGGACCCCTGCCGGCGCAGGACGGGCAGCGCGGCCCATGTCACATGCACGACACCCCAGAAGTTCGTCGCGATCTGCGCGGCGAACGACTCGGCGGGGTGTCCTCGACGGAGCCGAGGTCCGCCTGGCCGGCGTTATGGGTCCGCAGACCCAGCGGGCTCGGCAAGGAGCCGATTGCGCGGCGGACTTCGGCACGGGACCGGCTTCTCCCGGGCGGTGGGGGACCGGTCTCAGTTGGGTTGGACGACGACGAGCGGTCCGCCGGACTCGGCTGCCTTGTCCATAGCGGCGTCGAGCTGGTCGAGGGGGAAGGTGGCGATCTGGATTCCCTCCAGGTCGAGCAGGCCTCCCGCCGCGAGCTTGAGCAGCTGTGCGGGGGCGCCGGCCGGATACATGAAGTGCCCAATGATCTCGCGGTTGGTCATCATCAGCTGGGTGTAGTCGACCGGCAGGGGAGCCCGTGCGCTGCCCATCAGAACGAGGCGGCCGCCGCGGCGCAGCGCCACGAGGGTCGACTCGGTGGCAGCGGTGTCGGTCGCGCCTCCGATCATGTCGAAACCGAGGTCCGCACCGCCGCCAGCCGCGGCGCGCAGTGCCTGGGCATCGGCGTCCACGTCACCGGTGAGTCCGACCGGTACGACCCGGTCGAGTTTGCCGAGACGGTCGAGCACGGTCCGGTTGCGGCCGGCCGCGACGACCTTGCCGGCGCCCATGGCGAGCGCGACGTACACGGCGGCCTGGCCGAAGTCGCCGGTCGCCCCGTTGACCACCACGGTCTCGCCCGGTTCCAGCCGCCCGCGCCGGAGGCCGCCGTAGGGGACGAGGCACCGGGTGATGACCGCGAGCCGCTCGCTCGGTACGTCGTCGAGTTCCGCCGGAATCGGCGTCACGACGGACACCGGAGCCATCGCCACCTCCGCCAGTGTGCCTTCGGGCCAGTCGTTGAGCAGGGCGGCGTTCGCCGGTGCGGCGGTCATGGACAGCAGCGCGACCGCGGGCTCCGGCACGTTCTCTGCGGCGGTGACGCTGCCCGTGGTCAGCACGCGCTGGCCGGGCGTGAGGTCGTACACCTGCGCGCCGACCTCGGCGATGGTGCCGATGCCGTTGGTGCCCGGCGTGAACGTACCGTCAGGCGGGTTGTAGCCGGGCAGCTTTCCTTCGACGTACTGGCGCAGGTAGCTCACCACCGAGCATGCCTCGATCCGGATCGTCACCGAACCGGGCCGGGGGGTGAGGTCCGAAACGTCGAGCAACCGCAACGACGGGCCCGCCGTCTCCAGCCGCCATGCCTTCATGCCAGTCTCCCAGGAACTCTACGAAGGTTGCGGATCCATGCTGCCTCCGCCGTGGGCGAGCGGCCAGATAAGCAATCATGCTGGTGGCAGCAGCACCAGCCTCGGCGGACCGGCACAAGCGGCCGGCACCGCGCCCGCGGGGGTCGCCTCATCGGCTAGGGGCGTTGCCGGGTGAGTGCCGAGATCATCCGGAGGTTGGCCTGCTCCGCTGACATGCCCCAGTCCCACTCGTTCTTGTGCAGCCGCAGCGACACGATGCCGTGCCATACGGACCACAGCATGAGGGCGGCGGCGAAGGGGGCGTCGGAGTCGACGCGGCGGGCCAGCTCCACGACGCGCCGCTGGAGGCCGGGACCCTGATCGGCCCGCGTGGCGGGCAGTTCGTCATGGCTCTCGAAAAGGAGTTGGTAGGCGCCGGGATGGGCCAGCGCCCAGGCGATGTAGGTGTTTCCGGCCACCACCAGCGGCTCGTCCTGTTCCGCGGCGCTGTCCAGGGCCGCCTGGACGTTCTCGATCAGGGAGGTGTACTCCACGTCGAGCACGGCGGAGCGCAGGTCCCCCTCGGACGGGAAGTGCCAGTAGACCGCAGAGGGAGCCACGCCGCAGGAGCGGGCGATCCCGACCAGAGGGCCACGTGGAGTGGCCTGGCGTGGGTCACCGAGGAGAGCTCCACCCCATGAGGGCAGTTCGACCCAACCTCCCTATCAAGCGTCCGGATCCCGCTCCGGGTATCCCGCGCCTCCGGCCGCCCACCGGTCGGGGCACGGGCACAGTGCGGCAACGGGACAGCCGGAGCAGGTCGAATGGGGTGTCGACTGGTTCCAGCCGGGAGTCGACGAGGCCTTGACGGATGCCCTGCGCGGCATGAGCGTGGTGCCGCCGGATGTCGAGTGGCCGACAGCGGTCCGCGCCGAACTGTCGCGCCAGCTCGCGCGGGTGCTTCCCGCTGATCTCCTGACGCGCATCGGCGTGAGACAGCCTTGGACGGTGCCTGGCACCACACGTCCTGTCCAAGTGATCGTCACGCCGCGAGGTCGGCAGGACCTCACGGACGCATCGACCGATGCGGTGACGGGCGAGATCAGGATTCCTGAAGAGAATCTGCTCGGCGAGAGCGTGTCCACCGCGGATGGGGGCACCGACACCCAGGCCGACGAATACTCCTCCTCGATGCACGAACTGGCTCATGCCCTCTACTTCTTCGTCCTCGACGAGCCACGACAACGCCTCGTGGAGCAGGCATTCCGGCAGAAGCTGGCGATGGGAGCAGCGGCACAGTGGGCGGACGGCCCGCCACCTCGACCGGCGAGCGCAACTGGTCGGCACGCGACGCTGCGGAGTACTTCGCGCAGACGTTTAACGCCTTCCGGGTGCCAACGCCGGCCACGATCCTGTGACCGGGGCCGCGCGCAACAACGGCCCGGAGTGGGTCGAGCCCAACGAACCGGTCCTCCACGGCGTCCTCACCTCGCTGTACGGGAGGCAACCGCAGCAGGTGCGCTACAACCCGACATCGCGCGCCGCGGCGGAACACGGCACCTGGCGCGGCTTCCGGGACTTCTTCGAGTACGTCGGCGACCCACCCGAGCACAGCGCTGGTCCGTGGGCACGGTCGGATGCCTGGAGGCTTGGTGGGAACGAAGCGGCCGAGGTGTTCGAGGCCGAGCAGGGCACATGCTGTCCCGCGAGGAGTCAGGAGGCACCGAGGCGGCCGGTTCACCGGCACTCGCCGATGAGGGGCCCGAGCGGGACCCCGTCGACGTCGACGTCCCTGGAGCGTGGCTGGAGGAGCGTGCGCCTGAATTCGCGTCCGTGCTGGTCGAGTTGACGCGACAGTCCGGTGACCGCGAGTGTGTGCACTTGCTCGTCCGCCACCAACTGCGGCGGTGGGGGCTCACCGACGAGGCCCCTGGCCTCGCACAGGCGTCCGCAGCGTGAACGGCTTCGGAGGACGGAACAGGTCGCTGCCGGGGAGGTGCCCGCGGATCGCCCGGAAGAACGGGGCGGCCCCGCAAGGGCCGCCGCAGCCGCGGGCACGGTTCGCTGTCCTCGCGCGGGCAGGGCGCTGGTGCCACCTGGTCCGCGAACCCGACAGCGGTTCAGATGGCGCCGATACGTATGGCGTAGGCCACGGCGTGTGCGCGGTTGCGCAGCTGACGCCGGGTGATGAGGGTGTGAAGGGCCGCTTTGATGGTGCGCTCGGAGTAGTTGAGCTTCGCTGCCACGTCGGAGGTGGTCATGCCTTCGGCGATGAGGGCGAGGATGTCCACCTCGCGTCGGGACAGGGCGCCCGCGCGCAGTTGACAGAGGTCGTCCAGCTGTTCTCGAAGCCGGAGTTCCTGGACGACCGTGCGGGCCATCCCCTGGGGCAGGGCGGCATAGCCGGCGGTGCTCGCGAGCAGCGTGGTGATGAGGTCTTCCACGCTGGTGCGTGACCGGGGGAGGAAACTGACCAGACCGCCGCCGATGGCACGCAGCAGGTGTGCCTTGTCGATGGAGTCGGCCACCATGACCAGCGGTCGGTCGGGGCGGGCGAACTGGTCGGCGAGGCGTTCCAGCAGAGTGATGGCCCAACTGCCGGCCTCTGTGGCGAGTACGAGGCCGGCGTCGGCGTCGGCCGGTTCCTCGTCCGGGAGGACGACCACCTGAGGGTTGTCACTCAGGGCTGCGGTGACGCCCTGCCGGGTGATCGGGTCGGTGGCCGACAGGGCCAGTCGCAGGGGTCTCATGGCTTGCCTGCCTCGCTTCTCACACGGGTGTGTCTCGGGCGGCACGGTCTGCTCGCTCCCGCGAGGTCGTACCTGGACCCTCGCTGTGCGCGAGCGGTGGTCGGCCGGACTCCCCCTCCACCTCGGCGGCGGAAGACGGGAACCGGGTGCGGTCGGCCGCACGGCCGGCCGTGGCGGGGCGGCCGGCATTTGCGTTTCGCTCGGTCGTGTCTGCCTCATGACGTACGCCGTGTCCCTGCTGCTCGGAGGCTCTGTGTGCCTCGACGGAGTGGGTGCGTCGAGCATCTCGTGAGCTGGGCGTACGTGAATGAGTCATGTGACTCAAAGTGTTCCCCGGCTCCCGTGGCGTGGTCCGTCACTCCGCGTTTACCATCAAAAAACCATAGAAATTATCAAATACTGACAAGTCTAATTGTTTTTGAACATGTCGTTGCCCCGCGAGGACATGATCGGCCTGAAAGTCAGCCCTGAAAGTCAGCACGAACAGGAAGAGCTACTAGGTTTGAACTGGAACGAGTCTTGACGCTCGGAGCGGGAATCGCACAGGAATGATGCACACAAAGCCGACGCCGGAGCTCTTCGGCCGCGACACCGAGCTGGCATCGGTGCGCGCACTGATCGAGGAGACCACGAAAGGCGGCGCGTCCTTGGTGTTCTACGGCGATGCCGGGCTGGGCAAGTCGGCCCTCCTCGACGCGGCTGAGCGCGACGCGGCAGCCGAAGGCATACGCATCGTCCGGTCCGCGGGCATCGAGTTCGAGGCCGACATCAGCTTTGCCGGTCTCAACCAGATCCTGCTGCCGCTGCGCAGGCACATCGCCGATCTGGAGCCCGCGCTGCGCGACGGCCTTTGCGTCGCCCTGGGGCTCGCCGCCGGCTCGCCGCCGGCCCGCCTGCTGGTCTCGAACGCGGTGCTGGCACTGATGACGCTCGCCGCGTCGCACCGCCCGCTCCTGGCCGTGGTCGATGACATGCAGTGGCTGGACCGCGTGAGCGCGCAGGTCCTGGCGTTCGTCGCCCGTAGCTCGTCAGGCCGCCACTTCGGTTTCCTGGGTGCGGCCCGTACCGAGGATCCCGGGATGCTGCAGCTCGGTGACCTTCCCACCCAGGAGCTGCGCACCCTGTCCGACGGTGCCGCACGCACCGTGATCGACTCAGTGGCCCCGGGGCTGGCGCCCTCGGTGCGTGCCCGCGTTCTGGAGGAGGCGTGCGGCAATCCCCTGGCAATCGAGGAGCTCGCCGCCTCGCTGGACCCGGGGCAGCGATCGGGGAGCGCCGCGCTGCCCCCCGTCCTGCGGACGACCAGCCGACTCACCGATCTCTTCGCGGCACGTATCCGGAGACTGCCCGCGCCCTCACGCCGAGCGCTGCTGATCGCCGCGCTCAACAGCTCGAGCGACACCGGCGTGCTGCGCGCCGCGATCGGCGACTCGCTCGTCGCCCAGCTGGCGCCGGCCGAAGAAGCCCGGCTGATTTCCTGGTCGCAGACGGACGAAGAACTGATCTTCCGTCACCCGCTGATGCGCTCGGCGGTGGTCGAGCTGGCCACGCCGTCCGATCAGCGGGCGGCACACCGCTCGCTCGCCGCGGCCCTGCGGGCCGAGCCGGACCGCCGCGCGTGGCATCTGGCCGACGCCGCGGTGGGTACGAACGAAGGGGTGGCCACCCTGATGGAGGACGTGGCCCGTGGAGCCGCGCGCCGAGGCGACTCCGCGGCCTCGGTCAACGCGTTCATCAGAGCTGCGGCGCTCAGCCCCCACCCCGCGGACCGCAGCCGCCGTCTCGGCGAGGCCGCGTATCTCGGCGCCCACGCGGGGGAGCTGGCCACCGCGGGGGAGCTCCTCACGGCTGCCCGTGACGCCGATCCCGTACGTCACACCTCGCTGCGTGATGCCTCAACGGCCGCCTACCTGCTCATGGCAGGCGACGGCGACGTCGACGCCGCGCACCGGCTGCTCACCGCGTCGATCGCGGCGTGCCCCGATCCTGACGACTCCACGGACCCCGAGCTGCTCGAGGCGCTGCACACCCTGTTCATCGTCTGCCTGCTCAGCGGGCGCGCCGAACTGTGGACGGCACTGCACGAGGGACTGGACCGGCTGCGACCCGCCGCGCCCGAGGGGCTCGCCCTGCGTGCCCGCCTGTTCGGAGACCCCGCCCGCGCCACCGCGGCCGATTTGCGCCGGCTGGATGCTGAGATCGCGGAGCTGTCGGCGGAGACCGACCCCGTGACCATCTCGCGGGTCACGATCACCGCGACCTTCGTCGGCCGGCTGGCGGCCTGCCGCGAGTCGCTGTGGCGGGTCGTGCGGTATGCCCAGTCGGCCGGGGTGGCCATCGAGGCCAACGCGCTGCGCGACCTGGCGCTCGGCGGCTTCATGAGCGGCAGGTGGGAGGAGGCGGAACGGCTGGCGACGCTCGGTCTCGAGCGCGCTGACGAGCACGGCCCCGGTGTGATCGCCGGCCAGTTCGAATGGATCCTCGGCCTGCTGGCCGCGGTCCGCGGGGACCACCGACGCAGCCAGGCTTTCTCCGACCGGTTGATGCGGTGGAGCAGTCCGCGCCGGGCGTTCGGCTTCATGCACTTCGCCCATCAGCCCCGTGTCCTCTCCGCCATCGCCGACGGAGACTGGGAGCAGGCATACCGCGACGCTGACGCCATCAGCCCGGCGGGTGAACTCGCCTCCCATGTCGGTGCCGCGTTGTGGGTCTGCATGGATCTCGTGGAGGCAGCCGTCCGTACCGACCGCCTCGATGAGGCAAGAGCCCATGTAGCGGCGATCCAGAAGGCCGACATCGCCGCCATCTCCCCGCACCTCGCACTGCTCGCCGCAGGAGCGGCGGCCATGACAGCGGAGGAAGGCGCTGCTGCCGGGCTGTACGAGCAGGCACTGGCGATTCCCCATGCCGACCGCTGGCCCTTCGACCGGACCCGGGTCCAACTCGCCTACGGAGAACACCTCCGCCGGCTCAGAGCCCACGTCCTGTCCCGGACCCAGCTCAGCGCGGCGATGCGGACCTTCCAGTGGCTGGGCGCCGAGCCCTGGGCCGACCGGGCCGCGCGCGAGCTGCGCGTGGCGGGTGGGATGCCGACGACCGCACCGGTGCACCGGGAGCATGGCGTCGAGCGGGGGGTGCTGACTCCTCAGGAGCAGCAGATCGCTCAGCTCGCGGCCGCCGGCCTGACGAACAAACAGATCGCCGAACGTCTCTTCCTCTCCCACCGCACGGTCGGCAACCACCTGCACCGCATCTTCCCCAAACTGGGCATCACCTCGCGCGCCGGACTGCGCGACGCGCTCCCCGACGCCTTAGCCGGTGAGGTGCTAGCGGTGGTTTGTTGACATCGGGGCGGGACCGCAGTAGAAGGACGAGCAGGGGTGTGTGATGACCGCTCGTCGTCCGTGTCCGCCGGCTCCGGGACCGCTGGAGCAGTACGCCGCCGACTTTGATGATCTGTTCGACTCCCTGGCCCAGCGTCGGGGTTTTCGTCAGTACCTCACGGGGCTGCTGGCGCCGCGGGAACGCAACAAAACGCTGACATGCCTGGCCGGGGCCGAGCCGGTAGCGGGAGCCCAGCACCCCGCAGTGCAGCGGCTGCAGTTCTTCCTCTCCGAATCCCCCTGGGAGCACGAGCGGATCAACGCCCGTCGTCTTGAGCGGTTACTGGATGATCCGCGCACCGCTGCGCATGCCGGTGGAGTACTGGTCATCGACGACTCCGGCGACCGGAAGGACGGGACCGCGACCGCGAACGTGGGCCGACAGTGGCTGGGCCGATACGGCAAGACCGACAACGGTGTCGTCACCGTCACCACATTGTGGGCGGACGAGCGGCTGTACTATCTGCTGCACGCCGTGCCCTACACCCCCGCCCGATATTTCCCCCACGGTCGCAGCGATCCGGGCTTCGCGACGAAACTGCAGATCGCCGCCGCACTCGCCCGCCGGGCCACCCAGGCCGGAGTTCACTTCCGGGCGGTGGCGGCCGACTGTGCCTACGGCGACCAGGACGGTTTCCGCGGCGAACTGGCCGACGCCGGACTGCCGTTCGTGATGGCCCTCAAACGGCGCCGCGGCACCTGGGCCTACGGCCCCGATGCCCACACCCCGGTCGACGCCGCCCGGGAACTGGCCTGGCACGGCCCCGACCGGCCCGGCGACTGGACGGCGGTGACCCGCACCTTCCACGACGGGCACACCACCGCCTGGTGGGCCGCCGACGCGTCCCTGGGCTGGTGGGGACCGGACGGCACCACCCGGCTGGTGGTGGCCACCACCGACCCGGACACCCTGCCGGAGAAATCCACCTGGTATCTGGCCACCAACCTGCCCCGCCCCGGCTCACCACGCGAGGCCGACACCGTCCACCCGGCCGCCGACCTCGCCGAGATCGTGCGGATCTACGGCATCCGCAACTGGATCGAGCAGAGCTACAAGCAAGTCAAGGACGAACTGGGCTGGGCCGACTTCCAAGTCCGCACCGACCGCGCCATCCGCCGCCACCAGACCCTGGTCAACTGCGCGTTCTCCTTCTGCTGGGGAGCCGGACTGCCACCGACTCCCGCCAACCGCCCGGCCCGCCCGGACCGGCCAGAGAGGGGGCACCCGATCGCACCACCCGGCACGCTGGCCCCAGGCCCTACGCACCGTCCGCAGCTGGCTGACCCCCACCATCATGCTGCAACACTGGTGGAAAGCCTGGTCCAGCACGCCCCCACCAGCAGAGTTACAAAACCTGATCAACGCAGTCAGTACCGGCCGACCACTCAGCCACCACCTCCCACTCCCGCCTTAACAAACCACCGCTAGTGTCCTGCGCCAGTAGTTGATCGTTAGTAGTTGCATGACTTCTGCTGCTGGTGCGTCAGTTCCTCGTCGGGGCCCGAAGCTGGAACCGTTGCTGCTGTCCGATGACGAGCGGGCGGTGTTGGAGCGGTGGACGCGGCGGGCGACATCGGCCCAGGCGTTGGCCCTGCGCGCGCGGATCGTGCTGGCGTGCGCAGGGCCGGAGGTGCCGCCGATCGTCGCGGTCGCCCGGGATCTGCGGGTGGCCGCGGACACGGTCCGCAAGTGGCGGCGGCGGTTCCTGGCCGACCGGTTGGACGGCTTGGCCGACGAGCCCCGGCCGGGCCGGCCGCCCACGATCGACGTCGACCAGGTGGAGGCGGTCGTGGTCGCGACGTTGGAGGAGTTCCCGAAGAACGCCACCCACTGGTCGCGGAAGTCGATGGCGGACCGGAGTGGTCTGTCGAAGTCCACTGTCGGCCGGATCTGGCGGAAGTTCCAGCTCAAGCCGCACCTGACGGACACGTTCAAGCTGTCGACGGACCCGCTGTTCGTGGAGAAGGTCTACGACGTCGTCGGCCTGTACTTCAACCCGCCCGAGGGCGCGGTGGTTCTCTCGGTGGACGAGAAGTCCCAGATCCAGGCGCTGGACCGGTCCCAGCCGGTGCTGCCGATAATGCCGGGCATGCCCGAACGACGCACCCATGACTACGTCCGCAACGGACTGACCACCCTGTTCGCCGCATTCGATGTCGCAACCGGCGAGGTCATCAGTGCCCTGCACCGCAGGCACCGGGCAGCGGAGTTCAAGAAGTTCCTGATCCGCATCGACAAAGAGGTGCCCGCGCACCTGCAGGTCCACCTGATCGTGGACAACTACGGCACCCACAAAACCCCCGCGATCAAGGCGTGGCTTGGCAAACACCCGCGGTTCCAGCTCCACTTCACCCCGACCGGCTCCTCCTGGATCAACCAGGTCGAGCGATGGTTTGGCTTCCTGGCCGACCAGATGATCCGCCGTGGCGCACACAAGAACGTCCAGGCCCTCGAAGCTGACATCCGCGCCTGGGTCAAGAACTGGAACGAAGACCCCAAGCCGTTCATCTGGACCAAGACAGCCGAAGAAATCCTCGACTCCCTCGCCCGCTTCTGCCGACGGATCTCCGGCGCAGGACACTAGTACTCCAGCAGGATTTCGCTGTTTGACCTGTTGCTTTCGCTGGGTGGCGGGAGTGTAGGGGGACTCCGGGCGGTCAGGGGCGGTCTCAGGGAGACCGCCCCTCGAACGTGCGACGACGCCGCAGGTAGTGACAGCGGCGGGGCAGCCTCCCAGGGTGATCACCGAGTATGCCGCCGTGCAGTGGGACCTTGAACTTGACGATCTCTTCCTGGCTATCGGCCACCGCTTCGGCCGTGTGGAGCTTCGCCGCCGCATGCGTGACTACGTACGCGGGCTGCTCGCCCCAGTGCCCCGCAAAAACAGCTGGCAGCTGGCCGAACAGGCCGGCCATTCCACCCCTGATGGGCTGCAGCACCTGCTCGCCGGTGCGAAGTGGCAGCCCGACGACATCCGCGACGACCTGCAGCAATACGTCGCCGACAAGCTCGGCGAAGCCGACGGTGTCCTGATCATCGACGACACCGGTTTCATCAAGAAAGGCACCACGTCGGCCGGGGTCCAGCGGCAGTACTCCGGAACCGCCGGCCGCACCGAGAACTGCCAGATCGGCGTCTTCGCCGCCTACGCCACCACCCGCGGACGCGCGCTGGTCGACCGCGAGCTGTATCTGCCCAAGTCCTGGACCGAAGACCGAGAACGCTGTCGCGCCGCCAAGATTCCCGATGAGAGGGCCTTCGCCACCAAGGGTGAACTGGCCCGGCACATGGTGCTGCGGGACCTGGCCTCGCCGCTGCCCATCGCCTGGGTCACTGCGGATTCCGCCTACGGCCAGGACAACCGGTTCCGCCGGCTGCTCGAACAGTCGGGCTCCGGCTACGTGTTGGCCGTGCCCAAGTCCCAGTTCAGTGTGGGGTGTTCTCGCATCGAGGGTCTGTTCGCGCAGGCCCCCGACGAGGCGTGGGAGAAAATCTCGTGCGGTGATGGTGCGAAGGGGCCGCGCGTTTATCACTGGGCGGCGGTGCGGCTGTCGGCCGTCACCGAGTTCGACTACCAGGGCGAGGCCCCTTACCGGATGCGGTGGGCGCTGGCCCGGCGCAGCATCAGCAAGCCCGCTGAGATCGCCTACTACCTCGCCTACGCGCCCCTGGAGGCCACGGTCCAGGAACTGGTGCGGGTCGCCGGGGCACGCTGGGCGATCGAGGAGTGTTTGTGCGCCACGAGGCGCTCTGCCGTATCCCCGGTTCAGCCGGGAGGAATTGGAGGGAGGTTCCTGGGTTCGATGGCTTACCTGATGCCGAAAGGCTTATAGGGACAAGAGCATGCCAGAAAACCAGCGACCGGGCCCAGACGCCAGGGGCGGTGCGTTGGGGAACCCGCGCGACATGGTGAAAGCTGTATTGCCTGAATCCCAATCTCCAGGGATGGAACTTCGCATCCTCCGGAACGGCGTCTGGAACCGGTGCCCGTGCCCTGCGGCGGCGATGAAGCACAACTGCCGCACCCTCTGGGAACGGGACGATGCCCAGCGAGGGTATTGAAGGAGATGAGTGGGACACCTACATCGCGCTGCTACGTACGGCAGAGACGAACGTGGGATCGCCTAAGGGACGCGAGTCCTAAGGCGACGGAGGCCCCGTAGTAGTCGTGGGAGTCACGCCCCACCAAGGACGGCGGGAAAACCGTCGGCAGGGCGAAGGGGGCCAGGTGATCGGACATCGAGAGACCGAAAGGTATGCGAAATGCAGAGCGCCGAGACGGTGCTGGGTGTCCTGCGTGAACGCGGCAGGAAAGGGCTGCCGTGCACCGAACTGTATCGACAACTGTTCAACCCGCGTGCGCCGTGAGGCGCTTCACCGTATCCCCGACTCAATCGGGAGGAACTTGGAGGGAGGTTTCTGGGTCACCTGGCTTACCTGGACGCGAAAGCGCGAGGGGACAAGAGCATGCCAGGAAAGCGAGTGGTCACCTGGAGGCGTCCAAGGTGATGCGTCGCAAGGCCCGCGCGACATGGCTAAAGCTGGATTGCCTCAAGCCTAATCTCCAGCGGTGAAAGAACACGCCCGTCGGAAAGACGCCCGAAACCGACGCTATGCCATGCCTGATCATCTGCTGGTTGGTCAGGCAACCTCCATGGCATGGAGCGACGCCCAGCGAGGGCGTTCAAGGAGATGAGTGGGCAGCCTAAATCGCGCTCGATACGTACGGTGAAGACGTACCACGGGATCGCCTAAGGGGCGAGAGTCCTACGGTGACGGCGTTCTCATAGTAGTCACGGGAGTTACGCCCCGTCGAGGAACTCGGGAAAGCCGAAGTGCAGGGCGAAGGAGAACAGGCGATCAAGACGTCTGGTGATGAGAGGCATGCGTAATGCAGAGCGCTGAAACAGTGCTGGGCGTCATCCGAGAACGAGGCAGGCGTGGCCTGCCTCTCGAAAGGCTGTATAGGCAGCTGTTCAATAGGGGACTCTTCCTGATTGCTTACGGGCGTCTGTACCGGAACGACGGTGCCATGACACCCGGAGTCAACGGGGAGACCGTGGATGGCATGTCGTTGGAGAAGATCGACACGATCATCGGAGCATTACGCACCGAATCGTATCGATGGACACCAGTGAAGCGGGTTTACATCGAGAAGAAAGGAACGAAGAAGAAGCGCCCGCTTGGCCTTCCTCCGTGGTCGGATAAATTGGTAGCGGAAGTAGTTCGTCTTCTTCTTGAGGCGTACTACGATGTCCAGTTCTCTGACCGGTCTCATGGATTCCGGCCCGGACGGGGTTGCCACACCGCACTAACGGAAGTGGTCAACACCTGGAAAGGAACCCGATGGTTCGTCGAGGGTGACATCTCCGACTGCTTCGGGACGCTCGACCACGAGGTCATGCTCTCAATCATGTCCGAGAGGATCCACGACGGCCGGTTTCTGCAAATGATTGGCCGGATGCTCAAAGCCGGGTACTTGGAGGACTGGCGATGGCACCCCACATTCAGCGGTGCCCCGCAAGGTGGAGTGGCATCACCGATTTTGTCCAACATCTACCTGGACCGGCTCGATCAGTTCGTTGAACAGCGATTACTCCCTGAGTATAACCGGGGCGACAGACGCCGGGACAATCCCGCATATCGTAGCGTCATCAACCGGATCGCGAAGGCCAAACGGATCGGAGACAGGGAAACGGTGAAGGCCCTGCGGGCCCAAGCGCGTTCCCTCCCGAGCCAGGACCCAAACGACCCCGGATACCGACGTCTGAACTATTGCAGGTACGCCGACGACTGGTTACTCGGATTCGCGGGACCGAAGCACGAAGCCGAGGAGATCAAAGCACGGATCCGTGACTTCCTGCGGAATGAACTCCGCCTGGAACTCTCGGAATCCAAAACCCTGATCACCCACGCCGCCAGCCAGGCGGCGCGCTTCCTTGGCTATGAGATCCGGGTTCAACACGCCAATGACAAGATCGACCATCGCGGTCATCGGTCCATCAACGGCGCCGTCGGACTCTTCGTGCCCAGAACCGCTATTCAGGAGAGATGCGCGCGCTACATGCGCAACGGGAAGCCCCAACGGCGAGGCCATCTGCTGCACGACAGTGACTTCAGCATCGTCGCGCAGTTCGGAGCCGAGTTCCGCGGGGTCGTCCAGTACTACCTGCTGGCCCAGGACGTCTACCGCCTGAGCCACCTCCAGTGGGTCATGCTGGTCTCCATGCTGAAAACCCTGGCAGCAAAGCACCAAACCTCCGTAACGAAGATGGCCCGCAAGTACAAAGCGACCATCGACACACCAGGCGGACGGCTCAGGTGCTTTGAAGTCACGGTCCCACGCGACGGAGGAAGGAAACCACTGAAGGCCCGCTTCGGCGGGATCCCACTCAAGCGCCAGCGCGCTGCCAAGCTGACCGATCGCGACTTCGGCCAGGCACTTCCTCGGAACGAGCTGATTCACAAGCTGCTGACCGAGAGTTGCGCACTCTGCAATTCCCGGACGGACCTCCAGGTCCATCACATCCGGAAACTCGCGGACGTCAACAAGCCTGGCCGCCGCGAGAAACCTGAATGGATGCACCTGATGGCACGGCGGCGACGCAAAGCACTCGTCGTCTGCCGTCTCTGCCACGAACACATCCACGCAGGCAAGGCCACAGCAAAACTCGGAACTGACCACTGGAGAGCCGAGATGCGGTGAAAGCCGCCTGTCCGGTTCGGGAAGGGGCCGTCGGAAAAGGACCTCCGCCAGAGGCACCTCGCCGGCGGCCTACTTCACAGATATATCTGCTGGCCTATGGTCACATCTACTCCAACAAAGGGTCGATGACGCCAGGGGCCACGCGGGAGACCGTGGACGGCATGTCGCGGGCGAAGATCGACCGCATCATCGATGCGATGCGCCACGAGCGCTACCGGTTCAGCCCAGCCAAGCGGACCTACATCCCCAAGAAAAATGGGAAGTTGCGCCCGCTCAGCCTGCCAACGTGGTCGGACAAGCTCGTCGGTGAGGTGGTGCGCCTGTTGTTAGAGGCGTACTACGAGCCGAGGTTTTCCGACCGGTCTCACGGGTTCCGGCCCAACCGGGGATGCCACACCGCGCTGCGCGAGGTGGCCAACACCTGGGCCGGGACGACCTGGTTCATCGAGGGAGACATCGCCGACTGCTTCGGGTCTTTGGATCATCACCGGGTGATCGAGATCCTGTCGGGAAAGATCCGCGATAACCGGTTCCTGCGGCTGCTGCGCAACATGCTCCAAGCCGGATATCTGGAGGACTGGGTATTCAACGCCACCCTCAGCGGCGCGCCGCAGGGCGGCTGCGCATCCCCCGTCCTGTCCAACATCTATCTGCACCGCCTGGATGAATTCGTCGAGACGGTTCTGATCCCGGAATACACCCGAGGGGCACGCAGGGCCCGTAACCCTGCCTACCTAGAGGTGGCCAACGCACTCGCACGAGCCCGTCGCCGCGGGAACCGTGAGGAAGCCCGGCGGCTTCGCGCTCGGATGCGCACGCTGCCGAGCTCGGACACCCACGACCCCGAATATCGGCGGCTACGGTATGTGCGGTACTGCGATGACCACCTGCTTGGGTTCACCGGACCCAAGGCCGAGGCCGAGGAAATCAAACAGCGACTGGCGACGTTCCTGCGCGAAGACCTCAAGCTGGAACTGTCCCAGGACAAGACGCTGATCACCCACGCCCGCACCAATAGGGCGCGTTTCCTCGGCTACGAGATCAGCGTGCAGCACGACGACAAGCAGCGCACCAAACGCGGCCACCGCGCCGTGAACGGCGCGATCAGCTTGCACGTGCCGGCATCGGTGATCAAGGCCAAGATCGCTCTCTACTCCAAGCGCGGTAAACCCGCGCGCCGCTCCCAAGTGATCAACTTCAGCGACCACGACATCGTGCGGATCTACGGGGCCGAGTACCGAGGCGTCGTCCAGTACTATCTGCTCGCCGGTGATGTCCGACGACTACACCGGCTGCGGTGGGTCATGCTGACCTCCATGCTCAAAACGCTGGCCTCCAAGCACCACACGTCGGTCCGTAGGATCGCGGCCAACCACAAGGCCAAAATCCAGACCCCACACGGGCCGCGCACGTGCTTCGAAGCCATCGTTGAACGTGGGAAAGGCAGCACACCACTGGTCGCCAGGTTCGGCGGCATTCCGCTGCGACGGCAAAAGAATGCGGTCATCACCGACCGCCACCCGGGTCGGCTCACCTACCCCAGTCGGGAACTGATCGACCGGCTCCAACGGGGCAAATGCGAGCTCTGCCAGCACACGGGCGAGGTGGAAGTCCACCACGTCCGTAACCTGAAGGAACTCGACCGAGCCGAACCCGCCCAGTGGAGACGAGCCATGGCCAAGCGGCGCCGCAAGACCCTTGTGGTCTGCGCCGACTGCCACGACCACATCCACCACCGGGAATCCTCCCCGCTCACGCAGTAGTCACCGGAGAGCCGGATGCCCGGAAAGCGGGCCCGTCCGGTTCGGAGGGAGGCCGCGCGGAAAAGGACCAGCACACCTGGCACCTCGCTGCGCGGCCGACCCTACCCAGGCCGCGAAGAACGAGTGCGGCCTGGACCAGTACGAGGTCCGTCGCTACGTGGGCTGGTATCGGCACGTCACCCTGGCCATGCTCGCGCACGCCTTTCTGGCTGCCACGGCACACCATGCCGGGGGAAAGGGGGCACAACTGGTGGGACGGCCGGGGCCGTCGAGCTCACAGTGGCGGAGGTTCGGCGACTCCTGGCAGCTTGTCGTCCCCGGCCCCCGCACCTGCGCGGACGACGGGGCCGACACCACGCGCTGAGCTGGTCGAACTGGCGCCGACGACGCCAGGCGGTCGCCTGCCGCTGTCACTACCTGCGGCGTCGTCGCACGTTCGAGGGGCGGTCTCCCTGAGACCGCCCCTGACCGCCCGGAGTCCCGCTACACCCCCGCCACCCAGCGAAAGCAACAGGTCAAACAGCGAAATCCTGCTGGAGTACTAGGCGAGCGGTTGTCCGGGCCCGTCGCCTGTCGCCCGTCGACCGCACGACGTATCGGACGCCGCGCTATCAGGCCGTGGACGGGTCGAGGTAGATCGTCTTCAGGACCTGGTAGCCGTGCAGTCCCTCGGGCCCCAGCTCCCGACCGAGGCCGTTGCTCTTGACCGCCGAAAGGTGCGGTCGGCTCGTTGGCGTAAGCGTTGACCCCGATGGTGCCCGAAGTGACCTTGCGGGCCAGCGCCTCACCCCGTTCCGGATCGGCCGTCCATACCGTGCCTGTGCCGCTCGAAAAGTCATCGCCGCAGGTGAGCGGGGTGCCGTCAGTCCGCTGGGATCATGTCCTCCGTGAGCGTGTCCGTGTTGTACAAGGTGACCCGGAAGCTGCTGACTGTTCCATCGGTGCTCCTGCGTCGCGGGACGGCGAAGGAGGCGGAACTACTGGTGTTGCGGTACCAGAACGCGGTCCTGCGTCGCCAGTTGGCCGGATCGGTCCGCTATGAGCCTGCCGATCGGTTCTGGTTCGCCGCCCTGTCCGGGCTGATACCCCGACGCCACTGGCTCAAGATCTTCCCTGTCACCCCCGGCACCCTGCTTGCCTGGCACCGCAGGGTGCATCGCCGCGAAATGGGAACACCTCGCGCGGGGGCATCGGTCGCCCGCCGACCCCGACAGCGGTCAAGAAACTCGTCTTGCGGCTGGCGAGAGAGAATCCCACGTGGGGGCACCGGCGGATCCAGGGGGAACTGACCCGACTCGGGTATTGGATCACCGCCCCGACGGTGTGGGAGATCCTCAACGCGGCCGGCGTCGACCCCGCGCCGCATCGCTCAGGCCCCACCTGGCGCGAGTTCCTGACCGCGCAAGCCGAGGGCATCATCGCGGCAGGCTTCTTTCATATTGACACCGCACTCGGCAGGCGGTTGTACGCGCTGGTGTTCGTCGAGCACGGCACCCGGCGACTGCGCATCACCGGGGTCACCGCCCACCCGACCCGGGACTGGGCGGTGCAGCAGGCGTGGAACCTCACCGCCGACCTGGGCATACGCATCGGGACCCTGCGCTTCTTGTTACGCGACCGCGATGGCAGGTACGGCGAGGCCTTCGACGCCGTCTTCCAGGCCGAGGAGATGGAATGACTTTTCGAGCGGCACAGGTTCATGGCGGGAAGTTCCGTGGCCCAGCGGAGCGGCGCCCTTGGGCCGCCCGCTCCGCTGCTGGCCCGCCGCGCGGCTCAGATGTAGCCCTCCCGTATGGCGAACGCTACGGCATGAGCCCGGTTCTTCAGATACATGCGTGTCATGATGCCGTGGAGCACACCCTTTACCGTGCGTTCCGAGTAGCTTAATTGAGCGGCGATTTCCCGGGTGTCCAGGCCTTTCGCTACGAGTTCGAGCACGCTAAGTTCACGGGGGCTGAGTCTTCTCGCTTCCTCGGACGTGGATTCTTCGCGTCGCCGTATGCGCTCCATCTGGGTGAGAAGTCGAGTGAGCAGATCGGAGGGGAGGTCCCCTTCATGCCTGGCCGCTGACTCGACTGCCCGCACTAATCGTTCGGCGGTTGCCTGATGTCGCCAAACTATGGCTTGCACACCCGATTCAAGGACGGTTCTCAGCTGCATTTCATCGAGTGTGTTGGTCACCAGGACCACTCTCTTGTGCATCTCGGCAACCAGCCTTCTAAGCCGCGTCGCGGTGTGCGAGTCGACCTGGTCGATAATGGTGACCGCGACATCCGCTCCCTGGCTCTGCGGGGCGGATTCCGTCCCCTCGACCACAGAGAGATTTCTCTGGCTCCGTAAGCACCCGACGAGACCGGCTCGTGACAATGGATCTCCGTCGTGGACGGAAACCACTATTTCCCGCATGGGTCCTCACAGGTAAATCGAATGCTGAGTCGAAGATTTTTCGGTTTGCTAGCCGGGCCACCCCCAGCGGCAGACACCCCATGGCGAGCTTGCCTTAAAAGCAATGCAGCGTCGCAGGCTCTCGTGATCCGCCGACGTTGCCATGAGGACATCCATGCGGACGCAGTACCGCAGCCTCACGGAGGTGATCGCTGGAGAGCCGGATGCCTGGCAAGCGGGCCTGTCCGGTTCGGGAAAGGGCCGTCAAAAAAGGACCCGAGCCACGGGTATATCGTCGGCGGCCTACTTCACTCGGGAGGCGGTCCGGGTAACCCACCAGCAGCAATGCCGGCAAGGCGCCCTGAGCCGACCTCACCGATCCGAGGGGCTGTATCAGTCACGTCCCATTCGCTGGCCCTCGCCCGCCGCCGCATCGACGTCCTCTGGGCCGTGTTCCGCGTCCAACGCCCCTACACATTCATACCGCCCGCCACGGCAGATGACTGATGCGCTCGATAGGGCTTGACAAGTCATCGAGACTCAACGACGGCCAATCCAAACAGCAACGCGTTGTTTCGCAGCAGGCTCTACCTACACGGCCTTGGTAGTGGGGCTGTCGAGTTGGCATTGCCCGTGCCGTCAGTCACGCCCTGTTATTGCCGCCGACGTGGTGCGTGGCTATCTCAGGAGAGGAAGTCGAGCAGCACCCTCGCGAGGGTGTGTGGAGCCTCTTCGGGCAGGGAGCGACCGGCGTCCGGGATGACCAGTCCGGTGACATCGCTGGCCACGAGTCGCATCGTCTCTTCGACGGCAGAGCCGCTGCTGTGCTCCGCCGAACAAGTGGTGCAGTCGGCGGTCGAGATGGCCCAGGGTGCCCAGGCTGCTGGCCACGACGAGCAGTCGGCAGCCCGGGCGAAGGCCAGGGCCGAACGAGCGCAGGATCGCGTGGGTGGCAGTGTTGGAGACGTCGATGAACTCATCCGCCCGCTCGGCCTGTGACTCCTCGGGCAGCATGCGGACGACCGCGTTGGAGATGACGACGTCGACCCCTCCGTCCCAGGCCCGAAGGTCGTCGGCGATGCGGGCGATCGCGTCGGTGTCCGTGACGTCCAGGACCCGGTCCTCGACGCGGGTGCGCGTTTCGGGCAGCGCCGCGACCTCGCGGGCGGCGTCCGTCACTCGCTGGTGGCTGCGGCCGGTGAGCAGGACTAGGTCGTCCGGGTTCATGCGGGCCGCCAGCTCCTCCGACGAGTGCGCGGCCGAGTCCCTGGCTGGCCCGTGACGAGGGCATTACGTGAAGCGTGCATGCATGCCACGCTAGGAACCTCATGTTCATGAGTCCAACAAGAGTTCGGAACAAGCAGTATGCGTAAACGTCATGGACTTCTCGGATGTGTTACTTACCGTGTTGCGTGTCTCCCGCGCCGTCGCCGAGGAGGGAACCTTCACCACGGCCGCCGCTTCGTTGGGCTACATCCAGCCCGAGGTGTTCCGGCAGATCGCCGCGATCGAACGGGTGCGGGCGCCGATCTGCTGGAGCGACGGCGCGACGGCGTGCGGCTCACCCAGGCTGGCGGATCGTCATGCGCCACGTCACGACCGTCCTCGATGAGATCGACGCAACCCGCGCGCGAGCTTTCTGGCCTGCCCAGGCAGGCCGGCACGGTCCGTCTCGGATGGTTCCCCAGGGCAGGCGTCGTCCTGCACGTGTGAGCCGTCCCGTTCGGTGGGGCGGAGCGAGCGACGTCGACCGCGTAGGCGTCCTGCTCGGTCCGGGTGTCGGCCGGCTGACACCTCGCTCGGACAGTTATGTGCGCGGCCAGTGCTTCACCGCCCATGGCGATCGTCACACGTCCCGGATGCTGCCGGACGGCTCCCGTCCAGCGGCCACACGTGTGGAGGTTGGCGAACATCACGCCAGACGGTGTATCTGAACACGCTGTATGGTTCCCGCTCGCAGCGGTGGGCGCGTCAGAACGCACCCCCCCCGGCCCGACACGTGCGGCGAGAACGTCCGAGGTGTAAGGAACTGCCATGAGTGAAGGTGTGAGTCGTCCTACGTTCCTGCTGGTGCCGGGAGGCGTCACCACGGACCGTGGGTGTTCGGGAGGCTTCAGCACGTTCTGGCGACCGGCGGCTGGTCCACGCGCACGGTGCGGCTGCTCAGCGTGGTGGAGGACACGTCCGCGTCGGAACCGCTGCCCGGCATGTACGACGGCGCCAAGGTGATCTGGCAGGTCTTAGACGGGACGGACGGCGAGGCGATCGTGGTGGCGCACTCGTACGGCGGTGTGCCGGTCATTGGCTGGATCGCGCCGGCCGACGAGACATTGATGACCGCGCCGCGGCTGCGGGGGACCATCTCGGCAGGAATGCGTGGGTGAGGCCGACGACGACGGCCACGTTGACCGACACCTGCTCCAAGTCCGGGGCCGGGTCGAGGGTCTCGTAGCGGCCGTAGGCGGCGAAGGCCGCGTTGTCGACGAGGATGTCCATGGTGCCACCAGGTCCGCACTGCATCTCGGACGTGGGTCGCCGTACCGGGCCTGGGGAGGTCGGCCACCACCACGTGGGCGGTGACACTGTGCTCCTTGGTGAGTGCGGAGGCCAGGGCCTCCAGCCGGCCGCGGCGCCGGGCAACAAGGATCACGTCGCAGGACCGCGCCGCCAGTTCCCGGGCGAAGGCAGCCTCGAGCCCGGAGGAGACCCTGGTGACGAGGGCGGCTGCCGTGGTAGTTCATGAGCCAGCCTTGTTGTCCTGGGGATGTGACTCCAGGCTCCCGGCCGGGCGGCGCACGGGTGCCGCGATGCGGGGCAGGACCGCCCCTTTGGTACGGCGTGCTCGCGGCAAGGGGCAATCAGGCTGCCGACGTGACCCGGGCGGCCGGGTCAGTGCGATCGCAGGCCGTCGAGGAGGGTGGCAACGCTGCCGGTGACCAGTGCGTCGAGCGGTAGGTCGTCGTGCGTACCGGCGGTGGCGAGCAGGGTGAGTCCCTGGAGCAGCGCCAAGATCGTCATGTCGACCCGGCCGGTGGTGTCCGGGTCGATGTCGCCCTGGGCGCGGGCCTGCGCCAGCAGTCGCAGCGGGGCGGCGAACGCCCTGTCGTTGGCGATCCGGAGCCGGTCGTCGAACGCGCTCTTCGGCCGGTGCATCAGGCTCAGCAGCGCGCGGTGTTCGACGCCGAAGTCCACATATGCCCTGGCGAACACGGCCAACCGTGCGGCGAAGTCGCCCTCGGCTTCCTCCAAGGCCGTGTCCAGCCTGCGTCCCAGGCGCTCGAACCCCTCCATGGCGAGGGCGTCCAGCAGCGCGCCCTTGTCGGCGAAGTGCCGGCGCGGCGCGCCGTTGCTCACCCCCACCTCACGTGCCAGCTCACGCAGGGACAGCCCCTCGACGCCGCGCTCGGCCAGGACCTGCTCCGCCTGCCGCAGCAGGGCGCTGCGGAGGTTTCCGTGGTGATAGGGGCGTGCCGTGGTCATGCGAGCAGTGTAACTCAATGTATTCAATGGCCACAATGTATGCAATGGCTACAGTGTCGGGTCACTCCGCGGGAAAGTCCACCGACGCGCTGAGGTCGCGCCACCGTGCGTCGGAGGCGGCCAGTTCGCGGGCCGCCGCCTCGGCGAAGGCAAGGGCGTCGCTGCCCAGAACCAGCCGCTCGGGCGGTTCGGTCATGGCCGCCACGCGGACGATCGCGGCCGCGGCCCGTGCCGGGTCACCCGGCTGCCTGCCGTGGTGGCCCATCAGCCGCCCGGCGACGGCGCCGACGGCCTCCTCGTAGGGTTCGCTCCGCGGCAGCACCGTCATGGACTGCTTTCCGAGGATGCCCGTGCGCAGATCGCCCGGCTCGGCGAGCGTCACCTTGAGGCCCAGGGGGCGCACCTCCTTGGCCAGGGACAGGGAGAAGGTGTTCACCGCCGCCTTCGCCGCCTGGTAGGCAGCCAGCCCCGGCGTCCCCATCCGGCCGCCGAGTGACGACACCTGGACGAAGTGCCCGCTGCCCTGCCGGCGAAGGACGGGAAGCGCGGCGCGCGTCACGTGGACCACACCCCAGAAGTTGGTTGCCACCTGCGCGGCGAACGAGTCGAGCGGGGTGTCCTCGATGGCGCCGAGGTCCGCCTGTCCGGCGTTGTTGACCACGACGTCGAGCCTGCCGAAGACCTCACACGTGCGCTCGACGGCGCGCTGGGCGGCGTCCGGGTCGGTCACGTCCAGCGGCACCGGCAGCACCCGTTCGCCATGGGTTCTTTCCAGCTCACCGAAGCAGTCCGGGCGGCGCGCCGTGACGGCGACGCGGTGACCCGCCTCCAGCGCCGCAATGGCCGTGTGGCGGCCGAGGCCGCGGGAACTACCGGTGATCATCCACACCTGGGACATGAGCTTCTCTCCGTGTCGGTGCTCGGTGTCAGGGACGGTGCCGGGCGAGCGCCGAGACCAGCCGGGCGTTGGCCTCCTGCGCCGACATGCCCCAGTCCCACTCGTTCTTGTGCAGCCGCAAGGACACGATGCCGTGCCAGGCCGACCACAGCATGAGGGCGGCGGCGAAGGGCGTCGCGGGATCGACGCGCCGGGCCAGCTCCACGATGCGCCGCTGGAGGCGGGGCCCGTGTTCGGCCCGGGTGGCCGGGAGTTCGTCGTTGCTCTCGAACAGCAGCTGGTAGGCGCCCGGGTGGTCCAGGGCCCAGGCGATGTAAGCGTCACCGGCCACGACGAGCGGGTCGTCGTGTTCGCCGAGCCCGTCCAGGGCCTGCTGGACGGACTCGATCAGGGAGGTGTACTCCGCATCGAGCACGGCGGAGCGCAGGTCGGCCTCGGACGGGAAGTGCCAGTAGACCGCCGAGGGGGCGACCCCGCAGGAACGGGCGATCGAACGCAGCGACGGCACTCGCACCGGCTGCGGCTCGGCCAGCATGGCCGTGGCGGCGGCGATCAGCTCCGAGCGCAGGTCACGGGCGTCCTGGTCTTCTGTCTTCTTCCTCACCATCATATTGAACACCCGTTCATGGTAACGTGCAATGAACAGCTGTTCAGGAAAGGTGGCCACGGTGCACACACTCATGACGGTGATCCGCAAGAGGCCGGAGATCTCCACCGAGGACTTCCGCCGCTTCATGAAATCCGAGTACGGACCGACGTACGCCGCGCTGCCCCAGGTCCGCGAGTACGTCCAGTACTACCTGGGGGACCTGGCCGCGGACGGAGCCGAGGACGCCATCGACGCCATCGTCCGCATCAGCTTCGACTCGGAGGAAACGATGCGGGAGGCGCTGGCGACGGAGGAGTACCGCAAGGCGCACGAGCTGCGGCAGAAATACATGCGCGACACCTCGGCGGGCATCCGCTCGACCCTGGTCCAGCGGGAGGTTCGGCTGGTCTGAGCCGCGCTCAGTTGAACGTCGCCGGATCCGGGCCCACCCCCTCCCTGCGATCCAGTGCCTCCACCGCCCGCAGGTCCTCCTCCGGCAGCTCGGACGGGGCGGCGACCGCGAGATTGCCGCGCAGCCGGGCCGGGTCCTGGGATCGCGGGATCACCGAGTCCGCGTTGCGGATGCCAGCGCAGCACGACTTGCGCGGCGGTGACACCCTGTCGGGACGCGATGTTTGAGCAGGACCGGATCGCGCAGCAGCCGGCCCTGGGACAGCGGGGCCCACGCCTCGGTGACGATGCCCAGCTCCGCGTGGCGGGCCCGCAGACGCTGCTGCTGGTAGGGGTGCAGCTCGATTTGGTTGACGCCGGGGGCGGGTCCGCCCCCGGCGAGCAGTACCGCCAGATCCTCGCTGCGGAAGTTCGAGACGCTGATGGCGCGTGCCAGGCCCTCGGCGTGCAGCTCGCGCAGCACCTCCCACGTCTCGGCGAACAGCCCGCGCGCTGACGCGGGCCAGTGGATCAGATACAGGTCGACGTGGCCCAGGCCCAGTCGTTCCAGGATCGCCTCAACGCTGCCCGGGTGCGGTCACGGCCCTGGTCGGTGTTCCACACCTTCGTCGTGACGAACACTTCCTCGCGCGGCAGTCCCGACGCGGCGATCGCCCGCCCGACGCCGCCGGGAGGAGGGCCGTCATCGCGAACCTCCGCGGACCGCCGGAGCGGCGAGGAGGGCATCGGCGGGCCGGCCGTACGAGGTCAAAGAGGCGAAGGCGAGGAAGACGGCCTGGTAGAGCAGCCGGTCCGGACGGCGGGCGCGCCACGAGGTGTGCAGGGCCGCCCGGTGCGCGGCGAGATGCTCGGCGCGGACACCGTGCCCAAGATCGTGTGCGCGCTGGAAGCAGGCGTAGGCCGACGACCACTGCCCCTCCCGCAGCCGGGCCCGTCCGGCCCTCATCTCCTTGGCGAAGTCCATGCTTCTCGTCTCCTGACCGTCTGATCGTTTGACTCGATGTATTCGTTGACTACAATGTACCTCATGAATACATTCAAAGTCATGACCAGCTCACTCGACATCGCCCCCTGGGTGGCCGACGACCTTCCCCCGCAGACCGGACGCACGGTGATCGTCACCGGCGCCAACAGCGGCATCGGCCTGGAGACCACCCGCGCGTTCGCCGCAGCGGGAGCACACGTCGTGATGGCCGTGCGCAACGTCACGCGTGCCCGCCGCACCACGGCAGACCTGCCTGGCTCCCTCGAACTGCGCCGGCTCGACCTCGCCGACCTCGCCTCCGTACGGGAGTTCGCCGCCTCCGTCGACGGACCGGTCGACGTGCTGATCAACAACGCCGGTGTCGCCAACGTCCCCCTCGGCAGGACCGCGGACGGATTCGAGACCCACTTCGGCACCAACCACCTCGGGCACTTCGCCCTCACCAACTTGCTGCTGCCGCAGATCACCGACCGCGTTGTGACCATCGCCTCCAACGCCCACAAGAACGCCGTCCTGGACCTGGCCGACCCGAACTGGAAGCGCCGGAGCTACCGTTCCTCGGCCGCCTACGGCCAGTCCAAGCTTGCCAACCTCCTCTTCACACTGGAGCTACAGCGTCGCCTGACCGAGGCGGGCTCCTCGGTCAGGGCGCTCGCCGCCCACCCCGGCGCGGCGATGACCGGACTCAACCGGCACCTCGGCCCGGTCATGAAGGTCGTCGCGGCGACCGTGGGCCGCCTCATCTCCCAGAGCGAACGCCACGGAGCACAGCCGATACTCTTCGCGGCCACCCGCGACCTCCCCGGAGCGAGCTACGCCGGCCCCGACGGACGGGGCGGCCAGCGCGGCCGGCCCACGCTCGTGCCGCGCAGTGCCAGGGCCCAGGACCCGGCGCTGGCCGCCGGGTTGTGGGAGGTGTCGGAACGTCTGACGGACACCGCGTTCCCGCCGGGCCGACCGCACCGGCTTTCCGGCACCGCCGTGGACTGACGCGCATGCCACCCGGACTGGCACGTATTCATAGTCCACGTGTGCCGAGCGACGCTGGTGATGCGCGCCGCACAAGGGGTGCGCATCGCTCGCAATAATGCTCAGGGGGCATGACATGACACCTACGTCCCTGCGGGTCGTGGTGATCACCGGCGGAACCCGCGGCATCGGCCACGAGGTCGCTGACCGCTTCGCGGAGCGAGGTGACACCGTGGTGTTCAACTACGCCGGCAACAAGCGCGCGGCCGCCGACACGGTCGCGGCGCTCCGCGCATCGGGCGGTCCGGCGGTCTCGGTCCAGGGCGATGTCGCCGACGCACGATCCGGTCGCGGCTGTCCGACGAGGGCTGGACGGCGCCCGCCGCTCCCTGACTGCCGGGGCCCCGGCAGTCACCGCACCAGGACGCCCGCGTGGTACACCGACAGCACGCGGTGCAGGTCCCGTATGTCGCGGGCGGGATCTCCGGTGACGGCCAGCAGGTCGGCGCCGGCGCCTGGTGCGACACGTCCCTTCCTGGTGCGACGCCGCGGACCTCGGCCGCCAGCCGGGTCGCCGACGTCAGCGCCGCCTTCGGCGGAAGGCCGAGCTGGTCCGTCATCTGCGCCAGGCCGTGCGGGAGCGCGTCATGCGGTTTGAAGGGGGCGATGCCCGCGTCGGAGCCGACCACCAACCGGGTCCCGCGTCGCCACAGGTCCCGGTAGACGGCGCGCATCGTGGCCAGGTGCGGGGCGAGGGCGGGCGGCGGCTCGAGGGGGCCGGCGGCGGGATCAGCACAGTGGACGGACGCCCCGTCACCGGGACAGATCGGGAGGGGGACTTGGTCATGACGGGCCCTTCAGTGATCAGTTCGAGAGGCTGCTGAGAGCTGGATGTCTGAGACCGGGTGCGGACACCCCTGGTATGAGGCAAACGAGAGTTCGGCACATGTGATATGCGTATTGTTCATGGACTTCAGAGATGTGTCGCTCACCGCCTTACGAGTCTTCCGGGCGGTGGCCGAACAGGGCACGTTCACGGCCGCCGCCGAGTCGCTGGGTTACACACAGTCCGCCGTCTCAAGTCAGATCGCCTCCATCGAGCGGGTCGCCGACGCCAGGCTGCTCGATCGGCGCCGCGAAGGCGTCCGGCTGACCGCCGCTGGCCACCTCGTGCTGCGCCGTGCTTCGGTGGCCCTCGACGAGATCGACCGCGCCGCCCGCGAACTGTCCGGACTGCCGGACCAGGGCGGGACCGTGCGGGTGGGATGGCTGCCCAGTGTGGGAGCCGTCCTGATGCCGAAGGCGATAGCGGCACTACGTGTCTCTCACCCGGGCATCACTATGAGCACCCGGGAAGGCGGCACGCCCGCTCTGCTCCGGGCGCTGCGCACCGGCAGCATCGACCTGGCGCTCATCAGTTCGGCGCCCCCGTTCCGTCCCCTGGATGCCGAGTCGCCCTCGCTGGTGTTCCAGACCCTGACCGAGCGGAGCCTCTGTCTCGCCCTGCCCGCCGCCCACCCTCTGGCCCGCCATGACAACGTCCACGTCGCCGACCTGCGCGGGCAGCGCTGGATCGCCGCGCCGGGTTCCGGGGACGACCGGCTGATGGGCGTGTGGCCCGGGCTCGACGAGCGGCCCGAGATCGCTCACACCGCGCAGGACTGGCTGGCCAAGCTGCACCTCGTTGCGGCTGGCTGCGGCCTGACCACGGTGCCGGTCGCCCTGTCCGGCGCTGCTCCCGAGGGTGTCGTCATCCGGCCGGTCCGCGGGGGCGCGCAGGAGCAGCGGCGCCTGCTGCTGGCCCGGCGCCGGCATCCGCCGCAGGGGGCGACGGCACAGGTCGCCGAGGCGCTGCGGGCTGCTGTGCTGGAGACGGACATCATCCTGTGAGGCGGGTGCACGCCATCCGGGCGGTCCGTCCGTGTCTCCGGGGATGCTCGCTGGTCAGCGTGCTGCAGTACCCAGAACGGCTGACCGACCGGCAGGCCGCTGTGCAGTGCGCGGCCGGATCGACTGGAAATACGCCCTCGGCCTCCAACTCGCTGACCCTGGTTTCGATTTCTCGGTGCTCAGCGAGTTCCGGGACCGGCTGATCGCCCACGGCCTGGAACAGCAGATCCTGGACGCCATCCTCACGCAGTGCAACAAACGGGGCCTGCTGCGGGCCGGCGGCCGGGCCTGCACCGACTCCACCCACGTCATCGCCTGCATCCGTGACCTGAACCGGCTGGAGTTCGTCACCGAGACCATGCGCTGCGCCCTGGAGGCCCTGGCGGTGGCCGCCCCCGCCTGGCTGGCCGGCACCGACGCGGTCAACGCCAACTGGCTCGCGCGCTACCGGCAACGCGCTGACTCCTACCGGCTGCCCAAGGGCGAGGCCGAGCGAACCGCATTCGCCGAGAACGTCGGGGCGACGGCTACGAACTCCTCGCCACCCTCGACGATCCCACGGCCCCCGCCCACCTCGCCGGCCTCGAAGCAGTCGTGCACCTGCGCAGTGTGGGCCCAGGAGTACCAGCGCGACGCCCGCGGGGTGCGCTGGCGCGGACACAAACAACGCCCGCCGGGAGCAGCACGCATCGTCTCCCCACACGATGTGGACGCCCGCTGCGGGGTGAAGCGTGGATCCGCCTGGGACGGCTACAAGACCCCATCTCACCGAAAGCTGCGACGACGACCTCCCCCACCTGATCACGTGCACCGACACCACACCGGCCACCACGGACGACCACCAGCTCACCGCCGCCGTCCATCAGACCTTGACCGAGCGCGGCCTGAAGCCGGCCCGAACACTACGTGGACGGCGGCTACACCAGCGTGAAGATCATCCTTGAGGCCCGTGCACTGGGCATCGAGGTCATCGGGCCGGTCAAGCAAGCCGGCGGCCGACCAGCTCTGCACGGCAGCGGCTACGTCGCCGGCGACTTCCGCCTCGACTGGCGGGCCCGGCGGGCCACCTGCCCCCAGGGCCGGATCAGCACCCGCTGGACCGACACCACGGCGGCGAACCCCGCGTCCACATCGACTTCTCCGGCGCCGGATGCACCAGCTGCCCGGCCAAAGACACCTGCACCACGGCCGCCTACCGCGTCCTGACACTGCTGCCACGTGAAGAGCACGAACTCCTCCAACAACGCCGGGCGGCCCGAGTCACGTGGGACTGGCACGAGCCCGGCGGCGGAGGCGAGATGGCCGGCATCTGCGTAGGCCGCGAGAACACCTGCGGCGACGGTACGTGGTCGGCCGCGGTGTTGGGGACGGGAAGCCTTCGCGTGGCGGCGGTGGAGCAGGTCGTGGTGCCAGGGCGGGAGGGTGTCCGGAGAGACGATCAGGCGGAGCTGACGGAGCTGTTCTCGGGGGAGGCGGTGGAGTAGGGCCGCGAGGAGTGCCCGGTCGGCCCAGGTCAACCGCGGACGGTCTGCCGTGCGCTGCAGTACGGCGACTTGGTGGCGCAGCGCCAAAATCTCGAGGTTCTTGTCGCGGTCGCTCATCGGCACGAGCCGCACGAACTTGAACACGGTTGACAGGGCGAGGTAGAGGATTCGCAGCAGCACAGTCACGCATCTTGCTGGTCGGCGCGGGAGTGCTCCATCCGGTCTTCGCTCAGGCGAGGGAAGATGTAAGCGCGGTGAACTTTCTCCAAGCTCGTCGAGCTGGTGTCCTGCGCGGACGCATTATTCGGGGGGCGTACACCGTTCCCGGTACACAGACCCTCCTTCTCGACATCGCCGATGGCACATCAGTGGCCGCAGCCGCCGAGCACGCACCGGACGTGACCCTGTTGGTGAACAACGCCGGGGTCGCATTCGCGCAAGGTCCGTCACGATGCCTCCAAGCGATCCGCGCCGAGGTCGAGACCAACCTATCCCGACGGCGTAGAGCACCTTTGCTTCATGCACTGAACTCAATGGTAGGATCCGCACATGCCTCGCTCCGTCGGCGCACCCGGTTCGCTGAAGAGTCTCCGCCGTCTCAACGTCTCCCGGGTGCTCAGCGCCTTGCGGTACGGCCCGCGTGCCCAGGTCGACCTGGCCGAGCGGACTGGTCTGTCCGCGGCCCTGGTGTCCAGCATCGTCAAGGAGCTGGCCGCCGATGGCCTCGTCGAGATCGGCCCCGGGGTGCGCTCAGGCCGCAGGGCGAACGTCGTGAGGCTGTCGGCGAAGCCGTCGTCGTCACTTGTGGGCGTATCGATGACCCGCGAGGGATTCGAGACAGCCGTCTGGCACCCGGAGGGTGTGGAGCTGGCCGCCAAGCGCTGGCCGCACGGGAGCGTGTCCAGCGGGCGGGAGCTGGACCTGGTGATGGCCGCGGTACAGGAGGCCACGAGGGGACTGGCGGACATCGGAGCGATTGCCGTGAGCGCGCCCGGCTGGGTCTCCGGGCAGGTGCGGGCGGGAGGGACAGTGCCCGGGGTCGACGTGCAGCCCCGGATGTTCCGCGACGCGGACGTCGGCCGTTTCGCTGAGACCCTGGGGTGCGAAGTCCAGGTGCGCAACGACGCGAACATGGCCGCGTTGGGGGAGGCTCGGATGGGCGCCGGGCAGGACTGGGAGAACTTCGTCTACGTGGAGCTGTCGTCCGGGGTGGGCGGAGCTCTGGTCATCAAGGGCCGGGTGTTCGAGGGGGAGCGGGGGATGGCCGGGGAGATCGGCCATTTTTCCGGATCCGACCGAGGTCCGCGCTGCTGGTGCGGGAACCGCGGTTGTCTGGAGACACTCGTGGGAGAGGCCGCGCTGCTTGAACCGGTCCGGCGCCGACTGTCGCAGAACGCCGCGCCCACCCTGGCCACGTTGATCGAATCGGCTCTCGCCGGCGAGCAGTTCGCGGTCCGCACCATCACGGAGGCCGCCGCCGACATCGGCGAGGTTCTGGCCCAGGTGGTCCGCTTGCTCAACGTGGAACGTGTGGTGGTCGGCGGCGGGCTGGCGGCCGCCGGCGAGATGCTGTTGCGCCCGCTGACGGACACGCTCGCCCGGCACGCGTCCTTCGGACTGGAGGAGTTCCGTGTCGTCCCGTCGGAGCTGGGAGACCTGCGCATCATTGCGGGCTGTCTGCTCGTGGCGGCGGATACTACGGGGTTGAATTCACAGCCAGAATTCAAAATGGCGTTTTGAGTGATATTCCCTTCAGGTATTGACCTCAACTGTTGATGGCGTGTTTCATGTCGCCCAACGCCGAGCGAGTCGGCTGGGGACTGACATGCACAACAGCCACACACGGATTACGCCCTGACAGCGGTCTCCAGTCCGGTGAGCACGTACGAGCTGCGCGGAGTGTCTCCAGCCGGCACACCGCACACGACAGGCCGGGAAGCCTGAGCTCGATCTCGTCCTGCCCCACCCGTCTGCCAATTCCCTGACCTGGGCATTGGCAATGTTGCCATCACCGACCGCGGAGCACTGCCGCAGGCGTCGGTCCGTTCATCGCCAGTCATCCCGGAGGCCGAGGCAACCTTTTCGTCTTCAGTGGTGCCGCCCGCCGTGGCCAGCACCGTCGCGATCCAGCCGATCCGCAGCGTCAGGCAGGCAGGACACCATTTCAACCCGACAATAGGGACGCCGTATCGATGGGAAGGTACAAGGTCGTTGCCACCACGACCGGAGCGGTACGCGGGGTGGAGATCGGCGGGATGTCCGCGGACCGGGAAGGACTGCCCGAAGCGTTCCGGCGGCTGTTCGGCCAGGATGGCGGCGAAGTAGTTCTCAGCCTGTGCCGGGACCGCGTGCCGGAGGCGGTCCCGCAGTTCCTGTCGGCCCGCGCCTGCACCGGCGGCGCCTTCACCGCAGCCACTCAATTACTCGTCCATGCCAAGCTGCCTTAACCGGCCGACGTGTTCTGCTATCGCTTGGACTACCGTACGCCCGTCCTGGGCGGCATCATGGGCGCTCACCACAGCCTCGATCTGCTATTCCTCTTCGACAATGTGGACCGCTTGGCCGGTATCGCGTACATCACTCTTCTGGTCCCCCACGTCAGCCACGCCAATTGATGGCAAACCGCCCGGGCGGCAGAACTTAAAATATTTCAGAAACATGAGGGCCGGAGGTTCATATGACAAGGCCACGCTTCGCTCTCGCGGCTGCGGCGGGCACTCTCGCGTTTTCGCTTTTCCTGTCGGCCTGCGGTGGAATCGGGGCATCCACAGACGCGGCAAAGGCTCAGGATCCGGACGTGCTCACGGTCGCCTCATCGATCGCGGCCAATAGTTTGAATCCTGCCCTGGGAGGTTCGGCCGACCCGCAGCAGTTCTTCTTCGAGTTGGCTTACGACACGCTGATCGGCGTGGACGCGAACGGGAAGTATGTACCCGGCCTGGCGACGAAGTGGGGGTACGTCGGCAAGGACAATAGAACTTTCGACATCACCCTGCGTTCCGGTGTGAAGTTCAACGACGGCTCGAAGCTCACGGCCGAGGGTGTGAAAAACTCCCTGGAGTACTACGCGAAGGCCGGCGGCCCGCTCGCCTCGAACTTGAGCACCGTCGGATCGATCGAAGTGCTCTCCGGCCACAAGCTCCGGCTGCATCTGAAGACGGCTAACCCGATGATGCCGTTCTATCTGTCGAGGCATACGACCGGTGAGATCATCAGCCCTGCTGGACTCCGGAATCCCGAGGATCTCGGCACCACCACGCACGGGGCCGGGCAGTACATGATCGACAAATCGAAGACAGTCACCGGGAATACCTACACCTATGTACCCAACCCAGAGTACTTCGACAAATCCCGAGTGAAATGGAAGAAGGTGATCGTCAAGGTCATGAAGAATGAGAACGCGACACTCGCCGCCCTCCGCTCCGGTGAGGCCGACTACGCACTGGGCGATCCCACCACGGCGAAGGCGGCGAAGTCCGCGGGCTTCCAGGTCCACTCGACGCCCTACTCGGCGATGCAGCTCCAGATCCAGGACCGTAAGGGAAAGCTGGTCAAGGCGCTCGGCGACGTACGGGTCAGGCGTGCGATGCTGTACGCCATCAATCGCGACGCCGTCGCCTCGTCCCTGTTCGGGACGTACGCCAGGGGGTGGAGCGCATCCGTCTTGAAGGGGCAGAGCGGCTATTTCGATGCGCTCTCGACAAGGTACGGCTACGACGTCAAGAAGGCCAAGAGGATGCTGGCCGAGGCGGGTTATCCGAAGGGCTTCACCATGCCCATCATCGTCAACCTGACGGGCGTCGGCGAGACGCAGGCCGCTGAGGCGTTCGCGGCGGAGATGTCGAATATCGGGATCAACGTCAAGATCAATGTTCCGACGAATGTGAACGCGCTCTATGCCACGTATGCGAAGTATCCGGCCATGATGTTCAACTACGGCAGCGTCGTCGCCCCGCCGTACGCCCATGGGAACGACTGGCTCTACAGCTGGGGCAATCCTCTGAAGGTGAACGACCCCCAGCTCGACTCGCTCTACAGCAAAGCTGCCGGTGCGTCGACACAGAAGGCGCAGGAGAAGAGTTGGGAAGCATTCGAGGGCAGGATTTCCGAGCTCGCCTGGAACATCCCGATATTCACCATGGACAAGATCGTCTACGCGCGGCCGGGACTCGCCGGGATCAATCTTTCCGCGACCAACCCCAACCCCGACCTGACTCATCTCTACGCGGCCAACTGAGTCCCCTCTCAAGAAAGGCGCGACGTCATGTGGCGAACCAGTGGAGCGAGAATCGCGCAGGCAGTGCCACTGCTGCTTCTTGTCTCAGCGATCACCTTCGTTCTGCAGTTGTTCATTCCTGGTGACGCGGCCCGCAGTATCGGGGGGCTGAACGCTTCGCCGGAGGCGGTGGCCGCCCTGCGCCATCGCCTGCACCTGGACGACCCGGTCTGGGTACAGTACTGGGACTGGCTGAAAGGCGCCGCGCACGGCGATCTCGGACGATCGATCACCAATAACGAGTCAGTCGTGAGTGCGCTCAATATGCGGCTTGGCGCGACCCTCTCGATCGTGGTCGCCGCCACCCTGCTCTCCATGATCGTCGGTGTCGCGCTCGGTATGGTGAGCGCCCGCGGTGGGCGACGGATAGGCGCGGTCGCCGACGCCGCCTCGGTCGTCGGCATGACGATCCCCGCTTTCTGGATCGGGCTGCTCGGCATCTGGATTTTCAATACCAAGGCCGCCTGGCTTCCGGCGAACGGGTACGACTCCTTCGGGGACTCCGCCGAGGGCTGGGTGCGATCAATCGTGCTGCCGGCCTGTGCCCTGACGTTCATGGGAGTCACCGTGATCGCCAAGCAGACCCGCGAACAGCTGGTCGACATCATGAGCCGCGACTTCGTGAGAAACCTCCGGGCCAATGGTGTCAGCGAGAGGTCGATCTTGTTCAAACATTCTTTGCGCCACGTGTCCATCACGGTCCTGACAGTGGCCGGCAACAATTTGATCGGACTTCTCGGATCGGCCGTCGTCATCGAGGAGCTTTTCGGGCTGCCCGGTCTCGGCGGCGCCGCCGTCACCGCGGCGTCGAGCGGCGACATTCCGGTCATCCAAGGGGTAGCGGTGTACTTCACGCTCATCGTCATCACATTGAACCTCCTCCTCGACCTCGCGGTCGGCCGACTCAACCCGCAGGCGGTCGAGGCATGAACACCCGTAAGACATTGACGGCAGAACTGAACACCACCAGGAAGATCTCCATGCCGGGAATCCGCCGGGTCCTGCGTCGGCCACGGATCGTGATCCCCGCCCTGATCCTCGTACTTGAGCTGGTCGCGTCATTCGGCGCCACCTGGCTCGCGCCGTACTCGCCGGAGCGCGGGGACTTCCGTGCGCCACTCGAAGGGCCGGGTTCGCATCACCTCCTCGGAACCGACCGTCTCGGCCGCGACGTGCTGTCCCGTCTGATGTACGGCGGCGCGGACATGTTCAAGGAGATCGCCATCGCGATCCTGGTGACGATGGTGATCGCTGTTCCACTCGGACTGATCGCAGGATTGAAGCGCGGTCGCGTAGAGACCGTGCTCATGCGGCTCGCCGACGTCGTGATGTCGATTCCCGGCATCATCTTGCTGCTGATCGTGCTCGCGCTCTTCGCCCAGAGCATGACCGCTGTCATGATCGCGGTCGGGCTGCTCTCGGCGCCGGGGATGATGAGAGTCGTCCGATCGGCGTCCATTTCCGTCAGCCGCGAGACCTATGTGGCCGCGGCGCGCGTGTCCGGGCTCGGCAACTGGCGCATCGCGCAACGACATGTTCTGCTACGGATCAGTGGTCTCATCGTGGTGAACACGGCGCTGCTGGCCGCCAATGCTCTGCTGATCGCGGCGGGATTGAACTTCATCGGCCTTGGGGTGAAGCCTCCGGCACCATCGTGGGGCGGCATGATGTCCGACGCCTCGGAAGTCTTGGACCAGAGTCTGTGGTTGGCCATCCCGACCGGCGGCCTGGTCGCCCTGACGGCGGCGGCATTGATCGTCCTCGGTGACGGCGTCCGCGATTCACTGGCGGAGCGCTGGATGGGCACGGCGGAGACCCGGCCGCAGCGCGTCAAGGCGCGCAGTGCGCATGCGAAGCCTGCCATGCGGACTCCATCGGTTCAGGCAGAGGAGCCCGCGCTCTTTCAAGGGAGGGACCCGGTCGTCCGAATGACCGGCGTAACGGTTTCGGCGTCTGCGCCGAACGGCGAGATCGAGCTGATCCGCGATGTGAGCCTGACGGTCGGCCGTGGCGAGAGCGTCGGGCTGGTGGGGGAATCCGGGTGCGGAAAGTCCATGACCGGTCTGGCCCTGCTCGGCATGCTGCCCAGCGGAGTTCGAGTCTGTTCCGGGTCCGTCGAGATCGAGGGCGTCGACACAGGCTTGATCAGCGACGCGGAGCGGCGAGCGATGCGAGGCGGAGCCATCGCTTTCGTTTCGCAGGAGCCGATGGTGGCGCTCGACCCGCTGTTCACGATCGGTCAGCTCTTGCGCGAGGCGGTACGCGCACATGAGCGGGTGAGCCGGCGCGTGGCGTCGGATCGCTCCCGGGAGCTTCTCGCCCTGGTGCAGATCCCCGATCCGGACCGCGTCATGGGCTTGCGCCCGTCGCAGATCTCAGGCGGCATGGCGCAGCGCGTCTCGATCGCCGTCGCGCTCGCGGGCCGTCCACGAATCCTGGTCGCCGACGAGCCGACGACAGCGCTCGACGTCACCGTCCAGCGGGAGATTGTGCAACTTCTCCGCTCGATCCAGCGGGAGACAGGCATGGCGCTGCTGATCGTCAGCCATGATTGGGACGTCATCGCGGAGGCATGCGACACGGCCTTGGTGATGTACGCGGGCCAGGTGGTGGAAGGCGGGCGCTCCGCGCGAGTCATCGCGGAGCCGATCCACCCCTACACGCGCAAGCTGCTCGCGGCCAACCCACGTCTGGCGACCGTGGGTGAACCCATCCCGACCATTCCGGGTACGGTGCCGCCGCCAGGCCAGTGGCCGAACGGCTGCCACTTCGCGGACAGATGCCCGGACCGCATTGATACGTGTACGACGATGCCGATCCCGCTGACGCGGCGCGCCGACAGCGGCGTCGCGCGCTGCATCCGCGCGGACGAGGCAATGGAGGTGCTGTCGTGAGCACGCAGGACAAGCCCTTGCTCGACATCCGCGACCTGGCCGTGTCATACCACCGCCGAGGCAAGGGGACCCCGGCCATCCGCGACGTGTCGCTCGACATCATGCCTGGCGAGACCGTCGCTCTGGTAGGTGAGTCCGGGTCCGGAAAGTCGACCCTTGGCCGCGCGGTCCTCGGACTCGTCGCGTCGACTCGCGGGTCGATCCAGTTCGAGGGCGAGGACATCACACATGCGTCCAGGTCCCGGCGCTGCGGTCTGAGCAAAAGCATCCAGGCCGTGTTCCAGGACCCCAACGGCTCGCTGAACCCCGCGCTCACAGTGGGGCAGACGCTGGCCGAGCCGTTCCTCGTCCACCGAGGTTCCGAGCGTCGCTCCGCCTCGGCGCGCGTCAGCGAGGTACTGGGACACGTAGGGCTGCCGGACGAGGCGGCACAGAGGTACCCTCGGCAATTCTCGGGCGGACAGCGGCAGCGGATCGCCATCGCCCGTGCCCTGATGATGTCGCCGAAGCTCATCGTGTGCGACGAGCCGGTCAGCGCGCTGGACCTGTCCGTCCAGGCTCAGGTTCTCAACCTCTTCACGAGCCTGCAGCGGGAGACGGGTGTCAGCTACCTGTTCATCTCCCACGACCTCGCCGTGGTTCGTCATCTCGCGCACCGGATTGCCGTCCTGTACCGCGGAGATGTGGTCGAGAAGGGGCTGACCGAGGACGTCTACGCCAATCCGGCGCATCCCTACACCCGACGGCTGCTGTCCGCGGTCGGTATGGATGACAGCTCTGTTGCCACTGCGCCGTAGAACTCCTCTCATGGTGGGCCGCCGATCAGCGAGCAGCGGCCGCCGTCCACGTACGACTCGACATCCACGCCATGGAGCAGGGACATGAAGGCATTTGCCGACCCGTTCAACGTCACGAACACCCCGGAGCAGTTCGGCTTCGACGCGGAGCGGCTGGAGCGGATCACGAGCCACTTCGACCGGTACGTCGACCTCGGCGTGCTGCCGGGATGGTCAGCGCTCGTGGCGCGGCACGGAGAACCCGTGTTCGCGGGCGGCGGCGGTTTCAGAGACCTCGCGCTCGGACTGCCCGTCGAGCCGGAGACGATGTGGCGTCTGTACTCCATGACGAAGCCCGTGGCATCGGTAGCCGTCATGATGCTCGTCGAGCGGGGACTGCTCAGTCTTGACGACCGGGTCAGCGACTACATCCCCGAGTTCGCCGACCTGGTGGTGCACGACGGTGGGTCCCCGTCGAGCCACCGCGTTCGTGCTGCGGCGCGGCCGATGAAGATCTGGCACCTGCTGTCGCATACCGCGGGCCTCACGGTCGGGCTTGCCCACATGGACCCCGTGGATGCGCTGTATCGCGACGCCGGACACGACGTGCTCCCCCTGCCGGGTACGACGCTCGACCAGATGTGCAGGCAGGTGGCGCGACTTCCGCTCCTGTTCGAGCCCGGGACTTCGTGGAACTACTCCGTCGCCGTTGATGTCCTGGGCCGGATCATCGAGATCTGCTCCGGCGAGACTCTTGATCGGTTCATGGACAAGCACATGTTCGGCCCGCTAGGGATGGCCGACACCACGTTCACACTCGATCCAAAGCGTCTGGGAGATCTGGCGGAGATATACAGCCCCGATCCCGAGACCGGTCAGCTCGTCGTGAACGACGTGCTCAGGCAGACCTTCCGCCAGCCACCGGAATTTCCGTCCGGCAGCGGTGTTCCAGGACTTGTCTCCACGATGGGTGATTATCACCGGTTCGCGAGCATGCTCGTCCGAGGCGGTGAGCTGGGCGGCACACGGCTCCTGAGCCCCCGGGCGCTCGCCCTCATGGCAAGAAATCATCTTCCGGGCGCCACGGACCTGATGTCCTTCGCAATGTACCCCGACGAGGAACACCGCGGTTGCGGATTCGGGCTCGGGTTTTCCGTCGTCATCGACCCGGTGTCCGCGCGGTCGATGGGAAACAAAGGAGAGTTCGGCTGGTCCGGCGCAGCGAACACCCACTTCTTCGTCGACCCTGTCGACGGTGTGACCGCGCTCTTCTTCACGCAGGTGGTGACATGGGGGCAGCGCCGGATTCCGCTCCGCCGCCAACTGCGTTCACTGGTCTACCAGGCGCTGATTTCGTGAGCCTGCCGTACGTCTGACATACGTGGCTGCCCTGAAGGGCGTCTTTACTACCGTAGGGCGGCTGACCAGGGGCTTTGCGATGGCCCGGGTTTGGGCATGATCAGGGATCGTGGGAGTGCGATTGCTCTATCTGATCTTCTGCCGACTACTCGGCTGCTGTCTCCTGCTGGGTCGTTCGTCCGCCGCAAACAACACTGAGATCCTCGTGCTTCGCCATGAGGTCGCCGTGCTGCGCCGACAGGTCGACCGGCCGCAGCTCTCGTGGGCCGATCGTGCCGCGCTCTCCGCACTCGCACGGCACCTGTCACCCGCGTTACGTCGCCATCGGCTGGCCACTCCGGGGGTCACGTCCGCTTGCTCCTATGTCAAGCAGCTGCTGCGAGGGGGATTCGTGGCTCCTCGGCGGGGTGAGCGTCGCGGCGCAAGGCCCGGTAGACGACGTCGGAGAGCCTGCGCTTGAGGACGCGGATTGATTCGGTGCTGGTATCCCCGGCTTGGCGTCGGCGCTGTAGGTAGTCCCGTGCTTCGGGGAGGTAGTGGGCTTGCGTGATCGCGATGCGGTGTAGCGCGACGTTGAGCTGGCGGTTTCCCATGCGGCTGAGGCGGTGACGTTCGCGGTTGCCGGACCACACGGGCAGAGGCGCGGTCCCGTTGTGCCGTGCGTAGGCGCTCTTCGACTTGAAGCGTGTGATCCCGGCGGTCTCTCCAAGAATCTTCGCCGCGGTGAGAACTCCGCAGCCGGGAATCTCCAATAGAGCCGGAGCCAACCGGTTGATGAGGGCGGTGATCTCGGCTTCCAGTTCCCGGACGATCGTGGTGAGCTCTCGGCAGCGGGCCAGCAGTTGCCTGGCCAGGCGTGCGACGACGCCGTTTCGGCCGTCGAGGAATGCCGCCACGGTGAGTACCTGCTTGGGCTGAGTGAGACTGCGGGCTGGAGGGTCGAGTGCCGGGTCCAGTTCGTGCAAATGCCAGCGCAGCCGGTTGATCACACGGGTGCGTTCGGCAACCAGGTCGTCGCGGTGGTCCATGAGCAGGCGCACGTCCCTGCTCGCGTCGTCCAGGTGCGCGGTGGGCAGGTCCGGTTCCCGCAGTGCAGCTCGGGCTGCGGCCAGCGCGTCGATGGGGTCGGACTTGCCGTAGGTGCGGGCGGCGGTCCGGCAGTGGGCCATGAGCTTGGGCGGGACGCGCACGATCCGCTCGCCGGCGGCGAGGAGATCTGCCTCGAGACGGCGTGAGAGCCGGCGGCAGTCTTCCACCGCCCACGTGCGGTCTGCGCCGAAGCGACGGGCCCAGGCGAGCAAGCGCAGGTGGTCAGTGCTGGTGGTGCCGGTTGTGTGGCTGCCGAGCTCGCGTCCGTGTTCGTCAACAGCGACTGCCGTGTGGTTGCGCTTGTGGGTGTCGACGCCGAAGATCACCATTACCCGGGTCCTCCATGTCCAGTGGGAGCTGTAGGACCGGCTGACGGGCACCCATCAATTCGGACGATGTCGCGTGTCCGCGTACAAGTGAACGTGCACCACCTCGTACGGATGAGAGTGCACCAAAGTTGATGCGGTGATGGGTGGGTGCCGCGAGTCTTCTGCTGTCTGTTCGGGGTGGCAGAGGGGCGGCTGAGGTGGTCTTGGACCCGCATCGCTGGCTGGAGTTGAGGCGGTACCGCGGTCTGTACGAGTCCGGTGCGATGAGCCTGCGGGAGATCGCGAAGGAGACCGGGCTGAACCGCCGCACGGTCACGAAGTACTTGTCGGGCGAGGCTCCCGTCGCACCGCCGAAACGGACAGCCGATGGTCGGCAGCATCGACGGGCGGTCGACGAGGTCGCCCCGCTCATCGACGGGATACTCAGGTCGGAGATCCTGCTGAAGGCATCAGTGATCCACGAGCGCCTGGCGTCGGAGTACGGGGTCACCATCAACTACCAGCGGGTCAAGATCTACCTCCAGCAGGCCCGGCCCCGAATCGCCGAGGAACTCGGCATCAGCCCGGGCGAACTGGCCGGGCTGCACCGGCGGTTCGAGGTGGTCCCGGGCGCCCAGGCTCAAGTGGACTGGGGCGATGAGGGCAAGATCCTCGCCCACGTCGGGATCCCCAAGGTCTACTCGTTCCACATGACGCTGTCGTACTCACGCGACCCGTTCTGCTGCTTCACCACCAGCCAGGACCTGGCGAGCTTCTTCGACTGCCACCGGGCCGCGTTCGCGCACTTCGGCGGGGTGCCGATGACGATCGTCTACGACCGCACCAAGACCGTCGTGCGCCGGCACGTCGCGCCGGGCGAGGCGGTCCCGCTGCACCCGGAAGCCGTCGCGTTCGCTGGGCACTACGACTTCGACATTGACGTCCTGGCCGCCTACCGGCCCACCGGCAAGGGCCGGGTCGAGCGGCAAGTCCTGATCGTCCGCGACCATGTGCTGGCCGGACGGGCCTTCTCCTCGATCGACGAGATGAACGCCGCCTTCTCAGCTTGGGTGCTGCTGCGGCGGGCGAAGGTGCACGGCACCCACGGCGAGATCATCGGACACCGGGCAGTGCGGGATCACATGGCCCTGCGTCCACTGCCGAAGACTCCTTACGTGGTGGCCCAGCGGCATCTGCGGCACGTCGGGAAGGACTGCCTGGTCGCCTTCGACGCGAACCTCTACTCGGTGCCCGCCCGCAAGGTCCGCCCACGCCAGCTGGTCGAGATCCGGGCGACCAAGTCGCAGGTCACTCTGCACTCCACCGTCCCCGGCGCCGACGGGGGAACGCTGCTGGCTGCCCATCCAAGGGCGGTCGGCCGCGGTGCCAGGATCGTGGACGAGAGGCACTGGGACGGCCTGCCCACCGGAGCCGGACGTCGCGTCACCACCGGCGATGTCCCGCCACCGCCCCGCCGCGGGCAGCCGCTCGGGCCCGAGGCTGGCCCGCTGCAAGCCCTGCTGAACCGGGCCGCTGTCGCCAGCGTCGAGGTCGGTCGCCGCCCGCTGTCGGTCTACGACGAGCTCACCGGCACCCGTCCCTTCACCACCAACCGAGTGACAAAGGAACCCTCTTGAGCCAGCTGACCGGCAATCGCATCCGCACCACGGCCAGCAAGCTCGGCTTGCCTCATCTCGCGGAGACCATCAATGAGTTCACTCGCCGGGCCGACGAGGCGAAGATGGGCTACCTCGACTTCCTCGACCTGGTCCTGTCCGAGGAACTCGCGGTCCGTGAGGACCGCCGCTTCCGTCAGGGCCTGCGGTTGTCGAGGCTGCCACATCACAAGACACTCGACGAGTACGACTTCTCCTTCCAGCCCGACCTTGACCCGCGCAAGGTCAAGGACCTCGCCAGCCTGTCGTTCGTCGAGGCCAAAGCCAACGCGGCTCTGCTGGGGCCGCCGGGGGTCGGCAAGACGCATATCGCCGTCGCTCTCGCGGTCGCGGCCTGCCGGGCCGGTTACTCGATCTACTTCACCACCCTCGACGACATGGTCCGCAACCTCAAAACCGCCGAGGCCGCCGGGCGGCTGGTGAACAAGCTCGGCACCTACCTGCGGCCCAGCGTCCTCGTGGTCGATGAGGTCGGATACCAGCCCCTCGAACGCGCCGAGGCCAATCTGGTCTTTCAGGTGATCTCCAAGCGTTACGAGAAGGGCTCCATCATCCTGACCTCGAACAAGACCTTCGGAGAATGGGGACAGGTGTTCGGGGATGAGGTCCTCGCCACCGCGATCCTCGACCGCCTCCTGCACCACTGCGAGGTCGTCTCCATCAACGGCAACAGCTACCGGCTCAAGAACCGTCTTCAAGCTATCGAGCGGGACACCGACGTGGCCTGAGGAGTGGTGCACATATCTCTGTACTTGGTGGTGCACTCAGGCGAGTACGGGGACATCGCGCTCCTATCAAGCCACGCCATCCGGTCCGTGAGGGTCCCGCGAGTCGCAGAAGCGGACCTGGCCACCACAACGTGGGGCATGGAGTGGTCGAGCGAACTCGCGCGACCTATATAGAAGATGCCATTGATGGAGTGGTGTATGGACGGCCATTCGGTGATCCGTTGTTGAGGCTATGCGGTGAGTTCGGTGGGGAGGCTGGGTTCGTTGGCTTCTGACTCGATCGGGTGGAGGCGGGCTTTGGCGAGCAGTTCGCGGCCCATGTAGCGGCGGGCTTCGGTCCATTCGTCGTTCAGCTCGGCCAGGACCGCGCTGACCAGGCGGATCACGGCGGGGCGGTCGGGGAAGATCCCGACCACGTCAGTGCGCCGACGGATCTCCTTGTTCAAACGCCCCGGTGGTTGTTGGACCAGATCTGCCGCCAGATCTCGTCAGGGAAGGTGGTGAAGACCAGAGGTCGTACTGAGCGGCGTCGAGGTGCTCGGCGGCCTTGGGAAACGTGGCCTCCAGGGCGTCCAGCGCGTGTTTCATCTGCGCGCGGGCGGCGGTGTCGGGCTGTTCGAAGACGGTCCGCAGCAAGGTGGCCACCCAGGGCTGGGCGGATGTGGGGACCTGCGAGAGCAGAGCGTGGGCATAGTGAAGCCGTAAAGAATCAAGGTGCTGCTTTACAGGGACAGCCTCGTTGTCAGGGTATGGCGGTTCCGGAGGAGATCTGTTCCCAACTCCACTGCAGGTTCTCGGTGTTGTTGCCGCACTTGAACGAGCGGCAGCGGCGGCTGGCCCTGGCTACCGAGGCCCGGCTGCTCGGGCACGGCGGCGTACGGGCGGTCGCGCGGATCGCGCAGGTCAGCGAGACGACCGTGCGTCGTGGAATATCGGAGCTGGAAGCGGGGGCCGGGCCGCTGCCGGACGGCCGGGTGCGTGCACCAGGCGGAGGCCGCAAGCGGGCCGAAGCCAACGATCCTGCCCTGCTCAAAGCCTTGTTAGGCATGGTCGAGCCGGACGAGCGGGGAGATCCTCAGTCTCCGCTGCGGTGGACGACGAAGTCGCTGCGCAACCTGGCCGAGGAACTGACCCGGCAGGGGCACCCGGTGTCCGCACCGACGGTGGGTCGGCTGCTCAAGCAGGAGGGCTTCAGTCTGCAGGCGAACGTCAAGACCCTCGAGGGTGCCCAGCATCCCGACCGGGATGCCCAGTTCCGCTACATCAACGAGCAGGTCAAACAGCACCAGGCCGACGGCGAGCCGGTGATCAGCGTGGACACGAAGAAGCGGGAGCAGATTGGACGGCTGCCCATGGCCGGCCGCGAGTGGCGGCCCAGGGGCGAGCCGGTCGAGGTGGAGGACCATCACTTCTTCTTCAGCGGCCCGGACGTTCAGCAGGCGATCCCGTACGGGATCTACGACATCGCTCGCAACACCGGCTGGGTCAACGTCGGTGTCGACCACGACACGTCGGTCTTCGCGGTCGAGTCCATCCGCCGCTGGTGGCGCTGTCGCGGCAGCCTCGACTACTCGAAGGCGTCACGGCTGCTGATCACCTCGGACGCGGGCGGTTCCAATGGCTACCGCTACCGGGTCTGGAAGAGTGAACTGGCTGCCCTGGCCGCCGAGACGGGCCTGACGATCACGGTGTGTCACTTTCCTCCGGGCACAAGCAAGTGGAACAAAATCGAGCACCGGCTGTTCTCCCACATCACCCACAACTGGCGTGGCAGGCCGCTGACCAGCCACGAAGTCGTTATCGAGACGATCGTCGCCACCCGCACCCGGGCTGGTCTGCGCGTCGAGGCCCATCTTGATCGCGGTGACTACCCAACCGGCATCGCGATCAGCAAGGACCGCTTCGCCGCGCTGCCGCTGGTCCGGCATGAGGTTCACGGCCAGTGGAACTACACCCTGCTGCCCGAACCTACCGCGCCACAGGTGTCGCCTGTCGGCGAGGCACACGGCGTCGCCGACCGCCGCCGCGAGCTTCTCACCCGTCTCGCGGACCCGCGCCTGAGCGGGCTGAGTGGCACGGCACTCGCAGACCTGTGCGCCGAGTTGGCCCCTCTGCAAGCCGCCCGGGCCCAGGAACGCTACAGCGAGCAGCGCGGCGGACGCGCCCGGCGCGCAACCGGAAATCAGCGGGCCAAGCCGCTGTTCGACGACGCCACCCGGGTGATGCTCACCCTCCTCTACCAGCGCCAGGTCTGCTCGATGAAGCTGCTGGGCGACATGCTGGAGGTGACCCCCACCTGCATCGGCCACCTCATCGCCGAGACTCGCCGGGTCCTGGAGGACCACGGCCACCAGCCCGGTTACGCCCCCAGCCGGTTCACCACGGCGCACACGCTGATGGCCTTCCTCGACACCGACAAGACCCCGCCGCGCACCCGGATCATGGAGAGTCTGTCCCATCCGCGGCTTACCGGCATGTCCCGCGCGGAGCTGGATGCGCTCGCTCGCCGCCTCGCCCCACGCCAGGTGGCCCAGGTCGAACGTGCCTCCTACCAGCGCCGGGGCGCCGATCGCCAGCCGGGCAGCCGCGGCGGCGTCTTCCCGCAGAAACTCGGCGACAGAGAACGCGTCGTCGTCGCCATCCTCTACCTGCGGAAACTGTGCACGCTGGACGTCCTCGCCGACGTGCTGGGGACGTGAGCAGGTCCTCGATCGGGAACGTCGTCCGCGAGATCCGGCCTTTGCTTGCCGAAGGCGGACTTCTCCCACCTCCGGCCACCACCCGCTACCGCACCGCCACCGAACTCCTCGCCGTCGCGGATGAAGAAACCGACACACCGACAAGTTGATTCTTTACGGCTTCAGTGGGTGCGGCACCGCTGCCAGGACGCGCCGGGCAGGACAGCGCCGATCGCGTCGACGAGGCCTGCGTGCGCGTCGGAGATGACGTGCTGGACGCCGGACATGCCGCGGGCGATCAGGGAGCGCAGGAAGGCCAGCCAGCCGGCGCCGTCCTCGGCGGTGGCCACGTCCAGGCCGAGGATCTCGCGCTGGCCGTCGGCGTTGACGCCGACCGCGATCAGCTCCGGCTCTTCGAGGCCGGCCACGGACCCAAGCCTGTACTCGGGCCGTTCGGCTTCGACGAGGACCGTGGACGCGAGGTCGCCCGCGCCAAGCGGTGGGTGGTGCGGGCCGAGAACGAACTGGCAAGGGCGCGCTCGGCCCAAGACAACGCCATGGACCAGCGCACTACGACTACCGTGCAGGTCACACCCGGTGGCGGCAAACGTGGACCACGGGGCAACACTGTCAAAGACAAGCCGCCGCAGGTCCGGCGCAACGTCACCGATCCCGACAGCCGACAGATGCAAGGGGCCGACGGCGGCGCTCTGCAGGGTTACAACGCCCAGCTGGCCGTCGGGGCCGACGGATTGATCCTGGCCTGCGAACTTGTCCAGGACGGCAACGACCGGCGACAGCTCAAGCCGATGATGCCCGTGGCCGTCGCGGCAGCCCTCGCCGTCCATCAGGCCCGCTGCCTGCGTCAATGCCCGGATCTGGGCGGGTGCTGCATCGAAGCGTTCGCATCGCTCACAGGCGCTGGGGTCTTATCCGCAACCGGGTGCAGTCAGACGTCGTGCCCTTGCGTGACGGACTGGATCGGCACGTTCTTGTTCGACAGCGGCTACTGGAGCGAGGAAAACCTGAACGTCCCCGGGCCCGACCGCCTCATCGCGCCGGGAAAGGCCAGGGACCTGCCGCAGGTGGATCACAACGCGAAGCCCCCGCCCGAGGATGCCGACGCTGCAACCTGGATGCTCCACCGTCTCGCCACCGAAGACGGATCGGCGACCTACAAGCGCCGGGCTGCCACGGTCGAACCGGTCAACGGCCAGCTCAAGGACCGGACTCGCCTACGCCGGTTCGCCCGCCGAGGGCGGACGGCCTGCCAGTCCGACCTGGAACTCGCCGGGCTGGTGCTCAACCTCCGCAAGTTCTGCCGACTGGACCCCCGCCTTCGGGCAGCGGCCCTGACTGCCTGAGGGGAATCCAACCGATAGGAAGACCAGTTCCGGCGTCTGCATCCACCGGGACAGACAGCCATGCGCTGGAGACGCACAGGGCATCCAGGTTGGAAGCGGTGCTCCATCGTTGCTGCGCAGCCCGAACGAAAACGCAACAGGCTCGGTGCCGGCCCGGGTGTCCCACCCGCGTGGGCGGTACCCGTTGCGGTGGTTGACGCGCTCCTCGCTGACCTGGCCGTACTCGGCGCCGCACACGGCATCGGCCTCGGCGGCCATCAGGGCGTCGGCGAACGTCTTGATCATCGCCCGGAGCAGATCGGGACTCGCCGAAGCGAGGTTGTCCTCGGTCAGGGCATGCAGAGGCACACTGATGCCCCTATGGATGTCAACCGGTGGTCGTCGGCAGCTGTGTGCGGATGATGATTGGGTAGAGCTCGCGGGCGATGTAGCGCTTGAGGCACCGGATGACTTCGCGGCGGGTTTTACCTTGGGCGACGCGTTGCTGCATGTAGATCTGGGTGCGGGAATCCCAGCGCAAGCGGCTGAGCACGATGGTGTAGAGAGCGGCGTTGGCTTGTCGGTCGCCGCCCCGGTTGAGCCTGCGGCGCTGGGTTTTCCCAGATGAGGCGTCGACAGGACTGACGCCGGCCAGCGCGGCGAACGCGGCCTCGCTGTGGAGGCGCTCAGGGTTGTCGCCCGCGGCAATGAGCAGGGTGGCTGCGGTGTCGGGGCCCACACCGTGCTGGTCCAGCAGGGCAGGCGCCGCGGCTCGTACTACCTCCTTCATCCGGGTGTTGAGCTCCTCGATCTCTTCGCTGAGGGCGTGAATGCGGCGGGCAAGCAGCCGCAGCGTGTGCCGAGCCGCGTCGCAGGCAGTGGACACAGTGCCGGGGTCGAGCACGGCGCACTCGCGGATGAGGCGTGGGGTGCTCAGGGCGGACAAGTGCTCTCGCAGCGCGGGTTCAGTGGCGACGAGGACGGCCTTCAGCTGATTGATCGCTTGAGTGCGCGACTTGATGGCGGATGCCTTGGCCAGTTTGAACAGGCGGAGCATCTCCGCGGGACCGCCGCTGGTCTTCGCGGTGGCAGTCGCCCGGCCGGACAGGACGGCCTGTGCGGCCGCCTGGGCGTCGACAGCGTCGGACTTGCCATGACGGCGGCGGGCCTGCCGGTCTGGCCGATTGACTTCCGTGACCGTGATGCCTTCGGTGTGCAAGTAGCGGGTCAGGGCGGCGTCGTAGGAACCGGTGCATTCCACTCCTGCACGTTGCAAATCTCCGAACGAACGGGCCCAGGCGAGGAGCTGCCGGTAGCCTTCGGCCGTGGCCGGGAAGTCTCGAGTGGCCAGCACAGCCCCAAGGGCGGTAACGACGGCCGCGACATGGGCATCCTTATGGGTATCCACACCGAGCACGACCTCCTCCGAAGCCGAAGGGGCGCTGGTGAGGACGGGGTGATCGTGGGCCGTGCTGAGCACATTCGCCTGCCTTCACCACGGGGGCACAGGTGACTGCCGTCAAGCTGGAAGCGGTCAGGACTGTGACGGTGCCTGTTGCGAAAGCCCCTATTGGGACACGTCCACCAGTCCGGCGGCAGCAAGTCGCGCCCCGGTCAGCGGCCGACGGATCAGTGTCAGGACACGGAGCCAGTCAGGTGCCGGGTCAGGCCACCTTCCGGGATGCCGTCACATCCTCACAGTCAGGTGCGGTCATCGTGCTGATCTCCTTCAAGATCTTCGTCGTTCTCGAAGGATCAGCCGGTGGCCGTCTGTCTATCCGGGCCCTCGTCCCGACGCCGAGGAAAACCCCCGGATCAGGTAGAACCCGTACACCACTTCACGGGACGCAACCCGCGGGCAGTGGCGTCGACAGAGCGTTTACCCAGACCACGGGGACAGCCGGGAGCGAACCCGGATTCTCATCCCGCCACGGTGACGCCGCGCAGCGGCGCCATGAATACTTTTTTCAGGGTATCGATCGTCTTCTGCTGCTCGGCGTTCTGCCGACGCAGCCGTGTGAGCTCTTCACGCTCGGCGCTGGTCAGCTCGCCTGGCCCAGCCGCGCAGGCTCTCCGGACTCACCCCCAGATCCCGCGCGACCTCCGTAACCGTCTTGCTGGAGGAGCGGACCAACGCGATCGCGTCCCGCTTGAACTCTTCCGCATACCGCTTCGAGTACTGACTACCCACCTGGCACTACTTCCTCTGGAACCTCGTCCCAGTCTCCAGGTGTCCACGATCAAGGGGAAGCTTCACTTTCCCCTACCCCCACGGCTGACGCAGCAGGGGAGCCCTCGCCCGCTCCGCCAGACAGCTGCGCCTCGTGTCTCGGACCGCGAAGAGCCGCTGAAAGGCTGCGACAGACACCGGGGTCGTCCTGCTGCCTCTTGTCGGAGGTGCGGTATCAACCCGCGTGCTAGGCATGAGCAAGGTGACCCACTCGGCCAGGGCATGAGGCAGGTCCGTCCGGTTCGGCAAGGACAGGAGACCAACGAGGCTCCAATGCTGCTGAGTTGAGGCGGCAAACACCTCCCTCAACGGCACGGAGCCCTGTCCGTTGCGGACACCTGCGTCGTCACCCCATCAGTGGCCACACTGGAAGAGCTCGGTGCGTCAACCACACGCAGGCGTCTCGACCTGATCAGGGGGCAGCGGTCAGTTTGGCGACCAGGTGTCGGGTCAGCAGCATCGAGGCCAGGGAAGCAGAAGCAGAACCGCAACCCAGTGAAAAAGCCTGCAAGGCGTAGGAGCCCAGATTACCGCTGCTCGCGTGCCACATCCGTGGCGAAGTCCCCCCAATCGTTTTCGCACTGGAAGTTGCTCGCTTCCGAGGTCGACCCAGAACCGTCATAGCGAGCTACCCGAGGATAAGCGCACAACGGCCGCGTCATCGAGACGCCGTTTTCGGGTCGATCGTTGACGTATTTGGTTGCAACGATCTTCTCCGGAGCAGTCCCCCGCTCAACCCAGGCCCGGACAGCGGACAATGCGTCAAAGGAATTTGGGCCCGATCCCCCCGTTACATGCCCGCCGCCTGGAATCATGAACAGCCGGTAGAACTTCTGAACATTCCGGAGGGACGAGCGAACATCTGAGCCATGCGTGTCCTGCAGAACTCGATTGTAATATTCAATCGGTAGTGTCGCTGCCTGGTAGTCGTCGCTCCATCCCTGGGTCATGATGAGCTTGCCTCCTCGAGCCGCGAATGGCGCGAGATCCGTACTCGTCGCATCAATCTTGGGAGCCAGTTTCTTCTCAACCGATGCGACGTCCTTATCAAAGTCAAAGGTGCGCCAGTCCCAGTTCGGATCATTGAAGACGGCCCTCCCGAACAGCGCCTGTGGATAGGACGCCAAATCCGGGCGCTCTGCCGCGAAATGCCAGGCGGCTTCACTCCCGTAGGAGAACCCTGGATAGAGCTGCTCACCCGTCCGCTGGTTGGTGACCGGAGCGTACACTCGTTCAGCGGTCGCGATCTGTTTAGCAGTCAGGCACCCACTGGTCACTCCCGGGCGGCACTGCAACCGCTTAATGTTGAAATCGCAGTCGCGGGGATCATTAAGGAACGGGTCTCCGGGGGTTCCATCGCGGCCAGCACATGCCGCGAGCACCGCTTCGTTGAGCAGCTTGCGCTCGGGCTCACGGAGTACGCCGCTCGGACTCTCTGCGATTCGCTGCGAGGTCCAGAGGACTGCCATCATCACATGGCTGTAGTCCATCCCAGGACTTTTCGAGACGATTCCATCATAGTCTGCGGGATAGTCCTGCGCCTCGATCATGCCCTGCCGACCACCGGTGGATCCGCCTACGAAGTAGGAGTACTTCGGACCCACTCCATAGTGCGCCGCCAGGATCTCCTTGGTCCGCAGCGTCATCAAGTGAATCGATGTCCGGCCCCACATCTCGAGCTGAGTCGGGTTGCTTATCCACGCATTCTCCGAGTCGGACGCCGAGTGTCCGGTGTCCGTAGACGCGGTCGCGTAACCTTCAGCGAGAGCGGGAGCCATCGCTTGGTAGCTGATCGTCCCGGCAAAGCCACCGTTCCCAACTCCCTGAAGCCTTTGGTTCCACGAAGTCGACGGCATCCAGACCTCAAACTTGAGACTCGGAGCAATTGTCGCCGACACGCGGCAAAATTCGGGAAGATCCGGATACACCATGCCATCAGGAGCTTTGTAGTCGCCGCTAGGAACCAGCTCCGCAAATGTTATCTCAGTATCCGGCAGAGAGAGCTTTGCGAGAGCAGTGCATGAACTGCCATGCTTTTCGGCCGCGTTGGCCTCGGCGGCGCCGGAGATCGTGAGCATTTGAAGAACCAGCACAGCACTGCAAATAATTGCCATTCGCAGGCGTGGAACCCGCCCTGGCCTCGTCGGCCGTTGTGGAAGTAGCATTTCTCCCCTTTGTGATTGTCGTTCGCCTGACCGCAATGGCCGCCTTCTCAGATCCAATGCGCCATAATTGCGAACCTTTAAAATACTCGCCAGAGGCTTGGCCCGCTGAGCGGGTCGCGCGGATTGCTTGACCCGTGCCTCCATCCGGACCGGCACTACGTCCATGCCGAGGCCCGCGGCCATCGCCTGGCAGGTCAGCGGTCCTACACCGAGCCGGGACCGGTCGGCGAGGGTCTTGAGGGTGCGCACCGACCGCCTCCTCATCACCGGCGAACGACACCTGCGCACGGTCCTCACCGCCTATGCCGAGCACTACAACGCCGGACGAGCCCACCGCAGCCTCGGCCTACGAGTACCCGACGACGACCCGAACGTCATCCCCCTGCCCGTAGCCACGGTCAGGCACCGCCAGATACTTGGCGGACTGGTCAACGAGTACCCCACCCAGCCACCCCGGCTGCCCCGCCATCCACAGGAAACGCCCAGCTCAGCGGCCTGATCGGAATATTGAATTTCTTCAGCCATTGCGCATATAGAAATAAAGCCGACGAATTCTCCCAGGGATGGGCAAAGACTACGGGCACCAGACCAACTCGCCGACCCCGATCGACCACGCCAGGGACCATGCTCCGGTCTCGCCACGCGATAACTTGCCGTCCTTATCCGCGAAACCGCCCTGCCCGGGCGGCCTCCTCGAAGGCGTGGCCGAGCGCGAAGAGCCGGTCCAGCCGATCCGGATGGCCGATGAGTTGCAGGCCCAGCGGCATGCCCTGGCTGTCCCGGTGGCCCGGCATGGTCAGTACCGGCAGGCCCAGGAGTTGCCACGGCCGGCTCAGGACCGGTGACCCGGTGGCCGTCAGCCCCTTCGGCGCCGCACCTTGGGCGGCTGGGCCGAGCACGGCGTCCACGTCGGTGAGCAGTGTCAGCATCTCGGCGCGCTCCCGCTCGGCGACCGACAGCGCGTCGCGATACTCTCCGACAGAGGTGGCGCGTCCTCGGACCAGGAGTTCGACCAGCGGGGCGCTCAGCTGATCCGGGTGTGCGCCTTCTTCCGCGAGAGCACGGGCGGCCTCGTAGGCCATGACCGTGGCGTGCGCCTCGACCAGCCGGGGCGTACGGGCGGACCAGCCGACATCCACGCGTACCGCACCGTTTTCCACCGCGTGCTCGGCGGTCCGTGTGAGAGCGGCCCGCATGTCCGGTGTGACCTCGGCCAGTTCGGTGCCCGGCCACACCGCGAGCCTCGGTCGCACCGAGGGCGCGACGGGGCCGGGGAACAGGTCCGCGCTGGTCAGCGCGCCATACACCAGCCGTAGATCGGCGACGGTCGGGGTGAGCAGCCCGACCGCGTCGAGGCTGTGGGACAAGCCCACGAAGCCTGTGGTTTCGAGCGGTCCCCCGACAGGTGCCACAAAGCCCGCGACCCCGCAGTACGCGGCCGGCCGGGTCAGCGAGCCGGCGGTCTGGCTGCCGAGGGCAAGGGGGACTACGCCCGCTGCCACGGCGGCCGCGGATCCGCTGGAAGACCCACCGGGCGTATGCGCGAGGTCGTGCGGATTCCTGGTGGGGCCGGGGGCGAAGTACGCGAACTCGGTGGTGACCGTCTTGCCCAGGGGGATCGCGCCGAGCTGTCGTAGCCGGGCCACCAGCGGGGCGTCGGACGCGGCCATCCGGCCGCGTCGCAGCGGCGATCCGCATTCGGTCGGCAGGCCGCGGACGTCGATGATGTCCTTGACCCCGAGCGGAATTCCGTGCAGCGGTCGGCCGCCCGGCGTGGCGTCGAGCCGCCGGGCGGCACTCAGCGCTCCCTCCCGGTCGACGCGTACCCACGCCCGGACGTCGGGTTCGGACCTGTCCAGGCGCTCCAGCGCGCCGATGACCATTTCGCTCGCGCTCAGCTTGCCGTCGGCCACTCGCGCGGCCCAGGCGGAGAGGGACGTCGGCCGGTTCACAGCTCCACCACGAGTCGGGCCGTGCGGGCACGTGAGACACAGGCCGCGATCTGGTCACCGGCCGCTTTCTCCTTGCGGGTCAGGCAGTTGTCGCGGTGGTCCGGGACACCGTCGAGCACGGTGAGTACACAGGTGCCGCAAATGCCCTCGCGGCACGAGGTGTCGACGTCGATGCCGCCTTCCGCCAGCACCTCGACAATGCTCCGTCCGGGGGGAACGCGGAATACCTCGCCGGTGTCGAGTTCCACCTCAAACGCGTCCCCCGCCTCGGCCGTCGGCGGCAGGGCCTGGAAGTGTTCGACGTGGACGTGGTCCTCGGGCAGAGTGCGGGTCGCCACATCGACGACGCGTCGCATGAACTCCTTCGGCCCGCAGGTGTAGACGTGCGTTGCATCGTCCACGTCCGACAGCGCCTCGGCCAGTATCCCCAGCTGGTTGTCCCGGCCGACGGCGAAGTGGAACTCCACGTCGGCGGTGAACTCCGGGCTCTCCAGGAGGGGCACGAACGCCGCCTTCTCCCGGCTGGTGGCGAAGTAGTGCAACCGGAAGTGGCTGCCGGTCCTGCGCAGCCGATACGCCATGCTGAGCAGCGGTGTGATCCCGATACCGGCCGCCACCAGGACGTGCCGGGCCGCCCCCGGCTCGAGGCGGAAGAGGTTGCGCGGCTCGCTGATGGCGAGTTGGCCCCCGACCTCCAGTTGGTCGTGAAGCGCCGCGGAGCCGCCCCGGGAGCACTCCTCCCGTTTGACCGCGATCACATAGGAGTCGGGCTCGTCGGGTGGCCCGCACAGAGAGTACTGCCGCGTGACCCCGCTCGGGCCCAGGACGTCCACATGTGCCCCCGCCTCGTACGGCGCGAAGGGGAGGCCGTCACCGCGCCGGAGGCGGAAGCACTTCACCGCGTCGGTTTCGGCCGTTATCTCGCTGACCGTGACTGTGATCATCGTGTGCCTCGCCTACAGCAGGAAGCCCGACGCGTTGACGGCGTCCTCGGAGTTGATCAGTCGGACGACCTTCTCCTCGATCAGCGGCTCGGGCCCGTCCAGCCGGACGCGGTGGGTCACGTCCGCGCCGAGCACGAACGTCTGCTCCCGCCGGTGACCGACCAGCACCTGCGCCGAGCTCAGCCGAACGGACTGGTCATCGCCGTGCAGTACCACGAAGCGGGACAGGGTCCGCACGGTGCGCGCGGCGGCGGCCGCCGAGATCGAGTAGCCGGACGTCAGCCGTTCGATCCGCATCCGGCGCATGCGGTCGTCGTCGTAGACCATGTTGAGCGTGGACGCGAAGTCCTCGGTCTCGCGGTCGATCGGGATCACGTACAGGCCACCGGGGGCCCACAGCCGGTCCCACTCGGCGTACTCCTTGCGGTCCAGCAGGTGGGCCTCGCGCCAGATCAGTTCGAGGGCCGGAGCGATCCGGGGATCGGTGAGGGCCAGGGATTCAGTGGTTTCCAGGGTCTCAGCGGACATCGGTCATCATCGCCTTCCACATCGCGTACGCCTCGCGCATCCCGGTCTCGTCGGTGGCGTGCGAGACCCGTCCCTTCCGTTCATCCCGCTCGCGGGCCAGGCCGCGGTTCACCATGATCGGCAGACCGGGCCCCGCGGCGGCGCCGCGCTGCACCCGGTCCCATGCCTCGGAGTCGTCGGGGCTGCCGAATCCGAACGGGCCCTGGAAGTGCTCGTGGATCCGCAGCCGTTCGCGGTTGACGATCTCCGGCCCGCCGTCCAGACCCAGCGCCAGGTGCCGGATCTCCGTCTCGGTCACGGAGATGGGCCGCAGCACGCGGAAGAACGCCATGGACATGGCCACATTCGGGAACAGGTTCAGATTGAACCCGGCGCCGTGCATCGAGCGCACGATGCGCCGCACCGTCGCCGGTTCGAAGTCCTTCGACAGTTCCTCGATGATGTGGCTGAAGCGCTCCTGCAACTGCTCGGTGCCGTCGTCCTCGTCGAGGTCGACATGCTCGGGCACCATGATCATGACGCTGTGTCCATTGCCGAGCGAGTGCGTGACCGCCTTCTCGTCGGTCATGAACGACAGCATCTCCGCGGTCTCCGCGTCCACGGAGGACATCCAGGAGCGGTGCACGATCGGGAAGTGGTAGCCGTCGGTGGTGTTTTCCAGTTGGATCTTCCAGTTGCCCTGGAACCGGAACTTGTGCTCGCCCTGCACCTTGATGGGGTAACCGGCACCCTGCTTCATGAACAGGTCGATCCAGCGCCTGGCCGGTCCGAGGAAGTCCGCCAGGGGTTCCACGTCCGGGTTGAAGCTGGCGAAGATCATCCCTGCGTAGCTGTCCACCTTCAGCCGGTGCAGCGGGAAGTCCTTCTTCTCCAGGACGTCCTCGTAGCCGTCGGGGTACGGGATGCCCCGCAGCTTTCCGTCGAGGGCGTACGACCACGCGTGGTACGGGCAGGTGAAACCGTTCGCGTTGCCCTTGGGAGCCTCGCACAGGCTGGCGCCGCGGTGGCGGCAGCGGTTGATCAGGACATTGATCCCGCCGCGGCGGTCCCGGGTCACGATCACCGGCTGGCGGCCGACCATGGCGGTCCGGAAGTCACCGGCGTTCGGGATCTCGCTCTCGTGTGCCACCCACACCCAGGTGCGGTTGAAGATGCGGTCCATCTCCAACTCGAACAGCTCCGGGTCGGTGTAGAGCGAGACGTCCACTCGGTCGTGTTCGGCCAGGGCAGCGATGTCGCTGCCGGTGAGGCCGGGTTCAGTGGGTGTGTTCATTCCATCGTTTCCTGTGAGTCGTCGTGTTCGGCTTCTTCGTCCCACTTGGCGTCGGCGGTCCAGTAGTCGCTGCCGTCGGCCCGGACGCCGTGGCGCCACTCGGTGGTCCGTCGCAAGGTGGGTTCGACACGGGCGCAGGCAGCGTCCGCGCCCTCGGGGCCTTCCTCGGCGGCGCCCCAGTGCACCCAGTTCAGTTCCCTGCCGTTCCGGTCGTGCAGGAACAGGTCCACGTGGTACCAGCCGTAGTGGCGGATGTCGCGATAACAGGTGAGGAGCATCGTCCGGCCGTCAGGTGCCGTCATCGCGCCGCCACCTCAGCGGCTGGGAGGCCCGCCGCCATGGCCTGGCCCAGGTCCGCGTCGAAGACCCGCTCGGTGCGGAAGTGGCGGATCCGGGCCCGGACCTCCTCGATGCGGAAATCCACCTCCAGCCTCGCCACGAGGAGTTCGGCGCCGCCGGACTCGTACCGGGACAGCTGCTGCATCAGCCACCTGCCCCGGACCTGGTCTCCGTCCGTGTCCGTCGTACCGGGGTGGAGCAGATGCACATTCGCCTGGAAGTGCGGGTTCGGGGGCAGGTGGGCCGAGACCATCTCCGCGATCGCCCGCGCCCCGGTCGTGCGGCCGAACTTCGCGGCGTAGAGCGGTCCGACGCCCTCCCATACGGCGTCCGGGGTGAACAGGTCCTCCAGTCGGCCGGTCGCGCCCGGTGACCGGGGGACATCGCACAGCTCCAAGTAGCGGATCAGCACCTGCTGCGCCAGCTCGTCGGGGGCGACGGCACTGGTCGGGGGCATGTGTGAGCCTCCTTTCTACGGTGGTACGGGCAGTGGGATCGGTGACGCGGGCCGTTCAGGCGGTCGCGGCTCCGGCTGTCTCCTCCACCTTCTGCGGGGTCCCACTCTCATCGGCGGCCTTCGCCCGGGTCTCGGGAGCGGCCGCCACGGCGATGACAGTGACCAGACCCATGCCGATCAAGAACAGCGCGACCGGCCAGGACGCGCCCGCCCAGGCGAACAGCGCGGTGGCGATGATGGGTGAGAAGCCGCCGGCGACCATCGAGGCGAGCTCATGTCCGAAGGCGACGCCGCTGTAGCGCACCCGGCTGTCGAAGAGTTCGTGGAAGAACGCGGGCTGGGTACCGATCATCGCCCCGTGGCAGATCACGACCGCCACGAACACGGCCACGAACACCAGGATCGGATGGCGTGAGTCGAACATCGCGAAGAACGGGTAGGCCCAGAGGATCATCGCGATCGCGCCGCCGAGGTAGACGGGGCGGCGTCCGACCCGATCCGAGAGCGCACCCCACATCGGCATCGCGAACGATTCGACCAGCATGCCCACGACGACCGCGGCCAGTACGAGATCGCTGTCCAGCTTGATCCTGGCCGCGTAGGAGAGGCTGAAGGTGAGGAAGACGTACATCGCACCGTTCTCGGCGATGCGCGCGCCGAAGGCGATCAGCACCGCCTTGGGGTGGGTACGGAGTACGTCCACGATGGGCAGCCGGGTCTTCTTCGGGGCCGGGGCCGAGGACACCTGCCGGGCCACCGGCGTTTCCATGACCCGCATCCGGATCAGCAGTCCGACGGCGGTGAGCAGGATGCCGGCCAGGAACGGGATGCGCCATCCCCAGGTGAGGAAGGCGTCCTTGCTGGTCACGGCCTGGACCAGGGTGTAGACCGACGCGGAGAGGACGAACCCGAGCCCCACGCCCGTCTGGCTCCACGCCGAGTAGAAACCGCGGCGGCGCTCGGGTGCGTGTTCGCTGACTATCAGCACTCCTCCGCCCCATTCGCCGCCGACCGCGATGCCCTGCACGATCCGCAGGGCCACCAGCAGCACCGGGGCCCAGACGCCGATGGTGGTGTAGCTGGGCAGCGCGCCAATCAGGAAGGTCGAGATGCCCATGATCATCAGGGTGATGACCAGCATCGACTTACGGCCGAGCCGGTCACCGAAATGCCCGAAGACGACGCCGCCCAGCGGTCTGGCGACGAAGCCCGCCGCATTGGTGCCGAAGGCTGCGATCGTGCCCACCAGGGGATCGAAGGTGGGAAAGAACAAGTTGTTGAAGACGAGCGCGGCGGCCGTGCCGTAGAGGAAGAAGTCGTACCACTCGAGCGCACTGCCGACCAAGCTCGCGATCGCTGCCCTGCGCACCGCACGTGGCGTGCGATTCGTCTCTGCCATGCTCGTCCTCCATCGGCCGCTTCCGGAGATCGGGAACTGCGTTTTCGCTGTTCACGGATTGTTCGCCGCGGCGTGGTCGAGCGGAATGCCATTGGCCCGGTCATCGGACCGAAAAGTTTGCTCTGCTCAGTCTTTTACGCCCGCGAAATCCCGCGTCAAGGCGCGGCCGGCCGCCGCGACCACGGGAGCGAGCCGCGACACGTCCAGACGTTCCACGGGACCCACCACGGTCACCGTCGCCACGGCGACGTCCTCGGCGAACACCGGCGCGGCGACCGCCCCGTAGCCGACGACGAGTTCCTGACGATCGACGGCGTAGCCTTGCCGGCGCGTCTGCTCGAGCTCGGCCTGGAGCCGCTCAGGGTCCGCGATGGTCCACTGGGTACGGCGGCGCAGCGGAGAGGCCAGGACCCGCTCGCGGATCGCCGGGTCACCGAAGGCCAGCAGCGCCTTGCCAGACGCCCCGCAGTGGAACGGCACCCTGCCCTCCACCTGGGTGACGGCGACACCCCCGCCGCGCTGGCTGAAGTACTTCTCCACGAAGAGGACGTCCTGATCCCCGGGAAACGCCAGCACGACGGTTTCCCGGGTGGTGAGCGCCAGGTCTTCGAGGTAGCGGGCCGCGATCAAGCGCAGGGCCCTGGTCCGGGGGACACGTTGGCCCAGCTCGAACAGGAGCGAGCCCAGTTCGTAGCGGCGGCCGTGTCGTTTCAGCAGTCCCACGTCGACCATCTCGGTGGCCACCCGGTGGACCGTGGTTTTCGCGAGCCCGGTGCGCCGCGTCAACTCGGACAGGCCAAGCACCGGTGACCCGGTGTCGAAGGCGCCAAGGATCAACCGCACCTTCCGCAGCAGGGAGTCATTCTCCATCTCTGCGTGCACCGTATTCACCTCTCTCGCTCCCATCCCCGCCGCTCCGGACAGTGGCACCTCATGACCGTCTCCACTGCCCGGGCACGGAGGCGGTGCCCCAGCGGGCGCGGAGTCCTGCCACGTAGGCGCCGAACTCCTCGATCATGGACACCCGCTCCGGGTGCAGCAGCCACTGCTGCTGCAACCCGTCCAGCAGCCGATCGTACGGTGCACAAGCGCGTCGGAGTTGCCCGTGCCCAGCGCTTCCAGCGCATCGAACGTGTCCCGGCCGAGCGGGGCGTCCCCGTCCTCGGCGGTCAGCTCGATGCTCGCGGCCGACCGTAGCCAGGGGCTCTCCCGCGTGAAGACCTCGGTCCGGCCGACGTGCCGGGACTCGATCACCTCACCGTCGCCGTCGCGGGTCGTGACCCGCATACCGAACTCTCCCGTCTCCGGATCACGCAGGGAGCCGCCGCCGGCGGTGAGCGGATCCCTGCGGACCTCGACGCCGTCCACGACGGACACCCGGTCCGCGCCGAGCGCCTCCCTGAGACCGTTCGCGATGCTGACCATCTGGGGCGGCCGGGCCTCCGCGGAACCGGATGGATCCTCCTTCGGGCTCACGCGACCACGCGGGGGAGGGATGCCAGGCACGCGGCCGGACTTTTACCTGGCGGAAATGGGTTCGGCCGCGCGGAGGTGGGCGCTCAGTGCCTCTTCGACCGCTTGCGGGTCCTCCATGGCGAGATGTCCGGTGGCGACGGTCCGCAAGTCGGCTCCGGGGATCCCCGCCGCGAGCTCCTCGGCGTGCTCCAAGGGCGTGGCGGTGTCGTGGGAGCCGCCGATGACGAGCGTGGGAGCGGTGACCCGGGCCAGCTCGGACCGCAGGTCATAGGTGGCGAGGGCGTCGCAGCAGGCCGCGTAGCCGACCGGATCGGCGGTGGCGAGGTTTCGCAGCAGGGCGCTTCCGAGAGGCGTCCGGGCAGCCGTACCGGGATCGGCGAACCAGCGGTGCGGGGCGCTCTCCAGCAACGGTCCGGTCCCCTCGCGCCGTACGAGGGCGGCGCGCTCCCGCCAGGGGCCCGGCGGTCCGAAATGCGCGGAGGAGCAGACCAGAGCCAGGGAGGCGACACGTTCGGGGTGGCGGACGGCGAGGTGGGTCCCGAGGGCTCCGCCCAGGGAGATGCCCGCGTAGTGGAACCGGTCCCGGCCAAGGTGGTCCACCAGGCCGAGAACCAGCGACGCCAGGTGCCCGACCGTCGTACCACCGGACTCATGATCCTTGAGCGGCCCGGCGGACGATCCGCCGTGGCCGGGGAGGTCGAAGCGCAGCACCCGCCAGCGGCGGGCGAGGGCGGTCGCCTGTGGGTCCCAGACGGTGGTCGAGGTGCCCAGGGACGGGCCCAGGACCAGCAGCGGGGCGTCGGCCGCGCCCTGGACCCGATGATGCGGCAAGAAAGGGGACGTCACCGCGGCTCCTGCGGGGTTGTGGGGTCAGCGTTCGAGGACGACGGCGAGGCCCTGGCCGACGCCGACGCAGAGCGTGGCGACGCCGGTACCGGAGCCGCGGCGGGCGAGTTGGTGGGCGACGGTACCGGCGAGTCGGGCGCCGGAGGCGCCGAGGGGGTGGCCGAGGGCGATGGCGCCGCCCTGCGGGTTGAGGATCGCCGGGTCGCATCCGGGCCACTCGGCCAGACAGCCCAGGACCTGGGCGGCGAAGGCCTCGTTGAGTTCGAGGACCGACAGGTCGGCGAAGCTCCTGCCCGCCTTGGCGAGGGCGCGGTTCACGGCCTTGACGGGGGCGAGGCCGAAGTAGTGCGGGTCGATCGCGGACAAGCCGGTGGCGCTCACCCGGGCCAGCGGCTCCCGGCCGGTGGCCTTCAGCCCTTCCTCGTCGGCCAGCAACAGGGCGGCCGCGCCGTCGTTGAGCGGCGAGGCGTTGCCCGCGGTGACCGTGCCGTTCCCGGGGCGGAACGACGGCGTGAGCTTGGCCATCGCCGCGAGGGAGGCGTCGGCGCGTACGCACTCGTCGGTGCCGAAGACGACCGGGTCGCCCTTGCGGAGCGGGATCGTCACGGGCGCGATCTCGCGGTCGAACAGGCCGCCCGCCTGGGCGGCGGCGGCCTTGCGGTGGCCGGCGAGGGCGAACTCGTCCTGTTCCTCACGCGTGATCGCGTGCTTCTCGGCGATGAGCTCCGCCGATTCCCCCAGCGGGACGGTCCACTGCGGGTCCATCCTCGGGTTGACCATCCGCCAGCCCAGGGTGGTCGAGTACAGCTCGGTGTGGGAGGCGGGGAACGGCCGGTCGCTCTTGGGCAGCACATACGGGGCGCGGGTCATCGACTCGACCCCGCCGGCCAGGGCGATGGAGGCGTCGCCGACCGCGATGGCCCGTGCGGCCTGGATGACCGCTTCGAGCCCGGAGGCGCACAGGCGGTTGACGGTCACGCCCGGCACGGAGGTCGGTAGACCGGCCAGCAGCGCCGCCATGCGGCCCACATTGCGGTTCTCCTCGCCGGCTCCATTGGCGTTGCCGAGGTACACATCCTCGATCCTCGACGGGGCCAGGTCCGGTGTCCGGGCCAGGAGCGCGCGGATGGCACCGGCGGCCAGGTCGTCCGGGCGGACGCTCGCCAGCGCGCCGTTGTACTTGCCGAACGGCGTGCGGACGGCGTCGACGATGTAGACGTCACGCGTGCTCATGATCGAACCTCCTGGGGGTGCGGACCTCGGCGGCGGTCCGCACCACGATGTCGTCGGTGCTGACCCCCGGCGCGGTCTCCACCAGCACCAGACCGTCCCCGGTGATGTCGAGGACGCCCAGATCGGTGATGATCCGGTCGACGCAGCCGCGTCCGGTGAGTGGCAGCGCGCACTCGGGAAGAATCTTGGGGGAGCCGTCCTTGGCGGTGTGCGTCATCACCACGATGACCGTGCGGGCGCCGTGCACCAGGTCCATGGCGCCGCCGATCCCGGTGATCATCTTTCCGGGGATCGCCCAGTTCGCGAGGTCGCCGCGGGCGGACACCTGCATGGCACCCAGCACCGCGACGTCGATATGACCGCCGCGGATCATCCCGAAGGACAGCGCCGAGTCGAAGTAGGAGGCGCCCGGTAGGACCGTCACGGTCTCCTTGCCCGCGTTGATCAGGTCCGGGTCGACCTCGTCCTCGGCCGGGTAGGGGCCGGTGCCCAGGATCCCGTTCTCCGACTCCAGGATCACCTCGACGCCCGGCGGGAGGTAGTTGGGGATCAGCGTCGGCAGCCCGATGCCGAGGTTCACATACTGGCCGTCCCGCAGCTCGCGCGCGGCGCGGGCCGCCATCTCCTCGCGTGTCCAGGCCATTACGCGCTCACCGTCCGTGGTGCCGTAGGTGCGGAGACCGTACGCCGCTCTATCTTCTTGTCGGCCGCTTGCTCCGGCGTCAGCGCGACCACGCGCTGGACGAAGACCCCGGGCAGGTGCACCGCGTGCGGATCGATCCCGCCCGGCTCCACCAGTTCCTCCACCTCGGCGATGGCCACCCGTCCGGCCATCGCGGCCAGCGGGTTGAAGTTGCGCGAGGACTTGGCGAAGACGAGGTTCCCGTGCCGGTCGCCCTTCGCGGCCCGCACCAGCGCGAAGTCGGTGCGGATGCCGCGCTCCAGCACGTACTCCACCCCGTCGAACTCACGGATCTCCTTCGGCGGCGAGGCCAGGGTCACACCGCCCTGACCGTCGTAGCGCCACGGCAGCCCGCCCTCGGCGACCAGCGTGCCCACCCCCGCCGGGGTGTAGAACGCCGGGATCCCGGCACCGCCCGCCCGCAGCCGCTCCGCGAGCGTGCCCTGCGGGATCAGCTCGACCTCCAGCTCTCCGGCCAGGTACTGCCGCGCGAACTCCTTGTTCGCCCCGATGTACGACCCGGTCACCCGGGCGATCCGGCCCGCCGCCAGCAGCACGGCGAGGCCGGAGTCCATCGCCCCGCAGTTGTTCGACACCACGCTGAGCCCGGCCACGCCACGCTCGTACAGCGCCTGGATCAACACGTTCGGCACACCGCTCAGCCCGAAACCGCCCACCGCGAGCGTCGCGCCTTCGGCCACGTCAGCCACCGCGTCCGTGGCCGTGGTGACTACTTTGTCCATCACGCCACGACCTCGTCGGCCGCCAGGTCGGACGGGTGCTGGGCCAAGGGCGTGACGTCGATCTCCATGTACGGGAAGAGGGGCAGGTTCCACAGGATGCCGTGGAGTTCCTCGTTGTCCTCCACATCGAAGACGCTGAGGTTGGCGTACTGCCCGACGCAGCGCCAGATGTGCGCCCAGCGTCCCGACTTCTGCAGTTCCCGGCAGTACGCCTTCTCGCGGGCCACTAGGTCCGCGCGGACTTCGGGGTCGAGGTCGCGCGGGATGTCGACGTCCATCCGTACCGCGAACAGCATCCGCGTCACGCCTTGTCGAGGACGAAGTCGTAGGTGACCTGGTGGCCGTGGCCGTCCGCGGCCGGACCGGGGTCGAGGATCAGCTCGGGCTTCACGGCCTGGGCGATGTCGTCCTCGACATGGCTGCCGCCCCTGAAGTACAGCTGGGTGGTGACCGGCTGGTGGCCCGGGGCCGACACCTTCAGGTGCAGATGGGCGGGGCGCCACGCGTGCCAGCCGGCGGCGGCGATGAGCGAGCCGCAGGCGCCGTCGGTGGGGATCTGGTACGGCGCGGGCTCGATGGTGCGGACCTTGAAGTCGCCCCGCTCATCGGCGACGACGGTGCCGCGCAGGTTCCACTCGGGCAGGCCCGGGGCGAACTGCGAGTAGTAGCCCTCGTCGTCGGCGTGCCACATCTCGAGCACGGCGCCCGCCAGCGGGGTGCCGTCCACGGAGGTGATCCGGCCCTGGAAGAGCAGCGGGGTGCCTGCCTCGTCCTCGCGCATGGGCAAGGTGGCCTCGGCGGACATCCGCGGGGAGCCGGGGACGTAGTACGGACCCTCGATGGTGCCCTTGCTGCCCTCGCGGTTCTCGTTCGCCACCTCCTCGACGACATGCTCGACCCAGACATCCAGGAAGAGCGGCCACTCGCCGTCCTCACCGACCCGGATCAGCCACGCCTTGAGCGCGTCGTACTCGGCGTAGGTGAGCTTGTGGCGGCGGATGATGTCATGGGTGGCGGCGAGGAGCTCGGAGACCAGGGTGTCCACGCGCTTGGTGTCGGCGCCGGTGGCGCCGGTGCGCTCCTTGGTGCGGAACCGCTCGGTGGCGGCGGCACCGGACGCGGCCGCGGTGGCCTGCTCGGCGGGCTGGTCCGTGGTGAGGTCGGTCATTGTCTCGTCCCTTGTCTTGTCAGGCGGCCGGTCAGCGGTCCTGGCGGTAGCGGGCCAGCTTGTCGGGGTCGATGGTGAGGCCGAGTCCGGCGCCCTCGCGGATGCGCAGGGTGCCGTCCTCGATGGTCAGCGGCTCGGTGAGAAGGTCGTCGGTCATGTCGAGGAAGTTCGACAGCTCGCCCGCATGCCGGGCGGTCGTCCGGTGGGCGGCGCCGAAGGCGACCGCGCACAGGGTGCCGATCTGGCCGTCTATCTGATTGCCCATCACCACCTCGACGCCCAGCCCCTCGCACTCGTGCAGCACCCGCTGGGAGGCGGTGAAACCAGTGCGGGCGGTCTTGATGCTGATGGCGGTGGCGGATCCGCCGAGGAGTTCCCGGGTGACCTCGGCAGCGCGGGTGGCGCTCTCGTCGGCGATGAAGGGGACCGTGCTCTGAGCCACCAGCCAGCGGCGCCCGAGCACATCGTCGGCGGGGCAGAGCTCCTCGGCGAAGGTCAGCCCGAGGTCGGCCATCTCCCGCAGGGCGCGCGCCGACTCTGACGGGGTCCAGCCGCGGTTGCCGTCGATGTAGAGCTCCACGTCCGCGCCCAGCGCCTGGCGCAGTGCCCGGCAGGCCGTGACGTCGTCACCGTACGGCCGCCGGCCGACCTTCACCTTGAAGGTGGTGATGCCGTAGGTGTCCCGGACACTCTCCGCCTCGGCCACCATCCGGTCGGCGGGCGCGAACCCGACCATGTGGCTCACCCGCATCCGGTCGGTGTAGCCGCCGAGCAGGCCGGACACCGGCATGCCCGCCGCCTGCCCGAGGATGTCCCACAGAGCCATGTCGATCGCGGCCTTGGCGGTCGGGTTGCCGACCGTCCGGTCCAGCTTCTCGTGGACGGCCTCGCGCTCCAGCGGCGTCAGCCCCAGGATCTGCGGGGCGAAGATCTTCTGGATGACCGCGACGATCGACTCCTGGGTCTCGCCGTAGGTGTACGGACGGGGCGGCGCCTCGGCGGTCCCCGTCAGCCCCTGGTCGGTGTGCACCCGGACCAGGACGTGGTCGGCGGTGTGCACCTCGCCGCTGGCGAATCTCAGCGGTTTCGCGTAGGGAATGGCGAAGGGCACCGCCTCCACCTTGACGATCTTCATGCCACTCCTTCGAGAAACACGTCGTTCCGCTCCAGCGCCTTCAGCAGGGTCCGCAGCAGCGGTGAGTCGTCGTCCTCGCGCCAGGCGAGGTCCAGATGGACATGGAGCGCGTCCTCGATCCGTTTGCACAGCACGCCCTCGCGCGGCGCGGAGCGGATCGAGTCCGGCAGCACGGCGATCCCGAGGCCGGCGGCGACCAGTGCCAAGGCGGCCGAGGTCTCGGTGACCTCGTAGGCGCGGTGCGGATAGAAGCCGGAGGCCAGACAGCTGCGCACCACCGCGTCGTTGACGACGGAGCCGAGCGCGGCGGCGTACATGATGAAGTTCTCATGCCGCAGCCGCTCCACCGGCACGGACTCGGCCTTCCCGAGCCGGTGATGTCCCGGGACGGCCACGACCAGCGGTTCCGAGGCGATGCGGCGGTGGGCGATACCCTCCTGGCGCACCGGCGGACGCAGGACGCCGACATCGAGACGCCGCTCGATCAGCGCCGCTTCCTGGGCGGGTGTGAGCATCTCGGTGTGCACCTCCAGCATTACGTGCGGCATCTCGCGTTTCACCAGTTGGGCCAGCGCCGGCAACTGCCGGTACGAGGCGGTTCCCGTCAGCCCGATGCGGAGCACCCCTTCCGCCCCCGCCGCGAAGCGCCCCACTCGGGCCACCGCTTCGTCGACGGCCTTGAGGATGCGCTCCACATCGGTGCGGAACACCTCGCCGGCGCCGGTCAGGGCGACCTGCCGGGTGGTGCGGGCGAACAGTTCCACGCCCAGTTCCGTCTCCAGCCGGCGGATCGCCTGGGAGAGCGGGGGCTGGGCCATGTGCAGACGTTCTGCGGCTCTGCCGAAATGACGGGTCTCGGCGACGGCCGCGAAATACCGGAGCTGCCTGAGTTCCATCGGAAACTCCCCTCGAACACGCCTCAGACTAAGGAACGAATCCCATACACCACAAATACCTTGTTAGGGCCTATTGAGACGCTGGAGATATCAATATCTCGGCGGTACGACTCCCGCGCGCCTTCCGGACGCCGAGAACCGCGGCATCCCGATGATGTAGATCGCGACCGCCCGGCTGCCGCGAAACCCGTCGTGACCGACGCGGTCATCGGCGCCACCCGCGCCGAGCACCGCGCCGGCGCATTCGCCCCCCTTGACATCGACACCCTGACGAGCTCCTGGAAAGCCGGTACGCGCCCTGCACCCCGACCGGATACTGACGGCGCCAGACCGACCAGAGCGCGTCTGCTCAGCAGGAGTAGGTTCGGGCACGCCAGGCGTCAGCTGGACGCGGTGAACCAGCGCGTTTCCCGGCGAAACACTGCGCGGGCTTCCGGGCATCTCGCGTTTCACCTCCGGTACCCGGCTCTGCCGGCGGGCGGTGGTGAGTTATTAGGCGCGGTCGATGTGGTGGCGAGAGGGCGGGCGGGGCGGCGTGTTCGGACTGCGGTTGCTTTTCGGGCCGGGTGCGGATGTGCACCCGCAGAGCGGTCAGTCCTGTCCTTGGGTTGCCAGAAGCGGTTGTTGATGGATCCCGCCCGATTTCAGGTCCCATGCCTCGACAGCGAAGTCGGTGCTGCCGGTGCCTGTCGTGCGGGCTTGCAGTCGCCAGGGCGTATCGCCGAGCGGATAGAACCTGAGGGTGAGGACCTGGCCGGAGGCGAGATAGATTTCGGTGATCGAACAGTCGACGACAATGCGTAGTTCGACGGGTGTGCCGGGAGCCTTCGCGGCGGCCGGGCAGGGAAGCGTGTAGGTACCCGCTCGTGCTCGCGGGTCCGGTGACGCGTGGCTACGGTCGATGGCGAGCAGGTCGGCGGCAGGGTCGAGGGTGATGTCGAGGTACTCGCTGCCGTCCTCGGAGGTGACCAGGCGTAGCCCGCTGGTGCCTGACGGGTGGGGGATCAGGGTGGCGGTGAGGTCGAAGGTGCGACCGACCTGTCCTAGCTCGACCGTCTTTTCCTGGTCCGCGCGACCGGTGTGATGCAGTACGCGCTCGCCGCGCAGGGCGAGCAGTTCGCGGGCGGGGCGCTGGGCGACCGTGCCGTCGTCGGTCAGGGTCACCTCACGTGGGAGGGTAAGGACGCCGGCCCAGCTGGCTTCGTGCGTCCAGGTGTCGTCGCGGGCCTCCCACGCCCAGCCCCATAGCAGCCACCGGTCTTCCCCGGGGGCTTTGAGCAGGGCGGGGGCGTAGAAGTCCGGGCCGTGGTCCAGTCGTACGGGGGGTACGGTCGAGGTGAAGCGGCCGTGTTCCTCGTGGCCGGTGTGGACCGTGACGTGGGAGGGGCCGCCCTGCGGGGTCCAGTCGCTGACGATCAGGGCGCCTCGGTCGCCGAAGGTGGCGTACTGAGGGCATTCCCAGCCGGCCGGACCGGCGTCGGCGGCGGGGCCGCCTGTGGCGAAGGGGCCGTGGTAGGCCCAGTTCTCCAGGTCGTCGGATTCGTAGAGGAGTGCCGCCCCGCGGCCGTTGGAGAGTGCCGCGCCGACCAGCATCCGCCAGCGGCCGTCCTGCTGCCAGACGTAGGGGTCCCGGTACATGGTCGTGTCCGCAGGCGGCTTCGGGATGAGCGGCTTTGGCTGCTTGGCCCAGGTGTAACCGCCGTCGTACGACTCGGCGGTGGTGACCGGCTGCCACCAGCGGTCGGTGCGGTGGGCCGAGTAGAAGGCCACCAGCCGATCGTCGGCGGAGATGGCGTTGCCGGAGAAGCAGCCGTCGGCGTCGTCACCGCCGGGGGCGGGGGCGACCGGGAGCTGTTCCCATGTGATCAGGTCGGGGCTGCGGGCGTGGCCCCAGTGGATGTTCGCGTGCTGCGAGCCGTGTGGGTTGTACTGGAAGAAGACGTGGTAGTGGCCGTCGTGGAAGACCAGGCCGTTGCGGTCGTTGATCCAGTTGCGGGGCGGTCGCAGGTGTACGGCGGGCAGGTGGGGGTCTGCGGGCGGCGTGGGCACACAAGACCTTTCGAAAGGGTGCGCAAAGCGCAGCGGGGGTTGAGAAGGAGAGAGCCGAGGCCGGGGCGGGCGGCTACGGGGCAACGCGGTGGCGGCTATTCCCATCGACGCCCGGATGCAGTCCCGCCTCGCCGTGGCCGCGCTGGAGTCCGCCGTCGCCCGCCGCGGCCGGGTGGCCGGGTGCGTGGTGCATTGGGACCGCGGCTCGCAGTTTCGGTCACGGAAGTTCCTCGCCGCTCTCGTCCGTCACGGACTGGCCGGCTCGATGGGCCGGGTCGGTGCGGCGGGTGACAACACCGCGATGGAAAGCTTCTTCGCGTTGCTGCAGAAGAACGTCCTCGACCGCCGTACCTGGGCCACCCGCCAGGAGTTGCGGATCGCGATCGTGACCTGGACCGAGCGCACCTACCACCGGCGCCGACGCCAGAGACGCCTGGCCCGATTGACCCCGTCGAGTACGAGACCATCATGACCCCACCAGCAGCTCCGGCTGCATAAACCCCGGTGTCACCCGACTCTGCGGCAGTCCCCTGCCAGCTGGTCGTGGCCACCACCGACCCAGCCAGCCTGCCGGAGAAGGCCACCTGGTACGTGGCCGCCAATCTGCCTCGCCCCGACGCACCCCATGCCATCACCAGCCCGCACCCGTCGGCCGACCCAGCCGAGATCATCCGCCTCTACGGACTGCGGCCGTGGATCGAGCAGAGCTACAAGCAGATCAGGGACGAATTCGGCTGGGCCGACTTCCAAGTCCGCTCCGACCGCGCCATCCGCCGCCACCCAGACCCTGGTCAACTGCGCCTTCTCCCTTCTGCTGGTACCAGTGGTTCGCCCCACCCGGGCCCCTGGATGCCACCGCGCCGGACCCGTGCCCCGACGAGGGGCCAGAGAGAGGGACCGGCCCCGCCCCACCAGCCCCAACAGTCCTGCTGGCCCAGGGCTTTACGAGCCATCCGTTCCTGGCTCACTCCTGCCGTCACTCTCAACCGATGGTGGCGAGCCTGGACGGATAAGGACCCACCCTCCGAGCTCCAGGCCCTGATCGACGCGGTTACCACCGGACACGGCATCGACCTCTACCTCCGGATTTAACGAACCACCGGTAGTCCCGGCATTGCCGGGGCGAGTGAGCAGGAGGCGGGCCAGGCGCTTGGGGTGATCACGGGCCGGTCGCCCTCGGCCCTCCTTGGGTGATGATGTAGTGGTCCAGGAGATTGAGGCTGCCGATGTAGCCGAGTTCCTCGATCTCGCCGAACGGCTGCTTCACAGGGACGCCGGGTCGGCGGCACGGCGGGCGCGGAGCGGTCGCGGTGTGGAACACGCCGGGGATGACGGAGGATCGAAGCCGCGAACGACCTGGGTCCGTTGCGTTTCGGCGATGCTGGCTTCCTGCTGCGGGCGGTGGCCTGCCGCCAGTTTCGGGTGTCGTCGTAGTACCTCTACCACGGCCCCGACAATGTACCGACGCCCCGAGGGGCTACTCAGATGAGTGGGCGTTCGGACGGAAGCGGAATCGGTGTTAGACATAAGTCATGAAACCACCCTTGCGATACCGGAAGCGGCTGAAGCACCCATCCGTTGGCTCCGGGATGCAGGTGCGCTCGCTGCTGCCCCTGCGCAGTGCGGCCGGTCAGGTGTTCGTGCTGCAGGTCGCGCTGGTGCTGGTGCTGGTAGCGGCCGCGGTGACGGCTCAGGTGGTGCAGGCAGAGCAGGCCAGTAGGGATCGGGCCGGGCAGGTGTCGCTAGTGGTGGCCCAGGCGTTCGCGCATGAGCCGGGCATGGCGGAGGCGATGCAGGGCCCGCATCCCACGAAGGTGCTTCAGCCGCGAGCCGAGGCAGCCCGTAAGCAGGCGGGCGTTGACTTCATCGTGGCAATGAGCCGGAAGGGCATCCGCTATACCCAGCCCAACCCGTCCTTGATCGGGAAGAAATTCGTCGGCACGATCGAGCCCTCGCTGCATGGTCGCGTCACCGTGGAGAAGGTCCCCTCCACACCTGAGGGGACATACGCGGCGGTCCAGGCGGTGGTGCCCGTGAGAGGCTCCGACGACTCCATCATCGGCATGGTCGCCGCGGGGATCCGTGTTTACAACGTCAGCGACATGGTCACCCGGCAGCTACCGATCATCCTCGGCGCGGGAGCAGCAGCCATGGTGATGGCCACGGCCGGGGCGGCCCTGATGTCCAGACGGCTGCTGCGGCAAACGCACGGTCTCGGGCCAGCGGAGATGACACGGATGTACGAGCACCATAAAGCAGTACTGCACGCGGTGCGGGAGGGCGTGCTCATCCTCGGCTCCGATGGGCTGCTGGTGCTGGCCAACGACGAGGCATGCCGCCTGCTGGACCTGCCCACCGGTACCGAGGGCCGGCACGTGCGCGAGCTGGGCCTGGACGAGGGGATGGCGCGGCTGCTGGCGTCGGAGGAGACGGTCACCGACGCAGTACTCCTGGCCGGGGATCGGCTGCTGGCAGTGAACACGCGGCCCACCGCTCCCTATGGCGGGGAGTCGGGCAGTGTGGTGACGCTACGCGACACCACCGAGCTGTCGGCCGTCTCGGGCCATGCGCAGGTGGCGCGGAAGCGGCTGAGATTGCTGTACGAAGCAGGGGTGCGGATCGGCACCACGCTGGACGTGACACGTACGGCTGCGGAGCTGGTGGAGATGGCCGTACCGCGGTTCGCCGACGTGGCTGCGGTCGACCTAATGGACGAGGTCGTACGCGGTCAGGAGCCCAGCCCGCACACTCGGCGTCGGGTGCGGCGGGTAGTGGCCAGTGACCGGCCCGCTGGCCTGCCGCTCTACGAAGTCGGTGAGGCGATTGCGTTCCGGCCCGATTCACCGCAAGGACGGGCCCTCGATGCGGTACGGGCTGTGCTGGAGCCGGACCTGAGCCGTGCGGAGGAGCGGTGGCATCAGGACTCCGACCATGCGCGGCGGATTGCGGAGTACGGGGCGCACTCGCTGATCACTGTCCCGTTGCGGGCCAGGGGCGTGGTCCTGGGCATCGCACACTTCTGGCGTACTGGCGACTCACCGGCCTTCGACGAGGAGGATGTGTCCTTCTCGGAGGAATTGGCGGTGCGGGCCGCGGTGGGCATCGACAACGCGCGCCGGTTTACCCGTGAACACGCGATGGCGGTCACACTGCAACGCAGTTTGCTGCCGCGGGGACTGCCCGAGCACGCCGCGTTGGAGGCGGCCTGGCGCTACTTGCCGGCCGAGGCAGGCGTGGGCGGCGACTGGTTCGACATCATCCCCCTTTCCGGAGCGCGGGTCGCCCTCGTCGTCGGCGACGTGGTCGGGCACGGCCTGCACGCGGCCGCCACCATGGGCCGGCTGCGCACCGCCGTACACAACTTCTCCTCCCTCGACCTGCCCCCCGACGAACTGCTCGCCCGGCTGGACGAACTCGTCATCCGTATCGACGAAGCGGAAAGCTTCGCTGGCCTTCCGGCCGAACAGCAGCATGAGGAGGTAACCGGGGCGACGTGCCTGTACGCCGTCTACGACCCCGTCACCGGCTCCTGCATCCTGGCCCGCGCCGGCCACCACTGCCCAGCTGTGGCGTACCCGGATGGGACCGTCAGCTACGCGGACGTCCCCGCTTCCCCGCCCCTCGGCGTGGGCAGCTACCCCTTCGAGACCACGGAAGTCCACCTGCCCGAAGGGGCCCGCCTTGTCCTGTACACCGACGGCCTCGTCGAGCGGCGGCACCACGACATCGGTGCCGGTCTGGACACCCTCCGCAGGGTGTTGGAAGAAACGGCGGGCAGCAGCCCGGAGGAAACCTGCAGCAGAGTCGCGGACGCCCTCATGCCCGCGCACCCGTCCGACGACGTCGCACTGCTGGTGGCCCGTACGCGGCTGCTCGACCCGTCCAAGGTCGCCGAGTGGCACGTCCCGCCGGACCCCGCGGCCGTGGCCGCGGTACGCGCGGAATGTGTCACACACCTGTGCGGGTGGGACCTGGAAGAGATCGGCCCCGCCACCGAACTGATCCTCAGTGAACTCATCACCAACGCCATCCGCTACGGCAGACCGCCGATCCGAGTCCGGCTCCTGCACGACGACCACACACTCATCTGCGAAGTGTCGGACGGCAGCAGCACCGCACCGCACTTGCGCCGCGCGTCCACCATGGACGAAGGCGGGCGCGGCCTCTACCTCGTCGCCCAGTTCGCACAACGCTGGGGCACCCGCTACACACCACATGGCAAGATCATCTGGACCGAACAGCATCCGTCCGACGCCGCATCCACCTGGGCCGCCGAGCAACTACCGCCCGACATGATCCTGGAACAGTTCGACGACACGGACTGGTGAGGGATCGGTCGATTGAAGTTCCCCCTTGGTAATGGACAGCGGGAGCTTATGCTGCGGGGGGTAGTCGTATTGCAGTCGGGCCCGGATTTCCAATGGGGTGATGTACCCGAACTCGGGGTATCTGCGGAGTGCCGGTCACCGCACACCCGCCGGGTTGCAGCATCTGCTGAGCCGGGCCTGCTGGAACCCCGACGAGATACGCGATGACCTGCTGCGGCAACAGGGTGGTCAGCCCGTTGCGGACGTAGTCATGGGTGCGCCGTTCGGGATGCCCGGCACTATCGGCAGCACCGGCTGGGACCGGTCCAGCGCCTGGATCTGGGACTTCTCGTCCACCGAGAGAACCACCGCGACCTCGGGCGGGTTGAAGTACAGGCCGACGACGTCGTCGACCTTCTCCACGAACAGCGGGTCCGTCGACAGCTTGAACGTGTCCGTCAGGTGCGGCTTGAGCTGGCACTTCCGCCAGATCCGGCCGACGGTGGACTTCGACAGACCACTCCGGTCCGCCATCGACTTCCGCGACCAGTGGGTGGGGTTCTTCGGGATCTCCTCCAACGTCGCGACCACGACCGCCTCCACCTGGTCGACGTCGATCGTGGGCGGCCGGCCCGGCCGGGGCCCGTCGACCAGGCCGGGCCGGCCGGTCGGCCAGGAACCGCCGCCGCCACTTGCGGACCGTGTCCGCGGCCACTCGCAGATCCCGGGCGACCGCGACGATCGGGGCGGCACCTCCGGCCTTGCGCACGCCGGCACGATCCGCGTGCGCAGGGCCGGGGCCGATGCCGCCCGCCGCGTCCACCGCTCCAACACCGCCCGCTCATCATCGGACAGCAGCAACGGTTCCAGCTTCGGGCCCCGACGAGGAACGGACGCACCAGCAGCAGAAGTTGCGCAACTGCTAACGATCAACTATTGGCGCAGCTAGAAGCTCTTACTCAACAGCCTTTGGCGCCGCCTCAAGGTTCCGGGTGTTGCGGTCGTATTCAGTGACGAAGTCGATGCAGAAGCCGATCACCCGTTCGATCCAGACACGTCCGGTCTTCTCACTGGCCAGCGTCACATCACCGGTGACTCCGGACGGGCTGACGTCGGAGAAGTCCCAGTAGACGGTGCCAGGTACGGAGTGGTCGCCGATGCGGGCCGAGACATAGCTGGTCGGATGCCAGCCCTGGAACGATTCGAGTTTCCCGCCCTCGGCGGCATCCATGCGCACCTGCTCGGGAAACATCGCCAGCATGGCCGACAGCTCGGGCTCAGCGCCGTGGCCGAAAGCCTTGTCCGGGTGGTCGTACTCGTCACGCATCAATTGATAGCCGATCGACCACGGATACACGGTTCCGATGAGCACACCGTGCTTGGCGCGCAGTTCGGTGGCGGCAGTCGCGACCGGGGAGGTGTTCCCGCCATTGTTGTTGACCACGACGATGCGCCGGAAGCCGTGGCGGATCAGTTCCTCGCAGATGTCGGTGATGACCGAGGTGAGGGTTTCATGGCGCAGGTTGATGGTCCCGGCGTAGCCGCGGAAGGTGGGCGAGTGGCCGTACATCATGGTCGGCGCTACCAGCGCATCGGTCGCCTCGGCGACCGCTTTGGCCACGAACTCTGCCACGATCGAGTCCTCGTGCAGCGGCAGGTGCGGGCCGTGCTGCTCAATGGTGCCGACGGGAAGCAGCACGACCGGATCGCTCTGCGCCGCATCGAGTGCTTCGGTCCAGCTCATTTCACCAAGATTGCGGGTGCGCCAGTTTGACATACCTATCCTTACGGGCTTGTTGTCCAACGAGGGTGGTTGTGACTTTGAGCGGGTCGCGAACGAAGAACTCTGCCGGTCGACTATCAGGTGTGCATCAGCTGGATCTCCGGCTGGTGCCTCAACGAGCCGCAACCTGGTGCGAAGCTCGGACCCCGGTTGGTTCCTGCGGCGACATACCTGAAAAAGTGAAGCGGCGGTTGGCCAGAGACGGGTTCTTTACCCGCACCTGGGCGACACGTTGGGGATCGATGTCGTAGACGCCGACCGCGGGCACCTCACCTAGTTCACCAACCACGATTCCCATCGGATCAACGAGCAGGCTGCCGCCGGTCGAGAGCGGCGGAGCCTGACAGACCGACGCCAGGAAGTACGTGTTCTCGATCGCACGGGCCCGGGTCAGCACCTGCAGATGATCCTCCTTTCGGGACCCGGGAGTCCACGCGGCGGGAAGCAGCGTGAGCTCGGACCCGGCGTCGGCGAGCGCCCGTGCGATCTCGGGAAACCGCAGGTCATAGCAGGTCATGACGCCGACATTCACTCCGTTGACCAGGAAGGTGACCGGTTCGAGGTCGTCCCCGGGCCGGATGATGTCTGATTCGCGAGTCCCGAAGGCGTCATAGAGATGGAGCTTGCGGTACTGCGTGACAAGCTCACCGGAGGGATCCATCACAACGACGGTGTTATAGGCGCGGCTCTCGCCCGGAACGCTCTCCAGCATCCCAGCAACGAGGTGCCTGCCATGCTCCTTCGCGATCTCCGCAAGAGCGGTGCAGAAGGGACCATCCAGCGGCTCGGCTGCTTCGCCGTACCAGGGTCCGACCTGCGCGTGCTTGTACATGGCGAACTCGGGAAAGACGATCAGCTCCGCCCCCGCCGAAGCGGCATTCGCGGTCATCCTCCGAATCTTCTCGAGGTTGTCCTGCTTGTCGTCGGTCGAGTCCACCTGCGCCATCGCCAGTTTCATCAAGTTGCTCCTCAGAAAATTTTGGATTCCGGAACGGAAAGGGAGGTGATTCGGCGTGTGCCGATGTCACACGCGGCTCACCGAGGCCGCACCGATCATCTGCGATTGCCGGATGAGTGCCAGCACATGCGATCGGACCTCGGAGAACCGGGCTGTTTCCCGGGTGGTGATCTGGTCGCGTTCCTCGCCCAGTCCGACCTCGACGATCTCCTGGACTCGGGCGGGGTTCTTGGACAGCACGACGATTCGGTGGGAGAGGTAGACGGCCTCGTCGATGTCGTGGGTGACAAGCACGACCGTCATCCCGCGCTCACGCTGGAGGGCAAGGGTCAGGTCCTCGAGCTCAAGCCGGGTTTGCGCGTCGATCGAGGCGAAGGGCTCGTCCATGATCAAGACGTCGGGGCTGGTGATGAGTGCCCGGGCGATCGCGACTCGCTGTTGCATCCCGCCGGACAGCTGCCAGGGGTGCTTGCGACCGCTGCCGGCCAGGCCGACGCTGGCCAGGGCGTTCTCGACCAGCTCGGCGATCACCGCTTTGTCCGTGCCGCGGGCGCGCAGGGGCAGGCCGACGTTCTTCGTGACGGTCATCCATGGCATGAGGGAGCGCGTGTACTCCTGGAAGACGACGGAGATCGACGCGTTCGGGCCGTGCAGGGGCTCGCCATTGAGGTACACGGCGCCGGCGGACGGGGGCATGAGGCTGGTCAGACAGCGCAACAGAGTGGTCTTGCCGGCGCCTGACGGGCCAACTACACACACGAACTCGCCCTCATGGACCTCAAGCGAGATGTCGGACAGCACTTCGTGGGCGTCAGACGCGCCGCCGTAGGTCTTGCTCAGACCCTCGACGCGCAGCCGGGGGACAGGGTGTGTGTTCGACGGCATGGGGCCTCCTAGCGGGCCTTCGAGGTGGCCCGCAACCCGATGTGCCAGGCCAGGACACGGTTGCGGACCACGGTGAACAGTGCATTGAGGAAGAAGCCGATGATGGCCAGCAGCAGCATTCCTGCCCACACGCTGGGGGCGTTGAAGGTGACCTGAGCCTGCATGGTGATGAAGCCAAGGCCGCGCACGGCGGCAAGCATCTCGCTCGACACCATCAAGACGAGCGCGAAATGCATCCCGATCTGGATACCGCCGAGGATGGCCGGGGCCGCCGACGGCACATACAGCCGAAGCACTGTGTCCAGCGGGCCGAGCTGGATCGAGCGGGCGACGTCGAGGAGCGCCGGATCGGTGCGCCGCAGACCGTCCAGCGTCGATACGACGATGGGAAAGAACGCCCCGATGAAGATGATGACGATCTTGGAGGTGTCACCCACACCCAGAACCAGAACGAAGGGAGGGATCAGCATGATCGGCGGCACGGACCGCGCGAAGTCCATGAGCGGCAGCGCCATCTCGCCCAGCCAGCCGACCCGCCCGAGCAGGACACCGACGGGCACCCCGACGACCACGGCCAGCAGGAACCCGGCACCGAAGTTCACCAGACTGGGCACGACGTCACTGGAGACACGGCTGAACAGCCACAAGTCGGCGAACCGGTTCAAGATGACCGGGAGCCGCGGGAAGAACGGGTCAGGGCGGAGCGTGGTCACGATCCCGTAGCAGACGACAATGGCGATCGGTGCGGCTGCGCCGAGAGCGACACGGAATCCGATTCTCATGCGCTCACCTCTGTAGGTTGGTGCCCACGGGTCAGGGCTTTCTCCACCGTCCCGAGTACCTGCGCGAACAGCACCCCGATCACGCCGCTCCACAGGATCAATCCGAAGACGGTGGGGGCGTCGCCACCCTGCTCGGCCAGGAGGATCAGACGCCCCAGACCCGGCGCCCCGGCGAGGAGTCCCACGCCGATGGACAGCAGCAGGGCGACCGTGGCGCCGACACGGATCCCGGAAGCGAGATAGGGAAGCGCGCTCGGCAACACAACTGTCCGTTGGGTGAGCCCCCAGCTGAGCTGCATCGCCCGCGCCGTGTCGAGTGCGACGGGATCGACGTCACGGACCCCGACGAGTACCTGAACGAGGATCGGCCACAGCGCGGCGAGGGAGGCCAGGACGACGCCCAGCTCGCGCGTCGGCCCGAGCACCAGGAGCACGAGGGGCAAGATCACCACAGGTGGCAGCGGGCGGAGGAGTTGGATGAGCGGGTCGAGGATGGCATGGACAACCGGAACCAGTCCCATCACGACGCCCAGCAGCACACCGAGGACGATGGCGATGCCAAGGCCCGACAGCGACATCACCAGTGTCTGGCTGAGCGCGTCCCAGAAATCGGGGTCCCCAGCGTTCCGCCAGAACGCGGCGAGGGTCTCCGACGCCGGCGCCAGTCCGGCCACACCGGCCAATGGCCCGGCAGTGGTGCACCACTGCCACACCCCGAGCCAGAGCACCACGCCGGCGACGCCCCGCACCGTTTTGCGTTTCATGGTCGATGGGCTCATGTCACTTGCCCGCAGAATGGTCATCCGGGCGTACGGCTTCCGGGACGACTACGTCGTCGATCGCGAAATCCTGATCCAAGAACTTGTAGTCGAGCATGATCTTCTTGAAGCGGTTGAGGCCCGCGATATCGGCGTAGTCGTAGAAGTGGGCGACAACCGCGTTGGCCAGTGTCGCCGGATCGACCTTCTGCTCCGCCGCGACCACAGCGCGGATCTCTTTGTGGTGAGCGTTGGCATAGGCCGCTGACTGGCGAACACCGCAGTTGAAGCGTGCGACGGTCTCGCGGTTCGCAGTTATATACGACGCCGACGACACGATGGCCGAGGTCGGACCCTCGTGGAACGTCTCCACGCCAGGCCAGCTGATCACTTTCGCACCGGCGGTCTGAAGTTTCGACAGGAACGGGTCCGCGGTGTACGCGGCGTCGACCTTCCGAGCCGATAGCGCGTTTGCGCCGTCGGCAAGACTGAGGTTGACGAACTTGACCTTGGACGAGTCGCCCCCGTCGTGGTCGATCACATACCTGGTAGTGAGCTCGGACTGGCCCTGAACGTCGATCAAAGCGACGGTCTTTCCGGTGAGATCCTTCGGGCGGGTTATCCCGCTGTTGCCGTTGACGACGATCGCGGAGATCTCGGTCTGGTAGCCGGGGACGCCCGCCTTCATCTTGTCGTAGTAGCCGGGTGCGATTCCGGCAAAGGGCGCGACGATCCGCAACGGCACCCCATTGCCGATGGCCTGGAACAGCGCGACGGAGTTGGTGAAGGCGAAGTTGCTGGTGCCGCCCTGCACGGCGGCCAGACTGGCCGCATGTGACGCGACAGGCTGAATCTTGACGTCCAGGCCGTTGGCAGCGAAAAAGCCCTTCTTTACCCCGGCATAAAGCGCTCCATTACTGACGGTTGGAAGAGCCGAAACCGACACCTTGGTCGGCGAGCTGCCCCTGTTCGGCTTGGTGCAGTCGTAGGAGGCATGGCCGATGGGCTGTTCGGCGGAGGAGCCGCACGCAGTGAGCAGCGCGGTGGCGAGGGCCAGGACTGGCATGAGCAAGGTACGGGCTGTGCGCGACATGATGCTCCGTTCGCGGGTGGGGCAATCAGACCGCGTACTCACGGCACCTGAACCATCCGGTCGGCCATCCGGTCGGCGGCTCCGGACAGCTGTGACAAGGGAGTTCCGGCCCGCACCTTCTGCTTGACCTCGGCCTCCCAGTCCTGCTTGTCGATCGCGTGGTCAGCCAGTGCGAGCAGGTCGGGAGCGGTTATGAAGAGGACTCCATCGGAGTCGCCGAGGACCAGCTGGCCGGGCACGGCAGTGGCGCCGGCGATGGAAACCGGCACGTTGACGTCGCCTTCCAGACCGAGGACGCGAGTGGTGAGCGCGCTGGTGCCACGCGCGAACACGGGAAGGTCGAACTCGATGAGATCGACGAGATCGGTGGCCATGCCATCGACGATGATCCCAGCGGCGCCGCGCTCCTTCGCTGTGAACGCGACCATCGCGCCCACGCAGGCACGCTCGACATCTCCACCCATGTCGATCACGACAACGTGGCCGGGCTCGATGTGGTCGACCGCGTAGTGCACGGCCGAGGAGTCCAGATCCCCGATTCGCACCGTGTAGGCGGTACCGACGAGGTGCTTGGTCGGGGTGAGCGGGTTCAAGCCGAACGCGAACCCGCGATCTTGCATGTGACCGACCGTCGATGGCATGACACGTCGTGCTGTCGCCATTGTATCCGTGTCGTGCACAGCCGGGTGGGGGCCGATTTTGAACATCGCCATCTCCTTGGATCAGAATTGAGGGGTTCCGCGATTCCTGGACAACGTTCTTGTGGCTGATTTATGTCGCGCCGTCAACAACAGCCACGGCAGCGACCGGGTAGCCCGTGACCGGGTTGTAAATGAGGATCGTTACCCCGTCCCCAACTTTGCGGCCGCCACTGATCCAAGGTGGAATGATGCGTATACAACCCGTCTCCTTGACAGATGTTCCGGGAGCACTACCTACTGACGTAGTTGCGATCTGCCACCGTGAGCGCCTCATCGAGCGCTGCAAGCCCCTCGCGGATCTCCTCGGCGCTCGCCGTGCAGGGCGGTACCACATGCGTGCTTCGCGGCCACGGTGTGCGGCCCTTCCACCGTGATCGTGTCTCGCAGGTGCTGCAGCGCCCGCTCGCACTCCTCCGCCTCGGTGGTCGCGTGGAAAGCCGAACGGTAGAGGTAGGGACCCCAGTAGCGCACGACACCGGGCATCGCCGGCTCCAGCCTGCTCCTGAACGGCCGCGACGACCTTGGGGTGCTGGTGACCGATGTTGACGTTGACAAGTTGCGCCGTGAAGTCCAGGTACCGATTGCCGTCGTGATCCCAGAAGTACGAGCCTTTGGCACCGGGCAACTGCGATCGGTGCGATCTGTTTCTGCGCGGACCAGGGGTGGAGGACGTGTGCGTTGTCGTCAGCGAGGATCCGCTCGACGTCAGCCGAGCTGACATCCACGAGTGAGGTCACAGCAGGACTCCTTGCCGGATGAGGCACGCGCGGAGCTCGGCTTGCGGGCTCACCGTGTCCGGCCGATGCGAGGTGCCGAGCGTGGCTCGAGTACCGAAATCGATGGCTTCGGGTCCGTCGATACAGGTGCTCCTGGCGAGAGCGGCCTGGCGGCGCGGAACGGGAGTCGTCATGCGGAGACGGTACGACTGGTTTGTTGGCAATACAATCAGGAATTGCTACGTTACAAACGTGGACGGAATCCTATCCCCGATCGAAGAACGACTCGACGAGCCCAGCGCGAAAGGCTTGGCGCATGCCGTGAGCCAGGCAATTCGCGATGGATTGCTCAGCCCAGGCACGCGACTACCGCCGATCCGCGAGGTGGCCCATGAGCTGGCGCTGTCGCCCACGACGGTCAGCGCGGCGTGGGCGCTGCTCCGCCGATCGGGCATGATCCACACCGACGGCCGCAGAGGCACCAAGGTCGCGCGGACTGATGTGTCGGTCACTGGTCGCTACCAGACGGTGCTGGAGCGCCAGGCCCCGTTCGAGCTCGACTTGTCGGCCGGTGGCCCCGACCCAGCCCTGCTGCCGAGCCTGTCACGTGCCATCGCGGGTCTCGATAGGGCTGGCGCGCAGGGCAGCTATCTGGACCAACCGGACCTGCCTGAGCTGGTCGAGGTGCTCGGCAACGACTGGCCGTACCGACCGGAGAACCTGACCATGGTGGACGGTGCGATGGACGCGATGCAGATGATCGTTCATGCCTGTCTCCGTTTCGGAGACAGGGTCGTCGTCGAGCACCCCGCGTTCACGCAGCTGCTCGACCTGCTCGAGACCGCCGGCGTGCGGATAATCGGTGTGCCGCTGGACGATGAAGGCGTCCGCCTCGATGAGCTGCGTGCGGCCTTCAGGACTCCGGTCGCTGCGGTCTTTCTGCAGCCGCGCGCACAGAACCCGACCGGGGTCTCGCTGTCGCAGCGCCGCGCTCGGGCCATCGCGAAGGTCGTCCGAGGCACCAGTACGGTCGTCGTCGAGGACGACTCCAGCGGCATGATCTCGCTCAGCGAACCCACTAGTCTGGGCCGGTGGCTGCCCGACCAGACGTTGCACATACGCAGCTTCTCGAAGTCGCACGGTCCCGACATTCGGCTCGCCGCACTGAGCGCACCTGCCGGACTGCTGGAACAAGTCACCGCCCGGCGCCAGTTGGGTCAAGGCTGGAGCAGCAGATTGCTCCAGCGAATCCTGCTGAACCTACTGACCGACCCGGCGTCGATTCGCGAGGTCTCGGCCGCCCGCACGGAGCACGCCCGTCGGCGGACGGCAATTGTCACCGCGCTTCACGAACACGGCGTACGTGTCGGCGGCTGCGACGGAATGAACATCTGGGTCCCGGTGCACGACGAATCGGCGGCAATCATGCGGCTTGCGAGCCAGGGCATCTGCGTCACGCCGGGCGCACCTTTCGCGGTCCTGCCGGACAATGCGCCGCATATCCGAGTGACGAGCGGTCTGATCAAGGATCACCACGCCGAGCTCGCCGAGCGCCTCGCGGTCGCCGCGAGAACTGACGGCCGCCGGTCCCGGGGCCGCTGACCGGTCCCGCCTCTGCGGGGCGGCACCCGTCCGCAACCTGATGAGCTGCTGACGGTTGGGGGTCGTGAGAAGCCGTATCTCAACCGATCTTGAAACGTGTGGATCGAACGGAGTTCCTGGTCGGGTGATCTTCCGGCGGTACGCGCATGAAGACAGGGCCTCCTGGTAGCTCGGGGGTGCGACCCCATTTCGAGCGGTTCCCGGAGGCCCTGTTGTCGTTGTTGTACGCGCCCGAGCCCGTTGACTTCAACTCGCCCGCCGTGTCGTGAGATTGCCTCGCGCACGTGTACGGCAACGCGACCGATCATCCCGATCGGGTGCGCCGGTACCCGTCGCACATGACGGACGCGGAGTGGGCGGAGGTCCGGCCGTTGTTGCCGGTCGCCGGCACCACCGCCCCGAGCTGACCACCGTGCCGCCGCCCGTCGGAAGCGGGCGGCAACCCTCTCCCGAAGCGACGCACATGTGCTGCTCGTGGAGTTGTCGTCGGTGCACCGCGCATGAGCGGGCGTGTCAGCTGCCCTGACCGCTCTCCGGGCTCCGTACGGGTGAGCCCCAGAACGGGCTTCTGGACGGAGACGCGAAACCGCAACGCGCAGGCGCTTGGCGAGGCCGTCGACGCCGAGAGGAACAAGCGCGTGGTACTGCTCGGCGACCTGAACGACGCCATGGACGACCGCGTGTTCGCCGGGCTCACCGCGCGGCTGCAGTCGGCCCAGGACGCGGCCAGGGACGGCTTCGGCTTCACCTTGCCGGCGAAGTTCCCGGTGGTACGGATCGACCAGTTCCTGGTCCGCGGCGTCGATGCGGCCAGCTCGCGGTCGCTGTCGGCGACCGGCAGCGACCGCCTGCCGGTGGCGCCGGAATCAGCTGGTGAACAGACTCAGGGTTGTTCTGCTCCGACGACATGGGCATCAGCTACTTCGAGGGTCCGGTCGATGATGTCGAGACCACGATGTGCGTCTTCTTCGGAAATGTTGCAGGGAGGCATGACGTACAGCCGATTCGAGTTGATAAGCGGGAGCATGCCGCCAGCCTTGAGTGCCTGCCCGAGAGCGGCCATCGCCTCGCTCGTCCCGCCAAGGGGAGCCAGTGGTGTGCGGGCAGCGGGGTCGGAGACCAGGTCAAGAACCCACATGGCGCCAATACCGCGGACCTCGCCGACCGAGGGGTGTCGGTCGGCGATCGTGGACAGGCATGGCCCGAACAGCTCCTCCCCCAGGCGATGGGCGTGCTCGATCACGCCTTCGTCCTGCAGGACGTTGATGGTGGCCACAGCGGCGGCCGTCGCGAGGGGGTGGCCCGAGTAGGTGAGTCCTCCGGGGTAGGGGCGTGCGCTGAAGAAGTCGGCGATCCGATCCGAGATTGCCACTCCACCCAGGGGTACGGCCCCGGAGTTGACGCCCTTGGCGAAGGTGAGCAGGTCGGGAACCACGTCCATGGCACCGATGGCGAACCAGGCACCGGTTCGTCCGAAGCCGGTCATGACCTCGTCGGTGATCATGACGATCCCGTAGTGGTTGCAGAGGTCACGGACTCCGGCCATGTATCCGGCCGGTGGCACCATGACGCCGGCGGTGCCGGGAACGGATTCGAGGACGATGGCGGCGATGGTGTCCGGGCCTTCGAGCTCGACGGTGGTGCGGAGGTGCTCGAGGGCACGTTCGCACTCCTCCTGCTCACTTTGCGCGTAGAAGACGGAGCGGTAGAGGAAGGGGGTGTGGAAGTGCACGACGCCGGCCACGCCCAAGTCGTTGGCCCACCGTCGTGGATCGCCGGTCATGTTGACAGCAGTGGTGGTTCCGCCGTGGTACGAGCGGTAACCGGCCATGACCTTGTTCCGTCCGGTGACCTGGCGAGCCATGCGCACCGCGTGTTCATTCGCGTCCGCTCCCCCGTTCGTGAAGAACACCCGGTTGAGATCGCCAGGAGTCCGTTGCGCGATGAGGTGAGCGGCCTCGGACCGTGCACGGTTCGCGTACGGCGGCGCCACGGTCGCCAGGTGCTTGGCCTCGCGGCAGATCGCCTCGATCACCTTGGGGTGCTGGTGACCGACGTTGGTGTAGACCAGCTGCGAGGAGAAGTCCAGGTAGCGCCGGCCCGCTCCGTCCCAGACGTGGCTGCCCTGTGCGCGATCGAGGACCATGGGGTCCAGTGCGCCTTGTGCTGACCACGAATGGAAGACGTGCCGGCGGTCGAGCTGGTAGGTTCGCTCGGCACCGCGCTCGACGAGAGGCCCGGCTTGAGTGGTTTGCGTCATGGGTGCACTCCTTGGGTCATTCACGAACCTTCGTCGCCGGCTGCCCACACGGGTGTTCCGGCGGTCCATGTGGAGAGAACGGAAGTTTGCCGGGCCCAGTCCGTCCCCGCCTTGAAGATGTCTCGGTCGAGGACGACGAAATCGGCTGCGAACCCGGGGGTGAGGCGCCCTTTGAAGTGGGCCTCGCCGGTCGCGTACGCAGACCCGGCGGTGTAGACCCACAGGGCCTCTCGAAGTGAGATGCGCTCCTGGGCGCCGATCACCCGCCCATCGGCCGTTTCACGCCGGGTGAGTGACTCGAGGCCATCCAGCACGCTGATCGGCGCGCAAGGATAGTCCGAGGACCCGGCCACGTGCACCCCCGCGGCGATGAGAGACCCGTGCCGGGCGAGCTGCTCGACACGATCGTGGGTGTAGCGAGCGACCAAGGCAGGGCCGTGGTAGCGGATGAATCCGGCGAACGGGACCGGCGTCACGCCGAGGTTGCGAACCTTGGCCAGCTGAGCGTCAGGCAGCAGGCTGCAGTGTTCGATGCGGTGGTTGAGCTTGATCTCGGGGTGTTCCGCCTGCGCGGACTGAACCGCGGTGAGCACGTCGTCGATCGCGGCGTCACCGTTGGCGTGCACGCACGCGCGAATGCCGTGCGCGTGCAGGTCGGTGACAATCTCGGTGAGTTCCTCACGGCTGAGGACCTGCAGGCCGTTGCCGGTTCCTGTGGCGCTGTCATAAGGGTCGGCGCACATGCACGTCCCACCGGTGATGGCGCCGTCGTACATCAACTTGACCCCGGCCAGTCGCAGCCACTCGTCACCGAACCCCGATGAGAGACCGAGACCTTGGACGAGATCGCGGTACCGGTGCCACACGGCGACGTTGACTCGAGCGGTGAGGGCGTGCTGACGCCTGAGCAGGTCGTACGCCTCGAGGCCGGCAGGCGTCACCAGGGCATCGGTGAACGAGGTGGTCCCGTGCGAATTCAGCAGCCGCAGCTGCCTGCGAAGTGAGTCGGCAAGCACCTGCCGTGGGAGGAGAGGCAGGATCGGGGGTCGCTGCGTGGCGCCCCACACCGCCTCCATGTGGACCGACTCGTAGATCCAGCCGTCGAGGTCACCGTGTTCGTCGCGGTCGGCGTGACCTCCGGGAAGGCCGAGGACTCCTTCGCGGTCGAGGAGGCGGAGGCCGGCCGAGTTGACTACTGCGGCGTGCCAGTTCGACGCAATGACGTAGATCGGGTTGTTCGTTGAGACCTGGTCGAGGACGGTGCGATCCAGGCGGCGGCTTGGATCGTTCGGAACGGAATAGCCAGCGGCGACCACCCATTCCCCGTCATCCGCCTTCGTCGCGGCTTGACGCAGGGCGGCGATGGCACCGTCGGGAGTCGTCGTGCCGCTGAGGTCGACGCGGGCCGCGGTCTCGGCGGCGAACCACGGGTGGATGTGCGCGTCGTTGAAGCCGGGAACGATCAGCTCGCCCTCGACGCGGCGAACCTCGGCCCGCGGGAACCGGAGCAGTAGCGCATCCTCGGATCCATGTGCAAGGATCCGCCCGTCGGCGATCGCGAGGGCGTCCGGGCGCGCCGCGGTCAGGGTCTCGATGCGTGGGCCGTGGACGATCGTGACGGGCGTCCCTCCGCTGCCGTCACGGGGAGTTCGGCCGTCGTCAAATGCGGCAAGGCGGTCAGGCTGCACGATGACGCGTCTCCTGAATCTTTGTGACGTGGATGACCAGAAGGGCGACGGCTGCGGTGGCGGCGACGTAGTAGCCCGGAGCTGCCGGCACGCCGGTGATGTCGACGAGCCAGGTGCCCATGAGCGGGGCCGTTCCGCCGAACACGGCGTAGCTGACGTTGTACGCGATGGCGGCGGACGTGAAACGGGTATCGGTGGAGAAGATCTCGACGTAGAAGGTGTAGCAGCCGCCACCGTACACACACAGCACCAGGACGAAACCGAGCTGGCCGACGATGGCCAGGACCATGTCGCCGCTCGTGGCCAGGGAGAAACACGGGATTGCGAACACCGCCACCAGTGCGGAACCCCACACGAGCATGGGACGACGTCCGACCGAGTCGCTCACCCGACCCATGACCGGCAGCACCACGGTGAAGAGTCCCAGTGCCACGGCGTTGGCTGCCAGCGCCTGAGCCGAGCTCAGATCGCCGGCCGTTTGCACATAGGTCACGAAGAAACCTGACAGGAAGTAGAAGCCCATGGCCGTCAGCGCGATGACTGCCACCACCTGGCCCATGCGGGTCTTGTTCTCGCGAAGGCTGATTCGCAGGGGCGCGCGCTCAGTGCTCTGTGTCTGCTGTGCCTCGATCACCTGCCGGAAGGCGGGGCTTTCTTCGGTCTTCAGACGAATCCACAGACCGATCGCGGCCAACGGGAGCGCGGCGACGAAGGGCAGGCGCCATCCCCAGCTCATGTAGTCGCCCTCACCCAGTGAGGTCGAGAGGATCAGCATCGCGCTGGCGGCAACCACGGACGAGAGCGCGGTCGCGGCAAGGGTGATGTTGAGCCAGAGTCCGCGCCGGTCGACGGGTGCGTGCTCGAACACGAACGCCGAGGCCCCGACCGATTCTCCACCGGCGGAAAAGCCTTGCAGGAAGCGCAGCAGGAGCAGACCGATGGGCGCCGCCGCACCGATGTGGTCATAGGTCGGCAGCAGGCCGATGCCTGTGGTGGCCAGCCCGATGAGCACCAGCGTGATCGTCAGGACGCGCCGTCGGCCGATCTTGTCACCGAGCGTGCCGAACACCAGGCCGCCCAGCGGCCTGGCGACGAAGGCGACGCCAAAGGTGGCGAAGACTGAGATCAGGCCGGCCGTGTCCGAGGCGTCGGGGTAGAACACCTTGGCCAAGACGACCGCGGTGGCTCCGTAGAGCGCGAAGTCGTAGAACTCGATGAACTGGCCGATCGCTCCCCCCGCCAGCGCCCTGCGTGACATCGGGCGCTCTGCATCCTGGATTGTGCGCATCGAGCGCTCAGTTGAGCTCGTCATGGTTGTCTCCGTTCGAGAGCCGGGGGACATCGGCACCCTTCGCCGGCCGTTGCCGGGGACGGATGCTGCGATGTGGCTAGTTCGGACGGAAGCCGAAGTCCGACCCCGCGGGAGCGTCCCAGCGTGAGGTCACGTACTTGGGGCGCGTGTAGAACGACCATGAGGCGTTGTTGAGGCCAGTGTCTCCGAACGCGGAGGACTTCCAGCCCTGGACGGCGTAGGCCGCGACCGGCACAGGGATGGCAACGTTGACGCCAACCATGCCTGCTGAGGCTTCACGCTCGAACTTGTTTGCAGCCGCTCCGTTCTGAGTGAAGATCGAGGCGCCGTTGCCGTAAGGGTGCTCACGAATCAGCTCAAGTGCGTCGTCGAGGGTGTCCACACGCAGGACGGTCAGCACCGGGCCGAAGATCTCCTCGCGGTACGCCGCAGAGGCCACGGGGACATCAGCGAGGACGGTGGGGCCGACGAAGTATCCGTTCTCGGCTCCGTCGACCTTCTCGTGGCTTCGGTCGACGACGGCGCGTGCGCCGTCGTCGATGGCGGCGGCGACGATGCCCCTGATCCGCGCCTGAGCGGCGCGGCTCACGACCGGGCCCAGGTCAGCACCCGGAACGGTGCCGGCGTTGAGGTTGGTCTCCCTGGCGCGCTTGCCGATCTTCTCCAGCAGTGGCTCCTGGTCGGATCCGACCACCACGGCGACGGAAATGGCCATGCAGCGCTGGCCTGCGGCGCCGAAGGCCGCGGCGGCGAGGTGATCCGCCACCAGGTCGAGGTCGGCGTCCGGCATGACGACGAGGTGGTTCTTGGCACCGCCGAACGCCTGTACCCGCTTTCCGGCCGCGGCGGCACGGGCGTAGATGGCTTGCGCGACCGCACTTGAACCGACGAACGAGATGGCCTGAGTGGCGGGGTGGTCGATCAACTCGTTCACGGCCTCCTGCTGCCCGTGGACGACGTTAAGGACGCCGTCGGGCAGGCCGGCCTCGGCGAACAACTCTGCGATCTTGATCGCCGCCCCGGGGGCTTGCTCGCTCGGCTTCCAGATGAAGGTGTTTCCCGCCGCGAGCGAGACCGACAGCATCATCAGTCCCATCATGACCGGAAAGTTGAACGGGGTGACTCCGACACAGACGCCGAGCGGGTGCATGACGGACTTGGTGTCGATGCCGGGCCCCGTACCCAGGGACGTGCCTCCCCGGGCCAGTGCCGGGCCGCCGGTTGCGAGCTCCACCGAGTCGACCGCTCGAAGGACCTCGCCGGCCGCGTCGTCGATGGTCTTGCCGTGCTCCTGGGTGATGAGGGTGGCGAGCTCTTCCCGGGACGCGAGCAGGAGGTCACGGAAGCGGAACAGGACCTGGGCGCGCTTGGAGAGCGTCAGGTCTGCCCAGGCCGACGCGGCGTTCCTGGCGGCGGTGACCGCCTGCTGGACCGTGGCGGAATCCGCGATGCCGACACGTGCGACGCAGGTGTCGGTAGCCGGGTCGCGGACTTCGATCGTGTGGTCACCGGGCGCGATCGCCTTGCCATTGATCCAGTGCGGGATGTGGCGCATAACCGGTACTCCTGAGGCGTTGTTGCCAGCGCTGTGTTCGCGGGCGAATGGAGCGGTCTGGCGCCGACGATATGTTCGGCCGACAAGGCCACACAATGCTTTTTCGCTACGGTACAAACTATGGACGACCTCGTGGCGGCGATCGAGCAGCGCATGGACAGCCCGAGTTCAAGCGGGCTCGCGAAGGCAGTCGGCGCCGCGGTCAGGGACGGCGAGCTGAAGCCGGGCACCAAGTTGCCGCCCGTCAGGCGAGTCGCGCACGAGTGGCGCTGTCGCCGACCACGGTCAGTGCGGCTTGGTCGATTCTGGCGAAGTCGGGAGTGATCCTCACCGATGGGCGACGAGGCACCACCGTCGCGCAGCGCAGCGAGCCGATGGTTGACCTGTATCAGGCGGGACGGGAGGGCGGAGGCGGCCGAGCCGATAGCGCCGCCGATCACCGGGCGGGCGTACCCGGTCTCTCCCCGGTGCCCCACCGGGGGAGGACACCGACCACCGACCGCCGTGTCGTACTGCTGGCCTCGTGGGTAACGCCGATGCGCACCGGTTCGACCCCGAGGCTCGGGCGAGCGGCGGAGGCGGGGAAGCAGCGGTCAGATGGTGGAGGCGTCGATGACGAAGCGGTAGCGCACTGTCCCGTCACCTGCGGGTCGAGCCCGGCGCGATGAAAGTGCGCGTGGCGGTGATCGAGCCGAGCGTCGTCGGCACCGAGCTGCAGAGCCACGTCACCGACGAGGGCGCGCTTCAGTCGCTGGAGGGTGTCAAGGAGACGATGGAGTGGCTCACGCTGCAGGACATCGCCCAGACTGTCGGGTTCCTCGCGAGCCTGCCACCGCGGGCCAACCTTCAGCAGGTCACCATCATGCCCATGGTTCAGTCCAGCTGACCGGCACAGGCCCCTTCGTGTGGACCTCGCAAGAGGCGGGCAACCTGCCGCCGGCGTCGAATGGACCCCTGTCGGCGGCAGGCGGGGCGGAGAAGGGAGCTGCGGATATCCGCTCGCGGCGGAAGGCGCTCGCCTGGATGCTGACGCGCCGCGTGTCAGCTCGGGGCGCGGTCTTTGGCGACCACGTCGACGGCGTGGCGGCGGTGGGCGCTGAACAGGTCGAGTGAACCCTGAACGTCGCCGGAACGCAGCGCGGCGACGAGTTCGCGGTGCTCGCCCGGGATGCAGTCGAGGTAGCCCTCGGTGCTGCGGCTGATCCGGGTCAGTAGGAACAGGTGCACCTGGCACCGGATGCCGTCCCACGCGTCCGCGAGACGCTGGTGGCCGGCGGCGGCGAACACCGCGTCATGGAAGGCGATGTCCCAGCGCACCATCTCGTGCGCGTCCGCGGCACGCTCCATCATCTCGGCCGTCTTCGCGACGGACGCCAGGTCCTCGTCCGAGGCGTGCGCGATCACCTGTCGGACGGCGAGGTCCTCCAGCGCGCCGCGCAGGCTGTCGAGCTCGGCGACGTCCTCGGGGGACAGCGTCGTCACCGTCGTACCACGGTGCCACGCGCAGCGGACCAGGCCCTCACGTTCCAGCAGGCGCAGCGCTTCGCGCACCGGGCCGCGGCTCACGTCCATCTCGCCGGACAGTTCCACCTCGCGCAGCTGTGCGCCAGGGGCGTAGGCCCCGCTGAAGATCGCGTCGCGGATCCGGTCCGCGACCTCGTCGGCCAGGCCCCGGCGTCGGGCTGGAGCCACTTTCCCCGTGCCACTCATGATTTGCGCCTCCTCCAGGTCGTGATGTTAACATCCAGGCATTGAAACTAATGTCTACATTAGGACAATGAGTCAGATGCCCTCAAGGGCGCCCCGGCTCATCCCCTCGCGGAAAGGCACGGCTATGACCGTTCTCGACTCCCCGATCCCGCGGTTCCACCTGGCCATGCCGGTCGACGACCTGGCCGCCGCGCGCCATTTCTACGGCGAGGTGCTGGGCCTGGAGCAGGGCCGCAGCGCGGACACCTGGGTGGACTGGAACCTGTACGGCCACCAGTTCGTCACCCACCTCGCGCCGGAGCGCGCACAGCACATACACAACCCGGTCGACGGCCACGACGTCCCGGTGCCGCACTTCGGACTGATCGTGACGATCCCCGAGTTCCGCGAGCTCGCGGAGCGGCTGCGCGAGGCGGGAACGGAGTTCGTCATCGAGCCCTATGTCCGCTTCGAGGGGCAGAAGGGCGAGCAGTGGACGATGTTCCTCCTCGACCCGGCCGGCAACGCCCTGGAGTTCAAGGCGTTCGCCGACGACTCCCAGGTCTTCGCCGTCTGACACCGCCGTTCTGCCGACTCGTACGACCCCACGCGTGCGAAGAGAGACGAGAAGATCATGAAGGTGTTCCAGATCGGTGCCGCCGGCGGAGTCGGCCGCCGCCTCACCCAGCTGCTGACCACCCGCGGGGATGAGGTGACCGGCATGCACCGCGGGCCGGCCCAGGGCGAGACCGTGCGGGCGGCCGGTGCGACGCCCCTGATCGGGAACCTCATCGGCGACTCGGTGGAGGAGCTCGCGCAGATGATGCGCGGGCACGACGCCGTGGTGTTCTCGGCCGGTGCGCACGGCACCGGCATGGACAAGACAACGCTGATCGACGGCAAGGGTCTGGAGAAGGCCGCCGACGCGGCCGCGCTCGCCGGGGTGTCGCGGTTCGTGCTCGTCTCGGTCTTCCCCGACGCCCTGCGCAACGGCGAGCGCAGCGAGCGCTTCGAGCACTACATCAAGGTCAAGAAGACCTCGGACGTGTACCTGACCCGTACCGGCCTGGACTGGCTGATCGTCCGCCCCGGCACGCTCCTGGACACTCCCGGCAGCGGTCGCGTCACGGCCGGTCCGGCGGTCGAGTACGGCGACGTGCACCGCGACGACGTCGCCGCGTTCATCGACGCCGCCCTGCATGAGCCCCGACTGAACCGGGTCATTGTCGAGCTGACCTCGGGTGACACGCCGGTCGCGGAGGCGGTCGCCCGCCTCACGGGGACGACGACCTGAGGGCTTACCTCTCCTTGAGACCACCACAGAAACAGCTCTGCCAGCAAGGAGATTCCCAATGGTGAAGTCAAGTCCTCAGGGTGACGGGCCGTGAGGGATTCATGCCGCTACGGCAACGGTGTGGGACGCGCCGACCTCGAAGGTCCGGTGGTCGCGTATGAGGGCCCAGAGCACGTTGAGACGGCGCCTGGCCAGCGCGAGGAGGGCCTGCTTGTGGGACTTCCCCTCGGATCGTTTGCGCTGGTAGAAGGCTTTGGACTCCGGGCAGCTGTAGGCAGCGACCTGGGCGGAGAGGTAGAACATCCGCAGGAGCCTGCGGCTGTAGCGCCGCGGCCGACGCAGGTTGCCGCTGATCTTCCCGGAGTCGCGGGGGACAGGGGCGAGCCCGGCGACGCCGGCGAGCCGGTCGGGGCTGCCGAAGGCGGTCATGTCGCCGCCGGTGGCGGCGATGAACTCCGCTCCCAGCATGTTGCCGATGCCGGGCAGGCTGGTGATCACTTTGGCGTCGGGATGCTCGCGAAACCGGCCCTCGATCAGGGCTTCGATCTCCGCGATCTCCTGGTCGAGGGCCATCACCTCCCTGGCCAGGGTGTGGACCATCTTCGCGGCGGTCTTCTCCCCGGGGACAGCGGTGAACTGGGCCTCGGCGGCGGTGACGGCGGCTTCTGCGGCCCCTCTGGCGTGGTTGCCCACGCGGACGCCGTGGTTCTTCAGCCAGGTGGCCAGCCGGGCCCGGCCGATCCGGCGCAGGGCGGCGGGGGTCTGGTAGCCGGTCAGCAAGATGAGCGCGGTCTTGGAGACGCTGTAGTCGAAGGCGCGCTCCAGGGCGGGGAAGTACTCAAGCATCTGCGCGCGGAGCCGGTTGACCGCTCTCGTGCGGTCGGCCGAAAGGTCCATGCGCCGGGCGGTGAGGATCTTCAGGTCGATGGCGATCTCGCTGGTCTCCATCAACGGTTGCAGATCGCGCCGCATGCGCGCCTGGTCAGCGATGACGAAGGCGTCCTTCGCGTCCGTCTTACCGCTGCCGCGGTAGGCGGCGGAGGCATGGTGCACGGTCCGGCCGGGGATGTAGAGCAGCTTCTGCCCGTGGTTGACCAGCAGGGCGATCCACAATGCGGCCCCGCCAGCGTTCAGGTCGACCGCCCATGTGACCAGGCCGCCGTCAGCCAGCTCCAGGACGTCCCCGAGCAGTTCCAGCAGTTCGGTTTCGTTGTTCGGCACCCGGCGCGAGAGCACCTTCGTGCCGTCGGCGTTGATCACGGTGCAGTGGTGCTCGGCCTTGCCCGCGTCCGTCCCCGCCCACAGTTCCGGCACTGGGTCTCCCTTCGTCGTGCTTACGTGCTCTCCCAGCAGACGACCTCGCCGACGTGTCCATACAAGCGATTCAGTTCGCGCATCCCAATCAGCGGCCGAGTCGTCGCGGGGCACCGGGCGGCCAATCTCCTTCAGCCACGAGAGCGGCAACAGCATGACAGCCACACCCGGCGCCCCTGGGTGTCCGGATCTTACGAGTGACCCGAATCAACCCACGAAGAAAGGTATGGAAAGGTATGGAACTGGCATGTCCTCCATCGACTCCTACAGCCACAACGTCTCCGGTGAGGACGAGTTCGGCTTCGTCCAAGCCATCAAGGTCGGCGAGACGATCTACGTATCCGGGCAGCTGTCGCACGACGCGGAGGGCAACTTCCTCTACCCGGACGACTTCGATGCCCAGCTCAAGCAGGTGTACGCCAACTTCGACAAGGTCCTGGCGCACTACGGCGTCACGCGCAACCAGGTCATCTCGGAGACCCAGTTCATCGTGGATCTGCCGAAGTACAACATGAAGATGGCTGCAGCGAACCTGGCCTACTTCGGCGCCCACCGGCCCACCAGCAGCACCATCGGCGTCGCCTCACTGTTCTTCCCGGGACAGCTCATTGAGGTCAGCTTCGTCATCGACACCCGCCTGCCCGCCTGACCGCGGTCACTGACCTCTGAAGCCGCTCACGTAAGGGGAAGGAACATGCGGGTCGTCATAGCCGGAGGACACGGCAAGATCGCGCTGATCCTGGAGAAGCTCCTGTCGGACCGTGGTGACGCCGTCGCGGGCTTCATCCGTGACCCGGCCCAGGCCGCCGATCTCGCCGAGGTGGGGGCCGAAGCCCTGGTCGTGGACCAGGAGAAGGCCACGTCCGACGAGGTCGCCGTCCAGCTGACGGGCGCCGACGCCGTGGTGTTCGCCGCGGGCGCGGTCCCGGGCGGCGGTTCGGCCCGTAAGGAGACTGTCGACCGTGACGCCGCCGTCCTGCTCACGGACTCCGCCGAGGCCGCCGGAGCCGGACGCTATCTGCTGATCTCCGCCATGGGTGACAACCTGCGGGCGGAGCCGGCGAACTTCGACGAGGAGTTCGGCGTCTACATCCGGGCCAAGGCCGCCGCCGAGGACGCGATCCGCGCCCGGACCGCGCTCAAGGCGACGATCGTCCGCCCCGGGATCCTCGGCAATGAGCCAGGCACCGGCGGGGTGTACCTCGGCGATCGTGCCGGCACCGGCCCCATCCCGCGGGCGGACGTCGCCGCAGTGCTGCTCGCGCTGCTCGACGAGCCTCGACTGGATGGCCGGATTCTTGAGGTCATTGGCGGCGGCGACACCCGCATTGCTGATGCCGTCACGGCGCTTGCCGCCAGCTGATGCCACTGCCCAGCCCCACCCCGGTCCTCATACCCACCAGAACCATCGGAAAGAGAACCACTCGTGAGCACCCTATTCACCCCCCTCAAGCTGCGTTCCCTCCAGATACCCAACCGCATCTGGATGTCCCCGATGTGCATGTACTCCGCCGCCCCCAAGGGCCCGGAGACCGGCGCGCCGACCGACTTCCACCTCGCCCACCTGGCCTCCCGCGCCGCCGGAGGCGCGGGCCTGGTGATGGCTGAGGCCACCGGCGTACGCCCCGACGGGCGCATCAGCTCCTGGGACCTGGGCCTGTGGAACGACCGGCAGCAGGAGGCGTTCACCCGGATCACCGAGGCCATCAAGGCCCACGGCGCCGTCCCGGCCATCCAGCTCGCGCACGCCGGCCGCAAGGCGTCCGTGGACAAGCCCTGGCTGTCCGACCGCCACGTTCCTGAGGGCGAAGGCGGCTGGCAGCCGGTGGCGCCCAGCCCGGTCGCATACGACGGCCTGCCCGTCCCGCACGAGCTGACCACGGACGAAATCCAGCAGCTCGTATGTGACTTCGCCGACTCCGCACGGCGCGCGCTGGCCGCCGGATTCGAAGTCGCCGAGATGCACGGCGCCCACGGCTACCTGATCAACTCCTTCCTCTCCCCGGCCTCCAACCACCGCACCGACCTCTACGGCGGCAGCTTCGAGAACCGGATCCGCTTCGCCCTGGAGGTCGTCGACGCCGTACGTGAGGTGTGGCCCGAGGAGCTGCCGGTCTTCTTCCGTACCTCGGCCACCGACTGGCTGACCGAGAACCCCGAGGACGACCGCGAGGGCTGGACCAGCGAGGACACCGTCCGACTCGCCAAGGAACTCCAGGCTCACGGCGTCGACCTGCTCGACGTCTCCACCGGCGGCATGGTCCGCGACGCCAAGATCGTCGCTGGACCGAACTACCAGGTGCCCTTCGCCGCCCAGGCCCGCGAGGCCACCGGCATCCCGACCGCCGCCGTCGGCATCATCACCGAGCCGCAGCAGGCGGAGGAGATCCTCACCAGCGGGCAGGCCGACGCTGTCTTCCTCGGCCGTGAACTGCTGCGCAATCCCTACTGGGCGCAGCATGCCGCCCTCAAACTCGGCACCGAGCCCCGCTGGCCCGACCAGTACTCCTACGCGGTCCAGCGTCGCAAGCGCTGAGCCCGCCCTCATCTTCCCCTTCCACGCATAGCCGTTCCGCTCGCCACAGGGCGACGTGCTGAACCACTTCACTGGGAGATCCCATGAACCATCTGCAGGACAAGGTCGTCGTGATCACCGGCGCCTCTTCCGGCATCGGCGCCGTCAGCGCCAAGGCCCTCGCTGCCCGCGGCGCCAAGATTGTCGCCGCCGCCCGCGGGCAGGAGGCCCTCGATCAGCTGGTCGCCGACATCGAGAAGGCCGGCGGCAGTGCCGTCGCCAGGCTCACCGATGTCACCGACGCTGCGGATATGCAGGCGCTGGCCGACTTCGCCGTCGACACTTATGGACGCATCGACGTGCTTGTCAACAACGCGGGCCTGATGCTCTTCTCGTACTGGAAGGACGTGGCACTCGACGACTGGAACCAGATGCTCGACGTGAACATCCGCGGCTATCTCAACGGCGTGCACGCCGTCCTGCCGGTGATGCTGCGCCAGAGGTCCGGCCACATCCTGAACATGGACTCGGTGGCTGGCCACCAGGTCGGCGACGGGGCAGGCGTCTACAGCTCGACGAAGTTCTTCGTGCAGGCTATGACCGAGTCGATGCGCAGGGAACTCGGCGTCCGTGAGGGCGTCAAGGCGTCCACGATCAGCCCCGGCGTGATCGACACCGGCTGGGCCGACAAGGTCACCGACCCCACGGGCCGTAAGGCCGCTCAGGAGCTCAACGCCATCGCGATCAGCCCCGAGGCCATCACCGACGCCGTCGTCTACGCCCTCGACCAGCCCGCCGACGTCACCGTCAACGACCTTGTCATTTCCCCGACCCGTCAGAACTGGTGAGATGCGGGGCTTCTGCCAACGCCCCGGTGACGGGCGGCGACCTCTACCGAGGCCACCCGCCGTCGAATCCTGATATGCGGTTGTGGCCGGTGTGCGCCTGGGCGCCCTCACGCGCTTCGCTTTTGGCGGCCGAAGCGCGGGCTCCGTCGATGCCGAGAGTTCCGGCAACTCCGGCCGCGAAATCCCCAGCCTCCGCCCCGGGCGGACTCCATCCATGCAGCCAATAGATGGTGCGCAGCACCCGATACACCAAGTAGTGCATCCAGGAGCTCTGGACGTGACATCCCCGGTTCACCACACCCAGGGCTCAGGGCCTCACCCGGCCAAGTCTCCTCCGCACGACCTCAGCCCGTACCGGCACGCTACCCCGGCATGCGCAGGTCCCAAGCTCGTGGCCATGATGACGGCGTTGGGCCTCGCCTCGCTGCGCTGGCCGCCCTGATCTATCTCGCCGACCACGTCGACCCTGGGCGCCGCGGCGGAGTCGCTGGGCCCGGCGCCGAGAGGTACTTAGAATCCATAACGCTCCGCAGGACGGAGCCAGTCGTGCTGTGAGGTCACGGCGAGGCGTGCTCGCGCCGCAGTCGCACGGTCTCCGCCAGCGAGGTGTCGCGCAGGCAGGCCTCCAGCAGCGCCGTGGTGGGGGCCAGATCATGGCCGGTCAACTGCTCGCGGACCCACGCACGGAATGGCTGCTTGCACTCACGGGCGGCCTCGGCGAGTTCGTGGCCGCGCGGGGTGCACGAGATCTCGATGCGGCGACGGTCGTCATTGGCGGGTTCGCGACGCAGGAGCCCAGAGGCGACCATCCGGTTCACCAGCCGACTGGGATGGCCGCCCTCGGCGATCAGGAGGGTGCCCAGCTCGCCGAGCGACAGGGGCCCGCTCTGATCGATCAGTTGCAGTGCCTCGGCCTGGGGCGCGGTGATGCCAAGAGGCCGGACCAGGTCGTTGATCCGGCGCTCCGACTCCCGGGCCAGCGCCTTCAGCAGCAGGCCGAACTCCTCTATGGCATCCATGCCCGTACACTACATGCTGTGCGAATAGATGCTGTGTGATATTTTTGCATTATATGGAACCCTAGAGAGGGCTGATCGTGTCGAACTCCCCCCAGACCGTGGTCGTCACCGGTGCCAACAGCCGCACCGGCCGCGACCTGCTGACCCGCTTCGCCGACCAGGGCGTGCGTGTCGTCGCGCTCGTCCGGTCCAAGGATGCACTGCCTGCCGACGAGGTCATCGACGACTGGATGAACTCACCGCGTGCCGCCGAGGCCCTCCGGGACGCATCCGCCGTCGTCCATCTCAGCGGGGTTTTCGCGGCCGACGACTGGGCCGGTTACAAGGCCGGCACCGTCGCCACCGCCCGCAGGGTCGTCGAGACGGTCAACTCGAAGGCGCGGCTCGTCTACCTGTCGTACGTCGGAGCGGACTCCACCGATGCCAACTGGTACACCAAGGCCAAGGGGCAGGCCGAGGAAGCGCTGCGCACCGTCACGGGCAGCGTGATCTTCCGAATCGACGCACTCGCGGGCGGACGCGACAACCCGGCCCCGTTCGAGCTGATGTTCCGCCAGACGGCTCCGGACGCGCCGGTACGGATCATCGGGGACGGCACCCAGCGCTTCCGTCCTATCTACTCCGCCGACGCCGTCGACGCGCTCGCCAAGGCCGCTCTGGGGCATGGAGCCCCCGGCACCTACGACCTCGTCGGGCCTCGCGAGTTCGTTGTCGCGGACCTGCCCGAGCTGATCAACGGCCACCCCGTACCTGTCACCCACGTGTCCGCTCAGCAGGCGGCAACCGTGCCGGGGCCGCCGAAGACCGTCGTTGACCTCCTCGCGAACCATCCGACGCCCCCCGGTCCCGACGCGGTGATCGAGGCCTTCGAGCTGTCACTGACCTCTCTTGAGACGACCTGGCCGATCGCGGCCCCGCGCCCATGACCGCGGCAGCGTCGGCATGTCGATGGGGTGCCCGACGGAGGAGTGCGGTTCGGGGGAAGCGCAAGTTCAAAGGGGAACGGCTGGTGATCCGGGCGGGGACGCACTCCTGGGCGGGTGACCTTCAGGGGGCCGAGGCTTCGGCGGTGCGCAGGTGTGGGCTTGCCGCCCGCCCGAGCGTGCTGCCGGACCAGGCGATCCTCGACGGTCGCCGTTACCTATATGCCGTAGCCATGAGCGACGCCATGCCTGCGCGCGCTCGCCTCTTGAGCGGATGCGACTGCTTCCGCTCACACACTCCAACCAGCCAGTTTCTCCCCCCGCTCATTCCCAAGGAGTCCCCAGTGATCGTCGTAACCGGAGCCACCGGCCAGCTCGGCCGCCGTGTTGTCGAGGAACTGCTGACCACCACCCCGCCGAGCAGATCATCGCTGCCGTACGCAGACCCGAGAAGGCGAACGACTTGGCGGGCAAGGGCATTCACGTCCGCGAGGCCGACTATGAGCGGCCTGAGACCCTCGATACCGCATTTCAGGGCGCCCAGCGAGTACTACTGATCTCCAGCGATGCCGTCGGGCGGCGTGCCGGGCACCACCGGGCCGTCGTCGACGCCGCCAGGGAGGCCGGTGTCGGGCTCATCGCGTACACCAGCGTCCTGCGAGCGGACACCACACCCTCAACCTCGCCCCCGATCCCAAGGCCACCGAGGAGTACATCCGCGCCTCCGGAGTCCCGTTCACCTTCCTCCGCAACGGCTGGTACACCGAGAACTACGACAACCCCGTGCGCCAGGCCCTCGCGATGGGTCGGATCTTCGGCGCGGTCGGTTGAAGGCCGCGTCTCCGCCGCCACGCGAGCCGACTACGCTGCGGCGGCAGCCACCCTCCTGACCGGCTCCGGCCACGAGAACAGCGTCTACGAGCTGGCCGGGGACACCGCGTGGACCATGCCGGAGCTGGCCGCCGCCGTCTCCGAGATCTCCGACGAACCCGTCGTCTACCGCGACCTCTGCGCCGACGACTACAGCAAGGTCCTGCTCGACGCGGGCCTGCCTGAGCCGAAGGCCCGGATGATCGCCCAGACCGACCTCGACATCGCCGCCGACCTCCTTGAGGAGCACTCCGGCGACCTGTCCCGCCTCATCGGCCGTCCCACCACGCCCTTGCGTGACAGCCTGACCACTCTGCTCCGGGGCTGACACACCCGAGACCAGGGGCGGCGGCGGACGTGGTTGAGGAGAGCTCGGCATGGAAGCAGGGCTTTGACACGATCGTCATCCGCGTCGCCGGGTGATCACAGCGCACGGTCGGGCGGGCGACGCAGGCCTGTACTCGCCACCGGGGTAGTCCGGTCGCATGCCCCGTACCTGCGGTCCGGAACCGCACCGGACCCGAACAACCCCACCACCGACCCAGGGGACAGGTACCACCCATGAACGCATCCGCATCCATCGGCATCACCGGTCTGGGCGTGATGGGCCGCAACCTGGCGCGCAACTTCGCCCGGCACGGCTACAGCGTCGCCGTCCACAACCGCACCCCCTCACGCACCCGAACCCTGATCGAGGAATTCGGTCACGGGGGCACCTTCGTCTCTGTCGAGACGGCCGAGGAGTTCGTCGCGGCGCTGGAACGCCCCCGCCGCGTGATGCTCATGGTCCAGGCGGGCGCCGCCACCGACGCCGTCATCGACGAGTTCGGCCCGCTGTTGGAGCCCGGGGACATGACCATCGACGGCGGCAACGCCCACTTCGCCGACACTCGCCGCCGCGAGGCCGCACTGCGCGAGCGCGGCCTGCACTTCGTCGGTGCCGGAGTCTCGGGCGGGGAGGAGGACGCGTTGAACGGCCCGTCGATCATGCCCGGCGGTTCGAAGGAGTCGTACACAGTGGTCGGCCCGATAATCGAGACGATCAGCGCCAAGGTGGACGGCGAGCCGTGCGCCACGCACATTGGCACTGATGGCGCCGGACACTTCGACAAGATGGTCCACAACGGCATCGAATACGCCGACATTCAGCTCATCGCCGAGGCGTATGACCTCCTGCGCCAGGTCTCGGCGCGACACTTCGGAGCCCACACTGACAAACGAACCGACCGCCCGGGTTCCCGTCCACACCCACTGGGCCGCCCCGGACCGCCGGGAGACGACGACCTGAGGCCGGCCCGATCAGTGACTGCCCCGCCTGTCCGGGAACTGGCGTTTGGCGTCGAACCAATGCTTTGCCGGGCCATTTGCCTGACGGCGGCTGGTCGGTTCCGGTAAGCACCATCGGCGTGAGATACGCGCAGGGCGGCGGGTTGACCGACGCTGGGAGGGCCACACGGGAGCGGATCAGGCTGCAGGCTGTCGGACGCTTCGAGCGTGGGGAGAAGAACCGACAGATCGCGGCTGCACTGCGGGTGAGGGAACGGTCGGTGGAGCGGTGGCGCGGGCCTGGCGCGAGCAGGGAGCTGAGTGACCCCAGGAGGGCGCGTCAGAGGATGGTCTGGCCGCCGTCGAGCGGTAGGAACAGGCCGGTTGCCTTGCGGGCCAGGTCGCTGGCCAGGAGTGTGACGGTCCTGGCGACGTCCTCGGCGAGGATGGGTTCGGCCAAGGTCCGGTTCGCTGCCGCCCGTTCGGCGAGTTTCGCCTGGTGCGGACCTGCGTTGGCGTCGGTGGGCACGAAACCCGGAGCGACGGTGTTGACCCTGATGTTGTCGGGTCCCAGCTGAAGGGAGAGGCACCGTGCCGCGGCGTCCTGGGCGCTCTTGGCGATCACGATCTCCGGCAGTCCCGGGCGCGAACTGCGCGAGGCTGATGCGCCGATGAGGATGATCGATCCGCCGCCACGGCGACGCATTCCAGGCACGACTGCGTGACAGCATCCCAGGACCGTCGCCAGCTGCGAGGACACGGCTTGCTGCACGTCGTCGATGCCCTCACGGGTGTCGATGAAGCTACCGCCGGACTTTCCGAGCTTCACACCCATGCGATCGGTTCCGAGCATGACGTTGCAGACAAGCACGTTCGGTTCTCCCAACGTCTCCTCGGTCTCCGTCACGATCCGCTCAACCTGGTCGATGTCGCTGACATCGCCACGCACGGCGAGGGCTTTCGCGCCGGATGCCTCGATATCGGCGACGACCGCCGCTGCTTGATCGGCACTGCGGTGGTAGTTGACCGCCACCGAAGCACCGTGCTCTCCCAAGTTGCGGGCGATCGCGGCTCCGATACCCCGGCTTGCCCCTGTCACCAGAGCCGTGCGCCCCGAAAGCGAGGACGAGTTCATGCTGCGCTCCAACCTGTCTCGGGAGGTTCCGGCCCACCGCGCGAGCCGGGAAGACGCTGCTCACGCTACTCAACATAGGAAGGTAGCTTCTACTGAGGTCTTCGTTAGTTCTGTGGGTGCAGGGCGCTTTGCGGTGTGAGTATCTTGGTACCTTTCGAGTCTCAGTCCGTTGTTTCCGACGTCTCCGCTCTGCCGCTGACGCGACCGCAGTTGGCCGAGGCCCGACGCATGCGGGCGGTGGAGTTGTTCGAGCAGGGATGTCCCCATGCGCAGATCGCGGGAATGCTGGCGGCACGACCAGGCCGGACTTCGGGTTGGTCGCCTCCGTGGCGGAGATGTCGAGCGAGACATGGAACTGATCGAGGTCATGGCCCTTCGGAGATCAGTCATGTACTCCCACACCTGATTGCTCGGTAGGTTGAACTCGACACGGCGTTCCATGAACAACTGGCCTATTGCGGACCGGGCTGCCGGCAGGTCCGGCAGGCGGTCCGACCTCCGCACACAGCTTGCAGCCTCGACGCACTCGTCACCGCAAACCGTCGTCGCCCAACCGCAACCTGCCGCGCCGATCGGTTGACAACAGCGTTGCTGCTCAGAGCCACCTGAGCAGCAACGCTGTTGCTTGCGTCCGGCAGTCGACTACGCCACGGAATTCGTCAGCTCACCGATTTCGTCAACGGCTATGCTGACGACATCACCGTGCCGCAAGTAGACCGGGGGCTGTCGCCCTGCCCCGACTCCCGCTGGTGTGCCCGTACTGATCACGTCGCCCGGCTCGAAGGGAAAGTACCGGGAGAACTGCTCGATCAGCTCGGGCACCCCGACGACGAGATCCGACACCAGAGCGTCCTGGACGGTCTCACCATTGACCGTGGTGACCAGGCGCAGTGCGCTGACGTCGTCGATCTCATCCGCGGTGACCACCACCGGCCCGATGGGGCCGAAGGTGGGGAACTGCTTGCCCAGCAGCATGTCCGTCCAGGCCCAACGGCCATCGGTCGGTGTACGGGCCGCCGCGATTCCCGGAAGGGCGTCCCGCGCCGAGACATCGTTGAGCAGCGTGTACCCGGCGACATATTCCCAGGCGTTCTCGGCTCGGACGGCGTGGCATCGCTTGCCGATCACCACGCACAATTCGCCTTCGTAGTCGACATGGTAAGGGAACTCCGCCGGCAACTCGATCGGGGCGCCGGGGCCGACGACCGAGCGGGAGTTCTTGACGAACCACGCCGCCTTGTCAGGCAGCTCCGTTTCGCCCATCTCCTTCAGGTGTGAGCGGTAGTTGGCCCCTGCACAGACGACGAGTTCCCGCTCGCCCAGCGGCGCACGCAATCGAACTCGCTTCGCCGATACGGTGACAGACAGGTCCGCCTGGGCCACCGCCTTCGCGAGTCGATCGAGCAACTCCCGGCCGCCCGCGATGACCCCGGCGACTGTGTCCGGGGCATCCTCGCCAAGGACGCCCCGGACCGGTGCGACGTCGCCCGATGGTAGCTGCACCCCGGCTGCGGTCCGGCCGTCATGTTCAATCATCACCAGGCGCATCGTCGTTCTCCTCTTCGTGTGCTCACCACTCGGTGTCCCTGACCGTCGCCCAGTCCGCGCCCGCCTCCAGGAGCCGACGCCCTTTGCGGAACTGCTTCGGCCGGTCGAACGCGATCAGGCCTGTCACGCGCTGAGGACCGCCGACGAACGCGAGGTATCCGTCGTTCTTGCCGTCGGCGGTGTCCACGAACCGGACCTGCTCGCCCGATCCCTCCCCGACGATCTGGATCCGCCGTCCGTGCTGGTTGGACCAGATGAAGGGCAGCCCGGACACCGGTCGCGCGTGCACGGGATCGAGCAGGTTGGCTGCGGCGAGCACCCCATGCTCGCGTGCGCTGGTCCAGTGCTCGACCCGCCGCCCAGCCGATGTCACCCCGTCCCGATGCCGTACAACGTCCCCGACGGCGTATACGCCGGGGGCTGCACTCAGCGTGGCGTCGGCACAGACGCCGTCCTGGAGCTCGATTCCCGAGGAGGCGAGCCAGCCTGTGGCCGGCCGGGCTCCCAGTCCGACAACGACCAGGTCGGCCTCGATGCGGGTTCCGTCACCGAGCTCGACTGCCTCGACCCGGCCGGAGCCCGATAGCCCCGCGACGCGCGTGCCGCAGCGGACGGATACGCCCGAGTTCTTGTGAAGTCTGGCGATGGGCGCTGATGTCCGCGGGTCGAGGACGCGGGACATGAGAGTGGGCGCCGCCTCGACGATGGTCACCTCGGCGCTCTCCTGCCGTACCGATGCGGCGATCTCGCAGCCGATGAACCCGCCGCCGATGACGACCACACTGGGTTTCCCGCCCAGCGCGGCACGGATGGTCCGGGCGTCATCGAGAGTGCGCAGCGCGGTGACTCCCTCCAGCGTGGCCCAAGGCTCGGGGAGGACCGGGACGGCACCCGTCGCGATCACGAGGCCGTCGAAGCTCAGGGCCCCGCCGCTCGTGTCGAGGATCTTCTCCTCGAGCGTCAGCCCTCGGGCCCAGGTACCGAGCTGAAGCTCGATGTCCAGCTCGTTGACCATCTCCGGCGTGAGCAGCCGGATGTCCTCTTCGTCGAGTTCGCCGGTGATCAGCTCTTTGGACAGCGGGGGCCGGTTGTAGGGAAACTCCTTGTCACCGTCGATGACGACGAGCTCCCCATCGTACCCCAACTGGCGCAGTGACTCCGCGGTTTGCACCCCGGCGACGCTGGCGCCCACGACGACGACGCGGCGGAAGCGCTCCACGAAATCAGGCCTTCCCGCCGCGCAGACGCTCGGCGAACTCGTGGTCGAAGACGTGCTCCATGAGCTCCGGGTCGACGTCGGTGCGACCGGTGATGTCGCGTGCCGGGTCCTCGTACGCCCAGCCGTACCCGCGCGGGTGGTACGAGGTGATCTCCCACCAGTTTGCGTCGAGGTCCTGGAAGTAGAACGAGAAGACTCCGTGCTGGTCCATCACCGGGTTGATGCGGCGGATGCCGTACTCCGCCTTCACTTCGTGCAGGGTGCGGTGGGCTTCGTCGACCTCTTCCCGGGTGGATACTTCCAGTCCGTTGTGGTCCAGGACGCCCATGCGGCCGGGCTCACCGGTCTCGACGACGACGTAGGTGTGATCCGTCCCACGGCGCAGGAGCATCGACACAGGGCTGAGCTGAATGACCTCGAATCCGAGCAGTTCCTCGTAGAAGCGGCGTGACTCCTGTATGTCGATCGAGGCGAGGGTGCCGTGCGAAATCATGGTGATCGGAATCAGTGGCTTCTCGGTCCGCTGGCTGGTCGTGATCTTGGGCATGACGAGATGCTCCTTCTTCGCTGAAGGGTGCTAGGGACTGTCTCCGGTTGTGATCAAGCCCCGGGGTGGGGGCCGGTCCGATAAGACTGTGCTGTGACGCGTGCGCAACTCACCGACCTTGAGTGGGAGTTCATCGAGCCGTTCCTGCCGGTCGGCAGGTTCGGCCCGTACCCCGAGCGGCTGCGTGAGCAGTTCGAGGGGGTGATCTGGCGGTTCCGCACCGGCAGCCAGTGGAGAGAGATGCCCGAGCGGTTCGGCGCCTGGCAGACCGTCTACAACCGCTTCATGCGATGGCGGGACGCGGGCGTCTTCCAGACCCTGCTGGACGAAGCGATCGCCGAGGCCGCCCGCAGGGACGAGATCGACATGTCCCTGGTCAGCGTGGACTCCACCACCGCGCGGGCCCATCACGACGCCGCCGGCATGCGGGTCAGCGAACAGACTCTGGCCGCACTCGAGGAGGCAGCCTCGCAAAAGGGGGAGCATCGCAGGGACAAGGCGGGCAGGACGGCGAAAGCGATCCGGTCCGGGCCGAACGCCGGCGCATCCGCTTGCGACGGCGGGCCCGGCTGAAGGCCGCCCTGCTCGGACGGTCGCGCGGCGGGCTGACCAGCAAGATCCACCTGGCTGCCGACCGGCGGTGCCGGCCGATGGCGCTCCTTCTGACCGCCGGACAGGCCGCCGACAGCCCGCAGTTCATCCCGGTTCTGAGCAAGGTACGGGTCCGTCTGCCGGTCGGCCGTCCCCGCACCCGGCCGGCTGCCGTGGCCGGTGATAAGGCCTACTCCTCCCGCGCCAACCGAGCCCATCTGCGCAAACGCCGCATCAAGGCAGTCATCCCGGAGAAGAGGGACCAGGCCGCCAACCGCAGGAAGAAAGGCAGCCGGGGCGGCAGGCCCGTCACCCACAATGCCGATCTCTACCGCGACCGCAACACGGTCGAGCGGGCCATCAACAGGATGAAGGACTGGCGAGGCATCGCGACCCGCTACGACAAGACGCCCGAGAGCTACCTCGCCGGACTCCATCTCCGCGCAGCGACCATCTGGATCAGCAGCATCCTGAAAGCCCAATGATCACAACTGGAGACAGTCCCTAGCGCGGGGCAACCGTGAGGGTCAGATCGGCCATGGACGGCTCATAGACGAGCTGACATGCGAGACGGGAGTTCTGCTCGCGCCTGGGGAGTTCGGCGAGCATCTCCTCCTCGTACTCGTCGGGCTCCGGGAGGTCGGGGAGGCGGTCTTCTTCGACGTACACGTGGCAGGTGCCGCACGCCGCGTTCCCGTTACAGAATCCGATGACCCCGATCTTGAGGGGCCGGAGCTGGTGCATGAGCGGTTTGCCGACCTGCGCGTCGAGTTCCCTGGACACTCCCGCGCGATCCACGATCTTCATGGGTTTCGTGCCTCCTAGCCGTCCCTGGTTACACATGTGTTTCGAGTTCAAGTGAAACGCGGCTCGCCAGAGAACTCGATCGAGCAGGTGACCCGAGACGTTTGACGTAGCCCGAGCAGGGTGGCAGGAGGCGTCGTCAGCAGGAAGCCCGATTTACGGTCGGCGTGGCAGTTGCCGACCGTCACGAGCCGCCCACAGTGCGGCCTGAGTTCTGGAGGACAGGCCCAACTTGCGGAGCACGTTGCTGACATGGGTCCGCGCGGTGCGTTCGGTGATGAAGAGGGCGGTGGCGATCTGCTGGTTCGACTTGCCCTCGCCCACCAGTGCCAGGACCTCTTGTTCGCGAGCGGTCAGCCGAGAGCTGTCCACAGGGGGCGGCTCCGCGAGCTTCAGTGCGAGCGAGACGTCGATGTGCTGTTCGCCGCGGGCCGCGGAGCGCACAGTCGAGAGAACACTGTCCGGGCTGCCGTCCTTGAGGACGTAGCCTACCGCGCCGGCCCGCAACGCGGAGCGGACGTAGTCCGCGTCCTCGAAACTCGTCAACGCGACTACTGCGACACCGGGATGGCGGCGGCGGAGGACGGCCGTCGTCGCGATGCCGTCCCCCTCGGGCATCAGGATGTCCATGAGTACGACGTCCGGCGGCTGCCCCCGTCGCACCAGCTCGTCGAGGACACCCTCTGTCTCCGCTCCACTGCCCGCCTCACCGACCACCTCGATTCCGTCGACCGGTTCGAAAAACGAGCGGAGGCCGAGCCGGACCAGTGGATGGTCGTCCACCACAACGACGCTGATCGTCGCCCGGTCCGGGGTGGTCACTTCTCCGCCCTGGTGCTGTGCGACCGCAGTGGAAGGGTCACGCGGACGGCGGTGCCGGTCACCGAAGTGTCGATGTCCAGCTGACCACCCAGGCGCGCCGTGCGGCGGGTCATGCTCTGCAGACCGAGATGGCCGGGCGAGTGCGAGACCTTGCGGAAGCCGACGCCGTTGTCCTCGACGACGGCGACGAGAAAGTCGTCGGCGGCGGTCAGCCTGATCGTGATCTCCGTGGCTGCAGCGTGGCGCACGCTATTGGTACCAGCCTCCTGGAGTACCCGCAGAAGTTCCTGCCGGGTCGCCCCCTCGACCGGAGGCAAGTCCCCTTCGGGCAGCTCAAGCCGCAGCTCCGGCGAGTCACCCTGCGTGAGCTGCGCGAGTCGGTCGCGCAGGGCGGCGAGATCCTCGCCGAAACCTTGTGATCGGGGATTCTCCGGTTGCATCTGCCGCAGGAGTGCCCGGATCTCGCGCTGCAGCTCCTCGGCGGTGGACTCCAGCCGACTGATCGCGTCGAGCAGGCCTGCTTCTCCACCCGGTTCGTGGCCGCGGGCCCGCATGGCCAGCGCCCGACTCTGGATGATCAAGGAGAACAGGGCCTGCGACACCGAGTCGTGGAGATCGATGGCGAGATTCTGGCGCTCCGCCGCCGCGGCCGCCAGCTGCAGCTCCGCGACAAGGTTGGCGTTGTCGACCGCAGTCGCGGTCTGATCGGCGAGTGCGACGAGGAAGGTGATGTCATCCTCGGTGGGTCGCTCGTCCTCGCTGAAGAAGGAGGTGAGGACGCCCACGCTGCGCCCTTGGACGACCGTCGGCACAGCAACGACATCGTCCCAGCCATGCTGCTCGATCACGGACACGAACGGCGCGTAACGGGGGTCTCGCTCAGCCAACTCGTGCAGCCGATCACGGCGCGCCGGGCGCCCGGTCCGGAACGCGTCGAACGACGCCAGCGGGGCGCCGAGCTCCACGGAGCGCGTCAGCCGATCGATGTAGTCGTCGGTATGACCGGCGGTGCCGACAAGGCGCACACGGAATCCGTCCGGCTCCAGGAGGATGATCGAGCACGCCAGGGCACCCGTCGCGTTGCGCGCTTCCACCGCGACGCGGTCCAGTACTTCCTGCAGTGGCCCACGACAAGCGATCCGCGCGGCGGTGCGTGCGAACGCCGCCACCTTGTGGAGCTGGCGCTCCACTCGTTCGGCGTCGTGAAACAGGAAAGCGGTAAGGCTTCGCCCCGCGCTGACGAACGGCAACCGGGTCACATGCAGGGATGCGTCCCTGAGCAGCCTGGTGAGATCCCCGGGGTCCTGGGCCGCGAGCAGGTGCCGCGCGGTCTCGTTCGCATAGATACAGGAGCCCTCGGCGTCGATGACGGCGACGCCTTCGGTGCTTGCACCGACGAGGTCGTCCAGCATTCGGTACGCCGCAGCGTCCGCCACAAAAGTTCCCATGCTGCCTCCATTGCCAGCGTGACGCAGGCACGACACTGACCAAAGAACGCCGGCAGACCGAGGGGGCGAGGACTGATTCCCGGTCAGCCGGCAAGGTTCCACTCAGGCCCACGATTTCCGCTGTGCGCGACGACTCTCCGTGACCAGATGGCATCCTGGCCATTCACGTCAGCCAGAATGTCAGACCAGGGCGAATATGCGGAACGGTCTCGTCCTCGCCGAGAAGAACCGGGCGCATGAGCCCCTTTCCCTCTCATTGATCACGATCTTGGCGACCCTAAGGAGCTGGCCGCGGTGGGGCTCTTCCTGGACGGCGTCGCCCTGGCAGATGGAGCGCTGCTGTTGCCGCCGCGGATGGACGAAGAGTTCGCGCACATCCATCCCGACGGCAGCCTGCACCCGATGCTGACCCTCGAGGACGAGGGCGAACCGATCGGTAAGGGTTGGGGAGAGCGGCACCCCCCCCGGTACTCCGACCAAACTCCATCTCGTCATGGTCTACGGCCCGCGTACCGAGGCGGAGCTGGACGTCGCTCGGACCGTGATTCAGGCGTCGTATCGCTACGCCACCGGGCGGGACGAGGCGACCGTCGGCGACACCGGTGGCGACAAGCCGGTGCGTGATCGTCACCACCGGCAGGCACAGTGCAACGTGCTGCGCAGGCCACTCGCCAGCAAAGCAGGCTGATGTCAAATGCGCATGTACTCTTAATTCGTGTATGTGGTGATATTCGCGTATACATTCGCTCGCGGGTAGCCCACGGTGGTCGGGCGGCGCCCATCCAAAGCAAAGGAAGTTCTCAACGGTGTGAGGATCTCGAAGATCTCAACGAGAGCGAGATGAGCGACCATGGAGCGGCGTGATACTCCCGGTCAGGAAACGAGCCCCCTCGATGACAGCGACGTGGTTGGTGAGGCGCTGACCGCACAGGCCATTGTCGACGAGCACGGCACCGTCACCGGGTGGAACGAAGGCGCCGAACACCTGCTGGGGTACTCACCGGCCCAGATCCTGGGCCGGGTGGCGTCCGCCCTACTCGCCGAAGATCCCCCGGCAGACGGCCTGCCGCCGCTCGCCACGCTTCCACGATGGCACGGGAAGCTCGCGCTGAGGCATCGGGACGGCCGGCGCCTGGACAGGAGAGTGGTCGCCCACCACCGATTGACGGAGCCCGGCGACGGCGAATGGCTGGTGCTCTGTGCCCCGCCCGTGCTCCTTCCTCAGCCGGACGACAAGGCGTTGGTGGGCTGGAGTTTCGCGCAATCCCCCTGCTGTGCTCTGGCGCTGTACGACACCGGGCGCCGTTTGCAGGTGGCCAACGACTACATGGAACAGGCACTTGCCCTCACCGAGGACTACCTTCGCGGGTTGCGTCCGGCCGAGATTCTGGGGAACGAGGAGGGGGAGGTGGGGGACGAGGACATGAAGCGGGTGCTGGATACGGGCGAGCCCTCCTATCGCGAACACTTTCTGCGGACTCCGGGTGAAATCCGTGAGCACGCATGGGCGGTCTTCCAGGGACCATTGCGGGACGACAACGGCCGAATCCGCGGTGTCTGTCTCTCCGCGCGCGACATCACCGAGCAGTACTGGGCCCGCAAACGACTCCAGCTGATCACCGAGGCCAGCAAGCGCATCGGCAGCACGCTCGACGTGACGCGGACAGCGCAGGAACTGGCGGACATCGCAGTCCCGGAACTCGCCGACTTCGTCGGCGTCGACCTGCTGGCGTTTCCCGATACCGTGCACGAGCCGTTCGCAGATACGCCGGGAACCAGCGGGCCGCTCGCACTTCGGCGTATCGCCCATCAGTCCGTCCATCCGGGCATCCCCAAGGTGGTCGTGGCTCCGGGAGAGGTGGATGCCTACCCGGAAGGCTCCCCACCGGTGGAGAGTCTTCGATCAGGGCGTGCGGCCCTGCACCAGATGACCGATACCGGGCTCGCCGAGTGGATCGCACGGGACCCCGTCCGATCCGCCAGAGTCCGCGAGCTCGGAGTCCACTCGGCGATGACGGTGCCTCTGTCCGCGCGCGGAACGACCCTGGGCGTGGCCGTCTTCGTCCGTCACCGGCACACCGAACCGTTCCAGCAGGACGACCTGGTCCTAGCCGAGGAGCTGGCGTCCAGGGCCGCCGTCTGTATCGACAATGCCCAGCGTTATACGCAGCAACGCGACACGGCGGTGACCTTGCAGCGCAGTCTGCTGCCGCAGAGGTTGGCCGAACAGGCTGCTGTGGACGTGGCCTCGCGCTACCTGCCGGCCGGTGGCCGAGCCGGGGTGGGCGGGGACTGGTTCGATGCGATCCCGCTGTCCGGGGCCAGGGTGGCGCTGGTCGTGGGCGATGTCGTGGGCCACGGCATCCACGCCTCGGCGACGATGGGGCGTCTGCGCACCGCCGTGCGGACCTTGGCCGACATCGATCTACCCCCTGATGAATTGCTCACTCACCTCGACGACCTGGTGGGCCGACTCTCGACCGAGGTGGAAGGGTCGGGCGGGGAGCCGCCTGCGGGGGGCACGGAATCCGCAGGGGATGTCGGGGCGACATGCCTTTACGCCGTGTACGACCCCGCCTCACGCCGTTGCTCTCTCGCCCGCGCCGGGCATCCGCTCCCGCTGATGGTGAGTTCCGACGGAGGCGCGGAACTGCTCGATGTTCCCGCGGGACCCCCGTTGGGCCTGGGTGGCCTGCCTTTCGAGGCGGTGGAGGTCGACGTACCGGAAGGCAGTCTGCTCGCGCTCTACACCGATGGCCTTGTCGAATCGCGGGACCTCGACATCGATAAAGGCATCTCTAGACTACGCCAAGTCCTGAACCGTCCGGCGCCCTCGCTGGACGCTCTGTGCGACACGATTCTGAGCAGCATGCTGCCTGAGCGGCCGACCGACGATGTCGCCCTGCTCATCGCCCGCACCCGGGCGCTGGACGCCTCACAAGTCGCCACCTGGGGAGTGAACCCTGACCCGGCCGCCGTTGCCGGCATCCGCAAGCAAGCCGGACGCCAGGTGGAGGCATGGGGGTTGGCAAGCGCCGTCTTCGTCACCGAACTGGTCGTCAGCGAGTTGATCACCAACGCCATCCGCTATGCGGAACCGCCCATCCAACTGCGCCTCATCAACGACAGGAGCCTCATCTGCGAGGTCTCGGACGGCAGCAGCACGGCACCTCACATGCGCCGGGCCCGCATCTACGACGAGGGCGGCCGCGGTCTGCTCCTGGTCGCCCAACTCAGCGAACGCTGGGGAACACGCCAGACCACCAAGGGCAAGACGATCTGGGCGGAGCAGAGCCTGCAGACGCGGCCGTCCGGCGGTCGGGGACAGGAGACTCCGGCCCCCTTCGGGAACTGGCTGGCCTCGGCCCACGATTTCTGACCTGAGTGCTCCACCAGCCTCCCCCTCCATCTCGACAGAGATCCTGTCCGCCGCCACGGTCAGTGCCGACACGATCTCCTTCACCCGGCCCGCCGAATGCCGCACACTCGGCATGGAGACCGACAGGCCGCGATCGTGGCCCCGCTCGCATCGGTCACTCCGCGCCCGATGGCGACGAGTCCTCGCTCGGAGCGTTCGCGGTTGACGGCGATCCGCTGTTCCGGACGGCTCTGAGCTCGGCGCGCAGCTCGGCCAATTCCGGGCCGCTCCTCGGCTCCGTCGGTCGGGGCGTGCGCGTAGAGCATGGTCAGGTCGTCGTCGGTGAGTTCCGCCAGCGTGATCAGGCCACCGGTCACCTGGTGTGCGGGGAAGACCATGCCCTCGCGGCTTCCGATTCTCAGGGCCTGTGAGCACTCGACCGAGGCGACAAACCTCACGGTGTGGCCGGTGCGGATGCTGAGATTCGCGGTCTCGTTGAGGGTGTCGACGAGGGTGCACAGCGGGCCGAGGGCGGCGGCGCGGATGGCCGAGACGTCCGACTGCGCCTTGTCTGCGATCTCCAGGACCGGGCCGACCCCGTAGCTGCGGTCGTCGTTCTGCACAGCGAAATCGCGGTGGACGAGGGTGGACAAGAGGCGGTGGGCGCTGGATCGGGCCACGCCGATGCGCCGAGCCGCCTCGGAGACGGTAAGAGATCCCTCGGCCTGCAGGATGACTGCCAGCTGCAGCGCGTGGTCCACGCTGGTCACGCCGTACGTCGGCGGGTTCTTCATCGACTTGGCCACGACGCCACTCACGTTGTTCTGATAGGCAGAATATCCTGTTCCAGATTGCACCTGACACCTCGTACATGTACTTCCGATTCATCCGTCGCCTGAATGTCCGGCTACAGACCGGCGTTGGACCACCTTTAACGCCCGGAATGCCCGGATCTGTTGTATGGACAGCAGACAGGGATGACAATACGCGGACCCGAATTCGACCCGGATGCTTTGTTTGGCGAGAAAACATGGCCTCTGACCTGCGAAAATAAAGAGCGGCAGGCGAGTCAGGCTATATGTCGAGTCTTGGCGCAAGCAGTCAGGGTCAGCTGCCGCTTACCGAAGTAATTCGCAATGCCGATACGACCCCACTCACCCTGTGCTTGCCGAATACTTCATCCGTGCAGGTCACGCGGCATGCTTGTATTCGTGGAGGATGCCGCCAAGGCGGTCGTGGCGTCGTATGTCGAGGTTGCTTAACTTGTCCGGATCGTCGATTGGTGAGGGCAGCGGGTGTAGCGGTCGGGCGTTCGCGATGCCTTGGTGTGGTCGGTGGAAGTTGTAGAACTGCTCGAACTCTCGCAGGGCGTGGAGGAGGTGCCGCTGGTTCCAGATCAAGGTCCGGTCCAGGAGTTCGTGTCTGCAGGTCTGCACCCACCTTTCCATGACCGAGTTCATTCTCGGCATCTGGATGCCAGTGAGGACGACCTCGATCCCTGCGTCCTTGAGGACGGCATCGAACAGCTGGGGGAACTTCCCGTCCCGATCGCGGATCATGAATCGCGCCCGGCAGCCGACGTCCTCGAGGTCCATGACCAGGTTCTTCGCAGCTTGCGTTACCCAGGAGGTGGTCGGGTGTGCGGTGGCGCCCAGGATCCGGAGGCGGCGACTGCTGTGTTCGATTACCGCGAGTACGTACATCCGCGTGCCGGACAAGGTGACCGTCTCAAAGAAGTCGCCGGCCAGGAGGGCGTCGGCTTGGGAGCGCAGGAAGTCGGCCCACGTGCTGGAAATCCGGTCGGGCGCTGGATCGACGCCCGCGTCCTTGAGGATCTTCCAGACGGTCGAGGCGGACACCTTCACGCCGAGCACGAGCAGCTCACCGTGCAGACGCCTGTAGCCCCAGTTTGGATTCTCCCTCGCCAGACGCAGTACCAGAATCCGGATAGAGCGCACCGTACGAGGTCGGCCGGGTCGGTTGGGCCGGGATAAGGCGGCATGCCGGCGCCTGGCGAGGTCGCGATGCCAGCGCAGCACCGTGTCAGGACGCACGAGCAGCCGCACCCGCCGCAGGGCGGGTAACGGCAGCCGGTGCAGCAGCGCCGCCAGGAACGCCCGGTCGCTTGAGCTGAACCGGACTTTGCCCTTGCCGAGTTGGCGTTCCAGGACCGCGATCTGATGGCGCAGGGCCAGGATCTCTACATCCTTGTCCCGGCCACTCATCGGCAGCAAACGCAGCACCGCGAAGGTATTCGTCACACCGAGGTAGGCCAGTCGTAGCAGCACGATCGATCATCATGACGCGTGGACAACGGCTACGCGAGAGCGCCGACTCGAGCGACCGCGGCTGGCGAGTGTGGGGTCCGGTGCAGGCCTCCGACCAGGGAGGATGACATTCTCGGCAAGCGCACCGCCTATGGGACCTGGGCGATGACATGTTCGGCGATTGGGGCGCTCCTACGCGTAGCCTGCGCGACGAGATCGAGCGCCACGTGATCAGGTGCCCGGATGACTGGTCGACCGTGTGGGTGCGAAACGGTGTCACTCTATGCGACCTGCGTGTACTCGTGGGTGAGGCCGCCGAGTCGATCGCGTCGATGGATGCGAGTGTTGTCGGTGGCGGTGGGTGGTCCGGGTTCGTGCCGTCGATGATCACATGGGCCAGTCCGTCACGCTTCGCCTTCCGCAATGCCGCCCGCAGCTTCGGTGCTCGTCTGGCCAGCAACTCGACTGTCTCGTTCACATACCGCCGGCACGTCGTGGTCGACACGCCGAACCCGGCGCCGACCTCGGCGAACGGCTCGCCCTTATGTAGATAGACCAGCACCAGTAGAGCCTGCTGGCCGACGGCTCCAGTCCGACGATACGTACGGATGGCCGCGGCCGGATCTCGCGACCCGCTCTCCAGCCCGAGTCCCGGCAGCTACCGCTCCGGCCGCGCCGAACTCGACGTCGTCTTCCTGCCGAGGAGGCGCGATCGGGCCGTCATTGGCCTCCCAGCGGAACGGGAGCAGACCCGGTAGTTCCGCGGTCATCGCTGGGCTGCCGAGGAGATGACGCGGGGATGGCGTTGTCGATGAGGACGGCGGCGATGGCGGCGGCGGTGGGGAAGGCGTCGGCGTTGAGGACCCGGGTGCGGGCCGCGGCGCCGTCGATGAGCAGCGCGAGCTGCTCGCCGAGCTGTTCAGGGTCGGCGGCGCCGGCTTCGCGGGCGGTGTCGGCGAGCCGCGCGGCGACGGCTTTCTTGTAGTCGCGCGCGTACTGGGATGCGGGGTGCTGGGGGTCGTGGAGTTCGACGGCGGCGCCGATGTAGGGGCACATGGGCGTGGTGGGGGGGATGTCGAAGGCGGCGAGGAGCCGTTCGCGGGGCGTGAGGTCGGTGCGGTCGAACACGCCGGACAGAACAGAGGGGTCGAACCGGCGCAGGTACTCGGCGACGAGTTCGTCCTTGCCGGTGAAGTGCTGGTAGGCCGTGCGCTTGGACACCTGGGCCGCCGCGCAGAGCTCGTTCATGCCGGTGCGGTTGATGCCCTGCTCGCGGAACAGTTGCTGGGACACGCTGAGGATGCGCTCGCGGGCGCCCCGGCCGCGGCGGCGGCCCGTGGGGCCCTTCTCCAACTCCGTCATGGGTCCATGGTACCCCAGCTGGATAACGACCGGTGTACATAGTTTGCATCCCTGTCGCCCGCCCCGTACCGTAAGCACACAGGGCGGTGTACTTAACATCGTCACCCCAGGTGCACACGGCACCACCGACCCAAGGGAATGACTATGGGAAAGCTCGAGGGCAAGGTAGCGGTCATCACCGGCGGCACCACCGGCATGGCACTGGCCGGCGCGAAGCTGTTCGTCGACGAGGGAGCGCACGTCTTCATCACCGGCCGCCGCCAGGACGCCCTGGACGAGGCCGTGAAGCAGATCGGCCGCAACGTCACCGGCGTCCAGGGCGACGCCGCCGACCTGGACGACCTGGACCGCCTGTACGACACCGTCAAGCGGGAGAAGGGAAGCCTCGACGTGCTGTGGGCCAGCGCCGGAGGGGGCGAGCCCGCCCCGCTCGGCGAGATCACCGAGGCCCACTTCGACGCCGCGTTCCACCTCAACGCCCGCGGCACCCTGTTCACCGTCCAAAAGGCCCTCCCGCTCTTCAACGACGGCGGCTCCATCCTCATGACCGGCTCCAACGCCTCCCTCGGCGCCTTCCCCGGCTGGAGCGTCTACGCCGGCAGCAAGGCCGTCCAGCAGGCCTGGGCCCGCGTATGGCTCAACGAACTCAAGGACCGCCGCATCCGCGTCAACGTCCTGACCCCCGGCCAGGTCGCCACCGCCAAGCAGGAAGAACTCTTCGACGAGGCCACCAAGCGCCAGTTCGAGTCCCTCATCCCTCGCGGCCAGATGGGCCGCCCCGACGAAATCGCCACCGCCGCCCTCTTCCTCGCCTCCGACGACTCCAGCTACGTCAACGGCATGGAACTCGTCGCCGACGGCGGCACCACCGCCATCTAAACCGAACAACCACAACCAGGGCAGGACATCTCATGAGCAACATCAGCATCATCGGCACCGGGAACATGGCCCGCACCATCGCAGCGCGGGCGATAGCGGGCGGCAACACCGTCGAGGTCATGGGCCGCGATCAGTCCAAGGCCGCTGACCTGGCCAAGGCTCTCGGCGGCGGCGCCACGACGGGAGACTGGGGCACCGCCCCGGCCGGGGACATCGTCATCGTGGCCCTGTTGTACGACGGTGTCGTGCCGGTCGTCGCGCAGTACGGAGACGCTCTCGCGGGCAAGGTCATCGTCGACATCAGCAATCCCTTCAATTCCACGTTCGACGGGCTGGCCCACCGTGAGGAGACCTCGATCGCGCAGGAAGTCGCCAAGGCGGCCCCGGCCGGCGCCAGTGTGGTGAAGGCGTTCAACACCATCTTCCGCCATGTCCTGGAGAAGGGTCGGCCGGACGTCTTCATCGCCGGCGATAACGCGCAGGCCAAGGCAAGTGTGGAGGCGTTCGTCGAGAGCCTCGGGCTGCGCCCGCTGGACGTCGGCGGCCTGAAAATGGCGCACTGGCTGGAAGGAGCGGGCGTGGTCACGGTGGGCCTCGCCAACCACGGGGTGGGGAACCTGGACTTCGCCCTCAGCATCACCGAATTCACCGGCTGAGCCCCCGGGGCCGAGCAGTCGGCGAACAGGGCGGCGCGCGCCCTGACAATGGTTGATGGATCACCGACTCGCTGATGTCGGATATCAAAGTTGGCGAATGATCCTGCTTGAGGAGACTCCCGCGATGAAGCTCGGTCTAGTGATTCCCATTGTCGGGCCCGCCATCAGCGGCGCCCCCGGCCTGAGCGCGTTCTGCCGCGGACTCGAGGACCTTGGCTACGACACCCTGTGGATCGGCGATCGTCTGGTCACGCCGGTTGATGTGGACAGCAGCTATCTGGGCCAGGGGCCGCAGATGACCCGCTCCCTCGATCCGGTGCTGCTGTTGACCGTCGCCGCGGCGGCGACCAGCCGGATACGCCTGAACACCAGCACGCTCAGCACGTTCTACTACGAGCCGCCGCACCTGGCCCGACTGCTGACCACGCTCGACGTGCTCAGCGACGGCCGCCTAGGCGTTGGTGTGGGGCTGGGGTGGATGAAGCAGGAGTACGACATCGCCCGCAACGCGGACTGGCACCGGCGCGGCAAGATGCTCGATGACATGCTGGCGTTCCTGCACGCGTGGTGGACGACCAATCCCGTGTCCTGGGACAGCGAGTTCTTCACCTTGCCACCGGTCCACGCCGACCTGCGTCCGGTCCAGGCGGGCGGGCCACCCATCTGGGTCGGCGGTGCCAGCGAGGCCGCGATGCGCCGGGTCGGCCGCAGCGGGGTCGGCTGGCTCGGGTTCGACGGGCCGGTGCCGGCCGCCGCGTCGGTCAACGGTCGGGACGAGGGCGCCGACCGCCTGTGGTCGATCGCGCGCCGAGCGGCGCAGGACGCCGGCCGCGATCCCGACGCGCTGAAGACGGCCATGCGGATCAACCTCGAACCGGGCACGTCCGTCGGCTCGCTCGCGGACACGTTGCAGCGGTACGCCGAGTCCGGCGTTGATGAGGCGTACTTCGATGCCTTCGCGATGTTCACCAGCCTTGACCAGATGCTCGACTTCGCCAGCCAGGTGATCGCGCGTACCGGCCGGTTGTGACCACCGAAGAAACGACGGAATCGGCTGCCACGGAACGCATCGGCCCGCGTGGTGTGCGATCCGACTTGACAGACAGTAACTGTTGATCGAGTGCTGGAGGCGCGTGGAGAGATCCTTCGGCCTGCGCTGGCAGGAGACGTGCTTCGTGTCGCCAGAGGTCTCGAACGGGGGATCACGTGCGTGGCAGTGTTCGAGGCCAGAGCATCACAACACGCTCAGTTGTAGTTCCGGTGGCAGCGGGTATGGGCCCGGGCCTTTGAGGGTTCGGTGGATGGGCGTGGTCACCGTGTGCCGCAGTCCGGGCAGTCCGGACACAGTCTGGGTCAGGTAGCGGTACAAGAGTTGCGCCGACTCCACCTGGATGCTCGCGTACAGGTTCGTCGCGCCGGTCACCGCCGCGGCGAAGGACACCTCGGGATGCGCCGCCAGGGCCGCGCCTGCCTCGGCCAGGCGCGCGGGGTCGATCTCCAGCCAGAGCGCGATCCTGAGCTTTCGGTGCAGGACGTCGGGGTGGTAGTCCACGTCGAAGTACAGCACGCCTTCGGCGCGTAGATCGTTGATGCGGCGGCGCACTGTGGACTCGGACAGCTCGGTGACCGCGGCCAGTTCGCCCACCGGGGCCCTTCCGTCGCGGGCCAGCAGGTCGAGCAGCAGTCGGTCGCGGTCGTCCAGCACGACGGGTTCCGAGCCGGCTGTCCGCCCTCCGTCCGGCGGCCGCGGGGTCAGTGCGGCGACCTGTGCGTCGGTCAGCGGTCCGCTCTTGTTGATGAAGCCGAGGTCCTGGCCGAAGAACACATGCAGGACGCAGTGCGCGGAGACGTCGACCACTCGGGGGGTGCGGGGCAGCTTCTGCACCAGGAAGGGCTCCTCCAGGCCGGGCCCGCGGGCGCGAATCGCGGCCATCGTCTCCGTTCCCCCCGAGGTGAGGTTGACCCAGGTGGTGTCCGTGCGCCGGGCCAGCGCCGAGCCGATGGAGGCGGATGCGTCCGGAGTGCACCGCACGCGCACGAACCACGACAGGTCCCCCAGCCGGAACGGGTCGGTCAGACCCAGCACGCGCAGTTTCCCGGTGGTGCGCAGGCGGGCGAAGCGGCGAGCCGCGGTCTGGTCGGAGACGCCGAGCACGGCCGCGATCTCGGTGAAGGAGGCGCGGCCGTTGAGCTGGAGGGCGTGTGCCAGGGCCAGGTCTTCATCGGTGAGGTGAAGCCCCACACGGTCGGGACTGTCGAGATACGTCTTCACGACATCGATTCTAGGGAATACGTGCAAATTTGGCCGTGCGAGTTTCCTGATCGCGTGCACGCCGTCAACAGTTGTCGAGGACCGGGGCTTCGGTCCGTTCCCCGATCCCTGAATGGAAATGACGACATGCGTAAGTGGGGACCGCTCATGGCGGTCTGTCTCGGCGCGTGCATCCTGCTGGTGGACGTCACCATCGTGAACGTGGCGCTGCCCAGCATGGCCCGTGACCTCGGCGCGTCCTTCGCGTCGCTGCAGTGGGTCATCGACGCCTACGCGCTGGCTCTGGCGGCGCTGATGCTCGCTGCCGGCGCTTTCGCCGACCGCTATGGGCACCGGCGAGCCCATGTGGGCGGGGCTCGCACTGTTCGCCATCGCCTCGCTCGTGTGCGGCTTCGCTCCCGATGCAGGCGTGCTCATCGCCGCCCGGGCTGTGCAGGGCATCGGCGGAGCCGCCATGTTCGCCACCGCTCCCACTCGGCTGCTCGCCTCTTACCAGGGGCGGGACCGCGGTACGGCCTCCGGGCTGTGGTGTGCGACCAACGGGGCCGCAGCGGCGGCGGGTCCGCTGCTGGGCGGCGTCCTGACGCGGCACATCAGCTGGCCCGTAATCCTCTGGATCAACCTGCCCGTCGCGGTCGTAGCCATCGTTCTGACCCGGCGCTTCATGGCTGCCGACCGGCGGGCCGCGGGCGGCCGGAAGAACCGCATCGACCTCTTCGGGGCCGCGACCTTCAGCGTGGCCGCCGGCGCCCTCGTTTACGGGCTCATCCGAGGTCCGACGGCGGCTGGGGCTCGCCCGGCACTCTTGTCTCCTACCCTGTCGCCGCGCTCGCCCTCGTGGCCTTCGTGGTGGTGGAACACCGCATCGCCCGCCGCGGCGAAACCCGAATGCTGGACTTGGCGCTGCTGCGCAACGCCTCCTTCACCGGGCTGTTGACCGGCGCGCTTCTCCTGCAGGCCAGCGCCTTCGGCTGCCTCGCGCTCGTGTCGCTGTGGCCGCAGTGCTCCGGAACTGGTGGGAGACAGGACGGCGAACAGGGCGCGGGCGCGGCCGCCGCCCGCGAGCTGCCGGGCTCCGGCGACGGGCTGACCCCACGGCGCTCTGAGATCGGCCTGCAGGCGGACACGCCGAGCGGCTGACGGCCACCGGGAAGGTCACGGATGCGTTGCGCGAAGTCGTCTGGCGCACTCACAAGTTGCGCTGTGAGTCGATCTTCGTCACCTCACCCGTTCAACGTCGAGACATTGAAAGAACACCACCGTCTCGTACGTGATCGCGGCGTGTACCGGTCTCATGTCGGAGGAACTCAAACCTCCGAACCTCCGCCGGGCCGGCAGGAATCACTCAAGACAGTCATGACAAAAGGACGTGCGAAATGGGAAATGTAGTGCTGGTCCACGGTGCTTGGAGTGACGGCTCGATCTGGCAGGAGGTCATAGGCCACCTGCACGAACAGGGCCACCAAGCACTGGCCGTCCAATTGCCGATGACCTCACTCGCGGACGACATCGCCTGGACCCGTCGGCACATCGACGCGCTGGAAGGACCGGTCACCCTCGTCGGACACTCCTACGGCGGCACCGTCATCTCCGGCGCGGCACTTGAGCATCCCAAGGTCAACTCCTTGGTCTTCGTGGCCGCCTACGTGCCTGTCGAGGGGGAGACCATCGGCATGCTGAGCGACAAGGGTGCCGAGATGCCAGGCCGCGTGGCCTTGCGGTTCGCTGCGGACGGCTGGTCGGACGTGGACCCGGAACTGTTCGGTGACGCACTCGCCCACGACCTTCCGCCCCGCCTTGCCCGGAGCCTGGCCGCCGTGCAGAAGCCTACCCATGGAGCCTGCCTGACGGCCCCGGCCTCTGCGGGCGCCTGGCACCACCTCCCCTGCGGCTACGTCCTCTCCGCCCACGACCGGATTCTCGATCCCCAACTGCAGCGCTGGTTCGCCACACGCGCCGGAGCCGTCGTCACCGAGCTCCCCAGCAGTCACCTCTCGCCACTGTCACATCCCGAGGAAGTGGCCGCGGCAATCTCGGCGATGCTGCGGCCCGAAGAGGATCCCGCATGCTGATCCGAGCTGCGGCCCAGCCCCTCAATTCCCGGCGTGCCAGCCCGGGTCATGTCCGGTCCCGCGCGGCCGAAGCGGTCTGAGCGCGGCGGCGTACGCCGCGCTCAGACCGGCGGCATCGGCGAGATCCGCCAGCAGCCGTGCCCCGCCTGGCCCTACGTCACCGGCCTGGATCAACTGGACGGCCCTGCAGGGTCCTTACGACCTGTGCCAGGTGGGACCCTCATGGCTCAGAGCGGGAGGCGACCGCCCTGTGGCTACGGCCCGCGGATGGTCGCCCTGCGCCAGCGGCGAGCGGGGACGGTCGGGAGCGAACGGGCAGCAACGGACTTTCACGTGGCCGCGCGAACTCCCGCGTGACCCAGTCGCGGCTACCTGCAGAACCTCGATTCCAGAGCCCGGCCGAGCCCATCCGGACGTCATCCCCCTACCCGCTACCACGGTCAGGCGTCACCAGGTACTTGGCGGACTGCTCAACGAGTACCACACCACGTCACCCCGGCTGCCTCACCATCCACACGAAACACCCAGCTCAGCAGCCTGATCGGAATATTGGCACCCTTCAGGGCGGATCCGTCTGGGGAAATGAGCGGCGGAGTCCGCCTGCTATGGTGCGCCGATGTCAGCGATCAAGAAGTTCCAAGTCACGATCTTCCATGCTTCCATCCGCGCGAAGGCGTGCTCGACGCGGGCCCGGACCTTGCGGTGGCAGGTGTTGTGCTCCTCTTTCCAAGCCGGCAGTTCGGTCTGGCCGCGTTCACGGCGGTGCGGGATGAGCAGGCCAGTGCCCCGATAGCCGCCGTCCGCGATGACCGTGGCCCGGCCGACGGCGGCCTTCGCACCGGAAAGTTCCCACGCCTTGCAATCGTTGCGGTTGCCCGTGACCGGTCGGCCGACGGCGACGACGAGTCGGGTATCGGCGTCGATGACGACCTGGTGGTTGGTCGAGTACCGGTAGTTCTTCGACTGCTCGGCAACCGTATGATCCCGCGTGGGCACTGGGGGGCCGTCGACGATCAGCACGGCAAGGGCAGGTCCGCCGTCCTGGACGCGCTGCTCGCCGCGTACCGGGGACAGGGCGGCACGGTACGGGAGGGAATGCGCGAGCACATCGTGGAACTGGCGACTTCCTCTGGGTCCGGGTGGCCCTGCTGGGCCTGCGCACGGACCGCCCGCATCTGGTGACGACGGCCAGGGCCCGGCTCCGGGAGCTCGGGACGGTGTCCTGATGGACCCGCCGCGGGACCCGCGTGCTCCGGGGTGCCCAGCCACAGTAGCGGCCTGACAACATCGTGAGAGGCAAAGGCGCTCAGCGAAGCGTTGTCGCAGATCGCAGGCACGGAGCGGGGAAGGACAACCGGCATGGCGGAAGAGGTGGTGACGGCTTCCGGCGGCGGACCACAAAGTAGATCACCGTCCACGCGGTCCAGGCCGCCTCCTTCTCGCCGATGCCCGCCTCGAGCAGTGCCTGACGACGTACTCCGCGAAGCGCGAGATGTGCGGCTCGGCCGGATAGGTGCCGGTGACCAGGGCAGCGCCGTCACGGTGGGCCGGCAACGCCTGCCGGTATCGGTGTGCCAATTCCCTTACCCGCTCCTGTGTCACGGTTGGTAGGCCGCCGTAGTCGATCTCGCCGACGATGGCGTCCGCCATGAGAGCCAGTATCCGTGCCTTGGTCTTGACATGCCACAGCACGGTGTTCACACGGACGCCGAGGCGGTCGGCGACAACCCGGACGGACAGGCCCTCCAGCCCCTTCATTTCCAGCGCGTCCAGGGCGGCCTGAACCACGTTGGCACGGGTGAGCTGGCTCACGGCCGCTTCCTTCCCTCGGGTATTGGTGACTGACCTACGTTGGGCGCACCGCACTTCTTGGCCATTTTTGAGCAGGAGTTGGAAGGATGGCTGACGCACCACCACGGCAGGCCCAGGGCTCGGGGTGACCGTCCGGCGCGGGTATGGGATCACCGGGCTGGACCTGGACGCGGATGGCGCCCGCGTCCATCTCCGAGGACTCGGCGGTCCTCATCAGCTGGAGGCCGGGCGATCGCGATACCGGTCGGCCTGTACTGCCTGGTCGGCGTCAGTCAGCCCGCCCAAGCTTCCGGCTCTCCCCCGTGGGCGTGAGGTCGGACCAGGGAGTGACCGCGGGTCGCCGGATCACGATCTGCCCCTGCGGGGTGTCAACGGCGACGGCGTACAGGCCAGGGCGTTCGCCGTTGTAGGTCAGTGGCAGGTCCTTGGCCTCGTCGCCCAGCCAGGACACCATGTCCTCCTGTGTGCCGCCCACCTCCATCCAAGCGATGCCCTGGGGGCTCACCCGCTGTTCGCAGGGCTGGCGGGCGGGGTGTGTCGCCATCTCCGGGAGGTGGAAGACGTTGGGCAGGCCACGCCGCCAGCAGTAGACGGTGTCGGGGGTGCGTGCCGGGGCTGACATGGTGCCGTCGGTCCGCTTGCGGATCCCGGTCTCGAGGATCTCGGTTCCGCGCCGGGCGGCGATGGCTTCCAGCTCCTCGCGCGTGTCCACCCGCAGGCACCAGCCGATGTACACGTCGCCGTCGGCTATCTGGTCGTAGAACCACCTGTCGACGGGGTTGTGCTGGGGCGAGTACGCGTCGATGACGCTCTCGACCTCGATGTACTGGTCCCCGCCGAGGGGAACGATGCGGTTGGCGATGCCGAGGCCCGGGAACCATCCGCCTTCGTACTGCCCGAGCCCGGTTTCATCGCAGAGCCGTTCCGTACCCTCGTACAGGTTCTGGGTGCCGAGTGAGATGTGGTCGATGATGAGCATGAATCACGAACCTTCCGCCGAGTGACTGAGGGTGGACGGGGTGGGGGTGGCCTCGACGAGGTCGGTCGCGGGGGCTGCCGCCGACCGGGGCGGAGGGACACGGTTGGCGAGGAGGGTGAGCACGGCGCATGCGACGAGGGCTGCGGCCACGAAGTACAGACCGCTGTCGTAGTTACCGCTGGTGTCCCGCAGCCAGCCGACGATGTAGGGGCTGGCGAAGCTGGCCAGATTGCCGAGGGTTGTGGTGAAGGCGATGCCGACGGCCATGGCGACGCCGGAGACCAGGTGTCCGATGGGCAGCTGCCACATCAGATTGAGGCTGGCGTAGATACCCGCGGCCAGCATGATGGTGCCGAGCAGGGTGACCGGAAGGCTGTCGCTGTTGATGGCGATCACCGTGCCGAGAGCGGAGAGCAGGGCGCCGGCCGCCGAGTGCACGACCCGTTCGCCGCGGCGGTCGGAGCTGCGGGCCCACAGCAGGGCCACGGCGACGGCCGGGACGTAGACCACGGAGGCGAGCAGCCCGGTCTGCACCAGGCTGAGGTGGGTGTTGAAGCGGTCCGCGAACCCGGCGATGATGAGGGGCAGGAAGGCGGTCAGGGCCGCGAATCCCACCCAGAGGAATCCGACGGCCACCGCGAAGGTAAGCAGCCGCGCGTCGCGGAGGCGTTCGGTGAGATCGGCCAGCTTGATGCGGGTCCGCTCCGAGGTGGTGGGGACGGTGCCGACGGCCTCCTGGACAGCGGCGCGTTCCTCGTCTGTCAGCCACCGGGCCTGGGCGGGGGAGTCGGTGAGCCAGGCCAGGACCATCAGGCCGATGAGGATGGACGGGATGCCTTCCAGGATGAACATCCAGCGCCAGCCGGCCAGACCCCACAGGTTGTGGGTGTGCTGCAGGATGATTGCGGACAGCGGGGTGCCGATGATGCCGTAGAGGGGCAGGCTGGCCAGGACGCTGATCATGCCGCGGCGGGACGGCGCGAACCAGAAGGTGAGGTAGAGGAGCATGCCCGGGAGGAAGCCGGATTCGGCGGCCCCCAAGAGAATTCTCGCGATGATCAGGGAGCCCTCACCCTGGATGAAGCCGGTGCAGGTGGCGATGGCGCCCCAGCACACCATGAGCAGGGCCAGCCAGCGGCGGGGGCCGAACCGGTGCAGCGCCAGGTTGCTGGGTATCTGAAGGGCGATGTAGCCGGCGGAGAAGATGCCCGTGGCGAATCCGAAGGCAGCGCCGGTCAGTCCCAGGTCGGCGTTCATGGTCAGGGCGGCGGTGCCCATGTTGACGCGGTCCAGGAAGGCGGCCGTGTACATGAGCAGTACCAGGGGCACAAGGCGCCAGGTGACCTTGCGCAGGGCGCGTCGGCGCAGCGCCTCGTCGGAGGCCGACGCGTTTGTTCTCTGTGTCATGACTCATCCTTGGTCGGTGAGGTGTCGAAGACGTCGAGGGAGGGGGTCCAGCGGGGGATGTCGCTTTGGCCGGAGGGGAGGCGCAGGCTTTTGCTGTAGCCGAATTCGTGGAGGGTTTCGAGGGCGTGTTCGCGGCCGTAGCCGCTGTGGCCGACGCCGCCGAAGGGGGTTCCGGTGAAGGCGCGGTTGTAGTTGTTGATGAAGATCATTCCGGCGGAGATGTTGCGGCTGACGCGTAGGGCGCGTTCAAAGTCGCGGGTGAAGATGCCGGCGACGAGTCCGAAGTCGGTGGCGTTGGCGATGTTGATCGCTTCTTCTTCGGTGTCGAAGGGGATGAGGGTGACGACGGGGCCGAAGATTTCTTCGTTGGCGATGCGCATGTCGGGTGTGACGTTGGTGAAGAGGGTGGGTGGTACGTAGTAGCCGTTTGTGAGGGTGGGGTCGGTGGGCAGGTCGGCCTGGGCGGCCAGGGTGGCGCCTTCGGCGATGCCGATGTTGATGTAGTCCTGGACGCGCTGTTGCTGGGTGGGGGTGACCAGCGGGCCGATGTGGGTGGAGGGGTCGGTGCCGTTGCCGACGCGCAGGCGGGTGACGGCCTGGGCGAGGCGTTGGGCGACTTGGTCGTGGATGCTGTGGTGCACCAGGACGCGGGAGGCTGCTGTGCAGGCTTCGCCCTGGTTGAAGTAGCCGCCTTCGATGGCCCACCGGAGGGTGGATTCGAGGTCGGCGTCCTCGAAGATGAGGAAGGGGTTTTTGCCGCCGAGTTCCATGAGGGTGGGGGTGAGGTTGTCGGCGGCGGTCTTCAGGACGGCGGAGCCGGTGGTGGGGGCGCCGGTGAAGGAGATCTTGCCTATGAGTTTGTGGGCGGCGAGGTGGGCTCCGACGGGGCCGAGGCCGGGGAGGATGTGGATGACGTCGTCGGGGAGGATGGACTGGGCGATTTCCACCACGCGCATTACTGACAGTGGGGCCTGCTCCGGGGGTTTGATGACGATGGCGTTGCCTGTGGCGAGGGCGGGGGCGAGCTTGCCGGCGGTGTGCAGGGGTGGCCAGTTGAAGGGGACGATGGCGGCGATGACGCCGTAGGGTTCCAGGGTGGTGATGTCCAGGGTCGAGCCGGCGTCGCGTACCTGGTTGGGCATGACTTCGCAGAGGCTGGCGAAGAGTTCGAAGATGGCGATGCAGGCTTCGAGGTCGAAGCCGCGGGCTTGGGTGTAGGGCTTGCCGTTGTCGCTGGACTCCAGTGCGGCGATCTCGTCCGCGTGCTCGCGCACTGCCTGGGCGATCTGGTGGAGATAGCGGCCCCGCTCTCGCGGGGTGCGGGCCTTCCAGGAGAAGTGGGCCTGGTAAGCGGTGGTGACGGCTTGGTCCACCTCCTTGCCCCCGGCTCCCTGGATGGTGACGATCGGGGCACCGGTCGCGGGATTGTCGACAGTGAAACGATCAGCCTCCTCATCCGAGGACCAGCGCGTGCGGAGGATTTCAGCGGGGTCCGAAGCGGTTGACATGTCGCTCTCTTTCATTCGGGGTTATGCGCAGCCATAGAGGTTCAGTGCTGGGTGGGAAGGAGGATTTTTCGAGCCTGCCCGACATCGGCGACAGACCGGTCCAGGGCCTTCGCCAGGCGCACGGTGCGCTGGACCAGGGGCCGGTTGTCGGGGGCCAGTTCGCCTCTGCGCAGGTGGAGGGTGTCCTCCAGCCCCGCGCGGGCGTTGCCACCGAGGGCCAGGCCGATGCCCGTGAGGGACAGGTTGCGGCGGCCGATGGCGATGATCTGCCAGATGGCGTCATCGGGCAGGCGCTGGGCCATCAGGGTCAGGTTGGCGGGGGTGGCTGCCATGCCCCCGCGTACACCGAGGACGATGCTGAACTGGAGACGTCCGGTGAGCAGTTCCTTGTCACGCAGTCGCAGACATGCCTCGAGGTGACCGGTGTCGTAGATCTCCAGTTCCGGCTTGACACCCAGCTCCCGCATGCGGGCCGCAAGGCGCTCCACCCCGGCGGGCGGGTTGCGGAACTCCCCGGCGCCGAAGGACATGCTGCACGGGTTGAGAGTGGCCATCTCCGGGCGCAGCTCGACCAGCTTGGCACGCTCCTCGAACGGCACGCTCAAGCCGACACCGGTGGACAGCTGGATGAGGATAGGGCAACGCTCCTGGATCAGGTTCATGGTCCGGCGCGCGATGGACAGGTCGGCGGTAGGGCGGTCCTGTGGGTCGCGCAGGTGGATGTGGGCGACCGAGGCACCGTCCTCATAGGCCCGGTGAACGGCCTCGGCGATCTCCTCGGGTTGGGTGGGCAATCCAGGGTTGTCGGCCTTGGTGGCGATGGGACCTGTCGGTGCGACGGTGATGATGGCGCTCACGGTCGCCTCCTCTCCTCGTTCGGCTGTGGCACCAGGCCGAGCTCAGCCGCATTGGCGAAGGTGATCCGGGCGGTGTCGTCAGCACTCAGCCGCGCAGCCTGCAGGCGGTCGAGAGGGTCGGTCACGCCCATGTCGAAGGGGTAGTCCGAGCCCAGCAGAACCCTTTCCGCGCCTGCTGCGGCCACGAGATTGCGCAGGCCCTGGGCGGTGTAGACGAGGGAGTCGAACCACAGCCGTTTCACATAGGCGCTGGGCTGCTGGGCGCAGGAGTGGGCTTCAGGACGATGCGCCCACGCATGGTCGGCGCGGCCCAGGACGGTGGGAAGATAGCCGCCGCCGTGGGCGGCGATCAGTCGCAGTCGTGGGAAACGGTCCAGCACCCCACCGAAGATCAGATGGGAGAGGGCCACCGCGTGCTCAACCGGCTGGCCTACGGAGTTGGACAGATACCAGCGGTTCAGACGTTCATCCAGGGTGCACCCCCACGGGTGCAGGAAGATGACCGCTCCGAGTTCTTCGGCTCGCCGCCACAGGGAGTCCAGGCGCGGGTCGGACAGCTCCACGGTGGCTGATGTGTGCGCATCCAGGGTGTGGGACGGTATCTGGATACCGCGCAGGCCACAGGTCAGGACGGCGTGCTCCAGGCAGTCCGTGGCCCGCTCCGGGTGCTGCAGCGGCACCGCGCCCAGGCCGACCAGCCGCTTCGGCTGCTGTGCACAGTGTCGTGCGACACCTTCATTGGTAGCCTGCGCGATCTCCACGGCCAGTGCTGCCGGGGCCCAGGTGTGGTATTGGGTCGGCACTACGGAAACGACCTGCACGTCGATTCCAGCACTGTCCATGACGGTCAGCCGCTCACTGAGCTCGGTGAGCTGCGGCCAGCGCTCGGCGACAGCTTTTTCGCTCACCGCGGCAGAATCCAGGCCCGACCGCAATAGTTCCAGGTCTGTAAAGGTGAGGAATCCAGGATGGCTTTCGGCCAGGTGGTGAACCTCGGGAAGCCATACATGGGCATGCACATCCGTTGGGGATGTGCGGCTCGTGGTGACCATCAAGCGTGCCTCTCACATCGGTGATGACACGAAATATCCTGAGCCGCCCACCAAGCGAAAGGAAGCCAATAATGACGATGCCGGATATAGATGCGCTCTATTCAGAAGCAGAGAGATCTCGCGCGAGGTCACGCAGTGTGTCCCGCAGCCAGAGGTGTCCGCTGTCGCTGTCATGCATCGGGTGCCACCAGAAAGCCTCGACCAGCGGGACGACGTCGAAAGGACATTCCAGTGCCCGCAGATTCAAAGCGTCGACGAAAGGCGCCACCAGTCGCTCCTGAACCAGCGCGATCCCTCGTGTGTCGCGCACCAGTTGGGGCATGGCCAGGAAGGAGTCAGCGATCCCGCACACCCGTGGAGTGACACCCAGTAATTCCATCTGGCGCCACGCCGGCGCCCGGCCCAGCGGGTCGTGGAATGTCGTCACCCAGGGCAGTGTGTTCAGGTTCTCCATCGTCAGGTGGTCCCCGACGAGTGGGTTGTCGGCTGCCACCACACAGACCCAGCGGTCACGGTGCAGGTCGATCTGTCGGGGCAAATCGATGTAGCCCTGGGGCATGAGAACCCCATCGAGGGTGCGGTAGAAGTCGGGGTTGCGGCTGAGAGATTCGGGTGTCACCGGCTCGAAACGTACGCACGCGCGAGGAGCCTGTTCCTGAAGGCGTGCCACCAGCGCAGCGCCGACCACACTGATGCCGTAGTCGGAGGAGACGATGGTGAACACCCGGTCGGATGTGGCCGGGTCGAACTCGGACTGGGCCGCGAATACCCGCTCGACGGCGGCCACGGCCACGGCCACCAGCGGACGCAGTTGCTCGGCGAACGGTGTGAGCTGGTAGTGGTTGCCCACCCGGGTCAGCAGTTCGTCAGAGAAGTGCCGGCGCAGTCGGGCCAGAGCCGCGGACAGTGTGGGCTGGGTGCGGCCAAGTCGTTGGGCGGCGCCGGTGACGGACCGCTCGCTCAGCAAGGCGTACAGGGCGTGAACATGACTGATGTCCAAACCGTGCAGATGCGCGGCCGCCGCAGGATCCTTCGCCTCCATGAGGACCTTCTATCGTGCTGAGTGGCGCAGCGCGCCGTCTTGCGTGGCGCCTGAACGGCGCAGTAGAGCATGCGCAAGCTCCCCGGGCAGTATGCCCGGGGGCCGCACGGCAGGGGGCGGCGGCCCGCCGCGGAGTACGGAAGCCGCCGGGTGCCGCGGGCCCGTCCAGTCAGGCCAGGCACGTCAGAGGGCGGCCACCGTTGTAGGCGACCATGTCGTGCAGGGCGGCACGGACATCGAGAGGGCCACCCATCGGGCCGCCGTCGAGCTCGGCATAGGCGCGATGAAGATTGCCGACCAGGCGTTCGCTGTCGCTCAGGGCGGCAAACCGGCCCAGGTCGGTTTCACGCGCTGCTTGCAGAGGCGTCAGCCCGGCAGCGTGGGCGCTTTGCGCGACTTCCCGCACAAAGCGCAGGTAGTCCAGTACCTCATCGATGATCTCCGGCCCGCCGACCGGACCGTGGCCGGGCACGATCACATCGGCGCTGAACCGCTTGAGCATCTCGACCACCTCGAGCGCACCGTGCAGGGAACCGGCCAGCAAGAACGGCGTCCCGCCATTGAACAGAAGGTCCCCGGCAAAGAGGACCTTGCGCTCGGGAATCCACACCACGGCGTCGTTGGTCGTGTGAGCGGGCATGCCCAGATGCCGGACCTCGCACAGCAAGTCGTCGGCGTACACGTTCACACTCTCGGTGAACGTGACGAAGGGCGGGGCCAGACGGACCGCGCCCCATTCCCGCTCACCCCACGTCCCGCTGCCCGCCACAGGGGCCGTTTCCGGCGGCCCTTCGTTGATCAATGCCTTGCGGCATTCCTCGTGCGCGACTACGGTCGCTTCGCTGAAAACGTAATTACCGTGCGTATGGTCTCCGTGATGGTGGGTATTGATAAGCGTTCGGACCGGCTTTTTGGTGAGCTTGTCGATCGTGGCGTGCAGCCTCCTGCTGCGTTTTTCGGTGGCGCAGGAATCGATTGCGACAACCCGGTCGCCTGCAACGACGAAACCGGTGTTGTTGATCCACCAGGTCCCGTCCGGCTGCACGTAGGCGAAGACGCCGTCGCTGATTTCGGACACATGCGCGGCGTCCCCGTCAGCGTGGCTGTCGAGTAGTGGGCTGTTGCTCATGGCGTTGGTTTTCTCCTGCGGCTCATCAGGAGAACGCGTCCACCGGTACCTGCCGTGCGGTACCCGACACACACGTTCCGGGTCGAAAGCGCATCCCGGTGGCATGGTAAGCGGGCGCGCAATGCCGTACCCGGCATTGCGATAGCCACCCGACGTCCTTGTCACGTCGATGTGGAAGACATTGTGGTGTCACCCGTACACCGAAGGAACCCAATAAAGCCGATGGCGGACATCGATGCCGTCAATGCGGGTTGGGGCGGATGGCCGCTGGACATAACGGAACCCGTGCTGGGGGTCACCTGCGCGACCTCGTTTTTCGGGTTCGGCGGGGTGTGCTTGCCGAATACTTCATCCGTGCAGGTCACGCGGCATGCTTGTATTCGTGGAGGATGCCGCCGAGGTGGTCGTGGCGGCGTATGTCCAGGCGGCTCAACTTGTCTGGATCGTTGATCGGTGTGGGCAGTGGGTGTAGCGGTCGGGCGTTCGCGATGCCTTGGTGTGGTCGGTGGAAGTTGTAGAACTGCTCGAACTCTCGCAGGGCGTGGAGGAGGTGCCGCTGGTTCCAGATCAAGGTCCGGTCCAGGAGTTCGTGTCTGCAGGTCTGCACCCACCTTTCCATGACCGAGTTCATTCTCGGCATCTGGATGCCGCTGAGAACGACTGTGCTCCCCGCTTCCGCGAGGACGCCATCGAACAGGGCGGGGAACTTCCCGTCCCGATCGCGGATCATGAATCGCGCCCGGCAGCCGACGTCTTCGAGGTCCATGACCAGGTTCTTCGCAGCTTGTGTTACCCAGGAGGTGGTCGGGTGTGCGGTGGCGCCCAGGATCCGGAGGCGGCGACTGCTGTGTTCGATTACCGCGAGTACGTACATCCGCGTGCCGGACACGGTGACCGTCTCGAAGAAGTCGCAGGCCAGGAGGGCGTCGGCTTGGGAGCGCAGGAAGTCGGCCCACGTGCTGGAAATCCGGTCGGGCGCTGGATCGACGCCCGCGTCCTTGAGGATCTTCCAGACGGTCGAGGCGGACACCTTCACGCCGAGCACGAGCAGCTCACCGTGCAGACGCCTGTAGCCCCAGTTTGGATTCTCCCTCGCCAGACGCAGTACCAGAATCCGGATAGAGCGCACCGTACGAGGTCGGCCGGGTCGGTTGGGCCGGGATAAGGCGGCATGCCGGCGCCTGGCGAGGTCGCGATGCCAGCGCAGCACCGTGTCAGGACGCACGAGCAGCCGCACCCGCCGCAGGGCGGGTAACGGCAGCCGGTGCAGCAGCGCCGCCAGGAACGCCCGGTCGCTTGAGCTGAACCGGACTTTGCCCTTGCCGAGTTGGCGTTCCAGGACCGCGATCTGATGGCGCAGGGCCAGGATCTCTACATCCTTGTCCCGGCCACTCATCGGCAGCAAACGCAGCACCGCGAAGGTATTCGTCACACCGAGGTAGGCCAGTCGTAGCAGCACGATCGATCATCATGACGCGTGGACCACCGGCTACGCGAGAGCGCCGACTCGAGCGACCGCGGCTGGCGAGTGTGGGGTCCGGTGCAGGCCTCCGACCAGGGAGGATGACATTCTCGGCAAGCGCAGGTGCGGGATCCCGGTACGGCGTGTCCCGAGAACGGATCCGCCAGATCGAGGCCAGGACGATGTCCAAGCTGAAGCACCCCTCGCGACAGCATGCGCTCGCCGACTACCTCGACGCGCTCTGAGCCATCTACGCGAACCTGCCGAGCGCCACATGTGCCACCGCTGCGAGCCGGACGCTTGAGTACCTGGCATCTGAGCGCACCGACGCTTCTTCTCCGAACCCACGTGGTCCGGAGGAGAAACGTCGTTGTCGGGGCCGGGTGTCAGATGGTGGTCGGCGTGCCGTGATCGAGCACCTGCACAGTGCACTGCGCGGGTGCGAGATTGCGGAACAGGTGCAGGTGCAGCTGCTGGTGAACCGCGGCGAGGCCCGCCTGGTGGATGGGGATGGCAGTATCCGGGGCCACGGCCTGCAGGTAGTCGATCGCCTCGCTCACCTTCATCCATGGCCCGCCGGTCGGCAGCAGCAACACGCTCACCGGCTGCGGTGGGACGGCGAAGGCGTCCCCGGGGTGAAGGACCTGACCGTCGATTAGGTAGCCGTTGTTGTGTACGCAGGGGATCCGCGGGTGAATGACCTCGTGGTCGCCGGCGAGCACCTGCACGTTCAGTCCGCCGAGGACGACAGTGTCCCCCTTGGAGACGGTCTCGTGTTGCAGCCCGCTCTCCCGCAGTACCTTGCTGCTGCCAGGGTCCACGATCACCCGGGCCGTGGAATTGTTCGCCAGGAGCGGTCCGAGGCGGCTGACGTCGAGGTGGTCGGGGTGCTCGTGGGTGATTAGTACGGCATCGAGATCGCGTACATCCTCGAAATCCGTCGAGTACGTGCCGGGGTCGAGAAGCAGCCGGACGGTGTTGCCGTCCCGCTCGATTTCGACGAGCACGCAGGCGTGTCCGTAATGGGTGATCTTCATGGTGTACTCCGTGCGTTCCGGTGGCCAGGAGGGACCGTCAGAGCCAGGCGGGCAGTTTGGGCAGGGCTGGTGGTGAGCAGGTGAGGTGGTCACCGGGTGCTCGGCCGGTGATCCAGCCCAGCAAATCCGCGGTGGTTCCCTCCACTTCGGTGGCTTGCCCGGAAGCGCCGGCAGGCGCGGTCGTGAGGGTGGGACCTCCTGCGCGTGAACGTATGACCAAGGGCGGGCAGTCCTCGCGTCCGGCCAGGGTGGCGATGACGTCGGGCAGCAGCGTGGTGGCCAGGTCGTCGGGCAGCGCGGCGAAGGTGATGCCGGTGTCCAGGTCGACAAGGTGGATCCACACTTCCCTGATCCGGAGCCAGGGGATGAGGGAGGCGGGTACGAGTCGGCCCTGGGCGGTGCGGACCTTGCGGGACCACGCGCTGTCCGGCAACTCGTCCAGGGACCGCTGGAGGCGGATCGCCGTGTCGTGGACGTCTTTGAGGATCACCTCTGGTGACCGGTGAGCGCCTTGCTCGATGTCGGCCAGGCGCCCTTCGATGCCGTGCGGATACATGGGGGTCTCCACGCCGGTGGCGGCCCATGTGGCCAGGTTGTTCAGGGCTTCGGCGTTGCGTGCCAGGTGCGTCAGCAGGTGAGCCGTGGTCCAGCCGGGGAGGGTGGAGGGGCCGGTCACCCATGCCGCGTCGGCCTTACCGAGTTCTGTACGCAGCACGCTCGTGCCCTCGTCGAGCCATCGCAGCAGCTGCGGGCGAGGCGCGGGCTCAGGCGTCATGGGGCTTCTCCTGGACGCAGTGGTTGCGGCACTGGCCGAGGCCTTCGATGCGGGTGGTGAGGACCGTGCCGTCGCCGAGGTACCGCTTGGGGGTGCGGGCGTGGCCCACACCTCCAGGAGTCCCGGTGGCGATGACGTCCCCGGGTTCGAGGGTGATGATCGTCGAGAGGTACGAGACCAGTGATGCGGCGTCGAAGACCAGGTCACCGGTGTCGGCCTGCTGCACCGTCTCACCGTCGACCTCGGTGCTGAGCCGTCGAGCACCGTCGCCCGCCTCGTCCGAGGTCACGAGGACCGGCCCGAACGGTGTGGTGGCCTCGAAGTTCTTGCCCTGCAGCCATTCCTTGGTGCGGTACTGCCAGTCCCGGGCCGTGACGTCGTTGAGCACCGAGTACCCGGCGATGTGGTCGGCGGCCTCCCCGGCGGAGACGTTGCGGGCCCGGGCTCCGATGACGACCGCCATCTCGCCCTCCCAGTCCATGGCCTGTGAAGCCGCGGGCAGCACGATGTCGTCGTATGCGCCGACGAGAACGGCGGGGAACTTGGCGAAGAGAGTGGGGTATTGGGGGATCTCCCGGCCCATCTCCATGATGTGGGAACGGTAGTTGAGTCCGACGCAGAAGATCTTCTGGGGGCGGGGGACGACCGGCGCGTAGTCGAGTCCGGCCACGGTGTGCCGGAGGCCGTCGGCATCAGCGGCGAGCTCACGCCAGCCGGGCTCGGCGAGCAGCGCGCCGACATCCGCGTGCCCGGTCTCCACCGCGTGGGCGGCGTCGATGCGGACGGCAGCGGTGCCTGCGGCGGTTCGGATGGTGGCGAGCTTCACGAGTGCTCCCTGCGCGCGAGGTTGAGGCGTTCGAAGATCGGGGCGTCACTGAATCGGAACAGGTCAAGGTCGGTACGGGCCTCGATGGCGAGCTCGCACCAGGACGGCACGGCGATCACGTCACCGCGGACGAGCTCGGTCCGGCGGCCATCAAGGGTGATCGCCCCGGCGCCGTCGAAGACCTGCCACACACTGGAGCCGGTCTCACGTACGGCCGCGGTCCGCTGGCCGGCCGCGACGCGGTGCATTTCGGTTCGTATCGTCGGCAGCGCGTCGGACCCGGTGGTCGGGTTGGTGAAGCGCACCGCGGCGTGACCGGGCTCCACGGCACCCGGGAATCCTTCGGCGGCGACTTCGAGCTGCGCGGTGAGGGCCGCGTCCGTGTGTTCCCAACGGTAGGCCGCCAGTGGAGAGTTGGGGGAGTCCTGCTCCGTCGCCGAGACCGGGCGCAGGCCGGCGTGGCCCCACAGGCGCTCCGAGCGTGAGCGGTGTGGAGTGGACCGGTCACTCACCCCGTCCTCGCCGAACTCGAAGAAGCCTGAGTCGAGGGACGTGGCGAACGGCACGTCCAGACCGTCCAGCCAGGCCATCGGCCGGGCGTGCGGGTTGTGGTGGCCGTGGAAGTGCCAGCCCGGTGTGAGCAGAAGGTCGCCTCGGCGCATCGCCACGGGATCGCCGTTGACTACGGTCCACACGCCCTCGCCCTCCAGGACGAAGCGGAAGGCGTTCTGGCTGTGCCGGTGCGCGGGCGCCACCTCGTTCGGACCGAGGTATTGGATCGCCGCCCACAAGGTGGGCGTCGCATACGGGAGCCCGGGCAGGCCCGGGTTGGCCATCGAAATAGCCCGCCGCTCGCCGCCGCGCCCGACCGGGATGAGGTCGCCCGCGCGGGCCGCCAGGGGGTAGAGGTCGCCCCAGTGCCAGATGTGAGGAACTGCCTGCGGGTTGGGCGTGAGCGGCATGAGGCCTTCGCGCTGGGTCCACAGCGGCATCAGGCCGAACTTGTCGAAGTCCTCGTACAGCTGCTTCTCGGCGGCGGTGAGTTCTGTCTCCGCCGTGGGTGCTCCTGTCATCGGGCAGTCCTTTCCGACAGCCGCTGCAGGTAGTTCCAGCCGGCGTCGCGCTGAGTGGGATTCCAGACCTGATCGCGTTTGAAGACCGCTTCCTCGTCGTCGGACCACACCTTCGGTCCTCCGGCGGCCATGGCCATGAGCTGCGTACGGCAGGCTCGTTCGAGCAGCACGGCGTACATCACGGCGGCCGCGGCATCCGGTCCCGCGGTGACGGCCCCGTGCTGCGGCATCAGGCAAGCAGTGCCGTCGCCGAGCGTCTCGGCGAGCGCCGCACCAAGTTCGGGGGTCGCGATGAGCGCGCCGGTACCGGTGAAGCGCGGCACCTGAGGCTCGCAGAACAGCACGCCGTCGTGGGAGATTGGCCGCAGGGGCACGTCGAGGGAGGCGAAGGCGCTCAGGGCGGGCGCGTGCGTGTGCACGACGCAGCCGACGTCCGGACGCCGCGCCATGATCTCCGTATGGATCGGGTACTCGATGTGCCGTTTGCCTTCGCCGTGCAGGACTTCGCCGTCACGGCCGACGAGTAGCACGCGCCCCTCGTCGATCTCCTCAAAGCCCCAGCCGGCGGCTTTCATCCAGACGCCGTCGCTGTCCGGGTCGCGGATCGCCGCGTGGCCCCACACCATGTCGGTCAGACCGGCAGCGGCCAGGGCGCGGCTGGCCCGTACGGTGTCGTCGATCTCTTCCTTCATCAGACTCCTTGTCTGCTCCTGGTAGGTCATCAGCCGGTGAACGGCTGATACAGCCAGTCCAGATCGGTGTAGTTGTCGGGGCTGCGCCGCCCGAACACGCGGTCACGCAGGGCCGGGATCACCTCGCCGTCGTCGTGCCAGACCTGGCCCCAGCCACGCGCGACGCGCTGCACGAGTGAGGTGCGCGGGATGCGTTCCGCCTGGTACGCGGAGAACGCCTCGTCGACGTCGCCGCTGTGCTTGGCCATCTGACGGGCCAGGCACTCGGCGTCCTCGATGGCCTGGCAGGCGCCCTGCGCGAGGTACTGGACCATGGGGTGCGCTGCGTCGCCGAGCAGGGTGATGCGGCCACGCGTCCAGTTGGCCAGCGGCTCCCGGTCGTACATGACCCAGCGCCGGTCCTTGTTGAACATCCCTATGGATGCCCGGACTTGATCGCAGGAGTCGGCGAAGGCCTGGTCGAGTTCGTCCGGCAGTCCCCATTGGTCGGTGGCTTCGAGCTCGGGGGTGTAGCGCGGGCTGCGGAAGACGGCGACCTGGTTGTAGAGCTCGCCGCGCCTGATCGGGTACTGGACCAGGTGCTTGTGCGGTCCGATCCAGATGATCTCGTCGTCCGGCTCCACGGGCAGGGTGATCTCGCTCATCGGCAGCGCGCCGCGATAGGCGACGTACGTGTCCGTGATCGGCCGGTCGTCGGAGAGGAGCCCCCGAGTGCGGGACCACAGCCCGTCTGCGCCGATCAGGGCATCGGTCCGATAGGTGTCGCCGTCGGCGAACCGCACCACGGCGCTCGAGGTGTGGTCCTCGACGGCGACGACCTGGCGGTTGTTCTCCAGGGTCACTTGGGGGTGCTCGCGGCAGGCGGCGAGCAGTACGTCGAGCAAGTCGCCGCGGTGCAGCACGCTGTACGGCTGTCCGTAGCGCTCGCGGAACGCGGCACCGAAGTCGATGGTCGTCAGGTGCCGGCCGGTATCGGCGTGCAGGAACACCAGGTTGCGCGGGCGTACCGCCACCTCATGCACTGCCCCGAGCACACCGAGGGAGTCGAGGACGCGCAGGGCGTTCGGCGCGAGTTGGATGCCGGCGCCGATCTCACTGAACTCCGGTGCCTGCTCGACGATGTGGGCGTCGTAGCCCGCCTGCGCGAGGGCCAGACCGGCGGCCATGCCGCCGATGCCGCCTCCGATGATGAGCAGCGGTATGTGTTGCACAGTCATTCTCCTTGCTCCGGTCGCAACGTCACTGCTTGCTCCACTCGGCGACGAACGGGGTGTCCACGCCGATGGGGCCGGTGCCGTAGGCGCCGCCGGGGCTTTCGAGCGGGGCGTCCTTGCCGGGCAGCACCGTCGCGAAGAAGGCGACGTTGTCCGCCGCCCAGGCGGGGTCGGCCTTCGGGCCGGGGGCGGCGATGGCGTCGACCGGGCATTCGGGCAGGCAGGCCCCGCAGTCGATGCATTCGTCAGGGTTGATGTAGCGCTTGGTGAGGCCCTCGTAGATGCAGTCCACGGGGCACACGTCGACGCAGGAGCCGTCGAGTTCGCCAATGCACTTCTCGTTGATCACGTACGCCATGAGGTGTCCTCCTTCAGGGAGTTGGGACGAATGGCGTCGAAGGAGACGGGGGCGGTGGGCGTTCGCTGGAGTGGCCGGGGAAGAGGTCCTCGTCAGGGCGCAGTCGTACGGCGATGTTGTTGACGGCGGTCGCGGCTTCGCCGAACCCGACGGCCATCAGGCGGACCTTGCCTGGATAGGCGGTGATGTCTCCGGCCGCGTAGACACGGTCCCGGCTGGTGGCCATAGCTGTATCCACCTGGATGTGTTGTCGGTCGAGCGCGAGCCCCCACTTGGTGAGCGCGCCCAGCGAGGCGATGTGCCCGAGCGCCGGGATCAGGACGTCGGCGTCGACCAACTCCAGGTCCTGGGTGCCGCAGTCGCGTACGGTCACGGCCTTGAGGGACTCGGCGCCGTGCACTTCGGTGATCTCGCTGTTGGTCAGGATCCGCACCGGCGACTCCATGAGCAGGTTCACCGAGTGTTCATGGGCGCGGAATCGGGTCCGACGATGTACGAGGGTCACCTGACGGGCGTACGGGGCGAGGGTGTTGGCCCAGTCCACTGCGCTGTCGCCGCCGCCGACGACGACCACGTCACGGTCGGTGTACTCGTTCGGCGCCGCGACCAGGTGATGCACGCCGGCACCGGCGTATCCCTCCAGGGCGGGCAGCGGTCGTGGCGTGAAGCGGCCGATGCCGGCAGTGACGAGCACGGCGCCGGCATGGATGACTCGGCCGGTGTCGGTGGTGACCGTGACGGCGTCCGCGTCGCTGTGCAGTTCCACGGCGCCCTCGCCCAGCACGACGGACGGTGACGCTGACTCGGCCTGCTGCGTCAGCCGTTCCACCAACTCACGGCCACGAACGGCCGGGAACCCGGCGACGTCGAAGATCTCCTTGTCCGGGTAGAGCGCGGCCACCTGCCCGCCGAGGTGGGGAAGGCTGTCCAGGAGCGTCACGTCCAGGCCGCGCATTCCCGCGTAGTAGCAGGCGAAGAGTCCAGCGGGACCTGCGCCGACGATCAGAAGCTCGGTCTCGGCCGGTTCCCCGGCGGGTTCGGGCGTCATCGGATCTCCGTAGGCGCGTTGTCGGATGTGAACGCGGCATAGGCGCGGGCGGCTCCCGGATGCAGCGGCAGCGGCGTGAGCTCCGCCTCGGTGAGAGCGTGCTGCCGGAGCAGGAACCAAGCCGTGCGGCGAGCGATTTCGTCGTCCAGATCCGCGCGGCACAGCACCGCGAAGTCGGAGAAGTCCAGGGCCCCCAAGTCCTCGTGAAGGCCGGGGAGTTGACCGCGATGCAGCGTGTGTGTCGCCCATCCCTGCCTGTTGAAGGCGTGCAGGACGCGCTCACCCCAGGCCAGGTACTTCACGGGCCGCGTGGAGGCCGGGCTCTGCCACATCGAGTCATGGATCACCACGTCCGCCTGGCCCTCGGCGAACCGCGCCCAGGGGTGCTCGTCGTACACGAAGTCCACGTGGGCGGTGCCAACCCCGGCCAGGCGCAGCGCCCGGTGGGCGGCGAAACCGAGCAGGCTCACTCCGTCGTCCGCGCCCGTGGCGACCGTGACGCGGCGCCCACAGGTGGCGAGGTCGGTGACGGCACCGACCGGCAACGCGGCGTCGGTGGTGACGACAAGGCTCCCGGGGCGAGGGATCACGCCCAGACCCGACAACTCCTGCAGGTCTCCGAACTGGTGCAGCAGACGCAGAGCAGAGGTCGGTGTGACGACAGCCAGGTCGATCTCTCCGGCGAGGAGCCCAGCGGTCTGATCGAGACCGCCCCGCCCGGCCCGGATCCTGAACCGCTTGCCGCCCCCGGAGGCGAATTGACGCAGCTCCTGATCCAGGAGATCGCAGATTCGGTCCAGGCCGGGCTGGTACAGCGACGCAGACGGCCCTCGTGCATGGGGTGAGTGCGGACGCGGAAGCAAGGCGGCTCCTCCAGGACATCAGCTATGACGCATCATGCGAAACACTGTTCCGTAGTGTGGCGCTCTATGGAAGACGAGGCAAGACTGGAAATCGCTCGTCTAACGTGCTCCGCATGGATGGAGAAGGCGGCCCCCGCGAGGATTCGGGCAAGGCGAACGCCCCTGCAGGGCTCATCGGGGCGGTCGACAATGTGCTGCGGCTGCTGCGCCTGTTCGAGGACCACGAGATGATCCGCGTCAATCAGGTGGCCCGCGACATGGGCCTGTCGCGCTCGACCGTGCACCGGATGCTGGCGACGCTCAGCCATCACGGCTTCGTGGACCAGGACGAGGTGTCCCGGGCCTACAGGCCGGGCCCGAAGCTCGTCGATATCGGTCTGTCCGTCGTGGCGAACATCGACATTCGTGCGATCTCCCAGGACGCTCTGGTGCGACTGCGCGACGAAATCGGAAAGACCGCCCACCTGGCCTGCCTGCGCGGGGCCGGCGTCCTCTACCTCGGCAGCGTAGAAAGCACCCGTTCCGTACGCACGAGAAGCCGCATCGGCTGGACCCTGCCCGCGCACGCCACGGCGATCGGCAAGGCGCTGCTCGCCGAACTGTCGGACAAGGACCTGGCCGCGCTCTATCCGCCGGGCGAGCTTCTCGCGCCGACCTCGCGGACGATTCGCCAACTCGACGCTCTGTGCACCGAACTGGCGACTGTCCGCGCGCGCGGATATGCGATCAACGACGGCGAGAGCGAATCGGACGTCTGCGCGGTGGGCGCGCTCGTGCGGGACCGGCGCGGCCGCCCACGCGCCGCCCTGGCCGTCACGGCCCCCGTGTCTCGTGCGGATGCCGGGTGGACCGAGAGGGCTGCGGTGACGGTGGCGCGCATCGCGAAGGAGCTGAGTGAGTGCGTGAGCTGACATGGGGACCTCGCGACCTCCCACCTCGACGGCCGGACCCTCCACGGGGCCCGGCCGCTTCGCGTGCCCGCCCGCTGGAACTCCATCGCGCCCGATGGGTTGCCAACCTGTCATTGCGGTATCACACTTACGGCCGCTGTTCCGTATGACGACACATTCAACTGCCGTGTAGACGCTTCGTGACCACTCAGGGAGAGCCGTGTCTGCCCAAGAGCCCAGCGTTGACGAGGTCGAGAAGGCCGTGAGGGAACTGCTGCGAGACGAGCCCGTCACCGCGCTGGCGACGCTCGACGGTGACGGCAGTCCCGCCGCGTCGTTCATGCACTACGGAGCCGACGGCCTGAAGATCTACATGCACACCTTCACGTACACGCGGAAGTATGCCGCGATCCTCGAGGACCCCAGGGTCAGCTACACAGTGGCGTACGAACCGCCGGGCGGTTATGAGGAGCGCCTGCAGAGCTGCTCCCTCCAAGTGAGGGGCCGCGGCTACCTCGTCCGGGAAGCCGAGGAGATCACACACGCGACCGATGTGCTCCGCGCGCAGCTCAAGGAGCCGGGATTCGATGCGATGCTGGCCAACGTCAAGCCGCCCGAATTCGGCGGCCAGCAGGTCCTGTTGCGCATCGACCCCGTCGAAGCGCTGTGGGCGGACAATCGGGTGCGGTTGCTCTGGCGGATGATGCTCGACTTCAGCGAGGACGGGACGCGGATCGCCGGTATGCGCTCGTACGACTCGGTAATCGAACGGAAGCGGGGGCGCTGAAGTGCCGATCAGATAGTCGAGAGACGAAGGACCAGGGCTGCGATGGACAGTAGCGACAGGGCGACCGCGCCGATCATCGACTGGTCAGCACGCCGGGACTTGAGGTGGAAGACGAGTGCACCCGTGAAGGAGGCGAGGCTGCTAGTCGCAGCTGCGACGCCGAGGGGCCACCAGAAGAGTCCGGCGAAGAGTCCGATGCCGGCTGCCGCGGTGCAGATGCCGAGCATCCACATTCGGTCCGCCGGGAAGCCCACTTCTGCCATCAACTTGGCCTGGCCGGCGCTGCCGGTCAGTTTCGCGAAGCCGCTGCCCAGCAAGGCGACGGCGAGCACGCAGGTGGCAAGGACCGCGGCGATGAACATGAAGGGCCTCCAGGGCGGACTTGCTCACCAGACGTGGGATCGGCATCGGTACACAGCGAGGAATCACATATCTAAATGTTCCATGATGTGGAACGGTGACACGCATGATGCGATATCAGGGAGCCTGCGTGGGCGTGTGAGTGCCTCTGATCGGCCCATCGGGGCTATGGATTGCTCTATTTGTGGCTATGGGCGCCCCTAGCGACCTCACGGAGGACGCAACGTGGCCAAACTTGGGAAGCTCCGTTCACCCAATCAGCCTCGTCGCCTGGGGAGTGGGTCGCGGGCGCCGCCACCAAATCGAGGTACCGCGCCGGGCGGCCTTACAGGCGGCGGTGAACCACCTCTCCAACTGAGCTGCCGCTGACGAGTCGTCGCCAAGATCGAGGCGGACGGCGGCAGAGCCTTGCAGAGCAGGGACGTCCGGGGCGAGGGTCAGGCCGGTGAGCCGATGCCGCAGGCCGCGCAATTGCTGTACTGCCTGGTCGAGGAGCTGAACTCCGATGCCGTCGAGGACGCCGGTTCTTCTGGTCCGAAGGGATGGGCCAGGCTAGGAGATCAGCGGGCCTGGGGTGGCACCGGGCCCTTCCGTGAGCCCCGGGTTGGGCAGGGGACTGCTCCTTCGGCCGAGACCTGGACGGTGAGTCGGCCGATGCGCTGCACGGTCAGTTCGACGGTGTCACCGTCTTGGACCGGGGCCACACCGGCGGGAGTACCGGTGGTGATGATGTCGCCGGGTTCGAGCACGGTGACCGTCGAGGCATAGGCCAGGAACCGGGCGGCCGACCAGATGAGATCCCGGGTGTTGGCCTTCTGCCGAGGCTCCCCGTCGACCGTCAGCTCCAGCTCGACGTCGTCCGGCGATCCGAACTCGTCCGGAGTGACGAGCCAGGGGCCGAGCGGCGTGAACGTATCGAAGGACTTCCGTGTCGAGCGGTCCTCACCGCCGCGCATGGTGATGTCCATGAGCCCCGTGTACCCGAAGACATGATCCAACGCCTGCTCGGGAGCGATGTGACTGGCGCGGCGGCCGACGACCAGGGCGAGCTCGGCTTCGTGGTCGAAACGCCGGTCAGAGTATGGAAGCCGGACCGTGCCGCCCGGGTCAAGCAGTGAGGACGGCGACTTGAGGAAGAAGCCGAGCGCGCTGATATGGAAGGCCTCGCTCATCTCGGCTTGGTGATCGCGGTAGTTGACCGGCGCGGCCACGATCTTCGTGGGGTCGGGTATGGGGGACCGCAACTGCACAGCGTCGAGCGGTAGTCCGGTTGACGGATCAGCTTTGGCCTCGAGTGACTCAAGCAGCGGTCGGCCAGTGGCGAAGTCGGCGACCAGACGGCGGGCGAGACTGTACGGCCCCTGGGTGAGGCGGTCGGTGAGCTGGTCAGTGACGTCCAGGATTCGCCCGCCCCGTACGAGGCCGAGGCGGTCATTGTCGAAACGGGCGATGCGCATGGAGTCTCCAAGTGAGAGCGCCGAGAGGCCGGAACGTGCCGTGGCAATGCCGCACAGCCCATTCCTTCGCGCGGGGCTGCAGCGCCCCCCTGGGCGCCTGCTGCGAGTGCCTCGCGGTGAATGCTGAATGTATCGCGATACGGAACACTGTTTCTCTTAGTGGCGCGACCGTAGCAAGGGGCGGGAGATCCGCGCAAGCAGTGCAGAAGGGCCGAGGGGGAGGCAGTCGGTGTTCGACTCCGCAGAGGCCTATGTGCGCCGTCGCAGGCGGGGCGCTCATCGTCCTCATTCGGGACTCGGAGTGGCGGATGCTTGATTGCGCGTTCCGCGGTCAGATCCTTTGGCTACTCGGCGGCTCGGCGGAACCTAGCAGGGTGTGATCGGGCGCTGAGCAGGGGGGACCACTGCCGATATCCCGCACTAGCCGACTTGTCGGTTGTTGTCAGCGTGCGGTCACGGGCTCAGCCCCGGGCACGGTCCGGCCACGGAAACGGCCGCGGTCACTCAGATGCTCGGCCGCACGCAAGGCCAGCGCGACGGTCGTCAGGGTCGGGTTGCACGAGTTGCGGCTGCCCAGGACACCGTTGCCGACGAGGTAGATGTTGTCACTGCCGCGCAGTCGCCCGTACATGTCGGCGACGGAGGTGTTCTCGTCGGATCCCAGCCGGTGCGTGCCCATGACGTGGAGGCTGGAACCCGGTGGACGCAGCAGGGCGGTCGTGTTCCGCCACGGATCGCCGATCGTGCGCGCCACCTCGTACTCGAAGGCGAGCGCCTGCACAGCGCGCGCATGGTCCCCCTCGGTGAGGTGCACCTCGGCGTCCACCGCCGGCAGTCCGAAGGCGTCGGTACGTGAGTCGTGGAACAAGAGCCGGTTGTGCGCGACCGGTTCGGTACCGACGAATGCCCCGAGGGTGGTCGCCCGACGGGGATCGCCGCCGACGAGCCAGCCTTGGTGCGCGACGCTCGGCAGGTCGAGGATGCCCGTGTGGAAGGGGCGCGATCGGCTCACCGGCAGGTGCAGCGCGATGGGGGAGTCCGCTGTGGCGGGCGGCACGCCGTCCTCGAGCGGGACGGTCAGGACGACGTTGAGGTGGTCGGTCAAATACCGGCCGAGAGCCGGGTGGCGTAGTCCGGAGGCGTGGAGGAGCTGGGGACCGCCGAAGGCCCCGCCGCCAATGACGAACGCATCGGCGGTGACGGTGACAATGGAGCCCCTGCCGTCGTAAGCCTCGACAGCGAGGCCGCGAGCATCTCGATGCCGCACCTTCCGAGCTACGAATCCACTCAGGATGGTGACCTTCCCAGCATCATCCCCGGCAGACAGGAGCGCGTCGGAGCCGGACCATTCGACCGTGCCGCCCGCGGTTCGTTTGGCAGCCAGCGGAGTGCTCCGCGGTGCTTCGACGAGGCGCTCGGCGATCCGCTGTGCCACCCACTGCTGCCGTGGGTTCCCGGAGCCGTAGAGGTCGTCGGTCGCACCAAGGAGAGCCTCGGCATCCGCCAGGTGCCTCTCGAGTTCGTCTTTCGGGAAGGTTCCGTCCCACTCGACGTCCACGTGCGGGCGTGGCACGGCGTGAGACCACGCGATCATCATCCCGCCGACCGCGTGGATCCCGCCGACGCCGGGCAGACCTCGCATTGGCTCGCCGGATCCAGCGTGGGGAGCCAGCATCCCGAAGGCCTTGCTGTAGAAATCGTCGTCCGGCAGGTCGTTACGTAGATGCCGTCCCGCGTGCTGGCTGTGGGCGTTGCCCGCTTCGATCATAAGGATGTCTGCGCCCTGCCGGCGGAGAGCGCCGGCGGCGGCGGAGCCTCCTGCGCCGGTGCCGATCACGACGACGTCGGCGCTGAGCTGAGAGCTCGCCGCCTCGGCGAGGATCTGGATGTCGCTCACGCCTGCTCCCGATGGTCTACGGCACTGACCCGGGACTCGCTGGTCATGGGGCGGACCTCATTCGATGGGACCGCAGCCCGGATCAGCTCGGCCGTACGCTTGATCGCATCCTCGGCGGCCGCACCGGAAAAGCCTGCGTACTCGATGGTGAGCGGGCCTTCGTATCCACTGCCGGCGATGATGGCCAGGACCCGGTCGAGGTCATACACCTTCGAGCGGCCATCTGGATGGAATCCGTACGTCTTGACGTGCACCACCTCGGCGCGTGGCAGCAAGGCCTCGATCGCCTCGTACACGGCGGTCGCATCCGCGAGATCGCCTGGTTCGCGCCCCGCCAAGAAGCCTTCGACCACCGCGCTCATGACGGGCTCGAGGTTGCCCGTGTCGAGGACCAAGCCGAGGTCGGAGCCCACCGCGTCGAGCAAAGGGACGAGTTGCGCCGGATCCGCGGTGAACGGATCGTCGTTCTCGATCACCAACCGCACGCCCGCCGCCTTCGCAGTGGAGATGAGCCGCCGCAGGGTGGCGATGATGATCTCGAAGGAAGCGCGTTCCACCGGCGGGACGATGGGCGGCGGCATGAGGACCACCCGGACCTGCTCCGCCCGGGCCTCCGCGGACATCGCGATGAGGCGCTCGGCCCACTCCAGGTCTTCGGCCCGGTGGCTGTCCACCGCGTCCGCCACGCATCGGCTGAGACCGACCATGGCGACCGACACGTCCTCGCGGACGAGTGCCTCCAGCAATGCCGCGCGTTCCTGCGCCGTGGCGGCTGTGAGTTGCTGCTCCATGAGCTCGACCGCGTGCATGCCGAATCCGTGTTTGGTGCGTTGCGGAATCTGGTCCAGCGACAACGACTTCGGGCTGTGGACTACCTGCATCGCCGTGATCTCACCGGTCGGCGAGCGGAAGTCGAGCCACATCGGACCCAGTTCGTCCCTGATTCCGAAGGTGGCCAGTCGGAGTTCGTTCTTCATCTCAGTCCTCATCTTCTGAGTTGGGTCTGTTCTGGCCAGGCCCCGCAGGGCTGGCGCCCGTGCGGTGGCGTGCAGCCCGTGACCGCATCGCGGCGGCTTTCTTCGTGCTCCGAAGTTGTGTGGGAACTGGGTCTATTGCCCGGCTGGCGCGGCTTTTGCGGCCGCGTTCAGCTCATTCCGGATCGCCGCCGCCTCCTGGTCGGTCAGTCGGTAGGCGAGCAGGACCAGCATCGCGGCTATGCCCACGAGCGCAGGCAGAAGGTTGACGACGAAGTTGATACCGTTCAGCGCCTCGGTGGTCTGCGTGGCGTTCGGCGTGTATCCGAAGGCTCCGATAAGGCCCAGGGCGGTGGCGCTGATCCCGCTGGCGAATTTCATGGAGAAACTGAAGATCGCGTAGGTCGTACCATCGGCTCGGATGCCGGTCTTGTGCTCGCCGTAGTCGACCACGTCGCTGACCATGGAGAGCGTCATCACGAGGCTGAAGCCCGCCAGTCCATGGATCGCTGTGAGCGCGATGACGACCGCGATGTTGTTGGCTCCAGCGAAGTACAGGGCGATGAGTGCGACGGCCTGGACGCCGAGCCCGATCATGAGCAGGTTGCGCTTGCCGACGTATTGTGCGAACCGGGTGAACACCAGCGTGCCGACTATTCCGCAGACCTGGGTGAGGCCGAGCAGGACCGGGATCAGTGCGGTGTTGCCGACGTTGTACTCGTAGTAGTAGATCAACACACCAAGGCGGCCGAAGTTGGCGACCACCGCCAGCACCGTGAAGACGAGGAACACCGTCAGGTACCTGTTCCCTGCCAAGGCACCCAGCGTGGCTCGCAACGAAACCGGCTCACGCCTGACGGGCGTGATTGTCTCCCGTGAGGTCTTGAACACGGCGAACAACATCGGCAGGGAGATGACCGCGAACACTGCCATGGTGATGGTGTATCCGCCGACTGTCGCCGTTTGTCCGCCTTCCGCCCCGCTGAAGAGCCTGACGAGGGGCACTGTCACGAGTGCGATCAGGACCCCGTTGAGCATGATGCCCAGGAAGCGGAAAGTCCCGAGGGAGATACGGTCGGCCGGGGTCTCTGCCATCACACTCGCGAGCGCACCGTACGGCAGGTTGACCGCTGAGTACAGGATCCCGAGGATGCCGTACGTGATGACGGCGTAGACGACGGCGGCAGCCGAGTCACCGGGGAACGGTGCGGTGAAGGTGAGCACCGCGAAGCCCGCCAGGGGAAGCATGCCGTACAGGATCCACGGGCGGAACCTGCCGTGGCGGCTCCGCGTGCGTTCGGCCAGCGACCCGATCACCGGGTCGATGAGGGCGTCGAACACGCGGGCTCCCAGCATGAGAACGCCCACGACTCCTACACCGATACCCACGGCATCGGTGTAGAAGATGGCGAGGTAACTGACTGTCGTGCTCCACACGAATCCGCCGGCGAAGTCTCCGAGGCCATAGGTGGCCCGGGTCGACAGGGGAAGGCGGGGACGGCTGTCTGCGCTGATAGTGCTTTCCGTCGCCGTGGATGCAGCGGGATCGGTGGCGGTCATCAGTGCTCCCTGAAGTTGACACATCCTTGTGCCACATGGTCTTTGCAGCTCTTTGAAGTGCGATGTCGTCATTCGCCGGTATGCGGGGTAGGCGCAGGTCCGCACAACAATGCGCATGACGTTGCCGACACGCTCGGGGTATTCACCGGCGGTGCCGGAGCGGTCGTCCTGCTGGGGCGCAGGCGCTGTGGGTTGTGGCCATCAGCTCAGTGGAGTGGCAGGGGAAGACGGTCCTGCTGGGGCGTATCTCGGTGGCGAGGTTGTTGACGGCGTTCGCGGTTTCGCCGAAGCCGACGGCCATTGTCCGGATTTTGCCGGGGTGTGTGGTCACGTCTCCGATCGTGAAGGCGCCCGGGATGTTCGTGGCCATGCGCTCGTCGAAGACGATCTGGCGTGCGTCGAGCTGGAGTCCACAATTCGCGAGCGGGCCGGGCTGGGCAGTGGGCCCGAGCGCGGCGATCAGGGCATCAGCGGGGAGTTACTGTTCGGCGCCGTCAAGCGCAACAGGTGTCGACGCTGTACCGCAGGAGTCGGCACCGCACCGGTCCGCCCATCGATGCCTGTTCTGTCCACGCCGGCCTGGTCGGCGTTCTCGACGCCGGTGCGCGTTGACTCCGCGCGTCGAGAACGCCGGTGCCCGTGTCTCAGACTCGGTGGACTCGCGTCGAGAGCGAGTTCAGTTCCTCGTAGCCGTCACTGGTCACCAGCACGGCGCCTCCGACCATCCCCTTGCGGTAGCCGCGAGCAGGGCAGGGTTCCAGGGCGAGGGTCATGCCCTCTCGAAGGATGAGATCCTCTCCGCCGTCGCCCGGGATGAAGGCGGGCGTCTTGAGGCGGGCATCGATGTCTGCCTCCTCCATCCCGCTGTGGAGCTCACCGACATGGAGCACCGGCGACAGTGTGTGCAGATGGGGGCTCGCGCTCCAGCACCCCGCATCGAGGATGACCTGGCGCATCGCCTTCCAGACGTCGGAGAATCGATTGCCCGGCCGGATCTCGGGCAGCGCCGCCTCGTACGACCGGCGAGCGACCTCACTGAGTTCGAGCTGAACAGGATCCTGCTCGCCGACCAGGATCGTGACCTGGGCTTGGCTGTCCAGGCCGCCGAACCAGCAGAATATCTCCACCTGGATGACGTCACCGGACTGCAGCAGGCGCCTCTGGCGGTGGGGGAAGAACCAGTGGGGCCCTGCGAGGAAGTCCATGGTCGCCGGCTCGACCGTCATGAGTACCTGTGGCTCGGTCGCGTGTGCGCCGGCCTTCGCGAGCTCGTTGATCACTGCCCGGTAGACCTCGCTTTCCGGTGTGCCCTCCTTCGCAACCTCCAGCAGGGCCGCCGCCGCGTTCTCGCACGCCTGTGCCGCATGCCGGACGAACGGCACCTCCTCCGCACTGCGCTGGAGGATGGCGGCACCGAACTCCTCTGAGACGTCGACCAGTTCGCTGTCACTGAACAGCTCTACCAGGCGAGCGCCCTGCGCATAAGGCATGGTGCCGCCCATGGGGATGCCCGAGGGGCTGAATCCGAGCACGCCGAGGCGCTTGCCGGCCAGTCCGCGCTCTTGGGTGATCTCGCGGAGGGTGGCCAACTGGTCCTGCACGATGCGCGTGTCCGAGATCCAGGGCTTGATACCCCGCCGCTCGTTCTCGAAAGACCTGCCAGCGTCGAACATCCAGCCGATCCACGTGGGTTCCGAGTCGACGGGGAACAGGATTGTCCCGGTCGAGGTATTGGCGAAGTAGGGCTGCATCCGGAACGGGCCGTCGGGAGCGACGACGAGCATTGCGGCCAGGTCGCGGTCCCGCAGGAACTGTCGCGCCAGCGACCATCGGCGGTCACGTTCAGCGGTCGTAAGGATCGGCAGCTCATAGAGGTCGGACATAGTTTCCTCCTGGATCGAGATTGCTTCATCAAGGATGATACGAATTTTTGCCACGTCAAGTCATTGAGCAGTCAGGTCCTCAGCGACGACGGTCCGCGGACCATGCTGCGGCACGCGATGAGCGCGATCATGCCCCGACGCGAGCTGTGCGGCGTCGACACCGCACAGCCGCAACGGCTCATGTCGCGCAGATTCCCGGGACCGCCACCGCGCTGACGAGGTGCCGGGTGCAGACGGTGCCGGGTGGGTAGTCGACAGCGATCGCCGCGAACTCCGGTGTGGAGATGGCGGCGCGCAGGGCGGCCGGGGACTCCCACACGGCGAGATTGACGATGGTGGTTCCGCCGCCGACGGTCTGATGCAGTTGTACCTTGATCAGCCCGGGCTGGGTATGCATGTAGTCGGCGTGTCGCCGCCACTGTTCGACCACTTCCTCCTGCTTGCCCGGTGGGGCGACGACGATGTCGAGGAGGGTGCAGCCGGTCGCGTCGAGCCCCAGCTGGGTGGCGAAGTCCTGGCTGGGATCGAACTCGAAGAAGGTGACGCCCGTATGGTCCGTGGAGTCGATGGTCATCCGAGGCACACCCCAGGCACGGCCCGCTTGCGCACGACAACCGGGTGCGCGACCGAGCCGTCCGGGTACCGTGCCAGCGTGCTCTGGAACTGCTCGGTCATGAAGGCCTTGCGAAGCGAGGAGAGATTCTCCCAGACCGCCACGTTCGTCAGTACGTTGCTGTCGCCGATGCCGCGGTACAACTGGGAGGAGATGAAGCCGGGCTGGCTCTTCATGACCAGGGCGTCCTCGCGCCAGACGTCGAGGACCTTGTCGATCTGCCCTTCGGGCGCGACGAACGTGTTGATCAGGGTGATGGGCTGTCCGTCGTCCGGGCCCTGCAACTGCTGCGGGAACGGATTTGAGGGATCCATGTCATTGAGCTCGATCACGCTTGCTCCTCTACTTCCTCAGGAATGTCTGTGCGTGACAGGTAAGGTGTCGTAATCCACCCGAGGCTCTTTGCGGTCGTGCTGAGGTGTCATTTCCAGAGCGGGGCACCGTCGGACAGCTCGGAGTTCCCCAGCGCGGCGTACGTACGCGCTGCGGCCGGGTGCAGCGGCAGCGGCGAGCGCGCCATGTCGGCGGGGACGAGTGGATAGGTGACCGGCGAGCGATCGGCCGGCAGGTGTACGTACTGTGCCTCCAGGGCGCGGCGTGTCATCACCATGCACCAGGTGGCGAGGGCGGCCACATCGTCGTCCATGTCCTGCCTGCACAGGATCGCGAAGTCCGAGAAGTCGAGCGTGTGCAGATCCTCGGCGAGGCCGGGGAAGTAGCCTGCCTCCACCACGGCGCCCTGCCACCCCTCGGCCGCGAAGGCCCGCAGTACGTCGTCTCCCCAAGGCAGGTACTTGACCGGGCGTACGCGGTCGAGCTGCTGCCATCGCGGGGTCATCACCGCTTCGTTGATGAGGACGTTCGCCTTGCCCTCGATGAAGTGCTCCAGCAGTGGGAACGGACGCTCGTCGTAAAGGAACGTCAGCTTCTCGGGGGCGACGCCGGCCACGCGTAGTGCCTTGTGTGCGGCGAGACCGATGAGGTTCACACCATCGTCCGGTGAAGTCGCCACGGTCAACTGGTCGGTGATGGAAGCGAGATCGGCCACCGTGGTGACGGGCAGGGACGCGTCGACCGCGACAACGAGCCGGTCCCGTTGGCCGATCACGCCCAATGAGGCCAGCCCCTCCGTCTTTCCCGCGTGGTCCAGCGCCCGTACGGCGGCCGTCGGTGTGACGAGGGCGATGTCGACCTCACCGGCGCGCAACGCCTCGATCTGATCGGCGCCTCCCCGCCCGTTCCAGATGGCGAAGCGAGAGCCCGCTGGGGCGCGGTCTCCCATCTCCTGCGCTATCCAGCCGCAGATCCGGTGGAGGTTGGCCTGCCCCCAGTCGCCTCGGAAGTGAAGAGTGATCGGGTGTTTCAGGACGGGTGCCTCAGACATGACCACCACCCCCCTGCACCATCTCGGCCAGCTCCGCGGCGTTCTGCGTGAAGTCGACTTCATTGATGGCATCGAAGGGGAAGCCGATCCGCTCGAACTCCTCCTCCAGGGCCTTGGCGTTGTCGGCCTCGTAGACCGAGACGATGAACCCGGTGTCCGTGTTCACGTACAGCTGCCTAAAGGTGGCGTGCACCTGCTGGGCGACTTCAGGCGCGTTCCCCGCGATCTCCTCCACGGAGAGGCCCGGGGCCTGGTGAAGGCTCAGGTACAGAGGCATGGCAAGACTCCTTCGTCAGCTCTATGTGTCACCCTACAGAACACTGTCCCGCTTGTGGCGACGTAGTGGCAAGGCTATGGAGGCTGGAAATCTCTGCGCTACTGTGCTCTGTGTGGATCGAAGAACGGGGAACACCAGTGACGAGCCCGACTCCGCCCAACGGCCGTCGGGCCTGATCGGGGCCGTCGACAACGTCCTGCGCTTGCTGCGCATGTTCCAGGACCACGAGATGATCCGGGTGAACCAAGTCGCGCGAGACATGGGCTTGTCAAGGTCTACTGTTCACCGCATGCTCGCCACGCTCAGCCACCACGGCTTCGTGACGCAGGACGACTTTTCGCGCGCATACAAGCCGGGCCCCGCGCTCGTCGACATTGGCCTGTCGGTCGTCGCGAACATGGACATCCGTTCGCTCGCCCACGGCGCCCTGGTGGTCTTGCGCGACGAAACCGACGAGACCGTTCACCTGGCTACCCTGCGCGGTGCCCAGGTGCTTTATGTCGACAGCGTCGAGAGCAATCGGGTCGTACGTACCGGCAGCCGGACCGGCTGGACGCTGCCCGCACACGCGACAGCGGCCGGCAAGGCACTGCTGGCCGAGCTCGACGACGACGCCCTCGTGGCCCGATTCCCCGAGGAAGATCTGCAGGCGCCGACGTCCCGCGCTCCGCAGACCCGCGAGGAACTCCAGAAGCAACTGACGGACGTCCGGCGGCTGGGCTACGCGGTCAACAATGCCGAGAGTGAGGACGACGTCAGCGCGGTCGCGGCCGTTGTCCGCGACAGGCATGGTCGCGCACGGGCGGCCATAGCCACCACGGCCCCCAAGTCCCGTGTCGACGACGACTGGATCTCCAGGGCAGGGGCCGCCACGATCCGGGTCGCCCGCGAACTCGGCGAGCGCATCAACTGACGCCCCCGCTTCCATCCGGCTCACGCCTCTGCGTCAACTGGCTTGTCGCGTAACGACCTGGGGGCGGTGCGCAGCCGACCACTGCACCTATCCAGCGACAGCGAGGTCGTACAGGCGGGCGATGCCGAGCATCACGTAGTGGACCCCGTCGCCCTGTCGACGGTCGCGGAGGACCTTCCAGACTGTTCACGGGGCGACGCGAATCAACGCCCAAAGAGTGCCGGAAGCGGGCGCTCCCGAGTCTGGCCGGACACGTGGGCGCGCGGCGGAAGGGTGTCCGCAGTCCAGTCAGATATCGGTGTTGCCGCCACTGGGCTTCGTTTCTGTTCTGGCCTGGGCAGTTTTGGCTGCGGACTGCTGTTCACGGCCGCGATCAGTTATCTGCCGACCTTCTACACGAATGTGGTCGGCATCGAATTGAACGCGGCCGCGGGAATCCAGCCGACGACGGAAGCGAGCTGAGATGAGTGCTGAGGCAGAGGGCATCGACCTCGACCACGTGTACGAGGTCGCTGAGTTTCAGAAGCTCGCCGAAGAGCGAATGCCTGACGTGGTCCGTTCCTTCGTCAATTGCGACGGGGGTGGAATCACGCTCCGGCAGAACGTGGAGGCCTGGCAGCAGTGGTCACTCCGGAACCGCGCGCTGGTCGACGTAAGCGCTCTGGACACGGCGACAACAGTGCTGGGGGACCCGGTCGCGCTGCCGGTTCTGATTGCCCCCTTCTGTTGTTCGACCTTCTGCCACCCCGATGCCGAACTGGGACTGGCCGTCGCCAGTGCTCGCGCTCGGACCGTGTTCACGCTGAGCATGGCTGCGACGCGCACGCCAGAGGAGATCGGCTCCGCGGCAGGCCGCTTCTGGATGCAGTTGTACTGGCCGAAGGATCGCGGCGTTCTCAAGGACGTCGTGCACCGTGCTGCGGCCGCAGGAGCTACCGCGCTCTGCCTCACCGTCGATCTTCCCGTAACACCATCGTTCCCGCCCGGAATGCGACGCGCGGCCGCGTCGCTCGCCCCGCAGTCCAGCACTGGTGAGCACGCCTCGTTTGTGAGTAGAGACTACGGCCAGCGATTCGGGGTCGACACCGTCATTGATCCCAGGATCAGCTGGAAGGACCTCGAATGGCTGGCAGGGCTCACCTCGCTGCCTTTGGTTCTTAAGGGCGTCACCACTGCTACCGACGCGCGCCTCGCGGCCGAGCACGGCGCCGCGGGGGTGATCGTCTCCAATCATGGCGGTCACGGGCTCGATCGGTCTGTCGCGACAGCTGACGTGTTGTCCGATGTGGTGGAGGGCGCCGACGGGCGGATCGAGGTCTTCGTCGACGGCGGGATCCGAACGGGGACGGATGTGCTGTGCGCGCTCGCCCTGGGAGCCCGAGCCGTGCTGGTCGGTCGGCCGGCGATGTGGGGGCTGACGATTGGGGGCGCCGATGGCGCAACCCGTGTGCTGACCGTGCTGCGGGAGGAATTGGGAGTCGCGATGGCCGTCACCGGAGCTACGCGCATCTCCGAGATCAGCCCCGCGATACTTCGGAGCCGCTGGCCCGAGCGACTCGACCTTGCGTGAGGCCGGGGACAGGGCGCAGTGGGGGACTAGTCCCGCGACCCCGCGGTTGTGACAGGGCAGCGCACGCGTTGGTCGTCGGGTTGCGTGTCGGTGCATGTGGTACCGGTCGAAGTGCACGATCGCGAGTTTGTCCAGCGGACGATGTAGCACGAGAACCGGACGAGTAGTCCGCGAAACCGGGCGCGCCAGCGTGTGGTCACGCCTCGGCGTCACCGATGATCTAGTGCGAATCGTCCGGGGTCAGCCGCCACTTCGGACACCAGGCGAATCCTCGGTTCGATGGACGAGGGCGGGGCGTGACACGCCCTGGAAAGGACGGCTAGGGACTGTCTCCAGTTGTGATCATTGGGCTTTCAGGATGCTGCTGATCCAGATGGTCGCTGCGCGGAGATGGAGTCCGGCGAGGTAGCTCTCGGGCGTCTTGTCGTAGCGGGTCGCGATGCCTCGCCAGTCCTTCATCCTGTTGATGGCCCGCTCGACCGTGTTGCGGTCGCGGTAGAGATCGGCATTGTGGGTGACGGGCCTGCCGCCCCGGCTGCCTTTCTTCCTGCGGTTGGCGGCCTGGTCCCTCTTCTCCGGGATGACTGCCTTGATGCGGCGTTTGCGCAGATTGGCTCGGTTGGCGCGGGAGGAGTAGGCCTTATCACCGGCCACGGCAGCCGGCCGGGTGCGGGGACGGCCGACCGGCAGACGGACCCGTACCTTGCTCAGAACCGGGATGAACTGCGGGCTGTCGGCGGCCTGTCCGGCGGTCAGAAGGAGCGCCATCGGCCGGCACCGCCGGTCGGCAGCCAGGTGGATCTTGCTGGTCAGCCCGCCGCGCGACCGTCCGAGCAGGGCGGCCTTCAGCCGGGCCCGCCGTCGTAAGCGGATGCGCCGGCGTTCGGCCCGGACCGGATCGCTTTCGCCGTCCTGCCCGCCTTGTCCCTGCGATGCTCCCCCTTTTGCGAGGCTGCCTCCTCGAGTGCGGCCAGAGTCTGTTCGCTGACCCGCATGCCGGCGGCGTCGTGATGGGCCCGCGTGGTGGTGGAGTCCACGCTGACCAGGGACATGTCGATCTCGTCCCTGCGGGCGGCCTCGGCGATCGCTTCGTCCAGCAGGGTCTGGAAGACGCCCGCGTCCCGCCATCGCATGAAGCGGTTGTAGACGGTCTGCCAGGCGCCGAACCGCTCGGGCATCTCTCTCCACTGGCTGCCGGTGCGGAACCGCCAGATCACCCCCTCGAACTGCTCACGCAGCCGCTCGGGGTACGGGCCGAACCTGCCGACCGGCAGGAACGGCTCGATGAACTCCCACTCAAGGTCGGTGAGTTGCGCACGCGTCACAGCACAGTCTTATCGGACCGGCCCCCACCCCGGGGCTTGATCACAACCGGAGACAGTCCCTAAGGCGGGCGGGTTGTGAGCTGGAGTCCGTAGCACCGTAACAGCCGAGAACGGCCCGCCTCATGGGAGCCGGGAGCCTGCAACGAGGTGTGAACGGACTGGGTCCGCCGCTGGTCGCTATGGTCGGACAGCGCGCTCGACCACGCCCAGTAGTTCCTCGAGGTTCGTCGCGGGCGGCTCAGTGGTGTCGTCGACGTACGGCGACGCCAGCGCCGGCGGGGAGGGGGCGCCGGGTACCTCGTCTGGTAGCCGGCTCCGGCGAATCCCGTCGAGGCGCCGAACACGGGGGTGCGGGCGCTGGTGATGGCGGGGCCGCACACCGTGTTCCGGGTTTTCCGGGGTGACCGTCGCCGTCTCCATACCCCGTGTGACCTGCATTTTTGGTCCTCGCCATGACACGACTCATGCGCACCTGCGAAGTGATTCGGTGCTACTCGACGCTTGCCACGCACTAGATTTTGGTAACAAAATAGCGATCACTGTTCCGCATGCTGAAACACTCTCGAAGAGAGGGGCAGCCATGAGCGAGCCCACCACAGAGGCGGTCCTGCTGGAACGGACCCAGCAGATCTCTCCGCCGGATCCCGACCGTGAACCTCTCAAGACCAACGTTTTTGAGCATATGGCCAGGTCCGCGGGACAGCTGATGCCGCTGTTCCCGTACGACCATGCTGGTGCGATCGTGCCCTGCGGCGCAGTTCTCATCGGAGGCCCGGACGCCGACTACGGCCACTTCTTCCACTGGAACACCGTCAACGAGGTCGTCGTCGTGTATGGCGCACACCGGTCGGTGATGGCCACCGGACAGATCATGGCGACGCAGAACCTGCACGGCGTCAACTCCTATCTCCGTGACGAGAAGGAGGAGGGCGCCTACGGCCTCATGGTGATCACCCAGCACCAGGCGGAGGAGGGGGACCAATCCGAGGCGATGATCGCACGCTGCCAGGAATGCAAGGCGGAGATCGTGCGGCACGAGTACGACGCCACTCCGGTCGGCCTGCCCGGCTACGACGCGACTTGGCACAGCGGAGCCGACGACGACCGGGTCTCGCAGTTCCCGACGACGGTCGGCTCGGCCAGGTTCGCAGACATCCGCAACTCCGCGGCCGGACGCACCTGCAAGGAGTGCGGACACGTCAACAGGCCGTTCGCCGAGGCTCCTTGGGGCTGGCGCCGCACGGTCTCCCAAACCACCGTCGCCAATGCCGCATACCGCGCACTGCAGGAAGCGGGACAACCCGCCGTCCAGGAGGTCTCCCCATGACAAACCGCCGACGGATGCTCCATGCGCTGAAGGTCGCTCCTGAGTTGGGTGACTACGCCGAGGCGGCAGTACTTCCCGCCGACACCGATCCTCAGCTCTACCTTTCGCACAACACGTTGCCGCAGCCGTTTCACCTGGTCTGCGAGAAGGACACGGTCCTGAGTCAGATGTCCGGCAGCAGTGACGTATTCCTGCGAGACAGTTCAGTGAACCGATTCCGGATGACCATCGGCGATCACGTCTACGTCCCGGCCGGCACACCGCACCAGATCGTCCCCGTCGAAGCAGGCACTGTGATCCGCTTCATGGCCCTCAAGGCGGGGCGTCAGGGCACGATCTGGTACTGCGCGGAGTGCCGTACCGAGCTCTACCGGTACGAGTGGGAGCACGACAACGACGTGGCACCGTCCCGGTTCTACGCATCCGCGTGTGCGAGGTTCTCAGCTGACGAGGCCGCCCGCACCTGCGGCTCGTGCAAGGCCGTGCACCCCGAGATCGATGTTGCCGCGTTCGGCTGGTCGAGCCTGGTGCCCGCCTGAGGCAGAGCGGGCCTATGCGACCCTCCGCGTGTGGACCGCCACCCCAAGGGCGCGGTCCACACGCGTCGCACAGCGACCCGGCGGCTCCCCCTGGGTCTCCAACATTCCAGGCGCGCAAGGTGTTCCCTTGGGGATCGTTCCGGAAGTCGTCACCGTCATCGGCTCCGACCAGCCATCCAGGATCGTCGAACGTGACGAGCATCTGCTGCTGTCGGAACCACATCCTGGTCCCGCCCCTGTCAAACCACGGGAAGGCGACACGTTGCTGTCGGTCGTACACCATCCGCAGGAGTATGCGGCCCAGCCGCCCGCTCCACCTCACGGTGTGTACGAGAGCGCGCAGGTCCGCGTTGAGTGGCAGATGACGGACGGCCGTCAGCCGTTCTACCGTCGCAACTGCGACGTGGATGAGATCTCGTACCAAATAACCCATCAGCGTACGTTGATGTCGGAGATCGGCATTGTCGAGCACCAGCCAGGCGAGTTCTCCCGCATCCCTCGCGGTGTTGCCCACGACAGCCGCGGCCGCCGTGAGAGCCATCTGCTCTTCTACGCACCTGCCCCCGTGTCCGAGGAGCAGACCCCGGTCCGCACCTCGCAGGAGATCATCCCGCCCTTCCCTGGTTGGCAGCCTGGGCAGGTCAACGAGGCTGTGACGCAGCGCATGGGAACGTCCGGACACGACATGTGTGTGTTCTCGGTGGACGAATTGAAACTCCTGGAACAGGTGCACGCAGACAAGGAGCGCTTGTGCCTCCTGCGTGGATCCGGGGAGCCCGGCATGACCTGGCGGTACGGCTCGGCGGGCTTCCACCTGGGCATCGTGCGACTGGCTGCCTCCAAGCAGCGCGTTTATCGCCGCGTCCTGGACGCGGACCAGATTCAGTACCAGGTCTCAGGCCACCGCACTCTGATCTCTCAGCGTGGCATCGTCGAGCTTGGTCCCGGTGACTTCGTCCGCATCCCGCTCGGCATCGCCCACATGAGCCTGTGCGGGGAGCAGAGCGAGCACATCGCTCTGTACGTGAACCGCGAACTGCGCCAGATCGCCGAAACGGCCAGGATCGCGGAGCCCTACACGCCAGGGCGGCACGTCGCCTTCTTCCCTGGCGTCTATAGGAGCTGTCCGGCATGAAACGCCGTGCTCGGACCGCAGGGCTGCTGCTGCGGACGGAACCTTCCCTGCCTGCAACTACTGACTTTGCGGTGGCGTTTTTGTGATGGCGAGACCAGAGGCGGCGGGTGCCCGTCGTTGTCGAGGTTCGTGGCTTCGCGAATGTGACGACAAGCTCACCCTCGCAGTAGTTCCTTCAGGGCTTGCTGAGTCGTGATCGCGTGGCGCAGCCAAGTGCCCGCCGATGACGGTGATTTCGTGCGAGGCCGTGCGTCAGCCGATGCGCTCACTCAGTTCCTTCGCGATGCGTGTCACGGTCGGTGCGACGTCCTCGGCCCACCCTGTGCCCGCACGTGAGCTGGGTGCCGTCACCGCAATCGCGGCGCGCCTGCTGCCATGCCCGTCACGTACGACGGCGGCCACCGAGCGGACTTCGAGCTCGCTCTCGCCGTCGTTGGTGGCGTAGCCGCGCTCCCGGACCGCCGCCAGCTCGGGGAGCAGTCTGTCGAGTGTGCTGATCGTGCGCTCGGTGACAGTTGCGAGCTTGCCCGTCGGGTGGAGCGCGGCCAGCTCTGCGTCCGGCAGTTCGGCGAGGATAGCCTTGCCGATCGCCGTCGAGTGGGCTGGCAGAGACCAGCCGACGCGGCTGCTCGCCCGCACCGCCTGGGTGCTCTCGACGGCGTCCAGGTACACCACATCGGAACCGCGCAGGCAGGCGAGGTGGGTGGTCTCATCCGTCTCATCGCGCAGCCGGGTCAAGGCGTCGCGGGAGATCGCCTGGATGTCGATGTTCACCACGACGGACAAGCCGATGTCGATCAGTGCCGGGCCCGGCCGGTAGGCGCGCGACCCCTCGTCCTGTTCCACGAATTGATGATGGCTGAGAGTGGCCAACAGGCGATGCACCGTAGAGCGCGACAGCCGCATCTGCTGTGCCACCTGGTTGACGCGGATCGTTTCGTGCTCTTCGAACATGTGCAGCAGGTGCAGCACGTTGTCGACTGCGCCGATGAGCCCCGAAGAGCTCTTCGTCTGGCTCGACCTGTCGGGGGTGTCATCTTCTTTGGCCACGTGGAGCACGTTATCCCACGGATATCCAGCCTTTCCTTACCGTTGGCGACGGTGCCTGCTGGGGGAGGTGCGGCACGGCCGTCGGGACCGACTGGTCGGCTGACTGGTCGGGACGGGGCGCGGATGTCTGGACGAGACCTGGGGGAACCTCAGGCGGTCCTTCAGCCGGTCACCGTGGTCCGGGGGCGAGAGCCACTCGTGTGCGCTCGAGCGCTGGCGTCTTCGGCAGGGACACAACCGCCACCGCCCCGAACACGGCCGGCACGGTGAAGGCGTAGAACCCGGCCTTGGGGGAGGCGACCCAGGTGGTGACGGCCGCGAGATAGCTCGGGCCCACGATGGCGCCGAACCGCCCCACCGCAAGACCGAACCCCATGCCGACGCCCATGAGCTGGGGCGGATAGCTCGCAGCCATGCAACCCACCACGAGGCTCTGGGTGCCCAGGGAGCCGACTCCTGCCAGCGCTGAGAGCAGCAGCAGCACAAGACGCGGCGGGGGGGTGCTCAACGCGAGGAGCGCACACATGGCCAGGAGGAATCCCCCCAGCGTCACCAGGCGCAGGTGGCCACGGTCGGCGAGCAGCGACAGTGCCATGCTCCCCACACTCGCGCCCACCGTGAACGCGGTGGAGAACTCCAGTGCCGAGTTAAGGTCGTACCCCGCCTTCAGCATGACGGACGGCAACCAGTTGCTCGTGGAGTAGATCAGGGCGATGGACATGAAGGACGCCACCCACAGCAGCACCGTGACCCGGCGGCGGTCCTTGTCCAGTAGAGCCCGGGAGCGGTAGGCCGGGTCCGTGGACCGAGGCGCGTTCGCCGCTGAAGGTTCCTGCTGCGGCAGCAACCGCAGCAGGAACGGGACGAGGAGTAGGGGCAGCACGCCGGGAACGAACATCCATCGGAAGTCTGTCTCGGGCAGCAGTGCGCGGCCGAGATAGGCGGAGGCGGCTCCACCGAGGCCGAGGGCCGCCATGGCGACTGCGATGTACAGCGTCCGGCGGCGCTGCGGGGCGTGGGCGGTGACGAAGGACCCCGCCAGCGGGGCCAGGGCGCCGATCCCGAGGCCTGTGAGGGCGCGGGCGACGACGAACATTGGCAGGCCCGGGGCGAGGGCCGACAGCAGCATGGAAGCCGAGATCAGAGCCAGGGCCAGGGACAAGGGGAGCCGGACGCCGAACCGGTCGCCGGCACGGCCGGCCGCCGCGGATCCAAGGATCATGCCGATACCGGTGACACTGCCGAGCATGCCGAGCATACCCACGGTGATCTCGTCGCCCCAGGCGCCGTGTCGCAGGAGCGTGGGACCGACCGTGCCGAGGGTGAAAAGGTCATAACCGTCGATGAACAGGATGAGGAAAGCCAGTACCAGTACACCTTGCGGCTTGGCCGGGAGGGGAGAGCCACTCCACGAGGGCCGACCGGGGTCGGCGGAAAGCGAATGCACGCGCGGCTCCTAACGGAAAGGGGCGTGGCGGGACGAGGGCGTCAGGGATGCCGCCGTGGGCATCCGGGGCGCGCGACAGTGGTGACGCGGCCCGGACCCCGGCACGGCGGCGCCTCGCCCGTGCGGGACCGCCGCAGTCGGCACGTTCCCCAGGTGGCGTAGCGGCTACTGCTCTCCGGCGGCGATCAGTTTGCCGGGGGCCTGAGTGTCACGGTCGGCGGCGGGCCAGCGCAGCAGTGCGCGCAACTGGCCCACCAGGCCGTGCAGTCCGGCGTCGTCGGCAGCCGCGCCGAACAGGTAGAAGTCGGGCCGGATCACTGCCGCGACGTGGCCATGCTCGCGCATGTGCGGCAGATAGCCGCCTGGGGCATCGGTGTAGCCGTCCTCGGGTGCGGCGGTCTCGTACAGCGGGACGAGGTGCGCCCCGATGTCGGACAGGAACGTACGGTCCGTCTCGTCGAGAGCCTTCAGCGGCGCGTCGCCGTCGGTGAGGACGGTGAAGCCGCCACCCGTGAGGTCATCGAGGAGTGCGGTATGCCCGCGGTGTGTCAGCCGGAACTGCGGAGTGAGGTGGCCGACGTCGGCAGCGCGGGTGCCGTCGGCCGCGCGTTGGAGGACTCCGTCGCCCAGCACCGGCGGCGGCGTAGGTGGCAGCGCTCGCTCCGGGTCGGCGCCCGCTGCGATCATCCGCTCGTCGCGGGCCGCGGCCTCGTCGGCGTCCAGGACGCAGATGACCCGGCCCAGCGCCATCGACATGCCGATGGCGTGCTGGACATGCTCGCTGCGTTCGGAGGTGTAGGTGTCCAGGAGGTCTTCGTGGACCCGGCCGGTCAGGACGAGGTCCAGCTTCCACGCCAGGTTGGCCGCGTCGCGCATCCCGGAACACATGCCCTGCCCCGCGAAGGGCGGCATCTGGTGGGCCGCGTCCCCTGCCAGCAGCAGTCGGCCCTCCCGCCAGGTGTCCACCCAGCGGGCCTGGAAGGTATAGACGACGTGCCGTTCGAGGGTGGTGTTCTCCGGTGTGCGTTCCCACGGCTCCAGGAGTCGCCAGGCGGTCTCCTCGGTGTTGAGTTCGTCGACGCTCTCGTGGGCCAGGCGGAGGAATTCCCACCGTCGGCGACCGGGGCCGCCGGAGACGATCGTTGTGGGCCGCTCGGGGTCACACAGCTGCCAGTTCATCGGCGACCATGTCTCCTCCTCGTGGGGGACGGTGTCGACGATCAGCCAGTCGTAGAAGAACCCGAGGTCGGTGACGGAGGTGTCCATCGCGGAACGGACGAAGCTGTTGGCGCCGTCCGCGCCGATCACGTACCGGGCCCGCACGGCGCCGGGGCCGTCGGCGCCGGAGACGCTCAACCGCACGCCGTCCGCGTCGGCTTGTACGTCCACGACCTGGCAGCCGCGGCGTACCGTGACCGTGGGCTGTTTCTCGGCGGCCTCGGCGAGCACCGCCTCCAGCCGGGGCTGGGAGAAGAAGTTGGCGGTGGGCCAGCCGGAGGGACCGTTGCCGGACCAGTCGATGCGTACCAGCGGCTCACCTGCGGCGTTGCGCCACTCGTAGTGGTCCGGGACCGGGTCGGTGACCGTGCGCACCTCCTCCGCCACTCCGGCGGACTGGAAGATCCGGCCGATCTCGTGGTCGAAGTGGACGGCGCGGGGCAGGTCGTACGCGTTGGGCCAGCGTTCCAGGGCGATGACGTCGTGGCCTGCCCGGCCCAGCAGCAGCGCCAGCATCTGGCCGATCGGACCGAAGCCGACGATCGCGACGTCGTGCACCCTCGACGAGTCGTGCACGTGGGAAGACACCTCTGTCATGGTTCTACCTCTCACTGTGCGTGCCCGTCATGATGGCGGCCAGGTCTTCGGGGGCGAGGAAAGAGGGCGGGGGCGGCGGTCCCCAGTTGAACAGTCCCTTGGCGCCTTCCAGGGCCTCCGGCGTCCACAGTTGGTCGTCGACGATGCAGTCCATGTCGGAGTAGTACTCGGAGAAGTTTCCGGCCGGATCCTTCAGGTACCAGAAGAAGTTGGACCCGGCATGGTGCCGTCCCAGGCCCCACACGTGCCGCTCGGGGTGGTCCTCCAGCATGGCGGTGGCGCCGCGGCCCACCTCGTCGATGTCGTCGACCTGCCAGGAGGTGTGGTGCAGGAACGTGACGGGGGCCGCCATGACGAGGATGTTGTGGTGGTCGGTGGAGCAGCGCAGGAACGCGCCGTGGTCCTTGATGTAGTCGGACGCCTTGAAACCGAGGCCCTCGCGGAAGAACGCGGTCGTGGCCTCCAGATCGGTGGTGCCGACGACGGCGTGCCCGAGCTTGCGCGGCCGGACGCCGCCGGTGCGCAGGACGCCGGGTGCGCGTGTGTCCTTGCGCTCGACGCGGCCGGGTCCGTTGTAGGGGGTGGCCGCGATCGGGTCCTGGACGAGTCGGGGGACCACCTCCATGATGGCCCGGACGCCGGTCGCCTTGTCGTGGGCGGTCAGACGCGTACCTTCGAGTCGGCTGTCGGTGCCGAGGCAGTGCAGTCGGGAGGCGGCGGCCGCCAGGTCGTCCGGGGAGTCGGCGCCTATGCGGACTTCGACGAGCCGACGGGTAGGGGCGTGCACGATGCGCAGTTGGCGGCCGCCGTCCCGGGTAGCGAACCAGCCGTCGCCCTCGGGGGCGAGGCCGAAGTCCGCGTAGTAGGCGGCCGTTTCGGCGACCTGGGGCACGCCCATGGTGATCGAGGTCAGACGGTGCAGTGCCATGGGAGGACTCCTTTGTCCGTCCGGTCGGTCAGGCGACGAAGGTCTGTCGCAGCTCGCCGATGCCTTCGATGGTGCTGACAAGTTCGTCGCCGGCGACGAGGAAGCGCTTCGGGTCACGGCCCATGCCGACGCCCGCGGGTGTTCCGGTGAACAGGATGTCGCCGGGCAGCAGCGGCAGCGTGGCGGACAGCCGGGCGATGAGGGCGGGTACGGAGAAGATCAGCTCGCGGGTGCGGCCCTTCTGCATCTCCTCGCCGTTGATCGAGCAGCGCAGCTCCAGGTCGTCCGGGTTGTCGAACTCGTCGGGGGTGACCAGCCACGGGCCGATCGGCGCGAACCCGGGGTAGGACTTCCCGAGGCTGAACTGCGGTGCGGGGCCAGCCAGTTGGGAGACTCGCTCGGAGATGTCCTGGCCCACGGCCAGTCCGGCCACATGGCTCCAGGCATCCGCATCGGACACGCCTTCGGCACGGCGCCCGATGACGGCCACCAACTCGACCTCCCAGTCGGTGTTGCCGCCCTCGGGAAGCTTCACCTCGGTGACCGGGCCGGTGATGGCGGAGACGAACTTGGTGAAGACCGGCGGCAGCTTGTCCGGCACCTCGAATCCGGACTCGGCCGCGTGCTCGCTGTAGTTGAGCCCGATGGCCAGGGTCTGGCGCGGCGCAGGAACGGGCGAGCCGAGCGCGGACTCCGCGAACGCCTCTCCCGCGGGCAGCTCCGCGCGGGCGGCCCAGGCCCGGAACTCCTCCCAGCGCTCGTACACGGCCTGCGGGTCTGCGGAGAAGAGGCCACGACTGGCCTGCTGAACGTCGATGGCCCGGCCGTCGACGAGCAGGGCCAGGCGGCCGGCGAGATTGGCGATACGCACGATGGGTCTCCTGAAGCGGGTAGAGAGGGCTCGGGTTCCGCGGCGATCACCGCTCGTAGGGTGAGTGCCGTGAGCCCGCCTGCTGGTGGTTCGAGGCGAGGGCACGCCAGCGTCAACGGCTCTTGCCGATCCAGCAGCCATTCAGCATGATGATTATCCTGATGTTGCGCTCGAGTAATTTCGGACGTCAAGAGCTGTAGCGAAAAAATCACCATGATGAATAAGAACGAATCCATGTGCCGACGTGAGGAGCAGCCGTGAGCGCCGCCGACCGCGGGATGCGGACAACGAAGCGAACATCCGCCCAGAACGCCGCGGGCAACGCTGCAGCGGGACGTGCCCGGCCGGCGGCCGTTGGCCGCGCCGAGCGGGCGGCGGAACGCGTCGTCGCTCTCCTTGAGACACTCTCCCCTGGCTCCCGCCTGGGCACCAAGGAGGAACTGCGGATCCTGTGCGAGGTGTCGGTCGGCACCTTCAACGAGGCGCTGCGCCTGCTCCAGTCCCGCGGGCTTGTCACCGTCAAGCCGGGGCCCGGCGGGGGGCTCTTCAGCGCCGAGCAGACCCCCATGGTCCGCCTCGGCAACTCCGTGCTCGCCCTTGACGCACAGGAGACCGATGTCGCCAACGCCGTCCGCATCCGTGACGCCCTCGACCCGCTGCTCATCGAAGATGCCCTCTGGCACGCCTCCCCCGCCGACATCGCCGGACTGCGCGAGCACATCGGCGCGATGGAACGGGCCCTCGACGAGGAGGACGCCACCGCCTTCGTGCACGCCAACTGGGCACTGCACGCGGGCATCGCCGCCATCACGCCGAACGCCCTGCTCGGCTCCCTGTACAGCAGCCTGTTGGACCTCATCGAAGCCCACACCCTGTCCGTCCTTCCGGCCAGCGACGTACCGCTGGGCGATTACATCGCCCAGCGGTACGGTCTGCACCGCGACCTCATCGAGGCGCTCGACCGCCGGGACCGTGGGGAGGCCCTGCGTCTGATCCACGAGCACAACACGACCCTCACCGCCGAAGAGGCCTCGGACGAGGTGGCCGAAGGGACTGCCGTACCGGTCAACGCACCTCGCTGACCGGTACGTTCGCCCTCGCATGACTGCCGCGCACTCCGCACAGGCGATCGGGGCGACACACCCGAAGGTCCGCAGCGGACCGGCGGAGCCGGCCAGGGTGGCGGTTACGTGGACTGATCAGTCAGGAGCTTTCGCTGTCGATCGCCTTGAGCAGCGTGAGCAGTTCGGAACGTTCGGCGGCGCTTAGTTCGAGGAATGGCTCGGCGTAACCGCTGGTCACTGTGGGCAGGACAGCCTGGAGGCGCTCCTGCCCAAGGCTGGTCAGGACGGCCCGGATCCGTCGGCGGTCTTCCGCGTCTTCGGAGCGCTCGATGAGCTGACGTTCCTCAAGCTCCCTCAGTGTGCGTCCGACGCCTGGGCGGCTGCCTCCCGTCGCGGCTACGAGCGCGGCGAGTTGCAGGGGTGCTCCATCCAGGTAGCTGACGAGGATCAGGGCGTTGTAGTGCCGCAGCGTCAGAGCTGTTCCGGCGAGGGCCCGCTCAAGATGGTTCCGGACGGCGTCGCTGGCTCGCCCGAGAGTGAGGGCGGCGCTCATCTTCAACATGTCTACGTCCGGATAGAGCCTCTGCACTTCGAGCGCGCGCGCGACGCTGATCTCGTCCCGCTCGCGCGCCTTGCCGAATTTGCCGACGACGGCGGTGAGGTCGGCCAGCCTCTCGAGGGCCTGGCCGTCCAACGGGCTGAGCAGTGAGGCAACGGCGGTGCTGCCCATGCGCAACCACTCGCCGAGCTGAACTTTGCCTCGGGAAGTGACGGAAGCCCGGATGCGGCGCCGGTCCTGCGGGTCGATGCTGCGCGAGATGAGCCCTTCGGCTTCGAGCCGGACGAGTTCCGCGCTGACGTTCGAGCGAGTGACGGCGATCTGGTCCGCCAGTTCCTGCAGCGCCAGCGGCCCCTTGCCTGCGAGTCGCACCTCCAGCAGCATGCGCACAGCCACAGTGCTCACGCGCTGCCTGGCGACTCCCGCGGTAAGGGCGCGCTGGACCGCTTCCGAAGCGCGGGTGACCGCCCAACCCAGTTCGAGGGTCGCGTCTATCGAGTTGAGTCGCAACGGTTCATTGAGGGGGTTCAGAGTGATCGCTTACTCCAAGTTGTCGTGGCTCGGACCCTGCCGCCAGGCTGCGCCTTGTCGTGACCACGTGCTGCTGTGGGACAATTATACCGGTGGGTAGCAATCATGTCGTGCCGGATGACATGAAATACGTCGTTGAGTAGGGGACTGTAGTCGACGCCAGGTAGCGCCGCGTGTGAATGATCTCGGGATCACAACCGGCAGGGGGCCGTAGCCGCCACGCTTGACGGGCCGGTGCTCCCGTGAGCGCTCCACGGTCACGCGGGCGCTCGTGGGCTCGAATCCTGACCACTGTCCGACTTGCTCACGCGGTTCACCGCCAGCGTCCTGCGGATGAGCTCGTCGCCCCTGATCGGTCGCCGCTCTTTACCGGCTTCGGGCGGGCCGACACAACGCCTTAAGCGGGCGCTGTTACGGCGTCCAGCAGAACGCTCCGCGAGCCGTGCGGTCGGTACGCGTGGAGCGAGCGAGGTACTCCGCGCCTCCAGCGGGCGAGTTGTGGTGACCGCCCGTCGAAGGGAGTTCAGCCCCGCGGCGGTTCCACCCGAATCAGCCCGGACCGGTAGGCGATGGCGACGAGTTGAGCCCGGTGCCGCGCCCCCAGCTTCGTCATCATGCGCTGCACATGGGTACGCACCGTTAGGAGCGAGAGGTACATCTTCTCCGCGATCTCGTCGTTCGACAGGCCTTCGGCGACCTGGATGAGAACTTCGCGCTCGCGGGTAGTGAGGTCGGACAGGGAAGCGGGTGTGACGGCGCTGTCCGTGTGCGGGCGGGCGAGGAAGTGGGTGACCAGGACCCGGGTCGCCGCTGGGGACAGCGTGGTTTCCCCAGCCGCCACCGCGCGGATGGCGGCAAGGAATCCTTCGGGGCGGACGTCCTTGCCGAGGAATCCGTCGGCACCCGCGCGCAGCGCCTCGGCCACGTACTCGTCGGTCTCGAACGTTGTGAGGATCATGACGCGGGTGTTCTTGAGGTTCTCGTCGCGGCAGATCTCCCGGGTCGCGGCGAGTCCGTCGAGGACTGGCATGCGGATGTCCATTGCGACGACATCGGGGAGGGTGGCGCGGGCAAGTTCGACCGCCTCAGCGCCGTCGCCCGCGATACCGACCACCTCCATGTCGTCGCAGGAGTCGATCAGCAGCCGGAAGGCGGATGTGAGAAGGGCCTGGTCGTCGGCGAGCAGTACTCGCAAGGTCATGGCCGAGTCCTTTCACCGTCCTCGAGACCTCGTGGGCCCAGGGGTAGTTCGGCGCGCACCTCGAATCCGCCGCCGGGCCGACCGCCAGCAGTGATGCGCCCTCCGACGGAGGTGGCGCGTTCCCGCATGCCGATCAGGCCGTACCCGGAGCCGTTCCTGGTCTGCCGCTGGGCCCGCCCGTTGTCGTTGACCGTGATCGTTACGAGTGTGCGGGTGTACTCCAGGCACACGGTGGCCTCGGCGGTGTCCGCATGCTTGGTGACGTTGGTCAGTGCTTCCTGCACGATTCGGTAGGCCGTCAGGTCTACGCCTGGCGACAGCGGACGCTCCTCCCCACGCCGGACGAGGTGGACTGTCAACCCAGCCCGCTCGAGCGAGGCAATCAGCTCTGGGAGCCGGTACAGCCCCGGAGCGGGCTCTCGGGGGGCTTCCTGATCATCTTTCGAGCGTAGCAGGCCGATGGTCGCCTTGAGTTCGCGCAGCGCGTCGGACGTCGTGTCGGCGAGACGGTCGATCACCTTCTGTGCCTCCTCAGGTTTGGTCCGTAGCAGGTAGGACGCAGTGCCCGCCTCGATGTGCGCGAGGGCGATGTGGTGGGCGACGATGTCGTGGAGTTCGCGGGCGATGCGGGTGCGTTCCTCACCGACGCGGTGGCGGGCCTCTTCCTCGCGGGTACGTTCTGCCAGTTCGGCGCGTGCCTCGACGGCGGCGATGTAGTCGCGGCGGGTCCGGATTCCATAGGCGACGGCGCCCGCAAGCAGGAGGGTGGCGACGACCCCAATCTGGCTGGGCCGGACCGGGGACCCCGTTTGCTCAATCATGGAGGCTGCGAACGCTACGGCTGCGGTCCCGACGGTGTAGCGCATGCCGGTCCGCTGGTCGGTCCGCAGGCCGAGGGAGAAGACGGCGACCAGGACGTTGCTCAGGATCAGGGGGGAGAAGTCGAAGCCCACGAGGTTGCCGACCACTGCGAGGACTGTCCCGCACAAGGTGGTCACCGCCACGACGGCCCGTGGGTGCCTGCGGCGACACAGGAGCGCTGCGGAGGACACGGCCGCGACGAGCCCGACGGCTGGGGGCGGGGACCCGATGAATGTCGCCTCCGAGTCGAGGGCGCTGCCGAGCAAGACCAGCCCCCAGGTCGCCACGGCCAGCGTGGCGTCGACGATCAGTGTGCGGTGGCGTGTCCGGATCGGCTTGTCGAGGGACATGTGCGTTTCTCCTGTTGGGTGCCCAGGTGGTTGAGGGGCAGGCTGTCCGCGCGGACAGCCTGCCCCTCAACACTCCTCTCAGACGCGCGTGGGTTCGGGCGTGTTCATCTCTGAGGCGGTTTCAAGGCTGCAAGTCAGCTTCTCGCCCTCGATGTCAACGTCGGGCACGATCCGGTCGAGCCACCTGGGCAGCTTCCATGCCCGGTCGCCGAGGAGTGCGAGGACCGCCGGCACAAGGGTCATTCGAACCACGAAGGCGTCGAGGAAGACGGCGGAGGCGAGTCCGAGACCGATCGTCTTGATGAACGATTCTGTCATACCGATGAAGCCGGCGAACACGGCGATCATGATGACCGCGGCTGCGCCGACGACCCGCGCGCTGTGCCGGAACCCGGTTACGACGGCCTGCCGGGGCCGCTCCCCATGGACGTATGCCTCCCTGATTCGCGTCACGAGGAAGACCTCGTAGTCCATCGCGAGGCCGAACACCACCCCGATCAGGAAGATCGGCATCAGGCTCATGACCGGGCCCGTCTGCTCGACGCCGATCAGTCCTGCAAGCCAGCCCCACTGGAAGACCGCGACGATCACGCCGAAAGAGGCGCCCACTGAGAACAGGAAGCCGAGGGCCGCCTTGAGAGGTACCAGGACGGAGCGGAACACGATCATCAAGAGGAGGACGGCGAGCCCGACGACGACGGCGAGGTAGGGCAGCAGGGAGTCGGTGACCTTCTGCGACACGTCGATGTTCATGGCGGTCGTGCCGGTGACGAGCATTGTCGCGCCGGTCTCGGACTTGAGCCCGGCCGCCTCGCCGCGAATCGTGTGGACGAGGTCCTTGGTCTCGGTGGAGGTCGGGGCGGTGGTGGGCACGACGCTGATGAGCGCGGTGTCGCCGCCCTTGTTGAACATGGCGGGCGACACGGACACGACACCGTCGGTCTTGGCGATGTCGGCTGCCGCCCGCTGAGCCGCGACCTTGGGGTCTGCGGCATTCTCGGCGTCGACGACGATGGTGAGTGGCCCGTTGAAGCCAGGGCCGAAGCCGTCGGCGAGCGCGTCGTAGGCACGGCGCTGGGTGGTGGAAGTGGGCTGGGCTTCATCACCCGGAATGCCGAGTTCCAGGGAGAAGGTGGGGACAGCCATCACCCCCAGGCCGAGCACGCTGAAGATCAGTACGGCGAGCGGCCGGCGGGTGACGAAGGACGCCCAGCGGGTGCCCATGTTGGGCTTCCCGGCCTTGTTGTCGCGCTCCTGTTCGTTAACTTCCTTTCCACTGCGCTTCTTACCCTTGCGCTGGCTGCGCGGCAGGACCGCTTTCGGTGCGAAGCCGAGGAGTGCGGGCAGCAGAGTGACCGCTATGACGACGGCGATGAGGACGGTACCGGCCCCGGCGAGCCCCATCTTGGTGAGCTGAGGGATGCCGACCACGGACAGGCCGGCGAGCGCGATGATCACGGTCAGGCCGGCGAAGACGACGGCTGAACCCGCTGTGCCGATGGCTCGCCCGGTCGCGTCCTCGGCGCTGAGGCCCCCAGCACGTTCCGAGCGGTAGCGGGAGACGATGAACAGGGCGTAGTCGATGCCAACCGCGAGGCCCAGCATCAAGGCGAGGGTCGTGGTCGTCGTAGAGAAGCCGATGGCGATGATCGCGGCGATGCCGACGCCGATCCCGATGAGCGCGGTGAGCAGTGGAAGCCCTGCAGCGACCAGTGAGCCAAACGTGATAACGAGCACGACCGCGGCGGCGGCGATGCCGATGATCTCGGTGGTACCGCCCAACTCAGCGGCGGGCTCCAGGGCGGAGCCGCCAATGTTGACCGTGAGCCCGGCGTCCCTCCCGTCCTGGATCGTGTCCTCCAGCGCGTCCTTGGTGGCGTCCGTGAGGTCGGCGCTCTTCTCCTTGTAACTTACGGTGGAGTAGGCAGTCGTGCCGTCCTTGCTCACGGCGCCGGGCGTCCTGAACGGGTCGATCGCGCTCTTGACCTGGCTTCCGTCCCCGACCTTCGTGACGATCCTTTCGACGGCCGCCTTGTTGGCGCCCGCGGTGACCTTCTGCCCGTCGGGAGCGACAAACACGATGCGCGCCTCGGCGCCGTTGGAGCTGGTTCCGGGGAAACGCTGGTCGAGCAGGTCGAAGGCCTTTTGCGACTCCGTTCCCGGCATCGAGAAGCCGTCCTCCTCCGCGGCCGGGGCCTTGGCCGCCGCGAAGGCACAAGCGGCAAGAACAGCCACCCACAGCAGGGCGACGAGTCGGCGTTTCCGGAAGGAGAAACGTCCTAGTCGGTATAGGAAGGTAGCCACAGGTCAGGCACTCCAGTCGTGAACGTCAAAGGGTGGCGGATCACCTCCTATGCTTCGCGATCAGGCGCGTCATCGTCGTCGCGCGCCTGCAGACACCTCTCCGTACTGTTCATGCAGTACGGAGAGGGTGCGGCGTCCACCTTCCGGCGGAGCGAGTGGGCCTCGCGCCGTGTATCGGAGGCGAGGCACGGCCACGCCGGGCAACTCGCTGCAGCCGAGTGATGACCGCATCCCGGAGGCACCGTCAACTGGTCGAGGCCCTGGGCTCCCGTGACACGAACCGTCACTGGTGTGGTGGCGTGAGGATGCCTCGCGCGAGAGCGACGGTGACGGCTGCCGTGCGGTCGTTGACGCCCAGCTTGACGAACGTTCGCAGCAGGTGCGTCTTCACTGTCGCTTCGCCGATGTACAGCTGTCGACCGATCTCGCTGTTGGACAGACCTCGCGCGACGAGACCGAGTACCTGAACCTCGCGGGGGGTCAACTGCTCCTCGGCCGGCGCCTGCATATGAGTCACCAGCCGGGCGGCCACCGGCGGAGCCAGGACGGTTTCCCCGCGGGCTGCCGCCCGGATCGCGTCGGTCAGGACGCCGATCGGCGTGTCCTTGAGCAGGTAACCGGTGGCGCCGGCCTCGATCGCCGGCAGGATGTCGGCGTCGCCTTCGTAGGTGGTCAGCACGAGCACGCGAATGCCGGGGTGCTGCTGTCGGATGCGCGCGGTCGCAGTGGCGCCGTCGGTACCCGGCATCCGCAGGTCCATCAAGACGACGTGCGGGCGAGTCGCCGAGGCGAGGGCGATCGCCTCGTCACCGGAGCCGGCTTCGCCCACGACCAGCAGGTCGTCGTACGCGTCGAGCATGCCGCGGAGGCCGAAGCGTACGACGGGATGGTCATCGACGATCAGGATGTTGACAGTCATCGAGCCGGTTCCGCCTGCTCAGTGGTCGGTTGTGGGGCTGAGATCAAGCCCAGACTGCAGGGTACGCGCCGTATGGTCGGCCGTCGGCAGTTCCACCTGCACCGTGGTGCCCTGACCGGGAGCCGACCGCACTGTGCAGGTTCCGCCAAGAGTGCTGGCCCGGCTGCGGATGCCGAGCAGGCCGTATCCTCCCCGGACAGTGGCCGGGTCGAAGCCCTGGCCGTCATCGGTCACGGCCAGCGTCGTCAGGCCGTTTTCGTGGCGTAGTTCGATCCGCACTGTGGTGGCGTCGGCGTGCTTGCCGACGTTGGCCAGGGCCTCCTGCGCGGTGCGCAGCAGGGCGATGTCGGTGCCGGCAGGTGCGCCGGACCGCTCGCCGACGATCGCCACCTCGACGCGCGTGCCTGTGTCGCGGGTATGTCGGGCGGCGAGCCGGTCCAGCGCATCCGCGAGGCTGCGGCCGGTCAGGTCGACCGGGGCCAACGCGGCGATCAGCGAGCGTGCCTCCGCGAGGTTTTCACGGGCGGTCTTTTCGAGGATGTCGAGCTGGCCGTCAGCGGCCGTCGGATCACGGTGCAGGGTCGTCCGTGCGGCCTGGGCGAGCATGAGGACGCTCGTGAAGCCCTGTGCGAGGGTGTCGTGGATCTCGGCGGCCAGGCGTTCACGTTCGGCATGGACGCCTGCCTGGTGCCCCGCGCGCTCCAGCGCGGCCCGTGTCCGGGTCAGTTCTTCGATCAGCGCGGCCCGTTTGCGGTTCTGCTCGCGGATGCCGGTCAGATAGGCGCCCACGAGAATCGTCACGGTCATGGGTACCAGAACGGTCACGCCGGCCATCGCCAGCGTGTAGCGGCTGACTCCGGCCTGCGCGATCATGGCCCAGGCGAGTTCGGCGTAGAGGATCAACAGCAGCGGTATACGTACGCGCCACCTCGCGACCATCACGAACAGCTGTGGGCAGAGCGCGAACAGCAGTGCGCCGCCCATCGGGGCGATGGCGAGCAGAAGCGGGAACGCGACCGCCAGGGCGGCGAAGTAGGCCACCCCCCAACGCTCGTCACGGTTTTCCATGGCCTGCGGCGCGACAAAGGCGTACCAGGCGACGATGACGGCGAGCGTAGTGAGGGCAAGCACGCGTTGTCCGAGTGCCACGGTGACGTCGCCCGCTATGGCGACGGCAAGTGGTATGGCGACGGCGCCGACGAGGACATGCCATCCGACGCGGTAGCGGTATCCGAAGTCGACGGTGCTGCGTACTGCCACGCCCTGCCCACTTTCGCCCGCCGAGATCTGGCCGCCAGTTTACGGGCGCCCACGTCCAGGGTGCCCGGCTCGGCGCCGAGGAATGTCCACGTACCGGTGGAGCCGTGCGTACGTCGATCGGTTGACGACAGGGTCCAACCAACCGTTGTTTCCGTCGCGGCCACAGAACGTCACGCTCGTTGTCGAGAACCTCGGCTCCGCACCTGGAGGTACCCCATGAAGAAGAACTGGCTCGTCCTCGCCTTCGGCGCACTGCTGATCTTTGGCGGTGTGACCTGGACCTTGCAGGGCCTCGATGTCATGGAGGGCTCAGCGATGAGCGGCGTGACGTTGTGGGCGGTCATCGGACCGATCGTGGTGATCGTCGGCCTCGTCCTGATGGGCGTCGGATTCGCCCGACTACGCCGGGTCAGCCGATAAGCGCCTGCCAACTGTCCGATACCGACATGGAGACTCACATGGCAGGACGGCCCGCACCGGTAAAACCGCCCAAGCAGTGGTACGGCGAGCTTGCCGGCGTCGCGGCCACCGCCCTCGCGCTGGGCGTCGGTGAGCTGGTGGCAGCCGCGACGGGCGGGCCCTCAGCGCCCCTGGTGGCGGTGGGTGGTGTCGCCGTGGACGCCGCGCCGACTCCGGTCAAGGAGTTCGCGGTCACGCTGTTCTACACGTACGACAAGCTGGCGCTGCAGGCCGGAATCGTGCTGGTGTTGGCGGTCTTCGCCGCGTTCATCGGTGCACTGGCCATGCGTCGGCTCGTATACGGGCTGGCCGGAGTGGCCGTGTTCGGGATGGTCGGCGTACTGGCGTCAGCCACCCGGGCCAGTGCCACGTGGGCGTACCCGCTGCCGACGGTGGTCGGTGCACTGGCTGCCGCAGGTCTTTTGGTGCTGCTGCGTGGCACCTTGCCACGCCGCGCGGCGGTGTTGGCACAAGACCAGGGGGACCACACCGGCCCGGACACGGACGTGGCGTCGCAGGAAGCCCCCACCCCTGTGCAGGGCGCCCCTTCGCCGTCGCCGGATGCCGGCATGTCGGTGGCCGACGGCGCGGGACAGCCACCGGGCCGGCGACGGTTTCTCGCGCTGGCGGTCGGGGCCATCGGTGCGGCCGCGGTGGCCGTACCGGGAGGGCGCCGGCTCTGGGCACAGCGTGTGGCTGCGGCCCGGGCCGCAGTGGTACTTCCGCCCGCATCGAGTCCGGCAGCACCGTTGCCTGTCAAGGTCTCCGCTGGGGTGCCTGGAGTGGAGCCGTTCGTGACCAGGAACGCGGACCTCTACCGGATCGACACCGCTTTGACGGTGCCGCAGATGGAACCGAAGGACTGGCGGCTGAGGATTCATGGCCGGGTGAAACGGCCGCTGACGCTGACGTACGAGCAATTGCTGGCACGGCCGATGGTGGAGCGGTACATCACGCTGGCGTGTGTATCCAATGAGGTCGGTGGTGAGTTGGTCGGTAACGCCCGATGGTTGGGAGTATCGGTCAAGGATCTGCTGGATGAGGTCGAGCCGGACGGTGGGGCGGATCAGGTGGTGAGCCGTTCCGTGGACGGCTACACGGCCGGAACGCCGACGGCAGCGTTGCGTGACGGGCGGGACGCATTGCTGGCGGTCGGAATGAACGGGGAGCCACTGCCGGTCGAGCACGGGTTCCCGGTCCGGATGGTGGTGCCCGGGCTGTACGGATACGTATCTGCGACGAAGTGGTTGACGGAGCTGGAGCTGAGTCGCTTCTCGGACTTCAGCGCCTATTGGGTACGGCGGGATTACGCGGCACTGGCTCCGGTGAAGACACAGTCGCGGATCGACACACCGGCGGCGGGCAAGCGTCTGGAGCAAGGTCTGGTGATGGTGGCCGGGGTGGCCTGGGCGCAACATCGGGGGGTGTCCGCGGTGGAGGTCCGCGTGGACGACGGACCATGGCAGCAGGCACGGCTCGCGGCGGTGCCGTCGGTGGACACATGGCGGCAGTGGAGCTGGCCGTGGGAGGCGACGCCCGGCAAGCATCGGCTGCAAGTGCGCGCCACTGACAAGACCGGCCAGGTACAGACAGGACGGGTGCACAAGCCGTTGCCTGACGGGGCAACAGGCTGGCACACGATAACGGTCACGGTTACCTGAGCATTTCCCGGCTTCGGCATGCCCGGCGAATGCTGCTTCACCATGTCAACCTCAGCACGGAAGTCTCTACGAGGAGCCGCGTCGCGCAGGCGTGGGAGTGAGGGTTTCTGGGCCCTTCGGGCCGTGGCCGACACCGCCAGTCGGACAAGGCACCGCATCCTTCTCGGTTGCAGAGACCTCTAGTGTGCCAACCCGGTCGATCGTGACTCTGATCGTGTCGCCATCGCTGACCGTGTCCACGCTGGCCGGGTGCCGGTGGTGACCAGGCACCCCCCGTTGAGCTCGGTCACGGAGGAGACGTAGCTGAGGAATTGATCCACGTTCCAGATCAGGGCCGACAGGTCGGCGTCCTGACGGATTGAACCGTCCCAGGTGCGCAAAATGACGTCGGATCTGTCGCGCACCTCGTCCGGAGTGACCAGCCACGGGCCGATCGGGGTGAAGGTGTCGAAGGGCTTGCGGGTGGAGCGGTACTCGCCGCCGCGCATGGTCATGTCGATCAGACAGGTGTAGCCCGCGATGTAGTCGAGCACCTCGTCGGGATCGATGTTCTTGCCGTCCTTGCCGATCAGCAAGGCCGACTCGCCTTCCTGATCGGAGCGGCGGTCCGTGTACGGCAGCCGCACGACGCCGCCGTAGGCGGTCAGCGACGGCGGCGACATGAGGAAAAAGCCGAGTGCGGAGACATCGCCGATCTGCCGCATCTCCTCGTGGTGGTCATGTAGTTGACGGGTGCGGCCACCATCTTGCTCGGCTGGGAGACGAGCGGTGCCCAGGTCGGTCCGGGGATGACTGGCTGCGCCAGGGCGGTGACCTCGTCGGGTAGGCCGCCGCGCAGCAGTTCGACCATCGGATCGAGGGTGATGCGCTCACTCGGGAGGAGTGCGGACAGATCGTGCACTCGATCGGCGGTGAGAGCGACCGCGATGGTGCGGCCGACGTGGACCACGCTGGCGAAGCGCATTGGAGGCCCCTCGTCTCGGTTGGCTCAGGCGACGGTTGGCTGCGGGACCCCGTGGCCGACGTGGTCCGCATAGAGCCTGTCGAGCTCGGTGCAGTCGTCGGCGCGAAGCTGGAAGTACCGGTCGCGCACCGCGTCGGCCCGTCGGCGGTGCCCAGCAACACCAGGCGCGTGCGGGCGGCCGGATCCCCGATCGTCGTCACCGTGGCGCCAGGCGCAGGCGCCGGACTGTACGCGTCGCTACCGGCGGTGCACCCCGCCACCGTGACGAGCCCGGCGGTGGCGGCTGTCGCGGTCACAGCGCGGAGAAAGGAACGGCAGTCGGGCCCGGGCGGCACATCGAGCGCGGACTGAACGGCGTCGCACACGGAAGTTCTACACATCGCATTGGTGTGTTCGTTGGACAGTCTGAGTCAGGCGACTGCTGTGGCGGCCTGGGTCGGGACAGGCTCGCCGGACGACGCGAGGTGACGAGGAAACATCGCGACGATGATCGCGCCCAGGACGGCGAGCACGGTGAACGCGATGAAGCCCGCCCGAGGTGAGACGACGGAGCCGGTGACGACGGCGAGATACGCCGGGCCGAAGATGGCGCCGAGACGGCCGACGCCGAGGCCGACACCGAGTCCGGTGCCGCGCAGGTGTGGTGGGTAGAACGCGCTCATGCAGGAGATGAGCATATTCTGGCAGCCCAGCGAGCCGAGTCCCGCGAGCGCCGAGACCCCGAGCAGCACCGGGCGCGGCTGAGGGGTGCTGAGTACGAACAGCGCGATGGCCGCGAGCAGGAACGTGCCGAACGTAACCAGCCGGAGGTGACCACGGTCAGCGATCGGTGACAGGACGAGACCGCCGATGACGGCGCCCGCGGTGAAGGTCGTCAGGAACTCCAGTGACGAACTGAGGTCGTATCCGGCCTTCATCATCACAGTGGGTAGCCACGAAGTGGTGCTGAAGAGAAGGGCCAAACTCATGAAGGCCGCGCCCCAGAACAGGATCGTGGTTCGCCGGATCTCAGGTGCGAAGAGCAGGGACATGCGGTTACGTGGCACCGTGGCCTCCACCGGAACCTCTGCTGCCACCATGACTTGTGCTGGCACCATCCGCGCGATCAGCGGGGCGAGGAGGATGGGCGCTACTCCGGGGAGGAACAGCCACTGGAAATGCACGTCGGGCAGGAGCAGCCTGCCGAGCAACGCCGACGCGACACCGCCCACACCGATGGATACCAGCGCGATCGTGAGGTGCAGCGTCCTGCGACGCGGCGGGGCGTTGTCGGCGACGAACGCGCTCACGAGCGGAGCCAGCGCGCCGATGCCGATGCCGGTGCAGAATCGGACCGCGACGAAGAACCCGAAGCCCGGCGCGAACGCCGCCGCCAGCATCGATGCGGAGATCCAGACGACCATCGTGATCATCGGGGTGCGGCGTCCCCAGCGGTCAGCGGACCAGCCCGCGAGCATCGAACCCAACGGCATGCCGAGTGCGGTGGCGCTGCCGAGCAGACCGATGGCGGAGGTGGTCGCGCCCCACGGCTGGTAGTGAACCAAACTCGGTCCAACGGTGCCCAGAGTGAAGAGGTCGTAGCCGTCCACGAAGAGGATGAGGCAGGCAAGTGAAAGAACGCCGGTGTGCCGTCTCCCGGTTGCGGTCATTGTCGTCGAGCTCATCGGCTCTCCTTGGGGTTGTCAATCTGACGTCAATGCCAGTCCCTCCCCGGTGGGACAGAGCACGTAGCGATGTCGCCGGATGCGTGAGAGTGACGGAGGGTCAGTCCGCGACGGTGTCGGCCCAGCCGTAGGCGGGCAGTTCGATTTCCGGGTGCAGCGCACCGCACTTGTCGCAAGTCCGTGCCGCGACGTCGGCGGTGAAGCGGGCGCAGGCGGCCGCATAGAACCGGACTGCTGGTTCGTCGTTGTCGTGTTCCCGCTCGTACCGGTGGACTTCGGTCCCGCACTCGGGGCAGTACCAGGCGGCGCCCTGCCTGCCGACTCGCAGAGGCAGGTAGCGCAGCGTCACACCCTCTTCGATGGGCGCGATCCGGTGCGGTGTTCCCGCGGGGATGTAGATGTGGTCACCGAGTTCCAAACGGAACCAGTTGACCGAGCTGTCGCGCAGGTGAACGCGGGCCGAGCCGGAGAGCTGGCTGAGCACTGTGTCTGTGGCACTGATTAGGTGGAACGGCTGGGGAAGCCAGTTGCGTGACAGATAGATCTGCGGATCGGTCTCGCTGGGCAGGATCGCGGCGTCCTCGTAGTTGCCGAGGGAGGCCGCGGCCTTGAGCGGGTGGGTGGAACGAGCGCGCGTCATGACGAGCTGACCTCCGGTGTGGGCTCCGGATCGGAGTGGGCGGCGTGGCGCAGAGCGCGATACGCGGCGTTGGCCACGCGGGTCTGAGAGACCTGGCGTGCCCAGCCCCAGACCTCGAGCGGGAAGGGTTCGTTCACGTGTCCGCATTCCGAGCAGCTGCGGCCCTCGTCGGTGCTGCGCAGTTCGGCGAACTCGACTGATCCCACCGCGGTCGCGAACTGGTGCACCGGGTGCGTGCCTGGGCCGTAGCGTTCCTCGTCGTAGCCCGGCAACCCGTACGGAGTGGTGTCGTAATCGTGCCGGACGATCACGGCCTTGCAGTTGGCGCACCGGGCGATCATCGCTTCGGACTGATCACCCTCCTCCGCCTGGTGCTGGGTGATCACATCGATGGCGTACGCGTCAGGGTCTGTCTCCTCTTGTAGGAAAGAGTTGACCCCGTGCAGGTTCTGCGTCGCGATGATCTGGCCGGGCGCCTTCACCGACTTGTTCGAGCCGTAGTTCACCACGACTTCGGACACGGTGTTCCAGTGGAAGAAATGACCGTAGGTCCGGCCGGGTCCGCCGACGAGGACCGCACCACAGGGCACGATCGCCCCGGCATGGTCATAAGGGAACAACGGCACCAGCTGCGCCGCGGCCTTGGCCATCCGCTCGTACACGTTCACCTTGAGCGGCTCGAAATCCGGATCAGGAGACGGAATCTGCCGGGTCTCCTCCAATCGCACCGGCTCGCCGTTGAGCTGCGTCACGATACCTCCAGAGATTGTGTTGTCCTGCGACAGGTTGAACCAGTTGTTATGTCTTTGGTTCACCCTTCGCGTGTCCAAGCGACGGAGAGTCTGCCGTCCCCGCATGGTCCATAGTGGACGTACATGTCATGGTTGGCGGCCAAGCGCTCTGCCCAGCACCATTGCGAGGTCGGCGTCCTGTGGCGAGGTGCCACTCCAGGCGATGTGCTGATCCGGCCGGACGATGAGGTGCTGCCCTTGGTGCGGAAAGCTGCGTGGCATACGGAGAACTGTCAACGGAATGCCCGTGCCGCTAGCACGCCGCTGGAGTTCGGATATCGCCGAGGAGTCCCCCGTGTCCGGGCTGATGAGCGTGAGCCCCGGGCCGAGGTGGTCATAGAGGGATGACCCATCACCGAGCCATATGTGGGGCAGTCGGCAGCCCGGCTCAGCTGAAGGGATGTAGGTGGAGACATCAGTGGCCGGTGTCGGCCTTGGCGTGCCGTCGATGACGGGTGAGTGCCCGTAGGTGTAGCCCAGGACGAGTCCTAGGCTGTAGAACTCGCTGCGCTTGAGCTGTTGTATCGACGCGGCCCGGTCGGCCAGGTCACCGGCCAGCGTAGCCATGTTGCTCGCCGCGGAGTCAACGGTCGACTGCACCACCGGCCGGCGCTCGGGCTCGTAACTGGCCAACAGCGCGGGCGCTCCCCATCCGTGCTCGACAGCCGCGATCTTCCATCCGATGTTGACCGCATCACCGACGCACGTGTTGAACCCGTGCCCACCCCAGGGCGGATTCAGATGAGCGCTTTCACCCACGAGGAAGATCCGGTCAGTCTGGAACAGGTCGGCGACGAGCATCCGTGCGGACCACGGATCGGCCGCGACAATGTCCACTTCGACCGGAGCACCGACCAGGTTCTCGATGAGCCGGGCCGCATGCCGGGTGCCGAAGTTCTCCTCGATTCCGGGAAAGATGGCCCACCACGTCCCGTGCAGGTCCAACCTCCCGATGAGCCCTGGCGTCGGACCGCCGACGATCCAGTACTGCACCGCAGGCGGGAGAGCGGGCGCCAGGGTGGGCGCCCGGAACACCAGGTTGAAGTTGGGCCGGGGATCGGACCGGCCGATGTAGCGAGCCCCGATCTGCTGACGCACAACGCTGTTCGGACCGTCGCACCCAAGCACATACCGGGCCTCAACGTCGCGGGTCGTTCCGTCCGGCTCGAGGACGGTGACGAGTACTCGCTCGTCGTCCTCCCGAACCGCCGTGACCGACGATCCCACTTCGAGGGTCACGCCCGGCTGCCCGCGAAGGTGCTCGCGCAGAGTTTCCTCGACGACCGGCTGCGGAACCACCTGACTGCTCTCGGCGTATGCGTCCACTCGCGCCGAGGAGAGAGCAAACGCTCCGGGGAAGCGAGTGATTTCCCGCCCCAGCAGGGAATCGCAGAAAACGACCATATCGGACCATTCAGTCGAGAGTGGGGCGGCCGCCCTAATCGCCGCAGCGATCCCCCAGCGGCGAAAGTGCTCCATGGTCCGGACGCTGGTGGTCTTCGCCCGCGGGCGACTGTGGGAAACAGTGGTTCTGGGCTCGATCACCAGGCACGACACTCCGTGATGAGCCAGTTCGGCGGCAGCCGACAGGCCGGCTGGCCCGCCCCCGGCGATCAGCACGGTGACCTGGCGCAGCCGCTTGGCTGTCGATCCGGCACCGTCGACGGATGGATTCGTCACGACCATGATGATGGCGACGCCCCGGGCAGGCGTGACCCCGCATTTCATTCAATGGCACAACAGTGCACACTGAACCACATGACGGAGCCCTCGACTGCTCGCGCCCGTGGCCGGAAGCCCGCGCACGGCGAACCGGTCCTCAATCGAGCCCTCCGGCTGCTGTCCACATTCGAGGGTCACGACGGCGCGTTGTCACTGACCTCGCTGAGCGCGCGGGCCGGCCTGCCTAAGAGCACCGCTCTGCGCATAGTCCGTCAGCTCGCGAGCTGGGGTGCTCTCGAGCGAACCGGCGACGGGGAGTTCGTCATCGGTCTGCGCCTGCTCGAACTCGCCTCGCTGGCTCCGAGGGGCCACGGTCTACGTGCCATAGCGATGCCGTTCCTGGAAGACCTGCACCACGCCACCGGTCAGCACGTCCTGCTCGCGGTCCTCGACCAGCACGACGCCGTCCTCGTCGAACGGTTGTCGGCACACCGAGCGGGCCGAGTCGCCTACCGCGTGGGCGGTCGTATGCCGCTGCACTGCACAGGAGTCGGCCTCGTCCTGTTGGCCCATGCACCAGCAGAGAAACAACGCGCCGTGTTCGACGGCGAACTCGTTGTCCCGGACACCGGTTCGCGGCTGCTTCCTGCCGACCTCCGGCGAACGCTGGCAGAGATCCGGCGGGAAGGCGTGGCAGTCAACGCCAGAACGCTCCCCGAGCCGATGGTTTCCGTGGCAGCACCGGTGTTCGGCCAACCGCGGGAAGTGATCGCCGCGCTGTCGGTGATCGCCCCAGCGGGGGTCACCCAGCCCGCTGCCTTGAAGCCAGCCGTGGTGGCCGTCGCTAGGGCCGTCTCCCGTGCCATGCGGACAACCGCGTCCCAGGCCGATGAGTCATTCGGTAACGGGTGATCGTCGCGCAGATGGGTGAAAGGGCCCGTTCAGGCGATTTTGCGAGGTGAACGCGCCTTTCAGGACGGGCCGGAGTGAGCTGCGGATCGACAGCGACGTTTGGACGTCTGCTGTCCACCTTGTTCGAGGATATCGAGCATCAACTGCCGCAGCTGGAAGCCTCATTCGAGATGCTTTGAAGCCACTTGAACGTCGTTGCCAAGGAAGACGGCAGCGAGTCGGACGATCGGCTCCGGGAAGTGTGCGAGATCGAATCGCTGGTCCAGCGCAACCTTCAGGAGTCCTTCCCTCGGGCGAGCCTTCGATGAAGATTCCTCTGCCGCGCCTCCGTAGCTTGTTGGAGGAGGAACAGATCGCTGTCAACGAGGGCATCAGCGGCACGTTCAAGACCAAAGGCGACGGGTTGCGCCAGCTTGTAGCCTTCGCCCTCTTGCGTGCCTACGTGGATTTGAAGCCCGCGATACCGACCCAGCCCGACCGCACTCAACAACCCTAACGGAGTCCTACTAGAGCCCCCGGTGTCGGGGACGGTACGTATGCGAAGTCGTCGTCGAGCTGTCACACGTGCCAGGGGCCCGGAGTCGCAACCTCGGCGCGCTCCTCGATCTTGGTCAGTTCTTCGTTGGCCAGCGGATCGAGGATGTTCATCAGGCGGCCAGTTCCTCGAGCTGGATCAGCCGGCCGCGTTCGAAGCGGGCTCCGGCGCGGACGAGGGCGACGAGGTGGGGCGCGTTCACGGCCCGCCAGTGGCGCGGATGCTGAAAATCGCGTCCAGCCTGGTGAGAGGCATGTTTCTGTCTGGTGAGCTGCAGCGCGTACGGTTGAGAGTTTGGGCCTGTGCTGGGTGTGGCTTCGGGCGTATACTGTACATATGCGACGCCCGGTCACGATGTCAGCTTCCAGGCAACTCGGGACGCAGGGGCCGAAAAAGGTGGACTCCTTTACTCGGCTGATTGTGCGTCAACGTGACCTGGGGAAACGGGCCGGAGCACGCTGCTCGGCTTCTGGGGGTCAAGGGGTCGCAGGTTCAAATCCTGTCGTCCCGACCAGCGTTTCCGCAGGTCGGAGGCCGTTTTCTCAGAGATGGGAAAGCGGCCTTTTTCGTGTTGCTGAGGTGGGTGGTCGCATTGTGGTCGCAGCCGCGTGCTGGAGCCGGGAAGCAGTGGGTGAAGTAGCGGTGATGGTGGGGGAGTAGGTCCGTTTCGCGGGGCGGTGGGGCCGGTTTCGGTGGTCGCGATGTGGTCGCCGCCGGGGTGGCCAGTGTCGGCGGTTGTCACCCGTGTGGCCGGTGTCGGCTTTGGTGAGTGCTTTGTCGATGGCTTCTACGGCGTCGCGGGCGGCTTGCCGGGTGAGATGGGAGTAGATGTTCGCGGTAGTGGAGACGGTGGAGTGCCGCAGGGTCTTGGAGACGGTGAGGAGGGGGATGCCTGCGGTGATGGGGACGGTGGCGGCGACGTGGCGCAGGTCGTGCAGGGTGATGATGGGGACTTTGGCCTGGGCCGCGAGTCGTTTGAAGTGGTCCAGGAGCGTCTGCGGTCGCAGTGGTTGGCCGTTGGGCCGGGTGAACACCAGGCCGGAGTACGGATCGTCGGGGCGGGGTGTGGCAGGGCCGGGTGGGGTCTGGTGTTGGAGGGCGGCTGCGACGCGTGGGGAGATGGCGACCCAGTTTTTGCTGCTGCGGGTTTTGGGGGTGGTGATGACGAGGCGGCTGTTGTTGATGGCGGAGAGGGTGTAGCGGACGTAGAGGACTTGTTCGTCGAGGTGGACGTCGGCCCAGTGGAGGCCGAGGGCTTCGCCTTTGCGCATGCCGGTGCCGATGAGGACTTCGACGAAATCGGCCATCAGGGGGTCGGCGTGGTGGCAGTGGCGCAGGAAGCGGGCGGCTTCCTCGGGTGTCCAGATGGTGCGCTCAGCAGCCGGCGGGCGGGGGAGGACGGAGGGCTTTGCGGGGTTGTGGGCGAGGCGGCGCTGGCGGACGGCGTCGCCGAGGGCGCTGGAGAGTGTGGCGAGGCAGCGGTGGAGGGTGACGCGGCCGCGGCCGGTGGCGAGCTGGGCGCGGGCGAAGCCGGCGATGTGGCGGTAGGCGAGATCGTCGAGTCTGAGTGTGCCCAGGGCCGGGATGAGGTCGTGGGTGACGTAGTCGCGGTAGCGGACCAGAGTGGTCGGTTTGAGGGTGAGGGCTTTGGCTTCGAGCCAGGTGGTGAGGTAGTCGGCCACGGTCTGGTTCGGATCGGCGTTGAAGCCGCCGGCCTCGCCCTCGAGCATCCGCCGCAGCGCGGATCGGGCGGCGTCCTGGGTGGGGAAGCCGCCGCGGCGGATGGTGGTGCGTTTGCCGGCGGGTGCGGGCAGGTCTACGGCGAAGGTCCAGGTGCCGTGATCATGATCGTCGGCGAGCTGGGGACAGCGCGTGCCGAGCTGGTGATGCTGGGCATCCCGGCAGCCGCAGCGCCGGTAGACACGGCCTCGGTCGGCAGAGGAGCGCATGGTGATCGCCTCCCGTATGTGGAGCAAAGTGCCGACACACCGAGTTTGAACCGGGTGAGCTCACACATGCGACCACTCGACCTGCAGGGCACGTCTGACCTGCGGTGATCCCTTGTCGTGGCGACAAGGGCGAGGCAACGGCGGTCGAGGTTTCGATGATCGATGTTTGCTGGTGCTGCTCAAAAATAGTGTGCCAAGTGGTTCGCTCACACTCCGGCGGTCCCAGGGGAGCCCTGTGCGTGCCGGAATCTGTGTCTCCCAATGCGCCCTGTGAGTATTCGTGGATGAGGCCGCTGAGTCGATCGCGTCGGGAGATGCGGGTTTTGCCAGTGGGGATATTTGGTTCGGACTCGGTGAGTCGGCTTAGCGCCCGTTGTCCGAGGGATCGATGCGGCCGGTGACTGTTGTAGTGCTCCGTGTGCTCGTCGAGGACGAGGCGGAGGTGGCGCTCTCCCGTGATCAGGATGCGGTCGGTGGCCTCGCGTCGGCGTGATCCGATCCAGCGTTTGGGCGATCGCGTTCATCCGTGGCACAGCGGGCAGTGTGGGGATGACGCGTACGTCGGCTGCTTGGAAGACGGCGTCGAAGCTGTCGGTGAAGTAGGCGCCGCGGTCCCGGGTGAGGAACTTGATCGACTCTGCGCGGTCGCCCAGGTCCATGAGGTAGTTCCGCGCTTGCTGGGTGATCCAGGGGCCGGTCGGGTGTCGAGTGATGCCGGCGATGTGCACGCGGCGGGCGCCATGGTCGATGAAGAACAGCACGAACCGGCGCCGCAAGAGGATGGTGTCGATGTGGAAGAGGTCGGTGGCCACGATGTATCTCCCAGACGGTGGAGGCGCCGACCTTGCGTCCCAGACCAAGCAGTTCGCCGTGGATCCGTCGATATCCCCACCCCGGGTTCTCCCGCGCGAGGCGCAGGACCAGGTGCCGCAGTGCTTCCGGCTTCGGAGGTCGGCCCGGGCGGCGGTGTGGATAGGTCCACTTCCGGGCGACGAGGCGTGCGTGCCAGCGTAGGACCGACCGCGGTGTGACCAGCAACGCCAGCCGTGCACGCTGCTTCTTGTTCACCATCCGGAGCAGCGCTGCCATGACAGCCCGATCGCTCCAAGAAAACCGAGGCCGTGGCTGGATGCGTTGCGCGACAGCGAGCTGGTGCCGGAGCGTCAAGATCTCGACGTCCTTCGCCGCACTCGACCGGGCAAGCGGCACAAGCCACCCGAAGAGCTGGCACGTTAGTTGATAGATCAGACGTATCGCCACGACCCAGCATGATGCCGCACAGCACCCGCCAGCCTCCCGCGCTCGGGTAGATCCGAACCCGCAGGTCACCTCGGGTGACGCAGTTTCCGGCACCCACAGGGTGGTACGACGTCGCCCGCAAGCGCCTGCTGGCGGGGAAGTCCCTCCACCCCACCCAGCACGCCGAGGTCACCGAGGCCGTTCTGGCCGGGCGGCGCGAACCGCTGTGGAGCCCGGCGGCAAGCGGGAACGCAAGGTGCAGGACCCCGACCAAGTTCGCCGACTGGTTCGGCCTGAAGCTGGCCACCGGCGGCCTCGCTCAGGCGGTGCTGTTCCCCCGAATCGAGCGCGACGCCGCCCCGGCCGTCGGGGGCTGCCGCCGCACGCTCAGCGAGGCTGACTTCATGCACGGCGTGACCGAGGACCGCTACCCCGACATCCTCGGCCTCGCTCCGCCCGGCGGCAGTGGCAGCAGCGACGCCCGGCGGAGCGTTGCCTACCACCTGGACAAACTGCCCCAGCACACCGTGGTCCTCGGCCACGACCTGGCGGCCAACTCTGCCTTCCTCCACCAGCTGCTCAGCGAGTAGCCCCGAGGCCCCCGCCGGGCGCTGACCTCCCCGCGCCCGGCGGGACGCACTCCGCCATCTCCCGGTCTTTACGAAGAAGGGCAGCGGGAGACAGCCGAGACACGAGTGACGGGCGGCGGAGCCTCCCTCCGACTCTCCGCCCACCCACGCATACACATGCTGGACGTCCACCGTCCTCCATACGCCGCACAGCGTGAGAGTGGCTCGATACCTTCGGAATCTCTCCTGGATTTCCCTGCGACGCCAGTACTGGATGTCACAGGATGAGGGACATTGTTGCTGGCCCCATGGCTGGGGGCTGGCCGAGCGCAAGGGGGCACTGTGGCGGAACTCGTCATGATGACGGTGGACGGTGATGGCGAAGGCACTGCCGTCTTCGAGGTTGACGGCGGCTTGGTGGGCTCTGACCTGGAACTTGCAGCGGACGACGGCGTGGTAGCCCGAGCCCAAACCTCGCTCCGCCAAGCGCTGGACCGCGTGAGGCCAGCTCTGTCGCAGGTCTCTGAAACGATGCGAGAGCTTAAGCCGGATGAGATGGAGATTGAGTTCGGGCTAAAGATCGGTGGCGAAAGCGGCGTGATCATCGCTAAGGGGACGGCAGAGGTGAACTTCGCCGTCCGGGTGGTCTGGAAGCGCGCTTGACCCACATGCATGCTCGACGGGAAGGATTCATCGTAAAGATCCGGTCAGCGGTCTCGGGCGCTCCCATCGGCCTCGGGTTCGTCGTCGGAGACCGGCACATCGTCACATGCGCGCATGTCGTCAATGCAGCGCTCGGACGCGACAAGCACCACCTTGAACGCCCCAATGACGACGCACGAGTTCAGGTTGAGTTCGTGTTGCTCGGCGACACCGACGGCGCACCACTTCGTATCTGTCGGGTGGAGGCGTGGGATCCGCCCTCCGGGCCAAGCGGCTCTGGGCGTGATGTAGCCGGCTTGGTCATTGTGGGTGGGGACACTCTGCCCGTTGGAGCCGGGCCAGCGCGGTTAGTCGATGCGCGTATTGGCCTGACCCCCGATTCGCAGGTATCAGTGTTCGGCTATCCAAGTGCCCCCGACCGAAAGGACAAGGGGGCTTGGGCAAGTTGCTCCATACGGGGAGCAGTCGGTGGTGGTTTGATCCAGCTCGATGCCCGCGTCGAGGCCGCCTTGCGAGCTCAGCCCGGATACAGCGGCACGCCAGTTGTGGCGACGGATCGCTGGGGCGATGCAGCCGTGGGAATGCTCGCAATCGCCAGCAAAGGAGGCGCAGCGCAAGATGCGTATGCTGTGCCCCTGTCGGAGGTAGCGGCCGCATGGCCCGAGGTCCTGGGTCGGTTGGTACTTCCTCCGTGTCCGTACCGAGGGCTGCAGGCGTTCACAGCCGCAGACGCGCAGGCGGGCATCTTCGTGGGGCGTGAGCGCGAGGTCAAGCGGCTCCGGGAGATGGTGAGGGCGCAGCCGCTCGTTGTCGTCACCGGCCCTTCCGGTGTCGGCAAGTCGTCCCTTGTTGCGGCTGGACTGCAGCCCGCGCTCTCGACTGACGGATGGTCCGTGGCGTCCTTCCGGCCCGGAGTGACCCCCTATGAATCAGTTGCTCGGGCCCTGCTTGATCTTGAGCATCCGGGAGCGAACCACTCCCTTGAACAGTTGGACCATCGAGCCCGGGCACTGCGCGAGGACGGATTTTGGCCCGTAGCCTCGAAGGTTGCCCTGCTAACCGGTAAACGCCTAGCCCTCATTGGAGATCAGTTCGAGGAGGTGCTCAGCGGGAGTCCGGAAACGGAGAAGGCGCTGGAGTTTCTGCAGCATCTGCTACCGCCCCCAGACACAGTGCAAGACGCAAACGTACGCCTGGTGTGCACACTGCGCGCAGACTTTCTTCCCGACTTGCTGGAACTACCCAATATCGGTTCCCGGCTACAGGATCGGCAGTTGAACGTCTCCCCGCTGGACGAGGCAGCACTGACACGGGTGATCGTGGAACCGGCACAGCTTGCTGGCGTGGCCTTCAGCCCGGGACTGGCGGAGACGATCGCGGGTGAAGCCAGCAGGGCGGCAGGTAGTCTGCCGCTGCTGGAGTTCACTCTGACCGAACTATGGCCCTTACAGCGTAAACGCCAGATCAGTTTCGACAGCTATCACGGCCTCGGAGGCGTTGCCGGAGCCCTGAACCAGCACGCGGAGAAGGCCTACTACTGGCTGCACGACCAACTCCGACTGGATGAGCAACGCATCCGTCGCGCCCTGCTTTCCATGATCCGTGCCCGCGGCGGGGCGGCCAGCGCCGTTCGCGTCACCGCCGACCGCTCCCATCTCGACACTGATTGGTACATCGCCCAGCTACTTGCCGAACCGGACCGACGTCTTGTCATCTTGGGACCTGATGGACCCGAGACAGCCGAGATCGCACACGAGGCTCTGATTCGGGAATGGGACAGACTCTCTGTCTGGGTCGAGGAAGACGCCGATTTCCAGCAGTGGCTCATCATCATGGAAGAACGCGCCCGAGATGAAGACCTGCTCTCTGCCACCCGAGTGGCCGAGGCACAACGCTGGCTGGGTGAACGCCGCCCTGACATCCCGCATAAAGTCGCCAATCTCATCCAGCTCAGCAGCGCAGCGATCCTGGAACAACAGCAAACCCAACAGTTGTTAAGTAAATCTCAGGAGATAGCCGCACAACTGCGTCATCAGACGGCGGAGCTGGAGAAACGGCAGAGAGCCCTCCAGGATTCCAATGCTCAATTGGAACAGAGGGCCCATCTACTGACACAGCAAAACCACGACGTCGAGGTTAAGAACACCGAGATCGAGGAAGCCAGGCAGGTCCTGGAGGAACGGGCCGAGCAACTCATAGTCTCCATGCGCTACAAAACCGAGTTCCTGGCGAACATGTCGCACGAGTTGCGTACACCGCTCAACTCGCTGCTGATCCTGGCCAAGCTACTCGCCGACAACGACGAAAAGAACCTGTCGCAGAGGCAGGTCGAGTTCGCCGAGACCATCCACGGTGCTGGCTCCGACCTGCTCCAGCTGATCAATGACATCCTCGACCTGTCGACGGTTGAGGCGGGCAAGATGAAGATCTCCACCAATCCCGTCACGCTCGCAGAGCTCGCCGACTACCTGAAGGCCCTCTTCAGTCCATTGGCAGCGGAAAAGGACCTCAACTTCTCCGTACATGTGTCTGCCGAACTAGCCCCCACGCTACTCACCGACGAACACCGGCTGCTGCAAGTGCTGCGCAATCTGGTGTCCAACTCGATCAAGTTCACCGACTCCGGAGAAATCGGGGTGACCATTCGCCCTGCCGGCACAGAGGTGCCGCTAACTATCCGGCAGCAGCTTCTTGAGGCCGGGTCGCTGTCAGGCCCAGACGCCGACGTCGTCGCGTTCACCGTGATGGACACGGGAATCGGTATCGCGGCCAGCAAGATGGAAGTCATCTTCGACGCGTTCAAGCAAGTGGACAGAATCAAGAGCCGAAGGTACGGAGGTACGGGCCTCGGACTCAGCATTTCACGAGAGATCGCGAGGCTGCTCGGCGGTGAGATCCATGCGCGGAGCGAACCAGGTCACGGCTCGACGTTCACGCTGTACTTGCCGCTGCATCCGAGCGAGCTATCGCAGGACGACGAAAAGACAGTAAAGGAACAGAACGAATTCGCTGCGCTCATCAGTCGCCGTCACAGGGCTGCAGCCCTACCTCATCAGCAGACGGCACTGCCTGACCTGCCTGACGCCCGAGGGCAGTCAGGGGGCTTGACCCAGCATCGGAAATTTGCGGAGTTAGAACGGGACATCCGCTTTAACGGTGAGAAGGTGTTAATCGTCGACCACGATATACGCAGCATCTTCGCACTCGCCAGCCTCTTGGAACGCCACGGTCTGGACGTGAACTATGCCGAGAACGGCGACGCGGCCCTCGATGCTTTGGAGCAGGACGACGACATCAAGGTTCTCGTAATCGACGTCATGCCGCCGGCGGCAGATGGACCGACGACAATCGCGAAGATTCGCCGCACGCCGGGGCGCAGTGCAATGCCCATCATCGCGATGGCTTCGAGGGGTCCGCTCGGCGGCCAGGAGTTGGCTGTCGAGGCAGGCGCGTCCGACTGCGTGGCCAAGCCGGTCAACCCTGGCGTTCTGCTGCCCCTCTTGCGTCAATGGGTTGAAGAACCCGCAGACGCCCCTGAGGCTGCCCCAAGAGAAGGCGCCTGATGTGATCAAAGGACAGTGCCCAACACATCAGCGAGCTCGGACACCTTGGGCGGCCTCGTGTGCGCGGCGGAGTTGGTCGATGAGGTTCGTGGCGGAAGTGGCGGCCTCGCCGATGATGCGGGCCACCGTGGTGGCGTCGTCGCGATCGCGAGCCATCCGGTCCACCGCAGCGGAGGTCTGAAGCAGGATCTGAGGTAGGTGCTCGGCGAGCGCAGGACGAGCGCCGCGCTGCGGGGGCGGTCGTACTCGGCCTTACCGCTGTCAAGGTCCTCCGCGATCTGGCGCAGGGTCTTCGCAGCGTCCCGTGACAGAGGGCTGGGATCGTACGGCACCGGCTGATTCCTCCCGATCACGGTGGGCAGAGCTCCCAGTCTGTCTAAAGGGTGTCTATATTGCCGTAAGGTGATTGACCTGGAGCTTTGCGATCGTCCAAGTATGGGCACGATCGGTGATCGTGGGTATGCGACTGCTCTACCTGATCCTCTGCTGGCTGCTGGGCTGCCTCCTCCTCGGCGACGGGGCTGGGCGCTTCCGATTCCTCATCCGTGACCGGGACAGTAAGTTCACCGCCGCGTTCGACGCCGTCTTCGCTGGCAACGGCACAGCCGTCATCCCAACACCGCCGCAGAGTCCCCGGTCAAACGCGTTCGCCGAATGATGGATACGTACAGCCCGCGCCGAGTGCACCGTCCGACTCCTGATCACCGGCGAACGACATCTGCGCACTGTCCTCACCACGTATGCCGAGCACTACAACGCGGGACGGCCCCACCGCAGCCTGAACCTACGAGCCCCGGACGACGACCCGAACATCATCCCCCTACCTGCTGGCACAATCAGGCGCCGCCAGGTACTCGGTGGACTGTTCAACGAGTACCACACCACGCCACTCCGATTGACTCACCATCGACAGAGAACGCCCAGCTCGGCAGCCTCATCGGAATATTGACACCCTTAAGGACTCTGTTGGTCGATGTGATCTGGGGTTTTGTCGGTCAGGCCGCGTGGCTGAGGGCAAGTTGTTCGTAGTGGGAGACTCGTGTCGTACCCAGGGGGGTTTCGGTCCACCAGGCGTCGAGACGGTAGAGGTTGAGTGCGGCCGCGGTCAGGACCTGGGCCAGTGAGGTCTTGGCGAGGCCACGGTAGCGAGTACGCCGGGTGCCGGCGCGCCGCACCGCCTGCGAGATACTGCCCTCCACCCCGGCCCTGGTGTGATATCGCTGCTTCCACTCCTGGGTCTGTTGTTCTGCCCGGCGTTGTTGGAGGAGTTCGTGCTCTTCGCGCGGGAGCAGTGTCAGGACGCGGTAGGCGGCCGTGGTGCAGGTGTCCTTGGCCGGGCAGCTGGTGCATCCGGCGCGGGAGAAGTCGATGTGGGTGCGGGGTTCGCCGCCGATGACGGTGTCGCTCCAGCGGGTGCTGATCCGGCCCTGCGGGCAGGTTGCTTGGCGGGCCTGCCAGTCGATGTGGAAGTCGGTGGCGGCGTAGCCGCTGTCGTGTAGGGCCGGTCGTCCGCTGGCCTGTTTGACCGGCCCGATGACCTCGATGCCCTGTGCACGGGCCTGAAGGATGATTTTCGCGCTGGTGTAGCCGCTGTCCACGTAGTGTTCGGCCGGCTTCAGGCCGCGCTCGGTCAAGGTCTGGTGGACGGTGGCGGTGAGCTGGTGGTCGTCCGTCGTGGCCGGTGTGGTGGCCGTGCATGTGATCAGGTGGGGGAGGTCGTCGTCGCAGCTTTCGGTGAGATGGGTCTTGTAGCCGTCCCAGGCGGATCCCCGCTTCACTCCGCAGCGCGCCTCCGGATCGTGTGGGGAGACGATGCGTGCCGCTCCCGGAGGGCGTTGTCTGTTCCCGCGCCAGCGCACTCCGTGGGCGTCGCGCTGGTACTCCTGGGCCCACACGGTGCGCAGGACCACGACTGCCTCGAGGCGGGCGAGGTGGGCGGGGGCCGTGGGATCATCGAGGGTGTCGAGGAGTTCGTAGCCGTCGCCCCCGACGTTCTCGGCGAACGCGGTGCGCTCGGTCTCGCCTTTGGGCAGCCGGTAGGAGTCGGCGCGCTGCTGGTAGCGTGCGAGCCAGTCCGCGTTGACCGCGTCGGTGCCGGCCAGCCAGGCGGGAGCGGCCACCGCCAGCGCCTCAAGGGCGCAGCGCATGGTCTCGGTGACGAACTCCAGCCGGTTCAGGTCACGGATGCAGGCGATGACGTGGGTGGAGTCGGTGCGGGCCCGGCCGCCGGCCCGCAGCAGGCCCTGCTTGTTGCACTGCGCGAGGATGGCGTCCAGGATCTGCTGTTCCAGGCCGTGGGTAATCAGCCGGTCGCGGAACTCGCTGAGCACCGAGAAATCAAAGCCAGGGTCGGCGAGTTGGAGGCCGAGGGCGTATTTCCAGTCGATCCGGCCGCGCACCGCATCAGCGGCCTGCCGGTCGGTCAGACGCTCTGCGTACTGCATCACGCTGACCAACGCCAGCATCCCCGGAGACATGGACGGACCGCCCCGATGCGCGAACGCCGCCACGAACCTCTCGCTTTCAAACACCACCCCGAACTCGTCCCTGATCCGCATGGCCAGACACCCGCGCGGAAACGCAGCACAGGCAACCCTGGCCGTGGACTCAGGCACCGCGGGTGCAGGCAACGGACGCATCGACATGATCTCCCCCCTCGGCCCCAGGAAACAGACCCAACAACGAGCAGTGTCCAACCCACTCGTAGGTCATTTCAGGTGAACCATCACATCGACCAACAGAGTCCTTAAGGTCAGAACTCCACGCGGGGTCGTTCGCTGATATCCCGACTGAGCAGGGTTCGAACGTCGGCTTCCGGAAGGCCGGAACGATTGATGAAATCGGCGAAGGAGATACCCGTTGTTTCCATGAGTTCTAGTGCGCGCTGCAGGAGTACGGGTGCCTCTGGATTCCCCAGGGGACCAGGCTCTACTTTTCTCCATCCTCGGACGGACAACGCCTTCCATCCTTGAGCGTAGGTGTGTTCGCTTGTGACGCCGAGCGTTTTTGCCCTGACCAAAAGGGCGGCCAGCGAGACGTGCCATTTTGCCTTCAAGTGGAGAAATGCAGGCCAGTCGAGCCGCTCCGGAAGTTCGGATCTGATGTCGTCGGCTGGCATGAGGAACGCGGCGGCGAACTCGTGTGCCTGGCTCTCAGTGACCTTGTCGCCAATTTTTCCAGCGAGGCCGTGCAAGACCAGATGGCCTAGTTCGTGGGCCGCGTCGAAGCGGGAACGGTCACGCAGGCCCTTGTCGGCCCCGAGAGCAACAACGGGCCTGTCGGCGAAGTCGACGCAGAATGCGTCAACCTTTTCGATGCTGACACGGAAGCGGACAACGACAATCCCGTTCATTTCCAAAAGTCGCACGACATCTTGAACTGGCCCGCGTGGGACGTTCCAGTGGTCACGGACCTGGGCTGCCGCTTGTTCGATATCGGCGGACTGAAGAGGCTGTCCTTTGTCGATTGGGACGCGCGGCAGATTGAGGTCGGGCAACGCAACGTGTTTTTCAAGCTCAAGTGCGAGTTCCCGCGCGAGGTGCACGTAGGCGAGCGCTTGTTGGCGATCTCGGGGGGAGGTTGATCGAAGGCTGCGGAAGAACCCGGTGACCTGATCCTGAGCAGGCGGACGGGCTGGAGCGGCGAAGAACGATGGCGGTACCCGCAGGGCGACCGCAAGCCGGCGAAGCGTCGATGCGGCGGGCTTGGTGTGTCCGTTCTCGAACTGACTGATCGAAGCCGCGGTGACGGAGCCGACTTCCCGGGCCAGCTGCACCTGGGTGAGCCCGCGGAGTTCGCGCGCCATTCGCAGTCTGGCGCGATCGAACAGGGCCGCGATGTCGCCGGGGTCCAGTTGCGGGTCGTTCACGTTCGCTCGTCTCCGCGCCAGTCGACGTCCACCGATCAGCGGACGAATCTCGATCTTGATTGCTCCGCTCGCATCTTAGGCACACCTTGGTTACCGGGCGGTCAAATTACCCGGCTTCAGCGGAACACGCTTGAGTGAAGTGTGTCGAGTTGCATCTCCGCCATGTCGTGTACTCTACCTAAAACTCGGAAAATGATGTTCAGATCTGAGGTGACCCTGCCGTGCGTGGGGGGATGGAGCTGAGGGGATGAGGGTTCAGGAGTGCGTGCTGTCGGACGAGGTGATCACCACCGACTCGGAGGAGGCCGCGTTGTGGGACGCCATCGTGGTGCCGGAGAGGATCAAGGAGCGGTTGCGCAACCAGACGGTGTTGTCGCTGCTTGTGCGGCCTGACCTGCCGTTTGCGGTGACGGCGTTGCACGGTTTGTGTACGCTCTACGGTCCCCCTGGTACCGGCAAGACGACCCTGGCGCGGGGTCTGCCGGCGCAGGTCGCCCGCTACGTCGGCGGAGGCGCGGTCCGGCGGATCGAGATCAACCCGCACGGGTTGATGAGCGCTGAGCACGGGCAGTCGCAGCAGCGGGTCAGCGAGCTGCTCGGCGAGTACGTGCCGGGTCTCGCGTCGGATGGCGTGCCGACCGTGGTGATCCTCGATGAGGTCGAGTCGATGGCGGTCGCTCGTTCGGCGGCGTCGCTGGCCGCCAACCCGGCCGATGTCCACCGTGCCACTGACGCGGTGCTCACTGCCTTGGATCTGAACGCCTCCGAGCACCCGCACCTGTTCTTCGTCGCGACCAGCAACTTCACCACCGCACTGGACGAGGCGTTCCTCTCCCGCTCCGACGCAGCCATCCTCGTCCCGCTTCCCGAGCCGGAGGCGCTGCGGAAGATCCTGGCCTCCACGCTGCTGACGCTGGCCGACAAGTACCCGGCCTTGGGTGAGCTGGCGCGCTCCTCGGCGATGGACCGCATGGCCGAGGCGGCTCACGGGCTGGACGGCCGCCGTACGCGCAAGGTGGTCTTCGAAGCCCTGGCTCAGCGACTGGACACGGTGCTGGACCCCGGCCGCCTCACCGAAGCCGACCTGGCCGCAGCGGTACACAACGCCGTCGCGGAGACAGGCCGGTCGGAGGTGTCCCGTGCAGCGTACTAGGCAGGTGGCGGCCTCTCCCGTGCGCAGTGCCAGCGGAACTTGGGCGGTGATCTCGGATCTCGTGGCGGACACCGTGGCGCAGTCCTCCGCGCTGTCTCGCGACGAGGCGTTGCAGGCGATGTCGGCTGCCGAGGCGGTCGGGCGGATGCTGGTCGCGGCAGGGCACCTGCAGCGGCAGTCGATCACGCTGGTGGCTGGCAAGGTGCACTGCGAGATCACGACGGTGTGCGGCACGGGGGCGCTGACGTTGGAGGAGAACCTCAACCCCGTCCCCGGCGCGGCGGGAGCCGATGATTTCATGATCCACCTGCCGTCGTCGGCCCCGCTCCAGGAGCAGGTGAAGGCAGCCGCCGACGGTCACGCCCGGTTGTCCGACGCTGTCCCGCCCGCTCCGGAGACGAAGGTTGCCAACTCCGGTCTGCTGATCGACCGTGAGGCTCTGCGGCGGGCGGTGACTCAACGATGACCTCCACCTACACCTACAGCTACACCCGCACTCACACCGCCACGCACCTGACCGACGTCATCCTCGGCACCATCACCGACATCTTCGCCGACCTGGGGATCAACATGGACCGGCTGCACCGCGACTGGGTGCAGAACGAGAATGCGATCAAGGCGTGGATCGAGGAGAGCTCTCTCGACACGGTCGTCCTCGAGTGTCACCAGCCCTCGGGCGCCGTGGCACCGGTGATCGAGTTCCCGGTGTCCTACACGACCTCCGGCGACGGCAACGCCGAGTTCACCGCCTCCCGTGCCCGAGCCGCTCGGTTCCGAGCCAAGTTCGACCGGGTGCCCACGGGCACCACCTACCGGCTGTTCTGCACGTTCAACGGGCCCCGCACCCCGCAACCAGGTTGGGGCCCCGGCCATCGGGCAAGCACCGACGGCTTGCGCGGCATCACCTTCGGCACCCTCGGATCCGCCCCGCACGCCTCGACCGGCATGCGGTACTACCACACCTGAGACCACGAGCAGGAACACACCGCTATGGGATACATCGACGACGCCTTCATCAAGCTCAAGCACAGCCTGGAGATCACCCAGACCGAGCAGAACCTGGCGAAGGCACGGCACGAGGCCATCCGCGATTTCGTCCGGTCGCACTGGGATCTCGCCGACGACTTCCTCACCGGCAGCTACCGTCGCGACACCAAGACGAAGAAGCTCAAGGACATCGACATCTTCGTGGTCCTCGACACCGAGGGCTCCGAGGCAGGCTTCCGCGATCAGGCGCCCATCGAAGTGATCAATGCCTTGGAGACGCTGCTTCGTGAGAAGTGGAGTTCCGCCGCCCGCGACGGCATGGCCGTCGTCATCCCCTACGGCGCCGACGACGAAGTGATGTCGATCGACGTGGTGCCCGCCTTCAAGCGAGACGGCGGCGGCTACTACATCCCCAATCCGTCGGCAGGCGATTGGATCGCGACCAACCCCAAGCGCCACCACGAGTTGAGCATCGACAAGAACGCCGACTGCGACGGCAAGTACGTTCCCTTCGTCAAGATGGTCAAGGGCATCAACCGCGAACTCGGCGAGCCTGTGTCGCCCTCCTTCCTGCTGGAGGTCATGGCCCAGTCGCTGGTGAAGCCGCCGATCGGGCGCTATCAGGACGAGATCGTGCTGTTCCTGGCTACCGCCGCCGAACGCATCGGCGACGAATGGCCCGACCCCGCCGGCCTGGGCGGTGACGTCAACGCCGTCATGAACGCGACCCAGAAAGTCGCCGCGGCCAACGCGCTCAACCAGGCCCGCGCCATCGCAGAACGGGCGGTCGATTTGGAGGAAGAGGGCCAGGAACGCGCCGCCTACGACGAGTGGAAGAAGCTGTTCGGGAACCGGATGACCAGGCCATGAATCTCTCCAGCGATCCCGGCGGCGTCCAGGGGATCCCGCTTCGGGCCATCCACGAGCGGCAGCTCGACGACGACATGCTGCTCGTCCAGCGCGCTGCGGCGGCGAGCCACCAACGTGGCCAGTTCCTCGAAGCCGTGCGCGTCACCGCCGCAGTCGTGCTCGCCGCCGCCGGTGTCCTGATCACGCTGATCGGCCACGGCCGGACAGCCGTCTCGATCGTCGGGTTCTTCTGGTTCGTCGTCTCCGCGTTCCTGCTCAAGGGCCTCGCCGGGAACACCGCGCGCCAGGGCGCCCTGCTCCAGGAAATGTTCGACATCGCGCTGTTCCACTTGCCGTGGCGCGCCACCGTTGCAGGCGATCCCATCCCCGAGCCCGACGTCCGCCGTCTCGCGCGCAAGCTCCCCCGAGGCTCGGCGAAGGACAAGCGCATCACCGACGGCTGGTACGACCCCACCAACGACGTCCACCATCCCTACGACGTGTTCATCGCCCAGGAACAGAACCTCGCCTGGGACGCCCGCCTCCGCCGCCGCTACAGCCACCTCATCGCCGCCACCGCGATCCTGTGGACCACCATCGGTCTCGTCGCCGGTCTGGTGGTCGCGGACGCCACTCTGGGCGACACCCTCCTCAGCTTCTTTGTCCCGTCCCTGGCGGCCTACCAGATCGCCTACGAGATCTGGTCCGGCCAACGCAAGGTGGCCGACGAACGCGACCGACTCACCAAGGTCGTCAACACCGAGCTACACAACGGACGCCCCGGCCCCGTCCCTGACGACGAATGGCACCGCCTACGGAACGTCGCACGGGACGTGCAGGACGGCGTACTCCGCACCCGCCTGGACACCACCCGAGTACCCGAGTGGTTCTACACACGCTTCCGCGACGACGACGAACGCGACTTCGGCGACACCGCAGAAGGCCACCGCTTCCGCCTCGCCCAAAACACACCCCCACCCACATAGGTCGCTGGCGGGATGCTCCAATCCCACCCAGCGAACTGCCTCAACCCTAGATAGCAGTACGTTCCCGAAGACGCGATTCCGTGCGGAGTGTGTCCCCACCCACACGCGCTCGGCCCTCAACACCGGGGTCGTGTCTGGAAGATGCTCTGATCCAAGCCCTCCGCAACACGCGTTAGGGTAGAAGCCACGACAAGGTCGTCGACGACATCGGGCCGTGCTGGGACAGCCGCAGGCGAGCGCACCGCTGGTCAGTTCCTCCAGCGCAGTGTTGCGTATCCCGTAGGGCCCGCGATGGGCAGCAGGGTTCCGCCATTCGTGGCGCGCGTCCACGCGATGTCGGTGACTGGGGCCGCGGTGAGCAACGAGTGCACCAGGCGGCCGGTCCGGGCGTCCCCCAGGCGCATACCGTTGCCGTTGCCTGTTGCGAGGAGGGCGGAGCCGTCGCACTGAGGGACCGCCGCAAGCGCGCTGGTCCGCCGGGTGTCGAGGCTGCTGATCGAGGTCCAGCCGTTGGTGTCCAGCAGGACGACTTCCTGGGCGGTCGCGAACGCCCAGCCGTGCGACCGTCGGGCAGCGAGACCGTGCACGCCGCGCGCGCAGGGGCGTGACGCTTCAACATCATGAACCGTGCGCGGCAGCCCAGGTCTTCGAGGCCCATGACGAGGTTCTTCGCCGCTTGCGCTGCCCAGGATGCGGATCCGGCGACTGCCGTGTTCGATCACCACGAGCACGTACATCCGTGCTCCCGACAGGGTGACTGTTTCCATGAAGCCGCAGGCCAGCAGGGCATCAGCCTGAGTGCGAAGGAAAGTGGCCCAGGTACTGGAGTTCCGCTCGGGCATAGGCTCGATGCCTGCCTCCTTTAGGATCTCCCAGACGGTCAACGCGCCCACCCTGACCCCCAGCACGAGCAATTCGCCGTGCAGGCGTCGGTACACCAGGGTGCGGATGGAGCGCACGGTGCGTGGTCGTCCCGGGTGTTTGGGCCGGCAGGAGACGGCATGGCGGCGTGCGACGAGGTCGCGGTGCCAACGCAGCACCGTGTCCGGGCGGACGAGCAGCCGTAACCTTCGCAGCACGTGCAGCGGCAGCCGATGCAGCAGCGCCGCGAGGAACGCCCGATGGCTTGGCATGAACCGGATCTTGTCCTTGGCAAGTTGGCGTTGGAGCACGGTGATTTGGTGGCGCAGAGCGTGGATCTCCGCGTCCTTGTCCTGGTCACTCATCGGCAGCAGGCGCAGCATCGCGAATCATGACGCGCTGACAGCAGCTGCGCCAGAGTGTCAGCTCAAGCGACCGCGGCCAGATTTCGGGAAACCAGATGAACCTGCCCCCACCAGGGCGGATGAGATTTCCGGCAAGGGCAGTGCTCGATCTTCCTCACGGCCGGCGTGCGTTCCCGCATCCGGTCCCGGGTCTGCTCGGAGTGGTCGAACTGAGCCCGGTTGACCAGTATCCGGGTCGTGTCGTCCTGCATGGCTCCCCGCCCGACGGTCGGCAGCCGCAGCTGATCCGACGTGACCCTGGTGGCGACTTCCTCATCCTGGGGCAGATCGGTGACGGCCTGCACCTTTTCCAGCGACCGGCCGGTCCACCCGCTGCCCCACCAAGCGCTTGGCACTGTCATGAGTCCACCGACGCTGACTGGTGCGCTGGTTGAACGGGGGCGGCGCGCGACCAGGGATCTCGCTTCACCCGCCTCAAGCGCCACGCCCAGTGGGGGCTCTCTCGCTGACGGTTCTCAGCCGAAGATTGCGTACAGGTCCTTCATCAGGGCGGCGGGACCGCTCCGCGGGACCTCTGGTGGCTCCAGGGCGACCGGAGGACCGGTGTCGACATAACGTGCCGGGGCCAGCGCGTACGCATGCTCGCGCACAGTCGCCATGTCCGCCGAGAAGCAGAAGCCGGACTCGTCTTGGTAGGACAGGTTTGCTTCCCTCGCCGATGCCGTGCCTCGCCAGGCGTGGTACGTGTCGGCGATTTTCGTGAGGTCAGCTTCTGTCAGAGCCCGCTCGGTTCGGCCAACCATCTCGCCCATTCCGTGGGCGTCGATGAAGAGAGTTTTGCCGCGCCGATCGTCCAGGCGTTTCGCGCCCTGGGGGGACTTGTCTTTAGTCAGGAGCCACAGGCAGACCGGGATCTGGGTCGTCCGGAAGAGTTGGGGCGGCAGTGCAACCATGCAGGCGACCAGGTCCGCTTCCACCATCGCCCGGCGGATCTCGGCCTCGATTCTGGGCGAGGAGTGCGAGCTGTTGGCGAGGACGATGGCGGCCGTCCCGCGGTCGGCTAGTTTCGACACGGCGTGCTGGAGCCACGCGAAGTTGGCGTTGTTCCTCGGGGGGACCCCGTACCGCCAGCGGACGTCGCTCTCGTCTCGTGGCCAGTCACTGATGTTGAACGGTGGGTTGGCCATGACGAAGTCGGCCTTGAGGTCTGGGTGCATGTCGTCGGTCAAAGTGTCGCCCCAACGGCCTGCCAGATTGCCGTCGATGCCGTGGATAGCGAGGTTCATTTTGGCCAGTCGCCAGGTGCGCTGGTTGATCTCCTGGCCGTAGACCGCGATGTCAGGATTGTGGCCGCGACCCCTGTGCGTTTCGATGAACTTGCTCGCCTGGACGAACATACCGCCCGAGCCGCACGCCGGGTCGTACACGCGCCCGTTGTACGGCTCCAGGATCTCCACGATCAGCCGGACCACCGACTGCGGCGTGTAGAACTCACCACCCCCCTTGCCCTCCGCCCGCGCAAAATTGACAAGGAAGTACTCGTATACCTCGCTCAGCACGTCCTGCGTCGGCTTCTCCTCATTGCCACCAAAGCGGGCATCGCTGATGAGGTCGACGAGTTCAGCCAGGCGCTTCTGGTCGACGTTGTCGCGGTTGAAGATCACGGGGAGGACGCCAGTCAGCGCCGCGTTCTCCCGCATGACCGCGTCCATCGCCTCGTCGAGGAGCTTGCCCACGCCCTGGCTCTTGGCGTTCGCGGCGATCCACGACCAGCGGGCGGTCTCCGGTACCCAGAAGATGTGGGCACCGGTGTACTCGTCGCGGTCCTCCAGGAAGTCAACGATCCGGTCGTCCGAGACGCCGTCCTCGGCAAGCTCCTTGGCGAGCTTGTTTCGGTGTTCGTCGAACGCGTCGGAGACGTACTTCAGGAAGATCAGCCCGAGCACGAACTCCTTATACTGGGCGGAGTCGACGGAGCCGCGCAGCTTGTCGGCTGCTTTCCAGAGGATCGCCTGGATCTCCTCGGGGGTGGAGGAGCTCAACGTTTCCTCCTGCTCGGTGGACTTCTTCTCGCGCGGTGGCATGCGGTGGACGACTCCTTCCACAGGTCATTGTCCATGACCGAGTTTGCGGTGGCTCGCCAGCGTTGTACCGTACCGGCAACGTACTGTTTTCTGACTGTCTTGAACCGGGGGCGGGACGAAGGTGTCGACTATCGGTCTTGCCGCAGCCATCGAGGAGCTGCGCCAAGAGCTGTACGGGGCGCAGCGGCTTGGCGCCAACCAGCAGTTCGCCTTCGGCGTCGAAGAGGCGGAGCTGGAGCTGCAGCTCGAACTGCGCAAGTCCGCCAAGGGAGACGGCAAGCTTTCCTTCGGCGTGGTTGCCGTCGGCGCGGGGGGCGAGCAATCCACCATCCGTACCCACAAGCTGGTGCTGAAGCTGTCGGTCAAGGACCGGGCCCTCGACGGCGCGTGCCCCGAGATCGGCGACGACGAGTTCGGGTCGCTGGACGAGGAGTGACGTGGATCCGCGCAGACTGGCGCTGATCCGCAGCGGAGGCATCGGTGAGGGGCGCTTCACCATCGGCTCCGGCTATCTGATCTCCCCGCAGCTCGTGCTGACCGCCCGCCATGTGCTGGAGGACCGCGGCACGGGAGCGCTGTGGCCGATCATCACCGTACGCGTAGGCCACCACCTCGACGGCGAGACGACGCGTACGGACGCGGAGCTGCTCTGGACCCACCCGGACGGACTGGACGTCGCTCTGCTGCGAATTGACCGCAAGATTGATCCGCCCGGCTCCGTTTGCTGGGGCTGCCCCGTGGGCACCGCGCCGCTGCCGTACGAGGGCCTCGGTTACCCCTGGGCTGCCAAAGGGGAGACCCGGGCGCCGGAGCACTTGCGCGGCATCCTGCCGATCCTCTCCGGAGGCAAGGACCGCTACGTCCTCGACCAGGGACCGGCGCCCACCGCCCGCACCGACGGCGGGAACGCCTGGGGCGGGGCATCGGGGGCGGCGATCTTCTGCGGCGGCTACCTCGTCGGCGTCGTGACCGAGGAAGACCAAGCCTACGGAGCCCGCCGGCTGATCGCCCTGCCGGTGTCCTCCTTCGCCGGGGACGGCGACTTCGTATCCCACATCGAGGAGCAAACCGGTCGGTTTCCCGAGCTGAGTGCGATCGGCGCGTCCCTGCCCGAGGCCGGGCCCGTCGCCGAGCGCACGCCCGCCGAGCGCGAACTGGAGAAGCTGATCGCGCCGTTGTTCTCGTACCCCGGCGTTCGTGTCGATCACGCCCGGGCCCTAGCGCGCGAGCTGGGTTACGAGGCCAAGGGCTATGAGCCCACTGTGGCCGACCTCGTGGCACTCCTCATGGCGCATCCGCGGGCGCTCGCGTCGCTCGGCGAAGCCCTCGCGAGCAGCGCACAGGGGACGGCCCGCGCCGCTCTGACCCATCTGTTCTCGTGGGCCAGGGCACTCGACTGCGGGTCGTTGCTCTCCGTGAATGAGTACGACGCCCTGATCGGCCTGCTGCGCAGGGTCTGCGAGAAGCAGCCGGCGCTGCTACCCCGAACAGCCAGTGAGGCGCTGCGATACCTCGTTCTTCCGGAGATCCTCACCCGTCCGCAGCTCGGCGAGAACGACGTTTGCGGCGTAGTCGAGGGCTTGGAGGATCTGTCTGACGGTGTGAGCGGCCCCGAGGGCGCCCCGCCGGTGCCGGCGCTGCTGCGGCTCGTCGAGTACGTGGCGGCGGCCGCAGGCGACGGGCTGGGCGACGACCTGCGCGCGTGGTCGGGGACGACCGCCCGACGGCTCGGCATCCACGCCGGGGCCTTGGCCGAGCGGCGTGCAGACGCCGCCCGGTGGGCCAAGCGCGCGGCGTCGCCGGTGTCGCGGGTCGTGATGGAGCTGGCACACGACCCCGCCGCGGGGGACGACCGGTACCGGGTCCGGATTCTGCTCGTCCGCGACGACGGTTCTCACCGAGTGTTGAAGGAAACGGAGTCGGAGCCCAAGACCCCGCGAGAGGTGGCGAGCAGCCTCAGCGAGGCGGTCTTCACCGCGACCCAGGAGCCGGGGCAGGGCGACCATGTGCCGTGGGTGACCGTCGTGGTCGACCGGGCAGGGCTCGATTTGGCCGTCGACGAATGGGAGCCCGGATCGCTCGACGACATCGTTCCGGCATGGCCGATCGGAGCGGACTACCGTGTCTCCCTGAGCTGCCCGGAACTCAGTGATCAGAGGCCGGAACGCGACGGTGACCAGGAACGACGGTGGAAGAACGGACGCGCGTCGGTGCTCGTCACCGGCCGGGCGTCCGGCGACGCCAGGCAGCTCGTGAATCTACTGAAGACCAAGCATCGTGATACCGCGCGGGTGGTCCTCCACGGCCCCGCCCATGAGCGCCGGTCCTGGCTGCTGACCTGTCTCGCCTTGGGCGTCCCGGTCGTGCTGTGGGACCGTGAGGCCAACGGCTACGAGGACGCAGGAAGACTGGAGATTCTGGATCCCGTCGGCGACCTGGAGGGACTTCCCGAGCGGGTCCGGGATTTTCGGAGCGACTCGGCGGCCTGCCCGGCGGAGCGGCGGGCCCGGCCCTCCCTCGCATGGGAACCGGAAGGCAGTCTCCCACGGACCGAGTCGCTTCAACTGAGTGACCCTTGGAGAGGATCGCGCGCGTCATGACCACCTCAGAACCCCCGGCCGGTACAAGCCCTGTGCTTTCGTCCTCCAACGGCGGAGGCGACGACTGGTGGCTGTTCCGCGGAGACGGCGAGCGCCGTGAGGTGTCGTTCCCCGCCGCGCCCCCGTGGCGCCGGTTCGACCAACAGGAGACCACGACCGGCGAACGGGTTCCCTATCCGCGGCCCTACCTCATCGGCCCCGATGAGGTGGAGGTGGTGAACGCGGCGCTGCACCTGCGTCGGCCCCTCCTGGTGACCGGGCAGCCAGGCACGGGCAAGTCCTCGCTGGCCCACGCCATCGCTCACGAACTCGCTCTCGGCTGCGTCCTGCAGTGGCCAGTGAACAGCCGTTCAACCCTTCAGGACGCCCTTTACCACTACGACGCCGTCGGCCGGCTGCGCGAGGCGACCCTGCAGCGAGACGCCGACGGCACAGAACCAGACATTGGCCAGTACATCCGACTCGCCCCCCTGGGTAACGCGCTTGTGTCCCGGGAGCGCCCCCGCGTGCTGCTCATCGACGAGCTGGACAAGGGCGACGTCGACCTACCCAACGACCTGCTGACCGTCTTCGAGGAGGGTGAGTTCGTCATCTCTGAACTCACCCGGCTGCCCGCGAGCCATGCACCGGTACACGTTCGGACCGACGACCCGGATGAGACCGTCCCGGTCACGCGCGGGCGCGTCCGCTGCAGTGAGTTCCCGGTCGTGGTCATCACCAGCAATGGCGAACGGGAATTCCCGCCCGCCTTCCTGCGGCGCTGTGTCCGCCTCGATCTCCCCGAGCCCAACGAGCGGCGGCTTCGGGAGATCGTCGCCGCGCACCTCGGTCCCGACGCTCTGGACGACACCGACGATCTGCTGCGGGAGTTTCTCGAGCGCCGTGCCGAGGGCGAACTGGCCACCGATCAGCTGCTCAACGCCGTCTTCCTCCGCAAGGGCGGCGTGAACCTCGACGCGGCTTCCCTCCTCCAGGGTGTCCTGCACCGTCTCGGCGGAGCCGTGTGACGCCGTGATCGCGCGCGTGACGAAGGTTCTGGCCGAGAGCGGGGTGGAGCTCTCCCATGAGGAACTCCTCGACGCCATGTGGCTCGCCGGGAAGCTGCCTCCGGACTCCGGGCCCCTGGCGCGCTCCACCAGCGTGTCTGCTGCGACCTCGGAGCGGCACAGCGAGCCCCACCACGACGGGCCGAAGGCGTCGTCGAAGGCCGAGACTGCGGAGCCCGCGCCAGAGCCGGCCGCTGCGGAGTCCATGGGGGAGCCGTCCGCGCGCCCGCTTCTGGCCTCGGCGCAGCCCAGTTCCGACGAAGATGCGCAGGCGCCCGCGGGCCTGTTGCCAGCGGTTGCAGTTCGCGCCCCGGACAGCAGTACTCTCGGCGCCGGGCAGCTCCGGCTCGGCAAGTCCCTCCGGCCGCTGCGGCAGCGCTTCCCCGACCGGCGCCAGCAGGAACTCGACGTCACACGGACCGTCGCTGCCATCGCTGATACGGGCGTGCCCGAGACCGTCACCCGTGCGGTGCGTACCCGCTGGCTGTCCCTGGCCCTCGTGGTTGACGACGGCGTCTCCATGGTGCTCTGGCAGCGGCTCGCCGCCGATGTCCGGGCGCTGATGGAACGTGCGGGGGCCTTCCGAGACGTGCGTGTGTACGGACTCGACACGCGCAGCGGCACTCCGTCCCTGCGGACCAGCCCGTACAACCACCGCGGCCGGATCTTGACGCCGGAGGCCCTGTGCGACCCGACCGGCAACACCCTCGTCCTGGTCGTCAGCGACGGTGTGGGCGAAGCCTGGCGGGACGGCGGGATGCGCCGGGTGACGGACCGCTGGGGACGTTGCGGTCCCACTGCGATCATCCAGCCACTGCCGTCCCGGCTCTGGGCGAGCACCGGCATCGGCGCACGGCGCTGGCAGGTCACCACCCATCGTCGCGGTGGCCCCACCCGCGACTGGCACGTCACCGACCCGGACCTGCCGCCGGACCTCGTCCGCTTCGACTCCGTACCCGTCCCGGTCCTCGCACCGACCCCTGCGGCCGTCGCCGACTGGGCGTGGCTCGTCGCCTCACCCGGCGGCACCGCGCTCCTCCCTCTGTGGGACGCTGGCCGGCCCGGCTCCAGCCGGACCGTCGTCGACGCCCGGGACGGCGACGCTGCCGAAGCGGTACTCCGCTTTAGGGAGGCCGCGTCCGCCGAAGCCTATCGGCTCGCGGCCCACGTGGCGGCCGTCGCCCCCGTCACGCCGCCCGTGATGCGCCTGGTGCAGGCCGCCCTTGGGCCACCAACAGACCTCGGTCACCTCATGGAGGTGTTCCTGGGGGGCTTGATGCACGAGCTCGACGCCGACGGAGCGGACCGGCTGCCACACCATTGGCGGTTCGACTTCACGGACGACGCCCGGAGCGTTCTCCTCAGCGCAGTCTCCCCGAGGGAACTGCTGCGGACCGCCGAGGCCGTGACGCGTCGCATCGAGGCCGCCGTCGGCCGCGCCCCTGTCTTCCCGGCGTGGGTCGGGCACCCGGACGGCGCGGCCGTCATCGATGACACCGGACGCTCCTTCGCCTGGCTTCGGGAGCAGGTGCTGACGCGGCTAGGCATCCCGTCCACCGATGCCAGGCCGGCGGTGCCTGTGCTGGATCGGACCCGTGCTCACGAGGGCCAGACTAGGGACTCCATCGGGGCTGGGGATTCCGCCGGATTCCGGGATTCTGCAGCTGCCCGGACTGACGAGGTGTACGACGACGCGCCGGGTGAGAACCAGCCAGCTGGCTGGGTGGAGCTCCTACCGGAGGATCCGGTACAGCTCGGTCGGTTCCGGCTCCGCGCACGTAGCGCCCGGGGCTGGCCCCATCTGACGATGTACCTGGCCGAGGACGAGGACGGCACCGTCGCCACGGTCCGGGCGCCGGCCCCCCTGTATTCCCGCGATCCCGAGACAGCACGGGCCCTCGTCCGCACGGAGGCCGAGTGCTTGACGCGCATGCGGGGCACGGGTGCCCCCGCACTCCTCGGTGTGGCTGCGCCCACCACCGGGGAGCTGCCGTGGGTCGCGGCGCGCTGCGTCCACCGCCGCGGAGACGATCCGTCCTCACCACCTGCGCCGAACCTGCGCACCATCCTCGATGAACACGAGGGAACGGTCCCCGAGGAGCTCTTCTTGCGGATCGGCCTCGGCCTGACGGAGGCCGTCGCACTCGCCCACGCCCGGGGGCTCGTGCACGGCTCGCTAGCACCACGGGCCGTTCTCGTGACCGACCGCGACGTCCGGCTGATCGGCTGGGCGACGGCGACGGTCGACCGAGTGGACAGCGCTCACCGCGACGTGCTCCCCCTCAGCGACACTTACCTGGAGGCGAGCGACAGCGGGCGGTCGCTCACCCCTCAGAGCGATGTGTACGCCGTCGGGGCGCTGCTGCTGGCCTTCCTCTCGGGACAGTGGAGCGACCCGAGGGCTGACAACTCGGAACAAGGCCCATTGACCAACCCCGGGATCGCCCCGGTGCTCCTGCGGACTCTTTGGCGTTGTCTGGAGAACGACCCTGCCCGCAGACCGTCCGCCGCTTTCCTGGTCGGGGCGTTCGCCCACGCATCCGGAGACCCGGCGCCCGACCCGACGTCGGTGGAACTCGTCGCCGAGGACGTCCGGCGGATGCGGAATGCAGCACGGCAGAACATGAGCACCTACGGGCTGGAATTCGCCCGCCTTCTCCATACGTTCTCGAACCAACTGGCCTCCCAGGGGCGGCGGGAGGAATCGCTCGCCGCAGCTCGGGAGAGCGTGGAGGTGAACCAGGAGCTGCTGTCGGCGGAGGACGACGCCTACTCCATGCCCTTCTCGGCTGACCTCGCAGCGTCTCTCAGTAATCTTTCCGTGCGGCTGGGCGAAGCCGGCAGAGCACGGGAGAGTCTCGACGCGGTCTCCGAAGCGGAGAGGCTGTACCGGGAGCTGAAGCGCCGGGACTTCGGCGACTTCGCCCTCGGCCACTCCATGACCTTGAATAACCTGTCCAACCGTCTGGCGGCGGCAGGTCGGCACAGCGAGGCACTCCAGGCTATCGAGGAGGCTGTCCTCATCGGACGCCGAAGGGCGGAGTTGGATACGTCGGCGGTCGGGGACGATCTGGCGAGGAGCCTCACGAACCTGGGCAGCCGCCTGGGCGACTTGCGACGGTGGGGTGAGGCTCGGAGAGCCGTCGCTGAGGCAGTCCAGATCTATGGGGCCTTGCCTTCGGAGGAGGCGCGGCGTGTCTGGATGGACCACGCCATGAGCCTGAACAACCTCGCCGTCCTGCTCGCTGACGCAGGAGACCACGACGACGCCCTGCGGTTGGTCAACGCGAGCTTCGCGGTGCTGGACCAAAACGGAGGCGAAGGATCGCGGGCTGCGCTCGAGATACAGGAGCGGTCTCGGCGCATCCGGAGCTGGCTGGAGGACCTCGCTGCAAGGGCCCGCGGCCAGTAGTCGGCGACCTGCCGGATATATGGGTGCTCATCACTGCACCATGGATCGCCTTGCGGAAGGATTAGCGCACCATCATCCCCTCATGTGTGATCATTTCCGCCTGCCCACCGACTAACTCCGCTCCTAGCAGGAGCATCATTTCGACTTTGCGAGCGTTACGTTCGACGGCCGAGACTTCCCCGAAGCGGTGTTCTCCAGCGGCATGGTCGACTTCTGCGGCGCGAAGTTCTCCAGAGGCAGAGTCAACTTCGGCCACACGAAGTTCTCCGACGACATGGTTTTGGCAGCACGAGGTTCTTTCATGGCACGGTCGACTTCTCTGGTGCATGTGGGGTCACGCCGCCGGGCAGGGCGCCATCAGCAGACAACCTCCTTGTGCCGTTCAGAAAGGCGTCGCTCCAGGTCGTAGGCGGTCTGGCGGGATCTGCGTGCGCGTTGGGACCATGTGCAGGTGATCGTCTCTTTGGTGTATCAGGCCACACGTAAGCTTCTGCCGGTCCCAGCGGTGTTGCTGCGTCGGCAGACGACCAGAGCGCGAGTTGCTCGTTCTGACCGCACGTTGAGCCGCCTGGAAGCCGGCCTCGCCAAGGCCGTGGGCCCGGATGGTGACGCAGGCGCAGTGGTGAATCCGCACGAGTTGAGGCGGCGGTCGGGCCTAAGAGGCTGCAGCATGCGTTGATGTCCAGGGCATGCCCGCCGAAGCCTTCATCGGCTAGCCGATGGGGCGTCGGGCGTTGCGGATGCCGAAAATCGCGTCCAGCCTGGTGAGAGGCATGCTTCTGTCTGGTGAGCTGCAGTGCGTGCGGTGGGGAGTTTGGGCCTGTGCCGGGTGGGGCTTCAGGCGTATACTGTACATATGCGACGTCCGGTCACGATTCCAAATCCCAGGCAACTCGGGGCGCAGGAGCCGAAAAAGGTGGACTCCTTTACTCGGCTGATTGTGCGTCAGCGTGACCTGGGAGAACGGACCGGAGCACGCCGCTCAGCCTCGACGCAACTGGGGGTCAAGGGGTCGCAGGTTCAAATCCTGTCGTCCCGACCAGCGTTTTCGCAGGTCGGAGGCCGTTTCCGCAGGTAGCGGAGGCGGCCTTTGTCGTGTCTGGGCAGGGAGCGATGGGGAGCCCTCTGGGGGCCCTCGTGCTCCCAATTCGCGGACGTGTCAACGGTGTCCGATTCGTCCGTCACCCGATCCGGTAGACCTACGGCGCCGTACCGAGCCCCTGCGTGCCGTCGTCAACCGTAGACCCCTGAGATCACCCCATCGATCTGGATGCTCTCTGCATCGAGAGGCATAAGAACCCCTTGTCGGCTCCTGGCCTCTTTCTGGGTGGGAGCACGGCATCGGGCTCCCCATGCGACAGGGGTGGGGTGGGTCACTGGTGATCTCTCCGGGCCGGTTTCCGCAGGCAGCTAGCGCGCGGGTGTCCTGGTCGCCGTGGATAGCCTGCGTCAAGGCGCGGCAAAGCCCCTTGGCGTCTGCCGGCAGATAGGGCACTCCCAGGGCGTGAGCGCTGTATCCGGCTCTGGAGCGCCGTAGGGAGACTGTTTGCGGAGGCCGGGACGGAAGAAAAAGTGTGCCAAGCGAGCGAAGATGAGGTCCCCGCTGGTGTGAGCGCTTGGCGTGGTGGTCGACGACCACTGCTTACCTGCGTATCGCTCGAGTGCGGTGCTCTTGTCGTTGATGTATCCAGCCTGAGTGGCACGGGAGGCCGGACGGCCTGGGCGGCATCTGGCCCGTGGGTTGGTTTGACGGGCACTGGCGGTGCTCAATCGCAGGCGGTTTGGACCTGGCGCAGGAAGTGCGGCCAGTGCTCCGGTGGGTTGGCGCTGTGCCGCATGCTGCGGAGGCTGAGCTGGAGGGTTTTCCTGAGCGGGTGGGGTGAGTGCATGATCGCCTCGTTGCGCTGGGCGAGCCGGTGGAGTTCTTCGGGGGTGGGGAACCGGTCGCTCTTCGCGCTGTTGCACGCTTGGTGTGCGGGCGCGAGGTTCCAGATGAGATCCAGGTCCGGTCCGTCCCAGCCGGATACGCCGCCGAAGCGCTGCATCAGGGAGTAGGGGAAGACGTGGTCGACAGCGGTGCTGTCACCTGGCGCGATGGGCTGAGCGCAGATGAGGCAGCGGCCGTGCTGGAATCCGATCAGGGCGTCGGTGACTCCGGTGACCGAGCGGCGGCGGCGCTTGTCCGTGAGCTGCAGCGTCGTCCAGTCCAGCGAGAATCCCTCGTCGATGAGGCTGCGGCCGATGCCCGCGGCGAAGGAGCTTTCCACGATGTCCCACCGAGCGCCCAGCTCGGCACGCAGCCCCGGAGCCTGCTCGCCCTGGGCGACGGTGCGCAGTTCGGGAGTCAGGCGCACGATCCGCTGGTGCGAGTTGCCGGTCAGCTCGTAGAAGCGGTGCGCTGTCCGGGTGTTACCGCGCAGGTTGTGGAACTTCTGCATCACCATCCCCGGCATGGACCGCACCGCGGCGTGCAGGAGCCGGTCGGTGGGGTGGCCGAGCGCGGAGGACTCCGTGGCCTCACCCTTGGCCACGGCCAGAAAGTCCGACTCCTGGACCTGGAGCCCTGACGGTGCCTGAGGGGCTTCGGCCAGGTGCGCCACCAGGCCCATGGCGTACGGAACGGCGAGTTCCTCCAGCGTCACCTCAGTCCTGTCCTGCGCGGCGAACTCCAGCAGCGCTGCTCCGAGGGCGAATTTGTAGGTACGGGAGTTGGCGCCCATCAAGATGGCCAGCCGCCAGGACGTGCGGGCGCTCGGCTCGCTCCGGTAGAAGTCCACGGTCATCGGCTCACCCCTGCGATCGTGGGCGGCTCCGGGCGGAAGACCAGCGTGCTCCAGCCCACGTCCTCCCGGCTGAGGCAATCCGATCCGTGCCCGCGGTGTACTGCGGACAGCCCGAACCGCTCTGCCAGCGCCACGGTCTCGACCGCGGAGACCGCGAACATACGGCGTCCCGTGGGAACCGGACCGTGCCGAAGCGACAGAGCCACATGCCCTCCCGGTGCCACCAGCTCGGCCAGCCGCCGCATGGCATCGATACGCTCTGGCTCGTCCAGGTGCATCCACACTGCGGAGAGCAGCACGAAGTCGAAAGTCCCGCGGAGCCCGGTCAGCGAGGGAAGGGCATCGTCGATCCAGTCGATCGCCGCGTCCGCGTGAAGGCGCTGCCCGATCCGCCGCAGCTGTGGTGTGGGCTCCACGGCCACGACCTGATGCCCACGGGCAGCCAGTGCGGCAGCGTCACGCCCGCTGCCAGCACCGATGTCAACGACCCTTCCCGGAACGGGCGGCAACCACGGCAGGAACTCCTCATGCACGACCTCGAACGCCACCCCCTCGTACCGGCGGGCAATCTCCTCAGCGTCCACCCCGTAGCCTGCAGCACTCGGCACTCGCGGCTGCATCTCCGTACGCCCTTCCCATCCCAAGCACACCAGACCCTCGTCTACCTGCACGTTAGGGCATCACAAGACAGGTCGGAATAATGGCACCCTTCAGGACTCGCCGCCGGGTCAGGGCGGTGGTTCGCCCCAAGAAGGAAGCTTTCTCCGCCTCAGTCGTCTACCACTGCGACGGGGAAGAAGCCATGTCTGCCCGGTCCCGTGGCGGTGAACCGGTAGACAGAGGTTCTGTGACACCGCAGGTTACGGCCCAGATTGTCAGTACAGCCCGTCATCATGTGCCCATGAGGCTTGTGGGGTACATCCGCGTCAGCACCGGGCGCCAACTCGACGGGTACGGGGATTCGACGTTCAGGAGAAGCACGTGCGCCGGTGGTGCCGCGAGGCTGGCCACCGGCTTGGCCGCACCATCTACCGCGATGAAGGACGCTCCGGAACGCTGGAGAGAGCCGAACGCCCCGGGCTTGCCGACGCGCTGACCGAGATCGAGGAAGGTACCGCGGACGGCATCATCGCGCCGAACCTCGACAGGTTCGCCCGCACCCTTGTCGTCCAGGAAGCCATCCTGGCCCAGATCTGGAAGCACGGCGGACGCGCATTCATCGCAGACTCCGGGGGAGTCCACCCGGACGACCCGATGCGCACCGCCATGCGCCAGATGATGGGCGTCTTTGCCCAGTTGGAGCGGTCGGTGATCGCCGCCCGACTCCGTCACGGACGGCGCGAGAAGGCCGAACAGGGCGGATACGCCTACGGTGCCCGCCGTACGGATGGCGGGCCCACCAGAAGGAGCTGACCGAGGAGGAGATGGAGCAGGCCGGCCGCGCCCGCGCCCGCCAGCTCCGCGACGAGGACGAGCTGTCCTTCCGTGAAATCGCCGCGGTGCTAGAGGCCGAAGGCATCCGGCCGAAGCGCGGAGACCGCTGGCACCCGGAAATCGTCCGCCGGATGCTTGCCAACCCGACCGACAAGCCACCGACCCTGTACCCGCGTCAGCGCACCTCGTAGCAGAAACCCGCAGCGGAAGACGGTCCATTGCCGGTGTTCGGGAACCGACCGCTACCTGGAGCGGGTGATGGCCGACAACGAGAGAGAAGCCCGCATGACGAGCAACCAGCCGGAGCCCTCGGACGTGAGCACGGAAGCCGCTGTCCACATCAACGCACTGATGGACCTGTTTCGTCAGGCATGCCGGCGGCAGGCGTGGACGTTAGATGAGGAGCGCGGCCTGGTCGGCTGGACGGATGTCACATGCAGTGTCGGTCACGAATTTGCAGTCCGTGCGTGGGACGTCTTGTCCACCCCCAGACCCTTCGGGATGGGCCCGAATAAGCCGTGGTGTAAGAAGTGCCGCAACGTCGGCTGGGTTGCGGAGTGTTTGGCCGTTCTGAAGTCGGTGGCTAAGACCGAGGGTATAGAACTGACCGCCACGGACGAGCAAGACGAGTCCGGGGACGGCCATGTTGTGTTCGCGGCGAAGTGCTCGAAGGGACACGACTTCAAGACGACCGGGGCCGACGCGAGGACCTGGCGGGATGAGCCCGTCGACACCCTGTGCCCAGACTGTCGGAAAGCTGCTGAGTACGCGGAAGGGTTCGCCAAAGTCGAGGCGGTCGTCCGTGAGACTCGATCCACCGTCGTGAAGGAGTACCGCAACGCCGTCGACGTCAGGTGCCGTCGCGGCCACTCGCACTCGTTCTACGTGGACAGCTGGGATGGGCGTCAGGCCATCCGCCCAGACTTCTGCGGCACCTGCAACAAGCTGGCCAAGTTCGAGGAGCTCTCCGAGAGAGCCAAGGACCTCGGCATCACCGTGCTCGAGTCGCAGTGGATAGCAGCGTCACGCCCCCACCGGGCGGTCTGTTTCGCCGGGCACGAGTTCGGCCTGATCCCGAACAAGATGAAGCGTGGGTGCCCCCAATGTCCCCCGGGGATGTACGGCGGTGCTGTCCCACCCCAGGACGTGTACTACGTCGTGAGCGGATTGGACACTGCGACCGGCGAGAACACAGTGAAGCCCGGCATCAGCTCCGGGAGCGGCTATAACAGGCTCCGGCAGCACGCCGAGGACGGACTGACCGCGCAGCATCTACGAATCACAGGGTTGCCCGTCGGTATGGCGAGAGCGCTGGAGAGGTTCGTCCTGGACGGACTCGACACGGAAGGATGGCTGTCCACCCGGGGGGTTGAGTACTTTCCGCGGGCGGCTCTGCACGACGTCGTGGACCTGGTGGGCGAATGGTTCACGGATCAGCCCGGGCTTTCCTCCCGTCCGGTCGTCGTTGACGTTGACGATGTGTGCGGCGCTGTCGAAGCGCCCGCGGTGCATGATGTTGTGGACGTAGACGTTGATACCGCCGTGATATTCGACTCCGATGACGTGGGAGCTAATGCGGCATCGACGCGCTGAGCGGCTGCGGGATGCCGGCGATACCCCGGGCATCCGCATGTCGAAGACCGACATGGGTCGGAAGGATCTTGTGCTGGTGCGGGAGGACTACGACCGGGAGATCGTCACAGCGCTGGAGAAAGCACTCGCCGGCGAGTGACGAAGTGTCCGGGTGGCGAGTGCCGCGCTGGACGCCAGTCAAGGGCGACACCGTAGCGGTAGGCATGGTGGGCAGGGAAGCCGTCGCCCGCTATCCCTCCAGGTAGCCGAGCGCATCGTGCGCCGCTGGACGCGCGCACGGCCGCCGCCTCGTGAAGCTGTTCGTGGAGAAGGCGCAGTCCGGCACCATCGCAGGGAACGAGCGGCCCGACCTGGCCACAGTGTGCCGCTCGAAAATTCATCGCTGCAGGTGAGCGGGGTGTGGTCGGGCCGCTGGGATGATGCCTTCCGTGATCGTGTGCTTGCTGTACAAGGTGCCCCGGAAGCTGCTCACTGTTCCGTCGGTGCTCGTGCGTCGCGGGACGGCGAAGGACGCGGAACTGCTGGTGCTGCGGCACGAGAACGCGGTCCTGCGCCGCCAGTTGACCGGACCGGTCCGCTATGAGCCCTGCGCCTGCCGAAAACCCGTCCGCCCTGGTGGGAGGCGGTGTGCGAGGGTGTAGGAGTCTCGTTGGAAGGCGCTCGCCCCCGTGCCCTCGCGCGGCTGTCGATCGTCGCGGGATGATGGTCGACCGTGCTACTGCGACTGGGCTACCTGGCTGTGACCCACGCGTTTGCCATGTTGCGCCTGCTCCCGATGAGCGACCGCGACAAGGACGCGGAGATCCTTGCTCTGCGCCACCAGCTGATGGTGCTGGAGCGGCAACTCGGCAAGGAGAGGGGTGCGGTTTACTCCAATCGACCGGGCGTTCCTGGCGGCGCTGCTGCACCGGCTGCCACGGAACGTGCTCGGCAGCATACAACTGCTGGTGCACCCGGATACGGTACTTCGCTGGCACCGCAGCTTGGTCGCACGCCGCCACGCGGCTGCCTCCCGGCCCAAGCGTCCCGGAAGACCCTGTAGGTGCCAAGAAATACGTCCGTACTGGTCAGGCAGCATGTCGGTACTCGTGCAGGATGCCGCCGAGGCGATCATGCCGATGGACATGGAGATCGGCGAGCTGGTCGGGGTGGTGACAGGTTCGGGCAGTGGGTGGAGCGGTGCGGCGCTTGCGAGAGTGCGGTGGGGTCTCTGCTCGTTGTAGAACGCCTCGTACTCGCGCAGTGCGCGGAGGAGGTGGGTCTGGTTCCAGATGAGGGTGCGGTCGAGGAGCTCGGTCCGGCATGACCGGACCCAACGCTCCATGATCGCGTTCATGCGCGGCATCTGGACACCGGTCTGAATGACCTTGATGCCCTCGGCTTGCAGGACGGTGTCGAAGGGTGCGGATAGCGCATGTCTCGGTCCCGGATCAGGAACTTTGCTCTGATGCCTGTGTTTTGGAGGTCCATGGCCATGTTTCGGGCGAGCTGGGTGACCTCAGTCGGCGGTGGGATGTGCGGTCGCGCCGAGGACTCGCACGCGGCGGGTGGCGTGCTCGATCACCGCGAGGACGTACAGCCTGGCCCGTGCCAGGGTCTTGGTCTCGAAGAAGTCTACGGCGAGGATGGCCCGGGCCTGGGAGCGAAAGAACGTCGCCCACGTGGTGTGGTCTCGTTCGGGTGCGGGGTCGATCCCGTGCTCCTTGAGGATGTTCCATACGGTGCTGGCGGCGACCTTGATGCCGAGGGAGGCGAGTTTGCCGTGGATGCGCCGGTAGCCCCAGCTGGAATTCTCCTGCGCGAGCCGCAACACCAGGGCGCGGATGGAACGTACGGTGCGGGCCGTCCGGGCCGTTTGGGGCAGGATGCCTTCGCGTGACGGTGTCGCAGTAGCTCACGGTGCCATCGCAGCACCATGTCAGGTGTGACGATCAGCGGTAGTTGGCGAAGACGTGCCCGGGGGAGGCGATGCAGGAGAGCGGCCAGCAGGGCGCGGTCTGGCCAGGTGAACTTTGGTTTATCGGTCTGTCGCTGCAGCACGGCGAGTTGGTGGCGCAGCGCCAGAATCTCTGACTCCTTGTCGCGGTCACTCTTCGGTAGGAGCCGTATCAGGGTGAGCATGCTCGTCAAGGTCATGTAGAGCAGTCGCAGCAGCACTCCACAATGCTGGTGTGGGGAGGCTAGGCCGGCAACGGGGGGCCTCTACGGTCACGGTTGACCGGCGGACCCACCGCAGCGCTCGCCTGTCGTGACCAGCACGGATGAGGTTTCTGGCACGTACAACGTCAGCCTGGCGGCGAAGGAAGCTGGCCCAGGTACTGGAGTTCCGCTCGGGCGCCGGGTCGATGCCGGCCTCCTGCAGGATCTCCCAGACGGTGGATGCGCCCACCTTCACCCCCAGCACGAGCAGCTCGCCGTGCAGGCGTCGGTACCCCCAGCTTGGGTTCTCCCTCGCCAGCCGCAGCACCAGAATGCGGATCGAGCGCACGGTGCGCGGCCGTCCCGAGCGCCTGGGCCGCGAGGCGGCAGCATGGCGGCGGGCGAGAAGGTCGCGATGCCAGCGCAGCACCGTGTCCGGACGCACCAGCAGCCGCACCCCGCGGAGCACGTTCACGGGAAGCCGGTGCAGCAGCGCCGCCAGAAATGCCCGGTCGCTCGGCGTGAACCGCCCCCGATCCTTGCCGAGTTGGCGCTCCAGCACCACGACCTGATGGCGCAAGGGGAGTATCTCGACCTTGTCCCGATCGCCCATCGGTAACAGGCGCAGCATGGCGAACGCATTCGTCACGCCCCAGTAAGCCAGTCGCAGCAGCACAGTCGATCATCTTGCCGCCGCGAGCGCCAGCCTCGCGAGAGCACCCGCTCGGGCGACTCCGCCGGTCGACCTCCCGTACACCGCGCACACCACCTCTCACCAGGGCGGATGATATTTTCGGCAAGCGCAGTGTCACCGCGTTCTGGTTTTGGATATCTCTTGTGCCAGCGGTCGAACGGCTCGATTGGTTTCCTCATGTGTCCTGCCCACGAAACTGAGCTGCGTGCTGGACCGTCGGCAGCCCTTCGTGCTGGCTTTCCGACGTGCGGTGGTGACCTACCTGCTGCCCGCCGAGGCGATACTCTCCGCTACAGCGCGTAGTTATGCACAGCTGTTCATGGTGCACGCAAAGGTGTGACGGTCGAGTCACCGTGTGCCAGTACGTGAACCGTCACCGGACCCACGGCTCCTGTCTCTGGGTATGCAAATTTGCCGCCTCAGAGAGGAGCGGGAATACAGCCTGGAGGAACTCGCAGAACGCAGCGGGCTGAGCTTCCGCGGTCTCATCTATATCGAGCACGGGCAGCGTAGCCCCAGCGTTCTTACGCTCCTGGACATCGCGGCAGGACTCGATGTCGAACCGGGGGAGCTCGTCAATCAAATCGGTCAGGAAAGACCAGATAAGTCTGCCTCTCCATAGTTTCGGATGCGCGGTCCAGGGATTGTGAATTCCCTCGGCTCGCGGCGCGTCCGTGAGTCTGCGGTTGTCAGGGATCGCCCTGAGTCGCGCTGGAGGTGTTCTGGTGTCGGCGGCACCCGACCAACGCCGCGTTGAGGCTTCGGGTGTGCAGAAGCGGGGCTATCCGTCACGTCGGCTGGTGCTCGAGTCACGCTTCACGGATGGACGGTGCCCGAAGCGAACCAGTCGCGAGCTGTTGCCGCCGCTCCATCTGGGAGGTCGTCTACGAAGACCACGGCCAGGCCTCGGCGGGCTCGTGAGCAGCAGACGTAGAAGAGGTTGCGTGAGCGCTCGGTACGCTCAGGTTTGTCGGTGCCGGCAAGCATCTTGCCGATGTTGTACATGGTCCAGACGGAGTCGTCGATCACTACGACGACATTCTCGAACTCGTCTCCTTTGACGCCATGTTGGGTTGAAAAGGGCGTGAGTTCATCTATGAATTGGGTGACGCTGATGACTTCCCGGTAGGGGACGCCACGGATGTTGTTGGAGAAATCTGCTTGCCGCCTGTGTCGCTCGTCAAGGTCGACTGCGGTTCTGCGGCGCTCGCGGTCTTTCACCCTTCCGGGCACGGCCAGGAGGGGGCTGTCGGCCATGAGGTCCAGAACATCGCCCACGGTCCCGGTCGCGCGCACCATGTCGAGTTCACGAATTGCTTCGCTGATGATCCTCTTGTGGGTGTGTCGGGTGATGCGTCTCCTTCCCTGGCCCAGCAGGTCTGTCAGTTCCACGAAGTCCCGGGCCTGGTACGCCGCGCACAGGGCTTCGATCTGCGTCAGGTACTGGATGTAGGGCTCGTTGCGTGCCATGAGGTCATCGGGGCCGTGGCTGCCGAGCTGCCGGTACTGCTCCAGCAGGTTGGCGTATTCGAGTGTGCCCGCGATGCCACGATGGGTCAGCAAGAGGTACTTCGAGTTCTCAAGTGACCAGCCCCTGCTCGCGAGGGTGGCTTTAGCGGCATCCAGCCGTCGCGGGCCGGGCGGCACGTCGGTGCTGAGGAAGAGGTGTACCTCGCCCTCCTGCTGCTTCCCGGAGGCCTGCTGGCAGAGTTCGGGCCGCATCTTGTTGAGAACGTCGACTACAGGGCGCGAACACCGGTAGTTCTCGATTTTGGTGATGGGCGTGAGCTTGTCGTGCCGGACTGCACCGACGCCGGATCGGTAGATCTTCTGCATGGAGTCGCCGAAAAGGCCGATCACACAGGGGTCCTTGCCTGCTCCTGCCAGGTGGTTCAGCAGCAGGTCGATCGTCTTCGGCGAGGTGTCCTGGTACTCATCGACGAAGATGACCGGATATCTGCTGGTGATGATGCGTATGAGTTTGGGGTGGCTAGCGGCGAGCCACAGGGACAGAGCGATGACATCATCGTGGGATATGCGACCCTCGCTCAGCTTCCGCCCGCGGTCAGAGTACTCGATCACCGAGGGAGCGGCTACCGCAGTGAGGTCTTCGGGCTTTGACAGGGTCTCGTTGTAGTCGAGGATCTGCCGCCAAAGCTCGCGCGGGTAGGCCTGGATGACGCTCCAGAGGAACTCGTGGATGGTGCCGACGGCGACGAGAGGGTCCGACGAGATGCGTTCGAGGATTTTCTTCTTGGCGACGTTCGTGTATGTGATGCAGGCGATCTTCCGGCCATGCGCCTCAAGTTCCGAACGCCGGCGGTTAAGGAGGTACTGAAGGGCGTGGACAAGATCGGTCGTCTTGCCGGCGCCTGCTCCTGCTTCCACGAGGAAGCTGCGCCGGGCGTCCAGCTCTTCGACCACGGCTTCGAGGGTGTTCAGGCGAGCCACTGGAGTCCTTCGGCGATGTAGCGGGGAACAGCCCAGTCCTCCAGGAGCATGACGTCGAACGCGAAGTCGGTCTTGTGCTTGGAGAGCCGTTTGGCGATGGCGAACGCGTTACCTTCGATGTCTTCAGGGGCGGGGTCGGCCCCGACTTCCTGAACGAAGGCTCTCTTCAGCTCCAGGTGCCGCAGGTCTCGGGCGAGGACTGCGGCGTTGGCGATGATGAAGGCGTCCTCGAAGCTGCGTGCACAGACGCCTGCCTGCTTCTCCGGAACCTGGTAGGCCACGCGCACGTGACCGTGCTCCTTCGTGTCCGCGCCGACGTCGAGGAGCTTCGCGATGCTGGAATGACCCGGAAGCCAGTTCTTCAGCGTGGAGTTCGAGGTGACCGCCTGCGCGGCGCTCGGCGGGCAGGCCTTCTGATCTATGGGGCTGACGGAGTCGATATCGGTGATGACCAAGGTCTTCACGTTGAGGAAGTCGAGCAGTTCACGGAATCGGACCGCGTAGGCGTCACCGACTTCGATGACCGACACGTACTGGTGCAGGAGGCCTTTGGCGCACCGACGGACCATCTCCGGCAGCAGCAGTCGCTCCGCGGTGCCCTCGATGAGGATCACCTTGTCGGCGAAGAACATGTCGCAACGGTGCAGGACCATGTACTGGCGCAGGAACCGCAGCGTCTCGTCACCGTCAGGAGTGGCCTTGACCTTCGCCTGGAAGGTGGAGAGGTCCTTGACCTTGCCGTCTGGCTCGGAGCGGTCGAAGTACCGCACTGAGTGAAACCCGCCGCTGGCGACGATGTGCGAAGAGTGCGTGGTGATGACCACCTGCACCTTCCACGGGGCCTTGCGCTTGATGAAGTCCTGAATGTTCTTGATGAAGACCTCCTGCATCTGGGGATGCAGGTGGGCCTCGGGCTCCTCGATGAACAACACCTGGAGCGCTGGCTTCGGTGCAGCACGCTCGTACGCCTGGTGAAAGCTGATGACCTGCAGAATCGTGAAGATCAGCTTGCTGTAGCCGAGCCCATTGTGACCCTCGGGAAGGTGGTAGTCGCCGTCTCCAGACGGATACTGGAGCCGTGTGCTGCCCCTGAGGATGCCCGAGCCCTCCATGAAAGACACAATGCGGGGCTTCTCGACGGGTGTGATCGTCCCAACCCCGAAGCTACGGAGGTCTTCGAAGACCGGGTCGAACAGCGATTTGTAGCTGGTGTCGAGCTCGAGTGACGCTGCGGCCAGGGCATCCTCGATCTGCTCGATGCTCTGATGACGCCCCTGAGGCCCGCTCTTGACCTTGTAGTAGGTCTCGAACGTCTTGGACAGCGTGCGGGCTTTGTCTCCTGGGGTGTCGTCGACCTTGGTCTGCGCGTAGACGAACTTGACCGAGACGATCGCCTGCGCGGCACTGCGCTTGATCTCCTTTGTCACCTTCTCGTCGAGCGGGCTCACTGCTCGGAAGACGGGGACGAAGTAGTCCGTGAAGTTCTTGCGCAGCCACTTGATGGGCTCGAATTTCGGCCTCTGACTCGCCGTCCAGAAGTCCTTGAGCAGGTCGTGCGGCCGTGCTGCCTCCAGCGCCGCGTCGATCTTGACCGTGAAACAGGAGTCGTCGAGGTCCAGGATCACGTCCGTGAGCGGAGCGAGGTCGTCGTCCTCGGCGTACTCGATCGTGAGTCCCAGCCGGATGGACGGCACGAGCTCGTATGCCTTGGCCAGCAGGCCTTCCCGCGTCTCCTGATCGCCTTCGGCCGCATGCCTCTGTGCTTCACCGAAGATCTGAAGTGCCTGCTCGATGTCGGGGATCCGGCAGGTGGAGAAGTCCTCCAGCACGAAGCGTGTGTCGTCGTCGCCGAAGAACTTCTCGAAGAGGTTGACGAACGATGTCTTGCCGCTGTTGTTGCGTCCCACGACGAGCGTGGTTTGATGATCGATCCGCACGTCCGCCTTGTCCAGGGCGCGGAAATTGATCACGTTGGCATGGGTCAGCTGCATCGCACTCCCGACATCGTTTCAACCCCCTCACGGGCGGACGCACGCCTGCGGCCACCGTGAGCCAAAGCAGTATCTGATACTGAAGGGACAGAGGTGTTTCCTTGACTGAAAGTGGCCGATGGCGTCTCAGATCCTTTCTGTTTCGGTCGGATTCCGACGTTTGGGTAGAACAACTGGTGCGCGGGCAGCAGTTCGAGGGGTATCCGTGCACAACGCGCTTGGAGTCGGGCTCCGGCGAGGGGCGGTGACGGTTCTGCGCAGGTGGTGACTTGCTGGGGACATCGCCTCCCGGCCTTCCGCACGAGGATGAGCCTGGGCCGCCCGGAGAGCGGCTGCTTCGATAACCGGGCTGTCCCTGGAACTTCGAAGCGGGGTGTGCTTGAAGCGGCAGTTGGCCCGGCTACTCGGTCAGCCGCGCCAACCCCGACCCACTCCGCGAAGCACTGCGCGCACTCCAGGACGCCTACGTCGCGGTCGAACTCGAAGGGTCGCCCTCCGTCCTCACCGCAGCCGACGCCGTCGTGGGTACCGGAGGGGCCGTCGCCCAGTTCGTCTACAACGACGCTGAGCTGTTGGAGACGTGGCAGTTCCTGCACAGCTCAGCCCGAGCCCAGGAGTCTGCCGCCACCGCCCTCCAAGCACTCCGCGACGTACAGCACGTCTTCGCCCAGACCCCTGAAGGGTGTCATTATTCCGATCAGGCTGCTGAGCTGGGCGTTCTCTGTCGATGGTGAGGCAGTCGGAGCGGCGTGGTGTGGTACTCGTTGAGCAGTCCACCGGGCACCTGCCGACGCCTGACCGTGCCAGCAGGTAGGGGGATGATGTTCGGGTCGTCGTCGGGGGCACGAAGGTCCAGGCTGCGATGGGCTCGTCCGGTGTTGTAGTGCTTGGCATACGTGGTGAGGACGGTGTGCAGGTGTCGTTCGCCGGTGATGAGGAGTCGGTCGGTGCATTCGGCGCGGGCTGTGCGTATCCATCGTTCGACAAACGCGTTTGACCGGGGGCTTTGTGGCGGGGTCGGGATGACGGCTGTGCCGTTGCCGGCGAAGACGGCGTCGAACGCGGCGGTGAACTTGCTGTCCCGGTCACGGATGATGGGGCTCCTTGAATTCGGCCACCCCGTGATCGGCTCCGCCTCAGAGTTGCTCGGCTTTATTCCCCTGAAGGGTGTCTTTATTGCCGTACGGTAGTTGACCTGGATCTTTTCGATCGCCCAAGGTCGGTGATCGGGGTGTCGGCTGGCAGGCTGGGCAGCCAGTATTCCGGTGGGAGCCTCGGCCTCTTCTGGCCACTCGACCAGCAGCCAGCAGTCGGGCAGGGCCCCGTCCCACCAGCCCTGCTCGGACGAAGCAGGGGCCTTGATCGGACGCTCGACGGCCTTGCCGGCGGGGCGGACGCGCATGGCGGCGAAGCGGGACCGTAACGCCCCGCGTGTGCCCTGCCGCCAGGAAACGGTGGTGAACGCCTGCGGCTCAAGACCGGCGGCCAGGGTCGCCGCCGACAGTGCGGGCTGTCGATAGCGAGGCTGGGGCCAGCAGCCGACCGGCCCGTTGCGGTCCGGCGCCTCGGGCACTGTGTCGAACGGGTAGGCGGTCACACCACCGCGGACGGCCAGCACGTAGTCGATGCCGCGATCCGCCAGGGCGGCCCGCAGGTGTGCATTGGTGCCGTAGGCGGCGTCGGCCACGACGACCGGCGGCCGCATTCCCCAGTCGGCCAGCGTGTCGAGCATGTCCAAAGCCAGCCGCCACTTCTCGCGGTGCCCGGCCTCGGGCGGGACGCGCGTGGCAGTCCTGCGGCCGCCCTCCGCTTCCCATTCCCGAGGCAGGAACAGCCGCCACTGCAGCGGGCAGGAGGCGGTGTCGGTCGCGGCGTGGACACTGACCGCCACCTGGCAGTTGGCGCGCTTGCCCAGCGCCCCGCAGTACTGCGGGGCCACAGCGACCGACATTCGTCCGTCCTTGGGCACCGACACGTCGTCGATCACCCAGGCCCTCGGGGCGATGAGCGGCAGCACACGTTCGCAGATCCGACGCTGAGCCGGTACAGGATCCCCGGCGGACTGGTTCACGAACTGCTGAAGGTTCTGCTCGTTGCCGTCCGGCAGCCGATCGGCCATGGCCTGGATCGACTTACGGCGGCCGTCCAGCATCAGCCCCCGCAGATAGCAGTCACCCTTGGCCCGCTGGTCCTTGCGCGGCACCGAGGCGAACACATCAGCCACATATAACGCCAACCTGGCCCGTACACGGTTCACTTTGTGTGCATCCACACATCCAACATGCCCAGGAACAGCCCGAACCGGAAGACCTAACGGAGTCCTATTAGTACTCCAGCCGTAGATCGTGATCTTGTGAGTGGGGGCGCCGCTGATATGGCGCGGCCACCATTGACCATCTCGACGAGACCGGCCGCGCCATCGGCGGCGTCCATCCCTCTCTGCCTACTTGAGTCCACCGAGACGAAGGGCATCCTCGATCTCGCTGAGCTTCGCGGACGGCAGGACGCCCGCCTGCCCGATCAGGTCTTCCCTGGCCAGGGTGACCAGCCAAGTGCAAGGGATGAAGTCGGGACGTGGAAGTGCGACTCTCAGGACGCCTTCGAGAGGCAGTCCTTCGGGGGCACCTACTGCCACCTCAACGGCCACGCCGCTGAGATCGGTGCCCGCCGGAGCGACGACCTGCATCGCCAAGAAACCGGACGTCTCTTCTCCCGACAGCAGTACGACTGCCCGCTGCTCGTTGAAATCTGCCCACCAGACTTCGCCACGTCGCATATGTCCTCCTGATACGGGACGGCGCGCCTGCGTCGCCCCTTCGACCGCCGCCTACTCCAGGCACAGATCGTAATGTTGGCTGGTCAGGGCCGACGATAAGACGGCTGCGGCCACCGTTGATCATCGTGAGTTGTGTGGACTGACGAAGAGACGGTGGCCGCAGGTCACAGCATAGAACCCGCCCGTTGGCGGGACGCGTTCGAGGGTCTGATGGGCCGGATCGCGGGGCGCTTCGCGCGGGTCGAACCCCGGCGCAGGGCGGCGCGGTTGGTGCTCGGTCTATTGGACGACCTGCCACGCAAGAACTGCTGGACAATCGCGGAGTGGGCCGGCGAGACCACTCCGGACGGTATGCAGCACCTGTTGGGCCGGGCCAAGTGGGATGCCGATGCGGTACGCGATGACGTACGGGAGTACGTGGTGGAGCATCTGCACGACGACCGGGCGGTACTGGTGGTCGACGAGACCGGGGACGTGAAGAAGGGCACCAGCACGGTCGGGGTGCAGCGCCAGTACACCGGCACCGCCGGCAGGATTGAGAACTCCCAAGTCGCTGTCTATCTGGTCTACGCAGGTCAGCGCGGCCACGCCGCCGTGGACCGGGAACTCTACGTTCCGCGCTCCTGGACCTTGGACCCCGACCGCTGCCGAGCTGCGGGCCTGGACGAGGACACCGTCTTCGCGACCAAGCCGGAGCTGGCCACTCGTATGGTCGCCCGGTTCCTGGACGCCGGCCATCAGGCTGCCTGGGTGGCGGGGGACGAGGTCTACGGCGGCAACCCGAAGCTGCGAACCGCACTGGAGGAACGCGGCACCGGCTACGTCCTCGCGGTGGCCTGCTCGCACGAAGTCACCACCGGTGCGGGGAAGTTCCGTGCGGACATCTTGTCCAAGAAGGTGCCCAAGCGGGCCTGGCAGAAGCTATCGGCAGGGGCCGGGGCCAAGGGGCACCGCTTCTACAACTGGGCAGTCATCGACCTCGCCGACCCCCGCCCCGGGAGTCGTCAGCTGCTGATCCGCCGTAACCGCAGCACCGGTGAACTCGCCTACTACCGCTGCTACTCGCCCGCGTCCGTGCCGTTGGCCGTGCTGGTCAGAGTCGCTGGATCAAGATGGCGGGTGGAGGAGTTCTTCCAATCCGGAAAGGGCCTGGCCGCACTCGACGAGCACCAGGTTCGCCGCTATACCTCCTGGTCCCGCTGGGTCACCCTCGCCATGCTCGCTCACGCCTTCCTCGCCGTCGTCCGCGCCGACGAACACGCCCGCCATCCCGCCCCGGACGAGCTGATCCCGCTCACCTGCAACGAGATCCAGCGACTGTTCACGACGCTGATCGTCCGGCCCGTGCACGATGCAGCCCACCGGCTCCGCTGGTCCGCCTGGCGCCGCCGCCACCGGGCCCGAGCCCAGGCCAGCCATTACCACCGACAAGCCGCGAATCAGACATGAAGATCACGATCTACGGCTGGAGTATTAGCTGTTCCGCAGGCCGAATGGGTCAGGTCGTGACCTATGCAGGGGGCAGGACATCCTGCGCAGGATGGGGCTGAGGACGTCGATGCTAGGGCTGTCGTTGAGCGCCCATGCCTTGCGTATGTGGGTGATGAGGGTGCGTGCGCTGTACGGGGAGATGACCAGTTCGAGGCGGGCTTCTGCTAGTCGCTCGTGAGCACCGTAGGCACTTTGCGCGCGGGCGTGTTCGCTGCGTCGGTCGAGTCCTGGGGCGGTGAATATTTCCAGCAGGGTGAGGGAGAAGTAGCTGTAGGCTGAGGCTTCGTCGATGAGCTGGCGGGCGGTGTCGGTGATGTCTCCGTGAGTCGGCTGGCTGCCGACGGGGTGGTGGGCGAAGTGTTCGAGGGCGTGGATCAGCGTCCCGTCGGAGCAGGCGCACTGTGAGGACTTGAGGTGTCCGCAGAGCGTGCGGAAGTCGCTCAAGATTCCGCTGGAGTCTTGTGTCCATTGCTGCTTGCTCAGCAGGGTGCGGAATCCTGCCAGTGTTTCGGAGAGTTCTTCGAGGATGAGTTGACGGGCGAGGTGGGCGAGTTCGTGGGTCTCGGTTTTGGCTTGTATCTCTTCGATCTGCAGGCCGTAGCGCAACATGTCGCGCAGGAGGCCACCGGAGAGGCTGTGGGTCAGGAGCGCGGTGTGGGGTGTGTGGTGCTCTGACCGTTTTTCTAGGATGGCATTGGCTTCTTTGAGGGTGCATGCCTCGACGTGGATGATGTCGTCGAGTGAGCTGTCCGTGACGTCCCGGTGGGGCAGGCCGCGGCGAACGAACGCAGCGCCGACGTCTTCGGCCACGGAGATCAGGTAGTAGACGTGGCGGACGCCAAGGATGGCTTTGATCTCGGCGAGGAAGGCCAGCGCCTGTGCGTCGGAGCTGAGGCGGTCGACTTCGTCGATGGCGATGAGGACGCGATGCCTGCTGGCGGCCAGCGTGTCGGCGATGCTGGTCAGGAGGCTGCGGAATTCTTGGACCAGCGCGGGGAAGTTCGGCGGCATGGTCGAGATGGATGTGGCGTGAGAGCCGCCCAGCGTCATGACCTGGGCGCTGCTGTTGGAGAGCGTGTTGGTCGTCGTCTGGATGGTCTGCAGCCGGTAGAGGTGGTTGCGGCAGCGGGTGACGAGATGGGGTTCTGCGGGGGTGGGCCGCCATCCGGCGGCGCGGGCGAGCAAGGTGCCTGTCACCAGGCCAGCGAGCCGCAGAGGGTTTTGCTCATCCGCGAGGAGCGCGTAGGTCGAGGGTGTGCGGATGAGGAAGTAGAGGAGGTAGGCGCCCAGGAAGGTGGCGAGAAGCTTGCAGACGTCGCTGGCGTACAGCGTCCATCTTCCGAGATCCAGATGCGCCTTCTGTACTCGCTCCGAGAGGCTTGCCGTGAAGGCGTAGAACCATCCGGCGGCCAGCAGCGCGGTCGAGAAGACGGTGTCGAAGTGCACGTCGTGTGCGAGCTGGCGTAGCTGGGGGTCGAAGAAGGCACTGGCCAGGCTGCCGATAGCGATGAGGATGCCCACGTTGGCTCCGAGCCTGGTCCATAGCCGCCCCAGTGCTTGGGGGAGCCAGGGATCGTGGCGGGAGCGCCACCAGGCGATAGCGAGGATGCTGATCGTGACGCTGGTGACGACGGCGTGCCCGCTCCATACCTCGTGGATCCAGTTTTGGACGGCGGCCGCCCAGGTGTGGGCGTAGTCGGATGTGGAGGCTTCGTACCGGGTGTACAGAGAGCGGGCGGCCGAGGAGATTCCCAGGACGAGCAGGGCGGTTGCTGGCAGTGCGAATGACGACCAGCGGCCCAGCGCCCTGATTCGGCGGCGCGTACTTCTCAGCATCCGGTGGAAGGGGGAAAGGCGCGCGAATTCTGGTGCGGGGTAGCCCTCATGCTGCATGTAGTCCTGGCACAGGCGCACCGAGAGCGACATCAGGAAGTCGTGGGGGGCGTAGGTGGCCGGCGCCTGTATCAGGACGCCGAAGGCTGCTTGCTCTGTGGCGTTTTCCAGCAGGGTGGACTTTCCTACTCCACGAGGGCCACAGACCGCGATGGTGCCCTCGTCCAAGTGGTTGAGCTTGCGGTGCAACTGCTCCATGGCTTCGGTCTGGACGACGAAGCCCGGTGCGCGTGGTGCGCGCAGGCCCTTCGACGTCCCCTGCGGGACGAAGAGGGAGTCGGGGTCTTCGCCCATGAGGTGACGGATCATGCCGTCCATTACGGGGACGATGCCCTTGTCGAAGAGGACCACGCCCCACACCACGGCGCGATAGCTGAGCTCGGCGCGTGCAGCAGCGCACGAGATGCTCAGGACGGCGGCGAGCAGGCAGTACCGGAGGTTGAACCAGACGGCGGTGCCGCGCCAGAACAGGATGAAGATCAGCAGTGCGGTGCTGAAGAGGGCTACCAGCAGGGCCATGAGGCCGCCGGTGATGAGCACGGTCAGGCCAGCTGCGGACAGGAGCACGCAGACGACTTTCCAGTTCCACTCAGGCTCGTCTGCGGCCGCCTGCTGTTTGGCCCGTGCCCGCTCCAGGTCGACGACGGCTTTGTCGTAGGCGGCCCGTTCCGGGCCATCAGCCTGGGTGTATGCCGCATTTCTGTACATGGAGCGGTGCATCTCGTCAAAGACGTCGCGTCGCGAGGTTCCCGGCCTCTTTCCCAGCTTGCGTGCCCGTGGAGGCTCATCCAGCGCGGCCCAAACGCACTGCTCATAGACATCGTCTCGATTGGGTGCCACGAAGAGCTGAACGAGCTGCACCACCGAATGCAGCCAAGGCTTGTTCAGTAATGACCACGGCATCTGTCCTGGCCTCCCCCGAGTTTTCAGTCCGCAGATGCTAACGCCACGCGGGTCCGGGCAGCAGGCGTCCATCGGGGCGTGGCTGAAACACATCGCCGCGCCGTCAGAGGTCGTCCAAGACCACTTCAAGACCGTGCGTGCAGGGGAGGATGCGCCCATGACCTTCTCCTGGAAGATTCCCCCGTGGAAGCGCCACGAGGACTGCACGTACTTGGCTGTGACCTTGATAGATCAGGGTGGCGGGCACTCCGGTTCCATCACAGAAGGCGTGCGGGGCGACGACGCGATCGAGGCGCTAGCCGATCTCGTGATGACCCCCGGTTCCCCGCTCGGCCCCGGGCCGACGCATCCGGCACTCATAGGCGTGGTCGTACGGCGCGGCATCGACTCAACGTGGCTGGTGCAACCACCCATTCAAGTTGCCCGGGACGAGCGAGGCCGGTGGCAGGTCGCTGTCGGAAACGCCACGGACGAGGACGTCACAGTGTTTTCCCCTACTGAGATAAGTGGTCTCGTCAGCAGGCTGCGTTCCCAGTACGGCCGCACCGGCTGAACCCGCACCGGAACCTGTGGGTGCCGAATATTACGTCCGCCCTGGTTAGGTGTCAGGCGTTCCTACGGGGCTGGTACGGTCTCATAGGTTTCGAAACCTGAGTAGTTGTGTTGTTCGGTGAGTCGCGATGCACCGCGTCGAAGTTGCTCCATGTGCCACTTGACCGCTTCCGCGTACGGCGTCGTACAGACCTTGACGGCGCGGCAGATCCGCGAGAGTCTTAAAGTAGAGCATAAAGGGAGAATTGCCGCGCCGCTGGGGGTCAAGGGGTCGCAGGTTCAGATCCTGTCGTCCCGACCAGCGTTTTCGCAGGTCGAAGGCCGTTTCCGCAGGTAGCGGGGGCGGCCTTAACCATTTCCGGGCTGGGAGCAAGTGGGAGCCCTCTGGGAGCCCTCGTGCTCCCAACTCGCAGACGTGTCAATGGTGCCCGATTCGTCCATCACTCGATCCGGTACACCTACAGCGCAGTACCGCGTCCCTGTGCCCCGCCGTCAACCGGTGGGCCCCCGCGGTCACCCCATCGATTCGGATGCTCTGTGCATCAAGAGGCATAAGGACCCTTGTCGGCTCCCGACCCCCTTCCGGGGTGGGAGTACGGAGTCGCGCTCCCCATGCGACAGGGGAACGGGGGACTGCTCGTGATCTCTCCGGGTCGGTTTCTGCAGGCAGTGGGCACGCAGGCATCCTGGTCGCCGTGGGCGGCCTGCACCAAGAAGCGGTAAAGCCCCTTGATATCTGCCGGTAGACGGGTCACTCCCAGGGCGTGAGTGCCGTATCCGGCTCTGGAGCGCCGTAGCGGGACAATTGTGGGGGACTCTGCGGTCAAAAATAGTGTGCCAAGCAATGCGTCGCATGAGCGCGGTGTCGTCGTGGCAGGGTCTCTTGGGTGACCTGGCGGATTATGGTCTGTTCGGCTGCGGCGGGCTGCTCGGACAAGCGGCTGATCTGCTCGCGCAGCTGTTCCGCTGTCTCACGGGCGGCCTGTCCTGCGGTGGTCGGGTGTGCGGTGGCGCCCAGGATCCGGATGCGGCGGCTGCGTTGTTCGATTACCGCGAGTACGTATATCCGCGCGCCGGACAGGGTGACCGTCTCAAAGAAGTGGCAGGCCAGGAGTGCGTCGGCTTGGGAGTGCAGGAGGCCGACCCGCGTGCGGGAGCTCCGGCCGGGCGCCGGATCGACGCCGGACTCCTTGAGGATCTTCCAGACGGTCGAGGCGGCCACCTTCACTCCCAGCATGAGCAGTTCGCCGTGTAGACGTCTGTAGCCCCACTTCGGATTCTCTCTCGCCAGGCGCAGTACCAGAATCCGGATGGAGCGCACGGTACAGGCCGACCGGGTCGCTTGGGCCGTGATAGGGCGGCATGCCGGTGTCTTGCGAGGTCGCGATGCCAGCGCATCACCGTGTCAGGACGTACGAGCAGTCGCAGACGCCGCAGGGTGGGCAACGGCATCCGGTGCAGCAGCGCAGCCAGGAGCGCCCGATCGCTCGGAGTGAACCGTAGTCGGGCACCGTCGAGTTGGCGTTCGAACACCGTGATCTGATGACGGAGAGCCAGGATCTCCGCATCCTTTCCCGGTCGCTCATCGGCAGGAGACGCAGCAGCGCGAACGCGTTGGTCACGGTCAGGTAGGTCAGTCGCAGCAGCACGGTCGATCATCATGACGTGTGGCCCACCGACTACGCGAGAGCGCCTACCCGAGCGGCGAGGCCGACGACCGCCGGTCCCGATACAGGCCTCCGACCAGGGCGGATGACATTCTCGGCAAGCACAGGGCGCACGATGGTGGAGTCCACGGAGACGGCCCAGTTGAGGTTCTCGTCGGCATCGGCCTGGGCCATCAGCGCGGTGAAGACCCGTTCCCACGTGCCGTCGATGGCCCACATCCGCAGCCGGTTGTAGACGTCTCGCCGCTAGCCGTACCGCTCCGGCAGGTGAACCCACTGCGTGCCGGTCTGGAACTTGAAGGCGATCGCGTCGATCACCTCGCGATGGTCTCGCCATCGGCCATCGGCCATCGGCCATCGGCCATCGGCGTCCGGTCCGGAAGTAACGGCTCGATCCGCGTCCACTGCGCGTCAGTCGGCGACACACCCGGACCAACGACCGACTGATCTACACGACCGCCTAGTCATGCCAACTCCGAAGGCCGGTAACCCTGTTGTGGAGCTACGGCGAAGGCAATGAGGGGCAGCGAAGATGTGGCGCGGGCCGCGGCCCTGTTATGGGGCCGCGGCCCGTGTGCTCAGCGGTGGGCGGAGCGGTTCAGTTCGAGGAGCTGCTCCCGCGTGGGCGTGGAGGTGAACTCGAGGACGCGCTCCAGCATGCGGTCCCGGACGCGCGGGGCCGCGTCCCGGTCGGCCGCGTTGAGGGCCTTCTCCAGGTCCTTAAGACCCAGTTCGGTGCAGTAGGCAGGCGTCATCGGCTGCTGGCGCCAGGAGTCGGCCAGAGTGCCGGCGTCGAAGGGGTCGAAGCCGGATTCGTCCACCAGGCGCATGCCCACACGCCGCGCCTCCTCGGAGTCTGCCGCGACCGGCAGCGCGATGCGGTCCGGGGTGCCCGCCGGAGCGTCCATGACCTCGAGCGTTTGAGACAGTACAGCGTTCCACGCCTTGACCACGGGCCGCCCCAACTGCTCGGTGACCCACAGGCTCTCCACTTGTCCGTTGTCCACCGCTTCGATGGCGCCGTCCCGGCGGGGAAAGTAGTTGGAGGTGTCGATGACCACGGTCTGGTCGGGTACGGAGGCGAACAGCGGGGCCACCGCCGGGATCCGCCCGAACGGGATGGACAGAACGATGACGTCCTTGCCCTGAACGGCGTCGGCCGCGGTCACCGCATGCGCCCCGAATTCCAGTGCCGCGGCCTCGATGGTCTCGGGTCCCCGCGAGTTGGCGACCGCGACGTCGTGTCCGCCGGCGCTGAACCTGCGCGTCAACGTCGTCCCGATCGGCCCGGCTCCAATAATGCCAATTTTCACTATTTATCCCTTTCAGAGTTGTGCCAGTCCCGGGGAGAGGTGGATTGTCATGGACGGCTCCGCGGGGAGGGTCTCCGGGCGCTCTTTAGGGCACCGACGGACGTCTGTGAAGAAGGCGGCCGGTGGCCTACTCCGCGTTGTCCTGTTCGCGGTTTCCGCTCTTGGTGAGTCCACGCAGGCGGCCGAATGATTCCTCGCCGGGGGCTCGGGTGTCACTGATCCGGGCGGTGGGGATCGTCGCGAGGGAGAGCGTGTGCCCTTTACTGACTGCCGTGCATGGCCCGCAAGTTGAGCGGCCCACGTGCTTTTCGGTGGTGACGATGAGGTCGTCGCACGGGAGCGTGAGCGGGTTGTCCGGCTCTCGCTCTCTGGCCGCGACCATGAGGGGTTCCGGCAGTCCACTTAAGGCGCTGAAGTGCTCCTCCATAGCCTGGAGCTGCTGTCGCAGGACCTAAGGCGTCCCCGAGCCGCGCGATGTCCGCCCGGCGGGCCGGGCGCCCGCCTCCTTGGCCACCGCTTCCGCGGAGGCGCCGAGCCTTTCCCTCGGGGAGTGCTGCTGTGCCGCTTGGAGGGGCTGCACGGTTGCACTGGACGCCTGTACGAGGCTTGCGCCTCTGCCGTCCCTCGGCGCTCATGCGCCCTCCCATTGCTTGCGTTGCCGCGATCACAACAAAACGGAACCTGTCTCCGTATGAAGTCGAGCGTAAAACGGATGCAGCCTCCGGTCAAACTCGTCACCGCCTCCCTAAACCTCCGCCCTACCGGACGAGCTGACGGGGCGAGGCTGTGACGGCCCGTGCGTCGCGCCTACTTGGCGTCGATCGACTACGTGTCGATGAGCTCCCGGAACTTCGCGCCGTGCCAAACGAGCGGCTCGTTCTGGCCGACGCCGAGCTGTTTCACCTCGAGTAGGGCCATCCAGTGGTCGCCTGCCTCGGAAACCTCATGGATCGAGCACTCGAGCCACAGCGCTGCGTCTTCGATGAAGATGGCGCCTTCGTCGCCGACTTCGATCGCGACCTGCTCGAAGCGAGCAGCGCGGTCCTTGCTTGCCAGCTTGCGCAGCAGATCGCCTTGGCCTTTGCCGAATATGGATACGCCGAGCGAGTTGGCAGCCTTGATCAGGCCCCATGTTTCAGAAGACTTCTGCACAGCGACCGCGACGAGGCACGGTTCGAGCGACGCGCCCACCATAAAAGACGACGCGACGAGCGCGTGCCTCTCGCCGCCGATGTCGACCGCCAGCACCGCCACGCCGGACGGGAACTGCGCGAACGCGTTTCGGACGATCATCGGGTCGTCGCTGGACGTGCGCACCTTGGACTGGGTCATGAGTCCTCCTCCTTTCGCGGGGCACATGCACGGACCCCACTGTCCGCCCCGTCGCTTGCTTGATCACGTCAATGTGATCGAGATGGGAATATTGCAACGCTCTGGGTGGGCCAGAGCTGAAGGAACATCCGTTGGCCAGCCCATCGGCATCGCGCCGCGGGGCACCAGTTTCATGGCGTAGTCGCGGCGCCTTCCTGGACCTGTTCCGGGAACGACTGCAACTTGTCCACCAAAGTCGAGCGGGCCGAAAGCGTCGTCAGCTCGACTTCGTCGGGCCGACGGCATGATGCGGAGACGTCGACGGGGAGCGCCGTGTATCTGCCGCGAAGAGGCAAGCGGACGTCATGCTGCGGCTGAGTCCGACTCGCCGTGCGAGCAGACCGACGTCGATTCGTGCGCACCCTGCGCGACGCTGCGCCTCAACAGCGTCCACAACGCGCAGAATTGCCCACCGAGGCGGCGGTCGACGTGAGGTCATCGCGCGCCAGCTTCGGGTGAAGTTGATGTCGCCCACTTGCGGACGTCCTCAACATCTGTCGAGAGCTGCTCCACAAGATCCTCGACGTCACGAAACTGTCGCTGGGGGCGGAGGCGGGTCACGAGATGAACTGATATTTGCCGGTCGTACAGATCGATCTCCACGTCGAGAAGATGGGCTTCGAGGAGTCGTTGGCCGTGGCGGCCGTAGAAGGTGGTCCTCCGGCCGACGGAGACCGCAGCGGGCCAGTGTCGGCCGTCATCCTCGGTGACGACTACTGCGGACCAGACACCGTCCAGGTGAGTGCTGGCCTCCATGGTGAGGTTGGCGGTGGGAAATCCCAGCAATCGACCGCGGGCATCGCCGTGTTGGACGACGCCGGTGACAACCTGGTCTTGGGGCTGAACGCTTTCGATCGCGAACGGTCGGTTCGGGGCGAGGTGCTGGGCACGGCTCTGCCGAGTCATCTGCCGCACTGGGATCCTCCTCGCTGCGGTCAGGGGCCACATCAGTTCACAAGCCGCGTCGTCAGTAGTGTTCTCCGACGAGGTCGTTGTTGTCGTAGTCACGCTGGGCCTGCCGACGACGCCACCCGACTTCTTCGGGGCGCACTGGTCCTTGATGTGGATGCCTTCGATACCAGCCTTGATGAAGTCGGCCACCGTAAGTTGCACATTGATCGGCGCCCCGAAACCGGTGTCGGCACCGCAGTAGATCGGGGTGTCTGCAGCGCACGCCGTGTGCTTCGCGTGATGGACGACCTCGGGCGGGGTGAGCCACCCCGTATCCGAAATAGCCTGCCCCCAAGCCGACATCCCGCCCGAGAGCTGGAACGCCTCGCCGGGCGAGTGCGCAGGGAAGCCTGCGGACGCTCCAGAGAAGTCGAACTCGGCGACAGGGGCCACGTCGAGGAAGTCGGCATCGCCGGATTCGGTTCGTCCCGTGACGGCGAGCCTGAGCTGTTGAGGGTCAGGGAATGCCATCTGCCTTCATTCTCATGAATGGTAGGACGTCAGGCGCGCAGACCCGCGTCGCGCATGAGCGGGAAGATCTGCTCGTTCATCCGGTCGAGCCCCTCGTCGTAGTCGACGAGTCCGGTGCAGATGCCCGTGATGCCCGAGTCGTGCAGCTTCTGGAGCCCGTCGACGATCATCTCGGGTGTGCCGACGAGCGGAACGAGACCGGCCCGGAAGAACGTCCTGATGGTCTCGTCCTGCTTCGGGTCCTCGGACTTCTTGTAGTGATCCCAGCTCCACCCGCGGGCGTCGCCGTTCTGGATGATGTGCTTGTAGCGGAGGGCGCTCTCGTAATCGCCCTTCTCCTCGATGTACTCGAGGTACTCCTTGGCTTCCTTCTCCGTGTCCTTGCAGATGATGTGCACACCGGACCACAGGCCGAGGTCCTCACGCCCGGCCGCGTCGGCGTTCTCGCGCAGCTTGGGTGTCACCGACTGGCTGTGCTCGACGCTGCCGATCGCCGCGAACAAGATGTTGGCGTGCTTGAACGCGAAGTGCTGGCCGGCAGGGCTGGATCCCGCGCTCATCACCATCGGCCCGGGCGTCTGAACGGGCTTGGGCCACGACTGGGCACCCTGAAGGTGGAAGAAGTCCCCGTCGAAGTCGAACTGGTAGTCGTCTTCGACCGCCCAGAGTCGCTCGACGATGGTCATCCACTCGTCGGCCAGCTCATAGCGCTTGTCGTGCTCGGGCACCTCGACGCCGAACATGTGGTACTCGGGCTTGAAGTAGCCGGCTGTGGCGTTCAGGCCCATGCGGCCGCCGCTGATGTGGTCGACGGTGGCCATCATCTTCGCCGCCATCACCGGGTGGATGAAAGGAACGAGGCAGGTGGCGAAGATCTGCATGTTCTGCGTCGCTGCTGCCAGACCTGCTGCCCACGTGAACGTCTCGTACTGCCGGCCCCACGGGCGGTCGGGGCCCGAGAGCCCCTGCCAGCGGGCGATGGGGATGAACCCGTCGACACCGTAGCGGTCGGCCTTCTGCGCGAGACCCTGGATCTCGCCCCAGTTGCCGAGCTTGATCGTGTTCTCGGCGAGGTTGAGACCGCCCTGGCCGGTCGTCACGTTCGCGCCGAAAACCGCGACCTTGAACTTGTTCGGGCCGCCAATCATGGGGCGCTGAGAACGTGCGACGGTGTGATCGGCCACGAAGTCTCGTGGTGCGACATTTTGCGTCATGGATTTTCTCCATACTGTTGCGACTCTGGATACCAAAGGGCGTCCGGCCCATATTGGTTCCTGTAAATAGGAATTCGACTACTGCGATCGCGAGTGGCGATGTCCACCCTGCCGCTAGGGGCGACTTCGAACGGTGGGAGTGCTCACTGATCTCCTGTGGTGTCGCTGCGTCGGCTTCTCTGCCCCGTTGATGAATGACGCTAAGAGCGCCAGTACCGGACCACCATGGCAAGGGACGCCATCAACGCAGGAAAACGCGCCAAGGCGTCACTACTTGCCGGTTGGTGGCGTGAGATGTAAGGCTTGTGGCGTTACTTCCGACGCCAGACGGTGCTCCTGTCGCCGCGGCGCCTCCGGAGCGGCACCCCATCGCCTCAACGAAGAGGAGAGAGAGATGGATTCTCCGACCGTTCCCCCCGGCATTCCAGCGAACATGCCATGCAGTGAAACGACATCCGTGTCGGCTTCGTCGGCCCCCCTTGGCCGGCCGGCTCCCCACCGCGGCGAAAGTGCCCAGCGATGAAGCTGAACTCGTACCAGAACTTGCGCGTGCCGAACTTCAGTGTGCACACGCTGTGCCGGCTGCTCGAGGAAGCGGATCTCGACTGGCGAACCGCGCTCGCGAATGCAGAGATCGACCCCGGCGCGCTGAATCGACCGGGAAGCACCATTCCTGCAAAGAAGGAGCTGGCATTCCAGCTTCAGTTCGTCGCTCTCACAAGAGATCGCGTCGATCTTTGGGTGCGGGCAATGCGTGCTTACACGACGAGCACCTACGGCGTTCGCGGAATGGCCCTGGCAACCGCCCCGACCGTTGCGGCGTGGGTGGAAGTTGCCAGCGCAACCGACAATGCCCCTGGGCTCCTCGAAATCAGGCCTCTCCGAGTATCAGATGGGACAGTGGTGGGAATTGAATACGCCTACCCTGACGCCCCGGACGAGTTGATCCCGTTCAGCGTGTACCGTGATCTATTTGCCAGCACCCGATCACTCGCATGGCTGTACGGAGACACCTTCCCTTTCACTCAGGTCGAAGTGCCTATCGCGGAAATATCGCCCGAGGTTTTGGCGTACATTTCCTGCGAAATCGAATGCGGCGCAGAGGCGTTGCGGCTGCGGTGGAGTCCTGCTACATCGAAGGTGGAACTCCCCTTCGGTAACGCCTTCCAGCACGAGGCATGGGTCAGAGCGGATACCCAGATCGTCGACTCGTTCAGGGCGACTGGCGACTGGCCTCACACTGTCGCGAAAGCCATAAGGGCCGCGCCCAATCTCTACCGCACATTGGCAAATGTGGCCGCGGCGCTGCAAGTCTCCCCACGTACCCTGCAACGCAAGCTTGAACTCACGGGCAAAGACTTCGGCCGGGTGCGAGACGAGACTCTGAGTGAACTGGCCTGCGATCTGCTCTCGAATACAGATCACTCCGTATCGGAAATATCCCGCAAGCTGGGCTATACGGATCCGGCCAGCTTCACTATGGCCTTCAAGCGGTGGAGAGGGATGCCTCCGACGGCGTTCAGGGAGGCTGCTCGGTACAGCGCCTAAGGGCTGCCCCGCAATCGGCCTTTGGCTTCGATCGACCGCAGGGCCGCGGGCTGTCGGGCATGCCTCCATCGCGAAGGCGGCAGTTCCAAGGAGCTCTGGCGCTGTGTGTGAGCGACTGTGTACTCGATGGGGTGTCGCCCTGCCTGGGCGGGAGGTGTCGGGTGGTTACGCAGAGTGGTGGGGCACCTGGTGTCTCAGACGCCATGAGTCCCCGGCGCGCCGTATCGGGCGAGCATGGTCAGCACCGCTTGGTCGACCGCGTTGGTGATGGCAGAGTCCTTGGGCTCCCAGCGTGCGAGCAGCATCCGCGGCCAGAACACGTAGTTGGAGATCATCCCGAGGAATTGGGTCGCCGCCATCTCCGCATCGTCAAGCCGGGCCGCACCAGCGGCGTTCTCCGCTTCGAGGTAGCGGCGGACCGTTTCGAAGTAGGGTATCTTGCCGAGCTTGAACTGCGTCTCGCCGAGCTCCGGGAAGCGCGGTACCTCGGCGATGACGATGCGGAAGAGGGCGGCCATGCCTGGCTGGGTGAGAAGGGCCGAGTATCGGCGTCCGATGGTTTCAAGCCCTTCGCGGAGGTTCCCTGGCTCGGGGAGGGGTCCCTCCTCGCTGTCGACCTTCCAGTATTCGGTGACTATCGCCTCAAACAGGGCCGCCTTGGTGGTGAACTGCTTGAACAGAGTCGCCCTCGACACCCCGGCAGCCTCGGCGATGCGGGCCAGCGAAGTGCCACTGCGGGTCGTCGAGCGCGCCGACATCGGAGTGGCACAGGCCGGCGGCCTTGACGACGACGACGACCTCGCCCGGCCCCGCGTGCGGGTCCGGTACCTCTTCCAGAGTCAGCGGCTGGCCGGTTCCGTGGAATCGCCATGACTTCATCGGTCTTACTTCTCCTTTGCTGCGGGAGACACGCACGGCCGGCACATCGCCCGTGCCGCACCGGATATGTCGTGTGGTGTTCTGCTGTACTCAGGGGTGGCCGGGGGTGCTTACCACCCTGAACCCCCGCCCCCGCCGACCGCTAATGGGCGTGATTGGTGCGTGCGCGAGCGAGGGACGGCACCGGTGTCAGCGGTGGGCACAGCGCGCTTCGTGGTCCGATCACGCGGTTGCAGGGTCGAACACGACGACGCCGGGCTCGATCAGCCGCGCGTCGGTGTTGGTCAGGGTGCCGTACGGCTGCAGGCGGTCGCGGAACATCTCGTCGAAGGCCCGCTCGACGTCCTGCACAGTCCACGAGTCGCGCGTCAGCGGCCGGTCCAGGACCTGGGGGTGGGTCATCAGGTGCAGCTCGCGCCCGTTTGCGAGGCGTACGACCTGACCGTTGACGCCCTTGCTCAGATCGGACAGCAGGTAGAGAACGACGGGCGCGTTCGTCGCGGGCGGCGGCGCGACCGCCTGCCCGCCGAAGTACTTCGTGTAAGCGGCCGTTCCAGTGTCCATCATGGGGGTGGAGGCATGCGGGGCCATGGCATTGACCCGGATGTCCCCGCCCTGGGCGCCGAACTCGTTGGCCCAGGCGTACGTGAGCGAGGCGACCGCACCCTTGGCCGCCGCGTACGCGCTCATCATCCGCAGACCGACCTGCGCGCCCGAGGTTACGTTGACGATGGACCCACTGCCCTGCATCGCGGCGAGCCCATGAACCGACATGAAGTAGGTCCCGTAAACGCCGATGTCGATGTGTCGGCGGATGTCGGCCTCGGTTTCGGTGCCCGCGACCGCGGGGTTCAGGTAACCGGCGTTGTTCACCAGGCCGTCGAGCTTGCCAAAGCGTTCCACGGCTGCCGCGACGAGCTTCTCGCAGCTGTCCCAGTCGGTGACGTCGGAGACGACCGCGAGCGCCTCTCCGCCCGCCTCGTTGATCGACGCGGCGACTGCCGCGACAGGCTCCGCGTTGATGTCCGAGATGACGACGCGCGCCCCCTCGGTGACGGCCGCGCGCGCGTACGCCTCGCCGAGACCGCGGCCTGCGCCGGTTATGAGGACGTGCTTGCCCTGGAGGACTCCCGTGCTGGGCATGGTTCAAACTCCCTTGTCTGAGCTGGACTGGTCTGAGCTGGACTGGTCTGAGCTGGACTGGTCTGAGCTGGACTGGTCTGAGCGGCAGGCCGCTCGGGCCGGTGCGGGCGGTGGACATCGGTCACCACCGTGTCGGTGCAGGCCCGGTTGCAGCGGGGTTACTCGACCTTGTGGCCGCGGTCGTGACCTCGACCGGGCCTTGGCCGCCGTGATGTTTTCGAGCTCAGTCACGTCCGGGCCTCTCTGCGTCCTCTTCTGCGCATCGCTCTCACCTTCCGCATGCGACCGAACCCGTGTCAGACCAGCAGCAACATCGGGTTTTCGATCCGCTCGACGAACGCCGTGAGCCACCGTGCGGCGAGCGCGCCGTCGATCACGCGGTGGTCGGCGGAGAGCGTCACCGTCATCACCGCGCCCACGGCCAGCTCTCCGTCGTCCACGACGGGCACTTGTCGGACCGCGCCGACCGCCAGGATCCCCGCCTGCGGCGGGTTGATGATCGCGGAGAACTCCTGGCTTCCGTACATGCCGAGGTTCGACACGGAGAAGGCGCCGCCCTCGAGTTCGTGCTGCCTGATGCGCCCGGCCCGGGCGCGCTCGGCGAGGTCCCGTACGGTAAGCGCTATCTCGCTGACGGCCAACCGGTCCGCGTTGCGCACGACGGGGGTGACGAGCCCGCCCTCGATCGCGACGGCCACTGCGACGTCGACCGTGAGGTGGCGGTACAGGACGGTCTCGCCCCAGGTGGCGTTCGCCTCCGGGATCGCACGCAGGACTCCCGCGACGGCCTTGAGTACGAGGTCGTTGACCGACACCTTGACGTCCGCGACCGCGTTGACCTGCTTGCGCAGGGCAAGCAGTTCGTCGACCCGTGCGTCCGCGACGAGGTAGAAGTGCGGCACCGAGGTCTTGCTCTCGGTGAGACGGCGCGCAATCGCGCGCCGCATGGGGGTCAGCGGGACCTCCTCCACGCCGTGCGCGGCGGAGGCGCCAGGGGTCGGCGCCGCAGGCGCTCCAGGCTCGGCGCCGGACGCCGTCGGCGGCATGGGAACATCACGTCCCTCGCGGACCGCGCCCTCGATGTCACGACGCACGATCCGGCCGTTCGGTCCTGTCCCCGTGATCGTGGCGAGGTCGATGCCGTGCTCCTTCGCCAACCTGCGCACGAGCGGGCTGGTGAAGCGTCGGCCAGAGGGCTCGGCCGGCCCACGGGCGACGGAGCGGGACTGGGGCACGGCGCTCGAAGACGCAGACGCAGACGCAGTGGCCGCGGGGGAGGAGGCGGCCGGTGTCGCCCCGCCGGACATCCCCTCCACGGCCTCGCCCGGCGCGCCGACCGCGACGATCGGGTCTCCGACCGCGACCGTGGCGCCCTCGTCGGCGAACAGGCGCAGTACAGTGCCCTCGACCTCGGAGGCGTACTCCACGACCGCTTTGTCGGTCTCGATCTCGGCGAGGGCGGTGCCGACGGTGACCTCCTGGCCGAGTGCGACCAGCCAGGTGGTGATCGCGGCCTCGGTGGTGTCGGCGAGCACCTCGGGCATGCGCACGATAGTGGCCATCAGACACCCCCCATTCCGGCGCGGACCTGCCCGATTCCCACGACGACCTCTTCGGTGCGGGCGATGGCGGCGCGCTCGAGCACCTTGGAGATGCTGGGACTGGCCTCCGAGCCGGCGACCCGCTGGACGGGCTGGTCGAGCCAGTCGAACAGGCGGCGGTGGAGTTCGTCGGCGAGCCACCCGCCGTACGAGGTGCCCTTGGCACCTTGCTCGACGATCAGCACGGCGTTGGTCTTCCGCACCGACGTCTCGATGGTCTCCCAGTCGACTGAGGCGCGGTCGAGCCAGCGCAGGTCGACAACGTCGGCGTCGAGACCGGTCTTCTCGACTGCCTCCAGGACGTGGTGGACCATCGACAGGTAGCTGATGATCGTGACGTCGGAGCCCTCGTGCCGCAGCGCGGCCTTCCCGAACGGCAGCTGGTAGTCAAGGTCTTCGGGGACCTCGTCGGCCCGGGCGTACAGGTCGACGTGTTCGATCACGAGCACCGGGTCCTCCAGAGCGAGCGCGGCGTTCATCAGGCCGACGTAGTCGGCGGCCGTCGACGGTGCGACGATCCGCCAGCCGGGGCTGGTCGCGAAGACGCCTGCGGGGTCCATGAGGTGCTGGGAGCCGTACCCGGAGCCCATCGCGACCTTGGTGCGCAGCACGAGCGGCACGGGGTTGACGCCGCCGAACATGTGGCGGGCCTTGCCGATCTGGTTGAAAACCTGGTCGGCGGCGACCCACATGAAGTCGGGGTACATGAACTCGACCACGGGGCGGAAGCGACCGTCGAGGGCAAGGCCGCCCCCGAGTCCGACGAAGGCGTTCTCGCTGATCGGGGTGGGGAGGACGCGCTCGGGGAAGCGCTTGGCCAGGCCTTTGGTGGCACCGTTGGTGCCACCACCGAGGCGGTGCACGTCCTCGCCCATGACGACGATCCGGTCGTCCTGCTCCATGCGGCGGCCCATCACGGCCGAGACGGCGTCGATGAACTTGCCGCGCCTACCGACGACCGGAGTGGTCGCCGGGTCGAGCGTGCGCGCGCCGTCCAGCTCGCTGGTGTCCCCACGCAGACCCACGTCGACGAACTCCGGCTCGGGCCACAGCTCGGGGCGGATGCGCCGCTTGCCATCGGCATCGGGGTCGGCCTCGAGCAGCTGCGCGGTGACTTCGCGCATCGCCTGCCGTGCCTGATCGCGCACCGAGTCGACCTGGGCCTGGCTCACCAGGCCCAGGCCTTGCATCTCCGTGGCGACGCGCAGCAGCGGGTCGCGCTCGCGCCACGCCGCCTCCTCTTGCTTGGTGCGGTAGCCGAAGGCGCTGCCGGGATAGGGCCCGTTCTGGTGGAAGAAGCGGTACACCTCGGCCTCGATGACGGCTGGGCCCTCGCCTGCACGCATCCGCTCGGCGGCCTCGGCCGTCGCGAGGTGCACGGCGAGGGGGTCCATGCCGTCGACGCGCCAGCCCGGCACGCCGAACCCTTGGCCGCGAACCGACAGGCGGGTGTCGGCGGTGATCTCGGAGACGTGCGTGGAGACGCCGTAGAGATTGTTCTCGATGAAGAACCCGGTGGGCAGCTTCCACACGGCCGCGAGGTTGATGCTCTCGAGCACGGAGCCGATCTGGCCGGCTCCGTCGCCGAAGTAGTTGATCGTCAGATCGGTGGTGCCCGCATGCTTCTGCGCCCACGCGTTGCCGGTGGCCATCGGGGCGCCGCCGCCCACGATCGCGTTGGTGCCGAGTGCCCCCGCCTCGAACCACTGCAGGTGCATCGACCCGCCACGCCCACGGCAGTACCCCTGCGCGAGACCGAGGATCTCGGCGAGGGTCTTCTGCAGGACGTCACGGATCTCGGGCGTGACGAGGGTGGTGAGGTCGGAGCGGACACCGCCCACGTGGGTCAGCGCCTTCGAGAGGAACTGGTGGTGCCCGCGATGGGACCCGTTGACGGCGTCCGACGAGCGCAGGCCGATGATCGAGCCGACCGCCCCGCCCTCCTGTCCGATGCTCGAGTGGGCAGGCCCGTGGACGAGCCCCTCGCCGGCGAGCTCGAGGACGGTCTCCTCGAAAGAGCGGATCAGATGCAGCTGGGCCAGTATGCCCGCGAGGAGCGCGGGGTCGGCACGCTTCCAGTCCGCAGGGGTAGTACTCAGCTCGACCCACGGGGTCTGCGTGTCCAGTCGCCGATGCTTCGGCATGGTCGTCCCTTCAGCACACGCCGGCGTGCGCGTCGTTCTCGTGGAAGTGGTGTGGGGCGCGGGATGGAAGACGGTGCCCTGCCGTGTCAGGCGGCGGTCCGGATCATCTCGTCGCGCTTGTAGTGGTCGAGCAGCTCGGCGCCGGTGGCGGTGATCACGACGAGGTCCTCGAGCCGGACGCCGCCCACGCGGTGTTGCCCTTCGATGCCCTCGATCGCGATGACCATGCCTTCCTTGATCTCCTCCGGGTGGTCGAAGGACCACTCACGGGTGATCACCGGCGGGTTGTAGTGGATGGCGCGCGAACCGGCGTTGACCAGGCCGACCCCGTGTCCGAGCTCAAGGCTGAAGCACTCGGTCTCCGACCCGAAGCCCAGCTCTTCGGCGGGGGCGAGCACGGCCGCGACGTCCGCGGTGCTCGCGCCGGGGCGCATCAGGGAGATCGCGTGGTCGAGGCGATCGGTGAGCTTTGCGTACGACGAACTCTCGGTTGCGGTCGGCGCGCGGCCGACAATGAACTGGCGGTACAGGCACGCGGTGTAGCCCATGTAGGACGTCCCGCAGGTCAACAGGTAGGCGAGGTCGCCGTACTCGACGATGCGGTCACCGCCGCTGATCCCCCGCGGGAAGGACAGCGGGCCCGACAGCAGACGGGCCGCGCCGGCCTCGGCGCCCGCGTCCTCGATGGCGCGCCGGGCTGCGGTCGAGAGCGGCGCCTGGCGGACGCCTGGGCGCAGGTTCGCACGGACGGTCTCGTAGCCGGAGGTCGCCAGGCTGGCGGCCATGGAGATGCAGGCGATCTCGTCGGCCGTTTTGACGGTCCCGCACTCGAGCAGCAGCGGCAGGCCGGGGACCGTGTCGATGCCTGCGGCGTGCAGAGCACGCATCCCCGCCTCGTCGATCTCGCTCACGGCAAGCTGCTCGCCGGTCAGGGACCGCCCGGCAAGCTCGTCACGGATCTGCGCGGCGAAGGCGACGGACAACTCCGCGACCGCCGACGCAGGGGCCACCCCGCCCAGCCAGGAGATGGCCGGACGCCACTCGGGCACCCACGGCGCCTGGTCGGGCATCTGCTGCAGGGAGCCCGCGGGGGAGAACACGACGGGGTCGCCCTCGGCGAAGAACAGGGCGTAGCCGGTCTGCAGCTGGAACTCCCCCCAGTGGAACCCCGTGAGATAGCGGACGTTGTCGGCCCCGGCCAGCAGGAGCGCCGGCACACCCTTCTCGCGCATCAGGGCGCGCATCCGGTCCGCGCGCTCGCGGCGCATCCGGTCGACGTCCACGCCGACGTGGAGCTCGGAGCGGGCAGGGCCGAAGTGCAGCTTCTGGTGGTGTCGAGGGTGCATCGGGTGCCTTTCTTCGCGTACTGGTACCGCGCGGGGCGGGAAGGCGGGCTCAGGCGCCGCTGAGCGTGTGCCGGGTCCGGTCGAACGGGACGACCCGGTCGAGCCTGTCGTCGCGGACCTTCTCGACCCAGGCGGGGTCGGCGATCAGGGCACGGCCGAGGGCGACCACGTCGAACTCACCGGCGTCGAACTGCTCGGCGAGCAGCTCCAGGCGTTCCTCGAGCGACTCGCGGATCACGACGGGCACCTTCTCGGCAGCGGCCCCGGCGCCGCGGAACTCGGTGTCGACCCCGACGGACCCGACGGTGATGACGTGCGCTTCGGTGAGGCGCTTCGCCCACCCGGCCAGGCTGAGCGTCGGGTCATCCTCGGGGAACTCGGGCAGCCAGTGGCGCCGGGTGGAGGCGTGGAGGACGTCCACCCCGGCATCGACCAGCGGTACGAGGAGGCTCTCGAGATCGCGCGGAGTCTCGGCGATGCGTTCCGTGTAGTGGTCGGCCTTCCACTGCGAGAAGCGGAAGACGATCGCGAGGTCGTCGCCCACGGCACCCCGCACGGCCTTCACGACCTCCGTCGGCAGGACGGTGCGGTTGCCGTAGCGGTCCTCGCGCTGGTTCGTGCGGTGCCAGAGGAACTCGTCGAGCAGGTAGCCGTGCGCACCGTGCAGCTCGACGCCGTCGAATCCGATCCTGCGGGCGAGCGCGGCCGCCTCGGCGAAGCTCGCGACGACCGCGTCGATTTCGGCGGTCCTCAGGGGCTCGCCGAGCGGTCTCCCGTCGAGGTCGAGGCCGGACGGCGACTGCGGTGGCACCCCCGGGTTGAGAGGGGAGGCGGTGCCACGCAGCGCCCCCACGTGCCACAGCTGCGGGACGATCGCGGAGCCCTCGGCGTGCACGGCGTCGACGACCTGCCGCCAGCCGTCGGCCGCGGGTTCGGTGAGGTGCGGCACTGTCACCTTGTGCCCCGACGCCTCCCCGCCGACGTAGGTGCCCTCGGTGATGATCAGCGCCACTCCGCCCGCGGCACGGGCCCGGTAGTGCTCGGCGTTCTCGGCCACGGGGATCCCGCCCGGTGACATTTCGCGGGTCATCGGGGCGAGCGCGAACCGGTTGCGCAGATGGAGCGACCGGACGTCCAGGGGCGAGTGCAGCGCGTCCAGGAGACCGCGGGTGGGCGCGCCCATCACTTGCCGCCCGCCTGGATCTGCTCCCATCGGACGGTGGACGGGTGGACGACCAGCGGCGTCACCGTGATGTCGAGGTACTGGAAGAGCGGCAGGCCGCTGATCAGCGTGTGCAGCTCGTCGTTGTCCTCGACGTCCCAGACCGCGAGCGTGGCGTATGCCCCGGCCTTGCGCCAGACGTGCAGCTGCTTGCCGGCGCGCCGGGCCTCCATCCCGTAGTTGCTCTCGGCCTGCGTCAGTGCCTCCCACGCTTCGGCGTCGAGCGTCTCGGGCTTGCGGACTTGGATGTCCACCAGGAAGAGCATGTCTGTTCTCCTCTCTCACGCGGGCTGGACCACCGGCGTACCGGTGATCGCGGCCAGCGCCTTCGCGACTGTGGCAGGGGCGTCGTCGGTGACGCGGGCCAGGACGTGGCCGTCCGGGCGCACGAGTACGGCGCCGTCGGCATTGATCCCGTAGGTGGCCAGCGCCCCCGGGTGCAGGTCCACGGACGTGGCGGGCACGCCGTGGTCGGCGGCCGCACGGACCGCCTCGTCCGCGGCGCGCGCCCCGATGGCCGCGAAGACCGTCACCCCGGACCCGAGCACGTCGAGCGTCGAGGTGGTGCGCGCCTCGTCGAGCCACACGTGCGGGGTCCGCTCGCCGGGGGCGGCGCTCGGGGTGTAAGTGCTGACCGGCCACGGGCCGCGGGGCTGGTCGGACTCCAGGACGACCGCGCCTTGGTCGTAGCGGTAGCCGATGTCCAGGCCAAGGTGGTGGAAGTTCTCGGTGCGGAACGTGCGCGGGCCGTTGTGCTCGGCCCCCACGTGCGACCGGAAGTTCAGGACCGCCTCCTCGCGGTCGAACAGCGCGACTGGGCGCCGCTCCGGGCCGTAGGTCTCAAGCAGCGTGGGGGTGGCCCAGCCCCGCAGGACGGCGGCGAGCTTCCAGGTGAGGTTGTGGACGTCCTGGATGCCGACGTTCTGGTTGAACCCGCCGTAAGGAGGCATGACGTGCGTCGCGTCGCCCGCGAGGAAGATCCGGCCCTTCTGGTAGTCGTTCGCCACCCAGGCGCCGACCTCCCATGTGCGGTAGTCGATGATCTCGACGTCCAGGTCAGGGTCCCCGGCGGCCAGGCGGATCTGCTCCTGCCAGTCGACTTGATGGACCGGCAGGCGGTCGAGGACCGGAGGCCGGCCCAGCATCGCCACACGTCCCTCGGTGTCGACCGGTGCGAACACCACGGTGCCGACGGTGTCGGGGTTGTCGATGTAGATGAAGGCGGACTCGCTGTCCGTGCGCGACGTGATGAGGTCCGAGCGGAAGAGCACGCTCACCGACTGCTGCAGCGAGGGCTCGCCGTCGCGCTCGATGCCGAGCTGCTCGCGGATGCCGCTCTGCGCACCGTCGGCGCCGATCACGTAGGCCGCCTCGACCGTCTCGGTGCTGCCGTCTGGTCGGGAGCGCAGCTCGAGCCGCACACCGTCCTCGATCTCGGTCGCCGAGAGGACCTCCGTCGACAGGCGGACGTCGACGGGAGGCCGCAGCGCGGCCTCGCGCAGTACCGGCTCCAGGAGGTCCTGCGAGCACAAGAACACCTCGAGAGGGAGCGGGGAGAGATCGTTGTCGCCACCGCCGGCGATCACTGAGGACTCGACGACGTCGCTCCAGGGGGAGACAACGTCCTTGCCGAGATAACGGATGGGAGGTGTTGCGAGCCCGGCGGCGCGCACCCGCTCCTCGATGCCCCACGAGCGGAAGATCTCCATGGTGCGGACGTTCACGGCGCGGGACTTCGGATGGAGCGCGGGCTCGGCATGCTTGTCGATCACCATGACGCTGATGCCCCGGCGGGCCAGGTCGATCGTCGCGCTCAGCCCGACGGGCCCGGCGCCGACCACCGCAACATCGATGCGGGTCATAGAAGTGTCCTAACGCGAAATCGCCGTCACATTGTGTGAGTTGAGTCGTTGGATGGGTTCACCAGTCGGCGTCGTAGATCGGGTCGTCCGGGTACAGGCCACCGAAGACCGAGGTGGACGGGATCTTGAACAGCTCGGTGTAGTCCGCCTCCGGTCCCAGGCGCTGCGCCCAGTCCCACACGCAGGTGCGCGACAGCACCTTCCATACGCCCTGGCGGTGCTCGCAGAGGTCCCGGTAGCGCCCGCAGAGCACGTCCGAGGGGCCGCCGTCCGGGCGCACCCGCAGGTAAATGAAGGCCGTCTCCCGGCGTGCGCGGTCGCCGGCCAGGTCGACCAGCATGTTCGTCACGTAGTGGCTTGACCGGTGGCCGAGCTGCTCCTGGAGCTCCATCGTCCAGTCGCAGAAGTCGTGTGAGGCGCCCACGAACATGCCGTGGTTCTCGGTCGACTCGGGCCAGTAGGTCGACTTCATGAGATCGAGCTCCTTGCGGTCCATGCCGCGGCAGTAGCGCGCCATGTTCTCCGAGAGCTCCTGCTTGGCGAGCAGGGTGCGCAGTTGCTCCCGCTCGGTGCCCGTGAGGGGGCCTGTGGCGCTCGTCGATGGTGTGTCGGCCATCTTCGATGCCTCCTTGCATGTGTGCTTTCGGGGCGGCCCGGAGCCACGTCTGGCCCCGGGCCGGGCAGCCAGGTGGCGAGAGCGCTCTCCGGGTGCGGTCGCGGGTCGGGCTCGCACGAGCACCTCTCCGCGCGACGTATACACGCCGGACGGGAACGGGGCTGCATCGGGAAGGCCATCGGCACCTTCGGGGACAGCGGGAGGACACCGGCGTGTCCTGGCAGGGGCGGCTCAGGCTGACTCCTCCACCTTCGTGGGCTGCCAGCCCGTGCCGATGGCGACGAGGCCCTCGGTCATCATGCCGTGGCTGACACCATGGAGCATGGCCTTCTTGAGCTCGGTGAGCATGAGCATGCGCGTGGTGCGCAGCGTCAGCTGGGGCTGCTTGGCGATCTGGCGGGCCAGTTCGTAGGCGCGCGACACCACCTGGTCCTTGGGGACGACCTCGTTGACAGCACCCCACTCGAGGGCCTTCTGCGCGTCGATCTCCACGCCGGTGAGAAGCATGTAGCGGGCGCGGTTGAGGCCGATCACGGCCGGCCAGATGACCTGCATGCCGTCACCGGGGACGACGCCCACCGAGAAGTGCGGGTGGTCGCCGAACACGGTGTCCTCCGACGCGATCGAGATGTCACACAGCAGCGCCTGCTCGCTGTGGACGCGCGCGGGGCCGTTGATCGCCGCGATCATGGGCACCTCGATCTCGAGGTGGTCGAGCACGAGACGCTTCGCGTCGGCATGGAGCTTGATCCAGATCTCCGGGGTGATCCAGCCCTTGTCCGGGATCGGGACCTCCCGGTCGATGAAGGTCTCGCCCGCGCCGGTGAGGATGACGACCTTGTTCTCCGGGTCCTTGCCGATGTCGCTCCAGACCGAGGACAGGTTGTCGTGAACGTCCACGCCCCAGTAGACCTCGGCGCCGTCGGTGTGGATCGTGACGAGGAGGATGCCGTCCTCGTCACGCTCCAGCTTGAGGTGCTTGTACTTGTCCTTGTAGTCGGCGAAGCGAGTCACAGCCATGGTGCCTTCTCCTTAATGGTGGGGTACTGCTCCGGGATGGAGGTCCGGACGACGTCGAGGTGGAGCGCCGGGGCCTGTTCGAGCACGGTGAAGCCCGCGCGGGGCCCGTCCTCGAGACGCGGGAAGTCCGACGCGGCGACGGTCAGCGACAGGCGCTTTCCCCGGTCGAGCCGCACGGCGGTCGGCCCGAGATCCACGCTGATCGTCTCGCTCTGCCTGGCGCTGGCGGTGGTGCGGCTGGAGCCCTCGGCCAGCAGTACCGCCTCGCCGTCGCGGTCGGTCGTCGACAGCTTCACGACGACCGCGGTCGGTGCATCGCTCGCCACGGCGAGCGTGCAGGTGATGCCCCCGAGGATGTCGGTGTCCTCAGGCAGCGGGTCGGAGACGAGCGCGACGACGTCGTCGCGCTTCCCCAGGGATCCCTGGGGACGGGGGCCGGCGTTCGCGGCGACCTTGTACCCGGGGAAGAACGTGCGCCCGCCGATCGTCGGTACGGGCTCGGTCGACGCGAGAGCGTGCGGGGAGCCGTCCACGCGCAGCGGGACCTCGACTGGGCGGGCCTCCTGCGGAGGCCAGGTCGAGAAGGACCGCCACTCATCGGCACCCATGACGAACACGGTGACGGGGTCGGCGGGCGCCGGGCCGCCGTCGCGCAGCGTCTCGAACCAGCCGAGCTGAAGCCCGGTCGGGTCGAGCGCGTCGAATGACGCCGCCGGGCCGTAGGTGCGCCCGGGGAACCAGCCGCCCATCACCCCGTGCGCCCAGGGACCGGCGAGCAGCCGGTCGTGCGGCTGCCGGGTGCCGGCGGCGTCGCGGCGGGTGTAACTGGCGATGGATCCCGGGCCGAAGATGTCGAACCACCCGGCGATCACGAGCGCGGGCACTCGGACGCGCCCGGCCGCCTCGGGGTCCACGATCTCCCCGCTCCGGTCTCGCCAGTCCGGCAAGTAGGGGGCGAGGTCGCCTGCGGCCTTGATGAGGTCGTCGAATGTGCGGTATTGGCTGTCCGTCACGCCCTGCACAAGCGCGGCGGCACGGGCGCGGTCCTCGGGAGAGAGGTCCTTGCTGCTGGCTGCGAGCACGGACACCCAGTGCGCGAGGAACCCGAACGTCAGGTTCTGCTCCTCGTGCGTCCAGCCGGTGGTGACGTCGTCCGCGGTGCTCCCAGGCACGATGCCGAGGAGCCCCTCGGGCGCGCGGGTGGCGGCCAGCCACTGGGTGATGCCCACGTACGAGCCGCCGACCATGCCGACGTGCCCGTCGGACCACGGCTGCTCGCGGACCCACGCGATCGTGTCGGCTCCGTCGTCGGCCTCGTGAGCGAAGGGGACGAAGGTTCCGCCGCTGCGGAACCGGCCGCGCACGTCCTGAACGACGACGGCCCACCCGCTCTCGGCGGCGCGCAGCACGTTGATCCAGGTGTTGGCGTGCGCGGGGTCGTCCTTGCTGTAGGGGGTGCGGATCAGCACGGTGGAGCGGGGCTCCGCCCCCTCGGGCCGGTAGACGTCGGCCGCGAGGACCGTGCCGTCCCGCATGGTGACGGGGACGTGCTTGTCGACGACGAGACTCATGGCCACCTCCTCGTGGTGTCTCTGGTGCCGGTCGGCGGACCGGTCCGCCGACCGGCAGGTCCGGGTCAGCTGGTGAACTCGAGCCCGTCGTACTTCTCACCGAGGCGCTCGTCGACGTCAGCGACATAGCGGTCGAACCCGCCCGCGTACGGCAGGAAGAAGCGCGACCCGTCGTACCGGTTGACGTGCACCATGTAGTTGTCCACAGCCCGGCGGAGCATCGGCTCGGCGATCTCGTTGCAGTGGTCGCCCCACTTCTTCTCGGCCTCGAGGGTCGGCTCGACGCGCTCGGCCCTCGCCTCCTGGGCGTAATCGATGATCTTGCCGACGAGGTCGACGTGATAGTTGTTCAGCGTGAAGAAGTTCGCCAGCACGCTGGGGCTCTGGATCCCCGTGAGGGTGAACAGGTTGGGGAAGCCGTTCGACATGAGCCCCAGGTAGGTCTGCGGCTTGTACGTCCACCGGTCGCTGGGCTGCTGCCCGTGCTCGTTGCGGACGTTGGCCTGGTCCAGGGCGCCGGTGAACGCCTCGAACCCGAGGGCGAACACGATGACATCGACCTCGTACTCGGCCTCCCGGGTCTTGATGCCGGTCGCCGTGATGCGCTCGATCGGGTCGTCGCGCATGTCGACGAGCGAGACGTTGTCCTGGTTGAAGATCGGGTAGTAGCCGGTGTCGATGACCAGTCGGCGGGTGCCGAGGGGGTACGACGTCGGCATCAGCTTCGCCACGGTCTTCGGGTCGTCGACCTGCTGAGCGACCTTGCTGCGCACGAACTGCGAGACCACCTCGTTGATCTCGATGTTCGTTCCCTGGTCGGTGAACGTGCTGAGCAGGCACTGCCCGCCGAACGCCCACCGGGTCTCCAGGATCTGCAGGCGCTGCTCGGGCGAGTAGTCGACGCCACGGCCCGCGGGTGGCGGCAGCACATACCCGACCGGGGTCGCGTAGCTCTCGTCGCGGAACTCCAGGACCTTCCGCGACAGGCGCTCCTTCTTCACCGGGTCGGCCGGGCGGTTGTGCGCCGGGACGACGTAGTGCGGGGTGCGCTGCATGACGTAGAGGTGCCCGGCGGTCTTCGCGATCTCGGTCGCCGCCTGGACGCCCGAGGAACCCGTGCCAACGACGGCAACCCGCTTGCCCGCGTAGTCGACAGGCGTCTGCGGCCAGTGGGACGTCTGGTACCACTCGCCCTCGAAGTCGCCCAGGCCCTCGAACTCAGGGTCCCTGGGACGGGACAGATTGCCCGTCGCCATGACCAGGTAGCGCGCTCGCACCGCGCGGCCGGTGTCGGTCGTGATCAGGTACCTGTTCTCCTCCGGCTTCCACTCCGCCGACGTCACCCGGGTGCTGAGCGAGAGGTTGCGGCGCACGTCGAGCCGGTCGGCGACATAGTTCAGGTAGCGAAGGATCTCGGGCTGGGCGGCATACCGCTCGCTCCAGTCCCAGCCGGTGTAGAGCTCCTCGTCGAACATGTACGAGTAGCTGTCGCTCTCGAGGTCGACGCGGGCGCCCGGGTATGCGTTGTGGTACCAGACGCCGCCCACACCGGGCGCCCCCTCGAAGCCGTGCACGGAGTGCCCCAGCTCGGCGAAGCGGTGCAGGGCGTAGATGCCGCCCATCCCCGCGCCGACCACGACGACCGAATACTCCTCAACCTGACGGTTCACTGGACACTCCTTCTTCAGCGCACGTCCTCGGGCACTGGGGGTACCGGCCGCTCAGGCCTCGGGCAGGGAGACGATCGCGACGGCGGTCGTGGTCTCGACGCCCAGCTGGTTGACGGCCTTGAGCGTGAGCTCGGCGCAGGCGCCGTGCGTCTTGTCCTCGAATACGCGGGTGACCTCGCCGCCGATCCACTGGGTGTCACCGAAGACACCGGGCTGCTTGATGCGCACGGAGATCTTCAGGAGGTCGGCGTCGTCGCCCATCCAGTTGGTCACGCAGTGCGCCATCCAGGACACCCGCTGGTTGCCGTTGTCGTAGGCGCCGGGCATTCCGATGGCGCGGGCCATCGCGGCGTCCTGGTGACCGAGGCTCGGGAACGGCTCGGACAGGAAGTGCTCGGGACCGAGGTTGGTCGGCGCCAGCGGGTGGCCGTTGCGCACACGCTCCTGCTGGCGCACGCGCGTCTCGACGCCGCGGTAGCCGGCGGTGCCGATGGCACCCGCGTAGTAGGCGGTCATGGTGATCAGGTCCAGGGGACCCTTGACGACCTTGGGGATCACGTCACCGACGTGCACCGTGTCGGCGAAGCGGGCACGCGGTCCGCGGACCTCTTCGGCGAGGATCTCGGTACGGATCTCGGCCAACTCTTCGTCGGTGTACAGGTGCGGGTCGCGGGGCTCGTGCATGCGTGTGCTCTCGGTGCTGCGAGCGACGCACACGATCGTGTTGCGCACGGTGCCGACGAGCTCCTCGCCGACGAAGTAGTCGGTGCGGCCGACCTGTTCGACCAGGCGGCCGGAGCGGCGGCCCTCACGCTCGCGCACATCCTCGACGAAGGAGCGGGCCCTGATGCGCTCGCCCAGGCGGATCGGGCGGTGGAACTCGACGTCGGCGCCGAGGTGGAGCGCCTGCAGCCCCTCGGACATACCCATCGCGAGCTCGGCGTCGCAGATCGAGTACAGGAAGGTCGGCGGGGCGACACGGGTGGCGAAGCGCGTGTTCCTCGCGTACGTCTCATCGAGCCACAGAGGGTTCTCGTCACCGATACCCCACGCGTAGTGGCGGATCGTGTCGGCGCTCGCCTCCTCGTTCCACTGGACGACCACGGCCGACTGGCCGATGAAGCTCTTCATGTAGGCGACGTCCTCGTCACTGATCTGCTTGCTGGGGACGGCCTTGCCGGTGGGGGCGGTGGTGGTCATCAGTTGGTTCCTTCCGGAGTGAGGTGGACAGACACGACGGCGTCGACGACCGAGACGGTCGCCGTCTCGGGGTCTGCCAGGATCGGGTTGAACTCGAACTCGTGGACGTCCCCTCGCTGCTCCGCCCACGCGATGAGGTCCATCACCGCGTCGGTCAGGGCGTCGAGGGTCTGTGCCCCGGGGGCTTTGCGCAGTCCGGCGGCGACGACGCGCACTGCGGCGATCGCGTCGCGTACCTCGGGGCGCGAGGTGGGCAGCGGCAGGATGCTGATGTCGTCGATCGCCTCCGTCATGCCGCCGCCGGCGCCCAGGACCAGCACGGGGCCGAACTCGGGGTCGCGGCGCAGGCCCACGAGCACCTCGGTCTTGCCGGGAGCCATGGTCTGTACGGAGATCGTGGCGCTCTCGGACTGGATGGCGGTGAGGCGGGCTGCCGCATGACGCGCGGCCTCGGTGCCGTCGACGCCGATGAAAACGCCCCCTGCGTCGGCCTTGTGGAGGATGTCGGGGTCGTCGATCTTGATCGCGACTGGGAAGCCGATCTCCTCGGCGGCGCGGACGACGGACTCGACGTCGCGCACGGCACGGCTGACCGGCACGGGGACCCCTGCCGCGGCGAGCTCCTCGGCGATCTCGCGGAACGTGAGGTGCTCGGTGCCGCCGGCAGCGGCCACCGAGCGCAGGGACGTGCCGACGAGCCGACCGCGCGTGGCACGTGTGCGCTGGACCTTCGACCACGAGGCAGCGGACGCGATCGCGTCGAGGGCGCGGGTGGCGGTCGGCAACGCGATTGCTCCTGCGGCGCGCAACACCTGCGCCTGCTCGTTCGTGACGCGGTCGTCCTCGGATAGTGGGACGATGGCGAGCCGCACACCCTCCGGGACGTCCATCGCCGCGATGCCGGCGACGAGCTCGTCGAAGTCGTGCGCCAGGCGCGTCGCGGTGACGATGACCCACCCGCCCGTCGAGGTCGTGACCACGCTGTTGACGATGCGTACGTAGTCGGCGGTGGTCAGCTGCACGCCGACGTCGACGGGGTTGCCCACGTGGTCGCTGCCCACGGCCTCGGCGATCCTGGCGGCCGCCTCGGTACCGAGGTCGCGGAAGACGAGGTCGCGGTCCTCGGCGAGGTCGTTCCAGAGGACGGCCTGTGCTCCGGAGGTGGTGACGACCGTGAGCTCGTGGTCGTCTCCGGCGAGCCTGCCGGCGAAGACATCGAACGTCTCGGTCAGATCGAGGAGCTGCTCGGGCGAGGTGCACACCGTCCCGAAGCGGTGGCGCAGGACGCTCTGGGCGACCCGGCCGCTGCCCGCGAGCTTCCCGGTGTGCGACTGCGCGCCGAGCGCACCGCGGGCGGAGCGCCCGAGCTTGAGCACCGCCACGGGGACGCCGCGCTCGCCGGCTGCCGCGGCCGCGGCCTCGAGGTCGTCGCCCGGGCGGAAGCTCTCGACGATGGAGGCCAGGACGTGCGTGTCCTCCTCGGCGGTGAGCCAGTCGACCCAGTCGGTGAAGCCCAGCGAGATCTCGTTGCCGGAGCTGCTCCAGGCGCTCAGCCCGCTGACGCCGCGAGCGACCAGGGACTGCATCAGCGCGTTGCCCAGCCCGCCGCTCTGGCTGAACAGCGCCACGTGCCCGGCCGGAAGAGGGGTGCGCTGCAGGGCTGACGAGAACGTCGCGGTCAGGGACCGGCCGACGTGCATGAAGCCGATGCAGTTGGGGCCGATCAGGCGGGTGCTGCCCCCGGCGAGCACCGAACGAATCTGCTCGTCGCGGTCGTGCCGGCCGGTCTCGCCGAACCCGCTGGCGAAGACGACGGCGAAGGGGACGCCCATGGCCACGGTCTCGCGCAGGTCCGCGATCACGCGGTCTGCGGGGCCGACGAGCACCGCGACGTCCGGGACCTCGGGCAGGGCGGAAAGCGATGGGTACGTGGGGATCCCGAGCACCTCGTCGTGGAGGGGGCTGACCGCGTAGTACCTCCCGTCGAACCGGAGCCGGGACAGGTAGTCGAGTGTGCGGCCCGACGTCTTCCACGGGTCGCGGGAGGGGCCGACGACGGCCACACTCTCGGCGCGGAGGGGGTTGTCGATCCGGGGCGTCCGCGGGCCGGCCCGGTCGGGCTCCCTGGCCCCGGCGGTCCGGCGGACCTCGCCGGGGCGGCGCACGTTGGGAACCTCGATCGCCTCGATCACGGCACCGAGATCCTTCTCAGTGTCGAAGTAGGCGAATCCGCCATCCCCGTTCAGGCCGTAGCCCCGGGCCGTCTGGGTCACGTGGTACCCCGACTCGGCCATGCGGGCGATCGCTCCGTCCAGGTCGTCCACGAAGACCCCGAGGTGGTGCAGGCCGACGTGGCCCTCATCGAGGAAGTCCTGGTAAATGCTCGGGCCGGCGAGCGGCTGGATGAGCTCGACCTGTGGGCTGGAGCCGCCCATGGCGAGCAGCATTTCGAACCTGCCCTCGGCGTCGCCGTAGCGGGACCAGCGCAAGAACTCAGGTGTGTAGTGGTAGCAGGTCCACTCCTCGATCCCGAACATGCGGCCATAGAGGTCGAGCGCGGCGTCGAAGTCATTGACGAGGATTCCGATCTGCCCGACGTCACCGATCGGCGTCGATGCGATGGGAGGGACTGCCAGCGGCGGCGTAGCCGTCATGGTGTCTCCAGTTCCGCCTGGAAAACTATCGCAATGCGATAGAGGCTTTCGCGATGAGGCATTCCTAGTGGGCGGCGGAGCGTGGTGTCAACGGATGTGACAACCGTATTGCGAATCGATGTCGCCCAAACTTTCACCATGTGAGTGATATTCTGGCGGGGTGATGGCCAGAAACTCTGAATCTGACCCTGCGGCACCTCGCGACCTGGTCCAGTCGGTCGTCCGGGCCCTCGACATCGTCGACATCGTCGCCGAGAGCGACACGCCGCTGCGTGCGCAGGTCATCGCGCAGCGCGCGGGCCTGCACCTGGCCACGGTGTCCCACCTGCTGTCCACCCTCGTGTACACCGGCTATCTGCAGCGCCAGGAGCGCGAATACAGCCTGGGGGGCGGCAAGATCCTCTCCCTGAGCTCACGTGTCGAGGCGGACTGGCGGCCCAGCCGGCAGGCCTACGACATGCTGGAAACCGTCGTCAGCGCGACCGGGGAGACGGCCTACCTGTCGGCGTGGCACGACGGAGACGTGACGATCGTGGCGATCCAGGAGGGGTCACATTCGGTGCGCGTGGCCGACCTGCGCGTGGGGGTGTCGGGAGACATCCATGCGCGTGCGTCGGGCAAGGCACTCCTCGCGTACGGCGCGCCCGCAGCCGTCGACAGGCTCGGGGATGCCGACGGGAAGCTGCCGGCACGCACCGAGAACACGGTGACATCCCGCGAGGCACTCGTCGCCGAACTCGAAAGGACGCGCGAGCGCGGGTACGCGATCGACGAGCAGGAGTACGTGACTGGTGCGTGCGGGCTCGCGGTCCCGATCTTCGAGGGCGCGCGGTGGCCGCAGACGGCCCTCTCGATCACGACGCCCCTGCACCGCTACGAGGACCCTGAGCACCGCGAGCTGTACGTCAAGGCCCTGCGCAGGGTGCGGGAGCTGGACGCGTCGATGGGCTGAACTTGCTCATTGGGCGAATTCGGTGGGGGCGCTCTTGATCCAGTCCTTGTAGACCGGGTCGTCCTCACGCCAGGCGTCCCAGTACGAGACCCGGGGGACACCCACGATGCCCCAGTCGGTGTTGGTCTCCCTCACGTCGATCCAGTCCCAGACGCAGGTGCGATGGAGGATCTTCCACTCTCCGTCGCGCTTCTCGCACAGGTCGCGGTAGCGGCCCGCCTGATACATCGTCATGCCGGTCTCCTTGAAGGGCACGACGCAGATGAACATCGACTCGCGCTTGGCACGGTTGCCGTCGATCTCGGACGTCACCGCCCAGTTCGTCCGCGAGTTTCTTGCCGCTCTCGACGTCCAGGTCGGCGACGACAACCTTCGCGCCCTCTTCGACGAACTTCCGGACGTGTGCCTCGCCGATTCCCTTCGCGCCGCCGGTGATGATGGCGACCTTGCTGTCCAGGATGCCCATGGCTCTCCTCCTTCCGTCTGCGTTGCACCTGCTGGCTCTCGCTCCACCGTCAGGGCGTCGGCGCCGCACCTTGCTCACCGGGCCGACCTACTTTTCGGCAACGGCCACCGGACTCACACCCTCTCGACGTTCGCCGCGTCCTCCGGCAGCACCGAGTCCAGCTCGGGAGCGAGGTGCACCATCTGGTCACGGAACGACTCGCTCGCGTTGTGGAACACGCGCAGCTCGCCGTTCTTCGTCAGGGCCTCGGCCTGTTCGACCCACGCCTCGGGCGTGGCCGCCGCGGCATCGACGCGTTCCATGCCCGCGATGGCCACACGGCCCGCCGCGACACCCGCGATCTCAAACGTGTCGGCGTACGTGGTGGTGTCCTGGTGGGCGAGGTAGGTCACGAAGGCTGACACCGCCTCCGGCGGGACGTTCTTCTTCATGGCCTCCTGCACCACGGGATTCGGGAACGCGTCCTGCGTCATCGGCGTCCAGGCCACGGGCATGAGCGTTGTCACCTGCACGCCGACCTCGCGTGCCTCGACCGCGAGACCGATGCTTAGGCCCCACACCGCGGCCTTGGCCGCGGAGTAGGCCGAGTCGAGCGGCACACCCATGAGGCCGTTCGAGGAGATGTTGATCAGACGACCCGTGCCCGAGGCTATGAGGTGCGGCATCGCGGCGCGCGACACCTCGACGACGCCCTTCACCGCGACGTCGAAGACGCGCCACCACGTGTCGCGGTCCATCTCCCAGAACGCGCCGAACGCGTTGATGCCCGCGTTGTTCACGACGATGTCGAGCCGGCCGTAGGCGTCGATCGCGGTCTGCACGATGGCCTCCGCGCCGGTGACGACGTTGTTGGTTTCGACCACGGCGGTTCCGCCGTCAGCGGTGATCTCGGCGACGGCCGAGGTTGCGTTGTCCGCGTTGAGGTCGTTCACGACGACGCGCGCGCCGCGCGAGGCGAGCATCTTGGCGTGCGCGCGACCCATGCCCTGGCCGGCGCCGGTGACGAGCGCGACTCGGCCGCCGAAGTCGAGGTTCTGTGCAGTCATGTCCCTGCTGCTCCTGAGGAGTTCTACTGTGTCTGGGCGGGGCCGCTACTGCGGCCCCGCAGCGGGCCGTCTACTTGCCCGCGACGTAGCCGCCGTCGACCGGCAGCGTCACGCCCGTGACCATCCGCGCCTGGTCGGAGCAGAGCCACACGACGGCGTTGGCCTGGTCCTCCGGCTCCGCCAGCACCCCCATTGGGATGCCCGCCAGGATGCTGTTCCTGAACTCCTCGCCGGGGTTCTGCTCGAAGGCGTTCATCATCATCGGGGTGGCCGTGGAGCCAGGGGCGAGTGCGTTGACCCGGATCCCCTTGGCCCCGTAGTCCATGGCGACGTTCCGAGTCATGCCGACCACGCCGAACTTGGCTGCGGTGTAGGGCGCGTTGTAAGCGATGCCGATCAGCCCGGCGCCGGAGGCGGTGTTGACGATCGCCCCGCCCCCGTTCTCCTCCATCGCGCGCACCTCGTGCTTCAGACAGTAGAAGACGCTGTAGAGGCTGACCTTCATCACGCGGTCCCAGACCGCGCTGTCCATGTCGCCGATCGGCGCGAAGACGCCGTTGGTGCCCGCGTTGTTGAACGCGAAGTCCAGTTTCCCGAAAGTGGACACCGTCGCGTCGACGAGCGCCTCGACCTGCGCCTCGTCACTGACGTCGCAACGCATGAACGCCGCGGTGCCACCCTCCTTCTCGATCATCGCGACCGTCTCGGCACCGGCCTTCTCGTCGATGTCGGAGACCATCACGGAGGCTTGGGACCGGGCCAGGGCGACCGCGGCCGCCTGTCCGATCCCAGACCCCGCGCCGGTCACCAGACCGGCCTTGCCACTCATCGAACTCGTCATGACTCAGACTCCCTTTTCGGATGGGCTGCGGCGACGCGGGTGGGACGCCGGGGGGCTCGTCAGTACGTCTCTCCTGCGTGCAGGCTGCTCTGGTAGTCGCGCTGCGCGTCCTGCGGGAGGTACTTCTCCTCGATGCGACGCACCTCGTCGGAGGAGGGACGGCCGAACATGGCTCCCCAGCCGATGTCGTACTTCGTCCCGGCGTCGCCGGTCACCTTCTGGAGGTACTCGGGGAAGCCCGTTGCCTCGCCGCTCTCGATGGCGTCGACCATGAAGTGGTAGACCTCGCGGACCCCGGGCAGGAAGACGGGCAGTGACTGCACCGCCTGCCCCATCGCCGTCATCTCGGCGACCGTCCGGGTCCCGATCAGCGGGACACCGACGACGTACGCGGGGCCAGGTGTCTCCTTGAGGGCGATCTCGGCCTGCTCCCACGTGTGGAAGCCCTCGTAGAAGATGACGTCGGCGCCGGTCTCGGCCTTGTAGAGCTGCGCGCGGCGGATCGCCTCATCGAGGCCGCCGCCGGCCGCCCCGTACCCATCGGTGCGCGCGACGATGACGAAGTCCTCGTCGGACTTGTCACGCGCGTCGCACGCGGCGTTCAGCCGACCGATCGCCTCGACGTCGGAGACGAGTTCGACGCCTGCGACACCGCCCGACTTCTTCGGCTCGCGCTGGTCCTCGATGTGGATGCCCGCGACACCGGCGTCGATGAACTCCAGCACCGTGCGCTGCACGTTGAGGGGTGCACCGTAGCCGGTGTCGCCGTCACAGTAGATGGGGATGTCGGCAGCGCGTGCCGTGCGGCGCGCGAGGTCGACGACCTCGGTCATGGTGAGCCAGCCGACGTCGGAGATGCCCTGCCACCAGGCCGACGCACCGCCGGAGAGCTGGAACGCACCGAAGCCCGCGTGCTGCGCCATCTGCGCGTGGATCGGGACCGAACCGAGCGGCAGCAGCTCGGTCTTCTCGCTCTCGAAGACCGCGCGCAGCGCCTTGCCGGGTGAGGTCGGGCTCATGCTGCGGCCCCCTCGGCGGTGTTGAAGCCGACGGTGACGACGACGTAGACGCAGTCCTCGTCGTAGGGGTTCTTCCAGGCGTGGGGCACGCCCGCCATGACGAGCAGGTCGCCGGGCACGAGGGTGCGCTTCTTGCCGCCGGGGAGCACCAGGTCGACCTTGCCGGAGATGACGACCTCGTAGTCGATGGTGTCGCTGGCATGCATCCCGGCGTCGCTGTCGTCGCCGGTCGCGGACATGCTCTCGTCGAGGGTCGAGGCGTCGACCTCGCCCGACGAGTGCGCCGGGAAGCTGCTGATGCCGAACGTGGACCCGTTCGGCCCGGCCAGGGCGACCTTGGCGGGCGGCGCCCCGAAGGAGGTCCTGCTGTGGCCACCCTCGACGGCCCAGTAGAAGGCGCCGGAGGACACACCGGGGAAGTCGAACTCGGCGGCAGGGCCCGGGGCAAGGAAGTCTGCCTCGCCGGCCTCGTTCTGGCCGGCGACGACCAGGCGAAACTTCTTGGGGTCGGGGAACGTGCTCATGTCTCTGCGCTCCTCTGTTGAAGGACGGGGAAGGGGTGGGCCGTCATGGTGTCTCGGCGCCGGGCCAGGGGGAGGTGTTAGGCGTGCAGGACGATCCCACGCATCAGGGGGGACGGTGTCGCAGAGTCTCTACAGGGCCTCGGCGATCACCTCGGGGGGCCGCCCAGCGGGGGCAGGCCGAGGCCCTGGGGGATGTGAACGGACTCGTCCGGCCGGGTCGTTGCTCTGCTTGTAGATGTCCCGGCCCGGCTGCGGGCGTCGCCCTTCACGGAGATCCGCTGCCAATGCACGGCTCTCTCCCCGTCGCCCATGCCTCGACAGACACGTACTCCCAGGCTTCCTGCTGGTGTCCTGGCACGCGAGGTGGACGCCTGCCCACAGGGCGGCCCCTGCCAGGATGGGGTGTATGTCACGCTGGGCGGTGTGGTTCGTCCCCAGGGATGCGACAGCAGTCATCCTTCTCTCCACTCCGTCGTGGTGTCCTGGCAGGAAAAGCGGGGCTGACGGCCACGCCTGGCCCTCCTTGGCACGACGGTAGGCGCTGTCCATGGGCACCCAGTCACGGTCAAAGGCGCCATCAGAGCGGGAAATTGCGCCACCTATTCGCGTACTCGTTTCTGAGTGGCTGCGGCAAGATTTGCCCAGATGGAGAACACCTCGGTGTCATGGCCTGCACGTCCGCTGAGCAGCGGCGGAGCAGTCGGGTGTCGGCGCACAAGTGAACGTGGCCCTGGCAAGATTCTCGTGAAACGCCACCGCGCCGGTGACGCTCCGTTACGATTGGCGGCAGTCTCGGTGAGTGTGATGACGTCGTATACCGTTTTCGCCTCTGGCAGGGGCTGCCGAATACGGCCCGCTGGATCGTCACCGCGCCCTCCCGGCGTGGCCTGCACTTCGGCGAGTCACTCAAGGGACTCCTTGATCACTGCCCGGATGTGGACCGCGCCCACGGCCTGGTGCCAAGGCCATCCGCGGGGCGATCTCGTCGATGCCCACTCCGCGCGGGCAGGGCTGTGAAGGTCTTCCGGACAATCGCCGTTCCGAAAGCGATCTGACCCACGGGCATCGTCCCGCGCTCACGCAGGTTGTAGCACTGCGGGAAGCCGCAGGACCCTTTCGCGTCTTACGGGCGGCGAACCTGTGCCACTGCCAGATCTCCACTCACTCTATGACAATGCAGAGCGCACACCGGGCCGAATGCGCTTCCGAGTCACGCGGCGGTGAAGCCACCGTCCACGATGAACTCGGCACCGGTCGAGAAGCTGGATTCGTCCGAGGCCAGGTAGAGCACCATCGCCGTGACCTCCTCGGGCTGGGCCGCGCGATGCATCGGGGTGCCCAGGATCATGGGGTGGTCGTCCTCGAAGCCGAAGCCCTGGGTCATCGGGGTCGCGATGACGCCCGGGTGGACGGAGTTGACGCGAATTCTGTCGGGGGCCAGCTCGATTGCGCCGGCCTTGGTCATGCCCCGCACGGCGAACTTCGACGCGCTGTACGCGAGGCCGCCGGAAGCTGCCACGATTCCGGCCAACGACGAGATGTTGACGATCGAGCCGCCACCCGCCCGCCGCATGGAGGGAACGACTGTCTTCATCCCCAGGAACACGCTGACCTGGTTGATGTCTATGACCTTGCGGTACTCCGCCTCCGACATCTCCACCAGCGGGGTGACATGGCCTATGCCGGCGTTGTTGACGAGGATGTCGACCGGCCCGAAGGACTCCTCTGCGGCCGCGACGACCCAGTCCCAGCCGGCGGCGTCGGTGACGTCGTGGGCCAGGAAGCGCGCCTTGTCGCCCAGCTCGGTGGCGAGGGCCTCGCCCTCGTCCTTGAGCAGGTCCGTGATTACCACGGACGCGCCTTCGTGTACGAAACGCCAGGCATGCGCGGCACCCATGCCGCGTGCCCCACCGGTGACGATGGCGACCTTGCCCATCAGACGTCCCATTGCTGCTCACTCCTTCGTGCGGGGCTCAAGACCCCTGGTGCGGTCGGACTCCTGTATGCCGAGCGATCGCGTGCCACCGTACTCCTACTATTGAGCACATGCGCAATAGTGCTCGGATAGGCTACTGAGCAGCACACAGGGCATGGAGACGCAAGTGGATCCACGAGCACGCAGAACGCGGAACAAGCTGCGCGAGGCAGTGACCAGCCTCGCCGCCGAGCGCGCCATCGGAGAGATCACTGTGGCCGACGTGGCCCGCCGCGCCGGAGTGACGCGCAACACCGTCTACAATCATGCCCCCACCCCCACGGCACTGCTCTGCCAGTTCCTGGGCGAGGAGATCGACGATCTCTCGAACGTCTTCCTCGACAAGGTCGAGAGCAACTCCGCAGTGGACGTTCGCGCGGCCCTGCACTCGGACATCGAGGCTCTACTGCGCCATGTCGCCCAGTACGCGACGATCTATGAACAGGCCTTCGCCGGCGCGACAGCTCCGGTCATGAGTGATCTTCTGGCACAGCATTGCGCCCACGGGATGCGTGTGTACATCACCCGGCACCCGGAGCTGATGCCCGAGTACGAGAAGCTCGCCGACAACCCCGAGGGGCTGGCTCTCGCGGCCGAGATCCATGTTGCTTTCGTGTCCCGCGGCGCGGTCGGCGCCATTTCGGCCTGGCTCCGAAGCCCGCCTCCGCACAGTGTCGAAGCGGGTGCCGTCGCGCTGCTGAATTCCCTGCCCGGGTGGTGGTATGGCCGGCCCGGACAGGCCCGCGAACGGGGCCCCTCCGAGTCTGGGGCGGCCTAGAGTTCGTCCGCTGGCGGGTCGGAAGACACCGTCTCCGCGGGCGTCAGCGGTGACCGCCGCGGGTGGTCGCTGTGACCGCCGCGGTCGTGCCGCCGACGGCGGATCAACTCCACCGCGAAGGCAGTGGTTGAGCGGTCGGTGCCGATGTTGACCCCGGCTGCCCGTCGGCGAGGAAGGCGTCGCGCCGACAGGGTGCCCCGTGGCGGTCAGATGCTCGGCCAGGTCACGAAGCGAGGCGGTGGTCCAGCGCAGCACAGATGCCGGATCGCCGAGCACGCTCGGCTCGATCAACGCGTTCAACGCCGCCTGTAGTCCGGGATCGGTCGTGGTCAGTTCCTCGCCGCCGCGCGTGCAGGCGCTGCAGGGCCGCCTCGCACTTGACACATGACGCTGCGTCGGTTCCCGGCGGAACCTTCACACCGTGCCCCTACCCGCACACCGGTCCACAACCAGCAGACCGCTGCCTCCTTGCATGAAGTCGGCGGCCGCCGCTCAGTAGCGCTGCTGAGACGGAAGCCCCGCAAGCATCAGAAGTCCCGCCCGTACCTCTGTCCTGCGCCATCAGCGGCAGTGGGAGGCGTTCGACGCCTTTTCCGGCCTTGTTGGCGTCGAATACCGTGCCGGTCCGATGCGGACGGCGGGTAACCTGAGCCGTGGCGAATGTGGGCAAGGACAGCGGCGCACTGGCACTGAGGATCATTCGGCTAGGTTTCCGCGACGCCACACATCCGTTGCGGACGACCCTGCCGATCACCCCCGCTTCTTAGCCCGACAATCCCAGATCAGGACCACCCCCACATCCCTGCCCGGCCGGTCCCACGTGCAGGCTGGGCGTGACCTCAGGAGCTCGAGATCTTCGCCCGCTCCACGTTAAATGCCTGGTAGAGCACAGGCTGGCCAGAGTCACGACATGGGTAGCCACGCCGAACTGCGACCATCTCGAGGCGATGTCAGCAGCTCCCAGCTCGCCGCTTGTGTCCACCACGCGCTCGTCCAGCAAGGAGTTGCACCGTTTTGGAGCCCACCGAATCGGCCGACCCGCAGTTTCCCCCCGCAGATTGGACTGGCATATCCGACCGGGACCGTCTTGCCTACGCACATAGCTGCTCAGGTGATGAACCCTATGAACTCGGCGAAGAGTCCCAGCACCAGACCGGAATCCCTCGAGGGCAGATTCACGAGGACCGGCTCCGCGACTGCACTGTCTACCCCGGGGTGCCGCACCGCTACTGGGTCTACGTTCCCGTCCAGTACGACGGCAGCGCCGACGCCTCACTGCTGGTCTTCCTGGACGGCCAGATCTACCTCAGTCCGACAGTCAACACACCAGCCGTGCTGGACAACCTCATCGCCGCCGGCGACATACCCGTCACGATCGCCGTCGTCGTCGAGCCCGGCCCCAACGGTCCCGGCCTACCGGTGTACGGCGGATCCGACAACAGGAGCAGGGAGTACGACTCGCTCGGTGGCGACCACGCGAGATTCCTCCTGGAGGACCTGCTCCCCGGCATCGAGCAGAGCTACCGCGTCACCGCCGAGCCGGGGCGCCGCGGGATCTGCGGGATCAGCTCGGGCGGGATCTGCGCATTCACTGTGGCATGGGAGCGCCCCGACGCGTTCGGCAACGTCATCAGCCACTGCGGCAGTTTCACCAACATCCGAGGCGGTCACGCCTACCCGTCCCTGATCCGGCGAAGCGAAAAGAGGCCACTGCGGGTGTTCCTTCAGACCGGACACAAGGACCTCAACATCGTGTTCGGCGACTGGGAGATCGCCAACCGTGATATGGCCGCAGCCCTCCAGTACCGCGGCTACGACTGCAAGCTGGAAGTCGGCCAGGGTGGGCACACACCCCTGCATGGCGCCGCGATCCTCCCCGACACCCTCCGATGGCTCTGGCGCGACGACGACGGCGCCCGAAACGACGTGCGGGAGGCAAGAAGGCCACCAACTGACCGTTACTGAAGGGCAGGGGGGCGCTCGCCCATCCCTTGCGCGCTGGGTTTGCATCGGCCCGCTCAACTCCCCGGATGTGAGTACGCCCGGGTCTGTACGCTCGCCGGGTCTTCCAAGGGTTTCGTAGCCGGTTCGGGACCAGCCTCGTGAACGGGTAGTCCGCGATCTTCGGCTTCGCGGCGGAGAGCACCGAGATCAGCGAGGAATTGCCGACGCTCGTCGCCCGGCACACCGAGCAGCGCGAAGCCGGGCGCCTTGCGGAGGGCCGAGGCGAGCGTCGCGTTGCCGAGGCCGCCCTGCGCGGCGACGAACGTGGTGCCCTGACCGACCAGGTCGGCCAGCACATTGCCCTGCTTGTCGAGGACGACGGTGCCGTCGGGGACCGGCAGGACCAAGTCCTGGCCGTCCTTGCCGGAGCGGTGGTCGCCCGCGCCGGGCGCGCCGTCGGTCGCCTTGCGGTGCGGCGAGTGGTGGTAGTCGAGCAGCGTCGTGACGTCCTGGTCGACGACCAGGATCACGTCACCGCCACGGCCGCCGTTGCCGCCGTCCAGGCCGCCGAGCGGCTTGAATTTCTCACGGTGGACGGAGGCACAGCCGTGGCCCCCGCTACCCGTGGGGACATTGCGGGTGCCGATAAATCATCCGCGCAGCTCAGGCGGCGTGCTGGTACTGGTGGAGCGTTCCGCCGAGCCGGTCTCGTCTGTGGACTTCCAGGTGGGTGAGCTGGGCTTGTTGGGGGATGGGTGCGGGTAGTGGGCGGCATGGGGCGGCGTTTTTCAGTGCCCGGTGCGGGCGGTGTTCGTTGTAGAAGGCCTCGTACTCGCGCAGAGCGTGGAGGAGGTGGCTCTGGTTCCAGATCAGGGTCCGGTCCAGGAGTTCGCTGCGGCAGGTTTGTATCCAGCGCTCGATCAGGGAGTTCATCCGGGGTATCCGAATACCGGTGGTGACGACCTTGAGACCGGCATCGGTCATCAGGGCGTCGAAGGCGGTTGTGAACTTCGAGTCGCGGTCGCGGATCAGGAACCGTGCCCTGCTGCCCGCGTCCTCGAGGTCCATGAGGAAGTTGCGTCCGAGCTGCACGATCCAGTTCCCGGTCGGATGTGCGCTGGCGCCCAGGATCCGGATGCGCCTGGTGGTGTGCTCGATGACGGCGAAAACGTACAGGCGCGCGCCCATCAGCGTGCGGACTTCGAAGAGATCGCAGGCGAGAAGGGCCTCGGCCTGGCTGCGGAGGAAGTCGGCCCAGGTGGTGTTCCGCCGTTCGGGTGCGGGTGGGATGCCGTGCTCGCGGAGGATCTCCCAGACGGTGGAGGCGGCGACCTTGATACCCAGTGCGGCGAGTTCGCCGTGGATCCGGCGATATCCCCACGAGGCATTTTCCCTGGCCAGACGCAGGACGAGGGCACGGATCGAGCGGATGGTGCGGGGGCGTCCACGCCGCTTGGACACGCAGGTCGCGGCATGGCACCGCCTGAGCAGCTCCCGATGCCAGCGCAAGACCGTCTCGGGGCGGACCAGCAGCAGAAGGTGCCGCAGTCTGTCTTTGGGCAGGTGGTGCAGAAGGCCGGCGAGGACAGCGCGATCACTGTCATTGAAGGCATTGCTTGCCGACCTGACGCTGCAGGACCAGCAGTTGATGCCGGAGCACCAGGATCTCGATGTCCTTGTCTCTGTCGCTCATCGGCAGGAGACGTGGGAACGCCAGGGTGTTGGTCGCGGCGAGGTAGGCCAGGCGCAGCAGCACGAGAGATCATGATGCCGTCGGGGCCTTGTACAGGTGAAGACCTCGGGGCGAGCGTCGGCCAAAGTCGAAGATCTCTGAACAAGCTCTCACCTGCGTGGATGATTTACCGGCACCCGCAAGGCCACCTGACTCGGGATCAGCCCGTCAGGCCCGGCCAGTCGGCCCAGGCGGGGCGGTGACCAGGGTGTTGCTCCTCTGGCGCGGAGCCCAGAGCCGCGCTGGATCAGATGTCGCGAAAGGGATTTGGCGGCCGAGTGACCGGAGGGATGCGTGGCCGCAGGGCCCTGACCAGCAGTGATGACCGCATCGTCGGTCATCGGTGTCCTGCGCCTGTGGGACGAAGCGGCGTTGGTGGAGCTGGATGGGATCGCGGTGCTGTCGTAACGATCCCCTTGCTCTGTTATTCCGTAATAACGTAACCTCGGCCCATGGCCGATGAGTCCCTCGATGAGCGGGTCGCCGCGCTCGAAGAGCGGGTGACGCGACTGGAGTCCGCGCCGCCGGAGGCAGACCGGGACGAGGTGTTCTGGGCGCTCGAGGGGCTGCGCCGACGGCTCACGGGGCAGGGGCAGGTGCTGTTCACCGGCGCGGTCGACCTGCCCAACGGCGAGCACTACGAATGGCAGCAGGGCGCGGCGGCGGACGGGCTGCTCGACGCGGACTGGTCCGAACACGCCGCGCCGTACGCCGCGCTGGGCCACCCGGTGCGGCTCACCCTGCTGCGGGCGGTGCTGCGCGGCACCCGCTCCGCGGCCGAGCTGCAGGAGACCGCCGGGCTGAACACCACCGGCCAGCTCTACCACCACCTCAAGCAGCTCACGGCGGCCGGCTGGCTCCAGGCCGAGGGACGCGGCCACTACCAGGTGCCTCCGGGCAGGGTGGTGCCGCTGCTCGTGCTGCTGTCCGCCGTGGTGCCGACAGGAAACCGAACGACGGGGGAGTGACCCATGGACCGACGGAAATTTCTTACCGTGGCGACGGCGGCGACGGGCGTATCGCTGTTGCCCGGGACCGCCGCCGCGGCCGACGGGACCCTGCCCGCGCGGATACGGCGTCAACTGGGCCGGGCGCTCGCCGCCGGCAGTCCGAGCGCGGTCTGCGGGGTCATCCACGGCGGACGTACCTACGTGGCGGGCGCGGCCAAGGACGGGGAGGCACCGGCACCGGACGGCCGGACCGTGTTCCAGCTCGGCTCGATCGGCAAGACGCTCACCGCCACCGCCCTGGCCCGCGCCGTCTGCGCGGGCGAGACCCGCCTCGACGCACCGCTCGTCCTGCCCGCCCGCTTCCCCGTCCCGCGCAAGGGCCCCCGGCGGATCACCCTGGCCGATCTGGCGACCCACACCTCCGGTCTGCCCTCGCTGCCGCCCAACCTCCTCGCCGGAGCGGATCCCTACGATCCGTACGCCCGCTACACGCTGGACGACCTGGCCGCCGGGCTCGGCGAGACAACCCTGGACACCGAGCCGGGCAGCACATACGCCTACGCGAATCTCGGCTTCGGACTGCTGGGCCAGGCGCTGGCCTTCGACGCCGTGGACGCGATGCTGTGGCGCCGGGTGGCCGCGCCGCTCCGTCTGTCGGACACCACGACGACCCTGCGGCCGGACATGGCCTCCCGCAAGGCCGTCGGGCATCTCGACGGGGAGGCCGTTCCCGACTGGCACGACCGGGTGCTCAGCGCGGCGGGCACCTCGATCTACAGCACCGCCGATGACATGCTGCGCTTCCTGGGCGCCCAACTCCGCCCGGAGCGCTCGCCCTTGCGGGCCGCCATCGAGCTGACCCAGCGGCCTCACTTCACCGTCGACCGCGACCTGCGGCTCGGCCTCGGCTGGCATCTCAGCCCGCTGCCCAGCGGCCGGACCATGACCTGGCACAACGGCAGCACCGGCGGATTCAGCACCTGCGCGGCGTTCAGCCGGGAGAGCGGGACGGCGGTGGTGATGATGGTGAACACCTTCAGCCAGGAGACCGGGTCCGGGGCCCGCCCGGTCGACGAGCTCACCATCGCCCTGCTCGGCGAGCTCGACGCGGACTGAGCCGGATCCCCGCCCCCGACGCCGTGACGCCGGGGGCGGTGGATGCGGGAAGGTGGCCCCACTCGCCGAGTGAACACGTCGTACCGCTTCTCGCTCCGCCCCGGCGCCCGGCGCCGTACCGCCGCCTCGGAGCTGAGGCGAGCACGAGGACAACGGTCCGGAGCACCGGTCACAGCGGCGGTAGAGACCTGGTTCGTGGTGGTCGGCCGCGACCGGACGGCACGAGGCTACGGGTTCGCACGCGATGCGCACCCGGCTGATGGTGCCCGCGTACAAGTGAACGTGGCCCTGGCAAGATTTCCGTGAAGCTGGGGTGTGCCACCGTGCGCCGGTGACGCTCCGTCACGGGTAGCGGCGTCGGAGCAGGGCCACGGTGTTATCTGGACGGTTCCCTCTTCTCGGTGACTGTGCGTGTGGGTAGTTGGGCATATGGTTCCGGCCGTGCGTGTCGTGAAAGTGGTGGATTCGGGACCTGGCAAGCCGCAGGTACGTCTGGTCGACGCGTCCGGCGAGCCGGTGCGTGAGGTTGATGAGTTCCTGCGGCTGCTGGCTGTTCGTGCGTACTCTCCGCACACGGTGCGGGCCTACGCCTATGACCTGCAGAAGCTGTTCCTGTTCTTGAGCGAAGCGGGGCTGAGTGCGCAGGAGTTCACGCCGTCTCGGGCGATGGACTTCCCGCATTGGCTGCGGCTGGTCTCCTCCGCACGGCGGGCTCAGCGCCTGGAGCTGGGCGTCGCCAATGCCGAGGGTCGGGTTCTGTCGGCGAAGACGTGCAACCGGGTCATGGCGGCGGTGTCCTCGTTCTACGAGTTCCTGATCGCCAGCGAGTGCTACTCGGGTCGGGACAATCCGATCGTGAAGGTCGTCGATCAGGCGGCTGCCCGGGTGCCGGGACGGCATCGGCCTGCGCTGGACAACGCTGCTCGGCAGCAGCCGGTCCGCCGGGTGCTGCGGGTCAAGACCGTCGAGGCGATGCCGCGGCCGATGTCTGCCGAGGTCTACGCCGTGCTGCAGGGTGAGCTGCGTACCAGCCGTGACCTGGCCTTGCTGGAGGTGATGTGGGAAGGGGGTCTTCGTCCCGGCGAGGTGCTGGGGCTGCAGTTGGGGGATATCTCCTACGGCCGGCGCCGAGTCACGGTGCGAAAGCGGCCCGATCACCCGCGGGGAGTGCAGCAGAAGTCCCGGCGGGAACGGGTCGTGGACCTGCTGGAAGGACGAGCACTGCCGGCGTTGAACGCGTACGTGATGCATGAGCGTCCTGCCGATATCGACAGTCCGTGGGTCTTTCTCGTGGGCGGGCGGGGGCAAGCGCCGCGGCGAGGCGCTCAGCTATGACGGGCTGGTGCGGATGTTCGCCCGGACAGCGACGCGGGCCGACGTCCGCGATGCCTGGCTGACTCCGCACAGCCTGCGCCACATTGTCTCCGCTTAGTTTCCGTGTGGCGATTGACTCCGGCTGAGCAGTTGACCAGGGTGTTTGGGCTTTGCGTTGAGGCGTGTGGTGTTTCTACTGTCAGCGCTCATGATCCTGAACTTCTTCTCGTCCCGGGGCTGGCAGTCCTGGGACGTCGAGCATCGGCCGTTGATCCCGGAGGGGATGCCCGTGCTCATCGACGACGACCTGCGCTTCGAGGACGGTCCGGCTGCGCCACGTCCGGCAGCGGTGGTGAACCGGTGGCTGCGTGAGCTCCCGGCCAGCGGGGCGCCGGCGCCGAGCTCGTGGGAGAACTACGCACGGGTGGTCAAGGGGTGGATGGAGTTCCTGGCCGTACACGGCGTGGGTCTGTTCGACTCGCGGGAGCGGTTGAAGGCGGGTCTAAGCCGGTACGCCGAGCACCGGGCGGCGGGGCCGTTGAAGGCCCGGTTCGCGGCGACGACGTGGGGCCAGCACATGAGCATCCTGTCGTTGTTCTACCGGTGGGCGATCGCCGAGGGGTACGCGACGGCCGAGCCGTTCACCTACCGGGCCGCGCGGGCTCTGTTCGCCGGGACCGGCCGGGAGGTGAGGGTGAATCTGGCGGTCCGCCGCACCCCGAAGCCGCATGTGACGATCAAGTATCTGGAGCCGGACTTCACCGAGCTGTTCCGCAACGGCCTGCGCGGGCTCGCCCCGGACGGCTCCCAGGACACCGGCTTTCATGGGCGGGAGTTGACCCGCAACGCGGCGGTCGGGGACCTGGCGCTGGCCACCGGGATGCGGCTGCAGGAGTTCACCTACCTTCTGCCCTGGGAGATCCCCGCCCTGCCGCCGGAGCCGACCGAGGTTCCCATCCCGTTCCCGGTGCCGGCCGGGATCACCAAGGGCAAGAAGTTCCGCACCACGTGGACCTCTTACGAGGTCCTGGCCGGGTTGCACGACTATCTCGAACTGGACCGGGCGGCGAACTTCTGCTGGTTCATCGACGCGTCCCGCGCTCTCTGCCTCAAGCTGGCCGGCACCCCTACCGCGGACCGGCCGCTGGTCGGGATGTGTGACTCAGCCCGCTGCCCGCAGGCCACCCACCACCCCTGCCACCGGCCCGTCTGGGCCGAGCACGCCGAACGCACCAACGTCTTCCTCGGCCAGCTCGGCACTACCCGCAAGACCGAACGCACCCGACTTCAGGCCGACTACGACCGGGCCCTCCGCGTCGTCTCAGAGATCGACGCTGCAAGACAACTCCCACCAGAATAAGGAAGATCGAGAACTAAATTGGGGGCAATATCATGACAAAAGCATTGAATCTATGGCAGCGCGGTCTCGGAGAGGTGCCGGAGTCGGTCTGGCTGCGGACCGACCTGGAGGTCTTGATCCTCGCGGACAACAGACTGACGACGATCTCACCCAAGATCGGGTCTCTACATCGCCTGCACACGCTGGACCTGGGGCACAACGCGCTCACCGCGGTGCCCAACGAACTGGGTGAGTTGGCAGCACTCACCAACTTCCTCTACCTGCACGACAACCGCTTGACAGAGCTCCCCGAGACGCTGGGACGACTGACGCGGCTGCGCTACCTCAACGTCGGCGAGAACAGCCTCACCGAACTCCCGGAAACCATCGGCGACATGCGCTACCTCGTCGAGTTGCGATCCCAGCACAACCACCTGACCAGGCTCCCCGACACGATCGGCGGCCTGTCTCAGCTGCGTGAGCTGTGGCTCCGCGGAAACGCCCTGCAGCGGCTACCGGAATCCGCCGCCGAACTGACGCAACTGCGTCACCTGGACCTCCGCGAGAACGCGCTGACTGAGATCCCCGAGTCCTTGGTCGAGCTCCCTCTCCTCCGGCACCTCGATCTACGCGCCAATCACGTCAAGAAGCTGCCCGGCTGGCTCGTCCGGATGCCCTCACTGGAGAAGCTGGACCTGCGCTGGAACGACATCGAGCCCGCCCCGCGACTCCTCGACGACCTGGCCCAACGTGGGTGCGTTGTCCTGAAATGACCCAGCACCACATCTCAGCACCACCTTCACAAAGGCACCACGGCGATGCCCCAACTCTGCAGGCAGGTGGCGCCGCCAGTGTCCCACCCGGCCGCGACAGGAGTCACCATGAGGATCAGCGCAACCCAGCGGGCCGAGAACGAGAACCGCGTCCGGGCCGCCATGGACCCTCTCCTGCGCGGCGAGATCCCTTCCGGCGGAAAGTGCGACGTCAAGACCCTCGCCCGCGAAGCAGGCGTCGACCGCACTGCCTTCTATGGCACCCGCCCCTACGCCCACCTCCGCGTCGAGTTCGAACTCCGCCAGAAGGCGCTGCAGCAGGCCGGCGAGATCCCCGACCCGCGCGAAGCCCAGATCGCTCGCCTCAAGGCAGCAAACGCCAAGCTCAACGAGCGGCTGGCCCAGTCAGAGCGGACGATCGACGAGCTCATTGACTTCCGCACCCAGGCCCTCGCTCGACTCGCCGCCCAGCACGAGGAGATCGTCCGACTCCGCGAAGCTACCGCTGGGACGAGCCGAGTCAGCCGCCTTCCGGCACCGCGAACCACCGTGATCGGGACCTGCAGTTGAGACACCCACACGAGTGTGATCCCCATCACCGCCGCGACGGCGGAATGCAACACATCCGGTCGTCTGCGTCGCGAAGGCAGTCACGACGACCGGCCTGCTCAATCGCCACACGAAGTCATCCGCACACGGCCTCTGCGGACACAAGCCATACCCTGGGCACCCAGCTCGCCGAGAAGGGCGCACGCATGCAGACCATCATGAAGGTCCTCGGGCACAAAAGCCCTGGCATGTCGATGACCTACACCCACATCTCGGACCCCAGCGTCCTGGCCGACTACCAGTCCGTCCTTCAACCCGGCGCCGTCATCGCCGGACCGCTCGCCGAAACCCTGCGCGCCGGCCAGATCGATCAGGACGCGCTGGACTGGCTGAAGACCAACTTCTACAAGACCGAACTTGAGCTGGGCCGTTGCCTGCGCCTGCCGCAGGAAGGTCCCTGCGAGTGCGACCTCTACCTGACCTGCGCGAAGTTCGTCACCACACCTCAGTACGCGCCAAGGTTGCGCGAACGTCTCTGCACCGAACGGGAATTGATCGCGGACGCCGAGGCCCGCGGCTGGGCACGCGAGATCGAACGACACCAGCGGATCGCCGACCGCATCTCCAGACTTCTCGACGACCTCGGTGAGCCCTCGGGTGATGCGTACGAGAATCCGTGACCTGGGAACCCACTGGACCGGCCCGTCCGCCGCAGCCAGGATGCGTCCATGCCCTTCCCTGAGCCGATGCCCGACCCGGGAACCGACACCCTCCGCCACTACGTGATGGCCACGCCGAGCCCCAAGACCGGCCGCTACCTGGACCTGCTCCACGGCAACTTCGTCAGGCTGCCCGCCGAGGAACGCGCACAGTTCCTCCAGGCCCTCGGCCTCGACTCGCGGAGCGTCACTGACGCCCAACTCGAATTCATGCTCCAACCAAACTGGCGCTCCCGCATCACCGCGGCATGGTTGATCGGGCTGGACCGCCGTGAGCAGTTCCGCGAGCGCATTGGTGACCTCCTGCTCGCCAGCGAACTCACCTACGCAGGCCAGGGTTACTGCATCGCACTCGCTCTGCTCGGCACCACCGAAGACGCGGTCCTGCTTACCACCTACCTGGACCACTACCTCGGGCGGCCCGAGTGCCGTTACGACCAGGAATGGGCGCTGGGCGCGCTCCTGCACCTCGACGGAACCCTCGGCTCCACGCACGCCGCCGAGTTCCTGGAACCGGACGGACTTTGGAGCCAATGGGCCAACGACCGAAACAGGCTCCCTGAAAAGTTGAGGCAGTACATCGGTGAAATGTGCGCCCTCGCCGACGAGTACGCTCAGCCCGATGCCCCTCCCGGGCACCCCTGACCGAGGGCACTCGATCGGGCGAAATTGCCAGTCTTCTGAGGCGAAACTGTCCAGATAAATGAGGATGACGCGGTGGCGGAGCAGCGGGACTCCCGCGCGTCCGGCCTTGATCCGCTTTTGGAGTTTCAGGTCGGTGATGCGGCCTTCGTTGACGCCGGAGTTGAACGGGGTTACGCCACGGTGGACGTCGCCAAGAACGGCAAGCACGTGCCCGTCTCCGTCTCGTCCATCAAGAACGCGAAGGTAACCGACATGTGCCAGTCCGTCCCGGTGGACATTCCCGTCCTCGGGACCTACACGATGTCACTCAAGGCTGGCGGGTCGGGTACGCCGGTCAAGGCCAAGGATCTGTACATCGACATGACCGACCTCCAGGCCAAGCGCGGCACCTTCAATAACGTCGACATCGGTGTCGCCACCGGATCGATGACCAAGGGTCAGGTCAACCCGAAGGACCACATCGATCGCAACGGCTACGCCCAGCAGGCGGACGCGGTCGAGATCATCGATGCCCACCAGACGGTCTGGGCCACGACTGCGGGAACGTTCGAACTGGCGGGCCTGCACATGGACATCGCGGCCGGCCGCCACGACTGCTTCTGACCTTGCTCCCGCCCCTCCGCCTCCCGCACGCGGAAGCGACCGGCGACTGCGCAGGGGGGGCGGCAGTGCCCCACCGTCCTCGCGGACACCCTCACTCAATTACGACTTGGGAGCTGTCACATGACGAGTTCCGGCGCACCCGCACATCCCCACAGTGACAGCGGCCTCGCCCGCGCTCGCCGGGACTTCCGGGCCTGGCGGCGCACCCGCCCCTTCTGGGCGGGTCTGCTGGTGCTCCTTGCCGCTGCGCCCATCATCTGCTTCCCCTACTTCAACCTTTCCCTGGGCGCCTTGTCCGTGGCGATGTCCACCACCGCGGGGGCCGGATCCCTGATCATCGGCCTGACTTTGATCGTCCTTGGCGGACTCCTCTGGTTCCAGCCGATCATCAGGTTCTTCGGGGGCTGCGTCGCGGTGTTCCTCGGCGTGCTGTCGCTTCCCATTTCCAATTTCGGCGGATTCTTCGTCGGCACGCTGCTCGCGGCGGCGGGCGGACTCCTGGCTCTGGCATGGGGCCCGGTGGACGGGGCCGTGCATCCGGAGGACACACCCGACGGCGCTGAGCGGCTGTCAGTCGCCGTCAGCCGAGAGGGAGGACAGGGGAGTGAGTGACCAGTCGCCCGACACCCACGGCGAGGCCGCAGAACCCCGCTTCGCTCGACCGCCGAGAGGCCGGCACGCCATCCCTTGTACGTCCGCGCTGACACGCCTGCGTCTGCCGGTCGGGAGGGCTCTCGCGCTGACCGCGCTGCCGGCCGCCCTCATCCTGGGCAGTCAACGCATGCCCGAGTCAGCCGACACGAGCGCCACCGCGGCGCTCTCCGTTTCCGAAGAGGGGCCGAGCGGACCTGGAAACCACGGTGTCGACTGTGCCCGTCCCGACGGCACATCAGCCTCTGCGACGGAGACTCCCGCAAGCCCCACCCCCTCCGCTGATCCCCGCACGTCCAGCGCTCACCCGAGCGGGGAGCCCGTCAGGCCTCCGGAGCACACGGACGACGAAGGAGCGGGCAGGCCCCCAGCACCGGCCGTCACTCCCACCCCTTCTCCCAGCACAACCTCCGCCACAACAAGCCTTGCGGACATCCTCGGTCCCCTCTTCCGCGACGACGCCGAGCAGCAAAGCCCGTCACCTGACGCGAGCCCTTCACCCCACGCGAGCCCCTCACCAAGTTCCGCCACTTCGGGGCCCGAGGCCACAGCACCGTCCGGGCTACCCCTGTCCACGACGCCCGCATCACCTGCCCCCCGCCACCGGACCGCCCATACGGCGCCCCGGCCGCAGCCCACCCGAGGAACCGCTCGCACCTGCGACATCAGTGACCTCAAGGCCCCCGAGGACCATCAGGCTGGCCGATTCTCCGCCGAGCCATGGAACATGAAGGGGAGCCGCCTCGAACTGCACGACCTCGTCTTCCATGGCGTGGTGACCGTGAACACGGCCGACGGACCGAAGCGGGTACTCAAGTTCTCCGCGGCGGCTGTCACGGTCCGTGACCTGAAGATGGCGGTACCCGCCGGCCCGCAAATCCAGCACATCGATGGAGCGCCCGGTTCCACGTCCACCCTCCGGGGCGACGACATCACCATGTACGTCGAAAGCCTGACAGGCGCCGTCTCCAGCGTCGAAAACCTTCCCGCACCACCCGTCCTCCGCCTGCACCTCACCCCGGACACCGTCCCGGAGTGGCTCTACGAAACGATCGGCAAACTCGGTCTCAAGCTCCAACTCGGCCTGGACGACGCCGACATCGACCAGGCCGGACAGACAGGCGGAAAACTCGCCATCCCGGGGATCCACGGGTACGGAACGCCTCACTGAAGCCGGGCGCAAGCGGCTGTGGCTGGTCGTGGTCATGGATCACGACACGTGGCCGCGGGGCTGTGTCGCGCGCAACGGTGGTCTGCTGGTGCAGCGGTGCAACCGCGGCCATGGTCTGTTTGTCGGGGGCGGGTCGCGGCACTGGCAGCGGATGCGGCGGGCGATGTGCTCGGTCCCGGCGACGGGGCTGTCTTTCATGCGCGAGGCGTGTTCCAGGGGCGGGGCGGAGGGCACCAGGCCATGCAGCGAGGCAGCCGACACGAGTGCCGGGTGCGGGACGCGCCACTTCGGCCACGGTGCCATCCGCGACACCGGCGCGGGAAGCGTCGGAGATTGGGGTGAGGATCAGCCAAGTGATGTCCCGGCCACCGTTCGCGCTGCGCCCGGTGGCCGGGCTGGTGGCTCGACTTGCCGCGGATCTGGCCGGTGTCCCAGATGGGCCGTCTCACCGTTCAGGCAGTGCGTCGCGCCTGGGTCGGGTATCAACCCTGCCGCTGAGGTTCCTCGCGGCGACGGCCGCGCTCTACGGGCGCTCGGCCTTCGTCACACCTCCAGCACCAACCGCTCTCCTTCCGGTGCACGTGAGACGCAGGGCAGCATGGCGCCGGCCGCACGTTCGGTGGCGGTGAGCCGGCGGTCACGATGATCGACACGGCCATGGGCCACCCGTACCCGGCAGGTGCCGCAGAACCCCTGGCGGCAGGAGAACGGCAGGTCCGGCAGGGCCTCGTGGAGAACATCCAGGGCGGAGCGGTCATACGGCACTGGCAGAACCCGTCCGGTGTCGCTCAGTTGGAGTTCGAAGGGACGGCCGTCCGCGATCGGGGCCGGGGCGAAACGCTCGAAGTGCAGGGCCGGCGCGCGGCTGTCACCCAACGCGCGCCGAATGCCGTCGATCATGGGTGCGGGACCGCAGCAGTACACCGCATCCGCCACCGGGATCGAGCTCAAGAGATCGGCTGCTTCGGGTACGCCGGACTCGTCGTCGGGACGGATGGAGACCCGGCCAGGGGCCGCGGCCGCGAGTTCGGCCAACTCTGCCGCGAAGGGCATCGAGCCGCGGCTGCGGCCGGTGTGCACGAGCCTCCAGTCCAGCCCGCGTCGGGCGGCTTCCCGGGCCATGGGCAGGATCGGGGTGATTCCGATGCCGCCCGCGATGAGCAGGATGGATGCTTCGGCGGCGAAGGGGAAGGCGTTCCGGGGCCTGGTGATGGCGACCCGCATACCCTCCCCGAGGGCGTCGTGTACCTCGGCGGAACCGCCTGCGCCGTTGGCGATGCGGCGCACCGCGATGCGGTACCGGTACCGGTCGGCGGGGTCGCCGCACAGGGAGTACTGCCGCTTGCGGCCGGAGGGCAGGTGCAGTTCGATGTGGGCGCCGGGCTGCCAGGGCGGGAGTATTCCCCGGTCGGGTGCTGCCAGCCGCAGGGAGACGACATCCTCGGCCTCTTGGCGCTTGGTGGCGACCACCAGTTCCCGGATCACGGGCATCTCGGTGGCCGACGGGCGCCCAGGCGGAGTGCTGCGCCGCGCGAGGCGCGTGACCGCGTGGTCGCTGAAAGCCGCCAGCTTCTGCATGAAGGAGTCGATGCGCGATCTGCCGTACAGGTCCGGCGGCCGAGTGACGGGTGTGCTGATGTCCATGGGGTGCCTTGCTGGTTGCCGGGTCATCGGGCAGCGGCTCGGGCAGCGGGGGACGCCGCCAGGTAGGCGACCGCCTGCTGGGTCGAGCCCTCCTGGGCCGGGTGGTAGCCGGGGCGGAAGTAGCGCAGCACCGAGCGGGCGAACGCGCCCGGCGGGGGCAACAGGTCCTTGCGGGCCGCGGCCAGGTAGTCGCGGAAGCGGACCTTGACCCGCTCGTCGAGTTCGGGGTCCGCGCTCATCAGGAAGCGGACTCCGCGGATCCACAGCCGGGTCAGTATCGGAGCGGTGACGAGCATGCCGACCACGCGGCGCCGGTAGCGGGGATCGAGGTGCACCAGCAGGTCGAACGCGACCGAACGGTGTTCGACCTCCTCCGCGCCGTGCCAGCGGAACAGATCGAGCATCGTGGGGTCCGCGCCGGACTGGTCCAGGTGCCCGTTGTTGAGAATCCAGTGACCCATGTACGCGGTGAAGTGCTCGAAGGCTGCTATGAGGGCGAGCCGTTGGAGGAGGTGCGCGTGGGTGGCGGCCGGTGTCAGCTCCGGCCGGTCTCCGAGCACCCTGCGGAAGATCCATTCGGACTGCAGGGTGTATGGAGTCGGGTCCAGCCCCTTGGTGAGCAGGTGCTCCAGGACCTCCTGGTGCGCCTCGGCGTGCATCGCTTCCTGGCCGATGAAGCCGCGTACGTCCTCGCGCAGCCGGTCATCGGTGATCAGTGGCAGTGCCTGCTCGAAGGTGCGCACGAACCAGCGTTCGAGTTCGGGGAGCATGAGGTGGAGCACATCGAAGGTGTGGGTCGCGAAGGGCTCACCCGGCAGCCAGTGCAGCGGGGTGGTGCCCCAGTCGAAGGTGACGTCCCGTGGTTGCAGTACCAGGTCGTGGTGGTCGATGGGCTCGGACGGACGCTCCGGGTGGGCATGTGCGGCTCGGAACATGGCAGGTTCCTTCTTCAGCGATCGGTGTGTGCGCGAGGGGCGGTCAGGCAGTCGTCCAGTACTGCCGGCCTGTTGGGCTGCTGGGCTGTCAGATCGGGTGCGCGGTGTGGTCCGGAGTGCGGCGGGAGCCGTCTTCGACGCGGTGAGCGAATTCCGCGATCCTGGACGCGATCTCCTCGGGGTGGCTGAGCTGTACCCAGTGCCCGGCGTCGATGGGGCGCCGTTGTATCTGGCGCGTCCAGTGCTCCACTCCGTACGACAGCACCGGGGTGACGCAGAAGTCGCGGGTGGGGATGATGAGTTGAACCGGGACGGTGGTCGGGCGGTCCCGGGGGCGCAGCAGGCGGGGCAGCATGTTGGCGCGGTACAGCGCAGTGCCGGACACGGCGTCGCGGGTCAGCGTCGGCGCGGGGTAGGGGGTGTTGCCGGGTACGCCTTGGGAGCCGGTGAGGAAGGTGCGCCAGCGGTGTCCCAGTGCTCTCCAGGTCAGGGCGGGCAGGAGCGGAAGATGGAAGTAGGCGATGTACCAGGACCGTGCGGCCTGCCGCAGCATCTTCGGCAGATCCGGATGCCGCGGCCGGAGGCGGGCACGGATCAGGTGGCCGACGTGGTCCAGGCAGGGTCCGGAGATGGAGGTGAACGAGGCGATCCGCCCGGCCAGGCGGGTGCCGGTGACCGACTCCCAGGAGTGGATCGATCCCCAGTCGTGTCCGACCAGGTGCACCGGACGGTCGGGGCTCACGGCGTCGAGAACCGCCTCCAGGTCGGCTTCCAGGCGGGACATCCGGTAGGCGCGCAGACCCCTGGGCCGGTGGGAGGCACCGGCTCCCCGCACGTCGAAGGCGGTGACGTGGAAGCGGTCGGCCAGGCGCTCGGCGACGGGGCGCCACACCGCGCTGGTGTCCGGATAGCCGTGGATCAGCACCACCGCAGGAGCCGTGGACGCTCCCCAATGGTAGGCGGCCAACTCCACGCCGTCCGCGGCGATCCGGCGGGCGGCCGGGCCGGTCATCGGCCGCCACCGGCAGGGGTCAGTTCGCCGTAGTTCAGACCGCCGTGGAAGAAGCTGGGCAGCACCGGCCAGTGCCGCTTGAAGGGGGCAAGCTCCGAGGAGGGCAGGATCTGCAGCCAGCGCGGATCGCGCCGGCTGGGGTCGGCGAGGGTCTTCTCCTTGACCATGGAGTCGTACTGGTCGAGAGAGTCCTCCAGAGTGTTGGCGTTGGGCACCACCTCATGGCCGTAGAACGCGGCGTGGCGGCGCACCCCGGGGATGCGGGAGAGCTCGGGCTGCCAGTTGTCGGCCGAGATGCCGTTCTCGGAGGAGACCCACACCCCGTCGGGGGTGTTCAGCACCAGGGAGTGGTTGCCGTCCGTGTGACCGGGGGTCCACAGCAGGCTGACGCCGACACCGAGTTCGACATCGCCGTCGAAGGCGGTGACGCGCTCGTCCGGCACCCCGTCCATGCCTCCGTCGACGTACCAGGCCCACTGCATCGGATGCGTCGATTCGAAGGTGCCCAGCTCCCTGCGGTGCACCAACAGCCTGGCGCGCGGGAACAGCGCATCGCGGGGCGCCCGTTCGCCCGGAATCGTGCTGGTACTCCCCATGATCATGCGCACGTCCTGGACGTGCAGGTGGTCGAAGCTGACGAAGTCCACGTCCTCGGGTCGCAGGCCGCAGGAGGGCAGGACGGTGTTCGGGTCCTGGTAGAAGCGGGCGAAGACGTGCTCGGTGAGAAAGTCCCCTGCCAGCCGCTTGAGCTGGGCGTAGAACGGCGCTTGAGCCGTTCCGGCGGCGACGGTCGGCTCCCACACGAGTGTTTTCGGCTCACCGTCGAAGCCGTCGAACTGCACGACAAGCATCCGGTTGACGATGCTCACGAACGGGTTGACGGCGAGTGCGGCGCCGTGGAAGCCGAACCGGGTCGGGTACGGAGCGGCGGCGATGTCAAAACTGCGGACGGCGTGGATCCGGCCCTGCTGGACGAACCGCTCACGGTAGGAGGCCGCCGCACTGCGCACGGCGCGCAGCCGGTCACCGCGGGGCCATACGTCGTGGACACCTTCGAATTCGGGGATGGGACGCAAAGCGGCGGCGTCCGGGGCCTTCTTCGCGCTGGGCGCCGGCTTGGGCGTGGTGGTCACGGGCTCATCCTTCGGGCAGGCGGGCGGTCCGGGTGCGCTGCTCGTAGGCCGCGCGGACCGACCGGTCGGACAGGGCGGCGCGCTGGTCGGGGACAAGGAGGTGATGCAGGGCGTCGCGGGCACGGCCCGGCAGCAGCGCGGCCAACCGGGTCAGGGCGGCAACCTGGCGTGGAACGAAGACCTCGAACCGCGGGCGCAGCACGACGTCGAGCACCGCGTCGGCCACCTGGTCAGTCGTCAGGCGCCGGGTAGGGCCGGTCGTGGTGCCCATGGCCAGCTCGGTCTCCACGACGCCGGGCATCACCAGGGACACGTGCACGCCGGTGCCGCGCAGTTCGGAGCGGACGGCTGTGCTGTAGCCGTGGAGGGCGTGCTTCGTCGCCGCGTAGGTCGCCTCGCCGGCCGGGGCGACCTTGCTGGCGGCGGAGGCGATGTTCACCACGTGGCCGCGACCGCGTTTCCGCATCCCCGGGATCACGAGTTTCATCCCACGCAGTACGCCGTGGACGTTGACGTCGAACTGGCGCAGGGCGGCTTCCTCCGGTTCCTCCTCGAAGGGGCCCACCCACATGATTCCGGCGTTGTTGATCAGTACGTCGATCGGCCCCAGCTCGGTCTCGACCGTGCGCAGGAAGTCATCGAAGGAATGGGTGTCGGTGACGTCGAGAGACAGCCCGAGCAGCCGGCCACCGGGACGTGCGCCGATGGCGCCGGCCGTCTCCCTGGCAAGCTCCGCGTCGAGATCGCCGATCGCTGTCGCGGCTCCGGCCGCGGCGAGCCGTGCTGCGACGGCACGCCCGATCCCGCGGCCCGCCCCGGTGACCGCGATCACTCGGCCGGTCAGCGGTTGTGTGCGGGAGAGCTCCTCGCCGTCTCTCCGGCCGAACCTGTACGGGTGTTTGGGCGGTGCTGCCACGGTCGAGCCCCTTCCTTGCCCTGAGCACGAGCGGACCGCTGAGCGGCAAGCCGGCCCCCGCACGCTTCTGACACGTTGGCGTGTCAGATGAACTGACACGCTAGAGTGTCAGTTCGGAGCAGACCGATGTCAACACCTCTGTGAAGGGGAAAAATGACCGGCATACAGACCGCCGGGCGGCGCTACGGCGGGCGTGAAGCGGCGCAACGGCAACAGGAGCGCCGCACCCGCCTCATCCAGGCGGGCCTTGACCTGTTCGGCACGTCCGGATACGCCTCGGTCTCCGTCAAGCAGGTGTGCTCGCATGCCGGACTGACCAAGCGCTACTTCTACGAGTCGTTCCGCGACCGCGAAGACCTTCTCGCCGGGGTCTACAACGAGCTGATCTCTACGATCCAAGCAGAAACCGCGCAGGCCGCAGCCGCTGCCGCACCCGATGTCGACGCCCAACTGCGCGCCGGCCTCGAGGTGTTCATCCGCACACTGGCCGGCGACGCCCGCATGGCCCGCCTGGTGCTCATCGAGGTCGTGGGCGCCAGCCCCCGCCTCGAAGTGCGCCGCCGTGAGGTCCTGCACGAATTCGCCGCAATGGTCGCCGCCGTCGTCGGACCGCTCCCCGCCCCGGAAGCCTCCTCCAACCTGGTCACCATGACCGCGATGAGCCTCGTCGGCGGAGTCAACGAACTCCTCGTGGACTGGACACTCGGCCACCAGAACGCCACCGTCGAAGAACTGCTCGACCTGTGCCACACCCTGTTCACCGCGGCCTACCGAACCATCAGCGATCAGCGCTGATCACGCAGGCCCGGATTCCTTCAGGAGCTTTCCGCACCGGACGGCAGCCCACGGCCCCTGTTTCAGCGGCCCGGCGCACTCGGCGGCCCCGTTTCGATCAGGCAGGCTGGCGAGAACCATTGCGCAATGAACGCAGGTGCGGCGCACCTGCGGGCTATCGACTGTCGGCGCGGGTTGTGCGCATCCACCGTTCGGCGGACGTCGTTTGACCGCGGGCTTTGTGACGGAGCCGGGATGACGGCTGTGTCATTGTCGGCGAAGACGGCCTTGAGACGCCCTTCAGGGACAGCCGAGGTCGTCGCGCTCACCGTGGCTGCCCCCGTACTCGACTGAGTGGCCCTGGCAAGATTTCCGTGAAGCTGGGGTGTGCCACCGTGCGCCGGTGACGCTCCGTCACAGGGACCACGGCGTCGCTGCCACCCCCAAGCACTACGTCGCCAACGACTACGAGACCGAGCGCTTCACCGCCAGCACCGAGGTCTCCCAACGCGCCCTCCGCGAGCTCTGTCACGTTGGTTCTCGGTACTGCCTGATCGTCGTCGAGGGGAGGCCGCTGCTGTCGGGCTCGGTGCGGGCGATGGTTGTTGTAGTGGCAGGCGTATGTGCCGAGCACCCGTCGAGCGTGGGCTTCGTTCAAGATCAGCAGATGATCGAGGACCTTGCGTCGGAGCGTCCCGATGAGCCTTTCGCGGTGCGCGTTCATGCGCGGGGACTGCCGTGCTGTCGTTCCCGCACCGCAGCTCCGGATGTCCAGCGTGTCCAGAACTGTAGGTTCACGCGCCCCGCGGCGTCGGCGCTTGGGGGCGTCGCGGTGTGGTCGGGAACTGTCCCCCGCTTGGGCTTGCGTGCCGAAACTGATCGGTTTACGGTGGTGGAAACTGATCGGTTTCTCGCCGTGGGGGCGAGTGTGAAAACCAGACTCACCAGGAGATCGGATGACTACCGCGCGCGACGCCGATCGGCAAAGGCCGGATCCGGCGCTTCCGGCGAAGCTGGCCGCGCACCCGTCGGTGCAGGCCGTACTCGCCCGGCGCAGGGTCGGTGAGGACGCAAACCCGCCCGCGGTGATCGACGCGGCCTGGCTGCGCGAACTCTGCCTGGCGGCCGGTGCGGACGACGCGGCCGCGGTCAGCTTGGACCACGCCGACCTTGTCGGCGAGCGGGAGCACGCGCTGGCCGCGTTGCCCGGCACGCGCACCCTGATCGCGATGGTGGTCCGGATGAACCGCGACAACTGCCGCTCCCCGGCCCGCAGCGTGGCCAACCAGGAGTTCCACCAGGCCGACGAGCAGGCCAACCACGCCGCTCGCAGTGTCACCCAAGCATTGCAAGACGCCGGCTACCGCGCGCTCAATCCGTCGGTCGGCTTCCCCCAGGAGATGGACCGCTTCCCCAATGAGCGGATCTGGGTGGTGGCGCACAAGACGGTCGCGGTGGCCGCGGGGCTCGGCGTGATGGGTCTGCACCGCAACGTCATCCACCCCACGTTCGGCAACTTCATACTGCTGGCCACCGTCCTGGTGGACGCCCAGGTGAGCGAGTACGGGCAGGCGCTGGACTACAACCCCTGCATCGACTGCAAGTTGTGCGTCGCCTCCTGTCCGGTCGGCGCCATCAGCAAGGACGGAGACTTCGACTTCCTCGCCTGCACCACGCATAACTACCGTGAGTTCATGAGCGGGTTCACCGACTGGGCGCAGACCGTGGCCGACAGCCAGGACGCCGCCGACTACCGCTCCCGGGTCACCGATTCCGAGAGTGCCTCCATGTGGCAGAGCCTGGCCTCTCCGCCCGGCTACAAGTCCGGTTACTGCCTGGCCGTCTGTCCCGGCGGCGAGGACGTCCTGGGCCCGTACCTGGAGGACCGCCGGACCTTCATGGACACCGTTCTGCGACCGCTCCAGGAGAAGAAGGAAACCCTCTACGTCCTGCCGGGCTCACACGCGCAGGAATACGCCCAGCGCCGCTTCCCCCACAAACCGGTCAAGGAAGTCACCGGCGGCTGGCAGCCCCCGGCGAAACGCCCCGCATCCTCCTGACCCGGTGCACTGCGTCCACGCCCGTACTCGGTCGCTCCGGCGTTCTGCGGCGGTCGCATGCGCCGAGGGTCGAACATTCCAAGGGGCGTCGGCCTGCAAGGACGCAGTCCGGCCTCCTCCCGGTGTAGCCGTGTTGTCCAGACCGGAGTAAGTCATGAATGGAATGCACCCCTTCCGCGTCCTGCGAGCCAAACCCCTGTGGATCGTCAACGCCGTCATCACGGGTGTCCTCGCGCTGCTGTTCACTGTGTTCTACGTCGGCGCCAACATCGATCCGGCCGATCATGCGAAGAAGCTGCCCGTGGGTCTGGTCAACGCCGACGCGGGGGCCGCTGTCGGTGGCAAGCAGGTCAACCTGGGAGCGCGGATCACCGGGTCCATCAAGAAGTCCCCTACGGACGAAGGCAAGATCGACTGGAAGGTGATGGACGAGAAGGAGGTGAAGGAGGAACTCGGCGAGGGCAAGCTGTATGGCGCGCTCGTCGTGCCCGGCAACTTCACCTCCTCCGTCACCGCACTGACCAGCACCGCAGGCGCCAAGAGCCCGGTTCGCCCGACGCTGACGGTGCTGACCAACCAGTCCGCCGGCAGCATGGGCTCCAGCCTGGCTCGGACGGCTTCGACTGCGGCGGCCGAGAGCGCCTCGCTCCAGGTGGGCAAGGAACTGACCGCGCAGAGCGGGGCGGGGCAGGCGAAGCTGCCCGCCGCGGCACGCGTCCTGCTGGCCGACCCGGCCGCCGTCACGGTTGAGGACGGCCATCCGCTCGACTCGCACAGCGGCCTGGGCCTGACCGCGTTCTACTACGCGCTCGTCCTGGTGGTCTGCGGCATGCTCTCCGCCAATGTCATCAGCGGCCAGGCGGACCACGCCCTCGGCTACACCCACAACGACATGGGCCCCGTGCGCCTGCACCGTCCGCTGATCCGGGCGACCAGGGCGCAGACCCTGGCCATCAGCAGCACGCTCATGATCGGTCTGTCGCTGCTGATGGGCACCATGGTCATGGTGGGCGCGGTCGGCATCATGGGCATGGACGCCTCCCACCTGCCGCTGCTGTGGCTGTACTCGGTGTGCGCCATCGCGGTTTCCGGGATCGGTGCGCTCGCCCTCCTTGCCGTGTTCGGCACGCCCGGCATGCTGGTGGTCACGCTGGTCTTCATCGGGATGGCGGTGCCGACGGCCGGTGCCACCACTCCCATCGAGGCGCTGCCGGGCTTCTACCGTTTCCTCGCGGAGTTCGAGCCGCTGCGGCAGATCACCGGCGGTGTCCGCTCGATCCTCTACTACGACGCCCAGGCCGACGCCGGCCTGGCCCGGGGTTGGGTGATGATGGCTGCCGGTCTCGGGGTGGCCGGGCTGTTCGGCTTCGGTGTGACGGGCTGGTACGACCGCAAGGGGCTGCACCGCATCCCCGCCGAGACGAAGCCTGATGGGACCGCCGTCCCGGTGTAGCGGAACGTCGCCCCGGGCGGGTTCGGCTGTGCGTGGCGCGGGACATCGCCCCGACACACCTTGGAAACCGATCGGTTTTTAATTCAATGAAATCGAGTTACCCTCCCAGTATGACCACCGAGGTGAAGTCAAGTTCCCGAGAGCGGCTGCTGGAGGCGGCGGCCACGCTCACCTACCGAGACGGTGTCGGCATCGGTGTCGAGGCGCTGTGCAAGGCGGCGGGGGTGTCGAAGCGCTCCCTGTACCAGCTGTTCGACAGCAAGGACGAACTGCTGGCGGCGAGCCTGGAGGAGCGCGCCTCCGCCTTCGTGGCGAAGCTCTTGCCCGCGGCGGACGATGGCAGCTCACCCCGCGATCGGATCCTGCGAGTCTTCGAGAACGTGGAATCACAGGCGGGTGCTCCCGAGTTCCGAGGCTGTCGGTACTTGGCGGTGCAGATCGAGCTCAAGGATCAGAGCCACCCTGCGAGCCAGGTGGCGCACCGGATCAAGGGAAACCTGACGGCCTTTTTCCGTGCCGAGGCCGAAGAGGGTGGCGCGAGCGATCCGGACCTGCTGGCCCGGCAGCTCAGCCTGGTCTTCGACGGCGCCAGTGCCCGTGCGGGGATCGGGGCCGACAACCTCACGGGGCTCATCGCGCCCACTGTGGTCACCTTGCTCGATGCGGCAGGCATGCGGTGACGCATCGGCTCATCGAGCAGGCCCGGTGACTGCTGTGCGCTGCGAGTGAATGCCTGTCCCCGGCAGCCGGAGCAGCTCTCACGGCCTCACCTTCCCGGCGCTCGGGGGAAGCCCGAGAGGCCGTAACAGTGTGGATCGCCCTGCACCTCGGCGGTTGCCGCGATGGCATATCCGGTGCGTAAGCATTCGCGTTGGAGGGTGGGTCTACTCGCGGCCCTTCCGCCTCCGGCCGGCGATGCGGCCCGGTATCGTGTGGGGCTCGAATAATCATCGCTCCTGGTCAAGCGGCATGTCTGTACTCGTTGATTACGCCGCCGAGGATGCGGGTGCGCAGGACTCTGCGGCTGGCCGGCTGCAGTGCCGGAGGTGGTTGTCCGTGAGCTTGGGGAGGTAGTTGGCATCGGGCCCGGTTGGGGGCGGTGCGCGTTGTAGTGCCTCTGGTATGTGGCCAGGACATGGCGCGCGTGAGCTTCGTCGAGAATGAGTATGTGGTCCAGGAGTTCTCGGCGGAGGGTGCCGACCACGCGTTCGCAGTGGGCGTTGGCCTTCGGTGCGCGGACCGGTGTCTTGATGATCTCGGTGTCCTCGGCCTGGAACACGGCGTCGAAGGCGTCGGTGTACTTGCTGTCGCGGTCTCGGATGAGGAAGCGCGGCGAGTCCATGCGTATGCCCAGGTCGGTGGCGAGGTTGCGGGCTTGCTGGGTGGTCCAGGCCGCGGTCGGGTGTGCGGTGACGCCGGCGATGTGCAGGCGTCGGGTGTGGTGCTCGAGGAAGATCAGGGCGTACAGGCGTTGCGGGCTGATGGTGTCGATGTGGAGGAAGTCGCAGGCGATCAGGCTGGTGGCCTGCGCTGAGAGGAACTCGCGCCAGGTTGGGCCGGTGCGGCGTGGTGCGGGGTCGATTCCTGCGGTGTGGAGGATCTGCCAGACGGTCGAGGCGGCGATCGGGTGTCCGAGCCGGGCCAGTTCACCTTGAATCCGGCGGTGGCCCCATCGGCTGTTCTCGCGGGCGAGGCGCGGTACGAGGTCCTTGACGGCGGCCTGCGTGGGCGGCCGTCCGGGACCGCGGCGTCGTCGGGAGTAGTCCCATCGGCGGGCGACGAGGTTGCGGTGCCAGGCCAATAGCGTGCTGGGCGCGATGGGGAGAACCTTGGCCCAGCGGTGGCGGGGGAAGAGTGAGGACAGGGAGGCGAACCACAGGCGGTCAGCGGGTTCGTACCGTACTCGACCTTGTATCTGCCGTCGTAGCACGGCGTTTTCATGGCGCAGGACGAGAAGTTCGGCCTCCTTCGAGGTGTCCCGCCGCAGAAGCACCGCCGGGACGGCGAGAAGGCGTCGAGTCACCTGGTACAGAAGCGACACGATCACCCCATCATGGTCGCAGCTCTCTGCACGCTGGGTGGGGCGTTTGACCAGCAGTGATGAATAACCGAGCCCCACACGCCACCGCGTTCCGTGTCCGGCTCCCTCTCCCTGCCGCGGCGCCTCATCCAGCCTGATGCGACGCTGGCTTGGTGGCGGCATTTCCGGTTCCGGAGTCCGTGTCGACCACGGCGATCACGGCACTGCGAGAACGCGCGGTGCGTCGCGACGGTCCGCCGCGGCCCGCCACAGCATGTCGCCGATCCGCTCCACGGCGCCCACACCGGCACCCCGGCGCCACACGAACAAGAGCGGGGACGTGGCACCGCCACCCGCGAGCGGAACGAACCGCACGCCGGGCCGCGGCGAGCGGGCCACCGCCGAGGAGACCAGAGCCACCCCGTCACCGGCCGCCACCAGGCCCAGCAACAGTTCCGTCGCGGTGGCCTGGTAACGGATGCGCGGGGTGAAACCGGCCCGCGCGCAGCCGTCGAGGAGTACCGGAAGCAGACCTTGCCTGACGTCCCGCCGGTACACCACGAAATCCTCGTCGGCGAGGGCGGACCACGCGATGGGTGATCCACCGTGCGGATGCGCGGACGGCAACGCCATGACCAGCGGGTCGTCGAACAACGGCCGCACCAGGACATCGGCATCGGCGGTGACCGGGCCCCGCACCACGGCGCAGTCCAGCTCGCGGGCGCGCAGCCCCGCCAACAAGTCGGATGTGTCACCCTCCCGCAGTTCCCACTCGTCCTGTGGATGTGTATGGCGGATCTCGTTGACGACCGAGGGGAGCAGATCGAGGGCGACCGCCTCGACGCAGCCGAGCACCAGGGCGCGGCGGAGCCCGCGGGCCACATCAGCCGCCTCCTGGACCGCGCGGCCCCAGGACGCCAGCGTCCGGGCCGCCTCGGCGCGCAGCACCTCGCCCGCGGGAGTGAGCGCGACGTGGCGCGAGGTGCGGTCGAACAGGGGGACGCCGACGACCTTCTCCAGCGCCCGCACCTGCCGGCTCACCGGTGGCTGGGTCATGGCCAGCCGCTCGGCGGCGCGGCCGAAATGCAGTTCCTCGGCAACTGTGAGGAACACTCTGAGCTGCTGGAACGTCGGATCCATTCCCATTCGGGAATGAATAGCACGCCAAGAGGAATTGGACAACGGTTTCCGCCGGTCCGAAAGTGGAGCAACCTTCGGACCGCAACACGACGGGGTGTACGGCGAAGGGGATCCCGCTCTCTCCTCGATCTTCGGCAACCGTGGAGCACCCATGCCATCCTCAGCCCCCACCACACCGCCCGGTACGCCTCCGAGCGTCCGGCGCCCCCTGCTGGCCGGAGCCGCCGGCAACTTCGTCGAGTGGTTCGACTTCGGTGTCTACGGCTTCCAGGCCACCGTCATCGCCACCGCGTTCTTCCCCGGTCACGATCCGACCGCCGGGCTGCTGGCGACCTTCGGCATCTTCGCCGTCGCCTTCTTCATCCGCCCCGTGGGCGCCATCGTCCTCGGCCGACTCGGCGACCGAGTTGGCCGTCGCGCCACGCTCTCCCTGGTGGTGCTGATGATGTCGGGCTCCACCGCTTTGGTCGGGGTACTGCCCACCCACGCGTCCGTCGGGACACTCGCCCCGGTGCTCCTGCTCGTCCTGCGGCTCGTGCAGGGCTTTTCCGCGGGCGGCGAGTACTCGGGTGCCTCCGCCTTCGTGGTGGAGTACGCACCGCGCGAGCGCCGGGGGCTGTACGCCAGCGTCCTGTCGATGTCCACCAACGCGGCGTCGCTGTGCGGTCTCGGCCTGGCCGCGCTGCTGACGCAAGCGCTGGGCGACACGGCGATGCAGTCGTGGGGATGGCGTATCCCGTTCCTGCTCGCGCTGCCGCTCGGCCTGGTCGGGCTGTATCTGCGGCTCCGGGTCGACGACACTCCCGAGTTCCTGGCCCTGCGGCGTGATGCCGAGGTCGAGTCCGCCCCGCTGAAGGCGACGTGGCACGGTCAGCGGCGGGCTATCGGCGTGGTGTTCGGCGTGGTGACGTTCAACGCGGTCGCCTTCTACGTGCTCGGCAGCTACTGGCCCACCTACCTGACGAGCGTCGTCGGGCTTCCCCGGACCACCGCGCTGTGGTCGTCGGCCGCCACCTATCTGGTGCTCATCGCTCTGGTGCCGGTATTCGGCCACCTGTCGGACCGGTACGGGCGGCGTCCGCTGATGACGTACGCGGCGTGCGGCCTGACGCTCCTGGCCGTACCCGCCTTCCTGCTCTCCTCGGTCGGCGGATTCTGGCCCGCCTTCGCCGGTCAGCTGCTGTTCGTGTCCGTCGCGGGCGCGACCGGGCCGGTGGTGACGGTGTTGCTGGTGGAGATGTTCCCGACCAATGTCCGCTACACGGCCTCGTCCATCGGCTACAACCTGTCGTATCTGGTGTTCGGCGGCACCGCCCCCTACGTGGCGACGTTCTTGATCTCCCGTACCGGTTCGAATCTGTCCCCTGCCGTGTACATCACCGTGATCGCCCTGGTCTCGCTGCTGGTCATCCGGTTCTGCCTGCCGGAGACCGCGCCTCGCGCGGTGGAGCCGGCGGCGGAGACCGCCGGCTCCGGGGCGGTGACCACGGCGTGAACGAACTGCTTGTGGCCGGGGCCTCGGTCGTGGACGGCACCGGCGCGCCGCCCTTCGCCGCCGACGTGCTGGTACGTGGCGAGCGGATCGAGGCCGTCGAACCGCCCGGCAGCGTCGAGCCGGCCGGGCGGCAGGTACTGCGGGCCGGCCCGGGGCAGGTCCTCACGCCGGGGTTCGTGGACGTCCACTCGCACAGCGACAACGCTCCCCTGCACCCCACCGTCGATCCATCCAAGATCGTCCAAGGGGTGACGACGGAGGTGGTCGGCAACTGCGGCTTCTCGCTCGCCCCGATCGGCGACCCCGGCGCCTTCGCCGGTCTCGCCGAGCAGGTGTGGCCACCGCTGTCGCCCTCCTGGCGTGACCACCAGGGGCTGTTCGCGGCCGCCGAGGCGGGCGGCCACGTCACCAACCAGGTCCCGCTCGTCGGACACGGCACCCTGTGGACCGCCGCCCAAGGCGACCCCACCGTCATGCGCCGGATGCTGCGCGAGGCGCTGGCGGCGGGCTGTTTCGGGATGTCCACGGGGCTGGCCTACGCACCGGGTGCCGCCGCGGACACCGGACACCTCCTGGAAGTGTCCGCCGAACTCGGCGAGGACGACGTGTACGCCACGCATCTGCGCAGCGAGGGCGCCGGACTCGACACCGCGGTGGAAGAGGCGTTGACGGTTGGCCGCACGGTGGGCTGCCGAGTGCAGATCTCGCACATCAAGGCGTCGGGCCCGCGGCGCTGGGGACGGCTGCCCGCCGTCCTGGAGCGGCTGGACGCGGCCCGCGAGAGCGGCCTCCGCGTGGGCCAGGACGTGTATCCGTACACCGCGTCCTCCACCATGCTCTCCGCCGCCCTGCCGCCCTGGGCCCATGAGGGAGGCTCCGAAGGGCTCCTCGCCCGGCTGGCGGACCCGGCCGGCCGGGCGGCGATCCGCGCCGCGGTCGAGGGTGGCGAGGACGGCTGGGACAACCACGTGGCCGCCGTGGGGTACGAGGGGATCACGGTCGCCAGCACGGCCTCGGGAACCCACGACGGACTGCCGCTGCCGGAGGTCGCCGACCGCCTGGGCTGCGATCCCTTCGAAGCGCTGGTCCGCGTAGTGGCCGGTGAGCGCAACCGCGCCAACATGATCGTGGAGTGCATGGATCCGTCGGACGTGGCCGCGGCGCTGCGCCACCCGCACACCACCATCGGCACGGACGCCGCCCCGCCCGGGTTCGGCGGCCATCCGCATCCGCGGGCGTACGGCACCTTCCCGCGGGTCCTCGGCCGGTACGTCCGGGAGGAGCGCCTGCTGACGCTCCCCGAGGCGGTGGCCGCCATGACCTCCCGCGCCGCCGACGCGTTCGGCCTCGGCGGGCGCGGCCGCGTCGTCCCCGGAGCCTTCGCCGACCTGGTGCTCCTCGACCCGGCCATGGTCGCCGATCTGGCCACGTACCGCACCCCTGTCGTGTCCCCGGCCGGTGTGCACACCGTGCTGATCGCGGGCCGCGAAGCGGTCCGGGCCGGCATGCCGACCGGACTCCGGGCAGGCCGCCGACTGGAGCCGCTCCGCTGACAGTCGGCACACCCCCCGTTCCACCATCCACCGCAACCGAAGGACACCCCGTCACACCATGAGCAGCACCCTCCACCCCGACCCGCACAGCGCCCTCGACCTGCTGCGGGACATGATCCAAGTCGACAGCCGAACCGAGACGCCCGGGGAAGGCGAACTCGCCCGGCGCCTGGTGGACCGCATGAGCGACGCCGGCCTGGAAACAGAGTTGATCCCGGTCTCACCCGGCCGCTTCAACGCGGTCGGACGGCTGCGCGGCACCGGCGGCGGGGAAAGCCTGATGTTCAACGGACACCTGGACACCAACCCGCTCACAGAGGGCTGGACCGTCGACCCCTGGGGCGGGGTGACCGATGACCGCTTCGTGTACGGGCTGGGCGTGTCGAACATGAAGGCGGGGTGTGCCTCATACCTCGCCGCCGTGGAGACGCTCCTGGCCCACGGGACACGGCTGCGCGGCGATGTCGTCCTGACCTTCGTCGTGGGCGAGCTCCAAGGCGGCGTCGGAACGCTGAAGCTCATCGACGAGGGACTGAGGGCCGACCACTTCGTCAACTGCGAGCCGACGGATCTCAACGCCCTGACCCTGCACGCAGGTTCGGTGGACTTCAGCGTCGAACTCACCGGTGCTACCCGCCATCTGTCCAAGCGGGAGGAGGCGGTGGACGCCATCATGGCCGCCTGCGAGCTGATACCCCGGATCAACGCCATGACGTTCGCTGGCGCGGCGAACGCCGAGCACCGCTCGGTGAACCGGGCCAACGTCGGTGTTATCCGCGGCGCCCTGTCCCGGGAGTTCAATGAGACCAGGCCCCCGCAAGTCGCCGACATCGTACGCCTGTCGGGGGCCGCCCGGTTCGCCCCCAGCCAGAACCCGGAGGATGTCTTGGGAGACATCCGAAGCCTGATCGAGACCGAGCTGCTCCCCCGCTTCCCCGGCCTCGGAGCCGAGGTCGGGCGGCACGGCCCGGAATCCGCAAAGCCCGACTTCCCACCCTTCGCCGCCGACCTGGACTCAGCGGTGGTCCGCGCCGTCGCCGCCGCCCACCACGAGGTACGCGGAACCGATCAGGCCAACGGCCCGCTGGCGCCCTACTGCTTCTACGGCAGCGACGCGGGACATCTGATGCACTCGGCCGGCATGTCCGGAGTCGTCTGCGGTCCGGGCGGACGCTACAACACGATGCCGGACGAGCGTGTCGACATCGCCGACTACCTGGACGCGGTCCGCATGCACCTCGCCACCATGCTGCGCCTCTGCGGACCCGCGGACACCTCCAACGGCCACAGCGGAGCGGCACGGCGGTGAGGAGGGGCCCGCCGCCCTGGTGGCGTTTCGTCCTCGGCGGTCAGGCTTCAGGGCAGGTGATGTAGTTCAGCGGCTCCGCAAACCGTTGACGCACCCGGCTACGAGCAGGTCCATCCGCCCCGCAGGCGGTCGTGGTACCGCCTGCTCGCGACCCATCACGCGCTCATGCTGAACAGCCCAACCGTCACCGATGCGGGAACTCCTCGGACGTCGGCGCAGGACAGGTGGCGGGACATCAGTGCTGGTGCGGGTCGGCGCTGTCCCCACCCTGCTCGCCCCCGCGCGGTGGCCGCCCTCTGGCGGGCCGCCCATCGTGCGGAGCATGGCGAGTCCGCCGGTCCGTATGAACCGTATGACCAGGGTTGCGGCCAGGAGCAGGAACGCGATGTTGAGCCAGCCTCCCTTCCACAGCACCACCGCCATTGGCACATTGCCGATGGAGCACACGAACGACGCGATGGCCACGAGCGGTCCGACCAGCGGGCCCACAGCTTCGCGGTGAGCGGGTGGCCCGCCGCGTGCGGCCTTCACCTTTCCCGCGGGATCATCGCTCCGGTCCGCCGACCCGACGACTATCCACCGAGAGGCAGAACATTCCTCACACCGTGTGGGCCGGACGTCCTGTGTCTCGGCTGCACAGGGGCAGCTGGTAGCCCGCGATAAAGTAGCGCAGCTGGCCGATGAAGTAGGTCCATGCACCGGTGGCTCGCCGACGTAGGCCGCGTCTGCACCACATGCCGGTCATGCCGTGACGGATACCTGACCACCTGTGAAAGTTTCTGCTTCACCGGCTACTTCGGGTTCACGCCGTCCTCACCCCAACTGCTCGACCGCTACCCCGGTGGCCTCGCCGAGTACATGATCGCCCCGCAGTACGCCCTGGTCAGGCTGCCCGACGATCTCGCATTCGAATCAGCCGCCCGGTTCGGCTACCTCGGCACCATGTACGCCGCCCTGCGCAAGCTGGCCCCGGAACCGGGCAGCCCCCTGCTGATCAACGGCATCAACGGCATCCTTGGAATCGGCGCGCTGCTCGCCCCGCACATGGGAGTGACCAAGATGTACGGCACCGGACGCGATCGCGCCCTGCTCGACCGTGTCCAGGCCCTCTGTCCGTGCCGCATCGAGACCCACTCCCTGCACGACGGTCCCGTCGACGAGTGGATCGCGGAGGAGACCGGCGGCCGAGGCGTCGACATGTACATCGACACCCTCGGCCCCGGGGCGTCCCACAGTACCTTCCTCGGCGGAATACGGTCTCTGGCCCGCGGAGGGCGCGCGGTCAACATCGGAGCGATCGCCGGCGACGTGCCCATCGACGTCCACTCCATGATGGACCAGGAACAGTCCCTCATCGGCTCATGCTGGTTCACGCCCAGCGAGGGACAGGCCATGTCGGACCTGACCGCGGTCCACGCGCTCGACCTGCCTGTGTTCGAACACCGCCAGTACCCCCTCGACGCGGTCAACGAGGCGATCTCCCAAGTCGACAACAGCGGAGCGGGCGGCTTTACCAACTTCGTCGTCTGCCCAGCGAGCTAGCGCCCCAGTCACGCTTCTCCATTTGCCCTGGTCAGGGGCCCTGTTTTGGGACACATGCCGACCTCCGGTCTGGTGGCCATGACCTGCCGGTCCGGGGACGGGGAATATCCAGAAGTCGCCGCGCTTCTCCCACGATGAGGAGAACGAGGGTGGTCGGACGTTTCTCCGGCCCCCCTTTCGATGGGCTGGGCTGCCACCGCGGCCAGGAACGCGTGGGCAAGCATGGCCATACTGATCCAGGCCGTACTCGTGCCGCACTCGTTCTTCACGGTCTGGTCGAGTAGGACCGCCGCATTGCTGCGGCGGTCCCCCTCAGAGGGTGGGGCCCATTGTCCGAGCACACCGCTCAAGCAAGCCCCGAGGGCTCGCAGGCGTGCGAAGGTGCTGGCTTGTGTCTGACGTCGCCCGGCCCAGTAGTCGGTGAGGGCTGACCTGGCGGTACGCCGCCGACGGCGGCGTCGCCCCGGCTTCGCTAGCCATCGAGATCCGTGCCTTCGACGGCCGCGAGTACGTGCTGGAGTGCGGTTTCACCACCGACTACGCGCTGGTCCGGGCCGCCCTCGGTTAACGCCATGGCAACCTCGTTCGACTCAGTCGGCACATCCGCCTCCCCACCATGACGAGATCCGTGCACTGGTCAGCTACTGTTGGTTCGGAAAGGCCCGACGGTGGGAAGCCCACCGGGTGGCGATGTGGCATCTGAGGATGCGACCGCATGAGGGATTCGGACCGCGACACGCAGCAAGGGCGGGCAGGTCATCAGCAGCCGACCCTGCCGGGGGCGCACCTACGAACGCTCCGCGCCATGAGCGACGGATTCCTGACCGTCGACGGTGACTGGAGGATCACCTTCGCCAACGACGCGGCCGAACGTCTCCTGGGTAAGGGCCGGTCCGTCGTCGGGACCGTCCTGTGGGAGGTCGCCGGGAGCCGGTTGTCTTCCTTGGAAACACAGTGCCGGCGGACCCGCGCCGAAGGCAGACCGACTGGTTTTCACCTGCGCTGGCCGGTCGGCCGGCGCCTGTACCACGTACGGCTCGCGCCCGCCCCCGGCGATGGGCTGGCGGTTTCCTTCGCCGATGTCACCGACGAGAGTCCGCCGGACGGGCTGATGGCGGACGTACGTACGGACCGGATGAGCGAACTGACGTTGGCGCTCGCTGAAGCGGTGGCATCCGCGGACGTGGTCCGGGCCGTCGCGGAGCACGTCCTGCCGCCGTTCGGCGCCGCTGGTCTGATCGTGGAGTCCCTTGAGGAGGGTTATCTCCGCGTGGTCGGTTCCGTGGGATACACCCAAGATTTCCTGCGCCGCGTCGATGGACTGCCACTTGCGGCCAACAGCGCGGTCACCGATGCCCTCCGCACCCGTATCCCCCGGTTCATCGAGTCGCCCGCCGACTTCGTCAGTCTGTACCCCGAACTCAAGGCCGTGGTGATGGCGTCACCGAAGCAGGCGTGGGTATTCCTGCCCCTCATCGCCTCCGGGCACGCCGCCGGGTGCTGCGTCGTCTCTTTTTCCCGCCCCCGGTCCTTCAGCGAGGACGAACGCACTCTGCTCACCGCCGTCAGCGGGCTGGTCGCCCAGGCGCTGGAGCGGGCCCGTTTGTACGATCTGGAGCATGCCCGTGCGCGGGAACTCCAGCGTGGCCTGCTTCCTACGGCTCTGCCCTCTGCTGCCGCGGTGTCCGCTGTTGCCCGCTACCTGCCCGCAGGCAGGGGTGACGCCGTCGGAGGGGACTGGTATGACCTCATCCAGCTCTCGGGAGACAGGGTGGCCCTGGTGGTCGGTGATGTCATGGGGCACGGCATCACCGAAGCCGCCACCATGGGGCGACTGCGCACGGCGGTGCGCACGCTCGCCGATCTGGACATGGAGTCGGACGAACTGCTCGGCCGCCTGAACGAGCTCATCCGCGATCTCGGCCCCGACGTCTTCGCCACCTGCCTGTACGCCGTGTTCGACCCGGTCACCAGGGTCTGCTCCTACACACTGGCCGGGCATCCTCCGCCGGTCGTTGTCCATCCCGACGGCACGGTCCACTGCCCCGTCGGGACTGTCGACCCGCCGCTGGGTGCCGCCGAGCCGCCCTTCACCCTTCACGACCTGCACCTGCCGGAACAGAGCCTGCTGGTGCTCTGCACCGACGGCCTTGTCGAGTCCGCGGCCCGGGACATCGATCAGGGGCTGGCGCAACTCCAGCAGATCCTGGCCTCCGCCGTAGCCGGCGCCTCATATTTCTCCACCCCTCAGAACGACGACGACACCTGTCGTCTCGACCAGCTGTGCGACACAGTGGTCTCCGCGCTCCTGCCGAACGGTGAGCAGACGAACGACGACGCCGCCCTGCTCATCGCCCACACCTGGGGAACGCCCGCCGGCCATGTCGCCTCCTGCCCCCTGCCCGAGGATCCCCGCGCAGCGGGTCAGGCCCGTGACTACGTCCGCGAGCAGCTCACCGCCTGGGGACTGGACGACCTGACGATGACCACCGAGCTGCTGGTCAGCGAATTGATCAGCAACGTCGTCCGGCACGCCACGGGCCCGTTGCGCCTGCGCCTCCTGCTGAGTCGGTCACTCATCTGCGAGGTCTACGACGGGAGCCTCACCACACCCCGCATCCGCCGCGCCGGGTACGCCGACGAAGGCGGCCGGGGCCTGCAACTGGTAGCCGCACTCTCACAGCGGTGGGGGACTCGCTACCTCCGCGACGGCAAGTGCATCTGGGTGGAGCAGGACCTTGTGGATGGCGAAAAATACGTCCAGCCTGCTGAGAAGTGTGTTTCTGCCTGGTGAGCTGCAGCGCGTGCGGTGGGGAGTTTGGGCCTGTGCTGGGTGTGACTTCGGGCGTATACTGTGCATATGTGACGCCCGGTCATGATGCCAGATCCCAGGCACCTCGGGACGCAGAGGCCGAAAAGGGCGGATTCCTTTACTCGGCTGATTGCGCGTCAGCGTGACCTGGGAGGACGGACCGGAGTACGCCGCTCAGGCTGGGGGTCAAGGGGTCGCAGGTTCAAATCCTGTCGTCCCGACCAGCGTTTTCGCAGGTCGAAGCCGTTTCTGCGGGTAGCGGGGGCGGCCTTAACCGTTTCCGGGCAGGGAGCGACGGGGAGCCCTCTGGGAGCCCTCGTGCTCCCACCTCGCAGACGTGTCAACGACGCCCGATTCGTCCGTCACCCGATCCGGTCGACCTACAGCGCCGTACCGAGTCCCTGCGCGCCGTCGTCAACCGAATGCCCCCGAGATCACCCCATCGATCCGGATGCTCTCTGCATCGAGAGGCATAAGGGCCCCTTGACAGCTCTCGACCCCCTGTCGTATGGGGAGCACGGTCTCGTGCTCCCCATACGACAGGGGCGAGGCGCCCGGTGGGCGACCCCGGCGGGCCCGTTTCCCTGCTGGCCTGGCACCGCCGTCTGGTGCGCTGGAAGTGGCGCCAGTCGGCGGTCGGACCCGGTCGGCCACCGCTGGCGGAAGAGACGGTCGCGCTCATCCAGCGCCTGGCGAGAGAGAACCCGAGCTGGGGATACGTCAGAATCCAGGGCGAACTTCGACGGATTGGCCATCGGGTCGCCGCCGCCACGGTCCGGCGCGTCCTGCGCCGCCCCGGCCTGCCACCCGCACCGCAGCGCGCCTCCGAGCAGACCTGGCGCTCCTTCCTCCGTTCACAGGCTCACACGCTGCTCGCTTGCGATTTCATGCACGTGGAGACTGTCTTCCTCAGACGTCTCTATGTCTTCTTCGTCATGGTGATCTCCACCCGGCGCGTTCACGTCCTGGGTGTCACCGCCCACCCGACCAGCACATGGGTCACCCAACTTGCCCGCAACCTGCTCATGGACCTCAAGGAGAGGGCTGGGCGCTTCCGGTTCCTCATCCGCGACCGGGACAGCAAGTTCACCGCCGCATTCGACACCGTCTTCACCGGCAACGGCACAGCCGTCATCCCGACACCGCCGCAAAGCCCACGGTCCAACGCCTTCGCCGAACGATGGATACGCACAGCCCGTGCAGAATGCACCGACCGCCTCCTCATCACCGGCGAACGGCACCTGCGTACAGTCCTGACCAGGTACGCCGAGCACTACAACACCGGACGAGCCCACCGCAGCCTCGACCTACGAGCCCCAGACGACCACCCGAACATCATCCCCCTGCCCGCCGTCACGGTCAGGCGCAAGCAGGTACTCGGCGCACTGCTCAACGAATACCACACCACGCCACCCCGACCGCCTCACCATCCACAGGAAACGCCCAGCTCAGCAGCCTGATCGGAATATTGACACCCTTCAGGGATGCCGTGCTCGCGGAGGATCTCCCAGACGGTGGAGGCGGCGACCTTGATCCCCAGTGCTGCGAGTTCGCCGTGGATCCGGCGATACCCCCACAGGCATTCTCCCTGGCCAGGCGCAGGACCAGGGCGCGGATCGACCGTAGGGTGCGCGGGCGTCCGCGTCGCCTGGGTACGCAGGTTGCGGCATGGCGTCGTCTGAGCAGTTCGCGATGCCAGTGCAAGATGGTCTCGGGGCGGACCAGCAGCAGAAGGTGCCGCAGTCTGTCTTTGGGGAGGTGATGGAGCAGGCCGGCGAGGATGGCACGGTCGCTTCGGTGAAGCTCGGCTTGCTGACGCTGCAGGACAAGCAGTTGGTGCTGGAGGACGAGGATCTCGATGTCCTTGTCTCGGTCGCTCGTCGGCAGGAGGCGTAGGAACGCCAGGGCGTTGGTCGTGGCGAGGTGGTCCAGGCGCAGCAGCACGACAGATCATGATGCCGCCCCGGCCCTTTGCGGGTGAAGGCACTTGGGCGAATGTCGAGGAGAACCGAAGATCCGTGATCAGGCTCCCGACCTGCGTGGATGATTTGTCGGCACCCGCAATCCTTCGCCGCTCTGTGCGGTGTCAGCCCGGTCGAGCAGTCCTCCGGAAAGACCCGCCGTCGGCGATTGAACCGCGGTGGCAACCGCCAGGCCAACGCTGCCCTTTACCGGATCGTCGTGACACGCATCCGCTGTGATGCGCGCACTTGTCGCCCGCGAGATCTTCCGGCAGATCCACCCGACGGCGACCTCCGTTGCCGCATCTTCTGCCACTTGACGCGACATAGGGGCATCCTCAACACCCACCTGACCGCCGGTATGCGTCATTACGTCGCCGACCGTGACTGGCTCACCGTCTTCCAAATGCCGCCCTACGCACCCGACCTCAACCCAGTCGAGGGCCTCTGGTCCGTCCTGCGACGCACCAGCCTGGCGAACCGAGCCTTCGCCGACCCCGACGACCTGATCACCGCCGTCCGGCGAAGTCTACGCCAACTCCAGTACCGCCACGACGTCCTCGACGGCTGCCTCACCGGAACCGGCCTGCGCAAACCACCATGACGACATCACGCATTCAAGGTCAGTAGGTATCCGTAAGAGCGCGGTCCCCAGCGACGCTCTAATCCTGGTCTCAGGTTGATCGGGGACAATGAGCGGCAAAAGCACCGACTGGAAGGGGGCGGGCCGGCGTGCGGATCATGATCGCGGATGATGAAGCGGCCATCCGTGGGTCGCTGGAGCGGGTGCTCCAGGTCGAGGGTTACGACACCAGCACCGTCGCCAACGGTTTCGCCGTGCTCGACGGGGTCGGTGGGGCCGACGGTGACACGCTGGATCTGCTGATCCTCGACGTGATGATGCCCCGCCTCGGCGGGTTGGAGACCTGCCGGCGGTTGCGGGCCGCGGGTCGGGATCTGCCGGTGCTGATGCTGACCGCCCGTGACCAGGTCTCCGACCGGGTCACGGGGCTGGACGCGGGCGCCGACGACTACCTGCCCAAGCCGTTCGCCACCGAGGAGTTGCTGGCCCGGGTGCGGGCCCTGCTGCGCCGGCGCACACCGACCGACGAGGAGTCGCAGATCCTGTCGTTCGCCGACGTCCGGCTCGATCCCGACAGGTTCCAGGCGTGGCGGGGCGGGCGGCCGCTGCGCCTGACCCGGACCGAGTTCTCCCTCCTACAGGTCCTCGTGTGCAACGCGACCCGGGTCTTGACCCGCGACGCGCTGTTCGAGGCGGTCTGGGGCTTCGACATGAGCGCCACCGCCAACAACCTCCAGGTATACGTGAGCTACCTGCGCCGCAAGATGGAGGCCGAGGGTGAGCCGCGATTGATCTACACGCTGCGCGGCCTGGGATACACGTTGCGGGAGACTCCTCCGTGAGCAGGCCCGCCGGCCGGGAACCGCGCCGGCTGACCCGATGGTGGCGCCGGCGGTCCCTGCGGAGCAGGCTGACGGTGATCGCGGCGACGGCCATCGCGGTCAGCGTGTTCGTGGCCTTCCAGGTGGCCAGCGAACTACTGGGCTGGGAGCTGCAGGACACCGCCGAGAATCAGCTGCGCGCCGACTCCCGCGTCCTGGCGACGAACGCACAGCGCGCCGGTCTGGCGCAGGTCCAGCTACCGCCGTATCCCGGATCCGGTCGGCTGGTGCGGGTCATCCTGCCCGACGGCTCGACCCGGACGCCGGCCGGCCAACCCGCGCTGCCCCCGGTCAGCGAGCACGCCGGGCGCGTGGCGCAGGGCGCGTCGGCCGACCTGATGGAGTCGAACGACAGCGACGAGGACGGCTACCGCATCTACACTCTGCGGGCGGGCGACGGCGCGGTCCAGGTGGCTCAGGTCGCCGATGACAGCCCGATCAACCAGTTCGGGTTCGGCATGCTGCTGATCGGGCTGCTCTGCGTGGTCGGCGGCACCCTTGTCGGGCGGACCGTGGCGCGGACCGGACTGGCACCGGTCGACCGGCTGACCGCGGCAGCGGTACGTGTCGCGCACACCCGGGATCTCGACGCCGACATCCCGGATGAGGGCGGTGGGGAGATCCGGCGGCTGATCCAGTCGATCAACGACATGCTCGCCGCACTCCGGGACTCCCGGCAGGCCCAGCGGCTGCTCGCCGAGGACGCCGCCCACGAGCTCAAGACCCCGCTCACCAGCCTGCGCCTCAACGTCGAGCTGCTGATCCGGCTCGATCGGCGCGGCACCCTGGACAGCGCACTGCCGGCGGAGAGCCGGACCCGGCTGCTCAACGATCTCGGCGCCCAGGTGGCCGAGTTGAGCACCCTTGCCGCCGAGCTGACCGACCTGGCGCGCGGTGACGTCAGCGACGAGAGCACCGAGCTGCTCGACCTCGCCGACGTGGTGGTGGCCGCCGCGACGCGGGCGCGTTCCCGCGCACCCGACGTCGAGGTCGCGCTCGACGTGACCTCCGTGTGGGTGAGCGGGCGTCCCGCTGCGCTCCAGCGGGCGGTGCTCAACCTCATCGACAACGCCGGCAAGTGGTCCCCCGCGGACCAGCCGGTCCAGGTCCGGCTCCGTGCCGAGGGCGCATCGGCGGTGCTCGAGGTCGACGACGCCGGGCCGGGCATCGACGCCGCCGACGTACCGCGGGTATTCGACCGGTTCTACCGTGCCGACAGCGCCCGGGCGTTGCCGGGATCCGGTCTGGGGCTGTCGATCGTGCAGCGGGTCGTCGACGCCCACGGCGGCCGGGCCACCGTCGCCCGCTCCGCACGCGGTGGCGCGCTGCTTCGGGTCGACCTTCCGGCCGCGGCCCCGCCCGCCCCGATCGCGCGGCTCACCGCCGGGGATGACACCGCGGTGCACTGACCCGCCCCGGCGGCGCGGCGCAGGACAAGGGACGGCGGCCCTCGGGCATGGCCCCGCACGGCTCACCGTCGGGGCAGGACACGGCGCGCCGACCCCAGCCCCGGCCGCACGGCGCAGGACCAAAGGGCGGCGGCCGTCGGGCCCATGAAAAAGATCCGGGACGGGCCTGGGTCCCCGTCCCGGATCTCGTCCGTGCCGCCGCGCTCACCGTTGCAGCGCGGGCTCCTCGTCGTCGCCGAGCGACTGTTGACCGTCCGGCAGCTCCGCCGCTGGACGGGACAGCCGGCTCGGCCACCAGATCCGCCGGCCGATCAGCAGGGTGAGGGCGGGCACCAGGACCGACCGCACCAGCAGGGCGTCGAGCAGCACGCCGAAGGCGACCAGGAACCCGACCTCGATCAGCATCACCAGCGGAAGTGTGGCGAGGACCGCGAACGTGGCCGCCAGGACCAGGCCTGCCGAGGTGATGACGCCACCGGTGGCGGAGAGGGCTTTGAGCATGCCCTCTCTGGTGCCGAGACGCACGGTCTCCTCCCGGGCCCGGCTGGCCAGGAAGATGTTGTAGTCGACGCCGAGCGCCACCAGGAACAGGAATGCCAGCAGCGGCACCGAGTAGTCGACGCCCTTGAACCCGAGGATCGTGTCGAAGACGAACACGCTGCCGCCGAAGGCTGCGGCGAATGAGACGATCACGGTGGCCATCAGGACCAGCGGGGCCAGGATCGCGCGCAGCAGCAGCCCGAGGACGACCAGGACGACGGCGAGCACCAGCGGGATCACCAGCTTCTCATCGCGGCTGGTGGTCACCTCGGTGTCGAGGTTCTCCGCACTCGGCCCGCCGACGATCGCCTCCGCCCCGCTCACCGCGTGCACGGCGGTGCGCACCCGCTTGATCGTGTCGTACTCTGCGACGGTGTCCGGCGCGTCCGTCGGGAACACGGAGATGTCGGCCCAGCCACGGCTGGTCTGCTCCGGGATGGCCAGGGCCACACCGCGAGTGTCCTTGACGATGTCGAGCACCCGCTCCTGGTGCGCCGGCCGCGTGAAGATCGTCATCGGCTGGCCGCCGAGCTCCGGGAAGTGCTGGCGGAGAACGGTGAAGCCGGTGACCGACTCCGGCGCGGACAGGAACTGGTCCTGCTCCCGCAGGGCGCCGGTGTTGCCCGCCAGCCCGATGGCGAGCACGCCGAGGACTCCGAGCGAGCCGAGCGTCGCCACCCACCGGCGGCGGCTGATGGCGGTGCCGAGCCGTCCCCACAGCCCCGGCTTCTCCTCCACGGCCGTGCTGAACCGCGGGATGGCCGGCCAGAAGATCCGCCTGCCGAGCACCACGAGCACCGCCGGGAACAGCGTCAGCATGGCCACCAGCGCGCACAGGATGCCGGCCGCACCGATCGGGCCCAACCCGCTGGTGCTGTTCAGGTCCGCGACGAGCAGGCAGAGCAGGCCGGCGACCACAGTGGCCGCGGACGCGACGATGGCCGGCGCCGCGCCGCGTAGCGCGTGGACCATCGCGACCCGGACGTTCTCATGGTGGTGCAGTGCCTCCCGATATCGAGCGATGAGCAACAGCGCGTAGTCCGTGCCGACGCCGAATACCAGGATCGTCAGCAGCGCCGAGTTCTGGTCGTTGACCACGATGCCGAAGCCCTTGACGAGCAGGTAGACGGTCCCCATCGAGGTCAGTGCGGCCGCGCCAACGGCCACCAGCGGGATGATCCACAACACCGGGCTGCGGTAGGTGAGGATGAGCAGGAGCGTGACGACGACGATGGTGGTGAGGAGGACCTGCACGTCGATGCCGTCGAAGACGGCATCCATGTCGCCGTCGATCGCGCCCGGGCCGGTCACGTCGAGTTCCAGGCCGGCGGGGCGGTCCTTCGCGGCGTCACGCAACGGGCCGACGATGGCCTCCGGTTCGCCGTAAGCCGTGCTCACCTCGAGGGTGAACATCATCGCCTTGCCGTCGGTGGAGCGTCTCGTCGGTGAGCCCTCGTCGTCCTCGCCGGCCGCCGCCGTCGCCTTCGGCGGATACCGCTTGGCAAGGGTGTTGTAGTGGCGCTCGACCGTCGCGCGGTCGGCGTCGGTCATGCCGCCGGCGCGGTGGTACACGAAGACGAACGTGTTGTTGTCACCGTCGGGGAGACTGTCCTCCAGCACCGCCACCTTGGTGGACTCGGCACTGGCCGGCAGGGTGTCCACGGCGCTGTCGGTGGTGACCGAGCTCAACTTTCCACTCAGCGGCACCATGCCCGCCGCCAGCACCAACCACAAGCCAATCACCAACCACGGCACCCACCGGCCTGCCAACCGACCGGCCGGCGCTTCGCCGGACGGTGCTGCGTTGACTGCCATCACTAGCCTCCTACATACGGGTTACATCGCTTATCTGGATGCCGACTTCGTACCGAGCGAACCTGAGACGACTGTTAATGCGGTGCTCAGGCCGGTTGGCCGAACCATGTGTTCAGCGCACGCACCAGCGTGGTGGCGTCGAGGTCCCGCCCGGTAGGCAAGGCCCAGGCGACGAGGCCGTCGGGCCGGATGAGCAACGCGTCGACGTCCACCCGGTCCGTGTGGGCGGTGACGGTGTTGACCCGTCCGGTCCCCGCGGCCGCGGCGTCGCCGGCCTCCGCGCGGTCGACGAGGTCGAGCAGGAGCCCACGACCCTCACGCAGCAGGTCCGCCGACCGGGTCACCGCGGTGACGACGTCCGGGCTGGGCCGCTCCAGCGTCAACTCATGTCCGGGCACAAGGTGCCGACGAGCCGGTGGTCGTCGCCCAGGTCGTACCGGACGTCCATGCCGGCGAGCATGTCGGCGACGTACCGGTGGGCGTCGTCGAGGTCCATCAGGTCGGAGAACAACGGACCGCCGTCACGTGCGGAGCTGGAGCGGTATTTCTTCCTGGATGACTCGGATCTGGAGAAAGTGCAGGCCAAACGGCGCTCGCACAACCGGCTCGGGTTCGCCGTCCAGTTGACGAGCGTGCGCTACCTGGGCCGGTTCATGCCGGACCCGCGGCAGGTGCCGGCGGAGGTTGCCGAGTACCTCGCTGAGCAACTGGGGATCGAGGATGCGTCGTGCCTGTAGGAGTACGGCGAGCGGGACGGGACGGCCCGTACACACGCTGGAGAGATCCAGGAAGCCGGAGGCTGGCGTGACTTTGCCGTGGTGCGCGACGAGCTTAGCGAGTGGCTGGATGCGCGGGCCTGGACGACCGGCGACGGGCCGAAGTCGCTGTTCGACGCGGCGGCCGGGTGGCTGCGTGAGCGCCGGGTGCTGCTGCCCGGGGCGAGCCGTCTGGCCCGGTTGGTGGGCACGGTTCGGGAGGCGGCGAACAACCGGCTGTGGGACACCCTGTACGGCCTGCTGAGCATGGGCCAGCAGGCGGTGCTGGACTCGCTGTTGTCCGTTCCGCAGGGTGCCCGGATCTCGGAGCTGGACCGGTTGCGCCGGGGGCCGGTGCGGATCTCCGGGCCCAGATGAAGTGGGCGCTGGAGCGAGCACAGGAGATTGCAGCCTTCGGGATGAGCGAGGTGGACGTGTCCGCGATACCGCCGCGGCGGCTGGCGGAGCTGTCGCGGTACGGGCCCGATGGCAAGGCGTCGCTGCTCAGGCGGCACGGTGACTCCCGGCGTCTGGCCACGCTGCTGGCCACTGCGGTCTACCTGACGTCCCGGGCGGTCGATGACGCCCTGGACCTCCTGGAGGTGCTGATCGCGACGAAGCTGCTGTCCAGGGCGGAGCGGGAGACAGCGAAGGAGAAGCTGAAGACCCTGCCACGCGTGGAGAGGGCGTCGGCGAAGCTGGCCGCCGCGTTCCAGATCGTGTTCGACAGCACCAGCGAGCAAGTCGACACCGCCACCGGGGAGATCACCCCGCCCGAGGTCGAGACGCTGGAGGCGATGTGGGAGCGGATCGAGCAGGTGGTGCCCCGGCACGAGTTGGCGGCGGCAATCGCTGCGCTGTTCGAGCTGACTCCGCCGCTCGACTCGGATGCGGACGAGGCACGGCGGACCCAGTTGGTCACGCGGTTCGCCGTCGTACGGCTGTTCCTGAAGCTCCTGGTGACAGTGGTCGACTTCGACGCTACACCGGAGGGCCTACCGGTCCTGAAGGCATTGAAGTCGCTGCCGGACCTGATGGGGCGCAAGAAGGTCGGGCCCGCCGAGATCGACACGGGCCTGCTCACGGGCTCCTGGCGGCGTCTGATGCTGTCCGCGCCGCACCTGGAGCCGGGCACGGTGGACTGGAAGGCCTACGCGTTCTCCGTGCTGGAGCAGGTGCACCGGATGCTGCGCCGACGGGAGGTGTTCGCGAAGAACTCCTCCAAGTGGGGCGATCCTCGCGCGAAGCCGCTGGAGGGGGACGCGTGGGAGCAGGCCAAGCCCAGCGTGCTCGCCTCGCTCGGGCTGCCCGCCGGGGCGGCGAGCACCTGGCGGCACGGGCCGCGCTGCTGGACGGCACCTACCGCGAGGTCGCCGCACGGGTGCCGGCGAACTCGCAGATCGTGTTCGACGACGACGGCCGCCCTGCACTTCGCCGCGCTGGAGCCGGAGCCGGAACCCGCCTCCCTACGCCAGCTGCGGGAGGCGGTGGAGGCGATGCTGCCCCGTGTCGACCTGCCGGAGGCATTGCTGGAGGTGTTCTTGTGGACCGGCGCCGACCAGGCGTTCACCTCGGTCACCGGCGGTGAGGCCCGGCTGAAGGACCTGCACATGACGATCGCCGCGCTGCTGGTCGCGCACAGCTGCAACGTCGGCTACACCCCGGTCATCGGGGCCGCGGACGCCCTGAAGTACGGCCGCTTGTCCCACGTCGACCAGACGTATCTGCGGCTGGCGACGTATCGGGCCGCGAACGTCACGCTGATCGACTGCCAGGCGTCGATCCCGCTCGCGCAGGCGTGGGGCGGCGGCCTGGTCGCCTCCATGGACGGCATGCGGTTCGTCGTGCCCGTGACGTCGGTCTACGCCCGGCCGAACCCGAAGTACTTCGGGCGCCGGGGCGGCGCCACCTGGCTGAACATGATCAACGACCAGGCGGCGGGGCTGGGCGGGAAAGTGGTGGCCGGCACCCTGCGCGACTCCCCGTACGTGCTGGACGTCCTCTACGACCGCGACGGCGGCAAGCGCCCCGAGATGATCGTCACCGACACCGCGAGCTACAGCGACATTGTCTTCGGCCTGCTCACCCTGGCGGGATTCGCGTATGCGCCGCAGCTAGCTGACCTGCCGGATCAGAAGATGTGGCGCACCGACCGCACGGCCGACTACGGCGCCTTCCAGGACGCGGCCCGTGGCCGGGTCGACCTTGCCAGGATCGAACGGCACTGGGAGGACATCCTGCGGATCATCGGCTCCATCCACACCGGCGCCGTGCGCGCGCTCGGCGACGCGATCGCCCACTCCGGGCGGATCGCCAAGACCCTGCACATCCTGCGCCTGGCCGACGAGCCCGGCTACCGGCGGCGGATCAAGAGCCAGGCGAACCTCCAAGAGGGCCGACACTCCCTCGCCCGGAAGATCTTCCACGGTCGCTCCGGGCAGCTCTACCAGCGCTACCAGGACGGCATGGAGGACCTGTTGACCGAACTACTGAGAAGTGAGCCGACGAGGCCCCGCAGCTCGACGCACGGTGACGATAGCGACCCGCAGCCCGGCCAGGCTGCTGCCGAGGCCGCCCCGCATCGCCGTCCTGATGTGCTGTCATCACGAGTCGTAGAGACCACGGTGACTCACGGAGGATCAGGTGCAGGAGAGTGCAGAGTTACGGGACGTCACGGCCCTTGCGGTGCCAAGGGTCGGCCGGGTCGAGGAGACCGGCAACCCACCCCTTCCGTACCGATTGCTCGACGCGGACGGGGCCGAGGTAGCGGCAGTCAGCGAGTTCCTGCGCGACATGCTCGCCAACGACGACAGCCCGACCTCTCTCCGCTCGTACGCGTACGAGTTGCTCGCCTGGTTGCGATTCCTGTGGGCTGTCGATGTGCCGTGGGAACGGGCAGGCCGGGCAGAGGCCAGGCACTTTGCCCTGTGGCTGAAGAAGGTCAAGAAGCCGCCGCGACCACGTCGCCCGGACGCTCCGGCGCCCGGGTCGGTCAACCCGGTGACCGGCAAGCGGTACGCGGGCGAGAACTACGCTCCCCGCACACGGCGCCACGGGAGGGCGGTCGTCCGCAGCTTCTACGAGTACCACCGCGAGATGCACGGACGCCCGCTGCTGAACCCGTTCCCGAAGACGAAGCGTGCCGAGGACGAGCATCTCAACGCCCACCACAACCCGATGCACGCCTTCAAGCGCCCGGCCCCCTACCAGCCCAGAGAGCCCAGGCGAACCCCGCGCGGCATCCCTGACCAGGCGTTCAACGAACTGTTCGCGGCTCTGCCCTCCCACCGCGACCGCGCACTGGTCGCCTTCTACATCTCGGCCGGCCCGCGCGCGCCGCAAAGCCCCACGGGCCAACGCGTTCGCCGAACGATGGATACGCACAGCCCGGGCAGAGTGCACCGACCGGCTCCTCATCTCCTCCGGCGAACGCCACCTGCGCACGGTCCTCACCACGTACGCGGAGCACTACAGAGCGGGTACCACGCCATGGCACCCCGGCTGCCTCATCATCCACAGGAAACGCCCAGCTCATCAGCCCAAATGGAATATTGACACCCTTCAGGCGCGGTCAGTTCGCTGGGATGATGCCTTCCGTGATCGTGTCCTTGTTGTACCAGGTGACCCGGAAGCTGTTGACTGTTCCATTGGTGCTCCTCCGTTGCGAGACGGTGAAGGACGCGGAACTGCTGGTGCTGCGGCACGAGAACGCTGTCCTGCGCCGCCAGTTGGTCGGACCGGTCCGCTATGAGCCGCCGACCGGTTCTGGTTTGCAGCCTTGTCCGGGCTGATACCCCGACGCCACTGGAGTGAGATCTTCCCTGTCGCCCCCGGCACCCTGCTTGCCCGGCATCGCAGGTTCCTCGCCGCGAAGTGGGACTACACCGCGCGCCGGCATACCGGACGCCCACCCATTGCCCTCGGCAGGCGGTTGTACGCGCTGGCGTTCCTCGAGAGCACGGCACCCGGCGGCTACACGAACGAGGCTCACGCCCGCCGGAGCCCGGGAACCTGGCACCCACCAGGCGCGACAGCCGGGCCTCCAACCTGCCCGCGGCCAGGCCGGACAGCCGAAACGGCCCGCCGGGCAATCCGACGGGCCGTCACGAAAGGGTCAACGGCCAGGCCAAACGAGCGAAATCAACGGTGTTGACGCTGGACCCGCTCCGCAGGTGAGTCAGGCCGTTGCGGCGTCGCGCTCGACGAGCTGAAACTGAATCCCCTCCGAGGTGTCGGGCCGGGAAAAAGCATTGAGGTTGCCGTCGATCGCCACGGGCTGAGGAGCGACGAATTCGACGCCGAGGCCACGAAGCGTCTGCATGATCTTGGTGATGCTGTCGTCGACCTCGACTGCGATGTGCTCGATGCGAGCCTTGTCGCCGACGCGGTCGCCGAGACGGCGTCGACGGGCCTCGCTGGTGGTGGGTTCGATGAGCTCGATACGAGCCCCGTCACCCACCCGGTAGAACGCGGCTTTTACATTGCGTTCGGGCAGCTCGCGTTCGAACTCGAGGTTGAGACCGAGGCTTTCAAGGAATTTCTTCGCACGGAGCAGGTCGTGGACCACGACACCGATATGGTCAATGCGCTTGAGCATGAGCGTATGGGTCCCTTCAGGAGGTCTGCGAAGCGATGGGGTTCGGGGCGGCCTGAGTGCGGTGCAGTTGGGTAGCCGTCAGAATCAGAATGACCACCAGGAAGAGCCAGCCGACCGTGTAGCCGGTGGCGCCGACGAGCGCGCCGAACAACGGTGGCATGGTGGCGGCGATGACCTGATTCAGGGTGATCGCGAAGCTGATGGTGGAGGCGACCGCATGCTGGGGGGCGATATCGGTGATCTGTACGAGGTAGAGCGGGTACCAGCCGACGCTGAGCAGGCCCAGCAGCGTGCAGAGCGTGTAAGCAAGCACGCGAGGCGAGCCGGGGGTCAACGTGCTGAGCGCGGTGATCGGGATCGTGGAGAAGGCGAGAAGCCACTTCAGCGAGCGCATCCGCATGCCGGGCCAGAAACGGTCACTGATCCAGGCGAGACCGATCCGGCCGGCGATCCCGGCAGCCTGGGCCACCGAGTACATGAAGCCGGCCGTGACAATCGGGATGCGTAGGTGATCGTTGAGGAAGATCAAGATCTGCACGGAGAACACGTACTGGAACGCGGCCAAGGCGAGTCCGGCGATGAGAAGCGAGCGGACAGCCCTGTCGCGCACGAGGCCGAGGATCAAGCGGCGCAGGTTCACCGGCGTCTTTCGCGCACTCGTCGTGGCGTCACCCGTCTGGCGGTAGAAGGTGGCGAAGACCACGCCGCCGAGGATGCCGGCCGCTCCCTGGACGATCATGGCTGCGGTCCAGCTGCGGTGCAGGGCGACGGCGGGCAGGATCGCCCCGGCGATGGAGGCGCCGATGGGCAGACCGGCTTGGCGTATACCGGTGGCCATACCTCGTAGGCCGGGTTCGAACCATCGGGTGATGGCTCGCTGCCCGCCAGGCAGAATAGATCCGTAGAAGGCGCCCATCACCAGGATGCACAGCAGCAGCACAGGGTAATGGCGACCCGCGGCCGCGGCGATGAACGCCGTGACGCCCATGGCGATCATTGTAAGAGAGACGACCCAGCGCTCTCCGTAGCGGTCGATGGCCCGCCCGATGATCAGCATCGAGGCGATCGGCCCGGCCTGGATCGCCGTGGCTGCGAGAGCGGCGGTGGCCGCGGACAGGTGGTAGGTGTTCTTCCAGAACGGCAGCAGGACACTGACGCCGGAGTAGACGATCGAGCCGGAAGTCAGCGCGGTAACGGCGACGGCGAGCACGACCCACTTGTACGAGCCCGCTGAGTGGGCAGCTCGCTCGGCGGGCGCCACCTCGCCGACCTCTTGCGCGGTCACGCGCCGGGCTCCGACTGCCTGGAGGCCAGGTTCCCCAGCTCGGCCAGCAGCGGGATGTTCATCAGGTTCAGCAGGACGAGGTTCTGGCTCGTGGGGTTGTCGAAGTGGTGCAGCGACCAGGCCGGGACGAGCAGAAGGTCCCCGAGGCTCAGATCGGTTGTCTCGCTGGTGTCGTGGAAGGTGACCGTGCCGGTGCCGGCTTGCACGACGAACAGGTGATACCAGGTATGCGCGTGCGGGGTGGTGTTCTTCCCGGCGGGGATGACCTGGTAGGCGACGGCGACATCACGGATGATTTCGGCGCTGCCGTTCGGCAGAGACAGGGCGAGCGTGCCGCGTTCGGGGTGCTCTGTGTCGCTGAGCCGGCCGGCGGTGTCCGCCCACCGCCACATCACCGGCTCGGGCAGCAGGGTGTCGTAGCGCTTTTTGAAGTCAGGGTATGGAAACTGACTGCCGCTGCCGATCGGCACGGGAATCATCCTCCTCGAGGATCGTGAGTTGCTGCCACATGTCGCACACGGCGGCGTTCGCCTCGTCCGTGAATCGCGACTTCTGCCCGTCCCTGGGCAGGTAGTACGTGTAGTACCGCGGCCCTTCGACGGGGTATCCGACAGCCCATACACCTGTGAGCGGCGTCCCGGCCTTGGCGATGACGCGGCCGCTGGGCGTAATGTCCACACCGCCCGGCTCGTAGGAGCCGTTGCGATAGGGACGGATCAAACCGCGTGCCAGCAGGCGGGCGGTCAGCGGGGAACTGTCCGTCTCGGGGTGGAACAAGTCCAGGCGCGCCGCCACTAAGGCGTCGGCGTATCGGACGGTAGGGCCGTCGGTGAAATGGGTTTCAACGGTGAACCGGGCCGTCTCAGGGTCGGGGATGATACGGCAGCCCGGTCCTCCGGCCAGATCGACCACACCAGCGTTCATCAGGGCGAGAAGTTCGTAGTTACGGCGGCGGGGTGGCCCGAACGAGATCCTGTTCATGAGCGGCACCCATCGGGTGTTGAACACCCGATGCGAATCCGGTGTCAGGCCGGAGAACTCGACGGCCTCGCGCAGGCTGGCGCGGATGTCCCGGATGGCGTCGGTGGCAGCTTTGACAGGGCTCGTCCGGTTGCCTTCCTCGGCGTGCTCCAGGTCCTCGGTGACGAACGCCGTGAAGAAGGCGCGGAAGGCGTCCAGATCCCTGAAGCTCTTGCCGGCCAGCGGGTCGACGATGGCGTCGACGGCGGCCTGATCGGCCGCTGTGAATTCGTACTGGGTGGGCCGGATATGACCTTGCTCCAGCGTGGAGCGGTAAACGTAGCCCATTTCCCGACGTAGGAGCGGCACGGCTTCCGCCTCGAAGTCGATCTGCGCGCTGCCGCGCTTCCGCCTCGCGTGCTCACGCAATCTGCGTATGGCCTCGAGGGTGAAGAAGTGCGGCTGGTAGGCGCCGGCGAGGCCCTTCTGGTTGATGCCGCGTGCGGCGGCGGGCAGGCACTGACGGGAGAACAACAGGATGCTCGGCTCACGCCCGCACGGTATGTAGCGCATGTCGTGGCCGTCGCCCTCGAAACGTCCGCCCCTGCCGACGGTGAGGTGAGCGATGACGTCGTGGGCGGTCAGCCCGAAACCCTGCACGGCCACCGTGGCCCCGGGAGCGATGCGCCCAAGCTTGTCGACCGGGTAGCAGTCCGCCAGGTAGGCGAGGCGGTCATTGCGGCCTTGGTGTTCGCTGACGAAATTCTCGAACCGGATGTCCTCGTCGGTGGGGGTGCGTCGGGAGTGCCCGGTGGCGAGGAACAGGAAATCGGAGGGAATCTCGTAGCCGTTCTCGGTCCGCACCACGTACCTGCCGGACGGGGAGAGCTCCTCCATGTCGATGGCGCGAGCCCGGTGGTGCACCACTCGCACGCTCGTGGGCAGCGAGCTGAGGGTGTGGTCGGACGCGAAGGAGAGATACTCACCGAGCAAGCTGCGCGGCAGGTAGTCGTGTGGCCCGATCGGCTCCCCGCCTGCCTCGCCCGTGCGGTAGTAGCCACCTGCGAAGCGGCGGTAGCCAACCTGCTGGGCCCAATCGGTGAACGACGGGCCGCCACCGCCGGGGAACATGGTGAGCTGGCTGGCGAGCGTGTTGGTGAGCAGATGGTCGGGCTGCCGGTTGGAGTGTGCTCCTTGCCCGGTGTCGCCGGGGTCGACAAGGTGGACGTTCAGCTCAACGCCCTCGGGGAGCTGGTGGGCTCGCTGGGCGATGTGCTGGAGGATGCCGAGGCCGCGCGGCCCCAGCCCGACGATCGTGACCTGAACAGCCCTCAAGGGATCACCCGCTCGCGCAGTTCCAGCGCCGCCGGGTCGGTGTACGGGGCTATGGGTTCCTCGTGCAACCGCACCCAGCGGGTGTCGTCCTCTACCTGGGGGAAGCGGGTGGCGACCTGAGGATCATGACCGGGGATGATGTGGTCGACGCCGTCCGCCAGATCTTCGACGGTCTCGTACGCCTCGACCATGGAGGCGAGGTGGTCGAGAATCGGGAACGGGGCCCGGCGACGGATGTTTGCCCACAGGTGCGACGAATCGCTCGCCAACACGACCCAGCCGCGCTTCGTGTGAACGCGTACTACTTGAAGGCCGGGGGTATGTCCAGGGGCCGGGTGCACCTCGACGCCGGGCACAATCGTAGCCGGGCCCTGGTGCAGGGTGAGGCGCTCGTCGAACAGCAGCCGAATCGCCGCGTTCACATCTTCTGCCTCGAAGGGGCGGCGGGGTGCGGCTTGGCGCATGGCGCGGCTGGTGCAGAACGCGAGTTCCGGCTCCTGGAGATGAACGCGAGCCGTGGGGAAGGCGGCGAGGTGACCGGCATGGTCCCAGTGCATGTGCGTGATCAGCAGATGCGACACGTCGGTGGGATCGATGCCGAGACCGGCCAGGGCCTCGACGGGGTGGTGAAGTTGCTCGCGGCCACGCCGCGCACCCGTGTGCGCGGTAAACCCGGTATCGACGACGATCACCTGATCCTGACCTCGGATGACCCAGATGTAGAAGTCGAAGCCGGCCGGAGTGTCCGTGGCGCAGGGGTCGTCGGCGAACAGGAAGTTCTCCCGAGCGAGTCGCCCCGTCTGAGTCCCGAACCTGAGCGCGAGAAGTTCGTGGGTTGGCGGCCGGTTCATGCGCCCACCACCGTCAGTTCGCGAGCCTCGGGGGCCGGGAGCGGCAGTTCGTCCTCGAAGAAGAACTTCTCCGCCCCGAACGCCGGGACGAGCTGGTCGAACCAGGTCGCGTCCGGATCGTACGCGGCGTAGAACGGCCGACGCGCCCAGTCCGCGTGACGTCCCTGAAGGAGCTGAAGGGCGAACACCTTCTCGCCGCGGATGGTGGGGGTGCCGTCGATGAGAACCTTGCCCGGAAACGCGCTCATCGACGGGCCGCGCACGGTGCGGGCGAGGCCGGAGACCCTCTGGTATGCGTCGCGGAAGACCTCGTACGCCCTCACCAGGGGAATCTCGAAGTAGGAGCGGGCGCCGGTATCGCGTTCGACGAACATGTAGTACGGGATGGCGCCCAGCCGCACCCCGGTCGTCCACAGCTCCCGCCACGCCTCGGCGTTGTCGTTGATGTGCCTCAGCATCGGCGACTGGAGGCGCATGTTCGCACCTGTGGCGATGATCCGTTTCAGGGCGGTCTGTGCGATGTCAGGGCGCAGCTCGGCGGGGTGGTTGTAGTGGCCCATGATCGCCAGGTGCTTACCAGCGGTGACGACCCGCTCGAACAGCCGGATGAGTTCGTCGGCATCCCGGTCGGTGACGAACCTTTGGGGCCAATAGGCGACCGATTTGGTGCCGATCCGGATGTTCTGGATGTGTTCGAACTCCGGTGTCAGGAGTGGTTCGATATAGCGGGCGAGAGTGTTTGTCCGCATGATCAGCGGGTCGCCGCCGGTGATCAGGACGTCGGTGACCTCCCGGTGGCGAGCGAGGTAGGCGGTCAGGCCCTGGGCATCCTTGGCGGCGAAGGCGAGTTCGCCGTCGCCGACGAACTGCGGCCAGCGGAAGCAGAACGTGCAGTAGGCATGGCAGGTCTGCCCGTGTTGAGGGAATAACAGTACTGTCTGGGAGTATTTGTGCTGCATCCCTGACATTTCCTTGCCGTCCAACTCAGGTACGTTGTGGGTTTGCTGGCCGGCCGGGTGGGGGTTCATCTGCTGGCGGAGCTTCCCCGCGTGAAGCGCGATCTGCCCCTTGTCGCCAGCGGCGATGACATCCCGCAGGGTGGCGTAGTCGGTGTCGTCCAGCATGGCCCGGTGGGGGAAGTTCAGCCGGAAGATGGGGTCGTCCGGGATGTTGTCCCAGTTGATGAGTTCGTCGAGCACGTACTGATTGGTGCGGAACGGAAGAACCTGGGAGACCACAGTGACGGCCTCGCGGAGTTCCCCAGGCACCCGCGCCCATTGCGGGGCGCGTTGAATAGTTTTTTCATTGTAGGGCGTGAACTTGCCGACACTCAATTCGAGTCCCTTTCCCTGTTCGAAACCGAGCGGTGTGGGCGAGCATCAATCCGAACCCTCCACTCCCGGCCGAGATCATCCTCCGCGGTTCCGGAAGCGTGCGCTGCTTGAGGGTTCACCACGTCGGGAGCAGTGGCGGCAACTCAGGTCACAGCTACTGCCGCACATGCCATGCCGACGATTGCTATTGCGGTTTTATGCACGACCATCCTCAGGTCGCACTTATGGGCGAAGTTGGTCACCAGGCATACCGTCCGGTGCACCACGATCCTGCTTGAACAATGAGACACCTGTCGCGGTCGCAGGTGATCGTGCGTGCGACTGGCGTAAGCCCGCCATAGGGCAAAAGCAGTAATTCGGTACCAATCGGTCCACCGCCCTCAACGTAAATACAACAAGGTCGGGCGTGGCCCGGCCTTGTTGCGCTCGTTGTCGAATGTGATCGCTGGTTCAGCGGTAAGTGGGGCCGATGCGGATCACGGTGTCGTTCGGATCGCTGCCATAGGGGGAGTGGCCCTGGCCGGCGCGACGGCGATGCCGGCTTCGGTGGTCAGGCGCACCACGGCGCGGGCGCTGCCGTCGAGGACGCCGAGAGCGAGGAGGTAGCCGCCATTCGGCCGTGTCCACGTGGCGAGCCGGTGCCATCGAGTCGCTCGCCGAAGACGCGGGCCACGGTCTCGAACTTCGACGCATTGCGATCTGGTCGACGCTAACAGGCAACTACCGTGCGAATCGCCGAATTTACTGTTGGGCGCGCTTCTCGTGGAGGATGCCGAGATCGCGTAGCAGGTAGCCGGCGTGGAGCCGGTTGTGGGCCCCGATACGGCGCAGAACTGCGGCCAGGTGGCGCTGGAAGGTGCGTAGGGAGATACCGAGACGCTTGGCGACAACCTTGTCGTCGTAGCCCTCGACGAGCAGTTCCACGATCGCCGTCTTCATCTCCTCCGAGCTGAACAGCATCTGTTCCCGCTCATAGGCGAGCGGGAATGGCAGGGCTTTGTCCCAAGCCCGCTCGAAGGCGCCGATCAGGAAGTGGATGACGCTCAGGTCACGTATGAGCAAGGCACCTTTGGGGTTTCCAACCAGCTCGACGAGGGCGACTTCGCGGTCGAAGACGATGAGCTGCATGAACACTTGTGTAACAACGCGGACTTCGGCGCCGTGCTCGACAAGCAGCGAGACGTGGTCGACAGTGGGCTGATGAAACTGCGCCGCGTACGGATAGAGCGTACGCGTGCGTACACCACGCTCAAGCACGCCTACGGCACGGTCCGTTGCCTCCTTGAGAACGGGTTCGGGGCGAGGGCCGCCAGGTTGAGAGACGAGGATCTCCCTGGTAGCGCGGGCCGAGAGTTCGGACACGGTCAGGCGGACGGCATCCACATTGTCGAGACGGTGCAATGAGTGTTCCCTTACGTCTTTCATGACGCTTTTCTCGTAGACGGGAAGCAGATCCACCAGTTGCGCGCTCACTTCGTTGATCGTCGTCTGCCGTTCGCGCAGTTCCCGGATCGCCGGCAAAAGAAGTTGGGTGAAGGCGGTGGCTGGCGCCACGGGTACGAGGCGAACGGGGTCTCCGGGCTTGCCGGTGAGCACCTTGAGCTGGAGCAGCCTGTCGATCGCCTGTCCGGCCTCATCGGGCGAAGCGTCCGCAAGTTGCAAGAGTTCGTTGCGGGAGACGCTTTCCCGGGCGGCCGCGAGGGCATACAGGGCGACCATCAGACGACTGTCAGCGTTGGTGGTTTTGTCGGCTTCCAGGTTTATGGGGCACGTGGACATGACTATGTTCCCCTTTCGGGAATTGAAGACCGTCCTAATAAGCCAACAAGATCACCAACAGCCACTAACGGCGCAAGAGCGCGAAACCGTCACTTACAAAACGGGCTCATCGCATTTGAGGGTGTAGGTGGGGTCTGAATCCTCCGGCTTCGAGAATGCTTCTCGCGATGTAGTGCGTCAGGTTCCGGAAGCCCAACGCTGAGCGAGCAATGCTCATGACCTGTGGATCGACCTCGGGCGGACGCGAAGGGCGTACCTTCCCGAGTGATCGACTTCTGGTCATCGAGTAGGCCGACGTTGCACCGTCGGTCGGGAAGGCACGCCCGTGCTGAGCGTAGTGAATGCCGATGGATCGACCGAGACCGGCTCCCTGATCGACGACATCGTCCGCGAGGGTGCAAGGCGGATGCTGGCCGCAGCCCTGGAAGCTGAAGTCAACGCCTATATAGCCGAGTTGGCCGACGAACGGGACGAGTGCGGACGCCGCTTGGTGGTCCGCGACGGCTACCACCAGCCGAGGGAAGTGACGACCGCGGCCGGGGTGGTCGAGGTGAAGGCCCCGCGGGTGAACGACAAGCGCATCGACGAGGCGACCGGCGAGCGCAAGCGGTTCTCCTCGGCGATCCTGCCACCGTGGTGCCGCAAGTCCCCGAAGATCAGCGAGGCGCTGCCCCTGCTCTATCTGCACGGCCTGTCCTCCGGCGACTTCGTGCCCGCACTCGAGCAGTTCCTCGGCTCGGCGGCTGGCCTGTCCCCGGCCACCGTCACCCGGCTCACCACGCAGTGGCAGGCTGACCACGCCGCGTTCAGCGAGCGCGACCTGTCCGGCAGCGACTATGTCTATGTCTGGGCCGACGGCATCCACCTGCGTATACGCCTGCGCGAGGCGAAGTCGTGCGTGCTCGTGCTGATGGGCGTGCGTGCGGATGGCACCAAGGAGCTGATCGCTATGAGTGACGGCTACCATGAATCAGCCGACTCCTGGGCGGATCTGCTGCGCGACTGTGCTCGGCGTGGGATGCGTGCTCCCGTCCTCGCGGTCGGCGATGGGGCGCTCGGCTTCTGGAAGGCCCTGGCCGAGGTGTTCCCCGAGGCACGGCATCAGAGGTGCTGGGTTCACAAGATCGCCAACGTCGCGAACGCTCTGCCGAAGTCTGCCCAGCCCAGCGCGAAGAAGGCCCTGCAGGAGATCTACAACGCCGAAGACCGCGACCACGCCCTCCAGGCCGTTGCCGAGTTCACCAAGACGTACGGGGCGAAGTTCCCCAAGGCCGTCAAGAAGATCACCGACGACACGGACGAGCTGCTCGCGTTCTACGACTTTCCCGCCGAGCACTGGATCCACCTGCGCACCACGAATCCCATCGAGTCCACCTTCGCCACGGTCCGGCTCCGCACGAAGGTCACCCGGGGTGCCGGCAGTGCGGCCGCTGCGCTCGCCATGGTCTTCAAGCTCGTGGAGTCCGCCCAACAGCGGTGGCGGGCCGTGAACGCACCCCACCTCGTCGCTCTCGTCCGCGCCGGAGCCCGATTCGAACGCGGACACCTCGTCGAGCGCCCCGAAGCTCAGGCAGCCTGAACTGCCCCCTTGATCCACAGGATTTGAACTGTTGCTCGCGCTACGCTGCTGCGTCGTGCAGAAGACGCGCCTCGACACTGCTCGGATCCGGGCGGCCCGCCGGGTGATTGACCCGGTTTTCCTCGACACTCCGCTGTACCGCTGCGAGGCGCTGGAGCCCGGCCTCGGGTGCACGGTGAGCATCAAGCTCGAAACAGCGAACCCGGTCCGCAGCTTCAAGGCCCGCGGCACCGAGGTAGTCGCGAGCCTACTCGCCGAGAATGGCTCGCGAGACGTGGTGTGCGCCAGCGCGGGCAATCTTGGCCAGGCCCTCGCGTGGTCCGGTCGCGGTCGGGGGCTTGAGGTGACTGTCGTGGCGTCCCGCTTTGCGACTGTGGCCAAGCTTGACCGCATCCGCGCGTTGGGCGCCAGGTTGGAGCTGGTGGACGGCGACCACGAGATGGCGCGCGAGCGGGCGGCGGCCATCGCGCGCTGCGACGGCATCCGGCTGCTCGAAGACAGCCTGGACATCGAGACCTGCGAGGGCGCGGCAACCATCGGCCTGGAACTGGCCGACACCGTGCCGTCGTTCGACGCCGTCCTGATCGCTCTCGGCGGCGGGGCGCTGGCCACCGGTGTGGGGCATGTGGTGAAGGCCATGGCGCCCGAGGTCGAGGTGATCTGCGTCCAGCCGCTGGGCGCACCGGCGATGACACACTCGTGGCGCGGGCGGCGCGTCGTCACCACCGACTCGACCAACACGATCGCTGACGGCGTCGCCGGCCGGCGTCCCATCCCGGCCGTCCTGGACGACCTCCTCCTGGTCGCTGACGACGCCGTCCTGGTCAAGGAGGCGTCGATCATCGCCGGTATGCGGATGCTCCTCGACCACGCCGGCCTCGTCGTCGAACCGTCGGCCGCGCTCGGCATCGCGGCCATCCTCGAAGACCGCGACCGCTTCGCCGGCCGGCATGTGGTCACCATCGTGTGCGGCAGCAACGTCGACGTAGACGCCTATCACCACTGGGTCGGTGCGGCTCCCGTCCACAGGTCTTGACAATTACTCCCGCTGAGCCGCGGAGGTGCTCGAGGCGACCATTGATCGCCTCCGTCGGTCCGTTCGAGGTCGTAGGTGCCAAGAAATGCGTTCGTACTGGTCACGCAGTATGTCGGTACTCGTGCAGGATGCCGCCGAGGCGATCATGCCGATGGACATGGAGATCGGCGAGCTGGTCGGGGGTGGTGACAGGTTCGGGCAGTGGGTGGAGCGGTGCGGCGCTTGCGAGAGTGCGGTGGGGCCTGTGCTCGTTGTGGAACGCCTCGTACTCACGCAGCGTGCGGAGGAGGTGGGTCTGGTTCCAGATGAGGGTGCGGTCGAGGAGCTCAGTTCGGCAGGACCGGACCCAACGCTCCATGATCGCGTTCATGCGCGGCATCTGGACACCGGTCTGAATGACCATGATGCCCTCGGCTTGCAGGACGGTGTCGAAGGGTGCCGGATAGCGCATGTCTCGGTCCCGGATCAGGAACTTTGCTCTGATGCCTGTGTTTTGGAGGTCCATGGCCATGTTCCGGGCGAGCTGGGTGACCTAGCGAGGATGGCCTGGGCCTGGGCCTGGGAGCGAAGGAACGTCGCCCACGTGGTGTGGTCCCGTTCGGGTGCTGGGTCTGCGCCGTGCTCCTTGAGGATGTTCCACACGGTGCCGGCGGCGACCTTGATGCCGAGGGAGGCGAGCTCGCCGTGAATGCGCCGGTAGCCCCAGCTGCAACTTTCCTGCGCGAGCCGCAACACCAGGGCGCGGATGGAACGTACGGTCCGGGCCGTCCGGGCCGTCCGGGCCGTTTGGGGCGGGATGCCTTCGCGTGACGGTGGCGCAGTAGCTCACGGTGCCATCGCAGCACCGTGTCAGGCGTGACGATCAGCGGTAGTTGGCGAAGACGTGCCGGGGGAGACGATGCGGGAGAGCGGCCAGCAGGGCGCGGTCTGGCCAGGTGAACTTTGGTCTGTCGGTCTGCCGCTGCAGCACGGCGAGTTGGTGGCGCAGCGCCAGAATCTCTGTAGGCTAGGTCGGCAACGGGGGCCTCTACGGTCACGGTTGACCGGCGGACCCACCGCAGCGCTCGCTCGTCGTGACCAGCACGGATGAGGCTTCTGGCACGTACACGGCTACAACAAGCGCCTGCGCAAGGCCACCGAGCTGCTCCGCCGAATCACCTGGCTGCTGGCCACCGACACATCCGTGTGGAGCGACGACGTATGGATCGTGGACTCCACGCCCGTGGAATGCGGCCGCTCCCGCGAGACCGTCAAACGCTCCGAGCCGGCCGGATGGACCGAGTACGGCTACTGCGCCAGCCACAGCCGCTTCTTTTGGGGCCTGCGCCTGCACCTGGTGTGCACGCTCCAAGGACCGCCCGTCGCCTTCGCTCTGACCGGAGCGAAAGCCGACGAGCGCGAGACGCTGCTGGACCTGCTCGACGCCGAACCGGAACTCGTCGCCTGTGGGGCTCGAATAATCATTGCTCCTGGTCAAGCGGCTGTTCGTGTGCCTGGGGGGTAGTTGGCATCGGGCCCGGTGGGGGCGGTGCGCGTTGTAATGCCTCTGGTATTCGGCCAGGACGTGGCGGGTGTGAGCTTCGCCAAGGATGAGTATGTGGGCAGCGCTGCCATGACAGCCCGATCGCTCCAGGAAGACCGAGGCCGTGGCTGGATGCGTTGCGCGACAGCGAGCTGTGCCGGAGCGTCAAGATCTCGACGTCCTTCGCCGCACTCGACCGGGCAAGCAGCACAAGCCATCCGAAGAGTGGCACGTTGGTTGAGAGATCAGACGTATCGCCACGACCCAGCAGGATGCCGCACAGCACCCGCCGGCCTCCCGCGCTCGGGTAGATCCGAACCCGCAGGTCACCTCGGGTGACGCAGTTTCCGGCCCCCACAGGGGAACTGCGCAGCCAGATCGAACACCTCACTACCGCCTTGGTCGAAACCGGGGCCCGACTCGCGGAGCTGGCCACCGCCCAAAAGGTCATCTCGGAGGCCGTACCGGCAGGAACCGAACCGGACCCGCCCGAGGCGGGCACCGCCCTCCAGGCCATCGTGAACGCCTTCAACCAGCACTCCGGCCGGGCATTCAGGGCCCGTGCGCTGCACGAACTCCTCGGCATGCCCACCGACGAAGCGACCGTCAACATCACCCGCAGCCGCCTCGGGCGACTCACCCGCCAAGGTTTCCTCACCCAGCCTGGACGAGGCCGCTACCAGAAACGAACTTAACGTTCACTCAGGAGGTGGTGTTGGTCAGGTCCTGGATGCGGGCTTGTATCAGGGGAAGGATCTCGCTCGTGGCTCGTTCGACGGAGGTGGCGAGTACTTCGGCGTTGAGCTTGCGGTGTGGGACGTGAGCGAGTTTGTCGCGCAGTGCGATGGGGCCGCTGTATGCCTGTGTCACGGTGCCGTGAGATGCCTGTTTGAGCATTTCGCCGAAGGTGAGCATGCAGTAGGCCAGGGCGAGGAGGCGCTCATTCCCCGGCTTGGGTGTTCCGTCGCGGAGGATTGAGCGCGCTTGGTCGAGTGCTGCCGTTGCATCGGTCAGGCGTAGCAGCTCCCGGTTCTCCCGGTCCGTGCGTGTGTTGGTCACGCCGCCCCGCGCAGGTCGTTCAGAGGTTCGGTTTCTTCGACTTCCACTCCGGGGCCGCGTGGGACGACTTCCACGAGGGCGCCGAGGATGCTGGACAGGTCTGATTCGAAGCTGGTGATGTCGAAGTAGGAGCGGTCGGCGTCCAGGGTGGCGACAAGTTCCCCGGGCTCGGTGCTCAAGGCGAAGGAGTGCAGGCCATGGCGACGTCCGAGCTGGCGAATGGTCGTGGCGTTGGCGCGGAGCTTTGCGGTGGTGGCCGGCCTCACGGCTCATCCTCCCTAGCGCTTTCGGGCACCCGGAATCGACAGGAGCCAGAATATAGGAGTGGCAGCAGGATGGGCCTGCTCGGGAGGGGCGCAGGGAGCGGTGTCCTCTTGCTCCGTACGGCGGTGTACGACCCCGAGTACTCTGCTACAGAGTGGTACGGCTCGTCGCGGAGAGTTGCCGCGTGGCTGGGGGTCAAGGGGTCGCAGGTTCAAATCCTGTCGTCCCGACGGTGCAGAGGGTCTTCGCAGGTCAACACCCGTGAGGGCCCTCTTTTCGCGCTCCCGTTTCCGGCGTCGAGGTCGAGCACGCCGCTCACCGACACCTTGACTCGGAGGGTTTCTCTCCATGCCGCTTCTGGTGAAGGGTGTCTTTATTGCCGCACGGTGGCTGACCTGGGGCTTTTCGATCGCTCAAGTATGGGCATGATCAGTGATCGTGGGTCTGAGACTGCTCTACTTGATCTTCTGCCGACTGCTGGGCTGCTTCCTTTTGCTGGGCCGATCGACCGCCGCGAACAACGCCGAGATCCTTACCCTTCGTCATGAGGTCGCTGTGCTTCGCCGGCGGGTAGAGCGGCCGCGGCTCTCATGGGCTGATCGCGCCGTGCTCTCCGGTCTCGCGCGGCACCTGCCACCCGTCTTACGTCGCCATCGGCTGGTCACCCCCGGCACGCTGCTGGCCTGGCACCGTCGTCTGGTGCGCTGGAAGTGGCGCCAGACGGCGGTCGGATCGGTCGTCCACCATTGCCGGAAGAGACGGTCGCACTCATCCAGCGCCTGGCGAGAGAGAACCCGACCTGGGGATACGTCAGGATCCAAGGTGAACTGCTTCGGCTCGGTCATCGGGTCGCCGCCGCCACTATCCGGCGCGTCTGCGCCGCTCCGGTCTACCGCCCGCACCACAGCGAGCAAGCCAGCAGACCTGGCGCTCCTTCCTCCGCGCCCAGGCCCACACGCTGCTCGCTTGCGACTTCATGCACGTGGAGACCGTCTTCCTCAGACGTCTCTATGTCTTCTTCGTCATGGAGATCAAGACCCGGCGCGTTCACGTCCTGGGCGTCACCGCCCACCCGACCGGCGCATGGGTCACCCAGCTCGCCCGCAACCTGCTCATGGACCTCGGCGACAGGGCAGGACGCTTCCGGTTCCTCATCCGAGACCGGGACAGCAAGTTCACCGCCGCATTCGACGCCGTCTTCGCCGGCAACGGCACAGCCGTCATCCCGACTCCGCTGCAAAGCCCCCGGTCCAACGCGTTCGCCGAACGATGGATACGCACAGCCCGGGCCGAATGCACCGACCGCCTTCTCATCACCGGCGAACGACACCTGCGTACGGTCCTCACCAGGTACACCGAGCACTACAACGACGGACGAGCTCACCGCAGCCTCGACCTACGTGCTCCAGACGACGACCCGAACATCATCCCCCTGCCCGCCGCCATGGTCAGGCGCAAGCAGGTACTCGGCGGACTGCTCAACGAGTACCACACCACGCCACCCCGACCGCCACATCATCCACAGGAAACGCCCAGCTCAGCAGCCTGATCGGAATATTGACACCCTTCACCGTTCAGCGTGCGGCCGATCCGGTCGAGCGGGCATATTCGGTGGGCGTTTGACCGTAGTGTTTCTTGAAGGAGCGGATGAAGTGGCTGCTGTCGACGAAGTGCCAGTGGGCGGCCAGTTCCGAGACGCTCCACCGGCCGGATGGCGATGTGAGGGCGAGCCGGGCTTCTTCCAGCCGCCGGTGGCGGATGTAGGCGGTCACCGACTCGCCCGCCGTGGCGAACGCCCGTTGCAGGGTGCGTACGGAGACGTTGAGCTCGCGCGCCAGCATCGCCGGGGACAGCTCGCGATCGGCGAGATGGCTGTTGGCGAGGTCCTTCGCGGCCCGGACGAGCGCGGGAGCCAACTGTGGTTCCACGTCGTCGAAGCGGCGCACCGCCACGGCTTTGGCCAGTTCGATCAGGGTGCTGTGGGCGGCGTGCACACCGGCCGGGCCGAGGTCGGTGGCCGTCTTCTGGATCATGTTCGTGTGGGCCGTCAGCAGGCGCATCTCGGCCGAGTCCGCCGGCCCGATGACAGTCCGGTTCCCGAGTAGGGATCTGAGCGTCGCGGAGGGCACGAAAAGGAACTGCGCCGTGGTGTGCGGCGCCGTCTCGAAGGGCATCCGCCGCCCGAAGTGCCGGAGGAGGAACTGCCCGGTCGGTACGGTGTGCTCGTCGCGGTCGGGCAGGCCGCCCAACGTCCATGCGCCGCGCCGTAATACGTGGATCACCACCAGGTCCCGATCGCCGCCCGCGGGGTCCGCGACCCGGGTGGCCGACGCCATGTGGAGATCAGCGATCACCACATCGCGCACCCTGGCGACGCGTCCCTTGAGCCGGAAGTCGGCGATCGTGGCCGGGCTGAAGGCCGGCAGGGGGAAGACATCGCCGATCTGCGTCTGCCATCTACGACGGAAGGCATCGAATCCTCGCGGTACGGCACCCGGGACCCTGGAATCCACGACGAACGCCCCGGGCACCAGGTCGGTCTGCGATCCAGTGCTGTTCATCTCCGGTGATCCACTTCGTGTTCGATGTTCCGACGCCTTCTTGTGGCGTACATGTTCTGTCCCGACGCCGCTGCGGTTCAAGTGCCTGCCGTGCCGAGTTCCTAATGCCGTGACCGCGAACGTTCACGGTGTCGGCGGGCATGCCGTCGGCCTGCAGGTGTGGCGGTGGGAGTTCAGCTGACCTCGTTGCGGACGGCGGTGTCGAGGTCGGTGGCGGTCAGGCGGAAGGTGTCGGCGGTCTCCGTCGCGTCCATGTGGAACGGCGCGTACCACTGGTAGTCCATCTCGGCCATCTCGCGGGCGATCGGCACGATCAGCCCGGCCGTACGCGTCACGGAGCGCGGTATCTGGATTAGCTTGACCGGTGGTCGGCCCGCCGCGACGGCGTAGCGCCGCGCCAGCTCGCGAATGGTGACGGCCGGCGGCGACGGCACGTGCCAGGGTCGGCCCCACGCGCGTTCTTCTGAGGCCAGCGTGATGAGGGCCTGTGCCATGTCGCCGTTGAAGGTGAAGGTGTGCGGCATGTCCAGGTGGCCGGTGATCCAGGCCGCTTTTCCCTTCTGCAGGGCCGACTTGATGAGCAGGGAGTAGATGCCGTTGGCGTGCTTGCCGATGTAGTCGGAGCCGCGGACCTCGACGGTGCGGATCCCCCCGGCGAGGGCCTGTTCCCACATGCGTCTGCGCAGGCGGCCCTTGTGACCGACGGCGGCCATGGGGGTGTGTTCGTTCATCCGGCCACCGGGCTGCGGACCGTAGGCGTAAAGGCTGCCGGTCAGTGCGAGGACGGCGTCGTTCGCCTTGGCGGCGGTGATGGCCGCCGTCTGCAGGGGCGGCAACAGGCGCTCCCACATCGTGTACGAGGGTGGATTGGCGCAGTGGTAGATCACTTCCGCGCCGCGGGACAGCTCGGTCAGGCGGGAGGGGTCGGACGCGTCCGCGGCGACCCGGTCGATCAGCCGGTGCTCGGGGCCGGAGCCGCTGCGGGTGACGATCCGGACGCTCTGGCCGCGCTCGGTGAGCAGACGGGCGACGTTGGTACCGATGGAACCGGCGCCGATGACGACGTGCTTGCCCATGCTGGTTTCTCCTTCTCCGGGGTCTCGGTCAGTCGTTCACGCCGGAGCCGGCGTAGGTGGGCACGTCGGCGAGCATGTCGGCGATCTGCGGGTTGAGCTCGTTGCGGCGACGGTGCAGTTCCTGGATCTTGGCGTTCAGGTCGGGGTCGTCGTCGTCACTGACGTCGAAGATCTCCAGCCGTTCGACCAGGTGCAGCCCCAGGTGGTCGGTCTGGTAGGTGGTTGGGTGGGTCAGGTAGGCGAAAAGCCCGTCGAGGTCCTCGACGACGAACACCGCGCTGTACGTGTAGTCGCCGCCGTGGTCGCGGCCGATGATGAAGGACTTGATGGCAGGGTTTGACCGGCCCTGGTTGCGCCAGCTCTCCAGCGCCGTCTCGATCTGCTCGGGTGTCACGGTGGCCTTCATCGTGACCCTGTTGATGTGGTAAATCATGACTTACTACTCGTTCCTAACGTCGTTATAATTCCTAACGAGGTTAACTATGGCGGGCGTCGTCGGCGCGGTCAAGGCGGTGACTAGTGTTCGAGGACACCATCGAAGCGAAGTGACGGACCATGCCGACCAACACGAGACGGGCCCGCGAACGGGCGAACACCCGGGAGCGGATCATCGAGGCCGCGCTGCACGTCCTCGAGGCCGAGGGCGTCGCGGCTCTGACGATCCGGCGCATCGCCACCGACGTCGAATATTCCGCACCCGTCGTCTACCAGCACTTCGCCAACAAGGACGCGCTCGTACTGGAGCTGGTCGCGCACGGCCACCGCCTGATGCTGACCGAGTTCCGCCAAGCCGCGCAGGAGCCCGACACGGACCGGCGCATGATGCGCACCGCGTCGGAGTACGTCAGGTTCGCCGGCGAGCACCCCCACCTCTACCAGGTCATGAACGACCCGGTCGTCGACGCGGACGAACGTCGGCGCGTCGCGGAACCGGCCATCGACGTCCTCAGGGAGTTGCTCACCACCTGGTCGGCTGCACACGACGTGGTCCTGGCCGATCCGGACCAGGCCTGCGAGATCCTCTGGGGCACGCTGTACGGCATCGCGTCGCTCAGTTACCTCGGCAATGTAGGCAACGATCGCGCCCGCCGCCTCGCCGAAGACGCGCTCCGCGCGATCCTTCTCGGCTGGCGAACCGAGGCGCTGGCGAACGGTCGACCGGCGAGCAGCTAATGCCAGACCCCAGGCGGAGACGTCACGCCGTTTCGCACGGTGCGGCAAGGCGTCCACTGCCTCGTGCGCTGCCCCGAACAGGGCCATTGAATTTTCACAGTCCCGTCAAAGCAAAAGGGGGACGCTGTGATGAGTCATCCGACGGTCTCCGAGGCCGGTCATAGCCGGGTGGCTGTGCGGATCAGCCCCGCGAGGGCGAGGGAGCGGCTGTGCGCGGGCCAGGCGATGTGTGTGACGACGGGGGGCGCGTCGGTCAGGGGGACGGCGGTGTGCTCGGCCCACAGCCAGGAGCGGGCGGAGTCGGGGAAGACGGCCACGGTGCGACCGAGGGCGATCAACTGGGCCAGCTGCGTCTGGTCGCGGATCTCGGGGCCCGGGCCGGGGGGGTAGGCACCGTCGTGGGCCCAGCGGGCGAGCGGAAGATCGGGGATGTTGTCTATGTCGGCGAGGGACAGTGTCCTGTGCGTGGCGAGGGGGTGCCCGGCGGGCAAGATGGCGATCTGCCCTTCGGTCATCAGTTCCTCGCTGTCGAACCCGGTGAGGGAGTTGAACGGCGCGTGCATGAGCGCCACATCGGCGCGGCCGTCACGCAGCATCTCGCCCTGCTCGCACGTGCCGCTCGGCAGTACCTCGATCTCGGCGGCGTCGGGCTCGACCGCGTAGGCGTCGAGGAGCTTGTGCAACAGTTCGTGGGATGAGCCGGCCTTCACCGCCAGCACCAGGCGGTTGCGGGAGCTGCCCGGACGGTCGGCGCCGCCGGCGCGGCGGGTGCGGCGCGCGGCGGCGGTGGTCGCGTCGAGGGCCGCGCGGCCCTCGTGCAGCAGCATCTCTCCGGCGTTGGTCAAGGCGACGCCGCGGCGGTTGCGCTGCAGCAGGGCGACGCCGAGGCGCCGCTCGAGTTGCTGAATAGCCCGGGACAGCGGAGGCTGCGCCATGCCAAGGCGCTGGGCGGCACGGCCGAAGTGCAGTTCCTCGGCGACGGCCAGAAAGTACCTCAGCTCGCGGGTCTCCAAGGTGTCCATGACCCCAGCATACGTCGGTGATACCCACTGGGTATGACAGGGCACCGTATCGGTATTGGATGCGACTCCTGTCCGGGAGTGACCATCGACGGCATGAGCGACACCACGAACACACTCTCCCCGTCACTGCCCGGCGGCACCTGGACCCTGGGCGACCTGACCGTCAACCGCTTCGGGTACGGCGCTATGCAGCTCGCCGGCCCGGGCGTCATGGGCATGCCCGCCGATCACGCCGGCGCGCTCGCCGTCCTGCGGGAGGCCGCCGCCCTGGGCATCACCCACATCGACACCTCCGGCGCCTACGGTCCACGCGTCACCAACCAGCTGATCCGTGAAGCGCTGCACCCCTATGCCGCATCCCTTCACATCGTGACGAAGGTCGGCGCGGTCCGCGATGAGCAGGGCGGCTGGCCCCCTGCCCGGCGGCCCGAGGATCTGCGCCGCGCCGTACACGAGAACCTTGAGGACCTCGGAGTCGACGCTCTCGACGTGGTCAATCTCCGGCTCGGCGACGCCCAGGGCCCCCGGCCCGGCTCACTCGCCGAGCCGTTCGAGACCCTTGTCGAACTCCAGCAGGAGGGCCTGGTCCGGCACCTGGGAGTGAGCAACACGACGGCGGAGCAAGTTGCCGAGGCGCAGGCGATCGCGCCGATCGTGTGCGTGCAGAACATGTACAACCTCGCCTACCGCCAGGATGACGAACTGATCGACGACCTTGCCGCCAAGGGCATCGCCTACGTTCCGTTCTTCCCGCTCGGCGGCTTCACCCCTCTGCAGTCCGCGGCGCTGACCGCGGTCTCCGCCCGGATGGATGCGACGCCGATGTCGGTCGCCCTGGCCTGGCTGCTGCAGCGGTCACCGAACATTCTGCTCATTCCCGGCACCTCGTCGGTGGCCCACCTGCGCGAGAACGTCACCGGCGCGGGACTCTCGCTCTCCGAGGAGGAACTCGCCGAGCTGGACAAGATCGGCCGCTGAACCTGCCCGGGGCGAGTCCGCCGTGAGGTCGAGCTGCGGATCCAGAGCAGGAGCCGCGAAACGCCATGCCGGCCGGGACGACAGTGACTTCGTTGCGCGTCCCGGCCGGCATGGTCGGCACCCGCCACCACTGCGCCCTTTCCACGCGTGGTCCACGACGACCAGCGCTGACGTCGGGCCTGCTCGCGTGCTGGGGCCGCGATACCACGACTCCCCGTCAACGAAGACAGATCGCGTCATTGCAGAAGCCGGTGGCCGGCCATCGCCCAGGCACCGAGATCGGCGCGCGCGGTCCGCCACTACCGGTACGTGACCGCCGCCCCACCCCTTCCAGGCCGCTCCTGCGGCCGCTCCGATGACAGGCCGACCTGCCTACCGGTGGCTACGGCTCGACCAACAACCCACTCGCCATCAGCCGCGACGCCTGCTGAGGCCTCATCCGAGACCGCGCTCGGCCAAGACAGCAAGGATTCTCCATGTCCTCGACCAAGCCCCGAAACCCAGTGACCCTTTTCACCGTGGGCGCTGCGTCCGCCGCGCTGCTCCTCACCGCCGCCACGGTCGCGCCCCACAACGCGTCGGCCGCCTCCGAGCGCGCACCGGGCGTCACCCGCCACACGATCACCGAAAAGGTCTCACTGACCGGCAGCGGACCGGCTGACCAGACGGTGAGTGCCGTGGAATACCGGCCGACCCGCGCCCGCGTGCGGGGCATCCAGGTGATGATCCCGGGCGTCACCTATGACCACAGGTATTTCGATCTCGTGACAGACCGCGGCAGGATCTCGCAGGCCCGCGAGGCGGCTGAGGACGGCTGGATCACCGTCGCCGTGGACCGCCTGGGAACTGGCAACTCCAGCAGACCGGCCGCGGACGAGCTGAACGGCACGACTCACTCCGCCACCATCCACCAACTGGTCACCAAGCTGAAGGCCGCCCATAAGGGGCTGCCGGTCGCACTGGTCGGCCACTCCATGGGCAGCGTGGTCGCCATCCAGGAAGCCGCGACCTACAAAGACGTCGACGCTGTCGTCGTCACGGGATTCATGCACCACGCCGGCGCCGGTCAGCTGCTGTTCAATGCTGCGATGCACCCCGCCGCCGAAGACGCCGCCTTCACCGACCGTGCGATACCGGACGGCTCCCTCACCACCCGGGACGGCATGCGCCAGCTGCTCTACTGGCCGTTCAACGCCGACCTGAGCACCGTCAAGGCCGACGATGCGGCCAAGCAGACCGCCACCATCGGGGAATTCACTTCCTTCGGCGACGAGCAGAGCAACGACGCGTACGGCAAAAGCGTCGACGTTCCCCTCCTGTCACTCGTGGGCCAGCACGATGGCCTGTACTTCGACCCCTCTGACCTGGACAAGACCCTCACAGCGGAGACCGCCGCCTACCCGGCCAGCCCCGACGTCGACGTGAAGGCCATTCCCGGAGCCGGCCACGACCTGGCCCTCCAGCGCAACGCCGACAGCACCACCAACACCATCGACACATGGCTGTCCCGCAAGCTCTGACAGGACGTGGCACGGCTCCCAGCAAGACTGGGTAACAGGAGTTCGCCCACCGTCCACTTCTGCGTCGGCTGTGTCGACAAGGACAGCAGCGCAAGCGGGCGGTCGCGGGACGCTGACCTCGCAGAAACTGAGAACCAGTCAGGTCAGGTAACTGCGTTGCCCATGCGCGTTGGGTGAGCAGACTCACCGGTGGCCCTGATACACCGTACGAGGCCGACGCGACGCCGAAATTGAGCGTCTTCAGCCAACCGGAGTCAGGCGACGATCCACGAGCGGGTCTACCCCCAAAAAACCCGACTGGGGTCACCGCCGCCGGCTGGTGCGCTACTTCACCGTGGTGGCGGCGCACCAGCACTTCGGCCGGGGGTAGGGGTCGGCGTGCCAGTCCGGTCCCATGTCCGTGAAGTGCCGGGTGTGGTCCTTGTCGCCAGCGACGACCAGCGCGGGTGTGGTCATGGCGGAGAAGTCGACGGCGCCGATGACACGAAGTACGCGGCAGGGTCTTCACCGCCGAACTCACGACACGAAATAGACGTCACTCACGACCACGACCTCAAGCGCTACCCGCACCCCGAACTCGGCGAGCTCGAGATGTACGCACAACGGCTGGTGGACCCCGACGCGGCACAGGAACTGCTTGTCTTCTCCGCGACGCCCGGTTCCCCGAGCCATGAGAAACTCCAGCTCCTTACCGCCGTGCGGAAGTAGCCCGTCGGGCTTCCCGGATGCCGCGGCGCTCGGTGGTCCGCCGTCTCGCCGCCCCCTGTCCATCTCTGCCGCATCGCACGCTTAACCACGGACAACTTGTCCGGGGTCAAGCCAAACCTTCATCCGGATTCCGGTCGACGACATGCTTGATCAGTCGAACGCGGCGACGCCGAGCAGCTGTCGCGGCTGGTGGCGCTGATCGACTCCGGTGAGCTGCGCGTTGATGTGGCGCAGCGAGTGCCGCTGGCGGTGGCCCGCGACTGCTCGGCCAGCCATCAGCCCGTTCTGCCACTCACCCCACGCAGGCGAAAGGCCGAGATCATGACACTCAAATTCGACCCGGAAGTAGCCGACGTTCTGGCCCAGATGGGCGGAACCGACGCATTCCAGCCCCCACGTGATGACGTCGAGGGGCGGCGAGCCTTCTGGGAGCCGATCCTCGCAGCCTCCAGCACCGCCCAGCCCTTCCCCGAAGACGTCCGGATGAGCGACAGCTACGCCACCACAGACGACGCCGCCCGGATCCAGATGCGCTGGTACACCAAGGAGGGCGCGACCCCGGGTCCGGCGGTGGTGTACTTCCACGGTGGCGGATACTTCTTCGGCCACATCGACCACTTCGACGGCACTCTCGCTCGCTACGTCTCCGCCAGCGGCGTGCCGATGCTGTCGGTCGAGTACCGCCGCGCCCCCGAGCACCCTTTCCCGACCCCGATCGAAGACGGCTACGCGGCGCTGCGCTGGCTGCACGAGCACGCCGCGGAGCTCGGCGTCGACCCCGGCCGGATCGGCGTGATGGGCGACAGCGCCGGCGGCGGCCTGGCCGCAGCCGTGGCAATCCTGACGCGAGAGCGCGGCGGCCCGAAGATCGCCCGCCAGATCCTCATCATGCCGATGCTCGACGACCGCACCGGCGCCCCCGACCCCCACCTTGCGCCCTTCATCTACAACTACGGCGACCTTGTCACCGGATGGCGGGCTTTCCTCGGCGACGCCGTCGGAGGGTCCGACGTCCCGGCCACGGCGGCCCCGGCCCGGCTCGAAGACGCCACCGGCCTGCCGCCGGCCTACATCGAGGTCGGCCAGCTCGACCTGTTCCGCGACGAGGACACCGCCTACGCCACCAAGCTCAGCCGCGCAGGCGTACCGGTCGAATTCCACCTGCACCCCGGCGTCCCGCACGAGTTCGACTCCCTCGCCTTCACCTCCGACGTCGCGCGGCGTGCCCTCGCCGACCGCGTCCGGGTGCTGAAGTCGATCTGAGCCGCGACCACCGAGCCATCCACTGCACGGAAAGAATGCAATGACTCTCCGGACCCCCGTCACTGTCGGCGCCATCGAGCTGCCGCACCGCCTCGCCATGGCTCCGATGACGCGTGACCGCTCCCGGCCGGACGGCGTCCCCACCGACCTCAACCGCGCGTACCCGTCAGCGCGCGTCGATGGCCCTCATCATCACCGAAGGCACCCAGCCCTCCGCCGACGGCCAGGGCTACCTGCTGACCCCCGGGATCTACACCGAGGCGCACATCGCCGGCTGGCAGGAGATCACCAGCGCCGTGCACGCCGCCGGCGGGCGCATCGTCGCCAGCTCATGCACACGGGCCGCATCTCCCACCCCGACAACACCCCCCACCACCGCCGGCCCGTCGCCCCCTCGGCCATCCAGCCCAAGGGCGCGATGTTCACCACCTCCGGCCTGCAGGACATGCCCATCCCCCGGGCCCTGGCCACCGAGGAAGTCGCCGACGTGGTCGCCGAATTCCGCCACGCGGCCTCGGCCGCCATCGCAGCCGGCTTCGACGGCGTCGAGATCCACGGAGCCAACGGCTACCTCGTCCACCAGTTCCTCGCCGGCAACACCAACCAGCGCACCGACCGCTACGGGGGCCCGCTCGAAAACCGCATCCGCTTCGCGGTCGAGGTCGCCTCCGCGGTGGCCGACGAGATCGGCGCCGAACGCACCGGTCTGCGCCTCTCCCCGGGCAACCCCTACAACGCATCGCCGAACACGACACCCGCGACCTGTACCCGGCACTCGTCACGGCCCTGGCACCACTGAACCTCGCCTACCTCCACCTGATCCACGGCGACGACGAGCCACTCCTGCGCGAGCTGCGCCAGCTGTGGCCGACGGCCCTGCTCCTCAACCGCGCGGGAACCGACATCGACACGCGCGTCGCCGACCTCGACGCCGGCCCGGCCGACGTCATCACGGTCGGCACTACCGCCCGCCCAGCCACGACCAGTTCCGCGGCCTCGGCTTCCCCGGCGCCGACGAGCTGGGAAACATGTTCCAGTACTACGCCGAGTTCTCCGGGTCCTACCGCGGCCTGCGTGAGCGCGAAGCGACGCGCGCGTTCAACCCGGATCCGTTGAGCCTGACCGACTTCCTGGCCGCACATCGTGCCGAACTCGAAGCCTGACCGGCTGCTCGGCGACTCAGAGAAGTATTCATGACCAGCGACGACAGCAGCCTGTTCAGTCCACCCGGAACCCCCGGCCACGCGGAAACGGACTCCTCCTTCCAGCTCGCGGCCCCGGTCGATCCGGCCGCGTTCACCGCCCGCTCGATCGACGACGTCGTCCGCGCCGCCGCACGCCGGGCGGGCCGGCCGCTGCTGCTGAACACCGCCGGCCACGCGATGGGCCGGACTGCCGCGCTGAACGGCTCGCTGGTGCTGCGTCCTCTCATGGACGCACCGGTCCGCGTCGACCCGGAAACCCGGACGGCCCGCGTGCCCGCCGGCAAGACCCGGGGCGACATCCTGCCATCGGGATGAACGGTTTCGTCATCTGGCCCGAATGAGACCACACCCGACAGATCAGCGCGTTTGCCGCCGAAGTCGTACCCGCGGTCCGCGAAGCCCTCGCACGGAAGACCTGACCACTCCGTGCGCTCGGGCTGGGCAGCACCCCCGGCACAACGGCACCAGCTGTACCCGTCAGAGTCCTTCCTTCCCCAGAGCAGCGTCTTGCTTCTCACCGGCCACAAGGGCGGCACGGTGAACTGCCCCTGCCCACTGCGCCCTCAGCAACGCCGACCACCCAACAATGCCCGCATCCGCCGTGTCGCCGCGCGCACCGGAGCCCGCGTCACGTCCACCGACCAGGTACTGGCCGAGCTCGCCGCCGGCTCCGCCGGCCCTCACGGACAGACGTTCCTGGTCTTTCCCTTCGACCCAGCCCCAGGTGATCCCATGAGCGACGAAACGCCCCTCCCCGACGGATTCGAGAGCATCACTGTCACGGCGAACGGCACCCGGCTGCATGCCGTGGTCGGCGGGTCCGGTGCACCCGTACTTCTTCTGCCCGGCTGGCCCCAGACATGGCGGGCCTGGCGACACCTCATGCCGGCCCTCGCCGCGCACGGTTACCGCGTCGTCGCGCCCGACCTGCGCGGCATGGGTGCCTCCAGCCGTCCCCCGAGCGGATACGACAAGGACACACAGGCGGAGGACATGCGTGAGCTCCTCGCGCAGCTCGGCATCCATGGCGGCGTGCGCGTCGTCGGGCACGACATCGGTGGCATGGTGGCCTTCGCCTACGCCCGTCGCCACCCCGAGGAGGTCGAACTCCTCGTCCTCGTCGAACTCGCCCTACCCGGCTTCGGCCTGGAGCAGGCGATGGACGTGGCCTCCGGCGGTCTGTTCCACTTCGGCCTCTTCATGACCGAAGAACTGCCCGAGCTGCTCCTCGAAGGCCGGGAGAGCGAATTCCTTACCTGGTGGTTCAACTGGTTGTCCGCGGTACCCGAAGCCTTCCCGCCGGAAGAGGTCGCCACCGTCGCCTCCTCCTACCGCGGATACGAGGCACTGCGCGCCGGCTTCGGGCACTACCGCACCCTCCTTGAGGACGGCCGCGTCAACCGGGCGTGGCGCGAAACCGGAGCAACCCTTCCCATGCCCGTACTCGCCGTCGGCGGCGAGCACAGCACAGGCAGCCGACTCGCCGACAGTCTGAACACGGCCGCGCCGCACCTGACCGGCGCGGTGATTCCGGGCAGTGGCCACTTCGTGCCCGAGGAACGCCCCGACACCTTCGCCCGCGAGCTGCTCCCCTTCCTATCTGCCCCACGTCACCAGGCTGGCGGTGCTCACCGGTAGTCGGACAGTCCCCCTGTCGACGACGGCGAGTAGGCGCCGGTCGTCGGCATGGTGGTTTCGCCAGATGATGTAGCGGCGGATCATGCTGCCCTGTTCCTTGTGTGTGGCGTGGTCCGTGCCGTCGAGGGTGAAGTAGCGTAGGGCGGTGAACTGGGCTTCGATGCGGTCGAGCCAGGAATCGTTGGTCGGGGTGTAGGCGATCTCGACGTTGTTCGCGGCCGCCCATGTGCCGACCCGCCGGCATTTCTTCGGTCCCGCGTACGTCTGACGCCGCTCGGCCGCGGTGCAGGAGCTACGAGAAGGAGGTCATCCGGCTGCCGACGTCAGTGCGGTCACCCGACCTGGGCCTTCGGGGCGGTCGTGGTGGATCGGGGTGGGTGCGCCGGTCAGCGGTGTGCCGGACCCGCCCCGGCGCGCCGCGACGATCTCGGCCGCGATGGACAGGGCGGTCTCCTCCGGCGTACGGGCACCCGGGTCGAGGCCGATCGGGGAGTGCAGACGGGCCAGTTCCTCCTCGGTGACACCCGCTTCGCGCAGCCGCCGGTTGCGGTCCTCGTGGGTGCGGCGCGAGCCCATGGCGCCGACGAACGCGACCGGCAGCCGCAGCGCCTCCTCCAGCAGCGGGACGTCGAACCTGGCGTCCTTGCCCGTCCGCACGAGCGCCGCCGCGAAGTCGATCGCCCCGAAGACGATCATACGGGGCGGTTCCACACTGGACTGGACGAACAGCGTCACACCGCCCGGGCAGTGTGAGCCGTCCTCCGAGAAGTCGACCGTGCCGGTGCGACCGGTGGCCAGCAGCGCTCGGGTCTCGGCGGCCGCCGTCCGGTCCAGCTGCGGATCGCCGCCGAGACCGCCCTCGTACGCCCCGTCGGCGCGGACCAGCAGCGCGCGGCCGAGCAGTTCGTCCGGGCCCCGGACCACGCGGGCGGCCGCGGCCGTCTTCCCGCTGGCGGCGGCCGAGAGGGCCGCCTCGAACACCCGCCGGTACGGCGCGTCCCCATGGACCGGGGTGACCAGGACGTCGATCACCCCGCCGCAGGCCAGGCCTACCGCGAAGGCGTCCTCGTCGCTGTAGCCGAACTGTTCCCGTACTACGCGGCCGTCCTGGAGCGCTTGGACGCACAGGTCGTACACAGCGCCCTCCACACAGCCGCCGGAGACCGAGCCGACGGCCGTGCCGTCGGCGTCGACGGCGAGCGCCGCGCCCGGCGGGCGGGGAGCGCTGCCGCCGACGGCCACCACCGTGGCCACGGCGAAGTCGCGGCCCTCCGCCGCCCACCGGAGCAGTTCCGTTGCGATTTCAAGCATCTCGGCCGGCCATCAGGGCGCGGTCGGGGCGGATGGGCAGGTGCCGGTGGCGTACGCCGGTCGCGTGCCAGACCGCGTTGGCGATCGGCGCCGCGGCTCCTACGATCCCGATCTCGCCGATGCCCTTGATGCCGACTGGGTCGTCCGGGCCGGGGTCGTCTCCCCAGTCCGCCTCGATGACGAGGACGTCCGCGTTCGCGGCGAAGTGGTGGCTCGCGAGGTCCGCGCCGACGTGTCCACCCGTAGCCCGTCCCGGACCGCCTCCTCGTGGAGTGCCATGGACAGGCCCCAGATCATGCCGTCGACGAACTGGCTGCGCGCGGTCAGCGGGTTGACGATCCGGCCCGCCGCGGACATCCCGAGCATCCGCCGTACCCGGACCTCGCCGGTGGTGACGTCGACGGTGACTTCGGCGAACTGCGCGCCGAAGGAGTACCGCTCCTTGCTCGTCAGCCTGCCGATGGCCTCGGCGGTGCTCGAGCGGCTTTTTTGGCAGCTCTTCAACACCACCGCCATGACCATCAGCCGTGGGGTCAAGGACGTCCGCCCGCTCGTCAAAGCACACGGCATGTGCATTCCTTCCTCAACTGGTCGTTTTCGTACACCAGTCGGCAGCGCCAGATTCCTGGACTCAGACAACACCAAGATCAAACCAGCGTGGTGATTCCCGGCAAGCCTTAAGCGCCTACGGCTGCCAGGAGTTGGAGTTTTTCGTAGTCCGGTGAGCCGGGCGTGGCGGAGAAGACCAGCAGTTCCTGGGCCTGGTCGGGGTCCACCAGCCGCTGGCAGTACAGCTCCATCTCGCCCAGCTCCGCATGCCGGTAGCGCTTCAGGTCCTGATGGTGGGTGACGTCCACCTCGTGCAACCGCCAGAGTTCGGCGAATTCCGGACTGACCTCCAACAGTGCCGCGACGATGTCGCCGGCCCTGCCCTGAGGGTCCGCCGTGTACGCCACCCGGATTTCCACGGTGAAGACCCTGCCCCGCAGGGCGTGGTCCTCGACGGGATAGAGGTCGCGTTGCGCCGGGTCGGTGAACCAGCGATAGACCAGGTAGCGGGACATTCCGCTGAAGCGGGTGTAGTCGCCCAGCAGAGCGACTGCCGGGCGGGTCTGCAGCAGCGTCTCACCGAAGCGGGACATCACCAACGCGGGTGTGTCCGAGAGCCGCTCGACGATGCGCATCATGGTCGGGCTGACGTGATCCTCGCGCAGTACCCGCCGCGGCGCAGGGTGCCCGGCGAGGTCGAAGAGGTAATCCCGCTCACTCAGGCTGAGATGCAGCCCCCGGGCGAGTGCGGCGAGCACATGCTCGGACGGCATCGGGCCACGCTGCTGCTCGATCCGACTGTAGTAATCGACCGACATACCGGCCAGCGCCGCCACCTCCTCACGCCTGAGCCCACCGGTACGACGCCGAGAGCCGCGGGGAAGTCCGACGTCCTCCGGTTGCAGCACCTCCCGGCGTGCCCGGAGAAAATCGGCCAACAATGCCCGGTCCATCTCAACCTCCGCGAAGGAGACGCATCCGGGTCGCCGTACTGATGGAAACGCACTGCCTTCATGTGTCTTTTCTGTTTTCGCCCGAGAGGTCGCGGTGGCGCCGGGTACATCCGCAGGCTGTTGATCTTTGACGGTTGAAGTGCAGCCAAGGATAGGAACAGTCGTGCGAGGAAAGCGTGTACTTTTGCGACACCAGATGGGATTCCGGCGACATCATCAGGGAGACCTGTACCCCTGCCGGAATTCAGCGCTTCCACGGCCGACGGCTTCCAGGGAACGATGCGCTCGGTGACCCTGCAGGACACCGCCGTCAACGAACTCTGGGGCTCTCCCCCCCCGTGAGCACGCGCGCAGTCGGCAGACATGAGCACGATGAGATCAGGTTGTACGTCGGGCTGCGCGGCGCAGTGGCTCTGCAGGACCCACACGATCAGGGCCGTGACGCGTACGTCTCGGCCGGCACCTACTTCATGCACCACGTCGTGACGGAGAATCACTCCACACCACGCCCGAGATCGGCACCCGCATCTTCATCTTTCCCGGCGATGCCCTGCGCTCCCTGGTCGCCGGGAAACCCACGCGCCGGGCAGGCCAACTCGCCCGCGGCGCAGATCCTCATGGCACACACCAGCATGGTCCAGCGGACCGTGCGCGACCTCAGCCCGGCGGGCGCGCACGCGTCCCGCAACGCCCTGCTCGAACTCTGCCGAAGAACTGGCAGGTCGGCGCAATCCACCGTACCGGAAAAGGCCTTGCGCGCAGTCGGATCACCTTAACTTGACCTTAGGCCTGTGCGGCGTGGTCGTGAGGTGGGGCCTTGCTCCTTGAGACACGAGACACTGGATCCTGAGGATCCGAGAACGGACATCTCGTGGTCATGAAGCACTATAGGCCGCAGTTCAAGGCGGACGCTGTCGCGCTGTACAGGTCGCGGCCCGAGGCGACGATCCGGCAGGTCACTGCCGGTCTGGGAATCAACACCGAGACCTTGCGTGACTGGGTCGGGGCAGCTGGCGCGAGCCGGCCGCGGGGACGCCGGGCGGAGGTGCCGACCGAGCCGCCGACACCATTGGAGACGGAGAACGCCGTTCTGTGCCAGAAGACGTTGTGTGACGACAAGCGACTCATCCCTCCCCATCGTGTGGTTTGCCACGGACAACTTGTCCGTGGATAAGTACGGCCTTCATCCGGGTTGTGGGTCACGCGATGCTTGATCAGTCGCACACGGGAGGTTGAGATGGACCGGGCATTGTTGGCCGATTTTCTCCGGGCACGCCGGGAGGTGCTGCAACCGGAGGACGTCGGACTTCCCCGCGGCTCTCGGCGTCGTACCGGTGGGCTCAGGCGTGAGGAGGTGGCGGCGCTGGCCGGTATGTCGGTCGATTACTACAGTCGGATCGAGCAGCAGCGTGGCCCGATGCCGTCCGAGCAGGTGCTCGCCGCGCTCGCCCGGGGGCTGCATCTCAGCCTGAGTGAGCGGGATTACCTCTTCGACCTCGCCGGGCACCCTGCGCCGCGGCGGGTACTGCGCGAGGATCACGTCAGCCCGACCATGATGCGCATCGTCGAGCGGCTCTCGGACACACCCGCGTTGGTGATGTCCCGGTTCGGTGAGACGCTGCTGCAGACCCGCCCGGCGGTTGCCCTGCTGGGCGACTACACCCGCTTCAGCGGAATGTCCCGCTACCTGGTCTATCGCTGGTTCACCGACCCGGCGCAACGCAGCCTCTATCCCGTCGAGGACCACGCCCTGCGGGGCAGGGTCTGCACCGTGGACATCCGGGCGGCGCACACGGCGGACCCTCAGGGCAGGGCCGGCGACATCGTCGCGGCACTGCTGGAGGTCAGTCCGGAATTCGCCGAACTCTGGCAGTTGCACGAGGTGGACGTCACCCACCACAACGACCTCAAGCGCTACCTGCATGGGGAGTTGGGTGAGCTGAAGCTGTACTGCCAGCGGCTGGTGGACCCCGACCAGGTTCAGGAGCTGCTGGTCTTCTCCGCCGTACCCGGCTCACCGGACTACGAAAAACTCCAACTCCTGGCAGCCGTAGGCGATTAGGCCTCGTCAGTTGTCGTTCGGTTCACACACCGAAGTTGTCGCTTCGCGTATGCGGCAAAGCACGTCCTAAGAGTGCTTCGAACAAGAAATGAGGATCACATGACGCTCTGGACCCCGACTGCTGTCGGTGCTGCGGTCGGCAACCAGGCCGGACTGCGCATATGGCCCGACGGCTTCCACGTTCTCGACGGCGCAGCTCCCGAGGTCACCGTGCCCAGGGCCGCCCACGCCGGCGTGCGCAGGGCCGAGTCATGACGATGGCCTATCTGGCGCAGCCTGAGCAGCAGCAGAAGCTCGAATGGCTCGACGGGGGGACGTTCTCCGTGCTGCTCGACAAGGAAGCCACCGAGGGCAAGCTGACCGTGGGCCGCTTCGACGTCGCCCGGGGCGAAGCGCCCCCGTTGCACCTGCACACCCGCGAGGACGAGGTGTTCATGCTGATCAAGGGCACGGCCCTGGTCTGGTCCGGGGAGGAGGAGCACGAACTGCGCGAGGGCGGGATCGTGTACCTGCCCCGCAACGTCCCGCACGCCTACCGCATCACCTCCGACCGCGCCGACCTCCTGATGATCGACACACCCGGCGGCATCGAGGGCATGTTCCGCCACGCCGGACGCGACCTCACCACCCCACGCCCCGACGGCTTCGACATCCCCACATCCCTCCTGGCGGAAGCATCCGAACTCTACGGCGGTACCATCCTCGGCCCGCCGCGCTGAACCCGAGGACGCCGCGGGTCCTCGGCCGGCTGACCGACTCAGGTACGGAACCAGCATGGTCATCCGACCGGAGGCAAGTAGGACCGGTAGATCCGCAATCTCGCCACCGAAGCCGTCCTCGTTGCCCGAGAGGCCCCTCCTGGGCAGGCGGCCCGAAGCTCCGCAGATCCACATCGGGCACGCGCCCATTCAGGTACTTGGCTAGCCACATAATCGGTGATACGTTTTACGTGTCCAGCCACGTAATCGGTGTCACCAGTCAAACCATCGAAGGAGACAGCAGCTATGAAGGCCATCGTTTTCGACACGTTCGGCGGCACGGAGGTCCTGCACGAGGCGGAGACCGAAATCCCCGAGCCCGGCCCCGGCCAGGTCCGCGTCCGCGTCCGGGCGGTCGGCGTCAACCCCGTCGACGGAAAGATCCGCTCCGGGATCATGGAGGCCATCTTCCCCACCACGCTGCCCGCCGTCCCCGGCGGGGAGATCGCCGGGGTCGTCGACGCCCTCGGCGAAGGCGTCGACCGGCTGAAGGTGGGCGACGAGGTGCTTGGCTGGTCCGACACCGGCGCCTACGCCCAGTACGCACTGGCCGACGCCGCCGTCCTCGCCCCCAAACCGGCCGGTCTGGACTGGACGCACGCGGCCGCGCTGCCGGTGGCGAGTGACGGTGCCGACCGGGTCCTGGACCTGCTTGACGTCAAGGCCGGCGAGACCTTGCTGATCCACGGTGCGTCCGGCGCGCTCGGCACCGTCGCCGTCCAGCTCGCCGTCGCCCGCGGCGCCCGCGTCATCGGCACCGCCGGCCCGGCCAACCAGGAGTACGTCACCTCGCTCGGCGCCACCGCGCTGGTCTACGGAGAAGACCTGGTCGAGCGGGTCCGCGCGCTCGCCCCGAAGGGCGTAGACGCCGTGTTCGACGCAGCGGGCAAGGGGGCGCTGGAGGACTCCATCACCTTGCGCGGCGGCACCGACCGGATCGTCACCACCGCCGACTTCCGGGCCCGCGAACTCGGCGTCGTCTTCGCCGAGGGCCCGGCGCGGCGCTCGGCCGCCCGGCTGGCCGAACTCGCCCAGCAGGCCGCCGACGGCGCACTGGTAACCACGGTCGGCGCGACCTACCCTCTCGCCGACGCGGCCAAGGCCCAGCAGACCAGCGACGCCGGCCACAACCGCGGAAAGCTCGTCCTCACCGTCGACTGACCCCCTCTCCCACGAGCCGGCCCTTGCACCCTGCGGGACCGGCCCCGTACGGCCGCCTGCAACCAGCCGGCGGGCCCGTGTCCGCACGCACCCGTCGTGCGTCCAGACCGCACCCTCCCATATCCCTCCCGCACCGAAGGAAGCCCGCATGCCCGCCACCGACCTGAACCCCCTGTGGCAGCCCACCCGCGCCGGAGACATCCGGCTGCCGCACCGGCTGGCCATGGCCCCGATGACACGCAGCCGCAGCACCGCAGAAGGTGTGCCGACCGAGCTGAACGCCGAGTACTACGCCCAGCGCGCCTCGAACGCGCTCATCATCACCGAGGGCACCCAGCCGTCCGCCGACGGGCAGGGCTACCTGCTCACCCCCGGCGTCCACACCGAGGAGCAGGTCGCCGGGTGGCGCAAGGTCACCGACGCCGTGCACGCCGCCGGCGGGCGCATCGTCGTGCAGTTGATGCACGTCGGGCGCATCGCCCATCCCGGCAACACCCCGCACGGACGGCAGCCGGTGGCACCCTCCTCGGTGCGCCCGGCGGGCATGATGTTCACCGCGTCCGGACGGCAGGAGATGCCGCAGCCGCGGGCGCTGTCCGTCCAGGAGGTCGCCGCGACGGTCGAGGACTTCCGCCGCGCCGCCGCGAGCGCGATAGCGGCCGGCGCGGACGGTGTGGAGATCCACAGCGGCAACGGCTACCTCGTCCACCAGTTCCTCTCCTCCAACGCCAACCAGCGCACCGACCGCTACGGCGGCTCGCTCGATGGCCGCATCCGCTTCGCCGTCGAGGTCGCCGCCGCCGTCGCCGACGAGATCGGCGCGGGCCGCACCGGCATCCGGCTGTCCCCCGGCAACCCGTACAACGACATCCGCGAGGACGACACGCACGAGCTGTACCCGGCGCTGGTGCGTGCCCTCGCACCGCTGGACCTCGCCTACCTGCATCTGATTCACTCCGGCGATGAGCAACTGCTGGACACCCTGCGGTCGCTGTGGCCCGGAGCGCTCGTACTCAACCGCGGGGGCGCCGATCTCGCGGCGCGCGCCAAGGACGTCGCCGACGGCCGGGCCGACATCGTCACCGTCGGCGCGCTCGCACTGGCCAACCCCGACCTGGTCGAGCGGGTACGCTCTGGGGCGCCGCTGAACACGCCCGACCCGACTTTCTTCTACGGCGGCGGCGAAACCGGGTACACCGACTACCCCACCCGCCACGACGCCTGAGGAGAAGCGTGACGACCGACCCCGCCCCCATGCCCCCCAGCACGGCGCGCGACGGCCGCCTCAGCTACGCCATCTTCCAACTCGCCCGCGCCCACCGCGGCCACGCCGCCGCCATGCTCCGCAACATGAACCTGCACCCGGGACAGGAACTGCTACTCATGCAGCTCTTCGACCGCGACGGCCAGACCCAGTCCGAACTGCTGGACAGCGTCGGCCTCGACCACTCCACCGTCTCCAAGGCGCTGCGCCGCATGCAGGACGCCGGACTCCTCACCCGGGAGCCTGCCGAACACGACCGGCGCGTCATGATCGTCCACCTCACCGACGCCGGACGCGCCCTGCGCGACCCCATCGCGGACATGTGGCGGACCCTGGAGAAGATTTCCGTACAGGGCCTGACAGCGGAACAGATCGACACGTTCACCAGGACCGCATACGCGATCAAGCAGTCGGTCAACAAACGCGGTCACCAGGTCCCGTCAGGCGAGTAGGCCTCTCGGCCCGGCAAGGGGGCCGGTCGGGCGAGTCCCAGGGGCGGGCCGGTACATACCGAGCCGCGACCCGGGGCCCGGATCCGGTCGACACCGCCTGGGAAGGAGGCAGCCATGTGTACGTCCGGGTCCGGTGCGTATGTGGCGGTAGATCTCGACACTGTCCTCCTGCATGGCGGCAAACAGCCGTTTGGCGGTCTCCTCCTCTGCGGCCACGCCACGGAGCAAAGCCACGAAGGAGTTTGCCGCCGCTGAGGGGCATGCGTCGGACGTATGACCGGGCGATGCGCGTCGGCAACGACTTGGGATCGCCGGCCACCTCTGCCATCAGCCCAGCTCGGCGAAGGCGGCCCGTGCGGCTGCGACGATCGCGGCCCTGCGTTCTTCAGGGGGCCCGTCGGCGCTTCGTCGGCGGCTCGACGATCTCGCCGCTCGCGGTGTTGCTCCCTGTCGGCGTTGGTCCCTCCATACCGAAAGCGCACATCCGGTTACCAGGTAAGTGACCGTCTCGAAATTGGACCCGGGGTCGGCGTACCTCCGTTAGTGACCAAGCGGCCACCTGTGCGCCAAGGCACCTGCCCACCGCTGCGCGACCAACGCGCCGCTGTCCTTCTCTTCGATCAGAAAGAAGTTTCGTCATGACTCCTGAGCCCCTCACCCCCGCCAACACCACCGTCGTCCTCGTCGACTACGCCGTCGGTTTCGCGAACCTTCTGCGCTCCCACAACCTCACTGAACACATCAACAACGTCGTGGGCCTGGCGAAGACGGCGAAGTGGTACGAAAGCGGTCTGGTCGTGACCAACGGCCAGTCGAGCAAGCCGTCCGGACCGCTGTACCCGGAGCTGTTGGAGGCCCTCGGTGACCAGCCGGTCATCGAGCGTGCCGTCGACTTCAACTCCTTCCTGGACGAGTCGTTCGCCCAGGCGGTCCGGGCGGAAGGCCGGAAGAACCTGGTGGTCGGCGGCATAGCCACGGACGGATGCGTGCTGCAGACGGTGCTGGGCGGCATGCGCGAGGGCTACCGCGTGCACGTGGCCGTCGACGCCTGCGGCAGCCCCTCGCTCGAGGCACACAACGCGGCGGTGCAGCGCATGGTCCAAGCCGGCGCGGTACCGGTCACCTGGTTCTCCCTGGCCGCCGAGTTCCAGCTCGACCCCAAGTTCCACGACGCCCCGCACCGCATGCGGCTGATGCAGGAGAACGTGCCGTCCATGGGCATGAGTGCCCGGACCTTCGTTCACGCCCTGGAACTGGGCAAGCGCGCCGCCACGGCCGTCTGAACCCCTGGGGGCGGGCTCCGGCCCGCCCCCACCCCCACCCTGCGGGGGCCGCCCCCGCCTTCAGGAAAGGGATCTCGCCCGTGAACGACATACAGGGGAACTTGCCGCTGTCCGGACGGACCGTCGTGGTGGCGGGCGCGACCGGCGGCATCGGAGAGGGGATGACTCTCGCGCTGCTGCGCCAGGGAGCCACTGTTGTAGCTACCGGCCGCAGCGAGGAACGACTGGCCGGCCTCGTGGCTTACGCCAAGGACGCCGGTGAGGGCACCTTGATCACCCACACGGTCGATGTCGGTCACGCGGACAGCGAGTCGGTGCGCGCCCAACTGTCCGCGTACGGTGCGCTGGACGGTGCCGTCATCACTATCGGCGACTGGGGCAGCCCGGAGCGCACCGGCATCCTCGAGACATCCGACGCCGAGTGGCAGTCGATGATCGCGTCGAACCTGACGAGTCATTTTCACGCGTTGCGAGCGCTCACCCCGCTGCTGTCCCGGGACGGTGCCCTGGTGCATCTGAGCGGGTTCAGCGCGGAGATCCCCTACCCGTTCGCCGCACTCGTGGGCGCGACCAACGCGGCGAAGAAGTCGCTGGTGAGCTCCCTCACGGCGGAACTGGGCGGCGCCGGTCCCCGTGTCCACGAGCTGATCATCGGGCCCATCCGCACCCGCCCGCGTGCCGCGATCGGAGCGGACAGCCCCGGTTGGTTCAGTGCCGAGGACCTCGGCCGGCACGCGGGCCGCCTCATCGCCGGTGACGGCTCACACACCAAAGACCCGCTCCAGTACCTGGTGACCCGCGCCCACGGTGTACGGACCACACCGCCGAAGTGACGGATGCACGCAAGACCCTTCATCCACACGGACAACGCGGAGCACCGATGCAGACCACCGCCGGCCCACCGCCTGCACCCAAGCACACATTTCCCGAGAGCCTTGCCACGGTCACCATCCGGCCCGGCGACCGTGAATACGACGCCGTACGGCACACCTACACCCGCCTCGGATCCCCAGCTGCCGTGATCCGCGTCCGCGACCACCAAGACATAGCGGACACGCTGGCTCATGCCCGCACCACCGGGGTTCCCGTGACCGCCCGTAGCGGCGGCCACGGCATCAGCGGCCGTTCCACCAACGACCAAGGCATGGTCATCGACCTCTCCCGGCTCAACACCGTGGAAATCCTTGACAGCCGGTCCGGCCTGGTACGCGTGGAAGCGGGAGCCCGTTGGGGAGACGTCGCCGCAGCACTCGCACCCCACGGCCTGGGGCTGTCCTCCGGAGACACAGGAGACGTCGGGGTCGGCGGACTGGCCACCGCCGGCGGTATCGGCCTCATGTCCCGTCTGCACGGTCTGACCATCGATCACATGCGTGCCGCCGAACTCGTCCTGGCCGATGGGTCTCTCATCCGCACCGACCCCCAACACCGCCCGGACCTGTTCTGGGCCGTGCGCGGGGCGGGAACCAACTTCGGGGTGGCGACGGCCTTCGAGTTCCAGGCTCAGCCGGTGCGCGATGTGATCGTCGCCATGACCGTCTACGACGCCGCCGACACCGCCGCGTTCCTCACCCGGTGGGCGGCAGCAGTGGAGGCGGCCCCCCGCTCGCTCACCAGTTTCCTGACGTTCGTCGCAGGTCCCGGCGGGAGAGCAGCTGTGGCCCAGGCGATGACCGTGTACGCCGGCACCGACGCGACGCAGGCCCGCGCGGCCCTCGCCCCCCTGTTGTCGGCCGGGCCGGTCCTGCGCAACCACGCAACCGTCACTCCCTACCACCGGCTGCTGCCCGCCGGACACGAGCCGCAGCACGCGCAGCAACCGCTCACCGTGTCGCGCTCCGGACTCCTGGACCACATCACCCCGCCCGCCGCCGAGAGCATGGCAGCGCTCATGAAGGCGGCCGGCATGGTGCAGCTGCGCTCGGTCGGCGCAGCGGTCAACGACACACCGCCCACCGCCATGGCCTACTCGCATCGCACCCAGAACTTCTCCCTGATGGCCGCCACCGTGCCCGCACTGCGCGACGGACTCGACGAGCACTGGGAACGGCTCCAGCCGCATGTGAACGGGCTCTACCTGAGCTTTGAAACGCGTACTGGACGGAGACAACTGCAGGACGCCTTTCCCGGCCCGGTACTCGACCGGCTCGTCTCACTCAAGGCGCAGTACGACCCCGATCACGTCTTCGACAACAACTTCGCCCTGCCGTCGGTGCCGTTCCCGCACTGAATCCGAGGAGAGGACCACCCACCCGATGCCCAGCGCACACCTGACCGAAATCCAGTCCGTCCCCACCTCCGGTGCACGAGGCGTCGAGCCCTTCGACCTGGACGGCATGCATCTGCTCGCCATACCCCAGCTCGCCTATGACATGCCGGACACCCCGGCGAACATGAACGGAGGAGACAGCGACACGGATCTGCTTCTGCTCAAGCGAGGCGAGCGGGGATACGAGCCGTTCCAGCGCGTGCCGGCGCCGGGCGGCGAGGACGCGGAATTCTTCCGCATCGGCGACCGTGCCTTCCTGGCCGTGGCCAGCATCCGTACCGGCAACGGCCCTTACCGGTACGCCGCCTCGTCCCAGGTCCTCGAATGGGACGGCGCCTCCTTCGCCGAGTTCCAGTCCTTCGACAGTTTCGCCGCCAAGCAGTGGAGGCACTTCACGATCGAGGACCGGCACTTCCTGGCCCTCGCCCAAGGGGTCGTCCTTCCGGAACAGGAGGCCGACAACCGGCCTTCGCAAATCTTCCTCTGGGACGGTGAACGCTTCGCCCACTTCCAGGACATCGACTCACGGTGGGCCTACAACTGGCACGCCTTCACCGTCGACGGTCACCATTTCCTGGCGCACGCCGAGCATGTGGGCCCGTCGGTGCTCTACCGCTTCGACGGTGAGGAGTTCCGGCCCCACCAGGAGCTGGCCGACCGGCACGGCCGCGCGTTCGCACACTTCACCGCAGACGGCGAATTCTTCCTGCTGGTGGCCCGGCTGCAGAGCGACTCGCAGCTGCTGCGCTGGGACGGCACCCGTTTCGTCGTCCATCAGACGCTGCACGGACCGGGAGCACGTGAGTTCGCCGTCGTGCCAGGTCCGGACGGGACCGTGTACATCGTCCGCGTGAACTTCGTCCTGGGCACACCGGCAGAACCGACCACCGACCTCGACTCCGAGATCTACCAGTGGCGAGACGGGCAGCTGGTGCGGACGGAGACCTTCCCCACGACGGGCGCCACCGACGCCGCCACCCTCCACGACGACGAGGAGGGTCTGCTCATCGCCGTCTCCCACAGCCTCACCGCCGACGTGCGCTTCGCCGCCCGCACGGTCCTCTACCGCTTCACCCTCTGAGTTCTCCGATTCCTCCGTCCCGCTCCTCCACCCAGCCACAAGGAACGTCCATGACCGCCAACGAAAGCCCCGAGCTCGTCGACCTGTTCACCACCTACACGGCCGGTCCCACCAGCATCGGCTCCCACCTCACCCGTACCGCCGCCGCCGACACGGCCGCCGCGCCACTGATCGTCGCCACCGGCACCGACTTCGCGCTCTACCCCGGCGGCGGCAAGCCCCCCACGGTCGAGGGCTTCCGCTTCTCCACCAAGGGCTTCAAGGAACTCGCCGGGATCTCCCACCTCGGCCCCGCCCTCGCCACCCTGGTGCAGCTGCGGAAGAAATACGGCGCCCCCGGCTGGCGCGCGGACGCGGAGCGGCTTCTGGCCCAGGTGCGGCGCAGCCGGGAGGCGAACAGCGCCGAGTTGTGGCGCGACACCATCGCCGTCGAGACCTACCGCGGCCGTGAGCAGGCCATCGCCGACATGGCCGACTACACCTTCGCCGTCACCGACCGCTTCCTCAGCGCGGCCCTCGATGACGAGAGCCGTCTCGACGCCGCCACCCTGCGCAGCGATTACCTGGAAAAGGGCAGTGCCGAAGGGCACGGAACCATCATTCACATGATGATCGCCACGTTCTTCCTCACCGGGTTGGACATCTCCCGCCGGATCATCAGCTGGTTCCGTGAGCAGGAGATCGACTGGAGCCGGGCCATGGCGGTCATCGCCGGCAAGCAGGGGCGTCCCACCGCCGGTGTCACCTGGAACACCTCCAGCGTCGCCACCATGCTCCTGGGCGCCTCCGGCTACCAACTGCCTCCCGAACGCCTCTACATGGCACCCCACGCGCCCACCTTCACCACGCCGCTGGGCGATGACCTCTCCGAGGTGGCAGCTCTGGAAGAGCCGCTGCGCCAGATCTGGTCCAACACCCGCGCCACCGTGGAACTCGGCGATCTGATGTTTCCCGGACTGCCCCGCTACACCCCCGGACCCCTCGCCCTCCCAGACATCTCCGACCGGTCCGTCAACGAGATAAGCGAGATGCCCGTCATTCACGGCGCGAACGACTGGCGCGCCATGACCACCCGCCTGCGCATGGTGCTGGAGGACCCGAGGCAGCTGCTGTCCGGCTCGGTCACCGACTTTGCCGTCAGCCAGCTCGTCGCCGCCGACAACGATCCGGCCAAGGTGACCGTACCCGGCCTGGACAACGTCACCTACCCGACCGGCCTGTGATCACCGCAAGCGGAAGGCCCCGTGCCGCGGTACCTTCCGCCCGAAGCCAGGAGCACAGCACATGCCCCCGTTGACCTTCGACCAAGCCCAGCATCTCGACGTGGACGGCGGCCGGATCGCCTACTACGAGACGGGCACCGGCCACCACCCCGTCGTATGGGTGCACGGCCTGCCCCTGGACTCCCGGTCCTGGGCCGCCCAACAGGAATTCTTCGACCCCCACGCCCACAACGTCTTCCTCGACCTACGCGGCTACGGCGCTTCCGACAAACTGCCCCCCGCCGTGGACAGCGTCACCGCGCTGTACACTGCCGACCTCGCCGCCCTCATCACCCACCTCGGCCTGCGGAGCCCCACGGTGATCGGTTTCGCCTCCGCAGGGCACGTCGCGCTGAGATTCGCCGCTCAACACCCGCGGCTGCTGGGCAAGCTGGCCGTCCTCAACGGCTCACCCAAGTTCCGTCGCGGCGACGACTGGCCGTACGGCTTCGACGACATCGGCGTCGCCCACTTCACCGATGCCGCCCGTGACAACGGAATCGCGGGACTCACCGACGCGGTCCTCGACCCGGGCCTGGTCTTCGGCGATATCGGCCCTGACCGCGCCGCGGAGCTCGGCTCGTGGTTCCGCGACATGAGCTACAACGCGGGCGTTGCGACCCTGCTCGGCTTCTTCGACAACATCTCACTCGACGACGACCGTCACCTGCTGCCCGCCATCACGGTCCCCACCCTGGTGATGAGCAGCACGATCGGCCAGGAGGTACCTGCGAGCGTCTCCCTCTACCTCCGCCGGACCATCCCACATGCGCGTCTGGCCGAGCTCCCCGGCGCCGACCACTTCGCCTTCGCCACGCGCCCTGACCTCGTCAACTCCTTACTGCTCTCTTTCATCGACGATCGCCCCGTACCCGGCCGATGATCAGTGACCGCTGGTCCGCCTGCGGTCTTCATCGAGGTCGACTCCGCGGAGGCCTTCCGCAACGAGGATCTTGCCTCCCGTCTGTGGGTTTGCGGCGTGCATGCCGAACTCCACGTCCGGGCCGGCGGTTTCCACATCTTCGACGGCGTCACCCCCGCTGCTTGCCTCTCGGCAGCGGATCTTGCCGCCCGCTCCGTCGGGGGGCGCCGCACCCTGGGTGTCTGATTTCCGGACACCCGCCGATGCCCATGCCCGCCTACGAGTGGCAGGCCGGACCAGTTTCCCCGCCGACCTCCAAGAACGGAGTTCTCATGACGATGGCCTATCTGGCGCAGCCCGAGCAGCAGCAGAAGCTCGAATGGCTCGACGGGGGAACGTTCTCCGTGCTGCTCGACAAGGAAGCCACCGAGGGCAAGCTGACCGTGGGCCGCTTCGACGTCGCCCGGGGCGAAGCGCCCCCGTTGCACCTGCACACCCGCGAGGACGAGGTGTTCATGCTGATCAAGGGCACGGCCCTGGTCTGGTCCGGGGAGGAGGAGCACGAACTGCGCGAGGGCGGGATCGTGTACCTGCCCCGCAACGTCCCGCACGCCTACCGCATCACCTCCGACCGCGCCGACCTCCTGATGATCGCCACACCGGGCGGCATCGAGGGCATGTTCCGCCACGCCGGACGCGACCTCACCACCCCACGCCCCGACGGCTTCGACATCCCCACATCCCTCCTGGCGGAAGCATCCGAACTCTACGGCGGCGTCATCCTCGGCCCGCCGCGCTGAACCGCTCACGGACCCGAGTACCCGTGCCGGAACGGCCGCCACCCTGGCTACCGCCCGGGTCTCGAAGGCACTGCCTCCGAGGCGACGGCGGGCCCGTTTCCTTTCCCGCTCCCGACCACCGCGGCCGACGTCAAGCAAGCGCCGGTCGCTCAGGAGACTTTCATGCCCCTCCCTGTCCTGTTCGGCGCAAACGTAGAGCCAAGTGCCCTCCCCGTCGGCCGCTCCACTGAGCAGGCACTACTCATCGACAGCCTCGGCCTTGACCTTCTCACCATCCAGGACCACCCGTATCAAGCGGCGTTCGACGACACCTGGACACTGCTCACCTTCCTGGCCGCGCGGACGCGACATGTCACGCTCGTCCCGACGGTCAGTTCCCTGCCGTTGCGTCCCCCGGCGGTGCTGGCGAAAGCTGCGGCGACCTTGGACAGACTGACCGGCTCCCGGGTCCAGCTCGGCCTGGGTGCCGGCGCTTTCTGGGAAGCCATCGAAGCCATGGGCGGCTCCCGTCGCACGCCCAGAGAGGCCGTCGACGCACTTGAAGAGGCGATCACCGTCATCCGGGCCATGTGGAGTGGCGAGCGCAGTGTGCGGACGCACGGCGCGCACTACTCGCTGGCCGGCGTCCACCCCGGTCCGGCGCCGTCCCCCGGTCTGGGGCTGTGGCTGGGCTCGTACGGGCCCCGCACGCTGGCGCTGACCGGTGCGAAGGCGGACGGCTGGCTTCCCTCGCATGCCTACCTCGGACTCGACGCACTGCCCACGGCTGTCCGCCGCATCGACGACGCAGCTCTGGCGGCGGGCCGCGATCCGGACACGATCCGCCGGGTCTACAACATCGCCGGTGTCATCCAACCGGGGTCGGCCGGCCCGTTCCAGGGGCCCGCCGCCCAGTGGGCCGAGCACCTTGTCGCGCTCGTGCGCACCGTCGGGATGAACGGTTTCGTCATCTGGCCGGAACGAGACCACACCCGACAGATTCGCGCGTTTGCCGCCGAAGTCGTACCCGCGGTCCGCGAAGCCCTCGCACGGAAGACCTGACCACTCCGTGCTCTCGGGCCGGGCAGCACCCTCACACGACGGCACCCGCCGTACCTGTCGGAGTCCTTCCTTTCCCAGGGCAGCGCCTTCCTTCTCACCGGCCACGAGGGCGGCACGGTGAACCGCCCCTGTCCGCCCGCCCTCGAGAACGCCGACCACCCAACGATGCCCGCATCCGCCGTGTCGCCGCGCGCACCGGAGCCCGCGTCACCTCCACCGACCAGGTACTGGCCGAGCTCGCCGCCGGCTCCGCCGGCCCTCACGGACAGAAATTTCTGGTCTTTCTCTTCGACCCAGCCCCAGGTGATCCCATGAGCGACGAAACGCCCCTCCCCGACGGATTCGAGAGCATCACCGTCACGGCGAACGGCACCCGGCTGCATGCCGTGGTCGGCGGGTCCGGTGCACCCGTACTTCTTCTGCCCGGCTGGCCCCAGACATGGCGGGCCTGGCGACACCTCATGCCGGCCCTCGCCGCGCACGGTTACCGCGTCGTCGCGCCCGACCTGCGCGGCATGGGTGCCTCCAGCCGTCCCCCGAGCGGATACGACAAGGACACACAGGCAGAGGACATGCGTGAGCTCCTCGCGCAGCTCGGCATCCATGGCGGCGTGCGCGTCGTCGGGCACGACATCGGTGGCATGGTGGCCTTCGCCTACGCCCGTCGCCACCCCGAGGAGGTCGAACTCCTCGTCCTCGTCGAACTCGCCCTACCCGGCTTCGGCCTGGAGCAGGCGATGGACGTGGCCTCCGGCGGTCTGTTCCACTTCGGCCTCTTCATGACCGAAGAACTGCCCGAGCTGCTCCTCGAAGGCCGGGAGAGCGAATTCCTTACCTGGTGGTTCAACTGGTTGTCCGCGGTACCCGAAGCCTTCCCGCCGGAAGAGGTCGCCACCGTCGCCTCCTCCTACCGCGGATACGAGGCACTGCGCGCCGGCTTCGCGCACTACCGCACCCTCCTTGAGGACGGCCGCGTCAACCGGGCCTGGCACGAAACCGGAGCAACCCTTCCCATGCCCGTACTCGCCGTCGGCGGCGAGCACAGCACAGGCGCCCGACTCGCCGACAGCCTGGACACGGCCGCGCCGCACCTGACCGGCGCGGTGATTCCGGGCAGTGGCCACTTCGTGCCCGAGGAACGCCCCGACACCTTCGCCCGCGAGCTGCTCCCCTTCCTGTCTGCCCCGCCCCGGCCCGCCGGGCGCATCTGATAGCTCAGCACGGCTGGGAGTGCCCTACGGCACCTAACGGCGCCACCTCGCCCTGGCCACGGAACGGCTCATCGACCAACTGCTGCGCCAGACAACTACCGCGTCTGCAGCTCACCGACCCCGAGTCCGACAACCTAGATCATCTCTGCTGCATCGCATGGTTTTCCACGGACAACTTGTCCGTGGATAAGTACGGCCTTCATCCGGGTTCTGGTTCACGCGATGGTCGTACTGCCAGTGGCTGGTGGATCCCGAGCCGGGCCAGGAGCTGTTGCTCTTCTCCACCGTGTCCGGCTCACCGAGCCACGAAAAGCTCCGGTTCCTGGTAGCCGTAGGCGCCTAGCCTCGCCGGCTGTCGGTGGGCTCATAGATCGAAGTTGTTGCTTCGAAAGTGAAGCAAAGCATGGCCTGAGAGTGCTTCGAAAGCGAAGCACCTCACGTTATATCGAGAGACGAGGGTTTCCCATGAAGGCAGTGCGTTTCCACGAGTATGGCGAACCGAGCGTCCTGCGTTACGAGGACATCGAGCAGCCCGTTCCCGGCGTCGGACAGGTTCTGGTGCGGGTCGCCGCGACATCGTTCAACGGCGTCGACGGCAACATCCGCGGGGGCTTCATGCAGGGCCCCATCCCGGTGACGCTGCCGCACACTCCCGGCATCGACGTCTCCGGTACGGTCGAAGCGCTGGGTGAGGGCGTGGCCGGCCTCGAGATCGGCGACCGGGTCGTCGGCTTCCTGCCGATGTCGGGCGATGGCGCGGCCGCGGAGTACGTGGTGGCTCCGGCCGGGATTCTGACGCCGGCGCCCACGAGCGTCCCGCTTCCCGATGCCGCCGCGCTGCCGTTGGTGGGTCTCACCGCGTGGCAGGCGCTGTTCGATCACGCGAAACTGACGGCGGGACAGCGCGTGCTGGTCAACGGCGCGGGCGGAGCGGTCGGCGGCTACGCCGTGCAGCTGGCCAAGAACGCCGGCGCGTACGTGATAGCCACGGCTGGCCCGCGCAGCAGCCGGCAGGTCGAGACGGCGGGTGCCGACGAGGTCGTCGATCACACCACCACCGAGGTGACCGAGGCGGTGACCGAGCCGGTCGACGTCGTGCTCAACCTCGCGCCGATCGACCCGGCGCAGCTGGCCGCGCTGCCCGCCCTGATCGCTCCCGGTGGAGTGCTGGTGAACACCACGGTGTGGATGCCCGCACCCAGCGACGAACAGCGCGGCGTGCGCGGCATCGACCTATTCGTCCGCAGCGACGCCGAGCAGCTGTCGCGGCTGGTGGCACTGATCGACTCCGGCGAGCTGCGCGTCGACGTCGCGCAGCGAGTGCCGCTGGCGGAGCTGCCGGCAGTCCACGCCCAGGCCGCCACGGGCGAGCTGCACGGCAAGGTCGTCATCGTCGCGCCCGCCGCCTGACACCGACCGGCCGGCCTCGAAGGGAATCTGATTCGAAAATCAACCACCCACCCAGGTCAGACCGCTTCCGTTGATTGGAGGGACACTTGATAACCGAGCATGTTGAGCTGGCTGACCAGGCGTCGCGTCTGCCGCGCCCGGCCGGTTCGCTGGATGAAGTAGTCGCCTCCGAGGTCGGCGTACTCGGCGTCGTGGGTGAGCATGTGCCAGACCGAGGTCAAGATCGTGTGGCCAACGGCGACCAGGGCGCGTTTCTTGCCGCGGCGTACCACGATGCGTTTGTAGCGGGCGGCCAGGTAAGTGTCCTTGCTGCGGGCGGCAGCGGTGGCCGCGAGCCCAAGCGCACCCTTCAGCCACGGGTCGCCGGGCCGGGACTTGCCAGAGGTGTGCTTGCCGGCAGACTCATGGTTGCCCGGACACATACCGGCCCACGAGGCCAGGTGGGCAGCGCTGGGGAAGCGGCTCATGTCGACGCCGATCTCGGCGAGGATCACCTCTGCGGACTTGGCGTTCACTCCGGGGATCGTCGTCAGCAGCTCGACTTGCCGTCGAAAGGGCGCGAGCTGCCGGGTGATCTCCTCGCTGAGCCGGGCCTCGGTCGCGGTGACCGCATCGATGCGGCCGAGCATGGTGCGAGCGAGGAAGGCATGGTGGTCGGTGAACCGGCCGGTCAGCGCCTGGACCAAGATCTCGCGTTTGGCCCGCATGCTGGCCTTGGCCATCTCCGCCAACACCCGCGGATCGCGTTCACCGGCGATCAGGGCCTCCAGCATCGCGCGGGCGGACTTGCCCAGCAGGTCGGAGACGACGGCGGACAGTTTGATCCCAGCGTCCTCCAGGAGCTTCTCCAGCCGCTGGGCCTCACGCGTGCGTTCGCGGATGACCTCGGTGCGGTAGCGGGTCAGGTCACGAAGCTGCCGGATCTCGGGTGGCGGGACGAACGAGGGACTCACCAGGCCGTGTTCGACCATCTTGCAGATCCACTCGGAATCGGCGACGTCGGTCTTGCGGCCGGGGACGTTCTTCATGTGCCGGGCGTTGAGCAGCCAGCACTCGATGTCGTTCTCCAGCAGGTAGAACACCGGTTTCCAGTACGAGCCGGTGGCCTCCATGCCGACCACGGTGATGCCCTCGGCCAGCAGCCAGTCGCGCATCGCCAGCAGGTCGCGGGTCATGGTGGAGAAGGTGCGTACTTCTTTCCGGCGCCGCTTGCCCGGCCCCGGAACGTGGACGCAGACCTTCACGTCCGCCTTGCCGATGTCGATCCCGGCGCATCGTTCGTGGACAACGTCCATGCCCCGGTCCTCCCCTCACGCGGTGTGCTGTTGTGCAGCAGCCGTCCGGCGGGGACCAAGCAGGCAAAAGAATCTGATTCACATGCTCGAAGCAACACTTCCGGGTGCCTGACGACGGGTCCCCGGCGTCCTACTCAATGTCGGGTTCCGGTGGCACCAAGACTCCGCGACGTCAGCCGGACGGCCGTAGCCCGATTTTCTCCCCTTTGGGGGGTCGCCGTCAGGAGATCGGATTACTCAATGACGAAGTCAAGCTGCCTGTGTGACCGGTGGGGCGGAGGTGAACAGCCTCTTGTCGCGCAGCATGGCCCACAGCACGTCGACCCGTCGTCGGGCGAGTGCGAGCAGGGCCTGGGTGTGCAGCAGTCCCTGGGCGCGCTTCCTGAGGTAGTAGTCCCGGGATGGTCCCGGCCGCATCATCGCGGTCTGGGCGGCCATGTAGAAGATGTGCCGCAAGCGCCGGTTGTAGCGCTTGGGCCGGTGATAGTTGCCGGTGCGTCGGCCGGAGTCCCGGGCCACCGGGGCCAGGCCCGCGTGCGAGGCGAGAGGCCCGGCATCGCGGTAACGGGACAGGTCACCGACGATGGCGATGAACTCGGCGCCCAGGATGAGGCCCATGCCGGGCATGGACTCGATGATCCCGGCGCGGTCGTCGGCGTGGAAGGTCTCGTGGATCTCCCGGTCGTTGTCCTTGATCCGCTCGTCCAGGGCCAGGAGCTGGTGGGCGAGGTCGCAGACCAGCTTCGCGGCCCGCTTCTCCCCGGGCAGTGCGGTCATCTGCGACTGCGCGGCCTGAACGGCCTTGGCCGCGATGTCGGCAGCGCCACGGACCTTGCGTCGCTCCAGCCAGGTCGTCAACCGCTTGACGCCGATCCGGCGCAGGGCGGCCGGAGCCTGGTACTCGGTCAGCATCACCACCGGCCCCTTGGCGGCGGAGTAGTCGAAGGCTCGCTCCAGCGCGGGACAGATCCCGACCAGCAGGTCGCGGAGCCGGTTGACCAGCCGGACCCGGTCGGCGATCAGGTCGGCCCGGTAGTTCGTCAGCACCTGGAGCGTGGTGACCGGCTCCGCGGGAGTGTCCAGGGCGGCGAAGTCCTTCGGGCGCATGCGGGCCTGGTCGGCGATGACGCGGGCGTCCCTGGCGTCGGTCTTGCCCTCGCCCCGGTAGGCGCCGGACATGCGGTTGACCGTCCGGCCGGGCACGTAGACCACCTGCTGGCCATGGGCGATCAGCAGGGCCAGCAGCAGCGTGGAGGCCCGGCCGGAGATGTCCACCGCCCACCGCACCTCGTTGGCCCGCTCGCGGGCGGTCTCGATCAGCGTCAGGATCTGGGCCTCGTCGTTGATCACCTTCGTCGAGAACAGCGTCTCGCCCTCGGCGTCAAGGGCCACTGCCCAGTGGTGCCCCTTGCCGGCGTCGATGCCGAACCCATATCCGCGCGTGAGACGCACTCAAGCCCGTCGCTCCGTTCTGCCCAGACCAACAACGTCGTGGCCCGAGGAACACTCCGCCGACAGGTCCCTAACCAGCGATGACCGCAGTTCTCAATCAGTGGTCGAAGCGTCCCGGAGGACCGGGCGGCCATTCCTCTCGAGCCATCAACGGCAAACAACCATCAGCCACACCCGGTCCTCCCGGACCGCCTCACATTCTTAGGGAAACGACCATGACACTGTCCCTGGATCCCGAGATCGCCGAGGCGCTGGCCCCGATGGCCGGCGCGATGGCCGAGGGCAAGCCGCCGGCTGTGGGCGACATCGCGGGCCGCCGCGCCATGTGGGAACCGATCATCGGCGCCGCGGGAGCCGCGCAGCCGATCCCGTCCGACGTGACGACACGCGAGCACTACGCGACCGCAGACGACGGCACGCACATTAAAATGCGCTGGTACGTCAAGGACGGCGCCAAGCCCGGCCCGGCCGTGCTGTTCTTCCACGGCGGCGGATACATCTTCGGCCACATCGACCTGTTCGACGGCCCGGTCTCCCGCTACGTGTCCTCCAGCGGCGTGCCGATGCTGTCGGTCGAGTACCGCCGCGCCCCCGAGCATCCCTTCCCGACACCGCTCGAAGACGCCTACACCGCACTGCGCTGGCTGCACGAACACGCCGCCGAGCTGGGCGTCGACGCCGACCGCATCGGTGTGATGGGCGACAGCGCCGGAGGCGGCATGGCAGCGGCCCTGACGATCCTCGCCCGCGAGCGCGGCGGCCCGCGGATCGCCCGGCAGATCCTGCTCATGCCGATGCTCGACGACCGCACCATCACGCCCGACCCCCACATCGAGCCCTACGTGCTGTGGTCCTACGACGACAGCCTCACCGCATGGCCGGCACTGCTCGGCGAGGCCGTCGGCGGCTCCGTCGTCCCGCCCACGGCAGCTCCCGCCCGTCTCGAGGACGCGACCGGCCTGCCGCCGGCCTACATCGAGGTCGGCCAACTCGACGTCTTCCGCGACGAGGACACCGCCTACGCGACCAAGCTCAGCCGCGCCGGCGTGCCGGTGGAATTCCACCTTCACCCCGGTGCCCCCCACGAATTCGACTCCATCGCCTTCAACTCCGACGTCGCGCGGCGTGCCATCACCGATCGGGTCCGGGTGCTCAAGTCGATCTGAGCCGCAACCACCGACCTGCTGTCATTCACCGGCGGCGACAAGGCACGGAACCCAAACCGTTCGTCGAACGGTCCCGGATTGAAACATTTCATGTTCGTTCATGGTTCGCAGTGAATACACATCACCAAGACAGGAGAGCATAGATGTCCGACGAGAAACCGATCACGGCAAAGGGTGCGACCGAGCCCCAGGGGGGCGCAGTGGTGGCCCAGGCGATACCGCTCCTCATCAGCTCAGCCGACAACACTGTTCCGATCACAGTCCAGCGGCGAACATCGGTAGCGCCCGCCAACGCGTTCCGACTGATCGTTCCTATCGACCTGTCGATCGTTTTCCACCGGGTGGCACCGTTTCCCGGCGTCAAAGGTGTGACAAACCAGACGGAAACATGGGATCACGTCGGCCCCACCAGGAACCCGCAGTTCGACGACGGGTCGCAGGCCGACGAACAGTTGATCGAGTACGCGGAAGGCTCGAGCTTTGCGTATCAACTGACGGGGTTCACGAACATCCTCTCCCGACTCGCGGCCGGCGTTCGAGGCGAATGGAACTTCAACCCCGACGGCGATGGCACCCTCATTCGATGGACCTACGAATTCAAGCCACTTCCGGGTCGTCGCTGGATTCTCGCCGGTCCATTCACTCCCCTCTGGCGCCGATACATGATGGCCGCCCTCGGGAGGTGCCTGCAAGTGATCGAATCCGAAGAAATCAACTCCTGAACTTGTTTTTCAACGGCCGTGCCGTCAGCCTTGCCGACCTCGTCCACGTCATCTGCACCAGGTGGAAGATCGAAGAGGACTTCCAAGGCGCGAAGGGAACCACCGGCCTCGACCAGGGCCAGGTGACCTGCTGGAGCTCATGGATGCGCTGGAGCCTGAGCAGCCTGATGGCCGCCGCCGTCCTGACCGTCACCCGCGCCCGCACCCAAACTGCCGACGCCGCAGGGACCGGCCTCCTCCCGGCCAGCCCGCGCGAACTCCTGGCCGTCCTCCGCGCCACCGTCGTCCCGATACCCCGCCGTGACCTGGACCACGTCCTACACTGGTCCGCCTGGCGCTGTACGTGCCAGAAACCTCATCCGTGCTGGTCACGACAGGCGAGCGCTGCGGTGGGTCCGCCGGTCAACTGTGACCGTAGAGGCCCCCCGTTGCCGACCCAGCCTCCCCACACCAGCATTGTGGAGTGCTACTGCGACTGCTCTACCTGTGAGCTACTGCGCCACCGTCAAAGGCATCCTGCCCCAAACGGCCCGGACGGCCCCGCACCGTACGTTCCATCCGCGCCCTGGTGTTGCGGCTCGCGCAGGAGAATTCCAGCTGGGGCTACCGGCGCATCCACGGCGAACTCGCCTCATTCGGCATCAAGGTCGCCGCCAGCACCGTATGGAGCTGAAGGGTGTCTTTATTGCCGTACGGTGGTTGACCTGGTGCTTTGCGATCGCCTGCGTGTGGGCAGATCAATGATTGTGGGTCTGCGACTGCTCTACCTGATCTTCTGTCGACTACTGGGCTGCTTACTCTTGCTGGGCCGATCGACCGCCGCGAACAATGCTGAGATCCTCGTGCTTCGTCATGAGGTCGCTGTGCTTCGTCGGCAGGTCGAGCGGCCGCGGTTTTCGTAGGCTGATCGTGCCGTGCTCTCCGCTCTCGCGCGGCACCTTCCCCCGGTCTTCCGTCGCCATCGGCTGGTCACCCCGGGCACGCTGCTGACCTTGTGGGTGCCGGAAACTGTGTCATCCCTATGCGACCTGCGTGTATTCGTGGATGAGGCCGCCGAGTCGATCGCGTCGATGGATGCGAGTGTTGTCGGTGGCGGTGGGTGGTTTGGGCTCGGTGAGTCGGTTCGGCGCCCGTTGTCCGAGGGATCGGTGCGGCCTGTGTCTGTTGTAGTGCTCTGCGTACTCACTGACGACGAGGCGTAGGTGGCGCTCTCCCGTGATCAGGATGCGGTCGGTTGCCTCACGTCGGCATGATCCGATCCAGCGTTCTGCGATCGCGTTCATCCGTGGCACGGCGGGCAGGGTGGGACCACGCGTATGCCGGTCGCCTGGAAGACGGCGTCGAAGCTGTCGGTGAAGTAGGCGCCGCGGTCCCGGATGAGGAATCTGACCGACTCGACGTGGTCGCCGAGGTCCATGAGGTAGTTGCGGGCTTGTTGGGTGATCCAGGGTCCGGTCGGGTGTCGGGTGATGCCGGCGATGTGCACCCGCCGGGTGCCGTGGTTGATGAAGAACAGCACGAACCAGCGCCGCAGGAAGACCGTATCGATGTGGAACAGGTCGGTGGCTACGATCGCGGAGGCTTGGGCTTTGAGAAAGGTGGCCCAGGAGCGGTCCGTAAGCTGTGGCGACGGGTCGATCCCGGCCTTCTTCAGGATCGACCAGACGGTGGAGGCGGCGACGTTGTGCCCCAGGCCGCCGAGCTCTCCGTGAACGCGGCGGTATCCCCATCCAGGGTTCTCCCGCGCCAGACGCACGACCAGTTGCCGCAGGGCCTCTGGTTTCGGTGGTCGGCCCGGACGGCGGGATGGGTAGGTCCACTTCCAGGCGATGAGCCGTGCGTGCCAGCGCAGGACCGACCGAGGAGAGACCAGCAAGGCCACGTGGGTACGCCGCTGCTTGCTGACGAGCCGGTGCAGTGCTGCCATGACGGCCCGGTCGCTCCAGGAGAAGGCGGCCGTGGCTGGGCGCGTTGTGCGATGGCGAGTTGATGCCGGAGCATCAAAATCTCTGTGTCCTTCGAGGCATCCGAGCGGGCGAACAGGGCAAGCCATTGGAAGGTCTGGCAGGCGAGCAGGTAGATAAGCCGTATCACCACGACCGGCATGGTGCCTCATGAACCGCTGATTGCTCCTGAGGTCTGGCAGATCCGAACCAGCAGGTCAGTCCGGGTGACATAATTCCCGGCACCCACACCCTGGGGTGAACGTCAAGGAGAACCGAAGACCCGTGATCAGTCAGCCGACCTGCGTGGATGATTTATCGGCACCCGCAGTCCCAGGGCGACCGATTCCTCGACATCAAGGGCGTCCAGCAGGGCCCGGGCCCCGCCGCGAACTGTTAAGAGCCGGGACATGAGGTCCCCTGAAGGCGCGGACTTGGCACCTGGCGCTGTCGGCGGCAGGGCGGGGGTACGGGGCGACGAATCCGGGTGGCCGTCGCCGGTGTCGATTCCGGGTGTCATCCCTCTTTCTGGGCGTCGTGGTCACGGGTGAGCAGGACCGCCAGTTCCTCCAGGGCCGCTTCCGCGCCCTCTCCCTCGGCGGTCAGCACCACCGAGTCGCCGTGGCTGGCGCCCAGCGCCAGCACGGACAGGAGACTGCGTGCGTCAACGGGGTCCCGGCCGTCGCGGGCGATGGTCACCTTGACCGGCTGCCTGGCGGCGGTTTGGACGAACGCGGACGCCGGCCGGGCGTGCAACCCGCTGCGGGAACCTATGGTGACGACACGCTGGGGCATCGTGGGTGCTCCTTTGTCTGAGGGTGGGGGAGTCGGACCGCCGGGGGTTTCCGCACGCGGCTGTTCGGGTTTGTCGCGTCGCGGAAGGCGGCGTCCTGTTCGGTGAACCGTTCCTTGCACGGAACGGAGACGACCCGCCACGTCCCGCTGGGCGAGCGCGTCTGTGGCCTCCAGGGCGAGGGACACCTCACTGCCGCTGGCCAAGAGCATCACATCCGACCCGATAGGCGCGCTGGTTCTGAACGGAATTCGAGAAACGGAATTCGAGAAGTCGACCTGTATCACAGATACCGGCTCTGATTCCCGGACGCCCGGACGCCCGGACGCCCGGACGCCCGGACGCCCGGACGCTCGGGCGGCTTCGAGCGGCCGGTCCGGTCAGTCCGTCCGGTGCAGTTCGATGTAAAGACGGCTCGTGTGGAGCGCGAGGTACGCAATCTCTTCGGATGTGAGTGGGGTTCCCGTCGCAGACTCAAACAAGTGTGCGAGCTTCTCGGCGGCGGTCGTAGCTGCGGGGTAGGAGGCCATGACCGATGCCATCAGTTCGATCGGAGAGTCTTCGAGTTGCTTGTTGTCGAAGGTGCGAATCCAGAGGTAGCGGAGGTGTGTGACGAATCGGGCAGAACTCATCGATGTCTGATCGACCGGCTGGCCCCATTCCGTCTCCAGGAGCGCGAACGCTTTGGTGATGGTGTCGGCCATGGAGAGCGTCTTTTCCAGGTCTCCGCCTGACCATTGGTACGTGACAAAGTGAAGTGCGAAAGCGGACCACTCGTCGGCTTGCAGTCTGACGCCCAGCCGATCGTGCACGAGTTGGAGTGCGCGTCGCCCCGCGTCGGCTTCCTTGGGGAACACCTGGGCAACCTCCCATCGCAGCGGGAAGTCAACCTCGATCCCTTCGCGGGCCCTGCTCACGGCGAAGGACAGGTGGTCGAGCAGCGGCAAGAGGAGTCGCTGGCTCGCTTTGAGCCCGAGAACGTCGCTTGCCATCGATACGATCTCGCGTGTGACCTCGGTTTCCTCAAGCGACGCGTCGCCAAGGAGCTCGGCGACATGTGACGCGCCGTAGTTCTGGTCGGGTACAAACCGCTGAACGCTGGGAGCGGCGGAATCGATCGGGTCGCCCACCTTGGCTGCGTATCCCAATCCTTTGCCGATCAGTACGACTTCCGAGTCATCGTCTGCGACGCACAGGACGACGTTGTTGTTGTAGATCCGCTTCACCGTGACGAGGGAAGTGGTCATGTTGCGCCTCGTGCTCGCGGCGTCGTCTCGGCGATCCCGCTGTGGGCGGTGGGGCATCGTGCGCCCATGACAGAACCCTTCTGCGCTTTAGCGGCCTAGACCGGGCTGACGAGCGCAACCGGGTCGCCGCCCTTCGCCGTCAGATCGACCGACGACAAGGCGAACGTTTCGCCATTGGTGATGATCACAGGCGTCAGCATGGACGGTACCTTGTGTGTGACCTCGGTGAGGTCGCACAGGATGATCTCATCGCCGACCTCGACACGATCGCCGACTGCACGCTTCGCCGAGAAGCCGGCGCCGTTGAGGCTCACTGTGTCGATGCCGACGTGCACGAGCACCTCTGCTCCGGCCTTGGACCGGATGGCAAAGGCGTGCAGGGTGTCGGCCACGAGAACCAGTTCGCCGGCGATGGGGGCGCGGAAGACGCCGTCCGACGGGTTGACGGCGAATCCGTCGCCGAGGATCCGGTTGGAGAACATCTCGTCGGGGACCTCGTCCAGTGCGGCCAGGCGTCCCCTGGCGGGAGAGTGGATGTCTTCGGTGGCCGGTGTCTCCTTGAAGACATCTGCCATGCTCATGTAATTCCTCATTTCTCATCTGTCTGCGTCGACGGCGGTCGCGTCGACGTGTGTTGTTCGTATCGGTTGGTCGGTTAGTCGCCGGTGGCCGCCGCCGCGGGTTCCGCGTCGAGCTCGCGGCCGTTGGATGCGATCACCCGCTGGTACCAGGCGAAGCTGTCCTTCCGGTAGCGCTCAAAGGTTCCCTCGCCCTGGTCGTTGACGTCCACGTAGACGAATCCGTAGCGCTTCTTCATCTCGCCCGTGGAGACGCTCACGAGGTCGATCGCCGCCCATGGGGTGTACGCGATGAGGTCGACCCCGTCGTCGATCGCCTCGCGCATCTGCTCGATGTGCGCGCGGAGATAGTCGATGCGATAGGAGTCGTGGACTCGGCCCTCGACGAGCTCGTCCGTCGCGCCCAAGCCGTTCTCCGTGATCATGATCGGGACGCCGTACCGATCGTACACTTTATTGAGGGTATAGCGGAGGCCCTTCGGGTCGATCTGCCAGGCCCACTCCGACTCCTTGAGGTAGGGATTGCGGGCTCCGCCCATGATGTTGCCCGAAGTCTGTGCGACGTCCTTGTCGGAGCTGGTGCACACGGACATGTAATAGCTGAATGCGTAGAAGTCGTGCGGGTTCTCCTTGAGGATGCGGCGATCAGCATCGGTGATATCGATCGCGAGTCCCTCATCCGCCATGTACTTGAGTTGGTAGTAGGGGTACTCGCCGCGCAGCTGCACGTCGGAGCAGAAGTTGTTCCGGAGCGCGTCGTGACGCTGCGCGAGGACCACGTCATCCGGGTTCGGCGTCAGCGGGTACAGCGTGATGTGGCACGTCATGGAGCCGAACCTGAAATCCGGGTTGGTCTCCTTGCCGAGCTTCACCGCACTGGCGGCAGCGACAAGCACGTGATGCATCGCCTGAAAGCGGCGCTGCGGGTCGTCCGCCCCGTCGCCGAAGTGCGTCATGTCCGGCGGAATGATTCCGCCGTGAAGGAATACCGTGAGAGGCAGGGTGAGGTTGTTGATCTCGTTGAACGGGATCCAGTAGGTGACGTCTTCCCGGTAGCGTTCGAACAGCACCTTGCAGAGCTTGAGATAGCAGTCGATCATCTCCCGCGATGCCCAGCCGTCGAACTTCCGCGCGAGGTGAAGGGGGAGTTCGTTGTGCGAGATGGTAACCAGCGGCTGGATACCATGCCTGCGCAGCTCAGCGAACACCTTGTCGTAGAAGAGAAGCCCCTCTTCGTTCGGCTCGTCCTCGTCTCCCTGGGGGAAGATGCGGGTCCAGGCGATCGACAGTCGGAAGATCTTGAAGCCCATCTCGGCGAACAGCGCGATGTCTTCCTTGTAGCGGTGGAAGAACCCTGATGCTTCGTGTGCGGGGTAGTGGCCGTCGGCGGTCAGGGCGATCGAGATCCGCCGGGGTGAGGTGTGCGAGCCGGCGCACATGACGTCGGAGACGCTGATGCCCTTCCCGCCTTCTCGCCAGGCGCCTTCGATCTGGTTGGCTGCGGTTGCGCCACCCCAGAGGAAGCCGTCGGGGAAACCTTCTGCGTTAACCATCGTTCCCTCTTCGTCGCCTTCTGTTCTTTCGAGTCAAGGCTCATCCTGCGGAAGTGCGGTCCCGCCCCGGGACGGAGGAGTCAGCGCTGCGGGGCGCTGAGACCGTCGCCTTCGAGACGTTCGCGGACGCATCCTCGTTCACACGGGCGGCTGGCTTGGCGCGCGATTCATACCCGCCGACGTGGAGGATCGCCACCGTCACCAGCATGGAGACACCGACGCCGATCATGTAGAACACGAAGGTGGAACCGAAGGCCAGGATGATCGTTCCGAAGGGCACGAAGCCGAAGCCGCCGTAGGTGACCTGGAGCGCGCCCATGATGCCGCCACCCACCGCGCCGCCGGTCATGACTGCCCAGAGGACCTTCTTGAAGCGAATGACGATGCCGAAGAACACGGGCTCGGTCACTCCGATGAAGGCGGAGATGCTGGTGGATCCGGCGACCTGCTTGAGTTCCTTGTCCCTCGAGCGGATGAAGACGTAGATCGCGGCGGCGGCCATGGCGGCGTTGGAGCATGCGATCACCGGGTAGATGAAGTCGTGGTCGGCCGTCTTGAGGTTCGAGAGGATGATGGGGGTCAGCGCCACCTGCATGCCCGTGGAGAGAATGAAGGGATAGAGCGCGCCCAGGACGATGCCGCCCAGGAATCCGAACCGTGTGTACAAGTCGTAGATGCCCTGTGCGACGAAGTCGCCGGCGGTTCCGCCCAGGGGGGCGAGAATCCACAGAGCGACGAAGGCGCTCACGAGTAGGGACACGGTCGGGACGACGATGAGCGCGATCATCTTCGGGACGATCCGGCGGAGGCCCTTCTCGACCCAGGACATGAAGTACACGGACAGGATGATCGGCACGATCGAGCTCGAGTAGTCGCGAAGCCCGATATGGATCAGACCCAGGTCGACGGTTCCTGCCCCCTTGTTGACGAGGGCGACGAAGTTCGGGTGGATCAGAATCGCGCCCAGCACCGCGGCCACGTACGGGTGTGCTCCGAACCGCTGGGCACAGCTGAAGGCGAGGATGACCGGGAGAAAGTAGAACGCGGCGTTGCTGAATGTGTAGAGCAGCTGGTAGGCGCTGGACTTCGGGTCGACCCATCCCAGGGTCTGCATGGAGAACAGGATTCCCATGATCATGCCGCAGCCGACGATGGCCGGGATGATCGGTGCGAAGATGCTCGACAGCGTTTCAAGCAGAGCATCGAACCACCGCCGGAGGTTGATGCGGCGTGGGCGCTTCGCGTCGGTGGGGGGAGTCCCAGGCGCCGCAGCGGTCGCACGCGCATCGGGGCGAGCGTCGAGTCCGTCATCCGTACCCGCAGCGAGTACCGCACTGACCTCGCGGTAGTACTCTTCGACACCGCCCTGACCGATGACGAGCTGTAGCTGGCCCCCGCGAGAGACCACACCCTGAACTCCATCGATCGCGCCGAGCCTGTCGCGGTCCGCGAGATCGTTGTCGACGAGGTTGAACCGCAGTCGAGTGACGCAGTGGATAAGCTCTCGGACGTTCTCTGCCCCGCCCACGGAGTGCACGATCTCGCGGGCCTTTTCGGTGTCGATCACTTTGCCTCCTTGCCCAAGTGCTGCGCACCGCAAAGGGGCAAAAAAAATACCCAGACGAGAGGCACCGAAGTGCTTCCCATCTAGGTTATTGCCTTTGCAGTAACAAGCCTAGGTTAACGCCATGAGACGCTTGGGCGAGATTTTAGCCGTTGGGCCGCGATGCGTCAAAGCGTCTTCGGCATGTCATCGTGGCAGGCCCCAACACCTTGATGCCACGCCGGTAATGTACGCAACCCGGTCTCGGTCGAGGCCCAGGGCTGACGCGTTCTCAGCCGGCGAGATCAGCTGATCGCCTGCGTACGCGCCCGCCGCGCGGGATGGTTCCTCCGGTTCACCAAGGAGGGACGCGACCCTGATGATCAAGGTCGTCGTTCCGGAATCGTCGCAGCGAGATGTAGGGACTTCTTGGCCGCCCGCTGTCTGCTGACCGGTTTGAGGCCTGGGTTGTCACGGCTGAGTAGGCCAGTCGCAGCAGCACGATCATCTTGCCGCGGTGAGCACCAGCCTCGCGAGAGCGCTCGCTCGGGCGACCACGCCGATCGACCTCCCGCACACCGTGCGCACCGCCTCCCACCAGGTCGGATGGGTTCTTCGGCAGGCGCAGAGTGCAGGGACACGGAACACCTCGGAAACGACGAACGGCCTTGTGCGTGCCGGAATCTATGTCACCCCTATGCGACCTGCGAGTATTCGTGGATGAGGCCGCTGAGTCGATCGCGTCGGGAGATGCGGGTATTGCCAGTGGCGATAATTGGTTCGGACTCGGTGAGTCGGCCTGGCGCCCGTTGTCCGAGGGATCGATGCGGCCGGTGACTGTTGTAGTGCTCCGTGTACTCGTCGAGGACGAGGCGGAGGCGGCGCTCTCCGGTGATCAGGATGCGGTCGGTTGCCTCGCGTCGGCATGATCCGATCCAGCGTTCGGCGATCGCGTTCATCCGTGGTACAGCGGGCAGTGTGGGGATGACGTGTACGCCGGCTGCTTGGAAGACGGCGTCGAAGCTGTCAGTGAAGTAGGCGCCGCGGTCCCGGATGAGGAACTTGATCGACTCTGCGCGGTCGCCCAGGTCCATGAGGTAGTTCCGCGCTTGCTGGGTGATCCAGGGGCCGGTCGGGTGTCGAGTGATGCCAGCGATGTGCACGCGGCGGGCGCCATGGTCGATGAAGAACAGCACGAACCAGCGCCGCAAGAGGATGGTGTCGATGTGGAAGAGGTCGGTGGCCACGATTGCGGAGGCCTGCGCTTTGAGGAAGGCATCCCATGAGCGGTCCGCGCGTTGGGGTGCGGGGTCGATCCCGGCCTTCTGCAAGATCTCCCAGACGGTCGAGGCGCCGACTTTGCGTCCCAGGCCGAGCAGTTCGCCGTGGATCCGTCGATATCCCCACCCCCGGGTTCTCCCGCGCGAGGCGCAGGACCAGGTGCCGCAGTGCTTCCGGCTTCGGAGGTCGGCCCGGGCGGCGGTGTGGATAGGTCCACTTCCGGGCGACGAGGCGTGCGTGCCGGCGTAGGACCGACCGCGGTGTGACCAGCAATGCCAGCCGTGCGCGCTGCTTCTTGTTCACCATCCGGAGCAGCGCCGCCATGACAGCCCGATCGCTCAGGAAAACCGAGGCCGTGGCTGGATGCGTTGCGCGACAGCGAGCTGTGCCGGAGCGTCAAGATCTCGACGTCCTTCGCCGCACTCGACCGGGCAAGCAGCACAAGCCATCCGAAGAGTGGCACGTTGGTTGATAGATCAGACGTATCGCCACGACCCAGCAGGATGCCGCACAGCACCCGCCGGCCTCCCGCGCTCGGGTAGATCCGAACCCGCAGGTCACCTCGGGTGACGCAGTTTCCGGCCCCCACAGGATACGCACAGCCCGCGCCGAATGCACCGACCGAATCCTCATCACCGGCGAACGACACCTCCGTGCCGTCCTCACCACGTACGCCGAGCACTACAACACCGGACGGGCCCACCGCAGCCTCGACCTACGCGCCCCGGACGACCGCCCGAGCGTCATCCCCCGGCCCGCTGCCGTAGTCCGACGGCGACAGCTACCCGGCGGCCTGCTCAACGAGTACCACACCACGCCACCCCAACGACTTCTCCATCCACAAGAAGCACCAAGCTCAGCGGCCTGATCGGAATATTGACACCCTTGACGGGACCGCGACCGCGAACGTGGGACGGCGGTGGCTGGGCCGATACGGCAAGACCGGCGGCCTGCCGAAGGCCACCCGGCAGCACCATCCGGCCCGAGACGATCGCCGACCTCATTCTGCGGGCTGCGCCCCCGCGTGGCTCGATGTGTCTGGTTCGCCGGTGTAGCCCCCGTGAACGCGGGAGACTCCTTGAGGGGGATCGATCTCGGTCGCGTGCATGAAATCCAAAAAACGAGCCGCGACGGGCGAGAGATCCTGAGAGCAGCGGTACATCACGCCGATGACCCTGGTTGCTCCCGGAGAATCCACGGGTACCGCGACGAGATCATCCACACCGAAACCCTGCAACTCCAAGGCCGGCAGAGCTGCCACGCCCACGCCGGCCCGTAGCAGCCCGCGGATCGTCGCCGCGCTACAGGCATTGAAGTGGTGGCTCACCGAGATCGAGTACTTGCTGAACGCAGTGTCGGTGATCGCTCGGATGCTGGTTCCGGGCCGCGTTGCGACCACGGTCTCACCGTTGAAGTCCGCCCACGAGATGGAACTCTGCGCCGACCAAGGATGGCTGTGGTGCGCGACGCCGTAGAACTGTTCCCGCAGCAGTGGTGTGAAGCAGAAGCCGTCTGGCAGGTCACCGTGAGCGGTCAAGCCGAGTTCGACAGTCCCACTTTCGAGGCGTTCGACAACTTGATCCGCGGCCCCGTCGATGATCTCGAACTCGACCTCGGGGTGATCCAGCATGAAGCCGCGCATCACGCCCGGCAGCACAGCCGCCGCGAGCGACGGAAGCGCGGCTACGGCGATGGTTCCGGACTGGGCCGCCACGTACGACATGAAGCGGCTCAGTCGTGTGTCCATATCGTCGAGGACGGCGCCTGTCATGAGGAGAAAGGCATGCCCCGCGGCCGTGATGTCGAGCTGCCGAGTGGTTCGGTCGAACAACCGCACCCGCAGGAGACGCTCGACTTCCTTGATCCTTCTGCTGAGGACTGACTGAGAGATGTGCTCTGCCGCGGCTGCTTTCGTGAAACTGCCGGATGCGGCGAGTGTCCGGACCGCGCGAAGCTGCTGCAACGTCAGGTCAGGGACCGGCATGGCTCCACCTCTTGCCGCATACTCGGGCGGACGTGGCAATCATGACTCAACCTGCGGTCCGGCAACGTAGTAGCCGTTGTCGGCGTGCCCAGCCAGCTCCGAGCGCCTGACCGTTTCCCGCGGCATGCCGCAGGGCACAGAGGTGGCGGACAACAACGGCTGACGGCCACGGCAGGCACGGGACAGGACGACGTGATCGTTGATCAACACGTAGAGCGCACGAGAAGGATGTTCAGGTCTTCGTTCACACGTCAACCTTGAACGCCCTCCTCCCACGCCTGCGGACCGACCTCAGTTCACGCGGTCTTCACGCGATCAACCGCCTAGTTCGACCTCGAGCGCACGTGGTTCGCGATCGCCGCGTCGTCGTTCGCTCCGTACATGTCGTCGATCAACGTTGCGAACGAGCTCACGATGGCATTGCGCTTGATCTTGCCGTTCGCGGTCCGTTCGCCGCGCTCGACTTCCAGTGACCGCGGCAGAACGCGAAAGTCCTTCAACTGCTCTACGCGCGCGAGGTCCGCGTTGACCCGAGCGACCTCCGCTCGCAGGCGTTCGGCCAGCACCTCTGCCGACCGGGCGTCTGCGGTTGTGCTCGGGCTCGGCTCGAGCAGGACGGTGAGGTATTTGCGGGCATCGCCGACGACGATCGCTTCGTTGATCAGCGAGCTCTCCTTCAACCGATTTTCGATGGGCTGAGGATTGATCGTTTTGCCGCCTCGGGTGATGATTACGTCCTTCTTCCGGCCGATGAGTCGGATGTCGCCGTGGGTTGTGCGCTCCATCAGGTCACCGGTGCGGAACCAGCCATCCTGGAAAACAGCCTCGGTCTCCGCCGGGTTGCGCCAGTATCCGTCGAAGAGCAACGGCGCGCGGAGCAGCATTTCGCCATCGTCCGCGACCTTCACCTGGAACCGCGGGTCCGGGAATTCCCTGCCGATGAAGCCCGGACGGGGGAACGGCTGGTTGAAATGAGCTATGGGACACCCGGCGGTCTCGGTGAGACCGTAGTTCTCGCGAAGATCGAGCCCCCAGATCTGCCAAATCGCGATGACGCTTTCGGGCATCGCGGCAGATGCGGTGTAGGCAACCCGGATACGATCCATTCCGACGGTTGCCCGCAGTGGCAAGAACACCCAACGAAGTGCGGCAGCGTACGCGATCCGCAACAGTACCGAGGGCCGGCGATGGGACCAGCGGCGTTCGGCTACCCTGCGGCCGGTCCACATGGCGGCGTCATAGGCGTAGCGACGAAGGCGCGGCCAGACCTCCGTCTGTGCGATCAGTTCGCCGGCGATCTTCTCGTAGAACCGCGGCGGCCAGAGCACTGCCGTCGGCCGCACCAAGCGCAACACATCTTCGTAGTCACCAATGCGGCAGTATGTGACCACCAGCCGTGAGAGCAGCGGCGCGAACACCGACACCAGCGCCGGCGCCACGTGGGCCAACGGCAGGAAGCCCACGGCATCGTGCTCGTGGCGGAGGAGCTGCGGGTAGAGGCCGACGAAGGTCTGAACCGAGTGCTGAAGCGTGCGGTGCGAGTGGGTGACGCCTTTCGGAGCTCCCGTGGATCCCGACGTGTAAAACAGCACGGCGGCATCGTCGAGGGAGCCGCCGGCGACCAGCTCGGACAGAGGATCGGCGCTGTCGTCGGCGTACTGTGTTCCTTCTTCGCACAGCGCTTCCCACGTTGTCCTCTTGATCACCTCGGGTAGCTCCGACGGAGTGGCGTCGATTCCGACCACGAGCCGCAGCTTCGGTGTGTGTGCGGCGACCTTCGCCACCTTGCTGAGCTCCGTCGGCGTCTCGCCGATGAAGGCGACGGCCTCGCTGTGTACGAGGAGTTGCTCGATCTCGGCAGGTGAGTTGGTCGGATAGACGCCGATCACGACGCCGCCGACACTCTGCACGGCCAGCGCGGCGAACACCCACTCCGGGCGTGCGCTGCTCATCACCGCGACGCGATCGCCGTGCCGCACACCTTGCGCGACAAGGCCGAGCGCGAGATCTTGCACGCGATCCCGGTACGTCCGCCACGTGATCGTCTGCATCACCCCGTCACGCCAGTAGCGCAGCGCGACGGCGTCGGGTTCCCTGTTCGCGCGATCGAGCAGCAGCCCCGGCAGCGTCCGGGTTGGCTCGAAACTGGTCAGATCCATGACACGGCCTCTCTTCCAGAGCCGACAAGCCCGGGCCCGATGAGATTCATGCGGCACTCTCCCCGAGGTGCAGGAAGCCACCTCGGTACCACGTCACCGGCTTGCCGCTACCTGTCCGCGCGTCGTGTACACGGCCGATGAGGATTACGTGGTCTCCGCCGGGTGCGACGTGCTCCAGTTCACAATGGATGACTGCCGCCGCATCGGGCAGTAGCGGGTGACCGCTTTCGTCGAATTCGAAGGCTCCGTTCGCGAACTTGTTTTCACCCTTTGTCGCGAACTTGATCGCCAACTCGGCGTGCGCGGGAGTCACGATGTTGACGATGAACCGCTCGGCCGCAGTGAAGACGGGGGAGCAGTCCGCTCCTCGGTCCAGGCACACCAGGACGAGCGGCGGATCGAGCGACAGCGCCGCGAAGGAACTCGCGGTGAACCCGTGCAGCGTGCCTGACGCGCTTCGCGTCGTCACGATCGTCACGCCTGAGGGGAAGCGGGCCAACGCCGAACGGAAGGCGTCCGGGTCCAGCCCTTGAAATCGATCAACCATGAAATCCCTCGCGGGCGGCTCGGGCGGCAGGGTCGTTGAAGACCGTGCACGCGTCGGCGACCGTGACGCGGAGCTGCTCTTCGACCGGCCAACGGGAAGTTCCTGAGTGCAGGGCCCGTTTCAGCGCCGCGAACACGGCAGGTGGTTTCGCCGCTGCCGCCCGCGCGTCCGCCATCGCGATCGCGAGCAGGTCGTCCGGCTCGACCACCTGGTCGACGATGCCCATCCTCTGCGCATCGAACGCGTCGACGGGCTCTCCGCCCAGCAGGAGGCGCCGGGCCGCGCGGTCACCCAGGACCCCGCGCACTCGAGTGATCCCCTTTACGGCCGGCAGCATCCCGTGGTTGATCTCCGGGAAGACGAAACGCGCCTCAGTCGACGCGTACACCGTGTCAGCGAACAGTGCCATTTCGATGCCACCACCGACGCACCAGCCGTTGACCGCACACACCAGCGGCCGGGCAAAGTCCTCCAGTGCGCAGAGCAGCGCGTGAAACGACGCCATCCGCTCGACCATCGAATCGGCGCCGAAGCCGACAGCTTCCTTGATGTCGCCACCCGCGCAGAAGAAGCGCTCACCAGCTCCCGTCAAGACCACTGCGGGGGTGCCGGGGCCGCTGGCAAGGGTTTCCAGCGTCTTTGACAGCTCGCTGACGAGCGAATTGCTGAGTGCGTTCGCCGGCGGGTGGTTCAGGGTGAGTACAACCACGCCGTCCACTTCGTCGGACGCGTGCACAGCGCTGGGCGCTGTGTTGTGCGAGGCAATGCTCATGCTCGCCTTCCCTCAGTTCGCCGGTCCGCCGGCGGCGCGAGCGGAGGGGAAGTCCACGGGGCGCTTCTCCCGGAAAGCCTGGCGTGCTTCGGCGTAGTCGGCACCGGCGAAGTCGAGGATCTCGAGTGCCGAGGACAGCTCGTGCTGGGGCATCGCGTTGGTGAGCCAGGAGTTGAGCGCACGCTTGGTGAAACGGAGCGCCTGCTGGGAACCGCGGGCCAGCTGGGACGCGACCTCGAGCGCGCGGGGCAGCACCTGCTCGCGGGGAACGGACAGACTCACGAGCCCGATCCGCTCGGCCTCGGCGCCCGTCAGCTTCTCGGAGGTGAGCACGTAGTACTTGGTCTTGGCCATGCCGACAAGCAACGGCCAGATGAGTGCGGCGTGGTCGCCGGCGGTCACACCGACCTTGGTATGGCCTTCGATCAGCACCGCGTCGTCCGCGGCGATGCTGATGTCGGCGAGAAGCGCGGTCGACAGCCCGTAGCCGACCGCGGGGCCGTTGATCGCGGAGATGATCGGCTTCTCGATGCGCAACATCGTCGCGACCCGCTTGCGTTCGGTCTCCAGCATCGCGAGCGCATCCTGGGGCGTGGGATCGGGCTGAGCGACGTCCATCCCGGTACAGAAGGCCTTGCCGGCCCCGGTGATGACGACGACCCGGGTCTGGTCGTCGCGCTCGACGTCGGCCCAGATCTGGTTCATCTCCTCGAACATCGGCAGGGTGAGAGAGTTGTACCGGTCGGGTCGATTGATCGTGATCTGGAGGACGCCGTTGTCGTGGCGTTCGGTGAGGATGTCGCCGGTGCCGTGGTTGTAGAGGTCGGTCATCGGCTGGTCTCCTTGTGGTGTGTGGGGTTGTGCTGGGAGTGGAACTGGCGGAGTGCTTCTTGGTGGGCGGGGCGTGCGGCTCGGATGTCGGCGAGTACGTCGTCGGCCGGGCGGACCACGTTGCGGGGGTTTTTGAAGTGGGGGATGACGTATTTGCCGAAGAGTTCGATCGAGCGCATGAGCTGGTGGTGGGGGAGGCTGTCGACACGTAGGACGAGTGCGTCGACGCCCATGTCGGCGTATCGCTGAACGTGTTCGATGCAGTGGTCCGGGTCGCCGACCAGGAAGCCTTGGGAGCGCTCGAACATGTACTCCTCGTCGTCGAAGTCGATGTCTTTGACGGCTCCCATGTAGGCGTAGTCCTGTGAGAGCTTGGAGAGTCGTTCGTAGGCGTCGGTGGAGAGTTTGGCCATCTCGAAGAGGGGTTTGGCCTCGGTGCGGGCCTGTGCTGTTGTCTCGGCGCAGTGCATGCCGCCTGAGATCGCGACCATCTTGCGTGGTGTGATCGGGTAGGGGTGGTCGGTGGCGGCGAGTGTCTTGTCGTAGAGCTTCACCATGTTTTCGACGAGGTCGTATCCGAGGTAGAGGCCGCCCATGATGGCGCCGATGCCCATGGTGGCCGCGGTCTCGACCGAG